>NZ_CP192463.1:0-4800000 GCF_050626985.1 Roseateles noduli
TTTCATTTGGCGGCGAGATTCTCGCAGTCGCTGATGAAAATAATTTCTCTGACTGCTTGACGGGTTCGAAAGAAATCGTTCATAATCTCGCTTCTGCGCTGCTG
The DNA here is from genome assembly GCF_050626985.1 of Roseateles noduli. Taxonomy (NCBI): domain Bacteria; kingdom Pseudomonadati; phylum Pseudomonadota; class Betaproteobacteria; order Burkholderiales; family Sphaerotilaceae; genus Roseateles; species Roseateles noduli. The sequence goes on from NZ_CP192463.1 coordinate 105, forward strand.
ACGACAAATCAGCGGTGCGACGAAGCAAGGCGGAAAGCCTGAGGCGAAAGCTGCTTCGATGTTCTTTAAGAATTTACAGCCGATAAGCGTGGGCGTCTGGACGAGCGACCTGAGAAGGTTAAATCGCTAGATGCTCACGGAAGATATGAATGAAGCTATGAAAGTAGTCTTTGTTCGATTCCGTTGAGTTTATTCAAGATCGAACTGTAGAGTTTGATCCTGGCTCAGATTGAACGCTGGCGGCATGCCTTACACATGCAAGTCGAACGGTAACGCGGGGCAACCTGGCGACGAGTGGCGAACGGGTGAGTAATATATCGGAACGTGCCCAGTTGTGGGGGATAACTGCTCGAAAGAGCAGCTAATACCGCATACGACCTGAGGGTGAAAGCGGGGGATCGCAAGACCTCGCGCAATTGGAGCGGCCGATATCAGATTAGGTAGTTGGTGGGGTAAAGGCCTACCAAGCCGACGATCTGTAGCTGGTCTGAGAGGACGACCAGCCACACTGGGACTGAGACACGGCCCAGACTCCTACGGGAGGCAGCAGTGGGGAATTTTGGACAATGGGGGCAACCCTGATCCAGCCATGCCGCGTGCGGGAAGAAGGCCTTCGGGTTGTAAACCGCTTTTGTCAGGGAAGAAAAGACTCCTACTAATACTGGGGGTTCATGACGGTACCTGAAGAATAAGCACCGGCTAACTACGTGCCAGCAGCCGCGGTAATACGTAGGGTGCAAGCGTTAATCGGAATTACTGGGCGTAAAGCGTGCGCAGGCGGTTATGCAAGACAGATGTGAAATCCCCGGGCTCAACCTGGGAACTGCATTTGTGACTGCATGGCTAGAGTACGGTAGAGGGGGATGGAATTCCGCGTGTAGCAGTGAAATGCGTAGATATGCGGAGGAACACCGATGGCGAAGGCAATCCCCTGGACCTGTACTGACGCTCATGCACGAAAGCGTGGGGAGCAAACAGGATTAGATACCCTGGTAGTCCACGCCCTAAACGATGTCAACTGGTTGTTGGGAGGGTTTCTTCTCAGTAACGTAGCTAACGCGTGAAGTTGACCGCCTGGGGAGTACGGCCGCAAGGTTGAAACTCAAAGGAATTGACGGGGACCCGCACAAGCGGTGGATGATGTGGTTTAATTCGATGCAACGCGAAAAACCTTACCTACCCTTGACATGCCAGGAATCCTGCAGAGATGTGGGAGTGCTCGAAAGAGAACCTGGACACAGGTGCTGCATGGCCGTCGTCAGCTCGTGTCGTGAGATGTTGGGTTAAGTCCCGCAACGAGCGCAACCCTTGTCATTAGTTGCTACGAAAGGGCACTCTAATGAGACTGCCGGTGACAAACCGGAGGAAGGTGGGGATGACGTCAGGTCATCATGGCCCTTATGGGTAGGGCTACACACGTCATACAATGGCCGGGACAGAGGGCTGCCAACCCGCGAGGGGGAGCTAATCCCAGAAACCCGGTCGTAGTCCGGATCGCAGTCTGCAACTCGACTGCGTGAAGTCGGAATCGCTAGTAATCGCGGATCAGCTTGCCGCGGTGAATACGTTCCCGGGTCTTGTACACACCGCCCGTCACACCATGGGAGCGGGTTCTGCCAGAAGTAGTTAGCCTAACCGCAAGGGGGGCGATTACCACGGCAGGGTTCGTGACTGGGGTGAAGTCGTAACAAGGTAGCCGTATCGGAAGGTGCGGCTGGATCACCTCCTTTCTAGAGAATGACGAGACCGTCGGGTTGCTTAGGCAGCTCGGGAGAGTCGAGTTGAAAAATGCGAGTTCAGCGCGCCCACACTTATCGGCTGTAGACACACAACAGTGAGTGAGAAAACGCGTGAGCCTGGCGAGCTGGCCTTGCCGGTTGGCGCGATACAGGAGCACGCATGAAACGCGTGGGTCTGTAGCTCAGTCGGTTAGAGCACCGTCTTGATAAGGCGGGGGTCGCTGGTTCGAATCCAGCCAGACCCACCACGAGGGTCGTCAAGATCTTGGGGGATTAGCTCAGCTGGGAGAGCACCTGCTTTGCAAGCAGGGGGTCGTCGGTTCGATCCCGTCATCCTCCACCAATCACTTCACATGGGTGGCAAACCACAGCGTCAAGAATGGCGTTGTGGTTTGCCAGTCTCGACATTCATGTCGGCTGTTGTTCTTTAACAATTCGTAGAGTCGAATCAGCGTTGCTGGCGGAAAGCCGGCGCTCGTAAAGGGGCGTCCGGCACCGTGCCGCCAGCGACATTTGATTGCGTCAACAAACTTCAACTCTGAAAAGAGTAGAAATTGAAGAACGGCGAACGCGTGATACTCAAATAAATGCTCAAGTTGTTGAGCATCTGTCCTTGACGACATCTGCGGATGTCAAAGTTATAGGGTCAAGTGACTAAGTGCATGTGGTGGATGCCTTGGCGATTACAGGCGACGAAGGACGTGATAGCCTGCGATAAGCTTCGGGGAGCTGGCAAATAAGCTTTGATCCGGAGATTTCCGAATGGGGAAACCCACCTCGTTTAGAGGTATCGCACACTGAATACATAGGTGTGCGAGGCGAACCGGGTGAACTGAAACATCTCAGTAGCTCGAGGAAAAGACATCAACCGAGATTCCGAAAGTAGTGGCGAGCGAAATCGGAGTAGCCCTCGTGTTTTAGCAGTTGGCATATCAGAACGGAATGGAAAGTCCGGCCATAGCGGGTGATAGCCCCGTATGAGAAATGTCGATTGTGGAACTAGGCACGAATAGAGTAGGGCGGGACACGTGAAATCCTGTCTGAATATGGGGGGACCATCCTCCAAGGCTAAATACTCGTAATCGACCGATAGTGAACAAGTACCGTGAGGGAAAGGCGAAAAGAACCCCGGGAGGGGAGTGAAATAGATCCTGAAACCGCATGCATACAAAAAGTAGGAGCCCGCAAGGGTGACTGCGTACCTTTTGTATAATGGGTCAGCGACTTACATTCAGTGGCGAGGTTAACCGAATAGGGTAGCCGTAGAGAAATCGAGTCCGAATAGGGCGATTTAGTCGCTGGGTGTAGACCCGAAACCAGGTGATCTATCCATGGCCAGGATGAAGGTACCGTAACAGGTGCTGGAGGTCCGAACCGACTAGTGTTGCAAAACTAGCGGATGAGCTGTGGATAGGGGTGAAAGGCTAAACAAACCTGGAGATAGCTGGTTCTCTCCGAAAACTATTTAGGTAGTGCCTCAAGTATTACCTTCGGGGGTAGAGCACTGTTTAGGCTAGGGGGTCATGGCGACTTACCAAACCTATGCAAACTCCGAATACCGAAGAGTACAGCTTGGGAGACAGAGCACCGGGTGCTAACGTCCGGACTCAAGAGGGAAACAACCCAGACCGCCAGCTAAGGTCCCTAAAATTGGCTAAGTGGGAAACGAAGTGGGAAGGCTAAAACAGTCAGGATGTTGGCTTAGAAGCAGCCATCATTTAAAGAAAGCGTAATAGCTCACTGATCGAGTCGTCCTGCGCGGAAGATGTAACGGGGCTAAGCCAGTTACCGAAGCTGCGGATGCACAGTTTACTGTGCGTGGTAGGAGAGCGTTCTGTACGCCTGTGAAGGTGGGTCGTGAGGCCTGCTGGAGGTATCAGAAGTGCGAATGCTGACATGAGTAGCGTTAAAGGGGGTGAAAAGCCCCCTCGCCGAAAGCGCAAGGTTTCCTACGCAACGTTCATCGGCGTAGGGTGAGTCGGCCCCTAAGGCGAGGCAGAGATGCGTAGCTGATGGGAAACAGGTCAATATTCCTGTACCGATCAATAGTGCGATGTGGGGACGGAGAAGGTTAGCTCAGCCGGGTGTTGGATGTCCCGGTTCAAGCCTGTAGTCGTGCCTGGTAGGCAAATCCGCCGGGCTTAGATGAGGGGTGATAACGAGTCTGCTTGCAGACGAAGTGAGTGATACCCTGCTTCCAGGAAAAGCCACTAAGCTTCAGCTATTGACGACCGTACCGCAAACCGACACTGGTGCGCGAGATGAGTATTCTAAGGCGCTTGAGAGAACTCTGGAGAAGGAACTCGGCAAATTGACACCGTAACTTCGGAAGAAGGTGTGCCTTTAGTAGGTGATCCATTTACTTGGTGAGCCCAATGAGGCCGCAGAGAATCGGTGGCTGCAACTGTTTATTAAAAACACAGCACTCTGCAAAGACGAAAGTCGACGTATAGGGTGTGACTCCTGCCCGGTGCTGGAAGATTAAATGATGGGGTGCAAGCTCTTGACTGAAGTCCCAGTAAACGGCGGCCGTAACTATAACGGTCCTAAGGTAGCGAAATTCCTTGTCGGGTAAGTTCCGACCTGCACGAATGGAGTAATGATGGCCACACTGTCTCCTCCAGAGACTCAGCGAAGTTGAAATGTTTGTGATGATGCAATCTCCCCGCGGAAAGACGGAAAGACCCCATGAACCTTTACTGTAGCTTTACATTGGACTTTGAACAGATCTGTGTAGGATAGGTGGGAGGCTTTGAAACCTGGTCGCTAGATCAGGTGGAGCCAACGTTGAAATACCACCCTGGTGTGTTTGAGGTTCTAACCTTGGCCCGTTATCCGGGTTGGGGACAGTGTATGGTGGGCAGTTTGACTGGGGCGGTCTCCTCCCAAAGTGTAACGGAGGAGTTCGAAGGTACGCTAAATACGGTCGGAAATCGTGTTGATAGTGCATTGGCATAAGCGTGCTTGACTGCGAGACTGACAAGTCGAGCAGGTACGAAAGTAGGACAAAGTGATCCGGTGGTTCTGTATGGAAGGGCCATCGCTCAACGGATAAAAGGTACTCTGGGGATAACAGGCTGATACCGCCCAAGAGTTCATATCGACGGCGGTGTTTGGCACCTCGATGTCGGCTCATCTCATCCTGGGGCTGTAGCCGGTCCCAAGGGTATGGCTGTTCGCCATTTAAAGAGGTACGTGAGCTGGGTTTAAAACGTCGTGAGACAGTTTGGTCCCTATCTTCCGTGGGCGCTGCAAGATTGAGAGAGCCTGCTCCTAGTACGAGAGGACCGGAGTGGACGCACCTCTGGTGTATCGGTTGTCACGCCAGTGGCATCGCCGAGTAGCTAAGTGCGGAAGAGATAACCGCTGAAAGCATCTAAGCGGGAAACTCGTCTCAAGATGAGTCTTGCCGGGGCCTAGAGCCCCCTGAAGGGTCGTTCAAGACCAGGACGTTGATAGGCTGGGTGTGGAAGCGCAGTAATGCGTTAAGCTAACCAGTACTAATTGCCCGTGAGGCTTGACCCTATAACTTTGACACTCAAAACGTCAGGGTGAGTGGTCACGCAGATCGACGCGCATCCCGCTCATGCTGGGAATGCCCGATCAAAACCGTTCTTCAAACCTGAAGACGCAATCAAACCAAGCTGATTTGACTCTACCGAATTGGGCCTGCTGAGCCCCTCAGCAAGCCAACCAGTCAAGCCTGATGACCATAGCGAGTCGGTCCCACCCCTTCCCATCCCGAACAGGACCGTGAAACGACTCAGCGCCGATGATAGTGCGGATTCCCGTGTGAAAGTAGGTCATCGTCAGGCTAATATCCGGAAGCGCCCGGTCTGAGGACCGGGCGTTCCTTTCTCTGCTTGCAGAGATCAGCGCTTCGCGGAGCGTTGATCTCTGGAGCTGAGGCGGTGTCGATCGGATCATGAGAATGATCGTGAAAGACGCTTGACAAGTTCAAACGAACTCGTTTATAGTCTCATCTCTGCGCTGCTGACGACAAATCAGCGGTGCGACGAAGCAAGGCGAAAAGCCTGAAGCGAAAGCTGCTTCGATGTTCTTTAAGAATTTACAGCCGATAAGCGTGGGCGTCTGGACGAGCGACCTGAGAAGGTTAAATCGCTAGATGCTCACGGAAGATATGAATGAAGCTATGAAAGTAGTCTTTGTTCGATTCCGTTGAGTTTATTCAAGATCGAACTGTAGAGTTTGATCCTGGCTCAGATTGAACGCTGGCGGCATGCCTTACACATGCAAGTCGAACGGTAACGCGGGGCAACCTGGCGACGAGTGGCGAACGGGTGAGTAATATATCGGAACGTGCCCAGTTGTGGGGGATAACTGCTCGAAAGAGCAGCTAATACCGCATACGACCTGAGGGTGAAAGCGGGGGATCGCAAGACCTCGCGCAATTGGAGCGGCCGATATCAGATTAGGTAGTTGGTGGGGTAAAGGCCTACCAAGCCGACGATCTGTAGCTGGTCTGAGAGGACGACCAGCCACACTGGGACTGAGACACGGCCCAGACTCCTACGGGAGGCAGCAGTGGGGAATTTTGGACAATGGGGGCAACCCTGATCCAGCCATGCCGCGTGCGGGAAGAAGGCCTTCGGGTTGTAAACCGCTTTTGTCAGGGAAGAAAAGACTCCTACTAATACTGGGGGTTCATGACGGTACCTGAAGAATAAGCACCGGCTAACTACGTGCCAGCAGCCGCGGTAATACGTAGGGTGCAAGCGTTAATCGGAATTACTGGGCGTAAAGCGTGCGCAGGCGGTTATGCAAGACAGATGTGAAATCCCCGGGCTCAACCTGGGAACTGCATTTGTGACTGCATGGCTAGAGTACGGTAGAGGGGGATGGAATTCCGCGTGTAGCAGTGAAATGCGTAGATATGCGGAGGAACACCGATGGCGAAGGCAATCCCCTGGACCTGTACTGACGCTCATGCACGAAAGCGTGGGGAGCAAACAGGATTAGATACCCTGGTAGTCCACGCCCTAAACGATGTCAACTGGTTGTTGGGAGGGTTTCTTCTCAGTAACGTAGCTAACGCGTGAAGTTGACCGCCTGGGGAGTACGGCCGCAAGGTTGAAACTCAAAGGAATTGACGGGGACCCGCACAAGCGGTGGATGATGTGGTTTAATTCGATGCAACGCGAAAAACCTTACCTACCCTTGACATGCCAGGAATCCTGCAGAGATGTGGGAGTGCTCGAAAGAGAACCTGGACACAGGTGCTGCATGGCCGTCGTCAGCTCGTGTCGTGAGATGTTGGGTTAAGTCCCGCAACGAGCGCAACCCTTGTCATTAGTTGCTACGAAAGGGCACTCTAATGAGACTGCCGGTGACAAACCGGAGGAAGGTGGGGATGACGTCAGGTCATCATGGCCCTTATGGGTAGGGCTACACACGTCATACAATGGCCGGGACAGAGGGCTGCCAACCCGCGAGGGGGAGCTAATCCCAGAAACCCGGTCGTAGTCCGGATCGCAGTCTGCAACTCGACTGCGTGAAGTCGGAATCGCTAGTAATCGCGGATCAGCTTGCCGCGGTGAATACGTTCCCGGGTCTTGTACACACCGCCCGTCACACCATGGGAGCGGGTTCTGCCAGAAGTAGTTAGCCTAACCGCAAGGGGGGCGATTACCACGGCAGGGTTCGTGACTGGGGTGAAGTCGTAACAAGGTAGCCGTATCGGAAGGTGCGGCTGGATCACCTCCTTTCTAGAGAATGACGAGACCGTCGGGTTGCTTAGGCAGCTCGGGAGAGTCGAGTTGAAAAATGCGAGTTCAGCGCGCCCACACTTATCGGCTGTAGACACACAACAGTGAGTGAGAAAACGCGTGAGCCTGGCGAGCTGGCCTTGCCGGTTGGCGCGATACAGGAGCACGCATGAAACGCGTGGGTCTGTAGCTCAGTCGGTTAGAGCACCGTCTTGATAAGGCGGGGGTCGCTGGTTCGAATCCAGCCAGACCCACCACGAGGGTCGTCAAGATCTTGGGGGATTAGCTCAGCTGGGAGAGCACCTGCTTTGCAAGCAGGGGGTCGTCGGTTCGATCCCGTCATCCTCCACCAATCACTTCACATGGGTGGCAAACCACAGCGTCAAGAATGGCGTTGTGGTTTGCCAGTCTCGACATTCATGTCGGCTGTTGTTCTTTAACAATTCGTAGAGTCGAATCAGCGTTGCTGGCGGAAAGCCGGCGCTCGTAAAGGGGCGTCCGGCACCGTGCCGCCAGCGACATTTGATTGCGTCAACAAACTTCAACTCTGAAAAGAGTAGAAATTGAAGAACGGCGAACGCGTGATACTCAAATAAATGCTCAAGTTGTTGAGCATCTGTCCTTGACGACATCTGCGGATGTCAAAGTTATAGGGTCAAGTGACTAAGTGCATGTGGTGGATGCCTTGGCGATTACAGGCGACGAAGGACGTGATAGCCTGCGATAAGCTTCGGGGAGCTGGCAAATAAGCTTTGATCCGGAGATTTCCGAATGGGGAAACCCACCTCGTTTAGAGGTATCGCACACTGAATACATAGGTGTGCGAGGCGAACCGGGTGAACTGAAACATCTCAGTAGCTCGAGGAAAAGACATCAACCGAGATTCCGAAAGTAGTGGCGAGCGAAATCGGAGTAGCCCTCGTGTTTTAGCAGTTGGCATATCAGAACGGAATGGAAAGTCCGGCCATAGCGGGTGATAGCCCCGTATGAGAAATGTCGATTGTGGAACTAGGCACGAATAGAGTAGGGCGGGACACGTGAAATCCTGTCTGAATATGGGGGGACCATCCTCCAAGGCTAAATACTCGTAATCGACCGATAGTGAACAAGTACCGTGAGGGAAAGGCGAAAAGAACCCCGGGAGGGGAGTGAAATAGATCCTGAAACCGCATGCATACAAAAAGTAGGAGCCCGCAAGGGTGACTGCGTACCTTTTGTATAATGGGTCAGCGACTTACATTCAGTGGCGAGGTTAACCGAATAGGGTAGCCGTAGAGAAATCGAGTCCGAATAGGGCGATTTAGTCGCTGGGTGTAGACCCGAAACCAGGTGATCTATCCATGGCCAGGATGAAGGTACCGTAACAGGTGCTGGAGGTCCGAACCGACTAGTGTTGCAAAACTAGCGGATGAGCTGTGGATAGGGGTGAAAGGCTAAACAAACCTGGAGATAGCTGGTTCTCTCCGAAAACTATTTAGGTAGTGCCTCAAGTATTACCTTCGGGGGTAGAGCACTGTTTAGGCTAGGGGGTCATGGCGACTTACCAAACCTATGCAAACTCCGAATACCGAAGAGTACAGCTTGGGAGACAGAGCACCGGGTGCTAACGTCCGGACTCAAGAGGGAAACAACCCAGACCGCCAGCTAAGGTCCCTAAAATTGGCTAAGTGGGAAACGAAGTGGGAAGGCTAAAACAGTCAGGATGTTGGCTTAGAAGCAGCCATCATTTAAAGAAAGCGTAATAGCTCACTGATCGAGTCGTCCTGCGCGGAAGATGTAACGGGGCTAAGCCAGTTACCGAAGCTGCGGATGCACAGTTTACTGTGCGTGGTAGGAGAGCGTTCTGTACGCCTGTGAAGGTGGGTCGTGAGGCCTGCTGGAGGTATCAGAAGTGCGAATGCTGACATGAGTAGCGTTAAAGGGGGTGAAAAGCCCCCTCGCCGAAAGCGCAAGGTTTCCTACGCAACGTTCATCGGCGTAGGGTGAGTCGGCCCCTAAGGCGAGGCAGAGATGCGTAGCTGATGGGAAACAGGTCAATATTCCTGTACCGATCAATAGTGCGATGTGGGGACGGAGAAGGTTAGCTCAGCCGGGTGTTGGATGTCCCGGTTCAAGCCTGTAGTCGTGCCTGGTAGGCAAATCCGCCGGGCTTAGATGAGGGGTGATAACGAGTCTGCTTGCAGACGAAGTGAGTGATACCCTGCTTCCAGGAAAAGCCACTAAGCTTCAGCTATTGACGACCGTACCGCAAACCGACACTGGTGCGCGAGATGAGTATTCTAAGGCGCTTGAGAGAACTCTGGAGAAGGAACTCGGCAAATTGACACCGTAACTTCGGAAGAAGGTGTGCCTTTAGTAGGTGATCCATTTACTTGGTGAGCCCAATGAGGCCGCAGAGAATCGGTGGCTGCAACTGTTTATTAAAAACACAGCACTCTGCAAAGACGAAAGTCGACGTATAGGGTGTGACTCCTGCCCGGTGCTGGAAGATTAAATGATGGGGTGCAAGCTCTTGACTGAAGTCCCAGTAAACGGCGGCCGTAACTATAACGGTCCTAAGGTAGCGAAATTCCTTGTCGGGTAAGTTCCGACCTGCACGAATGGAGTAATGATGGCCACACTGTCTCCTCCAGAGACTCAGCGAAGTTGAAATGTTTGTGATGATGCAATCTCCCCGCGGAAAGACGGAAAGACCCCATGAACCTTTACTGTAGCTTTACATTGGACTTTGAACAGATCTGTGTAGGATAGGTGGGAGGCTTTGAAACCTGGTCGCTAGATCAGGTGGAGCCAACGTTGAAATACCACCCTGGTGTGTTTGAGGTTCTAACCTTGGCCCGTTATCCGGGTTGGGGACAGTGTATGGTGGGCAGTTTGACTGGGGCGGTCTCCTCCCAAAGTGTAACGGAGGAGTTCGAAGGTACGCTAAATACGGTCGGAAATCGTGTTGATAGTGCATTGGCATAAGCGTGCTTGACTGCGAGACTGACAAGTCGAGCAGGTACGAAAGTAGGACAAAGTGATCCGGTGGTTCTGTATGGAAGGGCCATCGCTCAACGGATAAAAGGTACTCTGGGGATAACAGGCTGATACCGCCCAAGAGTTCATATCGACGGCGGTGTTTGGCACCTCGATGTCGGCTCATCTCATCCTGGGGCTGTAGCCGGTCCCAAGGGTATGGCTGTTCGCCATTTAAAGAGGTACGTGAGCTGGGTTTAAAACGTCGTGAGACAGTTTGGTCCCTATCTTCCGTGGGCGCTGCAAGATTGAGAGAGCCTGCTCCTAGTACGAGAGGACCGGAGTGGACGCACCTCTGGTGTATCGGTTGTCACGCCAGTGGCATCGCCGAGTAGCTAAGTGCGGAAGAGATAACCGCTGAAAGCATCTAAGCGGGAAACTCGTCTCAAGATGAGTCTTGCCGGGGCCTAGAGCCCCCTGAAGGGTCGTTCAAGACCAGGACGTTGATAGGCTGGGTGTGGAAGCGCAGTAATGCGTTAAGCTAACCAGTACTAATTGCCCGTGAGGCTTGACCCTATAACTTTGACACTCAAAACGTCAGGGTGAGTGGTCACGCAGATCGACGCGCATCCCGCTCATGCTGGGAATGCCCGATCAAAACCGTTCTTCAAACCTGAAGACGCAATCAAACCAAGCTGATTTGACTCTACCGAATTGGGCCTGCTGAGCCCCTCAGCAAGCCAACCAGTCAAGCCTGATGACCATAGCGAGTCGGTCCCACCCCTTCCCATCCCGAACAGGACCGTGAAACGACTCAGCGCCGATGATAGTGCGGATTCCCGTGTGAAAGTAGGTCATCGTCAGGCTAATACCCCGCCAAACCCCTCGATCAGCCATGGTCGAGGGGTTTTGCCTTTTCCGGAAGCAGTTTTTCCTGACGTAGCTTCTCTGCTATCAAATCACTGATTTGAGGGGGCTGAGTTATGCAGGAACATGGCGTAAGTGCATTGGAACCCGCCCCTTTTGTGGGACTGATTTTTGCTCGACCTCAGAATAGACTGACTCCCTCGTTCGAGCATGACGGGGAGCGTATGCAGCGTTTCTGGAAAAAAGCGAAGTTTGTTTCACTGCCAGCATGTGCGGCAATTGGCTTGCTGTTGGGCAGTCCAGAGGGGCATGCGGCGGAAATTGCATCAGTCTCGCCTCAGGGTGAGGTGGAGCAGGTCCAGAACGTCGTCGTGCGATTCAAAGCCCCAACATCTAGGTTGGGCGATTTGCGGTTACCCGAACCGGTCACCGTTCGCTGTGGAGATTCAGCACCGCAGGGGAGCGGACGGTGGATCAACGATCGGGAATGGGCCTTCGACTTCTCCCGCCCCTTGCCCGCTGGGTCGAAATGCCTCGTGGCAGCGAAGGACGACTTCCGGCCCACAGCGCCTGGCGCGGCGATCGGATGGAGCGGAACGCGCGAGTTCTCGTTTCAACTGGGAGCGCCCGCCATACGGCGAGTCAGTCCTTGGGAGGGCAGCAGGATCGAGGAAGACCAACGATTTCTCCTGCAACTCTCCGGTGACGCCAAATCCGAGACGATCGCGCCGCACATGTGGTGCGAATCGAAGGCACTTGGAGAGCGTATCCCGGTCGAGCTTCGCAGCGTGTCTGAGCGAGACGAGCTACTCCGTTCCCTAAAGCTGGGGAACACCAAGCGCCAGAGCTGGATCCTCGTGGCCTGCACCCGTCCCTTGCCGGCCGGCGCAGAGGCGACCTTGGTGTGGGGGGCAGGCATTGCGGCGGCGGCCAACGATTCTGTGAGGACGCGAGCCGATCGGCGAATCCGCTTCTCAGTCCGAGGACCGCTGACTGCAGAGCTTTCGTGTGAGCGAGAGCGCGCGAATGCGCCATGCCTGTCGATCCGCCCGATCACGGTGAGCTTCTCTGAGCCGATTGCGCGAGACCTTGCATTGAAGGTTCGCCTCAAAGGGCCGAATGGTACGAGCGTGGCGCCATTGGCGCCGGTCGATCAGGAGCAGCAATCGGTCCATTGGCTGTCGACGGTGCGCTTCCCTGCGCCCTTGGCGGAGCAACAGGAGTATCTGCTCGAGCTTCCGAGCGGGATCAAAGACGAGAGCGGCCGGCCTCTCTCGAACGCTGCCAGCTTCCCGATGAAAGTCCGAACGTCGGAGGCGCCGCCTCTGGCGAAGTTCGCTGCGGCGCCCTTCGGGATCGTCGAATGGGAGGCGGTGGGACCCAGTCTGGTTCCTCTGAGCTTGCGGCATGTGCAAGCCGACCTGCAGCCGCGCGCCAGTGGACATTTGCGGATCAGAAGACTGACTGACGATGTGGAGATCCTGCGCTGGTATGGGCGCCTGCTCCGACAGAACGAGTGGGAGGACCGCAAGGCTGAGTGGTTGAAAGATGCCTCGGACCTTCAGTCGATGACGGTGCCCCCGCCGAATCCGGACAAGGTCATTGATGTGATCGGCATTCCCCTGTCGCAGCCGGGCTATCACGTGCTTGAGCTGAAGTCGCCACGCCTGGGCCAGTCGCTCCTTGATCCGATCCAGCCCATGTTCGTTCGGACGGGGACGCTCGTCACCAATCTCGGTTTGCATTTCAAGCTCGGGAAGGATGACAGCTTGGTGTGGGTGACATCGCTCGACAAGGGGCGGCCAGTCGAAGGGGCTCAGGTGTCGGTCTACGACTGCCGCGGCAAGGCCCTTTGGAGCGGCCGAACCGATGGGCAAGGCCTGGCGCGCATTGATCGGCCGAACCTGGACCGCGACAGCGGCGGCGGCGAGTGCATCGCCGAGGCGGGCCTGTTCATCACGGCGAGGCTCGCTCAGCCAGGGAAGGCCCTGGACCAGTCGTTCATGTTCAGCGGGTGGAGCCGAGGCATCGAGCCGTGGCGCTTCAATGTGCCGACTGCGTGGGGCTCAGAGCGCGCGGCGCGCGCCCATACCGTCACCGACCGCCCGCTGTTGCGCGCCGGCGAGACGCTGTCGATGAAGCATTTCTTCCGCCTGGAAACCGTGCAGGGGCTGACGGATGCGACACCAGACCAGTTGCCTGACAAGCTGCGTGTCGTGTTTGAAGGCACCGGGGAGGACGTCGCGACGCTGGACCTGCGATGGCAAGGCGCTCGCTACGCGCTGAGCTCATGGAAGGTACCGCCGGAGGCCAAGCTCGGTCGATATCGCTTCGTGATGGAGCGAGGGGACGCGCGCGGTGGGCGTCGGACGTGGGACAGTGGCAGCGTACGCGTCGAGGAATTCCGCGTGCCGCTCGTCGATGCGCGCCTCATCCCGCCAAAAGCACCAGCGACAGGTGCAAAAGAACAGGCCTGGGCGGCCCAACTGAACTACATGGCTGGTGGCCCGATGGCGAAGTCGCCGGTGGAAGTCAGTGCCATGCTGCAGCCCCGCTGGACCAACTTCCCCGGGTTCGATGATTTCGCCTTTGAACCACCGTCGCCGGCGGGGCCACAGGATTCCGGGTCTGCGGGTGACATGGACGAGGGCGACGGTGAATCCGGCGGCGGCACGCCCGGGGCGAGCCGACTCGTTCTGGACAAGCTCGCACTGCAGACTGACGCGAAAGGCGGTGCGTCGTTCAAGGTGCCGCTGAAGGGAAACATCGACCGTCCCGCCGAACTGCGAGTTGAGCTGAACTACCGCGACCCCGATGGACAGACGCACACGCGCTCCGCATCCCAGGTCGTCTGGCCCGCCGATGTGATCGTCGGTCTGCGCGCAGCGACCTGGGTGGCCAACGGCCAGGCGTTGTCGGTCCAGGCGGTGGCGCTGGACACCAATGGCAAGCCGATGGCCAATCGGAAGATCACCCTCAGTGCACGCCAGATCCAGACGCTGAGCACGCGCAAGCGACTGGTGGGCGGCTTCTATGCCTACGAGCATCAACGGAACCTGAAAGACCTGGGCGAGCTCTGCAGCGGCAAGACCGATGCGCTGGGGCTCATGCAGTGCGAAGTCAAGCTGAGTCAAGGCGGGCAGATCGAATTGATCGGGTCCTCCAATGACGATGGTGGTCGCACCGCACGTGCCGCCCGGTCCCTGTGGGTGACGAAGGCTGGGGAACTCTGGTTCGCGCAGGACAACGACGATCGTATCGATGTGATCCCGGAACGGCGGCGCTATGAGCCCGGCGAAACGGCCCGGTTCCAGGTGCGCATGCCCTATCGCGACGCCACCGCGCTGATCACCGTCGAGCGGGAAGGCGTGTTGTACAGCGAGGTCCGCCGTCTGTCGGGGCGCGACCCCTGGCTGGAGTTGAAGATCGACAGCAACTGGACGCCGAACGCTTTTGTCAGCGTGATGGTGTTGCGCGGCCGATTGCGCGAAGTGCCGTGGTATTCGTTCTTCTCGTGGGGCTGGCGCGAGCCGGTGAACTGGTGGCGGGAGTGGCGTGCCTCGGGCGACTATCAAGCCCCCACCGCCATGGTCGACTTGTCCAAGCCGTCGTTCAAGCTGGGCATGGCACCGATCGAGATCGGCCAGGCCAAGCACCGGTTGCAGGTCGAGGTCGTACCGCAGCAGGCGCAATACGGCGTGCGGCAGAGCGCGCAGGTGAAGCTGCGCGTGACCCAGGACGGCAAGCCGGTTCCCGACGCTCAGATCGCGTTCGCGGCGGTGGACGAGGGGCTGCTGGCCCTGGCGCCCAACCCGAGCTGGAAGCTGCTGGACGGCATGATCCAGACGCGCCCCTGGGGCGTGACGACGGCCACCGGCCACAGCGAGATCATTGGCCGGCGGCATTACGGTCGCAAGGCCGTGGCCGCCGGGGGCGGGGGCGGGTTCGCGACGCGCGAGCTGTTCGACACGCTGCTGACCTGGCAGCCGCTGGTCGCCGTCGATGCACGGGGCGAGGCGCTCGTGCGCGTGCCGCTGAACGATTCGCTCACGCGCTTCCGGCTGGTGGCCGTGGTCGATGCGCCGGGACAGCGGTTCGGTACTGGCGAGGCCAGCATCAACGTGAGCCAGGATCTGCAGCTGCTTTCCGGCCTGCCGCCGCTGGTGCGCGAAGGCGACCGGGTCCAAGCCATGCTCACGCTTCGCAACGCCACGAGTCGTGCGATGGACCTCAAGGTGACGCTGACGGGCAAGGCGAGCGGCGAGAGCGGCGACCAGGCGGTGCCCGCCGAGGCGCGCACCGTCAAGCTGGCCGCGGGTCAAGCGCAGGAGCTGACGTGGGACGTGGTCATTCCCGAGGGCGCCCAGCGCATCGTCTGGGAGGCGCAGGCCCAGGAGCAGGGCGGTGGCGCGAAGGACGCCATGCGGACCACGCAGGCTGTCCAGCCCGCGGTGCCTGTACGGGTGCTGCAGGCGACGCTGCGTCAACTCGACGCGCCGATCAGCATCCCGGTCGGCGCGCCCGCCGACGCGCTCCCTGCGCAAGGCATCAAGCGGGGTGGCCTCCAGATCGGCCTGCAACCGAAGCTGTCGACGGCGCTGCCGGGCATCCGTCGCTATTTCGAGCAATACCCGTATACCTGCCTCGAGCAGCAGAGTTCGAAGTTCATCGCGCTGCATGACAGCGCCGCATGGGATGGGCTGATGGGGCAGTTGGCGACCTACCAGGACGCCGATGGACTCTTCGCCTATTTCCCGCTTTCGAGGCATCTGACGCAGGGGAGCGACGTCCTGACGGCCCATCTGCTGTCGGTGGCGCAAGAGGCCGGCCGCCCCTTGCCTGCGTCGCAACTGGGCAAGGCGCTCGATGGCTTGGCTGCATTCGTCGAGGGACGACTGGAGCGCCGCCACTGGGCCCCGCGCCCGGATGATGAACCGCGGCGCATTGCGGCGCTGGCCGCCTTGGCACGGTATGGGAAGGCGACGCCTCGACAGTTGGGCACCGTGGAGGGCCGCAACCTGACGACCTGGCCGACCGGCACCCTCGTGGATTGGCTGGTGCTGCACCAGCGGATGACCGATGCGCCCGACCGCGCCAACCAGATTGCCGCGGCGCAGAACCAGTTGCGCAGTCGGCTGAGCTTCGCGGGGACGACGCTGCGTTTCGTCAACGAAGAGTCCGACGCCTGGTGGTGGCTGATGGGCAGCGGCGACGCGACGGCGGCGCGCGCGATCCTGGCGCTGGTGGACGACCCCGGCTGGAAGGAGGACCTGCCCCGAATGGTCGTCGGCGCGCTGGCGCGTCAGGAGCGGGGCGCCTGGTTCAACACGACGGCGAACCTGTGGGGCGCGTTGGCGCTCGAGAAGTTCTCGGCGCGTTTCGAATCGCAGCCGGTCAAGGGGAGAACCGAGGCCAAGCTGGCGGCTTCAAGTGTCGCGCTCGACTGGGCGACGAAGCCCGAGGGCGGCGAGTTGCGTCTGCCATGGCCCGCCTCCGGCAACGGCACGCTGACCGTGACGCAGACGGGCGACGGCCGGCCCTGGGCCACCGTGCAGGCCCTGTCCGCCGTCCCGTTGAAGGCGCCGCTCACGGCCGGTTATGCGATCAAGCGGACGATCACTGCCGTGTCGCAGAAGGCGGCGCCGCGATGGTCGCGCGGCGACGTGATGCGCGTGCGGCTGGAGGTCGACGCGGCCGCCGACATGTCCTGGGTGGTGCTCAGCGACCCGATGCCGACAGGCGCGGCCGTGGTCGAGGGCACGATCGATACGCAGGGCGAGCGTGCCGAGGGTCAGGCGTGGCCCAGCTTCATCGAACGCAGCTTCACGGCGTGGCGCGCCTACTTCGATTACCTGCCGCGCGGCAGGCATGTGCTCGAGTACACGATCCGCCTCAACAACGCCGGACGCTTCCAGATGCCGACGACGCGCGCCGAGGCGATGTATTCGCCCGACCGTTTCGGCGAGGTCCCGAATGCGACCCTGGAGGTGCAGCCTTGAAGACGCCCGCGGCCGGGCGCTTGCGCGGACTGGCGCGGTGGAGGCGCACGCTGGCCGTGACGCTCCTCGGCGCCGGAGCCGTCGTCGCGGCGCAGGCCGCGGATCTGCCCTCGTTCGCGCAGACGCGCGCGGCGCATCCCTTGTCGGATTTCCAACTGCTGGACCGTCGAGGCGAACTGCTGCAGACCTTGCGCGTCGATCCCAATCGGCGTGTGCTCGCCTGGGTGCCGCTGGACCAGATGTCGCCCTCGCTGCTGCGAGCGATGCTGGTCTCCGAGGACCAGCACTTCTACGAGCACAGCGGCGTCGACTGGTCGGCCGTCGCCGCCAGCGCCTGGGCCAATCTGTGGAACACCCGCACGCGCGGTGCATCGACGGTGACGATGCAACTCGCGGGCCTCCTCGATCAGGATCTGGCCCGGCGCGGCGGACGCAGCATGACGCAGAAGCTCGGGCAGGCGTGGGTGGCCGCACGACTGGAGAAGCGGTGGACCAAGGCGCAGATCCTCGAGGCCTACCTGAACCGCGTGCCTCTTCGTGGCGAGCTTGTCGGCGTGCCCGCAGCGGCCCAGGCGCTCTTCGGCAAGCGCCCCGGCGGGCTCGACGCGCGCGAATCCGCATTGCTCGCGGCGATGCTGCGCGGACCGAACGCCGCGAGCGAGACCCTCGCGACGCGCGCCTGCGGCGTGCTGCGCGCGATGGGGCAGGGCTGTGACGGGCTCGTCGACGAGGTCGGCGCCGTGCTGCGGCGCAAGGCGCTGTCAGTCGCGGATGCGCCGCAGTGGGCGCCGCATTACGTGCGCCTCGCACTGCGAGCGGACGGGCCGCCGGTCCAACGCAGCACGCTCGATGCGACCTGGCAACGCGTGGCGGTGCTGTCGCTGCGGCGGCACCTGGCGGAGCTGTCCGGCCGGCAGGTCGAGGACGGGGCGGTGCTTGTGCTGGACAACGCCAGCGGCGAGATCCGCGTCTGGGTCGGATCGAGTGGCAGCCAACTGTCGGATGCGGCCCAGGTGGATCATGTGCTTGCTCGCCGGCAGCCGGGATCGACGCTGAAGCCCTTCCTCTATGAGTTGGCGATCGAGCGTCGCCTGATCACCGCGGCCAGCCTGCTGGACGACTCGCCGGCGCAGATCGCGACAGGGGCAGGGATGTACTTGCCTCAGAACTACGACAAGCGGCACCGCGGCTGGATCAGCGCCCGAGCCTCGCTCGGCAACAGCCTGAATGTGCCGGCGGTGCGGCTGGCGCTGATGCTGACGCCGGAGGCGGTCTTCGAACGGCTCAACGCGCTGGGCCTGCAGCTGCCGGAAACGGGCGGCTTCTATGGCCCCTCGCTGGCACTGGGCAGCGCCGACGTGACGTTGCTGGCCCTCACGAACGCGTACCGTGCGCTGGCCAATGGGGGGCGATATGCCGAGGTGAGCGCGCCTCGGAGCGATGCGCGCCAGCAGGCCAGAACGCTGCCCGTGGCATCGCGCCGGGTCGCGGATCCCCAGGCCAGTTTCATCGTCGGCGACATCCTGGCCGACAACAACGCCCGCGCGCTGACCTTCGGACTGTCCAGCGCGCTGGCATTGCCGTTCCCGGCCTCGGTGAAGACCGGCACGAGCAAGGACATGCGCGACAACTGGTGCATCGGTTGGACCAGCCGGTTCACGGTGGGCGTGTGGGTCGGCAACTCGAGCGGCGAAGCGATGCATCAGGTGTCTGGCGTGAGCGGTGCGGCGCCCGTGTGGCGCGAGATCATGCTGGCGCTTCATGCCGGCGGTGTGCCGCCGGCGATCAGGCCGCCGGCCGGTGTCGTGCCGCGAGACACGCGCTTCGAGGGCAGTCAGGAGCCTGTGCGGCGCGAGTGGTTCGTCGCGGGCACCGAGCAGGCGGTCATCCAGTCGGCGGGCACCTCCGTGGCGCTCAGCAATCCGATCGACGGCGCGATCTACGCGCTGGATCCGGATATCCCGCCGCAGGCGCAACGGCTGCGATTCACGCACGAGGGTCGACTCGACCGTGGCGCCCTCGCGGCATGGCGGCTGGATGGCCGCGTCATCGGGCGCGGGGCGAGCTGGGACTGGCTGCCGATGCCGGGACGGCATGAACTGGCGCTGCTCGATGCGCGCGGGCGGGTGCTGCAGGAGGTGCGCTTCGAGGTGCGCGGAGCCGGGCTGAGGCAGGGGCTCCCGCCCAAGGGCGACTCCCGTCCCCCCATTCCGCAAGTCAACCGCTCCAAGGCGCAGTTCGTCGCCGCCCCCTGGCGGCCCGGGGGCTGACTTTCGATACTCCTCTCATCGTCGCTAAGATGCAGATTCGCGCGGGGAGACCATGCAAAGCCGACAACAACAAGCGCTGACCGCCTACCGGCCCCTTTGGAGGGTGCTGGGCGTCGCCGTGCTCGGCGCCGCGCTGTGGGTGCCGGCCGCGCCCGCCCAGGCCAGCGAGGTCGTCAAGCTGGCCCGGCTGCTGATCACGGGCAAGCGCCAGCCGAGCCGCCCGCCCGCGCCGCAACCTGCGGCGCCGGAACGCGGCACCGATGCCACCAGCCAGCCCCAGAGCCGTGCATCCGACGGCGAAGTCCACGCCCAGACGCAGCGCCGTACCTCCGAGGGTGCCGCGGTCTCGATGGACTGACGCACCAGGCTGTCGCATCGCCCGGGGGTTTTCTCCCCAACTCGCGGCATCGCCGCACCAGCGCGGTACTGCATCGCTGATCGTCGTGCGATCAACGAAGTTACTCTCGGAAACCGTGCGTTTCTCCCCCTGACAACGTCGTCAACGCGCGCCACACTGCCGCGCGTCGCCTCACGAGGGCGTGGTCGTTGGGAGGAAATGAGATGACGCAGGGATCCAACAAGGTCTATCGGAAAGGCCTGCCGTTCAGCGCCGAAGTGGCGCCGTTGCTGACCGCCATGCCGCTGCTGGAGGAGTACCGGGAGCCGCTGCTGCGCTTGCAGGGCGCCTGGGACAGCCTGGCGCTGCTGGGCCAGATGAGCGGCGCGGCCACCGACATGGCCGACACCCGCACCGCGTTCGAGGCGCTGACCGGACGGCTGCTGGACAGCCTGGCCCGCCGGCAACTGCGACATGCGGTCGGGCATTTGCAAGGGCGTTCGCAGGTCGCGATCGACATCCTGGTGCGCAACCTCTTCGAACGGACCGCCGATGTCGGTTTCCTCGCCAGCGACGGCCCGTTGCGCGCGCTGCTCCAGGCGGATGCGGCCGGAGATATCGATGCCGCCGAGGTCGAGGCGCTGCGTCGCCGCTTTGCCGCCTACGTCGCCAAGTACTCCGTCTACGACCAGGTCGCGCTGCTGGCCGCCGACGGGCGTCGTCTGGCGGCCTTGGATGAATCGAGTTGCGCGCCCGTCGTCGATGACGCACGGCTGCAGGGTGCCTTCGAGCCCGGCCGCGCCTTCGTCGAAGTGCACGGCCCGACCGGGCTGCTCGGTGGCCGCAGCGGCCTGATCTACGCAGCGGCGGTGAGCGGCCACGACGGCGCGCGCGGTCTGCTGTGCCTGTCCTTCAAGCTGGAGGACGAGATGCTCGGCCTCTTCCGCGCGCTGTGCTCGGGCGTGCCACGCTCGGTGCTGGTGCTCAAGGACGCGCAAGGGCGCGTGCTGCTGACGTCGGACCCCTGGCAGATCCCGCTCGGCGCGCCGCTGGCCGATGCCGGCGAAGCGCAAGGCTGGCGACTCGATTTCGCCGGTCGGGACTACCTGGCCTGCGACAGCACGGCCAGCGGTTATGAAGGCTACTTCGGACCCGGTTGGCGGGCGCAGATGCTGCAGCCGCTGCAGCACGCCTTCGCGGATGCGCCCGCCGAGCGCCAGGCCGGCCGCGCGCGCGACCTCGACACGCGCGAGCTGTTCGACGAGGAACTGCGCAGCATCCCCATCGAAGCGCGCCGCATCCAGCGCGAGCTGTCGCGCTCGCTGTGGAACGGCAAGCTCAAGAGCCGCGCCCATGCGCAGCCCGGTGCTCGCGCCGGCGAGGGCGCCGTGGCTGGCCAGGCTGGCGGGAACGCCTTCGCCGTGACCCTGCTCAACGAGGTCGAACGCACGGGAGACCAACTGCGCCAGGTGTTCGAACGCGCGATCGCGCAGCTCGAGGACGGCGCGCTGGACGCCGTCTTCGATGGGGCCGGCTTCCAGGCGGAACTGGCGATCTCCATCGTCAACCGCAACCTCTATGAACGCGCCAACGACTGCCGCTGGTGGGCGCTCGACGCGCGACTGCAACGTGCGCTCGCCGACGGCGATGCCGCATCGGCCGGAGCGGTGCTCGCGAGCATCCACGCGCTCTACACCGTCTACTCGTTGCTGCTCGTCTTCGACAACGCCGGGTGCGTGGTCGCCGTGTCGGATCCGACCCAGGCGCATCACGTCGGGCGTTCCCTGCAAGGGGACTGGGTATCCGGCGCGCTCGGCTTGCGCGATGCCGGCCAGTATGTGGTGTCGTCGCATGCGCCTTCCGGCCTCTACGGCGACGACGGCCATGCGCCTTGTCTCGTCTACGCGGCCGGAGTGCCGCATCCGGATGGTGCGGCCATGGTCGGTGGCATCGCGATCGTGTTCGACGGCGCGCCGCAGTTCCGCGCGATGCTGCGTGCGGCCCTGCCTGACCAGGCCGGTGCGGCGGCGCTGCTGGTGACGCGCGCGGGCGAGGTCGTGGCGAGCAGCGATGCGCGCTGGTCGCCGGGCGATCGACTGCCGATGGCGCTGCCTGCGCTCTCCACGTTGCCGTCGGATCAGCATGTGACCGGCGAGCTGGAGCTCGATGGCTGTGTCCATGCCTATGGTCTGGCGATGTCGGGCGGCTACCGGGAGTACCGGCGCCTCACGCCGCCCGACGCGACCGATCTCGCCGCGCTGGTGATGCTGCCGCTGGGCGGACGTCTGGCGGCCGGCGAGTCGGCCGGCGCAGGCGCGATGCCCGTGGCGTTCCAGCCGATGCCGCCAGCGGGCGCGAAGACGCTGGACGTGGCGAGCTTCCTCGTCGACCACCAGTGGCTGGGACTCCCCGCGATGCAGGTGGTCGCGGCGCTGGAGCGCCAGCGCATCACCGCCTGGCCCACGGCCCCCGTGGCCGTGCGCGGCATGCTGAGCTTCGAGGGCCGCATGTTGCCTGTGCTGGACCTCGGTCAGTTGCTGTTCCACCGTCCCTGCGGCGACGAAGCCGCGCTGATGGTCTGCCAGACCGGCGCCGGACAACGCCTGGTGCTGGCGGTCCAGCAACTGGGGCAGGTCTTCGTGGCAGGCGCCGAGCAACTGCAACCCAGCCCGACGCGACCGGGCTGGGCCGCGCAGGCGCAGGTGCACCTGCTCAAGGGCCACGGGCCGCAGATGCTCACCTTGCTGGACGGTGACGACCTGTGGCGCCTGGTCAACGGCGTGGTCGAGGCGCAGGCGCCCGCGCTGGCTGCCGATTGACCGCCACGGACGGGCTGGGCCCGTCGCGCTCCCGGCTCAGGCCGCGGTCCGCTCGATCACGGGCGGCCGCGGATGCAGCCGCGCCATCGTGAACGCGTCGACGTAGCGACCGTCGCGCAACGCGTAGCCCCGCAGGCGGCCCTCGTGCTCGAAGCCGAAACGCTCATAGAGCCTGATCGCGCGTGCGTTGTCGGCGAACACGGTGAGCTCGATCCGCAGCACGCCGAGCCAGTCGTCCGCCTGCCGTATGAGGGCGTCCATCAGGGCGGCGCCGACACCGCGCCCCTGCGCGTCCGGATGCACGCCGATGCCCAGCATCATGGCGTGCCGGCGCCGCGCCTGCGGTCCGACCGAATGCAGTCCGGCGGACCCCAGCAATCGTTCGCCGTCGAATGCGAGCAGCTGCAACTCGCCGCTGTTGGTGTCGGGCACTTTCGAGAAGCGCTCGTGCCAGAGCAGCTCGGAGGTGTAAGGCACCTGCAGCAGCGACGGTTGCACACCCGGGTGCCCTACCAGCTCGGCGTGCGCGCGTGCGTCCTCGGGACGAGGGCGGCGCAGCGTGAGGCCCTCGGCGATGCGCACGGCGCGATAGCCGGCGTCGCGATCGTCGGTGGAACGGGTCGGATTCGTCGAGGTCTGCATCGGAGTTCTCCTGGTGGGATGGAAGGACCGAGGGGGGCGGAAATGAACAAGGCCCGCGGGTTGCGCGGGCCTTGTCAGGGGGATCCGGTGGATCGCTTCAGGACCGTGGGGTCCGGGATCCTGGGGGCGTCTGCCGCGTTCGACGCCGTCCCTGGCCGCGTGCGCACAGGTGCGCCTGCAGCGGATGCAGGCAGCACATCTGGACGAGGCGGGTGGTGCGGAGCGCGAAGGACATGCGAACCAGTATCTTGGCGACGCGCCGGACGCGTCAAGCGCGCTCTCCGTGAGACCAGTGGCAAGGGCGCGACAATGCGCGTTTCCCCTTTTCGTCGCGGCCGGCGCCGCGCGTCGCCTTCATGCCTCGACTGAGTTCCGTCGCTGCCGCTCCTGCCCCCGCCTCCGCCGCCGACACG
Source organism: Roseateles noduli (assembly GCF_050626985.1). Lineage (NCBI taxonomy): Bacteria > Pseudomonadati > Pseudomonadota > Betaproteobacteria > Burkholderiales > Sphaerotilaceae > Roseateles > Roseateles noduli. The sequence continues at coordinate 23,875 of NZ_CP192463.1, forward strand.
GCCTCGCGCCCGAAGGGCGAGCCGCAACCGGCTGAGCGCTTCGCGCTGGCCGTGGACAAGAGTCCGATCGACGGGCTCGGGGTCTTCGCCGCCGAGTCGATTCCCGCGCGCCGCAAGATCGGCGAGATGCGCGGCGAGATCGTCCCGGTGCGCGAGGCCCGGCGGCGCATCGAGGGCCGGCGCCGGATCCACGTGGTCGAGGTGACCGACAAGACCGCGATCGATGCGACGAAGTCCGATTGCGCGCTGCGCCACGTGAATCACAGCTGCGCGCCGAATGCCGTGTTGCGCATCCGGCAGGGCCGGGCCGAGTTCTACGCGATCCGCGACATCGCCCCGGGCGAGGAGATCTGCGCCGACTACGGCGAGAGCCATCACGAAGGCCGGTTGCGTTGCCGCTGCGGTGCGCCGAACTGCAAGGGCCGGCTTTGAGGCGAACCCCGTTGAGCGCCCCGTTGAGCGCCACGTTGAGCGCCGCGTTGAGCGCCGCCTTGTCGCCGGCGCCATGAAAAACGCCGGCGCGAGGCCGGCGTTTGTGCGTGGCGGCCCGAGTCCGCCTTCGATGCGTGGGGTCCGCCTGATCCGCGCGATCAGTGCGTCGTGTCCGGATCCGAGGTCAGTCCGGAGATCGCTTCCTTCATCACGCGTTGCTGCATCCAGAACAGGCGCAGGTCCTGCACGGTGAACAGCATGTCGTCGATCAGGGCGTTCTGGTCGATGCCTTCCGGCTCCTCGTAGGCCCGCTGGACGTACTCGGCGCGCGGCGTGGTGTCCTCGGCCAGCGTCACGGCCTCGATCGCTTCCAGCATCGCCTGCAGGTCGTCGGCGCCGTCACCGGCGGGCAGCGACCATGCGTTCGTGTCCTCGACCGCCTGCAGGAAGCCTTGCGCCCACATCGCGCCGGGCGCGGGCATGCGCTCCAGCAGTTCCGCGGTGATCGTGCCTTGCGCGACCAGCTCGGCCTTGGTCTCCTCGTCGAACTCGGAGATCAGCGGCGTCAGGTGCATCTGCTCAGGCGCTTCCAGCAGGGGCTGGGGTTCCAGGCTGTCGCCGATCTCGTTCCAGCGCACGTGCAAGGCTTCCATGAACGCGTCGGTCAGGTCCTGCTCGTCGAGACCGGCGGGCCAGTCCTCGCCGAACAGCGCGTCCATCGCCTGGATGGGCGCGGCGTCGGACGGTCCGACCCGCAAGGCGGTCAGGTAGCCGTCCATCGTGTCCAGCGTGATCGCCGGCGCATCCGGATCGGCCTGTCCGGCCAGCACGGCCAGCAGCTCGCCTAGGCGCTGCGCGTTCTCGACGTCGATCGAGTCGCCGAAGTCGTCGTCCATCGGGGTGTCAGTCATGGTTGCTCCAGTGGCTTGAAACGACAAGGGCCCGACCGGGGCCCTTGAAGAGGTTGTTCGTCGAAACTCCGGGGTGGGCGGTTCGATCGTCGCCCGTGTCCCGGAGTCTGTTCGAGGGGGGAGTCAGACGCGTTCGCCGACCCAGGCCTGCACGCTCGCCAGCGCGGCGGGCAGGGCCTTGGCGTCGGTGCCGCCGGCCATCGCCAGGTCCGGCTTGCCGCCGCCCTTGCCGCCGACCTGCTGCGCGACGAAGTTGACCAGCTCGCCGGCCTTGACCTTGGCCGTCGCGTCGGCGGTGACGCCCGCGGCCAGCTGGACCTTGTCGCCGTCGACGGCGGCCAGCACGATCGCGGCGGTCTTGAGCTTGTCCTTGAGCTTGTCCATCGTCTCGCGCAGCGTCTTGGCGTCGGCGCCGACCAGCGTCGCCGCCAGCACCTTCAGTCCCTTGACGTCGACGGCCTGCGACAGCAGCTCGTCGCCCTGCGCGGACGCCAACTTGCTCTTGGCGGCGGCCAGTTCCTTCTCCAGCGCGCGGAGCTGCTCCAGCACCGCGTGGACACGCGGCTCCAGTTCGGCGGGCGCCGCCTTCAGCGTGCCGGCGACGGCCTGCACCGTCGTCTCCAGCGACTGCAGGTAGTGCAGCGCGTTGTCGCCGGTGACGGCCTCGACGCGACGGATGCCAGCTGCGACACCGCTCTCGGCGACGATCTTGAACAGGCCGATGTCACCGGTGCGGCGCACGTGCGTGCCGCCGCAGAGTTCCTTCGACGAGCCGATGCTCAGCACGCGCACGGTCTCGCCGTACTTCTCGCCGAACAGCATCATCGCGCCGCTCTTCTGCGCATCGTCCAGCGCCATGACGGCGGCCTGCGTGTCGGCGTTGGCCAGGATCTCGGCGTTGACGATGGCTTCGACCTTGCGGATCTCGTCCGCGGTCATCGGCGCGGTGTGGGCGAAGTCGAAGCGGGTGCGCTCGGCGTTGACCAGCGAACCCTTCTGCTGGACGTGCGCGCCCAGCACTTCGCGCAGCGCCTTGTGCATCAGGTGGGTCGCGCTGTGGTTGCGGACCGTCTTCGCGCGGCGTTCGGCGTCGATCTTGGCGGCGAAGGTGTCGCCGACCTTGACCGAACCTTCGACGACCTGCGCGTGGTGGCCGAACACGTCGGCCTGGATCTTCAACGTGTCGTCGACGACCAGGCGGGTCGTGGCGTTGCGCAGCTCGCCGGCGTCGCCGACCTGCCCGCCGCTTTCCGCGTAGAAGGGCGTGTGGTCGAGCACGACCACGACGTCGTCGCCGGCGTCGGCGCTCTGCACCGCGCTGCCGTCGACGTACAGCGCGACGACCCGGGCGTCTTCACGCGCGAGGTGGTCGTAGCCGTGGAAGGTGGTCGCGGCGCCGGTGTACGCCAGGCCCTGCGCCATCTTGAACTTGCCGGCCTGACGGCCCCGGTCCTTCTGTTCTTCCAGCAGGCGGTTGAAGCCGGCCTCGTCGACGGTCACGCCGCGTTCGCGGCAGACGTCGGCGGTCAGGTCCACCGGGAAGCCGTAGGTGTCATGCAGCTTGAAGGCGGTGTCGCCGTCGATCTGCGTCGCGCCGCCGGCCAGGGCCGATTCCAGCAGTTCCATGCCGGTGGCGATGGTCTTGAAGAAGCGTTCCTCTTCCTGCTTCAGCACCTCGGTGACGCGGGCTTCATCACGGCGCAGCTCGGGATAGGCCTCGCCCATCTCCTTGGCCAGCGCGGCCACGAGCTTGTGGAAGAACGGCGCGCGCGCGCCCAGCTTATAGCCGTGGCGGATCGCGCGGCGGGCGATGCGGCGCAGCACGTAGCCGCGGCCGGCATTGCCCGGGATGACGCCGTCGACGACGGTGAAGGAGCAGGCGCGGATGTGGTCGGCGATGACCTTCAGCGACGGGGATTCCTTGTCGCAGTCGCCGGTGCCAGGCGTTGCGGCGTCGACGCTCTGCTTGGCCGCGGCCAGCAGGTTCACGAACAGGTCGATCTCGTAGTTCGAGTGCACGTGCTGCAGCACGGCCGCCAGGCGTTCCAGGCCCATGCCGGTGTCGACGCTGGGCTTGGGCAGCTTGTGCATCACGCCGTCTTCAGTCCGGTTGAACTGCATGAAGACGTTGTTCCAGATCTCGATGTAGCGGTCGCCGTCTTCGTTGGCCGAGCCCGGAGGGCCGCCCGCCACGTCCGGGCCGTGGTCGTAGAAGATCTCGGTGCAGGGGCCGCAGGGACCCGTGTCGCCCATCATCCAGAAGTTGTCGGACATGTAGCGGCCGCCCTTGTTGTCGCCGATGCGCACGATGCGCTCGGCGGGCACGCCGACCTGCTTGTTCCAGATCTCGTAGGCCTCGTCGTCCTCGGAATACACCGTCACCCACAGCTTCTCGGCCGGCAGCTTGAAGTGCTCGGTCAGCAGTTCCCAGGCGTAGCCGATGGCGTCCTTCTTGAAGTAATCGCCGAAGCTGAAGTTGCCCAGCATCTCGAAGAAGGTGTGGTGACGCGCGGTGTAGCCGACGTTGTCCAGGTCGTTGTGCTTGCCGCCGGCGCGGATGCACTTCTGCGCCGTGGTGGCGCGCGAGTAGGCGCGCTTGTCGAAGCCCAGGAACACGTCCTTGAACTGGTTCATCCCCGCGTTGGTGAACAGCAGCGTCGGGTCGTCGCCGGGCACGACCGGGCTGGACGCGACGATCTGGTGGCCCTTGGACTCGAAGAACTTCAGGAAGGTGTGGCGGATCTCTGCGGCTTTCATGCCTGTCCTTTGCTTGATGGGCCTGGCGGGTCGGGTGTGGCGCAGACGACGCTGCGATGTGAATCCAGTTGTGTCTTCGCGGCTGCGCGGCCTGCCGGTTCCGATCCGGGCGCATGTCCGCCCGGGATCGACGCCGGGGCGGCGGGCGGCCGCCTGCAAGCGCCTGATTTCGCGAAGCTTTCGATTATAGGAGCGGGCCCTCCCGGCCCTCGCCGCAGTGTTGTGATGCGGAGTCAACCGGCGCCGGAGGAGCGGCTTCACCGGCCGGGAAGCCGTACACGGGCGCACAGGAGGTGACGCGGCGTTGACATGGGGGCCCCGGTGGCGCCGCTAGGATGCCTGTCTTGCCCGGAGACGGGACGCGGAGATATGACATGGCGACGATGGACCCCAAGACCTCCCCGCTGGCGCAGCTGAAGGACCCGAGCCTGCTGAAGACCGACGCGCTGATCAACGGCGAGTGGGTGGGCGGCACGAGCCGCTTCGATGTGGAGGACCCGGCGACCGGCGCGCTGCTGACGCACGTGGCCAACCTGGGCGCGTCCGAGGCCGACGCGGCGGTGACGGCCGCGAACGCCGCCTGGCCGGCCTGGCGGGCGAAGACGGCCAAGGAGCGGGCCGCGATCCTGATGCGCTGGTACCACCTGCTGATCCAGCATGCGGACGACCTGGCGCGCATCCTGACGGCGGAGCAGGGCAAGCCGCTGGCCGAGGCGCGCGGCGAGATCGTCTACGGCGCGAGCTTCGTCGAATGGTTCGCGGAGGAATCCAAGCGCGTGCGCGGCGAGATCGTGCCGACGACCGACGCGACCAAGCGCTACATGGTCATCAAGCAGCCGGTGGGTGTGTGCGCGGCCATCACGCCGTGGAATTTCCCGCTGGCGATGATCACCCGCAAGGTGGCGCCGGCGCTGGCGGCCGGATGCCCGGTCGTGATCAAGCCGGCGGAGCAGACCCCGCTGACCGCGCTGGCCGCGGCGGAGCTGGCGCAGCGCGCCGGCATGCCGGCCGGCGTGTTGAACGTGATCACCGGCGACGGGGAGCACTCCATCGCCATCGGCAAGGTGCTGTGCGAGAGCGACGTGGTGCGGCACCTGTCGTTCACCGGCTCGACCGAGGTCGGCCGGATCCTGATGGCGCAATGCGCGCCGACGATCAAGAAGCTGTCGCTGGAGTTGGGCGGCAACGCGCCGTTCCTGGTCTTCGACGACGCCGACATCGACAGCGCCGTCGAGGGCGCGATCGCCAGCAAGTACCGCAACGCGGGCCAGACCTGCGTGTGCGCGAACCGGCTCTACGTGCAGGCGGGCGTGTACGACGCGTTCGTGGCGAAGCTGGCGGAGAAGGTCGGCGGGCTGAAGGTCGGCAACGGCTTCGAGCCCGGCGTGACGCAGGGGCCGCTGATCGAGGACGCGGCGATCGAGAAGGTCGAGCGCCACGTCGCCGACGCGGTGGAGAAGGGCGCGAAGGTGCTGGTCGGCGGCGCGCGGCTGCACGACCGCTTCTTCCAGCCGACGGTGCTGTCTGACGCGACGGCCGACATGCTGTGCGCGCGCGAGGAGACCTTCGGTCCGGTGGCGCCGGTGTTCCGCTTCGGCACGGAGGCCGAGGGCGTCGCCTTGGCCAACGCCACCGAGTTCGGCCTGGCGAGCTACTTCTACGCCCGCGACATCGGCCGCATCACGCGCGTGTCCGAAGGCCTGGAGTACGGCATGGTCGGCATCAACACGGGCCTGATCTCGACGGCGGAGGTGCCGTTCGGCGGCGTCAAGCAGTCGGGCCTGGGCCGCGAGGGCGGGCACCAGGGCATCGATGAATACGTCGAGACGAAGTACCTGTGCATGGGCGACGTGAACAAGTGAAGGTCGCATGACGCGGTCCGGCGCGCATCGACGCGGGCACGACAGGGTAGGTCAGGCAGTGAGGTTCGCCATCTGGGCTGCGAGGTCGTCGAGGAAGCAGCTGATGCGCGAGGCCAGCGCGGTGTTGCGGTAATAGACCGCGTGCACCGGTTGGCGCGTGTCGACCGTGTGCGTCGCGAGGACCTGCACCAGCGTGCCGTCGGCGCGGTCCCGCGCGGTCATGAAATCGGACAGCGACACGAGGCCCTGGCCGGCGAGCGCCAACTGACGCAGCGTCTCGCCCGAGGACGCGCTCACCGCGGCCTTGATCGGATAGCCCTCGCCGCCGGACCAGCGCAGGGGCCAGGTGTTGAGGCTTTCCGGCGCGGTGAAACCGAGCAGCGAATGGTTCGCGAGCGATTCGACCTGGGTCGGACGTCCGCGCGCGGCGAGGTAGGCGGGACTCGCGAGCACCCGCAGCCGGAAGCTGCCGAGCGGTCGCGCATGCAGCGAAGAGTCGGCGAGCGTGCCGATGCGCAGCGCGACGTCGGTGCGCTGCTCCAGCAGGTCGATGATCTGGTCGCTGCTGTTGAGTTCGAGGTCGATCTGCGGATAGCGCTCGCGAAAGCCGCCGATCAACGGCACCAGCACATGGAGCATGAACGGCGAGGCCGCATTCACGCGCAGCCGCCCTGCGGGCTGATCGCGGCGCAGCGCCAGTTGTTCCTCGGCGTCCTCGACCGCGGCCAGCACGTTGCGGGCGCGGGCGAGGAAGAACTGGCCCTCCTCGGTGAGTTCCAGACGTCTCGTGGACCGCCGCATCAGCGTCGTGCCCAGTTTCTGCTCGAGGCGGCTCAGCGAGCGGCTGACAGCGGAGACCGTCTGCCCCAACTGCTCCGCCGCCGCGCTGATCGATCCCGCATCGACGATGGCGGCGAGGACGGCGAGTTCATCGAGGGAGCTTTTCATCGACGGCGTGAGGGCGCGGGGAGGGCCGGATGATAGAGCCGGCCCCGCGTCACGCGCTCGCAAGGCGAGTGGCGCAGCGCCTGCGTCAGCGTGACATTGACTGATTCAAGCAGGCGTCCCTCGTCCGCTGGCAGAGGTGGTGGCCGAAGTAGCGCGCCAGGACGTCGTCGATCTTCGTGATCAAGGTGTCGTCGTCAGCGGCAAACCGGAAGAGGGTCAGCGAGGATTGGAGCTTCTGCACGTCAATCGGATTCACCAGAATCGACAAGGCGTCGCGGCCCTTGTTCCTGTCATCCATCAACGCATCGAGGCAGCGCTCGTAGTTCCGTCTCAAGAGGGGCTCAGCCAGGTAGAGACGGGCATCGTCCATCGACCTGAGCGCGTAGGTCCTGGCCTCCTTGCTTTTGCCCAGGCCTTCGAGCTGAGGAAACGCGTACCACATGCAGTGCGTCTGCTTGCGGCCTGCCCGCAACTCGTTGACGAAGTTGTCGATCGTCCGACCATGGGTCTTCAGGAAGCGTTCCGGGTTGAAAGGAACGGTCTGCCCAAGCGTGGCGTGCGAGCTTGCCGCCTTGGAAGTGCCGACATGAGCCGCCGGGAGTCGCTGCGCGTTGACGCGTTGGTTCCGATCAGGCTGCGCGTGTGGACGTGCCGTCGTGGCGTCGGCGACGGATGGCGAGGCCTTGGGCGCTCGGCGGTCCTCCGCGCCGAAGAATCGTTCAAGAATCTCCTTTGACTTGTCGAACAAGTCCGTCAGATCCACGCTCCTGTTGATGAATCTCATCGACGCCTCGACCTGCGTGGCACCGGCTTTGCCAAAGATGTCCTGCGCGGTGACGCCCGCCCTGTTGGCGAGCAGCGCATCCATGGCCAAGTTCAAGTTGCGGCGGAGTTCGGGACGGTACGCGTAGGTCCACATCTCATCCTCGCAGGTCATGCCTGCTCGATCCATCCGTTGCGTTTCGCCGGCGCGACGCATCCGCGGAAAGATGTAAGGCAAGGATTGAAGCTCCATCGAGCCTCTGCTGAGGTTTTGGACGATCCGGTCAAACCGCTTTGGATCGCGATCGAAGAATCGCTCGAGGTTGTACGGGTCCACGCTCGTCTGGCGGTAGTGCCAGTCTTGCCATCCGCGCAGGACCTTCATGGTCGGCTCATGGTTTGAGCCGAAGTGGTCCTTCAGAAAGCGTTCGATCTTCTTGTCGCCGGTCGCCTGGAACATGAGCGTCAGGCACGCCGCGAGCTTCGGGGCACGCTGCTTTCCGAGGTAGATGTCGGCGTTCATGCAGTACTGAGTCCTGAGGGCATGGTCAATCGTGTCGAGCCGCTCCATCATCTTCTTGCCAAGGACGGGGTGCTTGAAGAACGCTTCAGCCTCCGCCAATGAATTGATGCCGTAGTCATTGCAGAGCGCTGAGTTCCCGAGGCCTTTGACCTGGGGAAAGACGTACCACATCCAGTCGTGTTGCACCTGGCCTGAGTTGATGTCGACGTCGATCAGGTCACGCCCGCTGTCCCTCTGCTTCTGCGCATCGAGGAAGCGTTGCAGCTTGTAGGGGTCTGGTCCGTACGAATGGCTCTGTCCAGTGGTCGGGTGCTGAATCTGAGCGGATGAAGAGGGGATGCTCCGGAATGAAGCTGGAAATGAAAGGGGCATGGCGGGCGCTCTTGCAGGAAGGAAGCTTCGCAGTGATGCGCCCGTGAAATTGGTTCGCCAGTTGAAGGGTGCGCCGCATCGGTTGGCTCACTGGAACTTGCCTTTTAATCAACAATGTTTTGAAGATTGACGGCTTTTTCTGCAAGTTGGAAAAGGGAACACTGGCGACCGTTCCCTCACTTTCCACGCTTTGCAGGAGCCCCTCATGCCGATCGCCTTGTGGGCGCTGACCGTCAGCGCCTTTGCCATCGGGACCACGGAATTCGTCATCGTGGGCCTGATCCCGACCATGGCCGCCGACCTCGGCGTCAGCCTGCCGTCCGCGGGCCTGCTGGTCTCGCTGTACGCGCTGGGCGTCGCCGTCGGCGCCCCCGTCCTCACCGCGCTCTCCGGCCGCTGGCCGCGCAAGCGGCTGCTGCTCGCGCTGATGCTGCTGTTCACCGCGGGCAACCTGCTCGCATGGCTCGCGCCGGGCTATGGCGCGCTCGTCGTCGCCCGCGTGCTGACCGGCCTGGCGCACGGGGTGTTCTTCTCGATCGGCTCGACCATCGCCACCAGCCTCGTCCCCCGCGAAAAGGCGGCCAGCGCCATCGCGACGATGTTCTCGGGGCTCACCGTCGCGCTGGTCACCGGCGTGCCGCTGGGCACCTTCGTCGGCCAGCACTTCGGCTGGCGCGCAACCTTCCTCGCCGTCGCGGCGCTCGGCCTCATCGCCTTCGTCGCCAGCCTGGCCTTCGTGCCGCGCAAGCTCGCCCAGCCCGCGCCGGCCAGCCTGCTTCACCAGCTCGAGCCGCTGCGTCAGCCGCGCCTGCTGCTCGTCTACGCGATGACGGCGGTCGGCTACGGCGGTTCGTTCATCGCCTTCACCTACCTCGCCCCGATCCTCCAGCAGGTCAGCGGCATCTCCGCCAACGGCGTCAGCCTCGTGCTGCTCGTGTACGGCCTCTCGGTCGCGGTCGGCAATGTCTGGGGCGGCAAGCTCGCGGACAAGCGCGGCCCGATCGGCGCGCTCAAGCTGATCTTCCTGGGGCTGGCCGCCGTGCTGTTCGTGCTGAGCCTCACCGCGCAGTCACCGGTCTTCGCCGTGCTGACCGTGCTCGCCTGGGGCGCCTTCGCCTTCGGCAACGTGCCCGGGCTGCAGCTCTACGTCGTCCAGCAGGCCGAAGCGCATGCGCCACAGGCCGTCGACGTCGCCTCGGGCCTGAACATCGCCGCGTTCAACCTCGGCATCGCCGGCGGCGCCTGGGGCGGCGGTCTGATCGTCGAGCATCTGGGCCTGTTGCACACGCCCTGGATCGGCGCGATCGTCGTGCTCGGCGCCTTCGCGCTCACCGTGCTGGCAGGTCGCCTCGACCGCCGCTTCCCGCTGCCGGCGCGTGCCGCCGGCGCCGCGCCGATCGCCGTCGGCCATTGATCGCGCACGCTCGCTGCGCCTGTCCCGCATCTTCCGGAGTTCCTCATGAGCACACCCACCTCCCACCCCACCTCCTATCCCGTCGCCATCCCCATGCCGCCGCTGGGCCTCGGCACCTTCCGCCTGAAGGGCCAGATCGTCATCGATGCGGTCAAGAGCGGCCTGTCGCTCGGCTACCGCCACATCGACACCGCGCAGATCTACGGCAACGAAGCCGAGGTCGGCCAGGCGATCGCCGAGAGCGGCGTGCCGCGCGCCGAGCTGTTCGTCACGACCAAGATCTGGACCGAGCAACTGGCCGGCGACCGCCTGATTCCCAGCCTGCGTGAGAGCCTCGCGAAGCTGCGCATGGCGGCTGTCGACCTCACGCTGATCCACTGGCCGTCGCCCGGCGGCGCGGTGCCGCTGAAGGACACGCTCGACGCGCTGATCGAAGCGAAGCGCCTCGGCCTGACGCGGGCGATCGGCCTGTCCAATTTCACCGTCGCGCAGATGCGTGAAGCGATCGATCTCGTCGGCGTCCACGAGCTGGCGACCAACCAGGTCGAGATCCACCCCTTCCTGCAGAACCACCAGGTCGTCGATCATGCAAAGGCGGCGGGCTTGCACCTGACCGCCTACATGCCGCTGGCCTACGGCAAGGTCATGACCGAGCCGGTGCTGCTCGACATCGCCGCGCGGCATGGCACGACGCCGGCGCAGGTGTCGCTGGCCTGGCTGCTGCAACGGGGATTCGCGGTGATCCCGTCGTCGACGAAGCCCGCCAACCAGGCCGCCAATCTGGAAGCGCTGCGCTTGCGCCTGAGCGATGACGACATGGCCCGCATCGCCACGCTCGATCGCGGCGAACGGCTGGCCAATCCGGACTTCGCGCCCGCCTGGGACTGAGGTCGGTTCGATCCTGGCGCCGGTCCGAGGTGAAAGCCTCATTTATGGAACGGTCATTCCAGAACGGCTACAGTCCGCCCCATGGCCAGACCGAAGCAGTTCGATCCCGACGAGGCGCTGGACGCCGCGGTGGCGGTGTTCCGCGAGCACGGCTACGCGGGCAGTTCCGCGGAGATGCTCACTGCCTCGATGGGCATCGGCAAGCAGAGCCTGTACAGCACCTACGGCGGCAAGTGGCCGCTGTACTGCGCGGCGTTGCAGCGTTACGCGCAGAGCGAGACCAGCCGGCACATCGAGGCGCTCAAGAGCGGCAAGACCGCGCTGGACGGCATCGAGCGATTGCTCAAGCGCGTCGTGAACGAGGCGCACCTCCCGTGCCTGGGCGTGGGCTCGGTGCAGGAGTTCGGCATGGACAGCGAGGGCAGTGCGGCGCTGGTCGAGATCCGCGCGGCGGGCGGCCGGGCGATGCAGGCGGCGCTGCTGGAACGCATCCGGGATGCGCAGGCCAAGGGGGAGCTGTCCGCGGTGGTCGAAGCGAAACACGCGGTGGCCTTCGTCTTCGCGCAGATCGCCGCCTTGCGTCTGGCTGCGCGCGGGGGCGCGACGGACACCGAATTGCGCGCGTTGGCGCGACTGTCGCTGCAGGCTCTGAAGTGAGCCTGCTTTTTTTTGACCGATTGTGGAACGATCGTTCCAGAAAAGAGTGGAAGCCGTGAAGGACGAAAACATGAACCCGGAGCCGCAGGGCACTCGACGTGTCGCGCTGGTCTTCGGCGGTTCGCGCGGCATCGGCGCGGGCATCGTGGAGCGGCTCGCGAAGGACGGTTTCGACGTCGCGCTGACCTATGTGTCGCGGCCGGACGCGGCGCAAGCGGCGCTCGGCGTGGTGGAGGCCGCCGGCGGGCGAGGCCTGGCGATCCAGGCCGACAGCGCCGACCCGGTCGCGATCCGCGCGGCGGTGGCGGAGGCGGCCGAGCGGCTGGGACGGCTGGACGCGGTCGTCGTCAACGCGGGCGTGCTGCGGCACGGGACGATCGACGTCGTGTCGCTCGAAGACCTCGACCTGTCTCTGAGCGTCAACGTACGCGGCGTCTTCCTCGCGATCCAGGCCGCGGTGGCGCAGATGCGCGATGGTGGGCGCGTGATCACCATCGGCAGCAACACGGCGGTCCGCACCGGTTCGCCGGGCAGCAGCGTGTACGCGATGACCAAGGCCGCGGTGGCGTCGATGGTCCAGAACCTGGCACTGGATCTCGCGCCGCGGGGCATCACGATCAACAACGTGCAGCCGGGGCCGATCGCCACTGACATGACCGCGCCGTTCGCGGATTACCTCCAGGACAAGTTGAAGCTGGGCCGGATGGGCCAGCCCCGAGAGATCGGGGCCCTGGTGTCCTACCTGGCCGGCCCCGAGTCGGGCTACATGACCGGCGCCAGCCTCACGATCGACGGCGGGTGGGTCCTGTAAGCGGATGTTCGCGGGCGTGAAATCGGTCACGTTTCCAGGTCGGCCAGACATGAAGGCGTTCACCCGGAGCGCATACAACCCGGGGGCCTGTGCTTTCCGACCTTCCCATGTTCCGCCTCCGATTCCGACCGAAACCACCTGCGGCCAATGAAGCGCCAGTCGCCGCCGAAGGCATCGCCCCCGCTGCCGCCGACGTCGACGCCGTCGATGTGATTGCGGCTGCGGCTGAGGCCGACGCTGGCGCAGCGCCCGAAGATGTCGACGGCGACGGCGACGGCGACGGCGACGAGCGCCGCAGCACCCCGCGCCGCGATGTGCCGCTCGGGCCCGCGGTGCGCGTCGAGTTCGTGCTGCTGGGCCGCGCCCGCAGCCTGAGCGTGGACGATGTGTCGCTGGGCGGTCTTGGGCTGCGCGGCACGGTCGAGGAGGGACGCGGCCTGTTCCTCGGGCAGAAGGTCTCGCAGGCGAGGGTGATGGTCGGCGATCAGCTCGTGCTGGTGACCGATCTCGAGGTGCGTATCCGGCGCAGCTTCCGGTCGTTCCTGGCCGGCGAACAGGTCCACATCGGCTGCCGCTTCGTGGGCCTGAACCCGCTGGCCGAAGCAGAACTCCAGCGCCTGCTGTCTCAACTGATCGGTCAGCGCACCCGCTGAGCGGTGGCCTGGGGCCGCTAGACCGCCGCTCGCTTGGGCCATAATGCGCCTCCTCCGCGGGCGTCGTATAACGGCTATTACCTTGGCTTCCCAAGCCAATGACGAGGGTTCGACTCCCTTCGCCCGCTCCAGAGACACGCCTCCGACGAGTGCCTACGGCGCCGCTCCAGGCAGGCGGTCCCAGCCCCTTCCCCAGGGCGCTCTCCAGTCCCCGCCACCGGTGGGGCGACCCGATCCGTGTTGCAATGCTGAACGTTTCCTGAACGCTCCCTGAGCGTTTCCTTTCAGCCGTCCGACATGTCCGCCGCCTCTCCGATCGCTTCTCCCCAGCTCTCCGACGACCCGACGCCGGTCGCGCACACGGGCTGGGCCCTGCTCGCGCTGGCGATCGGCGGTTTCGCGATCGGCACGACCGAATTCGCGGCGATGAGCCTGGTCCCGTTCTTCGCGCCCGATCTCGGCATCGATGTCCCGACGGCGGGCCACGTGATCAGCGCCTACGCGCTGGGCGTGGTGGTCGGCGCACCGCTGCTGGCGGTGCTCGGCGCCAAGGTGCCGCGACGCACGCTGCTGATCGCGCTGATGCTGGCCTTCGCCGTCGGCAATGGCCTGAGCGCGCTCGCCCCCGGGTATCACGCGATGCTGCTATTCCGCTTCCTCAGCGGCCTGCCGCATGGCGCCTACTTCGGCGTCGGCGCGCTGGTCGCCGCCTCGCTGGTCGCGCCGGCGCGCCGCGCGCAGGCAATCAGTCTCATGATGCTGGGACTCACCGTGGCGACCATCGTCGGCGTGCCGCTGGCCAACGCGCTGGGGCAATGGGCCGGATGGCGCTGGGGCTTCGGCGTCGTGACGCTGCTGGCGTTGCTGACCGCCGCGCTGGTCGCGTTGCACGCGCCGCGCGATCGCGTCCAGCCGGGCGCGAGTGCCATGCGCGAGCTCGGCGCGCTCGGCCGTCGCCAGGTCTGGCTGACGCTCGGGATCGCGACGATCGGCTTCGGCGGCATGTTCGCCGTCTATACCTACCTCGGCTCCACGCTGCTGGAGGTCACCCGCACCGGCCCCGGCATGCTGCCGGTGGTGCTGAGCGTGTTCGGCATGGGCATGACCGCGGGCACGCTGGTCTCCGCCTGGGCCGCCGACCGCGCGCTGATGCCCACCATCGGGGGGCTGCTGCTGTGGAGCGCGGCCTCGCTGGCGCTGTACCCGTTCGCGGCCGGCAGCCTGTGGACGCTGCTGCCGGTGGTGTTCCTGATCGGTTGCGGCGGCGGTCTCGGTGCCGTGCTGCAGACCCGGCTGATGGACGTCGCCGGCGAGGCGCAGACGCTGGCCGCGGCGCTGAACCACTCGGCCTTCAACGCGGCGAACGCGCTCGGCCCCTGGCTGGGCGGCCTGGCGATCGCCGCCGGCCACGGCTGGACGTCCACTGGATGGGTGGGGGTCGCCCTGGCGTTCGGGGGCTTGATGTTCTGGGCCGTGTCGCTCGCGTTCGATCGTCGATAATCGCGGGCTTCTCTTGCTGGAGTCCCGCACATGGCCGACTGGCTGCCGCCCACGCGTTACTGGGTGCTGGCGATCTTCATCGCCTCGGCGCTGTATGCCCACTTCCGCGGGCGTGTCCGCTTCAAGCTGGCCCGCGCGCTGACCGACTTCACCGTGCTGATCTCGCCGATCAACGCGGTCATGTACCTGTTCTCCCGCGCGCCGGCCACGCCCTACCTGAAGACCTCGGAGTTCCCCGAGCTCAGCCTGCTGCGCGACAACTGGCAGGTGATCCGCGAGGAAGCCCTGAAGCTCAACGACGAGGGCTACATCAAGGCCGCGTCCGGCTACAACGACATCGGCTTCAACTCGTTCTTCCGCACCGGCTGGAAGCGCTTCTACCTGAAGTGGTACGACCGGGACATGGCCTCGGCGAACGCGCTGTGCCCGAAAACGGTCGAGCTGCTCAAGCAGATCCCCGGCGTGAAGGCGGCGATGTTCGCGTCGCTGCCGCCGGGCGCGAAGCTGGTGCGCCACCGCGACCCGTACGCGGGCTCGTTGCGTTACCACCTCGGCCTGACGACGCCCAACGATCCGGGCTGCTACATCGACGTCGACGGCGAGAAGTACCACTGGAAGGACGGCGAGGACGTGATGTTCGACGAGACCTTCATCCATTACGCCGAGAACACCACGACGCATCAGCGCGTGATCCTGTTCTGCGACGTGGAGCGCCCGGTCCACTTCGCGCCGATCCGTTGGCTGAATCGCGCGTTCGGCAAGCTGGTGATGACGTCCGCCGCGACGCAGAACCTGGAGAGCGAGCCCATCGGCGGCCTCAACAAGTTCTTCTATCACGCCTACAAGGTGCGCCTGTTCTTCAAGGCGTTCAAGGCGAAGTCCCGCACCGGCTACTACGTCGTCAAGTGGGCGCTGATCCTCGGCATCCTGGCGGCGATCTTCCTCTGACGTCTTCGGCGCTTCGGACGCCCCCGATCCCTCGGGGGCGCTGAGGCTTCAAGAGCTGCCGACCGTTCAACCGACCAGCGCCTGGGACAGGCGCCCGGCCTGGGGACCGAACGCGTAGGCGTCCATCCCCAGCGCGCCGAAGGTCACGCCTTCGTGGATGCGGATCGGCGCGTCGTCGCGACCGCCGGCGCCCGCGGCGACATACCAGGGCAGCAGGTGTTCATCCGTCGGATGCATCAACGCGGCGCCAGGCGCCTGCGTCCGATAGGCTGCCAGCGCGTCCCAATCCCGTGCGGCGGAGCGTTCCGCGAACCAGCTTCGGAAGGCTGCCGATTCGGCCATCTCCGGCAGACCCTCGGCCGTCGCCCGCATCAGCAGGCGCAGGTTGTGCGTGATGCTGCCGGTGCCCAGGATCAGCACCCCCTCGCGCGACAGCGCCTGCAGCCTTTCGCCCAGCTCGAACAGTTGCGCCGGCGAGGCCTGCGCCGTCAGCGTGAGCGGGATGACCGGCACGTCGGCATCGGGATAGAGGAATCGCAGCGAGGTCCAGATGCCGTGGTCCAGCCCGCCGTGGTCGAAGACGGGGAGGGCGAGCGTCTCGCCGATCCGCGCGGTCAGCGCGCGATCGCCAGGGGCGTCGTAACGCAGCTGATACAGCGCCGGCGGGAATCCGCCGAAGTCGTACACCGCTTCGTGGCGATCCGTGCCGAGCAGGACGGCCTCGCGCGCGGTCGTGTGCGCGGAGATCGCCAGCACCGCCTTCGGCCGGCCCCAGACGGCGTCCAGCGTCCGGCCGAGGCGTTGCATGAAGGCGCCCGCCTCGCCGGGCTCCAGCGCGATCATCGGCGAGCCATGGGAGACGAACAGGGGAGGGAAGTGGGTGTTCATGCAGTCCATTGAACGCCCGGGCAGGAGCCGCATCGTCAAAACCGGTTGCACGGACTGTTCAAGCCGATTGCATGGCCGCACCCCTGTGCCAGCGCGCGGGCATGCGGTTCGCTACAGTCCGCGCATGAGCGCGCACCCGTCTTCTCCGTCCGCCACCCCCGCCGGCGCACCTGCCGGCGCATCTGCCGGCACGCCGGCCGGGACCCCCTCGGCCCGGCCGGCTTCCGGTTCTCCCATCGGCCGCCGACCGCCGTCGTTATGGCGGCAGATGGGACTGCAGACCTGGCGCGACTTCCGCGCGGGCGAACTCCATCTGCTGATCCTGGCCCTGATGCTGGCCGTCGCCGCGGTGTGCGCGGTGGCCTTCCTGTCGGATCGGCTGGACCAGGGCCTGCGTCGCGACGCGGCGCAGCTGCTGGGCGGGGACGCGGTCGTCGCCAGCGATCAACCGACGCCCGCGCCGCTGAAGGAGCTTGCCCAGCGCCTGAACCTGAGCAGCGTCGAGACGCTCAACTTCCCCAGCATGGCCCGCGCCAACGAGGACCAGGGCGGCGGCAGCCGGCTGGTGGCGGTGAAGTCGGTCAGCCCGCGTTATCCGCTGCGCGGCGCGCTGTCGCTGAAGGACGGTCGCCAGGTCGGCGCGCCGGCGGCCGGCACCGTGTGGGTCGATCCGGGCGTGCTGAGCGCACTGGGACTGAAGGTCGGCGATCCGCTGCTGCTCGGTGATTCGACGCTGAAGATCGCCGGCGAGATCTCGAACGAGCCCGATCGCGGCGCCGGTTTCATGAACTTCGCGCCGCGCGTGATGCTGGCGCAGTCCGACATCGCCGCGACCGCGCTGATCCAGCCCGCGAGCCGCATCACCTATCGCTTCGCCGTGATCGGTGAGGCGGCCTCGGTGCAGCAGTTCAACGCGCAGACCCGTCAGCAGTTGAAGGACGGCAACTGGCGCGGCGTGCGGCTGGAGTCGCTCGAGACCGGCCGCCCCGAGATGCGCCAGACGCTGGACCGCGCGACCAAGTTCCTGAACCTCGTCGCGCTGTTGGCCGCGTTGCTTGCCGCCATCGCGGTCGCGCTCGCGGCGCGTGAATTCGCCAACCGCCACCTCGACGACTGCGCGATGCTGCGTGTGCTCGGCCAGCCGCAGCGCCGGCTCACCTGGGTGTTCACGCTGGAGTTCGCCACCGTCGGCCTGATCGGCAGCGCGATCGGCGTGCTGCTCGGTTTCCTGCTGCATTACGGCTTCATCGCGATGCTCGCGGGACTGATCGAGGTCAATCTCCCGGCGCCCGGCATCTGGCCGGTCCTGCTGGGACTGGGCATGGGCATGAGTCTGCTGCTGGGCTTCGGTCTGCCGCCGGTGCTGCAGCTGGCGGCCGTGCCGCCGCTGCGCGTGATCCGGCGTGAACTGGGCCGACCGAAGATGGGCTCGATCGCCGTGCTGCTGGCAGGCGTCATCGGTTTCTCCGCAGTGCTGACGGCGCTGTCGGCGGACTGGCGGCTGGGGCTGTTCGCCACCGGCGGCTTCGCCGTTGCGCTGGGGCTCTTCGCGCTGCTCGCCTATGGCGCCGTGCTGGCGCTGCGTCGGCTCGTGCCGCAGGCCGGCGCGCCGCGCTGGCTGCTGCTGGCGACGCGGCAAGTCGCCGCGCGGCCGGCCTTCGCGGTGCTGCAGGTCGGCTCGTTGTCGCTGGGGCTGCTCGCGTTGGCGTTGCTGGTGCTGATGCGCACCGACCTGATCGAGAGCTGGCGCGCCGCGACGCCGGTGAACGCGCCGGACCGTTTCGTCATCAACATCCAGCCGGAGCAGGGCCCGGGTTTCCGTGGCGATCTCGACAAGGCCGGCGTCAAGGACTACGACTGGTACCCGATGATCCGCGGCCGGCTGGTCGCCATCAACGGCGAGGCGATCAAGGCCAGCCGCTTCACCGAGGAGCGCGCCCAGCGCCTGGTGGAGCGGGAGTTCAACCTCAGTCACAGCGGCACGCTGCCGTCGCACAACCTGATCGCCGGCGGGACCTGGACGGCCGAGGAGAAGGACGGCGTCAGCGTCGAGCAGGGCCTCGCGGAGCAGCTCGGCCTGAAGCTCGGCGACACGATGCGCTTCGACATCGCGGGCGTGCTGGTCGACTCGAAGATCACCTCGCTGCGCAAGGTCGACTGGGGATCGATGCGGGTCAACTTCTTCGTGCTGTACCCGCGCGCGGAGATGCCGGAGCTGCCGGTCAGCTTCATCTCCGCGTACCGCTCGCCGGAGGGGCAGGGCGCCGCGGCGGCGCTCGATCGCAAGCTGGTCAAGGAGTTCCCCAACCTGACGCTGATCGACGTGTCCGCGGAACTGCACCAGGTCCAGCAGGTGCTGGAGCAGGTGATCATGGCCGTGCAGCTGCTGTTCGCGGTGGCGCTGGCGCTGGGCGTGGTCGTGCTGCTGGTGGCGGCGGTGGGGTCACGTGATGCGCGCACGCGGGAGTTCGCGTTGATGCGGGCCTTCGGCGCGTCGAGCGCGCTGCTCGCCGCGGTGCAGCGCGCCGAGTTGCTCGGGCTGGGCGCGCTCGCCGGTTTCCTCGCCGGCATCGCCGCCCAGGCGCTGGGGTGGGCGCTGACGCACTACGCCTTCGACTTCGAATGGCAGTTCAAGCCCTGGGTGCTGATCGGCACGACCATCGGCGGCGCCGTGCTGGCGCAACTGGCCGGCTGGTGGGCGCTGCGCGGGGTGCTGCAGCGCCCGGTCGTCCAGACGCTGCGCGAGGCCGATACGAACTGAGCTCTTCTTACCCCCTCTCCCGCTTGCGGGAGAGCAACCGTGTCAAGCGCCTTCGGCGTTTCTCCAGGGTTGGCCGGTTTTGAGGATGGCGTTGAGGATGATCAGCAGCTTGCGCATGCATGCAGTCATCGCGACCTTGAAGGGCTTGCCCGCCAAGCGCAGGCGTTCGTACAACGCCTTGATGGGCCCGTTGCATCGTTTGGCCGTGAGCGCAGCCATGTACATCGCCGTGCGGACGTCTGCTCGTCCGCCCTGGATGTAGCGCTGGCCGCGCCGCTTGCCACTGTCGTCGGCAAACGGCGCCAGGCCCACCAGCGCCGCCACGCGCTTGCGGTCCAAGCTGCCCAACTCCGGCAGGCGTCCCAGCAGCATCGTGATCGTGACTCGGCCAATACCCGGCACGCTGTCCAGCAGCTCGTACTTGGGCTGGTAGATCGTCGAGTCCTTCAAGCGACCGTCCAGATCCTTGTCGATCTCCTTGATCCGCTTATCCAGCCACTCGATGTGCTGTCGCACGCTCGTGCGCGCCACGTGCTTGACCGTGGACAAGCGGTTCTTTTCCTGTGCGCGCATGGTCACCAACTGCGCTCGCCGATCCACCAGTTCGATGATTTCCTGCTGCGTCTCATCCGGCAGCGCGTACACCTGCGGACGCATGCGCTGAGCAAACTCGGCCAGCACCTTCGCGTCCAGCCGGTCCGTCTTGGCAAGGACGCCGGCGGCCCGGGCGAAGTCGCGCACCTTCTTGGGATTGACCACCGCCACGGCGATTCCCGCCGCGCACAGCTCACCCGCCAGCGCCGCCTCGAAGCCACCGGTGGCCTCCATCACCACCAGCGTGGGCCCCAGCTTCTTGAGCTGCGACACCAGCACTGCTCGTCCGGGCTCGTCGTTGTCCACCCTCGTGGCCAACGCACCGGACTTGTCGGCAGGCGGAGCGGGCACCTGAGCCACGTCCAACCAAGCCTTGCAAACGTCGATACCGATGAAGATCTCTTCGCTCATGACAGCGCCCTTCCTTGCGTTCGATACGGCCTCAATGGACCTCACAACCGTTCGGGCTGTCCGTCATGGCGAATGAGGTCGGCCACCACGACCCTCGCTCTCCCTCGGCATGGCGCCGAAGCGCCTACCCTGGGCTGGTCGGCCTGTGACGGCCTGGGCTACTTTGCTACATACAAGGCGGAGCGGGCACCTGAGCCACGTCCAACCAAGCCTTGCAAACGTCGATACCGATGAAGATCTCTTCGCTCATGACAGCGCCCTTCCTTGCGTTCGATACGGCCTCAATGGACCTCACAACCGTTCGGGCTGTCCGTCATGGCGAATGAGGTCGGCCACCACGACCCTCGCTCTCCCTCGGCATGGCGCCGAAGCGCCTACCCTGGGCTGGTCGGCCTGTGACGGCCTGGGCTACTTTGCTACATACAAGGGCAGGGGGTGAGGGCCAGCGGCGGTGGCAGTACGGACGCGCTCTTCAACGACAACGGGCGGCCACTGGCCGCCCGTTTGTCATGGTGCGATGAGGATCAGCGAGCGGCGGCAGCGCGCTCTGCCGACTCCATCGTATTGACCAGCAGCATCGTGATCGTCATCGGCCCGACGCCGCCCGGCACCGGCGTGATCCAGCCGGCGACTTCCTTGACGCCGTCGAAGTCGACGTCGCCGCAGGGCTTGCCTTCCTCGGTGCGGTTCATGCCGACGTCCAGCACCACCGCGCCCGGCTTGACCATGTCGGCGGTCAGCACGTTGCGCTTGCCCACCGCCGCCACGACGATGTCGGCCTGACGCGTGAAGTGGGCCAGGTCCGGCGTCGCGCTGTGGCAGACGGTCACGGTCGCGTTGGCCTGCAGCAGCAGCATCGCCATCGGCTTGCCGACGATGTTGCTGCGGCCGATCACGACGGCGTGCTTGCCCTTGGTGTCATAGCCGATGAACTCCAGCATCTTCATGCAGCCGTAGGGCGTGCACGGCTTGAAGCCGTCCTGGCCGACCATCAGCGCGCCGGCGCTGGCGACGTGGAAACCGTCGACGTCCTTCTCCGGCGCGATCGCCTCGATGACCTTGTGCGCGTCGATGCCCTTGGGCAGCGGCAGCTGCACCAGGATGCCGTGGATCGTGGGGTCGTTGTTCAGCGCGTCGACGCGCGCGAGCAGCTCCGCCTCGGTCATCGTGTCGGCGTACTTCTCCAGCACCGAGTGCAGGCCGGCGTCCTCGCAGGCCTTGACCTTGTTGCGCACGTAGACCTGGCTCGCGGGGTTCTCGCCGACCAGCACCACGGCCAGGCCAGGCTTCACGCCCTTGGCCGTCAGCGCGGCGGCGCGCGTCGCCACTTCGGCGCGCAGTTGCTTGGACAGGGCATTGCCGTCGATCAGTTGTGCGGTCATGTCGGTACTCCGGATTCAGTGACTCAAAAACGGGGAAAGCAGAAACTGGAAAAGCAGAAAAGCGCAAGGGCAGAGGATCGCTCTGCCCGGAATGCAAAGAGGCCGCTTCGCAGCGGCCTCTCGGTGTCGTCGTCGGATCAGCCGGCCTTGGCCTGCGTGTTCGCGCCGAGCGCGATCTTCAGCAGATCGGCCACGGTGTTGGCGTTCAGCTTCTCCATGATGTTGGCGCGATGCGCTTCCACCGTCTTGATGCTGATGCCCAGGTCGTCGGCGATCTGCTTGTTCAGGCGGCCGGCGACGATGCGTTCCAGCACTTGCGCCTCGCGCGTCGTCAGGCGCGACAGCAGCGCGTCGCGGCTGGCCGCTTCCTGCTGCGTGGCGAAGGCGCCGCGGGCCTGGTCCAGCATGCGCTCGACCAGCGACAGCAGTTCCTCTTCCTTGAACGGCTTCTCGATGAAGTCGACCGCGCCCTTCTTCATCGTCTGCACCGCCATCGGCACGTCGCCGTGGCCGGTGATGAAGACGATGGGCAGCGGGCTCTTGCGTTCGATCAGCTTGTCCTGGAGTTCCAGGCCGCTCATGCCTTCCATGCGGATGTCGGCGATCAGGCAGGCGACTTCGCGCGGGTCGTAGCGGCTCAGGAAACTCTCGGCGGAGTCGTAGCACTTGACCCGGTAGTCCTTGCCTTCCAGCAACCATTGCAAGGAATCTCGCACGGCCTCGTCATCGTCGACGACATAGACGTTACCCTTCTTCGGAATCAAGCTCATGGTGTTGCTGCGGTGTTGTGTGCAGTGCCCGTCCCTGCGTCGCCGCTCTTGTCCAGAGGGGCGAGTGAAGACTCCGGACGCGGAATGTCCACGGGGATCGTGAAGGCGAACCGGCACCCGACGATGGACGGGCCATTGTAGAGGTTCTCGGCACGGATCCGACCCTGGTGGGACTCGATGATGGACCGGCATAACCCTAGGCCGATCCCCAGTCCATCGGCCTTCGTGGAGAAGAAGGCCTCGTACATGCGCTCGATGACCTCGACCGGTAGGCCCGGTCCCATGTCGGTCACCGAGAACTCGATGTTGGCGCCGAGTTCGGCGGTGTGCTTGGGCACGACGCGCAACTCGATGTGGCGGCGCGAGGGCGGCAGCGCCGCGTTGTCGATCGCCTCGGCGGCGTTCTTGAGCAGGTTCAGCAGCACCTGTTCAATCAGGATCGGATCGACGCGCATCACCGGCAGCCGCTGCGCGACGTAGGTGTGGATCTGCACGTTGCGCCGGCGCAGCTCGATGCCGGCCAGCTCGACCGAATCCTCGACGATCGACGCCGCGAACGCGGGCTGGCGCTGCGGCTCGCTCTTCTTCACGAAGGCGCGGATGCGGTGGATGATCTGCCCCGCGCGCTGCGCCTGCTTGGCGGTCTTCTCCAGCGCGACGATCAGGTCGTCCTTCTGGATGTTGTCGCCGCGCACGCGCGAGACCATGCCGTTGCAGTAGTTGGTGATCGCGGTCAGCGGCTGGTTGAGCTCGTGCGCGACGCTCGACGCCATCTCGCCCATCGTGATCAGCCGGCTGGTGACCTGCGCCTTCTCGGTCTGCTGCTGCTGCTGGGCCTCGGCATGCCGGCGCGCGGTGATGTCGGTGGCGATCAGCATCTGCGCCAGGCGGCCGTCGGTCCACTGCAGGTAGCGCGCGCGGACGTCGAACCACATGTCGAGCTGCGCGATGAACACTTCGCGCGAATCGCCGCCGACCTCGGTCAGGTGCTGCGCGGGCAGGCCGCCGTAGCCGTCGACGTCTTCTTCCTCGCCATGGCCGCCGTCACCGCCCGCGCCCGCCGCGTAGCCCGCCTCCTGAGTGCTCGTCGCGCCGGCCAGCCCGGCCGGCTGCGAGCCCGCCAGCATCGCGTGCCCCTTCGGATCGGCGCCGAACCACAGCCGGTAGCTGCGGTTGGCGAAGAGCAGTTCGCCCTGCTGCACCGACAGCACCGACACCGCCGCGTCCAGGCCTTCCAGCACCGTGGTGAAGCGCTCGTGCGAGGCCGACAACTGGTCGCGCACGCGCTTGGCCTCGGTGATGTTGGTCATCGAGGTCATCCAGCCGTTCTGCTTGCCCTTGGGGTCGATCAGCGGCGAGACGTACATGCGGGCGTCGAAGATGCTGCCGTCCTTGCGCATCACCTTCACCTCGGAACCGCCGGCCGGGCTGCGGCCCTGCATCTCCTGCTGCAGCAGGCGCAGGTTCTCCTCGTAGCGGTCCGGCGGCCAGTAGGGGAAGGGCGGCTTGCGGCCGATCAGCTCGGACTCGGCGAAGCCCGTCATCGCGCAGAAGGCCGGATTGACGTAGCTGATGCGCGTCTCCAGGTCCATCGCCCGCATGCCGGTCAGCATGGAGTTCTCCATCGCGCGCCGGAAGTTGGTCTCGGCGGCGAGCGCGTTCTGCACCTGCGCGCGGCGGCGCATGTGCTTCCAGGTGCCGAGCAGCATCCAGACGGTCAGCACCGACAGTGCCATGACCATCCAGAACAGCGTGTTGGAGATCAGGCCGATCGACGTGCGATAGCCCTGGCCGCGCAACACCAGGCCGGGCGCGGGGGCCATCGGCACCTCGTGATAGATCGGGGCGCGCGTGATGCGCTTGCCCGGCATCGGCGTGACCGTGCTGGCGACGACCTGCTCGCGCGGGTCGAGTACCGCGACCGCGTGGCGCGAGGTCAGCTCGTTGGGGACCGAGTAGCGCAGCAGGCCTTCGACCGCGTACTCGGCGATCAGCACGCCGGCGAAGCCGGCGCGGTCGCTCAGCGGCAGCTGCAGCTGGAAGACGGTCGAGTTGTTGGCGTCGGCGAAGGAGGCCGAATACGTCCGCGTGCGCCGGTCGCGCGCGCCCTGGAAGGCGCGCTCGGGCTCGCTGTTGGCGTGGCCGTTGGGCATGGACGGGTCGCTGCCCTCCAGCGTCATCAGCGACTCGGCCTGCTCGCCGATCGCCGCGACGCTGACGCGCTTCTCGCGGCGCGCGTTCAGCCAGGTGATGTGGGTGATCTCGGGCCGGTTGCGCGCGATCGCCATCGCGCGCTGCGTGAACTCGAGGTTGTCGATCGAGCGGTTGGCCAGGTCGCGCTGCAGCGGGATCAGGAGGTCCTCGTTCTCGATCAGGCGCGAGCGGATCTGCTGCTGCGCCATCTCGGTGTCGCGCTTGACGGCCTCGGCTTCGCGCTCGATCTCCTCGTTGCGCAGGTACCAGAAGGCCGACACGATCGCCGCCAGGAACAGCACCACCGACAGCAGCGGCCCCAAGGTCGCGAAGCGGTCCTGCCGGGACGGGGACTGCCGGCGCCACCACGCCGAGATCAGGCGTTTGACGGGATTCAGGGCACGGCGCGCAAAGCCTTGGACATCGAGGCGGGACAACATGGGCGCGATTATCCCGGCGCGTTCAGCCCGCCCCGGGCCGGGCGGCCCCGGGGCATTCCCGATCCGGGCATTCCCGGATCGCATCGTGAAAGACATCCGTCACGAAACGAGGCCTCCAAAGGCTATTGCATTTCATGATATGGAAACGCATCGCGCTATTTGGAAAATGAGCGGCTTATGCGACACTCCGCCGCCATAGCCCTTCCGGTGGGGTTTGCCGCGTGCGAACGCATGACGGCGCACGCATGACGGTTCTCGCAAGTTCGGGCACAGTGACCCGTTCGAACCGAGAGCCTCGCGTGGCAACCAGCCCGCCAGAAGGCCGTGATTGAGATAGCTAGGAGACAAGACATGTCCGCGCAGCCCCAGTCGTTCCTCGGCGCAGCCGCCAATGACACCGACGCCCTCGAAACCAAGGAATGGCTGGACGCCCTGTCCGCCGTCATCGGTGAGGAAGGCGGTGATCGCGCCCACTTCCTGCTCGAGACCCTGATCGACCACGCGCGTCAGGCCGGCATCGACGTGCCCTTCTCGGCCACCACGGCCTACGTCAACACCATCCCGGCCGACAAGGAAGAGCGCTTCCCCGGCAACATCGAGATGGAAGAGCGCCTGCGCGCCTTCATGCGCTGGAACGCGATGGCGATGGTGGTGCGCGCGAACCGCCTGCATCCGGAAGACGGCGGCGACCTGGGCGGCCACATCTCGAGCTTCGCCTCGCTGGCGACGATGCTGGGCTGCGGCTTCAACCACTTCTGGCACGGCGATGACACCGCGGAGGGCGGCGTCCATGGCGGCGACCTGCTCTACATCCAGGGCCACAGCGCGCCCGGCATCTACGCCCGCGCCTTCCTGGAAGGCCGCATCACCGAGGACCAGCTGAACAACTTCCGCCAGGAAGTCGAAGGCAAGGGCCTGTCGAGCTACCCGCATCCGAAGCTGATGCCCGAGTTCTGGCAGTTCCCGACCGTGTCCATGGGCCTGGGCCCGCTGATGGCGATCTATCAGGCGCGCTTCCTGAAGTACCTGCACGCCCGCGGCATCGCCGACACGTCCAAGCGCAAGGTCTGGGTCTTCCTGGGCGACGGCGAGATGGACGAGCCGGAAAGCCTGGGCGCGATCGGCCTGGCCGCGCGCGAGAAGCTGGACAACCTGATCTTCGTCGTCAACTGCAACCTGCAGCGCCTGGACGGCCCGGTGCGCGGCAACGGCAAGATCATCCAGGAGCTGGAAGGCGAATTCCGCGGCTCCGGCTGGAACGTCATCAAGCTGATCTGGGGCTCGTACTGGGACCCGCTGCTGGCGCGCGACAAGCAGGAGCTGCTGCGCAAGGTCATGATGGAGACGCTGGACGGCGACTACCAGGCCTACAAGGCCAATGACGGCGCGTTCGTGCGCAAGCATTTCTTCGGCAAGCATCCCGAGCTGCTGAAGATGGTCGAGAGCATGTCCGACGAGGACATCTGGCGCCTGAACCGTGGCGGCCACGACCCGCAGAAGGTCTACGCGGCGTACCACAAGGCGGTGAACACCGTCGGCCAGCCGACCGTCATGCTGATCAAGACCGTCAAGGGCTACGGCATGGGCAAGATCGGTGAAGGCAAGAACACCGCGCACCAGACCAAGAAGCTGCAGGACGAGGACATCAAGGCCTTCCGCGACCGCTTCAACATCCCCATCCCGGACAGCGAACTGTCGAAGATCCCGTTCTACAAGCCGGCCGACGACACGCCGGAGATGCAGTACCTGCACGAGCGCCGCAAGACGCTGGGCGGCTACCTGCCCAAGCGCCGTCCGCAGGCGGAAGAGTCGCTGAAGGTGCCCGACCTGGCGACCTTCCAGGCCGTGCTGGATCCGACGGCCGAAGGCCGCGAGATCTCGACGACGCAGGCCTACGTCCGCTTCCTGACGACGCTGCTGCGCGACAAGGACCTGGGCCCGCGCACGGTGCCCATCCTGGTCGACGAGGCGCGCACCTTCGGCATGGAAGGCCTGTTCCGCCAGATCGGCATCTACAACCCCGCGGGCCAGAACTACACGCCGGTCGACAAGGACCAGGTCATGTACTACCGCGAGGACAAGGCCGGCCAGATCCTGCAGGAAGGCATCAACGAAGCGGGCGGCATGGCCAGCTGGATCGCCGCGGCGACGTCGTACTCGACGAACAACCGCGTGATGATCCCGTTCTACGTCTACTACTCGATGTTCGGCTTCCAGCGCATCGGCGACCTGGCCTGGGCGGCGGGCGACATGCAGGCGCGCGGCTTCCTGCTGGGCGGCACGTCGGGCCGCACGACGCTGAACGGCGAAGGCCTGCAGCACGAGGACGGCCACAGCCACATCCTGGCCGGCACGATCCCGAACTGCATCAGCTACGACCCGACCTTCGCGCATGAAGTCGCCGTCATCCTGCACTCCGGCCTGAAGCGCATGGTCGAGAACCAGGAGAACGTCTACTTCTACCTGACCCTGCTCAACGAGAACTACCCGATGCCCGGCCTGAAGGCCGGCACCGAGGAGCAGATCCTCAAGGGCATGTACCTGCTGGAAGAGGCCGTGCAGCCGCAGGGCGCGCAGCCGCTGACGGTGAACCTGCTGGGCTCGGGCACGATCCTGCGCGAGAGCCAGGCCGCCAAGAAGCTGCTGGAATCGGACTGGGGCGTCGGCGCCAACGTCTGGTCCTGCCCCAGCTTCAACGAGCTGGCCCGCGACGGCCAGAACGCGGAACGCTGGAACCTGCTGCACCCGACCGAACTGGCCTGCGTGCCCTACGTGACGCAGCAGCTGAGCAAGGTGCAGGGTCCGGTGATCGCGTCGACCGACTACATGAAGAACTACGCGGAGCAGATCCGCGCCTTCATCCCGGCCGGCCGTTCGTACAAGGTGCTGGGCACCGACGGCTTCGGCCGCAGCGACTTCCGCTCCAAGCTGCGTGAGCACTTCGAGATCAACCGCCACTACATCGTCGTGGCCGCGCTGAAGAGCCTGGCCGACGAGGGCAAGATCCCGCAGGCCAAGGTCGCGGAAGCGCTCAAGAAGTACGGCATCAACGTCGACAAGATCAACCCGCTGTACGCCTAAGCGTCGGACTCGGAGACAACACAAATGGCATTGGTGGAAGTCAAGGTTCCCGACATCGGGGACTTCAAGGACGTCGCGATCATCGAGTTGCTGGTCAAGCCCGGCGACACGGTGAAAGTCGAACAGAGCCTCCTGACCGTCGAGTCCGACAAGGCCTCGATGGAGATCCCGTCCTCGGTGGCGGGCGTCGTCAAGGAAGTGAAGGTCAAGATCGGCGACACGATCAACCAGGGTGACCTGATCGTCGTGCTCGAGAGCGACGCCGCCGGCGCTCCGGCCCCGGCCGCCGCAGCGCCCGCACCGGCGGCTGCCGCGCCCGCGCCGCAGGCCGCACCCGCAGCGGCTCCGGCCGCCGCGCCGGCTGCCCCGGCCGCAGCGGCAGGTGCCGTCGACATCGTCGTGCCCGACATCGGCGACTTCGACGAGGTCGCGGTGATCGAGGTGCTGGTCAAGGTCGGCGACACGGTCAAGCAGGAGCAGAGCCTGATCACCGTCGAGAGCGACAAGGCCTCGATGGAGATCCCGTCGTCGCACGGCGGCGTGATCAAGGAACTGCTGGTCAAGCTCGGCGACAAGGTCGCCAAGGGCTCGAAGATCGCCGTGATCGAGGCCGCGGGCGGTGCCGCCGCGCCGGCACCGGCTGCTGCCGCTCCCGCGCAAGCCGCCGCCGCCCCGGCGCCGGCCGCCGCGAGCGCGCCGGCCGCGGCGCCGTCGGACCGCCAGGTCCCGACCGCCGCGCTGCCGCCGCACGAGCCGACCAAGCCCTCCGGCAAGCTGCCGCACGCGTCGCCGAGCATCCGCAAGATCGCCCGCGAACTGGGCGTGCCGCTCGACGAGGTGAAGGGCTCCGGCGCCAAGGGCCGCATCACCGAATCCGACGTGCAGGGCTTCGTCAAGGCCGTCATGGCCGGCACGACGCAGACCGTCGCGCAGAAGGCCGCGGCGCCCGCCGGCGGCGCTGCCGGTGGTGGCGCCTTCCCCGGCCTGCTGCCCTGGCCCAAGG
The DNA here is from genome assembly GCF_050626985.1 of Roseateles noduli. Classification (NCBI taxonomy): domain Bacteria; kingdom Pseudomonadati; phylum Pseudomonadota; class Betaproteobacteria; order Burkholderiales; family Sphaerotilaceae; genus Roseateles; species Roseateles noduli. Next base: position 52,836 of record NZ_CP192463.1, read on the forward strand.
TCGACTTCGAGAAGTTCGGCCCGGTCGAACGCAAGGACCTGTCGCGGATCAAGAAGATCAGCGGCGCCAACCTGCATCGCAACTGGGTCACGATCCCGCACGTCACCAACCACGACGACGCGGACATCACCGAGCTGGAAGCCTTCCGCGTCCAGCTGAACAAGGAGAACGAGAAGTCCGGCATCAAGGTCACGATGCTGGCCTTCATGATCAAGGCGACCGTCGCGGCGCTGAAGAAGTTCCCCGAGTTCAACGCCTCGCTCGACGGCGACACGCTGGTCCTGAAGAACTACTTCCACATCGGCTTCGCCGCGGACACGCCGAACGGCCTGGTCGTGCCGGTGATCCGCGATTGCGACAAGAAGGGCATCTTCCAGATCAGCCAGGAGATGTCGGAGCTGGCCAAGAAGGCCCGCGACGGCAAGCTCGGCCCGGCCGACATGACCGGCGGCTGCTTCTCGATCTCGTCGCTGGGCGGCATCGGCGGCACCTACTTCACGCCGATCATCAACGCGCCGGAAGTCGCGATCATGGGCGTGTGCAAGTCCTCGACGCAGCCCGTGTGGGACGGCAAGCAGTTCCAGCCGCGCCTGATCCTGCCGCTGTCGCTGAGCTGGGACCACCGCGTCATCGACGGCGCGTCGGCCGCACGCTTCAACGTGTACTTCGCGTCCCTGCTGGCGGACTTCCGCCGCATCGCTTTGTGATGTGCACCCGGCGGGCGCGTACCCGGCAGCCATGGGGCGGCCGGGCGTCGGCCGGGCGCGCCAAGAATCCGTGAGTGAGAGACAACATGGCACAAGTTGAAGTCAAGGTTCCCGACATCGGGGACTTCAAGGACGTCGCGATCATCGAAGTCCTGGTCAAGGTCGGCGACACGGTGAAGGTGGAGCAGAGCCTGGTGACCGTCGAGTCCGACAAGGCCTCGATGGAGATCCCGTCCTCCGTCGCCGGCGTGGTCAAGGAACTCAAGGTCAAGCTGGGTGACAAGCTCAACCAGGGCGACCTGCTGGTCGTGCTGGAGAGCGATGCCGCCGCAGCTCCGGCACCGGCTGCTGCTGCGCCGGCTCCGGCCGCAGCGGCGCCTGCGCCCGCTCCGACGGCTGCGCCTGCAGCCGCTCCGGCGGCACCGGCTCCTCAAGCCGCGACCTACACCGGCCCGGCCGAAGGCGAGTACGACGTGATCGTGCTCGGCGGCGGTCCTGGCGGCTATTCGGCGGCATTCCGCGCGGCCGACCTCGGCCTCAAGGTCGCGATCGTCGAGCGTTACGCCACGCTGGGCGGCGTCTGCCTGAACGTCGGCTGCATTCCGTCCAAGGCGCTGCTGCACGTCGCGGCGGTGATGGACGAGGTCAAGCACTTCGCCGACCTGGGCGTCTCGTTCAGCGAGCCGACCGTCGAGCTGCCCAAGCTGCTCGCCCACAAGCAGAAGGTCGTCGGCAAGCTGACCGGCGGCCTGGCCTTCATGGCCAAGGGCCGCAAGGTCACCGTCGTGCGCGGCTACGGCACGCTGCTGGACGCCAACCACCTGTCGGTCGAGGAGACCGCAGGCGAGGCCCAGGAACGCACAGGCAAGACCCAGACGCTGAAGTTCCGCAAGATCATCCTGGCGGCCGGCTCGCAGGCGGTGCGCCTGCCCTTCATGCCGAACGACCCGCGCGTGATCGACTCGACCGGCGCGCTCGAGCTGACCAGCCGCCCCAAGCGCATGCTGATCGTCGGCGGCGGCATCATCGGCCTGGAGATGGGCACGGTCTACTCGACGCTGGGCGCGCGCCTGGACGTCGTGGAAATGCTGCCCACGCTGATGACCGGCGCGGACCGCGACCTGGTCAAGGTCTGGCAGAAGATGAACGCGCCGCGCTTCGACAACATCATGTTGAACACGAAGACGGTGGCTGCGGAAGCGACGCCCGAAGGCATCAAGGTGACCTTCGAAGGCGAGGGCGCCCCGAAGGAGCCGCAGGTCTACGACCTGGTGCTGCAGGCGGTGGGCCGCACGCCCAACGGCAAGAAGATCGGCGCGGACAAGGCCGGCGTGATCGTGAGCGATCGCGGCTTCATCCCGGTCGACGTGCAGATGCGCACCAACGTGCCCAACGTCTTCGCGATCGGCGACATCGTCGGCCAGCCGATGCTGGCGCACAAGGCGGTGCATGAAGGCCACGTGGCGGCGGAAGTCATCGCCGGCGAGCTGCTCGGCGACGAGGCGCTGGCCAAGTCGCGCTTCGATGCGCGCGTGATCCCCAGCGTCGCCTACACCGATCCGGAAGTCGCCTGGGTCGGCGTGACCGAGGACGAGGCCAAGGCCCGCGGCATCAAGGTCAAGAAGGGCCTGCTGCCCTGGTCGGCCTCCGGCCGCGCGATCGCCAACGGCCGCGACGAGGGCTTCACCAAGCTGCTGTTCGACGAGGAGACCCACCGCATCATCGGCGGCGGCATCGTCGGCACGCATGCGGGCGACATGATCGGCGAGATCGCGCTGGCCATCGAGATGGGCGCCGACGCGGTCGATATCGGCAAGACGATCCACCCGCACCCGACGCTGGGCGAGTCGATCGGTCTGGCCGCGGAAGTCGCGCACGGTTCGTGCACCGACGTCCCGCCGCCGCGCAAGTAAGCGCCGTCCACGGAGCCCGCGCCCGGATGCTGGTCCTCGACGCCGCCGCGACTTCGCGCGCGCTCCCGTGGTCCCTCCTGATGGAGGAGATCGCGACGGTCTGCCGCGAACATCGCGACGGCCGGCTCACCTGTCCGCCGCGGCAGGTGCTGCCGCTGCGCCAGGACGGCGTGCTGCTGGTGATGCCCTGCCTGAGCGACACGCTGTCGATCACCAAGCTCGTCAGCGTGCATCCGCTCAACGCGGCGCTCGGCCTGCCGACGATCTCGGGCGAGGTCGTCGTGCTGGACAGCCGCACCGGCCAGCGCCTGGCGGTGCTGGACGGGCCCGCGTTGACGGCGCGCCGTACGGCCGCCGTCAGCATGCTGGCCTTGCAGCACCTGGTCCGCCAGGCGCCGCGCCGCGCGCTGGTGGTTGGCGGCGGCGTGCAGGCGCGCGCGCATGTGGAGGCGCTCCAGGCGCTGCATCCGCAGGCGACGATCCACGTGCAAGGGCACCAGACGGTGCCAGGTTTTGTCGAGGAGCTCGGCGTCGAGCCGCTGCCGGCGGAATCCCAGACGCGTCACCCCTGGGACGTGATCGTGTGCGCGACCACCAGTCGCGTGCCGGTGCTGCGTCCCGGCGTGGGCGAGGGCGCGGTGGTGATCGGTGTCGGCGCCTTCCGAGACGACATGGTGGAGCTGCCGCAGGAGCTGGTCCGCGGCGCGCAGATCTGGGTCGACGACCCGGTCGGCGCGCAGGCCGAGGCCGGCGACCTGATGGCGGCCGGCCGCTTCGAGCCGCAGGACGCGCTCGACGACCTCGTGCTCGGTCAACGGCCCGTGAACGACGCCCGCACGCGGTTGTTCAAGAGTGTCGGTTGCGCGCGTTGGGACCTGGCGGCCGCCCGTGTGGCCGTACGTGCCACCTGACCGTCGCACGCCACGCCGACGCCCACCACGAGCTGGAGGCTTGCGGGGCCAGGGGGTCGGCCCGATTTGTGGAGCCTGCGAGACGTATGAGGGCCGGCCCCCTGGCCCCGCAAGCCGAACTCAGGCCTCGTCCAGCAACGGACGCATCGCGTCGTCCCACTGCTCGAGCTCGTCCTCCGACAGGTGCAGCCAAGCCAGCGCCGCGTCGCGGTTGGCGGCCCAGTCGACGTCCTCGTCCAGCCCCTCGTGCTGGCGCATCAGGTGCTCGGCGATCAGCCCCGCGGCGATCAGCGAGCGGATCTCCGGTTCGATGCTCGCGTCCTTCAGCGCTTCGAAGTCGTGATGCAGTCGGATCGCCGTCATCAGTTCCGGCGCGAGGTGCCAGACCTTGATCACGAGCGCGCCGACGACAGCGTGGTCGGTGCGGTGGTTGGCGTTCTCCGTCGCGATGAAGGGGCGGTCGATGCGGGCGCCGGCTTCGACCATCGTCGCGCCATAGCCGCGCACGCTCTGCAGCAACACCGGCATGCCGACATGGCAGAACAGGCCGTAGCTCTGCGCCAGGTCGACGCGCATGCCGGGCAACTGGCCGGCGATGAAGCCCATCGCGACCGAACGCTTGGTCGAGCGCTGCCAGAAGCGCAGCAGGTGAGGGCTGTTGACGGGGATCGCATGACGGACCAGGAAGGCCTGCATCAGCGCGACACTCTCATCCAGGCCCAGGCGGTACATCGCCTGGCCGACGGTCGTGCAGGGCACGTTGCCTGCCACCAGATGCAACGGGCTGTTGGCCACGCGCAGCAGCGTCGCGGACATGGCGACGTCGGCGGCGGCGACGCGGCCGACTTCGTGGAGGTCGGGCTGAGGCAATGCCATCACCGCGCGCAGGCGCTGCAGCAGCTCGGGGCAGGGCGGAATCTGGATCTGGCGCAGCGGGCCGTTGGCGCGGGCCTGATCGAGTTCCTGGCGGATGGCTTGGGTCTTCATGTGAGAGCCGGATTATCCCGGCGCTCTCCTACCCGGCGGGCGCGGGGGATGCGGCAAATTGCCGCTTGTCGGAAGGGGCGTCCCCGGGGGCGCATTGCATGTCGCACTTCGCCCGCCGGAGCGCGCCGGGGCAGATACATTGCAGCGCATGTCACGTTTCGTCACTCGTACAGCGTCACGCGCCGGCCGGACAATCCGGCCGGCGCAACGGGCGTTGGCGTTGACGGTGCTGGTGTGTGCGGCGGGCCTGGGCTCCGCGCTGGCTTGGGGGTGGGACCAGGACAAGCTGACCGAATCCGCGGCGAAGCTGTCGCCGAAGACGCAGGCTGCGGTGAAGGCCATGATCCAGATGGCCGATCGCGCGGCGGCGATGCCCGAGGAACGCGACCGGCTGACGGCGGTCAACAACTTCTTCAACCAGCGAGTCGCGTTCAAGGACGACATCGAGGTCTGGGGTCAGGTCGACTACTGGGCCACGCCGCTGGAACTGCTGGACAAGGGCGCCGGCGATTGCGAGGACTACGCGATCGCCAAGTACATGAGTCTGCTGAGCGCCGGCGTGCCGCAGTCCAAGTTGCGGATGGTGTACGTGCGGGCGCAGTTCCAGGGCCGGCCGCAGGCGCACATGGTCCTGGCCTACTATGCGCAGCCGGAAGCGGAGCCCTTGATTCTGGACAATATCAATCCGGAGATCCGGCCCGCGTCGCTGCGGCCGGACCTGACGCCGGTGTTCAGTTTTAACGGTGAAGGTCTGTGGAGCGGCGTCGGCGCCACGACGGCGGGCAACCCGCTGGTGCGGCTGTCGCTGTGGCGCGACCTGCTGGCGAAGGCGAAGGCGGAGGGCTTCTGATGGGCGACGGAGAATTCAAGACATGTCCCTGATAAGACAAATCTGGTGGCTGGTCCTGGGCGCGGTGCTGGCTTCGGCGCTGGGCGGCGTCGCGGTGAGCACCTGGTCGCTGCGCGAGCTGCTGCAGACGCAGGCGCAGCTGAAGAATGCCGACAACGCCAATGCGCTGGCGCTGGCGCTGTCGCAGCAGAAGGGCGACGCGGAGCTGATGTCGCTGCTGATCTCGGCGCAATTCGACGCGGGCGCGTACGAGAGCGTGCGCTGGCGTGACGGCAGCGGCGCGCAGGTGTTCGAACGCCATCTGGAAACGCCGCAGGTCTCGCACGCGCCGCGATGGTTCGTCGCGCTGCTGCCGCTGGACGTGGCGCCGGGCGTGGCGAAGGTGTCGGACGGCTGGAAGGCCGCCGGCGAGATCGAGTTGCGCGGCCAGACCGGTTACGTGCACGAGGCGCTGTGGCGCGCGACGCTCAGCACGGCCCTGTGGCTGATCGCGGTGGGCGTGTTGACGGGCGTGGCGGCGGCGGCGGTGCTGGCGCGGCTGCGCCGGCCGCTGGACACCGCCGTGCGGCAGGCCGAGGGCGTGTCGCAAGGGCGCTTCGAGACCGTGCTGGAGCCGCGCGTGCCCGAGATGCGCAAGCTGACGAGTGCGATGAACACGATGGTGGTGCGCACGCGGCAGATGTTCGAGGCCCAGGCCGAGCAGCTGCGCACGTTGCATCACCAGTTGCTGTGCGATGAGTTGACGGGCCTGTCGCACCGGCGGCAGTTCGTGGCGGAGCTGAACTCGGCGCTGGAGCGCGACGACGGTCCGCTGCGCGCGGGCCTCGTGCTGGTGCGGCTGCGGGACCTGCAGGGGCTGAACCAGCGCCTCGGGCACGGCGCGACGGACCAGGCGCTGACGGCGATCGCGCAGGCGCTGCGGGTGTATCCGGAGCAGGTGCGCGGCTGCCTCGCGGGACGGCTCAACGGCTCGGACTTCGCGTTGTGGCTGCCGGCGCCCAACGTGGTCGGCGACACCGCGCAGGCGCTGGCCGATGCGTTGCGGGCCGGCCTGCAGAACCTGGGCTCGGGGGTCGGCGTCGCGCTGGGCGCGGTCGAGCTGATGCGCGACCAGCCGATGAGCGCCTGGTTCGCCGCGGCCGACGCGGCGCTGGCGAAGGCCGAGCAGGGCGAGGGCGTCGTGCTGGAGTTGCGCGAGGCGCCGCCGTCGGACGAGGTCGCGCAGGGCGAACGGGCGTGGCGCGCGCTGATCTCGGACGCCCTGGTGCATCAACGCAGCCGGCTGCTGGAGTTCCCGCTGATCGGACGCGAGCGTCAGGTCTTGCATCTCGAATGTCCGTTGCAGCTGAAGCTGAATCCGGTCGGCGAGTTCGAGCCAGCGGCGCGCTGGTTGCCGTTGGCGCTGCGCCATCGGCTCAGCGCCGAGGCGGACTTGCAGGCGCTGGCACTGGCGCTGCAGGCCACGCAGCGTGACGGGCGGATGCGCTGCGTCAACGTGGCGCCGGCGTCGCTGAACGACGGCAGCTTCATCGCCCGTGCGCGCGAACTGGTGCAGGCCGCGCCGTCCGCGGTGCGGCGGCAGATCGGCCTCGAACTGGCCGAGCCGGCGGCGGTGCAGCACTTCGAGGCGCTGCAGGAACTCGGTCGTCAATTGCGCCCGCTGGGCGTGCAACTCGGCCTCGAACATGCGGGGGCTGGACTGGCTCAAATCGACCGTCTTTTCCAGGCCGGACTGGACTACGTGAAGCTCGACAGCTCGGTGGTCAGCGGCGTGTCGGCGGACGTGGCGCGCGCCGCTTTCGTGCGCAGCCTGGTGGTCATGCTGCGCAGCCTCTCTCTGAAGGTCTATGCGGAAGGCGTCACCGATGCGCTCGACGCACAGGCGCTGTGGGATTGCGAACTCGACGGCATCACCGGGCCGTGGGCGTCGGCGCAGGAAATCAAGCCCTGACTCATCGAAGTCGGTGAATCGCTTGACCTCCGTCAAGCACTCTTGCCAAGCGTTTTGAAGCTCTGAGAATCCGCGCCTTTCTCTTGTTTTTGAAAGAGCAGGTGCAGAATGTCCGCACTCCTACAGGCCCCCGAATTCTTCATGCCTCGCGCCGATTTCCGTGTCCAGATCGATGAGAAGCTCAAGGCTCGCGTCGAAGCGCTTGCCGCGCGCTTGACTGTGGACATGGACTATCTCGTCGAGTTCCTCGTCAAGCGCTGGGTTGAACGCACCGACCCGAACGAGCCGGACGTGACTCTTCATGAGGTGCTCATGGAGCGTCAGGAAGACAACGCGGTGAAGGCCGCACTTCGTGGCGACACGATCTCTCATGAAGACCTCATGGCCGAGATCGAGGAAGAAACGCGCCAGCAGCGGGGTGAGGCGCAATGAGGGTTCGTTGGACCCCATCCGCCGCCATTCAACTCAAGCAGCAACGACGGTATCTGGAGGAACACAGCCAGCAGGCTGCGGACCGGTTGATGCGCGACGTGCGCAATGCTTCAGAGTTGCTTGCGCGCAATCCGGAGTTTGGTCGACCCGTGAGCACTCGCGCGCGCGAGTGGGGACTCGGACGAAGCAAGCAGTATGTGCTTCGCTACGTCGTTGAACCGGTGGTGATCCAGGTCGTCGGGTTCTGGCACACCGCTCAACTGCGGCCACTGCCAATCTGAGCCGGGACCTGATGCTCAGTCGATATCCGCCGTATGCAACGGATACCCGTTGCCGCTGCGGCGGTCCTCGAAGAAGCGCAGCAGCGCTTCGCGGATCGTGTGGAACGCGATCTCGTCCCAGGGCACTTCGTGCTCGTGGAACAGCTTCGCTTCGAGGGTCTCGGGCCCTGGATCGAACTCGGGGCTCAGCAGCTTCGCGCGATAGAAGGCGTGCACCTGCCCGACGCGGACCACGTTCATCACGCAGTACAGGTTCTGCAGCTCGATCTGCGCGCCGGCCTCCTCGACCGTCTCGCGCGCCGCGCCTTCGGCCAGCGTCTCGCCGAGTTCCATGAAGCCCGCCGGCAGCGTCCACTTGCCGAGCCGCGGCTCGATCGCGCGCTTGCACAGCAGCACCTGATCGCCCCACACCGGCAAGGTGCCGACGACGTTCAACGGGTTCTCATAGTGGATCGCGCCGCATGCGGTGCAGGTCGCGCGTTCCCGGTTGTCATCGGCCGGGACGCGGTATTCGATCTGGCCGCCGCAGGTGGGGCAATGCTGGTAGCGCCGCGCTTGGAACATGGGCCGCAGTGTACCGGCCCTCGCCGGGGCCTCCGTGGCATCATCGCCGGCCATGGAGCTCTACAACTACTTCCGTTCGTCCGCCTCGTACCGCGTCCGCATCGCGATGGCGCTCAAGGGCCTGGACTTCGACTACAAGTCCGTCCACCTCGCGAAGAACGAGCAGTTCAACGAGTCCTACGCCGCCGTGTCCGCGTCGCGTCTGGTGCCGCTGCTCAAGGACGGCGACGCGCTGGTCACGCAGTCGATGGCGATCATCGAGTACCTCGACGAGACGCACCCCGAGCCGCCGCTGCTGCCCGGCGACGCGCTGAGCCGCGCCTACATCCGCGCGCTGTCGCAGGACATCGCCTGCGAGATCCATCCGCTGAACAACCTGCGGGTGCTGCGCTACCTGGTGAAGGATCTTGCTGTCGGGGACGACAACAAGAACCGCTGGATCCATCACTGGGTCGAGAGCGGGCTGGCGGTCGTCGAGCATCGCTTGAAGGCCGAAGGAAGATCGGGCCGCTTCTGCTTCGGTGACAGCCCGACCATGGCCGATTGCGTGCTCGTGCCGCAGATCTTCAATGCGCAGCGTTTCAACAGCCGGCTCGATCACGTGCCGACGGTCATGGCGATCTTCGAGCAGTGCATGGCGCTCGACGCCTTCAACAAGACGCAACCGAGCGCCTGCCCCGATGCCGAGTGAGGGGGGCAAGCCGAACGGCATGAGCGGCGCGAGCGGCATGAGCGCACGTGAGGCGTTCACCGCGACGTCGCCTCCGGACTGGCTGCGGCCGGCTTGGAGCGTGTCGCACGTCGATGCCTTCATGACCACGCGCGCTGGCGGCGTCAGCGGCGGGCCGGAAGCGTCTGAAGATCAACGCGGATTGGCGAGCCTCAACCTCGGACGTTCGGTCGGCGACGATCCGGCGCACGTGGCCGAAAACCGCCGGCGTGTCGCGGTCACCATCGGCGGTCTGCCCGTGTTCCTGAAGCAGGTGCACGGGACCACCGTGCTGCGACTTCGCGCCGCGCATGCGCTTCCCGGCGCCGATCCCGAGCCCGCCGACGCCGCTGTCAGCACCGATCCCGCGCTCGCCTGCGCGGTGATGGTCGCGGACTGCCTGCCGGTGCTGTTCGCCGGACCGGGCGTGGTCGGTGCCGCGCATGCGGGCTGGCGAGGTCTCGCGGGCGGCGTGCTGGAGAACACCGTCGCCGCGATGTGCGAGGCCGTGCGCTGCGAGCCTCGCGAGATCAGCGCCTGGATGGGCGCGTGCATCGGGCCGTCGCAGTTCGAGGTCGGCGCCGACGTGCTGGCGGCCTTCGGCGCGGAGCCGCGCCATCAGGATCAACCGATGTTCCGCTTTCAGCCGAACGAACAGGGCGAAGCGCGTTGGCGCGCCGATCTCTACGGCCTGGCGCGGCGCAGGCTCGAAGCGCTCGGCATCGCCGCCGTCAGCGGCGGCGGCTGGTGCACCCTCAGCGAGCCGTCACGGTTCTTTTCGTTCCGCCACGAACGCGTCACCGGACTGCGCAGTGGGCGCATGGCCGCGGTCATCCGACTGCGGTGAGGCTGGCGCGGCCGCCTGCATCGGACTCGACGTCGGCATCGGCATCGGCATCGGCATCGGCGCAACAGCTTCTTCGCCGTCGTCATGCGGCTTTCCGGACGCTTCGGCTCTCCGGCGTGCGGCGCGCCGCCCGGGCGTGCCCATCAGGTACATCACGATCGATAGCGGTACCACGCCGTAGAACACGAAGGTGATCAGCGCGCCCAGCACCGAGCCCTGCGAGCTGAAGGCCTCGACGAGCGCCATCATCAGCACCACGTACATCCAGGCGATGGCCACCAGATACATCAACGATTTCCTCGGCTCTTCGCGACAGCAGCGTCACGCGGGGGTAAGCTGGTCGGGCTACAAAGCGCCTGAGCATATGCGAAGCCTCCCCGTCGATCCGCGTGACCGGCTGTGGCAAGCTTCTTGCTCAGGTCGGCATGAGGAGACACATGAGCGCGAACAACGCCGCAGCCGGGTTCCCCGGCGCATCGGTCCACGGTTTCGAACACTGGGCCCAGCAGGCCCAACAGACGGCCAGCAGTCTGTCGCATGGCTTCGGCGATGCCTTCAAGCAATTGCAGGCCATGCAGATCCCCGCCGACGCCTGGTCGCGGCTGCAGTCCGAGTACGTCCGCGAGGCCGGCGAGCTGTGGAACGCCGCGCTCGGTGATTCCCAGGCGGCGGCGCAGGCCGCCGCGCACGGCGCGATCGCCGCCTCGACGGCGTCCGCCACGGGTTCCGGCGCGACCGCTGCGCTGAAGGACCGCCGCTTCGCCGACGCGTCCTGGAACGACAACCGTCTGGCCCACTTCACCGCGCAGCTCTACCTGCTCAACGCCAAGACGCTGCAGCGGATGGCCGACCAGGTGCAGGCCGACGACAAGACCCGGGCGCGCGTCCGCTTCGCGGTGCAGCAGTTCGTCGACGCGGCCTCGCCGAGCAACTACCTCGCGCTCAATCCCGAAGCCCAGCAGCGCGCGCTGAACACGCAGGGCGAAAGCCTCTCGCGCGGTCTGCAGCTGCTGATGGCCGACTTGCGGCGCGGGCACGTGTCGCAGACCGACGAATCCGCCTTCGAGGTCGGCCGCAACGTCGCGACGACCGAAGGCCACGTCGTCTTCGAGAACGAGTTCTTCCAGCTGCTCGAGTACAAGCCGCTGACCGCCAAGGTGCATGCGCGGCCGCTGCTGATGGTGCCGCCCTGCATCAACAAGTACTACATCCTCGACCTGCAGCCGGAGAACTCGCTGATCCGCTACGCGGTGGCGCAGGGGCACCGCACCTTCGTGGTGAGCTGGCGCAATCCCGATGCGGACTGCGTGCACTGGACCTGGGACGACTACATCGGCCGCGCCGCGATCAAGGCCATCGAGGTCACGCGCGAGATCGCCGGCACCGACACGATCAACACGCTGGGCTTCTGCGTCGGCGGCACGATCCTGGCGACCGCGCTGGCCGTGCTGGCCGCGCGCGGCGAGCAGCCCGCCGAAAGCGTCACCCTGCTGACCACGCTGATCGACTTCAGCAGCAACGGCGTGCTGGACCTGTTCATCGACGAGCAGGCCGTGCAGCTGCGCGAGATGACGCTGGGCGACCAGGCGGTGAGCGGTCCGGGCCTGCTCAAGGGCCAGGAGCTCGCGACGACCTTCAGCTTCCTGCGCCCCAACGACCTCGTCTGGAACTACGTCGTCGGCAACTACCTGAAGGGCGATGCGCCACCGGCCTTCGACCTGCTGTACTGGAACGGCGACGCGACCAACCTGCCGGGTCCGATGTACTGCTGGTACCTGCGCCACACCTACCTGCAGAACGACCTGCGCGTGCCCGGTCAGTTGACCGTCTGCGGCGAGAAGGTCGACCTCGGCGCGATCCAGGCGCCGGTCTACATCTACGGCTCGCGCGAGGACCACATCGTCCCGTGGGACGCCGCCTACCGCAGCACGCAGGTGTTCAAGGGCAAGAAGCGTTTCGTGCTCGGCGCGTCCGGGCACATCGCCGGCGTCATCAATCCGCCGGAGAAGAAGAAGCGCAGCCATTGGCTGGGGAAAGGCGCGGCGCTGCCCGCCGATCACCAGCAATGGCTGCAGGGCGCCACCGAGCATCCCGGCAGCTGGTGGACCGACTGGTCGCAGTGGCTGGCCGGCCACGCGGGTCCGCAGAAGGCGGCACCGCGCAAGCCGGGCGGTCACGGCCACGAGGCCATCGAGCCGGCGCCAGGCCGCTATGTGAAGCAGCGCGCGTGAAACCCACTCCCGCGCAGTGAGAACCCATCCGGTTCAGAGTTGATTCCGCCAGTTCATCCAGCAGTCACCCGCTGACGCCCGCCGTCCAGCAGTTTCGAAAAAGGAGACCGTCATGAGTTCACCCCAAGACATCGTCATCGTCGCCGCGACGCGCACGCCGATCGGCAAATTCGGAGGGACGCTGTCGAAGACCCCCGCCAGCGAGCTGGGCGCGATCGTCATCCAGGAGCTGCTGCGCAGAAGCGGCCTGCAGCCCGACCAGATCAACGAGGTCATCCTCGGCCAGGTGCTGACCGCCGGCGTCGGCCAGAACCCGGCGCGCCAGGCCGTCATCAAGGCGGGCCTGCCAGTGACCGTGCCGGCGCTGACGATCAACAAGGTCTGCGGCTCCGGCCTGAAGGCCGTGATGCTGGCCGCGCAGGCGATCCGCGACGGCGATTCGGACATCATCATCGCCGGCGGCCAGGAGAGCATGAGCCTGGCGCCGCACGTGCTGCCGGGCTCGCGCGAAGGCCAGCGCATGGGCGACTGGAAGCTGGTCGACACGATGATCACCGACGGCCTGTGGGACGTGTACAACCAGTACCACATGGGCATCACCGCCGAGAACGTGGCCAAGGAGTACCACGTCAGCCGCGCGCAGCAGGATGAACTGGCGCTGGCGAGCCAGCAGAAGGCCGCCGCGGCGCAGGACGCGGGCCGCTTCACCGCCGAGATCGTGCCGGTGACGATCCCGCAGAAGAAGGGCGATCCGGTGGTGTTCTCGGCCGACGAGTTCATCAACCGCAAGTCCAACGCCGAGGCGCTGGCCGGGCTGAAGCCCGCCTTCGACAAGGCGGGTTCGGTGACGGCCGGCAACGCGTCGGGCCTGAACGACGGCGCCGCGGGCCTGGTGCTGATGACCGACGCCAAGGCCAAGTCGCTGGGGCTGACGCCGCTGGCGCGCCTGGCCTCGTACGCGAGCGCCGGCGTCGATCCCAAGACCATGGGCATGGGCCCGGTGCCGGCGTCGAGGAAGGCGCTCCAGCGCGCCGGCTGGCAGCCCAAGGACCTGGACCTGCTCGAGATCAACGAGGCCTTCGCCGCGCAGGCCTGCGCGGTGCATCAGGAGATGGGCTGGGACGTCAGCAAGGTCAACGTCAACGGCGGCGCGATCGCGCTGGGCCATCCGATCGGCGCGTCCGGCGCCCGCATCCTGGTCACGCTGCTGCACGAGATGATCAAGCGCGATGCGAAGAAGGGCATCGCCAGCCTGTGCATCGGCGGCGGCATGGGCGTCGCCCTGTGCGTCGAGCGCTGAAGCGATCAGCGATTTCCCGGCTTCTTTCCCGCTTCGTTCCGGAGTGGTTTTTTCGCGTCTTTCCCGTACCGATATTCCAGGCACCCCGACCGCGGACGCGGCGCACCGGGGGGTCATACAGGAGGCAAGCATGAGTCAGAAAGTTGCATACGTCACCGGCGGCATGGGCGGCATCGGCACCGCCATCTGCCAGCGCCTCCACAAGGAAGGCTTCAAGGTCATCGCCGGTTGCGGCCCGAGCCGCGATCACGCCAAGTGGCTGTCCGAGCAGACGGCGCTGGGCTACACGTTCTATGCCTCGGTCGGCAACGTGGCGGACTGGGACTCGACCGTCGCCGCCTTCGATCGCACGATCGCGGAGCATGGGCCGATCGAGGTGCTGGTCAACAACGCGGGCGTGACCAAGGACCGCATGTTCCTCAAGATGACCCGCGACGAGTGGGACACCGTCATCGACACCAACCTCAACAGCATGTTCAACGTCACCAAGCAGGTGGTGCCGGGCATGGTCGACAAGGGCTGGGGGCGCATCATCAACATCTCGTCGGTCAACGGCGAGAAGGGCCAGGTCGGGCAGACCAACTACTCGGCGGCCAAGGCCGGCATGCACGGCTTCACGATGGCGCTGGCGCAGGAGCTGGCGGCCAAGGGCGTGACGGTGAACACCGTCAGCCCGGGCTACATCGGCACCGACATGGTGAAGGCGGTGAGGCCCGACGTGCTCGAGAAGATCGTGGCCGGCATCCCGGTGAAGCGCCTGGGCGAACCCGAGGAGATCGCCTCGATCGTCGGCTGGCTGGCTGGCGAGACGTCCGGCTTCACCACCGGCGCGGACTTCAGCTGCAACGGCGGGCTGCACATGGGCTAGTGAGTCGGAACTCGCTCAGCCCGGCTGAGCGACATCGACGAACGGCCTGCGGACCGAAAGTCCGAAGGCCGGGCGCATGCAAAGAAGGGCTGCCTCGGCAGCCCTTCGTCGTTGCCGGACGCAAGAATGCGCCCTTCAGCCTCAGTCCTTCTTCATCAGCACCAGCAGCTGCGACAGGTTCTGCGCCGCCGCCTGGAGCTTGGGCAGACCCTGTTCCAGCAGCAGTTGCGGCGGCGTGCGCGAGGCATGCGTGCTGACGTTCATCGCCGCCACGACCCGGCCGTCACGGCCGGTGATGGGCACGGCGACGCTCAGCACGCCATCCTCGAGTTCCTGGTCCACCAGGCACCAGTGCTGACGCCGCGCCTGCTCGATCGCGGCGCGCAGTTCCTCGTGCGAGCGCACGGTGTTGCTCGCGCGTCGCGCCAGCTGCACCTGCGCCACGCGGGTCTCGCGTTCCTCGACCGTCAGCGAGGCCAGCAGCACGCGGCCCGTGGCCGTCGCCCACGCCGGCAGACGGCTGCCGATGCCCATCGGGTCCGACAGGATCTTGCGCAGCGGCGCGCGCAGCACGAAGACCACGTCGTCGCCGTCGAGCACCGCGATGGAGACGGACTCCCGCAGGTCGTTGGCCAGCTGGATGGCCACCGGCTCGGCGAAGCGCCACAGCGGTTGCGAGGACAGGTAGGCGAAGCCGAGATCGAGGATCTTCGGCGTCAGCTCGAACAGCCGCCCCTCCGATCTCACGTAGCCCAGCGTCTGCAGCGTCAGCAGGATGCGACGCGCGCCGGCGCGCGTCAGTCCGCAGCGCTTGGCGACTTCCGTCAGCGTCTGCCGGGCGTGGTGGGTATCGAAGGTCCGGATCACCGACAGGCCGCGTGCGAAGGATTGCACGTAGCTGTCGCCGGGCTTCAGGGGGGTGTTGGGTGCGCTTTCGTCAGGAGACATGGGCGTCATGACCGCAGTATAGGAAGGCCGCGAGACGTTAATATCGCGCCCGTTTCCGGGTGAAAAGACAGAAAGTGAAGACCATGGCCATGGATGTAGTCGACTACGAAATCAAGGGTGCCGAGATGCAGTTCGTCGAGGTCGAACTCGACCCCGGCGAAGCAGCGATCGGTGAAGCCGGCAGCATGATGTTCATGGATGCCGGTATCGGCATGGACACGGTGTTCGGCGACGGGTCCGCCAACCAGGGCGGTTTCTTCGGGAAGTTGCTGGGCGCCGGCAAGCGGCTGGTGACCGGTGAATCGCTGTTCACCACGGTCTACACGAACCAGAGTCATGGGAAGTTGCGGGTCGCTTTCGCGGCGCCGTATCCCGGCAAGATCCTGCCGATGGATCTGGGCAAGCTCGGGGGCACGCTCATCTGCCAGAAGGATGCGTTCCTGTGTGCGGCCCGCGGCGTGTCGCTGGGGATCGCACTCCAGCAGCGCCTGTCGACTGGCTTCTTCGGTGGCGAAGGGTTCATCATGCAGAAGCTCGATGGTGATGGGCTGGCCTTCGTGCATGCAGGGGGTACCGTGGTTCGACGTACGCTCCAGCCGGGTCAGACGCTGCTGGTGGATACCGGCTGCGTCGTCGCCTACACGCCCAGCGTGAGTTTTGAGATCCAGTACGTAGGCAAGATCAAGACCGCCCTGTTCGGCGGCGAAGGTCTGTTCCTGGCGAAGCTGACCGGCCCCGGCGAGATCTGGCTGCAGAGCCTGCCGTTCTCCCGTCTGGCTTCGCGTGTCTTCGCCGCGGCCCCGCAACGCGGGGGCTCCCGGGAAGAGGGCGGCCTGTTGACCGGCATCGCCGGCGGCGGATTGCTGGGTGGCCTGCTGGGCGGCGACGACGAATAAGTCGTCGGGCGAAGTTCGCCATGCGCAGACTTGCCGCAACGCTGGCGGCAAGTCTGGCGCAACCGGATGCAACGGCAGGCCCAGACGACCGTCCCGTGACTGACTCGCTGGCCGCGTGAAGACGGCGCCTCGAATCGCTCAAGATCAGCTCACGCACCGGACCTGTCTGGCGCCCAAGCCCGCATCAGCAGGGGCTGCGCGGCCCTGTTCCGGCCGGGACCTAGGGTGAACCCGCCTACACTTGAGGGCTGCGTGGCGCTGGGCGCGCCGGGCATCTCCTGTTGAGGATCTCCATGCTGTCTTCCCTCGTGCGGCCCGTGCGGGCCGCCCTGGCCGTCACCGCCCTGGTCGTTGCCGCCTTGGGCGCGCTGACCGCGGCCCCGGCCGCCTTCGCGTCCGTCGGCAGTCCCATCTTCGTGCTGAACTCGCTGGACGCCGACATCAGCGTCATCGACCCGAAGGACTTCCGCGAGCTCAAGCGCATCCCGACCGGCAAGGAGCCCCATCACCTCTACCTGACGCCCGACCGCAAGACGATGGTCGTGGCGAACGCGCTGGGTGACTCCCTGACCTTCCTCGATCCGGTGACGGCCGAAGTGCAGCGCACCGTGCGCGGCATTCCCGATCCCTACCACCTGCGCTTCTCGCCCGACATGAAGTGGCTGGTGCTGGCCGGCAATCGCCTGGACCACGTCGACATCTACAAGTGGCAGCCGCAGAACGCGGCACAGCCGCTGGCGCTGTTCAAGCGTTTCTCCGCGCCGAAGACGCCGAGCCACCTGTCCATCGACAGCAGGAGCAGCGTCGTCTACGCGAGCCTGCAGGACAGCAGCGAGCTGCTGGCGATCGACCTGAACACGATGGCCGCGCGCTGGAAGATCCCCGTCGGCAAGCTGCCCGCCGATCTCTACCTGACGCCCGACGACAAGTACCTGCTGGTCGCGCTGACCGGCGAGCGCAGCGTCGAGGTCTACGACGTCAGCGCCGCGCAACCCAAGCTGGTCAAGCGCATCGAGACCGGCGACGGCGCCCACTCGTTCCGCGCGCTCGGCGACAGGAAGCATGTGCTGGTGAGCAACCGCGCGGCCAACACGATCAGCAAGATCGCGCTGGCGGACTTCACGGTCGTCGACACGTTCAAGGCTCCCGGCGGCCCGGACGACATGGAGATCCTGACCGACGGCCGCACGCTGATGTTCACGTCGCGCTGGGCCCGCAAGCTCACGGTGATGGACCTGCAGACCAAGCAGATCCTGCAGCAGGTCAAGGTCGGCAAGTCGCCGCACGGCGTGTGGACGCTCGACCAGATGCCGCGCCAGTGAGCGCGACCCCACCCAGGCCACTACCCGTGAAGACTTCGTTCGTCCTGCGCCAGGCGCGCCGTCATGCGCTGCGTCAGGTGTCGCGTCATGGCGCGATGCTGCTGCTCGGCCTGACCGCGGTCGTGCAGGCGCAGCCGCAGTCCGCGCCAGCGCCGGCCGCCGCGACCTGCGACAAACCCGTCTATCTGACCTTCGACACCGGCCACATGGGGGTCGCGCCCTTGATCGTCGACACGCTCAAGCGCTTCGACGCGAAGGCGACGTTCTTCCTGGCGCAGGAGCCGACGATGGACGGCGGCCAGACGCTCGACGACAAGTGGGCGCCCTGGTGGAAGCAGCTGGCGGAGCAGGGCCATGACTTCGGCTCGCACACCTGGTTCCACGACGCCTGGTCGGCGGATCTGCCCGACGGGAAGTTCCGCTTCAAGCGCGCGGCGGGCGAGCAGGTGCCGCAGAACGTCGTGCTGACCTCGGCCGAGTACTGCGAGGAGCTCAAGCGCCCCGCGCGGCGCTTCCTCGAGATGACGGGGCGGCCGATGTCGATGATCTTCCGCGCGCCGGCCGGGCGCACCTCGCCGGCGCTGCTCGCGGCGGCGCAGGCCTGCGGCTTCCGGCATGTGGGCTGGAGCGCGTCGGGTTTCCTCGGCGACGAACTGCCGAGCGACAAGTTTCCCAACCAGGCGCTGCTCGATCAGGCGCTGCGACGTGTGAAGCCCGGCGACATCCTGATGGCGCACCTGGGCATCTGGTCGCGGCAGGACCCCTGGGCGCCGACGGTGCTGGAACCGCTGCTGCAAGGGTTGAAAGCCCGGGGCATGTGCTTCGCGCCGTTGCGCGATCATCCGGAGTACGTCGCGTGGATGCGCAGGCCGCAGGAGGCGGTCGCCCTGAAGGCGACGTCGGCCGCGGGCACCGCGGCCTCCGGCGGTGGCGCCGGGGCGCCAGGCCCGAAGGACGCGCTCAGGCGCTGAAGCGTCGGCGTGTGGACGTGCTTCCGGGCTGAAGCGGCGATGCATCGATTTTCAGGAGGGCCGACGGCGTGATGGACTGGTTCACCGATCTGTTCGGACAGGTGCAGCAGGCGCTGTTCGAAAGCGTCATTCAACCGATCGTCTTCAACCTGGGTTACGGCAACCTGCTCGAGGACGCGTTCGACGCGACCGGCTGGCTGTTGGTCGGCCTGATCCAGATCATCGTGATGCTGGCGGTGATCGGCGCCTTGCAGCGCTGGCGTCCGGCTGAGGCCGTCACCGACCGCCACGCGATCCGCATCGACATCCTCTACACGCTGATCCAGCGGCTGGGCCTGTTCCGGCTGGTGATGTTCTTCTCGCTGGAACCGCTGTTCGACAGCGCCGTCGGCGAGATGCGCATGCACGGCATCCCGACCTTCCAGCTCGACGCGCTGTGGCCCGGCGTCACCGACGTGGCCTGGGTCAGCTTCGTGGTCTACCTCGTCGCCTTCGACCTGCTGATGTACTGGCTGCATCGCGCGCAGCATTCGTGGAACTGGTGGTGGGCGCTGCATTCGCTGCACCACAGCCAGCGCCAGATGACGATGTGGAGCGACAGCCGCAACCATCTGCTCGACGACCTGATCATCGACAGCGCCGTCGCGGTGACGGCGCGGCTGATCGGCGTCGGTCCCGGACAGTTCGTCGCGCTGGTGGCGATCTCGCAGCTGCTGGAGAACCTGCAGCACGCGAACCTGCGCCTGACCTTCGGCCTGATCGGCGAGCGGCTGCTGGTGAGCCCGCGCTTCCACCGCTTGCACCATTCGATCGGCATCGGCCATGAGGGCTTCGGCCGCGGCACCTTGGGCGGCCACAACTTCGCGGTGATGTTCCCGATCTGGGACGTGCTGTTCCGCACCGCCAACTTCGAGGACCGCTGGGATCCGACCGGCGTGCGCGACCAGTTGCCGGAGGAGGGCGGTCGCGACTACGGGCGCGGTTTCTGGGCGCAGCAGTGGCTGGGACTCAAGCGGATGGTCGGGCGTGACAAGATCGCGGACGCGCCCGGGAACGGATCGACCCCGTCCGGCGGCGCGCCCATGGACATCGCCGGCCGCGCGCCGGCCGGAGGGAACGACTGATGATCAAGCCGATGAGCCGCCTGGCGGACTCGTTCTGGCGCGCCGCCGCGTACTGCCTGCATCCGCGGGTGATCGGCCTGTCGCTGCTGCCGTTGATCGTGTCGGCGGCGCTGGCGTTCGGGCTCGGCTACTTCTTCTGGGAAGCGGCGGTCGCCGGCGTGCGCGCGACGATGGAGTCGTGGAGTCTCATCGACGGCATGCTGAAGTGGCTGGACAGCCTCGGCGCCGCGTCCTTCCGCACCGTGCTCGCGCCCATCATCGTGCTGGCGATGGCCGTGCCGGCGCTGGTCGTGCTGAGCCTGCTGCTGGTGGCGCTGCTGATGACGCCGTCGATGGTGGACCTGGTCGCGCAGCGGCGCTTCGCCAGCCTGGAGCGCAAGCACGGCGCGGGTTTCGTCGCGAGCCTGAGCTGGTCGCTCGGCCACACGGTGCTGTGCGTCGTGCTGCTGATCGCGTCGCTGCCGTTCTGGCTCATCCCGCCGCTGGCGCTGATCCTGCCGCCGCTGATCTGGGGCTGGTTGGGCTACCGCGTCTTCACCTTCGACGTGCTCGCCGAGCATGCGTCCGGCCCCGAGCGCCGCCGCCTGATCACCGAGCACCGGATGCCGCTGCTGGTGCTCGGCCTGGCCACCGGCTACCTCGGTGCGGCGCCTGCCGCGATCTGGGCGATGGGCGCGCTGACGATCGCCTTCGCGCCGGTGCTGATCCTGGTCTCGGTGTGGCTGTACACGCTGGTCTTCGCGTTCAGCTCGCTGTGGTTCTCGCATTACGCGCTGGCCGCGTTGCAGGAGATGCGGCGCGCCGACACCGTCGCCGATCGCGCGCCGGATCCGGTGATGGACGCGCTGCCGGCGAACTACGAGGCTGCACCGCCGCGTGTCCTGGACCAGGTCGACCAGATCGAGAATGTCGACGACAGGCAAGACCCGGCCCCCGGTCCGACGCCCCGCATCGAGAACAAGCCGTCGCCGCTCTGATCCCGATCCAGGCCCGCGCCGACCTCCGCTCCCACGCTTTCGCAGGAACCCCGCATGAACATCGGCCTCTTCATCATCGGCGACGAGATCCTCTCCGGAAAACGCCAGGACAAGCACCTGTCCAAGGTGATCGAGCTGCTGGGCGCGCGCGGCCTGTCGCTCGCCTGGGCGAAGTACCTCGGCGACGACCGCGAGCACCTGATCCGCGAGTACCGCGCCGCCTTCGACAGCGGCGACCTGTTCTTCAGCTGCGGCGGCATCGGCGCGACGCCGGACGACCACACGCGCCAGGCCGCGGCCGCGGCGCTCGGTCGACCGCTCGAGCTGCATCCCGAAGCCGCGGACCTGATCTGGCAGCGCGTCCAGCAGATGGCCGCGGAGCAGGGCACGACGCCCGAGCGTGACCATCCGGACACGCGGCGCCGCATGGAGATGGGCGTGTTCCCCCAAGGGGCCGCCATCATCCCGAACCCGTACAACAAGATCCCCGGCTTCTCGGTCGGTCGCGCCTACTTCGTCCCCGGCTTCCCGGTGATGGCGCACCCGATGATCGAGTGGGTCCTGGACCACCTGCACGCCGACCTGCATCGCGAGGTCGGCACGCGGGAGCGCTCGCTGATCGTGCAAGGCGCCATGGAAGCCAGCCTGACGCCGCTGATGGAACGCGTCGAGTCCGACTTCCCCGGCATCAAGGTCTTCTCGCTGCCCAGCGTCGACCACCCGCAATGGGGCCGGCACATCGAACTGGGCGTCAAGGGCGACCCGGCCGCCATGGACGCCGCCTACGCTGCCCTGCGGGCGGGCGTGGTTCAGTTTGGTGCCGCCATCAGCACTGAATTGGTGCGATGATGCACCGCTTCGGGCAGGTCGCCCGGACGATGCCGGGCGTGGTCGGGCAGCGGATCTCTCTGATCGCCTGACACCGCCCCCGTGTGGCGCGTTGGGCATCAAGGGCTTGCGTGCCATGCACCGCTCTGGCGCCTGACTGTCACCGTGCCGCCATCTGTTGGCATGCAAACTGCTAAATCGTCCGCGCTGGGCCGATGCCCCACGACTCTTTCTTTCTCATCCAGCCCCCTCTAGGAGTGATTGATGGCCACCAAGACCGTCGCCGACGTGATGAACCTGGTCAAGGAGCATGAAGTCAAGTTCGTTGACTTCCGCTTCACCGACACGCGCGGCAAGGAGCAGCACGTGACCGTGCCCGTCTCCCATTTCGACGAAGACAAGTTCACGTCGGGCCATGCCTTCGACGGCTCCTCGATCGCCGGCTGGAAGGGCATCGAAGCGTCCGACATGCTGCTGATCCCGGATCCGAACACGGCCAACATCGACCCGTTCTTCGAAGAACCGACCCTGATCCTGAGCTGCGACGTCATCGATCCGACCGACGGCAAGGCCTATGAGCGCGATCCGCGCTCGCTGGCCCGTCGCGCCGAGGCCTACCTGAAGTCGTCCGGCCTGGGCGACACCGCCTACTTCGGTCCGGAACCCGAGTTCTTCATCTTCGACAGCGTGCGCTGGAACGTCGACATGTCCGGCTCCTTCGTCAAGATCGAGGCGGAAGAAGCGGCCTGGAACACCGGCAAGGACTACGAGCACGGCAACAGCGGCTACCGTCCGACCGTCAAGGGCGGCTACTTCCCGGTGCCCCCGGTCGACAGCGGCCAGGACATGCGCTCGGAGATGTGCCTGATCCTGGAACAGATGGGCATCCCCGTCGAAGTCCACCACCACGAGGTCGCGAACGCGGGCCAGATGGAGATCGGCACCAAGTTCAGCTCGCTGGTCCAGCGCGCCGACTGGCTGCAGCTGCAGAAGTACATCATCCAGAACGTCGCGCACGCCTACGGCAAGACCGCCACGTTCATGCCGAAGCCCATCGTCGGCGACAACGGCTCGGGCATGCACGTCCACCAGTCGGTGTGGAAGGACGGCAAGAACCTGTTCGCCGGTGACGGCTACGCCGGCCTGAGCGACTTCGCGCTGTACTACATCGGCGGCATCATCAAGCACGCCCGCGCGCTGAACGCCATCACCAACCCCGGCACGAACTCGTACAAGCGCCTGGTGCCCGGCTTCGAAGCCCCGGTGAAGCTGGCCTACTCGGCCAAGAACCGTTCGGCCTCGATCCGCATCCCGTACGTGGCGAACCCCAAGGGCCGCCGCATCGAGGCGCGTTTCCCGGATCCCTCGGCCAACCCGTACCTGGCCTTCGCGGCCCTGCTGATGGCCGGTCTGGACGGCGTCGAGAACAAGATCCATCCGGGCGAAGCCGCCACGAAGGACCTGTACCACCTGCCGCCGGAAGAAGACGCGAAGATCCCGACCGTCTGCCACTCGCTGGACCAGGCGCTGGAGTACCTGGACAAGGACCGCGCGTTCCTGACCAAGGGCGGCGTGTTCACCGACAGCTTCATCGATGCCTACATCGAGCTGAAGATGCAGGAAGTCCAGCGCTTCCGCATGACCACCCACCCGGTCGAGTTCGACATGTACTACTCGCTGTGATCGTCCGCGCGGAGGGCGCCATGACCGCTTCGGCACGGCCCGCTCCGCACGTTCGTGACCACGCAGAGGGACGGCTCCGGCCGTCCCTTTCTCATTGGCGCGCCGTGCCGGACCTTCCCCGCGCGTACACCTGGCAACAGCGCGTGAATGCACGCCCTCGCCTGACAGTGACTGATTGCGTCACAATGCCCGACGACTCTGGTCAGTTAGAAGCAGGGAATGCAGATGACGCTGCAGCACAAGCGGGTGGGACGTTCGTGGTTGGTGATGATGCTGACCGCCATGGTGGGCATGGCGGCCGGGCAGGCATCGGCGCAGGGCGTGGTGTATCGCTGCCCCGGCCCCCCCGTGCTGTACACCGACGCGATGTCCGCCAAGGAAGCCGCCGACAAGGGCTGCCGCAGCATCGAGGGCACGCCGATCTCCGTGATCGCGCCGAGCAAGCCGCGCGCGCCGTCGACGACGGCGCCCGCCTCGGGAGGTCAGAGTGCTGACCTCAAGGTCGATGTCAAGGACCAGCGTGTCCGCGACGACGACCGCCGCCGCATCCTCGAGCAGGAACTGCGCGACGCCGAAGGCAAGCTCGCCAAGATCCAGCAGGAATACAACAACGGCCAGCCCGAGCGCCGCGGCGACGAACGCAACTACCAGAAGTACCTGGACCGCACGACCGAGCTCAAGGCTTCGGTGTCGCGCCAGGAGGCCGACGTCCAGGCCATCAAGCGCGAGCTCGCCAAGCTTCCGCCGCCCAACCTCTGATCGAGGGACGGCGGGCGGGGCCGCCGGCCTGTCGCGCGTCGATGGCGACGAGAGCGACACCGCATGAAGAAGACGCCCGCCCCAGTTCCCCACGATCCGCATCACGCGCAGTACGCCTGCTTCGACCTGCTGGCGACCCTGGTCGCCGTGGTCCGAGCCGACGGCACCTGCGAGTTCGCCAACACCGCCGTCGAGACGCTGTTCAACCTGCCGCGCCGCGCGGTGCAGGGCAGCAACCTGCTCGAATGGTTCGTCGACACCGGGCGTGTGGTCGAGGCGCTCGAGGAGGTGAGCCGCAACGCGTTCTCGAGTTCGCGCTTCGACGCCACCATCCGTCGCGGCCCGCGCACGCATGACGACCTGCTGCCGGTGCACGTGATCGTCAGCCAGACCGACGACCCGCAGCGGCTGGTGATCGAGCTGATCGAGAACGCGCAGCAGACTCGCCAGGACCGCGAGGAACGCAACCTCGACCAGGTCCACGCGACCAAGGAACTGACGCGCAACCTCGCGCACGAGATCAAGAATCCGCTGGGCGGCATCCGCGGCGCGGCGCAGCTGCTGGCGCTGGAGCTGCAGCCGACGGACCTGTGGCCGGAGCTCGAGGAATACACCGAGGTCATCATCCACGAGGCCGACCGGCTGCAGTCGCTGGTCGACCGGCTGCTGGCGCCGCACCGGCGCGCGCAGGTGGTGGGCGACGTCAACATCCACGAGGTCTGCGAGCGGGTGCGCACGCTGGTGCTGGCGCAGTACCCGCGCGGGCTGACGATGATCCGCGACTACGACATCTCGCTGCCCGACTTCCGCGGCGACCGCGAGCAGCTGATCCAGGCGGTGCTCAACATCGTCCAGAACGCCGCGCAGGCGCTGCACGAGCGCATCCCGATGGGCGATGCCTTCATCGCCCTGCGCACACGCGTGGCCCGGCAGGTGACCATCGGCAAGCAGCGCTGGCGCTTGGCATTGGAATTGCATATCGAAGACAACGGCCCGGGCGTGCCCGAGGAGATCAAGGACCGCATCTTCTTTCCGCTGGTTTCAGGGAGAGAGGGCGGTTCCGGTCTCGGGCTGACGCTGGCGCAGACGATCGCCCAACAGCACCAGGGGATGATCGATTGCGACAGCCAGCCGGGTCGGACCGATTTCCGAATCACCCTGCCTTTGCCCTGAGCCGCGGCCACAAGCCGACAACGGGGGAAAGGGGAGCCATAGATGAAGTCGATCTGGATTGTTGACGACGACCATTCCATCCGTTTTGTTCTCGAGAAGGCGCTGACGCGCGAAGGGCTGCCGGTGCGCAGCTTCAGCCAGACCCGCGAGGTGCTGGCCGCGCTGGAGGAGGACACGCCGCAGGTGCTGGTGTCGGACATCCGCATGCCGGGCGGCTCGGGCCTGGAGCTGCTGAGCACGATCAAGAAGCAGCTGCCGGGGCTGCCGGTGATCATCATGACGGCCTACTCGGACCTGGACAGCGCGGTGAGCGCGTTCCAGGGCGGGGCCTTCGAATACCTGCCCAAGCCCTTCGACCTGCCCCGCGCGGTGGAGCTGATCCGGCGCGCGCAGGAAGAGAGCCAGCGCGAAGCCGTCGGCGAGGCCGAGCAGGTGCAGATGCCCGAGATGTTGGGCCAGGCGCCGGCGATGCAGGACGTGTTCCGCGCGATCGGCCGGCTGAGCCAGAGCCACGTGACGGTGCTGATCACCGGCGAGTCGGGTTCCGGCAAGGAACTGGTGGCGCGGGCGCTGCACAAGCACAGTCCGCGCGCGGACGGGCCGTTCGTCGCGATCAACACGGCGGCGATCCCGAAGGACCTGCTGGAGTCGGAGCTGTTCGGCCATGAGCGCGGCGCGTTTACCGGCGCGCAGGCGACGCGGCGCGGCCGCTTCGAGCAGGCCGAGGGCGGCACGCTGTTCCTCGACGAGATCGGCGACATGCCGCTGGACCTGCAGACGCGCTTGCTGCGCGTGCTGTCCGACGGCCAGTTCTATCGCGTCGGTGGTCACAGCCCGCAGAAGGCGAATGTGCGCGTGGTCGCGGCGACGCACCAGAACCTCGAGACGCTGGTCAAGGAAGGGCGCTTCCGCGAAGACCTGTTCCACCGCCTGAACGTGATCCGCCTGAGACTGCCGCCGCTGCGCGAGCGCCGCGAGGACGTGCCGCTGCTCACGCGCTACTTCCTGCAGCGCAGCGCGGGCGAGTTGGGCGTCGAGCCGAAGCGGCTGTCGGAGGCGGCGCTGCAGCGCCTGGTGAACTTCGACTTCCCGGGCAACGTCCGGCAACTGGAGAACATCTGCCACTGGCTGAGCGTGATGGCGCCGAGCCTGGTGGTGGAGGCCAAGGACCTTCCGCAGGAACTGCTGGCGCAGCCCGGCGCGCATGCGTCGGCGATCTCCGCCACGATGTCGTCCGAGGTCATGCCGCTGGCGAGCGGGCTGACGAGTTCGGCTGCATCCACATCGATGCCGTTGCCGGCGGTGCCGATTCCGCCGTCGCCGGACGCGTGGGTCGCCGAGATGGCGCGCGAGGCCAGACGCCTGCTCGCGGCCGGCGAGCCCAACGTGTGGGACGTGCTGACGCGTCGCTTCGAGGCCAGCTTGATCCTGACCGCGCTGGACCTGACGCGCGGCCGCCGCATCGAGGCCGCGCAGAAGCTCGGCATCGGACGCAACACGATCACGCGGAAGATCCAGGAGTTGAATCTCGACGCGTGACGCACCGCTTCACGCATGACCTCACGGCGGCCTTGGCCGCCGTTTTCTTTGGGGTGTTGTCGACGCAGATGCCGACGCCGATGCCGACGCCGATGCCGACGCCGATGCCGATGCCGATGCCGATGCCGATGCCGATGCCGATGCCGATGCCGATGCCGATGCCGATGCCGATGCCGAACGGCCGCCTCGCGCTCAGGCTGTCGAAGCCTTGTCGAGCTTGTCCAGCCACACGCTCAACCCCTGCGCATTCAGCTCGACATCCATCGCCAGCAGCGCGGCCACACGCGTCGGCGGCATGCGCTCGCCGCAGTGTTCGATGGCGCGGCGCTGGTACAGCGCGAGCAACTCGCGCTTGAGCGCAACGTGCCGATCCGGCGCGTCCTTCAGCCGCAGCGCGATCGCTTCCATCTCGTCGATCTGCGCGACCAGCAGCGCGGCGAGGCGCTCGACGTCCGCCGCATCGCGGCCGACGACGCTGTAGTGCGTCAGGTACATGCGCGACGGCCGCGTCGCCATCATCCGCGCGATCGAGGCGCGCAGCGCGTCCGGCTCGAACTGCACCGGCGTGCTGGTCGGCATGATCCACGCGCCGCGTTCGGGATCGTCGAACTCGCGATACGACAAGCCGAAGGTGTCGCCGGTGAACCAGCCGCCGCTCGTCTCGTCCCACACGCAGTGGTGATGGCGCGCGTGCCCCGGCGTGTCGATCAGCCGCAGCGGGCGCGCGCCCACGGTGATGCGCTGCTCATCGCTGCTCGCCTGCGCGCGCGATTCCGGAACGCCCGCCAGCTCGCCGTAGGAGCGGCGCATCTCCGCCTCGCCGTAGACCGCGAGCGCACCGGCCCACAGCGCGGACGGATCGACCATGTGCCGCAGTCCGCGCGGATGCACCAGCAGCGTCGCCAACGGGAGTTCCGCCATCAGCGGACCGACGCCGCCGGCGTGGTCCAGATGCACATGGGTCGGGATCACCCAGTCCACGGCGTCGCGCGGCACGCCGAGCGCCTCCAGCGCGCCGAGCAGCCGCGGCAGCGCCAGCCGCGTGCCCGTGTCGATGAAGGCCGCGCGCCCGCCGTCGACGATCAGGAACGCCGCGTCGAAGTGGTCGCGCTGAAAGGCCGTGTCGATGGCGAAGACGCCGGGACCCAGCGGTTCGAGGTAGGCCGGCAGTGATGCCGGGGCTGAGGGCAGGGCGGTGGTGACGCTCACGGGCGGTCTCCGGGTCGGGTTCTTAGAATGGTCCCCAGATTACGTGATGGCGCCTCCGGCCGCCGTCGCCTGCATGACCCGCCACGCTTCCCCCGGAAGCCACCGCACAAGGAACCCGCCATGGCCGTTCGAGACATCCTGAAGATGGGCGACCCGCGCCTGCTGCGCCACGCCAAGCCGGTGGAGGACTTCGACACGCCGGAGCTGAAGCAGCTGCTCGAGGACATGTTCGACACGATGAAGGCCGCCAACGGCGCCGGCCTGGCCGCGCCGCAGATCGGCGTGGACCTGCAGGTGGTCGTCTTCGGTTTCCAGCGCAACGAGCGTTATCCGGAGGCGCCGCCGGTGCCGATGACGGTGCTGATCAACCCGACCATCGAGCCGCTGTCCGACGACATGGAAGAGGGCTGGGAAGGCTGCCTGTCGGTGCCGGGATTGCGCGGCGTCGTGCCGCGGCTGAGCCGCATCCGGTACCGCGGCTTCGACGCCTTCGGCAGCCTGATCGACCGCGAGGCCGAGGGCTTCCACGCCCGCGTCGTCCAGCACGAATGCGATCACCTGGTCGGGACGCTGTATCCGATGCGCATCAAGGACTTCAGCCGCTTTGGTTTCACCGAGATCCTGTTCCCGGGCCTGGACCCGAACACCGACGATTGACCCGGGCGCAATCCCGGGCGCGCCGGGTGCCGGAGCAGTGCCGGAACCTGTTGCGAGCGTCTGCGAGCGTCTGGTGGCGCGCAGTCGGACCGGATGGATATCGCGGATGGACATACGCCGTCCGCTTGACCTTCGCGCAACAGGGCGTCAAGTTGTAAGCAGGCGTGCACCAGGACGTCGCCAAAGCGTTAAGAAGCGATCGCGGAGTTCCGCGTCCCGCATTCCTCCGGATACCGGTGGAGGCTCAAGGCCATGACAGACTCGATGACCCGTTCGCTGAATCGTTCACCAGATCGTCCGCCGGAGCACGCGTTGTTCCGACGCCCGACCCCCGGGCTGGCGCGTGCGCGGGATCGCGGGGCGCTGTCGCGCTGGTGGATCGCGACCTCGCTGGTGCTGGTCGCGCTGGCGGCGTTGCTGGCCCATGGCCCGGCGATGGCGGACGCCCCGTCGCGCGCGGGGCGGCTGGCCGATCTGGCGGGCTCGGTGTGGCTGTACGACGCCGATGAACGCGAATGGGTGCAGATGCACCGCAACCAGAGCATCGGCGAAGGCGATCGGCTGCGTTCCGACGACGGGAGCGGCGCGACGGTCACCATCGGCACGTCCACGCTGTGGATCGACCAGCGCAGCGAGATCGAGTTCAATGCGCTCGCCGACAACCGCATCGCGGTGCAGATCGTGAAGGGCGCGGTCGGTCTGCGGGTGCGGGGCCAGGAGTCGGCCGATGAATGGACGGTGCGCACGCTCGAAGGCCGCTTCGGCTTCGAGCGCGAGGGCCTGTACCGCGTGACGCAGCTGGATCGCGGCAGCGAGGCGCAGGCGTGGCAGGGCAAGCTGCGCTTCGACTCGCGCGCGACCGACGCGCAGCCGGTCTGGCTGGGAACGAACGAACAGGCCGAGTTCTGGTGGGACAACGGCCCGCGCACCGAGCGTCAGCCGCTGGAGCAGGACGGCTTCGCGCGCCTGATGCTGGAAGACAGCCGCGACGCGGTCCAGCCGCTGGTGGGCAGCGGCACGAGCGTGCCCTACGTGTCGCCGGAGATGACCGGCGCTGAAGATCTGGCGCGCTACGGCGCCTGGGAACAGAGCTCGGATTACGGCGCCGTGTGGGTGCCGCAGGTGGTCGTCGCCGACTGGGCGCCGTACCGCTACGGCCGCTGGATGTGGAGCGCGCGCTGGGGCTACACCTGGGTGGACGACATGCCCTGGGGCTTCGCACCGTTCCATTACGGCCGCTGGGCCTACTGGCGCGACCGCTGGTGCTGGGTGCCGGGACCGTATGTGCGTCGTCCCGCGTATGCGCCGGCGCTGGTCGGCGGGGTGGGGCCGGGGATCTCGATCGGCGTTGTCGTGGGGGGAGGCCGGCGTCCGCCGCCGCCGCGCTACGGCAGCTGGGTGCCGCTGGCGCCGCGCGAGGCCTGGACCCCGGGCTTCCGCCACAGCCAGGCCTACTGGCGCCGCGTGAATCCGGATGCGAATCCGGCCACCGTCGTGCGGCCGGGTCAGCGCCCACCGGCCTATCGGAACGAGCGTGACCACGGCGCGCTCTACACGCAACGCCCTGTGTCGGCGCCGCTGCCGGCGACCGCGCTGCAGCCGCAGCGCGCGTGGCCGCCGCGTCCGATCGGGCAGGCCGATGGTCGTCCGGATGGCCGCCCTGATGGGCGCAATGACGGACGTGCGTTCGTGGACCGCAATCACGATGGTCGGCCGGATGGCCCCAACGACGGTCGCAATGGCGGACGGAATGACGGTCGTAACGATGGCCGCAACGAAAGCCGCCCCTTCATGGACCGGAACGGTGACGGTCGCCCGGACGCGCCGAATGATGCGCGGCCCGGAGAGAGCCGCCCGGTTCGCGGCGTGATCCGCCCCGAGCCCGACAACGCCACGGTGCGGCCGCAGCTGCCGCAGCTGCCGCAGGCGCAGCAGACGCCGCCCGCGCAGACGGTGGTGCCGCAGCGCGGTCCCGACGTGCAACGTCCGTCGGAGCGCCGCGATGGCGATCGCGATCGGAGCGACTGGCGCCATCGTGGCCCCGATCGTGTCGAGCAGCCGCGGGTGGAGCAGCCACGGTTCGAGCAGCCTCGTGTTGAACAACCGCGCTTCGAGCAGCCCCGTGCGGAGCAGCCTCGTTTCGAGCGTCCGCAGCAACCGCGGTTCGAGCAACCGCAGCAGCCGCGGTTCGAGCAACCGCGCGTGGAGCAGCCTCGCGTCGAAGCGCCGCGCCCGATGCCGCAGCAGCCGCGCGTCGAGGCGCCGCGTCCCGCCCCGCGGGCCGAGCCGCCACGGGCCGCGGAACCTCCGCGCGCGGTGGATCCGCCGCGCCGCAACGACGGCCCCGGCCGTCAGATGGAGCGCTGAACGAGAGACTGAGGGGCGCGAGCCCCTCAGTGCTTTTTGGGCCTCGCCGCAGTGGGATGGCCCAGCAGCCATCAGCCATCAGTCATGAGCCATCAGTCATGAGTCATGAGCCATGAGCCATGAGACCGTTAGCTCATCAGCCCGCCAGCCCGCCAGCCCGCCAGCCCGCCAGCCCGCCAGCCCGCCCGCCAGCCCATCAGCCCATCAGCCCATCAGCCCATCAGCCTGTCAGCCTGTCAGCCTGTAGCCTGTCAACCCGCGAGCGCGGCCAGCACGTTGCGCGCCGCGGCGATGCCCATCTTCACGTAGGCGTCGGCGGTGACGCCGCCGATGTGCGGACTGAGCAGGATGCGCGGTTCGTGAATGAACGGATGGTCCACCGGCATCGGCTCGATCGCGAAGCTGTCGAGGCCCGCTCCGGCCACCTGTCCGCTGCGGACGGCCTCGAGCAACGCGGCCTCGTCGATCAAGCCGCCGCGCGCCGTGTTGACGACGATCACGCCACGTCTGCACGCCGCGAGCGTGCCCGCGTCGAGCAGCCCTGCGTTGTCCGCCGTCAGCGGACAGTGCAACGAGATCACGTCGGCCTCGCGCCAGAGCTGATCCAGCGCGACGCGTTCGATGAACGCGGGCAGCTCCTTCGCGAACGGATCGGATCCGATCACGCGCATGCCCATCGCGTCGGCCATCCGCGCGAAGCGTTGCCCGATCGCGCCGAGACCGACGAGACCCACCGTGCGCCCCTCCAGCTCGATGCTCTTGTGCGTCGCCTTGTCCCAGTGCCCATCACGCATTCGCGCGTCCAGCGCCACGACCGATTTCGCGCAGGCCAGCAGCAACGCCATCGCCTGCTCGGCCACGGCCGCCGCATTGGCGCCGGCCGCGGCCACCACGTGGATGCCGCGCGCAGCGGCGGCGGCCTTGTCGATCGTGTCCGTGCCGCTGCCGTGCTTGGAGATCACTTTCAAGGCCGGTGCCGCCTCGATCGCCGCCGCGCCGACCTTGCTGTAGCGCACGATGATCGCCGTCGGATTGCGCGCGCGGCAGAGGTCGACGATGTCGTCCTCGCTGGGCGTCCTGCCGGCGTAGATCACCTCGAAGTCCGACAGCAGCGCGAGCGCCTGCGGCGCCAGGTCCGCGCCGGTCACGAGCAGCACGGGACGGCTCACAGCGTCTCTCCGTCCTTGATCACGCCCGCGGCGCGCAGCGCGCCGTCGAGCCAGGCCGGCCGCAACGCCACGCGATCACGGATGCCCGCGATGCGGGCCGTCTCGGCGGCGACCTTCGCTTCGGCCAGCGGCAGCAGCGACGCGGCCCTGGCGCGCTCGACCACGGTGACGCCGTCGGCATCGCCGACGACCAGGTCGCCCGGATGCACCGTCACGCCGCCGATGGAGACGGGATGGTTCAAGCGGCCGGAGACCGACTTCGTCGGCCCGTTGGGATTCAAGCCCGCGGCGAACATCGGGAAGCCGAGCGCGCGGATCGCCTCGCTGTCGCGCACGGCACCGTCGATCACGACGGCCGCGATGCCGAGCGCCACGCATTGCTGCGACATGATCTCGCCCATCAGTGCGCTCGACAGGTCGCCCTTGCCGTCGACGACCAGCACGTCGCCCGGCTGCGCCAATGCCATGGCGGCGTGGATCATGAGGTTGTCCCCTGGCCGCACCTCGACGGTGATGGCGGTGCCCGCGAAGCGCATCGACGGGGACAGCCCCTGGATGCGCCCGTGCAACGCGCCGCGGCGTCCCGCGACGTCGGCCAGGATGGACGACGGATAGGCGGCGGCGCGCGCCACGACCTCCGCGGGCGTGCGTTCGATGTCCCGGATCACGTCGGGCAGCGCGTCGGGCGTCGTGCTCTGCGTCGCGTTCGGCAATGCGGCGGCTTGACTCATGGGGCTCTCCTTCAATCGATCTTGATGCCGGCGTCCTTCACGACCTTGCCCCAGCGGGCGAGGTCCTGGCGGATGAGCTGGCTGAACTGGTCGGGGGTGCTGACGGTGACGGCGACGCCTTCGTCGCCGAGCTTCTTCACGAGCGCGGGCTGCTGCAGCGCCTTGGTGAACTCGCTGTTCAATCGGGCGACGATCTCCGGCGGCGTGCCGGCCGGTGCGAGGAAGCCGAACCAGGTCGCCGACTCCGCGCCCTTGAAGCCGGATTCGGCCAGCGTCGGCACGTTGGGCAGCTCGGGCAGCCGCTTGTCCGAGGTCACCGCGAGCGGCCGCAGCTTGCCCTGGCGGATGTGGCCGAGCAGCGACGGCGTGGTCGACATGTACAGGTCCACGTTGCCGCTGACGACGTCGGTCAGCGCCTGCCCCACGCCCTTGTACGGCACGTGCTGGAGCTTCACGCCAGCGGCCTTCTGGAACAGCTCGGTGGCGAGATGCGCGACCGTGCCGTTGCCGGCCGATGCGTAGTTCAGCGCACCCGGCTGGGCCTTGGCGGCGGCCACGGCGTCGGCGATGGTCTTCAGTTTCGAGTCGGCCGAGGTCACCAGCACCAGCGGCGCCCGCGCGACCAGGCCGATGGGCGCGAGGTCCTTCGCGGGGTCGTAGGGCATGCGCGCGTACAGCCACGGATTGATCGAGAGGTTGCTGCTCTGGCCGAGCACCAGCGTGTAGCCGTCCTTGGCCGACTTGGCGGCCGCGTCCACGCCGAGATTGCCGCCGGCGCCGGGCTTGTTCTCGATGACGAAGACCCACTTGGTCGAGGTCGCCACCGCCTGCGTGACCTCGCGGGCGATCACGTCGGTGCCGCCGCCGGGCGGGAAGGGCACGTAGACGCGGATGGGCTTGTTGGGATAGGGCGCGGCAACGCTGGCGGTCGTCCACAGGGCCAGGGTCAGGGCGAGTGGAATGGCCAGCGGAACGGCGAGGGCCGCCCGGCGCGAGGGCATCGATCGAATCATGGGTCTGTCTCCGTGTGCGCCCCGGTCCGCAGGCCGGGGTCTGGACGTTCTTGAAGCTGTCGAGGCCAAGTATTGGCGGACCCTCCACCCCGGTCCAATCGATTATTCTTTCGTTTTCATCAGCACGGCTTTTGCTATGGATCTCCGTGACCTGCGCTACTTCGAGACCATCGCCGAGCTCGAACACGTCGGCCAGGCGGCGGAACGCCTGCATCGCACCCAGCCGGCGCTGACCGGCGCGATCCGCCGGCTCGAGAAGGCGGCCGGCGCGCCGCTGTTCGAGCGCGCGGGGCGCGGCATCCGTCTGACGCCGGCCGGCAAGGTGATGCTGCGCTGGGCGCGTCAGCTGCGCTTCGACGCGCAGGACGCGCAGCGCGAGATGAGCGACATCGGGCGCGGCCTGTCGGGCGAAGTCCGCGTCGGTGTCGTGCCGACGGCGGCGCAGTTCCTGATGCCCAAGGCGGTGAATCGACTGTTGAAGGAGGCGCCCGAGGTCACGCTGAAGACGACGGTCGCGCTGGTCGACGCGCTGATGCCGATGCTGCGCGCGGGCGAGCTGGACCTGATCGTCGGCACCGAACGGCGCGCGGAAGCGGGCTTCGTGTCGCAGCGGCTGGTCGAGGACGCCGTCGTCGTGGCCGCCTCGGCGAAACACCCGATCTTCTCGGGGAAACCGAGCCTGAAGGCGCTCGGCGAATACCGCTGGGTGCTGCAGCCGGCGGGCGCGCCGACGCGCGACTGGCTCGATCACGGTTTCGACCGGCACGGCCTGCCGCGACCGGTGGTCCAGGTGGAGAGCAGTTCGCTGCAGATGCTGCCCGCGCTGATCGCCGAGACGGGGCTGCTCAGCTTCATCTCGCGCCGCCACCTCGAAGGGCCTGGGCGGCTTCGATCACTGCGCGAGGTCGTGCTGAAAGAGATGACGATGCGCCGCCACCTGGTGGTGACGCATCGCGCCCAGGCCTACCTGCCGCCGGCGGCGACGCGGCTCATTGCGCTGCTTGGTTGAGGCGGACGATCTTCGGTCAACCGATCAACCGATCAAGCAAGCAACCGATCAACCGATCAAGCAAGCAATCGATCAATCGATCCGGTACGACACGCCGGTGATGAACAGCGTGTCGTTCTTCTTCAGCCCATCGCCGGGATTGCTGTCGTAGCGGTGCTGGACCGTGGCCGTGAGGCTGAACCGCTTGGTCATCGCGACCGAGATGCCGCCGTCGAAGGTGGCGCGGAATTCGCCGCCGTTGCGCAGGTCGGGCAGATAAGCCAGGCGCTGCTTGAGCGTCGTGTTGTCCGAGATCTTGTGGTTCGATTCTTCGGCGAACAGCAACTCGGTGTTGGCGTACCGGTCGCGCGCCACGCCGTCGACGATCGACGGCTCGACGTAGCGCTCGCGGGTGTAGCCCACGCCGGTGGAGACGTCCCAGGTCACGTTGTCCTGCTTGATCACGTGATAACCGAGACCGGTGCCGACGGAGAGTCGCGATGACAGGTTGGACGGCTCGTCCTTGAGCGCGTCGAACTGACCGAAGCCGAAGACGCGCTCGTTGATGTCGCGCTGGTAGTGCGTGCCGAAGGCGTAGCGCTGCTCGGCCTGGTCGTCGTCGTTCTTCAGGTACAGCGCGCGGCCGTTGATCGACAGCTTGTCGGTCTTCGTGGCCTTGACGGCTTCGCCGCTGAGGTTGACCGTCGTCGAGTCGCTGTTGCCCGACGAGAGACTGGCCCCGGCGGTGAACAGCGCTCGCCACTGGCCGTCGTCCTTGACGGTGACCTGGGCGAAGGAGAGCAGGGGCGAGGCGGCCAGGCAGGCGGCGGCGGAGACGGCGAGGAGGCGCGTCGGCGGCATGTCGATTCCTTTGGGGAGAGTGAGCATGCGCAGCTTCGGCAACCTCCGATCCCGTGCGTCTGCAATGCGCACGGACTGGATTCAATCCGACGTCATCCGTCGGCTTCCGCTGACAACCTGCCGGGATGGCGGGGCGACAGCGGGCGCCTGAGGGTGTTTCGGTGTGTGACCCGGCCGATCTGGCCGATCTGGCCGGTCTAGCCGGTCTGGCCGATCAGGCCACCGCCGGCACGACCGTGCCGACGCACGGTCCGAATCCGATCGTGCGACGCCCCGGCGCTTCGCAGCGACCGACCAGCGCGACGCTGTCGCCGTCCTGCAGGAAGGTGCGTTGCTCGCCGTTGGGCAGCGTGATCGGCTGCTTGCCGCCGTTGGTCAACTCCAGCAGCGATCCGCCCTGGCCGGCCTCCGGCCCCGACATGGTCCCCGACCCGAACAGGTCGCCCGGCTGCAGGTTGCAGCCGTTGCTCGCGTGGTGCGTGAGCATCTGCGCGACGGTCCAGTAGGCGTCGGCGAAGTCCGAGGCCATCAGCTTCGCCGGCGCCTCGCCGGCGTCGCGCATCGCGCGGGTCTGCAGATGGACTTCCAGGCGGATCGAGATCGCGCCCCGATCGCGGTTCGCCTCGCCGTCGAGGTACGGCAGCGGCTGAGGATCGCCCTCGGGCCGCGTGAAGGCGCGACGGAACGGCGCCAGCGCCTCCATCGTGATCACCCACGGCGACAAGGTCGTCGCGAAGCTCTTCGACAGGAAGGGGCCAAGCGGCTGGTACTCCCAGGCCTGGATGTCGCGCGCGGACCAGTCGTTCAGCAGCACGAGGCCGAACAGGTGCTGCTCCGCGTCGCCGATGGCGATCGGATGGCCCTGCGCATTGCCGGTGCCGACGAGCGCGCCGACCTCCAGCTCGTAGTCGAGCCGCTTGATCGGACCGACGCTCGGCACCTCGGCATCGGGCGCCTTGGTCTGGCCGACGGGACGGCGGAAGGTCTGCCCGCTGACCCCGATCGACGACACGCGCCCGTGATACCCGATCGGCACCCACTTGTAGTTCGGCAGCAGCGGGTTGTCCGGGCGGAACAGCTTGCCGACCGTCGTCGCATGATGGATGCCGGCGTAGAAGTCGGTGTAATCGCCGATGCGGCAGGGCAGCGTCATCTCGACGTCGGTCATCGGCTTGAGCGCCGGCGCGAGCTGCTCGGAGGACGTCGATCCCGCGTCCGCGTTCAGCGCGGCGACGAGTTCATGGCGCAGCTGCCGGCGCAGATCCGGGCCCATCGCCATCAGCGAATTGAGGCCGAGTCCCTCGCAGGTGCGCAGCACGGCGCCGAGTCCATCGGACAGCACGCCGAGATCGGCGGCGGCGATCAGGTCCAGGACCTGGTCGCCGACCGCCGTGCCGGGCCGGAACGAGCCGGTCGCGCCGGCCATGCGGAACATGCCCAGCGGCAGGTTCTGGATCGGGAAGTCGGTGTCCGGCGTGTTGGCGGAGGCGATCCAGCTGCGCAGCGCGGGATCGTGGGTGTGGTCGAGGTCGAGGTCGGTCATGGGGTCAGGCCTTGTTATTCGGAGGCATTCGGATTGAACTTGTCCTTCAACGCGCCCCAGCAGGCCGCGTAGTTCGTGTCGAGCGCGCCGCCGTTGAGCGCCCACTCGGACGGGCGGAAGCGCCAGCGGCTCTCGAACATGAAGGCCAGCGTGTGGTCGAGTTTCTGCGGCGTCAGCGTGCGCGTGCTGGCGGCCTCGAAGGCGTCGGCATCGGGGCCGTGCGGCACCAGGCAGTTGTGCAGGCTCGCGCCGCCGGGACGGAAGCCTTCGGGCTTGGCATCGTACTGGCCGTAGATCAGCCCCATGAACTCGCTCATCACGTTGCGGTGGTACCAGGGCGGACGGAAGGTGTCCTCCTGCACCAGCCAGCGCGGCGGGAAAATCACGAAGTCGCAGTTGGCCGTGCCGGGCGTGTCGCTCGGCGAGGTCAGCACGGTGAAGATCGACGGATCGGGATGATCGAAGCTGATCGAGCCGATCGTCATGAAATCCTTCGTGTCGTACTTCAGCGGCGTCAGGTTGCCGTGCCAGGCGACGACGTTGAACGGGGTCACCGCCTGGGCATTGCGCCACAGCGCGCCGCCCGTCTTGCGGATGACTTCATACGGCGCGCCGTCGGGTTCGTGCGCGGCGACGGGGGCGAGGAAGTCGCGCGGGTTCGCCAGGCCGTTGGAGCCGATGGGGCCGAGCTCCGGCAGGCGGAAGGCGGCACCGTAGTTCTCGCAGACGTAGCCGCGTGCGCGGGCCTGCGGACCGTCGAGCGCCTCGACGCGGAAGTTCACGCCGCGCGGGATCAGCGCGATCTCGCCGGGAACGACGTCGAGCAGGCCCATCTCGGTCGTGAGGCGCAGCCCGCCTTCCTGCGGAACGATCAGCATCTCGCCGTCGGCGTTCATCAACGCGCGACGGGTCATCGGGCGGTTGAAGGCGTAGATCAGCGATGCCATGCCGACCTGCGCGTCAGGATCGCCGTTGCTGACGATGGTCTTGATGCTGTCGACGAAGTCGACACCCGGCGCATTCGCGTTGTCATCGGGCATCGGGAACGGATGCCAGCGCAGCGGGTCCGGCGGCGCCGCGACACCGCCCGCCGCGCCGCTGGTCCAGAACGGCTGCTCGTAGGCGTGGAACGCGCCCGTCACGACGGAGGGCTGTCGGCGATACAGCCAGGTGCGGCGGTTCTCCACGCGCGGTGCGGTGAAGGCGCTGCCCGACAGCAACTCCGGATAAAGATCCATCGGCGCGCGCTGCGGGCTGTTGCGGCCCTTCGGCAACGCGCCGGGGACGGACTCGGTCTCGAATTGATTGCCGAAGCCGCTCTGGTAATCCAGTGCGCTCGGCGCCTGGCCGGTCGCCTCGGGCGAGCGGAGGGTCTCTGGTGCGTTCATGCTTGTCCTCGTGGGGAAGCGGCGCCCGGGGTCGGGGCATCGATGGAAACTGGGGAAGCCTGGGAAGCCTGGGAAGCCTGGGAGACCGGGGAAACCGGAGTGGCGCGGGCCGCCGCGGACAGCGCCTCGAGCAACACATCCTGCCGGCCAATGTGGTTCGCGAGCAGCAGGATCAGCCGCGCGTTGAAAGCATGGCTCGCCTCGGCGTCAAGACCATGATGCGCGCCCAGCAGCGCTTCATAGAAATCGTCGCCAGCGTCCAGGTTGGGAGCAGTGATCAGAGGCATGCGGCCGGCTCCTTCACAGAAACATCATGGCCGAGCGCGCGACGCATCGCCGCACGGATCGCTCCACCAGCCGGCATCCTGCGCCAACGCGCGCAGACGTGCTGGTCAGGACGCAGCAATACCACCGCGCCCGGGGCGCCGGCGTAGCGCTGACGGACCAGCCCGCGTGCGTCGAGCGACTCATCAACGTGGATCGTCAGCACCGCCTCAAGCCCAGACCCCGCGTCGCCAAGCGCGGGCTCTCCACGGGGCATGGGGGATCCCTCCTGGACCCCCAAGCCCCATTCCGGCCCCACCGGCACTCGTTGACTCCGACTTACTGCGACGGCGTCCTCGTCCTCATGCTCATGCTCATGCTCATGCTCATGCTCATGCTCATGCTCGCGCTCGTGCTCGTGCTCGTGCTCGTGCTCGTGCTCGTGCTCGTGCTCGTTCGAATCGTGGAAGACCAGCAAGGTGAATCGACCCGGCCGCATCTGGCGGAGCAGCCAGTCGTCGCAGTCGTTGATGCGGATCGGCGCGTCCGCGGCAGGCATGCCGTACTGCGTCGTCGGGACAGAGAGTCGTCCGCTGTTGACCAGCCGGCGCGCGAAGTCGAAGTCCTTGGCGAGCGTCAGCGTCGCGTCGCGGAACATCCGACTGACGTCGCTCTTCGGCGTGATGAAGTCCGTCGAGCGCGTCGAGTTCAGGATGTTCTCGTCGGCAGCGATCTCACGCTCTCGGGCATACGTGTCGAGCAGCGCGTCGGGCGCACGCCGCTGAACGACCGCCGCGAGCTTCCATGCGAGGTTGTCTGCGTCCTGGATGCCGGAGTTGGCCCCGCGCGCGCCGAACGGCGACACGCCGTGCGCCGCGTCGCCCGCGAACAGGATGCGCCCGTGTCTAAAACGATCTATGCGCATGCAGGCGAAGGTGTACACGCTCGCCCAGACCAGCTCGATCTCAGGCACCGAGCCATCGCCGCCCGCGGCGATCGAGGCTTCGCGCATCAGCGTGCGCACCCGCGGCAGGATGCGCTCGGGCTGTTTCTCGAGCTCGGGATCGGCATCCCAGCCGAGCTGGAAATCGATGCGCCAGACGCCATCGGGCTGGCGGTGCAGCAGCACGCTCTGTCCTGGATGGAAAGGCGGATCGAACCAGAACCAGCGCTCGGCGGGGAAGGGCGCGTTCATGCGCACGTCGGCGATGAGGAAACGGTCCTTGAACGTACGGCCGTGACTCTCCTCGCCGATCAGCTTGCGCAGCGTGGAGCGCGATCCGTCGCAGGCGACGACGTGATCGGCGAGCAGCGTGTAGGGCCCCTCGGGCGTGTCGATCTCCAGCGCGACGTGATCGTCATGCTGCGTCAGTCCGGTCACGCCGTGGTGCCATCGCAGATCGATCAGCGGGAGTTCGAGCGCGCGCTCGACGAGGAAACCCTCGACGTAGTACTGCTGCAGGTTGACGAAGGCCGGGCGCTGGTGGCCGGGCTCGGCGAGCAGGTTGAACTGGTAGACCTGCTCGTCGCGGAAGAAGACGCGCCCCACGTTCCACGAGACGCCCTTGTCGACGAGCCGCTGACCGCAGCCGAGGCGATCGAGGATCTCCAGCGTCCGCTTCGCGAAGCACAACGCGCGCGACCCGACGGAGAGCCGCCCGTCGTTGTTGAGCAGCACGACGGGCACACCCTGCAGCGCGAGGTCGATCGCTGCCGTCAATCCGACCGGTCCCGCACCGACGACGACCACCGGATGGCGCGCGGCCCGGCCGCCCTCATGGGCGTCCTGATCCGCGCTGTGACGGTACGGATAGACGACGCGCTGATAGTCGACATCGGACGTCGGCGCGGTCGAGGTGGCATGCACGGCGGTCTCCATCGCGGCAGTCAGCGATTCAAACTCCCTCTCCCGCTTGCGGGTGAGGGCCATCAGCCTTCGAGCGTCTGCCACATCTCCTGATCGCGCTGCGCGGTCCAGATGCGCGGGTCGCGGAACTGCGTGACCTCGTCATAGCAGCGCGTGACGTCGAAGGGCATGCAGTGGTCGAAGATGACCCAGTGGCCGTACTTCTGCTTCATGACGGCGTAGGTGTCCTTGTAGACGGCGTTGAGCTCCTTGCCCGCGGCGACGCCGGCCTTCACCGACGCGTGCAGATCGGCGATGAAGCTGCGCGTGCCGGCGAGTCCCTGCGCGACGGATTCGGGCGTCGTCAACGCGGCGCCGCGGCCGGGCACCAGCGCGACTGGCTTGAGCGCGGCGAGGTTGTCCAACGTCTGCGGCCAATCGCTGAAGTACGCGTCGCCGGCATAGGGCGTGGCGTCGAACTCGACCAGATCGCCGGAGAAAAGGATCTTCTGCTCGGGCAGCCACGCGACGGTGTCGCCCTTGGTATGCCCGCGTCCGAGCTGCAGCAACTGGACCTCGAGCTTGCCGAGCCAGAGGCTCATCGCGCCTTGGAAGGTGATGGTCGGCCAGGTGAGGCCGGCCGGCACCGATTCGACATTGCGGAACAGCCGCGGGAAGCGGCCGATCTCGCTGGCCTTGTCCTGCTCGCCGCGCTCGACGATGAGGTCGTAGGTGTCGCGGCTGGCAATGATGTGCTCGGGCTCATACGCCGACGCACCCAGCACGCGCACCGCGTGGTAATGACTCATCACGACGTACTTGATGGGCTTGTCGGTGACCTCGCGGATGCGGCGGATCACGTCCTGGGCCATCACGGGCGTGGCCTGCGTGTCGATGACCATCACCGCGTCGTCGCCGATGATGATCCCGGTGTTGGGGTCGCCCTCGGCGGTGTAGGCGTAGGCGTTGTCGCTGAGCTTGACGAAGGAGACCTGCTTCTCCTCGACGTCGGCGTGGCTGGCGAACTGCTTGGTCATGGCGTGTCCCGGGCGTTGGCTGAGGGGGAAGGCGGGGAGCGCTTCGATGGTCATCGAAGCCCGATGGAATTCAACAAAACGGAATTCGTTTGTTGGATGCAAATATAGCTGTGTCGCTGAATTCGTTCAACAATAGCGAAATGACCATGCCAGACATTGCCGGCGACGGGCCGGACGCCAACGACCGTGACGACCGTGACGACCGGGAGGATCGTGACGACCGCGAGGACCGGCGCGGCATCCAGAGCATCGAGGTGGGCGGTCGCCTGTTGAAGGCTGCGGCGGCGCGCGGCCAGCCTTTGCCGCTGAAGGCGCTGTCGCAGGCGGCGGAGATGAGCCCGGCAAAGGCGCATCCCTACCTGGTGAGCTTCTGCAAGCTCGGGCTGATGCGGCAGGACGCGGCGACGGGGTACTACGGCCTGGGCCCGCTGGCGATGGAGATGGGCCTGATCGGTATGCGGCAGATCGATCCGATCCGACTGGCGACGGCGCGGCTGGAGGCGCTGGCCGAGGAGATCGGCCACACGGTGGCGATCGCGGTGTGGGGCTCGCAGGGCGCGACGATCGTGCGCACGGCGGCGTCGCCGGCGGCGGTGCACGTGACGATGCGGCACGGGACGGTGGTGTCGCTGTCGGACACCGCGTCGGGTCCGCTGTTCGCGGCCTACCGGCCGGAGGCGGAGATCAAGGCAATGCTCGCGGAAGCGCGTCGCAAGGGACCCGCGGACCTCGCCCGCGTCGGTCCGCACGATCGACCGCGTGAACTGCCGACGTGGCCGGCGTTCTCAGCGACCCTTGCGGAGATCCGCGGCCGGGTCCTGCACCGCTCGGTGGGCGGGATCGTCGAGGGCGTCAGCGCACTGGCCGTGCCGGTCTTCGACAGCGATGCGCAGATGGCGCTGGCGCTGACGGCGATCGGGCCGTCGGGGGCGTTCGATGCGGCGTGGGACGGTGCCGTCGCGCGCGGACTCACCGGCGCGGCGACGGCGTTGATGCGGGAGATCGGCGGGCGCTTTCCGGAGATGTTTCGATAGGCGCACCTTCTGTATTGCGCGCGCGCCCTTGATTCTGCAAGTTGCCATCGGCTGCTAAAATTCCGACATGGCTATCCACAGCACTTTTCTTGGATCCGTGAAGGTCTCCGGCGACGATGCGAAATCGTTCGCCCGGAAGATTACCCATGCGCGCGGAACGAAGGCAGCTGCTGAGTCAGCCGTCAACGGTCGCAAGCTGGTCACTACCTTCGCAAAGAAGGGGTCCGTGGCCATCAAATTGAAGTCGACCAAGGCCTCGACGAAGAAATAACGCGTGTCTTACGAGCTGCGCGCTCTTGACGAGACCGATGGCTGCAACGCGCTGAGTCTCGGTGATCAGAACCTGGTCCCGCTGAAGACCTTCCTCCGCAAGGAAGCCAAGCGGCTCCATAAGGACAACCTTGCAAAGACCTTTGTGATGGTCGAGTTCGGGGAGACCCGAGTGCTCGCCTACATCACCTTGGTGTGCACCCATGTCTCCGTTCAGCAGTTTGGAGGCCCGGCTCCCGTGGATGGCTTCCGGTATGCCGACTACCCTGCCGTGAAGCTCGCACGTCTGGCCGTGGACAGTGGATTGCAGGGGCAGGGCGTTGGGGGGCAGTTGGTCGATTTCGCCATCGGCCTCGCGGAGGAGCACATCATGCCGTACGCCGGTTGCCGCTTCCTTGTCGTTGATGCCAAGCCGAACTCGGTCGGCTTCTATCTGCGCAAGGGTTTTTCAAAGATGGGCGAGGACGCGGATGAAGTGAATAGCTTCACGACCATGTTTGTCGACCTCCATCGCCTCCCTGCGTCCTGACCGGGCGCCTGAAGGACTCGGTGGACTGGGTTCGACGACGGGGCCGTACTCGACGGAGATGTCGGCCTCGCCGACCTGCATGGGATTCCCCGTGTTCGGGTCACTGCTCCGGCGAAGCGGGCACCTCGGCGAGCTTGCCGGTCCATCCAGCAGCCGAGTGCGTCCAGATCTGCCGCGACGGCCGCAACTGGTCCCGTTCCTCCAGGCAACCGAGCCGGATCACCGCATGCGTCGGGTTCTCCGCCGCGGCGCCATACAGCGCGGTTCCGCAATCGGGACAGAACACCTGCGCGCGCCGGTTCCCGCTCTGCGCAACCTTCACGTAGGTCTTCGGCGAGCCGGAGATCTCGAAGGTCTCCATGGGTGCCGAGATGACCGCCCGGTACGGCGCGCCGGAGAGGATCTGGCAGTCGTCGCAATGGCACACGATGACTTGCGTCGGATCGACGTCGCCGGTGAATCGGATGGCGCCGCAGTGGCAGGAACCGTGGACTTTCATGACGGGCGAATCTCGAAGTTCAAGCTCGGCGCAGTCTATGCCGTCAGCAGCCATCCGTCCCGCGGCTCGATGTGCTCGCGACGCTGCGACAGCGTAGAGATGCAGGGCCATGGTCATCCCTGTTGCGCAGCCGAGAGAGCGAAGGCGGGAAAGGCATGCTCGTGTCTTGCCTCGGCGGGGAGATGCCGCGACGGCCTCCGCCCCGCTGCCCGGAACGCCGCCAGGCTCTCCGCGTAGGGATCCAGCGCATCCTCCGTCCTGCCCAGCGGCAGCCCCACCACGACCGCGAAGCGTTCGGGCGTCACCTGTCCCTCGGCGATCAGCTCGTCCACGAGCGCCAGCAGCGCCTCGCGATGTGAATCGATCAGCGCCGTGGCGCGCGCGTGCTCGGAGCGCAGCAGGGCTTCGATCGCCGCGTTGGTGGATTCGACGTCGGTGCAGACGTGCTCTTCGCTGTCCGTCGACACGTCGACGCGGCCGATGCGGTCGCCGTGACCCAGGTAGCGGAGCATGCGCGCGGCCGTCCGCGTGGCCTTGCGCAGGTCGCTCGAGGCGCCGCTGG
Source organism: Roseateles noduli (assembly GCF_050626985.1). NCBI lineage: Bacteria > Pseudomonadati > Pseudomonadota > Betaproteobacteria > Burkholderiales > Sphaerotilaceae > Roseateles > Roseateles noduli. Next base: position 97,574 of record NZ_CP192463.1, read on the forward strand.
AACTCAGGTCGGCGCCGAAGACCAGCAGCTCCGCCGCGCGGCCGGCCAGGCTCGTGCAGATGGAATCGAGCAGGTTCCGGCGCGACCACACCTTGCGGGACGTGTACGAGTTGTAGCCGCCCTCGAAGCTCGCGACATGGATCTTGATCTCCCGCGGCGCCATGCCGAACAGCAGCGCGTGGACCAGGCCGTGGCCAGCCTCGTGCACCGCGAGCAGCGCCCGGAAATCGGCGTTGGTGCGCTGGCGCAGGCGGTTGATCTCGAAGGGCTCGGCGACGGTGCCCGACTCGCCGCGCCAATGCGCGATCAGGCAACGGCCGTCGGCGCTCAGGCTCACGCCGTCGCCAGGCGCGACACCGCGCTCGATCGCCCACAGCGCCGCCTTGGCCAGCCCGGTCCCGAGGATCGCGTGCAGCGACGAGAACAGCGGCCGCGTGCCCTGTGCCGGGAACACCGCGTTCGCGTAGATCTGCGCGCGCACGCTGTCGGCCAGCTCGAAGCGCAGGCCGCAGCGCGCCTCCGATTCGCGGACATACCGCGCGCAGCCCTGCGCGATCACCTGCTCGTACGCGCGCCGCGACAGCGAGGGGTAGATCACGTGCTCGTTGCCCAGCCGCGCCACCTGCTCCGGCTTGAAGCGCTGATTGAGCGCCTGCTTGACGTCGATCACGCTGAGCTTGCCGGTCAGCGCATGGAAGATGTCGGCATCGCTGTCGCAGTCGTCCACGCTGGTGGCGAGGTCCTCGTACATCTCGTCGAGGTTGCCGCAGACGAAGACGAGCAGCCGGCTGTAGTCGGTCTCCCAGTGCTGCTGGCCGCGCTCGCGGAATTCGCGCAGACGCGCCTGCACCTGGTCCGGCGTCCAGGCCATGATCTCCATCAGCGGTTCGTCGAGCTTGAGGGTGCGCTGCAGCTCCTGCGCCTCCCAGCTGCGGAGCTTGAAGCGCAGCTTCGCGTCGTCGGCATCGGCGCGTTCGGCGTCGAAGGCCGCCTCGGCCAGGGACGATTCGATGTCGCCCAGCAGCGAGAGCGCCGGCGGAAGCCGGCCGTCGGAGAGCAGCGCCCAGACGTCCTGATAACGCTCGACGCGCACCTCGTCGCGCTGGGCGTTGATCGTGCGGAAGCGCTGGAACTCGTCGAGCGCGAGGATGCCGGGCTCGCCCTCGCGCACGCCGGACCGACCCAGCATGCCCGAGATGCTCTGCGCGCCGCGCATGCCCGCGCCGTTGGAGAAGCCGTCCATCTGCACTTCGACGAAGCGGTCGTAGAAGCCCAGCAGCTGCGCCAGACGGCGCACGAGCTGCGTCTTGCCGGTGCCCGTCAGGCCCCAGAGACAGACGATGACGGGCCGCGCGACGAGCTCGGGCAGCACGTACCAGGCCCGCACCGAATCGATGACGCGGTCGATGATGTCGTCGATGCCGAACAGCTCGGTCTTGAGCTGGGCGGCGACGTCTTGCAGCTGCTGGTTTCTCTGCGCCAGCTGCGCGCGCAGGTCGGTGGATTCATTCATCCCAATCCTCTCGTCGCAGCAGCGCCTGCAGCGCCACGCGGTCGGCGCGGCGTTGCGCGCCGCGGCTCTGGATGTGTTGGCCTGCGCCACGCAGTCCACGCTGGGCCATCGCGCGCGCCACGGGGTCGCGCGCACCGGGGCTCGTCTCGAGCACCAGCGTCATGGCTTGTTTCATGCGGCGCAGGGCCTTGACCCGCCCCTCCTGGAGGGCGCGGGAACGGAGTTGTGCACTCATTCGGTTTCCGAAAAGCAAAAGCCCCGGCTCAATGGCGGCGGGGCTTTGCTTGCCGCGCGGTCTGAGGCCGTATCTGTGAACAGACACGGTTCAGCCGGGGCTCGGGAACCGTGTTCAGTCGATCGTCGAGGTGAACAAGGAGGACATAAGAGGGATCTCCGTCATGCGGGCGCTGTCGTGGGCGCCTTCAGCAGTTGGGCGCGGATGATGCGCATTGCGGCGCGGACGCGCAAGTGCGATTCGTCTGCGGAGCGGTGTCGCGTTGCGGCGCGCCAACGCGGAACAGCCGCACGCGGGAGCCTCCGCTGCAAGCAGGCAAGTCCTGGCACTCCCCACCGGCAGACCGAAGGCGATGGCGCCGATGTGGCGTCCCCGCCGCGCGGTTCTCCCTCCGAGGGGTGTCCCCCCATCGGAGTCGAGCACGATCGAGGTTCGCCGTCCCACAATGCAGGCCGAGGAGAAAAGCATGGCTCTCATTCGCGCCTGGTTGGTGCTCATCGTGTTGTGGCTGGCCTGTCTGGGCCTGGTGGTCTGGGTGCGTTCGATGACGCGCAGACAGGCGTTGGCCTGGTTCCAGCTCGCGCGCTGGGCCGTCGGCGGAGCGGTGCTCGCCTTGGCGCTAGCGGCACTCACCATCTATCTGTTCTGAGGAGAAGAAGAAATGAACACCACCCATCGCGCGCGTTCGTCGCGCCTGTCGCTCGGCGTGCTGGCCGTGGCGGCGCTGCTTGGGGGCTGCACCCGCATCGAGACCGGTGAGGTCGGCCTGCGCGTCGGCGTCGACAAGCAGATCAGCGGCGCCGAGCTGCTGCCCGGCAGCTTCAACCAGACGCTGTTCGGCGACGTGCTGACCTTCCCGGTCCGCGACATCGCGGTCACGCTGGAGAACAAGCAGCCGCTGACGTCCGACAACAGCACGCTCAAGGATTTCGACATGACCCTGGTCTACTCGATCAATCCTTCGGCGGTGTCGGACCTCTGGACCACCAAGAGCCGCACCTTCCATGCCTTCAGCCGCGATGACCGCGACTGGATCCTGATGCATGGCTACATGACCACGGTGGCCAACAACGCGGCCTACAAGGCCGTGCGCGAATACAAGGCCCTGGCCGTCGCGGACAACCGCCAGAAGATCGAGTCCGAAATCAAGCGCATCGTGTCGGAGACGCTGGCGTCGGAGGGGCTGGGGACGGCGCTGTCGGTCTCGCTGGTGCAGGTGCGCACGGTGATGCCGGCCGACGACATCATCGCGTCCGCCAACGCCGTGGTGACGGCGCAGAACGCGCTGCGCGCCAAGGAGATCGAGGTCGAGACGGCCAAGAAGGAGGCCGAACGGATCGCCGCGCTGAACACCAACAGCAAGGCGATCGAGTACATGAACGCGCAGGCCCAGCTCAAGATCGCCGAAGGCGTCGCGGCCGGCAAGGTGCAGACGATCGTCGTCCCTTACGACTTCAAGGGCATCGTGAACGCCAACCCGGCGCGCTGACGGGTCAGCGCGGACGCTTCAGCCTTGCGCGAGCGCCTGGGCCTCGAGTTGTGACTTGAGGCCCTCCGGCAGCTTCAGCTGGCGGGCCAGTTCATCGAGGTAGGCGCGTTCCATGTAGCTGGTCTCGTCGACCATCAGGAGACTCGCGAGGTACATCTCGGAGGCGATCTCCGGCGTCGTGGCGGCCTGCGCGACCGCGGCCGGATCGAGCGGGCGACGCAGCACGTCTTCCTGCCAGCGGCGCAGCTCGGGATCGTCCTCCACGCGGCTGAGCGCCTGCTCGATCAGTTCGCGTTCGCGGTCGTCCAGATGTCCGTCGGCCTTGGCGGCGGCGATCATCGCCAGCAGCACGGCGCGGCTGTGTTCCTCCGCTTCGTCCTGCGGCACCCGGTCCAGCGTGCGTGGTTCCGCCGTGAGGCTGGCCTGCGACGACGACGGCGAACCCGGCGCATGCGACTGGCCCTGCGCCTGCCCTTGGCCTTGGGCCTGCTGCTGCGCCTGCCACGCGGTGTAGGCCTTGTAGGCCATCAGCCCGAGCGCCGCGATGCTGCCGTACTTCAGTGCCTTGCCGCCGTAGCTGCGTCCGCGCTTGCTGCCGAGCAGGGCGCCCAGGACGCCCGCGACGCCGGCGCCTGCGCCGATCTGTCCAAGGCCGCCCAGGTTGCCGAGATTCCCCAGATTGCTCAGATTGCCGAGGTTCCCCAGCCCGCCCAGTCCACCGAGGCCGCCCGAGCCACTGCGGCCCGGCGCGCCGCCGCCTGCCAGCAGGTCGCGACCCGATCTCAGCAATTGATCCAGAAGTCCATGCGCACTCATCGCCAGCCCCTTTCAACACGGTAGAAGAGTCTGTCAGTTGAGGGCATCGGAGGACATCCCCAAGTCCGATCGCCCTGTCAATCGATTCGGTCGGGCCTGCTTGTTCGGCGGGGCCCTCGGTGCCAGTGACGTTGCGGGTTTCCGCGCCTCATGGCGAGCCCGGCACCAGCGAAAACATGTGCGCATCCCACGCCTTGCCGTCCACGCCCCGGATGCGGTTGCGCAGCAGGCCCTCGTAGTGCGCGCCGCAGCGCCGCGCCACGGCGAGGCTGGGTTCGTTGCCGTCGGCGACCACGATCTCCACGCGCATCAGCTGGAGCTTGCCGAACGCATGCCGGCTGAGCGCGCGCACCGCCGATGAGGCCGCGCCCTGGCCCTCCCGGGACGAACGCACCCAGTAGCCGAGGTTGCAGAACGGGTGCACCGCATGCAGCGAGTTGAGCCCGCCGCCGCCGACGAAGTCACCGCTCTCGCGATCGAAGATGCCGAACTCGTAGCTCGTGCCGCTCTGCCAGCCCCGCGCGCAATGCGCGATCCACTCGGCGCCCTCGGTGGCGGAGAAGTCCGCGTGCGCCCATTTCATCCAGCGGCCGATGGAGGCATGCGACTCGCGGACCGCGGCGACGAAGTCGGGCAGATCGGCCGGCCGATAGGGCCGCAGCACGAAGCGACCCTCGATCAGCTCGACGCCCGGCGTGCCCGGCGCGACGACGGCACCGTCGTCCCAGACCTCGTTGGCGAGCTGCTTCGCGCAGGCCAGCATCGAGCGGTTGTAGCGCGACAGCCGCGGGGCGAGCGTCGCCAGCGCCAGTCCGGCCGCCTCGTTGCCGCGGCCTTGCGCCGCATACGTGAGCGCCAGGATCGCGCGCGCCTCGTCATGCAGCGGGCGGTCGTGGCCGGGCTGAAGGTGATGAGCCAGCTCGGCGACGAGCAGCGCTTCGCTCTCGTCGAGACGCTTCAGCCATCGCAGCGTGCTGCCGAGCTGGATGACCGCCCGCGTGCGGCGGTACGGGTCGAGCGCGCCGGTCTCGAGCGCCGCGCGGTAGAGCGGCTCGGCCTCCGCTTCGAGACCGGCCGTGTCGCGCGCGCAGGCGCGCTCGAAGAGGCCTCGCGCGTCACCGTCGGGCCGCTCGGCCGCGAGCGCATCGATCGCCTCGACGATCTGCGCGCCGGTGAGATCCGGTGCGCGCCGCCAGACATCGTCGATGCGCAGGGACCAGGCGTCGTGGAGCGGGGCGGATGCGGTCATCGGGGCAGTCTAGCGACTGCCTCCGAGCGTGCTGGAAGTCTGCAGCACGATCATCGAGGACCGCACGATGCCCGCGCAACGCTCAGGCACGTCCCGCGCAGCGCCCGCCGGCTATTGCTCGAAGCGGACGTTCTTCACCGGCAGCGCGGGCGCTTCCCATGCGTAAGCGGGATGGAGCACATTGCGCTCGTCGTGCATGCCCGGCCAGCGGAGCTGCATCAACTCGGCCAGCGTCCAGCCGGCCCAGTCGGCGCGGAACGGGCGCGAGGCCGTCGACGCCTCGAAGCCCGATCCACTGCGCCACAGCAGCGCGGGGATGCGATAACCCGAGGCCGTGCCCGGGCTGTGGCCGGCGTGGTCGAGGCTGTGTCCGACCTCCTGGCCGTGGTCGGACAGGAACATCCATGCGCCGTGTCCGCCCGCCGGCAGGTGGCTGCGCGTGAGCCGCAGCGTCCGCGCGACGATGCGGTCGTGATAGTGGATGGCCGAGTCGTAGTCCTGCCGGAACTCGCGCACCCAGGCGGCGCGGCCGTCGCGCGCCATCGCAGCGTCCACGGCGTCGCCGTCCTGGTCGTCGAACGGATGCTCGCCCGGCGGCATGCGCAGCCGGTAGTGCGGGTGCGCGCCCAGCAGGTGCACCACCACCAGCTTGCGCGGCGTGGGATCGGCCAGCGCCTGTTCGACCTCGTCCAGCAGGTCCTCGTCGAGCGAGCCCGACGAGCGTCCCGGCTGCCGGTTGATCATCTCCACCACATCGGCCAGCCGCGCATGCTGCTGGTCGACGGCGACGTCGTCATGGTTGCTCACCCACCAGACCTTGTAGCCGGCGCTCTTCGCCAGCGCGATCAGATGCTGCGTGCGGCCGGCGGGATCGTCCTCGTCGCGCTCGCCGAAGCTGAACAGGCCGCTCAGCGACGCGACCGTCGTCGCCTGCGTCGACCACGCGTGGCGCAGCGTCAGCAGCTTGGCGCGTTCCTCATCGCGTAGCGCGATCAGTTCGGGCGTCGTCGGCCGTGCGTAGCCGTAGAGGCCCATGTTGTCGCGGTTCACGCTCTCGCCCAGGACGAGCATCACCGTCGACGGACTGCCCGTCGCCACCGCCGGCGATGCGGCGCGGGCATTGCGCATCAACTGCTCGCGCTGGACCTGCTGGTCCGCCCAGTTGGCGCGCAGGTCCGCGACCTGCTGCGTCCAGGCCGGCCAGAACAGCAGCGGATGATGCCGGCGCCAGGGCTTGCTCAGGTGGGCGAGGGCGCAGACGGCCAGAACGACGAGCAGCGCGATGCGGGCGCGGCGCGAGAGCACCGCCTGATTGCCGCTCGCGCCTAGCGCGCCGCTCGCCCGGGTCGCGAGCGTGATCGCGACGCCGGTGAGCGCGAGCATCCCGATCAACGCGGCGACGGCCATCGCCATCGCGGGCACCTGTGAGGTGAGGTACTCGATCGACTCGCGCGGCGTGGTGTTCGCCGCCGCGGCGAGCACGAGCGAGCTGTCCGGCGCCGCCTGATACTGGTTCTGCAGGAAGGCTCGCACCGCGCCGTCGACGAGGAAGGCCGAGATCACGACGAAGGCCGTGACCCAGCGCACCCGGCGCCAGGCGAGGCGCTCGATCGGCCACAGCAGCCACAGCAGCACGGGGAGGACGAGCAAGCCGACCTGCGCCGCGCGGCGGCTGTCGTGCCCGGCCAGCACCGCGCCGGCGCAGGCGAGCGCGAGCAGGCTCATGGCGCCCCAGCGCAGCAGCGCGGGGCGTCCGGGAATCGAAGCGGACATCAGGTCGAAGGAAGCGGCGAAGGCGCGCAGTCTAGGCGCCCGCTCACAACATCGGCCTCAGGACCTTCCAGACGTTGTCCAGCATCACCGGATGCGCCTTGGCCAACGGGTGGATGCGGTCGCCCTGGAACCACTCGGCCATGTCCGGCCGATCGGCCACGCCGGCCAGCAGGAAGGGCTGCAGCGGCACCTTCTCCTCCTGCGCGACGGTCTTGAAGCTGCCCTCGAAGTCCCGCGCGTAGCTCGCGCCCATATTGGGCGGGATCTGCATGCCGATCAGCAGCACCTTCGCGCCGGCGTCCTTGCCGGCCTGCACCATCGCCTTCAGGTTCTCGCGGGTCATCTTCAGCGGCAGGCCGCGCAGCGCGTCGTTGCCGCCCAGCTCGATGATCAGGTGCGTCGGACGATGCTGCTTCAGCACCGCGGGCAGCCGCGAGCGTCCGCCCGAGGTCGTGTCGCCGCTGATGCTGGCGTTGATCACCTCGGCGTCCAGCTTCTGCGCCTTCAGCCGCTGGTCCAGCAGCGCCACCCAGCCGCTGCCGCGGGCCAGGCCATACTCGGCGGAGAGGCTGTCGCCCAGCACGACGATGCGGCGCGATGCCCCGCCAGTCGCTCCTGCGGCCGCAACGCCCGCTTCGGTGCGGCCTTGCGCGGCGACAGGCCCGGCCAGGACCCCCGTCGCGACGAGGGTCGCGACACAGGCGCTACAGTGCAACATCCATTCACGGCGGCGCATCTGCGGTTGATTCATGGTTCAGAACATCCTCGAAGTCGATCACGTCAGCAAGTCGGTCCAGGATGCCGACGGCGTGCTGACCATTCTGCATGACATCAATTTCCAGCTGCGGGCGCGGGAGTCTGTCGCCATCGTCGGCGCCTCGGGCTCGGGCAAGAGCACGCTGCTGTCCATCCTGGCGGGGCTGGATACGCCCACCGAAGGCACCGTGCGTCTGCAGGGGCAGGACATGTTCGTCCTCGACGAGGACGGCCGGGCCGCGCTGCGCGGGGCGCATCTGGGATTCGTGTTCCAGAGCTTCCAGCTGCTGTCGCACCTGACGGCGCTGGAGAACGTCATGCTCCCGCTGGAGCTCCGCGGCGAACGCGATGCGCGGTCGCAGGCCAAGGCCATGCTGGAACGCGTGGGGCTGGGGCAGCGGCTGTCGCACTACCCTCGCGTGCTGTCGGGCGGCGAGCAGCAGCGCGTCGCGCTCGCCCGCGCGTTCGTGCAGCAGCCGGCGTTGCTGCTGGCCGATGAACCGACCGGCAGTCTCGATTACGCCACCGGCGAGCAGGTCATGGCGTTGATGTTCGAACTCAACCGCGAACTCGGAACGACGCTGGTCATGGTCACCCACGATCAGAGCATCGCGGCGCGCTGCGAGCGGCAGTTGAAAATCTCGGCAGGCCATCTGCAGGACATCACGATGGCGGATCTGCCGGCGTGAGGCTGCTGTCCTGCTGAAGCTGTTGTCCTGCCGAGGCCGGGGCGTTGGCCGCCATTGCAGGGGGCCACAGGCGGCAAGCGCCTGAACCCCCAGCAATGCCGTCCCCAACCACTGCCGTCCTTCGACGGTTTTGCTGCCGAGGACTTCGGGAGAGGTCAGAGGGGGGCGGTGCGAGCGGCGCGCTCGCGCAGGCGACGTCTGCGCTCGTAGCGGATCACGGCCCACCAGCCGACGTAGACAATCACGTAGAGGCACAGACCCAGCAGCATGCCCGCAAGCGGCAGGCCCACCAGCAGCGGCGTGCCCAGCTCGGACAGCCATTGGCTCAAGGCGTGCCACCAGCTCGAAGGATCGCTCCAGTTCAGCGCCAGTTCCTTTGGCGCGGAAATCGGGCCGTGAATGCCCAGCACCTGCCGACCCAGGAAGATCGCCAAAGTCCAGATCGGCACCAGCGTCAACGGATTCGTCAGCCAGGTCGCGGCAATCGCCGCAGCGACATTGGCCCGGCACACGATCGCGACCACGGCCGCCAGCAGCATCTGCGTCGGCAGGGGGATTACGCCGACCGCCAGTCCCAGCCCGGCACCCAGGGCGACCCGCCGCCGGTGCGCCACCCACAGCCAGGGGCGCTCCTTGAGGTAGAGGCCGAGCCACTTCAGTCCCTTGGTCTGTTCCAGGGACTCGGGCGAGGGCAGCAGTCGGCGGGCAAGTCGGGAAGCCGTCATTGGGGCGTCAGAGTGGGCGTCGGGGATGCTTCAGATGTGAAAAGCCCGCGCGGCTGACCTGCAGCGGCGCGGGCTCTGAACAGTACAGCAAAGACTGTTCGGATCGGCGATCAGTTCGCGGAGAACTTGAAGTCGGTCTTGGCCTTGGTCCGCAGTTCCTCCTGGAACTCCGCGACCTTCTGCTGCTGCATGCGCTGGATGATCTGGCCCTTGACGTCGTCGAAGGCCGGGAACTGCGCCTGGCGCGTCTCTTCCAGCTTGATGATGTGATAGCCGAACTGCGACTTCACCGGCTCTTGCGTCATCTCGCCGGCCTTCAGCTTGCCCAGGGCAGCGCTGAACTCAGGCACGTAGGCGTCCGGCGCGGACCAGCCCAGATCGCCGCCGTTCTGGGCGGAACCGGTGTCCTTGGAGTTCTTGGTGGCCAGGTCTTCGAACTTGGCGCCGCCGTTGAGCTGCTTGACCAGCGCCTTGGCGTCTTCTTCCTTCTCCACCAGGATGTGGCGGGCGTGGAATTCAGTGCCCGAGGCCTGCGCCTTGAACTTGTCGTATTCGGTCTTGGCGTCGGCGTCGGTGATCGGGTTCTTCTTCGCGTAGTCGGCGAAGAGCTCACGGATCAGCAGCGACTGGCGCGCCAGTTCCATCTGGTTCTTGTAGTCGTCGGTCTTGTTCAGGCCGCGCTTCTCGGCTTCCTGCAGGAAGATCTCGCGCAGGACGACCTCTTCCTTGACCTTGGCTTCCATCTCCGGGCTGCGCGGCTGGCCACCCTTGGTGATCTGGCTGATCAGCACGTCGGCGCGGGCCTTCGGCACGGGCTTGCCGTTCACGATCGCGATGTTCTGGGCGAGGGCCGGCAGGGCCACGGCGCCGATGACCGCCACGGTGGCGGCGAGCACAAACTTCTTCATGATGGGTAAAGGGCCTTTCGACTCTCGGGTGAGCGTGAGCGCTCCAAAACAAAGCGCCGACACGCGGCGCTACTGAGGACCTGGTTTCTGCTGTTCGTCGGGCGCGCGAGCCTCGATGGCCAGCGCGTGAATGCCCTTCTGCATCAGATCGGCGAGGGCATCATATACGAGCCGATGCCGAGCCACCCTGGGTAAACCGGCAAAGCGCGCGCTCACGATTTCGAGGTAGTAATGCCCCCCTTCGCGCGCTCCCGCATGCCCCGCGTGGTGCGCGCTGTCGTCGCGCAGACGCAGCGAGACCGGCGCCAGCGCGGCCCTCAGCCGGGCCTCGATCTCGACCGAGGGCGTGGCCGCCGGATTCGGCGCCGCCCTCGATGTCGACGAGGAATGCCCGCCTTCGTCGCCGCCGCTCATGGCTTGGGCTCCTCGGCGGGCGCCTCGGCCTCGTGCGGCAGATGCCGGCTCATGTAGACGCCCTGGCCCAGCGTGAACAGCAGGATCAGGCCGGTCGATCCGAAGGCCTTGAAGTTGGCCCAGGCCTCGGTGCTGAACGAGTAAGCGACGTAAAGATTCGCAAAACCCATCAGTCCGAAGAAGGCCACCCACGCCCAGTTGAGCCGTGTCCATGCGGCATCGGGCAGCGGCAGTTCGGCGCCCAGCATCTTGCGCAGCAGGTTCTTGCCGAGGAAGACGTGGCTGACGAAGAAGGCCGCGGAGAACGCCCAATAGAGCATCGTCGGCTTCCACTTGATGAAGGTCTCGTTGTGGAAGTAGACGGTGGCCGCGCCGAGCGTGACGACCAGCCCCAGGCTGATCCACAGCATCAGGTCGACCTTGCGGCCGCGCAGCTTCAGGAAGAGCACCTGGGAGATGGTCGCCAGCATCACGACGATGGTGGCGAGCAGCACGGGCGCCTCGGTCGGACCGACCTTGCCGCCGGAGACCAGGAAACCGAGATGCTCGGTGGCGAAGGCCGCTGCCCAGTCCGGCTGTCCGTCGGCGTACTTGAACGTCACGAAGAACAGCAGGAGCGGCAGGAAATCGAGCAGGAGCTTCATTCGGTCGGGAATCAGTACGGCGCGCTCAGCGCTGGGGCTCGAAGTCTATCGCGGCGGAATTGATGCAGAAGCGCTCGCCCGTCGGTTCCGGACCATCGGGAAAGACGTGGCCCAGGTGCGTGCCGCAGTGGTTGCAGCGCACCTCGACGCGGACCATGCCGTGCGTCGCGTCGACGACGCGCTCGACCACCTCGGCGTTGATCGGCTCGTAGTAGCTGGGCCAGCCGCAGCCGGCGTCGAACTTGGTGTCCGCCTTGAACAGCGGCGTGCCGCAGCCGACGCAGTTGTAGTTCCCGGCTTCCCAGTGGTCCCAGTACTTGCCGGTGAAGGCGCGCTCGGTCGCGGCATGGCGAGCGACCTGGTACTGGGTCGGATCCAGCTGTTCACGCCACTCGGCGTCCGTCTTCTTGACGGGGTAGGCGGTGTCGCGGTCGCGGTCCTGGTCGGTGGCGTCTTGGATGAACTTGTCGTAGCGGCTCATGATGAACAGGAAACCTCCAGTGTTTGCGCCCAGTCGGGCGGGAAACCGGCGTCGGACGCCAGCGCGGGCTCGTCGAACGGACGGCGCAGCACATCGAGCAGCCGGCGCACTTCGCTGAAGTCGCCGGCCTCGGCCCGCTGGATCGCCATCTCGGCCAGATGGTTTCGAAGCACCACCGCCGGATTGACCGCGTTCATCCGTCGGGCACGGGTCCCAAGTGCGTCCATCGGCTCGATCTTCAAGCGCGCCGCGTACCGGGACGCCCAGGCGTCGAACCCGGTGCGGTCCAGGAACAGGTCCCGGATGCCCGCATTCGCCGCCGCATCCAGCGGCTGGGCCGGATCGAAACCGGCCAGCCGGCGGTGCGCGATCGTGTAGTCGGTGTGATGCGCGGCCAGCAGCCGCAGCCAGTCGTCGATCAGCGGGCCGTCTTCGCCGCGCTCGTCGACCTCGGCGGTGAGGCCGAGCTTCGCGCGCATCGCGCCGAGCAGCGCGGCGCCGAAGCGTTCGCGGTAGATCTCGAGCGCCTCGATCAGCTCGTCGCCGGCGGCTTCCGCGTCGGTCTCGATGTTGGGCATCAACGGCAGCAGCGCCTGGGCCAGCGCATGCAGGTTCCAGAACGCCACCTGCGGCTGCCGCGCGAAGGCGTAGCGGCCCTGATGGTCCGAGTGGTTGCAGATGTGGCCCGGATCGAAGCCGTCCATGAAACCGAACGGACCGTAGTCGATGGTCAGTCCCAGCATCGACATGTTGTCGGTGTTCATCACGCCGTGCATGAAGCCGACGGCCTGCCACAGCGCGACGAGTTCCGCGGTCTGCGCGGCGACCTTGGCCAGCGCGGCGGTCACCGGATTCGGCGCGTCGGCGCATTCCGGCGCGTGGTGGCGAAGGAAGAAGTCGAACAACTCGCGCGTGCGGGCTTCCATGCCGTGATGCGTGAAGTGCTCGAAGTGGCCGAAGCGCAGGAAGCTCGGCGCGACGCGCGTGACGATGGCGCCGGTCTCGACGCGCTCGCGCTGCACCTTCAGCGAGGTCGAGCCCGTGATCGCGAGTGCGCGTGTCGTCGGAATGCCCAGCGCGGCCATCGCTTCGGAGCAGAGGAACTCGCGGATCGACGAGCGCAGCACCGCGCGGCCATCGCCGCGACGCGAATAGGGCGTCAACCCCGCGCCCTTGAGCTGCAACTCGAAATGCCCGTTCGGGCCATCGACGCCGCCCAGCAGCAGCGCGCGTCCGTCACCCAACTGCCCGGCCCAGACGCCGAACTGATGGCCGCTGTACACGGTGGCCAGTGGTTTCATGCCGGCGAGGCGGGCGTTGCCGCTGAAGGCGTCGAGCGCGGCGGGGCGTGTCCACCAGTCTTCGGGCCAGCCGAGCAGGGCGGCGCAATCGGGGCTGGTCGCGACCCAATGCGGGTCGGGCAGTCCGGTGCCGGGGAGTTCGGTGAAGAAGTCGGGACCGAGTGTCGCGAAGCGATGGGTCCAGCGTTCAGGCTCGGCGCCTGGGAAGTCCGCGTGGAGGGCCGCGTTGAGAGGCGCATTCATCGCGCCAGTTTACCGACCCCTCCATGGCCCTGCGGCCCACGGGGTACCCGAGAAGGATGAGGGTCCCAGAAAGCGAAAAGGCCCGCAGTGAGGGGTCTCACTGGGGCCGGAGTGGTGCTGGGGGTCCCTGGAGGGGCGCCCCCTGCGCCGCGGAGAGCCCGCGCTTGGCTAAGCGCAGGTTCTCAAGAGTGTCAGCCGAGCTTGAAGCTCGAGACGGTATCGACGAGCTGCGCCGACTGATCCTTGAGCGACTCCGCGGCGGCCGCCGATTCCTCGACCAATGCCGCGTTCTGCTGCGTCATCTGGTCGAGCTGGCGCACGGCCTGCCCGATTTCCCCGAGGGTGAGCGACTGCGCCGCGCTTGACGCGGAGATCTCGCCGATGACGCGGGTGACGCGTTCGACGCTGGTGACGATCTCGCGCATGGTGGCGCCGGTTTCGCCGACCAGGCGGGAGCCGCCGTCCACGCGTTCGACCGATGCCGAGATCAGCGACTTGATCTCCTTGGCGGCCTCAGCGCTGCGCTGCGCCAGCGAGCGCACTTCGCTCGCCACGACCGCGAAGCCGCGGCCCTGTTCGCCGGCGCGGGCCGCTTCCACGGCGGCGTTCAGCGCCAGGATGTTGGTCTGGAACGCGATCCCGTCGATCACGCCGATGATGTCGGCGATCTTGTTGGACGATTGCTGGATCTCGTTCATCGTCGCGACGACCTGCTCGACCATCGCGCCGCCGCGGCCGGCGACCTGCGAGGCCGTCTGCGCCAGGGCATCGGCTTCACGCGCCGATTCGGCGTTGAGCTTCACACCTTCGCCAAGCTGCGCCATCGCGGCGCCGGTTTCTTCGAGGCTGCTCGCGGCCTGCTCGGTCCGGTTGGACAGGTCGGCGTTGCCGGTGGCGATCTCGGAGGACGCGTGGCGGACCTGGTCGGCGGACGAGCGCACGCTGGCGATGGTGCTGGCCAGGCGTTGCTGCATCTCCTGCAGCGAGCGGCGCAATGCGGCGACCTCGTCGGTGCCCTCGACGTCGGGGCCGCGGCGGCTGAGGTCGCCCTCGGCGATGGCCCGGCTCAGCGACTGCGCCTCGGCCAGCGGCTCGGTCACCGAGCGCGTGATCACCAGCGCGATGCCCACGCCCAGCGCGATCGCCACCGTCATCAGCGCGATGACCAGGTTGCGGGTGCTCTCGGCCTCGGCCTGCGCCTCATGGCGCGCCGCCTGCAGCAGGTCGCGGGTGTGCTCGGCGAACTTGTCGATCGCGGCCAGGTAGTCGTTCATCGCCGGGATCAGCTGCGACGCGGCGATCGGCTTCACGTCGCCGCCGCCTTCCTTGACCTTGATGGCCGCCTCGCGGGCGTCCTGGTACTTCTTGCGGGCCGCGCCGATCTCGTCGATCAGGCGGGCGCCGTCCTTCTCGGTGATGCTGTCGTCCAGCTCCTTCTGGATCTTGTCGATCCGCGCCGACAGTTCCTTCGAGCGCGAGGTGAAGGCCTTGACGAAGTTCTCGTCGTCGACGACCAACTGCACGATGCGGCGCTGGATGTTGCCCTCGGTCAGGCCCGACCACTGGCGCGAGATCTCCAGCGTGTGCATGTCGACCTCGACCAGGCGCTCGATGCGCTGGTGCAGCATCGACACCCGGATCACGCCCACCGCCGAGGCCACCGCCATCAGCACGATCACCAGCGCGAAGCCGGCGAGGACGCGGCTTCGCAGCCGCCAACGATTCAAGTTCAGCATTTCCACAGTCCTTCTTCTTGGTCCGACGACCGCCGGGGAGGCTGTCGTGTCGTCGCCGGCAGGTTTGACAGATGGCGCGATGCTGCCTGTTGGGGGAGAAAACTGATCGATGGATATGCGGGGTGGCCCGTGAACAAAAGCGCGGAAGGCGATGTCGTGAACCCGCGTGTGGGTGAATCGCCGCAGCTTGTGCGAAATGCGTTCAGCGCCGAGGCCCCGGCGGCGGCGGGACGTCGAAGAGGTTGATCGTCTGCGGCTGGTCCATCACCAGGTCCGAGCGCGCGCAGGCGACGCAGGGCAGGATCCAGCCCTCGTCCTTCTCCTCCCGGGACAGGCCGGGCCACTCGATGCGGTACTCGACGCGGCCCGACGCCAGCTTCGCGATGCAGGCGCGGCAGGTGCCGTTGCGGCAGGAATGCGGCAGCCGCAGGCCGTGGTCGAGCGCCGCGAGCAGCAAGGTCTGATCCTCGGGCGCGTCGAAGCGCCAGCCCTGCGGATGGAGTTCGACGACGTGAACGGCCGGTGCGGCCGGCGCGGCCGGGGTGGGCTGGGAAGGCTCGCCGGCGTCCTCGGCGTCGTCATGGGCGGCTTCATGGGCGTGATCCATGACCGCCATCATGCCGTGCGCTAAGCTTGCCCGATGCCTCACGTCACGACTTCCACCCCGGTGGACGGCGGGCCCACCGCCCAGGCCGCCCAGGCCGTCCCAGCCGCCCAGGCCTTCTTCGACCAGCTCAACCGCGACTACGTCGCGGTCCACAAGCGCAAGGAAGACCTGTTCTGGGCCACCTACATGGCCACCAGCGACGACCACGAGGGCTTCGGCCGCGCCGAGACCGATTACAAGGCCTTCATCTCCGATCCGGAGAAGCTGGGCGCGACGCGCGCGCACCTGGCCGCCGTCGAGGCCGCGGTGGGAGCCGCGCCGGGCGCCGCCGACGCCGACGCCCGCCAGGCGCTGGCCCACGGCCTGCGCGGCTGGCTGGGGGTGTTCGAGGCCAACATCGTCGACAACGACGAAGGCCGCCGCCTGATGGCCGAGCTGATCGAGGCCGAGCGCCTGCTCTTCGCCAAGCGCAAGGACTTCGCCCCGACGCATGTCAACGACCGCGGCGAGACCGAGGCCGCCACGCTGACGATGCTGTCGACCAATGCGGCCACCAACCCGGACGAATCGCGTCGCCGCAGTTCCTACGAGGCGCTGCACGGCCTCGAGCGCTGGGTGCTGGAGAACGGCTTCCTGGAGATCGTCGCGCTGCGCAACCGGCTGGCGCGCGCGCTCGGCTTCCCGGACTACTTCGAGATGAAGCTGCGCAAGAACGAGCGCATGACGAAGGCGGAGCTTTTCGGCGTGCTCGACGACTTCGTCGCCCGCACCGAGGCCGCGCAGCAGCGCGCGCATGACGCGCTCGTCGCGAAGCACGGCCCGGACGCGCTGGCGCCGTGGAACCTGCGCTTCCACAGCGCCGGCGACGTGACCCGCCGGATGGACCCGTACATGCCCTTCGGTCCGGCGCTGCGGCGCTGGGTGCGGAGCTTCCGCCGGCTGGGCATCCAGTACCGCGGCGCGACGATGCGCCTGGACCTGCTGCAGCGCCCCGGCAAGTACCAGAACGGCTTCTGCCACGGCCCGCTGCCGACATGGTTCGACGAGCAGGGCCGCTGGCACGCCGGCGAGATCAACTTCACCGCCGAGGCCAAGCCCGACCAGGTCGGCAGCGGTGCACGCGCGATGATGACGCTGTTCCACGAAGGCGGCCACGCGGCCCACTTCGCCAACGTGACGCAGAACTCGCCGTGCTTCTCGCAGGAGTTCGCGCCGACCTCGATGGCCTACGCGGAGACGCAGTCGATGTTCTGCGACAGCCTGCTCGGCGACGCGGACTGGCTCAAGCGCTACGCGCGCACCGTCGACGGGCAGTCGATCCCCGACGAGCTGATCCACGACCGCATCGCCTCGGCGCAGCCGATGCGGGCCTTCGACGAGCGCGCGATCGCCGTGGTGCCGTACTTCGAGGCGGCGTTGTACGCGATGTCCGACGAGGAACGCACGCCCGAGGCCGTGCTCGCGCTGGCCCGGACGATGGAGCGCCGCATCCAGGGCGTCGATCGCGCGCCGCGGCCAATCCTCGCGATCCCGCACCTGCTGAACCAGGAGTCGGCGGCGTCGTATCAGGGCTACCTGCTCGCGCACATGGCGGTCCACCAGACGCGGGCGTTTTTCCTGCAGCGCGACGGCTACCTCACCGACAACCCTGCGATCGGGCCGGCGCTTGCGCAGGCCTACTGGGCGCCGGGCAACAGCCTGTCGCACGACGCGACGCTGCGCCGGCTGACCGGCGAGGGCTTCTCGGCCCGCTATCTGGCCGAGGCTTGCGACGAGACCGTCGAGCAGGCCTGGGCGAAGGCGCAGGACCTGCTGGCCGCGTCCGAGCGCCGCGGCGAGCGCGCCGACGAGGGCCCGCCGCTGGATGCGCATGTCCGCGTGGTCCACGGCGCGCAACTGCTGGCCGACAACGGCGACGGCGGTGCGTCGGCGGAGCAGGCGATGTTCGAGCGCTTCGAGCACTGGATCAGCGCGAACTACGCGACGCCGCCGGCGCCAGCCGCCGCCGCCGTGCAGTGACCGCGTCGTGAAGTACCTGCAAGGCTATTCGCCGGCGCTGGTCGCGCAGGCGCAGCAGATGCTGGACGCGGGCGAGCTCGGGCCGCTGCTGTCGCGCAAGTACCCGCAGGCGCACGAGGTCCGCAGCGACAAGGCGCTGTTCGACTACACCCAGGACCTGAAGCAGCGCTTCATGCGCAACGCGGGGCCGCTGGCGCTCGTCGCCTACGACGCCAAGCTCAAGGTCATCCAGCACGCGCTGGGCACCCACACGCGGCAGGCCGTGGTGCACGGCAACCGGCTCAAGACGCGGCGCGAGATCCGCGTCGCGACGCTGTTCCGCGAGGCACCGGCGGAGTTCCTGAAGATGATCGTCGTGCATGAGCTCGCGCATCTGAAGGAGCTGGAGCACGACAAGGCGTTCTATTCGCTGTGCCACCACATGGAGCCGGCCTACTCGCAGCTGGAGTTCGACGTGCGCCTGTGGCTGAGCGTGCGCGACCGCGAGGAGAAGCTGGCGAAGGCCGGCACGGCTCCGGTCGCGGGTGCGGGCGCCAAGCCGGCCGAACAGTCCGGGAAGTCCCTGGAATAGGCGCTTCCGCTATGCTCCCGGTCTTTCCAGACCGCCGACCCGCGGCGCCACGAGCGCGGCGGGCTCCCTGCCTCCAATGATTCTGCTGGCGCCCATGGAGGGCCTGCTGGACCACATGCTGCGCGACACGTTGACCCGTGTCGGCGGCGTGGACCGCTGTGTCTCCGAGTTCATCCGCATCACCGACCGGCTGCTGCCGCGCCGCGTGTTCACGCGCATCGTGCCGGAGCTGCTCCACGGCGGACGCACGCGCGCCGGCGTGCCGGTGCGGGCGCAGCTGCTCGGCTCCGACCCGCAGTGCTTGGCGGAGAACGCCGCGCGGCTCGCCGAGCTCGACCCCGAAGGCATCGACCTCAACTTCGGCTGCCCGGCCAAGACGGTGAACCGGCATCGCGGCGGCGCGGTGCTGCTCGACGAGCCGGAACTGGTCGGCGAGATCGTCGCCGCCGTGCGCCGCGCGGTGCCGGCGCACCTGCCGGTGTCGGCCAAGATGCGGCTCGGCAACGAGGATCGCGGCCGCATGCTCGATTGCGCCCGCGCGATCGAGGCGGCCGGCGCGTCGGAGCTGGTCGTGCACGGCCGCACCAAGCGCGACGGCTACAAGCCGCCGGCCTACTGGGACCAGATCGCCGTGCTGCGCGAAGCCGTCGGCATCGACGTCGTCGCCAACGGCGAGGTGTGGACCGTCGAGGACGCGCTGCGCTGCCTGGAGGAGTCCGGCTGCACCTCGCTGATGCTGGGGCGCGGCATGGTGGCCGATCCCGGACTGGCGCTGGCGGTGCGCGCGGCGCTCGGCCCTGCGCAGGGAGACGCGAAAGACGCCGCGAAGAGCAACGCGAGGGACCACGTGCCCGGCGCCACCGCGCTGCCCTGGCCGGACATGATCCCGCTGATGGAGGGCTTCTTCGCCCAGGTGCGCCGCAACGTGGCGACGCGCCACCAGGCTGGCCGCCTCAAGCAGTGGCTGCATTACCTGCGCCGCCGTTATCCCGAGGCGGAAGATACCTACCAGCGCGTGCGCACGATCAACGCGCCGGACGTGCTGGCCATGACGCTGTTCGGCCGTCCGCTCGATCCGACGGCGCCGCCGCCCGATGCGGAGGAGGACGAGCTCGTCGACGCCTTCAGCGCCTGCGAGGCGGATGACCGTGCCCTGGACGAGCGCGCCGCAGACCTCTCCGATCCCGATCAACAACAAGACAGCGACTCGCTGATCGCCGCATGACCGCTTACCGCCTGACCTCGCGCCTGCTGGCGCTCGCCGCCGCATTGGCGCCGGTGTTTGCCGCGGCCGCGACGGCCGCCCCGACCGTCCCGACTGCCTCCTCTTCCGCCAAGGACATCGTCCCGCTGACGCTGGAACGCGTCTTCGGCGATCCGCCGTTGCAGGGGCGTCTGGTGCGCCAGGCCGAGATCTCGCCGGACGGCGCGTGGGTCAGCTATCTGCGCCCGTCGGAGACCGACAGCGAGCAGCTCGAACTCTGGGCGCAGCCGTCGGCCGGCGGCGCGCCGCGCAAGCTGGTCTCGGCGGCGGACGTGCTCGGCGGTCGCAGCCAGCAGCTGACCGAGGCGGAACGCATGGCGCTGGAGCGCAAGCGGATCTCGCAGGGCGGCATCACCGGCTATCAGTGGTGCGGCCCGTCGGGCAAGGCGCTGCTGTTCCCGCTGTCGGGCGACCTGTACCTGGTGCGCCTCGGCGACCAGGGGCCGACGGCGCAGCGCCTCACCAACGACGAGCAGGTGCCGGAGCAGGATCCGACCTGCTCGCCCGACGGCAGCCGCATCGCCTACGTGAAGGGCGGCGAGCTGTGGGTGCAGGCGCTCGACGGCGACGGCGCCGCGCGCGCGCTGACGAAGGGTGCGACGGAGACGCGTTTCTGGGGCCTGGCTGAATTCATCGCGGCGGAGGAACTCAGCCGCCAGCGCGGCTACTGGTGGTCTCCGGACGGCAAACAACTGCTGGCGCTGAACGTCGACGAGCGCGACGTGGCGGTGAAGACGCGGGCGCAGATCTTCTCCGACCGCACGACGATGACGCAGCAGCGCTACCCGGGTGCCGGCGAGAACAACGCCCGTGTCACCGCGTGGACGCTGCAGGTGTCGGACGGCCGCATGACGCCGCTGCCGCTGCCTTCGGACGCCGAATACATCGCCCGTGCTGGCTGGTTCGGCGACGGCACGCCGTGGCTGCAGACGCTGACGCGCGACCAGCACAAGCTGGCGCTGACCGAATACGCGAACGGCGCCGGTCCGGGCCGCACCGTGATCGACGAACGCGATCCGGCCTGGGTCGAAGTGCACGACGACCTGCAGGAGATCGACGGGCTGACCCTGTCGGGCCAGCCGGCGCTGCTGTGGTCGAGCGAGTCCTCCGGCCGCCGCCAGCTGGTGCTGGTGGACCGCCGCACCGGCGAGCGCCGGCCGCTGACGAACGAGCCCGAGCCGGTCGCGCACCGCGTGTGCAGCGACGGCAAGACGGTGGTCTACGCGGCGGCGCGCGATCGCGGCCGCTCGCGCGAGCTGTTCGCGATCGACCTGAACGGCACGAGCCGGCCGCTGGACGGTGCACAGCCGCGTCAATGGCGGGATGCGCGCGGCGACGGCGACTGCGCGCGGGTGCTGGTCACGCGCGGCGCGTGGGGCGAGCCGCCCGCGCTGTCGCTGCAGTCGGTGAAGGCCGGCGCGAAACCGTTGCCGCTGCCGGGCGATGCGCCTGACGCGCTGCTGGCGCGCATCGTGCCGAAGCCGGCGGTGGTCGACATCACTGCCGCCGACGGCCGCACGCCGCTGAACGCGCTGTACTTCGCGCCGCTGGACGGCAAGGCCGGTCCGCATCCGGTGATCACGATGGCCTACGGCGGGCCCGGCACCTCGACCACCAACTGGAACTGGAGCCGCGACACGGCGCTGATCGCCTACTGGCAGCGGCGCGGCTTCGGCGTGTTCACGCTCGACACGCGCGGCATGCAGAACCGCGACCGCGAGTTCACGCGCGCGCATCGCCTGGCCTTCGGCGCGGTGGACGTGAACGACCTGTTCGCCGCGGTGCGTCAACTGCCGAAGCAGGTGGCGGGCGTGGACCCGGCGCGGATCGGTTTCTTCGGCTGGTCCTACGGCGGCTTCCTGGCGGAACGCGCGATGCTGGACGCCGACACGCCGCTGGCGTCGGCGGTGGCGGTCGCTCCGCCGACGGACTGGACGCTCTACGACACGGCCTACACCGAGCGCTATCTCGGCATGCCGCAGGGCGGCAAGGACGGCAAGGACGGCCAAAGCGACGCCTACCGCCAGTCCAACCTGGTGACGCGCGCGAAGCTGCTGACCAAGCCGCTGCTGATCGTGCACGGCACGGCGGACGACAACGTGTTGTTCGAGCACACGCTGCGCCTGACCGAGGCGCTGCAGAACGAGGCGCGGCCGTTCGAGCTGATGATCTACCCGGGCAAGGCACACGGCATAGCAGGGCGCAGCGCGAAGCTGCACCTGTACCGGACGATCGACGCCTTCTTCGCGCGCACGCTGGCGCGCTGAGCGCGGGCCTCACGAGACAGGAGCGGAGCGATGGCGCTGGTCTATTCGACGAACGGCGGGCGCGTGTGCCCGGACTGCCGGCAGGCGCAGGCCGATTGCCGCTGCAAGGCGCAGGCGGCGAACGCCGTGCTGGGCGACGGCAAGGTGCGGGTGCGCCGCGAGACGGCGGGCCGCAAGGGCAAGGGCGTGACGGTGGTGCTCGGGTTGCCGATGACGGCGGCGGAGCTCACGGAGACGGCCAAGAAGCTGAAGGCCGCCTGCGGCAGCGGCGGCACCGTCAAGGACGGCACGATCGAGATCCAGGGCGATCACCTGGACAAGGTGATGGCCTGGCTGACGACGACGGGATTCGCGCCGAAGAAGGCGGGGGGCTGAGTCCGCCATATTTCGCGTTCGCCCCTTATTTCGCGACCGGGAAATAAGGTCGCAAGACGAAATGTGGCGGGGCTCACTTTCGCAACGTGACTGTGTGCCAGCGCGTCCCCGTTGCGCTCAGCATTGCATCGCTCGTCGTGTGCGCGGCGAGTGAGAAACCCATCGGTGTCAGCAGCGCCGCCACACGCTCCGGCGCGTGATTCGCGAATCGACGACCGTCGACTCGCGGCCTTCGGCCAGCGAGCCGTCGAGCTGCTCCGGCAGCGCCAGCAGCATCACCACGCCCTCCGCGGCCTGCTGCCCGTCGGCCGAGCGCCGCAGCGTGGCGGCCAACGCGGACAGCGCGCCAGGGAGGTCATCCGCGCCGACGTGCATGAGCACCGCGCTGCACACGACGCCATCGAATCCGTCCGGAGCCACATCGCCGAAGGGGCGTCCCAGGTCGGGCAGGGCGCCGTCGCGCAGTCGGCCCGCCAGTTCCGGGAACTGCACGAGCGCGCGTTCGCGCATCTCTGCGATCGGCTCAACGCCATAGGCGTCCAGTCCCGCCGCCAGCATGCCGGCGACATCGCGCCCCGCGCCGGCGCCGACGTCGAGCACGCGGCTGCCGCGCGGCAGCGCCGCCTCGACGACGGGCAGCATCGCGCTGCGTCGCGACTCGGGCTGCGAGGCGAGGCGCCCGGCGTAGCGCCGGTAGAAGTCGTCGGTGCGAGGGTCCATGGATCCATGATGCCGCAGCTCCGCGCGAGCGCCGGGCAAGACGTCGGGCGGACGTCAGGCAGACGTCAGGCGATACGTGGAGCAGGACCTTGGGCGCATAGCGTCACGCGAGTGAGGGGGCGGGTTGGAAACAGTCGCGCGACCTGCGACGTTTGCACGCGCGGCGCCGGAGGCGGCGTCCTAATGTTGCCTCGTCCGGCCCCACCTCCCCGTGGGCCGCGGAGACCGTCCATGAGTCCTTCCCAGTTCGGTGCGCTCCAGCGCGAATCAGGCTCCCGCAGCAATCACGCCCACGTCCATGGCCACGGCCATGGCCGCTACCTGCTGCGCTTCGAGTCGTTGTTCCACTCCGGCCGCGGCCTGTCCTTCCCGTGCGACGAGCGCGGCCAGGTCGCACTCGACCAGCTCAGCGAGCAGGCCCGCGAGAACTACCTCTTCGCCCGCGCCGTCGTCGGCCACGAGTACGCGACGCCGGTGGTCCAGCGCTGCGACGACTGAGTCCTTGACCGACGTCGATGCGCTCGATGCGCTCAGAGCGCTCAGAGCGCTCAGTGCGTTCGATGCGTTCGATGCGCTCGACCTGCTCGGTCGGCCCGGCGGCCCCGGCGGTCAACGCGCCCTGAGCTGCGCCGCGTCGTACTGCCCCAGCACCCATTGAAGGCCCGCCAGGTGCTGCTGGTCGTGGCTGCACAGGTAGTGGATCAGCGACTTGAAGGTCAGCGGACCATACCCTTCGAAGCGCGCGCGACGCGCCAGTTGCTCCGGCGTGATCGACGCCAGCAGCGCCAGCGTCTCCTGGCGCGCCGCCGCGAAGGCGGCCAGAGCGGCCGCCGCATCATCCTCCCCGTAGCGGCGCTCGCGCGCCAGCGCCTCCGTGTCCAGCGAGGGCAGCAGCGGATCGTCTTCGCCCAGCGTGCGGCGGATGCGCTGCTGGTAGCCGTCGATCTCGATGTCCCGCACATGGCAGACCTGCTCGATCGCGGTGAGCGGTTCGCTCGGCACGCCGTCCCATGAGGACGGTGCCCAGTGGCGCGCTTCAACCGGGAAGAGCGCGAAGTGCGCCGCCAGTTGCGCGGGGAAGGCCGCCAGCGCATCCAAGGTGACGGCGTCCACCGCGGATCGGGACGCGTCGTTCGAAAGGATGCGGGATGAGGCGCTGGAAGTGCCGCTGGAAGTGCCGCTCGATGGCGCGACGGATGAGGAGTGCATGGCGTTGGCTGTCATGCCGGCGATATTAGGGCGTCGGTCTGCGGGACAATGCCGCGTTTTCCGATTCCCTTAGAACGCCCCCGTGATGAGCGACACCATGAGCGACACCACCCGCCCCGAACTGCCCGACCACCTGTCCATCGACCCGCGCAGCCCGCATCACGTCGCCGCCGTGTTCGAGCACGACATCGGCATCCTCTTCAACGGCAAGGAACGCAAGGACGTCGAGGAGTACTGCGTCTCCGAAGGCTGGATCCGCGTCCCCGCCGGCAAGACGCTGGACCGCAAGGGCCAGCCGATGATGATCAAGCTCAAGGGCAAGGTCGAAGCGTTCTACAAGTGACTCGCCTGCGCCGGTCGAGCACCGGCATGGGGTAGAGATTTTCGCGGCCAGCGCGAAAACCCCCACCCCATACCGCGAGACGTCGTCTCACGGGCACGGCCGCGCATCGAGGACGCCAACGATCAGCTTCTCGGCCAGCTGATCGCCACCCACAGGCCGCCACCTTCGCGGTTGCCCATCGCGATGCGGCCGCCGTGCGCCTCGG
This sequence comes from Roseateles noduli, assembly GCF_050626985.1. NCBI lineage: Bacteria > Pseudomonadati > Pseudomonadota > Betaproteobacteria > Burkholderiales > Sphaerotilaceae > Roseateles > Roseateles noduli. The sequence goes on from NZ_CP192463.1 coordinate 122,126, forward strand.
CGATCTCGCGCGCGAGCGCCAGGCCCAGCCCGCTCCCGCTACGCTTGGTCGAATAGAACGGCATCAGCGCCTGCGACAGCTGCGCCTCGGTCATCCCGGGGCCGCGGTCGCCGACCTCGATGCGCCAGTCCTCGCGCGCCGCGCCGACGCTCAGGCTCACGCCCTCCGGCGCGCTGCCGGACTCGTGTGCGTTCTTCAGCAGGTTGATCAGCGCCTGCTCGATCTGCGCCGCGTCGAAGCGCCCCGGCACCGCGGGCAGCCCGCCCACCAGGGCGAACGGGTAGTGCGCGCCCAGCGACTCGATGAAGGGCGTCCATTCGACCGGCGCCAGCACGGGCGCCGGCAGCTTCGCGAAACTCGCGTAGCCGGCCAGGAACTGGTGCAGGTGCTTCGCGCGGTCGCCGATGCTGGCGAAGACGCCGGGCACGCGCTCGTGCATGCCGCGCCGCGACAGCTCCGCGCCGCTGTGCGCCAGCGACGAGATCGGCGCCAGCGAGTTGTTCAGCTCGTGGCTGATCACGCGGATCACGCGCTTCCAGCTCGCGACCTCCTGCCGCGACAGCTCCTTCGTCATGCGGCGCAGCAGGCGCAGGCGGTGCGGCTGCCCTTGCAGCCGGAAGTCGCGCATCGACAGGTGGTAGCGTTCCTCCTGCCCATCCTGCATGACGCTGAACAGCCCGTCCTGCGCGCCCGAGAAGGCCAGGCGGAGGTCTTCGGGCGCGTCCACCAGCAGCTCGTCGAGTCCGCGACCCGCCAGGCTGCGTCCCTGGTCCATCAACTGGCGTGCGGCGATGTTGGCGTAGGCGATGCGCTCGTTCGCGTCGGTCAGGAGCAGCGCCACCGGCGTGTTCTGCACCACCGTGTCCAGCAGCAGCTCGCGCTGCGCAAGGTGGCGCCGCTGCTCGCGCAGGGCCAGGCCCAGCTCGCTGTGCAGCCGCGTGAGGGTCGACAGCTCCGCCAGCCCGCCGGGAGGATCGGCGGCAATGCCGCTGCCGAACTCGCCGTCGCGATAGCTGAGCACCGTGCTCTCCAGCGCCCGCAGCAGCCGCGCCAACGGCATCAGCAGCAGGCTCGCGAGGCCCCAGACGATGGGGAGCATCAGCAGGAAGGTGAGTCCGACCGCGGCGGCACTCCAGGTCTCCGGCGCGTCGTGGCCCAGGGACCGCAGCAGTTGAGGCACCGGCCACAGCGTCAGGGTCAGGTGGATGGAGACCGCCGCGACGGCCGCGGCGATCAGGCACAGCGCCAGCCGCATGTGCAGCGAGCGATGCCAGCTCGCGTGCCGGTTGGCGCGCCCCGTGGCGTGCCCGGTCGGGCCCGGCGGCGCCTCCTTCATCCGGCGTCCAGCCCGTAGCGTTCCATGCGCCGGTACAGCGCCTGGCGCGACAACCCCAGCGACTGCGCCGCGCGGCTGACCACGCCCGAGGCCGATGCGAGCGCGGCCACCACGGCCTCGCGGCTGGGCTCGTCGAGGTTGCGCGAGGCCAGCGGCGAGGTCAGCGGCGAGAGGGCCGGCAGTGCCAGGTCTTGCTCCCCGATGACGCGGCCCGGCGCCAGCAGCGCGGCGCGCTCGATGGCGTTCTTCAGTTCGCGGACGTTGCCCGGCCAGGGATGCGCCATCAGCGCCTCGCGCGCGCCGTCGCTGAGCGTCGCGCGGCCGGCCAGGAAGTGTTCCGCCAGCGGCAGGATGTCGGCCACGCGCTCGGCCAGTCCCGGCAGGGCGACCTCGATCACGTTGAGCCGGTAGTAGAGGTCTTCGCGGAAGGTGCCGGCGCGCACCATCGCGCGCAGGTCCGCGTTGGTCGCGGAGATCACGCGCACCGTCGTCTGCCGCGTGCGGCTCGAGCCCAGGCGTTCGAAGCGCCCCGTCTCCAGCACGCGCAGCAGCTTCACCTGGCCGGCCAGCGGCAGGTTGCCGATCTCGTCGAGGAAGAGGGTGCCGCCGTCGGCGGTCTCGAAGCGGCCCTCGCGGGCGCGCGCCGCGCCGGTGTAGGCGCCGCTCTCGGCGCCGAAGAGCTCGGCCTCGATCAGCTCGCCCGGCAGCGCGCCGCAATTGATGGCGACGAAGGGACCGTCGGCCACCGCCGAGTTGGCATGCACGATGGCCGCGACGCGTTCCTTGCCGCTGCCGTTCGGGCCGGTGACCAGCACCGGCGCCGCCGAGCGCGCGACCTGGCAGGCGAGCTCCAGGCAGCGCAGCAGCGCCGACGACTCGAAGACCAGACCGTCGAGCCGGTAGCGGCGGCGCAGCTCGTCGCGGCGCTGGCGCTGCTCGTGCCGGCTCTCGCGCAGCGCGCGGCCGTTCTCGGCCAGCTCCAGCAGGTTCTCGACCGTGGCCAGCAGCTTGGCGTCGTCCCAGGGCTTGGCGAGATAGTCCGCCGCGCCGGCCTTCACCAGCGCCACTGCCTGCTCCAGCTGCGTCCAGGCGGTCAGCAGGATGATGGGCAGGTCGGGATGGCGTCCGCGCAGCTGCTGGAAGAGCTCGCGGCCTTCCTCGCCCGAGGTCGTGTCGGCGCTGAAGTTCATGTCCTGGATCACCAGGTCGACGCGACGCTGCGCCAGCAGCGCCAGCCCCTCGGCCGGCGAGGCCGCGTAGAGCGGCTCGATGTCGTGCAGCGAGAGCAGCAGCGACAGCGCCTCGCCGACACCGGCGTGGTCATCGATGATCAGGACGGTTCTCATTGGAGGCGCAGCATAAAGCGGAAAACGGCGCGAGAGACTCGCGCCGGAGAGGCGCCCCCGAGGGAACGGGGGCGGTGGGACGGCATCGCGCGGGCGATCAACCGCCGCGCAGCGCGGCCACCGGCGGCAGCGCCGCGGCCCGGCGCGCCGGCGCGAAGACCGCGATCTGGCCCAGCGCCCAGAGCACCAGCGCCCCGATCGGCAGATAGACGAAGGGCAGGCGCGGCAGCTCGTAGCTCCGCATCAGCAGCAGGCTGATGCCGTACGCGCCGATCATGCCCAGCACGATGCCGGCGGTGGACAGCAGCAGGTTCTCGGTCTGGAAGTAGCGCAGGATCTGGCCGCGCGTGGCGCCCAGCGCGCGCCGCGTGCCGATCATCCGCGTGCGCTGCTGCACCCAGAAGCTGGCCAGGCCGACGATGCCGAAGGCGGTCACCACCAGCAGTCCGATACAGACGCCGGCCAGCAGCTGGATCATCGAGCGGTCCTGGCGGTAGTAGTCGTTGCGCTGCTTGATGAAGGTCTCCTGCTCGCGGATGACGCGACGCAGGCCCGGGCTGTTGCCGAGCAGCTTCTCGCCCGCCGCCTTCAGCACGGCCTCGGGGTTGGCGCCGGGCGCGACACGGATCATGAAGGTGCCGCCGCGGAAACTCGGTTGCACCGGCATCAGCATCGTGTGCAGTGCGTTCTCGTCCTGCGAACCCGGGCTCGGCGAAGCCAGGTTCTCCACCACGCCGACGATGCGTTGCGGCTCGTTGCCGTAGACGTAGATCGCCTTGCCCAGCGCCGACTCGCCGGGGAACAGCCGCTCCGCCATGCGCTTGTTGATGATCGTCGCCGGCACGCGCGGGTCGGGGTTGGTGTCCAGGGTCGAGCCCAGCACGAATTCTTCAGGCTGGAAATCGCGTCCCTCCACCAGGCGCAGCCCCATCGTCGAGAGGAAGCCCGGTCCGGCCGTGTAGTGGCCGGCCACCACGCGGCTGGAGGTATTGCGGTCCGCGGTCAGGCGCACGCTGGAGTTGTTGGAGTTGCGGCCGAACGGGTACTGGTTGGTCAGGCTGGCCGACACCACGCCCGGGACCTGCCGCAGCGCGACGAGGTCGGCCTGCGTCTGCGGCTCGGGGTTCTCGACCCGGGCCATGCTGGAGAGGGAGAGCACCACCAGCGCGTCTTCCGCCATGCCGGTGGGGGCATAGATGCGTTCGATGCGCTGGGCGATCAGGAACAGGGCGTTGCAGACGATCGCGCAGGTCAGCGCGATCTGCAGCACGATGAGCCCGGCGGCGGTCTTGTGACGCTTCAGCGTCGAGAGGATGGGCAGGATGTCCATGGGGCGGTCTCCTTGACTCGTCGGTAGTGCGGCGGCGCGTCCGTGCGGCGGCGCCGTCAGTGCGTCATTGCGTCTTGAGCTGGATGGCGGGCGTGATCTGGCACGCGCGCCAGGCGGGCAGCAGGCCGGCCATCACGCTGGCCGCCAACGAGACGCCCAGCGTGGTCGCGAGCATCTCCCAGTCCAGCTGCGCGAGCTGGGCGTAGTCCGACGGGTTCTGCCGCACCACCCACAGTCCGACCCAGGTCAGTGCCAGGCCCAGCAGGCCGCCCACCAGGCCGAGCGTGCCGGCCTCGACGAGGAACTGCAGGAAGATCTGCCGCCGCGGCGCGCCGAGCGCGCGACGCACGCCGATCTCGCCGCTGCGGCGCAGGCACTTGGCCAGCAGCAGGCCCACGGTGTTGGTCAGGCAGACGACCAGGAAACCGAAGGCCAGCCACACCTGCAGCCGGATGTCGCTGGGCACGACCTTGCGCTGGTTCAGCCAGTCCATCACCGAACTCAGTTTCGGATTGGCGGGCCGCTCGAACCGGCCGGCCTCGCGCTGCTGGTTGGAATACTGCGTCAGGTAGGTCCGGTAGTCCGCGAGCTGCTGCGGCGTGTCCAGCTGGACCCAGTACTGCAGCCAGGCGCAGGGCGTGTTGAGCGCGCGGGGATCCTGGCCGTTGGTGTCGCCCCAGCAGCTCATGTTGCCGGCACCGCCGAAGCGCAGTCCCAGCGAGGTGGACAGCGGGATGTAGGCGTCCGCCGGCTTGGCGTAGGCGCCCAGCGTCAGGTCGAAGAAATGCGGCGCGGGCCGCCACGGCTTGAGCACGCCGACGATGGTGAAGTCCTTGTCCCGCAGCCGCAGCATCTTGCCGCGGCTGTCGGCACCGCCGAAGAGCTTGTCGTTGAGCTCGTTCGAGATCACCGTCACGCGCGCCTCGGCGCTGTCGTCCGCGGCCGTCCAGCCGTTGCCGAACTTGAAGGGCGTCTCGAACATCGCGAAGAAGTCGGCGGAGGTGAATCGCGCCCCGGTGAAGAACGGCGGTTGCGCCGCGTCGCCGGAGCCGGCGGGGTCGATCGCCAGGAACGCGCCCGTCATCACCACCTGATGCACGCCGCGCTTCTCGCGCAGCAGCGATTCCGCGTCGAAGCGGGTCAGCTGAAGCACCGGTTCGTCGCCGGGCTTCCAGTCCCGCTTGGTCTCGGCGTCGAGCTGCACGTTGAAGAGCCGGCCGCTCTTGTCCGGGATCGGATCGCCGGACATGACGTGGAACACCGTCAGCGTCGTCATGCAGGCGGCCACGCCCATCGCGATCGACAGCAGCATCAGCGCGGTCAGGCCGCGGTGGCTGCGCATGGCGCGCAGGGCGAGTTCGAGGTAGTAGGTCAGCATGGGGGTCCTCTCTCAGCTCACGGCTTGACGGGCACGGGATTCAGCAGCGTGTTCACGGACGCCAGCTCGGGTTCGCCGAGCGCGCCGGCCGCCTGCTGCAGCAGCAGCTTGGACAGCACGTAGCGGTGGCGCGCCTGCTCCCAGGCGTTGCGGGCGTTGCTCTGCGTCTGGATCGCCAGCAGCAGGTCGGTCATCGTGCGCAGGCCCAGGTCCAGGCCGCTGCGCGTCGAGGCCAGCGCCTTCTCGGCGGCCTGCACCGCGGCGCCGGCCGTGCGCATCTGGCTCAGCGCGGACAGCACCGCCTGGTACTGCGCCTGCGTCTCGCGCGTCATGGCCCGGCGCGCGCTCTCGAGGTCGTCGCGCAGTTGCTCGCGCTGGAAGATCGCCTGGCGCTTCTGCGACTCCGTCGCGCCGCCGGCGAAGAGCGGGATCGTCAGGCGCAGGCCCACGGTCGTCGTGTAGCGGCCGGCATCCTGCGGCGCGACGGCCGGGCCGGACAGCCGCTGGCCGTCCAGGCCGGCGCTCAGCGTCGGCAGGTGCGCGGCGCGCGCGGCGGCCACGCGCTGGTCGCCGGCGCTCACCGCCAGCGCCGCGGCCTGCAGCGACGGGTTGTCGCGCAGCGCCTGCGTCACCCAGGCCTCGGGATCGGCCGGATCGGGCATCAGCATCGCGAGGTCGGGCGCGAGCGGCTTGAGCTCGCCCGGCATGCGGCCGGTGATCTGCGCCAGCGCCTGGCGCGCGTCGAGGAGGTCCTCGCGCACCGCCGCCGTGTTGCCGCGCGCCAGCTCGTAGTACGCGCGGCCCTGCTCGACGTCCAGCGACGCGGACAGCTGCGCATCGAAGCGCGACTGCGCCTGCGCGACCTGCTGGCCGTACACGTCCTCGATCGCCTGCGCGGTCTGCAGCGTGGCCTGCGCGTTCAGCACGCCGAAGTAGGCGCGGGCGACGCGGGCGCACAGGTCGGCCTCGGCCGCGCGCACTCGGGCGTCTTCGGCGGTGACCAGCGTCTTGGCCGCATCCCAGCTGCGCAGCCGGCTCAGGTCGACCAGGACCTGGTTCAGGCTGTGCGTCAGCTGGTGCTGGCGGCCGTCGTCGCGGGTGTGGGATTCGCTCAGCTGCGCGGACCACTGCGGCAGCAGCTGCGCGCGGGCCTGGACGGCGAGTTCCTGCTGCTCGCCGCGCACGGCGCGGGCGCCGGCCAGCACGGGGTCGGCGGCGCGGGCCTGCGCGTAGATCTCGAGCAGGTCCTCGGCCGCGGCCGGCAGGCAGCAGCCCGCGCAGAGCAGGACCGCCGCGATCGCCGGCATCCGCGCCATCGCCGACAGCGCCGAACGCAACGGGCGTTCCGGACGAACGGGGGGAACCGGTCGAATCGAACGCGCCGACACCGTCGCGCGCCTCCAAGGGAAGGGCAGTCTCATGGTCGGGATGAGGGTCGGGATGGGGTCGGGAGGAGTCTCAGGCCGAGGTCGGCGTGGTCGGGGTGACGGGCTTGGCGGTGCGCAGCAGCTCGGGGTCCATGTGGAGCTCGGCGGCGATGTCGACGACCTGGCCGTCGATCACATGCACGTTGCGCTGCGCGCGCGCGGCGAGCTGCGGATCGTGCGTGACCATGACGATGGTGGCGCCGTCGCGGTGCAGTTCCTCGAGCAGGTCCATCACGCTGCGCGCCATCGCGCTGTCGAGGTTGCCGGTCGGCTCGTCGGCGAGCAGCAGGCGCGGCGATCCGGCCAGCGCGCGGGCGATGGCCACGCGCTGCTGCTGGCCGCCGGACAGCTCGGCGGGGTAGTGGCGCTCGCGCGCGGACAGCCCCACGCGGGCCAGCGCGTCGCGGGCGCGCTGCTGGCGCTCGGCGGCCTTCATGCCGCGGTAGCGCAGCGGGACCTCGATGTTGTCCAGCACGTTGAGGTCGGGGATCAGGTTGAAGGCCTGGAAGATGAAGCCGATCTTCTCGTTGCGCATGCGCGAGCGCTGCGTGTCGTCCATGCCGCTGACGTCGACGCCGTCGAGCTGGTAGCGGCCGCCGGTGAAGGCCTCCAGCAGGCCGGCGATGGTCAGGAAGGTCGTCTTGCCCGAGCCCGACGGCCCGGTCACCGCGACGAACTCGCCTTCGCGCACGTCCAGGTTGAACTCGCGCAGGGCGTAGGTCTCGATCATTTCGGTGCGGTAGACCTTGGAGAGCGATTGCATCTTCAGCATGAGGTTCCTCGCGGGGCGGTGATGGGGTGGGAATCGTTGAAGGAGGGTGGGGATCGGAGCGGCGATGCCTGGAGGGCTCAAGGGCTCAAGCGCTCATGGGCTGAGCGTCACGCGCTCGGCGCCTTCGAAGGCCTGGGTGCCGGAGACGATGACCTGCTCGCCGGGCTTGAGGCCTTCCAGGATCTCGACCTTGGACAGGCTCTGCGCGCCCAGGCGGATCGGGCGCTTGACCGCCTGGCCGTCCTGCACGACGTAGACGAAGCGGCCGCCGCCGTCCTCGACGAAGCTGCCGCGCGCGACGGTGAGCACCTTGTCGCGGCGGTCCAGCAGCACGCGCACCGACAGGCGCTGGTTCTGGCGGAGCTGGTCGGGCGTGGCGCCGTCGAAGCGCAGGCGCGCGGCGACCTCGTTGTTGACGACCTCCGGCGAGACCGTGCTGACCAGGCCCTTCCACTGCCTGCCGTTGCCGGAGATCTCGCCGGGCATGCCGATGGCGAGGTCGCGGGCGAAGCTCTCGGGCACCTGCATCTGCACTTCCAGCGCGCTCAGGTCGACGACGGACAGCAGGCCCGTGCCGGCGGCGACGTTGGCGCGTTCGGCCACCAGCAGCTGGCCGACCTGGCCGTCGACCGGCGAGTGCAGTTCGAGTTCCGCGACCTGGCGTTCCAGGTCCTTGACCAGCAGTTGCTGACGCTGCAGCGCCTGCTGCTTGGACTGGAGCTCGAACTTCAGGCTGTCGTCCTTCAGACCGAGGCCGGCCTGCGCGTGCGCGGCGGTGATGCGGGCCTTCTCCATCGCGTCGCGGGCCTTCTCGACCTGCATGCCGGCGACGGCGCCGGCCTCGTAGGCCTTGGTCTGGCGGTCGAGGTCGTTGCGGGCCGTCTGCAGGTCGATGGCCGCGTTCTCATACGTGGAGCGCAGGGCGGCGCGCTGCTCGCGGCCGTCGACCTCGGCGCGCAGCGCCTCGGTGCGCAGCGCGTCGGCGTTGCTCTGCTCCTGGGCGAGCTTGGCGCGCAGGTCGGGGCTGTCGATGACGCCCAGCAACTGGTCCTTGGCGACCTTGTCGCCGGCCTTGACCTTGAGCACCAGGTTGCCGCCGTGCAGCGCGTAGACGGTGGGGCTCATCGCGGCGACGACCTTGCCTTCGCCGGCCACGTCGCGCACCAGCGGGCCGATCTCGACGGGGGCGACGGACAGGCGCTGCAGGCTGACCGAATTGCCGCTGCCCATCATCCGCTGCACGGCGGGCGCGGCGGCGACCGCGGCAATCAGCAGCCCCGCGCCGGCCAGCGCCAGCCACAGGCGGCGGCGTCCCTGGGGGCGGGCGAGGGGAACGTCCTGTCCGGAGGTGTCGCGAATCATGAAGGTGTCCGAGGGTGGTCCGTGTGATCGATGCCCCACTTGTTCGCAAGGGGCGTGCCACACGGCGGACCCGTGAATTCCCGTTTGAAATCAACGGGTTGTCGATCGGCACCCGGCGCGGGTCAGTGTCCGCGGACAGTCAGCGGACGCTGGGTGGACAGACCCGGACACCTCGTGTGTCCGTGCGAACGTCCGCGACCCGGGCAGGGCATCGGCTGACCCGTCGATGGGAGCCGCGCCTCGGGGCGCGACATGCTCGCGCGATGGCGTGTCACCGGAGCGGTCGGGACACTGGCGGCTTGTCCCACTGCATGGAGCATCGCCATGTTCAACAACTTCTTCTTTGGACCGCCCGTCCCATTCATGCCGGTCATGCCGGTCATGCCGGTCATGCCGCTCATGCCGGCCACGCCGGTCATGCCCGTCCTGTTCTCCCATGGCTACGGGTTCGACAGGTACGAGCCTTGGTCGACGTACACGCCGACGACCTGGGACTTCGGTCCCTGCACCGGCCTGGGCGTCCGATCGGGCGCCTGCCAGGATGGCTTCGCCGCGGGCGCTCCTCGCCTGGAGCAGGCGTTGGAAACATTCGCCTCGGCGCTGAGCCAACTGGGCGCCTGGGTGCGGGCGCAGCACTCGACGAAGGGCGTCGATGCCATCGACGTGAATGAGGTGCCCCTGCCGCCGATCCTCGTCAAGGAAACGCCCGACATGTTCCGCCGGTCCAAGGCGGAGCCGGCCCTCAGCCGACCGGCCGAGCATGAGCACGCCGTCGAGAAGGCGGCGGAACTCGCGTATGTGGCGGCGGGTGGCGTGACGGCGAGCGTGATGGACACGCTCACCGTCCCTGCCTACCCGGTGGTCTGAGCGGCGCGGCTCGCCGCCCCGGCCTTACTTCCCGAAGCTGTCCCGCAGCCCGGTGATCTTGTTGAACACCGGCGCGTCGGCCCGATGGTCGACGCGATCGGCGACGAAGTAGCCGTGCCGCTCGAACTGGACCTTGGTGTCCGGAGCGGCCTCCTTCAGCGAGGGCTCCAGGTAGCCGCGCGTCACGCGCTTGGCGTCCGGGTTCAGCAGCTCCAGGAAGTTGCGGTCGCCGGCGTCGGGCTGGGCCTCGGTGAACAGGCGGTCGTACAGGCGCAGCTCGGTGGCGATGCCTTCATGCGCGCCGACCCAGGTGATCACGCCCTTGACCTTGACCGCGTCCGCGCCAGGCGTGCCGCTCTTCGTGTCCGGCACCAGCTTCGCGAGCACCGCGGTGATGGTGCCGTCGGCATCCTTCTCGCAGCCGGTGCACTCGATGACGTAGCCGTACTTCAGCCGTGCCTTGTTGCCGGGGAACAGGCGGTGGTAGCCCTTGGACGGGACTTCCATGAAGTCCTCGCGCTCGATCCAGAGCTCGGGGCCGAGGCTGAACGCGCGCGTGCCGAGTTCCGGCACATGCGGATGGGCGGGGGCTGAGCACGGCTCGCGGTGATCGGTCGAGCCGAAGATCTCCGCGTAGTTCTCGAGCTTGAGCTTGACCGGATCCAGCACCGCCATCGCGCGGGCGGCCTTGCCTTCGAGGTCGGCGCGCAGGTAGCCGTCCAGCACCGAGTACTCGATCCAGGCGTTCGTCTTGGACGCGCCGGTGCTCTCGACCATCGCGCGGATCGCTTCGGGCGTGTAGCCGCGCCGGCGCATGCCGACCAGCGTGGGCATGCGCGGATCGTCCCAGCCGTCGACGTGGCCTTCTTCGACCAGCTGGCGCAGCTTGCGTTTGCTGGTGACGACGTAGGTCAGGTTCAGCCGGCCGAATTCATACTGATGCGGCAGCGGGCGGGCGAGCAGGCCGCCTTCGGCCAGGTGCTCCACCAGCCAGTCGTAGAACGGGCGCTGGTCTTCGAACTCCAGCGTGCAGACGCTGTGCGTGATGCACTCCAGCGCGTCCTCGATCGGATGCGCGTAGGTGTACATCGGGTAGATGCACCACTGGTCGCCGGTGTTGTGGTGCGTCGCGCGGCGGATGCGGTACAGCGCCGGATCGCGCAGGTTGATGTTGGGCGACGCCATGTCGATCTTGGCGCGCAGCACCATCGAGCCGTCGGGGTGCTTGCCGTCGCGCATCTCGCGCAGGCGGGTCAGGTGTTGCTCGGGCGTGCGGTCGCGGAAGGGGCTGTTCTTGCCCGGCGTGCCGAAGTCGCCGCGGTTGGCGCGCATGTCCTCGGGGGACTGCTCGTCGACGTAGGCCAGGCCTTGCGACACCAGGTACTCCGCGCCCCGGTACATCAGGTCGAAGTAGTTGCTGGCGTAGAACAGGTGGCTGGTCTCGTGGCCGCCGGCGTCCGCGGCGTCCCAGCGCCAGCCCAGCCAGGCGACCATCTCCTTGATCGCGTCGACGTACTCCTGCTCTTCCTTCTCCGGATTGGTGTCGTCGAAGCGCAGGTGGCAGATGCCGCCGTAGTCGCGCGCGAGACCGAAGTTCAGGCAGATCGACTTGGCGTGGCCGATGTGCAGGTAGCCGTTGGGCTCGGGCGGGAAGCGGGTGCGGATCCTGGCCGGGTCCAGCGGACCGGCGGCGTGATGCGCCGCGTCGCCCGGGCTGCCGCCGAAGTGGCGCGCCGGCTGGAAGCCCTGTTCCAGGTCGCGCTCGATGATGGCGCGCAGGAAGTTGCTGGGCTTGACGGCGGCGTCCGTCTTGTCGGGCGCGGGGGCGCCGGCGGTCTTGTCGTGGCTGGACATCGGTGGATGAAGTCTCAAGGAAGGCCGTGGATTCTACGTGGGGGCCGGTGCGCTCACTCTCAATGGGCAGATGTTCGATCAGCGGCATCGCTGCCGGCGTCGACCAGGCGGCGAAGTCCGCGTCCACCCCAGCGCCTTCCGGCGAGCACCGGGGACGCGCCTGCGCCGTCCGGCGGCTCACATCGCCCGGAACAGGTGCCCGTACATCCGGCTCACCGCCAGCTTCTCGGGCCGGCGGCGCAGCCGGAGGGTGAGCTTGCCGGTGTCGTCGCGGAGGACGCGTTCGATCGCGTCCACGTGCACGATGTGCCCGCGGTGCACCTGCCAGAAGCGGTTCGCGTCGAGCTGCGGGAGCAGCTCGCGCAGCGAGATCCGCACCAGGTATTCCTGATCGGCGGTGAGCACGCGGACGTACTTGTCCGCGGCCTCCAGGTAGACGACGTCGTCGACTGGCACCAGCACGATGGATTCGCCGACACCGACCTGCAGGTGGCGCAGTGTCGCTGTCGCGCTCCCGGCCGCGGCAGGCGCGCCGGACGGCGTGGAGGCCGTCGCCCCAACCGCCGTCAAGGGCGCTCCGACGCCCAGCAGCCCGCGCAGTTGCTCGATGGCCGACTCCAGCGCCGCGGGCGGCTGTTGTCGCTGAGCGAGCGCCGTCTTCAATCGCGAGACCGTCTGCCCCAGCCGTTCGCGCTGCACGGGCTTGAGGACGTAGTCCACCGCCGCGCGATCGAACGCCTGAAGCGCGAACTGGTCGTAGGCGGTCACGAACACCAGCAGCGGAAACGCGGCGCCGCCGGGTCCTTCCTCGTCCCAGTCGTCGGCGAGCTGCGCCGCCGCCTCCAGGCCGGTCATGCCGGGCATGCGGATGTCGAAGAAGCAGACCTCCGGCCGATGCCGCAGCGCCAGCGTCACGGCCTCCTCGCCGTGCGTGGCCATCGCGACGACCTCCAGCTCGGGCCAGAGCGCCTTCAGTTCCTGCCGCAGGTGCGCGGCCAGCAGTTCCTCGTCTTCGGCGATCAGGGCGGTGGGCATGGATGTTTTCCTCCAGAAGGGGCGGATCGATTCAGCGCGTGACGCAGGGGCCGGGCCTGGACGCCGATTCCGAGGCGGACCCGGATGCAGCCCCGGATGCGGGCGTGGGCGAGGGCAGCGGCATGCGGATCCTCGCCCGCGTGCCGCCGCCCGCCGGGCGGGAGAGGTCCAGCCGCGACAGCTCCAGCCGCGCCTGCGGCCCGCAGGCGACGGCCAGCCGGTCGCGCACCTGCACCGTCCCGAAGCCGCCCTCCGGCGACCGCGCCGCCGCGGCGTCGAAGCCCGCGCCGTCGTCCTCGACGTCCAGCAACAACTGACCCTCGACCTCGGCCGCCCGCACGCGCAGCGTGCCGCCGCCGACGTGCGGCTCCAGGCCGTGCTTGATGGCGTTCTCCACCAGCGGCTGCAGCAGCAGCGGCGGCACCGGCACCTCGCGCAGGGCCTCGGGCAGGTCGAACTCGAAGCGCAGCCGCGACCCCATCCGGACCTGCATCAGCGCCAGGTAGTCGGCCAGGCGGGCGAACTCCTCCTTCAGCGGATGGCGTTCGGCGCGGGAGGCCGACAGCGTCGCGCGCAGGAAGGCGATCAGGTGGTCCAGCATCGCCTGCGCCCGGTCCGCGTCCATGCCGATCAACACGCGCAGGTTGGCCAGCGTGTTGAACAGCATGTGCGGCTCGAGCTGAGATTCGAGCAGCCGCAGCTGCGTCTCGGCGGCCTGGCGGCGCAGCGTCTCGGCGCGTGCCTCGGCGGCGGCGATGCGGTGGCGGGACAGGAAGAACAGCGTCGCGCCGAAGCCAGGGATCAGCGCGATCACCATCACGCTGAGCACGCGACGCAAGGGGCTGGAGAGCAGGCTCTTCTCCTGCAGGCCGGTCACCATGTTGCCGGCTTCCACGCCCAGGCTGTAGCCGACGACCGTGCCCAGCACCAGGCACAGCACCATCAGCGGCCAGCCCGGCCAGTCGAAGGGCTCGGCCGGCGCGCGGCCGAAGCGGTCCAGCAGCCGCCAGCGGATCCAGCCCAGCCCGTAGCGCAGCAGGTTGATGCTGGCGGCGCAGAACAGCGAGATGAAGAAGCAGTAGATCAGCGTCGGGCCGAAGGGCTGGCTGAACACGATCGTCAGCGCCAGGGAGATCACCAGGGTCAGCGTCAGCACGATGAGCACATGCCGGACGATCCAGCGCACGGGCGGCGAGAGGGGCAGGGTGCTCATGGGGTCGGAGTGTCGGCGATCGCGGCGAGGGTCGGAACTCAGGCCGGCACTCAGGCCGCGACCGCGCCCGGTGTCTGGGGACGGTGGCCCAGGATGTTGATCGCCCGACCCAGGAAGGCGCCGCTGAACAGGCCGAAGGCGGCGCTGAACCCGATCGCATGGGCGGTGTTGTGGGCGTAGTCGGGGTGCAGCGCCAGGCTCATGCCGGAGGCGAACTTCAGGACGAAGATGCCCAGCATCAGCCCCATCGGCACCCAGCTGCCGGGGACGAGGAAGCGGCGGCTGGTGGCGTCGTAGCGCACGTTGCCGGGCCAGCGCAGGGCGCGCAGCGCCAGCACGCCGACGACGATGCCGCCCAGCCAGGCCAGGCCCGGCAGGCCGTCCAGGCCGAAGCTCTTTTCCACGCCCCAGGCGCCGAACACCAGCCACAGCGCCGGCAGCACGATCAGGCGCTTGGCGCGCACCGCGGTGGCGGTGCTCTGCTTCAGGCCGAAGTACAGGATCACCACGAGGATCGCCCACACGAAGCCGGGGATGTGGGAGAGGATCTGAAGCGGGGTGGGGTGCATGGCGGGCTCCGGTGGAGGCAGGCGTTGTCGATGGACGCGACTGTCCCGAAACGGTGCTCCCTTGCCCAGGGTCTGGCGACGAAGCGCCGAAAACCGGCGCGAACGACCTCCGTACGTCGCCACCCGAAGTCCTCGGTAGCAGATCCGGGGAAGTGCGACAGTGGTCGGGGACGGTGAGGTGTGGGGTTTCCGCGCTGGCCGCGGGGGCCCCATACCTCGGCGGCCTACGCCCCGCTCGAGGCAGGTGGGCGGTCTACCGCTGGAGCGGGGACCTCAGCGTCGACGCTTGGTCGACCCGCCGCCCAGCAGGCTGCCGAGCACGCCCCGGACGATCTCCCGACCCACCGACGAACCGATGCTGCGCAGCGCGGACTTGGCCGCCGTCTCCGCCAGCCCCTCGTGACGCCCGCCGCGCGGGCCGGTGCTGCCGAACAGCACGTCCTTGAGCCCGCCGAGCAGGCCGCCGCCGTCGTCCTGCGCGGGCGCGGGGGCGGGCGACCCGCCGCGGCCCGTGGTCGGCGCGCGGCGCAAGGCCTGGTCCGCCTCGTCGGCCATCGACCCGGCACCGGCGCCGCCGCGCGGCGAGCCCGCCTGCGACGGCTGCGGCGCGGCGTCGGCGGACGTGGCGGCCCGGCCGGTCAGCTTTTCATATGCCGACTCGCGATCGACGTGCTTCTCGTAGACGCCCGCGACCAGCGACCCTTTGATCAGCGCCTTGCGCTGCTCCGGCGTGATCGGCCCGATCTGGCTGCCCGGCGGGAGCACGAACACCCGCTCGGTGATGGCGGGCCGGCCCTTCTCGTCGAGCAGGCTGATCAGCGCCTCGCCGACGCCCAGCTCGGTGATCGCCATCGCGATGTCCAGCCCCGGCTTCGGACGCATCGTGTCCGCCGCCGCCTTGACCGCCTTCTGGTCGCGCGGCGTGAACGCGCGCAGCGCGTGCTGCACCCGGTTGCCGAGCTGGCCCAGCACCGTGTCCGGGATGTCCAGCGGGTTCTGCGTCACGAAATAGACGCCCACGCCCTTGGACCGGACCAGCCGCACCACCAGCTCGATGCGCTCCACCAGCGCGGCCGGCGCATCCTTGAACAGCAGGTGGGCCTCGTCGAAGAAGAACACCAGCTTGGGCTTGTCCAGGTCGCCGACTTCGGGCAGCGCCTCGAACAGCTCCGACAGCATCCACAGCAGGAAGGTCGCGTACAGCCGCGGCGCGGCCATCAGCTTGTCCGCGGCCAGGATGTTGATGACGCCCAATCCATCCGATGTCTGCATGAAATCGTGGATGTCGAGCATCGGCTCGCCGAAGAACTTGTCGCCGCCCTGCGCCTCGATCTGCAGCAGTCCGCGCTGGATCGCGCCGACGCTGGCCGCGGAGACGTTGCCGTACTGGGTCGTGAACTCGCTGGCGTTGTCACCGACGTGCTGCAGCATCGCGCGCAGGTCCTTCAGGTCCAGCAGCGCCAGGCCGTGGTCGTCGGCGATCTTGAACACCATCTGGAGCACGCCGCCCTGGGTCTCGTTCAGCCCCAGCATCCGCGACAGCAGCAGCGGTCCCATGTCGGAGACCGTCGCGCGCACCGGATGGCCCTGTTCACCGAACACGTCCCACAGCGTCGTCGGGCAGGCGATGGGCGCCGGCGGTTCGAAGCCGCGTTCCTTCAGCACCGCCAGCAGCTTGGCCGACGGCGCGCCGGCCTGCGAGATGCCGGTCAGGTCGCCCTTGACGTCCGCCATGAAGACCGGAACGCCCAGTTGGCTGAACGATTCGGCCAGTTTCTGCAGACTGATCGTCTTGCCGGTGCCGGTCGCGCCGGTGATGAGACCGTGGCGGTTGGCCAGCGCGGGCAACAACTGGCACTCGATGTCGCCGTGGCGGGCCAGCAGGATCGGGTCGGCCATGCGGAAGTCTCCAGAGGCAAAAAAGCTAAAATCGCAGTCTAACGAAGCAACCACCGCGCCGGCCCGGAGAATTTGTTCCAGGCCGCGTCACAGGAGAACGAGGACATGGCAGGGCATTCCAAATGGGCGAACATCCAGCACCGCAAGGGCCGCCAGGACGAGAAGCGCGGCAAGGTCTGGACCCGTCTGACGCGTGAAATCATCGTCTCGGCCCGCGCCGGCGGTGCCGACGTGGCGATGAATCCCCGCCTGCGCCTGGCCATCGAGAAGGCCAAGGCCGCCAACATGCCGGCCGACAACATCAAGCGCAACGTCGACAAGGCCACCGGCAATCTCGACGGCGTGACCTACGAGGAAATCCGCTACGAGGGCTACGGCATCGGCGGCGCCGCGATCATCGTGGACTGCATGACCGACAACCGCGTCCGCACCGTCGCCGAAGTCCGCCACGCGTTCAGCAAGTACGGCGGCAACCTGGGCACCGAAGGCTCGGTGGCCTTCCAGTTCAAGCACTGCGGTCAACTGGTGTTCGCGCCGGGCACGTCGGAGGACAAGGTCATGGAAGTCGCGCTGGAAGCCGGCGCCGAGGACGTCCTGACCGACGACGACGGCGCCATCGAGGTGCTGACCGCGCCCGCCGACTACGAAGCCGTCAAGAACGCGCTCGAGGCCGCCGGCCTGAAGCCCGAAATCGCCGAAGTCACGATGCGTGCCGAGAACACCATCGAGCTGACCGGCGAAGATGCCGCCCGCATGCAGAAGCTGCTGGATGTGATCGAGGACCTGGACGACGTCCAGGACGTCTACAACAACGCGAGCCTGTCCGAATGAAGGTCCTGGTCCTTGGCAATGGTGGCCGTGAACACGCGCTGGCCTGGCGGCTGGCGCAGGGCGAGCGTGTCACGCAGGTCTTCGTGGCCCCCGGAAACGGCGGCACCGCGCGCGACCCGCTGCTGAAGAACGTCCCGATCACCGACGTGAAGGCGCTGGCCGACTTCGCCATCGAGCAGAAGATCACGTTGACGGTCGTCGGCCCGGAAGCCTTCCTGGCCGCCGGCGTCGTGGACGAGTTCCGCGCCCGCGGCCTGCGCATCTTCGGCCCGACCAAGGCCGCCGCGCAGCTGGAGAGCTCCAAGGCCTTCGCCAAGGAGTTCATGAAGCGCCACGGCATCCCGACCGCCGCCTACGAGACCTTCAGCGACGCGACCCAGGCGCATGCCTATGTCGACGCGCAGGGCGCCCCGATCGTCATCAAGGCCGACGGCCTGGCGGCGGGCAAGGGCGTGGTCGTCGCGATGACGCTGGCCGAGGCGCATGAGGCGATCGACTGGATCCTTGCGGACAATAAGCTCGGTGTCGTGCACAACGAAGGCGGCGCGCGCGTCGTCATCGAGCAGTTCCTCGAAGGCGAGGAGGCCAGCTTCATCGTGCTGTGCGACGGCCGCAACGTCCTGCCGCTGGCCACCAGCCAGGACCACAAGCGCCTGCTCGACGGCGACCAGGGCCCGAACACCGGCGGCATGGGGGCGTACTCGCCCGCGCCGGTCGTGACGCCCAACGTCCACGCCAAGGCGATGCACGAGATCATCATGCCGACGATCCAGGGCATGGCCCGCGACGGCGCCCCGTTCACCGGCTTCCTGTACGCCGGGCTGATGATCGACGCGCACGGCCAGCCGCGCACCGTCGAGTTCAACACCCGCATGGGAGACCCCGAGACGCAGCCGATCATGATGCGGCTCAAGAGCGACCTGTTCGAGGTGCTGATGCACGCGACCGACGGCACGCTCGACCAGGTCGAGCTGCAGTGGGACCGCCGCGCGGCGCTGGGCGTCGTGATGGCCGCGAGCGGTTATCCGCTGTCGCCGCGCAAGGGCGACGCGATCTCCGGTCTTCCGGAGGACGGCGAGGAGGCCATGGTCTTCCACGCCGGCACCACGATGCAGGACGACGGCCAGCTGGTGACCAGCGGCGGCCGCGTGCTGTGCGTGACGGCGCTGGGCGAGGCCGTGCGCCACGCGCAGCAGCTGGCCTACCAGACCGCGCAATCGATCCAGTTCGACGGCAAGCAGTACCGCCAGGACATCGGCCATCGCGCCATCAAGCGCTGACCTGACGTGTCCCCTTCCGCTCCCCGCCGATGGACCGGCGCGCTGACGCCGATGCCCGGCGGCAGCGCGTTGGCGCGCGCCGTGCTGGGCGCCTTCGGCTGGCGCATCCTCTGCGACGGCCTGCCGGCGAAGCAGGGGGTGGTGATGGTCTATCCGCACACGTCGAACTGGGACTTCCCGATCGGCGTGCTCACGAAGTGGAGCCTGGGCTTCCAGCTGAAGTTCTGGGCCAAGGACAGCCTGTTCAAGCCGGCGGTCGTCGGCCGCTGGATGCGCGCGATCGGCGGCGTGCCGGTGAACCGGCGCTCGGCCAACGGCATGGTCGCCGACACGGTCCAGCAGATGCTCGAGGCCAAGGCGCGCGACGAATCCTTCTGGCTGATCGTGGCGCCCGAGGGCACGCGCGGCCATGTCGATCACTGGAAGTCCGGCGCGTACCACGTCGCCGTCCAGGCCGGCGTGCCGGTCGGGCTGGCCTCGTTCGACTTCGCGACGAAGCGCGTGCTGTTCACCGACTTCGTCGAGGTCAGCGGCGATCCGGCGCAGGACTTCGCGCTGTTCGCCGAGGTGCTGGGCGGCCGCCAGGGCAAGCACCCCGGGAACGCCGGAGCGATCCGGTTGAAGACTGACCCCCGGCCGGCATCCCTCCCAGCCGCCCACCCCGCATTCCACCCCGCATCCCACCCCGAAGCCGCCAAGGACGGAGATCCCCGATGAATACGCAACTGGTGCGCGATTACCTGCTCGGTCTGCAGCAGCGGATCGTCACGACGCTGGAGCGTCTGGACGGTCAGGACTTCATCACCGACGCCTGGCAGCGCGAGCCCGGCGGCCGCCTCGAAGGCGACGGCCTGGTGCGCCTGATCGAGAACGGCGCCGTGTTCGAACGCGGCGGCGTCAACTTCTCGCATGTGCGCGGCCGCGTGCTGCCGCCGTCGGCGACGGCGCATCGGCCCGAGCTCGCCGGCGCGCCGTTCGAGGCGATGGGCGTGTCGCTGGTGCTGCACCCCCACAACCCGTTCGTGCCGACGGTCCACATGAACGTGCGCATGTTCGCGGCGCTGCCGCCCGACCGCGAGCCTGTCATCTGGTTCGGCGGCGGCATGGACCTGACCCCGTACTACGGCTTCGAGCGGGACGCGCAGCACTTCCACCGCACCTGCCGCGCGGCGCTGGAGCCGCACGGCGAGGCGCTCTATCCGCGCTTCAAGCAGTGGTGCGACGAGTACTTCCACCTGAAGCATCGCAACGAGCCGCGCGGCGTCGGCGGCATCTTCTTCGACGATTTCGCCGAGGGCGGCGTCGAGAAGGCGTTCGGCATGGTCCAATCCGTCGGCGACGCGTTCCTGCCCGCCTACGAGCCGATCGTCGATCGTCGGCACGGCCTGGCCTACGGCGAACGCGAGCGCGACTTCCAGGAATACCGGCGCGGACGTTACGTCGAGTTCAACCTGGTCTTCGACCGCGGCACGCTGTTCGGGCTGCAGTCGGGCGGGCGCACCGAGTCCATCCTGATGTCGATGCCGCCGGTCGCGCGCTGGCGCTACGACTGGCAGCCGGAAGCAGGCTCGCCCGAGGCGAAGCTCTACAGCGACTTCCTCCGCCCCCGCGACTGGGCGGACGAAGTGCCGACGCACCTGTGGTTCTGAAGGGACGCGAGTGAGCGACAGCGCTGCCGAGGGGCCTTCGAACGGCTTGGACCGCCCGGACCGGGCACGACAGGTCGGATGGTTCGGCGGGTCCTTCGATCCGGTGCACCGCGCGCACCTGGCGCTGGCGCACGCGGCGCTCGACCAGCTGGCGCTGGACGAGGTCCGCTGGATCGTCGCCGGGCGCCCGTGGCAGAAGTCGGACCGCCAGATGGCGGACGCCGCGGACCGCGCCGAGATGGTGCGGTTGACGATCGCGGGGACGGGCGGGGATCCCCGCTTCGTCCTCGACGATCGCGAGATGAAACGCGCCGGGCCGAGCTACACGCTCGACTCGGTGCGCGAGTATCAGCAGGAGCGCCCCGACGACGCGCTCTGGCTGATCCTCGGGCAGGACCAGTTGGCCGGCTTCCCAAGCTGGAACGGCTGGGAGGAACTGGTCGAGCGCATGGGGCTGGCAGTCGCGGCCCGCGCGCAGGACAAGGTACAGGCGCCGGCGGCGCTGCTGGAGCGGCCGCATCGGCTGGTCCGGCTGACGATGCCGGCGCTGGAATGGTCATCCACCGAGGCCCGCCGACTGGCGGCCGAGGGCGCTGACGTAGGGCCCGTGGTGGGCGACGAGGTGGCGGGTTATATTGCCCGGCACCGTCTCTACAGTGAGAACTGAATGGACATCAAGAAACTGGAACGTGCCATCGTCGATGGTCTTGAGGATGTGAAGGGCCAGGACATCCTGGTCTTCGACACCGAGCGCCTGTCGCCGCTGTTCGAGCGCGTGATCATCGCCTCGGGCACGAGCAACCGGCAGACCAAGGCGCTGGCCTCCAGCGTGCGCGAGACGGTCAAGAAACGCGGCATGCAGGTCATGCGCACCGAGGGCGAGGACAACGGCGAATGGATCATCGTCGACTGCGGCGCCGCCGTGGTCCACCTGATGCAGCCGGCGATCCGCCAGTACTACCACCTGGAAGAGATCTGGGGCGGCAAGCCGGTGAAGCTCAAGCTGGGCAACAGCGGCACGAAGCTGGTGAAGGCGTCCGAGCCGATGGACGACGAGGACGACGCGCCGAAGGCGAAGAAGTCCTCCGCCAAGAAGGCCGACAAGGCCGACAAGGCCGCGGACAAGAAGGCCGACAAGAAGGCCGAGAAGGCTGAGAAGGCCGACAAGAAGTCCACCAAGATGAAGTCCGTCGACGGCGAGGCGATCGGCGCCGCGTCCAGGAAGGCCCCGACGCGCGCGACCGGCACGAAGTCGGCCGCCGCGAAGTCGGCGACGAAGGCCGCGCAGGCGAAGTCCGCCGCGACCAAGTCCGCCAAGCCGGCTGGCAAGCCTGCCGCCAAGAAGACGAGCATCAAGACCACCGCGGCCGCCGCCAAGCCTGCCGCCAAGACCGCCCGCAAGCCCGCCGCCACCAAGGCGCCGGTCGAGACGGTGAAGGTCGGCAGCAAGAAGCCGGCGACGAAGAAGGTCTCGCCCAAGGTCGCCGCCGCCAAGCCGGCGGCCGCGGCGAGAAAGCCGGCGGCGAAACCGGCGGCCAAGTCGGTGTCCAAGCCCGCCGCCAAGAAGACGACGGTGAAGACCGGCACGAAGTCCAAGGCCAAGGCCTGACCCCGTGCGCCTGGTGTTGTGCGCGGTCGGCCAGAAGATGCCGGCCTGGGCCGATGAGGCCTATGAGGATTTCGCCAAGCGTTTCCCGCCCGAGATGCGGCTGGAGCTCAAGGCGGTGAAGGCCGAACCGCGCACCACCGGCAAGTCGACCGAGCAGCTGATGGCGGCCGAGGCCCAGCGCCTCGACGCCGTCTGCCCCAAGGGCGCCCGGCGCGTGGTGCTCGACGAGCACGGCGAGCGCGTCACCTCGAAGCAGCTCGCGCAGCGGCTCGAGACCTGGCGCGGCGACGGGCGCGACGTCGCGATCTTCATCGGCGGCCCGGACGGGCTCGACGCCAGCATCAAGTCGCGCGCCGACGAGAAGCTGCGCCTGTCCGACCTGACGCTGCCGCACGTTTTCGTCCGCGTGCTGCTGGCCGAAGGCCTCTACCGGGCCTGGTCCGTCATGGAAGGGCATCCTTACCACCGCGAATGATCGCCGCGAATGATCGCCGCGAGTGGGCCGTTCCGAGGATCCGCCTCGCCGATCGGCCTCGATCCCACTTCGCCGCGCCATCGCCTCCGCAACGCTTCAGCGCCACGACATGACCGCCGCCCCTTCGTCCGACTTCGTCTACCTGGCGTCCCAGAGCCCGCGCCGCCGGCAACTGCTGGAACAGATCGGCCTCCGCCATGAACTGCTGCTGCCCGGCGCCGAGGAAGATGCCGAAGCGCTCGAGGCCGTGATCGACGGCGAATCGCCCGACGACTACGTGCGCCGCGTCACCGCGGCCAAGCTGCACGCGGCGCTGCAACGCCGCGAGCGCCGCGCACTGCCGCCGGCGCCGGTGCTGTGTTCCGACACGACGG
Source organism: Roseateles noduli (assembly GCF_050626985.1). Taxonomy (NCBI): domain Bacteria; kingdom Pseudomonadati; phylum Pseudomonadota; class Betaproteobacteria; order Burkholderiales; family Sphaerotilaceae; genus Roseateles; species Roseateles noduli. Next base: position 144,732 of record NZ_CP192463.1, read on the forward strand.
TGGCCTTGGGCGATCGCATCCTCGGCAAACCCGACGACGCCGCGCATGCGTCGGCCATGCTGGCCAGCCTGTCCGGCCGCGAGCACCGCGTGCTGACCGCCGTCGCCATCGGCACGCCGGACGGCCGCCTGCTGAGCGCGGTCAACGTGTCGCTGGTGCGTTTCGCCGAGATCGGCGACGAGCGCCTGCGCGCCTATGTGGCTTCTGGCGAACCCATGGGCAAGGCCGGCGCCTATGCGATACAAAGTCAGGCCGCCGCCTGGATCGAACACATCGCCGGCAGTTATTCGGGCATCATGGGCCTGCCGTTGTTCGAAACGGCTCAGCTGTTGCGGGAGGCCGGTGTCATTGTCTGAGACCGGAGCGCGGCGCGGAGCCTGACGAAGCATCAAGAGCGGACCCTGGACCGACAAAGCTTTCCGTAAGGCGACTCGAGCGTTGCCGCCAGCCCCGAGGCTGACGAGAGCGCTGGAGTACAAGAACATGGAAGACATCCTGATCAACTGGACCCCGCAGGAGACGCGGGTGGCTGTGGTCGAGAACGGGGCCGTGCAGGAACTGCACATCGAACGGACGCTGGAACGCGGCCTCGTCGGCAACGTCTATCTCGGCAAGGTCGCGCGGGTGCTGCCGGGCATGCAGTCCGCGTTCATCGACATCGGGCTGGAGCGGGCGGCCTTCCTGCATGTCGCGGACCTGCACCTGAACGGCGTGAATCCCCGCGCCCATCACGGCGCACACGGGGACGGCGTCCAGGCCGTGCCGATCGAGCGCCAGGTCTACGAGGGCCAGGCCTTGACCGTGCAGGTCATCAAGGACCCGATCGGCACCAAGGGCGCGCGGCTGTCGACGCAGATCTCGATCGCCGGCCGGCTGCTCGTGCACCTGCCGCAGGACAACCACATCGGCATCTCGCAGAAGATCGGTTCGCCCGAGGCGCGCGACGCGCTGCGGGCGCGCATGCAGACGCTGGTGTCGGCCGGCGTCCAGGACGGCAACACGGGCGGCTTCATCCTGCGGACCAATGCCGAGGAAGCCAGCGACGAGGAACTCGGCGCGGACATCGGCTACCTGCGCAAGACCTGGAACTCGATCCGCGAGAAGTCCTTGAGCCTGCCGCCCGGCAGCCTGCTGTTCCAGGACCTGAGCCTGGTCGAGCGCGTGCTGCGCGACCTGGCCAGCGACCGGACCAATTCGATCCGGATCGACGCCAAGCTCCAGTACGACGTGGTGCGCCAGTTCGGCGAGACCTACATGCCGACGGCGATCGCCAAGCTGGAGCTGTATCGCGGCGAGCGCCCGATCTTCGACCTCAACAACATCGACGCGGAGATCGCCCGCGCGCTGGCGCGGCGCGTGGACCTGAAGTCAGGCGGTTACCTGATCATCGACCAGACCGAGGCGATGACGACGATCGACGTCAACACCGGCGGCTTCGTCGGCGCGCGCAATTTCGACGACACGATCTTCAAGACCAACCTCGAGGCGGCGGGCGCCATCGCGCGCCAGCTGCGGCTGCGCAACCTGGGCGGGATCATCATCGTCGACTTCATCGACATGACCCGCGAGGAGCACAAGACGGCGGTGCTGCAGGAGTTCCGCAAGCAGCTCAGCCGTGATCGCACCAAGGTCACGATCGGCGGCTTCACGCAACTGGGGCTGGTCGAGCTGACGCGCAAGCGCACCCGCGAGTCGCTGGCCCGCATGCTCTGCGAGCCTTGCCCGACCTGCGAGGCCCGCGGCCAGGTCAAGACCGCCCGCAGCATCTGCTATGAGATCCTGCGGGAGATCCTGCGCGAGTCGCGGCAGTTCAATCCGAAGGAGTTCCGCGTGGTGGCGGCGGCCAACGTCGTCGAGATGCTGCTCGACGAGGAGAACCAGCATCTGGCCGGGCTGTCGGACTTCATCGGCAAGCCGATCTCGCTGACCGCCGAGCCGACGAACCAGACCGAGCACTACGACATCGTGCTGATGTAGGCCCGGGAGGGCCCGCCGAAGATCGCGGCGGCGCAGGTCGACGCCAGGGGCCAGGGCACCGTCGTCAATCCTTCCTCGAAGCCGTGGAGCGCGAGCGCCGTGGCCTGGTACGCGGGCATCGCGGGCGCATGGTCATGGATCACGCCGGCGGTCGCGGTGGCCGCGGCCACCGCCGCGTCGCGCACGCTCATCGGCGACTGCTCCAGATACGCCAGCACCGGCAGGGTGAGACGCTCGTGCACTTCGACGAACGCCAGCCGGGACAGTGCCGCGCTCTTGCAGTGATGATCGACCTCGTCGAGGTGGAGCGCATGGCCGAGTTGCTGCAGGGTTGCCAGCAGGACCTCGCGCAGCCGGGCCCCGTGGAGCTCGGCCTCTTCCGAAGGCAGTCGCATGCCCGGCGCGAGCGTGGCGATGTCGACGCGGAAACTGCGGAACATCAGCAGACCGGCCAGCCGTGCGGCGCCGAGGATCTGCGTCTGCGCATGGGCGAGGCCGTCCTCGATCACCAGCCGGGCGCGGACCAGCCGGTGGAAGTGCGCGGTCGCCGCCACGACGTGCTTGAAGGAAATGCCGGTCATCGCGCGGGCTCCCTGGGGATGCGTTCCCACAGTTCCGTGCCGCTCTGCGCCAGCGCGAGCCGCACACGGGGGTCGGACATGACCTGACCCCAGTCCGCGCGCAGCCTGGCCGCGAGTCCGTCGGGCAGGCGCGGCGGGGCGAGCAGCGCGTTCCAGGTCGGCACGTCGCGCCTGTCGAGGGCGTCGAAGTCCGCGAGGTCTGGCGGATCGGCCAGGGCTGCACCGGACACGAAGCGTGGATCGGGCATCGCGGCGTTGAGGGCGCGGGTCGGTCCGGCCGAGGACGGCGGCGCATTCAAGGCTGTGGACAGGGGTGTCGACAGGGGAGTCAGCCACCGTCCGAACATGCCGGGCGGGAACACGGTCACGAAGGGGTGCTGGCCGACGCGCGCGATCGGGGTGAAGTCCTCCGCCGACGCGGTCGGGGGCTGGAACGGATCATCGACCCGGCGCGCTGGGCGTTCCAGCAAGGGGCTGCTGGTCAGCAGCAGGACCTGCCCGTCGGGTCGCGCGGTCGCCACCTGGCGGGCAGCGAGGTAACCCTCGCGGTCCGGGAGATTGCGCACCTCGACCGCCTGGGCCGATCGCTCGGTCCAGACCCGGGCCATCGTCCGCGCCACGTGGTCCGGTCCGCTGCCGGCACTGAACGGGATCACCAGCGTCAACGACCCTTCACGGGTGTCCGTGGCGGGGGGCAGCGTCTGGGCCAGTACGGCCCGGTAGAGCCCGATGCACACCAGGCACACGATGGCGATCAGCCACGCCTGGACCGTGCCGCCCATGCGCGGCAGAAGCAGGCGGCCAACGAAGGACCACCAGGACCAGGCGGGCGGGCGATGGACGGAGGGCGGCAGGGACATGACTTCCTTTCGGTGGTCGCGGCGGGGCGCGCGGGCGAAAGAGGTGATTTTGGGAAAAGGGCGGATCCGACGCCATGACTGCAATTGATGGAACTCGCCGTTGAAATCAACTGGTTCGAGTAGTCGGCCAACTTGTCCATGCAGGCTGGCGCGCCGCTTGCCGAGGGCCTTGCCCTTTGTAACCTCGCCGATCCGAAACACCCGTTCAGGCCTCGGGCACAATCAGGCCTCCATTCGTTCCGCAAGCCGATGAGCACCAAGACGATTGCCACCCCTTCCGCTCTTCTTCCTCCCGGCATCGGCGCGCTGACGCGCCGTGGACTGCTCGGCGGCATGGCCGCCGGGCTGGCGATGCCGGCGCTCGCGCAGTTCCGGGTCGAGATCGCCGGTGTCGGCGCCACCCGGCTGCCGATCGCGATCAGCGACTTCAACAACGAATCGGCCACCGGCCAGCCGCTGGCGGCGATCATCCGCGCCGACCTCGAGCGCAGCGGCCAGTTCAGCATCGTGCCCGGCCAGACCGGCATGAGCGAGACCTCCCAACCCCAGTTCGTCGACTGGCGCGCGCGCGCCGCCGACGCGCTGGCGGCGGGCTCCGCGACGCGCCTGGCCGACGGCCGCTTCGACGTGCGCTACCGCCTGTGGGACGTCGTCAAGGGCACGGACCTGGGCAGCGAGAGCGTGCCCGTCGTCGCCGGCGACCTGCGCCTGGCGGCGCACAAGATCGCCGACACGATCTACCAGAAGCTCACCGGCGAGCGCGGCGTCTTCGCCACGCGGCTGGTCTACGTGAACAAGGCCGGCCCCCGGTACTCGCTGCGCGTCGCCGACGCGGACGGCGAGGGCGAGCAGACCGTGCTCAACAGCCCCGAGGCGATCATCTCGCCGGCCTGGTCGCCGGACGGCAACGAGGTCGCCTACGTCAGCTTCGAGTCGCGCAAGGCGGTGGTCTGGATCCAGGACCTGCGCACCGGCAAGCGCCGCAAGGTCGCGGACTTCCGCGGCACCAACAGCGCGCCGTCGTATTCGCCGAACGGCCAGCAGCTGGTGGTCACGCTCTCGCGCGAAGGCGGCTCGCAGCTGTACCTGATCAACAAGGACGGCTCGGGCGCGAAGCGCCTGACGCAGACCTCCGCCATCGACACCGAGGCGACCTTCTCGCCCGACGGCGCGCAGATCTACTTCGTCAGCGACCGCGGCGGCGCGCCGCAGATCTACCGCATGCCGGCCGGCGGCGGCAACGCGGAACGGGTCACCTTCAGCGGCAACTACAACATCAGCCCGTCCATCAGCCCCGACGGCCGCACGATGGCCTATGTCACGCGCGTGGGCGGCGGCACCTTCAAGCTGTGCGTGATGGACCTCGGCGGCGGCCAGGTCCAGCAGATCACCGACACCAGCGACGACGAGAGCCCCAGCTTCGCCCCGAACGGCAAGCTGATCGTCTACGCGACACGCGCCGGCGGCCGCGACGTCCTGATGACGACGACGCTCGACGGCAAGGTCAAGGCGAAGCTGGCCACGCCGGGCGTCTCGGACATCCGGGAACCCGCGTGGGGCCCCTTCGGCAACTGAGGGCCCCAGGTGCCGCGCGCTCGCCCGTCCGGGAAATCGAAGCATTCCGCAACGCCGGGCACATGGATTGCCTACGTTGGCGTCGCGCTTCGCCCGTCCCGTGCGAAGCGCGACCGCGACGATTCGACGACCTCTCCGCGCCGGCATGCCGGCCCCACGGATGTGTTAGCCCATGATTCACAATTGCTGTTCCCCGCGGCTTCACCGGCGGCGCTGTCCACCGCCATGTCCAGACCGTAACTCCCGCCCGCTTGACCTCTAGGAGCGTATGCCCATGAAATTCGAAAAACTGATGCTTGGCCTGGTGGCCGCCGCAGCCCTGTCCGCCTGCAGCTCGACCAAGCTGGATGAACCGGCCCCGGTCGAGAACAAGACCCCGGTCGTGACGCAGCCGAGCGGCCCGCAGGTCGATCCGAACGCCAACGCGCAACGCAAGGTCGAGACCGTCGATCTGGGCGCCCAGCTGGACGCCGCCGTGTCCAACCAGCGCGTCGTGTTCTTCGACTTCGACAGCTTCGTCGTCAAGGACGAGTACCGCAGCCTGATCGAGAACCACGCCAAGCGCCTGAACAATAAGAAGACGCTGCAGCTGAGCCTCGAAGGCCACGCCGACGAGCGCGGCGGCCGCGAGTACAACCTGGCCCTGGGCCAGAAGCGCGCGGAAGCCGTCGCCAAGTCGCTGACGCTGCTGGGCGTGTCCTCGGGCCAGGTCGAGGCGGTGAGCTTCGGCAAGGAGCGCCCGACCGACACGGGCCACAACGAAGAGGCGTGGGCCAAGAACCGTCGCGTCGAACTGCGCGACAAGTGATCCGGTGACATGAGCATGCTGCGATTCCATCGTTCCTTCCCCTTCGCGCCGGTGTCGGCGGCCAAGGCCGCGCTGATCGGCGTGCTGATGGCGCTGAGCGCCGCCGGCCCCGCGCGGGCGGCGCTGTTCGAGGACGACGAGGCCCGCAAGGCCATCCTCGACCTGCGGACGAAGATGGCGCAGAACGAGGACGCGCAGCGTGCCCGTGTCACGGAGTTGCAGGGCCAGCTCGAGACCGCGCGACGCGGTCTGCTGGACCTGTCCGGACAGATCGAGGCGCTGAAGTCGGACCTGGCCAAGATGCGCGGCCAGAACGAACAGCTGGCGCGCGACCTGTCCGAAACCCAGCGCAAGGTGGCCGACCAGTCGGCCACGCTCGACAACCGGCTGCGCCCGCTGGAGCCGCAGAAGGTGTCCCTGGACGGCAAGGAATTCCAGGCCGATCCGGAAGAGAAGCGCCAGTTCGATGCCGCGATGGGCCTGATCCGCCGCGGCGACTTCAACGAGGCGGTGTCCGCCTTCACGTCCTTCCTGCAGCGTTTCCCGGCGAGCGGTTTCTCCGACTCGGTGCGCTTCTGGCTGGGCAACGCGCAATACGGCAAGCGCGACTACAAGGGCGCGATCGCGACCTTCAAGGCCTTCGTCGCCGCGAATCCGGACCACCCGCGCGCGGCCGAGAGCCTGCTGGCGATCGCCAACTGCCAGATCGAGCTCAAGGACACCAAGAGCGCCCGCAAGACGCTGGAAGACCTGCAGAAGGCCTATCCCGGCAGCGAGGCCGCGAAGGCCGCCAAGGAACGCGCGGCGGGACTGCGCTGATCCGCTGCCTGCCGACCTGCTGAGGACGCGCTCCGGCGCGCAACGATCTTGAGTCTGGAGACCGGGCACGGCCCCCTCGATCTGGAAGCGGACGCGGAGCGCCGCTTCGGCGGTCTGCGCCGTCTGCACGGTGAGCGGGACTACGCGCGGCTGCGCGCGGCGCGTTTCTGCGTCGTGGGGCTGGGCGGCGTGGGCTCCTGGGTCGTCGAGGCGCTGGCCCGCATGGGGGTGGCGCGACTGGTGCTGGTCGACCTCGACCATGTCGCCGAATCCAACATCAACCGCCAGGTGCAGGCGCTCGGCAGCACGCTGGGCATGGCCAAGGCGGAAGCGCTCAAACAGCGCATCGCGGACATCCACCCGGGCTGCGAGGTCGTCACCATCGAGGACTTCGTCGACGACAAGAACTGGCCCTCGCTGCTCGGCGACGTGCAGGTCGACGGCATCGTCGATGCCTGCGACCAGGTCCGCGCCAAGGCGCAGATCGCGGCGTGGGCGAGGGCGCTCAAGCTCCCCCAGATCTGCATCGGCGCCGCCGGTGGCAAGCACCGGCCGCAGGACGTCGAGATCCTGGACCTGTCCGAGACCACCCATGATCCGCTGCTGGCCAACCTGCGCCAGCGGCTGCGCAAGTTCCACGCCGCGCCGCGCCAAGGCGCAATGGGCGTGACCTGCGTGTTCTCGCGTGAGCCGGTGACACGGCCGGAAGGCGTCGATGCCTGCGACCTCGACGGCAACCTGAATTGCCACGGGTATGGATCGAGTGTCGCGGTCACCGCCGGCTTCGGCATGGTCGCGGCGGCGGAGCTGGTGAAACGGTATCTGAAGGCGCTTGCGCGACCGCAAAAAACCGTCCTATAATGTGAGGCTCTGCTGAGGGGCGAACACCTCGAAGCGATGCAGCGGAGGCCGGGGCAACTCGGCTTTCACTGTTTGAAGCAGGCTTAGGCGTGCAGGCTTCGGGTCGTTAGCTCAGTCGGTAGAGCAGCGGACTTTTAATCCGTTGGTCGCAGGTTCGAATCCTGCACGACCCACCATCGCTTCAGATGGCAGTCAGTTGAATGTTCTCGGGGGCTCTTAGCTCAGTTGGTAGAGCAGCGGACTCTTAATCCGTTGGTCGAAGGTTCGAATCCTTCAGGGCCCACCAACCGATCCTTGTCGGATCGTCAGAGTGAAGGACGCGCAGGATGTTGCGTGCGATTCACGGACGACGGAACGATGTCAGAGGGGATCCGGTGTGACGAGGACAAAATATCTGACATAATCTCGGCTTCGCAAGTTTCGACAGAAACTAGCAGGACGAGAAGAAGACAAAGAGAATTTCGGGCTCTTAGCTCAGTTGGTAGAGCAGCGGACTCTTAATCCGTTGGTCGAAGGTTCGAATCCTTCAGGGCCCACCAGAACAAAGGGGTTGCAGCACTGCTGCAACCCCTTTTTCCTTTTCTGCGCCGGATGTGCCCGGAAAGTGCGTCGGAAACTGATTCCGGCATCCGCCTTCGAGTATCGGGTTTTGGCCGCTCGGCTAGACTGCCCGTCGACATTCCTCTGATCGCCACGATCACCCTCGCCCATGTCCCAAGCTCCCCAGATTCAAGAAGCGCCGCTGCTGCAGGCCCTGCAGCAGGTCGTCGATCCCAACACCGGTCGCGATTTCGTCTCCACGAAGCAACTCCGCAACCTCAAGGTGCAGGGCGACGCAGTCAGCTTCGACGTGGAACTGGGCTATCCCGCCGCCAGCCAGATCGATGCGCTGCGGACGGCGCTGGTCGAAGCGGCGCGGTCGGTGCCGGGCGTCGGCAACGTCAGCGTCGGCGTGACGACCAAGATCACCGCCCACGCCGTCCAGCGCGGCGTGCAACTGCTGCCGGGGGTGAAGAACATCATCGCGGTGGCGTCCGGCAAGGGCGGCGTCGGCAAGAGCACGACCGCGGCCAACCTGGCCCTGGCGCTCTCGGCCGAAGGCGCGACGGTCGGCCTGCTGGATGCCGACATCTACGGCCCCAGCCTGCCGCTGATGCTGGGCATCCACGGGCGTCCGGAGAGCACCGACGGCCAGACGATGGAGCCGCTGGAATCGCACGGCCTGCAGCTGATGTCGATCGGTTTCCTGGTCGAGGACGACCAGGCGATGGTCTGGCGCGGTCCGATGGCGACGCAGGCGCTGGAGCAGCTGCTGCGCCAGACGCGCTGGCGCGATCTGGACTACCTGGTGATCGACATGCCGCCGGGCACCGGCGACATCCAGCTGACCTTGTCGCAGCGCGTGCCGGTGAGCGGCTCGGTCATCGTGACCACGCCGCAGGACATCGCGCTGATCGATGCGAAGAAGGGCCTGAAGATGTTCGAGAAGGTCGGCGTGCCGATCCTGGGCATCGTCGAGAACATGGCCATCCACATCTGCAGCCAGTGCGGCCATGCCGAGCACATCTTCGGCAGCGGCGGCGGCCAGCGCATGGCGGACCAGTACAGCCAGGAGCTGCTCGGCTCCCTGCCGCTGGCTCTGTCCATCCGCGAGCAGGCGGACAGCGGCAAGCCGACGGTCGTCGCGGAGCCCGACGGTCCGCACGCCCAGGCCTACAAGCAGATCGCGCGCAAGATCGCGGTGAAGCTCGCTGGCCAGGCGAAGGACTACTCGTCGAAATTCCCGACGATCACCATCTCGAAAAACACCTGACCCCACCGCCCGCGGCAGTCCCTCGACGCAGTGCTGCACTGCAACGGGAGCCGCGCAGGCCGGTGCCCCTCGGAGCGAATTCCGAGCGGCGAGGAGGAGATTGAGCGCAGAGGGGCACCGGCCTGCGCGGCGGGCCGCCCGGTCGCTGCAATGCACAAACCGGACCATCAGAAAATCCCATTGCCTATCGTGGTGCGCCCTGCGGTTCTCCCTCGCGTCAGAGGGTGAGTCCCCATTGGACAAAGCGGGAGCTTTGTGCCGAAATGCTCGCACGGGCCGCGTGACGGCCGTGCGTTTCACCCAGGTCGGTCTTCGTTGGCGGAGGCCGAGCCCAGGAGGCACAAGATGGACATGAACCGGAGGCACTTCTTCCGGGTGAGCGGGGCGGCCGTGATGGGCTCGAGCCTCGTGGCGTTGGGGTTCTCTCCGACTGCCGCACTGGCCGAGACGCGCCAGTTCAAGCTCGCCCGGGCGACCGAGACCCGCAACACCTGCCCCTACTGCTCGGTCGGTTGCGGGATCATCATGTACTCGCTCGGGGACAAGGCGAAGAACGTCAGTTCCGAGATCATCCACATCGAGGGCGACCCCGATCATCCGGTCAATCGCGGCACCTTGTGCCCGAAGGGCGCGGGCCTGCTGGACTTCGTCCATAGCCCCAACCGGCTGAAGTACCCGGAGATCCGCGAGGCCGGCGCCAAGGAGTGGAAACGCGTCAGCTGGGACGAGGCGATGAACCGCTTCGTCAAGCTGCTCAAGGCCGACCGCGACGCCAACTTCATCGCCAGCAACGCCGACGGGAAGACCGTCAACCGCTGGCTCTCGACCGGCATGATCTGCGCTTCGGCGTCCTCGAACGAATCGGGCTACATCACCCACAAGGCGATGCGCTCGATGGGGATGCTCGCGTTCGACAACCAGGCCCGCGTTTGACACGGACCGACGGTGGCCAGTCTGGCCCCGACGTTCGGACGCGGCGCGATGACCAACCACTGGGTGGACATCAAGAACGCCGATCTCGTGCTGATCATGGGCGGCAATGCCGCCGAGGCGCATCCCTGCGGCTTCAAGTGGGTGATCGAGGCCAAGCATCACAACAAGGCCCGGCTGATCGTCGTCGACCCGCGCTTCACGCGCTCGGCCGCGATGAGCGACTACTACGCGCCGATCCGCGCGGGGTCCGACATCGCCTTCCTGGGCGGCGTCATCCACTACCTGCTGAGCAACAACAAGATCCAGACCGAGTACGTCCGGCACTACACGAACGCCCCCTTCATCGTCGGTGAGGGCTACAAGTTCGAGGATGGCATCTTCTCGGGCTACGACGAGGCCAAGCGCGCCTACAGCAACGCGTCGTGGGCCTACGAGATGGACGAGAAGGGCTTCGCCAAGGTCGACATGACGATGCAGCACCCGCGCTGCGTGCTCAACGTCATGAAGCAGCATTTCTCGCGCTACACGCCGGAGAAGGTCAGCGAGATCACCGGCACGCCCAAGGACCGGTTCATCGAGATCTGCCGCCAGATCGGCGAGACCTCGGCCCCCGGCAAGGTGATGACGATCCTGTACGCGCTGGGCTGGACGCAGCACAGCCAGGGCTCGCAGATCATCCGCACCGGCGCGCTGGTGCAGCTGCTGCTGGGCAACATCGGCCAGCCCGGCGGCGGCATGAACGCGCTGCGCGGCCACAGCAACATCCAGGGCCTCACCGACCTGGGCCTGCTGTCGACCTCGCTGACGGGCTACATGTCGCTGGCCAGGGACTCGGAGCAGGACCTCGAGACCTACTACAAGACCCGCGCGCTCAAGCCGCTGCGTCCCAACCAGATGAGCTTCTGGCAGAACTATCCGAAGTTCTTCGTCAGCCAGCAGAAAGCGTGGTGGGGCAAGGCCGCGACCAAGGAGAACGACTGGGCCTACCACTACCTGCCGAAGTGGGACAAGGGCTACGACGTGCTGCAGGCCTTCGAGCTGATGCACCAGGGCAAGGTCAACGGCTACATCTGCCAGGGCTTCAACCCGGTGGGCTCCTTCCCCAACAAGAAGAAGGTGGTCGAGAGCCTGTCCAAGCTGAAGTTCCTCGCGATCATCGATCCGCTCAACACGGAGACCGCCGAGTTCTGGAAGAACTACGGCGAGCACAACGACGTGAAGACGGAAGAGATCCAGACCGTGGTGTTCCGCTTCCCGAGCACCTGCTTCGCGGAGGAGGACGGCTCGCTGACCAACTCCGGCCGCTGGCTGCAGTGGCACTGGAAGGGCGCCGAGCCCCCGGGCGAGGCCAAGGGCGACGCGGAGATCATCGCGGAGATCTTCCTGCGCCTGCGCGCGCTGTACCAGAAGGACGGCGGTGCGTATCCGGATCCGATCGTCAACCTGAGCTGGCCGTACAAGATCCCGCACAGCCCCTCGGCCGAGGAGCTGGCGATGGAGTTCAACGGCAAGGCGCTGGCCGACGTGACCGATCCGAAGGATCCGACCAAGGTCCTGGCGAAGGCGGGCGAGCAGCTCTCCGGCTTCGGCCTGCTGCGCGACGACGGCACGACCTCCAGCGGCTGCTGGATCTACGCCGGCGCGTGGACGCAGGCGGGCAACCAGATGGCGCGGCGCGACAACAGCGACCCGTGGGGCATCGGCCAGACGCTGAACTGGGCCTGGGCCTGGCCAGCGAACCGGCGCGTGCTCTACAACGCCGCGTCCTGCGACCCCAGCGGCAAGCCGTGGAATCCGAAGCGGCGACTGATCAGCTACACCGACAAGTGGGGCGGCTCCGACGTGCCGGACATCCGGCCGGACGCCAATCCCAATGACGAGGACGCGGTGCGGCCCTTCATCATGACCGCCGAGGGCGTGGCGCGCCTGTTCGCGCCCAGCGGCATGGTCGACGGCCCGCTGCCGGAGCACTACGAACCCTTCGAGTCGCCGCTGACGGTCAACCCGATGCACCCGACCAACGCCAAGGCGATGAACAACCCGGCCGGCCGGGTGTTCAAGGCCGACCGCGAGCAGTTCGGCAAGCCGGACAAGTTCCCGTACGTGGCGACGAGCTACCGGCTCACCGAGCACTTCCACTACTGGACCAAGAACGTGCGCACGAGCGCGATCATCCAGCCGCAGCAGTTCGTGGAGATCGGCGAGGAACTCGCGAAGGAGAAGGGCATCGGCAACGGCGACCAGGTGAAGGTCAGCTCCAACCGCGGCTTCATCAAGGCCGTGGCGGTGGTGACCAAGCGCGTGGCGTCGCTCGATGTCGGCGGCAAGCGGGTCCACACCGTGGGCCTGCCCAACCACTGGGGCTTCGTCGGCGTGGCCAAGCCCGGTTATCTGGTCAATACGCTGACCCCGTTCGTGGGCGACGCCAACACCCAGACGCCGGAGTTCAAGAGCTTCACCGTCAACATCGAGAAAGCTTGAGGAGCCTCAGCCATGTCTTCATTGCAATCCCTCGACATCGCCAAGCGCTCCGCGACGACGCTGCCCAGCCCCGACGCGCGGCGCACGGCGACGGAAGTCGCCAAGCTGATCGACGTCTCCTCGTGCATCGGCTGCAAGGCCTGCCAGGTCGCCTGCATGCAGTGGAACGACCTGCGCGACGACGTCGGCGAGACCCACGGCACCTACGACAACCCGCGCGACCTGACCCCGCAGTCGTGGACGGTGATGCGTTTCTCGGAAGTGGAAGTCGTCGAGAACAAGCTGGAGTGGCTGATCCGCAAGGACGGCTGCATGCACTGCGAGGACCCCGGCTGCCTGAAGGCCTGCCCCGCGCCGGGGGCGATCGTGAAGTACCAGAACGGCATCGTCGACTTCATCTCCGAGCACTGCGTCGGTTGCGGCAACTGCGTGACCGGCTGTCCGTTCGACGTGCCGCGCATCAGCAAGGCCGACAACAAGGCCTACAAGTGCAGCCTGTGCTCGGACCGCGTCGGCGTGGGCCTGGAACCCGCCTGCGTGAAGGCGTGCCCGACCGGCGCGATCCGTTTCGGCTCGAAGGAGGACATGCACGAGTTCGCCGCCGAACGCATCGTCGACCTGAAGGAGCGCGGCTACCAGAACGCCGGTGTGTACGACCCGCAGGGCGTCGGCGGCACGCACGTGATGTACGTGCTGCAGCATGCGGACCAGCCGACGCTGTATCACGGGCTGCCGAAGGATCCGCAGATCAGTCCGCTGGTGTCCCTGTGGAAGGGCGCGGCCAAGCCGTTGGCGGTGGCCGCGATGGTCGGCGCGGCGGTGGCGGGCTTCTTCCACTACATGAAGGTCGGCCCGCAGAAGACGGAGCACGACGAGCCGGATCCCGAGGAGGAACTGGCCTACGAGCGCGCGAAGCGGGGTGAAGGCCCCGACGGCCCGCCGGGCGGCGAGCCGCAACGCAGCTCGTACACCCCGCCCAGCGGCGGCCTCTGACCCACCGGGAGCTCACCATGTTGCTGCAACGCTATCGCGACAGCCAGCGGCTCAACCACTGGCTCATCGTGCTGCTGTTCCTGTGCGCCGGGCTCTCGGGCCTGGCCTTCTTCCACCCGAGCCTCTACTTCCTGAGCAACCTCTTCGGCGGCGGGCCGTGGACGCGCGTGCTGCATCCCTACCTGGGCGTGGGCATGGTGATCGCCTTCGCCTTCCTGGCGGTACGGATGTGGCGGGACAACCTCTGGATCGGCGCCGACACGCAATGGATGCGGCAGAGCCCCGCCATGATCACCGGCGCCGGCAAGGAGGGCGTCCAGCCCGCGGCCAAGTACAACGCCGGCCAGAAGATCGTGTTCTGGGTGATGGTCGTGACGCTGATCATCCTGCTGGTCACCGGCTTCATGTTCTGGCACGCCTGGTTCCCGGAAGGCAACATCCTGATGCGGCGCATCGCGGTGCTGCTGCACTCGGCCTCGGCGGCGATCCTGATCCTGACGATCATCATCCATGTCTACGCGGCAATCTGGGTCAAGGGCTCGTTCCGGGCGATGACCCGTGGTACGGTCACCGACACCTGGGCCGCGCACCATCACCCGCTGTGGCACAAGGAAGCGAAGGAGCGGCCCCGCGCATGACATCCCCCAGCCCCGTCCGGGTCATGACCCCGGAAGAGATCGCGGTCAACGCCGGCGCACGCGCCGCGCCGGTGAAGGTGCCGGAGCCCGGCCTCTTCGCCGAGCGCGCGTTGCGCCTGCGCCAATTGGCCGAGGGGCATGCGATGCGGGACTACCTGCTGTTCGTGGCCGAGCTGGCGCAGGCGCAGCATGAGCGCTTCCGGCGCGCCGAGCCGATGAAGCTGCTGGACGAGGTGCTGGTCAACAGCGCGATGGTCGGCGGGGTGCCGCCGCTCGACGTGTCGACCTTCCGGCGCGATCCGGTATGGCGCGAGGAACTCCGCGCCTTGCTGCGCGCGATGGCGACGGCGGCGATCCCCGAGCCGGCGAAGGCGCTGGTGACGCAGTTGGGCGAAGCCGACGACGACTGGCTGGAGCAGCAGGCGGGCGCATTGCTCGCCGGCGGCGCGCCGGGCCTGGACCCGGCGGCGGCGCCGCTGATCGCCGCGGCCTTGCAGGTGTACTGGGCGCGGCTCGTCGTGCAGCTGCAGGCGCGCTACGACGGCAGCGACCAGGGCGAGCACGTCGCCCCCTTCGGCATGATCGACGATCCGACGGTCTGCCCGTGCTGCGGCTCGCGACCGGTGGCCTCGATCACGCGCATCGCGGCGGAACAGTCCGGGCAGCGCTTCCTCGCCTGCTCGCTGTGCGGCGCGCAGTGGCACTACGTGCGCATCAAGTGCACGCATTGCCAGGGCACGAAGGGCATCACCTTCCAGAGCCTCGTCGACGCCGACGGCAACAAGTCCGAGGCCGTCGCGGCCGAGTGCTGCGAGACCTGCGGGCATTACCTCAAGCAGGTCCACATGGAAAAGGACCTGCAGGTCGAGCCGCTGGCCGACGACCTGGCGACGCTGACGCTGGATCTGCTGGTGGGAGAACTCGGCCTCGTGCGGCAGGGGTTCAACCCGCTGCTGATCCTCGGCGAGGCCGAGGCGTCGGATGATCGCGTCGAGGGACCTGAATCCGGCTCCTCCGGCTCCTCCGGCCGCGCCGCCGGCGCGTCGCCGCCCGATCCCGGAGGGCGCTGAGCATGAAGCCCGAGGCATCCATGGTTCATGGTCCGACGGCAGGCTCCCCGGTCAGCAGTCAGGACCCGGCCGCACCCGACGATCGCCCTGTTCCCTCGCGCGGCCACGCCACGCCGCGCGCTGCGGCCGCGGCCCCGAAGGACCTTCCCTCCGTGGATCGCCTGCTGCGCGACCCGGCGGTGACGCACCTGATGGCGCGGCACGGTCACGCCTTCGTCGCCGCGCAGGCGCGACACCTGCTCGAATCATGGCGCCAGCGCGCGCTGGCGGGCGCGCTGCCGGCGGAGGAGCTTCAGCACCTGCCGGCCGAGCTGGAGCGCCTGTGCGTCGAGCGCCTCGCGCCGCGCATGCGCCGCGTGATCAACCTCACCGGCACGGTGCTGCACACCAACCTGGGCCGCGCGCTGCTGGCCGACGAGGCGCTGCGCCATGTGCTGAGCTGCATGAGCTCGCCCAACAACCTGGAGTTCGACCTCGCGCGCGGTGAGCGCGGCGATCGCGACAGCCTCGTCGAATCGCTGCTTTGCGACATCACCGGCGCCGAGGCGGCGACGGTCGTCAACAACAACGCCGCCGCGGTGCTGCTGGGCATCGCCGCGCTGGCCGGCGGCCGGGAGGTCGTCGTGTCGCGCGGCGAGCTGGTCGAGATCGGCGGGGCGTTCCGCATGCCCGACGTGATGGCGGCGGCGGGGGCGCGGCTGGTGGAGATCGGCACGACCAACCGCACGCATGCGCGGGACTATCAATCCGCGATCGGTCCGGACACCGCGCTGCTGTTGAAGGTCCACACCAGCAACTACGCGATCCAGGGCTTCACGTCGTCGGTGAGCGAGGCCGAACTCGCCCCGATCGCGAAGGCCGCGGGCGTGCCGCTGATGACGGACCTGGGCAGCGGCTCGCTGGTCGACCTGGCGCAATGGGGCCTGCCGGCCGAGCCGCTGCCTCAGGCGATGCTGGCCGACGGCTGCGACATCGTGACCTTCAGCGGCGACAAGCTGCTGGGCGGGCCGCAGGCCGGTCTGATCGTCGGTCGCAAGGACCTGGTGCAGAAGATCCGCAAGTTCCCGATGAAGCGCGCGTTGCGCCTGTCCAAGCTGCCGATGGCCGCGCTGGAGGCGACGCTGCGGCTGTACCTGCAGCCGGACCGGCTGACGCAGGACCTGCCGACGCTGCGGCTGCTGACGCGGCCGGTGGACCAGATCGAGGCGCAGGCGCAGCGGCTGCTGGCCCGCGTCGAGGAGGCCGTCGCGCCGCGCTTCGACGCGCGCGTCAGCGCGATGCGCGGGCAGATCGGCTCGGGCTCGTTGCCGGTGGAGACGCTGCCGTCGGCCGGGCTGGTGCTGACGCCGCGGCTGCCCGGCAAGCGGGGGATCGGGCGCGCGCTCGACGACCTGCTCACGGCCTTGCGCGGGTTGCCGCTGCCCGTCATCGCGCGCGTGCAGGCCGACGAACTCTGGATGGACCTGCGCTGCCTGGACGAGGCGCGCGAGGAGCCCGACTTCCTTGAGCAGCTCGCGCAGCTGAAGGAGGCGCTCGCGTGATCGTCGGAACCGCCGGCCACATCGACCATGGCAAGACGACGCTGGTGAAGGCGCTGACCGGCGTCGACACGGATCGGCTGCCCGAGGAGAAGCGGCGCGGCATCAGCATCGCGCTCGGGTATGCGTTCCTGGCGGCGGGCACGAGCGCCGATGCCAGCGCCGATGCCGGTGCCGGTGCCGGTGCCGGTGCCGGTGTTGGTGCCGCTGCAGATCGCGTCACGCGCGCGAACGAAGGCCCGCGCATCGGTTTTGTCGATGTCCCGGGACACGAGCGCCTCGTGCACACGATGCTGTCCGGCGCGACCGGCATCGACCACGCGCTGCTGCTGGTGGCCGCCGACGATGGCGTGATGCCGCAGACCCGCGAGCACCTGGCGCTGCTGTCACTGCTGGGGATCGCGCGCGGGACGATCGCGCTGACGAAGTGCGACCGCGTGGACGTCGCGACGCGCGCGCAGCGGCGCGAGGAGATCCGCGCGCTGGTGGCCGGCACGCCGCTGGCGGACGCGCCGGTGTTCGACGTCGCCGCGACCGCGGGCGAGGGCGTGCGCGCGTTGCGCGAGCACCTGATCGCCGAGGCGAAGGCGCTGCCGCCGCACGAGGTCGCGGGACAGGCCTTCCGGCTCGCGGTGGACCGCGTGTTCAGCCTGCCCGGTGTCGGTACGGTCTGCACCGGCACCGCGCATGCGGGCGAGGTGGCGGTCGGCGACGAACTCCTGCTGCTGCCGCCCGCGCCGGGACAGTCGCCGCGGCGCGGCCGCGTGCGCAGCCTGCATGCGCAGAACGAGCCGGCGGCGCGCGCGTCGGCCGGACAACGCGTCGCCATCGGCCTTGCCGGGTTGGAGAAGGACGAGGTTGAGCGCGGCCAATGGCTGGCCGCGCCGGAGATCGCGCAGTGGACGGACCGCCTCGATGCGCGGCTGCGGCTGTGGCCCGAGGAAGAGCGCGCGCTGCGAAGCGGCCTGCCGGTGCACGTGCATGTCGGCGCGGAAGCGGTCACCGGGTCGGTGGCGATGCTCGGACGCCTCGGTACGGCGCAGGTCGCTGGCCCTCACCCCTGCCCTCTCCCGCAAGCGGGAGAGGGAGTGAGCCCTGTGGCACCGGCTGAGGCGCTGCAGCCGGGCGAGGAGGGCTTGGTGCAGCTCGTGCTGCATCGACCGATCGGTACCTGGGCCGGGGATCGCGTCGTGCTGCGCGACGCCTCCGCGACGCGCGCGCTCGCCGGCGGGGTCGTGCTCGATCCGCACGCGCCGGCACGTTATCGCCGCACGACGCAGCGGCTCGCGGAACTCGTCGCGCTGACGGCGGACTCGCCCGCGCGACGGCTGGCCGGCCTGCTGGCGCAGGCGCCGATGGGTGTCGATCTCGCGCGATTCGCCGCGGGGCAGGGCGTGGCCG
Source organism: Roseateles noduli (assembly GCF_050626985.1). NCBI lineage: Bacteria > Pseudomonadati > Pseudomonadota > Betaproteobacteria > Burkholderiales > Sphaerotilaceae > Roseateles > Roseateles noduli. The sequence goes on from NZ_CP192463.1 coordinate 163,080, forward strand.
GCGACGCGCGCGCGGCCCTGCTGGCGGCGGACAGCGCATCGACGATCGTGCCCGGCGCCGACGGACCGGCCTGGGCGCTCGGCGCCGCGCAGACGGCGCAGTGGGAGGGCGTCGCGCTGGCCAGGTTGGCGCGGTATCACGAGGAACAGCCCGAAGAGCTCGGCCCCGACCTCGCGCGCTGGCGGCGACTGGCCGCGCCGCGGATGGCGGAGGCGCTGTGGCAGTCGCTCGTGCGGCGGATGGCGTCGGCCGGACAGGTGGCCATCAGCGGCGCGTCGGCGCATCTGCCGGCGCATGGCATCCAGCTGTCGGCGCTGGACGAGCGCCTCGCGCAGAAGGTGATGCCGCGGCTGCTGTCGGCGGGCTTCGAAGGCGCCTGGGCGCGCGACCTGGCCAAGGACGCGCACGAGCCCGAAGCGCTGGTGCGCACGACCCTGGCGCGCCTGTCGCAGCGGGGCGAGCTGTTCCAGGTCGTGAAGGACCTGTACTACGCGCCGACGGCGGTCCATGAGCTGGCGCGCATCGCGCGGGCCTCGGCCATCGGCGGCGACGTCAAGGCCGCGGTGTTCCGCGACCGCAGCGGCCTGGGGCGCAAGCGCGCGATCCAGGTGCTGGAGTTCTTCGACAAGGTCGGCGTGCTGCGGCGCGTCGGCGACGCGCACCGGCTGCGGACCGACAGCCGCCTGTTCATCGACGATCATGAGGGTGGCGGGGCCGCGCGCGTCGACGCCGTCGAGACCGCATGAACGCGCAACGATCAATGGAGAGACAACGATCCTGGTGGATCGGCCGGACTTCAAATCCGGTGGGTGATGCCACGCATCGCCGGGTGGGTTCGACTCCCACGTCTCTCCGCCAGCAACATCGGCTTGCCGGCTGCGCGTCCCGATCTTGCGCCTGCGGTGCTCGCCGTACGGGCGTACGGCTGCGCGCCTCGGCGCAAGCTCGGGCCGCTCGCTTCGGCAATCCGATGTCGCTGGTTCTTGCGGCCGCCCTCGGGGCGGCAATTTCTTTGACTTCGACCGTTTTGACTGGAGCTTTCGATGCCTAGCCTTTTCCGACATGTCAGCCGTGCGCTGCAGGGAATCGTCGCCACGTCGCTGATTGCCGCGGGCCTGTCCGGGCCCGCGATGGCGCAGACGCAGCAGGTGCTGCGCGTGACCGCCATCCCCGACGAATCGCCGACCGAGCTGGCCCGCAAGTTCGCGCCGCTCGGCAAGTACCTGGAGAAGGAACTCGGCGTGAAGGTCGAGTGGACGCCCGTCACCGACTACGCCGCCGCCGTGGAGGCCGTCGTCAACAAGAAGATCGATCTGGCCTGGTTCGGCGGCTTCACCTTCGTGCAGGCCAACGTGCGCTCGGGCGGCAAGATCGTCCCGCTGGTCCAGCGCGAGGAGGACGAGAAGTTCCGCTCCGTCTTCATCACCGACGCGAAGTCCGGCATCACGAAGCTCGAGGACCTCAAGGGCAAGACCCTCAGCTTCGGCTCCGCGTCGTCGACCTCGGGTCACCTGATGCCGCGCTCGTTCCTGCTGGCCGCGAAGATCAATCCCGACGCGGATCTGAAGCGCCTCTCCTTCTCCGGCGCGCATGACGCCACCGTCGCCGCCGTGTCCTCGGGCAAGGTCGACGCGGGCGCGCTGAACATCTCCGTCTGGGAGAAGCTCGTCGCCGAGAAGAAGGTCGACACCGCCGCCGTCAAGGTCTTCTTCACGACGCCGCCGTACTACGACTACAACTGGAGCGTCCATGCCGACATGCCCGCCGCGACGAAGGAGAAGCTCAAGGCCGCGTTCCTGAAGCTCAACCCGTCGACGCCGGAAGGCAAGGAGATCCTCGACCTGCAGCGCGCGACGAAGTTCGTGCCGACGCAGCCCGAGAACTACGCCGGCATCAAGGCCGCCGCCGAGAACGCCGGTCTGCTGAAGTGAGTTGAGACGATCGCGATGCCGCTGCTGGAACTGGACGGCCTGCACCTGAGGGCCGGGGCGCGCACGCTGGTCGAGCCGCTGACGCTGCGCATCGAGACCGGCGAGCAGGTCGCGCTGATCGGCGCGTCGGGCGCCGGCAAGACCTCGCTGCTGCACGCGATGGCGATGGCGCTGGCACCTGTGGGCGGGACCATGCGCCTGGCGGGGCAGGACGCCTGGGCCTTGGCGTCCCGCGATCGCCACTGGCTGCGCCGCGAGCTGATGCTGGCGCCGCAGCATCCGCCGCTGCCGCCGCGCCAGCGCGTGGTCACCGCAGTGCTGGCCGGGCAGTTGCCCGGCGCGTCGATGGCGCAGACCCTGCGCATGCTGTTCAACCCGACCGAGGCGCAGGCGCGGCTCGCCTTCGACGCGCTGGACCGTCTGGAGCTCGGCGATCGGCTCTGGTCGCGCGTCGATCAGCTCTCCGGCGGCGAGCGCCAGCGCGTCGCGGTCGCGCGGCTGCTGGTGTCGAAGGCGCGGCTCTGGCTCGCCGACGAGCCGCTGTCGGCGCTGGATCCGCAACGTGCGCAGCGCGTGCTCGAGGTCCTGCGGGACACGGCCCGCGCGCAGGACCGCACGCTGATCTGCAGTCTGCACCAGGTCGACCTGGCATGCCGGGTGTTCCCACGCGTGATCGCGCTGCGCGAAGGGCGCCTCGTCTACGACGGTCCGCCGCGGGACCTCGGCGCGCGTCAGCTGGACGAGATCTACGCCGATCTGCTGAACGAGCCGCCGCCCGTGGCGCAGGACACGTTGCCGCCGACGTCGTTGCCTCAGGCGATGTGTCGATGAGCGCGGATCGCCCGCACGGCAGACACGGCACGAACAGCGACGCTGTGGCCGTCGGCCGCTCCGCGGCTGCCGTCGCCGCCCCGTGGCGCCACGACCCCGCCGCCACGCGACGACTCGGTCTGACGGTCGGCCTGCTCGTGCTGTTGTGGCCGCTCCTCGTCTGGTGCGAGTTCCGGCCTTGGGAGCTGCTCGACGAACGCAGCCTGCGCGCGACGATGCGTTTCGGCGCGCAGTTCCTGACCCCGCGACTGGACGCCGAGTTCCTGACGATGCTCGCCGCCGACACGTGGCGCACGGTGGCGATGGCGACGGTGGGGATGGCGCTCGCCTGGGTGATCGCCGTGCCGATGGCGCTGCTGGCGACGGCGCGGCTGTCGGTGTCCGCGGTGGCGGGTCGCATGGGCCCGGGGCCGGCGGCGCTGCGCGGGATCGTGCGCCTCGTGCTCATCGTGCTGCGCTCGGTCCCGGAGCTGGTCTGGGCGCTGATGCTGGTCCGCGTGATCGGCCTCGGCCCCGGCGCCGGCGTGCTGGCGATCGCGCTGTCCTATGGCGGGATGCTCGGCAAGGTCTACGCCGAGATCCTCGAAAGCGCCGACGCCGCGCCCACGCAGGCGCTGCTGCGCGGTGGCGCCGGACGTCTGCAGGCGCTGCTCTTCGGCACCTTGCCCGGTTGTGCCGACGAGCTCGTGAGCTACACCGTCTACCGCTGGGAATGCGCGATCCGGTCCTCGGTCGTGCTCGGTTTCGTCGGCGCCGGCGGGCTCGGCCAGCAGCTCGACAACGCGACCAAGATGTTCGCCGGCGCCGAGGTCGCGACCATCCTGCTGGTGTTCATCGCGCTCGTGGCGATGGCCGATCGGATCAGCGCCTGGTTGCGTCCGGCGCGTGAGGCCGGGCAGGGCGCCGAGGCGTCCCGCCGTGCCGCCCGGCCGTCCCCGCGATGGGGCGTGCGCGGGCTGCTCATCGGCCTGCTGGCGCTGCTGATCGCGAGCTTCGCGACGCTGCCGCTGCGCTGGGGCGAATTGCTGGGCGCGGGGGCGCTCGCCCAGATGGGCCGCTTCATCGCGGAGTTCTTTCCGCCCCAAGGGGCGCCGGCCTTTCTCGGGCGCGTCGGCCAGGGGGCGTTGGAGACGCTGGCAATGTCGGCGCTGGGCAGCATCCTGGCGGCGGTGGCCGGGCTCGCGATCGCGCTGCTGGCCAGCAGGCCGCCGGGGCTGCTGCGCTGGACCTCGCGGCTGCTGCTGAATGTGCTGCGCAGCGTGCCCGAACTGGTCTGGGCGGCGATCCTGCTGGTCGCCGCCGGCCTGGGGCCGATGCCGGGCACGCTGGCGCTGGCGCTGCACACGACGGGCGTGCTTGGCCGCCTGATGGCCGAGGCGCTCGAGAACGCACCGCCGCAGACCGCCCAGGCCTTGCGCTGGGCGGGCGCGTCGCGCTGGCAGGTCTTCGCGTTCGCGACGCTGCCGCAGGCGGCGCCGCAACTGCTCAGCTACACGCTGTACCGGTGGGAAAACAACATCCGCGCCGCGACGGTGCTGGGAGTGGTCGGGGCCGGCGGGCTCGGCCAGATGCTGAGCCTGCACCTCAGCCTGTTCCAGATGCGCGAGACTTGCACCGTGCTGCTGGCGATGCTGGCGCTGGTGATGCTGGTCGACGCCTGTTCCTACGCGGCGCGCCGGAAGTTGAATCGTTGAAGAGAGACGTTGCCAGACAACGTGGAAGTGAGCCGCCATGAACGACGAAGCCCTGAAGCTGCTGCTGACGCGTGCTTCGGTCGGGCCGAAATACCTGATCGAACCCGGGCCCGACGACGCGCACCTGCGCCTGATGGTCGATGCCGCGCTGCACGCGCCCGATCACGCCGGGCTCGTCCCTTTCCGGTTCAAGGTCGTGCGCGGCGAGGCGAAGCGCTCGATGGCGGCGCTCTTCGCCGAGGCTGCGCGCCGCGCGGGCAAGGACGCCGCCGGCCTGGCGATGGACGAGGAACGCGCGCTGCGTCCGCCGGTGACGGTGGCCGTCGTCGTCAGGCTGGACCTGGGCCATCCGCAGGTGCCGGCGCACGAGCAGTGGGCCTGCGTGGGCGGGGCGTTGACGAACTTCCTGAACGCCGCCCAGGCACTAGGCTTCGGCGGAAAGATGCTCAGCGGCGCGAAGGCGCGCGATCCGGGTCTGATCGCCGCATTCTGCGAGCCGGGCGAGACGCTGCTCGGCTGGATCGCGATGGGCACGCCGGCGCCGTCGGACAAGCCGCCCAAACCGCGCGCCGCCAAGGACGGCGCTGATCGCGCACTGCAGTTCTGGGGCGGTTGAAAACACGCCACCGGATGGCGTGGGCGCGGCTGCGCCCGCGTCAGCCGTAGATGTAGCTTTGGAGCTGAGCGATGGTCAGCTCATCGTCCGCGATGATGTTGTCCATCAAGTCCCTGATCGACAGCATGCCCACGACGGTCGAACCCTCGACCACCGGCAGGTGGCGGATCTTGCGCTGGCTCATGAGGCTCATGCACTCGCGGCACTCGGTGTCGGGCTTCACGACGAACACGTTGGCCGTCATGACCTCCTTGACCTGCGTGTTGCGCGAATCTCTGCCCTGCAGCGCGATCTTGCGGGTGTAGTCGCGCTCCGAGAAGATGCCGAGCAGCCGCTCGCCCTCCATCACCAGCAGCGCACCGACATCATGCTGCGCGAGCAGATGCAGCGCATCGAACACCGTCGCTTCCGGCGTGATGCGCCAGACGCTCGGGCCGCGACTCTTCAACAGTTCGGACACCGGTTTCATGGGGCCTCCTGGCGACATCCTGGCAAATTGCTGACGGACTCGGACGTCCAAGATAAGCGCCTTGGCGGCGCGCCGCAAGCCCCATCAAGACCCGACCCCCAAAGGAGCGAGGTCGTGATGCCGCGCGGCTCAGGCGGGGTGGGTCAAGTCGCGCAGATGGGTGGGACCGGCGCGGCGTTCGATCTCGGCGAGCAGGTCGCGACCCCAGCCCATCGCGAAGAGCGCTTCGCCGACAACGAACATCGGCCCGACCAGCAGCCCGATCAGGTCATCGACGAAAGCCGGCTTGCGCCCCTCGTAATAATGACCGATGAACTGGATGATCCATCCGACCAGGAAGCTGCCCAGTCCCCAGGCGAGCCAGCCGCCGGCGGAACCCGCCGCCAGCGGATGCGCCAGCGCCATCAGCACCGCGTTGACGATCGCGGTGGACAGGCCCAGCACGAAGTTGCCGCGCGTCAGGTACCAGATCGTGGCGGCGCCCCAGACCACCCAGGCGGCGGACACGGTCCAGTCGGCGACGTGGAATTGCGCCCGCGCCAGCAGCACGCCGATCGCGAAGACGATCAGCGGGATGCCGACGAAGTGGGTGGCGATGTTGCGGCGGTCGCGGTGGTAGGCGGCGTACTGCGCCATCAGGTCGTTGGCTTGGCGTGCCATGGCTATCCTCCGTGCGAGGTGTCGTCGTGATGTCGCAATGCTAGTGCGACCCGCTTGTTTGTGCCGTTCAGAATGCAGGTCTGACCACTCTTGGTTTACCCCTATGCAAGTGTTGACGCGGGCAAGCGAGGTGCCTCCGGTGTTGTGGACCCCGTGGACACGGGGGGCGGCCCACGCGGCGATCGTCGCTGTGGCGCTGGCGGTCGCAGGATGCGGCAGTGCACCAATCGGGGCGACAGCGGATTCGACGACGGGCCGCGGTGAAGCGGCCGCATCGGACGCGGCGGGCGCATCAGCCGCATCGGGCGCATCGGGCGCGGCGCCGGGCGCCGAAGGGCCGCCGTCCTCATGTCCCACCTGGCTCGCGGCGCAGCAGCGCGGCGAGGGGCGGCTCTACCGCGTCGACGCCGCAGGCTCGCAGGTCCGGATCCACGTCTTCCGCGCCGGTCGGCTCGCCAAGCTCGGCCACAACCATGTGCTCGGAGTCGAACGGCTCGACGGCCAGGTCTTCCTGCCCGCCGACGGAATCGCAGGCGCCGGCGTCGAACTCGGATTCCGCCTCGACGACATCGGCATCGACAAGCCCGAATGGCGCGCCAGCCTCGGCCCCGAATTCGCCAGCGTGCCCACGGCCTCCGATGTCGCCGGCACGCGGACCAACATGCTCCGCGCCATCGACGGCGAACGCTTCCCGGCGATCTCGATGCGCAGCTCGGCGGTGGGTGGGGCGTTCCCGGTGCTCGCCGTCAAGCTCGCGGTGCGATGGCACGGGCAGGTCCGCGAGATCGACGTGCCCGTGCGGGTCGCCCGACCTTCAGGGGATGCGCCGCTGCGCGCCCAAGGCGCGCTCGTCCTGCGGCAGAGCGAGTTCGGGATCACGCCGTTCTCCGTCTTCGGGGGGCTGCTCGCCATCCAGGATGAATTGACGGTCGACGTCGATGTGGCGGCTCGGCCTTCGGCAGCCTGCGATTGATGTCGCCTGCGGGAGGCCTGGCGCGGGCGCTCCACACTGCATGGGGGATCCCTCCAGGACCCCCAAGCAGTATTCCGGCCCCAGTGAGCCTCGCTGTGATCGGGCCTTGGGTCTTTCGGCCCGGTGCCTGGCAGTGATCGGGCCTTGGGTCTTTCGGCCCGGTGCCTGGCAGTGATCGGGCCTTGGGTCTTTCGGCCCGGTGCCTCGCCGTGATGGGGCCTTGGGAGGTCGGGGTCAGGCGCGGAGATCCAGACTCATCAAGTCCTTGGCGTAGTAACGGCCGTCGGAGAGACGGATGGCGCGGGGGAGGTGGCCGTAGCGGGTGAAGCCGGCCTGCCGGTAGACCGCGATGGCGGCTTGATTGCCGGCGGTGACGCTGAGCGTCACGGTCTCCAGGCGCGGCTCGCGGCGCAGCAAGGCAAGCGCCTGCTGCAAGAGGCGCTTGCCGATGCCGCGTCCGCGGAACCGGTCGTCCACCATCATCCCGATCAGATGCGCGATGTGTTGCACCTTCTTGCGGTTCTCGTGCTCGCAGGTCAGCGCACCCACCAGCTGTTCTCCGCGCCACGCGCCCAGCGTGAACAGCGACTTGCCGCCCGCCTGCGGATGCAGTCGCACGCGATAGCTCGCGGCCTCGCGGGCGCGTTCGGTCTCCGCGTCGGAAGTGAAGGCCTGTTCGTGCCGGGCCAGCATCGCATCGCGCAGCGCCTTGTAGGCGCCCAGGTCACCCTCGGTCAGCAGGCGCAAGGTGATCGCGCCAGCAGCGTCCGCGCTGCCGTGGTCCGCACTATCGGAGTCGTTCGAGGCGCTCAAGCTCGCTCCTGTCGTTGATGTTGGCGAAGGCGCGGTCGTCGCCCGGTCGATCGAAGGCGACGCGCGCCAGCGGCAGGCTGGACAGCCAGCCTTCGACGCGCCGTTCGCCCGCGCGTAGCGCGGCGTCGAGCGAGGCCCGATGGACGACGTGGATCAGGCTCGCGAGCGGCTGGCTGCGCAGCGGTGCGTCCGGCGACTCGCGGCCCATCGCCATGGCCGCGGTCCGGTCAGGGGCGAGACCCTCGGCCAGGCGGGCGAGGAGGTCGACGGGCAACCAGGGGCTGTCGCCGCTGACCACGAGCAGCCAGTCGTCGACCTCATCGGCAGCGATGGGGGCCTCGAAGGGGGATGCGGGGGGAGATGCGGCGGGGGATGCAGCAGGGGATGTGCTTGCCGATGACGTGGTCGAGCGGGCGGCGGTGATCGCCTGGAGCCCGGCCAGGATCCCGGCGAGCGGGCCGGGGAAGTCCGGCAGCGTGTCCTCGAGGACCGGATGTCCGAGGCGGCGGTAGTCGTCGAGGTGGCGGTTGGCGCTGATGAGCACGCGGCCGCCGGTCTGCGGGGCGATGCGGTCGAGCACGTGGTGGACGAGGGGCCGGCCCTGGAAGGGCTGCAGCGGCTTGTCGACGCCGCCCATGCGCGTGGCGCGCCCGCCGCAGAGGAGCAGCGCGGTGGCGCGCATCAGCCGCCGATGTAGTGCATCTCGACGCGGCGCGCCGGGCCGGATTCCGAGGCCGCGGGCAGGCTGGCGCGGAGTTCCGAGTACCGATCGTTGCGCCGCGTCCAGAGCGCGCCGAGCGCGGCGGCGATCTCGTCGTCGCTGCGCGCGTCGTGGGCGGCATCGCCGCGCAGCAGCGCGCGCAGGTCGTGGCCGTCGCCGGCGAAGAGGCAGGTGTAGAGGCGGCCCTCGGTCGAGAGCCGCGCGCGGTTGCAGTCGCCGCAGAAGGCCTGTGTGACGCTGGAGATCAGGCCGATCTCGCCGCTGCCGTCGGCGTAGCCCCAGCGCGTGGCGGTCTCGCCGTCGGACGTTGGCGCGAGCGGCACGAGGTCGGCGTCTTCGCGCAGCCGGGCGAGGACCTCGGCGGACGGCAGGACTTCGTCCATGCGCCAGCCGTTGCTCATGCCGACGTCCATGTACTCGATGAAGCGCAGCACGACGCCGGTGCCGCGGAAGTGGCGCGCCATCGGGACGATCTGGTCGTCGTTGGTGCCGCGCTTGACGACCATGTTGACCTTGATCGGCGCCAGGCCGGCGGCGTGCGCGGCCTCGATGCCGCGCAGGACCTCGGCGACCGGGAAGTCCACGTCGTTCATGCGCCGGAAGATGGCGTCGTCCAGCGCGTCCAGGCTGACGGTGACGCGGTTCAGCCCGGCGTCCTTGAGCGCCTGGGCCTTGCGGGCGAGCAGCGAGCCGTTGGTGGTGAGCGTGAGATCGAGCGGCTGCCCCTCCGGCGTGCGCAGCGCGGCCAGTTGGGCGATCAGCGCCTCGAGGTTGCGACGCAGCAGCGGCTCGCCACCGGTCAGGCGCAGCTTCTGGACGCCGAGCTGGGCGAACACGCGGGCGAGCCGGGCGATCTCTTCGAAGGAGAGCAGGTCGCGGTGCGGGAGGAAGGCGTAGTCCTTGTCGAACACGTCCTTCGGCATGCAGTAGCTGCAGCGGAAGTTGCAGCGGTCGGTGACGGAGATCCGCAGGTCGCGCAGCGGCCGGCCGCGCGCATCCAGCCACGGGCCGCTGCGGGGCGGCGGCAGCGGATGCGGCACGGGAGGCGTCCGCCCGATCTGGCGCAGATCGAGCAGCGGAATCACACCATCGGTCATGAAGCGGATTGTGCCGCCGCCAGCCCGCCCGCGCCCGCGCAGGCCCTTCGGGGAGCCACTGTGCTCCTGCCCCAGGGGTGGGACTGTGCGCTACGCACCCGAAACCGCCTCGTCACCCTGTAGGACCTGTCACTTGCACGACAGGGCCGGTGGGGGTCGAATCGCGGGATGAGCTTGACCCCCACGACCGTGGTCCATGCGGACCTGGCCAGCTTCGTCTCCTTCGGCGAAGCCCTCACCGACATGATCCGCGTCGGCCAAGACCACTGGCGCAGCCGCTGCGGCGGCTCGCCGTGGAACGTCGCCATCGGGATGTCCCGCCTGGGCCAGCTCAGCGCCTTCGCCGGCGGCATCAGCAAGGACCCGTTCGGCCAGGCGATCTGGCAGGCCAGCGCCGATGCCAGCCTGGACCTGCGCTTCATCCAGCAGTTCGCCAAGTCGCCGCTGGTGGCCTACGTCCATCAGGTCGATCCGCCGGAGTACGCCTTCGTCGGCGACGACAGCGCCGACCTGCACTTCCGCCCCCACGCCTTGCCCGCCGGATGGCGCCGCGCAGTGCGCTGGGCGCATTTCGGCTCGATCAGCCTCACCCGCGAACCGCTCGCGGCACGGCTGATCGCGCTGGCCGAATCCCTCAAGGACGAGGGCGTGCGCATCAGCTACGACCCCAACTACCGCATGTCGATGGACTCCCGCTACGACCGCACGCTGGAGCGCATGTGCCGGCTGGCGGACGTCATCAAGGTCTCCGACGAAGACCTTCGCGGCCTGTTCCGCAGCCGCGACCACCACCTGGGACTGGCGCAGATCTCGGCCTGGAACCCGCGCGCGATCGTGATGCTGACGCTCGGTGAACGCGGCGCGCAGCTGTTCCATCCGAAAGCCGACCTCAGCGCCGCGCCGCCGCCGCTCGACCAGATCGTCGACACCATCGGCGCCGGCGACGCCGCCATGGCCGGCCTGCTCTACAGCCTGATGAACGGCGGCACGCAGGATCCCGAGGACCACTTGCGCTGGGCCGTGGCCGCGGGCGCGGCGGCCTGCGCCGGCGCGGGCGTGGACGGGCTGTCGGCCGGGCTGGTCACCTCGCTCATCGACCAGGTGCAGGTCAGGCGCGCCGAGATGGCGTAGCGCTGGGCCTGGCGGCCCGGCGCCTTCCCAGGGAAACCAACGGGGGACCTCGCGTGCGAGGTCGCGGGACGGCGCTGCGTGTCGATCAGCCGTCGCCGTCGCGCTTCGTCGCGACCAGGGTCTTGGGCCCACCGACCTGCAGGCGAGGGCGGCCGGGTTCCTCCTCGGCCAGCGGCTGGACCTCGACCAGGCTCGCATGACAGCGCCGTGCCAGGTCTTGATAGGTCTCGGTGCCGACGCGCTTCCAGCGGATCTCGTCGTCCGTCAGCGGCCGCATCACCTTCGCCGGCAGGCCCGCGATGAGCGACTTCTCCGGCAGCTTCAGCCCCGCGCGCACGAACGCGCAGGCCGCGACGATGCTGTACGCGCCGACCTCCGCCTCGTCCATCACCACCGCGTTCATGCCCACCAGCGCGTCGTGCCGCACCACGCAGCCGTGCAGCACCGCGCCGTGGCCGATGTGGCCGTTGGTCTCGACAACCGTGTCCGAATCCGGGAAGCCGTGGATCACGCAGGTGTCCTGCACGTTGGCGCCCTCCATCAGCCGGATGCGGCCGAAGTCCCCCCTCAGCGAGGCGCAAGGCCCCACATAACACCCTGCACCGACGATCACGTCCCCGATCAGCACCGCCGTCGGGTGGACGTAGGCGCTCGGATGGACGACCGGCGAGAGGCCGTCAATGGCGTAACAGGGCATGGGACAGCTCCTTTTTAGGTGGTAACCCTAGGTTTCCGACCTTGTCTTGCAATGCGATGGCTCGTAGTATCTACCGACCGGTCGGTAAATAGAAGCCGACCCAAAAAAGCTGAAAAAGCTGAATCCATCGACGGCCGAGGAGACAAGCCGAATGAGCACCGCCAACACGACCCCATCCACCGCTGCCGAAGACAGTCCGCTGCTGATCAGCACCGAGGGCGCCGTCCGCGTCCTCACGCTGAACCGGCCGCAGGCGCTGAACGCATTCACGACCGGCCTGCTCGGCCAGTTGCGAGTCGCGCTCGACGAGGCGGCGCACGACGAGACCGTGCGGGCGGTGCTCATCACCGGTGCCGGCCGCGCGTTCTGCGCGGGCCAGGACCTGTCGGATCCCCACATCAAGCCGGAGTTCGACGAGCACGCCGGCGAGGTCGATGCCCACAAGAAGCCCAAGGCCAAGGACATCGGCAACCTGCTCGACCACTACTACATCCCGCTCGCGCTGCGCCTGCGCAGCATGCCGGTGCCGACCGTCTGCGCGGTCAACGGCGTGGCCGCGGGGGCCGGCGCGAACTTCGCGCTCGGCTGCGACCTCGTGCTGGCGGGCCAGGCGGCGTCTTTCATCCAGGCCTTCTCCAAGATCGGGCTGGTGCCCGACTGCGGCGGCACCTGGCTGCTGACGCGCCTCGTGGGCCGCGCCCGCGCGATGCAGCTGGCGCTGCTCGGCGACAAGCTGCCCGCCGCCGACGCGCAGGCCTGGGGCCTGATCGCACGCTGCGTCGCCGATGCCGACCTGCAGAGCGAGGCGATGGCCACCGCGCAGAAGCTCGCGAAGATGCCGACCAAGGCGCTGGTGCAGACGCGCGAGGCGCTCGACGCCTCGATGGACCTGGAGTTCGAGGACGCCCTCAAGCTCGAGGCCCGGCTGCAGAGCCAGCTCGGCTATGCGCACGACTATCTTGAAGGCGCCGCCGCCTTCCTGACCAAGCGGTCCCCGACCTTCAAGGACCGCTGATGAGCGCGACCCTGGATCCGCAGCGCGTGGCCGAAGCGGTCCGCGACACCATGTTCGCCAACGACCGGGCCTCCAAAGGCCTGGGCATGCGCATCGACGCGATCGGTCCCGGCACCGCGACGCTGTCGATGACAGTGCGCGAGGACATGCTCAACGGCTTCGACATCTGCCACGGCGGCTTCGTCACGACGCTGGCCGATTCGTGTTTCGCCTTCGCCTGCAACTCGCACAACGAGGTGACCGTGGCCTCGGGCTTCGCGATCGACATCGTCGCGCCGTCGCGGGTGGGCGACGTCCTGACGGCGAGCGCCACCGAGACCTCGCTGGCCGGCCGCACCGGCGTCTACGACATCCGCATCACCAATCAACGCGACGAATTGATCGCGGTCTTCCGCGGACGTTCCTACCGCATCAAGGGCAAGCCCGTGGTGCCGGAACTGGCGACCGCGCGCTGAGCGCGCCCGCCCCGGAACGACGAGACAGGTTAGGAGACAGACCCCATGACGGTGAAGACCTTCCGGCCCGAGGACCTCGAGCCCATCGAGCGCGCCAGCCAGGACGAGCTGCGCGCCCTTCAGCTCCAGCGCCTGAAGTGGTCGCTGAAGCATGCCTACGACAACGTGCCGCACTACAAGGCCGCGTTCGATGCGAAGGGCGTTCATCCGGATGACCTGAAGGACCTGGCCGACCTGCGCCTGTTCCCGTTCACGACGAAGAAGGACCTGCGCGACAACTACCCGTTCGGTCTCTTCGCCGTGCCGCGCGAGCAGGTGGTGCGGGTGCACGCGTCGTCGGGCACGACCGGCAAGCCGACCGTGGTCGGCTACACGCAGAAGGACATCGACACCTGGGCCGACCTGGTCGCGCGATCGCTGCGCGCCGCCGGCACCCGCAAGGGCGACATCGTGCACATCGCCTATGGCTACGGGCTGTTCACCGGCGGCCTGGGCGCGCATTACGGCGCCGAGCGGCTGGGCTGCACCGTCATCCCGATGTCGGGCGGACAGACCGAGAAGCAGGTCCAGCTGATCCAGGACTTCAAGCCCGACGTCATCATGGTCACGCCGAGCTACATGCAGGTGATCGTCGAGGAATTCGTGCGCCAGGGCCTGGACCCGCGCGCGTCCTCGTTGAAGACCGGCGTCTTCGGGGCAGAGCCCTGGACCGAGGCGATGCGTCGCGAGATCGAGCACAAGGCCGGCATCGACGCGGTCGACATCTACGGCCTGTCCGAGGTGATGGGGCCAGGTGTTGCCAGCGAATGCATCGAGACCAAGGACGGTCCGGTGATCTGGGAGGACCACTTCTATCCCGAGATCATCGACCCCGAGACCGGCGAGGTCCTGCCCGAGGGCTCCGAAGGGGAACTGGTGTTCACCTCGCTGAGCAAGGAAGCGCTGCCGGTGATCCGCTACCGCACGCGCGACCTGACGCGGCTGCTGCCGCCGACCGCGCGCAGCATGCGACGCATGGGCAAGATCGTCGGTCGCAGCGACGACATGCTGATCATCCGCGGCGTCAACCTGTTCCCGACGCAGATCGAGGAACTGGTGCTCGCCGAGCCGGGCCTGTCCGGCCAGTACCAGATCGTCGTCAGCCGCGACGGCCACCTCGACGAGGTCGAGGTGCGTTGCGAGCTGTCGGCCGCGGGCGGCGGCGACGCGTCGGCGATGTCGAAGTCGCTGCAGCACCGCATCAAGACGCTGATCGGCGTGTCGACCCGGGTGACGGTCGGCGCGCCGGATTCAATCGAAAGAACGCTGGTCGGAAAAGCCCGCCGCGTTGTCGACCAGCGACCGAAGAACTCGTAACCCGTCGGACGGCGTCCGACGGCCACGCGGCGGTGTCCCACAAGGACGCCGCTTCGAAGCAGGAAGCAAGGAGCATCCATGTACACGCAAGCCATGAGCGTCGGTCCGCAGGACCAGGCGACCAAGCTGCAGTCTGCTGAAGAGCAGCAGCGCAACGAGGCCTTCGAGGCCCGCATCGACGCGGGCGACTTCATCGAGGCCAAGGACTGGATGCCGGAGCACTACCGCAAGACGCTGGTGCGGCAGATCAGCCAGCATGCGCATTCTGAGATCGTCGGCATGCTGCCCGAGGGCAACTGGATCACGCGCGCCCCGACGCTCAAGCGCAAGGCGATCCTGCTGGCCAAGGTGCAGGACGAGGGCGGCCACGGGCTCTACCTGTACTCCGCCGCCGAGACGCTGGGCACCAGCCGCGACCAGATGCTGGACGCGCTGCACACGGGCAAGGCCAAGTACAGCTCGATCTTCAACTACCCGACGCTGACCTGGGCCGACATCGGCGTGGTCGGCTGGCTGGTGGACGGCGCGGCGATCATGAACCAGGTGCCGCTGTGCCGCTGCTCCTACGGCCCGTATGCGCGCGCGATGATCCGCATCTGCCGCGAGGAATCCTTCCATCAGCGCCAGGGCTACGAGAGCCTGCTGGTGATGATGCGCGAGGGCACCGCCGCGCAGAAGGCGATGGTCCAGGACGCGGTGAACCGCTGGTGGTGGCCGTCGCTGATGATGTTCGGACCGGCGGACAAGGATTCGCCGAACTCCGAGCAGTCGATGCGTTGGGGCATCAAGCGCCTGACCAACGACGAGCTGCGTCAGAAGTTCGTCGACGCGACCGTGCCGCAGGCCGAGCTGCTCGGCGTGACGCTGCCCGACCCCGATCTGAAGTGGAACGCCGAGCGCGACCACCACGACTTCGGCGCGATCGACTGGAGCGAGTTCTGGCGCGTCGTCGGCGGCAACGGCCCCTGCAACACCGAACGCCTGGGCACCCGCGTCAAGGCCTGGGACGACGGCGCCTGGGTCCGCGACGCCGCGCTCGCCCACGCGAAGAAGCGCGCCACCGACGCCAAGGCGGCCTGATCGAGCGCCCCCGCGCATCCGTCATCACGCTGTCTCCGCCACGAACCGTTCAGAGCACCCGAATCATGAGCATCAACCAAACGACCGGCGCCAACGAATGGCCCCTGTGGGAAGTCTTCGTCCGCAACAAGGCGGGCCTGGACCACAAGCATTGCGGCAGCCTGCACGCGCCCGACGCGAAGATGGCCCTGCAGATGGCCCGCGACGTCTACACCCGCCGCCAGGAAGGCGTGAGCATCTGGGTCGTGCCGTCGTCGGCGATCGTCGCGTCCGATCCGGGCGAGAAGTCGATGTACTTCGATCCGATGGAGGACAAGGTGTACCGCCACCCGACCTTCTACGACCTGCCCGAATCGCTCGACCACATGTGAGGACCGGACGATGAGCACTTCCGTCCAACCCGGCCAACGCGCGGACGTCCAGTACCTGCTGCGCGTCGGCGACGCCTGCCTGGTGCTGTCGCACCGCATCTCCGAATGGATCGGCCACTCGCCGATCCTGGAAGAGGACCTCGCGCTGGGCAACATCGCGCTGGACCTGCTGGGCCAGTCCCGCGCGCTGCTGACGCGCGCCGGCCAGCTCAACGAGCAGCCGCTCGACGAGGACCAGCTCGCCTACCTGCGCGAGGAACGTCACTACCTGAACCCGGTGATGATGGAGCTGCCGCGCGGCGACTTCGCCTTCACGCAGGCCCGCAACCTGATCGCCGCCTGCTGGCTGATGCCGATGTGGACGCGGCTGCAGGCGTCGAGCGACGCCGAGGTCGCCGCCATCGCCGCCAAGGCGGTGAAGGAAGTCCGCTATCACCAGCAGCACGCGGCCGAGTGGGTCGTGCGCCTGGGCGACGGCACCGACGAGTCGGCGCAGCGGATGAAGGACGCGCTTGCGCAGCTGTGGCCCTACGTCAACGAGCTGTTCGCGTCGGACGACATCGATGCCGCCGCGGAGGCCAGCGGCCTGGGCCCCGCCTGGTCGTCGCTGAAGCCCGACTGGGACGCGGCGATGGACGAGGTGCTCGCCGAGGCGCGCCTCGCGCGTCCGAAGGACACGCCGCACATCTATACCGGCGTGCGCGGCGTCCACAGCGAGCACATGGGCCACATGCTGGCGACGATGCAGTCGCTGCAGCGCACCTACCCGGGCGGGGTGTGGTGATCCCCGGATCGCCGCGAAGACCCATGAACACGCCATGAACGCCGCCCCGACACCGTCGCATCTGAACTGGCTGTCGTCGTTGACGCCGGTCGGACCGCGCTCGCCGTCGTCCGATGGCGGCGCGACGGACCTCGGCTGCGGACGGCTGTCCGCCGCGTGGGAGGTGCTGTCGCAGGTGCTCGATCCCGAGGTGCCGGCGGTGTCGCTGGTCGAGCTCGGCATCGTGCGCGACCTGGTCGAGACCGCCGACGGCGTCGAGGTCGTGCTCACGCCCACCTACTCCGGCTGCCCGGCCACCGAGGTCATCGAGCAGAGCGTGCGGGACGCGCTCGCGCGCTTCGGCACCGTCACCGTGACGATGCGCCGCGCGCCGGCCTGGACCACCGACTGGATCACCGACGAAGGCCGCGAGAAGCTGCGCCGGTACGGCATCGCGCCGCCGGGGCCGGTGGACGCGGGGCAGGGCGTGCCGATCCGCATCGTCCGCCGCCGCGAGGCCATCGCCTGCCCGCGCTGCGGCAGCGCGCATACGGAGCAGCTGTCCGCCTTCGGCTCGACCGCGTGCAAGTCGCTGTACCGCTGCCTCGCCTGCCGCGAGCCGTTCGAACATTTCAAACCGATCTGAGCCCGGGTTCCGATCGACCAGATCCCGCAGACCACAAGACGCCGAGCCACCGCCATGAGCCTGCATTTCCACCCGCTGCGCCTGAGCGCCAAGCACCAGGACACCGACGACGCCGTCGTGCTGTGCTTCGACGTGCCCGAGGCGCTGCGCGAGACCTTCCGCTTCACGCAAGGCCAATACCTGACGCTGCGCGGCGACGTCGACGGCCAGGACCTGCGCCGCTCCTACTCCATCTGCGCCGGCATCGACGACGGCGAGCTGCGCGTCGGCGTCCGCCAGGTCGACGGCGGCGCCTTCTCCACCTGGGTCCACCGGCACCTGAAGGCCGGCGACGAGATCCAGGTCTTCCCGCCGCAGGGGCGCTTCCACGTGCCCCTCGAGCCCGCCGTCGGTCGGCACTTCGTCGGCATCGCGGCCGGATCGGGCATCACGCCGATCCTGTCGATCATGAAGAGCGTGCTGGCCCGCGAGCCGCTGAGCCGCTTCACGCTGATCTACGGCAACCGCCGGCCGGCGTCGACGATGTTCAAGGAAGAGCTCGAGGACCTGAAGAACCGCTACATGACGCGGCTGACGCTGCATCACGTGTTCTCGCGCGAG
Organism: Roseateles noduli; assembly: GCF_050626985.1. Lineage (NCBI taxonomy): Bacteria > Pseudomonadati > Pseudomonadota > Betaproteobacteria > Burkholderiales > Sphaerotilaceae > Roseateles > Roseateles noduli. The sequence continues at coordinate 180,999 of NZ_CP192463.1, forward strand.
CATGTCGATTCGCCGCTGATGGCGGGCCGGCTGGACCAGGCCAAGCTGAGCGACTTCCTGAGCGGCCCCGTCCCCGCGGCCGGCATCGACCAGGTCTTCGTCTGCGGCCCGTTCGAGATGAACGAGCAGGCCGAGGCGGCGCTGCGCGCGGCCGGCGTGCCCGAGGAACGCATCCACATCGAGCGCTTCGGCACGCCGGAGATGCAGACCGGCCGCCCGGCGCCGCACGAGGTCCACGAAGAGGATGCGGAGGCCGCCAAGGTCGTCGTGATCCGCGACGGCGTGTCGCGCGAGATCGAGTTCCGCAAGAGCGATCCGAGCCTGCTCGACGCCGCGGCGCGGGCCGGCATGGACGTGCCGTTCTCCTGCAAATCCGGTGTGTGCTCGACCTGCCGCTGCAAGCTGATCGAGGGCGAGGTCCGGATGGATAAGAATTTCGCCCTTGAGAAGCACGAAGTGGCGGCGGGATTCATCCTGAGCTGCCAGGCGCATGCCCTGACCCCCCGCGTCGTGATCTCGTTCGACGAACGCTGATTCACAAGGAAAACAACACCCATGGCCCGAGGTCGAGCTCCAGGATTCGATGCCACCCGCGAGGAGATCCTCGCGCAGGCTGCCCGACTGTTCGCCAACCAGGGCTACCCCGCGACCTCGATGAACCAGGTCGCCGAGGCCTGCGAGGTCAGCAAGCCCACGCTGTACCACTACGTCCGCGACAAGCATGAGCTGCTCGCGCAGATCTGCCAGAACCATCTGCAGCACCTGGTCGACCTGGTCGACGAGGTCAGCGCGCAGCAACTGCCGCCGCCGGAGCACCTGCGCGGCCTGATCCACCGCTTCGTGCAGGCCTACGGCGAGGCGCAGAACGAGCACCGCGTGCTGACCGAGGACCTGAAGTTCCTCGACGACGAGCACCGCGAGCGCATGGTGGCGGTCGAGCGCCAGGTGGTCGGCCGTTTCGCCGACGCGGTGGCCGCGGTGCGGCCGGAACTGCGCGGCGCCCACCTGCACAAGCCGCTGACCATGCTGCTGTTCGGCATGATCAACTGGACCTTCACCTGGCTGCGGCCCGACGGCGCGCTGACCTACGAGGCGGTCGCGCCGATGGTGGCGGACCTGTTCTTCGGCGGGCTCGGCGCGGTCCGCACCGAACTCACCGATCCTTCGGCGCGCCACGAGCGCAACGAACTCGACCCGGCGGCGCCGCAAGTCTCATGAAGGCTTCGCGGAGGACCATCGCCCCCGACATGCATTCCAAGCAGTGCTTGCAGTCATCGCAGTAGCAGTACCTCATTGACCTTGCGTTCCTGAAAAACACATTCCGAAGGAGACAACATGAAACGCATCGAGAAGACCCTGCTGGCCATGGCCATGACGGGTGCCGCGCTGATGGGCGCGGGCGGCAGCGCCTGGGCCGACATCAACGTCGGCGTGACCGTGTCGGCCACGGGGCCGGCCGCGTCGCTGGGCATCCCGGAGAAGAACACCTTCTCGCTGATGCCCAAGACCATCGCCGGGCAGAAGGTCAACTACATCATCCTGGACGACGCGTCGGACACGACGACGGCGGTCGCCAACACCCGCAAGCTCATCACCGAGCACAAGGTCGACGTGGTGGTCGGCTCGACGGTCACGCCGAACTCGCTGGCGATGATCGACGCGGTGTCGGAGGCGCAGGTGCCGATGATCTCGATGGCGGCTTCGGCGCGCATCGTCGAGCCGATGGACGCGAAGAAGCGGTGGGTCTTCAAGACGCCGCAGAACGACATCATGATGGCGCTGGCCATCGCCAGCCACATGCAGGCGCAGGGCGTGAAGACGGTGGCCTACGTCGGTTTCGCCGATGCCTACGGCGAAGGCTGGTACGGCGAGTTCAACAAGGTCGCCGCCAGCAAGGGCCTGAGCATCGTCGCCAACGAGCGCTACAACCGCACCGACACGTCGGTGACCGGCCAGGTGCTGAAGATCATGGCGGCCAAGCCGGACGCGGTGCTGGTCGGCGGCAGCGGCACGCCGGCGGCGCTGCCGCAGAAGACGCTCAAGGAGCGCGGCTACCAGGGCAAGTACTACCAGACCCACGGCGTGGCCAACAACGACTTCCTGCGCGTCGGCGGCAAGGACGTCGAGGGCACCTTCCTGCCGTCAGGCCCGGTGCTGGTCGTCGACCAGCTGCCCGCGGACCATCCGGCCAAGAAGAGCGCCAAGGCCTACGTCACGACCTATGAAGGCGCGTACGGCAAGGGCAGCGTGTCGACCTTCGGTGGCCATGCGTGGGATGCGGGACTGCTGCTGCAGGCGGCCATTCCCGAGGCCATCAAGAAGGCCCAGCCCGGCACGCCGCAGTTCCGCGCGGCGCTGCGCGATGCGCTCGAAGGCGTCAAGGAACTGCCGGCCGCGCACGGCGTGTTCACGATGTCGCCCAATGACCATCTGGGTCTGGACCAGCGCGCGCGCGTGATGGTCAAGATCGAGAACGGCACCTGGAAATACCAACCCTAATTTCGCCGACGCTCGGCTACTGCGCGGGCCGATCTTGGGCCTGCGGTGCTCGCCATACAGGAGTATGGCTGCGCGCCTCAGGCCCAACCTCGACCCGCTCGCTACGCCGCTCGTCCGCGAAATATCCTGCGATTGACGTTGTGAGAATCCTATGAGCGCTACCCCCGTTCTTCAGAGCTTGATTGCTGGTCGCTGGATCGGCGCCACCGCCGCGCGCGGCCTGCACAGCGCCGTCAACGGACGGTTGGTGACGCAGACCCATGCGGAAGAGATCGACTTCGGCGAGAGCCTGCACTTCGCGCGCAGGCAGGCGCTGCCGGCGCTGCTGGCGCTCGACTTCCAGCAGCGCGCCGCGATCCTGAAGGCGCTGGCGACCTATCTGCAGGAACACAAGGAATCGCTCTACGCGATCTCCGCGCACACCGGCGCGACGCGGCCCGATTCGTGGATCGACATCGAAGGCGGCTTCGGCACGCTCTTCGCCTACGCGTCGATGGGCCGCCGCGAGCTGCCGTCGAGCAACATCGTCCATGAAGGCCCGGCGCAGGCGCTGGGCAAGCTCGGCCAGTTCATGGGCACGCACGTGCTGGTGCCCAAGCGCGGCGTCGCCGTGCACATCAACGCGTTCAACTTCCCGATGTGGGGGATGCTGGAGAAGTTCGCGCCGAGCTTCCTCGCCGGCATGCCCTGCATCGTCAAGCCGGCCACCGCGACCAGCTACGTCGCCGAAGCCTGCGTGCGCCTGATCGAGCAGTCCGGCCTGCTGCCGGCCGGCGCGTTGCAGCTGATCATCGGCGGTTCCGGCGATCTGCTGGACCGGTTGGAGGAGACGGATGTCGTCACCTTCACCGGCTCGGCGGACACCGCGGCGCAGCTGCGCGTCAATCCGAACCTGATCCGCCGCTCGGTGCCGTTCAACGCCGAGGCGGACAGCCTCAACTGCGCGATCCTGGCGCCGGACGTGGTGCCCGGGGATCCCGAATTCGATCTCTTCGTCAAGGAAGTGATGCGGGAGATGAGCGCCAAGGCCGGCCAGAAGTGCACGGCCATCCGCCGCGCGATCGTGCCGGCGGCGCAGATCGACGCGGTGGCCGCGGCGCTGTGCGAGCGGCTCGCGAAGATCAAGATCGGCGATCCGGCCATCGAGGGCGTGCGCATGGGCGCGCTGGCGTCCAAGGCGCAGCAGGCCGACGTGGCCGAGCGCCTGGCGCAGCTCACCCAGGGCAACGAGATCGTCTACGGCGAGCGCGACGGCTTCGCGCCGGTGGGCGAGGGCGTCGGCGACGGCGCCTTCTTCGCGCCGACGCTGCTGCTGTGCCGCGACGCGATGAACAACGAGGCGGTCCACAACGTCGAGGCCTTCGGGCCGGTGTCGACGCTGATGAGCTACGGCGACTTCGACGAGGCGCTGGCGCTCGCCGCCAAGGGCCGCGGCAGCCTGGTGGGCTCGGTGGTCACGAAGACGCCCGCGCTGGCCGCGCAGGCCGTCTATCACGCGGCCGCCTTCCATGGCCGGCTGCTGGTGCTGGACCGTGACGCGGCCGGCGAATCGACCGGCCACGGCTCGCCGCTGCCGATGCTCAAGCACGGCGGCCCGGGCCGCGCCGGCGGCGGCGAGGAACTTGGCGGCATCCGCGCCGTCAAGCACTACCTGCAACGCTGCGCGGTGCAGGCCTCGCCGACGATGCTCACCGCCATCACCGGCGAGTACGTGCGCGGCGGCAAGGTCACCGAGGACGCGATCCACCCCTTCCGCAAGTACTTCGAAGAGATCCAGGTCGGCGACTCGCTGCTGACGCATCGCCGCACGGTGTCCGAGGCGGACATCGTCAACTTCGGCGGCATCAGCGGCGACTTCTTCTACATGCACTTCGACGAGGTCGCGGCCAAGGACACGCAATTCGGCCAGCGCATCGCGCACGGCTACTTCGTGCTGTCGGCGGCGGCGGGCCTGTTCGTGTCGCCCGCGCCCGGGCCGGTCCTCGCCAACTACGGCCTGGACACGCTGCGCTTCGTGAACCCCGTGGCCATCGGCGACACCATCCAGGCGCGGCTCACCTGCAAGCGCCGCATCGACCGCGGCAATCGCCCCGACCAGCCGCCGCAAGGCGTCGTCGCCTGGGACGTGCAGGTCACCAACCAGCGCGGCGAACTCGTGGCGAGCTACGACATCCTGACGCTGGTCGCGAAGAAGGGCTGACACCAAGGCCCGCAGGCAGCGAGCACCAGACCTTGAAAGGACGGTGCTCGTGTGGGGTCCGCACAGGGCTTGGGGTTCCCGGACGGGACGCCCCATGCCCTGGGAGGGCCCGCGCCCTGAACGGGGCAGGTGGGCGGTCGCAGCGCCGTCGACTGCGCATGGCCAAGCGCGGGCACTCCACGACGCAGGGGGCATCGCCTCCGCGAACCCCCAGCGTCATTCCGGCCCCACTTTCACTCGCTGCCATCGCCTGCGAGTGGCGTCGTGCCCTTCAACGGGTGATCTCGTGGATCAGGTCGATCAGCGCGCGCAGCGTCGCCGGGATATGGCGGTGGCCCGAGTAGTACAGGCACAGCGCCGGTAGCGGCGCTGCCCAGGCGTCCAGCACGCGGCGGAGCCGCCCGCTCGCGAGGTCCTCGGCCACGTACCACTCGGCGATCTGCGCGAGGCCCAGACCCGCGCGTGCCGCTTCCAGCATCAGCAACGGCGAATCCAGCACCATCGGACCGGGGACGTCGAGCGCTTCGCTCGCCTTGGCCCCGTTGGCGGCGGCGGTCGTCTTGCCGCGCTTCGCGCGCGCAAACTCCCACGGGGACGGCAGTCCGCTCGGCATCCTCGCGCGGATGCACGCATGTCCCGCGAGCTCGGCGGGCGACGACGGCAGGCCGTGGCGTTCGAAGTAATCGGGTGACCCGACGACCGCCATCCGCAGCGGCAGACCGATCGGCACGCGGATCATGTCCCGCGGCACCTGCGGCGCGAGCCGCAGTCCCGCGTCGAAGCCCTCGGCGACGATGTCGACCAGCCGACCCTCGGTGACCACATCCAGCGTCACGTCCGGATGCCGGCGCAGGAACTCCGCCAGGATCGGCCGGAACACCATCTGCGCCGCGCCCAGCGAGCTGTTCAAGCGCAAGGTGCCGGTGGGCCTTCCTGCACGATCGTCGGCTGCCGCGACGGCCTCCTGGATCTGCGCCACCGCCGGACCGACCCGGTCGACGAAGCGCCGCCCCGCCTCCGTGAGCGACACGCTGCGCGTCGTGCGATGGAAGAGCCGCACGCCCATGCGCGCCTCCAGCCCGGCGACCGCGTTGCTGACGGCGGAGGTCGACATCTCCAGCTCCACCGCCGCCGGCCGGAATCCCCGCCGGCGGGCGACGGCGAGCACCACCTCGAATTCGGTCAGGCTGTCCTTCTGCATGCCTGCATTGTTCTTTGAATCGGGATGACTCGTCCATCATTGGACGGCTTATCGAAAAGGATGCCGCTGCCTACATTCCTCTCAACGAGCCACGGCGTGTCGCTGAGGTTCATGCCGAAAGGACAAGCCATGCGGAACTTCGACCAGAATTACATCGACGGCGCCTTCGTTGCCGCGACCGGCGACGAGGTCGTCGACATCGTTGATCCCGCCACCGAGGCCGTGGTCGGTCAGGCCCGGCTCGCGCATCGCGACGATGCCCGTCGCGCCGTCGAAGCCGCGATGCGCGCCCAGCCGGCCTTCGGGCGGACTTCCGTCGCGGAGCGCGTCGCGATGCTCGAGCGCCTGCAGGCCGCGATGCTGGCGCATGCCGAAGACATCCTGGAAGCGACGATCAACGAGTACGGCGGCCCGGTCGCCCGTGCGCAGTGGGTCGCCAATTACGCGTCGCAGTGCTTCGGCGACGCGGCGCGGGCGCTGCCGAGCTACGCGTTCGAACGACGCGTCGGCGGATCGACCGTGGTGATGGCGCCGGTCGGCGTGTCAGGTCTCTTCGCGCCCTGGAACAGCACCGCCGGGACGATGGCCAGCAAGCTCGCGGCCGCCATCGCCGCCGGGTGCGCGACGGTGATCAAGCCCAGCGAGCTGAGTCCGTGGCAGGCGCATGTCGTCGCTCGCGCGATCCACGCGGCGGATCTGCCGCCGGGTGTCGTCAACATCGTGACCGGCCGCGGTGTCGACGTCGGCGCCGAGATCGGCGCGCATCCGGGCGTTGCCAAGCTGTCGTTCACCGGCTCGACGCCGACCGGCAAGCTGATCGCGCGTGGCGCCGTCGACACGATGAAGCGCGTGAGCCTGGCCTTGACGGGCAAGTCGGCCTCGCTGCTGCTGGACGACGCGGATCTCGATGTGGCGCTCCCCCTCGCGATGGCCGCGGCCTTCATGAACAGCGGGCAGGCCTGCGTGGCCGGCACACGCTTGCTGGTGCCGCGTGCCCGGATGCCTGAGGTCGTCGAGCGGATCCGGTCCGCCGTCGCCGCGATGCGCGTCGGCGATCCGCGCGATCCGGCGACGACGATCGGTCCGATGGTCAGCCGCGCGCAGTACGAGCGCGTCCAGCATTTCATCCGACGCGGTCTCGACCAGGGCGCGACGCTGATCGCCGGCGGAGAGGGGCGGCCGGATGGAGTCGATCGCGGCTGGTTCGTGCGGCCGACGGTCTTCGCCGACGTCCGCAACGACATGGACATCGCGCGCGAGGAGATCTTCGGCCCCGTGCTGTCCGTGCTCCCGGTGGACTCGGAGGACGAGGCGATCGCGGTAGCCAACGACTCGACGTATGGGCTGCAGGCCTACGTGTTCTCCGCCGGTGCGGACCGCGCGCGACGCGTGGCCGCGCGATTGCAGGCGGGCACGGTGCTGATCAACCGCGTCGCGCCGGACCTGCTGGCGCCGTTCGGCGGCGTCAAGCAGTCGGGCGTGGGCCGCGAGTTCGGCGTGATGGGCATGGAGGCCTTCCTGGAACCGAAGACGATCACTAGCGCCTGAGGCGATCCGCGCGGCGGACGGCCTTCGCGGGATCGGCAAAGCCGAAGCCCGGGCAAGGAAGTTCGACCTTGAGCCGCGTGCGCGGTCCGCCCACACTGAGGCCCCCGTTGACCCCACTTCGAACTGCCTTGGACTTCCTCACTACTCCCGTCATCGCCGGTCTGTTGTTCACCGGCACCTTGGCCCTGGTTGCGCTGATGGCGTGGAAGGGCGGCAGCGAGCGGAGAGACGTCACCTTCCTCGCTTCCGCCGCCGGTCTGGGCGGCGTCTGCACGGCGATTGCCGCTGTCGTCTGAACGCTCCTGAAGCCGGCGCGAGGAGCGCACGCCAGAGGCGCCGGTTTTACGCTCCGTTGCGAAGTCGGCGCCCCTGACGGCCGCGCGTGAATCAGCGCCGCGCCAAAATGTGACGGACGATTCAGTGAGAGGAAGGGAAGGGCATGCGCGTCTTGCTCGTCGAGGATTCCGAGTTTGTTCGCGAGCAGTTCCTGCGATTGTTCGAGGGGCTCGATTTCGTGGAAGTGGTGGGCTATGCGGACAGCGAGGAAGACGCCGTGCAGGCGATCTCGGTGCTCACACCCGATGTGGTGCTGCTCGACCTGAACCTGCAGGTCGGCTCCGGCATGCATGTGCTGCGGCGCGCACGCGCCGGCGGCTATGTCGGCAAGCTGTGGGTGCTCAGCAGCCGCGACCCCGACTTCTACCGCTCGCTGTGCGAGAAGCACGGCGCCGACGGCTTCTACGACAAGGCGCATGAGCAGCTGCAGCTGCTCGACGACCTGCGCGTGCTGGCAGGCGAGAAGCCGCTGTTCTGAGGCGCGCGGCGTAGCGACTGTCGCGCCGAAGGCGGCGATCGCGGGGATGACGCCGCTCAGGGGCCGCAGCCGGCCATGGCCATCAGGCCGTCGACGTGCAGCAGCGCGACGGACAGCGGATCCGACGCCAGCGACGCCCCCATGGCCAGCAGGCCCAGGCTCACGCGCAGCGCCCGTGCCGACCGCGGCAGCGGGCGGCAGGCCGAGATGAGGAAGGGCGCGCCGACGCCGAGCATGAAGAGCGCGGTCAACAGGGCGTGCAGGGCGGTGTCCATGATGTCCGTTCAGCCCAGCGCCGCGACACCTTGCAAGGTCTCACCGGCCGGTTCGTGATCGGGCAGCCCGGCCATCGCGAGATCCAGGTCCCACATCAGGTCGGACACGTTCTCCAGGCCGACCGACATCCGCAGCAGATCCTCGCCGATACCGGACTGGCGGCGCTCCGCCGCCGACAGCCTGCCGTGCGTGGTCGAGGCGGGATGGGTGATCATGCTGCGCGTGTCCCCGATGCTGGTGGCGATGGAGATCAGCCGCAGCGCATCCACCACCGACCACGCGCCCTCGCGGCCCCCCGGGACGCGGAAGCCCACCACGCCGCCGAAGCCCGACTGCTGCGTCGCCGCCAGCGCATGCTGCGGGTGTGTCGCCAGGCCGGTGTAGACGACGGCGGCGACTTTCGGGGACGCCTTCAGCCAGCGCGCCAGCTGCATCGCGTTGGCGGAGATCGCCGCCATGCGCAGATGCAAGGTCTCCAGGCTCTTGAGCAGCAGCCACGCGTCCATCGCGCCCAAGGTGGCGCCGGTCACGCGCAGCACGCCGCGCAGGTCGGCCATCAGCCGCTCCGCGCCGACCGCGACACCCGCCACCACGCGGCCGTGACCGTCCATGTACTTGCCCGCGGAATGGATGACGATGTCGGCGCCCAGCCGCAAGGGGTTCTGCTGGTACGGCGTGAGCAGCGAGTTGTCCACCGCCAGCAGCGCGCCGCGCGCATGGGCGAGCAGGGCGACGGCCTCGATGTCCCCCACGTTCTGCAGCGGGTTGGACGGCGTCTCCATGAACGCGAAGGCGGTGCGATCGTCGATCGCGGCGTCCCATTGCGCCAGGTCGGTCAGGTCGACGACGCGCACGTCGACGCCCAATCTGCCGAAGTGATGGCGGAAGGCGGTGAGGGTCGTGCCGAAGACATCGCGGGAACAGACGATGTTCCTGCCGGTCGCCACCCACGCCTGCGCCATGGCCACGATCGCCGCCATGCCCGACGCGAAGGCAACCGCCGCCTCCGCGCGCTCCATCGCCGCGATGCGTCGCTCCAGCGCCTGCACGGTCGGGTTGGAGAAGCGCGAGTACACGTTGCCCGCGGCCGCGCCGCTGAACTTGCGCGCCGCGTCCGCCGCCGAGGCGAAGACATAGGCGGAGGTCATGGCGACCGGCTCGCAGTGCGCGTCGCTGAGGTCCTGGAACTGGCCGGTGCGGACGGCGTTGGTGAAGGATTGGTGATCCAAGGCAGCTTCCTCTCGAAGGCGTTTCGGTGGGGCCGTGGCCGACGGACGGCGACGTGTCAGGCGGAGGGCCGGGCTTGCAGTCCGGGACGAGGGGCGGTGTCGACGTCCGGATCGCGCAGGAACAGCCAGCTCGTCACGCCGCCCAGTGCCGTCAGGCCTGCCAGTCCGACGATGTAGGGCTGGTAGCTGCCCCACAGGTCGTGGCTGAGCGCGCCCAGCTGCACCGAGGCGAAGCCGCCGAACTGGTGCGCCAGGAACAGGTAGCCGAAGGCCCGTCCCTTGATCGCCGGGCCGTAGCGCGCCATGCAGAACATCGACGTCAGCACCACCGTGCCCAGGTAGGTCGCGCCGAACACGACGGCGAAGCCCAGCGTGCGAAGGTCTTCCGACGCTCCGAGCAGAAGCAGCACGGCGCAGGACCGCAGCACGTAGAACGCCCCCAGCAGCGTGCGCTTGGGCAGCCGCATCGCCAGCCAGCCGGTCAGCAGGCCGCTGATCAACTCCAGCACGCCGAGCAGGCTCAGGCTGATGCCCATCAGCGCGCGCGGCGTCGAATGGTCCTGCCAGAACGCGACCAGGTGGACATCGATGAAGGCCATGCTCGCGCCGCAGCCCATGAAGCCGATCGCCAGGGCATGGAAGCCGCTGTCGCGCCGCAGCAGGGACCAGGCGCGAGGTGGGGGCGGCTTCACCTTCAACGTCGATGCTTCCGCTTCCGCTTCGGGTGCGGTGTTGGCGGCATCGAGACCGGCCGCCTTCGACTTCGCCGCGGCGAACCACGCCAGACCGGCGAGCGGCACCGCGAGGAAGACGCCCGTCAGCAGGAAGGTGGTCTCCCACGTCGCCTTCGGCGCCAGCCACAGCCAGAACGGCGACAGCACGATGAAGCTGATCGAGGTGCCGTTGGTGACCACCGCGAAGGCCAGGCCGGATTTCTTCTGCTCGAAGAGGCGATCGACCAGCACGCCCATCGGCACGTAGGTCATGGCCGCCAGGCCGAAGGCCGCGAACAGCCCGTAGCCGAGGACGAAGACCGGGAGCGACCGGTCGAACAGACTGGTGCCCGCGAGCGCGACACCGGCGGCCAGACAGCCGATCACCACGGTGCGCAGCGGCCCGTGGCGGTCGCTCAGCCACCCCACCAGCGGCGATGCCAGCCCGGTGACCAGCATGAACACGGAGCCCGACCAGGCGAAGTCGGAACGGCCGCGCCCGAAGTGGGTCGCCAGGTCGGCGAAGTAGACCTGGTAGAGGCTCTTGATGCTGGTGGAAAAGAACATCACCAGGAAGCCCACCGCCACGAGGGCGTGGACCAGATTGCGGGAAGGCGTTGCCGGCTTCATGCGACCAGCCCCGGGATGCCGCGGCGCGTGGCCGGAAGGCAGTAGGCGCGGTACATGCCGTCGTACATCGTGTAGAACAGGCGGCAGGTGTGATCGACCGCGTGCAGCGCTTCCTGCTGCAGCCGGTCGGTGTCGCACAGCTCGGCGACCAGGTTCAAACCCTGTTCCACATGGCCGACATCCTCGGCCTGGTGGACGGAGAAGAACAACAGGTCCTCCTCCGTCAATCCGTAGACCTTGCCCAGCAGCTCGTGGCGCGCCTCGCCGGCCTTGAGTTCCAGGTTCTGGCCTTCGCTGGCGATCATCACCGCGGCGGCGGCGATGTGATAGCTGCCGCGGCCTCGCACCGCGTACAGCCGGTAGTCGATCAGGTCCTGCGTCGCGGGCAGCGGACGCGCGGCGTCGCGCTCCTCCTCGCCGATGCCCAGCGCACGGAGGAAGTTCTGCATCAGCACCACGTGGTTGTCGGTCCTGGAGAGGCGGCCGGTCTCCTCCTCGTACAGGTTGATCAGCAGCGCGCGTTTGAACGTCGGCAGCGGGCAGTGGAAGAACAGGTGCTCGACGTAGCCCAGGAAGTGCTTCGTCAGCTGATAGCCCTGCAGCGCCACCTGGCGCAGCAGCACGATGTCCTTCCCGTCCGGATTCATCAGGCGGTCGAACAGGGGATGCGCCATCGTCAGATGGCTGTGCAGCAGCGATCGCAGCTGTTCCTTGAAGGCGGCCTTGGATTGCGGCATTGGGGGTGCTCCGGTGGGGCTCAAAGGGCGGCGGGGGCATCGACGCGGCGGCGCAATGCCTGCACCGCCTGCGCCATGAAATGGCCCCGATGGACCGCGTCGCCCACGCGGGCGTAGTCCTCCAGGACGCCATAGGTCTCGAATCCGAAGAACTGCCAGAGGTGGTGGGCGCGGGTGTTCTCGCGCACGTCGAGGACCAGCTGTTCGACGCCCAGCTGTTCGGCCCGGCGCGTGATCTCGCGCAGCGCGAGCTGCACGAAGCGCAGGCCGCGGAAGTCCGGGTGCACCACGCCCTTGGCCAGTTCGGCGCGATGACGGCAGGTGGCCATGCCGTTGAGATGCAGCAGCGCCATGAAGGCCGGCCGCGCGTCGACGCGTCCCATCAACAGGTGGGTCCGGCCCGAGGCGATGCCCACGCGCAGGGCGGCAACAAACTGGACTTCCTGATGCAGCGTCAGCGGCCGCTCGAAGCCCAGCATGCCGCCGTCGGCCACGGTGCTGTTGACGAGCTCGACAAGCTGCCCGGCGAGTCGATCGTCTATCCGATCGATCCAGTCGTAACGGGCAATGAACGATGGCTCTGACTTCACGGGCGGTCTCCTTCGCGATTGATCGGGAGGGGCAGATTAGCGACGCCTCCGCGGCCGATGCGGCAACAAACACGCTCAGAACGGCAAGAAACCAGCCATGATGGGAGGGGATAAGTCCTGAGGAACTTTTTCGGTGATGAAGAGCGTCCACTTCCTGATGATCCCGTCGGCGCATGTGCTGGACATCGCGGGCCCGCTGCAGGTCATCCATTCGATCGGCGAGATCGGCGCCGGCACGGTCGATGTGCGTTGCATCGGGCCGGAGGTCTCGGTCGGCGCCTTCCAGCCGCTGACGTTGACCGACATCCGACCGCTGCCGCACACGCTGCCGCCGGACGCGGTGCTGTTCGTCGTCGGCAGCAAGCTGACGCCGGCGCTGATGCGCTCGTCGGCCTGGCGCAAGGCCGTGGACTGGCTGGCGCGACTCGGCCGCGAGCGGCCGGACGGGCTGCGGATCTGCGGCGTCTGCACCGGCACCTTCCTGCTGGCCGACGCCGGCCTGCTCGACGGCCGCCTGTGCACCACGCATCACCGCTTCATCGCCCGACTGCGCGCGGCCAGTCCGAAGACGACGGTGCTGGAGAACCGCGTGTTCGTCGAGGACGGGGACCTGCTCACGTCCGCCGGGGTCACCTCCGGCATCGACCTGGCGCTGCACCTGGTGGCGCAGGCCTTCGGCGAGGACGTCGCCATCCAGGTCGCGCGCGAGAACGTGGTGAACTTCCGCCGCTTCGGCGCCGATCCCGAACTGTCCGCCGCGACGCGTTACCGCGCCCACGGCAACCAGCGCATCCATGCGGTCCAGGATGCGATCGCCACACAGCTGGGTGGCCGCGTCACGATCGACGAACTGGCCGCGCAGGCCGGGCTGAGCGAACGCCATCTGGCCCGGCTGTTCCTCGCCGAGACCGGCGTCAGCATCAAGCAGTACCAGATCGCGCTGCGCATGGACCTGGCCCGCCGGCTGATGACCAGTTCACGGCTGTCGCTGGAGAACATCGCCGCCACCTGCGGCTACGGCAGCGTGCAGGCCTTCCGCGCCAACTGGAACAAGCACGAGCGCCTGCCGCCCTCGCTGCTTCGACGCGGCGGGGGCGCGCCACGGTCCGATGCTTAGAATCCCCACTCCCAAGCGATGACGCCCCGATGACCGGGCGATGACGATGACAGCAGCTGTTCGGACCGACGTCGCGCTGGCGCCGGTGGTGATCGTGGGTGCCGGCCTGGCCGGATTGACCGTGGCGCTTCACCTCGCCGACCGCGTGCCGGTGATCGTGCTGGCCAAGCGCGAACTCAACGAGGCCGCCACCGCCTGGGCGCAGGGCGGGATCGTCGGGGTGCTCGGCTCGGACGACAGCATCGAGAGCCACGTCCGCGACACGCAGGAAGCCGGCGCCGGCCTCGTCGACGAGGCCACCGCCCGCTACATCGCCGAACGCAGCGCCGATGCCGTCGGCTGGCTGGTCGAGCAGGGCGTGCCGTTCACGCTCGATGAGCAGGGGCCGCTCGGGCTGCATCTGACCCGCGAGGGCGGGCACGCGGTGCGCCGCATCGCCCATGCTGCGGACGCCACCGGCAAGGCCATCCACGACGCGCTGCTGGCCAAGGCGCAGGCCCATCCCAACATCGAGCTGCGCCAGCGCTGGATGGCGCTGGACCTGATCACCTCGCGCCATGTGCAGCGTGACGAGCCGTCCCGCTGCTACGGCATCTACGCGCTCGACATGGACGCCCAGCGCGTCGACGCGATCGCGGCGCGCGCCGTGGTGATGGCCACCGGCGGCGCCGGCAAGGTCTACCGCTACACGACCAATCCGGACACCTCCACCGGCGACGGCATCGCGATGGCGTGGCGCGCGGGCTGCCGCATCGCCAACATGGAGTTCATCCAGTTCCACCCGACCTGCCTGTACCACCCGCAGGAACGCAGCTTCCTGATCACCGAGGCGCTGCGCGGGGAGGGCGGCCACCTGAAGCTGCCGGACGGGACGCGCTTCATGGCCGCGCACGATGAGCGGCTCGAACTCGCGCCGCGCGACGTGGTCGCCCGCGCGATCGACTTCGAGATGAAGAAGCACGGCCTCGACCACGTGTGGCTCGACGCCACGCACCTCGGCGAGGACTTCCTGAAGGAACACTTCCCGACCGTCCACGCGCGTTGCCTCGCGCTGGGCATCGACATCGCGCGCCAGCCGATCCCGGTGGTGCCGGCGGTGCACTTCACCTGCGGCGGCGTGGTGTCGGACCTGCAGGGCCGCGCCGACCTGCCCGGCCTCTACGCGGTCGGCGAGACCGCCCACACCGGCCTGCACGGCGCCAACCGGCTGGCGAGCAACTCGCTGCTGGAATGCGTCGTGCTCGGCCAGGGCTGCGCGTCCGACATCCTGGCGCAGGAGGTGCTCCCGCCGGCGCCGCTGCCGGCCTGGGACGAAAGCCAGGTCGAGGACGCGGACGAACAGGTCGTCATCGCCCACAACTGGGACGAGCTGCGTTCGCTGATGTGGAACTACGTCGGCATCGTGCGCACGACCAAGCGCCTGGAGCGCGCCCTGCATCGCATCGACCTGCTGCGCGCGGAGATCGACGACTACTACGCCAACTTCCGCGTCAGCCGCGACCTGCTGGAGCTGCGCAACCTGGTCGATTGCGCGGAACTCATCGTGCGGTCGGCGCTGCTGCGGCATGAAAGCCGAGGGCTGCACTACAGCCGGGACTACCCGCGCACGCTGCCGGCGAGTCTGCCGACGGTGCTGGTGCGCAACGGGAATACGCGCTGAGCAGGACGTCGCGGACTGCGTCGATGCCTGCCGTCGTCAAGCGCGGGCTCTCCACGGGGCATGGGGCGCCCCTCCAGGGACCCCAAGCCCCATTCCGGCCCCAGTGAGCCTCGTGGACCATGGGCCTGAGCCCTGGCCTGAGTCTGCGTTGGCGCTCAGCGCTGCTTCGTGCGCAGCACGCTGCGCGCTTGCACGAAGTTGAAGGCGTAGCTGACCGCTTCCTTGATCGCGGCATCCACGTCCAGGCGCTCCTGCTCGGTCAGGTAGAACGAGTAGTCCACCGCATGGCGGATGTAGCGCGGAGGCAGCCGGTTCAGCGCGACGCAGGCCACGTCGGCCAGCAGCTCGGCTTCGCGGTGGATCTCGGGGAACTGCGGAGCGTTCTCCATCACCGCGGCAAACACTTCGCGTTCGTGATGGTTGTAGAGCGAGGTGAAGTCCATGAGCACGTCCTGCCGTGGGCAACTGGGATGGCCACAGCATAGGCCGCCCCCCGCGCGGATGGAAAGCCCCCGCGGACACCCGTTCACGCGGGGCGCCCTCACGAGACGCCCTCACGAGACGCCTTCTCCCGCTTGCGGGAGAGGGCAGGGTGAGGGCCGGCGGCCGTCGACGTGCGATCAGGCCGCGCCGATGCCCGGCACCATCGCGCCCGCTTCCGCCGCCTTCTTCGCCTTGAGCTTCGCGGTGAAGTCCAGCATGCGGTCGATGCACGACTTCGCTTCGACCCGGATCGTCTCCTCGACGAAGATCTCGCCGGTGCCGCGCTCCAGGCAGTCGACCAGGCCCTGCAGGCCGTTCATCGCCATCCAGGGGCAGTGCGCGCAGCTCTTGCAGGTGGCGCTGTTGCCCGCCGTCGGCGCCTCGATCAGGACCTTGCCCGGCGCCATCTGCCGCATCGCATGCAGGATGCCGTTGTCGGTGGCGACGACGTACTCGCGCGCCGTGCCCTCGACCACGGCCTTGATCAGCGCGGAGGTCGATCCCACGACGTCCGCCTGCGCGACCACCGAGGCCGGCGACTCCGGGTGGACCAGGATCATCGCGTCGGGGTGCTGCTCGCGCAGCAGCTCCAGCTCCAGGCCCTTGAACTCGTCGTGGACGATGCAGGCCCCGTTCCACATCAGCATGTCGGCGCCGGTCTGCTCCTGGATGTAGCGGCCCAGGTGGCGGTCGGGCGCCCACAGGATCTTCTCGCCGCGGGCCTTGAGCTCGCTGACGATCTCCAGCGCGCAGGAACTGGTGACCATCCAGTCCGCGCGCGCCTTCACCGCGGCGCTGGTGTTGGCGTAGACGACGACGGTGCGGTCCGGATGCGCGTCGCAGAAGGCGGCGAAGTCCTCGGCCGGGCAGCCCAGGTCCAGCGAGCAGGTCGCGTCCAGGTCGGGCATCAGCACGCGCTTCTCGGGGCTGAGGATCTTGGCGCTTTCGCCCATGAACTTCACGCCGGCGACCACCAGGGTCTGCGCCGCGTGGTCGCGGCCGAAGCGCGCCATCTCCAGCGAATCGGACACGATGCCGCCGCTTTCCTGCGCGAGGTCCTGCAGGTCGCCGTCGACGTAGTAATGGGCGACGAGCACCGCCCCCTTGGCCTTGAGCAGTTCGGCGGCACGCGCCTTGAGTTGCGAGCGCTGGCTGGGCGTCAACGGTGCCGGCACCTTGGCCCACGCATGGGCGGTGCAGGTGGCGCCGTCCGCATCCTGGCGGGCGAAGTCGTAGAGAACCTGTTCCATAGGGGAGGAATTCTAGGTCTGGCCGAAAAACCGGCTCGGCGGCATGCCGACCGTCCTTGTGACCATCGCGGTGAAGGCGCTGGCGCTGGCGTAGCCGAGCTCCGCGGCGATGACCTGCATCGGCTTTCGATGCGCCGCCAGCCGCAGCGCCTCGGCCAGCAGCGCCTGCTGGCGCCATTGCGCGTAGCTGCTGCCGAGCTCCTGGCGGAACAGGCGGGAAACGGTGCGCGCGCTCGCGCCGACTTCCGCCGCCCAGTCGTCCAGGCTGGCATGGCGCATCGGCTCGGCCAGCACGGCCTCGCAGAGGCGGCGCAGGCGCTTGTCGGTGGGCAGCGCGACGCCGAGCTGCAGGCTGGGCGCGCGGCGGATCTCGTCGAGGATCAGCTTGCCGATCCAGCCCTCGCGGTCGGCCACGGCCTCGGCCACCGTTCCAGCGGGTTCGATCTCGTCGCGCGCGAGCTGCACCGCCAGCTCCCGCAGCAGCGGCGAGACCTCGAGGACGCGGTTCTCGGCCCAGACCTCGCCGTCGTCGGGCGGATCCAGCAGGTAGAGCGTGCGCAGCTCGCAGCGCTCGACGGCGGTCACCGCGTGGATCACGCCGGCGGGGATCCAGACGCCGCGCGAGGGCGGGACCAGGAAGGTGGCGCGGTCGGTGCTGACGCGCACGACGCCGGTCACCGAGAAGACGAACTGGCCCCAGGTGTGGTGGTGGGCCTGGATGTCCATGAACCCGTCCAGGCTGCGCGACTTGGCCCGCACCGGGCGCTCGGCGCTGGGCGCATAGCGGCGCGGATCGAGCGGCGGCAGGCTGGTGCGACGGGTGAGCGTCGGCGTGGGATGCGGCGTCGGGCGAGCGCTTGAAGGAGAGGCCGGAGGAGAGGCCGAAGGAGGGGTCGAAGGAGGGGTCGGATGATCCATGGCGGAAACTCGACAGAACTTGTCCGGCTATCGTAATTCCGACGTAAAGGCCCTGTCACCATTCCGTCCATGAACACCGCCACCACCACCGCCGACGGGGCCGGCCTGTCGCCGAGCCCCGAACAGAGCGCCGCACAGACCAGGCACCGAGACATCCAGACCATCAGCCTGATCGGCCTGGCGCACGGCACCTCGCACTTCTTCCACATGCTGCTGCCGCCGCTGTTCCCGGTGTTCATGCGGGAGTTCGGGCTGAGCTATTCCGAGCTCGGCCTGCTGGTGACGATCTTCTTCGTGATCTCTGGCGTGGGGCAGGCGCTGTCGGGCTTCCTGGTCGACAAGACGGGCGCGCGGCCGGTGCTGTTCGCGGCGCTGGGCTGTTTCGTGCTGGCGTCGCTGGCGGCGGGCACGGCCCAGAGCTTCGTCGGGCTGGCGCTGGCCGCGGCGTTGGCGGGGCTGGGCAACTCGCCCTT
Organism: Roseateles noduli; assembly: GCF_050626985.1. Lineage (NCBI taxonomy): Bacteria > Pseudomonadati > Pseudomonadota > Betaproteobacteria > Burkholderiales > Sphaerotilaceae > Roseateles > Roseateles noduli. The sequence goes on from NZ_CP192463.1 coordinate 199,337, forward strand.
CCACCCGGTGGACTTCACGATCCTGAACAAGCGGGTGTCGCAGCAGCGGTTGGGCCATGCGTTCTCGGTGCACGGCATCACGGGCAATCTCGGCTGGGCCGTGGCGCCGGTGCTGCTGATCTCGATGCACGAGGCGACCGGCCAATGGCGTCTGGGCTACGCGGCGACGGCGGCGTGGGCGCTGTTCGTGATCGCGCTGCTGGTCTTCAAGCGCGACGCGATCGACGACACGCAGGGCTCGTGGGGCCATGAAAAGGCCGGCGCGGCGAAGGCGCCCGCCGACGAGCATCCGATGGCCTTCCTGAAGCTGCCGTCGGTGTGGCTGTGCTTCTCGTTCTTCTTCTTCACGACCTCGGCGCTGAGCGCCATCCAGAGCTTCGCGTCGCCGGCGCTGTCGGCGATGTACGGCGTGAGCCTGGCGAGCACCGCGTTCGTCGTGACCGGCTACATGCTGGCCGGCGCGGCGGGGATGATCGTCGGCGGCTTCCTTGTGGCGAAGTCGCAGAACCTGGAGCGCAACATCGCCGGCGCGATGTTCGTCGCCGCGGCGCTGCTGGCGTTGACGGCGACGGGCTGGCTGCCGGCCACGGCAGCGTTGATCGCGGCGGCGACGGCGGGCTTCGGCACGGGTCTCGCAGGCCCGTCGCGCGACATGCTCATCAAGCGCGCCGCACCGCCCGGAGCGACGGGGCGCGTGTACGGCACGGTGTACTCCGGCCTGGACACCGGCTTCGCCGTCGCGGCGCCGATCTTCGGCGCGCTGATGGACCGGCACTGGAACAACGCCGTGTTCTTCGGTGCTTCGTTCGCGTTGCTGCTCGGCATCGGCGCGGCGAGCCTGGTGCGGCAAGGGAAGCGCTGACACCCCTCAGGGGGAAGTCAATGCGAGGTGCCGGGTGACTGGCATAGGTGGTCATCCGAGGTCGTCATAGCAATCGAGGCTGGTCCCGGAACTTGCATCGCGTCGTGGACGCAACAGCGCGGCGACCTTCGTTTGCAGCGGCATGCGGCGGATCTAGAGTCGTTGGCTCTGGAGTCCGCAAACCATGCCCTACTCACCCGCCATCGTCGCCAATGCCGTGCTCTATCGAGCGAAACAGCGTGGCATTCGCATCAGTCATCTGAAGCTGCAGAAGCTGATCTTCTTCATCCACGCGTGGCGCCTCGCGCTGCAGGGGCTGCCCGCGGTCGACGAACGACCGGAGGCGTGGGAATACGGCCCCGTTTTCGAGACGCTCTTTCACCGGCTGAAGAACCTCGGTCATGAGGCGATCTGCCAGTACATCGAGACGGTCGAGGCGCGGACCAATGCGTACCAGGCGCTGATGCCGTCCATCGAGGATGCGGCGTTCTGGCGCATTCTCGATCAGGTGATGGACCGGTATGGCGGGCTCAGCGCGTCGCAGTTGTCGACGCTAGGGCATGAACCGGGCGGTCCCTGGTCAACTGCGCGAGCCGCCAAACAGGCCGTCATTCCCGACGACAGCATCCGCTCCTTCTATCGGGAGAAGCTGCAATGAACGAGTCGTCCTTCCCGATGGTGGAGCCGCCGCTGATGCCGGTCCCACCGGTCGATGAACCGGCAGCGGGGGAGTTGAAGAAGTTCGATTCGGAAGTGCTCGACTACAAGATCAAGCGCGCGAGCACCTTCGGTGGACTGAGCGTCGCCGGCACTCTGTACATCGTCGGTGTGTTGGTCATTCTGAAGCTGATGACCATCTGGCCCTTCAACTGCTCGCCGCTGGCGGAGATCACCGATTCCTTCGCGCGCATCGTGGAGTGCACGAACCCGATGATCCAGGGCGATGCCTGGCACGGCGTCGCGGGCGTGATGCTGGCGTTGTTTTCCGTTCCGACGGTGTTGCTGATCGCCATCCTGCGGATGGCTTCACCGAAGAGGGAGCCGCTGCCGGACACGGTCTTCACCACGGTCGCGGACAAGTTCGCCAACGCGCTGGAACGCGTGTTCGAACCCAGGAAATAGCCCGGGCAACACTTGACCCCGAAGTCCTGGATTTCGCAACCCGCATCCGCGCCGCAACAGGGGACATCCCACCCGCTTGCAATGGCGGGGCCGCTCGCTACAGTCGTCCGTCATGGATCAGCACCGCACCGTCAGCCGCCCCGCCGGGCACGTCCTCGTCGAGGCCCTGATCGAGCAAGGGATCACGGAGGTCTTCGGAGTTCCAGGCGAGAGCTACCTCGCGGTCCTCGACGGCTTCCATGAGCACCGCGAGCGCATCCGCTTCATCGGCTGCCGGCAGGAGGGCGGCGCCGCCTTCATGGCCGATGCCCAGGGCAAGCTGACCGGTCGCCCCGGCGTGTGCTTCGTGACTCGCGGACCCGGCGCCACCAACGCCAGCATCGGGCTGCACACGGCCTTCCAGGACTCGACGCCGATGATCCTGTTCATCGGACAGGTGGCCTCCGACCAGCGCGATCGCGAAGCCTTCCAGGAAGTCGACTACCGCCAGATGTTCGGCCCGGGCACGCTGGGCATGGCGAAATGGGTCGGCGAGGTGCAGGACCCGCATCGCCTGCCGGAATACGTCGCGCGGGCCTTCCACACGACCATGCAGGGACGCCCCGGTCCGGTCGTCCTCGTGCTGCCCGAGGACATGCTCACGCAGCTCACCGACGCGCCGGTGCTCCCCCGCGCCAAGCCCGCCGTCGCGTGGCCGGCACCGGCGGACCTGGTCGAACTGCAGGCGCGGCTCGAAGGCGCGCAGCGGCCGTTCGTCATCGCCGGCGGCGGCGGCTGGACCGCCGAGGCCTGCGCCGCGCTGCAGGACTTCGCCCACGCCTGGCAGTTGCCGGTCGGCTGCGCGTTCCGCTTCCAGGACCTCTATGACAACCGCGATCCGCTGTACGCGGGCGACGTCGGCATCGGCATCAATCCGGCGCTCGCCAAACGCGTCGGCGAGGCGGACCTCATCATCGCCATCGGCCCGCGCCTGGGCGAGATGACCACCGGCGGCTACACGCTGCTGAAGGCGCCGCGGCCTGCCCAGCAACTGGTGCACATCCATGCCGGGTCCGAGGAACTGGGCCGCGTCTACGCGGCCGACCAGATGATCCAGGCCAGCATGAGCGGCGCCGCGCTGGCGCTGCAGCAGCTGCGCCCGCCCGCCGACGTCGAAGAGCTGCCGTGGTTGCAGTGGTCGCGCGACGCGCATGCCGACTACCAGCGCAACCAGCAGGCGCTGCCGGTCGGCCCGATGGACCTGGCCGAGGTCATGCATCTGCTGGACCGGCTGCTGCCCGCGGAGACCATCTTCACGAACGGCGCGGGCAACTACAGCGGCTGGCTGCATCGCTTCCACCGCTACACGGCGCTGCATCAGGGCGGTCGCACGCAGCTGGCGCCGACCAGCGGCGCGATGGGCTACGGTTTCCCGGCCGCCGTGGCGGCGGCGCTGCTGCAGCGCGAGCGCTGGGTCGTCAACATTGCCGGCGACGGCGACTTCCTGATGACCGGCCAGGAGATGTCCACCGCGATGGCCCATGGCGCGCGGCGATTGATCTGTCTGGTGGTCGACAACGGCAGCTACGGCACGATCCGCATGCACCAGGAGCGCGAGTATCCCGGCCGCGTCAGCGGCAGCGACCTGCACAACCCGGACTTCGCCGCGCTCGCCCGCGCCTACGGCTGGCTCGCGTTCAGCGCGGCCCGCACCGAGGACGTCGAGCCCGCGCTGCGGCAGGCCCTCTCGGCGCAGGTCCCGACCCTGATCCACCTGAAGCTGCCGGTCGAGATCTCCACCAGCCGCGCGACGCTCAGCAGCATCCGCGAGGCGGCGCTGAAGCGGAAAGCCGGATGACGGAAAATCACGCCATGACTGCTTCCGCCATCCCCTTCGCCCTGCGCGGCGAATACATCGAACTCGACAAGCTGCTCAAGGCCACCTCGCTGGCCAGCAGCGGCGGCGAGGCCCGGCACTTCATCTCCGAGGGCCAGGTGCGCGTCGACGGTCAGGTCGATCTGCGCAAGACCGCCAAGATCCGCGCCGGCCAGGTGGTCGAGTTCAACGGCCAACGCATCGAGATCCTGAACGACCCGGAGGAGTGACCCGATGACCAGTCCCAGCGCCGCGACCCGCGCCGCGATCCGTTTCTCGACCTGCGACCTCTGCGACTCGCTGAAGGCCGACACCAGCGGCGACACGCGCTGGCTGCCGGGCAGCCTGTATCGCAGCTACGGCGGACATCCGCGCTTCGCCGGCCCGGTGGCCACGGTGAGATGCCTGGACGACAACTCGCAGGTGAAGGCGGCCGTCGAGAGCTTCGGCGCCGGACGCGTGCTCGTGGTCGACGGCGGCGGTTCGTTGCGGCGGTCGCTGCTGGGCGGCAACCTCGCCGTCAGCGCGGCGAAGAACGGCTGGGCCGGCGTGGTGGTCCATGGCGCGGTGCGCGACCTCGAGGAGCTGCGCGCGGCGGCCGTCGGCATCTTCGCGCTGGGCCATGTGCCGATGCCGACCGAGCGCCGCGAGCAGGGCCTCGCGGACCTGCCCGTCCAGATCGAGGGCGTCTGGATCCGTCCAGGCGATTGGCTCTACGCCGACGAGGACGGCATCGTCGTCACGCCCAAGGCCGTGCACGCGGCCGGCTGAGCGAGGCCTGCGCCGGGCCCGGATCTCACCCCTGGGCGGCGATCCAGCCGGCCAGCGCCTCCGCCGCCATCGGTCTGCCGAACAGCCAGCCCTGCGCCGCGTCGCAGCCCATCGCGACGAGGACGGCGCGCTGCCCCTCGGTCTCCACGCCTTCCGCGACCACCGTCAGTCCGAGCGAACGCCCGATGCCGATCACCGCGCTCGACAACGCGCGGTCGTCGGCGTCCTGTTCCAGGTCGCGCACGAAACTCTTGTCGAGCTTCAGCTCGGTCACCGGCAAGCGCTTCAGGTAGCTCAGGCTCGAATAACCGGTGCCGAAGTCGTCGACCGACACGCCGACGCCCATCTCGTGCAACTGCTGCAGCTGTTCGCGCGGGCGGCTGGTGTCGTCGAGCATCAGCCGTTCGGTGACCTCCAGCGTCAGATCATTCGCCGACAGTCCGTGCTTCGCGAGCAGCGCCCGCGCATGGGCGGCGACGTCATCCTGATGGAAACGCTGCGGCGAGACGTTGACCGACATGCCCGGCACGGCGATCCCCTCGGCTCGCCAGCGTGCCAGCTGCGCACAGGCTTGCGCCAGCACCCAGGCGTCCAGCGCATTGATCAGGCCGCTCTCCTCGGCGACCGGGATGAAGCGGTCCGGCGACACCCAGCCGCGTTCGGCGTCGTGCCAGCGCAGCAGGGCTTCCACGCCCACCAGCGCGCGGTCGGTCAACCGGACCTTGGGTTGGAAGTGCAGCTGCAGCAGCTGGTGGGACAGCGCGTGACGCAGCGCGGCCTCGATGTCGAGCCGCTCGTCCAGCGCCTGGTTCATCGCGTGCAGGAAGAAGCGCGCGCAGTCACGGCCGGCGCGCTTGGCCTCGTACATCGCGATGTCGGCGTTCTTCAGCAACTGGTCGAGGTCGAGCCCGTCGCGCGGATAGGCGCAGACGCCGATGCTGGCCGTCATCTGCACGCGCGCATGACTGCCGGCGAGCGGGAGCGGGGCCTCGAGCACCGCGCGCAGCTTGCCGGCCACATGCATCGCGTCGTCCGCGGAGCAGCCCGGCAGCAGGGCGACGAACTCGTCGCCGCCCAGGCGCGCCAGGGTGTCGCTGTCGCGCAGCGCGCCCAGCAGCCGCTCGGAGATGTGCTTCAGCACCTGGTCGCCGACGGCATGGCCCAGCGAATCGTTGACGGTCTTGAAGCGGTCGATGTCGAGCAGCAGCAGCGCGGCCGGCGCCTCGGTGCGCGAGGCCTGCATCAGCGTCTGCCGGGCGCGGTCGGCCAGCAGCGTGCGGTTGGGCAGGCCGGTGACGCCGTCGAAGTAGGCCAGGCGCTCGATCTCGCGCTGGTGGCGGTCGTGCATGAACGCGATCTGGCACAGCTGCGCACAGGCCTGCACCATGCGGCGGTGGAAGGGCGCCGCACCGCGCGGTTCGCGGTAGTACAGCGCGAAGGTGGCGACGACCTGGTCGGCGCCCAGCAGGATGGGGGTGGACCAGCAGGCATGCAGCCCGTGCGGCAGCGCGAGTGCGCGGAAGTCGGCCCACAGCGGGTCGTTGGCGATGTCGGTGACCTCGACCGGCTGGCGGCGCCAGGCGGCCGTGCCGCAGGAGCCGGCCTGCGGACCGATCATGAGGCCTTCCAGCGCGCCGCTGAACGTGGTCGGCAGGCTGGGGGCGGCCAGCGGGTGCACGCGACCGTCCTCGTCCACCGCCAGCACGGAGCAGATCACCTCCGGTGCCAGCGCCTCCACGGCCCGGCACAGCAGGTCCATCACCGCCGCCAGCGGGCGACCGAGCGCGACGGCTTCCAGCACGTCGCGCTGCAGGTGATCGATGTCGGCCTGCTCGTCCGTCCTTGTCGCGTGCTGTTCTTGCATCGCTGCTCCCTGTTTGCCGGGAGCATCGCAGGCTCGACGCCGGTCGGCAAGAACCTCAGCGCAACACTGTCAGCAGCCGGTCGAGGCCGCCGTCGTTGATTGCCACCATGGCCTGCTCGCGGACCTTGGGTTTGGCGTGATAGGCGACCGAGAGCCCGGCGGCGCCCATCATCGGCAGGTCGTTGGCGCCGTCGCCGACGGCGATGCACTGCGCGGAGGTCGCGCCGATGTGCCCGGCGCAGGCCAGCATCATGCGGCGCTTCTCCTCGCCGTCGCAGATGTCGCCCCAGTCCTGCATCACGAGGGCGCCGGTCAGGCGGCCGTCGACGATCTCCAGCTCGTTGCTGCGGACGAAGTCCATGCCCAGCTCGGCGGCGACGAAGCGCGTGAAGTAGGTGAAGCCGCCGGAGACCAGCACCAGCTTCAGGCCGGCCGTCTTCAGCGCGGCGCAGAGTTCGCGCGCGCCGGGGTTGAAGCTGAGCCGCTCGCGCAGCACCTGTGCCAGCGCGTCCTCGCCGACGCCCTTGAGCAGCGCGAGGCGGCGGCGCAGGCTGTCCTTGAAGTCGGTGATCTCGCCGCGCATGGCGGCCTCGGTGATCGCGGCGACCTCGGCCTTGCGGCCCGCGGCGGCGGCGATCTCGTCGATGCACTCGATCGAGATCAGCGTCGAATCCATGTCGAAGGCGGCGAGCTTGAAGTCGCTCAGCGCCAGCGGAGGCGTGAAGCCTTGCAGGACGAGCGGGGAGGGGGATGCCGTGAAGAGCGACGAGGAGGTCATGCGAGCGCGGTCTGGAATGCGGAAGGTCCCCGCCGATGATCACTTGGATCAGTCGGCGGGGACGGGCGGGAGCTTAGCGCACTCGCCGAGGCAAGCCTCAGCGCGCATGCGCGCCGACGTAGGTCGCTCCGCGAGTGCCGGTCATCCAGAATGTCGGCGTTTCGGCCCAACCGAAGCGGGTATCGCTCAAGCGCGAGAGGTATGCGGCGGCCGGCTCCGAGACGCGAGGGGCGTGCTGCCGGTCACTGATGCCAGGAACATCCCAGGACTCCAGCTTCAGGCCTTCCACACGCGCCAGGCCCTTGTCCTTGCTGATCAAGGTTGCGCCCAGCGCCATCGCGTGCGCGGCGATGGCTGCGTCGAACTGTTCGATGCGTTGGCCGCGCTGCTCGCTGGCGGACCTGATGCAAGCGTAGAGGTCGGAAAACCAGAGTCCTCGATCGAGATACTCGACCCGGATCTCTCGCATCAGCTCCCGCAGGCGCAGCTCCTTGCGGTTGGAGTTCTTCTTCTCAAGCCCGGCGAAGATCTCGGCTTGCACGATGACGCTGATGGCGACACGTCCGGTGAGTGAATCGAGGCGCTTCTGGCAGTGAGCCAGCCGTTCCGATCCGGGACGCTCCATCAGGTAGCTCATGATGTTCGTGTCGAGCATGTAGAGCGGTTCAACGCGATCCATGTTGCGCCTCCCAGGCGTCGAAGCGCGCGCGACGGATCCTGTCGACTTCAGCATCGTCCTCCCAGTCGTCCAGCCCGAGAACCCGGGCCCGCACCGGCTTACCGTAGTTCTCCGGCAGGTACGGGCAGGTCTCGCAGCCCTCGCGCGCATGCAGGATAAGGCGAGAGATGCGCTTGCTTTCGGAGATCGCGCGGATGAGCGAATCCGGATCGGTCAGCCGGTCGTCCGGCGGCAGGTGCCGGCACTTGAAGCAAGTCATCGCGTAGGCGCATCCCCTCTCCTTGGCAGCGAACTCGGCTTCGCGTGCGGCATCCCAGGCCGCCTCTTCCGCGTCTTCCTGTGCTTGGCGGGCGGCCATGACATCGATCGATTCGACTGCATCGATCCGAAGGCTTGCTTCGATCAGGGGTAACAGTGGCGTGTGTTGATGCATCGGCATCCCCAGAAGTTGAGAAGCCGTCAGTCTAGGAAGCGGTTCCTCCGCGGTCATTGACTCGAACTGGTGGACGTGCCGGTCGTCTTCCAGCAGTTCGAGTGAGGGCCAATGATTCCTGCGGATTGCCATTGAAAACGGCGGCCGGAGCCGCCGTGTCACCGCTGCGAAGCAGGCCTTCGATCAGGCCTGCGCCACCGGCGCGCCGAGCAGCCGCAGCACCTCGCGCACCGCCTGCGCGCGGTCCTTCGGATCGGTCAGTGCCTTGTCGATGCGCAGCTTCTCGTTGCCCACCAGCTTGATGTTGCGGTTCTTCTGCACCAGCTCGATGACGCGCATCGGATCGATCGGCGGATTGGGCCGGAAGTTGATGTTGATGACGCTGGGCGCCGCGTCGATCTTCATCACGCCGTAGGGCTTGGCCAGCACGCGCAGGCGGTGCGTGTCGAACAAGGTCTGTCCCTGCGCCGGCAGCTTGCCGAAGCGGTCGGTGATCTCCTCGAGCATCGCGTCGATCTGCTCGGTGCGATCCGCGGTCGCGAGCCGCTTGTACAAGGACAGCCGCTGGTGCACGTCGCCGCAGTAGGCGTCCGGCAGCAGCGCGGGCGCATGCAGGTTGATCTCGGTGGTCGCCGACAGCGGGCTGAGCAGGTCCGGCTCGCGGCCGGCCTTGAGCGAGCGCACGGCTTCCGACAGCATCTCGTTGTAGAGCTGGAAACCGATCTCCATCATGTTGCCGCTCTGGTGCTCGCCCAGCACTTCGCCGGCGCCGCGGATCTCCAGGTCGTGCATGGCGAGGTAGAAGCCCGAGCCGAGCTCTTCCATCGCCTGGATCGCCTCCAGCCGCTGCGCCGCCTGCTTGGTCAGGCCCTCGACGTCCGGCACCATCAGGTAGGCATAGGCTTGGTGGTGCGAACGCCCGACGCGCCCGCGCAACTGATGCAGCTGCGCCAGGCCGAACTTGTCGGCGCGGCTGATGACGATGGTGTTGGCGCTGGGCACGTCGATGCCGGTCTCGATGATGGTCGAGCACAGCAGCACGTTGTGCTTGCCGCCGACGAACTCGCGCATCACGCGTTCCAGCTCGCGCTCGGGCATCTGGCCGTGCGCGACGACGATGCGCGCCTCCGGCAGCAGCTCCTCGAGCTTCATGCGGCGGTTCTCGATCGTCTCGACCTCGTTGTGCAGGAAGTAGACCTGGCCGCCGCGCTTGAGTTCGCGCAGGATGGCCTCGCGGATCGTGCCGCTGGTCTCGCTGCGCACGAAGGTCTTGATCGCCAGGCGCCGCTGCGGCGCGGTGGCGATGACGCTCAGGTCGCGCAGGCCCTCCAGCGCCATGCCCAGCGTGCGCGGGATCGGCGTGGCGGTCAGCGTCAGCACGTCGACCTCGGCGCGCATCGCCTTCATCGCCTCCTTGTGCCGCACGCCGAAGCGGTGCTCCTCGTCGATGACCAGCAGTCCCAGGCGCTTGAACTTCACCTCCGCCGACAGCAGCTTGTGCGTGCCGATGACGATGTCGATCGAGCCGTCGGCCAGGCCCTCCATCGCCGCCTTGATCTCCTTGGCGGAGCGGAAGCGGCTCATCTCGGCGACCTTGACCGGCCAGCGGCCGAAGCGGTCGGCGATGTTCTGGTAATGCTGCTCGGCCAGCAGCGTCGTCGGCGCCAGCAGCGCGACCTGCTTGCCGCCCATCACCGCGACGAAGGCGGCGCGCAGCGCCACCTCGGTCTTGCCGAAGCCGACATCGCCGCACACCAGCCGGTCCATCGGCTTGGGGCTGATCATGTCCTGGATGACGGCGTGGATCGCGGCGCGCTGGTCGGGCGTTTCCTCGAAGCCGAAGCTCGCGGCGAAGGCCTCGTAGTCGTGCGGCGAGTAGCGGAACGCATGGCCCTCGCGCGCGGCGCGGCGGGCGTAGAGGTTGAGCAGCTCCGCGGCGGTGTCGCGGACCTGCTCGGCGGCCTTGCGTTTGGCCTTGTCCCACTGGCCCGAGCCCAGGCGGTGCAGCGGCGCCTCCTCGGCGCTGACGCCGGTGTAGCGGCTGATCAGGTGCAGCTGCGCGACCGGCACGTAGAGCGTGGCCTTGTCCGCGTACTCCAGGTGCAGGAACTCGCTGGGGCCGTCGCCGAGGTCGATGTTGATCAGCCCCAGGTAGCGGCCGATGCCGTGGTTGGTGTGCACCACCGGATCGCCGACCTTCAGCTCGGACAGGTCCTTGATCAGCGCGTTGACGTCGCTGACCTGCTCCTGCTTGCGGCGCCGGCGCGTGGTGGGCGTGGTCGCGAAGAGCTCGGTCTCGGTGAAGAGCTGGATCTGGCGCCCCTCGTCCGGTTCGAACCAGAAGAAGCCCGCCGCCAGCGGCGCGGCGGTGATCGCGAAGCGCTCGTGCTTGTTCGCCTCGAATTCGGCGAGGTCCTTCACCGACGGCGGATCGATCTTGTTGTCGCGCAGCAGCTCGAGCAGGCTCTCGCGGCGGCCTTCGCTCTCGGCGAGCAGCAGCACGCGGAAGTCGGTGGACTTCAGGTGCGCGGCCAGGCGCGCGAGCGGCTCCTGCGCGCCGCGCTCGACGCTGACGTCGGGCAGCGGACGCGCGTAGTCGACGGCCTCGTGGCCCCGCACCGCCAGCACCGCGTGGCGATGCGTCGCGGTGAAGAACTCCTCGGGCCGCAGGAAGATCTCCTCGGGCGCCAGGATCGGCCGGTCCGGGTCGTGCTGCAGGAAACGGTGGCGTTCGCGCGTGTCGGTCCAGTAGCGCTGCAGCGCCTCGTCCACTTCGCCGTGCAGCACGAGGCCCGCCTCCGCCGGCACGTAATCGAACACGCTGGCGACCTCGTCGAAGAACAGCGGCAGGTAGTACTCGATGCCGCCGGTGGCCAGGCCCGTGTCGATGTCCTTGTAGATGCGGGACTTGGTCGGATCGCCGTCCATCTTCTCCCGCCAGCGGGCGCGGAAGGCCTTGCGCGAGGCCTCGTCCATCGGGAACTCGCGCCCGGGCAGCAGGCGGACCTCGGGCACCGGGTACAGCGAGCGCTGCGAGTCCGGATCGAAGACGCGGATCGAGTCCACCTCGTCGCCGAACAGGTCGACGCGGTAGGGCACCAGCGAGCCCATCGGGTAGAGGTCGATCAGGCCGCCGCGCACGGCGTATTCGCCGGGCGAGACGACCTGGCTGACGTGCTGGTAGCCGCCCAGCGTCAGCTGGCGCTTCAGGCCGGCCTCGTCCAGGCGCTGCTTCTGGCGGAAGTTGAAGGTCGTCGCGGCGAGGAAGGACGGCGGCGCCAGCCGCGTCAGCGCGGTGGTCGCGGGCAGGAGCACGACGTCGAGGTCGCGCTCGGCGACCGGCTTCCCGTTGGCCTGCAGCAGCCGCCACAGCGTGGCCAGCCGTTCGGAGATCAGGTCCTGGTGCGGGCTGAAGCTGTCATAGGGCAGGGTCTCCCAGTCGGGGAAGACGGCGACGCGCAGCTCGGGCGCGAAGAACTTGAGCTCGTCCTCCAGGCGCTGCGTGTCGCCGGGTTCGGCGGTGACGATCAGCGTCAGCCGGCCGGCGGCCTGCTGCTGCCGCGCGAAGCGGGCAAGCAGCAGCGCGTCGGCGGAGCCGGTGGGGCGGGGCAGGGTGAAGCGTTTGCCGGGGGAGATCGTGGACAGCTGCATGGCGCACAAATGAGAACAGCCCCGGGAAGGGGCTCGGGGGAATTGTAGGGAGCCCGCCGCGACACGGCGTGACAGGAGCGACAAGGGGCGCGGAAGGGGGGAAGCAAGAGGGAAGCAAGAGGGACGCAAGTGGGCGCAAGGGGGCGCGAAGGGACGCAAGGGGACGCAAGAAGGCGGAGGTGCAAGGAGGCGCAGGGGCGTTGTGCGGACCATCCCGGGAGCAGTCGGCGTACCCGGCGCGCGGTTCCTGATGCATTCCAGGGTCGAGGTGCCGCGATGAGGCTGGTGGTGACGCCGCGTTGGTGATCCGCGGCGATTGGTGAGAACGCCCGCGCTTCGAAGAATGGAGGTCTCTCATTGAGCATTTCTCCAGCATGCAGAGTTCATTCATCGAAGGGGCGCCAGCGACCGGACGGTCGTCGCGGCGATCCGTGTGTTCTCCCGGTGCCTGGCGGCACGCGATGTCCGTTGCGGTTGGCCTCGCCTGTCTGGCGGGCGTGGCGCCGGTCCTCGGTCAGGCCCCGACGCCCTCGTCGGCGCCGACTGGATCACCCGCGTCGCTGTCGACGGGATCACAGGTGCAGGCGTTGTCAAGCCCGCCGGGTGTCTCGATCGCCTCGGGTGCGGGGCCGGGCGCCAAGGGCTGGGATGGCATCGCGGCCTACCGGTTCCCGCTGGGCTCGCGTGGCACGCGGGGCGCGGTGGCGGCCAGCCATCACCACTACGGGCTGGGCAGGGCGCTCGCGCGGTCCGGCGCGCAGGGGCAGGTCGACGCGTTGGGGGCGGCGGTGGACGTTCCGCTGACCACGACGGGGAACGGGCGGTTGAGCTGGCAGATCGGCGTGGAGCTGCGGCGCATGGGCCACGCGCCCAATACGTCCAAGGCATCCACCATGTCCAACGCCTCCAACGCCTCCAACGCCTCCAACGCCTCCAACGCGTCCTACGCGCGCAAGGCGATGGCGTTCACCGATTCGCGACGGGCGGTGGCGGTGACCACGGGCTTGCAGGCGGCGATGGTTCCGTCGGCGGGCAGTGCCGCCTGGGGCGGCGTGTGGATGGAGGTCGGCGATGTGCGCCTGCGCGATGCGGCGGCGGCGGTGGCTGATGCCGCGAGCGCGCGCTCGGCGGGTGAATACCTGCTGCTGTCGAGCGACCTGGCGCTGCTCAAGCAGTGGAACGCGTGGGGACTGCTGCTGCGCGGGAGCGGGCAGATCGCGAACAAGAACCTGGATGCCTCGAAGAAGTTCCCCCTGGGCGGCGCGCACGGCGTGCGGGCGTGGCCGCTGGGCGAGGCCTCGGGCGACCACGGTGTCCTGGCGCAGATGGAGCTGCGATACCGGTGGAAGGCCCTGGAGCCGTTCGGGTTCGTCGACGCCGGGCGGGTGAGGTTCAGCCACACGCCGTGGGAGACGAGCGCTCGTGCGCGCGTCCTGCCCCAGGGTCGCACGCTTGCCGGCGCTGGCGTCGGCTTGCGCTGGCAGCACGGACCCTGGAGCGCGGACGGCGCGGCGGGATGGCGCCTCGGCACGGCGATGCATCGGCGGTCCTTGTCGGCGCCGAAGGCGCGGATGCCGCAGCTGTGGGTGAGCGTCGCCTATGCGTTGTGAGCGAGGCGCGTTGATGCACGTTGTTGCGCGTCGAGGCGCGCTGACGTGCGCCGACGTCCGCCGACGTCCGCTGAGAGGCGCCAACCGCCGCCGACGGACGTCGAGGTCGAGGTCGAGGCGCGCTGATGCTCAGTCCGCCGAGGCGATGGGAATCGACCGGCGGGCCTCGCGCATCGACGTCGGCTGGACATCGAGGCTGCGCGCCCGCAACTGCCCGCAGCCGCCGTCCACATCCTGCCCGGCGGAGTCGCGCAGCTTCGTCAGCACGCCGCGCTGATGCAGCCGGCGGGCGATGTCGCGCGCCTTGTCCCAGTCGGGCCGCACGTAGGGCAGCTCGGGCACGCTGTTGTACGGGATCATGTTCAGCACGCCGTACCGGCCCTTGAGCAGGTCGACGATGCCGTCGAGTTCGTCCTCGCCGTCGTTGATGCCCGCCAGCAGCGTCCACTGGTACTGGATCGGATAGCCGGTCTGGCGGGCGTAGCGCTCGCCGGCCTCGACCAGTTCGCGCGGCGTGAGCCGCGGTGCACGCGGCAGCAGCTCGCGGCGCAGGTCGGGCTTGGTCGTGTGCAGCGACAGGGCCAGTGCCGGCTTGACGGGACCTGAGGCGAGCCGCTCGAACGCGCGCAGGTCGCCGACCGTCGAGAACACCAGGTTCTTGTGGCCGATGTTGCCTTCGAGTCCGAGCAGCTCGATCGCTTCCATGACGGCCTCCAGGTTGTGCGACGGCTCGCCCATGCCCATGAACACGACCTTCTTCACCGCCCGCTCGCGCCGCGCCAGCGCCACCTGCGCGACGATCTCGGCGCTGGTGACCTGCCGCAGCAGCCCGTCCTTGCCGGTCATGCAGAAGCGGCAACCCACGGCGCAGCCGACCTGGCTCGACACGCACAGGCCGTCGCGCGGCAGCAGCACGCTCTCGACCGTCTGGCCGTCCTGCAGCCGCACCAGCAGTCGCGCGGAGCCGTCCTCGCCCGGATGCCGCTCGACCAGCGTCGCCAGCCCGTGCAGCTCGTCCATCAGCGCCGGCAGCGCGTCGCGCACCGCCAGCGGCAGGTAGTGCACCAGCTGGCGCCGGCCCTCGGTCAGCGGCCGGGCCTGGACCCAGTGCCGCAGCACGCGTCCCGCGTGCGCCTCGTTGGCGCCGAGCGCGGTCAGGCGGCGGTGGATGTCGGCGATGGCGAACACGGCATTCGGAACAGGGGAGGGCAGGAGACGGGATTTTCGCCGATCGAATCGGCGTCCCCGCGTCGGGCCGCACGTCCACCGCCGCTGGCCCTCAGCCCCCGCCCTCTCCCCCCGCCCTCTCCCGCCGTGCGGGAGAGGGCGTTCATGCCGAGGTTGGCGCTCCCTGCAAGGCGCTCCCTACAATCGACCCCATGAGTTCCTTTCCCATCGGCCTGACGCCGCGCTGCTTCGCGCTGGTGCCGGCCGCGGGCGTCGGCAGCCGCTCCGGCGCCGACCGCCCCAAGCAGTACGTCCCGCTCGCCGGCCGCGCCCTGATCGCGCACACGCTGGCGGCGCTCGGCGCCGTCGCGCGGGTCGAGGCCACGCTGGTCGTGCTCTCGCCGGACGACGACCAGTTCGAATCCGCCGTCCCCGGCTTCGAAGGCGAGCACGGCTGGATCGCACGCACCGGCGGCGCGACACGCGCCGACACCGTCGCCGCCGGCCTGCAGGCCTTGCGCGAACGCGGTGCCCAGCCGCACGACTGGGTGCTCGTCCACGACGCCGCCCGTTGCCTGCTCCGTCCCGAATGGGTCGATGCGCTGATCGACGCCTGCGACGACGACGAGGTCGGCGGTCTGCTCGCGTTGCCCGTGGCCGACACGCTCAAGGACGCGGTGGTCGCGAGCCCGGGCACCGATCCCGGCGCGGCGCCGTCGACGCGCGTCGCCGCCACCGTCGACCGCCGCGGCAAGTGGGCCGCGCAGACGCCGCAGATGTTCCGCCTCGGCCTGCTGATGCCCGCGCTGGCCGGCCCGATGGAAGGCATCACCGACGAGGCCAGCGCCGTCGAGGCGCTGGGCCATTCGCCGCGTCTGGTCGAAGCTTCCATGGAAAACTTCAAGGTCACCTATCCCGCCGACTTCGCGTTGGCCGAACGCCTGCTCAGGAGCCGCGCATGACTGTCGAATCCGATGACGATATCCAGGGCCTGAAGGCCGCCGGCGAAGCCGTCGCCACCGTGCTGCGCCGCATGCTGGACGCGATCCGGCCCGGCATGACCACGCTCGAGCTCGACCAGATGGGCGAGCGCTGGCTGACGGAATTCGGCGCGAAGTCCGCGCCGCGCGTGATGTACAACTTCCCCGGCGCCACCTGCATCTCGATCAACGAGCAGGCCGCGCATGGCATCCCCGGCGACCGCGTGATCCAGAAGGGCGACGTCGTCAACGTCGACGTCTCGGCCGAGCTGGACGGCTACTTCGGCGACACCGGCGGCACGCGCATCGTCCCGCCGACGACGCCGACGAAGACGCAGCTGGTCTTCGCCGCGCAGTACGCGCTGGAGCAGGCGATGAAGGAAGTGAGACCCGGGGCGAAGATCAACCGCATCGGTCACGCGATCGAACGCGTGGCCAAGGCGCACAAGTTCAAGATCATCGAGAACCTCTGCAGCCACGGCGTCGGCCGCTCGCTGCACGAGGAGCCCAAGAGCATCCCCGGCTACTACGACGCGAACGACACGCGCGTGCTGACCGAAGGCATGGTCATCACCATCGAGCCCTTCCTGTCGACCAAGAGCCGCTGGGTCGACGAGGAGGCCGACGGCTGGACCCTCTCCGGCGTCAAGGGCAACCTGTCCGCGCAGTTCGAGCACACGATGATCGTCACCCGCAACGGTCCGCTCGTCGTCACCAACGCGTTGCCGCACTGAGTGCTTGCGCACTGAGCGCTGCCGCACTGGGCCCTTCCGCACTGGGCGCGGCATCGTCCGCTCCTTCCGTCGCGTCTGCTTTTTCGACCGCCGACCCGCTTGTTCACCGCAGTCAACGCCACATCCTCATGGTCCTGAATTTCCGCATCGGCGAGGGGTGGGACACCCACCAGCTCGTCACCGGCCGCCCGCTGATCCTCGGCGGCATCACGGTCCCGCACACGCACGGCCTGCTGGGCCACTCGGACGCGGACGCGCTCGCGCACGCGATCACCGACGCGCTGCTCGGCGCGGCCGCGCTGGGCGACATCGGCAAGCTGTTCCCCGACACCGCCGCCGAGTTCAAGGGCGCCGATTCGATGGTGCTGCTCGAAGAGGCCTACCGGCGCGTGAAGGACCTGGGCTGGGTGATCGGCAACCTCGACAGCACCATCATTGCGCAGCAGCCCAAGATGGCGCCGCATATCCCGGCGATGCGCCAGCGGCTCGCCGAAGTGCTGGGCATCGACCCCGGCCAGATCAACGTGAAGGCCAAGACGGCCGAGAAGATGGGGCCGGTCGGCGAACTCAAGGCGATCGAGGCACGCGCCGTCTGCCTGCTGGTGCGCGGAGACTGACTCCCCATCACCGCCGAGCGCGGCCCATCACAGGGCATGAGGGCTCCCTCCAGGACCCTCAAGCCCTGTTCCGGGCCCAGTGAGGCACGTTGACCGCGGGGATGTTGACCGCGGTCAGACGCTCGCGCGCTTGAGTCTCAGCTGCGCGACGAAGCCGCTGTCGTCGGCATTCGCGAGCCGCAGTTGCGCGCCCAGGCGCTGCACCGACTTCTCGACGATCGCCAGGCCCAGGCCCGCGCCGGTCGCCGCCGTGCGCGCCGTGTCGCCGCGGTAGAAGGGCGTCGTCAGCTTCGCGAGCTTGTCCGGCGGCACGCCGGGCCCGTGGTCGCGCACCGTCAGCAGCACCCAGGCGCTGTCGGCCTCGGCGGTCACCTCGACGCGCGTCGGCTCGTCCCCGTGGTGGCCGTAGCGGCGCGCGTTCTCGAACAGGTTCAGCAGGATGCGGCCCAGCTCGGTCGGGTCGGTCCAGATGCGCAGCGCCGCGGACAGCCGCACGCTGATCTGGATCTGCTGCGGGTCGCGGAAGCCCTGCGCCTCGCGCTCCACCAGCTCGCGCAGGTTGAGCGCCTGCAGCTGCAGTTCGCTCGGCCGCGCGTAGTCCATGAACTTGTTGATGATCGCGTCGAGCTGGTCGATGTCCTGCGCGATGTAGGTCCGCGCCTGCTCGTCGTTGACGCTCATCTCCGCTTCCAGCCGCAGTCGCGCCAGCGGCGTGCGCAGGTCGTGCGAGATGCCCGCCAGCATCACGCTGCGGTCTTCTTCCATCTTGGCCAGCTCGCGCGCCATCCGGTTGAAGCCCATGTTGACCTCGCGGATCTCGCTGGTCAGCGTGCTTTCGTCCAGGCGCGAGTCGTACTCGCCCTCGCGGATGCGGCTCGCGGCGATCGACAGCTCGCGCAGCGGCTGGTTGATCAGCCGCGCGATGGCCGCGGCGCCCAGCAGCGACGCGCCCAGCGCGATCGCGATCCACCACCAGTTGCTGGAGATGTTGGCCTGCAGCGGCGCCGGATTGGTCTGCAGCCAGAACTGGTCCGGGCCGACATCGAATCTCACCCACAACCCCGGCACGCCGTTCAGCCCGCTCGCGAGCACCGTCTGCGGTCCGAGCCGCGAGACCAGCTCCTTGCGCAGACGCTGCGCGAAGGGCGAGTTCTCGTAGGGCAGCCAGCGGTCGGTCGCTTCGGCGACCTCGACCGACACCGCCTCGCTGCGCGCCAGCGACTTGACCACCGCCACGCGGTTGATCGCGTCGGTGCTGGACAGCGCCACGCGCGAGAGGTTGACCAGGCCGGCCAGCTGCTGCGCCGCTTCGAGGGCCTTGGGTTCGGCCTCCAGGGCCTTGAAGGTCTGCTGCCACGCCAGCACACCGGCCGCCAGCAGCAGCGCCAGCAGCGCGAAGGTGCGCCAGAACAGGTTCAGCGCCAGACGCGGGGGAGCCACGGGATCAGGCCGCCTCGTCCGGAACGAACACGTAGCCTACCCCCCACACGGTCTGGATGAAGCGCGGCTGCGCCGGATCTTCTTCCAACAGCTTGCGCAGGCGCGAGACCTGCACGTCCAGGCTGCGGTCGAAGGGCTCGAACTCGCGGCCGCGGGCCAGCATGGCCAGCTTGTCGCGCGACAGCGGCTGGCGCGGGTGGCGCACCAGGGCCTTCAGCATCGAGAACTCGCCGGTGGTCAGCGGCACGGGATCGCCGTTCTTGGCCAGGCGGCGCAGCGCCAGGTCGAACTCGAACGGGCCGAACTGGACCGTCATCGGTTCCTTGGACGGCGCGCCCGGCGCTTCCGGCGGCGGACGGCGGCGCAGCACCGCGTTGATGCGGGCCAGCAGTTCGCGCGGGTTGAAGGGCTTGGCCAGGTAGTCGTCGGCGCCGACCTCGAGGCCGACGATCCGGTCCACTTCCTCGACCTTGGCGGTCAGCATGATGATGGGCGTGCTGTCGCCCGCGGCGCGCAGCCGTCGGCAGATGGACAGGCCGTCCTCGCCGGGCAGCATCAGGTCCAGGACGATGAGGTCCACGGTCTCGCGCGTCAGCTGCTTGTTGAGCGCCTTGCTGTCTTCGGCCAGCAGGACTTCGAAGCCCTCCTGGGCCAGATAGCGGCGAAGGAGGTCGCGGATGCGGGCGTCGTCATCCACGACCAGGACACGGTTGGGGCGGGTTGTGGTTTGCATGGCGGCCACTCCGGAATTTGTAACAGCGGGACTGTAAGGGCTGTTTTTCGACCTGTTTGCGGGATGCATCAGTCCTTACCGGATGGTTACATCTTTTGTAACAGGGCTGTCCATATCCCTACCGGAGGTCGATGAATGACCCAAAAAGGCGGATGGACGGCGCGCCGTGGTGGTCAACCGTGACGCTTTCCTCACGCGTTATGCTGGTTCCCACCTGGACTCTCCGTAGGAACCCGAATGATCCGAAGCTCCAAGATCCTTGCCCGCACCCTGATCGCCGCCGGTGCGGTGGCGGTCCTGCCCGCGATGGCGCAGGCCCAGGCCGCCCGGACCGACGTGCTCGCGCTGAATGCCTCGGCCACCACCGAAGTGACCCGCGACCTGCTGCAGCTGCGCTTCTCCACCACCCGCGAGGGCAAGGAGGCGGGCGCCGTCCAGAACGAGCTCAAGCAGGCGCTCGAGGCCGCGCTGACCGAGGCGCGCAAGGTCGCCAAGCCGGGGCAGGTCGATCTGCAGGCGGGCAACCTGTCGGTCTATCCGCGCTACGGCCAGCCCAAGGGCAGCTCGAGCGCCGCGCCGCAGATCACCGGCTGGCAAGGCAGTGTCGAGCTGCTGGTGCAGGGCCGCGACATCGAGGCGATCTCCAAGCTCAGCGGCCGCATCAACTCGCTGGCCATCGCCAACGTCAGCTACGGGCTGTCGCGCGAGGCGCGCGAGAAGGCCGAGGACGACGTGGTCGCGCAGGCGATCGCCAGCTACAAAGCCAAGGCGGCCCTGTACGCGAAGCAGTTCGGTTATTCGGGCTACCGCATCGGCGAGGTCAGCGTGAACGCCGACCAGCCGGCGCCCGTCATGATGGCGGCCCAGGCGCGCTTCAAGACGATGGCCTCGTCGGCCGATGAAGCCCTGCCGGTCGAATCCGGCAAGGCCACCGTCACGGTGAACGTGAACGGCAACGTCGTGATGACACGTTGATCACGTGCTGATCACGCGCTGATCACGCGACAGGCTCGCATGCCTGAATGAACAACGCCCGGCGTCGACCGGGCGTTGTTCATGGCGCGAGCTGCGCAGGGATCGCTACTGCGCGGTCCAGCCGCCGTCCATCGCCCAGGCCTGGCCGCGCACGTTGACCGCGGCGTCCGAGCACAGGAACACGGTCAGCGCGCCGAGTTCCTCAGGCGTCGTGAACTGCAGCGAGGGCTGCTTCTCGGCCAGCAGCTGACGTTTGGCCTCGGCGGGATCGAGCTTCTCCTTGGCCGAGCGGTCGTCGATCTGCTTCTGTACCAGCGGGGTCAGCACCCAGCCGGGGCAGATCGCGTTCACGGTGACGGGGAGGAGGGCGGTCTCCAGCGCCGCCGACTTCGTCAGGCCGACCAGGCCGTGCTTGGCGGCCACGTAGGCCGACTTGCCCGCCGACGCCACCAGCCCGTGCGTCGACGCGATGTTCACGACGCGTCCCCAGTTCTTCTTCTTCATGCCGGGCAGCGCCAGGCGCATCGTGTGGAAGGCGGAGCTGAGGTTGATCGCGATGATCGCGTCCCACTTCTCCGGCGGGAACTCGTCGACGTTGGCCACGTGCTGGATGCCGGCGTTGTTCACCAGGATGTCGCAGCCGCCGAACTCCTGGTCGATGTAGGCCATCATGGCCTCGATCTCGGCGGGTTTGCTCATGTCGGCACCGTGGTAGCCGACCTTCACGCCCAGCGCCTCGACCTCCGCCTTCGGGCCGGCGTGGTCGCCGAAGCCGTTCAGGACGATGTTCGCGCCTTCCTTGGCCAGGGTCAGGGCGATCCCCAATCCGATGCCGCTCGTGGAGCCGGTGACCAGCGCCGTCTTGCCTTTCAACATGCCGCGTCCTCTTCAGGGTTGTTAGGATGGGGACAAAGGATACGAGCGATGTCTGAACCCTTGTTGAAAAAAGTCCAGGCGCTGAGCCCTTGTGGCCTTCACCGGGTCGCGTATTGGGAGTGGGGGCAGGCCGACAACCCTCGGGTGCTGGTCTGTGTGCACGGGCTGTCGCGGCAGGGTCGCGACTTCGACGTGATCGCGCGACGCCTGAGCAACCGTTTCCGGGTGATCTGCCCGGATGTCGTCGGTCGCGGGGAGTCGGAATGGCTGGGCGATCCTCGCAACTACCAGCTCCCCCAATATGTCTCGGACATGGTCACGCTGCTGGCGCGCCTGGGGCCCGCGCAGGTGGACTGGCTGGGGACCTCGATGGGCGGGCTGATCGGCCTGGCGCTGGCGGCGATGCCGGCCAGCCCGATCAAGCGGCTGATCCTCAACGACGTGGGACCGACGATCGAGTTCGTCGCCTTGCAGCGCATCGCGAGCTACCTCGGCCGGGCGCCGCAGTTCGAGAACTGCCAGCAGGGCGCGGACTACCTGCGCGGCATCTCGCAAGGTTTCGGGCCGCACACGGACGACCAGTGGCTGGCGCTGTCGCGGGCGATGTTCAAACCGGACGGCGATCGCTGCCGGCTGCATTACGACCCGCGCATCGGCCAGGGCCTGGCCGGGCTGACGCCGGAGCTGGCGAAAGCCGGCGAGGCGCAGCTCTGGGCGGCCTACGACGCGGTGCGCTGTCCGACGCTGCTGCTGCGCGGCGGCGATTCGGACCTGCTGACGCGCACGACCGCCGAGCTGATGACGCAGCGCGGCCCGCGCGCCGAGCTGCACGAGTTCCCAGGAGTCGGCCATGCGCCGACGCTGGTGCATGAAGAACAGATCCGCGTGGTGGAGCAATTCCTCGACCGCGGATGACGTCGCGGCGGCGCACGCGCCGCCGACGACACGGATGAACGACGAATGAAGACGGAATTGGGGCTGCGGCAGGACCAGGCGGCGCCCATCGTGGCCCTGCTGGACGGGGACCTGCCTCACCGGTTGCCCGCGGCGCAGCCGCGCGCCGAAGAGACGGCGGATCCGGTGCGACGTGCCCGCGCGTTCGCGGAGCCGCTGCTGGCCGATCACCTGCTGGGCACCGGGGAGCCGGCGCTCGACCACGCGGACGGCGTGGCGGCGATCCTGGCCGGGGTCGGCGCGGCGCCGTCCATGCAGGCGGCCTCCTACCTGGTGTACGCCGGCGACTACCTGAACAAGCCCGAAGAGATCGTCGCCAAGGCCTTCGGCGAGAGCGATGCGAGCCTGGTCGCGCACACGCGCCGGCTGGTGCAGATCCAGCGCGCGGCGCGCGAGGCGCGCGTCGAGGAGCAACGCCGGCAGGAGCAGACCGAGCTCGTGCGCAAGATGCTGCTGGCGTTCTCACGCGACCTGCGCGTGGTGCTGCTGCGGCTGGCGTCGCGGCTGCAATCGCTGCGCTGGTTCGCGGCGAGCAAGACGCCGTGTCCGCGCGAGCTGGCGGCGGAGTCGCTGCAGGTCTTCGCGCCGCTGGCCAACCGGCTCGGCATCTGGCAGATCAAGTGGGAGCTGGAGGACCTGGCGTTCCGCTTCCTGGAGCCTGAGCACTACCACCAGCTCGCCAAGGGCCTGCACGAGAAGCGCGTCGAGCGCGAGCAGTCGGTGGAGACGGTGCGGGCCGCGCTCGAGCGCGAACTGCAGGCGCATGGCATCGACGCGCAGGTGCAGGGCCGGCCCAAGCACCTGTACAGCATCTGGAAGAAGATGCGCGGCAAGGGCCTGACGCTGGAACGCGTCTTCGACCTGCGCGCGCTGCGCGTCGTCGTGCCGGAGGTCGCGGACTGCTACGCGGTGCTGGCGCAACTGCACGAGCGCTACCTGCCGGTGGACGGCGAGTTCGACGACTACATCGCGCGTCCGAAGCCCAACGGCTACCAGTCGCTGCACACGGTGGTGATCGCGGCGGACGGCCGGCCGATGGAAGTGCAGATCCGCACGCGTGCCATGCACGAGCATGCGGAGCACGGCGTCGCCGCGCACTGGGCCTACAAGGAAGCGGGCACCAAGGGCTACGCCGGCGTGAGCGCGGCGGGCGAGTTCGAGGAGCAGGTCGCGCAGGCCCGCAAGGCGGTGCTGCGGCAACTGCTGGCGTGGGAACGCGACTACGTCGCCGAGACCGACTCGAACTTCGACGACCGCATCTATGTGTTCACGCCGCAGGCGAATGTGGTCGAGCTCTGCGCGGGCGCGACCGCGATCGACTTCGCCTACGCGGTGCACACCGACCTGGGGCACCGCTGCCGCGGCGCGAAGGTCGACGGCCAGATGGTGCCGCTGAACACGCCGCTGCAGAGCGGCCAGACGGTGGAGATCGTCGCGCTCAAGGAGGGCGGCCCGTCGATGGACTGGCTGAACCCGGAGCTCGGTTATCTGCAGAGCCAGCGCAGCAAGGCCAAGGTGCGCGCGTGGTTCAACGCACAGGTGCAGACGCACACGATCTCCAAGGGCCGCGAACTGGTTGAGAAGCTGCTGCAGCGCGAAGGCAAGACGGCGATCAAGCTCGACGACCTGGCGGGAAGGCTCGGCTTCAAGAGCGCCGAGGCGCTGTTCGAGGTCGTCGGCAAGGACGAGTACTCGCTGCGCAACATCGAGACGCTGCTGCGTCCGCCGGTGCCGGAGGCGGACGAGGAGGAACTGCTCGTCCAGCGCCACACGAAGGGCGCGGTCGGGGAAGGGCGCACGCCCAAGGGTGGCGTGCTGGTGGTGGGCGTGGACTCGTTGCTGACGAGTCTGGCGCGCTGCTGCCGGCCCGCGCCGCCGGATCAGATCACGGGGTATGTGACGCGCGGCAAGGGCGTGGCGATCCATCGCTGCGATTGCGCGAACCTGCGGCAGATGGCGCAGGCGGCGCCGGAGCGCGTGATCGCGGTCGCGTGGGGCGAGCCCGCGCCCGACCGGGCGGGCAAGGGCGCGATGTACCCGGTGGACCTGGTCGTCGAGGCCACGGACCGGCCGGGGCTGCTGCGGGACGTGCTGGAGCTGTTCGCGAAGGACAAGCTCAACGTGGTCTCGGTGAACCAGCAGAGCGGCAAGGGCAAGCCCGCGCGCAGCGACCTGTCGCGGATGAATTTCACCGTCGAGGTGAGCGATGCGCAGCGGCTGCAGCAGACGCTGGTGGCGCTGTCGCAGGTCTCGGGCATCCGGAGCGCGCGACGTCGCTGAGTTCATCGCTGACTCATCGTTGAGTCCGTCGTTGAGTCCGTCGTTGAGTCCGTCGTTGAGTCCGTCGTGCGTCTGACGTTCTGTTTCGGGCGACTTCCTGGACGGACCTCAAAATCCGGCATATACTGCGAGGCTCTTCAGGCGCGTAGCTCAGTTGGTTAGAGCACCACCTTGACATGGTGGGGGTCGTTGGTTCGAATCCAATCGCGCCTACCAGAATTGGTAGGCAGTCCTTCGGGACACCTCGACAGGTCGCCCGCTTCAAACGGCGGGCGATTCTGTTTACGGACCAGTGGATTGACCACCGCTGGCCGAGTTTTTCAGGCGCGTAGCTCAGTTGGTTAGAGCACCACCTTGACATGGTGGGGGTCGTTGGTTCGAATCCAATCGCGCCTACCAGACGGTAGGACGTCCTTCGGGACACCTCGGCAGAACGCCCGCTTCCCAGCGGGCGTTCTGCTTTGTGCTTTCCACTTCGTCACGGTCACGGTCACGGTCACGGTCACGGTCACGGTCAAGGTTCCGGCGTCGGTACGCATTCATCGCGCGGGTGCCGACGGCTGTCGGGCACAGGCCTGTCGCGCCCCCGTGCGGCACGGCGTTTTCACCTCTCGCGCCTATGATCGGCCGCCATATGTCCGACATCGAGACCTTCCCCCGTCCCCGCCGCCGCAAGGGCAGTGGCGCCGTCACGCTGCGCGACGTGGCGCAGCTCGCGGGCGTGGCGCCGATCACCGCGTCCCGCGCGATCAACACCCCCGCGCAGGTGTCGCCCGAGGTCCGCGAACGGGTGTCCGAGGCGGTGCGCAAGACCGGCTACGTCCCCAACCTGCTCGCCGGCGCGCTGTCGTCGATGAAGAGCCGCATGGTGGGCGTCGCCGTGCCGACGATCGCCGGGCCGGTGTTCCTCGACACCGTGCAGAGCCTCACCGAGGCGCTGTTCGAGGCCGGCTATCAGGTGCTGCTCGGCCAGACCGGCTACGACAACGCGCGCGAGGAAGCCTGGCTCGACGCGATGATCGGCCGGCGGCCCGACGGCCTGGTGCTCACCGGCACCAGCCATTCCGAGCAGGCGCGCACCCGGCTGCGCGCCTCCGGCGTCCCCGTCGTCGAGACCTGGGACCAGAGCGCCGATCCGATCGACATGCTGGTCGGCTTCTCCCATGTCGAGGTGGGCCGCCAGGTCGCGTCCTACCTGCATGCGCGCGGCTATCGCCGCCTGGCCGGCGTGGCCGGCAGCGACGAGCGCGCGATGCGGCGTTTCCGCGCCTTCCAGGACCAGGCCGGGGCGCTCGGCATCGCCGACGTGCCGGTGGCCACCGTCGCCACGCCGACCACGCTGGGCAGCGGCCGGCGCGGCCTGGCCGAACTGCTGGCGCATCCGGACGGTGTCGACGCGGTCTTCTGCAGTTCGGACTCGCTGGCGCTGGGCGTCGTGATCGAGGCGCAGGCGCGCGGCCTGCGTATCCCCGAGGATCTCGCCATCGTCGGCTTCGGCGATCTGGCGCTGGCGCGGGACCTCGAACCGGCACTGACCACGGTGCGCATCGACGGCTTCGCCATCGGCCGGCAGGCGGCGCGTTTCATCCTCGACCGCGCCGGCGGCACGGTCGATCGCCGTACCGTCGACATCGGTTTCGAACTCGTCCAGCGGGCCAGCGCATGAACGGCCACTGACCCGGTGAAATCCCTCATCAACACGATCTTGACGCGTTGGATGGTACCGATACCATCCCGCTCATCAAGAAGATGGTATCGGTACCGAGTCGATCACGGCGAGGGCCGCGTGCCGTCATGGATGGAGACAAGCGACATGAATTCGGTGATGCGGGGTCGCGTACGCGCCCTGGCCGCTGCGGCGGCGACGGTGGTGCTGGGCATGACGGCGATGACGGCGGCGCAGGCCGCCGATGCCGGCAACTGGCCGGCCCAGCCGGTCAAGCTGATCGTCCCCTTCGCGCCGGGCGGCACGTCCGACGTGCTGGCGCGCGAGATCGCGGCGCGGCTGCAGGTCTCGCTCAAGCAGACCATCGTGGTCGACAACAAGGCCGGCGCCGGCGGGGTGCTGGGCGCGGACAGCGTGGCCAAGGCCGCGCCGGACGGCTACACCCTGCTGCTGGGCACGATCGCGACGCATGCGATCAATCCCGCGCTGCTGGCCAAGATGCCGTACAAGGCCGATCGCGATTTCGCGCCGGTGATCTTGCTGGGCAAGATCTCCAACGTGCTGCTGATCGGGCCGGGCTCGCAGGCCAAGACGGTGAAGGACATCATCGCCGCAGCCAAGGCCAAGCCCGGTGACATCACCTTCGCGTCGGCGGGGCAGGGCACGTCGCAGCATCTCTCGGGCGAGGTGTTCCGACTGATGACCGGCGCCGATCTGACGCACGTGCCCTACAAGGGCAGTGCGCCGGCCATCCAGGACGTGATGGGCGGCCAGGTGCCGATGAGCTTCGAGACGGTGACCGTGGCGCTGCCTCAGATCAAGGGCGGCAAGGTGAAGGCGCTGGCGGTGACCTCGGCGAAGCGCAGCGCGCAGTTGCCCGATGTGCCGACCTTGGCCGAATCCGGCGTGCCGGGCTTCGACGTCTCGAGCTGGCAGGCGCTGTACTTCCCGGCGGGCACCCCGGCGCCCATCGTGGCCAAGCTCAATGCCGAAGTGCAGAAGATCGTCGCGCTGCCCGAGGTGAAGGCCAAGATGGAATCGCTGGGCCTGGAGTACACGCCCAACACGCCGGCGCAGTTCCTCGAGTTCCAGAAGGCCGAGCAGGCCAAGTGGGCGAAGGTGATCAAGGACGGCAACGTCAAGCCGGACTGAGCCAGACGGAGCCGGACCGAGCCGGTGGGAGACTGCCGGCTCATCGACGGCAGTCCCATCCGCCTCCCGCACAGCAAGGGAAATCACCCGGCGGGCCGCTTGCCGGGCGCCTCCTAGAATGGGTTGAAGACCCTCAGAGGAGACAGCATGGCGACGGCCCGACGCGGCAAGACCGCAACCGGCAGCGAGGACCCCGCGCACCCCAAGGGGCCGCGGGTGCTGAAGAAGTACCCCAACCGGCGGCTGTACGACACGCAGACCAGCAGCTACATCACCTTGGCGGACGTCAAGAAGATGGTGCTCGGCGGCGAGGACTTCGAGGTCCGCGACGCGAAGTCGGGCGATGAGCTGACCCGTTCCATCCTGCTGCAGATCATCCTGGAGGAAGAGATGGGCGGGATGCCGATGTTCTCGACGCCGCTGCTGGCGCAGATCATCCGCTTCTACGGCCATGCGATGCAGGGCCTGATGGGGGCCTACCTCGAGAAGAACCTGCAGGCCGTCACCGAACTGCAGAGCCGCTTCGCCGACCCGAGCAAGGGCGGGGGCTTCGATCCGCAGCTGTGGTCGCAGTTCATGAGCGGTCAGGCGCCGATGATGCAGGGCCTGATGGGCAATTATCTCGAGCAGTCCAAGAACCTGTTCCTGCAGATGCAGGAACAGTTCCAGAGCGCGGGGAACATCTTCCCCAGCGTTCCCGGCATGCCGGGCTTCCCGCCTCCGCCCAAGAAGTGAGCGGCGCGTTCAGCACGTTCAGCGCTTGAGCCCGTCGTCGGCGCCTTCGCCGACGATGCGGCACTCGGTCTGATGCAGGGCTGCGTTCACGACCACCGGCGTGCCTTGCCGCGCCAGGCAGTCGTCGCGATCGGCGTACGGGTCCTGCCCCGTCCACACCGCCAGCAGCACGATCGCCGCGATCAGGGCGAGCGCCGCCAGCACGGGTCGCCGTTTCATCCAGGCGAAGGGCTGCGCGCGCGTGCGCGGCGCGACGTCCAGGAGCGGGGCGGGGCGTGTGTTCGACATGGGCGCGATGCTAGTCAGCCGGTCCTGCATCGTCGGCGGGTGGCGTCCGCGTCGCCGTGACCGAATGCGCGGCGCGCGAGGATCCGGCGCCGCGGTCCCCCGGGTCGAGGGGGCCGGCAACGCTCGCCGGTGATCGGCACAAGCGCTTCCCTAGAAGCCGTGCCGCCGGTGCCAGTCGGCCAGGGATTCGTCGGGGAAGTGCCCGAAGCGGGCATCGCCCGGTTGGCCTTCGATCTTGACCCAGGACGCCTTGGAGTCCAGCAGGCCGTGTACGTTCTCCGGAGGCTCCGGCAGCGGCGTGTCGATCGCGCTGGCGTGCGGATGGATCAGGTCCGGCCAGTTGTCGTCATACATCCAGAGCGCGGTGCCGCAATGCCCGCAGAAGTGGCGCTGGCCGCTGCTTTCCTTGCCGTCGAGGACAGCGCGATAGACCCGCAGGTCGCGCTTGCCCTTGATCAGCTTGAACGTGCGGCGGTCGGCGCCGATGTTGATCGCGTAGCCGCCCGTGCCGGCCGTCTTGCGGCAGATCGTGCAGTAGCAGCGCATGAACGGATACGGCTCGGTCGAGTCGACCGAGAAGCGGATGCGGCCACAGTGGCAGGAGCCTTCGAGGTGCATGGGGATGCTGTCCTTCGTCGCTCCGTACCGGCAACGCGCATGCCACGGGTGCTCGATCAGCCTGGTGACGACCACCCCCGCGACGCGAGCATCGACCGCAGCACCGCATGCAGAGGCCCCGGTTGCACCGGCTTGCGCAGCACGAGGTGGCCGTCGGCTTCGGCGCGGCGCAGGTCGGGCAGGTCGAACTCGCCGGTGACCACCAGGCCGCGCGCGAGCGGGCGCCGGTCCAGCAGGTCCTGCAGCAGCGCGTAGCCGCCGTCGTCATGCCGCAGCCGCAGGTCGCTCATCACGACATCGGGCGCGAAGCCCGCATCAAGCGCCGCATGCGCCTGGGCGGCGTCGCTGGCGATGCGGCAGTCGAGGCCCCATTCGCCCAGCAGATGGACGAGGCCGCGCGTCACGCCGAGGTCGTCGTCGACCACGAGCACGCGGCCCATGAGCGGCTCGAACGCATGCGGCGCCGCGGACGCGCGTGTCATCGGCGTTGACGGGAGGGACGCGCCGCGCAAGGTGATGCGGAAGCAGGAGCCCCGTCCCGGCGTGGAGTGCCAGTCGATCGAAGCCTGCATCCGTTGCACGCAATCGCGCACGACGGACAGGCCCAGTCCCCGGCCGTCGCCGGTGACCTGCGCGGCGTCGTCGCCGCGATGGAATGCGGAGAACAGCGCCTCGCGCTTGGCCGCGGCCATGCCGATGCCGGTGTCCCAGACCTCGATGGCCCAGTTCCCACCGCGGCGCCGTACCGCGAGCAGCACGCCGCCTTCGGGCGTGTAGCGCAAGGCGTTGTGCAACAGGTTGGCGAGCGCGCGGCGCAGCAGCACCGGCTCGGCGATGACCCAGGCGGGCGCCTCCGGGCCCCGGATGCGCCAGTCGAGGCCGCGCGCCTGCGCCTCCGGCTGGAAGCGCTCATGCAGTTCCGACAGCAGCGGCACCGGCGCCATCGGCTGGAGCGCGAGTTCGGCGCTGCGGCTGTCCAGCACGGAGACATCGAGCAGCGAGTTCAGCAGATCGTTGACGTGGCCGGCGGCCTGGGCGATGTCGACCAGCAGCGGCCGCAGCGACGGATCCCGGTTGCGCTGGAGCGCGGCCTGCGCGGTCAGCGTCAGCGCGTAGAGCGGCTGGCGCAGGTCGTGGGAGGCGGTGGCCAGGAACAGGCTCTTCTCGCGCGACGCGGCGTTCGCGACATCGCGTGCCGCCTGGTGCGAGAGCGCGAGGGACTCGCTCTGGCGCTTGAGCTGGGACTGCTGGACGAGGAGGCCGTTGGACGTCCGCGCGTATCGCCACACCAGCCACGGAAAGAGCAGGCACAGCGGCAGGACGATCGTCCATTGCGCGGGGAAGGCAAACGGCACCGCCACCGCCGCCATTGCCCACGCGGGACAGAGGAAGCGGGCGAGGAACGCGAGGTCCGCGGCCGCGAAGGCTGCCGTCGATACCGTCGTGTCGGCGAGCAGGAGGTACAGGAAGACCGCGTGTTCGAAGACACCGCCGGTGGCGGCGACCCAGGGCAGCAGACCCCACAGCAGACCGGAGGCGAGCGCGAAGCGCTCCAGCGGTCGCGACCAGCGCGTCACGAAGTCGGCGGGCTGCATGAGCGCGGCCTCGCGCCGGAAGCGGCGGCGCGCGACGGCGACGCCGATCGATCCCAGCGCACAGGCGGTCGCCCAGGCCCACGCCCACGTCCACGCCCAACTGGCCGGGCCCGCCTGCGTGGTCGCGATCACGGCCGGCGGAATCACCAGCGCGGCGATTTCCACCGAGGCACGGTCGCCGATCAGGGGCAGGAGCTCGGAGCGCGAGGAAAGGTCGGACATCGAGGCGGACGTGAGGAAAGACCGGAGCGCGAGTATCCACGCAGCGACCGGCAGGGCCGGCACGCGGCGCTGGGGCGGGGGCGGGGGCCGTGTCCGGGCGCGTGCAGCGGCACTCGTCCACGGTGCCGGGCCGGGCGCAAAGAACCGGCCCCTGTCTGGAAAGTGGCGCCTCGCTTACAATGCCGCCCCAGCCCATCAGCCAGATCGCCCGGCGGAACCCAAATGGAATCAACGACTTACGACCCCACCGCCGCCGCGAAGACGGGCAGCCCCACCGGCGGCCAGGCGCCCAAGATCGGTTTCGTCAGCCTCGGCTGCCCGAAGGCGCTGACCGATTCCGAGCTGATCCTGACGCAGCTCCGCGCCGAGGGCTACGAGACCTCCAAGACCTTCGCCGGCGCCGACCTGGTGATCGTCAACACCTGCGGCTTCATTGACGATGCCGTCAAGGAATCGTTGGACACCATCGGCGAGGCGCTGGCCGAGAACGGCAAGGTCATCGTCACCGGCTGCCTCGGCGCGAAGGCCGGCGCGAGCTCCGACAACATGGTCCGCGAGATCCACCCGAGCGTGCTCGCCGTGACCGGTCCGCATGCGACGCAGGAAGTGATGGACGCCGTCCACACCCACGTGCCCAAGCCGCACGACCCGTTCATCGACCTCGTGCCCGAGGCCCGCGGCATCGCCGGCATCAAGCTGACGCCCAAGCACTACGCCTACCTGAAGATCTCCGAAGGCTGCAACCACCGCTGCAGCTTCTGCATCATCCCGAGCATGCGCGGCGACCTGGTCTCGCGCCCGATCGGCGACGTGCTGTCCGAAGCCAAGGCGCTGTTCGACTCCGGCGTCAAGGAGCTGCTGGTCATCAGCCAGGACACCAGCGCCTACGGCGTCGACATCAAGTACCGCACCGGCTTCTGGGACGGCAAGCCGGTCAAGACGCGCATGTTCGACCTGGTGGCCCAGCTCGGCGAGATCGCCAAGCCCTACGGCGCGTGGGTCCGCCTGCACTACGTCTATCCCTACCCGCACGTCGACGAGATCGTGCCGATGATGGCCGAGGGCCTCATCCTCCCGTATCTGGACGTGCCGTTCCAGCACGCGCACCCCGACGTGCAGAAGCGCATGAAGCGCCCCGCCAACGGCGAGAAGAACCTGGAGCGCATCCTGCGCTGGCGCGAGATCTGCCCGGAGCTCGTCATCCGCTCGACCTTCATCGCCGGCTTCCCCGGCGAGACCGAGGCGGAGTTCCAGTACCTGCTCGACTTCATGCGCGAGGCCCAGATCGACCGCGCCGGCTGCTTCGCCTACTCGCCAATTGAAGGAGCGCCG
This sequence comes from Roseateles noduli, assembly GCF_050626985.1. Lineage (NCBI taxonomy): Bacteria > Pseudomonadati > Pseudomonadota > Betaproteobacteria > Burkholderiales > Sphaerotilaceae > Roseateles > Roseateles noduli. The sequence goes on from NZ_CP192463.1 coordinate 231,326, forward strand.
GCGAATGCGCTCGACGGCGCGCTGCCGGACGAGGTGCGCGAGGAACGCCGCGCGCGCTTCATGGCGGTGGCCGAGGAAGTCTCGATCGCCAAGCTGCAACGCCGCATCGGCGCGACGATGCAGGTGCTGGTCGATTCCGCGCCGGCGCTCGGCCGCAAGGGCGGCGTCGGCCGCTCGTACGCGGACGCGCCGGAGATCGACGGCACCGTGCGCCTGCTGCCGCCCGAGAAGGCCAGCAAGCAACTGCGCGTCGGCGAGTTCACCCGCGCCCGCATCGTCGGCGCCGAAGGCCACGACCTGATCGCATTGCCTATCTGAATCCCTGGGTCAATCCGTGGGATGCGCGCCGCTCCGGAAGCGCGCGGAGATCCGCCCGCTCCCACCGGGCGATCACCTGTGCGCACAGTTCATCCGGTGGACCGCCCGGACGCTCGATCTGGCGTTCGAGTTCATCCGCCACCTGGCGACGCATGGCCCGGATCAGATCGCCCATGCCGGCGCCTTTCTGGAAGCGCATGCCTTTGAAGAGCGCGCGCTGGTCTTTCACTCGCATCGCCCGAAGGACCGATTCGTAGAAGCAGTCTCCCTTCGCCGGCACGTCGCGCGGTCGTCCATCGACGATCGGCGAATAGTGGTGGCGGACATGGTCGATCTGGACCGTGACGGGCGTCCGGCCCGGCGCCGATTGACCGAATTCCATCGGCGCCCGTATCCCCGCCTTGTCCTCGATTCGCAGTGAGAGGCCCTCGGGCCAGCCCGGCATGGTCGTGACCAGATGCGGCGCCAGGTCGCCCCCCGCTCCAGTCCAATGTCCGGAGGTACGGATCTCCGCCGCTGCTTTCCGAAGCTGTTGATGCACGTCGTCCGGATCGTCGATCTGCGCGGCTCTTGCGGAAATCCTCGTCCCGTCACGCGGGGCGGGCGACCTCAAGGCGTCTCGTAACGACTGCAGCAGGCGCTGGGCATCGGTCTCGACCAGGGCGCCCTGTTTCCGCGCGGCCACGGCCTTATCGCCTCGGCGCAGCAGCTGGGATCTCGACCATTCCAGCCATCCTTGCGGCTCCGCAAGATGGGGCTGCAACGCCCGGCGTTCGGTCTGGGTCAGCGCGGTGGCAGCCTGCGTGATGGCTCGAGTCAGGTCGGGTGGGGGCGGGCCGGACTCGCTCCCGCCGCGTCTCACCGTTGCTCTCAGCGCCAGGTGAAGATGCATCGCGTGCAGCAGCTGTTGAGTCGCGGTGGGCATGGCCGTCCTCTGGTTCAGCGTCTTCATCCTGGCGCTGGCCGCGCAATCGGCCGCAGGCCATTCCTCCTTCAACGGGGCGAGCCGATCGGACAGCGTCACCGGGCCGTCGTCGGAAGGGCGCGACCGGCCAGGTGGCGTCCGCGGCGGTGACTGCCTGAAGCAGGGAATGAGGTGGGAGAGCAGGCGTGAAATCGACGGCATCGCGGGTCCTTGGGAGTGGAGTCGTCGGGCTCAGTGGGTGTTTCCGGTCGACAACCCATCCGGCGCCAGGCAGGCGCCATTCACGGGGCGCCCGCTTGACGCATTCGACATCGGACCTGACGCGTGCCGGAGAATGCCCGTCTGGTTCCCCTGACTCCAAGGAGATGTCGTGACCCGACGCGGCCCGTCCACCGAACAGATTCACCACCCCTACCGGGCGCCCGAGGGCTGGGACGCCATCCACGTGCCCGTGGCCAAGGCGTCGACGGTGCTGTTCAAGAACACCGCGGAACTGCACCGGCCTCGCGCGACGGACGGCGTCAGCTACCGCTACGGCCTGCCGGGTACGCCGACGACCTACACGCTGGCCGCGCGCATCGCGACGCTCGAACATGCCGAGCACTGCGTGCTCACCCCCAGCGGCGTGTCCGCGATCACGCTGACCAGCCTGGCCTTCCTGCGGCCCGGCGACGAGGTGCTGCTGCCCGACAACGTCTATGGCCAGAACCGGCACCTCGCCAACGGCCTGCTGACCCGGCTCGGCATCACGCACCGCTTCTACGATCCGCTGGACGTGCCGGCATTCGAGGCGCTGCTTTCGGCACGCACGAAGCTGGTCTGGCTCGAGGCCGCCGGATCGATCACGCTGGAGTTCCCCGATCTGATCGGCCTGCTCCAGGCCTGCCGCGCGCGCGGCGTGCTCACGGCGCTCGACAACACCTGGGGCGCGGGGCTGGCCTTCAATGCCTTCGAGGTGGCGCCGGACGTCGCGCCGGGACTCGGTGCCGACATCAGCATGCAGGCGCTGACCAAGTTCCCGTCCGGCGGCGCGGACCTGCTGATGGGCGCGGTCTGCACGCGCGACGTCGTGCTCAACCGCCAACTGGTGGCCACGCACGAGTACCTCGGCTACGGCGTCGGCCAGAACGACGTCGAGGCCGTGCTGCGCGGCCTGCCGAGCATCGCGCTGCGCTACCGCGCGCAGGATGCGGCTGCCCGCGAACTTGCGCGCTGGATGGCCGCGCGACCGGAAGTGGCGCGGGTGCTGCATCCGGCGTTGCCGGACTCGCCCGGCCATGCGCATTGGCAGCGCGTCTGCCCGCAGGCGGGCGGATGCCTGTTCTCCGCGGTGTTCCGTCCCGAGTTCGACGCGCGTCGCGTCGACGCCTTCGTGGACGCGCTGACCTGCTTCGGGATCGGCTATTCCTGGGCCGGTCCGATGAGCCTGGTCGTGCCTTACGACCTCAGTCGCAGCCGCTCGCTGGGGCTGCCGTGGACAGCGGAGGAGGGCGGCACGCTGGTGCGTTTCGCGATCGGGCTCGAGGAGGTCGAGGACCTGCGGGCCGATCTCACGCAGGCCCTGACGGCACTGGCGTGAGCCGCGTTCAGGGCGCGTCGCGCGCCTGCGTCGCGACCGGAGGGCCGGCCGGTCGCTCTTTCGCGGTGACGGCCGCGTAGACCACACGTGCCGTCAGGCCGCCGTTGTGCGCGAGGTGCGTCTCGATGGCGCTCATGAATCGCTCCTGGACCGACGGCAACAGCTCCGCCGGGGCCCTTGTCACCTCCCGGATCCAATCGGCGGCGACGGAGGACCTCATCGTCTCGCCGCAGAGCGTCTCCATCAGCGCGGCGGGCATGCGCGCCGGGCCGCTGCAATCCCCAGAGCGCGAAGTTCTCCGCGCCTCCGACTGCCATTGACGCTGAAGCACGTCGCGGATCTGCCGATCGACGAAGTCCTCCGCTTTCCATTGCCGGTACAGGGGCAAGGGGAACCGCGACACCGCGTTGCGGTAACCCCAGCGCGACTTCGGTTCGTCCCAGTCGAGTGCACTCGCCAGGTCATCGCTGATCGCCGCGAAACCCTTGGCATGCCGTTGCCCGGGCGGGGGGAACTCGTCCGAGGAACGCGCGGCCTTCAATGCCGCCTCGAAGCGGCGGGCCAAGGAAGGAGGCGGCGCGCCGATGCAGCAGCGGAGCAGCATCGGCGCGCGACGGGGCGGTGGAACGCCGGCGTCCAATGCGTCCAGCTCGCGGCAGAACAGGGCCAGCGGGAGAGACAGGGTCCGCGAGTTCTCCGGCAACAGTCGGTCGTAGAAGCGTGGCGGCGCCGTGACAGGGCGCTCCAGACCTCCTCGGGCGTGAGCACGCCACTCGTCGCGAGGCGTCCCAGCAGCGTCATGTAGTTGGCGTTCGCGCAGGCCTGCAGGGCGTCGAGCTGATGCCAGGATTCCTGGTCGTGTCCGCCCATCGCGGAGTCTGGAAACCTTTGTTGATGGCCATCGGCGCGGTTCATCCGGCTCATGTGCGACACCACATCCCACCGGAGCAACTGCTCGGCCAGCGAGCGACGCTGGGCGGTGTCCGCGGCGGACTGCGCCAGGTGCGCACTGATCGCGCGCAGGCGGATCAGGGTCTCGGCGCTGCCGTCCCTGCCCGGTGGCAGGGGCAGGACGACGTGTCGCAGCGTGGCGTCGAGATCGGTCAGCCCTCTTGCGACCAGCAGGGAGTTGGTGGCCGGAAGCCGAGGGGCCGGCCCGAGGCGCGAGCGATGGGGCTGCCGAGGCCTGTCAGGCCCGTCCGGATCGCATGACGGATCGGGACCTGCGGACGAGCCCTCCGGCGACAGGTCGTCCGATGGGAGAGGTGTCGCTGGGCCCGGATGGGAAGGGATGAACACGGTCGACTCCCCGGCATCGTTGCCGCTGCCGCTGCTTGAAGGAGCGACGAAGCGGCGCGCGCTCGTCGACGAAGGCGCGCTGAGTTGCCCCGGGGCGGGCGAGGTTCAATCCGTTGGGAAGCGGCGCCTGCCGCGACGGGGCGCGGGAGTCGCCGGCCGTTCAGTCCTTCGACGGACCCGAGACCTTGTGCCGCATCAGGCGGCCCTTCTCGCGTTCCCAGTCGCGCTTCTTCTCGGTCTCGCGCTTGTCGTGCTGGGCCTTGCCCTTGGCCAGCGCGATCTGCACCTTCACGCGGCCATTCTTGTAGTGCAGGTCCAGCGGGATCAGCGTGAAGCCGCGCTGCTCCACCTTGCCGATCAGCCGGCGGATGTCGGCGCCGCTCATCAGCAGCTTGCGCGTGCGGTCGGCCAGCGGGTTGACGTGCGTCGACGCCGTGCGCAGCGGATCGATCCGGCAGCCGATCAGGAACAGTTCGCCGTCGCGGATGACGACATAACCGTCCGGCAGCTGCACCTGGCCGGAACGGATGGCCTTGACCTCCCAGCCTTCGAGGACGATGCCGGCTTCGTACTGCTCCTCGAGGTGGTACTCGAATCGGGCGCGACGGTTTTCTGCAATGGACATGGGAGCTCTTCTTGTGCGGGTCGCGGGCGCGCCAGGTCGGCGCAAGCGCCGAGGGAAGGCGGGCCGGATGGCGGCCCGGTGACGCCCAGATGGGGTCGATCGGGCCGCCTACAATCCCGCCATTCTAAGAACCGCCATGAAGCACGTCCGGAAGACCGTCCTCCTTTGGTACTCGCCGCGCGAGATGTATGACCTGGTCACCCAGGTCGAGCGTTATCCGGAGTTCCTGCCCTGGTGCTCGTCCGCGGAGGTCCTGGAACGCCACGACGACGGCGTGACCGCGAAGCTGTCCCTGCAGTACGCCGGCCTGCGTCATGCGTTCACCACCCGCAACACGAACGAGCCGAACCAGCGCGTGCGCATGAGGCTCGTCGACGGGCCGTTCTCGATGCTCGACGGCGACTGGCAGTTCCTGCCGCTGAGCCGCCCCGGTGCGCCGGCCGACGGTGAGCCGCGCGCGTGCAAGATCGAGTTCGAGCTGCGCTACGCGTTCTCGAGCTTTGCGCTCGAGGCGGTCGTGAGTCCGGTGTTCGACCGCATCGCCAACACCTTCGTCGACAGCTTCGTGAAGCGCGCCGAGCAGGTCCATGGCGCCCGCTGAGCTGTCGATCGAGCTCTTCTGGAGCCCGGCCCAGGGCGAGCTGCGCGAGCAACGACTGACCCTGCCCGCCGGCAGCACCCTGCGCGACGCCCTGGCGGCCAGCGCCTGGTTCGCGCCGGACCAGATCGCCGCGCTGACGGCCGGGATCTGGGGGCGCACCGTGCCGCTGGAGACCCCGCTGCGCGAACAGGACCGCGTCGAGGTCTACCGTCCGTTGACGGTCGATCCGAAGGAAGCACGCCGCCAGCGCTTCCAGGCCGCGGGCAGCCGCATCGTCACGCGGCATCGACCGCTGGGCCGCAAGGCCTGACACCGGACGCAGGTCCGGGCCGGAAACAGGACAGGCCGCATCAGCGGCCTGTCGTCTTACCAGCGGTCACCGGACTTACGAGCGGTTTGCCCGCCGGTGTTGTTTCCGGGACTCGTTCCGGCCTTACTTGCAGTTCGCCGTGACCACGGCTTGCATGTTGCGGATCTCTTCCTGGCGCATCTGCTCGGTCATCGGCTGCGATTCGCCCGCCTGGGTGCCGCTGCGCAGACGCACGCCGGACTCGAGCACGCGCTGGCGGTTCTGGGCCTGGCGGCAGTTCTCGGCCATCGCGTCCGCGCGGGCCTTGTCTTCCTGGGCCTTGCGCTCGCGCTCGACCTTCTCGCGCGAGGAGGCCTCGCTTGCCGCACGGGCCGGCGCGGAAGCGGCCGAAGCCGCCGCGGAGGCGCCTGCCAGCGCCACCTGCGCCGGCGACGGGGCCGCGCGCGCCGCGTTGGACGGGCGCTGCAGGATGTCCTTCTCGGCGACGCTCGGCGGCGGCGGACGATCGCTGTATTGCGTGCGGCCATCGGCGTCGCGCCACTTCCATTGGGCGTGCGCGACCGAGGTCAGCGCCATCAGCGCGAGCGCGCAGATCATGCCCAGCGGGTGTCGCGGGCGTCGCGAGAGTGGGGGATTCATCATGGTCGTGGAGTGTACCGCCGGGCTTCTCTATAATGCGCCTTTGCGTCTGGAGCTTCCCTCATGCGCCTACTCGGAAAGGCCCTCACCTTCGACGATGTGTTGTTGGTGCCGGCGTTCTCCCAGGTGTTGCCGCGCGACACCAGTCTGGCCACGCAGTTCACGCGTGGCATCCGCCTGAACCTGCCGCTCGTGTCCGCCGCGATGGACACCGTGACCGAGGCGCGCCTGGCGATCGCCATCGCCCAGGAAGGCGGCATCGGCATCGTCCACAAGAACCTGACCCCGCAGCAGCAGGCCGCGGAAGTGGCCCGGGTCAAGCGGTACGAGTCCGGCGTGCTCCGCGACCCGATCACGATCACGCCCGAGACCACCGTCCGCCAGGTCAAGCAGCTGAGCGAGCACCACGGCGTGTCCGGTTTCCCGGTGCTGGTGGGGCAGAAGGTCGTCGGCATCGTCACCAACCGGGACCTGCGCTTCGAAACGCGCATGGACATCCCGGTCAGCGAGATCATGACCCCGGCGGAGCGCCTGATCACGGTGCCCGAGGGCGCCTCGCTGAGCGACGGCAAGGCGCTGATGCACAAGCACAAGCTGGAGCGCGTGCTGGTCCTCAACGACGCGTTCGAACTGCGCGGCCTGATGACCGTCAAGGACATCACCAAGCAGACCAACTTCCCGAACGCCGCGCGTGATGCGCACGGCAAGCTGCGCGTCGGCGCGGCGGTCGGCGTGGGCGAGGGCACCGAGGAACGGGTCGAGCTGCTGGTCAAGGCCGGCGTCGACGCGATCGTCGTCGACACCGCGCACGGCCACAGCAGCGGCGTCATCGAACGCGTGCGCTGGGTCAAGAAGAACTATCCGAACGTCGAGGTCATCGGCGGCAACATCGCCACCGGCGCCGCGGCGCTGGCGCTGGTGGAAGCCGGCGCGGACGCGGTCAAGGTCGGCATCGGCCCGGGCTCGATCTGCACGACCCGCATCGTGGCCGGCGTCGGCGTGCCGCAGATCGCGGCGATCGACTTCGTCGCCACCGCGCTGAAGGGCACGGGCGTGCCGGCGATCGCGGACGGCGGCATCCGCTACTCGGGCGACATCGCCAAGGCCATCGCCGCCGGCGCGAGCACGGTGATGATGGGCGGCATGTTCGCCGGCACCGAGGAAGCCCCGGGCGAAGTGATCCTCTACCAGGGCCGCAGCTACAAGAGCTATCGCGGCATGGGCTCGATCGGCGCGATGAAGGCCGGGTCGGCGGACCGCTACTTCCAGGAAAACGACGAGACGACCAACCCGAACGCGGACAAGCTGGTGCCGGAAGGCATCGAAGGCCGCGTCCCGTACAAGGGGTCCATGGTCGCGATCGTGCACCAGATGGCCGGCGGCGTGCGCGCCTCGATGGGTTACTGCGGTTGCGGCAGCATCTCGGACATGCACGAGAAGGCCGAGTTCGTCGAGATCACCTCGGCGGGCATCCGTGAGAGCCACGTCCACGACGTGCAGATCACGAAGGAAGCGCCCAACTACCGCCTGGAGTGACGCCCTTGTCCGAACAGGTCGACGCGGCGCGGGGCTCCGGCCCCGACGCCGTCGCAGCAACGACGACGCATGGCGGCCGCAAGGCCGCCATGTCGTTCATCCTGATCGCGGTGCTGATCGACATGGTGTCGATCGGACTGATCATCCCGGTGCTGCCGCCGCTGGTCGGAACCTTCACGCAGAGCGAGACGCAGCACACGCTGGCGCAGCTGGCCGTGGCGTTCGCCTTCGGCATCGCGAATTTCTTCGGCTCGCCCATCCTGGGCGGCTTGTCCGACCGCTTCGGCCGCCGCAAGGTGATGCTGATCGGTTTCAGCGGCCTCGCGCTGAGCTTCTTCGTGACGGCGCTGGCCAACGCGCTGTGGATGCTGGTCGTGGTGCGGCTGTTCTCCGGCGCGATGCAGGCCAACGCAGCCGTCGCCAACGCCTACGTCGCCGACATCACGCCGCCGGCGGATCGTGCCAAGCGCTTCGGCATGCTGGGCGCGGCCTTCGGCATGGGCTTCATCCTCGGTCCGGTGATGGGCGGGCTGCTGGGCAGCATCGACCTGCACCTGCCCTTCTACGTCGCCGGCACGCTGGCGCTGCTCAACTGGCTGTACGGCTTCTTCGTGCTGCCCGAGTCGCTGGCGCCGGAGCACCGCAGACCCTTCGAGTGGCGCAAGGCCAATCCGGTCGTGGCGCTGGGCCGGCTGCGCAAGCTGAACGGCGTCGGGCCGCTGATCTACGTGATCGCGTGCTCGGGCCTGGCGCAGCTGGTGATCCAGACCAGCTGGGTGCTCTACAACCAGCACAAGTTCGGCTGGGGACCGCGCGAGAACGGCCTGTCGCTGTTCGTCGTGGGCTTGGTCGCGGTGGTGGTGCAGGGTGTGCTGCTGCAGCCGCTGATGCGCTGGCTGGGCGCGCGGCGCCTGGTGCTGATCGGTCTGACGACCTCGATCCTGACCAACCTGATCTGGGGCCTGTCGACCGAGGCCTGGATGATGGTCGGCGCGATCTTCCTGAACATCGCCGGCGTGGCCGCGGCCCCGGCGATGCAGAGCCTGATCTCCAACGCCGCCGACGCCCGCACGCAGGGCGAGACGATGGGCGCGGTGGCCGCGATCAACAGCCTGATGGCGGTGATCTCGCCGATCGCCGGCCTGGGGCTGATGGCGCTGGTCGCCGAGCTCCCCAAGACCGACTGGCGCATCGGCGCGCCGTTCTACCTCTGCGCGCTGCTGCAGCTGGCCTCGCTGGGCTTCGCGTGGCGCCACTTCAACTCTGACCCGCCGGCGCAAGCCGCCGCGGCCAAGGCCTGAACCGGCGCGCCGCCGGTTGCCGCCCGATCCCCGACATCCCAGCATTCCCAAGCATCCCCAGAAGCTGACCATGCACGACAAAGTCCTCATCCTCGACTTCGGCTCCCAGGTGACGCAGCTGATCGCGCGCCGCGTGCGCGAGGCCCACGTCTACTGCGAGATCCATCCCAACGACGTCAGCGACGACTTCATCCGCTCGTTCGCGCCGAAGGCGATCATCCTGTCGGGCAGCCACGCGTCGACCTACGAGGACCACGAACTGCGCGCGCCGCAGTCGGTGTGGGACCTGGGCGTGCCGGTGCTGGGCATCTGCTACGGCATGCAGACGATGGCGGTGCAACTGGGCGGCAAGGTCGAGTGGAGCGATCACCGCGAGTTCGGTTACGCCGAGGTCCGCGCGCACGGTCACACCAAGCTGCTGGACGGCATCCAGGACTTCGCCACGCCCGAAGGCCACGGCATGCTCAAGGTCTGGATGAGCCACGGCGACAAGGTCACCGCGCTGCCGCCGGGCTTCCAGCTGATGGCCTCGACGCCGAGCTGCCCGATCGCCGGCATGGCCAACGAGGACAAGGGCTACTACGCGTTCCAGTTCCACCCCGAGGTCACGCACACGGTGCAGGGCGCGGCGGTGTTCAACCGCTTCGTGCGCGAGATCGCCGGCTGCAAGGGCGACTGGATCATGGGCGACTACATCGCCGAAGCCGTCGCGAAGATCCGCGAGCAGGTGGGTGACGAGGAAGTCATCCTGGGCCTGTCGGGCGGCGTCGATTCGTCGGTGGCGGCGGCGCTGATCCATCGCGCGATCGGCGACCAGTTGACCTGCGTGTTCGTCGATCACGGCCTGCTGCGCCTGAACGAAGGCGACGCGGTGATGGACATGTTCGCGGGCAAGCTGCACGCGAAGGTGATCCGCGTCGATGCGAGCGAGCTGTTCCTTGGCCAACTGGCGGGAGTGACCGATCCGGAGCGCAAGCGCAAGATCATCGGCGGCCTGTTCGTCGACGTGTTCAAGGCCGAGGCCGAGCGGCTGAAGTCCGGTGACGGCGGCAAGGGTGTCCACAAGGGCGCGACCTTCCTGGCGCAGGGCACGATCTATCCGGACGTGGTCGAGAGCGGCGGCACGAAGACGAAGAAGGCCACGACGATCAAGAGCCACCACAACGTGGGCGGGCTGCCGGAGCAGCTCGGCCTGAAGCTGCTGGAGCCGTTGCGCGAGCTGTTCAAGGACGAGGTCCGCGAACTGGGCGTGGCGCTGGGCCTGCCGCCGGAGATGGTCTACCGCCACCCGTTCCCGGGCCCGGGCCTGGGCGTGCGGATCCTGGGCGAGGTGAAGAAGGAGTACGCGGACCTGCTGCGCCGCGCCGATGCGATCTTCATCGAGGAACTGCGCAACACGCGCGACGAGGCGACGGGCAAGACCTGGTACGAACTGACCAGCCAGGCCTTCACGGTGTTCCTGCCGGTGAAGAGCGTGGGCGTGATGGGCGACGGCCGGACCTACGACTACGTGGTCGCGCTGCGCGCGGTGCAGACCAGCGACTTCATGACGGCGGACTGGGCGGAACTGCCGTACAGCCTGCTCAAGCGCTGCTCGGGCCGCATCATCAACGAGGTGCGCGGCATCAACCGCGTGACCTACGACGTCTCGAGCAAGCCGCCGGCGACGATCGAATGGGAATGAGCGCTTCGCGCTGACAAGCAAACAGGGGCCCGTCAGGCCCTTGTTTGCTTTTGAGCTCTCAACCCATTCATTGAATCAGCGGAGACATTTGAGCCGATGTCGGCCAGCCTTCCCAACACCCGTCAGGTCCGATGCCGACGCTGCGGGGTTTGGCGTTCTTCGGGTAGAACCTGACCGAGGGAAGGTCTTTGAAGTGAGCATCGCAGGTGATCACTTCGACACCGAACTTCTGCGCTGTCGCGTAGATCAAAGCGTCTGCCGACGCGAGCTTGTACTTGGCGTTGATCTTTGCGGCTTCCTTGGCCGTGGCGGTGTCGAGCTCGTCGACAGGGCAATCTTCCAAGGTCCGTTCAAGACTTTCATGGCGCTCGGCGTCCAAGGTTCGGAGTGCCCACTTCTCAATCTCGTGTTGCACGATCGTCGGGACGATGCAGTGCTGCAAGGGAGGGAGGTTGGGCCAGATCAATCGACCCAAGTCAGATTCGGCAAAGCACTCGATCCAGGCGGACGTGTCTACGACCACGTTTCGTCCTGAATTCTGTGAGCCGGAGTGGTCAGTAGCGGTCATTGCGATCCCGGTAGTTGCCCGTGTCAGCGCCCTTTGCAATGCCCATGATCTGGTCGATGGTGATGCGCTTGTAGATGAAGATGCCGTCCTTGTGTCGGACGACTTTGAGTTCCTCTCCTGGCTTCCAATCGAGCGTGTCTCGAATCTCTTTCGGAAGCGCGACGCGGTGTCGTGAGGACAGGATGGCGACGGGCGCGGGCATGTGGACTCCAGTGCGTTTAGCGAAACAAGACTGGCGATTCTTCGCTTCCGGTTCTTCCTGATCCACGGCCTCGATCGGTGGGCAGTCAGTCTGTACTGGCGACGATCGGTATCGCTTCAACTTGCTTGTGTGATTGACGTTCATGGCCATAGGATGAATTCACGAAGTTCCTGTGCTGACACGCGATGTCAGGGCCTCTGTCCAGAATCGGCGGATCGCTTAGCCACCACTCCGGAGACCCCATGGCCGACGACCACCCCGTCTACGAGCTGCGCCAGTACAAGATCGTCAAGGGCGAGCGCGAACGCTTCATGCGGCTGTTCGACGCGGCCTTCGTCGAATCGCAGGAGGCCGTCGGCATGCGGCTGTACGGACAGTTCGCCGATCTCGACGACCCGGACCGTTTTGTCTGGATCCGCGGCTTCGACGACATGGCGGCGCGCGAGAAGACGCTGAGCGAGTTCTACTTCGGCCCCGTGTGGCAGGCGCATCGCGACGAAGCGAATCCGATGCTCGTCGACAACGACAACGTGCTGTTGATGAGGAGCCCGGGCGTCGGGCCGCAGCCCGCGCGCATCGACGGCGCGCGCGATGCCAGCATGTTCCGGCGAGGAGCGTCGCCGGGGCTCGTGGTCCTGCACCTCTGCTCCCTCTGGAAGGACCCGGCCGATCCCGAGGACGGCTTCGCGCGTTTCTTCGAGCACGAGGCCGCGCCCGTCATCGCGGCGGCGGGCCTGCCGGTGATCGGCAGCTTCGTGCCGGAGCGCTCGCCCAACAACTTCCCACGCCTGCCGGTCCGCGAGGGGGAGAAGGTCTTCGTCTGGATGACCCGTGCCGCGGACGCCGACGACTGGGCCATTCGGTGGAGCGCCTGCCGGCACTCGACCGCGTGGCGTGCGCTCGAGCCGCGCTGGCGTGACGCGCAGGAGCGATCGCCGCAGATCCTGCGATTGCGACCGGGCATCGCCTCGGTGCCGCGCTGAACCGGCGGGTGACGGCGGGTCGGCGGAGTGTGGCTATGCTTCGCGTCATCCCCGCTTCCACTCCGGAGTTCTTGCATGCGCAGCGCCCTGTCCATCCTCGCCCTCGTCATCGTGCTCGCCATCGTGATGCTGACCGCGAAGAAGCAGATGCAGGCGATGAAGCCGCAAGTCTCGGCGGACCCGGCGGCGTCCGCGGCATCGTCGGCGCTGCCTCAGCCGGAGGCCGTCGGCCGCCAGGTGCAGGACCTGATGAAGCAGGGCGAGCAGCGCGCGTCCGAAGCGGAATGAGCGCGCCGTGATGTCGCCGTGATGTCGCAGTGATGGCGTCGTGATCGCATCGTGACCGTCCATGCGCTCTTCTTCTGCCTGCGGCCCGATCCAGGTACCGCGGCGCGGTTGAGCGCGATCTCCGGGGAGCTCGTGCGTCGCTTCAGCTTGCGCGCCAAGGCGGCGCGTACCGAACGCCTCCACGTGACCTTGCACCACCTGGGCTGGTACGACGACCGGACCGACCAGGCCGAGGTGATGGCGGAGGTGAGGCAGCTTGCAGAAGCGGCCGCGGCCGCTTTGCGACACGGTCCGGTCCGGGTGGACTTCGACCAGCTCCTGAGCTTCACCCGAAAGCGGCGGAACCTGCCGCTCGTGCTCAGCGGCGGCGCGTGTCTCGACCCCGTGCGCACGATGCGGGCCGCGCTCGGCGAGCGCCTTCTCGCCAAAGGCCTGCGGACCGATCCCCACTTCACGCCGCACTTGACGCTGTTCTACGACGATCACGTCGTAGCGCCGCAGCCGTTCATCGTGCCCGGCTGGACGGCGACGGAGGTCCTCCTGGTGGACAGCTTGCAGGGGCTGTCCACGCACGTCGAGCTCGCGCGCTGGCCGCTCGCTTGAGCCGGTCGCCGCCCTCGCCGCACTTCGCCGCACTTCGCCGAGATTGGTCGTCATGCGCCGCGATGCGCCGCAATGCGCGAGGGTCAGGCCTTGCCCGGCGAGACGATCTCCCGCGCCAGCGCGCGCAGGCTCAGCGGCGCGGAGCCCTCCGCGTGGTTGGAGATCGTGACGTACGCGGGATGGCCCGCCTCCGCCGTCGCCCGGATCACCTTCGCGAGCACGGCCCGCGTCTCCGGATCCGGATCCATCAGCTCGGCGTATTCCCCGTACTTCTTCTCCGCGTCCTCGTAGCCGAAGGGGCCGTGGATCCGGTGCAGGTTCCAGCGGCAGACCAGCGGTCCCGGCCACATCGCGCGCAGCAGCGGCAACTGGTCCTCGATCGTCGGCAGCTTCGGATGCAGGCCCAGACAGTAGCGCGCGCCGCAGTCCTTGAGCACGGTGACGAATGCCGGTGTCAGCCATTCCGGGTCGCGGACCTCGACGGCCACGACCGCCTCCGGCGCCACGTCGCGCAGCGAGGGCAGGGCGGCCAGCATCGCGTGCAGGCGGTCGAGCTGCTCCGTCATGCGGTCCAGCATCGCCAGCGGCAACGGGCTCAGCTGGAACACCAGCGCGCCGATGCGCGTGCCCAGTCCAGCCATCGCCGGCTCGAGAAACTCCTGGATCGCCAGCCGCGGATCGAGGAAGGCCGTGTTGGCCTGGCGGCCGCGACCGTCCTCGGCGCGCACCTGGGCGTCGGTGATCACGCTGGGGGCCTTGACCGTGAAGCGGAAGTCCTCCGGCACCTGCTGCGCGTAGCGCTCGTACTGGCTGGCCGTGAGCGACTGGTAGAAGCCGCGGTCGATGCTCACCGTGCGGTGCAGCGGTTGTTGCGCATAGGCGGTCAGGCCGTTGCGGGCGAGGTTGGACTCGCCATGCCGGCGCTCCCAGACGATGCCTTGCCAGCCCGGGTAGCTCCACGAGGAGGTGCCCAGCCGGATCCTCGGCGACAACGCGGCCGCGAGCGCGACCTGGTCCTCGTCCGGCGACTGGGGCTGGATGCCGGCGCGGCGGCGTTTCGGCGCGGCGCCGGCTGCGGGCGTGTCCGCGCCGTCGCTGCCGACGTCCTCGTCGCCATCGAGGTCGTCGTGATCGGCGACCCGCGGCGTCGGCGCGGCGGGCGCCGGCGGCAGCAGCTCGCCGAAGAGATCGTCCTGGTGACCGGGGAACTCCTGTTGCATGGGCCGGCAGCATAGCGGGCGCGGCTACACTGCCGCGCGAGCGCCGCCATGACCACCGAGTCCCCCCAGATCCTCCCCGCCGACCCCGCCGACCCCGCGGATGAATACGCGATGCGGCTCGCCCTCGACCAGGCCCAGAACGCCTGGCTCGTCGGCGAGGTGCCGGTGGGCGCCGTCATCATGCGCGCCGGCCAGGTGATCGCCACCGGCTACAACCGGCCGATCACGACCCACGATCCGACCGCCCATGCGGAGATCGTCGCGCTGCGGCACGCCGCGCAACTGCTCGGCAACTACCGGCTGCCGGAGTGCGAGCTCTACGTGACGCTCGAGCCCTGCGCGATGTGCGCGATGGCGATGATGCATGCGCGGCTCAAGCGCGTCGTCTTCGCCGCGCCGGATCCGAAGACCGGCGTCGCCGGCTCGGTGCTCGACCTGTTCGGGCAGAAGCAGCTGAACCACCACACCGCGCTGCACGGCGGCGTGCTCGCGGAGGCGTCGTCGCGGCTGCTGCGCGAGTTCTTCGCCGAACGCCGCGAGGCGGCGCGCCAGTTGCGCGAGGCCCGTCGCCGCGCCGCGGTCGACACCGGGGCCACGGGCGACGGCCTCGATGACGCCGGCCTCGACACGCTGGGCGCGTTGCCCGAGGTCCACGAGTTTCCCGAGATCCCCGTCGGCGACGCGCAGTACCTTCCCATGAATTCCGATCCCTCGCAGGACAACACGCAGGACGACAAGCAGCGATGAGCTCCCTGACCCTCTACACCCCGTCCGGCGTCCTGGCGCAATCGCAAGCGCTCAAGCGCGCGGCCAAGCGGCTGACGGCGCTCGGCTTCGAGGTGGCGATCGACGACGCGGCGCTCGCGAAGCATCAGCGCTTCGCCGGCGACGACGAGACGCGGCTGGCCGCGCTGCACCGCGTGGCGCAGGCCGCGCCGTCGGTGGCGCTGGCCACGCGCGGCGGCTACGGCCTGACGCGTCTGCTGGACCGCATCGACTGGCCGACGATCGCCCGCAGCGTCGAGCGCGGCACGCGCTGGGTCGGCCTGAGCGACGTGACCGCGCTGCAGCTGGCGCTGCTCGCCCACACGAAGCAGACGAGCTGGGCGGGCCCGCTCGCCTGCGACGACTTCGGCCGCGCCGACACGGACGGCGGCGTCGACGAGATCACCCGCGATTGCTTCCTCGAGGCGATGGACGGATCGCTCGAGGCCATCGGCTTCCGCACCGAAGCCGGCCTGGACGGCGTGGAGGCCCGCGGCACGCTGTGGGGCGGCAACCTGGCGGTGCTGTGCTCGCTGCTGGGCACGCCGCACTTCCCGCGCATCAAGGGCGGCATCCTGTTCCTCGAGGACGTCAACGAACACCCGTATCGCGTCGAGCGTATGCTGCTGCAACTCTGGCAGGCGGGCGTGCTGGACGCGCAGAAGGCGGTGCTGCTGGGCAGCTTCAGCGGCTGGAAGAAGTCGCCGCTGGATCGCGGCTATTCGATGAAGGCCTGCGTCGCGGCGCTGCGCGAACGCGTCAAGGTGCCGATCCTCACCGGCCTGCCCTTCGGGCACGTGCCGACCAAGGTCTGCCTGCCCGTCGGCGCGAAGGCCGAGATGATGGTCGAGGGCCGCGACGTCATCGTCGCCTGGGGCCATGTCGATCACGGCCACGATCACCACGATCACCACGGCCATGGACACGCGCACGATCATGGTCACGACGGCCACGATCATGACCATGACCACGGGCCTCACGACCACTGACTGACGTCACACGCGCCCCGCGAACCGGGCCGCTATGATCCGCCCCGGCATCGGCCGGCCTCTGCGCGAGGAGCGGCCTTGGCAACAATCTGGCAATGCCGCATCCTCAGGATGCGGCGTTTGCTTTTTGGAAGGATGACGATGTCGTCGGGGCTGTGGAACGCGTCGCTGAACGCGGCTGAAGGCTGGCGCGGGACGTGGGTGGCCCCGATGGCCCGGATGGCGGGGCTGCTCGCCGCCGTGCTCCTGGCCGCCTGCAACAACAGCCCGTATCCGGCCGGCGCGGCCAAGGACAACACGCTCTACCTGTCCTTCGACGAGCGCTCGCCGCGCTACCTCGACCCGACCGCGTCCTACACCTCGCCGGAGTCGGTCTACACCTACCAGATCATGGAGCCGCCCTACGGCTACCACTATCTGAAGCGGCCCTACGAGTTGATCCCGCGCGCCGCGGCGGCCGTCGTCAAGCCGTATTACGTCGATGCGCAGGGCAAGCGCCTGCCCGACGACGCGCCGGTCGAGCAGATCGCGCAGAGCGTCTACGACGTGCCCCTGCGCGAAGGCGTGAAGTACGCGCCCAGCCCCGCGTTCGCGAAGGACGCGCAAGGGCACTACCTCTATCACCACCTGAGCGCGAAGGACCTCGGCGACAAGCGCTCGCCGTGGCAGTTCGAGCACCTGGGCACGCGCGAGCTCGAGGCCGAGGACTTCGTCTACGCGCTCAAGCGCCACGCGACCACGCGCGTCGAGGCGCCGATCTACGGCCTGTTCTCCGAACACGTCGTCGGGCTGAAGGAATACGGCGCGCTGATCCGCGAGGAGAACGCCAAGCTGCTGAAGGGCCTGCCCGAGAGCTCGCCCGACAAGCCGTTCCTGGACTTCCGCAAGTGGCCGCTGGCCGGCGCCGAGGCGGTGAACAAGCACCTGCTGCGCGTGCGCATCAAGGGCAAGTACCCGCAGTGGTCGTACTGGCTGTCGACGACCTTCGTCGCGCCGATCCCGTGGGAGGTGGACCTGTTCTACGCCCAGCCCGGCATGGCCGAGCACGGCCTGTCCTGGAACCAGTGGCCCGTGGGCACGGGGCCTTACATGATGACGGAGTACCAGCAGGACCGCCGTCACGTGATGTCGCGCAACCCGAACTACCGCAAGGACGATCTCTATCCCTGCGAGGGCATGCCCGACGACGGTCCCGCCGGCCGTCTGGCCGACTGCGGCAAGCCGCTGCCCTTCATCGACAGGATCGTGGCCACGCTCATCAAGGAAAAGGTGCCGCGCAAGGAGATGTTCAAGCAGGGCTACCTGGACGTGCCCGACCTCGAGCGCGGCGACTGGGGCGTGGAGTTCTACGCCGATGCCAGCGACTCCGCGGAGACGGACGCCTTCTTCAAGCAGCGCGGCTTCGCGTTCCCGCGATCGACCGACCCGAACAACTGGTACCTCGGCTTCAACATGCTCGATCCGGTGATCGGCAAGGGGAAGACGCCGGAGGACGAGACCCGTCATCGCAAGCTGCGCCAGGCGCTGTCCATCGCGATCGACTGGGAGGAGGGCTACGGCCGCATCTTCAAGAACCGCGGCGGCGTGGCCGCGTTCGGACCGGTGCCGCCGGGCGTGTTCGGCTCGCGCGAGGCGCAGCCGGGCTTCTTCAATCCGGTCACGCACAAGCGGGTCGACGGCAGGATCGAGCGCCGCTCGATCGAGGAGGCGAAGCAGCTGCTTGCCGAGGCCGGTTACCCCGACGGCCGCGACGCGAAGAGCGGCCAGCCGCTGGTGCTGAACTACGACTTCATGCGGACGGTCACGCCCGAGGTGAAGGCCGAGAACGACTGGCTGGTGAAGCAGTTCGCGAAGCTGGGCGTTCAGCTCGACGTGCGCGCCACCGACTACAACCAGTTCCAGGAGAAGCTGCATCAAGGCAAGCACCAGGTGTTCTGGTGGGGCTGGTTCGCGGACTACCCGGACGCGGAGAACTTCCTGTTCCTGCTGTACGGTCCCAACAGCAAGTCGCTGCATGAGGGCGAGAACTCGGCCAACTACGAGAATACCGAGTACGACCGCCTGTTCAAGCAGATCCAGGTGCTGGACGACGGCCCCGCCAAGCAGCAGGTGATCGATCGCATGGTCGAGATCGTCCAGCAGGATTCGCCCTGGGCCTTCGGCTACTGGGCCTGGACCGGTCAGGCGTTCCAGAGCTGGGTGCACAACGGCAAGCCCAGCATCGTGATCCGCGATCCGGTGCGCTACTACCGCATCGATCCGCAGCAGCGCGCGCAACTGCAGGGCGCATGGAACCGGCCCGTCTGGTGGCCGTTGCTGGTGCTGGCCATCGGCGGCGTGGCGATCGTCTGGATGACGCGCCGCAGCTTCCAGAAGCGCGAGACCGCCACCGCGCGCGGCACGGCCGCGCCGGCCGCCCGTTCCGCAGAATCCGCCACGAGCGCTCCCCGGGGAGCCGCCTGATGTTCAAGTACCTCACCCGCCGCCTGGTCTACGGGCTGGCCATCCTCGTCGGCGTCAACCTGCTGACCTTCTTCCTGTTCTTCACCGTCAACACGCCGGACGACATGGCCCGGTTGAACATCGGCGGCAAGCGCGTGTCGCAGGAGCAGATCGACAAGTGGAAGGCCGAACGCGGCTACGACAAGCCCCTGTACTGGGACGCGTCGCGCGCCGGGACGGAGCAGGTCACGCACACGGTCTTCTGGGAGCGTTCGGTCTCGCTGATGCTGCTGGAGTTCGGCCGCTCCGACGCGCGCCAGGCCGTCGACATCGGCCACGAGATCAAGACCCGCATGGGCGTCAGCCTGCAGCTCGCGGTCCCGATCTTCGTGCTGCAGCTGATCGTGAGCGTCGCCTTCGCGCTGCTGCTCACCTTCTTCCGCAACTCGCGCATCGATTTCTGGGGCGTCGTGCTGTGCGTGCTGATGCTGTCGATCTCCAGCCTGTTCTACATCATCGTCGGCCAGTTCTTCTTCTCCCGCATCCTGCGACTGGTGCCGATCAACGGCTACGAGCCGGGCCTGGACGCGATCAAGTTCCTGGCGCTGCCGATCGCGCTGTCGCTGCTGTCACGCCTGGGCGGCGAGGCGCGGCTGTACCGCGCGATGCTGCTCGAGGAGGTCGGCAAGGACTACGTGCGCACCGCCCGCGCCAAGGGCCTGTCCGAGCCGCGCGTGCTGATGCGCCACGTGCTGCGCAACGCGCTGATCCCCATCATCACCAGCGCCGGCGCCTACCTGCCGTACGTGTTCCTGGGCAGCCTGGTGTTCGAGAGCTTCTTCGGCATCCCCGGCCTGGGCGCCTTCGTCATCGAGGCGATCACCGGGCAGGACTTCGCCATCGTGCGCACCATGGTGTTCCTGGGCGCGCTCCTCTACATCGCGAGCAACGCGCTGATCGACGTGATCTACACCTGGGTCGATCCGCGCGTGAGGCTGACCTGACGCGCCCGGCGCGTTCGGGATTCGAGACAGGACACGAGAGTCGACATGGGATTCAAGGTCGTTTTCCTCTGGACCGACGTGGCGCTGTGGGCGATGTTCGCGGCGCTGGTCCTCTACATCGTGCGGCTGGTCCGCCGCCCGCACCTGCGCGCCAACTGGCAGCGCGTGCTGCGTGATCCGGCGGCGCTGAGCGCGGGCGTGGTGCTGGTGCTGTTCCTCGGCGTCACCGCGCTGGACAGCCTGCACTTCCGCCGCGCGCTGGCCGACAGCCCCGCCGGCCAGCAGTTCTACGAGACCCGCACCGAGTCCGTGCTGGACCTGCTGCTGGCGCGCCAGATCGAGATGCGCGAGACCAGCTACTCGGCGCCGCTCGCGTACCAGGGCTTCACGCTAGACAGCGTGGCGCACGGCAGCGAGATGGTGCGTGAGTTCCCCCGTCTGGCCTTCGGCGGCGCGCATCTGCAGGATCCGCAGCGCGACTGGCACGGCGACCTGTCGCGACGCGCGCTGACGGGGCTGGCGCTGGGCGCCGTCGCGTCGGTGCTGATGGCGCTGCTGATGGCGGCGGTGCTCGCGCCCCATCACGGCGGCTTCCGTCAGGGATTGAAGGACCTGTTGGGCGATCGCACGCACTATCCGTGGCGTGCGGCGCTCGCGACCCTGTCGGTGATCGCGCTGCTGGCCGGCCCGGTGATCGCGCTGATGGGCCACTACCACGTGTTCGGCACCGACCAGACCGGCAACGACGTGCTGTACCAGGCGCTCAAGAGCATCCGCACCGCCTTCGTCATCGGCGCGCTGTCGACGCTGGCGACGCTGCCCTTCGCGCTGGTGCTGGGCATCCTGGCCGGCTACCTGAAGGGCTGGGTCGACGAGGTCATCCAGTACTTCTACACGGTGCTGACCTCGGTCCCCAACGTGCTGCTGATCGCCGCCTGCGTGCTGATGGTGCAGGTCTTCCTGGACAAGCATCCCGAAGCCTTCGAGACCGGCGCCGAGCGCGCGGACCTCAAGATCTTCCTGCTGTGCGTGATCCTGGGCGTCACCGGCTGGGCCACGCTGTGCCGGCTGGTGCGCGGCGAGACGCTCAAGCTGCGCGAGGCCGACTTCGTCCAGGCCGCCACGGCCTTCGGCGTGCGAGACACGACGATCATGGTCCGTCACATCGTCCCCAACGTGATGCACCTGGTGCTGATCTCGCTGGTGCTGAATTTCTCCGACCTGATCCTCTACGAGGCGGTGTTGACCTATGTCGGCGTCGGTGTCGATCCGGGCATGAACAGCTTCGGCGGAATGATCAACCTGGCGCGCTCGGAAATGAGCCGCGACCCGGTCGTGTGGTGGAGCTTCGTGGCGGCCTTCGGCTTCATGGTGAGCCTGGTGCTGGCGGCCAACCTGTTCGCCGACGGCGTGCGCGATGCCTTCGATCCACGCGCGCGCAAGCTGCGGCCGCAGGTGCTGTCGCTGAAGAAGAACAAGACCGGCGAGCCCGTCGGTCCGGCCGGCAAGGCCGCCAAGGCTTCGTGAGGGACGCCGCGACATGTTGAAGATCGACGACCTCCACGTCCACCTCGACGCCGACGCCGGCCTGGTGCGCGCCATCGACGGCATGCGGCTGACGCTGGCGCAGGGCCGGACCTTCGCCCTGGTGGGGGAATCCGGCTGCGGCAAGAGCATGACGGCGCTCGCCCTGATGCGGCTGCTGCCCGACAACGGCCGCATCGCCGGCGGCCGGCTGGAACTCGACGGCCAGGACCTGTTCGACCTGAGCGAGGCGCGCATGCGCGACGTGCGCGGCGGGCGCATCGGCATGATCTTCCAGGAGCCCGGCACCAGCCTGAATCCGGTGATGAAGGTCGGCGCACAGATCGTCGAGGCGATCGAGGCGCACACGCCGCTGCGCGGCGAGGCGGCCCGGAAGAAGGCCATCGACTGGCTGCGCCGCGTCGGCATCCCCGAGCCCGAGCGCCGCATCGACGAGTATCCGTTCCGGCTCTCCGGCGGTCAGAAGCAGCGGATCATGATCGCGATGACGCTGGCGGCGGAGCCCGACTTCCTGATCGCCGACGAGCCGACCACCGCGCTCGACGTCACCATCCAGGCGCAGATCCTGGACCTGCTCAAGGACCTGCAGCGCGAGCGGGGCCTGGGCCTGTTGCTGATCACGCACGACCTGGGCGTGGTGTCCGGCATGGCGCATCAGGTGGCCCTGATGTACGCGGGGCAGATCGTCGAGGTGGCGCCGGCGGCCGAGTTCTTCGCCGCGCCGAAGCATCCGTATGCGCGGCTGTTGCTGCAGGCACTGCCGGACGCGCAGCGCCGCGGAGAGCCGCTGGCCGCGATTCCGGGCACCGTGCCGCCGCTCTGGCAGATCTTCGAAGGCTGCCGCTTCGCGCCGCGCTGCGACCGGGCGATGGTCCATTGCGGATCGACACCGCCGGCGCTGGCGTCGGTCGCGGGCGGGGCCGCGGCGCATGAGGTCCGGTGCCTGCTCTACACGGATCCCAGGGAGCCGGTGGCAGTGTCCGAGAGCGCCGGCGGCGCCGGTGCCCCTCTGCGCTCAATCGCCTCCTCACGCTCGGCATTCGCTCCGAGGGGCACCGGCGCCGCCGGCTCCGAGCAGTCGCCGGCGATGCTGCTCGAGGTCAAGGACCTGCACGTCCGGTATCCGATGTCGCGCGGGTTCTTCGGCGGCGCGAAGCGCTGGTTCGACGCGGTGGGCGGCGTCTCGTTCTCGATCGAGGCGGGTCGCACGCTGGCGCTGGTCGGGGAATCGGGCTGCGGCAAGACCACGTCCGGCAAGGCCATCGTCCAGTTGCTGCGCCGCGTCGCGGTCATCGAGGGTCAGGCCTTGCTGCATCCGCCCGCCGCCGCGACCGCCGGTCCGGCGGGGCAGGGCGGGGCGCCGACGGATCTCTTCCATCTCGACGGCGTGGCCCTGCGGGAGGCCCGGCGTCAGGTGCAGATCATCTTCCAGGATCCGTTCGCATCGCTGAATCCGCGTCTGCGGGTGCAGGAGGTGCTCGAGGAGGGCCTCCTGGCGCTGCGGCCCGAACTGGACGCGCCAGCACGCCTGGGCCTGCTGCACGATCTGCTCGACCAGGTGGGCCTGCGCCGCGACGCGCTGGCCCGTTTCCCGCACGAGTTCTCCGGCGGTCAGCGCCAACGCATCGCCATCGCCCGCGCGCTGGCCGTCGAGCCGCGCCTGATCGTCTGCGACGAGCCGACCTCGGCGCTGGATGTGTCGGTCCAGGCGCAAATCCTGAACCTGCTGCGCGAACTCCAGCGCAGCCGCGGCCTGTCCTACCTGTTCATCACCCACAACATCGGCGTCGTCGAATACATCGCCGACGAGGTGGCGGTGATGCAGGCGGGCCGCATTGTCGAGTCGGGCGCCTGTGACGCGGTGCTCGGCGCCCCGCGGGAGGACTACACCCGCACGCTGCTCGCCGCCGTTCCCCGCGTCGAACGCGGGACGATCGCCTGATCCCTGATCCGACCGATCCTCCTCACCTGGGGCCGCTCTTGCGGCCCTTTTTCATGGCGTCGACCAGTCGCTGAACGTTCGCACTGTTCTGGTGCCGGGGCGGCGCCGTGAACCTGCGTTTTCGCGTACGGCGTGCGGTGGCCTTGATGCGCTGGCCCTCATTTGCACGCCATCCGGGCGTCAGGGCGATTGGTGGTTTGATCGTTCGAAGTAGTGCGCACAGATGGTGCAATTTGCGGCCATTTGCATCGGTCAAGACCTCGTTTCGGGCGCTGAGCGCGCGTCGCGCCGCCGCAACGTGTGTCGCAATGCGCACTTTGGTGTTTACCCGCGTTTTCCTGCCAGAAACAGGCTAGTCACGACTTGCATAGGGAGATTACGGGGGATTCCTTTTCACCGCCGACAAGAAACTGGCTCGGCCCTGACCCGGGAACACCGCTCGGAGGGCGCTGGTCGAACCCCGGCCGCCCGTGTTCCCGGGAACAAGTCACAAGTGTTTCTGGATAAGGAGTCCTCATGTTCAAACGAAAGAGCATCAACGCCGCTGCGCTTCTCGCGCTGGGCGCCATTGCGCTGCCGGCGATTGCCCAGCAACAGCTCGACCGCGTGGAAATCACCGGTACCTCGATCAAGCGGATTGATGCCGAGACCGCGCTGCCGGTGAGCGTCATCACCCGCGACACCATCGACAAGAGCGGCGCGTCCAACGTGCAGGAACTGGTCGATCGCCTGAGCTACAACAACGGCGGCGGCATCGCGCTGGGGCAGTCGATCGGCGACTCCTCGGCGACCGGCCAGACCGGCGCCTCGCTGCGCGGCCTGGGTCGCGCCCGCACCCTGGTGCTGCTGAACGGCCGTCGTCTGCCGACCTACCCGTTCTCGGGGCAGGGCGTCGACCTGAACTCCGTCCCGCTGGCGGCCGTCGAACGCGTCGAAGTGCTGCGTGACGGCGCCTCGGCAACCTACGGCTCGGACGCCATCGGCGGCGTGATCAACTTCATCACCCGCAAGGACTGGCGCGGTGGTGAACTGTCGATCGGCCTGGAGTCGCCGCACAAGGTCGGCGACGTGTTCTCGCTGTCCGGCGGCATGGGCGTCGGCGACCTGAACAAGGACAAGTTCAACGTGATGGGCACGTTCAACTACCAGAAGTACGACCCGATCCGCGCCATGGACCGCGGTTACGCGTCCACCGGCAACCGTCCGGACCTCGGCATCGTCAAGGACTCCGGCAACACCTTCCCGGCCAATGCCGTGATCCCGTCCACGGGCACCTACGTGCCGCTGGCTGCGAACTACCCGGTGTGCGCACCGCCCGACAGCTTCAAGGGCGCATCCAACTGCCGCTACGACTACACGCACTACATCGACCTGGTGCCCGAGCAGGATCGCTACGGCGCCCTGGTGAAGGCCACCTTCGCCCCGTCGCAGGATCACACACTGTTCGCCGAGGCTGTCTACAGCCGCAACGAGATCGTGCTGGGCTCCTCGCAGACCCCGTCGACGACGACCGGCAAGCCGGCTTACCTGTACCCCGGCGGCGGCAAGTGGTACCCGACCGCGGCCGTGGATGCCGTGCAGCCCGGCTATCGCGGCCCGCTGCAGATCTCCTGGCGGATGGTGGATGGCGGCCAGCGCCGTGACAAGGTGACCAACGAAGTGCTGCGCGGTGTCGCCGGCGCCGAAGGCACCTTCGCCGGCTTCGACTACAAGGCCGCCTTTGTCTATGCCGAAGGCAAGGCCCGCGACGACTTCGTCAGCGGCATCTTCTCCGATGCCAAGCTGGTGCAGGCGCTGGCGACCGGCCTGATCAACCCGTTCGGCCCGAACGACGCCGCCGGCCTGGCTGCGCTGAAGGGCGCCGAGCTGTCGGGCAACAACCGCAAGTCCAAGACGAGCAACACCGGCGGTGACTTCACGTTGTCGCGCGAACTGTTCAATGTCGGCGGCGGCAACATGGGTGTGGCCTTCGGCGGCGAATTCCGCAAGGAAAAGTACACCGACGGCTATTCGGACATCGCCGGCTCGGGCGACATCGTGGGCGGTTCCGGCAATGCCGGCGCGGTCACGGGTCAGCGCGACGTCAGCGGCGTGTTCGCGGAAGCCAACTTCCCGGTGCTCAAGTCGCTGGAGCTGAACGCCGCAGTCCGCTACGACAAGTACAGCGGCACGAAGGGCAATTCGCGCGATGGCTCCTTCAGCTCGCCGAACCTGTCGGCCACGAGCCCGAAGTTCTCCGTCCGCTTCACCCCGATGGCGGGCCTGCTGTTCCGCGCGTCGGCCGGCAAGGGCTTCCGCGCTCCGGCGCTGGACAACCTGTACGCGCCGTCCGCAGGCACGAACACGGGGAGCAACTACACCGACCCGTTCTATGACTCGATCCGTGGTTGCACGGCGTTCCCGAACACCGATCACTGCTCCACGCAGCTGACGGCGGTGAACAATAGCAACCCGGGCCTGAAGCCGGAGAAGTCCAAGACCTTCACCGCCGGCCTGGTCTTCGAGATGATCAAGGACACGAGCTTCGGCATCGACTACTTCAACATCAAGATCACCAACGGCATCCGCGCGCTGACCGGCGACGACATCCTGAAGGACTGGTTCAAGAACCAGACCGGCCCGACGACCAGCTCCTCGGTGTTCTCCAACCGTCTGATCCGCGACCCGGTCACGGGCTACCTGGACTACGTCAACGCCTCGCTCGAGAACGTCGGTCAGGCGAAGGTCAGCGGCTTCGACCTGAATGCCCGCACCCGGCTGCGCACCGAGTTCGGCAACTTCACGCCGGGCTGGGAAGGCACGATCCTGACCAAGAGCGAGGAGACCAACATCATCTCCGGCGACACCATCGACAACCTTGGCAAGTACGCCGTGGGTGGGCCGGTCGTCCGCTTCAAGCAGACCTTCACGCTGGACTGGGACATGGGCAACTGGGGCGTCAGCACCCGTTACTACCGCCAGAACGGCTACGAGGACTACGACGAAATCCGCAAGGTCAAGGCCTACGGCCTGGCGGACCTGCAGGGCACGTACAAGGGCGTGAAGAACATGGTCTTCACGGTCGGCCTGCGCAACCTGTTCGACAAGAAGCCGCCGGCGACCGTCCAGGAAGACTACTTCCAGGTCGGCTTCGACCCGACGTACGCCGACGTGAAGGGCCGCACCTTCTATCTGCGCGGCACCTACCGCTTCTGATCCTGCAGGTATCCTGACCTGACTCCGCAGGCCCTTCGGGGCCTGCTTTCGTTAGGGCGGGCAAGAGAAGGCTTCCATGGACTATCTGAATCCCACGCTCGACTACGCCGCCCTCGGCGGCACGCTGCGCGCCAAGGGGCGGGTGCAGATCCGCGATTTCTTCGCGCCGGAGGTGGCCGACGCGCTCGACCGGGCGCTGCAGGCGATCGACTGGGAACTCGTCTACCGCGACCTGAACGGCGACCGGCGCCTCACGGGCGAACAGTTGCGCAGCCTGACGCCGCAACAGCGGATGCAACTGACCGAAGGCATCCATTCGGTCGCGCGGGAGAGCTTCCAGTTCTCGTTCTTCTCGGACTCGCTGGTCGATGCGCTCCGTGCCGGCCGCGAAGATCTGCTGGCCCGCTTCATGCGCTGGATGGCGGGGGACGATTTCCTGTCGCGCATGCGGGAACTGAGCGGTGACCCTCAAATCAACGGCGTCTACGCGCAAGCGACGATGTACTCGCGCGGTAACTTTCTGACGACTCACGACGATCATGTGGACCGCGAGGACCGCCGGATCGCCTACGTGATCAACCTCACCCGGCGCTGGCGTCCGGATTGGGGCGGGCTGCTCCACTTCACGGGCGAGGATGGATCGGTACTGGATACCTACTTCCCGCACTTCAACTCACTGTCGCTGTTCACCGTGCCACAGCGACATTTCGTCTCTTATGTGCCGCCATTTGCGATGGCCGAACGCCAGGCGATCACCGGCTGGCTGATTGCCGCACCGAAAGCCGCGTGAGGACGCCAGCTGGCACGAGGATTGCCTCGTACGAAGAGCGGTTCGTCTGGTAACGGCTTTGCGGGTTAGCCCTAGGACTCCCGGGGTAGGGTCGAAGGTGCATACCAGTAGAATACCAGGGTCGATGCACTCGACCGTTGAACGGCGCACCCGCTGTAACCGCAGGTGATCCGTGCGATGGGCGATGCGCGCATGCTCGGGCAAACCCCATGGCTTGCGGCTTGTGCATGTCGTTTATGATCAAGGTCGTGAAAGGTAGTCGAATTCTGTAGTTTTGCTACAGCATTTTGACTGATCCTCGAGACGCCCGCGGCCACAAGCTGACGGGCATTTTTGTTGAGTCGGGTTCGTATCGTGCCCTGGGTTTTCGAGTCTTCGTGTGTCCCTCCTGCCTTCGGCGGGGCGGCGGTCCGTGGCGCTTCGGCGATGTGGCACCGTTCGTTTCCGCCGCTCGCACAGCCGGCAAGACAGGCGCTGCTGACCCCAGGTTGCGGCGCGAACGCCTGATCCGACCAGACGCTGTGTTGAGTCGAACTCCCCTTGTAGCTTCGATGAAAGAAATTCGCAGTTTGATGAAGGAGCGCGCATGAACTTTGCGCAGGATAAAGCTGGGTCATCGCGCGTGACTGGCATCGGCATCGTCATCGTCATCCACGCCCTGATCATCTGGGCGTTGGCGAGCGGTCTGGCGACCAAGATCAAGGAGGCCGTCAAGGGCCCGATCGACGTCAAGGTGGTCGAGGAAAAGGTCAAGCCGCCGCCGCCGCCCGACAAGGTCGTGCCGCCCCCGCCGGACATCAAGGCGCCGCCGCCCCCGTTCGTGCCCCCGCCCGAAGTGGTCGTGACGGCTCCGCCGCCGCCGACGCAGACGGTGGCCGTGCAGTCGACGACGCCGCCCCCGGCGCAGGAGTTCCGTCCGGCTCCGCCGCAAGCGGCTCCCGCGCCGCCGGCTCCGCCGTCGGATCGCCCGCGCTCGGCGATCGGCAACTGCACCAAGATGGCCAAGCCCGAAATGCCGGCCCTCAACTGGAGCGGCACCGCGAGCTACAAGGCGACCTTCACCGTCAAGGGCGGCAAGGTGGCTGACGTGACCTTCACCGCCTTGCGCGGCGCCAACGACCGCAAGGCCGAACGCGCGCTCAAGAACGCCATCCAGGCCGCGCTGACGGAATACCAGTGCACGGACGCGATCCTCGAACAGGAATTCGTGTTCAACATGGAATGATCCGCGGGACTGTCCCACCCGCGATCGATCGAACACGGGGCGCCTGACGCGCCCCGACCTCTCAACCTGAGTTCAAGACTTTTCTCGTAGGAGCACCCTCCATGATCTCTCGTCTGTCTGCCTTGTTTGCGGCCGTCGCCTGCGCCGCGACCCTGGCCGTCTCCCCGCTGGCCGCCCAAGCGCAGGACCAGGCTGCCTCGGCCGCCGCCTCCGCCGCTGACACCGCCCCCGCTCCTGCCGACATCGCTCCTGCCGCCGTCTCCGAGCCGGCCGCCGCCAAGCCGGTCGACAACCCCTACAGCCTGGGCAACATCGTCGCCCACGGCAACGTGGTCGACCAGGCCGTGCTGGCCATCCTGGCCATCATGTCCATGGGCTCGTGGTACATCCTGTTCACGAAGCTGTGGGACACCTCCAAGATCTCGCGTGAAGCCAAGGACGTCCGCGCGTCGTTCTTCAAGAAGGCTTCCCTGCAGGAAGGCCTGAAGAGCCTGAGCGAATCCGGTGCGTTCCGCTTCATCGCCCAGACCGGCGTGGAAGCCTCGGAGCACCATGAAGGCGCCCTGACCGAGAACATCGACCACAACACGTGGGTCACGATGAACATCGACCGCGCCGTGAGCGAAGTCAACACCCGCCTGCAAGGCGGCCTGGGCTTCCTGGCGACCGTCGGCTCGACCAGCCCCTTCATCGGCCTGTTCGGCACGGTGTGGGGCATCCTGCAGGCGCTGACGCAGATCGGCGTCGCCGGTCAGGCTTCGATCGACAAGGTGGCCGGCCCCGTGGGCGCCGCGCTGATCATGACCGCCATCGGTCTGGCCGTCGCCGTTCCGGCCGTGCTGGGCTACAACTGGCTGGTCAACCGCAACAAGACGGTGATGGGCCAGGTCCGTGCCTTCGCTGCTGACCTGCACGGCGTCCTGATGGGCAGCCGCAAGGTCGCAGGCCGCTAATCCGCACCGCAGTTTCCGGAGACGCAATATGGGGATGAACGTAGGTTCGTCCGGTGGCGACGACGAAGTGGTCTCGACCATCAACACCACGCCCCTCGTGGACGTGATGCTGGTGCTCCTGATCATCTTCCTGATCACCGTGCCGGTGGTGACGCAGTCGGTGGGGGTGACCCTGCCGAAGGAGACGAACGTCGTCCGCGTCACGAAGCCGGAGAACATCGAAATCGCGGTGACCAAGGATGGCGACATCTACTGGGGCGTGCAGCCGGTTCCCGACGTGGAAACGCTGGTGGCGCGCCTGAAGAAGGTGGCGGTTCTGAATCCTCAGCCGGAAGTTCACATCCGCGGCGACGACAAGTCCCGCTATGAGAACGTGGGCAAGGTCATGGTGGCGTGCCAGCGTGCTGGCATCATGTCCATCAAGTTCGTCACCGAGCCGCCGGCTCGCGGTGGCTGAAGGAGCTGAAACATGGGTATGAACGTTGGAAGCTCCAGCGGCAGTGACGAGCCGGAAACCATGCTGGACGTCAACACGACGCCGCTGATCGACGTGATGCTGGTGCTGCTGGTGATGCTGATCATCACCATCCCGATCCAGCTGCACTCGGTCAACCTGGACATGCCGCCGCCGAACAACAATCCGCCGCCCAACGAGCCGGTCGTCCACGAAGTGGCGATCGACTTCGACGGCACGGTGTTCTGGGACGGCGCTGCCGTGCCGAACCACGCGGCGCTGGAGGCCAGGATGTCCGAGATCGCCGCGATGCCGGACCAGCCGGAAGTGCACATCAAGCCGAACAAGCTGGCCGAGTACGGTTACGTGGCCAATGTGATGGCGTCGGCACAGCGCCTGGGCGTCAAGAAAATGGCGATGGTCGGGAACGAACAGTTCCTGAACTGAGCCGGATGACCGCCTGATCGGTGTCTGACCAGAACGCGCCTGCCCGAAAGGGCGGCGCGTTTTTCTTCTTTGGAGAGCAAGCGAATGAAACTCAAACTGCTGGCAACCGCCGCTGTCGGCGCCGCTGCGCTGGTGCTGGGCTCCACGCCCGAAGGCAGCCTGAGCGTCCTGTCCCAAGCCGCCGCACAGGTGCGTCCGCAAGTCGGCGGCGCCCTGAAGGCCGCGTCCGATCTGCTGAAGGCGGGCAAGGCGCAGGAAGCGATGGCCAAGATCCGCGAAGCCGAGGCCGTGCCCGGCCGCAACGCGGACGAGAACGCGACGCTGGAAGGCCTGCGCCTGTCCGCCGCCTCGCGCCTGGGCGATGCCGACGGCATGGTCAAGGCCTATGACGCGCTGAGCGCCGCCGGCAAGCTGCCGGCCGCCAACAAGCTGCCGACGATGGAAGCCATCGCCGGCACCTACCTGCGCGCGGGCAACGGCGCCAAGGCGCTGGAGTGGGTCAACAAGTACAACGCCGCCGGCGGCAACAGCCCGGCAATGAAGCAGGTCCAGGCCGCGGCGCAGCTGCGTTCGGGCGATGTGACCACGATCCTCAAGGACACGCTGGCCGACATCTCCGCCGACGAGAAGGCGGGTCGCGTGCCGTCCCAGGACAAGCTGAACACGGCGCTGTGGGCGGCCAACAAGAAGGGTGACGGCGCCACGGAGTCGGTGCTGATCCAGAAGCTGCTGAACTACTACCCGACCAAGCAGCTGTGGGCACAGTCGCTGGGCACGTTGCAGGCCAAGAAGGGCTTTGCCGCGGGTCGCTACCAGGTCGACGTGCTGCGTCTGAAGCTGGTCACCGACAACATGCAGGGTGCCAGCGACTACATGGAGCTGGCGCAGCTCGCCGGTGCCGCCGGTTATCCGGAAGAAGGCAAGAAGGTGCTGGACAAGGGCTTCGCCGCCGGTGTCCTGAAGCCGACCGACGACAACGCCCGTCCGAAGCGTCTGGCCGATCTGCTGGACAAGCGCATCGCCGAAGCCAAGGCCGGCGCTGCCGATGCCGAGAAGGCCGCCCGCGGCGCCCGTGAAGGCGACGAGCTGGTGAAGGTCGGCTTCGCCCAGGTGCAGCGCGGCCAGTCCGCCGTCGGCATCAAGCTGATGGAAGAGGGCATCGCCAAGGGCAACCTGAAGCGTCCGGACGACGCCAAGCTCTACCTGGGCCTGGCGCAGTTCCTGGGCGGCGACAAGGCCAAGGCGCAAGCCACGTGGCGCACCGTCAAGGGCACCGACGGTTCGGCCGACCTGGCCGGCCTGTGGACCGTGTACTCGCGCAGCGCGAAGCGCTGATCCCGCCGCGTCGCGATCCGGTCCGCCGGGTCGCGATCGTCGCGATCAACGACAAGGCCTCCCGGCTCGCGCCGGGAGGCCTTGTCATTTGCGGCGACGGCCGCGATCTCGCGGCACGTGCGTCGGCTTACTTCGGCGCCATGCGGATCGCGCCGTCCAGTCGGATCACTTCGCCGTTGAGCATGTCGTTGGTCACGATCTGGTGGACCAGCTTGGCGTAGTCCTCCGGACGGCCGAGGCGCGACGGGAAGGGCACGCTGGCGGCCAGCGCGTCCTGCACCTCCTGCGGCATGCCGAACAGCATCGGCGTGCCGAAGATGCCGGGAGCGATCGTCATGTTGCGGATGCCGTTGCGCGCCAGGTCGCGCGCGATCGGCAGCGTCATGCCGACGACACCGCCCTTGGAGGCCGCATAGGCCGCCTGGCCCATCTGACCGTCGTAGGCCGCCACCGAGGCCGTGGAGATCAGCACGCCGCGCTCGCCGGTGGCTTCCGGCTCGTTCCTGCTCATCGCCTCGGCCGCCAGGCGGATCATGTTGAAGCTGCCGACGAGGTTGACCGTGATCACCTTCGAGAAGGTGGCCAGCGCATGCGCGCCGTCCTTGCCGACGGTCTTCGCGGCCGGCGCGATGCCGGCGCAATTCACCAGGCCCATCAGCTTGCCCAGCGAGACCGCCTTGGCGACGGCGGCCTGGGCATCGGCCTCCTGGCTGACGTCGCACTTCACGAAGGCGCCGTTCAGCTCCTTGGCGAGCGCCTCGCCGCGCTCGACCTGCAGGTCGGCGATGACCACCGTCGCGCCTTCGCGCGCCAGCATGCGGGCCGTGCCCTCGCCCAGGCCCGACGCGCCGCCGGTGACGATGAAGACCTTGTTCGCGATGTCCATGGGATGTCTCCTTCCACGTTGTCCGTGTGTCGGTCGCCGGGCCCGCGATGGCCGGGCGACGCATTGGTTGCCGTTGACGTAAACGTCAATTGTCGGCGAAAAAATGGCGGCCACGCGGGCCGCCATCGATCCTGGCCGCGACGACGCGCGTCGCGGATCCGCCCGTTCTCAGCTCAGCGCGGCGAGGGCGCGGCCGGTGATCTCGTCGACCGTGCCGATGCCTTCGATGCGGCGGTACTGAGGCGCCTGCGCGTCGCCGCTGGCGGCCCAGGACGAGTAGTAGTCGACCAGCGGACGCGTCTGCGACTGGTAGACCTCCAGGCGCTTCTTGACGGTCTCTTCCTTGTCGTCGTCGCGCAGGATCAGGTCCTCGCCGGTGACGTCGTCCTTGCCCTCGACCTTGGGCGGATTGAACTTGGTGTGGTACGTGCGGCCCGAGCCGACGTGCACGCGCCGTCCGCTCATGCGCTCGATGATGGCGCTGTCAGGGACGTCGATCTCGAGCACGAAGTCCAGCTTCACGCCGGCGGCCTTCATCGCGTCGGCCTGCGGGATCGTGCGCGGGAAACCGTCGAACAGGAAACCCTTGGCGCAATCCGGCTGGGCGATGCGTTCCTTGACCAGGCCGATGATGATGTCGTCGCTGACCAGGCCGCCGGCATCCATGACCTTCTTGGCCGCGACGCCGAGTTCGGAGCCGGCCTTGACGGCGGCACGCAGCATGTCCCCGGTGGAGATCTGCGGGATGCCGAACTTGTGGCAGATGAAAGAGGCCTGAGTGCCTTTGCCGGCGCCGGGGGCGCCCAGAAGAATCAGTCGCATGGGTCTCCTCGATATAGGGAGAGGGCGCGCCGCACGGGTCGACGCGCCCTCGAAAACTGCGGGCGAGAATAGCACGCGCTGGCCTACGGCCCGCTGACGCGGCAGGCGAATGAACTGCGGTGTAACCCTGTCGGGCCGGGCCGCGATTCAGCTTGTCATCAGCCTTCTGACGCGTTCGAGGTCTTCGGGCGTGTCCACGCCCGGCCCCGGCCGCTCGGCGCTGACATGCACCGCGATGCGCTCGCCGTGCCACAGCACGCGCAGCTGCTCCAGCGCCTCGATCTGCTCCAGCGGCGACACCGCCAGCGTCGGGAAGCGGCGCAGGAAACCGGCGCGATAGGCATACAGCCCGACGTGTCGCAGCACGGCCTCGGGCTTCACGCGGGCGCCGCCGCCGGGCGCGTCGCGCCACCACGGGATCGGCGCGCGCGAGAAGTACAGCGCCAGGCCCTGGGCATCGGTGACCAGCTTGACGACGTTCGGGTTCGCGAACTCGGCGTCGTCGTCGATCGCGTGCGCGACCGTCGCCATCGCGCATTGCGGCTTCGCGGCGAGCAGGTCGGCGCAGGCACGGATCATCTCCGGCGCGATCAGCGGCTCGTCGCCCTGGACGTTCACGACCAGCGCGTCATCCGGCAGGCCGAGAAGCTCGACGGCCTCCGCCAGGCGATCGCTGCCGCTGGCGTGGTCGGCGCGCGTCATCAGCGCGCGGACGCCGTGGGCCTCGCAGGCGGCCTTCACCTCGACGGCATCCGTCGCGACGACGACCTGCGCCGCGCCGGCCAGCGCCGCGCGTCGCGCCACCTGCACGATCATCGGCGCGCCGGCGATGTCGGCCAGCGGCTTGTTGGGCAGGCGTGTCGACGCCAGCCGGGCCGGAATGACGATGTGGAAGCCGGTGCTCACGCGGTGTCGCCTTCGGCGTCCGTGGAACGGGCCTCGTTGGCCAGCATGACCGGAATGCCGTCGCGGATCGGGAAGGCCAGGCGGTCGGCCGGGCACAGCAGTTCGCGGTCCGGCAGGCCGGTGCCCGGGGCATTGCGGCGGTCGTCCAGCGGGCCCTTGCAGACGGGGCACACCAGCATCTCAATCAGTCGATGGTCCATGGGGGAGCAGCCGTTGCAGCTCGCGCTGCAACGCCTCTTCAAAAGCGGGTTCGGGGCGGAAGTCTAGCGCCACCACCCAGATGCGGCAGCCCTGCAGCGCCTCCGGACGCAACTTGACGGCGTCCTTCTCGGTGATGACGACCTCGTCGGTGCGGGCCCAGGGCAACGGGTCCAGCGAGGCGTGGTCGGGCAGCGCCAGCGCGCGGAAGTTCAGGCCCTGCTCACCGAGCATGTCGAAGAAGCGTTGCGGCCTCGCCAGTCCGGCCGCGGCCAGCAGCGGCTTGCCGCGCAGCGCGTGCAGCCGCTCCAGGCGTCCCGGTTCGCCGCGCCACCAGTCGGCCAGCGCGACGGCGCCGGCCAGTTGGCGGGTGCCGACGTAGCCGGGCAGGGCGGTGCTCGGCCGACCGGTGCTGTAGAGCACCAGCGTGTCCGGCGAGGACCCCGGCGGCGGCGGCAGGGCCCGCGCCTGGCGCAGCGGCCCGGCCGGCAGCAGGCGACCATTGCCGAGGCCGCGTTCGTCGAACACGAGCACGCTGAGCTGCCGCGGCAGCCGCCAATGCTGCAGGCCGTCGTCGGACACCAGCACCTGGATCCAGGGGCAGGCGTCGAGCAGCGCGCGCGCCGCCGCGATGCGGTCGCGGCCGACCGCGACCGGCACGCCGGCGCGCAGCTTGATCAGGAGGGGTTCATCGCCGACGTCTTCGGCGCGGTCGCCGTCGGCGATCACGCGGACCTGCGCGTCGTCCGCTCGTCCGTAGCCGCGCGAGATGACCCCGGCGCGGATGTCCATGCGCCGGAGCGTGTCCAGCAGCGCGAGCGTCGTGGGTGTCTTGCCGGCGCCGCCGACCACCCAGTTGCCGACGACGATCACCGGCACGGGCAGCGTCTCGGCCTTCTTCAGGCCGAAGCGGTACAGCGCCACGCGCAGGCGCAGCACCGCGCCGTGCAGCGCGGCCAAGGGCCGCAGCAGGTGGGCGAGGCGGTCGTCATCGCGCCAGGCGCGCTGCAGCCGGTCCTCGAGGGCCGGCCGGGTCATGTCCGGTCCCGGTCCATGGCCGCGCCCATTGCGGCAATCATTGAGGCTTGTTGGCCGCGAAGGTCAGTCGCGTGAGGTTGGCGCGGCGGGCCGCGTCCATCGCGTTGACCACCGCCTGGTGCGGCGTGGCCGCGTCGGCGGAGATGATCACCACCGGCTCCTGCTTGCCCTGCGCCGATTGCAGCAGCGCGGCGGTCAGCAGGTCCACGCTGCGGCCCTCGACGGCGTTGCGGTCGATCGAATAGCGGCCGTCCGCCGAGATCGCCACGATGATCTCCGCCGGCCGCTCCTTGAGCTGCTGGGCGTCGGCGGTCGGCAGCGTCAGCTGAAGCTCGGTGAACTTCGAGTACGTCGTCGACAGCATCAGGAAGATCAGCACGACGAGCAGCACGTCGATGAACGGGATCAGGTTGATCTCCGGTTCCTCGCCCTGGCGACGGCGGAACTTCATGCCTTGGCCTTCCCCGAGGCGGGCGCGGCGACCGGCGGCGGGACCGTGGCCGGTCCGGCGTTCACGGCGTGGACGCCGGGCATCGCGCGGTTGACCAGGTGGGTGAGCAGGCGCTCGCTGGCCTGCTCCATGTCGACGACGTAGGACTCGATGCGACCGCGGAAGTAGCGGTAGAACATCAGCGACGGGATCGCGACGATCAGGCCGAAGGCGGTGTTGTAGAGCGCGATCGAGATGCCGTGCGCCAGCAGCGCCGGGTTGTTGCCGCCGGGGCCGGGGCCCTGGCTGCCGAAGATCTCGATCATGCCGACCACGGTGCCCAGCAGGCCGAGCAGCGGCGCGGCCGCGGCGATGGTGCCCAGCGTGTTGAGGTAGCGCTCCATCTGGTGGATCGCATGGCGGCCGGCCAGTTCGAAGGACTGGCGCAGGCGGGTCTCGCCGGCGCGCGGATCGGCCTGCGAGGTGCGCAGCCCGGCGGCCAGGACCTGGCCCAGCAGCGAGTTCTCGGCCAGCTTGCCGACGACTTCACCGCTCGGAATCTGCAGCTGGGTCACGCCCAGCACTTCCTCGATCAGGCTGGGCGGCGCGACGCGCGCGGCACGCAGGCTGACGACGCGCTCGATGATCAGCGCCAGGGCCACGACGGAACACAGCAGCAAGGGCCAGATCGGCCAGCCGGCGGCTTGTATGATCGAAAACAAGGCTTTCCCTCCGTACGGGCATCTCCGGCCCGGCGGCGCATTATGGCGCCCCGCAACGCCGACGCCGACCACTCCGGGTCCTCATCACAAGCCCTTACAAACATCCACCGTTCCTGTGGATAACTTTGTGGGCAACTGGTCTCGGAACCGCGCCAGGCCCCGTCGCCAAACGGCAAGGATTAGGCTGCTCCAAAAAAAGGCAGGAAAAAGCTTTTGAAAAACAAGCGCTTATCGATCTGTGACGCGGGCATGACGGCCAATATGGCCCGCGGAGCCAGCATTGACGCGGCTGTGGAGTTCCGGACCCGCGCCGGCATTGGGTTTGCGCATGATTGACGCCCCGAAACCCGCATCACCACGGATGGTCTGGGGGGTCGCGGCCCTGTTGACGGCCCTCTCCGACGCATTGCAGGCCAGATTCCCCGTCATCACGGTGCAGGGCGAGCTGTCGGGCTTCACGCGCGCGGCCAGCGGCCACTGTTATTTCAGCCTGAAGGACGCGGAAGGCCAGCCGGCGATGCTGCGCTGCGCGATGTTCCGGCGCGCGGCGTCGATGGTGGACTTCGCGCCGCGGGACGGGATGACGGTCGAGCTGCGCGGCCGGCTCGACCTGTACGGGCCGCGCGGCGAACTGCAGTTCATCGTCGAGGCGATGCGCCGCTCCGGCGAGGGCGCGCTTTACGAGCAGTTCCTGCGCCTGAAGGCGAAGCTGGAGTCGCTGGGCTACTTCGACGCGGATCGCAAACGCCAGCCGCCGAGGTACGCGCGGCGGATCGGCGTGATCACTTCCACCGGTGCCGCCGCGCTGCAGGACGTGCTGACCGCGCTGCGCCGCAGAGCACCGCACGCGCGTGTCTTCCTCTATCCGACGCTGGTCCAGGGCGCCGAGGCGCCGCCGGCGATCGTGCGGGCGCTGGCCACGGCCAACGAGCGCGCCGACGCCGAGGTGCTGCTGCTGGTGCGCGGCGGCGGCTCGCTGGAGGACCTGTGGGCCTTCAACGACGAGCGCGTCGTGCAGGCGGTGGCCGAGTCGCCGCTGCCGGTGATCTGCGGCGTCGGTCATGAGACCGACATCACCCTGGCGGATCTGGCGGCCGACCTGCGCGCCCCGACGCCGACGGCGGCGGCGGAACTGGCGACGGTCTCGCGTCAGCAGTGCCTGGAGACGCTGGACGCGCTGGAACGCCAGTTGACGCGCCGGGTCGAACAGCGCCTGGACGCGTCCGCGCAGCGGCTCGACCGGCTGGCCTTGCGGCTGGCCCGGCCAGGTGACGCACTGGCGAGACAGCGGCGCCGGCTGGACCTGCTGTCGCAGCGGCTGGGTCAGGTGGCGCCGAAGACGGTCTCCCTGGAATCGCAACGTCTGCGTCACCTGGAACAGCGGCTGAACCAGATCGCACCGCGCGCGGCGGCGCTGCAGACGCAGCGGCTGAGACATCTCGCGGAGCGGCTCGACCGCGCGCTGCCGCAGCAGGCGCAACGCGGCGCGCACCGGCTGGACGCGCTCGAGGCGCGCCTGCAGGCGCTCGATCCGCGCCAGGTGCTGGCCCGCGGCTACGCCTGGCTGGACGACGGGCAGGGTCGGGCGCTCAGCTCGGTCGACCAGCTCCGCGAGGGTCAGGACTTGCGCGCCGTCCTGTCCGACGGCGAAGCCGATCTGACAGTCGGGCGCGTCGTTCGCCGCCGCTGACGCGACCCCGCTTTGGGCGCACCGCGTCGTTGCAAATCCTCGCCATAGCGCTGCTATGGCTCCGGTTTGCGCCTGGCGGTGCATCCCAAATCGGGCCCGCGTCAGCAGCGGCGACGTATGCGCGCTGACCCTAGGGAGATGGTTTCGCTGCCTACAATCGCCCGCGACATCCGTCCCATCAACCCACCGATTAGGAGTCCCTCATGGAACACGTCCTGCCCGAGCTGCCGTACGACAAGAAGGCACTGGAACCGCACATCAGCGCCGAGACGCTGGAGTACCACCATGGCAAGCACCACAAGGCCTACGTGGACAACCTGAACAACCTGCAGAAGGGCACGGAGTTCGAGAACAAGACGCTGGAAGAGATCGTCAAGACCTCCAGCGGCGGCATCTACAACAACGCCGCGCAGATCTGGAACCACACCTTCTTCTGGTCCTGCCTGAAGCCCAACGGCGGCGGCGCGCCGACCGGCAAGCTGGCCGACGCGATCAACGCCAAGTGGGGCAGCGTCGACGCCTTCAAGGAAGCCTTCCAGAAGAGCGCCGTCGGCAACTTCGGTTCCGGCTGGACCTGGCTGGTGAAGAAGGCCGACGGCTCGGTCGACATCGTCAACATGGGCGCCGCCGGCACCCCGCTGACGACCGGCGACACGCCGCTGCTGACCATCGACGTGTGGGAACACGCCTACTACATCGACTACCGCAACGCGCGTCCGAAGTTCGTCGAGACCTTCCTGAAGAGCCTGCTGAACTGGGACTTCGCCCAGGCCAACTTCGGCAACTGACCCACCGGCGCCCGCTCCGCGGGAGCCGATGAAGGAACGGCCCGGGATCGCTCCCGGGCCGTTGTCATTTCAGCGTCCGGATCGCAGGGGATCCGACGCGCAGGAGTCGCCGTTCGACGCCGGCGGCGCGATCACTTGGGCCAGGGACCGCCGCGCAGCTTCGTGCCGGCCTTGAGGCCGCGCTTGTCGAACCAGCCCTTGTTCATTTCGAGCACGTAGCGCACCGGCTTGGTCGAGCAGTGCGAGGTGTCGGACAGCGGCTGCATCTCGACGACGTTGACGATGGTGCCGTCGTCGGCGACGAAGGCGGCCGACAACGGGATCAGTGTGTTGCGCATCCAGAAGCACTGCTGCGACGGCTGCTCGAAGATGAAGATCATCCCGGCGTTCTGAGCCATCTCCTTGCGGGCCATCAGGCCGATGGCGCGCTGCTCGTCGGTGCGGGCGACCTCGGCATGGATCAGGTGCATGCCGGCGCCGAGCTCGACCACCGGCAGTCCGGTCTGGGGGATCTGCTGGGCCGCCGCCGGACCGGCCGCCGTCAGGGCGGCCATCGACAACACGGTCGACAGGAGGGTCGAAAGAACGACGGACGATGCCGCTTGTTTGATATTGAGCATGTTGTCACCTCAAGGTTTGGCGGATTATCGCGGCCATGTTGCCCGCCCCAGCCGCCTCGGTGTCCGCCGGCGCCCTGGGCGCCGATGCCGGACGCGCCAATCGCCCCGGCCCCGACGCAGCGCTGACGCGCGCCCGGTTCCGCTTGTCGGGCCTGCATTGCGCGACCTGCGCGGGTCTGGTCGAGTCCCTCCTGCTCGCGCAGCAGGGCGTGCGATCGGCCGAGGTCCAGCCGTCGACCCAGACGCTGGTGCTGGACTGGCGACCGGCGCTCGTGACGATCGAGCAGTTGCGGCAGTCGCTCGCGCCCGCCGGCTACGACTTCGTGCCCGACGTCGCCGGGCCGGCGCGCGACCTGCGGCGGCGCGAGCATCGCCAGGCGCTCTGGCGCCTGTTCGTCGCCGGCTTCCTGATGATGCAGGTGATGATGCTGGCGTGGCCGTCCTACGTCGCCGCCCCGGGGGAGCTTGAGCCCGACCAGGCCGCGCTGCTGCGCTGGGGCCAGTGGGTGCTGACCCTGCCGGTGATGCTGCTGGCCGCGGGACCGTTCTTCCGCGCCGCGCTGAGTCAGCTGCGCGGACGGCGCCTCGGGATGGACGTGCCGGTGGCGTTGGGCCTGGCCGTCGCCTTCGTGGCCGGCAGCGGCGCGACGCTCGATCCCGGCGGCCCGTTCGGGCACGAGGTCTTCTTCGACTCGATCACGATGTTCGTGACCTTCCTGCTCGGCGCGCGGTATCTGGAACTGCGCGCGCGCCATCGCGCGGCGGCGGCGATCGAACAGGCCACGGAAGCGCTGCCGGAGGAGGTCGAACGGCTGGAGCCGGACGGCACGGCGGAACGCGTGGCGATCGAGGCGCTTGTGGTCGGCGACCGGGTGCGCGTCGCCGCGGGGCAGCGCGTGCCGGCCGATGCGGTCGTCGAGGCCGGCAACGGCGCGGCCGACGAGTCGCTGCTGACCGGCGAGGCGCGCCCGGTGGCGAAAGCGCCGGGCGATGTCGTGCTCGCAGGCAGTCTGAATCTCGCCGGCGTGCTCACGCTGCGCGTGCGCCATGTCGGCGAGCAGACTCGTCTCGCAGGCATCCGCCAGTTGATGGCACAGGCGTTCCAGGACCGGCCGGCGATGCTGCGCACGGCGGACCGCGTCGCGGGCTGGTTCCTCGCGGCGGTCCTGGTGCTCGCCGGCATGGCCGCGCTCGTCTGGCAGTTCGTCGATCCGTCGCGGACGGTCGCGGTGGCGGTGTCGGTGCTGATCGTGACCTGCCCCTGCGCCCTGTCGCTGGCGGCGCCCGCGGCCTGGGTCGCGGCCGCAGGCGCGCTGGCACGGCGCGGGCTGCTGCTGTCGCGGCTCGACGCCATCGAGTCGCTCGCTGACGTCGACCGGATCGTGATGGACAAGACCGGCACGCTGACGGACCCCGCGCCGTGTCTGCGTCGCGTGCGGTCCGATGCTCAGAATGCCGATGCCGATGCCGATGCCGATGCCGATGCCGATGCCGATGCGGGGGAGGGGGAGGGGGCGGAGGCCATGACGGCCGCCGCGGTGCTGGCCGCAGCCTCCCGTCATCCGCTGTCTCGCGTGCTGGCGGCGTCGCTCGCGGAGCCATCCCCGATCGATGACGGGTGGGCGATCGAAGAGTTCAGCAGCCGGGGCGTCGAAGGCCGCGATGCCTGCGGACATCGATGGCGGCTGGGATCGCCGCATTGGGCGGTCGAAGCGGGCCCGATATCAAGCCCGACGCCAGGCCCGACACCGGACCCGTTCGACGCCCAGATCGTCCTGGCCCGCGACGGTGTCGTCCGCGCCGCCTGGCACGTCGATGAACACCTGCGCGCTGGCGCGACGGCGTCGATCGCCGGATGGCAGGCCATGGGCGCGACGGTCGAACTGCTGTCGGGGGATACGCCCGCGCGCGTCGAAGCCGTCGCGAAGCAGGCCGGGATCGCGCGTTGGCGCGGCGGCGCCAGGCCGGAGGACAAGCTCCAGCACGTGACCGCGTTGCAGTCGCGCGGCCATCGCGTGCTGATGATCGGCGACGGGATCAACGA
This sequence comes from Roseateles noduli, assembly GCF_050626985.1. Taxonomy (NCBI): domain Bacteria; kingdom Pseudomonadati; phylum Pseudomonadota; class Betaproteobacteria; order Burkholderiales; family Sphaerotilaceae; genus Roseateles; species Roseateles noduli. The sequence continues at coordinate 273,237 of NZ_CP192463.1, forward strand.
TGCGCCCGTGCTCGCGCGGGCGCAGGTGTCGATCGCGATGGGGCAGGGCGCCGACCTCGCGAAAGCGCGCGCCGACGCGGTGCTGACCGCCGATCGCCTCGACGCGATCACCGTCGCGTTGACGCTGGCGCGGCGCACGCGCCGGGTCGTGCGCCAGAACCTGGCCTGGTCGGCGCTCTACAACGCCGTGTGCGTGCCGATGGCGCTGATCGGCTGGCTGCCGCCGTGGGCCGCCGGTCTGGGCATGGCCACGAGCTCGCTGCTCGTCGTCGCCAATGCGGCCCGACTGGGCCGCGATGCGACGGGGGCCGCGGTGATCGTCCCGCGATCGACCGATACCTGAAGGACGCTGCCGCGATGGACATCCTCTATCTGCTGATCCCGTTGTCGGTGGTGCTCGTGCTGCTGGTGCTGGCCGTGTTCGGCTGGGCCGTGCAGGACGGTCAACTGGAGTCGCTGGACCGGGAAGGTCAACGAATCCTCGAGGACGACGCGTTAGCTTGACGCACATCAACACGCTCTTCGACATGGCGCCGAACAATTGTCGCCATCCGCGCAACAAGCGCCTCGAGGAGCCAGCATGGCAAGCAGATCAGGGTGGGAGGGAGGACGCGCCATCACGGCCGGTGATGCGCCCAGTTATGAGGACGGCGTGGTCCGCGCGTTCTCGCTGGCCGCGGTGTTGTGGGGCGTGGTGGGGATGCTGGTCGGCGTGATCATCGCCGCGCAGCTCGCCTGGCCGGAACTGAACTTCGGCATCCCCTGGCTCAGCTACGGCCGGCTGAGGCCCTTGCACACGAACGCGGTGATCTTCGCCTTCGGCGGCTGCGTGCTGATGGCCACGGCCTTCCACGTCGTCCAGCGCACCTGCCATGTGCGGCTCTTCGCGCCGGCCCTGGCGTGGTTCACCTTCTGGGGTTGGCAGCTGGTGATCGTGCTCGCCGCGATCACGCTGCCGATGGGCCTGACGACCGGCAAGGAATACGCCGAGCTCGAATGGCCGATCGACCTGCTGATTGCCGTCGTCTGGGTGTCCTACGCGATCGTCTTCTTCGGCACGATCGGCGTGCGGCGCGTGCGCCACATCTACGTCGCCAACTGGTTCTTCGGCGCCTTCATCATCGCGGTCGCGCTGCTGCACATCGTCAACAGCGCGGAGATCCCGGTCTCGCTCACGAAGAGCTACTCCGCCTATGCCGGCGTGCAGGACGCGATGGTGCAGTGGTGGTACGGCCACAACGCGGTCGGCTTCTTCCTGACGGCGGGCTTCCTCGGGCTGATGTACTACTACATCCCCAAGCAGGCCAACCGGCCCGTCTACAGCTACCGGCTCTCCATCGTCCACTTCTGGGCGCTGATCTTCACCTACATGTGGGCGGGGCCCCACCACCTGCACTACACCGCGCTGCCCGACTGGGCGCAGAGCGTGGGCATGCTGTTCTCGCTGGTGCTGCTGGCGCCGAGCTGGGGCGGGATGATCAACGGCGTCATGACGCTGAGCGGCGCGTGGCACAAGCTGCGCGACGACCCCATCCTGAAGTTCCTGATCGTCGCGCTGTCGTTCTACGGCATGTCGACCTTCGAGGGACCGATGATGTCGATCAAGACCGTCAACGCGCTCTCGCACTACACCGACTGGACCGTCGGCCACGTGCACAGCGGCGCGCTGGGCTGGGTGGGCTTCATCTCCATGGGCGCGCTGTATCACCTGATCCCGCGCATGTACGGGCGCATCGACATGTACTCGAAGCGCGCCATCGAGCTGCACTTCTGGATCGCCACGCTGGGCATCGTGCTCTACATCGCCGCGATGTGGATCGCCGGCGTGATGCAGGGCCTGATGTGGCGCGCGGTGAACCCGGACGGCACGCTCACCTGGACCTTCGCCGAAGGCGTCAAGGCCACCTATCCGTTCTACGTGGTGCGCCTGCTCGGCGGCCTGCTGTACCTGGGCGGCATGTGCCTGATGGCCTGGAACGTCGTGATGACGGTCCGCGCCGGCCGGCCGGCCCGCCACCCCATCCCCGGCGCCGCGCTCGCGGCCGCCGCCTGATCGCATCGACAGGAGCACGCCATGGCCAACACCCATGCCCGCCCCGCCGGTCACGAGCGCATCGAGACCAGCAACTTCCTGATGATCGTGCTGGTGCTGCTGACGGTCATCGTCGGCGGCATCGTGGAGATCGTGCCGCTGTTCTTCCAGCGCTCGACCACGCAGCCGGTCGAACACCTCAAGCCCTACACGGCGCTGCAGCTCGCCGGTCGCGACGTCTACATCCGCGAGGGTTGCTACAACTGCCATTCGCAGATGATCCGGCCGCTGCGCGCGGAGACGCTGCGCTACGGCCACTACTCGGTGGCCGGCGAGTTCGTCTACGACCATCCCTTCCAGTGGGGCAGCAAGCGCACCGGGCCGGACCTCGCGCGTGTCGGCGGCAAGTACAGCGACGAGTGGCACCGCCTGCACCTGACCAACCCGCGCGACCTGGTGCCCGAGTCCAACATGCCCGCCTATGCCTGGCTGGCGGGCGCGGCGCTCGATCCGAACGAGCTGGCGCCCAAGATGCGCGGGCTGCGGATCGTCGGCGTGCCCTACAGCGACGAGCAGATCGCCCAGGCGGGCGACGAGGTCAAGGGACACACCGAGATGGACGCGGTCGTCGCCTATCTGCAGGTGCTGGGCACCGCGCTCAAGCCCTGATCGGAGGACCCCATGCCCGACATGGATCTGAATGCATTGCGCTCGGCGGTGACCGTGGTGTCGCTGCTGGTGTTCGTCGGCATCGTCGTCTGGGCCTATGCCCGGCACAACCGCGAACGTTTCGAAGACCTGGGCGCGCTTGTCCTGACGGACGAGGACGCGCCGCGAGGAGGTCGTCATGAGTGATTTCGTTTCGAGCGGCTGGTCGCTGTTCGTGGCCGCGGCGACCGTGCTCGGCCTGGTGCTGTGCCTGGCGCTGCTGATCATCGCCAGCCGCCGCAAGGTGATGGCCGATGACAACTCCACCGGCCACGTCTGGGACGAGGACATCCGCGAGCTCAACAACCCGCAGCCGCGCTGGTGGATGGTGCTGTTCGTGCTGACGATCGTGTTCGCGGGGCTCTACCTGGCGCTCTATCCGGGCCTTGGTACATACGAGGGCTCGCTGAGCTGGTCCAGCACCGGCCAGTACGAGGCCGAGCAGGCACAGGCGCGCGCCGCCATGCACACGATCTACTCGAGATTCGACGGCAAGCCGGTCGAGTCGCTGGCGGCGGATCCGCAGGCCCAGGCCATCGGCGAGCGGCTCTTCGCCAACAACTGCGCGACCTGCCACGGCTCGGACGCCAAGGGCTCGAAGGGCTTTCCCAACCTGACCGACAGCGACTGGCTCTACGGCGGCAGCGGCGACACGATCGTCCAGACCATCACGCAGGGGCGCGAGGGCACGATGCCGCCGATGGCGGCGGCGGTCGGCAATGGCGAGGACGTGCGCAACCTCGCGCACTACGTGCTGAGCCTGTCGGGCAGTCCGCACAACTCGGTGGCGGCGGCGCTCGGCAAGTCCAAGTTCAGCGCCTGCGCGGCGTGTCACGGCACGGACGGCAAGGGCAACCTGGCGCTGGGCGCGCCCAACCTGACCGACAAGGTCTGGCTGCACGGGTGGGGCGAGTCCGCCATCGTCACCATGGTCAACAACGGCAAGCACAGCCACATGCCCGAGCACGGCTCGCGCCTGAGCCCGGAACAGATCCGCGTCCTCGCCGGGTATGTCTGGGGACTGTCCCATGAGCGGCCCTGAGCGCCAGACGGTCTCGCTCTACGAAGCCGAAGCGAAGATCTACCCCCGCGCCGTGCACGGCTGGTTCGCCGTCTGGCGCTGGGCGCTCGTGTGGGCGACGCAACTGCTGTTCTACGGCCTGCCGTGGCTGCAGTGGAACGGCCGCCAGGCGGTGCTGTTCGATCTGGAGGCGCGGCGCTTCCTGATCTTCGACCTGATCCTCTACCCGCAGGACTTCATCTACCTGACGGCGCTGCTGGTGGTGTCGGCGTTCGGGCTGTTCTTCTTCACGGCCGTGGCGGGACGGCTGTGGTGCGGCTACGCCTGTCCGCAGACGGTCTACACCGAGATCTTCCTCTGGATCGAGCGCCACACCGAAGGCGACCGCGCCGCGCGCATGCGGCTCGACCGCGCGGGCTGGACCGCGGAGAAGCTGCTGCGCAAGGGCGGCAAGCACGCCGCGTGGCTGGCGGTGTCGCTGTGGACGGGCTTCACTTTCGTGGGCTACTTCGAGCCGATCCGCACGCTGGGCGGCAACGCGGCCGCGTTCGCGCTCGGCGGGTGGGCGCTCTTCTGGGTGCTGTTCTACGGCCTGGCCACCTACGGCAACGCCGGCTACCTGCGCGAGCAGGTCTGCAAGTACATGTGCCCGTACGCGCGCTTCCAGAGCGCGATGCTCGACCGCGACACGCTGATCATCAGCTACGACACCGCGCGCGGTGATCCGCGCGGCGCGCGTTCGAAGAAGGCAGACCCGTCGGTCCTGGGCCTCGGGTCCTGCGTCGATTGCCAGCAGTGCGTCCACGTCTGTCCGACCGGCATCGACATCCGCCGGGGGTTGCAATACGAATGCATCGGCTGTGCCGCGTGCATCGACGTCTGCAACGACGTGATGGACAAGTTCGGCTACGAGCGCGGATTGATCCGCTATGCGACGCAGAACGGCATGCACCATCGCTGGACGGCGGCTCAGCAGTGGCGTCGCGTGCTGCGGCCGCGCGTGCTGGTCTACGGCGCGATCCTGCTGCTGGTCTCGGGCGGTCTGGTCTGGAGCCTGGCGGTCCGTCTGCCGTTCAAGGTCGACGTCGTGCGCGACCGCGCGACGCTTGCGCGCGAGGTCGAGGACGGCGTGATCGAGAACCTCTACCGCCTGCAGCTGATGAACGCCGCGGAATCGACGCAGCGCTTCGTCGTGGACGTGCGGGGCATCGATCGCCTTCGCGTCGCCTCGCCGTCCGGCGAGGTGGCGCTCGGGCCCGCGGAGGCGCGTTGGGTCACTGTCGCGCTGCGGCTGCCGCCCGATGTCGCGCGTGAACTCGGCCCCGGCGCGCATCCGATGCGCTTCGCCGTCCGGCGGCTTGCGCCGTCTGGCGCCTCGATGGACCCCGTCGATGCCACGGAGCGCGAGCTGCTCGAGAAATCGACCTTCGTCGTGCCGCGATGAGCGCGGGCGTCTCCTCCCTTCAACCCATCCCTCTTCAACAGGAGCGGACATGACTACAGCACGCCTGAACGACGCCGACTTGCCTGCCAGCGGTCCCTGGTGGCGACACCCGATGATGTGGCTGGTCGTCGGCGGCCCGAGCATCGTGGTGGTGGCCTCGATGGCGACACTGACGCTCGCCATCGTGCATCCCGACCCGGTGGTGCAGTCGACGAGTGCGGTCGATCGCAGTGGCGTCGCTGCGGAGGAGGTGAGTGACCCTGCCACGACGCCCGCGTTGAAGGCACGCAACCATGCGGCGACGGGCGGACAGTCGCGCTGAGGTCGCCATCCTCGATGAGGTCGATGACGTTGTTGATGATGACGTGGCCGACCTTGCAGATGTCGGCGACGTCGCCGATGCGCCGTCAGGCGGTGCGCCGGACCAGTTGCAGCAGCTGTCGCGGCTTGAGCACGCGGACCTCGCGCGCCCGCACTTCGAGCAGGCCGTCGTCCTGCATCCGGGAGAAGGTGCGGCTCACCGTCTCCAGCGTCAGGCCGAGATAGCTGCCGATCTCGTCGCGGGTCATCCGCAGGACGACGCTCGACGACGAGAAGCCGCGCGCCCGCAGCCGCCGCATCAGGTTGATGAGGAAGGTCGCCACGCGCTGCTCGGCGCGCACCGATCCGAGCAGCATCATCACGCCCTGGTCGCGCACGATCTCGCGGCTCATCAGGCGGTGGAACTGGCGGCGCAGCCGGTCGACCTCGCGGGTGATGTCCTCGATGCGGCCGTAGGGAACGACGCAGATGTGCGAGTCCTCCAGCGCCACCGCCTGGCTGGCGTAGGCGCCGCTGAAGATGCCGTCGAAGCCGAGCATCTCGCCGGCCATGTGGAAGCCGGTGATCTGGTCGCGGCCGTCCTCCGCCGAGGCGGAGGTCTTGAAGAAGCCGGTGCGCACGATGTAGAGGGCATCGAACGGATCGCGGGGCTTGAACAGCACCGTGCCCCGCGTGACATGCCGTCGGTCCGAGACCATGCGCTCGAGCTGATGGACGTCCGCGGCCGGCAGTCCCGTCGGCAGGCAGACCTGCCGCACCGTGCAGGTCGCGCAGGTGATCCGGGTCGTGTCGGGCGGAGCGGACAGCACAGGCCGCGCAGGCGCGGGCGCCGAGGCGGGAGGAGAGGGTGGGGCGGGCAGGGTGGTGGCGCTCGGCATGAGTTCGTCGGACATGCGAGGAAGCGGCGGATTCTTTGCCGGGGCATCGACGCCGGCAATGACATCAATCAATGACGCTTTGCCAACAAAGGGTGAGGATGGCGCCCATGTGCCCTGACCCGACCCCCTGGGACTGCAGCATCCCCGATGCCGATCTGCTGCGCCGCTTCGACATCGCGGGACCCCGCTACACCTCGTACCCGACGGCGGACCGCTTCCACGCGGGCGTCGATGCCGAGCGCCACGGCGAGATGCTGGCGCTGCGCGCCTTCGGCCCCGCGGCGCGGCAGCCGATGTCGGTCTACGTGCACATCCCGTTCTGCGAGTCGGTCTGCTACTACTGCGCCTGCAACAAGGTGGTCACGCGGCACCATGAGCGCGCGGCGGCCTACGTCGACGCACTCGAGGTCGAGATGGGCCTGGTGCATCGCCGGCTCGGCGATCGCGCGCTGGTGTCGCAGCTGCACTTCGGCGGCGGCACGCCGACCTTCCTTGCCGATCGCGAGCTGTCGATGCTGATGGCGCTGCTGCACCGCCATTTCCGCCTGACCGCGGATGCCGAGATCTCGATCGAGGTGGACCCGCGCACCATCGACGTCGCGCGCCTGCGTCATCTGCGCGCCTTGGGCTTCAACCGGCTGAGCTTCGGCGTGCAGGACTTCGACCCCGACGTGCAGCGCGCCGTGCATCGCGAGCAGAGCCTGGAGAGCGTTGCCGCGTTGATCGGCGCCTCGCGCGACCTGGGGTTCCGCTCGATCAACGTCGATCTGATCTACGGCCTGCCGCTGCAGACGCCGACCTCGTTCGCGCGCACGATCGAACAGGTGGCGACGCTGCGGCCCGATCGCATCGCGCTCTACGGCTACGCGCACCTGCCGCACCGCTTCAAGCCGCAGCGGCGCATCGAGCCCGCCGCGCTGCCGCCGCCCGGGGACAAGCTGCGCATGCTGTCCGGCGCGATCGCAGGCTTCCTCGCGCGGGGTTACAGCTACATCGGCATGGACCACTTCGCGCTCGCGGACGATCCGTTGGCCGTCGCGAAGCGGGAAGGGCGCCTGCATCGCAACTTCCAGGGCTACAGCACGCAGCCGGACTGCGACCTCGTGGCGCTGGGCGTCTCGGCGATCTCGAAGCTGGGCGCCTCGTTCGCTCAGAACGTGAAGACGCTGCCCGAGTACTACGCGGCCTTGCGCGAGGGCCGGCTGCCGGTGGAGCGCGGTCTGGTCCTCGACCAGGACGACCTCGTGCGGCGCGACGCGATCATGGCGCTGATGTGCCAGGGACGGCTCGATTTCGAGCCGATCGAGCGCTCGCACGGGATCGTCGCGGTCGAGTACTTCGCGGGGGAACTCGATCGTCTGCGCCAGATGGCGGAGGATGGACTCGTCACGATCGAGCCGCGAGCGATCCAGGTGACGCCGATGGGATGGTTCTTCGTTCGGGCGGTCGCCATGGTGTTCGACCGGTACCTGAGGCCGGGAAGCGCGGTGGGCGCATCGTTCGCGACCTCGGCGACCTCGGCGACCTCGGCGACGACGCCGATGAGCGCCGCCGATGCGATGCGCGCCGCCGACGGCGCGCCGGTCGAGTCGCCGGTGCGTTTCTCGCGCATCTTCTGAAGTCGATGGACGGATACGGGATGCTGTCGCTCGCGCTTGCCGGGACCGCGCTCGTGATGGGCGCCGCCGGCAGCCTCCATTGCGCGGCGATGTGTGTCGCGCCTTGTGCGGCGGTGACCGGCGGCCGGCGCGGCGGGATGGCCGCCTTCCACGCGGGGAGGCTGCTGGGCTACGCGGCCGCCGGGGCCGTGGTCGCGGCCAGCGTCGGCGGCCTGTTGGGTTGGGAGGCGACCTCCGGGGCCTTGCGGCCGCTGTGGTTGATGGTGCATCTCGCGGCGCTGGCGATGGGGGCATTCCTCTTCTGGCGCGCGGAGCCGCCGCGGTGGGTGCTGCGGCTCTGGACGACCCGGGCGCCGGCGGCAGTCGGGATTCCGGTCGAGTCGCTGGGCGCAGGCGCCGTCGCGTTGTCTCCGGCGCGCACGGCCGGCGCCGGTCTGGCCGGACTGGCGTGGCTGGCCTGGCCCTGCGGGTTGCTGCATGCCGCGCTGACCGTCGCGGCGCTCGCCGAGGGCCCCTGGCAGGGCGCCGGCGTGATGGCGGCCTTCGCGCTCGGCTCATCGCCGGGCTTGCTCGCCGGTCCCTGGCTGCTGGCCCGCCTGGGCGGAGCGGGGATGCGGAGTGGTCCCGCAGGCGGCTCGGGTGTGCGAATGGCAACCCGTCTGTCCGGCGCGATGCTGGCGGCGGGGTCGCTCTGGGCGCTCGGTCACGGCCTGTGGGCGCAGATCCGCGCGTTCTGCGGCTGACGGTCCCAGGGACATGGCCCGGGCATCAGCCGATTGAAAGTTTCGCTGTCATAGAATCGGCGCTTCCGGTTTACCCCAAACCACCCACGCGACTCGCGGAGACGACTCCATGTACCAGCACATCAAGGTGCCCGAGGGCGGCCAGAAGATCACGGTCAACGCCGACTTCTCGCTCAACGTTCCGAACAACCCGATCATTCCTTACATCGAGGGTGACGGTACCGGCTTCGACATCACCCCGGTGATGATCAAGGTGGTGGACGCGGCCGTGGCGAAGGCTTACGGCGGCGCCAAGAAGATCCACTGGATGGAGATCTACGCCGGCGAGAAGTCGACGAAGGTCTACGGTCCCGACGTGTGGCTGCCCGAAGAGACGCTGACGGTCCTGAAGGACTACGTCGTCTCGATCAAGGGCCCGCTGACGACGCCGGTCGGCGGCGGCATCCGTTCGCTGAACGTCGCGCTGCGCCAGGAACTGGACCTGTACGTCTGCCTGCGCCCGGTGCGCTGGTTCGAAGGCGTGCCGTCGCCGGTCAAGGAACCGCACAAGACGGACATGGTCATCTTCCGTGAGAACTCGGAAGACATCTACGCCGGCATCGAGTTCGAAGCCGAGAGCGAGAAGGCCAAGAAGCTGATCAAGATCCTGCAAGAGGAATTCGGCGTCAAGAAGATCCGCTTCCCGGACACGTCGGGCATCGGCGTCAAGCCGGTCTCGCGCGAAGGCACGGAACGTCTGGTCCGCAAGGCGATCCAGTACGCGATCGACAACGACAAGCCGAGCGTCACGATCGTCCACAAGGGCAACATCATGAAGTTCACCGAAGGTGGCTTCCGTGACTGGGCCTATGCCCTGGCCCAGAAGGAATTCGGTGCCGAGCTGATCGACGGCGGCCCGTGGTGCAAGTTCAAGAACCCGAAGACCGGCAAGGACATCGTGGTCAAGGACAGCATCGCTGACGCGTTCCTGCAGCAGATCCTGCTGCGTCCGGCCGAGTACTCGGTCGTGGCGACGCTGAACCTGAACGGCGACTACATCTCCGACGCGCTGGCGGCGCAGGTCGGCGGCATCGGCATCGCCCCGGGCGCGAACCTGAGCGACTCCGTCGCGATGTTCGAAGCCACCCACGGCACGGCGCCGAAGTACGCGGGCAAGGACTACGTGAACCCCGGTTCCGAGATCCTGTCGGCTGAAATGATGCTGCGTCACATGGGCTGGACCGAAGCGGCCGACCTGATCATCTCGTCGATCGAGAAGTCGATCCTGTCGAAGAAGGTCACGTACGACTTCGCCCGCCTGCTGGACGGCGCGACGCAGGTGTCGTGCTCGGGCTTCGGTCAGGTGATGATCGAGAACATGTGATCGCGAACTGATCGTTCCAGGCCCGGGCTTGAACCGGGCTGCGATCAAGGACCCCAGTGCGCGAAGGCGCCTGGGGTTTTTTCATTCCTGAGGGGCGCGGGCCCCGCGCTTGCCTGTCCATGAACATCCAGACATCAAAGGACTGTTCATGCGACACCAACCCTCACCTCGCTCGCCCAGGAGCGTCCTCATCGCCGCGGGCGTTCTCGCCGTCGCCGCGCTGACCGGATGCTCGACCAACAAGGTCGAGACCGCCTCGCAGGTCGGCGAGAGCCGCGGTGCCCTCGATGCCGCGCAGACCAGCATCGGCGCCGGCGATTCGCCCGACCTGGTCGTGGCCCGCGCACGCCTGGCTGAAGCCCAGGAGGCCCAGAAGAAGGGCGATCACGCGCTCGCCCGCCGCAAGGCCGACGAAGCCGAGGCCGCCGCCTCGTTGGCGCGTTCCAAGTCCGCGCGCGACCGCTCCGAGAAGGCCGCTGCCGAACTCGACCGCAGCCTCTCGACCTTGCGCGAGGAACTCAACCGAGGTCCGGCATCGGCCGCGCCCAACCGTTGACCCGTCAGCGACTTCCACTCCAAGGAGACACCATGAATCGATATTGGAATTTCGCTGGCGGACTCACGGTCCTGGCGCTGGCCGCCTGCTCGTCGGTGCCCGTTCCCCACGCGGGTCTGGAAGCGGCGAAGCGCGACTACGCGCAAGCGAGCAGCGATCCGAACACCAGTCGCTACGCCGCGACGGAGCTCGCCAAGGCCAGGGAATCCCTGGACCGGGCCGACTTCGCCTGGCGGGAGCGCAAGGACCCGTCTGAGCTGGACAGCGCCGCCACGATCGCTTCCCAACGTGCGCAGACGGCGATCAACCTGGGCTCCGCGCGCGCCGCCGACGCCAAGGTCGAATCGGCCGGCCTCGAACGCGAGCGCCTGCGCGCGGAGGTCCGCACCCGTCAGGCCCAGGTCGCACAGGGACAGGCCCAGGTCGCGCAGGGCCAGGCGGCCACCGCGGAGGCCGCCGCCATGGCTGCTTCCGAGCGCGCCAACCGCCTGCAGCGCGAGCTCGCGGAAATCCAGGCCAAGCCGACGCCGCAAGGCCTCGTCGTCATGCTGCAGGACGTCCTGTTCGACACCGGCAAGGCGACGCTGAAGGAGGGGGCGTACAGCCGCCTGGACACCCTGTCCTCGGCCCTGCGCAACCACCCGGAACGCCGCATCCTGATCGAGGGCTTCACCGACAGCACGGGCAGCGCGGAGAGCAATCTCACCCTGTCCCGCGCCCGCGCGGAATCTGTGCGGGATGCGCTGGCGAAGCGCGGTGTCGAGGCTGGCCGGATCGACGTCCGCGGCAACGGCGAGGCACGGCCCGTGGCCTCCAACGACACCGCCGCGGGGCGTCAGCAGAACCGACGCGTGGAGATCGTGTTCTCCGACGAACGCGGCGCGTTTGCCGGGGTACGTTGAAATCGGTAGGTCCGGGAGGGAAATCGGGCGTCCCGAAGCCCGGTTTCTCGACCGAGTCCTTGACCGATCCTGAGTCGATGTTTCCTTCTGACCACAGGGCGGCCCGGTCGCTGGGCCGGCCGCCAACCGCACTGGTCGGCATGCCGGCCAGCGCTCGTGGCCGGAATGCAGAAAGCCCGCTTGCGCGGGCTTTCTTGCGTGCGATCCAGACCAGCGGGGGTTGTTCAGGCCGCTGCCTGCTGCCCGGCGTGGGCGTCCGCCATCAGCGGAATCCCGATCGGCGCGTCCAGGGGCGCCTCGATCGCGTCGCCGCCGTCGCCACCGTCCATGGGACGGATGTTCTGCGCCAGCTGGCCCTTCGGGCCTTGCACCAGCTCGTAGCTCACCTTGCCGCCTTGCTTGAGCGTCCGGAAGCCGTCCATCTGAATGGCTGAGAAGTGCGCGAAAACGTCGCCTCCGCCTTGTTCGGGTTCAATGAAGCCAAACCCTTTGGCATCGTTGAACCACTTGACCGTGCCTGTTGCCATGTTCTTCTCCATCCCGGTGTCTTTCTCGCACCGGGGCGGATTCTCAAATCCGTGTCAAGTCAGTGTCAATTGAGGAACTCCCCGGGGTAAGGAGCCGCGAAGGTGACAAACTCGGGGCATTGACAGGCGGAAGCCTGTCCCCATGTAGGGTGCTCCCGCTGTTTATAGAATCGGTTCATGCCATTGTTTGCCCAACAGCCCCCACCCGCGGGACCGCCCGGCCCTCAGCCGCCGGGTCCGGAGGACGGTGGGAATTCGACCACCCTGGAGCGTGTCGCTCAGAAGACGGAGCCGCCGCGCCTGTACCAGGTGCTGATGCTCAATGACGACTTCACACCGATGGAGTTTGTGGTGATGGTCTTGCAGGAGTACTTCCGCCATGACCTGGATACGGCCACCCAGATCATGTTGAAGATCCATCACGACGGTCGTGGCGTCTGCGGTGTTTTCACCAAGGACGTCGCGGCCACCAAGGTCGAAATGGTGCTGGCGGCCGCACGGCGCGCCGGTCACCCCCTGCAGTGCATTATGGAGGCCGCATGATTGCGCAAGAGCTTGAAGTCAGCCTGCACATGGCGTTTGTCGAAGCGCGCCAGCAGCGCCACGAGTTCATCACCGTGGAACACCTGCTGATGGCGCTGCTGGACAACCCGTCCGCGGCGGAGGTGCTGCGCGCATGCGCGGCGAATATCGAGGACCTGCGCAAGTCGCTTGCGCAGTTCATCAAGGAGAACACGCCGACCGTCGGCGGCACCGACGAGGTGGACACCCAGCCCACGCTGGGATTCCAGCGCGTGATCCAGCGCGCGATCATGCACGTCCAGTCGACCGGCAACGGCAAGAAGGAAGTGACCGGCGCCAACGTGCTGGTCGCGATCTTCGGCGAGAAGGACTCCCACGCCGTCTACTACCTGCACCAGCAGGGCGTGACGCGGCTGGACGTCGTCAACTTCATCGCCCACGGCATCAAGAAGAGCGAGCCGCCCGAGCCCCCGAAGGGTCCGGAAGGCAACAGCGGCGAGTCCGAGCGCGAGGAAGGCGAGGGCGGCCAGGGCCAGGGCGGCGGCAAGGGCAGCCCGCTCGAGCAGTTCACCCAGAACCTCAACCAGCTGGCCCGCGACGGCAAGATCGATCCGCTGATCGGCCGCGAGCTCGAGGTCGAGCGCGTGGTGCAGGTGCTGTGCCGCCGCCGCAAGAACAACCCGCTGCTGGTCGGCGAGGCCGGCGTGGGCAAGACCGCGATCGCCGAAGGCCTGGCCTGGCGCATCACCGAGGGCCAGGTGCCCGACGTGCTGGCCGAGGCGGTGGTCTATTCGCTGGACATGGGCGCGCTGCTGGCGGGCACCAAGTACCGCGGCGACTTCGAGCAGCGCCTCAAGGCGGTGATCAAGCAGCTGAAGGACCAGCCCGGCGCGATCCTCTTCATCGACGAGATCCACACCCTGATCGGCGCCGGCGCGGCGTCGGGCGGCACGCTGGACGCGAGCAACCTGCTGAAGCCGGCGCTGTCCTCGGGTCAGCTGAAGTGCATCGGCGCGACGACCTTCAGCGAGTACCGCGGCATCTTCGAGAAGGACGCGGCGCTGTCGCGGCGCTTCCAGAAGATCGACGTGGTCGAGCCGACCGTCGACCAGACCGTCGAGATCCTCAAGGGCCTGAAGTCGCGCTTCGAAGAGCACCACAGCGTCAAGTACGCGCTGACCGCGCTGCAGGCCGCTGCGGAGCTCTCGGCCAAGTACATCAATGACCGTCACCTGCCCGACAAGGCGATCGACGTCATCGACGAGGCCGGTGCCGCCCAGCGCGTGCTCCCGAAGAGCAAGCAGAAGAAGACGATCACCCGCGCGGAGGTCGAGGACATCGTCGCCAAGATCGCGCGCATTCCGCCGGCCTCGGTGTCGTCGGACGATCGCGGCAAGCTCAAGAGCCTGGACCGCGACCTCAAGAGCGTGGTCTTCGGCCAGGATCCGTCCATCGACGCGCTGGCTGCGGCCATCAAGATGGCGCGCTCGGGCCTGGGCAAGCCGGACAAGCCGATCGGTTCTTTCCTGTTCAGCGGCCCGACGGGCGTGGGCAAGACGGAAGTCGCCAAGCAGCTGGCCTACATCCTGGGCATCGAGCTGATCCGCTTCGACATGTCCGAGTACATGGAGCGTCACGCCGTCAGCCGCCTGATCGGCGCGCCTCCGGGCTACGTGGGCTTCGACCAGGGCGGTCTGCTGACCGAGGCGATCACGAAGAAGCCGCACGCGGTGCTGCTGCTCGACGAGATCGAGAAGGCGCATCCGGACGTCTTCAACGTGCTGCTGCAGGTCATGGACCACGGCACGCTGACGGACAACAACGGACGCAAGGCCGACTTCCGCAACGTGATCATCATCATGACCACGAACGCGGGCGCGGAGGCGATGACCAAGTCGACGATCGGCTTCACGACCAAGCGTGAGCAGGGCGACGAGATGGCCGACATCAAGCGTCTGTTCACGCCGGAGTTCCGCAACCGCCTGGACGCGATCGTCAACTTCGGCGCGCTGAACGAGGACATCATCCTGCGGGTGGTGGACAAGTTCCTGCTGCAGCTCGAAAGCCAGCTGGCCGAGAAGAAGGTCGAGGTCACCTTCAGCGACGCGCTGCGCAAGCACCTCGCCGCCAAGGGTTTCGATCCGCAGATGGGTGCCCGTCCGATGCAGCGCCTGATCCAGGACACGATCCGTCGCGCCCTGGCCGACGAACTGCTGTTCGGTCGCCTGATCGACGGCGGCCGCCTCAGCGTGGACGTCGACGACAAGGGCGAGGTCCAGTTGGACATCACGCCCAACAAGAAGGACAACAAGCCCAAGTCCGAACCGGCGACGGCCGACTGACGCTAGTCAACGCCTGACCCCCAAAGCCCGCTCACGCGGGCTTTTTCATTGGTGCGGTGCTCGATGTATCGCATCAAGGGAACCCGGGCCCCGTCTCCGCAGCTTAAGGAGGGAATTTGTCGGCCGGGGCGGCCGACAAAGGAGGGAGACGGAGGAGACGGGGCCCGGGTTCCCTTGATGTTGCTCAGCCGTGTGCCGGGTCTTGCCTGAAGAACCCGGCGAGGAGCCGATACAACCGGGGCTGCTCCGCGAGCAGCTCACGCGGCGCGACGAAGAAGGCTTCGACGGCGACGGCGAAGAACTCTTCGGGGGCTTCCGCGCCGTAGGGATCGATGAGCGTTGCGACGCCCGCGTCGACCTGATCGCAGAACCAATTCCACTCTGCTTCCATCGTCGCTCCCCACTGCAGCCGCAGCGCGGGATCGTCGATGGTCGGCGCGCCGTCGGGTTCGCCGTCGCGCATGTCGAGCACGTGCGCGAACTCGTGGATCACGACGTTGTAGACGGAGTCGTGGCCCTCGACGCGCTCGGTGGCCTCGGGCGCGATCTCGCTCCAGGCGAGCATCAGCGGCCCGCCTTCCATGGCTTCGCCGGCGAGCGTCTCGTCGTACTCGTGGACGACGCCGTCCTCGTCCATGGTCTCGCGCGCGGCGATGACCTCGCCCTCGTGCATCACGATGCCGACGAAGCCGTCGTACCACTCGAGCCCCAGGCGCAACACCGGCAGGCAGGCCTGCGCGGCGACCGCCACCGCGACCTGGTCGGTGACCTCGAAGCCATTGACGCCGTGGAACTCCTTGGCCGCCAGGAAGAGCGAGCACAGGCGGCGCAGCTCGGTGCGGTCCGCCTCGCTG
The DNA here is from genome assembly GCF_050626985.1 of Roseateles noduli. Lineage (NCBI taxonomy): Bacteria > Pseudomonadati > Pseudomonadota > Betaproteobacteria > Burkholderiales > Sphaerotilaceae > Roseateles > Roseateles noduli. The sequence continues at coordinate 289,069 of NZ_CP192463.1, forward strand.
CGGCGGGCGATGAAGGGGTACTGCGTGAGCGTGAGCTCCCACAGCGGGTCGGGAATCGCGAACTGGTCGAGCAGCTTGCGCTCGCGGCGATCGCGCCAGCGTTGGAACAGGCTGCCGATCATGATGCGAGGGTGACCTCGATGGCCGATGTCATCGGGGCAATCCGGCGCAGGCCGTCGGCATCGAGGACGAAGACGTCGCCGCGACCGCCGCCAGGGCCGCCATGGTCGTAGTCCCAATCGGACAGCACGGCGCGCGTGAGCCCGTTGCCGAGATCGTGCACCGCGGGCCGGTGCGTATGGCCGTGGATCAGCGTGTCGCAGCCCGAGGCGCGCAGCCACGCACGCGCCGCGTCGTCATCGACATCCGCCCACGTGGACGGATCGGACTGATGCATCCGGCTCTTCGCGCGCAGGTGTCGCGCCAACGCGCGCCGCGCGAAGAGCGGCATCGCGCGCAGCGCCGCCAGCACGTCGGCCCGGCGCACCACCGCGCGGGCCTTCAGATAACCGACGTCGCCCAGGCAGAGTTGATCGCCATGGCTCAGCAGCCACGAACGTCCGAACGCCTCCAGGCGTGTCGGATCGCCGAGCAGCCGCATGCCGGCATCCGCCGCCATCGCCTCGCCGAGCGCGAAGTCGCGGTTGCCATGCATGAAGAAGAGGGGTTTGCGCGAGGACACCTCGCGCAGCAGATCGAGCGCGAACTGCTCGAAGGTCCCGGCCTGCCAGCGCGCGTCGTCGCCGATCCAGGCCTCGAAGATGTCGCCGAGCAGGAAGACCGCGTCGGCCGACGTTGCCGCCAGGTGGGCGCGGAACCGCGCCAGCGTCGCCGGCATGTCCGGCGACAGGTGCAGGTCGGAGAGCAGGTCGATCCGCCGCCAGCCGCCCGCCGCCCGCAGCGGTACCAGGGGCACCACCGCACGGGGCAGCGGCAAGGCGACGGACCCGGGACTCACTCGACCGCGACGGCGCGCTCGATGATCACCGGATCGACCGGCACATCGTCGTGGAAGCCCGAACGGCTGGTCTTGACCTTCTCGATCTTGTCCACGATGTCCTGGCCGCCGACGACCTTGCCGAACACCGCGTAGCCCCAGCCCGACGGGCTTTCGCTCTTGAAGTTCAGGAAGTCGTTGTCGACCGTGTTGATGAAGAACTGGGCGCTGGCCGAGTGCGGCGCGTTCGTGCGCGCCATCGCCAGCGTGTACTTGTCGTTCTTCAGGCCGTTGTTGGCCTCGTTCTGGATCGGGGCGTCGGTCGGCTTCTGCTTCATGCCTTCCTCGAAGCCGCCGCCCTGGGCCATGAAGCCCTTGATGACGCGGTGGAAGATCGTGCCGTCGTAGTGGCCCTTGGCCACGTAGGCCAGGAAGTTCTCGACGCTCTTGGGGGCCTTCGCGTCATCCAGCTCCACGGTGATCAGACCATGGTTGGTGTGCAGTTCGACTTTCTTGCTCATGTCGTCAACTCCTTATTTCTCGACGGTGGCCTTGTTGATGAGGACGGGGGTGTTGGGCAGGTTCTGGAACGCCGGGTTCTTCGGCGACGGCGCGGTCGGCACCGCGCGGATCTTGTCGACGACGTCCATGCCCTCGGTGACATAACCGAACACGGCGTAGCCGCGGCCATCGGACGCGTAGCCCGGGTCCAGTCCCGGGTTGTCCACGGTATTGATGAAGAACTGCGAGGTCGCCGAGTTCGGGTCGTTGGTCCGTGCCATCGCGATCGAGCCGCGGATGTTCATCAGGCCGTTGCCGGCTTCCAGCGGGATCGGCGCGCGCGTCGGGCGCTGCTTCAGGTCGGGCGTGTAGCCGCCGGTCTGGATCATGAAGTCGCCGATGACGCGATGGAAGATCACGCCGTTGTAGTGGCCGGCCTTCACGTAGGCGAGGAAGTTGGCGACCGTCTTCGGCGCCTTCTCCGCGTCCAGCTTGATCGTGATGTCGCCGGCGGTGGTGCTCAGCTTGACGACCTGGGCCTGGGCGAACGAGGCCGCGAGGCCCAGCACGGCGGCGCCGGCGGCGAGCAGGAGTTTGGATGTCCGCATGGTCCTGATGTCTGTGTGGGGAACGGTGGAAGGGGCGGTGTTCGACGACGCGCCGTCGGCGCGCCGCCCGCGATCATCGCGCCTGGACGCCCTTGGCGTTGTTGAACGCTGTGACGCGTTGCAACTTGACCTTCAGCGCGGTGTCGTCGCCGAGCGCCTGCTTCAGTGCGCGTTCGTAGGACTGCTGGGCCAGGCGCATCAGCACGTCGCCCATGTTCTCCTGCGCCTGCGCGTGGTCGGGCTGCAGGTCCAGGGCGCGGGTCAGCGCCTGGCGGGCCGCCTCGTACTCGCCGCGCGCGGCGTGGATGACGGCCAGGTTGTTGTACGGGTCGGCGAGGTCGGGGAAGTCCTCGGTCAGGCCGGTGAAGAGGGCGCGGGCGCGCTCGAGCTGCTGCTGCTCGAGCAGCATCGTGCCCAGCGCGAAGCGCAGGCGCGGGTCGTCGGGCGTGGCTTTCAGGCCGGTCTCGGCGGTCTGGATCGCCTGGTCGCGCTTGCCGGCGGCCCACAGGGCCTGCGCGTCGTCGAGCGTCGCGGCATGCGTCAGGGTCGCGCCGGTCAGCGCCAGGGCGACGCAGCAGAAGCGGATCAGGGCGGGAAGTCTTGACGGAAGTCTTGGCATGGGGTCGGGCCGCTATACTGCCGGGCATTCTAGAGCGAGCTTTCGTCTCCCGCTCGCCTCCCGGCCGGCTCTCCGGCCCACCCGCACCGCACCGTCCGAACTGTCGATTGCGCCGCCCCTCGCGACCCGTCGCCAGCGCGGCGCGAGCCCCGTATGTCTTCCTTGCGCATCTACAACACGCTGGACCGCCAGCTCCAGGACTTCCAACCCATCGAGCCGGGCAAGGTCCGCATGTACGTCTGCGGCATCACGGTCTACGACCTGTGCCACATGGGCCATGCGCGCATGAACATCGCGTTCGACGTCGTCTACCGGTGGCTCCAGGCCAGCGGGTTCGACGTCACGTACGTGCGCAACATCACCGACATCGACGACAAGATCATCCGTCGCGCGCTCGAACGCGGCATCACGATCGGCCAGCTCACCAGCGACAACATCGCCGCGATGCATCGCGACTTCGACGCGCTGGGCATCGCCAAGCCGACGCATGAGCCGCGCGCCACCGAGTACGTCCCGCAGATGCTGGACATCATCGGCAGGCTCGAGACCAAGGGCCTGGCCTACCAGGCCGACGGCGGCGGCGACGTGAACTACGCGGTGCGCAAGTTCGACGGCTACGGCAAGCTCAGCGGCAAGTCGCCGGACCAGCTGCGCGCCGGTGAACGCGTGGCGGTCGACGACGGCAAGCGCGATCCGCTGGACTTCGTGCTGTGGAAGTCGGCCAAGGCCGAGGAGCCCGTCGAGGCCAAGTGGGCCAGCCCCTGGGGCGAAGGCCGCCCGGGCTGGCACATCGAGTGCTCGGCCATGAGCTGCGCGCTGCTGGGCGAGCGCTTCGACATCCACGGCGGCGGCATGGACCTGCAGTTCCCGCACCACGAGAACGAGATCGCGCAGAGCGAAGGCGCCTTCGGCCACTTCGTCAATTACTGGCTGCACAACGGCTTCCTGAACATCGACGGCGAGAAGATGTCCAAGAGCCTGGGCAACTTCTTCACCATCCGGGAAGTGCTGGAGAAGTTCGACGGCGAGTCGATCCGCTTCTTCATGCTGCGCACGCAGTACCGCAGCCCGTTCAACTTCAGCGATGTCAGCCTGGACGATGCACGCACCGCGCTGCGCCGGCTGTACACGGCGCTGGACGCGGTCGCGCCGGCGGACGTGACCATCGATTGGACGCAAGGTCCGGCGGTGGCGTTCAAGGCCGCGATGGACGACGACTTCAATACGCCCGGCGCGTTGGCCGTGCTGTTCGAACTGGCCAATCAGGTCAATCGCGACCGGTCCGCGCAGGACGCCGGTCTGCTGAAGGCGCTGGGCGGCGTGCTGGGCGTGCTGCAGCAGGCGCCGAAGACCTTCCTGCAAGCCGGCGCGGGCCTGGACGAGGCCGCGATCGACGCGCAGATCGCCGCGCGCGCCGCCGCCAAGGCGGGCCGTGATTTCGCCGAGGCCGACCGCATCCGCAAGGCGCTCGCCGAACAAGGCATCGAGCTGAAGGATTCCCCGACCGGCACGACCTGGGTTCGTGCATCGAAGGTTGGAGAGCAGGCCTGATGGCGCGTGTCGCGACCGCCGGGGTGACCCCGGACTATTGGGACGAAGCCTGCAGACATCTGGTCAAGCGCGACCGGGTGATGAAGAAGCTGATCCCGCAATTCGGCGAGGCGCGGCTGCAGAGCCGCGGCGACGCGTTCACGACGCTGGCGCGTTCCATCGTCGGCCAGCAGATCTCGGTGAAGGCGGCGCAGAGCGTGTGGGACAAGTTCGCCGAGCTGACCTCGGGACCGTCCAACCGCATCAAGCCGACCGAGGTGCTGAGCCTCGACAAGACCGCGCTGCGCGCCGTCGGGCTCTCGGTGCGCAAGGTCGAGTACCTCAGCGACCTGGCCCAGCATTTCGAAACCGGTCAGGTCCATGTGCGTCAATGGGCGCACATGGAAGACGAAGCCATCATCGACGAGCTGGTCGCGATCCGCGGCATCGGCCGCTGGACGGCGGAGATGTTCCTGATCTTCCACCTGATGCGGCCGAACGTGCTGCCGCTGGACGATCTGGGACTGCTGAAAGGCATCAGCCAGCATTACTTCAGCGACGAACCCGTGTCGCGCGCGGAGGCCCGAGAGCTGGGCGAGGGCTGGGCCCCGTATCGCTCGGTGGCCACATGGTACATTTGGCGGAGCCTCGATCCGCTACCCGTGGATTACTGAGAATGAGCAAGAAACACTTCCTCGAATTCGAGCAGCCGATCGCCGAGCTCGAAACCAAGATCGACGAGCTCCGCTACGTGCAGAGCGAGTCCGCGGTGGACATCTCGGAAGAGATCGACCGCCTCGGCAAGAAGAGCCTGCAGCTCACGAAGGACATCTATTCGAATGTCCTGCCGTGGCAGGTCTATCAGGTCGCGCGCCATCCGCAACGTCCGCAGACGCTGGACTACTGCAGCGAAGTCTTCACCGAGTTCGAAGAGCTGCACGGCGACCGCCACTTCGCGGATGACGCCGCGATCGTCGGCGGTCTCGCGCGCTTCAACGGCCAGGCCTGCATGGTCATCGGCCATCAGCGCGGTTCCGACGCGAAGGAGCGCACGCTGCGCAACTTCGGCATGCCGCGCCCCGAGGGTTACCGCAAGGCGCTGCGCCTGCTGAAGCTGGCCGAGAAGTTCGGCCTGCCGGTGTTCACGTTCATCGACACGATGGGCGCGTACCCGGGCATCGGCGCGGAAGAGCGCAGCCAGTCCGAAGCGATCGGCCGCAACATCTTCGAGATGGCGCAACTTGAAGTGCCCATCATCGCGACCGTGATCGGCGAGGGCGGCTCCGGCGGTGCGCTGGCGATCGGCGTGGCCGACCAGGTGCTGATGCTGCAGTTCTCCGCCTATTCGGTGATCTCGCCGGAAGGTTGCGCGTCGATCCTGTGGAAGACGGCGGCGCGTGCTCCCGAGGCCGCCGAGGCGCTGGGCATCACCGCGCACCGCCTGAAGGCGCTGGGCCTGATCGACAAGATCGTCAGCGAGCCGGTGGGCGGCGCGCATCGCGATCCGAAGCAGATGGCGTCCAACCTGAAGCGCGCGCTCGGCGATGCGCTCCGCCAGGTCTCCGACCTGAAGACCAAGGAACTGCTGGACCGCCGCTACGAGCGTCTGCAGGCCTATGGTCGATTCGGCGACACCAAGAGCCGCTGATCTGCGCTCCGACGCCGGCGTCGACGCCGGTGCTGCTACCGGCGACCAGCCCGGGGCTCAAGCCGGCTCCGACGAAGCCTCCCGCCGCGTGATTGCGGTCGCCACCAGCGGCGGCCGCGATTCGACGGCGCTCCTCCACGCCACCGCTGTTGCCGCCCGTCCGCTCGGGCTGCACGTGGTGGCGTTGCACATCCATCATGGGCTGAGCGATCACGCCGACGCGTGGCTGACGCATCTGCAGGCGCAGATCGAGGGTTGGGCGGCGGAAGGCCTGCCCGTGTCGCTCGTGCATGAGCGGCTGGGCGGCGCGCCCGGACCCGGCGACAGCATCGAGGCCTGGGCTCGTGCCGGCCGACATCAGGCGTTGCAACGCCTGACCCTCGCGGCCGGCGCCGATCTGCTGCTGCTGGCGCATCACCGGCGTGATCAGGCGGAGACCTTCCTGCTGCAGGCCATGCGCGGCGCCGGCGTGGCCGGACTGTCCGCCATGCCGCGCACGCAGTGGCGCGACGGCGTCTGCTGGGTTCGTCCCTGGCTGGATCGTCGGCGCGAATCCATCGAGGCCTATGTCGCCGAGCATGGCTTGCGCTTCATCGAGGACGACAGCAACGGCGACGCGCGTTTCGCCCGCAACCGGCTTCGCCTGCAGGCATGGCCCGCGCTGACCGCGGAGGCTCCCGGCGCGGAAGCCGCGCTGGCGCAGGCCGCCTCATGGGCGCAGGAAGCGGCGGAACTCCAGCGCGAGATCGCCGAGGAGGATCTGACCCGCTGGTCCGATGACGACGGCTTGTCGCAGGCCATGCTGGGTACGCTCAGTCCGGCGCGCGCGTCCAACGCATTGCGCGCCTGGCTGCATCGCGCGACAGGACGGACCGCACCCGCGACCCTGATTCGTCGCCTGATGGCGGAGGCGCCGGCCGCAACCGTGGCGCGCTGGCCCTTGGGCGAGGCCGAGCTGCATCTCTATCGCGGTAGGTTCTTCGTGCAAGCGCCACCGCGGGTGCGAAGTCCCGCTCGAGCGGAGGCACTGCCCGCATCGCTGCTGGGACTCGGGGTCGCCGCCGCGGTGGACGACACGGCGATGCGCATCGATCTCACCCGGCCCGGGCGCCACCCGGTGGCGGCGTGGGGCGGCGCATTCGATGTCGAACCCGTGAGCACGGGGGGTGTTTCGCTTTCTGCGCTCAGCAATGTCGAGTTGCGCCCGCGCGAAGGCGGCGAGCAGTTCCAGGCACATGCCAAGGGCCTGGCCCGCTCGCTCAGGAAGTGCTGGCAGACCGCCGGAATCCCCGCTGTCCAGAGGGAAGGGCCGCTGATCTACGTCGATGGCGCGTTGCTTTTCGCGCCCGGACTGGGCATCGACGCGCGCTGGATCGCGCCGGCCGATGAAGCACAAATGGCACTGCGCTGGGTGCCCGAGGCATGCGGATCCCGCATGGACAGCGACGTTGCGGGCAAGGGCGGGTCTTAGAATCGCCGATCCACCCGCAGCAGGCCTCTGACACTCCCATGGCATTGATCGTTCACAAGTACGGCGGCACCTCGATGGGGTCGACCGACCGCATCCGCAACGTGGCCAAGCGCGTCGCCAAATGGGCGCGAGCGGGTCACCAGATGGTGGTGGTCCCCTCGGCGATGAGCGGCGAGACCAACCGCCTGCTCGGCCTGGCCAAGGAACTGTCGCCGGGCAGCTCGTCGCCGTCGCTGATGCGCGAACTCGACATGATCGCCTCGACCGGCGAACAGGTCTCCGTCGGCCTGCTGGCGATCGCGCTGCAGGCCGAGGGCATGGACGCCGTCAGCTACACCGGCTGGCAGGTCGGCGTGTCGACCGACAACTCGTACACCAAGGCCCGCATCGAGAGCATCGACGACGCCAAGGTCAAGGCCGACCTCGACGCCGGCCGCGTGGTCGTCATCACCGGCTTCCAGGGCGTGGACGAGGACCGCAACATCACGACGCTGGGCCGCGGCGGCTCGGACACGTCGGCGGTGGCGATCGCCGCGGCGATCAAGGCCGACGAATGCCTGATCTACACCGACGTCGACGGCGTCTACACGACCGATCCGCGCGTCGTCCCGGAAGCGCGCCGCATGAGCACCATCAGCTTCGAGGAGATGCTGGAGATGGCCTCGCTCGGCTCCAAGGTGCTGCAGATCCGCTCGGTGGAATTCGCCGGCAAGTACCGCGTCCCGATGCGCGTGCTGAGCAGCTTCACGCCCTGGGACATCGACATCGACGAAGAAGCCAAGTCCGGCACCCTGATCACTTTTGAAGAGGACGAACAAATGGAACAAGCCGTCGTCTCCGGCATTGCATTCAACCGCGACGAGGCCAAGGTGACGCTGCTGGGCGTGCCGGACAAGCCCGGCATCGCGTTCCAGATCCTGGGCCCGGTGGCCGACGCCAACATCGACGTCGACGTGATCATCCAGAACGTGTCGCAGGACGGGAAGACCGACTTCTCGTTCACCGTGCACCGCAACGACTACCAGCGCGCGATGGAGTTGCTGGAGAAGGTCGTGGGACCGGCGGTGCAGGCCGCCAAGGTGACCGGCGACCAGCGCATCTGCAAGGTGTCCATCGTGGGCATCGGCATGCGTTCGCACGTGGGCGTGGCGTCGAAGATGTTCCGCTCCTTGTCGGAAGAGGGCATCAACATCCAGATGATCACGACCAGCGAGATCAAGACCTCCGTCGTCATCGACGAGAAGTACATGGAGCTGGCTGTGCGCGCCTTGCATCGCGCGTTCGATCTGGATCAGGACATCGAGGCCTGATGAAGGAATGAGGCCTGCGTTTCACTTGAGCGCGCGAGAAGCCATGCTATAGTCGCTGCTTCTCCGGTTGGAGACGTGACCGAGTGGCCGAAGGTGCTCCCCTGCTAAGGGAGTATGTGGGCAAAACCTGCATCGAGGGTTCGAATCCCTCCGTCTCCGCCAACCAGATGTGAAACCCCCGCAGCGCAAGTTGCGGGGGTTTTTGCATTCCGGGGCGACTGAATGCATTCCAGACTACTGCAGTGGGTCAGGAAAACTTTCAGCGGTCTTCGGGCGATGTGTCCTAAAGTCATCGCATGTACACGCCCAAGCATTTCGACCTGCCGGACCTGTCGCATGCCCGGCTGATGATCCAGGAGCATCCGCTGTCCACGCTGATGCTGATCGATCCGGCGCACGGCCTGTCGGCGACGCCGGTGCCGATGATCTGGGGTGCGCCGACCGATCCCGCCGATGGCGAGGGCTGGTGGCTCGAAGGTCACCTGGCGCGCGCGAACCCGCATGTGGCCGCGCTGATGTCGCCGGAGCTGGGCGAGGTGCTCGTGCAGTTCAACGGTCCCGGCGCCTACATCTCGCCGAGCCACTACGACACGCCGCTGTCGGTGCCGACGTGGAACTACCTGACCCTGCAGGTCCATGGCCGCGTGCAGATCATCGACGAGGAGCACGCGAAGGACGCGCTGCTCAAGCGCCTCATCGCGACGCAGGAACCCGACTACGCAGCGCAATGGCGCGGCCTGCCGGAAGACTTCCAGCGCAAGATGCTGGGCGCGATCGTCGGCTTCCGCGTGCCGGTGGAGCGCTGGACGATGAAGGCCAAGATCAGCCAGAACCGCAGCGCCGCCGAGCGCGAGCGCATCCTGGCTCATCAGGAGCACCACGGCTCGCTGGAGGAGCAGATCCTGGCGAGATGGGTGAGGGAGCTCGCGCCGCGCTGAGCGAGGGATTGCTCATGGGGTCAGGTCTTGCCTGATCGCGCTCGGACTGCCATCTAGGACTTCCCCGAACACGCCCAGCAACTTTGGGTCAGTGATCTTCGACGCGTGTCCTCCTAACGTTGCGCTCTGCAACAACGCAAGGAGATGGCGACGTGTCTGGGAATGAAGACAAGGGTTGGGCGCGGCGAGAAGTGTGGAAATTTCTTCTGCGCTGCGGCTTCGGATTCTTCGTCGCGTTCATGGTGAAACTCGCAGGGTTCGGCGAAAGGATTCCGAACTTTGTCCTCATGACGGGCTCGATGCTTTGCATCGTCTATCTCCTGGACTTGTTGTGTCGAACATGGCGGCATCGCCGTCATAGAGCCCGTCGCCCGTCTGGCGCGAAGGGCGATCAACCCATTGGAGAAGAAGATGTTTGAACAGCTCACTGAAGAAGAGATCGACTGTGTGTACGGTGGCATGGGCAATGGCGGCGGCGGCCCGATGAAGGTCTCGCAACTCGATAAGGGGGCCGGCCACGGATCGTGCACCGAAGGCATTCTTGGCGGAATGATCGTTGGCCTCTTTGGTGGCCTTGCGACTGGGAACTTGATTGGCCTTGCAGGGGCATCGGTGGGAGGCATGCTTGGAGGGGCAATGTCTGGCGGGTGCTTCCGCAACCCGCCGCCGAAGAACATGCTGCAGTGATCTGCCGCCCAGTGTTCTGACGTAGATTGACGTCGAGAAAAGAAGAAGGCCCGCTGCAAGCGGGCCTTCTCGTTGTCGAGCGATGCGGCTGTGAAGCCGCCTTCGATCACATGCTCACATAGTTCGGCCCGCCGCCGCCTTCCGGCGTGACCCAGACGATGTTCTGCGTCGGGTCCTTGATGTCGCAGGTCTTGCAGTGCACGCAGTTCTGCGCGTTGATCTGCAGCCGCTCGACGTTGTCGTCGGTCTTCACGAACTCATAGACACCGGCCGGGCAGTAGCGGGCCTCGGGGCCCGCGTACTTCGCCAGGTTGACCTGCACGGGGATGCTGTTGTCCTTCAGCGTCAGGTGGGCCGGCTGGTTCTCCTCATGGTTCGTGTTGGACACGAACACCGACGACAACCGGTCGAAGGTCAGCTTGCCGTCCGGCTTCGGGTACTCGATCTTCGGCATCTCCGACGCGGGGCGCAGGAAGACGTGATCGGGCTTGTCGCGATGCAGCGTCCACGGCGGGCTCTTGATGCCCAGCTTGGGCAGCAGCCACTGCTCGATGCCCGTCATCAGCGCGCCGACGGTCGTGCCCTTCTTGAACCAGGCCTTGAAGTTGCGCGATTGATCGAGCTCCTCGCGCAGCCAGCTCTTCTCGAAGGCGGCCGGGTAGGCGCTCAGCTCGTCGAACGAGCGGCCCGCGGCCAGCGCCTCGACGATGGCGTCGGCGCACATCATCCCGGACTTGATCGCCGCATGGCTGCCCTTGATGCGCGCGGCGTTCAGGTAACCGGCGTCGTCGCCGACCAACGCGCCGCCCGGGAAGACCTGCTTGGGCAGGCTCAGCAGACCGCCGGCGGTGATCGCGCGCGCGCCGTAGCCCAGGCGCTTGCCGCCTTCGATGTGCTTGCGGATCGCGGGGTGCGTCTTCCAGCGCTGCATCTCCTCGAACGGCGACATCCACGGGTTCTGGTAGTCGAGGCCGACCACGAAGCCCAGCGTCACCTTGTTGCCCTCGAGGTGGTACAGGAAACCGCCGCCGTAGGTCGAGTTGTCCATCGGCCAGCCGGCCGTGTGCACGACCAGGCCGGGCTGCGCCTTGTCGGCCGGCACTTCCCACAGCTCCTTGATGCCGATGCCGTAGGTCTGCGGATCCTTGCCCGCGTCGAGCTGGAACTTCGCGATCAGCTGCTTGCCCAGGTGGCCGCGCGCGCCCTCCGCGAAGACCGTGTACTTGCCGTGCAGCTCCATGCCGAGCTGGAAGCCTTCATGCGGCTCGCCGTCCTTGCCGAGGCCCACGTTGCCCGTGGCGACGCCCTTGACCCGGCCCTGCTCGTCGTAGACGACCTCGGCCGCGGCGAAGCCGGCGAAGATCTCCACGCCCAGCGCCTCGGCCTGCTGCGCCAGCCACTTCGTGACGTTGCCCAGCGAGATGACGTAGTTGCCGTGGTTGTGGAAGCAGCGGGGGATCAGCGCCTGCGGCGTGTCGGTGTGGCCGGACTCGCTCAGGAACAGCACCTGGTCGCCGGTGACCGGCTGGCCCAGCGGCGCGCCGAGTTCCTTCCAGTTGGGGAACAGCTCGGTGAGCGCGCGCGGGTCCATGACCGCGCCGGAAAGGATGTGCGCGCCGGCCTCCGAGCCCTTCTCGAGCACCACCACCGAGATCTCCTGGCCCTTCTCCGCGGCGATCTGCTTGAGCCGGATCGCGGTCGCCAGGCCGGCGGGACCGCCGCCGACGACCACGACGTCGTAGTCCATGCTGTCGCGCGGACCGTACTGGGCGATGAGTTCTTCGGAGGTCATGGTCATCCTTGCTCGTTCTAGTCGGAGTCCTGGCCGTGCACGCGCGGATCGGCGGGGGCCGGCTCGCTGTCTGGCTGGGGCGGTTTGCGGCGCATTCTAGCCGCGTGAAGGGAAAAAAGAACGGTCGTGCTTTTTATGAAATAGAGAGGGGTGTCGATCGCGCGACCTTCATCCGGGCCGACCCGAATGGGGCTCCTGTGCCAGGGGCACGCGCCGTACCATGGCTGCGAAGCGATTCATCTTCCAAGCCTTCGAACCGAGGACCCTCATGAGCATTCACGTTCAACGCGACAAGACCGGCCCGATGCGCCAGACGGTGAGCATCCGCAAGCATGTGCTGACGGCGGACCAGCCGGTCGAAGGCGGCGGCGAGGACGCCGGCCCCGACGCGCACGAGCTCTATGACGCCGCGCTGGCGTCCTGCAAGGCGCTGACGGTGCTCTGGTACGCGCGGCGCAAAGGCATGGCGCTGGAGGACGTGCTGGTGGACGTGGAGAGCGACCGCTCGCAGGAGCGGCAAGGGCTCTACAAGCTGAAGGCGTCGCTGACCTTCGTGGGCACCCTGAGTGACGAGGAACGCCAGCAGCTGCTGGCGGTGGCGGACAAGTGCCCGGTGCACAAGCTGATGACGCAGGTGAAGACGGAGATCGAAACCGTGATGGCCGGTTGATGTCCGATTGACGGGCCGGTTGACGGGCCGGTTGATGGCCGGCCGCGGCCCGGGATCATCATCGGGGCGGGTCTTGCGTGCTATCGTGATCGGCACCTGTCCGGTCACACGAGAAGTTTTGCGAGAGACCTTGCCATGAGCTACAGCATCGATCTGGAGGGCCGCGTGGCCCTCGTCACGGGCGCGTCCAGCGGATTGGGCGCGCAGTTCGCCAGGACCCTGGCGAAGTCGGGCGCCTGCGTGGTGCTGGCGGCCAGACGCGTGGACCGCCTGAAGGACCTGCGCGCGGAGATCGAGGCCGGCGGCGGCGACGCGCACGTGGTGCAGATGGACGTCACCGACCTGGAGAGCATCGCCGCGGCGGTGGCGCGGGCGGAGACGGAGGTCGGCACGCTGGACATCCTGATCAACAACTCCGGCGTCAGCACGACGCAGCGACTGGTCGACGTGTCGCCGGAGGACTTCGACTTCGTGATGGACACGAACGTGCGCGGCGCGTTCTTCGTCGCGCAGGAAGTGGGCAAGCGCATGCTGGCGCGGGCGCGCGGCGCGGCGCCGGGCACGTACACGGGCGGGCGCATCGTCAACATCGCGTCGATGGCGGGGTTGCGCGTGCTGTCGCAGATCGGCGTCTATGCGATGAGCAAGGCGGCGGTCATCCACATGACCAAGGCGATGGCGCTGGAGTGGGGCAAGTTCGACATCAACGTCAACGCCATCTGCCCCGGCTACATCGACACGGAGATCAACCGCCACCACTGGCAGACCGACCAGGGCCGCAAGCTGGTGGAGCTGCTGCCGCGCAAGCGCGTGGGCACGCCGCAGGACCTGGACACGACGCTGCTGATGCTGTGCGCGAAGGAAAGCCGCTTCATCAACGGCGCGGTCATCCAGGCGGACGACGGATTCGGAGTTTGAGGAAAGAAACGAGTCGATGGCTGTGAGAGAACTGAGCGCGCTGGAAGCGCGCGTGCTGGCGGTGCTGGTGGAGAAGGAGTCCACGGTGCCGGACAGCTACCCGATGTCGCTGAACAGCCTGACCTTGGGCGTGAACCAGAAGACCGCGCGCGATCCGGTGATGACCGCGAGCGAGTCCGACGTGGCCGCGGTGCTGGACGAGTTGAAGGCGATGAGCCTGGTCAACACGGTGAGCGGCAGCCGCGTGGCGCGTTTCGAGCACAACATGAAGCGCGTGCTGGGCGTGCCGGGGCAGGCGGAAGCGCTGCTGACGGTGCTGATCCTGCGCGGTCCGCAGACCTCGGCGGAACTGCGGCTGAACTGCGAGCGCCTGCACCGCTTCGCGGACGTGTCGTCGGTGGAGGGATTCCTCGAGGAACTCGCGGCGCGCGAGCCCGCGCTGGCGGTGAAGCTGGCGAAGGCGCCCGGCGCGCGAGAGGCGCGATGGGCGCATCTGCTGAGCGGAGAGCCGGCGGTGCCGGTGTACGTGGCGTCGGCAGCGTCGTCGAGCGCCAGTTCGTCATCGAACAGCGCGCGCGATGAAGAGATCGCGGCGCTGCGCGCGGAGCTCGACCAACTGAAAGCGGTCGTGGCGAAGATTCAGGCAGAGCTCGGCATTTCCGACTGACTGCCGAGGCTGCTGACCCTCACCCCCGCCCTCTCCCGCAAGCGGGAGAGGGAGTCCGATCGGCGCCGTTCTTACCCCCTCTCCCGCTTGCGGGAGAGCAACCGTGTCAAGCGCCTTCGGCGTTTCTCCAGGGTTGGCCGGTTTTGAGGATGGCGTTGAGGATGATCAGCAGCTTGCGCATGCATGCAGTCATCGCGACCTTGAAGGGCTTGCCCGCCAAGCGCAGGCGTTCGTACAACGCCTTGATGGGCCCGTTGCATCGTTTGGCCGTGAGCGCAGCCATGTACATCGCCGTGCGGACGTCTGCTCGTCCGCCCTGGATGTAGCGCTGGCCGCGCCGCTTGCCACTGTCGTCGGCAAACGGCGCCAGGCCCACCAGCGCCGCCACGCGCTTGCGGTCCAAGCTGCCCAACTCCGGCAGGCGTCCCAGCAGCATCGTGATCGTGACTCGGCCAATACCCGGCACGCTGTCCAGCAGCTCGTACTTGGGCTGGTAGATCGTCGAGTCCTTCAAGCGACCGTCCAGATCCTTGTCGATCTCCTTGATCCGCTTATCCAGCCACTCGATGTGCTGTCGCACGCTCGTGCGCGCCACGTGCTTGACCGTGGACAAGCGGTTCTTTTCCTGTGCGCGCATGGTCACCAACTGCGCTCGCCGATCCACCAGTTCGATGATTTCCTGCTGCGTCTCATCCGGCAGCGCGTACACCTGCGGACGCATGCGCTGAGCAAACTCGGCCAGCACCTTCGCGTCCAGCCGGTCCGTCTTGGCAAGGACGCCGGCGGCCCGGGCGAAGTCGCGCACCTTCTTGGGATTGACCACCGCCACGGCGATTCCCGCCGCGCACAGCTCACCCGCCAGCGCCGCCTCGAAGCCACCGGTGGCCTCCATCACCACCAGCGTGGGCCCCAGCTTCTTGAGCTGCGACACCAGCACTGCTCGTCCGGGCTCGTCGTTGTCCACCCTCGTGGCCAACGCACCGGACTTGTCGGCAGGCGGAGCGGGCACCTGAGCCACGTCCAACCAAGCCTTGCAAACGTCGATACCGATGAAGATCTCTTCGCTCATGACAGCGCCCTTCCTTGCGTTCGATACGGCCTCAATGGACCTCACAACCGTTCGGGCTGTCCGTCATGGCGAATGAGGTCGGCCACCACGACCCTCGCTCTCCCTCGGCATGGCGCCGAAGCGCCTACCCTGGGCTGGTCGGCCTGTAACGGCCTGGGCTACTTTGCTACATACAAGGGCAGGGGTGAGGGCCGGGGTCTACGCACCCCGCCACACCGGCTTCCTGCGTTCCGTGAACGCCCCCACGCCTTCACGGAAGTCCGCGCTGCCGTAGCACTGCCGGATCAGGTCGTCGACGTCGGGCAGGTTGCTTGAGGTGATGCGGCGCAGGATCTCCTTGCTGACCGCTTGCGTCACCGGCGCGAGCGGGCTCAGCTTGTCGCAGAGCGCGTCGCGTGCGGCGTCCAGCTCGCTCGCGGCGCAGACCGCGTGCAGGTAGCCGCACGCCAGCGCTTCATCCGCCAGCAGCGACTCCGCCAGCAGCAGCATGCGCCGCACGCGCTGCTGTCCCCACGCCGCCTGCAGCCGCGCGATGTTGGCCGCGGACAGCGTGTTGCCCAAGGTCCGTGCGATGGGCACCGCGAACTTCGCATCCGTCGTCGCGATGCGGAAGTCGCAGGCGGTGGCGATCGCCAGCCCGCCGCCGACGGCCCAGCCTTCGATTACCGCGACCGTCGGCATCGGTAGTTGCTCGACGAGCTGGATGCCGCTGTCGATGCGCTGCTCGTAGGCGACGCCGTCGTCGCCGCCTTCGATCCCGTTCCGGAAGGCGAGAAACTGCGCGATGTCCGTGCCGGCGACGAACGCTTGACCACCCGCGCCGCGGAACACCACGACGCGGATCGCCCGATCACGCGCGAGCGACTCGCAGTGCTCGGCCAACTGCCCGTACATCTCCCACGTCATGGCATTGCGCGCCTCGGGTCGATCGAAGGTGATCGTCGCGATCGAGCCCTCGCGGCTCAGGCGGGTGGCGCCTTGTTGGCTCGTGCCCTCGCTCATGCGCCAGCCTTCGCGCGCTTCTCGCCGAACGCGCCGGCCTCCGCCAGCGCGCGCAGCTCCGCCGCCTCGATGCCGTACTCCGCCAGCACCTCGTCGATGTGCTGACCCAGCAGCGGCGGCGGATGCCGCACTTCCTGCGGCGTGCCCAGCAGCTTCACCGCGAAGCCGATGTTGGGCACGCTGCCTTCGTTCGGATGATCGATCTCGATGCGCATCTTGCGATGCTTGCCATGCTCGCTGTTGAACGCCTGCGGATACGTCAGGATCGGACCCGCCGGAATGCCCGCGGCCAGCATGCGATCGATCCAGTGCTCGGTGGTGTCGGCGGCGAAGCTGCGCTCCAGCGACTCGATGAGTTCCTCGCGATTCGCGAGCCGCGCGGCCACGGAGCCGAAGCGTTCTTCCGCCAGCAGGTCGGGACGCTCCAGCAGTCCGCACAGCTTCTGCCACAGCTTCTGGTTGGTCGCGCCCATGACGAAGTAGCCATCCGAGGCCTTCACCGCCTGGTACGGCGCGCTCATGCGATTGGACGTGCCCAGCGGCGTCGGCTCGCGGCCGGTGCCCCAGTACTCGCAGGTGTCCCAGACCGAGAACGCCAGCGCCGAGTCGAACAGCGACGCGTCCACGTACTGCCCGCGCCCGCTGGCCTTCGCGCCGATGTAGGCCGACAGCGCGCCGTAGACCGCGAACAGCGCGCAGCCGATGTCGGCCACTGGCACGCCCGCCTTGACCGGCGGGCCGCCGGGATAACCCGTCACGCTCATCACGCCGGACATCGCCTGCGCCATCAGGTCGAAGCCGGGCCGCTCCGACCACGGCCCCGACTGTCCGAAGCCCGAGATGCTCACGTACACCAGCGCCGGATTGATGGCGCTGAGCGTCTCGTAGTCCATGCCGAGCCGCTTCATCGCGCCGGGCCGGTAGTTCTCGACGAGGATGTCCGCCTCCTTGGCCATGCGGTGCAGCACCTGCTTGCCGGCCTCGGACTTCAGGTCGAGCGTCACGCTGCGCTTGTTGCGATTCATGTTGAGGAAACCCATGCTGTCGGGCCCCTTCATCTTGAATCCCATCGCGCCACGCGTCTGGTCGCCTTCGGGCGGCTCGATCTTCACGACGTCGGCGCCGAGGTCGGCCAGCAGCATGCAGGCATACGGGCCGGCCATGACCTGGCTGATGTCGAGCACGCGCACGCCCTTGAGCGGCAACGGGCGGGTGGATGCGGTCGATGCGGTCATCGGTACTCCTTTCAGGCTTCGACGCGGACGTTCGCGTCCTTCACGACCTTGGCCCACTTCGTGCACTCGGTCTGGATGTAGGCGCCGAACTTCTCGCTGCTGCCGCCGGCGTCTTCCGCGCCGAATTCATCGAGCTTCGCCGCGATCTCGGGCAGCGCGAGCACCTTGTTCACGTCCTGGTTCATGCGCTGGACCATCTCGGCGGGCAGGCCCTTGGGGCCGACCAGGCCGTACCACGATGCCGCGTCCAGGCCGGGACATCCCGACTCCGCCAGCGTGGGGACGTTGGGGTAGCTCTTGGCGCGCTTGAGCCGGGTCTGCGCGATCGCGGTGACCTTGCCCTGCTTGATGAAGGGCGTGGCCGCGGTCATCGTGTCGAAGGCGAAGTCGATCTGGCCGCCCATGAGGTCGACCAGCAGCGCCGACGATCCCTTGTAGGGCACGTGCGTGGCCTTGACCTTGGTCGCGAGCATGAACATCTCGAGGGCCAGGTGTTGCGCCGAGCCGATGCCCGACGAGCCGAACGAGACCTGGCCCGGCTTGCTACGGCAGAGCTCGACGATCTCCGGCACCGTGCGCACCTTCTGCGTGTCCACGCAGGTCAGCACGTTGGGCGTGACGCCGACCATCACGATGGGGGAGAAGTCGCGGCGCGGGTCGTACTTGACGTTGGGCATCAACGCCGGTGCGATGGCGTTGCTGTTGACGTGCGCCATCAGCAGCGTGGTGCCGTCCGCCGGCTGCTTGGACACGTAGTCCGCGGCGATGACGCCGGTCGCGCCGGGCTTGTTCTCGACGAGGACCTGCGTGCCCCACATCCCGGTGAGCTTCTGCGCGAGCACGCGTGCCAGCACGTCGGTGCCGCCGCCGGCGGCGAAGCCGACGATGATCCGCACGGGGGATGTCGGCAGCGGGGCCGCGCGCAGCAGCGAGGGGAGGGCGAGGGCGCCCATCCCGGCACAGAGGCCGGCACGGGTGAAGGTTCTGCGGCGCATCGTTGTCTCCTGTCGTTCTCGTGAAATTCCGTGAGGACGACTATTGAGCAACGAGGGGCCTGCCGGCCATCGCTAATTCGGCGGATCAGGTTTCGCGAAATTCGTACGCGCGAAGACCTCGGCGACGCTGACCGCCGCGGGCGACAGGCTGTCGGCGGGGCGGCAGCAGAGGACGAACTGGCGATGCGCCCAGGGCTCGGGGATCGCCACGCGCAGGAAGCGGGCGCCGCCCGCGACGGTCTTCGCCACGGCCTTGGGCATCACGCCGACGCCGAGTCCCTGCGCGATCAGCGCCGCGATGCTGTCGAAGCCGCCGACGCGCATGCGCATGCGCAGCAGGCGGCCGGACTCGTTGGCCAGCCGCTCGAGCAGGGCGAAGATCGCGGAGCCTTCCCCCAGGCCGATGACGTCGCAGGACAGGATGTTGTCGAGCGTGGCGGGCGCGTGCGAGAACAGCGCATGACCGCGCGGCGCGACCAGCACGAGTTCATCGGCCCGATAAGGCATCGTCGGGAGATCGACGGCGCCCAGCGAGGATTCGAAGATGCCGATGTCGGCGGTGCCGCGCGTCAGCGCCTGCTGGACATTGAGGCTGTTCATCTCCTGCAGGTCGATGCTCACGCCGGGACACGCGGCGGCGCAGCGTTCGATGTCGGCGGGGACGAACTGCAGCACGGCCGACTTCGGCGCGGCGAGCCGGACCACGCCCTGCGCGCCGCCGACGAACGACGCAGCGTCGTCCTGCATGCGCAGCACGGTGTGGGTGATGTTGCGCGCATGGGCCAGCATCGCGCGGCCCGCGTCGGTCAATGCCATGCCGTGGGGGCGACGCAGGAACAACGGCAGGCCGAATTGCGCTTCCAGCTCGGCGATGCGCCGCGAGGCGGCCGCCGGCGCGATGTGCAGTCGCTCCGCCGCACGCGTGACGCTCCCGAACTCCGCCGTGGCGATGAACAGGTGCACCGTCGTGAGATCGAAGTGCGGACGTGCGGGGAGCTTCAGCGTCATGACGACAGTTTCTTCCCGAGGCGATACATGAATTCCTGGAAGTCGTTCAGCGACTTCACCCGGATGTGCTCGTTGAGCCCGTGCACGCCGCTCGGCTCCACGCCGGAGAAGGTGCCCACGCCATAGGTCCAGATGCCGGCGTTGTTGAGGAAGCGGCCGTCGGTCGTCGCGACCAGCATCGTCGGGATCACGGGCACGCCGGGCCAGAACTCGGCGGCGGTGCTTTCCACCGCCTGGATCACGAGCGGCGACATCGGCGGCTGCGGCGAGGCCAGCGCCTCGTTGGTCGCGCGCACGGTGATGCGCTCGTCGGCCATCACCTTCACAAGCGTCTTCTGCACCTCCTCGGCCGACTGGCCCGGGAGGATGCGGCAATTCACCGTCGCGCGGGCGCGCTGCGGCAGCGCATTCGTCGCGTGACCGGCCTCGACCATCGTCGCCACGTAGGTCGTGCGCACGCTCGAGTTGTAGACCGGCGACTTCGCCCACAGGCGCTCCAGCGCCGCGGTGTCGGTCGGCCTCGCGAGCAGTCCGCGCAGGTCCGCCGCGATGTCCTTGTTGCCGTCGAGCTGGGCGACGCGCTCGAAGTAGGCGCGCGTCGTGTCGTTGAACTGGATGGGGAAGTCGAACTTCGACAGACGCGCGAGCCCTTCGGCGAGGCGGTAGATCGCGTTGTCCCGCACGGGCACGGCGCTGTGGCCGCCGGGGTGCGTCACTTCGAGCTCATAGCCGACGAAGACCTTCTCGCCGATCTGCAGGCTGTACGAGACCGGCTGCTCGTTCTTGTCGAGCGTCCCGCCGCCGCCCTCGTTGAGCGCGAGCTCGGCGTCGATCAGCGCGCGGTGGTGCTTGAGCAGGTAGTCCAGGCCGTCCCACTTCGACGGGATGATCTCCTCGTCGCAGGTGAGCGCCATGATGATGTCGCGCTTCGGGACGAGTTTTTCTTCCTTGTAGCGGATGAGGTTGCTCACATGCGTGGCCACCTGCGACTTGTCGTCGGAGGTGCCGCGGCCGTAGTAGACGCCGTTCTCCTCGATCAGCTTGAAGGGATCGCGGACCCAGTCCTCCCGCTTCGCTTCGACGACGTCGAGGTGCGCGACCAGCAGCAGCGGGCGCTTCTCGCCGTTGCCCTTCAGGCGCACGACGAGGTTGCCCTTCGTCGGCGCATCGGGCGGGACGATGAGCTGCATGTCGCCGTCCGCATAACCGGCCTGCTTGAGCCGCCTGGCCATCGCCTCGGCGGCGACGGTGCAACTGCCCGAGGAGTTCGTCGTGTTGGTCTCCACGAGCTCCTTGAAGATATCGTGGAAGCGACGCAGCTCGCGCGGCGGCGTGGCGTCCGCGGCGAGCGCCTCGGCGCGGGGAATCAGGATCGCGAGCGCGACGGCGAGCGTCGACCAGGCACGGGTCATGGGCGTCTCCCTTCGGTGGTGGCGCGCGAAGGATACGCTCGCGCCGAACCCGAAGACGCCCGGTCTTGTCAGTGGAAGATGCCGACCGCCAGCTCCGCCCACACGAGCAGGAAAACGACCAGGATCGCGGCGCCGGCCCACCAGCGGCGACGCCGGTCGGCGGTGAGACGCACCGCTGCTTCGAACGCCCCGCAGGCCACGGCGAGCATGACGCCGAACACGAGGAAGTCGGCCAGGTCCCAGCGGACTTCAGCGGTGACCTGCATGGCCGCCCAGGGCAGCACGAGCAGGAGCAGGGCACCGCCCCAGAGGGCAAGGCGCCACGACGGTGATCGGCGGGTGGGGTGGTTCATCGGCGACTCCTCGTTGCGGGACGCACGGTCTCGTGCGCGGTGGTAAGGAGCATGAAGCCTGGCGGTGAAGTGACCGTGAAGTCGCGACGTGACAAGGGTCGCGATCGCGACGATCCGCGTCGTCGATCGGTGCTGAAATGGCTGGGTTTGCCCCACACGTCCGACCACCATGCGATTCGAACTCCCCGACGCCAAGAAGCTCGTCCATGAAACCCGCATCCAGATCCGCTGGGGCGACATGGACGCGATGGGCCATGTGAACAACACGGTCTACTTCCGCTATCTTGAGATCGTGCGTGTGGAGTGGCTAGCCAGCCTCGGCCATCCGCCGAGCCCCGACGGCCAGGGGCCGGTCATCGTCAACGCGTTCTGCAACTTCCACCGGCAGCTCGCCTATCCGGGCGAGATCCTGGCGAAGCACTACGTCTCGAATCCCGGGCGCTCCAGCTTCGACACGTGGATCACGCTGGAGCGGCTCGACGAGCCCGGCGTCATCTACGCCTCGGGCGGCGCCACGACCGTGTGGCAGGACGCCACCATCCAGAGGTCCGTGCCGTTGCCGGACTGGCTGCGGCAGCATCTGGAGTGATGGCGATCGTGGATGGTTGACGGGGCGCTCAGGCCCCCTGGGGTCAGTCCTTGCCCCCCAGCCACCGCGCCACGTTCTGCACATACTGCTGCGTCGACCGCAGCGCCTCCGGATGGCGTCGCATCCCGTCCCCCGGCTGCTCGCTGACGAAGGACGGCGAGCCTTTGCTGACGTCCCAGTTGAAGTCGCAGAAGTGATGGAAGGTCGATTGCGCCAGCACCGGTCCACCTTCCGCCGTGCGTTCGCTCACCACGGCCAGGTTGAAGCGATTCCCGCTCACGCGGCTGGTGCCCTGCAGGATCGCGCGGGCGCCGCCGTCGTCCCCCGGCGAGCACACCGCGCCCTCATGCGGATGGGCCGGCAGATCACGCAGCAGGCCGGTCTCGGACAGCGGGTCGCGCAGCACAGGGTGCGCGGGCTCCATCACCCGGACCTCCTGATAGTCGCCGTTGGCCCCGGAGTGATAGTTCGGCCACAGGATCGAGGACGTGAAGGTGTCGTCGACGCAGCGCCGTTGCTCGTCCGGCTCCTCGTTGCGGGAGTGGAAGTGGTGCGCCCGCCCGAGCCAGCCGTCGAGCCCGCAGAGCGACGACCCCAGGTCCATGTGATCGCGCGTCAGCATCAGGCCGCCGCCGCGCTCGTGGAAGCGCCGGATGCCGTCGCAGTCCTCGGGCGTGAGGCCGTTGCCCACGTCCACCGCGAACAGCCACATCTGATCGAAGGACGAGGTGTCCAGGCTGCGCAGCACGGCGTCCGGCCCGGGGCCGGGGTCGCGGTCCCGCGCGGTGACCTCGTACAGCGGGCGGCCGTCGCCATCGCGACGCGACGCCAGAAACTCCTTGAGCAGACTGAACCGCGCGATGGACCAATCGTCCGGGTCCGCGGCGATCGTGGTTTGAAGAAGGACTCGCATGAAAGCTCCAGGACTGGGGGGATATCGCCGGATGCTAGACGGGCAAGGCCCGCCTCGACAGGCGCGTCCCGATCACCGGCCTGTTGAATGGCGGACACGAATGTCCGTGGCCGCCGTCGCGGAGCCGCCCGGGCTGTCCGGCATGAAGCGGCGGCGGCGCCATCGGCTCACCGGCCGCTCGATCAGGTAGTGGCACACGATCGCCATGGCCAGGGCGAAGGGCAGGGCGAAGGGCAGGGCGACGGCCAGGAGGACCCAGGGCCCGTGGCCGCGACCGAATGCGCTGATCGCCGCGAAGTGCCACAGGAAGAGGCCGTAGGACAGGCGGCCGAGCCACGCCATCAACGGCTGTGCGAGCCACGATCCGGTCGGATGCGCGACGGCGTGGCTAACGAGCACGAACGCGGCGATTTCCGCCACCGTGACGCGCACCGTGGCGCCGGCGGTGAGCCACTGGAAGGGCAAGGAGGGCAGCGCCAGATTGACGACCATCGCCGACGTGAGGCCTGCGACATGGCCGCCCGTAGAATTCCCGCGTCTCGGTTCATCACCGTGCAGGTGAAACCATGCGACGGTGGAACGTGAGACCCCGGGGGAAGGTTCGCGACCCCCCAGTCCGCGGCCTCGCCACAGCGACCTCGTCTCCAGAAAGTCTCTTACTTGTCTCAGAACGAACCTTCCGGTTCCTCCTCAGCGGCGCGTCGAATCAGGTTCGATGCCTACGAGCTGTCTCCCGATGGCCGCCAACTATGGAAGGCCGGACAGCCGGTCCCCCTCGGAGCGCGCGCCTTTGACATTCTTGTGGCGCTCGTGGAACGACACGGGCGCGTCGTTTCCAAACAGGAGCTCATGAGTGTCGTGTGGCCGACCACCGTGGTCGAGGAGGCCAACGTGCGAGTCGGCATGAGTGCCCTGCGCAAGGAACTCGGCCCGCACCTCATTGCGACTGTTCCCGGTCGCGGCTATCAGTTCACGGCGCAGGTGCACCGGGACCAGGACTTGTCCCTTGCCAATGAGGCACGCGACGTCCTGAAGGCGGTCGTGGACGGACCGGCGATGGATGACGCCCGGAGGCTGATCGGCCGGGACGCGCTGCTCCAGCAGATCGTCGAGACGCTCTCTTCCACCCGTCTGCTGACTCTGACGGGGCACCCCGGGACGGGGAAGACGACGTTGGCCAAGGAGTTCCAGTCTGCCCGGGCGCCCGGCGTCGGCATGCTGGCGTCCTCCACCGTCCACTGGATCGACCTTGCAACGCTGACCGACGACCAACTGATCATCGCCACCATTGCTCGCGCGTGTGACGTGACGGTTGCGGACCACGGGAGCGCCAAGGGCTTGGTGGCAGCCCTGCGCACCACGCAAGCGCTGCTCATCCTTGATAACGCCGAACATCTTGTGGAAGCCGTGGCGGCCCTCGTCCACGAGCTCCTGGAGGGATGTCCTCAAGTCCGCTTGCTGGTGACCAGCCAGGTCCGGCTCAAGCTGGCGGCCGAGTCGGTGATTCTTGTGCCGCCGTTGGAGGTCGCGCAGATCGGCATGGCCTTCGGTGAAGCGCAGAGATGGCCGGCGCAGGCCTTGTTCCTGCGGCACTGCCGGCAGTCCGGCCGCCCCTTGCCGATCGACCAGCAGAACCTGGACCTTGTCGGCGACGTCTGCCAGCGCCTGGATGGCGTGCCGCTCGCCATTGAGTACGCTGCCGCAGCCGTGCCGCTGCTCGGGATCAATGGCGTTGCAAAGGCGCTCGAAGCGCGCAGACTCGCGCTGACGGCCGGACGGCGAGACGCGCCTGAGCGACAACGCACCCTCCGCGCAGCCCTGTCCTGGAGTGTCTCGCTGCTGGGCCCGTATGAGCAGGCTGTCGTCCGACGCATGGGCGTCTTCCTGGGCAGCACGTCCATGGAGCTGCTGGAGCCGGTGATCAACCTCGAAGGCGAGGATCCATGGCGTGTCATGGACGCCCTGTCCGAGCTGATCGATCGCTCGCTCGTCGTTCCTGAGGACGACGGCGACATTGCGCGATACAGGCTGCTCGAGAGCACGCGCGCATTTGCGCTCGAGCAACTCAGTTCGAGGGGGGAGTTGTCCACGCTGCGCGGGCGTCACGCGGAAGTGGTGGGGCGATTCTTTGATCGAGTTCGTGTCGCAGCGCTTGGCGGGGCGATGCGGCTCGACGACGGCGTTCGCACGCTTCAAGCCGAACTGCACCACGCTCGGGCGGCTGTGCAGTGGGCGATCGAACATGACGGCCCGCTGGCGCTCAGTTTGGCCTCCACCCTCGCATTTGTCCTGCGCAGGTCAGGCGGCATCTGCGAATCCGGGCAGTACCTCGCGAAGACTGAACGCTTCGCCGACCAGGACTTCGAGCACGCGCTGTCCACCGGATGGGTTCGGGAGGCCATCATCCACTGGACGTATGGAAACCGTGCCAAGGCCATGCACTGGGTGCGCCTGGCCGAATCGGCGTACCGGGCTGGCGAGGACAACGCCGCGCTGATCGATTTTCTCGTCCTGAAGGCCAACTGCCTTGATCTCGCGCGCGACGATGACGCCAAGCTGGCTGAGTTGCTGGACGAGATTGCGGCGATGGATACGCAAGAGCTTCCTGACCGGCTGCGGACCTTTTGCGCTTCGGGGCTGGTGATGGCCGCTCACCGCCTGGGCCGGACACGAGATGTCGAATCGGCCGAGCGCTGGGCGGCCCATGTGCCCGCAGGGGATGCCCACGGCAGAATGGGCTTGGTCACCCGCTTGATGAGCATTCAGATTTCCAGCGGCCGCGCTCGTCAAGCCATCTTGCTGGGGCAGGCCCTGTACGACGAGCACAGGGACGGCCAGTACCGACGGGCGTTGCACTGGCTTCCGATCAGTCTGGCGGAGGCGTACCTGAGCATCGGCGAGCCGCTCAAGGCGCTTCGCATTGCCCAGGACCGCCTCGAGGTCGACGTCAGCAACGAGCTCCTCTACGCGTGGGCAGACGTGCTGGCGCAGTTGGCATGTCTGGCCCAGGTCCATGACCACGCGGCCGGGCTCAACGGATACGGCGATCGCTTCTATGCGTCGGTGGGCATTCAGCGGCCCGGCGTTGAAGCGCATTTCCGCGCCGTCTCCGCGGAGGCCGCCCTGCTGGCCCTGGGGCCAGACGACTATCAAGCCGCGTACGAAGCCGGGGGGCGCTGGGACGGCGATGCCATGCAGGCCGCGGCAAGAGCGGTCCTTTGCGCTCTTGAAGGGCTGCCGCAGCCTTGCGGCCCTAAGCCGTGAGCGATGTCGGGCGGCGGCTTGCGCCCGGCCTCGCATCGCCTTGAAGCAGGTCGAAGGCATGGAGCTGAGTCATCAACTCGGCCACCGTTCGGCAAACCATCTTTCGCATCCCGTTGCTGCGATGGATCTTCGTCGTGATCTCGGCGATGCCAAGGTCCGCCGCAATCTGCTTGCTCAGGCGGCCCTTCGCCACCGCGGTCAGGACTTCTCTCTCTCTTCGGGTGAGCGACTGCCAGCGCCCGGCAACCACCGCGCGCGAGCGCTCGGCGCTTCTGCGCTGCTCGTCATGCTCAAGCGCGCCGACGATCGCGTCGATCATCTCCTGGTCGCGGAAGGGCTTCTCCAGGAAGTCCCAGGCGCCCGCCTTCATCGCGCGCACCGTGGTGGAAACGTCGCACGGCCCACTCATGAAGATCACCGGCATGTGCGCGAGCGCCGTGCTCTTGAGGGTCTGCTGAAGCAACAGCCCGCTGCCGCCGTGAGGGCGCATTTCAGCGACGAGGCAGGACGTACCTTCGAGCGGCGGCCCCGCGAAGAACTCGGGGACCGAGGCGAACTCGCGCACGTCGATCGCCACACCTCGCAGGGCATCGGCGAGCTTGAAGCGCAGCAGCGGATCCTGGTCGAGCAGATAGACCGTGCGCGGGGGCACCGCGGGGCCGGCGTCGAAGTGCATCGTCGAGTCGAACGCGGCCGGGGCGCGCGCGCTCCGCGAGCGTCCGTACAGGTTCATTCCGGTCGTGGCGCACGAGAGGGGAATCGATGATTCGATCATTGGTGTTCACCTTGGATGAAGGCCAACAGGTCGTCATTGAGACGATCCTTATGCGTCTCGATGAGGCCGTGGGGCCCGTGCTGGTACAGCCGCAGTGCTGCGAAGCGCAGGCGCGGCGCGGCGTCCGCACAGGTCGTGCCACCAGGAACGATCTGATCATCCTGTCCCTGCACCAGCAGCGTGGGCACCGTCAGCGCGGGCAGGTCCGCACTCAGGTCCGTCTCGGCGAGTGCTTGCAGGCACGCGTGCGCGCTTCGATGACTCGCCTGCAGGCCTTGTGCGACGAATCGATCGACGAGCCCCTTGTGTCGGCCGGCGCCGGGCAGGTTCAAGCCGTAGAGAGGCCCGGCGGCGAGTTCTGCGTACAGCCGCACTCTGCTTTGCTGCTCGCGTTCAAGCAGATCGTGCAAGACGCGCTTGAAGGGATCCGTTGCGGTGCCCCCCGAACTCGCGGCCTGCGGGAGCATTCCGCTGACCAGCACGAGCTTGGCGACGCGGCGTAGCCCATGGCGACCCACATACCGGACGAGCTCGGTGGCCCCGGCGGAGAATCCGACCAGGATGGCCTGGCGGAGATCCAGAACCTCCAGCAGGCTGCTCAGATCGTCGGCGTAGGTGTCGATGTCATTGCCGTCCCAGGTCTGCGTCGACCGACCGTGGCCCCGTCGATCATGCGCGATGGTCCGGAAGCCTCTGGATGACAAGAACATCATCTGCGACTCCCAGCTGTCGGCGTTCATGGGCCATCCATGGCTGAAGACAATGGGAGGACCACTGCCCCAGTCCTTGTAGAAGATTCTGGCGCCGTCTCGGGCGGTGATGTAGTAGGTCACTGGGGCAACTCCGGGTGTCGGGCGGTCATGCGCCAGCGGCGCAAGGCGAGCGCATGACCGGCTGTTCTCCCCGACCGCGTGGGCGGCCGGGCATATGTGACGCCAAGCGGTCAGGTCAGGTCGGCTTGCGGCTCGCGTCGCGATACCGTGTGAGCAGCGCCTCATAGCGACCGCTGCTGCGCAGCTGCTCGTACTTCGCCCGCGCGGCCAGGTACTCAGGCGCCTCAAATGCGGGCCCGGCTTCGCTGCGGTCAAAACCCGCCAGTCCCGACTCCTGGTAGATGTGCAGGTCGGCCAGAACCTCGGCTCGCGAGAGAGTGCGCTCGGACATCGCGCGCACGCTGCGCAGGGCGTCGTATCGAGCCCGCGCCGCGTCGAGCTCATTCGACTCGTGAGAGGCCTCACCGTCCCGTCGCTCGATCTCCGCCAGACCGGAGTCGCGGTACCGTTTGAAGTCCGCGAGGACTTCCGCCCGCGTCGTGCCCTTGAGTCCCTGGTGCTGAGTGGAAATCATCCTGAGCATCAGGTAGCGATCCCGTGCGGCAAGCCATGCCGGCGAATCGATCTGCGAGCGGGATTCGTCCTGCTCCAGTGCGGCAAGGCCCGAGTCCTGGTAATCCTTCAGATCCATCAGGACCGATGCGCGAGTGGCGGCCGGCTGCGCCTCGGCAGGCGCGGCCAGCGCGACCGTCGTCAGTCCCGAAAGCAGCGATCCGCCCAGGATCAAGGAGAAGAGCAGGCGATGTCCGGGTGTCCGCGAGGAGGCGGCGTTTCGATTGAGCGTCATGTCAGTTTCCGTTGCGTCAAAGGGGTGTGTGCGATTCAGCTGCGCAGGAACGCCAGCAGGTCCTGGTTCAGGCGATCCTTGTGGGTGTCGGTGATGCCATGCGGGCCGCCCGCGTACTCGATGAGACGGGCGCCCTTGACCAGCCGAGCCGTGGCGCGGCCCGTGGTGTCGATCGGCACGATCTGGTCATCGGCCCCATGCACGACCAGGGTCGGGACGGTGAACTTCTTCAGATCCTCACGGAAGTCCGAGTAGAAGAACGCGTCGATGCAGTCATACGTGGCCTTGCTGCTCGCTTGCATGCCCTGTACATAGAAGGTGTCGACCAGGCCGGAGGACGGCTTGGCGCCTTCGCGGTTGAAGCCGAAGAACGGCCCCGACGCGATGTCCTTGTACAGCTGCGCGCGGTTGTCCAGCGAGCCCTGACGCAGGCTGTCGAAAACAGCCTTGGGGACACCGTTCGGATTCGTCGGCGTCTGACCCATGATCGGGGTGATGGCGCTGACGAGCACCGCCTTCTCGACCCGGCCGGTCCCGTGACGTCCGATGTAGCGGGCGACCTCGCCGCCGCCGGTGGAGAAGCCCACCAACGTCGCGCGCTTGATGTCCAGGGCCTTCAGGACGGCGTCAAGATCGTCGGCGTACTGATCGATGTTGTTGCCGGCCCAGGGCTGGCCGGAGCGCCCGTGACCGCGACGGTCGTGCGCCAGGACGCGGAAGCCCTTCTCGGCCAGGAACTGCATCTGCGACTCCCAGCTGTCGGCGTTCAGCGGCCAGCCGTGGCTGAAGACGACCACCTGGCCGTTGCGCGGTCCCCAGTCTTTCACGTACAGCGCCGTGCCGTCGGCCGCGGTGACGTATTGGGCCGTCGGGGCGACTGCGGCGGTGGACGGCGCCGGGGGCGCCGCCTCGGCGCCGACTTGTGCGGCGAGGCCGCTCACGGCCAGGGTCGTGGTCAAGGCGAGGCGAGAAATGGAAGTCATGGTGTGCTCCTGAGAATGCGGAAGACTGGGTTGCTGCGCCGCCCTGGATGAGCGGCTGAGAAGCAGTCTCGAAGCGCGGAGCCATTAACACCAGTAAAGCGATGCAAACGCTTGAAGCGTGCGGCAGCGGGGCCGCGAGCCATACCTGGGTATCGCAGGGATGAGGCCGCGGTTCAATGGCGCCAGGTCGATCGACAGGATCTGATTCGCGTCGACGACAAGCCCGCCGAACCGGCGCGGCCTCGTCATCAACCCGATCGACCTGATACTGGAGAACAGACTGATGAAACGAACTTCCACTGCGATTGCGCTGGCCCTTTTGACCGGCCTGTCTGGCGCGGTGCATGCCGCAGATGCGCCGCCAGTCGACGCCGCGCCCCTGCAGAAGTGGCAGAAGGGCTTGTCTCGCACGGACCTGGCGCGACAGTCCTTGTCGGCGGCCGGCTACGAGCTGATTCAGTCTCGTGTGGACTTTGAGCCGGGCGTGGTGTCACCCAGGCACTCCCATCCGGGAGAAGAGGTGGCCTTCGTGATCGAAGGCGTCATGGAGTATCAATTGGCGGGACGCCCGCTAGTGACCCTCAAGGCCGGGAGCGCGCTGGTCATCCCGGCGGGCACGCCACACATCGCTCGCAACGTCGGCACCGGTCGCGCGTCTGAACTGGCCACCTACGTGGTCAGGATCGGCGTGCCTCTCGTCAAGATCGAAGAGTGAGGCTTCAGCGGCCCGGGACCTGCCAATGGACGCGGTACCGGGCCGATCTCGACGAGCCTGTTCAGCGCGCGCCCGGCACGCCTGCTGGAGCCGGCTTTGGTGCCAGGCTGCGGCCGAAGGCCAGCTTCACGAGCAGCAGGCCGATGCCGGCCGCGGCCACCAGGCCCGCATGAAGGCCCCAGAACGTCGAGCCCGGGACGGTCTCCAGCAGGCCCGCGAGCCATCCCACCGCGATCGATCCGGCGAAGACGTGCAGGAAGTAGATGCCGATCATCAAGCCTCGCAGCCCTGCGGGCGCCACGCGGGTGTACAGCGCCAATCCGACCGGAACAATCGTCGCGAACGCCAGCGCATTCACCAGGCTGTATGCAAACGTCCAGGCGATGCTGAACCTGCCTCCCCCCGCTTCGACAGAAAGGGCGGGAAGCATGAGCAACGCCGGCGCGATGGCGGCGAAGAGGGTGGCGGTCGCGATCTTGGCCAGTTCATCGGGCTCGATGCCCCGCTGAGCCCACCATCGCCAGAACGCCATCGCGATCAGCATGCTGAGGGTGCGGCAGATGCCATCGGCGGTCTGCAGCCAAGTGACGGGGATCAAGAACCCGGCCAGGTTCATGTCCATGTGCTTCTGGGACCAAAGTGCGTAGCCGTTGCCCATCTGGCCGTAGCCAACGGTGGCAAGGGCCAGCATGGGCAAAATCAAAAATAGTAGTCCGGTCCTCACCCAGTCCGATCGCGACAAGGCGGCGGATGTCGCTTGAGGCCCTGCTGCCTTGGCGCGCGGAGGCTCCGGCGGCAGCCAGCGTCGACCGCACAAGTAGGCGGCAAGACCGAACAGCATGAAGACGCCGGCCGACGCGAAACCCCAGTGCCAGCCCACCCGTTCCCCCAACGTGCCGCACAGGACCGGTGCCACGATCGCCGCCAACTGGACGGTCAGAATGAAGATCTGAAAGGCGGCGGGCCGTCGGGTGTCGTCCTCCGCATACAGGCCGCTGACTTGAGCCGCGATGTTCCCCTTGAAGGCGCCGACGCCGACGACCAGGCAGGCAAGCGCGGGCAGAAGCGCCGCCTCGACGGCCATCAGGAAGTGACCAGTCGCCATGAGGATCGCACCGGCCACCACGGTTCTCGTGCGTCCCAACCACCGGTCTCCCACCAGTCCGCCCAGCAGAGGCAGGAAGTACACGAGACCGACGTACAACCCGAACAGCATGGAGGCGAACTGCTGGCTCGATCGAGGCCCGGTGAGGGATTCCACCGCTGATCGCAGCCACGAGAGTCCGACAACCTTGCCTGCGTGCTCGGGCAAAAGCAGGTAGTTGCTCAGATAGAAGACCAGGAGCGCCTGCATGCCGTAGAACGACGTGCGCTCCCAGAATTCACAGAAGGACAACCACCCGAGTCCTGCGGGGTGGCCGAAAAAGCGGCGCGTGGCGGGCGGGGAGGTTGTTGCGGCTTGCGGTCCGACGTATTCGGGCATGCGGGCTGCGTTGATCGACATGACTTCTCAAAGACCATCTGTGATTCTCTGGGCGGCGCCGAGAGAACGAGTGCGGACTTGGAATGACTGCGGGATTGAGCGCGTCTTCCACGGACGCGGATTCTCGTCGGTCTTGATGACTCGTCGTCAACGCATTGGTCGTCAGCCGTCTCTGGTTCTCGAAGGCGCCGAACGCCGAGCACTTGAAGAAGAGGCTCCGCATTCAATCCGAACAAGGCAGTGCGCTCGATTCGCCCGGGGCGGGGAGGGCGCACGGGATCAAACGGCCGCCTTGCTTGTCTTCTTCCTGCCCGGCCTCGACGCAGCAAGCTCCGCCCACACGGGCGCATGGTCGCTCGGGCTGTCCGTCCCGCGCTCCTCGCGGTCGACGCCGGCGGCCACGACCTTGAACGCGGCGTTCACCAGGATGTGGTCGATCCTCAGACCTGCATTCCGCTCCCACCGCTTGCGGCGGTAGTCCCAGAACGTGAACGGCGTGTCCTTGGGGTGCGCCGTCTTCAGCGCATCGGTCCAGCCCTGTTCCAGGATGGCCGCGAAGGCGTCACGCGCTTCCGGTTGCAGAAGCGCGTTGTCTCGCCACGTGTCCGGCTTGTAGATGTCGGCGTCGGTGGGCACGACATTCCAGTCGCCCAGGAGCACGGTGGGATGGCCCGCCTGCCACAGGGCATCGGCGCGCTGGCGCATCCGCGCCATCCACGCGAGCTTGTAGTCGAACTTCGGGCCGGGAAACGGATTGCCATTGGGCAGGTAGATCGCCGCCACCAGCACGCCGTTGATGGCGGCTTCGACATAGCGGGCTTGTCGGTCCTTGGCGTCGCCGGGCAGTCCTCCGTGGGCGTCTTCAACTCCTGCAGCGCGACGACGTCGGGTCGGCGCCGCGCCAGCCAGTCAAGCAGCTGGTCCAGTCGCTTCCGGACGTTGTTGACGTTCCAGGTCGCGACGATCACGGCGTCACCGCATCGCGAGGCGTCAGATCGGCGAGGCGGCCACCAGATGCTCGGACAGGAACCACACCTGCAGCTCGTTGGTCCGCACGACGTCGCTGACGAGCAGGTCGTCCGTCCCCGAGTCGCCGGCGTCGCTGGCCTTCTCGGCCTGCTCGCGCGCGTAGGTGAGGATCATCGTGTGCGCTTCGATGAGGCGGCTGAGCTGCACGGTGGCCGGCTCGCGGCCGCGCGGCGGGCGGGGAATGCGCGTCTCCTCCGCGATGTCCGCGGCCATCGCCAGCGACACGCCGCCGAGGATCTGGATGCGCTCGGCCAGCAGGTCGACCAGCTCGACCTGGGCTTCGAAATGCTTGTCGAAGAGCAGATGCAGCTGGTTGAAGGTCGGCCCGACGACCTGCCAGTGATGCTTCTTGTACATGTCGCGCAGCGTGATGGTGTCGGCCAGCACCTGGTTGAGCGAGTTCACGCTCTTCTTGACGACCGCCTCGGGCAGCCCGTGCGGCATCTTGATGACCTCGCCGAAGCGCTGGGTCTCCTGCGACTGGGTCTTGACGGACTTGTCGATCGTCGGGGTCGTGGCGGCGTGGGCGGCGTCGACGCGACCCGCCTTCGGGGAAGACTTCTTCTTGGTGGCCATGCGGAACTCCAGAGCGGTAGGAATGATGCTGCCCTGGAGGGCAAGCGTCGATCCCGCGCCGCGCGGCGCCGGATTTCCCCGCCACGCCGGCTCCCGGGCCTCAGCTCGTCGCGGCCCCTCGGCTGAACAGCACCGCGTCCATCACCTTCATGTAGGCCTTGGCCGTCTTCGCGTCGTCGGCCCGCACGCCCGTCGTGGCGGCGATGTCCGGCCCCATCACCGCCAGCGAGTTGGCCAGCGAGACCATCGCGTAGTACAGCAGCACCGGCTCGCCCTTGGGCAGGTCGCCGGCCTTCTGCGCCGCCTTGATCAGCGGCTTGGCCAGCTCGAAGTGCGGCCGCAGGAAATGCTGCGCCAGCCACTCCTGCCGGTCCTCGCTGTGCGTGCCCTCGCGCCGCTGCATCATGAAGCGGTGCAGGTGCGGCTGGTCCAGCGTGAACTGGAAATACGCGATGAACTCCTGCCGCAGCTGCCCGATCGCGGTCGCCGGCTTCGCTTGCCGGATCATTCCTTCGCGTGCCCGGGCGAGCTCCTCATAGACCAGCGTCGCCACCGCCTGCCACAGTACCTCTTTCGATTGGAAGTGGTAGGTGATCAGCTGATGCGTCAGCCCGCTCTGCTCCGCGATCGCGCGCATGCTCGCCGCCTCGAAGCCGCGCTCGGCGAATTCCTTCAGCGCGGTCTTCAGGATCGCCTGCTTCGTGTCGGCCGAGCGCTGCTGCTCGCGGCGGCGGGGCGTGGAAGTATCCGGAGTGCTCATGTCCGCCATCATGCCTTCGTCGCGCGCCGTGCTACCTCGGCGGAGGTAGCTTTCGAGCTTGAATTTCAATTGCGTATCGCCCGTGTTGCCCGTCTTGGTGCGTTGGTATCGATACCGTTGCTGCCGCATCAAGAGGGGCATCAATTCGACACACATTAAAACTTGCCGCCCGGCAAAACAAACACGGACACTGCCGCCGCCTGCCCCTCTCAGGAGGGACAAGCTGCGACGCGTGCCGATGGGCGGCACGTGCGCCGGACCAGACCAGGTCCACATGAGAGCGGCCGCGGACACCACCCTCCGCGGCACCGATCGCACCCACAGGCACGGGAGGGAACCACCATGGAGTTCAAGCAACTCGGCATCTTGATGGGCAGGGCATTTGTCCCTGCCCTGCTGGGTAGTGCGCTGCTCGCCGCATGCGGCGGCGGCAACGGTCAGCAGGACGGCGGCGTCCAGATCGCATCCGACGACAGCGGCGGCAGCGCCGATTCCGCGGCACGCGCCAAGCGCATGGCCGGCGACAGCGGCACGGAGACGGCGCTCACGCCCGTCTCCGCCACCGGCAGCTCGATGGAGCGCGGCGACCTGAACGGCGCCAAGGCCATCGACAAGGACGACAACAGCCGCTGGGGCTCCGCGTTCACCGACAACGAATCGCTGACGCTGGACTACGGCAGCAGCGTCACCATCACCCGCGTGCGCATCAACTGGGAAAACGCCCACGCGAAGAAGTACCTGCTGCAGACGTCCGAGGACAACAAGACCTGGACCACGATCAAGACGGTCGAGAACAGCCCGGGCGGCGTCGAGGACCTGAAGGACCTCGGCGGCCAGGGCCGCTACCTGCGCGTGCAGGGCGTGACCCGCTCGACGGGCTACGGCTACTCGATCTTCGAGATCCAGGCCTTCACCGGCACGCCGGTCCCGCCGACCACCCCGACGGACCCGACCACGCCGACGAATCCCACCGATCCGACGACGCCGACGAACCCGACCACGCCCACCGATCCGACGACGCCCACGCAGCCGACGGAACCCGTGGGCGACACGAGCAAGCCGGGCGTGGCGATCAAGCCCGTGGCGGCGATCTCGTCGACGCCCGAGAACGACGGCCTGTCCGCCAAGAACTCGATCGACGGCAACCTGGCGTCGCGCTGGGCGTCCAAGCCGGAAGACGGCGCCTGGATCCAGTACGACTTCGGCACGGCGCAAGCGCTGGGCTACATGAAGCTGGTCTGGGAGAACGCCTACGGCAAGGCCTACGAGATCCAGGTCTCGGACGACGGCAAGACCTGGACCCGTCTGCGCAACCAGCCGGCCGGCAAGGGCGGCACCGAGGAGTACTTCAACCTCGGCGTGAAGAAGCGCTTCGTCCGCATCCAGGGCGTGACCCGGGCGACGAACTACGGCTACTCGCTCTTCGAGGTCGAGTTCAAGACCGTCGGCAGCGACAACAGCATCCCGACCACGACGACCACGCCGTTCCCCTTCCCGGTGAACGGCGCGGCCCTGGGCGCGCTGTACCAGCCGCAGGCGCCGATCGAGCAGATCCAGTTCACGCTGCCCGACGGCACGCTGGTCACCCGCTTCGGCCAGCGCGGCATCGGCCGTCACGGCCGCGAGCGCGGCGAGGAGTGGAACGAGATCGGCTTCGGACCCAATGAGACCGTGGATGCCAACGGCAATCCGAGGGACAAGGGCCCGGGCAACTACCTGAACTTCGTCGAGAACTACTTCAAGAACCGCGTGTGGGGTGTCGAATTCATCGACGACAGCCGCGTCGCGGGCGTGACGAAGCCGCGCCTGATCGTGAACCAGTACTTCCCGCAGGCGCAGTACGGCGGCGGACATTCGTTCTTCCGTCGCATCGACGATCCGAACGTCACCGGCTTCGGCTGGATGTCGCCGGGTCAGCTGCTGGATCCGACCACCTACACGGACGGTTTCCGCAACGTGACCTCGTGCAAGGTCGTGCCCAAGCCGCCGCAGGGCGCGCTGGCCAGGCCGAACTCGGGCTACAACGGCGTGATCGGCGCGAACGACGGCTGCTCCGTGGTGCTGGACAACATGCCCGGCCACCAGGCGCTGTCGCGCAACGCCAACGGCGTGCTGGTGCCCAACGGCGTCAACATCCCGGCACGTCCGCTGCAGCTGGGCGAGGCGATCGAGTTCACGGGCTCGTTCTTCTCCAACCGCGCCGCGATGGACGCGATCGGTGACAGCGGCGCCGCCCGCTACTACACCTCGGAGGTCGTCTACGTCATGGGCACGGGCCTGCGTCCGTGGTATGGCGTCGAGCCGCGCCTGGACAGCAAGCCGCTGCCGGATTCCGTCCTGTCGGGCGGCATCGGTTCCGTGTCGTACAACTACACGGACGAAGGCTGGCGCATGTTCCAGCAGCCCTTCAGCAACGCCGGCATGCAGAACCTGCAGCGCTTCGTTGAAGGTCGCCGCACGGTGCACAGCAGCTTCGTGACGGGTGTGCACGCGGAGGAGGGCAACGATCCGATGACCTCGATCCAGGGTCTGGCGGGATCGCGCTACAACGCGACGGCCTGTATCCAGTGCCACACCAACAACGGTCGCAGCCCCGCGCCGTTCACGGTGGACCAGCGCATGGACAAGATGGCCTTCCACGTCGCGATGAAGGCGGCTGACGGCTCGATCCGTCCGGACCCGCGCTACGGCTCGACCATCCAGATGAACTCGACGTCCGCGTCGGGCGCACCTCAGGATTGGGGCAACGCGGTGAAGGTCGCGGGCTTCGAGACCACCAGCGTCACGTTGGGCGACGGCACCAAGGTCGAACTGCGCAAGCCGAAGTTCGCCTTCGACGGTCCGACCCCGCAGCTGTGGTCGGCGCGCGCCGCCCTGCCGCTGCTGGGGGTCGGTCTGCTGGAGGCGGTGCCTGAAGCCGACATCCTGTCGCGCGTGCGCACCACGCCGGACCAGGACGGCGTGCTGGGCAAGGCCAACTTCGGCTTCGATCCGGAAACGGGCGCGACGCGCCTGGGCCGGTTCGGCGCGAAGGCGAGCAAGGTCAGCATCCGTCACCAGGTGGCCAACGCGCTGCTGAACGACATGTCGGTGACCTCGCCGGTGTACCCGAACCGCAGCTGCGCGACCGACCCGCAGGGTTGCCGCACGGCGCCGGCGCAGAAGGGCATCCAGGAAGCCGACCTGACCGCGCTGACGCAGTACATGCAGCTGCTGGCGGTGCCGGCCCAACGGAGCATCCCGAGCGGATTCCCGAAGGGTGTCGCGCCGACGGACGAGCATCGCGTGGATGCGGTGGTGGTGGCCAACGGCCGCAAGGTGTTCGACGCGCTGCGTTGCGCGGCTTGCCACACGGCGGAGATGAAGACGGGCAAGAACCATCCGTTCGCGGAACTGCGCGACCAGACGATCCGTCCCTTCACCGACCTGCTGCTGCACGACATGGGTCCTGCCCTGGCGGACACGCTGCCGGAAGGCCAGGCGACCGGTGCGATGTGGCGTACGCCGGCCCTGTGGGGCATCGGCTACACCGACAAGGTGGCCCAGGGTCAACCGGTCGGCTACCTGCATGACGGCCGCGCCCGCACGCTGACCGAAGCCATCCTGTGGCACGGCGGCGAAGGCGAGAAGTCGCGTCAGCGCTTCGAGCAGCTGTCCAAGGCGGATCGCGACGCGCTGCTGGCGTGGCTGCGGACGCTGTGATGGGTTGAACGTGACGGGCGCTTCGCGCGCCCGTTCATCGACACGAAGGCCGTGGCGGCATGCCACGGCCTTTTTTCGTTGGGACGCCGTTTCGGCGTGCCGTGGCAGACTGGGGAGACCATGAAGAAACTCCTCATCTGTGGAAGCCTCGCCGCCGCCTTGCTCGGCGTGCCCGGTATCGGTCGGTGCGCGGAGATCGTGCTTGAGCAGTCCGCGGTGCAGTCGCTGTTGCTCGAAGGACTGTTCAAGGAAGAAGGGCGGCTCTATCTGCAGAAGGGCGCCTGCTACGCCTATCTCGAGGATCCCAAGGTGTCGCTCCAGGGTGGGCGCGTGATCATCCGGGTCCACCTCAACAGCAAGCTGGGTGTTCCCTCGGGACGGGACTGCCTCGGCGTCGCGTTGGCGAGCTGGGCGACGGTGTCGGCGGCTCCGGTCGCGCAGGGTCACGTCGTGC
The DNA here is from genome assembly GCF_050626985.1 of Roseateles noduli. NCBI lineage: Bacteria > Pseudomonadati > Pseudomonadota > Betaproteobacteria > Burkholderiales > Sphaerotilaceae > Roseateles > Roseateles noduli. Next base: position 327,302 of record NZ_CP192463.1, read on the forward strand.
GCTTGACCGAGATCCGCGTGGACGAGGTGGAGGATCCCAACACGCGCAACCTCTTGAACCTCGGCCTCGCGCCGGCGTTGCCTGGTGCCGTCGAGTTCGATGTGAAGAAGGCGGTCGAGGAGATGCTCAAGGGCTCAGGGAGCCGCCTGCAGGGGGAAGTGCACGCGTTGAAGATCGACTCGGTCAAGGCCGCAGACAACAAGCTGTCGATCAACTTCGATTTCAAGCTGGTTGGCAGATGAGCAGGCCTCGGGTCAGGTCTTGCCCACGACCTCGAAGTCGTCGAAGCCTGAGGCCTCACCGCGCTTGTTCGTGACCGTCAGCCTGCCGACCGGCTGTCCCGTCTGCTTCTCCACCAGGCGCGAATGACGTTCGCCGCGGCGGAACAGATGGTCCTCGCCCCACTGGCGTAGCGCCACGACGATCGGGAACAGCGTCTCTCCCTTGGCGGTCAGCACGTACTGCTGGTAGGCCGAGCCATCCGTCGCGGGCTGGACCTCCAGCACGCCTTCAGCGACCAGCGTCTTCAGGCGCGTCGCGAGGATGTTCTTCGCGACCCCCAGGCTGGTCTGGAAGTCTCCGAAGCGGGTGATGCCATCGAAGGCATCCCGCACGATGAGCAGCGACCACCGGTCCCCCACGATGTCCACCGCGCGGGCCACGGGACACGTCGCGTCGTTCATGCGTTTGCGTTCAGCCATCTCGATCTCCCATCGGCAGGTCAGGTCATCAGGTTGCATTTTAAAACTAGCTGATATGCTGAACTGGTTTCAAAGTAAAACCAGTCACGTCCATGCCGGAACCTTCGTCCTCGGGCTCGATGCCCACTCATCAACTCGCGCTGTTCGCCGTCACGGGCGGCGTCAGCGTCTCCAACGTCTATCTCGCTCAGCCGCTGCTCGACTGTCTGGCGGCCGACTTCGACGTGGCACCGGGTGCGATCGGCTCGATCGTGATGGCGACTCAGGTCGGGTCGGTGCTGGCACTGCTGCTGGTGGTGCCGCTCGGTGACCGGTACGCCAGAGGCCGTCTGATGCGGCTGCAGTTGATCGGGCTCGTGCTGTCCCTGCTGGCGGTCGCCTTGGCCGGCAACTACGTCTTGCTGATGGGCGCGATGGTGCTCGTCGGCGCGCTGGGCACGGCGATGACGCAAGGCATCCTGGCGTATGCGGCCAGCGCCGCGGCGATGCATGAGCGCGGGCGCGTGGTGGGCGCCACGCAAGGCGGCGTGGTCATCGGATTGCTGATGGCTCGCGTCTGGGCAGGCGGCGTCGCGGACCTGCTCGGATGGCGAGGCGTCTATCTGGCGTCTGCGGCCGTGGTGGCGGGTGTCGGAATCGTGGCTTGGCGACGCTTCCCGTCGATGCCCACGACCCGGTCGAGCTTGAGCTATCCGCAGTTGGTCGGTTCGACGCTGGCATTGCTGGGGACGGATCGCCTGCTCCTACGACGCGGCATCCTCGGCCTGCTGCTCTTCGCCGCGTTCAACGTCTTCTGGAGTGCGCTGTCGTTGCCGCTGACAGCGGCGCCGTATTCGCTCTCGCATTCGGCGGTTGGGGCGTTCGGGCTGCTGGGTGCGGTCGGGGCGTTGGCCGCCGGCAGGGCAGGGCGATGGGTCGACCGAGGCTGGAGCCGGCAGGCAAGCGCCGGTGCGCTGCTGCTGATGGTGCTCGCGTGGGCGCCGTTGGCGGGGATGCCATCCTCCCTTTGGTGGCTGATGGTGGGCGTCGTCGTGCTCGACCTGGGGTGCCAGGCGTTGCACGTCACCAACCAGGCGCTGATCCTGCGCGGGCCGGCAGAGTCGCACGGTCGGCTCGTCGCGGGCTACATGCTGTTCTATGCGGTCGGCAGCGGGGCAGGGGCGATGGCGTCGACGATGGTCTATGCCATGGGGGGATGGACGGCGGTGTGCTTGCTCGGTGCGGGGATCAGCGTGGTGGCGCTCGGGTACTGGGCTGCGGCTGAACTTCGGAAGGGTGACTGCGCCGCCGTGATCGCGGCAGGAGCGAATGCCAGAACCTGAGCAAGTCGAACAACACCTGACCTCACGGCTTGAGCGGCTCGCCTACGCACGAAGCGACGTCACGCAGGTCCACACAGGCACTCTTGGGTAACGCTGCATATTTCGCCTGGACGGCGGCCAGGCAGCTCGCTGCTGTACGCGAGCGCTCGCGAAGTTGAATCACACCCTTGGCGTCGGCAGGTTCCTTGTCGATCAACGCCAATCCGGGGCGGTAGTACTGATCCAGGCTTCGACCAGCGTCTTGCGCGAAGTAGGCGTTGGTCAGCGGACAGGCATCCTTTCCCTTCGACGACGCCGGCGTCTGGTTGGCCGCAAGAACAGCTCGCCAGTAGGCGTCGCCGGCCATCAGGTAGGCGTGCGAAGTCGCGTGGTTGGGATACGAGTTCATGTAGGCCTTCAGCGCCTTGTCGAATCGACCTTCTTGATAGGCGCGGTCACCCTCGCGGTTGAGCGAAGCCGCGGCCTTCCGATCTTCTTCAGCCGCAGCGTTGGGTCCTCCGGCACATGCCAGAGGAAGTGCAAGCAGCGAGGCGAGGATGGGGGCGAGCGCGGACCGCGAGAGTGGCTTCGTACTCATCGTTCACGCTCCGGCTTGCCCTTGACGGTCAACAGAGCGACCCCGCGTCCGTCGGCGGTGCGATGGCTGAGCAGCGTTTCGTGGGATTGGGGTTCCACTCGCCGGTGGAAGCGGGTCATGTTTGCATCGTGCGGGACATCAGGCAGGAGCACGGTATAGGTGCCGGGCGGTAGCGGAAAGAAGCCCGTACGTCATCACCGTCGGAGGGGCCGTGGGGCGCGCCGATCCGAAAGGCTGTGCGGCATTTGCGCTGGTCAAGGGGGGGCTCGGCACGTTCAATTTCCTTCCTCGTGAAGATGGGCGCAAGTTCAGTCGCCCAGGTACTGGCCGAAGACTCCACGAAAGCTGGTCAGCGATCGGTGGGGGGCTTCTTGGGCAGTGGGTCAAGGCCAAGTGCGATCTGGTTCATGTTCCAGATCGCCAGCGATGCTCAGGTCCTGCGCCAGTCAGGCTGACGCCAGAGACGCAGCTTTGCGAAACTAGCGCGAGCATGACGAAGGCGTTCAGGCCAGCGTCGACTAAGGAAGCGCAAATGCACAAGCAGCGGTTGAAGCGATAGTCGGGCTGGGGCCACTCCCTGCCTCTGCCGTGGCGGAAGTGCCGACGTTGGAGATGTTCGAGCGACTATTGCAGCAGGTCAGCAGGCCCGTATCCGACACGGAGGCCACGGTGCTCTGCGGACTCTTCGGTCCTGATGACTGCTTTGGCCTGGCTTGGTCGCTGCTGCATCTGATCGAAACCGCCCCTGGCTGGCCGATGGAGACTGCACTGGCGCTGGTCGTGAGCCCCTGGCAAGACACTCTGCGGCAAAGGCTGTGAAGGCAGGCCAGGGATCGCCGTACCGGCCGATGAACCAGGTTTTGCAAGCAGCGAGGGCGAGCAAACGACCGGACGGTCCGCCGCCTTCGCGCCAGCGAATGCCTTACCCGTGATGTCGCGCCGGTAGACGCATGCCGAGAGGCTTCCGGCTTGCGCATTCTCTGTCTGCGCGCCATGCGCTGCGGTGCGGGGCGCCCGCCGCCCAAAGCAGGCTTTCGCGCATTGTGGGCGGCTGCTCTCGCGCCTAGAGTGCCTGCACGGCGCCAACGCCGCCTCGAAAAGCCACTCCGGAGAAGCCATTCATGAGGAAGCTGTCCGCACTCGCGTGCTGCGCGCTGCTGGTCGCCGTGCCGGGTCTTGCCCTGGCCAACCCCGCGCTCGCGCAGAAGAAGAACTGCATGGCCTGCCACGCCGTCGACAAGCGGCTCGTCGGGCCCTCGTTCAAAGACGTCGCCGCGAAGTACGCGAAGCAGGACGGCGCCGCCGCGGAGCTCGCCTCGCGCATCGTCAAGGGCAGCTCGGGCCGGTGGGGCCCCGTGCCCATGCCGGCCAATCCGCAGCTGAGCGCGGAGGACGCGCAGGTGCTCTCGACCTGGATCCTGGAGCAGGGAGGCAAGCCATGACCGAATTGAACGTCAACAACCGCCAGATGCGCGCCGACGTCGACGGCGACACGCCGCTGCTGTGGGTGCTGCGCGAGGAGCTGCAGCTCACCGGCACCAAGTACGGCTGCGGCGTCGCGCAGTGCGGCGCCTGCACGGTGCACATGGACGGCGTGGCGATGCGCTCGTGCGTGGTGCCGGTCAGCGCGCTGCCGGCCACCGCGAAGATCGTGACCATCGAAGGGCTGGGGCAGACGCGGCTCAAGGTCGTGCAGGAAGCCTGGGCCGAGCTGGACGTCGCGCAGTGCGGCTACTGTCAGCCCGGGATGATCATGGCCGCCGCCGCCCTGATCGCCCAGACCCCCGATCCCAGCGACGACGACATCCGCTCCGGCATCACCAACATCTGCCGCTGCGGAACCTATCCGCGGGTGCTGGCCGCGACGCGGCTGGCCGCCCAACGCCTGCGCGGCGCGGGAGCACAGCGATGAGCGCCGCAACGACCGGCGCCGCGAGCGCGAGCACGAGCCCGAGCGCTGCGACCCCGAGCGCTGCAAGCCCGAGCGCCTCGCGACGCCATTTCCTCAAGGCGACCGGCCTCGCGGCGGGCGGGCTGGCCCTGGAGTTCACACTGCCCGGGGCGCAGGTCTTGGCACAGACGCCATCGCAGGCGACGGCGCCCGGCGCCGCGCCGTCGCCCGAAGTGACGGCCTGGCTGCTGATCCATCCCGATGAGTCCGTCGTCATCCGGATCGCCCGGGCGGAGATGGGGCAGGGCACCTTGACCGGGCTCGCGCAGCTCGTCGCCGAAGAGCTCGAGTGCAATTGGGCGAACGTCCGCTTCGAGCTGGTGAAGCCCGGCGCCAACCGGGCGCGAGCCCGCGTGTGGCGCGACATGGGTACGGGCGGCTCGCGCGGCATCCGCGGCTCGCAGGACTACGTGCGCAAGGCCGGCGCGGCCGCGCGCTCGATGCTGGTCAGCGCGGCCGCCCAGCAATGGGCCGTGCCCGTCGCCGAATGCAGCGTGGACAGCGGCACGATCCGTCATGCGGCTTCCAAGCGCCAGACCACCTTCGGCGCTGTCGCCCAGGCCGCGAGCAGGCTGCCGATCCCCGAGGACGTCGTCCTGAAGGACCCGTCGCAATGGCGCATCGCCGGCAAGCCGCTGAAGCGTCTGGACACCGCCGACAAGCTCAACGGATCCCTGGTCTACGGCACGGACCTGCGCCTGCCCGGCATGATCGTCGCGCTGCCCAGGGCCTGTCCGGTCCACGGCGGCACGCTGGTGAGCTTCGACAAGCAGGCCGTGGCCAAGATGCCGGGCGTGCGCGATGTCATCAAGGTCGACGACGCGACCGTCGCCGTGTTGGCCGACCGCTTCTGGCAGGCCAAGCGCGCGCTCGACGCCTTGCCGATCGTCTGGGACAAGGGACTCAACGCGGCGGTCACCAGCGCCTCGATCGCCGCGCTGATCAGCGAGGGACTGCAAGGCGACACGCCGTTCGTCGGCAACCGCCAGGGCGATGCGAAGAGCCAGCTGCAGGGCGCCTCGCGCGTGATCGAGGCCGACTACGGCACGCCGTTCCAGAACCACGCGCCGATGGAGCCGCTGTCCGCCACGGTGCAGTGGACGCCGCAGCGCTGCGACGTCTGGGCGCCGACGCAGGTGGCCGAAGCGGCGCTCGCGACGGTGGCCGACGCCGCGGGGCTCGACATCACTGCCTGCGAGGTCCACCCCATGCGCATCGGCGGCAGCTTCGGGCGCCGCCTCGCGACCGACTATCTGGCCATGGCGGTGCGCATCGCCAGGCAGCGTCCCGGCGTGCCCGTCAAGATGATGTGGACGCGGGAGGAGGACATGCTCCAGGGTCGCTTTCACCCGGTGACGCAGTGCCGACTGCGCGCGACGCTCGATGGGCAGGGTCGCATCGCCGCACTGCACATGCGCATCGCCGGCCAGTCCATCACATCCTTCGTCAACCCGAAGGCGATCACCGCCAACGGCGACGCGACCGTGTTCCAGGGGCTGCTCGCGGATTCGCCGGAAGGTCACTTCGGCTACGAGGTGCCGCACCTGCTGATCGACCACGCGATGCGCAATCCGCATGTGCGTCCCGGCTACTGGCGCGGCGTGAACACCAACCAGAACGCGATCTACAGCGAGTGCTTCATCGACGAGCTCGCGCACGCCGCCGGCAAGGATCCCTTCGAGTTCCGCAAGCAGCACATGGCCAAGCGGCCCAAGCACCTGGCGGTGCTGCAGGCCGTGGCCGATCGCGCCGGTTGGACCAAGCCCGCGCCCAAGGGCGTGTTCCGCGGCATCGCGCAGTACATGGGCTTCGGCAGCTACACGGCCGCGGTCGCGGAGGTGTCGGTCAAGGACGGGCAACTCAAGGTGCTCCGCATCGTCGCGGCCACCGACCCCGGCCATGTCGTCAATCCACAGCAGGTGGAAGCGCAGGTGGCGGGCTCGTTCGTGTACGGGCTGGGCGCGGCGCTCTTCGGCGGCAACACCGTGAAGGACGGCGCCATCGCGGAGACCAACTTCGACACCTACGGCGTCATGCGTCTGTACGACATGCCCGCGGTGGAGGTGATCGTCATGCCCTCGGGCGGCTTCTGGGGCGGCGTTGGTGAGCCCACGATCGCGGTGGCCGCGCCGGCCGTGCTCAACGCGGTGTTCGCGGCCACCGGCAAGCGGATCCGGCACTTGCCGTTGAAGGACACGGATCTGTCGAAGGCGTGAGCTCGGCGATCGGCGTGAGACCGGACGGACACCACGGCTATTGACCGATCGGTCCAATACGCCGTAGGATCCGTCCCATGCCACGCGAACGCCGCTTTTCCGAAGCCGAAGTCCTGGATCGTCTGACCGACGTCTTCGCGACGCACGGCTATGCGAGCACGAGCCTTTCGCTCCTGCAGGAAGCGACCGGGCTGGGCAAGCAGAGCCTGTACAACACCTTCGGCGACAAGCAGGCCATGTACCTGCAGGCGATCGACTGCGCGGTGCAGCGCGCCTCGCACACCATCGCCGCGGTGCAGGCGGCCAAGACAGGACGCTTGGCCATCGAGGTGTACTTCGAGGCGATGGTCGCGAGCTGTACCAGCGACAACACGGTCGACAAGCACTGCATCGTCACCAGCGGTCTGCTGGAAGGACTCTCCGACGCGCCGCTCGCTTGGGCCCTGACCAGCCGCTGGCAAGCGACGCACGAGCTGTTGCGCTCCGAAATCGAGCGCGGCCAGCGCGATGGCTCGATCGTCAGCAGGACGCCATCGACGGAACTCGCCGAGCTGATGATCGCGATGACCAGCGGGCTGCGCGTCGCCGCGCAGGCGGGCCGCAGCCGCGCGCAGATGGAGCGCTCCGTGGCGCTTGCGATGTCGGTGCTTGACAGGGAGTGATCCGCCTCGATCACGCCGATAACGGCGACCACCAACAGACATTGTCTCACCACCCCTGATTTCCTTCCGGCCGCATGCGCGGCTTTTCTTTCCCCTTATTTTGACCAATCGGTCTAATTGGAGTACGTCATGAGCAAGTCCCTTGCAGGAAAAATCGCCCTGGTCACCGGCGCCTCGCGCGGCATCGGTGCCGCCATCGCGCAGCGTCTCGCGGCCGACGGCGCCGAGGTCGTGCTGCACTACGGCAGCGGCCGCGATGAAGTGGAAACGCTGGCAGCGTCGGTGCGCGCTGCCGGCGGCAAGGCGCATGTGGTCCAGGCGGACCTGTCGGCCGTCGACGGCGGCCAGCAACTGGTCGAACGCGTGACGGCGCTGAAGCTGCCGCGCGTCGACATCCTGGTCAACAACGCCGGCATCGCCGTGTTCGCCGGATTGGCCGACACGAGCGTCGAGGACTTCGAGCGCCTCGTCAGCGTCAACATGCGCAGCCTGTTCCACGTCACGAAGGGCGTGGTGCCGGTGATGCCCGACGGCGGGCGTGTCATCAACATCGGCACGGCGGCGACGCGCATCGCCTTCCCGGGCATCACGGCCTACTCCGCGAGCAAGGGTTTCGTTGACGCGTTGACGCTGCAGCTGGCGGCCGAGCTGGGTCCGCGCAACATCACGGTCAACGTCGTGGCGCCCGGCGCCATCGATACCCGCATGAGTGCCTGGATCAATGAGCCGGGCGGCAAGGAGACGCTGGCGCAGGTGCAGGCGCTGCCGGGCGTCGGCAAGCCGGAGTTCGTGGCCGGCGTGGTCGCCTTCCTGGCGGGTCCGGACGGTGCCTGGACCACCGGGCAGATCGTCGACGCGAGCGGCGGCACGAAGCTGTAAGCCAGGCGGTGTGGGGCGAGGCGGACCGGAGCGGGGCGAGGCGCGAAGACAGCGCCTCGTCGAGCCCCGTGCCGCGCGCTGCGAGTCTGCGATCGTGATTCAATCGCGATCCGATTGCCGCGAGCGAGACAGCGATGACGCCCTCTGAGATCCAAGCCCTGAAGAAGCGCTGCACCCGCTGGGTGTCAGGTTTTGCGCCCCGATCATTCGCCGAGGATCTGGAAGCTGTTGCGGCCTGGGCGCGGGCAAACGACGTCGCTGCCGACGTGTACGGCGACGGCGGCGCAGTCGCACTGCTGGAGCAGCGCGTCGCGGGCCTGCTGGGAAAACCGGCCGCGGTCTTCATGCCCAGCGGCGTCATGGCGCAGTTGATCGCCTTGCGCCTCCACGCGGACGACCAAGGTCTGCCGCGCTTCGGCATGCACGCGACCTGCCATCTGGCAACGGAAGAGGAGCAGGCCTATTCCCATGTGATGGGCCTGCATGCGGCGTTCCTCGGGCAGTCCCACCGGACGCTCAACAGGAGCGATCTGGAACAGCCCGCGGAGGCCTTGGCCGCCGTGGTACTCGAGCTCCCGGCGCGCGCCATCGGCGGGCAGTCCCCCACGTGGGAGGAACTGGCCGCCATCAAGGACTGGGCGGCGGAGACGGACACGCGACTCCACCTCGACGGCGCGCGCCTGTGGGAGGCGGCCGCGTGGTACGGGAAGGACTACGCCGACATCGTGGCCGGCTTCGACACCGTCTATGTCTCGACCTACAAGGGACTCGGCGGTTTCTCTGGCGCGCTGCTCGCAGGCGAGGAACGCGTCATGGCCCAGGCGCGCCTGTGGCGGCGACGCATGGGCGGAACGATCTATCAGCTGGCGCCGCTTGCCGCATCGGCGGTCTGCCGCCTCGACGAGCGGCTGGCGCTGATGCCACGCCTGTTCGAGCGCACGGTGCAGGTGGTCCAGGCCTTGAGCCGGGTCGACGGCATCCGGATCAATCCGGCCGCGCCGCACGCGAACATGTTCCATGTCCACATGGACGGCGAGGCGCAAGGCCTCGTGGAGGCACGCAACGCGATCGCCGAAGCCGAAGGCCTCTGGCTGTTCAATGCCGCGCGCGAAACGGGCTCGCCGGGTCGGGCGGTGACGGAGATCTATGTCGGCGACAACCTGCTCGCCTTGGACGACGAGGTCGTCGCTACAGCGTTCAAGCGATTGATCGATCTCGCGCATCGGGCCTGAGCTCGCTCACCCGGTGCATCGGTCGACGGGGCCGGACCGCGTAGCATCGCGGTCTTCATGAAACGCACTCTCTTCGGCCTCGCGCTCTCGGCGCTGGTCACGCTCTTCTTCCTCTGGCTGATCACGCGCGGCTTCGGCCACCTGATGGATGCGCTGCGCGGCCTGACGAAGCCCGGCAACGGCGGAAGCGCCACCTCGATGCTCGTCGTCGGACTCGCGGTCTTCGTGCCGCTGTTGATCTATCGCGTCCGCAAGGCGAGGCAGAAGCAGCGCAAGGACCGCAAGGGAGCCGCCTGACCCGACCCGACGCGGGCTCTAACGTCGGCGCGCTTTCGCGGCCTTGCTGCCAGCGGACGGGGCTGCCTTCGACTTGCTGGCCTTTGCCACCTTCGTCGTCCTGGCTCCCTTGATGGACTTGGCAGACTTCGCCGCGGATGCGGGGGATGCGGCGGGGGAGGGCGACAAGACCTCGGCGATCTCTCCGGTCGTCCAGTTCACCGCATGTGCCTGCAGCGTCGCATTGCACTTCGCCTTCGCGACTTTCCTGTAGCCGGCGGCCGTCAGGTGGATCTCGTTGGCCCAGTCATTGCTGACGCCGGTGGTGCCGGGCGCGGCGGGCGTGCTGCCGCCCCGCGTGTCCAGCACGACAAATCCGCCGATGCGGGTCTTCACCTGATGCTCGAGGAAGTCGTGGAACCAGTCCACCAGCACGCGTGCCAGGGCCTGCCATTGATCGTCCGGAATGCCCGCGGCGTGGAAGGCCGGCGCCATCCACGGACCGGACACGCCGTTGACAGCCGGCGCGAAGCGCGGCGTCATGTAGTCGTAGACGTGGGTGATGATCTCCATCTGCTCGTAGTTGCCGTCGCGCAGCGCGTCCAGCGCCACGTAGGCGTCGAGCAGTTCATCGCACAGGCTGCTCCAGCCCTTCTGCGACAGGAAGCGCGTCGTCCCCTGGTCCGCCGGCAGCCATTCCGAGGGATAACGCAGTACACGCTGGGCCAGGTCGTGACCTTGGCCGCGCTTCACCCAGTCGATCAGGTCGTTGCCGCCGCCCGAGATCAGCATCGCCCGCCAGTCGGGCATGCCCCGCAGCGTCATCGCGAGGTGGAAGTGCGAGAACTTCTTCGGGTCCGGCAGATCGCGCAGCAACTGGCCCGGCATGGCGTAGTTGACGATGCCCACGTCCTTGCCGAAGTCCATCGCGTTGAACAGGCTGCCCGTGATCCACGGCGGCAATGAGCCGAACGAGCCCCACGAGTCGCCGTGCGCGATCACCGGCACGAACTGGTTGAAATTGGTACGCCCCTGCATCAGGTCCTGATGCGAGTAGATCTCCAGCGTCATCGCGCGTCTCCTCGGCCCGGATCGGACCGTGGACGAGTATGGAAACGCGCTTGTCATGCGTCATCCCACAGGGAGGGGACGCGCTCGGACACTCCGCGCCCGCGTCTGCCGTGCGGTGTCCGCCCCGATCGATACCCATCCGTTCAGGGGAGGGCGGGCCGTAATGCCCGTTCGCATCCCCAGGTTGAAGGTGGAGCCTGCTTCCCATCTGGCATGCGATATGCAAGATAGGCGGCATGCATGCCTTCCGACTCCTCTCGATCCGGGTCCGCGCGCTGCTCGCCGCGGCGGCGTTGCTGGGTGCCGGCGCCGCCTCGGGCCAGACCGCCATCGTCATCGGCGGTGCGCTGCGCATGGACAACGACGCCGTCTGGCAGCGCATCGTCCAGGAGGCCGGTGGCCCCGGCAAGGCGCACTTCGCCGTACTCGCCACCGCCGCGGCCAATCCGGAGCTCTCCGCCAAACTCATCATCGACGTGCTCAGGAAACACGGCGCGCAGGCCGAGCACATCCCCGTGGCGCCGCGCCTGGAAGGCGCCGACCTGCAGAAGAACCTCAACGACCCCGAGCTGATCGCGAAGGTGCGCGCGTCCAACGCCGTCTTCTTCTCGGGCGGCGCGCAGGGCTTCATCGTCGACACGCTGCAGCCTGACGGACGGCGCACGGCGATGCTCGATGCCATCTGGGATGTCTACCGGCGCGGCGGCGTCGTCGCGGGCACCAGCGCCGGGGCGGCCATCATGAGCCGCGTGATGTTCCGCGATGCGCTCAACGTCATGGAAGTCATGCGCGGCACGCTGCGCGAGGGCCAGGAGATCGACCGGGGGCTGGGCTTCGTCGGCAGCGAGCTGTTCGTCGACCAGCACTTCCTCAAGCGCGGGCGCATCGGCCGCATGCTGCCGCTGATGATGGCCAAGGGCTACCGTTTCGGGCTCGGCGTCGAGGAGAACAGCGCCGCCGTCGTGCATGGCGACCGCATCGACGTCATCGGCGGACGGGGCGCGCTGTTCGTGGACCTGCGCGACGCGCGCAGTGATCCGTCGCTGGGCATGTTCAACGTGCGCGGCGCGCGGCTCAGCTACCTCGACAACGGCGATCGCCACGACCTGCGCTCCGGCGTCACGATGCCGGCGCCCAGAAAGACGGCCGCCGGATCCCCGGTGCCGGTCCGTGCATCGACGCAGGGAGGGGCGGTGCCCTCACGCGGGCCGGTGGACAGCTTCCAGCCCGACATCCTCGGCGACAACCGCATCGTCCAGGCGATGACCGAGCTGCTGAGTTCGCCTGCGGCCGAGGTGCGCGCGATGGCGGCGCGCATCCGTCCCGACGCCACCGGCGATCGCGACCGCACCGGCTTTGTCTTCCGGCTCTATCGCGGTGCGGACACGCAGGGATGGATCGACCCCGATGGCAACGCGAAGGACGTCACGCTGCTCGACGTGCGGCTCGACATCCGGCCGGTGCGCCTGCCCGATCCTGGCGCGGGTCCCACGACGAACGCGGTCCCGGCCGCAACGATGATCGCGCCCGCCGGCATGCGCTAGGCATCGGCCGCTGGCCCTCACCCCCGCCCTCTCCCGCAAGCAGCCTGTCGAAGTCAGAAGGCGCGAAGTCAGCGAGTGATGGTGGGGCCGGAATGGTGCTTGGGGTCCTGGAGGGATCCCCCATGCACCGTGGAGAGCCCGCGCCTGGCAGCGCGGACGCCGGCATCCTCACGCGTCCAACGCTTCCGCGATGAACTGCTTGGACACCTTGGGCTTCGGCACCCTGACGCTGAACCAGCGTCGCACGTCCTGCTCCACGCCGATGCCGTGCATGAAGTTGTAGAGCGCCTTCTTGAGTGCTTCCCCCATGGCATCGTGGTCCGTGCCGGTGGGGTCGACGAAGCCGACGTCGTTTTTCGCGAACGGTGAGGGCGGCAGCGGCAGCAGTTCGACGCCGAAGGCTTTCGGGTCCTGCCCCACCGGCGAGTGCACCGTGCAGGCGAAGCGGTGGAAGAACCCGCTCTGGATGCAGCCGTTCTCGAAGAGCTGGCGCACGTACTCGAGCGCATCGACGGTGTCCTGCACCGTCTGCGTCGGGAAGCCGTACATCAGGTAGGCGTGCACCAGGATGCCGGAATCGGTGAACGCGCGCGTCACGCGCGCTACCTGCTCGACGGACACGCCTTTCTGCATCAGCTTCAACAGACGATCCGACGCGACCTCCAGGCCGCCGCTGATCGCGATGCAGCCGCTGTCGGCGAGCAGCTGGCAGAGCTCGGGGGTGAAGGTCTTCTCGAAGCGCACGTTGCCCCACCAGCTGATGGAGACGCCGCGATCGATCAGCTCCTGCGCGAGTGCCTTCAGCACCTTGGGCGGTGCTGCCTCGTCGACGAAGTGGAAGCCGGTCTGGCCCGTCTCCGCGACGATCGCCTCGATGCGGTCCACCAGCGTCTTCGCCGAGGCCGCCTCGTAACGCGAGATGTAGTCCAGCGTGATGTCGCAGAAGCTGCACTTCTTCCAGTAGCAGCCGTGCGCGATGGTCAGCTTGTTCCAGCGGCCGTCGCTCCAGAGCCGGTTCATCGGGTTCAGCATGTCCAGCAGCGACAGGTAGTCGTGCAGCGGCAGGCCGTCCCAGGTCGGCGTGCCGACGTCCTCGAAGGGCACGTCCGGCTCGACGAAGTTGATGTAGCGGACCTGGCCCGCCCGCGTGCCTTCGGCGCGTTCCGCGTCCTCACCGTCGTCCTCGCGGATGAAGCATCGCACCAGCCGTTGCCGGCTGCGCTTGCCGGCGATGTGATCGAGCAGCGCCAGCAGCGGCCGCTCGCCCGCGTCCAGCGACACGAAGTCCACGTAGTCGAAGAGGCGCGGCTCGGTCAGCTCGCGCAGCTCGGTGTTGACGAAGCCGCCGCCGAAGAGGATCTTGATGTGGGGCCGCTCGCGCTTGATCGTCTGCCCGATGCGCAACGCCGCGTAGACGGCGCCGGGGAAGGGCGCCGAGAGCAGCACCACGTCGGGCTGTTCCGCGTCGATCGCGGCGAGCGTCAGCTCGCGCAGCAGGTCGTCGACGAGGTTGGGCGGCGCGCTCAGCGCGTCGTGCAGCGGATCGAAGGTCGGCTGGCTGGTCGCCAGCTGCTCGGCGTAACGGACGAACTCGAAACGCGGATCGACCGATTCGCGCAGCACGTCGGCCAGGTCGTTCAGGTACAGCGTCGCCAGGTGCCGCGCGCGGTCCTGCAGCCCCAGCGCGCCGAAGGCCCAGGCCAGCGGATCCTCGCCGTCATCGGCGACGTAGACCTCCAGCGTCTGGAATCGCGCGCCTTCCGGCAGGAAGGTCCGCGTGTTGATGCGGTGCGCCAGCGTCGGGTCGCGCCCCTGCAGGAACGCGATCGCCGGCGCGATCGTGGCGAAGTAGCGGTCGAAGGACTCGTCGAAATGGCGCGACGCGATGCCGCGGTCCGGCAGCGGGATCGCGTGCACGGCCTCGCGCACGCGCTTCAGGCCGTCGCGGGAGAACAGCTTGAGCACCAGGGCCAGCGCCAGATCGCGCTGCGCCGCCTGGAAGCCGCGCGAGCGCAGGAAACCCGTCAGGTACGCGGTGGACGGGTAAGGCGTGTTGAGCTGCGTCATCGGGGGGATGAGCGACAGCACGCGCAGGGCGGGTGCGGAGGAGGGCGCGGCGGTGGGCGCGGGGGCGGACATGTCGGAACTGTAGGAGCAAAAAAACAAACCCGGCAGAAGCCGGGTTTGTTCGGTACCGCCCGGATCGCTGAAGCGACCCTGGCGATCGGCGTGCGCCAGAAGTGGATTACTTCTTGGCGGCCTTCTTGGCGGGCTTGGCGGCGGCGGCCTTGGGGGCCTTGGCCGGCTTGGCGGCAGCCTTGCGAGCGGCAGCCTTCGGGTCCACGGCGGCCTTGAAGCCGGCGCCCGGGGTGAACTTCGGCAGCTTGGCGGCGGCGATCTTGATCTTGTCGCCGGTGCTGGGGTTCACGCCGGTGCGGGCGGCACGGGCGTGTTGCTTGAAGGCGCCAAAGCCCGGGATGGAGACAGCGCCACCCTTCTTCACCGTGGACACCACCGCGTCCAGCAGCGTTTCCAGGATGCGGCCAGCTTCGGCCTTGGTCAGTTCGTGCTTGGAAGCCAGGTGTTCGATCAGTTCAGTCTTGTTCATTCGTTTGACTCTGCGGTTAAGGCCCGGCTTCACGCCGGACGGCGCGTATTGTGCGTGAGAAATCACGCGCGCATCCCCGGGTTGCCCCGCAAATCATCGATGAAATCGCCTATCCGGGGTCACGTCTTGCTCGATTGCCGTATCCATCGGTGCTTCTGGGGATCTTGTGAGCGCTTGCAACGAGGTTTCCATCATGTTGCCAAGGGGGCATTCCAGGTGATTTCCGCAAGGCGTCAGGCCTTGCGCGGGAATACGTCACGCAAGGAATCTCATGACACGAGCAGGCGATGGACAAGGTCCGGCCGCCGCGCCGTATTTCTTCATCAGGCGTGCGCGGTACACATCGACCGTGCGCGGGCTGACGCCGAGCTTGCGGCCGATCAGCTTGCTGGTCAGGCCCTCGATCAGCAGCGCGGCGATCTCGCGCTCGCGCGGCGTGAGGTCGGCCTTGAGCTGGCGTGTCGCGGACAGGTCCTCGAAGCTCCAGATGCCGCTCGCATGCGGCTGCGACGGGTCCAGCGCGCGGCCCGACACGTGGCACCAGAACAGCTCGCCCGCGCGCGATCCGCCGACGCGCTTCATCACGCGCTCGTCGGCGTAATAGCCGGCGGCATCGAGGCTCGCGACGATGCGCTCCCCGGTGCGCTCGAATTCGACGGGGCTCGGATACAGCAGCGCGAAGCTGTGGCCGATCAACTGCTCGCGCTGCGCGCCGAAGATCTCCAGCACCAGCCGGTTGCAGTCTCTGATCAGGCGGTTCTCGGAAATCACCAGCCCGATCGGGGCCTGGTCGAACGCGGTGCGGTAGTCGAGGCTCATGGGAGGCAGGTCGGAACGGGCCGCAGCAGTCACAACAGCGCGTAGGTCGTCGTCGACTGCACGGCCAGCCGGCCCTGCTCGTCGAGCAGGTCGATCTGCCCGAACGCCAGGTTCCTGCCGCGGCGCAGCAGGCGCGCCTCGATCGTGCAGCGGGCGCCGGAGACCGGGCGGATGAAGGTCGATTGCAGCTGGACGGTCGTCATCGGGCGGAACTCGCCCAGCTCGCGCATCATGAGCAGCACCATCGCCGTGTCGGCCGCGGCCATCGACGCCTGCCCGCACATCACGCCGCCGACATGGATCAGCTCGGGCGCAACCGGCATGGTCAATCGCAGCAGCCCATCTTCCGCATGGACGGGCTCCAGGCCGAGTGCGACGATCCAGGGCGCGAAGATCTTCGGGATCTGCGCGCGCAGCGCGTCCAGGGACAGGGCGTCCGGGGGCAGGGTCATCGGGCTTCCTTCGGGGACTCGGTGGCGGGATGGCTGCGCGAGGAGGCAGCGGCGGATGCTTAATCAATTCTACGTAGCGCTTACCTAATGCCTTACGTAGTAGATTGGCCGACCGGTTCTGGACCAGTTCTGAAACCCGTGGATCAACGGCAAGCAGGAGACATCGGATGAACAAGCTTTTCCCCAATGCCGAGGCGGCGTTGGACGGCATCGTGGCGGACGGCCAGTTGCTGGCTGTCGGCGGCTTCGGCCTGTGCGGCATTCCGGAGGCGCTGATCGCGGCGCTGCGGGACAGCGGCACCAAGGGCCTGACCGTCATCAGCAACAACGCGGGCGTGGACGGCTTCGGCCTGGGCCAGCTGCTCGAGACGCGGCAGATCAGGAAGATGATCTCCAGCTACGTTGGCGAGAACAAGGAGTTCGAGCGCCAGTACCTGGCCGGTGAACTTGAACTCGAGTTCACGCCGCAGGGCACGCTGGCCGAGAAGCTGCGCGCCGGCGGCGCGGGCATCCCGGCCTTCTTCACGCGCACCGGCGTCGGCACGCTGGTGGCCGAGGGCAAGGAGATCCGCGAGTTCGACGGCCATCAGTACGTGATGGAGCGCGCGCTCAATCCGGATGTGGCGCTGGTCAAGGCGCACATCGCCGACAAGAGCGGCAACCTGATCTTCCGGCGCACGGCGCGCAACTTCAATCCGGCCTGCGCGATGGCCGGCAAGGTCACGGTGGTGGAGGTGGAGCAGGTCGTCGAGGTCGGCGAGCTGGATCCCGACAGCATCCATCTGCCCGGGATCTACGTGCACCGCATCGTGCACAACCCGAATCCTGAGAAGCGCATCGAGAAGCGCACCATCCGCCCCGCGGCTTGAGGAGAGAGACATGCCCTGGACCCAAGACCAGATGGCGGCACGTGCCGCGCAGGAACTGGAAGACGGCTTCTATGTGAATCTCGGCATCGGCATTCCGACGCTGGTGGCGAACTTCGTGCCGGCGGACAAGGAAGTGTGGCTGCAGAGCGAGAACGGCATGCTCGGCATCGGCCCGTTCCCGACGGAGGACGAGGTCGACGCCGACCTCATCAACGCCGGCAAGCAGACGGTGACGACGATACCTGGCTCGTCCATCTTCGGCAGCCACGACAGCTTCGCGATGATCCGCGGCGGCAAGATCAACCTCAGCATCCTGGGCGCGATGCAGGTCAGCGAGCGCGGCGACCTCGCCAACTGGATGATCCCCGGCAAGATGGTGAAGGGCATGGGCGGCGCGATGGACCTGGTCGCCGGCGTCAAGCGCGTGATCGTGCTGATGGAGCACGTCGCCCGCAAGAAGGACGGCACCGAGGACCTGAAGATCATCCCGACCTGCACGCTGCCGCTGACGGGCGTGGGCGTCGTCAACCGCATCATCACGGACCTGGCCGTGATGGACGTGACTCCGCAGGGCCTGAAGCTGGTCGAGCTCGCCCCCGAAGTGACCCGCGAGTTCGTGCAGAGCAAGACCGGCGTGACGCTGATCTGAGCAAGACCTGGCACCACTCGTGGCAAGACCTGCCACACGTACTCCCCAGGCCCCTGGGCAGCGAGAGCGGGTGGGGCCGGAAGGGTGCTGGGGGTTCCCGGAGGGATGCCCCCTGCACCCTGGAGAGCCCGCGCTTGGCTCCTCGCAGGAGAGTGCGCAATGCCACCGCCGCTGGCCCTCACCCCAACCCTCTGCCGCAAGCGGGAGAGGGAGTGACGCCACACGTGCCGCGCGCGGGAAAATGGCAGTCCAGGCATCTCATGTGCCACGCGCGGGCGATGTATTTCCAGTTCGTTTCTCGCGCATATCCCACCCCGACAAGTTCGACTCGTGAATAAATCACGCCGCAACAGCCTGTTGCCGCGCCTTTCACAAGTTGTACGAATGACGGTGAATTGAAGTCCGGTCCTCGCCACCATCCCGCATCCGCTGCCTGGAGCCGATGCCGAGATGACTGCCGCCGCCACTACCCACTTTGCACCGCCCGCACTGCCCGACGACGATCGCGTCGTTGACGACACCACCACCGTCGGCACGACGGCCGCCCTCGCGGCTGCTGCTGCTGCGGCACTGCTCGCGGCCTGCGGCGGCGGCGGTGGGGGCGGCGACAGCACTGCCGGCCCGGACAGCGATCCCCAGACCAACGTGCCCACGACCGAACCCGAGGCGGCGCGCTTCCTCGGCCAGGCCGGTTTTGCCGCCAGCGCGGCGGATCTGACCAGCGTCAAGACGGTCGGTTTCGCGCGCTGGCTGGATCAGCAGTTCGACGCGCCGCGCACGCAGAGCCACTATGACTGGCTCGTGGCCAAGGGCAAGGGCGCCGAGGCCAACCGCTACAGCCTGGACGGTGTCGACGCGACGCTGTGGCGCAAGCTGATCGGCTCGCCCGACCAGTTGCGCCAGCGCGTGGTGCTGGCCTTGTCGGAGATTTTCGTCGTCTCGATGAACGGCCTGCCGATCGCGTGGCCGCAATTCGCGACCGCCGGCTACGTCGACATGCTGGAAGAGCGTTGCTTCGGCAGCTTCCGCGCGCTGATCGAGGGCGTGACGCTGTCCCCGGCGATGGGCGTCTACCTGGCCATGCGCGGCAACCGCAAGGAAGACGTGAAGAGCGGCCGCCAGCCCGACGAGAACTACGCCCGCGAGGTGATGCAGCTGTTCACCATCGGCCTGAACCAGCTCAACGCCGACGGCACGCCCAAGATGGTCAACGGCAAGACCGTCGACACCTACACGTTGCAGCAGATCACCGATCTGGCGCGCGTGTTCACGGGCTGGGACTTCGACGTCGACTCCTCCGACGTGGACGGCCTCGACTTCAGCTACATGAAGCGCCCGATGCGGCAGAACGCCTCGCGCTTCTCCACCGGCGAGAAGAAGGTGCTGGACGCCGTCATCCCCGCGACGGCCGATGGCGCCGCCGCGATGAAGGTCGCGCTGGACACGCTGACCGCGCATCCCAACGTCGGCCCGTTCATCGGCCGGCAACTGATCCAGCGCCTGGTGGCCTCGAACCCGAGCCCCGCCTACGTGCAGCGCGTCGCCGCGGTCTTCGACAACAACGGCAAGGGCGTGCGCGGCGACATGCGCGCGGTGATCCGCGCGATCCTGCTCGACACCGAGGCCCGCACGCGGTCCACCGCGCCCAGCGCCGGCAAGCTGCGCGAGCCGCTGCAGCGCATGATCCAGTGGGCGCGCACCGTGGGCCTGAGCTCGCCCGGCGACCTCTGGGCCGTCGGCGACACCAGCAACCCGTCGTCGCGCCTGGGGCAGAGCCCGATGCGCAGCGGCTCGGTCTTCAACTTCTTCCGGCCGGGTTATGTGCCGCCCAACTCGCAGCTGGGCACCAACAGCGTGACCGCGCCCGAGTTCCAGCTCTGCAACGAGAGCACCGTCGCCGGCTACCTGAACTACATGCAGGGCCTGATCGGCAACGGCGTCAGCGACATGAAGCCCGATTACACCGCCGATCTCGCGCTGGTCGCCGACGCGCCCGCGCTGGTGCGGCGCCAGGCGCAGCTGATGGGCGGCGGCGACATCTCGGAGGCCACGATCACCACGATCGCCACCGCCGTCGCCACGATCAAGGTCGACACCGACACCAACAAGCTGAACCGCGTCAAGGCCTCATGGCTGATGGTGCTGGCGGCGCCCGAATACCAGGTCCAGAAATAACCAGCCGTGAGCGGAGTGCCGACCATGACCCACCTCTCCAAGCTTCCCTCGCTGCGCCGTCGCGAATTCCTCAAGCGCGCCTCGGCGGTCTCCATCGCCGGCACGGCCGCGCCCTGGGCGCTGCAGCTGGCCGCCATCGGCGAGGCCGCCGCGGCCGCCGCGCCGGGCGACTACAAGGCCATCGTCTGCCTGTTCATGTACGGCGGCAACGACTACGGCAACACGGTGATCCCGTACGACACGGCGAACTACCAGGCCTACGCCAACATCCGCCAGGCGCTGGCGATCCCGCGCGATCAGCTCGCCGCCACGGCGCTGACGCCGTCCCTCGCGCTGCCCGACGGCCGGCAGCTGGCGCTGGCGCCGACGATGAACCGGCTCAAGCCGGTCTTCGACGCGGGCCGGCTCGCGGTGATGCTCAACATCGGCCCGCTGATGCAGCCGACGACGCTCGCCCAGTACAAGGCCGCCAACGTGCCGTTGCCGCCCAAGCTGTTCTCGCACAACGACCAGTCCAGCCTCTGGCAATCGTCGCGGCCCGAAGGCGCGACCTCGGGCTGGGGCGGTCGCGTGGCCGACCAGTTCCTGTCCAGCAACGGCAACGCCACCTTCAGCTGCATCAACGTCTCCGGCAATGCCGTCTTCATGTCGGGCGGCCAGGCGGTGCAGTACCAGATGAGCAGCGGCGGCGCCGTCGCCATCAACGGCGCGAACCGCTCGCTGTTCGGCTCCGCCGCGTGTGCGGAAGCGCTGCGCGGCATGATCACGGGCGAGCGCCAGCACTGGATGGAGCAGGAGCTGAACCGCGTCACCGCGCGCTCGGTCAACGCGCAGGGCACGATCACCACGGCGCTGTCCACCACCACGCTGCAGACGCCGTTCGAGACCAACGGCAACGGCCTGGCGGCCCAGCTGCAGACGGTCGCGCGCCTGATCGGCGCCCGCGCCTCGCTGGGCGTGCAGCGGCAGGTGTACTTCGTGTCGATCGGCGGCTTCGACCTGCACGACAACCTGATGTCGCAGCAGCCGGTGCTGCTGGGCAACGTCGGCAGCGCGATGGCGAGTTTCGACGCGGCGCTCGTCGAGCTCGGCGTCGCCCAGAACGTCACGACCTTCACGGCTTCCGACTTCGGTCGCACGCTGAGCTCCAACGGCGACGGTTCCGACCACGGCTGGGGCAGCCACCACCTGGTCATGGGCGGCGCGGTGAAGGGCGGTCGCTTCTACGGCACGGCGCCGACGGTCGCCGTCAACGGACCCGACGACGTCGGCCAGGGCCGGCTGCTGCCGACCACCTCGGTCGACCAGCTGGCAGCGACGCTGGCGCTGTGGATGGGCGTGCCGGCGACCGACCTGCCGGGGATCCTTCCGGGGATCGTGAACTTCAACCAGAAAGACCTCGGGCTCTTTGCGGCCTGATTTCGAACATCTCGGCGGCGATCGCCGGGACTGGCCGGTTTGTACGCGCCAATTACATCGGGCGAGGTCGCCGGGACAGGGGATCGAGGACGCGTCGGGACCGCGTCGACGGGATCGGGACGGGACCGGAGGGTCAGGTCGTGAGAAGTCGCACGGGCCGTTCGACGAAGCCGGAACAAATACCGGTCGATCGCCGGGAACGCCGATGATCACGGGGGAAACGGGCGACTGTCGAGGTCGAACGGCACGGTAACCGGATGCGTTTCCGGGCCTTTCCGCTGTTGCGGATCGGATGCTGATTTCGGCGGCGGGACTCTCTAGAGTCGCGGCCGTCAGCAGTAACGACGCACCCCCACCATGTTCCGTTTCCCCTGGTCTTCCGCAGCCGTCACGGCTGCTGCCGCTGCCCTCAGCGCCTGCGGCGGCGGGGGAGGCGGCGGCGATTCGTCCGCAGCCCCGTCCGGCTCCGGGCAGTCACCCGACGGCTCGCCAGCTCCAGCGCCCTCGCCGGCGCCGGGCCCGACGCCTGCGCCGGCACCAGCGCCTGCTTCAGAACCCCCGCCTGGACCAGCGCCTGCGCCGGACCCCGCACCGTCCCCGTCGCCCGCTCCCGCGGCGAGCATCGTCCTGCCGCTCCCGAACGACGCCCAGGCCTCGCGCTTCCTCGCGCAGGCCGGCTTCGCCGCGAGCGAGGCCGACATCGCCACGCTGAAGTCCGTCGGCTACAACCACTGGCTGGACCTGCAGTTCCTCGCGCCGCGCACCGAGTCCCATTGGGACTGGGTGGTCCGCAACGGTTATGCGATCGAGGCCAACAAGTACTTCTATTACAACGGCTTCTACAACTCCGTCTGGCGCAAGTTCATCAGCTCGCCGGACCAGTTGCGCCAGCGCATGGTGCTGGCGCTCTCGGAGATCTTCACCGTCTCGGCGCCGAGCCTCGACATCCCGTGGCGCACCATGGCGATGACCGCCTATGCGGACCTGCTGGAGGAGAACGCCTTCGGCACCTTCCGCGGCCTGCTGGAGGCGGTGACGCTGTCGCCGGCCATGGGCGCCTTCCTGGCGATGCGCGGCAGCAGGAAGGAGGACGCCAAGGGCCGTCAGCCCGACGAGAACTTCGCCCGCGAGGTGATGCAGCTATTCACCATCGGCCTGGTGCAGCTGAACCTCGATGGCACGGTGCAGGCCAGCGGCGGCCGGCCGGTCGAGACCTACGACCAGACGGTGGTCACGCAGCTGGCGCGCGCCTTCACCGGATGGGACTTCGACACCGCGAACGTCGCGGGTGCCGATCCTTCCTTCATGCGCCGGCCGATGGTGCACAACGCGGCCAACTTCTCAAGCGGCGCGAAGTCGGTGCTCGGCAGCACCATCTCCGCGGGCGTCGACGGCCCGACCGCGCTGCGCCAGGCGCTGGACACGCTGGCCAATCATCCGAACGTCGGGCCCTTCTTCGGCCGCCAGTTGATCCAGCGCTTCGTCTGCTCCCACCCGAGCGGCGCGTACGTGCAGCGCGTGGCGCAGGTGTTCAACAACAACGGCCAGGGGGTGCGCGGCGACCTGAAGGCGGTGCTGCGCGCCGTGCTGCTGGATCCGGAGGCGCGCCTGATCGAGGCCAGCGTGAGCAGCTCCGGCAAGCTGCGCGAGCCGGTGCTGCGCTTCGTCCAGGTGGCGCGGTCGGTCAAGCTGAGCTCGGCCGGCCAGTGGACCATCCACGAGACCAGCGACCCGGAGACCCGGCTCGGCCAGAGTCCGTTCTTCAGCCCGTCGGTCTTCAACTTCTACCGGCCCGGCTACGTGCCGCCGAACTCGTCGATGACGGCAACCGGCGTGACCGCGCCGGAGTTCCAGCTGCTCAACGAGGTGACGGTCACCGGCTACCTGAACTTCATGCAGACGCTGCTGACGACCGGGCAGGGCGATGCGAGGCCGGACCTGACGGACGACATGGCGCTCTCCACCGACGCACGCGCGATGGTGGCGCGGCAGGCGCTGCTGCTCGGCGGCGGTGCGGTCTCGGACGCGACGCAGCAGCGCATCGCGGCCGCGGTCACGACGATCGCGGCCAACACCGACGACGGCAAGATCAACCGTGCTCGCGCCGGTTGGATGCTGCTGCTCGCCTGTCCCGAGTACCAGATCCAGAAATGACGACGTCGCCGCGCGGCGACGTTCACCGGAGAACTTCCGTGGCTCATGTGTCCAAGCTGTCCTCGCTGCATCGTCGCGAGTTCCTCAAGCGCGCTTCGGTCGCGTCCGCCGTGGGCGCCGCCGCGCCGTGGGCCTTGCAGCTCGCCGCGATCGGCGACGCCGCCGCCGCGACGACGGGCGGCGACTACAAGGCGCTGGTGTGCGTGTTCCTGTACGGCGGGAACGACCACGGCAACACCGTGATCCCGTACGACGCCGTCAGCCACCAGGCCTATACGGCCATCCGCCCGACGCTGGCGATCGGACGTGACGCGCTCGCGGCCACCGCGCTGGCGCCGACGGTGGCGCTGCCGGACGGCCGCCAGATGGCGCTCGCGCCGGGGCTCTCGGCGATCAAGCCCGTCTTCGACGCCGGCCGGCTCGCGGTGATGCTGAACATCGGCACGCTGACCGCGCCGATGACGCTGGCGCAGTTCAAGTCCGGCGCGGTGCCGGCGCCGCCCAAGCTGTTCTCCCACAACGACCAGTCCAGCCTCTGGCAGTCCTCCAACGTCGAGGGCGCGCGGACCGGGTGGGGCGGTCGCATGGCCGACCTCATGCTGTCGGGCAACGGTCGCGCGGGGCTGACCTGCATCAATGTCTACGGCAACGCGATCTTCCAGGCCGGCGATGCCGCGTTCCAGTACCTGACCGGCCCGGGCGGCAAGAAGCCGATCACCGGCATCGGCAGCCAGGTGTTCGGGTCGACCTCCTGCGCCAAACTGCTCCGGGCGCTGATCACCGAGGAGCGGACCCACCCGATGGAATCGGAGCTCAACCGCGTGACCGCCCGATCGATCGATCTGCAGACGACGCTGAGCACCGCGCTGACCGGCGCGGCGACGCTGTCCACCGCCTTCGCGGCGGACGCGCTCGCGCGTCAGCTGAAGATGGTGGCGAGCCTGATCGCCGCGCGTTCCTCCTTGGGCATGACGCGGCAGGTCTACTTCGTCGGCCTGGGCGGCTTCGACCTGCACGACGGGTTGACGACGCGCCATCCGGCGCTGATGCAGCAGGTCGGCGGGGCGATGGCGAGCTTCGACGCGGCGCTGCGGGAGCTGGGCATGGCCGATCAGGTCACGACCTTCACCGCGTCGGACTTCGGCCGCACGCTCAGCAGCAACGGCGACGGCACCGATCACGGCTGGGGCGCGCATCACCTGGTGATG
Organism: Roseateles noduli; assembly: GCF_050626985.1. Classification (NCBI taxonomy): domain Bacteria; kingdom Pseudomonadati; phylum Pseudomonadota; class Betaproteobacteria; order Burkholderiales; family Sphaerotilaceae; genus Roseateles; species Roseateles noduli. The sequence continues at coordinate 352,086 of NZ_CP192463.1, forward strand.
GGCGGTGCGGTCAAGGGCGGACGCTTCTACGGCACGGCGCCGTCGGTCAGCATCAACGGGCCGGACGACGTCGGCCAGGGCCGCCTGCTGCCGACCACCTCGGTGGACCAGCTCGCGTCGACGCTGGCGCTGTGGATGGGCGTGCCGCCTTCCGAGCTGCGGACGGTGCTGCCCAACATCGGCAACTTCGCCGGCACGGACCTCGGCTTCATGTCCTGACGCACCATCGTGGATCGCGGACGACCCCGATGGATACGGGTTTCTCCGCGTCCGGCGGGCTCCCGGAATATCGGCGCGGAACCCGACATCGCCGCTTCCCCCAACCCTAGGGGGCACCGTACGTCATGTTCTGCTACGCAAGACCCTGACGTTCTCCTAACATCTCGACGACGCCCCCACGCACAACTATCGACAACAAGACCGAGCGCAAGTCGAGGGGCGCGATCCACGCATGGCCCGACCAGGGAGGCTGAGATGGACGGATTGTTGGGGAGGACCCCGGAGCTGGGTCGCCTGCTGGCCTATCGAGGGCCGGAACGCCGGCGCGGATCGCCGGATCGGTGGTGGCGCCATGCGCTGGAGGAGATCGACCTCGGGGTCTGTCTCGTCGCCGGCGAAGGGCAACTGCTCTACGCCAACAGCACCGCGCGGCGGCAGCTCGACGAGACGTCGCCGCTGCAGATCGTCGACGGTCAACTGATCGCGGCGCAGCGCAACGATCAATTGCGATTGGAAGGCGCGCTGGCCGACGTGCAGCGCGGGCTGCGGCATCTCATCTGTCTCGGGCGTGGCCCGGGGCGGCTGTCGCTGTCGGTGCTGCCGCTGCAGGACGGGCAGGGACGGCCGTCGCAGGCGATGGTCGTGCTCGGCAAACGCAACCTGTGCGGGGAGCTGCCGATGCTCGCCTTCGCGCGTGAACATCAACTGACGGCGGCGGAGCTGCAGGTGCTGCAGTCGCTCTGCTCGGGGCTGCAGCCGCAGGAGATCGCGCATCGCCACGGGGTCGCCATCTCGACCGTGCGCACGCAGATCGCGAGCGTGCGGGCCAAGACGGCGACGGAAAGCATCCGCGACCTGGTGTCGATGGTGGCGCAGTTGCCGCCGATGCAAGGCGTGTTGCGGGTGATGGAGCGGGTTTGAGGCTGCCTGCCTGCTGAGGACCGCGCGTTGGCCGCGAGGTCAAGGGGCCTTGGCGTCAAGCGCCAAAACCCCTCGACCTCCCGTCCCCAACCATCGCCGTACTGCCTCGGTTTTGCTGCCGAGGACTTCGTGGGGGGTCAGGTGCGCTTGGGCTCGAGCGTCTTCTTGTAGAGGGTCGAGCCCTCCAGATCCTTCAGGGTGACCGTCATGGCGCGCGTTTTCGCGTCGATGTCGACCTGGCCGAAGAACTGCGTGTCGGGCGCGGGGGCGGCATTGGCAATGCCTGGCCCCTTCTGATACGCGACCTGCATGCCGAAGGTGCCGTCGGCCTTGTTGGGGCCGAAGCCGCCAGCGTGCAAGGGGCCGGAGACGAATTCCCAGAAGGGCAGGAAGTCGGTGTGCTTCGCCTTGGCGGGATCGAAGTAGTGCGCGGCGGTGTAGTGCACGTCGGCGGTGAGCCAGACGATGTTGTGCAGCCGGTGGCGCTTGATCTCGCTGAGCAGGCGCGCGATTTCCAGCTCGCGGCCGCGCGGCGCGCCGTCGTCGCCGTTGGCGATGGCCTCCCACTTGTCGCGGCCTTCGGCGTCCTTGCCGTCGTTGACGTGCAGGCCGATCGGCATGTCGGCGGCGATGACCTTCCAGACGGCCTTCGAGCGCTTCAGTCCTTCGAGCAGCCACGCGATCTGCGGCCGGCCCATGAAGGCGCTGTCGGCGTTCTCCTCGGTCTGGAGGTTGGCGCTGTTGGGACCGCGGTAGCTGCGCATGTCGACGACGAAGACGTCCAGCAGCGGACCCTGCGGCAGGTGGCGGTAGATGCGTTCGCTCTCGGCGTCGCCGAAGCGGCGCATCGGCGCGTATTCCTGGAAGGCCTTGGTGGCGCGGGCGACGAGCAGCGGGATGTTCTTCTCGGTGTAGCGGGCGTCGCCGGAGAGGTCCTTGCTGTCGGAGTAGTTGTTGGTGACCTCGTGGTCGTCCCACTGCCAGATCTGCGGCACGTCGGCCGACATGCGGCGGACGTTGGCGTCCATCAGGTTGTAGCGGTAGCGGCCGCGGTACTCGTCGAGCGTCTCGGCGACCTTGCTGGTCTGCTCGGTGACGACGTTGCGCCAGAGCGATCCGTCGGGGAGCTTGATCTCGGCCGGGATGGGACTGTCGGCGTAGATGGTGTCGCCGCTGTGCAGGAAGAAGTCGGGATTGATGCGGCGGATCTGCTCATAGATCTTCATGCCGCCCCATTGCTCGTTGATGCCCCAGCCCTGGCCGCAGGTGTCTCCGCTCCAGGCGAAGCGGACATCGCGCAGGCCCTTCGCGCCGAAGGCGGCCGGCAGGCGCAGATGCCCGGCGACGGGCTCGGACAGCACGCGTTCGTTGTGCAGGTCCTGCAGGACGACGCGATAGAAGATCTCCTGCCCGGCGGGCAGGCCGCGCAGGTCGATGCGGCCGGTGAAGTCGGAGTCCTCGAGCAGATGCGGTCCGCGCACGCGCTGCAGGTTGGCGAAGCTGGCGGTGGTGGACCACTCGAGCCAGAGCCGGCTCGGGCGGTCGCCGCGGGTCCAGACGATGGCGCCGTCGGCGATCGGATCGCCGGACTGGATGCCGTGCGGCATCTGCGGGCGCATCGCGTCGCGCGTGATGACGGCGGGGGCCTGCGCGTGCGCGCCAGGCAGCGTCAGCAGCGAGGCGCCGCCCAGAAGGGTGCTGGCGTGGAGGAAGCGGCGGCGGTCCATGCGGGTCTCCCGGAGAGATCAGAAAGGCGAAGCCCGCGATGCTGCCGGGAGGGTGTGACGAGGCGGTGACCGGCCAGCGTCAGCCGACTGTCCTCACTGCCCCGCCGGCGGCTCCCAGAGCTCGACCTTGTTGCCTTCCGGGTCGATGACCCAGCCGAGCTTGCCGTACTCCGAGTCGTCGGTCTTCTCGAGGACGTTGCAGCCCTCGTCGCGCAGCGCCTTGAGCAGCGACGCGAGATCCGCCACCCGGTAATTGATCATGAAGGGCGCCTTGCTCGGCCCGAAGCCGTCGCCGCCCTCGGCCGCGCCGATGGACCAGATCGTCGAGCCGCCCGTGGGCTGGCCCGCGTCATCGGTCCATGTGAACGCCGCGCCGCCCCACGCCTGCACATCGACGCCCAGGTGCGTCCTGTACCAGTCACGCAGGACCGCCGGGTCCTTGGCGTTGAAGAAGATGCCGCCGATGCCAGTGACTCGTTTCATGTGGGAACTCCCGACAGTTGATCGATCTCAAAGACATCGACGGTCGTCTCACCGACGATGCACCGCTCCGCGCTTGAGCGTCAGCAGACACAGCAGCGCGATCAGGGTGAACAGGGCGCCGCTCCAGATCTCATAGGGCAGACCGAGCAGCGTGTACGCGGACGCTTCACTGCAATTGGCCGTGACCATGAAGATGCTCGGGATCCGATCTTCCAGCTTGAACATCGTCAGCACGCGGTCCGCGAAGGTCATGTCGCAGCTGGCCAGCTTGGAGGCGACCTCGTGCTGGTAACCCGCGGCGAACAGACCCGCCACGCCCAGCGCGCCCGACAGCAGCAGCGACAGCACGCGCACGAAGCCCACGCGCTGCAGCACCCATCCCAGGGCGCTGACCACCGCGATCAGCAGGAAGATCCCCCGCTGCATCACGCACCACGGGCATGGCTTGACGTTGAACTGGTACTGCGCCACCAAGGCCGCCGCCACGGCGGCGAGCGACACCAGCGCGCTGAAGGCCAGCACGCGCGAGGGGGTCAGGGCGCGCATCAGTCGGCGATCTCGGCGATCAGCTCGATCTCGACGCACGCGCCCATCGGGATCTGCGCCACGCCGAAGGCGCTGCGCGCATGCGCGCCCTTCTCGGGACCGAAGACCTCGCCGATCAGCTCGGACGCGCCGTTGGTCACCAGGTGCTGCTCGGTGAAGTCGCCGGTGCTGTTGACCAGGCTCATCAGCTTCACGACGCGCTTGACCTTGTTCAGGTCGCCGACCGCCGCGTGCAGCGTGCCCAGCAGGTCGATCGCGATCGCGCGCGCGGCCTGCTGGCCCGTCTTCGTGTCGGTGTCCTTGCCCAGCTGGCCCACCCAGGGCTTGCCGTCCCTCTTCGCGATATGACCGGACAGGAACACGAGGTTGCCGGTGCGGACGAACGGCACGTAGGCCGCGGCGGGCACCGCCACCGGCGGAAGTTCGATGCCGAGTTGGGTCAGGCGGTCGTAGACGGAAGTGCTCATGAGGATCTGCGCGGAAGTGGAAAAAAACGCCGGGAATCCTACACCCCGGCCTGGCGTTGGACGCTCGTCCCGCTCGCGGCCCTGCTGGGCATGGGGCTGGTCCATGTCCTCCCGGAACTGCCCGGTCCCGCCGTCTGGCGGGCCTGGACCGCGATCGCCGTGATGCTGACGTTCACGATGGTGTTGCCGCTCGCCCGCCCGGGTCGACGTCGTCGTCCGGCGCTGGCCGACGGAATCGCCTCGATCGTGTCCGTTCCTCCTGTCCCCGCCGCCGCGCATCGGCGCCGATGCCCGAGCCGCTGGACCACCCATTGGCTGGCCTGGTCGCTGCTCGCGGCGATCGCCGGGGCCGGGCTCACCGCGGCGCGGGCCGGCGCGCGCATGGCCGAGGTGCCTGACGTCGACCGCGAGGGCCAGGTGATGACCCTCACCGGCCGCGTCGACAGTCTTCCCCAGCGCACCGACGGCATCGGCGGCGTGGAGGGTTGGCGCTTCATCCTGGCGGTCGAGCCGTCCGCAGTCAGTGCCGGTACGCCGCCGCGCGTGCTGTTGTCTTGCTATCAGATGCCGTTCCGACCACGCGCCGGCGAGCGATGGCGCCTCGACGTCAAGCTGCGCCGTCCGCACGGCCTCATGAATCCTCACGGCTTCGACCAGGCGCTGTGGATGCTCGACCAGGACCTGCCCGCCGCCGGCAGTTGCCGCAGCAAGGGGCAGGAGCGACTGGCGACCAGCGGCTTCAGTGTCGACGCGTTGCGGCAGTCGATGCGCGACGCGATCGACCGCCAGCTGAGCGAGCGGCGCGACCGCCGCGGCGCCGGCGTGCTCGCCGCGCTGAGCCTGGGCGATCAGGGCGCGGTGAACGCCGCCGACTGGGGGCTGTACCGCGATGCAGGCGTGTCGCATCTGCTCAGCGTGAGCGGGCTGCACGTGACGATGTTCGCGTGGCTTGCCGGCGCGGTCGCCGGCTGGGCCTGGCGGCGCAGCACGCGGCTGTGCCTGTGCCTGCCCGCGCCGCGCGCGGCGATGTGGATCGGTGTGGTCGCCGCCGGGCTGTACGCGCTGTTCTCCGGTTGGGGCGTGCCGTCACAGCGCACGGTCGGGCTGCTCGCGATCCTCGCGCTCCTGCGTCAGGCCGGCGCGCGCTGGCCATGGCCGATGAGCCTGTGCGCCGCCGCCGCCGGGGTCTGCGCCGCCGACCCGTGGGCGCTGACGCAGGCCGGTTTCTGGCTCTCGTTCGTCGCCGTCGCGCTGCTGATGGCGGCGGACCATCGCGCCGATCCCGGCTGGCGCGGCGCGCTGCGCAACGCCTGGCACACGCAGTGGGTGGTGACACTCGGCCTCGCGCCGCTCACGCTGCTGCTGTTCCAGCAACTGTCCATCGTGGGCGTGGTGGCGAACGCCTTCGCCATCCCGCTGGTGTCCTACGTGATCACGCCGCTGGCGATGCTCGGCGTGCTGTGTCCGCCGTTGTGGACGCTGGGCGCGTGGTGCGTCGCGCTGATGAACGCGATGCTGGAGGCGCTGCGCGTCCTGCCGCTGGCGGTCTGGCACCTGCCGTGGCCGACGGCGTGGGCGCAGGCGCTGGGACTGGTCGGCGGTGCCGTGCTCGCAATGCCCTGGCCATGGCGGTTGCGGCTGGGCGGACTCGCGCTGTGCGTGCCGATGTTCTGGCCCGTCATCGAGCGGCCCGCGCCGGGGCACCTCGACCTCTGGCTGCCCGATGTCGGCCAAGGCGGCGCCACGATCCTGCGCACGCAGGGCCACACGATGGTCTTCGACGCCGGCCCGTCGTGGGGGCCGGGCTCCGATGCCGGACAACGCGTGCTGCTGCCGCTGTTGCACGGACTCGGCGAGCGGCGATTGGACCTGCTGATGGTCAGCCACGCGGACCAGGACCATGTGGGCGGCGCCGCGAGCCTGCTCGCGGGGATGCCGGTCGAGCGGCGGCTCGGCGCCGTGCCGGGCGGGGAGGGCTGCCGGCGCGGGCAGCGATGGACCTGGGACGGCGTGCGCTTCGAGGTGTTGTGGCCGATCGCCGACAGTGAGCCGGGCGAGCCGGGCGAGGCGGGTGGAGCGGGCCAGAGGCGCAAGGAGACCAGGCGCAACGCCGGTTCCTGCGTGCTGCGCGTCGAGGCCGCCGGCCGGCGCGTGCTGCTGACCGGCGATATCGAAGCGCCGCAGGAGGCGCGTCTGGTGCGCGACGAGGGTGGGGACGGCCTGCGGTCCGAAGTCCTCGTCGTGCCGCACCACGGCAGCCGGACCTCGTCGACGGTCGCGTTCGTGGGGGCGGTCGCGCCGCGCGTGGCGGCGGTTCAGTCGGGGTATCTGAACCGCTTCGGCCATCCGAAGCCGGACGTCGTGGCGCGTTACCTCGCCGCGGACGCGCTGCTGCTCAACACCGTGGACTGCGGCGCGTGGCGCTGGCGCAGCGACCGCTGGTCGCCACCGATCGACGACTGCGAACGGGCGGCGCGTCGGCGCTACTGGCTGCGCCTGCCGCCGGGTGTCCGCCAGGACCCTCCGACCTTGCCGTGGCTCCCCGACCTCGCCGCGAGCCTTCCGGAACCCGACTCCGCCGATGCCGTTCCTCCAGGCGTTCCCCCTTGAGGGCGTTCCACTCTGGGCGCGTTCCGCGTTACCTGCTGTCTCCGGGGCTGTGCATTACGCCGTGAACACCAGCGCGATCTGCTCCGGCTCGCGCATGGCTCGGGCCTTCGCCGAGGTCGCGACCTTCGCGCCGACCTCGGTCGCCTTCAGGTGGTCGACCAGGAAACGCGCCGTCTCCGGCGAGCGGCTCATCTCCGCCGCGACGACCGCCTCCAGTTCCGACGGACGCACGTCCATCGCCGCGCACAGCTTGAGCAGGCGCGCCTCGGCCTCGAGGTAGTGCCGCTCCACCGTCAGCTTGCGCGAGAACAGGCCCATCACCTGGCCGACGCGCAGCAGATGCACGTCCAGCAGCGCAACGTCCTCCGACGCGGACCAGCCGCGCACGATGGCCGATGCCGTCTTCGGTCCGACGCCCGGCAGTTCCATCAGCCAGTTGCGCACGTCCTGGCCGGCCTCGAAGTCCGGGGCAGAGAGCAGTGCGGGCATCACCGCCGCGAGGTGCCTGGCCTTCTGCGCCGCGAAGCGGAAACCCAGCGCCTTGCCCTCGACCTGCAGCGGCTCGCTGAGCCACGCGGTGAGCGTGAGCTCGCAGACGCCGGGCTGCACGAAGGCGCCGCGCTCGCGGATGCGCGCGAACGCCGCGAGGCCCACGGCGGCCGGGATCCCCGGACCGCCCAGCAGCGACGCGCCGACCTCCTCGGCCAGCGAGCGGCCGGACGCCGTAGGCGCCGCCGCATCCTGGCGATCCAGGCGATGGCGCAGCGCCTGCTGCGTCCAGTAGGCGGGGGTGGGGAATTCCTCGACGGCGCCCCAGCGCACGCCGGTCAGCAGGAGGTGGTGGGGATCGGGAAGTTCTCTTTGGAGGGAGCCGTGGCGGGAGACGAGGGCAACGATCTGGGTCATGGGAGAAGGGGAGCGCCGCCTCTCTGGGCGGCTGGATAGGTGGTGTTGAGCCATTGGGCGAACGCGGCGCGCTCGACCGGATCCATGGCATGGACACGCTCTTGAAGGCGTTCGAGACGCCGCTTGTGGGTCTGGCGCTCGCGGAAGGTGGCTCCGCGGTGCCGGCTGTCGTGAAGCATCTCAGGCGGTTCGAAGTTGAACCACAGCGTCTCCGTCCGCACGTCGGTGTGGGTCTTCGCGCGGAACGCCACCGTCCGCCACCCCCGCAGGAGGGCGTCGTACGACGGATGCGCGTAGCCCGACACGATCACCCGGCACGGCAGCGAGGCGAGCTGCGCCAGGAGCGCCTCGTGGTCCGCGGCGTCGTATTCATGCCGGTAGATGCGCGTCTGCCGACGCGTCTCGGGGTGGTAGGGCGGGTCCACGTAGACCAGCTCGTCCCCCTCGAACACATGCCGTGCGAGGAAATCCTCCGCGCGGCCATGCACCAGCTCGACACCGGGCAGGGCCAGGTCTTGCCAGTGCGCGATGACCCGCTCGTCAGCGTCGATGGCGATCGATCGCGCCGCCGGCAGCTTGTGGCGCAGGACCGCGCCACCGCCGACATGCGTCTCGATGTACATCCGGTGCGGAGGCATCAGGTTGATGACGTGCTGGTACGTCTTTCCCTTGCCGCCTGGATACTTCATGTGCCGGATCATCGTCAGAAGTGACGATGATGTCAAGGCGGGAGGCGGGAGGCGGGAGGCGGGAGGCGGGAGGTCGGTCGGTCGGTCGAGCGAAAGCCGGCGGAGCCGGTGCCCCTCTCCGCTCAATCTCCTCCTCGCCGCTCGGAATTCGCTCCGAGGGGCACCGGCTCCGCCGGCTTCGAATCACCGAGGTCTGCGGTCGTGCTTGGCGTGCGGCGGTCAGAGCGCCGTCAGCCAGTCGCAGCGCAGGCGACCCGATCGGTGCAGTCTCCGTCGACCGCCGGTGTAGGCCATCGGCAGCAGCCAGGCCATCAGGCACAACGGCAGTGCGATCCACGCCTGGATCAATAACGCGCCCGGAACACCCATGAAGCCCAGCATCCAGATCGTCAGCACGATGTTCCAGACCGCCAGCTCCACCGGGTGGCGGGCACTGTGCATCACCATCCAGCGCTTCACCTGGCTGAGCTGCGTGAGAGTCATGACGGGCTCCTGGACGAGGGAGAGGGGCCTGGACCCGCCTCGATGAGCGGGAAACCGGATGGGTGGAAGTGTAAGTTTGGAGTCAGGGTTCCCCCATCCCACGCTCGTGGAGCCCGAGTGGAACTCCGGGTTATCCCGCCATGCGGCATGGGGGCCGGGTGCCGATTGGCACGGGGGACGGGTCGGCGGCCTCGTGTATGGTTCGCCCCTTCTCAGAAGGTGGACAGGAGTCCCGCGAATGAAACGACTGATGTGGGCCGCGCTGGCGTTGTACGCCGCGGCCGGCGCCCAGGCGCATGAAGGCATGTGGATGCCGCAGCAGCTGCCCCTGGTGGCCAAGGACATGAAGGCCCTGGGCCTGAAGTTCGATCCGGCGCGGCTGTCGCAGCCGCTGGGGTATCCGATGGGCGCGGTGGTGAGCCTGGGCGGCTGCACGGCCTCGTTCGTGTCCCCCCAAGGCCTGGTGGTGACCAACCACCACTGCGCGTTCGGCAGCATCCAGTACAACTCGACGCCGCAGAAGGACCTGCTGAAGAACGGCTTCCTGGCCGCGTCGCTGGCCGATGAACTGCCGGCCGCGCCCGGCAGCCGCATCCTGGTCACCGTCGCGCTGACCGACGTCACCGACAAGGTGATCGACAAGAAGACCGCCGCGCTGCAGGGCAAGGCCCGCGTCGATGCGATCGAGGCCAACGAGAAGTCGCTGGTCGCCGCGTGCGAGAAGGACGCCGGCCACCGCTGCTCGGTGGGCGCGTTCTACGGCGGCCTGATGTACCAGCTGACCAAGCAGCTCGAGATCCGCGACGTGCGCCTGGTCCACGCGCCGGCCGAAGGCGTGGGCGTCTTCGGCGGCGACACCGACAACTGGATGTGGCCGCGCCACACCGGCGACTACAGCTTCTACCGCGCCTACGTCGGTCCGGACGGCAAGCCGGCGGACTTCAGCAAGGACAACAAGCCCTTCCAGCCGCAGCAGTTCCTGAAGCTGGCGAGCACGCCGCTGAACGAGAACGACTTCGTGGCCGTGGCCGGTTATCCGGGCCGCACGAACCGTCATCGCCTGCCCAGCGAAGTCGACTTCGCGTTCTCGTGGGACTTCCCGCATCGCGTCAAGGCGATGGGCGAGCAGCTCGACCTGATCAAGGAGGCGACCACGGGCCGCCGCGATGCCGAGATCAAGCTGGCCAACACGGTCGCCGGCGTCAACAACTACTACAAGAACTACCAGGGCCAGATGGCCAGCTATGCGGGCAGCGACATCCTCGCGCGCAAGCAGGCGGCCTTCGACGCGATGAATACCTGGGTGAACGCCGACGCCAAGCGCCGCGCCGCCTACGGCCCGTCGCTGATCGAGGTGGAACGCCTGATCGCGGAGCGCCAGGGCATCGTGCGCCGGGAGTTCCTGCTGAACTACGCGACGCCCTCGCTGGTCAAGAGCGCGAGCGACCTGTACGAGCAGTCGTTGCAGCGCAAGAAGCCCGATGCGGAGCGCAAGGCCGGTTACCAGGACCGCGACCAGCTGCGTCGCAAGCAGGCCGTGGAAACGGTGGACCGCCGCTTCGACGAGATCACCGAGAAGAAGGTGGTCAGCCACTTCCTGACGCAATACCTGTCCCTGCCGGCGGATCAACTGAATGCCGCGTTCCTGAACGCGCTGGGCGTGCGTGCCGGCATGGATGCGGCGGCCGTGACGGCGCGCGTCGATGCGCTGTACGCGGGCACGACGCTGACCGACAAGGCCGAGCGCACCGCCTGGCTGTCGCGGGATGCCGCCGCCTTCGAGGCGAGCGCCGACACGCTGGTCAAGGCCGCCGTGGCGCTGCACGCCGACGAGGAAGCGCGCGAGAACCGCGACAAGGAACTGGCCGGCAAGCTGCAGCAGGCCTATGCCGCGACGATGCAGGCCGAGATCGACTTCAAGGCCAGCCGCGGCCAGCCGGTCTATCCGGACGCCAACAGCACGCTGCGCGTGGCCTTCGGCCAGGTGAAGGGCCGCACGCCGGGCGTGGACGGCACGACCTGGACCGCGTTCACGACGCTGCGCGGCATCGTGGCCAAGCACACCGGCACGGGCGAGTTCAACGCGCCCGCCGAGCAGCTCGCCGCGATCAAGGCGCGCCAGTTCGACAAGTACGGCGTGAAGGCGCTGGACTCGGTGCCGGTGAACTTCCTGGCGACGCTGGACACGACCGGGGGCAACTCCGGCTCGCCGGTGCTGAACGGCAATGGCGAACTGGTCGGGCTGCTGTTCGACGGCACGCTGGACGCGGTGATCTCCGACTGGGACTTCAACGACCACATGAACCGCAGCATCTGCCTGGATGCGCGCTACATGCTGTGGCAGATGAAGGTCGTCGACAAGGCGGACCGCCTGCTGAAGGAAATGAACGCGCTGTGATGGCGCGGTCTTCCGGCTGAGCGATCCTCGCGGTCGCTCCGATCAACGCCCCGCCTCGCGCGGGGCGTTTCACTTTCCGAAGCGGCTGACGGCCTCGTCCCTTGGCCCTCACCCCAACCCTCTCCCGCAAGCGGGAGAGGGGGTAAGGAGGGGCTACGGGGTGACTCCCTCTCCCGCTTGCGGGAGAGGGCGGGGGTGAGGGCCAGCTGCCGACGCAGTACGCGGCTTGAGAGTCACTGCGGGAAGGTGCCCGGCAGCAGGATGTCGCGACCCGCGTTGCGCAGCTCGCGGTGGCCGCAGAAGGCCATCGTGAGCTCGAGTTCCCGGTGGATGATCTCCAGCGCCCGGGTCACGCCGGGCCGACCCATCGCACCGAGGCCGTACAGGAACGCGCGCCCGATGTAGGTGCCGCGCGCACCCAGGGCCCAGGCCTTGAGCACGTCCTGGCCCGAGCGGATGCCGCCGTCCAGGTGCACCTCGATGCGGTCGCCGACCGCGTCGACGATGCGCGGCAGCGCGCGGATGCTGGACTCCGCGCCGTCGAGCTGGCGTCCGCCGTGGTTGCTGACGATCAGCGCGTCGGCGCCGGTGGCCGCGGCGAGCTTCGCGTCCTCCTCGTCGATGATGCCCTTGATGATCAGCTTGGCGCCCCAGCGGTCGCGGATCCATTGCACGTCGCTCCAGCTCAGCTGCGGATCGAATTGCTTGGCGGTCCATTCGGACAGCGAGCTCATGTCGCCGACGCCCTTCACGTGGCCGACGATGTTGCCGAACTGCCGCCGCGGCGTGCCCAGCATGCCCAGGCACCAGCGCGGCTTGGTCGCCATGTTGATCAGGTTGGGCAGCGTCAGCTTGGGCGGCGCGGACAGGCCGTTCTTCAGGTCCTTGTGGCGCTGGCCGAGGATCTGCAGGTCCAGCGTCAGCACCAGCGCCTCGCACTTGGCGGCCTTGGCGCGATCGATCAGGCTGTGGATGAAGCCCTTGTCCTTCATCACGTAGAGCTGGAACCAGAACGGCGCGGTCGTGTTGGCCGCCACGTCCTCGATCGAGCAGATGCTCATCGTCGACAGCGTGAAGGGCACGCCGAAAGCCTCGGCGGCCTGCGCGCCGAGGATCTCGCCGTCGGCGTGCTGCATGCCGGTCATGCCGGTCGGCGCGATCGCGACGGGCATCGCGACGGGGCGGCCGAGCATGGTGGTCGCCGTGCTGCGGTTGTCCATGTTCACGGCCACGCGCTGGCGCAGCTTGATGGACTGGAAGTCCGATTCGTTGGCGCGGTAGGTGCTCTCGGTCCAGGACCCGGAATCCGCGTAGTCGTAGAACATCCGCGGGACACGGCGCTGCGCGAGCACGCGCAGGTCTTCGATGCAGGTGATGACGTTCATGCGCCGCATGCTAGGCGAGCCGCGCGGACCATGACCGGAAACTTTCGCGGGCCGGGTCGGAGGATCGTTCCGACGGACTCAGGGAGTTCCCGGGGCGGAGCAGCCGGGCTGAGTGGATCAGGCCGCGCCGGCACCCGCTTGCTCACCCGCTTGAGCACCCGGATGCCCACCCGTCTGCGCAGCGGTGCCGTCGGCGCTCAGCGACCGGCAATGCTGGACGAGCCAGCGTGCGAAGGAACGCGCCGCGTCGCCGTCCGCGTGCCTCACCAGGCCATACGGCATCGCCGCCGGGACGGCGAGATCGAACAGGCGCTTGAGCGCGCCGCTGCGCAGGTAGGTCGCGGCCAGGCTCGGCCGGCCGAGCACGATGCCCTGGCCGCAGGCGGCGGCTTCCAGCGTGAGGCCCAGGTCGACGAAGCGCGTGCCCTGCGCGGGCTCGGGCCAGTCGAGGCCGGCGGCGCGCAGCCACGGTTGCCAGGGCTGCAGCGGCGTGCGCAGCAGCGGGGCCGAGGCCAGGTCGGCCGGCGCGTGGATGGCGGGCAGACGCGCGAGCAGCGAGGGCGCGGCCATCGGCGTGATGACGTCGACCAGCAGGACATCGCCGCCCGCCGGGACGGTGCCGGCGAAGATCTCGACCTCGGCGGAAGGCGCGGGCTGGTCCAGAAACGGGGTGGACAACAGCAGTTCGAGCTCGATGTCCGGATGCTCGGCCTCGAAGCCGGGCAGGGCGGGGACCAGCACCTGGCGCGCGAAGGTCGGGGGGCTGGAGATGCTGAGCCGGACGACACGCTGCTGCTCGCGCCGGTGCAGCGGCACGGCGGCCAGCAGCGACAGCGCGGTCCGGACCTGGGCGAGGTACTCCTTGCCCGCGGCGGTCAGGCGCAGCGGGTTGCGCGTCAGCAACGGCTGGCCGAGGCGTTCCTCCAGCGTCGCGATGCGCTTGCCGACGGCGCTCGCGCTGACGTGCAGTCCCTCGGCGGCGCGCTCCAGGCTGCCGAGCCGCGCGACGGCCTCGAAGGCCAGCAGGCCGTCGATCGAGGGCAGGCGCAAGCTGTCGGCCAGGGGCTCGTCAGGGGCGAGGCGCGAGGAATCGCTCATGGGCGCGACTGTAGCGTCCGGAGCGGTCCGGGCCCTCGGCCTTCAAGGGCGACGTATATCGGGCGCCCGCGACGCCGCACAGCGCGGCTACAGTGGCGCGATGTCCGAAGTTCCCGAGAGAAGCCCCGCCCGGGTGCTTGATGCAGCGGCCCGCGAGGTGGTCGCGCGTGAGGTCGCGCGTGAGGTCGTGCATGAGGTCGTGCATGAGGTCGCGCATGACGCCGCAGATGACGCCGCTGCCGACGACGCCACCGTGCGCGTGCTGGAGCAGGCTTCCCTGTGGCGCCGTCTGCCGTGGATGGTGGGCGGCGCGCTGAGCCTGGTGCTCGGTGTGATCGGCATCTTCCTGCCGCTGTTGCCCACGACCCCGTTCGTGCTGCTGGCGGCATTCTGCTTCGCGCGCGGGTCTGCGCGCTGCGAGGCGTGGCTGGTCGACCATCCCCGTTTCGGACCCATGATCGTCCAGTGGCGCGCCACGCGCGCCGTGCCGCTCCGGGCCAAGCAGGCCGCGTGGGTCATGATGACCATCAGCTCGATCATCTCGGCGTTGGTGATGCCGGTGGTGCCGTGGCTGCCGGCGGTTTGCTGCCTGGCGGTGGGGCTCTGGCTGTGGAGGCTCCCCACCGCTTGACGCCATGCGGAACCGCTCCTGTGCGCCTCTTGAAGCGTTGCCTCGATGAGTTCGCGCCTCAACTGAACAGCGTCAGGTTCTCCGGCTTCGGTCTCGCGGGCGAGTCGTCCTTCGGTGCGGGCGCCGCTCGCCCCCGCGTCTTCGGTTCGACATCGCCCGGCCGGCTGAGCTTGCCGACCCGCACGCCCAGCAGCCGCAGCCGCTGGCTCAGGTCCACTCGCTTGAGGCACAGCCCCGCCGCGTGCCGGATCGAGGCCGCGTCCTGCACCGGCGCGGCGAGGGTCAGGTCGCGCGTCACCGTGCGGAAGCCTTCGAAGCGCAGCTTGATGCCGATCGTGCGCCCCAGGTAGCCCTTGCGCTGCAGGTCCGATGCCAGCTGCTCGCACAGCGCGGTGAAGATCCGCGACAGCTCCGGCCGGTCGCGCTTGGCATGCAGGTCGCGCTCGAAGGTCGTTTCGCGGCTGATGGACACCGGCTCGCTGTAAGTCACCACCGGCCGCTCGTCGAGGCCCCACGCCGCCTGGTGCAGCCAAGCGCTGTAGCCCGCGCCGAAATGTTGCAGCAGCAGCTCCGGCGCCGCAGCCGCGAGCTCGCCGATCGTGTGGATCTCCAGGCTCTCCAGCTTCGCGCCGGCCTTCGGCCCGATGCCGTTGATGCGCCGGACCGGCAGCGGCCAGATCTTCGTCGGCAGGTCCTCCATCATGATCAGCGTCAGGCCGTCAGGTTTGTCGAGCTCCGATGCGATCTTCGACAGCAGCTTGTTCGGCGTCACCCCGATCGAGCAGGTCAGCCCGGTCGCGCGCTGCACCGAATTCTTGATCTCCCGCGCGATCGCCCGCACGCCGCCCAGCGGGTCGTGCCCGACCGCGTCGCGCGCGCCGGGCACGTCGGTGAGGTCGATGTAGATCTCGTCGATGCCGCGGTCCTCGATCACCGGCGCGATCTCGCGCACCGCCGCCTTGAACAGCCGCGAGAAGTGCCGGTACGAATCGAAGTCCGCCGGCAGCAGGATCGCCTGCGGCGCGCGCAACGCCGCCTTCATCAGCCCCATCGCGGAGAACACGCCCAGGTCACGCGCCGCGTAGGTCGACGTGGTCACGACGCCGCGCCCGGTGTAGTCGGCCAGCTTGAAGAATTCGCGCGTGCCGTCGGGACGCTCCTGCGGCGTGTGGGCGCGCCGCCCGCCGACCACCACCGGCTGGCCCTTGAGCTCCGGATAACGCAGCAGCTCCACGGACGCGTAGAACGCGTCCATGTCCAGATGGGCGATCAGGCGATCGGGCAACGCTGGCGTCGGCTCGGCCATGCGAGGGATTGTGAGCGTGTCGGCTGACACTCGCTGTCAGCAGGGCGGGCGCCTGTCCGGCACCCGCCCAGGGCCTCGTCGATCACACGACGATGGCCGATGACGCAGGCGTCAATGTCCGCAGCTCGTCGACCCGCAGGCCGCCACGGCCGACACGGTGTCTGCGGCCTTGGCCTCGGCACTTCCCGCGGCCCGGATCGGGTCGCGGCATTCGCCGGTCTTCGGATCGAAGTCGCGCTGTTCCATCGTGTAGACCAGCGCCGCGTCCATCATCTCGGCGTGACCGGGGAACCACTGCGACAGCTCGGTGCGCACGATCGCCAGCGGCTCGCGGTCGCCCAGTTCCTCGGCGTAGCGCACGACCTCGCGCATCACGTTCAGCACCATCGCGTGCTGGCTGCTGTGGCAGTTCTCCGGCTCGAAGCCGGTCGCCGCCATCCAGCGTTCCTCCATCGCGAAGTGCTCTTCCGTGTGGGCCAGCAGTTCCTTGAACGCCGGCAGCGCGTCCTCGCCACGATCGAGCGTGTCGGCGTAGCGGTTCAGCAGCGCGACGAATTCCTCGTGCGTGTGGTCGAGCTCCGGCTGATTCAGCACGAGCTCGTCGGTCCAGGCCAGCGCGCTCATGCTCAAGCCTTCACATCGTTGGTCGCCAGGCGCGCGCGGTGGCGCGCCACCTGCGCGCGCACCTGCGCCGGCGCCGTGCCGCCGAGGATGTTGCGCGCGTTCAGCGAGCCCTGCAGCGACAGCACCTCGTAGACGTCCTCGCCGATGCGGGGATCGAATTGCCGGAGCGACTCCAGCGGCAGCGCCGACAGGTCGATGCCCTGCGCCTGCGCCGTCTTCACCGCGTGCGCGACGATCTCATGCGCGTCGCGGAAGGCCAGGCCCTGCTTGACCAGGTAGTCCGCCAGGTCGGTCGCCGTCGCGTAGCCCTTGAGCGCGGCGCGCTCCATGGCGTCGGCCTTGACCGTCAGGCCGGCCATCATCTCCGCGAAGATGCGCAGCGTGTCGCTCAGCGTGTCGACGGTGTCGAACAGCGGCTCCTTGTCTTCCTGGTTGTCCTTGTTGTAGGCCAGCGGCTGGCCCTTCATCAGCGTGATCAGGCCCATCAGGTGGCCCACCACGCGGCCGCTCTTGCCGCGCGCCAGCTCGGGCACGTCCGGGTTCTTCTTCTGCGGCATGATGCTCGACCCGGTGCAGAAGCGGTCCGGCAGCGCGATGAAGCCGAAGGCCTGGCTCATCCAGAGGATCAGTTCCTCCGACAGGCGCGAGATGTGCACCATGATCAGCGCGGCCGCGGCGCTGAACTCGATCGCGAAATCGCGGTCGCTGACGGCGTCCAGGCTGTTCTGCGCGACGCCTTCCATGCCCAGCGTGCGCGCGACGCGCTCGCGGTCCAGCGGGTAGCTCGTGCCGGCCAGCGCGGCGGCGCCCAGCGGCAGGCGGTTCACGCGCTTGCGGGCATCGAGCAGCCGCTCGACGTCGCGGGCGAACATCTCGACGTAGGCCAGCATGTGATGACCGAAGGCCACCGGCTGCGCGACCTGCAGATGGGTGAAGCCCGGCAGGATCACGTCGGCGTGGCGCTCGGCCTGGTCGACCAGCACGCGCTGCAGCTCGGTGAGCAGGCCGACCAGCGTGTCCATCTCGCCGCGCAGCCACAGGCGCACGTCGGTGGCGACCTGGTCGTTGCGGCTGCGGCCGGTGTGCAGGCGCTTGCCGGCCAGTCCGACCAGCTCGGTCAGGCGGGCCTCGATGTTCAGGTGGACGTCTTCCAGGTCCAGCTTCCATTCGAAGCGGCCGGAGGCGATCTCCTCGCGGATCTGCGCCATGCCCTTCTGGATCGCGGCCAGGTCCTCGGCGCCGATGATCCCTTGCGCGGCCAGCATGTCCGCGTGGGCCAGCGAGCCCTGGATGTCGGCGGCCCACAGGCGCTTGTCGAAGTCGACGCTGGCGGTGTAGCGCTTGACCAGCTCGCTCACGGGCTCGGAGAACAGGGCGGACCAGGCCTGCGTCTTGTTGGCGAGCTGGTTGTCGGCGACCGGCGGGGTGGACGAGGAGTCAGTGGGGGAGGAGGACATCGGCTTGCAAGGCGTTACGACTTCGCGGCGCCCCGGGCGTATCCGCATGGGAAGCGGCCGGACGCCTGGGTGAGAATGAGCCGCCGATTCTAAAGGGGCGCCGCCGTGGCGCCCGAGGGGCTGCAGTCAGGGGGCAGGACAGTGCGGGGACGGGAGGATCCGATGGCCACGAAGGCAAGGAACGGGAGCTCGCCGGGGAAGGACCCGTGGCGGTCGACCCAGCCGTCGCCGGAGGCGATGGACGCGCTGGCGCCGTCCACCCAACCCATGAGCACGCAACCGCTGGACAGCCGGCCGATGCCGATGCAGCCCGCCTGGGAAGAAACCCGCCTGGACGCGCGGGCGGCCGAACCGCCGCGCCTGATCGACGCGCAGCGGCGCTTCGACGTCTGCCATGTCGGCCTGGTGCTGCGCGCGGTGCTGGGCGTGCAGCTGGTGCTGTCGCTGGGGCTGGCGATGACCTCGGAGACCGTGGCGCAATGGACCTGGTCGATGGGCGGCGCCTCCGTCGCGGCGCTGAGCGGCGTGCTGGCCTGGCTGCTGATCGTGTGCGCGGCCAAGCGCGTGCTGGCGCGCTTGCCCGAGTGGGCGCAATGGACGCTGCCGATCGGGCTCGGCGCGATCTGCGCGCACGGCGGCGCGCTCCTGTTGGAGGCCGTGGACATCGGCATGCTGGGCAGCTTGCAGCGCACCGCGGCGGTGCTGGCGGGGGCGATGGCGGCGGGGGTGCTGCTCGGCTGGCTCAAGCTGCGCGAGCGCGCGCAGGCGCCGGCCGACGCGCTGGCGCGGCTGGTGGAGCTGCAATCGCGCATCCGGCCGCACTTCCTCTTCAACACGCTGAACACCGCGATCGCGCTGGTGCGCGTCGATCCGAACCGCGCCGAGGAGGTGCTGGAGGATCTGGCCGAGCTGTTCCGGGTGGCGCTCGCGGACGCGGGACCGACCGCCGAAGGGGTGCGCCTGGACCAGGAGGTCGAACTGGCGCGACGTTACCTGGCGATCGAGCAGTTGCGCTTCGGCGACCGGCTGCGCGTGCATTGGCAGCTGGATCCGCATGCCGCGGAAGCGCGCGTGCCGCCGCTGCTGCTGCAGCCGCTGGTGGAGAACGCCGTGCGCCATGGCGTCGAGCCCAACGACGGCGGCGGCGATGTCGACATCGTGACGCGCGCGCGCGGCAGCGAGATCGAGATCCGCGTCGTCAACACCGTCGGCCTGCCGTCGCGCGGCAAGGGGCACGGACTGGCGCTGCGCAATGTGCGGCAGCGCTTGAGGCTGATGCACGACGTGGCGGCGCGCCTGGAGGCCGGTCCCGGCGAGGGACGATTCGTGGTGCGCATCGTGATGCCGCGCTGAGACGGCCCATCGCGACGATCACGGGGGTTATGAAAGCAATGGGACGGGAGGGAAGGACATGCTGACGCATCCGCCGCTGAGGGTCTTGATCGTCGACGACGAGCCGCTGGCGCGGCTGCGATTGCGCGGCCTCGTCGAGGCCAACGAGGAACCGCGCGCCGAGGTCGTCGCCGAGGCCGGCAGCGGCGACCAGGCGCTGGCGTGGCTCAAGGACCATGCCTGCGACCTGATCCTGCTGGACGTGCAGATGCCGGGCCTGGACGGGCTGGGACTGGCGCAGGCGCTGCGCGGCCGGCCCTTCGCGCCGGCCATCGTGTTCGTCACCGCGCATGCGCAGCACGCGCTGCTGGCCTTCGAGCTGGAGGCCCTGGACTACCTGACCAAGCCGGTGCGGCGCGAGCGGCTGCAGGCCAGCCTGTCGAGAGCCGTGCAGCGCATGGACGAACGGGCCGCGGCCAAGGCGCGCGAGGAGCGCGACGTCAACGGCCAGGAATCGTCGCCGGGCACGGAGGCGCCCGTCATCAACATCACCGAGCGCGGACGGCTGCTGCGCGTGCCGCTGGCGGAAGTGCTCTATTTCAAGGCCGAGCTCAAGTACCTCACGCTGCGCACCGCGACGCAGAGCCATGTCATGGACGGCTCGCTCAGCGATCTGGAGCAGCGCCTGGGCGACCGCTTCCTGCGCGTGCATCGCAACGCGCTGGTCGCGCGGTCGGCGGTGCGCGAGCTCGAGCGCCACGTGCCGACCGACGGGCCCGCCGACGGCGACGGCGACAACGGCGGCGAACTCGGATGGGCCGTCCGGATCGCTCATGTCAACGAGTGGCTCGCCGTCTCGCGGCGTCAGGTCGCCGCCGTGCGGGAGGCGCTGGCAGGCCAGCGCTGACGCACCGGCCCGCGCGGACTCAGCCGGTGTTGCGCAAGCCCGCCGCGATGCCGTTGATGGACAGGTGGATCCCGCGCTGGACGCGTTCCAGCCGCGGATCCTCCGCGCGTTTCTCCGCCGGGATCGCGCGGTAGCGCCGCATCAGCTCGACCTGCAGGTGGTTCAGCGGATCGATGTAGGGGAACCGGTGTTCGATCGAGCGGGCCAGCGCCGGATTGGCCGCTAGGCGGCC
This sequence comes from Roseateles noduli, assembly GCF_050626985.1. Classification (NCBI taxonomy): domain Bacteria; kingdom Pseudomonadati; phylum Pseudomonadota; class Betaproteobacteria; order Burkholderiales; family Sphaerotilaceae; genus Roseateles; species Roseateles noduli. Next base: position 372,507 of record NZ_CP192463.1, read on the forward strand.
GCTCTCGCCGGTGATCAGCGCGATGGCTTCCTCGGTGCGCGCGAACTCGGTCTCGATCGCGCCGAAGATCCGCTTGGCCAGGCGCTTGTCCTCGACGAGCTCCAGGTAGCGGCGCGCGATGTCCAGGTCCGCCTTCGCGAGCACCATGTCCAGGTTGGACAGCAGCGTCTTGAAGAACGGCCATTGCTTGTGCATGCGCTTGAGCAGGGCCAGCTTCTCGTCGCGGCCCGCCTTGTCCTTGCCGAGGAAGTCCTGGATGCCCGAGCCGAAGCCGCACCAGCCCGGCAGCGTGATGCGCGACTGTCCCCAGCTGAAGCCCCACGGGATCGCGCGCAGGTCCTCGATCGCGCGCGTCGCCTTGCGCGAGGCGGGACGCGAGCCGATGTTGAGCTCGGCGATCTCGCGGATCGGCGTCGTGGCGAAGAAGAAGTCGGCGAAGCCCGGCGTGTCGTAGACCAGCCCGCGGTAGGCCGCGAAGCTCGCGTCCGACAGCGCCTGCGCCGCGGTCATGAAGGCCTGCGGCGCCTGCTTGGTGGGATGCAGCAGCGTGGCCTCGAGCGTCGCGGCGACCAGCGTCTCCAGGTTGCGCCGGCCGATCTCCGGGTTGGCGTACTTGGAGTTGATGACCTCGCCCTGCTCGGTGAGCCGGATCTGCCCGTTCACCGTCCCGGGCGGCTGCGCGAGGATGGCCTGGTAGCTCGGGCCGCCGCCGCGGCCCACCGTGCCGCCGCGGCCGTGGAACAGCCGCAGCGTCAGCGGTCCCTGCTGGCGCAGTTCGTCGAAGAGCTTCACCAGCGCGATCTCGGCGCGGTACAGCTCCCAGCTGCTGGTGAACACGCCGCCGTCCTTGTTGGAGTCGGAGTAGCCCAGCATGATGTCCTGCTCGCCGCCGGAGCGCCGCACCAGCGCGGCCATGCCGGGCAGCTCGTAGAAGCCGCGCATGATGCCGGGCGCGTTGCGCAGGTCGGCGATGGTCTCGAACAGCGGCACCACGATCAGGTCGCTGACCGCGTCGCCGTCGAGCGTGCCGCGCAGCAGGCCGACTTCCTTGAGCAGCAGCTGGACCTCCAGCAGGTCGCTGACGTCCTCGGTGTGCGAAATGATGTAGTGGCGCAGCGCCTCGCGGCCGAAGCGCTTCAGCGACTCGCGCGCGGTCTCGAAGATCGCCAGCTCGCCCAGCGTGCGCTCGCTGTAGTCGACGCCCAGCACCCGCAGCGGGCGCGTCTGGTTCAGCAGGTCGATCAGCAGCGCGCGGCGCTCCTGCTCGCCGAGTGCCGAGTAGTCCTCGCAGACGCGCGCCGTCTTCAGCAGCTCGACGATGGTGAGCTCGTGCTGGTCGCTGCTCTGGCGCAGGTCCAGCGTCGCCAGGTGGAAGCCGAAGACCTGCACCGCGCGGATCAGCGGCTTGAGCCGCGGCGCGATCAGCGCGTGCGCATGGTGGTGCTCGAGCGATTCCTTGATGATCCGCAGGTCCGCGAGCAGTTCCTCCGGCGACAGGTACGGGTCCTGCGGCGCGACCGCGTGGCGCAGCGCCTCGGTGCCGGTCAGCGACTCGAGCGTCGCCGCCAGCCGCGCGTACATGCCGGTCAGCGCGCGCCGGTAGGGTTCGTCCATCCGATGCTCGTTCTGGTCGGGGCTGCGCTCGGCCAGGGCCTGCATCGCCGGCGTGACGCCCGCCAGGCGCAGCGAGATCGACAGCTCCGCGCCCAGCTCGTGCATCTCGGTCAGGTAGTGGCGCAGCGCCAGCTCGCTCTGGCGGCGCAGCGCGAGGCGCATCGTGTCGGCGGTGACGTTGGGATTGCCGTCGCGGTCGCCGCCGATCCATTGGCCCATGCGCAGGAAGGGCGGCACGTCCTCGCCGGGCAGCGCCTCCTCCAGCTCGGTGTAGAGCTTGGGGATCTCGCGCAGGAAGGTCGCGTGGTAGTAGCTCAGCGCGTTCTCGATCTCGTCGGCGACGGTCAGCTTCGAGTAGCGCAGCATCCGCGTCTGCCACAGCTGCGTGACGCGGGCGCGGATCAGGAGTTCGTTCGCGGCCAGTTCGCGCTCGGTGTGCAGGCGGTCGCGCGCGCCGACCAGTTCGGCGACGGCGCGTTCGGCGTCCAGGATGCTCTTGCGCTGCACCTCGGTCGGGTGGGCCGTCAGCACCGGCGACACGAAGCCGTGCGCCAGCGTCTTCGCGACCTCCGCCGGCCGCACGCCGGCGTCGAACAGCCGCTCCAGCGCATAGCCCAGCGATCCCGGCTGCAGCGAGCCCTCGCGCTCGTGCACCTCGCGGCGGCGCACGTGGTGGCGGTCCTCGGCGATGTTGGCCAGGTGCGAGAAATAGCTGAACGCGCGGATCACGCTCACCGTCTGCTCGCCCGACAGGCCCTTGAGCAGCTTGTCCATCTGCTTGCCGGCCTGGGTGTCCCGCTTCAGGCGGAAGGCCACCGACAGCTGACGCACGCGCTCCACCAGTTCGTAGGCCTCGCGGCCTTCCTGCTCGCGGATCACCTCGCCCAGGATGCGGCCCAGCAGGCGGATGTCGTCCATCAGCGGCTGGTTCTTGTCCTTGATCGTCCTGATCGAACGGGTGCCGGTCGTCCCCTTGAGGGTGGGCTTCGCGACGGGCTTGGCGACCGCCTTGCTCGTCGACTTCAGCGCCGACTTGGACGCCGACTTGGGCACCGACTTGGGGGCAGGTGTTGCCGCCGGCTTGGCAGGGGCCTTGGCGCGGGACTTCGAGGAGGCGGGGGTGGTACTGGCGGGCATGGCGGCGTCAGAGGTTCGTCAGGGACCGGGGGGAGGGGTGATGTAACGAAGTTACCTTCGGTTGACTTTAGCAGTTTCTTCGTGCGCGGCTCGCCCGTTGGGGTGGCCTGGCGTGGCGCGCGCGCCGCGATTTGCTCCGGGATCGCGCAAGCGACGCTTCGCGGCAAACGAGCTTCCCTCCATGGAGGGACGACAGGCGCATCCGCTCGGCTAGCATGCCGGCCCATGAACCAAGAATTCGTGATCGCCACGCGCGAGAGCCGGCTGGCGCTCTGGCAGGCGGAACATGTGCAGGCGCTGCTGCGCGCACGCGGCCTGGACGTGACGCTGCTCGGGATGACGACGCGCGGTGACCAGATCCTGGACCGGACCTTGTCCAAGGTCGGCGGCAAGGGCCTGTTCGTGAAGGAGCTGGAGACCGCGCTCGAGGACGGCCGCGCGCAGCTGGCGGTGCACTCGTTGAAGGACGTGCCGATGGAGCTGCCGCCGGGCTTCGTGCTCGCGGCGGTGCTGGAACGCGAGGACCCGCGCGACGCGCTCGTGTCGTCGACCTACGCGAACCTGGCGGCGCTGCCGCAAGGCGCGTGCGTGGGCACGTCCAGCCTGCGCCGCGTGACGCAGCTGAAGAACCTGCGCCCGGACCTGCGCATCGAGCCGCTGCGCGGCAACCTCGACACGCGGCTGCGCAAGCTCGACGAGGGCCAGTACGACGCGATCGTGCTCGCCGCCGCCGGCCTGAAGCGCCTGAACCTGGACGGTCGCATCCGCCAGTACTTCGACATCGACGAGATGATCCCGTGCGCGGGGCAGGGCGCGCTGGGCATCGAGATCCGTGCGGGTCAAGCGCCTTTGAGCGCGCATCTGGAGGCGCTGGCGCACCGGCCGACGTGGCTGGCCGCCGCGGCGGAGCGCGCGGTCTCGCGCGAACTCGGCGGCAGTTGCTCGATGCCGCTGGCCGCGCACGCGGTCTGGACGGCCGATGACCAGTTGACGCTCTCCGTCGCCCTGGGACATCCGATCGAGCCGGAGCGGGCGCTGCTGCGATCCGGCGCGCAGGCGGCGGTGGCGGACCTGGAGGCCGCCGAGGCCCTGGGCATCGCCGCCGCCTCGGCGCTGCGCGAGCTCGGGGCTGCCGCGTACCTGAAGGACGTCTGATGCCGGGCGCCGTCGCCCCGGTCCGTTTGATCCTGACCCGTCCGCGGGCCCAGGCCGACGACTGGGCGAGACGCATGGCCGCCTTGGGGGTGCCGACCGACGCGCTGCCCCTGATCGAGATCGAACCGGCCGACGATCCGGCGCCCATCGCGGCTGCCTGGTCGATCCTGCCGGCCATGGCGCTGGCGATGTTCGTCAGTCCCAACGCGGTCGAGCACTTCTTCGACCATCGTCCCGCCGGAGCCGCCTGGCCCGAACGGACCTGGGCGGCGACCGTCGGCCCCGGCAGCGCGCGGGCACTGGCCGAGCGCGGCGTGCCGCAGGCGCGCCTTGTCCAGCCGCCGGCGGCGTCCGACAGCCTCGACTCGGAGCACCTCTGGCCGGAGCTGGTCCGCGTCGCGGGCTCGGACTGGTCCGGCCGCCGTGCGCTGCTGGTGCGCGGCGATGGCGGGCGGGAATGGCTGGGTGACCGGCTGCGCGACGCCGGCGCGGAGGTGGAGGCGGTCAGCGTCTACCGCCGGACCTGCCCCCGGCTCTCGGAGGAGACCGCCGCGCTGCTACGCGCGGCGTTGGCCGCGCCGGAGCGTCATGTCTGGCTCTTCAGCAGTTCGGAGGCGATCGGCCACCTGGAGGCCCTCGAAAAGGGGACGCGGGTGGACAGCGTCGAGGGCGGGCGTGGCGACCCGTCTCTCCCCGGTTGGGGGCACGTCCGGGCGCTGGCGACCCACGAACGCATCGCGGCTCGCGCACAAGCCCTCGGGGTGGGGCATGTGGTTTTGGTGCGACCGGAAGCGGAGGCCGTCGCGGCCGGGTTCCGGATGCTGTCAGGGTCCACCCTAGAATCGCCGACGTGAGCGAGACCACCACCCCCGCAGCCGACGTTTCGTCGACCCACAAGCCCGCCCGGCAATCCGGCGCCACCTTGACCCAGGCCGTCGTGGCCGGCGTCGGCCTGGTGGCCCTGCTGGCCCTCGGTCTGGCCTGGCAGAGCCAGCAGCGGCTCAAGCAGGTCGAACAGGAGCTGGTCCGGCGCCAGGACAGCAGCCAGAGCGAAGCCAACATCGCCCGCGACCAGGCGCGCCAGGCGCAGGACCTCAGCCGCGACACCGCGGCCAAGGTCGCGCTGCTGGACGCGCGTCTGTCCGAGGTCGCCGTGCAGCGCGAGCAGCTCGAGACGCTGATGCAGTCGATGAACCGCTCGCGCGACGAGAACGTCGTCGGTGACATCGAGGCCTCGCTGCGGGTCGCGATGCAGCAGAGCACCATCACCGGCAGCGCCGAACCGCTGGTGGCCGCGCTGCGGCAGGCCGACGAGCGGCTGGGCCGCTACAAGCAACCGCGACTGGAAGGCGTCCGCCGCGCCGTGACGCGGGACCTGGAACGCATCAAGGCGGTCAGCGTCGTCGACGTGTCGACGCTGACGATCAAGCTGGACGAGGTCGTGCGCCAGGTCGACGACCTCCCGCTGCTGGCGGTCGCCCAGCCGGGCCAGGATCCCTCCGGCGCGACCGCCGCGTCGGGTGCTCCGGCCGCGCAACACCCGACCCCGTCGCCCGTCGCCGTGAAGACCGCCGCGCCGCGCAAGCCGGCCTCCGGAGCATCGGCCGGCGCTTCGCAGGCCGGCGGGGACGGTGAACCTGGCTGGTGGACCCGCCTCTGGGACCAGGCCGGCGATCGCTGGACGACGCTGTCGGGCGACGTCTGGCGCGAGGCGCGCGGTCTGCTGCGCGTGACGCGCATCGACCATCCCGAGGCCGCGCTGATCGCGCCCGAGCAGTCCTTCTTCCTCCGCGAGAACCTCAAGTTGCGGCTGTTGAACGCCCGACTGGCGCTGCTGAGCCGGCAATTCGACACCGCGCAGGTCGACCTGCGCGAGGCGCAGGCGATGCTGGACCGCTACTTCGACGCGCGCTCACGCAAGTTGACCCAGACGACGGAGTTGCTGCGTCAGGTGCAGGGCCAGTCCCGTCAGGTGAGCGTGCCGCGCCCCGACGACACGCTGGCCGCGCTGAGCGCGGTCGCGCGCTGAGGAGATCGCCATGCGCATGGTGATCTGGCTGGTGCTGCTGTTCGTCGCCGCCGTGGTGGCGGCGCTCACGCTGGGCAACAACGACGGTCTCGCCAGCTTCTACTGGCGCGGCTGGCGGATGGACCTGTCGCTCAACCTGTTCCTGCTGCTGCTGGTGGCGGGCTGCTTTGCGCTGATGACGCTGATGCAGACGCTGGACGCGCTGCTGACGCTGCCCAAGCGCGCGCGCCTGTGGCGCATGGCCCAGCGCGAGCGCAGTGCCCAGATCGCCTTGCGCGAGGCGTGGGCGGAGTATTTCGGCGCGCGTTACAGCCGCGCGCAGAAGGCGGCGCAACGCGCGCTCGCCATCCAGGCGCAGACGCCCGACCTGGCGCAGGACGGCGCCTTCATGGCCCTGGCGCACCTGGTGGCGGCACAGAGCGCGCACCGGCTGCAGGACAGACGCAACCGCGACGAGCACCTCCGTCAGGCCCTGCAGGTGGCGGCGACGACGGCCGGTGCCCGCGTGCAGGAAGAGGGTGCGAGATTGCTGGCCGCCGAATGGGCGCTCGACGATCGCGACGCGCCGCGCGCGCTGGGGCTGCTGGGGGAACTCACGCCGGGTGTCGCGCGCCGCACGCAGGCGCTGCGGTTGAAGCTGCAGGGCAGCCGACTCGCGCACGAGCCGCTCGAGGCGCTGCGCACCGCGCGTCTGCTGGCCAAGCACCAGGGCTTTTCGAAGGCGGCAGCGCAGGGGCTGCTGCGCTCGCTCGCCTGCGAGGCGCTGGACACCGCGCGCGACATCGATCAACTGCGCGGCATCTGGCAGCAACTGGACGCGTCGGATCGGCGCGATGTGTTCGTGGCCTCGCGGGCCGCGAACTGCGCGGCCGGTCTCGGGGCGCCGGAGGACGGTCGGGGCTGGCTGCGGCCGTTCTGGGAATCGATCGCCGAGCAGGGCTCGGACGAACGCCAGGCGCTGGCCGAGGCGCTGGTGTTGTGCATGCCGGGCCTGGGGCCGGAGTGGCTGCAGCGGCTGGAGGGCGCCGTGCAGCGCTTCCCGCGCGACGGCATGATGGCGTTCGCGCTGGGCCACGCGTTGGCGGAACGGCAGTTGTGGGGCAAGGCGCGGCTGATGCTGGAGCAGGCCGCCGAGGACCGCGAACTGACGGTCAACGCGCGTCGCCGCAGTTGGCTGCGACTGGCCGAGATGGCGGATCAGGACGACGACGCGGAACGTCGCGCGCGTTGCTACGAAGCCGCCGCGCGCTTGGGCTGAGGGTTCGCATGGACCGCAGCCCGGTCGATGGAATGATTTTTCGCCGAGATACTTGCAGACCCTCAAAAACGCATGCTATAGTCGCAGTCTTTCAGCGGCTGTAGCTCAGTTGGATAGAGTACTTGGCTACGAACCAAGGGGTCGTGGGTTCGAATCCTGCCAGCCGCACCAGAAAAACTGCTGAATGTCCGGGTCACCGGAGATTCGGCAAGCAGAAGAAAAAGTAACAACAAAAACCTGGGATCGCTTCCACGACGGCGGTTCCTGATCAGTAAAAGTCGAGCGGCTGTAGCTCAGTTGGATAGAGTACTTGGCTACGAACCAAGGGGTCGTGGGTTCGAATCCTGCCAGCCGCACCAAATCGAAACGCCAGCGTTGCAAGACGCTGGCGTTTTTCTTTGCCCGACGCATTTTCGGATTTCCGCTGATTCCCCGTGAATCCATTCGCGAGACAGATTGACTGACCGCGGGGGATTATCTTGGGCGAATATCGTGCGCGCCAAATAACTCCTGCGGGAGATCGTTCTCGGTGACCGGGGGACCGGGCCGGGCTGGCGTGCGGGAGAGTTTCGGCGCCGGCATCGGCCACGCCAGTCCGTCCTGCATGAAGAAGTTGCGACGGGCCTGCTGATGGGTGTGCAGGGGCGCTTCAGCGGCGGTCAGCACCGGGGCGACGCAGGCGTCGCTTCCTTCGAATGCAGCCACCCAGTGCTCGAGCGGCTCCTGCTGGATCCGCGCGGCGACCGCGTCGCGCAACGCCGGCCAATGCGCGGGATCGTCCGGCGACGCCGCCGGGAGGCCAAGCCGCGCCATGAGTTGCTGCTGGAAGGGCGCTTCGATCGCCCCCAGCGACAGCCAGCGACCGTCCGCGCATTCGAAGCAATCGTAAAAATGCGAGCGATGCAGAAAGAGGTTGCGCGACGGATCGTCGTCCCACCGGCCACCGGCGCGCAGGGCCTGGATCAGGGTCCCCATGTAGCCGACGCCGTCGACGATCGCCGCGTCCACGACCTGCCCCCGCCCTGACTGGCGCGCCTCCCACAATGCGCACATCAGTCCGAAGAGCATCGTCAACGCGCCGCCGCCGATGTCGCCGAGCAGGGTGGCCGGTAGCGCGGGCGCCTGACCGGGACGCGCGGCGAAGGGCATCAGGCCGCTCAGCGCGACATAGTTGATGTCATGGCCGGCACGCTGCGCCATCGGCCCTGTCTGGCCCCAACCGGTGAGCCGGGCGTAAACCAGCCTGGGATAGGCCGCCAGCAGCGTGTCCGGGCCCAGTCCTAGCCTTTCCATCACGCCCGGGCGAAAGCCTTCGATCAGCGCGTCGGCGCCTGCGACGATCTCGCGCACCCGTGCCAACCCGGCGGTGGATTTCAGATCCGCCTGCACGACGGTCTTGCCGCGATTCAGCGTCGCGCCGCCACCGAGCCGGGTTTCGCCGCCCGGGCGCTCGACCACGGTCACCTCGGCACCGAAATCAGCCAGCACGAGCCCTGCGAAGGGCGCGGGGCCGATGCCGGCGAACTCGACGATTCGCAATCCGCTCAAGGGCCCGCTCGCGCCCGGGTCCGTGGTGTCGTTCATGCCGCGCCTTCCCTGGGGATGTGGAGTCGTCACACCATAGCGCGTTGGGACCGGATTCTCTGGACGGCTGGACGACGACACGATCAGGGCAGGCCCGGTGCGCGACACAATAGCCTCATGAGCAAGGCATTCACGAAGGAATCCGAGAGCGACGACGATGACGACGGCCCGTCGCTGCCCGCATTGCCGCAGGGCGCGCGCAACTACATGACGCCGGAGGGTTACGCCCGGCTGCGCGCCGAGTTCATGCAGCTGCTGGACGTCGAGCGCCCGAAGATCGTCGAGATCGTCTCCTGGGCCGCGAAGAACGGCGACCGCTCGGAGAACGGCGACTACCTCTATGGCAAGAAGCGGCTGCGCGAGATCGACCGCCGCCTGCGCTTCCTGACGAAGCGGTTGGACATCGCCGAGGTCGTCGACCCCAGCGCCCATCACGGCAGCGACCAGGTGTTCTTCGGCGCGACCGTGACCTACGCCAATTCGAAGGGCGAGGAGCGGACCATCACCATCAAGGGCATCGACGAGTCGGACAGCCTGGCGGGCGAGGTGAGCTGGGTGTCGCCGATCGCGCGCACGCTGCTGAAGGCGCGCGAGGGCGACGAGCTGCAGCTGGTGACGCCGGTCGGCGTGGAGCCCATCGAGGTCGTCGAGGTCCGCTACCCGACGCCCGCCAAGCCCGGCGCCTGATCAGGGCTTCACGCGCCACGCGCGCATCACGGCGCTCGAGCGCTTGAGCGTGCGCAGCGCGTCGGCCAGGTGCAGCCGGTCGCGCACCGCCAGCAGCAGCGTCATCTCTGCCGTCTCGCGCTGCTGGGAGTCGTCGCTCATCGCGATGTGGGTGATGTCGGCCTCGGCGCTGCTGACCGCGGTCGCGATCTGCGCCAGCACGCCCTTGCCGTTGCGCATCAGCACGCCGACCTCGGCTTCGAAGCTGCGGCTCAGTTCCTCGCCCCAGCCCACGGCGATCCAGTGCTCGCTGTCGCGCTGGAACAGGCGTCTTCCGACCGAGCACTCGGCCGTGTGCACCACCAGCCCCTCGCCGCGGCCGAGATAGCCCTTGATGTCGTCGCCGGGAATCGGCCGGCAGCAGGTGGCCAGCCGCACCGACGCGCCTTCGCTGCCGTCGATCAAGACCTGACCCTGGGCCGGTGCGTCATCGGTGGCGAAACGCCCCATCGTCAGCAGCACCGCGTCGGGCCGCTGCCCCTGGTCGGACAGCGTGCGCGCCAGCTTCTTCGCGACGATCGTCGCGATCTTGCGCCCCAGGCCGATCTCGACGAGGAGCTCGTCGACATGCCGGTTGCCCGCCCAGCGGGCCAGGTCCTGCCACAGCGCGGCGGCGGTCTCGTCCTCGGGCTGCAGGCTGGGCAGCGCCAGGCCTTCGGCGCGCAGCGCCTGGGCCAGCATCTTGTGGCCGAGCTCGCGGGATTCCTCCTGCTCCAGGTTCTTCAGGAAGTGCCGGATCTTGGAGCGCGCCCGGCCGGTGCGCACGAAACTCAGCCAGGCCGGATTCGGCCGCGCGCCGGCGGCGGTGACCACCTCGATCACGTCCCCGCTGCGCAGCTCGGTGCGCAGCGGCACGGGCTCGCCGTTGACCTTGGCGGCGACGCAATGGTCGCCCACGTCCGAGTGGATCGCGTAGGCGAAGTCCACCGGCGTCGCGCCCTTGGGCAGCGCCATGATCTTGGACTTCGGCGTGAACACGTAGACCGCGTCGGGGAACAGGTCGATCTTGACGTGCTCCAGGAATTCGGTCGCGTCGCGGGTCTCGTCCTGGATGTCCAGCAGCGACTGCAGCCAGCGCGATCCCAGTTGCTGCGCGCCCTTGGCGTCGCCCTTGCTCTTGTACAGCCAGTGCGCGGCCACGCCCTTCTCGGCGACCATGTGCATCGCCTCGGTCCGCATCTGGAATTCCACCGGCGTGCCGAGCGGGCTGACCAGCGTCGTGTGCAGCGACTGGTAGCCGTTGGGCTTGGGGATGGCGACGTAGTCCTTGAAGCGGCCCGGCTGCGGCTTGTAGAGCTGGTGCAGCACGCCCAGCGACCAGTAGCACTGCGGCAGGTCCTGCACGATGACGCGGAAGCCGAAGATGTCGCTGACCTGGGCGAAGCTCAGGTGCTTCTCTCTCATCTTCTTGTAGATGCTGAAGAGCGTCTTCTCGCGGCCCTGGATCTCGACGCGCAGGTTGGCCTCGGCGAAGGCTTTCTGCACGTCGCGCTCGATGCGCGACACCAGGTCGCGCCGGTGACCGCGCGCCTTCGTGACGGCCTTGGCCAGCGCGCCGTGGCGCCACGGGTGGATGTACTGGAACGACAGTTCCTGCAGTTCCCGGTAGATCTCGTTGAGGCCGAGCCGGTGGGCGATGGGGGCGTAGATGTCGAGCGTCTCGCGGGCGATGCGGCGTCGCTTGTCGAACGCCATGTGCTGCATCGTCCGCATGTTGTGCAGGCGGTCGGCCAGCTTGATCAGGATGACGCGGACGTCCCGCGCCATCGCCAGCAGCATCTTGCGGAAGCTTTCCGCCTGCGATTCCTCGCGGGTCGAGAACTGCAGCTTGTCCAGCTTGGTCAGGCCGTCGACCAGTTCCGCGGTCGGCGCCTCGAAGCGTTCGATCAGTTCGGTCTTGGTGACGCCGCAATCCTCCATCGCGTCGTGCATCAGCGCGGCCATGATGGCCTGCGCGTCCAGGCGCCAGTCGGCGCACAGGCCGGCGACGGCGATCGGATGGGTGATGTAGGGCTCGCCGCTGGCCCGGAACTGGCCCAGATGGGCCTCGTCCGCGAACTTGTAGGCCTCCCGGATGCGCTTGACGTCGGCCTTGGGGAGGTAGTGCAGGCGATCGACGAGCGCGTCGAACGAGGACGCCTCGGCGGCCGTGTCCGGCGTGGCCTTGGGGCCTGCCAGTCCGGTCAGACCTGGAATGTGAGCGGTTGCGAAGGAGCGGAGACCCATGCGGTGCAATTTAACCGATGGCGACAGGGGTTTCCGGTGAGTGGGCTTGCGGGCTCGAAGCTCCTTCCGGCACGGGATTAGGGGTTTATCCCTATCAAGAAAGTGCGAAAGGCGCGGACTGAAGCCTAAAGTCCGGAGATCGCCCGCCGATAAACCGATCATGCCCTGAAAGGGCGTTGGCCCGGGACGTGTCCCGGTCCCGGCATCCGCTGGCCGAAATGTGCGGACACCTCGCGGGAGGCTCGCCATGATTGCTGCCCTGAACAACTCGACAAATGTGAATGGACCCGGTGCAAGCACCGGGCAGTCGGCCCGCGTGCGCGAAGCCGATGTCTACGACCCCTCGACCGCTTCGCAGGCCGAGGCGTCCGCCGTGGTCAGCCTGTCACCGCAGGCGACGAGCCTGGCGGCTTCCGGCGCGGCGGCGCCGGCGCAAACGCCGTCCGCTCAAGTGCCGTCCGCTCAAACGCCGTCCGCTCAATCGGCGCCCGCTCAAGCGGCGTCGACTCAAACGGCCTCAGTTCAAGCTCCGACACGGGCACCGGCTCCGGCTCCGGCGCCTGCCGCCCCCACGACCGTGACGGCGCAGAGCACCTCCTTCCAGCCGTCGAATGCCCGCGCCGCCGTGGTGTCCACGGACGAGAAGTTCCCCGCGCCGATCAGCCTGGTGCCCAACCTGGTCTATGCCGAAGCCGATTCCGACCAGAACGGCGTGATCTCGCCGTCGGAACGTCGGGCCTACGACGTCCTCCACCCCACGCTGGGCCAGCGCCCGGCGGACGTGCCGCCCAAGCGCGTCGTCGAAGCCGAGTTGCGCGAGTACACCTCGATCGCGAACAACCAGTTCTGAACCCGGGCCCATCGCCCGATTGGGGGATCCGGGACGGACTCCCCCTTCCGAGGGCCCTCCTCAGTTGGGTATGCATCGCGCGTTGCAGCGCGCACAGTTGACTCCATCGCGGCTCCCGACGAGCTGCCTGTCGTTGAAGGAGTCAGCCATGCACTTCGCCGAAATCGAGACCGGGGACTACCGCATCTATGCCGGCGCGATCGAACGCCCGCGCCAGTTCGGCTATGTGGCGGCGGTCGTCGTGGTGCGGACGGGGCACAGCGAGGCGATGAACAAGCGCGAGGCCTTCCGTGACGAGAACCTGGCCGGCGGCTACGGCTGGGCGACGCCGGCGGAGGCGCTGCGCTTTGCCATCAACGCCGGCAAGGAAGCGGTGATGTGCCGGATCGGGATGTACGCATGAGCGCGGCCGGCCCGTTCGAGGACGGCCTGTCCGACGACTTTTCCGCCGACTTTTCCGACGCCCCCCTGTCCGACGACAGGCTGTTCGAAGATTTCTTTGCCACGCTGCCGCGGGTGGGGGCGATTGCCGGCCCGGTCTTCGTGGCTCAAGCGGCCCATCCCGTGCTTCGTCGCGTGAGAGCCTGCCCGCGCTTGGATCGTCACGGCGGGCCCGCTATCGTGCGGGCATGTCGACCCCGGTCCTCCCTGTCAGCCCCGTCGAGCCCCCGCACCCGGCCTGGCATGGTTTCGTCTCCTACCTGACGCCCCAGCGCGTCCTGCTGGCCCTGGCGCTGGCCACCGTCTTCGCGCTGGCGCTGCAACCGATCTTCATCACGCCGTTCCCGGTCCTGCTGGGGCGGACGATGTTCGTGGGCATGCTGGCGCTGCTGGCGTTCTCCGCGGCGGGGCAGTGGCCGCGCCGTCTGCCGCGCTGGTGGGCGCGCTGGCTGTTCCAGGTCGTCGTGGTGGCGGCGGCGGTGCCGCTGGCCACGTTGGCGGTCTACATGGTCGCCGTCGGCGGCGACTTTTCCAGCTTCGTCGAGTCCGAATCCCGGATGCTCGGCTTCCTCTGGATCGCGGGTTCGGGCCTGGTGGTCGGGCCGCTGCTGGCGATGGGCGCGCTCTACCGCCAGCGGGACGCCGAGGCCCGCAACCAGGCGCTCAGCTTCGAACTCGAACGGAGCGAGCTGGAGCGCCAGGCGCTGGACGCCCGGCTGCGACTGCTGCAAGCGCAGGTGGAGCCGCATTTCCTGTTCAACACGCTGGCCAATGTCCGCGCGCTGGTGGAGACCGGTTCGCCGCAAGCCGCACCGGTGCTGCGGAGCCTGATCGCCTACCTGCGTGCGGCGATGCCGCGACTGCAAGGCGATGCCACGACGCTGTCGGACGAGGTGGCGCTGGTCCGTGCCTACCTGGAGCTGATGCATCTGCGGATGCCGGACCGGCTGGACTACGTCGTCGAGCTGCCGCCGGAGCTCGGCGGCCTGCGCTTTCCGCCCATGGCCCTGCTGACGCTGGTCGAGAACGCCGTGCGCCACGGCATCGATCCGAGCGAGGAGGGCGGCCGCATCGAGGTCGGCGGCGCCCTGCACGACGGGCAGGTCCGGCTGTGGGTCAGCGATTCCGGTGTCGGCATGACGCAGAGCATGGGCAGCGGCACCGGGCTGCGCAACCTGCGCGAGCGGCTGACGCTGTTCTACGGCCTCGGCGCCACGCTGGCGCTCACCGAGAATCTGCCGCACGGCCTGTGCGCCGAACTGCGCTTCACACCGCAATGACATGAGCTTCTCCACCCACTCCGCCCACGCGCCGACGGCCCTGATCGCCGATGACGAACCGCTGCTCCGCGACAGCCTGCAGCGCAGTCTCGGCTTGCTGTGGCCGGAGTTGCGCGTCGTCGCGCAGGCGCGCAACGGACGCGAGGCGGTCGAGATGTTCGAAGTCCATCGGCCCGACATCGCCTTCCTCGACGTCCACATGCCGGGCCTGAACGGGATGGAAGCGGCGCGGCAGATCGCGCGGCAGGCGCAGGTGGTGTTCGTGACCGCCTTCGAGGACTATGCGCTGCAGGCCTTCGAGCGCGGCGCGATCGACTACCTGGTCAAACCGGTCGACGAGGTTCGCCTTGCCGACACGGTCGGGCGGCTCAAGGAGCGTCTGGCCGAATCGCCCCAGCGATCGCGCGCGGAGGGGAGTCAGGCGGCGCTCGAAGCCGTCATCGACGAACTCGCCCGGCGCATGGCCCGTCCGCCGGGCGCGCCCGCGCCGACGGCCGGCGGCTTGGCGACCGACACCGGACCGCTGCAATGGATCCGGGCCTCGGTCGGCTCGACGCTGAAGCTGATCCCGGTCGACGACATCCTGTTCCTGCGATCGGATGAGAAGTACACGCTGGTCGTCACCGCGGAGGGTGAGGCCCTCATCCGCACGCCGATCCGCGAGTTGATCGAGCGGCTCGACGCGCAGCGCTTCGTGCAGGTCCATCGCTCGGTCGTCGTGAACCTGCACGCGATCAGTCACGTCACGCGTGGTCCCAATGAAACGGCGGACCTCCACCTGAAGGCCCGCCCTGAAGTGCTGCCGGTCAGCCGCAGTTACCTGCACCTGTTCCGGCAGATGTGAGAAGGCCCGGCAGCGGAGACCGGCGTGGCCGGTCCCGCGGGGCTCAGCGCCCGGGTTGCGACTGTTCCAGCGGCTGCGGCGCGGCGGGCAGCGGCACCTGCTGCGCCTTGCCCTGCACGACGACGGGTTCCAGCTGCCACATCGGGGCGGCCACGTTGACCATCTGCACGACGGCCATCACGGCCACCGCGATGATCGCGACCATCAAGGCCGTGTGCATGGCGCCGTCGGAGAAACGGTGCAGCTCGTGCTCGTCGTTGGTCGATGGCCTGTGTCGCACCAAGGCGCGCCAGCCGTTCCACGCTTGAGAGAGTCGGGTGTCCATGGTCTCTGCTCCTCGTCGACAACCTGGAACAAGTCTAGGTGGCGGCCCGGAGCGCTTCCAGCGAGGCCGGACGTAAAAAAGCGCGGCTCAACCGCGCTTTTCCCCCATCCGTCGCACGGACGGTCCGGCGATCAACGTTGCAGCGCCTCGGTGCGGGTGTTCAGCCACGCCAGCGCCTCGCCGTCGACCAGTGGCGCCAGGCGGCGGCGCACCTCGGCGTGATACGCATTCAGCCATGCCAGTTCGTCTTCCGACAGCAAGGCCAGCGCGATGCAACGCGTGTCGATCGGGCACAGCGTCAGCGTCTCGAACGCCAACATCTCGCCGAACTGCCCCTTTTCGGGGGTGTCGAAGGCCACGTTCAGCACCAGGTTCTCGATTCGCACCCCCCATTGGCCGGGGCGATAGAGGCCGGGTTCGATCGACGTGATCATGCCGGGCTCCATGGCCATGTTCGCATCGGGCACGGCCTTGGAGATGCTCTGCGGGCCTTCATGAACGTTCATGAAGTAGCCGACGCCGTGGCCGGTCCCGTGGCCGTAGTCCAGGCCGTAGGCCCACAGCGGGGCGCGGGCGATGGCGTCGAGCATCGGGCTCAGCGTGCCGCGGGGGAACGCGGTGCGCGACAGCGCGATCGTGCCCTTGAGCACCAGCGTGTAGTCGCGCTTGTGGTCGTCGGTGATGGTGCCGATCGGCCAGACGCGGGTGATATCGGTCGTGCCGCCGAGGTACTGGCCGCCCGAGTCGATCAGCAGCAGGCCGTTGCCGTCGATCTGGGAGAAGGACTCCGGCACCGCGCGGTAATGCGGCATCGCGCCATTGGCGTTGAAGCCGGCGATCGTCGAGAACGACAGGCCGACGAAGCCGGGGCGCTTGGCGCGCTCGGCGGTCAGGCGTTCGTCGATGGTGAGTTCGGAGATCGCCTCGCCGCGTGCCATCGCCGCTTCGAACCAGGCGTAGAACGCGCACATCGCGGCGCCGTCCTGCTCCATCGCCTGACGGATGAACTGCGCTTCGGCGGCGTTCTTGCGGCTCTTCAGCAGGGTGCTGGGGTTGATGGCTTCGACGACGGTCGCCGACGCGGGCAGCGCCTCGCGCAGGCCGAGCGTGACGCGGCGCGGATCGATCAGCACCTTGGCATCCGCGGGCAGGGCGCCCAGCGAGGCGCGGGTGTCGGCATAAGGCGCAAGGCGCACGCCGTCGGCCGAGAGACGCTGCTCGAGGGCCGCGTCGATCTTGCCGGGTTGCACGAACAGCGTCGCGCCGTTCTTGTCGAGCAGCGCATGCGCCAGGAACACCGGGTTGTAGGTGACGTCCGAGCCGCGCAGGTTGAACAGCCAGGCGACGTCGTCGACGCTGGAGATCAGGTGGTGCGAGGCGCCGTGCCTGGCCATGCCTTCGCGGACCTGCTGGAGCTTGTCGGCGCGACTGACGGTGGCTTGCGGCGAGGCGTGTTCGTAGATGGGGGCGTCGGGCAGTCCGGGGCGGTCGTCCCAGGCCTGGTCGATCAGGTCGATGGCGGTGTTGATCAGCACGCCCTTGGCGCCGAGCGCGGCGCGCAGCTGCTGGGCCACTGCAAGGCCGAGCACCTGGCCGTCGACGACCAGGGTCTGGCCGTTCTGGAGCTTGTCCGCGATCCAGGTGATGTGCTGGCTGGAGGCGCCGGTGGGGATCTTGAAGAGGTTGATGCCGCTGTTGGCGAGTTCGCGTTCGGCCGAGGTCCAGTAGCGGCTGTCGGCGAAGAGTTGGGCGTCATCCAGCGTGACGACCAGCGTGCCCATCGACCCGGTGAACCCGGAGAAGACTTCGCGGGCTTGCCAGCGACGCGGCAGGTATTCGGAGAGATGTGGATCGGCCGAGGGGACGAGGATGGCGTGGGCGCCGGCGTTGCGCAGTGCGTCGCGCAATCTGGAGATGCGCAGCTTGATCTGGGAAAGGCGGGTATCCATGGCGGGCCTCGGCGGGTTGGCGAGCGGACCGTGGGTGACCGGATAGATCCCCCACTTCGAAGTCCCCGAATTGTAGGAGCGACCGCCCCGCCCCCTCCAACGAGCATGCGAGGTCGTTCCGGAGCGGGGCGACCAGGCCCCCTTGACGGAACTTAAGGAGGGAATTTGGCGGCCGTGGCGGCCGCCAAAGGAGGGAGATGGAGTCAAGGGGGCCTGGTTGCTCCGCGAGCGCTCGGTCCCTGAATTCAGAGCTCCGTCCGCAACGCCCACAGCTCGGGAAACAGCACGACGTCGAGCATCTTGCGCAGGTAGCTGACGCCGCCCGTCCCGCCGGTGCCTCGCTTGAAGCCGATGACGCGTTCCACGGTCGTGACGTGGCGGAACCGCCAAAGCCGGAAGGCGTCTTCGAGGTCGACGAGTTCCTCGCCCATCTGGTACAGGTCCCAGTGTGCTTTCGGATCGCGGTAGACCTCGAGCCACGCGGCCTTGACGCCGTCGTCGGCGGAGCGCGGCTGCGTCCAGTCGCGATCGAGCGCAGCGGCCGGCACGTCGATGCCGCGGCGCTTCAGCAGCCGCAGGACTTCGTCATACAGCGAGGGCGCTTCGTAAGCCGCCTGCACATCGGCCAGCAGATCGGCGCGATGCGCGTGCGGCTTGAGCATTGCGGCGTTCTTGTTGCCGAGCATGAACTCGATGCGCCGGTACTGCGCGCTCTGGAAGCCGCTGCTGTTGGAGAGGTAAGGCCGGATGGCCGAGTACTCCGGCGGCGTCATGGTGCTGAGCACGTCCCAGGCGTGGACGAGCTGCTCCATGATCCGCGACACCCGCGCCAGCATCTTGAAGGCCTCGGGCAACTGGTCCGAGGCCACGTGCGTCACCGCCCCATGCAGCTCGTGCAGCATCAGCTTCATCCACAGCTCCGAGGTCTGGTGCTGGATGATGAACAGCATCTCGTTGTGGTCGGGCGAGAGCGGGTGCTGCGCGCTCAGCACCTGATCCAGGCGCAGGTAGTCGCCGTAGCTCATGTCCTTGGAGAAATCGAGCTGCGCGCCCTCCTCGCGGACGATCGCCTCGCCGCCTTGCCCGACGGCTTGGTCGATGCTTTTCCCGACCCCTTGCGAGGCCTTGTCGCTCGCCTCAGCGGCGCCGGACCCAGACCCATGTCCCATCGGGCAACTCATGTCACCGCCGCCTTCTTGTTGAAGCGCGCCTCGCGCCATTCCTCGGTGGCCAGCACCTGATGCAGGTGCTCGACCGCATCCCACGCGTCGGTGTAGCCGATGTACAGCGGCGTGAAGCCGAAGCGCAGGATGTGCGGCACCTCGTCGAGGCGCGTCGGATCGCCCGCACGGAAGTCGCCGATCACGCCGCGCTCGATCAGCGCCTGCACGACCGCATAGCCGGTGGTCTCGTGCAGCGGCGCCCTCAGCGCCAGGCAGACCTGACTGCCGCGCTGCGCGGCGTCGCGCGGCGAGACGACGTCGATGCCTTGCCCGCCGCAGCGCTCTTCGGCCAGGCGCGCGAACAGCTCGGTCAAGGCGATCGACTTCTCGCGCAGCGCCGCCATGCCGCCGAAGGGCTCGGCCGCCAGCAGCGTGTCCACGCCGCACTCCAGCGCCGCCGTGGAGAGGATCGCCGGCGTGCCGCAGATGTAGCGCTTGATGCCAGGCGCGGGCGCGTAGTTCGACGTGAACTGGAACGGCGATGCGTGGCCCAGCCAGCCCGACAGCGGTTGCCAGAAGCGGTCCGCGTGGCGTGGATGCGCCCAGACGAAGGCGGGAGCGCCCGGACCACCGTTGAGGTACTTGTAGCCGCAGCCGATGGCGAAGTCCGCATCCGCGCCGTTCAGGTCGACCGGGATCGCGCCCGCCGAGTGCGCGAGGTCCCACACCGTCAGCGCGCCGGCCGCGTGGGCCGCGGCGGTCACCGCCTTCATGTCGTGCTTGCGGCCGGTGCGGTAGTTGACCTCGGTGAGCATCAGCACCGCGAGCCGATCGTTCAGCAGCGAAGGAATCTCATCGACGTGGTCGACCAGGTGGAGGGTCATGCCGAACTGCTCGGCGAGGCTTTCCGCGATGTAGAGGTCGGTCGGGAAGTTGCTGCGTTCCGAGACGACGACCGTGCGGCGATGGCCGCCCGTGTCGGTCTCCTCCGCCTTGACGATGCGCAGCGCCGCGCTCAGCACCTTGTAGAGGTTGAGCGAGGTCGAATCCGCGACGATGGTCTCGCCGGGTTTCGCGCCGATCAGGCGGCCGATCTTGTCGCCGATGCGCGTGGGCAAATCGATCCAGCCCGCGGTGTTCCAGCTCTTGATCAGGTCGCGGCCCCATTCCTCGGCGATGACCTGCTGCACGCGCGCGGCGGTGGCCTTGGGCATCGCGCCGAGCGAATTGCCGTCCAGGTAGAGCGTGCCCGCGGGCAGCGAGAACTGGTCCTTCAACGGCGCCAGCGGATCGGCGGCGTCCAGGGCCAGGCAGTCTTGTCTTGTCGTCATCGGCGTTCCAGGCAAGTGCGATGAAAGAAGGGAGGAAGGGAAGAAGGAAAAATCGGTGGAACGGAGAAGGGCTCGGCGATCGAAGCGTTCGGAGCGTTTGAAGCGATCAGAGCGATCGCAGCACCGCGCGCACCGGCGACGCGCAAGCGCCGGCCAGCTTCAGCGGCAGCGCGATCAGCTCGTAGTCGCCCTCGGGCACATCGTCGAGCACGAGGTTCTCCAGCACGCGCAGATCCAGGCGCAACAGCCGCTGATGGCTGTCCAGCGTCTTGCTGGTCGCGGGATCGACGCTCGGCGTGTCGAGTCCGATCAGTTTCACGCCGCGCGCGGCGAGCCACTCGACGGTTTCCGGCGCATAGGCGCTGAAGTCGGGATTCCAGACCGTGTCCGCGCGCTCGTTGCAGCGCACCAGCACGCGCGCCGGCATGTCCTGCCCGGCGTGTTCCAGATGCTCGATGCGGATCAGCGGTCCGCAGCCGATCGCATGGATCACGCGGCAGGGCCCGAGGTAGGGATCGAGCGCGACCTCCGCCGCGCTCGCGACGCCGTCGGCGTAATGCAAGGGCGCATCGGCATGCGCGCCCACGTGCGGCGACATCGTGATCGCGCTCAGGTTCACCGGACAGTCCGGCGACAGGCGGGCGGTCCACTTCAACGCGTAGGGCTCGTCGCCGGGAAAGATCGGCGCGTCGGGCGCCACCACCGGCGAGATGTCCCACAGCGATCGCCGAGGGGAAGGACTGGTTGACTTCATCTGCTGCTCCTGCCGGGCTTGCGGCACGACGGCGCGCACCTTAGCGCGGCGTCCTGGGCCGTGGTGTCGGTTAATTCCAACAAGGCCGGAGCGTTTGCGCAAGCCGCCCGGTCCGACGACGTCGATCGACTCAGGGTTATCTACCAGCCCTTGATCGTTGACACTTCAACTATCAATGCCTAAAGTGATCCCGTCAAGCAGTCCTCGCCCGACGCTCGCCGGGTTTCCCACCATGCGTATCACCTGCATCGGCGGCGGTCCCGCCGGCCTGTACTTCGCGCTGCTGATGAAGCGGCAGAACCCGGCGCACGACGTGACGGTGCTGGAGCGCAACCGCGCCGGCGACACCTTCGGCTGGGGCGTGGTGTTCTCGGACCAGACGCTGGCCGCGCTGCGCGAGGCCGACCCGAAGACGGCCGAGCAGATCCTGCAGTCCTTCAACCACTGGGACGACATCGCCGTCCATATCGACGGACGCACGATGGTGTCCGGCGGCCACGGCTTCTGCGGCATCGGCCGGCGCAAGCTGCTGGACATCCTGCGCGAGCGCTGCGAGGAACTGGGCGTGGTCCTGCGCTACGAGACGGATGTCGCCGACGACGCGGAAATCGACGCCGACCTGATCATCGCCGCCGACGGCCTCAACAGCCGCCTGCGCCAGAAGTACGCCGCGACCTACCAGCCCGACATCGACCTGCGGAACTGCCGTTTCGTCTGGCTGGGCACCACGAAGCTCTTCGACGCCTTCACCTTCGACTTCCAGAAGACCGAATGGGGCTGGTTCCAGGCGCATGCCTACCGCTACGACGACACGCACTCGACCTTCATCGTCGAGACGCCGGAGCACGTCTGGCAGGCCGCCGGCCTCGAGGACATGAGCAAGGAAGAGGGCATCGCCTTCTGCGAGAAGCTCTTCGCCAAGGTGCTCGACGGCCATCCGCTGATCTCGAACGCGGCGCACCTGCGCGGCTCGGCGCAGTGGATCCGTTTCCCGCGCGTTGTCTGCAAGCGCTGGGTGCATCACAACGGCCGCGCGCCCGTGGTGCTGATGGGCGACGCGGCGCACACGGCGCATTTCTCGATCGGCTCGGGCACCAAGCTCGCGCTGGAGGACGCCATCGCGCTGGCGCGCGACATCGAGCGTCACGGCGGCGGCGTCGACAGCCTGACCGCAGCGCTGGAGGAATACGAAGCCACGCGGTCGATCGACGTGCTGCGCATCCAGAACGCCGCGCGCAACTCGACGGAGTGGTTCGAGAACGTCGAGCGCCACGCGCGGCTGGCGCCGGAGCAGTTCGCGTACTCGCTGCTGACGCGCTCGCAGCGGATCTCGCACGAGAACCTGCGGCTGCGCGACGCGCGCTATGTCGGCGAATACGAGTCTTGGCTCTCGCGACGCGCGGGCCTGGACCGCGCGGCGCCCCCGATGTTCACGCCGTTCACGCTGCGCGGCGTGAGCTTGAAGAACCGCGTCGTCGTGTCGCCGATGGCGCAGTACTCCTGCGAGGACGGCCAGCCCGGCGACTACCACCTGGCCCACCTCGGCGCCCGCGCGATGGGCGGCGCGGGGTTGGTGTTCGTCGAGATGACCTGCGTCTCGCCGGACGCGCGCATCACGCCGGGATGCCCGGGCTTGTGGAACGACGCGCAGCGCGACGGCTGGCGGCGCATCGTCGACCACGTGCATCGCAGCTCGACCGCGAAGATCGCGATGCAGCTCGGCCACGCCGGCGCGAAGGGCTCGACGCGCGTGGCCTGGGACGGCATCGACCAACCGCTGGACGAGGGCAACTGGCCGTTGATCTCGGCCTCGCCGCAGCAGTATCTGGACGGCGTCAGCCAGTGGTCGCGCGAGATGACCCGCGCGGACATGGACCGCGTCAAGGCGGACTTCGTCGCCGCGACGCGCCGGGCCGCCGAGGCCGGCTTCGACTGGCTGGAACTGCACTGCGCGCACGGTTACCTGCTGTCGAGTTTCCTGTCGCCGTTGACGAACCAGCGCGGCGATGCGTTCGGCGGCTCGCTGGAGAACCGCCTGCGCTATCCGCTCGAAGTCTTCGCCGCGATGCGCGCCGTGTGGCCGCAGGATCGGCCGATGTCGGTTCGGATCTCCGCGAACGACTGGGTGCCCGGCGGCACGACGACCGAGGACGCGGTCGCGATGGCGGAGGCTTTCAAGGCCGCGGGGGCCGATCTGATCGATGTCTCCTCGGGCCAGGTGAGCAAACAGGAGAAGCCCGTCTACGGCCGCATGTGGCAGACGCCGTTCAGCGAGAGCGTGCGCAACCGTGCCGGCATCGCGACGATCGCGGTGGGTGCCATCTCGGAGGCGGACCACGTCAACAGCATCATCGCGGCCGGCCGCGCGGACCTCTGCGCGATCGCGCGTCCGCACCTGGCCAACCCGGCGTGGACGCTGACCGAGGCGGCGAAGATCGGCTACCTGTCGGGCCCGGGCCTCGACTGGCCGACCCAGTACCTCTCCGGCAAGAGCCAGATGGAGCGCGAGTTCGAGCGCCAGCGCGCCACGGGCGGCGGGGCGGCCGCGCAGGAACAAGCCAACCGGGCGCTCGGCGTCTGAGGTGGCGGCCATGACGACTGGAAACAGGGGCGAGGAAACGGCATGAGCAACAAGTACCCGCTCGAAGGCCTGCACGCCGTCGTCACCGGCGGCGGCTCCGGCATCGGCGCGGCGATCGCGCAGGCGTTGATCGCCGACGGCGCGCGCGTCACGCTGATGGGCCGGCGCATCGACAGGCTGAAGGAACAGCGCGACCAGCTGAACATCGACGGCGGCCCGTCCGTCGAGCTGCAGGTCTGCGACGTCGGCGACGAGGCCAGCGTGCGCCAGGCCTTCGCGGCGGCTGTGGCCGCGGCGGGACCGATCGACCTGCTGGTCAACAACGCCGGCCAGGTCGAGACGGCGCCGCTCGCGAAGACCTCGCTCGACACCTGGCAGCGCCTGCTCAACGTGAACCTCACCGGCAGCTTCCTGTGCAGCCGCGAGGTGCTTCCCGCAATGACCGAGCGCCGCTTCGGCCGCATCGTCAACATCGCGAGCACCGCGGCGCTGAAGGGCTACGCCTACGTCGCGGCCTACTGCGCGGCCAAGCACGGCGTGCTCGGCCTCACACGCGCGCTGGCGCTGGAGACGGCGCGCAAGGGCGTGACCGTCAACGCGGTCTGCCCGGGCTACACCGAGACCGCCATCGTCGCCGGCGCGATCGACACCATCGTCGCCAAGACCGGCCGCACGCCGGATGAGGCGCGCGCCGAGTTGGCGTCGGCCAATCCACAAGGGCGGCTGATCGACCCGGCGGAGGTCGCCGCGTCGGTGGCGTGGCTGGCGCGCCGCGACAGCGGCTCGATCACGGGACAGGCGATCGCGGTCGCCGGCGGGGAGGTGATGTGATGCGTGACGCTGCACGGGATGCCACCCACGGTGCGACGCGCGCCTCGGCCAAGGGCGCGGCTCAAGACGTCGACGACGAGTCCGGCGCGGAGTTCGGCCCCGACCTGGAGTCGCGCATGCACGACGGCGATCACCAGGCGCTGCGGCTCTGGCTGCGTCTGCTGGCCTGCACGACGCGCATCGAGGACCAGATCCGTCAACGCCTGCGCAACGACTTCGGCACGACGCTGCCGCGTTTCGACCTGCTCGCGCAGCTCGAGCGCAGTCCCGACGGCCTGACGATGCGCGAGTTGTCGCAGCGCCTGATGGTCACCGGCGGCAACGTCACCGGCATCACCGACCAGCTCGAGGCCGAGGGCCACGTCGTGCGCGAGCCGCATCCGTCGGACCGGCGCAGCGTCACGGTGCGGCTGACGCCGGCCGGGCGACGCCAGTTCAAGCGCATGGCCGCGACGCACGAGGGCTGGATCGTCGAGCTGCTGGCCGGTTGGCCGCCCGAACAGAAGACGCAGGTGTACGAGCTGCTCGCGGGGCTGAAGGGCCACCTCGCGCAGCTCGACGCCGCCCGCAAATGAACCTCACCGGGCAATGACCGCCACCAGCGACTGATCGCCGCGGCGAACCCGGGAAAACAGGAGTACCCATCGATGGACAGCCATCTCATCAGCGGCAACACGCGCAGCCTGAAGGGCTTCGAGCCCCAACACTTCGCATGGCGCCAGGAAGGCGCCGTCGGCGTCATCACGCTGAACCGCCCCGAGCGCAAGAACCCGCTGACCTTCGAATCCTATGCCGAGCTGCGCGACCTGTTCCGCACGCTGGCCTACGTGGACGAGGTGAACGCGATCGTCGTGCAGGGCGCGGGCGGCAACTTCTGCTCCGGCGGCGACGTGCACGAGATCATCGGCCCGCTGACGACGATGGCGATGCCGGACCTGCTGGCGTTCACGCGCATGACCGGCGACCTGGTCAAGGCGATGCGCGCCTGCCCGCAGCCGGTGGTTGCCGCGATCGACGGCGTCTGCGCCGGCGCGGGCGCGATCATGGCGATGGCCTCGGACCTGCGCGTCGGCACGGCGCGCAGCAAGACGGCCTTCCTGTTCACCCGCGTCGGCCTGGCCGGCTGCGACATGGGCGCCTGCGCGCTGCTGCCGCGCATCGTCGGGCAGGGGCGCGCGTCGGACCTGCTCTACACGGGCCGCAGCCTGGGTGGCGAAGAGGCGCACCAGTGGGGTTTCCTCAACCGGATCGCCGAGCCGGACGCGCTGGAGGCTCAGGCCGTGGCCTGGGCCGCGGAGATCGCCGCCGGTCCGAACTTCGCGCATGCGATGACCAAGCGGATGCTGCACCAGGAGTGGACGATGGGCGTCGACGAGGCCATCGAGGCCGAGGCGCAGGCGCAGGCGATCTGCATGATGACGCAGGACTTCCACCGCGCGTACCACGCGTTCGTCGCGAAGCAGCGGCCCGAGTTCAAGGGCGATTGAGGCCGACCATGAATCATCAGAAGCATCTGGATTGGCCGTTCTTCGAGGACAGGCACCGCGCGCTCGCCAGCGAGCTGGACGGCTGGTGCGCGCGCAACCTGGCGCATGGCGCGGTCGATCACGACGACGTCGACACGAGCTGCAAATCGCTGGTGAAGGCGCTCGGCGCCGGCGGCTGGCTGCGGCATGCGGTGGCGGGCGAGGGCGAGGCCATCGACACGCGCGCCATCTGCCTGCTGCGCGAGACGCTCGCGCGGCACGATGGTCTCGCGGATTTCGCCTTCGCGATGCAGGGACTGGGATCGGGCGCGATCTCGTTGATGGGCACGCCCGCGCAGCGCGAGGCCTACCTGCCGCGCGTCGCGCGCGGCGAGGCGTTGGCGGCGTTCGCGCTCTCCGAGCCGGAGGCTGGCTCGGACGTCGCCGCGATGCAATGCGCGGCGCGCGAGGACGGCGACCACTACGTCATCGACGGCGAGAAGACCTGGATCTCCAACGGCGGGATCGCGGACTTCTACGTCGTGTTCGCACGCACGGGCGAAGCGCCCGGATCGCGCGGCATCAGCGCCTTCATCGTCGACGCCGGCACGCCGGGCTTCGAGATCGCCGAGCGCATCGACGTGATCGCGCCGCATCCGCTGGCGCGGTTGCGTTTCACCGCCTGCCGCGTGCCGAAGACCGCGATGGTCGGCGCGCCGGGCGAGGGCTTCAAGGTGGCGATGCGGACGCTGGACGTGTTCCGCACCTCGGTCGCCGCGGCCTCGCTGGGCTTCGCGCGGCGGGCGCTCGAGGAAGGGCTGAACCAGGCCAAGGAGCGCGCCATGTTCGGCGCCACGCTGGCCGACCTGCCGCTGACGCAGGCCAAGCTGGCCGACATGGCCTGCACCGTCGACAGCAGCGCGCTGCTGGTCTACCGCGCCGCGTGGGAGCGCGACCAGGGCCGCACGATCACGCGCGAGGCGGCGATGGCCAAGCTGATGGCCACCGAAGGCGCGCAGCGCGTCATCGACGCGGCGGTGCAGCTGCACGGCGGCCGCGGCGTGCGGCGCGGCGAGATCGTCGAGTCCCTGTACCGCGAGATCCGCGCGCTGCGCATCTACGAAGGGGCCAGCGAGGTCCAGCAGCTGATCATCGGACGAGACCTGTTGAAGAACGGCTGAGCTCACGAGCACGCGCCAGGACACACGAGCACGCACGAGCACGCACGAGCACGGACAGGCACGGATAAGGACTTCCTCATGCACCGCACCGCCCACCAGGACACCTTCGCCCGCGACCACCTGCCGCCGCAGGACCAGTGGCCCGCGCTGGTCTTCGATTTGCCGGAGCTGCAGTTCCCCGAGCGGCTGAACTGCTCGCGGGACCTGCTGGACCGCTGGGTGGCCGAAGGGCAGGGCCATCGGACGTGCGTGATCGGCGGCGACGGTCGCGGCGGCGAGATCCGCTGGACCTACGCCGAGCTGCAGGCGCAGGCCAACCGCATCGCCAACGTGCTGGTGAACGAGCTGGGCGTGGTGCCCGGCAACCGCGTGCTGCTGCGCGGCGCCAACACGCCGCAGATGGCGGCGTGCTGGTTCGCGGTGATGAAGGCCGGCGCGATCGCGGTGGCGACGATGCCGCTGCTGCGGGCCAAGGAACTGGGCCAGGTCATCGACAAGGCCCGCGTGTCGCATGCGTTGTGCGACGCGGCGCTGGCCGACGAACTGGAGACCGCGCGCGCGCAGTGTCCCGTCCTGGCGCGGGTGTGCCTGTTCCGCAGCGATGCGCCGCACGGGCTGGAAGCGCTGGCCGAGCGACAGTCGACCAGCTTCGAGAACGTCGACACCGCCTCCGACGACTGCGCGCTGATCGCGTTCACCTCCGGCACGACCGGACAGCCCAAAGGCACGATGCACTTCCACCGCGATGTGCTCGCGATCTGCCGCTGCTGGCCGGTGCACTGCCTGCGCGCTCAGGCCGACGACGTCTTCATCGGCAGCCCGCCGCTGGCCTTCACCTTCGGCCTCGGCGGCCTCCTGCTGTTCCCGCTGAGCGTCGGTGCGACGGCGGTGCTGCTGGAGAAAGCGTCGCCCGACGCGCTGCTGCCGGCCATCGCCCGGTACCGCGCGACGGTGTGCTTCACCGCGCCGACGTCCTATCGCGCGATGGCCGCGGCGATCGCTGCGGCAGGCACCGGCGCGGTCCAGGCGCACGACCTGTCCTCGCTGCGCAAGTGCGTCAGCGCTGGCGAGGCGCTGCCCGCCGCGACGCGTCAGTTGTGGAAGGACACGACGGACATCGAGATGATCGACGGCATCGGCGCGACCGAGATGCTGCATATCTTCGTCTCGCACACCGAGGAGACGGCACGGTCCGGCGCGACCGGCAAACCGGTGCCCGGCTATCGCGCGCGCGTCGTCGACGACGAGGGCAACGACGTGCCACGGGGCAGCGTCGGCAAGCTCGCGGTGCAGGGCCCGACCGGCTGCCGCTACCTGGCGGACGACCGGCAGCTCAAGTACGTCAAGCACGGCTGGAACCTCACCGGCGACGCCTACCTCATCGACGCCGACGGCTACTTCGTCTACCAGGCGCGCACCGACGACATGATCATCTCCGGCGGCTACAACATCGCCGGCCCCGAGGTCGAGTCCGCGTTGCTCGCGCATCCGGCGGTCGCCGAATGCGCGGTGGTCGGCGTGCCCGACGACGAGCGCGGCCAGGTCGTGAAGGCTTTCGTGGTGCTCAAGCCGGGCTCGCTCGGCGGGACCGACGAAGCCGCGCTGATCAAGGCGATGCAGGACTTCGTCAAGGCCACGATCGCCCCGTACAAGTACCCCCGTGCGATAGAGTTCCGCGCCAGTCTGCCCCGCACCGAAACGGGCAAGCTGCAGCGCTTCCGCCTGCGTGAGCAGTAACCGCAGTCTTCCGACCGACCGTCCCCTTTCCTCCCCGGAGAAGCCGATGAAGAAGCCGTCGAAGTCCCCCGCGTTCCTGCCCGCCCCGACCGTTGACCGCGACGCGGCCGGCGCACTCAAGACGCTCGCCGCGTTCGCCGTGTCCACCGCGCTGGCCATGACCGGTCCCGCCGCGCAGGCGGCCGACAAGCTCAAGGTCGGCATGCTGAGCACCTTGTCCGGCGCGGGCGCCGGCCTGGGCGTCGACATCCGCGACGGCTTCGCGCTCGCGGTGCAGCACAACGGCGGCAAGCTCGGCGGCCTGACGGTGGAGACCGTCACCGCCGACGACCAGCAGAACCCCGAGGTCGCCAAGCAGTCCGCCGAGCGGCTGCTCAAGCGCGACAAGGTCGACGTCATGACCGGCATCGTGTTCTCCAACGTCATGCTGGCGGTCGGCCCCAGCGTCTTCGCCGCGCAGGTGCCCTACGTCAGCGCCAACGCCGGCCCGTCACAGTACGCGGGCGAGCAGTGCAACCCCTACTTCTTCAACGTCGCCTGGCAGAACGACAACCTGCACGAGGCCATCGGCAAGACGGTGATGGACAAGGGCTTCAAGAAGGTCGTCGTGCTCGCGCCCAACTACCCGGCGGGCAAGGACGCGGTGGCGGGTTTCCGGCGCTACTACAAGGGCGCGGTCGCCGACGAGATCTACACCAAGCTCGGCCAGCTCGACTACTCGGCGGAGCTGGCGCAGGCGCGCGCGGCCAAGCCCGACGCGATGTACATCTTCCTGCCCGGCGGCATGGGCATCAACTTCATCAAGCAGTTCGTCGGCGCGGGGCTGTCCAGGGACATCACGCTGTTCGGGCCGGGCTTCTCCGCGGACGAGGACGTGATCAAGGCCGTCGGCGAGCCGATGCTGGGCATGTTCAACAGCTCGCACTGGGCGCACGACCTGGACAACCCGGCCAACAAGCGCTTCGTCGCGGACTTCGTCAAGGCCTACGGCCGGCTGCCCTCGCTGTACGCGAGCCAGGGTTACGACGCGGCGCAACTGATCGGCGCGGCGGTGCGCGACGTGAAGGGGAAGATCGAGGACAAGCCCGCGCTGCTGAAGGCGCTGAAGGCCGCGAAGTTCGAGTCGGTCCGCGGCCCCTTCCGCTTCAACCACAACCAGTACCCGGTGCAGGACTACTACCTGCGCGTGATCACCAAGGACCCGCAGGGCCGCGTGACCAACCGGACGCTGGGCAAGATCTTCGAGCAGCACGCGGACGCGTACGCGCCGCAGTGCAAGATGAAGTGACTGACGTGACTGAAGTGACGAGCGGGAGCCCATCGAGATGGACGCGATCCTGATCGCCGAGCAGGCCCTCAACGGCCTGCAGTTCGGGCTGATGCTGTTCCTGCTGGCGGCCGGCCTGACGCTGGTCTTCGGCATCATGGACCTGATCAACCTGGCGCACGGCTCGCTGTACATGGTCGGCGCTTACCTGGCCGCGGCGGCGATCGCGGCGGGCGCGTCCTTCGGGGTGGCGGTCCTGGCCGCGGTCGCGGGCACGGCGCTGTTCGGCATGCTGCTGGAGGTGACGCTGCTGCGCCGGCTCTACCAGCGCGATCACCTCAGCCAGGTGCTGGCGACCTTCGCGCTGATCCTGATGCTCAACGAGGGCGTGCGCATGATCTGGGGCGAGCAGCCGCTGCTGCTCAACACGCCGGCGGCGTTGTCCGGTCCGGTCGAGCTGCTGCCCGGCCTGATGTACCCGGCCTACCGGCTGCTGATCATCGGCGTGGGGCTGGCGGTGGCCGTCGGGCTCTACCTGCTGGTGACCCGCACGCGCTGGGGCATGTGGGTGCGCGCCGGCGCGTCCAACCGCGCGATGACCACGGCCATGGGCGTGCCCGCGGACCGGCTGTTCACCGCGGTCTTCGGCATCGGCGCGGCGCTGTGCGCGCTGGCGGGATCGCTGCTCGGGCCGCTGCTGGCGGTGCAGGTCGGCATGGGCGAAAGCATCCTCATCCTGGCCTTCGTCGTCATCGTCATCGGCGGCATCGGGTCGATCCGCGGCGCGCTGGTCGGCGCGCTGCTGGTGGGGCTGGTGGACACCGGCTCGCGCACGCTGCTGCCGGCGGTGCTGCGGCAGGTCGCGTCGCCGGAGGTGGCGTCCACGCTGGGCCCGTCGCTCGCGGCCATCCTGATCTACGTCCTGATGGCGGCGGTGCTGTTCTGGAAACCGCGCGGCCTGTTCCCCGCGAGAGGCTGATCCGATGACCGATCCGATCACCAGCCCCACCGGCCCGTTGCGTCCCCGGCGCACCCTGCTGCACCACCGCGCCGGCGGGGCCTGGGTCTGGGCGCCGTTCCTCGCGCTCGCGGCCTTGCCACCGCTGCTGCAAGCGCTGGGCCTGGAGTTCTACACGGTGGTCGCGACCCGCGTGCTGATCTTCGCGATCGCGGCGGCAAGCCTGAACCTGATCCTCGGCTTCGGCGGCCTGGTGAGCTTCGGCCATGCGGCCTTCGTCGGCATCGGCGCCTACGCGGTGGGCGTTCTGGCGGACGCCGGCGTGACCTCGGCCTGGATCGCCTGGCCGGCGGCGATGGCCGTGTCCGGCGCGGCGGCGGCGCTCATCGGCGCCATCAGCCTGCGCACGCGCGGCGTCTACTTCATCATGATCACGCTGGCCTTCGCGCAGATGTTCCATTACCTGGCCGTCTCGCTGAAGGCCTACGGCGGCGACGACGGCCTGCCGGTGCCGGCGCGGTCCGTGCTGGACGGCCTGCCGGTGAACCTCGCCGACGACGCGTCCTTCTACTGGGTCGCGCTGGGGCTGTTCGCGCTGGTCTTCGCGGGGCTGCGGCGGCTGGTCAATTCGCCGCTGGGCTGGCTGCTGCAGGCCGCGCGCGAGAACGAGACCCGCGTCACCGCGACCGGCGGTCGCGTCTTCGCGGTGCAGTGGATGGCCTTCGTCGTCGCGGGCGCGATCGCGGGGCTCGCCGGTGCGCTGCTCGCGAATCTCAACGGGCTGGTTTCGCCGCACCTGATGCACTGGTCGCAGTCGGGGCAGCTGATGGTGATGGTGATCCTCGGCGGCGCCGGCGCGCTGTGGGGCGGACCGATCGGCGCGGCGGTGTTCCTGCTGCTCGAGGAACTGCTGTCCGGCGTGACCATCCACTGGCAGTTCGCGCTCGGCGCGATCCTGCTCGTCGTGGTGCTCTTCGCGCCGCGCGGGCTGGCGGGGATCTTCGACCGCTTCGGCGTGAAGCAGGCGAGGT
The DNA here is from genome assembly GCF_050626985.1 of Roseateles noduli. Taxonomy (NCBI): domain Bacteria; kingdom Pseudomonadati; phylum Pseudomonadota; class Betaproteobacteria; order Burkholderiales; family Sphaerotilaceae; genus Roseateles; species Roseateles noduli. Next base: position 404,225 of record NZ_CP192463.1, read on the forward strand.
CCTCGACGGCGCCGTCGAAGTCCAAGGGAGCCGCGCATGCGTGACACCACGAAGGCGCCCATGCCATCGCCGCTGCCGTCATCGCTGCCATTGACGTCATCGCCGCTGCCGGAGCTCTCGCTGCTCCAGGTGCATCGTCTGGTGAAGCGTTTCGGCGCGCTGACGGCGACGGACGAGGCCAGCTTCGACGTCCGCGCCGGCGAGACCCACGCGCTGATCGGCCCGAACGGCGCCGGCAAGACCACGCTGATCCACCAGATCTCCGGCGCGCTGTCGCCCGACGGCGGCGGCATCTTCTTCGACGGCGAGGACGTGACCGCGCTGCCGATGCCGCGCCGCGTGCGCGAGGGCCTGGTGCGCTCGTTCCAGATCACCAGCATCTACCGCCGCTTCACCGTGCTGGACAACGTCGTGCTGGCGGTGCTCGCGCGACGGCCGTCGGCGCCGCCATGGTGGCGTGCGGCGCGCGCGGACGAGGCCGCCTATGCCGACGCCGAGGCGATGCTGACGCTGGTCGGTCTCGCGGCGATGGCCGACCGCGTCGCGGGCAGTCTGGCGCATGGCGAGCAGCGTCAGCTGGAACTGGCACTGGCGCTGGCCGCGCGGCCGCGGCTGTTGCTGCTCGATGAGCCGATGGCCGGCATGGGTCCGGACGAATCGGCGCGGATGGTCGAGCTGCTGTCCGCGCTGAAGGCGCAACACCTGACCCTGCTGCTGGTCGAGCACGACATGGAGGCGGTGTTCAAGCTCGCCGATCGGGTCTCGGTGCTGGTGAGCGGGCGTGTGATCGCGACCGGCTCTCCGGAGGAAATCCGCAACGATGCGGCGGTGAAGCTGGCGTACCTTGGCGACGAGGCGGACGGAGACGAGGCGGACGGCGACGGCGAACGCCATGCCGAGCCGGCGGCGAAGCCACCCGCGGAGGCCATGCCATGAGCGACGCGCTGCTCGAGATCGAAGGCCTGCGCGCCGGCTATGGCGACAGCCAGGTGCTCTTCGGCCTGGACCTGCGCATCGCGGCGGGCGAGGTCGCGACGCTGCTGGGCCGCAACGGCATGGGCAAGAGCACGACGCTGCGCTGCCTGACCGGCTGGCTGGCGCCGAACGGCGGCCGCATCCGCTTCGCGGGCGAGGACGTCACCGGGTGGCGCGCCGACCGCATCGCGCGCCTGGGGCTGGCGATCGTGCCCGAAGGCCGGCAGATCTTCCCCAACCTCAGCGTGCTGGAGCACCTGCGGGCCTTCGAGGCCAACCGCTGCCGCGCGACGGAGCCCTGGACCGTCGAGCGCGTCTTTGCGCTCTTCCCGCGGCTGAAGGAGCGCGAGAGCAACATGGGCCAGCAGCTGTCGGGCGGCGAGCAGCAGATGCTCGCCATCGGCCGCGCCCTGGTGACCAATCCGCGGCTGCTGGTGCTGGACGAAGCCACCGAGGGCCTGGCCCCGCTGATCCGCGAGGACATCTGGCGCTGCCTGGACACGCTCCGGCAGGCCGGGCAGACGATCCTGGTGGTCGACAAGTACGTGAAGCGGCTGATCAGGCTGGCGGACCGGCACAGCATCCTGGAACGGGGCCAGGTCGTGTGGCGCGGGGACTCGGCGGCGCTGGCGGCCGATCACGGGCTGTGGCACCGGCATCTGGGCGTATGACGGCACGCGACGCGCAGCGACCCCGCAGGACACGGCGAGACTCGGAACGACAGGAGCAGGAGGACGACATGACGGCTGCTTTCGAGCGCGAGGTGCTGATCCGCTTCGGGCATTGCGACCCGGCGGGGATCGTGTTCTTCCCGCGCTATTTCGAGATGCTGAACGCCTTCGTCGAGGACTGGTTCAACGAGGGGCTGGTCGTGCCGTACGCCGAGCTGCTCGGCCCGCGCCGCGTCGGCCTGCCGACGGTGCAGCTGCAGACCAATTTCGAGCGCATCAGCCGCCTGGGCGAGCGGCTGGTGCAGCGGCTGTGGATCGAGCGCGTCGGGCGCAGCTCGCTGTCGCTGCGCGTGAGCTTCGACGGCGCGGACAGTCCGCGCGTCAGCTTCGGGCAGGTGCTGGTGTGCACCTCGCTCGAGACGCACCAGTCGCAACCCTTCCCCGAGGACGTCCGCGCCGCGCTGGTGCGGGCGGTCCAGCAGCAGCAATCCCATCAATCGTCAGAGCAGTAGAGGAGTCACGACGATGAGCAACAACAACGACAACGACAACGACAACGACAACAACAACGACAACGGCCACGACAACGAGAGGACAGGCGCCGCCAAGCGCGTGCTGCAGCCCGCGGGCTGGGCGCCGCCGCGCGGTTACGCGAACGGCGTGGCCGCGACCGGCACGGTGGTCAGCGTGGCCGGGCAGATCGGCTGGAACGGCCAATGCCAGTTCGAGAGCGACGACTTCATCGACCAGTGCCGCCAGGCGCTGCTCAACATCAAGGCGGTGCTGGCCGAAGCCGGCGCGCAGCCGCGGCACATCGTGCGGATGACCTGGTACCTGCTCGACAAGCGGGAATACGTCGCCCGTGGCCGCGAGGTCGGGCAGGCCTACCGCGAGGTGCTGGGCAGCGAGTACGGCATCGCGATGACCGCCGTCCAGGTCGCGGGTCTGATCGAGGACCGTGCGAAGCTTGAAATCGAGGTGACAGCGGTGGTGCCGGCACGGGACTAGGATCGACATCGACCCGCCGCGAACGACGGCATTTGGCCAGCGCGCACCGCCGGCCTCCACGCATTCAAGAACGGAAGAGACACATGAGCCACGCATCCAAGGCCGCGAAGGCCGCATTCCACTGGGACGATCCGCTGCTGCTGGAGCAGCAGCTGACCGACGACGAACGCGCCGTGCGCGACGCCGCGGCGGCCTACTGCCAGGACCGGCTGGCGCCGCGCGTGCTGGAGGCCTTCCGGCACGAGAAGACCGACGCGGCGATCTTCCGCGAGATGGGCGAGCTGGGCCTGCTCGGCCCGACGATCCCCGAGGAATATGGCGGTGCCGGCCTGAACTACGTCTGCTACGGCCTGATCGCGCGCGAGGTGGAGCGCGTGGACAGCGGCTACCGCTCGATGATGAGCGTGCAGAGCTCGCTGGTGATGGTGCCGATCAATGAATTCGGCAACGAGGCGACGAAGCGCAAGTACCTGCCCAAGCTGGCCAGCGGCGAATGGATCGGCTGCTTCGGCCTGACGGAGCCGAATCACGGCTCGGACCCAGGCTCGATGGTGACGCGGGCGCGCAAGGTCGACGGCGGCTATTCGCTGAGCGGCAGCAAGATGTGGATCACCAACAGCCCGATCGCCGACGTGTTCGTCGTCTGGGCCAAGGACGACGGCGGCCAGATCCGCGGCTTCGTGCTGGAGAAGGGCTGGAAGGGCCTGAGCGCGCCGGCGATCCACGGCAAGGTGGGCCTGAGGGCGTCGATCACCGGCGAGATCGTGATGGACGAGGTTTTCTGCCCGGAGGAGAACGCCTTCCCCGACGTGCGCGGTCTCAAGGGCCCGTTCACCTGCCTGAACAGCGCGCGTTACGGCATCGCGTGGGGCGCGCTGGGCGCGGCGGAATTCTGCTGGCACACGGCGCGGCAGTACACGATGGACCGCCAGCAATTCGGCAAGCCGCTGGCGGCCAACCAGCTGGTGCAGAAGAAGCTGGCCGACATGCAGACCGAGATCACGCTGGGCCTGCAGGGTTGCCTGCGGCTGGGCCGCATGAAGGACGAGGGCACGGCGGCGGTGGAGATCACGTCCATCATGAAGCGCAACAGCTGCGGCAAGTCGCTGGACATTGCGCGCACGGCGCGGGACATGCTGGGCGGCAACGGCATCAGCGACGAGTTCGGGATCGCCAGACACCTGGTCAACCTGGAGGTGGTCAACACCTACGAGGGCACGCACGACATCCATGCGCTGATCCTGGGGCGCGCGCAGACGGGGATCGCGGCGTTCTGAGGCTGGGTTTTCTAGGGGGAAAAGGGCGCCACGGCGCCCTTTTTCGTGCCCAAGTTGTATGCAGAAACTTGCAAATCTGCAAGTTTCTGCATATGGTTTGGGAATGTCTGCACTCGACCTTTTCGTGGATCAGCGCCTCACCGTCGGGGAGGCGACGTTTTCGCGGGAAGAAGCGGAGCAGGCGCTGGGTTTGACGAAGGCGGGGCTCGATGCAGCCCTCGTGCGCTTGGGAAAGCGCGGACGGATCGTCAACGTCCACAAGGGTTTCTATGTCGTCATGCGGCCCGAGGACCGGGCTTATGGCATTCCTGATCCGGCCCAGTGGATCGGACCGCTCATGGCCTACCTGGACCTGGACTATCGCGTGTCGCTGTATCGGGCCGCCGCGCTCCATGGCTCTTCGCACCAGGCCGCGATGGTCTTCCAGGTGATCGTCCCAAGGCAACTTCGCAGCTTCGAGATCGGGCGCAGCAGGATCCAGTTCCTGACGCAGGGGGCGGAAGATTTTTTTGCGGTGAATCAAGCTGATTTTCTGACAACGATCAAGACGCGGGCTGGCTTTGCAAAAGCGGCGGGGGTCGAATTGACGCTCCTCGATGCGGCTCGCTATTCAGAGAAGGCGGGCGGCATCAACGGCGTCGCGCAGCTGGTGATGACGTTCGGCGACAAGGCCCGATCAGGGCGCTTGGCGCAGTTGGCCTCCCACTACGAGACGCCGTGTGTGCGAAGACTCGGTTTTCTTTTCGAGCACTTTCATCACGACAAGCAGGCGAGGGCTCTGGAGCCTTTCGCCGCTGGCGCGAAGACAACGGTGTTGCTGGATCCGGTGGCCAAGCCCGTGATCCCTTCGTTGGCAGAAGACTTCGAGAAGAACGCCAAATGGAAACTCCTGTTGAACCAGGAGGTGGAGATCGATCTTTGATTACTCGGAAGTACCTGGAAGCCTGGGCGCAGACTGCCCCTTGGGTGGATGAACGACAGGTTGAACAAGACCTCATCATCTGCCGCGCGCTGTGTGACCTGTTCAACTCGCCGGCCCTGAAGGGCCGGATCGCCTTCCGTGGCGGCACTGCCATCAACAAGCTGCTGTTCCCCGAGCCGCTGCGTTACTCGGAAGACATCGATCTCGTGCAGACGAGGCCCGAGCCGATCGGCAAGACCATCGATGCCATCCGGGAGGCGTTGGCGTGGCTCGGCGTGCCGTCGCGAAAGGTGGCCGCGCATTCGCTGCACTTGAACTACAGGTTCAATCCGGAAGGGGCGCCGGACGAGCGACTGCTGCTCAAGGTCGAGATGAACACCCGGGAGCACGCGAACCTGATGGGGCTGCACGAGATGCCTTTCGACGTGCGCAACGGCTGGTACAGCGGCGCATGCGACATCACCACCTTCGCGCCGGAGGAGCTCTTCGGGACGAAGTTGCGCGCGCTGCTCCAGCGCCGGAAGAATCGCGACCTCTTCGATCTGCATCACGGGCTGGAGTCTCTCGGTCTTGATGCGCGCATGGTCATCATGGCCTTCGACCATTACCTCGGCCTGGAAGGAACAACGATCACTCGAGCCCATGCCGAAGAGCGCATGCTCAAGAAGCTGATCGCCAGTCTGACCGACGACATCGGGCCACTGCTGCCGGCGGGCAGGCGTTTCGAGGAGGCGGATGCGATCGCTGCGTTTGAGAACGTCTGGCGCAAGGTGATCGCCCATCTCCCTGGCGATGCATGGAAGCGGACCTCCGACGTGCTGGATGAATTCCGCACCCGAAAGTTTCCGCGCCTGCTCGAAGGCGTGTAGCTGTTCGGGTCACTTTGCCCAAGTCATATGCAGAACACCGCAGTTTTGCATCTTTCTGCATATGGATTGGGCGGGTGAAAATCGTTGGAGGTTCCTTTCCATCGAGGTCTCCGGGCGAATCGTGACGATCCCGGTCAGAAGCGCTCGACGAGGGCCTGCAGAGACATCGCGACGATGTTCTGAAGCATGTGTGGGACAAGAAGGATCAGGAAGTGATGCGAGCGCCCGGCGTCTCTCCATCGCAACCACGCCCATGCGAAGACAGCGAAGGACGCTGCCGGTCCGAAGAACCACATGGGATGAATCGCACCGTGAGCGGCTCCTGCGATGAGGCCGATCACCATGCTTGAGGCCCATCGCGCCCGGGTCATGCTTCGGAGCAGTGATCCGGCGGCCCAGGCGAGTAGCGACTCGACGAGCGGCGCAAGAAGCGTTGCGCCGAACCAGTCGACGGCCGGGAGCGGCGGGTTGGGTAAGCGCGGCGTTGGTATTCCGATCGATTGGACGACGAAGGTCGCGAGTCCCTGAAGTGACGCGGCTGCCAGCAGCGACAGGATCGTGACCTTCAGGCAATAGACGAGCAGCGGATCGGTGAGGTCCGGTGCGGCGCGCTGCGGGTCGAGGCGGCGATCGGGCCGCTGCTTCGGCTGGATGCTCATGGGCGACATGGCGGTCCATTCTCCGAAGAAGGTGCTGACATGGATAGAACTCAGATCCGCTAGATCTCTGATGTCAGCGAGCCGAGGCGTCATCCAATCTGTCGTGAACGCGACAGCGAGTAGGGCCGGCCAGTAGCACGATCCCCCGCTGACCGGCCCCGTTCGATGGTCCGGCGCGATCAGGAGACGCTCATGGACGACATCACCGCCCGCATTCCCTCGCTCAAGGGCCAGGTCAGCGACGCCGAATGGCAACTGCGCGTGGACCTCGCCGCGTGCTACCGGCTCGTCGCGCGCTACGGCTGGAGCGACCTGATCTTCACGCACATCAGCGCGCGCCTGCCCGGCGACGCGCATGAGTTCCTGATCAATCCCTACGGGCTGATGTTCGACGAGATCACCGCCTCCAGCCTGATCAAGGTCGACGCGTCGGGCAACAAGCTGCAGGAGACGCCGTTCCCGGTGAACCAGGCCGGCTTCATCATCCATTCCGCGATCCACGCGGCGCGGCACGACATCGGCTGCGTGCTGCACACGCACACGCGCGCCGGCGTGGCGGTGTCGGCGCAGAAGGGCGGGGTGCTGCCGATCTCGCAGCAATCGACCTTCGTGCTGGCCTCGCTCGCGTACCACGACTACGAGGGCGTCGCGATCCGCCCCGACGAGCAGCCGCGGCTGCAGAACGACCTCGGCGACAAGATCTTCTACTGCCTGCGCAACCACGGGCTGCTGACCGTCGGCAAGACGATCGGCGATGCCTTCCTGTCGATGTACACCTTCGAGAGCGCCTGTCAGATCCAGATCGCGGCGCAGGCCGGCGGCGTCGAGCTGACGCCCGTCCACGACGCGATCATCCGCGGGACCGCCGAGTCGATGCGCGTGCAGACCGGCGGCCTGGGCGGGGCGTTCGTGTGGCCGACGCTGCTGCGGCAGGCGAGAAGGCAGTGTCCCGGCTTCGACGTCTGAGCACGGGCCGGGGAACGCTCACGGCTTGATCACCGCCAGCAGCGCGATCGCGCTGATGCCGACGATCGCGATGACCGGCGCATGACGGATCCACGCCGGGGCAGGGCGCTCGTCCTGATCGACGTGCCGGCGCAGCGTCGCCGACAGGGCGCCGTGCAGCCCGGACAGCCCCACGACGATCGGCAGCTTGGCGTTCAGCCAGAGCGCGCCGAACCAGCCGCCCCAACTTGCAAGGCCGATGCCCAGGGCCCATGCGGTCAGCATCGCCGGTGTGGTCACGCGTCGGTCCCACTTCAGGATCGCCGTCGCCAGGCGCTTCTCGTGCGGCAGCAGGACCGCCTCCTTGACGGGGCGGAGCGCGGCAGTCGCGATGGCAAGCAGCACCAATCCGCCCACCCAGGTGAGCACGGCCGCCAGGTGCAGTCCCTTGAGCCAGAGGTAGATCACGCCACGGCTCCACGACGCAACATGCGCCAGCTGTAGAGACCACCGAGCGGGATGAACGCGGCAAGCAGCAGTCGCCACGCTGTCGGTGCGTCGACCGCACGCTCCGTCGTGGCTTGCGCGAGCTGCCAGCAGAAGACGAGGAAGCCCATGCCGTGTACCGGGCCCATGACGGACACGGCGATCGGTAGATCCGCCAGGTGCTTCAAGGGGACGGCGATCAATACCAGCGCCAGCAGCGTGAACGCTTCCAGCAGGCAGAGCCGTCGAAGCATCGAGAGGCGATGAGCGGCGGAGCGAGGAGACGAATGAGGCAACGGGAACTCCGTGAGGTCCAGGCGGAACACGGTGGATTCTTCCGATCTGGTGCCGTCTCCGAAAGTGGCTGAATCGACGTCCTTCGACTGTTTTCAGCCAGAGGCGTGGAGAATGGCGATCTGTCGATGTCCCGTGTTGGAGTTTCTGTCCATGCCCACCTCGCGATCCGCCGCCACCGTGCCTTTACCTGTCGCGGCCTCTCCGATCCAGGTCGCCGTGCTCGCGTTGCCGGGCGTGGTGCCTTTCGACTTGACGATCGCCGGCGAGGTCTTCGGCCGCGTCGCGCTGGATGACGGGCGCAAGGGCTACGCGGTCACGGTCTGCAGTGAGCCCGACGAGATCGACACCGGCGGCTTCACGATCGGCGTGAAGCGCCGCCTCGCCACGCTCAGGCGTGCGCACACGATCGTCGTGCCGGGCATCGAGTCGCCGGCGACGTCGATCAGTCCAGCGGTGAAGCGCGCGCTCGTGGCGGCGCACGCGCGCGGCGCGCGGATCGCGTCGATCTGCACGGGCGCGTTCGTGCTCGCACAGGCGGGACTGCTCGACGGACTGCGCGCGACGACGCACTGGGCCGCCGCTCCGCTGATGGCGCAGCGCCATCCGGAGGTCGACCTCGATCCCTCGGTGCTCTTCGTCGACAACGGGCAGATCCTCACGTCGGCCGGCGCAGCCGCCGGGATCGATCTCTGCCTGCACATGGTGCGCGGCGACTACGGCACGGCCGTGGCCGCGAGGATGGCGCGCTTGTCGGTCGTCCCGTTGCAGCGCGAGGGCGGCCAGGCGCAGTTCATCCAGCCCGCCGACCTGCCGCCGGATCGCGACCTGCAGCCAGTCATCGCGTGGGCGCTGAAGCAGCTGCACCGTCCGATTCCGATGACCGAGCTCGCCGGCAAGGGCTGCGTCAGTCCGCGGACCTTGCATCGACGATTCCAGGAGCAGTTCGGCGTCGCGCCGGTGCAGTGGCTGATCCAGGCGCGGGTCCGCCGCGCGCAGGAGATGCTCGAGACCGGGTCCTCGAGCATCGAGCAGATCGTCGAGGCCGTCGGCCTCGGCTCGGCCGCGAATTTCCGGAACCAGTTCCAGCGCATCGCCGGTGTCAGCCCGAGCGCCTATCGGAATAGCTTCGGCCAGCGGTGATCGACAGCCGCGCGGCAGGCGGCGGGTTTCATAACCCCCAGGAACGAAAGAATGATCCGGGTCGACATGCCGGACGGCCGTCTCCGGCCTAGCATGGGCCGACTCCGGCGCACGACCGGGGCTTCACAGGAGACAAGATGATTCGCAGATCCCTGATCGCGGCAGGCTCGGCGGCGCTGGCCGCGATGATGCTGCCGGCGACCGCCTTTGCGCAGACCTACCCGGACCGCCCCGTGCGGCTGATCGTGCCGTACGCGCCCGGCGGCAGCGCGGACATCGTCGCGCGCCTGATTTCGGATGAGTGGGGCAAGGCGCTCGGCAGACCGCTGGTGGTCGAGAACAAGGCCGGCGCGGGCGGCAACGTCGGCGTGGCCGAGGTCGCGAAGTCCGCCGGCGACGGCTACACCATCGGCCTGCAGACGGTCTCGCTCGCGATCAATCCGGCGCTGACGCCGAAGATGCCCTACGACACGCTCAAGGACCTGGCGCCGATCGGCATGGTCGCGAGCTCGCAGCACGTGCTCGTCGTCAACGAGCAGGTGCCGGCGAAGTCGGTCAAGGAGCTGATCGCGCTGGCGAAGAGCCGGCCCGGCAAGCTCTCCTACGCGTCGGCCGGCACGGGCAGCACCTTCCACATGTCGGCGGAGCTTTTCAAGGCGGTCGCGGGCGTGAGCATCGTCCACATCCCGTATCGCGGCGGCGGTCCCGCGTTGAGCGACACGATCGGCGGGCAGGTCGAGATGTCCTTCCCGGTGCTGTCGGCGGCGCAGGGCCACGTGCAGTCGGGCAAGCTGCGAGCGCTGGGTGTGACCGGACCGAAGCGCTCGCCGCTGATGCCGGACGTGCCGACGATCGCGGAGGCCGGCGTCCCGGGTTATTCCTTCGAGACCTGGTTCATGGTCTTCGCGCCGGCGGGCACGCCGCGGCCCGTGATCGACAAGCTGAACGCGTCGCTGCACGCGGTGCTCACCGCCCAGGCGGTCAAGGACCGGATGGCGAAGGAAGGTTTCGAGGCTACGCCGTCGACGCCGGCGCAGGCACGCGCGCGGCTGGAGAAGGAACTGCCGCAATGGGCGAAGCTGGTGAAGGAGCGGGGGATCACCGCGGATTGATGCCGCGCGCTCCTTCGAGCGTCAGGTCTTGCCTCGCTCAGAGCCACACGCGGGGCCGCCTGCCAAGGCCTGCATCGACGAGCAGCTTGTGCGTCTTCTTGTCGACCGCCTCGGGCGGCACGTGCGCGAGAACGAGTCTCGCGAACTCCGGCAGCCCGGCGAGGCTGGCCGACACCCTCGCCTTGTGTCCGGACGGGTCCTCGAGCACGAACCATTTCATCGTCGGCGAGAAGCGGACGAGTCGCACGTCGGCCCAGCGCATCGTGCCGCGGCCGCCGAAACGGCGACCGTAGTCGATGGCCTCGTCGGACAGACGATGGCGGGCGAAGAAGTAGTCCGCGACCATGGGCAGCGCCATCAGCCCGAGCACGCCGAAGCAGAGCGCGGTGCCGAGCGTGGCCGCGGGGTGCGTGCCGGTCATGAAGGACACGGCGGCGAGCCAGAAGAAGAACGCCGCGCTGATCGTGCCGATCACGAGCGAGCTCATCGGGGGGCGCATTTCAATGGACATCGGTGGCGTTCGATTCGGGTCGCTGGCGCGCGGCGCTGTCGGCCGCAGGCGCCGAGTATCTACGCGGCGGCTGCAGCCGCTGCAGCCGCTGCGGCCGCCGCCTTCGGTCGGACCAGCGGCTGGGCGTTGAGGAACAGCACGAGGCCGCGCACGGTGTCGGTGTCCTTGTGGAACGGGTTGGCGGCCCAGTTGTCCAGCGATCGGCACGCGCGGTCGGCGACGGTCTCCACGACGCTCAAGTCGAGCTCCTCGGGATCGATGTGGAGGTCGGCGACCATCCGATCGTCGGCCCGGACGGGGAATCCGCTCAAGCGGTAGGCGACGTGGATCTCGCTCTGCAACGCTTCATGGACTGCTCGCACGATCCACGGGTCGACCTCGCGGAGATCGAAATCGCGCGAGAACTCGCAGATCGACTGGCCCGCGCGGGCGGCCGCCAGGTCGCGCAGGGCTGCTTCCGTCCGCCTCAGCTGCGGGAGGCCCCGCCCGAGGTACCAGGCGGCCGCCACGCCCGCGATCATGGCGGTCACTGTGAGCACGCCGACGGGATCTCGAACCAGCTTCCACAAGTACCAACCGGCGAGGGCCACGAGCACGCCCCAAACCATCACGGGAGCGGCAACCCGTTGCCAGCGGTTGGGGGACTCGGGGCTGGCCTTCGGCATTCGGCGGGACGGGATGCGCATCGGGGGATTCTCTGCGATGCGAGCGGTGGCACTTTCCGGGCGAATCTCCGGGGAGGTAGTTCCTCCGAGGGGTGGGGCCGCTCCGGGACATCCCCCAGACATCGCCCCTCGCGACGCGGCTAGCATCCCCCGCCAAGAAAAGACCATCGCCGGCCGCCTGCGCGGCGCGGCGGAACGAGGGAGTACCCGATGACACCGATCTCCGTCGCGCGCCGCTGCGCGCTGTCGCTCGCCCTTGCGCTGGCCGGCCTGCAGGGCGTCGCCCTTGCGCAGCCGGCGCCCGTGCCGGCCTCCGTGCCGCCGGAGGTGTTCTTCAAGAACGCCGAGCTCAATGAAGCCAAGCTCTCGCCGAACGGCAAGCGCCTGGCCGTCGCCGCGCCGGGCGGCCCCGGCCTGCGCGTCGGCCTCTACGTGTTCGAACTGGGGGCCAAGATCGAGGCCCGTCGCGTCGTCCAGTTCAGCAACGACGACGTCGGCGACTTCTACTGGGTCAACGACGACAAGCTGGTCTTCTCCGCGACCGATCGGCGCATCGCCTCCGGGACCCACTACCAGGCCAGCGGGCTGTTCTCGGTCGCGGCGGATGGCTCCGGCATCCGGCAACTGGTCCAGCGCGAGCACGAGACCGAAGGCGAGCGCAAGGCCTTCGGCGGCGCGCTGACCTGGAATCATCGGCTCCTTACCGTGCCCTTCCCCCATGAGGGCGAACCGGGCAATCGGGTGCTCGTCGGCAAGTTCGGCCTCAACCGCTCCAACAACCGCAGCGCCTACACCCCGTTCTGGCTGAACGTCGACACCGGCCGCGCGTTGCCCGCGACCTTCGACGAACCTCGCGGCGCCGTACGCTTCCTCTTCGACAGTCATGGCGAGGCCCGCCTCGTGATCACCGAACAGGAGAACGTGCAGGTCGTCCACTGGCGCGGACCGGGCGAGAAGACCTGGTCCGAACTCACGCGCGGCGACCTGCTGGGTCTGCCCTTCGTTCCCGTCGCGGTGGACGACACCGGCCGCCTCTTCGTGAAACGGCTCGAAGGCGCGCAACGTTATGAGGTGCTCACCCGTTTCGATTTCCAGACCGGCAAGCCGGAACCCCGCGCCCTGCTCAGTGCCCCAGGGTTCGACGCACAGAGCGCGGTGATTCGGGATGCGGGGCGCACGGTCGGCCTGCGCTACCAGACCGACGCGCAGGCGACGGCGTGGTTCGACCCCGCGATGCGTGACTTCCAGAAACTGGTCGACGCGCGCTTCACCGAAGGCGTCAACGTCGTCCAGTGCGCGCGATGCGGCAAGGCGGACATGGTCGCCGTGGTGCGCAACTTCTCGGACCGGGAGCCTGGCGAGTACTGGATCTACCGGGCCGCCGCCGCCGAGGCCGACCGCTGGCAGGCGGTCGGCCGCCAGCGCCCCGACGTCGACCCGCGGGCGATGGCCGGCCAGGAGCTGCACCGCATCAAGGCCCGTGACGGCGCCGACCTGCCGGTGTGGCTCACGCTGCCGCGGGGCGTCGCGCCAGGCAAGCCGGCGCCGGCCGTGGTGCTGGTTCACGGCGGCCCCTTCGTGCGCGGCCGCGTCTGGGAATGGGACGGCTGGGCGCAATTCCTCGCTTCGCGCGGGTATCTCGTCATCGAGCCCGAGTTCCGCGGCAGCGAGGGCTACGGCGACAAGCACTATCGCGACGGCTTCCGCCAATGGGGTCAGGCCATGCAGGACGACATCGCCGACTCGCTGGTCTGGGCGCGCCAGCAGAAGCTCGCCTCGGACCGCGCCTGCATCGCGGGCGCCAGCTACGGCGGTTATGCCACGTTGATGGGGCTGGCCAAGGACGGCGCGCTGTATCGCTGCGGCGTGGCCTGGCTCGGCGTGACCGACCTGATGCTGCTGGTCAAGGGCGACAGCTGGGTGGATGACGACCTCGGCAGCTCCTACCGCAGCTACATGGCGCCCACGATGGTCGGCGATGCAGTCAAGGATGCCGACATGCTCAAGGCCAATTCCCCGGTGCTGCTGGCCGACCGCATCCGTGCGCCGCTGCTGCTGGCCTACGGCGAACGCGACGTCCGCGTCCCCATCGAGCATGGCGAGCGCATGCGCGACGCGCTCGTGAAGGCGGGCCGTCCGCCCGAATGGATCACGTACCGCGGCGAAGCCCACGGCTTCGGGAACCTAGACAACAGTGTCGACTTCGCCAGGCGCGTGGAGGTCTTCCTCGCCAAGCACCTGAAGGACGGGCAAGGCACCCCACCAGGCGGGCAGTAAGCCGCCGCGCCCGCGCGCGTGTCACCTGAGCGGCAGAAGACTCGATCCGACCTCAGTCTTCCGCCCGCGCGCAGGCCAGCATCGCCGCCACCAGCGTCGCCCCCTGCCGCTCCCGCAGGCAGTAGAGGTACTCCCGCACCAGCGGCACGTCCTGCTCGAAGGGCAGGGCGATCAGGTCCGGGTGCCGCCCGGTCTCGTGCGCCGCGAAGATGCTGAGCCCCAGCCCGCGCACCACCGCCTCGCGCAATGCTTCCCGGCTGGCGATCTCCATCTGCGCCTGCGGGCGCACGCCGGCTGCGTCCAGCGCCTGCTCGCTCAAGGTCCGCGTCATCGAGCCGCGCTCCCGCACCAGCAGCGTCTCCTCCGCCAGCGCCGTCAGCGACACCGCCGCGCGCCGCGCCAGCGCATGGCCGCGCGGCAGCAGCAGCACCAGCGGGTCGGCACCCAGCTCGACGCGGTGCAGCCGCGCGTCGTCCACCAGGTGGCTGGAGGTCGCCAGGTCCACCTCGTAAGCCAGCAGCGCGTCCACCATCTGCCGTGAATTGCCGGCCGCGATGCTCAGCTCCACCCGCGGGTGCCGCGTCCGGAACCGCTGCGCCAGCGTCAGCGTGTAGTACGGCGCGGTCGCGCCCAGCCGCAGCGTGCCGCCGCGCAGCTCGGCGGAATCGCGCAGCGCGAACTCGATGTCCAGCTCCTGCTGCAGCAGCGCGTCCACCTGCGGCATCAGCCGCCGGCCCGCGTCGCTCAAGCTCAGGCGCCCGCCGCCGCGGTGGAACAGCTCCACCCCGTACTGCTCCTCCAGCGCGCGGATCTGCGTCGTCACCGTCGGCTGCGACAGCCCCAGCTGCTTGGCCGCGCCGGTGATAGACCCCAGCCGCGCCACGGCGAAGAAGGCCTTCAGCTGGTTCACGAGCACGGCAGGCCTCCCGGATCTCCCGGATCTCCCGGATCTCCAAAAACGGCCAATACCGGTTTCCGCGAACTTGGGGCGTTTGACGCGTCAATGACATATGCCATTCCTACAGTGTCCCCCATCGATTCCCCCGATGGAGCGCCCATGCCGATCTCTCCCCTGACGACCTCGCGGTCGACCTCCCTCTCGACCGTCCTCCACGCCGCCGCGGCGCTGGCCCTGGCCGCGATCGCCGCGTTCACCAGCCCCGAGGTCCATGCCCAGGGCGCCCAAGGCCCTCAGGGCAAGACCGAGCTGCTGGTCTACAGCGCGCTCGAAGCCGACCAGATCAAGGCCTACAAGACCGCCTTCGAGCAGGACCATCCCGCCATCGAGCTGAAGTTCGTCCGCGAGTCCACCGGCATCGTCACCGCCCGGCTGCTGGCCGAGAAGGCCAACCCGCAGGCCGACGTCGTCTGGGGCCTGGCCGCGACCTCGCTGATGCTGCTGGACAAGGAGGGGATGCTCGCGGCCTACGCGCCCAAGGGCCTGGAGCAGGTCCGCGCCACGATGCGCGACCCGCGTCCGCAGCCGACCTGGGTCGGCATGGACCTGTGGTCGTCGGCCGTCTGCTTCAACACCGCCGAGGCCGCGAAGCACAAGCTGCCCAAGCCCGCCTCCTGGGCCGACCTGACACAGCCCGTCTACAAGGGACTGCTGACGATGCCGCATCCGGCCTCCAGCGGCACCGGCTACCTGATGGTCTCCGCCTGGCTGCAGATGATGGGCGAGGCCAAGGGCTGGGCCTTCATGGACGCGCTGCACCAGAACATGGGCGTCTACACGCACAGCGGCTCCAAGCCCTGCCGGCAGGCCGGCGCCGGCGAATTCCCGGTCGGCCTGTCCTTCGAGTACCGCGCCAACAAGACCAAGAAGGAAGGCGCGCCCATCGACATCGTCTTCCCGAAGGAGGGCCTGGGCTGGGACGTCGAGGCCACCGCCGTCATGAAGACGACGAAGAAGCCGGACGCCGCCCGGGCGCTGGCCGACTGGGCCGTGACCCGAAAGGCCAACGAGCTCTACGCGAAGAACTTCGCCGTGCTGGCGCTGCCCTCGGTGCAGGAACAGCTGGAGTACGTGCCCTCCGACCTCGACAAGCTGCTGGCGAAGAACGACTTCAACTGGGCCGCCGCGAACCGCGATCGCATCCTCGCCGAGTGGTCGCGCCGCTACGAGGCCAAGGCCGAGAAGAAGTGATCCGGACCTCCCATGCTGCATCTGCGCCAGATCACCAAGCGCTTCGGCCCGCAGACGGTGCTGCAAGGCATCGACCTCGACCTGGGCCCGGGCGAGTTCGTGTCGCTGCTCGGCCCGTCGGGCTGCGGCAAGACGACGCTGCTGCGCATCGTCTGCGGCATCGAGACGCCCGAGGCCGGCCAGGTGCTGATGCACGGCCAGGACATCACCGCCTGGCCGGCGTCGCAGCGCCGCTTCGGCGTGGTGTTCCAGTCCTATGCGCTGTTCCCCAACATGACGGCGCGCGAGAACGTCCGCTACGGACTGAACGAGCTGCCCCGGCGCGAGGCCGCCGCCCGCGCCGACGAGATGCTCGCGCTGGTGGGCCTGCTGGAGCAGGCCGGCAAGTTTCCCGCGCAGCTGTCCGGCGGTCAGCAGCAGCGCGTCGCGCTGGCCCGCGCGCTGGCGCCGGGACCGAAGCTGCTGCTGCTCGACGAGCCGCTGTCGGCGCTGGACGCGCAGGTCCGGCAGGAGCTGCGCACCGAGATCCGCGCGCTGCAGCAGCGGCTGGGCATCACGACGCTGATGGTCACGCACGACCAGGACGAGGCGCTGGCGATGTCCGACCGCGTGGTCCTGCTGGCCAAGGGACAGATCGCGCAGCAGGGCGCGCCGCGGCAGCTCTACGACCAGCCGGCCAGCGCGCTGGTGGCGGGATTCGTCGGCCGGATGAACTGGATGGACGGGCAGGTCGTCGCCGAGGGACGCGTGCGCGTCGGCACGACGCTGCTCGATTGCGACAGCCGCCTCTACAAGACCGGCAGTGTCGTGCGCGTGGGCATCCGCCCGGAAGCGATCCGCCTGATCGACGGGGAGGGAGCGATGCTCCGCGCCCGCATCGAGACGCTGCAGTTCCATGGCGCGGTGACGCAGGTGCTGCTGCGTTGCGAAGCGCTGGGCGCTGGCACCGGTGCGGGCGTCGGCGGGGCGTTGATGCTCGAGATCCCCAGCGGCGAAGCCGCCGGTCTCAGTGAAGGCGAGGTCCGCGGCCTGCGATTGCCCGCCGCGGCGCTCCAGCTTTTCGACGCGCCGTTGTCGATGCGGAGAGCCGCGTGAGCCTGGTGTTCGATCAGACATCGCGGGCACCTCAGGTGCCGCTGCCGCGCCGGCGGAGACGCCACCTCGAATCGTGGGTGCTGCGCGGCCTGCTGGCTGCCGCCCTCGTCGCGCTGGCCGTGATCATCCTGCTGCCGCTGGTGGCGCTGCTCGCGCAGAGCGTGCTCGACGGGCAGGGCCGCTTCGTCGGCGCGTCGCATTTCATCGCGTATTTCTCGACCGGCCGATGGAGCGCGCTGTGGAACAGCGTCGCGCTGTCGGCAGTCTCCGCCGTCGTCTGCGTCGCGCTCGCCTACGGCTACGCCTGGGCGCTGACGCACACGGCGCTGCCGGCCAAGGGCCTGTGGCGCGCGCTCGCGCTGCTGCCGCTGCTCGCGCCTTCGCTGCTGGCGGCCATCGGGCTGGTCTACGCCTTCGGCAACCAGGGCCTGCTGAAGGGCCCGATGCTGGCGCTCGGGATCGACAGCATCTACGGCCCGGCCGGCATCGTGCTGGGCTCGGTGCTGTGGACCTTCCCGCACGCGATGCTGATCCTCGTCACCACCTTGTCCAGCAGCGACGCGCGGACGATCGAAGCCGCGCGCTGCCTGGGCGCCAGCGGCTGGCGCGTGTTCCGCACGGTGACGCTGCCGGCCAGCCGCTACGGGCTGCTGATCTCGCTGGTCGTGGTATTCGTGCTGGTGCTGACCGACTTCGGCGTGCCCAAGGTCGTCGGTGGGCAGACCGCGATGCTGGCCACCGACATCTACAAGGAAGTCGTCGGCCAGCAGCGCCTGGACCGCGGCGCCGTCGTCGCGATGCTGCTGCTGTTGCCGGCGCTGGGCGCCTTCGTGCTGGAGCAGCGCCTGCGCGCCCGCCAGCGCGCGGTGCTGAGCCTGCGCGCCGTCCCGCACGTGCCGTCGCCGCGCGCGGGACGGGACCTCGCCGCGCTGCTGTACTGCGCGCTGGTCGCGGCGGCGCTGGTCGGCGTCTTCGGCATCGCGGTGTACGCGTCGTTCGCGCAGTACTGGCCGTACCAGCTCGCGCCGACGCTGACGCATTACCAGTTCGACATGAGCGACGGCGGCGGCTGGGCCAGCTATGGGAACTCGCTGCGTCTGGCCGCGTGGACCGCGCTCGCCGGCGCGGGCCTGAGCTTCGTGCTGGCCTGGCTCGTGGACAAGCCGCGCGGTTTCGTGGCCGCGCGCGGCGTGCTCAACGCGTTGGCGACGCTGCCGATGGCGGTGCCGGGTCTTGCCCTGGGGCTGGGCTACATCCTGTTCTTCAACGCGCCGTGGAATCCGCTGCGCGGCTGGTACGGCGGGCTCGGCCTGCTGGTGCAGTGCACGGTGGCGCATTACTACTCGGTCGCGCACCTGACGCAGCTCGGCGCGCTGCGGCAGCTCGACCCTGAATACGAACGCGTCGCCGAATCGCTCGGCCTGCCGTTCTGGACGCACCTGCGCCGCGTGCACCTGCCCATCGCCATCCCGACGCTGGTGCAGGTGGCGGGCTACTTCTTCGTCAGCGCGCTGACGACGGTGTCGGCGGTGGTGTTCCTGTACTCGCCCGACACCACGCTGGCCGCGATCGCGGTGCTCGCGATGGACGACGCCGGGGATACCGCGCCGGCCGCCGCGATGGCGACGTTGTTGTTCGTGACCGCGGCGATCGGGCGAGGTGTCATCGGCCTGGTCGGCCACGTCCTTGTGCAACGGACCCAGCGGTGGCGAGCCCGATAGCCCCAGCCAGAAAGCTTCCGTACTGCCACCGCCGCTGGCCCTCACCCCCGCCCTCTCCCGCAAGCGGGAGAGGGGGCCAAGCCAGCGAGCTTCATTCCTTCGATAGGCATTCCCATGAACTGTGACCTTCTCGTGGTCGGCGCCGGCATCGTCGGCCTGGCCCATGCCTGGGCCGGCGCGAAGCGCGGCTGGCGCGTCGTCGTCGTCGAGCGCGACGCGGCCTGCATCGGCGCGTCGATCCGCAACTTCGGCTTCGTGACCGTGACCGGTCAGCAGCGCGGCGCGCACTGGCGCCGGGCGCGGCGATCGCGCGATCTCTGGGCCGAGCTCGCGCCGCAGGCCGGCCTGCGCATCGAACACGCCGGCCTGCTGCTGGCCGCGCGCTGCGCCGAATCCGAAGCCTTGCTCGAGGCCTTCCTCGCCACCGAGATGGGGGAGGGCTGCGCGTGGCTCGGTGCCGCGGACGCGGCGGCGCGCCAACCCGGCCTGCGCGAGGACGGCTTGATCGGCGCGCTGGTCAGCCCGCACGAGTTGCGCGTCGAATCGCGCGACGCGATCCCGCGCATCGCCGCCTGGCTGGCGGAGCGGCATGGCGTGGAGTTCCGCTTCGGCGAATCGGTGCTCGAGGTCGAGGCCCCGCACGTGCGCACGTCCCGCGCGAGCTACCGCGCCGAGCTCGTCGTCGTGTGTTCGGGCGCGGAGCTGCACGGGCTCTTCGCCGATCGATGGACACCGCATGCCTTGTCGCTGTGCCAGCTGCAGATGCTGCGTGTGCGGCCGCCGTCGGGCTTCCGCCTGAATGCCGCGTTGATGGCCGACCTGAGCCTGGTGCGCTATGAAGGCTACGCCGCGCTGCCCGAGGCGCAGCCGCTGCTGCGACGCCTGTCGGCGCAGCGGCACGACGCGCTGGCGCATGGCATCCACCTGATCGTGGTGCAGAGCGCCGACGGCACGCTGGTGGTCGGCGACTCGCATCACTACGGTCCGGTGCTGCCGCCGTTCGCGAGCGAGGCAGTGGATCGGCTGATCCTCGACGAACTGCAGCGCCAGCTGGCGCTGCCGTCGGTGGAGGTGGTCGAGCGCTGGACCGGTGTCTATCCGGTGAGCGCGGCCGCACCGTGCCTCGTCGAGGCGCCGGACGAGCGCACCCGGCTCGTGATGGTCACCAGCGGCACGGGCGCCAGCACCGCGTTCGGATTGGCGGAAGAGGTCCTCGCCGCCTGGTAAGGGTTTCAGTACTTCCACCGCCGCTGGCCCTCACCCCCGCCCCTCTCCCGCAAGCGGGAGAGGGAGTTCCGCACGGCGCCTCTCCCCCAAGCGGGAGGGAGTTCCGCATCGCACCTCAGCGTTCCTTCAAGCTCTCGCTCCTGACGCGTTCGAGCGGGCTCAGCAGGAATCCGATGACGCGCCGGCTCCCGGTGCGCACCTCGGCGCTGAGCGCCATGCCGGGTCGCAGCGGCACGCGAGCGCCGTCGACCTCGATGTCGCGCGCGTCCAGCGTCAGCGTCACGGCGAAGCGCGGTCCCAGCTGCTCATGGTCGATCGCGTCGGGGCTCACCCGCGTGACCGTCGCCGGCAGCGTGCCGTGACGCGTGAACGGGAAGGCCTCCAGCTTGATCGCCGCCACGTCGCCGACGCGCACGAAGCCGATGTCCTTGTTCTGGAGCATGACCTCCGCCGTCACCGGCGCGTCGTCGGGCACGATCACCATCAGCGCCTGCGCCTCGGTCACGATGCCGCCGGGCGTGTGGATCGCCAGCTGCTGCACCGTGCCGTCCACCGGCGCGACGAGCCGCGTCAGCTCCTCGCGCCGGCCGGCCTTGCGGCGCTCGGCCTCGATCTGCGCCAGCCGCGCGGCGGCCTGCTCGCGCGTCGTGTGCCAGCGCTGGCGGACCTCGGCGATCAGCGCGGCGCGTGTCGCCTGCGTCTCGGTCAACGCGGCGTCGGTCTCGCGGGATCGCGCGCGCTGGGTGTCGAGCTCGCCGCTGAGGTCGAGCCGCTCGCGCCGCCGATCCTCCCACGCATGCGTGGAGGCGAATCCCTGGCCCGCGAGCGCGCGCAGGTCGTCCTCGCGCCGCGCGGCCAGCGGCAGCGCCGATGCCAGCCGCGTCGCCGCGGCCAGGGCGGTGTCGCGTTCGGCGCGGCGGCGGTCGGCCTCGGCGTCCAGTCGCCCCAGGCGGGCCTGCAGATCGCCCCACTCGGCGCGCAGCATCGCCAGCGTCTCGTGCTGTCGCGGCGCGGGCCAGTCCGACGGCGGTGTCTCCGCCAGAGCGGGGGCGGACAATGCGACGGACCTCGCTGCACCGCGTCCCGCATGACCCGTCCCGGTCGTCCCGATGGTCTCCATCGTCCCGGGCTCCTGGATCGACGGGAGCGACTGGATCGACGGGATGGCCTGGAGCGACGCCAGCAGCCGCTCCGCGCGCCAGCCTTCGGCCAGGGCCGCCAGGCGCTGCTCGTCCAGGCTCTCGCGGTCCGCGGCGGGCGCCGTCGGATCGAGCTCCACCAGCGTCTGGCCCGCCGTGACGTGCTCGCCGTCGCGCACCCGCACGCGGTGGACCACGGAGCGCTCCAGCGGCTGCACGATCTTGCTGCGCTCGCTGACGACGAGCTTGCCTTCGGCCACGGCGACGATGTCCACGCGACCCACCAGGGACCACACCAGCGCGATCGCCGCCAGCCCGATCAGCACGAAGGCCGTGCGCCGCGGCGCCGGATGGAGCGGCGTGTCGCGCACCGCCAGCGCCGCGGGCAGGAAGGCCGCCTCCTCGGCGTGGCGCGCCGGTCCGACGAGGTCGCGGCGCGCCGCCCACGCCGCGGCCAACACCTCGCGATGGCGACGCAGCATCTCCACCGGTGCGCCGAAGCGGTGGCTCAGTGCGGCGCCGAGCTCCTGCAATCGCCTCAGTCGCCGGATCCGGACCCCGGCCCGGGCGTTCCACCGGGCGTTCCAACGGCCGTTCATGCGCGTGCTCCCGGTCCGTCCTGCATCGACCACAAGCGCCGGTACAGGCCGTCCTGCAAGGCCAGCAACGCGTCGTGCGGTCCCTCTTCGACGACGCGGCCGCGTTCCATCACGATGATGCGGTCGGCGTGGCGCACCGCGCTGAGCCGGTGCGCAATGATGAGCACCGTGCGGTCGCGGCAGATCTGCGCCATGTTCCTGTGCAGCACGGCTTCGCTTTCGTAGTCGAGGGCGCTGGTGGCCTCGTCGAGGATCAGGATGCGCGGGTCGGTGAACAGCGCCCGCGCGATCGCCACGCGCTGGCGCTGGCCGCCGGACAGGGAGCCGCCCTGTTCGCCGACGATCGTGTCGTAGCCTTCGGGCAGTTCGCTGATGAAGTCGTGCGCGCCGGCCAGGCGCGCCGCGCGGACCACCGCCTCGATCGGCGCGGCCGGATCGGCGATGGCGATGTTCTCCCGCAGCGTGCGGTTGAAGAGCACGTTGTCCTGCAGCACCACGCCGATCTGGCGCCGCAGCTGCGCCGCGTCGATCAGCCCGCTGTCGACCTCGTCGATCAGCACGCGGCCCTCCTGCGGCAGGTGCAGGCGTTGCACCAGCGTCGTCAGCGTGCTCTTGCCGCTGCCGGAGCGGCCGACGATGCCGACCACCTCGCCGGCGCGGATCGACAGGTCCACGCCGCGCAGCGCCGGCGCGGCCTCGGGCCGGTAGCGGAAGGTCACGTCGCGCAGCGCCACCGCGCCGCGCAGCGCGGGCAGTTGCGCGGCGCTGGCGGGCGGCGCCTCGGTGCGCGTGTTGAGGATGTCGCCCAGCCGCGCCATCGACAGGCCGGTCTGCTGGAAGTCCGTCCACAGGTTGGCCATGCGCATCACCGGCTGCGCGACGTGCTGCGCGAACATGTTGAAGGCGACGAACTGGCCCACCGTCAGCGCGCCGTCCATCACCTCCTGCGCGCCCCACCAGAGCGTCGCGGCCTGCGTCAGCTTGCCGACCAGCCCGACGCCCTCATGGCCCCAGGCCGCGAGGTTCTGCGTGCGGAAACTGGCCGACACGTAGGCCGCCAGCTGCTTGTCCCAGCGGCGCGCGAAGGCGGGTTCGAGCGCGCCGGCCTTCACCGTCTGGATCGCGGTGACGGACTCGACCAGCATGGCCTGGTTCTCGGCGCCGCGCGCGAACTTCTCGTCCAGCCGCCGTCGCAGCACCGGCACGATCAGCACGCTCAGCAGCACGTAGCCGGGCAGGCTCGCCAGCACGATCAGCGTCAGCGGCACGCTGTAGAGGAACATCACCGCGATGAAGACGATCGAGAAGAACAGGTCCAGCACCACGGTGAGCGCCTGGCCGGTGAGGAAGGCGCGGATGTGCTCCAGCTCGCGCACGCGGGCCACCGAGTCGCCCACGCGCCGCGCCTGGAAGTAGGCCAGCGGCAGCGCGGCCAGGTGACGGAACAGCCGCGCGCCGAGCTCCACGTCGATGCGACTGGTCGTGTGGCTGAGGATGTAATGGCGCAGGCCGGAGAGCAGGCTCTCGAAGAGCATCACCACGACCAGGCCCACCACGATGACGTGCAGCGTGGACAGCCCGCGATGCACCAGCACCTTGTCCATGACGACCTGGAAGAACAGCGGGTGCGCGAGCGCGAAGCCCTGCAGCACGAACGAGATCAGCAGCACCTCGCCGAGCAGGCGCCGGTGCTTGACCAGGGCCGGGATGAACCACGAGAAGTCGAAGTGGGCCATCTCGCCGACGAGGCTGGCGCGGCTGGCGACGAGCATCAGCTCGCCGTTCCAGCGCGCCAGCAATGCGTCGCGCGTGAGCTTGGCGGGGCGGCCGCCGTCCACGGCGGGATCGGCGATCAGGGCCTCGCTGGTGCCGATGCGGCCCAGCACGACCGGACGCACCGGGGCGTCGGGCTCGTCGGGAGCGCTGCCCTCGTCGCGCAGCCAGATCACCGTGGGCAGCGGCACGCGCGCGAGCCGGGCCGCGTCGCCGCGCAGACGGCGCGCCTTCAGGCCGAGCAGCCGCGCGGCGCGCAGCAGGTCGTCCGGCTCGACGGGATCGTTCGGACCGAGGCCGAGCTGGTGCGCCAGTGCGTCGGGTTCGGCGGCGATCTCATGGAAGGCGGCCACCAGGCACAACGCCGCCAGCGGGGAGACCCGCGGCGGCGTCGGGCCGGGAGGCGGCAGGCGGAGGGGAAGGGTCGTATCGGCCATCGGGACTCACGGTCTCGGGAAAGACGCGTGAGTGCGGACGACCGGGACTCCGTGTCGTCGATCGATCAGGCGGGTGACGGCGCCAACGGCGACAACGGCGACAGCGCATCCGGTCGCAACGCGGACATCGCGACCGCAGCTGCCGCGCCGAGCGGGCGCTCGTCCGACGCGGCCATCGCCTGGACCAGCCCGGCGGCGAGTCGCACCGCCGTGACCGGCTCGCTCCCCTGAGGGCCTGGCGGGCGTGTCGTGCTCGTCCCAGCGCCCCCCTGGTCCCTCGCCGGCACGCCGTTGGCCAGGATCCGCAGGACGTCCGTCGGCCCCAGACCCTCCTGGCGCATGCGGCGCATCCAGGCGACGGTGTCGGCATCGAGCGGCGGACGCGGATCGCTCAGCGCCCAGGCGATGCCGAGATCGTGGTCGCGGAGCGCGTGCTGGAACTCGATGGCCCGGTCGAGCTGCGCGGGCGTCCGAATGCCCGCGGCGAACATCCCGTCGATCCGCGTCGCCGCGATGCCGTGCGAGAGCATGTACAGGCCGGGCTCGTTGAACACCGCCGGCAGGGGCGCGTCGGTGGTCCAGTCCGTCGAGTCGCCGCGCTGCCGCCAGTCCAGCATGCCGAACGCGGGTTTTTCTTCCGATGTCACGGCCACCGCCAGCAGACCGGCGTCGCGGGCGGCCTGGATGTCGGCGGCACTGCGTTGCCGCGTGAGGATCTCGAAGTTGTTCGTCTGCAGCTCGGGGCGGAGTCGGACACCGGAGCCCGAATGGACGCGCGTGAACGGGGTCTCGGTGAGATCGAGGGACGGCAGCCGGAACTCGTACGGCGTGCCCGAAGCGAGGGCGGAGAGCATGTCCGCGACCATCGACGGCGCGATGGTGCTGGCCCTCTGCTCCTGCAGGCTGAGGTGCTCCCGCCGGGACTCCCAGAATCCCAGCACGACGCGGAGGGCCCGGCTCAAGGACGACAGCGCAATGGCTTCGGTCTCATGACCGGCTTGCGTGTCGTCCGCGTCACCGGTGCGCGCCTGGTGGGCCAGGCCGCTGGCCAGAGGGATCGCCTCGAGGAGCGCATCGCGATCGCAGGTCGCCGCTCGGAGGACCAGATCGGACAGGCGCCCCAGGCCCTCGTCGACCGGCGTCGACGGCGGCGCGTCGACGCCCGCGAGCAGGGTCTCCGTCAGCGACCGCTTCACATCGGACCGGAAGGGGGCGAGCTCGCGATCACGGATCCGGCCGTTGCTCCAATCGCCGTAGGCCAGGTGGCCGATCAAGGCCGTGGCCCGCTGGATGAGCACGGAGACATGGACCCGTTTGTCCAGCACCTGCCGTGCGACCACGTCCGGCCGCAGCGGGCCGCCGAGCCGGCGCAGCTCGATCGCCCGGTCCACCGCCTTGTCGGTCTGCAGGCCCAACGCCAGCAGGGCCTGCGCGTCCCGCCGGTCGTAGCCGCCCGACTGGAGTCGCGCGACCAGCGGGCTGGCGCCGACCTCGGCCGTCGTGAAGCTCACCTCGGTGAACCAGGTGCCGGCCGGGAGGTCCTCCTGGATGCCGACGATCCGGTAGCGACGATACGGAATGCCGTCGTCGACATGCACCCAGTCGCCTTGCCGGTTCTGCGCCTGCAGCGTCCAGCGTTCCATGACGGGGCCGCCGCCGTCGACCTGGCCCTCGTGCTGGAGGGCAAGACGCCACCCGGACAAGGCGATGGGGTGCTGGAAGTCGAACTCGAGGGCACGAAGCGCCTCGCTCCCGTCCGCGGACGACGACACCCGCTGAAGGTCCGCGGGCGGCCGCCAGGCCGTCGCTTCCCCCGCCCGGGCGACGCCGTCCACCAGGTTGGCGGGGCTGCTGCGTCCGTCGCTGTCGCGGCCGGGCAGCGTCTCCTGCGTCACGGTGACCAGGCCCTTCTCCAGCATCGCGTACAGCGACGAGCGTTTCGCGAAGGCGGCGAACCGGGTGGCGGGCCAGTGCTCCTCGCGCCGGGAGGCAGGCTTGGGCGTCAGGTGGCTGAAGGTGAGCGCGGAGTCCCAGGGCGACCGGGGCGTCCGGTCTTCGGCCTTGTCCCAATCCCGGTCGAAGTCCCTCCTCACGGACTGCTCGAAGCGCGCCCGCTCCGCGGGGGAGAGCGCGGCGGGCGATTGCCCCGCCGCGTCGAGCACCGGGCCGGGCCGCAGGTCGTAGGTGACACCGCGCCGGGGCCGCTCATGGACGATGAAGTCGTTGCCGTTGTCGTCGAGCTTCAGGTAGCGGTTCACGACGTAGCGCGACACCGTGGTCTCGGGCGTCCTGAAGGCGTCCGCCGCGCGGACCTCGATCAGGCCGGAGCGATTGCCCGTGCCCTCGTAGGCCAGGCGGTTGGCGTTGGCGAGCAGCACGTCCCGCACCGGGATCTTCGCGTCCCACAACGCCCGCAGCACCGCGTGATCGACGACGCCCGCCTGCAGCATGCCGTCGATCCAGGCTTCGTCCATCGTCACGGCGATCATCGCGCGGGTCATCTGGTCCGCCACCTCGTCGGGGCGGCCCTTCACCCGCAGCGCGATCCGCAGCAGCTCCCGCGTATCGGCCGAGATCACCTCGTCGGCATCGGGCCTGCCGAGGAGCAAGCGGTTGAATTCCTTCAGGTCCTCCAGCAGCGCGTCGTCGTCCGGCATGCCGGCGTGCCGGGTCGTGGCCCAGGTCTCGAAAGCGTCCAGCGCCTGCGGCGACAGGTCGCCGCCCAGCACCACCTCCTGGTAGGCCCAGGGCCGTTGAGCGGCCACGAGACGGCGCAGCATCGCGCCGTGGCGCGACGCCGACAGCGCCAGCACGGAAGTGCTCGTCGCGTAGTCGTCCAGCAGCGCCGCCGAGGGCCAGGTCTTGCCATCGCCGAGCGCCGCGAGCAGCGACCGGATCCGTCGGACCTGACCGATCGTGGTCGAGCGGACGGCATCGGCGATGTCGACGGGGAGTCCGCTCATGCGCAGGAAGGCCTGGACGGCCTCGACCGGATGGACGCGCTCCGAGGGCGTGCTGTCGTCGACGAGGTCCTGCCTCAGCGCGACGACCGCCGTCATCAGCGCTGCGTCCCAGAGACCGTCGTCCGCGAATGCCCGGGCCAGGAAGAGGTCGTCGGGCAGTCCGGCCCGCTGCTGGCGCTCGACCGCGTCGCGCCACGCCGCGTCGAGCAGGGCAGGCGCGAGCCGCGGCGCCGACCCGTCCGGGAGGCGGAGTTGCAGGCCGCCTCCCTCTCTCGCCCAGGTCGGGAATTCCTTGAGGATCACCCGGCTGCGCGTCTCGTCGGACCGGAGATCGATGCTGCGACCGATGCGGTGCACCGCCGAGGGAGACGCCACGACCACCGACCGGGCGGCCGGAGCCGTCGCCCACGCGGCGTCCGGAGCGCCCAGCACGAGGTGCGTGCCGGGCAGCGTGGCGAGGATGTCGCCGTCCTCGGCGTCGGGACCGTAGACCATGACGCCGCTGTCGTGGATGACCGGCAGTGCGTAGCGCCTGCCGTCGATCGCCATCGAGAGGTGCCGGGCCAGCGGCTCCACCGCATGGCGGCGCACGGTGATGCTGCCGCCCTCGGTCTCGATCACCAGGTCCGCGCCGGAACGCCACAGCCGCCGGGGCATCGCGTCGAGCTGGAGGAGGTCCCGCGTCGTCGTCATCGCGGTGTTGTCGATCACGACATGCCGGCGCGTCGCCACCTCGTAGGTATCGACGCCGTCGCTGCCGGTCAGGGCCTCGGTCCCTGCCACCGGTGGCGGCGTGGACGTCGATGTGGACGTCGGTATGGGCGTCGATGTGGGCGTCGATGTGGGCGTCGGTGTGGACGTCGATGTGAACGTCGATGTGAACGTCGATGTGGGCGTGGATGGCACAGGCGCCGGGGCAGCCGTGGTCGACGCCGCACCCGGGGCGACGTCCGGCGCCGCGGCCCGCAGGGCGCCTTCGTCCGGATCCTGGGGAGACGGATGGCTCAGCTTGATCACGGCGCGGTTTTCCGGGTCCGCGGTGCCGCGCGCCCACAAGGCCAGCAGGCCGTGCGACGCGGCCCAGTCGCGCCGGGCGTAGCCGGGCAGCGTCAGTCGCAAGGGCGTGACGTCCGCCGGGGCCTGCGCGGACGGCGTCTCGATGAGCACCAGGTCGTCGCCCTCGCGGCGATAGCGCAGCCGGTCGAGCGGCACGTCCAGCGTGACGTCCATCGGCATGGACGTGCGGGGACGCAGCAGGAAGTCGCCGCTGCCCGAGGCGAGGTGATGGCGCGTGTGACCGTGGTCGCCGGTCAGCGCCCTTCGGGCGTCGGGCGTCGACGCGTCGAAGAACAGGTGCTTGTCGAGCGTGGCGGAGGCGGACTCGCGCTCGTCCAGGCGGCGCGGGTCGACCAGCGTCAGATGGGTGCCGAGGGCATCGACGATGAAGAGCGACGCCGGGGCCGCGGCGGTCCCGGGGGCCGAGGCCGTCGCGCCGGCGGCCACGCGGGGGAAGAAGCCCTCCAGCGTCAGCGAACCCGCGCCGTCGCCCGCGCCGTTGCGGATGACGAGGCGGTGGCCGTGGTAGCGCCGGAAGCTCAGATCCTCGTGCGGCACGTCGACCTTGAGCAGCAGGCTGCCGGGCCGTTTGCCGCCGACGTCGATGAACGCGTTCACGCCGCCGGACCAGAGGGCGGCATCGTTCGACGAACTGGCGATGCGGTTGCCCTCGCGCAGCACGTAGGTGTTGCGACCGCCGCCGCCGGTGATGGCGGTCTGCAGGGCGGTCACGTCGAAGCGCTCGTCGCCGGGGCCGCCGCTCACCTCCGCACGGAGGGCATCGCGGATGGTCACGCTTTCAATGCCCAGCAGCACGTCGTCCATGAAGTGGTCCGCGGGCTGGTCCGGGTCGTCGGTGGCGAGCCGGAGGCCGCCGAGCCGGTCGTCATGGCGGATCCTCACGAGACGGTCCCTGGCGTCCAGGTCGACCTCGTCCTGCCCGCCGTTGCCGTGCACGTCCGCGTGGCTGTGCCCGTCCAGCAGGAAGACATCGCGGTCCGCGCCGCCGCTGAATTGACCCCAGGCGCCTTGCAGCTCGAACATCTGCGGCCCGTGGTCGGCGGTCGCCGACCGGCCGTAGCCGACGTGATGGCGAAGATCGAGCCAGGCCGTGCCGGACCGGGCCCCGGCGCCTTCCGCGGTCGGCGACTCCCAGCGGTCGGTCTGCCCGGCGAGATACCCGGCCAGGACCCGGTCCTTGAAGGGGATCTCCCGGTCCTGCAGGACGAAGGTGTAGTCGGGGTCCTGCTTCGGCACCCTGAAGGTCGCATGGCCGACGGCGTGATCCAGATGCGGATACCGGATCGAGCCGTAGCCGGACTTGGCGAGCTGCTCGCCGCGGAAGGCCATGTAGGCCCGTCGGTCCTGGTCCAGCATCCGCTCGCGCGCCGACGCGGCGCCGACGGCGCTCTTCTCGACCTCCGCCCGCTTCATCACGTCGGTCTCGATGCCGAAGAACTTGGCGATGCCCGCGCCGATCAGGTCGCCCAGATCGGTCGACGGGCGGATGTAGTCGCCGTATTCCTCCAGCCACATGAAGCTGCCGACCGCGCCGTTGACCGCGATCATCAGCAAGGCCAGCGGCAGGGCCGCGGCCCCCGCCACGCCGGCGGCCATGCCGAGCGCGGTGCCGGCGATCGCCTCCGCGCCGCCGGCGAAGGCCGCGCCGACCTGGATGCCGGCCGACACCAGCGAGGTGGCGGTGAAGAAGGTCATGATGGTCGTGTTCGCGACCAGGTTCCTGAAGGCGAAGCTGTCCGTGCCCTGGCCGCTCTTGCGGAACTCGTCCCACTGCAGGCCGATCACGACCAGGCCGAGCGCGGACAGGCCGAGGTCGGCGGCTCCGCCTTCCAGCGCCGTGCCGATGGTGGAGAGCGCGGACTCGAGGGTCGAGGCGGCCTTGCTCCCGGCCGACAAGGTCGAGGAGAGCGAGGCGGAGCGCGCGGCCTCGCGCAACCACTGACCCACCTTCACCGTGATCGGCGTGATCACGATGCTGCCCGTCTGCGTGACGAGCAGGCCCTTCATCGCCGCGTCCATGTGGCGCCAGCCCTGCACGAGCTGCGTGGTGGCGATGACGGTGTTCATCAGGCCCACGCCGTGCCCGGCGAGGGCCTCCGCCTGGGTGCCGAGCTGGCCCGCGAAGCCGGCGCGCACCGCCCGGGCCTTGCCCAGCAGACGCTCCCCCTCCGGGCCCGCGCCCACGCGCAAGGCCTCGAACTCCGCATCGGACAGATGCAGCAGCGAGGCCCCCGCGCGCATCAGTCCGGCATCGTCCTCACCGGCCACGAGCGCCTGCAGGCGCTGCTCGACCAGTCGTGCATGGCCGTGCGCATCGACCGCCACGAGGCCGCTGTCGCGCAGCGAGCGCAGGGCCCCTTCGGTCGTCGTGCGCGAGATCGCGTCCAGGCCGAGCGTGTCCTCGTCCAGCGTCTGGCGCGCGAGCTCGTCCATCAGGCGCTCGTCGCGCAGGACGGCCGTCGCCGGCACATCCCTGCCGTCGACCCTGCCGTCGACCCGGCCGTCGATCCGGCCGTCGAGCGCGACGACACGTCCGGCGAGCGAGTGCGACAGCAGCTCGTGCGCCTGGACGGCGTCACGCGCCGATTCGGGCAGCGACGCGAGGGCCGACGCGAGGTCGTCCGCAAGCACGCGGACCTCGGCGGGGTCGGCCGCCACGCGGCGCATGCGGGCCTCGTCGACCTGGCCGTCCGCGTCGGTGAAGAGCCGGATCAGCGGCGTCGGCACCGTGTCGCGCAGGACCGAGTCGAACATCAGGTGGAGCTCGTCGGCCGGCCGCTGCCACTGCCTGACGTCGTATTCGTCCGTGTCGGGATGCACGTCGGTGACCGTGAATCCGCCGTCGGACGGGTCCATGCGGAGCAGCTTCGTATCGCCCGGCATCTGATGCCGCAGGGTCAGCCGTTCCTGCGCGTCCAGGCGCCCGGTCAGCTTCATGATCCGCATCGGGCCCTCGTCGACCTCGACCTCCGCCACATGGACGTGGCCCGTTCGCGCCGTCACTTCGGCGCGGTCCGTCCAGCCGGGATGGCGGACCAGATGCTTCAGGAACTCGGCGGCGAAGGAGGTCTCCATCGACGGGGCGTGCATGTCGCAGGCGACCAGGCTGACGCGTCGCAGCCGGGGCAGGAGGGCGGGGTCCTCGTCGTGGTCGAACACGCCCGTGCGCAGGCTCTTGGCCAGCGTGTAGGGGTCCCAGCCGCTCAAGGTCTGGTGCCCGCCCAGCTGCATCCCGGAGTGACCGACCACGAGGATGTCGATCTCCGTGGCCGACGTGGCCGCTGCCAGCAGCGCCTGCCCGACCCCCTTGTAGAAGTGGGGCCGCTGGAACAGGTCGCGGCTCTCTTCCATCTGCACCCAGGCCGCGATCCCGGCGTACTTGCGGGCCAGCAGCCAGGCCGCGACGGTGCTGTCGCGGTCGGCCCCCACCTGGACGATCAGCTTCAGCTTCGAGGGCACGCCATGGACCTCGGGCTCGGGCAGCGGTCCGAGGCCGAAATCGTTCCTGTCGAACGACGGCGCCGTCCAGCCGTCCGAGGATCGAAGCGGACGCAGCGCCGAGGCGACGCCGTCGGGATCGGGGATCCAGGCCGCCGGGCCCGAGGCGTCGTCGACGGCCAGCGCACCGGTGCGTCGCCGGGCGACCACCTGCTCGTTGACGCTGAATTCGCCGTTGCGCAGGCTCATGCGGCGCGGCAGGTTCCCCAGCGCTTCCGGATGGTCGAGCGGCGCCAGCGGAGACGTCTGCAGGAGCCGGACAATCAGCGCTTCCGCGGTCCGGATGTCGATGTCCTGCAGGACCTTGGCGGCGTGCTCGCTCAGGCCGTCCGATCGATAGGCGCTCAGCGGGTCGAGCTGCAGCGTCGTGTCGATCGGGGTGTTCGGGTACTCGAGCCGGATCAGGCCCGCGGCGCGGTCCAGCGATTGGCGCATGTTCGACGCCTGGTCCACCAGTGCCGCGAACGGCCGGTCGTCGGGCAGCAGGTCCATCGCGTCGGCGGACGTGCCCGGCAGGTGACCGGCCAGCGCCTCCCGGAGCTGCTCGACCCGCTCCCCGTGCACGCGCACGGCGTCCCGGTAGGTCTCCAGGGCCTGGTTGATCCGTGCGCTCCGGTCGGATCCGAGTTGCTCGACCCAGGTCGCGACGTCCGCCACGGTGAGCGCCTGACCGCGCAGGTGCTCGACGCCGGAAGCATCGAGGACCTCGCGGAGCAGCGTCTCCAATGTCAACGCGCGCGCATTGGCGCCGTGCTGCCGTCGAAGCCTCGCTTCGAGGTCGTCGATCATGGTCTTGAGGACGAGTTGCTCGGTCCGGTCCGCGGCGGCGCCCTCGGCCTCCCGCTGCCAGGTCTGCAGGCGTTCGAAGGCCTCCGAGAACGGCTCCGCCAGCCTGCCTGCCGCGAGGGCGAACGTGGCGGCGCTGGTGCTCGACCAGGTGATCTGTCCGTCCCGCAGGATCCTCGTCACCTGCGGCATGGCCTGCTCGATCAGCGCGTCCGTGAGGGGCGCGGCCTGGACGGCGACGGCGAGCGAGGCCAGATCGCCGTGGGAACGGAGATGGACGAGGTCCGGCTCTCCCCATCCCTGCGCGATCGGGCGCGGCGTCGCGTGCGGGGCATCGATGGACAGGGCGACGACCTCCTGCAGCGCGCCGAGGTCCCGCAGATGACGAAGCGCCGCGCGGGCGCGCAGGAGATCGATGTCCCGCGCCGGAGATCCGTCGGCGCCCGGCGGGGGGGCCGAGAGGTCGACGTAGAGGGCGCTGTCCGAGGCCGCGGCCCCGACGGCCGCGATGAAGAGGATGGTGCGGCCGTAGATCCTGTTGGTGGACTCGGTGCCGGTCCGGTTGCCCCCGATCAGGCCGTCCCGTGCCGCGATGAGCGCGTGGATGAACAGGGCGGACGCGGTGGTGATGCTGGACGTGCCGCCGGCAATCTCGGTCAAGGTCCGCGCGATGTGCGGCGAGGTTTGCGCGCGGGCCTGCCAGCCGCGCGACGCGACCGAGGCCCTGTCGCGCGGGCTCAGATGACCGAGGAGTTCGTAGGCGTCCAGCAGTCGGGCGGGGTCGCTGAGCAGGCCTTGCGTGATGTGGTCGGCCACCCGGCGCAACTGCTCCGCGGCCACCTCGTCGGTGCGGCCGAAGACCATCGACAACTGGGCCAGGACCGCGTCGGACATGGCGAAGGCGCGCTCTCCGCGGTCGCGTTGGAAGCGCAGGAGTTCTTCCGGCCGGAGTTGCCCCAGCACCTCCAGCACCAGCCGCACCCGTCGGGCCTCGAGGGTCCGCTGGCGCGGCGTCAACCGGGCGGCGGCCCGCTCCGCGGCGGCTTGCGGGTCGACGTCCAGCGCCGACTCGAGCGCGGCGATGGTCTCCGCTTCCGACAGCCGGTCCGGCCGGCTGTTGCCCGCGTACTTGGCGACCGTGTCGCCCCCCCGCCCGACCGGATCGGACAGGACCCGGGTGACGAAGACGCCGTCCTTGGCGCGGTTCAGCGCCTGGCTGTCGCCGAAGCCCAGCGTCCATCGCCGGGTGAGCGCGGGGTCGGCGGGGTCGTCGGCGGAGAACAGCACCCGGCCCCGGAAGGTGGTGACCTCGTAGGTGGCGCCGGGCTGGAAGTGGTCGACGAAGTCCTCCACGAAACGACGGCGCGCGTAGGGCGACTCCAGGTCGCAGGCCAGCAGCGTGACCTTGCGGGCCGGGGCCGCCGGGCCGTCGAGGTGCCGGCGCAGGGCCTGGTCGATGCGCTCCGACAACTGCCTGCCGCTGTAGCCGCTCAGGCGTCGCGACTGAGCGTCGTCGGTGGATCCCTGACCCACGACGACCAGCTGGATCTCGTCGCCCTGTGTCGTCGGCCGGGTCAAGCCTTCGCCCGTCACGATGCGGGATCCGCCCTCGCGGTCCACCTGCAGCCAGAGCACGCCGCGCCAGCGCTCGATGGACTGCGCGGCATGCCGCAGGCTGGCCTCGAAGGCCTGCGGCGAATCGTCCATCTGCAGCACGACGATCTTCAGATCGCGGCGGGCCTGCTTGGCCGCCGGCTCCGCCGACATCACCTCGTGCTTCAGCAGGGTCCAGGCGGTGGACAACTGCTTGCCCGGCGTCAGTTCGTCGCGCCATCGGGCGACGGGGCGGGCGAGCAGCTCGGCCGGGGCGCCGGTGTCGTCCGCGAACGCCTGATAGCCCCGGATCGCGGTCTCGTCCGCCACCAGGGCCCCGGTGAGCTGGCGCCTCAGCAGCGGGGGCGCGTGCCCGCGCCGCTGCGCCGATCTCGCCAGCAGGAGATCCTCTCCGTCCCACGACAACGCGCGGGGCAGGCGCCGGGTCGCCGGCCCGTCGCCGATCAGGCGCGCGATCGCCACGTCGAGATCCATCGCCGAGGCGCCGAGGTCGCCACGGTCCCGCGGATCGAAGTCGAATCCGCTGACTTTCCCGGTGCGGGTGATCTGGATTCTCAGCAGTCCCGAGGGCCGGAGCCGCGCGCGGGGAAAGCCGACCTGGCGGGACGTCCAATCCATCTTCGACGTCAGGTGGGCGCCGGGCAGCGCGTCGTCCCGGCTGTAGACGTGAGGCAGCTCCTCGCCGAAGCCCAGGACTTCATGCAAGGGGCTGTCGGAGACATGGCGGTCGCCTTCCTGGCGCCAGCGGCCGCGTTGCCGGGAGCCGGCCTCGGACGACACGCAGAGCACGTCGCCGATGACGCCGCGGCGCGAGAGTTCCCTGAAGACGGGGCCCAGGTCGGCGACCTCCGCGGCGATCTGCTGCCCGAGGTGGCCGCCCTCGTCATGCCATCGCCTCAGACGGTCGACGTCGATCCGCAGGGGCGTGCGTTGACGCGCCGCGTCGATGACGTCGAACAGCATCCTGGCTCGCATGCCGGCGCTGGATCCCGGGGCGGACGGCGAGCGGCGCGTGTCGTAGACGGCGTCCAGCAGCGCGACGGTGTCGTCCCTCGTCCAGGGCCGCGAGCGTCGCCGCGCGACGGCGAGCCGACGCAGGCTCTCGTCCAGGACAAGCAGGCTGCTGGAGGTGGCCGTGAACGCATCCCACTCCGAGAAGAGCCTCGGCGCGCCTTCCAGGCCCAGGTCCTTGGCCGCCGCCGCGACCTTGTGGAGCGGGGGGAGGGGGGCGTCCCCGCTGATGGCGCTCCATCCCGGCACCTTGGCGGCCACCTGCCACTGCTTGTTGAGCCAGGCCTCGATCAGCACATCCATCGCGGAGAGGCCCCATCGGTGCAGGGCCCGGTCGCCGGTCGGCGCGCGCAGTCCGTCCGGCTCCGCGTCGACATCGATGGCCGTGTCGCGACTGCTGCCGGACGGACTGCCGGACGGGCTGTCTACGGTGGGGAGCTCGCGGGGAGCGGGTCGACGGCGCGCGACCCGGATGACGTCCGGGCTCGGCGTCGATTCCACGATGCTGATGTCGCCGTCGGCGCCGGTGTCGTAGGGGGAGCGCACGGCGGCGCGCGTCGACGGCGGACGCACGGGATCGATGACCTGGCGTCGGGCGAGCAGGTCGCCGGTGCCGGAGCGCAGGTCGCTGCCGTCGTAGCTCAGGGACGGCGGCAGGCCGTCCAGGGACAGCGGGCCGGCGGGGGAAAAGCGCCGGACCGCGACGAAGACGTCGAGTTCGCGCAGGGCCTCGTCCTGCTGCCAGGTCCTGGCCACGTCGATCTCCGGCCTCGCGGACGTCACGGACGTCACGGACGTCGTGGGCGCCGCGGGCAGGCGCCAGGTGACGGTCGTCGCGCCCTCCCTCAGGTGGACGACGCCGGCGGCGCGGTCCAGCCGCTGCGACACGCCGGGCGCGATCCGTCGCAGCAGGGGCAGCGGCGCGGTCTCGTCGATCGCGGGCAGCGTGCCGCGGCCGAAGGCGGCCTGTCGGGTGGGCGTCGCCGCGAGGCGCTCGGCGGCCTTCGTGACCTCCACCAACTGGTTCGCGAAACCGGAGATCTCCGTGCCCACGTCCATCGCGTGGATCTCGTCGCGCAGCGCGCGCGCCTGGGCCAGGCGACGGGTCCAGGCGGCGGCGCCCATCGCGGCCGACCGGTCGGCCGCCGGCTTGGCGGACAAGGCATGGAGCTCGTCGCCGATGTCGTCGGCCCAGTCCGTGAGCCGGAGGGCCGCCGCGGCGTCGTCGGCGTCCTCGTACGACCAGCTGTCGAGCTCGGCGACGAAGTCCTGCCAGGTCTCGCGCAGGTCGTCGCGGGGCAGGATCTCGACCTCCGCGGTGACCGGATCGGCGACGGCCGTCGGCCACTTGGCGAGCATGTCGCGCCGCGTCGCCCACCGACCGTCCTCGAAGGTCCAGCCCGGCGTGTCGTCGTCGTGAGGCACCCGGTCGGCGACGTAGCGGATCGGACCGATGACGCCGGTGGCCGACATCAGCCGGAGCTGGTCGCGCAAGGACAGCACCAGGCCCGCGTAGCGCGTGGCCGCGGGATCGTTGCGGTAGGGGCGCTCCAGCGCGGTCCTCAGCGCCTCGACGTCCAGCGTGAGCGGCGCATCGCCGGCGGCGGACGTCAACAGGTCGGCGAACAGGCCGGCCAGGGTGCGCCCGGGGAGGCTGCGCATCGCCGCCTGCCCGTTGTCGGGCCGGGTGGACAGGAAGGGGGTCGCCCGGTCGACCAGTTCGCGGAAGACCCGGGCCGCCTGCCGGTGCACGGTCGCGGGATCCCGGCCGGGCCTGGCCGCGCCGATGATCAGGTCATGGGCCCGGCGCAGCGTGGGGACCGAGGCATCGAGGATCCCGGCGAGCAGGGTCTCGGCCACGGGGCGCATCGAGAGCGTGCGGCTGTCCTTGCCGGCGGGGGCATCGAAGGCGCTCAGGCCGAAGGCGTCGATGAGGCCGATCTTCCCGTCCTCGGTCCAGCCGGCCGGCGCGGACCAGGCGGCGGTGGCCCCGTGCAGCAGCGAGGCGATCACCTCGACGCGGCCGGCGCCGTCCACCGGCATCGGCCTGGCGGCGCCGCTCGCTCCCGACGATGCCGGCGCGTGCTCGAAGGTCCACCCCGACGGCGTGCCGCGGGCGATGACGTGGGCACTGTCGGCGAGCTGCCTGTCCGACAAGGTCAGGCGGGCCGGCAGCGCATTCAGGTCGGCGGCATCGGCGCGCGCGACGTGGGCCGAGACCAGCAGGTCGAGCTGGCGCAGTTGCGCATCCGTCTCGGCGGCGGTGAGCGGATCCTTGCCGGCGAAGGCCAGGAGCGCGTAGCCGCGCGTGTCCCCGGAGGTCCAGGCCAGTCGCACCGTGCCCGCGTCCCGGTCCAGCGTCTGCCGCAGGTCGGGGGCCAGCGCGGCCAGGGTGCGCAGCGGTCGGGAGGCGTCGACCGGCACGGGCTCGAGCGGCCGGCGCTCGAGCAGTTCCAGCAGGCCGGCCGTCGGCTCGAAACGCCACCGGCTGCGCAGGCCGCGCATGTCGTCGGTCGACAGGAAGCGGGTGCTCTCCGGCTCAGGCTGCCAGTACCCTTCGGCGTGCCGCTTGCCGGAGGTCCAGGTCACCGGTCCGATCAGCCCCGCGTGTTCCAGCTGGCGCAGCACGTCGTAGAGCTCGAAGGCGACGCCGGCGGCGACGTCCTTCGAGCGCGACCGGTTGTCCATCGAGGAGAAGTTCATCTCGTCGAAGCCCAGCTTGAGCGGCTTGCCCGGTCCGGCGTCGATCGCCGAGAGGTAGCGGTCGGCCAGCGCCTGGGAAGTCGACGCCTGATACGCCGGGCTCGCCTGCGCGACCTGGTCCCAGGCCAGGCGCTTGAGCGCGGCGAAACGGGAAGAGGCCTCCGCCAGCTGGGCGGGCGCGCGGCGCCGCGACGGATCGACGGCGTCGAGCAGCGCCAGGTAGGCATCGCGGCAGCGCAGCGGCGAGCCCAGGAGCAGGGCGTCCAGCAGGTGCGCGGCCGCGGCGTCGATAACGGCCGCCGGCAAGGCCTTGGGCTGGGCCGCCGCCGCGGCGCGCAGCGCCTTCAGCAGGGGCTCGCGCAGTGAGGCGGCCTGGGGAAGTGCCAGGTTCCAGTCGGCGGTGGCCGCCTGGAATGCCGCCGCGATCGTGGTGGCGCGCTGCTCGATCGTCAGCGCGCCGGTGGGATCCGGCGCCCAGCGCGACAACGGCCGGGGGACGCCGGACCCGCCGGCCCGCCCGCGACCGGCGTCGCTCGGCGTCGTGTGGCCGTCGGCTGCCGGATCGGTCCCGGTGGCCTCGGAGGCGGAGTCTGCGCCCGAGCCCGAGCCCGAGCCCGACTTCGACTTCGACTTCGACTCCGAGCCCGACTCGGACTCCGAGCCCGACTCCGACTCCGACTCCGACTCCGACTCCGACTCCGACTCCGACTCCGACTCGGTCGTTGTCGTCGATACGTCCTCTTGCGGACGCGCCGGATCGACAGGCGGCAGCGCCTCGGCCAGGACGGTGGCGTCGACGACGGGCGCGAACCGCTCGATGACGCCGCCGTCCACCTCCAGGGCGTCGTCGACGAGGCGCAGCGCGGCGGGGAGCTCCTGCAGCGATCCCGCGTCGCCGCGCCAATGGCGGCGGATGATCGATGCATCCATCCGGCGCAGCGCCATGTCCTGCGCCACCCGGGCCGCGGTGTCGGCAGGATCGCTCAAGGCCCGCACCTGCCAGACCCGCGTGCCGGTCGCGCCCAGGTCGAGTTCGAGGGTGCCCGTGGTCCGATCCAGCCGCTGGCCCACCTGCGGCGCCAGCGCGGCCAGCAGGGGCAGGGGCTGCGTGTCCGTCAGGCCGCCCAACGCGTGCCAGCCGAGCGCCGACTGCCTCACCCACTCTCCCAGCCAGAGATCGGGGAAGTCGGTCATCAACGCTTCCAGCCGCTCGGCGCGGGCGAGGACCTCCGGCGTCACGGCGGGCTCGGCGCGCAGCGCCTTGATCCGCTCCGTCGCCTCGGCCTGCCGGCGCTCCCAGGCCTGCGGCCCCATGACGACGGCCCGCTGCAGCAGCGGGAGCCGGCCCAGGCCGTCGATGTCGGCGAGGATCGCCTTCGCGAGGTCCCTCAGTCGGGACAGCCCCTGCCGCGAGGGTGTGCCGGGCGGCGTGGCGATGCTGTCGGTGAAGGCGATGAACTTCTTCCACGGCTCGCGCAGGATCGCGATGAGTTCGGAGTCGCTCAGCCGGGTGATCCGCTCGCGGACGGGATCGAAGAAGCGGCCCGCCAGCACGCGCGCGGCGCCGGCGGGGCTGGTCTCGTAGCCGCCAGGGCCACGGGTCCAGTCGATTCCCGCGGCCTGCGTCCCGGGCAGGATCGGCGCCGCCACGAAACGCAGCGGGCCGATCACGCCGGTGGCTTCCAGCAGGCGCAGACGGTCCAGCGCGGCCAGCCGCAGACCCGCGCGGAACCGCGAAGGCTGCGCCACGCCGCGGTGGCGCGCCCGGAGGAGGTCGTCGAGCCTGACCGTGAACGGTCGGTCGGGACCGTTGGCCTCGAGCAGTTCGCCGAAGAAGGTCGCGAGCTCGCGGCCCCGGACCGTGCCCGTCCGGGCCGTGGGGTCGGCATGGCCGACCAGGAGCCCGCCCGCCTCCTCGACCAGGGCCTGGAAGACCTTTGTCGCGCGCGCGCCGGCGCCGGCGTCGCCCTGGTCCTGGCGTTCGGCCTCGAGCAGCGCGGTGTAGACCTGACCCAGCCCCAGCGGACCCTCGTCCAGGATCGCGTCGAACAAGCGCCCCGCCAATGCGCGCAGGTCGGTGGAGCCCAGCGGCGAGTCTATGCCGGACAGCGGCAGGCGGTCGAAGGCCTGGCGCAGCCCGGTCCTCAGCGACGGCAGCAGGGCCTCGTCGTCGGGCCACGAATCGGTGAGCTGATCCAGCATGACGGCGATCACCGCCCCGCGCCCGGGATCGTCCTGCGGCGCGGACCTCGCCCGTCGCGGCGTCACGTCGACGGACGGCGCCGCCGGTTCACGCAGCCGCTGGAGGAACGACGCCGCCAGGGCATTCGACGCTTCGCGCTCGTGGGTGGGGAGGTCGTCCAGGCCTTCGACCAGCTTGTCCTTCAGGCGCTCGATCCCCCGCAGCGCTTGCGCTTCGATCTGGGACAGCGAGAGACCCGGGCGCGTGAAGGCGTCCAGCAGGTCGTCGTAGGCCCGCGCGAGCTGCGCGAACGACCCGTCCAGCATGCCGACCGCGACATGACCCGCCGCCTTGGCCAGCAGATCCGG
Organism: Roseateles noduli; assembly: GCF_050626985.1. NCBI lineage: Bacteria > Pseudomonadati > Pseudomonadota > Betaproteobacteria > Burkholderiales > Sphaerotilaceae > Roseateles > Roseateles noduli. Next base: position 444,381 of record NZ_CP192463.1, read on the forward strand.
CCTGTCGCTGACGAAGATCCGCCGGGCGATGGTGCCGAGCGGGGCACCGAGGCGACGCATCTGCTCCGCCGTCGTGTCCCGCAGCGGCGGGTCCTTGAGCTCGCCCTGCAGCGTCCTGGCCACGGCGGCCGCGCGTTGCTTGCTGGCGGCCAGGCCGTCCGCATCGGCTGGCGGAGCGGCGTGATCATGGGAGGCAGGGAAGAAGGGAATCATGGCGTCTCACGCGAAGGAGTGAGACGCTTCAGTGAGCACCGCCTGCGAGGGGGCATGACAACCGCCGCCGCTGCTGGTGCAGCGCTTTGCCGACCCTTCTGCCGTGCTTTCCGCCGACCGTGCCGCCGCCCTGCCGGCGGCGTCCGCGCAGGCTCAGCGGCTGTGCGCCGTCAGCTTCGCCAGCGGCGAGGCCAGGCTGATCCCGGGCGCGGCACGGCGCGCGCTGGGGCGGCCGTCCGCGTCGGTCTCGTCGAGCTCCGGATGCGCCGCGCCGAGCGCCAGTCCGGCCGCGCCCGCGTTGTCGCGTCGCATCGCGACGCCCACCGCCAGCATGTCGATCACCAGCAGGTGCAGGATGCGGCTGATCATCGGCAGGTGCGTGGCGACATCCTCCACGTGGTCGACGATCAGCGCCGCGTCGGCCTTCTTCGCCAGCGGCGATTGGCTCGCCGTGATCGCCAGCACATGCGCGCCGCGTTCGCGCGCGGCATCCGCCACCGCGATCAGCTCGGGCAGCTTGCCGCTGCTGCTGATCAGCACGGCGACGTCGCCGGCCTTGAGCGTCTGCGCGGCCAGCAGCTGCAGCCGCGGCTCGACATACGCATTGCAGGCGACCCCCAGCCGCAGGAACTTGAACTGCGCGTCCTGCGCCACGACGCCGTAATGGCCGATGGCGAAGAACTCGATGCGCGAGGCCTTGAGCAGCAGCTCGATGCTGCGGTCGATCATGTCGCGGTTGAGCTGGCTGCGCACCTGCAGGATCGCCGAGGCGGTGTTGCCCAGCACCTTCTCGCCCAGCTCCACCATCGAGTCGTCCTGCGTGACCTGCGTGTGGCTGACCGGCACGGTGCCGGTCAGGCCCGAGGCCAGGCGCAGCTTGAAGTCGGACAGGCCCTCGCAGCCCAGCGAGCGGCAGAAGCGGATCACCGTCGGCTGGCTGACGCTGGCCGCGCGGGCGATCTCCGCGATCGGGTCGTTCAGCACCTTGCGCGAATGCGCCAGCACATGGTCCGCGACGCGCTGCTCGGCCGGCGAGAGACCGTCGCGCGCGCGCCGGATCTGGCTGACGATCGCCGAGGCGCCGCCGCTGGTCTGCAGGCTGCGCAGCTGCGCTTCCAGGATCGCCGAGGCCCCCTTGAAGGTCGCGTGTTCGGCCGTGATCACGAAGGTCGGGATCGCGGCGACGTAGTCGGTGAAGCGGCCCTTGTCCTCGAAGCGTTCGCGGAAACGCGAGCGGTCGAAGTACTCGCCCAGCCGCGGCACGATGCCGCCGCCGATGTAGATGCCGCCCAGCGCGCCCAGCGTCACCGCCAGGTTGGCCGCGGCGGTGCCCAGCAGCGTGCAGAAGAGGTCCAGCGTCGCCTCGCAGACCGGGTCGGCGGCCTCGAGCGCCCGCGCGGTGATGTCGGGCGCGCTCAGCGGCTCCGACGGACGCTTCAGGTAGTCCGCCATCGCGCGATGGATCAGCTCAAGACCTGGCCCCGACAGCAGGCGCTCGAAGGAGACGTGCTCGTACTCGTTCCAGGCGAAGCGCAGCAGCGCGATCTCGCGCTCGTCGCGCGGCGCGAAGTTGGTGTGGCCGCCTTCGGAGCCGAGCGAGATCCAGCCGTCGCCGGCGGGGATCAGGCCCGAGACGCCCAGGCCGGAGCCCGAGCCCAGCAGGCCGATGACGCTGTGGGCGCGCGGCTCGCCGCCGCCGATCTGGCGGATCTCGCTGCCGTGCAGCCGGGGCAGGGCCATCGCCAGCGCGGTGAAGTCGTTGACGACCACCAGCGTGTCCAGGCCCAGGCGCTGGCGGGCTTCCTCGATCGAGAACTGCCAGTGGTAGTTGGTCATGCGCACCAGGTCGCCCTCGACCGGGTTGGCGATCGCGATCGCCGCGTGGGCCACTTTCAGCTGGCGCGGCAGCCGGTCCATGTAGGCGCGCACCGCGGCGTGGAAGTCGGCGTGCTCGGCGCAGCGCAGCAGCGCGATGTGCTCGAACTCCCCCGGGGTGGTCTCCAGGGCGAAGCGGGCGAAGGTGCCGCCGATGTCGGCGATCAACCGGGGACTGTCGAATTCACGCATGAAGGAGGGGCGGTGACCGGGAGGCGATTATGGCGCGCCGCCCTGGATGGATCGGAAGGGTTCGCCCTAGCGGCGGCGAGGCGCGCGGAGGCTGCGGTTTGCCGGCTTGCATCGGTTGGTGGTGTAGTGTGACTACAGCAATATGAACACGTTACGGCCGGATCTGGTGGAGTGAAAACTCCATCACTGACAATCACTTGCGGACGGTAGTCGAACCGTCCTCTGATATCGTGCGGCGGGCGAGCGACGACCCGGTGACTTCGCTCTTGTGCGATGTGTGTAGTTTTGCTACCTTGCGCGGATGCCGCCATTGGGGCGGCCCCCGGCGCGGCGACGGACACACGCCACGCGCCGCCAACGAGCCGAACCGGCGACTCCGCCGAACCAGCAGCAGGACAAGAACAGTGCAAGCAGATCAGGGTGTGGCTTCGAGCCAGACAGGGGACGCCGCGGGATATCCGTGGCTGGTGGCGGACATCGGCGGCAGCAATGCCCGCTTCGCCTGGGTCGACGGCGCCGGCCAGCGCGTCCAGCACGTGCGCAAGCTGCCGGTCGCCCACTATGACTCGCTGCGGGCCGCGGCCGAGGCCTATCTGAAGGAACTCGCCGGGCTGGGCGTATCGGCGCGGCCGAGGCGGGCCTCGCTGGCGCTGGCCACCGCGATCAACAGCGACCGCATCGAGCTGACCAACAGCCACTGGACCTTCTCGCGCAGCCAGTTGCAGGCCGACCTGGGTCTGGATGAACTGCGGCTGCTGAACGACTTCGAAGCGCTGGCGCTGTCACTGCCGGGCTTGCGCGCGGACCAGGTCGCGGCCGTGCCGGGCCCGTCGCTGGCGACGCCGCGCGGCACGCTGGCGGTGATCGGGCCGGGCACCGGCCTGGGCGTGGGCGGCGTGATCGAGACTTCGGGCGGCTGGGTCGCGCTGGCGGGCGAGGGCGGTCACATGACGCTGGCGCCGACCAACGACTACGAGAGCGAGCTGCTCGCGGCCGCGCGCAAGGAGTTCCCGCATGTCTCCGCCGAGCGCTTCCTGTCCGGCATCGGCCTGCCGACGCTGCATGCGGCGGTGGCGGCCGTGGCCGGCCAGCCGTCGGCGCAGCGCCTGACGGCGGAGCAGATCGTCGAGGGCTCCCTGTCCGGCGATGCGATCTGCGCGAAGACGATGGACCAGTTCTGCGCCTTCCTCGGCAGCTTCGCCGGCAGTGTCACCCTGGCGCTGGGCGCGCGCGGTGGCGTCTACATCGGTGGCGGCATCGTGCCGCGCCTGGGGGAGCGCTTCTTCCAGTCGTCCTTCCGGGCGCGTTTCGAGGACAAGGGCCGTTTCGCGCCCTACCTGGCCTCGGTGCCCTGCGTGCTGATCACCGACACGTTGACCGCCTTGGCCGGCGCCGCGTTCGCGTTGGAGCAGTCGGTGCGCTGAGTGCCACAGTCGGTTGTAGTCCAGCTACATAACGACTTCTCAACGGCGGCCCGAGTGGCCGCCGTTTTTCATTTCCCGTCCCTAATTTGCAGGTTTATCAGTGGAAACCCGAAGTAACTTCGTCGTTTTTCCACCATGGAAGCTGCGTTTCCTGTTGTCCAGGGTTTGCGAGAGCTTGGATCGTGATCTAGTTTTAGTACAGAATTCTTTCAGAACGTTGGGTACCGTCGTTCAAACAGGAGACAAACAAATGAAGACATCGCACGCCTCGCGCGAGTTGTTCCGGGTGCAGCCCGTCGCTGCCGGTTGCCTGATGACGCTGGCCCTGATGGCCGGCGCCGCGCACGCGCAACAAGCCCAGACCCAGGCCCAGACGGAAGCCGACAAGCAGGCGGCCGAGAAGGCCGCCGCGGACCGCCAGCTGGAAACCGTGACCGTCACCGGCATCCGCCGCGGCATCGAGGCCGCGATCTCGGTGAAGAAGAACGCCGACTCCATCGTCGAGGCCGTGTCGGCCGAAGACATCGGCAAGCTGCCCGACGTGTCGATCGCCGAGTCGATCGCACGCCTGCCCGGCCTGTCGGCCCAGCGCGTGGCCGGCCGCGCGCAGGTGATCTCGGTCCGCGGCCTGTCGCCGGACTTCGCGACCTCGCTGCTCAACGGCCGCGAGCTGGTCTCCACCGGCGACAACCGCAGCGTCGAGTTCGACCAGTACCCGTCCGAGCTGCTCAGCGGCGTGGTCGTCTACAAGACGCCGGACGCCGGTCTGGTCGGCCAGGGCCTGTCGGGCACGATCGACATGCAGACGGTCCGTCCGCTCAACTTCAGCAACCGCGTCATCACGCTGAACGCGCGCGGCCAGCGCAACTCGCTGGGCTCGGCGGCCAACGCCAGCGCCACCGGCAATCGCCTGAGCGCCAGCTACATCGACCAATTCGCCGACCGCACCATCGGCGTGTCGCTGGGCTACGCGCACCAGGAGACGCCGACGCAGGAAGAGCAGGTCGGCCTGTACGAGCCCTGGGACACCTCGGCGCGCACCGGCCTGGCCGCGGGCACCTACAACTCCGGCGGCATCAAGGCGCTGCGCCGCACCGGCAAGACCGAACGCGACGCGCTGATGGGCACGGTCGAGTTCCGCCCGACCAAGAACTGGACCAGCGTCGTCGACGGCTTCTGGACCAAGGCCAAGGCGGTGGACACGGCCAACCAGTTCGAGATGAGCATGACCTGGAACGGCAACAACGCGCCGCTCGACTGGTCCGGCGTCACGACCAACAGCGCCAACACGCAGACCGGCGGCACGCTGCTGAACGCGTATCCGCTGGTCCGCGGCATGTACAACAAGCGCGACGACAAGATCGTCGCCACCGGCTGGAACAACAAGCTGAAGTTCGACAGCGGCCTGTCGCTGACGGCCGACGTGAACTACTCGCGCGCCACGCGCAACGAGATCAACCTCGAGAACAACACGCAGCTGCTGTCGGCGCCGGGCGCGGTCCCGCTGGACAACGTCAAGCTGGCGTTCAACTCGGGCGACTTCTCGCAGATCGTGCCGGGCCTGAACTATTCCGACCCGACCAAGCTCTACCTGCAGAACACCATCTACGGCTCGGGCTACGGCAAGACGCCGAGCGTCAAGGATGAGCTGACCGGCTTCAAGCTGGTGGGCAACATGCCGGCGCCCGCCGTGGTGAACGGCTGGTTCTCGGACTTCGACGTCGGTGTGAACTACGCGGACCGTTCGAAGAAGAAGCGCCAGCCGGAAGGCAACATCAACGTCGGCGCGCAGGGCAACACGGCGATCGGGTCGGACCTGCAGTACAGCCCGGTGGACCTGAGCTTCTCGGGTCTGGGCATGATTCCGGCGTGGAACGTGCCGGGCGCGGTCGGCCGCTACATGACCTTCAACCCGACGGACACGGAGAGCTACCTGATCTCCAAGGCCTGGGACGTGAAGGAGAAGGTGGCGACGGTGTTCTTCAAGGGCAACATCGACTCGTCGACCTTCGGCATCCCGATGCGCGGCAACATCGGCCTGCAGGTGGTGCACACGGACCAGTCGTCGCAGTCGAACTACTTCGACGGCACGGCCCCGGCGGGCCAGCAGGTCAAGCCGCTCAACGGCGGCAAGAAGTACACCGACTACCTGCCGGCGCTGAACCTGGCGTGGTCGCTGACGGATGACCAGACGCTGCGTTTCGCCATCGCCAAGCAGATGGCGCGCGCGAAGGTGGACCAGCTGCGTTCGGCGCTGGACTTCGGCGTCGACGCGACGACAGGCAAGCCGGGCGCGAGCGGCGGCAACCCGGAGCTGGATCCGTGGCGCGCCAACGCGGTCGACCTGTCCTGGGAGAAGTACTTCGGCTCCAAGGCCTACGTGTCGGTGGCGGGCTACTACAAGGATCTGCGCAGCTACATCTACACGCAGGGCAACGACCGCTACGACTTCTCGCGCTTCGTCGCCGGCTACACGCCGCAGCCGGGCCAGCCCGACGCGCTGCTGACCGGCACGTACACGGCCCCGTACAACGGCCAGGGCGGCAAGCTGCGCGGCATGGAGCTGACGGCCTCGCTGCCGTTCAACCTGTTCAGCAAGTCGCTGAACGGCTTCGGCATCGTCGCGAGCGCCAGCTTCAATAGCAGCAACATCGAGATCAAGGATCCGGAGAGCGCGAGCAGCGTGGGGTCGGGCTTCATCTCGCTGCCGGGCCTGTCCAAGCGCGTGTACAACCTGACCGCGTACTACGAGGCCAACGGCTTCGAGGCCCGCATCAGCCAGCGCAAGCGTTCGGACTTCATCGGCGAGATCGGCAACTTCAACGGTGCGCGCACGCTGCGCTACGTGGTCGGCGAGAGCATCGTCGACGCGCAGATCGGCTACAACTTCACCGAGGGTCCGTTCAAGGGACTGGGCCTGCTGGCGCAGGTCAACAACCTGACCGACGAGGCCTACCGCACGTATGCGGCCACGAAGGACCGTCCGCTGGAGTACATCAAGTGGGGCCGGACCTACCTGATCGGCGCGACTTACAAGTTCTGATGAACGGCTGAACCGCCGGGCCCGATCGGGTCCGGTTCTGCGAACGATGCAGCCCCGTCCGGCGTAAGCCGGGCGGGGCTGTTGTCATTGACGATCGGTGAGTCATTCTCTTTTGAACAAACATAGATATTCATAGAAGTAAGAATGTACTAATATCTATTTCATGCCGAAGCGACCTGTCGCGATTGATCAGATGCCGGTTGCGGTGCTTTCCCATCTGCGCGAGCTTGGGGAAAACCTCTCGCTCGCTCGCAAGCGCAGACAAGAGCCGCTGAAGTCGTGGGCGCAACGGATCGGAGTCTCCGAGCCCACGTTGATGCGTATGGAAAAGGGGGATCCCACGGTCTCGATGGCCGTCTACGCGACGGCGTTGTGGCTCATGGGTCGGGATGCCGCACTGCCGGAACTTGCTGCGCCGGAGCATGACCGCGGTGCGTTGGAGCAAGCGGTACGGGTCGCCCGGCAGCGGGCTGTCAGGAAGCGCACAACGATCGACGAGCGTCTTGCGGCTGTCGATGCGGCCGCACGCGCGAGCACACGGCAGGGGAAGGGTGAGGAATGACAGAGTCCCGAGGGAACTACGAACCCACCGACATGCTCTGGCTGTGGGAGCTCACGAATCCGGAGTTGCCACGGCTGATCGGTGAACTGCGCCTCGTGCGTTCGCTCAAGGGCGTGTCTTTGACCTACGCCGAAGCGTGGCTCCATCACGGGTTTGCGCTCAGTGAGGATCTGCTACTGGACAAGGGAGAGATCCTGCCAGCGGAGAAGGAAACGGCGGTCGGCGCGGTCGACGATGCGCGTCCTGACCGGTGGGGCGAGCGAGTGATCCGTTTTCTCGATCGTCCCAAGCGCCTGTCGGTACTCGACTACCTCTACTACGCAGGGCACGAGCGGTTCGGTGCGCTGGGCGTCTCGACCTCCAAAGACGTGTATCTGCCGCGCCGGCTCGGACCATTGCCGCAGCTCGCCGACGTGTCGACGATGGAGGAGCTCGCACGCCGTATCCTCGCGGGCGAGCCTGTGGATGATGCGAACCGGCGCTTGATCGCACCGGGCGTGACCTTCGGTGGAGCGCGGCCGAAGGGTTTGATCGACATGGACGGTCACCAGTGGGTCATCAAGTTCTCCGAACAGGGGGAGGACTACGACATGCCCCTGATTGAGCACGCGACGATGACGCTGTGCGCGCTGGCCGGCATCGACGTCGCCAAGACGCGAGCGATCCGATTGCCGCAGGGACATGCGGTCGCGGTTCGTCGCTTCGATCGGGTGGGCGGCCGCCGTTTACATGCCATGTCCGCCAACGTGGCGCTCAAGGCGATGAAAGCGGAACTCGGCTACCCGGAGCTGGCTCAACTGCTGCGGCGCCGAGGTGGGACGGTCGATGGAAAGGCCCAGGAGCAGATGCGCGAACTGTTCCGCCGCATGGTGTTCAACATCCTCATCGACAACACCGACGACCATGAAAAGAACCATGTTCTATTGAGGACGGAGCGTGGGGATCTCGCGTTGTCGCCGGCGTTCGACGTGTTGCCATCGGGCCAGGCGTTGGGCTATCAACAATTGCGTGTTGGCACGCAAGGGCACGATTCGACGATCGACAACGCAATGACGGAGGCCCGACTGTTCGGCCTCAAGGATCAGGACGCCAAGGCGGAAATCGCTCGTGTTGCCGGGGTCGTTGGAGGATGGAAGGAGCACTTCCTCCGGGCCGGTGTTGCCTCCCGCGACATTGAGTTGCTTGCCGAGCAGATCGATCGCCCGCACCTTGCCTTGCAGCGCGCTGCGTATGGCGGTTGACCTCAATCCCCCACCAGCACCCGCCCCGACATCGGCCCGATCTCGATCAACAGCTTGCCGTTCGTCGTCGCCTTCATCGGCGCGCCGGGCGTCATCGCATCGATGAATGGGATGCCGCGCAGCGCGGCGGGCAGCGTGAGTTCGACGCGCATCGGCTCGGTGGCGTTGTTCATCGCGACGATCGCGTTGCGCCGGCCGTCCTGGCGCAGCAGCACGATGACGTGTTCGTCGAGCCACAACGGCGCCGACAGGGTGCCGTGCCGCAGCACCGGCTGCGCGTGTCGCAGCGCCACGAGGCGCTTGAACTGGTCGCGCAGCGCGAGGTCCGGCTGGCCGCCCTCGTCGGCCCACGGATACGGCGCGCGGTTGTACGGGTCCTCGCCGCCGCCGAGGCCGACCTCGTCGCCGTAGTAGATCGTCGGCGCACCCGGATACGTCATCTGGAAAAAGACTGCCAGCAGCAGGCGGCGCTTGCCGTCGGCGATCTTCTCGGGCGGGCTGTCGTCGCGCACGCCGAAGTGATGCAGCGCGCGCGGCTGGTCGTGCGACGACAGCAGCGTCATCGACGCGAACAGCGACGGCGCCGGGTAGGACTCGCGCAGCAGCTCGAGGTTCTGGTAGACGCGGTCCGCCGGCGCGCCGGCCGCGTAGTCCAGCACCGTGTTGCGGAAGATGTAGTTCATCGTCGCGTCGAAGGTGTCGCCGAGGAAGAACTTGCTCGCGTCGAACCAGGTCTCCGCGATCGTCAGTGCGCCCGGCTGGTGGCGCTTCACCGCGACACGCCAAGCGCGCCAGAAATCGTCCGGCACCCACGGCGCCACGTCCATGCGCCAGCCCGCCGCGCCGCGGTCGAGCCAGAACTGCATCACGCCGTCCCGGCCGAAGGCGTAGTCGCGGAACGCGCGGCTGGACTTGTCGAGCTCGGGCAGGTCCTTGATGCCGATCCAGGCGGCGTACTGCTCGTCGGGCTGGCTCCTGGAAAGATCGAACTTGAACCAGCGCGCATACGGCGACGCGGGATTGGGCTTGCCGTTGTCGAAGGCGCCGCCGGCGGGGAAGTTGCCGAAGCGGTTGAAGTAGGGCGAGTCCGCGCCGACGTGGTTCAGCGAGGTGTCGGGGATCACGCGCAGGCCGCGCTTGCCGGCCTCGCTGGTCAGGCGCTCGAAGTCGGCGTTGCTGCCGAAGGCCGGATCGATGCGCTTGTAGTCGCCGGTGTCGTACTTGTGATTGCTGGCGGCCTGGAACACGGGCGTCAGGTAGAGCGCGTTGGCGCCGAGGTCGCGCAGATCGTCGAGCTTCTCGATGATCCCGGCGAGGTCGCCGCCGAAGAAGTCGTTGTTGTAGACCGCGTCGGAGCCGTCGCCGCTGCCGGGCTTGTAGGGCCGGTCCAGCCAGCGCGGGTGACGCTCGATGCCGTGGTCCTGGTACTTCGCCTGGCCGACCTGCGGGTCGTTGCGCTTGTCGCCGTTGCGGAAGCGCTCCGGGAAGACGTAGTAGTAGACGAGATCGCGGGCGAAGTCGGGCACGGCGAAGTCGGAGGCATGGATCGTCTGCCGGTAGCGGCGGATCGAGAACGGCCCCTTGGCATCGGAGCCATCGGGCAGCGGGGCGATGGCCGCGGGGCCCATCGAGCCCTTCTCCTTGGTCCAGTAGATGGCGTCGGCGTTGTTCTGCACGACGTAGCGCGCGCCGCCGATCGTGGCGATGAAGTAGTAGCCGTAGACCCCTGGCGAGCCGAAGCGATGGCGCGCCTGCCATCGATCGCGACCGGCGGCGACGCCGGCCTTGTGCAGCGGCACGCGGGCTTCTTCGGCGTAGGCGATCAGGTCTTCATTGCCCTCGACGCGGCGGCGCTCGATGACAAGCTCGAGCTTGTCGACGCCGGGCAGGGCGGTCAGCTGGAAGTCGATCCAGGTCTTGGCGGGCAAGGCGCCGAAGGGCTTCTTGAATTCGACGAGGCGTGAGTCGTAGCGCAGGCTGGCCGCGATCGGCGGCAGAACGGGCATCGAGGCCGAAGAGGCGGGAGAGGCTGGCGCCTCCGCAGCCTGCGGCGCGGGCGCCTGGCCGGACGCCAGCAGCGGCATCAGCAGCGCGATGCACGACACGCGGCGGGAAAGACGAGGCGAGGCTTTCATGGGCCAACGCTACCGCGAAGCGATGCAGATGGATGCTGGTGTTCCTCCGCATCCCGGGTGGTCATGCGCCTCAGTTCCCGCTCGCCGCGCCCGACGCCGGCGTCGCGCCCGTTGTGCCGGTCGTGCTGGGCGTGCTGGTCGAGCCCGTGGCCCCCGTCGCCTTCCTCCAGCTCGCCAGCGTGTTGGCGAACTCGATGACCGCCATCGCGTAGTAGCTGCTCTGGTTGTAGCGGGTCACCGTGTAGAAGTTCTGCGTACCCGCCACGTACACGGGCGCTGCGCCGCCCATCTGGAGTTCGATCAGCGCCAGCGGTCCGGTGTGCGCGCGGCCCTGCGGCGACAGCTGCGCGCCGACCGATTCGAACTGCCGCGCGTCCAGTTGCGGCAGCACGTCGCTGATCAGCAGCTGGGCCCGCGCCGCCGTGTCGTTGGGCACCTGCACCTCGTAATGCGTCGGCATGCCGCGCTGCCAGCCGTGCTCGCGCAGGAAGTTGGCCACCGAGCCGATCGCGTCGACGGGGCTGTTGACCAGGTCCACGTGGCCGTCGCCGTCGAAGTCGATCGCGTAGCGGCGCCAGCTGCCCGGCATGAACTGGCCCCAGCCGATCGCGCCCGCGTACGAGCCCTTCATCGACATCGGGTCCAGACCGTTCTCGCGCGCCAGGATCAGGAACTGGCGCAGTTCCTCCCGGAAGAACGGACTGCGGTCGCGCGCGCCCGGCGGCAGCGGCGAGGGGTAGTCGAAGCTCAGCGTCGCCAGCGCGTCCAGCACGCGGAAGCCGCCCATGATGCGGCCGTAGAAGGTCTCCACGCCGATGATCGACGCGATGACCTCCGCCGGCACGCCGTAGGTCGCCTCGGCGCGCGCCAGCGCCGCCTCGTGCGTCGCCCAGAACGCGAGACCGGCCTGCAGCCGTTGCGGCTCGACGAAGCGCTGCCGGTACGCGCCCCAGTCCTTCGCCTGTCCGGGCGGCCCCGGCAGGATCAGCCGCTGCACCGTCGGCTGCGGACGCGCCAGCGCCAGCACCGCGCGCAGTTCCTCGCGCCGGTAGCCGAGCGACTCGGCCTGCGCATCGGCGAAAGCCATCACGTCGGCACGATCGCCGTACTCCGGCAGCACGGCCGGCTTGCGGGCGGGTTTCTTCGCCGCCTTCTTCGGGGCGGCCTTCGATGCGGCCTTCGACGCGGCATGCGGGGCCGCCTGCGATCCGGCCGGCGACTGCGCCATCGCCGGCGTCGCCGCCAGCGCGGCCATCAGCGGCGAGGCGGTCATCGCGGTCTGCAGGAGCGTGCTCAGGAACAGGCGACGGGGAGAGGAACTGCGGGTACGGCGGAGGGCGGTCATGCGGGCGGTCTTGCGAACGGGAGCGCGCGGGGCGCGGCGGTGATGCAGGGACGCGGAGCGGCGGATCGGGAGGAGAAACGGCAGCGCAAGGGGAAGCGGGTCGGCAGATCAGCGGCTCAGCGGATCAGCGGGTCAGGCCTTGCCGGAGCTCGGCGCATTGCGCCGCGAACAGGCGTTGCCATTGTGACGTGGCCGCGGCCAGGTCCTGGCGATAGCGCTGCGCTTCCAATTGCAACAGCGACGCCGCCACGGCCTCGGCTCGCGCGCCATGGCGTTCGACGAGCGAGGCCGCCCAGCGGCGCGGCGTCTCGTCGTCGCGGGTCGGCAGGCCGAGGCGATCGAGCTCGCGCCGCACCCGCAGGCGCTGGCGCGACCACGGGTCGTGCGGCCGCCGCTGCCACGCGGCCACGCCGGCGCCGATCACGGCCGTCGCCGTCAGCAGCGCGCCGGCGACCTGTCCCAGCGTGGTCCAGTCGGGGTTGTCGAAGCCGAGCCGCTTGAGCAGGCTCATCTGGTCGCCGGTCGAGAAGTTCAGCACCGACTGCTGCCAGCGGTTGTTGAGCCGCTCCCAGACGGCGCGCAGGTCCGTCAGCAGGCCGGGGCGCAACTGGTCGAGCGCGCCCGTGAACAGGCCCGGTTCCGGCCGCAGCGGCCGGCCCTGGATGCGCTCCGGCGAGACCGCCGCGGTCGGGTCGGCGCGCTGCCAGCCGCCCGAGGGCGTCCAGAACTCGGCCCAGGCATGCGCCTGGCTCATGCGCACGATCAGGTCGCCGTCCTGCAGGTTGGGGTCGGCGCCCTGGAATCCGGTGACCACCCGGGCCGGCACGCCCGCCGCGCGCATCAGCACGACGTAGGCGGACGCGAAGTGTTCGCAGAAGCCGAGCTTGCGATCGAACCAGAATTCGTCGATCGCATCGGGTGTCGTCTCGCCGTAGACGCCCGGCGCCAGCGTGTAGCCGAAGCTGTCGCGGCGGATCTGCGTCAGCAGCTCCCGGCTCACCGCCTGGGCGAGCGCGTCCTCGTCCAGCGTGGCGAAGCGCTGGTTCAGCGACGCGCCGTAGGCCCGGGCGCGCGGATTGACGCCCGGCGGCAGGCTCAGCGATTCATTGCGGTCGGCCCGGCCGAGGCGGGTGCTCGGCACGGCGCGCGGCCAGGCCTCGTGCCGGAAGCGCAGCACCTCGGCGACCGGCAGCGGCACCTGCCACTGGCCCTGCGGCGCGCGGGTCGCGGTTAGGCGCCCGAGCGGCAGCCGTGCCCCGCTGGCACCGGGACTGAATTCGAGCAGCGGGATCGCGGTCACGCGCAACGGATCCATCGTGACCTCGTAGCGGAATACGGGCCCTTCGAGCGCGGGCGCGTCGTCGCCGGGCGACCAGGTCACGCGCGGCGTCGTCCAGGTCTTGCCGTCGAAGCGCGTCAGCACCTGCGCGCGGAAGTACAGCTGCGGCTGGGGCGGCGGCGCGCCGTCGAAGCGCAGGCGCATGGCGATGGTGTCGTCGGTGGCGACGTCCGCGAAGGCGCCGAAGCTCATCGAGTCCGACAGGCCCGTGCGCGCCCCCGAGTCCTTGGGCAGTCCCCACAGCGGCGGGAAGCGCGGGAAGAGCAGGAACAGCGCCACCATCACTGGCAGCCCGATCAGCGTGTTGCGGGCGGCGATGCGCGCGGCGAGTTTCAGGCTGGGGACGCCCTGCGGCATCTGCGCCAGCACCAGGGCCGACAGCAGCGCCCAGACGCAGGCGATCATCCAGATCGCGATCAGCGGCGACTGCGAGTACAGGAACTGCGTCAGCACCAGGAAGAAGCCGAGGAAGAACACGACGAAGGCGTCGCGCTTGGCGCGGAGCTCGAGCGTCTTCAGCGCCATCAGCATCGCGAGCATCGTGATGCCCGCTTCGCGGCCGAGGATGGTCTTGTGCGTGGCGAAGGTCAGGCCGATAACGAGCGCGAGCACGGCCAGCAGGCTCCAGCGTCCGGGGAGCGCCTCGCTGCGCCAGGCCAGGCGCGCGCGCCAGCCGAGCATCAGGGCGGTGAGCAGGCTGCACCACCACGGCAGATGGCCGGCGTGCGGGACGAGCGTGGCCGCGATGATCGCGAGCAGGAACAGCGTGTCGCGCGCTTCGCGCGGCAGGGGGCTGCGGTGCTTGATCGAGCCGCCTGCGGCGGCGGTCGGAGGGAAGGAGGCGCTCATCGCGTCGGCGTCCGCATCGCGGGTCTCGCGGCGGTGGTTCAGGGGAGTTGCTCGGAAGGACGCAACGTAGCACAGGTCAGGGTGACATTGGGGTCAGAGGATGTAGGTCGGAAGCCGCCGTGGCCGTCGGGCGTTCCACAGCATCCAGACCGACAGGCAGGACATGAAGAGGGCGCTGGCCTGATAGCTGTGAAGCAGGGAGAAGTTGTCTCCGGCGACCAGGGGGTAGATGGCCAGCCCGTCCAAGGATCCGCCGAAGGCCAGCGAGACCAGCACGTCGTAGGCCAGGTGCAAGGCCATCGCGCCGAGCAGTGATCGGCTCCACAGATAGAACGATCCGATCATGACGGCGCCCAGGGCCAGGTGAAGCGCGGCGCGCAGGTCGAGCGGCGGACCGAACAGGTGGAGGTAGACGAACAGCAGGATCTGCAAGACGAAGGCAGGCGCTCTGCCGATGACCGGTCCGAGCCGGTCCAGGACGAGGAATCGACAGAGGAGTTCTTCGGACACCGCGGCATGGAATGAAAAGCCGACCAGGTAGAGCCATTGGACGTCGCGGGTGTCGTGGGGGATCCATCTGACCGCGCCGAACGTCGCTCCGAGGATCATCGATGCGACGAGGCCGATGGCCATCAACACGCCGAGCGGAACGGCGCACTGGCACGTTCGGCCGCTGGTCAGTCTCCCAAGGAGTACGCGGCCGAAGAGGAGGTAGACGACGGACAGGTCCAGCAGGGACGTCAGCACCGACGCGGCCAGCGGCGCGTGGATCGACGGGACCTGAAGGAGGTTCTGGCAGATCCACAGGCTCAACCTGTAGGTGACATTGCCGATCAGGTAAAGGCCGAGCAATACCCGCGCCATGGAGGCTGTGCGTTGACGGAGAGTCATGACGCACAGTCTTGCGGGGTCGGGTCTTGCTGGCTATGGCCGATGAGGGTCAACTACGCGGCAAGTCCAACCGGATTGAGCCACGCCACCCACTGATTCCTGTGGTCGCGACGCTGCCAGCATTGCCCAGCGCCGCAAGCTCGAACTACTCCTGGATCAGCGCCAACGCTTCCATGCACACACGGAAGTGGTCCGGTCCGAGGTCCGGCTCGATCGCGATGTCACGCAGCTTGAGGCCGTAGGGCAGGCCCTCTTCCTCCGCCCGCTGCACCCAGGCCGTCAAGCGCGACACGCGTTGCTCGAACGGCAGGCCGCGTGTGGCGGCGAGGTCCAGCCATTGCTCGCTGGCGCGGCTGCCCAGGCGCTCGCGCACCAGCAGTGACGCGCCGCCGCCGCTGCCCGACGCCGGCTGCGGTTGCGCCAGCGCGAGCGCCGATTTCTTCCACAGGATCTGTCGCGGCGAGTCGCCGTGCCGGTAGGGCCGCAGCCCCGGATCGTCGCCCAGGCCCGGCTGGCCCTGGCCTTGCGGCAGACCTTCCTCGACGGCCGCCGCCGGCGGCGCGTCGAGCTCCGGCGCCGGATAGACCCAGGCCTGCGCCGCCGGGCGCCAGTAGCTCCAGGTCACGAACAGCCCGAAGGGGAATTGCGATTCGATGCGCAAGCGCGGCAGCGCATGCCGGCCTCGCGTCGCGAAGCTCAGTTGGAGGTGGAGCTGCGCATGGCCCTGCGCCGGCACATCGGCGTAGGCCGTGTCCGCCGCCTTGGCGTCGGGCAATCTCAGGCCGACGCCGAAACGCGCCGCGCCGGTGTTGTGCAGCCGGATGTCCAGCGCGAGCGGTTGGCCGGCGGAGGTCGCGGGCGGTGTCTTCAGGTCCAGCTTCAGGCCGCGCAGGTTGGCGTGCGTCGCGTTCATCGACGCCATGCCCGCGCCTGCCAGCACGAATGTCAGCAGGTAGCCCAGGCTCAGCTGGTCGTTGATCGAGGCCAGCAGCAGCACCAGCAGCGTCGCGACGAACGCGGCGCCCGGGCGGCTCGGAATGATGTACAGGTTGCGCTGCGTCAGCGCGGTCGTGTCGCTGGCCGGGTGGCGGCCCTGCCACCACTTCTCCCAGCGCCGCTGCCACGGCCAGCGCACCGCCGGCAGCTTCAGCGAGGGGAGTTTCCAGGATGGAACGCGCATGGCGGTGTTCGGCTGCGGCGGTCGGCGGTCGGCGGATCGCGGCGTCGCGATCAGGGCAGCGGCACCGCGGCCATCATCGCGCGCACCTGTTCGCGCGCACCGCGGGCGCTGCCGCCGCGCGGCCGCAGCCGGTGCGCGATGGTCTGCGGCAGGATCGCCTGCACGTCGTCCGGCGAGACGTAGTCGCGCCCGCTCAGCAGCGCCTTCGCTCGCGCCGCCCGCAGCAGCGCCAGGCCGGCGCGTGGGCTCAGGCCTTCCTGGAACCATTCGCCGGAACGCGTCGCCTCCAGCAGCGCCTGCAGGTAGTCCAGCAGCGCCGGCGAGACATGGATGGCCAGGACCGCGCGCTGCAGCTCGCGCAGCTGGTCCGGCGTCATCACCGGCTTGAGCGCGCGCAGCAGCTCGCGGCTGTCGCCGCCCATCAGCAGCTCGCGCTCGGCCTGGCGGTCCGGATACCCCAGGCTGATGCACATCAGGAAACGGTCCAGCTGCGACTCCGGCAGCGGGTGCGTGCCGAGCTGCTCGCTGGGGTTCTGCGTCGCGATCACGAAGAAGGGCAGCGGCAGCGGATGCGTCGTGCCGTCGACGCTGACCTGGTACTCCTCCATCGCCTCGAGCAGGGCGCTCTGCGTCTTCGGGCCGGCGCGGTTGATCTCGTCGGCCAGCAGGACCTGGCTGAACACCGGTCCGGGGTGGAACTGGAAGGGACTGCCGCCGGCCGCCTGCGCGCCCGGCTGGTAGATGTTGACCCCCAGCAGGTCCGACGGCATCAGGTCGGTCGTGAACTGCACCCGCGAGAAGCGCAGCCCCAGCGAGATCGACAGCACATGCGCCAGCGTCGTCTTGCCGACGCCGGGCAGGTCCTCGATGAGCAGGTGGCCGCCGGCCAGCAGGCAGGCCAGACAGTCCTCCGTCTGCGCCTGTTTGCCCTTGATGATCGTGCTAATCTGCCGGCGCAGGTCGGTCAGCGGCTGGGAGGCGAGGGTCGGAGCGGCGGAACTCATCGGCGCACGATATCTCAGAATCCCTTCGCTCCGACGAAGCTCCGAACATGCCCCGACCATGTCCACCGCCTTCATCAGCCACCCCGATTGCCATCGTCACGACATGGGCGCCGGTCACCCGGAATGCCCGCAGCGCCTGGGCGCGATCGAGGACTGGCTGATCGCGCACGGCGTCGACGTCGCGCTCGACCGTCACGAGGCGCCGCGCGCCGAGCTGCAGTCGCTGGAGCGCGCGCATTCGGCCCGCTACGTCGCGGAGTTGAAGGCGGAACTCGAGGCGCTCGAGTCGCAGGCGAAGCAGGGCGTGCCCCATCCGACGAAGGCGCTCGATCCCGACACCAGCGCCAACGCGCACACCTGGGCCGCGGCGCTGCGCGCGGCGGGCGCGGCGGTGCACGCGACCGATCTGGTCGTCGACGGCCGGGCCGAGAACGCCTTCTGCGCGGTGCGTCCGCCCGGCCACCACGCGACGCGCGACCAGGCGATGGGCTTCTGCTTCTTCAACAACGTGGCCGTCGCGGCCCGGCATGCGCTGGACGTGCGCGGCCTGGACCGTGTCGCGGTCATCGACTTCGACGTCCACCACGGCAACGGCACCGAGGACATCCTTGCCGGCGACGATCGCGTGCTGATGGTCAGCATCTTCCAGGACCCGCTGTATCCGTACTCCGGCACCGAGCCCAAGGGCGCGAACATGCTCAACGTGCCGGTGCCGCCCTACACGCGCGGCGCCGAGGTGCGCGAGATGATCGAGTCGCTCTGGATGCCGGCGCTGGAGCGCTTCAAGCCGCAGATGATCTTCGTCTCGGCCGGCTTCGACGCGCACCGCGACGACGATCTGGCGCAGCTCGGCCTGGTCGAGGCCGACTACGAATGGATCACGCTGCGCATCATGGACGTGGCCCGGCGCCACGCGAAGGGCCGCATCGTGTCCTGCCTGGAGGGCGGCTACGACCTGGGCGCGCTGGCGCGCAGCGTCGGCGTGCACCTGCGGACGCTGGCCGGGATCTGAGCCGGTGCCTCGGTCTTCTTCCGCAAGCTCCCGCCGCGCGCGCTTGCCGCACGCGCTCGCCGTACGAGCCGCGCTCGCCCCACTCGTCACGCACGGGCGACCACCCCGCATTCCCCTCGACTGAACGACCCGGCCCGCGCCGGATGCCGACTTGATCTCTTCCTTGAACGCCACCTTGGGTACCACCTCTTCCCTGAACCACACGCTGAGCCTGCGCGAGCTGGAGTCGCTGCTCACCATGCTGGCGCGGCCGCGCGCGCTGATCGAGGTCGGCCTGGTGCTCGCCTGCCTGGCGCTGTCCTGGCTGATCGTCTACCGCATCAGCAAACACGTCACGTCGGCGCCCGGCCAGCATTCCGTGCTGCTCGGCCACCGCATCTTCGACGGCGTCCTGTTCCCGGTCATCGCGCTGCTGCTGGCGCTGGGCGCGCGCCGGCTGATGCCGTTCATCGGCGAACCGGTCGCGCTGTTCCGCGTGGTGATCCCGGTGCTGCTGTCGCTGGTGGTCATCCGCCTTGTCGCGCGCGTGCTGCGGGCCACGATGCCCGATTCCATCGGCATCAAGCTGCTGGAGCGCAGCGTGTCGTGGGTCGCGTGGCTGGGATCGATCCTGTGGATCGTCGGCCTGCTGCCGATCCTCATCGACGAGCTCGACGACTACAAGCTGGGCTTCCTGCCGAAGAACGCCAGGGGCGAATCGACGACGGTGTACGACCTCCTGATCGGCGTGCTGCAGGTGGGCGCGATCATGCTGGTCGTGCTGTGGTTGTCGTCGGCCATCGAGTCGCGGCTGCTGCGCGGCAAGTCGATGCTCGACCTCTCGATGCGCAAGATCGCGGTCAACCTGACGCGCACGGCGCTGCTCGTGGTCGGCGCGATGGTGGCGCTGAACATGGTGGGCCTGAACCTGAGCGCGCTGTCCTGGCTGGGCGGCGCGGTCGGCGTGGGCCTGGGCTTCGGGCTGCAGAAGATCGCGGCGAACTACGTCTCCGGCTTCATGATCCTGGCCGAGCGATCGCTGCGGATCGGCGACATGGTGAAGGTCGACAACTTCGAAGGCCGCATCAGCGACATCAAGACGCGCTACACGGTGATCCGCGCGCTCAACGGCCGCGAGGCGATCGTGCCCAACGAGTCGCTGATCACGACGCGGGTCGAGAACCTCTCGCTCGCCGACCCGCAGGTGAACGTGTCGACGGTGGTGCAGGTGGCCTACGGCACCGACGTGGACGCGCTGTTCCCGCAACTGATCGAGGAAGTGAAGCGCGTCCCGCGCGTGCTGTCCGAGCCGTCGCCGTCGGTGTCGCTGAGCAACTTCGCCGCCGACGGGCTGGAGCTGACGATCGGCTTCTGGATCTCGGATCCGCACAACGGGCAGGGCGGCGTGCGTTCCGACGTCAACCTGGCGATCCTGCGGCTGCTGAACCGGTTGGAGATCGACATTCCGTTCCCGCAACGCGTCGTGCGGACGATGATCGAAGGCCCGATCGCGCCCGCGGAGAAGTGAGCGCATTTGTCGGTGGGCCTACGTCGTGGTGAAGCGGATCACCCGATGAGGGGCTGGCTTCTCCCGGATGCGGACCGTTGAATCGCCTTCCGGCGCGGCTTGCCACCGCGCGCGGCCAAGTGTCGCGAGGTCGTCATAGCCACCCAGCCGCTCGAAGCGGTCGAACACGAACGGCAGGCCTTCCCCGCTGTTCGGCACGCCCTCGTCGCAGAGGTGCAGATGCAGGTGGGGGCCGGTGGAGTCGCCGGTGAATCCCAGCTCGCCCAGCACCTGGCCCTTGCGCACGCGGTCGCCGGGGCGAACGGTCAGGCTGCCCGGGCGCAGGTGCTCGTAGAGGACGTGTCCCCGGCCCGCCAGCGACAGGATGACGTGGTTGCCCGGCGCGTCGATCAAGGGATGACGGCGGTTGCCGGCGATCGACGTCGCCTCGGTCATGTCGTTCCGCGTCGCGCTCACGACGCCGTCCGCGACGGCCAGCACCGGTGCCCCATATCCGAAGTGGCTGGCGGGTCGATCGGCGTCGCCTCGCGCGATGCGTCCGTCCGGGTCCACCTGCACGAAGTCGATGGCATGCCGCCCGGGAATCGTCCAACGATCCGGCTGCTGGAATCCGACGCGCCGGTGACCGCGCGCCCAGGCGGGATCGTGGATCGCGACCCACAGGCCTGCTCCGAGCGGTGGACCGAAGACCGTCGCGCTCTCCGCGGAGACGACGAGGGCGTCGCCTCGACCCTCGCGGTCCGGAGCCCATGCGACGACCGGCAACAGGCGGGGTGGCAGAGGCCGTCCGGGTCGCGAGCGCAGCTCCACGTGGATGAGGAGTCGATCCTCGTCGATGCGCGCGAGACGCCGCGTGAGCGCGGCGTCCTGGAATGCCGCGAAGGTATCGCCGCGATCGGCATCGAGCAGCCGCACCGTCGTCGGCGACGGCTCTCCGGCGGGCCAGGCGAGATGGATCTCGCCGACGAGTTCGTCCTCGCCTTCCACGCGGACCGTGCCTCCCGGTGCGATCAGCCGCGGACGGCTCGATGGCGCCGCCGGAGCCGCGTCGTCCGCCATCGTCGTGGCCCTCGCGGACATCAGCGGCGTGGCGAGCATCGCCAGGGCGGCGCCCGTGAAGGTTCGGCGGGGAAGGCGCGCCAAGCTGTTGGTGGGATCGTTCATGCCCGCAGTGATACGCGGGAAGCGACCACGACACGGAGTGCCGGAAGGCATCGCCAAAGAAAAAGACCACCCGAGGGTGGTCTTGTCATTCGTGATCGCGACGCTGGCGATCACGCGGGGAAGGGCGATCAGCCCGCCGCCACCGGGATCTTGATCGGCTTGCCCGCGGCGATGCGTTGCTGCCACTCGGCCGGGCCGGTGATGTGGGCGCTGGTGCCGCCGGCGTCGACCGCCACCGTCACCGGCATGTCGACCACGTCGAACTCGTAGATCGCTTCCATGCCCAGGTCCTCGAAGCCGACGACCTTGGCGTGCTTGATCGCCTTGGACACGAGGTAGGCCGAGCCGCCCACCGCCATCAGGTAGGCCGACTTGTGGTTCTTGATCGACTCGATCGCGACCGGGCCGCGCTCGGCCTTGCCGATCATCGCGATCAGGCCGGTCTTCTCCAGCATCATGTCGGTGAACTTGTCCATGCGGGTCGCCGTCGTGGGACCGGCCGGTCCCACGACTTCATCGCGCACCGGATCGACCGGGCCGACGTAGTAGATGACGCGGTTGGTGAAGTCCACGGGCAGCGATTCGCCCTTGGCCAGCATGTCCTGGATGCGCTTGTGCGCGGCGTCGCGGCCGGTCAGCATCTTGCCGTTGAGCAGCAGCGTGTCGCCCGGCTTCCAGCTGGCGACTTCATCCTTGGTCAGCGTGTTCAGGTCGACGCGCTTGCTCTTGTTGTAGTCCGGCGCCCACTTCACGTCGGGCCACAGGTCCAGGCTCGGCGGCGTCAGGTAGCTCGGGCCCGAGCCGTCGAGCACGAAGTGCGCGTGGCGCGTGGCGGCGCAGTTCGGGATCATCGCGATCGGCTTGGAGGCCGCGTGCGTCGGGTAGGTCTTGATCTTGACGTCCAGCACCGTGGTCAGGCCACCCAGGCCCTGCGCGCCGATGCCCAGCGCGTTGACCTTCTCGTACAGCTCGATGCGCAGCTCCTCGAGCTTGTCCTTCGGACCGCGCTCGAGCAGCTCGTACATGTCGATGTCGTCCATCAGGGCTTCCTTGGCCAGCAGCGCGGCCTTCTCGGCCGTGCCGCCGACGCCGATGCCCAGCATGCCCGGCGGGCACCAGCCCGCGCCCATCGTCGGCACGGTCTTCAGCACCCAGTCGACGATGTTCTCGCTCGGGTTGAGCATGTAGACCTTGCTCTTGTTCTCCGAGCCGCCGCCCTTGGCCGCGACGATCACGTCGACGGTGTTGCCCGGCACGACGTCCATGAAGATCACCGCGGGCGTGTTGTCCTTGGTGTTCTTGCGCTCGAAGATCGGATCGCTGAGCACCGAGGCGCGCAGCTTGTTGTCCGGATGGTTGTAGGCGCGGCGCACGCCTTCGTTCACTGCGTCCTGGATGGAACCGGGGAAATCGCCCCAGCGCACGTCCATGCCGATCTTCAGGAAGACGTTGACGATGCCGGTGTCCTGGCAGATCGGACGGCGGCCCTCGGCGCACATCTTCGAATTGGTCAGGATCTGCGCGATCGCGTCCTTCGCGGCCACGCTCTGCTCGCGCTCGTAGGCGCGCGCCAGATGCTGGATGTAGTCGGCCGGGTGGTAGTAGCTGATGTACTGCAGCGCGGCGGCGACGCTTTCGACGAGGTCGGCGTAGCGGATGGTGGTCATGGTCGTGGACAGGCTGGTCACGGGAGACGGCGATTATCCTTTTTATCCCGTTACCCGATGAAATCCCCGTCGCCAGAGGCGTCGGCGGGACGCGGTGCGCACGCTTGTGCGAACGCCACAGGGCGCCCATCCTCGGCGCCCGGTACCTCGATCGCGCTTCAGCTTCTGACGCCTGCGCTCAGGTGCCCGGTGCCGTGGTACCGCGTGGCTTGACCATGTTGCCGACCTCATTGGACAGGCGGCGCTTGTCGTCCTCGCTCAGCGCGGGGGCGCATTCGCGCTTGCCCAGCATGGACCCGGTGCGCTGTTCACGTTCGCAGACAACTTTCTGGCCCGCTTCGGCTTGCGCGGTCTGCGTCGGCTGCGCGGTGACACCATCGCTGGCGCAGGCGGCGAGGGCGAGCAACGGTGCGGCGGCGAACAACAATCGGATCATGGTGGGTTTCCCTGGCGGCGCAAGAATGCGAGTCCCTGCGCATTGATGAAGCCGGCGATGCTAGCAACGCTCCCTTGACGGCCGTCCTGGGGAGAACGCGATCCACCCCTTTCGAGGGAGCGTCATGCGCACCGGCGATGATGTCGCCTTGACGCGCCATGCGACTCACCCCTGGATTCACCACTTTGGGAGGAACTTTCTTGACCCCGGGACTCAAACGTTTCTTCGCCAGCGAATCGGCCGGCGGCATCGTGCTCGCCATCGCCGCGGTCGTCGCGCTGATCCTGTCCAACTCCCCCTGGCGGGAGCTCTACGCCGCCTTCACCCGCATCGAGGGCGAGGTCCGCATCGGCGGCGACTGGCTGGTGCTGGCCAAGCCGCTGCTGGTCTGGGTCAACGACCTGTGGATGGCCATCTTCTTCTTCCTGGTCGGCCTGGAGATCAAGCGCGAGTTCGTCGGCGGCGAACTGTCGGATCGGTCGCAGGCCGTGCTGCCCATCGTCGCCGCGTTCGGCGGCATGGCCGCGCCGGCGCTGATCTACGCCGGCCTCAACCTCGGCGACCCCGTCGCGCTGCACGGCTGGGCCATTCCGGCGGCGACCGACATCGCCTTTGCCATCGGCATCGTGATGCTGCTGGGCAGCCGCGTGCCGTCCTCGCTGAAGGTCTTCCTGACGGCGGTCGCGATCATCGACGACCTCGGCGCCATCGTCGTCATCGCGCTCTTCTACACGAGCCAGCTGTCGCTGACGGCGCTGGCCGGCGCCGCGGTCTGCCTCGCCGTCCTCTTCGCGCTCAACCGCGCCAAGGTCAGACGCGCCGACCTCTACATCGTCGTCGGTCTCGTCCTGTGGACCTGCGTGTTGAAGTCGGGCGTCCACGCCACGCTGGCGGGCGTGGCCACCGCGCTCTTCATCCCGTCCGATGACGACGGCCACGGCCATTCGCCGGCCGAGGACCTCGAACACGCGCTCCATCCCTGGGTCGCGTTCCTGATCCTGCCGATGTTCGCCTTCGCCAACGCGGGCGTGTCGCTGCTCGGACTGCACGCCGGCGACCTGCTCCATCCGGTGTCGCTGGGCATCGCGCTGGGCCTGCTGCTGGGCAAGGCGATCGGCGTGTTCGGCAGCTCGTGGCTGATGATCCGGCTGGGCCTGGCCCAGAAGCCGGGCGGCGCGGACTGGGTCCAGTTCTTCGGCGTGTGCGTGCTGTGCGGCATCGGCTTCACGATGAGCCTGTTCATCGGCGGCCTGGCGTTCGAGGGGCACGGTCCGGACTGGGAAACCCGCGTCAAGCTAGGCGTGCTCGGCGGGTCCATCCTGTCGGGTGTCGCCGGGACGCTGATCCTGCTGCGCAAGCGCCGCTGAACGCGGCCGGGCGCGGCGATCCCTCAACGACAACGGGGCCCGCGGGCCCCGTTGTCGTTGGTACACCAGTGCGCCGCTTCGGCGCGAGCCTCAGTGCTTCTCGGCCGGGCCGTGCGACAGCAGCTTGTCGGTCATCGCGATGGCCAGCGCCGACAGCAGGAAGGCCAGGTGGATGGCGGTCTGCCAGATCAGCGTCTTCTCCTGGAGGTTCTCGACGTTGATGAAGGTCTTGAGCAGATGGATCGACGAGATGCCGATGATGGCCGTCGCCAGCTTGACCTTCAGCACCGACGCGTTGACGTGGTCCAGCCACTCGGGCTGGTCGGGGTGGCCTTCCAGGTGCAGCCGCGACACGAAGGTCTCGTAGCCGCCGATGATCACCATGATCAGCAGGTTGGAGATCATCACCACGTCGATCAGCGCCAGCACGGCCAGCATGATGATGGTCTCGTTGAGCTTCGTCACCTGGACATCGGGCTGGTAGCCGACGCTGCTGACCAGCAGCTTCAACGCCTCCTGGTTGCCGAAGGCAGCCTCGACCAGATGCACGAGCTCGGTCCAGAACTGGAAGACGTAGACCGCCTGCGCCAGGATCAGCCCGATGTACAGCGGCAACTGCAGCCAGCGGCTCCCGAACATCAGATGCGAGAGCGGGTGCATGCGCTTGCGCGCGGACTCGGCCGGGGGCTTCGGGCTGTCGGTCATCGGGGTAAGTCCTTCAAGTCGTAACTGGCGGGAACCGCCAAACCGGTCGATTTTAGTGAGAGCATCGTCCCGACGAAGCGTTCCGAGTCCGGAGGCTCCGGCGCCCCTCGAAGCGAATGCCGAGCATGCGCAGGCGATTGAGCGCAGAGGGGCGCCGGTGCCTCCGGACGGGCGAGGTGCACGGTGTTCGCACGGACGCCTCTTCTACAAGAGTAAGCACATCGTCAGTGTGAAAGCGGAGAGTTCGCCCGAGTGTGAACCTGAGTTCGAAGATCCCTGCCTGTACGGAGACATAGGCCATGAGCGACAAGATCAGCGACAAGATCTATAACCCCCCCGCATCCGCCGTCCAGGGCGCCCACGTGTCCGGACTGGCCGCCTATGAGGCGTTGTGCAAGGAGGCGGAGGACGACTACGAAGGTTACTGGGCGCGCCTGGCGCGCGAGCTGCTGACCTGGAAGCAGCCGTTCACGACCGTGCTGAACGAATCGGACGCGCCGTTCTTCAAGTGGTTCGAGGACGGCAAGCTCAATGTCTCCTACAACTGCCTGGACCGTCACGTGGAAGCCGGCCGCGGCGACCGGGTCGCGATCATCTTCGAGGCCGACGACGGCACCACGACCCGCGTCACCTATGCCGAGCTGCTGGCCAGGACGGCGCAGCTGGCCAACGCGCTGAAGGCGCGCGGCGTGAAGAAGGGCGACCGCGTCGTCATCTACATGCCGATGTCGGTCGAGGGCGTGGTCGCGATGCAGGCCTGCGCGCGCATCGGCGCGACGCACTCGGTGGTGTTCGGCGGCTTTTCGGCGCAATCGCTGCGCGACCGCGTCCAGGACGCCGGTGCCGTGATGGTGCTGACCGCCGACGAGCAGGCGCGCGGCGGCAAGTCGCTGCCGCTCAAGGCCATCGTCGACGAGGCGCTCGCCGACAACAGCTGCCCGACGATCAAGCACGTGATCGTCTACAAGCGCACCGGCGGCAACATCGCCTGGGTCGACGGCCGCGACGAATGGCTGCACGACGCGGTGTCCGGCCAGTCCTCGAGCTGCGAGCCGGAATGGGTCGAGGCCGAGCACCCGCTGTTCCTGCTCTACACCTCGGGCTCGACCGGCAAGCCCAAGGGCGTGCAGCACAGCACCGGCGGCTACCTGCTGCATGCCGCGCTGACGACGAAGTGGACCTTCGACCTGAAGGACTCCGACGTCTTCTGGTGCACCGCCGACATCGGCTGGGTGACCGGCCACACCTACATCACCTACGGCCCGCTGGCGCTGGGCGGCACCGAGGTCGTCTTCGAGGGCATCCCGACCTTCCCGGACGCCGGCCGCTTCTGGCAGATGATCGAGAAGCACAAGGTCACGATCTTCTATACCGCGCCGACGGCGATCCGCTCGCTGATCAAGGCGGCCGAGGCGAACGAGGCCGTGCACCCGAAGCGCTACGACCTCAGCTCCCTGCGCATCCTGGGCTCGGTCGGCGAGCCGATCAACCCGGCCGCGTGGGAGTGGTATCACGAGCATGTGGGCGGCGGCCGCTGCCCCATCGTCGACACCTTCTGGCAGACGGAGACCGGCGGCCACATGATCACGCCGCTGCCGGGCGCCACGCCGCTGGTGCCGGGCTCCTGCACGCTGCCGTTCCCCGGCATCACCGCGGCCATCGTCGACGAGACCGGCAACGACGTGCCCAACGGGCAGGGCGGCATCCTGGTCGTCAAGAAGCCGTGGCCGTCGATGATCCGCACGATCTACGGCGATCCGGAGCGCTTCAAGAAGAGCTACTACCCGCCGGAGCTCAAGGGCTACTACCTGGCGGGCGACGGCGCCATCCGCGACGCCGACAACGGCTACTTCACGATCACCGGCCGCATCGACGACGTGCTGAACGTGTCGGGCCACCGCATGGGCACGATGGAGATCGAGTCCGCGCTGGTCAGCTGCACCGAGCTGGTGGCCGAGGCGGCGGTCGTCGGCCGTCCGGACGACACGACCGGCGAGGCGATCTGCGCCTTCGTCGTCCTCAAGCGCGCGCGTCCCAGCGGCGACGAGGCCAAGGCCATCGCCAAGCAGCTGCGCGACTGGGTGGCCAAGGAGATCGGTCCGATCGCCAAGCCCAAGGACATCCGCTTCGGCGACAACCTGCCCAAGACGCGCAGCGGCAAGATCATGCGGCGCCTGCTGCGCTCGGTCGCGAAGGGGGAGAGCGTCACGCAGGACACGTCCACGCTGGAGAACCCGGCCATCCTGGAACAGCTCGGACAGGCCTATTGAGGACACCGGTCCGATGCCGCGCGCGGGATGCGCGTGGCATCCCCGTTGTCATCGGTTCCTCAGGCGTTTCTCCTCTGAAGACCCTCGCAGCCCCGCTTTCGCGGGGCTTTTTCTTGCGCTGGCGCAAGCGGACAACCGCCTCGATGCCTCGACCTTGGTGAGCGGCTGACCTTCACGTGGCAGCGGACGCGCGATCCACACTCCGACGGGTTGTGGAGCCCGGACGCGCCCGGGCCAAGAATGCCGGCTCCGTTCCGTCAGGAGCGGTGCCCGCGATCATGGCGGCGCTCGGGCGACACGGCGCGCCAGACGCCGCCCTCACAGAAGGAGTCGTTTGTGGAATATTCGTTCACGCTCAAGTACCAGATGCCGCCGTCGGACTGCGAGGAAGAGCCGTTGAAACAACGGCTCGCATCCGTCGGCTGCAAGGACGTGCGGGTCGCCGTGGGCCTGCGCGGCAGGATGATGCTGAGCTTCGCCAGAGGCGCCGAGCGCGCCGACCAGGCCTTGCTGGGCGCGCTGCGCGAGGTCCGCAAGGCCATCCCCGGCGCGCGGCTGATCGAGGCGGGGCCGGACATGGTCGGCCTGACCGACGTGGCGGCGCTGGTGGGGGTGTCCCGCCAGAACATGCGCAAGCTGATGCTCACGCACCCGATGAGCTTTCCGTCGCCGATCCATGAGGGCAACTCGTCCTCGGTCTGGCATCTGTGGGACGTGCTGCGCTGGATGCAGGGACGCGGCGGCTACAAGATCGACGAGGCCATCCTCGAGCTCGCGACGGTGGCCAAGGCCGTCAATCTCGCCCGCGAGAGCCGCCACCTCGACGAGCGGCGGCGCGACGAACTGCTCAAGCTCGTGGCCTGACGAGGCCACCACGGGCCCGCCCGACCATCCTGAAAAAGCAAAGGCCCCGAAGGGCCTGCAGGGTGGGGGCGTCGCGGGACGCCCCGCCGACGGTCACTTGGACCGATCACTTCCCGCGGTCACTTCGTCGACATGATCCACTTGGCGAGCTGCTCCGCCTCCGCCGGGCTGACCTGCGTGTTGGCCGGCATCGGCACCGGACCCCAGACGCCGGAGCCGCCCTTGATGATCTTCTCGGCCAGCTTCTTCACCGCGTCCTTGTCCGCGGCGTACTTGGCGGCGACGTCCTTGTAGGCGGGGCCGACCAGCTTCTTGTCGACCGCATGGCAGGCCATGCAGTTCTTCTTCTGCGCCAGTTCGGGACTGGCGAAGGCGCTGGGCGCGGTCAAGGTAGCGGCGAGGGCCGCGGAGATGAACAAGGCGTTTCTCATGGCATCCTTTCAGGTGTCGCCGGGCCTCCGAATGGCGCCACAATCGCCGCGGCGACATGACGAGTCGCGACGCAAGTCGACGAGTGGCTGGGAGACTCCGGGCTCGCGCGATTGTAGTGTTGAGGGACGCGCCGACCGGGCGTGCGCACGAGGAGAACGACGATGTGGTTGATGGTGATCGGTGTCTTGTTGATCCTTCTCAAACTGGCCGCCGTCGGCCCGTTTGAAACGCTGAGCTGGTGGTGGGTGCTGTCGCCCTTCCCGGTGGCCGTCGTGTGGTGGGAGATCGCCGACAAGACGGGCTACACGAAGAAGAAGGAGATGGACAAGATGGACGAGAAGAAGGAATCGCGCCGCCAACGCCAGCTCGACGCCATCGGCCAGGGCGACAAGACGCGCAAGAAGCGCTGAGACGAGACGCCCGGCGGATGCGACAGCGGGGCCCGAGGGCCCCGCTGTCGCATCCGCTGTCCTCGGCGCCGGTCGGCCGGCGCCGGACCGCTCACTCGAACTTGTCGAGCACCGCGCCGGAGCTGGCGCTCGATGCGTTTTTCGCGAATTTCGCCAGCACGCCCCGCGTGTAGCGCGGCGCGGGCTGCTTCCATGCCGCCTTGCGGCGGGCGAGTTCAGCGTCGTCGACGTTGAGCTGCAGCAGCAGCTGCAGCGCATCGATGGTGATGGAATCGCCCTCGTTCACCAGCGCGATCGTGCCGCCCTCGTAGGCTTCCGGCGCGACGTGGCCGACGACCATGCCCCAGGTGCCGCCCGAGAAGCGGCCGTCGGTGATCAGGCCGACGCTCTCGCCCAGGCCCTGGCCGATCAGCGCGCCGGTCGGCGCCAGCATCTCCGGCATGCCCGGGCCGCCCTTGGGTCCGAGGTACCGCAGCACCATCACGTCGCCCGCCTTGATCTGGTTGGCCATGATGGCCGCGAGCGCCGACTGCTCGTCGTCGAAGACGCGCGCCGGGCCGGTGATGACCGGGTTCTTGAGGCCGGTGATCTTGGCGACGCAGCCCTCGGGCGACAGGTTGCCCTTCAGGATGGCCAGGTGGCCCTGCGCGTAGATCGGATCGTCGACGGCGCGGATGACCTCCTGGTCGGGCGACAGGTCCGGCACGTCGGCCAGGTTCTCCGCCACGGTCTTGCCGGTGATCGTGATGCAGTCGCCGTGCAGCAGGCCGGCCTTCAGCAGCTGCTTCATGACGGCCGGGATGCCGCCCGCCTTGTGCAGGTCCACGGCCAGGAAACGGCCGCTGGGCTTGAGGTCGCACAGCACCGGGATCTTCGTGCGCATGCGCTCGAAATCGTCGATGGTCCAGTCCACCTCGGCCGCATGCGCGATCGCCAGGAAATGCAGCACTGCGTTGGTCGAGCCGCCGGTGGCCATGATCACGGCGACGGCGTTCTCGATGGCCTTCTTGGTCACGATGTCGCGCGGCTTCAGGTCGGCCTTGACGGCGGCGACCAGGTAGTCGGCGGCGCGCTTGGTGTTCTCGACGACCTCGTCCTCCACGTTGGACATGCTCGATGAGTAGGGCAGCGACATGCCCAGCGCCTCGAAGGCCGAGCTCATCGTGTTGGCGGTGTACATGCCGCCGCAGGAGCCGCTGCCGGGGATGGCGCGTTTCTCGATCTGGCAGAAGTCTTCCTCGCTCATCTTGCCGGCGCTGAACTGGCCGACCGCCTCGAAGACGCTGACGATGTTGAGGTCCTGGCCCTTGTAGTGGCCCGGCTTGATAGTGCCGCCGTAGATGTAGATCGCCGGCACGTTGGCGCGCAGCATGCCCATCATGCCGCCGGGCATGTTCTTGTCGCAGCCGCCGATGACCATCACGCCGTCCAGCCACTGGCCGCCGACGCAGGTCTCGACGCAGTCGGAGATGACCTCGCGCGAGACCAGCGAGTACTTCATGCCCTCGGTGCCCATGGCCATGCCGTCGGAGATCGTCGGTGTACCGAAGAGCTGCGCGTTCGCGCCGGCGGCCTTCAGGCCGATCACCGCGGCGTCGGCCAGCTTCTGCAGGCCGGAGTTGCACGGCGTGATCGTCGAGTGGCCGTTGGCCACGCCTATCATCGGCTTGCCGAAGTCGCCTTCCTGGTAGCCCATGCCGTAGTACATCGACCGGTTCGGGGCGCGCGCGACGCCCTCGGTGATGTGCTTCGAGCGGCGGTTGGGCGCGTCGTCGTGGGGCGCGGAGGCGTTGTTCTTGGGATCGGTCATGGCGTCATCCTGGCGAGCGAGGCTTGGAGCGCGCCAGTATGCGTCGCGCTTTCCTGCGGGTCCAATATATAGTTGTCGGCGTTTTGATTCATGTTGTATATCGATGATCGAACTCCGCCCCCTGCGTCAGTTCCTGGTGCTGGCCGAGGAACTGCACTTTGGCCGCGCCGCCGAGCGGCTGCACATGACGCAGCCGCCGCTGAGCCTGGCCGTGCAGAAGCTGGAGGCGCAGCTGGGCGTCCAGCTGCTGGAGCGCGGTCGCCGCACCGTCGCGCTGACGGCGGCCGGCCTGGCGCTGGTCGAGGCCGCCGCCAGGCTGGTGGAACAGGCCGACCAGGTGCCCGCCCGCGTCCGCGCGGCGGCCACCGGCGAAGCCGGCAGGCTGAGCCTGGGTTTCGTGTCGACCGTCGGTTACGGCGACATGCCGCGTTGGCTGCGGCTGTTCCGCGAGGCGCTGCCGGACGTGCAGCTCGCGTTGCGCGAGGCGACGCTCGATGTCCAGCTGCGCGGTTTCGAGACGGGCGAACTCGACGCCGGTTTCGCGATCCACGCGCCGGGCGCCGAACCGGCCGGTTTCGACTGCCTGACCGTGTCGACCGAGCCGCTGGTGCTCGCGCATCCCGAGGACTGGGCGCTGGCGCGACGCCGCGGTCCGTCGCTCGAGGACGTGCTGCGCGAGCCCTTGGTCGTGTTCCCGCGCGAGATCGCGCCGTCGCTGTTCGACGCGCTGCTCGGTTTCTACCGCGCGCACGGCGCGACGCCCCACATCGCGCAGGAGGCCATCCAGATGCAGACCATCGTCAACCTGGTGTCGGCGGGCATGGGCGTGGCCTGGGTGCCGCAGTCGGTCTGCGCGCTGCAGCGGCCCGGCGTGCGTTACCGGCCGTGGCCGTCGGCCCGCGTGCCGGCCTGCGACACCAGCCTGATCTGGCGCCGCGATGCGTCGCCGGTGGTGCATCGCTTCGTCGACCATGTCCGCGGGCAGGTGAAAGTCAAGGCGTGACCCCGCGCGGACCGGGCTCGAAGGGGCAGGTCCGGCCTGTTTGTTGCCGATGGTGGAGACGAAGGTGAAGTTCCGTATTCGGCATGCAGGGGGCATGCAGGCCCGGCGGACTTCTGCGACCATCCGCTGATGAAAGGACCTTCTCCCGTGAAAGCTCCCCGCAAGAACGACGAAACCGCCCGCCGCGTCACCTGGCGTCGCCTGATCGGCGCGATCTGCGTCGTGACCGGTTTCTCGATGCTCATGAGCGTGGCCTTCGCGACGACGGCTCAGGCCGCGGTGTTGAAGGAGGCGGAACTGCAGGCGCTGCTCGACGCCGGCCGCGCGGACGACCTGGAGAAGCTCGCCGCACAGCGCCTGAAAGCGGATCCGGACGATCCGCAGGCGGTGGCCGCGCTGGCGCTGGCGCAGCTCGATCTGGTCGACGGCGCGGTGTTGAAGCAGAACACGCAGCGACTGGAGCAATGCGTGCAGCGCACGCCGAACGAAGGCGCCTGCCATTACGCGCTGGCGCTGGCGCTGGTGATGCAGGCGCGTGGCGGCAGCAAGCTCAAGGCGCTGGGGTCGCTGGGTCGGGTCAGCGAGCTGGCGCAGCGCGCGATGACGCTGCTGCCCGACGCGCCCGAGCCCCGCAGTGCGCTGCAGCAGTACTACCTGGCCCTGCCGAGCTTCGTCGGGGGCGGGGAGTCGAAGGCGCGCGCCCTCGAGCAGGACGTGAAGGACCCGGCCCAGTTGAGCCTGATGCGCGCGCGGGTGGCGGCGTCGAAGAAGGACTGGCCGGCGATGGAGAAGGCCTTGCGCGCCGTGCGCACGCAGCGGCCCGAGCTGCTGCTGGAGCAACGCGTGCTGTGGAGCGACTACGGTCGCCACCTGTTCTTCAGCGAGCAGAAGGAACGGGCGGTGCCCTGGTTCGAGGAATTGCTCAAGAGTCAGCCCAACCAGGCGATGGGCGCCTACGGTCTGGGCCGCGCATACGACGCGCTGGGCCAGTACGACAAGGCGGTGGCCGCCTTCGAACGCGCCCGCGGCATGTTGGGTGCCGAGCAACTGGGCCTGGACCGGCGCCTGGGCAGCGCGTTGGCGGGCAAGGGCGACAAGGCCGGCGCGCGCGTCGCGCTGCAGCGTTGCATCGACAACCGCCGCGGCAGCAACGGTGACATCGAGGACTGCCGCAAGCAGCTCGCCGCGCTCGGCGCTCCCTGACGAGGGCCTCGTGCTTCCCGACGAGGACCTCGGTGGATCCTGACGATCACCTCGGCAGGTCCTGACGATCACCTCGGTGGGTCGGAGCGAGGCAGGCCGGTGCCCCTTGGAGCGAATTCCGAGCGGCGAGGAGGAGATTGAGCGGAAAGGGGCACCGGCCTGCCTCGCGGTCGCTCCTTCGCTGGTTGCCCCACGGGTGCCATTTATGATTCGCCCCTTCGCGACGCGGTAAAGCTTTCTCCATGTTGGTCCATCCCCAGTTCGACCCTGTGGCCATCTCGATTTTCGGGTGGCCGATCCATTGGTACGGGCTGATGTACCTGACGGCCTTCGGCCTGTTCCTGTGGCTGGGCAACCGGATGGTCCGCAAGCCGTGGAACGCGGCGCGCGGCTGGACCCGCCGCGACATCGACGACCTGCTGTTCTACGGCGTGCTGGGTGTGGTGCTGGGCGGGCGGCTGGGGTACGTGTTCTTCTACAAGCCGGGCTACTACCTGAGCCATCCGGGCGAGATCCTTGCGGTGTGGCAGGGTGGCATGTCCTTCCACGGCGGGTTGCTGGGCGTGATCGTGGCGCTGGCCTTCTTCGCGTGGCGGCGGGGTTTCAATTTCCTCGAGGTCGGCGACATCGTCGCGCCTTGCGTGCCTACCGGTCTGGCCGCGGGGCGACTGGGCAATTTCATCAACGGCGAGTTGTGGGGCCGTCAGGCGGATCCCAGTCTGCCGTGGGCGATGGTGTTTCCGCAGGCCCATGATGCGGTGCTGACGCCGCGCCATCCGTCGCAGCTGTACCAGTTCCTGGGCGAGGGCGTGCTGCTGTTCATCGTGCTGTGGCTGTTCGCGCGCAAGCCGCGGCCGATGGCGGCGGTGTCGGGGCTGTTCCTGGTCGGCTACGGCGTGGCGCGTTTCGTCGCCGAGTACTTCCGCGAGCCTGACAGCTTCCTCACGCTCGACAAGCAGCCGCTGCACCTGAGCCAGGGCCAGTGGCTGAGCGCGCCGATGATCGTCATCGGCGTCCTCATGATGCTGTGGGCCTACCGGCGCGCCGCCCGGCTGCAGGCCGCGCCCGCGGCCCGCTGAGCGGGGCGATCCCTCTTCGAGACCAGACATGCGCCAGATCTTCTTCGATACCGAAACCACCGGCCTGAATCCCGAATCGGGCGACCGCGTCGTCGACATCGGCTGCGTGGAGATGGTCAACCGTCAGTTGACGGGCCGCCATCTGCACTTCTACCTGAACCCCGAGCGGGATATGCCCGAGGAGGCGTTCCGCGTCCACGGGCTGAGCAGCGAGTTCCTGTCGGACAAGCCCAAGTTCGCGCAGATCGTCGACGAGTTCCTCGAGTTCATCCGCGACGCGGAGCTGATCGCGCACAACGCGGCCTTCGACGTCGGCTTCATCAATGCCGAGCTCAAGCGCTGCGGGCGAGCGCCGCTGCATGAATGCGTGGAGAGCGTGCGCGACACGCTGCTGATGGCGCGGGACATGTTCCCGGGCAAGGCGAACTCGCTGGACGCGCTGTGCCGCCGGCTCGAGGTCGACAACAGCAACCGCGGCCTGCACGGCGCGGTGAAGGACGCGGAGCTGCTGGCGGAGGTCTTCATCCGGCTGACGCGGGGTCAGGACTCGCTGGTCATCGACGACAACGCGTCGTCCTCGTCGGGCGAGGGCGGCCAGTTGGAGGTCGTGGCCATCGACTTCAGCGCCTTCGACCTGCCGGTGATCGCGGCGACGGCCGAGGAACTGGCGCTGCACGACAAGGCGCTGGTCGACCTCGACAAGGCCAGCGGCGGCAAGCGCATCTGGCAGGTGCCCGTGGCGGCCTGAGAAGCGCGACTCGGGGACGAGTCTCAGAGACGAGAGTCAAAGAGTGCTTGAATCGACTCAAATTCTCATGGCATAATCTTCGACTTTCCCGGACATCCAAAACCGTAGCGCAAGCAGTGGTGGCGGACGACAAGACCGGGCGGTTAGCTCAGCGGTAGAGCACTGCCTTCACACGGCAGGGGTCGCAGGTTCGAACCCTGCACCGCCCACCAAAGTCTCTTCATCGAAGTTTTTCGTCGGAGTCGCTTTGGATTCTTGTTGGAAGTTTCAGGAAGACCCGGTCCAGATACCGGGCGGTTAGCTCAGCGGTAGAGCACTGCCTTCACACGGCAGGGGTCGCAGGTTCGAACCCTGCACCGCCCACCAGATCAACCCCGTCAACGCCAGTTGGCGGGGTTTTTTCTTGGCGAATCTTCTCTACATGTGCCCTGTCGGCGAGGGCGGCAATGCAGTCAATGCAGAAGAAGGTCCAAAGCGGTATCAGCAAAAGAATCAGGCAGTAGCCGGAGGTGAAGACCCTCACTTTTGGCGTGCTACTTGGCGAACCCATTGGTGCTTCGTTGTTGGGCATGTGCGTCTCCTGAAAGGGCGGGATCATCCTGCGTTCACAGGGTCTCGTCTCTCGCACATTTCAGTCATTTCCGGGGGATGCGCGGAGAGAATCAGCGCATGTCTCCGCTGCTGCCGCCATCGCTCGTCGCCGTCCTTCCGCGCTGTCTGCAACTGGCGAGTCAGCCGCTGCCGGAGGGGCTCATGGCGCTGCGGCTCGGTGACGCCACGATCGGCCGGGTGCATCCGATGCGCCAGGTCTTGCTAGGCGAGGTCTGGCCTGAGCTGAAGCGCCGCGAGGGCGCGTTGTGCTGGGACGCCGAGGCGCTCGATGTCGACGCACGTTCCGAGCGCATCGGCGCCGTGGCGCTCGCGCTGAAGGAACGTGGCGCCATCACCGGTTGGCGCGGCGAACGCTACGCCTGCGAGCGGCCCGTCGAGGATGCTTGCACCGCGCGCGGCGAGGTGCTGTTCCGTCTGGAGCGCGCCGCCTTCCGCTTCTTCGGCCTGATGAGCCGCGCCGTCCACATCAATGGGTTCCTGCCGGGCGCGCGGCTCGTGTGCGGTCGACGCGCGCTGTCGAAGGCGACCGATCCGGGCAAGCTCGACAACCTCGCCGCCGGTGGGCTGACCGCCGATGAAGACCTCGTCGATTGCGCGCGTCGTGAGCTGCTGGAAGAGGCCGGCGTGCCGATGGTCGTCAGCGCTTCCGTGCAAGCGCGCGGCGCCTTGCGCAGCACGCGCATGGAACCCGAAGGACTGCACGACGAGGTGCTGCATGTCTTCAGCCTCCAGTTGCCCGCCGGCTTCTCGCCGCGCAACGGCGACGGCGAGGTCAGCGAGTTCCTGACGCTGGACCTGGAGACGCTCGCCCAACGACTCGCCGCGGGCGAGTTCAGCCACGACGCCGCCGCGGTCAGTGCCTTCGGTTTCCAGCATTCGCACGCGCTGATCGATCTGCGCGCATGATCGCCGTCCGAGGACGGACGAAGGCAGAAGCGGCTCGGCACAATCGTCGGCATGGATCAAGTCGATGCAGTGGTGATCGGGGCCGGCGTCGTCGGCCTCGCGGTCGGCCGGGCGCTGGCGATGCGCGGCCTGGAGACGCTGGTGCTCGAGCGAGAGCTCAACATCGGTACCGGCGTGAGCTCGCGCAACAGCGAGGTCATCCACGCCGGCCTCTACTACCCCGAGGGATCGTTGAAGGCGCGCCTGTGCGTGCGCGGCAAGCAGCTGCTCTACGCGCACTGCGAATCGCACGGCGTGCCGCACCGGCGTTGCGGCAAGCTCGTCGTCGCGACCGCGGCCGAACAACTGCCGGGCTTGCGCGCGCTGCAGGCGAAGGCTGCAGCGAACGGGGTCGACGACCTGCGCTGGCTCACGCGCGAGGAGGCCCTCGCGCTCGAACCCCAGTTGCAGTGCGAGGCCGCCTTGCTCTCGCCCTCGACCGGCATCGTCGACAGCCACGGGCTGATGCTCTCGCTGCAAGGCGATCTGGAGCGGCATGGCGGCGCGGTCGCCTTCGGCGCGGCGGTGACCGCGGTGCGTCGCGACGGTGGCGCGCACGTGGTCCACACCGACGACATGACGCTCGGCGCCCGCCTTGTCGTCAACGCGACGGGGCTGCACGCCCCCTTGCTTGCTGCAGCGATCGAGGGCCTGCCGCCGCCGCCTGCGGCGCGCTTCAGCAAGGGTTGCTACTTCGCGCTGCAGGGATGGGCGCCGTTCTCGCGGCTCGTGTACCCGATGCCGCAGGACGCGTGGCTGGGCGTGCACCTCACCCTGGACCTCGGCGGCCAGGCGCGCTTCGGCCCCGATGCGCAATGGCTGGATGTCGCGAGCCCCGAAGACATCGACTACGCCGTCGATCCCGCCCGCGCCGACGTGTTCTACGACGACGTGCGCCGCTACTGGCCCGCGCTGCCGGATGGCGCGCTGCAGCCCGCCTACAGCGGCGTGCGGCCGAAGATCCATGGGCCGCACGAGCCGGCGCCCGATTTCCGCATCGACGGCCCCGCGCAGCACGGCGTGCCGGGACTGGTGAACCTGATGGGGATCGAGTCGCCCGGACTCACGAGTGCATTGGCGATCGCCGAAGAGGTCGTGGCGCGGCTTGGTTGACGACGCTCAATCCGCCGGCACGCGCAGCGCGCGTTCCCGCTCCTTCGCGATGCGCGCGGCGAAGTCCGCCGCCGAGCCGCCCGTCGGCAGGTTGCTGACGT
This sequence comes from Roseateles noduli, assembly GCF_050626985.1. NCBI lineage: Bacteria > Pseudomonadati > Pseudomonadota > Betaproteobacteria > Burkholderiales > Sphaerotilaceae > Roseateles > Roseateles noduli. Next base: position 482,122 of record NZ_CP192463.1, read on the forward strand.
CGAGGATCTTGGAGCGGATCTCCGGCAGCCGCAGCGCCTCGTTGACGACGCTGTTGATCAATCGCAGCCGCTCCTCCGGCACACCGCGCGGCGCGAAGAGCCCGAACGTCGAGACGAGGTTCGCGTCCGGAAAGCCGAGTTCGGCCAGCGTCGGCACGTCGGGCAGCACCGGCAGCCGCACCGGCGAGCCGATCGCCAGCGCCTTCAGTTTGCCCTGCCGCACGAACTGCAGCTGCTGCGACGCGACGTTCGAGGACAGCAGCTCGAACTGCCCGCCGATCGCGTCGGTCAACTGCTGGCCGCCGCCCTTGTAGGGCACGTGGATGATGTCGACGCGCGCCGCGGCGCGCACCTGCGCCAGCACCATGTGCCCGACTGTCGCGTGGCCCGACGTCGCCCAGCGCAGGCGGCCCGGGGCCGCGCGCGCGGCGGCGAGCATCGCGGCGAAGTCCTTCGGCTTGAACGACGGATGCGCGAGCACCAGCACCGGCGTGTCCATGATGCTGACGACGGGGGCCACCTCGGGCGCCATCGCGGAGGGGCCGGCGCCGGCCGGCGCGAACACCAGCGGCGAGATGGCGCAGTAGGCCAGCGTGTGGCCGTCGGGCGCCGCGCGCGCGAGCGACTCCAACGCGGTCAGCCCGCCCGCGCCGGCGCGGTTCTCGACGATCACCGGCACCTTCAGCCGCGCGCTCATGTGCTGCGCGAGCGCGCGCGCGGTTTCGTCGCTGACGCCGCCGGGCGGGTAGGCGACGATCAGGTGGATCGGGCGCGTCGGCCAGGGCTCGCCCGCGACCTGCGCAAGACCTGGCACCGCCACCGCGGTCCACGCGGCGGCGTTCAGCAACGCGCGCCTACGCATCGCGGTGCTCCATCGCGATGCGGCGGGCCAGCGCGAGGAAGGTCGCCGTCGGACCCTCCTGGTCATGCGAGCGATACGCGATCGTCAACGGCGCTTCCAGCCGCGCATGCTTCTCCAGGGGCCGGAACACGATCGAGTGCGCGTGCACGCCGCGCATCGACGCCGGCACGACCGTGATGCCAGCACCGGCCGCCACCAGGTTGAGGTTCATCATCATCCGGTCGACCTCCACGAAGCTGCGCGGCTTGACGCCGTCGCGCTCGCACAGCGCCAGCAGGTTGGCGTAGAGGCCCGGCGCCCCCGGGCGGCGGACTAGGATCAGGTCCTCGTCCTCGAGCTCCGCCAGCGGCACCGGCGTGGACCCCGCGCGCGGCACCGTCGCGAGCCGGTGGTCCAGCGGCAGCGCCAGCAGCGCGGGCTCGGTCAGCAGCGTCTCGAAGCTGACGCCTTCGGGCTGCGCGACCGGCACGCGCAGGAAGGCGCAATGCAGCCGCGACTTCACGATCGATTCGATCAATCCGGCGGCGTGGTTCTCGGTCATCGTCAGCGCGATGCCCGGGTGCTCGCCGCGGCAGGCGCGCAGCACCGCCGGCGTGTACGCATGTGCCGCCGCCGAACTGGTGAACCCGATCGCCAGCAGCCCGTGCTGCCCGCCGGCCAGCCGGTCCATGCGGTCGCGCATGTCGTTGTAGTCGCGCAGCAACCGTCGCGCTTCGTCCAGGAACTGGCGACCGCCGTCGGTCAGGCTCACGCCCTTCGGATGGCGGTGCAGCAGGGCGATGCCCAGCTCCTGTTCCAGCGTCTTGATCTGCTGGCTCAGCGGCGGCTGCTGCATCCCGAGCAGCGCCGCCGCGCGCGTCATGTGGCCGGTCTCCGCGACCGTCACGAAGTAGCGCAGATGTCGAAGGTCCATGTCTGCGTTGTCTCCTGGTCCTCGGGCTCGCCGTCGCCCTGCCATGCGCAAAGCTACGTACGTCCCATATTCAAAACGTCTCGGACTCTGCGGATCAGTGTATTTGACGCTATGGAGGCCGGTCACTAAGGTCCGGCCCGGATACCGAGAAAAGCGATCCAAGAACCGTCCGAGAACGGTCCCACTGCGGTCGGGTGAGCAGTACGACGAGCGGTCCCGCACGAGGACACGACGACAACCATACGGAGACAAGCTTGATGAAGACGAAACGACAGTCGAGGAACGCGTGGAACGCATCCAGGGCCCTGGTCCTGGCCGCCACCGCGGTGGGAGCGGCCAGCGGCGCGCAGGCGCAGAGCGGCGGCAGCGTGCAGGTGTTCGGCCTGCTCGACATCGGCGTGCAGGCGCTGAAGGCCAGCGGCAGCGACACCCGCTACTTCGTGAACAGCGACGGCAACACGTCCAGCCGCTTCGGCGTGCGCGGCACGGAGGACCTGGGCGGCGGGCTGAAGGTCGGCTTCTGGCTGGAGTCGGCGGTGTCCGTCGACGACGGCACCAGCGGCGCGACCAGCACCAACAACAAGGACTCGGTCAGCGGCGGCCTGACCTGGGGTCGCCGTGCGACCGTCCAGATCTCCTCGGCCGACTGGGGCGAGCTGCGCCTGGGCCGCGACTACGTGCCGTCCTTCGGCAACCTGACCACGTCCATGCATCCGTTCGGGACCAACGGCGTGGGCAGCTCCGGGATCATGTACTACCCGGCGCCCGCCAACGGCACGACGGCGCGCACCAACGTGCGGGCGTCCAACTCGATCGGCTACTTCACGCCGTCGGGCCTCAACGGCTTCTACGGCCACGCGATGCTGGCGCTGGGCGAGCAGGGCGCGGGTCCGACGCACAAGGACGGCCAGTTGACCGGCGTGCGCATTGGCTGGCGCAACGAGACCTTCAACGGCTCGGCGGCGATCTCCAAGACGCGTTATGCCACCGGCGACTACACGCAGAGCAACGTGGGCATGGCCTACACCTGGGGGCCGGCCAAGCTGATGGCGCTGTGGGGCCGCAACGAGGTCGGCATCACCAGCACGACCGCGACCATGCTGGGCACCCAGTGGCAGGTGTGGCCGCAGGGCGAGCTGCGCTTCGCCTACACCTGGCTGAAGGCGAAGAACGTCGCCAGCGACGCGACGCACATCGCGATCGGCTATGTGCATGACCTGTCCAAGCGGACGGCGCTCTACACCAACGTCGCCAAGGTGGACAACAAGGGCCGCGGCACGCGCTTCAACGTCGGTCTCGCGACGACGCAGCCCGGCGGCGACAGCGGCGGCTTCGAGGCCGGCGTGCGCCACAACTTCTGACCCTCGCTTCAACCAGCAGCAACGAAGGAGTACGACCATGTCGAACAGCATGCTCTCCACCACGTCATGGCGGTCATCCTGGCAGTCCGCGGGGCCGTCCTCGGGGCGGCCATCGCGGCGGTGCTCGAACCTGGCCGGCGCGGTCGCGCTCGCCTTCGCGGCGCTGGGCGCCTGCGTGCCGCTGGGCGCGCAGGCGGAAGCGACCAAGATCCTCTTCGTCGGCAACAGCTACACCTTCGGCCGCGTCGATCCGGTGATGAGCTACAACGCCGCCAACGTCCACGACCTGACGGCGGCGATGTACGCCAGCAACCCGAGCGGCGCCAACAGCTTCGAGCCCCATCCGTGGGGCGGCGTCGCCGGCATCTTCAAGCAGTTCACCGTGCAGGTCGGGCTGGACTACGACGTCTCGATCTCGGCGCGCAATGCGGCCTCGCTGCGCGGGCAGTTCCTCAACACCAACAACGCCGGCTGGGACCTGCGGGGCAACATCGGCTCGCAGGCCTGGGACAAGGTGGTGCTGCAGGAGCAGAGCGACGAGCCGCTGACCAGGCAGCCCGGCCTGGCCTCCAACCCGGCCTACTTCAACACCTACACCAACCTGATCGAGAACTGGATCCATCAAGGCAACGCGCTCAGCTACCGCGAGCGGGACCTGATCGGCGGCACGAACGCCAAGTGCGCGGAGATCACCGGCGCGTCGACGGGGACCTGCTCGCTGCTGCGCAACGTGCCGGCGAACACCCATGCCAACGCGAACGCCGACGTGTACCTGTACCAGACCTGGGCGCGGCCCAACCTGGTCAACGCGCCCAGCACGACGGTCACCGACGAGAACACCGGCGAGGTCATCCCGACGGGGCAGCCCGCGCCGTCCTTCTACCCGACGCTGCAGGCGATGACCGACGACCTGAAGCAGGCGTACACCGCGGCGGCGCTGATGGCGGGCGCGGACGGTTCGGGCGGTATCGCCGGCGTCGCGCCGGTGGGCGAGGCCTTCATGCGCGCGATCGCGGCGGGCATCGCGACGCCTGACATGTATGCCTCGACGGCGGCGACGGACGGCCTGCTGGACCTGTGGTTCGACGACGGCACCCATGCGAGCAAGTACGGCTCCTACCTGAGCGCGCTGACGCTGTTCGGCACGATCACGGGGCTGGATCCGGCGGTGCTGGGCCTGAACGAGATCGCCGCGCGCGACCTCGGCATCAGCGCGGCCGACGCGCTGCTGCTGCAGCGCGTGGCGAGCGACCAGCTCGGTTTCGCCGCGGCGGTGCCGGAGCCGGCGTCGTTCGCGCTGGCGGGGCTGGGTCTGGGCCTGCTGTGGATGCTGCGTCGACGTCGCGCGGCGGCGTCGGCCGCGGCGCCTTTGATGGCCATCATGCCCGCCGCGCTCGTGCGCGGCGGCGCGGCGGCCTGACTGCAATGATCCGAAGGGAGAAGAGGATGACGATGAAGCGGATGATGCGAACGAACGGAATCGGCGGCGCGAGCGTGTGGGTCGCGCTGTCGACGACCTTGTCGCTGGTGGCCGGCGCGCCGGTTGCCTTCGCGAAGGGCCCGGCGGGCGCGAGCTTCGACATGGCGGCCGAGATCGCGCCGGCCCCGGCTGCCTGTCCGTCGGGCGTCGGCGAGGGCGCGAGCTGCCTGTCGGGCAAGGACAGCGCCGGCGCGCTCTACATGATCGTGATGCCCAGGCAGTGGAACGGGGACCTCGTCGTGCATGCGCACGGCGGGCCCTTCCTCGGCGCGCCGACGATCAAGCGCGTGACGGAGGACGTCGAGCGCTGGACCATCATGCCGCGCCTGGGCTACGCGTTCGCGACGTCGAGCTACCGTCAGGGCGGCGTGGCGGTCACCGCCGCGGCCGAGGACAACGAGCGCCTGCGGCGCCTGTTCATCGACAAGGTCGCCAAGCCCAGGCATGTCTACCTGCACGGCCAGTCCTGGGGCGCGAGCGTGGCGGCCAAGGGCGCGGAGCTGTTCGCCGAGGGCAAGCCTTACGACGCGGTGCTGCTGACTTCCGGCGTGCTGGGCGGCGGGACACGGAGCTACGACTTCCGGCTCGACCTGCGTGTCGTCTACCAGTACCTCTGCCACAACCATCCGCTGCCGAGCGAACCGCAGTACCCGCTCAACATCGGGCTGCCGGCGGATTCGCCCATGAAGCAGCCTGATCTTGCGATGCGCGTCGACGACTGCCTGGGCCTGAACAAGCCGGCGGCGGAGCGCACGCCGGAGCAGGCGTCGAAGATCAAGACCATCGTCGACGTGATCCATATCCCGGAGCGCAGCATCCAGTCGCATCTGAACTGGGCGACCTGGCACTTCCAGGACATCGCGCAGAAGCGTACCGGCGGCGCGAGCCCGTTCGGCAACGTCGGCGCGGTGTATGCCGGCTCGAGCGACGACGCGGCGCTGAATGCCGGCGTGCTGCGCTACGCGGCCGATGCGAAGGCGGTGGCGACCTTGTCCGCCGATGCGGACCTGGGCGGGAAGATCCCGGTGCCGGTGCTGACCGTGCACGCCATCCACGACCCGACGGCGATGGTCGAGCTGCAGGAGAGCTTCGGCCGTACGATGACGGCGGCGGGCCGCGGCGATGCGCTGGTGCAGACCTTCACCGGCGACAAGGACCACAGCTACCTCAGCGACCCGACCTACGCGGCGCTGATGGACGCGCTGACGACCTGGGCCACGCAAGGGAAGAAGCCGACGCCCGAATCCATCGCCGCCGGCTGCGAGAGGGCCAGGGAGAAGCTGGGGCAGACCTGCCGCTTCGAGCCGAAGTACCAGGTGAAGGCCATCGAGACGCGGGTGCCCAAGCGCGATCGGCCCTGACAAGGTGGTCTGCCAAAGTGGCCGCGATGAGGCGTCGGGATGACGCCTCATTGCGGCTCACTCGGCCGGTGGCCGATGAGTCGCGGGCTGGAGCGACTGGAGGAACTCTGCCAGGTCGCATTCGTTCAGCAGCCCCTGCGCAACGTCGACCATGACTTCTTCAAGTTCAATGCTCCGTTGCAAGTTGATCCCCTCGGCCTTCAGATACGCCAGGGCACTGGCAAGCGCCGTCCTCTTGTTGCCATCGTTGAAAACATGTCCTCGAGCGATGGCCACCGCGTACATGGCGGCAATCTCTCAAAGATGTCATCCATGCCTGCGAACTGCATACGATTGATGACACGTGACAGTGCACTCTCCAGCGCGCCCATGCCGTGATCACCGGGTAATCCACCTTCATCTCGAAGGATCGAGTCGTGGATTCGCAAGACCTCATTCGCGTCCAGCATGGTTCAACGCTTTGCAAGCGCGCGAAGGACGTCGCGATGTTCCGCGATGACCTGTTCGACGATGGCCATGAACTCCGGACTCACTTCGCGTGAGGGGGCGCGTTCTTCCCCGGGGCGTGGGAGATTCTTTGGTGGGTATTTCCTCGTGCGTTCAACGTAAGGGATGCCGTACTTCTCGTGCAATTCGCGTATTGATTTCATGAGCGACTCCTTGGGCTTGCAGCGTATTCGGCTCGCGGTATCTCTCGCAATCACCTCGACGTAGGTATCGCATCCCCCATCGGTGTCCCCCCTTTCGGGAGAAGCGAAGCGCCTCGATCAGGCGAAGAATCGGCCGGTTCCCATGCACAGGAGCTCGCCATGTTCACCGACCTGATCCGTACCGGCCGCGAGGACGCGCCGCAGGGCAACCGCCGAGATTTCATGGAGGCGGCCGCCGCGCTCGGGATCAGCGTGATGGCGGGCCCGGTGCTTGCGCAGGCGGGGCCGGGCGGCGCGCCCGACCTGATCCTGCGCAACGGCCGCATCACGACGATGGATCCGGCCAGGCCGGAGGCCACCGCGATCGCGCTGCGCGACGGCGTCGTGATGGCCGTGGGCACGGACGCGGAGATCGCCAGGCTTGCCGGCGCGAAGACGCGCGTCGTCGATGTCGAGAAGCGTCGCGTGATCCCGGGGCTGACCGACTCGCACATGCACATCATCCGCGGCGGGCTCAACTTCAACATGGAGCTGCGCTGGGACGGCGTGCGCTCGCTGGGCGCGGCGCTGCAGATGCTCAAGGACCAGGCCGCGCGCACGCCGGCACCGCAGTGGGTGCGGGTGGTCGGCGGCTGGAACGAATTCCAGTTCGACGAGAAGCGCATGCCGACGCTGGCCGAGCTCAACGCCGCCGCGCCCGACACGCCGGTGTTCGTGCTCAACCTCTACAACCAAGCCTTCCTCAACCGCGCGGCGCTGCGCGCGGTCGGCTACACGAAGGACACGCCGCAGCCCGCCGGCGCGATCATCGAGCGCGACGCGCGCGGCGAGCCCACCGGGCTGCTGCTGGCCGAGCCCAACGCCTTCATCCTCTACAACACGCTGAACCTCGGTCCCAAGCTCGATCCCGAGCAGCAGCTGAACTCGACGCTGCACTTCATGCGCGAGGAGAACCGGCTCGGCGTGACCTCGGTCGGCGACGCGGGCGGCGGCTTCCAGAACTATCCCGACGACTACGCGATCATCGACAAGCTCGCCAGGGAGGACCGCCTCACGGTGCGCATCGCCTACAACCTGTTCCCGCAGAAGGCGAAGCAGGAGCTGGCCGACTTCCAGCGCTGGGCGCGCACCGGCAAGCCGGGCGACGGCAGCGACTTCTACAAGCTCAACGGCGCCGGCGAGATGCTGGCCTTCAGCGCGGCGGACTTCGAGGACTTCCTCGTCCCGCGGCCCGAGATGCCGGCGGCGATGGAGAACGACCTCGAAGGCGTGGTGCGTTTCCTCGCGGGCAACGGCTGGCCGTGGCGCATGCATGCGACCTACAACGAGACGGTGTCGCGCAGCCTGGACGTGTTCGAGAAGGTCCATCGCGACCACCCGATCGACAAGCTCGGCTGGTTCTTCGACCACTGCGAGACGGTGACGCCGCAGAACCTCGAGCGCATCAAGCGGCTGGGCGGCGGCATCGCGGTGCAGAACCGGATGTCGATGCAGGGCGAGTACTTCATCCGCCGCTACGGGCTGAAGGCGACGGCCGAGACGCCGCCGGTCAAGCGCATGCTGGAGATGGGCATCCCCGTATCGCTGGGCACCGACGCGACGCGGGTGAACAGCTACAACCCGTGGCAGGCGCTGTACTGGCTGGTGTCGGGCCGCACGATCGGCGGCACCTTGCTGTATCCGGAGGAGCGGCGGCTCGACCGCGTCGCCGCGCTGCGGCTGATGACGGCCGACGGCGCCTGGTTCTCGCGCGACACCGGGAAGAAGGGCGTGCTGAAGCCGGGCGCGTTCGGCGACCTGGCGGTGCTGGACCGCGACTTCCTCACCGTGGCGGAGGACCAGATCCAGGACATCACGTCCGTGCTGACCGTGGTCGCGGGCAAGCCGGTGCACGGCAGCGGCGCCTATGCGTCGCTCGCGCCGGCCTTGCCGCCGGCGATGCCGGACTGGTCGCCGGTGCGCACCTATGGCGGCTACCAGGCGCGCAGATCCGCGGCGTCGTCGTCGCTGAGCGATGCCGAGCGCCGCTACCAGTACGCCGCGCAGTGCGCCTGCGCGAGCGCGTGCGGTGTGCACGCCCACGATCACACGGCGGTCGCGAGCGCGGCGCGCGACGCGTCGGCGGCGCAGGCGTTCTGGGGCGCGATGGGATGCAGCTGCTACGTGTGAGGCTGTTCTCTGGCGTCGATGCCGATGATCGTCGCAGCCGCTGCTGAAGCCTCTGCCTCTGCCTCTGCCGCTGCCGCAGCCATGCTGGAACTGCCAGAGGGGGCGCTCGGCGCCGGCGAGCGCCGTCAGTCGCCGAGTCCGAAGAGCTTCGCCGCATTGCCCCAGGCGATCTTGCGGGACGCGTCCGCGGGCAGGTCGCCCAGCCAGACGCGGTAGCCTTTCATCGTCGCCTCGTAGGACTGCCAGCGCTGGTTGACCCACGTGTCGGAGCCGACGAGGAACCGGTCGGGGTACTTCGCGATCAACGCGCGCCACGCGGGGCAGAGCTTGCCGTCGTCGCAGGTGAGCCCGGGGCGGTAGGACAGTTCACCCATGAGCCGCGGGTACTTCGCGAGCAGCGCCTCCACGCGCTCGACCGGCGCGCCGTTGATCCCGGTGTGGGCCCAGATCAGTCGCGCTTCGCGGCCCTTGCTGGGCGTGGCTTCCATCAGCAGGTCGATCGCCTCGTCGTCGACGTGCGCGAGCACGACGAGCGACTTCTCCTCCGCCAGCGCCATCAGCTTCTGCGCGACCGGGCCGCGCGCGTTGGCGCTGTCGTAGAGGTGGAACTCGCCGATGCCGCGGTAGGGGCCGGATGCCGTCCCGCGCGCGAGTTCATCCTGCACCATGCGATAGATGCTCTCGTTGCGGAACCAGCCGTCGTAGTCGGAACGGGTGCGATAGAGGCGGATGAACGGCACGACGGTGACGCCGGCCGCTCGTGTCTCCGGCAGCGACGCGAGGGTGCGCGTGCCGTCGTTCGGCCGCGAGTTGGCGAGGATCGCCTTCACGCCGCTGCGCTGCATGCGCGCCAGTACGTCCGACGGCGGATGCGGGCCGTCAAGGCCGTTCCAGGCTTCCTCGTTGTAGTGGAGGTGGGCGTCGAAGATCGGGCCGACGTAGTCGGCGGCGTGGGCCGCGCTGCCGCCGGTCAAGGACACCGCGAGCGCGGTGAACGACGCGAACACGGAGACAAGCGACATCAGCCGCCGGAGGGCAGAGCGCATGGACGGCTCCAGTCGATGGGACTGGAGTCTATTCTTACTCAGTCGCTCACTCGATCGACAGCAGCGTCACCGACCTCGCCGGCAGCGTCAGCGTCCGGCCCAGCGTCCTGCGCTCGCCGGTCATGACGTCGACCGCCGTGTCGCCCTCGCGCAGCATCTCGGGGAAGCGCGACAGGTCCAGCTCGCGCGGCTCCTTCGCCTTGCTCAGCACGAGCATCAGGCGCCTGCCGCCGAGGCCCTGGGCCGCGTCGTAGCGGAACAGCACATAGCTCTCGGCCAGCGGCGCGTACTGCATCAGCGCGCCGCCGTGCACGAGCGCCTCCGTCTTGCGCCAGTTCAGCAGCCGCTTCAGCCACGCCTGGGCGCCGGCCTGGCGCTCGCCCAGCCCCGCGCCGGTGAAGGCGTTGACCGCGTCGCCGGCCCAGCCGCCGGGGAAGTCCGCGCGCACCGCGCCGTCGTCGCGATGGCGCGGGCTGGTCATCAGGATCTCGGAACCGTAGAAGAACTGCGGGATCCGCCGCACGAAGGCGAGGTAGGCCCAGGCCATCTTCGTCAGCTCGACGTCGTCGTGCAGCACGCTGTAGACGCGCGGCGTGTCGTGGTTGCCCTCGAACAGCACCAGGTTGGCCGGATCCGGATAGACGAAGTCATGCGCCAGCGCCTCATAGAGCTTCGTGAAGCCGCCGTCGTGCGCGTCCTGCTGGTTCAGGGCGGCCAGCAGCGCCTCCTGCAGCGGGAAGTCCATCAGGCTCGGCAGCGAGGACACGTAGCCGTCGTGGTTGTGCTTGCCCGCCTGCCAGTACGACACCACGGCCGGGTGGGGGCTCCATTCCTCGCCGACGATGTTCAGCTTCGGATACTCGTCCTTGAGGCGGCGCGACCAGGCGGCCAGGAAGTCCTTGTCGGAGTAGCTGTAGGTGTCCGTGCGCACGCCGGCCAGGCCGGCGGTCTCGATCCACCACAGGCTCATCTGCGTCAGGTAGGTCGCCATCAGCGGCTGGCGCTGGTTGAGGTCGGGCATGCCGGGGCTGAACCAGCCGTCGCTGAAGCGCTTGCGGTCGCTCGGCGCGGCGTACGGGTCCTGCAGCGACATGCGCGCGTGATGCGTCTCGGTGTACTGGGGCCAGGCGTTGACCCAGTCCGCCGTCGGCAGGTCGGCCATCCACCAGTGATGCACGCCGATGTGGTTCAGCACGATGTCCTGGATCAGGCCGATGCCGTGGCGTTTCGCCTCGACGCCGAGCCGCACGTAGTCGGCGTTGCTGCCGAAGCGCGGATCGACCTGGTAGAAGTCCGTCGCGCCGTAGCCGTGGTAGCTCCACTTCGGGCTGTCGTTCACCGACAGCGGGGTCGGCCACAGCATCGTGAAACCCATCGCGGCGATGTAGTCGAGGTGCGCCGTCAGGCCCGCGAGGTCGCCGCCGTGGCGGCCGCCCGGGTCGTCGCGGCGCAGGCCTTCGGCCAGGCCCGGCACCTCGTCGTTGCGCGGATCGCCGTTGGCGAAACGGTCCGGGACCACCAGGTAGATCGCGTCCTTCGGTCCGAAGCTTTCGCGCTGTGCCGAGCCCGGCGCGCGCTCGCGCAGGACGTAGCCATGCTCGACGACGACCTGTCCGTCGCGCTTCAGGCGCAGCGTCAGCGTGCCCGGCTGGGCCGACGATTCGATCCGCAGGTCGACGAACAGGTAGTTGGGGCTGTCGCCGCGCCGCGTGCCGACCAGGGTCACGCCGTGCGCGGGCGCCAGCTCCGCCTGCAAGGCGCCGATGCCCGCGCCGTGCAGCATCAGCTGCAGGTCGGGCGACTTCATGCCGACCCACCAGTCCGGCGGCTCGACGTGATCAAGCGTCACCGGGGCGGTGGAAGCGGTGGAAGAGGTTGAAGAGGCGGGAGCGGCCGTCGCGGCGGAGGGAGCGTTTGTCATGACAAGAAGGCTCAAGGCGAGGAAGACGGTGGAGACGGTGGAGACGATGGGGGCGGAAGGTTTGAGCGAGGCCCGCGGGGAGAACCGTGCGATGAAGCGCGTCGTGGTCAGCATCCTGCACGCCCTTCAGCGAAGGCGGAAGACCTGCACCGACAGCGGCGCGGCAGTCAGCGTGACCCGACCCCGCGCATCGGCGGCGAGCGCCCTGGCCTGGATGGCGGTCGCCGAGCCCGACGGAGGCTGCGGGTGCAAAGGGCGAAGGCGCGCCTTCGCCGGCAGGCCGGGGAGCGTCACGTCGGTGGCATTCCGACCGTAGTTGATGACGACCAGCACGCGCTCGTTCTTGTAGGCGCGCTGGAAACTCAACACCTGACCCTGCGCGAGCGGCGCCTCGTAGCGGCCGCGCGCGATCGCCGGCTGGCCGTTGCGCAGCGCCAGCATCGCCTTGTAGAAGTTCAGCAGCGAGCCCGGATCGGCGGCCTGCGCCTGTGCGTTGTGCGTCGAGAGGTTCGGCGAGGCCGGCCGGAACGGCGTGCCCGTCGAGAAGCCGCCCGGCGCCGGGGTCCAGCTCATCGGCGCGCGCAACGGCGCATCGCCCGGCAGACCGGCGACGCCGGCCTGGCCGATCTCCTCGCCGTAGTAGATGAACGGCGTGCCCGGCAGCAGCAGGTAGGTCGCGGCGGCGAGCTTGTAGCGTGCCTCGTCGCCCTCGAACTGGTCCCAGGCCCGCTTGCCGGCGAAGATGTCGTGATTGCTCAGCATCGTGGCCATCGACAACGGCGCCTCGGTGAAGAAGCGCGCGACCTTGGTCACCGCCTCGACCGAACCGTCGCCGCCCTTGGCGGCATCGATCACCGCGCGCTCCAGCCCGAAGGCGAAGGCGCTGCCGCAGATGTCGTCGCGCGTGTAGACCTTGGGCTCGGCGGTGGCCTCGCATACGACGAAGCGCCGCGGGTAACGCTTGATCAGGCGCGTGAAGTCGCCGGTCAGGACGCGGCTCTCCGGCTGGTCGTTCCAGTCCTTCGCGCTGTTCTCGATCAGGTGCGGGACCGCGTCGAGGCGGTAGCCGTCCAGCCCGCGGTTGAGCCAGAAGCGCAGGCTGTCCGCGTGGTACTTCACCACCGCCGGGTTGCGCATGTTGAAGTCGGGCATGTGCGGTCCGAACACCGCGAAGTAGCGCGGCGATCCGGCGCCCGCCTGGGCCGTCGATTCAGGCTTGGGCGGCGCGCTCGCGCCCTCGGGCAGCTCGGGCGGGACGTCCTCGCCGGGCAGGTACCAGGGCGTCTTGCCCCAGATGTCCCAGTCCTTCAGCTCGGCCAGCGGCCGCGGGGTCCACACGAACCAGTCGCGCCACGGGCTGGCCGGATCCGCCGCTGCCGCGCGGAACAGCGGATGCTCGCGCGCGCTGTGGTTGATCACGTAGTCCATGACGACGCCGATGCCGCGCCGGTGGGCTTCGCGGATCAGCTCGTCGAAGTCGGCCAGCGTGCCGTACTGCGGCTCGATCGCGCGGTAGTCCGTCGTCGCGTAGCCGTGGTCGTGGTCGGCGCTGGCGGTGATCGGCATCAGCCAGATGCCCTTGATGCCGAGGTCCTTCAGGTAGTCCAGCCGTTGCGTCACGCCGCGCAGGTCGCCGATGCCGTCGCCGTCGCTGTCCTGGAAGCCGCGCACGAAGATCTCGATGAAGGCGCCGTGCTGCCAGCCCTCGGGCAGCGTGCTGTGGCCGCGGACCTCCTGGACGGGCGAGAGGTCCACGGGCGTCGCGGCCCTGGCCGGCGTCACCGCGGCGGTCGGCGCCGCGTGCGCCGTCGGCGCCGTCAGTCCGGCGGCCGTCGCGACGGCCAGCACCGTGGCCGTGGCGAGGGCGAAGGGGCGACGAGTCATCTCGCGAATCTCCTGGTCTTGTGATCTTGTCTGTAGCAAAAGTACAAATCTGGGTGTCGCCGGAAGAAGCTTCGGAGGCGTCATCGCGCCGCAGCATAGAAGGTATGGGCTATGAAGGGAAGTCCTGATCGCCCTCGTATGTAGTTTTGCTACCATCTGAAGCGCCGTGCCGGCATGGCCTTCAAGGAAGGCGGATCCGGCGCCAGAACCACCTTCCGATGGAGATCCGATGGGCGTCCGCTCGACCTTGTCCCGCCCCTGGCCACGTCTGGCGGTATTGATGCTGAGCGGCCTGGCCGGAGTGCCGATGGCCATCGCCGCAGGCGATTCCTTGATCGCCGCAGGCGATTCCTCGATCGCCGCGGGCGATGCCTTGTTCACCGCCAGCGATCCCCGGGTCGCTGCGGGCGATCCTTCGCTGGCCGCCTGCGACGCCGGGACGGCGACGGTGCTGGCAGCGCAGTCGCCGGTGCTGGCGCCGCAGTCCGCCGCGCCCGCGATGCCGCAGCCGGTGTGGCTCGATGCACGCCGCCTGCGCTGGCCGGGCTTGACGCTGGCCGCCGGCGAGACCGTCCGGTGGCATCACTCGGCGGCTGGCGGATTGACCTTGAATGAAGGGCGCGTGGCCGGGAGCGACCGCAGCCTTGCGCTCCGGATCGTCGACGTCGCCCGCGAGCCGCTGAGCGCGGAGATCGCCGCGCAGGGCGCCTATCTGGGCGCCGGCCCGGAGTTCGCGTTGGAGGAAGGCGTCGATGCGGCCGTGCTGCAGCGCGGTCAGTCGCTGGTCGTCGTCGAGGACGCGCAGGGTCGCGTGCGGCGCTGGAGTCCGGCGCAGACGGCGCGCGCGCTCGATGCGATCTACGCCGCCGCCGAGGACGAGCCGGCGCTGGGCGTCACGGTGGGACCGAAGGGCGCCGCCTTCAAGCTGTGGGCGCCGACGGCCGATCGCGTCGCGCTGTGCGTCTACGACGGCCCCGACAGCGCTGCCCGCGTGCGCCTCCCGCTGGCGCGCGACGACCGCACGGGGATCTGGGCCGTCGACACGGCGCGCAGGTCCGGCGAGGCTGGCGCACCCGGCGCACCCGGCGCACCCGGCGCACCCGGCGCACCCGGCGTATCCGGCGCACCCGGCGCACCCGGCGCGGCGGGCGTGCGAAGTGGCTCCTATTACCGCTACCTCGTCGAGCTCTTCGTACCGGGCGTCGGTCGCGTGCGCAACCTCGTGACCGATCCGTATTCGGTGAGCCTGTCGGCGGATTCGGCGCGCAGCTACGTCGCCGACCTGTCCGAGCCGCGCCTGCAGCCGCGCGGCTGGTCGGCCAGCCGCATCCCCGACCGCGTGAAGACGCCGACGGACATGGTCGTCTACGAATTGCACGTGCGCGACTTCTCGCGCGACGACCGCAGCGTGCCCACCGCGATGCGCGGCAAGTACCTGGCCTTCACGCAGTCCGGCTCGGCCGGCATGCGCCACCTGCGCGCGCTCAGCGAGGCAGGCCTGACGGACGTGCACCTGCTGCCGGTCTTCGATCTGGCCACCGTGCCGGAGCGCCACTGCGCGGTCCCGCGCGTGCCGAGGGCCGCGCCCGACAGCGACGCGCAGCAGGCGGCCGTCATGGCCGTCGCCGACAGCGACTGCTTCAACTGGGGCTACGACCCGTACCACTACAGCGTACCGGAGGGCAGCTTCGCCAGCGATGCCAATGACGGCGCGGTCCGCGTGCGGGAGTTGCGCGCGATGGTGATGGGGCTGCATGCGGCCGGACTGCGCGTCGGCATGGACGTGGTCTACAACCACACGACGGCCTCCGGGCAGCATCCGCATTCGGTGCTGGACCGCATCGTGCCCGGCTACTACCAGCGCCTGGACGTGCTGGGCCGTGTCGAGCGCTCGACCTGCTGCGACAACACCGCCACCGAGCACCGCATGATGGGCAAGCTGCTGGTCGACTCGGTGGTGCTGTGGGCGCGGGAGTACAAGATCGCTTCCTTCCGCTTCGACCTGATGGGGCACCAGCCGCGCGCCGTGATGACGCAACTCCAGGCGCGCCTGAAGCGCGAGCTGGGTCGCGACGTCCAGTTGATCGGTGAAGGCTGGAACTTCGGCGAGGTCGCCAACAGCGCGCGATTCGTGCAGGCCTCGCAGCTGTCGCTGAACGGCACCGGCATCGGCACCTTCAGCGATCGCGGCCGCGATGCGGTGCGCGGCGGCGCGGCGGGTGACGATGCGGCCACTTCGGCGCGCCGGCCTGGGTTCATCGTGCCGGCCCAGTCGGGGGATGCCGCGCGCCGCGAGGAACTGCTGCGCCAGGGCGATCTGCTCAAGCTCGCGATGGCGGGCACGCTGCGCGGCTTCGAGCTGGAGACCGCCGACGGGCGCCGCGTGGCCGGCGAACGTCTGCCCTACGGCGATCAGCCGGCCGGCTACGCCTCGGTGCCGGCGGAGGTCGTCAACTACGTCGAGAACCACGACAACCAGACGCTGTTCGACGCGCTGGTGCTGAAGCTGCCGCGCACCACGAGCGCCGACGACCGCGCCCGCACGCAGGCGGTCGCGCTCGGGCTCAATGCGCTGAGCCAGGGCGTCGCCTACTTCCATGCGGGCGGGGAGCTGCTGCGCTCCAAGTCGATGGACCGCAACAGCTACGACTCGGGCGACTGGTTCAACCGGCTGGACTGGAGCGGTCGCGACAACGGCTTCGGCGCCGGCCTGCCGCCCGCCCGCGACAGCGGCCAGGACTTCGCACTGCTGCGGCCGCTGCTGGCCGATCCCGCGATCAAGCCCGGTCCGGCGCAGATCGACTGGACCGGGCGCGTGTTCCTCGACCAGTTGCGGATCCGCGCGAGCACGCCGCTGTTCCGGCTCGCCGATCCGGAGGAGATCCGGCGCCGGCTCGTCTTTCACAACACCGGCCCGGCTCAGCAGGCCGGCGTGATCGTGGGTCGACTCGACGGCGCTGGACGCGCGGATGCCGTGTTCGAGCGGCTGCTGTACGTCGTCAATGCCACCGCCGAGCCGACGTCGCTGACCTTGCCGGCCGAAGCCGGCTTCACCTGGCGCCTGCATCCGGTGCAGCGCGCCGCCGGCGCGGCGGATACGCGCATCCGGAACGAGTCGCGGGTCGACGGCGTGCGCGGGCAATTCCGGGTGCCGGCGCGCAGCGTCGCGGTGTTCGTCGTCGAGCTTCGTTGAACGGTTCCTTTACGACGCCGTAGCCTCGCGGGCGTCCGGGTCTGGACCTTCGCCGGGCGACTTTCAAGCCAGGGATCACCCCATCCGTCGCACGGGGCTGCGCGCCTCGCGCGGCGGAGTAGCATGGCTCACCAGCGGCCCCGTCCGAGGTCGCATCGGAGACGGTCATGGGAACGATCCAGGCGATCCATTCGGCCCGCAAGGCGCTGATGCTCGGCGCGGCGCTGCTGGCGGCGCTGGCGGTGACAGGGTGCGCCACGGCGCCCGAGGCCACGCCGCCGATCGAGGCGGCTTCGCTGATCCACGACGAGCTCTTCCCGCCGTCGCGCGACGTGATCGATCCGGCGCAGGTCATGGCGCTGACGCCGAAGATGCGCGAGTTCATCCGCAGCCGCATCCCGAATGCGAGCGCCAACGGCACGACGCTGATGATGGATGCGCGCGACATGCGCCACCTGCTGCTGGATGCGCTCTACAACCGCAACGAGCTCCAGCTGGAGTACGACGCCGAGACCACGCGCACCGCCGCCGAGGCCTTCGATGCCAAGGCCGGCAACTGCCTGTCGCTGGCGATGATGACGGCCGCCTTCGCGCGCGAGATGGGTCTGCCCTTCGTGTTCCGCCAGATCTACGACGAGGAGCAGTGGAGCCGCGTCGGCGACCTGCAGGTCGTCTCCGGCCACGTCAACATCGCGCTGGGCCGGCGCCGGACGGACTTCCGCGTGCTGGGCAACGACGAGCCCTCGCTGGTGGTCGACTTCCTGCCCGGCGCCCAGATCTCGCGCCAGCGCGCGATGCCCATCGACGAGCGCGGCATCGTCGCGATGTACATGAACAACCGCGCCGCGGAGCTGCTGGCGCAGGCCCAGATCGCCCGCGCCTACTGGTGGGCCCGCGCCGCCTGGCTGCACGATCCGCGGATGCTGACGGCGCTCAACACGCTGGGCGTGATCTACCGCCGCCACGGCGACACCGTGCTCGCCGAGCGCGCCTTCCGCCATGTGCTGGCGCACGAGCCGGCCAACGTGCAGTCCATGTCCAACCTGGCCCAGGCGCTGCGCTTCCAGGGTCAGTTCGCCGAGGCGCAGAAGCTCGAGACCCAACTGGCCCTGCTCCAGCCGTATCCGCCGTTCAAGTTCTTCGACCTCGGCGTGGCCGCGATGAAGGCGGGCGACTACGCCCAGGCCCGCGACCTCTTCGCCAAGGAGATCGACCGCTCGGCCTACTACCACGAGTTCCATTTCTGGATGGCGCTGGCCAACGTGGGATTGGGCAAGTGGGATGTCGTGCGCACGGAACTGGCCAAGGCCCAGGAGTACAGCGTGACCGCGCCGCAGCGGCAGCTCTATGCGGCCAAGCTGGAGAGCTTGAAGGCGAAGATGCAGCCGGCGAAGGTTCAGGTCCGCTAGCCCGCGGCAGCCGCGGGCCGGGGACGCCGGCTTGGGAACTCAGGCGTCGAGCGGCGGCAGGCCGTGACGCGCGCGCGCCCGGGCGCAGGCGTCGTCGCCGATGCCCAAGGGGGAGCGCAGGCCGAAGTCGCGGCACGGCGACGGTCGCCATTCGTAGATGCCGCAGCCGGCGTGCTCGCCGAGCTTTCCCTGCAAGGCGGCGCAACGTGGCCGCGCATGGTCGGTGCCGCGCATCCGGCAGGTCGAGTCCGTGACTTCCACCGTCAGGCCGTCCGGTACCGTGCCGCCTTCGCTGAGCAGCTCCTGGCGTGAGAAGTCGACGCGGAAGCTCGCGCAGCAGGCGCCGCAGCGGGTGCAGGGGTTGTCGGTGAAGGCCGGCATGTCAACGGAGGACGGGTGAGGGCAGGGCGGCGCGGGAAGGGCTTCAGTTCGACGCCGACGGGCTGATCAGCGTGCTGTCGGGCGCGGGCGTGTCGTCGGGCAGCACGGGTTCGCGCACGACGGTGACGGTGCAGGCACACTGCGAGACGACCTGCGCCGACACGCTGCCCAGGTAGCGGCGCATCATCGAACTGGCGCGCGCGCCCATCACGACGTGGTCGACGCCGGTCTTCGCGGCGAACTCGATCAACGCATCGGCGGCGTCCGGTGCTTCCAGCACGTGGAAGGTCAGCCGGCCGTCTTCCAGGGCCAGTTCCCGCGTCATCGGATGCGCCCAGTTCTTCAGCGCGATCAGCTGCTGCACGTGATGGCTGCGGCCCTGCGCGTCGGTGAGCTCGTCCATGCCGATGCGGTTGGTCTTCATCACGCCGACGCAGGCCAGGCGCGCGCCGGGCTCGGTCTGCATCAGGCGGCGCACGACCTCGCGCAATTCCTCGAGCAAGGTGGGCGTGGCGCCCAACACGTCGACGGCGGCCATGATCACGGGGCTGCGCGCGACCTGCGCGCCGACCGAGGCCGGCGCGCGAGGTTCCTCGCCCATCGCCAGGAACCAGCGCTTGAAGCGTCGCACCATGCCGCTGCGCTGCAGCTTGTGCGCCCGGGCCGTCAAGGGCACCGCGTCCGGCCGCTGCAGGTCCAGCGCGAGCTGCGCGGCGCTCTGGTAGCGGCGCTCGGCGCGCACCTCCAGGCAGTGCAGGACGATCTCCTGGAACCACGGCGGCAGCTCGGGCCGGATCGCGCGGGGCGGGATCGGGTCGACGTAGAGCCGTCGCCGCAGCTGTCGCACCGATGTCGGCTGGCCGAAGGGCCGTTCGCCGGTGGAGAGGTGGTACAGCATGACCCCCAGCGCGAAGAGGTCGCTGCGCGGATCGTTGCGGACGAACTGGACCTGCTCCGGCGACATGTACGGACCGGTGCCCATCGGCAGGGAGAATTCCTCCTCCAGCAGGTCGGGCAGGAAGTCGTGCCGCGACAGGCCGAAGTCGACCAGCACCACGGTGCCGTCCGGGCGCAGCAGGATGTTGCTGGGCTTGATGTCGAGGTGGACCAGGTGCTGGCGGTGCAGGTCGGTCAGCGCGTGCGCGACCTGGATGCCGATCTCGACGACTTCCACCAGCGGCAGCGGCGCCTGATCCAGGCGCGGGCGCAGGCTCTCGGCCTCGATGCGCTCCATGACGATGTAAGCCTGGCGGCGCCAGTCGCCGCGCGCGACGAAGCGCGGCACGTGCGGCCCCTTGAGCGCCGGCATGATCATCTGCTCGACTTCGAAGCCGACGATGCTGGCCGGGTCCTCGCCGCCCTTGATGCGGGGGACCTTCATGATCAGCGGGAAGTCCTCGGCCGGATGGACGTCGACGGCGTGGGCGTCGGCAGGATGTGCCGGGTCCGCCGGATCCTGCCGCCGCACCTGCCAGAGGTTGGCCATGCCGCCCTGGTGAAGCCGCGCCTCGAGCACGAAACCGTCCAGCACCTGGCCGGGTTGCAGCGGCGAGGTGATCGGGACGGGGACTGAGCTTGAAGCGTGCGTCGGGTGGGCGTCGTTCATCGATTCATTGGCACTGCTGCCGCCGCTGGCCCTCACCCCCGCCCTCTTCCGCAAGCGGGAGAGTGAGCAAGTGGCCGGCCGTCATCTGCGGTCATCGATCTTCATCGGCCCGCCACCAGGCGTTGCGCGAGCCGGTCGGCCAGGCCGGCGGGCAGGCCGGGCGCGGCGCGCAGCGCGGCGGCGGCGGCTTCCACATCGTAGGGCACGCGCTGGAAGCTGAGTTCCTCGCTGTCGTGGTCGAACAGCGCGTAGGCGGCGGCCGGGTTGCCGTCGCGCGGCTGGCCGCAGGCGCCGGGGATGACGAGCCACTGCCGGTTGGGCAGCAGCGGGATCGGCACGCCGGGCTGCGGCTTGAAGTCGCCCGCCTTGCCGGTGCCGGAGAGGTGGTACAGCATCGGCTCGTGCATGTGGCCGCAGAAGGTGTAGCGGCACTCGGTGGCGTGCAGGCTGCGCATCGCCTCCAGCCTGCCCTGCACGTAGGCGAAGCCGGTCGGGTCGAACGCGTTGGCGTGCACGTAGAGGCAGTCGTCCTCTTCCTCCGACATCGGCAGCCCGGCCAGGAAGGCCACCTGGTCGTCGGTGAGCCGCGCGCGCGTCCAGGCGATGGCGGCGCGAGCGTCGTCGTTCATCGTGGGGCGGGGGCCCTGCGTCACGCCCAGGTCGTGGTTGCCGGCGACGACGATCGCGCCTTCCGCGCGCAGGGTCCGCACCTGGTCGATCACCCAGCCGGGGTCGCTGCCGTAACCGACGTAGTCTCCCAGGAGGGCGAAATGCCGGGCGCCCTGCCGCCGGGCGTGGTCGAGGACGGACTCGAAGGCTTGCCGGTTGGCGTGCAGGTCGGAGATCAGGGCGGTCTTCATGGAAGCAGCATGGATGCGAGGGGCAAGCATGCCACGCATGGCTGACGTCAACCTTCGCAAGACGGCGAGTGGCGGACGCAAGCCCCCCGAAGCGCAGGGGCACGCCCCTGCGGATGGGCGATGGATCGGGGGACTCGCGGGTTTGACGCGTTGTGGATGTCCCGGGCTTTGCTAATCTGGCCGGCGACATGGGACGCCCAGGAGGCGATGTGGCAAGAGCGCAGCGCCGCCGGCAGTTCCGGCATGGGAGAGAAAGAAGATGAACACGTGGGAATCCGGGCGGCCGGACCCGCCCGCGCGCGAGCGCGGGCTGGGGCCGGCGATCGAGCGCTGGGCATGCGTGCCCTGGCGGGGCCGTCTGCGGCTCGCCGCGCGCGCTGCGGGTGGTCTGGCGGTGGGGCTGATGCTCGCGTCGGCGACCGGGTCCGCGCGGGCGGACTGCTCGCGGCCGATCCGGGTGCCGATGGCGCCGATCGGCATGAGCGTGGTGACCTCGGGCGGCGAGGTCAGCGGGGTCTATCCGGACCTGCTGCGCAAGGTGTCGGCGGAGACCGGCTGCCAGTTCGATTTCGTCGTCGTGCCGCGGGCGCGGGTCGAGGCGATGTTCGCCGGCAGCGGCGCGGACGTGCTGGTGCCGGCGACGCGCACCTCCCAGCGGGACTTGCACGGCGACTTCATTCCGATGATGAAGGCGCGGGCGATGCTGATCTCGATCTCGTCGGACCGTGCGCCGGTCGAGAGCCTGGCCGAGCTCGGCGAGCGGCGGGAGTTGCGCGTGGCGGTGGTGCGCGGCTTCGACTACGGCGAGCCCTACCAGCAGTTGCTGAGGACGTTGAAGGCGCAGCGCCGGCTGGTCGTGGAAGCGGATCCGGCGGCGGTGGTGCGCACGCTGGAGCGCAACCTGGCGGACGTGACGGTGATGGCGCCGTCGATCCTGGCGGGCACCTTGCTGCAGGACTCGAAGACGCGGCCGCTGCTGGACCGTCTGCGCCTGGAGGCGATGGCGGAGCTCACCTGGACCGACAGCGGGATCTACCTGTCGCGGCACCTGCCGGCGAAGGACCGCGAGGTGCTGAGCGACGCGCTGGAGCGGAACTCACGCTCCGGCACCGTCTGGAAGACGCTGCAGAAGCATTACCCGACCGGGTCGTATGAAGACGGCCTGAAGGCGATCGTCGTCCCGAAGTAGCGCGGCGATCGTCGCGCCATGGAACAAGGCCCGCGCTCGGCGGGCCTTGTCGTTTCAGGAGCGGGGCAGGGCGCTCAGCCGATGCGTCCGAGCAGCAGGTACTCCATCAGCGCCTTCTGCACGTGCATGCGGTTCTCGGCCTCGTCCCAGACCACCGACTGCGGGCCGTCGATCACGTCGGCCGCCACCTCTTCGCCGCGGTGCGCCGGCAGGCAGTGCATGAACAGCGCATCCGGCTTGGCCTGGGCCATCATGTCCTTGTCCACGCACCAGTCCGCGAACGCCGTGCGGCGCGCCTCGTTCTCGGCCTCGTAGCCCATGCTGGTCCACACGTCCGTCGTCACCAGGTCGGCGTCGCGGCAGGCTTCCTTCGGATCCTTGAAGACCTTGTAGCAGCGCGTGTCCTTGATGCCGGCGACCGCCGGATCGATCTCGTAGCCGCTGGGCGTACTGACATGCACGGTGAAGCCCAGGATCTCCGCCGCCTGCAACCAGGTGTTGGCCATGTTGTTGCCGTCGCCGACCCAGGCCACCACGCGTCCCTTCAGGCAGTCCATGTCGATCGCGCCGCGCCGGTCCATGCCGCGCTGCTCGATGAAGGTGAACAGGTCCGCCAGGATCTGGCAGGGGTGGTACTCGTTGGTCAGCCCGTTGATGACCGGCACCCGCGAGTGCGCGGCGAAGCGCTCCAGCTTGGTCTGCTCGTAGGTCCGGATCATCACGATGTCGACCATGCGGCTGATCACGCGCGCGCTGTCCTCGATCGGCTCGGCGCGGCCCAGCTGGCTGTCGCCGGTGGTCAGGTGCACCACCGAGCCGCCCATCTGGTACATGCCCGCCTCGAAGCTCACGCGGGTCCGCGTGGAGGCCTTCTCGAAGATCATCGCCAGCGTGCGGTCCTGCAGCGGCTGGTACTTCTCGTAGTTCTTGAAGCGTCGCTTGATCGTCGCCGCCCGTTCGAACAGGTGGGTGTACTCCTCCGCGCGCAGGTCCTTGAACTGCAGGTAATGACGCATGAGCGTGTTCCCCGGCTTCATGGCGCGGACGCCGGGGCGGCCAGGAAGGCCTTCACCAGCGGCACCAGACGCGCGGCGATCTCGGCCGCTTCCGCGCTCGTGAGGATCAGCGGCGGCACCAGGCGGATGACCTTGTCGGCGGTCACGCTCAGCAGCAGGCCCGCCTCCATCGCCTGCGTCAACAGCACGCCGCAGGGGCGGTCGAGTTCGATGCCGATCATCAGGCCGTGGCCGCGCACCTCGACGAGGCCCGCTTCGCCCGCCAGGCCGTGCTCGATCGCGGCCTTCAGCTCGGCGCCGACGGTCGCGGCATTGGCCAGCAGGCCGTCCTCTTCCATCACCGTCAGCGTCTCGACGCCCGCGCGCATCGCCAGCGGATTGCCGCCGAAGGTCGTGCCGTGGTTGCCCGGTCCGAAGACCTTGGCGGCCTTGTCGCCGCACACCACCGCGCCGATCGGCACGCCCGAGCCCAGGCCCTTGGCCAGCGGCATCACGTCCGGCACGATGCCGGCCCACTGGTGCGCGAACCACTTGCCGGTGCGGCCGATGCCGCATTGCACCTCGTCCAGCATCAGCAGCAGGTCGTGCTCGTCGCACAGCTTGCGCAGGTCCTTCAGGAAGTCGATGTGGGCGGGGTTGATGCCGCCTTCGCCCTGGATGGTCTCCAGGAAGATCGCGGTCACGTTCGGGTGCTCGGCGATGGCCTGGCGGATCGCCGCGATGTCGTTCAACGGCACGCGGACGAAGCCCGGCACCAGCGGACCGAAGCCCGCCTGCACCTTCGGGTTGCCGGTCGCGGACAACGTCGCGATCGAGCGGCCATGGAAGGCCTTCTCGAACACGATGACCTCGGGGCTCTCGTTGCCGCGGTCGTGGCCGTACTTGCGCGCGATCTTCAGCGCGGCCTCGTTGGCCTCCAGGCCGGAGTTGCAGAAGAAGGCGTTGGTCAGCCCCGACAGCGCGCAGAGCTTGGCCGCGAGCTGCTCCTGCAGCGGGACGTGGTAGTAGTTGCTCGTGTGGATGAGCTTGCCCACCTGGTCCCGCAAGGCCGCCACCAGCCTCGGATGGTTGTGTCCGAGCGTGTTGACGGCGATCCCGCCGAGGCCGTCCAGGTATCGTCGGCCGGCCGTATCCCAGACCCAGGCGCCTTCGCCGTGCGACAAGGCGATCGGCAGGCGGCCGTAGGTGTGCATCACATGGGGTTCGGTCGGGGCGGCGAACGAGGAGTCCGGGGCGTTCATCAAGTCTCCAAAACGTGGGAGGGGTGGGGGAATCATCTCCAGGAAGGCACCCGGCAATCCCCGGTCCGGGACCGGGGTTGCGGGAGCCGATCGATTCTACGGGTCGACCCTGGCGGGTGAGGAGATTCCTCCTGCACAGCCAGACAAGCCGCGCTGACCAGCGGGCGAGCAAAAGCCCGCCCGTGCTGCGGCGCAACACATCCAGGGCACAATAGCGTTTTTGCCGGGACGCGTGAGACCGTAGCCAATGACTGAGCAGCCCAAGCCGCGAGAAGTGTTCATCCAGGGGATCACCACGGATGGCCGCACCTTCCGCCCGAGCGACTGGGCCGAACGTCTGGCTGGCGCCATGTCCTGCTTCCGTCCCGGCGGCACCCGCAGCGGCCGCGACGCCTACCTCGGCTACTCCCCCTACTGCGTACCGCGCGTCATCGACGGCATCAAGTGCGTGATCGTCAACGAGGCGCTGAAGTCCGTCGAACCGATGGCCTGGGAGTTCGTCATGAACTTCGCCCGTGACAACAAGCTGCAGGTCGTCGACGCCTGCCTGCTGCCCGGCGATCGGGAATCCGGCAAGGCCTGAAGCGCTGAAGGCCCGCTGGCCCGTTCGGGCCATCGCCGGCCCGCGTCCTTGCGACTACGCTGCCGGGTTCGCCGCGACCTCCCCACCGGGCTCCCTGGAATGGCCGTCTTCACCGCCGACGCGGGCTCCCGGGCCGCGGCCGTCCTGCCGGAAATGCAGCAGTTGCTGCGCCTGATCGACCAGGGCGGGTCGATGCTGCAGGCCCGCGAGCTCGCGACCGTGAGCACCGTCGGCGGCCCGCTGCCGGTGATCGGCGTGACCCTGGGCAATCCTGATCCTGCGGTGCCCGCGCTCGGTTTCATCGGCGGGGTCCACGGCCTGGAGCGCATCGGCGCGCAGGTGGTGCTGGCCTACCTCGGCAGCCTGGTGCGCCGGCTGCGCTGGGACCTCAGCCTGCATCAGCAGCTCGAGTCGCTGCGGCTCGTCTTCCTGCCGGTCGTCAATCCGGGCGGCGTGCTGGCCGGGTCGCGCGCAAATCCGAAGGGCGTCGACCTGATGCGCAACGCGCCGCAGGATGCCGACCGCGGCGTGCCCTTCCTGGTGGGCGGGCATCGCCTGTCCCCGCATCTGCCGTACTACCGCGGGCTGGCCGGCGCGCCGCTGCAGGTCGAGAGCGACGCGCTCTGCCGTTTCGTCCGCGAGGAACTGCTGGGGCGGCCGATCTCCGTGGCCATCGACTTCCACAGCGGTTTCGGCCTGCGCGACCGCATCTGGTTCCCCTATGCGCGCACGCGCCGTCCGATGCACCACCTCGCCGAGATCCACGCGCTGTGCGAGGTGCTCGATCAATGCCTGTCCCCGCATCCCTACGTGATGGAGCCGCAGAGCCGGCACTACCTGACCCACGGCGACCTGTGGGACCACCTCTACGACGAGTCCCTCTCCCTTGATCGGGGGATCTTCCTGCCGATGACGCTCGAAATGGGGTCATGGCTGTGGGTGAAGAAAAACCCGCGCCAGCTACTCTCCCGGCACGGCATGTTCAACCCGCTGATCGCACATCGACAGCAGCGCGTGTTGCGACGGCACATGGCCTGGATGGACTTCATGACACGTGCGACGCAGAGCGCGTTGCGGTGGTTGCCAGGGCCGGACACAAGAATCGATCACGGGGAGCAGGCGTTGATTCGCTGGTATCGGAGGACCGCTCGATGAGCGTCCACACCTGGGTGCTGCTGCGCGGCTTGACCCGCGAGAGCGGCCATTGGGGGGACTTCCCCGCGCGCCTGCTGCGCGCGTTGCGGGTGCAGCAGCCGGACGCCCGGCTGGAATTGCTCGACCTGCCCGGCAATGGCGACAAGCATCGGCAGAGCAGTCCGACCCACGTCGACGCCATGATGGAGGCTTGCCGTGCGGAATTGCGTCGTCGCGGCGTTCCCCCGCCGTATCAGGTGCTGGCGATGTCGCTGGGTGCCATGGTCGCCAGCGAATGGGCGGCGCGCCATCCGCGCGAGCTCGACGGCATCGTGTTGATCAACACCAGCCTGCGGCCCTTCAGCGCCTTCTTCCGGCGGCTGAGGCCGTCGAACTACTGGTCATTGCTGTTGCTCAGCCTGACGCGGCTGAGCCTGCGCCAGCGCGAGGCCAAGGTGCTGCAGATGACGACGCGGATGCAGCGTCAGCCGGACCAGGTGATCGACGACTGGGTTTCGATCCAGCGCCAGCACCCGGTGCGACGCCGCAATGCGCTGCGTCAGCTGCTGGCGGCGGCGCGTTACCGCGCCAGCCTGGCCAAGCCCGAGCCGCCGATGCTGCTGCTGTGCAGCCAGGGCGACTCGCTGGTCGACTGGCGCTGCTCGCAGGCCATCAGCCGGGCGTGGGGTGCGCCGCTGCGGCTGCACCGGCACGCGGGGCACGACCTGCCGCTCGACGATGGGGAATGGGTGGCGCGCAATGTCGTGGACTGGCTCCACGTGCGCGAGGTCGTCGGACAGATCACGACGCCGATGCCGCTCTGAGCCCAACGAAAAAGCCCGCCGATTGGCGGGCTTTCCGTGCACCAGAGCTGGACTTTGCTATCAGGCGGCGAGCGCCTTGATCTTCGAAGACAGGCGGCTCTTGTGGCGAGCAGCCTTGTTCTTGTGGAAGATGCCCTTGTCGGCGACCGAGTCGATCACGGGCTGGGCGGTCTTGAACAGGTCGGCGGCCTTGGCCTTGTCACCCGTGACGATCGCCTTTTGCACGTTCTTGATGACCGTGCGGAACTTCGAACGCAGCGCCGAGTTGGCGGCGTTCAGCTTGACGTCTTGACGTGCGCGCTTGCGGCCCGAGGCCAGACGCACGGTTTTCTTCTTGGCTTTGGAAGAGCTTGCCATTGTCTTATTGGTCCAGTTGGTGCAAAGACGGCGAGTATAGCAGCCAGGATTGGAAAAACCAAACCCGAGGCATGGCGTCCGCGGCGGGCCACCCATAATGCGCGGTCGTTCGCCGGGGCTTCACGCTCCAGGGGAATTGTTCCACGCACCGTTTCCGTGCTGCCTTCGTAGAGCCTCCGCGCCGTCGCCTGAATGAACCTGCTCCGCACCGCCTCCGTCGTTTCGGTCTTCACGCTGCTGTCGCGCATCACGGGGCTGGTCCGCGAACAGATGGTGGCGGGGCTGTTCGGCGCCAACGCGATGACCGACGCCTACAACGTGGCGTTCCGCATTCCCAACATGCTGCGGCGGCTGTTCGCCGAGGGCGCGTTCTCGCAGGCCTTCGTGCCGTCGCTGGCCGCCGCGCGCGCCAAGGACGGCGACGAGGCGACCCGCCACCTGATCGACGCCGTCGCAACCGTGCTGCTGTGGGCGCTGCTGGCGACCTGCGTCATCGGCGTGATCGGCGCCCCGGTGCTGGTCTGGACGCTGGGAGCGGGGTTGTCCCGGGATGCGCACGAGGCCGCCGTCGTGATGACGCGGTGGATGTTCCCGTACATCGGCTTCATGTCGCTCGTGGCGCTGTCGGCCGGCATCCTGAATACCTGGAAGCGCTTCATCGTGCCGGCGGTGACGCCGGTGCTGCTGAACCTCGCTTCGCTGGCCTGCGGCTACGGCCTGACACCCGTGCTGGCGCGCCACGGCTATGAGCCGATCTACTCGCTGGCGCTCGGCGTCATGATCGGCGGCATCCTGCAACTGGCCGTGCAGGTGCCGGCGCTGCGCCGCATCGGCCTGATGCCGCGTTTCGCGCTGAACCTCTCCGGCCTGCGCCGCGCCGCCGGCGACGAAGGCGTGCGCCAGGTGTTGCGCAAGATGGGCCCGGCGCTGCTGGGCGTCGGCGTGGCCCAGCTCTCGCTGCTGATCAACACGCAGATCGCGATCGCGGTGGGCGAGGGCGCCGCCTCCTGGCTGACCTACGCGGACCGCCTGATGGAGTTCCCGATCGCGCTGCTCGGCGTCGCGCTGGGCGTCGTGCTGACGCCGCAACTCGCGGCCAGCACGGCCAAGGGCGAGACGGAGAAGTACTCCGGCCTGCTCGACTGGGGCCTGCGCCTGACCCTGCTGCTGGCGCTGCCCTGCGCGGTCGCGCTGCTGGTCTTCGCCGAGCCGCTGGTGGCGGTGCTCTACCAGCGCGGCGCCTTCCGGGCGGAGGACGTCGCCCACACCGCGCAGGCCGTGATGGGCTACGGGCTGGGCCTGATGGGCCTGGTGTCGATCAAGGTGCTGGCCCCCGGTTTCTACGCGCGCCAGGACATGCGCACGCCGGTGCGCATCGCCGTCGGCGTGTTGATCCTGACGCAGGTGTTCAACGCGATCTTCGTCTTCGGATTCAAGATCGGCGTCGCGGGCCTGTCGCTGTCGATCGGCCTGGGCGCCGTCGTCAACGCGCTGCTGCTGCTGCGTGGCCTGCGCAAGCTCGGCACCTACGCGCCGGAAGCCGGCTGGATGCTGTTCCTGCTGCGCGTGCTGATCGCCAGCGCCGCGATGGGCGCGCTGCAATGGTGGCTGGCCGGGCATGTCGCCTGGGTCGGCGGCAAGGGCTTCCACTTCGAGCTGGCGCGCGCCGGCTGGATGGCGCTGAGTCTCGGCGCCTCGGCCCTGCTGTACTTCGGCGTGCTGCTGCTGCTGGGCGTGAAGCTGCGCCAGTTCGCCCGCCGGGCCTGAACCCGGGGGGCGTCGTCTCCGGTTTCCGGCGGCGGCGGTGGGCGTAGACTCGGGCGCATGAGTTCGCCTTTGCAGTGGACGGTGCCGTCGGCGCTGGACTATTTTTCGACGCTGGTTGCCGACGACGACACGCTGAACCTGGCCGAGGCCGCCACGGCGATCGCGCTCGACGAGGTGCCCCGGCTGGACGTGCAGCAGGTGATGGCCGAGCTGGATCGTCTCGGCGAGCGGCTGCGCCACCGTCTCCCCGCCGATGCGCCGCCCAGCCACCGGCTGCGCATGCTCAACCAGTACTTCCACGGCGAACTCGGTTTCGCGGGCAACGTCAACGACTACTACGCCGTCGGCAACAGCTACCTTCACCAGGTGCTCGCCACGCGTCGCGGCATCCCGATCTCGCTGGCGATCATCTACATGGAGCTGGCCTCGCACGTCGGCCTGCAGGTCAAGGGCGTCAGCTTCCCCGGCCACTTCCTGATGAAGCTGCGCCTGCCGCAGGGCGAGGTCGTGCTGGACCCGTTCAGCGGACGTTCGCTGGGACGCGGCGAACTCGACGAGTTCCTCAGCCCCTGGCGCGAGCGCGCGGGCCTGATGCCACAGGAGCCGATGTCGCTGGATGCCTTCCTGGGCACCGCGGCGCCGCGGCAGATCCTGGCGCGCATGCTGCGCAACCTCAAGCAGATCCACATGGACCAGCAGGACCTGCCCCGGCTGCTGGCGGTCCAGCGCAAACTCGTGGCGCTGCTGCCCGACGATCGCGGGGAGCGCGCGGAGCTCGAGCAGAGTCTGCAGCAGCTGCGCGATGCGGGTGGCGGACCCGCCACCCTCCATTGAGGGTGCACGACGGGGGGAGGGGCGCCGGGCGACGCATAGAATCCCCCTCTTCCTGAGGGTGTGACCTCCCTGTTGCCGACCTCCGCGTCGCCGACGTCGCCCCGCCATCCAACGCTGAAGTGGTTTGAAGCAGATCCCGCTGTCGCTCGGTCCCGAGCCCGACTACACCTTTGACACGCTCCTCACCGGTGCCAACACCGCGGCCCTCACGCATGTGCTGGCGCTGGGGACTGGCTCGCCGCCGGTGTTCCTGTGGGGGCCGCCCGGCAGCGGCAAGACGCACCTGCTGCGCGCGCTCGCGCGCCACTGGCAGCAGGCCGGCGCGCAGGTCGGCTGGTACGACGCCGACACCCCGCTGCCCTGGGAACTGCCGAACCACCCCAGCCTGCTGCTGCTCGACGACGCCCAGCGCTTCGACCCGGGCCAGCAGCATGCGGCCTTCGCGCTGTTCGTCGAGGCGGCCACGCTGGGGCTGGCGGTCGTCTCGACCGGTACCGCGCCGCCGGTGGACCTGGACCTGCGCGAGGACCTGCGCACCCGGCTCGGCTGGGGCCCGACCTTCGCGCTGCAGCCGCTGTCCGAGGCCGAGGTGCGCGCCGTGCTGCGCCGCGAGGCCGACCGGCGCGGCATCGCGCTGACCGACGACGTCATCGACTACCTGCTCAACCGCTATGCCCGCGACCTCAAGCACCTGATGACGCTGCTGGACGGGCTGGACGAATTCGCCATGGCCAGCAAGCGGGCGGTCACCGTGCCGCTGCTGCGCCAGATGCTCGCCGACCAGGGGGCGCACGCCTGAGGGCGCGACGCCGCCGGTTGCTTCGCTTTCAAGATCTTTCAAGGATTTCGACGTGGACCTGACCCTGTTCGACCTCGACGGCACGCTGATCCCGCAGGACTCGGACCACGCCTTCGGCAGCTACATGGTGGAGATCGGCTGGGCCGACGGCGCCGCCTGGGCCGCCCGCAACGACGGGTTCTACGCCGACTACCAGCGCGGGAACCTCGACCTGGACGAGTACGTCGAGTTCGCCACCTCGGTCTGGCGCGCCCGGCCGCTGGCCGAGGCCGAGGCGGCCCGCGCCGATTTCATGGCCCGGATCATCGCGCCGATGTTGCGCGACAATGCGCGCGCACTTGTGCAGCGCCACCTGGACGCCGGGGATCTGGTGGTCGTGGTGACGGCGACCAACGAATTCGTGACCGCGCCGATCGCCAGGGCCTTCGGCATCGACCACCTGATCGCCGTGCAGCTGGAGCGCGACGCGACCGGGTCGTTCACCGGGCGCGTGCACGGAACTCCGTCCTTCCAGGCGGGCAAGATCGTGCGCGTGAACGAATGGCTGGCGGCGCAGGGGCGCCGCTGGGAGGATTTCGAGCGCGTGCATTTCTACAGCGACTCGATGAATGACCTGCCGCTGCTGGAGCGGGTCAGCCATCCGGTGGCGACCAACCCCACCTCGGCCCTCGAGGCGCTGGCGCGCGAGCGCGGCTGGCCGATATTGAAGCTGTTCGAATGATCAAGAAATTCATCAACAAGTTGTTGGGCAAGCCCGAAAGTACCGCCACGCCCCTGGGCAGGCGCGTGGAGATCGGCGCGGAGGAACACCGCATCGATCCGGCGCTGCTCGACGAGCGCGGCGTCAAGGTCGTCAAGGGACTGACCGACGCGGGCTACGAGGCCTTCATCGTCGGCGGCGCCGTGCGCGACCTGCTGCTGGGCCGCCGGCCCAAGGACTTCGACGTCGCCACCGACGCCACGCCGGAACAGGTGAAGAACCAGTTCCGCCGCGCCTTCATCATCGGCCGGCGCTTCCGCATCGTCCACGTGGTCTACGGCCGTGGCCGCGAGCACGAGGTGATCGAGGTCTCGACCTTCCGCGCGCTGCTCAAGGAAGACGACGCCGAGCAGGTGCAGGGCAACGAGAAGACGTCCAAGGGCGCGCTGGAGGGCAAGTCGCACGTCGTCGACGCGTCCGGCCGCGTGCTGCGCGACAACGTCTGGGGCCCGCAGATCGAGGACGCCGCGCGACGCGACTTCACCGTCAACGCGATGTACTACAACCCGGAGCGCGAGCTGGTGGTCGACTACCACGGCGGTCTGGCCGACGCCCGCAAGAAGGTGCTGCGGATGATCGGCGACCCCGAGACCCGCTACCGCGAGGATCCGGTCCGCATCCTGCGCGCGGTGCGTTTCGCCGCGAAGCTGGGCTTCACGATCGAGCCCAAGACCCGCGCGCCGATCCCCGTCATGGCGCCGCTGCTCGCGAACGTGCCGCTGTCGCGGATGTTCGACGAGATGATCAAGCTGCTGCAGACCGGCCACGCGCTGGCCAGCATCGACGAGCTGCGCAAGCAGGGCCTGGCGCGCGGCGTGTTCCCGATCCTGGACGCGGTGCTCGACAAGGACGGCGCGCTGCCGGACAACGTGCACGGCAAGTTCGTCCGCCTGGCGCTGGAAGACACCGACAAGCGGGTCGAAGAGGGCCGCTCGGTGGCGCCGAGCTTCATGCTCGCCTGCATGCTGTGGGGCGAGGTCCAGCAGCGCTGGACGCGCCTGATCGACGGCGGCGAAGGCGCGGTGGCGGCGCTGCAGCAGGCGGTCGACCTGGTCTTCGACGCGCGCGTCGGCGACATCTCCGGCCGCGGCAAGCTCGCGGCGGACATGCGCGAGATCTGGATGATGCAGCCGCGCTTCGAGCGCCGCACCGGCAGCGGTCCGCACCGGCTGATCGAGCAGCCGCGCTACCGCGCCGGCTTCGACTTCCTGGCGCTGCGCGCCGAGGCGGGCGAGATCGATCCGGCCCTGGCCGACTGGTGGGAAGACTTCGCGCTGGGCACCGAGGACGAGCGTCGTGCGCTCCTCGAGCTGGCGCGCGAGACGCAACGCCAGGGCGGTCCGCGCAGCAAGCCCAAGGCGGGCGGCGGGCGCGTGCACTCCGTGCCGCGCGGTGCCGTGAGCACGCCCTCGACCATGCCGGTCAGTGGCGAGTCGGCAGCCGGCCTGCCGATCGATGCCGAAGCGGTCGACGCCATGGACGGCGAGGGCGGCACCGGTCATCCCGCCAAGAAGCGCCGCCGCCGTCGCAAGCCCAAGGCCGCGGGTGGCGCGGCAGGCGGCGCGGGTCCCGCGGACACGACGCCGTCCAACGACGAGTGATCGCCGGCGGATGACCACGGCCTACGTCGGTCTGGGTGCCAACCTCGGCGACCTGCGGCGCACGCTGGAGGCGGCGCTGGCCGACCTCGCCGACGTGAAAGACCTGACCCTGGAGGCCGTCTCCTCCGCCTGGCGCAGCGCGCCGGTCGGCTGCGAGGGCCCCGACTACCTGAACGCCGTCGCCCGCGTGGCGACAACGCTGCCGCCGCTGACGCTGCTCTCGGCGCTGCAGGCCATCGAGCTGCGTCATGGTCGCGAGCGTCCGTTCGTCAACGCGCCGCGCACCCTCGACCTCGACCTGCTGCTCTACGGTGACCAGACCGTCGACCTGGATCGGCTCATCGTCCCGCATCCTCGGCTGCATCAGCGCGCCTTCGTGCTGCGCCCGCTGCTGGAGCTGGCTCCGACGCTGGACGCGCCGGGCCTTGGTGGACTGGCAGGCTACCTGCCGTCGGTCGCCGATCAGGTGGTCGAACGCGAGGACGCGCCCTTGCGCCTTCGCCGTCCCTGACGAATCGAATCAACGTCCAGGCTTTTCGGGAGCTCGCCCCATGTTCGCAACCGCCGCCGGCTGGCAGACGATCGTCCTGCTGACGCTGTCCAACGTGTTCATGACCTTCGCGTGGTACGGCCACCTGAAGGACCTGGCGGCGCGCCCCTGGTATGTCGCGGCGCTGATCAGCTGGGGCATCGCGCTGTTCGAGTACCTGCTGCAGGTGCCGGCCAACCGGATCGGCTACCAGGGCGGCTTCACGCTGGCGCAGCTCAAGATCACGCAGGAAGTGATCACGCTGGCGGTGTTCGTGCCCTTCTCGATGTTCTTCATGAACCAGCCGTTCAAGACCGACTACCTCTGGGCCGGTCTGTGCCTGATGGGCGCCGTCTACTTCATCTTCCGCAGCTGAAATCGGCGTCCCTGGAATGACGCGGGAAGACCCGCGATCGTCGGGGTATGAGCAAGGCATGGCTCCAACGGGCTACGGGCGGCTACACTCGCGGGTTTTCCGTGACACGGAAATGAATTAATTGTGACGATCCGGCGCGGATCGCACGGCGCGGAGCCTCCCCCCATGTTTTTCGGCAAGCTGCTGCCCCGAGAGGGCAATTTCTTTGAACTGTTCAATGAGCACGGCACGCAGATCGTCGAAGGCGCGCGCGCCTTCATGCTCATGATCCAGAACTACAACGACCTGACGCTGCGCGAGAAATACGCCGCCGAGGTCGACAAGGCCGAGCACCACGCCGACCGCGTCACCGCCGAGGTGAACCGGCTGCTGCATCGCACCTTCATCACGCCGATCGACCGCGAGCAGATCCACGGCCTGATCAACGCGATGGACGACATCCTGGACCTGCTGCAGGACTCCAGCGAGACGATGCAGCTCTACGACGTGCGCTCCATTCCCGAGGAAGTGCTGCGCCTGGGTGAGCTGTCGGCCAAGTGCTGCGAGCGTGTCAAGCACGCCGTGACGCTGCTGCCCAAGCTGAGCGAGCCCAAGACCGCCGAAGCCGCCATCAAGGCCTGCGAGGAGATCGACAAGCTCGAGTCCGACGCCGACCGCGTGATGCGCGCCGCGATGTCCAAGCTGTTCCGCGAGCAGGAGGACGTGCGCGAGCTGATCAAGCTCAAGGCGATCTACGAGCAGCTGGAATCGATCTCCGACCGCTGCGAGGACGTCGCCAACCTGATCGAGGGCATCGTCCTCGAGAATTCCTGACCCGGTCCCGGAGCGTCTCCCATGGGAACGATGCACGTGGCCTTCTGGGTCGTGGCCATGCTCGTGGTGCTGGCCGTCGCCTTCGACTTCATGAACGGCTTCCACGACGCGGCGAACTCGATCGCCACGGTCGTGTCGACCGGCGTCCTCAAGCCGCAGCAGGCCGTGCTGTTCGCGGCTTTCTTCAACGTGATCGCGGTGCTCTTCTTCGAGCTGAAGGTGGCGGCGACGATCGGCAAGGGGTCGATCGACGCGTCCATCGTCGATCACCATGTGATCTTCGGCGCGCTGATCGGCGCGATCGCGTGGAACGTGATCACCTGGTTCTACGGCATCCCGTCGAGCTCGTCGCATGCGCTGATCGGCGGCCTCGTCGGCGCGGCGATCGCCAAGGCAGGCACCAAGGGCCTGATCATGAGCGGCATCGGCAAGACGGTGCTGTTCATCTTCGTCTCGCCGTTGCTGGGGTTCCTGCTGGGCTCGCTGCTGATGGTGGCCGTGGCCTGGGTGTTCAGACGCAGTTCGCCGCTGCGGGTGGACAACTGGTTCCGGCGGTTGCAGCTGGTCTCGGCCGGGCTGTACAGCCTGGGCCACGGTGGCAATGACGCGCAGAAGACGATCGGCCTGATCTGGATGCTGCTGATCGCCTCCGGCTACGCGGGCGCCGGCGAACATTCGCCCCCGACCTGGGTCATCGTCGTCTGTTATCTGGCGATCGGCCTGGGCACCATGTTCGGCGGCTGGCGCATCGTCCGCACGATGGGGCAGAAAATCACCAAGCTCAAACCGGTTGGCGGCTTCTGCGCAGAAACCGGCGGCGCGATCACGCTGTTCCTGGCGACTTCCCTGGGCATTCCGGTGTCCACCACGCACACCATCACCGGCGCCATCGTCGGCGTGGGGTCGACGCAGCGCGCGTCGTCGGTGCGCTGGGGGGTGGCGGGGAACATCGTGTGGGCCTGGATCTTCACGATCCCGGCGTCGGCGTTCATCGCCGGGCTGTTCTACTGGATCAGCTTCACGCTGTTCTAAGGCAGGTTTGCCTGGCCGCTTTGCCTGCCCGCCTTGCCCGCCCGCCTTGCCTGCGAAAGGCCGGGCGCGGGCTCTCCACGAGGCAGGGGGCATCCCTCCGGGAACCCCCAGCCTCATTCCGGCCCCACTCACGCTCGCTGCCCATGGGCCAGGGGAGTACGAGTGATCGGGTTGGCGCTGAGGCCGTGTGGGGTTATTGGCTGATCTCGCGGGCCGCCTCGACCTGCGATTCGAAGTAGCGCTGCGCCGAGAAGGCAATCGTCGCCATCAGGCAGGCACCGCCCACCATCAGGCAGGCGATGACGCCCAGGATGGGCAGCCAGCCGGTCTTGTGCACCGGTTGTCCGGGGTTGAAGCGGTCGGCCCAGCGTTCGTCGGGCATCAGACCGTAGACGATGCCCGCCAGCATGCTCTGGGCGATCATCAGCCCGAGCAGCGGGATCAGGAACCAGGCGGCGACGTCGTCCTGGCCCAGCGTGTCCATGCGGTGCACGCCATACAGGCCAAGCAGCGTCGGCAGCGGATGCAGCCAGGCGAGCTTGTCGCTGAATCCGTGCAGATAGAAACGATGTGCCCCGAGGCTGCCGAGCGCGAAGCTCAGCCAGGTGGCGACGGTCTTGGACTTGAGGTCCGCCGCGCCGTCGGCGTCGGGGGCGACGGCGCTCATGCGGCGGGCGTTTCTGCTGGCGCGGAAGGGGCCGCCGGCGAGGCCGCCGCGGTCGCGGGCGTCGAACCGGTGGGCGAACTGGTGTCGCCCTGACCCAGTTGGCGTTGCATCAGCACGACATCGAGCCACTTGCCGAACTTCCAGCCGGCGGCCTTCATGACGCCGATGTCCTCGAAACCATGGCTGCGGTGCACGCCGATCGAACCGAGGTTCTGCGAGTCGCCGATCACGGCCACCATCTGGCGGGCGCCGGCCGCCTCGCAGCGGGCGATCAGTTCGGCCAGCAGCAAGCGGCCGACGCCCTGGCCCTGGGCCTGGGGCGACAGGTAGATCGAGTCCTCGACGAAGTAACGGTAGGCCAGGCGCGGGCGGAAGTAGTTGGCGTAGGCGAAACCGAGCACCTGCCCGTCACGCTCCGCGATCAGGTACGGCAGGCTGCGGCTGAGCACCTCGGTGCGGCGGCGGCCCATCTCGGCGCGGTCGGGCACGTCGGTCTCGAAGGTGCCGGTGCCGTGCAGCACCGCGTGCTCGTAGATCTGCTGGATCGCGGCGATGTCGCCCTCCAGACTGGGGCGGATCAGGAGGGGGGAGGAACTGCTGGTGGTCGTCGTCATTGGGGGAGGAGGACAAAGCGTCAAACGCGAGTTTATAATGCCGGGTTTTGGCGCTGGCCCCTGGGTGTGGCTGTCACGCTTCGAAGCTTCCTGATCCGGAGCTTGTGCGATGACAGTCCGGGGGCGTATCTACAGGGCCAGCTGTCGACCTTTCGTGGGGATCTTTCGCGACACACGCGTGCCCTTTGAAAAGTCGATTCAATTGTCTGCTTGCCCCTGTGTGTCTCCCTGGTGCGGTGGAACGCTCAAAACCTGAAGGATAGATCATGGTCGTTATTCGACTCTCCCGCGGTGGCTCCAAGAAGCGTCCGTTCTACAACATCGTCGTGACCGACAGCCGCAATCGTCGCGATGGCCGCTTCATCGAGCGCGTCGGTTTCTACAACCCCGTCGCCACCGGCAACGCCGAAGGCCTGCGTGTCGCCCAGGACCGCGTGTCCTACTGGGTCGGCACCGGCGCCCAGCTGTCGCCGGCCGTCGCCCGCCTGGTCGACGTGTCCAAGAAGTCGGCTGCCGCTCCGGCCGCCGCCGTCGCTGCCTAATCCTTCGGATCGCAGTAGATGAAGCAGGCGCCCGACGACGTCATCGAGAGTTCCCCGGCCTTTCCGGAGGACGCCATCGAGGTCGGGCGCGTGCTGGACGCCTGGGGCATCAAGGGCTGGCTGAAGATCCTCAGCCATTCCGCCGATGCCCAGGCGCTCTTCGCCTCCCGCCGCTGGTTCATGAAACCGAGCGAGAAGGCCCTGCCGGGCAAGCCGCATGTCGTGCCCCCCGTGCTCAAGATTCTTTCCGTCCGCGACCATGCGGACGGCATCGTCGCCCAGGTCGAAGGCGTGGCGGACCGCAACGGCGCCGAGGCGCTCAAGGGCGCCCGCATCTTCGTCTCGCGCAGCGTGTTCCCGGACACCGGCGAGGACGAGTTCTACTGGGTCGACCTGATCGGCATGAGCGTCGTCAACAAGGACGGCCAGACGCTGGGCGAGGTGATCGACCTGATCGACACCGGCCCGCACTGCGTGCTGCGCATCCTGCCCGCCGGCAAGACGGCGCCGGTCAAGCCGGACGAGGAAATCCTGATCCCGTTCGTGAACGCGTTTGTCGGCACCGTCGACAAGGCCGCGCGGGTCATCCCCGTGGACTGGGATCTGGACTATTGAAGCCGTCGGGCCCGATGCCCATGCGCTTCGACGTTCTCACCCTCTTTCCTGAACTCTTCGACCCCTTCCTGCGGGTCGGCGTGACGCGTCGCGCGTACGAGAGCAAACAGGTCGACGTGCGGCTCTGGCAGCTGCGCGACTATGCGGAAGACAACTACCGTCGTGTCGACGACCGTCCCTTCGGCGGCGGTCCCGGCATGGTCATGCTGGCCGCGCCGCTGGAGCGCGCGCTCACGGCCGTGAAGGCCGATCGTGCGGCCACCCATCCCGGCGCTCCGGCGGTGATCCATTTCAGCCCCACCGGACGCAAGCTCGACCAGGCGCTGGCTCAAGAGCTTGCGCAAGGCGAGGGCGCCATCCTGCTCTGCGGCCGCTACGAAGGCATCGACCAGCGTGTGCTGGACCGCCACGTGTCGATGGAGATCAGCCTCGGCGATTTCGTGCTGTCCGGCGGCGAACTGCCGGCCATCGCGATGCTCGATGCGATCGCGCGTCTGCAGGAAGGCGTGCTGAACGACGCCGCCTCGCACCAGCAGGACAGCTTCTCGGACGGACTGCTGGACTGCCCGCACTTCAGCCGCCCGGAGGTCCTGGAGACGCCCGACGGCCCGTTGCCGGTGCCGCCGGTGCTGCTGTCCGGCCATCATGCCGAGATCGCCCGCTGGCGTCGCGAGCAGTCGTTGGCCCTGACATGGCGCCGCCGGCCCGAGTTGATCGAGGCCGCGCGCCGCGACGGCAAGCTCGACAAGAAGGACGAGAAGTTCCTCGCGTCGCTGCGCACGACCCAGGGCGGAACGATCGCCAAGACGGGCGAAGTTTGACGATCGCCCAACCACGTCTATAATCGCGGGTTTTTCCGATCCTCTACTGGGCTGATGGGGCAAGGGCGGTGCTTTGACACCGTTGGTTGAATCCCCACGCGGGCGGCGCCGAAGAATTCCTTCGAAGGTGTCCTGTCCTGGAATCATCCTGATTCGCGCCGGCAAGATCACAGGAGATCCTCGTGAATCTGATCCAAACCCTCGAGCAAGAAGAAATTGCTCGCCTGAACAAGACCATCCCCGTTTTCGCTCCTGGCGACACGGTGATCGTCAACGTGAACGTCGTCGAAGGCACCCGCAAGCGCGTGCAGGCCTACGAAGGCGTCGTGATCGCCCGCCGCAACCGCGGTCTGAACTCCAACTTCATCGTCCGCAAGATCTCGAGCGGCGAAGGCGTTGAGCGGACGTTCCAGCTGTACAGCCCGCTGATCGCTTCGATCGAAGTGAAGCGCCGCGGCGACGTCCGTCGCGCGAAGCTGTACTACCTGCGTCAGCGTTCGGGCAAGTCGGCGCGCATCAAGGAAAAGCTGGCCATCAAGTCGGCCTGATCCTCGGCGCAAGCCACCCCAAAGCCGCTCCAAGGCCCTGCCCGGAGCGGCTTTGTCGTTTCTGGCGTCCAATCGGGGCTTCGCGCCCCGAGCGCCCACGAACAAGTCCGGCACACCGGACGACCCTGCCGCATGCCGACGCCTCCTTCCAGCCGTCCCGCCATCCAGGATCCCCGCGCCATCCCCGTCACCGGCACCGATGCGCATCTCCCCGCCGTCCCCCGCGAGCGCCTGACCCCGGCCTGGCTGCGTGAGCGCTTCCTGCACCCGCTGAGCATCGACCCGGAGCTGCCCGGCGACGGCGGCCTCTTCCCGGGCCGCACGACGACGCAGGCCGCGGTGCTCATCCCGCTGGTCCAGCGCGCCGAAGGCCTGCACGTGCTGCTGACGCAACGCACGGCGCATCTTCGGGACCACGCCGGCCAAGTCAGCTTCCCCGGCGGCCGCGCCGAGCCGGAGGACGGCTCGCCCGAGCGCACCGCGCTGCGCGAGGCGGAGGAGGAAATCGGCCTCGACGAGCGCTACGTGGACCTGATCGGTCAACTCCCCGTCTACCGCACGGTGACGGCCTACGAGGTCACGCCGGTGGTGGGACTGATCCGTCCGGGCTTCTCGCTGAGGCTGGATGCCTTCGAGGTGGCGGAGGCGTTCGAGGTCCCGCTGGAGTTCCTGATGAACCCCGCGCACCACCAGCGCCACACCTTCGAGTACGACGCGGGCGACGCGACCGGGGAGGCCGCCAGCGACAACGGCCCCCTGAAAGGCCGACGGCAGTTCCTGTCGATGCCGTGGACGGGGCCAGGTCTTGCGGTGTCGAACGTGGACCCCGACGTGGCGCTGACGGCGGGCGCTTCGAAGGAGTTCTTCATCTGGGGGGCGACCGCCGCGATGTTGCGCAATCTCTACCGCTTCCTGCAGGTCTGAGCCACGGCAGGGGGCAGGGGGACACCGATCCCTCTTCGACGGGTGTGCGGGCCGCTATCATCCCGGGCCATGAACTTCTTCGCGGTCTTGCTGGCGCTGGTGTGCGAGCAGCTCAAGCCTCTGCCGCACGGGAATCCGGTCCACCAAGGCATGATCGCCTGGGTGCGCTGGACCGGGCGCAACTTCGACGCGGGCCGGTCGCACCATGCGGCCGTCGTGTGGACGATCACCGTCGTCGGTCCGGCCCTGCTGGTCGGGGCGATCTACGCGCTCGTGCGGCCCTACAGCCTGCTGCTTTCGCTGGCGATGGATGTGCTGGTGCTCTATCTGACGCTGGGCTTCCGCCAGTTCAGCCACTACTTCACCGACATCCGTGACGCGCTGGAGCGTGGCGACGAGCTCGAGGCCCGCCGCCTGCTTGCTGAATGGCGTCACCTCGACGCCAGCGAGCTGCCGCGCACCGAGCTGCTGAGACACGTGCTGGAGCACTCGCTGCTTGCCGCGCACCG
Source organism: Roseateles noduli (assembly GCF_050626985.1). Classification (NCBI taxonomy): domain Bacteria; kingdom Pseudomonadati; phylum Pseudomonadota; class Betaproteobacteria; order Burkholderiales; family Sphaerotilaceae; genus Roseateles; species Roseateles noduli. The sequence continues at coordinate 523,313 of NZ_CP192463.1, forward strand.
GCATGTCTTCGGGGTGTTCTTCTGGTTCGTGCTGTTCTCGACGCTGGGCCTGGGCCCGGCGGGGGCGGTGCTGTACCGGATGGCTGAATTCGCTGGCCGCTACTGGGCCTTCAAGAGCCGCACACTGGACGCGCCGACCAACGAGCGCCTGATGGAGCTTTCCCGCAAGCTGTTCGGGATGATCGACCACATCCCTGCGCGCCTGACGGCGACGGGCTTTGCGATCGTGGGCAACTTCGAGGAGGCGGTGAGTTCCTGGCGGCGCGACTCGGCGCTGTGGGCCCACGACAACGAGGGGATCATCCTCGCTTCCGCCGCAGGTGCCGTCGGCGTGCAATTGGGCGGCAGCGCCGCCCCAGGCGTCACGCCGGACCGCAGCAAGACCTTCGAATCTGGCGGCGACATGGATGCGACGCGGGCGGAAGGTTCCACTGGTGGTGTCCCACCCCAACTGGGTCACCTGCAGAGCGTGGTCGGCCTCGTCTGGCGCTCGGTTGTCTTGTGGATGATGCTGCTGGCGCTACTGACGCTGGCGAACCTGGTGGGCTGAGCGCGCCTTCCGCGCGCAGACGATCTCCGGAGCTTGGCCGGGTCCGGCGGCGAAGCCGAGCGTTCCAAAACTGACTTGAGCGCCGTCTGTCCGAGCGGCGCGAACCGCAGGTGAGCAAAGCGAGTTGGCGCGCCCGCGAGGCCCGAGCCGCCGGACCCGGCCAAGCTCTGCGCACGCCCCAACCTGAAGTTCAAGCGTCCCGCACATCGGCCAGCACCTGCTGGCCGAAGTCTTTTCTGGCGAGGAACTTCAGCACCTGAGCCGCGGTGTCCTGGGCGCTGGCCAACTGGCCTTCGGCCTTGAAGGCCGCAAAGCGGTCCCGGTCCGGGAACTTCGACGAATCGCCGCCGCGCAACTGGGCCTGCATGTCGGTGTCGATGATGCCGGGCGCCAGCGAGACGACGCGTGCGGCGTGTTCCCCCTTGGCTGCCTTGTGTTCCTCGTCCAGCGCGATGGCGCGGCTGAGGTTGTCCATGCCGGCCTTGGCCGCGCAATAGAGCGCGCTGCCGGCCATGGCGCGGCGGCCCAGCCCGGACGAGATGTTCAGCACCTTGCGCTCGGCGGGCCAGTCGCGGGTGGCGTCGAGGAAGGCCGCGCTCAGCAGCACGGTCGCCTCCAGGCCGACGCGCAGCGCGGCGGACAGTGCCTCCAGCGACTCCCCGTCGATGGGGCCGGGCGTGGTGACGACGCCGGCGTTGTTGATCAGCGTCGCGGTGGTCCAGTCGCGGGGCTGCGTGCGCAGCCAGTCGGCCAGGTGCTGCGCGATCGTCAGCGGACTCGACAGATCCGCCTGCCATTGCTGCAGCGGCAGACCGCGCTCATGGGCGAAGCGCTCCAACGCCTCGCTGCGGCCCCGGGCGATGCCGATGACCAGATGGCCGGCCTCGAGCGACTGGCGCGCCAGCGCCTCGCCCAGGCCGCGCGAGCTGCCGGTGATGATCGTGAGGGAATGCGCTTGGGAAGAGTCGGTGGACACGGTCGAGGACATCGGGAATGCTCCTTGGGCGGATGGCGGGATGCTCGCTCAGAAATCGGGCGGCGAATGCAATGAAAGCGGCGGCGCATCGAGCACCGTCGGCAGGCTGAGGTCCCGTGCATGCAGCAGCAGGCGGGGTGCCTGCGCGAGGACCTCCGGCGGCGCGTACAGCGCGTCGCCGAGGATGGGATGACCGGCGGCCAGCAGATGCACGCGCAGCTGGTGCGAGCGCCCGGTGACCGGCTCGAGCTCGACGCGCGTGGTGCGTGCCGCGACGTCGCGGCCGAGCACCCGCACGCGGGTCAGGCTGGGTTTGCCGCGCTCGTGGTCGACCATCTGCCGCGGGCGATTCGGCCAATCGACGATCAGCGGCAGGTCGATCTCGAACGCGTCACGTTCGATGAGGCCCGCCACGACCGCCTCATAGCGCTTGTCGACGAGCCTCGCGGCGAAGGCCTCGCTGAGCGCACGCTGCATCGCCTCGCCGCGCGCGAAGACGATCAGGCCGGAGGTCGACTGGTCCAGCCGATGCACGATCAGCGCATCCGGAAATTCAGCCGCCACGCGCGCCCAGGCGCAATCCTGCTTGTGCTCGCCGCGGCCGGGCACGGACAGCAGGCCCGACGGCTTGTCGACGACGACGCGCCATCTGTCCGCATGGACGATGGTCAGTGCCGGCAGGGTGGGATCAATCATGGAGGCGTCGTTGAAGCATCGTCCAGGTGTCATCCCAAGGGCGTTGCAGTTCAGAACTGGTGGATCCACCCGGACTGCATCGCCGACTGCGGATTCGATCCTGCCGCGCTGACCGCCTCGAGCGATTGCGCCGCGGGCACGCCCAGCCGCTTCAGCACGCACGCGGCCATCGTGCCGGTGCGGCCCATGCCGGCGGCGCAATGCAGCAGCACGCGGTCGCCCATGCGCAGGCCCTGAGCGATGTGCTCCACACCTTGCCGGAACGCCGCGCTGTCCGACGCGAGACCGAAATCGCGCATCGGCACATGCAGCCAGCGGAAGGGCAGCCGGCCCTCGGCGATCGCTTTGTGATACGGCGGCGAGAGCTCGGCGACTTCCTCGAGCGGGTTGAGGCAGACCACCACGTTGAGCTGATTCAGGCGCGCCTCGTCGAGGAAGGCGCCCCAGGACTCGCGGCGGCCCGGCATCGACTGCAGCCACAGCCGGCCCGGGATGGCGTCGGGGAGGGGAAGGGGTCGGAAAGCCATGCCCCCGATTGTCGGGTCTCCCTGCTGTAGGCGATGTTAATCAACTAAAAGTTTATTAATTGAACGGACGGCGCGATCATGGCGGCACGGCGTTCAGCGCCTCGTTCGACGCCATGCCGGAGCCAGGCGCGAAGTCACAACAACGCAAGCAGAAGGAGCTCGCCATGATCAGGATCCAGGGACTCGACCATCTCGTGCTGCGCGTGCGTGATCTGCCGGCGGCGCTGCACTTCTACGTGGACCTGCTGGGTTGCACCGTCGAGCGTCGTCAGGAGGAGATCGGGCTGGTGCAGTTGCGTGCGGGCGCGCAGTTGATCGACCTCGTGCCGCTGGACGGCAAGCTCGGCCGTGTCGGTGGCGCGGGCCCGGGCGCGGAGGGGCGCAATGTCGACCACTTCTGCCTGCGCGTCGAGACGCTCGACGAGCCCGCGCTGCGTCGCTGGCTGACGTCGCAAGGCGTCACCGTCGACACTTATGGCTCGCGCTACGGCGCTGAGGGCGACGGACCGTCGCTGTACCTGTTCGATCCCGACGGCAATGCCCTCGAGCTCAAGGGCCCGCCCTGGCCGGCGGGGCTGCACGAGGCGCTGGACCAGGCGGTGAAGTTCGGCCCGATGTACGGCACCGAGGCGCTGCCGCTCTTCAACCATCTGCCGATGGCGCTCGGCGCGCTGGGCCGGCTGGGCGCGCCGCGCGAGTCGCTGCAACGTCACATCGACCATTGGGCGCCGCTGTCACGTGTCGCGGACGATGACGAGGTGCCGCCACCCTCCGTCGAGGACGCGCTGCGTCGTGTGCTGGCGGCGCCCGAAGCGCAGGCCTTCCATGTCGCGATCCGGCTCGCCTATGCGCTGCAGTCGGGGCATCGTCAGGAACTCGACGCGGCGCTGAGAACGACGATCGGGCTGGAGAGCCCGCTCGGCGCGCCGGTGCCGGCGGGGCAGGGGCGTGAAAGCCTTCGTGAGGTCATCGATGCGGTGCGTGCCGATCCCGCGCTCGCCATGCCGCTGATGCCAGGCACGCTGATCACGACGCGGATGCAACGCGCCGCGACGCTGCCGGGCTTCGACGGCTACGTGGAGCGCCCGCGATTGACGCTCGACGCGCTGGCGGAAGCCTCGCTGGCCGTGTACCTGTCGCGGCACCAGTTCGCCTCGTTGCACCTGGTGACGGGCACGCATGCGCTGCGCGTGCTGCTGGAGGCCGCCGCCTCACGTGGCTTGGCCGTCGACGAGGGCCAGGTCTTGCGCACCGTCTGGCGCGCTTGGCTGGGCACCTATCTGTCGGAACTGCGTCCGGCGCCGGCCTGGGCGCTGGTCCACGCGGGACAGGCGACGGAGGAGGACTGGACGCGCGAGTTGCCCGGGCTGCACGCGTCGATGAACGACCACCGCATCAAGGTCGCCGACGCCGCGCGCGAGGAATGGCGCCATCGCGGCTGGCCCGGCTATGCCTTGTGTCTGCGCCGCGAAGGGGCCGCACAATGAGCGCCGTGCTGTCTTCCTCCGAGTCCTCCGCGACTGCCACCTCGCCGGCGCCGCTGCGCCATCCGCATCTGCTGCTCTGGGCCGTCTGCGCGCTCGCGCTGATGAGCACCGCCGGCGTCGCGCTGCCGTACCCGATCCTGGCGCCGATCTTCGTCAGCGGGCCGGTCGACGACTTCACCCATTTCCTCGGCCTGCGGCCGGAGCTGCTGATGGGCCTGGCGCTGGCGGTGAACCCGGCCGGCATCCTGGTCGGCAGCCTGGTGATCGGGCCGATGTCCGACCGCTACGGCCGGCGCCGTGTGCTCAGCGTCACCATCACCGCGACACTCGTCGGCTACGGGCTGAGCGCCTTCGCGCTGGCCTCGCGGGACTATCCGCTGTTCGTGCTGTCGCGCTTCGCGACGGGCCTGACCGAAGGCAACGTCGCCGTCGTGCGGGCGCTGCTGGCCGACTGGCATCCGCAGCTCGAGCGCACGCGCAGCTTCGCGTGGCTCAACGCGAGCCTCTACATCGGCTGGCTGGTCGGGCCGCTGCTCGGCGGCCTGACGCTGCCCTGGGGCGAGGCGGTGCCCTTCATCGTGGCGGCCGTCGTGATCCTGCCTTGCCTGGTGCTGCTCGGCTTCGGGCTGCCCGACGACCGGCCGACCGCCAAGCCCGAAGGCGGAATGCTCGCCGCGATGCGGCGCCAGCAGTCGCTGGGGCTGATCGCCCAGGATCCGGTGCTGCGCCACCTCGCGCTGCTGCAGCTGGCGTACACGCTGGGCGTCAATGCGCTGTACGAGTTCGCGCCGCTGTGGATGCTGCAGCAGGCGGGGCTGGACAGCCGCGGCATCGCGCTGGTCACCGCGGTGCAGTGCGCGGCGATGACGGCGGCCAGCATCTTCGCGGCGCGCATCGGCTCCGGGCCGACGCCGCTGCACCGCGCGGCGCGCTTCGCGGTCGTCGCGGCGATCGGGCTGCTGGCCTTGAGCCTCGCGCCCTCGTGGCTGGGACTCGCGTTGATCCCGTTGCTGGGGGTGCCGCTCTCGTTCTACAACGCGCTGATGCCGGCATGGATGTCGGAGCGCTTCGCCGCGCATGGCCAAGGCCGCGTGATGGGTCTGCTGACGACGGTCTTCTGCCTGTCCAACACCTTGATCGCGCTGATCGGCGGCGCGCTGGGCATGCTGTCCGCGCGCTGGATCATGCTGCTGGGCGGCACGATGTGCCTGGGCGCGGCGATCGGCTTCATCCGCTTCGCGAGGCGCCATTCATGAGTCAAGGGAACGAGGACCGGCTGCTGTTCGAGCTCAAGAGCCGCGGCCCACAGGCGGCGGCCGCGCTGGCGGCAACCGTCGCCATCACGCCGATGGGCGCGCACAAGCTGCTCGCGCGCCTGGAGGAGCAGGGACTCGTCGTCGCGCAGGACGATCAGCGCGGCGAGGCCGGACGGCCGCGCAAGCTGTGGTCGTTGACGGCGGCGGGCCACGGGCGTTTCCCGGATCGGCATGCCGATCTCACGGTGCAATTGATCCAGCAGGCGCGCGCGGTCTTCGGCGAGGCGGGGCTCGATCAGTTGATCGGCGCGCGAGAGCGCGACAGCGAACTGCGTTATCGAGCGGCGATCGACCGGTGCCGCACGACCGGTGACCGTGTGCGTGAACTCGCGAGGCTGCGCGCGGAAGAGGGCTACATGGCGCGCGCCGAGCGCATCGGCAAGGACTGGCTGCTGGTGGAGGATCATTGCCCGATCTGTGCCGCGGCGCAGAGCTGCCAAGGCTTCTGCCGTTCGGAGCTGGCGCTGTTCGAGCGCTGTCTGGGTCCTGGACTTGCCGTCGAGCGCACCGAGCATCTGCTCGCGGGCGCGCGGCGCTGTGCTTATCGGATCAGCGCGGTGTAGTGGACTGCGGAGTCCGCTGGCCCTCACCCCCACCCTCTCCCGCAAGCGGGAGAGGGAGTAAGAAGGGCGCCAATGTCACGAGACGATGTACGCTGCGGCGCCGGTGGCCAGCAGTCGGCCCTGCTCATCGGTGAACGCCATCCGCGTGTTGGCGACGCGGCTGCCCAGGCGCATCACCTCCGCCTCGCAGCGGAAGAGGGCGCCGATGGCGGGTCGCAGGTAGTCCACGCGCAGGTCGATCGTGCCGAGCTTGGCGAAACGCTGCAGCCGTTGCTGCGGCGCTTCGTCGAGATGGCGCGCGCCGATCGCCGCCATCACCGCCAGGCCGCCCATCGAATCGAGCGTCGCGCTGATCACGCCGCCATGCAGCCGGTTGTGGGCGTAGTGCCCGACCAGGTCCGGTCGCATGGGGATGTGGGCCCGCACGATCTCGTGCTGCAGCTCGTCGATCTTCACGCCGAGCACCTGGTTGAAGGTGATCAGCTTTTCGAAGATCTCGCACAGGGCGGTGGTGAACTCGGGCTCGAAAGGGCTCTTCACGTCGGTCATGGGCGCGGACCATAACGCAAGGCCGTGCACCGCAGGAGAGCGCTCGCCCTAATCCGCGCGCACACGTACGCCGTGCGGGCGCCGCTCCCCTTGAACTGCCTCAGTCCACACGTGCGCCGGGGCCGCGGAACGCAGAAGCGGCGAGTGCGCTCAGCCGTCGCCGAAGGGGCTGAGACCGGCCTCGATGAGCAGGGCCTTCGCGCGCAGGACGACCGGCTTGTCGATCATCAGATCGCCGAGCTTGGTGGCGCCGAGGCCGTCGCGATCGGCGATGTCGAAGGCGGCGACGATGGCGCGCGCCTGCGTCACCTGCTCGGGCGTCGGCGTGTAGCAGGCGTTGATCGCGTCGACGAACTTCGGATGCACGACCACCGCGCCGCGGAAGCCGAGCGAGCGGGCCTGCTGCAGCAGCGCTTCGAATTCCTCGACCTTGCCGAGGTTGGCGATCGAGCCGACGAAGCCCACGGGCAGCACGCCGGCCGCGCGCGCCGCGTACAGCACCATCAGGCTCGGCGTGAGCAGCGCCTGGGGCGTGGGAAGGCCGCCGACGTCGAGCGAGAAGTCCTCGCTGCCCAGCATCATGGATTGCACGCGCGGCGAGGCCGCAGCGATGTCGTGGAGCCGGGGCAGCGCCGCGGCGGACTCGATCTGCAGCAGGAAGCGGACTTCGCCCGCCGGCAGACCGGCCGATCGTTCGAGCTCGTCGACGACGCCGGCCAGCAGCTGGACATCGCGGGCGTGCTCGACCTTCGGCAGTACCAGCAGGCGCAGGCCCGGCGACACGGCGGCGCGCAGGTCGTCGATGGCCGTGTTCAGCGCGCCGTTGATGCGCACCGCGGCGGCCTTGCCGCCCGCGTGCACGCGCCCGATCGCGGTCGCCACGCCGGCGCGCGCGGCCGCCTTCCTGCTCGGATGCACGCCGTCCTCGAGATCCAGGATCACGACATCGGGTGTCTTGTTCAAGGCGCTTTGAAGCAGACGCTCGCTGTCGGCGGGGACGAACAGGTAGGACCGGTAGAAGCGGTGCGACGGAGCGGTCGACAAGGGGGATACGGGTGATGCCGGCAATGCGGGCGATGCGGGCGATGCGGGCGATGCGGGGCGGGCGTTCATCACTGGTCCTTCAGCCATTTGTCGTTGTCCTGGCCGAGCGCCGGTGCGGGTCGGCGCACCGGCGGACGCGCGCCGTTGATCTTGAAGGGCACGGCGTGCACGGACACCGTGCGGCCGTCCGGCGTCTGCGCGTCCAGCAGCAGTTCGCGCTCTCGGACGTAGGGGTGCTTGAGCAGGTCCTCGATGTCGCAGACCTCGCCGGCGGTGATGTCGCGTTCCTCGAAGAACGCCAGCGCTTCGGCCAGCGTGAGCGTCGACAGGTGCCCCTGGATCAGCGCGTCGAGCGCGTCGATGTTGGCGAGCCGCGCCTCGTGCGTGGCGAAGCGCTCGTCCTTCAGGGCCTCGGGCTTCCCGATGCCGGCGAAGAGCCGCTGCAGCGTGCCCGCCATGCCGGCGGACAGCGCGACCCAGCGACCGTCCTTCGTCGCGTAGACGTTGCGCGGCGCATGCGTCGGCGAGCGGCTGCCGGACCGCTGCGTGGCCTGGCCGGTAAGCTGGAACTCGGAGGCCTGCGGGCCGAGCATCGAGAACAGCGGCTCGAAGAGCGAGAGGTCGATCTCCTGGACCGTCGGCGAGGGATGGGCGCGCTGCCGATGCAGCGCGGCCAGCGCGGCGGTCGAGCCGTGCAGTCCCGCCACCGAGTCGGCGAGCGAGAAGGGCGGCAGCACCGGCGGCCGGTCCGCATGGCCGTTCATCGCGGCGAAGCCGCTCATCGCCTCGATCAGCGAACCGAAGCCGCCCTTCTTCGCGAACGGGCCGGTCTGTCCCCAGCCGGAGATGCGGACCACGATCAGGCGCGGGTTCAGCCGCTGCAGCACGTCCATCCCCAGCCCCATCTTCTCGAGCGTGCCGGGGCGGAAGTTCTCGACCAGGATGTCGGCGCGCGCGATGAGCGATCTCAACGAGGTCATGCCGTCGTCCGAGCGCAGGTCCAGCGCGACGCTGTCCTTGTTGCGGCTGTACTCCATCCAGTAGGTGCTCACGCCCTGGCGCTGCCAGGCGCGCAGGTCGTCGCCGCGCTCCGGCGACTCGATCTTCACGACCGACGCGCCGAGATCGGCGAGCACATGCGTCAGCACGTTGCCCGACACCAGCCGCGACAGGTCGATCACGAGGACATCCGACAGCGGCTGGCGCTCGTCGGGGAGGGAGGGCTCAAGGCTCATGGAGGCGCTTCCTTTCATGGAAGCAGCCTACGGATGCGCGACGCCGCTGGGAAATACGGATGTCGACTAGGCGCTAGTCGGATCCGGACTAGCGGGCTTGCGGAGAGCGCCGCGCGGAGTGGCGCGCGACTTCACGCGTGGGCTCAGGCGCGGGCTCAAGCGGGAAGTCAGGGACGACGTCGACGACGCGTTACGCGAGCGTCGCGGGCCACTGCCCGGTCAGCACGAGTTCCCGGATCACTTCATCGACGAGGTCGCTCACCGCGCGCGCCGCGGGCCCTGGCGAACGGGTCAGCGCGAAGCAGCTGCAGATGGTCCGCCGGATCTCCGGATCGCGGATCACGGACTGGCGCAGGCGGCCCTGGCGCAGTTCCTCGCTCACCGAGCCAGGCGACAGGATCGTGTAGGCGAGGCCCGCGGCGATGGCGCTCTTGACGGCGGGCAGCGAGTCGATCTCGGCCACCACGTCGAGTTCGACGCCATGGGCCCGGCAGGCCGCATCGATGATGCGCCGCAGCCCGTGCTCCGTGTTGGGCAGGATCATGGGAAAGCGGCTCAGCTCGCGCAGCGCGAGCTCGCGCCCCAACGGCTGCGCGCCGGCACCCGCGGCGCCCACCAGCACCAGTTGCTCCGTCAGCAGCTGCCGCTGCGACAACCATGGCTCCTGGCGGTCCTCGAAGAGGATGCTGAGTTCCAGCCGCCCCGCCTGCAACCATTCGCGCAGGAAACCGCTGTGGCTCTCGACGATGCGCAATTTGACGAGCGGCAGCCGCGTCCGCACCAGGCGCAGCAGCGGCACCGTCGCCGCCAGCGCGACGGTCGTGGGCAGGCCCAGGATGACCTCGCCGGCGAGGTGCTGCTCGTCGGCCAGCACCGAGGCCTTGGCGGTCTCGAGTTCCGCCAACACCTTGCGCGCCTGCTCGACGAAGCGGCGGCCGTTGTCGGTCAAGGCCATGCCGCGGCTGGAGCGGATGAACAGCGGCGCGCCGAGTTCCTCCTCCAGCGCGACGATGTGCTGGCCGAGCGCCGGCTGGGCCAGGTGCAGCAGCCTGGACGCCTTCAGCAGGCTGCCGGCGTCGGCGACGCCGATCAGATACCTCAGCTGGCGCAGTTCCACGAGATGATCTCCAGAGACCGCTCAGGGTGCGGCCCCTCACACCATACCGAAGTGCGCGCCGTGTGGTCTGACGCCGATGCGCCAATCGCGCACCGGGCGCCTTGGCACAATGCGCGGCATGAGCGACACGACTTCCCCTGCGACTTCCACGGCCAGCGACGCCGCCCGGCCCGACGGTTTCCTCCGCGTGCGCGCCGCGCTGCGCGCGCTGTCCCATGAACACGAGCCGCGATGGCTCGAGGTCTCGGCCCGCAGCTCGCAGGAGGCGGCCGACGCCCTCGGCGTCGCGCTGGGGCAGATCGCCAAGAGCGTCGTGTTCAAGCGCAAGTCCGACGGCGCGGCCGTGCTGGTGATCGCCTCCGGCGACAAGCGCGTCGACGAGCGCAAGCTCGAGGTCCACACCGGCAAGCTCGGCCGGGCCGACGCCGACTACGTGAAGGCGAGTACCGGTTTCTCGATCGGCGGCGTGTCGCCACTCGGCTTTCAGCCGGCGGAGGAGCGCGCCGCGCCGCAGCTGTTCATCGACCAGGAGCTGTTCCGCTTCGACGCGATCTGGGCCGCGGCCGGCCATCCGAACGGCGTGTTCCTGATGACGCCGCAACAGCTGGTCGCGCTGACCGGCGCGCCGGTGATCGAGGTCGCGCAGTGAGCGACGTCGCCCGCACGCCCGAAGGCCGCGTCGCCTCGCCCTGCATCAACATCTGCAAGATGCATGAGCCCACCGCGCTGTGTCGCGGCTGCGCGCGCACCATTCCCGAGATCGCCGGCTGGAGCAAGTCGGACGACGAGTCGCGCATCCGCCTGCTCGCGCTGCTGCCCGAGCGCCGCGCGCTGCTGATCGCGCACGGCGCGCTCGCCACCGAGCCGCTGCCCAAGGTCTGAACGGAGCGACGATGGTCACGATCGATTTCTACTTCGACCCGATCTCGCCGTACGCGGCGCTCGCCTTCGAGCGGCTGCCCGAGGCGCTGGCCGGTCGCAGCGTCGCGGTCCGCTACGTGCCCATCCTCTTCGGCGCGATGCTGAACGCGCTCGACCACAAGGGCCCCGCCGAGATCCCCGGCAAGCGCGACTGGACCTACCGCCAGGTGTCGTGGCTCGGCCACCGGCTCGGCGTGCCGCTGGACCTGCCGGCGGCGCATCCTTTCAATCCCTTGCCCCTGCTGCGCCTGTTGTGGGCCACCGCGCCAAGCGCCCACGACGGACCGGGGACGCCGGGCCGCTACGCGGTCGAACGCATCTTCCACCATGTCTGGCGCGGCGGGCTCGACGCGGCGGATCCGCAGCGCCTGGCCGAGCTGACGGCGGAGCTCGCGCCCAGGCGCGATCCCGCCTCGGCCGAGGTCAAGGCGGCGCTGCGCGAGGCCACCGACGCCGCCGTCGCGCGCGGCGTCTTCGGCGTGCCGACGATGGCCGTGGACGACAAGCTGTTCTGGGGCCTCGACGCGATCGGGATGCTGACCGGCTATCTGGACGGCGACGCGTGGTTCGACGGCCCCGCGTGGGACGCGGCGCGGACCTTGCCGGTGGGTGTGCAGCGCGGTTGAGCGCGAGCGGTCGTCGTGATGACGACGAGGTCGCGAGAAGAGGGGAACGAAGGCGCTCCGCCCTCGAATGTCGCCGTAGGGACATACCCTCTGATGCGGCGCGCAGGCACCGAAATTCCGCATCGAGAAATACGAAGCGAGGGTTGCACCCGGGTTTGTCAGCCTGAGGCAAGCAAGTCGTCAGAAACGGGTCAGAGCGCGCTCGGATAGTCGCTCCCCAAGGGCCATCGGTCGATGGCTCTGGGAAATCCCGAGGAGACAATCCCATGGCAACTGCAAGCGCAGTGACCACCAATGCGCCGATGACGGCCGAAGAGAAGAAGGTGATCTTCGCCTCTTCCCTGGGCACGGTGTTCGAGTGGTACGACTTCTACCTGTACGGCTCGCTCGCCGCGATCATCGGCAAGCAGTTCTTCACCGGCCTGGATCCGACGGCGCAGTTCATCGCGTCGCTGATGGCGTTCGCGGCGGGCTTCATCGTGCGTCCGTTCGGCGCGCTGGTGTTCGGCCGCCTGGGCGACATGATCGGCCGCAAGTACACCTTCCTGGTGACGATCCTGATCATGGGCCTGTCGACCTTCATCGTCGGCGTGCTGCCCACCTACGACACGATCGGTCCCGCCGCGGCGGTGATCCTGGTCGGCCTGCGCCTGCTGCAGGGCCTGGCACTGGGCGGCGAATACGGCGGTGCCGCGACCTACGTCGCCGAGCACGCCCCGCACGGCAAGCGCGGCGCGTACACCTCGTGGATCCAGACCACGGCGACGCTGGGGCTGTTCCTGTCGCTGATCGTCATCCTGGGCACCCGCACGGCGCTCGGCGAGGCGACGTTCGCGGCCTGGGGCTGGCGCATCCCGTTCCTCGTGTCGATCCTGCTGCTGGCGATCAGCGTGTGGATCCGGCTGTCGATGAACGAGTCGCCCGCCTTCCAGAAGATGAAGTCCGAGGGCAAGACCTCCAAGGCGCCGCTGTCCGAGTCCTTCGGCGAGTGGAAGAACCTGAAGGTCGTGCTGCTGGCGCTGTTCGGCCTGGTGGCCGGCCAGGGCGTGGTCTGGTACACGGGCCAGTTCTACGCGCTGTTCTTCCTGCAGAGCGTGGTCAAGGTCGATCCGGCCGCGGCCAACATCATGGTGGCGGTGGCGCTGCTGATCGGCACGCCGTTCTTCGTCGTGTTCGGCACGCTGTCCGACAAGATCGGCCGCAAGCCGATCATCATGGCGGGCCTGCTGCTGGCGATCCTGACCTACTTCCCGCTGTTCAAGGCGCTGACCAACGCGGCCAACCCGGACCTGGCGAAGGCGCAGGCGACCGCGCAGATCACGCTGACGACCGATCCGGCGCAGTGCTCGTTCCAGGGCAGCCCGATCGCGCGCGACGTGGACTTCACGACGCCTTGCGACATCGCCAAGCGCGCCCTGGCGCAAGCCGCGGCGAACTACGAGACCGTGCCCGGCGCGGCCGGTTCGGGTCAGGTCAAGGTCGGCGACAAGATCGTCGAGGCGCCGACCGCGACGCTGACCGCCGGTGGCCACAAGTTCGACGAGGACAGCACGAAGAAGATCGCCGCGTTCAAGAAGGATCTGGCCGACGCGATGAAGGCCGCGGGCTACCCGTCCAAGGCCGACCCGGCCAAGGTCAACACGCCGCTGGTGATCGCGATCCTCGCGGTGCTGGTGCTGTACGTGACCATGGTCTACGGCCCGATCGCCGCGATGCTGGTGGAGTTGTTCCCGACCCGGATCCGCTACACCTCGATGAGCCTGCCGTACCACATCGGCAACGGCTGGTTCGGCGGCCTGCTGCCCTCGATCAGCTTCGCGATGGTGGCGCAGAACGGCAACATCTATCACGGCCTCTGGTACCCGATCGGCATCGCCGCGCTCACCCTGGTGATCGGCCTGCTGTTCGTCCGCGAGACCAAGGACGTGGACATCTACGCCCGCGACTGAGCGAGCGCAAGCACGATGGCATCGGCGCTCCGGCGCTGATGCTGCCAACGACAAGGGCGGCCTCTCGGCCGCCCTTGTTCCTTTCTGCGTCCGTCCTGCGGGATGCGGGGGCGAGGCGTCACGCTTGGATACAGGTGGCGCTCAGCCTGCTGTCAGGCTTGCTTCCCACAATGGCCCCCGACCCGGTCAGTCTGTCGCGACCGGCAACCTCAAGAGGATCTCGGAACCATGTGGAAAATCGTCGTTGGATTCATCGTCTTCGCTGCCATCGCGCTGTTCGTGCTGATGAAGAGCGGCGGCAACATCGACCTGACGGGCGAGAAGCACGACGTGACCGGCGGTCACGCCGATCAGGCCGCGAGCGACGCGGCCTCGGCGGCGATGGCGGCGGCTTCCGCGGCGCTGCCGGCCGAAGCGGCATCGGTGGCCGCCTCCGGCGCCTCGCAGTAAACGAGTCAGCCCGCGTCGCAACCAGCGACGCGGCCCCGCGGACCGGTCACCCGACCCGGTCCTCGCCGGCGGCGCGCAGCGGCGCGTCGACCGGCAGGCGCATCATCATCCACGTGCCTTCGCCTGGCCGCGAGATCACCTCGATCTGGCCGCCCAGCACGTTCGTCACGATGTTGTGCACGATGTGCATGCCCAGCCCCGAGCCGCCCTTGCCGAGCTTGGTCGTGAAGAAGGGATCGAAGATCCGGCGCACGATCGACGCGTCCATCCCGAGGCCGTTGTCGTCGACGCAGAGCTCCACCGTGGCCTCGTCGAGCCGGTGGCAGCTGACCCGCACCTCGCCCTGCGCCTCGCCCTCGAAGGCGTGGACCAGCGTGTTCATCAGGAGGTTGGTCAAGACCTGACCCAGCGCGCCGGGATAGCTGCTCATGCGCAGGTCCGGCTGCAGGTCGGTGACGATGCGGAAGGGCGTGTGCTTGAAGCTCGGCTCGACCATCACGAGCACGTCCTCGACGACCTGCGCCAGCTCGAAGTCGCGCCGCGTGTCGCTGGTCTGGTCGATGGCCACCTGCTTGAAGTCGCGCACGAGGTCGGCCGCCTTCTGGACGTTGCGGTGCAGGATGTCCTGGCCGCGCCGCGTGTCCTTGACGAGCTCCTCGAGCTGGCTGCGCCGCATCGGCGTGTTGTCGGTCAACATGCGGTCGAGCTTGCCCCAGCGGTCCTCGAGCGCCGACACCACCGTCAGCGCGTTGCCCAGCGGCGTGTTCAGCTCATGCGCGACGCCCGCGACCAGCCGGCCGAGCGAGGCGAGCTTCTCCGACTCGACCAGCTCGCGCTGCGCGGTCTTGAGGTTGGCCAGCGCCTGCGTGAGTTCCGCGTTGGATTCGGTCAGCTGGACGGTGCGCTGCGCCACCTGGTCCTCGAGCGTGCTGGCATGACCGCGCAGGTCGTCGAAAGCCTTCAGCAGCGCGAGCCGCATACGTTCCATGGCCTTGCCGACGCGCGCGATCTCGTCCTCGCCGCCGAAGGCCAGCGGCTTGTCGAGCTGGCCGGACGCCAGCTCGTCGGCGGCCTCGGACAGCCGCGCCATCGGGCGCAGCACGCGGCGCTGCATCACGACCAGGATCAGCCCCAACGACACCGTCAGCGTCAGCAGACTGCGCCACAGCGCGTTCCAGAGATCGACGCGCTTGCGCGCCATCAGCGGCTCGGCGCTCATGACCACGGTCAGCTTGGCGATCTCGCGGCCGTCGCGCAGCACGGAGCGTGTCTCGCTGAGCGTCATCGCGTCGTCGGGCGTGCCGCGGTGGAATTCGATGAAGGCCTGCTGCGCGGCGTTCTCGGTCACGACGACGGAGACGAAGCGCGGATCGTCGACCTGCGCCTTGACCATGGGCTCGGCCAGGTCGGGCGAGACCTGCCAGATCGGCTCCGCCAGCGACAGCGCCAGCACCTCCGAGACGCGCGACAGGTCGCGCTGCAGGTCCTCCATCACGACGCGGCGGCTCAGCTGCTGCTCGTACAGCAGCACGCCGCCGGTCGGCAGGGCCAGGCCCGCCAGCAACGCCAGGATCACGGCGCTGCGCAGAGAAGTCTTCATCAGGGCCACGTCCGTCCCTCTCAACCCTTGTGACGGCCGATTATGCAAGTCGACGATGAACGACCTCATGCGGCGAAACGCTCATCCGCCGCCAGCACGGTCACGCGGTTGCGGCCCTGGGCGCGCGAGGCCTGCAGCGCCTGGTCGGCGCGGCCGATGAAGTCCCGCGCGCTGTCGCCCTGGCCGAGCTGCGTGACGCCCACGGACAGGCTCAGGCGCCGGTCCGCGTCCACCTGCAGCTGCGCGACGCCATGGCGCAACTGTTCAGCGAGCGTGTAGGCCTCGTGAAGGCCGGCGCCCGGGATGAGCAGCGCGAACTCGTCGTCCTCGATGTGCGCGGCGACGTGGTGGCTCTGCGCGACGCTGCGCACGGCGTTGGCGACCTGCCGCAGCGTGTCGTTCAGGCGAGCTTCGCCGAGGCGCTCGCGCAGCGCCGGGAAATCGTCGATGTCGCCCAGCAGCAGGCACGGCGCCGTCGGCGTGCCGACGTCGGGACTGCGCAGGCAGTCGGCCAGCGCGCGGTCGAAACCGCGTCGGTTGCTCAGGCCCGTCAGCGGATCCAGCAGCGCCTCGCTGCGCGCGCGGTGGACCTCCTGCCGCAGCGACGCGACCTCCTGGCGGCTCGCCTCCAGCTTCGCCACCAGGCCGAGGACCGCGTGGCCCATGTCCTGCGTGCCCTGCAGCGCGGCCGCCAGCACCTGGACATGCTGCCCCGGCGCGGCGTCGCGCAGCGAGCGCTCCCAGCCCTGCAGGGCCCGCGCGTACTGCTGCACCTGCTGGCCCGCCTGGTCGGTGCAGTCGGACACGCCGCGCAGCACGTCGCCGACGTCCCGCGCCAGCGTGACGGCCATCTGTTCATCGAGCTCGGCGATGTGCTTGCGGTAGAGCGCCCAGGTCTGCAGCTCGTCCAGCGTCGCACCGTCCTGGGTCAGTCCCATCAGCTCGCGGCTGAGCGCGCCGTTCATCGCGGTCACGTGCTCGTACCAGACGGCATACGTGACCGGATGCAGCGCGGCGCGCTGTCTGGACATCAACGGCAAAGCGGTCCGCAGCGCCTGTGCGCTGGCGGCAATGCTCTCGGTGTACCTCATCGGCAGGGTCCCTCGCAGGTCCGGAACCTGTCACGTCCGTCGACGCGCGGTCCCTTGTCGTTTCCTATCCCCACTTCCACTTCCACTTCCACTTCCACTTCCACTTCCACTTCCGCCGTGCGCCGCTCGATGGCGGCAGGCGCTCCCGGACTTCGGCGCGGTGGGGCCAGGTCTTGAGGGCACCACCGCACCTTGGCGGCGCGGGCCGCAACTATTCACGCGATAAGGGACAGGGAGGGGACACGCCTTCGAAGACCGAGCAGAAGCCAGCGGCACCGGTGCCCCTCTTCGCTCAATCGCCTCCTCACGCTCGGCATTCGCTTCGAAGGGCACCGGCGCCGCCGGCTTCGAGGCACCGTGGGGTTCGGGTTTCGGGCTTTGGGCCTCGAGTCTCGGGCGGCAAGCGTGCATTGCCCCTTCGCGAATGCGGCCCACGCCCCGATTCCTAGAATCGACCGCATGAGCAGTTCCCCTTCCGCGACGCCGGTCGCTTCCCCCGATGCGGCCTCGTCGCGCGTGCCGCTGAGCGGGCTGCTGCTGGCCGTCGGCGGCGCGATCGGGTTCTCCGGCAAGGCGATCATCGTCAAGCTCGCCTATCGCCACGGCGTCGACGCGATCACGCTGCTGATGCTGCGCATGCTGCTCGCACTGCCGCTGTTCCTGCTGCTGGCCTGGTGGGCGGGCCGCGGCAAGCCGGCCCTCACCGGACGCGAGAAGCTCGCCGTGCTCGGCCTGGGCTTCAGCGGCTACTACCTCGCGAGCTTCCTGGACTTCGCCGGCCTGGCCTATGTCAGCGCGAGCTTCGAGCGGCTCATCCTGTACCTCAACCCGACCATCGTGCTGCTGCTCTCGTGGGCGATGTTCGGACGCCGCGTGACGCTGCGCCAGGCGGGCGCGCTGGCGGTCAGCTACGCCGGCGTGCTCCTGGTCTTCGGGCATGAATTGCAGGTCGCCGGCGCCAACGTGTGGCTCGGCGGCGCACTGGTCTTCGGCAGCGCGGTGTCGTACGCGCTGTACCTCGTCTACAGCGGCGAATGGGTCAAGCGCCTCGGCGCCATGCGGCTCACCGGGCTGGCGACGTCGGTCGCCTGCGGCTTCTGCATCGCGCAGTTCCTGCTGACGCGGCCGGTGTCGGGGCTGGCGGATCTTGCGCCGGCCGTGTGGTGGCTGTCCGTGCTGAACGCGCTGGCCTGCACCTTCGCGCCGGTGCTGATGGTCATGATGGCGATCGAGCGCATGGGGGCGGGTGTCGCCGCGCAGACCGGCATGGTCGGCCCCATGTCCACGATACTGATGGGCGTGCTGATCCTCGACGAGCCGCTGACCGGCTGGGTCGTCGCGGGCACGGTGCTGGTGCTGGGCGGCGTGTGGCTGCTCGCGCGCCAGCGGCGCTGACGAGCTGAAGCCCTCTTGCTCCCTCTTCCTCTCCCGCTGCGGGAAAGGGCAGGGGTGAGGGCCCGCGGCGGTGGCAGTGCTGACGCCTTCTTGCGAGGGCCGACGAATCTAGAACGGAGATCGACATGGACTTGGGACTGACGGGCAAGTGGGCCCTGGTGTGCGCGGCCTCGAAGGGCCTGGGCGCGGGCTGCGCCGAGGCGCTGGCCGCCGAAGGCGTCAACGTGGTGATCACCGCGCGCGGTGAGGAGGCGCTGCAGGCGCAAGCCGCGAAGCTGCGCGCGCTCAACCCGACCGTGCAGGTCGTGGCCGTGGCCGGCGACATCACCACCGAGGCCGGCCGCGCCGCCGCGCTGGCCGCCGCGCCGCAGGTGGACATCCTGATCAACAACGCGGGCGGCCCGCCGCCCGGCGATTTCCGCGACTGGGAACGCGAGCAGTGGCTCGCCGCGCTGGACGCCAACATGCTGACGCCGATCGCGCTGATCAAGGCGACGGTGGACCAGATGGCGGGGCGCGGCTTCGGCCGCATCGTCAACATCACCTCGGGCGCGGTGAAGGCGCCGATCGATGTGCTTGGGCTGTCCAACGGCGCGCGCTCGGGTCTGACCGGCTTCGTCGCCGGCATCGCGCGCCAGTCGCGCATCGCTGGCCGCAACGTGACGATCAACAACCTGCTGCCGGGCGCGTTCGACACCGAACGCCTGCAGAAGACGATGGCCGCCGGCGCGCAGAAGTCCGGACAGCCGGTCGACGACGTGCGCGCCAAGCGCATGGGCGCGATCCCGGCGCAGCGCTTCGGCAGCGCGGCGGAGTTCGGCGCCATCTGCGCGCTGATGTGCTCGGCGCACGCGGGTTACCTGACCGGGCAGAACATCCTGCTGGACGGCGGTTCCTACCCGGGCACGTTCTGATCGTCGGCATCGGCTTTGCGAAGCCGGTGCCTGTGCCTGAGCCGCCGGAAGTCTCCCTGGCGGTTTCCGAGCGGCGCTCTCAGCCGGCCTTTCAGCGTTTCGCCGACGACACCAGGATCCCCGCCGCGATCAGCGCGAAGGCCGCGCCGTGGAACCACGCCGGCCATTCGCCCAGCAGCGCGGCCGACATCAGCGCCGCGAAGACCGGCGTGAGGTTGCCGAAGAAGGCGGCCAGCGTCGGCCCGGCCTGGGCGACGCCCAGTCCCCAGCAGCGATAGGCGATCAGCGACGGCCCGATCGCGACGTAGAGCAGCGCCGCCACCAGCGGCCATCCCCATTGCACCGGCGGCACGCCGACGGCCTGCTCCACGGCCGCCGAGGCCCAGCCGAAGGCCAGCCCGAACAGCATCTGCGCCATCAGCAGCGCGGCCCAGTCCCAGTCGGGCCGGCGCTCGCCCTGCATGTGGGCGGGCGGTCGCGCCAGCAGCCAGCTGTAGAAGGCCCAGCTCAGCACGGCCAGCAGCATCAGCAGATCGCCGACGACGAACTGCACCTGCGCCAGCCGCTCCAGATGACCGCGAGAGATGACCAGCGCCACGCCCGCCAGCGAGAGCAGGGCGCCGGCCAGTTGGCGGCGCGTCGGCCACACGCGGTAGAACAGGGCGCCGACAGCCAGCATCCACACGGGCAGGCTCGCGGCGATCAGGGTCACGTTGAGCGCCGTGGAGCTGTGCAGCGCCTGGTACTGCAGCGCGTTGTAGCAGCCCATGCCCAGCAGACCCGTCAGCGCGAAGTAGCCCCAGCGCGCGCGCAACGGGGTCAGGTCTTGCAGCAGCGCGCGCGCCGGACGCGCGATCAGCACCAGCAGCACGAAGGCCAGCGTCCAGCGCGTCGCGTTGAGCAGCAGCGGCGGCACCAGCGGCCCGACCGAGCGCCCGACCACCGCGTTGCCCGCCCACAGCAGCGGCGGCAGCGTCAGCATCAGGGCCAGTCGTGGGGTCAAGGTCATTGCGGCGATGCGCCCGAGTCGCGAGACTGGCACGATAGCCGCGATCGACGCGTCGGGCGACGCGCGAGCGACACCCCCCCATGAGGAGAACCCTGATGAGCGACAGAGCCGTGCGCATCTCGCAACCCGGCGGACCGGAGGTCCTGACGATCGAATCGGTCGAGGTCGGCGACCCGGGCCCCGGCGAGATCCGCATCCGCCACGCGGCCTGCGGCCTCAACTACATCGACATCTACCACCGCAGCGGCGTCTATCCGCTGCCGGTGCCGACGGGGATCGGCATGGAAGGCGCCGGCATCGTCGAGGCGGTGGGCGAGGGCGTCACCCACCTGAAGCCCGGCGACCGTGCCGCGTACGCGAGCCAGCCGATCGGCGCCTACGCGACCGCGCGCGTGATGCCTGCGAAGTGCGTCATGAAGCTGCCGGACTTCCTGAGCTTCGAGCAGGGCGCCTCGATGATGCTCAAGGGCATGACGGTGCAATACCTGCTGCAGCGCACGCTGCCGCAGGGCGGGTTGCAGGCCGGTGACCACGTGCTCTTCCACGCGGCGGCGGGCGGCGTCGGACTCATCGCGTGCCAGTGGGCGAAGGCGCTCGGGCTGCGGCTGATCGGCACCGCCGGCAGCGACGCGAAATGCCAGCTCGCGCTGGACCACGGCGCGGAGTTCGCGATCAATTATTCGAAGGAGAACTTCGCCGATCGCGTCAAGGAGATCACCGGCGGGAAGGGCGTGAAGGTCGTGTACGACTCGGTCGGCGCGTCGACCTGGGAAGGCTCGCTCGCGAGCCTGCGGCCCTTCGGCCTGATGGTCAGCTTCGGCAACGCGTCCGGCGTGGTGCCGCCGGTGCCGCTGAAGGCGCTGGCGGCGTCGGGGCTCTACCTGACGCGGCCGTCGCTGTTCGTGCATCTCTCGTCGCTCGAGGCGACGCAGGAGATCTCGGGCGCCCTGTTCCAGGCCGTCGAGCGTGGCGAGGTCAAGATCGAGGTCGAACAGCGCTATCCGTTCGACGAGGTCCAGCGCGCCCATCGCGAGCTGGAAGCCCGCACGACGACGGGCTCAGGCGTGCTGCTGGTTTGAACCGGCGGAGGCAGCGAGCGGCGGATCCAGATCGGCCGCCACCGTCTCGGCGTCCAGCAGCGCGTCGTTGGCACTGTCGTCGGCGCGCGGGTCATGCCGGGGATCCCGGGATTCCCGTGATTCCGGAGCGCCCTCGTCGCTGACGATGCGCCGCGGCGCGGGCAGGTCGTCCAGCCCCGCGGGCACGGTGTCGGCGCCGAAGTCGGTGGCCGGCTCGCCGTCGAGCGAGCCCGCCGTCGTCTCGTGCACGTCCACGTCGACGGTCTCGGTGCGCAGCACTTCGTCCAGCACCAGCGGCTGCGACACCTTGACCTCGAAGCTGAAGCAGGAACCGGCGCCCGGCTGGCTTTCCACCTGCACCTCGCCGCCCATCAGTTCCACCAGGCGCTTCACGATGGTCAGGCCCAGGCCCGTGCCGCCGTAGCGGCGCGTGATGCTGCCGTCGGCCTGGGTGAACGGGCTGAAGATCTGCGCGATCTGCTCGCGCGTCATGCCGATGCCGGTGTCGTGCACGGCGATGCGCAGGCGCAGCGGCCCCGCGTGGACCGGCTCGTCGCCGCCGCCGTCCACGCGCTGAATGTCGACGCGGACCTCGCCCTTCTCGGTGAACTTCAAGGCGTTGCCGACCAGGTTCACCATGATCTGGCGCAGCCGCAGCGCATCGCCCAGCAGATGCTGCGGCACGCCCGGCTGCACGCGCGCGTGCAGCTGCAGACCTTTCTCGTGCGCCTGCAGCAGCAGCGGGTGCAGCGCTTCGCGCAGGCAATCGTGCAGGCTGAACGGCGCCTGGTCGATGATCACGCGGCCGGCCTCGATCTTCGCGATGTCCAGCAGGTCGTTGATGATCACCATCAGGCCCTTGGCCGAGCTGTGCGCGAGCTCGATGAACTTGCGCTGGCGCTCGTTGAGCTCGGTCTGCAGGACGAGCTCGGTCAGGCCCAGCACGCCGTTCATCGGGGTGCGGATCTCGTGGCTCATGTTGGCCAGGAAGGAGCTCTTGGCCTGGCTGGCGGCCTCGGCGGCCTCGCGCGCGGCCTCGAGCTGCGCCTGCGTCGCCTTGAAGTCGCCGACGTCGCGCGCGTTGAGCTGCAGCACGACCTCGCCGCTGACCGGGTCGCGCATCGGCCGCGCGTCGATGGCGTGCCAGCGGCGGCCGTTGGCGGTGTTGATCTCCAGTTCGGCGCCGAAGGTCTGCCCGCCGCGCACCTGCGCGACGATGCGGCGCGCGAGGTCGGGCTCGGGGAAGATCGCGCTGAAGTCGGTCGCGCCGATGGTCTTGCGCAGGCCGTTGAAGCACATCGCCGCGGCCGGGTTGCGCATCAGGGTGCTGCCGTCGCGCAGCGAGAACACCGCGATGCGGACCGAGGTGTGCTGCAGCGCTTCGACGCCGCGCAGCAGGCTCTTGTCGACGCCGCTGACCAGCGAGTCCGCCGCGAACAGCATCACCTGGCGCTTGTCGGGCGTGCGGATGCCGCGGGAGACCAGCATCACCGTCGTCGGCTGGCCCTTGGGGTAGAGCGTCCATTGCTCGCGCACGAGCTTGCCCTGCGTGTGGTCGGCGGCGGTCACCGCCAGCCGCTCCGCGACCGACGGGCTCATGTCGCTGAGGTCGCGGGAGAGGAATTCCTCGGCGCTGTCGGCGCGCCAGAAACCCAGCGCGGCGGCATTGGCCCAGAGGTTGCGCTGACGCTCCTGGTCGTAGACCCACATGGGCACATCGAGCCAGTCATAGTGGGTCAGACAGGAGAAGTCGAGCATGGGGGCGAGGCCCTGTTCTTGGTTACGTTTGGTCGCAGCGGATTGTCGCCGTCGGCCGTGTCCTGTCCATGGTCCTGATGTCCATTCCGTCACGTCGGACGCGCGGGCGTGCCGAAGCGCGCGACGGTGCGTGAAGACCGCCCATGCGCGGCTCGACGCCCTGCCTGCGGCGTGTCCGCGTCGGTGCCCGAAAGAACCCCCTCCGAGCTGCCGCATGCGTGGCGGCAACCCTCGATGGCGCAAGGCTACGCAGGCCGATGCAGGAGCGCCAGCCTCGTTTCTCCGGAGGAACCCTCGGTCCGAGGGGCGCGAGGGGACGTGCGTGGCGGGCGCGCTCCCGCGCGCCGGACGCTCAGCCGCGCTTGACGCGGCGCAGCTCGTCCCAGATCAGCAGGACGGCGCCGATCGTGATGGCGCTGTCGGCGATGTTGAACGACGGGTAGTACCAGCCGGCCCAGTGCAGCTGGATGAAGTCGACGACATAGCCGTGCAGCAGCCGGTCGACGATGTTGCCCACCGCGCCGCCCAGGATCAGGCTGAGCGCCCAGGCGAACTGCGTCTGGTGCCCGTGGCGGCGCAGCATCCAGATGATGAAGATCGTCGCCACGACGCCGAGTCCGACGAAGAACCAGCGCTGCCAGCCCGACGCGCCGGCCAGGAAGCTGAACGCCGCGCCGGTGTTGTGGACCCGCACCAGGTTGAAGAAGGGCAGCACGTAGTGGCTGTCCCCGTACTGGAAGCTGTGCAGGATCAGGACCTTGGTGAACTGATCGGCCACGATGACCAGCAGGGCGATCGCCAGCCACTGGATCAGGCGGTTGTTCGACGAGGACGGGGACTTGGTGGCCATGGATGCTGCGGGATGGGGACGTCGGACGGAACCCGCAACTGTAGCGCCCCGCCGAGGCCGCGCCGTGCGGCTAGAGTGCGGCACCGGAGCGCTTCCCCCGAAGCCGATCCGATGACGTTCCGACGACGTTCCGACGACGTTCCGATGATGACCCCATGAGACTGCGCCTGAAGATCCTGCTGCTGGCGCTCCTGCCGCTGGTCGCCTCGCTGCTGCTGATCGCGGTGGCGGTGCGCCAGCAGGAGCGCGAGCTGCTCGAGCGCGAGCACGCCGCCGTGCAGCGCGCCTACATGGACGCGCGCCGCGACGAGCTGCGCCATTACGTGGAGCTGGCCGTCAGCACGCTGCAGCCGCTGTACGAGCGCTCGCCCGCGCTCGCCGCCCGCGCCACCGACGCCGATATCGAGCGCGACAAGCGCGAGGCGCTGCGGCTGCTGTCCTCGCTCGACTACGGCGAGGACGGCTACTTCTTCGTCTACGACCTGCAGGGCAAGGTGCTGATGCATTCGCGCCAGCCGGAGCTGCTCGGCCGCGACCTGTGGGGCCTGCGCGATCCGCTGGGCCGGCCGACGATCCAGCAGCTGGTCGGACAGGCCAAGGCCGGCGGCGGTTATGTCGAGTACCTCTGGCGCAAGCCGTCCAGCGGCGAGATGGCGCCCAAGCTGGGCTACGTCGTCGCGATGGAGCGCTGGAACTGGATGCTGGGCACGGGCCTGTACCTCGACGGCATCCGCGCGACGCTCGAGCAGCTCGACCGCGAGGCGCAGGCCAACATCGCGCGGACGATGTGGGGCATCGCCGCGATCGCGGTGTTCGGCGTCGCGTTGATCAGCGCCTGCGCGCTGGCGCTGAACCTCAGCGAACACCGGCAGTCCGAGGCGCGGCTGCGCGCGCTGGCGCACGACGTGGTGCGTTCTCAGGAGGACGAACGCGCGCACCTGTCGCGCGAGCTGCACGACGGCGTCAGCCAGACGCTGGTCTCGACGAAGCTGCTGATCGAATCGGCGCAGCAGGCGGGCTCGACCGCGCTGCTGCCGCGCGCGCTGGAGCGGCTCAACGCCAGCCTGAGCGAGGTGCGCGGCCTGTCCCACCGCCTGCGCCCGGCGCTGCTCGACACGCTGGGGCTGCCGGCGGCGCTGGAGCATCTCGCGCGCGAGTTCGACGAGGCGGGCGCGGTGCCGGTGGCCCTGCGCGTCACCGGCGCGCCGCGCGAGCTGCCGGAGCTGCTCAACACGGTGCTGTTCCGCGTCGCGCAGGAGGCGTTGACGAATGTCGCCAAGCACGCCGGCGCGGCGCGCGTGGAGATGACGCTGGAGTTCGCGCCGGAGGCGGTGCGCGGCGACACCGGCACGGTGCTGCTGCGCGTGCTCGACGACGGTGCCGGCTTCGATCCCGCCGACGCCGAGCGCGCCGACCCCAGCCAGGGCATCGGCCTGCGCAACATGCGCGAGCGGATGGCGTCGGTCGGCGGGGTGCTGGACCTGCAGTCCAGCCCGGGCCACGGCACGCAGGTGGAGGCCATCGTGCCGGCGTCGGCGATCAGCCGCCTGGCGCGCGACAATCCCGTGCCATGAGTGCCGATCCTTCCTCCAGCACCACCGCGACAACCACCGCGACAACCACCGCGACAACCACCGCGGCCGCCGCATCGGCCGGCGCGTCCGCGCCCGTCCGCATCCTGCTGGTCGACGACCACCCGCTGGTCCGCGAGGGCGTGCGCTCGCGGCTGCAGGGCGAGGCGCGCTACCTCGTCGTCGGCGAGGCCGGCACCGCGGAGGAGGCGATGATGATGCTGATCGCCACGCAGCCGCAGGTGGTGCTGCTGGATGTGGGCCTGAAGGGCCACAACGGCATCCAGCTCGCGCAGACCATGCTGGATCGCGCGCCCGACCTGCGCGTCCTGATGTACAGCATGTACGACAACCCCGAGTACGTGCAGCGCGCGCTGCAGGCCGGCGCGCGGGGATATGTCCTCAAGGATGCGCCGGCGGGCGAGATCGTGGCCGCGATCGACGCGGTCGCGGCCGGCGGCACATTCCTCAGCCCGGGCGTTTCCAAGCGGATGTTCCGCACGCAGCAGCCGCGGCCCATCCTCTCGCCGCGCGAGAGCGAGATCCTCTCCGCGCTGGCCCGCGGCGAATCCAGCAAGCAGATCGCCCGGGCGCTCGACCTGTCCGTGAGGACCGTCGAGACCCATCGCCAGAACATCAAGCGCAAGCTCGACCTGGAAGGCCAGGCGGAACTGATCCGCTACGCGGTCGAGCACGCGCGCGGGCTGCATCGGGACGACACCTGAGGCCCGGGCCCGGGCCCATCGCCATCGCCATCGCCATCGCTTCGCTCCGCGGACGCGGGGTGTCCTGCGAAGGCGCCCGCCATGGGTGTCATGCGACGTCGCCGAGGGTTTCCACTTAAGCGCTCCTACGCCGGTCGGCTAGTCCACGCGACGGATGTGCGAAAGCGCACAGGAACGGAAACTGCCGCCGCAAGACAGCCCGCGCGTGTCGTCGCTCTTCATGGGCGCCGGGCGCGCGACGATAAAAGGAGACATCGATGTCAAACATGAGTCGCCACCTCGCCTGGGCGGGCGTGGCCATCCTCGGGGCCTTTGCCCTGGCCACCGTGGCGCTGGCCAACGGCGAGGCGGTGAGCGCGCTGTGGGTCGTCGTCGCGGCGATCTGCGTGTACCTGATCGGCTACCGCTACTACAGCCTGTTCCTGGCCACCAAGGTCCTGGGACTGGACCCCACCCGCAAGACCCCCGCCTGGAAATACAACGACGGCCTGGACTTCGTTCCGACCCACAAGTACGTGCTGTACGGCCACCACTTCGCGGCGATCGCTGGCGCTGGCCCGCTGGTCGGTCCGGTGCTGGCCGCGCAGATGGGCTACCTGCCGGGGCTGCTCTGGATCCTGGCCGGCGTGATCTTCGCCGGCGCGGTGCAGGACTTCATCGTGCTGTTCATCTCCACGCGCCGCGACGGCCGCTCGCTGGGCGACCTGGTCAAGCAGGAGATGGGCACGGTGCCCGGCGTGATCGCGCTGTTCGGCGCGTTCATGATCATGATCATCATCCTGGCGGTGCTCGCGCTGATCGTCGTGAAGGCGCTGGCCGATTCGCCCTGGGGCACATTCACCGTGGCGGCGACCATCCCGGTCGCGCTGTTCATGGGCGTGTACCTGAGATTCATCCGTCCGGGCCGCATCGGCGAGGTCTCCATCATCGGCTTCGTGCTGCTGATGCTGGCCATCATCGGCGGCCAGTGGGTGCATGAGAGCCCCGCGTGGGCGCCGCTGTTCACCTACGACGGCAAGGCGCTGACGTGGATGCTGATCGGCTACGGCTTCGTCGCCGCCAGCATCCCGGTGTGGCTGCTGCTGGCGCCCCGCGACTACCTGTCCACGTTCCTGAAGATCGGCACGATCATCGCGCTGGCCATCGGCATCGTGATCGTCGCGCCGCCGATGCAGATGCCGTCGTTCACCCAGTTCGCGGCCGGCAACGGCCCGGTGTGGTCGGGCAACCTGTTCCCGTTCCTGTTCATCACCATCGCCTGCGGCGCGGTGTCGGGCTTCCACGCGCTGATCAGCTCGGGCACGACGCCCAAGATGCTGGACAACGAGGTCAATGCGCGCTTCATCGGCTACGGCGGCATGCTGGCGGAATCCTTCGTCGCCGTGATGGCGCTGGTGGCGGCCTCGTGCATCGAGCCGGGCGTCTACTTCGCGATGAACAGCCCGGCCGCGCTGGTGGGCTCGACGCCGGACCAGGTGGCCGCGACGCTGTCCACCTGGGGCTTCGTGATCACGCCGGAGATGCTGGTGCAGACGGCCAAGGACGTCGGCGAGAACACCATCCTCGCGCGCGCCGGCGGCGCACCGACGCTGGCGGTGGGCATGGCCCACATCCTGCACCAGGTGGTCGGCGGCAAGGCGATGATGGCCTTCTGGTACCACTTCGCGATCCTGTTCGAGGCGCTGTTCATCCTGACCGCCGTCGACGCCGGCACGCGCGCCGGCCGCTTCATGCTGCAGGACCTGCTGGGCACCTTCGTCCCGGCCCTGAAGCGCACCGAGTCGCTGCCCGCCAACCTGATCGCCACCGGCCTGTGCGTGGCGGCCTGGGGCTACTTCCTGTACCAGGGCGTGGTGGATCCGCTGGGCGGCATTAACACGCTGTGGCCGCTGTTCGGCATCGCCAACCAGATGCTGGCCGCGGTGGCGCTGCTGCTGGGCACGGTGGTGCTGTTCAAGATGAAGAAGGACCGCTACGCCTGGACGACGATCCTGCCGGCGGCCTGGCTGCTGATCTGCACGATGACGGCGGGCTGGCAGAAGATCTTCAGCGACGACCCGAAGGTGGGCTTCCTGGCGCATGCCGCGAAGTACGCGGATTCGCTGGCGGCGGGCAAGGTGCTGGCACCGGCCAAGAGCCTGGAGGCGATGGAGCGCGTGATCTTCAACGACCGCCTCGACGCGGCGCTGTGCGCGCTCTTCATGTTCGTGGTCGTGAGCGTGCTCGTCTACAGCGTGAAGGCGGTGCTGAAGGCGCGAGCCGAGCGCAGGCCGTCGGTGCAAGAGACGCCGTTCGAGCGCATGCCCGAAGGCGCGACGGCGGGCGGTCATGCTTAAGCAGGCGGCGGAAGCGGCCCAGGCCGCGTTGTCGGCGGCCTCGGACGTGCTGCAGGCCGGCCGCTACATGGCCCGAGGCGTGCGCCAGCAACTGATCGGCGCGGACTACGGCGCCTATCTGGCGCACATGGCCCGCACGCATCCCGACCAGGCGCCGCTGAGCTACGAAGCCTTCTTCCGCGAGCGTCAGGAGGCTCGCTACAGCTCCCGCACCGGCCGCTGCTGCTGAGCATCGACAACAGGCGGGCACCGGACGTCTGCGTCCGCTTGAATCGTCGATAGGCGCTTGAATCGTCGATAGGCGCTTGAATCGTCGACAAGCGCTTGAATCGTCGATAGGCGCAAGGTCGCCCGGGGCCGGCGGAGTGGCCGAGCCCTGGGGCTGACTTGGGGCACCGTCTGTTCGAGCACAGCGAACCGCAGGTGAGCGGAGCGAGTTGGTGCCCCGGCGAGGCCGCTCCGCCGGCCCCGGGCGACTTTGCGCCGTTGCTCGGTGACACTACGGGGCATGCCCCGCTTCGCTGCCAACCTGAGTTTCCTGTACCAGGAGCTGCCGTTCCTCGATCGCTTCTCGGCTGCTGCGCGGGATGGGTTCAAGGCTGTGGAGTGTCTGTTCCCCTACGACGTCCCTGCGGCCGAGCTGCGCGCCCGCGCGTCTTCCGAGGGATTGGACATCGTGCTGATCAACGCCCCACCGGGCGACTGGGCGGCGGGGGATCGGGGCCTGGGGTCGGTCGAGGGCCGCGAACGGGAGTTCCGCGAGTCCATCGAGCGTGCGCTCGCCTATGCCTCGGCGGTTGTCGCGCCGCGCGTGCATGTGCTGGCCGGGCTGCTGCCTGAGGGGAGCGACCGCGATGCGGCGATTGCGCGCTACGAGGAGCGGCTGCATTGGGCCGCGGCGCAGGCTGCGAGCGCCGGTATCGGGCTGACGATCGAGCCCATCAATCCGCACGACATCCCCGGCTACCTGCTGCAGCGGCAGGACGAGGCGCACGCGATTGTTGAGCGTGTCGGTGCATCGAACCTGAAGGTGCAGATGGACCTGTACCACTGCGCGCGCGTCGAAGGCGACGTGGTCGCGCAGGTGCGCCGGTACTTGCCGACGGGGCGTGTGGGGCACTTCCAGATCGCGGGCGTCCCGGACCGGCACGAGCCGGATGAAGGCTCGCTCGATTGGCGAGGGGCCCTTGCCGCGATCGACGAGATCGCGGCGGCGACCGGATGGGACGGCTGGATCGGTTGCGAATATCGACCCTGGCGCGGCGCGGTCCCTGGCGGTACCAGCGCCGGTCTCGGCTGGTTGTTCCCGACTCGACGGGAAAACGCCTGACACAGGTTGCCCCCGCCATCTACTGAGCGGCTCCATTTCCAAGCGAGGAGTCGCGGTGAGATTTTTTAGAGGGGGCATCGTCGTCCCGATGTCGGGGCTGGCATTCGCCCTGGTCGGCGGCTTGACCGTCGTTCCGACGGCGCATGCCTTGATCATCAACGAGGCGAAATTCGTCGAGCTCGGCGGGAACCTGGGAGCGGTGGACCAGACCTTCCCTCTTGTCGCCGCGAAGCTTCGTGCGCGCAGTCTGTCGGCACAGTTCCTGACCACGGGTTGGATCGACCGATGCACGGCCACCTGGTTGGGCGAGCAGGGGCCCCACACCTACCTCTTGACGGCCGCTCATTGCATCGACTCGAGCAGCGGCCAGGCGAAGGCCATCCGCCAGACGTTCCAGGACTGGTACGGCCACGTCGTGGCCGCGGGACCGGGTTGGGCGTTCAAGCCGCCCCAGTCCGCGGATGCCGCACCGCGCTGGGACTATGCCGAGGACATCGCCGTGCTGCGATTGCCCCGGTGGGCCACGCCCGTCGATGCCGCGGGCAGGCCCCTGGAGCGACCGACGATCTCCGAAACGGATCTGCAGGCCCGGGAGACCGTCCACTTCGCCGGATACGGACTGACGGGCGTGGGCATGACGCGTCTTGACCTGCCCAGGGAGGACCGCCGCATGGCAGGCGAAGCGGTCATCAGCCGTCCCTTCTCCGAAGGTCGGGGCATCTACACGAGCTATGACCCGGTGAATGCCGGTACGTCCTGGGCGTTCCCGTTCAGGGGCGACAGCGGCTCCGCCTGGTGGCGCCTGCAGGATGGCTATTGGCTGTTGTCGGGGATGACCGCCGGAGGCACGACGAGGCCCGTCCAGGCGATGTCCCCGCAGGTGTCGCGCCACGCGGCCTGGATCGCGGGCATCTTTCCGGGCGCCGTGCTGCAGTCGCAGCGCATGTCGGTGACCGCTTCCGCCCCCTTCGTCTCGCGAAACCATGCCCACGATCCGTCGGGCCCCGCTGTCTTCTTCGTCATTCCGCCGCAGGCGGGCGCCGCCGGTCCGGCCGTGGGGCGATGGTCGGGCACGGCGGGGATGAGCTGGATCACGGTGGATGTGAGGGAATCCCGCACCGGCGCGACCGCCCAGGTCCGGCTCCGCGCGGTTCGGGATGCCGGATGCCGCCGCACGCCGATCGACGATGCGGTGCCGTGCCCCGGCTCGCGGGACAACCGCTTGAAGGTGGCGTTTCGAGCGGAGGACAACCCCGGCTTGAAGCCCGGCGCGTACGTCGGCCGCTTTGATGTCGAGGCGTTGTCCTGGTCGGATCGATCCCGTCAGGAGCGCGTGACCCTCCATGTCGACGTCCGGCACCTGCTGCGGGGTCAGGTCTCCACCACGGCCGCCTACGTCTCGCCCAACCTGGCCGAGCTCGCGGCCCATGGCCCGGTCTATTACACGGTGCTGCCGCAGCCGCGGGCGTGGGGACCGGCGACCGGCCTGTGGAGTGGCAGCCAGCTTCCCAGCCGGATTGACGTGACCGTCCGCGATGCCGTGACGCAGCGGGACCGGCAGGTCGTGCTGCGAGCGCAGCGCGATCCGCTCTGCAGCGGGCAGATGACGCGCATGGAGGATGCCGTCACCTGCCAGCGGCGGTCGGCGGGGCGGGTGATGGTGCGCTTCCATCGGGAGGACAACCCCCAGCTGCCCGCCGGTCTCCACCGCGGTCGCGTGACGCTCCAGGCGCGTGGCTGGACGGACCGGGCCTTCGATCAACTGATCGAGATCGACGTCGACCTGGACACGCTCTGAGCTGAGCGGACGATCCGGGCGAAAAAAAGCCGCCAAGGCGCAGGGCCTGGCGGCTTGATTCGACAGCGATTCACCGCATCAGCCCATCAGCGCCTCAGCAGGTCCGCCATCACGGCCACGCTCACGCGATCGTTCGTGCTTCGCCTTCGCCGTAGAGATTGCTCTCGCACCGCCCGCAGATCGTCGGATGCGCCGGATTGGCGCCGACATCCGCGCGGTAGTGCCAGCAGCGCTCGCACTTCTGATGGGTCGACGGCGTCACCGTGATGCTCAGCTCGCCGGCCAGCGTCACGCTCGCCGCCGACGTGATCAGCACGAACTTCAGGTCGTCGCCCAGGCTGTTCAGCAGGGCGAGGTCCTCGGCGTTCACGCCCAGCGCGACCTCGGCCTGCAGCGACGAACCGATCGCGCCGGTCGTGCGGACTTCCTCGATCGCCTTGTTCACCGCGTCACGGATCTCGTGGATGCGATTCCACTTCGCGATCAGTCCGTCGTCGTGCGCGACGCCGACGGACCAGTAGGTCTCGGTGAAGATCGTGTCGCCGGCCTGCTTGCCCGCGAAGACCTTCCACGCCTCTTCGGCGGTGAAGCTGAGGAACGGCGCCATCCAGCGCAGCATCGCGTTCGTGATGTGCCACAGCGCCGTCTGCGCCGAGCGGCGGGCCGCCGACTTCGGCGCGCTCGTGTACAGCCGGTCCTTCAGCACGTCCAGGTAGAACGCGCCCAGGTCCTCCGAGCAGTACACCTGCAGCTTGGCCACCACCGGGTGGAACTCATAGCGCTGGTAATGCGCCAGGATCTCCTCCTGGAACTGCGCGGCGCGGGCCAGCGCGTAGCGGTCCGCCTCCAGCAACTGGTCCAGCGGCACGGCATCCGTCGCCGCGTCGAAGTCCGAGGTGTTGGCCAGCAGGAAACGCAGCGTGTTGCGGATGCGGCGATAACCGTCCACGACGCGCGCCAGGATCTTCTCGTCGCCGGCGATGTCGCCCGAATAGTCGGACGCCGCCACCCACAGCCGGATGATCTCGGCGCCCAGCTTCTTGCTGGTCTCCTGGGGGTCGACGCCGTTGCCCAGCGACTTGCTCATCTTGCGGCCCTTGCTGTCCACGGTGAAGCCGTGGGTCAGCAGGCCGCGGTAGGGCGCGCGGCCGTTGATCGCGCAGGAGATCAGCAGCGACGAGTGGAACCAGCCGCGATGCTGGTCATGGCCCTCGAGGTAGAGGTCGGCCTCCGGGCCGGTCTCGTGCGCAGCGCCGGCGTGCGAGCCCTTGAGCACGTGCTGGAAGGTGGAGCCCGAGTCGAACCACACGTCCAGGATGTCCTGGCCCTTCGAGTACTGCGCGGCTTCATCGCCCAGCCACTCGGCCGGGTCCAGCTTGGACCAGGCCTCGATGCCGCCGGCCTCGACCAGTTGCGCGGCGCGCTCGATGAATTCGAGCGTCTTCGGATGCGGCTGGCCGCTGTCCTTGTGCAGGAAGATCGGCAGCGGCACGCCCCAGCTGCGCTGGCGCGAGATGCACCAGTCGGGCCGGCCGGCGATCATGTCGTGCAGGCGCGTCTTGCCGTTCTCGGGATAGAAGCTGGTCTGCTCGATCGCGTCCAGCGCCAGCTGGCGCAGGGTCTTGTCGGCCTTGTCGACGGTGAACACGCCGTCGCCCTCGTCCATGCGGACGAACCACTGCGCGGCCGCGCGGTAGATCACCGGCGACTTGTGACGCCAGCAGTGCGGATAGCTGTGGCGGATCTTGCTGTGCGCCATCAGGCGGCCGGCGTCCTGCAGCGCCGCGGCGATCACCGGGTTGGCCTTCCAGATGTGCTGGCCGCCGAACAGCGGCAGCTCGGCCTCATAGACGCCGTTGCCCTGCACCGGGTTCAGGATGTCCTTGAACGCCAGGCCGTGCGCGATGCACGAGTTGAAGTCGTCCACGCCGTAGGCCGGCGCCGAGTGGACCACGCCGGTGCCGTCGTCGGCGGTGGCGTAGTCGGCCAGGTAGACGGGGCTCTCGCGGTCGAAGCCCGGGTGCACGTGCGCGAGCGGGTGCTTGAACTTCAGCAGCTCCAGCGACTTGCCCGGCGTGACCGCGACGGTCTTGCCCTCGATGCCCCAGCGGGCCAGGCACTTCTCGACCAGCGCCTCGGCCACGACGAAGTAGCCGCGCTCCGTGTCGACCAGCGCGTACGGCAGCTCCGGGTTCAGGTTCAGCGCCTGGTTGGCGGGGATGGTCCAGGGCGTCGTCGTCCAGATGACGGTGAACGCCTCCTTGTCCAGCGTCGGCACGCCGAAGGCTGCGGCCAGCTTCTCCGGTTCCGCGCTCAGGAAGGCGACGTCGACGGCCGGGGAATCCTTGTCGGCGTACTCGATCTCGAACTCGGCCAGCGAGGAGCCGCAGTCGAAGCACCAGTACACCGGCTTCAGGCCGCGGTAGACGAAGCCGCGCTCGAACAGGCGCTTCAGCACGCGCAGCTCGCCGGCCTCGTTCTTGAAGTCCATCGTCCGGTACGGATGGTCCCAGTCGCCGAGCACGCCCAGGCGCTTGAAGTCCAGGCGCTGCTGGTCGATCTGCTCGGTGGCGTAGGCGCGGCTCTTCGCCTGCACCTCGTCGCGCGGCAGGCCGCGGCCGAAGGTCTTCTCGATCTGGTTCTCGATCGGCAGGCCGTGGCAGTCCCAGCCCGGGATGTAGGCGGCGTCGAAGCCCTCGAGCTGACGCGCCTTGACGATCATGTCCTTCAGGATCTTGTTGACCGCGTGACCCATGTGGATCTGGCCGTTGGCGTAGGGCGGGCCGTCGTGCAGCACGAACTTCGGCTTGCCCTGGCGCGCGACGCGCAGGCGCTGGTAGACGCCCTGGTCTTCCCATTCCTGGACCCAGCCCGGCTCGCGCTTGGGCAGGTCGCCGCGCATGGGGAACGGGGTGTCGGGCAGGTTCAGCGTCGAGCGGTAGTCAGGTTTGGCACCCGACTTGTCGTCGGACAAGGGGTTGGACTTGGAATCGTCGGTCATGGCGGCGGCAATCGAAGGAGGCGGCCGGTGGACGGGGCCGCGAGAGAAGAGGGGTGGCGCGGTGGGGCAGGAGGCACAAGAGGCGGGCCCGCGCGCCGGCTGAGCGGTCGAGATGAGCGGTCGAGATGAGCGATCGGGTGCTCAGCCCTTCAAATTCGGTCGCGGGTGGTCTGGCGGCGGACGGCGGCGTGGGTCGTCGCCGGTTCGGCGAAGTACGCGCGTGCCTGGCGGACGTCCTCGCGGATCGCGGCGGTCAGGGCGTCCAGACCGTCGAAACGGGCTTCGTCACGCAGTTTGTGCAGGAGTTCCACGCGCACGAGTTTACCGTAGGCCTCGCCCGGGCCCAGGCGGTCGGCCAGCGCCGCCGGCCAGTCCAGCGCATGGACCTCCAGCAGCACGCGGCCGGCGTCCTCCACCGTCGGTCGCACGCCCAGCGAGGCGACGCCGTCCAGCACGATGCCGCCGCCCTGGCCGCCCGCTTGGCCATCATGGCGGTCCTGGCCGTCGAGCCCGTGCACGCGCACGGCGAAGATCCCGTGCGCCGCCGGCTTGTCGTGGTCGAACCTCAGGTTCAGCGTGCGGAAACCGTCGCCCCGGCCGGGCGCGGTCTCCGCCAGCTGGCGTCCCAGTTTCTGGCCGTGGATCACGTGGCCGGAGATCGCGTATGGCCGTCCCATCAGCCGCGCGGCGCCGTCCATGTCGCCGGCGGCCAGCGCCTCGCGCACGGCGGAGCTGGACACCCGCAGGCCGTGCACCTCGTAGCTCATCATCCGCGCGACGTCGAAGCCCAGGCGCTGCCCCGCGGCATCCAGCGTCGCGTAGTCACCCTGGCGCTTGGCGCCGAAGCGGAAGTCGTCGCCGACGAGCACGTACTTCGTCCCCAGTCCGTCGACCAGCACCTGCTGGATGAAGTCCTGCGCCGGCAGCGAGGCCAGCGCCTCGTCGAAGCGCAGCACCACGACTTGGTCGATGCCGCAGCGCTCCAGCTCCTGGAGCTTGTCGCGCAGCGTGGCGATGCGCGCCGGCGCCAGTTCGGGCTTGCCGAGCTTCCTGGCGAAGAAGTCGCGCGGGTGCGGCTCGAAGCTGAGCACGCAGGTCGGCAGGCCGCGGTGGCGGGCCTCCGACAGCAGCAGCGCCAGCATGGCCTGATGGCCGCGATGGACGCCGTCGAAGTTGCCGATCGTCAGCGCGCATTGCGCCGCGATGCCGGGATGGTGGAAGCCGCGGAAAACCTGCATGGGCGGGGATTATCAGCCGCCGCGCGAGGCGCCGCCGCCGATGCGTGGATTCGGGCGGATCTGGCGGATCCGATGGATCAGGCGCCGATCAGGCGGCCGCGGCGGCCGGCGCGCCGGGCAGGTGCTGCGCGACGACGGCCAGCAGCTCGTCCATCTCGAACGGCTTGACCAGCAGACCGTCCATGCCGCTGGCCAGGCAGCGGGCGCGGTCCTCGTCGACGGTGCTGGCGGTCAGCGCGACCACCGGCGTGCGCGGCAGCAGCCGGCGCGCCTCCTCCTGCCGCCACGCGGTCGTGGTCGCATAACCGTCCAGCTCGGGCATGTGGCAGTCCATCAGCACGAGGTCGAAGCGCTGGGCGCGCAACAACTCGAGCGCCTCGCGCCCGTGCTCGGCCGGCACGACGCGCAGGCCGCAGCGCTCCAGCATCGTCGTGGCGACCAGCAGGTTGACCGGACTGTCGTCGACCAGCAGCACGCGGCCTTCCAGTCGCGGCAGCGGCGGCGGCGTGCCGGCGGACGGGGCGCGCGTCGGGGCGGCGGCCTCGGCGGCGCAGGCCTGCAGCGGCAGCGTGAACTCGAATACCGAGCCCTGGCCCGGCGCCGACGCGCAGCGCAGGTCGCCGCCCATGGCCCGGGCGATCTCGCGGGAGATCGTCAGCCCGAGGCCGGCGCCGTCGCGGCGGGCGCGGTCCGTGCCGGGGCCGCCCGCCTGCTCGAAGGGCGCGAAGATGCGTTCGAGCTGGTCCGCCGGGATGCCGTCGCCGGTGTCCCGGACCGCGAAGTGGAGCAGGGTGCCGGCGCGCATGTCCAGCACCGACGAGACCTCGAGCCCGACACGGCCGTGGTCGGTGAACTTGATGGCGTTGCCCACCAGGTTGTGCAGCACCTGCTGGATGCGCGAGGCGTCGCCCATCGCCCGGGCGGGGAGCTGCGGCGCGACGCTCAGCGTGAAGTCCAGTCCCTTGGCCCGCGCGGACTCGCCCAGCAGCCGGGCGACGTCGCCGGCGACCTCGCGGATGTCGAAGGGCCGCGCCTCGACGACCAGCTTGCCGGATTCGATGCGCGCCAGGTCCAGGATGTCGTTGACCAGCGTCAGCAGGTGCCGGCCGGAGCGGCGCACGATCTCGACCTGCTCGCGCTGCTGCGCGCTGAGGTCGCCGCGCTCCAGCAACTGGGTCATGCCGATGATGCCGTTGAGCGGCGTGCGGATCTCGTGGCTCATCACCGCGACGAAGCGGCTCTTGCTGCTGCTGGTCTCCTCGGCGGCGTTGAGCGCCAGGCGGCGCTGCTCGGCCAGGCGGGCCTGCTCGAAGCGCAGGCGCAGCAGTTCCAGCGTGCCGGCCTCGATGCGGCGGGACTCCAGGACCGTCAGCAGCCAGAACATCGCCAGTCCGCCGACGCTGAGCCAGCCGGTCACGCCGCCCTGCAGCGCGAGCCGGATCGCCAGCGGCGCGATCACCAGCGAGGCGAACAGCGCCTGCCCGCGCGCCCAGTGGCCCAGCGACACCATCGTGAAGGCGACCAGGCCGACCAGTGTCGTCATGACCGCGCCGTCGATCTCCGGCAGGTTGGGGGTGGCGAAGAGGGCGCCGATCACGCCCCAGGCCAGGCCGTCGAGTCCGAGTCCGGCCAGGTAGCGCCGCTCCTCGCGCGGCGAGGCGCGCTCCCGCAGCGGCAGGGCGAGGAAGCGTCGGGCCTGGACCGTGCGCCACAGCGAGATGATCCAGCGCGCCCCCAGCCAGCCCAGCAGGTCCACGACGGGCAGGTGCGGCCACAGCAGCACGACCGGCAGCAGGCCGAACAGCGCGCCCACGGCCGCGGGCATGGCCACGCGGGCCTGCAGGCTGCTCAGGCGCTCGGCCCGGACCTGGATCGCCACGCTGGCGGCGCTGTCCTCGTGATGTGCGATGTCTGAAATTCCCATACGACCCGGTCGGCGAGGTGTCCGACCGATGCGGCTCCTGCTGCTGGCGCTGCTCCAGGGCGGCGCTTCGGTGGCGCGTTTCTACCCAAGGATGGCGCCCCATGGACTCGGGGACTTCCCGCGAATGGGCGCTGTCCGGCGACGCCCCGGGGCGCGGACCCCGGGTCAGCCGGCCGAGCCGGGCGCCGAAGTGCCGGGGCCGGACGGCGGTTCGGACATGGCGAGCTCGCGCTGACGCTCGTCGAGCCACATCCAGCCGCCTTCCTTCAGCTCGGCCGGCAGTTCCAGCGCGCCGATGCGCTGCCGGTGCAGGCTCATCACCCGGTTGCCGACCGCGGCCACCATCCGCTTGGCCTGGTGATAACGGCCCTCGGTGAGCGCCATCTGCAGGCGCCCGTCGGGCAGGCGTTCGGCAGAGACCGCCCGCACCGGTTCCTCGGCGAGCTTGGGGTTGCGTTCCTCCAGCAGCACGCCGGCGACGAGCCGGCGCAGCTGTTCCTCGTCCACATCGGCCTTGCAGACCGCCTGGTAGAGCTTGGGCACGTGGTACTTCGGGCTGGTCAGCTTGTGCTGCAGCGGACCGTCGTCGGTCAGCAGCAGCAGGCCGGTGGTGTCCTCGTCGAGGCGACCCACGGGCTGGATGTCGCGGTTGCGCACCGGCTCGGGCAGCAGCGAGAACACGCTCGGATGGTGGCTCGGCTTGCGCGAGCACTCGTAGCCGGCCGGCTTGTACAGGAGGATCAGCGCCTTGTCGTGGTAGGGCCAGGTCTGGCCTTCCACCTCGAAGACGAGGCCGGCGGTGTCGAAGGCCTGGTGCGGATCGTCGACGACCGTGCCGCCGATCGAGACCAGCCCGTGGTGGACCAGCGCGGCGCAGTGCCGGCGGGTGCCGAAGCCCTGGCTGAAGAGGATCTGGGCGAGGGCCACCGGCTTGGCGGACTTGTTGGAGATTGCGGAACTCGAGGTCATGGGGAGGAATTGTCGCTTCGCGGGCGAATGTGTTCAGGAATTGAGCGATGTCAACGTTGGACGTTCGTCAGTGGGATGGGTGGGGACGTGAGGAGCACCTACACGGCACCTCCGAACCGGTCCTCGCCGCCATGCCATCCATCGTCCAACGCACCTCCATCTCCTTCAACGGGCAGGTCGACCCCCACGCTCAGGTCGACGCTCAGGCCGGCAATCAGGCCGGCAATCATGTCGAGGGCCGGCGCCTCCACGACCAGTTGGGAGCCGAAACAGCGACGCTGCCGCGCTGTCCCCGCGCGCCGGCGGGCTCGCGCACGCCGGCCCATCTCAACGAGGAGACGCTGCTGGGCGACGGGCTGCCCCACGCCAGCCGCCTGCGCGACGGTCCGGTGCTGATGGCCTCGCCGACCGTCCAGGAGGCGCTGTGTTTTGCCCGTGCCTGCGTGAAGCACCAGATCGGCTGCGTGGTGGATCTTCGATCGTCGAAGGACAGACAGCCTGCACACGCGAGTCCCCTGGACGGCGACAAGTCGGCCTTCGTCAATGAGGACGGGGTCGCCCGTTTTGCGCGGAAGGGGCGCGAGACCCCGTTGCGCGGCGTGGGGCCGGGCGCGGCCGAAGACCATGTCCGCAAGATCGAGCTCAGCCTCCAGCCCGGTCGGCAGACCCCGGCCGCGGATGGCGATGCGCCGCGCGACCTGTCCCTGTCGCTGGACTGGATCCGGGTGCACGTGGACGACGACGAGCCCATTTCGCCCCAGCGATTGCTCGACACCAGCGTGCATCTGGCCCGCACGGCGTCCACGGCGCACGTGGCGTTCCAGTGCGCGCAGGGGCAGCACACCGGCGCCACGTTCGCGGCCGCCCACGCCTTGCTCGAGGTGCATCGCCGCTTCCCGATCTTCGCGGACGAACTGCAGGATGTCGTGCTGGACGAATGCCTGAGCATCCGTCGCGATCGCGGCCCGGAGCTGTTCCGGCCCGAGGACCTCGCGTCACTGATGGCCTTCGGCCGCCTGATGCTGGAGGCGCGGGATCTGCCTTGACCAATGAACCGTCCGGCGCGGGTCGCGGGGATGGAAGGCTGACAGCCGGCCGGGGTTCTCAAACCAGAGCGGACCCTCAGCGCGACTGATCCCGGACCGCGTCCACGATCGCGCGCGCCACCACTTCCGCGGCAACCCCACCGAGCAACGTCATGTCGCCGTCGACGTCGGCGGCGCCGGTGGCGAGCGCGAACATCACGTCCCCGTCCATCACCGTGTGAACCGGCTGGATCGCGCGCGCCAGGCCGTCGTGCGCGATCTGGGCCAGCTTGGTGGCTTGCGCCTTCGTCAGGCGCGCATCGGTCGC
Organism: Roseateles noduli; assembly: GCF_050626985.1. Taxonomy (NCBI): domain Bacteria; kingdom Pseudomonadati; phylum Pseudomonadota; class Betaproteobacteria; order Burkholderiales; family Sphaerotilaceae; genus Roseateles; species Roseateles noduli. The sequence goes on from NZ_CP192463.1 coordinate 563,260, forward strand.
GATGACGCCGATCGTCGTGGCGCTGCCCTGCAGCGCACCGCCGGGGCGTTCGCCGTCAAGGAGCGCCTGGACCGTCGATCGCGGCCGGCCGTCCGCGCCGCGCGAGCCCGCGATCACCTCGCCGCCGCGCGGATCGACGACGTCGCCCACCGCGTTCACCGCCACCATCGCCGACAGCGTCACGCCGCCGATGCGGACGGAGGCCATACCCAGTCCGCCCGGCATCGAGCGCTCGACGCCCAGCAGCTTGCCCACCGTCGCGCCGGTGCCGGCACCGATGCGTCCGCGCGAGCGCTCATCGGCCGATGCCGCGTCGCAGGCCGCGCGGCCGGCCGCCGCATCGGGCGCGGTCTGCGCCCCGTGCAGCCAGAGATCGAAGAGCACCGCGGCCGGCACGATGGGCACCCGCACCTGGCCGACACGGAAGCCGTGTCCCCGTTCCTCGAGCCAGCGCATCACGCCGTCCGCGGCGGCGAGGCCGAATGCGCTGCCGCCGGTCAGCAGGATCGCGTGGACCTGCTGCACGGTGTTCTCGGGACGGAGCAGTTCGAGGTCGCGCGTGCCCGGCGCGGCGCCGCGCACATCGACGCCGGCGGTCGCGCCGGCCTCGCACAGCACGACGCTGCAGCCGGTGGGCACCGACGGATGCGTGAAGTGGCCGACCTTCAGGCCGGCAACGTCGCACAGGGCGCCGGCGTCGGGCGATGCTTCGGGCAACGCGTCGTGCAATGCGTCGGACACCGCGTCGGACAACGAGCCGGGCAACCCGTCAGGCAAGCCACCGGTCAAAGCGCCGGTCGGTGATCCGCTCAAGGCTTGCCACCCTGCGGCTTCAGCGAGCCGCAGTCGCTGCCCAGGTAGCGGGCTTCGCCGGTGGAACGGATCACCTCGGTCTTGCCGTCGCGCTGCGCGCGGATCTCGCTCTTGGTCTTGTAATGGTCCGGGCCGAGGAAGGTGATCTCGTTGGTCCCTTCCGAGGCCGGATTGGTGCAGCGGAAGTTCACCAGCATCGTGTCGCCGGTGCGCTTGCTGTCGTGTTCGCACTTGCCGTCGGTGCGGGGCATCGCGGCGCGGTCGGCCTGTTCCTTCGTGACGCAGGATTTGAGCGTCAGCTCGCCGCCTTGGAAGTTCATGCTGACGCCGTGCTGCGACATCATCGATTCCATCTGCTTGCGCTGCTCGGGCGGCAGCGCCGCCATCTGCTTCTGCATCTGCTCCATCTGCGCCTGACGCTGCGGATCGAGCTGGGGCTTCTGCTTGATCTCCCACAACCCGGGCTTGAAGTCCTGGGCGGAGGCGGACACGACGCCGGCCGCGAGCAGCAGGCCGACGATCAGGGAGGAGGGGGCGAAAGACATGGCAGGCTCCCTCGCCGCAGGAGGGGCGAGCCACGCCAGTGTACGCAGCGGCGAGTCGGGATGCACCGCTAGGCGGAAACCGGAGCCATAGCAGCGCTATGGCGAGGATTTCCAACGACGCGGTGCGCCCGAATCGCCGCTGCGTCAGGCGAAGACGCCGGCCGTGTCCTGCATGCGCGCACTCACCTCGCCGAGGTGGTGCAGCGAGTCGCCGTACTGCATCTCCATGACGGCCAGGCGCTTGAAGTAGTGGCTGCCGATGTACTCGTCGGTCACGCCGATGCCGCCGTGCAACTGCGTGCACTGCTGGCCGACGAAGCGCATCGACTGACCCAGCTGCACCTTGGCCTGCGAGATCGCGCGGCGGCGCGCGTCCGGCGGCTCGTTCAGCTTGAGCGTGGCGAAGTAGCTCATCGAGCGCGCCAGCTCCAGCTGCATCTTGATGTCGGCCATGCGGTGGCGCAGCGCCTGGAAGCTCGCGATGGCGACGCCGAACTGCTTGCGCGTGTTCAGGTAGTCCGCCGTCAACGCGACGAAGCGGTCCATCGCACCGACCGCTTCCGCGGCCTGCGCGGCGATGGCGATGTCGACGGCGTGCTCCAGCACCGCGAGCCCGCGGTCCGGCCCGACCAGCAGTGTGGCGGGCGTGTCCTGGAGCGTGAGTTCGGCGGCGCGCGAGCCGTCGTGCAGCGCATATCCGCGCAGCGCGACGCCCGCCGCGTCCTTCGCGACGAGGTACAGCGCGATGTTCGCGCCGGCGCCGCCCGCGCATGCCGGCACGATGAACGCGTCGGCCGAGTCGCCCGCGGGGACGACGCTCTTCGCGCCGGTCAAGCGGTGATCGGCGGTCGCGAGCGTGTCGCAGACGTCGAGCCGGTAGCGCGCCTTGCGCTCCTGATGCGCCAGCACGACCAGTGCTTCGCCGCCCGCGATGCGCGGCAGCCACTCGCCTTGAACGTCATCGCCGGCGTGCGCGAGCACGGCCGGCGCGACCAGCCCGCCCTGCGCATACGGCTCCATCACCAGCCCGCGGCCCAGCTCTTCCATCACGACCATCGCCTCGGCCGGGCCGAAACCCAGGCCGCCATGCGCTTCGGGCACGGCCAGCGCGGTCAGTCCCAGTCCGGCCAGCGCGTTCCACGCCTCGCGCGAGAAGCCGCCCGCCTTCACGATCGCGCGGCGCTGCTCGAAGCCGTAGTCCTTGTCCACATAGCGCCGCACCGCGTCGCGCAGCGAGTTCTGGTCTTCGGTGAAATCGAAATCCATGTCGTGTCTCCTGCCTCAGCCCAGAACCGTCTGCGCGACGATGTTGCGTTGCACCTCGTTCGAGCCGCCGTAGATCGTCGTCTTGCGATAGTTGAAGTAGTGGCTCGCCAGCGGCGCGCAGTGGGCCGCGCCGACCTGGTCGCCCTGCCAGCCGGCCTCCATCGCTTCCTGGATGAAAGGCGTCGAATACGGCCCGGCGGCCAGCATCATCAGCTCGGTGTAGCGCTGCTGGATCTCGCTGCCGCGGATCTTCAGCAGGCCGGCGACGTCCAGCGACTGCTTGCCGCTGGACTCGGCCGACAGCACGCGCAGCACCATCATCTCGAGCGCGACGATGTCCACCTCCAGCAACGCGATCTGGTCGCGGAAGCGTGGGTCGTCGTAGACGCCCTCGGCCTTGGCGATGCGCTTGAGGCGTTCCAGCTCGCGCTTGCCGCGGTTGACGTCGGCGATGTTGGTGCGCTCGTGCGCGAGCAGGTACTTGGCGTAGGTCCAGCCCTTGTTCTCCTCGCCGACCAGGTTCTCCGCGGGGACCACCACGTCGTCGAAGAAGACCTCGTTCACCTCGTGCTCGCCGTCGAGCATGGTGATCGGGCGCACGGTCACGCCCGGCGACTTCATGTCGATCAGCAGGAAGGAGATGCCGGCCTGCGGCTTGACGCTGGTGTCGGTGCGCACGAGGCAGAAGATCCAGTCGCCGTACTGGCCCAGCGTGGTCCAGGTCTTCTGGCCGTTGACGACGTAGGTGTCGCCGCGGCGTTCGGCGCGCGTCTTCACCGAGGCCAGGTCCGACCCGGAGCCCGGTTCGCTGTAGCCCTGGCTCCACCAGACGTCGCCGCTCATGATGCCGGGGAGGTGGCGCTCCTGCTGCTCGCGCGAGCCGAAGGCCATGATCACCGGCGCCACCATCACCGGCCCGAAGGGCACGACGCGCGGCGCGCCGGCCAGCGCGCATTCCTCTTCGAACAGGTGGCGCTGCACGGCGTTCCAGCCCGGGCCGCCGAACTGCTTCGGCCAGGCCCAGCCGTGCCAGCCCTGCTTGCCCAGGATGCGCGCCCAGCGCTGCAGATCGTCCTTGTTCAGCCGCAGCGCGTTGTGCACCTTGTGGCTGATGTCCTTCGGAAGATGCTCGGCCACCCACTGGCGGATGTCGGCCCGGAAGGCCTGCTCTTCAGGCGTGAAGTTGAGGTCCATGTCGTCTCCTCCGCAGCCCCGCCTTGGGCGCCCCGCGTCGTTGCAAATCCTCGCCATGGCCGGGCCATGGCTGCGGTTGGCGCCTGACGGTGCATCCCAGATCGAGGCTACGGGCGTTTGTTGAACTGGTCGTGGTCCTTGCGGACTGCGGCGGGTTTTAGCACGAGCGTTCGATTTTTTCCTGTCCCGACCGGGACAAAGCCAGGGGCATCCCGGGGGTGGGGGGAGAATGCGCGGCTTCCGGGCTCCGAAGATCCGCCATGACCGCCTCGCTCCCGACCTCGACCGCGCCCTCCACCTCGACCGCGCTTCCCAGCTTGTTCGCGACGTCCCTGCCGCGGCCGGTGCTCGCCATCCACGGCGGCGCGGGCACGATCCGCCGCGCCGGCATGAGCGCGGACATGGAGGCGCGTTACCGCGCCGCGCTGGCGGAGATCCTGGCCGACGGCGCGTCCCGCCTGGCGCGCGGCGACGCGGCGATGGACGTGGCGGTGGAGGCCGTGCGCCGGCTCGAAGAGTGCGAGCTCTTCAACGCCGGCAAGGGCTCGGTCTACACGGCGGACCAGCGGCATGAGCTCGACGCCAGCGTGATGGACGGCCGCAATCGCGGCGCCGGCGCCGTGGCCGGCGTGACGCGGGTGCGCAATCCGGTGCTCGCGGCGCGGGCGGTGATGGCGCATAGCGGCCACGTGCTGCTGGTCGGCACGGCGGCGGACACCTTCGCCTTCGAGCAGGGCCTGGAGCGCGTGGCGCCGGACTGGTTCGGCACGCCGCAGCGGCTGGCGCAACTGGAGAAGGCGAGGGCGTCGGCGCTCGGCCAGGTGCTGGATCACGACGGGCAGCAGGCGCTCGCCGATGCGGGCGCCGTGCCCGGGACCGCCGGCGGCCCCATCGACGAGCAGACCAAGTTCGGCACCGTCGGCGCGGTGGTGCGCGACGCGGCGGGCCACCTCGCCGCGGCGACCTCCACCGGCGGGATGACCAACAAGCGGCCGGGTCGCGTCGGCGATTCGCCGATCCCCGGCGCCGGCTGTTATGCGGACGACCGCAGCGTCGCCGTCTCCTGCACGGGCACCGGGGAGGCCTTCATCCGCGCCGCCGCGGCCCACGAGGTCGGCGCGCTGATGCGCATCGGCGGCCTGCCGCTGGCGGAGGCCTGTGCGCGCGTCGTGTTCGACGAGCTGCCGACGGTGGACGGCGACGGCGGCCTGATCGCGGTCGACACGCTGGGCAACGTCTGGCTCGGCTTCAACACCGAAGGCATGTACCGCGGCTGGGTCGAGGCCGGCGGCGCGCCGGTGGTCGGCATCTACCAGGAAGAATGAGGACGGACGAACATGAACGGGGCCGGATGAGGTCGACCGATGCCATGAGCCAGCGTGTCGCCGTCCCGCTGATGCGGCGGGCCGCGCGGCTCGGCGGTGTTATGGTGCTGGCCGCATTGATAGGCAATGAGCTGCTGGCCGCGTGGCGCCGCCCGGCAGCTTCTACGAGTGGAGAGATGTCGCTGTGATTCCGTCGCTGCAATCCGAAGGGCAGGTCCTGGCCGAGGTCAACGGCTGCCTGGGCCTGATCACCTTGAACCGTCCGCAGGCGCTGAACGCGCTGTCGCTGGCCATGATCCGCGACATGACCGCGCTGCTGACCGCGTGGGCCCGGGATCCCGCGATCCAGGCCGTCGCCTTGATGGGCGCGGGGCGCGAGGGCAAACCCGCGGCGTTCTGCGCCGGGGGCGACATCCGCTTCTTCCACCAGGCCGCGCTCGCCGGTGACGATGCGCTGGACGCGTTCTTCACCGAGGAATACGCGCTCAACCACCTGATCCACCAGTTCCCCAAGCCCTTCATCGCGCTGATGGACGGCGTGGTGATGGGCGGCGGCATGGGCATCAGCCAGGGCGCGCGGCTGCGCGTGCTGACGGAGCACTCCAGGCTCGCGATGCCCGAGACCAACATCGGCCTGTTCCCGGACGTCGGCGGCGGCTACTTCCTGTCCCGCTGCCCCGGCCGCAGCGGCGAGTGGCTGGCGCTGACCGGCCAGGTCATCGGCGCGGGCGACGCGATCGAGCTCGGCCTGGGCGATGTCTTCGTCCAGAGCAGCGAGCTCCCGGCGATCGTCGAGGCGTTCCGCACCGGCGTGCAGGACAGCGCCGAGCACGTGGTCGCGACGGTGATGGAACGCGTGGACCTGGCGCCGGTCGCCGAGCACTGGAACTCGCGCGCGCTGATCAACAGGCACTTCTCGGCGGCTTCGGTGCCGGCGCTGTTCGCCTCGCTCGAGGCGGACGCCGATCCCTGGGCGCAGCACACGCTGGCGACGCTGAAGCAGCGCTCGCCGCTGATGATGGCGGTGACGCTGGAGCAGATCCGGCGCGCCGCGTCGATGAGCCTGGCCGACGACCTGCGCATGGAGCGCGATCTGGTGCATCACTGCTTCCACCTCCGGCCCGGCGCCGCCAGCGAGACGGTCGAGGGCGTGCGCGCGCTGGCCATCGACAAGGACCACGCGCCGAAATGGCACCCGGCCCGCGTCGAGGACGTGACGCGCGCCGACGTCGAGGCCTTCTTCCAGAGCCCCTGGACGGCCGCCGAGCACCCGCTGCGCGGGCTCGACTGATCGACTGATCGAGGTCCGTCGGCTCGTCGGCTCGACCGGCCCGCCGGCGGTTCGACGGGCTGGCGGATGACGCCGCGGGTCGCCCATCGCCCGCGTTGTCCCCCACGTGAGTGACGGGCAAAACCCGACCCCCGCGTTTTCAGAGAACCTTCACAGCGCCCGCCTAGAGTCGCCGCACTTCGCACCTCCCGTGCGGATGGATTTCGGAGCGACGGACGGATGACGATCAGGCGAGGGCCCAGGGCCGCGAACAGGGCGCGCATCGGCGCGGTGGTGTTGGCGGTCTGCGGCCACGCGTGTGCCCAGATTCCAGGGAGCGCGGACGTGCCACAGGCCAAGTCGGCTTCGCCGATGCAAGACCTGACCCCGACACCGAGCCCGCCCTCGAGGCCAGTCCAGGTCGCCAGGGCGGAGCCCGTGACGCTGGATCGCGTCGAGCTCAGCGGCCGTCACTACGACAACGCCATCGGCACGACGGACGCCGCCTCGCAGGGTGCCGTTCGCGCCGAACTGCTGAAGAGCCGCCCGGCGCTGCGGACCGGCGAAGTGCTCGAGTTCGTGCCGGGGTTGATCGTCACGCAGCACAGCGGCGACGGAAAGGCCAACCAGTACTTCCTGCGCGGCTTCAACCTGGACCACGGGACCGACTTCGCCACGTCGGTCATGGGACTGCCGGTCAACATGCCCAGCCATGCGCACGGGCAGGGCTACTCGGACCTCAACTTCCTGATCCCGGAACTGGTCGAGCGCATCGACTACCGCAAGGGGCCGTACTTCGCCGGCAACGGCGACTTCGCAGCCGCGGGGTCGGCGGACATCGGCTACTTCCGCCGGCTCGACGATCCCTTCGTCGCGCTCACGCTGGGGGAGGGCAAGTACCGGCGCGCCTTGGCGGCCGGATCGACGGACATCGGCGGCGGCATGCAGCTGCTCGGCGCCGCGGAGGGCATGCGCAACGACGGTCCGTGGAAGCTGCCGGAAGACCTGAGCCGTCGCAACGTGGTGCTGAGCCTGTCGGGCGGCACCGCGGGCACGGGCGGCACCGGGGCCGACCGCTGGCGCATCGGGCTGATGGACTACCGCGCGGACTGGACCTCGACGGACCAGGTGCCGCAGCGGCTGATCGATGCGGGCCGCTTCGAGGGGCGGCCCTTCGGGCGCTTCGATGCGGTCGACCCGAGCGACGGCGGCGACACGCGCCGCAGCAGCCTGTCCGCCGAATGGCAGCGCGATGCCGAGGGCAGCAGCACGCGACTGGCCGCCTATGCGATGGCCTATCAACTGGCGCTGTATTCCAACTTCACCTACGCGATGGAGCGCCCCGACGTGGGCGACCAGTTCGCGCAGAAGGACGACCGCAAGGTCTACGGCCTGAGCGGCAGTCACGCGTTCGACCACGTGCTCGGCGGCCTGCCGGCGCGTTCCGAGTTCGGCTTCCAGGTGCGCCAGGACCGGGCGCGGTTGGGGCTGTTCAAGACGGTGGCGCGCGTGGTCGTCGATCCGGCGACCGACACGACGCGCGACGACGACGTGCGCGAGACGCTGTCCGGCGTGTACGGCCAGACCAGCGTCGAGCTCGCGCCGTGGGCGCGTTCGGTGCTCGGCGTGCGCGCCGACCAGGGGCGCTTCCGCGTGGACCACCGCGCTGGGGGAGGCAACTCCGGCAATGCGCGCGAGACGCTGGTGTCGCCGAAGTTCTCGCTGGTGCTGGGACCTTGGGCGAAGACGGAGCTGTTCGTCAACGCCGGCCGCGGCTTCCACAGCAACGACGCGCGCGGGGTGACCAGCGCGATCGATCCGGCGCAGGGCCTGGTGAAGGCCAGGGGCTACGAGCTCGGCCTGCGCAGCGAGATCGTGCCCGGGCTTCAGAGCTCGGTGGCGCTGTGGAAGCTGGACTTCGATTCGGAGCTGGTCTATGTCGGCGACGCCGGCGCGACCGAGGCCAACCGGCCGAGCCGGCGGCGCGGCATCGAGTGGAACAACCGCTACGTGCCACTGCCCTGGCTGCTGATCGATGCGGATCTCGCGTGGACGCACGCGCGTTTCTCCGACGCCGATCCGGCTGGCAATCGCATTCCCAATGCGGTCGACAAGGTCGCCTCGATGGGCGTGACGGTGCGGGAACTCGGGCCCTGGTCGGCGAGCCTGCAATGGCGCTACCTGGGCAGCGGCGCGCTGATCGAGGACAACAGCGTCCGCTCGCATTCGTCGCTGACGACCAACCTGCGCGTGAGCCGGCGCTTCGGCACGAAGACCGAGCTGACGCTGGACGTTTTCAATCTCTTCGACCGCAAGGTCAACGACATCGAGTACTACTACGAGTCGCAGCTGCCCGGCGAGGCCGCACCGGTCGCCGATCGCCACGTGCATCCGGCCGAACCGCGCACCGTGCGCGTCACGCTGCGCCGCAGCTTCTGACGCTGCGCTGAATCAATGACCTCTTCTGCGTAGACGCAGGGGGACTGACCTACTTCAATCAACGCCCCCCATCAGAACGCCCTTCGGAGGGAATCGACAAACGCCACTTCGCTTCGACACTGCATGCATTCGAGCCGTGAGCTCGGTGGTTGTTGCAGTAGACATGGAGAGATGCAAATGGCGTTTGCAGAAATGGAATCTGAGCTGGAGATGGAGCCGGAGGTGGAGTCACTCGATGAACGCGTGACCGAGCCGGAGACGGCGTCGGTGCCTTCATTGTCGCCCGTCAACCCGTCGACCGCGGCAGAGCTTGATGCGCTGGAAAGCATGCCTGGATTGGCTCGGCTGATGCGCATGTTGCGCGTGCCCGAAGAGTTCTTTGGAACTCCGTCTGAGCGCAAAGCCAGGGACCGGGGAGAGTCGGTCGACTGGGCATCGGCGCCGCGGGAGATCGGCAAGTTCCTCGCCTACTGGGAAACTCGCTGCAGCGATGTGTTGTTTCACCTGCACTTGGGGGCCGAGGTGCTCCTCAAGCATGGTGTCCGGATCTGCACTGGTGAGATGGCGATCCTTCTCCTCCATGAGGAGGACACGATGGATATCTTCATCGAGTTGAGCGTCGACACCGACTGGAGGCGAGCCAGTGACTTGACGCGTGAACTCGATGGGCTCGCCAATCAGGTTGGCGTGCCTTATCACGGATTCTGCTTCAGCTTCGTTCAAGGGGCTGGAGACGACGAAGCGGATGAGAGTCTTGATTGGGATCAAGACCTGGACTGAGGAGATCGCATGTCAATCAAACCCGAAAACCTTTTGGAACTGGCCAGCGAGCAAGCCCGGCATGTTGGTGAGCCGTGGCGGCGTTCTGCCATTTCCCGCGCGTACTACGCGTCTTTCCACCGATGTCTGGCGTGGGAGCGTGGGCTGGCCCGGCGCGGCCAAGTCGCGAAACCGCAGGGCGGCATTCATCAGCGCCTGATCGACAGGCTCGGCGCGCCGAACGGTGCCTGCACGCCGAAGCAGAAGTGTCAATCGGTCGACCTGCACCGGCTCCTGAGCCGCCAGAAGGATCAGCGTGTGATCGCGGACTATCGTTTGCGCCGCTCCGTGAGTGAGATCGATCTCAAGAAGCAACTCTACGACGCGCGCCTGCTCTTCAAGACCTGCGGCAGCTGATGACGATCAATGCGCCTCCAGGCGCATTGATCGTCGGTGCGGGGCCGGAAGCCCCCCGGGCGAGACTTACTGCGCCCGCTTGCGCCGCGCCACGAACCCGACGGCCGCGAGGCCGGCGAGCATCAGCGCGTAGGTCCCCGGCTCCGGCACCGCCGTGATGGCGATGTTGTCGACCGCCGCGTTCAGCCCGCCGCTGAACACCAGCGAGCGCCCCACGCCGGCGAAGCTCACCGACGCCAGGTCGAAGTGGCAGTACGACGACTCCGAGCAGCCCAGCTGCGCGTTGTTGGCCAGCGAGAACGAACCCAGGATGGACCCCGTGCCGTTCAGGCCGCTGTAGATCGTGACCGCGCTGGCCAGCGCGCTTGCCGACGAGTAGTACAGCGACACTTCGCCGGTGAAGCCCTTGGCGACGTTCATCAGGCCGGTCTCGCCCATGTTGTTGAACATCACGCCGCCCATCGTCGGGGCGTTGCTGAAGTAGTTGCCGCTCGGGCTGTCGGCCAGGCCGTCGTTGGCCAGGCCCAGGATCGAACCGCTGAACGACACGCCCAGGTTGACGCCGCTCAGGCCGGCGCCGTCGGTGCCGCCGTTGTAGTAGTCGGCGACCGAGGCGAAGCTCGTCGGGCCGTCGAAGTCGATCCACGCGTTGGCGGCATGGGCCGGCGCCGCGGACAGGGCGAGGGCCGACAGCGCGGCCAGGGACATCAAGGCGGTGGAAGCAGCACGCTTCATGGGAGTTCTCCGGTGGGGGTCAGGGGTTGCCTCCCGCATGCAAGCCGCGCGGATCGGGCCTGCACGTCGGGACGCTTCGGCCGCGAGTCTCGAATCCGTCCAAGGCAGTCGCGTGACGGAAGTCCCGCTCCACGGGTTTCCCGCGTCCCTGGTTTCAGGGGACGCGATTCCGGGTCCTGCCACGGCGCTGTCACGGCTCGGTCAAGCCGGCTTTCTACGCTGCGCGTGACTTTTTCCTCATCCGGTCCTCGCTGACTCCTGGAGCAACCACCATGCGCTTCCCCTTCGCCCGACGCGACGTCGCCCTCGCCGCGCTCGCCGCCCTCGGCTCCCTCTCGCTGAGCACCGTCCCCGCGCCGGCAGCCGCCGCGGGCAAGACCCCCGGCCGCTACGTCAGCGGCGACTTCCACAACCACACCACCTGCTCGGACGGCTCGATCTCGATGCAGAAGCTGGTCAAGAAGGTCACCGACAAGCAGGACACCCCCTGGGGCCTGGACTGGTTCGTCCAGGCCGGCCACGGCGGCAACGGCAACCGCAACTGCACGCTGGTCGAGGACGCCTCGCTGTCCACGCCGTCCTACCCCTTCGTCGCCGGCCGGGGCCCGACGACGACCTGGTCCGCCAGCATCGGCGCGGCCGCGATCAAGGGCGACAACGGCGGCGTCGGCGGCAACGGCAACATGTGGCGCTGGCAGTCGATCCAGGAGTTCCAGTACCCGGTGCTGGAGTACCTGTCGGTCGCGAAGAACCTGCCGCTGTTCATCGGCATGGAATCGGTGGTGGCCGGCCATGAGCACAGCTCGATGTCCATCGTCACGGGCCAGATGCCCAACGGCATCGATGGCACGCAGCTGCCCGCCAGCGGCAGCTTCTCCGCGCTGGGCAACGCGGACGCGCTGGCGCAGTGGTCCTACTGCTTCGACCGCGGCGACACCGACCGCAGCCGCGGCAACGTCACCGGCTCCAACGTGGGCAACAACTGGAACTGCGCGGTCCCGGGCAGCAACAGCCAGGCCGACGTGAGCTGGAACGCACAGGCCCAGAAACTGATGCCCGCCGGCGGCGCCGGCGTCGGCACGCGCGGCCACCTGAAGACGGTCGAGGCCTTGAAGTGGATGGCGCAGAACCATGCGACCGCCAGCTACTACGTGCCGGCCCACCTGGAGCGCGCCGGCCCGTTCTACGCCGACGGCAACCAGGGCTTCAACGTCGAGCACCTGCGCAACTTCAACAACGCCGCCCCGGGCATCGCCTTCGGCTTCGAATCGCAGCCGGGCCACGGCGCCTCGGCCAACCGCGGCGAGTACCAGGTCAACCGCAACACCTTCGGCAGCGAGAAGGTCGACTCCGTCGGCGGCACGACCTTCGGCGGCACCGGCGTGTACGCGGGCGTGGTCGGCGGCGTGTGGGACGCGCTGCTCGGCGAGGGCCGCAACTTCTGGTTCTTCGCCAGCTCCGACTGGCACAACCGCGGCAGCTTCGGTCCCGATGACCGCCGCTCGACGCAGGACTTCTATCCCGGCGAGTACCAGCGCACCTACGCGATGGTCCGCAACGGCACCGACAAGCTGCGCCCGCAAGCCATCGTCAACGGTCTGCGCTCGGGCAACGCCTGGTCGACGACCGGCCAACTGATCGACCGCCTGGCCGTGGTCGTCTGCGCGTCCTACGCCGGCCCGGGCGCGCGCAGCAGCGCCTCGGTGGAGCAGCTCGCGCTGAACGCCGCCACCGGCAACACCGACACCGACGTGACCGGCTGCGCCACGATGGGCGAGAAGCTGGTGGTGCGTCCCGGCGCCGAGCTCGTCGTCGCCGTCGCGGTGCGCGATCCGGCGGGCACGAACTACTCGCCCTACAGCTTCCCGAATCCGTCGCTGAAGCAGGTCGGCATCGAGCAGCCGATCAACCAGCCGGTGCTGGACCACATCGACCTGATCCGCGGCCTGGTCAGCGGCTACCGCGCGCCGGGCTCGGCCGACTACGCCGGCGAATGGCCGCGCAACACCAACTGGCTGCGCACCGACGGCACGACCACCGGTCTGGCCAACGTCCCCGCCGCGGCGAAGAACACGACGGCCGCGGTGATCCGCAGCTTCAACGGCGCCGGCTCGTCGCCGTGGGTCAAGGTGATCTCGGGCGCGGACAGCACGCAGTTCCTGAAGATGAGCACCCGGATCCCGGCGGTGACCGCCTCGCAGTACGTGCGGCTGCGCGGCACCAACCTTCCGGCGTCGGTGCCGTTCGAGACCGACGGCAGCGGCAATCCGCTGGCGGACCTGTACACCAACGCCAACGACTCGTCCAAGCTGCGCATCGCCTGCACGACGGTGGGAACCAACGTCCCGGCCAACGGCACGACCTACACCGGCACGACCATCGACGGCTGCCCGAACCACTTGCCAACCGTCGGCGGCGTGAAGTACGTGGCCTACGACGTGGCCGCCTGGTCGGACCTCTGGTTCTACAGCAACCCCGTCTACATCGAAGTGAGCGGTTCGACGCAAGTGGCAGGTGTGAAGTAAGCCAGTCGCACTGAAGCCCTCGGCGCCGCGCGTTTCGACGCGCGGCGCATTTCCATTTTCAGAAGTGATCCGATTGCCATGTCGATGACGATGCCCCCCGCCGAAGCGCGCGCTGCTTCTACCTCTTCTTCGTCGTCCAAGGGCGGCTGGCCCTCGTGGACGCGCGAGCCGCTGCTGCACTTCCTGCTGCTGGGCGGCGTGCTGTTCGGCGTGGACCACGTGATGGTCAGCCGCGCGGACGATCCGATGCGCATCGTCATCGGCCCCGAGGTCGATGCGGAGGCGACGCAGGTGTTCACCGCCTCGCGCGGCCGCGCGCCCGATGCGAAGGAGCTCGCCGCGCTGCGCCAGGTCTGGCTCGACAACGAGGTGCTGTACCGCGAAGGCCTCGCATTGCAGCTCGACAAGGGCGACACCGCCATCCGCGAGCGCGTGATCTTCAAGTCGCTCAGCATGATCGACGCCGGCGTGAAGCTGCCGCCGGCCGACGACACGCACCTTCGCGGCTGGTTCGAATCGCATCGCGAGAAGTACGACGATCCCGCGCGCTTCGACTTCGAGGAGGCCGTGCTGGCCGGCGACGCCGATGAGGCGGCGCTTCGCGCCTTCGTCGCCAAGCTCAATGGCGGCGCGGGTGGCGCGAATGGCGCGAATGGCGGCGCATCAGGCGACACCGGCGCCGGCCTGCGCGTCTTCAAGGGCCGTCCGCATGCCAACCTCGTGCAGAGCTACGGCGCGGACTTCGCGAAGGCGATCGAGTCGTCGACCGTCGGGGAGTGGCGTGTGTTCCGCACCGTTGAAGGCGGCAATCCGGCCTGGCGCGCCATGCGGCTGGTCTCGACGACACCGGCCCGACCCGGCGACTTCAACAGGCTGCGCGGCGTCGTGCTGCAGGACTGGACCGATGCGACGCTGTCGGAGCAGCGCAGTGCGGCAGTCCTCGCGCTGAGCCGCAAGTACACGATCCGCCGTGAGACCGCCGCGACGACGGCGACGACCATTTCGACGGCGCCGACGACGGCGACATCGGCGACCACGTCGACCACCGCGCCGGCCGCCGGCCTCGGAGGCGAATCGAAATGAGCCTCTGGATGCGACGGATGCTCGGCCTGCTGATGGCGGCGGCCGCCTTGGCGGGCGGCAGTGCGCGGGCGCACGAGATGAGCATGGCCGAGATGCAGGTGCGCGAGACCGCGCCCGGTGAATTCATCTGGCAATGGACGGCGAGCGAGAAGCGCGCCGCCGATGAAGTGCTCGCGCCGGCGTGGCCCGAGGGCTGCACGGCGGAGGGCCTGACCCTGCATTGCGGCAAGTCGGGCCTGACGGGCACGCTGACGATGGACGGTGTCGGCCGCCAGTACTCGGCCGCGCTGGTGAAGGTGTTCTGGATCGACGGCCAGACCAGCGTCTACACGCTGACGGCGGGGCAGCCGTCGGTGCAGCTGTTCGGCTCGGCGCAGGACAGGCGCGGCATGGGCGAGATCGCCCGCGCCTACACGCTGCTGGGCGTGGAGCACATCCTGGCCGGCATCGACCACCTGATGTTCGTGATCGGGCTGCTGTTCCTGGTGGGATTCCGACGCCAGCTGCTGTGGACGATCACCGCGTTCACCGCGGCGCACAGCCTGACGCTGGGCATGAGCGCGCTGGGCTGGCTGCAGCTGCGGCCGCCGCCGGTGGAGGCCACGATCGCGCTGTCCATCGTGCTGGTCGCGTGCGAGGCGCTGAAACCATCGAAGGGCCACGAGACGCTGGCGCGCCGCTGGCCGGCGCTGGTGGCCTTCCTGTTCGGGCTGGTGCACGGGCTCGGCTTTGCCGGCGCGCTGCGGGAGATCGGCCTGCCGGAGAACCACCTGCTGGTCGCGCTGCTGACCTTCAACGTCGGCGTCGAGATCGGCCAGTTGATGACGGTCGGCGCCTGCTGGGCGCTGTGGCGGGTCTCGCGCCGATGGCCGTGGACCGGGCGGCTGCGCACCGCGCTGCTGTACCTGATCGGCTCGGCGGCGGCGTACTGGTCGTGGCTGCGCATCGCGGCGATCGCCGGGTGAGGGGAGCGTCGATGCCTGCATCCGAAACCTTCAGTCTGTTCCCTACGCCCGTGATGCGCGTGCCGGGCGCCTTGCCGCCGACGCTGGTGGCGGCCCTCGTGGCGCACTTCAGCGCGGAGGCCGTGCGGGACAACAACAGCTCCGCGAAGCTGGTGCACACGCGGATGCTCCAGCCGGGCGACAGCCCCTTGCTGGTCGACGTCGCGGCGCTGCTGGCGGGGCCGCTGTCGGAGTTCGGCGCGCTGCTCTTCGGCGAACGCATGGCCTGGGGCGTCAAGGAGCTCTGGGTCAACGTGATGGCGCACGGCGGCCATCAGGCGATGCACAACCACGCCAACAGCTTCGCCTCGGGGATCGTGTACCTGACGGGGACGGACGACTCGGCGCGGACCGTGTTCATGAAGTCGCCGGGCGGCACCGATTTCAGCTTCAAGAACGACCACCCCGGCATGGTCGCGGGGCCGTTCAATGCGGAGAAGTGGATCAGCCCCTCGCCGTCGCCCGGCGACCTGATGCTGTTCCCGAGCTACCTGATGCATGCGGTGCCGCCCAACGACGGCCAGACGCGCATCAGCCTCGCGTTCAACGCGATCCCGGCGCGCCTGAACTCATGGGGCTACACGATCGGGTTCAGCGGATGACGGAGTCGGTGACGTCCGCCGACCCGCCTGATGCCATCGACCCCGCTTCGGCAGCGTCACGGACCCGTGCGCTCCGAAGCGGCGCAGGCGCCGCAAGCAATGGGGCTGTGAGCATCGGTGGTTCCCTCGCAATGACCCTCATGTGTATGTGCGGGGGGACTCACCTACTCGAAGTGATTTCCCCCATCGATTCGCTCTTCGAGGGGAATCGACAAACGCGCTTCTGATTCGACACTGCATGCCTTCACGGGTCGAGGACTCGGCAACAGGAGATGTGCAATGACGATGAATGCGCAGTTGGAACGGGCAACCATGGTGGTGGCCGGCATGTCGCGGCTTCCGCCCCGGCAGACGTTCCATTTCGATGATCTGATGGCAATACTGCGAGAACCGAGCGCGCTGTTCGGGGAACCTGGCGACAAGGAGGTCGATCCGAATGCCAGGTGTCCACGCGTAGATTGGGATGAGTTGCTGCAAGTCGCTCATCAGACCGCAGCAGAGCATTGGATGACGGCCACCACGATGGTGGAAGTCCTGCAGGTTGCAGCGGAAGTGTTGCGCGAGAGTGGCCTGAAAATCTGTCGCGGCAATCCCGAGTGTGTCGACATCTATCCGCCGGAGATGGAGGAGCCCGGCTTCAGCTACAACCTCCGAATTGACGCGCCTCATCAGGTGGCTCGGGCGCTCACCGACAAGTTCATTTGGCGCCTGATCGATCGCGACATGCATCGGCATGGTTTCATGTTCGGATTCGTCGGCGAATGGACCGAGGAAGAGCTGGCCGAACTGGATCGCCGTGAAGCGGACCTGGAGTGAGGTAAGTGCGATGCCCGTCACCAGTCATGACCTGCTTCATCAAGCGAAAGAACGACCGCTCGTCGTGCCTGAGGCACGCCGGCGCAATCTGGCAAGTCGCGCCTACTACGCCAGCTATCACCGTTGCCTCGAGTGGGAGCGATCGTTGCCCGCTCGTGGAAATCCACTCAGGCGGCGCGGCGGCGTCCATCAACGCCTGATCCTGCGACTTCAAACACCTGATACGCAATGCACCGGCGAACAGGCCAAGCTTTCTCGATGGCTTGGCGACAGCCTCGACGAACTGCGAAAGCTGAGGGTCCGGGCCGACTACAAGCTGTCGGAGGAGCTGGACCGAAGGGAACTCAGCGTTCAAGTAGGGCTCGCGCAGGAGGTCTTCGACTGCTGCGATGGCCGACGCAAGCCCTGACCTCAGCCCCACCTTGCCGAGGCGGCTTACGCGCCTGGCCATCGGTCAGGCCGTCGCAAGCGCGTGTCCGTCGCGCTATTCGCTGATGGTCTTCGTCGTGAAGGCCGTGTCCTTGGCGATGTCGGCCTCGGAGAAGGGCACCTTCTGCCACTGCCCGGCGCTGTAGGCGCGCGTGTAGTCGCTGTAGTGCGCGGAGGCCGGGTCGTCCGACTGCGAGAAGGTCAGGAAGGTGTAGGCCTCGACACCCTCTCCGGGGAAGCGCACCACCTGCATGTAGCTGTTGGCGCTGGTGGCGGTGTTGAGGTCGTAGCCGCCCTGGTCCAGCCGGCTGAGCGCGCAGGCCACCGTGTAGTAGCCCTGCGGCTGCCCGCAGCCGCCGAAGAGGGGGATCTTCTCGCTGCCGCGGGTGGCGAAGAGCGTCTCGCCGCGCGTCGCGTTCAGCGCGAAGCCGCTGGCCTGCACGCGCAGGATCGCCGCGCCGAAGGCTTGCTGCAGCGTCGTCTTCACGGCGACGTTCAGGTCGCGCGGTGTGTGCAGCGGATCGGCGCTGCTGAAGGGCACCGCGAACAGCGAGGCCTCAGGGATGCGCGACGCGCGCGTCCAGAACTCGTCCCACAGGTGCGCGCCGCGCGACGCCAGCAGCGCCTTGCCGTCCCACGCCTGCAGTGCCGCGCAGGCCTCGGTGGGGTCGACGTTGCGCGCCGGGCTGAAGGTCTCGCCCGTGGCCGGATCGCCGCCCACGGTGAACGCCGTCGGCGGCGCGCAGAACATCGCGACCGCCTGGTCCCTGAAGAGCTCCGAGGTGAGCGTGCGGCTGTTGAGCACCATGGCGCGCACGGTCTCGCTGGTGGCCTTGTTGCTGCCATAGCCGTCGGTGCCGGCCAGGCGTCCTTGGGCCAGCAGATGCGCCAGACGCGTGCGGAAGCTGATCGACGTCGTGCCCGCCGGTCCGAGGATGTCCGGATACCCGGTCAGCGGCGCGGCCGTGTTGGCCAGCCAGTAGCTGTCGTTGCTGTTGAGCACGTAGTCGTCGCGCAGCAGGCTGGGCATGCGGGCGGGGCCCAGCGCGCCGGGCTGCTTGGAGTCGGGATCGCTCTGCCAGTCGCAGCTGCTCTTGGAGCCGTCGAGCACCGGCGTGCGCGGCAGCGCGGCGCTGAGCGCGGTCGTCAAGGCCGTCGCGCAGCTGCCGAGCTGCGAGGCGGAGACGTTGGGCATCGCGCCGATGTCGGCGTACCAGGCCTGGCCGCTGCCGCGCGCGACGGCGACCGTGTTGACCCAGGGGATCGAGGATTCCTCGCGCTGGATGGCGGCGAGCTCGTCCAGCGTCTTGGCCTGGCTCCAGCGCAGCCAGACGCGGAACACGCGGAAGTTGTCGCCGTTGATGTCCCGGATCGCGAAGACGGTGTTCGTGTTCCAGCCCAGCGCCGCGTTGAGCGCGCCGAGGTTGACGATCGGGCCGTACTGCGACTCATAAAGCGTGCGCGACACCGGCGCGACGCTGCCGTCGCCCTGCTTGACCTGCACGGTGATCGCGCGGGCCGTCATCTTCACGGGGGCGCCGTCGCGCTGGTAGCTGGTCGGGTCGCCGGGCGTCAGCGTGAGCTGGAACAAGCCGTAGCGGCGCGCGGTGGAGACGGTGTGGCTCCAGGCGACGTTGTCCGTGTAGCCGATCTGGATGACCGGGATCGCCAGGAAGGACGTGCCGGCGACGTTGAGTTCGCCGGGGATCGTGAGCTGCGCCTGGTAGAAGCGGTCGGGGCCGCGCCAGTACCAATGCGGGTTGCCGAACAGCAGCGGGCTGCCGTCGCCGGTCGCGGCGGTGCCGAAGCCGATCATGTTGCTGCCCACGCCGTCGCTGCCGCCGACCTGGAAGTCGGGCAGGTGCTGCGTGGCGATGGCGAGTCGCTGCGGCGCCGCGGTGCGCGCACGTCGCGATGCCTTGGCCGCCGCAGCCTGTACCGTCGCTGCGGTCGCTGCGGTCGCTGCGGTCGTTGCAGTCGTTGCGGTCGCTTCGGTGGCTGCGGCCCCCAGGACGATCGTGGACGTCGCCATCGTGGACGTCGCCATCGCGGGTGTCGCCATCGCCGGTGTCGCCGCTGCGGGTGTCGCCGCCGCGGGTGGCGTGGCGTTCGCGATCTGCGCGATGAAGTTGCTGTAGCCCGCCGCGAAGTGCGCGGCGTACATCCGGCGGAAGATGTCCGTGTCCGACACGGGCACGACCCAGGCCTCGTTGCGGCAGGCCGCATGGGCGGTGGGTTCCGCGCCGGCCTTGATCTCGCGCACGTAGCGGTTGTAGCCGGCGGCGAAGCCGGCGACGAGCTGCTTGAGCTTGTCCGGCTGCGCGGCGATCAGCCGCTGCATCACGTCGTCGTTGAGGACGTGGCGGTGATAGAAGTCCGAGTCGAGGTTCTTCGGCTGGCCGATGGTGCCCTGGAAGGGGATGACGGCATCGGCGCCGAAGTGGCGCGCGCGTTCACCGCGGAAGGTGAGCATCGAGTTGGCGATGGTGCACAGGTCGTCCTGCGCCTGCGCGTAGCCGTACCCGTAACCGGCGCCGCCCCAGTCGGCGGCCTTGATGTGGGGCACGCCCAGGGCGGTGCGCCGGACCTCGGCGTTGTACTTGAAGGCGGGTGTCCCGTCCCCGTCGTCATCGCCGTTGCAGCCCGCGAGCAGCGCGGCCGAACCAACGGCCGATACCACGGTCAAGGCCAAGACCAGTGCATGCAGCGGCCCACGGCCGCGTCGAACGGAAAGTCGCATGTTGTCTCCCTGTGCTCTCTGGTAGTCGGCGCGCCGGGGCGGGCCGGTTCCGTTCAAGCATAGAGGCTTCGACGCAATGACCTGCATCGGTTTGTGCAGGGGGAGCGACTCACACGAAGGTGTGTCCCCCATTTAATCGCCCTTCGAGGGGAATCGACATCGGCGGATCCGGTTCGACACTGCGTGCATTCGGATCGAACGACTGCTTGAGTGCAAGAGAAAGCGAGGACGGTGATGGTGATGGATGTTCGTTTGGCGCAGGCGAAGAATCTGGTGAAACGACTACCGCCGGTGGTGGGACGGCCTGTGGCGGAATTCGACGAGATCGTGGCTCTGCTTGCAGCGCCGACGGCGCTGTTCGGCGAGCCATCGACGGCGTGCGACGGGAGCTGTTCCGGATCGACGAAGGCCGTGGATTGGCACCAAGTGGCCGAAGACATGGATCAGGTGCTGCGGCATCACCGATTGCGTTGGTCGCAGGTCGTGCAGATGCTGCAGGTGGCCGCAGACGTCCTGAAGGAACATTCGCTGCAGCTGTGCAATTGCCCGGCACGAGTGACCTTCTCGCCGAAGGAAGCAGGATTCGTTGGCATGCGCTACGAGCTGCGCATCGATGCCCCTTGGGAAGTCGGGCATGTGGTGTCGACGGCCTGCTCATGGCGAATCATCGACTGTGATCTCCAGTCGCTGGGCTTTCAGATTGCATTCAGGGGGCGCTGGGACGGTCCGGTCGACCAGGAGGCTGCCGGCGACAAGGACGTCGAAGACGGTGAAGACGAATTGGACCCCTACGATCATTACGATGATTGCGACGAGGAGGACGAGTGATGTCGACGTCAAGCAAGGATCTGCTTGTGCATGCGCAAGGCCTGCGTGGACATACGCCCGAAGCGCGTCGGCGGGCGATGATCAGTCGTGCCTACTACGCGGCGTATCACCGCTGTCGGGAATGGGCGAAGTCGCTTCCTCGACCGACCCCGTCGAGCCGGAAGGTCCACGGTGTTCATCAGCAACTGATCGAACGTCTCGCGGATCCTCCCAAGTCTTGTCCCGCGCGGCAGATGCGCGTGGCCCATCACTTGGCGAAGCAACTAACCACATTGCGCGAGCGTCGAGTGATGGCCGACTACAAGCTTTGGCGCGATATCTCCGAGGAGGAAATGCGAAATCAACAGCGCGAAGCGAAGGAGGTATTCGACTGCTGTGACGGCTGGCATGGACCACGAGCTCCTTGAGGGGTCAATGCCGCTTGAAGTACTGCACCTCCCGCTCGTGCTTCTCCGCGGCCTCGCGGGTGTCGAAGGTGCCGAGGTTGCGGCGCTTCCCCGTCTTCGGATCCGGGTTGCGGGAATAGAGGCGGTACTGACCGTTGCTGAGCTTGCGGATCATGAGGTGCCTCTCGATGGCCGTGGCGGCCGGATGCACCGAGTCTTCGCCGTTCCCGGGGCGATGTCTGTAGGACGAGGCGCCGCGGCTAGCGAGACGCCGACGACATCGGCCCCGCCGTGCGTCCCTGCAGCAACGCCGCGCGCGTCTCGGCCTGCCGCACGTAGTCCTCGTAGGCCCGGGTCGCCTCGGCGCCGTCGCGGCTGCGCAGCATGACCACGACCGAGCCCTGGCGCGTGAGAGACACGAAGTACAGCGCGCTCTCGGCGTTCCAGACCAGCCGCGCCACCTCGTCGCCGAAGCGTGCGCGGCGCAGTGTCTCGACCGCATAGCCGGCGACACGCGACTCCACGGTCTCGCCCGTCGTCGCGGAGATCTCCCTGGCGGCCATGGGCACGTTGCTTCTCGACGACGGCGCGCGCGTGAGGCTCTCCGGCTCTGACATCCCGACCGCCGCGGTGGCCACCGGCGTGCGGGCCGGCGGTGGGGATGAGAACGAAGGCGGCGGGGGCGGCGCCAGCGGGGGCAAGGGCTGCACCGGAATGGCGGTCATCTGCTGACCCAGCAGCACCGGCCGTCCCACCTCGCCCAGGCCGGCCATCCGGCGGAAGCTGTCGTAGCTGCGCCAGGCTTCGGCTTCATCGTTGGCGGTGAGCGTGCGCCGCAGCGTGCCCTGCTGCGTCACGGCGACGTAGTACTTCTTCGGGAGCGTCGTCCGCGCCCAGACCTGGATGGCGATGTCGGCAACCTCGGCATGCCGCGTCAGGGCCACCGTCTTCGCTGACATGCGCTTGCGCAGATCGGCGATGTCGGCGAGTTCGGATTTCGCCAGGTTCGACGCCGGCTCGTTCGCCGAGGGGCCTGACGTCGCCGCCTTCGTCGCCTTCGTCGCCTTGCCCTTCGTCGGTGTCTGCGTCGCATGCGCCGACGGCAGCGCCACGCCCGCGGCGATCAGCAGCGCGAGGACGGTGCCATGAAGGCGCGTAAGGCCGCTGGCGGAGCCGAGCGGGCGGCGGGACGGGAACATCGGACGTGGGGCAGGAGACCGCGGAGGCGGCGGGGATGGTACGACGTACGCAAGCCCCGGCGTCGCCGGCTTCAGCGGCGTGGAAGCAATTGGAAACAAGAAGCTGCCTCTAAGGAGGGGTTGACGGCTCCGCGGCGGGTGAACGCCGGGGGAAGCCCCGTCCGGCGCCCGATCCCGGGCGGCGCGGGATAATCCGCCCCCTATGTCCTCGAAGTTCTCCCCCTGGCGCCTGTCCGTCGCCCCGATGCTGGACTGGACGACGGCCGACTGCCGTTATCTCCACCGGCTGCTGACCCGCCATACGCTGCTCTACACCGAGATGGTGACGACCGGCGCAATCTTGCACGGCGACAAGCCCCGGCACCTCGATTTCAACGAGCAGGAACACCCCGTGGCGCTGCAGCTCGGCGGTTCGGAGCCGGCCGATCTCGCCGCCTGCGCGAAGCTGGCCGAGCAATGGGGCTACGACGAGGTCAACCTGAACTGCGGCTGCCCGAGCGAGCGCGTCCAGCGCGGCGCGTTCGGCGCGTGCCTGATGGCGGAGCCCGCGCTGGTCGCCGACGGCGTCAAGGCGATGCGCGACGCGGTCGCGATCCCGGTCACCGTCAAGCACCGCATCGGCATCGACAGGATCGAGAGCTACGACTTCGTCCGCGACTTCGTCGGCCAGGTCGCCGACGCAGGCTGCGAGGTCTTTCTCGTCCATGCGCGCAACGCCTGGCTGCAGGGCCTGTCGCCGAAGGAGAACCGCGACATCCCGCCGCTGCGCTACGAACTCGTGCATCGCCTCAAGCGCGAGTTCCCGCATCTGACGATCGCCATCAACGGCGGCCTCAAGACGGACGACGAGATCGCCCAGCAGCTCGACCATGTCGACGGCGTGATGATCGGCCGGCAGGCCTATCACGAGCCCTGGCAGATGGCGCAGTGGGACCAGCGCTTCTTCGGCGAGCAGGCCGCCCCCGTCGCCAGCCGTGAAGAGGTCGAGGACCAGTGGCTCGACTATCTTGATCGGCAGGTCGCGCTCGGCCGCCCGTGGTCGCAGGCGATGCGACACGCGCTCGGCCTGTGGAACGGCCTGCCCGGCGCGCGCCGCTGGCGTCAGGTGTGGTCGGATCACAAGCTCAAGGCGATGACGCCGCGCGAGGTCGCGAAGCTCGCCACCGCCGCCCGCCTGCAGGCTGCCGAGATCGCCAGCCAGCATCCCGCGTTCAAGCCGCCCGTCGACGCGGCGATTGAGCCGGCCGCCCAGGCTCCTGTCACGAACTGACCGCGCCTCGGCTCAGCATCCCGCCATGGCGCCCCAGGTGTTCTTCCATTGCTATCCGACGGTGCTCGGCCACTGCGGCATCGCGTGGACCGAGCGCGGCGTCGTCGGCTCGCAGTTGCCGGAGGAGACGCTGTCCGTCACGCGCGACCGCATGCAGGTGCGTTTCCCCGCGGGGCGTGAGGTGGCGGATTTCGAGCGCCTGCCCGAGCCGGTGAAGCAGGCTTGCGTCGGTGTGCGCGCGCTGCTCGACGGCGAGGCGCGCGATCTGCTGGAAGTCGAGCTCGACGACAGCGCGGTGCCGGCCTTCGATCGCGAGGTGCTCGCGTTCACGCGGCGCATCCCGGTGGGGCAGACACTGACCTACGGCGAGGTGGCGGCGCGGCTCGGGCAACCGAACGCGGCGCGCGCCGTCGGCCGCGCGGAGGGCCACAACCCGTTCGCGCCGATCGTCCCCTGCCATCGCGTGATGGGAGCGCCAACCGCCGGCAAGGCGGCGAACCTGACGGGCTTCTCCGCGCCGGGGGGCGTCGTGACGAAGCTGAAGATCCTCGCGATCGAAGCGCGCGCAACGGGGCAGCAGGTCGGCGAACAGCAGGATCTGTTCTAGCACGTCCTTCGTCGCGCAGCGGCTGCGTCTCAGGACGCTCTCGCAGCATGAACGTTCGG
This sequence comes from Roseateles noduli, assembly GCF_050626985.1. NCBI lineage: Bacteria > Pseudomonadati > Pseudomonadota > Betaproteobacteria > Burkholderiales > Sphaerotilaceae > Roseateles > Roseateles noduli. Next base: position 587,571 of record NZ_CP192463.1, read on the forward strand.
CAGGGACAGGCTACTCAAGGATCGTTGTCAATTGCAGAGATCGATCCTTGTACGACCTATCGAACAATCTCCAAGGCGCCTCAGCCTCAGTCGCGGACGCGGACGCTGCCAAGTGGTGGGAGCGCCCCGATGTCCCGACGACCTGGCGCGGAGAAACCAGCGTCCTGATGCCGCATACCGTCCGGAGGCCCCTGAGCCCGTCGGAGACGCGCTTTGATCGGCGCGTTCAGTCGGAGGGGCTTCATTTCAACTTGAGTCGGCTGGAGCGGGAGTGGTGGGACCCGGAAATGCGGGAGCGAGCGATCAAGCAACTGACCGCCCTGGCTGTCGAGCTTCTGGAACTGGGCGATACCGCGGTCGTGTGCTTCAGCGAAGAGGACCAACGACGCGAGCTGCCTGGAGACTGCGAAGGGGCGTCGCAAGTCCTCTACTTCGGCCACCGCCGTCGAGGCTCGGCCGAGCAGTTCATGGCGACCCTGCGGGTCCGCGGCGGCTCCGTGGCGGAGGCCGACGCCAACCGCATCGCTGCTCCGGCGACCACGCGTGGGTTCCTCGACGCCTTGCACCACGCCATCAAGATCGCGCAAGGCGCCAGGCCTGTCGAGGGATTCGATCGGATCGAGGCCCAGTCTTTCAGGGATGAGTTCATTCGTCGGATGCTTCACCTGGCGAAGTCGGATGCCACGGCTTTCCTTCAACTGACCGACGTCGAGGCTTGGCAACCCTGGACGGCACCCCAAGCACCCGCCACGCGTGTCCCCGCAAAGGGCAGGTCCCTGGCGGTGCCGGCTTGCGGTTCCGTGCCCGACAAGCCGCGACCGCGAGATCCGGGCGTCGGGGATGGTGAGGCCGCCGGGAAATTCCCGGCGCGGAAGGCCCCCGCCGACGATCATTCCGCTGAAGCGCCCTCATGGCTCATTGGCAGCGCTGCGAGGCGATTCGTTGCAAACGCCCGGGCTCGCATTGCCCTGTTCAGCCCACGGCCGTCCCTCGCGTCGGCCAGGCATCGGCCGTCCTCGGACGCGCCTGCACGGCCTCGGCCTAAGACGACCCATCCGGCTGGCAGCCGACGTTGACGTGATGGTGGAAGAGGCGTCAGTCCGCCTCTCAGACCCATCGGTCGTTCGGCTGAGTACGCTCGTTGTGCGCGGCGCCTGTGTTCAGCACGCCGCGGGGCTCGATGACCAGGATGTGCGTCTCCTGCGCGGCGCTGGGCTTGTGCTCCACGCCGCGCGGGACGACGAACAGCTCGCCCGCGCGCAGCGTGACCGCGCCGTCGCGGAAGTCCAGTCGCAGTTCACCGGCCACGACCAGGAAGGCCTCGTCCGTCTCGGCATGCGCGTGCCAGAGGAACTCGCCTTCGACCTTGGCGATCTTGAACTGGTAGTCGTTCATCTCGGCCACCACGCGCTGCGACCACTGCTCGTGCAGCAACGAGAGCTTGTCGGCGAGATTGACGGCGCGGTAGTCCCGGAGCGGGGCGGGGCCGGGGATCGGCTGGGGGGCAGGCGTTGTCATGGCATTCAAGGCGGTCAGCGCGTGGAAGTCTGTCGGAGCGCCCATCTTGGCGACCCGCCCGCGTTCCGTCTTGAACGATCGTGCGTGGGTTCGACGTCAACTTCGAGTCCGAGTCCGAGTCCGAGCCCGAGCCCGATGCCGGGTCCGAGCCCTAGTTCGAACCCGACTCGCCCGACATGCGCAGCCACCGTGCTGGTGTGACACCGAACGCCTTCGCGAACTGGCGCGTCAGATGGCTCTGGTCCGAAAAGCCCGCCTGGGCGGCGCAGTCCGCGAGGGTCTGCCCGGCGAGCATCAACCGTCGCGCGAGGTCGAGCCGTCTTAGCGTCAGATAGCGATACGGACTGGTGCCGAAGCTGGCGCGGAAATCGCGCGAGAGGCTCCATCGATCGCGGCCCGCGGCGGCGCCGAGCTCCTCGAGCGTGATGTCGCTGTCCAGTCGGTCGTCCATGAACTCGCGTGCGATACGCGCGGCGCGGTAGTCGCCCCGCACGGGCCGCGGCGATGAACCGGTCGCGAGTTGCAGCGCGGTGGCGAGTTCGAAGAGCCCGTCGTCCTGCTCCAACGCGTCGAGCGGCGCGGCGAGTTGCGCCAGCAGCGCGCGCGTCGCGCGAGCGAGCCGAGGATCGGTGGAGACACCGCCCGGCACGAAGGGCAGGGCGACGCCCCCGAGCATCTCCTGCAGCCGCACCGGCGCCAGGTAGAGCATGCGGTAGCGGAAGCCCGCGTCGGTGCCGGCGTGCCCGTCGTGGAGCTCGTCCGGATGCAGCACGACCGTGTGTCCGGCCAGGCTGTGGCGCAGCGCTGAGCGGTAGGTGAAGGACTGGACGCCGCTCAGCGTGCTGCCGATGGCGTAGGTGTCGTGGCGATGCGGCGTATAGGCCTCGCCATGAAAAAAGGCCTCGAGTCGATCGAGGCCGTCGTGGCCCGCGCCGTGACGCACCCAGTCGGTGTCCGCGGCGGGGGCGTCCGTCATGGCGGGCTCAGTCCCAGGGCGCCGCTTCGGTGGCGAGGTCCTCGTCCTTCGCGGAGGAGGCCGCTTCCGGTGTCTTTGCCGCCTTGGCTTCGGTGGCCGCGGGCTTCGCCGTCGCGCCGCCCGGCGCGTGTTCCGCCGCGATCTTGGCCGACTGGCCGATGAAGTCCAGCTCGCCGCCCAGACCCTCGATCATGTCGGGGATCAGCTGCGCAAGTTCGCCGGTGGCCAGCGCCGCATCGACGTCGAAAGCCTCGTCCTTGGCCGGCTTGTCGCGGCCGTCGAACACGACGTCCAGGAACTTGATGCCCTTGATCTGCATCGTGTCCGTCAACGTGAAGGACACGCGCTCCTTCCAGGTCATCGCCAGGCGCGTCGGCATCTTGCCGCTGGTCAGGTGCGCCTTCACCTCGTCGGTGTCCAGGTTGTGGCGGGCGTAGCGCACGGCGGCCTTCATCTCGTCGGCGGCCTTGAGCTCGCAGTCGCGGTCGATGACGAAGTCCTTCGGCGGCACGCCGTCCATCAGCCACGCAGCCATGCAGGCGGCGGGCGACTCGGCGCTCTGCAGCAGGTGCAGGTTGATCGACGAGTCGGCCTTCACCAGCAGCGTGATCAACTCGTCGGCCTTGCCGATCGAGCCCGCGTCCACCATCAGGAACCCCTGCTTGGGGGAGATCCACACCCGCAGGTGCGACTGCAGCGTGAACGCGCGCGGCAGCAGCTCCAGCGTGGCCTGCTCCTTCATGTCGCGCTGCTGCTTCTTGCCAGGGCGGCGACCGGTCTCCAGCTCGACGCGCTCGACCATCTCCTCGACCTTCTCTCGCACGACCGAGCCGGGCAGCACACGCTTTTCCATGCGGAGGCTCAGCAGCCAGTGGTCGCCGATCTCCTCGAGCAGGCGGGCGCCAGGTTCGCCACGCGGCGGCACCCAGCCGGCAGACAGCGCCTCCGTGGCACCGCACGGGACGAAACGCTCGTTCTCGAGCGCATCCTCGAGCTTCTCGACATTGGGCTGCCAGTCAGCAGCCAGACGGTAAACGATCAGGTTCTTGAACATACGGACGACAACTCGCGACAACGATACAGCGACAGCAATGAAAACGGGGCCACGCGGACGACGCGGGCCCCGTTCAAACGATGGCTTGATTGTCTCAGGTCTGGCGGTCCTGTCGGCAGCGGAACAACCCCCTTGCGTTTGGAACCGTTACGTCACTCGAGGGACTTCGGGAAGCCTGGCGCGGGCACTCCACGGTGCAGGGGGCGCCCCTCCAGGGACCCCCAGCACCATTCCGGCCCCAGCAGCGCTCGCTGCCTGCCGACCCAGGTCTGCTCAGGGCTGCGCAGTGGCCCCGGGCTTCCTCATGCCTGTTCGGCGGCGATCTGGCGCAGCGCCTGTTCGAAGGCCTCCGGCGGCTGGCCGCCCGAGATCAGGTACTTCTCGTTGATCACGACCGCGGGCACCGAGCTGATGCCGCGGCTCTGCCACAGCGATTCGGATTCGCGCACGTCGTCGGCGAACTCGCCGCTGTCGAACACACGCGCCGCTTCGGCGGCATCGAGGCCGATCTCGCGCACCGTCTCCAGCAGCGTCTCGCGGTCGCCCGGGTTCTTGCCGTGGGTGTGATACGCGGTCAGCAGCGCGAGCTTCAGGTCGCGTTGCGCCTGCGCCGACTGCAGTCCCGCCCAGTGCAGCAGGCGATGCGCGTCGAAGGTGTTCCAGATGCGGCTGCGCGCGCCTTCGGTGAAGGTGAAGCCGACGTCGGCGCCGCGCTGCTTCAGGTGCGCGCGGATGTCCTTGCGCTGCTCGGGCGTCGAGCGGTACTTGCGCGTCAGGTGCTCCTCGATGTCCTCGCCCTCGGGAACCATCTGCGGGTTCAGCTCGAAGGGCTGGAAGTGGATGTCGACCTGCACATCCGGCACGCGGGCGAGGGCGGTCTCCAGCGACTTCAGGCCGACGGCGCACCAGGGGCAGGCGACGTCGGAGACGAAATCGATGCGCAGGGGCTGCAGCGGGCTCGTGGCGGCAGCGGCGGAAGCGGTGGTGTCGTTCATGCCGCCGACTCTAGCCAGAAGCTCAAGTCAACACGCGGTCGCTGGGCTTTGCCAGATAGAACCACTCGTGGCCGGGTTCCGCGTTGTTGTTCGGGAAGACGATGCGCCCGCCGAAGGGCGCCAGCACCGGCGTTCCGTCCGCGCGCGTGCCGATGCGCTCACCTTCCGCGATCGGGTCGAAGCTGGCCCAGGCGCGGGTGAAGGTGTCGTCCATGCGCTCGCGGTCGACGACCTCGTAGAGCTGCAGCAGCTCGACGGGACGCTTCGGGTCCGCGAGCTCGACGCCTTCGGCGGCGATCATGCCCAGCAGCACCAGCGTGCGCAGGATCGCCTTGAAAGCGACGTCGGGGCCCTGCGGGTCGGCGTGCTGGCCGCATTCCAGCGTGATGCAGTAGCCGCCGGTGCTGCGCATGTATTCGGTGGTGCCGACGCCGTAATGCGGATCCTGCTGCAGCGCCATCCTGCGCGAGCCGTCCGCGGCCTTCTCGGCGCGGCGCTTCAGGCCGAGCGCGTAGGTGGACAGCCAGCCTTCGACGATGCGCGAGGTGCCCACCGCCATCGCCAGCGCGCTCTCGGCGGCCTGGTGGCGGAAAGGCTCGAGTTCGCCGTCGTTGTCGCGCGGACCGATCATCGCGAAGGCCGGGCCGGGGTTGTTGAAGCTGTGCAGGTCCAGCAGCACGTCGCTGGCGGCGATCCACGGGCACAGACGGTTGGCGATGCGGTCCTCGAAGTCCTGCGGGATCGGGTTGACGCGCAGGTTGCGGTTCAGGTTGCGCTCGCCCTCGCGACGCTGCAGGCGGTGGGCCAGCGGGTTGACGATGGGGATCATCGTCAGCGTGCCCTTGAGCAGCGTCAGCACGCCCTCGTCCAGCATCGCCATCACGCGCTGGATCGCGCCGACGCCGGCGACCTCGTTGCCATGCACGGCGGCCGTCACCAGCAGCTTGGGGCCGGGCTTCAGGCCGGCGAACTGGTGGACGCGGAGGTGGGTCGGGTGATCGGTGCGGGCGTCGCTCATGGCGGGGCGGATGGGCTCGAAAAAGGGAACCCGAAGCATAGGCCCGCACAAGCCCGCGCACCGCGCCCGCGTGCGCGGCGCGTATGCCGAAAGCGCGGGCAGCGATGAGTTGAGGTTGGGGCGGCGCCGTTCAGCCGCCGAGCAGCGCGTCCGGGTCGAGCGGCGCGTCGCAGGACCAGTGCGTGTTCGGCAGCTCGCCGGCGGCGCCGCCATCGATCCAGCGTGTCAGGCGGTACAGCGTGCCGAAGGCGAAGTCCGGCGGCGTTTCGCCCGGCCCGGCGAGCAGCTCGCCGCCGCGGCGCACGTTGTCGGCCATCCAGGCCGGCAGGCGCAGGTGATACGGATTGCGGGCGATCTCGCCATGGTGGCAGGCGAGGGCGCGCACCAGCCGCGCGGTGTCGCGCTGGCCGGTCTCGATGAGCGTCGTCGGCGAGGGCTGCGTGGCCCAGAACTCGGTGTGCGCGAAGACGGTGCTGATGCGCGCCTGCGCGAGCGCCTCGCTCACGAGCAGGTGCACGCCGATGTGCGTCGGGATGCCGTCGCCCGCGTGCGGCACGAGGATCAGCGCGGGCTGCTCGGCGACCAGCAGCTCGGCGACCAGCCGGACCTGCTGCTGCCACAGCGGCGTGCGCGCGGCGGCGGCTTCGGGCTTCACCTGCTCGAAACCGTCTGCCGCCAGCAGCCTCAGGTCGAAGCCCAGCACGTCGCAGGCGGCGCCCAGTTCCGTCCAGCGCTCGGCGCGGCGGTCCTGCTTGCTGCCCAGCGTCACGGCGATGTTGGTGACGCGCCAGCCGGCTTCCTGGCGCAGCCGCAGCGGCAGCGCCCCGACGATGCATTCATCGTCCGGATGTGGAGCGAACACCAGCACGTGCGGCGCGCGCTTGGCTGGAATGCCTGGCGTGGTACCGGAACCATCCGGGGCCAAAGGACTCACACCGGTACGCAAGGGCTGCCGCAGGACGGCATACCAGCTGGCGATCCAGGATTCCCAGTCGGCTTGGCTGGGGGCCTGGCTGGCGGCGGGGCTGCCGGCTGTCGGAAGACCAGGCGTGGAGGCCGGGGAAGGAGCGGTCGCGTTCATCGGCGGGAGGTTGGCGGCCCGGACGGCAGGCGCCAAGGCAAGTTCGATCGACCCATCTTAGCGGGTCGAATCCGGAAATGGTATTACATTGGTAGTAAAACTGGATGAAGACCGGTGTAGTCCCGGAGCGGACCGGTCGGGATCGTCCGCGAGCTTGCCGGCGACCCTTCCCGCGGGAGGGGGCGCCGTCAGGGGGGGGGGCCGGCCGGCCTTCGTCAAGCCGTGGGACGGCCCGGCCAGGTGGCCAGCACGACCCCGCCCAGCGCCAGCGCGTAGGCGAGCAACTGGATGCCGCTCATCTGCTCGCCGAGCAGCACCAGGCCCACGAGCGCGGTGGAGATCGGCAGGAACACCATGAAGACCCCGGCCTTGGCGGCGCTGACGTGCTGCAGGCCCTTCATCCACAGCCAGACCGTGACGGTGCTGGCGGCGATCGCGTAGAAGAGCAGCAGTCCCCAGTCCTTCATGGCGACGGTGCCGAAGTCGAAATCGACGGCCTGCCACAGGCCCAGCGGCGTGACGAGGACGAGGCCCCACAGGTTGATCAGCGCGCTGATGCGGCGCGGTGGCAGGTCGGCGGTCAGGCGCTTGCCGATGACGACGTAGCTGGCCTCGCAGCACATCGCGCCGACCAGCAGCAGCGCGCCCCAGGCGGAGGTGTCGCCGAGGTGTTCACCGCCGCCATGGCGGTCGAGCGCCACCATCACGATGCCGCCGACCGCCATCGCGATGCCGAACAGCGTGCGCGGCGCGATGCGTTCGCGCAGGAAGATCCAGCTCATCAGCGCGACCGTGGCGGGGATGCCGGCCATGATCACGCCGGCCACGACGGCCGAGCTGTGCTTCATCCCGAACAGCAGGCAGATCGAGAACAGGAAGTTCCCGAAGAAGGATTCGAGGAAGAGCAGGAAGCGCGTGCGGCCGGTGAGCGGCTTCTCGGCCGGGCCGCGCCTGAGCCAAGGCAGCATGAACACGGCGGCCATGCCGAAGCGCAGGAAGGCCAGCAGGAAGACCGGGAAGACGACGACCAGCAGCTTGGACAGCCCGACGTAGCTGCCGATCACGCTGGTGCTGGCGGCCAGGCTCAGGTACGAGAGCCACGGCACGTGGTGACCGTGTGCGCCGATCGTCCCGGACGCTGCGTCGGAGGCCGCGGAAGACGTGGAGGGGGCCGTGGCGGAGGACGCGGGTTTCCGGTCGGTTGTGGCGCTGGACATGGTGGGTGATGATGCCCGACGCAGGGAGGGATCAGACATGGCGACAGGGGTGGGAGCGACGTCGGCGGGTTACTCGGGAACGCCCCTCGCACGCAAGCTCGGGATCCAGGCGGGCAGCACGGTGTGGACGTTCAATGCGCCCGAGGGCTACGAGGACTGGCTCGCGCCGATGCCAGAGGGCGTCGCACGCGCGAAGCAGCCGTCGACCCGGGTCGACGTCGCGCATGTGTTCCTCGTCGAGCGACAGGAACTCGCGCATCAACTCAAGGCCTTGCGCGGCAAGCTGCGCGACGATGCGGCGTTGTGGATCTCGTGGCCGAAGAAGGCCTCGAAGGTTCCGACCACGATCACCGAGGACGTCATCCGCGAGGAGTGTCTGCCGCTGGGCTGGGTCGACGTGAAGGTCTGCGCCGTGAGCGATGTGTGGTCGGGTCTCAAGCTCGTCGTACGCAAAGAACTGAGAGCAGTCAGCAAGTGATCGGGGACGGCTGGTCGCGGGGTTCTGGCGCTTGACGCCAGGGCCCTGCGACCTGGCGGCCAACGCCCGGGCCGGGGCAGGTGGAAAGCAGACTTACTTCAGCCGCCGCAGCGCCACCCGGATCGCGTCGATCATCCGATCCAGGTGCTCGCGCTCCGCGATCAGTGGCGGCGACAGCGCCAGGATGTCGCCCGTCGTGCGGATCAGCACGCCCTGCTGCCAGCAGTCGAGGAAGGTCTCGAACGCGCGCTTGGTCGGCTCGCCCGCGCGCGGCGCCAGCTCGACGCCGCCGACCAGGCCGAGGTTGCGCACATCGATGACGTTGGGTTCACCGCGCAGCGAATGCAACTGCTCGGCGAAGTAGCCCTGCAGCTCCGACGCGCGCGTCAGCAGGCCTTCTTCCGCATAGGTGTCCAGCGTCGCGAGGCCCGCCGCGCAGGCCAGCGGATGCGCCGAGTAGGTGTAGCCGTGGAAGAACTCGATCAGGTGTTCCGGACCGGTCATGAAGGTGTCGTGGATGCGCTGCTGCGCGAAGACCGCGCCCATCGGCACGCAGCCGTTGGTCAGGCCCTTGGCGACCGTCATCAGGTCCGGCGTCACGCCGAAGGTCTGCGCCGCGAAGGGGCTGCCGGTGCGGCCGAAACCGGTGATGACCTCGTCGAAGATCAGCAGGATGCCGTGCTTGTCGCAGATCTCGCGCAGGCGCTGCAGGTAGCCCTGCGGCGGGATCAGCACGCCGGCCGAGCCGGCCACCGGTTCCACGATCACCGCGGCGATCGTCGACGCGTCGTGCAGCGCGACCATGCGTTCGAGGTCGTCGGCCAGTTCCGCGCCATGGGCAGGCAGGCCGACGCTGAAGGCGTTGCGCGCGATGTCGTGCGTGTGGCGCAGGTGATCGACGCCCGACAGCAGCGTGCCGAACATCTTGCGGTTGGCGACCATGCCGCCCACCGACATGCCGCCGAAGTTGACGCCGTGGTAGCCGCGCTCACGGCCGATGAGGCGCGTGCGCTGGCCCTCGCCGCGGACGCGGTGGTAGGCCAGCGCGATCTTCAGCGCCGTCTCCACCGACTCCGATCCGGAGTTGGTGAAGAACACCTTGTTCATGCCCTCGGGCGAGATCTCCGCGAGCCGCGACGCGAGCTCGAAGGCCTTCGGATGCGCCATCTGGAAGGGTGGCGCGAAGTCCAGCTCCGCCGCCTGCTCCTGGATCGCCTTCACGATGCGCGGCCGGTTGTGGCCCGCGTTCACGCACCACAGGCCCGCGACGCCGTCCAGGATCTGCCGCCCCTGGTCGTCGGTGAAGAACATGCCGTCGGCACGCGTCAGCAGGCGCGGTGACTGCTTGAACTGGCGGTTGGCCGTGAACGGCATCCAGTAGGCGTCGAGGTCGGGGCGGGTAGGGGTGGACATGGTGGAGCTCCCGGAGCGCGTTCGGCGCGCGTGATCGATCCGGCCAGTCTAGGCAAGCGCACGCGCAATCGGTGAGCGTTCCGGCGGCGGGAAAACCCGCAATGACGCAATCCGATGCGGCGTTCGGAAGGATTCTTCGAACAGAATGCCGCCCATGATCAAGGAAGTGCAACTGGATGCGATCGACCGCGCGATCCTCGCGGTCTTGCAGCGCGACGCGCGCATCTCGAATCAGGACCTCGCGCAGCAGGTCCATCTGTCGCCGTCCGCGTGTCTGCGACGGGTGAAGCGGCTGGAGGATTCCGGCGTGATCGACCGCGTCGTCGCGCTGCTCAACCCCAAGGCGATCGGCAAGCCCGGCACCAGCTGGACCATCGTCAACGTCGAGCGCATGACGCCCGCCGCGCTGGCCGAGTTCGAACAGGCGGTCAAGGACGCGCCGGACATCCTCGACTGCTTCTACGTCGCCGGCAGCAACGACTACCTGCTGCGCTTCGCCTACAAGGACGCCGAGGACCTCGAACGCCTGCACACCCACGTGCTCATGCAACTGCCCGGCGTGGCGAAGGCGAACTCGATGCTGGTCCTGCGCACCGTCAAGAAGACGAGCGCGTTCCCGCTGGACTGAGCGTTGGATCGCCCATCGAAACGAGCATGGCAACGAGCGCCCGATCGCGTGTGGGCGCCGAGGGTCAGGCCGTGCGCGGCCGCAGCACGCGCAGCATCGGCAGCAGCTGGATCAGCAGCATCGCGCCGAGGATCAGCGCGCAGCCCAGCAGCCCGGCGCCGTTGAGGCGGTCGCCCATCATCAGGTAGCCGAACACGGCGGCGAACAGCGTCTCGGACGACAGGATGATCGCGGCGTCCGCTGCGTGCGCGTAGCGCTGCGCGACGACCTGGCCCGTGAAGGCCACGCCCACCGACAGCACGCCGGTGTAGAGGATGGGTCCGGCCGCGGCCTCGATGCCGGCCCAGCTCCACGACTCGAAGCCCAGCGCCCAGGCCAGCGCGACGACGCCGCAGAACAGGAACTGCCCGCCGGCCACGGTGAACGGCGAGTTCATCCGGTCCGCCACCATGCCGACCAGCAGCACGTGCACGGCCCAGGGCAGCGAGGAGGCGATCACCCAGGCGTCGCCCACGCCGATGTTCAGCTCATGCGCGCCCGACAGCAGGAAGGCGCCGATCAGGCAGGCCAGCGCGCCCGGCCACACCGACCAATGCGGCAGGTGGCGCAGCACCAGCCAGCCCAGCAGCGGCACCAGCGGCACGTACAGCGCGGTCAGGAAACCCGCGTTGGTCACCGAGGTGTACTGGATGCCGATCTGCTGCAGCGCCGCGCCCGTCGTCAGCAGCGCGCCGAGGCCCATGATCTTCAGCGCGTCGCTGCCGCGCAGCACGGTCGCGCCCGGGGCGCGCCGCTCGCGCACGATCAGCGGCAGCACGACCAGCGCGCCGATCAGGAAGCGGATGCCGGTGAACATCATCGGGCCGATGCTCTCCATCCCATGGGCCTGGGCGACGAAGGCCGAGCCCCAGATCATCGCGATGAGGGTCAGCAGCAGGTTGGCTTGGATGCGGGTCATGGGGAGGGAGTGTCGGGGATCTCGGCGCCCGCGCCGGATGGCACGGGCGGGTCAGCCTTCTTCGGCTGGCAGGGGAGGCTTGCGGAGCGTCGGCGAGGAGCTCAGAGGAGCGCTAAGAGGCTCTGAGGGGCCTGAGGGGCCCTGAGGGGGCTCGGCCATCAACTGCTCAGGTAGGCGATCTCTTCGTCGCTGAAGCCGGCGGCGCTGCGCGCCTCGACGTTGAACGGCGGGCGCAGACGCGGCGCCTCGTAGCGCTCGACGAGCTCGGGATACAGCGTCAGCGGATCCAGCCCGCGCTCGCGGCACAGGTGGCGGTACCAGTGGTTGCCGATGCGGACATGGCCGACCTCGTCGCGCAGGATCACGTCGAGGATCTCCACCGCGCGCGCGTCGCCGGCCTTGGCGAACTTGGCCTGCAGCGGCGGCGTCGCGTCCAGCCCGCGCGCCTCCAGCGTGCGCGGCACCAACGCCATGCGTGCGAGCACGTCGCCGGCCGTGCGCATCGCCATCGTCCACAGGCCGTCGTGCGCGTCGAAGTCGCCGTAGGCGCGGCCCAGGCTGCGCAGGTGCTCGTCGAGCAGCGTGAAGTGCAACGCCTCCTCGGCGGCGACCTGCAGCCAGTCGAAGTAGTAGGCGCGCGGCATGCCGGGGAAGCGCCAGACCGCGTCCAGCGCCAGGTTGATCGCGTTGAACTCGATGTGCGCGATCGCGTGGATCAGCGCCGCTCGACCGTCGGGCGTGAACGGCGAGCGCGACGCCACCTGCAGCGCCGCGACGAGGCGGGGGCGCTCCGGGCGGCCGGGCGGCTCGGTGTCGGGCGTGAGGAGGGCGGCGGTGTCGAGCTCAGCGGCATCGGCCGCGCCGTACAGCTCACGGGCCGCCCGCGCCTTGGCCTGCGGATCGGCGATCAGAAGCACCTGCAGCGCGCGGGTTCGAAGTTCCATTCGTAGAATTATCCCTTTTGGAGAATCGCATGGCCGTCTACCGCCTTGGCGAACACACGCCGGAACTCGGCACCGGCGTCTGGGTCGCCGACAGCGCGCAGGTCGTCGGCCGCGTCACGCTGGAGGACGACGTCAGCGTCTGGTTCAACGCCGTCCTGCGCGGCGACAGCGAGCACCTCACCATCGGCGCCGGCAGCAACATCCAGGACGGCAGCGTGCTGCACGCCGACGCGGGCATGCCGCTGGTCCTCGGCCGCAACGTCACCGTCGGCCACCAGGTCATGCTGCATGGCTGCACCGTCGGCGACAACGCGCTGATCGGCATCGGCGCGGTGGTGCTCAACGGCGCGCGCATCGGCGCCAACTGCCTCGTCGGCGCTGGCGCGCTGGTCACCGAGGGCAAGCAGTTCCCGGACGGCAGCCTCATCGTCGGCTCGCCGGCCCGCGTCGTGCGCGAGCTCACGCCGCAGCAGATCCAGGGCCTGGCGATGAGCGCCGCCCATTACGTCCAGAACGGGCGGCGGTATGCCGAGGAACTCGTCCGCATTGACGATCCGCAATCCGTCCTCAGATAACTCGAATTCAAAGGAAGCCCATGGCCACGTCCATCAAACCCGCTCCGAGCGAGCTCCACAAATTCCTCTTCGAAGGGCTGCCCGTGCGCGGCATGCTGGTCCGGCTCGACGACAGCTGGAAGGAACTGCTCGGTCGCCGCAAGGAGCCGCTGGCGCCGGCGGTGCGCGACCTGCTCGGCCAGATGACCGCGGCCGGCGTGCTGATGCAGGCCAACATCAAGTTCAACGGCGCGCTGATCTTCCAGGTGATGGGCGACGGGCCGCTGAAGCTGGCGGTCGTCGAGGTGCAGCCGGACGCCAGCTTCCGCTCCACCGCCAAGACGCGCGAGACGGTGGTGGACGATGCGACCTTGCAGCAGATGCTCAACGTGCACGGCCAGGGCCGCGTCGCGATCACGCTCGATCCCAAGGACCGCCTGCCGGGCCAGCAGCCGTACCAGGGCGTCGTGCCGCTGAGCGGCCCGCAGGGCCAGCCGCTGGAGAAGCTCAGCGACGTGCTGCAGCACTACATGCGGCAGTCGGAGCAGCTCGAGACCACGCTGGTGCTCGCCGCCAACGACCAGTTGGCCGCCGGCCTGCTGATCCAGCGCCTGCCGATCGAAGGCGAGGGCAACCTCGAGCCGGGTGCCAGCTCGGGCGTCGCGCGCGAGGAGATGGAGGATGCCTACAACCGCATCAGCATGCTGGCCGCCACCCTGACGGCGGAAGAGTTGCTGACGCTGGACAGTGACACCATCCTGCGCCGTCTGTTCTGGGAGGAGAACGTCCGCCGTTTCGATCCGCAGTACCCGCGCTTTGCCTGCACCTGCTCGCGCGAGCGGGTGGGGCGCATGCTGCTGGGTCTGGGCAGACAGGAGGTGGACGAGATCCTGGCGGAGCTGGGCGGCGTCGAGATCGGCTGCGAGTTCTGCGGCAACCACTATGTCTTCGACCCGGTGGATGTCGGCGAGCTGTTCACCGACCCGCAAAACCAGGCCCCGGGATCGAAGCAGGTCCAGTAACGGTGCCTACGCGCTCCGCCAAGAAGCGGAGTCAGCCAGCGCCGCGCCCCGCCAAGAACGGGGGGCAGCGAGCGCTTGTGGGGCCGGAGTGATGCTGGGGGTTCCCGGAGGGATGCCCCCTGCTTCGCGGAGAGCCCGCGCTCCGCCTTCCGACCTCGTTCTTCCCGGTCGCGTCAGGGCGTATCGACGCGCACGACCCGATCCAGCGCCGTTGCCTTCACGCGCTGGGTGCCATGAGCCTTGAAGTAGGCCTCCAGCGCATCCACGTCCATCGGCCCGGTCTGCACCAGCCGCGCGGTCGTGAAGGTATTGAAGCTGTCGCCGCCGACCTGCAGGAAGTTGTTGATGACGACGCGGACCTTCTGATCGGGGGCGATCGCCCGGCCATTGAGCGTCATGCTGCCGGGCACCACACGCGAGCCGAGCGGCCGGCGCTTGTCCCAGCGGTAGCTGAAGCCTTGCGAGGTCTGCAGCGGCAGGAATTTCTTCGCATCGCTGGCCCACCATTGCTCTTCGAGCACCGCCTGCAACTGCGTGCCGGTCATCTCGACCACCACCAGTGCATTCGAGAACGGCAGCGCCGCGAAGAGATCGCCGAAGGTGACCGTGTCGTCCGCGCGATGGATCAGCCCGGTGCGGACGCCGCCGATGTTCTGGAACGCGACCTGCGCGCCGCCGTTCTCTGGCGCGCGCGTCGCGGCCAGCATCGCGTCGGCCACGAGCTGGCCCATCGTCGAGCCGCCGCCTTCGTTCCTGTCTTCGCCTTCCTTGCTCAGCGCCAGAGCGAGGAAGCCGACCTGGCGCTCGATCAGCGGTTGAGCGACGTGCTGGTAGCTGCTGATCAGCAGCGTCTGGCGCGGGTCCTTCGCCGTCTCCGGGCGCACCACCACGTTGTTGGCGCGCGCCTCGGTCATCGTGCCGGTGGCGCGGTCCAGGGTCAGGTCGATCTCGGTGACCAGGGTGCCGTACTTGTCGCCGCTGGTGACCAGACGGCCGTCGATGCGGCAGTTGTAGGCGCGGTGCGTGTGGCCGGACACGATCAGGCCGACGCGCTTGTCCAGCTGCTTGACGATGTCGACGATCGGCCCGGAGATCTCCGGGCAGTCGTTGATGCCGCCGCTGGGGTAGCCGCCTTCGTGGATCAGCACGACGAACGCGTGCACGCCCTGGCGTTCCAGCTCGGGCACCAGGCGGTTGATCGTCTGCGCCTCGTCGTCGAAGCGCAGGCCCTTGATGCCGGTCGGGCTGACCAGCTCCGGCGTGCCCTTCAGCGACAGGCCGATGAAGCCCACCGGCACGCCGTCGAATCGCTTGATCGCGTAGGCCGGCAGCACGGACTGGCCGGTCTTCTCATCGATGGTGCTGGCGGCGAGGTACTGGTACTTCGCGCCCTTGAACTCGGTCGGGCCCTTGCAGCCGTCCTTCGGGTGGCAGCCGCCGCGCTGCTTGCGCAGCAACTCGTCGATGCCCTGGTCGAACTCGTGGTTGCCGACCGAGGAGATGTCCAGTCCCATCATGCCCAGCGACTCGATCGTCGGCTCGTCATGGAACAGCGCCGACAGCAGCGGGCTCGCGCCGACCAGGTCGCCGGCGGCCACGAACACATGGTTGGGATTCTTCGCCTTGATCTGCGCGACCACCGTGGCCATGCGCTCCGCGCCGCCGGCTTGCAGCGTGATCGTCTTGTCGGGGTTCTGCGGATCGGGCAGCTTGATGCCGCCGGCCGGCGGGAGCAGGTTGCCGTGGAAGTCGTTGATCGCCAGCACCTTGACGGCGACCGAACCGCTGGTCGGCGTCGCGGTCTTCGTGGCCGCGGCCGATGTCTCCAGCGAGGGCGGCAGCGGCGCCTGCGGCCCGGAGGAGCTCAACGATCCGCAGGCGGCGAGCAGTGCCGCGCTCAGCAGCATCGACAGAGCGCCTAGCGGGCGGACGGAAGAACGGTTCATCGGGGAGGCTCCAGGAACGCCGTGATCTCGAAAATCCTCGACGTCCGCAAATGTTTGCGACGGCGAAGTGGCGGATTGTGCCTCGGCTGTGTGGCCGGGCCGTGAGCGCCGCGTTCAGGCGCGCGGCAGGCGCTCGGCGGTGCGGCTGGCGTGCTCGCAGGCGGGGTCGTCGCAGAGCTCGCAACGCCAGTCGCCGCCCAGGCATTCCTCGCGCTGCAGCAGGCGGCCGAACAGGCCGTCCTCGCGGCCCAGATGCGGTCTGAGCAGCGGACCGAGCGCGTTGAGCGCCTGTTGCAGGCGCTCCGGGCCGGCGCCCGAGACCAGGCTGTAGCCGAGGCCGGCCTCGCGCAGCGCGCGGCGCACCAGACGGTCCGTCGGCTGTTGCGCATGCGGGCCGTCGCGCATGTCATCGGCGACCCAGGGCAGGTCCAGCGCCATCAGCAGCGTGGCGTCCATGCGGGCCTGGACCTGCAGCGCGAATGGATAGAGGCTGGTGTCGTCGAACAGCTGCTCGCTGTAGACCGCGGTCATCAGCGGCGTCGTGTCGTGCAGGACGAGGTCGTGATCGACGGCGGCGGCTTCGGCGCGGCGCCATTGCTCCTCGGCGATCGCGCGCTGTTCGTCGGGGCGCGGCGTGCGGCCCTCGCGCTCGCACCACTCGCGCAGGTACTCGCCGACCAGCGCGCAGCGCAGCCGCGTCTGGGCGCTCAGGTGCTCCAGCAGCGCCACGCCGAGGCGGCTCTTGCCGGTGCTCTCGGCGCCGACGAGGGCGATGTGCAGCGTCATGGTGGGAATGATGGCAGGGCGTCGCGCAGGGGCGTCAGACGAGCTGCGCTGTGAGAGCGATCGGTCAAGCGGCCATCGCTGCTGGCCGCAGCTGGCGCTGCCAGGCGCGCCAGCCCGCCACCGACATCGGCACGAACACCGCGTACAGCACGACCGTCAGCCAGTAGCCCTTGAGCGCGAACAGCCCGATGCTGACCAGGTTGACCATCACCCAGACGGGCCAGTTCTCCTGGTACTTGCGGCCGAGCAGCCACTGGCCGGTGATGCTGGCCACCGTCGGGAGGGCATCCCAATAGGGGAGGGGGGAATCGGTGCGGTGCTGCAGGAACATCCCCAGCAGCGGCCAGGCCGCCAGGGTGAACAGCAGCGCGGTGACGCGGCCCTTCGGACCGAGCGTGCGCACATGCAGCGTGTGGCCGTCGGCCGTGCGCCCGCGCATCCACTGCCACCAGCCCCACAGCGCGAGTGCGGCGAACAGCAGTTGCAGCGAGGCCTCGCCGTAGAGCTTGCCGCTCCAGAACAGCAGGAAGTAGAGCAGCGAGCTGGTCAGCGCCAGCGGCCAGGCCAGCACCTGCACGCGCATGTTGCAGACGACCATCCAGATCGCCAGCGCGAACGCGACGAGCTCCAGCCAGCTGATCGGGCTGCCGAGGGCGTGGAAGGCGGGCGAGAGCGCCCAGGCGAGCAAGGCATCCATCGGCGAGCGCATGCAGGAGTGGCGGGAGGCGGAATTGTGATTCAGCGGCGCAGCGGGACGAAGACTTCGTCCGGCTTGACCATGCCCAGTTCCATGCGGGCCTTTTCCTCGACCATCTCGAGGCCTTCGCGCAGGTCGAGCAATTCGGCCTGCAGCTGCGTGTTGCGCGCGCGGGCCTTCTCGTTGGCTTCGTCCTGCTCGCGCAGTTCGGCGCGCAGCTGGACCCCGCGGGCCAGGCCGGCCTTGCCGAACCAGAGCTGGGCCTGGATGGCGACAAGGAACGCGGTGAGGACGATGGCCAGGGCTTTCACAGGCCGCGAGTTTAGCTGCAACGAAAAAGGGCAGGCCCGTGGGCCTGCCCTTCGAACGCGGGGAGCGCCCGCTCAGCGGACGTCCGCGTGGTTCAGCGCAGGTTGTAGAACGCGGCGCGGCCCGGGTACACCGCCACGTCGCCCAGGTCTTCCTCGATGCGCAGCAGCTGGTTGTACTTGGCCATGCGGTCCGAGCGCGACAGCGAACCCGTCTTGATCTGGCCAGCGTTCAGGCCGACGGCGATGTCGGAGATCGTCGAGTCCTCGGTCTCGCCCGAGCGGTGCGAGATCACGGCGGTGTAGCCGGCGCGCTTGGCCATCTCGATGGCGGCGAAGGTCTCGGTCAGCGTGCCGATCTGGTTGATCTTGATCAGGATCGAGTTGGCGATGCCCTTGTCGATGCCTTCCTTCAGGATCTTGGTGTTGGTGACGAACAGGTCGTCGCCCACCAGCTGCACCTTGTCGCCGAGCTTTTCGGTGATGTGCTTCCAGCCGTCCCAGTCGCCTTCGGCCATGCCGTCCTCGATCGAGATGATCGGGTACTTGTCGACCCAGGTGGCCAGCATGTCGGTCCATTGTTCGGCCGTCAGCTGGATGCCGCCTTCGCCTTCCAGCACGTACTTGCCGTCCTTGTAGAACTCGCTGGCGGCGCAGTCCAGGCCCAGGGCGATCTGCTCGCCGGCGGTGTAGCCGGCCTTGTCGATCGCTTCCAGGATCATCTGGATCGCGGCTTCATGGTTCTCGACGTTCGGGGCGAAGCCGCCTTCGTCGCCGACGGCGGTCGACATGCCCTTGGCGTCGATGATCTTCTTGAGCGCGTGGAAGACCTCCGCGCCCCAGCGCAGCGCCTCGCGGAACGACGGCGCGCCCACGGGGATGATCATCAGTTCCTGCAGGTCGATCGAGTTGTTGGCGTGCGCGCCGCCGTTGATGACGTTCATCATCGGCACCGGCAGCTGGTTGCCGCTCATGCCGCCGAAGTAGCGGTACAGCGGCAGGCCCGATTCTTCCGCGGCGGCGCGCGCCACGGCCATCGACACGGCCAGCATCGCGTTGGCGCCCAGGCGGCTCTTGTTCTCGGTGCCGTCCAGGTCGATCAGGGTCTTGTCCAGGAAGGCCTGCTCCGAGGCGTCCAGGCCCAGCACGGCTTCCGAGATCTCGGTGTTGATGTGCTCGACGGCCTTCAGCACGCCCTTGCCGAGGTAGCGCGACTTGTCGCCGTCACGCAGCTCGATGGCTTCGCGCGAACCGGTCGACGCGCCCGACGGCACGGCGGCGCGGCCCATCACGCCGGACTCCAGCAGCACGTCGCATTCCACGGTGGGGTTGCCGCGGCTGTCGAGGATCTCTCGGCCGACGATGTCAACAATGGCGCTCATGGGAACAGTCTCCAGAAGTGAAAAAACGCGGTCGGCGCGCATGGTGCCAGCAACGGGTTACCTTGGCTGAACAACCTGCGTCCGGATATTGGGGGACGAAACGGAGGATGGAATGCGGAGGCGAAAAAAAGCCACCGGGCCGCTGGCCGTCCGTCTGGACAGGCTGGCGGCGCGATGGCTCGTGCAGGGCATGGCGGGGGATCAGACGCCGTCGACGACGATCATGCGCATCACGCCGGCGTGCTCGCGCAGCGACTTCGCATGCTGGTAGGTCTCCGAGTCGTAGAAGGCCTTGGCCGCGGCGCGGTCGGGGAACTTCAGCACCACCAGGCGGCTCGGCGTCCAGGGGCCTTCCAGCACCTCGATCTCACCACCGCGGACCAGCACTTCCGCGCCGTGCTCCTGCATCGCCTTGGTGCTCCATTCACGGTACTTGGCCATCTGGTCGGCGTCGGTCACGGTCACGTCGGCAATGATGAAGGCGGGCATGGGCGGTGTCTCTGTTGTTGGTGTCTGAAGTCGTCCCGGACCCGGTCGGGGCTCAGGCCGCCGCGGGCGCGCTGACCTCGTGGCCGGCCTTGGCCTTGTGTTCCAGCGCGGCCTTGATGAACGCGATGAACAGCGGGTGGCCGTCCCACGGGGTCGACTTGAACTCCGGGTGGAACTGCACGCCCATGTACCACGGGTGCACATTGCGCGGCAGCTCGACGATCTCGGTCAGCTTCTCGCGCTGCGTGATCGCCGAGATCACCAGGCCGGCGTCCTGCAGCTGGTCCAGATACTGCTCGTTGGCCTCGTAGCGGTGGCGGTGACGCTCGTTCACGACCGGGCCGTAGATCTCGTAGGCCAGCGTGCCCGGCTTGACGTCGGAGCTCTGCGCGCCCAGGCGCATCGTGCCGCCGAGGTCGGACTGGGCGTTGCGCTTCTGGATCGAGCCGTCCGCGTCCTGCCATTCGTCGATCAGCGCGATCACCTTGTGCGGCGCGTCGGGTTCGAACTCGGTCGAGTTCGCGCCGTCCAGGTGCGCCTTGTGGCGCGCGTATTCGATGGTCGCGACCTGCATGCCCAGGCAGATGCCCAGGTAGGGCGTCTTGTGCTCGCGGGCGTACTGGGCGGCGAGGATCTTGCCTTCGACGCCGCGCTTGCCGAAGCCGCCCGGCACCAGGATCGCGTCGTACTTGTCGAGCTGCTGCGAGTGCTCGGCGTCCAGCGTCTCCGAGTCCACATACTCGATGTTGACGCGGGCGTGGTTGTGGATGCCGGCGTGGCGCAGCGCCTCGTTCAGCGACTTGTAGCTGTCCGACAGGTCGGTGTACTTGCCGCACATGGCGATGGTCACTTCGGTCTTCGGGTTCTCGACCTCGTTGACCAGCGTGTCCCAGCGCTTCAGGTCCGCGGACTTGGTGTTGAGCTGCAGCTTGGTGCAGATCATCTGGTCCAGGCCCTGCTCATGCAGCATGCGCGGGACCTTGTAGATCGTATTGACGTCCCACATCGAGATCACGCCGTACTCGGGCACGTTCGTGAACAGCGAGATCTTCTCGCGCTCGTCGTCCGGGATGCGGCGATCGGCGCGGCACAGCAGTGCGTCGGGCTGGATGCCGATCTCGCGCAGCTTCTGCACGGTGTGCTGCGTGGGCTTGGTCTTGAGTTCGCCGGCGGCGGCGATCCACGGGACGTAGGTCAGGTGCACGAACGCGACGTTGTTCGCGCCGGCCTTCAGGCTCATCTGGCGCGCGGCTTCCAGGAAGGGCAGCGACTCGATGTCGCCGACCGTGCCGCCGATCTCGACGATCGCCACGTCCACCGCGTCCGCCGTGCCGTGACCGGCGCCGCGACGGATGAAGTCCTGCATCTCGTTGGTGATGTGCGGGATCACCTGGACGGTCTTGCCGAGGTAGTCGCCGCGGCGCTCCTTCTCCAGCACCGACATGTAGATCTGTCCGGTGGTGAAGTTGTTGCTCTTCTTCATCCGCGTGGTGATGAAGCGCTCGTAGTGACCCAGGTCCAGGTCGGTCTCCGCGCCGTCGTCGGTCACGAACACCTCACCGTGCTGGAACGGCGACATCGTCCCCGGATCCACGTTGATGTAGGGATCCAGCTTGATCAGGGTGACTTTGAGGCCGCGGGACTCGAGAAGGGCCGCGAGAGAGGCCGATGCGATGCCCTTGCCGAGAGAGGACACGACACCGCCGGTGACGAAGACGTACTTGGTCATTGTCTTGCAGCGCCGGTTTTCCGAGCAGGAAACCAAAAACGCCGTGGTGGTAAAAGGAGATTATAGCGATGCCGATTTGGCCTCGATCTCGCCCATCAATTCGAGGACGAGCGCCGCCGTGTCGTCCGGTCTTTCGAAGGGGTAGAGGTGGGTGCCCTCGAACCAGCGGAACAGGTCCTTGGCGAGCGCCTTGGACCCGGCCGCGTTGGCCTGCCGCAGTTCTTCGGACTGCGTGCCCGCGATGAACGCCACCGGACACTTCGGCGCGTGGCCGTGCAGGATGCGCGGCAGGTTGTGGGGCAGCGTGTTGTAGATGCGGGTCTCGATCTCGCGCGTGAAGCCCAGGCGCACCTGACCGTCCTCGTGCGCGTCGAAGCCGCTGGCGATGTAGTCCTTCAGCACGCGGGGATCCCAGCGCGCGAACTTGTTCTTGGCGGCGAAATGCGCGTGCGCCTCTTCGAGGCTGGGCCATTCGTAGCGCCGTTGGTGAGAGACCTTGCCCGGCGAGACGCGCTTGATCAGGCCGGCGGACTTCACCACGCGCAGGCTGTGCGCGCGCCAGCCGTCGATCACCGGGGAGTCCAGCATCACCAGGCCCTGCGCGAGCGACGGCTTGCGGCAGGCGACCAGCAGCGACAGCAGGCCGCCGAGCGAATGTCCGACCAGCATCACCGGCGCGGTCGGCTTGACCTCGTCCTGGATGAAGTGCAGCAGCTCGTCGCGCAGGTGTGGCCAGTTGCTGGTCACCGGATAACGCGGGTCGTGGCCGATGCGCGGCAGCGCGTGCACCGTCCAGCCCGCGTCGCGCCAGCGGTCGAAGAGCACCCGGTAGCAGCCCGCCGGAAACCCGTTGGCATGCGAGAAGACGAGGGTCTTGGTCGAGTCCATGGGGTCAGGTCTGGCGCGTCGGATCGGCGGAGGGTTCAGTGCCGGCCGGCGGCCAGCAGCTTGAGCTGGTACAGCGCCGCATGGGCCTCGCGGGGGCTCAGCGCGTCGGGATCGAGGTCCCGCAGCGCGTCCAGCAGCTCGGACGGCTCCTCGGCCACCGCGCCCGGCGCTGGCTCCGGCGGCGGGGCGAACAGGTCGATCTGCGTCTCGCCCTCGGTGGCGCGGGCTTCAAGGGCTTCGAGCGCCGCGCGGGCCTGCCGCACGACCGGACCCGGCATGCCGGCCAGCCGCGCCACCTGCACGCCGTAGCTGCGGCTCGCCGGACCGGGCTGGATCTCGTGCAGGAAGACGATGTTCTCGCCGCTCTCGACCGCCGAGACATGCATGTTGACCGCCTGCGGATGCTTGGCCGGGAACTCGGTCAGCTCGAAGTAGTGCGTCGCGAACAGCGTGAACGCGCGGCACTTGTCGTGCAGGTGGGTGGCGATCGCGCCGGCCAGCGCCAGGCCGTCGAAGGTCGAGGTGCCGCGGCCGATCTCGTCCATCAGCACCAGCGACTGTTCGGTCGCGCTGTGCAGGATCGCGGCGCCTTCGGTCATCTCCAGCATGAAGGTGGACTGCGCGTTGGCCAGGTCGTCCGCCGCGCCGATCCGCGTGTGGATCGCGTCGATGGGCCCCAGCCGGCAGGCGGTCGCCGGCACGTAGGCGCCGATGGCCGCCAGCAGCGCGATCAGCGCGACCTGGCGCATGAAGGTGCTCTTGCCGCCCATGTTCGGGCCGGTGATCACCATCAGCTTGGTGCGCGCGTCGAGCCGGCAGTCGTTGGCCATGAACTCGCCGGCGCCGGTCTCGCGCAGGCGGGCCTCGACCACCGGATGGCGGCCGCCCTGGATGTCGATGCAGGGATGCGGGACGAACTCGGGGCGGCACCAGTTCAACGTGGCGGCGCGTTCCGCGAGCGCGGCCAGCACATCCAGCGACGCCAGCGAGCGCGCCAGCCGTCCAAGCGCCGGCATCTCCTCGGTGAGCTGGTCGATGACCATCTCGTAGAGCATCTTCTCGCGGGCGAGCGCGCGTTCGTTCGCGGACAGCGACTTGTCCTCGAAGGCCTTGAGCTCGGGGGTGATGAAGCGCTCGGCGTTCGTCAGCGTCTGGCGGCGGGTGTAGTCGGCGGGGATCTTCTCGAGGCCGCTGTTCGTGACCTCGATGTAGAAGCCATGCACCTTGTTGAACTTGACCCGCAGGTTGCCGATGCCGGTGCGCGCGCGTTCGCGGACTTCCATCGCGAGCAGGAACTGGTCGCAGTCGGTCTGCACGGCGCGCAGGTCGTCGAGCTCCTCGTCGAAGCCCTTGGCGATCACGCCGCCTTCGCGGATCAGCGCCTGCGGCTCTTCCGCGATCGCGCGGCTCAACAGCTCCGCGATGTGCGGCGAGGCGCGCAGGCCTTCGGACAACTCGTCGAGCAACTTCGCGCCGGCAGGGACCGTCTGCGCGAGTTCGGGCAGGATCAGCAAGGTCGCGCGCAAGCCGGCGAGTTCGCGCGGACGCACCTGGCGCAGCGCGATGCGCGCGGCGATGCGCTCCACGTCGGAGACCTGCCGGAAGGCTTCCCGCAGCGGCTCGAAGCCGGTGCTCATCAGTTCGGCGATGGCCTCCTGACGTTCGCGGGCGACCGTGCGTTCACGCTCCGGGTGCAGCAGCCAGAAACGCAGCGCGCGGCTGCCCATGCCGGTGCGGCAGGTGTCCAGCAGCGACAGCAGCGTCGGCGAGGTCTCGCCGCGCAGCGTCTGCGTCAACTCCAGGTTGCGCTGGGTGGCGGGCGGCAGGTCCAGGAGGTCGGACGCGCGCAGCACGCGCAGGCTCTTCACGTGGCTCAGCGCGCGGCTGCCCTGGGTGCTCTCGGCATAGGACAGCAGGCAGGAGGCGGCCGCATGCGCGGCGGGCAGGTCCTGCGCGTTGAGGCCCTGCAGGTTCGCAACGCCGAGTTGCTCGCAGAGCTTGCGATTGCCCAGGTTCGTATCGAACTGCCAGCTCTGGCGATTGGTGATCGGCAGCTTGGCGCCCAGCACTGCCTGCGGATGTTTCTCGCGATCGACCAGGACCTCCGCCGGCGACAGGCGGGCGATCCACGAGGGCAGATCGCGTTCGCCGCACTGCGCCAGACCGATCTGCCCCTGCGTCATCGAGAGCCAGGCCAGGCCGAAGGTCTTGCCCTGCGTGGCGATGGACAGCAGGATCGAGTCCTGCTTGTCGGCGAGCAGCTCGGATTCCGTGACGGTGCCGGGCGTGGCGACACGCACGACCTTGCGTTCGACCGGCCCCTTGGTGGCGCCGACTTCGCCGGTCTGCTCGGCGATCGCGACGGACTCACCCAGCTTGAGCAGCTTGGCGAGGTAGGACTCCAGCGAATGCACCGGCACGCCGGCCATGACGACCGGTTCGCCGCCGCTCTGGCCGCGGGTGGTCAGCGTGACATCGAGCAGCGCGTTGGCCTTGCGGGCGTCGTCGAAGAAGACCTCGTAGAAGTCCCCCATCCGGTAGAAGAGCAGTGTGTCCGGATGCTCGGCCTTGAGGCCGAAATACTGCTGCATCATCGGCGTGTGGTGGCTGAAATCGGCAGGGACGGCGCTGGTCATCGGGAGCGGTGCGGACGGGAAATGGACAACGCCCTCGTGCGGAGGGCGCTGTGGTGGCTGACTGGGAGAAGAGTGTAGGGCATGGCTGGACATGATCGGGGCTGCCGGTATCACTGGTAGAGACGGTGTTCGGGATCGAGCCAGACGATGTAGAACACTTCGTCGACCAGGATGCCGTGAACGCGACCGTGCTTGTTGGCGCTCAGTTGGAACTGCCAGGCTTCCTCACGCTGCCAGGAGGGCGGCAGGTGGGCAAAGCCATTCTGTTCGGTGGTCTTGCTCCAGAGGTGGCGATGCGCGCGAAGAGATTTTCCCTTGGACGTTCGGAATTCCGCCGGATGCAGGGTCGAGACCGCTTGCAAACGGTCGAGCAGTTGCCGCAAGTAGGACGCAGCATGGTCAAGGTCAGGCAAACCAAACTTGGGAGTGGTCTGCAGGTGCTTGAAAGAGAAGCGGAGGCAGGGGTCCGGAAGTTTCTGTTCCAGATGCTCTCGAATGACCTGCGCCCGCGAAGGAGTCTTCCTGGTGTTCATGCGACCTCCTGGCGAGTGCCCTCTGCTGCGAAGAATCGCTGCATCGAGGCATGGGAAATCACCGCCGTGCACGAGTCATCATGTCGCGACAGGCCCTTGCGTGCTTCGTTCCAAGGCGGTTCGTTGCGGGTGCGCTGATGCAGGGCGTATCCCGTGTCTTCGCCGTAGATCTCCAGGATCTCTTCGACCAGCTTCTGCAATCGCTCGCCCAGGTCTTCCGGCGGAGGAGTGCGCTTGACGATGGGTACATGCCAATGACCGTCGTAGAGCTGCTCGATGGCAGGGCATGTGGGGCCGTGCATCCACGCCTCGATCCGGTCTTCGAAGGCGGGCTCCTGGAAGTGGGCGAGATGCCAGCCCTGCACGTAGTACAGCAGCTTGTGCAGCTTGGCCGTCGTGATCGGGTCACCGATCTCTAGGAAATGGGCCAGGATGTATTCGGAGATCTTCTTGGCGGTGGAGGGCATGGCGTTCACCTCACGGGTCGTTGTGCGAAATGCTTGCAGCCATGCTAGGTCTGCTCCAGCGGCTCGCGCTCCAACCGTTCGCGCCAAAAACGACAAAGCCCTCCAAGGGGAGGGCTTCGTTGATCGGCGTCAAGGACGCCGCGGATCGTCGGGAAGGCCGATGGAATCAGGCTTCCGCGCCGCCGTCGTTCTTCTTGATGCGCACCGGCGCGCGCTTCTTCGGCGCCTCGCTTCCCCCTTCGGTGGTGGCCGCGGCCTTCTTCCGGGGGGCTGCCTTGTCAGCGGGCTCGCCGCCCGCAGCCGCGTCCGCGTCCGCGTCCAGCGCGTCCTGCGTGATCACGCGGGTATACGGCGCCAGGATCTGCACCAGCGGGCCGTAGATGCGCGGCGTGCCCGCGACGATCTCGCGCTGATGCAGGAAGTCGGGTTCGCCGGTGAAGTTGCCGACCAGGCCGCCCGCTTCCTGGATGATCAGCGAGCCCGCGGCCACGTCCCACGGGTTCAGGCCGGTCTCGAAGAAGCCGTCGTAGTGGCCCGCGGCCACGTAGCACAGGTCCAGCGCGGCCGCGCCCGGGCGGCGCACGCCGGCGACCTGGGTCATGACGTCCTCGAACATCTTCAGGTAGCGCTTGAAGTTGTCGCCGCGGCGGAACGGGAAGCCCGTGCCGATCAGCGCGTCACTCATGCGGGTGCGCTTGCTGACGCGGATGCGCTTGTCGTTCAGGTAGGCGCCGCGGCCCTTGGTCGCGTAGAACAGGTCGTTGCGGGTCGGGTCGTAGACGACGGCCTGCTGCACGATGTTGCGGTGCGCCAGCGCGATCGACACGCAGTAGAACGGCAGGCCGTGGATGAAGTTGGTCGTGCCGTCCAGCGGGTCGATGATCCACTGGTACTCGGAGTGCCTCGCGCCGTATTCGCGGCCGGATTCTTCGGCCAGGATGCCGTGGTCGGGGTAGGCCTGCAGCAGCGTCTCGATGATCGCCTGCTCGGCGGCCTGGTCCACTTCGGTCACGAAGTCGTTGGGCGACTTGGTGTTGATCTTCAGAATGTCCAGGTCCATCGACGCGCGGTTGATGATCGCGCCGGCGGTACGCGCCGCCTTGATGGCGACGTTGAGCATGGGATGGTGAGCGGCTTGCGTCATGCGGGACGGTTCCTGTGGGAAGTGGACTGGCGAAAGGAAAGAGCGTGCGTCGGCCCTGGGGCCTGTGGTCAGAACCTCGGGCGCGAATTGAATCGCGAGCGAGGGGACCGGCGCGGATAATCGACCATTTTGACACAGACTCGTGGTTTCCCCTATGCCCCCGGCTGACTCCGGCACGACCGCCCGCCCTCCGACGTCGGATCCGACACGTTTCGTGCTGATCGAGACCAGCCACCCCGGCAACGTCGGCTCGACCGCGCGGGCGATGAAGGTGATGGGTTTCCGCGACCTGGTGCTGGTGCGGCCCCGCTTCGCCGACGTGCTGAGCCAGGAGGAGACGGTGGCCATGGCCAGCGGCGCGGCCGACATCCTGGCCCGCGCGCGCATCGTCGACCGCGTCGAGGACGCGCTCGACGGCTGTACCTTCGTCTGCGCCACGGCGATGACGCCGCGCGATTTCGGACCGCCGACGCGCGAGCCCAGATCGCTGTTCGCCGAACTGGCGATGGGGGAGCCGCTCCCCCATCAGGTGGCTTTCCTCTTCGGCTCCGAGCGCTACGGCATGAGCAACGAGGACGTCTACCGCGCGCATGCGGTGCTGTCGATCCCGACGCATCCGGACTACGGCTCGCTGAACCTGGCGCAGGCGGTCCAGTTGATCTCCTACGACTGGCGCCAGGCGCTGGGCGGCTACGCGGTGGCGCCGCGCACGGCCGATCCGCAACTGGCCGACGCGCAGGCGGTCCAGGGGCTGCTGACGCATCTGGAAGGCAGCCTCGTCCACCTGGGCTACCTCGACCCGGCCTCACCCAAGAAGCTGATGCCGCGGCTGAACCAGCTCTTCAACCGCGCCGGGCTGACGAAGGAAGAGGTCCACATCCTGCGCGGCATCGCCCGTGCGATCGAGAAGACCCACCCCGCCGCCGGCACGCCCCCCGCACTCGGGGGAGACGAATAGGCGAGGTCGTGGTGCCCGCGCGGCAGCCCAGTAGGCCTGCGGCCGGCAAGGTCGGGACCCGCCGCTAAACTGGCCGACCCTCAGCTCCAGCCCCTCGCGGGCTGCCATCGGGTCCCCCCACCATGTTCCAGCGTCTTCGCGAAGACATCGCCTGCATCCTCGAACGCGACCCCGCCGCCCGCTCGGCCTGGGAGGTGCTGACCTGTTATCCGGGTCTGCACGCGCTGGTGGTGCATCGCTGTGCGCACTGGTTCTGGCTCCGTGGCCTGCGCTGGCTGGGACGTTTCACCTCCCACGTCGGCCGCTTCCTGACCGGCATCGAGATCCACCCCGGCGCGACCATCGGCCGGCGCGTGTTCATCGACCACGGCATGGGCGTCGTCATCGGCGAGATGACCGAGATCGGCGACGAGGTCACGATCTACCAGGGCGTGACCCTGGGCGGCACTTCGCTGGTGAAGGGCGCCAAGCGGCACCCGACGCTGGAGCGCGGCGTGATCGTCGGCGCGAATGCCTGCATCCTCGGCGGCTTCACGGTCGGGGAGGGCGCGCGCGTCGGCTCCGGCGCGGTGGTCACCAAGCCGGTGCCGCCGGGCGCGACGGCGGTCGGCAATCCGGCGCGCGTCATCGAGGCCAAGCTCGATGCCAGACGTGAGGAGGCGGCGGCGCGCATGGGCTTCTCGGCTTACGGCGTGACGCAGGGCGACGACCCGGTGGCGCTGGCCATGAAGGGCCTGATCGACAACGCCTCGACCCAGGAGCACCAGATCGCGCTGCTGTGGCAGGCGATCGCGAAGCTGTCCGAGGAAGAGCGCAGGGACTGCGTGCCGCAAGGCGCGCAGCAGGGCGAGCACTTCGACGCGGCGGAGTTGTCGCGGCTGGTGAAGTGAGCCGTTGGATTCGCCAAGCGGCAGAGCCTGGCTCACTCCCTCTCCCGCTTGCGGGAGAGGGCAGGGGTGAGGGCCAGCGGCGGTGGAAGTGCTGAAGACTTCTTGCTGACTGCCTCGTCCGCTGGCCCTCACCCCCACCCTCTCCCGCAAGCGGGAGAGGGGGAAAGAGGAGTGGCAGCGCGAAGAGCGGGGACAGGTCAGTGATGGTGCCCGTGCGCGCCGTGCGCGTGACCGTGCTCGATCTCTTCCTGCGACGCGGCGCGGACGTCCGTGACCTTCACGCTGATCTTCAGGTGCTGGCCGGCCAGCGGGTGGTTGCCGTCCAGGTGCACGGTGTCGCCCTTGACCTTCACGACGGTGAAGACATGGAAGCCATCGTCGGCCGCCGGCTCTTCCTCGCCTTCCTTGGCCTGACGGATCTGGATCTGGCCGCCGACCTTCACGCCGGGCGGGAAGTCCTTCTTCGGGATCGTGATCAGCAGGCTCTCGTCGCGCTCGCCGAAGCCGGTCTCGGGCGTCAGCTCGATCGTGGTGGCGTAGCCCTTCTCCTGGCCTTCCAGCGCGGCTTCGACGACCGGCAGCGTGTTGCCGTAGCCGCCGATCAGCAGCGCCATCGGCTCGTCGGTCTTCTCGATGATCTGGCCGAGCTTGTTCGCGACCTTCAGTTCGACGGTGGCGATGGTGTCCTTGGTGATCTTCATGGGGTGTTGCTCAGTGCGTGCTTCTTGTGGAGGCCCCTCGTGGAGGCCGCGGGGGTGGTCAGCCCGGGCGCTTGGGCCGTTGGGCGGTCTTGGGACGGAACGCGGCGCAGATCGCGTCGCGTGTTTCAAGGTAGGGGCCGCCGATCAGGTCGATGCAGTACGGCACCGCGGCGAAGATGCCGCTGGCGGCCTCGTGGCCGGCCAGCGTCTCGGCGATCGCCTTGGGCTGGCCCGGCAGGTTGATGATCAAGGCCTGGCCGCGGATCACCGCGACCTGGCGCGACAGGATCGCGGTGGGCACGAAGCGCAGCGAGATCTGCCGCATCTGCTCGCCGAAGCCCGGCATCACGCGGTCGGCGACGTCCACGGTCGCCTCGGGCGTGACGTCGCGGATCGCGGGGCCGGTGCCGCCGGTGGTGAGCACGAGGTCGCAGCGCGTCTCGTCGACGAGCTCGCGCAGCGTGCGCGCGATGAGCTCGCGTTCATCGGGGATCAGCCGCGGCTGGAACTCGATCGGATTGATCAGCGCCGAGCGCAGCCAGTCCTGCAGCGCGGGCAGGCCCTTGTCCTCGTAGACGCCGCTGGAGGCGCGGTCGCTGATCGAGACGATGCCGATGCGCACCGGCTCCGGCGGGGGCAGCGCCACGCCGTCAGCCGGCAGGGCCGCGGGCTCACTCATCGTCATCCTCGCCGGCCGCTTCCGAGTCGTCGACCGCGTCGCCCTTGCCCGCGAGCACGTGGCCCTTCACGAACTGGAACAGCTCGCGCCAGGCGCGGCCGTTGCGCTGCTCGGGCGCCTGGGCGCGGTCCTTGCGGGCGGCGCGGATCAGGCTGCGCAGCTGCTGGGTATCGACCTCGTCGAAGGCGTCGAGGAAGCCCTGCAGCGCGTTGTCGTCCTCGACCAGTCGCACGCGCCAGCGCTCGGCCTGGTGCAGTTCGAGCGAGTCCTGCGCGCGGCCGAGCTTGAACTCGGCGACCGCCTCGCGGATCGGTTCGGGGTCGACCTGGCGCATCAGCTTGCCGATCAGCTGCAGGTGGCGCTTCTTGCCGCTGCGGGCGGTGCCGGCGACGATGCGGCGGCCTTCCTTGATCGCATCAAGCAGCGATTCCGGCAGGTCGAGCGCGGCCACGCGCTTCTCGGGCAGCGTGAGCAGTTCTTCGCCCAGCGCCTGCAGCGCGTCCATGTCGCGCTTGAGCTGGCTTTTGCTGGGGCGGTCGTCTTCGAAGTCGTCGAAGTCCGCGCGGTCGTCGTGGTCGTCGTGGTCGGCGTTCATGAGGGGAAGAAAGCGAGAAGCCCCGACCGGAAGGGCGGGGCACAGCGCCCGTATGATAGTCGCCACCCCGCCGCGGCCTCGGATTCCCCCAGGCCGCGCTGCTTTCCAAAGAGACCGCATTCATGAGTCAAGCCGAGCAAGGATTCGCCTACAGCCAGGACCATTTCCGCCAGTTGATCGAGGACGTGCTCGCCGAGGCCAAACGCCAGGGCGCCAGCGACGCCGGCGCGGAAGTCTCCGAAGGCAGCGGCATGTCGGTGTCGGTGCGGCGCGGCCAGCTCGAGAACGTCGAGCGCAACCGCGACAAGTCGCTGGGCATCTCGGTCTACCTGGGCCAGCGCAGAGGCAACGCGAGCACCTCGGACTTCTCGCCGCAGGCGCTGAAGGACACCGTGCGCGCGGCCTACGACATCGCGCGCTTCACGGCCGAGGACGAATTCGCCGGCCTGCCGGACGAGCAGGACCTGTCGCTCGACGAAGCGGCGCGGCCGTCGCTGGACCTCTTCCATCCGTGGGCGATCACCGCCGAGCAGGCCGCCGAGCTGGCGCTGCGCTGCGAGGACGCGGCGCTGAAGACGGACGCGCGCATCACCAACTCGGAAGGCGCGGCGGTCTCGGCGCAGCAGTCGCACTTCTATTCGGGCAACTCGCGCGGTTTCCGCGGCGGGTATGCGAGTTCGCGGCATTCCGTGTCGGTGGCGCCGATCGCTGGCCGTGGCGCGGGCATGGAGCGCGACGCCTGGTACAGCTCGATGCGTGACGCGGCGGATCTCTCCTCCGCCGAATCGATCGGCCGCTACGCCGCCGAGCGTGCGCTGGCGCGACTCAAAGGCCGCAAGGTCAAGACGGCCAGCGTGCCGGTGCTGTTCGAGGCCCCGGTCGCGGCCGGCCTGCTCGGCGCGCTGGTGCAGGCCACCAGCGGTGGCGCGCTCTACCGCCGTGCGAGCTTCCTGCTCGACAGCCTGGACCAGCAGATCCTGTCGCCGCATGTGGAGGTCGTCGAAGATCCGCACATCGTCAAGGGCAAGGGCAGCTCGCCCTTCGACGACGAGGGCGTGGTCACCAAGGCCCGCACCGTGGTCGAGGCGGGCGTGCTCAAGGGCTACTTCCTGTCGACCTATTCGGCGCGCAAGCTGGGCCTGCGCACGACGGGCCACGCAGGCGGCTCGCACAACCTGACGATGCGCAGCAAGGCGACCGCACCCGGCGACGATCTGCCGACGATGCTGCGCCGCCTCGGCACCGGCCTGTTCGTCACCGAGCTGATGGGGCAGGGCGTCAACTACGTGACCGGCGACTACTCGCGCGGCGCGAGCGGCTACTGGGTCGAGAACGGCGTCATCGCCTTCCCGGTCAACGAGATCACGATCGCAGGCAACGTCAAGGAGATGTTCAAGCAGATCGTGGGCATCGGCGCCGATACCTACACGCTGGGCAGCAAGACGGTGGGATCGATCCTGCTGGAGAACATGAAGCTCGCCGGCGCCTGACGCGGCGTTCCGTCCTGCGATCACCGAGCGCCGGCCCGGAAGGCCGGCAGGCCCGCGTCGTCAATCGCGTCGCAGGCTCCGCATTCCTCCTCGGGCCTGCCGGCCTTCCGGGCCTCCTGGGCCTCCTGGGTCTTTCGGGTCTCTCGGGCCTCTCGGGCTTCCGTGATCCGTCGGCGGTGTGTGGGGTGGTGGTTGTCAGGTTGACGCCAGCCGTCCAGTGGTTAATCCTGTTTTCGCTCGGGCACCCAGGAGGGTGCTCCATACCAACGAAAAAGGAGACTTCATGGAGCGTCGTTCGTTCGTCAAGAATGCCGGCCTGGCCGGCGTGCTGGCCGCAGGTGCGGCACCGGCCATCGTGCATGCGCAGGCCAACATCCGGTGGCGGATGGCGTCGAGCTTCCCCAAGCAACTCGACACGATCTACGGCGGCGGCGAGGTCTTCGCCAAGAAGGTCAGCGAGCTGAGCGGCGGCAAGTTCCAGATCAGCGTGCATGCGGGCGGCGAGCTGATGCCGGCGTTCGGCGTGGTCGACGGCGTGCAGAACGCGACGGTCGAGATCGCGCACACGGTGCCGTACTACTTCTTCGGCAAGGACGAGACCTTCGCGATCGGCGCGTCCATCCCGTTCGGGCTGAACTCGCGGCAGATGACGGCGTGGACCTTCCACGGCAACGGCCTGAAGCTGATGCGCGAGTTCTACCGGAACTACAACATCATCAACTTCCCCGGCGGCAACACCGGCGCGCAGATGGCGGGCTGGTACCGCAAGGAGATCAAGTCGGCGGCGGACTTCAAGGGCTTGAAGTTCCGCATCGGCGGTTTCGCCGGCCGGGTGATCGAGCGCATGGGCGGCGTGCCGCAGAACCTGCCGGGCGGCGAGCTCTATTCGGCGCTGGAGAAGGGCACGATCGACGCCGCGGAATGGGTCGGTCCGTACGACGACCTGAAGCTGGGCTTCAACAAGGTCGCGCCGTTCTACTACTACCCCGGCTGGTGGGAGGGCGGCCCGCAGGTCGACTTCTTCATCAACACCAAGGCCTATGAAGGGCTGTCGCCCGAGTACAAGGCGATCGTGGAAGCGGCGTCCGCGTACGTGCATGTGGACATGCAAGCCAAGTACGACGTGCTGAATCCGCAGGCGCTCAAGCAACTGGTGGCGGCCAAGACCAAGCTGATGCGCTTCCCGAAGGACACGATGGACCTGGCGTTCAAGGAGTCGATGGCGCTGTACGCCGAGCTGTCGGCGAAGAACCCGAACTGGAAGAAGGTCTACGAGGATTACGCCAACTTCCGGCGTGACCAGAACCTGTGGTTCCGCTTCGCGGAAGCGGGCTTCGACGACTACATGCAGTCGCAGCGGTTCTGATCCGGATCGACGTCCGCAACGACATCCGCTGATCGCGGGCCGCACTTCGAAAGGGGCGCGGCCCGTTCCGCTTGTGGCGAGCCCTTGAGCCGAGGGCAGGGGCCGTGGCGTCACAATCGGTCCTCGATCAACCGGCATCAGGATGAGTTCATGAATCAGGAAACGCAGTCGCTCGAGGCGCTCCTCAAGGCCCTTCGCGTGCTGCTCACGGTGCTGCTGACGCTGACCGTCATCGCCGTGATCTGCTTCCGGCTCTTTGCCTACGCGTTCACGTATGCGTCCCCGCCGTTCTGGGCGCTCGTGCCGGCGGGTGTGCTCGCGGGGCTGCTGATCATGCTGCTCGTGCCGCAACCGGTGCGCCGCATCGGCGCGGTGCTGCTGCTGGTGCTGTATGCGCTCAGCATCGTCTTCTTCGGCTGGCGCCACGTGATGGAGCTGTACGCATCGGACGGTCCCTTCGCCTTCGATCTCTTCGAGGCGGTGTTGATCGTCCTGCTGGCCGTGCCGAGTCTGGTACGCCGCAGATCCACATTCTGAAATCGGGCTGGCGCCACGCCCCCCATCAGTAGGCCGTCTTCAGAACGAATCGTTCGCACGCAAGACCTGGCACTGACCTTCATCGCAGTGATGCGCGGAGGTCGATGTGGCGGTGTACGTGGTGCGTTGGTTCAGGCGCTGGATGGATCAGTACGGGCTTGCGGAAACCGATCTGTGTCGAGCTGTGCACGAGATGGCGCAGGGATTGATCGATGCGAGGCTTGGCGGCGGTCTGGTGAAGAAGCGCGTTGCTCGAAATGGTCAAGGAAAGCGTGGTGGCTTTCGGACGATCGTGGCCACTCGTCAATCGGGGCATTGGTTTTTCGTTTACGGTTTCACCAAGAGCGATCAGGCGAATATGGATCGCCAGACGGAGCAGGATTGCCGAGAGGTCGCTCGGCACTTCTTGTCGCTCGATGCAAGGGCGCGCGAGTGCCACGTTGATTCTGGACACCTCTTCGAAATGGATTGCGATGCACAAGTCCCTGAACATTTCTCAGCTGATGATGCGCGGAACGTTCTTCGACCTCTATAAGAGTGGCGCCGTCACTAAGGCGCAGTACATGGGGGTACAAGCCCGCTATCGACCTCGGTTGCAACCTCGCGAATCTGCGGAACCGTTTCGACCGCACAAGCGCCGTGCACTGACTGCCGCTGGTCCTCGACGCTGACCCTCAATCCCCGCCCGCCTTGCGCCCCAGCGCTTCCTGCACCGCGCGCGTGAGCGCGGCCAGTTCGATCGGCTTGGCCACGTAGCCCTGGAACCCGGCCGCGAGGCCTTCCTGCCGATCCGCGACCATCGCGAAGGCCGTCAGCGCCACCGCCGGCAGCTTGTCGGGGCTGCCTCCCGGCAGCTGCCGCACCGCGCGGATCAGCGAGCGCCCGTCCATCTCCGGCATCCCGATGTCGGACACCAGCAGGTCGTAGTGCTCCTCGCCATCTTCGAGCCGCGACAGCACCTCCGCCGCGCTCGTCGCCACGCTGACCTTCGCGCCCAGGCGGCTCAGCGCCACCTGGCCGACCTCGCGCGCGTCCTCCTCGTCATCGACGAGCAGCACCCGCACGCCCGACAGCGTGTCTTCCGACAACTCCACCGGCTCCGCGCACGGCGAGGGCGCCAGGGCCTGCTCCGCCAGCATCGGCAGGCGCAGCTCGAAGACCGCGCCGCGGCCCGGGCCCGGGCTGTCGGCGCTGATGCGGCCCTGGTGCAGTTGCGCGATTGCGCGCGCGATCGCCAGGCCCAGGCCGAGGCCGCCGACCTTGCGCGTCTTCGAGCCGTCCTCCTGCCGCAGCCGGTCGAAGACGAAGGGCAGGAACTCCGGCGAGATGCCGCGACCCGTGTCCCGCACGCGCAGCAGCGCGCAGCCGTTCTCGACCTCGACCTGCACGTCGACGCGGCCGCCGCTCTCGGTGAACTTGATGGCGTTGCCGATCAGGTTCGTGATCACTTGCGACAGGCGCTGCGCATCGCCCGGGATCCACACCGGCGCGGCCGCATGGCAGTTCAGCGCCACGCCCTTGCCCTGCGCCTCGTGCAGCGCGCCCAGCACCGAGTCCGCCGCCAGCGCCGCCAGGTCCATCGGCGTCGTCTGCAGCATCAGCTTGCCGGCCACGACCGCGCTCATGTCGAGCAGGTCGTTGATCATCCGCGCCTGAAGCTGCGCGTTGCGCCGGATCACCGTGGAGGCCTTGCCCAGCAGCGGATGAGCGTCGGAGAAATTGGTCAGGATGTCCGCCCAGCCGGTGATCGCGCTCAGCGGCGAGCGCAGCTCGTGCGACAGCACCGCGAGGAACTGGTCCTTGAGCTCGTTGGCCCGCTCCGCCTCTTCCTTGCCTTGTCGCAGCGCCTGCTGCGCCTCGTAGGCCGGCGTCGTGTCCCGGATGATCTTCGAGAACCCCGTCGTCACGCCCGCCGCGCTGAACAGCGGCGTCACCACGCCCTCGGCGCGCAGCCGCGTGCCGTCCTGCCGCATCAGCCAGCGGTCGTCGCGCGCCGCGCCCTGCGTCAGCGCCTGCGCCAGTTCGTTCTCCAGCACGCCCGCCGCGCGGTCTTCCGGCGTCAGCAGGATCTCCGCCGACATGCCACGCACGTCGTCCAGCGCATGGCCGAAGATCATCCCCGCCGCGCGGTTCCAGTCCCGGATGCGGCCTTCGGTGTCCAGCAGGATCACCGCGTGGTCCTGCAGCGAATCGACCACCCGCGCATACAGCGCGTCGGCCTCGCGCAGTTGCGCCTCGACCTGGATCTGCGCCTCGCGCTGGCGCACCTCGCGCAGCGCGCGGTCGATCGCGACCGGCAGCCGCGTCAGCCGGCCCTTCATCACGTAGTCGGTGGCGCCGCGCTTGAGCAGCTCCACCGTGTTCTCCTCGCCGATCACGCCGGACACGAAGATGAAGGGCGTGCCGGGCACCAGCCGCTGCGCCAGCGTCAGCGCCTCCGCCCCGGTGAAGCCCGGCAACTGGTAGTCGGACAGGATCAGGTCGAAGCGCTGTGTCTCCAGCGCGCCCAGCAGTTGCGGCTCGTCCTTCACCCAGGTCACCCGTGCGCGGGGATGCGTCGTCTCCAGCGACGCGAGCAGCAGTTCGGCGTCGAAGGTCGAGTCCTCCAGCAGCAGGATCTCCAGCGGCGGCGAACCCGCGTCGTCGGGCGGCGGTGACGTGTCAGTCATGGCTCATTCGTAGCGGCGCGTGGCGCGCAGCGATCCGGGCGGCGGTTCGTTCAGCACGGCCCAGAACACGCCCAGGTCCGCGATCGCCGCGACGAACTGCTTGAACTCCACCGGCTTCACGACATACGCGTTCACGCCCAGCTCGTAGCTGTGGACCACGTCCGACTCGGTCTGCGACGAGGTCAGCATCACCACCGGGATGCTCTTGAGCCGTTCCGTGGCGCGGACCGCCTTCAGCACCTCCAGCCCGTTCACCTTCGGCAGTTTCAGGTCCAGCAGGATGACGGCCGGATTGCCCTCGGCGCGGTCCGCGTGGACGCCTTCGCGGTTCAGGTAGTCCAGCGCCTCGGCGCCGTCGCGCACGATGATCACTTCGTTGGCGAGCTGGCTGCGTTCGAGGGCGACCAGCGTCAGTTCGAGATCGCGGGCGTCGTCTTCAACAAGCAGGATGGGCTTGAGCATGGCGTTCGGGGGGGGCTTGGGGGTCAGAGAAGGGAGTTGCCGGTGCCGACCGATCGCTCGAAGTCGGTCACGGCGGCACCGTCAGGGGGGAATGCCCCGTGGCCGGGGGCGGGGTCGATGGCTTGGGCTT
The DNA here is from genome assembly GCF_050626985.1 of Roseateles noduli. Taxonomy (NCBI): domain Bacteria; kingdom Pseudomonadati; phylum Pseudomonadota; class Betaproteobacteria; order Burkholderiales; family Sphaerotilaceae; genus Roseateles; species Roseateles noduli. The sequence continues at coordinate 624,909 of NZ_CP192463.1, forward strand.
CCGCCATCTCGCGGGTGGGCAGCGTGAAGCGGAAGCGTGCGCCGCGGTCGGCTTCGCCCCAGGCCTCGACCTGGCCGCCGTGCCGCTCGACGATGCGTCGCACGCTCGCCAGGCCGATGCCGGTGCCTTCGAAGGACTCGGTCTGGTGCAGGCGCTGGAACACGCCGAACAGCTTGTTCACGTACTTCATCTGGAAGCCCACGCCGTTGTCCGAGATGCTGAGTCCGACGCCGTCCCCGGTCTCGAAGCCGGCGATCTCGATGCGCGCCGGATCGCGCGGCCGCGTGTACTTGACGGCATTGGAGACCAGGTTGCGGACGGCGACCTGCAGCAGGATCGGATCGCCCCACAGCCGCGGCAGCGGGCGTGACACGGCCCACTCGATGCGGCGGTCCTTGTTCAGCGTGTTCTGCTCCGCGATCAGGTCGTCGATCAGGTGGTCCGTGTTGATCGAGCCGGGCTTGATCGCCGAGCGCCCCATGCGCGAGAAATCCAGCAGCGCATCCACCAACTGGCCGGCATGCGCGGAGGCCTCCTTCACATGCGCCAGGTAGCGGCGGGAGCGCTCGGACAGCGCGCCGCCCTCCATCTCCAGCACCAGGTCGACGAAGCCCGCGATGTGGCGCATCGGCGCGCGCAGGTCGTGCGAGACGGTGTAGGAGAAGGCTTCCAGCTCCTTGTTGACGCGGCCCAGTTCCATCGCGACCTCAGCCATCTCCTCGGCGCGCCGCAGCACGATGCCGATCAGCGCCTGCCGCAGTTCCTGCACTGCGTGGACCTCGCCTGGCGTCCAGGGCAGGGACCGGCCGCTGACCTGCTGCTTCCAACTGGCGAAGCTGCGGCGCGGATGCAGCCGCGAGTCTTCGCCGATGGACGATTCCTTGCGCGGGTCGCCGGCCCAAAGGATGGTCTGGACGATCTCGGGCCGGAACCAGACGATGTGATGCCGATGCAGCTTCGAGATCGAGATCGCCAGCAGCCCCGCCGTCGGTCCCAGCGGGTTGCCCATCTTGTCGCCGGCCGCGTTGCCCATCTCGTCGCCTGCCTCGCTGCCCAGCGACGCCGCCTCCACCGGCAGCCGGTCGCTGTGCCAGACCTGGTCGATGCGGTTGCCCAGCCATTGGCCGAGTGCCAGCAGCGTGGCGTGGTCCGGCGTCTCGCCGACGGCCCAGCAGCTGTCGTTCAGGATCACGGCGGCGCCGGTGGCGCGCGCCAGGCGCAGCAGCGGGCCGGGTTCCTCGACCAGGCGCTGCAGCGTGGCGTCGCTGTCGGCCAGGTGCGCCACGATCGCCAGCGTCTGCTGACGCAGCCGCAACTGCTCGGTGACCTGCTCGTTCTCTTCCTTGGCCTCGATCTGCAGCGACAGCAGCTGGCCCAGGTGCTCGCAGGCCATGCGCGCCTGCCAGGACAACTGGCGCGGCGCATGGTCGTGACAGGACACCAGTCCCCACAGCTGCCCGTCCACGATGATGGACACCGACATCGACGCCAGCGTCCGCATGTTGCGCATGTACTCGAGGTGGACCGGCGACACGCTGCGCAGCGCGGCCTGCGACAGGTCCAGCGCCGTGCCGTCGCGCCCGTCGACGAAGCGCACCGGCACCGGCTCGTAGTGCGCGTCGGCGATCAGCCGGATGTGGTTGATGCGGTAGAGTTCGCGCGCCTGCGGCGGAATGTCCGAGCCCGGGAACCGGTGGCCGGCGTAGGCCTCGTAGCCGGGGTCGAGCGCCTCGGCGAGCACCTCGCCGTGGCCGTCCGCGTCGAAGCGGTAAGCCAGGCAGCGGCCGAAGCCGGTCAGGCGCTTCATCTCCGCGACCACGATGCGGCAGAGTTCGTTCACCGCGTCGGTGCGCTGCATCATCGGCACCAGGTGTCGCGCCAGGCTGTAGATCGGCGCGCGGTTGCCGGCGTCGTCGGTGTCGGCTTCCAGCTCGAAGTAGGCCAGCCCGCCGAGCCGGTGGCCCGACACGTGCAGGCGCCGTCCGCCGATCGTCAACGTGCCGCAGGACACGGGGCCTTCGCCGTCGATCAGCCCCGGCCGCACACCGCTGACCGCGTCCAGCGCGCCTTCGATGCGCGCGGCCAGCATGTCCGGCGTGGACTGCAGCAAGGTCGACCAGTTCTCGCTGAACGCGACCAGGCCGCCGTTGCGCCAGTCCACCACCGCCAACCAGCCGTGCGGCTGGATCGCGCCGGGGATGCGGATCGGCTCGCTCGCGCACTGCGCGACCTGCAGGTCCGTCGGCGACGTCGCCAGCGTGTCGGTATTCATCATGACCTCGGCGGCGCTGCGGACGTTGCTGGCGCGTCCAGCGGCCCGAAGGTCGCGATCAACGCACGGAAGGTCTCCACCGCCGCGTGGCAGACGGTGGTGCGATCGTCTTCGTTGCCGCCGGCTTCGGCCTGGGCGAGCTGGCGGAACTCGCGCCACATCGCGCCGGTCCGCGTGCCGAAGCCATGGAAGTAGGCCGCCCCGTGCTCGGGGGTCAGGCCGTGCGCGGCCAGCAGCTTCGGCGTCAGCACCTGGCCGCCCAGCGCCGAGCCCTCGATGACGTACAGCGATCCGAAGGCCGCCGCCGGCGAGTCCAGCCGCAGCCCGTGCAGCGCCGCGAGCGCCGACGCGCGCATCGCGGTGTCCGCGGCGTCCTCCGGCATCTCGAGCGCGGCGAGGTCGTGCGCGGCGAACGGTGATCGCACACGGGCGTCGAACCAGGGGCGAAGCCGCTCCGGCAGCGCCTGGCGCGCGCGCGGTTCCCACAGCTGCAGGAATTCGTGGAAGCCGCGCAGGATGCGGCCGTAGCGGACTAGCGGCATCGGCGCCTCCAGCCGGAGCAGCGCCTCGATGTCGTCATGCAGCGGCCCGGTGCTGCGGCGCAGGCGGGGGAGCAGGTCGGTGTCGATCGTGGCGTCGGTCGTCGTCATGAAGCTCGGCAAACAAGGCGGGCGCGCGTCGCGGGTTGGGCACGTTGAGGACTTGCCGCAACCCCTCTCCGCGAAGGCGCGGATTATGGTCAGAAAGGCCCAGGGCAAACATCCGTCCCGCCCCCTACGGACGAGGGGTCCAGCGCACGCGAGCGATCGCGGCAAGAATGTCGAACCGTCCTTCAGAGGGGAGTCGTCGAGGGAGGCACGCCATTTGCCGAGTCGCCCCGATTCCTCTTATCGCACGCTCGTCGCGCGCCGGCTCGCGCCGCGCCCGCCGGCTTGTTCCGTGGACCTCTTGCCGCAGGGTTTGCCATGCCTCCCCACGCCGTCATCGTCGACGACAACCTCGAGTCCAGCGAAACGCTGGGCATCCTCCTCGAACTGGAGGGCTACACCGCCGCCACTGCCGGCACCTTGCGCGAAGCGCGCCAGCGCATCGCCGAACACCGGCCGGACGTCCTGATCCTGGACCGGGCGCTGCCGGACGGGCAGGGCATGGATTTCCTGACGGAGGCCTTGCTGCAGGGACCGATGACGGTGGTCATGCTGACAGGCACGTCCGATCCTGGCGATGCCGCCGAGGCGATCCGTCGCGGCGCGAGCGCCTACCTGGTCAAGCCCGCGACGATCGATCAGTTGAAGGCGGTGCTGGATGCTGCGCCGCTCACGTCGCGTCAGGCCGCCTGAAGGCCGAACGTCTGAAGGCCCGAACGCCACGAACAACGTCTTCCGAAGTCCTTGGTGCGCGACCGTCGAAGGGCGGTGCTGTGTCGGTGTATGGGGGAAGGGTTTTCGCGGCGGAGCCGGGAAAATCTTTCCCCCATGCGGACGCAGAGAGGGGGAAGGAAGAGGGATTCCGCACTTCCACCGCCGCTGGCCCTCACCCCCGCCCTCTCCCGCAAGCGGGAGAGGGGTAAGAAGCGGGAGAGGGGGAAGAAGAGCGGGCTCGCGTTCAGCGGATTAGCGGATCAGCGGAAGTCGTCGAGCTGGATCCCGTGGCGGTGCAGCTTGTCGTAGAGCGTCTTGCGCGGTGTCCCGAGCAGCTCCATCGCCGCCGGCACCTTGCCGCCTGAGCGCCGCAGCGCCTGTTCGATGAGTGCTTTCTCGACCATTTCCATCTGACGCGCCAGTGCCAGGTTGGGCACGGCCTGGATCGCGGCCGATGAATCGAGGTCATCGAGCGCCAGCACGAACCGGTCGGCCGCGTTGCGGATCTCGCGCACGTTGCCTGGCCAGTCGTGGGCCATGAGTTCGCGAAGCTTCTCGGGCGTGAGTTCGGGCGCGTCGCGCTCGTAGCGTTTGCAGGCCTGGGCGACGAAGTGCTCGAACAGCAGCGGGATGTCTTCGCGGCGCTCGCGCAGCGGCGGCAGCACCAGCGTAGCGATGTTGAGCCGATAGTAGAGGTCACTGCGGAACTGTCCGCGTTCGCCCATCTCTTTGAGGTCGGCCTTGCTCGCCGCGATGAAGCGGACGTTGATGACCTGTTCCTCGTTGGAGCCGAGCCGTTCCACGCGACGTTCCTGCAGCACGCGCAGCAGCTTGATCTGCAACGCGACCGGCATGGTCTCGATCTCGTCGAGCAGCAGCGTGCCGCCGTTGGCGTGTTCGATCTTGCCGATGCGGCGCTTGCCCGCCGACGTGAACGCGCCGGACTCATGGCCGAAGAGTTCGCTCTCGAACAGCGCCTCGGGCAAGCCGCCGCAGTTGATCGCGACGAAGTTGCGATCGCGCCGCGGGCTCTGGTCGTGCAGGCAGCGCGCGACCAGTTCCTTGCCGGTGCCGGTCTCGCCGAGGATCATCACGTCGGCCGAGGTCGACGCCAGGTTGAGCACCTGCCGCCGCAACTGCTGCATCGCGGCCGACTTGCCGAGCAGCGCCGCCTCGATGCCGCTGGCCGCCGACAACTGCGCGCGCAACTCGTCGGCCGAGTGGCGGATCAGGCGCAGGTCCAGCGCGCGCCGCGCCGTGTCCAGCAGCCGCTCCGGCGCGAAGGGCTTCTCGATGAAGTCGTAGGCGCCGTTGCGCATCGCCTGCACGGCCATGTTCACGTCGCCGTGCGCGGTGATCAGGATCACCGGGATCTGCGGATCGGTCGCCTGCACGTGCGCCAGCAGCGCGCGTCCATCCATGCCGGGCAGGCGCACGTCGGTGATGACGATGACCTGCGCGCCGGGCTGCACATGCGGCAGCGCCTCCTCCGCCGAGCGGCACGGCACCACGGCCAGCCCCTCGAGTTCCAACGTCTGGGTCAGACTGACCCGCACCGGCAGGTCGTCCTCGACGAACACGACCTTGTAGCCTTCAAACATACTGCCCCTCCTCGGCCTGCCAGGTGTCGACCTCCAGGTCGAACTCGAAACACATGCCATGGTCCAGGCGGTGCGCCCGCAGCGCGCCGCCGAACTCGTGGACGATCTTGGACGAGATCACCAGCCCCAGCCCCAGGCCTTCGCCGGCGGGCTTGGTGGTGAAGAACGGCTCGAACAGCCGCGGCAGCAGCGATTCGCTGAGCCCCGGTCCCGTGTCCTGCACCTGCACGAGCACGCGCCGGCCGTCGTCCGTCGGCACGGCCGCGACGCGCAGCCGCCGTTCGTGGCCATCGTGCGCCGGCTCCGACGCGATCGCGTCGATGCCGTTGGCCAGCAGGTTCACCAGCACCTGCTCCAGCCGGTTGGATTCGGCGCTGACGCGCAGCCCCGGCGGCACGTCGACCTCCACGGGCAGGTCCAGCTGACGCGTGCGGTGCTCCAGCAGCAGTCTCGCGTTGTTCACGCTCGCCAGCAGCGACACCGCCGTGCGCGAGGGCTCCGCCTTGCGGGCGAAGCTCTTGAGCTGGCGCGTGATCTGACCCATCCGCTCGACCATGTCGTCCATCGTCTGCAGGTTGTCCGCGACCGCTTGCGTGCGGCCGGCCTCCAGCAACCTCTGCGAATTCCGTGCCAGCGCGCGCAGCGCCGTCAGTGGCTGGTTCACTTCATGGGACAGGCCCGCCGACATCTGCCCCAGCACCGCCAGTTTGCTGGTCTGCAGCAGCTCGCCCTCGGCCTGTCGGCGCTGGGCGATCTGGTCGAGCAATTCTTCGTTGGTCTGGCGGAGTTCCGCCGTGCGTTCATCGACGATGAGCTCCAGCTGCGCATGCGCGTTCTGCAATTCGGTCTTCGCGTGGAAGAGCTGCCGCAGCGCGCGCCGTCGCGACGCGAGGTAGAGCAGCAGCATGCCGATCGCCGCGCCGAAGGCCGCGCCGCTCCACGCCGCCAGGCGTGCCTGGCGCCGCACTTCCGACAGGTCGGACAGGGCGAGCAGCCGCAGTCCCAGCGGCAGCAGCTGCCGCTCCTGCGCCAGCAGTGTCGCGCTGGCCGGCGCCGGCGCCCGCACCAGCAGGCTGTTGTAGGCCTCCAGCGCGCCCGGCAGGCCCAGGTCCGGCCCCACCTTGGGGTAGCGCGCGCTGGCCTGCAGGCGGTCGCGCTCGGACGCGTCGGCGCGGTTCAGCACCGCGTAGCGCCAGTCCTCGACCGAGCTCATGATCACCACGCCCTGGTCGTCCGAGACCAGGATCCGCTCCCCCTGCGAGCGCAGCCCCAGGTCCACCCAGGTCGACTCCAGCGGCGCCAGGTTGAGCTTCACGACGATCACGCCCTGCAGCTGCTGGTTGCGTCGCAGCGGATGCAGCAGGAAGAAGTTGGTCGAGCCGCTCAGCCCCGTCTGGCCGGCGTCGGAGGCGAAGAAGTGGTGCCGGTCCTGCTCGATCGCCTGCTGCAGCCGCAGCGGCGGGGTCAGCGGCTCGCTGGCCGCGAGCACGCGGCCGTCCGGATCGGCGACGAAGATCTGCGTCGTCCCCGCGCGCACGTTGACCCGGGCCAGCAGCAGACTCGCGGCCTTGCGCAGGGCCTCGTCCTCGGGATGTTCGACCAGGCGCGACACATCGCCGTCGATGGCCAGCAGGCTGGGCAGATAGGCGTGGCGGCCGAGTTCGGTCTGCAGGTTGGACGCGTAGAGCTCCAGCCGTTCGGTGGCCAGCGCGCTGAGCTGGTCCAGGCTGGCGCGTTCGCTGAAGCGATGGCCCAGCAGCAGGCCCAGCAGCATCAGCACACCGGTCAGGTAGAGGTAGAAGGTCGGCCGGCCGAGGAAATGCGCCAGCCGCTGGCGGACCGATGTCGAGGCGAAGGAGGAGGAGGCGACCGAGGGCATGGGAGACGAAAAATCGACGCCCAGTGTGCCCAACTTGGCGCACGCCTTGCACCCGGCGCGGCGGCTTTTTTGTGACTGGCGAGGAATCGCCCGGCTGGCTAGGCGGTTTGTGCGGATTTCCGCACCTCGTTGCGTCGCCGAGACTGGGAACACAACGTCGCCTCGTACGCACGGATGTCACCTTGTCGGTGAATACCCTTGAAACGCAGCGCTTGGCACGGGGGTTGCACCCCGAAGCGCCGTCACGCGGTGCGAGCCGCGTCCAACTACATGCTGGGGCCTTATGGAGATACTTTTTCAGCAGATCATCAACGGCCTGGTGCTGGGGAGCATGTATGCCCTCGTCGCGCTGGGCTACACGATGGTCTACGGCATCATCAACCTCATCAATTTCGCGCACGGCGACGTGCTGATGGTGGGGGCCCTCGTCAGCTGGACCGTGGTCACGGCGCTGGCGTCGCTGGGCCTGCCCGGCTGGGCGCTGATGCTGATCGCGCTGCTCTGCGCGGTCGTGATCTGCACCTTGCTCAACTACACGATCGAAAAGATCGCCTACCGGCCGCTGCGCAGCGCGCCCAGACTCGCGCCGCTGATCACCGCGATGGGCATGTCGCTGCTGCTGCAGACGCTGGCGATGATCATCTGGAAGCCGAACCCCAAGCCCTTCCCGCAGTTGCTGCCGGCTGATCCGATCCACATCGGCGGCGCCGTGATCACGGTGACGCAGATCGTGATCCTGGTGACGACGGTCGTGATCCTGGGCGGCCTGCTGTTCCTGGTGAACCACACGAAGATGGGCCGCGCGATGCGCGCCACGGCCGAGAACCCGCGCGTCGCCTCGCTGATGGGCGTCAAGCCCGACGCGGTGATCTCGCTGACCTTCATCATCGGCGCCGCGCTGGCCGCGGTGGCCGGCCTGATGTGGGCCGCCAACTACGGCACCGCGCAGCACACGATGGGCGTGCTGCCGGGCCTGAAGGCCTTCACCGCCGCGGTGGTGGGCGGCATCGGCAACCTGGCCGGCGCGATGGTCGGCGGGGTGCTGCTGGGCCTGATCGAGGCCATCGGCGCCGGCTACCTCGGCGACTGGACCGGCGGCGTGCTGGGCAGCCATTACTCCGACATCTTCGCCTTCATCGCGCTGATCCTGGTGCTGACGCTGCGGCCGTCCGGCCTGCTGGGCGAACGCGTCGCCGACCGCGCCTGAGGAGCCGCACATGTTCCAGACCAAATCCTCCAAGCTGATCACCTTCCTGATCGCCGGCGCGCTGCTGCTGGTGCTGCCGCTGTTCGCGCAGCAGTTCGGCAACGGCCCGGTCCGCATCATCGACCTGGCCCTGCTGTACGTGCTGCTGGCCCTGGGCCTGAACATCGTCGTCGGCTACGCCGGCCTGCTCGACCTGGGCTACGTCGCGTTCTACGCGGTGGGCGCGTATCTGTTCGCGCTGCTCAACAGCCCGCACCTGGCGGAGAACTTCGAGCACATCGCCGCCGCCTTCCCCAACGGGCTGCATCTGCCGCTGCTGCTGGCGATCGCGCTGGCGGCGCTGCTGGCGGGCTTGTTCGGCGTGCTGCTGGGCGCGCCGACGCTGAAGCTGCGCGGCGACTACCTGGCCATCGTGACGCTGGGCTTCGGCGAGATCATCCGGGTGTTCCTGAACAACATGGAATATCCGCTGAACATCACCAACGGCCCGCGCGGCATCGGCCAGATCGACGGCGTCCATTTCTGGGGCTTCGAGTTCAGCCAGAACCACGAGATCCTCGGCTTCGCCGTCAACTCGGTGTCGATGTACTACTACCTGTTCCTGGCGCTGGTGGTGGGCTCGGTGCTGGTCTGCTACCGGCTCGAGAACTCGCGCATCGGCCGCGCCTGGATGGCCATCCGCGAGGACGAGATCGCCGCCAAGGCCATGGGCATCAACACCCGCAACATGAAGCTGCTGGCCTTCGGCATGGGCGCGACCTTCGGCGGCGTGGCGGGCTCGATGTTCGGCGCGTTCCAGGGCTTCGTCTCGCCGGAATCGTTCAGCCTGCAGGAGTCGATCATGATCGTCGCCATGGTGGTGCTGGGCGGCATCGGCCACATCCCTGGCGTGATCCTGGGGGCGCTGCTGCTGGCCGCGCTGCCGGAAGTGCTGCGCTACGTCGCCGGCCCGCTGCAGGAGATGACCGACGGCCGCCTGGACGCGTCCATCCTGCGTCAGCTGCTGGTGGCGCTGGCCATGATCGTGATCATGCTGATCCGTCCGCGCGGCCTGTGGCCCTCGCCGGAGCACGGCAAGTCGCGGCCGCTGCCGCCGGGCGCGCAGCCGCCCGCGAATGCCGGCAATGCGATCAACGCCACCTGACCCGCGCCAGGAGCAAGAACCAATGACTGAAACCGTACTGAAAGTGGCCGGCGCCTCCAAGCGCTTCGGGGGCCTGCAGGCGCTGTCGGATGTGGGCATCGAGATCAAGCAGGGCCAGGTCTACGGCCTGATCGGACCCAACGGCGCCGGCAAGACGACCTTCTTCAACGTGATCACCGGGCTCTACGTGCCCGACGGCGGCACGTTCGAGCTCGGCGGCCAGCCCTACAAGCCGCAGGCGGTGCACCAGGTCGCCAAGACCGGCATCGCGCGGACCTTCCAGAACATCCGGCTGTTCGCCGACATGACCGCGCTGGAGAACGTGATGGTCGGGCGCCATGTGCGCACGCACTCGGGCCTGATCGGCGCGGTGCTGCGCACGCCGGGCTTCAAGAAGGAAGAGGCCGAGATCACCGCCCGCGCCCGCGAGCTGCTGGACTACGTCGGCATCGGCCGGCATGCCGACTTCAAGGCGCGCACGCTGTCCTACGGCGACCAGCGTCGCCTCGAGATCGCGCGCGCGCTGGCCACCGATCCGAAGCTGATCGCGCTGGACGAGCCCGCCGCCGGCATGAACGCGACCGAGAAGGTCGTGCTGCGCGAGCTGATCGACCGCATCCGCAACGACGGCCGCACGATCCTGCTGATCGAGCACGACGTGAAGCTGGTGATGGGCCTGTGCGACCGTGTCTCGGTGCTGGACTACGGCAAGCAGATCGCCGAAGGCACGCCGGCCGACGTGCAGCGCAACCCCAAGGTGATCGAGGCCTACCTCGGCGCCCATGCGGCGCAAGAAGTCCACGCGGCTCCCTGAGCGCGACCCAAGGAAATCGAAAAGATGGCAGACAACATCCTCCTCCAGGTCGAGGGCCTCAAGGTCGCGTACGGTGGGATCCAGGCGGTCAAGGGCGTGGACTTCGTCGTGCGCGAGGGCGAGCTCGTCTCGCTCATCGGCGCCAACGGCGCGGGCAAGACCACCACGCTCAAGGCCATCACCGGACTGCAGCCGCTCAACGTCGGCGACGTGAAGTTCCTGGGCCAGTCGATCAAGGGCCAGGGCGCCTGGAACCTGGCCAAGCAGGGCCTGGTGATGGTGCCCGAAGGCCGCGGCACCTTCACGCGCATGACGATCACCGAGAACCTGCAGATGGGCGCCTTCATCCGCAAGGACAAGGAGATCGAGGCCGACATCGAGAAGGTCTTCGGCCTGTTCCCGCGGCTCAAGGAACGGCGCAACCAGCTCGCGGGCACGATGTCCGGCGGCGAGCAGCAGATGCTGGCCATGGGCCGCGCGCTGATGGCGCGTCCCAAGCTGCTGCTGCTGGACGAGCCGTCGATGGGCCTGTCGCCGATCATGGTCGACAAGATCTTTGAGGTCGTGAACGACATCCACCAGCAGGGCGTGACCGTGCTGCTCGTCGAGCAGAACGCCAGCCGCGCGCTGGAACTGGCCAACCGCGGCTACGTGATGGAGTCGGGCGCGATCACGATGGAAGGCGACGGCAAGACGCTGCTGAACGACCCGAAGGTGCGCGCGGCCTACCTCGGCGAGTAAGTCGGCAAGTAAGCCTCGCCGCGGCGCCGGTCACGGCCGGCGCCCCGTGATCAGGTGCATGCCGGCATGCATGACGACGAAGGGTCCGCTAGGACCCTTCGTTCTTTCCGACGTCCCTCCGGCGGGGGAGGCTGATCAGGGTTCCCCGGGTCGGTCGCGGGGGACCAGTGCCAGGTAATCGTCGATCCGGCCGCCGGCCAGCGGCTTGACCATCACACGCAGCTCGTTGATGCGTTGTCCCATCGTGAGCCCGTCGCGACGGCGGACCTCGGTGAAGCCCTGGCGTTCCCAGAAGCGCTCCGCGCGCTGGTTGCCGACGACCACCCCCAGCCGCACCCACTGAGCCCCGTTGCGCTGCATCCAGCGCTCCAGTTCCCCGTAGATCTCGCGCGCGGCCGGCGAGCCGTGCAGGGACGTGGCGACGATGAACAGTCCCACCAGCCAGACCCGGGGCGCCATCAGGTCCGAGACCATCGAGGCCATCGCGACCAGTTCGCCCGCGTCGTCGGCGTAGCCCAGCAACCGTTTGGCACTGAAACTCCAGCCCTCGGGCGGTAGGTCGCGGATCTCCTCGCGGGCTTCGTCGGGACGGGGTGGGGCGCCGTTCACCTGCTCGAAGTACAGCGGATTCCGTTCGTAGAACCGTTGGAGCAGGTCCTCATCGCTGGCCTGGAGTTCGAACACGCGGACATTGGGCAGCGAAGAGGAGAGCGGGAGGGGGGTCGGCATCGGCGGGTCCACGCGCCGGCGCGTCGAGACGCCGGCCATCGGAAAGATCACCAAGCGTACCAAACGAAGCGACTGGCGAAACCCCGCGTCTGACTTCCCCCGAAGGTGGGGGACGGGTCTTGCTACCCGGTCGCCCGGCCACCCTGGAAGGCGGCCGGGGCTCCGGCGTTGCAGGGCCTTACTGGCGGATGAAGGCCAGCAGATCGGCGTTGACGCGATCCTTGTGGGTGTCGGTCAGGCCGTGCGGCGCGCCCGCGTAGACCTTCAGCACCGAGCCCTTGATCAGCTTGGCCGAGGCGCGGCCCGCGGCGTCGATCGGCACGATCTGGTCGTCGTCGCCGTGGATGATCAGCGTGGGCTTGTCGAACTTCTTCAGGTCCTCGGTGAAGTCGGTTTCAGAGAACGCCTTGATCGAGTCGTAGGTGTTCTTGTGGCCGCCTTGCATGCCCTGGAACCACCAGTTGTCGATCAGGCCCTGCGAGACCTTGGCGCCGGGACGGTTGAAGCCGTAGAACGGGCCGGCGGGGATGTCCTTGTAGAGCTGCGACCGGTTGTCGAGCTGGGCCTTGCGGATGCCGTCGAAGACCGCGATGGGCAGGCCGCCGGGGTTCTTGTCGGACTTGACCATGATCGGCGGCACGGCCGAGACCAGCACGGCCTTGGCCACGCGCGAGGTGCCGTGACGGCCGATGTAGCGGGCGACTTCGCCGCCGCCGGTGGAGAAGCCGACCAGCACGGCGTTCTTCAGGTTCAGCGTCTCGATGACGGTGGCCAGGTCGTCGGCGTAGTGGTCCATGTCGTTGCCGTCCCAGGGCTGGCTGGAGCGGCCATGGCCGCGGCGGTCATGGGCGATCACGCGGTAGCCCTGGTCGGCCAGGAAGATCATCTGCGATTCCCAGCTGTCCGAGTTCAGCGGCCAGCCGTGGCTGAACACGATGGGCTGGCCGTTCTTCGGACCCCAGTCCTTGTAGTAGAGCTGCACGCCGTCCTTGGTCGTGATGTAGGAGCCCGAGGGCTGTGCGCTGACAACCGGCGCCGGCGAGGACTTGGCGTCGGCGGCGAGGGCCGGCGTGGCGATCGCGCCGGCGGCGGCGACGGCCAGCGTCGACAGGACCAGCAGTTGACGACGCGATTGGCGGGCGAGGGTGGCGATGGCGTTCATGGTGGGCTCCTTCTTGGGTGGGGTGAGAGGGGTGGAAAGGTGGGTTGGTGCTGCGGGATCAGGTGTCAGGGATTAGAGTTGCTTGCTAATTGTTTGTGTGCGAAGTAAATGGTGCGGGAAAGCGGTGTTCGAGTTCGTCAGGTTGGCGCTCAACCGGCCCTGCGGGCCATCCGTTCGCGCAGCACGAGCAGACGATCGCGGAGTTCGATCAGTTCGGAGAGGTCCGAGTCCGAGGCGTCGACGATGCACTGCGGCAGATGCGTCGAGCGCTTGCGCAGCGCGCGGCCGGCGGTGGTCAGCGTGATCAGCACCTGGCGCTCGTCCTGCGGCGAGCGGTCGCGGCTGACCAGGCCCGCGGCTTCCAGCCGCTTCAGCAGCGGGGTCACGGTGGGGGAGTCGAGGAACACCCGCTCGGCGATCTCGCCGACGGTGAGGCCGTCGCGTTCCCACAGCACCAGCATCACGAGGTACTGGGGGTAGGTCAGATCGAGGTCCTTCAGCAGTTCGCGGTAGACCTTGTTCATGCCCAGCATCGTCGAGTAGAGCGCGAAGCAGAGCTGTTGATCGATCTCCAGCGGCGGGCAGACGGCGCTGGCGTTGGCGGCTGTGCCGGTCGCCTTCTGCTGCTTGGGGGTGGTGGTGCGTGCCATGGGGTGAACTTTAATTCGTGTACGAATGAATTGCAAGCGAATTTTTGACGAAGCCGCGCGACGCGGACGGCGAGGCCGCGCGGCCCCCGCTCACTCCGCCTTGCGCGTGCAGAAAAATTCCCACACCGACTTCGGCTTGCCGTAACGGCTCAGCGTGCGCTTGTCGAGGTGTTCGATGTCGAAGCACGCGGCGAGCGCGTCCTCGATCTTCTCGCGGGTGAAGAACTGCTTGGCGACGCCGTCGACGACCGTCAGCGTCCAGGACGACGCGTCGTCCGGCGCACCGTAGTGCCAGTCGTCCTCGGCGTTGACGCAACCGATCAGCCGACCGCCCGGCGCGAGCACGCGGGCGATCTCGCACAGCGCGCGGCGCGTGTCGTCGCGGTCGAAGTAGTGCAGCGACAACTGCGCCACGGCCAGGTCGAATTCGCCGTCGGCCAGCATCGGCATCGCGCGCACGTCGGCCAGCACGTGTCGCGCCCGCGGCGACTGCTGTCGGCAGCGCGCGAGCGCCTCGGCCGAGATGTCGATGCCGGTGACGTCGACGCCCAGCTCCAGCAACGCAGCCGTCTCCCAGCCGTCGCCGCAGCCGATGTCCAGCGCGCGGCGTACGCCGGGCAGGCGGTGCTGCCAGTTGCTCAACCAGGCTTCGTCCTGGCTCAGGGGCTGGGCGGCGTAGCGGCGATCCCAGACGTCGGACGGCAAGGGCACTTCACCGGGCGATGACCGAGCGTCAGCCGGAGGCGCCGGGGCCCCTTTCCGCTCAATCGCCTCCTCACGCTCGGCATTCGCTTCAAGGGGCCCCGGCGCCTCCGGCTGCGATGCAGCGAGCCGGTCGCCCTGCGGTGCGGCGGGCGCTGCGTCGTCGGGGTGAGGAGGGATGGCGGTCGGCTCGGCACTCATGCGCCACAGCCTACCGCGAGCAGATCGCCTTCGCCGTGCGCCATCCCACCTTCGCCCGATACAAGCGACAGGACGACGCACGGCAACGAACAGCGGCCCCTCGCAGCCGCTGTCGTTCCTGCGGTCAGAACTCCTTCGTCAGGCTCACGTAGACCGTGCGGCGCTGGCCGTACTGCGGCGCGCCGACACCGATGCCCGAACCGTCACGCAGCTGGTAGCCCTTGTCGAAGAGGTTGAGCACCGAGAGGCGCGCTTCCACCGGACCGCCGCCGCCGAGGTCGAACTTCTTGCTCACGTCGGCGTTGACGCTGGTGTAGGAGGGCAGGTGCGTCGTGTTGGCGAAGCCGTTGCGCAGACCGCTGCCGAAGAGCGCGCTCGCGCCGACCGCGTAGCCGTCGTCGAGCCGCAGGTTGACGCCCGCCGAGGCGCTCAGCTTCTGCTCGTGGTCCAGGTGCACCCAGTGGTTGGCGATGAAGTCCAGCTCGTCCTGCTCGAAGTTGAACTGCCCCGTCTCGACCTGCTGCGCGCGGGCGTGCGTCGTGCCGAGGTTGGCGTACGCGGACCAGGTCTTCTCCTTGTAGCTGGCCGAGAGGTCGACGCCGTAGATGCGGCCCTTCGCATAGTTGAAGGCCGAATAGATCAGCGCGTTGCCGAACTGGCCCTCATCCTGCAGGTGCTGCACCGCGCGGTAGTAGCCATCGACGCCCAAGGTCAGCTTGGGCGTGACCTGCCAGGCCGCGCCGGCGTCGTAGTAGTTCGAGCGCTCCGAGCGCACCGCCGTGTCCGCGTCGGTCGGCAACGCATTGGTCGTGCCGGCGAATGCCGCCACCGAGGTGGTGTCGATCTTCTCGGTCGGCGGCGGCGTGAAGTAGCGCGCGTAGCCCGCATGCAGGCGCACGGTCGGCGCCGCGTCCCAGACGAGGCCGATGCGCGGGCTCAGTTGGTGCTCCTTCGTGACCGTGTCGACCTCGTCGTAACGCGCGCCGTAGTTCAGCGTCAGCGTGCGATCCAGCTTCCATTCGTCCTGCAGGTAGGCGCCCCACAGGTGGCCGCTCAGCCGGCCGCTGTCGGCGATGCTGACCGGGGTGCCGCTGGTCTGGTTGCCGTCGTCGTCGGCCGGGAAGACCAGCGCGTCGTTGACCGTGCTGGCGTGCTCGCGCTGCGCGAAGAGGCCGGTGCGGATCGTGTGCGCGCTGTCGAGTCGCCAGCTGGCATCGGCCTGCACGCCGTTGGCCTCGTTGCGGCGCAGGATGTTGGCGGCGACGCCCAGGTACTGCAGGTCGCCGGTCTGGTCCGGCGAGTAGTGGACGTCGGTGTAGCGGTGGAACAGCGAGACCTGGTAGTCGACGTCGCTGCCGATCACGCTCTGGTAGCTGACGACGGCGAAGCGGTTGCGCTCGCGCTGGTGCGCGTCCAGCGTGCTCGAGTCCTTGTCCGGCGTGCCGTCGAGCGTGAACGCGGTCGACTGCCCCGGCGAGTTCGGGATCTGGAAGCGGTTGTCGGTGACGCCGGCCATCGCGGTGATGCGGCTGTCGTCGTCGAGCAGGTAGGAGACGAGGCCGAAGCCCTTGCCCTGGTGCGTGCGGTCGTGCAGCGCGTCGCGCGACGGCGTCGGGTTCTCGATGCCCAGGTCGTTGCCGAGGAAGGAACCGCTGAACTCGTAACTCAGCCGGCCCTGCGTGCCGTGCACCGACAGGTCGAGCTCGCGCGAGCGCTGCGTGCCCAGCGTGATGCCGGCGCTGCCGGCGAAGGGCTTGTCGTCGTCGCCGACGCCCTTGGTCGTGATGTCGACGATGCCGGCGGTCCGGTAGCCGTATTGCGCCGGCAGCGCGCCGGTCAGCAGGCTGATGCTGTCGGCGAAGCGCGTCTCCAGCGTCTGGCCGAAGCCGCTGATGGCCTCGGGGATGACGACGCCGTTGATGCGGTATTGCAGGTTGGCGTGGTCGCCGCGCACGTGCAGGCCGCCGTAGGAGTCCTGCACGACGCCGGGCGTCTGCAGCAGCACCTGGTTCAGCGGCGTGTCGTCGCCTTGCGGCAGGCGGGCGATGTCGTTCCTGTCGAACTTGTAGATCGTGCTGCCGGTGTCGGGCGACAGGCCGTTGCGCGCCGCGTCCAGGCGGCTGCGCGCGCCCTGGACCTGGACCGTGGGCAGCGGCGTGCCGCCGGCGGCGGTGGGCGCTTCGACGGTGCTGGTCGCGGCGGCGGAGGAGACGGAGGACGAGGGGGCGGTGGTGTCGTCGGCGCGTGCCGGCAGCGCGTGCAGCAGCGGATAGGCGAGCGACAGGGACAGCGCGAGCACGCGCAGAGGAGGATGGGTCATGGTGAGACTCTGGAAATCTGAAATCGGTCGAACGCAGGCCGGCCATCGAGGCCCGGTCGCCGAAGGCTTCGACGAAGCGTTCGAAGCGTTCAGGCGCGGGCGGACGGCGTTGCGGTCAGGAGGTCGAGCTCAGATCGCCAGCGGCGGGCCGCGGCTGCGCGGCGGGGGCGCGGGCAGCGAGCGCGTGGCGCGCTCGACGGCGGCCGCCTGGACGTGGACGGCCTCGGCGAGTGCGAGCACCGGCGCCTCGGCGCGGGCCGACGCGGCCAGGTCGTCGAAGGCCAGGCAGACCTCGCACAGCTGATTGGCGGACAGGTCGTCCGGATCGGCGTGGGCGACGTCGTCGTGCCCATCCTGCGCGGTGGCCGTCGTGGGCGCCTGCGCCAGGACGGGCCCGGCGGGCGCATGCCCCCGCGCACCGGTCAGGTGACCGATGCCGTGCCACACCGCGCCCTGCTGCGACAGCAGCATGAACAGCGGGAGCAGCAAGTGCAGGAGGTGCTTGCGCATGGCGCGGAATTATGAGGGTCGCGAGGCGTCCGGCCGAACGTCAGGCTGTCGCGAAGCTGTCGTCATGCCGGGGGCGAACTGTGGGCGAACTGTGGGCGAAAGCAGGCGAAGAGCAGGCGAAGGGCGAGCGGACCGCGGGCAAGCTGCCGATGAATGCGGGGCAATCGTCGGGCAGACGCTGGGCATGCCGCCACTCAGGCGCGGATTCCCGCCAATCGCCGCACATGACCGCCATGGGGCCCGGCTGCTGGACACACTGGTGCATCGTCGCCCGACCCTGGAGTGTTGCCATGAAGATCCCCGTCGCCGTCTGGTTCCGCGAGAACCGCAGCTTCCTGCTGTTCCTCGCCGGCTTCCTGTTCTTCCGCACCGCGATCGCGGACTGGAACCCCGTGCCCAGCGGCTCGATGCGACCGACGATCCTCGAAGGCGACGTCGTCTTCGTCGAGCGCGTCGCCTACGACTGGAAGCTGCCGCTGACCGACATCTCGCTGCGCCGCGTCGGCGAGCCGCAGCGGGGCGACGTCGTCACCTTCGGCTCGCCGCGCGACGGCACGCGGCTGATCAAGCGCATCGTCGCGGTGCCCGGCGATACCGTCGAGCTGCGCGCGGACCGGCTCATCCTCAATGGGCAACCGGCGGATTACGCGCCGGTGGAGGAGGTGGCCGAGGCGCTCGCGCCCGGCGTCGAGGTCCGCGGCGTGCGCGCGGTCGAGCACTGGGGCGGCCAGCGCCGCGTCGTGCAGTTCCTGCCCGAGGTCCGCGCGCGGCGCGACTTCGGCCCGATCGTCGTGCCGGCCGACCAGTTCTTCATGATGGGCGACAACCGCGACAACAGCGAGGACTCGCGCTTCATCGGCCTCGTGCCGCGGCGGCTGATCATCGGGCAGGCGCATCGCGTGCTGGTCTCGGCCGACATCACCGGGCACTGGGCGCCGCGCTGGGATCGGTTCGCGGCACCGCTGCGTTAAGCAGACACGGATCGCATTGACCCGTCGCGCGCAAGGTCTCTCGGGCGCCGAAGAGAATGGTTCGTCAATCACGCCTCGTTGGCGCCTCATCGGCGCCTTCACAACATTCCGACGGAACTTTCATGACGGACCTGTCCAGTTTTCCCATCACCAAGAAGTGGCCCGCGCAGCACCCCGAACGCCTGCAGCTGTACTCGCTGCCGACGCCCAACGGCGTGAAGGTGTCGATCGCGCTCGAGGAACTGGGCCTGGCCTACGAGCCGCACCTGGTCAGCTTCCAGACCGACGACCAGCTCACGCCCGAGTTCCTGTCGCTGAACCCGAACAACAAGATCCCCGCGATCATCGATCCCGACGGCCCCGGCGGCGAGCCGCTGCCGCTGTTCGAGTCCGGCGCCATCCTGGTCTACCTCGCCGAGAAGACCGGCAAGCTGATCCCGCAAGACCCGGCACGCCGCTACGAGACGCTGCAGTGGGTGATGTTCCAGATGGGCGGCATCGGGCCGATGTTCGGCCAGGTCGGCTTCTTCCACAAATTCGCCGGCAAGGACTTCGAGGACAAGCGTCCCCGCGACCGCTACCTCAACGAGTCGAAGCGCCTGCTGGGCGTGCTCGAACAGCGCCTGACCGGCCGCGGCTGGATCATGGGCGACGAGTACACGATCGCCGACATCGCGATCTGGCCCTGGGTCAACAACCTGGTGGGCTTCTACGGCGCGGGCGACCTGGTCGGCTTCAGCGAGTTCAAGAACGTCCAGCGCGTGCTGGAAGCGTTCCTGGCGCGCGATGCCGTCAAGCGCGGACTGAACATCCCGGCGCGTCCGGCAGCCTGAAAAGGCTCAGTACTTCCACCGCTGCTGGCCCTCACCCCCACCCTCTCCCGCAAGCGGGAGAGGGAGTCCGACCGGCGCCCTTCCTGCGTCTTTTCCGCAAGCGGGAGAGGGGGCCGATTGGCGCCCTTCCTGCGTCGTTTCCGCAAGCGGGAGAGGGGGCCGACTGGCGCCCTTCCTGCGTCTTTTCCGCAAGCGGAAGAGAGAGCCATGCCACCACCATTCTTGCTCCCTCTCCCGCTTGCGGGAGAGGGCAGGGGTGAGGGCCAGCGGCCTCACTCAGTAATGCGGCGGCAACTCGTCCCGCAATCCGCCGGTGCCGTCGCCGCGGCCTTCCGGCACATGCCGGCGCAATTGCATGACCTCGCGCACCAGCGCGTCGATCTGCTCCTGCTGTTTCGCGACCTGCGCGTTCAGGTGGTCGACGAGGTCTTCGGCGAAGCTGGCCTTGATCTCCAGCTCCGTGACGCGGGCCTCGAGGATCCGGACCTCCGGCGCCGTGGCATCGCTGCCGTCGGTGTTGCCGGTCTCGCCCTGATCCCCGCTCATTGCGACGCCTTCGCGACCGGCTGCGACATCAGGTCCGCGATCACCGACACCGGCGCGTTCCCGTAGCTCAGGAACTGCTCGTGGAAGTCCTTCAGCTTGAAGTCCTTGCCCATCGCCACCCTGCGCTGATCGCGCAGTTCCATGATGTCGCTGTAGCCGCTGAAGTAGCTCGTCAGCTGCACCGAGGTCAGCTGCACGCGGCGCCATTTCTCGCGTGCCTCGCGCTCGGTCTGGAAGGCCTGGCGCTGCAGCAGGTCCAGCGCCTGCGCCTCGGTCATGCCCAGCACGTGCACGTTGTAGTCCAGGATCGTGTTGGTGACGCTGCGCAGGTTCCACTTGCCCCACATCAGCCACATCTCCGGCGCGTTCCCGCCGTAGCCGGACTCCAGCATCATCCGCTCGCCGTAGACCGCCCAGCCTTCGACCATCGCGCCGTTGCCGAAGAGCGTCTTCACCAGCGACGGCGACTTGTTCGCGTGCACCAGTTGCGTGTAGTGGCCCGGCACCGCCTCGTGGATGTTGAGGATCTGCAGGATCCAGCGGTTGTACTCGCGCAGCGAGCTCTCCGCCTGCTCGGGGGTCAGGTCGTCCAGCGGCGTCACGTTGTAGTAGGTGCGGTCCTGCGGCCGGTAGGGGCCGGGCGCCTCGATGCCGGCGCCGGCCACGCCGCGCTGGTAGACCGGCGTCTCGCGCACGATCAGCGGCTTGCTCGCGTCCTGCGTCAGCAGGTCGTGGTCGGTGATCCAGCGTTCCAGCTGCGGGATCTGCGCGCGGATCTCCTTGACGAAGTCCTCGCGCTTGACGTGCTGCTCGCTGAGCTTGCCGATCACCGCGCCGATGCGGGCGAAGCGGTCCTCCGGCTTGGGCGCGTCGCCCATCGTCTGCGTCCACAACTGGTCGGAGATCTGCGCCATCTGCTTCAGCAGCGTCTCGCGAGCCGCCAACGCGCGCTGGTACATCTGCTCGGCCGAATGCGCCGACTGGATGTCGTAGCCGAACTTCTGCTCGTAGAGCGCCTTGCCCAGGCGGAAGCTGCGCGCCTTGCCGCTGGCCTTGCCGTCGGCCAGCAACTGCTTCAGGTGCGTGCGATAGCCATCGACGGCAGCCTTCGCGCCCGCGATGCGATCGGCCAGCTGCTTGCGCTCCGCGTCGGTCAGCGAGGCGGCGTCCGCGCCTTGCGCGGCCTTGGCCACTTCATCGAGCACGCTCAGCACGCCCGGCGCCTGGTCGATCGCCAGCTGCGTGTGCTCCAGCGTCGGCTGCTTGAGCAGCGCCGCGCCCGCGCGGTAGTACGCCGGCACCTGCGCCAGTCGCGCCGAGATCGTCTTCAGCCGCACCGGCAGCGGCGCGTAGTCCGTCGCGAGGATGTAGTCGATCGGGCCGGCGATGTTGAGGAAGGACGGATTCCACTCGTACTCGCGCAGCTCGGTCAGCTGGAAGCGGTCGCTGCGCAGCTTGTTGAGCAGTTGCCCGAGGTCGGTGCGCGAGGCCGCGCTCAGCGTCTTCACGTCGACGGCCTCGAAGCGCTTGAGCCACTCGGTCGTGAAGCTCAGCGAGCGGGCGCGCATGGCGCGGTCGGGCGCGGGCAGCTCCGCGGCGAATTCATAGCGGCCGGCGCCGATGGCCGCGTCCGGGTCCAGGCGCCAGAGTGCTTCGATGTAGTCGTCGGCCAGGCGCTGGAAGCGGGTGTCGGCGTCCAGGGTCTGGTCCGGCGCGAGCTTGATGACGCCGCGCGTCGGCTGGGGCGCGTCGGCGGCGGAGGCGATGCCGGCGGACAGCGCGCCGAAGCTGGATAGCGCGGCCACGGCCAGCGCAGAGAGGGTGTGACGGGTGGGGCGATTCATCATGGGGCGCGAGCATAGCTTTGCGCGACCCGCGGCGACAGCGTGCCAAAAGCAAAGGGCGCCGTTCGATGCGAACGGCGCCCTTGTGTGTCGATGCCGTGTCCGGCCTCAGGTCGACATCGATCCGACCGCCGTCCTGCGTCGGTCCGACGTCAGCCCGGCATCACGTCAGCAACCACCGGCTGATGTGGAAGGTCAGCCACGAGGCCACGTAGGCCAGCACGAACAGGTAGGTGAGCATGACGGCCGGGATCTTGTAGCCGCCGGTCTCGCGCTTGACCGCCGCGATCGTCGACAGGCACTGCGGCGCGAAGACGAACCAGGCCAGCAGCGAGAACGCCGTCGGCAGGCCCCAGGTCGAGGCGATCAGCGGCGTCAGCGCCTGCGCGGCCTCGTCGCCGGTGGCCGACAGCGAATACACCGTGCCCAGCGCGCTGACCGCGATCTCGCGCGCCGCCATGCCCGGCACCAGCGCCAGGCTGATCTGCCAGTTGAAGCCGATCGGCTCGAAGATCGTCGCCAGCCCGCGGCCCAGGTAGCCGGCGAAGCTGTACTCGATCGCCGGACCGGTCGCGCCTTCGGGCGCGCCGGGGAAGGTCGACAGCACCCACAGCAGCAGCGTCAGCGCCAGGATGATGCCGCCCACGCGCTTGATGAAGATCTCCGCGCGCTGCAGCAGCCCGATCGCGACGTTGCGCGCATGCGGCCAGTGGTAGCTGGGCAGCTCCATCATCAGCGGGCGCACCTGGCGGCCCGCGTCGGTGAAGCGCTTCAGCAGCCAGGCCACGGCCATCGCCGCGATGATCCCGGCGAAGTACAGGACGAACAGCACCAGCCCCTGCAGCTCGATGCCGCCCCACAGCTCGCGCTGCGGGATGAAGGCGCCGATCAGCAGCGCGTACACCGGCAGCCGCGCGGAGCAGGTCATCAGCGGTGCGATCAGGATGGTGACGAGCCGGTCGCGCGGATTCGCGATCGAGCGCGTCGCCATGATCCCGGGGATCGCGCAGGCGAAGCTCGACAGCAGCGGGATGAAGCTGCGGCCCGACAGGCCCACCGAGCCCATCAGCCGGTCCAGCAGGAAGGCCGCGCGCGGCAGGTAGCCGGACTCTTCCAGCAGCAGGATGAAGAAGAACAGGATCAGGATCTGCGGCAGGAACACCAGCACGCCGCCCACGCCCGCGATCAGGCCGTCCACGACCAGGCTGCGCAGATGGCCTTCGGGCAGCAGCGCGCCGGCCTGCTCGCCGAGCCACGCGGTGCCGGCCTCGATCCAGCCCATCGGCGCCTCGGCCCACGCGAACACCGCCTGGAACAGGAAGAACAGCAGCACCGCCAGCAGGATCGGTCCCAGCACCGGATGCAGCACGAAGCGGTCGACCTTGTCGCTGGGCAGCTCGCCCTGCAGCGCGTCGAGGCCCAGCTCCTTCAGGATGTGGTTGATGCGCGCGGTGTCCTCGCCCTCGGCGGTGACGGACTCGGTGCGCCAGCGCTCCGGCTCGTCCAGCACCGCGCGCAGGTCGTCGATGCCTTCGCCGTCGGTGGCCACGGTGCGGATCACCGGCACGCCGAGCAGCGTGCCGAGCTTCTGCGTGTCGACCACGATGCCGCGGCGCTGCGCCAGGTCGGCCATGTTCAGCGCGACCACGCAGGGCAGGCCCTGACGCTGCACCGACAGGAACAGCCGCAGGTTGCGGCGCAGATTGGTCGCGTCCAGCACGCAGACGATCAGGTCGGGGCGCTTCTCGCCTTGCGCACGACCAGCCAGCACGTCGACGGTGACGCGCTCGTCCGGCGAGCGCGGATACAGCGAATAGGTGCCCGGCAGGTCCAGCACGCGCAGCAGCTTGCCGGCGGCGGTCTTGAGGCGGCCTTCCTTGCGCTCCACGGTCACGCCGGCGTAGTTGGCGACCTTCTGCCGGCTGCCGGTCAGGCGGTTGAACAGGGCGGTCTTGCCGCAGTTCGGATTGCCGACCAAGGCCAGCAGCGGCCCGGCCGGGTGGATGTGGACGACGGACTCACGCATGGGCGGCTCCCGCCTGGCCCGCGCCCGCGTCGACCGCCGCCGTGAGGCCGCCGGGCGCGGCGCCTTCGAGCTCCACGCATTCCGCTTCCGCACGGCGCAGCGCGAAGGTCGACTGTCCGATGCGCACGACGAGCGGGTCCGCGCCGGGCATGGCGCGGGCCAGCACGGCGACGTGCTCGCCGGCGACGAAGCCCAGTTCCTCCAGCATCTGTTTCCATTCCGGCGCATGCGCCGGTGCCTGCAGCGCCTTGACGCGGTGCGCCTGACCGATGGTGGCCTGCGCGAGGGTGGGGACTTGGAGAACGGCGCTCATGTCGTAGGTATCTCGGGAGGAGCCTGCGGGCTTGCGAAGCGAAAGATTCTAAATGATAGTGATTCTCAACTTCTCTCGCCGAACGGGGGTGAGGGTTCGGTCAACCCGAGGGCGCACTGCGATTCGCCCAAAACGTGGTCCCTCGAAAGGGGGCGACCGCAGCGAGACGAGGCGACGTCGCCTCGCCCGAAGTCAACGAGCGCCAGACGGACCGAGGTCAGCCAGTGGGAGTGGGGCCGGAATGACTCTGGGGGTTCCCGGAGGGACGCCCCCTGAGTCGTGGAGAGCCCGCGCCTGGCAGATCGGCGTCGAGCAACGCAGGCACAAGACGTGCTACTCGATAGCGGCATTTCCAGCGTGGCGCCATGACTCCGACCAGGGAGCGACCTCCTGGAAATGACGCCCCCGCAAACGTTTAGCGTTTACCTTGAGGTGGCTTACACTCGCGCCTTCTTAGAATGCCCGGCTGCTCCTCACCTTCGCATCGAGACCGCAAATGATGAAGTCCTTCCTGTCGTTCTCCCCCATCGCGGCTGGCTTGGCCTTGGCCCTGACCGCCGGCGCGGCGGCCGCGCAGACCACCCCGGCGGTGATCTTCGACATGGGGGGCAAGTTCGACAAGTCGTTCAACGAGGCCGCGTACCGCGGCGTCGAGCAGTGGAAGAAGGACACGGGCGGCAAGTATCTCGAGTTCGAGATCAGCAACGAGACCCAGCGCGTGCAGGCGATCCGCCGCATGGCCGAGCGCGGCGCGAGCCCGATCATCTCGGTGGGTTTCGCCCAGGCCTCGGCGCTGAACCAGGTGGCCAAGGACTTCCCGAAGACCAAGTTCGTCATCATCGACGAGAAGGTCAACCAGCCCAACGTGCAGTCGGTGCTGTTCAAGGAGCAGGAAGGCAGCTTCCTCGTCGGCGCGCTGGCCGCGCTGACCAGCAAGACCGGCAAGGTCGGCTTCGTGGGCGGCATGGACATCCCGCTGATCCGCAAGTTCGAGTGCGGCTATGAGCAGGGCGCCAAGGCGGCCAACGCCAAGGTCGAGGTCTTCAAGAACATGACCGGCACGACGGCCTCGGCCTGGAACGACCCGACCCGCGGCGGCGAGCTGGCCAAGGCCCAGTTCGCCAAGGGCGTGGACGTGGTCTTCGCCGCGGCCGGCGGCACCGGGGTCGGCGTCTACCAGGCGGCCAAGGATGCCGGCAAGCTGGCCATCGGCGTCGACAGCAACCAGAACCACATCCAGCCCGGCACGATGCTGAGCTCGATGGTCAAGCGCGTGGACGTTGCCGTCTACAACGTGCTCAAGGAATGGAAGCCCGGCATCAGCGTGCTGGGCCTGAAGGAAGGCGGCGTCGAGTACGCCGTCGACGCCAACAACGCCAAGCTGATCGCTCCCGCGATCAAGACCCGGCTGGACGCGTACAAGGCCGACATCATCGCCGGCAAGATCAAGGTCGCGGACTACATGGCAGACAACGCCTGCAAGAACTGACCCCTCGCGAGCGAGCGTTCCTGACATGACACAGTCCCCACGCGGCGCCGCCGCGCCCGCGGTCCGTCTGTGCGAGATCTCCAAGCGCTTCGGCGCGGTGCAGGCCAACCGGGCGGTGAGCCTGGCCGTCGAGCGCGGCACGGTGCACGGCCTGGTCGGCGAGAACGGCGCCGGCAAGAGCACGCTGATGGCCATCCTCTACGGCTACTACCACGCCGACGAGGGCCACATCGAGGTCGACGGCCAGCGCGTCACCATCGCCAGTTCGCAGCAGGCCATCGCACTGGGCATCGGCATGGTGCATCAGCACTTCATGCTGGTGGATACGCTGTCCGCGCTGGACAACGTGATGCTCGGCGCGGAGCCGGCGTTCTTCCTGTCCCGCGCGAAGCGCCAGGTGCGCCAGGAGCTCGAGGCGCTGATGCGCGACACCGGCCTGACGGTGCGTCTGGACGCGACCGTCGCCGACCTGCCGGTCGGCGAGATGCAGCGGCTGGAGATCCTGAAGGCGCTGTACCGCGGCGCGAAGATCCTGATCCTGGACGAGCCGACGGCGGTGCTGACGCCGCAGGAAACCGACCAGCTCTTCGAAGTGCTGCGCCGCCTGCGCGAGCGCGGCACGACCATCCTGCTGATCACGCACAAGCTGCGCGAGGTGATGGCGCTGTGCGACGCTGTGACCGTGATGCGCGCGGGCGCCGTGATCAAGACCTGCGCGATCGGCGAGACCAGTCCCGAGGACCTGGCCGAGAGCATGGTCGGCCGCAAGGTCAACCTGGGCCGCGACGGCGGTGCCGTCAAGCCCCCGTCGGACCAGCCGGTGCTGAAGGCCGGCGGCCTGACCGTCGCCGGCGACAGCGGCTCCGGCGTGCACCTGCTGAGCAACGCGACGCTGGCGCTGCGTCCGGGCGAGATCGTCGGCGTGGCCGGTGTTTCCGGCAACGGCCAGAGCGAGCTGCTGGAAGTCCTGGCGGGCATGCGCGCGCCGGACGCCGGCACGCTGCACGTCGCGGGCCGCGACTTCCGCCCGACGTCGTGGATGGATCCGCGCACGGCGCGTGAGCTCAAGCTCGCGCACGTGCCCGAGGACCGCCACGCGCTCGGCATGGTGCTGAGCTTCCCCGCATGGGAAACGGCCGCGCTCGGTTATCACGAGCAGGACGCCTACCGCGCCGGCCCGATGGGCCTGGGCATGAACCAGCGCCACCTCCGCGCTCAGACCGCGGAGATGATGGAGCGCTTCGACGTCCGCCCGCGCAACGCGGAGCTGGGCTCGTCGAAGTTCTCCGGCGGCAACCAGCAGAAGCTGATCCTGGCGCGCGAGATCGGCCAGAGTCCCGCCGTGCTGCTGGTCGGCCAGCCGACGCGCGGCGTCGACATCGGCGCGATCGAATTCATCCACAACCAGCTGCGCCGGCTGCGCGACGCCGGCTGCGCCATCCTGGTCGTCTCCAGCGAGCTCGACGAGATCCTGGCGCTGGCCGATCGCGTGATCGTCATGAACGCCGGGCGCATCACTGGGGAGCTCGCGATCGACGAGTGCTCCGAGAAGAACCTGGGCCTGCTGATGTCCGCTTCCCCCACTCACGAGAAGGCCGCTGGCGCGGCCGTGGCCCCATGAGCAGCCAAGCCTTGCAGATGCCGCGCTGGATGGACCTGGTCCTCCTGCCGCTGTGGAACCTGCTGATCGCGCTGGCGGTGGCCGGCGGCGTGGTGCTGCTGATCGGCGCGAGCCCGATGCAGGCGCTGTCGGTGCTGCTGGAAGGCGCGCTCGGCAGCGCGCGTGGCCTCGGCTACACGCTGTACTACACGACCACCTTCATCTTCACCGGCCTCGCCGTCGCGGTCGCCTTCCACGGCGGCCTGTTCAACATCGGCGGGGAAGGGCAGGCGACGCTGGGCGGCATCGGCGTGGCGCTGCTGTCGCTGTGGCTCGCGCCCAAGCTGCCCGGGTTCGTGATGATCCCGCTGGCGATCGTCGCGGCGGCGCTGTTCGGCATGGTGTGGGCCGCGGTGCCCGGCTACCTGCAGGCCTGGCGCGGCAGCCACGTGGTCATCACGACCATCATGTTCAACTTCCTCGCGGCCAGCTTCAACGGCTACCTGCTCGTGAACTGGCTGCGCCCGAACGGCTCGATGTCGGTCGAGAGCGATGCGTTCGCCGACTCGGCGCGCATGCCGGCGGTGCATGAGCTGCTGGCGAAGGTGGGCATCGAATGGCCGTCCTCGCCGCTGAACCTGTCGATCCTGCTGGCCGTCGCGGCCTGCGTCTTCGTCTGGTGGTTCCTGTGGAAGAGCCGCGCCGGCTACGTGCTGCGCGCGGTCGGCTCCAACCCGAGCGCCGCGCACTACGCCGGCATCAAGCCGCGCTGGCAGGTGCTGGCCGCGATGGGCCTGTCGGGCGCGTTGGCCGGGCTGGTCGGCGTCAATGAGATCGCCGGCGTGCAGGGCAAGCTGACGCTGGACTTCGTTGCGGGCGCGGGCTTCACCGGCATCGCGGTGGCGCTGATGGGGCGCAACCATCCGGTCGGCATCGTGCTGGCCTCGTTGCTGTTCGGCACCTTGTATCAAGGCGGCGTCGAGGTCTCGTTCGAGGTCCCCGGCTTCAGCCGCGAGATGGTCGTGACGGTGCAGGGCCTGATCGTGCTGTTCGCCGGCGCGATGGCGATGGTCAGCGCGCCCATGTTCGCGAAGCTGTATGCGGCCGTGGCCCGCAAACGCGGCGCAGGCGTTGCAGGCGGCGCAGGCGTCGCTGGAGGGAAGTCGAATGGATGAGGTCCTGATCGGCTCCGTGCTGGCGTCGACGCTGCGCGTCACCACGCCGCTGCTGTTCGCCGCGCTGGCCGGCCTGCTGTCGGAGCGCTCCGGCGTCGTCGACATCGGGCTGGAAGGGAAGATGCTGTCCGCCGCGTTCGCCGCGGCGGCGGTGGCCAGCGTGTCGCAC
Source organism: Roseateles noduli (assembly GCF_050626985.1). Classification (NCBI taxonomy): domain Bacteria; kingdom Pseudomonadati; phylum Pseudomonadota; class Betaproteobacteria; order Burkholderiales; family Sphaerotilaceae; genus Roseateles; species Roseateles noduli. The sequence continues at coordinate 653,168 of NZ_CP192463.1, forward strand.
TCGACGACGCTGGGCCTGCTGGCCGCGATCGGCGTGGCCATCGCGATGTCGATGATCCACGGCTTCGCGACGGTGACGCACCGCGGCGACCAGGTCGTCTCCGGCGTCGCGCTCAACATGGTGGCCGCCGGGCTGACCGTGGTGCTGGGCATCGCGTGGTTCGCGCAGGGCGGCCAGACGCCGCCGATCGGTGCCGAGCAGCGCATCACCGGCTTGCTGCCGCAGTGGGCCGAGCCGACGCCGGGCAGCTGGGTGGCCTCGGTCATCGGCCACGGCCTGCTGAGCCACAACGCGCTGGTCTACCTGGCCTTCGCGCTGGTCGTCGTCGTGTGGTTCTTCCTGGAGCGCACCCGCCCCGGTTTGCGCCTGCGCGCGGTCGGCGAGAACCCGGCGATGGTCGACGCGGCCGGCGTTTCCGTGCCGCGGCTGCGCTACACCGCGCTGGCGCTCAACGGCATCCTGTGCGGCCTGGGCGGCGCCTACCTGACGCTGGCGCAGAACGCCTCGTTCTCCCCCAACATGACCGCGGGCCGCGGCTTCATCGCGCTGGCCGCGATGATCTTCGGCAAGTGGAAGCCCGTGCCGACGCTGTGCGCCTGCCTGCTGTTCGGTTTCCTGGACGCCGTCGCGATCCGCCTGCAAGGCGTGTCGCTGCCGGGCATCGGCGAGGTGCCGGTGCAACTGATCCAGGCGCTGCCCTACATCCTGACCGTGGTGCTGCTGGCCGGCTTCATCGGCCAGGCGATCGCGCCCAAGGCGCTGAGCAAGCCCTACGTGAAGGAGCGCTGATCATGAGCGCGAACCAAAGCCTGATCGCGGCGATCCCGCTGCCCGCCGACGTCATCGAACGCCTGCTGAAGGCCGCGCTCGATGCGCGGCAGCATTCGCATGCGCCGTATTCGAAGTACTTCGTCGGCGCCGCGGTGCTCGACGAGCACGGCCGCATCCACGCCGGCTGCAACATCGAGAACGCCGCCTACCCGCAAGGCTGGTGCGCGGAGACCAACGCGCTGGGTCACATGATCATGGGCGGCGGGCGCGTGGCCCGCGCGGTGATGGTCACCGGCGCGGGCTCGGAGATCATCACCCCCTGCGGCGGCTGCCGCCAGAAGCTGCGCGAGTTCGCGCGGCCCGACGACCTCATCGTGATCGCGGGCGACGCCACCGGCGTGCGCGCGCACTGGACCCTGGAGCAGCTGCTGCCCGCCAGCTTCGGTCCGGATCACCTGAAGCCCTGAACATCCCAATCGACGCGGCCGTCGTGGCCGCGACAGGAGAACGAACATGTCCATCCCCCTGCAAGGCGCCGAGCTCGACGCCGCCATCACCGCCAGCATCGCCACGCTGAAGTCGATCTTCGGCGAACAAGGGCCTGAAGTCGCCGTCGTGCTGGGCTCCGGCTGGTCCGGCGCCGTCGACCAACTGCAGGACGTGCAGCATTTGCCGTACGCGCAGCTGCCCGCGTTCCCGCAGCCCAAGGTCGAAGGCCACGTGGCCGAGATCGCCGTGGGCCGCGTCGGCCAGCAACGCGTGGCGATGCTGCGCGGCCGTGCCCACACCTACGAGAGCGGCGACTGCACCGGCATGGCCGGCGCGATCCGCAGCCTGAAGGCCTGGGGCGTGAAGGTGCTGGTGCTGACGAACGCGTCGGGCAGCCTGCGCTCGCACCAGCCGCCGGGCAGCCTGATGCTGATTTCGGACCACATCAATGCGCCGCAGCGCTCGCCGCTGACGGGCCTGCCGGGCAGCGACCGCTTCTGCGACATGAGCGTCGCCTACGACGCCGAGCTGCGCCAGCAGGGCTTCAAGATCGCCCGCGAGCACAACATGGTGCTGACCGAGGGCGTGTACGTGTGGGCCGTCGGCCCGCACTTCGAGACGCCGGCCGAGATCCGCATGTTCGCCGCCTGGGGCGCGGACGCGGTCGGCATGAGCACCGTGCCGGAGACCATCCTGGCGCGTCACGCGGGCCTGCGCGTTGCCGGTCTTGCGCTGATCACCAACATGGCCGCGGGCATGTCCGACGAGGCGCTGACGCACGCGCTGACGCTGCAGCAGGCGAAGGTCTCGGGCGACCGCGCGGCGGCCTACCTGGGCCACTACTTGGCCTCGTTGGCGACGCTGGAATCGCTCAAGGCCTGAGCGGCCGGGAGCGAAGATCGGGACGCGCCGCGTCCCGGTGGCCCCGTGTCCACGGACGTGACGGGCCGCGGCGGTCGCGCGCGACCTTCAGGGTAGAGCAGTAGGAGTAGTCGATGAAGTCGGAGATGAGTCTCGAACAAGCGGCGCGCCTGGCGCTGCAATGCCTGGACCTGACGAGCCTGAACGACGGCGATACCGCCGCCGACATCGAGGCCCTGTGCACGCGCGCGATCGGCGCGCCGGAGCGCGGCCACGTCGCCGCCGTGTGCGTGTGGCCGAAGTTCGTCGCGCAGGCGCGCGCCGCGCTGCCCAAGGACATCCGCGTCGCCGCGGTCGCCAACTTCCCCGATGGCAGCCTGGATCTGCCGCGCGTGCTGGCGGAGATCGACGCGATCGCGCAGGCCGGCGCGCAGGAGGTGGACGTCGTGCTGCCGTACCGCGCGCTGATGGCGGGGCAGTCGACCGAGGTCGGTGAATTCCTGTCCGAGGTCCGGCATGCGACGCGGCCGCTGACGCTGAAAGTGATCATCGAGTCGGGCGAACTCGGTTCGACCGCGCGCATCGCCGAGGCCACGCGCCAGGCGCTGATGGCGGGGGCGGACTTCGTCAAGACGAGCACCGGCAAGACCAAGGTGTCGGCGACGCCCGAAGCGGCCGTGACGATGCTGCGCGAGATCGCCGGCAGCGGGCTCGGCAACGCGGGCTTCAAGGCCTCGGGCGGCATCCGCTCGGTGGTGGAGGCCCGCGCTTATCTGCAGCTGGCGGCGGAGGCGCTCGGCGCCGCCGCGCTGACGCCGCATCGCCTGCGCTTCGGCGCGAGCGGGCTGCTGGGCGACATCGAGGCGGTGCTGGCCGGGCAGGGCAGCGCGGCGGTCAGCGCCGCGTACTGAGGCGCCGAAGAAGCGCTGAAGCACCACTGAAGCAGCGCTCGACAAGCGCACGGGAAGCGCTCAAACAGCGCGCAAGCCGCGACGACCCGCCCCGACCGACGAGGGGCGGGCGCACAACGACAACACATCGAAGGGACGCGGCGATCATGCTGGCGCAGGAAATCATCCGGACCAAGCGCGAGGGGCGCGCGCTGGACGAGACCCAGATCGGGCACTTCGTGCGCGGGCTGGTGGACGGCAGCTGGAGCGAGGGCCAGGTGGCCGCGCTCGGCATGGCGGTGTTCCTGCGGGGCATGGGGCGCGACGAAGCGGTCGCGCTGACGCGCGCCATGATGAACAGCGGCCGCGTGCTGAGCTGGCCGGACATGCCGGGCCCGGTGCTGGACAAGCATTCGAGCGGCGGCGTCGGCGACAAGCTGAGCCTGATGATCGCGCCGATGGTGGCGGCCTGCGGCGGCTACGTGCCGATGATCGCGGGACGCGGGCTCGGGCATACGGGCGGGACCGTCGACAAGCTCGAGGCCATCCCCGGCTACACGACGACGCCGGCGCCGGCCGACTTCGACCGCATCGTGCGCACGCTGGGCTGCGCCATCATCGGCCAGACCAGCGATCTGGCGCCGGCCGACAAGCGCTTCTACGCGGTGCGCGACATCACGGCCACGGTGGAGAGCGTGCCGCTGATCACCGCGAGCATCCTGTCCAAGAAGCTCGCGGCCGGGCTGCAGGGCCTGGCGATGGACATCAAGTGCGGCAACGGCGCGTTCGCGTCCACGCCGGAATTCGGACGCGAGCTCGCGCAGAGCATCGTCGACGTGGCCGGCGGCGCGGGCCTGCGGACCCGGGCGCTGATCACCGACATGAACCAGGTGCTGGGACAGGAAGTCGGCAACGCGCTGGAAGTGCGCGGCGCCATCGACTACCTGACCGGACGCCGGCCACGCGAAACCCGCACCCATGAACTCACGCTGGCGCTGTGCGCCGAGATGCTGGTGCTGGGCGGCATCGCGGCCGACACGGCCTCGGCGCGCGTGAAGCTGCTGGCGGCGCTGGACAGCGGCGCGGCGGCGGAACGCTTCGCGAAGATGGTCGCGGCGCTCGGCGGCCCGGTGGATCTGCTGGAGAGGCCCGAGGTTCACCTCGCGGCAGCGCCGGTCGTCCTTCCGATCCCGGCACCGCGCGCGGGCCGCATCGTCGGCATGAACACGCGCGACCTCGGGCTCGTCATCGTCGAGCTCGGCGGCGGCCGCCGCCTGCCCGGCGATGCGCTCGACATGCGCGTCGGGCTGGACCGCTTCGCGCAGCTCGGCGATGTCGTGGCCGCAGGCGATCCGATCGCCTTCGTCCACGCCGCCGACGAGGCCTCGGCCGACCGCGCCATCGCGCAGGTGCTCGCCGCCGTCACCATCGGCGACGCGCCCTCCTGGACGCCAGCGCCGCTCGTCATGGCGGAACTCGGCTGAGACCGAGCACGTCTGCGGGACCCGGTGCCGGCCGCCCTCATACGCTGCACATGTTCCGCAAATCGGTCGGCCGGCACCGGGTCCCGCAGACCGGACGAGTCAGGTGATCGGGCCTCGGGCTCGGTAGAATCCCGGCCCTCGATTCCTGATTCCCGACATGTCCGATTCCATCGACCCCATCGACCATCCCATCGACAGTGACGACGCCAGCGACAAGGCCGGCACGCCGGCGGCGGGCGAGGGCGTCAACCATCCGAAGGCACGCATCCGCAGCTTCGTCGTGCGCGCCGGTCGCATGGGCACCGGACAGGTCAAGGCGCTCACGGAACTCGGACCGACGTTCGTGCTGCCGTTCAAGCCTGAAGCGATGGACTACGAGGCCACCTTCGGACGCAAGGCGCCCGTCGTCTTCGAGATCGGCTTCGGCATGGGCGGCCCGACCGCCCAGATCGCGCAGACCCTGTCCGGCGTCGACTTCATCGGCTGCGAGGTCCACGAACCCGGCGTCGGCGCGCTGCTCAAGCTGATCGGCGAGCAGGACATCCCCAACATCCGCATCTTCCAGCACGACGCCGTCGAGGTGCTGGACGGCATGATCCCCAAGGGCTCGCTGGCCGGCGTGCACATCTACTTCCCCGATCCGTGGCACAAGAAGCGCCACAACAAGCGCCGGCTCGTGCAGCCGCCGTTCGTCGCCAAGCTGGTGCAACACCTGGCCCCCGGCGGCTACCTGCACCTGGCCACCGACTGGGAGCCCTACGCCCAGCAGATGCTGGAGGTGCTGCGCGCCGATCCGGATCTGGAGAACACCTCGACCCGCGCGGACGGCTACGCCGACAAGCCCGAGTACCGCCCGCTGACGAAGTTCGAGAACCGCGGCCTGAAGCTGGGCCATGGCGTGTGGGATCTGGTCTTCAAGCGCAAGGTCTGACCCGCCGACTGCTCCCATCGTCGAGGCAAGTCACTCATCGGGCCCGTCGGGGCGAGTTCCCCCACCGCGCCCGGCGCGGCGGGAACGTGCGTGACGAAGGTCAGGCACGGAAGGACCTGCAAGGGCTTTCAGGCATCGCCAAAAGGTCGCGCTGGTAGAGTTCCTTCCTATGTCCGAATCCAACTCCCTCGCCGGTCGGCACGTCCTCCTGGGCCTGTCCGGCGGCATCGCCTGCTACAAGATCGCCGAGCTCACGCGGCTGCTCGTGAAGGCCGGCGCCACGGTGCAGGTCATCATGACGGAGGCCGCCGAGTCCTTCATCACGCCGGTGACCATGCAGGCGCTCTCCAACCGCCCCGTCTTCACCAGCCAATGGGATGCGCGCCCCGACAACAACATGGCGCACATCAACCTGACGCGCGAGGCCGACGTGATGGTGATCGCGCCCGCCAGCGCGGATGTCATCGCCAAGCTGGCGCAAGGCCGCGCGGACGATCTGCTGTCGCTGACGGCGCTGGCGCGTCCGGCGCACAAGTGCGCGCTGCTGCTCGCCCCGGCGATGAACCGCGAGATGTGGGCGCATCCGGCCACGCAGCGCAACCTGGCGCAGGTGCAGGCGGACGGCACGTTGGTGCTGGGTGTCGGTTCCGGCGACCAGGCGTGCGGCGAAGTCGGCGACGGCCGCATGCTGGAGCCGATGCAACTGCTGGCGCACGTGGTCTCGCATTTCCAGCCGAAGGTGCTGGCCGGACGCAAGCTGCTGATCACGGCCGGCCCGACTTACGAGGCGATCGATCCGGTGCGCGGCATCACGAACCGCTCGAGCGGCAAGATGGGTTTCGCCGTCGCGCGCGCGGCGGCGGAGGCGGGCGCCGAGGTGACGCTGGTCGCCGGCCCCGTGCACCTGCCCACGCCGCTGGGCGTGACCCGCATCGACGTGCAGAGCGCGCGCGAGATGCTGGACGCGGTGCTGCCGCGCGCCGCGACGCACCAGGTCTTCGTCGCCACGGCGGCGGTCGCGGACTGGCGGCCGGCGCAGACGGCCGAACACAAGATCAAGAAGAACGCCAAGGCCGGCGAGGCGGTCGCGCCCGCGCTGACGCTGGCGGAGAACCCCGACATCCTGGCGACGGTCGCCGCGCTGCCGCATCCGCCGCTGTGTGTCGGCTTCGCGGCGGAGAGCCAGGACCTGATCAAGCACGCGCGCGAGAAGCGCCAGCGCAAGAACGTGCCGCTGATCGTGGCCAACATCGGCCCGGCCGCCTTCGGCCAGGAAGACAACGCGTTGACGCTGGTCGACGCGCGCGGCGAACGCGAACTCTCGCGCGCCGACAAGCTGACGCTGGCCCGCGAGCTGGTGCGCGAGATCGCGCAGCGGCTGACGACCTACGGCGCCTGAAGCCGAGGCCGCCTTCAGCGACCTTCAGATCTTCCGATTTCCCTTTCGACCGCTTCTTCGACTGATTCCATGACCACCATTGATCTGAAGGTGCTCGACCGCCGCATGGCCGAGCAACTCCCTGCTTACGCGACGACCGGCAGCGCCGGCCTGGACCTGCGCGCCTGCCTCGACGAGGCGATCACGCTGGCGCCCGGCGACACGGTGCTCGTGCCCACGGGTCTGGCGATCCACATCGGCGATGCGGGCCTGGCGGCGATGATCCTGCCGCGCTCGGGCCTGGGCCACAAGCACGGCGTGGTGCTGGGCAACCTGGTCGGCCTGATCGACTCCGACTACCAGGGCCAGTTGATGGTCAGTGTGTGGAACCGCGGCAAGGACACGTTCACGATCCAGCCGATGGAGCGCATCGCGCAGATGGTGATCGTGCCGGTGGTGCAGCCCACCTTCCGTGTCGTCGACGACTTCGACGCGTCCTCGCGCGGCGAGGGCGGTTTCGGGTCGACCGGCAAGGCCTGACCCCATTCACCCTTTTCCAACCTGACTGGGACTCGGACTCGGACGTTGAAGTCGACTCGGACACCGACACCGACACCGACTTTGCAGTTGGACCGGTCAATCGCAGACTGGAGTCAGCGAGAGTGAGTGGGGCCGGAATGGGGCTTGGGGTTCCCGGAGGGATGCCCCATGCCCCGTGGAGAGCCCGCGCTTGGCCGACCGGGGTCTGCCCGCGCTCGGCTAACCGGAGTCCAGCCGTGCTGGGCTGACCGCGGTCTACCCGCGCATGGCCGACCGGGGTCAATCCCCGTGCCCGTGTCCTTCTTCGACGCCTGCAGCCATCGCATCCACCGGCGCGCTCGCATTCGCCCCATCGAAGAAGAACGGCTTGCGCGCCTTCTTCGCTGGCCAGACCTCGTTCATCGACGGGATGTCGAAGACGCGGCCGCCTTGCATGACCTGGCTGATCCGATCGCTCTGGCGGATGTCCTTCAACACGTCGCCGTCGATGATGACCAGGTCCGCGAGCTTGCCCGCCTCCAGTGAGCCGATGTCCTTGTCCAGGCCGAGGTAACGCGCCGGGTTGAGCGTCGCGGTGCGGATCGCCTCCAACGAGGTCATCCCACCCAGGCCCATCATCCACATTTCCCAATGCGCGCCGAGCCCTTCACGCTGCCCGTGCGCGCCGATGTTCACCGGCACGCCCGCGCGCTGCAGCTCGGTCGCGGTCTTTGCGACCTGGATGACGTTGAAGTCTTCCTCGGGTGCGGTTTCGCGGCGCACGCTGCGCGGCTCCAGCACGGCCTTGGGCACGAACTTGCTGAGGATCGGATGGCGCCACACGTCCGTGCGCGCGTACCAGTAGTGCTCGCCGTCCAGTCCGCCGTAGGCGACGTTCAGCGTCGGTGTGTAGCCGACCTGGGTCTGCGGCCACAGCTGCTTCACGTCGTCGTAGACCTTGGCCACCGGCAGCGCGTGCTCCACGCCGGTGTGGCCGTCGACGACCATCGACATGTTCAGCTGGAACAGCGAGCCGCCTTCAGGCACGACCATCATGCCGGTCTCGCGCGCGGCTTCGAGCACCTGCTGGCGCTGATCGCGCCGCGGCTGGTTGTAGCTCTTCACGCTGATCGCGCCGGCCGACTTCAACCGCTTCAGATGCGTCTGCGCGTCCTCGAGGCTGTTGATCACCGCGGAGAAATCGGCCTTCGCGCCGTACAGCACCGTGCCCGTCGAGAAGATCCGCGGGCCGACCACGCGGCCCGTGCGCTGCATCTCCGACTGCGTGTAGATGTCGCTGGTGCGGTTGGACGGATCGTGCAGCGTCGTCAGGCCGAAGGCCAGCGACGCGTAGTTGATCCAGCTCTGCTGCGGGACGATCTCGCTCTCGGCCATCGTGCCGTGCCAGTGCGCGTCGATGAGGCCCGGGATCACCGTCTTGCCGGCCGCCTGGATGGTTTCCGTGCCCGCCGGGATCGTGACCGACGCGCGCGGCCCGATCGCCGCGATGCGGTCGCCGTCGACGAGGATCGCGCCGTCCTCGATCACTTCATCGGGCTTGCTCGCGCTCATCGTGACGATGCGCGCGCCGACGATCGCGATGCGGCCCTTGGGCTTGTCGGCGGTCAGCGTCAGCTTGATCGGCGCGCCGCGTTCCGCCGGCTTGAAGCCCGGCTGCAGCGCCTGCGTCAGCGGCACGGTGAAGAGCTCGTTGCCCAGCGCGTAGTGCAGCGCATACGGCTGCGACTTGCCGTCGCCCGACCACTGCAGGTCGTCGCCCGCGTTGACGTCGAGCTTCTTCACCGGCATCGCCTCGGCCTTCGGGCCGACCGTCTGCAGCTTGCCCGCGGGCGCGAGCGGCGTGACGTAGGTATGGAAGCGCTCCGTGAAGCCGAGCCACTGGCCGTCCGGCGACACGGTGAAGCGCGTCGCGAATTCGCTCTTGGCGACGGCGAACTCGCTGCGCTCGACCAGGTTCAGGCGCACCAGCTGGTGATTCGAATCGACCTCGCCCGTCGTCTGCTTGCGCGTGACGTAGAGCGTGTCGTTGTCGGCGCCGAACTGGGGCGCCTCGCCGTCCTTGGTGACGCGGCGCGGCTGGCCCTTGCCGTCTGCAGCGGCGACGTAGACGCCGGGCTCCAGGCTGTTCCAGGGCGAGGTCAGGAAGCCGCCCTTGGCCTTCTGATACGCGACGGTCCTGCCGTCGGGCGAGAAGGCCGGCGACAGGTACTTGCCGGGCTCCGGCGTGACGATCGTGTCGCGGGCGCCGGCGAGGTCGAGCACGCGCACGCGGCCCTGGTCCGCGTCGGTCCAGCTCACGTAGACGAGTTGCTTCCCATCGCGCGAGAACGCCGGGAAGTACTCGAAGCGTTCCGTCTGCGACGTGAGTCGGCGCGCTTCGCCGACCGGTTGGCCGTCGCGCAGCTCGCTCGTGTAGAGATAGCCGGCGGACGAGAACACCACGCGTTTGCCGTCCGGCGAGACCTTGACCCAGCGCAGCATCTTCGAGTCGAAGGTCGCGGGCGCGACCTCATGCGCGAAGCGCAGGGCGGGCGTGATCTGGCGCTCGTCCTTCACGTGGAAGGGGATCTCCGCGGCGCTGGACTTGAACGGATCGATGCGCCAGAGCTTGCCCTGCGCCCAGGCCACAACCTGCTTGGAATCGGGCATCCACGCGATGCCGGGGTACACGCCGTGCACGGACCAGGACTCCTGCAGGTCGCGTTCCATGCCGGTCCAGGCGGGGAATTCGCGGCCGGTCTTCAGGTCCTTGAGGAACAGCGTCGTGCGGCTGCCCGAGGCGTCGCGCAGGCGGCGGATGAAGGCGAGGTACTTGCCGTCGGGGGAGGGCGTCGGCCGGATCGCGCCGCCGGGGCCGGTGACGAAGGGCTCGTTGGTGCCGTCGGTCAGGTCCTGGCGGTAGATGCGGAAGATCTCGCCGGTGCTGTCCTTGTTGTATTCGAACTGGCGGCCCGGCGTACTGTCCTGCGAGTAGTACAGGTACTTGCCGTCCGGCGAGAGCGCGGGCTCGCCGAGGTCCTTCTGCCAGTTCGGCTTCTCGTTGAGCTGCTGGCCCTTGCCGCCGTCGAGGTGATAGAGCCAGATCTCGCCGCTGCCCAGCGAGCGGGTGCCGGTGAAGTGCTTGCGGGCGGCGATGTACTTGCCGCTGGGATGCCAGACCGGGTTGTTGAGCAGGCGGAAGTCTTCGGTCGAGATCGCGCGGGCGTTGGAGCCGTCGGCGTTCATGACCCAGATGTTGTCGCCGCCGCCGGCGTCGGAGACGAAGGCGATCTGCTTGCCGTCGGGGGAGAAGCGGGGCTGCATCTCCCAGGCGATCGAGTGCGTCAGCGCCTTTGCTTCGCCGCCGCCGACAGGCATCACGTAGAGGTCGCCGAGCAGGTCGAAGACGATCTGCCGGCCGTCGGGGCTGACGTCGACCGACATCCAGGTGCCGGTGCGCACGTCGATGTTGGCGATCTTCTTCTCGCCGGGGGGCTGGTTGACGTTCCACTTCGCGGCGGGCGCGGAGGCAGCCGCGGCGGGCGAGGGCGCCGCTGCGGGAGCGTCAGCGGCGAAAGCCGCGGCCTGCAGCGCGAGGCCAAAAGCGATCACGCCCGCGCGCGCGGGCGTGACGGTGAAGGCGTTCAGGACGGTCGTCGGCGAGGCCTGCTTCGTGAGCATCTTGTTCGTCATGGGGCACCCTGGGATGAAGAGTGCCGGCAGCATAGGGGCCGCCTACGCGCAAACCCGACCGGGTTTGCGAGGGCATGACGAATGGCCGTGCGGAGGGCGTATCGGGTGCGCGGAGGTCAGTTCATTTCCTCCGACGAGATCCACCGGCATCCCGGCTTTGCCTCCGTGACCGCGCCGAGCAACGCCGCCGCGATGCGGCTCGCCGGATTGATGCGGAACCTCTTCGGCAGTACTGGCGTCAGGAGCCGGATCAGTGTCATGGCCGCGCCTTCGGCACGCCGGGTTTCCTGGCGCTCTCCGCCGATGAGGCTGGGCCTGCAGATCGTCAGCGATCGGAACCCGATGGCCTGGATGTCGCGTTCCACTTCGCCCTTGATGCTCGTATAGAAGAACCGGGAGTCCGCTGACGCGCCGACCGCGCTCACGAGGGCGAAGGTCTCGACGCCCGCGGCGTGCGCGGCCTTTCCGAACGCGACCGGAAGTTCGTGGTCGACGTGTCGGAACGCTTCTTTCGAGCCAGCCTTGGCCTGGGTCGTGCCCAACGCGCAGATCACTGCCTGAGGTCTGAACGACGCCAACTGCGGAATCAGGTCTTCGAGGCGTGAGACCACCGGGTTCACGAGCTTCCCGGCGGGCGTCAATGGCCTGCGCGTTGGCGCAATGACTTCGGAAATCGCATCACTGGCAAGCGCAAGCTCCAGCGCCTCGCTTCCCACCAGCCCCGTGGCACCGAGCAGCAGCAGTCTCATCGTCGAATCTCCTCGAACGCGCGGAAGCGGTGTTGGGGTGTCATGAAGACGGTTCCCTCTGCCACCGCTCGATCTCTTGTCGGTGGCGGTGAATGTACGCCCGCAACCTCGCAAAGCGCCGCCGTGGCTGCCGATCAAACATCCACACCACGGGCGGTTCCAGCGGCCATCGCAGCCCGCACGGCCCGACCTCGAAGGTGCAGGTGTAGATCAGCCACGAGCGATCCGGGCGGGGCCGAGCAGTTCGGCTGAGTTCATCCCGCCGACAAGCGCCACGGATCCTTCCGCTGCGACCGACTCTTTGGCGACAGTACGCGCCGACACGAACCCGCCCTGCGTTAGAGTGCCGCACCCCGCCAGCCGCAGAGCCGCGGGACCGACAAGAGAGGGCGTATTCAACGCCCGCCGATGAGGGAGTTCATGGTGCAAGGAAGAAGTGAAGCCGCAGCGCGTCTGCGATCGATCGCGGGGTCAGTCCTTGCGGCGCTGACCGTGATGTCCACGCCCGCCTGGGCCGCCGACTGCAAGATGCAGCCGACCACGCTCCCGGTGCTCGTCGTGCAGAACCGCGTCGTGGCCGTCCTGAAGATCAACGGCCTGGACGTGCCGATGATGGTGGGCAGCAGCGCTCAGTATTCCGTGCTGTCGCCCAAGATCGCCGCGGCGCTGAAGCTGCCCTTGACCATGATGCCGTTCGGGCAGCACCTCTCGGGCAACGGCGAAAACCTCGAGTCGCACACGACGGTCGTGGACCGGCTCACGCTCGGCGGCCTGGCGCTGAGGAACGTGAACTTCGTCGTGACCGACGTCAGGCCCGGCCTCGAACTTCAGGGCGTCATCGGCCGCGACATCCTCGCCGCGGGCGACACGGAATACGACCTGGCCCGCGGCGTCGTGCGGCTCGTCTTCCCCCTGGGCGACTGCAAGAAGGTCAGCCTCGCGTACTGGGCCGGCGACGCGCCGGTCATCGAGGTGCCGATGGCTCCGCTGCGGGATGACCGCGACACCATGATCCGGCTGCCGGTAAGCATCAACGACACGCCGGCCGTGGCCATGCTCTCCACGGGTTCGCAGACGTCCACGCTGTCGCGGAGCACGGCCCGCAAGGCGGGGATCCCGGAGAGCCGCCTGCAGGTCACCGAGCCCGCCGGGCGCTCGCGCCAATGGCTGACCGACGTCGACAGCTTCCAGCTCGGTGGCGAGCGCATCACCCACCAGCGGCTGGAGGTGGAAGACGCCGGACGCGACGGCGACTACGGCATGAGCCTGGGCGTCGATTACATGCTGGCCCACCGCATCTACGTCTCGTACCTGCAGCGCAAGGTCTATGCGACCTGGAACGGCGGCGACGTCTTCGCCGCTCGGGAAGGCGCCTCGGAGAACCGCTTCGATGCGCGTTTCGCGGCGCCGCCGCCAGCGCGTCAGGAGGACGTGCTGGCACTGGCGAGCCGGGCCGCGCTCGACTATGAGCTGAGGCGCTACCCGGCCGCGCTCGAAGGCATGAATCGCGCGATCGCGCTCAAACCCGACGTGGCGAGCCAGTTCCTGACTCGCGCCCGCATCCACGTGGCGCTGGGTGATGCTCAGGCCGCGCTCGACGATGCGGACGAGGCGCTCCGTCTGGATCCCCAACTGGACGACGCCATCATGGAGCAGGCGCGCGCCCATACGCGGCTGAACCGGCGGGACGACGCGCTCGCCGCCCTGGCGCAACTGGACGCCCGCCTGTCGCGCGACGCGGATCAGCGTTTCAGGATGGCCGTGATCTACCGCGGCCTGGATCGGGTGCCCGAGGCGCATCGGCAGTGGGAGCTGTGGATGGACACCCATCGGCGCGACGTCAACTACGGCAATGCCTACAACGATCGCTGCTTCATGCGCACCGTCCGCAACCTGGAGCTGGCGATCGCCGTGCAGGATTGCGAGCGCGCTGTCGCGATCGACGCGACCTCGTCCAACTTCCAGGACTCCCTGGCCTGGACGAGGCTGCTCATGGGCGACCTGCCGCGCGCCAGGACGGCCTTCGACGCGGCGCTCCGGCTGAAGCCCGGCTTCGCCTGGGCGCTGTACGGACGCAGCCTCGTCTGGCAGCAGCAGGGCGACGCCGAGCGCGCACGCCAGGACCTCGAAGCCGCCCGCGAAAGCGATGCCAACATCGACCAGCAGGTCCGCGAGTCCGGCCTGCCGAGTCACCAGAGCGCGCCGTAGGCAACGCAGGCAAAGAAAAGCCAAGCGGAGCCCGTGGACTGGCTTTGCCAGGCCACCGGGCTCGCCCCCTGAGGGGGCCGGCGTCAGCCGGTAGGGGGGGAGCCTTACTTCGCCCGCGACGTCATGATCGCGTCCGCCACGTTCTTCGGCGCCTCGGAGTAGTGCTTGAACTCCATCGTGTACGTCGCGCGGCCTTGCGTCGCAGAGCGCAGCGAGGTCGAGTACCCGAACATCTCCGACAGCGGCACCTCCGCCTTGATGATCTTGCCGCCGCCGACCATGTCGTCCATGCCCTGCACCATGCCGCGGCGGCTGGACAGGTCGCCCATCACCGTGCCGGCGTAGTCCTCGGGCGTTTCGACCTCGACCGCCATCATCGGCTCCAGGATCACCGGATTCGCGCGCCGGCAGGCCTCCTTGAAGCCCAGCGACGCCGCCATCTTGAACGCGTTCTCGTTCGAGTCCACGTCGTGGTACGAGCCGAAGGTCAGCGTGACCTTCACGTCCACCACCGGATACCCGGCCAGCACGCCGTTGGGCAGGCTGTCGATGACGCCTTTCTCCACCGCCGGGATGAACTCGCGCGGCACCACGCCGCCCTTGATCGCGTCGACGAACTCGAAGCCCTTGCCCGGCTCCTGCGGCGCCAGCGAGAACACCACGTGCCCGTACTGGCCCTTGCCGCCGGACTGGCGCACGAACTTGCCTTCCACGTCCGTCACCGCCTTGCGCACCGTCTCGCGGTAGGCCACCTGCGGCTTGCCGACGTTGGCCTCGACGCTGAACTCGCGCTTCATCCGGTCCACGATGATCTCCAGGTGGAGCTCACCCATGCCGGAGATGATGGTCTGGCCCGACTCCTCGTCCGTGCGCACGCGGAAGGAAGGATCCTCCGCCGCGAGACGCCCGAGGGCGATGCCCATCTTCTCCTGGTCCGCCTTGGTCTTGGGCTCCACCGCCTGCGAGATCACCGGCTCCGGGAAGATCATCCGCTCCAGCGTGATGATGGCCTCGGGGTCGCACAGCGTCTCGCCGGTCGTGACGTCCTTCAGGCCCACGCAGGCGGCGATGTCGCCGGCCAGGATCTCCTTGATCTCCTCGCGCTGGTTGGCATGCATCTGCAGGATCCGCCCGATGCGCTCCTTCTTGCCGCGCGTCGGGTTGTAGACCGAATCCCCCGACTTCAGGATGCCCGAGTACACCCGCACGAAGGTCAGCTGACCCACATACGGATCGGTCATCAGCTTGAAGGCGAGGGCGCTGAACTTCGCGCTGTCGTCGGCCGCGCGCGTCGTGTCCTGGTCGTCGTCGTCCATGCCGTGCACCGGCGGGATGTCCACCGGCGAGGGCATGAAGTCGATCACCGCGTCCAGCATCCGCTGCACGCCCTTGTTCTTGAACGCCGTGCCGCACAGCATCGGCTGGATCTCGCCCGCGATCGTGCGCTGGCGGATCGCGCGCTTGATCTCGGCCTCGTCGAGCTCGCCGGTCTCGAGGTACTTGTTCATCAGCTCCTCGTCGGCCTCGGCCGCCGCCTCGACCATCTTCTCGCGCCACTCGTCGGCCTGCGCCTTCAGCTCCGGCGGGATCTCCTGGTAATCGAAGGTCATGCCCTGCGTGGCGTCGTGCCACAGGATGGCCTTCATCTTCAGCAGGTCGATCACGCCCTTGAAGTGCTCCTCCGCGCCGATCGGCAGCACCACCGGCACCGGGTTGGCCTTGAGCCGGTCCACCATCATCTGCCGCACGCGATAGAAGTCCGCGCCCACGCGGTCCATCTTGTTCACGAAGGCAAGACGCGGCACCTTGTACTTGTTGGCCTGGCGCCAGACCGTCTCCGACTGCGGCTGCACGCCGCCGACCGAGTCGTACACCATCACCGCGCCGTCCAGCACGCGCATGGAACGCTCCACCTCGATCGTGAAGTCCACGTGCCCCGGGGTGTCGATGATGTTGATGCGGTGCTCCGGATACGACCGGTCCATGCCCTTCCAGAAGCAGGTCGTCGCCGCGGACGTGATGGTGATGCCGCGCTCCTGCTCCTGCGCCATCCAGTCCATCGTCGCGGCGCCGTCGTGCACTTCACCGATCTTGTGATTGACCCCGGTGTAGAACAGGATGCGCTCCGTCGTCGTCGTCTTGCCGGCGTCGATGTGCGCCGAGATGCCGATGTTGCGGTAGAGCTCGATGGGGGTCTTGCGGGACATGGTGGTCTCCAGTGGCGATGGACGACCCGCGCGCGCCAGCTTCGTTGGAGGCGCGCGCCGGGTCCGAGAGCCGACCAATGTAGCGACAAGCCGTGACCCCCGCCATACGCCGGTTGGAAGAGCCCGGCGCACCAGGGGGCGGCGCAAGGACGGGCAATGCGGTGCCACCCCCTGAATGAGGGACAGTAATTTGGGCGAATGTCGACATCCCCGGGCGATTACGTCGCGGGACGTCGATACATTCGGAAACTCAAAGAATGTTCCAGGGAGTTGGCGTGAAGTTGCATGTAATTGCCCGCGTATTGCCCGCTGTCATCGGGTGGTGCGCCCTGGCCGTCGATGCGACCGGTGCCGTGGCGGCCCCGGTCACCGTCGACGTCGGTATGACCTGCACGGTGCCGGACGGCTGGTGGTCGCTGGACCGGGAGCGTCCCTTGCAGCCGGAGCCGGTGAAGGTGGTGGCGCTCAAGCCGCTCATCACCGGCACGCCCGGCGTCTGGGTGCAGCCGCAGCGCGGCAAGCTGTCCGACCAGCAGTTCCATCTGGCGCTGGAGCGCCTCACGGACTGCCGCTGACGCGAGGCGGCGGCGGTCGGCGGAGGGAGTAAACCCGGGCCGCGCGAGCGCGCTGGCTAGAATGGCGGGCTCACCGTCGCGGCGCGCGCGGCGCAAACCCCTGGGACCCCATGGCCAGCACCACCTCCTCCAAGCATCTGATTCACTTCGAGGGGGGCAATGCCCTCTCGTCCTTCCGGGCCGCGGCGCTGCTGGCGCGTCTGCAGGCCGTCAGCGATCGCATCGCCGCGGTGCACGCGCGCCACGTCCACTGGGTCTGGACCGACGCCGCCATCGACGCCGAAGGCCGCGGCAAGCTGGCCGCGCTGCTGGACTACGGCGACGCCTACGAAGGCCCGTCTGGCCCCTCGGATGGCGCGCTGATCGTCGTCGCCCCGCGCCTGGGCACGCTCAGCCCCTGGGCCTCCAAGGCCACCGACATCGCCCACAACTGCGGTCTCGCGATCCACCGCGTCGAGCGCGTCACCGAATTCCGCCTGACGCTGAAGTCCGGCCTGCTCAACCAGTTGACGGCCGGTCTGACCGGCGGCGCGAAGCCGCTGACCGAGGCCGAGATCCTCGCCTGCGCCGATCTGCTGCACGACCGCATGACCGAGAGCGTGCTGCTGTCGCGGGAAGCCGGCGCGCACCTGTTCGACGACAAGCAGGCCCAGCCGCTCGCGCACGTGGACGTGTCGGGCCGCGGGCGCGCCGCGCTGGAGGAAGCCAACGGCGCCTGGGGTCTGGCGCTGTCCGACGACGAGATCGACTACCTGGTCGCCGCCTTCACGAAGCTGGGCCGCGACCCCAGCGACGTCGAGCTGATGATGTTCGCGCAGGCCAACAGCGAGCACTGCCGCCACAAGATCTTCAACGCCCAGTTCACCATCGACGGCCAGGCGCAGCCGCTGTCGCTGTTCGGCATGATCCGCAACACCGAGAAGCTGCACCCGCAGCACACGGTGATCGCCTACGCCGACAACGCGGCAGTGATGGAAGGCCACGTGATCGAGCGCTGGATGGCCGCCGGCGATCGCCGTGCGCCGAAGTACGAGGCGCGCGCCGAGACGGCCCATGTGCTGATGAAGGTCGAGACGCACAACCACCCGACGGCGATCTCGCCGCATCCGGGCGCGTCCACCGGCGCCGGCGGCGAGATCCGCGACGAGGGCGCCACCGGCCGCGGCGCCAAGCCCAAGGCCGGGCTGACCGGCTTCTCGGTCTCCAACCTGCACCTGCCGGGCCTGTCCGAGCCCTGGGAGCAGAACCCCGTCGGCAAGCCCGCGCACATCGCCAGCGCGTTGCAGATCATGACCGAGGGCCCGCTGGGCGGCGCCGCGTTCAACAACGAGTTCGGCCGGCCCGCGCTGGGCGGCTACTTCCGCGTCTTCGAGCAGGACGTCGACGGCATCCGCCGCGGTTATCACAAGCCGATCATGATCGCGGGCGGCCTGGGCGCGATCCGCTCGGACCTGACGAAGAAGATCGCCTTCCCCGCCGGTTCGCTGCTGATCCAGCTGGGCGGTCCCGGCATGCGCATCGGCATGGGCGGCAGCGCGGCGAGCTCGATGGCCGCCGGCACCAACACCGCCGACCTGGACTTCGACTCGGTCCAGCGCGGCAACCCCGAGATCCAGCGCCGCGCGCAGGAAGTCCTCAACCACTGCTGGGGCCTGGCCGAACGCAACCCCATCCTGGCCGTGCACGACGTGGGCGCGGGCGGCATCTCCAACGCCTTCCCGGAGCTGGTGAACGACGCCGGCCGGGGCGCGATCTTCGACCTGCGCAAGGTTCCGCTCGAGGAGAGCGGCCTCGCGCCCAAGGAGATCTGGTGCAACGAGAGCCAGGAGCGCTACGTCCTGGTGATCGCGCCGGAGAGCCTCGAGCTCTTCACCGCGATGGCCGAGCGCGAGCGCTGCCCCTTCGCCGTCGTCGGCGTGACGACCGAGCAGCGCGAGCTGGTGCTGGAGGACGGCACCGACGGTGAACGCGCCATCGACATGCCGATGGACGTGCTGCTGGGCAAGCCGCCGAAGATGCACCGCGACGTGACGCGCGTGGCCCGCTCGGGCGGCGCGCTGACGCTGGACGGCGTGGACCTGGGCGTGGCCGCGCGCACCGTGCTGCGCCACCCGACGGTGGCCAGCAAGCGCTTCCTGGTCACGATCGGCGACCGCACCGTCGGCGGCCTGAACCACCGCGACCAGATGGTCGGTCCGTGGCAGGTGCCGGTGGCCGACGTCGCCGTCACGCTGTCCGACTTCAAGGGCTTCACCGGCGAGGCGATGAGCATGGGCGAGCGCACGCCCCTGGCCGCCGTCGACGCGCCCGCGTCGGGCCGCATGGCCGTGGCCGAGGCCATCACCAACCTGCTGGCCGCGCCGATCGAGCTGTCGCGCGTGAAGCTCTCGGCCAACTGGATGGCCGCCTGCGGCGAACCCGGCGAGGACGCCGCGCTGTACGACACCGTCAAGGCCGTCGGCATGGACCTGTGCCCGGCGCTGGGCATTTCGATCCCCGTGGGCAAGGATTCGCTGTCGATGCGCACGCGCTGGAGCGACGAGGGCGCGACGAAGCAGGTCACCGCGCCCGTGTCGCTCATCATCACCGCCTTCGCGTCGCTGGCCGACGTGCGGGGCACGCTGACGCCGCAGCTGCAGGGCGGCGACACGACGCTCGTCCTGGTCGACCTCGGCCAGGGCCGCATGCGCATGGGCGGCTCGATCCTGGCGCAGACGCTGAACCAGTTCGGTCCGGAGGTCCCCGACCTGAACGATCCCGCGCTGCTGAAGGCGCTGGTCGCCGCGGTCAACGACCTGCGCGGTCAAGGCAAGCTGCTGGCGTACCACGACCGCAGCGACGGCGGCCTGTTCGCCGCGGCGCTGGAGATGGCCTTCGCCGGCCAGCGCGGCGTCAGCCTCAACGTCGACATGCTGGTCACCGAAGGCGACGGCATCAGCGACAGCCGCGCCGAGGTGGGCGACTCGAAGAACTGGGCCTCGCAGGTCAGCGCCCGCCGCGAAGAACTGACGCTGAAGGCGCTGTTCAACGAGGAACTGGGCGTCGTGCTCCAGGTCGCGACCGGCGACCGCGACGCGGTGCTGCAGACGTTGCGCGCGCACGGCCTGTCGAAGATCTCGCACGTCGTCGGCAAGACCAATGACACGAAGCAGGCGGAAGTCTGGCGCGACGCGAAGAAGGTCTTCGCCGCCCCGCTGAGCGCACTGCAGCAGGAGTGGGACCAGGTCTCGTGGCGCATCGCCCGCGAGCGGGACAACCCCGCCTGCGCGGACCAGGAACATGCGCTGGCCGGCGCGCCCGGCCAGGGCCTGCACTGGTCGCCGAGCTTCGACGTGAAGGACGACGTCGCCGCTTCGCTGATCGCCAGCGGCGTCCGTCCGAAGGTCGCGATCCTGCGCGAGCAGGGCGTCAACTCGCATGTCGAGATGGCCTACGCGATGGCGCAGGCCGGCTTCGACGCCTATGACGTGCACATGAGCGACCTGCAGGCCGGCGCGGTCGACCTGAAGGACTTCAAGGGCTTCGTCGCCTGCGGCGGTTTCAGCTACGGCGACACGCTGGGCGCGGGCGAGGGCTGGGCGCGTTCCATCCTCTTCAACCCGGTGCTGAAGGCGGCCTTCGAGGCCTTCTTCGCGCGCTCCGACAGCTTCGCGCTGGGCGTGTGCAACGGCTGCCAGATGCTGGCCGCGCTGTCGCCGATGATCCCCGGCGCGCAGCACTGGCCGAAGTTCGTGCGCAACCGCAGCGAGCAGTTCGAGGCCCGCCTGGCGCAGGTCGAGATCGTCGAGTCGCCGAGCATCTTCTTCACCGGCATGGCCGGCAGCCGCCTGCCCATCGCGGTCGCGCACGGCGAGGGCTTCGCGGACTTCTCGCAGCGCGGCAACCCGGACCAGGTGCTGCGCGCGATGCGCTACGTCGACGGCGACGGCCAGCCGACCGAGCAGTACCCGCTGAACCCCAACGGCAGCCCGCAGGGCCTGACCGCGGTGACCACGGCCGACGGCCGCTTCACCGCGCTGATGCCGCATCCGGAGCGCGTGTTCCGCAACATCCAGATGAGCTGGACCGGCGGCGACGTCGGCGAGTTCAGCCCGTGGATGCGCATGTTCCGCAATGCGCGTAAGTGGGTGGGGTGAGACCGGGCGGCGTGCGCCGCGCCGTGATGCGTCGATGAGGGCGCATCGCTGAGGAGGGGCCGCGCAAGCGGCCCTTCGCGTTTCATCCGCCCGTGGCCTTGACCCACTTGCCCTCCCGGTTGCAGGCCATCACGTAGACCTGCTGGCCCCGGTAGGGCTGGTACAGGGCGATGTTGCCGCCGGAGGTCTTCGGGTTGATGTCCTGCGCATTGCAAGGCGTGTCCGGGTCGCGGCGGGGGATGCGGATGCCATTCAGACGGGAGTCGAACCCGGGGCCGCCCGCCTGGCCCGACACGGTGTCGATGTAGCCGTCGGACGTCACCAGGACGCCCGACAGCGACATGCCGTCCTGGTCCTGACCCGCGAAGTCCCAGTGGCTGTTGTGGCCCACCATGAGGCGCTTGCGCACGACAGCGTGGCCGTGGATGTCGATGGCCGGATCCACGACGTCGCGGGACCCCCCGGCGCCTTGCAGTGTTCTCCGGCCACCCTGCGGATGCCGGACCACCATTCCGCCGTTGGCGTGGACGGTATCGTCGACCTGCAGCGTGCCGGCGATCTTCGCCTTGGCGGCCGCCAGATGGCCCACGCCGACGAGGTCATGGCCGTCGAAGTCCCACCGGTCCGTCGGCGTCGCCGAGCCGTCGCGGCAGGCCGACCCGCTGGCGCCGCGGCCGGTGGCGCCGGTGGGGACGCCGCAGGCGACGCCGCCGGTCGTTGCGCCGCCGTCCAGGTGGATCAGCCGGAACGACGCCAGCACGCCCGGCACCCCGGTATCGGCGCTCTCTCCCCGCAGCGGGTTGTCGACGGGCAGGGCGCCCTTGCCGCGCAACTGGGCCGCCACCCGTGGAGATTCGCCCGGCAGCGAGACCATCGCATCGGGCCCCAGTGCCTGCAGGGCCGCCTTCAGTTGCGCGCCGTAGCCGAAGGGCAGATCGGCCTGCGCGAAGAAGGGCTGCGTGTTGTAGAGCATCACCTCGAAGGTCGCCGCGGGCCGCTGGCCGTCGACGGGCAGGCACTTCGCCTTGCACTTCACGGAGACCGCCCAGCGCGCCCGGGCGATCTCGCCGGTGCGGCCGTCGACGATGGTGTTCCCGTGAGGGAAGGGCAAGGTGTCGTTGAAGGTGATGTAGCCGAGGTCCTGCAACTCCTGCAGCGAGGGCTGGAGCGCGTTGACGGCCAGGGGCTTGCCGCCGGCCGTCGCCTTCAGTTCGCAGTCTTTGGGCGTCGGCGTCCCCGCCGAGGGCGCCACTGACAAGGCGACGTTCGCGCAGGTCGACTGGGGGGCGGCCTGCACCTTCAGGAGATCCGCGCTGTGATCGCGCACATAACGCGCGACGCCGTCGCGCAGTTCAGCCAGCCGCAATCCGGCCTGGCGTCCGCCCTCGACGGTCTGCTGGAACTGCTGGACCTGCAACGCGCCGAGCGACATCGCACCCAGGAGCACCAGCGCCATCGAGACTTCGATCAGGCTGAAGCCCGACTGCCGTGTCGCGGATCCCGCGGGCGTGTTGGAGAGGGGGCGGGCGCGGGCGGACATTGCGGGAGGAACTCCTGGGCGGTGAGGGCCGTCATGGTCCCCGCCCCCGGTGTTCGTGCCAATCCGCGAAGTTGAGCGCCCAGCGGTCGGCGCTCATCGATTCGCGGCAGGTGGCTCCCCTGTTTCCGTCACCGGCCTGCGCCAGCCGCACGCCGCGGCCCGCCGTCAGCCGGCGTCCGTGCCCGCTGCGATGCCCGCCAGCAATTCGTACGAACGCCGCCGGGCCGCCGGATCGTGCACTGCGCAGGCGACGATGAACTCATCGGCGCCGGTGCGCTCCTGCGTCGCCAGCAGCCCCTCGCGCACGGTGCGCGGCGAACCGACGATGGACTCCGACAGCATGCGCTCGACCCCGAGCTTCTCGCCGGCTGTCCACAGCGTGTCCATGCTGTCGATCGGCCGCGGCAGCAGGCCGCGCTGGCCGCGCTGCATGCCGAGGAATCGCTGCTGGATGGAGGTGAACAGGCGCTGCGCCTGCGCGTCGGTGTCGGCCACGACCACGTTCAGGCCGACGGCCGCGTAGGGCGCCGGGTTCCGGGCGCTGGGCCGGTACTGGGCGCGGTAGATCTCCAGCGCCTGCATCAGCATCGCCGGCGCGAAATGCGAGGCGAACGCGAACGGCAGCCCCAGGTAGGCCGCCAGCTGTGCGCCGTACAGGCTGGACCCGAGCAGCCAGACCGGCACCTCGGTGCCCTGGCCGGGCACGGCGCGCACGACCTGACCCTCCTGCGCGGGGGCGAGGTAGCTGATCAGCTCCAGCACGTCCTCGGGGAAGCGGTCCTCGTGTGCCGTCGCCAGGTGCCGGCGCAGCGCGCGCATCGTCGGTCCGTCGGTGCCCGGCGCGCGGCCCAGTCCCAGGTCGATGCGTCCGGGGAACAGCGTGGCCAGCGTGCCGAACTGCTCGGCGATGGTCAGCGGCGCATGGTTGGGCAGCATGATCCCGCCCGAGCCGACGCGGATCGTCGACGTCGCGGCGGCGATCTGGCCGATCAGCACGGCCGTGGCGGACGACGCGACGCCGTCCATGTTGTGGTGCTCGGCGACCCAGTAGCGGGTGTAGCCGAGGCGCTCGGCGTGCTGCGCCAGCGCCATGCTCTCGTGGAGCGCCTGGGCGGCGGAACCGCCTTCGACGATGAAGGCGAGGTCGAGGATCGAAAGTCGGGCTTGCATGGGCGCCGAGTCTAGGCGCGCCGTCCGGACCGGGGTCCCGGGAGGGTTATCGGGGAATGGAGTAGGCGAACGGCGGCTGGCGATCGGCTGCTGACGATCAGTCGCTCGTGATCAGTCGCTGGTGAGCTGGGCCTGGACCTGCCGCGTCTTGCCGCCGTTCCAGACGGTCAGCGTGACCTTGTCGCCGACCTGGCGTTCCTCGAGTTCGCCGAGCAGCTCGTCGAGGTCGGCCACCGGCTTGCCGTTGACGGCGGTGATGAGGTCGCCGCCGACGATGCGGCCGTCGCGCCCGCGCATGAACGGCTGCAGCCCCGCGCGCTGCGCGCCGCCGCCGGGCTGCAGGCCGATCAGCACGACGCCCTTGGGCAGGCGCAGCACCTGGCGCAGCTGCTCGCTGCCGGCGGTCAGGCCCAGCGCCGGCCGGATGACGCGGCCGTGCTTGATCAGTTGCGGCACGACGCGGTTCACCTCGTCGGCCGGGATCGCGAAACCGATCCCGTTGCTGCCACCGCTCGGGCTGAAGATCGACGTGTTGACGCCGATCAGCCGGCCCGCGGAGTCCAGCAGCGGACCGCCCGAGTTGCCGGGGTTGATGGCCGCGTCGGTCTGGATCGCGCCGCGGATCGTGCGCTGCGTCATCGATTCGATCTCGCGGTTCAGCGCCGACACGATGCCGCGCGTCAGCGTCTGGTCGAGCCCGAACGGGTTGCCGATCGCATAGACCGTCTGCCCGACCAGCAGGTCGCGGCTGCTGCCCATCGGCACGGGGGTCAGCTTCTCGCGCGGCGCGACGATGCGCAGCACGGCCAGGTCGCGGTCGGGATCGACGCCGACGAGCGTCGCGTCGTACGCGCTCTGGTCCGACAGCGTGACCTTCGCCGCCGAGGCGCCGCGGATCACGTGGAAGTTGGTGACGATGTGGCCCTGCTCGTCCCACAGGAAGCCGCTGCCGGTGCCGCTGGGCACCTCCGTCACGTTGCGCGAGAAGAAGTCGCGCTGCTGCGCCAGCGTCGTGATGTGGGCCACCGACGGCGACACCTTGCGGAACACCGCGATGTTGTTCTGCTCCTGCGCGTCGAGCGGACCGCGCGGCGTCACCGGCCGCGGCTGGGGCCAGGTGTTGCCCGACCCGACGAGCAGGGCGATGAGAGCGAGGGACCAAGGCCGGAGTTGCATGACGAGGACGGAAGCGGAGAGGACCGGACGATTATGGAAGCTCAGCCGTCGGCGCCGCCGGCCCATCGGGCGATTTCGGCCTCGAGGTGCGCCGCGCGTTCGCGCAGCAGGTCCGCGGTGGCCTTGAGCTGCAGGTGGGTGCGCACGCGCGCGAGCAGGATCGGCGGGCTGATCGGCTTGGTGATGTAGTCGACCGCGCCGAGCGACAAGCCGTGGCTCTCATCCGCGGGATCGGAACGCGCGGTGAGGAAGAGCACCGGGATGTCGCGCGTGGCCGCGTCCGCCTTGAGCCAGCGGCAGAGCTCGTAGCCGTCCATGTTGGGCATCAGCACGTCCAGCAGGATGAGGTCGGGCCGCGGCGACTCGGCCGCGATGCGCAGCGCGCGGTCGCCGGTGGTCGCCACCTTGACGCGATGCCGTTCCTTGAGCAGCTCGTACAGCTGGGACAGGACTTCGGGCGAATCGTCCACGATCAGGATCGTCGGGCGCGAATCTCCGTTCGAGATGCTCATGGCAGGGGGTCCTCCAACGATCGGGCGCCGGGAGATGGTAGGGGCAGGGGCGGGGCACTGGCTTCATCATTGTCCAGTCCGCGGCGCGCGGTCTCGAAGTCGAATCGCGTCGCGGCCGCCAGCATCTCGCGCAGGGCGGCGGCGCGCCGGTCGTCCAGGCCGTGCCGACCGCGGTCGATCTCCTCCTTCAGCCGCTCGGCGGTGTCGACCGCCGCGGCGTCGTCCTCGTCCAGTTGCCGGCGCAGACGGGCCAGGCGCTCGTCCAGCTGCGGGATGCCCGGCGGCGACAGGTCGTCCAGCGGGCCCGGCAGCGTCGGCGGGACGTCGTCCGCCAGCGTCTCCGCCAGCGCGTGCAACAGGCGGTCCAGCGCGACACGGACGGCCAACGCCAGCTCGCGGCGCCGGGCCGCCGTCGCCGGCGAGCGGCAGGCGCTTTCCAGCGCCGCGGCGGCCTCGCTCAACGGCAGCGCGCCGATGGTCGCGGACGAGCCGCGCAGCGAGTGGGCGATCTTCTCCATCACCTGCGGCTGGTCCGACGCGGCGGCCTGGTCCAGCCGCGCGCCGGTCTCCTTCTGGGAGTGCAGGAAGATCTTCAGCAGGCGCAGGTACAGCCCGGCGTTGTTCGAGGCCGAGGCCAGGCCGGAGTGCGCCTCGAGGCCGTCGACGACGGGCACCGCCGGGACGTCCGGACGCGTCCTGGGGGATCCGGCGGAGGAGGACGGCGGGACCGGCGTGGCGGACGAGGGGGACAGCCCCGGCGCGACGCGCGCTCCGGCGACCAGGCCCGCCGGCGCCACCGCCGCGCCCCCGGCGGGGCGGATCCAGCGCGCCAGGACATCGAACAGCGTGTCGACGTTCAGCGGCTTGGCGACATGGTCGTTCATGCCGGTGGCCAGGATGCGCGCGCGGTCGGCGCCGGTGGCGTTGGCGGTCAGCGCGATGACGGGCAGCTCGCGCCAGCGGGCGTCCTGGCGCAGGCAACGGGTTGCGTCGTAGCCGTCCATCACCGGCATCTGGCAGTCCATCAGCACGCCGTCGAAGCCGTCCGGCGACTGCCGCAGCAGCTCCAGCGCGATCGCGCCGTTGCCCGCGATGGTGACCGCGATGCCGGCGTTGGTCAGCAGCTCGCCGGCGAGTTCCTGGTTGACCGGGTTGTCTTCCACGACCAGCAGCCGCGCCCCCGCCAGGGACTGCATCATCGCCGTCGTCGCGGCGCGGCGGGCCTGCGCGTCCGGGTGCGCGCCGGACGCGGCCGAGCCGTCGAGGGTCGCCACCAGCGTGGCGGCCGTCACCGGCTTGCCCAGCACCGGCAGCGGCTGCCCGGTCGGCAGCGCCGTCATCGCCTCGTACAGCCCGTCGTCGTTGCCGAAGGCGGTCACCATGACGATGCGCGGCACCGGGGTCGCCTCCTGGAGCAGCCGGGCCGCCGTGGCCACGCCGTCCAGCGACGGCATCTTCCAGTCCATCAGCACCCAGTCGAACGGGCGGTGTTCCCGCGTCGCCGCATGCACCGCCCGCAGGGCGCGCGCGCCGTCGACGCACTGCTCGACCTGCAGCCCCAGGCCCTGGCAGAGGGCTGCGAGGATCTCGCGGGCGACGCGGTTGTCGTCGACGATCAGCACCCGGCCGCGAAGCGCCGCCGGCCGCGCGTCGTCATCGTTCCGGGCACCTTCATCGTCCTGGGCATGCTCATCGTCGTCATGGCCCCTGTCGCCTCCGTCGCTCTCATCAGCGTCGATATCGCTCCTGTCGCCCCGGTCGCTCTCATTGGCGGCGATATCGATATCGACATCGACATCGACATCGCCATCGACATCGACATCGACATCGCCGTCGGTCTCGGCGCCGGCGTCGGCGTCGGCCCCGCCTGCAACGTCTCCATCGTCCCGCCCGATGCCCAGCCGCGCGGTGAAATGCAGCGTCAGGCCCGCGCCGGGCATCGAGTCCACGCGCAGCGTGCCGCCCATCATCTCCACCAGCATCCGGCACACGGCCAGCGCCAGGTCGCCGCGGTCGGGGGTGTCCGCGTCGACCTCCGCCGGCCGCCGGCCCAGCCGCGCCAGCTCCGACGGCGACAGCGCGGGGCCGCTGTCGCGGATGCTGAAGCGCAGCACGATCTCGTCGTCGGCGGGGCGGTGGTCCTGCGCCACGGCCACGACGACCTCGTCCTGCTCGCTGCGCCGCGCCGCATGCTTGCCGACATGGGCCAGCACCTGGCCGAGGCGGAACGGGTCGCCGACCAGCGTCCGCGGCAGGCCGGCCGGCACGCTCAGCAGCAGCTCCACGCCCTTTTCCTCCAGGCCGAGGCCGATCACCTGCACCAGATGCGCCAGCACCTCGTCGAGCTCGAACGGGATGTGCTCGAGCGCGAGCCGGCCGGCCTCGATGCGGCTGAAGTCGAGGATGTCGTCGATCACGCCGAGCAGGGTCTCCGCGGCGCGGCAGGTCTTGTCCACGTAGTTGCGCTGCCGCGCGTCGAGCTCGGTCTGCAGCGCCAGCTCGGACATGCCGATGATCGCGTTCATCGGCGTGCGCAGCTCGTGGCTCATGTTGGCGAAGAAGTCGGTCTTGGCGCGGGTCGTGGCCTCCGCGGACTCGCGCGCCGCGCGGATCTCGTTCTCGGCGGACAGGCGGTCGGTCAGGTCCGTCAGCCAGATCAGCGTCCCCGATTGGCCGAAGGCCACCGGCAGGAAGGTCGCCAGGCAGGCATGGTGCGCGCCCTCGCGATCGACGATCTGCAGTTCGACATCGCTGCCGGTGCTGCTGCTGTTGCTGCTGTTGCCGTTGCCGTTGCCGTTGCCGTTGCTGCCGCCCCTGCTGCCGTCGCCGTCGCCGTCGCTGGTGCCGTCGCTGGTGCCGCCATGGCCGTTGCCGCCGGTCCCGCTGTTCTCCAGCAGCGCCTGCGCGCGCGCCCGGCTCGCGTCGTCCGCGTAGACGTCGGGCCAGGGCTGGCCGATCCGCACGTCGACCAGGCGCCGCAGCGCCGGATTGGCGATGCCCACCACGCCGTCCGTGATCAGCCCGATGCCCGCGGGCGTGTGCTCGATGAGGGTCATGAAGCGCTCGCCCTGGCGCCGCAGCGCCGTCTCCTGCGCGTGCCGCGCGGCGCGCAGCAGCAGGCCGCGCAGCAGCGCGGCGAGCGCGGCGAAGCACAGCAGCGCGGACAGCAGACCGACGCCCGCCTGCGCCGGTCCGCCGAGCGCGGCCGAGAGATCGGCTACCAGGACCATCCGCCAGACGCCCGCGCTGTCGCGCCAGCCCAGGTCGCGCGCCACCAGCGCGTGCGGGTGTCCGTCGATCATCGCGACGCTCGCGCCGGGGTCGAAGGGCAGCATCGGCACGCGTGCCGCATCCAGGAACTGGCGCCCGTAGCGGCGCCCCTCGGCGAGCCGCCGGCTGCGCTCGGCCGACTCGGGCCCCGCGACCATCAGCAGCCACTCGGGCCGTGACGACACCATCACCACG
Organism: Roseateles noduli; assembly: GCF_050626985.1. Classification (NCBI taxonomy): domain Bacteria; kingdom Pseudomonadati; phylum Pseudomonadota; class Betaproteobacteria; order Burkholderiales; family Sphaerotilaceae; genus Roseateles; species Roseateles noduli. The sequence continues at coordinate 681,922 of NZ_CP192463.1, forward strand.
CCCTCGGGCGACAGGACCAGCGACGCCATGTCGGCGCGCTCGGTCAGGAAGCGGTCCAGCGACGGTCCGTAGAACTGCGTGGCGACGATGCCGATCACGGGGCCGCGGGCGTCGACGTCCTGGAAGACCGGCGCGCTCAGGTACAGGGCGCGGCGCGACGTGGCCAGGCTGATCGCCATCGAGACCGCGGTGCGTCCGGCCATGGACTCGCGGAAATACTCGCGATGGCTGATGTCCTGCCCCAGGGGCGAGCGCTGCAGGCCGCGGTTCCATTCCCCGACGATCACGCCCTGGCGGTTGACCACGAAGCTGACGTCCGCGCCGAGCTGGTCGTTCATCGCGGACAGCATCTCGGCGGCCGGACGCCTGTGCAGCGCGCCCGGGAGGTCGGTCTGCAGCGCCGCCGCCTTCAGGTCCGGATCCAGGCGCCCCGCCAGCCGCAACGCGCCCATCGCCTTGCTCTCCTCGGTGAGGCCGCGGAACTGCAGCACCTCCCGATCGATCTCGGCCGTCATCCGGGCACGGAAGCGCTCGTCGAGGACGCTCCGGGCCTGCCGGGCGACCAGCGCGCCGACGAGCAGCGACAGCGCCGCCACCACGATCCACGCCGCCGTCGCATGACGCGACAGCCGGAGCGCCGCGCGCATCATGACGTCGGCCCTCCGGCCGGCGCGCCGGCATCCCAGCTCAGCAGCGCCAGCGCTTCCTCGAAGCGGAACCCCGAGGCCGCCGCCGCGACGCGGCGCAGCAGGCGGGCGCGGGCCGGCGGCGGCGGCCGCCGATCGATCGTCTCGGCCAGCAGACGGCCGATCTCCACGGCCGTCGCGTCGCTGGCCTGCAGCAGCTGGCTCAGGCGCGACAGCAGCGCCTCCAGCTCGGCGTCCGGCGCCGCGTCGGCGGTCGGCGTCGCGCTCCCGTCACCGGCGGCCGCCGGATCGGGCGGGCCGCCGCGCGTGAAGCGCGCCAGCGCCTCGAAGAGGCGGTCCACGCTCAGCGGCTTGCTCAGGCAGCCGTTCATGCCGGCGGCGAGGATGCGTTCGCGCGCCTCCAGCGTCGCGCTGGCGGTCAGCGCGATGACGGGCAGCGCGCGCCAGCGCGGGTCCTGGCGCAGGCGGCGCGTGGTCTCGTAGCCGTCCATCACCGGCATCTGGCAATCCATCAGCACCGCGTCGATGCCGGGATCCGGGAGCGCCAGCAGGTCGAGCGCGGTCGGGCCGTCCGGGGCCAGCGTCACGTCCAGGCCGGCGGCGCGCAGCAGCTCGGCGCCCAGTTCCCGGCTGACCGGATCGTCCTCGACGACCAGCAGCCGCGTCCCGGTCAGCCGCGCCATCGCCGCGCGCGTCGCGCCGCCGCGGCGCGGGGCGGCGAGGGTGGGGGCCACCGCCCGCCCGGTGGCCTCGCCGATGGCCGACAGCAGCGTCGAGGCGGTGACCGGCTTGCTCAGCAGTTGCGGCCGGTGGCGCGGGTCCGATTCGAGCAGCGCGGCGGCCAGCGTCGCGTCGCGGCCGAAGGCGGTGACCAGCAGGATCGCCGGCGGCGAGGCCAGCCGGCCGGCCGCGATCAGCCGCGTCGCCTCCAGGCCGTTCAGGACGGGCATCTGCCAGTCCATCAGCACCAGGTCGTAGGGGCGCTTCTCGGCCTCGGCCTCCAGCACGCACTGCGCGGCGTTCGCGCCGTTGACCGCCGTGTCCACGCGCATGCCGAAGCCCGCGCACAACGCGCCCAGAATGTCCCGCGCGGCGCGGTTGTCGTCGGCCACCAGGACGCGCAGCCGCGACAGGTCGGCCATCGCCGCGGAGGCCGCCGAGGCGGACGTCGCCGCCAGGCGACTCCCCTGCCGCAGGCCGAGCCGCACGGTGAAGGAGAAGGTCGAGCCCTCGCCCGGGCGCGAGCGCACCTGGATGCGCCCGCCCATCATCTCGACCAGCTGGCGGCTGACCGCCAGGCCCAGTCCGCTGCCGCCGTACTGGCGCGTCGTCGACGTGTCGGCCTGGTTGAAGCTGTGGAACAGCCGCGAGATCGTCGCCTCCGTCATGCCGATGCCGGAATCCGTGACGCTGAAGCGCAGCTCGACCTCATCGCCGTCGCCGTCGCCGTCGCCATCGCCATCGCCATCGCCATCGCCGTCGCCGTTGCCGTTGCCGTTGCCGTTGCCCCGCTCGGCCGCGCCCGCCGTCACGCGCTCCACGGCGATGATGACTTCGCCGCTGTCCGTGAACTTCACGGCGTTGGCGCCCAGGTTGATCAGCACCTGGCCGAGCCGCATCGGGTCGCCGATCAGCGCGTTGGGCACGTCGGCGGGGCGATGGATCAGCAGTTCCACGCCCTTGTCCTCGGCGCGCAGTCCGATCAGGTCGATGAGGCGGTCCACCACGTGGTCGAGCTGGAAGGGCACCCGCTCCAGCGCGATGCGGCCGGACTCGATGCTGTTGAAGTCCAGGATCTCGTCGATCAGGTCGAGCAGGCTGAGCGCCGCGCCGTTCACCTTCTCCAGGTAGTTGCGCTGGCGCGCGTCCAGGCCGGTCTGCAGCGCCAGGTCGGACATGCCGACGATCACGTTCATCGGCGAACGGATCTCGTGGCTCATGCCCGCCAGGAAGCTGGACTTGGCGCGGGCCGCGTCCTTGGCCGCCTCCATCGCCCGGCGCGCCTCGCGCGTGGCCTCCTGGCGCCGGGTGATGTCGACCAGCCACAGCACCACGGCGGCCTTGTCGCCCTCGTAGTCGAAGGGCATCGACGAGAGCGCGAAGCTGCGCGCCTCCCCCCGGGCGTCGAGCAGGCCGACCTCGACGTCCAGCGTGCGGCGCCGTTCGCGCAGCACCGCGTCGACCAGTTCGCGGCTGGCGTCGTCCGCGTAGCGATGCGGCCAGTCCTGGAACAGCGCCGTCCCCAGCTGGTCGGCCAGCACCGGGTTCAGGAACTCGATCCGGTCGTTGACGATCAGGCAGACGCCGATCGGCGCCATGCGGAACATGGTGCGGACCTGGTCGGCGCGGGCGGCGATCTCGGCGCTGTTGCGCGCGCGAAGGCGGCGATGGGCCGCCATCAGCCGCAGCAGCCCGCAGCCCCCCAGCAGCAGCGCCGCCGTCAGCGCCGCCACCCCCAGCGGGTACCGCGCGCCCATCGCGCCGGAGAGGTCCTCCAGCAGCACCAGGCGCCAGGGGCCCTCGGGATCGTTCCACTCGATCCGGGTCTCCGCGGCGGCCATGCGCCGGCCGTCGACCTCGACCACCGCGCCGTCGACGGGATTGAACGGCAGCGCGCGCGAGCGGTCCGGATCCTGGAAGAGGTCCGCGAAGCGGTGCGTCGCCGTCAGCGACGCGGCGCGCTCCGAGCTGAGCGGGCCCACGAGCGTCATGAGCCAGTCGGGCCGGCTCGCCGCGATGACCACGCCTTGCGGCGAGATCAGCAGCCCGCCCGCATGGCCCTGGAATTCGAAGAAGCGGTCCAGCACCGCCGACGAGTTGCGCGCGACCATGGCGCCGATGACGGCGCTGGTGGACTCCCGGCTCCCGAAGACCGGCGCGCAGAAGATGAGCGACCGGCGCCGCAGGTCGGGACTCAGTCCGGTGGAGATCGACGGCCGGCCCTTCAGCGCCTGCTGGACGTAGCTGCGGATCGACAGGTCGCGGCCGATGAAGCGCTCCTTCTTCTCGTCCGGTCCCCACTCGGCCACCACGACGCCCTTGGCGTCGAGGACGAGGACGCCCTCGCTGTCGAGCGCGTCGGCGATGGCCCGCAGGTGTGCCGCGCCGGGCCGCACCAGGCGCGCCCGCTCGAGGTCCGTCTCCAGCGTCATCGCCTTGACGAGCGGATCGACCCGGCCGCTGAGCTCGATGGCGCCCATGTCCTTGCCCGACAGCGTGAGCTGGACCAGCGAGACGCCCTCGCGGTCGGCGGCCGAGCGCAAGGCGCGGCGCAGGTCCGCCTCCAGGTACCAGCGCTGCGCGGTGCTCAGTCCCCAGCCCGCCGCGATCGCGACGGCGGCGGCGACGCTCCAGAAGATAACCGGTCGATCGCGCCAGCCCGGCGTGCCGCGATCGCCCGGGCGAGGCATCAACGCCCCCGCTCGACGCCCAGCGGCGTGAGGTCGGGCGGGCTCACCGTCTCCATCCAGGCCCGCTTGCGCGCAAGCGCCGCGTCGTCGTCGACGAAGCGCCGCGCGATCGACTGGAACTCCGGCTGGATGCGCAGGAAGGCCTCGACGACGTCCGGGTCGAAATGCGTGCCGGCGCCCTCGGCGATGATCGCCGCCGCCTGCTCGTGCGGCATGCCGTCCTTGTAGACGCGCCGGCTGATCAGCGCGTCGTAGACGTCGGCCAGCGCCATCAGCCGCGCGGACAGCGGGATGGTCTCGCCCTTCAGGCCCTGCGGATAGCCCGAGCCGTCCCACTTCTCCTGGTGGCAGTAGGCGATGTCCTTGGCCGTCGACAGGAAAGCCACCGGCGTGCCCAGCTGCGCCTCGGCCTGCTCGATGGCGTCGCGTCCGAGCGCCGGATGCGACTTCATGACCTCGAACTCCTCCGGCGTGAACCGGCCCGGCTTGAGCAGGATGCGGTCGGGGATGCCGATCTTGCCGATGTCGTGCAGCGGCGCCGATTTGAACAGCGTGGCGATGACGCCGGGCTGGCGCAGTTCGCGGCAGCGCGGGTGCTCGCGCAGCGCCTCGGCCAGCGCCCGCACGTAGTGCTGGGTGCGGCGGATGTGGTTGCCGGTGTCGCTGTCGCGCGTCTCGGCCAGCGAGGCCATCGCCAGGATGGTGACGTCCTGGATGGCGGCCAGCTCCTCGCTGCGGCGGGCCACCTCGGCCTCGAGGTAGTCCGCCTTGTCGCGCAGGAAATCGGCGCTGGCCTTGAGCTGCAGGTGGGTGCGCACGCGGGCCATCACGATCGGCGGGCTGATCGGCTTGGTGATGTAGTCGACGGCGCCCAGCGCCAGGCCGCGCGTCTCGTCGGCGACGTCGGACTTCGCCGTCAGGAAGATCACCGGCACGTCGCGCGTCGCCGGGTCGGCCTTCAGGCGCCGGCAGACCTCGTGGCCGTCCAGGCCCGGCATCATGACGTCGAGCAGGATCAGGTCGGGGCGGTGCTCGGCGCGCGCGATGGCCAGGGCCTTCTCGCCATGGTTGGCGATCTTCACGCGATAGCGGTCGCGCAGCAGCTCGCTCATCAGCAGCAGGTTGTCGGGCGTGTCGTCGACGACCAGCACGGTGGCGCCGTCGGTCGGGTCGGGAAGACTGGCGGCGCGGTCCATGGGGGTCATGGGAGGCGTGGCGCCGGCAGGGGACAAGGGGTTGCTCATGCGGGCCTCCGGGAGGACGTGGCGCGTTCATCGTCGTGCAGCCAGTCGAGCGCGCCGTCGAAGTCGAAGCGGGCCGCGGAGTCCGCCGCGCGGCGCAGCAGGCGCGCCCGGGCGGTCGGCAGCGGCACGCGGTCGAGCAGCTCGCTCAGTTCCTGCGCCGCGTCGGTGGCCGCGGAGTCGCTGTCGCGCAGCAGCGCGGTCAGCCGCGCCAGCAGCGCGTCCAGGCGCTCGCGCGAGGCGTCGTCCAGGGCCGGCGAGGCGCCGCCGCCGGGCCAGGGGGCCGGCGGGGCGGGCGGGGCGGGCGGGTGTGGCGACGCCGGCATCGCCTGCGACATCCCCTGCGACATCCCCTGCGACATCCCCTGCGTCATCCCCTGTGCCATCGCCTGCGTCATCGCCTCGCGCGCGAGGTGTCGGCCCAGCGACACGAGCAAGGTCGCCAGCAGCGACTGCGCGCGGATCAGCAGCGGGTCGCGCTCGGCGGCGGAGGCGCGCTGGGCGCAGGCCTGCTCGAGCGCGCCGGCCGCCGCGGCCAGCGGGCGGGCGCCCAGCGTGCCCGCCGCGCCGCGCAGCGAGTGCGCGAGCCGCGTCATCGTGATCGCGTCGCCCGCCGAAGCGGCTTCGGCGAAGTCGGCGGCGAAGCCCGTCTGCGTGTCGTGGAAGGTGCGCAGCAGCTTGCGGTAGAGCGGCAGGTGGCCGCCGGCCGTCGCCAGCCCGGCCTGCACGTCCAGCCCGGCGATCTGCGGCAGGCCGTCCGGCTTGCCGGCGTCGCCCTGGGGCCGGTCGGTCTGACCATCGCTCCGGCTGTCTCTCCGGCTGTCTCTCCGGCCATCGCTCCGGCCGTCTCTGCGGCCGTCGCCCGGGCCGGCGGAGGCGGTGCCGCCGCCGCGTGCGTCGCGTGCGTCGGGGATGCCGGGCTCCAGCACCTCGCTGCGCCCGTGCTGCGTGTCCACGCGACGCCCCGCGCCGGAGCGCGTGTCCATCGGCACGTCCGCCGCCGGCATCGCCGGGTGCACCCAGCGCGCGAGGATCTCGAACAGATGGTCGACGTTGAGGGGCTTGGCGAGGTGGTCGTTCATGCCGGCCTCGAGCACGCGCTCGCGGTCGCCGCTCATCGCGTTGGCGGTCATCGCGATGACGGGCAGGTCCGCCCAGCGCGGCACGGCGCGCAGGGCGCGGGTGGCGGCGTACCCGTCCAGCACCGGCATCTGGCAGTCCATCAGCACGCCGTCGAAGCCGTCGGGCGAGGCCTCCAGCATGTCCAGCGCGACGCGTCCGTTGCAGGCCAGGGTCACATGGACCCCGGCCTCGTCCAGCAGCGCGGTGACGAGTTCCTGGTTCAGCTCGTTGTCCTCCGCCACCAGCAGCCGGGCGCCGGCGACCTGCCGCATCGCCTCGCGCGCGGAATCGCGCCGGCGCTGCGCCGCGGGGGAGGGCAGGTCGACGTGGCCGAGCGCCTCGCCGATGGCGCCGAGCATCGACGACGCGGTCACCGGCTTGGTCAGCAGCACCGGCCGGCGCGCCGGCCCGGAGGCGGCCAGCGCCGCGGTCAAGGAGTCGTCGCGCCCGAACGAGGTCACCAGCACGACGGCCGGCGGCACGCGCAGCCGCCCGTCGACGAGCTGGCGCGTGGCCTCGATCCCGTCGAGCACCGGCATCTGCCAGTCCATCAGCACCAGCGCGTAGGGCCGGCCGTCGGCCTGCGCGCGCTCGGCGTCGCGCACGGCCTGGGCGCCGTCGGCGGCGGTGGAGACCTCCAGCCCGAAGCCCGCGCCCAGCGTGGACAGGATCTCGCGCGCGGCGCGGTTGTCGTCGACGACCAGCGTGCGCATCTGCGCCAGCTCATGCGCCATCAGCGCGCGGCGCGCGGGGAGGTCCGAGCCCTCGGACTGCAGCACGAAGCGGGCCGTGAAATGGAAGGTCGAGCCCTCGCCCGGCGTCGATTCCAGCCAGATCCGGCCGCCCATCATCTCCACCAGCTGCTTGCAGATCGCCAGGCCCAGGCCGCTGCCGCCGTACTTGCGCGTGGTGGAGCTGTCGGCCTGGCTGAAGCTGCGGAACAGCCGCGCCTGCTGCTCCGGCGTCATGCCGATGCCGCTGTCGCGGACCTGGAAGTGGAGCTCGACCTCCGGCGTGCAGGCCACGCCCGGCGGGTCGGCGTCCAGGGCCGGCATGGGCGACGTGAGCGGCGTGAGCGGCACGGCCTCGATGCCGATGATGATCTCGCCGTGGTCGGTGAACTTGGCGGCGTTGTTGCCCAGGTTCACCAGCACCTGGCCCAGGCGCAGCGGGTCGCCGATGAGCGCCGTGGGCAGGTCGGGCGGCACGTTAAGAAGCAGCTCCAGGCCCTTGTCCTCGACGCGGAAACCGATCAGGTTGACCAGGTGGTCCAGCACCTCCTCCATCCGGAAGGGCACGCACTCCAGGCTGAGCTTGCCGGCCTCGATGCGGCTGAAGTCCAGGATGTCGTCGATGACGCCGAGCAGGTTCTCCGCCGAGCGGTGCACCTTCTCGATGTAGTTGCGCTGGCGGGCGTCCAGCCCGGTCTGCAGCGCCAGGTGGGACATGCCGATGATCGCGTTCATCGGCGTGCGGATCTCGTGGCTCATGTTGGCCAGGAAGTCGGACTTGGCGCGGGTGGCGCTTTCCGCGTCGTCCTTGGCCTGCTGCAGCGCGTCCTGGGCGCGCTCGCGTTCCGCGAGCAGCGACTGCAGCTGGCGATGCTGCGCCTGCAGCTCGAGGTCCTTGCGGTCGCGCGACGCGCCGTGCGCCAGGCTGCGCAAGGTCGCGGCCAGCAGCCCGAAGGCCAGCAGTGCCACCAGCGCCGCGATCCCCAGCCGCGTCGCGGTGGGCTCCAGCGCGTCCAGGTCGCCCAGCAGCACCAGGCGCCACGGACCGGCCGGATCGTTCCAGGCCACGGCGGCATGGGCGACGGCATGGCGCACGCCGTCGATCTCGGCCGTGGGACCGTGCAGCGTGAACGGCAGGCTGTGGGATCGGGCGGGATCCTCGAAGAGCTTGCCGAACTGGCCGGCCGCGGTGATGGTCTTCGCGCGCTGCGGCGTGGCGGGGCCGTCCAGGCTCATGCGCCAGCCGGGCCGGCTGGCCGCCAGCACCACGCCCGACGGCGAGACCAGCAGGGCGCCCGCGTAGCTGCGGGTGTCCAGGAAGTGGTCCAGCGCGTCGGCGTAGAGGCGGGCGGCGATCACGCCGACGATCTCGCCCTCCTGGCCGGGATGTCGGTAGATCGGCGCGGAGAGCCAGTAGGCGCGCTGGCCGGTGCTGATGCTGATGCCGGCGAAGACGTTGGGCTGGCCGCGCATCGCCTGGTGGAAGTACTGGCGGAAGCCGACGTCCAGCCCGATCGGGGGCGAGCCCTCGTCGTCCCAGCCCGCGATGATGCGACCGCGCGCATTCACGACATAGGCCAGCTGCGCGCCGACGCTGCTGCCGATCACTTCCAGCGTGTCGGCCGCGGGGCGCGTGCGGCGGGCCTCGTCGGTGTCGGTGAGGGTGGCGACGGTCTTGAGCGCCGGATTGAGCTGGCCGGCGAGCACCACCGCGCCCATGCCCTTGCCGGTGAGGGTCAGGCCTTGCAGCGCCAGCGCCTCGCGCTGGGCGGCGTTGTCCAGGTTGCGCTGGAAGTCGTGCTCGAGCGAGCGGCGGTGCAGCTCGCTCGCGCCGACGCCGAGCGCGAGCGCCGCCACGGCGGCCAGCGGCCACGCGACCCGGCGATGTCCCAGCAGCCAGTCGGAAACACGACCCATCCCTTTCCTCCCTGGAACCCCCGGCGTACGTGCGCCGGGTGATGGTGGATGAACGCCGGGTCAGTGTAGGGGAGGTGGCCCGGGGCGCAAGCCCCGCGAAGGCGGCAAGGTCGCGAGGTGAGGGTAGACCTACTTTGTTGCGCCCCCGGCGCTTCGGTTCGATCGAATTGCTGGATGCCGATGGCGATTGCGATGCCGGATGCCGGATGCCCGGCGCCGGACGCGGGCTCGTCCTACACGGAGGGCGTCGCGCCGTGGCTAGCATCGGTCGACATGGACATCGCGAACGCCCGGGGGACGGCAGGCATGGACGCTGGCGGGATGGCGGCCGGCGACCTCGTCGTCGCGCGGCCCGAGGGACTGTATTGCCCGCCCGGCGACTTCTACATCGACCCGTGGCGGCCGGTCGACCGCGCCGTCATCACCCACGGCCACAGCGACCACGCCCGCATGGGCCATGCGCACTACCTGGCGCATCGCGACAGCGCCGCGATCCTGCGGCGCCGGCTCGGCGAGGACATCACGCTGCAGACGCTCGACTACGGCGAGGCGATCGTGCATCACGGGGTGCGCGTGTCGCTGCATCCGGCCGGTCACGTGCTGGGGTCGGCGCAGGTGCGGCTCGAACACGGGGGACGTGTCTGGGTCGCGTCGGGCGACTACAAGCTCGAGGCCGACGGCACCTGCGCGCCGTTCGAGCCGGTGCGCTGCGACACCTTCATCACCGAATCGACCTTCGGCCTGCCGATCTACCGCTGGCCGTCGCAGCCGGCGCTGTTCGCCGAGATCGACGCCTGGTGGCGCCGCAACGCCGAGGCGGGTCGCGCCTCGGTGCTCTATGCCTATGCGCTGGGCAAGGCGCAGCGGCTGCTGCACGGCGTGGACGCATCCATCGGCCCGATCGTGGCGCACGGCGCCGTCGAGCCGCTGAACGCCGTCTACCGCGCGGCCGGCGTCAGCCTGCCGCCCACCCGGCATGCCGGCGATCCGGCGCTGGACAAGGCCGCGCTGTCGCGCGCGCTGGTCATCGCGCCGCCGTCGGCCGCGAGTTCGCCGTGGCTGAAGCGCTTCGGGCCGGACCTCGCGGACGCGTTCGCCAGCGGCTGGATGCAGCTGCGCGGCACGCGGCGGCGGCGCGGCGTCGACCGCGGCTTCGTGATGTCCGACCATGCCGACTGGCCGGGCTTGATGGCGGCCATCCGCGGCACCGGCGCGGAGCGCGTCTTCGTCACGCACGGCAGCGTCGCGACGATGGTGCGCTGGCTGGGCGAGCAGGGCCTGCGGGCGCAGGGTTTCGCGACCGAGTACGGCGACGAGGAAGCGGGCGGCGATGCCGACACGACCGTCGCCGCGACGCCCGAGCCGCCTCCGAGCGAGGCACCGGATCTGCCGCCGAAAGAGGCGCCGGATCAGCCGGCGTGAGAGGCGCCGGAGCTGCCTCCGTAGAAACGCTGGCGCCGAGCCGCGGACGTCGGCTCCCGCGCGCCAATCCGGGTCGGGGGTCGGCGAGGCTCACTCGAACCGGTCCGCGTCCGTGAGGCTCAACCGGTCCGCGTCCCGTTCCGCAGGCGCTCGCGGGCGTCGCTGAAATCGAAGCGCTGCACGGCGTCGAGCGCGTCCAGCAGCGCGGCCCGCTGCGCGCGCTGATCGTCGTCCAGTGCCGTCCGACGCTCGAGTGCGCCGCGCATCCGCTCGGCCTGCTCGACGGCGGCGCCATCGTCGTCGTCGAGCAGGCGCAGGAGTCGCTCCCGATCCGCGGCGTCAAGCTTGGCGACATCAGGCCTGGCCGCGTCGCCCGCAGTGCCGACAGCGGCGCCGACAGCGACGCCATGGGCGGCGTCATGGGCGGCGGCGTCACCGGAGCCGACGTCGAACCGGGCATCGGACCAGGCCTGGAGGCGTCGCAGCGCCGGCAGCAGGTCGCCCAGCAGTTCCCGCAGCCGCGACAGCAGCACCGACCGGTCCTGCGTCGGGAGGCCCTCGTCGCAGGCGCGCTCCAGCCGTGCCGCCGCTTCCGCCACCTCGTGCGCGCCGACGGCGCCGGCGGCTCCCCGCAGCGCATGCGCCAGCATCGCGGTCGCCCGCGCGTCGCCGCCCTCATGCACGGCCACCAGCTGCGCGTCGATGTCGTCACGCGTGCGCAGGAAGGTGGCGATCAGCCGACGGTACAGCGGCATCCGCCCGTCCGCGCCCGCCAGGCCGGCGCGCATCAGGCGCAGGTCCTGCGAGGACAGGCCGGCGTCGCCGTCCTCGGCGGTCGCCGGGTCGTCGCGTCGGTCGCCGCCGTCGCCCGCCGCCACCGGCGCGCCGTTGTCCGCCACCGGCGGCGTCTCGCCGCGGGACATCGCGATCCAGCGGGCCAGGGTCGCATACAGCAGCTCGATGTCCAGCGGCTTGGCCAGGTGCGCGTCCATGCCCGCGGCCAGGATGCGATCGCTGTCGCCGGCCATCGCGTGGGCGGTCAGGGCGATCACGGGCAACGTCCGCCAGCGCGGATCGGCGCGCAGCCGCCGCGTGGTCTCGTAGCCGTCCAGCTCCGGCATCTGGCAGTCCATCAGCACCGCGTCGAATCCCTGCGGCGCCATCTCCAGCAAGGCCAGCGCCTGGGCGCCGTGGTCCGCCAGCGTGACCGTCGCGCCGACGTCCCGCAGCAGCTCGGCCGCGAGTTCCTGGTTCAGTTCGTTGTCCTCCACCACCAGCACCCGTGCGCCGGCCAGGCGACGCATCGCCTCGCCCGGGGCGCGGCGGCGGCCCGGCAAGGGCGTGACCGGCGCCGTCTCCGTGGCCGCGACGACGCCGAACCGGGCCGTGAAGCGGACGATCGTCCCCAGGCCGGGCGCCGATTCGATCTCGATGCGACCGCCCATCAGCTCCACCAGCTGGCGGCAGATCGCCAGTCCCAGGCCGCTGCCGCCGTAGCGCCGGGTGGTCGAGGAGTCGGCCTGGCTGAAGCTGCTGAACAGCCGGGACAAGGTGGCCGCGTTCATGCCGATGCCGGAATCGCGGACGACGAAGCGCAGCGTGATCTTGCCGTCGTGCGTCGGACCATCGTGCGTCGTGCCGTCGCGCGTCATGCCATTGCGCGTCGTGCCGTCCGACGCCGCGCGATCCGGCGTCTGGTCCGCGCGCTCCACGGCCACGACGACCTCGCCCTGGTCGGTGAACTTGACCGCGTTGTTGCCCAGGTTGACGAGCACCTGCCCGAGCCGCAGCGGATCGCCGAGCAGCCGCGGCGGCAGGTCGGGCGCGACGCTCAGCCGCAGGGCCAGGCCCTTGTCCTCGATGCGCAGGGCGATCAGGTCGACGAGGTGGCTCAGCACGTCGTCGAGCCGGAAGGGGACCGACTCCAGCTGGAGCTTGCCCGCCTCGATGCGGCTGAAGTCCAGGATGTCGTTGAGCAGGCCGAGCAGGTGCTCGGCCGAGCGGTGCACCTTCTCGATGTAGTTGCGCTGGCGCGGATCGAGCCCGGTGCGCAGGGCCAGCTCGGACATGCCCAGGATGGCGTTCATCGGCGTGCGGATCTCGTGGCTCATGTTGGCCAGGAAGTCGGACTTGGCGCGCGTGGCCTCTTCGGCGGCTTCCTTCGCGCGGCGCGTGGCCACGCCGTGGGCGGTCGCGCGCTGCAGCGCGATCAGCAGCGCCCCGCAGAGCAGCGCCATGACGCCGGCCGCGGCGAGCCGCTCGCCCATCGGGGCGACCAGGGCCTCGTCCTTCAGCAGCACCAGCCGCCACGGGCCGCGCGGATCGCTCCAGTCCACGTCGGCGCGGCCCGTCAGCAGGCGGCGACGGCCGACCTCGATCGTCGGCTGCTCCGGATCGAAGGACAGGCGGCGCGCCCGCGCCGGGTCGAGAAAGGCGTTGCCGTACTGGCGGCTGGCGGTCAGCGCCGCGGCGCGTGCCGTGTCGAAGGGGCCGACGACCGTCAGGCGCCAGCCGGCTTCGCTGGCCGCCAGCACCACGCCGTCGGGGGAGATCAGCAGGCCGCCGGCGTACCTGGCGTCGGGCGAGACCGACCGCCCTTGATCGAACTGCGGGTCGGCCAGGAAGCGGTCCACCTCGTCCAGGAAGAAGCGCCGGGCGACGACCCCGATCGGCCGGTCCGGCGGCTTGACCGCGGCGACGGATCCGGGGCCGCCTTCCTCCGGCCAGATGGGCGCGGCCGTGAAGAACGCGCGCCGGCTGCTCGACGCGCTGATGCCGGCACTCACCGCGATCTCGCCGGTCATCGCGCGCCGGAAGTAGGGGCTGAGGGCGACGTCCTGCCCGAGCGGCGATTCCTGCCCCGGATTGCTCCAGCTCTCGACGACGAGCCCGCGACGGTTCGCCACGAAGGCCACTTCGGTTTCCGGGCTCTGGGCCAGGACGCTGAGCGTTCGGCGGGCAAGCGGTTCGGCGGGAGGGGGCTCGACGCGCTCGAGGCGGGCGGCGTGCTTGAGCTCGTCGTCGAGGCGTCCGAGCATGAGGAGCGCCCCCGACCCGGGGCCGGTGATCGTCACGCGGTTCAGCAGGAAGGCCTGCCCGCGCGCGGACCGGTCCAGTTCCCGCCGCGTCTCGTATCCGACCCAGGCCGCGTAGCCGAACTGCGCGATCCAGGCCGCCGCCGCCGTCGCGGCGCCGATGAGGAGCCACGCCAGGCGCGGCCGGTCCACCAGCGCTCCCCGCCAGCCCTGCGACTTCTTGCCCCGCGGCGGTTGCGCCATCACGATCTCCCTCGGACCGGTTGAATTCTTCCGGGCGGGCCCGGGCTGCTCCGGACTGCCTTGGCGATGCGTCGCCGAGTGCCTGCGCCGCGTGGGAGCCGGCCCAGTGTTGGAGGGCGGACCGGCGCTTGTCAATCGAGAACGCGCCCGCGTCCTACAGCGCCGGACCGCGGCGCTCGCTAGCATCGCCCGCATGAGAGCCTTTGCCGCGCTGTACCGCGACCTGGACGCCTCGACGTCCAGCCTCTCGAAGCAGTCCGCGCTGCAGGCCTACCTGCGCCTGGCGCCGCCAGAGGACGCCGCGTGGGCCGTGTACTTCCTGGCCGGCGGCAAACCGCGCCAGCTGGTGCCGACCAGGCTGCTGCGCGAGCAGGCGCGCCTGGTGGCCGGGCTGCCCGAGTGGCTCTTCGACGAGAGCTACGAGGCCGTCGGCGATCTGGCCGAGACGATCGCGCTGCTCCTGCCCGAGCCCGCGCAGGTGGTCGAGCGGCCGCTGTCCGTCTGGATGACGGAGCACCTGCTGCCGCTGCGCGGGCAGCCGCCGGAGTCGCTCGCCGTCCTGCTGCAGGGCCAGTGGGCCGCGCTGGCGGTCGATCAGCGCTTCGTCCACCTCAAGCTGATCACCGGCGCGTTCCGCGTCGGTGTGTCGAAGCTGCAGGTGACGCAGGCGCTGGCCGCCGTCGGCGGGCTGGACGCCAAGCTGGTCGCGCAGCGGCTGATGGGCTACACCCACCTCGGCGCGACGCCGACCGCCGCCGACTATGCCGCGCTCATCGCGCCCGCGGACCTCGACGGCGCCGATGGCGCCGGTCGCGGGCTGCAACCGTATCCGTTCTTCCTCGCGCATCCGTTCAACCTGGCTGTCGGGCAGTTCGACGCCGCGATCGGGCCGGCGTCGGAGTGGCTCATTGAGTGGAAGTGGGACGGCATCCGTGCACAACTGGTGAAGCGCGGCGGCGAGGTGGCGATCTGGTCGCGCGGCGAGGAGCTCGTCACCGACCGCTTTCCCGAGCTGCGCGCGATGGGCGAGGCGCTGCCCGACGGCGTCGTGCTCGACGGCGAGATCCTCGTCTGGCGCGACGGCCGCGCGATGCCGTTCGCCGAATTGCAGAAGCGCATCGGCCGCAAGACCTTGAGCGCGAAGCTGCTCGGCGAGCTGCCGGTGGCGCTGTGCGTCTACGACCTGCTCGAGGAGGACGGCGAGGACCTGCGCGACCGCCCGCAGCACGAGCGGCGCGCGCGGCTGGAGCGCCTCGTCGCCGCGCACCCGCTGGCGGGGCTCGAGCCCAGTCCGCTGATCGCCGGCGCGGACTGGGACGACCTGGCCCGTCAGCGCGAGCAGGCGCGTGCGCTCGGCGTCGAGGGGATGATGCTCAAGCGCCGGGACGCGCGATACGGCGTCGGCCGGACCAAGGACGTCGGTGTCTGGTGGAAGTGGAAGATCGATCCGCTGTCGGTCGACGCGGTGCTGATCTACGCGCAGCGCGGCCACGGGCGGCGGGCCAGCCTCTACACGGACTACACCTTCGCCGTCTGGAACGGCCCGCCGGACGACCCGGCCCGACAGTTGGTGCCGTTCGCGAAGGCGTATTCGGGGCTCACGGATGCCGAGATCCGCGATGTCGACGCGGTGATCCGCAAGACGACGACCGAGACCTTCGGTCCGGTGCGCAGCGTCACGCCGACGATGGTGTTCGAGCTCGGCTTCGAAGGCATCGCGCGCAGCGGCCGCCACAAGAGCGGCATTGCGGTCCGGTTCCCGCGCATGCTGCGCCGGCGCGAGGACAAGCCGGTCGAGGAGGCCGACACCTTGCAGACCCTGCAGGCCTTGCTGCCGGAGGGGGGCGCGTGACCGGCGGGAGCGACGGCGACGACGACGACGGGGCGGGCAGGCACGGACGCCGGCCCTCACCCCCACCCTCTCCCGCAAGCGGGAGAGGGAGTCGAAGGAGGGACGCTGTCGGCGTACCAGCGATGGGCGTACCAGCGATGGGTGTACCAGCGATGGGTGTACCAGCGATGGGCGTACCGGCGATGGGCGTACCGGCGATGGGCACGGCGGCGATCGGCGTGACAACGATGGGCGTGACAACGATGGGCGTGGCGGCGATCGACGCGTGGCTCGCGGAGAAGGGGTGGACCTCGTTCCCGTTCCAGCGCCGCGTCTGGGAGGAGATCGCGCTGGGCCGTGGCGGTCTGCTGCATTCGAGCACCGGCAGCGGCAAGACGCTGGCGGTGTGGCTGGGCGCGCTCGCGGCCTTGCGCGACGAGGTCGGCGCCCAGGCGCGCGTGCACGCCGGCAAGTCGATCGCGCCACCGTTGACGGTGCTCTGGATCACGCCGATGCGCGCGCTGGCCGCAGACACGCTGCGGGCGCTGGAGACGCCGATGGCGGCCCTGTGTCCCGGCTGGACCGCCGCGCTGCGCAGCGGCGACACGACGTCGTCGCAGCGGGCCGCGCAGGACCGGCGTCTGCCGACCGTGCTCGTGACGACGCCGGAGAGCCTGTCGCTGCTGCTGTCGCGGGCCGATGCGCGCGACCAGCTCGGCCAGGTGCGCCTGGTCGTCGTCGACGAATGGCATGAGCTGATGGGCAACAAGCGCGGCGTGCAGACGCAGCTGGCGCTGGCGCGGCTGCGCCGCTTCAGGCAGGAGCACTGCGGAGACCGCTGGCCCTCACCCCCGCCCTCTCCCGCAGGCGGGAGAGGGAGCCATTCAAGCGCCGCTTCCGAGTCCGGTGGCGGTTCCGCGAACTCCCTCTCCCGCTTGCGGGAGAGGGCAGGGGTGAGGGCCAGCGGCCGGCGAAGTACGCTGATGATCTGGGGGCTCTCGGCGACGCTGGGCAATCTCGACGAAGCGATGCGGACCCTGCAGGGCAGCGCGGACGCCGCCACGGACGCCGTGATGGTGCAGGGCGAAACCGACAAGACGCTGGTCATCGACACCCTGCTGCCGGAGACCGCCGAGCGTTTCGCGTGGGCGGGCCACATGGGCTTGCGGATGCTGCCGCAGGTGGTCGAGGCGATCGAGGCCAGCGCGAGCTGTCTGGTCTTCACCAACATGCGCTCGCAGGCCGAGCGCTGGTACCGCGCGCTGCTGGAGGCGCGGCCCGACTGGGCCGGCGTGCTGGCGCTGCACCACGGCTCGCTGGACCGCGAGGTGCGGGAGTGGGTCGAGCTCGGCCTCAAGGAAGGCCGCGTGAAGGCCGCCGTCTGCACCTCCAGCCTCGACCTGGGCGTGGACTTCCTGCCGGTGGACCGCGTGCTGCAGATCGGCTCGGCCAAGGGCGTGGCCCGGCTGGTGCAGCGCGCGGGGCGTTCCGGCCACGCGCCGGGCCGGCCGTCGCGGATCACGCTGGTGCCGACGCACAGCCTGGAACTGGTCGAGGCCGCCGCCGCGCGCGACGCCGTCCGCGCCGGCCGGATCGAGGCCCGCCGCAGTCCGCGCGAACCGCTGGACGTGCTGGTCCAGCACCTGGTCACCGTGGCGCTGGGCGGCGGCTTCCGGCCGGAGGAGCTGCTCGCGGAAGTGCGCGGCACGGTCGCCTACGAGGACCTCGGCGCGGAGAACTGGCAGTGGTGCCTGGACTTCGTCCGCCAGGGCGGGCCGTCGCTGACGGCGTATCCGGACTACCACCGCGTCTTGCCCGACGAGGAGGGGGTCTGGCGCGTGCCCGACGCGCGGCTGGCCCGGCGCCACCGCGTCAACATCGGCACCATCGTCAGCGACGCGTCGATCAGCGTGCAGTACCTGAGCGGCGGCAAGCTGGGCAGCGTCGAGGAGAGCTTCATCGCGCGCCTGAAGCCGGGCGACGCGTTCATGTTCAGCGGCCGGCTGCTGGAGCTGGTGCGCGTCGAGCAGATGACGGCGCTGGTGCGCCGCGCCACCTCGGGCCGCGCCGCCTTGCCGCGCTGGAACGGCGGCCGCATGCCGCTGTCGAGCACGCTCGCCGACGCGGTGCTGGACGAGCTGGCCGCGGCCGACGCCGGCCGCTTCGACTCGCCCGAGATGTTGTGCGTGCGGCCGCTGATCGACATCCAGCGCCGCTGGTCCGGCGTGCCCGGTCCGGACGTGCTGGTGGCGGAGACGCTCAAGTCGCGCGAGGGCTGGCACCTCTTCCTCCATCCCTTCGCCGGCCGGCAGGTGCACCTGGGCCTGGCCGGCCTGATCGCGTGGCGCGCGGCGCAGCCCGAGACCGGCACCTTCTCCATCGCGCTGAACGATTACGGCATCGAGCTGCTCAGCGCCAAGCCCATCGACTGGGCGCAGCGGCTGCCGTCGCTGCTGACGCTGCCACCGATCGACACGCTGCTGCGCGAGGTGCTCGCGAGCCTGAACGCCACCGAGCTGGCGCGGCGGCGCTTCCGCGAGATCGCGCGCATCGCCGGCCTGATCTTCCAGAGCCATCCCGGCGAGCGCCGCAGCAACCGGCAGCTGCAGGCCTCCGCGACACTGTTCTTCGAGGTGTTCCAGCAGCACGATCCAGGCAACCGTCTGCTGGCGCAGGCGGAGCGGGAGCTGCTGACGCAGGAGCTGGATGTGCGGCAGCTCGCCGCGGCGCTCGAGCGCATGGGCCGGCAGACGCTCCAGATCCATGCGCTGAAGCGACCGACGCCGCTGGCGTTTCCGCTGATGGTGGAGCGCTTCCGCGAGAAGCTCAGCAACGAGCCGCTCGGCGACCGCATCGCGCGCATGGTGTCGGAGCTGGAACGCAGCGCCGGCGGCGACGCGGTCGGGACCGCGCGCGAGCCCGCGGAGCGCGCGCTGGCGGTGTTCGCGAAGAAGGATTCGCCGCAGTTCGCCGTCGAGGCGGTGCGGGAGTCGCTCGCGTTGGAGACGCGTGGCGAGGCCCCTGCGAAACGACGCGATACCGGCCGCAGGAGAAGACGATGACGGACGCCGATCCGCGGTCGGGCGCGCTCACGGTGACGTTGGCGGACGAGCGCGTCGACCTGCTGCCCGGGCGCGCGCTGTGGTGGCCGGCGACGCGCACGGTGTTCGTCGCCGACGTGCACCTGGGCAAGGCCGCGAGCTTCCGCGCGATGGGCCAGCCGGTGCCGTCCGGGACGACGCGCGACAACCTCGACCGCCTGAGCGCACTGATCGACGCCCTGGGCGCTGCGCGGCTCGTCGTGCTCGGCGACTTCCTGCATGCGGCCGCGGCGCAGCAGCCGCTGGTGCTCGATCCCGCGCACCACTGGCGCGAGCGACACGCGGACGTGAGCTGCCTGCTGATCCGCGGCAATCACGACAGTCGCGCGGGCGATCCGCCGCCGTCGCTGCGCTTCGAGATCGTCGACGAACCGCATCCGATGGGACCGTTCGCCGCCTGCCACCATCCGCGCCGCGTGGCCGATGCCTACGTGCTCGCCGGGCATCTGCATCCGGCAATGACCTTGCGCGGGCGGGCGCACGAGCATCACCGGCTGCCGTGTTTCTGCGAATCCGAGGGATTGATGATCCTGCCCGCGTTCGGCGCGTTCACCGGCACCACCTTGGCCGGGCTGCCCGAAGGCTCACGCTGTCACGCGATCGGCGGCGGACGGGTCTGGTCGGAGCGACGTTGAACGAGGCCATGAAAGGCCTCTGACACCCGACTCATCCACGGACGTCGCGTCGACGAGCCTTCTTGCCGAGGAGCGGGAGCCAGGAGTTCACGCGGCAGCCCGGCCAGCCGAAGATGGAGATAGCTGAACTCCGATCGTTCCGCCAGCGCTTTCGTCTGCTGGAAGCGCGTCTGTTCGCGACCTTCTCCGAAGAGCATCAGGCGGCCCGTCTTGTGGCTGATGACTGAGTCGTGGACCAACACGCTCAGCAGGCTCGCAAAGGCCCCCAACTGGTCAGCCGCCATGTCCGCCAACTGGGCGTGCGACATCGCCCGCTGCCCTTGCTCGTCGGGACGATCCAACGTGGCCTGGAGGAGTCGCACCACGTCAGCCTCGCCCAACAGCTGTCGATGAAACAGGTCACCCAGAAGCGAGAAGCCTTCGAGGAGCCGATCGAGGCCTCCCGCTTGAGTGGCTGTCATGCCAAGGAACGATTGTCCGTTGGGCGAGCGCGCCAGCAGGGCCTCCAGAAAGTCATCGCGGGTCAGCGTGCCGGAGCAGAGCGTCTCGGCCAGACGTTCGAAGTCGGTCTGAGCCACACGGGAGGGCGCCGAAGCCGAGGGGGCCGCGCAGACCAGCGCGGTGGAGAAGGCGGGAGAGGCGTGATGCACAGGCATGTCTGGACGTTTCGATCCGAGGGACAGCCTCAGTTGTCGCCAGGATCGACGGGTTCCCTGTGCATCGCGATGTGCGCCATCGGTACCTGGTCAAACGGGCGCCGAGGGATGTGCGGATTCAGAGGTTGAAGCCCCCGACGTCGGTGTGGAAGTCACCGACCTCCGTCCACTCGTTGAGGTCGGCGGGCACGGCGAAGCGCGCCGACAGCGCCTTCGCGGCTTCCTCCGCCGAGGCAAAGGAATCCCCCCACGGCATGCTGTCGTGTTTCACGCGCCAGCGCCGCGACAGCCGCGGCTTGATCGTGAACGTGCCGTCCAGGCTCTGGAAAACGTATGAGACGGTATCGAGATCCATGCTGAGCTCCGGGTCGTCTCCGGGTGGCCTCCGGATCGGCGACCCTAGCGCATCGAGCGGCAACTGTCATGCCCAAGTCGCCGGAACAGGTCGCGCCGCAGGGTGAAGCGGCGATGGGACGGGGCAGCCGCCGTTCAGTCGCTGCTCGGTCGTCCCTTCAGCCGCCTTCCGCCACCGGCGGGGAGCCATGTTCCGGGTTCGCCAGGGCCAGGCGCCCGGCCGCGGTCAAGGCGTCGGCCTTCTGCGTGGCGGAGAGGTCGCCGCGGCGCTCGGCGTCGTCGAGCAGGCGCACATGGCTGTCGCTGTGACCGCCGGCCATCCCGGCCGCGCGAACGGATCGCGAGGTCCGGCCGTCGGGCCGGGCCAGGAGCAGGCGGGCGGCCGACGCGCTGTCGAGGGCCTCGGCCTCGAGGCACTCGTTGAGCACTCGTTCGAAGCTCATCAGCTGGCGCTGTGCGGCGATCCTGCGCCAGCCGGCGCGCCTCGTGGTGTCCAGGTGCGGATATTCCGCCGCGACGGCCTGCGTCAATCCATCGACGTCGACCGTCGCGTCGAGGATCTCGACAAGATCGGCGGCTGGCAGGACGCCCAGGCGATTCAGCTCGCCCAGCCGACGGAACAGCTCCGAGAGCCGGCGGGTGTCGGTATTCGCCGCCGCGCGGGCGAGTTCGCATTGCCTCGTGCGCGGCGACTGCGAGAGCAATCCGTCGCGCAGGCTGCCGCGCGGCAGCAGGTTCTGCTGGATGGCGACGGCCCAGGCCTCCACCAGGGCGAGCACCACGGCGGCATCAGACCCGCGCGGCTCGCGCCGCAACGCGGCGTGCCACGCGGACCATCCGTCGCGGTCGAGACCGAGCATCAGGCGCCTGGCGTCCTGGTCGGGCATCCGCTGCGTCCGCCACAAGGCGAGGATTTCGGCGTACCAGTCCGCGATGTCCGTGGGCGAGCCCTTCATGACGGTCTGGAGCGTGAAGGACAGGCGAGGCGGCGGCCGGCCATGGACCGTCCCCGTGATGATCCTGCCTTGCTGCTCCGCGCTGAGCCCGTCCGGACCCTGGCACTGCCGGAGTGCGGCGAGGAACTGTCTGGCCTCGCCGCAGTAACCGTCGATGAACACGGACCCCAGGCCGACGCCGGCCCGCGTCGGTGTGCCGCCGCCGAGCAGCCGGGTCACCTGTTCGGCCGACAGCCGGCCGTCCCGCAGCGCAGGCGCCAGCGCGTCGAGGAAAGCCGCCGCGCATCGATGCCCGTGACCGTTGGCCAATGGCGGCAGGACGTCCTCCGTGCGCCAGAGGATGGACAGGGCCTCGTCCGCCGTCATCCCCTTGCCGATGCCGCCCAGCACGCCGGCGGTGATCGCGTGGACCCGCCCGGCATCGCCGAGGCAACTGGCCCAGGTCAGGCATCGTTCGTCATGCCATTGCCTGGGCTTCTCCGTCAGGCTCTTCCAGACGGTCGCTTGGCCCAGGCTGTCGACGTTGCCCGCCACCAGCCCATGACGCCAGGCCAGGACGCTGGCGGCGGCGATCCTCGCGGCCACGTCCGGCCGCTGCGTCAGGGCCTGGCCCGCCATCCAGCGCGACATCGCATCGTCGTCGAGCCGTTGCAGCAACGCGGCGGCGACTCGGGACGAGCCGACCCAGCCGGCAGGAAAGGCCATCAGTTCGAGGGGCTGCGCCGAGTCGATGACCGTGAGCGCCACCCGTTCCCGCTCGCGGGTCGTCAGTCGGGAGCGGCGTCCCTCGGCCTGATCGATCAGCGCCAGATCGGCCGCGCGCACCGATGCCTCCTGGCGGTCGGGCCCGACGATGCGGACCCATTCCTGCGCGTCGATGCGCAGTTGCCGTGATGACGGCCCCGGCAGCCGCATGGCGACCGGGGCTGCCTCCGTCGCGGCGTCGGCGGGACGTCCCGCCTGCCACAAGGTCTGGCCCAGCAGGGTGGTGTCGCCGCGCGCGCCGACTGTTCCTGTCACGGCGTCCGTCGCAAGGACGCAGGCTTCGGGGATCCGCACCCCCAGCCTCCGTGACAGCCCGGCCGCTCGCGCTTTCAGCAGGCCTGCGTCGGCGGGGAGACCGTCCGGACCGGCGGCACCGATCTCGCACAGCAGTCGGCGCGCCAAGGCCCGGCAGACAGCGGCCTCCGTCACCTGCGGGGCCGCGCGATGAAGGAAAAGAGCGGCTCGCATGTCGTGCGCTGCGGAGCAGTCCCATGACGCCGGATACGGCGGCGGCTTGCCAGGGAGCGCGGCGAGCGCGGAGGTTGCATACGCCACCAGCCGGGCGACGCAGTCCGCCTCATGCTCGTCCAGGCTCTCCACCTGGTCGGGAAACCGCTTGACCATGAGACAGAGCGCGAGGTGCTCGCGTGCCATCGACTCGAGGAGCGCCTTCCTGGTGCTGGCGATTTCGTCGGCAAGCGGCGTGGTGCCGGGGCCCGGAGAACCCGCGAGCGCCAGGGGCGCAGGGATCGTCGTGTCGTCGTCGATCGCTGCGGCGATCTGGCTCGCGGTGGTGCTGGTGGGGAGCATGCAGGTCCTCGAGGCAGGGCAGGCCTCAGTCGTCCCGGTGAGGGCAAGGTTCGCGTGGCACGTGGAGTTGCCGTGCGGAGGCAGCATGCGGTCGTGCCATGCGGTGGCGGCATGCGGCGGCGGCATGCGGCGGCAGCATGCGGAGGCGATGCCCGCACCGATCGCGAGGTCTGGCCGTCGGGCCGCGCCAGAAGAAGCCGCGCGGCCGACGCGCCATCGATGACCCGGGCGTGGAGGCACTGGTTCATCAATCGTTCGAAGGTCGCCAACTGACGTTGCGCAATCGACCTGATGAGTGCCGGGTGCGGGATGAGGCCGACCAGAGGCTCCGCCGCCGCGTCCTCCGCCAACCCGCCGGTATCCAGCGTGGTGTCGAGGATCAGGCGCAGGTCGGCTTCCGGCAGGACGCCTCGGCGTTGAAGCCGGCCCAGTTCCCTGAACACGGCGCAGAGGCAGTGGGAATGGCGTGCGGCCGATGCGCGGGCGAGTTCGCTTCGTTCCCCGTCGGGCGCTCGCGAGAGCAGCCCGTCGCGCAGCGCCCCGGGCGGCAGCAGGCCCGCACGGATGGCGCCGTCCCAGGCCCGCACCAGGGACAGGACGGTGGAGACATTCGACGTGTCCACGGGATGCCGGAGCGCCGCGTGCCACACGGACGATCCGCGGTGGTCGAGACCGAGCATCAGGGAGCGAGCGTCTCCGGCGCTGATCCGCTTGTCGCGCCACAGCTTGAAGATCGCACCGAGCTCAGTCGCTCCGACAGCAGCCGGGTTCGCGGGTCGTCAGCAGGGGCGCATGGTGCGAGAAGCGAATCAGCGAAGGGCGTCCGCCTTCCGCTCATCCGCCGTCCGCTCATCCGCCGTCCGGCCGTCCTCGTTCCGGGGCTCGTCCTTCCGGGGCGCGTCCGTCAGGCCCTGGTCCGTCAAGTCCTCGTCCGTCCGGGGATGCGGCCGCGTGAACAGCGGCAGCACCGCCAGGATCAGCAGGGCCAGCAGCATGCTGAAGACGGCCGTCGCCTCGCGGCCCAGCCCGCAGGCGATGCCGATGGCGGCCGTCATCCAGATGCTGGCGGCGGTGGTCAGGCCGTGGACCTGTTCCTCGTCCTTCAGCTTGAGGATGGCCCCCGCGCCGAGGAAGCCGATGCCGGCGATGACGCCCTGCAGCACGCGACTCATGTCGGCCAGCGCCATGCCGCCTTGCTGCGGCACCAGCACGAAGAGCGCCGCCCCGAGCGACACCAGCATGTGCGTGCGGATGCCCGCCGCCTTGCCGTGGTGCTCGCGTTCGTAGCCGAGGATCCCGCCCAGCAGCGCCGCCAGCAGCAGGCGCACGGCGATGCGCGTGATCTGCGCGACGTCGGGCACGTCGGAGAACTCGGACCGCACGGTCTCGATGACCTCGTCGGTCCAGGAAGCGGCCGCGGTGGACGCCGCAGTGGTGCCTGCGGTGGATGCCTTGATGGAGGCCGCGAGGGCGGCGGTGGTCGTGCTCATGGCGATTCCTGCTCGACCTTCTCGACCTTGTCGCCTTTGTCGCCTTTGTCGCCCTTGTCGCCCTTCCCGCTGGCCTTCGCGACGAGGCCGGTGTCCGCGCCACCGGCCAGCTTGGCTTCGAGCGCGCTCTC
Source organism: Roseateles noduli (assembly GCF_050626985.1). Classification (NCBI taxonomy): domain Bacteria; kingdom Pseudomonadati; phylum Pseudomonadota; class Betaproteobacteria; order Burkholderiales; family Sphaerotilaceae; genus Roseateles; species Roseateles noduli. Next base: position 706,419 of record NZ_CP192463.1, read on the forward strand.
CAACGCGGCTTCCCTCGCGGCCTCCGCCTCCGCCTCGACCGCGTCGAAGTCGTAGCCTTCGGCGGCATGCAGCTGCCACGCGCCGCCGCCGGTGAGGCGCAGCACATGCGTGTGATGCTGCAGCACCGCGTGGCGGTGCGCGATGCTCACCAGCGTGACGCCGTCGCGGCACAGGCGCTCGTAGAGACGGCGCTCGTTGCAGCTGTCCAGCGCGCTGGTGGCCTCGTCGAGGATGACCATCTTCGGCGTGCGCACCAGCACCCGCGCGAAGGCCAGCCGCTGCTGCTCGCCCATGGACAGCAGCTTCTCCCAGTCCTGCGAGGCGTCCAGGCCGCCGACGCGGTCGGCGAGCTCGGGCAGGCAGACCTCGTCGAGGATGGCGCGCAGCGCGTCGTCGTCGAGTTCGGTCGTCGTGTCCGGATAGATCATCTGGCTGCGCAGCGTGCCGGGCTGCAGGTAGGGGCGCTGCGGCAGGAAGAAGACCTCTTCCAGCGGCGGATGTTCGATCGTGCCTTCGCCGCTGCGCCACAGGCCCGCGATCGCGCGCAGCAGCGAGCTCTTGCCGCAGCCGCTGACGCCGGTGATCAGCAGGCTTTCGCCGGGCTTGAGCGCGACGTCGAGCTTCTCGATCAGCAGCCGGTCGAACTGCGGCGTGTAGAGCGTCAGGTCGCGCAACGCGAGCTGGTCGGCGTGTTTCGTCTCGATCTTCTCGCGGGCGCGTTCGTCGCGGGGCTTGCGCTTGTGCATGACCTCGGAGAGCGCATGCAGCCGGTCGATGCCCGCGACGAAGCGGCTGAGGCTCTCGAAGTTGTCGACGATCAGCGAGACGGCGGTCAGCACCGCGGCGAAGGCGCCAGCGGCCTGCACGGCCGCGCCGACTTCCAGATCGCCGGACAGTACGCGCTCGGCCAGGATCACGGCGGGCACGACCAGCGTCAGCTGGCTGAAGCCGCGCTGGAAGAGGTTGAGCGCGCGCTGCTTGCGGATCAGCTTCCAGTAGTTCTGGTAGACGGACTCGAAGCGGCTCTCGATGTGGGCGCGCTCCTGCGGCTCGCCGCGGTAGAACGCGATGGATTCGGCGTTCTCGCGCAGGCGCATGAGTCCGAAGCGGAAGTCGGCCTCGCGGCGCAACTGCCAGAAGTTGAGCTGGATCAGCGGCGAGCCGAAGACGTAGAGCGCGAGGAAGGTGCCCACCGTCGCATAGACGACGAGGAAGGCGACGAGCAGCTTGGACAGCGACCACAGCACGGCGCAGAAGGCCACCAGCTGCATCGCGGAGCCCAGCATCAGCAGCATGAAGTGGGTGGAGCGGCCGGTGAAGGTGTTGATGTCCTCGGAGATGCGCTGGTCGGGGTTGTCGATGTCGCCCGCCCCACCCGTGGTACCGGCACCGATCTCGTAGTACTTGCGTGAGTCGAGGTAGCCGTCGAGGAACTTGCCGGTGAGCCAGCGCCGCCAATGGTTGGAGAAGGCGTCGCGCATGTAGTAGTAGAAGGCGTACACCGGCACCGCGAAGCCCAGCACGATGAGGCTGTCGCGCACGGCGAGCCAGAAGCGCGCGTGGTTGCGTTCGGCGAGCGCGGAGGTCATCTCCCCGGTCTTGTTGTTGAGCATGACGGCGAGCTGGGTCTCGCAGAGCATCAGCACGATCATCAACAGCAGCAGGCCCCAGGCGGCCTTGCGCTGGTCGCCGAGCCAGTAGGGTTTGGCGATCTGCATGAACTGCCGCCAGGCGGCGGCGGACAGGCGCGGCGGGCGGCGGCGCTTGTGCTTCTTCCTGGGCGCGACCGGAGGCGCGGGCGGGCTGGTCGACGACGACGAGCGCGGGCCCGAAGAGGCGGACGGCGGCAGGTCCGTCGCGGGGGAGGAGGGAGAAACCATGAGGGCTGGACCGAGTCTGCCGAGGATGGTTCGACAGTAGCTCCGGTGGCTCATGGGGCGGGTAGGACGGGGCCTACTGCGGGTGACGGAGGGAGGCGCGAGGTGGTCGCGAGGTGGGGCGCCTCCCGGGGATGCCGATCACGGCATGAGCTTCGACACGGCGTACGCGAGGCTGCCCGCGGCGGCGGACGAACTGATGGCGGCGCGGGCGCACCATTTGAGGAGGCGGAGGTCCGATGCTTGTCCGCTCATCTTGATGCGATCGTCGACGGTGGCGATCACCGAGTCGAGCATTTCCTTCACGTTGATCCTCGCGCGATCGAGCGTGGCAGCGAATTCTTTCCTGGACTTCTCGTGCATGTCATGCAGTTCCTGCTTGAACTCGTGCCGACAAGCATTGAGTTCAGCCTTGAACTCGAGGCGTTGGGCGTTCATCTCGAGACGCACCGTGTTGATCTCCTTTGTGAAGTCCTGGCGTTGGTCGTTGAGCTCCTTCCTGAAGACTTCCTGATCTTTCCGAATCGAGGTGAAGCCTTCCTGCATTTCCTGGCGGAGCTTGTGAGTCTCGGCGGAGAGCAGGTCGAGCCGATACATCACGTGATGGAGGTCGGGCTGAGCGTTCGGGATCGGCGTGACGTTGGTGATTTGCGGGGAGTGAGGGTGCATGCGTCTACTCCAGACATGCGGTGAGAGGAGCCGCAGATGCTAGGAGTGATCGGACACCAAAGGCGTGGCGCCAATGCCGAATCTGATGGTTGTTTGACCAGCCTCAAAGAACCTGCTCGCGTCCCCCGCGAGGGGGATTCCAGGCGTAATGAGGGGGTCAGGCCGCCGCGATCTTCGCCAGCGACTTGCGGATCGCGGCCGCGTCGCGCAGGCGCTGCGCGGAGCCGTCGGCATCGAGCAGGATGACCGTGATGGTCTGGCCGCCGCTCTTCATGCGCATCGCCAGACAGCGACCGGCTTCCTCGGTGTAGCCGGTCTTGGACAGGCGGATGTCCCAGCCCTTGGCACCGACCAGGTGGTTGGTGTTGCGCAGCTCGCGCGGGCGGCCGTTGACCTCGACCTCGCTGGACTTGTCGCTGCTGATGCGCGCGATCACCGGGTAGCGCGACGCGGCGGCGGCGATGCGCGCGACCTCGGCGGCCGTCGAGGTGTTGTTGGGCGACAGGCCCGTCGGGTCGGCCAGTGTCGTGTGCGACAGGCCCAGCGCGCGGATCTTGGCGGCGACGGCTGCCTCGTAGGCCGGCAGGCCGCCGGGGAAGTGGCGGGCCAGCGCCGACGCGGCGCGGTTCTCGGACGAGATCAGCGCCAGCTCCAGCGCCGCTTCGCGGGTCATCGTGGCGCCGACGCGCACGCGCGACTTGCTGTGCTTGAGGCGGTCGACGTCGGCGTCGTCGATCTTGATTTCCTCGTTCATGTCCTGCTTCGCGTCCAGCACGACCATCGCGGTCATCAGCTTGGTCAGCGAGGCGATGGGCACGACGGCGTCGGGCTCCTTGGCCATCAGCACGCGGCCGGTGTCGTCGACGACCAGCATGTGGCGGGCGTTGACGGGCAGCTTCATCAGCGGCTCGTCGGACGGCGTCGGGGCGACGACCTTGCCGGGCGACTTGGCGATCAGGGGCGAGGAGGCCGTCGGTGCCGGCGAGGCGGCACTGGCCGGGGCGGCCGGCGCGGGCGTCACGACGCCGGACGGGCTGATCGCGGCGGTGGTGGGGGTCGTCGTCGGGACGACGACCTCGGGGTCGTCGCTGGCGGCCTGCACGATCAGGCAACCGCAGGTGAGGATCAGCGCCGGCAGCGCCAGCTTCCAGTTGGTATGGGCGAGGGTGCGGAGAACGGTGTCGCGGATCGTCACGGCGGTCGGGTGGGCTGGCGGCTGGGTCCGGAGGGAGGCGGGGGTCAGGGGTTGACCGCCGCGAAGTTTAAGTTCTTCGCGGCGGACCGGCATCCGGGCTCGCCGTAACGTGCGTTACGCGCGCGCTGCCGTCATTGGGCGCGTGCGGCGGCCCACCGTGCCCAGGCGAATCGGGACCTCAATGACCGCTTGAGCCTGAGGACCAATCCCCGCACGCCGCGTTCCTCTTCCTCGTACTGCGCCGAAAGCTTTGCCCGTTCTTCCTCGATGGGGGCAACGATCTTTGCGAACACCTGATCGATGCAGGTGAGTCGGCGCTGGACGAGGCGAAACAGGTCATCAACGCTTGTCAAAGAACCGGACTCATGCCAAATCTCCAGGCCTTGGTCATCCAGCACGGCAAGGACATGTCGCGATGTCCAGAGATCGGTGTTCATCGACCGGTGGCGGCTGCCGTGATCCAACTGATACACGGCGAAATGAAAGCCTTCGTGTGTCGTCTCGTAGCGAAGCACACCACGGGCGTCCCCGTTCGGGTCGGTGGTCGGCCGGACCATGTGCCATTCGATCTCGCGGAGTAGCGTCAGGCGATAGAGAGCGAGAACCAGAGAAAGATTCTTTTCGTTGATGGGCATGGTGATTACTCCAAATGAAGACTGACGGATGCCTCGTTGAGATGCAGCAGGGCACGGTGCAGCTCATCTCGAGCACGCGCCGATGCCTTGGACGCTCCCGCCTTCTCCCCGTCAAGATCAGCCACTGCTTCGGCCGCGTAGCGGATGGCCCTCCTAACGGGGGTGCGCGCGCGCGACGGCGCGAAGGGCAACGCAATTTCCAAGGTCGCAGAAGTTGAAGAAAGGGCCGCTCGCAACACGATCCATGGAGGTTTCGGACTGTCGAGTAGTGCGGTCAGACCAAGGACCTTGATCTCCAAGTCCTTGGTGATGGCAGGAAGACGGGCTCGAGACCGAAACGACTGCCTGACGTTCCTGACTTGCCACCCCACCGCGACCGTGATCGCGAAGCCGATCAGACCGACGAGCGTGTTGAGGTCCTGGATCCACTGCGGGATCAGGCTGGGCGGGCAGGCCGCGAGGAGTGCGGCAGCCGCGGTGGCGAGGGCGGAAGACTGCATGCCTTCATGCTATGAGCGCTCCAGCGCGTCGCGATTCATCCAGTTGCAGCTCCGCGACGATCGCGAAGAGTGCGCACCAATGAGGGATTGAATCGATCGCGACGGGGGATTCAGTCCACCCCGATGGGGGAGCTCAGTCCCAGGCCTTGCGCAGCTTCGCGGCGACGTCCATCGCCGGCTTCACGAGCTCGGGCAGCGGCACCTGCGCCTGGTTGGCGGGGCCGACCTTCTCGAAATGGCGCACCACCTTGCCCGGCAGGAAACGCGACACGCTCGCGTAGAGGTGCCGATCGCCGTTGCGCGTCTGCTGCGTCACGTAGAAGCGCTGCGGCACCATCACCGCGAGGTGGTCCTTCGCCCGCGTCATCGCGACGTAGAGCAGCCGCCGCTCCTCCTCGATCTGCGCCTGCGCGCCCGTGCTCAGGTCCGACGGCATGCAGCCGTCCACGCAGTTCAGCAGGTACACCGCATTCCACTCCTGGCCCTTGGCGGAGTGGATCGTCGACAGGATCAGGTAGTCCTCGTCCTTCAGCGGCACGCCCGACTCGTCGCTGCTCGCGTCGGGCGGGTCCAGCGTCAGCTCGGTCAGGAACCGCTCCCGCGACCCGTAGCCCTGCGCGATGCGCGTGATCTGCTCCAGGTCGGACAGACGCACCGGCGCATCGTCGTAGAGCCGCTCCAGATGCGGCGCGTACCACTGCACCGCCTCCTCCAGATCCATCGGCCAGCTGGAGTCGGCGATCAACGCCAGCATCAGGTCGCGCAAGGCCGCCCAGGAGGACGCCGCGGCGCGTGGCGGCTCGAAATCGCGCAGCGCCTGCGCCGGATCGGCCGCGGGGGCCATCGCATCGAGCAGCCGTCTCGCGCTCGCGGGACCGAAGCCCGGCAGCAACTGCGCCACGCGGAAACCCGCCAGCCGACCGCGCGGGTTCTCCGCCCAGCGCAGCACGCTCAGCACGTCCTTCACATGCGTGCTCTCGAGGAATTTCAAGCCACCGAACTTGACGAACGGGATGTTGCGCCGCGTCAGCTCCAGCTCCAGCGGCGCCGCGTGGCTCGAGGTCCGGAACAGCACCGCCTGCTTCGTCAGCTTCAGCCCTTGCTCGCGGCGTTCCAGCACCTTGTCGGCGACCCATTGCGCCTGCCGCGCCTCGTCGTCGACGGTGACCAGGTGCGGCAGCTCGCTCGAGGTCTTGTCGGTCCACAGGCGCTTCTCGTGGCGCTCGCGCGCCATCGCGATGACGGCGTTGGAGGCATCCAGGATGGTCTGCGTCGAGCGGTAGTTGCGCTCCAGCGCGACCACGCGCGCGGGCGGGTCGAACTGCGCCGGGAACTCCAGGATGTTGCGCACCTCCGCCGCGCGGAACGAGTAGATCGCCTGCGCGTCGTCCCCGACCACCGTCAGCCGGTCGCCGCGCGGCTTGAGGCGCTTGAGGATCGTGGCCTGCAGCCGGTTGGTGTCCTGGTACTCGTCGACCAGCACGTGCTGGAAGCGCTCGCCGAGCTCCGCGGCCAGCGTGTCGTCGCTCATCAGCTCCGACCAGTAGAGCAGCAGGTCGTCGTAGTCGAGCAGCTGCTGGTGCTGCTTCTCCTCGACGTAGGCCTTGAACAGGCGCTTGAGCTCGTCATGGACTGCGAAGCACCAGGGGAAGTGCTCCTGCAGCACCTGGTCCAGCCGCGCCTCGCTGTTGACGACGCGCGAGTAGATGTTCAGGCAGGTCGCCTTCAGCGGAAAGCGGTCGGTGGTCTCGGCCAGGCCGAGCGCCTGACGCTGCAGGCCCATCAGGTCCTCGGCATCCGCGCGGTCGAGGATGGTGAAGTTGGGCGCGAGGCCGATGCGATGCGCGTACTCGCGCAGCAGCCGTGCGCCGACGCTGTGGAAGGTGCCTGCCCACGGGAAACGCGGCGGCGCCTGCGTCGCGCGCAGGCCGAGCGCGCGATGCAGCACGCGTCCCGCGCGGCGTTCCATCTCGCCGGCGGCGCGGCGCGAGAAGGTCAACAGCAGCAGCCGTTGCGGATCCGCGCCGGATTGGATCAGGCGCGCCACGCGCGACGCCAGCGTCTTCGTCTTCCCGGAGCCCGCGCCGGCGATCACCAGCAGCGGCCCGTGCCCGTCCGAAGAGGCTTCGCCCAATCCGTGCTCAACCGCGGAGCGCTGCTCGGGGTTGAGGTCGGCGAAGACGTCGATCTGCGTATCGGCGAGGGCATCGGAGCACATGAGCATGATCATAGCTGTATGCATTCACAGCCCTTGGCCGAGCGCCGCGCCAATCGCAGGAGCGGAGTCAACGAGTGCTTGTGGGGCCGGAATGACTCTGGGGGTTCCCGGAGGGACGCCCCCTGAGTCGTGGAGAGCCCGCGCCGGGCCCCCCGAAGGCTGTCGCACACAAAGCGCTCAGCCTCCAAAGGCCTGCCCGTACAAACGCCCCGCTTGCCGGAGGCATGTGCCTTGCCCATGATGGGGCATGCTCCAGATCCTCGTCATCCTCAGCGCGCTGTCCATGCCCCTGGTGGCCTGGGCGTCCCAGCGCGGCGTGTTCGGGCCCGACAACGGCGCGATCTCCGACCGCTTTCCGACACTGCTTGTCGCCGACGGCTACGCGTTCTCGATCTGGGGGGTGATCTTCCTGCTCGATCTCGTCTTTGCCGCCTGGCTGCTGCGCGGCCAGCCGGTCCCGGACAGGGAAGGGCATCGCGACTCGCATCGCTGCCACTGGCTGGTCATCATCGGTTTCACGCTGACGGCGAGCTGGATGATCGTGTTTTCGCAGCAATGGTTCGGCCTGGCGCTTGCCGTCATCTGGGCCGCGCTGGCGAGCCTGCTGTGGGCGCTGATGCTGGTGGCGCGGGCGATGCCGCGCGGCGCGCAGTCCTGGCTCGCCGTGTTCCCGCTGGCGCTGCACGCGGGCTGGCTGTCGCTGGCCGCGTTCCTGGACACCGCGCAGACGGTCGTCGCCGCGCAGATGCTGCCGACGCAGGACCAGTTGCCCTGGACGCTGGTGCTGTGGGCCCTGGCCGCGTTGCTGCTGCTGGTCGCCAACGCGCGTCTGCACGCGCCGGGCACCGGCCCCGCCGCGCTCGGTTATGCCGGCGCGGCGGTGTGGGGCCTGGTGGGCGTGTACGTGAAGCAGACCGCCTCGCCGATGAGCGGCTCCGACGGTTCCGCCTGGATCGCGCTGGTGCTGGCCGCGGTGCTCGCGGCGCAGACCCTCTGGCTGCGGATGAGACCTGCCGGTCCCACCGACGGCCTCAGGCCAGGCGGCGCTCGTCCTTCGCGTCGAACAGGTGGGCCGACTCCGCCGCCCATTGCAGGCGAACCGCGTCACCGACATTGAGGTGGGGGTTGCCCGAGACGCGCGCCGTCATCGGGCCCGACGGCGTGTCCACCAGCAGGTAGGTCTCGGGACCGGTCGGCTCGCTCATCTTCAGCACGCCCGGCATGCCGCCCGCGCCCGCGTCGGTCGTCTCGGCCAGCCGGATGTGTTCCGGACGCACGCCGTAGAGCACGCCGCCGGCCGCGTCGATCGACGCCTGCTGCGCCGCGTTCACCGGCAGGGTCACGCCTTGCGCGGCGAGCGCGCCGCCCCCGTTGCGCTCGGCTTGCACGAAGTTCATCGTCGGCGAGCCGATGAACTCGGCCACGAAGCGGTTGGCCGGCCGCGTGTAGATCTCCTCCGGCGTGCCGAACTGCTGCACCAGCCCGTCGCGCATCACCGCGATGCGGTCGCCCAGCGTCATCGCCTCGACCTGGTCGTGGGTGACGTAGACCGTCGTGGTCTTGGTGCGCTGATGCAGCAGCTTGATCTCGGCGCGCATCTCGATGCGCAGCTTCGCGTCCAGGTTGGACAGCGGCTCGTCGAACAGGAACAGCTTCGGATCGCGCGCCAGCGCGCGCCCCATCGCCACGCGCTGCCGCTGGCCGCCCGACAGTTGGCCCGGCTTGCGGTCCAGCAGGTGGTCGATCTGCAGCATCTTCGCGACGCGCTGCACCGTGGTCTCGCGCTGCGCCTTCGGCACCTTGCGCATCTCCAGCCCGAAGGCGATGTTCTGCGCGACGTTCATGTTCGGATACAGCGCGTAGCTCTGGAACACCATCGCGATGTCGCGGTCCTTGCTCGGCAGGTACGTGACGTCCCGGTCGCCGATGTGGATCGCGCCCGAGGTCGGGTGCTCCAGGCCGGCGATCATCGCCAGCAGCGTCGACTTGCCGCAGCCCGACGGGCCGACCAGGATCAGGAACTCTCCGGCATCGATCGACAGGTCGATGCCCTTGAGGATGTCGGCCGATCCGTAGCTCTTGCGGACTTGAGAAATGGCGAGCGCGCCCATGCTTGACTCCTCTTAACCCTTGACGGCGCCGGCGGTCAGCCCACGCACGAAATACTTGCCCGCGACCACGTAGACCACGAGCGTCGGCAGCGCGGCGATCAGCGCCGCAGCCATGTCCACGTTGTATTCCTTGACCGAACTGGACGTGTTGGCCAGGTTGTTCAGCCCGACCGTGATCGGCTTGCTGTCGGCCCCGGAGAACACCACCCCGTACAGGAAGTCGTTCCAGATCGAGGTGAACTGCCAGATCAGCGTCACCACCAGGATCGGCGTGGACAGCGGCACCACGATGCGCCAGAAGATCTGGAAGAACGAGGCGCCGTCCAGCGTCGCCGCCTTGATCAGCTCGTCGGGCAGGCCGGCGTAGTAGTTGCGGAAGAACAGCGTCGTGGACGGCATGCCCGCCAGGATGTGGACCAGGATCAGGCCCCACACCGAACTGGCGATGCCCAGCGTGCCCAGCACCTGGCTCATCGGCAGCAGCACGACCTGCATCGGCATGAACACGCCGAACAGCAGCAGCCCGAACAGCAGCTCGCTGCCGCGGAAGCGCCACTTGGTCAGCACGTAGCCGTTGATCGCGCCCAGCGCGGTGGAGATCAGCACCGCCGGCACGACCATCAGCACCGAGTTCATGAAGAAGGGCTTCAGCCCGCCGCAGTCGGTGCCGGTGCAGGCGCTGGTCCAGGCCTTGGACCAGGCGGCCAGCGACGGCGCCATCGGCACGGACAGCAGGGTGCCGTTGCGCACCTCGTCCATGCTCTTGAGCGAGGTGCTGACCATCACGTACAGCGGCAGCAGGAAGAAGAAGGCGAAGACCAGCAGCACGGCCCACAGCAGCAGGTGCTGCACGGTCAGGCTGCGGGATCCCCCCGAGGAGGGAGGACCGGAAGAGGGACGGGAAGGGGAGGTGAGGGCACTCATGTCGCGGCGCTCGCGGTTACTGCTTCGAGCGGAGCTCGGAATAGAGGTAGGGAACGACGATGGCGGCGATCGTGGCCAGCATCACCGTGGCGCTGGCCGCGCCCAGGCCGATCTGGCCGCGCGAGAACGCCATCGTGTACATGAAGGTCGCCGGCAGGTCGGTGGCATAGCCGGGGCCGCCCGCGGTCAGCGCCATCACGAGGTCGAAGCTCTTGATGGCGATGTGCGCCACGACCATCAGCGTCGAGAAGAACACCGGCCGCAGCGTCGGGATGATGATGCGCCAGTAGATGCGCGGCAGGGACGCGCCGTCGACCTGCGCGGCCTTGATGATGGAGTCGTCGATGCCGCGCAGTCCCGCCAGGAACAGCGCCATCACGAAGCCCGCGGACTGCCACACGCCGGCGATGACGACGCAGTAGATCGCCATGTCCGGGTCGACCAGCCAGCCGAAGCTGAAGTTCTCGAAACCCCATTGCTGCATCAGGTGCTCGATGCCCAGCCCGGGGTTGAGGATCCACTTCCACGCCGTGCCGGTCACGATGAAGGACAGCGCCATCGGGTACAGGTACACCGTGCGCAGCACGCCTTCGCCGCGGATCTTCTGGTCCAGCAGGATGGCCAGCAGCAGGCCCACGGCCATCGCGCCGCCGATGAACAGCGCGCCGAAGATGCCGAGGTTGGTCAGGGCCAGCCACCAGCGCTCGTTGTCGAACAGCGCGCGGTACTGGTCCAGGCCGACGTAGGTGTAGTTCGGCAGCAGCCGCGACGCGGACAGCGACAGGTAGCCGTTCCACGCCATCAGGCCGTAGATGAAGAGGAAGGAGACGAGGAAGGTCGGCGCGACCACCAGCTTGGGAAGCCAGGGACTGCGGGGGGCTCGGGAAGCGGACATGCGGAGGAGCGGACCTGAGGACGCGCCGCGGACGGCGCGTCGGGAGAAACGGAGCGGGGGCGGTCCGATCGGTCCGCCCCCTCGGGGCCAGCGTATGCTGGAGGTTTACTTCGTCTTCGCGGCGGCCGCCAGTTTGGTCTGCGCGTCCTTGGCCGTCATCCTGTCGCTGTTCCAGAACTGGCTCACGACGTCCTTCATCGCGCCTTCGGCCGCGGCGGGAACCGCCATGCCGTGCGCGATCGACGGCACCAGGGTGCCCGACTTGGCATCGGCGGCGAAGTCCGTCGCGGACTGCTTGGCGCAGTCGTCGAACTTGTCCATCTTCATCCCGGTGCGCACCGGGATCGATCCCTTGTTCAGGTTGAACAGCTCCTGGAACTCCGGCGACATGATCGCGGTGGCCAGGTCCTGCTGGGCCTTCTCATTGGCGGCGTTCTTCAGCTTGAACAGCGCGAAGGAGTCGATGTTGAAGGTGAAGGCCTTCTGCGTGCCCGGGGCGGCGACGCACAGCACGTCCTTGCCCGGCGCCTTGCCCGCGGCGACCCATTCGCCCTTGGCCCAGTCGCCCATCAGCTGCATGCCGGCCTCGCCCTTGATCACCATCGCGGTGGCCAGGTTCCAGTCGCGGCCCGACGCGTTCTTGTCGGTGTAGTCCTTGATGCGCTTGAAGGTCGTCAGCACCTTCTCCATCTGCGGACCGGTCAGCGTGGCCGGGTCCAGCTGCACCAGCGCCTTCTTGTAGAAGTCCACGCCGCCGACGCCCAGCGCCACCGATTCGAAGGTGGTGAAGTCCTGCCAGTTCTGGCCGCCGTGCGCGACGGGGATGATGCCGGCCTTCTTCAGCGCCTCGGCGGTGACGAAGAACTCGTCCCAGGTCGTGGGCAGCTTGGCGCCCGCCTTCTTCAGCGCCTCGGGGTTGACCCACAGCCAGTTCACGCGGTGCACGTTGACCGGCGCGGCGATGTAGTGGCCCTGGTACTTCATGATGCTGGCCACCGCCGGCGGGATCACCTCGTCCCACTTGCCGGCCTTGGCGACGGCGTCGACGTTGGTCAGCACGCCTTCGGCCGCCCATTCCTGCAGCGACGGGCCCTTGATCTGCGCCGCGGCCGGGGCGTTGCCCGACACCACGCGGGACTTCAGCACCGTCATGGCGGAATCGCCGCCGCCGCCGGCCACCGCGAAGTCCTTCCACGTGTGGCCCTGCTTCTGCAGGGTGGCCTTCAGCGCGGTGGCGGCCTTGGCCTCGCCGCCGCTGGTCCACCAGTGCAGGACCTCGACCTCGCCGGCCTGGGCCGCGCCGGCGGCCATCAGCGCGCACAGCGCGGCGGCCTGGGACAGTTGCTTGAGCTTCATCATCGGGGGGTCTCCATGTCGTCTGGAATTGGGTTTCGAATCACGGTTCGCATCGCGTTTCGTGTCGCGTCCGGCATCACCTTCCGGGCATCGCATCCGGCTCGCGCCGGACGGTGAGTGGGTGCGATGTTGTCATGGGATGTCGGATGAGGCGGGGCGCGTCGCGCCCCTCAGTCGTCGTCCGATCGGAACCGGGCCTCAGAACCAGACTTCGACTTGCGCACCGAAGCTGGTGCCCGAGGTCTCGCCGTCGTAGCCGGCCACGCCGGTCACGTTGCCGGCCGCCTTGTTCCACTTGGCGTGGGTGACGTAGAGGCGGAACTCGGGTCGGTCCATCAGCGCCGGGCCGGTGGACAGCGTGGGGGCGAAGGTCACCTTGGTCAGGCGCGCGCGCTGGCCGCCGTCGGGCTTGTACTGCGAGACGCCGGCTTCGGTGAGCAGCTTGAAGTTGCGGGTGACGCCGTAGGACAGGCGACCGCCGACCGACGTGGACACCGTGGCCTTGCCGGCGTTGTCCTTTTCGTTGGCCCACAGCAGCATGCCCATGCCGCCCCAGGCGCCTTGCTGGAAGTTCACCGATTCGACGACGCGGAACTTCTTGGCCGCGGACGTGTCGGTCTGGTTGCCGAAGTTGGAGTTCAGGCCGGTGGAGCCCTGCGCGTACTGCACCCACAGCACGTTGTTGAAGGCCGAGCCGAACAGCTTGGCCTGGACATGCTTGGCGGTCAGGCCCCAGCCGTTGGTGCCGCCGGCGAACTGCGACTTGGTGGCGGTGCCGAAGAAGGCCAGCGTGCCGTCGGTGTTGGAGTTGATGTCCACGTACTCGACGTTGCCGCGGTGGGCCGGACGCTGGTTGTTGTCCTTGTCGTTGGTGTAGTACGCGACGCCGAGCTTGCCCGGGCCGACGTTCAGGCCCTTGAAGCCGGCGCCGATGCCGGCCATCTCGGTGAAGTAGGTGTCGACGATGTGGACGTCGCCGCGGCGGCCGCGTTCCTTGCCGGCCCAGACGGTGGCTTCCGGCGCGAAGTCGAAGCCCTTGGCCTCGGCATACATCTGCGCCAGGCGCAGGTGCTTGGCGTCGTCCGCGTCCGAATGCGGATTGAAGTAGTCCGTCATCAGCACGACCTTGTAGTCGATGCCGTCCTTCTTGAAGCCCTGGGCGAGCTGGAACTCGCCGTAGATGTCGCACTCGTTGCCGAGGCGGTACTTCATGCCGCTGGTGCCGCCGTTCAGGGCGTAGCAGGCGCGGCTGGCGCCGCCGTCGGTGGTGCCGCCGGGGCCGGCGCGGAAGTAGCCGGTGTAGTCCAGGGCATGGGCGGAACCGGCGGCCATCAGCAGGCCGGCGGCTGTCGAGAGCGTCGACAACGTGGTGGTGCGCAAGCGCGAGGTGCGTGTCATGTTCAGTCTCCGGTTGTCTCCGAGCAACGGTGCTCCGGGCGTGCCGCCGTTAATCGGACGTTTATCTTTCTTGCATGCGGGCTGAACTTTAATAATTCATTAATGAATCTATATTGGTGCTTACCACTAGCGTTGTGGTGCATGAAAGGCGGGGAGTTCGGGCGTATGGCAGCAATGTCGGGCGCCTGGCGTGTGATCGGGGCAGTCTTGGTGCGCGCGGAACGCCGCCGAGCGCGCAGGTCCGGGGAAGCGATGGCGGTGGCAAGTCCTGCGAGGACGGACATGCGATGACCGGCCGGGGCCAGGTCGTGCCCACGCCAGGGGCGGGCGGCCGGGGGCTCAGGCGGCGAGCGGCAGGCTCATCGAGACGCGCAGGCCGCGCGGCCGGGCCGTCGACAGGACGATGCGGCCGCCGTGGCGCTCGACGATCTCCTTGACGATCGCCAGGCCGAGTCCGCAGCCGTTGCCCTCGTGGGTGGCGCGGAAGAAGCGCTCGAAGACCTGCTCCCGCAGGTCCTCGGGGATGCCGGGGCCATTGTCGGTGACGACCAGCTCCGCGCGGTCGGCGCCGCCGTGCACCTGCACGGTGACCCGGGCGCCGCGGCCGGCGTAACGCAGCGCGTTGTCGACGAGGTTGACCAGCGCCTCGCGCAGCAGCAGCGGGATGCCGGTGACCTCGACGGGGCGGTCCTCCTGCCCCGGTTCCTGCCCATCTTCCCGTGCTTGCTCCTCGCGGGAGAGGCCGGGGACGGTGAGTGGCTCCTCGAGCTGCGAGGCGGAGGCGCAGTCCGGATCGCTGTCCGGACCGTCGTAGCCCAGGTCCACGTTCTGCTGGAGCGCGCGCGGCACCAGTTCGGCGGTGACCTCCCGGGCCAGCCGGCCCAGGTCGAAGCGCACCGGCGTCTGCCGCGTCAGCGACTCCGGCTCGGTGCGCGCCAGCGCCAGCAGCTGATTCACGAGGTGGGCGCTGCGCGTGGCGCTCTCGTGCACGCGGGCGAGGCGCATCGTCAGCGGTCCGGGGGGCGCTTCGGCCAGTGCGAGTTCGCTCTGGCTCTTGAGCCCCGCCAGCGGCGTGCGCAACTGGTGGGCGGCGTCGCTGATGAAGCGGCGCTGGCCCTGGACGTTGTGGCGCACGGCCTCCAGCAGGTCGTTGATCGCCTGCGCGAGCGAGCGCAGTTCCTGCGGCGCGGCGTCGAGCTCGATGGGGCGCAGGTCGTTGGGCTTGCGGCCCTCGACCAGGCCGCGCAGCCGGGCGATCGGGGCGAGCCCGGCGCCGACGCCGGCCCACACGATCATGCTCATCAGCACGATGAGGATGGACAGCGGCAGCATCGTGTCGATCAGCAGCCGGCGCGCGAGCAGCTCGCGGTTGGCGCTGGAGCGGGCCACCTGCACCAGCATCGTCTGCTGGGCCCTGGGGTTCTCGCCGAACTGCAGGTAGAGCGCGGCGACGCGCACCGGCGAGGCGGTGCCCGCCTCCGGCGCGTCGATCTCCCCGTCGTAGAACTGCGCCTGGCCCAGCGGCGCGCTGGCGGGCATCGCGGGCGGGCTGGGCAGGTTGCGGTTGCCGAGGATGAACTTGCCCGGCGGCGAACTGACCGTGTAGAGCAGCTTGTCGCTGGGGTCGGCCTCGAGCACGTCCTGCGCCGCGCGCGGGAAGTCGATCAGCAGCCCGTTGCCCATCGGCTTGACCTGGCGCGCGAGCGAGCGCGTGGCCTGCAGCAGCGTGGCGTCGACGGCCTCGTTGGCGTAGCGGCCCGCGAGGCGGTAGCTGAACACCGCGCCCGCGAGCCACAGCACGACCTGCGGCAGCAGCAGCCACAGCAGGAGCTGGCGCTTGAGCGAGAAGCGGGAGGGAGCCATCGGCAGGGCGCGCGCCTCAGGCGCGTTCCAGCTCCAGCAGATAGCCCAGGCCGCGCACGGTGCGGATGGCCACCTGCGAGCCTTCGAGCTTGCGGCGCAGGCGGTGGATGTAGACCTCGACGGCGTTGGTCGCCGCGCCGCTGTCCACGGGGCTGGCGGCGCCGGCGGCGGTCCCGTTGCGGTCGCCCGACCAGGCCTGGTTGATCTGCTCCTTCGTGATCACGCGGCCCTGGTGCGTGAGCAGCAGGTCGAGCAGGTCGAACTCGCGCGGGCTGAGCTCCAGCATCTCGCCGCGCACCTGCGCGCTGCGGGTCTCGCGCTGCATGCTGAGCTGGCCCAGCTCGGTGCTCGCCTTCAGCGCGCGGCTGCGACGCAGCAGGGCGCGGAGACGGGCCTCCAGCTCGGGGAAGTCGAAGGGCTTGGTCAGGTAGTCGTCGGCGCCGGCGTTCAGGCCGGCGACGCGGTCCTCCAGGCTGTCCAGCGCGGTCAGGATCAGCACCGGCAGCGACGCGTCGGTCTGGCGCAGCTGTCTGAGCACCTCGATGCCGCCCACCATCGGCAGGCCCAGGTCCAGCACCACCACGTCGAACTGCTGCTTGGCGAGCAGGTACTGCGCGACCGCTCCGTTGGGCGCGTGCTCCACGGTGAAGCCGCTGGCGCGCATCTGTTCGCACAGGGCGTCGGCCAGGATCGCGTCGTCTTCGGCGAGCAGCAAGTTCATGAATGGAAGATTAACAGCCCGGCCCCCGCACTGGACTGGGGCAAGCCCGGGGCGTAGATTCGGTGTCGCGTGCCCCGATGTAGGGCAGCGCCTGACAGGCGGTGACGGCGATGCCGTCTCGCGCAAGGCCCGGTCGATTCGGAATACTCCCCGCCATGCAAGCCAGCGACCTCAAACAGACGCTTTGGCGCGTCGTCTACACCAGGAGCGCCAACCTGCAGAGCAACGGCAATGCGGCGGGACCGTGGCATCCCGACAAGCGACACGTCGAACAATGCGCGCAGGCGATGCGCGCGATGCTCTCGCAGGACGTCGGCATCCAGAGCAACGCGCAGGCGGCGAAGAACGAATCGACCTGGTCGAGCTGAATCGCCACCGCATAAGCACAGACGAATTTCTCGCTTCGGTCCGCGCGGTCGGACAGGAACACTCGGCGTCATCGCGCATTGCCGCCCCCGAGTGCCTCCCCGCCAATGACTGCTCCCGTGCTGCGGCGTCTCGACGACGCCTCCCCGACTTCCTCCGCCACGTCTGCCGCATCCCCGCTGGCCCAACTCCTGGGGTCAGGACTTGACCGCGTCGTGGAACAGCTGGCCGCGACGGCCGTGCAGCGCGACCGCGAGGGCGGTCACGCCGCCGAGCAGCGCGAGCTGATCCGCGCCAGCGGCCTGCTCGCGCTGACGATTCCCGAGGCCCATGGCGGCCTGGGCGGCGGCATCTCCGAATTCTTCGACGCCGTGCGGCGGATCGCCCGCGTCGACAGCGCGCTGGCCCATGTGCTGGCCTTCCACCACCTGCAGCTCTACGGCGTGTCGCTGTATGGCGGGCCGGCCGCGACGGCGCATGGCGCGCGCCATCTGCGCGAGACCGCCGAGCAGCGCCTGTTCTGGGGCAATGCGCTCAATCCCGCCGACACGCGGCTGACGGCGGTGCGCGACGGGGCCGGATGGCGCCTGGACGGGGTGAAGAGCTTCTGCTCCGGCGCGCTGGGCTCGGACCGGTTGACGGTCTCGGCGACGACGGGCGAGGGCGGCTTCCTGATCGGCGTCGTGCCGACGCGGCGCGAGGGCGTGCGCGTCGAGCAGGACTGGGACGCCTTCGGCCAGCGCCAGACGGACAGCGGCACGGTGCGCTTCGACGCCGTGCGGCTGGACGACGACGAGCTGCTGCAGGTGCCGGGCCAGAGCCCGACCCCGCGGGCGACGCTGCGCTCGCAGATCGCTCAGCTGATCATGACCCACCTGTACCTGGGCATCGGCGAGGGCGCCTTCGACGAGGCGCGCCGCTACACGGCGACGCGCGGCCGGGCCTGGTCGGCGTCGGGCGTGTCCCGCGCGGTCGACGATCCGCTGGTGCAGCACCGCTACGGCGACCTGTGGCTGAAGGTGAGGGCGGCGCAGGCCGTGTCGGCCGAGGCCGTCGACCGCCTGCGGCGCGCGCTCGATCGCGGCGAGGCCCTGACCGCGCAGGAACGCGGCGAGGTCGCGGTGGCCGGCGCCGAGGCCAAGGTGCTCGCGCACCGCGCCGGCGTCGAGGTCGGCAGCCAGCTGTTCGAGCTGACCGGCGCGCGCAGCACGTCGGCCGAGTTCGGCCTGGACCGGTTCTGGCGCAACGCGCGGGTGCACACGCTGCACGACCCGGTCGACTACAAGCTGCGCGACCTGGGCCGCTTCTTCCTCGACGGCCGGATCCCCGATCCGACGGCGTATTCCTGATCGAGGAGGTCCCGATGAGCGACCAGAAGCACGACCCGAGCGCCCCGACGTTCGATCCCGAGAGTGGGCAGAAGAGCGTTCAGCAGAGCGCTCCGAAGTTCGATTCGGAGTTCGATTCGAAGGGCGACAAAAAGGGCGACAAGAAGGGCGACCCGCTGATCCGCCTCGACGGCGTGTCGAAGTCCTTCGCGCTGCCGGACGGGCGGCGTTTCGAGGCCGTGCGCGACGTGAGCCTGTCCGTGCGTCCCGGCGAGATCCTCGGCCTGATCGGCAAGAGCGGCGCGGGCAAGTCCACGCTGCTGCGGCTGATCAACCTGCTGGAGCGGCCCGACGCGGGCCGGGTGCATGTCGCCGGCCGCGAGATGACCGCGCTGAAGCCGGCCGAGTTGCGCCGCGAGCGGCAGCGGCTCGGGATGATCTTCCAGCAGTTCAACCTGCTGCAGAACGCGACCGCGGCGGAGAACGTCGCCTTCCCGCTGCGGCTGCACGCCGGCCGCTCGCGCCGCGAGATCTCCGATCGCGTTGCCGATCGCGTTGCCGAGTGCCTGGCGCTGGTCGGGCTGACCGACAAGGCCGACCAGTACCCGTCGCAGCTGAGCGGCGGGCAGAAGCAGCGCGTCGCGATCGCGCGCGCGCTGGCGCCGCAACCCGACGTGCTGCTGTGCGACGAACCGACCTCCGCGCTCGATGCCGAGACCACGCGCGAGCTGCTCGCCACGCTGGCCGACATCAACGAGCGGCTGGGCGTCACGATCGTGATCGTCACGCATGAACTCGAGGTCGTGCAGGCGCTGTGCCGACGCGCGGCGGTCATCGCGGAAGGCCGGCTGGTCGAGCAGTTCGACGTCGTCGACGCGACGCGCGCGGCGACCTCGCCGCTGGGGCTGGAGCTCGCGCGGCTGCAGCGGCAGGCGGCGAACCTCGCCGCGCTGGACGCCTCGGCGCTGGCGACCTCCGAGGTGATCGCGTCGATCGGACGCCGGGAGGTCCGCCATGCTTGAGAACCTCATCGGGCTGCTGCCCGAGATCTGGACCGCGCTCGGCCAGACGGGCCTGATGCTCGCCATCGGTCTGGGCGCGGCCGTGCTGTTCGGCGGTCCGCTGGGCGTGCTGCTGTTCCTGCTGAGCCCGGGCCAGTCGCTGTCAGGGCATCGCGGCGCGGGCCTGCTGCATCGCCTGATCAACGCGGTGGTGAACACCGTGCGCAGCTTCCCCTTCATCATCCTGCTGGTCGCGCTGGTGCCGATCACGCGCGTGATCGCGGGCACCTCGATCGGTCCGCTGGCCGCCGCGGTGCCGCTGTCCTTCGCGGCGATCCCGTACTTCGCGCGCCTCGTCGAGCAATGCCTGCGCGAGGTGCCGCGCGGCGTCATCGAGGCCGCGCACGCGATGGGCGCCTCCGAGACGCAGATCGTCCTGCGCGTGCTGGTGCGCGAGGCGCGCGCCGGCCTGGTGGGCGCGCTGACGGTGCTGGCGATCAGCTTCCTGTCGTACTCGGCGGTGGCCGGGGTCGTCGGCGGAGGCGGCATCGGCGACCTCGCGATCCGCTACGGCTACTACCGCTTCCAGACCGACGTCATGGTGCTGACGGTCGCGATCCTCGTCGTGCTCGTGCAGCTGATCCAGTTCACCGGCCAGCGCGTGGCGCGGCGGCTCGACAAGCGATGAGCGCTGAGCGCTGAGCGCTGAGCGCTGAGCGCGTTCGTTCCCGCTCATCGTTCCCGCTCGTCGCTCGCGCTGCTCCTTCCCGCTGTTCCTTCCCGCTGTTCTTTTCCGTTTCTCGTTTCCTCTTCTGTCGCCCTCCCTTCTTTTCGGACCTCCAAGGACTTCCCGATGACCCTCGCCCGCCGCACCCTGCTGGCCCTCGCGCTGACCGCCGCCGCGCTTTCCTCGCCTGCCGTCCACGCGCAGGACAAGAAGGAGATCATCATCGGCGCGACCGCCGGCTCCAACATCGAGGTGCTGCGCCAGGGCATCAAGCCGCTGCTGGAGAAGCGCGGCTACACGGTCAAGCTGGTCGAGTTCAACGACTACGTGCAACCCAACATCGCGCTGGCGCAGGGCGCGCTGGACGCCAACTTCTTCCAGCACATCACCTACCTCAACCGCTTCCGCGAGGACCGCGGGCTGGACATCGTGGAGGTGGTGCAGGGGCCGATGGCGCCGTTCGGGATCTACTCGAAGAAGCGCAAGAGCCTGGCCGACGTGAAGTCCGGTGACCGCATCACGCTGGCCAACGACCCGGCCAACCTGGCGCACGGCCTGGCGCTGCTGGCCGACCAGAAGCTGCTGACGCTCAAGCCCGGCGCCGATCCGATCCGCGTGACGGAGAAGGACATCGCCAGCAATCCGCTGAACCTGAAGCTGCAGCCGATCGAGGCGGCGCAGATCCCGCGCACGCTCGACGACGCGGAGTACGCGATCGTCAACGGCAACTTCGCGATCTCCAGCGGCCTGAAGCTCACCGACGCGCTGCTCCTGGAGAAGACGCCCGACCACTACATGCTGGTGTTGGCGGTGAAGGGCAAGGACAAGCAGCAGCCGTGGACGAAGGCGCTGGCCGATGCCTTCCGCGCGCCGGAGTTCAAGGCGGTGCTGGTGCAGAAGTTCCCCGGCTACGCGCGGCCGGCGTTCCTGCAATGAGCGCCAGCGGGTTGAAGCCGATCCGTTTCAACGCTTTCGCGATGAACACGGTGGGGCACCAGTCGCCGGGGCTGTGGACGCATCCGCGCGACGAGTCGCATCGCTACACCGACCCGGACTACTGGGTCGAGCTGGCGCGGCTGCTGGAACGCGGCGGCTTCGACAGCGTGTTCCTGGCCGACGTGCTGGGCGTCTACGACGTGCACGGCGGCTCACCCGACGCGGCCTTGCGCCATGCGGTGCAGGTGCCGCTCAACGATCCGCTGGCGCTGGTGCCGCTGATGGCATCGGTGACGAAGCACCTCGGCTTCGGCGTGACGGTGGCGCTGACCTATGAGCCGCCGTACAGCTTCGCACGGCGCATGTCGACGCTCGATCACCTAACGCGGGGCCGCATCGGCTGGAACATCGTCACCGGCTACCTCGACAGCGCGGCGCGCAACCTCGGCCACACCGGGCAACGCACGCACGACGAGCGCTACGACCTGGCGGACGAGTACCTCGACGTCGTCTACAAGCTGTGGGAGCTGAGCTGGGAGGACGGTGCGGTCCAGCGCGACAAGGCGGGGCGTGTCTTCACGGACCCGACGAAGGTCCACCCCATCCACCATCGCGGCGAGCACTACCGCGTGCCCGGCGTCCATCTCTGCGAGCCGTCGCCGCAGCGCACGCCGGTGCTGTTCCAGGCCGGCACGTCGAGCCGCGGCCGCGCCTTCGCCGGCCGGCATGCGGAGTGCGTCTTCGTGAGCGGTCCCAGCACGTCCGTGGTGAAGGGCTATGTGAACGGCCTGCGCGACGCGGTCGCCGAGTCGGGCCGGGCGCGCGACGACGTGCTGATCTACGGTCAGGCGCTGATCGTCACCGCGCCAACGAGTGCCGAGGCTCACGCCAAGCACGAGGACTTGAAGTCCCACGTCGACATCGAGGCCGCACTGGCCTTGCTGTCGGGATGGACCGGCGTCGACTTCAGCCGCTATCCGCTGGACGCCACGATCGACTACCTCGACACGCAGGCGGGGCGCACGGCGCTGGCCTCGTTCAGCAGCGCGGATCCGACGCGTCGCTGGACGGTGGACGAGGCGGCCGCGTTCATCGGCCTCGGCGGGCGAGGACCGGTCTTCGTCGGCGATCCGTCTGAGATCGCCGATCAGTTGATCGCGTGGCAGGACGCCGCGGGCCTGGACGGTTTCAACCTGGCCTATGCGCTGGCGCACGAGACCTTCCGCGACGTGGTCGATCTCGTGGTGCCGGAGCTTCGCCGTCGTGGCCGCTATCGACCGGAAGCAGGCGAGGGCGCCGACGTCGCCAGCGCACCGAGGACCTTGCGCGCACGGCTGTTCGGCGCGGGTGACGGCCTCAAGCCGACGCACGCCGGGCGTCGTGTCCGCCTCGGCGAGCCGACTGTCGACACCGCCGCCGACGTCGCCGCGATCGCCGCGGCATCCGCGACCACCACGACCACCACGACCACGACCACCACGACCGCCGACGGTCGGGATCCCCCGCTCACTTCCCTGGACATACCCCTGACGGAGCCCGTCGCATGACCCGCAAGATGGATACGAAGAAGAACACCCTGCCGACGCGCCGAGACGCCTTGGTGCTTGGCGCCGGCCTGGCGACGGGACTGGCCGGCGGCCTGGTCGCCGGCACCGCCCGGGCGCAGGGCGCCGCGGCGCCGAAGGAGCTGCGGCTCGACTACGCCTACTACTCGCCGACCAGTCTGGTGCTGCGCCGCTTCGGCTGGCTGGAGGAAGACCTGGCCAAGGACGGCACGTCGGTGCGCTGGGTGCTGAGCGCCGGCAGCAACCGCGCGCTGGAGTACCTCAACGCGGGCAGCATCGACATCGGCTCCACGGCCGGCCTGGCCGCGCTGCTGGCGCGCGCCAACGGCAATCCGATCCGCGCGCCCTACATCTTCTCGCGGCCGGAATGGACGGCGCTGGTGGTGCGTCCGGACTCCGGCATCCGCTCGCTCGCCGACCTCAAGGGCAAGAAGATCGCGGCGACCAAGGGCACCGATCCCTACCTCTTCCTGCTGCGCGCGCTGCACACGGTGGGCCTGAAGCGCGGCGACATCGAGCATGTCGCGCTCCAGCACGCCGACGGGCGCGCGGCGTTGGAGCAGGGGCGCGTCGACGCGTGGGCCGGTCTCGACCCGCTGATGGCGGCGAGCGAGCTCGATGCCGGATCGAAGCTGCTGTACCGCAACGTCGGCTTCAACACCTACGGCTTCCTCAACGTGCGGGAGGAGGTCCTGAACCGCCACCCGCAGACGGTCAAGCGCGTGATCGCGGCCTACGAGCGCGCACGCGCCTGGACGCTGGCCAACCCGTCGGACGCCGCGAAGATCCTGTCCGAGGAGGCCAAGGTCAGCCTGCCGGTGGCCCTGCTGCAGGTGAAGTTGCGCAGCGACTTCTCGCATCCGCAGCCGTCGGACGAGCATGTGAAGGCGCTGCAGGCGGCGGCGCCGATCCTGAGCGCGGAGCAACTGGTGAAGCCGGGCGTGGACCTGAACCGCACGATCGCGGAGCTGGTCGACACGCGCTTCGCCAACGGCCTGATCAAAGCGTGAATGCTGAGCGATGAGCGCAGACCCCGACCTCATCGCGCGCGCCGTCTCGTCGCTCGGGCCGGTCTTGCCGGAGCAGGCAACGGCTCGATCGCGATCAACGCAGACGCACACGCACAAGCCCACGCAGACGCACATGCACACGCACACGCACACGCAGACGCAGACGCAGACGCAGACGCAGACGCAGACGCAGACGCAGACGCACACGCGGGCCCCGTGGCGATGGCCGACGTGGCTCCTCGGTGCGCTGCCGCCGGTGGCAGTCCTCGCCCTTGCGGAGGCGGCGGTGCGGTCCGGCTGGATCGCGCCCAACCTGCTGCCGGCGCCGAGCGATGTGGCCGCGGCGCTGGCGCAGATGCTGCGCGACGGCCAACTGACGCAACACGTCCTCGCGAGCACCTTGCGCGTGGCGGGGGGCTTTGCGCTCGGCGCGGTGCTGGCGGTGCTGTTCGGCGCGCTGGTCGGTCTCTCGGGCTTGGCCGCGGCCGTGCTGACGCCGAGCTTCCAGGCGCTGCGCGCGATCCCGTCGCTCGCGTGGGTGCCGCTGCTGCTGCTCTGGCTGGGCATCGACGAGGCGTCCAAGATCGCGCTGATCGCGATCGGGGCCTTCTTCCCCGTCTACATGGGCGTGTCCTCGGGCTTTCGCGACGTGGACCGCAAGCTGGTGGAGGTCGCGCGCCTGCGCGGGCTCGGCCGCGTGGCGCTCGCGCGCCGCGTGCTGCTGCCCGCCGCGCTGCCGGCGTTGCTCACCGGCCTGCGCAACGGACTGAGCCTGGCGTGGATGTTCATGGTGGCCGCGGAACTGATCGCCGCGAGCCGCGGCCTGGGCTACCTGCTGACCGACGGCCGCGAGACCGGCCGCGCGGACCTGGTGATGGCGGCGATCGTGCTGCTGGCGCTGCTGGGCAAACTGACCGACAGCCTGATGGCCGCGGTGGAACAACGCGCGCTGCACTGGCGCGACAGCTTCGGAGGCCATGCATGAGCCTGTTGACCGTGTCCGTGCGCGCCAAACGCTTCGCCCCCAACGGGAACGACAAAGGCCGCGATGGCGGCGAAGGCCGTGAGGCGCGTGAGGGACGTGATGGACGTGAAGGCCGCGATGGCGGCCATCGCCGCGAGGGGGGCGGTCCGCCGCCCGTCTTGCAGGACGTCCACTTCGACCTGAACGCGGGTGAGGTCCTCGGCCTGGTCGGCGCGAGCGGCTGCGGCAAGAGCACGCTGCTGCGCATCGCCGCCGGGCTGGATCCGGACTTCGACGGGGACGTGCGCCTCGACGGTCGCGCGCGTCGCGGACCGGACCGCGACATCGGCGTCGTGTTCCAGGAGCCGCGGCTTTTCCCGTGGCTGACGGTGGCCGAGAACGTCGGCTTCGACCTGGGCCAGGGCCAGGGCCACGATGAAGCGTGGGTGAACACGCTGCTGCGCGAGGTCGGCCTGGGCGAGCTCGGCGAGGCGCTGCCGCGCCAGCTCTCCGGCGGACAGGCGCAGCGCGCGGCGATCGCGCGGGCGCTCTACACGCGGCCGCGCGTGCTGCTGCTCGACGAACCGTTCTCCGCGCTGGACGCCTTCACGCGGATGCGGCTGCAGGACCTCGTGCGCGAGGTCGCCGCAAGACATGGCACCAGCCTGATCCTGGTCACGCACGACGTGGAGGAAGCGGTGCTGCTGGCCGACCGCGTGCTGGTGCTCGGTGCCGCGCCGGGCCGCATCGTGCGGCGCATCGACGTGCCGCTGGTGCATCCGCGCGGGCGCGGAAGCGCGGCGGTGGCGGACCTGCGGGGCGAGGTGCTGAGGGAGTTGGAGCGCCTGTCGTAAAAAACGCCCCGGACGTTGCCGTCCGAGGCGAATGGGTCGTGTGCAAGCCAATGCACGACAACCCCTGGAACCGTGCGATTCGATGCGGCGCGAACCGACGCAGGCCGGCGCGAACCGGCGCGAACCGGCGCGAACCGGCGCGGGTGTCGACGCGCCTAGAAGCTGTATTGCGCCGACACCGCCAGGATGTCGCTGCCCACCTTGTACGAGCCCTGCAGGGTGCTCGCGGAGGGCGAGGTCAGGTTGACGCTGGTGTCCTTGATGAACAGATGCGTGTACCCCACGCTGTAGGCCAGCTGCTTGCTGGCCCGCCACGTCGCGCCGAGCGACAGCCATCGACGACTGACGTCGGGAACGCGGACATCGCGCACCGCATCGGTGACCGGCGTCTGGTCGTAGGCGAAGCCGCCGCGGAAGGTCCAGGCGTCGTTCATCCGGTACTCCGCGCCCACCGAGTAGAACGACGAATCCCGATAGCCGAAGTCCAGCGTCTGGCTGGGCAGGTTGGACGCGAAGTCCAGGACCACTTGGTCGAACTTGTGCCACGCGGTGCGCGAGTAGTCGGCCATCACTGTCCATTGCGGATTCAGCCGCTGGCTGACGCTGAGCGTCCACGACGCCGGCATCGTCAACTCGGTGTCCACCGTAGTGTTCACGAAGGTGTTGGGGGCCGCCGCCGACAGCACCGCGTTCGCCGCGGCGGGAATCGAGAAGCGCGCGTCCACGCCCTTGGCCTTGTGCTTGACCTCCGAGCGGTAGGCCAGGCCCACCGTCGTCCCGTCGACGGGACGCAGCAGCGCGCCCAGCGTGTAGCCGACCTCGGTGTTGTCGCCTTCGACGTCCAGGTATCCGTCCGCGCTCGTCGGCAGGAATCCCGGCACGCGCGCGGCCGCCAACTGCGCGCCGAAGTCGACGGCATTGCGCAGCTTGACTTCCAGGCGCTCCGCAAACACGGAGGCGCCCAGCGACAGGACGTCATTGACCTTGTAGGCGCCGGACACGCCGACGTCGATCACCTTCAGCGAGGTCTTGACGCCCTGATAGCGACCCACCCATCCGTCGTCGTACTCGGTCTTGAATCCGAACGGTGCCGTCACGGAGAAACCCAGATGGATCCGGTCGGTCACCGGCGCATGGAAGTAGAGCGAGGGAATGACCGCGGTCTGTCCCGCATCGCCGCCGTTCCCACCGGACAGGGGACGCCCCAGCGCATCCCGGCCAGAGCCGTCGAACTTGGCCGAATAGGTCACGACCGCGCCGTCCGCCTGGACGAGGCGCCCATCGAGCAGGGTCATCGCGGCGGGGTTGTTGGCGATCACGGAGGCATCCCCGCCTTCGCTGATGGACCCCGCGAAGGCGCGTCCCTGACCGGCGGCGCTCTGCTCCTTGAGCTTGAAGGCCGCGGCGTGAGCCAGGCCGGCGCAGGCCAGGCCGGCGACGAGCACGAGCAGGGAGGGGCGATGGACCGCCGGGATCAATGTCATTCTTCTGTCTCCTGTGTTTGGGCTTCCAGGCCCGTCGATGGCGCCGCCGCGTCCTTTGGCGGAGGCGTGTGGGGTGTCGGGATCTACTTGACCTTGATGACGACCTTGCCCTTGGCGCGGCCGGCCTTGACGTAGGCCAGGGCGTCGTTGGTCGATTCGAACGGGAAGACCCGGTCGATCACCGGCCGGATGGCGCCGGCCTCGATGAGGCGGGTGATCTCGCGCAACTGCGCGCCGTCGGCCCGCATGAAGAGGAAGGAGTAGCCGGTGCCTTGGCGGCGCGACTTGCGGCGGATGCCCGCACTCAGCAGGCGCACGATCAGTCGCACGAAGCCGGGCGCTCCGATCCCCTCGGCGAACTCGGGGTCCGGCGGGCCGGAGATGGAGATGAGCTTGCCGCCGCGCTGCAGCACGCCGAGCGACTTCTGAAGCGTCGTGCCATCCTGGCTGTTGAGCACCACGTCGTAGTCGCGCAGGACGCCGTCGAAGTCCTGCTTCCTGTAGTCGATGACGACGTCGGCGCCGAGTCCCTTCACGAGCGCGACATTGGTCGTGCCCGTCGTCGTGGCGACCGTCGCGCCGAGGTGCTTGGCCAGCTGGATGGCGAAGGTGCCGACGCCCCCCGATCCGGCCTGGATGAAGACCTTCTGCCCGCGTTGCAGACCTGCCTTCTCGACCAGGGCCTGCCAGGCGGTCAGGCCGACCAGCGGGATCGAGGCGGCTTCTTCCATCGTGAGGTTCGCGGGCTTGAGCGCCAGCGACGACTCCTTCACCGGCACGAAGTGGGCGAAGGTGCCGATCCGGAAATCGTCCACCCGCGCGTAGACCTCGTCTCCCGGCTTGAACTGGCGCACCCGCGATCCCACCCGGACCACCACGCCGGCGACGTCGTGCCCCAGCACGAGCGGCAGGCGGTAGGGCAGGATCAGCTTGAACTCGCCATCCCTGATCTTGGAATCCAGCAGGTTCACGCCAGCGGCATGGACCTCGACAAGCACCTCGTCATCCCGGGGTTCCGGCGTCGGCATCTCCACCGGCTGGAGCGTGCTCTGCTTGCCGTAGCGTTCCAGGACAAATGCTTTCATCGTCGTCTTCATGACTGGGGTGGACCGGGAAGGCCTGTTGAATCGGTGGACATGGCGTCTTCGTCTGGACTACGTCCACCGACGGACGTCGCAGGATCGATGGCAATGATTATGTTTGTAATCCAAAAAGTCAAGACTTTGATGATGATCAGCATCTATGTATAGTGACGCTCGTGGCTCTCTCCACACGCATGGACAACAGATGAAGGTCAGCAAGGCACAGGCGCAGGCCAATCGCGAGCACGTCGTGCAGACGGCGTCCACGGTGTTTCGTGAGCGCGGCTATGACGGCGTCGGCGTCGTCGATCTGATGGCCGCGGCCGGCTTCACGCACGGCGGCTTCTACAAGCAGTTCGAATCCAAGGCCGAGCTGATGGCGGAGTCGGCGGCCTGCGGCATCGCGCAGACGGTGGCCCAGGCGGCCGGCGTGACGGTCTCGGACTTCGCCCGGTTCTATCTCTCGCGCGAACATCGCGACGCGCGAGGCGAGGGGTGCTCGATGGCGGCGCTCGGCGGTGATGCGGCGCGTCAGTCGGACGCGGTGCGCGCCACGTTTGCGAACGGCATCGAGAGTCTGCTGGCGGCACTGAACCTCGAGGGGACCGTGCTGGAGCACGCGAGCGCCGACGAGGCGCGGGCCAAGTCGCTGGACCTCTTCGCGCGGGCGGTCGGCGCGATGGTGATGTCGCGCGCCTGTCCGGACGACTCGCCGCTGGCGGACGAGATCCTGGTCGCGTGTCGCAACGAAGCCCTGGCGTCGCTCACGCCGGCCGTGAAGCCGACGGCACCCGTGCGCAAGCGATAGCCGCAAAGCGCCTAAGCATCGACGATCTCCTTCGTTCGGCGAGGGCGGGGCGGTTCGCAGAATGGGGCGGTTCCCGCTTCCTCCCCCCGCCATGACCGCCTCCGCCACCGCCTCGACCGCCGATCTTCCGGGCTCGCCCGTCCTGCTCATCGCCGCGAGCCCCAGCGTGAAATCGCGCTCCGGCGCACTGCTCGGCGCCGCCGCGGAGCGGCTGCATCACCACGGACTCGCGACCCGCACGCTGCGGCTGCGCGACCTGCCGGCGCAGCCGCTGCTGCACGCCGACTTCGACGACGCGGAGATCCGCGCGGCGCTGGCCGCCGTCGCCGAGGCGCGCGTCGTCGTGCTCGCGACGCCCATCTACAAGGCCGCGTACAGCGGGCTGCTGAAGGTCTTCCTCGACCTGCTGCCGCAGGACGGCCTCGCGGGCAAGAGCGTGTGGACGCTGGCCACCGGCGGCAGCATGGCGCATCTGCTGGCGCTGGACTACGGCCTGCTGCCCGTCCTGTCCGCGCTCGGCGCGCGCTCGCATGTCGACGGCGTCTACGCCTGCGACGCGCAGATTGCCAAGGACGCCGTCGGCGACTACCGCATCAACGACGACATCGCCCGCCGCCTGCTCGCCGGCGCGTCGCAGGTGCTGGACCGCGTGCCGACGCCGCGGCCCGTCGAGCCGGTCTCGCGTCCCGCGCTGGTGCTCTGAGCGTCCCTGAACGCGTCGCGCGCGCTTCGAGCCTGACGCCTCCGATTCCTCCCGACTCCTCCGACTCTCACTCTCCAGGACCACCACCATGACGTTCTTCCTCGATCGCCGCGGGGCCCTTGCATTCGCCGCCGCGTTGACCACCTCGCTCAGTCTGTTCGCCGGCGTCGCCAGCGCGCAGACGGCCGCCAAGCCCGCCGAGGTCCGCATCGGCTTCCAGAAGTACGGCACGCTCACGGTGCTGAAGGCCAAGGGGGATCTGGACAAGCGGCTGAACGCGCAAGGCATCGCCGTGCGATGGACCGAGTTCCCCGCCGGTCCGCAGCTGCTGGAAGGCCTGAACGTCGGCTCCATCGACTTCGGCACCGTGGGCGAAGCGCCGCCGATCTTCGCGCAGGCTGCCGGCGCGGACCTGGTCTACGTCGCCAACCAGCCGCCCGCGCCGACCGCGGAAGCGCTGATCGTTCCGAAGGATTCGCCGATCAGGACGCTGGCCGACTTGAAGGGCAAGAAGGTCGTGCTGAACAAGGGCTCCAACGTCCACTACCTGCTGGTCAAGCTGCTGGAGAAGCAGGGCCTGAAGTACACCGACATCACCGTCGTCTACCTGCCGCCGGCCGACGCGCGCGCGGCGTTCGAGCGCGGTGCCGTCGACGCTTGGGTGATCTGGGATCCGTTCCTGGCCGCGGCGGAACGCCAGCTCGGCGCGCGCGTGGTGGCCGACGGCAAGGGCGTCGTCGCGAACCACCAGTTCTACCTGGCCGAGCGCGGCTACGCGGAGAAGTACCCGCAAGTCGTCCAGGCCATCATCGAGGAACTCGCCAAGCTCGACCGCTGGTCCGAGAACAACAGCGCCGCGGTGGCCGCGCTGCTCGCGCCGCAGATCGGGCTCGACCTCGCGACGACCGAGGTCGCCGCGGGGCGCTTCGCCTACGGCATCCAGCCGATCACGCCGGCCATCGCCGCCGAGCAGCAGAAGATCGCCGACGCGTTCCACGCGCTGAAGCTGATCCCCAAGCCGATCCGCATCGCCGACGCGCTGCCGAAGTCGATCCGCACGGCCGCCAAGTAAGCGCCCTTCCTTCAGCGCCGCGAGGCAGTCAGCGATCGGCCTGCGCCGCGGCGTCGGCCGCGATTTCAGACGAGGCGCCAACGACGGTGCCAACCACGGCTCCTGCCGCGACTTCATCACACGAGCTTCCCCCCATGAAGATCCTCTGGTTCATCCCCACGCACGGCGATTCGCGCTACCTCGGCACCTCCAAGGGCGCGCGCGTCGCGGACTTCGACTACTACCGCCAGATCGCCATCGCCGCCGACAGCCTCGGCTACGAGGGCGTGCTGCTGCCCACCGGCCGCAGCTGTGAAGACAGCTGGATCGTCGCGGCCAGTCTCATCGAGGCGACGCGGCGGCTGAAGTTCCTGGTCGCGCTGCGGCCGGGGCTGGTGCAGCCGGTGCAGTCGGCGCGCATGGCGGCCACGCTCGACCGCCTGTCCGGCGGCCGGCTGCTGGTCAACCTGGTCACCGGCGGCGATCCCGATGAACTCGCCGGCGACGGCCTGTTCCTGCCGCACGAGGAGCGCTACGCGCTGTCGACCGAGTTCCTGACCGTCTGGCGCGACGTGCTGCGCGCCAGCCACGAGGGCGAGGCCATCGACTTCGACGGCGAGCAGCTGCGCGTCAAGGGCGGCAAGCTGCTGTACCCGCCGATCAACAAGCCGTATCCGCCGGTGTTCTTCGGCGGATCGTCGGGACCGGCGATCGACCTCGCCGCCGATCAGGTCGACACCTACCTGACCTGGGGCGAGCCGCCGAAGGCCGTTGCCGAGAAGATCGGTGAGGTGCGCGCGGCTGCTGAAGCCAAAGGCCGCAAGCTCGAGTACGGCATCCGTCTGCACGTCATCGTGCGCGAGACCGAGGAAGAGGCCTGGGCCGCCGCCGGCGATCTCGTCAAGCATCTTGACGACGAGGTCGTCGCCGCGGCGCAGGCCAAGTTCGCGTCGATGGATTCGGTCGGACAGCGCCGCATGGCGGAGTTGCACGGCGGTCGCTTCGACAAGAACGACATCCGCGCCGGGCTGGAGATCTCGCCCAACCTGTGGGCCGGCGTGGGCCTGGTGCGCGGCGGCGCGGGCACGGCGCTGGTCGGCAATCCGCAGCAGGTGGCCGATCGCATCCAGGAGTACGCGGCGCTGGGTCTTGAGTACTTCGTGCTCAGCGGTTATCCGCATCTGGAAGAGGCCTACCGCTTCGCCGAGCTGGTCTTCCCGCTGCTGCCGCTGGACGTGCGCGAAAAGCTCAGCGCACCGAAACTGACCGGCCCCTTCGGCGAGATCGTCGCCAACAACTTCGTGCCCGGCCCGGCCAAGCTGGCCGCGGCGAGCTGAGATGAGCACCGTCGCGATCAAGGCCGAGGCCCGGGCCAACGCCAACGCCAACGTCAACGTCAACGTCAATTCCCAGGCGACACCGGGCCGCGGCATCGTCGCCTTCAAGGGCCTGGTGCCCTGGCTCGTGCCGCTGACGGTACTGGCGCTGTGGCAGCTGAGCGCGCAGGCGGGCTGGCTGTCGACGCGCGTGCTGCCGGCGCCGTCCTCGGTGGCCAAGGCCGCTTGGGAGCTGGCGCTCTCGGGCGAGCTGTGGCGGCATCTGGCCGTCAGCACCGGGCGCGCCTTCGTCGGCTTCACGATCGGCGGCGGGCTCGGGCTGCTGCTGGGCCTGCTGACCGGATCGCAGCGCTGGGCGGAGACGGCGTTGGACACGACGCTGCAGATGCTGCGCAACATTCCGCCGCTGGCGCTGATCCCGCTGGTGATCCTGTGGTTCGGGATCGATGAGACGGCCAAGCTGTTCCTGGTCGCGCTGGGCGTGTTCTTCCCGGTCTACCTGAACACCTTCCACGGCATCCGCGGCGTGGACCGCGACCTGATCGAGATGGCGCGCTCGTACGGACTGAGCGGCTGGTCGCTGTACCGGCAGGTGATCCTGCCCGGCGCGATCGCGTCGATCCTGGTGGGGCTGCGCTTCTCGCTCGGCCTGATGTGGGTGCTGCTGATCGTGGCCGAGACCATCTCGGCGCAGAGCGGCATCGGCTACATGACGATGAATGCGCGCGAGTTCCTGCAGACGGACGTGGTGCTGGTCGGCATCCTGATCTACGCGCTGCTGGGCAAGCTGGCCGACGTCGCGGCGCAGGCGCTGGAGCGCGCGTGGCTGCGCTGGCATCCGGGCTATCAGGCCCGAGGCTGACACAGGATGGGTGAGACATGATGAGCGTGACCGAGATCGACGTCCTGACCGAATGGCAGGACTCGCAGCCCGCGGCGCTGCCGCCCGCCGCATCACAGCACGCGGCGTCACAGCACGCGGCGCCGGTGCGCCGCGAGGCCGTCGCGACGCACCCCGTGAATGGGCCGGCGAATGGGCCGACGAATGGGCCGACGAATGGGCAAGCCAACGGGCAGACCAATGGGCAGGCCAATGGGCAGGCCGTGAAGCTGGACAGCCTGGGCAAGGCCTTCGGCGAGCGCCAGGTCTTGCACGGCATCCACCTGGACATCGCCCCCGGCGAGTTCGTCGCCATCATCGGCCGCAGCGGCTGCGGCAAGAGCACGCTGCTGCGTCTGCTCGCGGGGCTGGAGACGCCGAGTGCCGGCGCGCTCGAAGCGGGCGGGCGTGAGGACACACGCTTCATGTTCCAGGACGCGCGGCTGCTGCCGTGGGCGCGGGTGCTGGACAACGTGGCGCTGGGGTTGGCAGGCGCCGATGCGCGTGAGCGGGCGCGACAGGCGCTCGCGCAGGTCGGTCTCGCGGACCGTGCCGGCGAGTGGCCCGCGCGCCTGTCCGGCGGACAGCGGCAACGCGTGGCGTTGGCCCGCGCGCTGGTCCATGCGCCGAAGCTGCTGCTGCTCGACGAGCCGCTCGGCGCGCTGGACGCGCTGACCCGCATCGACATGCAGCGCCTCATCGAAACGCTGTGGACGCGCCATCGCTTCACGGCATTGCTGGTGACGCACGACGTGGCCGAGGCGGTCGCGCTGGCGGACCGCGTGCTGCTGATCGAGGATGGTCGGCTCGCGCTGGACCTGCGCATCGATCTGCCGCGTCCGCGCCGTCGCGACGCGGCCTTCGCGTCGCTGGAGCAGCGGCTGCTCGACCGCGTGCTGAGCACGCCCGGTCGCGAGCCCGACGTCGCTCACCAGCCGGCTCCACTTTCCGTCGCCGCGCCGATGTTGCGCTGGGCGGTGTAAGGGCGCAGCGCGGGCCGTCGGTGGTTGAAGGGCCGGGGGGCCTTCCACCGCACCGACGGCCTGGCGCGGCCATCCGGCAGGGCTCAGTTCCCGAACGCCTTGCGCAGCCGCTCGCCCGCGAAGGCCTGCGCGTTGCGGGCCTTCTCGACCACGGCGGCGGTGCCGAAGAACTCGTGGGTGACGCCCTCGTAGTCGCGGCGCTCGACCAGCACGTCGGCCTTCTTCAGCGCGTCCTCCATCTTGGCGCTGTCCGATCGCAGCGGATCCACGCGGGCGCTGATCAGCGTCACCGACGGCAGGCCGGTCAGCTTCGCGTCGACGAGGTTCAGGCGCCAGTCCTTCAACTGTTCCTTGTTGTCGAGCAGCTTGTCGATGTACCACTCGACCATCGCGCGGTTGAGCGGCTGGGCGGCGGCGTTCTCCAGGTAGGACTCGGTGTTGAGGCTGGTCTGCGTGACCGGATAGATGGCCAGCACGTGCGCCGGCTTCTGCAGGCCCGCGTCGCGTGCCGCGATGGCGGTCGCCAGCGCGAGGTTGCCGCCGGCGCTTTCGCCGGCCAGCGCGACGCGGCTGATGTCGCCCTTGAACTTCGCCGCATTCGCCAGCGTCCATTGGTAGGCGGCCAGCGCGTCGTCCCAGGCGGCCGGGAACTTGTTCTCCGGCGCCTGCCGGTAGTCGACGGAGACCACGACCGCCTGCGCCTGCCTGGCGATGCCGCGCGCGCTGGCGTCGTAGACCTGCTTGTCGGCGATGACCCAGCCGCCGCCGTGGAAGTAGACGACCACAGGGAAGGGGCCCGGCCCGGCCGGTGTGTAGAAACGCGCCGGGATCATGCCCGCGCCGCCCTGCACCGTGCCGTCGATGCTGGTCACGCCGGGCACGAGCTGCGCGGGATCGGTGCTGCGGCCGTTCTGGCGCAGCAGCGCGTTGACGGCGTCGGCGACGGTGGGATTCGCGCGGGCGGCGGGCACGTCGATCTTCTCGATCGCCTTGGGCCGCAGGCCTTCATGCGCCTTCAGCACGGCGAGCATGTCGCCATCCAGCCGGATCCTGCCCACGGTCTTCGCGATGGCGGTCTTGAACTTGCCGGGCTGCTCGTTGCCGGTCCCCTTGCCGGCCTCGTCGGCGGCATGGACGAACGGCAGGGTGAACAGCAGCGCGCTGAGTGCCGCGACCTGGAAGCGGAGATGGGGCATGGCGACGTCCTTGTAGAGCGGTGCGCGCATCCGATGCGGATGCTCGCGGAGGGCTCAGCAAGGCGGGTGCCCGGGTTCGGCGGAGCGCTTGAGCCTCCTACCTCCTCGCCTTCGCCTCCAGCACGAAGTAGGCGATGGCCGCGATCGACAGCGGCGCGAGGTAGTAGAGCGCCCGGTACGCGATCAGCGCGGCGAGGACCTGACCGTGGCCGAGCGTCGGGCCCAGGAAGGCGACGAAGACAGCTTCGAGCACGCCCAGGCCCGCCGGCACATGCGCGATGACGCCGGCCACCGCGGCCACCAGCAGCACCGACAGGGTGTGGCCGTAGTCGACGCCCTGCTGCAGCAGCACCCACAGCACCGCGCCCATCGTCAGCCAGTTGGCCGACGAGATCGCCAGCTGCATCAGCGCGATGCGCAGGCTCGGGACGAAGAAGTTGTGGCCGCGCAGCCGGAACTCGCGGCGTCTGGAGAACGCGCACAGCGCCAGATAGGCAGCGACGATCACCCACATCAGCGCACCCAGCCCGCGCAGCGCGGCGGCGCTGATCCGCCACTCCGGCGGCGGCGCGAGCCAGCCGAAGAGGAACAGCCCGCCCGCGAGCAGGCCGTAGCCGAGCCAGTTCGAGGCCATGCTCAATGCGAGGATCTTCGCCGGCACCGGGTGCCTCAGCCCCTCGCGCGCATACAGCCGCAATCGCATCGCGACGCCGCCGACCAGCGAGCCGAGGTTGAGGTTGAACGCGTAGCTGATGAAGGTGATCAGCATCACCCGCCGCGTCGGCACCGCATGATGCGCCCAGCGTTTGCCGATCAGGTCGTAGCCGCTGTAGATCAGGTGGCTGAGCGCGCACAGCGCCGCGCCGGCGATCAGCACGCCCAGGGGCAGTTGCCGCAGCGCGTCGACGACCTCGTCCCAGTCGACCTGCCGCGCCGCCCAGGCGAGGAGGGCCACCACGGCGACCGCGAACACG
Source organism: Roseateles noduli (assembly GCF_050626985.1). Classification (NCBI taxonomy): domain Bacteria; kingdom Pseudomonadati; phylum Pseudomonadota; class Betaproteobacteria; order Burkholderiales; family Sphaerotilaceae; genus Roseateles; species Roseateles noduli. Next base: position 742,031 of record NZ_CP192463.1, read on the forward strand.
CCGCTCAGCCATCGGCCCCAGCGCCAGCGCGCCGGGCGTTGCGCCGCGGCATCCGGCGTCGGCCTCGCACTCACTCGGCCGTCTCCTTGCTCCAGCGTGTCACGCCATGCGCGTCTTGCCCGCGCTGCTCGCCTGGCCCGTCTTGCCATAACCAGGCTTCGGCAGCCGGTGTCTGCGAGGCGCTCACCACCACCGGCGTCTCCGCCGCCGGCATCACCGGCTGCGTCTGCCGCGGCAAGCGCGCCAACCACCGCGGGAAATGCCGCAGCACGTGGAAGACCAGCGTGCCGATGCCCAGGCGCCACCACCAGCGATGCGCATTGGTGTGCTCGAGCTTGAGCAGCTTGCACTGGTTCTTCATCAGCGGCAGGAGCTTGTCGCGCAGGGCGCGGTTGAAGGCGCGATCCTCGACGATCAGGTTGGCTTCGAGGTTCAGTGACAGGCTTAGCGGATCGAGGTTGCTCGAACCCACCGTCGCCCAGTGGTCGTCGACCAGCGCGACCTTGCCGTGCATCGGTCGTTCGCAGTATTCGTGGATGTGGACGCCGGCCCGCATCAACTGGTCGTACACCAGCTGCGCCGCCCAGCGCGCCCACGCGATGTCGGGCTGTCCCTGCAGGATCAGGTGGACGTCCACGCCGCGCCGCGCCGCCCGCTGCATGCTCCGCAGCAGCAGGAAGCCCGGGAAGAAGTAGGCGTTGGCGATGATCACCTCGCGCTGCGATGCGTGCAGCGCGAGGCGGTACATGCGCTCGATGTCGTCGCGGTGGCGGTGGTTGTCGCGCGTGACGACGACCGCCTTGGCCTGGCCGGCCGTCGATGCGTCGGCGCGACCCGTCGAGGGGGTGCTCTTGCGTGGTTCCTTCGCGCGGCTCGGCCACCAGCGACGCTGTCCCGCCGACCCGGCGGACGGCGTCTGCGGCGTCGCGGTGGCGAGGATCTCCCCCGTCACGCGCCGCAGCTGCGCGACCACCGGCCCGCGCACGCGCACCGCGTAGTCCTGCTTGGCCTCGGGGCCGAAATCGATCAGGTGATCCGCCGAGTAGTTGATGCCGCCGATGAAGCCCGTCTCGCCGTCGACGACGACGATCTTGCGATGCAGCCTGCGGAACGGCTTCAGCCGCCGCGACAGCTTCGGCGGCGGGTCGAAGACGTGCAGCCGCACGCCTGCGTCGGTGAGTCCGTTCACGAAATTCATCGACAGCTCCGGCGACCCGAAGCCGTCCACCGTCATGTCCACGCGCACGCCGCGTTTCGCGGCTGCGATGAGGACCTCGCGCAAGGCCAGGCCGACCTTGTCCTCGAAGAGGATGAAGGTCTCGATGAGGACCTCGTGCTTCGCGCCCTCGATCGCGGCGAAGACGGCGGGGAAGAACTCCTCGCCGTTCTCGAGCAGCTCGAGGTCGTTGCCTGCGCTCCAGTCGGGGCGCTTCACAGCCGGATCTCCGCGGCCAGCGGCGCATGGTCGGACAGGTGCGACCACGGCCGGCGCGGCAGCACGATCGGATGCTGCACCGACGCACCGCGCACGTAGATGCGGTCCAGCGCCAGCAGCGGGAAGCGAGACGGGAAGGTCCGCGCCGCGGAGCCGTACGACTTCACGAAGACCTCCGCGAGACCGGCGCAGCGACTCAGCATCTTGTGCGCCCGCTGGCGCCAGTCGTTGAAGTCGCCAGCGACGACCACCGGGTCGCCCGGGGGCAGGCTGTCGATCAGATGGCACAGGCGCTCGACCTGGCGCTGGCGGTGCGACTCGCGCAAGCCCAGGTGCACGCAGATCGCGTGCAGCTCGCGGCCGTCGGAGAGCTTCAGGACGCTGTGCAGGAGGCCGCGACGCTCGGGGCCTTCAATGGACACGTCGTGGTTGGTGTGTCGCGTGATCGCGAACTTGGACAGCAGCGCGTTGCCGTGATGACCCTGCGGATAGACCGCATTGCGGCCGTACGCGAAGTCGCTCCACAGGCTGTCCGCGAGGAACTCGTAGTGGGGACCCCGCGGCCAGTCGGCGATCCGGGCCGCGTGCAGTTCATGCTCGCCGAGCACTTCCTGCAGGAAGACGACATCGGCGGAGACGGCTCGCACCGCCTCCCGCAGCTCGTGCAGGATGAAGCGGCGGTTGAAGAAGCCGAAACCCTTGTGGAGATTGACGGTGAGGACGGTGAATTTCATGGCTTGCCCTAGCGGCAAGCCCTGTGCCCGTCATCGCCTCAGAGGTCGTCGGGCTTGAGCATCATGGGGCCGATGCACAGGACCCCGAAGGTGAGGGCGAATGCGCCCACGAGGATCGCGCCGATCAGTTCAAGCATGGGGTGCTCCTGGATGGCGGTGCCGCGTCGCGGCGGGCTCCCGGCGCTCCGGGCGCAAGGCTCGGAAGGCCGGGTGGGAGCGATCGATACTAGACCTGTCGGCGCCGCCGCCGCAATCGCGGACGGCGGTGACCCACCGCCCGTTCGGGGGATTCCGAGCCCGGGTTGCGCAATCCTTCCGGCCGTGCTCCGGGGCGGTCCTGCGCATTCGGCGTGCCGTACGCGTCCGCCAAGGAGGAGCGGGCCACGCGGAGCACGGCGCCGCCTGGCCCCCCAGGCCAGGCGCACGCGCGGCGGTCCCTGGATGCGCTCGCACGCCATGGCGCGACGGGCGGCAGTCGCCTGGCGCTCCGTCGTCTGGCGCTCCGTCTTCAGGCGGTGGATACGGCGATACGCCGCGGCTGCGCATGCGCCTGTTTCGGGATGCGCAGCGTCAGCACGCCGTCCTTCACCCCGGCCTCGATGCGGGCGGTATCGAGTTCACGACTGAGGGTGAAGGCTCGCCGGTAGCGAGGCACATTGACCTCGGCCCACATGCCGCGCATGCCCTCGGGCGCCACGACGGCCACGTCGCCTTCGATCACCAGCGTCTCGCCGTCCAGCCGGACATCCAGGCCGTCCCGCGGGACGCCCGGCATATCGGCCAGGAGGGTGATGCCCCCCGCGTCCTCGAAGATCTCAACGGCGGGTTCCGCGACGTCGCGCGAGTGACGCCCCGGTTTGGCCGTCGGCGAACTCGCATCGGACGTGGGGAGTGGCGAGCGGCCGGCCTCGGTGCGGGTCAGTTGGGTGTGATCAGACATGATGGTTCCTTCCAATCGTGGTTCGACCGCTCACTGGACGTTGATGCGCTGTGGCTGAGCCGTTTCGCGCAGGCCGACCTTGATGCGCAGGACGCCGTCGCGGTATTGCGCCTCGACGCTGCCCGTATCGGCCTCTTCGGGCAGGGTCACCGCGCGGCTGAAGCGGCCGTGCCAGCGCTCCGCCGCATACCACTGCACGGCATCCGAGGCGCGGCGGTCCGTCGGTGGACGCTCGCCGGAGATCCGCAGGACGCCGCGCTCGACGGTGACGTCGATGGCCTGCGCCTCCAGGCCCGGCGCGAAGGCATAGACCTCGATGGAGCGCTCGGTTCGTCCGATGTTGATCGGCGGAAAGCTCCCGGCCACCGCGGACCGGATGCCATCCGGCAATCCGTCGGCCGACCGGGATCGCGAAATCGCCTGTTGCAGTTGGGCGAGCTGCTCCAGCAGGCCCTGGGGACGGTGGAACACGGTGTCGAACATCAGAAGCTCCTTTCCTTGGTCGATGGTCGATGGAGGACGTCGACGCTCGCGCGTCGATCGAGATGAAGCGTTGACGGGTGGCGCCGCGGCGCGGGCCAGATCGCCGACGACGATCAAGCGGCGCACGTGCTGGCCGCGCAGCGGTCAGCAGTCAGCAGTCAGCAGTCAGCAGTCAGCGTTCGGCGGGCGGGCGCCTGCTGGCGCCCCGCAGCGCTGAGGGGTCGCGCGCGAAACAGGGGCGCGTCGAAGACTTCAGGCGTCGCAGCGTCTCGCGTGCGAGCAGGTAGGCTTGAAGTTGCGATGGGCTCAATGGGAGCCGGGGGCGTCGCGAAGCGCGTTCCACTGGAGCGCTGGACGTGTCGGGTTGCTGTTTGGCCATGATCCAGTCCTCATCCGAATCGATAGATGGCGGTTCGACACGGATTTAGGAATTCGGAGGGGCGACTTCAAGAGCGGATCGATTAGGTGAAAACCCTTGGTCGACTGGGCGCCACGGCGGACGCCGACGCCAGGCGCATGACGCATGGCGCATGGCGCATGGCTCGGGCCAAGGCCTGCGCGCGCCGCGCGACGGCGCTTGCATCGCACCGCACAAACCTTAGACTGCCTGAACGTCACCCCACCAAGTCGGCAGTCGACCGAGGCGCGGTGCCAACCCCATGCGCGATCCCCCGCTCACCGCCTCCGATGCGAGGTATGAGCTGCTCGCTCGAGAACTCGAGCAGCAGATCGCGGCCGGCGTGCTGCGCCCCGGGGATCGTCTGCCTTCCGTGCGCCAGACGCGTGCAAGCCGGGGCCTCAGCCCCAGCACCGTGTTCCAGGCCTACTACCTGCTCGAGTCCCGCGGACTGATTCGCGCGGTACCCCGGTCAGGCTATTTCGTTGCCGCGCGTGCAGACGGCGCGCTGCTCGCGGAGCCGGCGACCTCGGAGCCGCCAGCCGGCTCGCAGACCGTGGAGGTCAACGACCTGGTCTATGGGATCCTCGGCTCGGCGCGGGCACGCGACATCGTGCCCTTGGGCTCGGCCTTCCCCAGCCCGCTGCTGTTCCCCTTGGATCGACTGCGCCGCGCGCTGATCTCGAGTACCCGGCGGCTCGAGCCCTGGCACATGGTCGAGGACCTGCCGCCGGGCAACCTGCGGCTGCGGCGTGAGATCGCCAAGCGATACCTGCGCCAGGGTCTTGCCGTTGCCGCCGACGAGATCGTGCTGACCCACGGTGCGATGGAGGCGCTGAACCTGTGCCTGAACGCGGTCACGAGGCCGGGTGATGCGGTCGTGGTGGAGTCCCCCACCTTTTATGTGGCGCTGCAGGCGTTGCAGCGGCTGGGCCTGCATGCCATCGAGGTGCCGACGCACAGCCGCGAAGGCATCGATCTCGGCCGCCTGGCGCAGGTCATCGAGCTCTACCGTCCCAAGGCCTGCTGGCTGATGACGACCTTCCAGAATCCCCTCGGCAGCCTGATGCCCGAGGTCAAGAAGCGAGACCTGGTCGACCTGCTCGCCCGCCACGACCTGCCGATGATCGAAGACGACGTGTATGCGGAGCTCTATGAAGGCCACGTGGCGCCGCTGCCTGCCAAGGCCTACGACCGACGCGGTCTGGTGCTGCACTGCTCGTCGTTCTCGAAGTGTCTGGCGCCGGGCTACCGCGTCGGCTGGGCAGCCCCCGGTCGTTGGGCGCAGGAGGTCCGACGGCTGAAGCTGATGACCAGCCTGTCCGGTTCGATCCCGGTCCAGGCCGCCGTGGCGGAGTACCTGCAGGAGGGCGGCTATGACCATCACCTCCGAGGCTTGCGCCAGTCGTTGCAGGCGCAGCGGACCAGCCTGTTCGAGGCCGTGACCCGGCACTTTCCCGCTGGCACGCGCCTGATGCGGCCGGCCGGCGGTTACTTCATCTGGGTCGAGTTGCCCGTCGGGGTCGACGCGATGGCGCTGTACCGCGCCGCGCTGACGCAAGGCATCAGCGTGGCCCCGGGGCCGATGTTCTCGGCGCGTGCCGAGTTCCAGCACCACATCCGGCTGACCTGCGGCACGCCCTGGGACGCGACGCTCGAGCGCGCCACGCGCACGCTGGCGCGCCTGGTCGACGACGCGGCGCGCGCCGTCTTGCCTGCGCCTGCCGCCATCTGATCCTGTCGTCGGGGGCCGCAACTGATCACGCCGCTGCCGCGGGCTGCCCGGCAGACTGCAGGCATGACGAAGCCCCACCTGCTCCACTCCTGCTGCGACGCCAGTCCTGCGTTGGCGCCGACGGTCGCCAGTCCTGCGTTGTCGCCGACGGTCGCCAGTCCTGCGTTGTCGCCGACGGTCGCCCGTCCCGCGTTGGCGCCGACGGTCGTCAATCCTGCGCCACCAGACTTCGAGAACGTCCTGCGTGAAGTCCTGGACCGGCTGGGGCCTTCCATCTTCGCCGGCCTGCTCGACACCGACGGGGTGCTGCGCTACGCCAACGAGGCGGCGCTGCAGGCCATCGGCAGCACGTCGGATCAGGTGCTGGGCAGGCGCTTCGATGCCACCCCCTGGTGGCAGGCCTGCGAGCTGTCGCAGCAGCGGCTGCAGAAGGCGCTGGCAAGCGCCTTGCGCGGGGAGGCTTCGCGCTTCGACGTGCGCGTGGCCACGAGCTCGGGGGCGACGCTGGCGATGGACTTTTCGCTGTTGCCGCTCTACGGTGCGGACGGCAGCGTGGCCTGGCTGATCCCTTCGGCGCGCGACGTGACCGAACGGGAACAGGCACAGCATCAGCTGCGGCTGACCCGCCATGCGGTCGAGCAGGCCAACGACGCGCTGTTGCAGGTCGGGCCTGATGGGGCCTTCCGCGATGCCAACGCGGCGGCCTGCCGACTGCTGGGTCTGGAGCGCGACCAGTTGCTGCGGCTGCGGGTGCCCGACATCGACACGCAGACCGACGACACACAGTGGCCGCATCGCTGGCGCGAGTTGTGCGAGCGCGGTTCGCTGCGCTTCGAGACCAGCATCCGCCACCAGGAGGGCCATGAGATTCCGGCCGACGTCTCCGTCAGCCTGGTGACGACCGACGCCGAGACATTCGCCCACGTCTGCATCGACGACCTGCGCGAACGCCGCGCCGCCGAACGCCGCATCCGTCAATTGCTGCAGTTCGATGAACTGACGGGACTGCCCAACCGCCAGCTGCTCTTCGAGCGCCTGAGCGCGATCTTGCAGGCCGGCACCGAGACCGTGGTGCTGGTGCTGGAACTCGACCGATTCAAGCGCATCAACGACGGCCTCGGCACGCACATCGGCGACGCGGTGCTTCGCGAGGCGGCACAGCGTATCGCCGCCACCGTACGGAGCAGCGACCTGGTGGCGCGCCGCGGCGGGGACGAGTTCGTGATCGTGATGCCGGCCCCTTCAATACCGGAGCTGCACACGGCGCAGGCGCTGCTCGGTGCCATCGCCCGACCGATGTGCGTCGAGGGGCACGAGATCCACATCACCTGCAGCATCGGCGTCGCCACGGCGCCGGATGACGGCGACCACGCCGACACCCTGCTGCGTCGCGCCAATGCCGCGCTGCATCAGGCCAAGCTGTCGGGCCGCAACCAGGCCAGTGTCTATGCCGGCGCGCACCACGACGACGATCCGGAACGACTGGCGCTGGAGACCGCATTGCGCCATGCGCTTCGCGACGAGCAGTTCGAACTGCACTACCAACCGCAGGTCGACCTCGGGCATGGCCGCATCGTCGGTGTAGAGGCCTTGCTGCGCTGGCAACACCCGACACTCGGCCGCATCGCGCCGGATCGCTTCATCCCCATCGCCGAGGAGACCGGCCTGATCGTCGTCATCGGCGACTGGGTGCTGCGCCGCGCCATCGAGCAGGCCGCGCAATGGCAGCGTGCCGGGCTTCCCCCGCTGCGCATGGCGGTCAATCTGTCGGCGCGCCAACTGCTCCAGCCGGACCTGGCCCGGCGCATCGAGGGCCTGCTGGCAGCCACCGGCCTCGACCCGAGGCTGTTCGGGGTCGAGGTCACGGAGAGCATGCTGATCGCCAACTTCGATCAGGCGGTGCAACATCTGCAGGGGCTGCGAACGCTCGGCGTCGAGGTCTCGCTCGACGACTTCGGTACCGGGTACTCGAGCCTGAGCTACCTGCGGCGCTTGCCGGTCGACGTGGTCAAGATCGACCGCTCCCTGGTGCCCGATGTCAGCGCGCCGGCGGAAGACGTCTCGATCACGCGCGCCATCATCACGATGGCGCACCAGCTGCAGATGAAGGTGGTCGCCGAAGGCGTCGAAAGCGAAGGCCAGGCGGCCCTGCTCGCCGCCAACCGGTGCGACCAGATGCAGGGCTACTGGTTCAGCGCCGCCGTGCCGGCGGCAGCGATCGAAACGCTGCTGCGCGACGGCCGGCAGATCGATGCGTCGCTCCTGGGCCGGCGTTCGCGTCGACGCACCTTGCTGCTGGTCGATGACGAAGAAAACATCATCGCCGCCTTGCGCCGCCTGCTGCGCGTCGAGGACTGGCTGGTGCTCAGCGCCACCAGCGCCGAGCAGGCGCTGCAGTTGATGGCGAGACACGAGGTCGACGTCATCCTGTCCGATCAGCGCATGCCGGGCATGACGGGCGTCGAGCTGCTGCGCCGGGCCAGGCAGTTGTGCCCGGAGACGATCCGACTGGTGCTCTCGGGCTACACCGAGCTGCAGGCGATCACCGACGCGATCAACGAGGGGGCGATCTACAAGTTCCTCGCCAAGCCCTGGGACGACGAGCAATTGCGGGCTCATCTGCGCGAGGCCTTCGCGCTCAAGGAGATGGCCGATCAGAACCGGCGCCTCGACCACGAGGTGCAGACCGCCAATCGCGAACTGGCCGAACTGAACCGGCGACTCCAGACGCTGTTGAACGCACAACGCGAACAGAACCTGCGCGAGATCGGCAGCCGTGAGGCGGCGCAGGAGCTCCTGAATGCCATGCCAGTGCCCGTGTTCGGCATCGACGAGGAAGGCCTGCTGGCGTTTGCCAACGCGCCGGCCCTGTCGCTTTGCGGCATGGCGGGGGAGTTGCTCGGTGCGTCCGCGTCCGAGCAACTGCCGCAGGCCTTGCGGCAGGCGGTGGAGGGCGATCCGATGCTGGTCTGGCTGGCGGGGCGCCGCTGGTGGGCGATGAGCCGGTTGTTGAGCGGCAGCGCGCAGGGGCGGCTGCTGGTGCTGTTGCCGCAGGCAGGGGGCTCGCAATGAGTGCGCCATCCGTTCCCGACAAGGCGCCCGTGGCGCCGGCGGAACTGGCGCACCTGTTCCGCCACAGCCTGCGCGACGGACGGGTCCATCCACTGCTGCACCTCGTGCGGCGCTACCGTCAGGAGTCACCGCGATGAGCACGGCCTTGCAACCGATCACCCACGACGAATTGCTCACGGGACTGCGCGACCTGCCTCCGCTTCCTTCGGTGGTGCTTGAACTGATTGAATCGCTCGGCCGCGAGGAACTCGGCGCCACGCAGTTGGCGACCCAGATCTCGCAAGACCAGGCGCTGGCCGCCAAGACCCTGCGCCTGGCCAACTCGTCCTTCTACGGCCGAGGCCGGCAGGTGGGGTCGGTGGCGGAGGCGATCGGCGTGCTGGGCCTGCGTACCGTGCGCAGTGTCCTCACGGCGGCCGGGCTCGCCGGCAGCTTTCGCCGCAGCCCCGGGTTCGACCACGAGATCTTCTGGCGCCACTCGATAGGCAGCGGCTTGTGTGCCCAAGCGCTGGCCGGTGAACTGCGGCGCGACGACGCCGACCTGGCGTTCACGGTGGGTCTGCTGCACGACGTCGGCCAGTTGGCGCTGGCCTGCTCGTTCGCACCGGCCTACGCCGAGGCGCGGCGGTGGCGACACGATCAGGATTGCGCCGCCGGAGAAGCCGAGCGCGCCGTGCTCGGCGTTGATCACGCCGAAGTCGGCGGGCTGATCGCGAGCCGTTGGAACTTCGCCCCGGCCATCGTCGCCGCCATCCGCGAGCACCACGCACCGCCGGCCGCGGCCGGGCTCACGCTGACGAGCATCGCTCACGTGGCCGATGCCATCGCCCATGCGCTGGGTCTGGCCGGCGACGCCGACGAGGCGGTGCCGACCCTGTTGCCGTCGCTGTGGGCCGCCTGCGGTCTGGATGACGCCGCCTGCATGCGGGTGTTCGCGCATGCCGAGGCCCAGTTCGAGACCGTCTGCGAGGCGATCCTTCACTGAATGACCACCATGACCAACTCCGAACTCTTTTCGCTGCAACGTGCCAACCAGGAGCTGCGCGCCCTGAACGACAGCCTGCGCGCCGCGCAGGACCAGCTGCTGCAGTCCGAACGACTGGCGTCGATCGGGCAACTCGCCGCCGGCGTGGCGCACGAAATCAACAACCCGATCGGCTATGTCTTCTCGAACTTCGGCACGCTGCAAGCCTACCTGGAGCGCGTCTTCGAGATGCTCGAAGCCTACGAACAGGCCGAGCCTGCGTTGGCGGGCAGCGCCGTGGCGACGCGGCTGGCGGCCTTGCGTGAGCGCATCGAGCTGGACTACCTGAAGCAGGACATCCCGATGCTGATGGGCGAGTCGAAGGAGGGACTGTCGCGCGTGCGGCAGATCGTCCAGGACCTGAAGGACTTCTCGCGCGTGGACACCAACCGGGAATGGGTCTGGGCCTCGCTGCACCAGGGGATCGATTCGACGCTGAACATCGTGGCCAACGAGATCAAGTATCGGGCCGAGGTCCGCCGCGAGTACGGCGACCTGCCCGACATCGAATGCCTGCCGTCGGAACTGAACCAGGTCTTCCTGAACCTGCTCGTCAATGCGGCCCATGCGGTCGGCCCGGAGCGCGGCCTGATCGTCGTGCGCAGCGGCCACGCCGGGGACAAGGTCTGGGTCGAGGTGGAGGACGATGGTTGCGGCATCGCACCGGATCATCTGGCGCGTGTCTTCGACCCCTTCTTCACGACCAAGCCGGTCGGTCGCGGTACCGGCCTGGGCCTGTCGCTGGCCTATGGCATCGTGCAGAAGCATCAGGGCCGCATCGACCTGCGCAGCGAACCCGGCCACGGCGCCTGCTTCCGCGTCACCCTGCCCGTACGACGTCCCGGCGTCGAAGGGACTGCGCCATGACAACGGCCATCCAGCCGTGGACGCTGCTGGCGATCGACGACGAGCCGAACATCCTGGCCGCGTTGCGGCGCCTGTTTCGCGCCACGGGCTGGCGCATCCTGACGGCGGGGCACGCCGAGGAGGCGCTGTCGCTGCTCGCCGCCGAGCCCGTCAATGCGGTGCTGTCGGACATGCGCATGCCGGGCATGGACGGTGTGCAATTGCTCGAAAGGATCAGCCAGGGCTGGCCCCATGCGGCGCGGCTGCTGCTGACGGGCCAGGCCGACCTGGGTTCGACGATCGCCGCCGTCAACCGCGGCGGCATTCACCGCTACATCGCCAAGCCCTGGAACGACGACGAACTGGTGATGACGCTGCGTCAGGTCGAGGAAAGGCAGCAGCTCGAAGCGGACAAGCAGGCGCTCGAGCGGCTGACGCAGTTGCAGAACGACGAGCTGAAGACACTGAACGCCGGACTGGAGGTCCGTGTCGCCTCGCGCACCGAGGAGCTGGCTGCCGCCAATGGCAGGCTCAAGCGCAACTACCTGACGTCGATCAAGGCGTTCACCGCCCTGATCGAGATGCGTGGCAAGACGCAGGTCGGACACGCGCGTCAGGTGGCCGACCTGGCGCGGCGGATCGCGCAGACGATGACGCTGGATGCGGGCACTGCCCACGATCTTCCGATTGCCGCGCTGCTGCATGACATCGGCCACATTGGCCTCAGCGACGCGCTGCTGGCGCGGCCGCTGAATCGGCTCGATCCCGACGAACTGCGGCGCTACCGGCAGCACCCCGTGCTCGGCGAGCAGGCCTTGCTGGCCTGCGACGACATGCAGGGCGTGGCGCCGCTGATCCGCGCGCACCACGAGCGCTGGGACGGGCAGGGGTTCCCCGATGGCCTGCGCGGCACGGCGATTCCGCTCGGCGCCCGCATCCTGGCCGTGGCCGATGCCTACGAGGACCTGCGTGGCGGTCGCATCGACGGTGAGGCATTGAGTCCGTCCGAGGCTCGCCGGGCGGTGCTTGCCGGCCGCGGCAGCCAGTTCGACCCGAGCGTCGTCGATGCCTTCGCGAGCCTGTTCTCGATCGCGTCACCCGAGACCGCAGTGCCGCTGCAGCACTTGCGCACTGCGGACCTGCGCGCCGGTCAGGTCCTCCTGCGGGACTTCGTCTCCCCGGAGGGCGTGCTGCTGCTGTCTTCCGGCCAGCGGCTGAATGAGGACCTGATCACCCGCATCGTCGCCTTTGAGAAAAAGCATGGGCGGGCGCTGACACTGGCGGTGCAAGTGCCAGCGGAAGCCGGACGATGAAACGGTAATTGATAGGCCAGAAAAACATAAAGCTGCCATATAGGCAGCTTTATGAGTCGGGGCGCGCCTTTCGGTGCGACCCTTTCGGATCTGTTGGTGGAGAGGAGGAGGATCGAACTCCCGACCTTCGCATTGCGAACGCGACGCTCTCCCAGCTGAGCTACCCCCCCAACGAAGACGTCGACTATAGCAGAGATTTCACGGTGCTCGCCGTTGCGTCGGAAACCGGAACGGAGTTCGCACGACACGTGGTGCGGCCATCGCGGCTCGCGGCCTTCACCAACGGCAGCCCTTGTCGCGCGCGGCATCGCGCACCAGCGGCACGACCGCCAGCAGGCCCTTGTCCGCGTACGCCTTGCGGCATTCCTGCTGGCCGGCCTCGCGCATCTTCTCGGCCAGGGCGTCCTTGTCCTCCGGCGGCTTCGGCACCGCCGAGATCACGCCCGAGGGCGTCCCGCGCGGGCGCATCGGACCCCGCGCGGCGTTCAGGTCGAGGTTCAGCTTCGGCGCGTTCGGGGGCGTGGAGGCCGGGGTCGCCACGTCATGGCCGGTGCGTGCGCCAGCGTCCGGCGCGCCGACGCTCGGTTGGGTCGTCGTAGGCGTCGTCGAGCCGTCGAGCGATGTCCGACTGGCTGGTGTCGGTGAAGGCGTGGTCGACACGCGCGGCTGCGGCGTGGGGGCAGGGCTGGGCGCGGGCGTGGCCGCCGCGGGCGGCGTCGGTGCGGCGGTGGGTGTTGGCGCAGGAGCGGGCGGCGCCACCTGCGGCGCGGGCGTTGGCGGCGCCGGTACGGGCGTCGGCGCGGGTTGGGGCACAGGGGCCGGCGCAGGCGCTGGCGTCAGCGGCGGCAGCTCGGCGGGCGCCTTCAGTTCCGATGGCACGGGGGGTGTCAGTGTCCGCTCGATCGGCGTGCGGTCGATGCGTCTCACCGTCGTAGGCGTCTCGCTGAGGATGGGCGCGGGGCGCTCCGGCAACTGCAGCGGCGAAGGCGCCTGCAGCGGATCCGTCGGCGCTGTCGGCCGCGCGGGCGTCGCCTCTCGCGCGGGAGCGATGCGCGTGGGTGCCGTCACGGTGGCTTCGACAGGCGTCGTGAGCGTTGTGATCGAAGGCGCAGGCTCGACGGTGGGCGTGGGCGAGGGCGCTGGAGGCGGCGTCGGCGTCGGCGGGGCTGGTGTGGGTGCGGGCGTTGGCGCGGGAACGGGTGTCGGCGCTAGCGGAGCCGGCGTCGGCGTCGGAGTCGGTGTCGGCGAGGGCACCGGAGCCGTCGTGGCCGGCGGTGCGCTGCGGTCGGCGGGCGCGTCGCCGGTCAGTTCGTCGCCGGGCTGTTGCCGCCATTGCCCCTGGCGCGCGGCGCCAGGCGCCCGTTGTTCTTCCGGCGTCGGCGGGCGTTCCCGCACCGCGCCGCCGGAGCGGGGCTGCTTCGCTTCGCCGATCGGTCCGCGCTCGGGCAGCACGACGGCGGGCTCGCCCGAACCCGGCTCGTAGCGATCGCCCTGAAGTCTCACGTTCAGCGGACCCCAGGCGCCTTCGCCGGGCTTGGCCGATCCGCCGGGCGCGTTGCCGATGGCCACGAGCAGCAGCACGTGCAGCAGCACGGCCAGCAGCAGGGCCTGACCCATCTGGTCGGAGACTCGGTGCAGCGGTGTCTGGGCGGGATCGAGGACGGCGGACAAGGTGGATCGCGGAGGATCGCGGCGACGGCGCTGGGGCGCAGCATAGCCGGGATCACCGGGCTGCCGTGTCAGGACTTGTCTTCAGGAGGATCGCGCCGGAGGGCGCGCGGGGCGCTCGTGTCGCGGGCGGCGGCGGCGGGCGCAGGGGCCCGCTCGCGTGCTGGCTCAGGTGCCAGGACTGGCCTGGTTCAGATCGGCGCGGCGGGCGCCGGTGAAACGCTTGGCCCAGTACGCTTCGCGCATGTCCTCGACGCGCACCGCGCCGCCGACGCGCGGCGAGTGGATGAACTTGCCTTCGCCGACATAGATGCCGACGTGCGAGAAGGTCGCGCGCATCGTGTTGAAGAAGACCAGGTCGCCGGGCTTGAGGTCTTCCTTCTTGATCGGCACCAAGCTCGAGAGCTTGGCCTGCTCGTCGGCGCGGCGCGGCAGGACCAGGCCCACGCTCATCTCGAAGATGTGGCGCGTGAAGCCGCTGCAGTCGAAGCCGTTGTTGACCGAGTTGCCGCCGCGTTTGTACGGCACGCCCAGGAAGTTCATCGCCGACAGCACCAGGTCCGAGGCGTTGTCGCGGACCCGGTTCAGCAGGCCCGGCGCGGCAGCGTCGGCGCCCGGCGAGGCGGGCAGTTGCTGAGCCTGCGCGACGATGCCGCGCTGCTGCAGGAAACGGGCGACGGACTCGCTGGCGTTCGCGTTGCCGGCGGCGGCGCCCATCAGGGCGGTCGGCGGCAGCGAAGAGGTCGGGGTGGCGGTCGTGGTCGTGGCGGGCAGGGCCGGAGCGACCAGCGCGGCAGCCGTGCCTGCGGCGGCGACGGTCGTCGCGACCGCCGCGGCGCCGGCGGGCGAGCGCATCAGGCTCTGCCCATAGGCGCCCATCATCGTGCCGGCGGGCGGCGCGACGTCGGTCTTCGTATCCGCGACCTTCACGTCGGCCTTCGCCGGCGCGGCCTTGTCCGCGGTCTTCGTTTCAGTCTTCGACTCGGTCTTCGTTTCTGCCTTCGTCTCGGCCTTCGTTTCGGCCTTGGCCGAAGCGATCTTGTCGGTGCTCGCCGGCTTGTCGGCTGCGATCTCGGTCGCCGGGGACTTGTCCTCGTCGGCCTTGGCCTTGCGGTCCTTGCCGGTGGCCTTGGCCGCGACCGGCTTCGAGGCCTTGCCGTCCTTCGAGGACCTGGCGGCCTGCTTCGACTCGGCGGGCTTCTTCGCGGCCGGTTTGGCGGCGGCCTTCGACGGCGCCGCCTTGGCCTGCGCCTTGGGCTTGTCGTGCGACTCGTTGGTGGACGAGGTCGACTGTTGCGCCCAGCAACTACCGCTCGCGAAGACGCAGATCAGCCCCAGTGCGGCCATGGCGCGCTGGAGCTTCTTGTGTCGGGGAGCAGAGCGGGAAGGACGAACAGTACTCATCGGTGTTGGGCGCGGAGACTAGGCACCATCTCCGTACCGGTCAAGCGCGAATGCCCGCAGGACCGCGCTTGGCTAGGGAAAGTCCGGGCGTGGCCGCGTGACCGTTCCCAGGAAAACCCGGATTGGACCACAGCCCCATGACGCAAGGCTGTGAACGAAAGTTTCAGAAAAGCTGCCGATGCGAGGATCCGTGCGGAATTCGCGCATTCAATACCGACATCCAAGGAGACCCCGATGACCGACAGCTACGCGGCGATGTACCGGCGTTCGATCGACGACCCGGACGGCTTCTGGACCGGGCAGGCGGCGTTGATCGACTGGGAGCGCCCGTTCGATCAGGTCTGCGACACGAGCCGGCCGCCGTTCGCGCGCTGGTTCGTCGGCGGGCGGACCAACCTGTGCCACAACGCGGTCGACCGCCACGCGGCCGCGCGGCCGGACGACGCCGCGCTGATCTGGGTGTCGAGCGAGGTCGACCAGGAGCGCGTCTTCAGCTTCGCCGCGCTCAAGGACGAGGTCGAGGCCATGGCCGCGATGCTGCGCGAGCAGGGGGTGGGCATCGGCGATCGTGTGCTCATCTACCTGCCGATGATTCCCGAGGCCGCCTTCGCGATGCTCGCCTGCGCGCGGATCGGCGCGATCCACTCGGTGGTGTTCGGCGGCTTCGCGAGCCACGCCCTGGCCAACCGCATCGACGACGCCGAGCCGGTGCTGATCGTCAGCGCGGATGCGGGCAGTCGCAACGGCAAGATCGTGCCCTACAAGCCGCTGCTCGATGAGGCGATCCGTCTGGCCGCGCACAAGCCGGCGAAGGTGCTGATGGTCGATCGCGGGCTCAGCGCGTTCGAGCGCGTCGACGGCCGCGACCTCGACTACGCGGAGCAACGCGGGCGGTTGCTCGGCACGCGCGTGCCCTGCGAATGGCTGCCCTCCGACGCCATCAGCTACACGCTCTACACCAGCGGCACGACCGGCAGGCCGAAGGGCGTGCAGCGCGATGTCGGCGGCTACGCCGTCGCGCTGGCCGCGAGCATGACGCACATCTACGACGGGCATCCGGGCGAGACCTTCTTCTCCACCAGCGACATCGGCTGGGTGGTCGGCCACAGCTACATCGTCTACGGCCCGCTGATCGCGGGCATGGCCACGCTGATGTACGAGGGCACGCCGGTGAGCCCCGATGCGGCGATCTGGTGGAAGCTCGTCGAGCGGCACCGTGTCACGGTGATGTTCAGCGCGCCGACCGCGGTGCGGGTGCTCAAGAAGCAGGACCCCGCCTGCCTCACGCGGCACGACTTGTCGTCGCTGCGCGCGCTGTTCCTCGCCGGCGAGCCGCTCGATGAACCGACGGCGCGCTGGATCGCCGATGCCATCGGCAAACCGATCGTCGACAACTACTGGCAGACCGAGACCGGCTGGCCGATCCTGACGTTGGCGCGCGGCGTCGAGCCTGCCGAGCCGAAGTTCGGTTCGCCGGGCGTGGCGATGTTCGGCTACCGCGTCCAGCTCCTCGACGAGCGCACCGGCGACGTGCTGGAGGCGCCGAACCAGAAGGGCCTGCTCACGATCGCGTATCCACTGCCGCCCGGCTGCATGCAGACCGTCTGGCGCGACGACGAGCGCTTCATCCGCACCTACTGGGAAAGCGTGCCGGGCCGGCAGGTGTACTCGACCTTCGACTGGGCCCTGCGCGACGAGGACGGCTACTACTTCATCCTCGGACGCAGCGACGACGTCATCAACGTCGCCGGTCACCGGCTCGGCACGCGCGAGATCGAGGAATGCATCGCCGGCCATCCCGCGGTGGCGGAGGTCGCCGTGGTCGGCGTGGCCGACGCGCTCAAGGGTCAGGTCGCGATGGCCTTCGCGGTGCTGAAGGACCCGGCGCGCGCCGCGACGCCGCAGGACGCGCTGGCGCTCGAAGGCGAGATCCTGAAGCGCGTCGATCAGCGCCTGGGCGCGGTGGCGCGGCCGTCGCGGGTGCGCTTCGTGGCGCAGCTGCCCAAGACGCGCTCGGGCAAGCTGCTGCGGCGCGCGATCCAGGCTGTCTGCGAGCATCGCGACCCCGGCGACCTGATCACCCTCGACGATCCGGCTGCGCTGCAGCAGATCCGCGATCTGTTGGCGTGATGGAGCGAGCGCGGGGTCGGGTTTCCTCTGCCCCAGGATGCGGGCACGACTTTCGGGATGGGTGAGGGCGGGGACGAGAATCCCCGCCATTCCGATTCCTGGAGAGTTTCCGATGGCCTCGACGCATGCGTTGATCCTGGCGGCCTGCGCGATCGTGTCCGCGCCGGCGTTCGCTCAATCCGAGGCTCGGGCGCCCGCGCTGCCCACGCCGGCGTTTCCCAGCTTCGCCGACGGCAAGGCCGTGGACCGGGCCTGTGATGCCGGTCTGAAGGCGCTGAACCGCGAGGTCGCCCAGTTGGCCAGGCGCAAGGTCGACAAGGGCTGGCTCGCCGCCTACGACCTGGTGATCGCGCATCACGAGGATGCGCGGTTCCCGATCGAATTCGTTCAGAACGTGCATGCCGACAAGGCCGTGCGCGACGCCGCCCAGGATTGCGCGCTGCGCTGGACCGACTTCCAGACCGCGCTGACGCAGAACGAGAAGATCTATCGCGGCCTGAAGACCGCGCCCGCCGCCGACGCGATCGACCGCGAACTCAAGCGCAACGCGCTGGGGCTGTTCGAGGACAGCGGCGTCGGCCTGTCGAAGGACAAGCGCTCGCGCGCCAAGCAGATCCTGGACCGGCTCTCCGCGCTCGACCAGCAGTTCTCGAAGGCGATCCGCGACGCCAACATCCGCGTCGCGTTCACCGCCGAGGAACTGCGCGGCGTGCCCGACGGCGTCTGGAAGGACAAGCCGCGCGACGACCAGGGGCGTTATCTGCTGGGCGTCGACAACCCGACCTACACCGCGCTGATGCAGACCGCCGAGAGCGGCGCCGCGCGCGAGCGCATCTGGCGCGCCAAGACCAACGAGGGCGGCGAGGGCAACCTCAAGCTGCTCACCGAGATCATCACGCTGCGCAAGGAGTACGCCGGGCTGTTCGGCTACGACAACTACGTCGACTTCAACCTGCGTCGCCAGATGGCCAAGGACGGGGCCACGGCGACGCGTTTCCTCGGCGAGGTCAAGGGCACCGTCCAACAGGGTGAACGCGCCGATCTGGAGGAGCTCCGCCGCGCGAAGGCCGCGCACCTCGGCACCGCGGTCGAGGCCACCACCGTGACGCAATGGGACGGCGTCTACTACGCGGAGCGCATCCGCAAGCAGCGCTTCACCGTCGACCAGGAAGCCTTCCGCCCGTACTTCCCGCCCGCCGAAAGTCTCGCCTTCACGCTGCGCGTCGTCGACCGGCTGCTCGGCGTGACGCACACCGCGGTGAAGCTGCCCGGCCTCTGGCATCCCGACGTCAAGGCCTACGTCGTCAGCGACACGGCCACGGGCAAGGCGCTCGGCACGCTCTACGTCGATCCCTTCCCGCGCGACGGCAAGTACAACCACGCGGCGGTCTGGCCGCTGCGCTCCAGCAGCACGCGCCTGGGGCGCCATCCTGCGGCGGCGCTGGTCGTCAACCTCGATCGCGGCGGGCTGTCGCTCGACGAGCTGGAGACACTGCTGCACGAGCTCGGCCATGCGGTCCACAACAACCTCGCCCACACGCGCGACGTGTCGCTGGGGCAATGGGCGGTGATGCACGACTTCGTCGAGGCGCCGTCGCAGATGCTCGAGGACTGGGTCTACGACCCGCGCGTGCTCAAGCTGATGGCCGAGGTCTGCCCGACCTGCAAGCCGGTGCCCGACGATCTCGTCGGCAAGGCCCGCGAGGCGCGCGACTTCGCCAAGGGCACGAAGTTCGGCCGCCAGCATCTGTACGCGAGTTATGACCTCGCGCTGCACGGTGCCGCCATCCAGGATCCGCTCGCGCTGTGGGCCAGGATGGAAGGCGACACGCCGCTGGGCCACGTGGCGGGCACGATGTTCCCGTCTCGCTTCGCGCACATCGCGGGCAGCTACGGCGCGGGCTACTACGGCTACCTGTGGAGCCTGGTCGTCGCGATGGACCTGCGCACGCCGTTCTCGGCCGACAAGCTCGATGCCGCGGTGGGCCGCCGTTATCGTGAGGCGGTGCTGTCGCGCGGCGCGGAGAAGCCGGCGCCGGAACTGGTGCGCGACTTCCTCGGTCGCGATGCCAACGCCAACGCGTTCTACGACTACTTGCGCAAGTAGGTCCGCCAGTCGTCGCGGATGAACTGCACCACGGCGTCCTCATGGTGGAAGCCGATGATGCGGTGCGCCGCCTGCTTCACGTCGTCGCTGGCGTTGGCCATCGCGACGGCGTGATGCGCCGCCTTCAGCATCGTCAGGTCGTTGACCTGGTCGCCGAAGACGACGAGTTCGCGCTCATGCAACGCGTAGCGCTGCGCCAGCGTCGCGATCGCCTGGTCCTTGCTGGCCCGGCGGTCGTGCACGTTGAGCCAGGGCCAGCCCGGCATGTAGAGGTCCTCGGCCAGGTGCGTCGTGACGAGGTCGCCGCAGGTGCTCAGGATCTCGGCCTGCAGCGCCTCCAGCGGCTCCGCGCGGCCGACCACCAGCAGCGTGACCAGCGGATCGTCCAGCTGGTCCTGCAGGCGGTCGACGTGGCGCAGCCGCGGATCGGCGTTGCGCTGGCGCTCGGTGACGAAGCGCTGCTGGCCTTCGTTCTGCACTTCCTGCCAGAAGAGCTGGTCGCCCTTGGCGCCGTGCGTCGCGATGAAGGGCATCAGGCCGTGCCGCCGCACCAGCGCGAAGATGGCCTGGCCGAGCGCGGGCTCCATCGCGTTGACCAGCTCATGTCGGCCGGTGCGCAGGTCGCTGATGTAGGCGCCGTTGGACGACACCACCGGCAATGAGATGGGCAGGCCTTCGAGGATGCGGGCGATCGACACCACATGCCGCGCGCTGGCGACGGTGAAGGCCAGGCCTTCGGCCAGCAGTTCGGTGAGGCCCGCGCGGGTGGCGGCGGAGAGGCGGGCCTGCGGATCGAGCAGGGTGCCGTCTAGATCGGAAACGTAGAAGCGCATGGGTCCTGGGCAGCGAGGTCCGGGGCGCGTCCGCGCGCCGCGACAGGCGCACATCCTACGCCGCCGGGGTCCGATACTTGCCGGATGCCGCCCATGCCTTCCTCCTCGACGACGCCGCTCGACGTGCTCGGTCGCCCGGTCCTCGACGACGCCACCCGCCGCTGGCTGCCGTGGGTCGTCGCGCTGGCGTTTTTCATGCAGACGCTGGACACGACCATCCTCAACACCGCGCTGCCGGGCATGGCGCGCGACCTCGGCGAAGACCCGCTGCGGATGCAGTCCGCCGTCGTCGCCTACCTGCTGACGGTGGCCCTGCTGATCCCCGCGTCGGGGTGGCTGGCGGACCGCTTCGGGACGAGGACCGTCTTCCTGTGGGCGATCGGGCTGTTCAGCCTGGGGTCGCTGGCATGCGCGGTCTCGCCCAGCCTGCATGTGCTGGTCGCGTCGCGGGTGGTGCAGGGCGTCGGCGGTGCGCTGCTCGTGCCCGTCGGACGGCTGGTCGTGCTGCGGGCCTTCCCGAAGGCCGAGTTCCTCGCGGTGATGACCTTCATCAGCCTGCCGGGGCTGGTCGGACCACTGCTCGGGCCGACGCTGGGCGGCGTGCTGGTGGAGTTCGTCAGCTGGCACTGGATCTTCCTGATCAACCTGCCGGTCGGCCTGGCCGGGGCCTTCGCCTGCCGCCGCTTCATGCCGGAGATCAAGGGCCCCATCGGCAAGCGCTTCGACTGGGGCGGCTACGGGCTGTTCAGCGTGGGGCTGATGCTGATGTCGCTGGCGCTGCAGGGCTTCGGCGAGCACATGGTCAGCGTCGCCGTGTGCTTCGTGATGCTGATCGCCGGCGTGGCCTGCATGATGGCCTACTGGCTGCACGCGACCCGCACGGACGAGCCGCTCTTCACGCCCGCGCTCTTCGCCGTGCCGACCTTCCGCATCGGGCTGCTGGGCAACGTCTTCGCGCGGCTGGGCAGCGGCGCGACGCCGTTCCTGACGCCGCTGTTCCTGCAGGTGGGGCTGGGCTTCTCGCCGAGCGAGGCGGGCCTGTCGATGATCCCGTCGGTGCTCGGCGCGATGTTCACCAAGACCCTGGCAATCCGCCTGATCAAGCGTGCCGGCTACCGCCGCGTGCTGATCGTCAACACGCTGCTGCTGGGCGTGCTGATCGCGAGCTTCGCGCTTATCCCGCGCGGCGTCGGGCATGTCTGGCTGGCGATCCACCTCGGGCTGTTCGGGATGGTCAACAGCATGCAGTTCACGGCGATGAACACGCTGACGCTGGGCGATCTCGACGAACGCACCGCCAGTCCCGGCAACAGCCTGCTGGCCGTGGTGATGCAATTGTCGATGAGCCTGGGCGTGGCGACCTCGAGTGCCTTCCTGCTGCTGTTCTCGCACGGGCTGCCGCGCACCGAGGGCGCCGCGATCGTTCCCGCCTTCCACGGCACCTATCTTGCGCTCGGCGCCATGGCTGCGCTGGCGGCGTTCATCTTCTACCAGCTGCGCCGCGACGAAGGTGCCGCCGAGGAGACCGTCCAGTCGAAACTGACCCCCGAAGAGTAGGGCGCGCTCGCCCGAAAGCAGGGATCGAAGCGGGAATGAAAAAGCCACCCCGAAGGGTGGCTTGGCGGGAGCGGGAAGGGCCGGCAGGCCCGCCGCTCAGAGCACCTCGGAGGCGAAGTCCGCAAGCCGCGAGCGCTCGCCGCGCGCCAGCGTGACGTGCCCGCTGTGCGCCCAGCCCTTGAACTTGTCGACCGCGAAGGTCAGGCCGGAGCTGCCCTCGGTCAGGTAGGGCGTGTCGATCTGCGCCAGGTTGCCCAGGCAGACGATCTTCGTGCCCGGACCCGCGCGTGTGATCAGCGTCTTCATCTGCTTGGGCGTCAGGTTCTGCGCCTCGTCGATGATCACGTACTTGTTCAGGAAGGTGCGCCCGCGCATGAAGTTCAGGCTCTTGATCTTGATCTTGCTGCGCACCAGGTCGTTGGTGGCCGCGCGGCCCCATTCCCCGGCGGCGCTGTCGCCGCGTCCCAGCACTTCCAGGTTGTCGTCGAGCGCGCCCATCCACGGGCCCATCTTTTCCTCTTCCGTGCCGGGCAGGAAACCGATGTCCTCGCCGACCGGGACCGTCACGCGGGTGACGATGATCTCGGTGTAGCGGCGCTCGTCGAGCACCTGCGACAGGCCGGCGGCCAGCGTCATCAGCGTCTTGCCCGTGCCGGCCGAGCCGGTCAGGGTGACGAAGTCGCAGTCCGGATCCATCAGCAGGTTCAGCGCGAAGTTCTGTTCGCGGTTGCGCGCGGTGACGCCCCAGACCGAATGCTTCTGGTGGCCGAAGTCCTTCAGCGTGCGCAGCACCGCGGTCTTGCCGGTGATCTCCTGCACCTTGGCGTAGAGCGGCGCGGCGCCCGGCGCTTCCAGGTAGATGAGCTGGTTCACCAGCAGCGTCGGCACCAGCGGGCCGCTGATCCGGTAGAACGTGGTGCCGCCTTGCTGCCAGCTCTCCATCGTCTTGCCGTGGCGCTCCCAGAAGTCCGCCGGCAGCGCCTGCACGCCGGTGTAGAGCAGGTCGGAGTCTTCCAGCGTCTTGTCGTTGCGGTAGTCCTCCGCCGGCAGGCCCAGCGCGCGGGCCTTGATGCGCATGTTGATGTCCTTGGACACCAGCACCACCTCGCGGCCCGGCTGTTGCTGCTTCAGCGCCTGGACGACGCCCAGGATCTGGTTGTCGGCCTTGCCCTGCGGCAGGCCTTGCGGCAGCGGGGCCTCGAACAGGGTCGTCTGGAAGAACAGCTTGCCGCCGGCCTCGCGGTGACCGGTCTGGTCCAGCGGCAGGCCCTTGGACATTTCCTCGATCGTGCTCGACTTGAGGCTGGTGGCCAGCGCGTCCAGATCGCGGCTGACCTGGCGCACGTTGCGGGCGACCTCGGTCATGCCCTTCTTGTGGCCGTCCAGCTCCTCGAGCGTGATCATCGGCAGGTAGATGTCATGTTCCTCGAAGCGGAACAACGACATCGGGTCATGCATCAGCACATTGGTGTCGAGCACGAACAGCTTGGGGTCACCGGCCGGCTTGCGCGCCTTGGCGCGGGTCGGGGCGGTTTTCTTCGCGGGGGCCCTGGACGGGGCCGGCGACACCAGCGCCAGCGACGGCGAATTGCCGCCGCGGGCTTCGACCGGCTCCGTGCGCGCACGCGCGTTGGCCGCGGACGGCTGTGCGGGAGCGGCGGCGGAATGGCTGGCCTCGGGCGCGTGCCGGGTCGCCGCGATCGGGGCGGCGAGGGGGGCGGACGGTCTGGCCTCGTTCTGGGGGAGCCGTTTGCTGGGCGACAGGTCGGTCGCGAAGGCGTCGGAATCTAGGCGGCTGGCGCGCTTGGTCGGAGGCTTGGGCAGTGGCATGTGCGGGGGTGACGGGCTTGCGTGATGAGCCTGGGTCGATGCGGACCAGGGGTCATGCCCCGGGCCTGACGGGCGGTGGCGATGCCGGAGGTATCGGCGGCATCGGGGGCCTCGAACTCGCACGCGGATCCCAGAAGACAAAAAGCCGCACCGGGGGCGGTGCGGCTCGTCCTTGGGAATTCATTCGCTGCGATCAGGCACAGGGGCATGCGGCTGATTATGCACAATTCGCGGCGTCCGCCCGTGACGGACGCATGGCGGCGTTGCTGTCAGACGCCGCCGTGCGCGGCTCAGCGCAAACCCGAGGTGTCGGCGATCGGATTCGATGGTCCGATGCGAAGTTCCGCGGCCCTCAGGACGTCCTGGCGCGGGCCGCGCAGACGATCAGGCGGCTTCCTTCTTGAGGGCCTTGACGGCCTTCAGGACTTCCTCGACGTGGCCGGCGACCTTCAGGCCGCGCCACTCTTCGCGCAGGATGCCCTGGGCGTCGATCAGGAATGTCGAGCGTTCGATGCCCTTGACCTTCTTGCCGTACATGATCTTGTTCTTCACCACGCCGAACATGTGGCAGAGTTTTTCTTCGGTGTCGGCGATCAGTTCGAACGGCAGTTCCAGGTTCTGCTTGAACTTGTCGTGCGAGGCCATGTTGTCGCGGGAAACTCCCAGCACGACGGCGCCGGCCTTGACGAATTCCTTGTGGTGATCACGGAACTGCATCGCTTCGGTCGTGCAGCCCGGGGTGTTGTCCTTCGGATAGAAGTACAGCACCACGACCCGACCCAGGAATTCCTTGGGAGTGAACTTCACGCCTCCCGTGGCAAGAGCTTCAATGTCCGGGAGGGGTTTGTTGAGCGCTGGCGTCATGTGGCGTTCTTCAGAGAGATGTGCCCGGGTGGGCATAGCCAGCGATTATACGTTGAATGGGTCGTTCCTCGCCCCCTCTGACATGGACGAGTAGGCAGCCTCCCAGAGAGAGGGAGGCAAGCCGCGGCGGCGGCAGGGTTCGCGGGGCCCGGGGCGGGCGTTCAGGACGCGATCAGGACGCGATCAGGACGCGATCATGTCGGGCTCATGGCTCGATCAGCAGGGCCGCCAGCACCGCGCGCCCCTCGCTGGCCAGCACGTTGTACGTGCGGCAGGCGGCGCCGATGTCCATCGTTTCCATGCCGATGCGGGCCTGGATCAGGCCCCGGTACAGCGCGGGCCTGACGAAGCGCAGCTTCGATCCGCTGCCGAAGATCACCAGCTCCGGCTTGAGCGCCAGGATGCGCTCGAAGTGCGCCTCGGTGAGGTCCTCGAAGCGGGTGACGTCCCAGTTCTCCGGCTGCCCTTGCCACGGCACCAGCACGCTGTGGGCCTGCTCGACGCCGTTGACCCACACGTGGTTCAGGTCGTGGGCCGAAATCATGTTGCCGCCGAGCGGCTGGTCGGGTTGAAATTTCATTGAGGGTGATTCTGGCAGCGACGGAGGGTGTCTCCCCGCGGGCGTGGGATTACCCGCGATAACCCTGTGTTTAAATCGATGGCCCTGATTTTCCCCTGTGCGTTCCCTTTGCGGAACCCTCGGAAAGCTCCGCAGAGCTTCCCGTGAAACCTCGCCCGGAGTCATCTTGAGAACCGTCGCCAAGTCCAGCAAGCTTTCCAGCGTCAGTTACGACATCCGCGGGCCTGTGCTGGACAAGGCGCGGCAGATGGAGGAAGAGGGCCAGAAGATCATCAAGCTCAACATCGGCAACACGGCGGTGTTCGGGCTGACGCCGCCGGACGAGATCGTCCAGGACATGATCCGCAACCTGGCCGACGCCGGCGGCTACACCGACAGCAAGGGGCTGTTCGCGCCGCGCAAGGCGGTGGTGCACTACACGCAGGAGAAGGGCATCCGCGGCGTGTCGGTGGACGATGTCTACCTGGGCAACGGCGCGTCCGAGCTGATCCAGATGGCGATCAACGCGCTGGTCAACGACGGCGACGAGATCCTGATCCCGTCGCCCGATTTCCCGCTCTACACGGCGGTGGTCGGCCTGTCGGGCGGCCGTCCGGTCCACTACCTGTGCGACGAGGGCACGGGCTGGCTGCCGGACCTGCAGGACATCGAATCGAAGATCACGCCGCGCACCCGCGGCATCATGGTCTGCAACCCCAACAACCCGACCGGCGCGCTGTATCCGGACGACGTGCTGCTGGGCATCATCGAGATCGCGCGGCGCCACGAGCTGATCGTCTTCGCCGACGAGATCTACGACAAGACGCTCTACGACGGCAACACCCACACCAGCATGGCCAGCCTGGCCGACGACGTGCTGTTCGTGACCTTCAACGGCCTGTCGAAGAACTACCGCAGCTGTGGCTACCGCGCCGGCTGGATGGTGGTGTCGGGCGAGAAGCGCCACGCCCGCGACTACATCGAGGGCCTGAACATGCTGGCCTCGCTGCGCCTGTGCGCCAACACGCCGGGCCAGCTCGCGATCCAGACGGCGCTCGGCGGCTACCAGAGCATCAAGGACCTGGTCGCGCCGACCGGCCGGCTGTGCCACCAGCGCGACCTCGCGTACGAGCTGCTGACGCAGATCCCGGGCGTGAGCGTCGTCAAGCCCAAGGCCGCGCTGTACATGTTCCCCCGCCTCGACCCCAAGATCTATCCGATCGAGGACGACCAGCAGTTCGCCTACGAACTGCTGGCCGAAGAGAAGGTGCTGATCGTCCAGGGGACGGGCTTCAACTGGAAAGCTCCCGATCATTTCCGGCTTGTGTTCCTGCCCAACACGGACGATCTCCGTGAAGCCATCGGCCGCATCGAGCGATTCCTGGCGCAATACCGCAAACGCCACGCACGCTGACCTCCCGACCTTCTGAAAGACAAGACGATGAACCCGATCAAAGTTGGCCTGCTGGGCATTGGCACCGTGGGCAGCGGCACGTTCCAGGTGTTGCGCCGCAACCAGGCGGAGATCCGCGGCCGCGCCGGCCGCGGCATCGAGATCGCGATGGTGGCCGACCTGGACGTCGAGCGCGCCCACAGCATCGTCGGCGACGCCTGCCCGGTGGTGGCCGACGCGCGCGACGTGATCGCGAACCCGGAGATCGACATCGTCGTCGAGCTCATCGGCGGCTACGGCATCGCGCGCACGCTGGTGCTGGACGCGATCAAGGCCGGCAAGCACGTGGTGACGGCCAACAAGGCGCTGCTGGCGGTGCACGGCAGCGAGATCTTCGCCGCGGCGCGCGAGCAGGGCGTGATGGTCGCCTTCGAGGCGGCGGTGGCCGGCGGCATCCCGATCATCAAGGCGCTGCGCGAGGGCCTGACGGCCAACCGCATCGAGTGGATCGCCGGGATCATCAACGGCACGACCAACTTCATCCTGTCGGAGATGCGCTCCAAGGGGCTGGACTTCGCGACGGTGCTGAAGGAGGCGCAGCGGCTGGGTTACGCCGAGGCCGATCCGACCTTCGACATCGAGGGCGTGGACGCCGCGCACAAGGCGACGATCATGAGCGCGATCGCGTTCGGGATCCCGGTGCAGTTCGATCAGGCGCATGTCGAGGGCATCACGGCGCTGCAGGCGACCGACATCAAGTACGCGGAGCAGCTCGGCTACCGCATCAAGCTGCTGGGCATCGCCCGCAGACGGGACAACGGCATCGAGCTGCGCGTGCATCCGACGCTGATCCCGTCGGGCCGGCTGATCGCCAACGTCGAGGGCGCGATGAACGCGGTGCTGGTGCAGGCCGACGCGGTCGGCACGACGCTGTATTACGGCAAGGGCGCGGGCGCGGAGCCGACGGCCTCGGCGGTGATCGCCGATCTGGTCGACATCACGCGCCTGGCGACGGCCGATCCGGACCACCGCGTGCCGCACCTGGCCTTCCAGCCGGACGCGATGAACAACACGCCGATCCTGCCGATGGCGCAGGTGCAGACGGCGTTCTACCTGCGGCTGCGGGTGGCGGACCAGGCGGGCGTGCTGTCGAGCATCACGACCATCCTGGCCGAGCACGAGATCAGCATCGACGCGGTGCTGCAGCGCGAGTCGGCCGAAGGCGAAAGCCAGACCGACCTGATCATCCTGACGCACGACACGCAGGAAGGCCGCATGAGCGAGGCGCTGGCGAAGATGCAGGCGCTGCAGACCGTGCTGGCGCCGATCGTGAAGCTGCGCAAGGAAGAGCTGGCGTGAAATACCTCAGCACCCGCGGCGACAAGGCCGAGCGCCACTTCTGCGACATCCTGCTGGAGGGCCTGGCGCCCGACGGCGGGCTGTATCTGCCGGTCGCGTATCCGCAGATCGATGCCGCCACGCTCGGCCGCTGGCGCGGCCTGTCGTACGCCGACCTGGCGTTCGAGATCCTGTCGCTCTACATCGACGACATCCCTGCCGCCGACCTGAAGGCGATCGCGCACCGGACCTACACCGAAGCCGTCTTCGGCACGCCGCAGATCACACCGCTGAAGCCGCTGGAGCCGGGCCTGGCGTTGGTCGCGCTGTCCAACGGTCCGACGCTGGCGTTCAAGGACATGGCGATGCAGTTGCTCGGCCAGCTGTTCGAGTACGAGCTCCAGCGCCGCGGCGAGACGCTGAACATCCTCGGCGCGACCTCCGGCGACACCGGCAGCGCCGCCGAGTACGCGATGCGCGGCAAGGCCGGCATCCAGGTCTTCATGCTGAGTCCGCACGGCCGCATGAGCCCGTTCCAGCAGGCGCAGATGTTCAGCCTGCAGGATCCCAACATCCACAACATCGCGGTGCAGGGCGTGTTCGACGACTGCCAGGACATCGTCAAGGCGGTGTCCAACGACCTCGACTTCAAGCGCGGTCACCGCATCGGCACCGTCAACTCGATCAACTGGGCGCGGCTGCTGGCGCAGGTCGTCTACTACTTCGCCGCGTACTTCCAGGCGACGAAGACCGACGACGAACGCGTGAGCTTCACCGTCCCGTCGGGCAACTTCGGCAACGTCTGCGCGGGCCACGTGGCGCGCCGGATGGGCCTGCCGATCGAGCGCCTGGTCGTGGCGACCAACGAGAACGACGTGCTCGACGAGTTCTTCCGCACCGGCGTCTATCGCCCGCGCGGCGCCGAGCACACGCTGGAGACCTCCAGCCCGTCGATGGACATCTCCAAGGCGAGCAACTTCGAGCGTTTCGTGTTCGATCTGCTGGACCGCGACGCCTCGCGCGTGAAGCGGCTGTTCGGCGAGGAACTGGCCTCGAAGGGCTTCTTCGAGATCACCGCCGAGGAGCGCGCCCGCATCGGCGAACGCTACGGTTTCGTCTCGGGGCGCAGCACGCATGAGGATCGCGTGGCGACGATCCGTCTGTGCCATCAGCAGTACGGTGTCGTCATCGACACGCACACGGCGGATGGCTTGAAGGTCGCGCTCGCGAAGCGCGAGCCGGGCGTGCCGATGCTGGTGCTGGAGACGGCGCTGCCGGCCAAGTTCGCCGTCACCATCGAAGAAGCGCTCGGCATCGTGCCGCCGCGTCCGGCCGCGCTCGACGATCTCGAGACGCGTCCGAAGCGCGTCAGCGTGATGCCGGTCTCGGTGGAACAGGTCAAGCAGTTCATCGTCGACCATGTCTGACGCGAAGAACGTCCCGGGCGCCGCTGCCACACCGCGCGCGCCGATGATGCCGATGGAGGAGGCGCTGGAGCGCCTGCTCTCGCAGGTCACGCCGCTGGGGCGGACCGAGTCGGTGACGACGCCGCTGGCGCGCGGTCGCGTGCTGGCGCAGGACCTGGTCTCGCCGCTGGACGTACCGCCCTACGACAACAGCGCCATGGACGGCTACGCGATGCGCGCGGCCGACGTCGCGGCGCTGGGCGGCGAAGGCGCGGTATTGCCGGTGTCGCAGCGCGTGGCGGCGGGCTCGGTGCCGCAGCCGCTGCAACCCGGCACGGCGGCGCGGATCTTCACCGGCGCGACCGTGCCCGAGGGCGCCGACTCCGTGCTGATGCAGGAGCAGTGCGAGGCGATCGCCGATGCCACGGGCGTGGCGGGCAGCCTCGGCCAGGTGCGCATCAACGGGCCGCTGACAGTGGGCCTGCACATCCGCCGTCGAGGCGAAGACCTGCGCGTCGGTCAACCGGTGCTGAGTGCCGGCATGCGCCTGAATGCGGCCTCGCTGGGCCTGGCCGCGACGGCCGGCGCGGCGGCGCTGACGGTGGCGGCGCGCCCTCGCGTCGCGCTGTTTTCGACCGGCGACGAGCTGGTGCTGCCCGGCCAGCCGCTGGGCCCCGGCCAGATCTACAACTCCAACCGCACGACGCTGCACGCGCTGCTGCTGGCGATGGGGTGCGAGGTGCGCGACCTGGGCATCGTGCCCGACTCGCTCGAGGCGACCCGCGCGGCCTTGCGCGAGGCATCGAAGGACGCGGACCTGATCCTGAGCTCCGGCGGCGTGTCCGTCGGCGAGGAGGACCACCTGAAGCCCGCGCTCGAGCGCGAAGGCCGCCTGGACCTGTGGCAGATCGCGATCAAGCCCGGCAAGCCGCTGGCGTTCGGCGAGGTGACCAGCACCGGCGGACGCACCTGGTTCATCGGACTGCCGGGCAACCCGGTGTCGAGCTTCGTGACCTTCCTCCTGTTCGTGCGGCCGGTACTGCTGCGGATGCAGGGCGCGACGCAGCTGACGCCGCGCGCCTTGCCGTTGCCGGCCGAGTTCACCTGGACGAAGGCCGACAAGCGCCGCGAGTTCCTGCGCGCGAAGCTGAGCGACGCGGGCGGGCTGCAGCTGTTCGGCAACCAGAGTTCGGGCGTGATGAGTTCGGCGGCGTGGGCCGACGGCCTGATCGACCTGCCGCCCGGCAGCACGGTGGCGCCGGGTCAGGTCTTGCGCTTCATTCCGTTCAACGAGCTGTTCTGACGGCTGTCCTGACGAATCGACCCGAGATGACGATCACCGTGCGCTACTTCGCCTCGCTGCGCGAGGCCCTGGGGACCGACGAACGCTTCCCTCACCACGCCGGCGCGACGCTGGGCTCGATCCGCGATGCGCTGATCGCCAGCGACGCGGCGCACGCGGAGGCGCTGGCGCGTGGCCGCGCGATCCGTTGCGCGCTGAACCAGCAGATCCTGCCCGAGGACACGCCCGTCGAGGACGGCGCGGAAGTGGCGTTCTTCCCGCCGGTCACGGGCGGTTGAATCGGTGACCGATCCGGCGGACGGGCTCGGCCGCCGTTCTAGGCCGAGCGGCGGATGAACGTCGCCGTTGATCGCCGCAACGGCGAGTGCCGCCTCACTCCTTGAAATAGACCATCTGGTGCGTGCTGGCCAGCATGTGGCCGTCGTCGCTCCAGACTTCGGCGGTCTGGTCGAAGTAGCCGTTGCGGAAATTGAGCGCCTTTGCCATCGCGAGCACGTGCCGGTCGCCCTGCTGCGCGAGCATGACCGAGTCCGCATGGAAGTAGGTCGTCAGCGTGACGGTGCCGATCGCGCCGGGCTTGCGGCGGCGGACGAAGATGCGCGGGAAGAAGCTGTCGCAGATCGCGGCGAGGGACGGGAAGTCCATCGGGCGCGCGGGCTCGTCGCGGACCCAGTAGCGGCTGATCGAGTGCGGCTGCTCCTGGCCGTCGAACGGCCCCGGACCGAAGCCGGGCAGGAAGCGCATGTCGTAGCGCGAGACCCAGGCGGGCAGGAAGCCGACCTTCGGCAGCGGCTGGAGTTCCGCGGCGGGCGGCACGTCCGCGGGCAGCTCGGCTTCCTTCGCGGACCAGGTCTCGCGACGCTGCGCGAAGACGGCGCTGCCGGTGGCGGCGACCTCGCCGTTCTGCGTGAGTTCGAGCACCCAATGCTGCGTCGACCGATTCGTGCGGGCGGGGCGGGCTTCGACCTCGAAGGCGCCGTCGGCGAGCGGGCTGCAGAAGTTGATCGTCAGCGCGATCGGCTCGCCGATGCGCTCCGAATGCAGCAACGCGGCGTTGAGCATCGCCGCACCAGTCGTGCCGCCGAACGGACCGACCATGTTGGCGTAGGCCGGATTCGTCGCACCGGCGAAGCGGTGGCCGCCGGCAGGGGCGAGCAGGATGGCTTGGTCGAGGTCGTGAGGCATGCGGGCTCCTTGAGGCCAATTCTTACTGATCCGAGTCATGGACGCTCGAGGAGGCCTCACGCAAGATCTGACCCTCATCAACGACATCAGGAGGGACGACGATGGATGAAGCGATCAGGAAGCGGATCGGCATTCCGGCATTGAAGGAACGGATCATGCATCCCGCCAAGCACATGACGCCGCGGGAGGGTATCGATCCGGAGACGATGGCTGCGGCGAAGAAGGTCATGGAAGTGCATCGCGACGTTCTTCGCGCCCTTGCCAAGCGATGACGTCATGCTCAGCGAACAAGAGGTCCGCGACTTTCATGAGTCCATCCTGTTGAATGAGGGTGGCTTGCCAGGTGACCGCGATGTCGGTTCTCTGGACGGTGCGCTGGCACGCGTCAGCCACCGGCTTCAGTACGGAGAGATCGGAGATGTCTTTGAGAGATTGCAGCCATGTATGCGGTGGCAGTCGCTCGGGGGCATGTCTTCAATGACGGAAACAAGAGGACCGGCCTCGTCGCTGCGTTGACCTATCTGGGCAGGGAGGGAATCGACCTGCAGAGGTGTCTTCAACTTGAAGAGGCTATGGTTTGCGTTGCGGAGGGATCCTTGGACGAAAAAGGGTTTGCTGAAATTCTGCAAGCGCTGCATCACGCACCGCGCTTCTAGCGAGGAGGTCGGCGCGTCAAGCGCGCCGCCACCACCTCACCTTGCGTGAACGCCTCCTCGAACACCGAGTACCCCGCCAGATCCGCATGCGCGAAATGAAGCCGCCCTTGCGGGCGCTCGCGCAGCGCGGTCAGCGCCTGTGACCCGCGCAGCCCCGGATGCGGAATGCTCATCGCGTGTCCGTAGCGCATCAGCTCGATGCGCTGCAGCCGCTCCGGCAGGTCCGGGTGCATCGGCGCCATGTCCGCGAGCACGCGTGCCGCCCACGCGCGCCAGTCGTCCTGCAGCAGGTCCTTGCGCTGTGACTCGCGCAGCGAGCGGTAGGCGGTCAGCACCATCGGACCACGGCTCGGATCAAGGTCCTGCTGGTTCGCGTTGACGTAGCCCAGGGCCTCGCCGCCGTAGGCGACGTTGTCCCAGGACATCGGCGCGCCGAGCCGCTCCAGCGGCGGCGCGTCGAGCAACAGGTTCGTCACCAGCCACGGCGCGTAGCGCATGCCTTTCGCGGCCTCGGTCAGCGCTGGCGGTGGCTGCTCCAGAAGCCGCGCCGCGATGAACAGCGGCATCGCCATCACGACCTGATCGGCTTCCCACAACTCCGCCACCTGGTCCCTGTCGTTCCAGACAAGCACCTGCACGCCATGGCGCTCCTCGCGCACGCGCAGCGCCGTGCGTCCGCCGTGGAAGGCCTCGCCGAGCGGCGCGGCCAGGCGCTCGGACAACCAGCCATTGCCTTGCGGCCAGGTCAGCACGGCCTCGCGTTCCTCGCCGCTCATGAAGCCGTGGCGGCTGCCGAAGTAGTGCAGCCCCGCCCACGCGGACACCTGCGTGGCATCGGCGCCGTAATCGTCGCGGCAGCAGTAGTCCAGGTACCAGCGCAGCGGCGCGGCGGTCAGTTGGTGCTCGTCGAGCCACGCGGCGAAGGTCTTCGCGTCGAGCGCCTGGTGCGCCGGCGTCCATGCGTGATGGGTGCTCGGCATCGCGAAGCCGACCTCATGCCGCGCCCGGTCGACCAGTTCACCGAAGCGGCGGTACTGCGCCTGCACCTCCGGCGACTCGGCCGGCGGCAGCAGCCCGTCGACCCACTGGTCGTGCCACCAGAGCCGCTCCTGCGGGCTGTGGCAGAGCCAGCGTTCCTCGTAGACGGTGCGACCGTGCTCCTGGCGGGCGAGTCCGAGGTCCTCCAGCAGCGCGCGCACCTCGACGGCCTCCGGCCCCGGCGTGGGCAGGTAGTGCGCGCCCAGCGGGCAGCGCAGCCCTCCGCCGAGCGCCGGGCCCGCGCCGATGCGATGCCCACGGCTGTTGCCTCCGGGGACATCCTCCAGATCGAGCAGCGCGACATCGACGCCTTGCAGTCGCAGCCGGCGCGCGCAGGCCAGTCCCGCGATCCCCGCGCCGAGCACCAGCACCTGCGCGCGCTGGGGCGCGCCGGTGGCCGCCGACCAGACGGGCAGGGCGCCGCGCAGCCGATGGCCGCGCTCCCAGTTCGCGCCGGTCCAGCCGCCGGGCAGTTCCACGAGGCGCTCGGCCAGCCGATCGGCGAGCGGCCGCGCGTCGCGGCCGCTCGCCGACAGCATCGGCACCAGCGATGTGGCCAGCGAGGCCGCCAGCGTGCGCGTCAGCAGGTCACGCCGCTTCAATGCAACTTGCCCCATTCGCGCTCGAACTCGTGCACCAGCACCTGGTTGGACAGGCGGTTCACTTCGAGCCCTTCAGGTCGCGCCATGTCCGGCGGGAAGCTCATCAGCGCCGGGATGCCGTCGATGCTCAGGAAGCGCAGCCCCGGCGGCAACTGGCGCGGCATCGACCACGGACGCCGGCTCGCCAGCACGAAGCCCCATTCGCCGAAGCTCGGCACGTGGGCGTGGTACGGCGTCGCGGTGAGGCCGACCGACTCCACCGTGTTCACGACGGTCCAGAACGCGCGCGGCGCCACCAGCGGCGAGGTCGACTGGATCACCGCGTACCCCGATGCGCTCAGGTGCTGGTCGACCATCTTGTAGAGGCTGGCCGTGTACAGCTTGCCGAGCGCGAAATTGCTCGGATCGGGGAAGTCGATGACGATGACGTCGAATATCTCGTCGGTCGTCTCCAGCCAGCTGAAGGCGTCCGCGTTGACGATGTGCAGCTTCGGGCTCAGCAGCGCGTCCTTGTTCAGCTGTCTTAGCAGCGGCATCGTCGAGAACAGCGTCGTCATGTGCGGGTCGAGCTCGACCAGCGTGACCTGCTCGACGGACGGATAGCGCAGGATCTCGCGCACCGCCATGCCGTCGCCGCCGCCCAGCACCAGCACCTTGCGCGGCGCGCCCTGCGCGGCCATCGCGGGATGCACGAGGGCCTCGTGATAGCGGTACTCGTCGCGCGAGTGGAACTGCAGGTTGCCGTTGAGGAACAACCGCGTGCCCGCCGCGCCCTGCGTGACGACGATGCGCTGGTAGTTGCTGCTTTCCTTGAACACGATCTGCTCGCCGTAGAAGCGGTCCTCGGCCCAGGTGCTGAGCCGGTCGGCGCCGGCCATCGCCGCGGCGAGCAGCCCGATCGCCACCGCGCAGGTCAGCGCGTGCGAGCGCCAGCCGCGCAGCTCCGCGCGGAACAGCCACAGCGCCCACACCGCGACCGCGACGTTCAGCAGCCCGAAGAACAGCCCCGTGCGCACCAGCCCGAGGTTGGGCACCAGCAGCAGCGGAAACGCGACGGCGACCAGCAGCGCGCCGAGGTAGTCGAAGGTCAGCACCTGCGACACCAGTTCCTTGAGCGCGTAGCGCTGCCGGAAGTGACGCTTGAGGATGCGCATCACCAGCGGGATCTCCAGGCCGACCAGCATGCCCACGAGCAGCACCAGCCCGTACAGCAGCACGCGGAAGGCGGCGACCTGCGATGGCGGCAGCAGGCTGTGCGCGGTGAAGAGCGCCGCGGGCATCAGCCCGCCGATGACGCCGACGAGCAGCTCCAGCCGCAGGAAGTGCGCGATCAGCTGGCGGTCGATGTAGCGTGACAGCCAGGACCCGACGCCCATCGCGAAGAGGTAGGCGCCGATGATGGTCGAGAACTGCAGGACGGAGTCGCCGAGCAGGTAGCTCGCGAGCGCGCCGGCCGCGAGCTCGTAGACCAGCCCGCAGGCGGCGATGACGAAGACGCTGGCGAGCAGCAGCACCTCGGGCAGCGAGGCGCGCGCGGGGGCGTCGTCGACGGTGGGCTCTTGAGACATGGGGCGCGAGGCTATCACGCGCGCGAGGGTGGTCTCAGCCTTGGCGCTCGGCCTCGGGCGGGTGCCGGCCGACGGCATCGTCATCGCCGTGGCAATGCAGATGCAGATGCAGATGCAGGGCGTCGCTTACCGGGAGGTCGTCCATCCCGACCTGTCGTCGCTGCCGCCGACGCTCCTCCTGATCGTGCCCGCGGTGCTGCTGCTTACCCCGCTGCTCCTGCTGCTGAACTCGGCGCTCTTCACCGGCCTGCAATCAGGCCGCGAGCCGGTGCTCGTAGAACGGTCGCTCGCGGTCGTCGAGCAGGCGCTGCATGGCCGCCACATCGCCTTGCGGGTTCAGCCACGCGTCGAGGTGGGCCTCCTTGATCGGGATCACGCAGCGGTCATGTCCCGTGGCCGCGATCTCGGGCGGCGGGTCGTCGGTGATCGCGGCGAAGGACAGGAGCGGCGGCTCGCCGGACGCCTCCGGCGATTCCCAGCGGGACCACAGGCAGGCCACCAGCATGTCCCCGTGACCTTGCGGACGGAACTCGAGCACCACCTTGCGGCCGTCGCGCTCGACGATCTCGAAGAACGCGTCCGCGACCATCACGCCGTGGCTCACGCCGAACTGGCCCTTCCAGAAGCCGGCGAGGCCGTCGCGGCGCGCGTTGTACGTGCCTGGAAACCTGGTGTCGAAGAACGCGGGCTTGCCGGCAGGGCGGCATTGATAGCGCATCGGCTTGAGCACGCGTTGGCCGTTCTCCATGACGATGACCGGCACGTACCAGCCGGGGTAGATGCGGGAGTCCTGTTCCTCGGTCGGCAGATCGCGGCGCAGGTCGCCGAGCCAGCGCAGGCGCTGGTCGATCTTGTTCAGGGCGATGCGCCGGCTGTCCTCGGCGGTCCTGGTCGCTTTCGCGGCGAGCTTGCGTTCGGCGTCGGCGACACGGCGGCGCAGCTCGAAAAGCTCCTGCTCGATTTCCCCGGTCCGTGACTCACGGTAGCGGACGACGGCGTCCCAGGCGCGCTGCTCGTCGTCCGTGCGCGGGTCCGCGAACATCGCCTCCATCGTCTTGGGCAGGGGCAGCTTGCGGCCGTCGGCGCGTTCCCAGAAGAGCTCGATGTAATCGGCCAGCGAGATCTTCACGCCCAGGCGGGCGCAGAAGGTCTTCCATTCCTGGCGGATGCGGGCGCTGTAGCACATGGCGGCGATGCTAGCGCCGGCATGGCGGCGACGGCCTCCCTCAATCGCGGGCCGTGCCGCTCACGCTGAACATCACCCACTCCGGCCGCATGTTGATGCGGACCGGATAGATGCTGACGCCCAGACCGCTGGTGATGTAGACCGGCTGGCCGCCGACGTCCACCCACCCGTGGGTCTTGTCCTTCGGCCAGCCGTGCGGCGCGACGGCGGAGCCGACGAACGGGATCCAGACCTGACCCCCATGCGTGTGCGCGGCCACGGCAAGACCTGGCACCGGCGGCAGAGCGAGTGCGCTGGCGGGGTCATGCATCAGCGTCAGCGCCTGGGCGCCGGCGGGCAACTGGCGCGCGGCGCGGACCGGGTCGCTCTGCATCGAGGTCCTGTCGCCGATGCCCAGCACCCACACGTCGGTGTCGGGCAGCGGCACCGCTTCGTTCAGCAGCACCTTGATGCCGGCCGCGCCCAGCGCTCGACTGAACCTCGGGCCGTCGGTCCACCAGTCGTGGTTGCCCAGCACGGCGTACACACCGCGCGTGGCGCGCAGGCGGCCGAGCACGGCGGCCACGTCTTCCGGCGTCGTGCCGTCCTCGCCGCGACCGTAGATGAAATCGCCGGGCAACAGCACGACGTCGGGCTTGGCGGCGTTGATCTCGTCGACGATGGCGTTGGCGCGCGCGATCGTCATGACGTGCTTGAACTCGTGCGTGATGTGCCAGTCGGAGGCGACCGCCACCTTCAGCGCTGGAGGACCGCGCCAGCCGGGCACCTCGACGGCGATCTCGCGATGCGCCACCCAGCGGGGCTCGATCAGGAATCCCCAGACCGCCAGCAAGGCGAGGGCGAGCAGCAGGACGAGCAGGAACTTGAAGACTTTGCGGAGCGCGGACAGCAGCATCGAGAGGCGTCGGGGACGTCGTGGATCGAAGAGGGAAGGGACAGTATCGACGGATCCGCGGTGCCCCTATGATCCGGCCCGAATCTGGAGCGGCCACGTATGAAGACCCTGCAGGAACTGGAACGATCCCACCAACGTTGGAAGCGCGTGTTCGCCGCTGCCGCGTTCGTGCTGGTGCTGTGCCTCGTGGACCTGTTTCCGATGCAGGCCACTGGCTTGGAGCGATTCAGCTGCTACACGATCGGGAGCTTCGCCGTGCTGATCGCGCTCCTGGCGGCGAGGCGGTTGGGCGACGCGGATCGCGCGGAGGCCGTTGCCGAAGGTCAATGGCTCAATGCGCACGAGAACCAGGAGCTGCCCAGCCTGCCGGATGTCGATGATTGATCGGCCGGACGGCGAGGCTTGTCGACCCGGGATCGATGAGGCGGGGGGTCTGGCGCTGATCGCGCACGCTCGTTCCAGCGCAGTTGCGGCGCACGTGATCAGGGCACGGGCGGTGACGCCGACTTCTCGGAGAAGGCCTTGGCGTCATAGGGCTTGCCGAGGTCCCACCTCGACTGCCAGTGCGCCAGGTATTGCCGGACGATCTCAGGCGCGTTGCGGATC
Source organism: Roseateles noduli (assembly GCF_050626985.1). NCBI lineage: Bacteria > Pseudomonadati > Pseudomonadota > Betaproteobacteria > Burkholderiales > Sphaerotilaceae > Roseateles > Roseateles noduli. The sequence continues at coordinate 780,138 of NZ_CP192463.1, forward strand.
ACCACGACGTTCTCGGAGTTGAGCGTCTCCGCCGACGGCGCGAAGTTGAACGAGCCCGTTTCGACCGTGTGCCCGTCCACGATGATCGTCTTGTCGTGGTGGATGTGGAAGTGGTCGTTGGTGCGCAGCTCCACGCCGCGGCTGGTCACGAAGTCCATCGCCTTCTTGCTGGGCTTGTTCTGGTTGCGCTTCCTGTCCACGACCACCTGCACCTGAACGCCGCGCTGCCTCGCATCGACGAGCGCCTGCATGATGTCGGGCGCCTGGAAGGCATAGGCCAGGATCTGGATGCGCTCCTTGGCGCCGACTATGGTCTCCAGCACGAGCTGGCGTGCCGAGCCTTCGGGTGAAAAGCCGACCTGGATCTCGGGTTCGGACCAGGTGGTGAGGGGAACGCACAGCAGGGCCGCGAGCGTCAGGCATCGGATCGGTGTCAAGAGACTTTCCTCCTGCGCGTGTTTTTCGTGGAGGGATTCTGGCCGAGCCCGGGCACCCCCGCTACGCGAGCTTGAAGACGCCCACGACTTCGGTGAGCTTGGTCGCCTGGACGCGAAGGCTCTCGGCGGCGGCCGCGCTCTCTTCGACGAGCGCGGCGTTCTGCTGTGTCACCTGGTCCAGCTGGCTGATCGCATCGCCGACCTGGCCGATGCCGGTGGTCTGCTCGGACGACGCGTGCGCAATGGATCGGATGAGTTCGTTGACGGTCTGAACCTGGTCGACGATGTCGCGCATGGAGGCGCCCGCCGCATCGACCTGGGCAGTGCCGACCCGGACCTTCTCCGCATTGACCTCGAGCAGGACCTTGATCTCCTTCGCGGCCTCCGCCGAGCGTTGCGCCAGCGTGCGGACTTCGCCGGCCACCACGGCGAAGCCCCGGCCTTGCTCCCCGGCGCGCGCGGCCTCCACCGCGGCATTGAGCGCCAGGATGTTGGTCTGGAAGGCGATGCCGTCGATGACCCCGGTGATGTCCGCAATCCGCTTGGAGGCCTCGGCAATGCCGTGCATCGTCTGTACGACGCTGTCCACCAGCGTTCCGCCCTTCTCGGCGGCGTCGCTGGCCGAGGACGCCAGTTCGGTCGCCCGACTGGCCGTGTCCGCGTTGGCCTTGACGGTGCTGGAGAGTTCCTCCATCGATGCGGCCGTCTCTTGCAGATTGCTGGCCTGCTCCTCGGTGCGCTGGCTGAGGTCCGCATTGCCCGTGGCGATCTGCGCGGAGCCGGTGGCAATGCTGTTGCTGCTGGACCGCACCTGCCCGACGATGTCCAACAGGTTCGTGTTCATCGTCGACAGGGCCTCCATCAGCTGGGCCGTCTCATCCCGGCCTTCAACAAGGATCCTGGATGTCAGGTCCCCGCGCGCGACGGTGGAAGCCACTTCCACGGCTCTCCGGACGGGTCCGACGACGGAGCGGGAAGTGATGATCGCCGCGCCGACACCCAGCAGCAGGGAGGCGACGACCATGATGCCCAGCGATACGAAGGCGGTGTCCCGCGTGGCGTTCGCGGCCCTTGTCTGCGCTTCGGACAACGAGACGTTGTAGTCCCACCATGCCTTGATGGACGTGACGGCGGCGTTGTAGGCGTCGGCGGCCGCTCCCAGCATCATGGCGTTGGCCTCGGCGGTCTTCGAGGGGTTCTCCGCGGTTTGTCGCGATACCGGCAGGACCTTCTCCCACTCCGCGTCGAAGCGCTTGATGGCGTCCCTGGTGGCGACCAGCAGGCGCCTGTCCTGGTCATCGGAGATCAAATCGCTCTCGTACCTGTGCAGTTCCTTCGCGATGTCGCCGCGGATCTGCTGAATCCTGGATTCGATGGATGCCATCTGCGCCGGCGTGGAGGCAAGGACATGCTGGAACCCGGCACCCCTGAGCTCCCGGAGCATCGTGTCGATGCTGTACTCGGACTGATAGGACGGCACCAGGTTCTCGGAGTAGTACCCGGCGGCCTCGGCCAGGCGATTGGCCTGCACGACGGCCACGATGAACGTCGCGCAGATGAGGAGCAGCAACGCCCCATATCCGATGGCCAGCCGCTGCGCAATCCTCAGGTTGTTAAGCATGTCGCATCTCCGGGGGGGGGCAAGACATGTCTCAGTGGGGATCGGCGCTGGCTCCGACATCGTGACAAGGCCGGCTTGCGGCACGAATGTGGCCTGCCCGGAGGGACTCGAACCCCCGACCTGCTGCTTAGAAGGCAGCTGCTCTATCCAGTTGAGCTACGGGCAGACTGAAATCGGTAGACCGACGGCCCGCGTCCGGAAATGACTTCGGGCCCTTCGGAAGGCGTTCCCACGCCTGCCGAAGGGCCCGAATTGTGCCATGCGATGCGCCGTTACCGGCGCCCGTGGAATGGTTCGATATCGATCTTTGTCCGATCGACTGTCGATAAGCTCAAGCTCAGATCAGCACGTTGACGATCGCGTTGCCGATGCCCATCAGCGCCGCGCCCGAGATCAGGCCCGCGCAGATCGGCTCGCAGCCGTCGACCCAGCGCTTCCAGCCCTTGGTGCCCGGCGTCTTGTAGAGCTTGCCCATGACGAAGAACATCATGGCGCCGACCCACATCGCGAAGGTCGACTCCGGCGGCAGCACCACGCCCAGGCCGATCGCCACCGACGACAGCGGGAACTTGCCCTTGGTCGCCATCTTGATCACCTCGATCACCACCGCGCAGATCGCCGCGATCGCCATCGTGATCAGCGCCGACGCCGGCAGGCTGTGCAGGCCGTTGGCGATGATCTCCGCCACGCCGCGCCATTGCACCGCGGCCGGCATCGAGAACTGGTCCGAGATGATCGTCGCCGTCGTGCGCACGCCCTCGGCGTTCTTCGGCACGAACAGCAGGAAGAACAGCGGCACGCAGAACAGCACGCCCGCTACCACGCCGATGATGTGGCCGATCGCCTGGTGGCGCGGCTTGCCGCCCAGCATGTAGCCGGGCTTGATGTCGCTCAGCAGGTTGGCCGCGTTGGACGCGATCTCCGCCGTCATGCCCGCCGGCACCAGGTTGGACGCCGGGTTGGACCGGTCGATCGCGCCCATCGTGAACTGCGTGATCTTGGACAGCGCGCCCGTGGGCGTCCACGAGGTCAGCGCCATCGAGTTCGTGCAGATCACCGTCAGCACGAAGATCAGCGGCAGCGAGATCAGCGCCATCAGGAAGGGCACGCCGAAGAACGCGTGCGAGGTCCACGCCGCCAGCACGCCGAAGACCGGCACGCCGACGTACGAGATCCACAGCGGCACCTCGATGTGGTTCAGCAGGTCGCTGCCTTCGCTCTTGCCCGCGGGCTTCTTCTTGAAGACCTTGAACACCGACAGGAACAGGTCGGGCTTGGCCAGCAGCGTCGTCAGCGAGCCCGCGACCATCATCGCCACGCCCCACCACATCGACCACTGGTTGACGATCTCCACGCGCGAGATCGGGATCAGCGCGCCCGTCGGGCCCACGCGCTGCACGATGTCGCCGGCCTGGATCATGATCGGGGCCAGCACCACGAAGTTGACGAAGGCGCCCAGCAGGCAGCTCGTCGCCACCGCGATGCCCATCAGGCCGCCGACGCCCAGCATCGCGGCGTCCAGCGTCAGGCGCAGGCCCAGGGCGCGGATGTCGGTGCCCAGGATCTTCGGGATCCAGATCTCGGCCTTGGCCGCCAGGCCGTAGTAGTACTGGTCCAGCCGCTCGTGGAAGGTCCAGGGCTCGGTCATGCCGGCCCACTGGTCCATGCGCAGGATCTTGAACTGCAGCAGCTTCATCCAGCCGTCGCTCACCACGGCCTGGTACAGCGCGGCGCCGCCGGCGACCTTGGCCAGCAGCTTGGCCTTGTACATGCCTTCGCCGCCCTCGCCGGTGTAGAGCGAGTCCAGCACCACGCCGCAGGCGCGGCCTTCAGGGAAGGGGAGCTGGTCCTCGTTGATGAAGCGCCGCTTCATCGGGAAGGCCACCAGCACGCCCAGGATCGCGATCACGATCATCCAGACCATCATCTGCCACCACGGCACGATGTGGTCCACCACCAGCATGTACGCCGCCAGCGACGAGAACAGCGGCGACACCACGTAGCCCGCGGCCGTCGCGATCGACTGGGTGCAGTTGTTCTCCAGGATCGTGTAGTCCGAGGCCCAGCCCAGCGTCGCGAAGATGCGGAACATCGCGAAGGCCAGGATCACCGAGGTCAGCCCCACGCCGACGCTGATGCCGGTCTTGCCGCCGATGTACAGCGAGGTCGCCGCCAGGATGCCGCCCAGCATGAAGCCGGTGAAGCCGGAGCGCAGCGAGAGCTGCGCCATGTCGCCGCGAAAGACGTTCTTGAACCACCACTCGTCCTTCTGCGCGCGCGACCAGGTCTGCACCTGTTCGTCGGTCAAATGCTGTAGCGCCATGCTGTGCTCGATCTTTCCGGGTTCGTTCCCGTTGCCCCGCCCGCCTCCCGGCTCGTGACCAGGAGAACAGGAAAAAGGCGCTGTTTTGAAACAAAAAAACAGCGCGCATTGTCTCTGCCTGACATCGTGCTGACAGGTCCGTGCGCATGGGGTTTCCACCTATCGGTGCTTGCCCATCGCGCCTATCGCCCCTGCGGGTGGGGTGTCGCGCGCACGCCGCGCCGCGCCGGCCCCTCTCGCACGCAACGCCCGGCCCCCGCCGAGTTCGTCACGCCCTCCGGTCGCCGCTGGTCAGACCTGCCCCCGCATTCCGGTGCTGAGATCGCACGGAAGCGCATTCAGCGCCTAGCATGCGGACTTCCCCTGCCGATTCCGGAGCCGTTGTTGACGCTGATGTGGGTTCTCCTGGGCGTCCTGCTGGGCGTCGCGCTGACCTTGACGCTGCTGATGGCGGTCCAGGGCCGGCTCGGTCGTGCCCGTCGCCGGCGCCAGCGCGACCGCCTCACCGGCCTGCTGCTGGCGCGCCGCTTCGAGGATGAATTCGCCGCCATGCTGGAAGGCCTCCAACGCCGCGAAGGGCAGGGCTGCCTGCTGTACATCGGACTGGACGGCTTCCGCCTCGTCAACGACGAGCACGGCAAGGAGTTCGGCGACCACCTGCTGATCCGCACCGCCGAGCGCCTGCGGCAGATCGGCGGCAAGAAGGCCCTGGTCGGACGGCTCGCGGGCGATGAGTTCGCCCTCTGGAGCGAGGTGCCTCCCTCGCAGACCGATGCACTGGTGCGCCAGGTGCTCGAGAGCCTGGGCCAACCCGTCGTGATCGGCACGACGCCGATGCGCGCGGGGCTGTCGGTAGGCGTGGCGATGTCGCCCGAGCACGGCAGCTCGATCCGGCTGATCCGGCGCGCGCAGACGGCGATGCGCTCGGTGAAGCGCCTCGGGGGCAACGGCCATGCGTTCTTCGACGCGGTGCAGGAAGAGGAACTCCGCGAGGAGTTGACGATGGCGCGCGAGCTCCGCGAGTCGATCAAGAGCAAGGAACTCGAGCTGGTCTACCAGCCGAAGATGGACGCGAAGACGATGCAGGTCACCGCGGTGGAGGCGCTGCTGCGCTGGCGGCATCCGACGCTGGGCATGGTGAGCCCGTCGCGCTTCATCCCGGTCGCCGAGCGCTACGGCGTGATCGACGCGATCGGCGACTGGGTGGCCGACACCGCGCTTGCCCAGGCGGCGCGCTGGCGCGAGATGGGCCTGCGGATGCGCGTGGCCATCAACGTGTCGGGTTACCAGATGCGCTCGGACGATTTCATCCTCCGGCTCGAGAAGGGCCTCAAGAAGCACCGTCTGCGGCCCGAGCGCTTCACCTGCGAGATCACCGAATCCGTCGCGATGGAGCACGCCACCGTCACCGGACGCGCGTTCAAGCGGCTGGGCGCGCTGGGCGTGCATGTGTCCATCGATGACTTCGGCACGGGGTACTCGAGCCTGGCCGCGCTGCGCCGGTTGCCGGCGCAGGAGCTCAAGATCGACAGCAGCTTCGTCGCCGACGTGGCGACCAGCGTGGAGGCGCAGGCCATCGTGCGCGCCGTCATCGAGATGGCGCGGGTGCTGCACCTGAAGGTCGTCGCCGAGGGCGTGGAGACGCCCGCGCAACGCGACCAGCTGGTCGCGATGGGCTGCGACGAGCTGCAGGGCTTCCTGTTCGCGAAGCCGATGTCGGCCTTCGCGATCGAGGTGCTGGCCTCGGATTCGGGCAAGGCCGCGAGCGGCCACACCGAGGGCTTCCGGCCGTCGATCTTCGTCGAGACCGCGGCGGTGCCGCTGGACGTGGCGAGGCGCTGAACCATGGCCGACGACCCCCGTCGCCAACTGCAATGGGTCGTCGATGATTTCGGTCAGGTCGTGGGCGTGCAGCAGCGCTCGTTGATGCCGTTCCCCGCGCCGACCGCCGACGCGCTCGAGGCCGAGGTGTCGACCGGAACCCTGCTGACGCCGCCGAACGTCGTGGCCGGCGCCTTCGAGATGCCGTTGATCTCCGGCCCGTCCGCGCCGCCGCCGACGTTCTGGCCGAAGAAGCGCAACCTCGGGCTCTTCACGACGGCCGCCGCCGCGGTGACCGCGCTGACCGGCGGCGCGACCAAGACCAACGACACCACCGATCCCTACATCGGCAACACCGCGTCCAGCGCCTATCCGGCCAACATGGGCACGAGCCCGCTCATCACCCTGGGCTCGGGCGGCGCCGTCACCGCGATCCCGGGCGCGGTGCCGCTGGCCGCGCTCGACCTGACGGGCTGCAACGTCTACCTCGCCTTCAAGGTGCTGCCGGGCGGCGCGTCCGGCCCGGGCAGCATCACGGCGGGCGTGCGTCTCTACACCGGCGGGACGGTCAACGCGAGCGGCGGGAACTACCTGCAATGCACGCGCGTGAACTGGAACGCCACGCTCGAATGGCAGGTGCTGGGATTTGCGATCGAGGACTTCGTGGCCGTGGGCGCCGCGCAACCGAGTGACATCACGGCGATCACGCATGCGGGCGCGCGACTCGGCGGTGTCACCGTCAGCACGCGGATCGCGCTGGGCGGGCTGTTCATCTGTCCCAAGCAGCTGGGCCGTGCCGCCGCGGTGATCGCCTTCGACGACTGCCGGGCCGACACCTGGACCGATGCCTCGTTCGAGATGGCCAGGCGCGGCTTCCCGGGCTCGCTGTTCCCGGGCGCGGTCGCCGCGATGCTGCGCACGGGTCCGGACCAGTTCCAGATGAGCGTCACGCAGATGCAGAAGCTCTGCCGGCTGCACGGCTGGCAGGTCGCGTCCCAGGCCTGGTCGACGGAGAACCCCTCGTTCGGCGGCAGCCAGGCGATGTCCGAGATGGCCTCGCAACGCGCCTTGTGGGTGGCGCTGGGGCTCAACGGGGGAGGGATGGGCTCCTACTTCTCCAACAACTCGCCCAACGCGCTGGACTGGAAGGCGGCGCGCAGGACCAACTTCCCGATGGGGATGCGCGGGTTCAACGTCGGCGCCAGCGGCTCCATCACCGCCAAGGCCGTGCTGCCGGAGACCTTTCCGATCGCCGATCCGAACTACGTCACGGCGCTGGGCATCGACCTGAACATCAACACCGGCGCCGACCTGATCAACTTCGCGAGCTATGCGGCGGCCAGCCGGGGGCTGGCCATCTTCGTCTTCCACGTGATCCCGGCGGGCAACGCGGCGCAGTTCGCGAAGTTCACGGCGCTGCTGGACTACCTCGACAGCCGCCGGGACGCGATCGAGGTCTGCACCTACGAGCGCGCGATCCAGCAGGGGTATTCGTATCCGCTTTGACGGGGACCGAGCGCCCGCCGGGCATGCCGGTACCCCCGTCCGCTCAATCTCCTCCTCGCCGCTCGGAATTCGCTCCCGGGGGTACCGGCATGCCCGGCTCCGTGCACGATCGTCAGGGCGTTCGTCGAGGGGGACTCAACCGCGTTGCGGTTGATAGCGCTCCAGCCAGTGCGCGTATGGCGCCGGCAGCACCCAGGTGGGCTTGTCCTTCTTCAGCTCCTGCGCGGCCTGGTAGGGCCAGTGCGGGTTGGCCAGCAGCGCGCGTCCGATCATCACCAGGTCCAGCTGTCCGTCGGCCAGGGCCTGTTCGGCCAGTTGCGGCGTGTGGAAGCCCCAGGCGGCCGCGACCGGCAGACCGGCTTCGCGACGCACGCGTTGCGCGATCGGGCCCAGGAAGGCCGGGCCCCAGGGGACCTGCGCCTCCGGCGTCGTGAAGCCGACGCTGACGTTCAGCAGGTCGAGGCCCTCGGCCTTCATCGCGCGGGTCAGGCCGATGGCTTCGGCCAGTGTCTGCTCGTCGCGGCCGTCGTACTCGATCACGCCGAAACGGGCCGTCAGCGGCAGGTGCTCGGGCCAGACCCGGCGCACGGCGCGCAGCGTCTCCAGCAGGAAGCGACCGCGGTTCTCGGCGCTGCCGCCGAACTCGTCGTCGCGCCGGTTGGCGTGGACGGAGAAGAAGCTCTGCGCCAGATAGCCGTGCGCGAAGTGCAGCTCCAGCCAGCGGAAGCCGGCGTCGCGGGCGCGCACCGCGGCGGCCACGAAGTCGGCCTGGACGCGGGCGATGTCGTCCTTGTCCATGGCCTTGGGCACCTGCGGCAGGCCCTTGCCGTAAGGCACGGCGGAGGGCGACAGCGTGGCCCAGCCGCGCGGATCGCCGGCGGCGATGTGGTCGTCGCCTTCCCAGGGCTTGTGGGCGCTGGCCTTGCGCCCGGCGTGGCCGATCTGGATGCCGGGCACGGCGCCGGCGGCGGCGATGGACGCGGCCACGCGGGCGAGGCCCGTGGCTTGTTCATCGTTCCACAGACCCAGGCAGGCGGGCGTGATGCGGCCTTCCGGCGAAACGCCGGTGGCCTCGACGATCACCAGTCCCGCGCCGCCGCGCGCCAGGCCGGCGTAGTGCGTCAGGTGCCAGTCGTTGACCAGGCCGTCGGTGGCGCTGTACTGGCACATCGGCGGCACGGCGATGCGGTTGCGCAGGACGACGTCCTTGAGAGTGAACGGAGAGAACAGGCTGGACATGGAGACCTTGATGGGAAAAGCGGGAGCCGCCGGAGGGCGGGGGAAGCAGGGAAAGACCCGCAGAGACGGCAGTCTAGAAAGTCGGATCCATAATGAAAAGTACTGCGGCCTTATCGCCGTGATAAGACTTCCTTATGTTCGAGCCGAGTCGCCCATGCTGAATCCCCAATGGCTGCGCAGCTTCGCCACCCTGGCGCGGCTGGGCAGCTTCACGCGCGCCGCCGAGGCGCTGGACCTGACCCAGGCGGCGGTCAGTCAGCATGTGCGGCATCTGGAGAGCTCGCTGGGGCCGCTGCTGATCCGCCGCCCGCGTGCGATCGAGCTGACCCCGGCGGGCAAGGCGACGCTGGATTACTGGCGCGAGCTGGACGAGGCCGACCAGCGCCTGCGCGGCCGGCTCGCGGACGAGGACGCCTGCCAGGGCGAGGTCGGCATGATCACGCCGGGCGGCATCGGGCTGTTCGTCTATCCGCACCTGCTGGACCTGCAGGCGCGGCGTCCCGGACTGGTGGTGCGGCACCGGTTCGCTCCTGACCCCGATGTGCTGCAGGCGGTGCTGGACAACCGCTATGAACTGGGGCTCGTGACGCTGCGGCCCGACGATGTGCGGCTCGCGAGCTGCGCCTTCCTGGAAGAGCCGCTGGAGCTGGTGTTCCCGGCGACGGAGACGATCGCGCAGTGGGACGACCTGCGCCGCATCGGCTTCATCGATCATCCCGACGGACAGGCGATGGCCGGGCGTCTGTTGAGCCGCCACTTCCCCGGCTCGCCGGGCGTGCGCGACCTGCCGGTGCGCGGCTTCAGCAACCAGATCGGCCTGCTGCTCGAACCGGTGGCGCGCGGCCTCGGGTTCACCGTGCTGACGCAGCATGCGCGGCGTGCGTTCCCTCGGCAGGACGAGATCCGGGTGCTCGACTGCGGCTCGCCGGTGGTGGACACGCTGTGGCTCATCCACCGTGCCGAATGGCCGCTGTCGGCGCGCGCCCAGCATGTGGTGGAGCACCTGCGCAAGACCGTCGGCGCGATGGCACCGAAGTTGGCGGCACCCCCTCGCATGCCGGCGGAGTGAGCCGTGCTCGTGGCCGGGAATCTTTTCAGGGCCGGGGAATAGCCCCGGGGCTGCGGCGTCTACGTCAGTACAGGCGTTCATCGCAGCTCGGGCGAAGCCGGCAAGCGCTGGTCACCGTCGCGACAGGCGCCTGTCGGACCCGTTCAACGCGGGCCTGCCCGTTGATCCCATGGAGAAGCCTCTTGAACAAGCAAATCGCCGTTGTCGTCACCTCGCTCGTGATGAGCGCCGCCACCTTCGCGTGCCCTGCCCACGAGGCCGCCGCCACCACGCTGCCGCGGGTGCTCACCAGCCAGGCCGCGCCGGTGACCCGGGCCCAGGTGCTGGCCGACCTTGAGATCTACCGGCAATCGGGCCTGCAGGCCCTGGACAGCCGCGATGCGCCGGACGTGTACGGCGCTGATTACATGAAGGCCCAGGCGCGATATCAAGCGCTGCGCCAGTCGCCCGCCTTCGCAATGGCGGTGGCTCGCATCGCTCGCGAGCGCGGTGAAGCGGTGGCCAGCGCTGGCGCCACCGTCACCGCCACGGCCTCGGCCGATTGAGGGGGCGCACACCCCATGAACATCACAGTTCGTGGCCTCCGCTGGCCCTCCTGGATGGCGGCTTCGGCCGTCGCGGCCTGCGCCATCACCGCCTACGCCGGCGCGAACACGCCTCAAGAAGCGTTCCGTGCGGAGAACGATGCCGCCATGGATCGAATGATGGCGGCGATGGACGTGAAGCCGTCCGGCGACATCGACCGCGACTTCGCGCTGATGATGATTCCCCATCACCAGGGGGCCATCGAGATGGCGCAGGCGGAACTGCGCCATGGCAAGAACGAACAGCTGCGCCGCATCGCGCAAGAGATCATCGTCGACCAGCAGCAGGAAATCGCGGCCATGCAGCTCGCCATCGGCGCTGAGCTGTCGCCTTCCGCTCCCGCGCCGACACAGGTCGGCGTCAACGGCGTCAACGGCGTCAACGGCGCCGATCCGGCCTCCGCCCCGCGCGCGGCTCACGGCCATACCCACTAGGAATCGTCATGCTCAAGAATTCGCTGCGCACGTCACTGCTGTTGACCGCCGTCTGGGCCAGCGCCGCCATGGCCGGTCAGGCACCTGGCAGCGCTGCCGCTCCCGACATCGCCATCAGCCATCGTGACCGCGTCTACGCCGCGGAACAGTTCTCCAACACGGTGTCCGTCACCGACCCTGTCGACAATCGGCTGGTGGGGGTGATTCGTCTGGGCGATCCGTCGCCCGGCAACTTCAGCCCGCTGTATCGCGGCCAGGTGCTGGTCCACGGCATGGGCTTCTCGCCTGACCACCGCAGCTTGGCCGTCGTGTCCATCGGCTCGAACGCCGTGACGTTCATCGACACGCAGACCAATGCGGTGAGGCACACGACCTATGTCGGTCGTTCGCCCCATGAGGCCTTCTTCACGCCGGATGGGAAAGAGGTCTGGGTGACCGTCCGCGGCGAGAACTACGTCTCCGTCATCGACGCAGCGACCTTCGAAGAGAAGACTCGCATCGTCACGGCCGGCGGTCCGGGGATGCAGATCTTCTCGCCGGATGGGAAGTACGGCTACGTCTGCTCCTCCTTCAACCCTGAAACCGCGGTCATCGAGGTGGCCACCCATCAAATCGTCGCGAAGGTGAAGCAGGACAGCCCGTTCTGCCCGAACATCGCCGCTTCGCCCGATGGCACGCAGGTGTGGTTCACGCTCAAGGACGTCGGCCGCACGACCGCGTTCAACGCCAGACCGCCGTTCAACGTGCTGAAGTCGTTCGACACCGGACCCATCACCAACCACGTGAATTTTGCCAAGACCAAGGCAGGCACCTTCGCCTATGTGACCGTGGGCGGCTTGAACCAGGTGAAGGTCTTCCGCACGGATGACTTCAGCCAGGTGGCCACCGTGCCCGTGGGCAAGCTGCCGCACGGCGCGTGGCCGTCCGGGGACGGCTCGCGCATCTACGTGGGTCTGGAAAACGAGGACGCCCTGGCCGTCATCGACACATCGACGAACACCGTGATCGGGCACGTTCCCATCGGACAGGCGCCCCAGGCAGTCGTCTACGTGCCCAACGCCGTGCCCGCTGGCGACGGCACACAAGGATTGCAGCCGCTGGGCGTTGCCGGACAGGTCGCATCGCTGACCCTGACGGACGCCGGCGGCAAGGCGGACGTGACCCGGACCAGCGTCTCGCTGTTCGACCAAGGCCTGCTCCAGGTGTTGCAGGCCTCCGTCACGGGTCTGACGCCCAGGCAGCCTTTCCTCCTGGCGCTTGCCGAGTCCCGGGACGGCCGTGGCGCCCTTCAGCCCTTGGCCAACTTCATGACCAACCCCGCCGGGGCTGCGATCGTGAATGCCATTGGTCCGATTCGTCAGATCGTCCAGTCCGACGCGCCTGCCGCCCGGCGCTACCTGGTCATCGTCCCGGTGGTCAACGGCAAGCCAGGCGAGCCGGTGCAGACGCAGACCCTTGCCCAGTCCGCCCATGACTAGGGCGCCCGACATGGCGCTCATCACCGAGCTCCAGCCGCTGATACCGGCCCTGCGCCGGTATGCGAGCGCGATGGTCCGGAATCGGGACCTCGCGGACGACCTGGTCCAGGACTGTCTGGAGCGGGCCATCAGCCACTGGGCGACCCGCCGGCAGGTCGACAATACGAGGCAATGGGTCTTCGCGATTGCGCACAACCTCATCGTCAATCGCATTCGCCAGGACACGCGCCGGGGGCAGCACATCGACATCGCCGATGTGGATGAGTCGGCCTTCGCCTCGCCTGCCACCCAGGAGTCGCACGTCCAGTACGGCGAGTTGACGAGAGCGCTGGCAACGCTGCCTGAAGAGCAGAGGGCCGTGCTGCTGCTGGTCTCGGTCGAAGGCTTGAGCTATGCGGAAGCTGCCAAGGCCCTGGACGTGCCGATCGGAACCATCATGTCGCGCCTGGCCCGGGGGCGGGAAAAGCTGCAGCGCGCCATGGAAGGGGGGCCCAGGCAGCGGCCCCCGGCGACCGCGGAACCGCACTTGCGGAGGATGAAGTAATGAGCAAGCAAAATGTCCGTCCCGTCGACGAGGACGACCTGCACGCATTTGTCGATGGTCTGCTGGATGCGCCGCGTCGCAAGGAGGTGCAGGAGCATCTGGACCGACATCCCGCTGATGCCGCGACGGTGGCCAGCCTCAGCATGCAGCGCCAACTGCTGCGGTCGACATTGGCGCCCATCGCCGACGAACCTGTCCCCGAGCGGCTGCAGATCCACACGCTCCTTGCGCGGCGCGACGCGCCGCAGCCTTGGCGCTGGAGAACGGCCGCCGCCGTCGTCATGGCGCTCGGCACCGGCGCCTTGGGCGGCTGGCAAATGCGTGACGTCTGGGATCCCGTGCCGACGTCCGGGATCGTGGCCCTGGCTGGAGAAGCGCGCAGCAGTTTCGCCGCGTATTCCGCAGAAGGGCCTGGGGAGACCGATCGGGCGACGCTGCTCCATCAGGTGTCGACCCAGCTGCAGCGTCCGGTGGATATTCCTGACCTCAGCCAGTCCGGATACCGCTACGCCGGCGGCCGCGTGGTCGCCACCGCCCACGGCTCCGGAGGCCTGTTCTTCTATGAGCGTCAGGATGGCACGCGCATCGCGATGATGGTCCGACCGATGCTCGTGGACAAGGAGGCTCCGATGCTCAAGCATGCGACCGGAGCGGTTCGCGGCTTCACCTGGGCTGCTCGGGGACTGGGCTACAGCGTTGTCGGAACTGAAACGCCTGAAGCCTTGCATCCCATCGCCGACGAAGTGCGCCGGCAGCTGCGCAACAACGCCGTCTAGCCGTCTGGCCGTCTAACGCCGTCTATCGCCATCTGACGCCGCATCCATGCACGGCTCCCGCCAACCGGCGCACAGGGTCGGATTCCCACGCTTCCTGGGCCAGGTGTTGCTTGGCCTGGGCGGGGACCCCTCCGTGCTGATGGGTGCGGGCCGCGTCACGTCGTTGGAGGGGGCGTTCCAACGGAGGGCGCCGGAAAAGGAAAAGCCGCAAGGAGCAGGACTCCTTGCGGCTTTCGAGATGGTTGGTCGGGGCGGCGGGATTCGAACTCGCGACCCTCTGCTCCCAAAGCAGATGCGCTACCAGGCTGCGCTACGCCCCGACTGAGCCTTGCATTCTAGCCTGAAAATCTGACCGCTCCGGAACTCGCGACCCTCTGCTCCCAAAGCAGTGGGTCGCAGCGCGATCGCCGCCGCTCGTTTCGCGCTCAGCCCGACAGCTTCTGCGCGAACGACCAGCCCAGCTCCGCCATCGGCTTCGCGCCGGCGCCGGCCTCGCGGGCCTGCTGGCTGGACGCGGTGCCGTCCTCGACGCGTTTGGCGATGCCCTGCAGGATCGCGCAGATGCGGAACAGGTTGTAGGCGAGGTAGAAGTTCCAGTCCTTCATCACCGTCGCCGCGTCGCCGCGGCCGGTGCGCTCGCAGTAGCGGCGCACGTAGTCCAGCTCGCTCGGGATGCCCAGCGGCGCCAGGTCCACGCCGCCCAGGCCGCGCGCCGCGCCGCTCTTGCGGATGTGCCACGACATGCAGTGGTAGCTGAAGTCCGCCAGCGGATGGCCCAGCGTCGACAGTTCCCAGTCCAGCACCGCCAGCACGCGCGGCTCGGTCGGGTGGAAGACGAGGTTGTCCAGCCGGTAGTCGCCGTGGACGATGGCGACCTCGCGCTCGTCGCGCGCCGACTCGGGGATGTGCGCCGGCAGCCACTCGATCAGGCGGTCCATCGCCTCGTTCGGGCCGGTGATCGTCGCCTGGTACTGCTTGCTCCAGCGGCCGATCTGGCGCTCGAAGTAGTTGCCCGGCTTGCCGTAGCCCGCCAGCCCCAGCGCGCGGAAGTCCACCCGGTGCAGCGCGGCGATGACGCGGTTCATCTCCTCGTAGATCGCGGTGCGTTCGGCGGTGGACGCGCCCGGCAGCGTCTGGTCCCACAAGACCCGGCCCTGCATGAACTCCATGACGTAGAACGCGCGGCCGACGATGGATTCGTCCTCGCACAGCGCGAGCATGCGCGGCACCGGCACGTCGGTGCCGGCGAGGGCGCGCATCACCGTGAACTCGCGCTCGATCGCGTGCGCGGACGGCAGCAGCTTGGCCACCGGCGCCGGCTTGGCGCGCATCACGTAGGTCGCGCCCGGCGTGATCAGCTTGTAGGTGGGATTGGACTGGCCGCCCTTGAACTGCTCGATCGTCAGCGGGCCGGCGAAGCCGTCGATCTCGCGCGCCAGCCAGGCGGCGAGCGCCTGGGCATCCATCGATTGCGAAGGGGCACGGGTGCCGGTGAAAGCATCGTCCACAAGGTCTCCTGAAGTTGTCGTGATTCGTGATCCGAGCGTCCTGGAGACCGGGTCGATCCCGTCGACCGTGTCGACCGTGTCGATGTTCTCCCGACGCTCAGCGGTTGGCGATCGCCAGCAGCTTTTCCTTGCTCAACACCACCAGCCGGGTCGGCTCCACGCGCACCGCGCCTTCGCGCTCGAAGCCCTTGAGCTCCTGGTTCACGCGCTGCCGCGAGGCGCCCAGCAACTGCGCCAGGTCTTCCTGCGCCAGTTGCAGGCCGATGCGGACCTCCTCGCCCTGCGACACGCCGTAGCTGCGCGCCAGCAGCAGGATCTGCTTGGCCAGCCGCGAGGCGAGGGGTCGGGTGTTGAGGTCCTCGACTTGGTCGAACATCAGCCGCAGGCGGCGGCAGTTCAACCGCAGCAGCGCCTCGTAGAGCTCGGTGTGGCGTTGGAGCAGATCGCGGAAGTCGGGCTTGCGGATCACCAGCAGCGTGGTCTCGCCATGCGCGCTGGCATCGTGGGTGCGCGGCAGGCCGTCGAAGAGGGCGATGTCGCCGAACCAGATGCCGGGCTCGACATAGGTCAGCGTGACCTGCTTGCCCGACAGCGAGACCGAACTCACCCGCACCGCGCCCTTGGCCACGCCGATCCATTCCTCGGCCGGTTCGCCGCGCACCGACATCAGCGCGCCGTCGGTGAGGCGTCTCACGGTGGCGCGCGCCAGAATGTCGCTGCGCAGCGGCAGTGACAGTTTGGAAAACCACGGCCCCGTCTCGATGTTGTTGCGTTCGGAAATTGTAAGAACCGAGCTGTTCATGCTTTGTCGCTGGCGTGACAAGCCAGCGGTCTCCTGAAATGTGCGGATGGACCGCGTGCGTCGCGGCTTCTTCCGGCTTATTGTGAGGGACTCGCGGCAGGCCCGTGGGCGCCGCGACCATGCGCGCATGATGCGCGGGCGATGCGCATCCGGGGGGAGGAAGGGGCGCTTTTCCGGGTTTGTCCCTGTAAGCGCCGTGCTAGAGTGAAACGCACACCAACAGCAACAACAGCGGGAATGGATCGAGATCATCACGACCCGCGCGGCGCGTTGCCGCCGCACAGCGTTCTCGTGCTTGCCATCCTCATGATGTCGGCGCCGGCCTGGAGCCTCGGTGTCGGCCGCCCCCAGGCGGCATCGTCATTGGGCCAGCCGCTGAACCTGCTGTTCCCCGTCCAGCTCAACCCCGGCGAGACCGTGACGCCCGAGTGCGTGCGCGCGGAAGTCAGCGCCGGCGAGAACCCGCTGGCCACGTCGGGCCTGCACTGGCAGGTCGAGGGCGACGGCACGCGCGTCACCGGCGTGCGGCTGCGCAGCGCGCAACGGATCGACGAGCCCATCGTCTCGGTGCAGCTCAGCGTGGGCTGCCCGACGCGCCTGACGCGCCAGTACACCGCCTTCATCGACCCGCCGGGCCTGAACGGCGAGCCGATGGCCGACGCCGGCCCGCCGCCCGCGGCGACCGTGTCGCCCGCGCTGCAGGCGTTGCAGGAGAACCAGCCGGCGCGCCCGACGGAGGCACCGGCTCCCCGTTCGTCGACGCCGCGCGTGGGCAATGAGCTGGCGATCGCGGCCGCCGCAACGCCTGGCACCACCGCGAGCGGCGCCGAGCGCCCCCAGCGTCCCCAGCGCCGGACGGTCGAGGCAAGTCCTGGCACCGACGGTGCCCGCGCCCCGGCCGGCGAGACCAGTCGGACCCGTGCCCAGATCCAGGCGCGCGAGGCCCGCGCGGCCCGCGTGGTGCGGGCGCCGACGCCGCGCCTGTCGCTGGAACCCATGGAGGCGCTGCAGCCGGCGGCTCCGGCGCTGCTGGCCGCCGAGGCCGCCGCCAGTGCCGCGAGCGCCGCCGAGGACGCGCGCCAGCAGATGCTGGCGATGCAGAAGCAGCTTGCCGAGATGCAGGCCGAGCAGAAGCGCACGATGGCCGCGATGACCACGCTGCGCCAGGAATTGCAGGCCGCGCGCGAGCATGCCGCGAGCGGGGGCAACGCGTCGTCCGTCTGGGTGCTGGGCCTGAGCCTGCTGAGCCTGGCGCTGGCCGCGAGCAGCCTGCTGCTGTGGCGCAGCAACCGCCTGCAGAAGCGCGAGGCGGGTCAGCATTGGCTGGGCGACTCCCGCCACGATCTGCCAGGGGCCGAGACGGTGCTGCCGCCCGTGCCGACCGGTCCGTCCCCGTTCACACCCACCGATCCGCACAGCTCGCCGGTGCCGTTGATGTCGCACCTGTCGAGCGACGGTCCGGTGGCGTCCCAGGCGCCGTCGACGATCCCGATGCCGCTGAGCCTCAACGAGGAGCCGACCCGTCCCGCGCCCTTGATGTCGCCCACGCCGCCCACGTCCGCCGTCCAGCGCCAGCCGGCCCGCGCGCCGACCACGGCGGCGGACGACGCGCTCGACGCCCTGGCCGCGCTCGATGCGCTGGAGCCGCTGAGCCTGCGGTTCGAGCGCGACGATACGCGGCCGGCGCCGCTGTCGGCCGACCTGGGCGTCGGTGGCGTCACCGTGACGGTCGAGGAACTCATCGACCTCGAGCAGCAGGTCGACTTCTTCATGGTGCTGGGCCAGGACGACGCGGCGATCGAGCTGCTGTCCTCGCGCCTGAACCACCGCGACGCGGCCAGCGGCCTGCCGTTCCTGAAGCTGATGGAGCTCTATCAGCGTCGCGGCGACCGCGAAGCCTTCGATCGCGTCGGTGCGCGCTTCGCCGAGCAGTTCCACGCCCGCGCGCCGTCGTGGAGCGACGACCTGAACCAGGGCGAGGCGCTGGAGACCCACGGGGAACTGATCGAGCGGCTCGAGGCCGCCTGGTCCGATCCCGAGGGCAGCATGAGCCTGCTGCAGGACCTGCTGTCCAACCATCAGGAGTACAGCGGGGACCTGGGGCTGCCAGCCTATCGCGACCTGCTGCTGCTGTACGCGGTGGCGCGGGACCGCGCCGAGCACGAGATCGACGGGTCGTCCATCGACGTCGTGCTGCCGCTGGATGCGACCGCGCCGGCGGACCAGATGGCCACGATGGTCTGGCAGTCACCAGCGCCGTCGCGGACGCCGCTCACGCAGTCGGTGGATCTGGATCTGTCGCTCGTCGAGGACGACGCGCCGCGCGAACCCAAGGGACGCTGATCGTCCGTTCCGGCGGCAGGCGCGGGCCACGAGCCTGGCGTGTGGCCAAGCGCGGGCGCTCCACGAGGCAGGGGGCATCGCCTCCGCGAACCCCCAGCCTCATTCCGGCCCCAGTAGCGCTCGCTGTCCGCGGGGCGGGGCGTGCGATTGGCTCAGATTGGCTCAGATCCTCTTCAGGCGTTCCAGCGCGAGGTCCAGGGTCTCGTCCTTCTTCGCGAAGCAGAAGCGGATGACCTTCGCGTCGCTGCCGCCACCGTAGAACGCCGACAGCGGAATCGCCGCGACGCCGATCTCGCGCGTGAGCCACTGGCTGATCTCCATGTCGCCCATCGCGGCCAGCGGCGCCGGCAGCGCGCTGTAATCGACGCACTGGAAGTAGCTGCCGGGGCAGGGGCGCAGCACGAAGGCCGAGCCCGCCAGTCCGGCGCGGAAACGGTCGCGCTTGCGCTGGTAGAAGTCGCTCAGGCCCAGGTAGGGCGCCGGGTCGCGCATGTAGGTCGCGATGCCGTGCTGCATCGCGGAGTTCACCGTGAACACGTTGTACTGGTGGACCTTGCGGAACTCCGCCATCAGCGGCGCCGGCGCGGTCACGTAGCCGACCTTCCAGCCGGTCACGTGGTAGGTCTTGCCGAAGCTCGACACGACGAAGCTGCGCGCGGCCAGTGCCGGCAGCCGCGACACGCTCTGGTGCGTCTGGCCGTCGTAGACCATGTGCTCGTAGACCTCGTCGCTGATCACCAGCACGTCGGTGCCGTCCAGCAGTTCGGCGAGCTGGCGCAGTTCGTCCGCGCTCCACACGGCGCCGCTGGGGTTGTGCGGGCTGTTGATCATGATCGCGCGGGTGCGCGGCGTCAGCGCGGCGCGGAGGCGGTCGAAGTCGGGACGGAAACTCGCCGGATCCAGCGGCACCGGCACCATGACGCCGCCGGCCAGCGCGATGTTGGGCGCGTAGCTGTCGTAGGCCGGCTCCAGCACGATGACCTCGTCGCCGGGGTGCACGATCGCGAGCAGCGCCGTCAGGATCGCCTGCGTCGCGCCGGCGGTGACGGTGATCTCGGTGTCCGGGTTGTACGAGTGCCCGTAGAGCGTCTCGATCTTCGCGGCGATCGCCTGGCGCAGCGCCGGGACGCCGGGCATCGGCGGGTACTGGTTGTGGCCGGCGCGCATCGCGGCGTCGACGGCGTCCAGCAGCGCCGGATCGCCTTCGAAATCAGGGAAGCCCTGGCCCAGGTTGACCGCCTGGTGCTGCTGCGCCAGCGCCGACATGACGCTGAAGACCGTCACGCCCAGCTGGGGCAGACGGCTCGCAGGAACGGGAGTGTGAATGCGCATGGGGAGGCTCACAAATCGTAGTCGCTGGCCTCGCCGCTCATCGCCCGCTGCAGCAGCGTGCGGTTCAGGCGATCGGACAGCAGCTCGGCGAAGCTGTAGACGTAGTTGCGCAGGTAGGCGCCGCGCTTGAAGGCGATGCGCGCGACGTTCTGGCCCAGCAGGTGACCCAGCGGTCGCGAGACGAGTTCCCCGCCCGGCGGGTCCTCGCGCACCGCCATCTCGGCCACGATGCCCACGCCCAGTCCCAGCCGGACGTAGGTCTTGATGACGTCGGAATCGATCGCCTCCAGCACGATGTTGGGCTTGAGCTGGCGTTGCGCGAAGGCGCGGTCGATGCGGGTGCGGCCGGTGAAGCTCGGGTGGTAGGAGACCAGCGGCTGCGCGGCCAGGTGCTCGAGGTCGATGCGTTCGAGCTGCGCCAGCGGATGCTCGGCGCGCATCACCAGCACGTGCTGCCATTCGTAGGCGGGCAGGGTGACGAGCTCCTCGAACTGCGACAGCGACTCGGTCGCCAGGCCGACGTCGGCCGTCTCGTCGATCAGCATCTTCGCGACCTGGTCCGGGCTGCCCTGGTGCAGGCCGATGATGACCTGCGGGAACTGCTTGCGCAGCTGCGTGACCGGGCCCGGCAGCACGTAGCGCGCCTGCGTGTGCGTCGTGGCGATCGACAGCGTGCCGACATCCTGCTTGGAATACTCCTCGCCGATGCGCTTGAGGTTGCCGACCTCGCGCATGATGATCTCGATGGACTTCAGCACCTGGCGTCCGGGCTCGGTGATGCTGCGCAGCCGCTTGCCGTGGCGCGAGAAGATGTCGACGCCGAGCTCCTCCTCGAGCTCCAGGATCGCCTTGGAGACGCCCGGCTGCGAGGTGTACAGCGCCTTGGCCGTCTCGGTCAGGTTGAGGTTGCGGCGCGCGGCCTCTTGGACGAAGCGGAACTGGTGGAGGTTCATGGCGGGTTCAGTGCGGGGCTCGTCGGAGCGTCAGGACTGGGCCAGCACGGTCGGCGTGGCGGGGTTGAGCGGGTCGGCGGGGAGCGTGACGGACGAGATCAGGTCCAGCGTCGCGCCCGCCATCGCGCGGATCACCGAGGGCTGTTCGCCGATGGCGTCGTGCAGCACGAACAGCACGCCCGGGTGCTGCGCGCGCAACGACTCCACCAGCGGCGGCACGTCGCGGCGCACATGGCCGCTGGCACCCAGGAACATGGGCACGATCTGGACGCGCGTGGCGCCCACGGCGACCAGCGCGCCGGCGGCGGTGGCCAGGTCCGGCGTCATCAGCTCGAGATAGGCGAGCGCGATCGGCAGGTCCGGGCAGCGCGTCTGCAGTTCCGCGGCGATGGCCTGGAACGGGCCGGCCCAGGCCGGATCGCGGGCCCCGTGGGCGAAGAGCAGCAGGCTGTCCATCAGCGGTTCTCCCTCAGGCGACAGGGCCCGCGTGGGGCCCGGCAGGCGGCGATCCCGCCGCTCATCGATAACGCACCAGCCAGTAGAAGGCGCCCATCGAGATGCCCAGGTACAGCAGGCTCGGCGCCGAGGCCACGAGCCACGGGGTCCAGTCGCGCAGCAGGCCGAGGTGGCCGGTGATCGCGTTCAGCACCACGAAGCTGATGCCCAGCATGATGCCGCCGAAGACCTTCACGCTGATGCCGCCCGAGCGGAAATGCAGGTAGGCGAAGGGCAGCGCCAGCGCCACCATCACCATGCAGGCGAACGGATAGAAGGCCTTGCGCCAGAACTGGATCTCCGGCTGCGCCGACGACTGCTCCTGCGAGGAGAGGTGGCGCGTGTAGCGGTAGAGCTCCAGCGTCGACATGTTCCAGGTCGGCTGCACCGCGGCCGCCACCACGCCCGAGGGGAGCTGGCTCTGCCACTCATACTTCGGCAACAGGATCTCGCGCACGGCCGGGTTCTCGGCCAGCTTGTCCTGCGGCGCCGCCGGGTCCGCGTGCTGCGGCGCGGCCAGGGCCGGCTGGTTCAGCGGCGTCGGCGCGCGCGACCACTGCATCAGCCGCACGTCGTTCATCAGCCAGCGGCCGGTCGGGTCGACGGTCGCATTCTTGGCGGTCATCCGCGTGGCCATCGCGCCCTTGCTGTCGAACTCGAAGACGAGCACGTCCTCCATCGTCCCGTTGGCGCGCGCCCGGCCGACGTGCACCGCGTAGCTGTAGTCGCCGATGCGGTCCTTCAACCAGGCGCCCTGGGCGTTCGTGACGCCGCCGCTGGCGCTGGACTTGAGCAGTTGCGCCTGGCGGTCCGCCCACGGGTTGACGAAGTCGCCCACGACGAAGGCCAGCACCGCGAAGGCCAGCGCCATCACGCTCAGCAGGCCCAGCGCCCGCTGCGGACCCAGGCCGCCGGTGCGCAGGATGGTGAACTCGCTGGACTGCGCCAGCCGCGCCATGCTGAAGATGGTGCCGATCAGCACCGCGATGGGCATCAGCTCGTAGAAGCGGCCCGGCAGCTTCAGCACGCTGGACCAGACCGCCAGCCCGATGCCCAGGCCCAGGCGCTGGAAGCGGTCCAGGTCGTCGATGAAGTCCAGGAAGAAGAACAGCGCCAGGAACCCGGCCATGACCAGGGTGAAGGAGCTGAGGATGTCTCGGTACAGCAGCCGCCGGACGGTTCTCATGTGGGCACTCCCGGCGTGGAGCCGGACATCGACGCCGGCGCGATCACCATGCCGGCCGGGGGCGCGGCGAAGACCGTCTCCGCGTAGGCGGGGTTCTCGGGCGGGGCTGGCAGCACGCCGCTGCGCGGCGCGCCCAGCCGCGCGCCCTGTTCACGCCAGAGCAGCAGCAGCAGCGTCACCAGGAGGGCGCCGCCATGCAGCGCCACCAGCGCCGGGCCCAGCTTCATCTTGTTGCCCACCACCCAGGTCTGGGTCAGGTTGATCAGGTTGAAGTAGACGATGAAGGCCAGCAGCGCGAACAGCAGGTTCCAGTTGCTGGCGCGACGCGGATTCGTCGCCGAGATGCCGATCCCCAGCAGCACCAGGTTGACGCAGCCCAGGATCATGCCGAAGCGCCAGGCCAGTTCCCCGTCGTTCTGGGGCGTGCGGTCGACCAGCAGGTCCAGCGTCGGACGGGTCTTGGGCGGGCGCGTGCCGCCGGCGCGCATCACCTCGTCGTCGACGACGACCTGGTACTGCTGGAAGCGCGCCACCGACTTGTCGCCGTTGCGCTGGTCGACGTCGTTGCGCTGGCCGTGATCCAGCACCAGCACGCGCTGGTTGTCCTTGTACTGCAGCGCGCCGCGCGCCGAGGTCGTCACCGACTCCAGGTGCTCGGTGTTGTTCATGATGAAGACGTTGCGGGCGGCGGATTCATCGGCCGGGTCGCGCTCAATGAAGAACACGCGCGAGCCGTCGTTGGAGGTCTGGAACTGGCCCGGCGCGACGCGCGAAAGATCGCTGCGTTGTTCGAACTGCTCGCGCAGCTGCACGCTGTTCTCGTTGCTCCAGGGCCAGACGATGGTCATCAGCACCGTCACGACGACCAGCACCGGCGAGGCCATCGTCAGCACCGGCCGCACGAAGCGCGTCAGGCCCAGGCCGCTGGCGAACCAGATGGTCATTTCCGATTCCTTGTACATGCGCCCCAGCGACATGACGACGGCGACGAACAGCGACAGGCTCAGCATCACCGGCAACTGGGCGAGGGCCAGATAACCCAGCGACAGCAGCACGTGCTGCGGGGCCACCGTGCCCTTGGCCGCCATGCCGAGCGAGCGCACCAGCAGCATCGTGACGACGATGGTCAGGATGACCACGAAGGCCAATCCGAAACTGCGGGCCAGTTCCTTGCGTACGGTTGAATCGAATAACATCCGGGCACTTTATCTACTTCTCGGCATTATGGACTTCCGCTCTCAGCTCGTTTCCCTCGACGCCCTGTCGTCGCACGGCGCTGACGCCCTCGTGCTGGTCGTCGCGGGCGACAGCCTGCCGGCGTCGCTCGACAAGGCCGTCGCCGCCCTGGTCAAGGATGCCGTCAAGCTCGGCGACTTCGAGCTGAAGGCGGGTCAGGTCTTGTCCCTGGTCCGTCCCGCCGGCCTGAAGGCCCCCAGATTGATCGTCGCCGCCAGCGGCGCCTCGCTCAAGGCCGCCCGCAGCGCGCTGGGCGCCGCGCTGGGCCAGCTCAAGGGCAAGGGCGCGACGGGCGCCTCGGTGGCCTACGCCGGTTTCGGCGCCGAGCTGACCGAGTCCCTGGCCGAGCAGACCGTGCTCGCCGCCCTGGAAGCGACCTATGTCTACCGCGAGACCAAGCCCAGCGCGCCCGCCGCGTCGAAGCTGACGAAGATCGCCCTGCTGCACGGCAAGGACGACGTCAAGGCGGTCAAGGCCGGCCTGACCCGCGGCCAGGCCATCGGCGCCGGCATCGCCGTCGCGCGCGAATGCGCCAACCTGCCGCCCAACGTCGCCACGCCGGCCTACCTGGCCGACCAGACCAAGGCCCTGGCCAAGAGCCACGGCATCAAGGTCGAGGTCCTGGACCAGAAGGGCATCGAGAAGCTGGGCATGGGCTCCTTCCTGTCCGTGGCCAAGGGCTCGGACGTGCCGCCGCGTTTCATCGTCGCGAAGTACGAAGGCGCCGCCAAGACGCAGGCGCCGGTGGTGCTGGTCGGCAAGGGCATCACCTTCGACTCGGGTGGCATCTCGCTGAAGCCGGGCGCCGGCATGGACGAGATGAAGTTCGACATGGGCGGCGCCGCCTCCGTGCTGGGCACGCTGCGCGCCGTGGTCGAGCTCAAGCCGAAGATCAACCTGGTCGTGCTGATCGCCGCCTGCGAGAACATGCCCAGCGGCCGCGCGGTCAAGCCGGGCGACGTGGTGACCTCGATGTCGGGCCAGACCATCGAGATCCTGAACACCGACGCCGAAGGCCGCCTGATCCTGTGCGACGCGCTGACCTATGCCGAGCGCTTCAAGCCCGCGGCCGTCGTCGACGTCGCGACGCTGACCGGCGCCTGCGTGATCGCGCTGGGCGGTGTGCGTTCGGGCATGTACGCGAGCGACGATGAACTGGCCGCCGCGCTGAGCGCCGCCGGCGAGACGGCGCTGGACCCGTGCTGGCGCCTGCCGCTGGACGACGACTACGCCGACGGCCTGAAGACCAACTTCGCCGACGTCGCCAACGTCGCCGGTCGCGAGGGCGGTTCCATCACCGCCGCGAAGTTCCTGCAGCGTTTCGCGTCCAAGTACCGCTGGGGCCACCTGGACATCGCCGGCACCGCCTGGAAGGGCGGCGGCGCCAAGGGCGCGACCGGCCGTCCGGTCGGCCTGCTGACGCACTTCGTGCTGTCGCAGGTCCGCTGAACGCCGCCGGCGTTCTTCGGAACTTCCGCAAGCTGACGAGGGAAGGGCGGGTCCGGTGACGGAAGTCAACTTCTATACCGGCGTGCCCGACCGCCAGGTCTACGCCTGCCGCCTGCTGCGCAAGACGCAGGCGGCGGGACTGACCGTCGGCATCTGGGGCCCGATGCGTTTGCTGGAGCGGCTGGACCAGACGCTCTGGACCTTCGAGCCCGGCGAATTCCTCCCCCACCTGCTGCTGCGCGCCGACACCCCGGCGGCGCTGCGGGCGCGCACCCCGATCCTGCTCTCGGACCAGCTCGATGCGCTGGCCGGGTGCCAGGTCTTGCTCAATTTCGAGCCCGGCGTACCGCCCGGCCTCGAGCGTTTCGAGCGCGTGCTGGAGCTGGTCTCCACCGACGCCGAGCAGGTCGCCGCGGGACGCGGACGATTCAAGGCCTACAAGGCGCTCGGCCTGACGCTGAATCACCACGTGATGTCGGCCTGAGCCGACTGATTCTTGTCATTTCGTCGCCAGGCGAAGCCCGCGCCGGGCTGGTGCCAGGCCGGTGACGCGTTGCGCCGTCGTGGTGCCGCGAAGCCCATGGGCAGGGCGCGAATCCCCCTGATGCGCGATCGACTGGGCGGAAATCCGCACTTCGCGTGCGGCCTGTGTGCACGCCGTCGCACTCCTGCGAAAACCATCCGGGTTTGCCCCGGTGACAGGGGCGCGACAACGTCTGCGCCGTGACCGCGTTCACAGCATTTTCACTATGGAAACGCTTCCGTCTTTCGGGGTATGGTCGCTCGCGTTGAGAACTCAACGTCATTCCACATATTCCCGAGTCGGAGGTTCCTAGATGCAATCCAAGCTGAATGTGATCGTGGGCGCAATCGCCATTGCCGCAAGCGGCGCCGCCCTGGCGCAGGATGCGGTGGTCAAGATCGGCCACGTGGGTCCCACCAGCGGCGCCATCGCGCACCTGGGCAAGGACAACGAACTGGGCGCCAAGATGGCCATCGACGAGCTGAACGCCAAGGGCGTGACGATCGGCGGCAAGAAGGTCAAGTTCGAGCTGCTGGCCGAAGACGACGCCGGCGATCCGAAGCAGGGCACCGCCGCCGCCCAGAAGCTGGTCGACTCGAAGGTCAACGGCGTCATCGGCCATCTGAACTCCGGCACGACGATCCCCGCGTCCAAGATCTACAGCGACGCCGGCATCCCGCAGATCTCGCCGTCGGCGACCAACCCCAAGTACACCCGCAACGGCTACAAGACGGCGTTCCGCGTCGTGGCCGACGACGTGCACCTGGGCGGCACGCTGGGCAAGTACGCGGTGACCTCGCTGAAGGGCAAGTCCATCGCCGTCATCGACGACCGCACGGCCTACGGCCAGGGCGTCGCCGATGAATTCGAGAAGGGCGTCAAGGCCGCCGGCGGCAAGGTCGTCGGTCGTGAATTCACCAACGACAAGGCCACGGACTTCACCGCCATCCTGACCTCGCTGAAGGGCAAGAAGCCCGACGTCGTCTTCTTCGGCGGCATGGACGCCGTCGCCGGCCCGATGCTGCGCCAGATGAAGCAGCTGGGCATCGAAGCCAAGTTCATGGGCGGCGACGGCATCTGCACGGCCGAACTGCCCAAGCTGTCCGCCGGCACGCTGGCCGACAGCCAGGTCGTCTGCGCGGAAGCGGGCGGCGTGGAAGGCGAGTCGAAGAAGTCGCTGGACGCCTTCAAGACCAAGTTCAAGGACAAGTACAAGGTCGAGGTCCAGATCTACGCCCCGTACGTCTATGACGCGGTCAACGTGATGGTCGACGCGATGGTCAAGGCCAAGTCCGCCGATCCGAAGGTCTACCTGCCGGTGCTGGCCAAGACAGCCGACTACAAGGGCGTGACCGGCACGATCGCGTTCGACGCCAAGGGCGACATCAAGAACGGCGCGCTGACCCTGTACACGTACAAGGGCGGCAACCGCGAGCAGATCGCCGTCGTGCGCTGATCGTCGGCGCGAGGCCGGGGCCCTCGGGAGAGGGGCCGGCCGTCATGCGACGGTCACGCGACGGTCACGCGACGAGCATGCGACGAGCATGCGCCGTCGACACGACGCCCACTTCGGTGGGCGTTTTTTTTCGCCCGTCGTTTCCCGGGTCGCCCCTTCACGCTTCCGCTCTGACAAGCCGACGTCGGGGCGACACGGGCCTGTCCCTTGATCGAGGGGTCACCCCCCTCACTCACGTGCATTCCCACACGAGAGCCCCTCAAAGCATTCAGTCAGGGGGTTTGCACCTAACAGGGCCTACAGACAATGGCCCCGGTCAACGCGCCAAGGGGTCGATTCGGGGATTCCGCGGCGGTCGGCGAGACGGGTTCAACCGAGCCGGATTGCAAGGCGATCGCCCCTGCAAACAGGGGGCTTTCAAGCCTGGGGGTGGGAGGCATGATGCCCCCCGCAGCGAATGGGGACTCCTCTGGCGGAGGACGTGTTCGCGACGAGCGGTCCTGAGAGGTTCACCCGGGTCGGCGACAGCATCCCGAGAGGATGCCGTGACCAGCTTTGGGGACGGGCATGATTCGAATTTTTAACCATTACCTCCATCGTCGAACCCTGGTCCAGGTGCTTTTCGACCTGGGCCTGATCGTGGCGGCGGTGTTCGCGGTCGCATTGAGCCAAGGCAGCAGCGAGCACATGGTGAGCTTCGCCGCGTCCTACGGGCTCTCGCTGGCCGGCGGCATGTTCGTCATCAACTCCGCGTCCGGCCTCTACTCCCAATCCCACAAGCGCTCGCTGACGCAGTCCTGCGCCCGCGCGCTCTTCGCGCTGCTGATCGGCCTGCCGCTGGCCTACGGCCTGTTCAGCCTGATCCCCGCCACCGTCTCCCACCGCGACCTGCTGACCACGACCGCCATGCTGGCCGTCGCGCTGGTCATGGTGCACCGCGTGTACGCCGCGCACTCCGGTGCGCAGGGCGCGGGCCGGACCAAGATCCTGATCTTCGGCAGCGGCCACGCCGCGCTGGCCGTCAGCGAGAGCCTGCGCGCCGCCGATCCGCATGCGCACATCGTCGGCTTCCTGCCCGGCCCGAACGAGGTCGACCCGCAGGTGCCCGCGCACGAACTGCTGGCCGCCGAAAGCCTGACCGACGCGGCGATGCGCCTGGGCGTGGACGAGATCGTCGTGGCGCTGTCCGAGCGCCGCGGCGGCAGCATGCCGCTGCGCCAGCTGCTGGACTGCAAGCTCTACGGCATCCGCGTCGTGGACCTGGCCACCTACTTCGAGAAGACGCTGGCGCAGATCAAGATCAGCCACGTCCACGCCGGCTGGCTGATCTTCGGCGACGGCTTCAACCAGGGCGTGCTGCGCAGCGCCGTCAAGCGCGCCTTCGACCTCGTGTCCTCGCTGGTGCTGCTGGTCGCGACCGCGCCGATCATGGCCGTCACCGCGCTGCTCATCAAGCTGGAATCGCCCGGCGGGATCTTCTACACGCAGGAACGCGTCGGCCTGAACGGCGCGACCTTCAAGGTGATCAAGTTCCGCAGCATGCGCAACGACGCCGAGAAGGACGGCCGTCCCCAGTGGGCGACCAAGAACGACGCCCGCGTCACGCGCGTCGGCAATTTCATCCGCAAGGTCCGCATCGACGAGCTGCCGCAGCTGATCAACGTGCTGCGCGGCGAGATGAGCATGGTGGGCCCGCGCCCCGAGCGCCCGTTCTTCGTCGACGAGCTGGTCGCGCAGATCCCGTACTACGCGGTGCGCCACAGCGTGAAGCCGGGCGTGACCGGCTGGGCGCAGGTCCGCTATGAATACGGCTCGACCATCGAGGACTCGCTGGAGAAGCTCCAGTACGACCTGTACTACGTCAAGAACCACACGCTGTTCCTCGACCTGTTGATCATGCTCGAGACGGTGGCGGTGGTCCTGACGGGCCGGGGGGCGCGCTGAGCGCGACGGCGGGGCGTTGCGCTCCCGGCGTCCCGTTCCCGCGCCCGATTTTGCGCCGGTGTCCGCGGCCGTTCCTGATCGCGGCCCGCGCGTCGGGACATTGATCCATGTGGGCCAACACCCTGAGCCTCGGCGCCGCGTCGGGGATCGTCGCGGTATTCGCGCATCTGGCCCTGGCGGTCGTGGTGTTGCCCCAGTTCGGCCAGCACCGGCGCCGCGCGCTGCGGCTGCAGGCCGCATTGCTGCTGACGGCCCTGTGGGCCGGCCTTGACGCCGCGGTCGAGCAGGGCTGGCTCGGCGGCCACCAGTGGCCCGCGCTGGTGCTCCTGCCCATCTGCGACGCGCTGCGCTACGGCGCGTGGTTCTCCTTCATCCTGGCGCTGATCGAATCGCGCGACGACGACGGCCGCTCGCGCAGCGCCGGCGTCGCGCGGCCGCTGCAATGGCTGGCGTGGGCCGGCGTGGTCACCGCGGTCGCGTTGCCGTTGTGGCGCTACTGGGGCGACGCGCCGCTGGTCGCGATGCAGCGTCCGATGACGATGGCCTGGCTGGGCCTGGGCGTGTTCGGGCTGGTGCTGATCGAGCAGATGCTGCGCAACATCGACAGCGACGCGCGCTGGAACGCCAAGCCGGTCAGCCTGGGCCTGGGCGCGGTGTTCGCGTTCGACGTGTTCGTGTTCTCGCAGGCCTCGCTGTTCGCGCAGTTCGACGGCGACGCCCTCAGCGTGCGCGCCGCCGTGCACAGCCTGGCCGTGCCCTTGCTGTGGCTGGCCAGCCGCCGGCACAAGAAGTGGCTGGACAAGCTGC
Source organism: Roseateles noduli (assembly GCF_050626985.1). Lineage (NCBI taxonomy): Bacteria > Pseudomonadati > Pseudomonadota > Betaproteobacteria > Burkholderiales > Sphaerotilaceae > Roseateles > Roseateles noduli. Next base: position 810,005 of record NZ_CP192463.1, read on the forward strand.
ATGTCTCGCGCACCGCGGCCTTCCACTCCGCGACGCTGCTGATCGTCGGCGTGTACCTGCTGGGCGTGTCCGGCATCGGCTACTACGTGCGCTACACCGGCGGCGAGTGGGGCCGCGCCCTGCAGCAGGTGCTGCTCGTGGTGGGCGTGCTGGTGCTGCTGACGATGGGGCTGTCGGGCTCGCTGCGCGCCAAGCTGCGCGTCACCATCAGCAAGCATTTCTTCAGCTATCGCTACGACTACCGGCAGGAATGGCTGCGCTTCACCGCGATGCTGTCGGCCAGCGCGTCGCCGGCGGAGCTGGGCGAATCGGTGATCCACGGGCTGGCCCATCTGGTGGAGAGCCCGGCCGGCGCGCTGTGGTTGCGTCGCGCGCCCGTGGCGGCGCCGGCCGCGGAGTACCAGCAGGCCGCGCGCTGGAACCTCAACGACGACCGCCAGCCGCTGACCGCCGACGAACCGCTGCTGCGACTGCTGCAGGAGCGCGCGTGGATCGTCGACCTCGACGAATGGCGCCGCGACCCGGCCGCCTACGAACATGCGCCGCTGCCCGAGGCGATCGCCGGCGATGCCCGCCATTGGCTGCTGATTCCGCTGCTCAACGCGGGCGCGCTGACGGGCTGGGTGATCCTGGGCCAGCCGCGCACCCGGCTGGAGCTGAACTGGGAGGTGCGCGACCTGCTGCGCACCGCCGCCCAGCAGGCCGCCAGCTACCTCGCGCAGATGCAGGCGGCGGAAGCGCTGCTGGAGGCGCGCAAGTTCGAGGCCTTCAACCGCATGTCGGCCTTCGTGGTGCACGACCTCAAGAACATCGTCACGCAGCTGTCCTTGATGATGAAGAACGCCAAGCGGCTGCGCGACAACCCGGAGTTCCAGCAGGACATGCTGGACACGGTGGAGAACTCGCTGGAGAAGATGCGGCAGCTGATGCTGCAGCTGCGCGAGGGCGACAAGCCGCATCACGGCAGCGCCGGCGGCGTCGCGCTGACGACGATCGCGCGGCGGCTGGCCGCGGCGGCCGTCAGCAAGGGCCGTGCGCTGGACCTGGAGCTGCGCGACGAGGTCAGCGCGCGCGGTCATGAGGAACGCATCGAGCGCGTGCTCGGCCACGTGGTGCAGAACGCGTTGGACGCGACGCCGATCGACGGCCGCGTGACGCTGCGATTGCAGCGCGTGGGCAGCCACGCGCAGGTGGAAGTGGAAGATACTGGCTGCGGCATGACGCAGGAGTTCATCGATCAACGGCTGTTCAAGCCGTTCCAGACGACGAAGGCGGCGGGCATGGGCATCGGCGCCTACGAGAGCTACCAGTACCTGCAGGAACTTGGAGGGAAGATCAACGTGGAAAGCGCGCCCGGACGAGGCACCAAGGTCACCATCTTGCTGCCGCTGTTTTTCGCCCAGTCGGGCAGCGATGCCGGCCTGGTGGAGGCGCGATGAGTGCCGACGCACGGCCGCCCGAAGGCGGCACGCTCGCCTCCCCGGAACGTCCCGCGAAGCGGGGGGAGTCCACATGAGCGCTCAACCTCCCGCATTGCTGATCGTCGAGGACGACCTCGCGCTGCAGAAGCAGCTGAAGTGGTCGATGGACCGCTTCGAGTCCGTCACCGCCGATGACGTCGCCAGCGCGGTGCTGCAGTTCCGCCGGCACAAGCCGCCGGTCGTCACGATGGACCTCGGGCTGCCGCCCGACCAGGACTCGACCTCCGAGGGCTTCAAGCTGCTCGAGAAGCTGATCGAGCTCGAACCCGGCACCAAGGTCATCGTGCTCACCGGCCAGAACGACCAGAGCAACGCGCTGCGCGCGATCCGCATGGGCGCCTACGACTTCCTGGCCAAGCCGGTCGATCCGGACGTGCTGGTGCTGACCGTCGAGCGCGCGATGCGCCTGCACGAGCTGCAGCAGGAGAACCAGCGGCTGCTCACCCAGCAGGACGGTGAACCCACCGGCAAGCTGCTCACGCGCGACGCGCAGATGCAGCGCATCTGCCGCACCGTCGAACGCGTGTCCGGCAGCGACGCCACCGTGCTGCTGCTCGGCGAGAGCGGCACCGGCAAGGAAGTGCTGGCGCAGTCGCTGCACGACGCGTCCAAGCGCAAGGGCCGCTTCGTCGCGATCAACTGCGCGGCGATCCCCGAGGCGCTGCTCGAGAGCGAGCTCTTCGGCTACGAGCGCGGCGCCTTCACCGGCGCGACCAAGACCACGGTCGGCAAGATCGAGACCGCGCACGGCGGCACCCTGATGCTCGACGAGATCGGCGACCTGCCGATGTCGCTGCAGGCCAAGCTGCTGCGCTTCCTGCAGGAACGCAGCATCGAACGTCTGGGCGGGCGCCAGGAGATCGCGGTCGACGTGCGCATCGTCGGCGCGACGCACCAGGACCTGAAGGCCAAGATCGAGCAGGGCCTGTTCCGCGAAGACCTCTTCTACCGCCTGGCGGAGATCGTCGTCGACATCCCGCCGCTGCGCGATCGCGCCGGCGACGCGGTGCTGCTGAGCCATGCCTTCCTGCGCCGCTTCTCGTCGGAGCAGCGCCGCCCCATCCTGCGCCTGGCCGACGACGCGATCCGCGCGGTCGAGGCCCACCGCTGGCCCGGCAACGTGCGGGAACTGCAGAACGTCATGAAGCGCGCGTCGATCATGGCCGACGGCGACCGCATCACCGCCGACGACCTCAACCTGCCGGTGCCCGCCGGCGGCGAAGTGCCGGCGGACGCGGCCGACCTCGACCTGCGCACGGTGCGCGAGCGCGCCGAGCGCCAGGCCGTCGTGGCCGCGCTGTCCCGCACCGACGGCAACATCGCCAAGGCCGCCGACCTGCTGGGGGTCAGCCGGCCGACGCTGTACGACCTGATGGCCCGCCTCGGCGTCAAGGCCTGAGCATCGATCCCTCGACAGACCACCCGACAGCGAAAGAGACGACGCATGTCCCGCAAGCCTGAGAACACCAAGATGACCGGACCCTTGCCCGCACCCCGCACGGCTGACCGCGGCGTGGCGGACGCCGGCCTTTCCCGCGACGGCCGCCGCGCGTTGCGGCGCGGCGCGACCGCGCTGGCGCTGGGCTCGGCGCTGCTGCTGGCCGGTTGCTTCGGCGAGTCCGCACAGGACCTGGTGAAGTCCGCCAAGGGCCACCTGGAGAAGCGGGACAACAAGGCCGCGATCATCCAGCTCAAGAACGCGCTGCAGAAGGACGAGTCGCTGGCCGAGGCGCGTTACCTGCTCGCCAAGGCGCTGCTGGACAGCGGCGATGTCGCCGGCGCGGCGATCGAGGCCGGGAAGGCCAAGACGCAGGGCTTCGGCGGTGACGCGCTGGTCGCGCTGCAGGCGCGGCTGCTGCTGATGCAGGGCAAGGTGGACGAGCTGCTCGGCCAGTACGGCAACGCCCATCTGCAGACCGCCGCCGACGAGGCCGATCTGCAGATGACGCTGGTCGGCGCCTATGTCGCGAAGCAGAAGCTGGCCGAGGCGCGCAAGGCCGCGGACGCGGCGCTGCGCGCGACGCCCGACAGCGCGGCGGTGCGCCTGGTCAACGTGCGTCTGCTGACCAGCGAGGGCAAGCTGCCCGAGGCCCGCGCCGAGGTCGAGCGCGTGCTGGAGAAGTCGCCGCAGTCGGCCGAGGCCTGGCAGCTCAAGGGCGAGCTGCAGGTGCTGGCCGAGGCGCCCTCGGCGGAACCGGTCGCGAGCTTCCGCAAGGCGCTGGAGCTCGACAAGAAGCTCGTCGGCGCGCATGCCGGGCTGATCAACCAGCTGATGCGCGCCGGTGACAAGGCCGCGGCCAAGGACGCCGTCGCCGCGATGAAGGCGGCCGCGCCGCAGCACCCCCAGACCTACTACTACGCCGCCGTGTTCGCGATGGACGCGGGCCAGGTCAAGGAGGCGACCGACCTCACGCAGGCCTTGCTGAAGGTGGCGCCGAACAACGAGCGCGCGCTCTTCCTGGCCGGTCGGGTGGCGCAGGCCAACGGCGACCTGCGACAGGCCGAGTCGCAGTACGGCAAGGTCATCCAGGCCGCGCCCGAGGCGCAGCCGGCACGCGTCGCCCTGGCGCAGCTGCAGCTGCGCGGCGGCGATGCCGAGCAGGCGATGACCACGCTGCAACCGGCGCTCGATGCGAAGGTCGCCTCGTCGGAGGCGCTCGCGCTGGCCGCCGAGATCCGGCTCAAGCAAGGGCAGGGCGGAGAGGCCGAGCGCTTCCTCGCGCGCGCCGCCGAGGCCAACCCCAACGACGTGCGCAGCCGCGTCGGGCTGGCGCTCAACCAGATCCAGAAGGGCCAGGAGGCAGCCGGGCTGGCCGCGTTGCGCCAGTTGGCGGCCGAGGACAAGGGCACCGTGGCCGACATCGCGCTGATCAGCGTGCTGGCGCGCAAGAAGGACGATGCGGGCGCCTCGCAGGCGATCGCGGCGCTGGAGAAGAAGGATCCCAAGTCCGCGACGCCCGCCGAGCTGCGCGGCCGCCTGGCGCTGCTGCGCGGTGACCGCGCGGGCGCGCGGGCGAGCTTCGAGGAAGCGGTCAAGCGCGACCCGGGCTCGATGACCGCGGCCAACAGCCTGGCCGCGCAGGACCTGCAGGACCGCAAGGCCGAGGACGCCGTCAAGCGCTATGAAACGGTGCTCAAGGCCGAGCCGAAGAACCTGCGCGCGGAGATGGCCATCCTGGGTCTGAAGCTGACCCACAAGCTGATCGACAGGGACGCGGCCGTCAAACGCCTGACGGAACTCTCCAAGCAGCATCCGGACGACGCGACGCCGCGCCAGGCGGCGGTCGGCCTGCTGATGGAGAAGAAGGACTTCAAGTCGGCGCTGTCGCTGGCCCAGGAAGGCGTGACGGCAAGCCCGGACAACCCGGCGCTGGTCGACCTGCTGGGCCAGGTGCAGGCCGCCACGGGCGACCGCCAGCAGGCGATCAGCAGCTTCAACAAGGTCGCGACCTTGCAGCCCCGCTCGCCGCTGGGTCCGCTGCGGCTGGCGGATCTGCATGCGCAGGCGGGCGACAAGGCGGCTGCGGCCGCGGCGCTCAAGCGTGCCCAGGCCATCGCGCCCGGCGACGGGGAACTGGCCCGCAAGGTGGTCGAGAAGAGCCTGCTCCTGGGGCTGCCCGACCTGGCGCTGACGGCGGCCAAGGGCCTGCAGACGGCGCAACCGAAGTTCGGCCTGGGCTGGAAGCTCGAGGGCGACATCGCCCGCGCGCGCAAGGATGCGCCGGCCGCGATCGCGGCCTACCGCAAGGCGGATCAGCTGGCCGCGCAGGCCGGCGCGACGGCGCCCAACACCGAGCTCGCGATCGCGCTGCACGGCGTGCTGATCGAGTCCGGCAGGAAGGACGAGGCGGACCGCTGGGCCGCCGCGTATCTGGCGAAGTTCAAGTCGGACGAGATGTTCACGTATCACCTCGGCGACGTGGCGCTCAACGCCGGCCGCTATCCTGAGGCCGAGCAGCGGTACCAGGCGGTGCTGGCCGCCAATCCGGACAACGCGGCGGCGGCCAACAACGTCGCCTGGCTGCGGCTGCGGGCCGGCAAGGCGGATGAGGGCTTGAAATTTGCCCAGCAAGCGAACAAGCTCCGTCCCAACGTGCCGCCGTACATGGACACGCTGGCCGAGGCGCTGGCCGCCAAGGGGCAGAACGCCAAGGCCATCGAAGTGCAGAAGGACGCCGTGAAACAGGCGCCGACCATCGCCGCGTACCGGCTGCGCCTCGCGCAGCTCTACGTGGCGGGGGGCAACAAGGGCGAGGCCGAGGCGGAACTCAAGCGCCTGGCGGACCTGGGACCGAATTTCGAGCAACAAGCCGAGGTGCGCAAGCTGCAGGCCGCGATCCGTTGAGGCGTCCGATCCTGAGGTCGATCGCCGCGGGGACCGCGTGACGGTGGCACTACCGCGCCCGGGGAGGGGACGGTCATGAGCCAGATTCGACGATCCAGCCTGCGCAAGCGGCTCCACCAGGCGCTGCGGCGCCTGTTCTCGTCGCTCCCGAAGCCGATGCGCTTCGCGGTCTACCGGCGCATGGTGGATTGCGATCCCGCGCCGTCGGAGCGCCTGGAGCTGAAGGTCGCGGACACGCAGGAGGAACTCGACGCCTGCTTCCGCATCCTGCACGACGCCTACGTCGGCAGCGGCTTCATGAAACCCGACCCGAGCGGCCTGCGCGTGACGATCTATCACGCGCTGCCGACGACCACGACGCTGTGCGCCAAGTACGACGGCCAGGTGGTGGGCACGATCTCGATGGTGCGCGAGGGCGTCTTCGGCTTCCCGCTGCAGTCGGTCTTCGACCTCGAGGGGGTGCGCGCCAAGGGCGGCAAGGTCGCGGAGATCTCGGCGCTGGCGATCGCGCCGGCGTTCCGCAAGACCGGCGGCGCGATCCTGTTCCCGCTGATGAAGTTCATGCACCAGTACTGCACCGAGTACTTCGACACGCGGCACCTGGTGATCGCCGTGAACCCCGACAAGATCGAGCTCTACGAGGCGCTGCTGTCCTTCACGCGGCTGCGCGAGCAGACGGTGGCCGAGTACGACTTCGCCAACGGCGCGCCCGCGGTCGGCGCGACGCTGGACCTGCACGAGGCCGACGCGCTGTTCGAGCGCCGCTACCGCGGCCGCCGGCCGGAAAAGAACCTGCACCACTACTTCTTCCGCCATCGGCTGCCCAACATCCGGCTGCCGGAGCGCCGCTTCCACACGACCAACGACCCAGTCATGACGCCGGCGCTGCTCGACCACTTCTTCAACCAGGTCGTGCCGGTGTTCCCGACGATGGACGACCGCAAGAAGGCGCTGCTGTGGTCGGTGTACCGCGACGACGCGCAGTTCCGCGAGGTGCTGCCGATGCTCAGCGGCGGCGGCCAGGATCTGGGGCGTTCCTTGCGGCAATACCCGCGCTACTCGATCCGCTGCCCGGGCCACCTCGACATCCGCGCCGCCAACGACAGCCAGCTGGGGCATTTCGATCTGGATGTGATCGAGGTGTCGGCGCATGGCTTCCAGGCCGAGTGCGACCACGACCTGCCGCTGAACCAGGACGGCACGGTGGAGATCGAGCTCGGCCACAACGAGACCGCGCACGTGACCGCGCGCGCGGTGCGTCGCAAGGACACCGAGCAGGGCAGCTTCTACGGCTTCCGCATCGACGAACCCGACCGCCATTGGCGCAGCTTCGTCTCCACGTTGGAGATGGGCACCACGACGAAGGACCTGGCCGCATGACTGGCAGTACCGTTCCGATGTTCGACCCGACGTTCGACCTGACGTTCGACCCGACCTCCGATCCGATGTCCGGTCCCGTGGATGAGCGGATCCATCGCGGCAAACGCGCCGCGGCGCCGCGGCGTCGCGAGCTGCTGGCGCTGGGCGCCGGGGGCGCCCTGGGCATGGCGGGACTGTTCGGCGCGTCCGCGCCGGCGCGGGCGCAGGAGATGTCCAACACGCTGCCCGACCTGATCGACCGCAGCCGGCAGGCGGTGGTGGCGGTGGGCACGTTCGCGGCGACAGACAACCCGCGCTTCGGTTTTCGCGGCACGGGTTTCGCGGTCGCCGACGGCCGGCGCATCGTCACCTGTGCGCACGTGATCCCGAACCCGATCGAGAAGGACCTCGTGATCACCGTGCCCGCGGCAGGGAACGCGTCGGGGCAGCCGCAACTGCGTGCCGTGAAGCTGCTGCGCCGCGACACGGCGCGCGACCTGGCGATCCTGGAACTGGCTGACGACAAGGGCGCGCTGGTCGACGTGCTGCCGCTGGCCGAAGCCGACGGCGACCAGCCCGTGGTGCGCGAAGGCGCCGCCGTGGCGCTGATGGGCTATCCGATCGGCACGGCGCTGGGCGTGACGATGGCGACGCACCGCGGCACCGTGGCCGCGATCACGCGCGCGGCGCTGCCCGCGCCGACCTCGAACACGCTGTCCGAGCGCGCGGTGCGCCAGCTGCGCGAAGGCGCGATGGAATTCCTGCAGCTCGACGCGACGGCCTACCCGGGCAACAGCGGCGGTCCGCTGCTGGACATCCGCACCGGCAAGGTGGTGGGCATCGTCAACATGGTGGTGCTCAAGGGCACGCGTGAATCGGCGCTCAGCGCGCCGAGCGGCATCACCTACGCGGTGCCGGTGAAGTACGTGTGGCCGCTGCTGGGGAAGTGATCGGCGAGGTCACTGGCTGCGTCGTCCCGACGTGAGGGGCGTGACCGGGTCGACGAGCCCTCATCCCGGATGCGCCACCGGTGCCGCCGCGCCGGCCTGCGGTGCCGGCTCGCGCAACAGCAGCGCCAGCAGGCCGCCCGACGCCGCGAACACCGCGCCGACCGCGAACGCCACGCGGTAGCCGCCCGCCAGCGCCACCGGCATGGCGGCGCCCAGCGCGCCCAGTTCCGCCGTGCGCGCCGCGGCCAGGCTGGCCAGCACCGCCAGTCCGAGCGATCCGCCCATCATGAAGGACGTGTTCACCACGCCCGAGGCCAGCCCGGACTCGCTCGGCGCGACCTCGCTCATCGCCGCCAGCAGCACCGGATTGAAAGCGACGCCCGCGCCCAGCCCCAACAGCAGCATCCCAGGCAGCACGTCCAGCCAGAAGCCGCCGTCCGCCGGCGCGCGTGCGAACAGCGCCAGCCCCAACGCCGCCAGCAGCAGCCCGCCGCACAGCGGCTTGCGCAGCCCCAGCTTCATGACCAGCTTCGCCGACAGGCCCACCGAGAACACCGCCATGATCAGGTTGGCCGGCAGGAAGCCCAGGCCCACGTGCATCGCGTCGTAGCCCAGCACCAGCTGCATGTACAGCGCCGACAGGAAGAACCACGCGAACATCGCCGCGGCCCACAGCACGCCGATCACGTTGGACACGGCCACGGACCGCAGCCGGAACAGCGACAACGGCATCAGCGGATGCGCCACCCTGGTCTCCAGCACGAGGAAGGCAGCCAGCAGCGCCACCGCCGTGCCCATCAGCCCCAGCGTGCGGGGCGAGGTCCAGCCGGCCTCGTTGCCGTTGACCACCGCATAGACCGCCAGCATCAGCGACAGCGTGACCGTCACCGCACCGGCCCAGTCCAGCGTCTCGTCCGGCGCGGTCGGTCCGCCGCGCTCGATGAGCCACAGGCACAGCCCGATCACGACCGCGCCGATCGGCAGGTTGACCAGGAAGATCCAGTGCCAGCTCAGCGTGCTGGTCAGCAGTCCGCCGAGCAGCACGCCGATGCTGCCGCCGCCCGCGCAGACGAAGCCGTAGACGCCCATGGCCTTGGCGCGTTCGCCGGGCTCGGTGAACATGTTCATGATCAGCGACAGCGAGATCGCCGACACCACCGCGCCGCCCAGCCCCTGCACGGCGCGCGCCGCGATGAGCAGCGTCTGCGTGTGCGCCAGCCCGCAGGCGGCCGACGCGGCCGTGAACAGCGCCAGTCCCGCCAGGAACATGCGCCGGTGGCCGTGGAGGTCGCCCAGCCGGCCGCCCAGCAGCATGAAGCCGCCGAAGGTCAGCATGTAGGCGTTGACGACCCAGACCAGCGAGGTCTCGGTGAAGCCCAGGTCGGCGCGGATCGAGGGCAGCGCCACGTTCACGATGGTCGTGTCCAGCACGATCATCAGCACGCCCAGGCAGAGCACGCCGAGCGCCAGCCAGCGGCGCCGTTTCGGATCAAGGTGAGAGGTCATGGGCAGAGGGAGGTGTCGAACGAAGGGTGTCTGTCCCCACGACGGGCGGGCCGCCGTGAAATCGACACGGACGCGTTTGTAGCAGCGGGCGAGGGGGCGCCGCCAGTGCCGTTCGCCCGACCGGCGGTCGGTGCTGTCACCGGCTGTCAGCCGTCGGTCGATCGCCTACGCGGCCTGCCGGCATCGTTGCACCGCGCGATGCGGCATGCACGTCTGCCGCCAGGACGCACTGAGGCGGAACATTCGTTCCATCAACCGGGGGGCATCACATGAGCACCACCAAGTACGCGCGAGCGATCCGCGTCGAACGCAACAGCGGTTTCAAGACCGCGATCCTGCTGAGCAGCCTGGCCATCGGCGCCGGCTTGCTGTTCAGCGCCGTCGAGGAAGCACGCGGCGCCGCGCCGGTGACCAACACCTTCCCGGCGACGGCCACGATCATGAGCGCCCGCATGGTGTCCGAGGCCCGCCCGGCCTTCGGTTCCGCGATCCCGTCGCAGCCGGGCCATGGCCAGACCCCGTCGCTGGCCAGCGTCGTCCCGGGCAGCGACACCGACACCGACACCGCACCGTGACGATCAGCGACCGAGGCTGATCCGATCCCGGTCCGGTCTTCCCATCAGGAAACCTGCGTCGTCATGGGGCGGACGCCAGGCAGGGAGATCCGGACCCACCGTTTGCTCGAGTGCTGACAGTTTTCGCCGCCTGACTCGCGATTGATTCCGGCAAGCCGTACCGCCGGGGCACGCGAATCGGCCTCCCCTCTGACACGTCGGCGGCGTGTCAGCACTCGACAATGTTCACCGCGAGACCGCCCCGGGCGGTCTCCTTGTACTTGGTCATCATGTCGGCGCCGGTCTCGCGCATCGTCTTGATGACCTTGTCCAGGCTGACGTGGTGCGTGCCGTCGCCGCGCAGCGCCATGCGCGCCGCGTTGATGGCCTTGACCGACGCGATCGCGTTGCGCTCGATGCAGGGGATCTGCACCAGGCCGCCGACCGGATCGCAGGTCAGTCCCAGGTGGTGCTCCATGCCGATCTCGGCCGCGTTCTCGGTCTGCGCCGGCGTGCCGCCCATCACCGCGCACAGCGCGGCGGCGGCCATCGAGCAGGCCACGCCCACCTCGCCCTGGCAGCCGACCTCCGCGCCCGAGATCGACGCGTTCTCCTTGTAGAGGATGCCGATCGCCGCGGCCGTCAGCAGGAAGTCGACGATGCCGTCCTCGTTGGCCGAATGGACGAAGCGCGCGTAGTAGTGCAGCACCGCCGGCACGATGCCCGCCGCGCCGTTGGTGGGCGCCGTCACGACGCGGCCGCCGGCGGCGTTCTCCTCGTTGACCGCCAGCGCGTAGAGGTTGACCCAGTCCATCACCTGCAGCGGATCGCGCAACGCGGCCTCCGGATGGGCGATCAGGTCGCGGTACAGCGCGGCCGAGCGGCGCTTCACCTTGAAGCCGCCGGGCAGGATGCCCTCGGTGCGGCAGCCGCGCTGGACGCAGTCCTGCATCACCTGCCAGATCTTCAGCAGGCCGGCGCGGGTCTCCTCGTCGGTGCGCCAGTGGCGCTCGTTGCGGCGCATGATCTCGGCGATCGAGCAGCCTTCCTTCTCCGTCAGTTCGAGCAGCTCGGCGCCCGACCTGAAGGGGTAGGGCAGGACGGTGGTGTCCGGCGCGATCTGCTTCTGCTTGCTGCCGTCCGCCAGCACCTCCTCGCTGACGACGAAGCCGCCGCCCACCGAGTAGTACACGCGGTTCTGGATCTCGTTGCCGTCGGCATCGTAGGCGATCAGCCGCATGCCGTTGGCGTGCAGCGGCAGGCTCTGGCGGCGGTACATGACGAGGTCGCGCGCCTCGTCGAAGGCGACGACGTGATCGCCGCCCAGCGCGAGGCGCTTGTCGTTGCGGATGCCCTCGAGGATGCCGGGGATGGCCTCGATGTCGACGGTGTCGGGCTCGTGCCCGGCCAGGCCGAGCAGCACCGCCTTGTCCGATCCGTGGCCCTTGCCCGTCGCGCCGAGCGAGCCGTACAGCGCCGTGGCGACGCGCACAGTGCGATCGAGCACGCCCTCATGCCGCAGGCGCTGCACGAACATGCGTGCCGCGCGCATCGGACCGACGGTGTGCGAGCTCGACGGCCCGATGCCGATCTTGAACAGGTCGAAGACGGAAACTGCCATGGCGGACCTCGTGGGCTCTTGCGGATGTGGAACGCCCGCCCGCGTCGCTCGTGACGCGCGGGGCCGGACGGCCTGGATGGAAACTAGGCCAAAAAGAAGGCCGCGTCAGCGGCCTTCGTCGATCACCCTGATCACTCGTCGGCGTAGGCCGAGAGCGGGGGGCAGGAGCAGACCAGATTCCGATCGCCGTAGACGTTGTCCACGCGGCCGACCGGCGACCAGTACTTCACGTGGCGCAGCGCCGGCACCGGGTAGGCGGCGTCGTCGCGGCTGTAGCCGTGGGCCCATTCGGTCTTGAGCAGGCTCTCGGCCGTGTGGGGGGCGTTGACCAGCGGGTTGTCCGTCTTCGACCAGGCGCCGGATTCGACCTTCGCGATCTCCTCGCGGATCTGGATCATCGCGGCGATGAAGCGGTCCAGCTCGAACTTCGATTCGCTCTCGGTCGGCTCGACCATCAGCGTGCCCGCGACCGGGAACGACAGCGTCGGCGCGTGGAAGCCGTAGTCGATCAGGCGCTTGGCGACGTCCTCGGCCGAGATGCCGCTGCTGTCCTTGAGCGGGCGCAGGTCCAGGATGCACTCGTGGGCCACGCCGCCGCCCTTGACGCCGTCGATGTTGCCGCTGAAGTGGATGTCGAAGTGGTCCGACAGGCGCGCGGCCACGTAGTTGGCCGACAGGATCGCGGTCTCGGTCGCGGCCTTGAGGCCGACCTCGCCCATCATGCGGATGTACATCCACGAGATCGGCAGCACCGCCGCGTTGCCCAGCGGCGCGGCGCTGACGGCGCCGATGGCGGTCTTCTCGCCCAGGCCGGCCGAGCGGTGCGCCGGCAGGAAGGGCACGAGGTCCTCGACCACGCAGACCGGGCCGACGCCCGGGCCGCCGCCGCCGTGCGGGATGCAGAAGGTCTTGTGCAGGTTCAGGTGGGACACGTCGCCGCCGAACTGGCCGGGCGCGGCGATGCCGACCAGCGCGTTCATGTTGGCGCCGTCGACGTAGACGCGACCGCCGTGTTCATGCACCAGCGCGCAGATCTCCTTGACGTGCGTGTCGAACACGCCGTACGTCGAGGGGTAGGTGATCATGATCGCGGCCAGGTTGGCGCTGTGCTGCTCGCACTTGGCCTTCAGGTCGGCCAGGTCGATGTTGCCTTCCTTGTCGCACTTGGTGACGACGACCTGCATGCCCACCATCTGCGCGGAGGCCGGGTTGGTGCCGTGCGCCGATTCCGGGATCAGGCAGATCTTGCGGTGCGCGTCGCCGCGCGACTCGTGCCAGGCCTTGATGATCAGCAGGCCGGCGTACTCGCCCTGCGAGCCGGCGTTGGGCTGCAGCGAGACGCCCGCGTAGCCGGTCGCCTGGCACAGCCAGGCCGTCAGCTGCTGGTCGAGCTGCGCATAGCCCTGCAACTGGCTCTGCGGCGCGAACGGGTGCACCTGCGCGAACTCGGGCCAGGTGATGGGGATCATCTCGCTGGTCGCGTTCAGCTTCATCGTGCACGAGCCCAGCGGGATCATGCTGCGGTCCAGCGCCAGGTCCTTGTCGGAGAGCAGGCGGATGTAACGCAGCATCTCCGTTTCGGAGTGGTGGATGTTGAAGATCGGATGCGTCAGGTAGGCGCTGGTGCGCGACAGCGCCGCGGGGATCAGCGTCGAGGCCGAGGCGCCGCCGAACGCGTCCGCGACCGGCTTGCCTTCGGCGAAGACCGTCAGCAGCGCCTGGATGTCGGCGCGCGTCGTCGTCTCGTCGAGCGTCAGGCTGATGCTGTCCTCGCCGGCCTGGCGCAGGTTCATGCCGGCGGCGACGGCGGCGGCCAGCACCGGGCCGGTGTGGGCGCCGGTCTTCACGTGCAGCGTGTCGAACGAGGTCTCGTGCACCAGCGACAGGCCCAGCGCCTTCAGGCCCTGCGCCAGCACGGCGGTGTAGGCGGCGACGCGTTGCGCGATCCGCTTCAGGCCCTGCGGGCCGTGATAGACGACGTACATGCTGGCCACGACGGCCGGCAGCACCTGCGCGGTACAGATGTTGGAGGTGGCCTTCTCGCGGCGGATGTGCTGCTCGCGGGTCTGCAGCGACAGCCGGTAGGCGGGCTTGCCGTGCGAGTCGACGGACACGCCGACCAGGCGGCCCGGCAGCGAGCGCTTGAACTCGTCGCGGCAGGCCATGTAGGCGGCGTGCGGGCCGCCGGCGCCCATCGGCATGCCGAAGCGCTGCGTGGTGCCCACGGCGATGTCGGCGCCCTGCTCGCCGGGCGACGCGATGAGCGTCAGCGCCAGCAGGTCGGCCGCGACCACCAGCAGGCCGCCTTGCGCGTGCACCGCGTCGGCGATCGCCTGCAGCGGGCGCACCACGCCGGTCACGCCGGGGTACTGCACCAGCGCGCCGAAGCATTCGGTCTTGCCGGCGTCCTCGGCCTTGCCGACCTGGACGGTGATGCCCAGCGGCTCGGCGCGCGTGCGCACGACTTCCAGCGTCTGCGGCAGCACGTCGTCGGCGACGAAGAAGGTCTGGCTCTTGCTCTTGCCCATGCGCGCGGCCAGCGTCATGCCTTCGGCGGCGGCGGTGGCCTCGTCCAGCATCGACGCGTTGGCGATGGCCAGGCCGGTCAGGTCGCAGACCATGGTCTGGAAGTTGACCAGCGCTTCCATGCGGCCCTGCGAGATCTCGGCCTGGTAGGGCGTGTAGGCGGTGTACCAGGCGGGGTTCTCGAGGATGTTGCGCAGGATCACGCCCGGCGTGATCGTGCCGTGGTAGCCCTGGCCGATGAAGCTCTTCAGGATCTGGTTCTTGCCCGCGATGGCCTTGAGCTCGGCCAGCGCCTGCGACTCGGTCACGGCATCCGGCAGGTCCATCTTCGCGGCGCGCTTGATGGCGGCCGGGACGATGGCGTCGATCAGCGCGGCGCGCGACGCGGCGCCGATGGCGCTCAGCATCAGCGTCTCGTCATGGGCATCGGGACCGATGTGACGGGCGTGGAACTCGGCAGCGTTTTCAAGTTCGGCGAACGAGGGCAGGGCGGACATGGCGGGCGATCCTGGAGAGAGGTATTCGTTGCCGGCTCGTTCCCTCATGGGGAGCGACCGGCTGATGCGACACAAGGCCCGTTTCCGCTTGGCTCACGCCCTCTCCCGCCTGCGGGAGAGGGGGGGGTGAGGGCCGGCGGCGGCGTGGCAGCAGGCCCGGGCGAGGCCTTGCGCGCATGGAGTCGACGGATTACGAGTTCTTGACCAGCTCGTCGTAGGCGGTCGTGTCCATCAGACCGTCCAGCTCGGACGGATCGGACAGCTTCACCTTGAAGAACCAGCCCGTCTTCAGCGGGTCGGTGTTGGCCAGCGACGGGTCGGCGCGCAGCGCCTCGTTGACTTCGACGATCTCGCCGGAGACGGGCGCGTAGACGTCGGCGGCGGCCTTGACCGACTCGACCACGCCGGCCACTTCCTTGGCGGCGAAGGACTTGCCGACATCCGGCAGGTCCACGAACACGACGTCGCCCAGCGCGTCCTGCGCATGGACTGTGATGCCCACGGTGGCGATGCCGTCGGTGGTGTCGACCCACTCATGGTCGGGCGTGTACTTGATGCTCATGGAGAGGCTCCGTGCGTCGGAAAGTTGAAAGGGGAATCTCGAGGGTGAGCTCGAGGGAATCGAAGGACGTGCGACCCAGGATCGCGGATCAGCCGCGGAAGTATCCGTTGGGCGTGAACGGCGTGGAAGAGACCGTCATCGGGGTGCGCTTGCCGCGGACCTCGGCGAACAGCTCGGTGCCCAGCGCGGCGTATGGCGTCTGCACATAGGCCAGCGCCACCGGCTTGCCGACCGTCGGGCCCAGCGTGCCGCTGGTGACGACGCCGATCTCCAGGCCGTCCGCGTTGACGAGCTTCGCGCCTTCGCGCACGGGCATGCGCTCCGAACTGACCAGGCCCACGCGCTTGCGCGCCGCGCCTTCGGCGAATTGCCTGTCGATGACCGCAGCGCCCGGATAGCCGCCCGCGCGGGCGCCGCCGGCGCGACGCACCTTCTGGATCGCCCAGGTCAGCGAGGCTTCGACGGGGGTCGTCGTCGTGTCGATGTCGTGGCCGTACAGGCACAGGCCGGCTTCCAGGCGCAGCGAGTCGCGCGCGCCCAGGCCGATGGGCATCACTTCCGGCTGGGCCAGCAGCTTGCGGGCCAGTTCCACCGAACGGTCGGCGGGGACCGAGATCTCGTAGCCGTCCTCGCCGGTGTAGCCCGAGCGGGTCACGAAGGTCGGGATGCCGTCCAGCTCGAAGAAGCCGCCGGTCATGAAGACGAGCCTGGCGACATCGGCGTTCAGGCGCGACAGCGCGGTGACGGCCTGCGGGCCCTGCAGCGCCAGCAGCGCCTGGTCCGGCAGCGGGCGCACCTCGCAGCGGCCCGACAGGTGCTTGCGCATGTGGGCGATGTCCTGGTCGCGGCAGCCGGCGTTGACCACGACGAACAGGCCGTCCGTGCGGCGCGCGACCATCAGGTCGTCGAGGATGCCGCCGTCGTCGGCGGTGAAGAGCGCGTAACGCTGCTTGAACATCCCGAGGTCGACGATGTCGACCGGCACCAGCGTTTCCAGCGCCGCGGCGGCGTCGTCACCGACCAGCAGCACCTGGCCCATGTGGGACACGTCGAACAGGCCCGCCTGGGCTCGCGCATGCTTGTGTTCGGCCATCACGCCGGCGGGGTACTGGACCGGCATGTCGTAGCCGGCGAAGGGCACCATCTTGGCGCCGAGTTCGACGTGCAGCGCGTGCAGCGGGGTCTTGTGCAGAGGCGTGTTCAGGGTCTGATCAGCGGACATGTCTCGCTCCGAGGGCATTCGTCATGACCACCCCGACTGTGAACCGGTCACGTCAAGGTGGGGGAGATGCCCTCGCTGTCCGCTTTACCTGAGAGATTGGCCGTCGGCGTTTGACCGGCGGCTTGCCCCTTCGGTGGACGGGCTCGACCGCAAGGTCCGCCCCGTCTCTCTCCAGTGAGGACGCCCGATGTCTCGAGCGTTTCGTCAGTCCTTTTGCCTGAGCGTTCGCAGCGTGGGATCACCAGTGCCACTGCGCCTTCGGCGGCTCCCGCGAGGGAGCTCTCTCCTGACAGGCGCGCATTGTAGTCATGGAATCGGTCCGCCTCGCGACCGCCTGGTTTACAGGTGCTCCGCGCCGTCATCTGCACTCAGGGGGAGCGGCCCGATGGACGGGCAGGAATGGAAACCCTCGACATGCCCGTCATCTCATCGATCTTTTCTTTGTTCACGCGTTGCCTGGGCCTCGATGCCAAGGCCGACAGCCACCACCTGAAGTCTGCCTGGAGCGCCGCGAGGCGGGAGGGACCGGCGCCGGGCAGCAAGGAGGCGTCCGAGCGCCGGCGACTGCTGTCCCAGGGCGTGGCGGCCTGGCGGGCCGGACTGAGGCCGGTGGCCGGGCTGGAGCCCGGATCCCGATCCGGCGTGCTGCGCCGACCCGGCGATCCCTGGGCCATCGCCGCCGGACCCGGCGCGGGGCAGGACGGCGATCTGCTCGTGCGTCTGGCCGACGCGGTGCTGAACCAGGGGATCGGCGGCGTGGCGGTGCCGGTCCGCCAGGAACCCGATCCGAGGGTGGCGCCGGAGCACCGCTCGCTGGTCGAGCGCCTGCTCGGCGGGCCGTGCACGGTGGACCGGGAGCTCAGGGGCCATGGCCGGTTGCGGATCCGGACATGGCCGCTGCCGGCGCCGCCGGGCCAGTTGCCGCGTGGGATCGAACTGGCGATCGAGGTGGACGGCGAACTGCGCAGCAGGAAGCCCCTGTCCGTGCATGCGCTGCCGACCGGCAAGGCGGTCCGGTTCGCGAGCGGTCTGCGGGACGCCGTCGCGCTGGCCAGGCGATACCGCTCGCCGCGCGAGGACGCCGAGGACCATGACGGCCTGGCCGTGATCCATGAGCGCCAGCGGGACCTCGTCCAGATCCGCTGCGTGATCGAGCAGCTGCGCGCGGGGGCGTCGCCCAAGGAGGCGGGGGCAGGCTTTGCCGCCCGCCGCCGGAGAACGCCCTCGCCGGCGAAGGATCTGCCGCTGCCGCCGCCCCCGCCGCTCCCGATCGCGCCGTCGCGCGACTGGCGTGCGCCCGTGGTCCTCGAGGCCGGCCCCGTGCGACGGCGCCCCGCGGACGCCTGACCGGCCGTTCGCGGCCGCGGCCGCCCCGGCGCGCGTGCACAATCGTGCCCATGCGACTCCTGCTGGTGGAAGACGACCTGATGATCGGCGAGCAGCTGCTCGAGCTGCTGCGCGCCGAGGGTTACGCCGTGGACTGGGTGCGTGACGGCGAGATCGCCGACACCGCGCTGCAATCCCAGACCTACGACCTGGTGATCCTGGACCTGGGCCTGCCCAGGCGCGACGGCATGAGCGTGCTGCAGGCGCTGCGCGGCCGCAAGCAGGCGGTGCCGGTGCTGATCGCCACCGCGCGCGACGCGACCGCCCAGCGTGTGGCCGGGCTGGACGCGGGCGCGGACGACTACGTGCTCAAGCCCTTCGAGCTCGACGAGCTCCTGGCCCGCATCCGCGCGCTGCTGCGCCGTGCCGCCGGCCGCGCGGAGCCGGTCTACGAGCACATGGGCGTCAGCATCAATCCCGCCACGCGCGAGGTCACCGCCAACGGCCATCCGGTCACGCTGTCGCAGCGCGAGTGGGCGGTGCTGGAGCCGCTGCTTGCCCGTCCGGGCATGGTGCTCTCGCGCCAGCAGCTCGAGGAAAAGCTCTACGGCTGGAAGGACGAGATCAGCAGCAACGCCGTGGAGGTCTACATCCACGGCCTGCGCAAGAAGCTCGGCGCGGAACTGATCCAGAACGTGCGCGGCGTGGGCTATCGCGTGCCCAAGGAATGAAGGCGGACGTGAATGCGGACATGAAGGCGGACGCGAATGGCGAAATGAAGGCGGACGCCGGCTCCGGCGCGGGCCGCCGCGGCCGGCTGGCGCTGCTGCCGCGATCGCTGCGCTACCGCCTGCTGCTGTTCCTGCTGGGCGCGGTGCTGACCGGCGCGCTCGCGCAGGGCATGAGCGCCTACCGCAACGCGCTGATGGAGACGGACGAGATCTTCGACTACCAGATGCAGCAGGTGGCGCTGTCGCTGCGCGCGGGCATGGGCACGGGGCTGCCGCTGCCGCTCGGCGAGGAGCAGAGCATCGACCTGATCGTGCAGGTCTGGGGCCTGGACGGCACGCCGCTGTACCGCTCGGCCGGACCGGACTGGCTGCCGCAGCGCGCGGTGCTGGGTTTCTCCAACGTCGCGCTGCGCGGCAAGCGTTATCGCGTTTTCGCGGTGCAGGGGCGCTTCCAGGTCGTGCAGGTGGCGCAGGACATCGCCGTGCGCCAGCGCATGGCCGGACAGCTGGCCTGGCGCACCGTGCTGCCCACCGCGCTGATGCTGCCGATGCTGGCGCTGGTCGTGTGGTGGGTGGTGTCGCACTCGCTGGCGCCGTTGGAGCGGGTGCGCCAGCAGCTGTCGCGCCGCGCCGCGCAAGACCTGGCCCCGGTCGACGAGGAGGACCTGCCGGCCGAGGTCCAGCCGCTGGTCACCGAGCTCAACGCGCTGCTGGACCGGGTGCGGCAGGCCTTCGAGCAGCAGCAGCACTTCGTCGCCGATGCGGCGCACGAGCTGCGTTCGCCGCTGGCCGCGCTGAAGCTCCAGCTGCAGTCCCTGCGCCGCGCGCCGGACGAGGGCGCGCGCGTCCAGGCGCTGGAGAAACTCGGCCTGGGCATCGACCGGGCGTCCCACCTCATCGAGCAACTGCTGGCGCTGGCCCGCCAGGACAGCGCCAAGGCACAGGCGCCGGCGCAGCCGATCGCGCTGGACGTGCTGTGCCGCGATGCCGTCATCGACGGCGCGACGCTGGCGCAGGCGCGCGGCATCGACCTCGGCATGGAGCGCTGCGACGCGGTGCTGGTCGACGGCCATCGCGAGGCGCTGACGATGCTGCTGCGCAACCTGCTCGACAACGGCATCAAGTACGGCCGCGGCCGCGTGGACCTGAGCCTGGAGCGCAGCGGCGGCCAGGCCTTGCTGGTGGTCGAGGACGACGGCCCCGGCATTCCCGACGCGGAGCGCGGGCGCGTGTTCGACCGCTTCTACCGGTCCGAATCGCAGGCGCAGCAGGCGCCGGGCAGCGGGCTCGGACTGGCGCTGGTGCGCAGCATCGCGGACGACCACGGCGCCACGCTGCGGCTGGGGCACAGCACCGCGCTGGGCGGACTGCGCGTCGAGCTGGCGATGCCGCTCTCCCGCGCGCCGCTGGCCGCGCCCCCATCCGGTTTGCCGCCGGGGCCGCCGCCCGGGCTGCTGCCGCCTTCATCGCCTCCCCCCGCGCTGCCGCCCGCCTGACCGCCAGCGGCGGCGGCGGCATGGGCATGGGCCTCCGCGTCCGCGTCCGCATCCGCATCCGCATCCGCTTCCGCTTCCGCTTCCGCTTCCGCTTCCGCTTCCGCATGGCCCCCACGCGTGCCCGATCGCGCGCCAGCGCCAGACGCGATGTCGCGAGGGAACCGGGTGTCTCCCTGCTCCCACCCATGAAGGACCTCAACGCTTCGCGAAAGGTCTCTCATGCTCATCCCGTCCGCTGGATTCGCCTCGACGCGTTTCCTCTCCGCGTTGAAGTCGCTTGAGTCCTGGCCCGCGGCCGAAACGCCCCAAACGCCCCAAGCGCCCCAAGCGCCTGACCCGCATGATCGGATCGCGCCCGGCGGCGAGCGCCCGCGCGGCCATGACGCCAATGCACCCGCGCGGCCTCGTCCGAAGGGCGCGAGCCTGCGCAAGTCCCAGTTGAGCTCCCCCCGCGCCGCGCCGCCGCACGACACGCCTGTGGCCGCGGGGCCGACGGCTCTGGCCGCGGTTGCGCGCGCTTGCACGCCGCAGCAGGAAGCGCAGAAAGCGCAAGAAGCTGAGGACACGGCGTGGACGGCCCGCTTGCTGACGCCCTGGCGCCAGACCGCCATCCGCAGCCTCACGGCGCGTATGACGGCGCCCACCGGGGTGAAGGGGTGGTTGCGGCGGGTCTTCGGGCCGAAGCACAGGGCCGTGGAGCCGCTGGCGATGTCGCTGGTCGCGCCCGTGCTCGATGAGCTGCCCAAACACTGGGCAGCCGCTCGGCGACGCGAGGTCGGCGCCAGGCTCTGCGGGGATTGGATGCAGGCCGCGTTCGACGGCCTGGACGACGCGGGTCGACGCCGATGGGCCCGACGCGTGAGCGGCGGCGACGGCTCGTTCCAGGACACGCTGAAACGCCATGAGCAGCTGTGCGCCGGGATCACCGAGCAGAACGCGTGCTGGCGGGGCAACGAGCGGCTGCTGGTCACGCTGCAGGTGCTCGGCGCCATGCGCGACACGGCATCGTCGACGGGCCGCTGAAAACGGCACCGCAAGGGCGCCTGCCGCGGATTAAGAGCGACCTAAGCCAAGCTGCTCAAACTTCAAGCCATCGAGTCGGCGCCAAGGCTTCCCGCACTGGTCGCCGACTCCCAGTGAATCTGGAGGTTCAGATGGCTCAAGTGGAGAAGATGATTCCGGTGAAGAAACTCGTGTGGGCGCTGGCCGCGGCTGGCGTGCTGGGGGCCGCGGGCGGTGCGCTCGCGATGCGCAATGCGAAGCTGATGCCGGTCGCGCAGACCTCGGCGCCGGCGTCGACCGACGGTGCCTCGACATCGAACGGCGACACCCAGGTGGCCGCGGCCACGACGCCGCTGGCGAATGCCGCCGCGCCGGCCGGGAACTTCACGCCGCCGCCCGCGGGCATGCCCGACTTCGCGCAGATCGCCGCGGCGCAGGGCCCGGCGGTCGTCAACATCAGCGTGTCGGGCACGGTCAAGACGCGGGCCGCGCGTGGGCCGCAGATCGACCCCGACGATCCCTTCTACGAATTCTTCCGCCGCTTCGGCGTGCCGGGCATGCCCGGCGGCCCCAACGGCGGCGGTGAAGGCGGCGGCAGTCGCGAGATCCGCGGCCAGGGCTCCGGCTTCATCGTCAGCGCCGACGGCGTGATCCTGACCAATGCCCACGTCGTGCAGGACGCGCAGGAAGTGGTCGTCAAGCTGACCGACCGCCGCGAGTACCGCGCCAAGGTCCTGGGCAGCGACAAGTCGACCGACGTCGCGGTCCTGAAGATCGAGGCCAAGAACCTGCCGATCGTCCGCATGGGCGCGACCAAGGACCTGCGCGTGGGCGAATGGGTGCTGGCGATCGGCTCGCCGTTCGGTTTCGAGAACAGCGTCAGCGCCGGCGTGATCAGCGCCAAGGGCCGCTCGCTGGGCCCGGACGAGAGCCGCGTGCCGTTCCTGCAGACGGACGTCGCGATCAACCCCGGCAACTCCGGCGGCCCGCTGTTCAACGCGCGGGGCGAGGTGGTCGGCATCAACTCGCAGATCTACAGCGCGTCGGGCGGCTACCAGGGCCTGTCGTTCGCGATCCCGGTGGAGGTCGCCAACAAGGTCCGCCAGCAGATCGAGAAGGGCGGCAAGGTGCAGCACGCCAAGCTCGGCGTGGTGGTGCAGGAGGTCAACCAGGGCTTCGCCGACTCCTTCAAGCTGGACCGTCCGGAAGGCGCGCTGGTCGCCAACGTCGAGGACGACGGCCCGGCCGCCAAGGCCGGACTGCGCTCGGGCGACGTGATCCTCGGATTCAAGGGCCAGCGCATCGTGTCCAGCGGGGATCTGCCGGCGCTGGTGGACCAGTCGCTGCCCGGCGACAAGGTCGACATCGAGGTCTGGCGCGGCGGCAAGCGCGAAACGATCACCGCCACCCTTGGCGATGCGAACGAGAAGGGTGCCAAGCTCGCCAAGGTCGGCGGCGATGCGGACGGCGATCACGCCAAGCTGGGCCTGGCCCTGCGCCCGCTGCAGCCCGAGGAGCGCCGCCAGCTCGGCACCCGCGACGGCCTGCTGATCCAGGAGGTGGGCGAGGGCAGCGCCGCGGCGCGTGCCGGCGTGCGTGCCGGCGACGTGCTGCTGGCGGTCAACGGCACGCCGGTGCAGTCGCTCGATCAGGTCCGCAGCGCGGTCAAGGGCGCGGAGAAATCGGTCGCCCTGCTGGTGCAGCGCGGCGGCGACAAGATCTTCGTGCCGGTGCGCATCGGCTGACGCGCGGCGTCTCCCTCTTTCCCGGTCCCCAACCAACCGCTGCCTGTGGCGGTTGCTCCGTAGGGCCCGCGCGTGGTGGCGCGGGCCCTTTTTTTTTGGCGCAGCAAGATGGCCGCCCGAGGCCGCATGGGGCCGCATGGGGGCGGCCGGACCGCCGCCGCTGACCGCGCGCTGGCATCATGCGCGGCATGTCATCGCCGCTGCCGTCCGAGTCGCCGTCCCCGCCCCCCGCCGATCCTGTCGCTCCTTGCGCCGCGCGCGAGCGCAGTGGTCGCTCGATCGCCACCTTCATCGAGTCGCTGTGGATCGAGGAAGGCCTGTCGCGCAACACCCAGCTCGCCTACCAGCGCGATCTGCAGCTGCTCGCCGACTGGCTGGCCGCGGAGCGGGACCGGACGCTCGACCAGGTCGAGGAACTCGACCTGATGGGCTACGCCGCCGCGCGTCACGACGGCGGCAAGGCCAGTTCGGCGAACCGGCGGCTGTCCGTCTTCAAGCGCTATTTCCGCTGGGCGCTGCGCGAGCGCCGCATCGAGCGCGACCCCACGCTCAAGCTGATCACCGCCAAGCAGCCGATGCGCGTGCCCAAGACGCTGTCGCAGCAGCAGGTCGAGGCGCTGCTCGACGCGCCCGACGTGGGCACCGCGCAGGGCCTGCGCGACCGCGCGATGCTGGAACTGATGTACGCCAGCGGGCTGCGCGTGACCGAGCTGGTGACGCTCAAGAGCGTGCACGTGGGCCTGCGCGAGGCCGTGCTGCGCGTGACCGGCAAGGGCGACAAGGAACGGATGGTGCCCTTCGGCGAGGAGGCGCACACCTGGCTGATGCGCTATCTGCGGGAAGGGCGGCCGCAGCTGCTCGGCATGCGCGGCACCGACGACCTCTTCCTCAGCCGCTTCGGCCAGGCCATGACGCGGGA
Organism: Roseateles noduli; assembly: GCF_050626985.1. Taxonomy (NCBI): domain Bacteria; kingdom Pseudomonadati; phylum Pseudomonadota; class Betaproteobacteria; order Burkholderiales; family Sphaerotilaceae; genus Roseateles; species Roseateles noduli. Next base: position 833,847 of record NZ_CP192463.1, read on the forward strand.
GAGCTTCTGGCGCATCGTCAAGAAGTACGCGCTCATCGCGGGGATCACGAGCCCGATCTCGCCGCACACGCTGCGGCATGCCTTTGCCACCCACCTGCTCAACCATGGCGCGGATCTGCGGGCGGTCCAGCTGTTGCTGGGCCACGCGGACCTGTCGACCACGCAGATCTACACGCATGTGGCGCGGGAGCGCCTCAAGGCCTTGCACGCGGCGCATCACCCGAGGGGATGAGGGCGCGCGGGCGGGGGAGCGCCGAACCGTGTTGGACGGTGACCGCACCAAACGGTCATCCACGCTTCCCTGGATCGTTGGCCGGGCCCGTTTCGAGGCCTTGCCCCGCACGATTCCCCCGCCCCATGTTCGACAACACGTTCTTCCATTCCCCCTTCGCCTCCGCTGTCGGCTGGGGCGGCGCCATGCATGCGTCGTTCGGAGGAGCCTCGATGGGGAGCGTCGCGTCCGTGTGGCCGCCCGTGGCGCACGGGATCCATCTTGCCCACCTGCTGCCGTTGGCCGCCTGCGCGGCCGGCCAGCCGCTGCACGGCGTGATTGCGCCCATCCTGAATGCGGCGCTGCACGAGATCTCCCGGTACATGCCGCCCGTCCTGCGAGCCGCGGCGCCTCCCGCGGCCCTTGGCGCGCCGATCCAGTACGTGCCGTACCCCACGCCGGTACCCTCCACGCCGCGGTCGCCGCAACCGCAGTCCGGTGCTCCTGTCCGCAGCGGCCCGGCGCCGCAAGCCGGCCAGGACCTTCAGCGCGCCGCTTCGCCGGAACGCGCGGCGACAGGGCCTGTCCGGTCGTCGCCGCCCACGCCCATCGATCCCCATGCCTTCCTCGGCGTTCTGCAGGCACTGGACGAGCAGGACGTGTCCGATGTGATGCTGCTGCATCCGGGGCCCGGTGAGCCGATCTCGCCATTTTTCGAGCAACTCAAGCATCCGGGGCAGTCGATCGTCTGCAGCCTGCAGACCGACGACGGCGGCGAAGCGCGCGCGAGTGCGTATCGCCTGGACGGCATGGAACCGGACGGCAGCTGGCTGTTGCAGGTGGACATCCAGCTCCCCGGGGAACCCGTGGAGTCGCGGCTGATGCGCATGCATGACGTGCAGGCCCAGCCGCGGGATCCGGAGGCCTTTCAACTGGACGTGGCCCGCGCCCGCGACGCCGTCGCGACGAGGCAGGAGTCGCTCGGTGACGTCAGCGGCCTGGCCTTGATCTGCGCGGACGGCGCGACGGCTTCCGGTGCGGCGATCACGCTGATGAACCAGATGGAATCGCTGGATCGCCGTCGCCAGGAGGCGGAGGAGCTGCAGCAGCCAGGGCCCAGCCTGGAACAGTTCCAGCAAGAGCAGCGCCGATTCCTTCAGGAGGCGCGGGACCGGCACGGCGAGGCCTTTGCGCAAGGGCTGGATCGTCAGCTCAGCCAGGCCTGCGAGCGCGTGTACGCGCAAGCACCTGCACCCGCACCTGCAGCCGCACCGGCACCGGCACCGGCACCTGCGCCCGCACCCATGCCTGCGCCTGCACCGGCACCTGCACCTGCACCTGCACCTGCACCTGCACCTGCACCTGCACCTGCACCTGCACCTGCGCGCGCACCGGCACCGGCACCCGCACCCGCACCCGCACCCGCACCCGCACCTGCACCCGCACCCGCACCCGCACCTGCACCCGCACCCGCACCCGCACCCGCACCTGCGCGCGCACCGGCACCGGCAGCGATGTCCGGCGCCGAGTCATCGCTGCTGGACGAGCCGATTCCCGCCAACACCGCTTTGCATCGGCCATTGATGCCCACCCCGGCGATCACGAACGCCGAGGTTCACCGAATGTTCGCCCAGTTGCCGGCAGTGGCCACCCATGATCCCGAGGTCGACGATCGCCAAGCTGCCGACCTGAAGGAACGCAAGATCATGGACGCCATGGCTCGCCTGCCGAAGGCGTTCGCCGCGCTGCCGCGGTCCGCTTCCGCCCCGGACCTTCTGCAGACCTCGAGGAATGCTGAAGCGGCGACTACGCTGGCACTGACGCAGGCGCGCGCCGCCAGCGAAGCCAACCTGCTGGCGACCTCGCGCGAACGACCCCTTCAGAACTCGATGGAGGCGCTGTTCCGGGAGATCGACAGTTCCCTGGGCATGGCGCAGAAGTTGAAGCGTCTCCTGCCGTTCCGCAATGGGGAGGGCCGATTGGCGGATCAGATGGCGGACCGGATGATGCTTGTCGTCGACCAGCTCCGTCACGTGCATCAGAAGCTCGAAGCGACCGGCGCTGGCGCTGGCGCTGGCGGTGTCGGGGAGGCCGAGTTCATCGCCCGGAACCTCACCAAGGCGGCCAGTCGAGCATTCAATGAATTGACGCCACCGATGCGGCAACGACTCATCGATGCGTTCCATGACGATGGCGGTCAGCTGCCGGCGATCAAGGCCGCGCGCGATGATCGACTGCGGGAGATGATCCGCTTGGCCGACCCCGCATCAGGCGTCCCCGCATCGCGCGACCCCAGCGGCGTGAGCGCGGAATATCGAGTGGCCCAGCGCAAGCACGAAGCCTTGAACTACGCGATCGCGGCCCTGGAATTCGCCGTGCCGTCCAAGCAGAACGCGCCTACTTGACCGGCAGCCCCGCCGGCGGCTTGATCTCCTCCAGGCAGATCATCGAGCGCACGTCGGCGACGCCGTCCAGCTGCATCAGCTTGTCGGTCAGGAACTTGGACAGCGCCTGCAGGTCCCGCGCGACCACCTTCAGCAGGTAGTCCGAGTCCCCCGACACGGTGTGGCACTCCAGGATCTCGGGGAAGTCGCGGATCAGCGACTCGATCTCGCGCACGCGGACGAAGGCCTGCGCGGTGATGTTCAGGCTGACGTAGGCGGTGACGCTCAGTCCCAGCGCGAGCGGGGCGACATCGGCGCGGTAGCCGCGCAGCACGCCGCGCTCCTCCAGCGCGCGCACGCGGCGGAAGCACTGCGGCGCCGACAGGTGGACCTGGGTCGCCAGGTCGACGTTGGACATCCGGCCGTCGCGCTGCAGCGCCTCCAGGATCCGCAGGTCGATCGCATCCAGCACGACCGGACCCGTGGGCCGGGCAGGGGCGGGCTTCTTGTCCATCCTGTCGTTCATCTTGTTCATCATCGGGGTCAGGGCGAGGAATCCTTGCGATTCTATGGAGTCGGATGAACGAAGCGTGCGTGGCGGCGCGCCAACGCCCAGTCGCCCGCGCGTCGCCATCGGCGAGAATCCCGCCCCATGGATCACAGTTTTCTCTCCGCCCTCATCCTGCTGCTGCTGGTGCTCGACCCGCTGGGCAGCCTGCCGATCTTCATCCCCATCATGCGGGCCGTGCCGCGCGAGCGCCGGCTCAAAGTCGCGCTGCGCGAGGTGACCATCGCCTTCGGCGTGCTGCTGGCCTTCATGTTCCTGGGCGAGGGCTTCCTGCGGCTGATGCACCTGTCCGAGCGTTCGCTCGAGGTGGCCGGCGGCGTGATCCTGATCATCATCGCGATCCGGATGATCTTCAGCCACGCCGGCGAGTCCGCCTACGGCGTGGAGACCGGCCGCGAGCCGTTCATCTTCCCGCTGGCCGTGCCGCTGCTGGCCGGTCCGTCGGCGATGGCCACGGTGCTGCTGCTGGCCTCGCGCCAGCCGGACCGCGTGGCCGAATGGATCGGCGCGCTGTTCACGGCGATGGTGATCTCGTTCCTCGCGCTGATCCTGGCGGACCGGATCCGCAAGCTGCTCGGCGACTCGGTCGTCTCGGCGATCGAGAAGCTGATGGGCCTGGTGCTGACCGCCATCGCCGTCGAGATGATCTTGTCTGGCCTGAAGCGCTACTTCGTCGGCGGCCTCTGATCCCCACGACTGACGCAGCACCGCTTCGGGCGCGCCGCGTCGTTGCAAATCCTCGCCATAGCGCCGCTATGGCTCCGGTTTGCGCCTAGCGGCGCATCCCAAACCGGCGCCGCGTCAGCCGCGGGGAGCCAGTGTTGTGGCGGAAATCTCTTGCGCCGCCTTGGCCGCGGACGGGGAGCGGCGCCATTCGTCCGCCGTCATGCCGTAGACCGCAATGTCCGCGTCGTGCCAGCGCTGCAGCTCGCGGTAGCTCATGCCGAGCTTCTTCATGATGTGGGCCGAGCCCTCGTTCGCCGGCTCGCAAACCGCGACGAGCTCGGGCGCCTGCAGCGTGTCGAACGCGAAGGCCGCCATGCGGCGCGCCGCCTCGGAGCCGTACCCCTTGCTCCAGCGGTCGCGGCGCAGGCGCCAGCCGATCTCGTGCGGGTTGGCCCTGTCGCCGCGCAAATGCTGGATGCAGCCGGCGCCGACGATCTCGCCGGTGTCGATCTCGAAGAAGGTCCACCAGCTGAAGCCCCACTCCGCCCAGCGCGCCTTGACCCGGTCGATCATGGCCTGCGTGTCCTCGAGCGTGTCAGGCTTGCCGGTGATGTAGCGCATCACCTCGGGGTCGCGGTTCATCTCGAACAGGCCCTGCAGGTGGGCGTCGGTCATCGGCTCCAGGCGGAGGCGGGCGGTGGTCAGGCAGGTCATCGCCCGACTGTACGGCGGCTCAGCGTGCATGACTCCGGTCACCCCGCAGACGCTGCGGATCGGTCGTCGGAGACGTCTCCGCCGACATGCCGGACGTCGGCGCGGCCGAGGGCGCCACCGCAGGCTGCCGCAGCGCCGACAGATCGATCTCGTCCGGCGGCAGCGCCCCGTTGAGCCAGCGGATCCGGCAACGTCCGGCGCGCTTGGATTCGAACATCGTCTGGTCCGCGCGGCTCATCAGCACCTCGGCGTCGACACCGTCGAGCGGATAGTGCGCGACGCCGACGCTGCTGCCGACCTGCACCGTCGCGCCCGAGGACAGCCGCACCGGTTCCAGGATCGCGCGCAGCACCCGCTCGCAGGTGGCGCGGCTGGCCTCGGGCGAGGGCAGGGGCGTCAGCAGCACGACGAACTCGTCGCCGCCGAGCCGCGCGGCCGTGTCGGTGGCGCGGATCGTCTCGCCGAGCCGTTGCGCCACCGCCTTCAGCACCTCGTCGCCCGCATCGTGGCCGTGCGCGTCGTTGACGGCCTTGAAACCGTCCAGGTCCAGGTAGGCCACGGCCACCGACTGCTGCTGCCGCTGCGCCGCGGCCATCGACTGGCGCAGCCGGTCGGCGAGCAGCACGCGATTGGGCAGGCCGGTGAGCGCGTCGTGGAAGGCGGCGCGCTCGACGCGGGCCTCGTAGGCCTTGCTCTGCGTGATGTCGACCATCATCCAGAGCGTGGTCTCCTCGTCGCGCTCGCCCGGCAGCGCGACGCCGTTCAGGTCCACCCAGACGAGGCTGCCGTCCTTGCGCCGCATCTGCTGCTGGCTGCAGTAGTGGCCGCCGCGCCGCAGCACCGGATAGGCGTTCTGGCCGAGCGCGGCGAAGCTGTCCTCGTCGACGTAGAGCTCGCGCACCGGCAGCCCGAGCATCCCGTCCCTGCCGTAGCCGAAGAGCCGCTCCAGCGCGCCGTTCTTCCACACGATGCGACGGCCGCGCAGCTTGGCCATGGCGATGACCTCGGTGTCCAGCATCGCCTGCTGGTCCAGCGTCAGGCGGCGCAGGTCCTCGGTCATCGTGTCGGCCAGGGCCTGCGCGCGGGCGCGGCCGGCCGACAGCAGGTAGGTCGTCGCCGCCAGCAGCGCCGTCAGCACCACGCCCAGCAGCCCCGGCCCCCAGCCCGCGGCGTCGATGACGTCGCGCTCATAGGCCGTCGTCAGCGCGGCCTCGACGCGGAAGGCCCGGCCGGCGATCTCGACCTGGCGTTCGACCGCGACGATGCGGTTGTCGAAACCGGCCCGCGCGGTCGGCGGGGCGTCGAGCGGCTGGATGCCGGTGGCCGAATCCAGCAGCAGGTCCTCGGTCGGACTGTGGTCGTCGACCAGCAGCCGGAAGTCCATCGGCGCCGCCGCCAGGCCCTCCTTGAGCCCGTGCAGGATCTCCTGCGCCACCAGCGGCGCGTAGAGCATGCCCAGCAGGGACTGTCGACGCTGGTCGGGCGTGACCGGATCCGCGCCGTCGCGGAAGACCGGCACCAGCAGCAGCATGCCGGGCCCGTGCGCCCGATCCTGCACCAGCGGCACCGGCGCGGACAGCGTGGCCTCGCCGGTGGCGATCGCCCGTTCGATGGCGCGGCGGCGGGTCGATTCCGACCCGAGGTCGAAGCCCCAGGCCGGATAGTTCTGCGACAGCGGCTCGATGTGGGCGACGACGAAGAGGTCCGGCGCCGCGTCGCTGAAGCCGCGCACCGAGAACTGCGGCGCGCCGTCGGCCCGCTCGGCGGCGATGAACGCGGGCAGATCGGCGCGCATCACGCGCGGCACGAAGCCGAAGCCGCGCACCCCCGGGAATTCACGCGCCAGGTCGCGCGACTGCACGTAGGCGCGGAAGGCGTGGCGGTCGAGCCGGCCATGCAGCGCGGCGATCGTCCCGCGCGCGCCCTTGAGGCCGTAGACGGGTTGCATGAAGCGCTGGACGACGTCGCGCTGCAGGCGCTCGATCTGGGCCTCGAGGACGCGGTGCCCTTCGGCCACGACGCGGTTGCGGTTCCACAGCATCGCGCTGAGCGTCAGGACCAGGCCGGCCAGCAGCACGAGCAGCGCGCCGACGACCGCCGGCATCGGCAGGTCGCCGGGCGGCGGAGCGGCCGGATCGTTGAACGTGGGATCCCGCGAGTCTCCCGGATCTCGCGAACCTTGTTCTGTTGTGGCGTGCACGGGCAGGGCGGCAGGGTCGCGGGCGCTGGACACAGCCGTTGACTGTAGAGCAGGCGCGGTCCGGTCGCACGCGTCCCTGCGGCGCGTCCGGATTCGTTACAACTGACGCGACGCACCGTGGCGCAAGCGCCTATCCTCCCCCGCTCAAGGGGGCGGCGCGCGGCTTGCTCCTGTGCTGCAATCAATCCTCATCTCCGGCGAAGGTGGGCGGCATGGCTCAAGACTCGGACAGGGGCCCCGGGGCCTGGTGGACTTCCCTGCGGCGGCGCTGGCTGGCGCGTCGCGAGCCTCCGGCGCGGATCGCCGCCGCCGACGAGGCGCAGTTGATGGACGACCTCAAACGCGAGGCCGCCCGCGCGCAGCGGCACCGCCACGACGGCGTGCTGATGCTGCTGGAACTCGATCCCTGGGCGCGACTGCAGCAGCAGCATGGCGAGGATTGCCTCCAGGCATTGGATGAGCGCCTGGACCAGCTTGTGCGGCAACAGTTGCGCGGCGGGGACTGGCTGCTGCCCTTGCCGCGCGGCGTGTGGGCCGCCTACCTGCCGTGCACCGATCCGCTGGGCGCGCTGGACGCCGCCGACCGGGTGCGCGCCCGCGTGGCCACCCTCGACTACCGCTGGCAGGGGCAGGCGCTGCCCTTGAGCGCGAGCCTGGGCCTGGCCCATTGGCAGGACTGGCGGCGCGAGCCGCAGCAGGGCGCGGACCAGTTGCTGCAGCAGGCCCGGCAGGCGCTGGCGCTGGCCCGCAGCGCCGGCTGCAACTGCGTGCGCGCCTACGCGGCGATCCCGTCGGGACGCAGCCGCTACAGCGGCACGCGACCGGCCTAGCGCGGCGCTAGAGCGGGACCCGTCCCGCGTAGCCCGTCATCTCCAGGTAGCCCCAGCCCAGCGTGCGGCCGGCCTCGTCGGCCACGCGCGCCACGCCTTCCCAGTACGGGAAGCCCGTGCTGCGGCGTGCGTCGATCTCCTGCGACGCGTACGCGGCCTCGACCAGGAACACGCCGCGCGGCGTGCGGATCCGCCAGCGGACCGGATAGGTCGCGAGGCTGACCGGGCTCTTCCAGAACGCCAGCGGCTCGAACTGGAGCTGCTGCTCGAAATCGACCGGCGCGCCGCCCGTCGCCGCGCGCCAGCTGCCGCCGGTCCAGATCCCCTGGCCGTCCTGCCCGCGCATCCGGAACAGCGTCAGCGACGCGCCGTCGTCGAGGTTCAATCCCAGCCAGTCCCAGCCGACCGCGCGGTCCGGCGCCGCGTCGCCGCCGCGGCCGAGGTACTGGTTGCTCCATTCGTGATCCAGCCAGGCCCGGGCCCGCACATCGCGCGTGCCGTGCGTGCCGCCCTCGCGCAGCGCGAGCCTGCCGGCGCCCGACAACTGCGGCTCGCTGACGTAGCGGCTCGCCTGCTGCTCGCCCGGTCCCTTGCGCGACCAGCCGGCCCGGCCCTGCAGCAGCGGGGCCTGCGGCGCATCCAGCGTCAGCTCGAGCGCGAAGCCGGCGTGTTCGCTCGCCATCAGCAGCGCGTATCGGCTGCGACCGCCGGCAGTGGCGACACCGCCGGCGCCGCCGGAGGTGTCCACGCGGCGCAACTGCCAGTTGCCCAGGCGCACGCGGGTGTCGTCGAGCTCGGTCCGCGCGTTCGCGAAACCGTGCCGCAGCACCTGCTGGTCGTGCAGCAGGCGCTGCCGGCCCAGGTCCGAGATCGCCGCATGGCCCAGCATCATCTGATCCGGCGCGAACGCCGACTGCAACGGACGCTTCAGATCGTTCCGCACCCGGAAGAAGGTGAGCTGGAAACCGAAGTCCGGGCGGGGACTGCCGTCGCCGTCCTTGCCGATCCGGGCGGCCGGCGCGGCCGCGGCCGAACCCGTGTACAGCACGCCCGTCACGTACCACCACTCGACGCGCGTCTCGGGATGCGCGCCATGGTCGCGGGGGAAATGCAGCGGTGCGGCGGACAAGCGCTCCGAAGCCGATGCCGACGTAGGCGTTGACCCCGACCCTGAGCCGGCGCCGGCGCCGGCGCCGGACCTTCGCGCCTGGGCGAACGACGCCTGAGGCGCCAGGGTCAGCGCCGAGAGTCCGAAACCACCCAGCAGCGGCCGCCGTCCGATCATCACCAGTCCTCCCGCACGGCGCGCAGCGCCTCGCCGCTGCCGGCGCGCAGCGCGCGCGCGCTGGCCCAGGCGGCGGTGGCGCCCGTGGCGAGCAGGCTGGCCACCAGCAGCGCCGCGACGCGCCAGCCGGGGATGGCCCAGTCCATGCTCCAGTGAAAACTCTGCGGGTTGAGCCGGAACACCAGCACCGCGCTGATGGCCAGCCCGACCAGCAGCCCCATGACCGCGCCGGCCAGGGCCTGCAGCAGTGTTTCGGCGAGCACCAGCCGGCGCAGCATCGCGCGCGTCAGGCCGAGGTGCAGCAGCAGGCCGAACTCGCGCCGCCGTGCCAGCAACTGCGCCGACAGGCTGGCCGCCACGCCGAACAGGCCCAGTCCCAGTCCCACCGCCTGCAGCCAGTAGGTGATCGCGAAGCTGCGGTCGAAGATCGCGAGCGAGAAGCGCCGCAGTTCGCCGGCCGAGGCGATCTCCAGCGACTCCGGCGCGCCGGAGCTGTCGCGCAGCGCCTGCTGCACGGCGATCGGATCGGCGCCGGCTTTCAGCCACAGCGCGAGCTCGGTGATCGCGGCATCGCCGCTGAGCCGTTGCCAGTCGCTTCTCTCCATCAGCACGGCGCCGCTCTGGCGGCTGTAGTCGCGCCAGATCGCCTTCACGCCGACCGGCAACTGGCGTCCGTCGAGCCGGAGCATGAAGCGGTCGCCGGGGGCGAGGCGGAGCTCGTCGCGCATCGCCTCGTTGATGTAGACCGGCTGCAGGCCGTCGGGCAACGTGGCGGCCTCGCCCTGCAGCGGCAGCCGGTGATCGAGCGGCCGCGCCAGCAGCGTCGTGCCGCCGGTCATGCCGCGCACCCGGATCCCGATCGAGCGCGTGCGCTGCGCCGCCACGCGCTCGACGCCCGGCAGCGCCGCCGCCGACGCCGCCAGCCCCGGCGGCATCGGCTGGCCCTGCTGGGCGCTGTCGCGGGCGGTCTGGCGCAGGTAGAGATCGGCGGGCAGCATGTCGCTCAGCCACTGGTCCAGGGAATTCCGGAAGCTCGCGACCATCACCAGCATGGCCACGGCGAGCGCGAGCGCGACCAGCACGCCGGCGATCAGGCGGCCCGCTTCGCCCGCCTGGTCGCGGGCGCGTTCGACGGCCAGCAGCGGCAGCGCGCGCCGCGCCGCCCAGCCGCGCAGCAGGCCCGTGATCGCGCGCAGCACGAAGGGCACCGTGCCCAGCGCGCCGAGCAGCAGCGCGACCATCGCCGCGTAGGTCCCGAGCGGCAGGCCGAAGACGGGGCGCATCCACGTCAGCGGCAAGGCGGCGGCCAGCAGCACCGGACCCATCCACCACCAGCGGCCGGCATCGCCGCCGCTGCCGAGTCCCTTGAGCACCTGCGCGACCGGCAGGCCGCGCAGCCACGCCAGCGGCAGGGCGGCCGCGCCCAGGCTCACCAGCGGTCCCAGCGCGAGCAGGCCCGCGATCGAGGCGCCCGAGAGCTGCAGCTCGGGCCGTCCGCCGCTGAGCCCGGTCAGCCCGCTGCCGAGATCGCCGCCGAGCGCGTGCAGGCCCAGCTCGGCGAGCGCGACGGCCAGCCCCAGGCCCAGCACCGCGCCGGCGAGACCGAGCGCCAGCGCCTCCGACACCAGCAGCGCCAGCCGCTGACGCGCGCTCATGCCGAGCACGCCCAGCAGCGCGAGTTGCGGCAGCCGCTGCGCCACCGACAGGCTGTGCACCGCGAAGACCATGAACGCGCCGACAAAGAGCGCCATCAGCGACAGCACGCCGAGATTGAGCCGGTAGGCGCGCGTGAGGCGGCGCGCCTCGTCGGCCTGCTGGCGGGCCTGGTCCTCGGGCGCATGGGCCTGGACGCCGGCGGGCCAGTCGGTCGGCACCGCGCGGTCCGGCGCCATGCGCAGCAGGATCGCATCGAGCTGCCCGGGGCGGTGCAGCAGCTGCTGCGCCCAGGCGATGTCGACGATCACCAGCGGCTGCTGGCGGTCCGGCACGCGGCCGGCGACGGGAAGCGGGGCCGGCTCGTCCGGGAGGTCGACGCGCAGGGTCCGGGGCAGGGGCGAGGGCGGCGCAGGGGACGCGGCAAGACCTGACCCCGAGGCCGGGAGGGCTGCGGACGTGCCGGCGCCGGCGTTCGCCGTGACGTCGAAACCCAGCTTCGACCATGCCGCGTCGCTGACCAGCAGCGCCGGCTCGCGCAGCGCGCGGCCGAGGTCCGCGCCGTCCAGTCTGGGGAACCATTGCGGATGGAAGGCGCCAAGTTGCACCAGGTCCAGCCCGATCAGCCGCACGCGATGCCAGGACCCGTCGCGGCCCTGCAGCCGGATGCTGGCATCAAGCCGGGGCGCGATCGCGGCGATGTCGTCGCGCGCGGCGAGTTCGCCGAAGTAGCGGTCGGACAGCGGCGCGGCGCCGGGCGCGGGGCTGAGTTCGGTATCGGCCACCGCGCTGCTCTGACGCGCGGCGGATTCGAACTGCGCCAGCGCCGACGCGTTGATCCAGTGCACCGCGCCGGCCAGCGCCAGCCCCAGCGCGATCGTCAGCAGCGCCGCGAGCTGGCGGCCCCATTGCAGGCGCAGCGCCGGCCACGACAGCTGCCACCACCAGCCCCAGGCGCGGCGCAGGCCGGCGAGGGCGGAGGAGTTCACGCGCGCGTTCATCGCCGGCTCATCGTCGGCCCGTCGTGGGCGCAGGGCGGGGGCATCGCGGATTCATCGCTGGCTTCGGTGGTATCGCGATTTCATTGGGGGTTCATTGCGGGTTCGTTGCGGCGGGCATCGCGGGCTCATGCCTCGACGAGGTGCCCGTTCTCGAGCCGCAACCGGCGGTCCGCGTGCTCCGCCGCGTGCGCCGAATGCGTCACCAGCAGGCAGGCCGCGTTCTGCTCGAGCAACTGCTGGCGCAGCAGCCGCATGACCTGATCCGCATGCGCGGGATCGAGGTTGCCGGTGGGCTCGTCGGCGAGCAACAGCACCGGCCGGTGCACCAGCGCGCGGGCGATCGCGACGCGCTGCAGCTGTCCGCCGGACAACTGCCGCGGCAGGTGCCGGGCCTGCGCGGCGAGGCCGACCGCGTCGAGCATCTCGGCCACGCGTTTCGCGTCGGGCTTGCCCTGCAGCAGCAAGGGCAGGGCCACGTTGTCGTGGACGTTCAGATGCGGCAGCACGTGGAAGGCCTGGAACACGAAACCCAGCTGCTCGCGGCGCAGCTGCGCCTGGCCGGATTCGTCCAGCGACAGGATGTCGCGCCCCAGCAGCACGACCTGACCCCGGTCCAGCGGCTCCAGCGCGGCCAGGCCGTTCAGCAGCGTGGACTTGCCGCTGCCGGATTCGCCGAGCAGCGCGAGCATCTCCCCGCGCTGCAGCGTGAGCGAGAGGTGCTCGAACAGCGTCTGCGCGCCGTAGCGCTTGGTCAGGCCGGTGGCCGTGAGGAGCGGGACATCCATCGTCGGAACCCTCTTCCAGATCGTCGTGGAGAAGCCGGAGGTCGATCGAGGGATTGTGGCGCCTGTCCCGGCGGGCGCCCGGTCAGATCGTGTCGACGTGTGCGATCAGCCGGTCGAGCGCGTCCGGCGCCTCGGCCGGCACGATGCGGCGCGCCGGCATGCTGCGCAGCCAGGTGATCTGGCGCTTGGCGAGCTGGCGCGTCGCCGCGGTGCCGAGTTCCTGCAGCGCCGCGAGGTCGGGCGCGGCCTCGTTCGCGTCGAGGAGTTCCCACGCCTGGCGGTAGCCGACGCAACGCATCGACGGCAGGCCGAGGTGCAGGTCGCCGCGCGCGCGCAGGCGGCGGACCTCGTCGATGAAGCCCTGTTCCAGCATGAGCGCGAAGCGCTGCCCGAGCCGCGCATGCAGCCAGGCGCGGGCCTCGTCCGAGGGTTCGAGCGAGATCAGCGGCCAGTCGACGCCCTGCGAGCGCTGGCGCCGGTAGAGCGCCGACATGGGTTCGCCGCTGAGCAGGCAGACCTCCAGCGCGCGCTGGATGCGCTGCGCGTCCATCGGCGCCAGTCGCGCGGCGGTCTCGGGATCGAGCGCGGCCAGCCGCGCGTGCATGGCGGGCCAGCCGTCGCGCGCGGCCTCGGCGTCGAGTTGCGCCCGCAGCGCGGGGTCGGCCTGCGGCAGCTCCGACAGGCCGTCGAAGAGCGCCTTGAAGTACAGCATCGTGCCGCCCACGAGCAGCGGACGCGCGCCGCGCGCCTGGATCTCCGGCACGAGCCGCATCGCATCGCGGACGAACTGCGCGGCGGAGTAGCTCTCCGTCGGCTCGAGGATGTCGATCAGGTGATGCGGCACGGACGCGAGCTCGTCCGGTGTCGGCTTGGCCGTGCCGATGTCCATGCCGCGGTACACCAGCGCGGAGTCGACGCTGATGATCTCCACCGGCTGGCGGCGCGCGATCGCGAGCGCCGCGGCGGTCTTGCCGCAGCCGGTCGGACCGGCGATGCAGAGCGGACTAAGGTCGAGGCCGGTGTGAACCGCGGCGACGCGCGCATCGGCAATGGCATCGACATCGACATCGACCTTGGTCCTGGAACGGGCGGCGTCACTCATGCGGGACGGGAGGAAGGCTGACCGGTCCGGCGGACCAGCGTCCAGGCGCAGGTGGCGGTGCACAGGCCGAGGACCATCATCGTGGCGGCGAGCGGGGTCACGGTGCCGTCGAGGCTGGCGCTGAGCCACGCGCCGACGGCGAAGGCGGCGAGCGCGATCGCGAAGCCCGAGAGCGCCGCCGCCGCGCCGGCCTGGCGCGGGAACGGCCCGACCGCGCCGGCCTGACCGCAGGGCTGGAGCACGCCGTGGCCGATCATGATGCCGACGTGCGGGATCATCAGCGCCCACGGCGACGGCGGCAGCACGAAGGCGGCCAGGCCCATGCCCAGCGCGCCCAGCGCGGTGAAGCACGCGCCGCGCGCGACGGTGTCGGCGATGCTCAGCGTGCGCAGCCAGCGGCGGCAGATCAGCGTGCCGGTGACGTAGAGCGCGGCGCCGCCCGCGACGAGCGCACCGTAGGCGTGATGGCGCAGGCCCAGGACCTCGATGAACACGAAGCTGGAGCCGGCGAGGAAGGCGTACAGCGTCGCGTAGGCCAGCGCGGTGAGCAGCGCGTAGGCGCGGAAGGTCGGGTTCGAGAGCACGGTCCGCCAGTTGGCGACGAGGCCCGAGGGACGCAGCGCGGCGGGGTCGGGACGGGGCAGGCTTTCGGGGACGCGCAGCGCGATCAGCGCCAGCGTCGCGGCGCCGAAGACGGCGGTCGCCAGGATCGCCCAGCGCCAGCCGAGGCCGGCCGCGAGCACGCCGCCGATCAGCGGCGAGGCCAGCGCGATGACGCCGAGGCCGGACAGCGCCTTGGCCATCATCCGCGCGCCTTCCTGGGGCTCGAACCAGTCGCGCAGCATCGCCCGCGCGACGACGACCGACGCCGCCAGGCCCAGGCCCTGCAGCGCGCGGCAGGCGACGAGGCCCTCGATCGTCGAGGCCAGCGCCGCGCCGATCGCGGCGACGACGTACAGCGACAGTCCGCCCAGCAGCACCGGCCGGCGGCCGAAGCGGTCGCCCAGCGGGCCCAGCACCAGTTGGGAAAGTCCGAACGCGAGCATCAGCGCGGACAGCGTCAGCTGCGTCGCGCCCATGCCCGCCTGCAGGTCGGCGCGCAGGCCGGGCAGGGCGGGCAGGTAGAGGTCGGTCGTGACCGGCTGCAGCCCCAGCAGCATCGCCAGCGCGACGACCTGCAGCGCGGGCGCGGGGCTCGCGCCGCGGTCAGCGGCCGCCGGCGACGGAACGCTCAAAAGCGCTCCCAGGGCGCGAGGTAGCGCCACTGTCCCGGCGGGAGCTGGCCCAGCGGGATGCGGCCGATGCGCACGCGCTTCAGGCCCAGCACCTTCAGCCCGACCAGTTCGCACATCCGGCGGATCTGGCGCTTGCGGCCCTCGCGCAGGACGAAGCGCAGTTGGTCCTCGTTGGCCCAGCTCACCTTGGCGGGCTTCAACTGCACGCCGTCCAGTTCCAGGCCGTGGATCAGCATCGCGACCGCGCGCGGGTCGAGCGCGTGCTGCGGGGCCTGCTCTGGATCGCCGTTCTCGATGGCGACGCGGACCAGGTACTCCTTCTCGACGTCGGAGTCCTCGCCGATCAGGTGGCGCGCGATGCGGCCGTCCTGGGTCAGCACCAGCAAGCCGGTGGAGTCGATGTCCAGACGGCCGGCCGGCGCGAGGCCGCGGCCGTGGCCCGGCGCCCAATGGATCTTGGACGGATCCTCGCCCCAATGGGTGTCGGCCTTGACCAGCACCGAGGCGGGCTCGTAGCCGTCCTCGGCCTGGCCGGAGACGTAGCCGATCGGCTTGTTCAGCAGGATGGTCACGCGCTGCGCCTGCTGTTCGCGGGCGGCGGGGTCGACCTCGATCTTCGCGTCCGGGCCGACACGCTGGCCGAGCGTTGCGAGCTGGCCGTCGACGGTCACCCAGCCGGATTCGATCCATTCATCGGCTTCGCGGCGCGAGGCCAGGCCGAGTTCGCTCATGCGCTTGGACAGGCGCTCGCCGGCATCCTGGTCGGCGAGGCGCACCGGCGCGGGCTGGCGCGCCGCGTCCGGCTGGCGCGGGCGGTCGGTGCGCTCGGCCCGCTCCTCGCGTTCGGCGCGGGCATGGACATCGGAGGGATGACCCGCATCGCGGTCGCCGTAGGGCGCGCGACGCGGGCGGTCGTCGCCGTAGCGGGCGCCCGGACCGGCGCCGGGGCCGTTGCCGTAGCGCGAGCCTTCGTTGCCGCGGGCGTAGCGATCGCCGCCGCGATCACCGCCCCGGTCGCCGCCGCGATCGTCGCCGCGATCGTCGCGACGCGGGCGGTCGCCGTAGGGACGATCCCCTTGCGGCCGATCACCGTAAGACCGGTCGCCTTGAGGGCGATCGCCATAGGCGCGGTCGCGCTGCGGGCGATCACCGTAAGGACGATCCCCTTGAGGGCGATCGCCATAAGGGCGGTCCCCCTGCGGACGGTTGCCGTAAGGACGATCACCCTGCGGGCGATCTCCGTAAGGGCGGTCACCCTGCGGACGATCTCCGTAGGGCCGGTCACCCCGCGGGCGATCGCCGTAAGGACGATCACTCTGCGGACGATCGCCGTAGGGGCGATCACCCTGCGGACGATCTCCGTAAGGACGATCACCCTGCGGACGATCGCCGTAAGGGCGATCACCCTGCGGACGGGCAGGGCGGTCCCCGTACCGGTCGTCCCGACGGGGACGGTCATCGGCACGCGGGCGGTCGCCGTATGGGCGGCGCTCCCCGCCTTCGGGGCGGCCACCGGAGAAGCCGGGGCGATCCCCCTGGCCGCGCGGGCCTCCCTGGCCACCCCGGTCGTCCTGACGCGGTCCCCGATCGGGCCGGGCGCCATGGCCACCTTCGCGGGGCGGCCGGCCGGGGCCGCCACGACGATCGTCGCGGCCTTGCGGGCCGCGGGTGTCCTGGCCGCGATCGTCACGTCGCGGGTCACGTCGTTCACGGCCTTCCTCAGCCAGGCGCTTCTGGAACGCCGCCTCGCGTTCGGCGCGGTCAGTCTGGGCTTGTGCCAGCGTCGGGCGCGGCTTGTTGACGCCTTTTCCGCGCAGCGGCGCGCGGCGCGGCCCCTTGTCGTCCGCCGACTTGGCATCGGCCGGTTTGTTCTTGTTGAGTTTGAGCGTGGCCATGTCGGTACTGCTTCGGGGTGAATTGCGGGGATCCGCCGGAAAAAGAGGGAGCGAGGGAGCGGACGACGGGCGGGCGCGGTGAGTCGCCCGGACTCAGCGCCCGCGCAGGAAGAGCGCGTCGAGGTCGCGCAGGGTCAGTTGGCGCCAGGTCGGGCGTCCATGGTTGCACTGATCGGCGCGTTCGGTGCGTTCCATGTCGCGCAGCAGCGCATTCATCTCGTCGATCGTGAGCTGGCGATTGGCCCGCACCGCGCCGTGGCAGGCCATCGTGGCCAGGATCTCATGCTGCGCGCGCTCGATCGCATGGCTGGCGTCGAACTGTGCCAGTTCGGCCAGCACGCCGCGCGCGAGTTCGACGACATCGCCGCCGGCCAGCAGCGCCGGGCGTTCGCGCACCGCGAGCACCTTCGCCGACAGCGGGGAGATGTCGAGCCCCAGGCGCCGCAGCGTCTCGGACTGCGCCTCGGCGGTGGCGATCTCGGCCGGCGTCGCGGCGAAGGTCACCGGGATCAGCAGCGGCTGCGAGTCGATGCGGGTCTCGCCCAGCGCGGCCTTCAGGCGCTCGTAGACCACGCGCTCATGGGCCGCGTGCATGTCGATGATGATCAGGCCCTGCGCGTTCTCGGCCAGCACGTAGATGCCCTGGATCTGCGCGATCGCGCGACCCAGCGGCCATTCGCCGGCCTGGCTCGACGGCAGCGGGGCGGCCGGTGCGGCGCCCAGCGCCGACAGCGCGGAAGCCGAGGCTGGCGTGATCGGCAGGCCGCTTCTGGGGCCGGAAGCGTAGAGCGCCTCGGCCTGTTCCAGCGCGAGCGCCGTCTGCGCGCGGGTCGGGATCGGGGCGCGCCAGCCCTCGGGGCCGGCGAACCGGGCGGAGGGCGCGGTGTAGGGGGCCGGCGGCTCGTAGGCGAACTGGCCGGAAGCGGCGTCGCCCGCAGTCTGTCCGTCCGTGCCCGATGCGATCGAGGTGCCCGGTGCACCGGCCATGCCGCCCTGTTCCCAGGCCGGCGTGCCGGTCCAGCGCTGGCGGCCCGGCGAGGCGGCGGGCTCGCCGGTCGTGGCGAGCGGCGCCGCGGTCGGCTGGCTTTCCTCGCTGCTGCGCGAGAGCGCGAGCGCGGCCACCACGGCGCGGCGCACCTGCTGGTGGATCTCGCGACCGTCGCGGAAGCGGACCTCGATCTTGGTCGGATGGACGTTGACGTCGACCAGCTCGGGCTGGACGTCGATGAACAGCACGTAGCTCGGCTGGCGGTGGCCGTGCAGGACGTCGTCGAAGGCGGAGCGGATCGCGTGGGCGATCAGCTTGTCGCGCACGTAGCGGCCGTTGACGTAGACGTACTGCATGTCGGCGCGGCTGCGGGCGGCTTCGGGCAGGCCGACGCGACCGTGGATGCGCATCGGGCCGACCTCGGCGAACACCTCGCGGCTCTGCGCGATGAAGTCCTCGTTGAGGACTTCCGCGATCCGCTGCGGCAACGGGGAGGCGCGCCACTGGTCGACCAGCTTGCCCTCGTGCCAGACGGCGAAGCCGACGTCGGGCCGGGCCAGTGCGTGGCGGCGCAGCGCTTCGAGGCAATGGGCGAGCTCGGTGCTCTCGCTCTTGAGGAACTTGCGGCGGGCGGGCGTGTTGAAGAACAGCTCGCGGACTTCGACGGAGGTGCCTCTGGCGCGGGCGGCGGGGCTGAGTTCGCCGGTGCGGGCCTCCAGGCGCCAGGCATGGGCGGCGCCGTCGTAGCGCGAGACCAGGGCCAGTTCGGCGATGGACGAGACGGCGGCGAGGGCCTCGCCGCGGAAGCCCATCGTCGCGACGGCCTCGAGGTCGTCCAGCGTGCCGATCTTGCTGGTGGCGTGGCGCTTGATGGCCAGGGGCAGTTCGCCGTCGGGGATGCCGTGGCCGTCGTCCTCGACGATGAGGCTGCGGATGCCGCCGGCGATCAGCTTGAGCTGGATCTGGCCGGCGCCGGCGTCCAGCGCGTTGTCCACCAGTTCGCGCACGACGGAGGCCGGGCGTTCGACGACCTCGCCGGCGGCGATCTGGGAGATCAGTTCATCAGGGAGTTCGCGGATCGCGCGCCGGCCCGCGGGGGCGGCGGTGTCGAATGCGGCCGCGGCGTTCGCCGTCGGGGCGAGGGTGTCGTCCATGGGGGCGATTGTAGAAGGTGGCGCGGTTCCGGGGCCGATCACTGCCGATCTGAGGGCTTGACTCTGTTCGGTGGACCACACCGCATTTCCGAGTCGGTCAATCTCGCGTTTCGTCACCGGTTGACCGGGAACCGCCCGCCATAATCCGCGCCCATGGACCTGATGCACTTCCTCGTCGACTTCATCCTGCATGTCGACAAGCACCTCGCCGAGTTCGTCACCGCCTACGGCATGTGGGTGTACGCGCTGCTGTTCCTGATCGTGTTCGTCGAGACCGGCCTCGTGGTGATGCCGTTCCTGCCGGGCGACTCGCTGCTGTTCGTCGTCGGCGCGCTGTGCGGGACCGGAATGATGAGCCTGCCGCTGGCGATCGCCGTGCTGCTGGTCGCCGCGATCCTGGGCGACCAGTGCAACTACACGATCGGGCGCTACTTCGGGCCGAAGGTCTTCCAGTGGGAGCAGTCGCGCTTCTTCAACAAGCGCGCCTTCGACGCCGCGCACGAGTTCTACGAGAAGCACGGCGGCGTCACCATCATCCTCGCCCGCTTCATGCCCTTCATCCGCACCTTCGCGCCCTTCGTGGCCGGCGTCGCGGCGATGACCCGCAGCCGCTTCACCGCCTACAACGTCGCCGGCGGCGTCATCTGGGTCGTGGGCCTGACGATGGCGGGCTATCTCTTCGGCAACATCCCGTTCGTGCAGACCCATCTCAGCAAGATCATCTGGGCCATGATCATCATCCCCGGCCTCATCGCGCTGTACGGTGGATGGCGCGCCTCGCGCACGAAGACCACCACCGCCTGATCGACGCAGACAGCGAGCCGCCAAGACGTCGTACTCCACGAGCGGTGGGGGACGGTGGGGCTTGGGGTTCAGGCGCTTGACGCCTGTGGCCCCATGCCCCAGCGGCCAACGCCCCGGTCGCGGCAGGCAGGCGGCACCTAAAGGGAAAACACCGACCCGCAGAGCGCGCAAACCCTGGGGGTGAGCTTCGTCACGGTGAAATCGCGGGGCTATCCTCGCCCGCTGTTTTCACCGCCGATCACGCTCATGCAACCCAGCATCCTCAGCAAGGCCATCACCCTGGCCCTGAGTCTGACCGCCGTCATCGCGGCAGCCCCGACACAGGCTCAGCAGGCCCAGCAGGCTCAACCCGCCGTCATCGCATCCGCCGCCGCGACGGCCGCGACGGCCGCGACGGCCGCGACGACCGCGCCGACGCAAGCCGTGACCCTGCTGCTGCGCGAGCCCGCCGTGTCCGCGCGCCATCTGGCCTTCGTCTACGGCGGCGACCTGTGGATCGCCAACCGCGACGGCAGCCAGCCGCGCCGGCTCGCCGGCCACGCGGCCGCCGAGTTTGCGCCGCGCTTCTCGCCGGACGGCCAGTGGATCGCGTTCTCCGCGGGCTACGACGGCAACACCGATGTCTACGTGATCGCCGCCAGCGGCGGTCAGCCCCGTCGCCTGACCTGGCACCCGGCCGCCGACGTGGTGACCGGCTGGAGCCCCGACGGCAAGCGTGTGCTGTTCGCCTCCAACCGCGAGGTGTTGAACAACCGCAGCCGGCAGCTCTTCGAAGTGCCGGTCGACGGCGGCTTCGAGCAGAAGGTGATGGAGGCCGTGGCCTTCGAAGGCACGTGGTCGCCCGACGGCACGCGCCTGGCCTACCGTCCCTACGCGGCCGCGTACGTCGGCCCGAGCGGCTGGCGCCAGAGCCGCGGCGGCACGACGCCGCCGATCTGGATCCTCGATCCCAAGGGCAAGACCTGGGAGCAGATCCCCCACGTCAACGCGACCGACAGCAACCCGATCTGGATGGGCGACGAGGTCGTCTTCATCTCCGACCGCAACGACGGCGCGGCCAACCTGTTCGCGTTCAACACCAGGACCAAGGCGCTGCGCCAGCTGACGAAGGAAACCGTCTGGGACGTCCGCAGCGCCGACGGCCGTGACGGCCGCATCGTCTACGAGGCCGGCGGCCAGCTGAAGGAAGTCGGCATCGACGGCGGCACCGCGCGTTTCCTCAGCATCGCGCTGAACGAGCCGAGCAACGAGGCGCGCGTGCAGTGGAAGGACGCCGCCAAGACGATGACCGGCGCGTCGCTGTCGGCCACCGGCAAGCGCGTCGTGGTGAGCGCGCGCGGCGAGATCTTCTCCGTGCCGGTGAAGGACGGCGTCGTGCGCAACCTGACGCAGACCTCCGGCGTGCGCGAGAAGGACGGCCTGTGGAGCCCCGACGGCCAGCAGGTCGCCTACGTCTCCGACGAGCCCGGCATGCGCCACCAGGTCGTGATCCGCGACCAGCTCGGCGACCAGGCCGCCAACAAGCCCACCCGCAAGCTGCTGCTGCCGGAGACCGGCTACTACACGCTGCTCGCGTGGTCGCCCGACGGCGCGCGGCTGGTGCTGCAGGACAACCACCTCAACCTGTACCAGCTGCCGCTGACCGGCGCGCAGTCGGGCAAGCTCGCGAAGATCGACAGCAGCGAGCGCCGCGCCGGCTTCGACGTCGGCTTCTCGCCCGACGGCCGCTACCTGGCCTACACGGTGGTGGGCAAGAACTTCTTCAGCCAGGTCCGCATCGCCGACTTCCAGACCGGTCAGCAGCACACGGTCACCGACGGCCTGAGCCACGCCAACCTGCCGGCGTTCTCGACCAAGGGCGACGTGCTCTTCTTCGCCGCGTCGATCAACTCGGGCCCGGCCCAGGTGGGCCTGGACATGTCCACGCAGGAGCGCTCGCTGCGCATGGGCCTGTACGCGGCGGTGCTGCGCGCGGACGGCAGGTCGCCGCTCGAGCCCAAGGCCGGTGACGAGGACGGCAAGGACAAGAAGGCGGACGAGGACAAGAAGGACGACAAGTCGGACAAGTCCGAGAAGGGCGAGAAGGCCGACAAGGACGCCAAGGCCGACAAGGAATCGAAGGACGACGGGAAGTCCGGCAAGAAGGACGACGGCAAGGACGTGAAGCCCAAGGTCAAGCCGGTGCGCATCGACTTCGCCGGCCTGAAGGACCGCATCGTCGGCCTGCCGGTCTCGACCGCGCGCTACGACGACCTGGCGGTCGCGGACGACGGCGCGCTGTTCTACATCGAGCGCAAGCAGCCGGGCGTCTCGATCGACGCCGAGGGCGGCAACGGGGGCAAGGGCGATCTGTACCGCTTCGACTTCGAGGAGAAGAAGGCCAAGCTGGTCAAGCCGCAGATCGAGGGCTACAGCCTGAGCCCCGACGGCAAGAAGATCCTGCTGAGCCCGGGCGGCGGCCGACTGGAGATCGCCGATGCCAAGGAGAAGATCGACACCAAGAGCATCGACCTGTCGGGCCTGAAGACCCGCGTGGATCCGCGCGCCGAATGGCGTCAGATCTTCGACGAGACCTGGTGGATGGAGAAGGAGTTCTTCTACGACCCCAACCTGCACGGCCTCGACTGGAAGGGCGTGTACCAGCGTTATTCGCCGCTGGTGGCGGGTGTGCAGCGCCGCGAGGACCTCAACGACCTGCTGGTCGAGATGATCGGCGAGCTGCAGGTCGGCCACAACCGCACCGGCGGCGGCGACGTGCACCAGGAGGCGCGTGTCGCGGTGGGCCTGCTGGGCGCGGACTTCAGCGTCGAGAACGGCCGGTACCGCATCAAGACGATCTTCAAGGGCGACCGCTGGGATCCCTACCTGAAGGCGCCGCTGGCGGCACCGGGCCTGGGCGTCAAGGAAGGCGACTACCTGCTGGCGGTCAACGGCCAGCCGGTGGACGGCGCGCACAACCTGTACCAGCAGCTGGAGAACACGGTCGGCAAGCAGGTGCAGCTGACGGTGTCGGCCAACGCGAACGGGCAGGGCGCGCGCCGCGTGACCGTGGAGCCGATCGCGACCGAGGGCCGGCTGCGCCAGTGGGCCTGGATCGACCACAACCGCGAGGAAGTGGATCGCCTGAGCGGCGGCAAGATCGCCTACGTGTACATGCCGGACACGGCGGGTCCGGGCTTCCAGCACTTCAACCGGATGTTCTTCGCGCAGGTGGACAAGCCGGGCCTCATCGTCGATGACCGCCGCAACGGCGGCGGCCAGGCGGCGAACTACGTGACGGAGCTGCTGAACCGCGCCTACCTGGGCAGCTGGAAGGACCGCGACGGCCTGATCTACGACACGCCCGCGGGCGCGATCTACGGTCCCAAGGCGATGCTGATCGACCAGGACGCGGGATCGGGCGGCGACTTCATGCCCTATGCGTTCAAGCGCACGGGCCTGGGCCCGTTGATCGGCAAGCGGACCTGGGGCGGCCTGATCGGCATCTCGGCGAACCCGAGCCTGATCGACGGCGGTTTCCTCGTGGTGCCGTTCTTCCGCTTCTTCACGCCGGAAGGCGAGTGGCGCATCGAGAACGAAGGCGTCGCGCCGGACATCGATGTCGATCTGGATCCGGTGGCGGTGAACGCGGGACGTGATGTGCAGCTCGAAGCGGGCGTCGCGAGCGTCCTCGAACGCCTCAAGACCTGGAAGCCGATCCAGCGCACGACGGCACCGGCGATGCCGACGCAGGTCGGCAAGTAAGGCATCTCGCCATCACGAAACGGAACGGGGCTGCGGCCCCGTTTTTCATTGGTGCCCCGTTCGACGTTCGCGTCCCTTGCTGCTTGCTGACGCTCCTCCACCAAAAGAGGGAGCCAGAGGTTTGATGGGGGAGAGCGCAGCACGGCCACGATTGCCAGTCCTACGATCCATTCCTTCAAGAATTAGATCGTTGAAAGGTCGCGCACGATGAGTCGAACACTCAAGAGCCTGCTTGCTGAACTGCCGCCAGAGCGGCGTGCCTGGATCGAGGCGAAAGGCCGGGGGATGGCCGACGACATGATCCGCTACGCCAACGCGTTGGCCGAATCAGCGTCTGGTGTTGATGGCGAGGGAGGGAGTCAATCGCTCACAACGCCCGATGCCTCGCCGCCAGCGGCGGATTCTTCGCGAAGTACCGCGCGATGCCGGTCGCCAGCGCCTTGACCAGGTCGTCCTGGTAGTCCGGATCGCGCAATCTGGCCTCTTCCTCGGGGTTGGAGATGAAGGCCGTCTCCACCAGGATCGACGGCACGTCCGGCGCCTTCAGCACCGCGAAGCCGGCCTGCTCGACGCTGCCCTTGTGCAGCTTGGCCAGCTTGCCGATCTGACCCAGCACTTCGCCGCCCAGCTTCAGGCTGTCCTTGATCTGCGCCGAGGTGCTCATGTCCAGCATCGCGCGCAGCACGCCCGCGTCCTTCACCGCCTTGGTGTTGACGCCGCCGATCACGTCGGCCGCGTTCTCCTTGTCGGCCATCCAGCGCGCGTTCGTCGAACTCGCGCCGCTGGTCGACAGCGCGAAGACCGACGCGCCTCGCGCCTTCGGCGTGATGAAGGCGTCCGCATGGATCGACACGAACAGGTCGGCCTGCACCCGCCGCGCCTTGCGCACGCGCTCGCCCAGCGGGACGAAGAAGTCGGCGTCGCGCGTCATCATCACGCGGATGCGCGGGTTCGCGTTCAGCCGGTCGCGCAGCTTCTTGCCGATCGCCAGCACCACGTCCTTCTCTCTCAGGCCCGTCGGGCCGATGGCGCCCGGATCCTCGCCCCCGTGGCCCGGATCGATCGCGATCACGATCAGCCGGTCCAGCTTGGTCTGGCTCATCTCCGGGGCCACTTCCTTCAGCGGCGGCGCGGGCGGGGGCGGGGTGTCGATCTTCGCGATCGCCGTCGCGCTCGTCGGGCGCTGCGGCGGCGTCGCGGCGCTCGCGGCCTGCTCGGCGGACGAAGCCGCCGACAGCGGCCGGTCGATGCGGCCGATCAGCTCGCCCAGCGCGTCGTTCACCGACTGCGCGGCGGCGGACTCGGCGGCTTCCTTGCCGCGCACCAGGTCCAGCAGCGGATCGCGCTCGCGCGTCGGATACAGGTCCAGCACCAGCCGGTTCTGGTAAGCCGCCACCGGCTCGATCGTGAACACCTGCGGCGCCACCGTCTGCTTCAGGTCCAGCACGATGCGCACCACGCGCGGCTGGTTCTGTCCCACGCGCACACCCGCGATGAACGGATCGTCCGGCTTGACCTTGCCCAGCAGCTCCTTCAGGCCCGCGTTCAGCTCCAGCCCGTCGATGTCGATCACGAGCCGGTCCGGATTCGCCGCCATGAAGCTCTTCGCGGCCAGTTGCCGATCGGATTCGATCGTCACGCGGGTGTAGTCGCTCGCCGGCCAGACCCGCACCGCGACGATGTTGGTGGCGCTCGCGGCCAGCGCCGGCATGGCGGGCAGCACGGAGAAGCTCAGCACCGTCGCGCCCATGCGGCCCAGGGCCTTGCGGCGGCTCCGCGAGGGCATCTCGCCCCCGCGCGCGATCGCCGTGTCCAGCGGCCTGTCCAGCGACGTTTCCGTGGCCGGCTGCGCGGTGGTGGTGGAGGGCAGGCCGATCATGTCTCCGTTCATGTCTGGGTTCATGTGAAGCGGGGCGGTCGCCGTGGATCAGTCGGGAAGGCCGTCGAGCTGCCGGTCGAGCTCGGCCAGCAAGTCCTGGCCCCGCGCCGTGTGCGCTTCGGCCCGAACGTCGCGGCTGTCGTCGCTGTTGACTTCGAGCGCCAGTCGCAGGTCCGGCGGCGGCAGCATGCCGGCGGCCTTGTCGGGCCATTCGCTGAGCTTGAGCCCCGGCGCGGCGAACAGGTCGCGGAAGCCCGCGTCCTCCCACTCGCGCGGTTCGCTGAAGCGGTAGAAGTCGAAATGATGGGCGGGCAGGCCGCCCAGGCCCGGCGGGGCGTAGTCTTCGACCACGGCGTAGCTCGGGCTCTTGATGCGGCCGGTGACACCCAGCGCGCGCAGCAGATGGCGGACCAGGCTGGTCTTGCCGGCGCCCAGGCCGCCGTCGAGTTCGATGCTCAGGTCCGCGATCTGCGGACAGCGGGCCAACGCCTGTGCGAAACGTTCGCAGGCGGCCTCGTCAGGCCAACGGTACGGGCGGGTTTCTAGAATGCTCAACTGCGATGAATTCCCTGGTCAACACGCCACGGCCCGACGCGTCCTCCGATGACCCGTCGAGCCCCTCCCGAGACCCCGACGCGCTGCGTGCGCTGATGGTCGAGGTCCGCGCCTGGGCGCTTGAGTTCGGATTCTCACAGATTGGGGTGGCCCACGTCGATCTGAGCGACGCGGAAGCCGGTTTGCAGGCCTGGCTCGACGCCGGTTTCCATGGCGAGATGCAGTACATGGCCGCGCACGGCCTCAAGCGCGCTCGACCCGCCGAGCTGGTGCCGGGCACGATCAGCATCCTGACCGCCCGCATGGACTATCTGCCCGAGGCCGCCGGCGACGACTGGCAGGACCGCGAATGGGCCGCGATGCGCGACCCGGCCCGCGCGCAGGTCTCGCTCTACGCCCGCGGCCGGGACTATCACAAGGTGCTGCGCCAGCGGCTGCAGCAACTGGCCGACCGCATCCAGGCACGCGTCGGCCCGATGGGGCACCGCGTGTTCACCGATTCCGCGCCGGTGCTGGAGGTCGAGCTCGCCAGCCGCTCCGGCATCGGCTGGCGCGGCAAGCACACGCTGACGCTGCACCGCGACAGCGGCTCGATGTTCTTCCTCGGCGAGATCTACCTGGACCTCGCGCTGCCGCCGAGCGAGCCCGTCACCGCGCATTGCGGCCAGTGCCGCGCCTGCCTCGACGCGTGTCCGACCGGGGCGATCGTCGCCCCGTACCGCCTCGACGCGCGGCGCTGCATCAGCTACCTGACGATCGAGCAGGACGGTCCCATCCCGATCGAGTTCCGCGAGGCGATCGGCAACCGCATCTACGGCTGCGACGATTGCCAGCTCGCGTGCCCCTGGAACAAGTTCGCGCGCAGGAATCCGTTGCCGGACTTCGAATGGCGCGAGCCGCTGGGACATGCGTCGCTGCTGGAACTCTTCGCCTGGGACGAGGCGACCTTCCTCAAGCGCACCGAAGGCTCCGCGATCCGCCGCATCGGCCATGCGCGATGGCGACGCAACATCGCCGTGGCGATGGGGAACGCGCTGAGGCAAGACCTGGCGCCGGATCTGCGCTCGGACCTGCGGTCGGCGCTGAACGCCGCGTTGCCGACCGCGACGCCCGTCGTGGCCGAGCACATCGAGTGGGCGCTGGCGCAGGACGCTATTCCTCGATCGCCTGCCTGAACGCCGCGATGACGTCCGCGATGAAGTCCGCGATGAAGTTTGCGACCCCCTGCGGTGATCGCACGCCTGGCCCGCAAGACGGCGGCCTGGGCACATCGGAACTCCCGAACCCATCCTCAGGCCGCGCCAGGGGTTTCCCGCCCCTGCGACGGGGTCTCTACGTAGTTCCGCTAGGCCGGGCCAGCCGGCACATCCTTAAGCTGTTCCGATCACGTTACCTATTGTTCAAAAGACGAGGAGCCCAATGAACCGTCGCTCGATCCTCCAACACGGCCTGCTGCTGAGCACGCTGTCGCTGTCCTGCGCCGCGGCGCTGGCCCAGTCCTATCCGACCAAGCCGGTCAAGCTGGTGGTCCCGTTCGCGCCGGGCGGCACGACCGACATCGTGGCCCGCGTCGTCGCGCAGCACATCAACGGGCCGCTGGGCCAGACGATGATCGTCGAGAACAAGGCCGGCGGCGGCGGCATCATCGGCGCCAACGACACCGCCAAGTCCGCGCCGGACGGCTACTCCCTAGGCGTCGCGACCGTGTCCACCACGGCCACCAACCCGGCGATCAATCCCAAGACGCCGTACAACCCGCTGACGGACTTCACGCCGATCATCAACCTCGCGGCCACGCCCAACGTGATCGCCGTGCATCCGTCCTTCCCGGCCAAGGACTACAAGGCCTTCGTCGCCGAACTGAAGAAGAACCCCGGCAAGTACAGCTACTCGACCTCGGGCACCGGCGGCATCGGCCACCTGCAGATGGAGCTGTACAAGAGCCTGACCGGCGTCTTCGTCACGCACATCCCGTACCGCGGCGCCGGCCCCGCGCTGAACGACACCGTCGCCGGCCAGGTGCCGATGATCTTCGACAACCTGCCGTCGGCGCTGCCCTTCATCAAGGACGGCCGCCTGGTCGCGATCGCCGTCGCGGCGCCGCAGCGCCTGGCCGTGCTGCCCAACGTGCCGACCTTCAAGGAGCTCGGCCTCGAGCCCGTGAACCGCATGGCCTACTACGGCATCCTCGGCCCGAAGAACCTGCCCAAGGAAGTCGTGGCCAAGATCAACGAGGCCGCGCGCAAGACCGTCGAGATGCCCGAGGTCAGGAAGCGCATCGAGGAGACCGGCTCGATCGTGATCGGCAATACGCCCGAGCAGTTCACCGAGCAGATCAAGGCCGAGTACGCGGTCTACAAGAAGGTCGTCGAGCAGCAGAAGCTCAAGCTCGACTGATCCGGAAGACCCGCACCGCGTCGACCAGGCCCAGCGCCTGGCCGCGCAGGCTGGACGCCGCGCTGGCGATCTCCTCGACCATCGCGGCGTTCTGCTGTGTGGCGGCGTCCATCTCGCTGACCGCGCTGGACACCTGCGACACGCCCGTCGCCTGCTCGGCGCTGGCGACGCTGATCTCGCCCACGATGCGGTTGACCTGGGCGATGGCCTGAACCACCTCGGTCATCGTGTCGCCCGCGCGGTTCACGAGCGCGGTGCCGGCCTCGACCTGCTCCACGCTGGCCGCGATCAGCGACTTGATCTCCTTGGCCGCGGCCGCCGAGCGGCTCGCCAGCGTGCGCACCTCCGAGGCGACGACCGCGAAGCCGCGGCCCTGCTCGCCGGCGCGCGCCGCCTCGACCGCCGCGTTCAGCGCCAGGATGTTGGTCTGGAACGCGATGCCGTCGATGGTGCCGATGATGTCGGCGATCTTGCGCGAGCTGTCGTGGATGCCCTGCATGCGCGTGACGACCTCCGCCACGACCTCGCCGCCGCGCTCCGCCACCGAGGACGCCGCCACCGCGAGCTTGTTCGCTTCTCCCGACGACTGGGCCGTGTGCCCCACGGTGCCGCTGAGCTGCTCCATCGTGCTGGCCGCGCGCTGCACGTTGGACGCGGTCTGCTCGGTGCGCTGGCTCAGGTCCTGGTTGCCCGCCGACACCTCGTGGCAGGCGTTCTGGATGTTCTCCGAGGACTCGCGCACCTGCGAGATCGCCGTCTGCAGGCTGGTCCGCATGCGCTCCAGGGCGCCGACCATGGCGCCGATCTCGTCCTTGCCCTGCGGGGGCGCGGCGCGGGTGAGGTCGCCTTCGGCCACGGCCTCGACCAGCCGCACCGCTTCCGACAGCGGCTTGGTCACCGAGCGCGTCAACGCCCACGCGAACAGCGTGCCCGCGACGATCGCCAGCAGGCCCATCACCGTGATGCGGGTCTGCGCGCGCTGCGTCACGTGGTCGACCTCCGCGGCCATCTCGTCCAGCGTCTGCTGCTGGAACTTCAGGTAGCCCGTCATCTTCAGGAGATAGGCCTCGGCCTGCGGACGGAACTGCTCGTTGAGCAGGCGCTCAGTGGCGTCGGTGTCGCCGCTCTTCTTGAGCTCGGCGATCTTGTTGCGCGTCGCGATGTAGGTCTGGCGCGCCTCGGTCAGCTCGGCGACGACTTTCTTCTCGGCGTCGCTCTTGGGCAGCTCGTCCAGCGCCTTGACGATCTCGTTGCCGCGCGCGGTGGAGATCTTCACGTCGCCGGCGAAGTAGTCGGCCAGCGAGGCGTCCGTGCTCTTGGCGATGGCGGTGTAGCGCTTCACGCCGACGATGGTCAGCATGTACCACTCGCTCACCAGGCGCTCCTTCTGCAGCGGCACCGCCATCATGGTGCGGGTGGCGTCGGCGGTCCAGTTCAGTCCCAGCCAGCCCACGGTCATGAGCGCCGCCACCAGCAGCAGCACCACGCCGAAGCCCGTGGCCAGCCGCACCGACAGGCGCATGTCATTCAGTTTCACAGCATCTCCCCAGTCTCGGCCTCCGTCATGGCGGAGGCCAGTTGTCATACAACGCCGTGGCCGATGGATCATCGGCGTGCGCTCTTAACGCAGCGCCAACAGGCTTGCTGCCGCGTGCATGGGAAGGACTGTAGAAGCTAGTTGTCTGACAACGCGCGGGGTGAATCGGGGCGAACGTGCAGTTGTGCCGGGCGATGCGCGGTGAAACATCGCCATGTCACCAAAGAACAAGGGGCGCACGAAGCGCCCCTTGTCGGCGTGGTCGGAGAGCGCCGGATGCGGGCGACAGGCGGTCGAGAGACCGCTGTCGCCAGCGCCGCCGCACCGCCGGGTGCGGATCAGCCGCCGAACAGCTTGCCCAGGCCCAGCGAGTTGGCCGCGCCGCCCAGCAGGCCGCCGGTCAGGCTGTTGGCGATGCCGCCGATGCCCGACAGCAGGCCGCCGCCCGCGGAACCCGAACCCTTGTTGCCGCCGACGCCGCCCAGCATGCCCGGAAGCACAGCACTTGCAATTGCACCAATCATCGTTTTTCCTTGAAAACCGCCGCGCGATCGGGAGGTCGCCACGGTGCCGCGGAGCACGACCGGTATCCCGGCGCGCGGCGGCCTGAAATCAGGTCGCGGCACGAATGCTCTAGTGCGGTGGGCGGACTCAAAGGGTCGACCGTCGAATTGCGGCGGAGCGTCGAGCGACTGCTGCAAATGAGGGAGTGACTCCTCCATCTGCCAGGAATCCGTCCGCCCGGCGCCTCGATGAATTTCAAATTATGAAAAGAACTTGCCGGCATGCAAAAAACTGACTTGCTGCAGCGCCGCAAGATTTCTCATCATGGAAGAGCTGTTCTCACGATCCGGTTTCTGTTTTCCAAGTTGTTGATTTAAAAGGATTAAAAAATCAGTCTTATATAAGACATCGACTCACACGCCGGAGGTCGAGGCGTCTAGATTTGAGCCATCGGTTTTGCAACTTCACTCGAACCACCAGGAGCTCACCATGACGACCTTGACCCGCGAACAGCAGATAACCGCCCTCGAGAAGGACTGGGCGGAAAACCCCCGGTGGAAGGGCATCCAGCGCGGCTACTCGGCGGCCGACGTGGTCCGCCTGCGCGGCTCCATCCACATCGAGCACACGCTGGCCAAGCGCGGCGCCGAGAAGCTGTGGAACCTCGTGAACACCGAGCCCTTCATCAACTCGCTGGGCGCGCTGACCGGCAACCAGGCGATGCAGCAGGTCAAGGCCGGCCTGAAGGCGATCTACCTGTCCGGCTGGCAGGTCGCCGGCGACGCCAACAGCAACGGCGAGATGTACCCCGACCAGTCGCTGTACTCGGTGGACTCGGTGCCGAAGGTCGTCAAGAAGATCAACGCCACCTTCAAGCGCGCCGACGAGATCCAATGGAGCGAAGGCAAGAGCGACATCGACTACTTCGCCCCCATCGTCGCGGACGCGGAAGCCGGCTTCGGCGGCGTGCTGAACGCCTTCGAGCTGATGAAGGCCATGATCGAGGCGGGCGCCTCGGGCGTGCACTTCGAAGACCAGCTGGCCGCCGCGAAGAAGTGCGGCCACATGGGCGGCAAGGTGCTGGTGCCTTCGCGTGAAGCGGTGGCCAAGCTGGTCGCCGCGCGCCTGGCCGCCGACACGATGGGCGTGCCGACCGTGTTGCTGGCCCGCACCGACGCCGAGGCCGGCGACCTGGTGACCAGCGACATCGACGACAACGACAAGCCCTTCTGCACCGGCGAGCGCACCGTCGAAGGCTTCTTCCGCACCCGCAACGGCCTGGAGCAGGCCATCAGCCGCGGCCTGGCCTACGCGCCGTACGCCGACATGATCTGGTGCGAAACGGGCAAGCCGGACCTGGCCTTCGCCAAGGCCTTCGCCGAAGCCATCCACGCGAAGTTCCCCGGCAAGCTGCTGGCCTACAACTGCTCGCCGAGCTTCAACTGGAAGAAGAACCTGGACGACGCCACGATCGCCAAGTTCCAGCGCGAGCTGGGCGCGATGGGCTACAAGTTCCAGTTCATCACGCTGGCCGGTTTCCACAGCCTGAACTACTCGATGTTCAACCTGGCCTACGGCTACGCGCGCAACAACATGAGCGCCTTCGTCGAGCTGCAGGAGGCGGAATTCGCCGCCGCCGAGAAGGGCTTCACCGCCGTGAAGCACCAGCGCGAAGTGGGCACGGGTTACTTCGACGCGGTCACCACCACGATCGAGGCGCAGGCGTCGACCGCGGCGCTGAAGGGGTCGACGGAGGACGAACAGTTCTTCGACGCGAAGCACGGCTGATCGCCGCGCCGAGGCCCCGTCGAGTCGGGGCCGGTGAACCGGAAAGGGCTGCTGGGAAGCAGCCCTTTTTTCGTCGGTCCGATGGCGCCGGTCGCGCCCGTTCCGCCGCTCTAGTGGCAGTTGCCGCTCATGCCGCTCGCATCGCTGGGGGCGTGGGCCCGTGTCGGGCGGTGCGGTCCCGCTTCACGTGCGCCAGGTCGGTCAGGGCCTCGCGGCTGTCCGCGCGTCCGAAGCGGTCCACCGCCTGGAGGTGGCGCGCGAGGATCTCGTTGTGCCGTCGCAGCTGGATGGCCCGGGCCTGGGGATCGGCGGCCAGGTGTCGCGCGAATCGTTCATCGTCGGTCAGCGTCTTCAGCCGGCGCCCGGTCGCGTCGTGGAACAGCGCCTGCGTCGCCGGATCCCGGCGGCGTGCCAGATCGCGAGCCGTGGCGAAGAACACCTCCTGCCGGAAAGACTTCAGCGCGGTGATGGCGGCGCTGGCCGGGTGCTGCCGCAGTTCGCCCGCCCACTGTTCCTGAGGCGCGAGTCCGGTCTCCCCGTCGCGGGACTTCGGATCGCGTCGACGACGCGCCAGCGAGGCCCGGTCCTGGTGACCTTCGAACTGGTCCGCGACCTCCCGCAAGACCTGGCCCAGCGTCCCTTCGCGCAAGCGCGACCCGAGGTTGCCCAGGCGCATCGCCGCCTTCATCGACGCCGGCGCCTGTTCGCCGAGATAGCCGTCCCGATGCGCCTCGTTGATGCCCGCGCCCACGCTGCCGCCCAGCGTGAGGGCGATGCCTGGGACCGCCAGCGCCAGGGCCGCGGGCGGGCAGGCGAAGGTCGACACGCCGGCGCCCAGCATCAGTCCCTGGCCTGCGCTCAGCAGCGCGTCGCACGCCTGGCTCCTGGCGCTGTCGGCCAGCAGGAACCGCGCGTCCCGCGCATACAGCGTCGGAACGCGTTCGGGCAGGTCGGCGGCGATCGCCTGCACGGCGTCCCGGTCGCGGCGGATCTGGCGGTGCTGCGCGGCATGGAGGCGTCCGCTCACGACGCCCGACAGGCCCTGGGCCAACTGGGCCCCCATCATGATGCCGCCAGTCGCCGCCCCGAGGGCGTGATGGGCCGCTTCGGCCGCCACCTGGCCGGACACGCTCCCCGCGGCCTGCGCCGCCACCGCGCCGGCGGAGGCCGCCGACTTGCCCATGGAGGCCACCATGCCGGCCGCCATGCCCGGCATGCCGATGCCCGTCAGCAGCCTGACGGTCCGGATGCGTTTGGCGACCTGCCGCTCGCCTTCGCACTTTTGCAGCAGATGCG
This sequence comes from Roseateles noduli, assembly GCF_050626985.1. Lineage (NCBI taxonomy): Bacteria > Pseudomonadati > Pseudomonadota > Betaproteobacteria > Burkholderiales > Sphaerotilaceae > Roseateles > Roseateles noduli. The sequence continues at coordinate 867,022 of NZ_CP192463.1, forward strand.
ATTGATAACTCGTCTCCTCGGTGTCCAGCCGCCAGTGGCGTGCGAGGCGCTCGGCGATGATGTCGGCAGCCCGCTTGTTGAAGGCGTCGCTCAGCACGCCGTTGCCCGGGGTGTGATGCCGCTTGCTGGTCAGGTTGTGCTTCAGCAGCGAGAGGAGGCCCTTGTCGCGATGCCGTCGACGCGCCTCGAATCGCTCGACGCCCTGCGCGTGCAGGTCGATGAGCGGCTGCAGCGTGGCTTCCGATTCGCCGACGCCGGCGCCGGCGCCGTTGCCCACGCTGTTGCCGTGCCTCAACGCGTCGATCAGCCGTTGCTGCTGGTCCAGGGTGCGCCGCACACTGTCGGGATAGTCCTGCGTGTAGCCCGCGCGCGCCGACCTGACGGCGCCCACCGCGGCGGCGGCGACCAGCGGGAAGAAGGCCGCCAGCAGCCCCATCTCCGCGTAGGGTGCCTGGGCCCGGGACATCGCCGTCGGAATGCCGCTCGCGATGTCGTCCGGGCCGTCGAGGTTGCGAACGCGCGCCAGCATCCGCAGCAGCGGGAGGAAGCCGGATCCGGAAAAGTCGTCGATCACCTGGGGACGCGACGAGAGGACGCGGTGACCCACGGTGACGCTCACCGGATCGTCCGGCGGCAGCGGGGGGCCGCTCGGAACGCCGAGCGGGAACAGGCCAGTCATGGTGTGTCTTCCGAAGGGGACTCCACCGTGCGGCAGTGGCCGGTCGCAGTCCCGGTTCATGGATCGGGTGGGTGCAGACCTGGCTCGTTGCGATGGCTGGGTGCGAGGCTGCCGATGAGCAGCCCCGTGCTGGTTGCGGTCAGCGCCTTTGGGGGAAAGTCGAAGGCACTCCGGAGCCCGCGTTCTGCATCAGGCTGGGCGCGACGGCGCCGGCGAGGTTGCCGGCCATCGTGCCGGCCCGTGGCCCGGCGAGTTTGGAAACGCCCTTCTGGACCAGACCGCCGACAAGCGACGAGACGGCGGGAGCGAGCACGGTGGCGAGGAGGGGCAGAGGCATGGCGATCGTCTTTGATGAGAGGGGAGTTCCCGTAGTGCCCCGGCCGCCGTTCCCGTTCGGCGCCCTCCGTCCAGTGCCTCCCGTTCCGAGCCTCCCGTTCAGCGCGCGGCGGCCTCCGCGGGCCGTGCGCTCCGATCGCGCTGCCGCCATTCCTGGATCAGTTCGACGACCGCATCCGGATCGGCCGGCTTGACCAGATGGACGTCGAAGCCGGCTTCGTGCGCACGGCGGCGGTCGTCCTGCTGGCCGTAGCCGGTGAGCGCGATCAACAGGCAGTCCATGCCGCCGGGCAGGGCGCGCAGGCGGCGCGCGACCTCATAACCGTCCAGGCCGGGCAGGCCGATGTCGAGCAGCACCACCTGCGGCGCCCGCGTGGTCGCGGCGTCCAGCGCGCTGGGGCCGTCGAGCTGCACCGCGGTGTCGAAACCCGCGAGTTCGAGGAACACCGCCATCGAGTCGGCCGCGTCGCGGTTGTCGTCGACGACCATCACGCGGCACGGGCACTCGTCCTCGTCCCGGTGCCCGTCGGCGCGAGCGTCACCGCGGAGATCGTCGAGCAGATCGCCGCGGACATCGCCGCGAACTTCATCGCGGACATCATGGCCGGCCGCCATCTCCGCATGCGGTGTTGCGACGCGCTCCTCGGCAGCGACGGGCGCGAGCGGTGTCCCGGGTGCCTCGTCCACGGCGGCGGGCAGGCGCACCTCGAACTCGGAGCCGTGACCGGGGCCTTCGCTGCGCGCCTCGACCTGGCCGTGATGGAGCTGCACCAGGCGCTGCACCAGCGTCAGTCCGACGCCGAGGCCGCCCTGGTTGCGGTCGAGTCCGCGCGGTCCCTGCTCGAACAGGTCGAAGACATGCGGCAGCAGCGACGCGGCGATGCCGCGTCCGTTGTCGCGCACGGTCAGCACGAAGACGCCTTCATGCCCGACGGCATCCTGCCCGGCGGCGTCCCGCCCGATACCGTCCTGGCCGGCGCCGTCGCTGTCCTCGTGGACGAGCGTCAGCGCGATGCGGCCTCCGGGGCCGGTGTACTTGCTCGCGTTGTGCAGCAGGTTGGTGACGACCTGGATCAAGCGCGCCGCGTCGCCGCGCACGCGCGCGGGGCGATCGGGCAGCGTCAGGCAGAGCTGCTGGCCTTGCCCGTCGATCAACGACTGCACCGGTTCCAGGCCGTGGCGCACGATGTCGCGCAGATCGACGGTTTCGTTCTTCAGCACGATCTTGCCCTGGCTGATCCGCGCCACGTCGAGGAGCTCGTCGACCAGCCGCGTCAGGTGCCGGGCCTGGCGATCGGTGACCGCGACCGCTTCGCCCAGCCGCCGGTCGCGGTCCTGCGCGTCGGGGTGCGGCTGGCCGTCGCGCGTGGAGGTGTCGGCCAGCGCGCGCATCACCTCGATCGCGTTGCGGATCGGCGCCAGCGGATTGCGCAGCTCGTGCGACAGCATCGCGAGGAACTCGTCCTTGCGCCGGCTCGCTTCGAGCAGCCCGGCCTCGGCCTGGCGTCGTTCGACGATCTCGGCCTGGAGCGCGCCGTACAGCCGCGCGTTCTCGAAGGCGATCGCGGCGCGGCCCGCCAGTTCCTCCAGCGTCGGCCAGTCGGGCGGCTGATGCGGCTCGACCAGCAGCAGGCCGCCGAGCATGCGCTCGCCGGCGACCAGCGGCAGCACGACGCCGCTGGCGGTGTCGCGGCGCAGCCGCGCGCGGGGCGGGGGCTCGTCGTCGTCGGGCAGGCCGGGCATGCTGGGGGGCAGGGCGGGGGTGACGGCCGGGGGCGCGTGCGACGCCGCGGAAGTGCCGTTCGGCAGAGGCGGCATCATCTGCTCGATCGCGGTGCGCGTGGCGTCGTAGAGCACCTCCGACAGCATCTGCGCGCGGCCTTCGATGAACGGGGCGGGTTCGCCGGCCGCGGGCGGCGCGTCGCAGCGCAGCACGCGCTCATGACCGTGGCCCGCGTCGCGCAGCCACAGCAGCGCGCGCGGGGCGAAGTTCGGCACCAGCAGCGCGAGCAGGCGCCGCATCGCGACGTCCGCGTCCAGCGAGTCGGCCAGCTCCCGTCCCGCCTGCGCCAGGAAGATGGAGCGCCGCGTGTTCTCCTCGGCGGCGCGCTGCGCGGCCTCGGCGCGCGCGATGGCGATGCGCTCCAGCGCCTGCTGCCGCAGCCGCTGCTGCATGATGAAGAGGTCGACGAAGACCCGCACCTTGCTGCGCAGCACGTCGGGGATGACCGGCGAGAGGATGTAGTCGACCGCGCCGAGCGAGTAGCCCTGCGCCGTCTGCAGCTCGTCCGCATAGGCGGTGACGAAGATGATGGGCGTGTGCGCCGAGCGCCGGTAGCCGCGGATCAGCCGCGCCGTCTCCAGACCGTCGATGCCCGGCATGTTCACGTCCATCAGGATCACCGCGAACTGCTGGCGCAGCACCTCGCGCAGCGCCTCGCTGCCGGAACGCGCGATGACCAGGTGCTGGTCGAGGTCGGCCAGGATGGTCTCGAAGACGAGCAGCTTCTCCGGCAGGTCGTCCACGATCAGGATGCTGGCGCGCTCCGCCGCGTCCGGCGTCGCGTAGCCGTCGAAGAGGGCGCTCAGCGGCATAGCCAGCCCCGCAGCACGGTCAGCATGTTGGCGGGGTCGACGGGCTTGGACAGGTAGTCCCAGGCGCCGGCCTCGATGCACTTCTGGCGGTCGCCCTTCATCGCCTTGGCGGTGACGGCGACCATCGGCAGCTCGCGTCCGCGCGGCAGGCGGCGGATCTGCTGCATCGTCTCCAGGCCGTCCATCTCCGGCATCATGATGTCCATCAGCACGATGTCGATCGACGGGTCCTCCTGCACCAGCCGGATCGCCTCGCGGCCGTTGTCGGCGGAGACGATGACCATGCCGTGGCCGTCCAGCACGGTCGCGAGCGCGAAGATGTTGCGCATGTCGTCGTCGACGATCAGCGCCTTCTTGCCGGCCAGCGGACAGCTGCTCTCCTGCGCGTCGTGCATCGCCTGGCGCTCGCCGTCGCCCATGTCGGCGGGCGCGCGGTGCAGCGCCAGCGCCAGCGCCGCGAGCGCCGCGTCGGTGCCCGTGGCCGTGCGCACCGGCAGGCCGTGCGGCCGGGTCCAGCGGCGCGCGGCGGCCTGTTCCTCGGAGGGCTCCGTGGCGCCGGCGGTGCCGGCGGGCATCTCGGCGTTCAGCGCGACCACCGGCAGCGGCAGCGTGCCGGGCCGCGTCTCGAGCGCGTCCAGGACGTCCTGCGGACCGAAGGCGCTCGCGACCGCGTCGACCAGCAGCGCGTCGACGCCGGGCAGCACGTCGCGCGCCTGCGCCGCGGTCTGGACGAACACCGTCTCGATGTCGTCGGCCAGCGGCGTCAGCAGCGCGAGCCGCTCCGGTCCTTCGGGCATCGCCACGGCCAGGCGCCGTCGCGGACGGTCCAGGTAGCGCTGCAGGTCGCGCAGCGCGACGTCGACATCGTCGCGCGACTGCAGCGGCTTGGGCAGGAAGCCCAGCGCGCCGGCCTGCAAGGCGCGTTCGCGCGCATCGTCGGTCGAGACCACGCACACCGGCAGGTGCCGCATGTCGGGGTCGGACTTGAGCCGGTCCAGCACGCGCCAGCCCTGCATGTCGGGCAGGAAGATGTCCAGCGTGATCAGGCTGGGACGGAACTCCTGCGCCATCGCCAGCGCGCCCGCCCCGGTGGTCGCCACCAGGCCCTTCATGCCGGACTGGCGCGCCGCTTCGAGCAGCACGTTCGCGAAGGCCAGGTCGTTCTCGACGATCAGCAGCACGCGGTCGCCGCTGCCGATGTCCTCGCGGTCGTCCTTGGCGACGTTGGCGAAGACGATGCTGTCGGGCGGCGTGTCCATCTGGACGCGGTGCGCGTCGAGCGGCGTCATGCCGCCATCGCCGGCGCCGGCGCCCTTGCCCTGGCCTTCATCGCGGCCATCGCCACGACCTTCCACCGGGCCGGCCTGCGCGGACGGCGCCCGCCGCGCGGCGGCGCGCTGCACGGCCGCCTCGGCCAGTTCGGCGGCGGAGATCGCGGCGGGGGAGTGGGTCGGCAGATCGTCGCGGTCATCGGCGGGCGCGGACGACGGCGCGCCGCCGGCCTCGGGCTTGGCCGGCGCGGCCGGCGCCAGACGCGGGCGCGCGTTGCGCGCCGGCGTGTAGTGCTGCGGCAGGTAGAGCGTGAAGGTCGAGCCGCGACCCGGCGCGCTGACGAGCCGGATCTCGCCGCCCAGCAGCCGCGCCAGTTCGCGGCTGATGGCCAGGCCCAGGCCGGTGCCGCCGTACTTGCGCGAGGTCGAGCCGTCGGCCTGCTGGAAGGCCTCGAAGATGATCTGCTGCTTGTCGGCGGAGATGCCGATGCCGGTGTCCGCGACCGCGAAGGCGATCACCTGGCCCGCGTGGTTGAGCACCTCGTTGTCGGCGGCCCAGCCGTCGGACGCCGCGGTGACGCTGAAGGTGACCTGGCCCTGGTGCGTGAACTTGAAGGCGTTGGACAGCAGGTTCTTGATGATCTGCTGCAGCCGCTTGACGTCGGTGACCAGCGACTTGGGCAGCGGCTGGTCCATCTCGACGGCGAAGCCGACGTGCTTGGAGTCCGCGAAGTGGCGGAAGCTGCGCTCCACCGAGCGCTGCAGCTCGTCCAGCCGCAGCTCGCTGACGTCCACGGCCACCGTGCCCGACTCGATCTTGGACAGGTCCAGGATGTCGTTGATCAGCATCAGCAGGTCGTTGCCGGACGCGTGGATGGTCTTGGAGAACTCGACCTGCTTGAGCGTCAGGTTGCCCTCGCTGTTCTTGCAGAGCTGGTCGGACAGGATGAGCAGCGAGTTCAGCGGCGTGCGCAGCTCGTGCGACATGTTGGCGAGGAACTCGGACTTGTACTTCGAGGTCAGCGCCAGCTGTTCGGCCTTTTCCTCCAGCGCCTGTCGGGCCTGCTCGACCTCGGTGTTCTTGCGCTCGACCTCCTGGTTCTGGTGGGCCAGCAGCTGCGCCTTCTCCTGCAGCTCGCCGTTGGTCTGCTGCAGTTCCTGCTGCCGGCGCTGCAGCTCTTCGGCCAGCGACTGCGACTGGATCAGCAGGTCTTCCGTCCGCGTGCTGGCCTCGATGGTGTTGATCACGATGCCGATGGATTCGGTCAGCTGGTCGAGGAAGGCCTGGTGGGTCGAGCTGAAGCGTTCCAGCGAGGCCAGCTCCAGCACGCCGCGCACGCGGCCTTCGAAGACCACGGGCAGCACCAGCACTTCCATCGCCGCGGTCTCGCTGAGGCCGGACGCGATGCGGAAGGCGGTGCCCGGCACGTTGGTCAGCAGGATCTTCTCCTGGTCCAGCGCGCACTGGCCGACCAGCCCCTGGCCGAGCGCCAGTTCCTTGCCGTGCGTGGCCAGGCCGCCGGAGGCGTAGCTGGCGATCAGCTTCAGGCGCGGCATCTCGCCGCGCATGTTGAGCACGAAGAACTCGGCCTGCTGCACGCCGACGACGGGCGCCAGTTCGCTGAGGATCAGCTGGCCCACGGTGACCAGGTCCTTCTGGCCCTGCAGCATCCGCGTGAACTTGGCCAGGTTGGTCTTGAGCCAGTCCTGCTCGGTGTTCTTCTGCGTCGTGTCCTTCAGGTTGCGGATCATCTCGTTGATCGTGTCCTTGAGGGACGCGACCTCGCCCTGCGTCTCGACGGTGATCGAGCGCGTCAGGTCGCCCTGCGTCACGGCGGTGGCGACCTCCGCGATCGCGCGCACCTGGGTGGTCAGGTTGGCGGCGAGTTCGTTCACGTTCTCCGTCAGGCCCTTCCAGGTGCCGGACGCGCCCGGCACCTTGGCCTGGCCGCCGAGCTTGCCTTCGACGCCCACCTCGCGCGCGACGGTGGTCACCTGGTCCGCGAAGATCGCGAGCGTGTCGGTCATCGAGTTGATGGTGTCGGCCAGCGCGGCGATCTCGCCCTTGGCCTCCACGGTCAGCTTCTGCGCCAGGTCGCCGTTGGCCACGGCGGTCACGACCTTGGCGATGCCGCGCACCTGGCCGGTCAGGTTGCCGGCCATGAAGTTCACGTTGTCGGTCAGGTCTTTCCAGGTGCCCGACACGCCGCGCACGGTGGCCTGGCCGCCGAGGCGGCCTTCGGTGCCGACCTCGCGCGCCACGCGGGTCACTTCCGCGGCGAACGAGGAGAGCTGGTCCACCATCGTGTTGATCGTGGTCTTGAGCTCCAGGATTTCGCCGAGCACGTCGACGGTGATCTTCTTGGAGAGGTCGCCCGCGGCCACGGCCTTGGTCACGTCGGCGATGTTGCGCACCTGCGAGGTCAGGTTGGACGCCATCGAGTTGACCGAGTCGGTCAGGTCCTTCCACGTGCCGGCCACGCCCTGCACGTCGGCCTGGCCGCCGAGCTTGCCTTCGGTGCCGACCTCGCGCGCGACGCGGGTCACTTCCGCGGCGAAGGAGCGCAGCTGGTCCACCATCGTGTTGACGGTGTTCTTGAGCTCGAGGATCTCGCCCTTGACGTCGACGGTGATCTTCTTGGAGAGGTCGCCCGCGGCCACGGCGGTGGTGACCTCGGCGATGTTGCGCACCTGCGAGGTCAGGTTGCCGGCCATGAAGTTGACCGACTCGGTCAGGTCCTTCCACGTGCCGGCCACGCCCTGCACGTCGGCCTGGCCGCCGAGCTTGCCTTCGGTGCCGACCTCGCGCGCGACGCGGGTCACTTCCGCGGCGAAGGAGCGCAGCTGGTCCACCATCGTGTTGACGGTGTTCTTGAGCTCGAGGATCTCGCCCTTGACGTCGACGGTGATCTTCTTGGAGAGGTCGCCCGCGGCCACGGCCTTGGTCACGTCGGCGATGTTGCGCACCTGCGAGGTCAGGTTGCCGGCCATCGAGTTGACGGAGTCGGTCAGGTCCTTCCAGGTCCCGGACACGCCTTCCACGCGGGCCTGGCCGCCCAGCGAGCCTTCGGTGCCGACCTCGCGCGCGACGCGGGTCACTTCCGACGCGAACGAGCGCAGCTGGTCCACCATCGTGTTGATGGTGTTCTTCAGCGTCAGGAACTCGCCCTTGACGTCGACCTCGATCTTCTTGGACAGGTCGCCCTGCGCGACGGCGGTGGTGACGTCGGCGATGTTGCGGACCTGGTCGGTGAGGTTGCCGGCCATCGAGTTGACGGAGTCGGTCAGGTCCTTCCAGGTCCCGGCGACGCCCTTGACCTCGGCCTGGCCGCCGAGCTTGCCCTCGGTGCCGACCTCGCGCGCGACGCGGGTCACTTCGGCGGAGAAGTCGCCGAGCTGCTCGACCATCCGGTTGATGGTCTTGGCGGTGTGGAGGAACTCGCCCTGCAGCGGGCGGCTGTCGACCTCCAGCGCCATGGACTTGGTGAGGTCGCCCTGGGCGACGGCGCCGATCACGCGCGCGGCCTCGCTGGTGGGATGGACGAGATCGTCGATGAGCGCGTTGATGCAGTCGATCTGCTGGCCCCAGAAGCCGCGCAGTTCGGGCAGGGTGGCGCGCTGCTTGAGCCGGCCTTCGCGGCCGACGACCTGGCGCAGGCGGGAGAGCTCGGCGGCCATCGAGGCGTTCTGCTCGACCACCTCGTTGAACGCGTCGGCGAGCTTGCCGGCGACGCCGGTCCAGTGGAAGGGCAGCCGCACGTCCGGGTCTCCTCGGCGCAGCGCGTGGAGCGCCAGCAGCATTGCATTCAGGTGCTCGGCCGGGACCACGGCCAACCCTTCTTCCAAGACGCTCATGGAGGACTCCCGACGGCCGTCTGAACGCGGCTCAACCGATCGACTTTAGCCGGGCGACAACGCTGGCGGGACCTGGGTTTAGGAGGGCGGGGTCGGGCACGCAGCTTGCCGATGTGGGGTGTGGACGGACGGCGGATGCCGCCCGCGCTTTGTCGTGCGCGGGCCGCCGTTGCGTCGTGTTGCATTCAGGGAGAAGACTTCGATGTCCGATACATCGCCTCACGCGGCACCCCACGCGTCGCCGCACGCGCTGAGGGTCCTCGTGATCGACGACGACCCGGAAGGGGCGCGCAGCCTCAGCGAGTTGTTCCGCTGCTACGGCTGCGCGACCTCGGTCGCCTACAGCGGCCGGGTGGGGCTGCGCCTGTTGAAGCTGTTCAAGCCGGAGCTGGTGTTCGTCGACTTCGACATGCCGGACATGAACGGCCTGGAGGTGGTGTCCGAAGCCAAGCTGATCGACGCCGAGGCCGGCCGCCATGTCATGTACGTGTGCCTGACCGGCGGCGGACCGGAGATCACGGACGAGTCGGCGGGATTGGCCGGGTTCAACCGCCTGCTCTACAAGCCGCTGAACGTGACCGACCTGCTGGCGGTATTGCTGGCGGCAAGACCGGGCAATTTCGCGGCGGGAAGCAACGCGCCGGCGATCCGTCCCGCGCGTCCGATGTACAGGGATCGCACACCGAAGCACTGAGTGTGGCGGCGACGCCATGGCGAATGTCGACGACGCGGCTCGCTGATGCTCCGGCAATCAATTGCTTGCCAAAAGCAAGTAACTGGCGGAGCATCCCGCCATGTCCGATCCTGACCGCGTCGAAGCCGTCCGCCGCTTCAACCGCTTCTACACGCGCCGCATCGGGGTGCTCAACGAGGGCCTGCTCGATTCCCCGTTCAGCCTGACCGAAGGGCGCATCCTTTTCGAGCTCGCGCATCTCGAGAACAGCGACGGCATCACCGCCACCGACCTTGGTCGCCTGCTCGACCTCGACGGCGGCTATCTGAGCCGCTTGTTGCGCGACCTGAAGGAACGCGACCTCGTGCGCGCGACGCGCAGCGCGGTCGATGCGCGCCAGTCGCTGCTGCAGCTGAGTCCGGCAGGACGCAAGGCCTTCAAGCCGCTGGAGCGGCGATCGCAGGAGCAGGTCGGCGCGTTGCTCGGCCAGCTTGGCGAGGCGCAGCAGACCGAGCTGCTGCAAGCCTTCCGCCGCGTGCAGGGGCTGCTGGAAGCGCCCGAGGACAAGCTCGCGAAGCAGGGCTTCATCCTGCGCCCGCACCGGCCCGGCGACATGGGATGGATCGTGTCGCGGCACGGCGCGCTCTATGCGCGCGAGTACCAGTTCGACGTGCGCTTCGAGGCGCTCGTGGCGCGCATCGCCGCGGACTTCATCGAGCGTTTCGACGCCCGCCGAGAGGCCTGCTGGATCGCCGAACGCGACGGCGCCAACATCGGCAGCGTGGCGCTGGTGCAGGCGCGCGACGAGACGACCGACGTGCCGATCGACGGCACCGCGCAGCTCCGGCTGCTGCTGGTGGAGCCGGCCGCGCGCGGGCTCGGACTGGGCGATCGGCTCGTCGCCGAATGCCACCGCTTCGCGCGCGAGGCCGGCTACCAGCGCGTGCGGCTGTGGACCAACAGCCAGCTCGATGCCGCGAAGCACATCTATCGCAAGGCGGGCTACCGGCTGACGAGCACAGAGCCCTTCCAGGGATTCGGGTTGGATCTCGTCGGCGAAACTTGGGAACTCGATCTTGAGAGGACCGCGTGACGGCGCCGCTGTCGGCGACGTTCGCGACATCCTCCTGTTTCCTTCCCGACCATGACTCTCGATCAATACCTAGACTGGAGCGGCCTGCGGGCCGACCTCGCCGACGCCGCCTCTTCCCCGTCTTTCGCGGAGGCCGTGCGGGCGCACCAGGCGGCGCTGCAAGCGCTGCTGACACCGGAAACGCTGGCCGCCACGCCGGTGAGCTGGAGCTTCCGCGTGCCGGAACTCGGTGAAGGCGGCGCCTGCTCCCTGTTCGGCCAGTTGGCTGAGCAGCCTTATGAGCTCGCCGCCATCCTCGGCGGACAGACCGCGGACAACCAGCGCCTGCTGGCTGAAGCCACGATCGTCACGCGCTACTACCGCGAGCACAGCCGCAGCCACTGGTTCGGCGTGTATCAGGCGCGGCGCAAGTCCGCCGACGAGTCGGTGCTGGTGAAGCTGGCCTACTTCGGCGCGGAGAGCCGCGCCGAGTTCCCGTTGACCGAGGCCTTCGCCGCAGGCAGCAACAACAGCGCCGTGGGCCTGAGCGGCCGCGCGCGCCTGATCAACGACGTGGCAGCGTTCGTGGCCGAGGGCGGCGGCTACTACACCTGCGATCCGAAGGTGAAGGCCGAAGCCTGCCTGCCGCTGTTCGACGCCGATCGGCGCGTCGTCGGCATCCTGGACTCCGAAGCCTTCGACAAGGACTTCTTCGGCGGGGACGAGCTGGCGCTGGTGATCGCCGTGGCGATCACGCTGTCCGGTGGCCTGATCGCGTCTCATCCCTTTTGATGAGGCGCCGGGGGGAGGGCCCGGCTTACGCTGACAGCTCCACTCCTGGAGCCCGCCGTGAGCCTCGAAGAAAGCTTCCGCGACAGGACCTTCGTCGTCGATGACCCGGATGCGCGCATCCGGCGCGACGACGATCTGATGGCCTTCGTGCCGTCGCCGGGCGGCGGCTTCAAGACCATCGCGAAGGGCACGTCGGTGACGATCGTCGCGGTGAAGCTCGAGGAGGCCGGCAGCAAGAAGCGCATCGTCTTCGGTCGCGCGGCGGCCGCCGCCGGCGGGGATGTCCTCGGCTGGACGTCGACGCGCAACCTCGCCGGCACCTTCATGAACGAGACCATCGGCCTCGTGCCGCCCGAGCCCGGTGCCAACCGCTTCGGCCCGAATGCCGCGTGGGACAACGGCGAGTTCCTCGAGCAGCTCGACCTCGTCGCGATCGTCGACTCGAACCTCGAGATCGAGCGCCTGGCCATGAAGACCATCGCGCCGTTCGCCGCGCTGGTGGCGGCCGCGAAGGACGACGGCGTCAGGATCACGCTCAACAGCGGCTTCCGGTCCTACCCGGAGCAGAAGCTGCTGCACGACGGCTTCGTGCGGGGACTGCCCGGATTCAACACGGCGGCGAAACCGGGCTTCTCCAAGCACCAGAACGGCATCGCGTTCGACCTGTCCGTCGCCGGCGGCGACGGCAACCCGACCTACGAGTGGCTCAAGCGGCATGCCACGTCCTTCGGCTTCGTCCGCACGGTGAGCCGGGAGCCGTGGCACTGGGAGTTCGATGAAGTCAGAGCCCGAGCGGCGCAAGCCGGCGGCGGCTTCAAGACGCCGAATGTGAAGGACTGAGACGGGACAGCGTCGACAGGCGATCCAGGCCGGCTTTCCTGAAACGGCCACTGGCCCTCACCCCCGCCCTCTCCCGCAAGCGGGATAGGGAGTCCGACTGTCGCCCTTCTTACTCCCTCTCCCGCCCGCGGGAGAGCAACCGTGTCAAGCGCCTTCGGCGTTTCTCCAGGGTTGGCCGGTTTTGAGGATGGCGTTGAGGATGATCAGCAGCTTGCGCATGCATGCAGTCATCGCGACCTTGAAGGGCTTGCCCGCCAAGCGCAGGCGTTCGTACAACGCCTTGATGGGCCCGTTGCATCGTTTGGCCGTGAGCGCAGCCATGTACATCGCCGTGCGGACGTCTGCTCGTCCGCCCTGGATGTAGCGCTGGCCGCGCCGCTTGCCACTGTCGTCGGCAAACGGCGCCAGGCCCACCAGCGCCGCCACGCGCTTGCGGTCCAAGCTGCCCAACTCCGGCAGGCGTCCCAGCAGCATCGTGATCGTGACTCGGCCAATACCCGGCACGCTGTCCAGCAGCTCGTACTTGGGCTGGTAGATCGTCGAGTCCTTCAAGCGACCGTCCAGATCCTTGTCGATCTCCTTGATCCGCTTATCCAGCCACTCGATGTGCTGTCGCACGCTCGTGCGCGCCACGTGCTTGACCGTGGACAAGCGGTTCTTTTCCTGTGCGCGCATGGTCACCAACTGCGCTCGCCGATCCACCAGTTCGATGATTTCCTGCTGCGTCTCATCCGGCAGCGCGTACACCTGCGGACGCATGCGCTGAGCAAACTCGGCCAGCACCTTCGCGTCCAGCCGGTCCGTCTTGGCAAGGACGCCGGCGGCCCGGGCGAAGTCGCGCACCTTCTTGGGATTGACCACCGCCACGGCGATTCCCGCCGCGCACAGCTCACCCGCCAGCGCCGCCTCGAAGCCACCGGTGGCCTCCATCACCACCAGCGTGGGCCCCAGCTTCTTGAGCTGCGACACCAGCACTGCTCGTCCGGGCTCGTCGTTGTCCACCCTCGTGGCCAACGCACCGGACTTGTCGGCAGGCGGAGCGGGCACCTGAGCCACGTCCAACCAAGCCTTGCAAACGTCGATACCGATGAAGATCTCTTCGCTCATGACAGCGCCCTTCCTTGCGTTCGATACGGCCTCAATGGACCTCACAACCGTTCGGGCTGTCCGTCATGGCGAATGAGGTCGGCCACCACGACCCTCGCTCTCCCTCGGCATGGCGCCGAAGCGCCTACCCTGGGCTGGTCGGCCTGTGACGGCCTGGGCTACTTTGCTACATACAAGGCGGAGCGGGCACCTGAGCCACGTCCAACCAAGCCTTGCAAACGTCGATACCGATGAAGATCTCTTCGCTCATGACAGCGCCCTTCCTTGCGTTCGATACGGCCTCAATGGACCTCACAACCGTTCGGGCTGTCCGTCATGGCGAATGAGGTCGGCCACCACGACCCTCGCTCTCCCTCGGCATGGCGCCGAAGCGCCTACCCTGGGCTGGTCGGCCTGTGACGGCCTGGGCTACTTTGCTACATACAAGGGCGGGGGTGAGGGCGAGCGGCGTCGGCAGTCCACTGGTATCGGCAGGCGTGCCTGCCAGCGCGCGTCAGACCGCCTGCGCGCCCGGCCGTTCCGCCTCCACGGCGAAACGCGCCGCCGTGAACATCGCGCTCTTCGCGTCCCACGGCGTCTGCACGCTGCGCAGCTCGGCTTCCAGCCGCTCGGCGCGCAGCTCGAAGCGCATGTAGCCGCGCTGATCGCTGCGGCCATAGCGGATGTGCGGATTGAAGGGCAGGGCCTTGTCCAGCCGCGACTGCTCCGAGCCGTTGCTGGAGATGGACGTGCCGCAGAACTCGCTGGCCAGCACCGGGGCTGTTGGGTCGTCCCAGTCGAGCTTCAGGTCGGACACGTAGTTCGCGTGCACGTCCCCGCCGAGCACCACCGCGTTGGGCACCTGCCGCGCCGCGAGGTCGCGCAGCAGCCGCTCGCGGGCGAAGGGGTAGCCGTCCCAGCCGTCGGTCCAGTAGCGGCCCGGCCCCTTCGCCGGATCCTGCGAATTGAAGCGCGCCATCAGCGTCTGCTGCGCGAGCAGGTTCCACGGACGCGTGGCATCCCAGCTGTCGCGCAGCCACTGCTCCTGCGCCGTGCCCAGCAGCGTGCGCTGCGGGTTGCGCAGCGACGGACAGTCCTTCAGGTCGACCGTGTTGGAGCCGCCGCGGCCCGGTTTCGGGCAGGCCTGCGGATCGCGCCACGAGCGGTCGTCGATCGTCACGAGCCGCGCCAGACTGCCCCAGTCGTAGCGCTGGTTCAGCGTCATGTCGGCGCCGCGCGGACGCAGGTGCTTCGGGAAAGGCTGGTGCTCCCAGTAGGCCTGCGCGGCAACGACGCGGCGCTCATGGAAATCGGGGGCCAGGTCTTGCGACACGTCGCCCGCCCAGTCGTTCTGGGTCTCATGGTCGTCCCAGGTGAGGATCCACGGCGCGTTGGCGTGCATCGCCTGGAGCTGCGGATCGCTCTTGTATTGCGCGTAGCGCTGGCGGTAGTCCTCCAGCGTGCGGCACTGGCCGCCGTGATGCCGGCGCGGTGCCTTGCTGTCGACCGCGGTGGCGGACTCGTAGATGTAGTCGCCGAGGAAGAGCACCAGGTCGAGGTTCTGCGTCGCCATGTCGCCCCAGGCGGCGTATTCGCCGTGGTCGTAACGCTGGCAGGACGCGATGGCGAAACGCAGCGACGACGCGGCGGCGCCGGCGGCCGGCGAGGTGCGCGTGCGCCCCACCGCACTCTGCTGGCCCAGCGCGCGGAAGCGATACCAGTACCAGCGGTCGGGGCGCAGGCCCGCCGGCTCGGCGTGCACGCTGTGGGCGGTGCCCGGCTCGGCGCGCTCGGTGCCGCGCGCGACGATGGTCTTGAAGGCCTCGTCCTCCGCCAGTTCCCATTGCACCGGCACCTCGGCCGGCAGCCGGTCGCCGATCAGCCGGGTCCACAGCACGACGCGCTCGGCGCGCGGGCTGCCGGAGGCGACGCCCAATGCAAACAGGGGCGCCTCGGCGGCGTCGGCATGACGGAGCAGGGCCGGCGCGCAACCGGCGGCGAGGGCGGCCTGCAGCAGGCCGCGGCGCGAGGGGGTCCAGAGGCAAGTCATGACCCCGGAGCGTAGCCGCGAAGCCTGACGGCCCCGTGACCGCCGATGGGATCCGATGCCCCTGACTACCTCTCCCGGGTGACCTGTAGCGGGCTGCATCAGGCGTAAGAGTTGGTCAAGGCGAGGCAAAGAACCTGGAAGGATCGTTGATCATTCGCCGCCTTTTTGCAGATTCGTATGTCGCACTCATGACGGTTCCCTACCCCAAAGCGGTCGTTTCCGCTGCCGCGTTCATCGCCGCAGCGTCGTTCGCCGCGTACAAGGCGGGAGGCAGCAGTCAACCCGAACCCAGCGTGAGCGCTGCCGCGCAGGGCGGCGGCGCCAACGCGCGCGCCTTCGCCGGCATGGGGCCTGTGCGGCCGCCGGAGCCGCCGGCACCGGCCATCAAGAAGCCGAAATTCGCCTTGACCGGCGCGGTGCCGACGCCGCCGCCGGTCATCCCGCCGGCGCCCGTTCCGGCGACCGTGACGGCGCGATCGAGTCCGTCCGTGCCGATGCGCTTCGCCGTCTCCAGCGTGTCAACGCAGCCGGTGGAGCCCGCGCCCGCGCCGGTGCGCGCCATGGCGCTCTACCTGCCGGGGCCTTCGTCCGCGCCGTCGCCTGCACCCGCTCCCGCGCCGACACCCGCTCCCGCGCCGACACCCGCTCCCGCGCCTGCACCGGCGTCGGCGCCCGTGCAGGTGTCTCCGCCCGCGCCGACGGTGACGCCGGAACTGCTGGGCGTCGAGCTGGCGCAAACGCATGTGATCCCGGCCCACGGTCGCACCCTGCAGTCGCCCAACGAGGCCAAGCTCAACAAGAGCCGCAAGCTCCAGCTGGTCGCCGACCGCGCGGCGCTGCTGATGCTGCAGCCGTCCACGACGGCGGGCTCGGTGGGCTCGCTGCTGGTCCGCGCGAAGCTCGCGGACGGTCGCACGCTCGGTCCGTTGACGATGAACACGCCGGGCCGGCTGCCCACTTCGGACGGCGGCGGGGTTGCGTATTCGTCGGTCAAGTACAGCGCGCTGCTGCCCAAGGAATGGGTGCAGATCGGCACGACGCTGGAAGTCGGTCAGACCGATTTCTCGTCGCCGCGGACGATCGCGCTGACCGTCACGCCGGCCACGACGCTGAAGCATCACACGGTGCCGATCTACCTGTTCGGCGCACGCGCCTCGCAATCGGTCGTGCCCGACTTCAACCTCAGCGCGTTCTCGACGGCAGGGTATCCGATCGACCTCGAGTACCGCGAGAAGCTGCCCATCGCGAAGCTCGACGCGCGCCTCGCCGGCGCGGTCACGATCGACCAGCTCGCGGTGCCCGGCCGCAACGACGACAAGTTCTGCTATCCCGCGATGACGGTGTCCTCGTGGGCCGACTACCGCGCCATCGATGGCGACACGAACGCCCGGATGCTGCGCCTCCTGCGCGACCTGCGCGGCTGGACGGCCAACCGCGACCAGGCCTTCGCGGCGGGCTTCTACGGCTTCGTCCAGACCCTCAGCGGCGGCAGGCAGGTCGCGGCCTCGACCGGCGGCGGACTGGGCGGCCACGGCGTGGCCGTGTCGGGCGGCGACTACCGGCCGGACACGATCTACTCGGCCATCTTCAATCACGAGATGGGCCATGCCTACGGGCTGCCGCACGCCGATGCCGCGGCCGAGGCGGGCGACGATCCCTACAAGCTGGGCACGAAGAGCGGCTCGGCCTGGGGCTTCGACAGCGTGAAGCAGCAGCTGCTGACGACGCGCGAGTTCAGCGGCCAGGCCTGCGACACGCGCACCGTCGACGGCGTCTGCTATCAGCGCACGCCGATGTCCGGCGGCGACGACGACCGCAACGCGGCGAGCTACCGGTGGAACGCGTTCTCCGACTACCAGGCGGCGATCCTGCAGCAGGGCTTCCTGGACAAGCTGTTCCCGGACTCGACCTTCGACGGCGGCTACAAGCGCTGGAACCGCACGACAGGTGCGTTCGAGAAGGTCTCCAACGACGACCGCGCGCGTGCCGGCACGGACGTGCTGCAACTGGACCAGCAGGTGCAGACGGTGATCGGCACGGTGTCGCACTTCAATGCGGCGCCGACGGCCAGCACGATGGTGGTGACGCCGGCGTGGACCGGCAACCTGCCGCAGCGGATCGACCCGACGGTGCAGGCGGATGTCGACCGCCTCCTGAGCGACAAGCCGGGCGGCTGGAGCGGCTACTACTGCGTGACCAGCGGCTGCGACTACACGCTGGTGGCGACCTACGGCGACGGAACGGTGCTGCGCCACCTGCTGCCGATCGGCTACCGCGACTGGAACAAGCCCAATGACGCGACCGGCTACAAGCGCGGCGCGAAGGACGCGACAAGCAGCGACAACTTCGCCACCTACGCGGTGAACCTGCCGACCGGTCGCGGCGGGCTGGTGAAGCTGCAGCTGTTCAGCACGCCGCACGGTTCGTTGTGGCAGACGCGCTTCACCGTGATGAACGCGGCGGACTTCGGCGGCACCTTGCCGCTGGTGAACGAGTGGACGCCGGCCGACGGCACCACCGGCGGCCGAGGCGCGCCGGGGACGACGCAGTTCGACACGGCGTCCTGCAAGGTCGGCGCGGTGGTGAAGCGGCCCGCGCGCTGACCCTTCAATCCGCCGTCATGTTGGCGCTGCGCGCCACCTTGCCGAGCCGTTCGTACTCCTGCGCCGACAGCGTCGCGAGTTCCGCGGCGGTCGAGGACTTCGGCGAGAACCCGGCGGCGACCAGCTTCTCCTTCACGCCCGGATCGGCCAGCGCGGCCTTCAGCGCCTGCTCCAGTCGGCGCACGACCGGCGCGGGCAATCCGGCGGGACCATACACCCCGAACCACGGTTCGATCGCGTAGCCCGGCAGGCCGGCCTCGGCCAGCGTCGGCACGTCGGGCAGCGCCGGATTGCGCTGCGAGCCGGCCACCGCCAGCGCGCGCAGCTTGCCGGCCTGGATGTGCGGCAGCGACGCGGGCAGGTTGTCGAAGGCGACGGGGATCTGGCCGCCGATCAGGTCGGTGATCAGCGGCGCGCTGCCTTTGTAGGGCACGTGCACCCACTCGGTGTGGCTGAGCTGGCCGAACAGCACGCCGGCCAGATGCATCGAGGTGCCCGCGCCGGCCGTGCCGAAAGGCAGCCCCGGGTTCTTCGCGACATGGGCGCGCAGCTCGGCGACGGACTTGACCGGCAGGGACGGTCCGACCTCGAGGACGATCGTCGAGTTCCCGAGCAGCCCGATCGCGCTGAAGTCCTTGCGCGGATCGAAGGACATCTTCTTGTAGATGTGCGGGTTCAGCGCGTTGGTCGAGATGGCGCCCATGCCGACCGTGTAGCCGTCGGGCGCGGCCTTGGCGACCGCGTCCATGCCGAGGTTGCCGCCGGCGCCGCCGCGGTTCTCGATGACGACGGTCTGTCCCAGCGTCTGCGACATGTGCGCGCCGACGGTGCGGGCCACCAGGTCGGTGGTGCCGCCGGCCGCGTAGGGCACGATGAAGCGGATCGGCCTGGTGGGGAAGGCGTCCTGCGCGAAGGCGGGCAGTGCGGCCCACGCGCCGAGCAGGGCTGCCGCGGTCGTGGCGAGGATCGCGCGGCGGGAGGAAGCGCGGCACGACAGGCCGGAGGCGGCGGACCGCATCGGACGGAGGTCGGACTGGGGGGCAAAGCGGGGCATGGACATGAGGTCTCCTGATCTTGTGGATCGATGAGACGTCGATTCCCCGCGCATCACGAGCGTGATTACCCGGGCGGAGCGTGCGGCGGACGCGCAGATCGCCCGTCGTCCGGCAAGGCGCGCGCGCCTCGCCCGAACGCGCCGCGAGGGCTGGCTCGCGAAGGAAAGGTGCCACTCAATCCGGTTTGATCTTGGCGGCGGTGATCAGCTTCGTGTAGCGCTCGCGCTCCGCATGCAGGTGCTTGGCGAAGGCCGCGGCGTCGCCGGGCGTGCTCTCGCCGCCGGCCTGGGCCAGGCGTTCCTTGACCTCGGCCGACTGGGCGGCCCTGACGGCGGCGGCGCTCAACGCGGCGAGCACCGGCTTGGGCGTGCTGGCCGGCGCCATCAGGCCGTACCAGACCGAGGCCTCGAAGCCGGGGAAGCCGGACTCCGCGATCGTCGGCACGTCGGGGAACAGGCTGGAGCGCTTGGCGCTCAGCACGGCGAGCGGGCGCAGCTTGCCGCTCTTCCAGTGCGGCAGGATCTCGAGCGCGTTGAGCGCCACCACGGGCACCTGGCCGCCGATGACGTCGGTGAGCGCCTGGGCGCCGCCCTTGTAGGGCACGTGCATCAGGTTGATCTTGGCGGCGCTGGCGAACAGCTCGACGGCCAGATGCGGCGTGGAGCCGTTGCCCGGCGTCGCGTAGCCGACGGATTCCGGCTTGGCCTTGGCGGCCTCGATCAGCTGGGCCAGCGTCTTGTACGGCGACTCCGGATTGACCGCGATGATGACCGGCACGCGGCCGATCAGCGCGACGGGGGCCAGGTCTTTCTCCGAGTCGTACGGCGGCGGCTGGTAGAGGGCCATGTTGGCCGCGACGGCGTTGGCGGCCATCAGCAGCGTGGCGCCGTCGGCCGGCGCGGACACGACGGTGCGGGCGGCGATGTTGCTGCCGCCGCCGGGTTTGTTGTCGACGATGACGGGCTGCTTCAGCTCGGTCTGCAGCCGCACGGCGACGGCGCGGGCGACCACGTCCACGGCGCCGCCGGCCGAATAGCCGACGACGATCTTGAGCGGACCGGCGGGGAGGGATTGCGCGAACGCGAGCGGGGCGGCGAACGCCAACGCGGCGCCGGCCCAGAGGAATGCTTGTCTCTTCATGGGGACCTTGTGGGGGAATCGGCGCCGGAGACGGCGCGCTGCGGGTCGGACCGGGAGGAGCCGCCCGCGCGCATTCTGGTCGGTGGCCTCGCCGCGACCAATGCTGGAATGGCGCTAGCTGTTATGCCGGAGCGGCATGGCGGTCACGATGCATTCCGGATGCTTTGCCAGGTGTTTAGCCATTTCCGAAGTCGGAAATGCCTATCCGCCTGCTTTGCCAGGATTTAAGGCTCACCGCTTCCGCTTGATCTTGGGGGCGAACAGCGCCTCCGCCTGCTCCAGGAACATCCGTGCCAGCGGTTCGCGCGGGCTTTGTGCGCTCCAGACGAAGCCGCTCTTGCGGACCGGCGCCGTGCCGGGCAGAGGCACCTTCTGGATCGACAAGCCGCTGGACCACAGCGCCGACCAGTCCGGCAGCAGCGAGATCCCCAGCCCCTGGTCGACCATCGCGGCGATGGACATCAGGCCGTTGATCTCCAGCCGCCGTCGCGGGGTCAGGCCTTGCTGACGCAGGTATCGGTCCGCCAACTGACCGCCGAGCACCGACCGGTCGTACTGGATGAAGGGCTCGGTGCGGAGCAGGTCGTGCGCGTCGCGTCGAGCGAGCTCCTTCGGCGCCACGACGACGAGCGGCTCGGTCATCAGCTCGCGCCACTCGCAGGTCTTGGGGATCGTGAACTGAGGCTCCACCACCACCGCGGCGTCCAGGTCGCCGGCCGCGACCATGCGCACCAGCTCCGTCGACGCGTTCGAGACGACCGAGACCGAGAGGTCGGGATGGCTCGCGTAGAGGCGCCGCAGCACCGGCGGCAGCACCGTCGTCAGCGCCGAGACGAACGCGCCCAGCCGCAGTTCGCCCAGCTGCACCTTCTCGTTGGCGAGCGCGCGCAGGTCGCGCTCCTCGCGCAGCATGTTGCGGGCACGGTCGAAGATGTTGAGCCCCGCCGCCGTCGGCTTCACCGAACGCCCCGAGCGCCGGATCAGCGCCGTGCCGAGGTCGTCCTCCAGCGCCTTCAGGCGCGCGGCCACCGCCGGCGCGGTCATGTCGAGCCGCCGCGCGGCCTCCGCGATGGAGCCGCACTCCACCGTCGTCACGAAGCTTTGAACGTAGCGCAGATCCATCCCGGCGTCCTTCATCCGTCGCCCTGACCGGGCGGCTCCGGAACATAAGGAATTTTTTGCTCTGAAGCAATGGGAAGCAAATTGTTCTCAGGTCGTGTTTGGCCAACCATCGCTATCCACAACGACTCATAACAACCCCGCTGACCACAGCCAGGAGACAACATGCCCCGTTTATTGCCGCGCTCATTGCCCCGTCCCGTGCTTCGGACTTCCGGCGTCCGTCGCCGCCAGGTCCTCGCCGTCGCCGCCGCGGTGGTGGCGTCCTCGCTCGTCCTGGGCGGATCCGCCGCCGCCGCGACCTGGCCGGACAAGGTCATCACGATGATCGTGCCGTTCTCGCCCGGCGGCGCCACCGACATCATTGGCCGCATCCTCGCGGCGGAGCTGTCGACGGGGCTGGGCAAGCAGGTCATCGTCGAGAACCGCGCCGGCGCGGGCGGCAACCTCGGCGCGCAGGCGGTGGCCAAGGCCGCGCCCGACGGCTACACGATCCTGATGGGCGCGATGACCTCCCACGCCACCATCGCGACGCTGGAGAAGGGCAAGGTCCGCTACGACCTGGTCAAGGACTTCCAGACCGCGGCCGTCGTCGGCAGCGTGCCCCTGGTCTTCGTGGCCAACCCCTCGGTGCCGGCGAAGTCGCTGAAGGAACTCGTCGCCTACATCCAGGCGAATCCGGGCAAGACCTCCTTCGGCTCCTCCGGCGCCGGCGCGCCGCAGCGAATGGCGTCGGAGATGCTGAAGCTCCAGGGCAAGCTCGCCACCGACAACATCCCCTACCGCGGCAGCGGCCCCGCCGTCACCGACCTGATCGCGGGCCAGATCCAGTTCATGGCCGAGACCGTGCCGGCGGTGCTGCAGTTCATCAAGGGCGGCAAGCTGACGCCGCTGGCCGTGGCGGCGTCCGCGCGGGATCCCAATCTGCCCGACGTGCCGACCACGGCCGAGGCGGGCTTCCCCAGCCTGCTGGCGACCTCGACCTTCGGCGTGCTGGTGCCGGCGGGCACGCCGGCGGACGTCGTGTCGCGCCTGAACGCTGAGATCTACAAGGCGCTCAAGAAGCCCGAGGTGCTGGCACAGTTGGCCCAGCAGGGCGTGGTGGCGCAGGCGCCGCTGACGCCGGCCGCCGCGCAGGAGCGCCTCAAGGGCGAAGTGACGACATGGGCCAAGGTCATCGCCGCGGCCAACATCAAGGCAGACGAGTGAGGCAGTCGTGAGCGATCAACCCAAGGGCCTGAAGAAGGGCCTCACCAACTACGGCGACCAGGGCTTCTCGCTGTTCCTGCGCAAGGCCTTCATCAAGGGCGCGGGCTACACGGACGACGCGCTGGACCGCCCCGTCATCGGCATCACCAACACCGGCAGCAGCTACAACCCGTGCCACGGGAACATGCCGCAGCTGCTGGAGGCGGTGAAGCGCGGGATCATGCTCGCCGGCGGGCTGCCGATGGACTTCCCGACGATCTCGGTGCACGAGAGCTTTTCGGCCCCGACCAGCATGTACCTGCGCAACCTGATGTCGATGGACACCGAGGAGCTGGTGCGCGCGCAGCCGATGGACGCGGTGGTGCTGATCGGCGGCTGCGACAAGACCGTGCCGGCGCAGCTGATGGGCGCGGCGTCCGCGGGCATTCCGGCGATCCAGCTGATCACCGGCTCGATGCTGACCGGCAGCCATCGCGGCGAGCGCGTCGGCGCCTGCACCGACTGCCGCCGCTACTGGGGCAAGTACCGCGCGGACGAGATCGACGACCAGGAGATCGCCGACGTCAACAACCAGCTCGTCGCGAGCGTGGGCACCTGCTCGGTGATGGGCACGGCCAGCACGATGGCCTGCGTGGCGGAGGCGCTCGGCATGACGGTGCCGGGCGGCGCCTCGCCGCCGGCCGTCACGGCGGACCGCATCCGCGTGGCCGAGCAGACCGGCGCGCAGGCAGTCGAGCTGGCGCGCAAGGGCCTGACGATCGACAAGATCCTGACGCCGGCGGCGTTCGAGAACGCGCTGCGCGTGCTGCTCGCGATCGGCGGCTCCACCAACGGCATCGTGCACCTGACCGCGATCGCGGGCCGCATGGGCATCGACATCGACCTCGCGGGCCTCGACCGCCTGGGGCGCGAGACGCCGGTGCTGCTCGACCTGAAGCCGTCGGGCCAGCATTACATGGAGGACTTCCACCACGCGGGCGGCATGGCGACGCTGCTGCGCGAGCTCAAGCCGCTGCTGCGCCTGGAGGCGCTGACGGTCACCGGCCGCACGCTGGGCGAGGAGATCGAACGCGCCGGCGAGGGCTTCGCGCAGGACGTCGTGCGGACCTTCGACCGGCCGATCTATCCGCAGGGCGGCCTGGCCGTGCTGCGCGGCAACCTGGCGCCGGGCGGCGCGATCATCAAGCAGTCGGCGGCGGATCCCAAGCTCATGGAGCACGAGGGCAGGGCGGTCGTCTTCGAGAACAGCGCGGACCTCGCCGCGCGCATCGACAGCGACGACCTCGACGTGACCGCCGACGACATCCTGGTGTTGAAGAACATCGGGCCGAAGGGCGCGCCGGGCATGCCCGAGGCGGGCTACATCCCGATCCCGCGCAAGCTCGCGCGCGCCGGCGTGAAGGACATCGTGCGCGTGTCCGACGGCCGCATGAGCGGCACGGCTTTCGGGACGATCGTGCTGCATGTGACGCCGGAGGCGGCCGTGGGCGGCCCGCTCGCCCACGTGCGCAATGGCGACCGCATCCGGTTGAGCGTGAAGGACCGGGAGATCGCGCTGCTGGTCTCCGACGAGGAACTGGCCAAGCGTGCCGCCGAGCACCCGGTCGTCGAGCCGACGGCGGAGCGGGGCTATCGCAAGCTGTTCCTGCAGACCGTCACGCAGGCGGACCAGGGCGTCGACTTCGACTTCCTGCGCGCGGTGAAGACGACAGGCAAGGCGCCGGAGGATCGCTGAGCATCCGGGCGAGCGTGCGGCGGGACCGCACGGCGCGGCCTCACTTGGGCTTGGGGACGAAGCGGACCCAGGTCCGGATGAAGCTGCGCGGGGCCTTGGCCTCCTTGTCCAGATCGGACTGCGCGATGTCTCCCGAGTCGAGCGCCGTGCTGAGCCGGCGTTTCAGCTTGGGGGCCTGATCGACAAGCGCCTGCTTGTCTTGTGACGATGAGGTCGCGGCCGCCTCGAGGTTGTGGGTGTGATAGCAGCCCATCACATAGGCGGCCAGCGTCGCGTCGGACAGCGCGCCCAGATCGGTGTCCTTGGGCACGCGCGGGGCCACGATCTTCAGCATGTCTTCCCTGCTCATGGTGCTCGGTCGGCGATGGTTGAGCACCGGCGTCGAATGCCAGTTGTTCGGATCGGACAGGCCGATGAGCGCGTTGGCCTCCAGGGTCGGTGACTTGATGGACAACGGAACGTCCTGTTGAGCGAGTCTGCGCGCCTGGATGTCGCGCTGAGTCTCCCCCGGGAGGTCGCGCTCCATGCCTGCGTCCCCCTTGATGTCCTCGTAATGGTCCGGTCCCTGGATGGGCGCCGCGTTGCTGTAGCTCAGGTTGAAGAACACCGTGGTCCCCCGGCTGTCCTTGTGGAAGCCCACGTTGCCGCGCCGGTCGAACTGGCAGTCCACGTCGATGACGACGTAGTGATGCGCGAAGATCTGCTCGGCGTTGTGGTCGACGTAGGCCAACTGGCCGTTGTGCCCCACCGTGGCCCGGACGAAGGGCACCAGCAGGGGATCGATCTTGCCGCGTTCGCTCGTCGGGATCCGTGTCATTTCGAGCGCCTCTTCGGCGTGGTCGTCCGTCTTGCGCGTGAGGGTCTTGTCCCGTCCGTAGAGGAAGGAACCCAGCCGGTAGCCGCCGGCGGTGCCCATGCCTCCGGCCAACGCCAGGATCCGTTTCTGGAGCTCGGTGCCGGAGATGTCCTCCGTCTCTCCGTTGTCGCCCTTCGGGATCGTCGCGTGCAGCGTGTCGAGCGTCCCGTCCGTCCTGTCCGCGGGGAAGTGCTCGAGCTGCGCCACCCAGGCGCTCGCCGGGGGACGGGTGGACAAGGCGGGGCGGCCGGCGTCGACGCGATCACCCGATCGCGACGGGTCGCCGAACAGCTGCCGGATCAGTGAACGCTGGGCCACGGCCCGCGGCGTTGCAGCGATCGCCTGGCTGGCCGCGCCGCTGGCGGACACCTTCGAGGCGGCTGCCTGGGATGGCGCGGAGGTCGACGTCTGCGCCTTGCGGACGGTGTGCTTCATCGGACTGGTCCTGCGGGAGGGAGCCGCCAGGGTCGGTGCAGTCCGTCGGAGCGGCCATCGGCAGGACGCGGATTTGGAGGCTCGCGAAATCTGAGCGGTCCTCGCCGCCGGAGCAGGGCGTCAGGCCGCTTGCGTCAGCTTGAGGATGGCCGGCTGCACGACAGCGGCGAACGCCTTCGGGTCGTCCACGGCGCGGGCCACCAGCATGGCCCCGTGCACGACCGCCATGAACGCGCGCGCCGAGTTCGCCGGGCTGCCGGGCAGGTGGAACTGTCCGGCCGCGACGCCGCGCTTGAGCACGGACGCGAGCCACGCACCCAGATCGTGGAAATGGCCTCGCACCTCGATCGCGACTTCCTCGGGGATGGTCGGCATCTCGGTGGCGAGCATCGCGCAGATGCAGAACGGGTGCTCGCCGCTGCGGATGCAGCCGGCCCAGTAGTCCGCGTAGGCGTTGAGCTCGGCCACCGGGTTGTCGATCTTCCGCACCAGGCCGGCAAGGCCGTTCCTCGCTTCCTCGCGATAGAGCGAGACGACGCGCTGGACCAGCACCGCTTTGCTCGGGAAGTGGTGATGGATGCTGGCCTTGGTGATGCTGACGCGTTCGGCCAGGTCGGCGTAGCTGAAGCTGTTGTAGCCGCCCGAGACCAGCAGCGATCGCGTATGCGCGACGATCTCGGCAGCCTTGGGGGAGAGCTCGACGGTCATGGGGTCTGCATCGGATGAAGGAGCCCCCGATTCTACGGGTGATCTACCAGTTGGTAGATCACAGGGACTCGTCCAGCATCTTCCGGTAGTCGCTTGCGGAAGCTTCGCGCGGATTGGTCTTGTGGGTGTGGTCGTGCAGCGCGCGGTCGACGATCTGCTCGTAGAGATCGACCGTCACGCCCATCTCGCCAAGGCTGGCGGGCAGTCCCAGCCGCTGGTTCATCGCCTTGACGGCGGCGGCGAGCTCGTCGGCCGGCGTGCCTGCCTGCAGGTTCATCGCATGGCCCATGCGGGCGATCTTGTCGTCGCGCCGCATCGAGTCGTGCATCCCGTTGAAGCGGATCACCGCCGGCAGGAACACCGCGTTCAGCGTGCCGTGGTGCAGCCTGGGCATGAGCCCGCCGAGCGCGTGGCTCAGCGAGTGCACGCAGCCCAGCCCCTTCTGGAAGGCGAGCGCGCCCATCGTGCTCGCGGCCATCATGTCCAGGCGGGCGTCGATGTCGTCGGGGTGCGTGGTGGCGCGTTCGATCTGGCGCCAGCCGCGGCGCAGACCTTCCAGCGCGATGCCGTCGGCCGGCGGATTGAAGGCCGAGGACATGAAGGTCTCCATGCAGTGCGCGATCGCGTCCATGCCGGTGGCGGCCGTCAGCGAGGCGGGCAGCTTGCGCGTCAGCTCCGGATCGCAGACCGCCGACTTGGGCATCAGCTCCCAGTTGTGGAAGCCGAGCTTGCGGCCGTCGTCCACGATGATGATCGCGCCGCGCGCGACCTCGGAGCCGGTGCCCGCGGTCGTCGGCACCGCGATCAGCGGCACGGCCTGGGACGTGATGTTGCCGGCGCCGCCGAGGATGGTGGCGTAGCGTGTCAGCGGGCCGTCGTGCCTCGCGGCGATCGCCACCCCCTTGGCCAGGTCGATGCTGGAGCCGCCGCCGACGGCGATCAGCCCGTCGCAGCCGTGGGCGCGGAAGCGCTCGACGGCTTCGCGCACGGCGGCCTCGGTCGGGTTGGGCGGCGTACCGTCGTAGACGGGCAGGGCGGCCGCGTCGATCGGCGACGCGGCCCAGGCCTCGAGCACCAGGTCCAGCACGCCGGCCGCGCGCACGCCCTTGTCGGTGACGATCAGCGGCCTGGTGATGCCGGCGCGCACGCATTCCGCGCCGATCAGCCGGCGCGCGCCGGCCTCCAGATGGATGTGGGTGAGGTACTGGATCAGGGCCATGGGCGACGTCCTTTGCCTGGTGATGGCGGGCCGCATCGGCGCGGGCCCGCGGGGTCTGGGAGAATCCCGCGATTGGGGTTTGGCAGCAGCCGAGCCTACGTCCTGGAGTTCCCGTTGAGTAGCACCTTGTTGACACCGCGGATGGCCGCGGTGCTGGAGCGCATCCACCGCGCCAACCGCCCGTCGTTCCACAGCCTCACGCCCAGGCAGGCCCGCATCGCCTACCTCATGGGCGCCGAGATCCTGGACCTGCCGCGGGCGCCGCTGCCGCGCATCGAGAATCTGGCAATCCCCGGTCCCGCCGGCGACATCGCCGCGCGCCTCTACGCCCCGTTCACGCGTGAGGACGCGGCCGCGCGGGACGCGCGCGGCCTGCCGGTGCTGCTGTACTTCCACGGCGGCGGCTTCGTCATCGGCAGCCTCGAGACCCACGACAGCCTGTGCCGCCAGCTGGCGCTGCGCACCGGCGCCGCGGTGATCGCGGTCGACTACCGCCTGGCGCCGGACCACCCGTTCCCGGCCGCGGTCGACGACTGCTGGGCCGCGCTGGCATGGCTGGCGACCGCGGCCGCCGACCTGGGCCTGGACCGCGCGCGCATCGCCGTCGGCGGCGACAGCGCCGGCGGCACGTTGGCCGCGGTGACGGCGCTGCATGCGCGCGACATCCGTGACCGCCTGGGCCTGTCGCTGGTGATGCAGCTGCTGATCACGCCCGGTGCGACCGCGCATGCGGACACCGACTCGCACCGCCGCTTCGCAAAGGGCCATCTGCTGGACGCCGACACGATCGCCTGGTTCTTCAACCAGTACATCCCGACGGAACAGCGCGACGACTGGCGCTTCGCGCCGCTGCAGGCCGAGGACCACGAGGACCTGGCGCCCGCCACGCTCATCCTGGCCGAGGCCGATCCGCTGATCGACGAAGGCATCGCCTACGCCGACCTGCTGCGCGCCAGCGGCAACGAGGTGCGGCTGGAGCTCTACCGCGGCGTGACACACGACTTCATCAAGATGGGTCGTAGCATTCCGGAGGCCGAGCAGGCGCTCGATGCCTGCGCGGACGCGCTGAGGACGGCCTTCGGCCTGCCGGCGCCGGTTTCCGTTCCTGCTCCCGTTCCTGTTTCCGTTCCTGTTTCCGATCGCGCCTCCGATCCCGCTTCCGATCCCGCTTCCGGGACGACGACTTCCTCGACCCCGACCGGGGCTTCCGCATGAGCACCACCGCGCCCCACGCCCTGACCCGCGACCGCTTCCGCTTCTTCGAACGCCTGCGCGTGCGCTGGGCCGAGATCGACGCGCAGCAGATCGTCTTCAACGGCCACTACCTGACCTACTTCGACACGGCGGTCGGCGGCTACTGGCGCGCGCTGGCGCTGCCCTACGCGCCGACGATGCAGGCGCTGGAGGGCGATCTCTTCGTCCGCAAGTCGACGATCGAGTACCTCGGCTCGGCGCATTACGACGAGCTGCTCGACATCGGCGTGCGCACGGAACGCGTGGGCACGAGCTCGCTGACGGTGAGCTGCGCGGTGTTCCGCGGCGACGAGTGCCTGGTGCACGGCGAGCTGGTCTATGTCTTCGCGGATCCGGTGGCGCGCGTGCCCAAGGCGGTGCCCCAGGCGCTGCGCGACCTGCTGCTGGGCTTCGAGCGCGGCGAGGCGATGACCGAGGCGCGCGTGGGCAACTGGGCGACGGTGGGCGAGGACGCGCACCGCATCCGCCAGGCTGTCTTCGTCGAGGAGCAGAAGATCCCCGCCGAGATGGAGTGGGACGCCGCCGACGAGAGTTGCACACACGCGGTGGCCTACAACCGGCTGGGCCGGCCGCTGGCGACGGGCCGGCTGCTGGAGCACGTGCCGGGGGTGGCCAAGATCGGGCGGATGGCGGTGCTGTCGCCGATGCGCGGCAGCCGCGTCGGCCGCCAGGTGCTGGATGCGCTGATGCAGGCCGGCCGCGAGCAGGGCTACCGCGAGGTGCTGCTGCATGCGCAGCTCAGCGCCGAAGGGTTCTACACGCGCGCGGGGTTCCAGCGGCGCGGGCCGGTGTTCGAGGAGGCGGGGATCGCGCACGTGGAGATGGTGCGGGGTCTGTAAGACGGGTGCGTCCGTTTCGGATCCCTCTCCGTAAGTGGATGAGGTGCGGCACTGACGCCGCTCCTTCTGCCTTCCTACCCAGGAGATTTCCATGAAGCGCATCACCGCTGCCGTCTTGTCCGTTCTCGCGCTCGCCGCCTGCGCGAGCGCGCAGGCCTCCCGACCGTCCGCGGACGTGCTGGCCCGCCTGCCCGATCCGTCGACTGCGACCGCGAACGCGATCGCGGTGAAGGTCCCCGACGTCCCACCGTCGCTTCGGCCCGCGGACGGCTCGCGGATGCTTCTCCAGGTCCATGCCATCGGCGTCCAGATCTACGAGTGCGCCCAGGCCGCCAACGGCGCCTGGGAGTGGCAGTTCCGCGGGCCCGAGGCGACGCTCTTCGACGCGCGCAATGCCAAGCTCGGCGACCACGGCGCCGGACCGTTCTGGCGCCTGGAGGATGGCTCCCGCATCGTCGGCCAGGCCAAGGCATCGTCGCCGGCGCCGACGGCGGGCGCCATTCCCTGGCTGCTGCTGACGGTGAAGTCGCGCAGCGGTTCCGGCGGCCTCGATCCCGTCGACGCCGTGCAGCGCATCCACACCGTGGGCGGCGTCGCGCCGCCGGCGCAGGAGTGCGTCGCCGCCGCCACCGGTCGGACCGTCCGGATCGACTACACCGCCGACTACCTCTTTTGGGGTTCCGCCCCGTCGCGGTGAGGTCCGGCTTGACCGATCATCCCGGGTCCTGGCTGTGACTCCGGCGATGCAAGCGAATCAAGATCTCCCCCAACTGATGGCCCGCGTGGCGCTGCGCGACCGCGCGGCCTTCGAGCTCGTCTATCGACTGACGAGCGCGCATCTGTTCTCCGTCTCCTTGCGTATGTTGAGGAACGAACAGCGCGCGGAGGAGAACCTCCAGGAGGCTTACGTGAGCATCTGGCACCACGCGCAGGCCTACCGGCCCGACGCCGGCACGCCGATGACCTGGATGATCAACATCGTCCGCAACAAGGCCATCGACCAGCTGCGCTCGCGCCGCAACGAGGACGAGCACTCGGTCGAGCTCGACGAAGACGCGCTCGCCGTGCCGGCGGACGCGGCCGGCGAACCGCTGCAGCTCCTCGAGCAGAACCTCGCCGACGCCCGCATCGGGGCCTGCATGCAGGCGTTGTCCGCGCAGCAGCGCCAGGCCCTGGCGCTCGCGTACTACCGCGGCATGGTCCACACCGAGATCGCCGAGGCGCTCCATGCGCCGCTCGGCACGATCAAGGCGTGGGTGCGCCGGGGGCTCGACCGCCTCAAGGCCTGCCTCGAAGCCGGTGGAGTGACCGCGCCATGAACTACGACCGACCCGAGCTGGTGGAGCATCTGGCGCGCGAGTACGCGCTCGGCACGCTGCAGGGACCTGCGCGACGTCGCTTCGTCGCGCTGATGCGCGACTCCCGGCCGATCGCTGCCGCGGTTGCGCAGTGGGAGCAGCGCCTGGCGGTCATGGAGCGTTCGCCGGTGCTGATCCAGCCGCCCGTCACGACGTGGCAGGGCATCGAGCAGCGTCTGTTCCCGCGCACTCAGGCATCGCAGGCGCCCAAGTCGAGTGGCGTCCTCGGCACGGTGCTGGGTTGGCTTTCCGGTCGCGCCGCCGGCGGCGTCCTGGCCGGGATGCTGCTCGCGGTGGTCCTCGTGAAGACCGTGCCCACCACGGTGGGTCTGGAGACCGCGTCGGAGGCGCTGCCTGCGAGCTATGTCGGCGTGCTCGGCGCGCAAGCCGCGCCACCCTCCGTTGTCGTGAGTTCGAAGCGCCACGGCAAGCTGCTCACCGTGAAGGTGCTGCGTCCCATCGCCGTGCCTGAAGGCCGTCGCGCCACCTTGTGGGCCATCCCGAAGGACGGTGCGCCGTTCGTGGTCGGCACGGTCTCGCCATCGGGCCAGACGCAGATAGCCTTGCCGGCCGAATCCGAGAAGCTCTTCTTCAGCGTGAGTCGCGTCGCGATCAGCCTGGAGGCGGGCGATGGACCGGCACCGACCACGCCGTCGGCGTTTGTGCTCGAAGGGGCCTGCGTCAAGGTGTGGTGAGTTCAGGAGGACGAGTGCGGAGGAGGACACCAGTGGCCGGGGTGAGGACCGGATGAGGCCTGGGTGAGGACCGGATGAGGCCTGGGTGAGGCCTGGTTGTGGCCTGGATGAGGCCTGGATGAGGGCGATGCAAAGGCGCGGGCGCCCGACGAATCGTTACAACGAATTTACGAAGCCGGGTGCGTCCGCCGTCATGACAAGCCCGTAAGTCAAAGAGCAGGATGTCCTGCATCACGCTTGAGGAGCAACACATGAAGACTATGAAGCTGCTGTCCCTGGTGGCCGCCGTCTGGGCGCTGGCCGGTTCGATGCCATCCGCGCAGGCGGCCGACATGTCGCCGCCGCCATCGGCTGCTCCGGCGCCGGCGGCGAACACGCTGACCATCGCACGCCAGTTGATCCAATCCCGTCAATGGGAAGCCGCTCGCGATGAACTGAAGCGCGTCGACGACCGTCGCAGCGCGGACTGGAACAACCTGATGGGCTATGTGTCGCGCAAGGCCGGCAATCCGGATCTGGCCGCGTCGGAGCGCTACTACGACGAGGCGCTGCGCATCGATCCCCATCACCGCAACGCGTTGGAGTACTCTGGCGAGCTCTACCTGATGAAGGGCGACCTGCCGAAGGCGCAGGCCCGCCTGGCTTCGCTGGCCACCGAGTGCAAGTCGTCCTGCGAGCAGCACACGGAGCTGAAGGAAGCCATCGCGCGCTACCAGGCCAACGGCAACAAGTACGTGGCCAAGGGTGGTTGGTAAACCAAGGAGCTTTGAATGAACCTCGTGAAGTCGTTGTGCCTGGGCCTGTTCGTGTCCTGCGGCGCCGTGGCGGCGGCCCATGCCGCCGAGCTGACCGTGAACCTCGCCGCCGCGCAGGCGGACGGCGCCGGCCCCTCGGTCGGCACGGTGCGCATCGTGGAGACGCCCTACGGCCTGGCGTTCTATCCGCAACTGACCGGACTGCCGCACGGCGTGCACGGCTTCCACGTGCATGAGAACCCCTCGTGCGCGCCATCGACGGCCAACGGCACGGTCACGCCGGCCGGCGCCGCGGGCGGGCACTTCGATCCGCTGGGCAGCAAGCGCCACGGCGAGCCGTGGGGCGACGGCCACCTGGGCGACCTGCCGCCGCTGTACGTGTCGCACGAGGGCCAGGCGACGAACCCGGTGCTGTCGCCGCGCCTGAAGAAGATCGACGAGGTGAAGGGGCACGCGCTGATGGTCCACATGGGCGGTGACAACCACTCCGACCATCCCGCGCCGCTGGGCGGTGGCGGGGCGCGTGTCGCCTGCGGCGTCATCGGCGGCTGAGCATTCCGGCCCGGGCGCAACGCCCGCGCCGCGGCGACGTCATGGTCGCAATCGCCAATGCAAAGGGCCCGGAGGTTCGCACCTCCGGGCCCTTGTTCTTTGGCGAGGGGCAGGGGACTCCACATCCCCCGCCGATCTCGCGATCGAGCGACCGTCAGGTCGCTCGTGGCATCACGCCACCGACTTCGCCGTTTCCGCGTATTCCTCGATCTGGTCGAAGTTCATGTAGCGGTAGACGCTCGCCTTGTCGGCATCGATCACGCCCATGTCCTTGAGGTACTCCTCCTTGGTCGGCAGGCGGCCCAGGCGGGACGCGATGGCGGCCAGCTCGGCCGAGCCCAGGAACACGTTGGTGTTCTTGCCCAGACGGTTGGGGAAGTTGCGCGTGGAGGTGGAGATCACTGTCGCGCCCTCGCGGACCTGCGCCTGGTTGCCCATGCACAGCGAGCAGCCCGGCATCTCGGTGCGCGCACCGGCCGTGCCGAAGGCGGCGTAGTGGCCTTCCTTGATCAGCTCGCTCTGGTCCATCTTGGTCGGCGGCGCGACCCACAGCTTGACCGGGATGTCGCGCTGGCCGCCCAGCAGCTTGGCCGCCGCGCGGAAGTGACCGATGTTGGTCATGCACGAGCCGATGAAGGCCTCGTCGATCTTGGTGCCGGCGACTTCGGACAGCACCTTCGCGTCGTCCGGGTCGTTCGGGCAGCAGACGATCGGCTCGGTGATGTCGGCCAGGTCGATCTCGATCACGGCCGCGTATTCGGCGTCCTTGTCGGCTTCCAGCAGCTCGGGCTTGGCCAGCCAGGCTTCGACCTTCTCGATGCGGCGCTGCAGCGTCTTCGCGTCGGCGTAGCCGTCGGCGATCATGTTCTTCATCAGGACGACGTTGGAGCTCAGGTACTCCTTGATCGGCGCCGGATTCAGCTTGATCGTGCAGCCGGCGGCGGAGCGCTCGGCCGACGCGTCGGACAGCTCGAACGCTTGCTCGACCTTCAGGTCGGGCAGGCCTTCGATCTCCAGGATGCGGCCCGAGAAGATGTTCTTCTTGCCGGCCTTGGCGACGGTCAGCAGACCGGCCTTGAGCGCGTACAGCGGGATCGCGTGCACCAGGTCGCGCAGCGTCACGCCCGGCTGCATCTCACCCTTGAAGCGCACCAGCACCGATTCCGGCATGTCCAGCGGCATCACGCCGGTGGCCGCGCCGAAGGCGACCAGGCCCGAACCCGCCGGGAACGAAATGCCGATCGGGAAACGCGTGTGCGAGTCGCCGCCGGTGCCGACGGTGTCGGGCAGCAGCAGGCGGTTCAGCCAGCTGTGGATCACGCCGTCGCCCGGACGCAGCGACACGCCGCCCCGGTTGGAGATGAAGGCGGGCAGCTCGCGGTGCGTCTTGACGTCCACCGGCTTCGGGTAGGCCGCGGTGTGGCAGAAGGATTGCATCACCAGGTCGGCCGAGAAGCCCAGGCAGGCCAGGTCCTTCAGCTCGTCGCGGGTCATCGGGCCGGTCGTGTCCTGCGAACCGACGGTCGTCATCTTGGGCTCGCAGTAGGTGCCCGGACGCACGCCTTGACCTTCCGGCAGGCCGACCGCGCGGCCGACCATCTTCTGCGCCAGCGTGAAGCCGGCCTTGGTCTCGGCCGGCGCCTGCGGCAGGCGGAACAGCGTCGAGGCGGGCAGGCCCAGGAACTCACGCGCCTTGGCGGTCAGCGAGCGGCCGATGATCAGGTTGATCCGGCCGCCGGCACGCACTTCGTCGAACAGCACGTCGCTCTTGAGCTTGAACTCGGTGACGGTCTCGCCGTTCTTCACCAGCTTGCCTTCATACGGCAGCACGTCGATGACGTCGCCCATCTCCAGCTTGCTGACGTCGACCTCGATCGGCAGCGAGCCCGAGTCTTCCTGCGTGTTGAAGAAGATCGGCGCGATCTTGCCGCCCAGCGTCACGCCGCCGAAGCGCTTGTTCGGGACGAAGGGGATGTCCTGGCCGGTGGCCCAGATCACCGAGTTGGTCGCCGACTTGCGCGACGAGCCCGTGCCGACGACGTCGCCGACGTAGGCCACGACGTGGCCCTTCTTCTTCAGTTCCTCGATGAACTGCATCGGGCCGCGCTTGCCGTCTTCCTCGGGCTTGAAGGCCGCGTCCGGACGCGTGTTCTTCAGCATCGCCAGGTAGTGCAGCGGGATGTCGGGGCGGCTCCAGGCGTCCGGCGCCGGCGACAGGTCGTCGGTGTTGGTCTCGCCGGGCACCTTGAAGACGGTGACGGTGATCTTCTTCTGGACTTCGGGGCGCGAGGTGAACCACTCCGCGTCGGCCCAGCTCTGCATCACTTCCTTGGCCTTGGCGTTGCCCGCCTTGGCCTTGGTCGCGACGTCGTTGAAGTAGTCGAACATCAGCAGGGTCTTCTTCAGACCCTCGGCGGCGACGCCGGCGACTTCCGCGTCGTCCAGCAGCTCGATCAGCGGATGCACGTTGTAGCCGCCGACCATGGTGCCCAGCAGCTCGGTGGCCTTGGACTTGGAGATCAGGCCCACCTTCAGGTCGCCGTGCGCGACGGCGGCCAGGAAGCTGGCCTTGACCTTGGCGGCGTCGTCCACGCCCGGGGGCACGCGGTGGGTCAGCAGGTCCAGCAGGAAGGCGTCTTCACCGGCGGGCGGGGTCTTGATCAGTTCGATCAGCTCGGCCACCTGCTTGGCGTCGAGTGGCAGCGGCGGAATGCCGAGCGCGGCGCGTTCGGCTTCGTGTTGGCGGTAGGCTTGCAGCATGCGAACTCCAGTCTCTGTGGTCTTTGCTTGGGTCGGAAAAGCGGGTCTGTCGTCGGTCACGGTGCGCTGGGCACGATGACCTTGAGGCCCTTGAAATAGTCGCGGAAGAATCCCTGGTCGCGGGTGATCAGGCCGTCGCACTGCAGCATCGCGTGCGCGCCCACCAGGAAGTCGGGCATGGCGCGCGACGACGAGGCGTCCGCCCCCTTGTCGGCCAGCCGTTGCTTGAACTTGCGTTGCATCTCGCCGGCGCGGATCGCGGCGCGCTGGTCGATGGCCAGGAAGCTCAGGCCCATCTCCTCCAGCGCGTCCATCACCTCGGAACCGTGGCCCAGGCCGGCGGTCACCTCGGACAGCACGACGTCGCACAGCACCACCGGGCCGCTGGACAGCGCCAGGCGCAGGGCGGCTTCTGCCGCGTCCGCGCCGGGCGCGTCGCCCAGGAGGTCGATGAGGACGGAGCTGTCGACGGCGATCATGTCAGGCGTCGGTGGACTCGTCCGGCGCGCGGCCGCGCAGGTCGCGCATCACGTCGTCGGTGGCGGTGCCTTCGGGCAGCTTGAAGCGGCCGCGAGCGCGGGAGATGGCGTCGTCGACGTTCTTGCGCAGGATGATGCGCGCGCCGTCGAGCTCGACCTTGAGCGTCGTGCCCTTGGTCAGGCCCAGCGCGTCGCGCACGGCCTTGGGCAGGGTGATCTGACCTCGTTCGGCGACGGTGGCTTCCATGCGGGCTCCTGGCGATGCTGGGAGATTAGACGACGGCTCTGGCGGATTCATGACCGTTCGGTGCGGCGTCGCACGAACGGTATGAATCAGAAAGTATGCACGAATTGTACGTACTTTCAGCCCATGAAAGCCAGCGTCTCCCCTTGAAGCCCGACCCCCGCAGTATGGATATGGGGCGGTCAACGGTCCGAGCGGGGGGGGCCGGTACCCCCTGCCGCGTAACTGTCGAGCGTGAGGAGACGTGTGGAGCGGAAGGGGGTACCGGCCTCCCCCGCGAGCGGCGGCCAAGAAAAAAGCCGCCTCGAGAGGCGGCTTCGTCCAGCGGGCGCGAAGGCTTTACTGCGCGCTCGGCGTGATGCCCAGGCCACCCCCGGCGGGGGCCGAGGCGGAACGCGCGGCTTCGATCGCGGCGCGTTGCTCCGGGTGGACGCATTCGTCGACCAGGCGCTGACCGGCCTTGACGTCCAGCAGCATCGACTTGTTGGCGATCTGGACCATCAGCGTGCGGCCGGTGACGTCTTCCAGGCGCAGGGCGCCGGTGGTCGACAGCACGGGCTTCATCACGAAGGTGTCCTTCTTGAAGGCCACGTTGATGTAGCCCACGTCCTTGGTGTTCGGCTCGATGGTGATCGACTGCTTGAACTCGCACTCGTACAGGCCCAGGTAGGCGCGCTTGGCGGCGGCCAGCTGTTCCTCGTTCGCTTCTGGCAGCGGAGGCGGCGGGACGGGCGTCTTGGCGGCCGGCTTCTTGGCGGCGGTCTTCGCCGGTGCGGGCTTGGCCGTCTTGGCCGGTGCCGCGGGCTTGGCGGCACCAGTGGTGGCGGCGGGCTTGGCGGTACCAGTGTTGGCGGCGGGCTGGGCGGTGGCGATGCCGGTGGTCAGCGTCAGCGCGGCGGCAGCGGCGCCGGAAAGGAGGAGGGCGGTCAGTCGCATGAGGAGGACGTGAAAGTTGGACCTGAGGGACCTTGAATCACCAGCCGAAGCAACGGCCGGAAAAACGAAACGCCGGAGCTCGGCGATGCGCGATTGTGACTGCGCGCGCGTCCCCTGAAGCGGGGATTTAATGTGTCAAACCGTTGATCGTTGCTAGGGTCTTCACGGGGTGTTCATGCCGTCACGGGGGCGATGGATGCGGCGCAAACCACGCTTGCTCGACCTCTGTCGGCAGGCTCTGCCCGGTGCCGTGCGCGCGCTGCAGCAGGTGCCAGAACAGGCGGTAACTGGCGCGGTCATGGAGCATGTCGCGGTGTTGGATCGGCGCCCACTGCGCGGCCTGCGCGGTCTGCAGGATGTCGATGGCTTCGTCGATCTCCGCGACGCTGGGCGCGAAGGCATCGATGATCGGCTGGATCTGGTTCGGATGGATGCTCCACATCCGCGTGTAGCCGAACTCGCGCGCGGCGCGCTCGGCGGCGGACTGGATCGCGCGTTCGCTCTTGAACTCGGTGACGACGCAGTGCGACGGCGTCTTGCCGTAGCTGTGCGCGGCGGCGGAGATCGCCAGCTTCGCGCGTTGCACCAGCGGGTGCGTGAACTGGCCCTCGACCGTCAGCGCCGAGCGCGGGATCGCGCCGCGATGCGCGGACACGAAATCCATCAGGCCGAACGAGAGCGATTCGATGCGCGGATGCGCGGCGATCGCCATCACGTCGCGCAGCGCGCCGTGCGTCTCGATCAGCGTGTGCAGCGGCAGCGGCTTCCTGATCGCGTGGCGCTTCAGGCAGTCGTCGATGAAGGCGATCGCGCGGCTCAGATCCTCGATGCCTTCGGGCTTCGGGATCATCAGGAAGGCGAGCTTCTCGCCGCCGCCGGCGATCACCGCCTCGACGTCGGCCTCGAAGGCCGGATGCCTGAACGGATGCACCCGCACGCCGACGCGTCCATGCGCGTTCAGCGATCCGTTCAGCAGGTGCAGCACCAGCAGCATGTGCTCGGCCTCGCCGCCGACGGGCGCGCCGTCCTCGCAATCCAGCGTGATGTCGAAGACCGGCCCCATCCGCACCTGCAGTTCAAGGCTCTTGAGTATGCGCGCCTCGACGCCGCAGTAGTGATCGACGACCGGCAGCACGACGGGCGCCTGGCCTTCTTCAAACAGGGCCTGGGCGGGGGTGAGGAGGGTGCTCATGCGATGAGGGGGGCGATGAGGAGGTCTGGAAGGAAGAAGGGCCGGCCTTCTTACGAAGGTCGGCCCAACGATACTGCCTTCAGCGACGGACCGGCGAAGCCTGGTCCCTATCAAGCAGGGCACGAGGATCTGGCTCTGCCAGGCCTCGGAGCCGCCCCTTGAGGGGCCGCCGAAGGCGGTAGGGGTGGTTCAGAGAAGGTGCTTCACGCCGTTCTGCTCTTCCAGCAGTTCGTCCAGCGTCTTCTTGATCGCGCCTTGCGAGAACTCGTCGATCTCCAGGCCTTCGACGATCTTGTACTCGCCGTTCTCGACCGTCACCGGGTAGCCGAACATGACGTCCTTCGGGATGCCGTATTCGCCGTTGGACGGCACGCCCATCGTGACCCACTTGCCGTTGGTGCCCAGGGCCCAGTCGCGCATGTGATCGATGGCGGCGTTGGCGGCCGAGGCGGCCGACGACAGGCCGCGGGCGGCGATGATCGCGGCGCCGCGCTTGCCGACGGTCGGCAGGAACGTCGTGCGGTTCCACTCTTCATCGTTGATCAGGGCCTTGACCGACTGGCCGTCGATCGTGGCGAAGCGGTAGTCCGCGTACATCGTCGGCGAGTGGTTGCCCCACACGGCCAGCTTCTCGATGCCGGCGACCGGCTTGCCGGTCTTGGCGGCGATCTGCGAGGCGGCGCGGTTGTGGTCCAGGCGCAGCATGGCGGTGAAGTTCTTGGCCGGCAGGTCCGGGGCCGACTTCATCGCGATGTAGGCGTTGGTGTTGGCCGGGTTGCCGACCACCAGCACCTTGACGTTGCGCGAGGCCACGGCGTTCAGGGCCTTGCCCTGCGCGGTGAAGATGGCGCCGTTGATCGACAGCAGTTCCGAGCGTTCCATGCCCGGGCCGCGCGGACGCGAGCCGACCAGCAGCGCGTAGTCGGTGTCCTTGAAGGCGGTCATCGGGTCGCTGTGGGCCTCGATGCTGGCCAGCAGCGGGAAGGCGCAGTCTTCCAGCTCCATGATCACGCCCTTGAGCGCGTTCTGGGCCTTCTCGTCGGGGATCTCCAGCAGTTGCAGGATGACGGGCTGGTCCTTGCCCAGCATCTCGCCGGAAGCGATGCGGAACAGCAGGGCATAGCCGATCTGGCCGGCGGCGCCGGTGACGGCGACGCGAACGGGTTTCTTGCTCATCAGGGTCTCCGAGAAGTGCGAGTGAATGATGCGTGAGGCGCAGTCCGCGCCAGCGGCGGCAAGTGTAGGACAGCGCGGCCCCGGCACGGATCGCGAAAGGGTCTTCTTCGCCCACCGGTCTGGGGAGTTGCCCCCAAAAGTAGCGCATGACCATTGCGCGGAACTGACACTCTTCTGTCTTATATAAGACTAATCCGGTCGGACTCCCTCTGGAGGGTGGACGCTGTCTTCGGGTTTGTGCTCGAATCGCGCCCCATGTCGCCCCCCGCCGCACCGGTCCACCCCGTGACGCCGCTCAATGAGCTGGCGCGCGCGGAAGCCGCGCCGTCGTTCAGCCCGCTGTATCGCCAGATCAAGGGGCTGATCCTGAAGGGGCTGCAGGCCGGCGAATGGAAGGCGGGGGAGACCATCCCCAGCGAGATGGACCTGGCGGCCCGCTTCGGGGTGAGCCAGGGCACCGTGCGCAAGGCCGTCGACGAACTGGCCGCCGACAACCTGCTGGTCCGCAAGCAGGGCAAGGGCACCTTCGTCGCCACCCATGCGGAACAGCAGCAGCAATACCGCTTCCTGCGGCTGACGCCGGATGCGGAAGAGGCCTCGTCGCTCGGCCGCCAGCTGCTGGACTGCAAGCGCCAGCGTGCGCCGGCCTTCATCGCCAGGCTGATGCAGCTGCGCGCCGGCGATCCCGTGATCGAGATCCGCCGCCTGCTGCACAGCGGGGGGCATCCGGTCGTGCTCGACGACATCTGGCTGCCCGGCACGCTGTTCAAGGGGCTGACGACCGAGCGGCTGCTCGAGCATCGCGGCCCGTTCTACAGCCTGCTCGAAACCGAATTCAACGTGCCCATGATCCGGGCGCAGGAAAAGATCCGTGCGGTCGCGGCGGAGGAAGACGCCGCCGCGCTGCTGCAGGTGACGCCCGGCAGTCCGCTGCTGAGCGTGGAGCGGCTCTCCTTCACCTACGGCGACAAGCCGGTGGAGTTGCGCCGCGGTCTCTACAACACTTCCCACCACTTTTATCGCAACAGTCTGAACTGATGCTTTCGCGTTGCGGCGCTGACGTTTTCATGGCAACGCCGGAAGACGACATGCGCCCAGGACACCCTTGAGGGGTGTTGCGTTGCCATAAAATCTTCGGGTTTCACATTGATTACAAGGTCGGACATGACGGACGCCACCCAAGCCACCAAGAAGAATCGACCGGTCTACACCAACATCCATGTCACGCAGATAGTGGCGTACCGCTTGCCGCCGGCCGGCATCGTCTCGATCCTGCATCGCATCAGCGGCCTGCTGATGTTCTTCCTGCTCCCGTTCGTGATCTGGATGTTCGACACCAGCCTCACGTCGGAGATCTCGTACGAGACCTTCACCGCGGCCTTCGTGTCCGGCATCGGCTTCCTGCCGGGCTGGTTCATCAAGCTCGTGACGCTGGGCCTGATCTGGGGCTACCTGCACCACTTCATCGCCGGTGTCCGCCACCTGTGGATGGACGCGACGCACAGCGTGAGCAAGCAGCAGGGCCACGTCAGCGCCGTCGTGACGCTGGTGCTCAGCGTCGTGCTGACGCTGGCGCTCGGCGCCAAGCTGTTCGGCCTGTACTGATCACGCCGCGACCGCGCGGCGCGGGCCGTGCGGTCGGACTGAATTCCGACGATTGACCCAAGAGGCAAATCAACAATGACAACCTACGGAAGCAAGCGCATCGTCACCGGTGCGCATTACGGCCTGCGCGACTGGATGGTCCAGCGCGCCACCGCGCTGCTCATGGCGCTGTTCACCATCGTGCTGCTGGCGCAAGTGCTGTTCACCAGCCAGGCCATCGGTTACGACCTGTGGGCCGGCATCTTCAGCAAGCAATGGATGAAGTTCCTGACCTTCGCGCTGATCGTGTCCCTGGCGTATCACGCCTGGGTCGGCGTGCGCGACATCTGGATGGATTACGTGAAACCGGTGGGCGTGCGGCTGTTCCTGCACACGTTCACGCTGGTGTGGTTGACGGGTTGCGCGGGTTGGGCGATCCAAGTGCTCTGGAGGCTGTAAGAAATGCAAATCGGAACCTCGCTGCCCAAGCGCAAATTCGATGTGGTGATCGTCGGTGCCGGCGGCTCCGGCATGCGCGCGTCGCTGCAACTGTCG
The DNA here is from genome assembly GCF_050626985.1 of Roseateles noduli. Taxonomy (NCBI): domain Bacteria; kingdom Pseudomonadati; phylum Pseudomonadota; class Betaproteobacteria; order Burkholderiales; family Sphaerotilaceae; genus Roseateles; species Roseateles noduli. Next base: position 908,729 of record NZ_CP192463.1, read on the forward strand.
CTGGCCGGCCTGAACGTGGCCGTCCTGTCCAAGGTTTTTCCCACCCGCTCGCACACCGTGGCCGCCCAGGGCGGCATCGGCGCCAGCCTGGGGAACATGTCCGAGGACAACTGGCATTACCACTTCTACGACACCGTGAAGGGCTCGGACTGGCTGGGTGACCAGGACGCCATCGAGTTCATGTGCCGTGAAGCGCCCAAGGTCGTCTACGAGCTCGAACACTTCGGCATGCCGTTCGACCGCAACCCGGACGGCACGATCTATCAGCGCCCGTTCGGCGGCCACACCGCCAACTACGGCGAGAAGCCGGTCCAGCGCGCCTGCGCCGCGGCCGACCGCACCGGCCACGCGCTGCTGCACACGCTGTACCAGCAGAACGTCAAGGCCCGCACCAACTTCTTCGTCGAGTGGATGGCGCTGGACCTGATCCGCGACGCCGACGGCGACTGCGTCGGCGTGACCGCGCTGGAGATGGAGACGGGCGAGATCCACATCCTCGAAGCGAAGACCGTGCTGCTGGCCACCGGCGGTGCCGGCCGCATCTTCGCCGCGTCGACCAACGCCTTCATCAATACCGGCGACGGCCTGGGCATGGCGGCGCGCGCCGACATCCCGCTGCAGGACATGGAGTTCTGGCAGTTCCACCCGACCGGCGTGGCCGGCGCGGGCGTGCTGCTGACCGAAGGCTGCCGCGGCGAAGGCGCGATCCTGCGCAACGCCAACGGCGAGCGCTTCATGGAGCGCTACGCCCCGACGCTGAAAGACCTGGCACCGCGCGACTTCGTCTCGCGCTGCATGGACCAGGAGATCAAGGAAGGTCGCGGCTGCGGTCCCAACAAGGACTACGTCGTGCTGGACATGACCCACCTGGGCGGCGACACCATCGCCAAGCGCCTGCCGTCGGTGCTGGAGATCGGCCACAACTTCGCCAACGTCGACATCACGAAGGAACCGATCCCCGTCGTGCCGACCATCCATTACCAGATGGGCGGCATCCCCACCAACGTCCACGGCCAGGTCGTCGCCCCCAAGGGCGACAACTACAAGGACATCGTCAACGGCCTGTACGCGGTGGGCGAATGCTCCTGCGTGTCGGTGCACGGCGCCAACCGCCTGGGCACCAACTCGCTGCTGGACCTGCTGGTCTTCGGTCGTGCCGCGGGCAATCACATCGTCGACGCCGTCAAGAACTCGGGCAAGTCGCACAAGCCGCTGCCCAAGGACGCCGCCGACCAGACGCTGGCGCGCCTGAACCGCCTGGAGTCCAACACCGGCGGCGAATACGCGCAGGGCGTCGCCGACGACATGCGCGCCGCGATGCAGTCGCATGCCGGCGTGTTCCGCACCAGCAAGCTGCTCGACGAGGGCGTCACCGCCATCGCCGCGATCCGCGAGCGGGTCAAGAACATCACGCTGCAGGACAAGTCCAAGGTCTTCAACACCGCGCGTGTCGAGGCCCTGGAAGTGGACAACCTGATCGAGGCCGCGCAGGCCACGATCGTGTCCGCCGCCGCGCGCAAGGAATGCCGCGGCGCCCACACGGTGAACGACTTCGAGCGCGGCGCGGACGATGCGGAATTCCCGCTGGGCCGCAACGACAAGGAGTGGATGAAGCACACGCTGTGGCACTCCAAGTCCAACAGCCTGACCTACAAGCCGGTGAATCTGCAACCGCTGACCGTCGATAGCGTCCCCCCGAAGGTCCGTACCTTCTGACCGGCCGCAGGAGCACACACACATGATCAAGCGCACCTTCAAGATCTACCGCTACGACCCGGACAAGGACGCCAAGCCGTACATGCAGACCATCGAGCTGGAGCTCGCCGGCAACGAACGCATGCTGCTGGACGCCCTGCTCAAGCTCAAGGCGGTGGATCCCTCGCTGTCGTTCCGCCGCTCGTGCCGCGAAGGCGTCTGCGGTTCCGACGCGATGAACATCAACGGCAAGAACGGTCTGGCCTGCCTGACCAACCTGCGCTCGCTGCCGGACGTCATCGTCCTCAAGCCGCTGCCGGGCCTGCCCGTCGTCCGCGACCTGATCGTGGACATGACGCAGTTCTTCAAGCAGTACAACTCGATCCGTCCGTTCCTGGTGAACGAGGAAGCGCCGCCCGAGAAGGAGCGCCTGCAGTCCCCCGAGGAGCGCGACGAGCTCAACGGCCTGTACGAGTGCATCCTGTGCGCGAGCTGCTCGACGAGCTGCCCCAGCTTCTGGTGGAACCCCGACAAGTTCGTCGGTCCCGCCGGTCTGCTGCAGGCCTACCGCTTCATCGCCGACAGCCGCGACCAGGCCACCGCGGAGCGCCTCGACAACCTCGAGGACCCGTACCGCCTGTTCCGCTGCCACACCATCATGAACTGCGTCGACGTCTGCCCGAAGGGTCTCAACCCGACGAAGGCGATCGGCAAGATCAAGGAACTGATGGTGCGCCGCACCGTCTGAGCCTGCTCGCGCGAACCTACGCACACGCATGAACGCCGCCGACGCCAACACCCTCATCGATGAGAGGGATCTCTCCAAGCTCAAGTGGCGCTGCCGCCGCGGGCTGTTGGAGAATGATCTTTTCATCGAGCGGTTCTTCCGGCGGCACGAAGGCGCGTTGACCGAATTCCACGCGGAAGGCCTGCGTCAGCTGATGGACCTGTCGGACAACGACCTGCTCGATCTGATGCTGGCCCGCAAGGAACCGGCCGACGAGCTGGACCGGCCCGACGTTCATGCCGTGCTCGCGATGCTGCGGACTCCTCAGTAACCAGAACCCCCGAAGTCATAAGGAATGCCCATGACCCCGTCTGACGTCAAAGCCACCCTGTCGTTCTCCGATGGCAGCCCGCAAATGGATCTGCCCCTGTACAAGGGCACCATCGGTCCGGATGTGATCGACATCCGCAAGCTTTACGCGCAGACCGGCAAGTTCACCTACGACCCGGGCTTCCTGTCGACGGCGTCGTGCAACTCCACGATCACCTACATCGACGGCGACAAGGGCGAGTTGCTGTACCGCGGCTACCCGATCGAGCAGCTGGCGACCAACTGCGACTACCTCGAGACCTGCTACCTGCTGCTGTACGGTGAGCTGCCCAGCCCGTCGCAGAAGGAAGAGTTCGTCAACCGCGTGACCAACCACACGATGGTCAACGAGCAGATGCAGTTCTTCCTGCGCGGCTTCCGTCGCGACGCGCATCCGATGGCGGTCATGACCGGCCTGGTGGGCGCGCTGTCGGCCTTCTATCACGACAGCACCGACATCAATAACCCCGAGCACCGCGAGATCGCCGCGATCCGCCTGATCGCGAAAATGCCGACGCTGGTGGCGATGGCCTACAAGTACACGATCGGCCAGCCGTACATCTATCCGAAGAACGACCTCTCGTACGCCGGCAACTTCATGCGCATGATGTTCGCCACGCCGTGCGAGGAGTACAAGCCCAACGACGTGCTGGTCCGCGCGATGGACCGCATCTTCACGCTGCATGCGGACCACGAGCAGAACGCGTCGACCTCGACGGTGCGCCTGTGCGGCTCGTCGGGCACCAACCCGTTCGCGGCGATCGCCGCGGGCGTGGCCTGCCTGTGGGGCCCCGCGCACGGCGGTGCCAACGAGGCCTGCCTGAACATGCTCAACGACATCCAGCAGATGGGTGGCGTGGCCAAGATCGGCGAGTTCATCAAGCAGGTCAAGGACAAGAACAGCAACGTCAAGCTGATGGGCTTCGGCCACCGGGTCTACAAGAACTACGACCCGCGCGCCAAGCTGATGCGCGAGACCTGCCACGAAGTCCTGAACGAACTGGGCCTGCACGACGACCCGCTGTTCAAGCTGGCGATGGAGCTGGAGAAGATCGCGCTGGAAGACGAATACTTCGTCGCCCGCAAGCTGTACCCGAACGTCGACTTCTACTCCGGCATCGTGCAGCGCGCCATCGGCATCCCGGTGCCGCTGTTCACCGCGATCTTCGCGCTGGCCCGCACGGTCGGCTGGATTGCCCAGCTGAACGAGATGATCGGCGACCCCGAGTACAAGATCGGCCGTCCGCGTCAGCTGTTCGTCGGCGCCACCAAGCGCGACGTCACGCCGATCGCTCAACGCTGATCAGCAGACGCCGAGCCGGAACACCGGCTCACCCCACCAAGCCCCTGCGCCCGCGCCAGGGGCTTTTTTCATCCGCTCCCGCACGTCGCACGCAAGGCCTGACCCGATGTCAGCGCTGATCGTTCCGCACGCCGCAAGACCTGACCCGATGTCAACGGACGAGGGTGGGGCCGGTATGCTGCTGGGGGTCCCCGGAGGGGCGCCCCCTGCTGCGTGGAGAGCCCGCGCTTGGCAATCCGGAGCAGGAAGGCCAGGCAACACCGCGCTGGAATATTTGATGCACGGTGTTCCCCCCGACCGGGAGCGCATTCCTCATGGGGTATGCTTTGCAAACGTTTGCAATTGACTGAACCAGCCAGTTTGGCACGAGCAGAGGACCGGATCGACCGATGAGCACCATCAAGGATGTGGCCGCGCTGGCGGGGGTGTCCTTCACCACGGTGTCGCATGTGCTGAACAACACGCGACCGGTGAGCGCCGAAGCCCGCGCGCGCGTGCTGGCGGCGGTTGACGAGATCGGTTACCTGCCCAGCGCGGTGGCCCGCTCGCTGCGGCGCAGCGAGACCAAGATCGTCGGCGTGCTGGTGCCCAACGTGCGCAACCCGTTCTTCGCGGAGCTGGTCGTCGGTGCCGAGGAGTGGTGCCGGCAGGCGGGCTACTCGGTCTTCCTCTGCAACTCGGACAACGACCCCAAGCACCAGCAGGCCTACCTGCGCACGCTGCTGGAGAAACGCATCGACGGCCTGCTGCTGAGCTCCGCCGGCGATGCCGAGACGCTGGCCAGCACCTTCCGTCATGCGAGCGTGCCCGTGGTGACTGTGGACCGCCTGGTGCCCGGCGCGCGCGCGGACCGCGTCAGCGTGAACAACCAGTTGGGCGCCTTCGAGGTCGTCCGCCATCTGCTGGAGCTGGGTCATCGCCGAATCGGATGCGTGAGCGGCCCCGCCGAATTCGAAGTGACGACTGAACGCGTCGCCGGCTGGCGCAACGCGCTGCAGCAGCGCGGCCTGGAGGCGCGGGCCGAGTGGCTCGCCGAGAGCGATTTCAGCACCGCGGGTGGCTACGAGGCCGTGAAGGCGCTGCTGACGCGCCAGCCCGAGCTCACCGCCGTCTTCACCTGCAACGACCTGATGGGCATGGGCGCGCTGCGCGCCGCCGCCGAACTCGGACTGAACGTGCCGCGTCAGCTGTCGGTCGTGGGCTTCGATGCGATCGAGCTCGGCAGCTATGTCTATCCCGCGCTGACCAGCGTGGGCTGCTCGATCCGCGAGCTCGGCCGGGAGGCCGGCCGCGCGCTGATCGAGCGCATCGAGAATCCCCAGGCGCCCTTCAAGGACCTGCAACTCGTGCCGCAGGTCGTGCTGCGCGAGAGCACCGCGGCGCCGTCGTCTCCGGAGCTTTCATGACTTCAGCAAAGGCTGCGGCCACCGTGGTGGTGGTGGGCAGCGTCAACATGGACCTCGTGGCCCACGCCGTGCGCCTGCCCGCGCCGGGCGAGACCCTGATCGGCGAGGCCTTCGCCGGCACGCCCGGCGGCAAGGGCGGCAACCAGGCGGTGGCCGCGTCGCGGCTGGGCGCCGAGGTCGCGCTGATCGGCCGCGTCGGCATGCGCCAGCACGGCCAGGATCTGCTGAAGGCGCTGGAAGCGGAGCGGGTGCATGTCCAGGCGATCCGCCGCGACGAGGCCGCGTGGCCCGGCGTGGCGGTGATCATGGTCGCGAGCGAGGGCGGCGAGAACGCGATCGTCGTCGTGCCCGGCAGCAATGCGGACCTCGATGCGACCGACGTGGAGCAGGGCGGGGCGCTGCTGCGGCAGGCCAAGGTCGTCGTGGCGCAGCTGGAGGTGCCGGTGCCGGCGATCCAGCGCGCCTTCGAGATCGCCCGCGAGGCCGGCGTGATCACGGTGCTGAACGCCGCGCCCGCGCAGGACCTGCCGGCCGCGCTGCTGGGCCTGAGCGACTGGCTGATCGTCAACGAGACCGAGGCGCTGCAGCTGGCCCGCGCCGTGGCGCTGCCCGGCGATGCCGACGGCATCGCCATCGCGCGTGCGACCGCCGCGCATCTGCGGACGCTGGGACCGCGGCACGTGCTCGTGACGCTGGGCGGCGCCGGCGCGTGGCTGCTCAGCGACGAGCATCCGGACGGGCTGCATCTGCGCGCCTCCCGCGTCGATGCGGTGGACACGGTCGGCGCCGGCGACACGCTGGTGGGCGGCCTCGCGGTCGGTCTGGCCGAGGGCCTGGTGCCGGCCCGCGCGGCCGCGCTGGGGCAGTTGGCCGCGGCGCTCGCGGTCAGCCGCACCGGCGTGCAGCAGGCGATGCCGCACCGCTCCGAGCTGCCGGAATTGCCCGAGCTCGCCACGTTGACGGCGAACGGGGCACACTCCGCCGACGGCAACTCCTGACCCTGGAGCGCAGTACCCCATGGACAGCAAGATCCCCGCTTCCGGCCGCATCCCGGTCCTCTTCGACACCGACCCCGGCATCGACGATGCGCTCGCGCTCGCGCTGCTGGCCTGCCATCCGCGTTTCGAGCTGGTGGCCGTCACGACGGCCTTCGGCAACGGCCCCGTCGCCACGACCACGCGCAACGCGCGCGGGCTGACCGCGCTCTACCGCAAGGATGTGCCCGTCGCGGCCGGCGCCGAAGGCCCGCTGCGGGACGAGCGCCGGCGCAAGGATGCCGCGCACGTGCACGGCGACGATGGACTGGGCGGTGTCGCCGACCGCCTGCCGGCGCCGACGCGGCCGCTCGATCCGCGGCCCGCGCATGAGCTGATCTGCGACCTGGTCAATGAGCGGCCCGGCGAGATCACGCTGGTGGCCGTCGGTCCGTTCACGAACCTGGCGCTCGCGCTGGCGCACGATCCGGCGATCGCCGGCAAGGTCAAGCGCGTCGTCGTGATGGGCGGCGCCTTCGGCCTGAAGGGCCACGGCGGCAACGTGACGCCGGTGGCCGAGGCCAACATCCTGGCCGATCCCGAAGCCGCGGACCAGGTCTTCACCGCGGCCTGGCCGGTGACCATCGTCGGCCTGGACGTGACGCAGGAAGCGATCATGCGCGAGGCCGACCTGGCGAAGCTGCGCCGCCGGGGCGAGGGCGCCGGCGACCTGCTCTGGCAGGCCACGCGCCACTACCAGCAGTTCTACGACGCGCGCGACGGCATCGGCGGCATCTACGCGCACGACGCCAGCGCGGCGGCGATCCTGCTGGTGCCGGACGCGTTCACCCTGCGTGCCGGCCCGGTGCGCGTGGCGCTGGAGGGCATCGCCACCGGCCAGACCATCCAGGACTGGCGCGGCGAGCACGGCGGCGGCACGCCCTGGAGCGGCCATCCGGCGCAGCAGGTCTGCGTCGAGGTCGACGCGGCGCGCGTGCTGGCGCTGTTCGACGAGATCTTCTGACGCCGGCGTTGTCGCCGCGACGCGATGCGATCGCGCGACGACGCTCTCAAGAATCAAGACAATGCACGTCGCGCCGAACGGCGTGAGCAAGGAGAACCCGAATGACGACCCAAGCCGTGAAGCTGCTGTTGCCCCGCTGGCTGATCACCATGACGCCGGACAGCCCGGTGCTGGAGCAGCATGCGCTGGCCATCGAGGGCGAACGCATCGCCGCCGTCCTGCCGCGCGAGGAAGCGCTCAAGCGCTACGCCGACGCCGAGCGCGTCGAGCTCCCGAACCATGTGCTGATCCCCGGCCTGATCAACGCCCACACGCATTCGGCGATGTCGCTGCTGCGCGGCGTCGCGGACGACCTCGCGCTGATGGACTGGCTCAACAACCACATCTGGCCGCTGGAGCGCCAGTGGGTCAGCGAGGACTGGACCTACCAGGGGTCGCTGCTGTCCGCGGCCGAGGCGCTGCGTGGCGGCGTGACCTACCTGAACGACATGTACTTCTTCCCGACCACGATGGCCCGCGCGGCGGTGGACAGCGGCATCCGCGCCGGCGTCTCGATCAACGTGATCGACTTCCCCACCGGCTACGCCGCCAACGCGCAGGACTACATCGAGAAGGGCCTGGCCGCCTACGAGCAGTTCAAGGGCGAGAAGCTTCTGGACTGGACCAGCGCGCCGCACGCGCCGTACACGGTCTCGGACGAGACCTTCATTCAGCTGCGCGAGCTGGCGGAGAAGTACGACCTGCAGATGCACTGCCACATCCATGAGACGCAGGACGAGATCGACGGCAGCATCAAGCAGTACGGCGAGCGCCCGCTGGCGCGCCTGAACAAGCTCGGCCTGCTGAACGCGAAGATGATCGCCGTGCACATGGTCCACCTGAGCCCCGAGGAGATCGACCTCGTCGCGAAGCAGGGCGTGCACCTGGTCCACAACCCGAGCTCCAACCTCAAGCTGGCCTCGGGCGTGGCGCCGGTGAAGGCCCTGGAGGCGGCCGGCGTCAACACCATCCTCGGGACCGACGGCGCGGCTTCCAACAACCGCCAGGACATGTTCAGCGAGATCCGCGCCGCGGCGCTGCTCGCCAAGGGCGTGACCGGCGATCCGCTGACCGTCTCCGCGCGCACCGCGCTGGAGATGGCCACGGTGCGCGCCGCCAAGGCCATGGGCCGCGCGAACGACCTGGGCACGCTGGAGGCCGGCAAGCTGGCCGACGTGGTCGCCGTGGCACTGGACTCGATCGAATGCCAGCCGGTCTATCACGCCGACGCGCAACTCGTTTATGTGGCGGGGCGTGAACATGTCACGGACGTCTGGGTGGGCGGCCGCCAGGTGCTGTCGAATCGCAACGTTCTGACCTTCGACACGCAGGCTTTGCTGGGGCGGGTCACGGACATCGTGGCTAAGATGCGCGCGGGGCGCTGATCCCCCCTGAACGTGGGGGTCGCGGCGCCGAGGGGCCGGCGGCGAACTGACCGTCGGCGTGCTGGAGACACAAGCCGGCCGCCACCGCGAGCCGGCGGGACAGACCACCATGAGCAAGCCTACACGGAACCGGCCCCTGAGCCGGTTCGCCGCCTCCATCGCCACCGCCCTGGTGGCCTTCGGCCTCAGTGCCGCCGCCCGCGCGGACATCCTGATCGGCCAGACGGCCGGCTTCACCGGCCAGGTCGCGGCCAGCGTCAAGGAACTGACGCTGGGCGCCAGGCTCTACATCGACAAGGTCAACGCCACCGGCGGCGTCAACGGCCAGAAGATCGACCTGCAGTCGCTGGACGACGGCTTCGATCCCAAGCGCGCCGCCGCCAACGCGCAGACGCTGATCGACAAGGGCGCCGTCGCCCTGTTCCTGACGCGGGGCACGCCGCACACGCAAGCCGTGCTTCCGCTGCTGGAAAAGGGCCAGGTGCCGCTGATCGCGCCGTCCACCGGCGCCATGCTGCTGCACAAGCCGGTCCACCCCCTGGTCTTCAACGTGCGTTCGACCTACCAGCGCGAGGCTGAGCGTGCCGTCCAGCTGCTGCTGGAGATGGGCAACACGCGCATCGCGCTGGTGCAGGTGAACGACACCTTCGGCGCGGACGGCATCGTCGGTGCGATGGCGGGCTTCAACGACCGCAAGATGAAGCCGGTGGCCCACTTCACCTATGAGCGCGAGAAGCCGGACATCGCCGGCGTCGTCAAGCAACTGATCGCCGCGGACCCGCAGGTCGTGCTGATGGTCGCCTCGCAGCAGATCACCGCCGACACGATCAATGCGCTGCGCGCGGCCGGTTCGCGCATCCTGGGTGCCACCCTGTCGAACAACGCGTCCAACGGCTTCGTGCAACTGCTGGGTCAGAACGCCGCCGGCATCATCGTCTCGCAGGTCTTCCCGAGCGAGCGCTCGACCAACGTGCCGATGGTCCGCGAACTCGGCGACCTGGTGAAGGCGAATCCCGCCGAATCCAACGGCCAGGTCACGCCGGCCATGATGGAAGGCTTCGCCTCCGCCAAGGTCCTGGTCGAGGCGCTCAAGCGCGCCGGCAAGGATCCCAGCCGCGCCGCCATCCAGAAGGTCCTCAACAGCATGACCCGCTTCGATCTGGGCGGCATGGAGGTGGGGTACTCGCCCACCGACCACACGGGCACGAACTACGCGGACATCGCGATCATCGATCCGCGAGGCCGCTTCCTGCGCTGATCCCGAGGTCGGATCTTCCCTTCGCGACGGGCGCCTTCGGGCGCCCGTCCTGTTTTTCCTGACGCGCACGCCGGCCGGACAGGTCGCCGCCGGGCGGCTTTCAGCGACTGAGTCGGCGCATCTCGATCCCAGGCCTCGATATCGGCAATGGCGGTCCGAGAATGGGTCGGAGCGGCCTCGCATATTCGAGACGAGCTCGGCGAACGACACGAATTCGTTAGTCGACCAATGAATTCGTCATTCGAATCGCGAGAGGCTGACATGTTTAAGTCGATAAATGCATTCATGAGTGATTAGCAAACTGATCGCAGTCGGTGACACTGCCGCCAACAGTTTGCGAATGGATTTGTGTCATGCGAAATATGTATGCGATCTCAATCGGCTTGACGCTCGCCGGCGTGGGATGCCTGGTGGCCGAGCGGACCGAGTCGTCGCCCCCCGGGCATCCCTTATTTGAACTTACTGTCATTGGTTATCTGCTGGCGATTGGTGGACTGATGCTGCTGATCGCCTGCCTGGCCGCCAGCACCGAAGGCTGGATCAAAGGCCGATGGCATCGGGTCGCGCGGCCCGCCGACAGGGAGTGGGACCAGCCGCCGCCGCGAATCCTGGACCACCACTGAATTCAGTAGTCTGGCGTTTTCGGGTTTACTTGCTTCGGTGATTGCTCGTTTCTGCTCGCTCGCGAAACTGTGCCCGCCTCTGGGCAATGGGATAACGAGTGAGAAGGAGCCAATGAATGAGTATCGCCGTCGTGATCATCGAGGACGACCCCACCGTCATGAAGAGGTTGGTGGACGTGATTTCGAACAGTAGCTTTTGCGAGGTGGTGGGCATCGCCAAGAATCGCGGAGAGGCCGTGGCGGCGATCCTCGCCAACCGCGCGGACCTGTACATCGTCGACCTGGGGTTGCCGGACGTCGACGGTGTCGAACTGATACGGCTGATCCAGGACAAGTGCCCGGAGTCGCGCAGCGTCGTCGTCAGCACCTTCGGCGACAGCAAGCATGTGATGCGCAGCCTGCGGGCGGGGGCCAGCGGCTACCTGCTCAAGGAGGAGATCCAGCCGTCGATGGTGGACAAGCTCGTCAGCGCGCACAACGGGCAGGCGCCGCTGAGCCCGGCGGTCGCGCAGCTGGTCGTCGAGCGGATCACGATGCTCGAGAACAACGTGCGGCCGCATGTCGACCGGCAGAAGGTGCTCCGTGACCTCGGGCTGGGCGAGCGGGAATGGGAGGTCCTGCGGCATCTGGTCGATGGCTTGCCCATCGTCGAGATCGGACGTCGGCTGAGCATCTCGCATCACACCGTCAACCAGCACCTGCGCAGCGTCTACCGCAAGCTCGGGGTGAAGTCGCGGGCCATGGCGGCCAACGCCGCGCGTCTGCACGGTCTCATCGATGAGTAGTCCGAGGCGGAGCTCGCTGAAGACGGTGTTCTTCTGGCTGACCTTCTTCATCCTGGCCCTGCTGGTCGTGGCGACCAGCAGTCTGGCGACGCGGGTCTACCGCGTCGAGGGGGCCCAGGACCTGGAGATCGTCGAGACCACTTCCGCTGCGCGCGATACGGGTCCGGAGACGCCCCGGCTGGAGGGACTGATCCTCGCCCACCAGGGGAGCTTCGCCCTCCCATACTTTCACGACGTCAGCCAGTCGGCCGGATTGAAGCGGGCGAGATTCCGGATCGACCTGGACCGCTATCTCGCCCGCCCGGCGCCGTGCTGCGAGACGCCGGCGGGCACGCCCTTCCGGCAGGAGTCGCGGATCCCCGGCACCAGCCTGCTGATCAGCCAGGCCCTGGATGGCATGGACGTCTACCTCAACGGCGTCTGGGTCGCCGGCCTGCCGAAGTCGACCGCCGACGCGCGCTACAAGTGGTACCGCCCCTTGCAGGTGCCGTTGGCGCGGAGCCTCGTGCGGCCGGACGGCAACGTGCTGACCGTCGAGCTCTCGACCTGGGATCGGCAGATCCACATCGCGCCGATCTACATCGGTGACCTCGACACCATCTCCTACATCGGCGAACTGACCCTGTTCTTCGGAACCTCGCTGGCCAATGCGTCCAACGTCTTCTGCCTGCTGGCGGGCATGTTCATGCTGGGCGCCTGGCTGGCGAACCGGCGGGAGGGCGCCGTGTTCCTGCATGCGGGGGCGACGACGGTGCTGTGGTCGGTGCTGTTCTCGCTGGTGCTGCTGCCCTACGTCCCGGCCGCGATGCTGCCGCTGTGGCTCTGGGCGCAGTACGCCTGCATCGGTGGCGTCGTGGTGGTGCTGACGCTGTTCATCTTCGCCTTCGTCGACGAGCCCCTGGGCCGGGGCGGGATGCTGGCCCTGTTCGGCGCGGGCGCGTTCGCGGCGCTCACCTATCCGCTGCTGGATCTGCGCGGGCGGGAATGGCTGGACACCTACTGGCTGCCCGTGCTGCTGGTGTTCCATCTCTACGCCTGCTCGCGCCTGGCGTTGCACGTGGCGCGCACGCGCTCGCGCACGGCCATGTCGCTGCTGTTCCAGTCCGTGCTGGCGCAGGTCTTCGCGCTGCGGGACCACAACGCGGTGCGAGAGCTCGTGTCCTTCCCGATGCCTGATGCGGGCTGGTCGCTCTCCCATCTGCTTGAAGTCACCCAAAAGAGTCTTGAGCTACCTGCCTAGGGAGGGCCGCTCTGCGCCAGCCAAACTCAGAATATGTCTTGAGCTGCCGCGCATCGCCGACTGAACCAACTCCGAAAAGTGTCTTTAGCTATCACGCCGGAAAGCCCGAAAATCATGAGGCTGCTCAACTCTGCGGCATCGCGAGCTTTGGCCGGAAGACCCGAGGGCCGTATGACGCGCGTACGGCTTAACTCTGCACGGAGGTCTTGTTGACCAAGCCGGTAGTGCCGAAACAGGCTGATCGACAGGGCCCGCGCAAAACGCCCTTGGGATGAGCGAGGTAGAGAAACGCTTGGTTTCTTCAGGCTCAGCGTCAGGGCTGGGCTCACGAGCATTAAAAATCTTCCTTGGGCGCCATCAACGTTGAGGATGAGCGGTTGCTGGAGCTGTGCTTAACTGATTTGTCGGACTTCGTCAGTAGGCTTGTGCAGCAGGTTGGCGGCTAGCTGCCTCGGAGAAAAATCGGCTGAAAGCTACGGGAGGTGAGGGATGCGCTGGAGGCTCATTGGACTAGCCGCAATCGCGGCGTTAGCTGCTGCGACGCTCTCCAGCTGCGTGAGCTCGATACCATATCGAACGGAGCTCGGACCACGTCCGGACGTCAATGGGAGGCTGCCGCCACCGACATCCCAGGAGCCCCCGCAGCTGGAATGTTCGAACTCATCACCGGCCTGCGTGAGCGTGGTCGAGTACGACGACTACGGCAATTTGATGAACCGTGCGCAGATGCAAGGCGCGGTCGCGGCCGCTACCGAGGCCGCGAAAACCGGTGGCATCGTGATGGTGTTCGTCCACGGTTGGCACCACAACGCCAGTAAGCACGCGGATAGAGACGGCAAGGTCAAGGACGACGACAACCTTGCGAACTTCAAGCTGCAAGTCGAACGCGTTGCCAAGGCGAAAGAGTTGTTCAGACCGGCCGACGCCAAGGGCAGGGCGACTGAGCCCCACAAGAAAGTGCTCGGCATCTACGTTGGATGGCGTGGGGAGTCGATACCGAACAAAGGCCTGACCACGCCTGCGAGCTACTTGCTCACGTTTTGGGGGCGCAAGGAAGCTGCTCACACCATCGGCCTCAGCGGTGGCGTCTATGAACTGTTCTCTCGGCTGTCTCAGATTCGGGCGGAGACCGCAGACGCGGAATCCAAGCTCATCATCACAGGACACAGCTTCGGCGGCGCGGTGGTCTATTCCTCGCTCTCGAACGCCTTGATGGAGCAAATTCGATCTGACGGAGGACCAGGCGCTAAGCCGCCGCCGTTTGCCGACCTGATCTTACTCATCAACCCGGCTTTTGAGGCGATGCGAATTCGTCCACAGCTTGATTTGGCCAGGCGGCAAGAGTACCCAGTCAGCTCAAAGCCACGCCTGATCATCCTGACCACCGACGCGGACAAGGCCACGAGACTTGCCTTTCCAGTAGGTCGAAGCCTGAGTACATTGTTCGACCGATATGCGGACGCCCAATCGCCGGACGAGAATAGGCATGCGGTTGGGCACCACATCCCTTACGTCACGCACCAACTCATTGAAAAGCCGTCGGTCGAGTGTCTAGATGGGGACGCAAGCCCCCTATTGGCGGCTCCGCGACCAATGTTCTTGGATGGTACCAACGGCTTGCAAGACCTCCATCAGGCACGCCGAAAGCCGCTATGCGTCGAGCGACTTGACCAGTTCAAGGACGGTGTCTCCAAGGCGAAGGAACTTGAGTTGCGCCGCTGTGATGTTCAAGGCGACTGCACAGTCGTGGCCGGGGATCACTTCATTGCCAGAGGGGCGGTGGCGACCGGCCTTGTTCCCGAGCGGCTTCCGATCTTGAACATCCGAACGACAGAAGCGGTTATGGACGGCCACAACGACCTCTGGAACCCCACGGTTGAGAACTTCGCTTTGCAGCTCGTGCTGTTGGCCTCGCGAGGAGACGAGGTTCCGATGTTCAGGTACCTACCGTACACACATCGAATCAATCTTGGAAATCCAAAGCTCCTTGAACTGCCAGAGGTGAAGCCAAAGGAATAGCGGGCGGCCGTAGACTGCTCTCACCCGTAAACGCGAGGTTGTCTATTGAGACGAACGCGGTGCTTAACATCGTCATTCGCGATGGCGCCGAACTGCGTGGTGAACGGGACAAGCTTAACAAAGCACGTAACCTGACCCCAGGGAAGCAATGCAGTCCGCGAAGCTTGCAGGCAGGCATGTCAAGGCCGTGCCACTACTTAAATGTCGGCGCCGAATGGTCCGTCCGGCGCAGTGGCTGGTCATCACAGTGGCTCTGGCACGGAAAAGGTCCGCAAGCGTAGAGATTGAAAAGGCACCCTCTGGCACGGGATCGTTGCCCGAAGATGCGTTGGCATGTCGCGGCGGCACCCGCAACGCCGAACGTTTTACTAATGGCAGCGGGCCGCAAGCACCTGCTTGACGCTTGAAAGTTTATGACTGGTCCGCTTCATCATCCCTGCGATAAGGCAGCCATCCAGCATGGTTCAGAAGCGGCGCCTTGTACCGCGGCGACGAAGCGCTGGGTGCTCGCGACCGCCATACTTGGCTC
Source organism: Roseateles noduli (assembly GCF_050626985.1). Taxonomy (NCBI): domain Bacteria; kingdom Pseudomonadati; phylum Pseudomonadota; class Betaproteobacteria; order Burkholderiales; family Sphaerotilaceae; genus Roseateles; species Roseateles noduli. The sequence goes on from NZ_CP192463.1 coordinate 924,105, forward strand.
GGGCATGGCGTTCATCGACGGCACAGTCGTGAACGTGGCGCTTCCAGCCATCCAAGCGCAGCTTCACGCGAGCCTGCACCAAGTGCAGTGGGTGGTGGAGTCATACGCGCTTCTGCTGGCGGCCTTGCTGCTGCTAGGTGGCGCGCTGGGAGACAGGTTTGGGCGTCGGCGCATTTTCGTCCTTGGCGTTTCCATATTTGGCCTGGCATCGGTCCTTTGTGGTCTGTCCAAAGACGTGAATCAACTTATCGTCGCGCGTTCGCTGCAGGGGGTGGGTGCGGCATTGCTGGTGCCGGGCAGCTTGGCGCTTATCAGCGCATCCTTTCCCCAAAAGGAGCGCGGGCAAGCGATCGGTACCTGGGCGGGCTTCAGCGGCATCACAGCCGCCGTAGGACCGGTGATTGGTGGCTGGCTCATTGACCACTACTCATGGGCCTGGGCGTTCCTGGTAAATGCGCCCATCGCGGCCGGGGTTGTTGCCATGGCGATCCTGAAGGTGCCGGAGTCACGAGACCGGCAGGCAGCTAGACGGTTGGACTGGCTCGGCGCCTCGCTCGTTACCCTCGGCCTTGGTGGCATTGTGTTTGCGTTGATCGAAGCTCCGGCGCGGCAGTGGCACTCGTGGCCGGTGCTAGCGGCACTTCTGCTGGGCTTAGTCTCCATGGGTGTGTTCGCTTCGGTGGAGCGGCGCACGCCACAACCCATGCTGCCGCTTCACTTCTTTCACGACCCCATCTTTACGGGCGCCAACGTACTGACGCTGCTGGTGTACGCCGCGCTTGGTGGTGGACTGTTTTTCGTGCCTCTGGCGCTCATCCAGGTCCACGGGCTGCCAGCCGCAGCGGCGGGGGCGGCGTTGCTGCCGTTCGTACTCGTCATGTTTTCGCTGTCGCGCTGGGCAGGTGGACTAGTAGAGCGCGTGGGACCACGCAAACCTCTCTTCGTCGGTCCGGTCATTGCAGGTGCTGGCTTCGCTATGCTGTGGCTGCCATCTGTTGAAGCAAGCTATTGGACTGGGTTTCTGCCCGGCATCCTGGTGCTTGGTGTGGGCATGAGCATCACAGTGGCACCGCTGACCACCGTAGTTATGAACGCCGCTGGCACGGATTCCGCCGGTGTTGCCTCGGGCATCAATAACGCAGTTTCCCGTGCGGCCGGTGTGCTGGCGATCGCGGCATTGGGTGCGTTGATGGCCTGGCGGTTTGAGGCCGCGTTGCAAGAACTGCTCGCACAGCACAATGTTCCGGACTACCTAGCATCGCAGGTGCTAGTGCAACAGAGCCGTCTAGCTGCCATCGACTTGCCCGCTGGCATCGATAGCGCAGTGAGAGCTTTAGCTCAACGGGCCATCCATGAGGCCTTTGTCAGCGGATATAGGTGGGTCATGGCGGCCAGCGCAGCGCTATGCGTGCTCGGCGGCGCCGTTGCAGGGGTGTTGATGAGACCCGAGGCTCTTCGACGTGATGGATGACTCTGGCAGCTTATTTGCTCGGGACGTCTCCGACATGAACACAGCCCGCCTGCTGGCCACGGCGCCGCTGTTGCCGGACAGGTCCTGCGGATGCGGTGGATGCTCTCGGGGGTAATCGAAGACTTCCGACGCGTATCCGACGGCCGGTAGGCTTGAAGCGAGCAAATCGTTGAGTTCAACGAATGGTTGGACAACCTTCAGGTTGTGGAGAAGCTGGCGCGCGCGGCTGACGGGCGCCTCCCGCTTGAGCAGGCTTAGGCAGGCGGCGGCTACAGGCCGAGCACGAAACAGGGGGGGCGCCACCCTTGGATAGTTGACCGGTAGAGTCCAACCATGAGCACTCTTGAACGAGCAATTGAGATCGCTGCAGCGGGCCACGCCGGTCAGGTGGACAAAGCAGGACAGCCGTACATCCTGCATCCTCTGCGGGTGATGTTTCGGCTGGAAGGCGATGAAGAGCGGATCGCTGCGGTTCTGCACGATGTGGTGGAGGACACCTCAGTCACGCTGGAGCGACTGGCAGCGGAAGGGTTCAGCGCTGCGGTCGTCGCCGCGGTGGATGCGCTTACAAAGCGCCAGGGGGAAACACGGCTGCAGGCGGCCGTGAGGGCGGCGGCCAATCCCATCGCACGGGTAGTGAAGCTCGCTGACAACGCAGAGAACTTGGACATCTCTCGAATTCCGAAGCCCACAGCAAGGGACTTCGAACGGATGGAAGAGTATCGAGCGGTTCGCAGATTGCTGCTGGCAGCCGGCCAGTCACCTAGTGATGGCGAAGGCGAGCGGGACACGAGGAGTACCGACTGACGAAGGCTTCGAATGCCGCAACCTTGCCTCCGAACGATGGCCGGAGGCGGTGACGATAACGGCTCACCTCCGCCGCGGCGGAAGGCAGCCGCACCCCATGGCTCACTCTATGAGCTAGAGGCGGCCCAAGATGGACCGACTTCCACCTTGGAGCGCAATGTGAACTCAGTCAAGAAGCCAAGAACATCCGTGTAACCGCCCCGGCGGCGGACGCGTAGCGCTTCGTAGCGGCTATGCGAATCTACCTCGCAGACCACCGCTACGCCCCCGACCTGCTGCATCAGCCGAAGGTCGAGGTCACTCACTGGCTGGCGCTCAAGCGTTCCGACGGAGCGCTGCACTTGAGCGTCCAGCTTCCCAGCGGACCACTTCGCGTCTCGACACCATTGGTCGCGCTCATCCCTGGGCAACTAACGTTGATCACAGAGTCTGGCCGCCACTACCGGGTGCCCGCGCAGCCGGTGAGCGAGGCCCATGCGCTGGCGCCGCTGTTCGCGAACGCCGCGGCGTGCGGTTTAGGTGAAGTGACAGATGTCAGTTCGTCTGTCTGGCACGCGCTCAAGACCGGTCAATGGCCGACGCAAGAGCATGCGCTGGTTTCGTGGTTGCAGTAGGTGGCATGGAAGATGACGTGGTGAACCGCATCATGCATCTCGTTAATTGCCAGTTCAGTTGCCGTTACCGAAGGGGCCGAGCTGAACGTGGCAAGCATGTGCTCCAGAACAACGAAAACGTGGCGGAACTCTGGGTCCGTCGTCGGGTCATGCCGACAGACGACCTGCAACACCTTACTCGCGGCCTGGCAGATTTGACTGAACGAGTCCTTGTCTGCAGCAGTCATAAAGCCCCGCGAGACGCCCCGGAGACGGTGGAAGGTGGACTTCAGGATGCCTACGAGGACGGCTTGTTTAAGGCTCACGTCTTTCGCGGAAATCCGTCGCTCCAGGCCATCGCGATGGCTACTCCGGACGTACCACTCACGCAATGAGCGCTCAAGTGTCCAGGCGACCACGGTGTTGTGCGCGGTAAGTTCTCGCCAGAGGTGGGCAGCGCGGGCGACACCCGGCGGCGTTCTTGAGCAAAGAACTTCGAGAACGACGAAGGAGCTTGACTCTACCGACCGAAGCAGCGAAGCGAGCTCAACTTCGCTGGAGCCCGGCCCGGCGTCGCGGCTGGCTGCTGAGAGCGCGCTAAGGAGCCAATGGGAAAAGACGTATGCGAACTCGAGGCGCGTTGACTGAGGGCAGTTCGCAAGTTCTTCGTTGAAACGTTCTGCGGAGATCGCGGTAGTCATAGCTCTTGTAAAAAAAAGGCGTGCAGATCGAGGTATTGCTACCGCGTTTATCCGCCCGCCCTTTAGCCATCTGACGCGGGTCAGGTGGTCATGATGAATAAGCTAGCTCAACACATTGGCACAGGTCCAAAGTGGAGTTCGCAAAAGATTTCTGAAGGACATTCGGGAGTCTGTAATGTCGCTGCGGCACTCAGTTCCGCATCTGTCCAGATGCGGTACGGGTTGTAATTTATGCCGCTACCACCGAGCATTCCCTGCGCGCCAAGCTCGAACGATTCAAGCTCATAGTCAGTTAAACGCTGCTGTACGATGACGCATTCACTCTCGCAAACCAGCCCGACGTTGAGAATCCTCGGTCGGAAGTTCCAGTATCGCCGCAGGACCTTGTCTGCGTTGATGTGAATCGTCACACCTTGCGCCGCCAAGGTGAAATAGGCTTCCCGAGCGAGCAAGTCAGCCGAATCCACGGCGCAGATGTCCAAGGCGCTGTGAGCCAAAGATGAAAGTTGGCTAAGGCACCGCCTCGGTAAGGAGACGGCCAGGGTCCATTCATCCTCTTCGGAACCTGGGGCGAGGTGTGCGGCACAGTGTTCTCCCTCGGAAGCTGCTGATGCTTTGATAAGCGCCTCTAGACCAAGGTAGCCCGATGGGACGTTGGAAGGAATGCCGGAGTAGATTGAGTGAGGGTGCATGGTCTGTTGTTGATGTACGAGATCTTCCTCGTATAGCAACCCGTTTATCGCGCACCAGTTTTAGATTTTTCTACCGCGGAACGACGCGGGGGACGGAACGAAGTGTCCGCACCTGCTGCTGCCTGCAGCCACTTCCAGTCTTCAAGACCCCAGGGGTTGGCTTCGCACTTCCCGCAATATGTCCGTGAAGATTTTCCATTTTCCGGCCCGTTCCCATGTTATGGCAAACTTGCTCGCGGCGCGTCCTTGGCGACCGAAATCCAGCCACGCCGTTCCAGCGCCAAACTTCTCAAGAGCACAATCCAGGGAGTTTCTTGCAACTGCCACCTTTTTGACGCCGGCTTCGTTTAAGCGATATTGCACGATTTCCCATTCGGCTGAACTCATGCTGAAGCCTTCTGGACCTTTGAGTAGGGAGGCCTGACGATGCGCGGTACGGCCGCTGCGACGTCCACTTAGTTCCAGCGCTTTCATTTGTGTTCGAGCGGCAGCGCTGCGATGGTCGAAGGTAAAGGAGTTGGGTGAAAACTTCGCTGCAAAAGGAAAAGCGGTCTCCTTCGGCGTCAATGTGCTTATTGCCATCCGTACCGCCATTGCGGTGCCGCGGTAAAGTTTTCCGTGGAAGGATATGTCCGCTAAAGCTGGCGCCAAGAGTATTCCCAGGGTTCCTTGAGAGCCGAACTCCTGAATGCTATGCCACATGCGACGTGCGCCGGGGTAACTTGAAAGCCAAGCGAATCGCGACCTTATTCCACGGGTGTCGGACGATCGACTGAGCAGAATCAATTTTGAAAAGCCGAAGTCCAATGTTCCGTTTCTCACCAGTGGCACTCCCATCCGGTCCAGGCCGGTTGGCTGTAGAAGGATGTCTCCCAATCCACCTAGTTGCCCAACGATGCTTTGAATCACGACCCCGGCGGGGACGAGGATTCTGCGGTTGCCGGATATGAGCTCGAATACTTGGTGATTTGCCGAGCTCAAATGGGAAAGCTTGAACGCCTCCAGCCACTCTCGGCCATCAACGAGGCGCATGCTGTCCAGCGCCGCAGACTTGACAGATGCCACTTGGCCGACTTTCAGGCGCATCGCTTTGGGCAACTGCGAGAGGCTGGCTACCCTTCGAGAACGATGTTCGTCGACGTAAGACGCCTTGAGTTGATCCCCGACCCTTTCGATATGTTCGATCCATTCCACCTTCGTACTCCTTCGTGGGAGTACAGGAACGGCAACTTATATTTGATCGAAGCCAAGCCAGGGTAAAGCGGCTGCGAAGGGGGCGTTGCATCGAACGCGTCGCTCACCTGGTCGTGAACGGCTAACTTCTTGCCGACCGCAGTAGCGCAGAGGACTGCGACTGGGAAGGCGAGGGCGATGCCGTAGTCCGGACCTTTTCCGGCTTCGGCTTGGCATCCGTTCCGTTGGAGTGTCAGCAGGCGCCGGCTCTCGGTGAGGGGCGCGTGACGACGCCCTTCGACGTAGCCGAGATCGGCTCTGACAGTTGTGCGAAGGTGTGGAACTGTTGTGATTCAGCCGGCCGCGTTGGACCAATGCAAAGTGCGCTACCAGTGCACAGAAGTTAAGGCACGAGCTTCCGCGAGAGCCTTGGTGACCCACGTGGCGGCTTGGCCTTCGCCCACACTCGCCGGCTGAACGGTCTTTTGACACTTTCTGACAGGTTTCTGCGACTTGACCTCGCCCTGTCAGGAATCAAAAGCGGAACAAGGGCAAGTTCAATCTTGGGCTTCGCCGCCGACTAGCGTTCTGGAGTGCTCAGCCAGCACGTCTAGCGACTTGTCGGACCAGCCATCCACCTCGTTCAGTCGGCACCACCGCTCCCACGTGTATAGGGCGTCCGAGTTCAGCCCTGGCGGTCCGCAGAGCTCATAGGTCCGGCCGGAGGACGTGCGCGCGCGGAGAGTCTTGAAGTCAAATTCCACAATCGCAGTCGAAGTTCGACCTTCGCTGCTGTCGAGGCTGTAACCGGCCAAGTGTCGCTCGCCCGAGGCCACCTCCAGCACGGCCCAGTTGATGAGCGTGCAGCCCGGATTGGTGGTGACGGTTGCAATTTTCCAGACGGGCATCTGCTCTCCTTCAGGAGGGTGAAGGCTGGTCGGCCAAGCCAGCCATGGGCGGGTTAGGGCGGTGGAGCGGACGGCTTCACGGATCCCGTGGGCGCGGAGGTCTTCGCTTGCCCGCACGGAGGCGTTTTGCCGAGACCTTCGACTCTCGGAACTCGTCGACCACAGCCTGGAGCTTGGGAAGCTCCGACCTGCGTCGGCGGTAAGCGCCCCAGGAGCCCACCGTCTTCAGCAGCTTTTCGGTCGTGGTGCGATCCCCTTGCTTAAGGACGCGCGCGAGCTCCTTCTTCACAGCGGAGCTATAGAAGCGGTCCAGTGCGCTTGCAGTGGTTCTTGGCGGACCGAGAACCTTGCGGTCAAGCGGTGGAGCGCCACTGGCTGGTTCCGCAGCTAAGAAAGTCTGGAGGAGCGCGTGCTTCACCGGTGCAAAGGGCAGCTTTGTCGCGGGGCGCAGCATCATCGAAGCCCAATGACTGGAGGTAGAGGTATCGATCGGAGCGCCGGATCGAACAAGCAACTTGCGTGAGAACACACGACGAATGCAGGCAGCGAGATGCGCTGCATCGACCTCGCGCGTTTCAGAAAGCCAACCCCTGCGAATGGCCTCGCGTCGATAGTCCAGCGAACTCATCACTAAAGGATCGCCGCGCCATCGATCCAGCCAACTCGTGGACAGCTTTGCAAGATGAACGAGCGCGGCAGATGGCCTCCCTCTGCCAAGGGGGCGGCCGAGACACTCGCTCGGAGCAGCCTTGCTAAGCGTCCCGTAGGCCGCGATCGCAAGATCCGTTTCATGAAGGAAGCACTGGTGACGGGTGCAGACGTCCACCCCAGGCAGGTGGTGTGAGCGGTGCCAGAAACTCTCATGGGCTGTTTGCGTGTCGTCCCGTATGCATTGAGGGCAGAACCGGCGAAAGCGTACCCCTCGGGTGACGTTGTGGATGACGGCCGCCGTATGGCTGCCTAGATTGCCGGCCTCGTCATAGGCACGTTCAAGAGCGCGGCCGTACAGCTCCGGAGCCATCGCGGCCGTCGCGTATGGAAAGACGGTGTGCTGCCAGAGCAAATCCTCCGCAGGCATATTGAACAGCTCCGCCAGCGGGAGCAGCGGGCTGGCTCCCAGAAACGCCGGGCGCCACGACGCCCGACCTAGGTGGATCGCACCGAGCGGCTTGAAGGGCGCGTTGAACTGGCGGCAGCAGCGAAATACTGCGCTGCTGCACAGCTCATCCGGATAGGGGCGGCGAGCCGGGAGCATCAGCCACCTAACGCGTCGTCCAGATTGTCGACAGGGTCGATGTCGGGCAACGACAGCTGAGAGTCGGGCGCTGACTTGCGCCGGGCCTTACGAGGCTTTTTCGGCGCGGGCCCGGTAGGGACTTCCACAGGCTCTTGCGTCGCCTCTAACGGGATGTTGGGCATGTCGTCGTCGTCCGGCGCCGGCTCTTCCGCTGCCGCGTTCTCAGGACTGTCGACCAAGCCTTCCTGGGCAATCCGTCGCTCAAAGTTCATCTCATGAGGGTCAATGCGCAGGTAAGCAGCCAAGTCGGCGGCTTGGCCTGTGCGGTCGTAGTCCATCTCGCGCATCGCCCGAGTGAGTTCGGTGAGCGGCCCCAACTCTTCTTGAGCAACGGCATGGATAAGCTCCTCGGTCACCACTTCATCGCCGCCGCGCCGAATTGCCCGCAGCTGGATGTCGTGAAACAGCTTGACGATGACGTCAGTGATGCCCTGAGAGTAGTAGTAAAACGTGTTGCGCACGCCGCGGGTGAGCTCGAATGGAGTCTTGGTCCACTGGTAGTCCCAGAGCAGTTGAAGGACAACGTCAAACTCGCCCAGAAGCTCGCCTCCATCGGAAGTCGGCGTCGGCAGCGAGAGGGGCTTCCAAGTCCGCATCCCGCGGCCGACCGTGCGACGCGTCATGCTCGCGCGCGGACCGAGGATGTCGCGAAGTTCAGGCGTCCCGCACATGAGCATTGGTAGCCCGGCCTTGTTGGTCGCGCTGATGAGCAGGGTGGCCAACGGCATCTGGCCAGTGACGGCGTTCTTCGTCTGTCGGCCGCCCGCGCTGCGGTATTCCTGGTTTTGGCTTTCGTCGACCAGAAGTACGCCCACGTAGTGCGTCTGCATCAGCGCAACGGCGTTCAGGAACAGGACTTCGACGTTGCCATCGCTAGCCAAATACTGGTCGTAGTAGCGGCCTTGTGGAAAGGCTTTGTCCAACGCGCGGATGATGGCGTGCCCAAGCGCGTTCAGGCTGACGCCCTTGTGGGGCATTTCAATGAGCAAAGCGGGAATCTGATAGATGTTCAGCTCGGGGTGGTAGATGACTCGTCGGTACGGCGCACTGACGCGCTTGAGCGCCTTGCTCTTTCCGATGCCTGGAATCCCCATGAGGGCCGAGGTGAACTCCGAGCCCTCATCGTCCTCGTCGAGCTGAAAAAATTCGCGGCTTTCCTGAAGCTCATAGAGTTGCTGGCGTCTGGCGTGGTCTTCTGCGGAGAAGGGTGCGCGCTCCATGTAGCCCTCGCAAATCATGACGTGAAGCATCTCCATGAGGTCCACCACGCGCGGCAGGCCGATATAGAAGGTGCGCATGAGCTCTTGAAGGCGCGCAGTCTTGAAGCTGCGGTCCAGTTGTCGCTCCGATTTGTCGTACTCCGGCAGACGCGTCAGGAGACTTTGCAGCTCAAGATGGTCTGGCAGAGGGCGCAGTGCGCGGATTAAGGCGTTGCTGTTGTAGCGAGGAATGGGGTGGTCGAAGTACTTCGCCGTGAAGACCAATTGGTCTTGGCGATCGCCACGTGGGTTCGGTTTTTTCATGCTGTACGTTTACGAAGGTCGAGCAAGGCCTGCAGCCCCTGGTTGCCAGCGGCCATCGAGTTGGAGTTGCCGGCGCGACCTGGTGTGCTCCCCGTGACAGAGGGAAGAAGAGCGGGGCGCGCGGGGGCGGCGCTGGAGATTTGGGGGGTACGGTTCGCCGCAGGTGGGGCCCCAACCGTCGCGGGCAGAGCCTTTTGCTTCAGCCGATTGCGCCTGGCCTCGTCATCGCGCATGGCAACGGCACCCGTGGTGCGTGAGCGAGAACCTGCCTTGTCGAGCGCAGCCTGCGTCTTGGCTCGAGCGGCCTTCTCCCGCGCTGCGGAAGCTTCGTCGTGCGCAATCTCAAGGGCCAGGTTGTGTTCGGCTGCCAACTCCGCCAAGGTCAGGCGAGCCTCCTCCACATCTTCGACTTCAGCGAAAGTCTTGCCCGCGGAGTCGATGCAGTCGTCGGCCAGGTACATCTTGGTCCACGCAGTTGGGTCCTTCTGGTCGTGGACGTAGATGAAGTCAACGAGATTGCGGCGGAAAGTGGCGCGCACCTTGTAAAAGCCGCGCGTGGCCGGCAGCAGCCACTTGGCCTGCTTGGACCTCTCCGGAACCCAAAGCAGCCCTTTGTAGAAGACGCCAACCGGCGTGACGGTGAACCAGTCGCTCGGCAAGAGCTTGAAGCGAAGGTCTTCTTCACGCAGCTGGGTCAACATGCCGGCTCGCTGCTCACGGTCACGCTCCCACATGCGCGTGGGGATGGCTAGCTCTCGCTCGTACACCTGCGCGGCCGGCAGCTTGATGCGAGTCATTACCTTGTGGTTGTTCTGCTGAATGCCGGAGAAGATTTCGGGGAGGAGGGAGCGCAGCGTTCGCGTGGCTTCCCCCTTGTGGTTATCAACTTGACGCTTGCGCTGCTCCGCTGAGGGGGTGTGTCCGCCAACATGGCCGCGGATCGGCGCGTGGACCAGCTTGAAGCTCACCTCTACCGTTCCCTTGCGAGGAGCTTTGCGTCTTGGCACGTTGACGATGCCAGTCTCAAGCCCATCAGGGATGCAGTCGCTGTCGTACCCAATCATTTCGGGCCCGCGGTCGGCGCGGAAGAGCTGGGGCCAGAACCCATGGGCGACCCAGTCTTCGGCTCGATATTCCAGACCGAGGCGTTCGCACAGTTGCTGCTTGTCTTCGACAATCGTCATGATGGCTTCCAGTGCGCTGTCCCACGACGGTGGCTCAAGCGTTAGGTGGAAGCCGACGATGAGGCGGCTGAAGGTGTCGATGATGAGATAGAGGGTGGCCTTGCCGATGACCACCGTCGGGTCTTCCTCAGCGCAAATCCAGGTATCCACGATGGTCGAGTCGATCTCGTAGTACTGACCAATGCCGTTGGCGTACTCGCGTGCCGAGCCGACCTTGGGCTGAACGTCGTTCTCGAAGACGTCATCGCCCAGCTTGCGGCGCAAGATTTCCTCGATGGAGCGGTCTTTCTCAAGCAGGTACAGGACTTGGGCGCGAGTGGGCCGCTCGCCAAGGGGGAAGGGGACCGGCTTACCGTTGGCATCGCGCACGCTGTAGAGCGTGGCGATCACGCGGCGGTAGACGAAGTGCCGCGTGTTGGTCTTCTTGGCTCGCAGGAACTTCCTCGCGATCCTCAGAACCTTCTTCTTCTCGGCCTCGCTCTTCCATCGATATTTCTCGTAGCGTTCCCTGCGTGGGAGTCGACCGCGGGGCGTTTGCTCCGCGAGTGGGAGAGGGTTCTTGGCTGTGCCGCACTTGTCGAAGCTGCCAAGGAGCGCGTCCTTGGTCATGCCGCCGCGCCAGTACAGGCGCAGGCAGGTCATGATGGTCTGCTCTGACGCGCCCATCTCCTCGGCACGACCGGCGACCAGCGGTCCCCGTTTCTTCCGAAGGTAGATATCAGGGTTGCTCACCAAAGGCTTGATGAGGTTCCATCTCCAGTCGAGCAGGATTTCGGCGGGCGACTTGGCCGCAGCAAGTTGCTTTGGGTCGGCCTGGTCGTCCTTCGCGCGCACGACGACAGCGCGCGCGTTGGAGGAGGCCTTCAAGTAAGTGCCGTCCTTCAAGCCGTCAACGACCTCCTCGAACGGCCACTGCTTGGGCAACGCTTTGGCCTCGTCCATCCCGATGATGTGGGCGACCTTCTTTCCCCGCACGAGCACGGTGTCGAGCAGGCGGAAGGTTGCGCTGGCGCTGGAGAAGAGGTCGCCGCGATGGATGTCAACCATGGGCTGCTCCATGCTGAGGCGCCGACCGAGCAGGTTGGCAAGGCACTGGCGCGAGCGCGGGAGTCGGATGGGGGCCGAGTTGATCGAACAGCGTCATGGCAGTCTCACGCACCCGCGAGGGTGGACTTCGCGCTGAAGCGCGGCGCTGCCTTGAGCTGCAGGCTTCTCAGCGGCCGGGTTTCGGGCGCTCGCACCGTCAAGTCGAACTCAACCAGGTGCTGCCACATCAGCAGCTTCATGAATCGCAGGCCCAAGCCCCGCGGGAGGTTGTGCTGCGCTTCGAACCACTGGCAGTACTTGTTCAGAGGCATCGAAGCGAACTGCGGTTCGGTGCCGTGGAGCCGCAGATGACGATGCATGCGCATGGGCCACATGTCGAAGGCGCCAGGCACCGGTTCAATCTCGAGCGACTTCCTCGTTGCCAGTCGAACCCAGAGGATGTTCTTGACTACCTGCGGCGGTGTCTGTTCTTCCGTGACGAGCAGGTGAGGCAGGCCCAGGCGCTCCAAGGTGAGGCGCGTGATGGCGAGCTTTTCCAGCGTGCGTGCGTTCTCGAGCGCGGTAACGTTCTTGCAATCGATGGCCTTGCGCACGACGCCCTCGCCGTGCCTCAGAGTCAAGACGCCGTCTACGGTCATCACTACCGGGAGGTGACCGCCTATGTAGATGGGATGCCGACGGCCAAGGCGAGCCGCGGCCCACTGAGTCCAGTTCCGGTCGAGCGGCCACTGTTCCCAGTAGTCAACGAAGTCCTCGCGGAACTCGGCGATGAGGAAGGTGTCCCGTTCGATGTTGGACAGGAACTGCATCGTGCGGCCAGTCTTGGGGCTCCACATGCGCGTGGAGGTTCCCTTCGAAGACAGGTCTCGCACCCCAATCCACGGGATGTAGGCCGCCAGTTCGCCTTGCCCGTAGCCGTGGCGAATCCGGAATGCGATTTTTGTGAGGGTCCAAGCCCTGGAAACGCGCCGCTTCATCGGGCGATCGTCAGGAAGTCCAGGACGGTAACCTCGACCTCAAGACCGTTGCCCAGGTCAGCGGTGAAATCGCGGGGGTCGTCAGGCAGGCTTGCTCGGACACTGATGTCCACGACGCACCCGGTAAACCGGTCGCGGGTGATGGTCATCGTGGTCCCAGTGGAAGTCGAATTGGGCCCGTTTGGGTTGCCGTCGCTGCAGCTCATGATTTCGGTCTCTAAAATCGCGGGCAAAGGGCGGCCGCACCGCCGAGCGCTGAACGTGTTTCAGTCGCTTGGGCTGTGTAGTCGGACTTCTTTAGATCTATGGCAGAGCGTGCCGTTTTAGGCTCACTCACTGCTACTTAAGTCTCATATTGGGTACTAAAGTCTCGCGTGACGAGACTCTAGGATTTTTCGGCGGCTTGTGCAAGTCGCCGGCGGAGCTTTGCTTTGAACGTGGATTGGGCGGACGCAGCGTCGCGGCTACTGAAGGCGGAGATCGCTCGGGAGGGAGTGACGCTTGCGCAGTTGGCGACGCGCATGAACGCGCTTGGCCTGCAAGAGACGGAGGCGTCGCTCAAGAACAAGCTCTACCGCGGCACCTTCGCGATGACCTTCTTCATGCAGGCCATGCGCGCGCTGGGACGCTCCACGGTGGATGTGGCGTCGGTGATCCCTGACGGGGTAGGCAAGGGCGCGGAACTGGATAGGCCTTCCCAGGCCTAGCGAAACTTCGGACGACGTGGACGACTACAGCGCGTCCGCTCGCAGGTGCGTCCGGCTAAACGAGACCGGCGCCTGAGCGAAAACCGCCAGAGCCTTGGACAGCCGCTCCAAGTCGTACGTCTTGTCGTAGAAGCCCGTGATGCCGACGTCGATGCAGCGAGGTCCGTACTCGGCCTCGTCGGCCGAGGTGACCAGGTAGGCAGCGCCTTCGTAGCCGGCGGCTCGAAGACGTTCGATCAGCGAGAACCCGCAACCTCGACCAAGGTCCAACTCGGTGAGGATGACGTCCGGTTTGCAGAGCGCCGTCAACACGCTTGCCTGTGACTCGTCAGGCGCCTGACCAACGACGGTGGCGCCTTGGACGTCGCGCACGAGCTCATACAAGCGCTTGCGGCACCGCTCGGAGGGATCGACGATGAGGACTCTCACGGCGGCACCTGTTCAGCTGGCCATCGCCATCCAGAGACTGCCGGCGCGATTGCTCAGGTCTCGGATGAGGCGGTCGAAGTCGTGAGCCTTGTCGTAGAAGCGATCAGCGCCGCGGGCCAAGACGAGCGGCTCGTAAGCCTGACGGTCGTTCGAGCTCATCACCAGCAGCCGCCCGCGGAAGCGATTGGCGCGAAGCCGGGCCACGAGGCTCAGGCCACTTCCGCTGGCGAGGTTCAAGTCCACCAGTACAGCGTCCGGCGTGGTCAGCTGTACTGTGGTCAGCGCGGCGGCCTCACCGTCGGCCTGTCCCACGACCGTCGCACCGGCCTCACATTCCAGGCGGTCGACCACCACGCGACGTAGAACCGCCGAATCTTCAACTACGACCAACTTCATTTTTTCCTCCCAGTGATGGATCAATGATGTTGGAAGGTCACCTGGCTGCACAGCGGCGAGTCATCCGCCCAGTGGAGGGAGGTTGCATCTAGTCTGCGTAGGGTGTCTGCTGACGGCGCCGCGAACAACCGACGCGGGCCACCCCAGCGGTAGTGCACCACGTCCCGAGTCATGAGGAAGAGGGCGACGTCGACCTGGTGCGCCTTGGCTTGTCGACCGTCGATGCGAATCCCGGGCCTGTCCTCCGCGACCGGATCGCGTAAATCGTTCGGTCCATCGCACGAGCAGGCCAGCCGAGCCTGCCGTCCGTCGGAGGGCCCTCGGTGGGGGAAATTTGCCTTCCTTGTTTGTAGCGCAGAGGTGAAGTTGCGGCGTTGGCGGGCGGGAAGTATTTGCAGGCCAGCGCTTGAACGTGCGCCACGCCGCTGTCGGAGAGCACTTATCCAAGTGCCGCGCGCTTGCTCAGGCGGATTCCTCAACTTCCACCTTGTCCACCCGATCCGGATAAAACGCGAGCCGGCCCTTGATTTCAACTACGGCCTCGTAGGGTTCGCGGTAGAACCACACAGCGGCTTGGGATCTGGACCCGCCTATGGGAATGTCGTAGTAGCTGCAATCACCCTTAAACGGGCAGTACGTGGTGCGCTGCGAGGCGCTCAGCAAGTTCGTGACCACGTCTTCGGGAGGGAAGTAGTACACCGGGGAATAGTCTGCCTCGCGCAGCACCAACGTGCTGACGCTGTCGGCCACAAGTTGGTCGGCCACGAAGACGCGCACGCGTGCCGTGGTTCGCTGCACCGTGATCGGATGGTCCGGTCCCGGGATACGGATGGGTCTGTTCATGAGTCGCCTATTGAAGTCGGAGTCTGGTTTCGGAAGCGCGGCTGCTCGCATCTCAGGCCAATAGTCGCGTAACGTGGTGCGAGCCACTTGTTCGGCCACACGGCCTACCGGTGTCGACGCAGCCGCGTGGGCGGCGGACCAGTGACTGAAGCCGCAACCGCGGTCCGCTTCACCAACAAGTCCGTTAGAGCATGTACCCGCCACTTGCTTCGATGACCTGGGCGGTCACCCAACGCCCCTCCTGGGAGGCCAGGAATGCGACGACAGCGGCGACCTCGGCGGGCTCGCCGAAGCGTCCTAGCGCGGTATCCGCTTCAATGGTCTTCACCATCTCGTCGTTCTCGCGAACCGCTGCGTTCATGTCCGTGCGAATCCATCCAGGCGCGATGGCATTGACGGTGATTTGCCTCGCTCCCAACTCGGCGGCGAGCGCGTACGTCAGGTTGTTGATGGCTGCTTTTGCCATCGAGTAAATCGGCACCACGCGCATCGCGCGCGTGCCCGCAGCAGAAGAGATGTTGATGATTCGCCCTCCCGTGGACAAGCGACTGAGCGCGGCCTGTGCCATGAAGAACGGCGCACGCGCATGGACTGCAGTGATGGTGTCCCAACTTTCTGGCGTTGCATCCGCCAGGCTGCCCCATCCTGAATTGCCGGCGTTGTTCACCAGGATGTCGAGCGTATTGCTGCCATGTCGCTTGACGAGTTCGACATCGAGTCGCTCGAACAGGGTCGGGATCGAACCAGCATCCACGAGGTCGGCGTGAAGCGCGAACGCGGTGCCACCGGCCTTGGTGATGGCCGCAACGGTCTCGTCGGCCCCCGCCTTGCTCTGGCTGTAGGTCAGCGCGACCGTCGCGCCGACCGCGGCGAGGCGCTCTGCGATCGCTCGCCCGATGCCGCGTGATCCGCCGGTAACCAGCGCCGTCTTGTTTGTCAGTGACTTGGACATTGAAACTCCGTGATGTCTCGTTCATCGGCCTCACGAATGAGCAGGGACAGGCTGGCGAGGCCGTGCCAGCCTGTCTTCGTCGCATGGAGAGGGGCGGTGCGTTACCGCTGGACGGTGTCGGCGCTCGCCAGTTCAAGGAACAGCGCAATGTGAATGGGGGGGAGACCATCCAAGGTGCCGCCAATCGGGGACGGCCGCGCCGTCGTGTCGACGATCTGCCGAGCCGCGGTGGGCGTCAGCGGCTTGCCGGCTTGCTGGTAGACCTTCTTAGCCTGCTCCTGCGTCAGGCCATCGGGAATGGCGGGCGCATAGGGCCAGAAATAGATCGGCGTATTGGGCTCGATGCGCCAGCTGTTGGCCAGCGGGCCGACGTCGAGAACGTCGTAACCCACGTCCTGAATGAACTGCGACACGACTGCCTTGGCGTCAGCGTCATCGCTGGCGATTGGCAACGTGGTGCGCTCGGCATGACCCTTCGGACGCGCGTTGTACTGCATGTGATGCCAGCCGATGTTGTGGATGGCCTTGACCACCTTCGCGCCCGACAGGTGCCGCTGGATGAGTTCGCTTGAGGTCAGCTCGCCCTTGTCCAGGTCCGCCCGGCGGAAGTCCCCCATGCCGGGGTAGTAGTTGGTCTGGTCGATGACGACCTTGCCGGCGAATTTGCCCGCTGGCAGCGATTGGAACCGGGGCAGGGGGATGGACAGGGCAACGATGTCGGCGGCCGCGATGGCCTCGTCGACGGTGCCGGCGCGTGCCAGGGGGCCGAGTTCCTTGACCAGCGCAGCGAGCGTCTCGGGGCCGCGCGAGTTGCTGATCACGACGTTGCGTCCCGCTGCGATGGCCAAGTGAGCAACGGCCTTGCCGGCGAGGCCGGAGCCGATGATTCCGATGGTTTGTGTCATTTGAAGTCCAGGTTGAAGGTGAAATCGGCGGGTTGTGCCGACCGACAACGCCACTCTATTTGTGGGGTAAAACTTGATAAATAGGCTCGACAGTCACAAACTGTTGTCCATGACGACATCAATCGACTTGGTTGAGATGAGAGCCTTCGTTGCGGTGGTGACCGACGGCTCGTTCACCACGGCTGCCGATCGCCTTGGGACGGACAAGGCACGGCTCAGCCGCGTCGTTTCGCGCATGGAGGACAAGCTCGGTGCACGCCTGCTCACGCGGTCGACTCGCCGTCTGAGCGTCACCGAAGTGGGGCGCGACTACTTCGAGCGGGCTGTCGGTATCCTTTCTGCCGCCGAGGCCGCAGAGGCCGCCGTCGCTCAGCAGTCAGGCGAACCCAAGGGGCTGCTCAAGCTCACGGCGGGGTCCGAATATGGGCCTCTGGTCGTGGACGGTTGGATCGCCGCATTCATGAAGTCCGCGCCTAAGGTGACGATCGAGGCCGAATACACCAATCGCCTGGTGGACATCATTCACGAGGGGGTCGATGTGGCGATACGCGTTGGCACCCTTCCCGATTCAGGCTTGTCCGCACGCAGGTTGGGCGAGGTGGCTTACGGGCTGTATGCGGCCCCGGAATACCTGCGCGGTGCTCCCGGGCTATCGGTCGTTGGGGACCTGGCCAACCACAGTCTCATCATGAAAACCCGACGGGGGCGCCCGTTCTGGACACTGTTAAGCGGTTCGGAGACGGTGGACATCTCTGAATCGCCGCGAGCTGCGGTGAGCAGCACTGTGGCCGCAAAGAACCTTGCCCTCGCCGGCCTTGGGATCGCACAGCTACCGCGTTTCATCGCTGCGGCACATGTGGCCGACGGGTCCCTGTATCGGGTACTGCCAGGATGGGCCGAGCAGTCGTCGCCGGTCCATGCCCTGTTTGCGTCGAGTCGCTACATGGATCCGAAAGTGCGTGGGTTCGTTGACCTATGTATTGGCACCTTCACGGACGTCGACACGGCCGTGGATGAATTTCATCATTCAATGGCCGAAGACGTGCTTACGCAGGCATCTACAGCCTGAGTTTGCCGAGAGCGCATCGATCTTGGAGCTGATTGCTGCATTGCAGCGGAAGTGAATTCCACAGCAATACTGGAGTCGCGAGGCACGGAGAGAAACTCCGCGCGAGAACTTCAGCCTCGTTGCACGGTCACTCACCTACGTCCGCAACTGAGCGACGATTGCACGATCACGTTCGAAGCCAGGCCCAGACTGCGAGCGCAAGAAGTCCGGTCACCGCGATGCTCCCAATCGCGCCGAACTGGTTCAAGGCGCAGAGGCCCGCTGCCAGCGATGCTCCTGCTGCGGTGACAAGCGCTCGCGTAGCTGCTGAAGTGCAAAACATGATGTCCTCTATCGCGGATGGAGGATGGCTCACGCCGGGATTTCCGGGTCCTCTCGGAGCTTTAGTGCAGGGCGACGTTAGGGTGGTCGACCACCACTGCCCAGTCAGCATCCTGAAGCAGCAGCTCTTTGAGCAACTGCCGCTGCGCGTCAGTCCAGAACGAAGCGTCCGTAATCTTCACGTCGCCCGGTAGCGGGCGGTGGTCCGCGATGAACGTGCGGATTTCTGGTTCGCTCGAAGGAAGACCGAGCTGCTCGAAAAGCTCGTGGAACTCGTGGCTAGTTGGGTCCAAGGTGACGACTCCAAGTTGAAGGCCACCGGCTTGCAGGTGCCTACGGCCAAGGAAGGTAGCTCTCAGTGGGTCGAAGCCCGCGCGGCCAAAAGTTCATCCTTGCGTTGCTTGATTCGCTCGCCGAGTTCGACCAAGTCCAACTTGGACTTCTTGGCCTTGGGGAACATCTCGTTCTGCTCTTCTTTGACGTGGTGCTTCACCCACTCGCTCATGACCTTGACCTTGGCGTCGTAGTCTTCGCCATAGGGCTCAACGCCTTCGACGGCAGCGATTAGGTCCTTGATGCTTTGGTGCTCGACCTTCGCCTCCGGTACGAGTTCCTTGTCTCGCAAAGCTGCCTGAACTTCGGGGTAGAAGATTTCCTCTTCCACTTGTGCGTGCACGGTGAGCTCCAGGCAGATCTGAGCGACAAGTTGCTTTTTCTTCGCCGGCGAGCGCGACTTTTCGAACTGTTCGAACAGGTCTGCGACCTTCTTGTGGTCGGCGCGCAGAAATGTGACCGCATCTGGGGAGCGGCGTGAGGCAGCCTTGGCAGGCGCTTTGCGGGTCGACTTAGACGGCGCGCGCGAAGTGGTAGTCGAAGGCATGTTGTCTCCTGGCTAGGGCTGGGGTTGGAAGGTCTTGGGGAAAGTGCGCTTCAGTTCAGCTGACTGTCGACGCTGTGGCTAGCAACCAGTCGCTGATAGTGATCGAGGTGCCTTGCCGACGTCACCGGTGCTCCCAGGCGCTCGCAAAGGAGGCCGAGGTGATAGTGGGGTTCGGCCAGAGCGCTGTCGAGTCTTAGTGCTCGTCCGAACGCTTCGACTGCAGCTGCCAGCCGACCAGCTGACTCCAGCACGCAGCCGCGGATGTGATGCAGCTGCGCGCTGTTGTTGCAGATCTCGAGCGCGGCGTTGACCACATCAAGCGCCTCCTCTTGCCGGCCTTGTCGGCAGAGCAGTGAGGTGAGGGCGGTATATGCGCTCACGAAGCCCGGGTCCTGGGAGATTGCCGCTCGATAAGCGGCCTCAGCTCGAGCTTCGTCTTCTACTTCCGTAAGCGCGGCCAGGTCGACCATCGCCTCCAGCGCGTCGATGTCGAGGGACTCGGAAACGATGCGATCGAGGACAGCGGTAGTGGGGTCGGCCGTGGCGCTCAGTGGCTGCATCAAGCGGGCGGCGGGAACTTCAGTCGTGATGCTGCTCATCGCGCTTCCTCCGGTTACTGCTTGCGGGGAAAGTTATCGTCTTGTCTTAGCTCTGTCAGACGGTTGCCGCCGAGCTTGGCTGTAGGACGACATGCCGTCACAACTTCCAGTCTTGAATTCGCTCTGCGAGCACGCAGGTGGCCAGCGAACAAACTTAGCCGACGGTTGGTGTGTCGCCTGGAAACCGACCCGCTCACCGACCAGTTCGGCGCTCACCTCGGAGAGTTCTGATGCGCCATGACGACTCCATCTATTTCCGGTGGCTCCGGGCGGAATCACTCTGCCGCTCGGTATCGCATCGCCTCTACTTGCTAGCGCAGGCGGGCGCGCGACCGCCAGACTCGTTGCTTAGCGATTTCGCACGCTCGATCGATGAGGCGCATGAGTCGTCACGTCTCTACCTTAGGCATCTCACGGAGTTGGTGCAGGTGGACGGTTAGGGGCGCGACAGGTCGCTAAACCAGCCCGCATAGGGAGGGTTTTGCACCAGCTTCCTGTTGAGGTCCGGCGCACCGTCATCCCACCAAACCTCGCCTCGCTCGCCTAGCTTCCGCTTGGCGACATCAACGCGTGCTCGAGCGTCCGCTCGGGCCGGCGCGCTCAGATCTTTCCTCGCCAGCTTTCGCCTGGCGTCCATGAGCTCCGAGACCAACGCCTGGGCCACTTCCGGTGGCAAGGATGGATTTGAGCGGCGCCAGAGACGCCCGTTGATTACGAGGTATCTGCCATCCGGTGTAACCGGATGCTCGGCTATCGTCATGCAGGGTGGTCAGAGCGCGCGCTTTACCTGGTCGGCGTTCGTGGTGGACCGGGACCCCTTCAGATGTTCCTCCACGTCGCTGGCGTTCGCTCCGACCTGGCGAACTGCCTCGCGGATCTGATCAGGCGAGGCGTCGAGCTTCTTGGCCCACGCTTGGACCTGTTGATCGACAGAGATGTCGATGTTGGGTACGGCAGAGCTTCCGGGCGCTGCGAAGCTGGCTTCTTCGGACATATCGACTCCTTTGGGGGACGTCCCCGGCTGACTACTAGCTCCTGCTGGCAGTTCAAGTGCCCGCGCAGTCAGCTCCGGTGCGCCAGTCCTTTTCAGTCAAGTTCCGAGCGGAATCGGACTGCCGGTACATCTTTCGAACACCGCCGCCTACTAGCGTCCCCTTTGGGCCGCCCAGGCGACCGTCAATCTCGAACGACGTGGGCTCCGGTCAGTGCAGACGGAGTGGTTCTTGCCACAGTGCGCGGACGGAGGACTCCATGACCGATGACCAACACAAGGATGATGTTCACCGCTTGCTGACCGAGCTCCAGGGACATGCAAGCTTGATGAGCGAGGCTCTGTATTCCATGCATTTGCAGACCACCCACATGCAGGCGGTACTTTGCGCGCTGGTGGACACGCATCCGGACCCTAACGGGCTGCTCGCTTCTTTCAGGACGCAGATTGACCATACCCGCGCTTTGGTTCGTCCAAGGGGCGTCACGGAGTTTGACCACCAGACAGAAGCCTGGGTGGAACGGATCGCCGCACGGTTGGAGGTCGTCCACCGAGCACATGGCAGCTTGCCGGCAGAGGAAACCGTACAGCACTAGAGAGGGTGCCGTAGCTAGGCCCTCAAGCTGCAGGAGCTAGTGACGCTGGGAGCGCAGCAGTCCGCCTACTTCTCCTCCTAACCGCGCTGTGACCGACGCCGAACGGCGTCTGCGCTCCAAGCGACAATCATGGGTCAACACCGGGGGCGGGGATGGGGCAGGGCGAGTTCGTCGAGGAAGTTGCCAGTCGTAGGCAGAGAGTGCTTGCGCTTGGACTTTCTGCGCTGCTGCTCGTATCCGCGTTCCTGATCGCGCCCTACGCTTCCACGCCGCTTCCCCAACTGCCGCATATCAGCGGGACCTACGGCGCGGCGGTCGCGATGATTAACCTCGCAACCTTCTGGCTGCTGATCACGGCCCCAGCTCAAACGAGGGCGCACTCGGCCATCGCTGCCGCGTACCTCTTCGCAGGGCTCATGGCGGTCTTGCACGTCCTCACGTTCCCGGGCGCAATCTTGGAAAGCCAGCCGTTGATGGGTTCGCCTCACGCGGTGAGCTGGCTGTTCATCGCTTGGCGCGGCGGCTTCGCACTTTTCATCGGATGGGCGGCTCTGCGAGACAGACATCCTGGCATCCATGGCGCTCAGGGCGGCTCACTGCCGTACGTCGTGGCCCTCGTCGTAGTGTGCGGGGCCGTTGCGATATCTCAGTTGACCGACGCCGCCGCAGTTTCAACTCAAAGCGGCCGCCAGTTTTTCAGCGCCTTCAGCGTCTACGGCTCCCACGCCGCAGCTGTGGTTGCCGTTGTCTCCATCCTTCTAATCGCGGTACGTGGCCTTTACAAGCGCTCCATTTTTGTATGGCTGGTGTTCGTCATGTCCGCAGAGGCTGCCGGCGTCTTCCTGAGCACCTATGGCGGCGGCCGCTACACGCTGTCCTGGTATCTCGCACGCGTCGAAGGGGTGGTGGTCAGCTCGGTCATGCTCCTGGTCTTGGGTCAGCACTTCCGGCGGCTTCAGCATCGGCTGGCGGACTCGGTCACGGTTCTTCGGAGCCGAACTGAAACCCTGCAGGCCGAGATGGCCCGACGCGAGCGCCTGGAGGCTCAACTTGCCCAGGCGGAGAAGCTAAAAGCTGTGGGTCAGCTTGGAGCGAGCCTTGCGCATGACCTAAACAACATCTTGCAGGTCATCACTGGCCGGCTGACCATACTTCAGCGGCGCGTTGGCCAAGCGGCCGACGGAGATAGCGAGGTCATCCGTCGCAATCTGCGCAAGGCAGAGGTCCTCACGCGCCAGCTTACTTCCTTGTCGGGACGGCGGCATTTTCTGGCCGCACCTCTGAAGCTGGATGAAGCCCTATCGGGCACGGCTGACGCCGTGCGCCCGCTACTGGAGGCGCGCCATGCACTATCCGTGGATTGCGAGGCCGGCCTTCCTGCCGTGACGCTGGATGGGCTCGAGTTCGAGGTCGCGATCACTAACCTTGTCACCAACGCCCGAGATGCAATGCCAGACGGCGGCCCGATCGCCATGCGCGCGTTCAAGCAAGAGCGAGGCGGCCGAGCGGAAGTCGTTGTGGAGGTCTCGGACACGGGCATAGGCATCAAGCCTGAGGTTCGAGAGCACATCTTCGAACCATTCTTCTCGACGAAAGAGCAGGGGAAGGGGACTGGGCTTGGCTTAGCGCAAGTGTCGGCCTTCATCACGAAGAGCAACGGCAGAGTCGACGTGCGCAGTGAGCCAGGCAAAGGCACGACTTTCGCGCTCATCTTCCCCGTGAAACTTCAGGCCGATACTCCGGGTGCCGCGGAAGCCAGAGATGTCGCGTCGGCGCCCATCTCTTCCGGAGATGTCGTGCTTCTGGTGGACGACAACGATGACGTCAGAGAGGCCTCTGAGCAACTGCTTCTGGCGGGCGGTTTTGTGGTCAGGGCGGCCAGCAACGGACGCGAAGCTCTGGAATTGCTCGAGCGTGGATTTGCTCCCGACGTCGTGATCTCTGACATCGTGATGCCCGGCGACATGCACGGCGTCGAGTTGGTACGCCGCATTCGACAGCGGCTGCCTGCGGTGAGGTCGGTCCTGGTGACCGGGCATAGCGACGTCGCCGAGGGCGCGCGACGTGAAGGCGTCCCGGTCATTCCCAAACCGTACGACTTGCAGACGCTCCTCAAGGCGTTGGGCTAACGTCTTGTGCTGGGGAAGGTATTGCTGCGCTGTTGGCCCAAGGCATGTCGCTGACCGCAGGGCCATGCAGGAAGAAGGTTCCCATGTTTTGCCAAAGCTTGCCAAGCTTGAGCAACCTGCGGCACCATCCTGCGCGTGTGCTGCCTGCCGCCAGAATCATGATGCGAACGCCAGAACCTCCAATGCTGACCGCACCGGTCAATCGCAACAAGTTTGTCCTGGTCCGGCGCTGGATGGTTAGAGCGCAATGGCCATGAACGCACCTCTCGTCGTCATCGACCCTGAAATTATGGGCGGCGAAGCCGTGTTCGCTGGCTCGCGACTTCCTATTTCAACGGTTCTCGCGTCTCTTGCGTCGGGATACTCGTTAGAGAAGTTGGCTGAGAGCTGGCCGTTTCTGACGGAGGCGCACGTCGCCGCCGCCCGTGAACATCTGCGCATGTACCCTACCGGTGGCGCAAGACGGAAAACGGTCGCCGAGGACTTTCCGGGTGCGAAGGTGGTGAGCAGCAAAGTGGTTCGTCGCCCGCGCGGATAGCGCTCTTGGCAGCCAGCCCGAAGCACGACAGTAAGCGGAAGAGTCTGGCTCATTTACATGCACGTCGACTGGTCGCGCTATCACGCTGGCTTCGAGCCGACCAGCTCGTCGGCTGTACATCGAATTTCAACGGCAGGTGGTGCCAGGCGCGCGACGACCTCTCGTGCTATCCCGCGGCTTCCAGAACCTGCTGCCACGCTTCGCCGCACCTCGACTGCGCAGACATCCCATCCGCCGTATAGCTCGTGAACTTCCGGCGTGTCATGGTTTGAAATCAACACATGTGCCCCGCGGCTCACCGCCTGGCGCGCGCATTCCACCAATCGCTCGTGCTGCTCCATCCCGAACGCATCCACGGTGTACGCCGTGAAGCTGGCGCCGGTCTCACTGTCCAGATAAGGCGGGTCGCAATACACCACGTCGCCGTCGCCAGCGAGTTCCATGGCCGCAGCGAAGCCGCCGTTTAGCACCAGGCACCGCTCGAGTTTTGCCGCGGCCGCTTCGACCTGTTCCCAAGGGAACGTTGGAACCTTGGCGGGCTTGCCGTAAGGCGTGTTGAAGGCACCTGAGCGGTTCACCCTGAACAGCCCGTTGAAGCCAAACCTGTTCAAGTAGGGGAGGCGGACGGCGCGCTCGAAGCGGTCCACCAGGCCGTTGAACTCGGCGCGCACTCGCAGATAAGCGTCCTGCGATCGGTGCTCTTCAACGAAGAACGCTGACGCGCGCGTCGCGTACTCGTTCGGCCGCTCTTTCAGTGCAACCCACATGGTCACCAAGTCGCTATTGGCATCGCTGATGACGTACTGGTCGTAGCTGGCTGCCAGGAACACGGAGCCGGCGCCGACGAACGGCTCGACAAGCCGACTGCCAGGCGGCAGCAACGGCAGGAGTTGCGATAAAAGTCGTTGCTTCCCTCCTGGCCATTTGAGGAGCGGCTTGGAGGCGGCGAGGGGCGGAAGAGCGGCGGAGGTCGGATGCGCATGCATCCGACGTGGAGCGAACGGTGTTTAGCCGCAGTGACGTTATCCACCCGCACATCTGCGGTGCCGAGCTAAGTCCGACAAAAGTCGGGTGCAGTTTGCGGGTGCCGAAGTGGTGCCTACACCTTGAATGGAAGCTCATTCGCTGACCTTACTCACTGCTGCACGGTGCTCTCCTGCCACGTCGGTGGCGGAGCCCTACGCTGGTGAGTTCGTATGGACAGGGCGGTGGGAGAGTGATTTGGACGGCAGAGTAGAGGCTCGGGCATTGGTCGCCAACGTCGGGGGATGCTTTTATCCGGGTGTTGAGTGCTCTCAAGGGGGCGGAGACGGTGATATCACTTGGGATGGTCCCTGCCGAACCTTCGAACACGCCCGCAACACAGCGTTGATGCTCCTCGACGATTGGGTGGTCGAGAGCAGGTTCGCCTAGCGCCATCCGATCTATCCACCTTGATGTAAGGTTCGTTCCAAACGATCAGGGAGCATGGTTTGTCGGATCAGAAGTTTCAGAACACACTTTCCTTTTGGCGGGCGGTTGAGGCCCTAAGTCCGCAAGAGGTGCCAAAGGTAAAGAAGAACGACACGACCAAGCCGGGTCGAGATCTTGGTGAAATGGGAGTTCCGCCCTGGTTTGACGAAGACTTCGCGCGCTTGCCTCTCGCATCGGGAAAAGAGTGGTCCTTCACCGTTTTCGCCGGTCTCATCGAGCGGGAGGACCTAGTACACGCCTTGGGCAAAGTGATTGGCCGAGTCGAGGATGTCTTTGATGAGCGGCTCAACGGAGTGTCATGCCTGTTTAGCTTGCGGTGTAACGCCTTGGGGCGACCGATCGCGGAGTCGTTTGTTCTGTGCATGTCGACGTGGGCTGCCGGCGTGGCGATGCGCTCCGGATTGGCTTACTTGTCTGCTGCGGACTCGTTCGATAACGCGGGCCTGCACCAACCTCAGACACCCATAAAGCATTCGTCCTCACGTAGCGGTTTCGCTGGTTTTGACTCTCAGGCCAAGGCGCTTCGCGACGAATTGGCGTGGCGGATCAGCATGTTGCCAGTAGAAACGGGCGTCACCATGGAGTGGCTTCACGACTTTGCCGGCCTAGTTGCCAAGAAGTGCGGCGTACTGCCCTTGTTCGGGTCATCGCCCGTCAACCGAATAATGGCATGGCAGAGTCCCATTAAGAGGCAGGATGAACAGCCAAAACCGGATGACGAGCTCATTAATTCGTTCTTCATCCGCGACATCAACCGAGTACTGCAGGGCGGATTAAAGGGCGCCTCCGTGCCGCTTCGGTCATTCGTCAAAGGCTTGCCGGAAGATGTCACGGCGAGGATCGACGTCCGCAGCCATCGCGCTAAGCTGTTGGAACATCTAGAGCCTGATCGCTTCCCTGCGGGATGCTGGCCCTCTGAGCATCCACTGGTATGGAGCCAGCAACTTGCTATCAATGCAGCGTGGTGCAATCTTAGAGAAGCCGACGGTGTGTTTTCTGTGAACGGTCCGCCTGGTACAGGCAAGACGACGCTTTTGCGGGACTTCGTCGCCGCAATCGTGGTGGAGCGGGCCCGCGAGCTGTGCAAACTGGGGGGGAGGGCATTCCAAGGCGAGCAACAGTTCAGCGTAGGAGCGAAGACGCTGTCCTACTTTCCGTTGGCACCAAGCCTCGCCGGTTTCTCCATAGTCGTCGCGTCAAGTAACAATGGTGCGGTAGAAAACCTCTCACTAGAGTTACCCCTGCAGAAGGCAATCGATCCGAAATGGCTTGGCGAAACGGATTTTTTCAAGGAGCTGGCTGGCCTCATGCTAGGCGAGCCGGCATGGGGCTTGCTCGCTGGGAAGTTGGGCAATGGCACCAACCGGCAGCAGTTTCAAAGCAAGCTCTACTGGTCCAAGGAAGACGCCAATGGCGTCTCCGGGATGAGAGAGTTCCTTGAGAAGGCTGCAAAGCCAAGCTTTCAAGGGCGCTGGTCATTCGCGCAAGCGAAGCATAACTTTGACCTGGCGTTGGCTACGGAACAGAGATTAAGGGAGGAGCTGCAGAACTTCCAAGATCTTCCAAAGGGCCGGGAAAAATTAGAGGCCGACTTGGCGACTCAAACGCAGACCGCAGGAGACGCTTCAGCCGCCATCGTTCCGATTCGGGATCAACACCGCCGCTTCTTGCGGGAAAGTGAACGCACCGAAGAGGAAGCGAGAGATGCTCTGCGCGCGTTGGAGGCCTACACCACGCTCAAGCCCGGGTTTTGGGAAAGTTTGTTCTCCTTTGGGTCAGCAACTCGAACGTGGCGAGTCAACGCAGACGAAATTGCTGCCCGTTACGAGGAATGCAGGCTCGAGAAGTCTTCCGCAGCTGCAGACTTCCAGCGGGCAACGGCACTGCTGGAAGAGGGCGAGAAGGTCATTGCGGACGCCACTGACGCACGCGATCGCACTAGAGAAGCTTTGGGTGAGGCGGAAAAATCGTTCGCAGCCTTGTCCCCTCAGTACTTGGCGTACGTGCTGAACATAGACTTGTCTGAGGACGCTCTGGAGCGCTCGTCTCCGTGGAGCGTCCCAAAGTGGCGCGAAGCGCGCATCAAAGTTTTCCTTGCTGCACTCGATCTGCACAGGGCGTTCATCGAGGAGAACGCCGCAAAGATGCAGTCAAATCTTGGACTCGCGGCCGAGATGCTTTCTAAGGGGTTGCCGGACACTCAGGCGCGAATCGCCGCGTTTGACAGTCTTGCATTGGTTTGCCCAGTCGTGTCCACGGCCTTCGCTTCCGTCCAAGCGATGTTCGGTGATGTCGAGCAGCCGGCGATCGGATGGCTTCTTATCGATGAA
Organism: Roseateles noduli; assembly: GCF_050626985.1. NCBI lineage: Bacteria > Pseudomonadati > Pseudomonadota > Betaproteobacteria > Burkholderiales > Sphaerotilaceae > Roseateles > Roseateles noduli. The sequence goes on from NZ_CP192463.1 coordinate 951,636, forward strand.
GCTGGACAAGCGCCGCCTCAAGCATGCGTGGGCGCGCTCTGGCGCTCGAAACGAGCGATTGTCGTTGGCGATCCGCTTCAGATTGAACCTGTAGTCACAATTCCGCACAGCGTTGAAGCGGCGCTTGCTGAGCACTACGGTGGTGTCGATTCGACACTCTTCCCGACAGGAACCTCTGCTCAACGCCTCGCAGATAGCCAAATGGTTCTCGGAACCACGATTGGCCGTGACCCGAGAACAGCAGTTTGGGTTGGAGCTCCCTTGCGAGTCCATCGTCGATGCGACGATCCAATGTTCACCATCTCAAATGCCATTGCGTATAACGGTCTGATGGTGCACCAAAAGAAGCCGTCAGCCCTTCCGCTACCGGCAAGCCATTGGCTAGATGTCCCGACACAAGGGCCAACTGAAGGCAACTGGATACCAGCCGAAGGTGTGGCGCTGGAGCAGCTTCTATTGAGGCTCCGCGAACACAATCAGACCGCTGATGCTGGCATCTTCTTAGTGTCCCCTTTCAAGGATGTCGCGAGTAGCCTAGTGAAATACGGTCGATTGCACCGCATCGATGCCCGGATGGTCGGAACCGTTCACACGACTCAAGGCAAGGAGGCGGAAGTAGTGATTTTGGTATTGGGTGGCGGGAGCGCTGGAGCGAGAGACTGGGCAGCGGAGAAGTCAAACCTGTTGAACGTAGCCGTGTCGCGAGCCAAGAGTCGCTTGTACGTGATTGGGGATAAGGCGGACTGGGGCGCTCGACCATTCTTCGACGAAATGGCTAGGCGGCTTTGACAGCTCGCAGCGGAAGCGCCACTGTCTTGCCCGTGCTCCGTAAAATCTATCGCCACCGGCTTGGCGTGTACTGTATTTGCGCACAAGCGAATTAGCGCTGCTCCGCTACAGAAGGCAAGCGGATGTTGTGGAAATTTAGCTTCATGCTCGATGTCCTAGCACGGGTGGACCTGTTCGTACTCCTCCGAGCAGGGCGCTGCCGATTAGACCAGCGGCGGCTCCTTTCGGCATGACTGCGCAAGCTGTCAGGCCGTTCTCTTTGGAAGCGCGACTCGACGTTTGCCGTATGTGGCGGCAACTCGAGACCAGGCAATCCCATACGGCGTGAAAAGTCTGTGCGGCCAGGGATCAGGATCCAGCCTTACCAAGCATCTCGGCCTTCAGCTTCGTAGCTTGGTCCATGCTGGCGGCCTCAAGCCATTTTCGGCCTGCCTTGGTCTTGAAGCTCCACCACACCCAAGGCCGCTTCATGATGTGGACTTGCATCCAAGTCTGCTTATAGAGCAGCTCCTCAAGCAGGAAGTTCAGCTTGGCATGTTCGTCCCCCATTTGAGCCGAGTCCCTCTTGAGGATCTCGATCACCTGAGGGGTAAGCTGACGCGTCAAAGTGTCGCCTGAGTCCAGGTAGTGGTTGATCCGAAGCACTGCGGCCCTCGCTACGTATTGCGAAGTCTGTCGAGCCACGTTCGTGTCCTTGGCGTCAAGCGTCCGTAGCCGCTCGAGTAGGTCGACGATCAGCACCGGATCGTTGAGTTCGGTTTTTGGCAAGTCGGCAAGCTGTTGAACTTTCGAGCTGAGGTTCTGCGCATCTCGCAGCAACAGCATGGTCGCCGTGGCCAAGTAAATGTGGAGCTCGAGTTCGGCCAGACGTTCCCTGCGCGCCTGCGCAGCATGCTGCAGCCAAGGTACGACAAGAGCGACGAGCAAGGCCAGCAGCGCTCCAAGTGTCTGCGCCCAACCCGAGAGCTCTCCGTTGGCCTTCATCCAAGCCAAGACTTCATGCATTCTCACCTCCAGTAGCGCTATGTCCTGCCGTCCATCTTTGCGCCATCGACGTCCGAATTAACGCTGTCGCCGCCAGATGGCAATGAAATCTGCGCTTCCGTTCACTGCCCGGGAGTAGAGCCAAGAAGGCAATAGCCTCTCGTGGGCCACCTTCATCAGTGGCTTGCTTCGGTGAACGTGTTCGTTTCCGATGAAGATGTACTCGTCGCATCGCGCGAGCAGGCGAGCTTCGTCGATGCCAGAAACACTGCCGCCGGCAGACGGGTTCTTGGGATCAAAGACGTGGGTCACCCAACAGGCTACGACCACCTGCGGCTGGTACTTTTCGACGGCCGCCGCTGCGTCGAGCTTCTCGACGTTGGCTCCATACGGGACGGTGGGTTGCCTTAGGGCGGCGTAGTGCGCCGCGAGCGCGGGCTCTTCTTGTTGACGATTGTCGGTTGCAGGTATTCCCAACTCTTTGGCGAGCACACCATGGCCGGCGCCGATCTCGATGGCCGAGCGGCCTGCGATCCGCTCGCGAAGGAACGCCACGAGCTCTTCCGTCGGAAAGCTGTAGAACCCATGGCGCACGCCAAAAAGCAGCCACTCTTGCGCTGTGGTGGTATTGAGCACGCCCGCGGGCACGACGCGTAGCACGCCAGTGGCGTCTAGGAGTTGCGGTGCGATGTCTCGGACCGAGTCTGGATCGATGGAGTAGGAGTCCATGCTTCAATTCTCGCCGCTCTAGGCCCCACTACTTCACCGAGGTGATGCACGGCGAGCGACTACCGCCGCTGCAACGGTGCAAACCGGGCTTTGTCGGCGAGGCCCCCGCAGAGGCACGTGCCGGCGCGAAGAGGAACTGTTGGCCCCTGCCTCGTTCTTGGCAAGTCCGCAGCTCGTACATCACGGGAACCGTTATCGAGCGGAGTGCGGCTACAACGCCTGAGACCGGTGAAACTCGCTGCGCCGCGGCTTGAATAGCGTTGCGCGGGGGTTGTGCAACTGCATTTCTAGAATTGCGGCTCCCTGCGTTTAACGGAGGATCGTGTCCCAGGGTGCTACACAGTAGATGACTACGCTCATCTACAACATCGACCGCGCAGAGGTGAAGCGGCAAACTCTATCGCTCACGCCGGAGCACCATCAAGTCCATCTGCTGAAGCTGCATCGCGATAGTGCGGGACTTCCCTCTGTGCATCACGGCTCGGTGCACTTGCCAGAAAGAATCGTTGAGCACCTGAAGCAAGGCAACGTGAGGACGATTTACGTCACAGTCGTTGGCATGAACTCGCCGGCATCGCGAGCTTTGTCGGGGCGCCCCGAGCTGTTGGTGACGCGCGTTCGCTTGCGCTCGGGTGCCCTCGAGAACGAAGTTCCGCATGAGCTCAGATGTCTGCGCTGGCGCCTGCTTGTGCTGGGGACGGTTTGGGTAGCCGCGGCCATCGCACTCCTTGTTTCGGGCGGGCCGAAGCTGATGCATCTCGCAGGTGGCGTGGCGATGAGTGTCGGAATGTTCAGATGGGCAACCGCGTGGGACTTACCACTGTCGCCACCTGATGTGGCAGCCAGCTCCAGCTAGCGGCAAGAAAATTGGCAGACTTGCAACCTTCAATATCAAGGAACTGTCTGCATGAACTTGCGTTGCTTGGCTGGCCATCTTTGGTGGCCGTCCCCGTCCGTTCGATCCACGGGTGAGGGGAGTTGGCGGAAGGAGTGCCTTCGAGAAGGCTGCGGTAGGGCGGAGCATGGAGGCTTGGTGGACCAAGCGGGAATAGTTGAGGCGGAGACGCTGATCAGCATCGCTCGTAGAGAGCGACCTGAGGACCCGAGGGTCCAGGAAACCCCCAGCTTTCTTTGAGCTAGCTTGGAGAATCGCGCTGGATCAAGAGCGAGCGAGCACCTAGTCGGCTAGCTCGCCGTAGGCGTGTCAGGCGCCGGGATGACCTTCACCAGCCGAGCCGAAGCGAAGGCCCGGCGGACTGCCTCGGTGGCGCTGTTCAACGCTTCCTCGGCAGTTGCCGCTCTGCGGCTGAACTGCAGTTCGAGAACTCCGGTGATGCCAGCGCCGACGAGTGTGTCCGCGCAGCCGGTCTGCTCGAGCCGTTTCATGACGGCATCAACCAGCACCTCATGCTCATCGAGCGAATAGCGGAGCGTGAACTCGAATTCCAGTTGTGCCGCTTGGAGGCTGAGCGAAGAGTTCGGCATCTTCAGTCCTCAAGCTCTCCTGCGGCGAGCTCGTCATGGGATGGTGGCATCGCTAGAGCCTCCGCAGCCCACGACGCTTGAACTTGCCTTCTTGAGCGCTCCAGCAGCGCCAGGCGGGCTGGGTCGGCACTGATGAGTCTCCGCGCCTGAGCGATCGAAGCGCGATGTTCTGGACGACGGCGGGCCCAGTCGTTCAGTAGCTCGCCATGGCGTTCCGGAAAAACTCCCACCAGGTCACGATGGTTTGCGCGTCGTTCAGATCAAGGAGCATGTTGGCGTCCCCAAGGTTGGTGCGACGACTATACTGTACGTAAATACAGTACATCAACCATGATCGTTCGAGCGCTTTGCTTGCGCCGTCAGGGGAGAAAACTTGCCGCCGACGAACTCCGCGCGGCAACACCTCTGAGCGGCAAGCTGCAGATGAATCCGAGCCATTACGCCGGACGGGATGGCCGTGGCCGTCAGGTCTGCCTGCTCATGCCACTCGCAGGTTCGGTTCAGCCACTGGTTGAGCTTTTCAGCGCTCGGCTCATCAGGATCGAGCCCAGAGGTCTGCTGATTGGCGGAGAGGAGGATGTCTGGCTCCGCAAGCGCAAGTCCAGCTATCCACAGGTGCTGTGGGCGTGGCCGGCGCCGCCTGAGCGGCCAGACGAGCCTCCGGAAAAGTCCATTGGCAGCCCCGAAGTACGCCGGCTCTTGGAGATGCTTGACGCAGTCGTTTGACTCGGTCGGCAGGGCGCCGACCACGAACTCATCAGGCGCTCACCGTCGACCTGGAGCCATTCAAGAGCGGACGAGCATCAAACTCGGCCGCTCGTCCGGTCTTCACCCGTGCGGATTCAGTAGCTCAGGCTTGCCTTCAAAAGCGAAGAACAGCAAGTCGGCCATGTTGAAACGGTCGCCTGCGCCGAAGGATGGCTTCCAACTCCGATCCGCCAGGATGGAGTGATGGCTCTTCTCGATGGCGCGATGGAACGTCTCGGCGACGACGGTCGCACCGACGGGTCCAAGCTTGTTCTTGTGCTGCTGATTCCACTCTGCTTCTCGCAAGATGTAGAACCAGAGCGGGGTGTTCGAGCCCGCCTCCGTCCGCTGATCCCCGCTGATCAGGTCCACGGACAACTTTGGGCCACCGTTGCCGTCGAGGATCTGCTCGGCCGTTAGTACCGACCCGATTTGCAATGCATCTGCCAACTGCTGACCAGAGGGGAGCGCGAGCATGCGGCCGCGGGCCAAGTTCCGGAAGGCCAGGCTTCGCTTCATCACGAGGTCCGGTTCACCGACGCCGCCGAAGCTTCCGATCGGAAGTATCTTGAGGGGCTCGACCACGTGCGCGTCGATGGCCATGGCGTTGTTGAAATCTGCGGGAGGGGTTGGCGGGATGCCATCGAAGCCCGAAAAGTCGAAGAGTCGCGTGTAGTCCGCGACCCAGACGTCAGGCAACTCGACGCCAGGGTTCTGGGGATGCTCGAGGTCGGCGAGGTCCTGAGGCGAAGCAGGGATCGCGGAGGAGGGGGACATGTTGCCGCTGGTTCCACTGAAGCGGAACAGTCGGAAAAGGTGACCAGAGAAGAGCGGATCCTCTGCACCCCGCTCCCGATTGAAAATTTTGTTCCACTGATAGCCGACACGAATCTGACTGTGCCCGAGTCGGAAGGCCGCGCCCGAAAACTCGACCGGCATGGTGGCGTCTGCCTGGCCGTTCACTTCGAAGTGCTTGCGGCCGTTCAAGAACACCTCCGAGACGATCGAAGGCTCTGCAATGCGCGGAAGGTAGTCATTGACGATGAGCCACTGGTAGTGCTTCGTAACGAGCTCGCGTGCGCGATCAAAGAGGACCGAACTTGGGGTGTTCTGCGCGATCAGCGTGTCGACCACGCGGTTGTGGAAGCGGATGAAAGCGACGTGGATCTGAGCGACTGCCAAGTTCTCATCGTTTCGGATGTCAGGGATGTTGGCTTCGCGTTCAGTGCCGCGGCGAGGGCCTGCGCCTCCGCGATGGCGCGGTAGATCCATCCCGTCCTGTGCTGCAGCTCCGGACCCACCAGTGGCCAAAGGACGCCCCCGCTTCAGGTGAACGCCATCTGGCTCGTAATACTGCGGCGACTTGACCGGACCGTCGCCGTACAGACTGTCGAGGTCCAAAGATGGCGAGCGCTTGGACACGAGGTCCTCGACAAGGATGGCCTTGCCAAGGTCTAGCTCGGACTCATCGAGAGTGAGGTCATGGTCGATAAATTGCCCAAGGTACGTGTAGCCAGCTGGAACCGTTGGATCAACGCTCCCTCCAGGTTCTGACATCGCAACCGCCAGCTTCATCAGCACGTTCGTGCTGTTGGGCGTTGCGGACTTGACTCCTGTGAACCGCGAGAAGCGGAACTGAACGGTGGCTTGGAGGGCGGATGCCTGAACGACTTCAGCTTCGCCGTCGTTCCCGATTCGCCGCACGCCTTCGCCTGCGATGAGAAAAGCCTCGCGGCCATGTCTTGATCTCATGGAGCACTCCTTGATGGGACCTCGTGCCGATGTGAGTGAAGGTCCAGCATCAATCTAAAGAGCGATCCGTAAGGCGTACAACATCAAGGTTGTGGATAAGCTCGGTGGGACTTTTACTTAGTGTTTATGGGCCATGCACAGAGTCGCGCGGGTGTTGAGGTCTGCTGTCGGAGCTGGTCAAGGCGTCGAATCCCTAGCGATAGGGATGCTCTTTCCCCTTCCTTGCTGATGCTCGCCAGCGCGTCATGTAGGACCATCACCCACAAGAACTGGCGGAGGTCACATGTCCGAGCAACTCCGATCTGCGACCGTGATGGTCGACAAGATTCTCTCGAACGCAGATACCTTGGCGGACGTAAAGAGTGATCCGGAGGGCACCCTGCGTAAGGTGGAAGAGCAGGTGACGAGGACCTTCCCTGGTCCGATCGCCTTGCCGCCAGACTCAAAAATCGTGGCTTGGATCTGGCTCGTGGTTGTGGCTGCGCTGGCTCTTTCCTTGCTGATCGCCGTGATAGCCCTCTGCTGTGGCATGTACTCGGCCATCGAGGCAGACAAGCCGTACGCGACAAAGAGCGACACGGTTCTTGCGGTCATCACCACCATCGTTGGCTTCCTCGCAGGCCTTCTCGCCCCTAGCCCGGTGAACAAGAAATGAGTTGCGATGACTGAGATCGGCCCAGAGCGACCCAACGAGAAGCCGCTAGTGGCGGCTGAGTCAGACTCTTCACCACTGCCACTGCCACTGCCACCGCCACTGCCACCGCCACCGCCACCGCCACCGCCACCTCAGCCCGCAGTCCCGGCGACGCAAGCCGAGGGGCCGCCATCTCCGCGTCAGCAGTCGCCGTGGACGAAGCTGTATGAGGTGTGCAAGCGACTTGAGCCGATAGCGGTCTGTGCGGCCGTCGTGACCTCTGCTATTGCGCTATCGCAGACAACGCAGAGCATTGAGATTGCTACTAAAGCTGTCGCATCGTCCGATAAAGCTGCATCCGACGCTGAACTTCATAATCAGCTGAGTCTGCGACCTATCCTTCAGTTTCAGTATCAGCTAAATGGACAGAACGAAAAGGACTTCTACGTCTCCGTCGTAAACAACGGCCTAGGACCAGCGCTCATCACTAGAGTCCGCTTCTGCCACCCCGGCAAATCGGCGCTTAAGACGGAGCCAACGAGGGAGTTGGCGGGTCAGCGGCTGGAGGAATGCTTAGAGCTGGCGGCCGCCTCGACATCAGCGAAGAACCGTGGCTCGGCAGCATCCTCATCCGTCGGAGATGTCGACTCCTTGCGTTCCATGGTCCCAGAAAACTTGGGCATGGCGACCAGAAGTATTGTGGCGGAGCAGGCGATCCGGCCGGAATCGCCGGTGAAGATATTTGGACTTGCAGGGGCGTATAGCTGCAGGCAATCGGTTATGCGAAAAGCTTATCTTCAACGACTGCTAATCGAGATCGAATACAAGTCGCTGTACGACAAATGCGATCGCCTCATCTGGGAGCTGAAGGTCCCTCTGACCGAGTGCCCGGCGCAAGCTTCCTAAATCAGCGGACCAAAGATGCAAGCAACTGAAGTGTGGCATCGCACTGGTCAACGGAGGCGATGCACTCTAGGCCCCTCACTTCGACCTCTCGCGTAAGCGCCATCCATGCTGACACGCCTTCGATGGCAACTTTCGTTCTTCCCGTCTTGACCCACCCAAGTTCCGCAAGCTGGCCGAGGTAGATCCACGCCTGCCGACGAGACAGGCCCGCCAGGTATCCGATGCAGGACTGCGAAACAGGGAGCGATAGGCTGTTCCCAACAACGGAGTGGCTCGAACTGCTTAGGGCAGTTGCCAGTGTTGCCAAGACGTTCATAAGGCGTTGCAAGCCGTTCCCCGCCAAGCGCATCGTGATTTGGTCTTGGAGCCGATCTGCGGTAGCGGCGAAGAGCTCGCTGCCCGCCGCTTCGCCAGGGCCGTTGGCTCTATCTCTGGCTGTCGCGAGCGGGATCTCCACCGTCGTCACGTCGACGAGCGCCGTCACGTCGTAGCGCGCGGCCTGCCTGCCGACCGGGGATTCAGCACCGATGACGTCCCCCAGCCAGAGGGTGGCCACTGCAACCTTGGTATCGGACGCTGCACGAGCGGCCGCGAACGCGGCCCCGGCGCTGATGGCGATCCACTTGGTAAGCGGCGTCCCCGCTTCGATGATTCGTTCGCCTCGCCGGTATTTGCGAACCTCGCCGGAGGACAGCCAGTCCGGCGTCGCACCGGGAGCTAACTTCTTCGCCGGCGATCTAGCGGCTTGGGAGGATTGCCTGGAGCCCGTCATGAGGGCTGGACGCTGCAGCGTGATGCCATCACCAGATGGAGAGGCTTCGAGCGAGCACTCGTTGGAGCCAAGTGCGCGAGGACGCTTCCGACACATCCCCCTGAGCGACGCTCTCCAGGCTTGCATTCACGACGTCGCCTGACGCGATGACGTTGCCCGGCCTGATGTTGCGCGGATTGACGATCCCAGAGAAGCGTAGCGTGTTGACGCCCTTGTTGAGGCCGATATTGCGCTCACCAGCAACGACCAGGTTGCCGTTGGGAAGCACGTTGATGACGCTTACAGCAACCTGGGTGACAAAGCTGTTGTCGGTCTCAGTAGTGCCCGATCCTTTAAAGGAGTCGCTTCCCGCGGCTGTCCCATCCAAGTTCAGGACCTTCTCCACTGCGCCGATTTTGCTTTTGCCGCCAGGACCATGGACCGCAAGCTTGTTGTCGCGACTGGTGTCCGTGGTCTGCTTCTGGCTCGCCTTGACCGTCTCCCGGATATCAACTTTCAGCGTGTCGCCGATGGCGCTCGGCAGCTTCTCACCGGAGAAGAGTGAGTTCGCCGACATGCTCGGCTGATAGATCGCACCGTTGGCTGGGTGCTCCAGGTACATGGGTGCCAATGGCTGGGCCACCAACGTCGGGGTGCGGACAACAGTTGACGGAGCACTGGCGCAGCCGATCAATGTCGCGACGAGGGCAACCATGCCTCCAAGTCGTGCAGTTCGGATGTGGCGATGGCGGCGGCAGTGTGAGGGGCGGCGGTGTTGCATGGCGTATTGGTGTTCATCGATCTGAACGCCATCGTCATGCGGGAGTGGTTCCGCCAAGGCGGCGATGAGTCGACGCATCCGAGCGATGGTCGTCGATTCGGTGACAGCCATCACCTAGGAAAAGGTATATCCGCAGTTCGCACTTCAATTGTGGAAGTTACATCCAGCGGGGCGGCTCCCTGTCCCCATCGAAATTAGTGGAGCGCTAAGGAGAGCTCGAGCTCGTCACCTTGTGCGTCGACCCACAGCGCAAGATTCTTGTGAATCTTGTCCGCTAGGCGCAGCGAAAGCTGCAAAGTCGCCATCGTTAGGGGAGCCACGCGGCTGCGCCGGGCGAGGTCCTGCAATCTGCGCAGCAGCAGGACGATCACCTGCGATGTGTCGCAGTGCTCCTGTATCGGGCGATCTAGCAAGACTTCGAGACGAAGTGCTTCGGACTGCAAGGCCAGCTCTTCAGCGAGGTCTCGCAATGTGGAAAGCTTGTGCGCTGCCAGCGAACGGGGGAGGGATGCGAGAAGTGGGTCAAGATCAACGATGTCCTTTGCGACGCGAAGCGCAAAGGGGCGGTCGATCGAGGAGGGGAGCGTCATTGAGGTTCCGAAATCGCGGTCGCGGGGAAGGCCAGGCGTGAGCGCGCCTGAGCGCAGATTTGACTCCTATTCCAGCCGACCTGCTTGTGATCGACCATAAGCCTAAAGGATGAAGATGTCCAAGGAGCCGAGCGACGATACTTCGGTGCTATCGAAGCTCGGAGAGCGTATGGATGCGTGGGTTCGCGAGGTCCTGTCTTGCTTGGAAGCCAAGGACATCGAGGGGGCAATCGCCCTTGTGCAGGGGTGTGACAGCTTGGCCCTCCTCGTGGAGCTGGAAGGACATCTGAAGGCCCGCGGGTGGGGTCAGAGTGTTGGCATCCGACGCCTTTTCGATGCGATCCAACAGCGAAGGCTAGACCTTTCTCACATCGAGGAGCATGCAGCCTCAGGCGCCGACGACCCTGCGGCTGCTCAAAACTCACACGACGGCATGTCAGATGCGCCAGCTGACAAAGATGAGTCGAAGAGGCGGAAGCGGCGGCTCTGATTACTAGAGCCGCCAGGGCGCTCGGCTTTGGGTCAGATCTCGATCCAAGCGAACTCGCGGAATCCTCTCTCCCAGGTCTCGGTCACGATCTGCAAGTGACCACCCAGTTTGCGTACCTGGGTGAGGACCTCTTCTCGTGGGTGGCCATAACGGTTCCGGGCGCCGGCGGAAATGACCGACTGGATGTGACGACGATGATTCAGCCCCGGATGGTAGAAGGCTGGGCCACCCACGGGAGCTGCACCGTGGTGCGGAAGCAAGACAGTCTGCACCCGCGGAAGCTCCGCTGAGTAGTGGGCAGAAAAGTCGGCCCAGATGTCGGGTTCACCTAGCAACGCATCGCCCGTTCCCAGCCAACCTACATTGTCAAGTTCGTCGAAGTACGGCCAGAAGTGATCGTGCCACTCATACGGAGGCAACACGGTGTAGTTGTAGGTCGGAGTTGGTCGAGCCCAAGGCCACGGACCGCTGAAGAGCCCCAAAGAGATCAGATTGGGAACGTGCTCGGCGGTGGACAGCGGCGATGCGGCCGTTCCGAGAAGCCGAAACGCTGCGACATATGCGTCGACAGCGTCGTCCCGGTTCTTCTTTGTTGCAAGCCAGGCGAGGACCGCTGCAGCTCCATTCGGGTCCTTCAGCGCCTGAAGAGGGAAGCCGACGGCATCGAGGAATGTCCACGTATAAAAGAGCATCTCCTCAGGCACCTGGTGATTCCAGAACCGAAGCTGCCAGATGCGCTCTCCATGCACGTCCAGCGCCAAGTTTCTGGCGTGCTCAATGACGTCCCCTGGCGTGGCGCCAGTTGACGTGACGACTGCTTGCATTCGCCCCGGGAAAGGCGATCGGTGCGCTTCATCGTTGAAGCGCTCGTCTTGGTTGGGCTCCTTGGGGCGTCGCGTCGGATTGTCGAGATCGTTTGGTCCATCGCCAGGGCCGCCTTGCACCCGCGTGACGGGGACGCCCCAAAGGCTGCCGCCGTTTGCGACCGAGAAGAGCTGGTCCAGGTACGGCCCTGTCACTGAGTGAGCCTGCCGCGAGATCTCCAACGCCATTTCGATAGGAGACAGGTAGGGAGCATAGATTCGCGTCACCTCGCACTTGGCAGCGAGGAGCTTCGCACCGTTGATGTGGTCGTAGTCGAAATGGGAAAGGATGAGCGCATCAATGACGCTGACGACCTCCTCGCCGTCCTCTGAGACCCGCTGCTCTTGCCTTGGCGAGTAAGCCTCTACTGCAGCCTTAACCGCCGACGTGCGTCGTCCACGAGAGGTCAATCCGCCGCAGTCGTAGACGTAGTCAAAGCGGTAGCGGCCGCTTGGTCGGACGACCGTGACGCTGGCCGAGTGGAACGATCCCTGTCCAACCGGATGCTGCGTCCGGACGTGTTCGATGTCATAGCCCATAAAACTCCTCCCAGAGTTTCTTGTCTGCGCTGCTGCGCTGCTGCGCTGCTGCGCTGCTGCGCTGCAGATGGTGGCGGCCCGCGGTTCAGCAGACCGATTCGGTGCTCCGATGTGCGGGAAATGGATTCCCGTCCTCCGGTGTCTAGGCTAAGTCAGCCGCCTTGCACGCCGGCGACTCCGCCCAGGTCCAAGTTGGCACCCATGGCGGGCGCGGCAGGCGGAGGCAGGTACTGCTTTAGGCGTATCGCCGTCACAGGGTCGGCCGCAGCCCATTCCTGAAGTAGGCTCGCGAACCACTTCGAGGTCTCGGCAGTCTTCGGGTCCTTGGCGTTCATCGAGCCGAGCTGCAGAAGTACCCTGATGCGAGATCTGAAAGTGGTCCCGGAAGCTCCTCGGACAAGTGCTTCAAGCTCAGCTCTCGGGGCCTTGGCCACGATCGAGGCATCCTCGGGATTCCAGGCATTCACGTCCAGCCGATTGAGTACCTCTTCGGTCGTTGGCTGCTGGGTGTACTTGGCGGCCGCCTCGCTGAACTTCTCACCGAACGCGCCGCTGAAGTGTTCTGGGAAGGCGGCAAAGTTGCGATCGAAGATTCTTGGATGGTTTTTGTGCGCCTGGATGAATGCATCGACCAGTTGCAACGCCTCGCCGCCGCGGCCTGCACTCTCGAAGGCGTCGTAGGCGTTGCGAAGGTCACCCGGTCCTATGGCGCCGACTGCCGCAATGGTCGTCTGGAACAGCCGATCGAGGAGGGGGGCGCCGGTGCCCTCCAGCGAATGCCAGAAGCCCATCCACGCAGATCGATATCCTTCAGCAAGTGCACGTTGTCCAAGGTTCTCAGAAAGCTGCTCGGCATGTTTCCTCAGATCCGTGCTGAGGTACCCTTTTTGCACCGCCTCGGCGAGCAGCTGCTCAAACGAGGAGTTGGATGGACCGCCGACGGTCTCGAGCAGTTCCTCCCACCTAGCTTCCTTCTTCTCTTCCTCGGTCGGAGGTTGCTTTCCATGGGCCGCCTGCAGCGCGTATCGAATCCAGCCGGCATCCACGCGCTTTAGAGTGAACTCGATGCTGGGGAAGCGCCCGTCGGGAACGAGATGACCCAATCCGAAGATGGCAACTGCGAGGACGCCAATCTCCAGGAGTTGTGGATCTAGTCCCGCAACTGTCACAGCCATCTGGTCGACTAAGCGCTTGAGCCTTTTTATGACGCGGATGTTTGCTATGCCCAAGTTCAGCATCCGCGCCTGGAGCAGCAGGCCAGCCTTATCGGGGCTCGTTCCGAGCGCGATCTGGCACGCCTCTTGGACGGTGGGAGAGAAGTGAACCTGCTCGTCAACGACCTTCTCCATGAAGGTCTGAGCGGTGGTGGTGTCCACACCCTGAAGTTTTGCGTCGTTGGCAACGAGAACCACTCGACAGCTTCGCTCCTCCTTCAGGAAGGAGGCAAGACCGTAGACGTCGGCGATGCTTAAGCCCGCGCCTTTGCGCTCCAAGTCGTCAATGCAAATCACCGCGTTCCGGACCGCCGAGAACGAAAGCTCGTTGAGTAGCGCGTCCGCCTTGCCGATGATCGGAATGAGAGGAAGGAGTTTCGCGGCTTGGAGGTACTTCCGACCGGCGGCTAGCTCAGCCACCTGTTGCCCAAGGGTCGTCGCTTCGCCCGGGACGGAGATGCTTGCTACAAGCTCTTCCGAGAGGCGCCTGCGCATGTCGGCCAAGCTTCCGACCCCGAACAGGGACAGATAGGCAAACTTCAGCTTTGTCTTGGCGGGGTTCGCACGTGCGACCGCCTCGCGCCACTGATGGGTTTTTCCCTCGCCCCAGCCTCCCGTGAGGAGCAGAACTTTCGGGGTCGCGTCTGCGAAGACAGCGTCCAGACGCTGCCTGGTGATGTCGATGCTCAAGTGGGTCCTCCCTGGACTCTGCCCGGGTGGCCCGGGTCTGCTTGCTCGTCGTTAACCTGCTGAGGATAGCTTCGGCATTATTTCAGCTGAAATTCGTACTTCCACCTGTGGCGATGCCCCTCTTGAGACTTCAGATATTAAAGTGACTACAATCTGGTCGCAACCGGGGTCCGCTCATGAACAGTTCTGCAACCGTACACATCATCGACGATGACGAGTCCATCCGCTATGCGATCGCCAGTTTGCTGCGGACGGTGGGGCTGAACTCAGCTGGCTACAACTCTGCGCAGGAGTTCCTGGACAAAGCGGAGCTCGACGGTCCTGGCTGTTTGATGCTGGACGTGCGACTGCCTGGCATGAATGGCCTCGATTTCCAGGACCGCCTGGCCGAGCAGCACATCCTCTGCCCAGTGATCCTCATGAGCGGGCACGCAGACGTCCCCATGTCCGTTCGGGGCATGAAGGCTGGCGCGATCGACTTCCTGACCAAGCCATTTCGTGACCAGGACATCCTGGATGCCGTGACTTCTGCAATTGCTCGAGATGAGGCGCGTCTGTCTCAGCAGCTCAACGAGAACCAGATTCAGGCACGCTACGCCCGACTATCCCCTCGCGAGCAGCAGGTGACGGAGCTTGTGGTTCAGGGAAAGATGAACAAGCAGGTCGCCGCGATCCTGAACATCAGCGAAATCACAGTGAAGATCCACCGGGGTTCCGCAATGAGAAAGCTGGAGGCGCGGACTTTGGCCGACATGGTTCGCTTGGTGGAGCGCGTCAAGGCCTCCGCAACAGCCTGACTCTTCGCATACCAATGTATGGTTCCCCGTTATGCGGGGAAAGAGGAAAGTTGGGGTCTGGCAGGCTGGCGATATCCGCCAAGCCGTGCGCTCTGAGACCACCTTGACGTCCGCACCCCTCATTGTCATCGTTGAAGACGATCAGTCCTTGCTCCATGCCCAGCTTGGGCTGCTGCGAGCTTGCGGCTACCGAGCGATGGGCTTCGAGTCTGCGGAGCAGATGCTTGAGTCCACTCAGAACGTCTCGGTCGACCTGGTCGCTACGGACATCCACATGGGCGCGATGGACGGCTTCGAACTATCCCGCGAACTTCGGCGACGGTGTCCCGATGTTCCCGTCATCATGCTGACCGCGAGCAACGACAAAGCCCTGGAGTCGAAGGCGATCGACGCGGGCGCGCTGTGTTTGCTGACAAAGCCGTTGGATGGTGGAAAGTTGCTTCAGTGGATTGAAGCTGCTCTCGGTAAGGGCTCCGATCCACGTTGAGGTCGTCGGCGGGGTGCGCCGCAGCTGAGATGGGGGGGGTGGGCCGAGCTTTGCGTCGCTCCCGCGCAAGATGTATCTCGTGGCTCAGTCCACCTATTGGCGGTTGGGGCTGGATGCCTCACTTCGATCCGGAGCACGACCCGCGGGTCGGTCTGCAGCAATGCTTTGGGCTCCTCAATAGACCGGCGACTACATCGAGCTTGGACCGTCCGCAGGGGCGGTGGACAGCTGAGGGAGGACCTTCGTGCCGTCCGCAAGGCGTTTCAAACCACCAAGTACGACACGCTCGCCGGCCTTCAGTCCGGACGTGACGATCCTCAGTCCGTTGACGACGGTCCCTGTCTGAACCTTGCGCAAGAAGGCCCGGTCAGTCTCATCCACCACGACGACGTACGAGTCGTCGCCGCGCATGTCGATGGCCTGCTCGCTCACGAAGACGGCGCCATCGTGGTCCAGCGTGGGGATCTTGATTCGAACGGCTTCGCCCGGTACCAGGTGGCCCTGGTAGTTGTCGAACACGGCGCGCAGCTGGTCAGCCTTGCCTCCGGCCGACATGCCGTTGCCAATCCTTCTTAAGAAGCCGCTGAAGAACCTGGGCTGATCGGGTGCCTTGAGCATCGCCGGGAGCCCGCCTCCTACGCTCAGCGCTGATGCATCACCTTTGAGACGGAGCAGCGGTTGGAGTTCCTCCAGGCTTTGACGGTCGAAGGTCGCGTAGACCGGACTTGCTGGTGTGATTGAGGCCAGGGTCGAGGTCCTTCCCGAGCTGCTGACCAAGGTGCCTTCGGTCACCGAAGGGGCACTCATCGTCCCATCGACAGGCGCTCGCACTTGCGCAGCGTTCAATTTCATCCGGGCTGCCTCGAGCTGGGTCTGAGCTTCACGAAGCTCGTTGACGGCCTCGTCCTGCTCTCGCTTGGCTCGCTCAAAGGCTCCATCGTCGTGCCCGGAAATCTCCACGTGCAGCTGCTGTCGCTCAGCCTCTGTGTTGGCTGACTCGACACGGGTGATGGCCCGCTCTACTCGAGCGCTCGCGATCCGGATCTTCTGACGAATTACTGTGTCATCCATCGTGAAGAGGATGTCGCCAGACTTCACGAGCGCGCCTGCGCGATAGTGAATCTTGCGTACGACGCCCTCGACGCGCGACCTGATGCTGAACTTGTCCGCTGCCTCAAGCCTCGCCGGCAACTCCTGCCAGGCGCGGATGTTCTTCTGGACTGCTCGCGCGACCGTCACGCGTATTGGCGCGGTGGAGGCTCCCTCAGGATGGAAAGAGAACCAGCCCGTGTAGACGGTGACGGCGCCCCCTAAGGCTGCGAGCAGAACGGTGGCACTGGTGACATTGGCCCAATTAGGGGTCCTACTTCCGACGCGGATGATGTTCATGGCAAGCGGTCCATTCTCAAGGGTGGAGGCTGGCGGTCATGAGCATCGGCAGGCCAACGGTTCTGCGCAGCTCATTTGTGATGGAGGCAACCCGGCGTTTTCGGTTGGTGGATGGAGCAGTAACGCAAATTAGTTTGCCCGGCTGGGCTTGCGCGCACCATCAGGCTTGAGGGCAAGGCAATTAACCAATGTGTATGACTGGCTGGCATTGCCGTTTCGAGCTCTGATGGCGCGCCCCGGACAGTTGCGTCCGAGAGCTACTGAACCGCCTTGCGCGATCGGCTTGGATCGCGTGCGTAAGCGGGTTCGAAATCCGCTTGAGCTCACCCAGTGAACGGAATGGGAATGAAGAAACTCACCACCGCGGCCGGCGTTCCGGTCGTTGACAACCAAAACACGCAAACCGCTGGCCCGCGCGGCCCCATGCTTCTCCAAGATGTTTGGCACCTTGAGAAGCTGGCCCACTTCGCGCGCGAAGTCATCCCCGAGCGCCGCATGCACGCCAAGGGAACGGGTGCGTTCGGTACGTTCACGGTGACCAACGACATCAGTCAGTACACCCGTGCGAAGATTTTCTCCGAGGTCGGCAAGAAGACCGAGCTCGCTGTTCGCTTCTCCACGGTCGCTGGCGAACGAGGAGCCGCCGACGCTGAGCGTGACATTCGTGGTTTCGCCATCAAGTTCTACACCGAGGAAGGCAACTGGGACTTGGTTGGAAACAACACGCCAGTGTTTTTCCTTCGCGACCCTCTGAAGTTCCCGGACCTGAATCGCGTCGTGAAGCGAGATCCGCGAACCAACCTGCACAACGCCAACAGCAACTGGGACTTCTGGACCTTGCTCCCGGAGGCGCTGCACCAGGTCACCATCGTGATGAGCGACCGCGGCCTCCCGAAGTCGTACCGCCACATGCATGGCTTCGGTAGCCACACTTTCAGCTTCATCAACGCGGACAACGAGCGCTTCTGGGTGAAGTTCCATCTTCGCACCCATCAGGGCATCGAGAACCTGACTGATGCCCAAGCTCAGGATCTGGTGGGTCGTGATCGCGAGAGCTCGCAGCGGGATCTGGTCAACGCCATCGATAAAGGTGACTTTCCTCGCTGGACGATGCAGGTGCAGGTCATGCCGGAGAAGGATGCGGGCACCTACCACATCAACCCCTTCGACCTGACCAAGGTCTGGCCGCACGCGGATTACCCGCTGATTGATGTTGGCGTTCTGGAGCTCAATCGCAACGCGGAGAACTACTTCGCCGAGGTCGAACAGCTCGCGTTCTCGCCGGCGAACGTGCCGCCCGGGATCAGCTTCTCGCCGGACAAGATGCTGCAGTCGCGGCTCTTCTCCTATGGCGATGCTCACCGCTACCGCCTGGGCGTGAACCATCACCAGATTCCTGTGAACGCGCCGAAATGCCCGTTCCACACGTCGCATCGAGACGGCAGCATGCGCGTGGACTCCAACCACGGCTCCACTATCGGCTATCAACCCAACAGTCAGGGGGAATGGCAGGAACAACCCGAATTCCGCGAGCCGCCGCTGAGCGTGGAGGGCGCCGCCGACCATTGGAACCACCGCGTCGACGACGACTACTACTCCCAGCCTCGGGCGCTGTTCCGTCTGATGTCGCTGCAGCAGCAGAACGCGCTGTTCGAGAACACGGCGCGTGCCCTTGGCGACGCTTCACAGGAAGTGAAGGACCGCCACGTTGCCAACTGCTCCAAGGCCGACCCTGCTTATGGCGCTGGAGTCGGACGAGCCATCGCGGCCTTGGCGGCCAGGACTGAGCGGAGCTGAGTAACGGCCTGATCGCGGTCGATGAATGAGATTGGGCCAGGTGGGACGCCTGGACCAATCTCTCTGAGTTTAGTCAGGCATTTGGTGAAGGCGCAGAGTGATCTCCGCCTTGCTCCTAACATCATCAGCGGAAATTCATTACGCACGCCCAGCAAGTCGCGGGGCTTATCGGGAGAGGAAAAAATGGCTAAACACAAAGTCGTTTCTTACACGGTCGCGGTACCACCGCCGGGTGACGCAGTCCGGGTCGACATTGAGACGGAGCTGAAGAAGCCGTACCAATTCGAGCTCCGACCGGACGTCAACTATCCGACTGTGCAGGACATCGAAAGCAAGCTGAGCGCAGCCTTGGCTCATTGCGTGAGCACGTACGAGAAGGTCGATGTGAGCGTCTTCGCCGATCGCAACTATGTGACGATCAACGTGAAGGACCACATCAACACCCGGTTCACCGGGGTGGAGGTCTAGATCACTGCCTAGCGCGCGGCGACATTCAGCCGCGCGCGCCCGAATAGTACGATGGCCACGTTGCATTTGTCCGTTGATGCCGCCGACCAAGCTGTACTAGCCCCATGAGCGCTGGGACGCCGCGGGCGGGGCTAGGGGCCTGGCGTCATCGGGCACGCAGCAGCGTCGTAGCGCGCCATGCCGCTACACCGAGCCAGAAACCTTCGCCGAACCACTCCAGTATCCTGATCGAAACCGGAACCTCGTTCGGAACCGGGAGTGTGGGCAATTGGTGCGGGTCGATGCCGCCCAACGCGATGCTGTCTACGATCCCGAACCAGTTGGGCCACATCAGGGTGGCTACCATAGCTGCGCAAAGCGCTGGGTCGAGGCGCAGTCGAGAGATGGCGGTCAGAGAGGCCACCGCTAGGATGATCGTTCCAGGAACGGCGCGCAGCAGCGTGGCGAGGTCGCAGCCCATCGCCTTGGAGATGGCCAGCAGGGCGCCGCACACAACGGCGAACAAGATGCTGAGGGCCAGTCCGTCTCTGTCTTTCACGCGTACTCCTTGAGAGATTCCTGCCCGAAAAATTTGTATGCGCCAGCCTTCCGTTGGCTAGGTAGCGCTCAAAAACCATCGGAGAAACAGAAAGGCGCTCGACGGCCTCGTCGAGCGCCTTCCCGCTGACCTGTGGCGAGGGAGAGCCGTAGTAGGCGAACTCGGCCCCTCTACCTCAAGCCGTCACGTTCGCTTCAAACTTGGCAATCACCTCTTCGGCGTTGCGGATCGCATGGACGAAGGTCGGGGCGTTGGTCTCGAACGCCGCCTTCATGCCGGCCGGGCTGAACGCTGCGGTGGCATCCGGGACCATCGTGACGTGGTAGCCCAGCTCGACGCCGAAGCGTGCGGTCGACTCGATGCAGCTGTTAGCGATGACGCCCACCAGAATGATCTTGCGGATGCCGCGCTGCTTGAGCTGCATGTCCAGGTCGGTGTTGGCGAAGCCGCTTTGAGCCCAGTGCTCCTGAACGACCACGTCGCCTTCCTTCGGTCCGAATTCAGGATTGAACTCGCCGCCCCAGGTGCCGACGCCGAAGGCTTGCAGGGGAACGCCCGACTGCTGGAACGGTGAAATGTGGTCCCAGTGGTCGAACTCGCCGTCATGCGAGCGATGGTGGGGAAGCACGAAAATCTTGATCCCCGCGGCGCGCGCGGCCGGGATGATTTTGCGCAGGTTGTCGTACATGCCGGAAGCTTCGGCGGTTTCCTTGATGGCGTCGTACAGCTTGCCACCTTCGGTCATGAAGTCGTTGTACGGGTCGACGACCAGAAGCGCGGTCTGCTTGGTCGGATAGATGTCGGATTCGGTGGTCATGGTGTTCCTAGAAGTTGGTTCGTTGCTGGGGATGCCGTCTGGAGTCATCGAGCGATCGACCCAGTCGAAGCCGTGAGGGTTAGGCGGCAGTAGTGGCCGGCTTGAGCGCGGCAAGCACCTCGGCCGTGGTCAGCACCGCGTGGGCGAAGAACGGCGCGTTGACCTCATGGGAGACGTGCATCGCCTCGTCGCTGAAGGCGGAAGTGGCGTCCTTGACCAGCGTCACGTGATATCCGAGCTCCATGCCGTAGCGGGCGGTCGACTCGACGCAGGCGTTGGCGATCATGCCGATGCAGATCAGCTTGCGCGCGCCGTGTTGCTTGAGCTGCTCATCCAGATCGGTGTTGGCAAACCCGCTGAAGCCCCAGTGTTCCTTCACCAGCACGTCGCCCTTTTGCGGTGCGAAGCCTTCGGCCCATTCGCCGCCCCAGGAGTTCGCAGCGAACGCCTGCAGCTTGTGGGACGTCTCCTGGTTCGGGCTGACGTGGTCCCAGTCCGCATAGTCGTGCGCGTGGGCGCGGTGGTGCGGGAGGATGTAGATGGTGATGCCGGCAGCGCGTGCGGCGTCAACGATGCTCTTGATGTTGGCGAAGGCGTTGTTCTTTGCGGCGACGTCCTTCACCAGATCGAACAGCTTGCCGCCCGGAGTCATGAAGTCGTTGTACGGGTCGGTGAGAAGGATCGCCGTCTCGGCGGCGGGGTAGAGGGCTTGTGTCATGAGTTCTCCGTTGCGGATGAGTCGCCGTTGGGCGACATATGGGTTCGCGAAAAAAGTTTAGCTTCAAAAATAGAAGTTGCGAGCTTAGGATCCCTCATACCTTGGTCTGGTTGGCGCAGCGCTGGGAACGAGAGAGAGTTCGAACCGTGGATTTGGTCGGCTCTGGCTCGCGGCGGGCTTCTATAGAGGCGCGCAGGTGTCGTGGCGGTGCAACCGCGTTGCTTGGGGTACGAGCCCGGGATAGCGGCGAGCCAGACCGACCGATCCACACCTCTGAGAGGAACCTCATGAAGTTGCCTGAAATCAAGACGTTGGCCAGATCCGCGTCGCTGTTCGCCGCCGCGCTGCTCGGCGCCATCACACTGGTTCCACCATCCATGGCGGCCGCGCCTATGGTGAAAACGCAGGCGCCTGGGTACTACCCGCTCATGGTCGGGCAGTTCCAAGTGGCGGCGCTGCTCGATGGAAGTCTGAATCTCCCTGTCGAGAAGCTGCTGAAGCAGCCTGCTCAGAAGACGACTGCGGCGCTCGCCAAGCAGTACCTGAAGTCACCGGTCGAGACCTCGATCAACGCCTACTTGGTGAATACCGGCAAGCGCTTGATGCTGTTCGATGTGGGCAGCTCTGGAAGCCATGGACCGACCACGGGTGCTGTGCTGGCCAACCTGAAGGCGCTCGGTTACAAGCCGGAGGATGTCGACGATGTCTTCATCACACACAGCCACTGGGACCACGTCGAGGGTCTGACGCGCGACGGTCAGAAGGTGTTTCCGAACGCCGTAGTCCACGTGGGTAAGGGTGATGTGGACTTCTTCCTTGGCCACCAGGCCAAGCCGAACGAGTCTCATGAGGAGCGAGAGGGCTTCGAGGTTGCTGCTGCAGCCTATGGGCCGTACCAAGCGGACGGCCGTCTCAAGCCCATCGATGGCCCTGGCGTCGTGGCCGAAGGGGTTACTGCTGTGCCGTCGCCTGGGCACACGCCTGGGCACACCAGCTACATCGTCGAGAGCGAGGGCAAAAAGCTCTACATCCTCGGGGACCTTATTCACGTGGCTGCGGTTCAGTTCGACGATCCGACAGTCACCATCGTTTGGGACAGCGATCCGCGCGCCGCGGTCGTGGCGCGCCAGAAGCTCTTCGCGGAAGCGGCCTCCGCCGGCGCATTAGTGGCGGCAGCACATCTTTCGTTCCCAGGCTTTGGCACGTTGCACGCCAAGGGCAAAGGATGGGTCTATCGCCGGAGCGTCCCTCCCTGGGATTGAGACGGCCTTGGCCGGCCGGTGTTAGCCAGTCTCGGCCGCTCTTGCCGCGCTTGACGCGGCATTTTCTTGCGCATGCCTGATGACGAGCTCTATGGGGATGCGCATGACATTCGAGCCTGGAGTCTCCGGATCTGGGCTTTGATGAACTTTGATGGGCGGCGCTGGTCGTCGTCCTCCGTTAACTCCCTTAAGGACTGAACATGGAAATCAAGCGAACCGGCAGCGCCGTCTGGCAAGGCGGAATCAAGGATGGCAAGGGTGCCATCTCCACCCAGAGCGGCGCGTTGAGTGCCTATCCGTACGGCTTCTCGAGCCGTTTTGAAGGCCTCCCGGGTACCAATCCCGAAGAGCTGATTGCGGCCGCACATTCGGGATGCTTCACGATGGCTCTATCCCTCATCCTGCAGCAGGCCGGCTTCACCGCCAAGCAGATGGATACGAAGGCCGAAGTCACGCTGGAGTCCGTCGAAGGTGGTTTCGCGATCACCAAGGTGCATCTGGTGCTGAAGGCCGAAGTGCCGGGGGCCGATGAGGCGACGTTCCAGAAGCTGGCAGCGGATGCCAAGGCAGGTTGCCCTGTGAGCAAGCTTCTGAAGGCAGACATCACGTTGGACGCGCAACTGGTCGCCTGACTTGGACGTGGCGGCTTAGTCACGCCCATCTTGGGTATTTTTGCGAGTGCCGCATGCTCCCTCGCTCGCCGCAATTCCCACGCGGTGAGCGAACACCTTGAACAACGCCGTGGAAAGCCTTGACCTTGAAGTTTTGCGCGCCTGCGCCGCGTGGGTGGGGGCAGGTAAGCGCTGCCAGCTGGTCACCGTGGTGAACACCTGGGGATCCAGTCCGCGCACGCCGGGAGCCATGCTGGGGGTATGTGAGGATGGGTCAGTCGTTGGCTCGGTGTCCGGTGGGTGCATCGAGGACGACCTCATCGCTGGAGTTCGAGATGGCGGGATCGAACAGCGGCCGCCAAGGGCCGTTGTCTATGGAATCTCCTCCGAGGATGCCCACAAGTTTGGCCTTCCATGCGGCGGGACTATCCGATTGGTCATAGAGACCTTGAGCCTAGAGAGCCGGCTGGATGAGCTACTGGCCCTGCTCGTGGGAAGGGGTCTCGTGCGCAGGCGACTTCGGCTGTCAGATGGCTCCGTTGTCCTCGAGCATGGATCGGGTACGGAGAACGTCGTTGAGCTTGATGACAACGAGTTCTCCGCGGTGATGGGACCGCGTTGGCGGCTGCTTGTCATCGGGGCAGGAGATTTGTCGAAGTTCCTGGCTCAGGTAGCGACCGGCGTGGGCTATCAGGTCTATGTGTGTGACCCTCGCATCGAGTACACCAAGGACTGGAATCTCGAAGGGGTGGAGCTGGTTCCCGGCATGCCTGACGACGTGGTGATCGATTTGAAGGTCGATTTTCGGACCGCGGTGATTGCTTTGACCCACGACCCGAAGCTGGACGACCTGGCGCTCATGGAGGCGCTGCGTTCGGACGCCTTCTACGTTGGTGCGATCGGCTCCCGCCGCAACAGCGCCCGACGACGGGGACGCTTAAAGCTGTTTGACCTCACCGATGCGCAGGTCGACAGGCTGCGAGGTCCCATTGGATTGCCTTTAGGCGGCAAGACTCCCGCCGAGATTGCCATCTCGGCGCTCGCAGAGCTCACAGCTGCCAAGAACGGAAGTCTGGAGCGCTTCGAGCAGTTGAGGTTTGAAGACTCAAGTGCGTGCACCACCGAGGCTGCGGACAGCGCCGGCTTAGGGTCCGGTGTGAACTTGTCTACTGACCCGACGCGGAGTTCGATGGAGCTCGCATAGCCCCGGCACGCAGTTGATTCGGGCGCTCCTGGACTATCAGCGGAGGGCGGTCACTCAGCCGATCGACTTCAAGCGGGTTCTTCAACTCTGGTCGAGCCAGGTCGAGCCGAGGGAGCTGCACCCATGAACCCACAACAGATTTTTCGGTCCTGCTGGTATCTGTCGTCGCTTCGATCGACGTGGGCTACGAGCGATTTTGAGGTGTCTAGCATGAACAATTCTTTGGATGTGGCCAACATGAGCCGCGAGGAGCTGCTTGCCAAGCGCTACGGCGTCGACGCGAGTGATCTGGCTGATGCCAAAGCGCCGTGGAACGTCGTGTTGTCGACGCTGGTGAACCGCTACTCGACCCGCGCGTTCACGGATGCGGGTGTGACGGAACAGCAGCTGGCCGCCATCGTTGCCGCGGCGCAGTCGGCACCGACCTCGTCCAACCTTCAGTCTTGGAGCGTGATCGCGGTGCAAGACCCGTCGTTGAAAGCGAAACTGGCTGTCCTTTCAGGCAATCAGCGGCACATCATTCAAGCTCCCTTGCTTCTGGTCTTTGTGGCGGACCTCGCAAGGCTTCGAACCTTGGGCAAGCAAGCTGCTTCGGCCGTTGAAGGGCTCGAATATTTCGACAGCTTCCTTGTTTCGGTTGTGGATTCGTCGCTTGCCGCGCAAAACGCCGCAGTCGCCGCGACCTCGATGGGACTCGGAAGTTGCTTCATCGGAGCCATGCGAAACAACCCAGCCGAAGTCGCAAAGGAACTGGGCCTGCCCGAGGAGTCGTTTGCGGTCTTCGGCCTGGCCGTCGGAACTCCCGATCGCGACTACGACAGCGACATCAAACCGCGACTGCCTGCGAGCATCGTTCTACACCGCGAGAAGTACGGCACGTTCGATCCGGTCGCTATGAAGCGCTACGACGCAGCGATGACGAACTTTGAGCTCAGCCAGAACATGCCAGCATCGACTTGGACCTCCAAGGCCATCCAAAGGGTGTCCGGCGCCGCAGCCCTTACTGGCCGCGAAAAGCTGCTCCGTGTGCTTAAGGAGCGCGGGTTCGTTATGAAGTGACAGTGTCTGGCGCGCGGCGGGCTCGGCGCCGGCAGCGCTTGAGGCGCGCGTTTCGCGCCAGTGTGTCCGCCAAATCTCGTCTTCAGGCTCAGTTCTGCGTTGACGCCTAGGCGGCCAGAGCTGAGACGCGCGTGTCTGGGGTGTCTATGCACACACCGTGCGCGCCTGCCGGTTGAGTCCACAGGGTCACAAGGGAGCGAAGCCTTGGGTCCGACTGCTTCTCCCTTGGCCAAACCAGGGTGAGGGCGACCTTAGGACTGCGCACTGTAGGCAGCACATGCAGCAGTTGCCCTTCACGAATCAGATTGCGCACCAGCGTCTCCGGTAGCAGGCCAACACCTGCGCCCGCGAGGACGACGTGCAGCACGCCATCCATGCCGTTTGCGACGACCTTTGCTTGCACGGAACTTGAGAAGCTCTCACTGAATCCTTCAAGCGGCCACGGTTCGAGCTGACCTCCTGCTGAAGAGCGTAGGCGAACGGTCGCATGGCGGTGGAGGTCGCACGCCGTCTGGGGTGTCCCAGCACGCGCCAGATATGCGGGCGAGCCCACGAAGATGAAGCTGAGCGTACCCACCTGGCGCGAGTCCAGAGAAGGGTCGTAAACAGTTCCGAGGCAGATTGCCGCATCCGCCTCGCCACCCAACGGTGAGGACCGGCTTCCGAACTGGTCGATCTCGATCTCCACCCCCGCATGGCAAGCGGAGAAGGCGGCCAGGGGGCGCAGCAGCTCGTCTGCAGCAAAGGGAAGGTTGATGTGCAGCTTTGGAGTCGGCTTCGACGCCAAGGCGCCAAGCTCGGTCTCTGCTGCCTCCACTTCCCTCAGTATCCGTTCGCAGCGTTCCAGAAATAGAACGCCCTCGTCGGTGAGCTCGATCGTACGCGTGGTGCGACGGAACAGTCGAACCCCCAACTTCGTCTCCATGCGACCTATCGCCTTGCCGACCGCCGATGGTGAGATGCCCAGCTCGCGGCCGGCGGCGCTGAAGTTCAGGGTCTTGGCTACCAAGACGAATACGGACATGCCGCTGAGACTATCCATGGGCTTGTTCAACGTCAGGGAGGGGTGGCGGTGCTCAGGTGCGCCGCAGGGAAGGAGGTCTCGTGAGCCGGCGCTGATGCCTCCGGTTGCGAGCTTGCTTCATGTTCGTGTCGATTGGAGGCTGTGTGCTCCGGCTCTGCGATGTGACTGACAGCTGCCACGAGGGCGATACCAACGAGCAGAGCTGCGACCTGCAGCCCCGCCTGTCTGGTGGTAAGCCGAACTTGCAACTGAGGCAGAAGATCGGACAGGGCGACGTACACGAAGCTGCTGCTGGCAAGGACCAGGAAGTAGGGTGTCCACGCCGAGAACTCGCTCGTGAGCCAGCAGCCAAAAAGTCCGCCCACCAGCGTCACGGAGCCTGCGCACGCAACTTTCATGAACGCTCCGCGTCCGCTGCTGGACTGGCGAACCAGTATGAGGTCGCCTATGTGGTGAGGAACTTCGTGGACAAGGACTGCGGTGCTCGCGACGATGCCAAGTCGGACGTCCGCGATGAACGCTGAAGCTATGAGAAGCCCGTCGCTGAAGCAGTGAATGCTGTCGCCGACTAGCGCGGACCAGGCGCCAGAACTCTTCGATCGAGCTTCGCCGGGGCTGTCGTGTGCGTGACCGCTCTGGGGGGAATGGGCATGACCTTTGACGCGCAAATACCCGTTCGAGCCTGTATGCCCAGCGGTCGCATAGGGAAGTTCACGGGCGTGTTCGTGCCCGTGATGCCAGATCTCCGCCTTGTCGAGCACAAAGAACGCAAGGATTCCGGCTAAGTGGAGTGCAAGCAGCGTTGAAGGCGACGCATTGCTCTCGAAGGCTTCCGGCAGCAGATGTAGAAATGCGGTTGCTAAGAGGGCGCCTGCTGCGAGGCTCAACAGGTAGTGCGCTTCGCTGTCCAGTTGGGGCCGCGTGCCGCCGAATTTGGTCACGCAGTTTGCGATCCAAACGCTTCCAACGCCGGCTGCCAAGGTGCCGGTCGCAATCTCAAGTAAGCGAAGTGGATCGATGGGCATGAGGACCGGTGCGGACGATGTAGGAGCGGCGTTGCTCTGCTCGAGCATGAACTGCGAGCAGCCTGCGACCAGACTGCGAACTCTAGGTTCCAGGCTGGACGTGGTCATCTAGTCAAAGAGTCTGGTAGACGCTTGCTGCAGATGCTGATAGACGCAAGAGACCGTCCGGGTAAGCCTAGGTCACTCGCGAATTAACACCTTGGTCTGATATATGGCTTCAAATACTGAAGCTAGCATGAGCTGCAGGTTTTTTGCTTTTGTCGCCTTTTACGCTTGCTTCAACGAAGCAGGCTGATACCCGCGGCGGCAAATCCTCAAGTCAACGAATGAGTATCCAGAGGTCGAGATGCAAGTGATTTGTGTGGTGGGGTTCATCGATGCGGATGCCCTCAAGAAGATCACCCCAGAGCGCATGAAGGCGGAGGCCGACTACGTCCGCAGCCTCTATGCACAGGACATCGTGCGTCAGGTGTGGTCCAAAGCTGGTGGCGGTGGCGCGCTCTTGATGCTGGAAGTCCCGTCCGAGGGTGAGGCCGTGCGTCTGATGTCCGGGCTGCCATTCGTGAAGGATGGACTGCTTCGCATCGAACAGACCTACTCGCTTGCTCCGTACCGGGGCTTCGGCTCTGCGTCCTGACGGTCCACTGAAAAGCTCGGACCTGTGACTACCGCGCCAGCGCCAGCGCTCCCCAGTCAGGCTCCTGCCGAGGTTCCGTATGAACTGGGCAGCGGGGTTGCGCACGGCCTGGTGGCGGCCTTGGTCGGACTCACCCAAGGCTTGGGTGTCTTCCTGGTCAACAACAACTACCCGGCAATCCAAGGGGCGCTGGGTGCGACCTCTGCGGAGGGCGGTTGGCTGACCACCGCGTACTTCGCCACGTCGCTGTCCTGCGCTGTGATCCTGACGAAGATGCGCCTCCAGTACGGCCTGCGCAGGTTTGCCGAGTGGGGGATCTTCGTCTACCTCCTGGTGAGCGTGATCAACTTGGTGGTGCGAGACCTCCAGTCCGCGCTCGTGGCCAGAGCTGCCTTGGGGCTTGCGGCGACACCGCTCATCACGCTATCGCTCTTGTACATGCTGGAGGCGTTCCCCAAGCGTTTTGCTCCCTATGGCATCACACTGGGATTTGCTGCCCTTCAGTTTGGGTCACCGCTGGCGCGGATCATCTCTGAGAGCCTGCTTGAGCACGCGTCGTGGCGAGGGTTGCAACTCTTTGACCTGGCGATGGCCTGCGCGTGCTTGGCGGCAATCAATGCCGTGCGGCTGACGCCGCCGCCTTTGATGAAGGTTTTCAACAAAGGCGATGCACTGAGCTTCTCGCTCTACGCGACCGCTTTGGCGCTGCTTTGCGTGGTGTTCACACAAGGGCGCGTGGCATGGTGGACTGACGCTCCTTGGATCGGCGGGTGCCTAGCCGCAGGCATCGGTCTGCTCGGTATCTTCGTGATGATTGAGTTGAGGCGAGAGCGCCCCCTCATCGACCTCAGATGGGTATGCACGCCTCCGGTCATGACGCTGGCCATCACCATCATCCTGTTCCGATTGGTGCTCTCGGAGCAACCTTTCGGGGTCGTCACGATGATGTACTCGCTGGGCATCACGAACGACCAGATGCACGGGCTTTTCTGGTGGGTGACCTTCGGGACCGCGGCTGGCTTCCTTCTGTCGTTGTTGGCGATCCCCTGGCTGAAGTTTCGGTATCCCGCCTTGGTTTCGCTGCTGTTCATCTTCGCTGCTGCCTGGATGGACACCCAGTCCACGGCACAGACCCGGCCAGAGGATCTGTATCTCAGCCAGACGCTACTGGCGATCGGCACGTCCATGTTCTTGATGTCGGCGCTGCTGACTGGATTTATCCCGGTCATCTTGGACGGCATGAGGAACGTGATCAGTTTCTTCGCCGTTTTCGCCGTCTGCAATCAGATGGGCAGCCTCATGGGCTCCGCTGCGCTGACGACTCTTCTGGCGGAGCGCCAGAGTCATCACTTCGCCGCACTTTCGCAGTGGCTACGCCTAAGCGACCCCCAAGTCGCAGCTCGGGTAGCGCAAGGCGGCGGCGCTTATGCCGGCACCCTGGTGGACTCGGCTCAGCGATCCGGAGCAGGGCTTGCAACGCTGATGCAGCAGACCAGTCGTGAGGCGCTCATTCGTGCCTACAACGATGTTTTCTTCCTGATAGCAGCCCTGGCCGTATGCACGTTCATCTACCTCCTGGTTGTGACCGTCCGCTTTGAAGTCAAGGGCGCGAAGGCTGCCACTCCCGCGCCCCAAGCGCCGAACACGTAATCGCTGATCAAGCCAACATGTCCGAAAGTACTGCACGTCCGCTGAGCGTCATGCTCGCCATCGGCGCCGCCACCGTCGCTGCGGTGTTGCTCATCCTCTACGTCTGGGAGATTCCCCCGTTCCAGAGTCCGGTGGAACTGACCGAGGACGCGTACGTCCGTGGCAGCGTGACCATCGTTGCGCCTAAGGTGGACGGCTACGTGACCTCGGTCAACGTGCAGGACTTCGTGAAGGTGAAGAAGGGCGATGTCCTTATTCAGCTGGACGATAAGAACTACCTCCAGAAGCTGGAGGTTGCCAAGGGGAATCTTGCGGTGCAGCTAGCGAGCCTGGCAAACCTTCCGCAGACGCGTTTGGTTCGTCAAGCAGCTCTCAACAGCGCCAGCGCGCAGGTCGTGAGCGCCACGGCACAAGTAGCGAATACCAAAGCGCAACTCGCTCGAGCGCAGGCTGACATGCAGCGTGCTGAAGCGCTTGTCGGCAATGAGTCGCTCTCGGTCCGGGAGCGGGATCAGACCGTCGCTGCCCTCCGTCAAGCCGAGGCAACCGCTCGGCAGGCCGATGCCGCAGTGTTGGTGACTCATGCCGCGCGTGCCTCGGCCGAACAAGACCTGCGCTCCGTCGAGGTTACTCGGGCCTCTCTTGTTGGCGCGGTGGAGGCAGCCAAGGCGGCCGTCAAACTCGCAGAAATTGACGTTGAGAACACGCGCGTCCTGGCTCCCCGCGACGGCCAGATCGGTGAGGTCGGCGTCAAACTGGGCCAATACGTGACGCCTGGAACGCAGCTTTTGGCGGTTGTCCCCTCGCAGGTTTGGGTTGTCGCGAACTACAAAGAAGCGCAGACGGCTCACATGGCGCCCGGTCAGCCCGCACAGATGAAGGTCGATGGACTGGCCTACGCAACTCTGCGAGGGACCGTGGAGCGGATATCGCCCGCAACGGGGTCCGAGTTCAGCGTCATCAAGCCCGACAACGCGACGGGCAACTTCACGAAGATTCCGCAGCGTCTGCTCGTGCGGATCGCCCTCGATCCGGACCAACCTCTCGTCGAACGTCTGCGTCCGGGCATGTCTGTCATCACCCGCGTCGACACGTCCAAGTCCTCTCAGCAAACGGCAGCCAAATGATGAGCTTCCAGTTTTCTGAGGATCGAAGAGGGGAGCTGGCAAAGCTCGCGCTCTTCTTGCTTGTGCCCCTCGCCGGGTGCGCCGTTTTCTCGGAACACTCAGAACTGCCGAACAAGGCCCCGCTGAGCTGGAGCCAGCCCGGAGGTGCGCAGCAAGTGAGCGCAGATTGGTGGAAGGCGTTTGGCGATCCCACGCTTACCAGTCTGGTCGCACAGGCCTTGGAAAGCAACAGCGACCTGCGTATTGCGCAGGAACGGGTCAACCAAGCACGAGCGCTCGCCGCGGTACAGCACGGAGCGGAGCTGCCTACTTTGGAAGTCGGCGCGACTGGTGGCCGAGCTGACGCGGTCAGCCCTGTCTCTCGCCGACCGTTCCTGGCCACCTCGCACCAGGAGCAGTTTCAGGCGTCTTATGAGGTGGACGTATGGGGACGCTTCGGCTCTCTGACGCAAGCTGCCAAGGACAGAGTGCGTTCAGGCCAGGCGTCACGAGACGCAGTGGCCCTGAGCGTCGCCGCGGCCACCGCCTCAGCCTACATCAACCTGCTAGCGCTGGATGAACGCCTGCTGCTGGCTCGGCATACCTTGAACTCGCGAGAGGCTGCAGTCTCGTTCGCCAAAGCGCGACAGGCGCACGGATACGCCTCCAAGCTCGAGCTGGCGCAGGCAGAGTCAGAGTACCGGGCAACGGCTGTGGTCGTGCCTCAGTTGGAGCTGGCTGTCAGCCGAGCTGAGCATGCAATCTGCCTTCTGCTGGGCCGCGCGCCAGGGGCGGTGGAGCGTGGATCGGCGTTAGGTCGACTCGTCTCGCCAGATTTGCCCGCGACCGGTATTCCTTCGGAGTTCGTGCGCCGTCGCCCGGATATCGCTGCAGCCGAAGCACTGGTTGCCGCCACCGACGCCCAGCTTGCAGCGTCGCGCGCCCAGTTACTGCCTTCACTTCGATTGACTGCTGCGCTGGGCGGCACTGGGTCATCGGTCTACACGGGGGACCCGTTCAAGATCTGGAGCTTGGGCGGCAGCGTGCTGGCGCCCATCTTTGAGGGTGGCCGCCTCCGTGCGCAGGTGGAGCTAAGCAAGTCCCAACGGTCAGAGGCGCTGCATAACTACGAGAAGAGCGTCCTGACGGCATTCTCCGAAGTGGAAGATCAGCTGTCGACCGTCACCTCCACGAGCCAACAGCAGATGGAACTAGACGCCCAGCGTGCGTCAACCCAAGAGGCCTTACGGATCGCTCAGAACCGGTTCCGCGCCGGCTATTCGACCTATCTCGAAGTGCTCGACGCTCAGCGCACCTTGTTCTTGACGGAACAGCAGGCGGTCCAGATCCGTGCGGACATCCTGGTCGCCAACGTCAATCTGTTCAAAGCACTCGGCGGCGGTTGGCAGCCAGACAGTCCGCCGCGAGCACGCTGAGCTGATTCAGCGCCCGGTCGGACGCCCCACGGTCGCAGTAGAGATCTCTCTGCGGCGGAGCGCCGTGCCGCCAGTTTTTCCCCTCCCATCTACATACCTACATGATTCAACGAGCGAAGAAGCCAAAAACTGCGACCTTGGGAACGCCTAACACCCCGAAGGTCGACATCGGCCTTTCCAGCGAGGACCGTAGCGCGATCGCAGAGCTCCTGTCCCGACTCTTGGCCGACACCTACACGCTCTACCTCACCACGCACAACTTTCATTGGAACGTGACGGGGTTGATGTTCAACTCGCTCCACGGAATGTTCGAGGCGCAATACACCGCGCTATGGAACGCCGTGGATCCCATCGCCGAGCGAATTCGAACCCTTGGCCACATCGCGCCAGGCTCGTACGCCGAGTTCAGCGCCCTCAGCACCCTCAAGGACGCCCCCAGCGCGCCGCCTCCCGCCCTGGAGATGGTTCGGATCCTGTTGGTGGGTCACGAGACCGTCGCCCGGACCGCTCGGGCGGTCCTGGTGTTGGCCGGCGTCGCTCACGACGAGCCAACAGCCGACTTGGCAACGCAGCGTCTGAACGAGCACGAGCAAGTGGCGTGGATGCTTCGCTCGCTGTTGCAGGGCTGACCTCACCAACTTCCGTTAAGCGGTCGGTGGCACTTTCCCAGTGACACACCGATGTATGGCTTCCAAAACTGAAGCCGTTCACTAAACATGTTTTGAATTTGAAGGTGCCCCCGCTACTCAACCCGTGAGTCGGGGAGGGCCTCCAACACTTTTCCTACCTCACGAAGGAGTCAACTGTGAAGGCAAGTGCATCCGCAACCTGGACAGGGCCATGGATTACCGGGGAGGGAACCATCTCGGCTCGCTCTGGCGTCGTCAACAAGGCTCCGTATTCGTTCTCAAGCCGATTCGAAGGAACGCCTGGCGCCAGCCCCGAAGAGTTCCTGGCCGCCGGTTACGCCGGCTGCTTCAACCAAGCGCTGGCGAACAACTTCGGCATGAACAAGCTCGAGGCCAAATCCGTCGACACCTATGTCGATGTGGACCTGGGCTATGACGACGACCGCCGCCCGACCATCAAGGGCATCCATGTCATCGTTTCGGCCAAGGTGCCAGGTGCCACGGAGGAAATGTTCCTCCACTGCGCCAACCGAGCCAAGACGAACTGCACGATCGCCAAGCTTCTCAAGTGCGAGATTACGATGGAAGCGACGCTGCTGGCCTAATCCGCGCCGACCAGCGGGCCGGGGCGGGTTCGTCGACGCCCTGGACAAAACTGAGCGGGGGACAGAACTTGCGTTCTGTCCCCCGCTTGTTTATTCGACGAGGAGCTTAAGCGATGAGCGTCGCCAGCAGGTCGGCAAGGCCTGACGGGTTCGAGAAGAACGGCGTGTGGCTACCGGAGAAGGTCCGGAAGTCCGTCTTGGTCTGAGGGGCCAGGGTGTCGGCCTCGGAAACGAAGAGCTTCTGCAGCGCCGGAGGGACTGCGTTGTCTGCAGTACAACCGACGTACGCCCGAGCAACCGATCCCCACTTTGCGCTTGTGGCGCCGGTCGGGGTTCCAAATGCCTGAACCGGGTCATCGGGCTGCATCAAATGAGCGACGGCCGCAAAGGCGTCATCAGAGATATCGGCGCAGAACGTGTTCTTCAGACCCTGACGGTACGTTGAGTCGGCGGAGTTGGTGTCAAACCGAAGAGCTCCCACCTGCGCAAAGTCGGCCATCAACAGCGGTCCAATCTGGCTGGTTGCGGCCTCGGCCTTCTGCAGATACACGGCTGCGGGTGCAGCGGTGACAGGCATGAACGCCGAGAGGTAGATGAGCTTGGCGATCTTCGAAGGCGATTGTTCGGCCGCCGCGGTGATCGGGATGCCCGCCATGCTGTGGCCGAGCAACGAGATCGGTCCGAAGCCAGCAGCCGTGAGCTGGTCGACCGTCTGCAGGATGGCAGTGACGTACTGACTGAGCGAAATCGACGCCAGTGGGGAAGGTTCGGTCGCGAACGTTCCTGCGTTCAGCGGCCGTTGGCCGAAGCTAGTCGGGAACTTTGCGGTCAGGCCATGGCCTGGCAGATCCGGCGCGACGGCCGTGATGCCTTTGGCTGCCAGCAATGGGATGAGCTGGGCGTAGGACCAGCCGCCGAACCAGGACCCGTGAACGAGGACCACCGCTCGCTTGGAAGTGGACCCGTCAGAGCCTTCCGCACCGCAAGCGGCCAAAGCGGCACCAACTGCCGCGCCTGTGACGTGACCGCCGAACCGGCGACGAGAAAAATTCATCAACAACTCCAACTTCACTGCTGTAGACCCGCTGCGTCCCGTCCGGAGACAAAGTTCACGCGCAACGGAATTTCAGTAGATTGTCACTATAAAAAAGGAAGTGACAACTATACGCAGGGTTGTTCCGACGCGCCTATCTGGGTCGGATTTGCTCGCTTTCGCACGGGGGACTCTTGCGCGCGCCGAAGCTTGCAGACAGAAGATGTACTAGCGAGGTCTTGGATGGAGGTTGCGGATCAGACTTCTGTATGGTTGTTCCGCACTTAGCCACTTCCTATCATGAAGTTCAAGGCCGCCGCGCCGATCGGTGCGCCGGGTGTCTACGAATGCCACTCGCTCCAAAGGCAAAGGTTGCCGTGGTCGAGTGGTTCAAGCAACTCCACACTTCATGAATCTAAAGACCACCCTCACAGCGATCTCCTTCGCCTTGGTTGCCTTCGCTGCATCGGCAGCCGACGTGCCGCACAAGGGGAATCCGCGTGGAAGCTCCGCGCAGCTCGCGGTCTCGGATGCAGAGCTTCTCAAAACGTTGCCTGGCTTCAGGAGCGAATTCGCCACGGTGAATGGAGCTCGCATCCACTACGTCGTTGGAGGAGAAGGACCTGCGGTGCTGATGCTGCCCGGATGGCCCGTCACCTGGTGGTCGTATCACAAAATCATGCCTGAGCTGGCCAAGTCCCACCGCGTGATCGTTGCGGACCTTCGCGGTATGGGCCAGTCCGAGAAGACCAGCGGCGGTTTCGACAAGAAGAACATGGCCAAGGACATGTCTGAGTTGGTGACGAAGCTGGGGCTTTCACAGGTGGATGTGATTGGCCACGACATTGGTGCGATGGTGGCCTTCAGCTTTGCCGCGAATCATCCGGACCAGACCCGAAAGCTGGTGATGCTCGACGTCGCTCACCCCTCGGCCGGCTACATGAAGATCTCGATGCTGCCGGACCCGGGCACCTTCAACGACAAGATTGATGAGAACCATCCGTACCTCTGGTGGTTCGCGTTCCATCAGGTCAAGGGGCTGCCGGAGGAGCTGCTCGAGGGTAGGGCCCACCTAGAGCACGAATGGTTCTTCCGCTACATGCTGAAGAACGAAGCCGCAATCGATAAGCGCGATCGCGCCGTGTATGCGGCTGCCTACGGAAGCAAGGATGCCATCCGTGCCAGCAACGGTTGGTACCAGGCGTTTGAGCAGGACATCGCCGATGACGCGAACTATGGTCCTTTGAAGATGCCGGTCCTTGGCCTGGGTGGCCCAGGCTATCCGCGGCTGAAGGCAACGCTTAATGAGCGTGCGCCTGGTTCCCAGACTTTCCGTGTTGAGGGCAGTGGCCACTTTGTGGCGGAGGAGAAGCCCGAGATCGTTCTGAAGTATTTGAAGGACTTCCTGAACTGACAGGCCACCTCGTAGCTGTCTACTTGGAAGGGGCTGGTTCGCCAAGGCGGCCAGCCCCTTCGTACTTGATGGTGCCGCGAGCCCCGCGCTGGTAGCCACGGGGGGGCCGCGGCGTGCTGGGAGGCGGATATATGTTCTTGGAGTGAAGCCCGTGCAGAATTGACCTTGGGAGGTCACTGATGCCAAAAAGAAGCCTGCAGATTTTCAATTCCGACCAAGTCAATCGCGCCAAGATGCGCGTGCCGGCTTCCGCCTTGATGGAGGCGGAAGAAAGTCATCTCGTCCACGTGATGAAGCACGGCCTGATGAGAGGGATGCCTGTCAATTTGCAGCATGACTTGACCAGACCTGCAGGTTGGAGCGCTACGCTTGGCCACTTCATAGATGGCGCCATGGTTCGGGTAGTTGGACTCATCCAGCAGGCTGAGACCGAGGCCGAACGGGCGGAGCTGGCGGAATTCATACGACGTTATTGGGAGTGCCATCACACCGACGGATCGGAACGTCTTCGAAAGGAATTGGCAGAGCGCGTGGTTCCGGAGGTGCTGGATGAGCAGGACACAGTGCATCTCCGTGTCGAGACAGCCGTGGCTATCCGTGACGGGCTGGCCGCTAGGCTCTATCCGGATCTTTTCGATCCTTCCAGCGAGCATGTCGACAAGGACGGTTTGGTCGACTATTCCTATCTGCTCACGCGCTGCAAAGTGCGGTCGCCCGGCGTCTTTGTCGATGAGAAGCGGCAGCTAGTGCTGTTCGCCCATAGATATTTTAGGAGGGGCCAGGCACACGTCAACAAGCTCAACGACTACTTCCTCAGGAGCTTCTCTAAGGCTGCTAAGGATGTGAAATTGCGAGCAAGGCTTCGCTTGGATCCTGACCGCGTTGGCCATCCTGATGAAGTCAAAGAGCTCCTGGAGTTCGAGTATTGGCATGGGCCGCGCTATTCCGACGACATCGCGTCAATTCCGAGCGGCGTTGCCGAGCACAAAGCGGATGAGGGTACAAGGGACTACGAAGGTGTCGACAAGACCCACGTGTGGTGGAAACCGCCTGAGACTCGATCGAGCGGTGAGGGGGCTAGGAGCTTCCGTACCTTGGAGTTGGAGGAGTTAAGAGACATTCCGTCGTCAGGGCTGCCCGGGGAGCGGTATGGGTGTCGCTACGCTCACGCCGAGTACTCGCTTGAAGACCGGTGCATCACACACTTCGACGGCGCGATCCGTGCCTACCCTGTGGAACGGTACCTCGAGCGGATCGACCTCAACATCGACCGAGCAGGAAAACACTCGGAGTACACGAAGCTATTTCGCTTCGATGGGATCTTGGGCGTGGACCAATGGAAGCGTCTGCTCAGCGACTACTTCAAGGGGAATCCGTTGGTTCCGGAGTACCTGGGCGCCCAAACCGACGGATTGGAGGATGAGCGAGATGTTGTCGCGGAGCAGATCGCGAAGGGCGATGCTCAAGCAGATGCCGCTGCGGCCGAGGATGCATTGAGCGCCTTCATCTGGTTGAATCCGGGGTGCCCCATGAAGCAGCTCGAGCTTGGGCTGCGACCAGTTGTACTTGCTGACGGGATACACATCGTCCAGGTCATGGAGGTCGGATTCGGGGCGGTTGACAAGCTTCTACGTGCCCGTAAGAACCTCGCCGCGGTGGCCTCCATACAGGTCCCGGACGATCGACTTCAGCTAGTCCCGTTGAAGTTTGGGGCGTCCGAACGTTTCCCGGGAACCATGCACGCGTTCGTTCGCGACTTGAGCGAAGCGCTAGCCGTCGACGTGGCCTCTCTCGGACTCAAGAGCATTGCACTTTGCTTGAGCTGGCCGCAAGGCGATCTGATCGTATCGCTGAGCTTGAGGGGACCGTCCGATCTGGTGCAGCTTCTGCTTTCGAAGCTGTTCGTTGTCGTGGACGCCACGAAACCTGCATCGGACTGGATCGAAGCTTTGGCTGCGCAGGTTAGAACCCTAGACCCTCGGACCAGGCCCAGCAAGCAGCTGGACGGGGTGTTGGAAGGGACGCTCTCTTTCGAACGGAGCGGGTTGACTGCAGAGCTGATGTTCCCCCCGGAGCTTTCGCAGGTACTGATTGAGAAAAAACTGGTGGACGTGCGTCAACCCCCGGGCGAGCAGTCTGAGTGATCCGAGCAGACCGGGCTGTGGTCGGCGCCAGATGAAGGTGGCACCGGGTGGACCGGGGGACGAGGAGGCGCTCTGCCAGCATTCCTCTCAAATTCAGCTCTTCAGCTTACCTAGCGCATCCGCGAAGTTTCGCTCAAGGTCGCCTCGAGTCTGCATTCCGCCTTCCAGAAGCTCCTTCGTCCGGGCCTGAGCTCGTGGTTCTCGGATGGTCGACTGGAACAGCGCGCCGTCATTGCGGACGTCGGCCAGAGGAGGCAACGCGATGTCGTTGACGCGTCGCTTGTTGGCAACCAGGCCCGCCGGCGGGAACTTTGCGATGCGCAGTGCAAGGCGCTCGACGAATGGTGCGAGCTCGGCTTGCGGCAGCGCGCGATTGATCCAGCCGTAGCGCTCCGCCAAGTCAGCGTCGAAGTCGTTGGAGGAGAGAATCGCCTCGAGCGCGCGTCCGCGGCCCATGAGCCTGGTGAGATGCTGGATGGCTCCGGCACCGGGAACGGCACCGAAACCGGCCTCGATCTGGCAGAAGACGGCGGACTCGCGGGCTGCAAAGCGCATGTCGCAGGCCAGCGCGAACTCGCTGCCGGCCCCACGTGCGAAGCCCTCGACCTGCGCGATCGTGATCTGACGTGTCTCACTCAGGCGGCGGAAAAGCCCACCCAGCGAGCCGCTGGCCGCTCCCGGGATGCGCGCCGTTTGCTTTGTGTATTCGGCCACCTTCGCGATGTCCACGTGGGGGATGAAGTACTGCTTGTCCGCGCTCGAGAACACCACCACGTGAACCTCGATGTCCTGCTCCAGGGTGTTGAGCAGGTCGACCAGATCTCGAACTAGCTCCGGCCCGACCAGGTTAAGAGGCGGGTTGTCGATCTGAGCGAAGAGGACGCCTGCTTCCAGGCGAGTCTTGATGGTCGCAAAGTTGTATGACATCGACTTTCCTCCTGAGGAGTTGGGAGTGGCTGCCGCGGAGATTCCAGGAGCTTCGCCAGCTGCCAGCGCAGGTAGGGCAAGTGCTCCCGCTGCAGACGCGGCGCTCTGAGCGAGCATGCTGCGGCGCGAGAGCTGCGGTGTCGAGGAGGGCTTTTTTGTGCTGCTGTCAGACATGCCTGCCTCCAAGCGTTATTCGGACTTCTTCCGCTGTTCGGCGACGTCCTTGGGCGTGACCAGCCCCTTCTTGTTGCCGTACTGCTGAATCACGAAGTTGGACACGGCTGCGATCTCGGTATCCGAGTACGCGTGGCCAAACGCTGGCATGTAGACGGCCTTGCCTTGAACGTGGACGTTGACGCCCTCCAGCACGATTTGCATCACGTTCGTGCCCTCCGGATCGTTGACGCTGCGAGCGCCGAGCAGGGATGCGTGGGCGGTCTGCTGGCCAACGCCGTTCCACTGATGGCAGCTTGCGCAGGCCGAGGAGAACAGTCGCATGCCAAGTTCATGCTCGGGAACCGTGCTGCTCGCAGGCGCAAAGGCCGTTGCCGTCGTGGCGAGCGGTGGCCGTGGGTCGATGGTCGTCGGCGACTTTCCTTCCCGTGCCGGCACATCTCGCAGGTAGGTAATCAGCGCGTCGATGTCCTGACGATTCATGTACTGCAGGCTATTCTCGACAGCCTCCGCCATCGGACCGGCGGCCGATCCGCGACCCTGAGCGTGACCCTTCATCAGGTAGTCCGCAATCTCCTGATTGCTCCAGCTTCCAAGACCGTGCTTCGGGTCCGAGGTTATGTTGGGAGCCTTCCAGCCCTGGATGACCTCACCGGCCATGTTGTTGCTCTTGTTCAGAGCGAAGCCGATGTTGCGAGGCGTATGGCACTCCGCACAGTGGGCCAAGGCGACGGCCATGTAAGCGCCGGTGTTCCATTGCGTCGATTTCTCGGGGTTGGGCTGGAACCGTTCGTTCTTGAAAAACACGGCGTTCCAGAAGCCCATCGCCCACCGTTGGTTGAACGGGAACATCAGCTCCGGCTCCTTGTTCTTCTGCTCGACGGGCGTCAGGCTGAACAAGTAGGCCTTGATGGCAAGGATGTCGGCACGGCTCAGTTGGGTGTACGAGGTGTAGGGGAACGCCGGATACAGACGTTGGCCATCTGCGCGAACACCGTCGTGAATCGCCTTGACGAACTGATCGTCGGTCCAAGCGCCGATGCCGGTCTTCACGTCCGGCGTGATGTTCGGCGCGTATAGCTTGCCGAAGGGAAGTGAGAACGCCAACCCGCCGGCGAACGGCGTCCCGCCGCCTTTGGCTGTGTGGCAGGCGACGCAGTCCGCTGCCTTTGCGAGGTACTCGCCGCGCACCAGTAGAGGTGCATCCGCCGGCGCTCCGGCGATGAGTGGTGCAGTCCCGTCGTTCGGATCGACACGGTTCAGGTATGCATACCCCGCGACGCCGAGCACCGCGACAGCGACGACCAAGGAGGCGACGCGCTTCATGCTTGAGCTCCTTCGTTGGCATCGGCGTCATTCCGCAGGCCAACCGCACTCTTGAAAACTTCCTTCCCTTGAGCCAGCAGCGCTCGGTCGACCGGAAGCTCTCTCAGTCGAACCCCGGTGGCAGCGAAGATGGCGTTGTTGAGGGCGGGAGCGGCGATCGCTGTGCCGACCTCGCCAAGGCCGCCTGGCGACTCTTCGCTCTTCACGGTGTGCACCGAGACGATGGGGGTCTCGTTGATGCGAAGCGTCCGATAGTCGTGGAAGTTGCTTTGTTGGATGGCACCGTTCTCCAACGTAGCGTTGTTGAACAAGGCCGCGCTCAAGCCAAAGAGCAGGCCGCCCTGGACTTGAGCTTCCACCGACCCTATGTTCACGATCAGGCCGCAATCGATAGCCACGGTCGCCTTGCGCAGCTTGACTTCCCCCTGTGGCGATACCTCTACCTCCACCACAGCGCAGACCTTGGTGCCGAATGCGTCGCCGATGGCAATACCGCGACCCACGCGAGCGGGCAGGGTGGCCTTGCCCCAGCCGCTCTTGGTCACCGCCAGGTCAAGAACTGCGAGCATGCGCGGGTTCTTCCGAAGCATTGCCCGCCGATACTCGACCGGGTCCTTCTTAGCACGGTGTGCCAGCTCGTCGATGAAGCTCTCGACGACGTACAGGTTGTGGTTCGGTCCCACACCACGCCACCAGCCGACTCGCATACCGGCCGGAACAACGTATCGAACCCACTCGACTTTCAGATTCTCGACATCGTAGGGCAGGGTGTCTGCGCACTCGGTGGCGTCCGCGTCAAGTCCGTCCTTGCGCAAGGCAACCGGCAGCCAGCGGTCAAGGACGCTGCCGCCGCAGATGCGATCGCCGAACCACACGAGCTTTCCGTCCGCGTCGACGACGGCAGACACCTTGTCGTGGTACATCGGGCGAACGATGTCCTGGCGGATGTCTTCCTCGCGCGACCAAACCACTTTCAGCGGATAGGGCACCTGTTTCGCGAAGGCGACTGCTTGTTCGACAAAGTCGGTCTCCAGCCGCCGGCCGAAGCTGCCACCAAGATACTGGTTGTGAAGGACAACCTTCTCCTCGGGGAGCCCGCAAATTTTTGCGGCTAAAGAAACGGACCGCGTTGGAAGCTGCGTACCGACCCAGATTTCGCACTTTTGCGGTGTTACGTGAACCGTCGTGTTCATGGGCTCCATGGGTGCATGCGCTAGCATCGGCAGCTGATAGAGAGCCTCAACGGTCGTGCCTGTTGGCTTGCTACCCACCTCTCGGGCAACGATGGATTTGCCCGTCTCGGAAGTCTTGGCGATGGCCTCGCGCAGTTTCTTGGTCGTCAGAGTGGCGTTCGAGCCCCTGTTCCAGACAATCTTCAGAACGTCCAAGGCACGCTTTGCCGCCCAGTAGTGCTCCCCGATCGTGGCCACCGCGTTGCCAATCTTGACGAAGTCGACATAGCCAGGGATCGACCTTGCCACCGAGTCATTGACAGATACCAACGTGCCGCCAAGCGTCGGCGACGCCATGACAGTAGCGACCTTCATGCCAGGCAGGCAAGTGTCGATGGCGAACGGCGTCGAGCCGTTGACCTTCCCAACGGAATCAACTCGTCGCAGCGGTCGTCCGATCAGCTGAAAGTCCTTCGGGTCTTTCAGCTTCACGCTTTCGGGCATGGGCAGCTTCGCCGCGGCCGCGGCGATGGATCCGAATCCGACCGAGCGACCAGTTGCTGGATGCAGCACCTGACCGCGTTTGACCGTACAGGTCCCAGGGTCGACCTTCCACGCGGCGGCTGCTGCGCCAACGAGCAGCGTCCGGGCGACAGCGCCGGCCTCGCGCAGCACTCGGAAGGTTGCCCGTGTGCTGGTTGAGCCTCCGGTGATCTGGCCAAAAAGGATTGGTTGCGCGTAGAGCTTCTCGTTGGGTGGAGCGTGTTCGACCTTGATCTGGTCCATATCAACGCCCAGTTCTTCCGCCAACAGCATGGCTGAGCCGGTGTAAATCGCCTGGCCCATCTCGACCGTGGGCATAACGAGTCTGACCGTCCCATCGGTGTCGATGCGGATGAAGGCGTTGGGCGCAAACGCCGGCGCGCCGTCCAGTGCTGCGGCCGCGGCGTCCTCGGGCTGATGGCGAGGATTGATGCCTGCGAGAGCCGCCTTGCTGGCCCCACCCGTCCAGACGAAAGCTATCGCAAGGCCGGTCGTACGCAGCGCGTCACGACGAGAGATTCCGATGGGAGCAGCTGACTTGGAAGTGATGATGTTCTTCATGCTCGTCAGCCTTTGCTCGAAGGTGCGATCGACTGCATCATCACAACCTTGCCTGTGGCAGCCTGCTTGATAGCTCCTCGGATGCGTACGTACGTGGCGCAACGGCAGATGTTCCCGGCCATCGCGACGTCGATGTCCTCATCCGTGGGGTCGGGAAGCCGCTTCAGCAGCGCCACCGCAGACATGATCTGGCCAGATTGGCAGTACCCGCACTGAACGACATCAACGTCCAGCCACGCCTTCTGGACCTCTTTGCCGACGGCGGTATCGCCGATCGCTTCGATCGTCGTGACCGCACGACCTTCCACGGCGCTGACTGGCAGCACGCAGGATCGGACGGGCTGTCCGTCCAGGTGGACCGTGCAGGCTCCGCACTGCGCGACCCCGCAGCCGAACTTCGTGCCCGTCAGGCCGATGACGTCTCGCAGGACCCAGAGCAGGGGGACGTCGCTGGCAACGTCAACAGAGTGACGATTGCCGTTTACGTTGAGGTCAAACATTGTTGGTCTTTCTACAGCCGCTGCAGGTTGGGCGAGGTTCGCGCAAGGTTTGCTTGTGGCGAGCGGGCTGGCGCCCGAAAGCACGTCATCTGCGCTCCGATGAGCCTAGTAGGCGTCGCTCGGCATAAGGCTTCAAAGATAGAAGCACAACGAATTTCATCCTCCACCTTTGGATGCGTCAATTCATCCGAAGGTATGGGCGTCAAGCACCCTAGGCATGACTACATTCGCTGCAATCGCTTGGATCCAAGCCATCACCGCGCCGGTACGTTGCAGAGCGGGGGGACGGTCAAAACGGTGCTGGCTGACCCTCTGGTTGAGACGTCCTGCATAGACACCGCAGTTCGAGGCGGGGCCGCTTGTTGGCCATTCTTTTTTTGGGAAGT
Organism: Roseateles noduli; assembly: GCF_050626985.1. Classification (NCBI taxonomy): domain Bacteria; kingdom Pseudomonadati; phylum Pseudomonadota; class Betaproteobacteria; order Burkholderiales; family Sphaerotilaceae; genus Roseateles; species Roseateles noduli. The sequence continues at coordinate 995,020 of NZ_CP192463.1, forward strand.
ACTTGATGAACCAAAGCGCCAAGCCGGCGTCGTCCATGCCCTTTATCGCCCTCGGACTTTTCGGCCTGTATGCCGTCGAGTTCGGGGTGGTTGGAATCCTCCCCGTCATCGTTGAGAGGTTTGGGGTATCTGTCTTTCAAGCGGGACTACTGATCAGCCTCTTCGCGCTCATCATTGCGTTTTTGGGTCCCATCCTGGTGCTGATGACCTCGCGGTTCGATCGAAAGTCCACCCTGGCATGGACCTTGTTGGGCTTCACCGTGTGCAGTGTGTTCACGGCATACGCCACCCATTTCTCCACTCTGATGGTCTTGCGGGTGATCCCCGCGTTGATGCATCCCATCTTTTTCTCCGCAGCCTTTGCGACGGCGGCTTCGCTCTACCGACGAGAGCGAGCGGCTCAAGCGACTTCTCACGCTTTCGTTGGCACCACGCTGGGCATCGTCTTCGGCGTCCCGCTCATGACTTGGGTTGCGGCCCGCTTCGGCTACGAAGCATCGTTCCTCTTCTGCGCGGCGGTGACGTTGCTGGCCGGCTTGGGCCTCGTTGCGATGTTGCCGAGGCCGGAGCGATCTGAGCCGTTGAGCTTTGGACACCAGGTCGCCGTGTTGAAGAAGGGCGCCCTGTGGCTGAGCATCGTCACGAGCATCCTCGTTTTCTCGGCGGGCTTCGCGGTTTATAGCTATGCCGCAGAATTCCTTCGTTCCGAAGCGCACATGGACGGCCAAACCATCAGCCTGATTCTGGTTGTCTTCGGAGTTGGAGGGTTCGCCGGAAACCTGGCCGCAGGCGCGTTGATGACGCGAAGCCCGCTCGCTACCGCGCTGGGCTATCCCATCGCGCTTGCTGCGGCCTATGTCATCCTGGAAGCGTTCAGCACCCCGTCGGTGCTCGTCATGGCGCTAGTCGCGCTCGTGTGGGGCGCCGCGCATACGAGCGGCTTGGTGGTCACGCAGACGTGGCTGACATCGGTCGCCACGGAAGCCCCCGAGTTCGCGAACAGTCTTTACTTGTCATCTGCGAACGCCGGTGTCGTCCTGGGATCGTTCTCAGGTGGCATGGCCATTGAGACCTTCGGAACGCGCGGAGTCATCTGGTGTGGGATCCTCTTCTCGGTCCTTTCGCTGGCTACGATCGCAGCGAAGGCGCAGATATACGGGCTCGGCTCGGAGCGTCGCAAGGCGCTTGGCACGGCGGTGGTCGACACCACCATCTGAAGCTCGCGTCGCCGGTCGCCGAGTGCGGACGGCTGTTTCACCTTGCGGCTCTTGGTGGCCGTGGAAAGTAGTTCATGGAATATCGCAACATTGGTGGCACGGATCTGAAGGTCTCGGTGCTCAGCTTCGGTACGGCGACCTTCGGCGGAGGCAATGAGTTCTTCAAGGCTTGGGGCGAGACCGACGTGGCCGAGGCCACGCAACTGGTGAGCGCCGCTCTCGAGTCCGGCATCAATCTCTTTGATACCGCGGACGTCTACTCCGATGGCGCTGCGGAGACCATCCTTGGAAAGGCGATCGCCGGGCGACGTGACGAGCTGCTCATCTCTACGAAGGGCACCTTCCGGATGGGGCCTGGCCCGGATGACATTGGCTCCTCGAGGAAACACATCGTTGAAGGCGTCGAGGCAAGCCTCAAACGCCTAGGAACCGACCGGATCGACCTCTGGCAACTTCATGCCTTCGATGCCATGACGCCGATCGAGGAAACCTTGCGAGCGCTGGACGACCTAGTAAAGGCAGGAAAGATTCGGTACATCGGCTGCTCGAACTTCTCCGGGTGGCATCTGATGAAGTCGCTGAGCATCTCCGAGCAGCAGGGGCTGGCCCGCCACGTCGCGCACCAGGCGTACTACTCGCTGCTGGCGCGCGAGTACGAGTGGGAACTGATGCCGTTGGCCAAAGACCAGAACGTCGGCACGGTGGTGTGGAGTCCGCTGTCTGGCGGTCGCCTCAGCGGCAAGATCTCCCGCGATACGCCCGCGCCGGCCGGAAGCCGTTCCGCGCAGCTGGGCGCACACGGCCCCGAACTTCCTGAAGCCCAGTTCTTCGACCTGGTCGACGTGCTGAAGGCCATCTCGAAAGAAGTGGAACGGAGCGTGTCGCAGGTGGCACTGAATTGGGTCCTGCAGCGCCCCACCATCTCCACGCTCATCATCGGCGCGCGGAACGAGCAGCAGTTGCGCGACAACGTTGGAGCGGCTGATTTCAAGCTGACCGCGGAACAGATCAAGCGCCTTGATGACGTCAGCGCAACACGTCCGGTTTACCCGTACTGGCACCAGCGCGACACCTTCTCGGAGAGAAATCCCGCGGTCGTCTGACCTCACGGTGGTGGGCGCTGCAATGCAGCGCGCTTGGGCCATCCTTCTTGGCTGGAAGGATGGCCTTTTTCTATGTTGGTGGCCGTCTGCAGGGCACCGCGGACGCTGGTATGCCGTTGGTCGACAGCCTCGAAGCGAGCGACGGGACCTCCAGAATCGAGGCCATTTCGGGTGGAGCGGCGGAGCGGCGGAGGGAGAATGTGCGCGAACAGTACCGGATGAGAGGGCCTTGCTCGGATGGATCACACTTCCATCAACGAACTCCGGCGCGCCTGGACTGTGTTCCAGGAGCTGCCTTTACACATGAACATCGCATTTGAAGGAGTCTCGGCTCAGACGTTCTTCAAGCGATTTTCCGGACTTTCGCAGGCTCATGTCAGTTCCCATGGTCTGACGACGAAAACAGCCGCGCGCGCAAGACAGGCGGAAGCGTTCACCCAGCAAAAGCTTGGCGCCGATCTACAGGTGGCCGGGTACTCGCTGCGCGAAATCGAAGAGATTTTTGCTAACGCGCCGAGCGGCGCTTACGCTGGGTTCGCGTATGGACTTGGCCTGTTGGGCGTAGCGAAGTTCCCCCTCTCCGGTCAGCGGGCCGAGAGTTTGGATCTTGCAATTGGCCAGGCATTGACGGCGCTCGCCAGCAGGGATATCGCGGCCTATCGAGCTGCTGCAATTTCCGTCGGAAGCGGTTGCTTAGCGCTGCTAGAGGGCGAACTCGCAGATAACGTCAAAGCGCTTGTTAGGGTGCTGGAACAGGCCAGAACCTGGTTGAACCTCATCAGCCCAACCAGCAGGCTTCTCGACCACGCTTGGTGGGCGTTTGCCGCCGGCCTGGACCTTGAGTGGCACCTAAGCTATTTGTCGCCGCTCGAGCCGGAGCCCACGCTCCCTTGGCTCTGGCCGAGATTTCATCCTGACTTCGACGAGCGCAATTCGCACAAGCTGAAGAAAGGTGTAGTCATTCATCCGGCGCAAAGCCTCCTGCAGGTGATGTGGCTGCTCGTCAAAAGAAAGTACGACCGACAGGGAGTCTGGCCGAGGGGCTACGCTGGCGCGACTGAGTTAGCCGAAGACATCGGACTTGTGGCCCTTGGCGACGGACAGCTCCGGAAACTTTTCATCGGCGAGAAGAAGGCAACAGGGAAGGTGGTCGTTTCGATCTGGCGCAGTCTTTGTCAAACGCTGTCACCCCGGGAAGAGTTCGACGCTCCTTGGCTCTGGATCGTGATGGCGATATGGTTCGAGAGGCACATGGTGACTCCCGACAGCGGTAGTCGTCGAGCGAAATCGATTCTCATACCGTCCGAAGACCTGTACCGCGCGCTGTGGCAGGGCCACCGTCGGCGCTGGGCTGCCCAACTGCCGATGTCGGGAAATCTACGGTGGCCTGATTGGCTACTCGATCAGCGTTCGTCCCCGTCCTGGATGCGCTCCTCCCAGTCCACTGGGCGCTCCTCCTCGGCCCGCGACTGCCAGTAGGCATCGTGATTGGGGTTGAGCTGGTTCGCGTGGTTGTCGAGATCGGTTTGGCTGGGCGGGTGTTTGGTCATGTTCGGCTCCTGAGTGAGGTGGTCACGTCGACCACGGACCGAACTGTGGCGGGTTCAACCGACTTTCGTGTTCCGATTTCTATCAAAGCCGATCCTTCACCGGCTTCAGCTTTGCGGTGGGACCAGGAAGAGTGTCTACTCCCACCCATGGAGGATGCGATGTGAGCGATTCCGAAAATTTCTGGGCCGATGTCAGGGTGGAGCAGACAGAGGAGGGTAAGTGGTTCGCGGTCCTCGTTGTCGGGCAGGGCGAGCCGGAAAGTGGCGAAGACGTGCGTATCCCGCTGGAAGGCACGTTCGATCACCCGGAGGCAGCGCGCGAAGCAGCTATGGACGCGATTGCGGCCATGGCTCTAGGATCAGACGAGTCAGATAAGGGCTAAGGTTAGAACTTGGCGATACCGGCCTAGCTCTCGCGAATGTCAGTTCATCGATTCGACCCAGAGTTCGGCCGTGACAGCACGCAGCGCACTTGGCCACTCCAACCGCTCCTGCTCAAGCCGCTGCGAGGCACCCCAGCGCCCTTCAAGCAGACCCGTATAGACCGCCAGCTCTTCAACCGTCAGGAGGGACGTGTCGACGGCTCTGGTCTGCTGCGGTTCGTCAACCAGTCGGTCGAGGTGCCCCTCTAACGTTCCCTCGTCCATAAGCACGGAGCGGATCCGCGGAAACACTTTTCGGGCCTGCGTGAGAATGGAGTACCCGTGGGTGTCGATGTCCCCCCAGTACACGGCGGGCACGTCGCGAAGCCAGGCCAACTGCTTGAGTAGGGAAACGGCGTTGCCAAGCTTGATGACGGCAACGGCGCCAGGGATGTCTGGGAGGCAGAGACCGGACTCCTTGTTCTCCACTATGAGGAGGCGGTCGGGCCGCAGGCGTGAGCCCATCCAGTCCTCTACATCCGCTTCGACGTCTCGCAAGCCTCCGATGTGCGTCCTGAGTTCAGGGCATAAAACCAGGATTCGGATGCGAGGCGGGGGCTTTCGCAGACCACAGATCTCGTAGAAGTCACCGGCAATTTCGACGGGCAGGAGGGCAGCCGTGTTTTCATCGCCTTCCTGAGGTGCCAAAGGCTCTATCGCAGCGGCAGCTGACGGCGGCATCAGGATTCGTCTGACCAAGTCGGCGACCATGCCCCGCCGTCTAAGGTCAATCCACTTCGTATCCAGGCCGCGAACAGGAAGCTGGCGGAGCAGAAGGTTGGATCGGGGATTGGCGACGAGCCAAGTGAGCAGGTCAAGTAGGCGCTGGAAGTCCGCTTTCGAGTAGGTTGCCAGCATCTCGTAGTGAGCGCCAAAGCCTGCCTTCTCCAGCGCTGGCCACAGCTCGAGCATCTGGCCGCGACGTTGCGCCACCAGGCGCCAAGTCCCCAGGTCTCCGCAGTATTCCGCCACGCTTTCTGCAGAAGGGAAAGTCAGGCGATCGGGTAACGTCTGAGTCCCCAAGCCGGACCATGACATGGTTACAGAACTGAGCTCCGGACGGAGCTTGGCGACAGACGGCTCGTTGCGCCAAGCCTGCCAGGCTGAAGACCAGGCGCGCACCCCCGCGGGATTGGCGAGCGTTTCCTTCTGCGTGGGGCGTTCCAGGGAAACTTGGTAAGGCCACGCGCCGGAACCCTCGAGCCAGCGCCACCGCTGTCTGAGATAGCGCTGCTTGATGAAGCGCAGCATGTCGTCAGGATGCTTCATCGTTCGCGCTCGTACCGTCGATGGGTCTGAAGTCGATTTTCTGTGTCTCGTCGTCGTAGCGAAGGACGAGCGCGCGCGAGTGCTTGCGGTCCTTGATGTGGATGAAGACGGCTCCTCCGACATATGGCTCGATCGTCATGACGGACTTGATCGGCGTGGCGACAATGAGCTGGAAGCCGAACGACTTGAAAATCTTCATCGCGGCGTCGGTGAAGTCCGCGTCGGCCTTGTCGAAGGCTTCGTCAAGGAAAATCGTGGAGTACGAGGGCAGGGTGCGACCGGACCCGCCGAGCTGATAGCGGAGTGCGGCGGCCAGACAGGTGGCTGTGAGCTTCTGGCGCTGGCCGCCAGACTTGCCAGCTCCGCTACGGTGGACTTGCACCTCGCGGTCTTCTTCATCCAGCTCTCGAGCGATGAACTCGACGTGTAGGCGCACGTCCAGGGCGAGCTTTCGCCAAGCGACCTGCTGGGGCTCTTGGCTCGCAAGTCGCCGGATGAGCTTCTTCATGGTCTGGAAACGGGCCTCCGCCTCGGCGTCATCCATGGACAGCGAGTGGCTCAATGCCGCCCGGAGCTGGGCCTTGAGCTCCACAGCTTCCGATGGAGTGTGCTCCTCCACCTCGATGAGCAGATGCGTCCCCTTGTTGTATTCGGCTCTGGCCAGGCTTTCGTTGACCGTATCCATCCGGTCCGAGATGTCCCGACGCTCCTGCTCTAGCTGATTTGACAAGAGCGCGATGTGTTGGTTGCTTTGCTCGTTGAGCAGCTCTTTGAACCTGACCTCGAACCGCGGCAGATCGTCGACTTCAAGCCGCGTGAGCTTTGCGTCGTACTCCTCGAAACTCGCCATCGTCGGGTCAAGGCCGCCAGACTCCGCCTCCCAGACACGGTTGTACTCGCTGAACTGCTTCTCGATTTTGTTCACCAACTGGGCGATCGCGCTGTCAAGGGCACCAATCTCGCTGCCGATTTTTCGGTCGACCTGGTTGATGTCTTTACTGATCGATTCGATGGTCGGGGTCAGGCCGAGCTCGTCAAGACGCTGCTGCACCGCGTGCCGTTGAAGCGGCGTCGGAGCAACTGGCGCCAACGCATCGGCGCTGGCCAAGGCGTTCTGATGGTTTCCTAGGTCGAACTTGACGCCACTGATGGTGTCCTTGTGGGTATCAAGCCGTTCCGCCGCCTTCTTCGCAGCGATTACTGCTTCGGAAATCTTCCGCTCGAGAATGTCGAGATCGGGGCTGGCAGCTCGCAGAGCATCCATTTCACCCTTCAACCTCGTTGCCCTCAGCGCGGCGCTTTGATGGTCGATTTCCTCCCATGTTCGGTCCACAAGCGTCTGCCAGTGCAGCATGCGGCCAATGCGAGCGCGCTCCTTGGTGTCAATCTTCTGAAGCTCGGACTCGATGCCCGCGATGCGGCGCTCCAGTTCGTCGTGGCTGTCCTGTAGGGCCGCTGCCTTCGAGCGGGTATCGGCGCCCAGCACCCAATGACGCTGGTCGTTGACGGCGAATCGATCGTCCTTCTCATGTCGGCGGCCGTTGTACTTCATCAGACCGGCTCGGGTGACACCGAAGGAGACGTCCTGCAGGTCTTCGACGGTCTCAACGCAGACCGCATCAAAGCCCTGAAGCAGTTCCCGCTCTACCCACGACTGGAAGCGCCCCTCCGAGACTTGAACCTTCTCAAACAGACCATTGGTTTGAGGAGCAGGGCTGCGACCGTTGTGAGGAATCAGGCGCAGGTACACAAGGCGGCCGCGCAGATTGGTCGAGTTGACGATGCGTGACACCGGGCCGTAGAGCTCCTCCGGCACAAGCAAGGTCTTGGCGAATCCCTTGAGTACACGCTCTACCGCACCCTGCCAGCCCTTTTCGGCGGGATCCATCTCGATGAGTTCACCAGCGAACGGAAGGGCGCCCTCATCGACCTTGATCTCACTGCAGATGTGCCTGCGGATATCGGTCAGTTCCGGAGGCATCTTCGACCTGGGCAGGCGCGTTAGAGCGACCAGGTTTCGCTGAATCTGGTCAAGTTCCTTCTTCCCCTCGTGCTGTGCAACGACCAGCTCATCGCGGTGAGTTGATCCTTCCGGGCCGCCGCCGGCGGCGTTGTCGAGTTCCCGGCGCCCCTGCGTGACCAGCTCGGCGTGCTTCAGCGGATCGCCGGGCATGGTCAGCCCCAGGTGCCGGCATGCCGTAGCAATCTGGTTAAAGCGAACCTGCTTCTCGGACGCGTCCTGTTCCGCGGCCGCACGAGATGCGTCAAGAGTGGCCAGCTGCTCACCCCCGAGTCCGTCGCGTTGCCTCTGGAGAGTCGTGACGGATCCTTGCGCATCGACGCTGTCCTGCTGCTTGATCAGCAAGAGAGACTGAAGACCGGACAACCGGGTTTCGAGCGCCGCGATACGGGTGAGTCTTAGATCGCGAAGCATCTCCCGCTCGACGTGCTCGATACCGGTTCGTGCCTCGCTGAGCTCGCTACGCTGGGAAATCTTGGCCTCCCGATCGGCGTTCTGGACTCTCGCGGGTGTCAGTGTGGCAATCTGCTTGGCTGCAGAAACCACTTCGTTGTGCGCATTTTCCAACCGCTCGAACTGTTCGACGAGGTGATCGGCCATCGCGTGAGTTTTGGGCTCGTCGAGCATGAAATCTCGGAGGAAATCTGTCAGGCTGCCCAGGTTCTTCGCCGACTGCGTCTTGTGCAGAAGCTTGAGGGCGTTCTCGGCATCGATCCCCAGCCTGGATCTCATGCGCTCCTGGTATTCCGAGAAGGAGTCACTTTCCCAAACGCCAGGCAGGTCCGACTTGAAGCGGCGTACGTTGAACTGCGACTCCGGGAAGAAGTCGAGTTCGCTGAGGTCCAGAAGGCGGCTGGCGACAACAAAGCGTCTATGAACGTCACGCGTCTGATTCGAACTGCCCTTCACCCAGTAGACGTGTGCCAAGGTCACCACATCCCCCAGCCCGTTCCGATAGACCTCCGAGATGACGGCCCAAGTCGGGCCGGGGCGGAGCTGCTGCTGCGCGATCTCTCCCGTGCCCGCGGTCTGTTCGCCCCACACGCCTCGCACGTAGGTAAGGGTGGTGCGGTCCTGCTTGGTCTCGGACTCCCGAGCTGCGACGTTGTAGTGCAGCAGACGAGGAGGGGTCATCAGTGCAGCGTGGGCGTCGAAGATCGTGGACTTCCCTGAGCCGGACGGGCCGATGAAGAGCATCCCCTTCTCGGACACGTCAACGCGCAGGATGCCGTCAAAGGTTCCCCAGTTGTAGCTCTGGATTCGGACCAGACGGAACTGTTCCTTGCGCTCTTGAGCAAGTCGTAGATCCTCCGTCGTAGAGGCATCGCTTCCAGCACTTGTGGGTTCAGCCGGTGCTGGCAGGGGGTATAGGTTGGTCGGTTGGTTGCTGGACATCATTCCTCCCGGTCATCAATCGCTTCATCGTCGTCAAGCGCGTCCGCACCGGCTACACCTCGGGCTATTGCTTCATCAAGCGTCAGTTCCGCTGCGGGCGGAGGCGCGCTTTTCAGTCCCTCGTAGGTGTTCGTCAGTGCCTGGATGTCTTCTGCCGAGAAAAGCAGCTTCAGCGTGGGCGAAACTTCGAAACGTCCCTCGCTGGCTCGTATCGGACGTATGAGATTCAGCGTCTTGCACTTTTCTATAGCACCGGCAATCTGGCGATCGAAGCGCGCCAAGTCTGTGTTGCGCGCCTTCTCGAACACTGCCAGGTGCTCAGACATTTCCTGGGTGGAGACGACCGCACGCTCGTTAGCGGAGTCCGCTTCGGTAAGGCGCTGGCGAAGGTACAAGACCAGCGCTGAGTCGATGAACGTCAGCTGCTGGCGACGTAGCAGAATTGGGATGTCGGCCTCTCCTTCGTCGGGTACTTGGCGGATGAAGGCCACCTGCTGTGGGATGTCCACAACGAGGTCCAGAAAGATGTTGTGCAGGAAGGTCTGGATGGCCTCACGGTCGCGCGTGAGGATGGACCAGAGCTGCCCTTGTCGGCGACCGTCAACGCTGGGGCCGTTCAGCAGTGCGACCAGGCAGCGCCTCGTCTCCGATCTCAGCGTACCGGTGTCACCGTTAAAGAGACCAGAGGGAGTAGGCGGTGGCGCGTCGCCTGGATCGTCGTCCTCCTGCGCCGAGGCGAGCCAGTGCGAGACGCGAGCTGACAGTACTGCGGCGGGCGGCACGACGCCGTCCGCGTCCATCTGTACAGGCCGCTCCTCCGCCTTGGCCGATCCTTCATCCGGTACGGCGTCAATCGACAAGCTCATTCACGCACTCCTTGGGAAAATAGAAGAGAGGCGCATCTGCACGCCGCCAAAGTCCGTCGCTTCCCTCCCAGCGCACCAACTCGCGTCGATCCGTCGGGTGGGCATGTTTGGTTGCCAACTGCATGTAGCCGACTACTGAGCCAAGTCCTTGTTCGGCCGGATGAAGCTCGAGAATTTGAGCGATGCTTAGATGGTCAGCTCCGCTTGAGAACGCGTCGATGAGACTGCGCTTCAGTGCTCGCATGTCAATTTCTGACCGTTGAACGAGTTCCTCGATGTCCTCTAGCCGCGCATCGCTCACCTCGATCTCGTTCATGGAAGCGTTGACCGCATGCTCGGCCGGGTCATGCAGCTGCCATTGGGATGCAGACCTGACTGCAGCGCTGGTGCGCATCAAGAAGAAGTCGATCTTCTGGTTAGGTCGAATCTCTTCAGCTGCGGCGATCGCAGACTTCATGGAATCTCGGAGTACGGCTATTAGCCGGCGTTGCTCGCGATACTCACGGCTGCGGACAAACGTCTGAAGGCCGGATGCGAAGCTCGCTTGGACGGCGTGGACATTAGCAGCTTGCTCAACCATGCGGCTCTTGAGCTTACTCAGGGATCGCCGCTCAGTGGCTTCTAGAGAGCCTAGGAATGGCCGGACGAGCACCTGCGCCAGGGCCGCTTCAAACTTGGAGGAAGCGGCTGGGTCGACCAGAAGACGCCAAAAAGCATCAAAGGCTCGGCCTGCCTCGGTCTGCTTGATGATGTCGATGCCGCTGAATATCCGCTCGAGGGTGTTGCCGCGGGCACCGTCGTTCTCCACAAGTTCGCGGCGCAACTGAAGGTTGACCTGCGCCAACAGCTCTTGCACGCGCCCAAAGTCGCCAAATAGCTCGTCGGCCTGGGCGAGGATCTCGCGCGCGCGTTCTATCGCTCGCTCTGAGGGCAACTGAACAACCTTGCCGGACCTGACAGCTTCAATCTCCTCGTCCAACCGGCTTCGCTCTGCCTGAAGATTGGCCAGGCGGGTCCGCGGGTTCTCGTCGGTTTCCTCAGCGAGAGACTGCAGCAACTGCACGACCGATGTCAGACGGCTTTCGGTCGCCGTTGCCCTAGGGCGGCTAAGGCGGTCCAGGTAGCGGAAGACGTCCGTTGTCGCGGCGGTGAGCTCGAAAACCTCTTCCGTGGCGCCGGCCGGAAAATCCCGCCTCAACCACCCCTCGGCCAGCCAGTCTGCTGCGTATTCATGTGCTGCCTTGGGCAGGTCGGCGCCGGCGCGCCGAACGAGCTCAAGCTGCCGATGCAGCCGTTCGTGGAACGCCGATGTTGCGAGATTGCGATCTGCGGCGAATAGGGTCTTCAGGCAGGAGCAGATTGCAGGGGACTGCATGGCTGCCAAAAGCCTCCACGCGGGCTCGTCCCGGCGGGCTCTCAAGTCCTCGTAGAGGGCGAGCGCATCTTGCGTACTCATGGTGCGCAAATTCTTCGGGTCTGGTAGCTCACCAGGTGCGCGAGGGTTTCCCCGGGTGCGTCGCCACTGGCCGTGCTCCTCCCTGCCATCTGATGGGCATCCATCGGTCCTCCCTGACCGTCTTTTGTTGATGCAAATTAGCAGGCTGCGAAAGGCTAAGCGAGCAGGTGTTACACCAAGCAGGAACGCCCACGCGTTATCTAGCGCTTTCCTGGACTTCGGGTTCGGAGCCGCGAAGGCCGGCAGATCCTGAGCTGTAGCGTGCGGTGGGCTTCAGAACCTCTACGTTGCGCGATCAACATCCCTGACTCCCTCAAATCGGTGGACCGCTCAAGTTCGTCGGACGAGCGCAACACAAGTCGACACGGAGTGCATGCGGCACTACTGAAGCACCGGTCCATTGCAATTAACTTCAGAACTAGAAGTGAGTGCCGATAACGGAGGTGTTGCCCCGGGACTCGGGGCTGGACTGGATGAGATTCCTAATGAACATCAGCATGAGCTCGGTGCGAGCTGCGCCCAACTTTCAGCGTCCTAATCAAGGCCAGAAAGAAGCGGCAGGGGTGCAAGAACTCGCTTCCGGAGGGCTGCAGGCGCAGTTGATTCGAAGCGATGCCAAGCTTTCGGAGTCCGAAAAGGAAGCCAAGCTACGTCCGCTGATGGCGCAAGGGAAAGAGCTGCAGGCGCTCAGTCAGGCTTCGGATGAGAAGAAGACGCGGGCGGATCTGCTCGCGTCAGCCGAAGTGGACACGCCAGACGATGCCGGCCAGTCTCCCGTCTCCGCGGACGGCGACGACAGCGCGGATGCGGTCGAACTGTCCGACGGGGAGCAGGGTGAGGATACGCAGACGGGCGGAGCCTCTTTCCCAAGCACCACTTACGAGTCCCTAGCTACGCAAGACGCGGGAAGGGACAACGATGCGCAGAAGGGGCAGTACGTTGACGTTCGCGCTTGATCGAACCAAGCACCGACCTGCTGGCCGATGGCCCATGTTAAACGGGGCCTATGTATGAAGTTCCTTCGGAGCTCCGGTGCCCGCTGGACGTCGGGTGGCGCGCGGTCTCACGCCGCGACAGGTGTCGACGACGGCTTGCCAACCCTGAAGCTTGGTGGCGGAGCGACCGCCACGTCAGTGGGACAGGGCTGCAGCGCCGGCGAGTTGTTGGGCGCTGCCCACGCCGCGTGCTTCACGATGGAGCTGATCAGGATCCTGTCGGACAGCAACTACCAGCCGGAAAGTCTACGCACGCAGGCGGAAGTGACGCTCAGCCAAGATGACCCGCAGGGCGCGGTGGTCCGTCTTCATCTGACCTTGACTGGCCACGTCCCTGGTATGTGCGGTGGGCTCTTCATTCGCCTGGCGAGCCAAGCGAAGGCGAGCTGTGCCACATCAAGACTTTTTGATGTCGACATCTCTCTGGACGCGATCCTCAACAGCGCTCGTGAGTCCGCATAGGTGCAGGTTGTGTTGTCACGAGGCAGACGCGCTCGTTATGCGTCAGCGATCTGCGTCTGCTCCCGAGGCTGGGCGGCGATCTCAGCCCAGTCGAGGTCCTGTGCGATGCAGCGGAAGGTTTCATCGTCGATCTGGTCCTCACTGCGAAGTCGGCGCAAGAGCAGGCGCTGAGAGTGCAGCACTTCCGCGCGCAGTTGGTCGAACTCAGAGCGTTCATCCGCTGGCAACAACCCTTGCAGCAGCTTGCTTCGGACTTGCTCGTACTCCTCACGCAGGTGCGCCGCGGCCGGCGACTCTGAGCGCTCCAACGTCGACAGTGCTTCGCGAAGCAGCTTTGCTCGGACTTCAGCCATATCCCCACCAGCCGGCCCTCGCAACAAGGAGAGCGCTCCGATCAACGGGCGGATGGTCAGTCCCTGAATAACCAGCGTTCCGACCACCACCACGAATGCACTGAGAACGATGAGGTCGCGCGAAGGAAATGCTTCGGGTAGTGCAAGCGCAGAGGCAAGGGTGACGAGACCTCGCATGCCGCACCACATCACAAGGACGCCCGTTCTCTTGTTTGGCACAAAAACCAGAGGAGCCTTATCCGCCAGAACCCCTCGAAGGCTGCGCAACATGGTTCCGTACGCAAAAACCCAGACCGCCCTTGTCACCAGCACCACCAACAGGATGACGCCGGAGAACGTGAGCGACTTCCAGAGGGTGGCGTTGTCCAGGCCAGTCACGATGCTGCGAGCCTGAAGGCCCATCAGGAGAAACGCCAGCACGTTCAGGACAAAGACGAATGAGACCCAGACCGCCTCCGCCTGCACGCGATCGCGCGCGGACAGGTGTTTGGGAAGATACTTCGCGGTAACCATGGCCAGGCCCACCATCGACGCGATAGCGGAAAGATGAAGATGCTCCGCTGCGACCCAGGTTCCATAGGTGATGGTGACCTTGAGGACGACTGAAGAGAGGGTTCCCTTCAGCCGCCGCGACGCCTGAATGTTCACTATCGCTGCAACCCCACCCAGCGCGATGCCGGCCGGGACGGCAACGAGAAGTTGCGGGAGCGACCTTGTAAACAGAGTCTCAGGCGAGGCCCACATGGCGATGGCCAGGCCGAAGATGAGCAAAGCGATGGCGTCATTGAACAGGCTCTCCCCCTGAAGTACGACGATGGTCCGCCGGGGGAGGTTGAACTGGCGCAGGACTGCTGTCGCGGCCGCCGCGTCCGGCGGAGCCACAATTGCGCCGAGAGCGAGCGCGGCTGGCAGCGCAAGACCAGCATAAGAGACGGCAGTCCATGCGACGGCAAGGCTGGTAGCGATGACCAGCAGCACCGCAAGGGACAAGAGCGGAAGCCAGTTGTGGCGCAGCTCTCTGGGTGAGATCTCTGTTGCGCTGTCCAAGACCGCGGGAGCGATGAACAAGGCCAAGGCTAGCTGGGCCTCGATGCTCAGCACCGGCAGAAAGGGGACCGCTGCCACCACGCATCCCGCGATGGCCAGCACTGAAGGGTAGGGGAGCCGAAACTGCCGCGCCAGGTGCAGCACCAGGAGCGAGATGGCCAGCAGGGCCAGAGTTACCTCAAGATTTTCCATGGCTGAGCTATTTGTGGTTGGTGGGCAGACGCGCAGAGTGCCGCGCATCGCCATCGGTCAGCCGTGTTCCCTCACGTGCCGGGTGCGATGCGGGTGAGCCTTGCGCACCAAGAGCAGGGCGATGGCAGCAACTTCAAACGCGGCACCGAGCAATCCAATCTTTCCAGCGCTTGCGGGTGAGGCCAAGCCAGAACCTGCGGCTGCACCGATGGAGAAGCCGAGGTAGAGGAAGGAGGCGTTGAGGGAGAGCACGACAGGCGCCACGCCGATCCCGGTGAGCTCGATCAGGCGAGCCTGTTGTGCGGGATGGAAGGCCCATGCAGAGATTCCCCAAGCGATCACAAGGGCGAAGACAGGGATCAGGCTCGCTGGAGCAGGGATGGCCCAAGCCACGATGGCCATACAGAGGAAGGTGGCGGTCATGCCCAGCAATGATGGGAGATGCGCGTGCGAGGGGCTGTGCTTATCCGTCGTCTTGCCGCCGATGTACATCCCGGCGGCGCCTGCCAGCCCATAAAGGAACATGGCTGCACTGAGCGCCAGATTTGAGGCGCCAGTCGTCCCCGAGAAATAGACCGAGAAGTACGTGTAGACGCTGTTAGTGCCCGCTGCCCACAGGGTAGTCGTCGCCAAGGCCAACAGAACAGGACGGTGCCGTGCCACTGCGAGACGCTCCGCTAGCGTCGCTGTGGGAATCCCGCGTCCGAAGTCCCTGGAAAGACCCAGGAGAAGGCCAACGGTGGCCAGAACGGAGAGGACGGCGACACCCACGAACGTGTACCTCCAGCCGGCGGCGTCGCCGATCAGCGCACCGACCGGAACTCCGAGCGTGATAGCGACCGTCAGTCCGCCATTGACGATCGCCAGCGCGGTGCCGCGGCGCGCGGGGGCAACCAGTGCGCTGGCGACGGCGTTGGCGCTAGGAACATACAAGCCAGCCGAGAGGGCCAAGAGCACGCGAGCGATAAGAAGCGTGGAGTAGCTTGTCGCCGCCCAGGCCAGCAGGTTTCCGACCGTGAAAACGACCAGACTGGCGATGAGGAGCTTTCGACGGTTGACCCCGCCAAGGGTGGCCGCAAGGACTGGAGAGCTAATCGCGTATGTGAGCGCGAAGACGGTGACAAGTTGGCCCGCGTCGGCTACGGAGACGTGCAGGTCCTTCGTGATTTCTAGCAGCAGGGGCGCAATCATGAACCCCTCCGTGCCAATCGCAAAAGTTCCGAGCGCTAGCCAGAGCAAAGTCCTATATGGAACGACGTTCTCACTCTCGCTTGCATTCGATGTCATACCTTCGCTCCATAGAGACTTCAAAAACGGATGCTACTATGGAGTGAGAGTTGCGGTGGTTAGTTGTCTCGAACCATCCGAAGGTATAGGTGCGCTTTCAGCGCGCATCAGTTACGAATCAAACTTGCGAAATTCTCGCGTTCAGACGCTGCGGCGGCGAATTCATGATCAAAGTACTTCTCCAAACGACTATCGAGTCCATCGAAGATGACTGGAACATCGAACGCTTCAGTCTGCTGAAGCAACACTTGGAGAGCGCCCGCGATGCTAGCGGCGCCAAAGTCTTCGACGTAACGGCCCGCAACCGCGCGCTGCGCGGTTCTCCAGACCCAATCATCTCCACTCTGGCTGAGTCGGACTTCGATGAAGTCTGGCTGATCGCGGTCGATGTGGGTGACGGGCTGGCTCCGGAGGATTGCGCGGGCCTGAGTGCCTTCCGGCGTCGGGGCGGCGGCCTCATGGTCACGCGGGACCACATGGACCTCGGAAGTTCAGTGTGCACGCTCGGAGGCGTGGGCGCGGCCCATCATTTCCACAGCAAGAACGTTCACGAGGATCCGACGCTTCAGCATCCGGATAACACAACAAACACGAGCATCTCTTGGCCGAACTACTACTCAGGAGAGAACGGCGACTATCAGCGGATTGCCGTGGTTGGGGCGCCTCATGAGGTTTTGTACGACCCCACCGAAAGTGATCAGACGCTGAAGTACTTGCCGGCTCATCCACATGAAGGCCTGGTCAGCGCGCCGCGTCATGACCACACCGCCAGAGTCATCATGCAAGGGCGCAGCATCGCGACCACAAGACGCTTCAATCTGGCCGTTGCTTTCGAAGCCACTGAACACGGGGGCAGGGCGATCGCACAGTCAACCTTCCATCATTTCGCGGACTTCAATTGGGACATCGAGCACGGCTCGCCATCGTTCGTGACGGATCGCACCGGTGACAACATGCGCAAGTTTGACGATGCGTTGAGATCGACCAAGCAATACGCCATCAACGTCGCGCTCTGGCTCGCGGGACGCAATCCGCGAGATTTCTCGCCGGCGTGATGCTTGGTCTGCGCCGCTCCCAGATCCTGGGCTAGCGGTCGCTTGCAGTCGCAGGCAAAAGCGACCACCTTCGGTCGACCTCAAAGCCCGCGGCCGCCCTTCAGACTTCTGACTTGGCGATATGCGGCTCGTCTAGAGATTGACAGGGTGTGGTGGTTCGCATCTTTGTCTGTAAGATCAAGCGCGTAGACTCGTTTGCGGAGAGCCATAGAGAGCCTGCATCGCGGCAACGTGCGGCCGATATGTTGCTGGAACAATTATCGTATGTGACTTCAACAAACGAAGTTACTAATCATTTTTGACCCTTCTGCCTCAGGAACGCCCGGTGCCCTTGTCATAGCAACATGCATCTCGTTGGCTCCCCAGGGAGTAGCCAGGTCGAAGTAGTCAACGCCCGAGAGACATCGTCTATCGCGCGATAGGGAGACAGAGGTATGAGCTGGGAGAGCGTCACCGCCAGTGTTTGTCCGATCGCGAGGTCCCTCGCCGTCATCGGAGACCGGTGGACCTTGCTACTGCTCCGAGAGATAGCGATGGGCGTCCATCGGTTCGACGACCTGATGGCGCAGACAACAATGTCTTCGCATCTCCTGACCACCCGCCTCCGTCGTATGGAAAGTGATGGGGTGGTGGAAAGGCGAGCCTACTGCCATCGGCCGTTGCGCTTCGAGTACCACACCACTGAGAAGGGCAAGGAGCTGGATCCCATTCTGATGCTTCTTCGCTCTTGGGGGCGAAAGTGGTCGGGCGACCAACCACCCGGCGAATCCGCCATCGATCTTCGCAGCCGAGCCTCAGGAACCCTTGTCAATTCGCTGGCTGATGCCCAGCAATTCGAAGGGTTCAGCTTTGACGACTATGACGTCGAGTTAGGGCCGACGTTCGTCAGGGAGCGTGCCGACCGAGAAGCTTGGCATGAGCGTCACGGGCGCAAGAGCGATTAGTTGTAGTTCCGGCTCAGCGTGGGGAGGCAAGCGGCTGCTGCACTCCCGTGCGCAGCCGCTTGCTCGTTCTCACGCCACGTTGTAGCGCGTGGCAGGGCGACCAGTTTGCGAAGAGGTCAGCAGAGTCAATCGAGCCTTGTCGAGCGACGTGAGAGTGTCAACATCCTCCACGGAGGGCATGGTCACCCGCTCACCTGCGTCTAGTCCGGCGAGCGCTGCGTCGACACAGTGTTCGGCCTTCATGACGATCGAAGCGTCCAGATGTTCGAGCGGCACGCCCGACAGTTCCCAGATATCGGTTGCCGTGGCAGCCGGAAGCACCAGGTGAACGCGGACCTTGCTGTCCTGCAGCTCATCCTGTAGGCCGCGGGTGAACAAGTGCACAAAAGCCTTGGTCGCGCTGTACACGCTGCTGATTGGCAGTGTGGCGAAGCCGAGAACCGAGCCGATGTTGACGAGGGTGCCGGAGTCTTCCTTGCGGAATCGCTCGACCACAGCGCGGCTGAGCGTGACCAGAGCCGCGATGTTGACGCTGAGCATCGCGTCAATCTGACCCTGGGTCGTGTCGGCCACGGGCGCGAGAGTTGAGACGCCGGCGTTGTTCACCAACAGGGTGATAGCGGAGTCTTCCGCCAAGCGCTTGGCAGTACTTGCGAGGTCCGGCGGCGAGCCGAGGTCGGCGACGAGGGTTTCAACCGCCACGCCATGAGCTTGGCGAAGTTCGGCGGCAGCTTTCTCCAGCAGTTCGCCGCGACGTGCGATCAGCAGAAGGTTGTATCCCTTGCGTGCAAGGCGGTCGGCGTAGATGCGGCCGATGCCCGAGGAGGCGCCGGTGATTGCGGCCGTACCAAGGGATGCGGTCGATGCTTGGGTCATGGGAATCGTCCTTCAGGGAGAAGATGAACCGCAGAGGCAGTCGCCCCGGGCGGCAAATAACATGACGAGCGACATGTATATATCAATCATGATGACCAACATGAAGAGGGTCAAGTACGCTTCGGAATGTCCCTACAAAAAAGGAAGTGACTATGCGATATCCAGCTGCGGAAGCGGAGAGAAGGCGTAAAAGCGTTCTCCGTCGCGCATCGGAGGTCATGCGGTCGAACGGGCTCGCCGGCGCAAGCGTGGCTGGTGTGATGGGCGGCTCCGGGCTGACTCACGGCCCGTTCTATAACCACTTCAAGTCGAAGCAGGACATGCTGGAGAAGAGCTTCTCCTTCGCCTCGGCGACGTCGCTAGAGGAGATGTCGGCGGCGATCCTCGCCTCCGACTTAGGGACGTTCGTGGGAGGCTATTTGAGCGAAGCTCACAGGGATGCGCCGCAAAGCGGATGCCTCATGGCTGCCCTTGCCACGGACGTTGGCCGCACGAATGCGACTAACCCGCTACGCGCGGCATTTGCGACCCACCTGGAAGCCATAGTGGAGCAATTCCAGCGAGCAGATCCGACCATGGGACAAGCGGGAGACAGCGGACGTCAGGCAGCGCTGGACCTCGTGGTCAAGATGGTCGGAGCGATGGTGTTGGCTCGCGCAGTGGGGGATCAGCCGCTGTCGAAGGAGCTGCTCTCAACCGTCGGAGCGCAGCAGTGATGCGTTGCGGGCTACTTGGGA
The DNA here is from genome assembly GCF_050626985.1 of Roseateles noduli. NCBI lineage: Bacteria > Pseudomonadati > Pseudomonadota > Betaproteobacteria > Burkholderiales > Sphaerotilaceae > Roseateles > Roseateles noduli. The sequence continues at coordinate 1,014,266 of NZ_CP192463.1, forward strand.
GCCCTACGAGACTTACCCCGCTGCTTTTCGATGAACGCTGCCTTGCGTTCTTCCCGCTCCGAAGCAAAAGCGCGGTTGAGCTGGTTGAGTACATCCATGGGCCCATAGGGCTCGTCACAGCAACTACAACGCATCTTGAGCTCGGTCGAGTGCCCGCACTTGGCATGCACAACAGTGATGGCGGCCTTGCCTCGTGAACGGTACTTACCGTGTTTGTCCCCGAAGGCCTTCAGTCCCATGATGACGGGGAACAAATCGAGGCCCTTGGCGGTCAGCTTGTACTCGTGGCGAGGCGGACGCTCTTGATAGAGCTCTCGGGTGACGATGCCGTCGACCTCCAGCTGCTTGAGACGAGTCGAAAGTAGATGCGGAGCGGCCTCCGTGTACATCTGGAACTCGTCAAAGCGAGTTGACCCCATGAACATCTCTCGGAGGATCAACAGGGTCCAACGCTCGCCGACGATGGCCAAGGTTTGTGCGATCGGGCAGACCGACTCACCACTATCCAAAAAGCCCATAGGTACTGGTCCAGTACTTTCTTGTCACAGACCAGATTAGACCACGGACACAAACGTCCTTAATGCCGTGAACTTGGCTTCGGTACGCGGTCCTCCACACCTAGTTCAGTCCGGGTGGCGCCCGCGGAGGTCTTGGCGACCCACGAGGCTCCCAGCAATCTCAGTGTCAGAAGGAAATCGCGATGTCGGAAACTTCGAAAAATGTAGCGTTGGTCGTAGGAGTCGGTGCGACCAACGGCCTTGGGGCTGCGATAGCGCGGCGCTTTGCGAGAGAGGGCTACCACGTGCACGTTGCCGGCCGCAGCGCCGAGAAGCTCAAGCCGATCGTGGCCGAGCTGGAAAAGGCAGGTGGGGAAGCGAGCTACTCGAGCGGCGACGCGTCCCAAGCCCATACCGCGGCCAATTTTGTATCCAATGCCGCCGCGAAGGGGGAATTGAGCGTTGTTGTCTACAACGCTGGACAGAACCTGCGTGAAAGCATCTTCGACGTGACGGCTGAGACCTTCGAGGCATTTTGGAGGAGCAACACCCTGGGCGGCTTCCTTGTGGGCAAGGCCGCGGCGCTTGTCCTACGTGACAAGGGGCGAGGATCCATCCTCTTCACGGGCGCCAGCGGGTCGCTCCGCGGTCGCTCGGGCTTCGCGGCGTTTGCGGCCTCCAAGGCTGGCCTTCGCGCGCTGTCCCAAAGTATGGCCCGCGAGCTTGGACCGCTGGGCCTGCATGTCGCTCACGTGATCGTCGACGGCGGGATAGAGGGGGAGCGATTCTTGAGCCGCTTCCCGGAGGAGGCCGCCAAACGCGGCGCGGACGGACTCCTTAAGACAGATGAGCTCGCTCAAACCTACTGGATGCTGCACAACCAGCACCGCAGTGCTTGGACACAGGAAATTGACCTACGTCCATGGGCGGAGCCGTTCTGATCTGCCTGGTGGGGAACGGGGGCCGCCGACTGGCGGCGGCCCACCGGCTCGCTTTATTCCTCGGCCCAAGGCAGAAGAACGACCTTTCCATTGGTCATGCGGTTTTCCAGCAGCGAATGTGCCTCGCTGGCGTGAGACAGGGGCAGTTCAAGACCGACGTCCAGCTTCACCTTCCCCGACTTCACGTAGTCAACGAGCTCGTTGAGCGCGGATTCGATGATGAAAGGTGTCGCGAAGAACTGAGCGATGTAGAACCCGATCACGGCGTGGTTCTTGGTCGTGAGGGTCTGGGGGTCAATGCTCGTGGGGAAGCCGCTAGCCTGGCCGTACACAATCATGCGGCCGAAGGACGCCATCGACTCCAGCGCCTCGCCCAGAACACTGCCGCCGGTCATCTCCAAGATGACTTGGGCGCCTTCCCCGTTCGTCAGCTCGAGAACTTCCTTGGACCAGCCTGGCTTGGTGTAATCAACGACTGCATCTGCGCCCAGGCTCAGGGCGATGTCTCGCTTGACCTTGCTGCTTGCCAGCCCGATGACCTTTCCGGCACCCATTAACTTGGCGAGCTGCACCGCGAAGGAGCCAACGCCGCCGGCGGCCGCTTCGACCAGGACGGTTTCACCAACGGCGAGTCGCGCGGAGTAGCGCAACGCGAGAAGGGCCGTCAGGCCTTGAATGACCAAGCCGGCGGCTTGCGATGCGGTAAGACCATTGGGGATCGGAAGCACCGATGCGCGCGGAACCACGACGTATTGCGCGTATCCGCCCACGCGCGAGGTCGCGTACACCGTGGCTCCAATCTCGAGGTCCGTGACGCCTGAGCCCAGTTCGGCGACCGTTCCGGCGACTTCACCGCCGGGGGTGAACGGGAGCGGGGAGGTCTCTGGGTAGGGGTCTCCACGACGGCGCATGACATCGGCGAAGTTGACGCCGGCCGCGCCAACCTTGATCAACACTTCGCCCGGGCCGGGCTTGGGGTCGGGAGCATCTTCGTAGGTCAGGACTTCTGGGCCACCGATGCTGTGGAATCGAACGATTTTCATTTGGAACGCTCTGGTGAAGTAGACTAAAGCTTCAAAAAATGAAGTGATCCGGCGAGCTTGAACTTTGTTCTATGCATGCCGGCTACGGAGCAGCGGGGTTGGGGCTGGGCCGTCGCGGCGCATCCGCTTGGCTCAACTCCGCTCCAGGTATTACTTTGCTGAGGCCTCGATGGCCTTGGCCAACTCCTTCGGAGCAGTCAGGAAAGGCGTATGGCCGGTGTCCACCGAGAGGGTCAAGCGCACAGGCGTGGCTTTGATCATCTCCGTTTGAAGGTACGGACTCACCACAACGTCCTTCGCGGTCTTGATGTAGACCTTGTCGACCTTGCCAAAACGTTCCGGCGTGACGTGCACCGGAGTGGCCAGCGGGGCAAGATTCTCGTCAAGCAGCAGGTCCGGAATCGCCTTGCGAAGCTCCGGCGGGCCATCGTTGGCAAACAGGTCAGCTCGAGCGGTGTAGGCGATGGATGCGATCCCCTTCTCCTTCTGGATCTGAACAAACGGACCGAGTTTGCTGTCTCGGTCCGTGTTCGCCAGCGACAGGAGCGACTGACCTTCTGTGGGCAGGTAGGCGGCAAGGTAAACCAGGGACTTGATTTTCTCCGGTCGCGCTTCACCGACGGCCGAAATCGTGATGCCGCCAAAGCTGTGGCCGACCAGGACGACCGGAGCCTTTTCAGCGTCGATGACCGTCAGAACGGCATCGCGGTAGACGTCAAGCGACGCCTTGTCGGGGGCCAGCGGGTTGCTGGGGTGTCCCGGCAGATTCACCGTGACCACCTTGTAGCCGTCCGACTTCAGCTGGGTCTGGGTGTGCGTCCAGACGCTTGCGTCTTCGAATGCCCCGTGGACCAGGACGATGGTGGGCTTGTCGGCCGCAAATGCGGCGCCGGACAGAAGGCTCGTGGCGAGCGCAGCAGAGGCGATGACTGCTTTCATGAGAGATCCGCTTTCGCGATGTTTAAGAGAGAACCATCCTAGGACTGGCAATACATGACGCTCCATACTCCAAGCGATGCATTCTTTGCCTTGGCGTCTGAATCCGATGGGCTGACGCCTGCTACTCGCGCAGACTTTTTGTCGAGCGTTCTCTCACTGGTTCGCCTTCGAGGGAGAAGTGTTATGCGGGTAATGCTTTCGGATAGGAAGGCCACGAGTTTTTCAGGACCGCAGTCGCATTTCCACATTGCTGGATCCGGCGGACTAGTGCTCCAGTTCGAAGAGCAAAGACTGAATCTGTCTGAGGGTGACGTTGCACTGGTCCTTGCCGGGGCAAGCCACGACATCGCTGCTGCCTCGGTTGCGCAACCGAGGGGGAGCGATGCTGAATCGCGGGATCAAGCGTTCACCAGCAAAGCGCAGCTAATTTCAGGTGCGTTTGACTTCGAAGGGTTGCCGCTACGCACCGTTTGGGGCGCGCTGCCAAATGTCATCCACCTCAAGGCGAGCGCGGGAGAGGCCGCGGGATGGTTGAGAGCAATTTCTTCCCATCTGCTCGAAGAGGCAGCGCAGGCGAAGCCAGGCTCTGCACTCATGATTTCTCGGCTGATGGAGCTGCTCGTGTTGCGCACGCTTCGAGCGTGGCTAGGGAAGGTCTGCAAAACCTCTGGTCGCCCCGACTGGCGATTTGATCGTCGGTCGTCGACGATGTGGGCATGAATCAAAGCTCGCTTGGTTTTGACCCGCTGCCCAAGAAGACCCGCAAGGAGATCTTCCTGGACGAGATGAACAGCGTCGTGCCGTGGGCCGAGCTGGTGGCGCTGATCCAGCCGTACGCGCGAGGCGCGCATCAAGCCCTGGGAGGGCGTCCGCCGTTCCCCATCGAGACGATGCTGCGCATCCATTGCCTGCAGCTGTGGTGGAACCTCAGCGATCCGGCCATGGAGGAAGAGCTTCATGAGCGTCCGCTGTATCGGCGCTTTGCCGGTCTGGATGGTGCCGCGCGCATGCCCGACGAGACGACGATCCTGCGCTTCCGGCACCTGCTGGAGAAGCAGAACTTGGCGCCGCAGGTGTTGGCCTTCATCAACGCCGGCCTGGCTCAGCAAGGCTTGATGCTCAAGACCGGCACGGTGGTGGATGCCACCATCATTGCCGCGCCGAGCTCGACCAAGAACAACGATGGCGAGCGAGATCCGGAGATGCATCAGGTCAAGAAGGGCAACGAATGGCACTTCGGCATGAAGGCACACATCGGCGTGGACGCCGATTCCGGCCTGGTGCACACGATCATCGGCACGGCGGCCAACGTCAACGACGTGACGCAAGCGGCGGGGCTGTTGCACGGGCAGGAGACGGACGTATTCGCCGACGCCGGCTATCAGGGCGTGTCCAAGCGCGAGGAGCTCAAGGACAGCAAGGTTCGTTGGCACGTCGCCATGCGTCCCGGGAAACGCCGCGCGCTCAATGGCGCAAACCCGGCGGACCAATTGCTGGAACGGGTCGAGCAGCTCAAGGCCAGTGTGCGAGCCAAGGTCGAGCATCCATTCCGGCTGATCAAGCAGCAGTTTGGCTATGCCAAGGTGCGCTATCGGGGCGTGGCCAAGAACACTGTGCGACTGACGATGCTGTGCGCGCTGGGCAATCTGTGGATGGTGCGCCGGAGGTTGTTGGAAGCGCAGGGATGAGTGCGTCTGCAACGCGCCAGACGGGCGCCGCGGCGGTCCAAGTCGCATCAAAACCCACCTGAAACTCCACACGACCAACCGCGCTCGAGCAGCTCATGAGCCCGGGCCAAACACTTGGGCTCAGACTGCGCGAAGGGTGGGTTTTGCAGACCGTCCCTAGACGAGCGCCCCAATCTTCATGGTTGGGGAGCCGGTGTGAGAGAAGAGCGTATCGGTCGCGCCCTCAAGGCAATCCATGATGACCCCTTCAAAGATTGGTCCGTAGGCGAGCTCGCGGAGAAGGTGAATTTGGCGCGATCGACGTTCGCTAGCAAGTTCACCGAAGCAACCTCCATCTCTCCAGCGCGATACATCACTAGATGGCGGCTCTCCGTCGCGGCGGACTTGCTGGCGTCCTCCAAAGGGCTTCGCGTGACGCAGGTCGCGCAGCAGGTTGGCTACAAGTCAGAGGCCGCGTTTAGCAGAGCGTTCAAGTCCGAGTTTGGCCGCTCCCCGCGGGATGCACGAGGGAGCGCCAGTCACAGCACGGTCGAGCGCGACGGAGTGACTGAGCTGCTTTCGTCCGACACGCCAAGTCTTTAACGGTCTTCGCGCACGGACTAACACTTGAGCATAGTCGCGGCGCGCGATCCGGACCGTTACGCTTCACGAACAAGACAAACGCGTGGGTACATGTCCGCTCCCTTTGATCGAACAAGGGATGCCGGGGCTGGGTGTGCTCGGCCGATTGGCGCCGCCAAGGTTGGTCGCATCAAGTCGCGCGGCTTTCCGTGCCCGAGAAAATTTCCAGAATCAGACAGAAAGATGGCGAGGGACATGATCCGTGTGCGCGTGGTCCATGACGACAAGATCGTCGAGGAGGGGTTGAGAAGCTGCATCCTTGCAGGAGTCGAGCAGGACCTGCACCTGGTCGGCGCAGCGGACGCGGCCGACGTTCTTGTTCTAAGCCACCAGCGCGCGCTCGAAGAAATCGCATCCTCGAAGCGGGGCGAGACACCTTGTCCGATCGTCGTCTACAGCTCGGCGAGGGCCTACAAGGCCGTCAAGGAAGCAATCTCGCTCGGCGTCCGTGGTTATTTGCTCTGCGCCTGCACACCGCAGGACGTTCGTACTGCAGTTGTGCGAGCCGCCCTCGGTGAGACCTACACCTGTCCTCAGGCAGAAAAGCTGCTGCGCGAAGGGGATCGCCATCTTGGTTTGACGGCCCGAGAGCGTGACGTCATGAACCTGATGAGTCAAGGCGCATCAAACAAGGAGATCGCCAACCGCTTGCACGTGACAGAGGGCACCGTAAAGACGCACGTGAAGACCGTCTTCACGAAGCTTGGCGTGGGGAGCAGGACGCGGGCCGTCGTGCTGGCGGCGCAACTGGGTTTCCTGCCGGCTGAGCAGGCGATGTCCTTCAACCCGCGGGTGCGCCCCTGATGAACTGGACAACCGATGTCGAAGCCCTGGACGGCCTGCGCGGTGCGGCACTTACAGCCGCCGCGCTCCTTGTTGTTCTGCTCACGACACTCGTCCAAACCGCCTTGTATGCGGTGGAGCGTGGGAACTTCGGGGTGGAGGGCCAGGTTACCTCGCAGCGATATCGGCTGATCGAAAAGATGGACTTTTCGCTCTCGAAGCTTGTGAAATCGCAAGAGCTTATGGAGGCGGCGGAGGCTGGCCACGGACAGCGTCGAAGTGCAGCGCTTGCGGCCGAGGCACTAGAAGTCTCCTCTATTGAGGCGCTCCAACAGGACGTGGTCCTGCCCGCAGACCTGGACGTCCGAGAGTTCAAGTCGCTCGTGAAACGGGGCGAGAGCGTGAAGGAGAAGACGGCCGTATTTGCGCGACAACTCGCCGACGCATCAAGCAAGACGCAGCCAAGCGAGCTGACAACAGGTGTAAGGCGAGAGCAGCTTGCGTACATGCAAGCGCTCTTGGTCGAACGTGCAAAGCAAGTGCGGCGCCTTGGGGCCGCGGAGATCAGAGAGAACACCCGCGCTCGCACCTTGCAAGACCGGTTGGTACTCGCGGGTTTAGCGCTCGGAGCCCTTGGGTTGATGCTGGTGCGCACGCTCGGTCAGACGCTTGCGAGGGTGGCGGTGAGCACGTACGGAATCCGACATGAAGATTGATAACTGGTACTTGCCGACAGCGTCGATGCAGCGGTCGCGCGAGGCTGCAGGTGCGCGAGTACCTGCAGGGGAGATTGAAAAGGTATGAGTGCAGCGATGAATAGACCGGTGGGGCGTACCTACCGTGGAGCAGTGTTCGCCCTCCTGGCCGCGCTACTTGCGATCAGCATCGGGGTGGCCAGCCAGGTCGCGAATCTCAACGCGCGCGTACGAGAAAGCGCAGCATCGCTGCTTGACAGCCAGCTGCCGGCCATACATCACTTTTCCGAGTTCGAGTCAGCGCTCCTACTGCACCAGCTGGCCATGAACAAGTACTTCGCTCGATCGATCAGTCACGAGCGCTTCCTGCTGCTTAACCGAGACACCTGGCGAAGCATGGAGCTTCACCTTGGGTGGTTGGAGAAGAACTGGGGGCACCGCGACGGGCTCGAGACCATCCGTAGGACGTGCATCGAAATCGAAAAGCTTTCGCCGCAGATGGATGAAGTTGCGGACTCCGCGGGAGCCATCCAGAACGGAGAGGCGGTCCTGCTTGAGTTGAACAGACTGACGCGCATCGTGCGCGCAGAGGTTGACGACCGCGAACGCGAGATCAACGAATCCATCGCGCGTGCAAGTCAGGAGGCCGACAAGAAGCTAGACATGGTGGCCGTGTGGGTGGCGATCGGCAACGCGGTGGCTGGTCTCACCGCGGCATTCATGATTTATCACGTGTGGGCTCGCCTGCGATCAGAAGATGAGCTGGGTCGGCTGGCAGGCCATGACGCACTTACCGGCCTGCAGAACCGACGCAGCTTGGAGGCGCGGTTGGCCCGACTTCGTGGCGAGGACCTCACGCTCCATCTGATTGGTGTCGACCGCTTCGCACGTGTGCTTGCCAGCGCTGGCCACAGCCAGGCAGATCACGTCATTGTTCAAGTGGCGGATCGCCTGAAGACGGCGGCACAGAGCGCTGGTGGAGAGGTCTTCCGTCTGGAAGGCGTTGTTTTCGCAGTCCTCTATCCGGGGCGGCTGGGTCTCCTGCCTCACGCAATTTCTACCCTCTCAGACGGTATGCGAAGTCCGTTCCGTCTCGGCCGCCACGAGGTGTTTTTGACGGTCAGCATCGGCTCTGTTCAAAGCTGGGACGACGGTGTGGCGGTGTCGTCGTTCATGCGCAAGGCCAACGCGGCGCTCCAGGCTGCCGAGCGCGCCGGCGGAGCTCGTCAGATTGGCTACACCACATCAATCCACGTTCGAACTCTCGACCAACTCGACATGGAGGCAGACCTCCAGCGCGCGATCGAGCGGGCGGAGCTGGAGGTGCACTTCCAACCTCAGATGAACCTTCGCTCAGGTAAGGTGATCGGATTCGAGGCTCTGCTCAGGTGGCGCCGCGAAGGAAAACTCATCGCGCCTGACCAATTCATCCCGATGGCCGAAGAGACTGGGCTCATCGTTCCCATCGGCGCTTGGGTATTGGAGCAGGCGTGCAGGCAGTCAAAGGCCTGGAACTCGCTAGGGCTACACCCGGTTAAGGTGGCCGTGAACGTCTCAGCGCTTCAGCTCCAGCGCCTGGAATTCGTGGGCGAGGTCGAGGCGACTTTGCTGCGGACTGGCGCCGACGCCTCGATGGTTGAACTCGAGATTACTGAGTCGGCAGCGATGGATGACCCTGAGCGGGTCGAGGTGGTCATCGAAGGGCTTCGAAAGCTCGGGATCAGCCTTGCCATCGACGACTTTGGAACCGGATACTCAAGCCTCGCATACCTGAAGAAGTTTCGAGTTCAGAAGCTCAAGATTGACAGAAGCTTCATCAGCGAGATGAGCACCGAAGGGAAGCAGCACGAAGGCTGCATCGTTCAGAACGTCATCGACCTTGGTCACAGTCTTGGCCTGGAGGTGATCGCGGAGGGCGTAGAGACGGTCCAACAGCGCTCTTGCCTGCAGGCCATGGGATGTGACGAGATTCAAGGTTACTTCTGCGGGAAACCCATGCCCGCCGACGAGGCGGTGGCCTTCCTCGATCAACGGTTGAATGCCCTGACGATGACCGCTGCGTGATACGGCGGTCCGAGGCCTACGCGACGGTTTGGCGCGGGCTGCAGCGCCGTGCCTCACGCCGTTGCAGGGTCTCGAATCAACGCGCATAGGCCGCAGGTCAGCAGCGAGAACCCGAACTGGATCCCGTAGGCGATGCCGAAGTCCGCATGCAGCCGCGACTGGATTCCCACCGCCCCAACGAAGACTGCGACGCCCAGCACGGAACCAATCTGACGCACGGTCTGGTTGATGGCGCTACCGACTGAGTACTTCTGCGCTGGGAGTTCCGACACAGTTGCTGCCGCAAGACCCGGGATGAGGATTCCGACGCCAACCCCGCTGATCAACATGCCAGGTAACCACGTTCCGAAGTAGTTCGGGGCATCGCCAGGGATGCCCATGAACCAAAGGGCTGTTGCGGAGAGCAGAACGCTTCCCGATAGCAGCAAGAAGCGGCGGCCATACTTCCGGAACAGCGGGCCGATGAACATCGCGACGATGACCACGGACATTGGGCCAGGCATCACGGCGATCCCGGCGCGTGAGATCGAGTAGTGCCAGACATCCGTCAAGTAGACGAAGAAGCCGAAGAACATCATCGCGAAGGCGATGTTGTAGGCCAATGACGCGATGTTCCCGGGCCTGTCCTGAATTTTGTGTGCGAGGCATAACATGACCCGAACCCGGAGCATTTATGCCAATCGACAAACCTCTGAGCAAGACCAAGCTGAGGAACGCCGCGATTGCGGCCAAGTCTGCCGCGTTGCCCAAGATCCCCGATGAGTTGATCGACCAGATCGTGAAGGGCCAGCCGATGACTGGCGAGGAAGTGAATGCCGCTTCGATGGCGTTCAAGAAGGCCCTGATCGAGAGAGCGTTGGGCGCGGAGCTGGGATTCCACCTGGGCTATCCAAGCGGAGCCGACAAGCCCGAGACGACGAAGAATCTGCGCAACGGCAAGACCGGCAAGACGGTGTTGACCGAGGATGGGCCGCTTCGCATCGACGTTCCTCGCGACCGGGATTCGAGCTTCGAGCCGCTGCTGATTCCCAAGCACGAGCGCCGCTTCACCGGCTTCGACGACAAGATCATCGCCATGTACGCGCGCGGGATGACCGTACGGGAGATGCAGGCCTTCTTGGCCGAGCAGTACGGCGTGGACGTCAGCCCTGAGTTGATCAGCAGCGTGACCGACGCCGTGATGGCGGAGGTGGGCGCCTGGCAGGCGCGGCCGCTGGAGCCGATGTACCCGGTAGTGTTCTTCGACGCGCTGCGCGTGAAGATCCGCGAGGACGCGGTGGTGCGCAACAAGGCCGTCTACTTGGCGCTGGGTGTCCTGCCAGACGGCACGCGCGACATCCTGGGGCTGTGGATCGAAGGCACTGAAGGTGCCAAGTTCTGGATGAAGGTCTTCAACGACCTGAAGACGCGCGGTGTCAACGACATCCTCATCGCGGTCACGGACGGGCTCAAGGGCATGCCGGAGGCGCTCAGCGCGGTGTATCCGGCCACGACGCTGCAGACCTGCATCGTGCACCTGATTCGCAGCAGCCTGGACTACGCCAACTGGAAGGATCGCAAGCCGCTGGCCGCGGCCATCAAGCTGGTCTACACGGCGCCAAGCGCCGAGGCCGCTGCGGCAGAGTTGGACGCCTTCGAGGCAAGCGCCTGGGGCCAGAAATTTCCCACCGTGGTCGCTGCCTGGCGCAGGGCCTGGGACCGCGTGATCCCGTTCTTCGCCTTCCCGCCGGAGGTGCGGCGGGTGATTTACACGACCAACGCCATCGAGAGCATCAACGCGCAGCTGCGCAAGATCATCAAGTCGCGTGGCCATTTCCCTAGTGACGACGCGGCGAGCAAGCTACTCTGGCTGGCCTTGCGCAACATCACGGCCGACTGGGGGCGCGCCGCCAAGAACTGGCGAGAGGCAATGAACCAGTTCGCCATCCTCTACGCAGACCGGTTCACAAGGGCCGGCTCGTAGCCTCGTAAAAGCGCCTCAAACACAGAATTTCTGACACTCCCATGTTCCCCCAGAGGAACGCGGGGAACTTGAACAAGGACAGGTCCAATATCCCGTCCTTGCGAATCTTCGACCAAGCCACCAGCATCGCGAAGCCGCCGACGCCCACCCACAGGGCGCCTCCGATCTCCGCGGCTCCCCATTCGGAGCGAACCTGAACAAGCCCTAAGGCTACGGCCGCAGTGGCCAGGGCCAAGACGGCAGCACCTGGAAGATCCAGCCGCCCGTTGACTTCTGCGGTGACACCCTCCGTCACCTGCCGGGACCGCCAAAGTGACCAGACCGCAGGCACCACGTTGATGAAGAATGCCCAGCGCCAGCCGGCATGCTCAACCAGCAGCGAGCCGAGTCCAGGTCCGAGGGAAGCAGCCAGGCCTCCAACTGCGCCCCACAGGGCGATGGCCTTGGTGCGCTGTTGACCGGGGAATGCATCCAAGACGAGAGAAAACGATGCGGGCGATAGGAGCGCCGCCCCGGCAGCCTGCAGAACCCGTGCAGCGATCAACCAGCTCAAGCTAGAGGAGGCGCCGCAGGCGAGAGAGCCAATCAGGAAGAGGGCAACTCCCCACTGAAACACCCTTCGCCGGCCCTTCAAGTCGGCCAATCTTCCGCTGGGGATCAGCAGGGCGGCAAAGACTACCGAGTAGCCGTTCAGCACCCACGACACATCAGCGGATGAGTTCTCGGAGAAGCTTTGACGCAACGACCCGAACGCAGCATACAGAACCGTGGCATCCATCGAAGCCATGAAGACAGCGGCGCTGGCTACCCAAAATGTGAGCCAAGAGCCTTCTTTGCTAGAAGGTGCAGAAATTGAAGTTACATCAGCTTCTCGTGTCATCACTGCGACGTCCAAGCACGAAGTGCTGGTGCGATGTTGGAATGATGGCGAGTCTAATGATTGAGCGGCCGCTCTGTCATGCGCGGCATGGTGGGACTGTTCGTGCCGCGCGCAACATCGCATGCTGAGCGCGCCGCTTGCGGTGCTGGAGAAAAAATGGGCCCAGCCTCCCGGCTGGGCCCGAAATCCGGCGGTTAAGGAGACATCACAAGGGCGGGGGGAGGACCGCCGGAAGGTTCAGTCTAGGCGGGTGGGCGGCGGAGGTCTTCCCTCAAAAGTGGCACATGGGAGCGGCTCCTTGGCATGCGAGAAGACCTGTTGGATTTCATCCGGTCGTCCTGAGCGACGCCGCCTTGCGCGCCTTCCCGAGATGGTCCTCGAGCTCAGAAGCCTCTTCCATCGAGATCAACGTGCTGACAACGAGCAAGAGAATCTGACGGTGGATGGCGTAGATGTGCCTGCGCAGTTCCGCCTCATCATGGATGCTGGACAGTTCACCAATCTCGGCGTGGATGTGGCCAAGGGCCAGGGTTTTTGGGTTGCTCATGTGAGGAGGTTGGTAGAGGAGGGAAATCTCGGTCAAGCGTTACTGCGCCAGATCACATACATGCTCTGTACGCGCTCTTCGCCGTGCTCGTACGCATAAAAGTCCGCGTCGACTTCGGTCGGCGCGTTCAGCAGGTTGGAGCGAGGCGGTTCCGAGTTCCGATACGAGTGTGTTCTCGTGGACCGCTTGATGTAGCGACTACGAACGTAGGCTTCCACCGGTTCGCGGTTTGACATCAGGTGAGATCCGCATGGACTCGGAAATGCGACGAAGGCCAGTTGGTTGTCGTGGGCGAGTTGGATCGCCGTCTCCATGAAAGAAGAAACGATGGACTCGACAGTGTGTTCGGCCAACATCTCGTCGGTGGGGTTGAGGGCTCTGATGACCAGGCCAGGGCGGTGTCCGGCGATTGCGCTCAGTGGCTCGACGTAGAGTAGTGCCATCGCGGCCATGCGCTGGTCTACGGGATCGAAGACCACCAGGTGAAGGTGGCGGTCTTCTTGCCACATCCGAACGTTGTTCTCGGTGCATAGGTGCACCGCGGTCTTCGCGAAATACGCTGCCGGGTGCTTTGACGCGATCGCCTTCAGCACGTGGGGAGGGCGTTCGGACCGGTCCTCCTCGAATTTGGCGATTTCATGTTGCGCCCAGCGTTGGAACGCCGGGATCACCTTCTTCCGAACAGCGGCGATCATGGTGTTCAAAAGAGCGTGGCCACGCAGCGTCGGCGCAAGCGCCGCAGGGCCAAGGCGAAGAGCCCATAGCTCTGCATCCTCGGCCAACAAGGACTGGACGTAGGTCCGGGCGTGCGCTTCTAGGGCATCGTGCAAGACCACTGAGAACAGGGATAAGAGCGTGGACACCCGCTGGTAGGCATCTCGGCTCTCTTCCTCCATGGCCTCCAGGGCCTCCAGCCCGTTGCTCACCCACTCGGAGACCACCGAATCCCGTCGTGCAAGTACCAGCAGAGAGCCCAGATGGTGGGCCAGAGCAGAGCGCTCAGCGGCCGGGTTGAGTAGTTGCTTCGGGCTGAGATGGCGACACGCGAGAAACATCTCTTTCGAGCGATTGGCTTCGAAATTCCTCGCGAACCTTGCCGCTTCGGCCAGCACCCGGATTCCTTCGCGGTCCAGGGGAGCGCGGGCTCGCAGCCGCGAAAAGCTCCACTGCACAGGATACGGGCCGAGCTGGTGGATAGGAAGGCGTTCGTGACGCCCAGCGACGTCCCTCCACAGGCGATGAACATCTTGAAGCCCGGTGCGGTAGACCAGCGCGATCGCCTCGGCCTCAAGAGGCTTCAAGCTGTTTCCGATGGGCCCCCGGCCTTCAAGCAGATCCTGCAGGAGGGGAGTCAGTACGTCGAGCTGGTCCTGAAGGGAGTCGGGGTTCTGACGAGCGGCGTCGAGCAAGCTCGGAAGAAGAACGCCCTTGGTCTTTGCGAGTATTCGCGGGATGAGCGGCAGCAACTTGGCCAACTCCTCCTTCTCTAGGCGATCGCGCTGGCGGTGATGCTCATCTCGGACGGCCTCAGGTTCGCCAAACGGGAATCGCCCCATCTGGGGGTTCACGGCGAGGTCGATGACGTCGCGAGCACTTTGTCGGTTGCTGTCCACCAGTGCAAAGTTGTTTCGCCGCCAAGCGTCGTCGAGGAGAACACGACCGATGGCATCCACCGGCCCCCAGCTGCGGAAGCCCACGATACCGGCCGCTTCCTTGTAGTACCAATGCCTGATGGCCTTGAGCGAGGGAAGACCTTGCTCCTCAACGATATATCTGAGCATGCCCGCCCCTAAGGGCACCAGCTTCAACGCTTGGCGCAGGGCGCTCATGTCTGGCAGGTCCACGGCTTCGCAGAGATAGGTGAGGTCTGCGTGGTAGCCACCGCATGCCGCGTCTTGAACCCAGGACGCAATCTCAGCCAACGAGGCACCCCGGCTTCGATTCTTTGTGAACGGTAGCCAAAGTCCGAGAGACCGTCCTGTCGAACCTTTGTAGCAGTCCTGGAAAGCCAGCACCGCCTCCGCCGATGTGAGGTTGTGAAGCTGCAGCGTGCCGAGGAAAGTCTCAATGTCCCCTTCATGGCAGAGGTAGACGTTGCATCGGGCGAGCTGTTCAGGTGCGAGAGAGAAGGGCGCGGAGCTGAGCAGAGTCAGGGCCCGTCCCATGTACGTCTCCGAAACCTTGCATCTGGCAGTTGCGACGAGGAGCGGCTCAGACTTCGCGAGGTCGAGCGTAGTCGCGCCCAGCGATCGCAACCTAGTGACCAACGCCTCGGAGGGCAAGTCGTACGCTTGAAGGAGCTCGCGGAACCGTCCAAAGTCCGCTGGCGTGGCAAGTTGCAAGACCTCTGAAAGGAATCGCCACGCAGCGGGTCTAGCCCTCCAAATGAGGTCGGAGCACTCTTGGAACAGCTGGTTGATGTCCAGCCCAAGCTCCTCGACGAGCAGGGCGGTGTTCTCTGCCAGCTGCTCGTGGCTGAAATGGCCAAGCGGAAAGCCGAGAACTGTTGCGACGGCCTCTCGATCAAGCCCTAGCTGCATGAGGGTGCGCACCATCCTCCGGGCTTCAGCCAACTCCTCAGGATACACACCGAAGTCGTGATAGGCCGGCGCGGCCGCTTGCGAGAGCCAGGCGAGTTCGTTGGGCCCTCGGATGACCTGCTCTTGAGCCAGGAGCAGCAGTAGTACGCCCTGTCTGGGGCTCGGATGTCGCGGCAGGTATTCCGATGCTTCCTGCGCAGTGCGAATCCCGACTGCATAAGCCGCACGCAGGCTAGGAGCGCCAAGGCTCGTCAGGAACTTCAGATCTTGCGCGGTTTCGGGCGCAAACCGGCGCAGTGCTAGGTCAGACGCCTCGCAGTAGTACCCTTGGCCAAACAGCGTGGCCTGTAGAAAGTGCTCGAAGACGTAGCGGCGGCCTTCCAGCGTCTTGACGTCGGACAGAAGGGCCTTCGCTCGCTTCAGCCGCGCTGCCTCAGGCGCGAGCCACCAGAGATTCAGGAGCGCACCTTTCAACGTGCCAGGTGGCCTGCTGAGCTCGGCCGGCAACCCCAAGGCTCTACGAGCCAGCTCCAGGAGCACTGGCGACTTGGCCACGCCGGCATCTGCTAGGTATTCGGCGGCGGAATTCCTGAAGGCGGATATGGCGTCGCGTGCCTCGGAGAACGTCCTGGATCGAGGGCCGGTCAACCGCGGAAAACTCCCGAAGAAATCTTCCGTGGGAAAGCTTGAATTTTGGTCGCCACTGCTCAGCAGCTGGGCGCGGAACGCACGGTGGCTCAGGTTCGGTTGTTCAGTCATGCAATCAGGTCTCGGCGATCAGGGCATCGCCATGCCTGCGGTGTACCTCACCGTGACAGGTGGAACAATAGACTTCAAATATGATAGTCACTGTGAAAAATTGGTGTCCCGTGACCTACGTCGCAAAGTGAGTTCGGGGACAGCCATCGGGCCGCTTGGATAGCGGCGTCCGCTCACATGGAGACGCATGATGAAAGCTGCTTGGTACGAGGCGACTGGGGCCGCCCGTGAGGTGCTGAAAGTCGGGGAACGACCGGATCCAATCCCGGCCTCCGGCGAGGTTAGGGTCCGGCTGCATTTTTCAGGCGTCAACCCGTCTGATGTGAAGAATCGGCAAGGGCTGCGGTCCTCGGTGATGCCGTTCCCTTGGGTGATTCCGCATAGTGACGGTGCGGGCGAGATCGATGCGGTAGGGCCGGGCGTCCCGAGGGAGCGCATAGGTGAGCGCGTCTGGGTGTGGAACGCCGCCTGGCAGCGCCATGACGGCACCGCTGCTGAGGCGGTGGTGGTTCCGGCGCGTCAAGCAGTGGCGCTTCCAGACAGCGTCGCATTAGACACTGGGGCCGTTCTGGGAATTCCGGCGATGACCGCCATGCACGCGGTCATCGGATACGGCGGCGTGCGAGGCAAGTCGGTAGTTGTTACTGGCGGCGCCGGGACGGTTGGTCAGTACGCAATCCAGTTCTGCAAACAGCTTGGTGCGTCGCAAGTGCTTGCCACGGTAAGCGGGTCCGAGAAGGCTGAGATGGCAATGGCCGCAGGCGCTGACGCTACGATCGATTACAAGACGGAGCCGGTGCACCAGCGAACGATGGAGCTAACCGATGGCGCTGGAGTCGACCGGGTGATCGAGGTAGACCTTGCGGCCAACGCCGGGGTATCACCGTTGCTTCTCAAGGCCGGGGGAGACCTGGTCGCCTATGGAAGCGGCCCAGAGATCAAGTTGAACTTCTTCCCTCTGATAACGCGCCACCTCAGCCTGCGCTTCTTCATTGTTTACTCGCTGGCGGATGCAGACCGCCTGGCCGCTCAGGACCAACTGCGCGCACTGCTTGATGCTGGACTGGTCAAGCACCGGGTCGGCTTCGTCACAACCCTGGAAGACATCGCCTCCGCGCACGAAGCAGTGGAGTCGGGCCGAACGGTGGGCAGTGTTCTGGTGAAGACCCGGTAAAGGCGACAAAGCTGACATCAGACATTGGTATGAGTCGACTTCATTAGTTGAAGTGATAGCCGTAGGATTCGGCGCATTTACCCACAACCGATGGAATTCGATGAAAGTTCTTTTCCTGTTGAGCAGCTCGGACATGGGCTTTTGGCTGGCCGAACTGACCCATCCGTACTGGCATCTGACCGAGCGAGGGCACCAGGTGGTCCTGGCAAGCCCTGCGGGCGGGAAGATCAAGCGCGACCCGACCAGCGACCCCTTCACCGAAAACAGTTGGGAGAAGGGCGACCTGGTCTCGCGCGGCTTCCTGGCCGTTCCAGAACTGCTTCAGTTGCTGGACACGACATTGGCCATCAAGGACGTTGACGCGGCAGAGTTTGATGCCGTCCATGTCGTCGGCGGTGGTGGTGCCGCGGTGGACCTTTACCCGAACGACGACGTGGCGAAGCTCCTCGAGCACTTCTGGACGCGCGGCAAGGTCATCGGCGCGATCTGCCACGGAGCGATCGCTCTTGCCAACAATCCGGATCGGGTCAAGGGACGAGTGGCGACGGGGTTCTCGCGCGTCGAGGATGCCCAGGTGGAGGATCTCTACGGCAAGGACTTCATCCCGAACTTCCCTCAGCCCGTGATGGAGGCTGCAGGAATCCAGTTCGTCCACACCACACCTTGGGGCGTTCGCGTCGTTGTCGACGGGCAGCTCATCACGGGTCAGAACCAGCAGTCCGCGTCGGAGTACGGCATTGCGTTCAACCACTTGCTGGACGGCAATCCGGTGATGGGCTCTTGAGTGGCCGAGCCGCCCAGGGCTTCGCGCAAGCTATGGGCGGCGCATCCAACGGCCTTGCGGCCGCATTGAACGACATGGGCGCGGCCGCCAGCGCCTCACCTCCGAGATGAAGGGCCATGAGCGTGGCGATGGCATCCCATGCGCTGAGGCGGCCCTGTCCAGGACGCCGGTGGCCCGTCCCGGAACGAGGACGCGCGTCTTGTCCAAGAACTCGGCTGATCAGACCGCTGCCACCAGCCATGGCGGACCCGCGTGCTGCGAACTCCTCAAACATTTCAACAGGCATTGAGCTGTTGTACCCGTCCCGACGCGGACTTTCGAAGGATAGAAAATGGAACGCATCACCTACTCCACGGGCAATACCGCGCTCGTGCTGGTTGACCTCTTGAACGATTTTCTGGCCGAAGACGGCAAGGTCAACGGTCGCATCAAGGAGCAATTGGAAGAGCGCAACTTCGTTGCCAACATGACTCGCCTCATCGCGGGAGCTCGCGAGAAAGGCCTGCAGATTGTGTTCGCTCCGCATGGGCTGCACGAGCACTCCTTCGACGACGTCGCCGAGATCCCCGTGCGCATGCAAGGTGCGATGCAGCACAAGATTTTCTGGCTGGGCGAGAAGGGTTCGGACTTCTACGAACCGTTCCGGCCACATGATGAAGACCTGATTGCGACCCGTCACCGGACGTTTGACGCCTTCTTCCGCACCGACCTTGATGAGCAGCTCCGCAGCCGCGGCATCGAGCGCTTGGTGATGGCTGGCTTGACCTCCCACACGTGCATCGAGAGCAGCGCCCGATCCGCCACCGAGTTGGGCTACCACCTTACCTTCCTGACCGACGCTGTCGCGGAGTTCACCCCTGAAGCGCACAAGGCCGCGGTCGAGATTTCGTATCCGACGTTCGGTCATCAGGTGCTCACCATCGACACCTTCCTGAGCGCCGTCGAGGCGGCCTGATCGGTAGACATCGGCGGTTCGCGGCTGGTGCCGTGTCGAGCTCGCGCAAGTGAGCTCAGGTGGCACTCGTTGATAGGAAGTTGGGGCGGCTTCAAGCCGGATGGTTTGCGAAACCTAGTTGTTCCGATTCTGGGCGCGATGGCCGTGATGCCTGTGTACGCGCAATCGAGCGTTGTCATCTTCGGAACCGTCGATGTGGGCGTAGGAGTGGCAAGCACGAACGGGCGAACGAAGGCGGTTTCCCGTGCCAGTGGCATCAATCCCAGCCGGCTCGGACTACGGGGCAGCGAGGACTTGGGGGACGGTTATTCCACCGCTTTCTGGATAGAAGGTGGCCTGGATCCGGATGTGGGAACCCAAGGCGGCAGCAACGGGACCGCTAACGCCTTCTGGAATCGCCGCAGTACGCTGAGCCTGGCTACCCCCGCAGGGGAGATTCGTCTTGGACGGGACTACACCGGCGTGTTCTCGAACATGGCTGATTTCGACCCCGCCAACACCAATGGATCGGGCAGTTCGACCATCCTCTGGTCCTACCTCGGCAGCAATGCGGTCACGAACGTCCGTGCAAACAACACGGTCAGCTACACGACGCCCAACCTGGAGGGCTTGTCGGGCCAGTTGATGGTTTCTCCGTCAGAAGGCCTGGACGGCCAACGCTATCGCGGAGCGCGGCTGACCTACTACCGCGAGCGCTTGAGGCTCGCAGCCGCGACCAGCGAGACCATCGCTGGACCACTGCCGGGTGGCATCTACCGCACAACGAATCTGGCGGCTTCCTACAAGTTCGATGGAGTGCTCATCGAGGGCTTCACGAACAAGTACGCCTATGGTCCAAGGCGAGCTATCGACTTGCTCGTTGGCGTGGTCGTCCCGATCGGCCGTGTGGAGTTTCATGGCTCCTATCAGGTTTTGAACGCATACGGTGCTGGGACTGGAGCGAACGATGCGCGCCAACTGTTCGTCAATCTGACGTATGTGGCGTCCAAGAACACTGCCCTGTACCTCAACTTCAGCCGACTGCGAAACGAAGGGGCGGCTAGCTACGCTATGCCGAACGCCCCGTTGTCCCCCCAAGGCGCCTTCACGAACCGCGGTGCTGAAGCCGGTATACGGCACTTCTTCTGAGCAGCTGAAGTGCCGGCCAAAAATCGAGGCCGGAAAAATATTTCTGCGTTGATCGACCTGCAATGCGCGCGACCTATCCCTGTGGATGGCTTCAAAAATAGAAGTGCAAATCGTAGAGTCTACGGTGCCCATCCTCATCGGGTATCGCCTTAGGCGGAATGTAGGCGGACGGGATTTGTTGAGCGCGTGAGCGTACACGTGACCTGGACGCAGGTGAAAAGAACCCAAGGAAACTGAACATCGTGAAATCCTCAATCTTCAAGAATGCGCCGAACCTCGGCGCAGACATCGCCTCCACGCAGCTGGATCGCCGCCGTCTGCTCACGCTTGGAGCTGCCACGGCTGCCGCAGCAGCAGCGTCCGTCGCCGTTCCGTCATGGGCGCAGACTCAAGGTGACAAGGGTGATCTGGCAGCGTGGGCAGCTGCCATGCCGGATTCGCCTGAGATTACCGAGCCGTACATGACCAGCAACACGGCGCTGCTTCTGGTCGACCTGCTGAACGATTTCCTGGACGAGAAAGGCAAGCTGGCGCCCCGGATCGGCACCATGCTCGAACGTACGCGCTTGAAAACGAACTTGGCGCGGCTGATCGCAGGCGCTCGGGCTAAGAAGATGAAGCTCTTCTATGTCCCTCACGAGCTGGACGAGCACGTTTTCGACGACGTCAAGTACGTTCATCCGCGCTGGAAATGGGGCATGGAGAACAAGGTCTTCTGGAAGGAAAGCTGGGGCTCGGACTTCTATCCGCCGTTCGCTCCGAAGAAGGGCGACATCATCTCCACGCGTCATCGCACCTTCGATGGCTTCTTCAACACCAATCTGCAGCAGGAGCTGAAGAAGGCGCACATCGAGAAGGTCGTCTTTGCCGGGTTGACCTCGCACACTTGTGTGGAAGGCGCCGGTCGCCATGCGCTGGAAGAGGGGTATCACGTCACCTTCCTGGCCGACGGTGTGGCTGAGTTCACCGAGGATGCTCATCGCGCGGCCATCACGCTGTCCTATCCGACGTTCGGCCATCAGGTCACGACGATTGACTCCTTCCTCCGGCATGTGAAGGAAGGTTGACGCCAGCGCTGTCGTGCTCAAGGCCGCAGATCACTCGACTTTGTCGGGAGGTCTGCGGCCTTTCCGTTGCTGCTCGCATGCAACGCGGATGGGATTTGGTTGCCCCCAAGGCGCAAAGTCACCCTCGCCGGCCAGAGCGGACGCGGCCGTTAATACCTTTGCATACTGCATTTATTGAAGTCGCGTGGATAGCATTTCGAGCTGGATGGCTCCCCTGGCGAGGGTGGGAAGACCCGGAACTCTTCCTTCGACAAGACCGAAGCGAACACCAGACACAGTGCAACCATAGTCCCTGAAAATCATGAATAAACGCATCCCCGCTCGCTCGATCGGCAAACGCCTAGGCTTGGTCTTGGGCCTGGTTCTGCTGATCTCATTCATCGGGTCGGGCATCGGACTCTTGGCCTTGTCCGAAGTTGCTCAGGAGACTGACGCGATGTTCAGTCAAAACCTTGCTGCGGAACGGGCAGCGTCTGACTGGTATCGCAACATCACGAACGGTGTCAACCGAACGAGCGCGATCGCCTTCACGACTGACGTGTCACTGGCGGAGTTTTTCTCTGCTGCCGCAGCGGAGTCGACCAAACAGGCAAGCGACTTCCAGAAGCGCCTCGACGGATACATGGTCTCGCCGGAGGAGCGCAAGCTGTTCGACCGGCTCACGGCTGCGCGAAAGGAGTACCTTGAGACAAGAGATGCCATCAGCGCGGTGAAGAAGGCGGGGGAGGCTGAGCGAGCTCGCTCCATGTTCGACCAGCAGTTCGTCCCTGCGGCGGGAAGGTTTCAGGACGCCATCCAAGCCATCGTCAAACAAAAGCGCGAGCGCCTGGACGTCGCAGGCGTAACTCTGGATCGAGCCAACCAGCGCGCTCGCAATGCGCTCTTGGGCTTCTCGCTCATCGCTTTGGCTCTTGGAAGCTGGTTTGCCTATCTTCTGGCCCGGTCCATCACGCGTCCGCTGCGAGGCGCGGCCGCCGTGGCTGATGCGATCGCACGGTACGACCTGAGCGGTTCTGTACCGACGGGCGGAAGCGATGAAACCGGGATGTTGCTGGAGTCCCTCAAGGACATGCAACAGCAGCTGCTTAGCCTGGTCGGCCAGGTCCGTGGATCCGCGGAAAGCATTGGAACTGCGAGCTCCGAAATTGCCGTCGGCAACCAGGACTTGAGCGCGCGAACCGAGCAGACCGCGTCGAACCTGCAAGAGGTGGCAGCGTCCATGATGCAGCTCACGGGCACGGTACACCAGACCGCGGAGGCCGCGAAGACAGCCAAGCTGCTCTCCGGGTCTGCGGCCGACTCGGCCCGAAATGGCAGCCAGGTGATGCAGCACGTGGTCGCGACCATGGGGCAGATCAGCGAAAGCTCTCGCCGCATCGCTGAGATTATCGGCACGATCGATGGCATCGCCTTCCAGACCAACATCCTTGCGCTCAACGCCGCGGTCGAGGCGGCGAGGGCAGGCGACCAGGGACGAGGCTTTGCGGTGGTGGCGAGCGAGGTGCGTTCCTTGGCCCAGCGCAGTGCAGCCGCTGCGCGAGAAATCAAGGCTCTCATCGGCGCCAGTGTTGAGCGTGTAGAGGCTGGATCGCAGCTTGTGGGAGATGCCGGCGTTGCCATGTCGGGCATCGTGGAGAGCGTTCAACGCGTTGCGGGCATCATCGGTGAAATTAGCACGTCGGCGCGAGAACAGAGTGACGGCATCACGCAGGTGAACGCCGCCGTGGGACAGTTGGATCAGATGACCCAGCAGAACGCTGCGCTGGTCGAGCAGTCAGCGGCCGCTGCCGAGAGTTTGAGGGACCAGTCGATTCAGCTCGCCGGCGCAATCTCTGTGTTCCGCCTTCGCTGACGCCGCCGCCCCGGAAGCTCGGTGCCAGCTTGCGCTGCATCGGTGCGTTCGGTCGTAAGGAGGGGTAGAAACTTGCGAACTTCCCTGATGCCCCCGGCGCCAGTGTGGCGACCACCTGTCTTTACAATGTATGTGGCTTCATAATTTGAAGTCGATACGTCGGCGCCGAAATTGAACGAGCGAGGGCGCCGCCGAGTCCAGATGCAACGCCGCCTGACGGTGCCTGCAGCTGCTTGGCGGGTAGATTAGTTGAGCGACAGTCAAAAGGAACCGGATATGGATCGCAGCGAAGAGCGCCCCTTGTCACCAGCGTCGCGCTCCGAGGCAACCTGTCCGCCAGCTGCTGCCCCAGCTTCGTCACAGAGCCATCAGGCTGCCGGGGTGTTGGACAAGAACATCGAAGTGTCCCCAGGCCCCAAGCCGTCATGCGTTCTGGATTTCATCCGCGAGAGCGTCATCGTTATCGGGCTGGATCGGCGAATCGTCGACTGGAACAGGGCCTCAGAAAGTATTTACGGCCTGTCGAGGGACCAGGTCGTAGGTCGCTCGTTTGAGGTCGTGCTGGGCGTTCGCCATTGGCCGGACGCGGAGCCGATGGTGGGTCTTGCGAACGCTGAGCCGGAGACCGTTGAGCTTCGTAGGGTCAACGCCTCCCAGGAGGAGGTGATTGTGGCGACCCGGTTGGTGCTTCGCCGCGATCAAGCCGGCGTGCCTCTGGGTTGGATCGAATTCGGCGCGGACGTGACGGCACAGCGGCGTGCAGAGTGGGCTGAAGAGGCCAGCCAATTGCACTACCAGAACGTCTTCGAAGCGATCCCGGCGGCGGTGTGCGCGGTGGACTTCTCGGCGGCCAGGAAGATGGCGTTGGAGTGGCTCAAAGACGTGGACGTGGAGCCTCGCCAGTGGTTCACCGAGCACCCCGACGAGGTGCGGAAGCTCATGCGGGCTACGCTGTGCCTGGATGTCAACGACTTCACGGTGGAGCTGTTTCGTCCGCCTGACAGAAGCGGAATGCTTGGCAGCATCGACAGGTTCTGGCCAGAGAGTACGCTTCCCGACTACATCGACTGGATAGTGAATGCGCTGTCGGGGCAAAACACGTGGCAGCGGGAGATCCGCCAGCGAACGTACGACGGCGTGGAGTTCGACTCGTGGTTCACGTCAAGGTTCGCGCCCGGGACCATCGATGAGGGCTACTTCATCGTTACCGTTATCGACTACACCGAGGTAAAGCGCAGCCAGGCGGCCATCAGACAAAGCGAGGCGTTCTACAAGGACATGTTCCACGGTTCTGCCTTCTCAGCGTGGCGGCTGGAGGCCAGCGGCGCTCGCGAGATCTATGCCGAACTACGCGAACAAGGCGTCACGGACTTCCGGGCAGAGGTTGCGCGCAACCCAAGCCTCCTAACGCGCATCATGGGCGCCATCAAGGTAGTGGACGTCAACGAGTCAAGCGTTCAGCTCTTCGAGGCGCGTGATCGTAGCGAGATGATTGGCGGCCCAATCACCGCCTACTGGATTCCAGGGAACCTCGAGCCGCTGCTTGGAAGTCTGGAAGCGTCCTTCAACAATATCGAGACCTTCCGTAGCTTGGGAAGGATGCGAACGCTACGTGGCCGCGAGATCGATGTGCTCTATACACGGTCGTCCTCAGGAGCGCTGCGCGCCGCGGGCGAGCTGCTTCTGGCCATCGTTGACATCACCGACAAGGTTCAGGCGCAGAACGCGCTCGCGGACATGCAAACCACCCTCGCGCATGCGGCCAGAATCTCCTCACTGGGGGAACTGACGGCATCGATTGCGCACGAGGTCAACCAGCCGCTCGCCGCCATCACCGTTTACGGGGAGACCAGCCTCCGGCTGCTCGACCGGCCGGAGCACAATGCTCCCGAAATAATGGACTTGACGCGAAGAATGATTGCCGACGCCCGCCGCGCGTCGGACATCGTCAGTCGAATTCGGGCGATGGCGGCTCCTCAAGTCACGCCGCACCACCGGATGGCAATCAACACGCTTGTCGCCGATACGCTCACGTTCGTGCGACCAGAACTGAGAAAACTGGGAGTGGCAGTTCAGCTGGAGCTCGGCACCTGCGTGCCCGAGATCTGTGGCGACAACATCCAGCTGCAGCAGGTTCTGGTCAACTTCACCGTGAACGCGCTTCAGGCCATGGAGGGGATGAACGATCCGCAGATTCTCATCGCCACCTCGTACTCAGGCGACACTGTCCAGATTGACTTTGCGGACAATGGTCCGGGAATTCCTTCGGAGGACTCTGGCAAGCTTTTCTCTTCGTTCTTCACCACGAAGAAGAACGGGATCGGGATTGGCCTCGGAATCTGCAAGTCGATCGTCGAGGCGCACAAAGGCACGATTTCAGTGGTTCGGTCCGGGATCGGCCCTCAGTCTCGCGGCGCGCGCTTCGTCGTTCGACTTCCACGGGTTGCCGACTGAGCATCCCTTGAATTCGACGTCATTGATGCGGCGGCCCTCGTAATGAGGGCCGCGTTCACAAGGCTTAGCGCCTCGCTGTTCTTTTACTTAGAACCTTAGCCTCACCAAGGCAGAGCTTCGCCCAGGTGGAAGAAGCCGCCGCTCGGGCCGTCGGCTGGCAGCGTGGCCAGCTGGACGCTTGTCTTAGCTCCATCCTCGACCTGCATGGGAGCCAGCTTGCCGCCCATCTGCGTCTGGACCCACCCCGGATGAGCGGAGTTCACCTTGACGCTCGTACCTTCAAGCATCTTCGCTAGGTGCAGAGTGAAGGAGTTGAGGGCAGTCTTCGACGCGTTGTAGGCGAACGATTGGGCGCCGTACACGGACGACGTCGGATCGCTCACCAGGTTCAACGAGCCGAGACCGCTGGACAGGTTGACGACACGGCCGGCCGGCGCACTTTGGAGCAGCGGCAGCAGGGCTTGGGTGATTGCCACCGGTGCGAAGAAGTTGGAGTCCATCGAATCGCGCAGCATGCTCTGCGGGACGGTTGCGGGTGTGAACAGGTTGCTGACGCCTGCCTCGCCGTCCAGATAGACGCCGGCGTTGTTGATCAGGATGTCCAGGCGGCCAAACTTCGCCTTGAAGTAGTCATGAGCGCTCTTGTGGTCGTCAGCGCTCAGGATGTCGAACTTGATGCTCTGGGCTTCGACGCCCTGTGCCTTCAGCGCAGCGACCGCTTCTTCGCCAGCTGCGCTGTTGCGCGCGCCGATAACGGGGAGAACGCCCAATTTTCCGAGTTGGCGCGCGGTCTCGAGGCCGATGCCACGGTTCGCGCCGGTGATGAAGGCAACCTTCTTGTCAGTCTTGTCAGACATGATTCTTCCTTGACGGGGTGATGAGAGTTCGGGAGAACTCGAAGAATTCAAGTCAAGGTTGATGCGTCGAGGATGCGATCTGACGCGCGGAGGGCGCTAGCGAGGCTTTGGAACTCTGCCAAGGGCTCCCGTGAGGTCGTCACGCTGATGAGCTGGTTCCGCTCGTGCACTTCGTCCGTCGATGCCTTGAGCAAGCAACCTTGATGAACGATGCATGCTATGCAGTCGAAGGTCGGTGAGCAGCTATACGAAGGTGTCAGCGCGGGAAGAGGCGGTGAGAAGCGGGACTGTCGGTAGCTCATCGCGGCTTGATTTTGTCTTCATGCAAGACGGCGGATGGCCAGGCCAATCTGATTCGAACGAAGGTCGGGTCGCCCTCGATTTGCGCGCGAAGGAGGTCCAGATCGTCCTCCTTTAGGCTGCGTTGTGCGGTGCTGAATCTGTAGGTGATCCTGTGCGGCAAATTGCCACCGGTACGACAGGTGAGGTAGCCGTCGATATCCATGGCGATTCGGGTCACGTTCGCCATGTTCGTGCGGTCGGAATCGACCTTCTCCACGAACTTTCGGACACGAAGCACAAGCTGACGCAGGCGGAAGAAGTTGGCGCGGTTCCACATCAGATTCCGTCGCTCGTTTTCGAGGTGGGCGAGCGTTCCTGTTCCAGGGGCCACGGGATAGCGCGCATCCGCTAGCACCGCGCGGGACAGCAGATCGAAATCAGCGTGGTCTGTTGTGGCCGTGGGGAAGGCAAGCGCATCGGCAGCGATCGCGTAGCGGTGACTGAAGACCTTCCTGATGTCCTCCTGGAACAGCTCTTCGCTGCAGCCCGCGTACAACTTGGCAAGGCCTGCCTTGAGGAACATCTCGAGGGAATAGCCAAGCAGGAGAAATGAGGACTTCGCCAGACCCTCCAGTGCGGACATGTCGAGGTGTCGAAGATGGTGGTTCCCAGTGCGCCGCAGGATTTTCTTGCGCTTGAGGATCCAGTTTGCACGGGAGCTCTTGGCGGATGCGTACAGCTGCCAGCCCTCCTGCATCCAGGCCTTTGGATGAAACTGCCCCTCGCTACGGTGCGTCATCACCTTAGCTAAGCAAGGTCCCCCTTGCACGGCTTGGCGAGCTGAGGAGGTCATTGGGTTCGAGCGCGATGTCTTGGCCATTGTCCGATTCTCCGCGCGAGATCTCGGTCGGGCACTGCCAACTTTGGGAAGATGCGGGATGAAGAGGCGACGCGCTCAACGGTACGTTCCGGAGGCGCCCATAAAACCTGGAGAACGCGCAAGCATGGATGATCAGGATGAGATTGCGCACGTTGCGGAGCGCAGCCAAGAGCTGCACGCTGCACTGCAGGACGTGCTGGAGGGGGCGGATGGCTACAGCACGTTTGACGGCAGTCTGCGCGCCGATGCGAGCGCCGCGGCCGGCGAGCTCTCTCTCGAGCATGCGAGTGCGCTTCGGATCTTGATGACAACCGGGCATCCGTCGTCGGCGACTGCGCTCCTGCGCCTCCAATACGAGGCGGTGGTGCGCTCAGCTTGGCTGCTGTTCGCGGCTACCGACGCGGAGGTCTCGCTTATTCAGTCGGAACTTGACGAAGAGGCAGAGCGCAAAGCAAGCAGCTTGCCGATGGTGGGGGTGATGCTCAAGGCGCTTGAGGCAAATGGCCCCGATGGTCTGCATAACGATCTGACGCAGGTAAAGGCGGTGTTGGGGAAGGGAATGAACTCGTTCATACACGCAGGCATCCACGCACTGGACCGCACCCAGTCGGGATTTCCGGTGCGTCTCGCTAAGCAGGTGATCGCGTCATCGAACGGAATTTCCACGATGGCGGCCATGTTGTTGGCGAACCTCACCGGAGAGGTCGAACGAGGTCGTGCGATCAACCGACTTGTCCCAAGCTTCGCCGATGTGCTTCCGAGCTTGCATCGGAGGAACGGCGTAGGCGCTTAGGAAAAAAGCGCCTAACCCGATAAGGTTAGGCGCAATTCGGCGTCCTCGAAGGATGCGAGCATTGAGGGTATCGACGCCGAGCCCCGCACTCTATGCATCAGGAAGCCTCAGGTCTCTCTATCAAACGAGGGAGCTGGGTTTGCAATTGTCCTCGGACAACCTTCTCAGGTGTGCGCCCGTACGTTCAGCTTCCACGCGATGGGCCCTTGCTCGTCGGTGTGCTGGTGGCGATTCTGAGGCGGAAAGTGGTCAGGGTGGTTCGCCGCGATCTCAAGGTGGCAGCCCTGACAACGATAGATTCCAGATACCGGGACCTTGTCGCCCGGGTGGTAGATAGTCGTCCAGTGCGGTTGAGTGGGCTGCACCTTTTTCAGAACGGATGCATCGACGTAATTGCTCATGAGCGCTCCTCCACAAAATAGGGATGACCGTTCTACATCGAAGCGGCCACCGTGGAAGAACGTTGGAGAGCACCTGACTGAACCTCAATCTTTCGAGGGAGGGGAAAGGCGTACTTGTTGGGCGACTCTCGCGCATGCGTGTTGCATGGCGAGAGTGGTGCATGCGAGTCTTACTTGATCAGCAAGTCTTCAGCCGTCTTCCCTGCTTCCAAAGCGTCCTTGAACCAATTCGGACGCTTGCCCATTCCGGTCCAGGTCTTGCCTTCGCCGTTGTGGTACTTCGGAACGCCGGCCGACTTGCGGCCTCGTGCGACCGTCGCTCTACCGGCGCTCTTGGTTGCTGCAGTTTTGGCGCCGGGCTTGCGTCCGCGACGGCGGGGAGCGGTACCGTCCCCAAAAATGTCCGCAGGTGTGAGCGCGTAATGATCGATTGCCTCACGAATCCGGGCGACCACCCCCGAGATTTCCTTAGTTCGAAGCGCGCTTGCTTCCTTTTGCAGCTTGTCGATCTGAGCCATGACTTGCTTCAGGGATTTGGCCATCTGGCGCTCCTTTTTGATGCTTCGCAGTAGCGAATTGGCTGTGACTTGGGAGGTCGGACTTACTTGGACCATTGAGGACCAAGGGGCGCTCAGTGACCTGAGCAGAACTTGAATCCTATCAGTCTCAAATATGAGTCGATTGATTCCTTCAAGGGCACTAGTCGAGTCGACGCAGCCTTTCGCGACTTTGGCAACTCGTGCAACGGCCTCCCTGTTGAGGCGGAGCCGACCTGGCTCTATCAATACCGCGGTCAGAATGGCGTTGCAGAAGGACTACGCCACCGGCGGAAAGTCAGTCGGCCGCGCGTCCCGTGCCCTGCCAAGTCCTATGCTGCAAGAGAATCAAAAGGGACGGCGATGGCACTGACTAGCGGAGAGATCTCGGCAGGGACGATCGCGTACCTGGACCATGAACTCGTTCTGGCGGACCCCGACATTCAGCAGGTCAACTCCTCCTTAGATCGAGACGGACCAATTCTTTGTGTTCAGCGCGAGCCCGGCGTGAGCGTGTGGACGACGATCACCAAGGTCGAACGTGTGGAGCGACTGTTGCTCGAGCAAAGATGGAAACTGCACGGTAGCCCGGGATGGCAAGCAGATCGCCAGTTCTTGTGCGATGGTCTGAACACATACATCGCCAAGCACGCGAGCTTCGTACGAGCTGGAGCGAACGCGCGTCCGTTCTCTGGCTACAGGAGGCCGCGATTGCACCGGGACGGTGTCGCGGCCGTTCTCCAGGCCATCAAGAAGCGTGGCGGCCAGCTGATCTAGGGACGCTCTGTGAAGCCTGGTACGTCGAGCAGACGCAGGCTCTAGGCGTATTGAGTAGCAGGTTCTGAGACAGGGCGTGATCTGATTCTCGCCCCCATCGTCGCCGAGCGGCCATCAGATCGCCAGTCGGGGAGCCTAGACGTTTTGCAGGTCTTCGTTATGGTCCGCCATTGCCTCGCGAATCAAGGCCCTCTGCCGGTGCGCCCACTTTGGCCCGCACTTCAGCGTCTGCAAGGCGGTCGAGTCCGCGGCGGGAAACAGCAGCCTTTCGCCGCCGGGCTCTCCCGCCAGAAGGCGGCGGAGCGCCGCCGCCCGCCGACGCCCGGCCGTGGGCGGCTCGTCCAGCGGCAGCGTCGCGTATAGCGAAATCGCCTCCCGGAGCGCCCCTTCCGCACCCGCATGCAGGGCCAGCACGGCGCGGGGCGACGACAGGTGCGTCTTGCGCAAGGTCGGATGCCACCCCAACGCCAGGCCCCAACGGCGTGTGTCCCGCAGCGGCGAGAAGCTCAGTGCTTCCGCCCGCGTGAGGCCGAAGGCGCGCGCGACGCTCAGGCGCGCGGCCAGCAGCGGGGCGCTGCAGCGTACCGTCGCGATGACGGCCTGGGCCGCGGCCTCATCGCCGCTCACGGGCATCACGAAGGACTGCAGCAGCGCGCGTGCCATCGCATCGCCCTGGCGCCAAGCCGTGGCGAGCCACGCCATGCCGAGCTCCAGCGCGGGCAGGTCCTGGGCCTCACGCAGCATGGCCACGCCCAGACGCCGCTGTCCCACGGGATCGCCCGCCTGCGCCGCCTTCTCCAGGCAGAACATCGCCATCGCCGCGTTGGCCACGGTCGACCGCGGATTGGCATGCAGGTGGTGCAGGTCCAGCCAGGCCTCGGTCAGACCGCCGTCCGCCGCGCGGAGCAGCAGCACCGAACCCCGGCGGACATTGCGGTCCGCCTCGGTGCCGCTGCCGGACGCCTGGCGCGGAAGCCCGCAGAGCGCGCGACCCTGGGCGTACCAGGCGCCGGTCCGGGCCGCCGCCGCGGTCATGCGCGGATTCCCGTGCGATCAGCCCTCCGGATCGCCCGGCGACGCGCGAACCGGACCACGGTCACGCCGGGTCTCGCGTGGCGCAGCGACGGCATTACCAGCACACAGTCGTCGTGCGGCGTGACGAGCGGCCGGCCCGCGTCGTGACCCACCAGCGTGCCGGCCAGCGGAAAAGTCTCCAGCCCCTGGAACCCGGCGACGAAGTCGATGTCGGTGCTGCGCGCGACGACCGCGCCGGTCACCTCCAACACCTGGATCTCCGCCGCGTCGGGCAGCCACCAGTCGTCCAGGGCCTGTCGCAACGCGTCCGGCGCGAATAGGCCGGACAGCGCCAGGAAGCGCACGCAGTGGTCGCGCGCGACCTGACGGCTGGCCAGGTCGCCGTGGAAACCGCACTCGATCAGCAGCGAGCGCTTGCCGGCGGCGATCGACTCCGCCGTGCCGAAGGCTTCGAAGTCCCGCATCCGCATGCCGTCGGCGTGGCCCGCGTCCATGACGACGGTCGTCCCGGCACCCATCGCCACCGCGAGATCCACGTTCCCGTCATGCAGCCCCGTGAGCGTCAACGGCGACGAGCGCTCGTGCATCGAATGCAGGTCGAGCAGCCAGTCGGCGTCGCGGACGAAGGGCGCGAGCCGCGCCGCCCGCCGGCGCTCGAGCGAGTCGCCGAGCGTGATCCGGTCCGAGGTCCATTGCCGGTTCAGGTCCTCGTCGACGAAGCGGGACGCGTCGTGATCGAGCGGATCGAAGCGGTCGAACGCGGCGAGGTTGCAGAACGCCAGCGTCAGGCGGCCCCGATCGGGCCGCAGACCGGCCTCGAGCAGGTCGTGCAGCGCCCAGGCGCCGCACAGCTCGTTGCCGTGCACGATCGCCGTGATCAGGACATGCCTGCCCGGCCGTCCGGCGTCGAAGGTCCAGACGCCTTCCACGCCGGTGTTGCCGGCGCGCGCGCGGGACAGGTCCGGCGCGGCCAGCGCAAAGACGGGTGAGCTTGGCGAAGCGGGCGAACCTGGGCGCTGGGTGTTCATGGCGACGGCCATCACTCGTCCTTGATGTTGGCGAACTGGACGATGCGGCGGTACTTCTCGGTCTCGTCGGCCAGGAAGCGCGGCAGGTCGGGTTGCTGCGACGGCAGGACGGTGCCCGCCGTCTCCAGCGTGTCGCGGTAGGACTTGTGCTTGAGGACCTCGACCAGTGCGCTGCGCAGCCGGGTCGCGACCGGTTCGGGCAGCCGCGCCGGTCCCATGAGCACGAACCAGACGCTGATGTCGACATCCTTCAGCGCCGGATCCTCCGCCAGCGCGGGGATGTCCGGCGCGACCGGCGAGCGACGCTTCTCGGTGATGCCGATCGGCACGATCTTGCCGCTGCGGATTAGCGGCAGCGCGCTCGACATGACGAACATTCCGAAGTCCAGGTTGCCTCCGATCAGGTCCGTGGTGAGCGGTCCCGTGCCCTTGTAGGGGATGTGCGTCATGGTGAGGCGTCCCTGCTGCTTCACCATCTCCGCGGCCACGTGCAGCGAGGTGCCGATGCCGGAGCTGCCGTAGCTGAAGCGGTCCGGCTGGGCCCGCACCTTGCGCAGGAAGTCTGCGGTCGTCTTAACGCCCTTGTCCGCGGGTGCCGCCAGCACCAGCGGCTGCGAGCCCAGGAATCCCAGCGGCGTGAAGTCCTTCAGCGAGTACTTGATGTTGCGTCGCACCAGCGCGTTGATGGCGATCTCGTTGTTGGCTCCGACCAGGAGCGTGTAGCCGTCCGCGGGCGCGTTCGCCACCTTGCCTGCGGCGAGCGATCCGCCCGCGCCGCCAAGGTTCTCCACGATGACCGTCTGCCCCAGCTGCCGGCCCAGTTCCAGCCCCAGCGCGCGGGCGATCAGGTCAGTGCTGCCGCCGGGCGGATAACCGACGACGAGCGTGATCGCGCGGTTGGGATACGCGGACGGGGACGAGGTCTGCGCGGAGGCGACGCTGAGCGTGGCGAGACCGACCGCGAGGAGCGCGGTTACGCGCCAGGGATGCTGCAGGAGAGGAAGCATGACTCTGACTTTCCGTGTGGGAGGGGCGGGTGGATGCGCCGCGACTGACTGTCTCGGCGCTCGAGATGGGGAAATTCTGGTGTTCCGATGCCGGCCGTCCTGTGCAGAATCGGCTCACAGAAGCGCTGAAAAGGACCAGGCCGTGCAACAGAAGTGGCTGGAGGATTTCCTGGCCGTGGTGGAGACCGGAAGCCTCGTGCGCGCCGCTGAGTTGCGCAACGTGACGCACGCGGCCTTCGGACGGCGCATCGTCGCGCTGGAGGAATGGGCCGGCGCTGCGCTGCTGGATCGCAGCCGCTCCCCGGTGCGCCTCACGCCGGCCGGCCTCGCGTTCCGGGACTCGGCGCGGGCGCTGCTGGGCGGCATCGCGCAGGCGCGGGACGAGCTCCAGGGTGAAAGCTCCCGCAACCAGCGCACGGTGACGATCGCGACGGGGCGAACGCTGGCCCGCACGGTGCTCGCCGATTGCCTCGTCCGGCAGCGTCGCCTGCTGGCCGACGCGGTGGTCCGCGTCCAGACCGCCAGCCTGGACGAGACCATCGGGCTGCTGGAACGCCGCGCCTGCGACTTCATGCTGGCCAACGTGCATCCGATGGTCTCGATCGCGCTGGACGGCCGGCAGTTCGCCAACACGCTGCTGGCCAGCGAGCGCCTCGTGGCCGTCTGCCGCGCCGACGCGACCGGCGCGCCGCTGCATCCGCTGCGCGGCAAGGCGCCCGTGCCGCTGCTTGCCTTCGGCAAGGGGCTGGCGCTGCACCGGCTGCTGGAGGACCGGCTCGCCAACAACGCGGCCCTCCCTCCGTTCCAGCTGCGCGTCGAGTGCGACTCCTCCGATGCGCTGCTGGAGTACGCGCTCAAGGGGCTGGGCGTGGCCTGGCTGCCATGGTCGCTGGTCAGCCACGACTGCAAGACCGGGCGGCTCGCCGCGGCGGGGGACAAGCGGTCCGACATCGGCTACGACATCCGGCTGTACCGCCCGAAGCGCCGCCTGCACGAACTCGCCGAGCGTCTCTGGGACGGCGTGAACGACGCCTGACCCGGCCAGCGATGCGTCCGCGCCACGCGATGTGCCATATCGGATGGGGGCCCGCACGCGAGGGCGCCTCGTTGCACGCGCCCGGTTCGGCCAGGCTCCCTCGAGGCTCCTAGTCTGCGACCGCGACCGAGCCACCGGCCGGCGCGCTCAACAGTCCCGTGGAGCCTTTCGCATGAAGCAATGCCTTGTTTTCGCGCTCGTCGCCGCGAGCTGCGCGGTCCACGCCCAGTCGACCACCACCGTCTTCGGCATCGTCGACCTGGGGGGCCGCCAGGTGAAGAACGGCGACCGCACCCTCAACTCGCTGGCCTCGGGCGGCATCAACTCCAGCCGCCTCGGCGTGCGCGGCTCCGAGGATCTGGGCGGCGGTCTGCTGGCCCAGTTCTGGCTGGAGTCCGGCTTCAACGCCGACACCGGCGTCCAGACCGACGCCGCCCGCTTCTGGAGCCGGCGCAGCACGGTGAGCTTGGTCGGCGGCTTCGGCGAGCTGAGACTTGGCCGAGACTTCGCGACCAACTACCTGGCCTATCTCCCGTACGAACCCTTCGGCACCAACGGCATCGCCTCCGGCAGCAAGTTCTTCACCGCGCTGGGCACCGGCGCGGACACGACGGTTCGGGCCGACAACATGGTTAACTACTACACGCCATCCGGTCTCGGCGGCTTCTACGGCCAGCTGACCGTCGCGCCGGGCGAGGGCAGCGCCGGAAAGAAGTACGCCGCCGGCCGCGCCGGCTACAAGGCCGGCGACCTCGACCTGCAGGCCTCGTACAGCCGCACCGATGTGCGCCCGCCCGCCAGCGCCGATCACGGCTTCAAGTTCGCGACGATCGGCGGCTCCTACGACTTCGGTGTCGTCAAGCTGCTCGCCTATGTCGGCGACACCCGCAACGGCGACCAGAAGAACCGCGTCATCAGCCTCGGCGCGACGATGCCGATCGGCCAAGGCGTGATTAAGGCCGTGTTCATCGACGCCGACGCCAGCGGCCGCACGGCCACCGGCGCCTCCGTCGCGGACAACGACGCGCGGCAGTTCGCCCTTGGGTACGTGCATAACCTGTCGAAGCGGACGGCGCTGTACGGCACGATCGCCCTGGTCCACAACGACGGGCGCGCGAACTATGTCGTCGACAGCGCGCCGGCGCTCGCCGCCGGCGCGAACTCGCGCGGGATTGAGGCCGGCCTGCGGCATTCGTTCTGACCCGGCGGGGCGGCCGAACTGCTCACTGCGACCAGTTGGTTCTCGCGAAGCAGCCGCGCCTCGATGCCAGGGCCGCACGGTGAGCGGCCGCACCGCATCGACGGGTCAAGACGCTTGCCGCCAAACCTGGACACGCGTTTCGTCGCCAGCAGCCGCAGATCGGTATCGGAGTGACGGGCTGCGAAACGGGCAAGTGTCGTAACAGCTATTTAATGGCAAAGGGTAGCGCCACGCTGATCGTGACGTGACAGTCTCCGCGACGCAGCAGGCGCTGCGCGGCCTCATCCCGAGGCCGCTCGCGAGTCACGCTCAGTGTTGAGCGACGGTCGGATGCTTGGCGGTGCTCTCGAACTTCCGAACGAGCTCAGCGTAGTGGGGCGACTGGCGCAGCTGCTGATATTTCGTCTGCGCTTCGCGGAGGCGCTCTGTGTCGAACCCGTACGTTTCAGGCAACTCAGCGGCCGCCAGTCCCGACTCCCGATAAATTTGTAGGTCTGCCAGCACTTCGGCGCGGGTCAGTCCCTTGGGGGCTTCCGAGTCCGCGCCCGCGGCAACGGCGGCTCCGGTGAAGCCTGCGAGGGTGAGCAGGCCGGCGATGACCATGTGTTTGATCTGCATGTTCTTTCCTTTCGATAGCAAGTGGTCGACACGCTTGCGGCGTCGATCAAATTTGCGCGACGGGAAGGAGTGCCGCAATAGCGCCTTGGTATGAAGCTCGGGCTGCGTGCGTTGTCGAAAGGTCAACGGTGCAGTAGGTGAGGCGAGACCGAGAGGGCGCTTCGAATCCAAGTCGGGTAGGATCGTGTAACTAATCATTGCCGCTTAAGCGGCTGTCGAGGGAGCACACATGGACTACGAGCAAAAGCCGTTTTCTGGAGCGGAATTTGTTGACAACCCAGAGCCGCGCTGCCCGTGCTTGCTGCTGCTGGACACCTCGGGTTCGATGTCAGGCGCGAAGCTTCGCGAACTCAACATCGGTCTGAAGACCTTCGAAGATGAGCTCAAGGCGGATTCGCTGACCTCCAAGCGCGTTGAGGTGGCGATCGTTACCTTCGGTCCCGTCAATGTTCAGTCTGACTTCACAGCCGTCACCCAGTTCTACGCGCCGGAGCTCGAGGCTACCGGTGACACGCCCATGGGTGCTGCCATCGACCAAGGGCTGGCGTTGCTGCGCGCCCGCAAGGACGACTACAAGGCCAACAGCATTGCCTACTACCGCCCGTGGGTCTTCCTCATTACCGATGGAGCGCCGACCGACAGCTGGACCAGCGCGGCCAGCGCAGTCCGAAAAGGTGAAGAAGGCAAGGAGTTCATGTTCTACGCCGTCGGCGTGGACAGTGCGGACATGTCCATGCTCAAGCAAATCTCCGTGCGTGAGCCGTTGAAGCTCAAGGGCATCGCCTTCAAGGACCTCTTCGCCTGGCTGTCGAGCTCGCTCGGATCGGTGTCGAGGTCTAACCCGGGTGAGCCGGTGCCTCTGGCCAACCCCACGAGCCCTCAGGGCTGGGCGGTAGCTGAGTAAGGCGGCCCATGGGCCGCTGGACTTGGGCGTGCACCTCGCAGGTCGGCACGTCGCACACTCGCACTGGGCAGCGCCTCCAAGACGCGTACTCCTGCTTTTCGATCGAGACGGAGGCCGCTTCGGTGTTCGTGGGCATCGTGTCGGACGGGGCCGGGAGCGCTGAATTTGGTGGGGAAGGTGCTTCGCTGGTCTGCCGAAGCGTAGGCGTGGCGGCTCGCCGGCATTTCGCTGCATCCCCCGGACTGCCGTCACCCGCGGAAGTGGAGATGTGGGTGGATGGCGCACGGGACGCCATCTACCGCGCAGCAGCCCAACGCGCCAAGACGGCAAGAGACTTTGCATGCACTCTGGTGTGCGCGATCTCGAACGGCGAGACTTCCGTCGTGATTCATGTCGGAGACGGGTGCGTGGTGGCAAGAGAGGCTGCCACATGCACCTGGTTTGCGCCGACCTGGCCGGACCACGGGGAATACGCATCAACCACCACGTTCGTCACCGATCAGCCCACGGCGAAGGTGCGCGTCAGCATCGAGGAACGTCAGGTTGACGTCCTGGCACTGTTCTCCGACGGTATCGAGCGGATGGTGCTCGATATGGCGGCTCAACAACCGTCCGAGAAGTTCTTCGCGGTCATGGCGCGGCCGGTTCTGACGAGCCGCGTCGACGCAGGGAAGGATAGGCCCCTGTCTCGCCAGCTTCAGGACTATCTGGATAGTGAGCAGGTCAACGCAAGGACGGATGACGACAAGACCCTCGTCATTGCGGCGCTTCGATGACAGCCCCACGTATCCAGATGGCGGGCAAG
Source organism: Roseateles noduli (assembly GCF_050626985.1). Classification (NCBI taxonomy): domain Bacteria; kingdom Pseudomonadati; phylum Pseudomonadota; class Betaproteobacteria; order Burkholderiales; family Sphaerotilaceae; genus Roseateles; species Roseateles noduli. Next base: position 1,051,800 of record NZ_CP192463.1, read on the forward strand.
CCGCTCTTGCTGGACAAGCAGATCGGCAAGGGCGGGGAAGGGGATGTGTACCTTGTCGCTGGGGACGCGACTATAGCGGTCAAGCTGTATACGACCGCCGATCGGTTGAGCCGAGAGGAAAAGGTGCAGGCGATGGTCCAGTCTGGGCTGTCGAACAAGAGCTCGCTGGCAGCCTTTCCTGTCGCGGTCGTGCACAGGAACGACGGTTCCTTTGCAGGCTTCGTGATGCGACTCGTTGGCGGTCACCGGCCCCTTCACGAACTTTATGCGCCGGGGTCGCGAAAGCAGCACTTTCCACAGGCTGACTACCGCTTCTTGGCCAGGTCTGCGACCAATATCGCCAAGGCCTTCGCTTCGGTGCACGGAACTGGCTGCGTGGTTGGAGATATCAACCACTCAGGGGTGCTGGTGTCGTCACAAGCTACAGCGGCGCTCATCGACGCGGACAGCTTCCAGTTCACCGCCGGCGGAAAGCGGTACCTGTGCAAGGTGGGTGTTCCGGAGTACACGCCACCGGAGCTTCAAGGGAAGTCACTTCAGGGTGTCGTTCGAACCATCGATCACGACGCGTTCGGCCTGGCGGTAGTTCTCTTTCAGGTACTGATGATGGGCCGGCACCCGTTCGTGGGGCGAGTCCGCAAAGGCGAGATGCCGACCCACGAGGAGAGTATTCGAGACTTCAGGTATGCGTATGCTGAAGATCGAGATGTCGGGATGGACCAGCCGCCAGGAACACCCGCGATGTCTGACTTCTCGCCGGAACTGGCCGCGCTGTTCAACCGCGCGTTCTCCAAATCGACGCTAGGCCAGCGCCCCACCGCCCAGGACTGGGTGGGAGCGTTGGAGCGATTTGAGGCGACGCTGGTGCAGTGCGCGGACAACCCACTGCACTACGGACCCAGGAACGCCTCGGAGTGCCCCTGGTGCGACATGGAGAGGCAGTACGGGTCGTTCCTGTTCCTGCCATACGTTGGCTCGGGTGCCACGGCAAAGGCATCAGCCAAAACGGGCGCGGATGCGAACTTCGATCTGCGGCTTATCTGGGCCCGCATTGAGCGCGTGGTCGTTCCAACTGTGGAGCAGCTCCAGCCGGCCCTTCCGGCAGTTCGTGCTGAGGTCTCTCCGGCGGCCCGAGCAGCCAAGGAAGTTAAAGGAGAGTCCGCAGCTGGCTCGGGCGTCATGCTGTTGGCCATCGCACTCACGCTGGGGGTGCTTGCGCCGAAGGCTTGGATCATCGCCGTCGGGCTCGGCATCTGGGGCTTGTCCCGTTTCAAGGATCCGCCCGTCCAGCCGGTCAACGGGCAACCGTTCAAAGACGCTTTTGTCGCAGCCAAGAAACAGTGGTTCCAGGAACTGGAGGGCTGGCGGAGGCGTACGGGAATCGCTGACCTGGTCGAGTTCAAGCAGAAGCTGATCGAAGCACGCGACCGATACATCGAACTTGCCGCGGATGAATCTCGTCAGGCGGAGCTGTACCGCTCGCAGCGGAAGGCTCGGCAGCTCCATTCGTATTTGGAGGGCTTCGATCTGGCACGGGCGTCCATCAAAGGCATTGGTCACGCCAAGCTCGCTGCCTTGGCGTCGTATGGCATCGACACCGCGGCAGATGTTAGTAAAGCGCGGGTCATGAACGTTCCAGGCTTCGGCGATGCACTGACTGGCCGCCTCCTTGAGTGGCGTCGCAGGCACGAGGCTCGCTTTATCTACAACGCCGCTGATAACGATGCCGATCGCCAAGAGCTGGCCCGAATTCGTGCGCTTATGGAGGCGAAGGCGGGAACGCTCCGCTCAACGCTCACGCAGGGCGCACAGGAGCTTGAGGCGCGTCAGCTACGCAGCCAGGAGTTCGCCAAACGTGTTGACCCGGCCCTGAGCCAGCTGCACGAACGAATTGAACAGGTGAGGGCTGATCTTGCCTTCCTGAATGTGTCCGAGCCCGCTGTAGCCCCGCCAACGCATTCGGCGACGCCGGCGGCACCAGTGCAAGCCGCGCGACGCATATTTTCACCGGCCTCGCAGCCGCAATCTAGGGCAACCGGTACGCCGAGCTGCCCGCGATGCGGATCTTCAATGCAACGCAGATTGGCTCGACAGGGGCGGAACGCTGGCAACGACTTCTGGGGTTGCACGCGTTACCCCAACTGCAAAGGGACGCGGCCCATTTAGCGGCGGCGCCGATCTGAACTGAGGGAGCAGGGCCCTGTGGAACTGATTGCAATCATCGCTATCGTCATCGCGCTAGGCACCTACCTTTCAGCGCGTAATACCAAGAAGCGTCGCGAGGCACTAATGGCGAAGTACGGCGATGCGGCGCTCGTTCAACGCATCATGAACCGTCAGTTCTGGCAAGGTCAGACGACTGATCAGCTGCTAGATTCACTCGGGCGGCCGGTCGAGGTGGACGAGAAAGTCCTTAAGACGAAGACCAAGCTGGTGTGGAAGTACAAGCAGACCGGGAAGAATCGATTCGCGCTGCGCATCACGCTGGAGAATGGCCAGGTCGTCGGCTGGGACCAGCGGTAGCGTCCGGCCGACCTTGGACGCAACGACGCGAACGGCGCCTGGTTTGGATCGAACCAGGCGCCGTTTGTACGTCAGAACGCAGCAGGTGCGGTCGGCCGCCAGGCGGCTACTTCTTCTTGGGCGGATGCTTGTGGATCGGCAGCGTCGGATGCTTGCGCGAATTCTCTTCGTCCACATGCCGGCGGCGGTCGTCCGTACCGTCATCGTTATTCGGCTTGGGGCCTGGCTTGATCGAGGTCATCTGGTTCTCCCTTGCAGCCAAGGCGGCTGCGGTTCGACTCTAAGCACGTGTCTGCAGTCAGCACATCAGGAAAAAGTTTAGGCACACCGCATTTGAGGGGCGAAACGGTCGCTGCCAGTCGACGTACCGCATCGCCAAGCGATACGCTCAAAAGTCGATCGGGAGGAAAAGGATGAAGACGCTGAAACTCGAACTTACCAATTGCTATGGAATTCGGAAGCTAGACGCCTTGCTCGACTTTGGAGCATCAAACGCGGTTGGAATCTACGCGCCCAACGGTGCGATGAAGAGCTCGCTGGCCAGCACGTTCCAAGATGTCGCGGAGGGCAAGGCTTCGCGCGATCGAATTTTCCCCAGCCGGGTCAACGCGCGCGCCATCAAAGACGAGAACGGGACGGATCTAGCGGCTACTTCCGTACTTGTTGTCCGTCCTTTCGAGGAGGGCGTTCGCAGCGGTTCGTCATCCGCGACGCTGCTCGTTAACGCCAAGCTCCGGCTGCAGTACGAGGCTCTGCATGCAGAGGTCAACACCGCACGCAGCTCCCTCATCAGCGCGCTCAAGGGAAGTTCGAAGACCAAGCGGCCGGTAGATCGAGAATTCTCCGCGGCCTTTATGGGCGGCGCAGATCAGTTCGACGCCGCAGTCGCAAGCGTCAAGGAGCAGCTGGAGGGCTGGGAGCCTGTCTTCAAGGATGTGCCCTACGACCTGTTCCAGGATGACAAAGTCACCGCATTTCTGGAGAGCGGCGAAACGCGCAGTGCGCTGAACGACTACGTGAAGAAGTACAACGAGCTGCTTGCTGCGTCGCGGTTTTTCAAGAAGGTCGGGTTTAACTACTACCAGGCCTCCAACGTCGCCAAGGAACTCAAAAGTAGTGGGTTCTTTGCGGCTAAGCACACCGTGCGCTTGAACGCGAGCGATGGCAACGAAGAAATCTCCTCCGATGGGCAGTTGCAGGACCTGATTGATGCCGAGAAGGCAAAAATCTCGGAGGACGCGGCCCTGCGCGCGAAGTTCAAAGAGCTTGAGAAGCAGATCAACAAAAATTCGCAGCTTCGCGACTTCGAAGCCTATCTGCAGGCGAACGTCGAGCTGATCCCTGAGCTTGCGGACATGGCGGTGTTCAAGCGCAAGCTCTGGCTGTCCTACGTCAAGGCGAATCAGGATCTATACACCGACTTCGTCAACAAACTTGATCTGGCGGCGGCAGGCTCCAAGGAAATCGAGGAGAAGGCCAAGCAGGAGAACACCCTCTGGGAGGCGGTCATCAAGATTTTCAACGATCGCTTCGAAGTGCCGTTCCGGCTGCATGTCGCCAACAAACCGCAGGTGGTGATTGGCAAGGAAGTCGCGCGATTAGGCTTCGTCTTCAAGGACGACCTTGGCGACCAAGAAGTAGAACGAGATCGGCTTCTTGAGGCGCTCAGCACGGGAGAGAGGAGGGCATTCCACATCCTCAATACGCTCTTTGAAATCGAGGAAAGGCGACTGTCTGCCCAAGAGACGCTTCTGGTGGTCGATGACATCGCCGACTCGTTCGACTACAAGAATAAGTACGCCATCGTCCAGTACCTGTTGGACCTTGCCAAGGGCACGCACTTCAAGCTCCTCGTTCTCACGCACAACTTCGACTTTTTCAGAACGATCGTCAGCCGTCGGTTGATCGCGCGTACCGGCAGCTTCATGGTGACCAAGACGAATGCTGGCGTGGCCCTGGTTGAAGCTCAAGGCGTCAACAACATCTTCGAAAGGGTATGGAAGACACAGTTCTTCAAGCAGAACGACAAGAAGATCTGTTGCATCCCGTTCATGCGCAACCTCATCGAGTTCACCAGGGGCGACAAGCATCCGGACTTTTTGAAGTTGACCTCCTTGCTTCACTGGAAATCCGATTCTCAGCAGATTACCGTTGCTGACCTTGACGTGGTCTACAACCGGCTGTTCGATCAGACAGGGCAGTCGCCCAACGGCACCGCAAAGGTGATTGACCTCATAGAGGCAGAAGCGGCGAACTGCCTGATTGCGCCCGACGGCCTGAACTTTGAGAACAAGGTGCTGCTGGCAATTGCGATACGCCTCAGGTCGGAGAAGTTCATGGCCGACAAGATCAACGACGCGGCATGGCACGCCAAAATCACCTCACATCAGACGCCGGAGCTCATCGAACGCTACAGGAAGGACTTCCCAGGAGCCGCTGAAAATCATGAGGTGCTGGACCGAGTGGCGCTCATGACGCCCGAGAACATCCATCTCAACTCCTTCATGTACGAGCCGATCTTGGACATGTCGGATAGACACCTGCGACGCTTGTTCAACGAGGTGTCGGCGCTGACTTAGTCTAGACGCCGCGTGTTGCAGCGGTGGCGGGGCTGGCCGCCACGTTCCTCACGGGAAGTTAACCGCATTTACTCAAGAACTCTTGGCGGTGGCATCTGCAAAGGCGGTTTTGAGAATCTGCTCCGACAGCCTCGAGTCCGAGTCTGAGCAGGCTCGCGCAAGCACCATCCCGCCGACCATGGTTGCGAGCATGGCGATCGCCCTAGCTTGGTCGGCAGCATCGGGCACATCAATGATGGACCCGTCGGGGCGATGCGCAGCAAGTTCATCAAGGTAGCGACCGATGCCCTCCGCCATGGTCTGTTTGATCAGGCCGCCTTCTCGCGCTGCGTCAACCGCGAGGGTGGTCATCGGACAACTGGAGCCCGGGTCATCGCGTTGCGCCGTTCCGAAGTAACGCTTGAGGAATGGGGCCGGATTGCCGCCGTGCTTCTTTAGATGTCGCCGAAGCCTGGAGAGAGAGCTTTCGAAGGCAGCACTGCAAGCTTCGGCGGCGAGCTCCTCTTTGGAAGAGAAGCGCGCATAGAAGCCTCCATTCGTGAATCCAGCTGCACGAGCGATCTCAGCCAACCCGACTCCAGCGATTCCTCGTTCTTGATAGAGCTTCGAGGCTGCGCTGACCATCGCCTCGCGATTTGCTGCGGATTGCTCTTTAGTGACCTTCATTGCTTCACGACTTCAAAGATAAAAGTTAGGGATGTAATGGGCGTGGCGTCAACTCATCCCTATGTATGACCGAATTGCTTACGTCGGCGGTATCAGCTCATTCGATAATTTTGACCATCATCAATAGCAGTTGCCACGCTGTGGTCAAAGGAGTCGCGCCGATGCTCGCCGCCGCTATGTCTCGACGCATGACCGACCGCGGTCTGCATTACAGCTGGTTCATCGCAGGACTGACGTTCTTGACGATGCTGTTCATGTCGGCGGCCATCGGCCTGCCTGGCGCGATGCTCCAACCGCTCTCCAAGGAGTTTGGGTGGACGACCAGCCAGATTTCTTCCGCCTTGGCTCTTCGCTTCGCCCTGTTTGGGCTGATGGGGCCTTTCGCTGCAGTGCTGATCGAACGCTTCGGAGTTCGCACTGTCGTGAGCGTCGCGCTCGGCTTGGTCGGAGGAGGAATGCTGCTCGCAAGCCTCGTAACTCAGCTGTGGCACCTAGTGGTTCTTTGGGGCGTGGTGCTTGGCATCGGCAGCGGGATGACCGCGCTGGTTCTGGGCGCGCTCGTCTCTAGCCGATGGTTCGCTTCGCACAAAGGCCTGGTGATGGGAATTCTCACGGCGAGCTCGGCGACGGGGCAGCTCATTTGTTTGCCCATCGCCGTTTGGATGATCGAGCGGTGGGGATGGCGAGCTCCGGTTTTCCCGTTGGCGTTGCTCTGCCTGACCGTGATGGCGCTCGTCTTCCTGTTCATGCGCGACCGGCCATCCGACATCGGCCTCGTGCCGTACGGTGCCGACCCTGCCGCGCAGGCCGCGCACCCGCCGGCAGCGGCAGCGCACATGACCTGGCGCTCGCCATTCGCAGCCTTGAAGGACGCGTCGACCATCCCGGCCTTCTGGCTGCTGTTCGGGACATTCTTCATCTGCGGCCTGTCAACGGCCGGCCTGGTGCAGACGCACTTCATCTCCCTGTGCGGTGACCACGGCATGGCTGCAGTTTCCGCGGCGTCGACGCTTGCGATGATGGGCATGTTCGACTTTGCTGGCACCATCGCTTCGGGCTGGCTGAGCGACCGCTACGACTCTCGCAAGCTCCTGTTCTGGTACTACGGCTTGCGAGGACTTTCGCTGCTGTGGCTGCCCCACGCCGACTTCACGCTGTTCGGCCTGTCTCTGTTTGCAGCCTTCTATGGCCTCGACTGGATCGCCACCGTGCCGCCGACGGTGCGCTTGAGCGCGGAGAGCTTCGGCGTCGCGAAGATGGGCATGGTCTTCGGCTGGATCTTCGCTGGTCACCAGATTGGCGCCGCGTTCGCCGCGTACGGTGGCGGCTTGAGCCGCAGCCTGCTGCTGAGCTACACCCCGGCCATCTACGTCGCTGGCGGTGCCTGCATGGTTGCGGCATTGATGGCCATGGCTGTTCGACGTAAGCCTGCCCTGCCGCCGGTAGCGCCGGCAGCCGCGTAGCTCTCCTTCGTCCTCGACGGTCAAGCGATACTTGGTTTGGTCAGACGAACCGAGGGTAGCGGTGGCCGTTGAGGCAACTGGAACTTCCTAGGCCGCTCCGTCCGCAGGGTGGTACGCAGGACCTCAGTTTGCTCGCAGCCGCTCGACCAACCGCCGAAAGTGCGTGTCGTCGTTGTCGCTCTTCCAGCGATTGATAAACCGGCAGACAACCTGAAGGTTTCCGCGGGCGTAGTGTCCATCCGAGTCGATCCTGTCTAGGCTCGGACAGAACTCATGCTCGAACGTGCCCGATGAATCGGGCTCCGGAAAGTGAAATTCGATCCCGGTGATGGCGCAGCGACCTTGCTTGGCTGCGATGAGTTCGCGAATGTGCTGCCTGAGCTCATCCGCGGACATCCGTACTTCCTTGTGCTTGGCAACGCGTTCCGTGATGGTCCCGGACTCGGCGGCTGCGCTATGAGCGTTCTTGACCATCGAGTCGATCGAGAATTGCCACAGGTCATTGGCCGGCCTGGGCGGCTGCGAGGCCTTGGCAGGTGGAGAGGTCTCCGCGGGGGAGGGCGCGGGATCTAAGGTGGCCAAGGGTTCCGTGGGAATCTTCCATCGGCCGTAATGGTCGGCCTTCATGGGGTCAAAAGCGTCGGTCCACCGCTCCAGGAACGTGATCGCGTTTTGGGTCGTGAAACCGACCCGATACGCTGAGTCCAGACCTTCGACTGTCCCTCGGTACTCCGCATCTCGGCCGCCCAGCACGTTACGCTGCCAGTCCAACCACAGCCTTGCCGACTCGCGCTCCCCTTCGGGAACGATGCGCTGGAAGGCGATGCAGAACGACACGTCGTTTTCCATGGTGCTGTTCGCCCAATACATCGAGGCAACCCACCCTTTGTCGCCAGGCTTTCCAGCCTGGAGTCCATGTGCAAGGTCGTCCACCCATCCCCAACGGGATTTGAGCTTCGACCAGTGCTTGACTAGGTGAGCTCGGTCCGAGGGCAAAACCTCAGGCCCTCTTGACAGCTTGGACCACTCGGACCCAAAAATGGCTCCCAAAAACGCTTCACGCTCGGCAGCAACTGACAGATGCACCGTCGGCCGAACTCGCTGGAAGAGTTTGAGGATCGGGCCACCCAAGTCATCAATCCGCAGCGGCTCACCCTGCCGCCCGGCGGAGCGCCAACCGGAGGTGCGCCGGAAGTAGGCGCCGGGGCCGTCGCCGAGCTCCAAGGGTCCGTCCGCCAAGCGAGTCCAGTAGAGCTGCCGGTCGATAAACGCTACCCAAACGTCGTTCGGAGTGGACTCGACAACCTGGCGCAGCCGTGAAGTGTCCGCCGATGCCTCTGTTGCGTTGTTCTTGGCCGTACCCGCCTTGAGGTGACGCTCGATGCCTAGCCAGTCCTTCCGCTGGATCAGCTCAGGTGGAACATTCCACGTGACGCGCAAGACGCTTCTGGCCAGGGCGTCTTCGCGCAGGCCATCGTCGTCCTCGCCTCCTAGGTGCATGACGTAGAGGTTCCGGATCCAATCGACTGAGGGATTCAAGGCTTCCATTTATGTAGTGACGTGCAGCAGAATCTGTTGGGAGTTTCTCGCAGATCCTGGCGCCGACCGAGGGAGGGAGCCCATCCATCTAGAGGGGGGCGCGATCTAGCGAGGTACGTCTCTACAACGGGGCCAGGGAAGCGGAATGCCGGATCGAGTCACGCGCGAAAGTCTGTACGAACAGGTTTGGAAGGAGCCGATGCTGAGGGTGGCCGAGCGCTTCGGTGTCTCGGCTACCTATCTGGCGAGCGTTTGTACGGAGTTGCGGATTCCAAGGCCTGGCCGCGGGCACTGGGCAAAGCTTGAATTCGGCAAGGCGATGCCGCAGCCGGCGCTCCCGTCTGCGCTGCCAGGAGATCCCACGGACTGGGCACCGAGGGACTCTATCGGGACTACCCAGCGACTCCGACGCAAGCAGCTTGTGTTGGAGACGGCGACGCGAGCGGCATCACCCTCAGATGGGCAGCCGGAGACTGCAACCTCGAAGAGTGCGGGCTTGAGCAATCGACACAAGGGGTCGCGCTCTCATCCGCTGCTCGTGGGTCTGGCGCAGCACTTCGAGAAGGTTAGGGAAGCTCGTTACGACGACAACGGAATCCTTCGACCGTACAAGCTTTCAATGCCGGACGTCCTCAGTTCTCGGGGGCAACTGGGAGCGGCGATCGACCTCGCCAGGGCGCTGTACACGACGCTGGAGGCACGCGGACATCGGGTGGCCCTGGTGGGACGGAGCGAGCAGATTGGTAGAGCTGAGCTTGACTTGCGAGAAGTAGCCCAGAAGGGGCGGTACCTCCAAAGTACATGGTCGCCCGATCGCGCCACTGTGGTTTACATCGATGGCTTCCCCGTCGGCTTGACCTTGTTCGAGATGACCGAACAGGTCGAGATGGTGCACGTAGGCAACAGCAAGTACATGCCAGTCAGAGACCTATCGCCTGACCAACGCCGGCGGTTCGCGAACCGCTCAGCCCACTGGACGACGACGCAGGACTGGGCCTCGGGAAGGTTCTGCCTGCAGGCCTACTGTGGAGTGCGGAACATCAACTGGTTCAAGCGCTGGCCGGAGGCGAAGCCTCGAGCGCTGTTGGGGCTGTTGCCATCGATCACTCAGGAGCTCGAGGAGATGTCGCCGATTTTGGTCGACAAGGTCGCGGCGGCCAAAGCGGAGGCTGAGGAGCGGCATCGGCGTTGGCAGGAGGACATGCGCCGTCGACGGGAGGAGGAGGCACGAGCCGCTCAGGCGAAGAGGCGAGAGGAGTCACGCGCAGACCTGATGAATGCGATCGCTCAGTGGGACCAAGTGCGTCGGACGCACGATTACTTTGCCGCGGTCGAAGGTCGGGTCAAGGCGGTCGGGGAGGGAAGCGACACCGATCTTGCAGAACAGCTTCGGGAGCGACTTGCCAAGGCTCGCGACCTGATTGGCCCCCTTGATCCTGTGGCTCTTTTACGAACCTGGAAGTCCCCAGAGGAGCGAGGATGAGTAGCTGCTTGACGCAGACGTTCGCGTTAAGTTCGGTCGCAGCGACAACCAGTCTATCCAATCAAATCAAGGGAGCTTCAAGCATGGAAACGCCGCTGTCCATCGTTCATGTCAATGTCATTTCCGGCGCCGCGTTCGATGATTTTCGGGATGAGCTGAAGGGGCGTGGCGTTGATGTCCACGTCCAGGAGATTGACCCGCCAGGTCCGATGGCAAGCGTTGCGTTCGCTATCGCAACGGTGGTCACAGTCTTCGTCGCCGAGAAAGTGTTCGGTGGAATGCTTGAAGAGTTGGGGAAGGAGCTACTACCGACGCTGAAGGCCAGTCTTAAGAAGCTGTACGGTACGGCGTTCGGGCCCAGCGCTCCCAACGTCACGTTGGTAGGGCGTCCGGGTAAGGTGCAAGAAAGCTATCCGTACTCACTGAACTTCTCGATGGTTGGAGAGACGATCTTCGGAACGAGGTTGCGTTTGCTTGTGAAGAGGCAGGCGACGGAAGGAGACTTCGCACGCGACGTGAGCAGCTTCCTTGATCTGCTGGAGGAATTGAACACAGGCAGCGCGAACGCAGCGGTTCTCGAGAGGCTGAACAGCGTTCGGCCGGTGGGGAAGACCATGATGGTGGTCTACGACGACGCTTCCCAGGCGATCTGCCCGATTGACCCCCAGACAGGACAGGTGCACCGGTCGGAGGGGCTGCCCGCGTAGGTGCGGCAATGCGTTAGTAAGGGCCCTCGCGAGGGCTGCAGGTGCTGGGCGAGAACTAGAAGAAACTCCGTGGCCCGACCTGCCCATCCTTTAAGGCACCGAGTCTTGGCGCGATGGCGCTTCGTGAACCGAGGCTAACGGACGTACTACCCGCCATTGACCAGGTCGGTGTACGCCATGCTTGCCTCTCTCCTGAGATGGCGCACGTGATCTCGAATCTGGTTGAGCCTCGCGTTCGCAAAGGAACTGATGCGCCAGGGAAAGAATGCCAGGACGGGATCGAGCTTCTTGAAGACACCATCGACATGGTCACACTTTTCGATGATTTCGTCGACTTTATCGAACGAGTGAAACCGCAAATAACCCACCGGAAAGTTGGAGTACCTTTGCTCAAGCTCCGCCATCAACGGTTGTATCGATTTCGACTCTGGCGGCTGTACTAGCCGCTCTAGCGCGTCTTTCGACGCTGCGGAAAGCTCGTCCCGGCTTCGATCGAACGTGACCTTTCGGGAGTCGCCGCCGGAGAGGAAGGCTTCGGTGGCGGTAATCTGGCGCCAGTAGATCTTCTCTGCCTCAAGGTCAACACAGCAGACGATCACGGGGAGACAGAAGCGCTGCCAGTACTCGATGTGCCTGGCGTCGACATAGACCGAGAGCTCCTTAGTTCCAGGGGGCGCTGAAATCGCTTTGATCTGGACCTTGATGATGTCGCCATGAGACCGCGAGTTGGAGTCCAAGACTTCAAGTTCTGCATCTACGCCGATGTCTACTCCATAGAGCCGACACGGCCAGCCCAACAGCTTCGTGAGTTTGTAGGCGGCCAAGTACTCGCCGGCATCGCCACTGGCGGATCGTTTCTCGTATTCCATTTGCGCATGCTAACGGAGCGTCCAAGCGAAACTGTGCTTCTGTAGGCTTCTTGGCGAGTGAAGTGCAGGGGCTTGAGGCCGCTCACCCTGTTCCCGTCCTTCGTGGAGGAGCTTCTTGCCATCGTGGGTCGAGCAAACGTAAACATCAGATCTGAAGGCTGGCTACTTGAACGGCTTCAGAAGTGATGTCGGATGTGCAAGCCAGGCCTAACGCAGAGGACGGCGGGGGAAAGGGACGAGATCTCAGCGGGGAGACACCCCTCGGCGCGCCGCCTCATAGTCCATCGCGTACGCGCTCATGTAGTCGGGATTGAAATTGAGCCCCTTGGTCGCCCAGAACTGAGCACGGTCGATGTCTTTGACCTTCTGGTCCATCGCGTACGCGGACATGTACTCAGGGTTGAATGTGTGGCCGCGAGCCTTCCAGAAAGTGGCTCGCTCGATGTCTTTGACCTTCTGATCCATGGCGTAGGCGCTCATGAACTCAGCGCTGAAGGTGTAGCCGCGTTGCTTCCAGAACGACGCGCGCTCGATGTCCTTCACCTTCTGGTCCATCGCGTAGGCCGACATGTAGGTCGGATCGAAGGAGTAGCCCTTGTCGCGCCAGAACTGCGCGCGCGCCGCGTCCTTGGTCTTCTGTTGTTGCAGATAGTCGCTGATGCCGCCGTTGTCGCCGCCGGTGGACGGGGCGATGTGTCTGGTGCTCGTGGTCGCGGGCTGAGATGCTCGCGTGGGTGCCAGGGTGGGGCGGGGATGTATGGCCGCAGGCACGACGGGAACTTGCAGCCAGGCTGGGGTGGCCGGTGTCGTCCCCGGGGCCGCCGGCGCAACAGTTAAAGGCTGCTTTGGTTCAGAGGTGTGCGGGTTCACGCCCGCGTCACCTAGAGCCGGGATCGCCGGCGCATAGATAAGCGGCGCCGGGGCCATTGACGCGGGAGGAGTCCATGTGCGGGCCGGTGCCGCTACACCGGACTGAACTGCGGGAGGAGTGTCAACCTTGCCCGGCTCTCCGGTGTACGGGTTGATGTTTCCCGTTGTGCTCCAGTTGTTCTGGAAGTTGGCGTCTGGAGCAGACCGCATGTGCGGTGCGACGTAGGTGCCGTCTTTCTTGACGTAGCCGCGTACGGCGACAGCGCCACCACCCTTGGCAAACACCGTGGTGACCATCGCGCAGAAGGCCAAAGCGACCAGGATTCGTCGATCCTTCATGCTAGCTCCCAGTTTTAGCGGGAGTCTAGCCCTGGCGCCGTGAGAATCGCAGCACGCATCCAAGTGGGGGATGCGGGCCTAGCGCTCTGCCAATTCCGTCCAGACAACTTGCCACCGTGAACTCAATCTTTGCCTCTGCGATCAGGACGCTCTTTGACGAATACCAGGAGGCACCTCTGCGCTTCTTGAGGGAGATCAATCTTCAGGTTCGCTTAGGGCGACTGATCGAGGAGCAACTGGAAAAGTCCAATGCATCGTTGGATACCTTTGGAACTCTGTCGGACGGAGGGGCGGGGGTAGGCGGCTTGGTGCAATTGGCCACACCGGTGTTCCGCATTCAGCATGAGATGAAGGTGACGGGAGGAAAAGAGGCCTCTGACATAGTCGTCCTAAAGTCAGAACACCAAGTTCGCTTGTCACGAGCTGGGAACGGAACGCTGGATGTCGTCGCGGCAATTCCAGCCTGCGACGTGGAGGCCGTGATTGAAGTCAAGGCTGCGTGCTCCGCGGATCCAGAGCAGCGGCACCTCTTCCGCAACGATGTGCGCAAGTTGCATCAGTTGAGCTTGAACGCGAACGCTGACGAATTTGAGATGCACTTCGTGCTTGTCGATAAGTCAATTCCGATCGGGCAGCACCTGGTGGAACACGGCAAAACGCCTGTAGATCCCTGGGAGGTCGGGTTCCCAGACGCTGTCGCGTACAAGGGCAGCGCAGGGCCGAAAATCTATGCGAGCCCGCAGATAACGCTGATGGCCCCGGCCGAGGAGCAGCGCCGCCGAATTAATGTCTGGGACATGTGTCCAGAGGGGCGCTTGCGGCACAGGGTCTGTCTGGGTGTACCGCCGCTGATTCAGGTGGTCGCGGAAGGGAACGTTCATTGGAAGACCAGGAAGCTCCCGGCACCAGGAGGCACGAATGGTCTCTGGGAGATTTTCGGGGGAGCCTGATCGGCTAGGTCGATCACCACAGCGTCTCGCTGGGTAGCGAAACGGGAGGCCAGTCGCACCAAGAGCGGAGGCGAAGAGCCGTGGAGACAGGCGGCGGACGGAAACTTTCTGGTCTACCAGCCGCGGCTCTGGTGCACCTCTTGTGCTGTTTTGCTATTACCGTTGAGCGCTGCAAGTACCGCCGCCTGGGGAACCCCGGCCACCTGTAGCAGGAGAACGCGGATGAGCATGCCGAGCTTCACGTTAGCAGCATGTATCTCGATGTCCTTGAGGACCAAGTGGTGGGACGCCTGGTCCCAGTGGGTGTAGAAATTCCGGGTGGTCACCCAGGATCCAGGTATCGAGTCAGCATTAAGAACAAGCTGGCGGATCTCCTCGGGCAGTCCGGCAACCAGGGCCTTCAGTCTGTTCCGCAGCGAGATCTCGTTTCCAAACTGGAGCCGAGATTTGAGGGCCGTGCGATGGTTCGGGTCCACTGACTTCGGAATTTGTCCCGCTAGATGACCGGCGATCTTGTCGTACTCCTCTTGATCCATGTAGAGGCCGTTGCCTCTTGCGCGATGCAGACCTTCCAGAACCTGCATGTGGCTCAAGAATAGGACGTGGTTCCAAAGCCCCGTGGAATTGAGTACATCCTGCGCCAAGCTCACCGGACTCGCGATCTGTTCGAAGACTTCGAACCACGTGTTGAGCACCGTGGAGAGACTCTCACCCAGGAGTGCTCGCGGGAGAAAGTGGTCATGCTGCGACTTGTGGCGGCAAAGCTCCGCATCCCAAAGACCTACCAAGATGTTCAAGTCGCTGGCTCGTTCGTTTCCCGGAAGTTGCACCGTGATCCAGTCAGGAAACATGGGGGAGGCAACGAGGATCGAGAGCAGCGCGCGAACTTTATAAAGGTGCGCCAGCAGATCGGACAGCCGCGCCGGTTGGTCTGGTCGGACGGTGAGATAGCCAGGGAAAGTGAAGCGCACTTCTGAAGACGAGAGCGCGTGGTGGCTGCGGCCCACACTGAATTCGAGCTCGATGCCGGTCGAGGGGATGTGAACGTCCTCCGCAGTGCGACCAGGAATCTCCAGGGTGACCGAGGATGCGCTGCGGGTGAACGTCGTGCCGATTCCGCCGAGCCAATCTTCGAGGCCCGGGATCCGAGCCGTAAGCGATTCATAGAGTTGGTCGCCGTCGACATGCCCGCCCACGACGGCGGTATGCGAGAGGAGCTCTTGAGTTTGCTTCTGGCCGGCTGGGCCCCAGTTGGAAGAGCTGTGCACCTCGATTGATCGGAGCAACGTCACCAGCTCGGCCTTGCGTGTCGTTCCGTGAACTACGGGGAACTTAGAAGACTGTTCGGAGGAGGCGGCGGCGAGCATCCCATCCAACGCTAGGCGGGCCTCGCCCTTCGCCCATCTGAGCGTTCCGCTGACTGGGAATGGCTCCGTGCTGGTGCCGCCCTCCGCCGTCTTGGCTGGAAGGTGCCAGGTGCCAGTGAAGTCTTGTGGATCGGTTAGGACGAACTTGTGCACGGGGTGGGATGGGGCTGTTGGCGGTCGCAAGAGTAGCCCGAGTGGCGGTCGTGTCAGCACCTCAAGGGGGAGGGGCCGTTCACCCGTGAGATTAGAAGGCCGTGCCTTCATAGGTTCTGCGAGCCTGGTGGCGCCGGCCGGGCCTACGTCATGAGACCTTGATCGACATGCGGGACAGTTTCCTGAGGGCGCGGCTCGATATTTGTGCCGCGTGCCTCAGCGAGCGTCGGTCTGCGTCTGCTGTTTCGACATCGACCATGTTCGCGCGAGCGATGAGCTCCTTGAGCGTCATGTCACCGAATACGGCGAGACACGCCGCCAGGGAGTTCGCCTCGTTCTGCAGAGCCTTGGCAATCTTCATCGCGACAAAGCGGGCTCTGGGGTCCAGCTCCTCCTCGCCTAGTTCGCGGATGTTTTTCGAAACGCCGAGCTTGACGTTCCGGAGCTGTGAGACATGCATGTTGACCCTACGAGAGTGATTGCTCGTATAGCGCCGCCTGCTCAAGTCCCGCTCTGGGTCGTCATCGGGCTGCCTATCACCCCCCGCTGTCCCCGTCGCCTGTGGACAAGTCTGTTGGCAGCATGGGCGGGACTGTGCCAAGCCGTTGATTTCAAAGATGCAAGGTTGGTGTGCCGCGAAATGTGGCAGCCGAGCTTCGGCGGAAGGGGTGGCCTCGTCATGGGACCGAGCTTGGCCAAGGGACTGGTTCGGGGTAATCTGCCGTTGTCAATTGGCGCAACTTCCCCTGTGGTTTCTCATACGGCTTGCTGATGTGTGCCCGCCTCTCGCTTCCTAACCTGAAGCGACAACTGGAGGCGATCCGCATGCGAATCTTCAAACTCATTCTTCTGCTCGGGATTGCGGCGCTCACCGGCTGTTCAAGTCTGAGCTCAAGGCCCGCCACCGAGGCGAAGGATGGTCTGATTTACTACCTTCCGAAGAAGGACATCCGAGTCACGGTTGTCCGCGAGGGCGCCAAGACGACAGTCACCATCGGCACGACTAGCGCCTTCGCTGACTACAAGAAGTCGTTCATCCTGGATTTCGAAAAGAGCCTCTTGGCCAGGACGGAGCTGAAGGTGGGGGTGAGTACGGCCGGGTTGTTGACTTCAACCAAGTCCGTAACCACCCCGGGCATCGGCGAGGCCTTGAAAAGCCTCGCGTCAGCGAAGGGTGCAATGCGCGGACTTGCGTTCGCGCCTCCCAAAGAACCCGACTGTGCTGAGGGGACCACGACTCATGTGTATGCGCTGCCTTTGAAGCGCGCGGTCGGGGACAACCCATGCGGGCTGACCGTCACTATCACCTCTTTGAGCGAAGGCCTGGTCAAACAAGACGCGCCAGCGCTGAAGCAAGCAGACGCCTCTGGCTATGGCGCGTCGGGGGTCTTCTACCGCCAGGACCTTCCGTACCTAGTTCGAGTTGCTGGAGCGGGCGTCGACAGTAGCGACATCGTGCTTTCCCCCTCAGAGTCACCGGTCAGATTCTTGCCGGTCGCGAGAGCCATGTTCGCCGTGAACACTTCCGACTTCGCCTTCACCGACGGAGTCCCCACGAAGTTCGATCAGGACACCGATGGAGAGATTGTGGCTGCCCTCAAGATTCCAGCCGACGTCATCGGTGCCTACTTTGCTGCGATTGGCAAGGCCTTCACTGATAGAAAGACCGTTGCCGAGAACGAAACAGCTGCAGTTGCGGCGCAGCTGGAACTCGAGCTCGCCAAAATCAAGTTCAAGGAATGCATCGACGCGATCAAGAAGGGGGATGACGCGCTCGTGCAAACGCTGGGATGCGGGAAGTGAAGTTCGCTGCCCGCCACCAGTGCCAGCGTGGGACGCAGTGCGTAGGCCTTCGCTCCTGCAGAGTCACTTTCCAATCGTTGGTCCGATGAGGCTCTCGGTTGGGTCAAGCCAGTTCGCCGCATGCTCAATCCATGCCACTTGCCTCATGACCTCCGCGTTAGACGATGGAGCCTTGTCCTTGAGGGCTGCCGCCAGGTCTCGCAGCTTGTTAGCTCGCTCATAACGAGACGCCATTTCTTCGACCGCCATCAAATGTTCTGATGACGGCCGCGGTGCGGCTGCAGCCACCGGGCGATGGAATGCAGCCGTAGCAGCCTCCTCGTCAGCTTCAGCAGGTGGGGAGATGGGGGCGGGCTGAGGCGGAGGTGACATCGCAGCCTCCCTGCGCGGCGAGGTTTCGATTTGCGGGGGCGCTGGTGAATGGTTGGCCAGCTCGAAGCGGTTGAGCTGCGCGCTGGAGAGGTCCCGCAGAATTTCGACGAGCTGGGGCAGACGGTCGGCCAAGATCTGCTCCGACATGTCCTCGAGCGTCGCCAAAGCCGGGCCCAGATCCTCTCCCGTAATTTCCAGCCGCATCCAAGGAAGCGTCTCATCGTCGAGAACCTTGAGGTGCGTCTTGAGACCGGCCGATGGAACGCGGTACCGTCGAACCGGCTCAAACTCCGCCAGCCTGAGGCCGAACGAACAGCCGTTGAAGAAGAGCCTTACCGGATCCTCGGAATTTTCTTCGACGTCCAGGGCGCCGCCGTTCGCGCAAGCGATACGCACAGCGCGATCCAACGTCAGAAGCGCACGCGTTCGGTTGTCCCAGGAAACTGCCAGGCCGAAGGGCTGGGGTGAGGGGTGTGGCGGCTGCTCGGATGCATCCCGGGCGGCGAGGGCAGTAGCAATCGTCTTGGTGATCGCTAGGCAAGCCGTCAGGGTCGGTCGCATGTGGGGCAGGATGAGACCCGGGTAGTAGATTTCATCCGCTTGCTCTTGCTTGACTTCCTGGCGCAACTCGTTATCGGAGTCGAGGCGCCGTTCCACTTCAAAGAAGTTTTGGCTCTGCGAATCTGCAAGGGGCGGGGGTTCGGATGGCTGGCCGCTTCGAAGGCGCGTCCAATGCCCGGCTGGCGGGAGTGGAATTTCAAGATTTTGGGCAGCAATCCTCAAAGCGCTTCGGGGCACGTCAAGAGCCTCCGCCAGCCTCGACATTGGATGACTCCAGATGTCTTTGTAGAGCTGTTCTCGTTCGAGCCGGACCGTTCGATTCTTGCTTACAGGAGTGCGGGGCATCATCTGCTATCAAATTGTTGTTCTGATCGCGGCGAATGCCGCCCCACCGATGTGAGATTTACCCATCGGAGGGCATGAGTCCTCTTGTCTCAATGCCGCGCCCCTACTTTGTAATTGAAGTCGATAAGCCACTAACTCCAGAGTGAATTGGTTTTCTCTTGGATGAAGGCCGCACGGTGAGTTGCTTCTCCGAGACCAGGTCAACATCCGTGCGAAGCTCGCTGCAAGAAGCTAAATTTCATTCACCGAGACAGTGTTGTCGGATATTTAGTTCCCGAATAATTTGACACCTATGCCATTTCGGTCTCAAGTCTCTGGACCATGTGGCAACCACGAGTGTGCGATCGTCGATGTCAGCCGCAGAGAATGTGAATCTTGTGACATTCCCAGTGCGCGGAGATGGCGTGAGCAATGTCACACGACAAACGCGCTAGCTGCAGAATCCGTCCGTGGTGAGGTTCACTCCGACGGAGAATCGTATTGCGACCTGATTACGGATTTCAGTCCGTGGACAGACGTGCATTAGCGGTCTCCTGAGAGACGTGCGGCAATCGATTTAAGCGCCCTGGCTGCTTCTTCCGCATGAGCTGCAATTAGCCCAAGCAGCAAGATGATGCTCAACAAGACAAAGGGGAGCGTGAGCAAGACTGCCCATGTCGCGGGCTCATTCAGCGGGTTTCGTTCGGGAGCGGAGAAGACGTCAACCGCCATTCCGACGCCAAGCGGCGAGGTGACGATCCCTGTCAGAAGCCCCATTCCGTCACTACTCTCCGAGGGTGGGCGGGAGGCATGTGTAGTGTGTTCCATGTTGTCAAGATGTTGGTGTGTATGTCCCGTATAGCGTCAGAACTTAAATCCTTCGGAAGGCGCGCAGGTCTGACGCAGCGGTACCTTGGCGCGCCTCGCTGAGGCGACCAACCATTGGCGCCACGGCCAGCGGAACGCAGAGCACGCAAGAGCGATGCATCTTGGAAGTGCCGCCCCAGCCGGCGAGCGCAATGCTGACCGGAAGGTGCGATGCGCCCATGTCGGGTTTGGACGCTGTTTTACGTTTTACTCGATGAGCAGTGACCGTAGCCGAGCTTGCGCGCCAGCCCCAGTCGAACGAGTTACATGCTCAATAATGTCGAGCGTAATTGTAATTTACGCAGACTGACACGTGACTTTGCGAGAGGGAATGCGTGACTGAGGCTGATGAAGGGGCGTTCGAGGCGCTTCTCGATCCCATTGAAGGACTGGAAAACGTCATCAAGGAGGTCGTCGCCGACCCCCAACTGCGGCTGCCGCGACTTCTGTTCGTGCGCTTTCATGGCGAAGAGCCAGAGGTGCATGCGCTGGTTGAGCTGCTTACCGCCCAGTTGGTCGACTACGTGGTGCCGCTTGCCAAGCGAAAGAAGGCCAATGAGCACGGATCTCGCTCTAGGACCGGGGGGAGTACGTCTGCGCATGGGCGTCTGCAGCTGGAGGCTCGCAGTCTCCTGATCAAGTTCGAGAAGGAGACGAAAGCCCGGTATGGCGAGCTCGGCGAGCTGTTGTCCTTCGTCATTGCGGTGCACTATCTCGGCGCCGCCCAGATCGGCTCGAAGATGGCGCTCAAGACTTCGAGCGGCATGCCAGTGCATGGTGTCGATGGCCTGCATGCCAAGGCAAACGCCGACGGGACGGTGACGTTCTACCTGCTTGAGTCCAAGCTCGTCCCCTCCGCTGCCGACGCGTCGCGTGACATGGTCGCGTCGATCGCGGAATACCGGGCAGACCGCGGAAGGAAGCTCAACGAGCTACGACTCGCTTCCGACTTCTCCAACCTGGAGGTGTTGCAGGGCGAGCAACGTGAGGCGGCGAAATCCTTCTTCAACGACTACGTCGGGGACGGCAGCCACCTGCGGCGACGGGACGTCCACGCCGGCAGCCTGGTCTTCGCGGAGGCGGCGTACGGGCAGCGTCTGCCTGTCGATCACAGCAAGCCGCTCGACATTCACGAGGAGAATTTTCAGGCGCTATACGCAGGGAAGCACATCCGATTCAAGGAAAACCTTCAGCGCCAAGCGGAGTCCAAGGGCCTCGACCTTGGTCACTGCGAGGTGTTCCTTGTTGCTGTCCCCGACATCGACGAAATCAAGCGTCTGTTTGCTGAACTGAATCCTCGACCATGACAAGTTTTGCCACTGAAGTCTCTAGCGATATCCGGCAGCAGCCGAAGTTCTGGGCTGACCTTGCCGGGCTGCGCGCCGTCGGTATCCGGTCCACCCTGGTCGCGAATATGGGCGAGCAGCCCGCCGTCACGGGACCAGCTTTGGAAGAGGCGAGCCTGGTCAGACTCTTGAACTCGGCCAGCGTTTTCGCCCTCGCGGAAGACGAGGAGAGTCGCGACCTTGCCCAGCAGATTGCCGTCTTCGCCAGTTTGACCACGGACGAACCCGGCGTGAGGACCGCTGCCGCCCACATCCTCTCCGGACTCGGCAACTTCCCTGGTCTCAAGCTGATTGAAGAGCAGTCGCCGCAGGAGCTGGGCTTGCAAGCTCAGCTTCGCAGCGCTCTCCTTCGAGAGCTCAACTCTGTGCAGATGGCCGACCGGCGTATGCCGCTCACCGAATTCCAGCTGGAAGTCTGGTCTAGCCTGAAGGCGCGGCTTGCCACCGCCATTTCGGCTCCTACCTCTGCCGGCAAGTCCTTTGTCGTCCTCGAGCACCTTTGCGAGGCGGCAGGCAGCTCCCAGAAGTTCACGGCGCTGTACGTTGCGCCAACTCGCGCGCTGCTGGCGGAGATTCAAGGAAAGCTTGAGCGCAAGCTCGCCGCTCTTGGGAACAGCGTTCGTATAACCACCATCCCCGTGCCAGACCCGGAGCGTAGGCCTCGGCAGATTTATGTGCTGACCCAGGAGCGAGCGCAGTTGCTGCTCTCGACGATGGACCTCGCCGGAGAAATCAACCTCGTGGTCGTGGACGAGGCCCAAGCAATCGGCGACGACAGCCGCGGGATGATTCTGCAAGACGCCCTGGAGAAGGTGCGGGACGCCAATCCGGACGCGCGCTTTCTGTTCCTGGCGCCGGGTGCCAGCGGCTTCGACCTAGTGGGCGAAAGCGTTGGACTTGAGCAGTTGGAGGTCAAGGAGACCAACCTGTCCCCGGTGGTGCAGAACCGCATCAGCGTGCGCTTTCCGCTGGAGGACGAGCATGCGGTTCACCTCGACTTGGTGACGCCGGAACGGCTCGAACCCATCGGCTCGTATAAGTTCAGGAGGGGTTTCGCGCTCAGCGAGGACGCGAAGCTTGCCGCCGTGGCCGAAGAGTTCGGCGCTGCAGGGCGATCGCTGGTGTACGCCACGGGGGCCAAGAACGCAGAGGACGTGACGTCGCTCATCGCGCTGAACCGGGCGTCCAAGGAGGATGGCCCGTTGAACGACTTGGCGGCCTTCATCGAGAAGCACGTCCACAAGCAGTACTCGCTGGCGCGCTTCGTGCGCCATGGCGTGGCCTTCCACTATGGAAACATGCCCAGCCTTCTTCGCGAAGGCATCGAGACCAGCTTCCGTGAAGGCAACTTGGACTACCTCTGCTGCACGACGACCCTGTTCCAGGGAGTGAACCTGCCGGCGCGCAACGTTTTTATCGATACGCCCACCCGTGGCAACCGCGGAGAGCTTTTGAACGAGGCTGAGCTGTGGAACTTCGCTGGGCGAGCCGGACGCCTGGGCGAAGAGGTCGTCGGGAACGTGTTCCTGGTGAACTACGAGAACTGGGAAGAAAAGCTGCTCACCAAGCGCAAGCCGTTCCAGCTGAAGGTTGCATTCAAGGATGCGTTGGAGGACTCGTTCGACGCGGTCGTAGACCTGCTGGATGTAGCGGGTAGCGAAGCGGTCAACGAAGAGCGGAAACGGGCCGATGAGCGGACCACCGCCGCTGCTGGCTTGGTGCTGTTCCGAGCAGCGCAAGGGAACTTGCAGACGCTGCTCGGCCGCGGCCGGCTGCAGCTTTCCGCCGACCAACTGGGCCGACTGGCCTCATCGGCCGACAGTGCGCTGACACGGCTCGGCTTGCCCGAATCCGTATTGACCAACAGCTGGATGATTGACCCGGTGGCACTGGCCTCGCTCTTGAAGCGCATCAGGGAGCTGGTGCGAGCGAAGGAGTTCTCCAAGCTGATCCCGACGAATCCTTCGTCGGACTCATACACCGTTTATCAAAGCATCCTCCGGCGCCTTTTCAAGCAGCTTGGCGGCTTGAACCTCTCGGGGGAACAGGGAGCCAAGTCGAAGGGCTACGTGTCCCATGTCACCGTGACGGCGCTGAAGTGGATGCGAGGAGAACCGCTCACGCAGCTGGTCAATGAGGCCGTTCGATTCAAGCTGGCGGTCGCCAAGCAGTCGACGAAGAGCAAGCCGGAACAGGCGGTTGTCGACGCTGCCATCCGCGACATGTTCCAGACCATCGAACAAACGATTCGATTCAAGCTCGTCCAGTGGGCCAAGGCGTATGTCGACCTCACCAAGTTTGCTCTGATGGAAGCCGGTCATGCCGAGTTGGTCCCTCAGGTGTACGACTTTTCGCTGGCGCTCGAGCTCGGCGTGTCTACGAACACGGGAAGGTCGCTCGTGGAGTTCGGCCTGTCTCGCATCAGCGCGTCGGCGGTCGCGTCGCTGATTACCGACTCTTCGCTGACGCCGGACGAGGTCCGGAAGTGGCTGCAGTCCCAGCAGGAGGACATGTTGTCGCAGCTCTCACCTTTGATTCGTGCGGAGCTTCGGGCGAAGGGCCTGCTGCCGGAGGAGGAGTCGGTCCAAGGTGATGTTGAGGAATAACGGAGCCACAAGCGGCCACGGGTGTGGCCGCTGAACAGAGAACCAATATCCCCGTGGGAGCGTGGCGCCTGCAACCGTACGGACTCGAAGTCCCACTGCCGAGCCGGAGTTCCGCACAACAATCCCCGGCGATGGATCGAGCTCAAAGCTCCATGTGCGGCTCGGGATCGACTGTCGTGCGGCGCTTCGCCACGCCCCCAGGTTCAGTATGTGCCTTGCCCGCAAAGGGCACCATGGTCCACGCGGGGGTTGGCTCGAACTCCGTGCCGTCAATAAGCATCTGGCAGCACGTTCGAGCTAGGCGCGCAGCATGCGCGCAGACGGCCACGAAGTATTGCTTTCGATTGAGCAGCGATACGAGACAGCTCGGCCCTTCACCCATCCTGAAGCAAAACATCGCGGCGCTTCGACTGGCCATAAACAGCGATCGCCTGAGCGCTTGGTCTCCGCCGCGCCCAATCCGTCCAAGACGAGTGAAGTCCCCAGACGAGCGTTGAACGGGGACCAAGCCTAGGAATGAGGAGAACGCTCTGCCCGACGGCCATGGTGGCGGGTCAGGGATCGAGGCTGCTAGCGCCGTTGCCGCCGCGTAGCCAACACCTGGGACGGTCGCGAGGGTGAGGCTTCTCGGATGTGTGGCGTGCCAACGTTGAAGAGCTCGCCTGATCGTCAGGTTCTCCGCATGGGCCGCCCGCAGTCGCGCCAGACCCGAGCGGATGGTGAACTGAAACTCGCTTGGCCAGCGACCGATCTCGGCGTCAATCTCCTCCTCGGTCACCCTTCGTAGATCAGCCGAACTCCTCCAGCGCACGCAGCCCATCTCTAATAGAAAGCTCAGCACTTGGCCTGCGCATGCGGTCTCGTGCCGAATGACTAGGTCTCTCATGCGATGTAGGGAGAGCACCGCGAGTTGCTCTCTTGACTTCACAAGGACCGCTCGGGCATCCGGAAGTCTGGCTGCCAGCAATATGAGAGCGGCATCCTTTTTGTCGTTTTTTGGGCCCATCCGCAGACGTGCGACAGCTCTTGGGTGTAGGGGCAGCGGCGTATGGCCCATGTCTGCGAACAGTTCGCACCAGTATCCGGCGCCTACAGCGGCCTCCATGGCCACCGTGGAGGGTGGAAGAGATGCGAAGAATGGCGCCACTTCTTCTCGGTCAAGGCGCTTCGATCCAAGGTCCCTGCCGTCTGCATCCTGCAGTTGGACCGAGAAAATCCGCCTCGCCAGATCGATCCCGACATAGCGAACCGCTTGCGTATCCATCGCCATCTCCTCGAGGTGGAACAAGACGAGGCCGGTGGCTACCACGTCTGACCTACCGTAGTAGATAGAACGCTGAGCTGACGTTGGCAACCAGGCCGAGGTTCTGGCGCAAGCACCCTTTCGCCCCCCATCCTGGAAAAGCTGCGAGGGAAGGGCTCGCCCGCTCCCTGTACTGGGCGGGCGGGAGGTTTGGCCCGGATATGTGCTTTCCGTCTCCTCGCGTGTGTTGAAACTTCCGCCCGTTCGCCCCGCGTGGCACACCCCTTGCCGCCGAGCCATTAGCTCAAGACCGGCCTAGATGGGCGTGCGACTGGGTTCCACACAAGCGGGGAGTTGGCGATGCTCATCGACCACATCTACAAAATGGCCGCCGCGGGAAGCGAGCAGACATTCGCATTTGATGCCCACCAGGACGCGATCGAGACGCTCGAACGCTTCTCCCGCGAGTTGGAGCGTCTGGATGAACTGGCCGAGCAGGGGCTTGTGGAGATAGTTGCCCAGCAGGCGAGGGAAGAAGCTGGCGAGCGCTACGTGGACTTGGTGCGTTTCAAGCGCTTGAAGTGAAGCGCCTCGCGCGACGCCAGCCAAGGGGCCACTTGGCTCGGTTGCGTCCGTCCCGTGCCGCGCCAGCCGGACCGGTGACAGCTTGAGCGGTAGAGATGCTTCCAGCGCGAGGTTGTCGAGCTTGAAGCGCGGCCGACGGTGGTCGAGGAGCCAAACTCAGAATTCGGCCGCGGCTGGCAGGCGATTTTTTCACCTTTTCTGATCAAGGCGCTGTGTGCGGCTAGGCGTGGTCGCGACGCGGCCTTGCGGCCAGAAGCTCATGACTCTTTTATGAGATTGGCAGGCGAAGGAGGCGTTCTGCGGCCGTACAGCTCAAGACACTTGTCTAGCTCAAGACATTTTCTTAGAGCTCAAGACTCTTTTAGGTCAAATCATGCTGGTGACGCCGATCTTCCTGAGCCACCTGAGCGTGCCGCTGCTGCTGTTCGTCGTCGCGCAGATCCTGCTGACGAAGTTCCAGGCGAGCGTGAAGCGCGTCCGCGACAACAACCGTATCCTCACGGACACGCTGCAGCAGCGCGAACGGGAGCTGCTGATCAGCTACAACCGGCAGCGCGAGATGGAGACCGAATCCGCCGCGCAGGCCGAGCGGGACCGGATCTACCGCGACCTGCACGACGGCATCGGCTCCAAGCTGGTCACGACGCTGTTCAGCGTGCGAGACCGCGAGATCGACCATGACCGCCTCGAGCGCGGGCTGATGGACGCGTTGAAGGACCTGCGCGAGATCATCTCGGTGACGGAGGTCCACGAGCAGCGGACGATCCACGACATCCTGTTCACCTACTGCAGCAACCTCGACGAATCGCTCACCCGGGCCGACTTCCAGATCGAGTACGACATTCCCGAAGGGCCTGAGATCGTGCTGCTGGCTGATCTTTCCAGGCAGGTGATGCGCATCGTGGAGGAGTCCGTCGCCAACACCATCAAGTACGCCCAGGCGAGCCGGCTCTCGATCCGCATGACGGTGCAGCAGGGCGCGCGGCTGGAAGTGCTCATCGAGGACAACGGCCAGTCCGGGGCGGCCCAGCGCGACGAGCGCGCGGCGACGTCCGGTGACGAGTCGCCGCTGACCGGAGGAACCGGACTGCACGGTCTGCGGCGCCGCGCCGAGCGCATCGGCGCGGTCTTCCATTTCGAACGCACGCCGCAAGGCGCGCGCACCTGCTTGAGCCTGCCGTTGACGATATTGCCGGCCCAGGACTCAGCAAACGAGTCGGTCGACGACTGTTCCCAGTCGGAAACCGCTGCATTGCCACTGAGCTGAGCCATCGAACGTTTGGCCGTTCCTGGAAATACTGATATCCCGCCCGGGCATCCGGGTCTGCCGACGATTTCCATGGTCATGCAATCTTCCCGACCCTCCCGCAACGGCGTTACGGTAGCCCGGCTGCTGATTCAACCTGAACCGGCCAGTTCCCGTTTCGCACGTCAATCCATCATCGACGGATCCGTCGAACCGATGGGACAGGAACTGTGCTTCCGATGGAGCGCCGGCTCGCGCCGCGCGCCGCCGCCCAGTGCCTATGCGACCAGCCTGCTGCTGAGCCAGGCCCTGCTCGACGGCGGCCTGGCGCATCGCCGTCCCGGCTGCCTGTTCATCGACATGGACGCGGCGACCCTGCTCAGTCCGATCGCGGACGTCCTGTGCGGCTCGCTGGGTGCGATCCAGCTGCCCGTGGGCATGCCCGTCCAGGAGTCGGTGACCCGCCGCATCGCGCAACTGCATGCGCGAGGCTACCGCTTCGCACTGGCGGGCGTGGTGTCGCCGGATGATGCGCGTACCGCCTGGCTGCCGATGGTCTCGTTCGTGAAGCTCGATGTGTCGCTGGCGCCGGTAAGCGCCTGGGCGACGGTCCAGGAGCTGGCGCGCCAGGCCGGTGCGACGCTGATCGCCGACCGCATGACGGAGTCCGCCGACTACCTGCGCCTCAAGGCGCTGGGCGTGCGCTACTTCCAGGGCGATCTGCTGATGGCACCGCAGGAGGAGTCGCCGCGATCGCTGCCGAGCTGCGACCTGGACGTGCTGGGGCGCCTTTTCCGCCTGGTGCGGCATGGCGCGCCGCATGAGGCGTTGGCGATGACCGCGGCCTCGGACCCGGCGCTGGTGATCCGGCTGCTGATGCTCCACCGCCTGCATGCCGGCCGGGCGCGACCGCCGGAGACCCTCGCCGAGACCTTGGCGGGAGTGCCGGAGCCGGTGCTGATCGGCTGGCTGCACGTGCTGCGCAGCAGCACCTTCGATCTGACGCCGAGCACCCAGAGCTGGTCGCACGCGGTTCGCGAGCAGATCCACAACTATCGCGCGCGGCTGATCGGCGCACGCATCTGCTGCAGTCCGGCCGAACTGGAGTCGAAGGTCTTCGATCTCTATCGGCGGCTTTGTGCCCGCGATGTTTGACGGGAGGATGTCCTCGCAGGAAGGTTTTTTTGGTGTTGATGTTGAGTTAAATATTCGTTAAGTAATTTGTATACTGCGCGCCCATTGGTCTTGCCAGATGCGAATACGCACGGCAAGACCTGACACGCGGAGCAACGCCGCGTCGAGGGGAGGGAGGAAGCGCGCAGCTTGTGTGCGATCGACCGTTCGCGGTCGATCCGCATCGGGTCTGCCCGTGCCTGTCCGGTCCCGGACGCGGCACGAGGCGGAAGACACACGATGTGAATGAATCTCCACACCCTGTTGAGTCCGTCTCCGGACGGGATGCGGTGCTTGTCCGGCCACGCGGCGGTCGCGGCGGCAGTCCTGCTACCAGTCCCGATGCGCGGGCCGAGATGACGACGCCTCACGAGTTCTCCGTCAATGCGAGTAGTGCCGCCAGCATCAATGTGCCGGTCACGGTCGTGCCGGGCATCGCGGGGATCGAAGCGCGGAGCACCATCATCGCCGGCCACGTTGCCCTGGTTTTGGCGGCCCTGACGGCGATGGTGGGCATGTCCATCCGCAATCGCGAGGCGCTTGGCACTTTCCGTCCGGAAGCGAAAGCGCAGATCGAGCAGACGCTGGCGACGGCGTGCGAGGCCAGCGAGCGTCAACGCGTCGCTCGCTGCGGCGAATTGGCCTGGCACGGGAAACATCGCTGGTTCGGGAAGATTGAGCTCCAGGGCTTCAATGGTCCGCCGGAGCGAAGCGATGTTGAGCGGATGCTCGGGGAGCTCGGGTGGACGCACGCCACAACCTCCGGCGATGCTGTGTCTTTCGAGCGGGGTGACATGGAACTTTCGATCTATGCCCCCAGGGACGGCGTTCGGACATTCATCGCGACCACCGCGAAGTAGCGCTGTCGCAACTCGCCTGGATAGGAGTCCATCGGTGGATCAAGACCTGCTCGAGTCAGGACGCAATCGTTCAGATGCGTTTCGGATCATTCTTGAAGCGGTGGAACGACGCGAGGGGATGCGGCGAGTGTCCGCTGGAAATGCATTGATGTTGGGCGAACGTGTGCCGCAGTTTCCTGGTGAGGATAAGTGGTTCTCCGTCCTCTATGCGCCGCTCCCGTCATCGACGATCGACGAATGCTGGGGGGATTTGGGTGCCAGCGTCTGGCGACCCCAAGGATTGCCTTCGAGTGCGTTCGCCGACTTCGCTGACGCAGGACTCTGGAGTTTCCCCAGCGCCTATCGGGAACTGCTGCAGGCGCTGAACGGCGCGCGCTTCTTCTCCGGACACCTGAACTTCTTTGGCATTCGCACGAATGATCCCTGGAAGACCTCGCAGCCGCTGGAATTGATTTCTGCCAACACGCCCGCGCGGACCGTGCTCGGCAAGAGGGCGCTTGTCTTTGGTGGCTACCGGTCGGATGGTGTTCTTGTCGCCTGTCTGGAGAGTGACAAGCGCGTGATCGCACTGGAGCACAGTGGGAATGTCATTGCCGAGTGGCGTGATCTGGCCACCTATGTCACTGCGGAATTCGGTCGACTCGATAGTCTCTTCGACGATGGTGGCAACCTGCGGGACGGCTGCACGTCAGGCCTGATGCAGGCGTGAGAATCTGTGGACGCGTGAACGCCAGATTGGAGCACCGATGGACGAGGATGACGATTGGGGTGACGAAGCGGAATGGCTCTCGGTGGTGGCCCTGGTGCGGCATGGCCTGCGTCACTTGCCGCCGGAGAGCTACGACGTCGGTTCAAGTCGCTTCGATCCTTTCGTCGTCGATCTGACGCTGCTCGATACCGCGGCATTGAGGCGCTAGGCGGGCCTGGCGTTTGGTCAGGACCTGAAGTCCGCCTTGGCCGACGACATTCCAGGCAACTGGTCCGTCCGCGTCTGGGTGCCTTGCAAGTCTCCATCCGGAACGGATGAACTCCTCGTCTGGCTGGAGGTCGACCGCTGGCGCGTGGCGGAATTTCGCGGCAAGAGGACCGGCCTGGCCTTCGAACCCAGCGAGGAGTTCCAGCGGGCGATCTGGGACTGTTGATCTCGCCACGAATCTTTGTCTTGAGGAAGCCGGGAGATGCGCATCAAGGTCCATGTGAAGGTGTTCGGCGCCATCGCGCTGGCGACCTACGTTGTTTTTGTTTTCATCACCGGACCCGCCAGGAACCGGGAGACCCTCGGCACGTTCAGTCCTGAAGCCCGGCAGCGCATCGAACGGGAGTTGTCCCTCCTCTGCGAGCAACTCTCGCAACCTCCCTTGGCGAAGTGCGGGCCCGTGGACTGGTCGGGGAAACATCGCTGGTTCGGGAGGGTGGCGCTGTCGGCGCCGCTGGGCCGGCCTCCGGAGACTGTCATGGTCTCGTTCATCGACGGCCGCGGATGGCGGCGCTCACACAGCATGAATGATGAGGTCCTCGAATATTGGCGAGACGACATGCTGCTGTCCCTGCATTCCCCGATCGGCGGAGTCCGGGCCATCTCGGTGACGACGATGGCGCCGGCGGAGCTCCGGGAGCGAGCGCAGCAATGAGGTCGCGGGTACAAGAAGCACGAGGCGGGCCGTGATCGATCGGAGGGACTACCTGGACGCAGCGGTCAATGGCGACGAGGAACTCGTCAACCGCTTGCTCCATCAAGCCATCGAGGAGGGCCGGGTCTGGGCGCTCGTCGCGATGGCCCTGTCGCTCGCCAGTCGCGACGAGGATCCCGCGACGGTCGGGCGCCTTCTCGCCGAAGCCGAAGCGATCGCCCGCGACGACGACCGGGACACCCAGATCGAATTCCTGAAAGCCTATGAGCTGATGATCGGCGACCAGTCCGTCCAGGGCGCGATGCGCATGCGCTTCAAGCACATGATGGCCTTGGCCATGCACCAGCCCGATCCGCACTTCAAGCTCGAAGTCGCCCGGGGATACGGCTTCGGCATCGGTGAGGATCCTCCAGATGTCGAGTCCGCGCGGCGCTGGTATGCCCTGGCGGCCGAAGCAGGCGATCCCCATGCCGAACCGGAGCTCGCTTCGCTGGAGGCGCGGTGGCGCCTGCTCGGCGTCTAGACAGCAAAAAGCCCCGCATCGCGGGGCTTCCATGGATTCGGACTTCGGTGGGGCTCAGTGGATCGGCTCATCCGGCCCCGGCCCGGCGGTGAGGCCGGTGGCAACGGTGAAGCCAGAGTCGCCCAGCGAGCCGGCTTCGAGCTCTTCCTCGGTGGCTTCGCGCACATCGTGCACCGTCACGTGGATGCGCAGGCCGACACCGGCCAGCGGGTGGTTGCCGTCCAGGACGATGTGCTCCGGATAGACCTCGGTCACGGTGTAGATGCGGTCGGCGGGCATGTCGGGCGTCGACGCGCCTTCGGGCAGTCCTTCGAACTGCATGCCGACATCGACGTTCTCGGGGAACACCTCGCGCGGCTCGAAGCAGACCAGGGCGCTGTCGTAGTCGCCGAACGCGTCCTCGGGCTCGAGCGCCACGCTGACCTCGTCGCCGGCGAGCTTGTCGGCCAGCGCTTCCTCGACCTTGGTGAACAGGTCCTGGCCACCGTAAAAGAACTCCATCGGCGGGTCCAGCACCTCGACGGATTGGCCTTGGGCGTCCTCGAGTCTCCAAGTCAGGGAGACGACGCAGGGGGCAGTGATTTGCATCGCGCAATTCTCTCAGACAATGCGCGCCCATGACCTCCAAGTCCAAGTCCCCCCAGACATCCCCGATCCCGTCCAAGCGTGCCCCGGCCGCTTCCGGCGCCTCCGGCATCGACATCGACGCGAAGCTGCCGCTGCTCGGCGGCCTGAGCCCTGCGCAGTTCATGAAGCGCCATTGGCAGAAGCAACCGCTGCTCGTGCGCCAGGCCTTGCCCGGCGTGGTGCCGCCGATCGATCGCGCCGGCCTGGCCCGCCTGGCGGCCAGCGACGAGGTGGAATCCCGCCTCGTGTCGCAGCAGGACGGCGACCGCTGGACGATGCGCCAGGGCCCGATCGCCAAGTTGCCCGCCTGGAGCAAGCCGCAGTGGACGCTGCTGGTGCAGGGGCTGGATCTGCATGTCGAACCGGCCTCGGCGCTGCTGAGCCGCTTCCGGTTCGTTCCCGAGGCCCGGCTCGACGACCTGATGCTGTCGTATGCCAGCGAGGGCGGCGGCGTCGGTCCGCATTTCGATTCCTACGACGTTTTCCTGATCCAGGTCAGCGGCCGTCGCCACTGGCGCATCGGCCGACTGGGCGTGTCGACCACCGGCGAGCTGCGCGAGGACGTCCCGCTGAAGGTGCTGGCGGACTTCGAGCCGGAGCAGGACTTCGTGCTCGAGCCCGGCGACATGCTGTACCTGCCGCCGGGATGGGCGCACGACGGCGTGGCCGTCGGCGGCGACTGCATGACCGCCTCGGTGGGTTTCCGTTCGCCCTGGCGCAGCGAGTTGGCCAATGAACTGCTGGTCCGCCTGACCGACGACGAGGAAGCGCCGCGCGGCGACCGGATGTATGTCGATCCCCGTCAGCCGGCGACCGGCGAGCCGGGGCGCATTCCCGAGGCGCTGACGGCCTTCGCGCGCGAAGCGGTGCTGAGAGCGGCCTCGCAGCCGCTGGCGCTGGAGCGCGCGCTGGGCGAGGCGCTGACCGAGCCCAAGCCCCGCGTCTTCTTCGAACCCGGCGCCGCGCTGCCGCCGGGACAGGGGGCGCGCTTGAGCGCCCGCACCCGCATGATGTACGACGCGGCGCATGTCTTCATCAATGGACAATCCTTCCGGGCCGGCGGACGCGATGCGACGCTGATGCGCCG
This sequence comes from Roseateles noduli, assembly GCF_050626985.1. Lineage (NCBI taxonomy): Bacteria > Pseudomonadati > Pseudomonadota > Betaproteobacteria > Burkholderiales > Sphaerotilaceae > Roseateles > Roseateles noduli. The sequence continues at coordinate 1,084,162 of NZ_CP192463.1, forward strand.
GATGGCGGACAGCCGGGCGCTGTCCCCCGCCGAGGTCGCAAAACTGAGCGACGGCGCACGCGATTTGCTGGATCAGTGGACCGAGGACGGGTGGGTGCAGCCCGCCTGACCGGCCCGCCTTGCCTCAATCCCACGCCAACGTCATGAGGAGTTCGACATGTCGCCGGAACCCACGATGCCAGAAGCTTTGACGCCCGCACTCGTCGAAACCGCCGCGGAGGTCCGGCAAATGCTGCAGCAAGCGCTGCAGCGGGCCGCGGAGCAGGGCGGTCGGGAGCTGTGCTGGCTGGACCCGGACTTCGCCCACTGGCCGTTGTCCGACCCGGCGCTGCTCGATGCCCTGCATCGATGGGCACTGCCGCACCGCAGATTGCACCTGCTGGCGGCGCATGACTACGAGACGCTGCGGCGCGTCCATCCTCGTTTCGTCCAGTGGCGCCAGGCGCATGACCATGTGGTGCAGGCGCGCGCCTTCGATCCGGCCGACCTCGCCGAGCGCAGCACCCCCGCTCCCATGGGCCTGCTGCTGGCACCCGGATTGCTGACGATGAAGTTGTGGACGCCGGCGCGGGCCTCTCTTTCGGTACAAGACGCCCGCGAAGAAGCCATGGCCCGCGAGTGGTTTGACGCTATTGAGCAACGGTCTGCCGACTCGTTCGCCAGCAGCACCCTAGGCTTGTAAGGAGATTACAAACTGGTGGCTATAATTGCTGGCTAGGCGGGGGAAGCGCTCGAGGTTTCTCACGTCTTGGTCTGCTGAAGTTCGTACTTGTCATCTGGTACGACTTCATTAATTACCGGTAATTGATTGTTCGTCTAAAAGTTACTTGAGGACAAGTATGAAAAAGTCGATCCTGTTGGCCTCCCTGCTGGCCGTTGTTGCCCTGACCGCTTGCGGCAAGAAGGAAGAAGCTGTTGCTCCCGTGGCCACCCCGGCTCCGGAAGCTTCGGCTCCCGCCGTTGAGGCTTCGGCCCCGGCGATGGAAGCTTCGGCTGCCGCTTCCGACGCTGCTGCGCCCGCTTCGGCCGCCAGCAACTAAGACGATCACTCGTCCTGAGAAAGCCGCAAGGGTTCGCCCTTGCGGCTTTTTCTTTGTCGGTCCTTTGCCTGTCCTTTGCCTCTCCCTTGGCCACCCCCTGGCCCATCGCCTTGGCCTACTCCCCGCTTCGGGAATCCGCGCGCTGAGCGCCCCGCGCTGGTATTAGAGTGGAGTTTACCAAGCCTCGCCGGACCGAATGTGGACCGCCGCGCTCGACGAATGGCTCCCCCAATGAAAACGCCACCCGGAGGTGGCGTTTTTTGTTTTGCGCAAACTGATGGCGTACGGTGGTCCGCCATCCAGTCAGATCAGCGCACGTCTTCCATCAGCAGTTGCAGGATGCGTTTGGCCATTTCGTTGGTCTGCTGTTGACCCTTGTCGTCCAGGATCATGACGGTCGAGGTCGTGCCCTCGGTCTTGACCGACACGCGGTAACGCACCGCGGTGGACGCGCTGGTCGCGCCGAACAGACGCTGGAAGAAGTTGGGCTCTTCCTTGCCGGCCTGGTTCGGATCGGCGTAGCGCAGGAAGAACAGGCCCTGCTTGCGGTCCCGGTCCTCGATGGTGAAGCCGTGGCGGTCCAGCGACTGGCCGACCCGGCGCCAGGCGCGGTCGAAGTCCTCGTTGATCTTGAGCTGATCCGGCACGTCCGCCAGCGAGCGCGGCGCGTTGCCGCGCGGCGCTTCGGCGAAGGAGGGCGCCGGCTGCTGCGCGTTGGCGACCAGCGTCTTGGCGTCCTCTTCCTTGCCGCCGAGCTTGAGCATCAGGCGCGAGGTCATCTCGGCTTCCAGCTCCGGATCGGACGGGCGCGGCTGCCAGCCGGTCTCGTCGCGTTGCGAGTTCGTGTAGACCTCGACCAGGCCGCGGTGCGTGACGTAGATGTCGGTGCCGCCCTGCTCGTTGCGCTCCAGGCGGGTGCGGTACTTGTCGCGTTCGCCGGTGGAGTACAGCGAATCCAGCAGCGAGCCCAGCGTCTTGCGGATGAAGTCCTGCGGCAGCTTGGCCTTGTTCTCGGCCCAGTTGGTTTCCATCAGGCCGACGTTCTGGTCCTCGGACTCGATCGTGAAGCCGCGGTCCTGCCAGAAGCCCTTGATTTGCGGCCAGAGCTGTTCCGGCGGCAGCGTGCTGTGCAGCCAGCGGGCGTTGCCCAGGCGGTGGAATTCGATCGTGCCGGCCTTGTCCAGCGCGACGGGCGCTCCGGCGGTGGCGACGGCCTGGCGCTGGGCGTTCGGCTGCGCGGCCAGTTGCGCGGCGCTGATCGGGCCGGTAGGGCGGTTTTCCTTGGGCAGTTGCGTCAGGTCCGGCGGCACGTCCAGGCCGGTGGTCTGCTTGGCCTGGGTGCGGTAGTCGACCTTGTCGCTGCTGGTGATGCTCTCGAACGTGCTGCACGCCGTCAGCGAGGCCAGCGCCATCAGGCAGGCCACGCGCACCGGAGTGGGCGCGCCGGATTCAGAAAGGGAACGAGTCACGCTGGAGATCTCCGAGGTAGGTCGCTGCGGCCCGCGGCCGCTGAAGGAAAAGGGTGCGGCCGGCGCGCGCCGGCCGGGGGTGATTAGAGCAGGCCGGCTTCGCGCATGGCGCCTTCGACCAGATCCTGGCCGGCGGCGGTCAGCGGCGTCAGCGGCAGGCGCAGGTTGTTGGGGCAGCGGCCCAGCCTGTTCAGGGCCCACTTGCTCGGGGCGGGACTGGGTTCGCAGAACAGCTGCTTGTGCAGCGGCAGCAGCTGGAAGTGCAGCGCGGTGGCCTCGCGCACGCGACCTTCGATCGCGGCCATGCACATCTCGTGCATCGCCTTGGGCGCGATGTTGGCGGTGACGCTGACGGAGCCGCGGCCGCCCATGAGCATCATCGCGATGGCGGTCGCGTCGTCGCCGGAGTAGATGCTGAAACCTTGCGGGGCGTGCTTGATCAGCCAGGCGGCGCGCTCGACGTTGCCGGTCGCGTCCTTGATGCCGAACACGCCGGGCAGCGAGGCGCAGCGCAGCGTGGTCTCCACCGACATGTCCGCCACCGTGCGGCCGGGCACGTTGTACAGCATCATCGGAATGTCGACCGCCTCGGCGATCGCCTTGAAGTGCTGGTAGATGCCTTCCTGCGAGGGCTTGTTGTAGTAGGGGACGACCGACAGCGTGGCGTCGGCGCCGACCTGCTTGGCGAAGCGGCTCAGCTCGATGGCCTCGGCCGTGGCGTTGGCGCCCGTGCCGGCGAGGACCGGCTTGCGACCCTTGACGTGCTCGACCGCAACGCGGATGACTTCGCGGTTCTCTTCCATCGTGACGGTCGGGGACTCGCCGGTCGTGCCGACGACGCCGATGACGTCCGTGCCCTGGTCGATGTGCCAGTCGATCAGGCTGCGCAGCCCATCGAAGTCGATGCGGCCATCTTCATGCATCGGCGTGACCAGCGCGACGATGCTGCCAACAATTGCGTTCATTGAGGATTCCTCTGGATCGGCGGATTCTACTGAAGCGCCGGGGCTCTTTCGGCGCTCATCCCGGGCTCTGTCGGGACTGCCCGCTCAGCGCAGCCGGTATCTCGGGTAGACCCCAGGGCGCACATCGCTGTCGCCGCCCCCGCCACCACCGCCGTCAAGGCCGGCCGCAGTCGCGGCGCCGGCGCCGGGCAGGTTCTCCCGAACGGCAGCAACGCGCTGGACATACCGGCCGTTGACGGCGCCGCCCCCGGTGACGAGGGGCTCCGCCTCGATGAAGCCGTCCTCGTAGGCGATCACGCGCAGGCCATCGACGGCGGCCAGCAACTCGCCGGATCGCAGCAGGAAGTCCGGTCGCGCGGGTCGGCCGACCGTCTGTTGTCCATCGGTAAAGGTCTCGTAAATCAGCCAGCCGCCGGGCGCGACGGCCTCGACGACGCGCGGCAGCAGCGGCCGCCACAGGTAGTTGGTGACGAGCACGACGTCGAAGACGCGGTCGGTCAGCGGCCAGGGGCCCTGCTCGATGTCGGCCTCGATCAGCTCGACGCGGTCGGAGAGGCCGGAGAGCGTCGCCAGCGCCGCCGCGTCGCGGTCGACGCCGGTGACGGCCACGCCTTCGCCCGCCAGCAGGCGCAGATGGCGGCCCGAGCCGCAGGCCAGGTCCAGTGCCGTGACGCCGTCGCGGTCGCGCCAGGCCTGCGCCCAGCGCAGCACCCAATCGCTGGGGAACGGGGGGCTGGGGAAGGAGGAGAAGCTCATGCCGGGCGTTGTTCCTTCTTGAGGGCCTTCATCGCCATGCGATCGACCATCGCCGGCGCCAGCAGCTTGAGCCAGCGGCCCAGCTTGCCTTTGGCGGTCATGACGATGTCGCGCTCGCGGGCCAGCGTGCCGTCGAGGATCAGTCTGGCGCACTCCTGGACCGGCATCGCGCCGCGTTCGTCGAGGCTGCTCAGCCCCGAGGCGTGCCCTTGCGCGTTGAAGCCCCGATAGCGGATCTGCGTGTCGACGACGCCCGGATAGGCGATGGTCACGCTGACGCCGCTGGCGGCGACCTCGGTGCGCAGCGCCTCGAAGAAGCCGGTCATCGCGAACTTGCTGGCGCTGTAGGCGGTGCGGCCCGGGATGCCCAGCAAGCCGGCCAGGCTCGAGACCGCCACGATGCGCCCCTTGCTGGCCTTGAGCGCCGGCAGCGCGGCCTGGGTGCACCAGGCCGAGCCCCACAGGTTGATCTGCATCAGCCGCTGGTACCAGGCGAGGTCCTTGACCTGGTCGAAGAGCGCATGCGCCGACATGCCGGCGTTGTTGACCAGCACATCGATCGCGCCGAAGGCGCCCAGCGTCGCGCGCACGAGTTCCTGGCAGTCCTCCTGCGACTCGACGTCGCAACGCTGCACGCGGGTGTGGGCGCCGAGCGACTCGCACTCCGCCGCCACCTTCTCGAGCTTGTCGACGCTGCGCGCCGCCAGCACCAGCGAGAGCTTGGCGCCTTCGCGCCGCGCCCATTGACGCGCCAGTTCGGCGCCGATGCCGTCGGAGGCGCCGGTGATGATCACGACCATGTTGTCTCCGTTGTCGTTGCGCTCGTGGCGCTGGTTGTATTCGTCGTCAGATCGTCAGATCGACAACCCGGTCCGTGAACCGGATCGGGAAGATCAGAAACAGGCCCAGATCGCATCGCCCAGCTGCTGCATCAGCGAGGGCTGCGTGTAGGCCAGGAAGACCGCCGCCAGCACGCCGCACGCGCCCAGCCACGCCACGATCCGCCAGAGTCCGCGTCGCCTGTCTGTCATCGTGTCGCTCCGCTCCATCGCTCCTTCGCACGCCGTCAGGCGGCCGCCGGCGTGGCGTGCCGCGTGATCGCGGTCTCGCGCACCGGCAGGTTGGCCAGCATCGCCATCACGCCCAGCGCGATGGCCAGGTACCAGACGACGTCGTAGGACCCCGTCGCGTCGTAGAGCTTGCCGCCCAGCCACACGCCCAGGAAGCTGCCGATCTGGTGGCTGAAGAACACGAAGCCGCCCAGCATCGACATGTGCTGCACGCCGAAGATCTGCGCCACGATCGCATTGGTCGGCGGCACGGTGGACAGCCAGAGCACGCCCATCACCGCGGCGAAGACGTAGACGCTGGCGGGCGTCAGCGGCACGGACAGGAAGACGATGATCGCGATCGAGCGCAGCAGGTAGATGCCCGACAGCAGGTAGCGTTTGGGCAGCTTCTGGCCCAGCGTGCCGGCGGCGTAGGTGCCGAAGACGTTGAACAGGCCGATCAGCGCCAGCGCGTTGGTGGCGACCTGGGGCGTGAGGCCGTGGTCCTTCAGGTAGCTCGGCATGTGCACGCCGATGAACACGACCTGGAAGCCGCAGACGAAGTAGCCCAGCATCAGCAGCTGGAAGCTGCGGTAGCCGAAGGCCTCGCGCAAGGCCTGGCCGATGCTCTGGTGGTGTGCGCCGTGGACGGCGTCGCGCGCCGGCTCGCGCAGGCCGAAGGCCAGCGGGATGATCAGGCAGGCGGCGATCGCCAGCACGAACAGCGCGTTCTGCCAGCCGGTGTAGCCGATCAGCCAGTTCTCGACCGGGACCATCAGGAACTGCCCGAAGGAGCCCGCCGCCGCCGCCACGCCCATGGCCCAGGAGCGCTTCTCCGCGGAGACGTTGCGGCTGATGACGCCGTAGATGACCGCGTAGGTGGTGCCCGACTGCGCCAACCCGATCAGCACCCCGGCGCTGCCCAGGAAACCGGCGGTCGACGACGACACCGCCATCAGCGCCAGCCCCGCCGCGTAGAGCAGGGCGCCGGCGATCAGCACGCGCAGCGCGCCGAAGCGGTCGGCCAGCATGCCGGCGATCGGGCCGGCGGCGCCCCAGGCGATGTTCTGCACGGCCAGCGCGAGGGAGAAGGCCTCGCGGGTCCAGCCGCGGTCCATCGTGACCGGCGTCAGCCACAGGCCGAAGCCGTGGCGGATGCCCATCGACAGCGTGACGATCGCGGCGCCGCAGATCAGCACCTGCCGCATCGACAGGGTGCGGGAGGAGGAAGGGGGGATCGGCATCGCGCTCATCCGGTCAATGTAATGGCTTCATGCGCGTTCCGCTGACGCCTGGATGACGCGGGGCCGCCGCGCTCCCTCCGAAGGGCGGTCGCCCGGCGGGCCCGCGGCGTTCAGGCGCGCGGTGTCGAGGCGTTGCGGGCGCTCGTCTTCGTGCCCTTGGTGGACTTGCCCGCGGGCTTGGCCTTCGTGCCGGGCGATTTCTTCGTGGACTTCGCGCCGGACTTCTTGCCGGAGGACTTCTTCTGCGCGCCGGCGGCGGAGTTCAGCGCGTTGTTCTCTTCGCCCGCCGTCGCGGCGACGTCCTCCAGCTGCGTCAGCACGCGGCCCTGCTTGATGCGCAGGATCGGCTTGTCCAGCGCGTCGAGGTCCTCGAGCGGGTTGCCGATCAGCACCAGGAAGCTGGCTTCGCAGCCGGGCTGGAAGCAGCCGAGCTTGCGCTGCGGGAACAGGGCCTTCGGCGTGTCCACCGTGGCCAGCCGCAGCAGCGCCGGTCTGTCCAGCACGCCCAGTTGCTCGAGGTGGTGGAGCTCGCTCAGCGCGTTGCCGGTGAACAGGTCCGAGCCGACCAGCAGCCGGGCGCCGGCCGTCCTGAGCCGCTCCAGGTTCTGCTTCTGGACGGCTTCGATGCGCGCGAGCAGCTCCGGCGCCGGCTGGAACAGCCGCGTCGCCACGGTCGCGGTGATGATGCCGATCTTCTTCTCCGCGGCCAGGGCGGCGACGTCCGGCGCAATCAGATGGGTTTCGGGATCCTCGCCATGCTGCGGAAAGTAGCCCGGCAGCTCGGCGATGAAATCGGCGCCGGCGCGCACGGCGGCGGCGAAGTCGGCGGCGCTCTCGATGTGGACCACGACGCGCCGCTGCTCCGCATGCGCGCGGCGGACCACCTCCGCCACGACCTCGGGCGTCACGCCCAGGCGGCCGCGCTGCTCGGGCACCTGGCGCAGCTCGGGGCGGTCGTGGTAGCTCATGATGACCTTGACCAGGTCGCTGTGGCGGCCGGCGATCAGCGGCCACTTCTGGCCGACCTGCTCGGGCGTGTCCATGACCAGCACCGCCTTGTCGACGATCTGGTCCAGCGCCATCGGCGGCGTGCCCGACTGCAGCATCGCCAGCGGCTGGCCGTCGGACGAGGTGATGCAGGCGGTGGCGAACAGCACGTCCGGCGCCTCCGGCTGCGAGATGCGGGCGCGGATCGGCTCGATCGCGGCCGGGTCGGCGCACAGCATCGCCGCGTAGAACACGCCGTCGCGCAGGTAATCCTGACCGAACTTGTCCAGCCCCCAGGCGCTCTGCAGGTTGTGGTTGTGCGCGTCGGCGAGCGGCGCCACCAGCGTCTGGCCGCGCAGTTCCAGCAGGCGGTTGACCTTGCGGGGCCGCTTCTCGACGAAGCGGCCGTCCTCGACGTAGAGCGTGCCGCTCTGCAGCTTTTCGCCGTCGAACCAGCGGGCGTGGCGCAGCTCCATCGCCATCTCCGGGCTGGCCTTGTAGTTGTCGGCCCGGGCCGGTCCCGCCCAAAGGAGGGCGGCCCACACCAGGGCGAGGGGAGCCAGGGGCGCCAGCAGCGGGCGCGAGGAACGGGGCAGGAGCGACATCGGACCAGTCGGGCGGCGGCGTGCGGACAAGCGGCGGATGCTACGACAGCGCTCCCATGCCGTCGGGACTCGATCGGTAACGGGACGTGCGGGGGCGCTAGCGTCGTGCGGCATGCGCGCGCAGCCGGCATCGGCGGGGATGGAGCGGGGTGTCCGCCGAGGGGAAACCCCCATGGGAACGACCCGTGCCGGCCAGCGTCCGGAAGCGTCGCCGACGCTGCATAGAATCCCGCCCCATGGCAACCAAAGCAGTCACTTCCACCGGCAGCGCTCCTGGCAGCTACGGCGAAGGCTCGATCCGCGTCCTCAAGGGACTCGAGCCCGTCAAGCAGCGCCCGGGCATGTACACCCGCACCGACAACCCCCTGCACATCATCCAGGAGGTGATCGACAACGCGGCCGACGAGGCGCTGGCCGGTCACGGCAAGCGCATCGCCGTCATCCAGCACACCGATGGCTCGATCACCATCGAGGACGACGGCCGCGGCATTCCCTACGGCCTGCACCCCGAGGAAGGCGTGCCGGTCGTGGAGATCGTCTTCACACGACTGCACGCCGGCGGCAAGTTCGACAAGGGCTCGGGCGGCGCCTACAGCTTCTCCGGCGGCCTGCACGGCGTGGGCGTCTCGGTGACCAACGCGCTGGCCAAGCGGCTGCAGGTGACGGTCTATCGCGAGGGTCAGGTCGCGACGCTGGCCTTCTCCGGCGGCGACGTCATCGAGCCGGTCGCCACGCGCAAGGCCGAGCTCAAGACCGGCGACCGCAAGCAGGGCACGACGGTGCGCGTCTGGCCCGACGGCAAGTACTTCGAGAGCGCCGACCTGCCCAAGGGCGAGCTGGTGCACCTGCTGCGCTCCAAGGCCGTGCTGATGCCCGGCGTCACGGTCACGCTGACGCAGGAGAAGACCGGCGAGACGCAGACCTGGACCTACAAGGGCGGCCTGCGCGACTACCTGATGCAGGCGCTGCCGGCGGATCCGCTGATCCCGCTGTTCGAGGGCGAGCAGTTCGCGACGGCCTCCGAGAGCGAGAACTTCGCCGAGGGCGAGGGCGCCAGCTGGTGCGTGGCCTTCACCGAGGAGGGTCAGGTCATGCGCGAGAGCTACGTGAACCTGATCCCGACGGTGGCCGGCGGCACGCACGAGTCCGGGCTGAAGGACGGCCTGTTCGGCGCGATCAAGGGCTTCATCGAGATGCACGCCCTCGCACCGAAGGGCGTGAAGCTGATGGCGGAAGACGTGTTCTCGCGCGCCAGCTTCGTGCTGTCGGCCAAGGTGCTGGATCCGCAGTTCCAGGGCCAGACCAAGGAACGGCTGAACTCGCGCGACGCGCTGCGGCTGGTGTCGGCCTTCGTGAAGCCGGCGCTGGAGCTGTGGCTCAACCAGCACGTCGAGCACGGCAAGAAGCTGGCCGAGCTCGTCATCAAGCAGGCGCAGACGCGCCAGCGCGCGGCGCAGAAGGTCGAGAAGCGCAAGAGCTCCGGCGTGGCCGTGCTGCCCGGCAAGCTGACCGACTGCGAGAGCACCGACCTGCTGCACAACGAGCTGTTCCTGGTCGAGGGCGACTCCGCCGGCGGTTCCGCCAAGCTGGGCCGTGACAAGGAGACGCAGGCCATCCTGCCGCTGCGCGGCAAGGTGCTCAACGCCTGGGAGGTCGAGCGCGACCGGCTGTTCGCCAACAACGAGATCCACGACATCTCGGTGGCCATCGGCGTCGATCCGCACGGCAAGAACGACGAGCCGGACCTGTCCGGCCTGCGCTACGGGAAGATCTGCATCCTCTCGGACGCGGACGTCGACGGCGCCCACATCCAGGTGCTGCTGCTGACGCTGTTCTTCCGTCACTTCCCCAAGCTGATCGCCACCGGCCATGTCTACGTGGCGCGGCCGCCGCTGTTCCGCGTGGATGCGCCGGCGCGCGGCAAGAAGCCCGCGGCCAAGCTGTATGCGCTGGACGAGGGCGAGCAGACCGCGATCCTCGACAAGCTGCGCAAGGAAGGCGCGCGCGAAGGCAGCTGGAGCATCAGCCGCTTCAAGGGCCTGGGCGAAATGAACGCCGAGCAGCTCTGGGACACGACGCTGAACCCCGAGACGCGCCGCCTGCTGCAGGTGCAGTACGGCGAGCTGGACTTCGGCGACACCGAAGGCGCCATCAACAAGCTGATGGGCAAGGGTGAAGCGGCCGCGCGGCGTGAGCTGATGGAGCTGCACGGCGACTCCATCGAAGTCGACGTCTGATTCCCGGACCGCGCCATGCTGGAACACCGCGTCACGCTTCGACCCACGATGCTGTCCGACCTGGACTTCGTCGTCGGCGTGGAGCAGGACGCCGGCAACCGGCCCTTCATCACGCCGTGGGAACGCACGCAGCACGAGGGCGCCGTCCGGTTCCCGGACGCGCGGCATTTCATCGTGGAGCTCGATGCCGAACGCGCGGGTTTCGTGATCCTGCAGGGCTGTCGCAACCCCAACCGCTCGGTGGAGCTCAAGCGCATCGTGCTCGGCCCGAAGGGGCAGGGCGTCGGTCGCCTGTGCGTGCGGCTGCTCAAGAAGATGGCGTTCACGCAGCTGGGGGCGCACCGCTTCTGGCTGGACGTGAAAGGCCGCAACACGCGGGCGCAATCGCTGTACCTCAGCGAGGGCTATGTCGAGGAAGGCCGGCTGCGCGAATGCGTGCGGGCCGAGCCGTTGGCCGATGCTGAAGGCGTCATGGGCGAGGGCTACGACGACCTGATCGTGATGTCGCTGCTCCAGCGCGAGTACGAGGCGCGCGCCGCGCAGGGTCTGGAGGCGCCATGAGCCATGGCCGCCCCACGCCGCGCGGACGCGGGCTGCGCAAGCGGCTGGCGCTGAGCATCGCCGTGGCCTTCGCGGCCAAGATGTCGCCGGCGCATGCGGAGCTGTGGGGTTACGTGGATGCCGACGGCATCGCGCATTTCGCGCCGGTGCAGGTGGACAGCCGCTTCCAGCCGGTGATGTCGCCGCTGAGCGGCATCCGGCGCGTGCCGGGCAAGACCGACCACGGCCAGCGCATGCTGACGTGGCTGGACATCGCGCCCGAGGTCAAGGCCGTGCAGCCGTATCTGCGCGAGGCGGCGGCCGCGACCGGCATCGACGCGGAGTTGCTCAAGGCGATCATCGCGGTCGAGTCCGGCTTCAAGCCCGACGCGGTGTCGCCGCGCGGCGCGACCGGTCTGATGCAGATCACCGCGGCCACGGCGCAACGCTACGCCACGCCGGAAGAGCTGCGGCGCGCCGGCTACCTCCAGGATCCGCGCACCAACGTGCTGATCGGCGCGCGGATGCTGGCGGACCTGACGCGGCGCTTCGGCCGCCTGGACGCGGCGCTGGCGGCCTGGAACGCCGGCGAAGGCGCGGTGCGTCGCGCAGGCGGCCACATGCCCGATATCGACGAGACGCAGGCGCACGTCCACCTCGTGATGGAGCTCTACTGGGCGCTGCTGCAGCGCAGCCTCGGCAGCCGGGCCAGGCAATTGACGATGGTCGCGGCGCCGCTCGAATGAGCGGTCGCGGCGACCGGCGGACGCCGAAGGATTCCTGAGCAGCAGATTCCCGGGAACGTTCCCAAGAGCCTTCCCAAAGACATTCGCAAGAACACTCGCAAGAACATTCGCAAGAACGTTTTTCCAGACATTCGCAAGCAGATTCGAACGACCGGCGCAGGCCGGCATGAGAGAGATGACCCAAGAGACCTTTGATTTCGAGAACCCCAACGGCGCCGGCGGCCCGGGCGGTCAGTCCCCGTCGGGCGACGCGCTGACGCTGGCGCAGTACGCGCAGCAGGCCTACCTGGAATACGCGCTGTCGGTGGTGAAGGGCCGGGCCTTGCCGTCCTACAGCGACGGCCAGAAGCCGGTCCAGCGCCGCATCCTGTTCACGATGGAGCGGCTCGGCCTGGGCTTCACCGGGACGACCGGCGCCAAGGCGGTCAAGAGCGCGCGCGTGGTCGGCGAGGTGCTCGGCAAGTACCACCCGCACGGCGACCAGGCCGCGTACGACGCGATGGTGCGCATGGCGCAGGACTTCAGCCAGCGTTATCCGCTGGTCGACGGCCAGGGCAACTTCGGCAGCCGGGACGGCGACAACGCCGCCGCGATGCGGTACACGGAAGCGCGCCTGTCGGCCTACTCGCGCCTGCTGCTGGACGAGCTGGACCAGGGCACGGTCGACTTCCAGCCCAACTACGACGGCTCCGAGAGCGAGCCCCGCGAACTGCCGGCCCGCTTGCCTTTCGTGCTGCTGAACGGCGCCTCGGGCATCGCGGTGGGCATGGCCACGGAGATCCCGAGCCACAACTTGCGCGAGGTCGCCGAGGCGGCGGTGCTGCTGCTCAAGCGCCCGGATGCCAGCGACGATGAGCTCTTCGGCGTGATCAAGGGCCCGGACTATCCGGGCGGCGGCCAGTTGATCAGCTCGGCGGACGAGATCCGCGCGGCCTACAGCACCGGCCGCGGCAGCCTGAAGGTGCGCGCGCGCTGGAAGATCGAGGATCTCGCCCGCGGCCAGTGGCAACTGGTCGTGACCGAGCTGCCGCAAGGCGTCAGCACGGCCAAGGTGCTCGAGGAGATCGAGGAGCTGACCAATCCCAAGGTCAAGACCGGCAAGAAGACGGTGACGCCGGAGCAGCTGCAGCTCAAGGGCGCGATGCTGGCGGTGCTGGACAAGGCCCGCGACGAGTCCAACAAGGACGCGCCGGTGCGCCTGGTCTTCGAGCCCAAGAGCCGCACGGTCGACCAGCAGGACTTCATCAACACGCTGCTCGCGCAGACCAGCCTGGAGACGACGGCGCCGCTGAACCTGACGATGGTCGGCGACGACGGCCGGCCGACGCAGAAGACGCTGCGCAAGATCCTGACCGAGTGGATCGGCTTCCGCCTGAACACGGTGACGCGGCGCACGCAGCATCGCCTGGACAAGGTCCGCGACCGCATCCACATCCTGGAAGGCCGGCACGAGATCCTGCTGCACATCGACGAGGTCATCGCGCTCATCCGCCACTCGGACGAACCGAAACCCGCGCTGATCGAGCGCTTCAAGCTCAGCGAGCGCCAGGCCGAGGACATCCTGGAAATCCGCCTGCGCCAGTTGGCGCGACTGGAGTTCATCAAGATCGAACAGGAGCTGAAGAACCTGCGCGAGGAGGCCGGCAAGCTCGAGGAGATCCTGTCCAACCCGTCGGTGCTGCGCCGCACGGTGGTCAAGGAGATCGAGGCCGACGCCAAGCAGTATGGCGACGACCGCCGCACCGAGATCAAGGAAGACAAGCGCGCGGTGGCCGAGGTGCGCATCGTCGACGAGCCCGTGACGGTGGTCGTCAGCCTGAAGGGCTGGGTGCGCGCGCTCAAGGGCCACGAGGTGGATCCGGCGGCGCTGGCGTTCAAGTCGGGCGACTCGCTGTACGGCGTGTTCCCGTGCCGCAGCGTCGATCCGCTGGTGGTGCTGGGCACCAACGGCCGGGCCTACTCGGTGCCGGTCTCGGCGCTGCCGGGCGGCCGCGGCGACGGCCAGCCGATCACCACGCTGATCGAACTGGAGTCGGGCACCCAGATCGCGCACTACTTCGCCGGCGCGGCGACGCAGAAGCTGCTGCTCGCGGGGACGGGCGGCTTCGGCCTGGTGGCCGAGGTCGGCGACCTGGTCGGCCGCCAGAAGGCCGGCAAGAGCTTCCTGAGCCTGGAAGGCGAGGAGCGGCCGCTGCCGCCGTCGGTGGTGCCGGCCGGGGAGGTCGCCGGCGTGCAGGTCGCCTGCCTGTCCATGACCGGTCGCCTGCTGACCTTCGCGATGGACGAGCTCAAGCACCAGCCCAAGGGCGGTCGCGGCCTGACGCTGATCGACCTGGACGCGAAGGATGCGCTGGTCAGCGTGGCCGCGTTCACGACCCATCTGCTGGTCAGCGGCACGATCCGCGGCGGCAAAGCCCGGGAAGAGCCGCTGAAGGGCGTGGCGCTGGCCGGCTACGCCGGCAAACGCGCCAAGAAGGGCAAGCCCTGCGACGTGATGCAGAAGCCGATGCGCATCACGGCGGGCTGAGGCTGAGCGATCGGATCGCCGGCCGCCGCCCATCGCCTGTTCGATCGGCGGCGTGCCTGCCGCAGGCACGCAAGGGACAAGGGAAGGGGACAAAACCTGGCCCTTGTCCCCTGCGGATGTGACACGCCGGTGACGCACCGCAACAAAAGTCGCCGGTTTGTGCAGGACGCAAGCCCATGCTGCAGTGCACACTCCGTCACGAATCAACTCGACTGACGGGATCGGCAGCCATGAAATTGAAGTCTCTCGTGCTGGCGCTGGGCGCAGCGCTGATCGGTGGCGCCGCGGGCGCCGCGACCCTGGATCCGGTGTTCGTCACGCCGACGGTGACCCCGAGCGGCAACAGCTTTTCGGACGTGGTCCTCGGATCCTTCACCCTGACGCAGGCCTCGGACGTCACCGGCTCGGTGCTGGCGGCAACCACCATCAGCTTCGGCAACGGCTTCACGGTGCCGCTGCAGTCGGTGAGCTTCAGCTTCGCGGGCCTGAACGGGCTGACCGACCTGGACGCAAGCGCCGCCGGCTTCCACTACGCCAACCTGGCCGCCGGCACGTATCAGCTGCTCGCCAGCGGCACGCTGGGCGGTGCCGGCTTCGGTGGCATCGCGGTGCTGTCGACGACGGTCAACGTCGCCGCGGCGGCTGCCGTGCCGGAGCCCGCGACCTACGCGCTGATGCTGGCCGGTATCGCCGGCGTCGGCTTCGCGGCGCGTCGTCGTCGCCAGGACTGATCGGCATCCGGGCCGCGGGTTGCGGCCACTGCCTCGACGGCCGCGTGAGCGGCCGTTCTTCATTCGGCCGCTCACGCGGCCGTTTGTCTTTCAGCCGCTCAACGCGGCCACAGCGCCTTCAGCCATCGCGGGCGCCACGACAGCGTGGCCGCGATGGCCGCTGCCGAGCCCGCCAGCAGCATCAGCCAGACCAGCGCGGCCATCGACGGGTGATCCGCCTGCAGGCACAGGCCGAGCGACAGCGCCAGTGCGAGCACGCCGGCCGCGCGGAGATTCCGGACGGTGGCCGCCGTCGGCGCGGCTTCGCCGTGGACCTGCTCCCAGTGGGTGTCCATCGCCAACGCCAGCCAGCCGAAGCCCAGCACGGCGTTCACGGCGGCAGCGCTCAACAGCACAACGGGCTCAGCCATGACGGACTCCCGCGGTCTTGAGGGCGGACGGCGAGGCAGGCTCCGGCGACGCTGAACGCCTGGCCCTTTGCGCCAGCTTGCTGGCGGCGAACAGGGCGATGGCGGCCATCGCGATCAGGCTCAGGTCCGCGCCGGCCACCGGCCAGTAGCCGGCCGACAGCGTCTTGCCGAGGTGGTCGCCCGTCGTGACCGCATTCGCGATGACCGCCGACGCCGCGCCCAAGGCGATCGCCCAGCATTGCTCGCGCCAGGCCGGATTCATGCGCGCCTGCGCGACGGCGCCGCCGCGGAGGAAGGCATGCACCATCGTCAGCGCCCAGGTGCTCCAGAACACGTTGCGCTCCCACGCGCCCTTGTCGGCGAGCGACTCCGGCAGCAGGCGGTTGGCGATCAGCATGGCCATCGTCGCGACCAGCATGCCGGTGACGGTCGTCACCGCCAGCGCATCGACGATGCGGCTGCCTTGTCCGCCGGCCTTCGCATGCTGCTGCTTGCGCTTCTCCACGAAGAACAGGAAACCCGTCGCGATGCACACGCAGCCCAGCAGTCCGCCCAGCACGTAGAGCCAGCGCAGCAGCCAATGCCGGAAGTGCTGCAGGTGCAGCCCGGTGAGGAACTCGTTGACGCTGTCGACGGCGGTGCGCGGCGGGTCCTCGCGCATCAGCTCGCCGGTGGTCCCCTTGAAGTGGATGCCTTCGCCGGTCAGCGCGACGCGGTCGGTGCCGGCGCGATACACGCTCACGTAGGCGTTGGCATCGCCGACGTGCTGCACGTTGACGAAGCCCACGTCGCCCGCCATGCCCTTGGCCGCCCAGCGACGCTGCGCCTCGGCCACCATCGCGTCCACCGAGGCCAGCGGCGCCGCGGTGCCGGCGCGCTCGTGCGGCAGGCCGGTCTCCTGCGCCTCCACGCGTTCATGGAGGTCGTGCAGGTCATGCAGCTGCGTGTGGGCGACCGGGAAATAGATGCCCGCGAAGATCACCAGCCCCGTGAACGCGAAGAAGAAGTGGAAGGGCAGCGCCACGACGCCGGTCAGGTTGTGCAGGTCCAGCGCGCTGCGTTGCACGGTCTTGTTGCGACGGAAGGTGAAGAACTCGCGGAAGATCTTGCGGTGCATCACCACGCCGCTGACCAGCGCCGCCAGCATCATCAGCGCCGAGAAGCCGACGATCCAGTAGCCCAGGTCCTTCCACGTGAAGTGCAGGCTGTAGTGCAGCGGATAGAAGAACTCGCTGCCGATGCGCAACTGCCCCTGCGGCAGCACCGCGCCATTGCGCGGATCGAGCGCATGGACCGCGAAGACGGTCTCCTCCGGGTCCTTGGCGTTCGGCACCTTGAAGCCGGCGAAGACCGACACCACCGGATCGCGGTGCGTCGTGTACGCGCCCCAGCTGCTGGCGACGTCGAAGCGCTCGGGCAGCGGTCCGTTGACGCGGCCTTCGAGCAGCGCGACGGCCTCCTTGGCCGGCTGCATCTTCTCGAAGGCGGGCTGGAGGATCTGGTCGAAGGACGGCATCGGCTGCGGCGCGAAGCGCGAGGACGGGATCGCCCAGCGGTCGATCTCGCGGTCGAAGACCGACAGCGCGCCGAAGAAGAACACCACCATCAGCACGAAGCCCAGCACCAGGCCGAACCAGGTGTGCAGCCAGGCCATCGAGAGCCGGAAATTCTGGAACACGGTCCGATCCTTTCGCGTCAGGCGAGCAGCGCGCGCTGGATCAGCGCGGCCGCCCCGGTCATGACGCCGCCGCCGGTCAGCAGGATCGCCCAGCTCACGCCGACGCGGCGCGCCGCGAAGGTCCAGAGGAACACCACCAGGAAGAGCAGCAGGCCCAGGATCGCGCTCAGGTGCTCGGCGTCGTGGAAGGGCATGCCCAGCGCATAGAGCCCGCTGTGCGCGATCGCGATGAAGCCCCAGCAGAACGCGTAGCCGCCGAGGATCGCCGCGCCGATGCGGGAGAGGAGGGCGAGCGGAGGTCGTCGGCCAGTGCCTCGAGCGGGGCGGGTAGCGGCATCAATCATGAGCGGGCAGGCATTGCGTGAATGTGAATGCGAGGCATTATCGTCTCGGCAATGACCTGACCGAATGAAGTTCTACACCTCACCAGCAGGTCTTTGCTGGATGCGCCAACGAAAAAGCGCTCCCTCGGGAGCGCTTTGTCTGGCGGTGGAAAGTTGATCGACGAGTGCCGGGTCAGAGCCGCGCCATCGCCTTCGCACACTCGGGCACCAGCGCCGGGCCCTTGTAGATCAGGCCGGTATAGAGCTGGACCAGGTCCGCGCCGGCCTGCAGCTTGGCCCGCGCGTCCTCGCCGCCGAGAACGCCGCCGACGCCGATGATCGGATAGCCGCTGCCCAGCGCCGCGCGCAGCAGGCGGATCACCCGGTTGCTGGCCTCGAAGACCGGCGCGCCGGACAGGCCGCCGGTCTCGTTCGCGTGCGGCAGGCCCTGCACGGCCTCGCGCGAGATGGTCGTGTTGGTCGCGATGACGCCGTCGATGCCGTGGCGCTTCAGGCTCGCGGCGATGACGGCGACCTGCTCCTCGTCGAGGTCGGGCGCGATCTTCACGAACAGCGGGACGTGCCGCCCGCTCTCGTCCTGCAGCGCCAGCCGGCGCGCCTGCAGCGGACCGAGCAGCGCATCCAGCGCCTCGTCGCTCTGCAGCTGGCGCAGGTTCTTGGTGTTGGGGCTGGAGATGTTGACGGTGATGTAGTCGGCATGCGGGAACACGCCTTCCAGGCCGATCAGATAGTCGTCGACGGCACGCTCGATCGGCGTCGCGGCGTTCTTGCCGATGTTCAGGCCGAGCAGCCCGCCATGGTGACGGAAGCTGTGCGAGCGCTTGACGTTGGCGATGAACGCGTCCAGCCCCTCGTTGTTGAAGCCCAGGCGGTTGATCAGCGCCTGCTTGGCCGGCAGACGGAACATGCGCGGCTTGTCGTTGCCGGGCTGCGCCTTGGGCGTGACGGTGCCGACCTCGATGAAGCCGAAGCCCATCGCGCCGAGGCCGTCGATGCAGCGTCCGTTCTTGTCGAGCCCGGCGGCCAGGCCGATGCGGTTGGGGAAGCGCAGTCCGGCGACGGTCACCGGATCGGACACCCGCGTCTGCGCCCAGGCGCATTGGGCGGGGGTGTTCTGCAGACGGGCGATGCTGCCCAGGGTCAGTTCGTGCGCGTGTTCGGGATCCAGACCGAACAGGAAGGGACGGGCGAAGCCGTAGGGGATGAGAGCCATGATGGGGGCGGATTGTCTCATCGCCCTTCGCACGCCCCTGGCCGCGCCTACTCCTGGCGTGCGAACGGTGATGGGGGACTCCCCCTGGCCCGTTCGGGCCGGGGCCTGGACGAGCCTTGGGCGCGGATCCGGCCGCGGGCCCGCCGGCATCGGTGTCAGGCGGGTTCCGGGCGATCCCATGGCGGCACGTCGCCGAACCGCTCGACACAGAAATCGATCAGCGCGCGCACCTTCGGACTGGGAAAGCGGCTCGGCAGGTAGACCGCGTAGAGCACGTTGGCCTCGGCCGGTCCGCCCAGCGGCGTCCAGTCCGGGAGCAGGGCGGTCAGGCGGCCCTCGCGCAGGTCGCGACCGATCGCGTAGGTGGGCAGCACCGCCAGGCCCATGCCCGCCAGCGCCGCCACCCGCAGCGACTCGCTGCTGTTGGCCGTGAGGCCGCTCTCGAAGCGCAGTGCGCCGGAGATCTCCACCTCCGACTCCCCCTCGGCGGGATGGCGGAAACGCCAGCGTTCCGGCGCGTGCAGGTAGCCGAAGCGCAGGCAGCGGTGGCCGGCCAGGTCCGCGACCGCCGTCGGCGTGCCGTGTCTGGCGAGGTAGTCCGGCGACGCACACAGCACGAAGCGGATGTCGGCCAGCTTGCGCGCGACAAGCCCGGGACTCGGACGCCCCGTCAGTCGCATCACGACGTCGAAGCCTTCCTCGGCCAGGTCGACATAGCGATCGTTGAGGCCGAGCACGATCTGCAACTGCGGGTGCAGCGCGCAGAACTCCGCCATCAGCGCGGTGAATTGCAGGTTGCCGAAGGCGGTCGAGGTGCTCAGCCGCAGCACGCCGCGCGGCTGCTCGCGCTGGCCGGCGAGCTCCGCATCGAGCGCCTGCGCCTCCTCGATCAGGCGCTGGGCGCGCTCGTAGACGCTGCGCCCCTCGGCGGTGGGGCTGATGCTGCGGGTGGTCCGGTGCAGCAGCCGCGTGCCGAGCTGCTGTTCCAGTCGCGCGACCTGCTTGCTGACGGCGGACTTGGTCGCGCCCAGCAGCTTGGCCGCGCCCGAGAAACTGCGTGCGTCCACGACGCGGGCGAAGGCTTGCAGGTCTTCCAGGCGGCCCATGACGGTCCTTGATTGTTCTCGATATGGAAACTCTAAAACGAATCGATGACGGATTGTGTCCAGGGGCTTCCATTTCTAGAGTTCGTCCCATCGACGTTCACCTGGAAGTCCGCCATGACGACCTCGACCCTCACCACTGCCACGCCGCATTCACCGAAGTCGGCCCCGGCGTCGCGCCGGCGTCCATGGCTGGTTGGCGATACGCGACCCGACCGTCTCGGCGCCCTGGTGGCGCTGAGCCTCCCGGCGCTGTTCATCCTGCTGTGGAGCACCGGTTACGTCGCCGGCAAGCTGGCGCTGCCGCACGCGGCGCCGTTCACGCTGCTGGCGCTGCGCTTCGGGCTCGCGGCGGTGGTGCTGCTGGCCGTGTCGGTCGCGACGCGCGCACCGTGGCCGAAGACGGCGCGGGCCTGGATCCACCTCGGCGTCGTCGGCCTGCTGATGCAGGTGCTGCATTTCTCTGGCGTCTACTGCGCGATCGCGTGGGGTCTGCCGACCGGCGTGGCCGCGCTGCTGATCGGGATGATGCCGCTGGCCACCGCGATGGGCGCCCACCTGTGGCTGGCCGAGCGGATGAGCGCCGGCCAGTGGCTGGGCATGCTCGGCGGCATGGCTGGCGTGGCGCTGGTGATCGTCGACCGGCCTCTGGGAGGGGCTGGCGGCGGCGCCTGGATGGCCTACGGCGCGGGGTTGCTCGGGCTGGCCGGCCTGGTCGCCGGCACGCTGTACCAGAAGCGCTTCTGCGCCGGCATGGACCTGCGCACCGGCAGCGGCATCCAGATGACGGTCTCCGCGCTCACCGTACTGGCGCTGGCCTGGTGGCGCGAACCCGGGATGCCGGACTGGAGTCCGGAATTGATCGGCTCGACGCTGTGGCTGGGGCTGGTGAACTCGATCGGCGCGTTCAGCCTGATGTTCGTGATGATCCGGCGCGGCCAGGCCGGCGCGGTGGCCAAGCTCTTCTACCTGATCCCCGGCGTGTCGGCGCTGATGGGCATGGGGCTGCTCGGTGAGCACTTCGGCGCGCTGGCCCTGGTGGGCTTCGTCGTGTCGGCGGCCTCGGTGGGACTGGCCTCGATGTCTCGGGCGGGCGGATAATCGGCGGTTCAATTTCGCGTATCGACGCCCGAGAGGGCGCAGCGCCGCCGCCATGAAGCACCTCGACCACCCGCAGCACGATCGCGAGATCGGTTCCGCCGATTCCACCCGCGACGACACCCGCACTGACGACACCCGCATCGATGCGGTCCGCCCGCTGATCTCGCCGGCGCTGCTGCTCGACGAGCTGCCGCTGCCGGAGGCCTCGCTGAAGGTCGTCGAGACCGCGCGCCGCGAGATCAGCGACGTGCTGCACGGCCGCGACGACCGGCTGCTGTGCATCGTCGGGCCGTGCTCCATCCACGACCACGGCCAGGCGATGGACTACGCCCGGCTGCTGAAGGACCTGCGCGGCGAGCTCGAGCAGGACCTGCTGATCGTGATGCGCGTGTACTTCGAGAAGCCGCGCACGACGGTGGGATGGAAGGGCTACATCAACGACCCGCACCTGGACGGCAGCTTCCACATGAACGAAGGCCTGCGGCTGGCGCGCCAGCTGCTGCTGGACGTGACGGCGCTGGGCCTGCCCGCGGGCACCGAGTTCCTGGACCTGCTGTCGCCGCAGTACATCTCGGACCTGATCGCCTGGGGCGCGATCGGCGCGCGCACCACCGAGAGCCAGAGCCACCGCCAGCTGGCGTCGGGCCTGTCCTGCCCGGTGGGTTTCAAGAACGGCACGGACGGCTCGGTGAAGATCGCCGCCGACGCGGTGCTGGCGGCGCGCGCGAGCCACGCCTTCATGGGCATGACGAAGATGGGCCTGGCCGCGATCTTCGAGACCCGCGGCAATGACGACTGCCACCTGATCCTGCGCGGCGGCAAGGCGCCGAACTACGACGCGGCGTCGGTGCAGGCGGCGGCCGAGGTGCTGAAGGCCGCCGGCCTGCGCGAGCAGTTGATGATCGACTTCTCTCACGCGAACTCGTCGAAGAAGTACGAGCGCCAGATCGACGTCGGCCACGACGTCGGCGCGCAGATCGCCGGCGGCGATGCGCGCATCACCGGCGTGATGGTCGAGTCCCACCTGCAGCCGGGTCGCCAGGACCTGCTGGCCGGCCAGACCAAGGCCGACCTGCTGCCGGGCGTGTCGATCACCGATGCCTGCCTGGGCTGGAGCCAGACCGAGCCGCTGATGCGCTCGCTGGCCGCGGCGGTGCGCCAACGGCGCGAGCGCCGCGCCGCCTGATCGGGCGTCAGCGCACCTGGTGGTCGCCTTGTCCGAGGCCCGTCCGAGTCCTCACGCATGAGCGAACGCTGCACGGATTTCCCTCGACGCGCGGCGGACTGATCGCATGTGGCACACGATGACGACGTTGGCGGCCCATCCCTGGGCCTATCCGGCGTTCTCGGTCGTGCACCTGATCGGACTGGGGGCCCTGTTCGGCGGCTTGCTCGTCTTCGAGCTGAGAGCGTTGGGCGCGCGCCGCGACCTCGATCCCTCGTCGCTGGCGCGGCTTGCGATTCCCACCGCGCTGGCGGGCTTCGCGTTGTGCGCGGTGTCGGGCGCGGCCATGTTCGCGATCCAGCCGCAGGAGCTGTGGGTCAATCCGGCGCTGCGCATCAAGGTCGCGCTGATCGCCCTGGCGGGCCTGAACGCGGCGTGGTTCCACTGGCGCGGCGGCGTCCGGGCGCAGGATCGCCTCGGGCGCTGGCAATGCCTGCTGTCATTGGGGATTTGGGTCGCTGTCATCATCTGCGGGCGCTGGATCGCGTTCGTCTGATTGCCCGCCCGCCGGGCACGACGAATCCGCCCTGGAATCGGCTGTCCCGACGAGATCGCCGGCGCGTTTTTCAAGGAGGCTTCGATGGAACGTCGCACGTTGCTGGCCGCGCTCGCGGCCGCGCCCCTGATGCCCGCCACGGTTCGTGCCCATCACGGGTGGAGCGGCTTCGACCAGGATCGCCCGCTGTATCTCGAAGGCAAGGCGCTCAAGGTCGCCTGGCGCAACCCGCATGCGGAACTGGACCTGGAGGTGCCGGAGCGGCTGGTGCTGCCGGCGGACCTGAAGCAGCGGACGCTGCCGAAGCAGACGACCGCGGTCGACGGCCAGGCGCTGCTCGCGAAGACGCAGGTGCCGACGCGGCGCGACCGGCGTTGGGAGGTCGAACTCGCGCCGCTGACGCGGCTGGAGGCCTGGAAGGTCGAGGAGATCAAGCCCGGCACCGACGTGTCGGTGATCGGCTTCGCCGCGCCGGGCGAGCAGGGCGAGGCGGTGCTGCGGGCGGAGTACCTGTTCGTCGGCGGGAAGGTGTACGGGCTGAGGTCGTCGCCGGCGTGAGCCGTGAGCCGTGAGCGCGTGAAGAGGTCCGGTCGGCGGAGATAATCCCGCCTTTCCCTTTCCGCCCTTCTTCTCCCGCCATCAACGACGAGCCCCCGCTCGCTCCACCCATGACCCAAGACGAATTGAAGACCCTGGTCGGCCAGGCCGCATTGCAGTACGTGACGCCGGACACGGTGGTGGGCGTGGGCACCGGGTCGACGGTGGACAAGTTCATCGACGCGCTCGCCGCCAGCGCGATGCGCATCTCGGGCGCGGTGTCGAGCTCGGTGCGCAGCACCGAGCGGATGAAGGCGCTGGGCATCCCGGTGCTGGACGCATCGGAGGTCGAGTCGCTGCAGGTCTACATCGACGGCGCCGACGAGATCGACCGCCAGGGCCACATGGTCAAGGGCGGCGGTGCCGCGCTGACGCGCGAGAAGATCGTGGCCGATCTGGCGAAGACCTTCGTCTGCATCGCCGACGAGAGCAAGCTGGTCGACGTGCTGGGCGGCTTCCCGCTGCCGGTCGAGGTGATTCCGATGGCCGCCGCGCAGATCGCGCGACGTTTCCGGGCCATGGGCGCGGAGCCGGTGCTGCGCAAGGACTGCGTGACGGACAACAGCTGCCAGATCCTGGACGTCAAGGGCCTGAAGATCACGGATCCTGCCGCGTTCGAGGCCGAGGTCACCCAGTGGCCCGGCGTCGTCACCGTCGGCGTCTTCGCCCGCAACAAGGCCGGCGTGTGCCTGCTGGGCACGGCGCAGGGCGTGAAGACGATGACGTTCTGAGCGAACGCCGGAGGCAATGACGTCGGGGCCCCGCGGGGCCCCGATCTTTCTTCTGCTCCCCGAGCGCTCAGCGCAGCCGGAACACCGAGATCGCGCTGGCCAGCCGTTGCGACTGCTCCTTGAGGCTCTCGGCCGCCGCCGCCGATTCCTCGACCAGCGCCGCGTTCTGCTGCGTCATCTGGTCCAGCTGGCCGATGGCCGCGTTGACCTGGTTGATGCCGTCGCTCTGCTCGCGAGACGCGGCGCTGATCTCGCCGATGATGTCGGCCACGCGCTGCACGCTGGCCACGATCTCGGTCATCGCGCCGCCGGCGTCCTCCACCAGCCGCGAGCCCGACTCGACGCGCTCGACGCTCGCGCCGATCAGCGTCTTGATCTCCTTGGCCGCCTCGGCGCTGCGCTGCGCGAGCGAGCGCACCTCGCTCGCGACCACCGCGAAACCGCGACCCTGCTCGCCGGCCCGCGCCGCTTCGACGGCGGCATTCAAGGCGAGGATGTTCGTCTGGAATGCGATGCCGTCGATGGTCCCGATGATGTCGGCGATGCGGCGCGAGCTGTTGCTGATGTCGCCCATGGTGCTCACCACCTGACTCATCACCGAGCCGCCGCGTTGCGCCGTCTCCGCTGCCGAGCTCGACAGCTGGTTGGCCGTCATCGCCGAGTCCGCCGTCTGACGCACCGTGCCCGTCAGTTGCGTCATCGACGCGGCAACTTCCTGCAGGTTGGACGCCGTCTGCTCGGTGCGCGCGCTCAGGTCGTGGTTGCCGGTGGCGATCTCCGCGCTGGCGGTGCCGATGCTCTCGGCCGAGCCGCGCACGTCGCCGATCAGCTTCACCAGTTGCGACTGCATGCCGCCGAGCGAACCCAGCAGCTGTCCCGTCTCGTCACGACCGCCCTGCGGCACGCGTTGCGTCAGGTCGAAGTGGGCGATGGCGTCCGCCACTTCGGCGGCGCCGCGCAGCGGCCCGGTGATCGAGCGCGTCAGCGCCACCGCGAACCACACGCCCAATCCCAGAGCGACCAGCGAGAACACCAGCAGCGCGGTCCGCGCCCGGTCGTTGGTCGCGTCGACCTGCTTGGCGGCGTCGTCCAGCAAGCTGCGCTTGTGCTGCACGATGGCCTGGATCGCTTCCTGGAACTTCGCCGCGGCGGGCTGGAACTCGCGGTCGAAGACCTCGCGCGACTTGTCCGCGTCACCGGCCTTCTTGGCGGCGGCCACCGCGTCGCGGGTGCTCAGGTAACCCTTGCGGGCCTCGCTGAGCGTCTCGAACATCTTGCGTTCCTCGGGCGTGACCATGTAGCCGTCGAGCTGCTTCTGCAGTTCACCCGACTGCTTGGTCGATTCGGCCGAGGTGGCGGCGAAGAACTGGGCCAGGCTGGGGTCCGCGCTGACCGCGATCGCGCTGGTGCGGTTCACGCCGTTGGTGATGTTGCGGTACCAGTCGGACGCGACACGTTCGGCGGCCAGGTCCTGGTTGAGCATCACGTCGGTCTCGGCGGCCACGCGGCCCAGGGCCAGGTAGCTCAGGCCCGAGCCCACGAAGGCGATCAGCAGCACCAGGCCCAGCACCACGCCGAGCCGCTGGCCGATCGATCGGCCCGCCACGAGATGAATCATGAATGTGTCTCCCGAGATATTGAATCCGCTTGGATCCGTTTGGATTCGCAGGTCCGCGCCCGTGCGGGCGCGCGACGCCCTTGACGGCACCTTCGCTCCATATCGACGCGTATGTGAAGAAACTTAAATGGTTCGACGGCGGGGCGCCCGACAATGCGCCATCCGTCACGACCCCGGCCATCCCCGACGTCCGCCATGTCCGACACGACTTTCCCGACCGCCGAGCGCGGCAGCTTCCTGCAGGTGATCGCGCATTACCACGTCAAGCCGGGTCTGGGCGACCAGGTCGGCGCGCTGCTCGTCGAACTGACCGAGGCCACGCGCCGCGAGGCCAAGAACCTGGCGTATGCGTTCTACCGCTCGCCGCAGGATCCGGACCGCTACGTGATCCTCGAGCAGTACACCGACGCGAGCGGCCTGGATGAGCACCGCGCTTCCGAGCACTTCCAGCGCCTGGGCTTCGGCACCATCATCCCGATGCTGGTGTCGCGCGAGGTGACGAGCTACGTCGTTCGCGTGGGCGCCGACGGCAAGCCGGTGGACGCCGTCAAGGCCTGACCCCCCGAAATGACGAGGGGAGTTGACGCCGCGCAAGGGGAGGTCGAATCCCCCGTCGCTTCCCCCGAAAGTTGAATTCCCGACTTCTCTCGCAGTGGCAGAGTGATTGCCTTGGACGGGTGACGGCGCCCGTTGTTGCGATGGAGAAGTTCATGCAGTTCAATGAAGAAGGACAGCGCGCCAGCGCGATGGGCGGAAACGCCGAACTGGCGCTGCAGGTGCAGATGCTGAAGACGCGCCTGGATGTGGTGTTGCCGACCCTGGCGACGCGAGAGCAGCTGCAGCAGGAGGTGGGCGCGCTCCGCGGGGAGATCGGCACGGTGCGTGCCGAGATCGGCAGTCTCCGGTCGGAAATGCATCAGGCGTTCACCAACCTGCTGAAGTGGGGCGTCGGCGTCGCGTTGACGTCGATCGTGGCTGCGGCGGCCGTCGTGACGGCCATGGCGCCGATGCTCCAGCTCTCGCCGCGCGGTCGGGATGCCCTGGCATTGGCGATGGTGGCCGACAAGGCGCAAGACCTGCAGCGCGAGTAGGCGCTCTACGTCGTGGCCCGGTGCGCCTTGGCGGCGAAGCGGGCTGGGTCGAGCGCGTCCGCGAGGCTCGATTCCACCGGCCACGGCGCGCCAGTCAACTGCGCGGCGACGAGTTCGGCGCACAGCGTCGCCCACGTGATCCCACGCGAGGCGAGGGCGCCCAGCACGATCAAGCCGGGCTGACGCGGCCAGAAGCGTGCCTGCTCGGCGCGGCGCTCGGGCATGGAGGCCGGCAGCGCGCCCACGATCGGGAGCCGGTCCGGCACCAGGCTGCGCCAGCCCACACGACCCTCGAGGGGCATGTCATCGGGGATCGCGGCCGACGGCAGCAGTGAACGCAGCCGACCGATGTTCTGTGAGTGATCCGACGCACGGAGCGTGGGGTCCATGTCGTCGCCATCGGTGCTCGCGCCGAAGCACAGCGTGCCGTCGGGGAGGCTGAGCGCGTAGCCCAGTCCCGCCACCGGCATCGCCAGCATCGGCGGGGACAGGTCTTGCGGCATGACGCTCAATTGCCCGCGCTGCGCCACCCAAGGCCATGACGGCCCCGCCGCCCATGCGGAGGCCAGCGAGCCGCTTCCGATGCCGCCGCACAGCACCACGGCGTCAGCGGTCGCGATGGGTTCGCGGGCGGCGTTCAGCGCGGCCCAGCGACCGCTCGCCTCGTCACGGTGCAGTCGTTCGACCGGCGTGTTCAAACGCAACTGGAAACCGTCGGATCGCGCCGCTTCATCCAGCCATGCCGTCACGAGCGCCGGCGGCGACACCGCGCCTCCCCCTGCGAAGAACCATGCGGGTGGGGTCAAGGCGAGGCCTGCCTTCGCTCCCGCTTCCTCGGCGCTCAGGGCCTGCGCATAGTCGGCGGGGAGCCCGCTGCGCGCCAACAGCGCCTGCATCGGTGCCAGCGCCTGGGGATCCCGCTCGACGCGCAGCAGTCCCCATTGCAGCCAGGGCAGGGCGGGTGCGATGCGGCGCAGTTCGCGCTCCGTGGCGAGCGCCGCAGCGCGGCTGAAGCGGGCATGTGGACCGTCCTCGGCGTGGAGCGTGCCGTGGAACAGTCCGCCTGGATTGCCGGAGGCCTGCGCCGCGGTCGTCGCGCCGCCTTCGAGCACCGTGACTCGCAAGCCTTCCCGCGCCAGCACGCGGGCGCAGGCGGCGCCCGCCAGCCCGGCGCCGATGATCAGCACGTCCTTGGCCTGCGGCGCGACGGCCGTCCGGCCCGGCGGCACCGGCGCCCGATGGCGAGGAGCGAAACGCGCCACGGTCGTCTGCCATTTGCCACCGGTGCCTGGTCGCTTCCGGACCTCGAAGCCTGCCGCCGTCAATCCGTCGCGCACGCCGCGGGCGACGCTCCAGGTCGCCGCCGTGGCGCCCGGCGCGGCCAGCCGGCCGACCTGCCTCAAGATGGCTTCGTCCCACAGTTCGGGGTTCTTCGCCGGTGCGAAGCCATCGAGGAAGAACGCATCCACCGACGCCACCAGCTCCGGCATCCAATCGTGCGCGTCGCCGAACGCCAGCATGAGTCGGACGCGGCCTTCGTCGAAGTCCAGCGTGTGCAGGTTGGGCGTGAGTGCCGGCCAGGCCTCGAGCAGTTGCCGCGCCAGCGCCGGCTCGGGCGAGCCCGCATGCGCGCGCTCGAGGTCGTCCTGCGTCAGCGGATGCTTCTCGATGCTGAGGAAGACCAGCCGCTCGCAACGCGCCGGATCCTTGCGCCACGCGGCCCAGGTGGCGAGGAAGTTGTTGCCCAGGCCGAAGCCCGTTTCAAGCACGACGAAGCGCTGTCGACCCGCCCACCGTGCCGGCATCTCGTTGCCGTCGAGGAAGACCTGTCGCGCCTGCGCGAACGCGCCGAAGGGGGCGTGGTAGAGATCGCCGAAGTCCGGCGCGTTCGGGACGGCGCCGGAGAAATCGACGCGGGCCGGAAGGATGGGCGCGGTCTTCATGGGACGTGGCTGCGAGTATGCCGAATGCGGCCCCCGCGCAGAGGCGGGGCGGGGCGGAAACGACAACGGCGCCACTGAGGGCGCCGTTGCATCACGGAGAGTCCGGGATCAGGAGTTCGACTTCGGACGCGTCAGCGCCGCGCTGGCCGGACGGTTGCCCTGGCTGCCGTGACGGCTGCCCTGGCCCTGACCTTGGCCTTGACCCTGGCGTTGACCGCCTTGACCCTGGCCCTGCGCCTGACGCTGGCCCTGACCTTGTCCGCCCTGGCCTTGCCCTTGACGCTGGCCCTGCGGTTGTCCGCCGGCTCTTTGCCCACCGCCTTGCGCACCCTGCGCCGGACGGCCTTGACCTTGACCCTGGCCGCCGCCCTGCGGGCGACCGCCCTGGCCCTGCGAGCGGCCACCGCCGCCGCCACCACCACCGCGACGGCCACCACCGCCGCCGCCGCCCGCCGGACGCGGCGAGCCTGAGGACTTGCCCAGCCCGCCGTTCAGCACCATGCGGCCCAGCACGATCGGCTCGGCCTTCGCGTTCGGGTCCGGCTCGAAGCCCGGCACGACCTCGCGCGGGATCTCGCGCTTGATCAGCTTCTGGATCTCGCGCAGGAAGCCCTCCTCGTCGACGCACACCAGCGACAGCGCCTCGCCCTGCGCGCCCGCGCGGCCGGTGCGGCCGATGCGGTGCACGTAGTCTTCGGCGACGTTCGGCAGCTCGTAGTTGATGACGTGGGGCAACTGGTCGATGTCGATGCCGCGCGCGGCGATGTCCGTCGCGACCAGGACCTTCAGGTCGCCGCTCTTGAACTCGGCCAGCGCCTTCGTGCGGGCGCCCTGGCTCTTGTTGCCGTGGATCGCCATCGCGGTGATGCCCGACTTGTCCAGGTACTCGGCCAGACGGTTCGCGCCGTGCTTCATCCGCGTGAACACGAGCACCTGGTGCCAGTCGTTCTTCGTGATCAGATGGGCGAGCAGTTCCTTCTTCTTGTCGCGGTCGACCGGGTGGATGCGCTGCGCGATCGTGTCGGCCGTCGCGTTGCGGCGCGCCACCTCGATCAGGCCCGGCTTGTCCAGCAGGCGGTCGGCCAGCGCCTTGATCTCATCGCTGAAGGTCGCGGAGAAGAGCAGGCTCTGCTTCTTCGCCGGCAGCAGCGCGAGCACCTTCTTGATGTCGTGGATGAAGCCCATGTCCAGCATGCGGTCGGCTTCGTCCAGCACCAGGATCTCGACCTTGGACAGGTCCAGCGTGCCTTGCTGTGCGTGGTCCAGCAGACGGCCCGGCGTCGCCACCAGGATGTCCACGCCCTTGCGCAGCTGGCTGATCTGCGGATTCATGCCGACGCCGCCGAACATGACCATGCTGGTCAGCGGCAGGTACTTGCCGTAGGTGCGCACGCTTTCCTCGACCTGCGCCGCGAGTTCGCGGGTGGGCGTCAGCACCAGCGCGCGGATCGCGGCGCGGCCCTTGGCGTCACGCACGGGCTTGCCGCTGGAGAGGCGTTCCAGCAGGGGGAGGGTGAAACCGGCGGTCTTGCCGGTACCGGTCTGGGCGCCGGCCAGCAGGTCGCCGCCGGTCAGGACGACGGGGATCGCCTGGCTCTGGATGGGGGTGGGGGTCGAGTAGCCGGCATCGGCGATCGCGCGGAGCAGGGGCTGGGAGAGCCCCAATGCGTCAAAACTCATAAGCTGCTTTGTTGGTGCCCGAACGGGCTTTGTGTGCAGCACGCCGGCCCGGTGAGGGCTGGCGCCAGTCTTCGGCTGCCGTGGGAGAGCGTGAGCTCAAAAGATAAAGCCGCGGCAAGACTGAGCCGCGGCGATGGGGCATTGTAGCTGACGGGGTCTGTCATCCCTGTGAGCAATTGGTTCGGTCGATGAGCCTCGCCCCATTCCCCCCCGCGACACCGAAGAGGCGGGAAGAACAGGGGGAACGTGCACCGAAAGGGTGGAAATGCGGCGCTCCGGACAGCTTCCAGCAAGCTCGGTGACAGGCCTCACTCAGGCAAGCGTGTCGGTGTCCGCAGCCGTGTTTCAGTGCGGTAAACCGTGGGTAAAAAGGGCGGTGAGGCCCGTCCTGATCGGCGTTCAAACGGGATTGCGGCGGCATAGTCTTGCGCCAATGTGTCCACTTGTCCCATCGTCATGAGCGCCCTGTTTCCCGATCCTGCCGCCGGCACCCATCTGCTGCTGCTGGACCCCGACCCGCATGCGCGCCTGCGATTCGCCGGCCTGATGCGGGCCTGGGGCTTCCGCGTCACCGACAGCGCGGAGGCAGCCCTGCTGGACCGCGTGCCGCTGCTGCCGGTGGACCTCGCCCTCATCGATCCCAGCGACGCCCGCGAGGCCGGCTGGGGCGCGCTGACCCGATTGAGACAGCGCTCGCGGATGCCGGTGATCGTGCTGCTGCAGCACGACAGCACGCTGGAACGAGTCCTCGCGCTGGAGCGCGGTGCGGACGCGGTGCTCCCCAAGGACGGGGAACCGCGCGAACTGCAGGCGCGCATCAAGGCGTTGCTGCGACCCCGCGAGGGCGATGCGACCGAGGTGCTGATGTTCGGCCGCTTCAAGCTGGAACCGATGACGCGTCGACTGTCCGGACCGGGGGGCTTCTGCGTGGTGCTGTCACAGAGCGAATACAAGCTGCTGCGCGCCTTCCTGGAACGTCCGCACAGCGTGCTGCAACGCCAGGAGCTGCTGCACCTGGCGCGCGGCGACGGCGTCACGGCGCTGGAGCGCTCGGTGGACCTGATGGTGTCGAGGCTGCGACAGAAACTGAACGACGATCCGAGCTCGCCGCTGATTCGCACGGTGCGCGGCATCGGGTATCTGTTCGATCCGCCGCTGCGCTGACGCACTGATGCGGCCGCTGGCCCTCACCCCCGCCCCTCTCCCGCAAACGGGAGAGGGAGTTCGATCTGCCTTACTTCGGGGCGACTGAGGCCCAGCGCAGTTCGAACCAGTTGTCGGGTCGGTGGACCACCGTCACGTTGGCGCGGGTCGCCCACGGGATCATCTGGCGGTGCAGCGGGATCAGGTGCGTCTGCGCGCGGAACTCGCGCAGCGCGGCCTTGATCAGTTCCTCGCGCTTCTTCGGATCGGCTTCCTCGCTGGACGCGGCGGCGAGCTGATCGAACTTGTCGTCCCGCCAGTTGCCGAAGTTGTACTGGCCGACCGACTTCTCGCCGCGGTTGCGCATCAGCGGCGTCATCGCCACTTCCGCGTCGGTGATGCTGCCGCCCCAGCCGTACATGTAGAGGCTGGTGTCGAGCTTCTCCAGCTTGGGGAACATCAGCGCGCGCGGCTGCGCGTTCACGCTGACCTTGACCTTGAGCTGCGCCCACATCGAGGCCAGCGCCAGGCAGATGCGCTCGTCATTGATGTAGCGGTTGTTGGTGCAATCGAGCGTGACCTCGAAGCCGTTGGCATAACCGGCGTCGGCCATCAGCTTGCGCGCCGCGGCCAGGTCGAAGGGCAGCCGCGTCTCCAGCTGCGGATCGTTGAACGCGCCCAGCGGCGACGGCGTCAGCCCGCCGGTGGGCAGGCTCAGGCCGTTCATCAGCTTGGCGCGCATCGTGTGGATGTCGATCGCCTGGTACAGCGCCTGCCGCACGCGCAGGTCCTTGAACGGGTTCTTGTCGCCGGGCACCTTGCCGTAGAGCAGCTTGTCGCGCGACTGGTCCATGCCGATGAAGACGATGCGGTTCTCCGGGCCTTCCTGGACCTTGACCTGCGGCGTCTGCTTGAGCTTCGGGATGTCGCGCGGCGACGGGTCGAGCACGAAGTCGATCTCGCCCGACACCAGCGCGGCCAGCCGGGTCGCGTCGTTGGCGATCGGCGTGTAGACGGCGTCCTGCACGTTGCCGTCGAACTTGCCCCACCAGGCCGGATTGCGCTTGAAGGTCGTGCGGATGCCGGGCTCGCGGGCCACCATCGCGTACGGCCCGGTGCCGTTCGAATGCGTGGCGGCGTAGGTCTCCTGCTTGTCCTTGAAGTTCTGCGGCTTGACGACGTTGTGCTGCTCGCACCACTTGCGGCTCATGATGAACAGCGTGTCCAGGTGCTGCAGGAAGATCGGATTGACCTTGTCGAGCTGGAACTCGACCGTGTGGTCGTCGATCTTCTTCGGCGTGCCGACGGCCTGCGCGTAGACGCTGATCTGCGAGTACGGATCCTTGGCCCGGTTGATCGAGAACACGACGTCGTCCGCCGTGAACGGCGTGCCGTCCTGGAACTTCACGCCCTGGCGCAGCTTCAGCCGCCACAGCGTGGGCTTGAGCTGCGTCCATTCGGTGGCAAGACCCGGCACCAGGTTGAGGTTGCGGTCGCGAGAGACCAGGCGCTCGTAGACCTGGCCGTTCATCGCGTTGGTGACGATCTCGTTCTGCGAATGCGGATCGGCCGTCTGCATGTCGCCCTGGCTGGCCCAGCGCAGGGTCTGCGCGTGCGCGGCGCCCAGGAGCCCCAGGCTCAGGGCGATCGTGAGCGGCCAGGCGCCCAGGGCGGCCGATGTGCGCGAACGAACCGGGATGGCGCGCGGGATGGCGCGCGAGATGGAGCGCGAGATGGAACGGAACAGCATGGTGGTCATCTCTGAACGGGCAGGGCGGTCGAGTTTAGGGGCACCGGCGGAAGCTGCGACAATGCGTGACTATTGCCCGGGCGCCCCGCCGCCCACGCAGGCTCCGGCCCCACTGTCGCACCCGCTGCTGCAGGCGGCCCCAGGGCTCCAGGTCAACCCACGAAACGCTGAAGAACCATCGCCATGGCTCAATACGTCTTTTCGATGAACCGCGTCAACAAGACGGTTCCTCCGAAGCGCCACATCCTCAAGAACGTCTCGCTGTCCTTCTTCCCCGGCGCCAAGATCGGCGTGCTCGGCCTGAACGGCTCGGGCAAGTCCACGCTGCTGAAGATCATGGCCGGCGTCGACAAGGAGATCGAGGGCGAAGCCGTCCCGATGCCCGGCATCAAGATCGGCTACCTGGAGCAGGAGCCGCAGCTGAATCCGGACCAGACCGTGCGCGAAGCGGTCGAGGAAGGCATCGGCGGCGTGCTGGCCGCCAAGAAGCGCCTGGACGAGGTCTATGCCGCCTACGCCGAAGAGAACGCCGACTTCGACGCGCTGGCCGCCGAGCAGGGCGAACTGGAGGCGATCATCGCCGCCGCCGGCTCCGAGAACACCGACCTGCAGCTGGAACTGGCCGCCGACGCGCTGAACCTGCCGCCGTGGGACGCCAACATCGGCGTGCTGTCCGGCGGCGAGAAGCGCCGCGTGGCGCTGTGCCGCCTGCTGCTGTCCAAGCCCGACATGCTGCTGCTGGACGAGCCGACCAACCACTTGGACGCCGAATCGGTCGAATGGCTGGAGCAGTTCCTGCAGCGCTTCCCCGGCACCGTGGTGGCGATCACCCATGATCGCTACTTCCTGGACAACGCCGCCGAGTGGATCCTGGAACTGGACCGCGGCCACGGCATTCCCTGGAAGGGCAACTACTCCGACTGGCTGGACCAGAAGGAACGCCGCCTGGAGCAGGAACAGAAGACCGAGGACGCCCGCGCCAAGGCGATGAAGGAAGAACTGAAGTGGGTGCGCTCGAACGCGAAGGGCCGCCAGGCCAAGAGCAAGGCGCGGCTGGCCCGCTTCGAGGAACTGAGCGACGTCGAATACCAGAAGCGCAACGAGACCAACGAGATCTTCATCCCCGTGGCCGAGCGCCTGGGCAATGAGGTGATCGAGTTCGAAGGCGTGACCAAGTCCTTCGGCGACCGCGTCCTGATCGACAACCTGTCGTTCAAGGTCCCGGCGGGCGCGATCGTCGGCATCATCGGCCCGAACGGCGCCGGCAAGTCGACGCTGTTCCGCATGATCCAGGGCGCGGAGCAGCCGGACAGCGGCACGGTGAAGATCGGCAAGACGGCCAAGCTGGCCTTCGTCGACCAGAGCCGCCAGAGCCTGGACGCCAACAAGACCGTGTGGGAGGACGTCTCCGGCGGTCTGGACAACATCATCGTCGGCAAGTTCGTGATGCCGTCGCGCGCCTACATCGGCCGCTTCAACTTCAAGGGCAACGACCAGCAGAAGATGGTCGGCCAGCTGTCCGGTGGTGAGCGCGGCCGTCTGCACCTGGCCAAGACCTTGGCGCAGGGCGGCAACGTGCTGATGCTCGACGAACCGTCGAACGACCTGGACGTCGAAACCCTGCGCGCGCTGGAAGAGGCGCTGCTGGAATTCGCCGGCTCGGCGATGGTGATCTCCCACGATCGCTGGTTCCTGGACCGCATCTGCACGCACATCCTGGCCTGCGAGGGCGACTCGCAGTGGTTCTTCTTCGACGGCAACTTCCACGAGTACGAAGCTGACAAGAAGAAGCGCCTGGGCGAAGAAGGTGCGCGACCGAAGCGCGTGCGTTTCAAACCTATTGCGTAACCTCCGCAGCTCCGCTTCGGGCGCTCCGCGTCGTTGCAAATCCTCGCCATAGCTGGGCTATGGCTCCGGTTTGCGCCTGGCGGAGCCTCCCGAATCGGAGCCGCGGCGGTCACGCAATGCCGAGCGGTGTGCAGACGCCAATCCGCCCGCGATGTCTCGATTTCAAGAGGCACCGCGGGCGTTTTTCATTGGCACTGATTCATTTCACGAATCTTTACGGCGCGCCCACGGCCAATTGACGCGCGCCCTCGACCATTTCCTCACCCCAGAACGATTTGGAGATCCCGAGATGGTCAAGAGCTTCTCCCGCCCCCTCAAGATGCTGGCCCTGGCCGCGACGATGAGCGTGGCCGCCCTGTCGGCGCACGCCCAGACGGCACCGGGCGACGCGCCGCCGCCCCCGCCGCACGGCATGCACCGCGGTGGCCCCGATTTCGGCGGCCCCGGCTTCGGCCCCATGGGCCCGATGCACGGCAAGCTGCTGAAGGACGCCGGCGTCACCGATGCGCAGCGGGCCCAGATCAAGCAGATCTTCGACGCCGCGCACAAGGACCTGAAGACGCAACGCGACACCGAGCGTCAACTGCACGAACGCATGCAGGCGCTGTTCACCGCGCCGACCGTCGACGCCAACGCCGTCGAGCAGGTGCGCCAGCAGATGCACGCCGCGCATGACGTCGAGTCCAAGCGCATCACGCTGGCCATGATCGACGCGTCGCGTGTCCTGACCCCCGAGCAGCGCGCCAAGATCGCCCAGCTGAAGGACCAGCAGCGCGAGAAGATGAAGGAGCGCATGAAGGACCGCGCCGAGCGCGCCAAGGAGCGCCGCGGGGCCAACGAGGCCAACCCGGTCCCGAAGCCTTTCACTGACCGCTGAACGCACGAGGCCGGCTATGCTTCAGTCTTTCGATGAGTCCGCGGCGCGCGGCCTGGCCGATCCGGCCCGGTCGGTGGCTGCACCGCAACGCCCGATGAACCCACGACTGCTCCTGATCGACGACGACGCCCGGCTCACCGCGATGCTGGGCGACTACCTCAGCAGCGCCGGCTTCGACGTCAGCTTCGCCGGTTCGCTGGCGCAGGGCCGCACCGAGCTCGAGGCCGGCCAGTTCGAACTGCTGGTCCTGGACCTGATGCTGCCCGACGGCGACGGCCTCGAGTTCTGCCGCCAGCTGCGCAGCGACAAGCGCTGGCGCCGCCTGCCGGTGCTGATGCTGTCGGCGCGCGGCGAGCCGATGGATCGCATCCTCGGCCTGGAGCTGGGCGCGGACGACTACCTGCCCAAACCCTTCGAGCCCCGTGAGCTGCAGGCCCGCGTGAAGGCGCTGCTGCGGCGCACCGAGCCCCAGGCGATGGGCGACGAGGTGCTGCGCTTCGGCCGCCTGGAGATCGACCTGGCGGCGCGCCAGGTGCGCCTGGACGGCAATGCCTGCGACCTGACGAGCCACCAGTTCGACCTGCTGGTCGTGCTGGCGCAGAGTCCGGGCCGGGTGCTGTCGCGCGACCAGATCATGGATGCGCTCAAGGGCCACCCGCTGGAGGCCTTCGACCGCTCGATCGACGTGCACATCTCGCGCATCCGCTCGGTCATCGAGGACGACGCCAAGAACCCGCGCCGCGTGCTGACGGTGCGCGGTGCCGGTTACGTGTTCGCACGCAAGCAGGACGCCGAAGGCCTGGAATGAAGGCTGCGACGCAGTGAAGGCGCTGTACCTGCGCATCTACATCACCGTCGTGGTGGTGTTGCTGGCATTTGCGCTGGGCTCGGCGTGGCTCTTCCAGGGCCGCATCGAGCAGGAGCGCGGAACCTTCGAGCAGGCCGCCTCGGAGCGGCTGGTGGCGCTCGCGGTGCTGGTGCAGCGCGCGCTGCCGCCGGTCACGGCGTCGACCGACGAGCAGGCCGACGCCGTCGAGGACTGGGGTCAGCGCCTGCGGATGGCGCTGGCGCTGGAGGATTCGCGCGGACGCCGCATCGGCGCCTCGCCGCTGTTCGAGCGTCGCGAGGATCTGCCCGGCTCGCGCGTGCAGCGCGTGCCGCTGGACGACGGCCGGCACCTGCTGTTCCTGCGCCTGGCCCGCCCGCCGGGCGCGTCCGGCCCGACCGGCCAGGACAAGCTCGAAGCCGATGCGCGTGCCGCGAGCGGTCCGCAACGGATGCAGCGCGAGCGCCGCGATCCTTTCGTCGACGGCCCGCCGCCGAACGACGTGCGCAATCCCATCCGCCGCGAGCCGCGGCCCGAAGTCGAGCAGATGCGCCAGCGCATGCTGGACCGCCTGGAGCAGCAGCGTCGCGAGGACGCGGCGAACGGCTCCTGGCTGCCCGGTTGGATCCCCCGCCCGAGCGGCGAAGCCCTGGCCGTGCTGCTGGCGGTGCTGTTCGTGGCCGTGGCCGTCGGGGCCTATCCGGTCGTGCGGCGGCTGACGCGCCGGCTCGAATCGCTGAAGTCCGGGGTCGAGCAGTTCGGCTCCGGCGATCTGAGTTTCCGCGTGCAGGACAACGGCAAGGACGAAGTCGCCGCGCTCGCGACCAGCTTCAACCTCGCCGCCGAACGGATCGAGGCTTTGCTGAGATCGCAGAAGAGCCTGCTGGCCAACGCGAGCCATGAGCTGCGCTCGCCGCTGGCGCGGCTGAAGATGGCGTTCTCGATGCTGGACGACGCGTCGCCGGCCCAGCGCGTGCGTCTGGGGCAGGAGATCAACACCAACATCGTGGAGCTGGACGCGCTCGTCGAAGAGGTGCTGCTGGCCAGCCGGCTTGAAGGCGGCGCGCAGTCGCTGCGGCTGGAGCCGGTGGACCTGCTGGCGATCGCCGCCGAATCGGCCGCGCTGGGCGACGCCGAACTCGAGATCGAGACCGGCATCGCCCGCCTGCCGCTGAACGGCGACGACCGTCTGCTGCGACGCGCGCTGCGCAACCTGCTCGAGAACGCGCGCCGCTACGGCGGGCCGGTCGTCGAGCTCAAGGTGCGCCGCGCCGGGCAGGATCGCGTCGAGTTGCAGGTCTGCGACCGCGGCCCGGGCGTGCCCGAGCCGATGCGCGAGCGGATCTTCGAGGCCTTCTTCCGTCTGCCCGGCCATGCCGAGGTGTCGGGCGGCGTGGGACTCGGCCTGAGCCTGGTGAAGCAGATCGCGACGGCCCACCAGGGCACGGTGCGCTGCGATGCCCGCGAGGGCGGCGGCAGCTGCTTCGTGATCACGTTGCCGCTGAACGCGGCTGGCTGAGGCTCAACGCCCGATCTCGCGGCGATGAACGAAGGCCAGCAGGGCGCCGAGCCCGATCGCGGCGGCGGCAAGTCCGACTGAGGCAGCGCTCCAGAACCCCATCGCGCCCTGCATGATCGCGGGCAACTCGACGGCGTGGTCGCCGAAGACCAGCCAGTAGCCGCCGCCCAGGCCCAGCCCCCAGATCGCGAACGCGTAGATGAGCATCGGCGCCGTCGCGATGTGATGGGCGCGCAGCACGAAGGCGGCCACGGTCTGGCCCGCGTCGGACACGTGGAAGAGCCACAGCCAGCCCAGCAGGGGCAGCGCGGTGGCGATGACGGCGGCATTGCTGGTGTAGAGGCCCAGCACCTGCTCCCGCAGCGAGAAGACCACGCCGCCGAGCACGAACGCGATCGCCAGCGCGATCTCCAATCCATGCCAGCCGAGCCGCCGCGCCGCCGCATAGTCGCGCGCGCCCATGGCCTGCGCCACGAGCGTGCTGCAGGCGTTCGCCTGCGACAGCGGCAGCATGAACATCATCGCGACGAGGTTGGCGCAGAGCTGGTGCCCCGCCACCGGCGTCGTGCCCAGCCGCGCGATGAAGATCGCCATGAAGGTGAAGCCGGTCACTTCGATCAGCACGGACGCGCCCATGGGCACGCCCAGCTTCAGCAGCCGCATCAACGTGTCCTTGCGCGGGCGATGCAGCCCCGTCCGAGCGAAGCCGAACGCGGCATAGAACGGATCGCGACGCAGCACGGCCAGTGCGATCAGCAGCTGGCTCCACATCACGATTGCCGTCGCGATCGCGCAGCCGACCGCGCCCAGCGGTGGCACGTGCAGCGGCCCCAGCGTGAATCCGCCGATCAGCAGCGCGCTGGCCGGGAACTTCAAGAGCAGTCCGCCGATCTGCAACGCCATCACCGCCTTCGGTCGCGACACCGCCGTGTTGAAGCCGCGGTAGGCGGTGAACAGCAAGGCCGCGGGCAGCGCGATGCCCAGCATGCGCAGGTAGTCGCGGATCTTGGCGGCGATCTCGGGACTGACCTGCGAGATCGCGAGGAAGGGCTGCGGGAACCACAGGATCAATTCGCCGATCACCGTGAGCGCCAGCGCGAGCCACGCGGCCTGATGCAGGCTGTCGCCGGCTTCGGCCATGCGCTTCGCGCCGAAGAGTTGCCCGGCCACCGGCGAGATCGCCAGCACCACGCCCATCAATCCGACGAACACCGACGTGTAGACGGCCGAACCGACCGCGAGGGCCGCGAGGTCGATGGCGGAGTGGCGGGCGACGAGCAGCGTGTCGATCGTCGAATACGCCAGCACCGCGAGTTGCCCGATGAACACGGGCCACGCGAGCGGCAGGATCTGGCGCAGGCTCGCGAGTCGGCCGTGGATCGCAGCGCTCAAACGGGATCCTTGTCGGCAGGCGCTTGAGCATCGGCACCGGCGGCGCTGCGCCGCTCGATCGCCCGTTCCGCATAGCGGTTGAAGCGCCACGCCGTGCCTTCGATCGTGATCCGCCGCCAGGTGGCGCGTTTCTCTCCGGGCGTCAGTACCGGCCAGTTCTGGACCTCGTCGAAGCTGCGTCCGCAGCCCTTGCAGAGTTCGTCGCCCTGGCTGGTCGAACAGATCGCGATGCAGGGCGCGTCCGGCGTGGTGTCGTACCAGCGCGTCCAGGCCGCGAGCGCGCGCGGCGGCATCGAGTCCTCGTCGCACTCGGTCTCGTGATGGAAGACCATCAGCGCATAGACCTCCGCCAGCGCACGCAGCTCGGGACCCAGCGTCACGCCGTCGCCCGGGGAGCGTTGTCGCCACCAGTTGATGGCGGACTCGATGTCGGTGATGTGGATGCCGGCCATCTCTGTGTGCTCAATAGTCGATGCCCATCGCGCCGCGCACCTCGCGCAGCGTCTTGCGTGCCACAGCACGGGCACGTTCGGTGCCGACCTCGACGATCCAGTGGACCTTCTTCGGATCGGCGAGCAGTTCGTCGGCGCGGGCGCGCCAGGGCGCCTGCTCGTCGTGGATCGCCTCGATCAGCGGCTGCTTGCAGTCCAGGCAGCCGATGCCCGCGCTGCGGCAGCCCGACTCGACCCATGCCCGCGTGTCGCTGTCGGCGTAGACCTTGTGCAGCGCCCAGACAGGGCAGCGCTCGGGCTCGCCCGGATCGCCGCGACGCACGCGCTGCGGATCCGTCTGCATCTTGCGCACCTTGTCGGCGACGACCTCCGGGGCGTCGCGCATCGCGATCGCGTTGCCGTAGGTCTTGCTCATCTTGCGTCCGTCCAGGCCGGGCAGCCGCGAGGTCTCGGTCATCAGCGCCTGCGGTTCCGGGAACAAGGGCGCCGAGGGCTGACGGTAGAGGTGGTTGAAGCGTCGCGCGACCTCGCGCGTCACCTCGACGTGCGGTGCCTGGTCCTCGCCGACCGGCACGAAGGCCGCCTTGTAGATCAGGATGTCGGCCGCCTGCAGCAGCGGGTAGCCGAGGAAGCCGTAGGTCGCCAGCTCGCGGTTCTCGGCCACGAGGTCCTTGTAGCTCGGCATCCGTTCCAGCCAGCTCGACGGCGTGCTCATCGCCAGCAGCGTGAACAGCTCGGCGTGTTCCGGCATGCGGCTCTGGATGAACAGCGTCGCCTGCTCCGGATCCACGCCGGCCGCCAGCCAGTCGACGACCATGTCGTAGACGCTCTGTTCCAGGCCTTCGCGGTGTTGGTAATGCGTGGTCAGCGCGTGCCAGTCGGCAACGAAGAAGAAGCAGTCGTAGGCGTCCTGCAGACGCACCCAGTTCTTCAGCGCGCCATGGTAGTGGCCGAGGTGCAGCGCGCCCGTCGGGCGCATGCCGGAGAGCACGCGCTGGCGCGGGGTGAGGGTGGGGTGGTCGGTCATGGCGGAAGGCTGGGGGCGGTGGCCGCACCGGCGCGCGGCGATCTCGGGACGAGGTCGGACATGCGACGGCGGGAGGGCGATTGTAGGGAGCGTCGGCCCGGTCGCCGCCGGTCATGGCAGTGCGCTGGCGCCGATGCCCTTGGCTACACTGCCGGCCCATGAAGAACATCGTGATCCTGATCTCCGGGCGAGGCTCCAACATGGAGGCCATCGTCCAGGCCTGCACGGCCGGTGGATGGCCGGCCCGCATCGCCGCGGTGATCAGCAACCGGCCGGATGCCGCCGGACTTGAATTCGCGCGGGCGCATGGCGTCGCCACCGCGGTCGTCGACCACAAGGCCTTCGGCAAGGGAGACGCCGCGCGCGCCGCGTTCGATGCGGAACTGCAGCGCGTCATCGACGGTTTCGCCCCCGACCTGGTCGTGCTGGCTGGTTTCATGCGCATCCTGACGCCGGCGTTCACCGGTCATTACTCGGGCCGCATGCTCAACATCCACCCGTCGCTGCTGCCGGCATTCACGGGGCTGCACACGCATCAGCGCGCCATCGAGGCCGGCTGCCGCGTGGCGGGCGCGACGGTGCACTTCGTGACGGCGGAACTGGACCATGGTCCGATCGTCGCGCAGGCCATCGTGCCGGTGCTGGACGGCGACGACGAGGCGGCGTTGGCGGCGCGCGTGCTCAAGGTCGAGCACCGCATGTACCCGAGCGCCGTGCGCTGGTTCGTCGAGGGGAAGCTCGCGATC
This sequence comes from Roseateles noduli, assembly GCF_050626985.1. Taxonomy (NCBI): domain Bacteria; kingdom Pseudomonadati; phylum Pseudomonadota; class Betaproteobacteria; order Burkholderiales; family Sphaerotilaceae; genus Roseateles; species Roseateles noduli. The sequence goes on from NZ_CP192463.1 coordinate 1,125,868, forward strand.
GAGGGCGCGCGCGTCCTTCATCGCGGCGGCGAGCCGCAGATGTTCAGCTGACCGCCCGCCGCACGACCCGCCGCGGGCTGCGCCCAGGGCCGATGAATGCCGGGCCGCGTCGTTCAGCCCAGCATGCCGGCAAGGAAGTTGATCGTCAGCGCCAGCACGACGGTGTTGAACACGAAGGCCTGTATCGCCTGCACCAGCACCAGTCGCCGGATCGGTCGCGCGCTGACGACGACGTCCGAGGTCTGCGAGGTCGCGGCGACCGTCGCCGCGAAATAGAAGAAATCCAGGTAGTCGGGAGCGTCCTCGTCGCCGGGGAATTCCAGCCCGTGAGGCGCCTTCGGGCCACAGTGGAACAGCGACGCATACGCCAGTCCGAACTCCACCGGAAGCAGCAGCCACGAACCGGTCAGCGTCGCCGATGCCACCAGCAGGTGCGGCCAGGCCTTCAACAGGCCGGCCTCTTTCACCTGCGCCAGTTCCAGCGCGATCGCCGCCATGCTGGCGGCTCCGCCGAGGATCGCCAATACCAGCACCGTCGGCGCACCGTCCGCGACGGCGCTGGCCTGCTCCTCGACGTCTTCCGCATCGGTGCGGAACATCATCCAGCCGATCAGCACGAGGTAGGTCCAGACGCCGGCGCTCCAGCCCAGCAACGCGCGGGTGTGCCAGGCCAGTTCGACCGGCCAGGCGGCCGCCAGCAGCGCGCCGGTGGCCGCGCCGATCAGCAGACGCGGGCGGCGCTTGATCTGGTGCAGAAGGGGCATGGGCCGATCCACGGGCAATCAGTCGGGGACCCGGGCGAAGCGCGGCTGCGTCACCCCGTCGATGTCGACGGAGCCGAAGAACATGTCGTAGGGGCGCACCCACAGGCCGCTGTCGTTGTAGAGCGGCACGTAGAGCACGAGGGGCTCCAGCGTCTCGCTGTGGCGGACGACGCCGCGGACCTCGTATTCGCCGCCCTTGTAGTGGCGGTAACGCCCGGTGGGGGCGTCGGGCAGTGGTTGCAGCGGGTCGCCGGCGCCGTGCGCGGCAGGGTCTTGGACGGTGTGGGAGGCACTCATGGGCAGGGGCGTGACGGCGGGAATGGGGCAGGGCGCGGGCCTGACGCCGGAGCCGGGGATAATCGCGCGATGCATCCTAATGCCCTTCTTGAACTCTGCGCCGAACTGGTGGACAGCCTGCTGCTGTTCGACAAGCCCGCCGACGCCCTCGTTTCCGATTTCTTCCGTGCGCACAAGGCGCTCGGCCAGCGCGAGCGCCACACCATCGCCGAGACCGCCTACGCCGTGCTGCGCCAGCGTCCGGTGCTGCAGCATCTGGCCCAGTCGGGCCGCGGTCCGATGTCGCGGCGGCTGGCGATCCTCGCCTGGGCCGGCAGCGACACCTTCCTCCGCGCGGCGACCGACGACCAGGAGCAGCAATGGCTCAAGCAGGTGGCGAAGGTCGACCGCAGCAAGCTGCCGGAGAAGCTGCGCCACAACCTGCCCGACTGGCTGGTCGAGCCGCTGAGGCAGCGTCTGGGTGCTGAGCAGTTCTGGCAACTGGCCGACGCCGTCAACGTGTCCGCGCCCCTGGATCTGCGTGTCAACCTGCTGAAGGCCAAGCGCGAGGACGTGCAGGCGGCCTTGAAGGACAAGGGATTCGCGTCGTCGCTGACGCCGTTCTCGCCCTGGGGCCTGCGGCTCGAGGGCAAGCCGGCGCTGCAGAAGCTGGACGTCTTCACCAGCGGCCAGGTCGAGGTCCAGGATGAAGGCAGCCAATTGCTGTCCTTGCTCACCGAGGCCAAGCGCGGAGAGATGGTCGTCGATTTCTGCGCTGGCGCCGGCGGCAAGACCCTGGCGCTGGGGGCCGCGATGCGCAACACCGGTCGGCTGTATGCATTCGACGTCTCGGGGCATCGACTCGACAAGCTCAAGCCGCGCCTGGCGCGCAGCGGGCTGTCGAACGTCTACCCCGTGCAGATCAGCAACGAACGCGATGAGCGCGTCAAGCGCCTGGCCGGCAAGATCGACCGCGTGCTGGTCGATGCGCCGTGCTCGGGCCTGGGCACGCTGCGCCGGAATCCCGATCTGAAATGGCGCCAATCCCCGAACAGCGTCCTGGAATTGCACGACAAGCAGCTGGCCATCCTGAACAGCGCCTCGCGACTGCTCAAGCCGGGCGGCCGCCTGGTCTATGCGACCTGTTCACTGCTCGATGCCGAGAACGAGTCGGTCGCCCAGGCTTTCGCGGAGGCGCATCCAGACTTCATCCTGATGCCCGCTCAGGACGTGCTGACCCACGCCCAGGTCGACGCGACCCAGGCGGCACAGCTGACCGAGAACGGCTACCTGCGCCTGTGGCCGCATCGTCATCAGAGCGACGGCTTCTTCGCGGCCGTCTGGGAACGTAAGAAATGAGCCTGCCGACCGGACCTGGCCGGGGTCCGATGAGCGGCATGTTTCTTATTGCGAACAGCTCATCGTGTCTGTTCGATCACGTCTTCAGGCCCTTCCGGTCGTGAAGCGTCAAAAGACCGACGGGAAAGCGGCTTACCTCTGGGCGATTTCTAGAGTGCGTCGCCTACAATCGGGGCTTCCTGTGGACAACTGGCTCCTCGCGAGCAGGGTTAGGACCGAATGAACGTATTGATGTCTGTGCACGACGCCATCCTGGCGTGGATGATCGACGGCTTCACCGGCGCCAACTGGTGGCAGATCGTGGTCTTCACCCTGGTGGTGACGCATATCACCATTGCTGGCGTGACGATCTTCCTGCACCGCGCCCAGGCGCACCGGGCGCTCGACCTGGGTCCGATCCCGTCGCACTTCTTCCGCTTCTGGATGTGGCTGACGACCGGCATGGTCACTCGCGAATGGGTGGCCATCCACCGCAAGCACCACGCGAAGTGCGAGACCGAGGATGACCCGCACAGCCCGGTCACCCGCGGCATCAAGACGGTGATGACGCGTGGCGCCGAGTTGTACCGCGCCGAAGCCAAGAACGAGGAAACGATCAAGAAGTTCAGCCATGGCGTGCCGGACGACTGGATCGAGCGCCATGTCTACACCGGCCGTTCGGTGTGGGGCGTGTCCCTGATGATGATCATCGACCTGGCGCTGTTCGGCGTGGCCGGCATGGCCGTCTGGGCGGTGCAGATGGCCTGGATCCCGTTCTGGGCCGCCGGCGTGATCAACGGCGTCGGTCACTACTGGGGCTATCGCAACTTCGAGGCGCAGGACGCGTCGACGAACGTGTCGCCCTGGGGTGTGATCATTGGCGGCGAAGAGCTGCACAACAATCACCACACCTATCCGACGTCGGCCAAGTTCTCGGTCAAGCCTTTCGAGTTCGACATCGGCTGGGGTTACATCCGTGCGATGGAGATGATCGGCTGGGCGAAGGTGCGCAAGACCGCACCCCAGATGAAGACGGGCGAGCTCAAGGCCGTGGCCGACAAGGACACGCTGGAAGCCATCATCGCCAATCGCTACGAAGTGATGGCCCGTTATGCGCGCGGCTTGCGCGGCGCCTGCAAGGCCGAGCTGCTCCAGTTGAAGGCGGCGGGCGAGCAGCACAGCGTCAAGTTCCATCAGTTCAAGTTGGCGACCCGCTGGCTGCATCGCGATGCCGAGAAGATCCCGGCCGCCTATCAGGAGCAACTGAACGGCGCCCGCGCGGCGAGCCCGGTGCTCGACAAGCTGGTGACGATGCGCGAAGAACTGCGTCAGCTGTGGACCCGCACGAACGTGTCGGCCGAGCAGCTGGTGCATGACCTGCAGGCCTGGTGCCGCAAGGCCGAGGAGAGCGGCATCGCCGAACTCAAGGCTTTCGCGACGGGTTTGCGCACTGTGCGCGTCTGAACGAAGGTCGGCTCATCGGGCCCCGGAGGCCGGCCAGAGTGATGGCCTGCACCCAGGCGGAGATGAAGCAATGCAAAGGGCGCCCCTACTGGGCGCCTTTTTTCTTGGCGGCGCCCATAATTTGTTGAACTCTCAGACAAGGAGATTGACATGATGGCCTCGACCCATTTCAAGCGCGCTGTGCTGTTCGGCCTGATGAGCGCCAGCCTGGGCGCAATCGCCGCGGCTGCGCAGGCTCAAGCGGAAGTCAACTTCATCAAGCCGGAAAACTTCTCCGACATCGGCTGGGTCGGCGTGGATCGCGACAACGCCATGAAGCAACTCGAAGAGCACTTCAAGGCACTCGCGGCGCGCGAACTGCCCGGCAAGCAGCTCAAGATCGACGTCACCGACGTTGACCTGGCGGGCGAAGTCGAACCGCATGTCCGCACCGATCGGCTCCGCATCCTTCGATCGGTGACGATTCCGCGCATGAGCTTCACCTATACGCTCAGCGAGAACGGCCAGGTCCTGAAGTCCGGCAAGGCGGACCTGAAGGACATGGACTACCAGAATGGCGTCGGCAACCGCTACTTCGACTCCGAGCCGTTGCGCTATGAGAAGAAGATGATCGACGACTGGATGGCGCGCGAACTGCTCGGCAAGGCGCGCCTGGCGCCGACACGCTGATCGCGATGGGGTGGTGAAGCCCCTTTCGATCGCCCATGAAAAAACCCGCCGAGAGGCGGGTTTTCTTCTTCAAGGACCGGGCTGAATCACTTCAGCTTGGTTTCCTTGTACAGCACGTGCTTGCGTGCCTTGGGGTCGAACTTCATGAATTCCAGCTTTTGGGGCGTGGTCTTCTTGTTCTTGTTGGTGGTGTAGAAATGACCGGTGCCGGCAGTGGATTCCAGCTTGATCTTCTCGCGTCCGCCTTTGGATGCCATGGTGTCGCTCCTGGTTCAGTGATTAGGCTTGACCGCGCGCGCGCAGGTCGGCCAGCACGGCGTCAATGCCCTTCTTGTCGATCAGACGCAGCCCGGCGTTGGTGATGCGCAGACGGACCCAGCGGTTTTCGCTTTCGACCCAGAAACGGCGGTATTGCAGGTTCGGGAGGAACCGGCGCTTGGTTTTGTTGTTGGCGTGGGAAACGTTGTTCCCGACCATGGGCTTCTTGCCCGTGACTTCGCAGACGCGTGCCATGAGGACACTCCGATACTTGTCATCCGGCGACCGTCCCAATCGTCTCGACCTCGCTGTCGAGTCGCGGGCGGCGGCCTCACCTCGCCATAGGGTGGCGGTATCCCATCTTCCTCGCGTCAAGATCCTTCACAGGTTGATGGCGCGGGGAAACGAAGAGTGTAGCAGAAACGAACCGGCCCGCGCAAAGGCGGGCCGGTCAGTGAAGCTCGGGAGCACCCGTCCATGGGCGCGCAGCCGCGCGCACCGGGAGGGTCAGGCTGATTCCTGCTCCAGGAAACGCTGAGCATCCAGCGCCGCCATGCAGCCGGTGCCGGCACTGGTGATGGCCTGGCGATACACGTGGTCCTGCACGTCGCCCGCGGCGAACACGCCCGGCACGGTGGTCATCGTGGCGAAGCCTTCCAGACCGCTCTTCGTGCGGATGTAGCCGTCCTTCATCTCGATGTGGCCCTGGAAGATGTCGGTGTTGGGCTTGTGACCGATCGCGATGAAGCAGCCCTGCAGCTTGATGTCGGTGGTCGTGCCGTCCTGCGTGCTCTTGATGCGCACGCCGGTCACGCCGCTCGCATCGCCCAGCACCTCGTCCAGCGTGTGGAACACGTGCAGTTCGATCTTGCCGGCCTTGACCTTGTCCATGAGCTTGTCGACCAGGATCGGCTCGGCGCGGAACTTGTCGCGACGATGGATCAGGTGGACCTTGCTGGCGATGTTGGACAGGTACAGCGCTTCCTCGACCGCGGTGTTGCCGCCGCCGACGACGCAGACTTCCTGCTCGCGATAGAAGAAGCCGTCGCAGGTCGCGCAGGCGCTGACGCCGCGGCCCATGAACGACTCTTCCGACGGCAGTCCCAGGTATTGCGCGGAAGCGCCGGTGGCGAGGATCACCGCATCGGCCGTGTAGACCGCGCTGTCGCCGGTGAGCGTGAACGGACGCTTGGAGAAGTCGACGCTGTTGATGTGGTCGAACACGATCTCGGTCTGGAAGCGCTCGGCATGCTCCTGGAAGCGCTGCATCAGCTCGGGACCTTGCACGCCCATCACGTCGGCGGGCCAGTTGTCCACCTCGGTCGTGGTCATCAACTGACCCCCTTGCGCCATGCCCGTCACCAGAAGCGGCTTCAGGTTGGCACGCGCCGCATAGATGGCGGCGGTGTAGCCGGCGGGGCCGGAACCGAGGATCAACAGCTGGGCGTGGCGGGTGTTTTGGCTCATGACAGGGGAAATGGGGATGCGTTCAACGGACGCAAGGGTCGACAGCCTAAGGGGACCGGCGGGCGGCCTATGGCGTTGACCCTATGAACAGGCGTGAACAAATTGGCACAATGCATCCATTCTAGGTGGCGGGTCTCTCTGCCATCCTGACAACCACGATTGACCCTAACCCCCGACAGGAGGCACCCCTTCATGGCCATGTTGTCCAATTTGGATCTGATCCGCAGGGTTCCCTTGTTCTCCCTGCTGACCGCCGACCAGGCCCAGTCCATCGCGGACAGCGTCGTCAAACGGCGCTTCAAACGCGGCGAGTTGATCGTCGAGCAGGGCACCAAGTCCAACGCGCTCTTCATCCTGCTCAACGGCCGCGCCCGCGTGCTGACCGCGGACAGCCGCGGCCGCGAAGTCATCCTCGCCGTGCTGCAGCCTGGCGACTACGTCGGCGAGATGAGCCTCATCGACAACGAGCCGCACTCGGCCACGGTCCGCGCCGAGGTGCAGACCGACATGCTGGTGCTGGGTCGCGCCGACTTCGGCCGCGGTCTGCCGGAGTCCTCCAGCCTGGCCTACGGCATCCTGCGCGGCCTCGTCGCGCGCCTGAGAAACGCGGACCGCCAGATCGAGTCGCTCGCGCTGCTCGACGTCTACGGTCGCGTCGCGCGCACGCTGCTCGACATGGCGGAGGAAGAGAAGGGCGTGAAGATCATCCGCGGCAAGGTGTCGCGGCAGGACATGGCGAAGGTCGTCGGCGCGTCGCGCGAGATGGTCAGTCGCGTCATGAAGGACCTGGAGGACAAGGGCGTCATCGAGACGCTCGAGAACGGCTCCGTGGTCATCAAGGAACGCCTGCAGCACGACTGAGGCGCCAGCGGCTGACGCTTCAACGTTTCTTCACCTTGGTGAGGAGCCCCGCGTCCGGGACGCGGGGCTTGTGCGTCACAATCGAGGGATGAGTTTTCCCGGTTCCCTGCTGGGCGGCGGTGACGACGCCGCTCCGACCGAGCGCCCCGCGCCGGCACGCAAGTCCAAGAAGGCGGCGCCTCCCGCCGCGCCGCCCGCGCCTCCCAGTCCGCTGCGCACGCCGCTGTGGCTGCTGATCGGCGCGCTGGTGTGGTGCCTGGTCTTGCTCGCCATGGTCAGTCATGACCGCGCCGATGCGGCCTTCAGTACCGCCGGTACCTCAGTCCCGGCGCACAACCGCGTCGGTGCGCTCGGCGCCTGGATCTCCGACCTGATGCTGTTCGGCTTCGGCTACTCCTGCTGGTGGCTGATGCTCATCTCGCTGCGTGCGTGGCTGAGCGGCCTGGCGCGCATGCTGCGCGCCGACGGCGGTCCGATGCTGACCTTCAAGGAACGCCTGCCGACGGTGGCCGGCCTTGTTCTCCTGATGGCCGCGAGCTGCGCGCTCGAATGGACCCGCCTCTACGGCTGGGAGTCACACCTGCCCGGGCACGCCGGCGGCGTGCTGGGCTACCTGCTCGGACCCGCCAGCATGAAGCTGCTCGGCTTCGCGGGTTCTGGCGTAGTGTGGATCGCGGCGCTGGTGGCCGGCGTGTCGCTGGCGCTGAAGTTCTCCTGGCTTCGCGTCGCCGAGCAGATCGGAACCAAGATCGAGCGTCTGATCGAGAAGCGCGAGGTCCGTCGCGAGATCGCCGAGGACAAGCGCGTCGGCAAGGAAGCCAAACGCGAGCGCGAAGCGGTCGTCGAGGTCGAGCGCCTGGTCGAGGAAGAGCATCACATCCCGATCGTCATCGAGCCGCCGGTCGCCGAGGTGCCGAAGTCCACGCGCGTCATCAAGGAGCGCCAGCAGACGCTGTTCACCGATCCGACGGACGCGAAGCTGCCACAGGTGGACCTGTTGGACGCACCGCCGCCGCGCATCGAGACGGTGACGCCCGAATCGCTGGAGATGACCAGCCGCATGATCGAGAAGAAGTTGAAGGACTTCGGCGTCGATGTGCGGGTGGTGGCGGCCTCGCCGGGGCCGGTGATCACGCGTTACGAGATCGAGCCGGCGACCGGCGTGAAGGGCTCGCAGATCCTGGGCCTGGCCAAGGACCTGGCACGCTCGCTGAGCCTGACCTCGATCCGCGTGGTCGAGACCATCCCGGGCAAGAACTACATGGCGCTGGAGCTGCCGAACGCGCGCCGCCAGACCATCCGGCTGTCCGAGATCCTGGGCTCCCAGGTCTACGCCGACGCCGCGTCGCCGCTGACGATGGGCCTGGGCAAGGACATCGTCGGCCTGCCGGTGGTGGCCGACCTGGCCAAGATGCCGCACTGCCTGGTGGCCGGCACGACCGGCTCGGGCAAGTCGGTGGGCATCAACGCGATGATCCTGTCGGTGCTCTACAAGGCCGAGGCCCGCGATGTCCGCCTGATCCTGATCGACCCGAAGATGCTGGAAATGAGCGTCTACGAAGGCATCCCGCATCTGCTGGCGCCCGTCGTGACCGACATGAAGCAGGCCAGCAACGCGTTGAACTGGTGTGTCAACGAGATGGAGCGGCGCTACAAGCTCATGTCCAAGATGGGCGTGCGCAACCTCGCGGGCTTCAACAAGAAGATCGCCGACGCGGCCGAACGCGAGGAGAAGATCCCCAACCCGTTCAGCCTGACGCCGGAAGAGCCGGAACCGCTGGAGCGTCTGCCGCACATCGTCGTCGTCATCGACGAACTGGCCGACCTGATGATGGTCGTCGGCAAGAAGATCGAGGAACTGATCGCCCGCCTGGCGCAGAAGGCGCGCGCGGCCGGCATTCACCTGATCCTCGCGACGCAGCGGCCGTCGGTCGACGTGATCACCGGCCTGATCAAGGCCAACATCCCGACGCGGTTGTCCTTCCAGGTGTCGAGCAAGATCGACTCGCGGACCATCCTCGACCAGATGGGCGCGGAAGCGTTGCTGGGCATGGGCGACATGCTCTACATGGCGTCGGGTACCGGCCTGCCGGTGCGCGTGCACGGCGCGTTCGTCAGCGACGACGAGGTGCATCGCGTCGTCGAGTACCTGAAGGAGCAAGGTGAGCCCAACTACATCGAAGGCATCCTGGAAGGCGGCGTGCTGGACGGCGATGGGGGCGGCGATGGCTTGCCCGGCCTGACAGCAGGCGGCGACGGCGAATCCGACCCGATGTACGACCAGGCCGTGGGCATCGTGCTGCAGCACAAGCGGGCGTCGATCTCGCTGGTGCAGAGACATCTGCGCATCGGCTACAACCGGGCCGCCCGTTTGCTGGAGCAGATGGAGAAGTCCGGCGTCGTCTCGGCGATGGCCACCAACGGCAACCGCGACATCATCGTGCCCAAGCGGGACGACTGATGCGTCGCCGGACGCGACCACCGACCGCGATGAATGAACGCGACGAATGAACGCGACGAATGATTGAGGCTTCCTCCATGCTCCGTATCCTGACCCGTGGCATCGCGGCGATCGCCGTCTGCGTCACGACCTTGGCCCACGCCGACGGCGTGAGCGCGCTGCAGCAGTTCGTCACCGAGGTGAAGAGCGGCCGCGCGACGTTCACGCAGACCGTCACCGCACCCGACGGCAAGCGCAAGAAGACGACGACCGGCACCTTCGAGTTCCAACGCCCGAACCAGTTCCGCTTCAGCTACGCCAAGCCGGCCGAGCAACTGATCGTGGCCGACGGCAAGGAGGTGTGGATCTACGACCCGGACCTGCAGCAGGCCAGCGTCCGCAACATGGACCAGGCGTTGGGCGCGACGCCGGTGTCGCTGCTCGCGGGCGGCGACCTGTCGAAGGATTTCACGCTGAAGTCGCTGCCGGCGGCGAACGGCCTGGACTGGGTGCAGGCGACGCCCAAGCGCAACGACAGCGGCCTGCAGAGCCTGAAGCTCGGTTTCAAGGGGCGCGAACTGGGCGCGCTGGAGATCGTGGACGGTTTCGGCCAGCAATCGGTGATGCAGTTCAGTGCGATCGAGCCCAACGCGAAGGTGTCGGCCGACCGTTTCCGCTTCAACCCGCCGCCGGGCACCGACATCGCGCGCCAGCCCTGAGCGGCGTCTGAGTCAGCATCGATGAGCAACGCGTCGCTCTTTCCGGACGAGTTCGATTCCGTCCCGGGCGGACAGCCTTCGGGGGCCGCACCGAGCCAGCACGCACCGCTGCCGGAACGGCTGCGGCCGCGCAAGCTCGACGAGGTCGTCGGCCAGCGCCACCTGCTGGGTGAGGGCATGCCGCTGCGTGTCGCGCTCGAGAGCGGCCGGCCGCATTCGATGATCCTGTGGGGGCCGCCCGGCGTCGGCAAGACGACGCTGGCGCGCTTGATGACGCAGCACTTCGACGCACAGTTCATCGCGATCTCCGCGGTCCTGGGCGGCGTCAAGGACATCCGCGAGGCGGTCGACCGCGCGCAGGTCGCGGCGGGGCAGGGCCGGCGCACGATCGTGTTCGTCGATGAGGTCCACCGCTTCAACAAGGCGCAGCAGGATGCCTTCCTGCCGCATGTCGAGTCGGGGCTGTTCAGTTTCATCGGAGCGACGACCGAGAACCCGTCGTTCGAGGTGAACTCGGCGTTGCTGTCGCGGGCGACGGTGCACGTGCTGAAGTCGCTCGACGAGCAGGACATGCGCGAGCTGCTGACGCGCGGACGCGAGGCGCTCGGCGCGCCGCCGGTGAGCGAGGCCGCCACGCTGCGCTTGATCGGTTATGCCGATGGCGATGCGCGGCGTCTGCTGAACACGCTGGAGACCGTGGCGCAACTGACCCCCGCGGGCACGGCGGAGATCGACGAGGCGCTGCTGGAGCGCACGCTGGGCGAGCAACTGCGCCGTTACGACAAGGGCGGCGACCAGTTCTACGACGTCATTTCGGCGCTGCACAAGTCCGTGCGAGGCTCCCATCCGGACGCGGCGTTGTATTGGCTGGTGCGGATGCTCGACGGCGGCGTCGATGCGCGCTACATCACGCGACGACTGGTCCGGATGGCCAGCGAAGACATTGGCAACGCCGATCCGCGTGCACTGCGGATCTGCCTGGACGCGGCCGAAACCTATGAGCGCCTGGGTTCGCCGGAAGGCGAGCTCGCGCTGGCTCAGGCGGTCGTCTATCTGGCGATCGCGCCGAAGTCGAACGCCGTTTACAACGCCTACAACCAGGTCCGCGCACTGATCAAGCAGGACAGCTCGCGGCCCGTGCCGGTCCACCTGCGCAACGCGCCGACGCGTCTGATGAAGGAGCTCGGCTACGGCAAGGCCTATCGCTACGCGCATGATTTCCCGGGTGCGTACGTGGCCGGCGAGCAGTACCTGCCGGACGGCCTCGAGGATCAGCGCTTCTATGAACCCGTGCCGCGCGGCCTGGAAATCAAGATCGGCGCGCGGCTCGACGAGTTGCGGCGGCTCGATGCCGGAGCGCTGGGCCAGGACGATGCCTCCGGTCGAGGCGGCACCGATGGCATCGGCGACAACGGTGAGAACGGCGAGGCCTGATCGATGAGTGCGCGGATCGTCAGCGTCGTGACCGCGGTCCTTCTGATCTGGGTGTGGAAGGCGGGCGCGTTGCCCGCGAGCGCCGCGCCGGTCAAGCCGGGACTCGCCGGACCGTCGGCGTCGCGCCTGGCGCAACCGCCCGAAGGCCCGACGCTGACGCGCATCCGCGAGACCGGGGTCGTCGTCATCGGTTACCGGCCGGCGTCGGCACCGTTCAGCTATCTCGACGCGCAGCTGCGGCCGACGGGCTATTCCGTCGAACTCTGCGAGCGCGTGATCGCGTCGCTGCGCGTGCGGCTCAAGCTGCCCGACCTGGAGGTGCGACGCGTCGCGGTCGGTTCGGCGACGCGCATGCCGATGGTCAGCAACGGCACCTTGGACATGGAGTGCGGCATCACGACCAACACCGCCGAGCGCGCGCGCAGCCAGGCATTCTCGGTGACGATTTTCGTTGCCGAGACCAAGCTGATGACGCGCTACGGCGAGAAGGTGCAGAGCCTGCTCGACCTGCGCGGCCGGCCGGTGGTAAGCACCATCGGCACGACCAGCATCCAGCACCTGGCCAAGGTCAATGAGCAACAGGGGCTGAACATCCGCATCGTCGCCGGGCTGGACGATCCGGACGCGTTCCAGCTGCTGCGCAGCGGCCGCGCCGACGCGTTCATGATGGACGACGTGATCATCCGCAGCCTGCTGGCGCAGCAGGGAGCGGCGGTCTCGACGGACGACTATGTGATCTCCGATCGCGCGTTGACCGTGGAGCCCTATGCGATCGGGCTGAACCGCGACGATCCGATGTTCAAGAGCATGGTCGACGACGTGCTGACCGGCCTGTACCGCAGCGGCGAGATCCACACCATCTACAGACGCTGGTTCGAGTCGCCGCTGCCGCCGACGGGCATCAACCTGAAGCTGCCGATGAACGCCGCTTTCCGGCGCGTGGTCGCTCAGCCGACGGACTCGCCGGATCCGGAGCGCTACCGCTGAACGAAGCTCCGGCCGGCGTCCGATCGCCAGCGATCGCGCCGGAGCAGCCCTCGCGGCCGTTCAGCAGTTCGACGAAACGCCGTGCGGCGAGCCCGAGCGGCCGCGTCTGCGTCCAGACGACGTCGACGTAGAGCTGTAGCGCCGTCGTGAAGTTGCCCGCGGGAATCTGCACCAGTTCCCCCGCGGCCAGCGCCGCGCGCACGAACCCCGACGGCAACCATGCCCATCCGAGTCCCGCCGACACCATCCGCAACGCCGCCACCGGGCTGTCGGTGCGCCACTGCACGCGGGAGACGGCGATCCGCTTGTCGACGTCGCAGGCATCGCGACCGGCGACCAGGATCTGTCGTTCGGCGATGAGGTGCTCGTCGCGGAGCGCCGACGGATCGCGCGCGAGCATCGAATGCGAGGCCGCCGCGACGGCGATCAGCGTTTCGCGGGCCACTTCCTGGAACTGCTCCGACGGGTCGAGTCCTTGGCGTTCGAAGACGAGCGCCAGTTGCGCGCGGCCGGACTTCAGCATCGCGAGCGCGTCCGCCTGCGGCGCGGTCAGCACCTCGACGTCCAGCAGCGGGAATTCGGCGGACAGCGTCGTCAGTGCGTCGCTCCATGGCGTTGCGGCGACGAGCTCGGGCACGACCGTGATCGTCAGCGAGGGCTCCAGTCCTTGGGTCAGCGACAACGCATGACGGTTGAGCTGGCCGAGCTGCTCGGCCAGCCGGCGAGCCTGCGGCACCAGGGCGAGCGCCTGCACGGTGGGGACAGGTTCCCGGCCGACGCGGTCGAAGAGGGGGAGGGCGAGCTGAGCTTCCAGGTTCGCGATCGTCATGCTGACGGCGGACGGCACGCGCCCCAGTGCGCGCGCCGCAGCGGAGAACGAGCCGTGGTCGATCGCCGCGAGGAAGACGCGGAGGTTGTCGAGGTCGAAAGCCATGGTGGGTCCGTGATCTGTCAGTGAACCTGATGGATTCTGACTTTAACTATCAGGGCTGCGAACATACAGTCGTGTCCATCCACTTTCAAGGAGATGGCGATGGTGTGGGGCGTGTTGTTTTTGGCCGGGTTGTTCGAGATCGGCTGGGCCGTCGGCCTGAAGTACACGGAGGGGTTCACGCGGCCATGGCCGACGGTGGGTACCGTGGTGGCGATGGTGACAAGCGTCGTGCTGCTGGGCTGGGCGCTGAAGCATCTGCCGGTGGGAACGGCCTACGCGGTGTGGACGGGCATCGGTGCCGTCGGCACGGCGATCGCGGGCATCGTGCTGCTCGGCGAATCGGCATCGCTGGCGCGCCTGGCGTGCATCGGCCTGATCGCCGCGGGCATCGTCGGGCTCAAGATCGTCACGCCGCAGTAAGCCCGCCAACTGCCGTGTCGTCCGCGGTCGCTGCCCAGCACCTGATCAGTTGTCAGTAGAAGGTCCTGGGCGCCTGTTGGCTGCAGCGAGCGGAGGGCATGGCACTTGCCGACGAAGGTCATCGAGACTTCTGGAGACTCCGATGCCCGACTTCAACGAACCCCGCGACAAGGCCTACGACCACGAGCAGGAGGCCGCCTACTGGCGCGACAACTACGCCCAGCGGCCCTACATCCAGCAAGGCGACACGCATGATGACTTCGGTCCGGCGTATGCCTACGGGGTCGATGCGTTCGCGCGCTATCCGGACCGCGACTTCGATGACTTCGAGGCGGAACTGCACCGCGACTGGGGCAACCAGCGCCAGGGTTCTTCGCTGGAATGGGCGAGGGCCAAACCCGCTGTGAAGGACGCCTGGGATCGCATCAAGGAGGCGTCGAACATGCCGCCCTCGACGCGCTAGGGAGTTCCTCCAGAGGCCGAGGAGGCCGGTGCGGACGCGGCCTCGGCGGGCAACCCGAACAGCGCGTTCGTGTCCGCGTTGGGATCGGTTCGCTCGGCCTGACCGGCGTCGATGCCCTGGAGCATCTCCGTCGCCTTGTCCATGTCGACCGCTTCCGCCTTGTCGAGGAACGCCGTCACCGTGACCGGGAAGAAGATGACGATGGCCACCAGGATCAGCTGCATCACGACCCAGGGGATCGAGCCCAGGTAGATATCGCTCGAAAGCACCCGCTTGGGCAGCGCGCCGTTCTTGAACAGCGTGTCCGAAATCCCTCTCAGGTAGAACAGCGCGAAACCGAACGGCGGATGCATGAAGCTCGTCTGCATGTTCACGCAGAGCATCACGCCGAACCACACCAGGTCGATACCCATCTTGTCGGCGACCGGGCCGAGCAGCGGCAGGATGATGAAGGCGATCTCGAAGAAGTCGAGGAAGAACGCCAGGAAGAAGATGAAGAGGTTGACGACGATCAGGAAGCCGATCTGACCGCCGGGCAGGTTGGAGAGCAGGTGCTCGATCCACTTGCCGCCTTCGACGCCCTGGAACACGAGGGAGAAGGTCCGTGAGCCGATCAGGATGAACACCACCATCGCGGTGATGCGCATCGTGCCGATCATGGCGTCCCGCATGACCGGCCAGTTCAGCCGCCGGTGCGATGCCGCCAGGATGAAGGCCCCGACCGCGCCCATCGCCCCTGCTTCGGTCGGCGTGCACACCGCTGTGTCGATGCCCGGCAATCCGCCCATCGAGCCCAGCACCGCGAAGATCAGGATCGCCGAAGGGATGATGCCGCGCAGGCACTTCTTCCATAGCGCCCAGCCGTTCAGGGTGCGTGCCTCCTTGGGGACGCCAGGGACGTGTTCGGGCTTGATGCGCGACACCATGAAGGTGTAGAGCGCGAAGATCAGCACTTGCAGGATCGAGGGGCCCCACGCGCCCTTGTACATGTCGCCGACCGGCTTGCCGAGCTGGTCCGCCAGCACCACCAGCACCAGCGACGGCGGCACCAGCTGCGTGATCGTTCCCGAGGCCGCCAGCACCCCGGTGGCGTAGCGCATGTTGTAGCCGTAGCGCATCATGACCGGCAGCGAGATCATCGCCATCGCGATCACCTGACCCGCCACCGTGCCGGTGATCGCGCCCAGGATGAAGCCCACGATGATCACCGAGTAGCCCAGCCCGCCGCGCACCGGCCCGAAGAGCTGGCCCATCGAGTCGAGCATGTCCTCGGCCAGGCCGCATTTCTCCAGCAGCGCGCCCATCAGCGTGAAGAAGGGGATAGCCAGCAGCAGGTCGTTGGACAGGATGCCGAAGACGTTCTGCGGCAGCGCCGACATGAACGAGGGTGGGAACCAGCCCTGGCTCACCGCGAAGAAGCCGCAGGCCAGGCCCAGCGCGGCCAGCGAGAACGCCACGGGGAAGCCGATCAGCATGATGATGATCAGCCCCGCGAACATCAGCGGAGGGAACTGCTCCATCGTGATCATTGCAGCGGCCTCTCGTAGTGCGTGTCCATCTCGACGAGATGGGCCAGATAGCCGATGCGCTTGATCACCTCCGAGATCCCCTGCAGGAACACGAGCGCGAAGCCCACCGGCAGCGTCAGCGCGGCCGGCCAGCGGATCAGCCCGCCGGCGTTGCCCGACACCTCGCCGCTGGTGAACAGCTTCCACGCATAACCGCCGTAGCCGAGCGCGGCGACGGTGTCCTCCGCGCGCATGCCGGTGGTGAGCTTCACCAGGAAGAAGTCCCACGACAGCCAGCCCGCATACCCCATCACGGGGATCAGGAAGACGATGAGTCCGAACAGGTCGACGTAGACCTTGCCGTGGCCGCGCAGCCGCGTGTAGAGGATGTCGACGCGCACATGCTCGTTGAGCCGCAGCACCTGCGCCGCCCCGCCCATGACGCAGGCGGCGAACAGGTACCACTGGATCTCAAGGAAGGCGTTGGAGCTGATGTCCAGGCCGTAGCGGATCACCGCGTTCGCGGCGCTGATAAAGCACGACAGCAGGACAGCCCAGGCGGCAAGCGTGCCGAACCGGTCCGTCAGCCAGTCGATGCCCTTGGCAAATGCAAGCAGGGCTTTCATCGACGAGTCCAGGTCTCCATCTCGAACCCCGACGGGAGGGCTCGGTTCTTGTGTGTAGACGTGGACTGTAGCCAGCGGGGGCTGTCGGGAACCTGAATTCGGGAGGGGCTGCGGGAAAGCCCCGACATGCGAGGAATGGCGCGTTGATCGATGCGACCGGGGCCCCTTTTCTCCGTGTCCCTCCTTCGACTGCCTCCCGGCAGTCGAATTCCCTCCTTGACCTCCGAAAAGGGGCCCCGGTCGCCTCGATCCGAGGCACCGAGGTGTTCTCGTCGGCTCAGAGTTGGGTGGCGGCGGCGAAGAGGCGCGTGGAACGCGCGCCGGAGCGGCAGAACGCCAGCACCGGCTTGGGCACTTCGTCGAGCAACGCGCGCATCGCGGCGATCTCTTCCGGCGATTGATAGCCGCCCTGCACCGGCAAGTGGTGATACACCAGTCCCGCGGCTTCGGCCGCGGCGCGGACCTGCTCGCTGGTTGGCTGGTCAGGGCCGTGCTCGAAATCGGGCCGGTTGTTGATCACCGACTTGAAGCCGGCTTGCGCCAGTGCGGCCATCGCGTCCGGCGTGAGTTGTGGTGCGACGCAGAAATCGGGCGTCAATTGTTGGACGGTCAGTTCCATCGCTAACTCCTGTCGTTGAACGGGGCGAGGAGGGCGCTCAGCCCGCCAGCGCCGCCTTCACCGCCGCCGAGACCAGGCCCATGTCGGCCTTGCCTGCCAGCTTGCCCTTCACGGCGCCCATCACCTTGCCCATGTCGGCGGGGCCCTTGGCACCCAGCTCCGTCACGATGGCGGCGACCTCGGCCTTGATCTCGTCCTCGCTCAGGCGCTGCGGCAGGTAGACCTCCAGCACCTTCAGCTCCGCCGTTTCCTTGTCGGCAAGGTCCATGCGGCCAGCCGCCGTGAACTGGCTGATCGAGTCCTTGCGCTGCTTGATCAGCTTGTCGACGATGGCCACCAGCATCACGTCGTCCACCTCGACGCGTTCGTCCACTTCCTTCTGCTTCACCGCGGCCAGCAGCAGCCGGATCGTGCCCAGGCGTTCGCTGTCCTTGGCGCGCATCGCCGTCTTCATGTCTTCGGTGATCTGTTCCTTCAGGCTCATGAGGGCTCCTTGATTCCTGGTCTCGAGGGAGATGTGGGAGATGTCGTAATGTCGCGCAGAAACAGAAAAGCCCGCGGCAGCGTCCTGCGCGGGCTTTCTGTGCTGTTCCGGCGGTGGGGATCGTCAGTGGACGGGTCCCCGGTGCCGAAGCGGTCCGATCAGGCGATCAGTACAGCTTCTTGGGCAGCTGCATGCTGCGCACGCGCTTGTAGTGACGCTTGACGGCAGCCGCCTTCTTGCGCTTGCGCTCGGCAGTCGGCTTCTCGTAGAACTCGCGGGCGCGCAGCTCGGTGAGCAGGCCCAGCTTTTCAATCGTGCGCTTGAAGCGGCGCAGGGCCACGTCGAACGGCTCGTTTTCTTTGACGCGAATGGTGGTCATGAAATTCCTTCAAATAGCGCTCGGTGTTCGCGAGGAAGGGCTTGCCTTCGAAGCGGAGTATCCGGATTCCACTTCCGAATCGACGCGCAGGGTTTGCCAGCAAAACGAGTATTCTAGCCTTATTTTTGACCGGTCGCCACCCAACTCGATGCAGCCGTGCCGCGCCGGAGACTTCGCCTGGCTCCCGCCGGCGTGTCCCCTGTGAAGGCCGCATGCGCGCCTTGCCGACGGGTGTGACATTTTCACGCCTTGTCCCCGCCGGAGCGCAGGCCCGCCTCTCTGGGCGAAGTGCATCGCTCTCGGCCCAAGCCGTGGCAAGCTAGGATGCCGCACCCCAAGCTTAGGGGGAGTGGCACCTCTGTCCTGCCATCGGCACTTGCCCCGGCGACGGACGCCCATCTACATTCGATCCACCACCATTCGACCGCGAGGGGCCTCCCCCCTGGCCCGGCCCGACCCATGGAATTACAAGCCGCCGCGACGCCCGCGCCTGCCAGTTTCGATGCCTGGCTGGAATCGTCGGGAACGCCCCAGACGCCCGTTGCGGCCGGCTTGCTCAGCCTGCTGGAGCCGACCGGCGCCTGCCTGACCGTGAAGTCGATGGCGACCGGACGTTATGTCTTCGCCAGCCCGGGCATGAGCGAGCTCTTCGGTCGCCTGGAGACCGGCATCGTCGGCGCCACCGATGCCGAGCTGATGCGCGGCGACGAAGTGCAGGCGATGCGACGCTCCGAACAGGCCACGCTCGCGCAGCGCGGCGTCGTGAGTTCCGAGCACCGCCTGGAGATCGGCGGACGCCGTCGCGAGTTCATGGTCATGCGCGTGCCGCTGGGCGCGGAGCACGTCATGGCGCTGTGGAGCGACAAGACCGAAGAGCGTCACCGCGAGACGCACCTGCAGCGCGCGCTGCAGCAGCTCGAGCAGCAGCAGAAGTCGCTCGAGCAGATGCGCCGCGAGTTGCAGCAGGGCAGCGGCCGCGACGAGGTCTCGGGCCTCTACATGCGCGCGCAGTTCGACGATCAACTGCTGCGCGAGATCGATCTCTCGACCCGCGAACACCGCGAGTTCACGCTGGTGCTGATCGCGCTGGATCCGGTGGCGCCGGAGGCCGGTTTGGGCGAGGAGGCGCGTCAACGCCTGCTCGAAGGCCTGGGGCGCATGCTGCGCGCCAACACTCGCGCGATGGATGCGGCCTGCCGCATCGGCGACGACCTCTTCGCGGTGCTGTTGTCGGGCGTCGGCCTCGCGACCGCGCATGCGCGCATGGAACAGCTGCGCCGGCAGTGCCATGCCCAGATCGTCGTGCTGCATGGGCAGGACATCGGGCTGTCGTTGTCGATGGGCGTGGCGAGCTTCCCGCACACGGCCTCGCGGCAGGAGGAACTGCTGGGCGCCGCCGAGATGGCGGTCAAGGAAGCGCAGCGGCGCGGCGGCAATCAGGTCGTGCTGGCGTCGATCCCGTTCGGGATGGGCGGCTGAGGCTGCTGCTGGACCGAGCGTCGCGCTCGCCGTTCAGGCGAGCAGCTTCTGAAGGTGCTGCCATTCCGCCGGCGTCACCGGCGTGATCGACAGCCGGTTGCCCGGCTGCAAGGTGCGCATGCCGGCAAGCGCGGGATCACGCTTCATCTCTGCCAGGCTCAACAACCGGGTCTTGCGCACGAAGCGCACATCGACGTGTTGCCAGCGCGGTTCCTCGCGCCTGGCCTTCGCATCGAAGTAGTGACTCTCGGGATCGAACTGGGTCTCGTCCGGATAGGCCGTGCTGCTGACCTCGGCGAACCCGGCGATCCCCGGCTCCGGACAGGACGAGTGATAGAACAGCACGCCGTCGCCGATGCGCATCTGGTCGCGCATGAAATTGCGTGCCTGATAGTTGCGGACGCCGGTCCACGGAAGTTCACCGGCGGCCTGCAGATGGTCGATCGAGGCTTCGTCCGGTTCGGACTTCATCAGCCAGTACTGCCGGGAAGCGTGCGATGCGGTGCTCAAGGCGGAACCCTCATGACGATGGCCGATCAAGCTCGACCATGAAAAAACCGCGCGTGACGAAAAAATCAGGCGCGGTTTGGGAAGAGGTGTCCACGGCGAACCGTGAGCCGCATTCCTGAACCCTAGGGGTACAGGTGGGCGAGGTCAGCAGGGCTTCGGGTTCATCTGACGCGAGACGCTCACACCAGCTCTGCAATGTTCCAAGCCCTTGCTCGCGAAAGCATCGGTTCAAGGAAATATAAAACTCACGCGAACGCAGTGGACAAGAAGGATTCTACGCGCCGCGACTCCGCGTTCACAGCAGTTGCCCGTCTTGGACAAGGGCTTCATCGAGCCGCTTCATCAGCGTTTCAAGATCGGGTACGGTAGCGCCGCGTGCGTCACCGGCGGTTGCATCCGTTGCATCGCCCGGCGCCACCGCCGATGCGTTGGATTCGGTGAGGGAATAAGCGAGGTTCAGGGCCGCCAGCACCGCGATCCGTTCGCGTGCCTTGATGCGACCCGCGTCGCGGATCGCACACATTTCCTTGTCGACACGCGCCACTGCCTTCTGCAACGCGGCTTCGCCGCCTTCCGGGCAGCCGAGCAGATAGCTCTGGCCCATGATCGTGACTTCCATTTGCTTCATGCGCCCGTCTTTCGAGAATCTGAGGGTTCAGTGCCGTCGCCGCTCTCCAGCAGATCGGCGGCCTCCAGCGGGAGACGATCCAGCAGGGCGTCGACGCGCGCGCGCGCCGCGGCCAGTCTGGAGCGCAGGCTGTCGCGCTCCAGGGTGAGCGCCTGGACCTGTTGCTCGAGCAAGCCGTTCGTGCGTTTGAGTTCCTCGTGACGCACCAGCAGGCGCTCGACGCGGTCGACTAGGTCGTTGATGCTGGACATGGCTTCCCTGACGGATGAACGCGCGGATTGTAGGGGGCGGGGTTCGCTCAACGGGCCGCTGCCATCGGTGCGCTGTCACATTGCGCGACGACGGCGCAGCGCTCGCACAGCGGTCGACGTGCCTGGCAGACGTAGCGGCCATGGAGGATCAGCCAGTGGTGCGCGTCGACGAGGAATTCCGTCGGCACGCGCTGGAGCAACTGCTGTTCGACTTCCAGCACGTTCTTGCCGGGCGCGAGGCCGGTGCGATTGCCGACGCGGAAGATGTGCGTATCCACGGCCATCGTCGCTTCGCCGAAGGCGACGTTGAGCACCACGTTCGCCGTCTTGCGACCGACGCCGGGCAGGGATTCGAGCGCCTCGCGGCTTTGCGGCACGGCGCCGCCGTACTGCTCGACCAGGATGCGGCAGGTCGCGTGGAGGTTCTTTGCCTTGGTCTTGTAAAGGCCGATCGTCTTGATGTACTCAGCGAGCCGTTCTTCACCCAGGTCCAGGATCTTCTGCGGCGTGTTGGCGACGACGAACAGCCGTCTCGTCGCCTTGTTGACGCCGACGTCGGTCGCCTGCGCGGACAGCAGCACCGCGGCGAGCAGTTCGAAGACGCTGGCGTATTCGAGTTCGGTCTGCGGCGACGGATTGGCGCGGCGGAGGATCTCGAAGAATTCGCGGACTTGCGTTTGATTCATGGCGAGCGGGAAGCGGCTGGCGATGGGGCGGGGCAGGATCGAAGAGGGGCTGTGTTCAGACGCCGCGCTTGGCGCGGGCCCGCGCAAGCGCAGCCTCAATGACGGCGCGCTTGCGGTCGATCTGCGCCGCGTCGGTGAGCCGCGTTTCCTCTTCGAGGTGATCGAGCTTGTGCTGCGCCTTGGTTTCAAGGCGCGCATCGTGCTCATGCTGGTCGCGCGTGACACGGATCTCGTGCCAGCGGTATCGCTCGCGAGCGCGCTCGGCCTGCGGCGCGCTCCATGCAGCCCAACCGCTTCGCCCCGGCGTCACGTCCGCCAGCGAGATGCAGTCGACCGGGCAGACCGGGATGCAGAGTTCGCAACCGGTGCAGTCGTCGTCGATGACGACATGCATCTGCTTGTTGGTTCCGATGATCGCGTCGACAGGGCAGGCCTTGATGCACAAGGTGCAGCCGATGCACCAGCCTTCGTCGATGACGGCAAGCCGGCGAGGGCCCTCGATACCGTGGTCCGGATTGAGGGGCGACGGTTCGCGACCGGTCAGCGCGGCCAAGCGCGCGATGCCTTCGGTGCCGCCGGGGGGGCACTGGTTGATCGCCGCTTCGCCGCGCGCCATCGCATGGGCGTAGGAGTGGCAGTCGGGATAGCCGCAGCGCGTGCATTGCGTCTGCGGCAGGGCCAGATTCAGGCGTTCGACAAGGTCGTCGAACGCGGAGGAGGTCGGTTCAGCGGAGGCGGCAGCGGCGGGATTCACTCGGTCGGCTTGCGCGGCCGGCGGGCCGCAGCCGGACGGGCGGCAGCACGCTTGGTCGCGGCGGGCTGGTGCAACGGGGCCGCATCGTACTTCGCAATGAAGTCGCGGATCACCGGATAGACCTTCTCGCGCCAGCGGCGGCCCGAGAAGATGCCGTAGTGGCCTGCACCCACCGCGTCGTAATGAACCTGGTTCTTGGCGTCGATGCCGCTGCACAGCTCGTGCGCCGCCTTGGTCTGGCCGGCGCCGGAGATGTCGTCCAGTTCGCCTTCGACCGTCAGCAGCGCGGTCTCGGTGATGTCCTGCGGGCGCACCAGATCGCCGCCCACTTCCCAGGTCCCGTTCACCAGTGCGAAGTCCTGGAACACCGTCTTGATCGTGTCCAGGTAGTACTCGGCCGGCATGTCCAGCACGGCGTTGTACTCGTCGTAGAAGCGGCGGTGGGCGTCGACGTTGTCGTCGTCGCCGCGGACCAGGTCGAGGAAGTAGTCGTAGTGCGAGCTCAGGTGGCGGTCCGGATTCATCGCCACGAAGCCCGTGTGCTGCAGGAAGCCCGGGTAGACCTCGCGGCCGGCGCCCGGGAAGTTGGTCGGAACGCGGTAGATCACGTTGTTCTCGAACCAGCTGTAGCTCTTGTTCATCGCCAGGTTGTTGACGGCCGTCGGGCTGCGGCGGGCGTCGATCGGACCGCCCATCATCGTCATCGAACGCGGGGTGGTCTCGCCCTTGGAGGCCATCAGCGAGATCGCCGCGAGCACCGGCACCGTCGGCTGGCAGACCGAGATCACATGGCAGTCCTCGCCGACGTGGCGGATGAAGTCCTGGACGTAGTAGATGTAGTCGTCGAGGTGGAAGGCGCCAGCCTCGAGCGGCACCATGCGGGCGTCGGTCCAGTCGGTGATGAAGACCTTGTGGTCCTTCAGCAACTGCTTGACGGTGTCGCGCAGCAGCGTGCTGTGGTGGCCTGACAGCGGTGCGACGACCAGCACGGTCGGTTGCGCCTTCATCTTCGCCAGCACGGCCTGGTCGTCGGTGTAGCGCTTGAAGCGGAGCAGGCGGCAGAACGGCTGCTCCAGCGCCACCAGTTCCTGCACGGCGACGTCGACGCCGTCGACCTCGACGCTGTTGATCTCGAACTCCGGCTTCTCGTATTCCTTGGCCAGCCGGTGCATCAGGTCGAGGCCCGCGGACATCCGGTGCGACAACGGCGAGTGGGCGAAAGGCGACAGCGGGTGGCTGTACAGCTTGGCCGTGGCGCTGGCGAATTCGGAGAACGGGCTCAGCAGCGCGCGTTGGGTTTCATAAAGCTGGTAGAGCATCTGGCGGACCTCTCGAGGGGGGAGTGAGGCGAAGGCTGGCACCCGTTGTGCATTGCAGCAATTCTAGTGCCCGGCTTCTTGCAGTGTGTGTCGCCGGTGCGCCGAGCAAGGCGGGAGGAGGGACTTCGAACCGACGCATTTCGCCATAAATGCGCAGGGCCGGCCCGCTTGCGGCGGGTCCGGCCCTGTGTTCGGAGGCTGATCGTGCGATCAGCGCATCGAAGTGTGGTGTCGGAGAGGAGCCCGGCGGTCAGGCCTTCTTCACGGCGGCGATCGCGGCGGCGACCGGCTTCAGGTTCTTGCTGTTCAGCGCGGCGACGCAGATGCGACCGGAATCGACGCCATAAACGCCGAACTCGGAACGCAGGCGCTGCATCTGCTCGGCGCTCAGGCCGCTGTAGCTGAACATGCCCTTCTGACGGGTGACGTAGCTCAGGTCGTCGGTGATGCCGGCGGCCTTGAGTTCCGTGACGAGCGCTTCGCGCATCTGCTTGATGCGCACGCGCATGCCGGCCAGTTCCTCTTCCCACTGGGCCCGCAGCGTCGGGGTCGACAGCACGGTCGCCACGACCTGGGCGCCGTGCGTCGGCGGGTTGGAGTAGTTCGTCCGGATGACGATCTTCAGCTGGCTCAGGACCTTGACCGTCTCCTCGGCCGAGGCGCAGACCACGCTGAGCGCGCCGACGCGCTCGCCGTACAGCGAGAAGCTCTTGGAGAAGCTGGTCGACACGAAGAAGTCCAGGCCGGCCGCCAGGAATTGCTGGATCACGGCGCCGTCCTCGGCGATACCTTCGCCGAAGCCCTGGTAGGCCATGTCCAGGAAGGCGACCAGGTTCTTCGCCTTGACCGCCTCGACGACCTGGCTCCACTGCGCGGGCGTCAGGTCGTAACCGGTCGGGTTGTGGCAGCAGGCGTGCAGGACGACGACCGTGCCGGCCGGCGCGGCGTTGAGCGCCGACAGCATGCCGTCGAAGTTGATGCCGCGGTTGGCGGCGTCATAGTAGGGGTAGGTGTCGACCGGGAAGCCGGCGTTGGTGAACAGCGCGCGGTGGTTTTCCCAGGACGGGTCGGAGATCAGGACCTTCGCGTCCGGGTTCAGGCGCTTGAGGAAATCGGCGCCGATCTTCAGGCCGCCGGTGCCGCCGATCGCCTGGACCGTCGCCACACGCTTGCTCTTGAGCACCTCGCTGTCGGCGCCGAAGACCAGGCCCTGCACCGCCAGGTCATAGGCGGCGATGCCGTCGATGGGCAGATAGCCGCGCGGCTTGGGCGCGGCCTGCATCTGCGCCTCCGCCGCGGCCACGCAGGCCAGCAGCGGCAGCTTGCCGTTGTCGTCGTAGTAGACGCCGACGCCCAGGTTGACCTTGTCGGGATTCGGGTCGGCGTTGAATTGCTCGTTCAGACCCAGGATGGGGTCGCGAGGGGCCATGGCGACGGCGGCGAACAAGGACATGGAGGCTTTCCTGACAAACGGTGGAGAGGACTGCGCTACGCTGTCGCGTCCTGACGCCCGAGGCGCCTCCTGAGCGCCCAGCGAAGCCCGCCGATTGTAGGCAGGGAACATGCGTTGCCCCTGGGAAACCCTGATGAGTCGATCCACCGCCGCCAAGCCTCCAACTCCCGTCGCCAAGGGGGAGAGCCCCGTCCCGCCAGAGGTGGAGACCCCCGGCGCGGGCGAGCCGCCGAAGGGCGAATTCGTCTCTTTCGAAGGCTCTCCCTTCCAGCTGTTCCAGCCGTACCCGCCCGCGGGCGACCAGCCGACGGCGATCCAGCAACTCGTGGACGGTGTCAACGACGGCGAAAGCTTCCAGACGCTGCTGGGCGTGACCGGCTCGGGCAAGACCTTCACGATGGCCAACACGATCGCGCGGCTCGGACGCCCGGCCATCGTCTTCGCGCCCAACAAGACGCTGGCGGCGCAGCTGTACAGCGAGTTCCGCGAGTTCTTCCCGAAGAACGCGGTCGAGTACTTCGTCAGCTACTACGACTACTACCAGCCCGAGGCCTACGTTCCGCAGCGCGACCTGTTCATCGAGAAGGACAGCGCGATCAACGAGCAGATCGAGCAGTTGCGGCTGTCCTGCACGAAGAGCCTGCTGGAGCGGCGCGACGTAGTGATCGTGGCGTCGGTGTCGGCGATCTACGGCATCGGCAACCCGAGCGATTACCACCAGATGGTGATGACGCTGCGGGTCGGCGACAAGGTCGGTCAGCGCGACGTGATCCAGCAGCTGGCGCGCATGCAGTACACGCGCAACGAGATGGAATTCACCCGCGGCCACTTCCGCGTGCGCGGCGACACGATCGACGTGTTCCCGGCCGAGCACTCGGAGCTGGCGCTGCGGATCGAGCTCTTCGACGACGAGGTCGAGGGGCTGGTGCTCTTCGATCCGCTGACCGGCCAGATCCGGCAGAAGATCCCGCGCTTCACGGTCTATCCCTCGAGCCATTACGTGACCCCGCGCGACCGGGTGGTGGCCGCGATCGAGACGATCAAGGAAGAGTTGCGCGAGCGCGTCGCCTTCTTCATCAAGGAAGGCAAGCTCGTCGAGGCCCAGCGGCTGGAGCAGCGCACGCGCTTCGACCTGGAGATGCTCCAGGAGGTCGGTCACTGCAAGGGCATCGAGAACTACACGCGCCATCTCTCGCAGGCCGCGCCGGGCGATCCGCCGCCGACGCTGGTGGACTACCTGCCGCCCGACGCGCTGATGTTCCTCGACGAGAGCCACGTGCTGATCGGCCAGTTCGGCGGCATGTACAACGGTGACCGGGCGCGCAAGAGCACGCTGGTCGAGTACGGTTTCAGATTGCCGTCGGCGATGGACAACCGGCCGCTGAAGTTCGAGGAGTACGAGCGCAAGATGCGCCAGGCCATCTTCGTCAGCGCGACGCCGGGTGACTACGAGAAGCGTCAGGCCGGCAACGTCGTCGAGCAGTTGGTGCGGCCCACCGGTCTGGTGGATCCGATCGTCGAGGTGAGACCGGCCGTGCATCAGGTCGACGATGTCCTGCAGGAGATCCGCGATCGGGTCGAGATCAAGGAACGTGTGCTGATCACGACGCTGACCAAGCGCATGGCCGAGCAGCTGACCGAGTACCTCAGCGACAACGGCGTGAAGGTGCGCTACCTGCACTCGGACATCGATACCGTCGAGCGGGTGGAGATCCTGCGTGACCTGCGGCTGGGGACCTTCGACGTGCTGGTGGGCATCAACCTGTTGCGCGAAGGCCTGGACATCCCCGAGGTGTCGCTGGTGGCGATCCTGGACGCGGACAAGGAAGGTTTCCTGCGCGCGGAACGCAGCCTGATCCAGACCATCGGGCGGGCCGCGCGGAACGTGAACGGCAAGGCGATCCTGTATGCGGACCGCATGACCGAGTCGATGAAGAAGGCGATCGGGGAGACCGAGCGCCGGCGCGCCAAACAGATCGAGTTCAACGAGGCCAACGGCATCACGCCGCGCGGCGTGGTCAAGCGCATCCGTGACCTGATCGAGGGCGTCTACAGCGACAAGCCGGGCCGCGACGATGCCAAGGTGATCCATGACGCTGCTGAAGTCGAGGCCCTGAGTGAAAAGGACCTGAGCAAGCGCATCACGCAGCTGGAGAAGCAGATGCTGGAGCATGCGCGCAACCTGGAGTTCGAGAAGGCCGCGCGGCTGCGCGACCAGCTCTCTCAACTCAAGGAGCAGGCGTTCGGCGCGGCGGTGCACGACAACGTCGTGCCGATCACGGCCGGCAAGGGGAAGTAGGCCGCTTCTGGTCGAGGCTCCCCGACTTCGCGTCGCCTAGCGCGGGCACTCCACGGGGCAGGGGGCGCCCCTCCAGGGACCCCCAGCCCCATTCCGGCCCCAGTGGGAACGGGGGACTTCGGGCTGCGTTGCGCGGACTGCGTCAGTTCTCGATGACGCGGAAGAAATGCGTTCCGTCGCGGTCGAGCTGCGCGATCAGCCCGAACTCCCAGTCGAGGTAGGCCTGCATCGCGTCGCGCGGGTGATTCGTGCCCTCGTAAGGGCGCCGATAACGGTCGTCGCGCGGGAAAGCTAGGCGCGGATTGGCAGATTCGATCGGCAGGCCGGCGTCATACCAGGCCGTCGTGCCGCCTTCGAGTACCAGCAGCTCGCGCCCCTCCGAAGCCAGTTCGGCCGCGAGGTCCGCGGCGACGAAGCGCGGCAGCACACCCAGGTTGCCCGTGAGCACGACGCGACGTGCCGGCGGGATCACCGTCCGAAGCGCATCAGCGAGCCGCGCCCTTGGGCTCCACCACGCGCCGGGGATGTGACGGACGATGTAGGTGATGCTGGGCGCCACGTCGACGACGACCGTATCCGGCTGCTCCCGATCCGCCTCCTCGGCGCGCCAGCGGGCGAGCTCGGCGGGCGTCACGGTCGCGACCGTCGGCGAGAGCGGCTGCGGCGGTAGGTCGGGGCCGGTCTCGGTGTGGGCGGTGGCGTCGGGCGGCAGCACGGCGACCTCCCACCCCATCTGCGCCAGCCAGGCCGCGGCCATCGGCGCGCGGACGCCGTCGTCGTCGGCCAGCACGATGCGCGCGCCGCGCACCGGCACATGGTGGTCCGTCTCCTGGACGAGCTGCCCGCCGGGCGCGTTGCGGAAACCGGGGCGGTGGCCGCGGCCGTACTCGGCGGCGCTACGGACGTCGAATCGATAGGTCGACCGTCGTGCATCGGCCAGCCATTCCGCGAGAACGGAGGCGTCGATGCGTTGCACGTGAGCCCGGCGGGCGAGGGCGGCCGCCCCTTCTCTCGCGGCGGACAGATCGCCGACCGGCACGTCCTCGTGCGAGCGTCCCTGGCCCTGCGCGAGCGTGAGGCCGGCGAGCGTCCATCCGATGGTCCCGTTGCGGAGCGCGGCGACAGGATTCGGCACGCCGGCGTCGATCAGCGACTGCGCGCCGATCAGGCTGCGAGTGCGGCCGGCGCAGTGCACGACGATCGTCGTCGACGGATCGGGCGTGAGGTCGCGCGCGCGCCGCACCAGTTCGCCGCCAGGCGTGCTGATCGAGCCCGGCAGGCTCATCGTGCGGTACTCGTCGAAGCGGCGGGCATCCAGCAGCACGATGTTGTCTCGACGCGCGAGCCGTTCCTGGACTTCCTCCGCCGGCAGTGATGGCGTGTGCCGGCGCGCTTCGACGAGCTCGCCGAAGGCCTTGCTCGGAACGTTGACGTCGCGGAAGAGCTCCAGGCCGTCGTCGCGCCAGGCGGACAGGCCACCCGCGAGCAGGGCGACATCCGTGTAGCCCAGCGACTGCAGCTTGCGCGCCGATGGCGCGGCGACGCCTTCGCCGTCGTCGTAGACGACGATGGGCACGTCGCGGCGGGGCAGGCGACCCCAGGCGTCGAGCTCCAGCCGCGAGGCCGCGAGATTGGCGGCCCACAGCGGATGGGCTTCGGCGTAGGCGGCCTCTTCGCGGACGTCGAGCAGGGCGATCTCCACGCGCGCGAGCAGCGCGGCGCGGACATCGGCGGGCGTGCGGGTGGGCAGCGGCGCGGGGTGCTTCGGTGCCGGCGGACGGGGCAGCCCTTGGGCGATCCCCGTGTCGGAGTTCAGGACGGACATGGTGGTGCTCCTTGCGATCGGACCGGGACGGTGCGGGTCGGGTGACGGGGCGGTGTTCAAGCCGGGCGCCAAACGGGCGATTCCTGGATCGCGATGCGGCGCGGCAGGATCTGCGCACCGCTGAAGGCGTCGGCGATGCGCTGTTGCTCGGACAGGGACTCCGGGTCGACCGGGCGGACCGCATAGCTGCGGCGCTCGTTCGCGGCGGCGACGATGGAAGCGTCCAGTCCGAGCACCGGCGCATGCCATTCGGCGGCAGCGGCGGGGTTCTTCTTCACCCACTCGCCGGCGCGCTGGAGCTCGTCGTAGACGCGCTGGAGAACCTCGGGATTCTGTTGCGCGAACGAGGTGGCCGCCAGGTAGAAGCGCCGGTAGGCGGTGATGCGGGTGCCGTCGACCAGGATGCGTGCGCCCGACTGGCGCTGCACGGCGGCCAGGAACGGATCCCAGACGACCCAGGCGGCGATGGCGCCGTTCTCGAAGGCCGAGCGGCCGTCGGCGGGGTTGAGGTAGGCGGGCTCGATGTCGCGGATCGACAGGCCGGCCTGGCTCAGCGCTTCCAGCAGCAGGTAATGCGCGCCGGCGCCCTTGGCGAAGCCGATCTTCCTGCCCTTCAACTGGGCGACGCTGGTGATCGGCGAATCCTTGCGGACCACGATGGCCTGCGCGGTGGGCGAGGGCGTCTCGATCGCGTAATAGGTGAGCTTGGCCCCGGCGGCGAGCGCGAACGGCGGGACGGCGTCGGCCACGTCCGCGCTGAGGTCGAGCGCGCCGATATTGAGCGCTTCCAGCAGCGGCAGGCCGGAGGTGAATTCATGCCAGCTGACGGCGACCTGCTGCGGCGCGAGCGCCTTCTCGAGGATGCCGCGAGACTTGAGGAACAGCGTCAGCGTGCTGGACTTCTGGTAGCCGATGCGCAGGGTCCTGGCCTCGGCCGCGCGGACCGGGAATGCGGGGAGGGCCGCCGCCCCCGCGAGGGCGGCGGCTTGAGCCAGCCATTGGCGGCGGGAGGTCTGGAGGCGCAGGGAAACCATGGCAGCGTGCCCGAGATCGAGCGTGAAACAGGGGAACGCCGCAGGCTACGGATCCAGGCCGGGGATCGGAAGGAAGCAAAGCGAGGATCGATAAACGCGCTCTGCTCAAGCGCGTCCGGGACCTCAGCCCGCCCGGGGATCGTCACGCTGAGGCGTAGTCCCGGAAGCCGGGGAGGGGGCGGCTTCCTCGGTCAGTGCCCATTCCAGTAGCGCGGCCGTCTTCTCGTCGCCGAGGTCGATCAGCTGAAGGCGAGCGGCGCGGACGGTTTCGATTTGCATGAGGTTCATGGCGGGGCTCCTGGGTGGGTGTGGTGGGTCGATGAGCAAATTCTGGTCCCATGTGGCGGTCCTGCCGATCGCGGATCTGCCGAATGGCAATCGGCAGCGCTGGCGCCACAATGCCGCCCCATGCCTGCCGAGCTCTCCATCCTTTTCGTCTGCACGGGAAACATTTGCCGCTCGCCGACGGCCGAAGGCGTGCTCCGTCACCAATTGGTGGAGAGGGGGCTGGCGGACCGCGTCCACGTCGACTCTGCCGGCGTGCAGGGCTGGCATGCCGGCGAAGCCCCGGATGAACGCTCCCAAGACCACGCCCGGAAAAGGGGTTATGAGCTCTGCGATCAACGGGCGCGCGCGCTTCGCACCGATGATTTCGAGCGCTTCGACCTGCTGGTCGCGATGGATGGCGGCCATCTGCGCGAGCTCCGACGCCGCTGCCCTGCTGCGCTGCAGCACAAGATTTCCCTGCTGCCCGGGGAGATCGAGGTACCAGATCCGTATTACGGCGGTGCCGACGGCTTCGAGCAGGTGCTCGATCTGCTGGAGTCAGGCTGTGGTCGTCTGGCGCAAATCGCAGCCAGTCGACTGGCCTGAAAAGGCCCCCTCGACCCCTGTCCGGGGTAACCCGAGCAAGCTTCTTCTTAATTGAGTAAAATGGTCGGACTTAGCGGGGGTTAACCCTGCTCCGTGAGTCGACCCGGCGTCAGCCGAGCCGCCGCCTCCATGTCCTGTAGCCCGACAAGGGCGCCAAGGAGAAGTTCGATGCGTCTCACCACCAAAGGTCGTTTTGCCGTCACCGCGATGATCGATCTGGCCCTGCGCGAAAACGGCGGGCCCGTCGCGCTGGCGGCGATCAGCCAGCGCCAGCAGATCTCGTTGTCCTATCTCGAACAGCTGTTCGGCAAGCTCCGCCGTCACCAGCTGGTCGAATCCACCCGCGGTCCTGGCGGCGGTTATTCGCTGGGCCGACGCTCCGATGAGATCACCGTCGCCGACATCATCGTCGCCGTCGACGAACCCATCGACGCGACCGGCTGCGGTGGCAAGGAAAACTGCATGGGCGACGACACCGGCCGCTGCATCACGCACGACCTGTGGACGGCGCTGAACAACAAGATGATCGAGTACCTCGACTCGGTCACGCTGCGCAAGCTCGTCGACGACCAGCTCGCCAAGGGCGTCACCGTCGAGGAAGCGCCGATCAAGCGCGCGATCTCGAGCACCCCCGTCGTCAAGCCCATCCGCATCACCGCGCCGAATTCCGTGTTCGCGCTCGGCAATGCGATGAGCAAGTGATCCCGGCCCTCCGGTCCACCCCGGTCTGCGTCACCCCGATTCAGTAGTCGATAAGAAAAAACGTTCCCATGGACATGACCCCGCACTTCCCCATCTACATGGACTACGGCGCCACCACGCCGGTGGACCCGCGCGTCGTCGACGCGATGATTCCGTGGCTGCGCGAGCACTTCGGCAATCCGGCGTCGCGCAGTCACGCGTGGGGCTGGGAGGCGGAAGAAGCCGTGGAGAAGGCGCGCGTCGAAGTCGCGAAGCTGATCGGCGCGGACCCGCGCGAGATCGTCTGGACCTCCGGCGCGACCGAGTCCAACAACCTCGCCATCAAGGGCGCGGCGAACTTCTACCAGTCGCGCGGCAAGCACCTGATCACGATCAAGACCGAGCACAAGGCCGTGCTCGACACGACGCGTGAGCTGGAGCGCCAGGGCTTCGAGGTCACCTACCTCGACGTCAAGGAAGACGGCCTGATCGACCTGGACGTGCTGAAGGCGGCCATCCGCCCCGACACGATCCTGATCTCGGTGATGTTCGTGAACAACGAGATCGGCGTGATCCAGGACATCCCGACCATCGGCGCGCTGTGCCGCGAGAAGGGCATCGTCTTCCATGTCGACGCCGCGCAGGCCACCGGCAAGGTCGAGATCGACCTGACCACGCTGCCCGTCGACCTGATGAGCCTGGCTTCGCACAAGTCCTACGGCCCCAAGGGCATCGGCGCGCTGTACGTGCGTCGCAAGCCGCGCGTGCGCCTGGAAGCGCAGATGCACGGCGGCGGTCATGAGCGCGGCCTGCGTTCGGGCACGCTGCCGACGCACCAGATCGTCGGCATGGGCGAAGCCTTCCGCATCGCCCGCGAGGAAATGGCCACCGAGCTGCCCCGCATCAAGGCGCTGCAGCAGCGCCTGCTGGACGGCCTGAAGGACATCGAGCAGGTGTTCATCAACGGCGACCTGACCCGCCGCGTGCCCCACAACGTCAACGCCTCCTTCAACTACGTCGAGGGCGAGTCGCTGATCATGGGCATCAAGGGCATCGCCGTGTCGTCGGGCTCGGCCTGCACGTCGGCGAGCCTGGAGCCCAGCTACGTGCTGCGCGCGCTGGGCCGCAGCGACGAACTGGCGCACTCCTCGCTGCGCATGACGATCGGCCGTTTCACGACCGAAGAGGAAATCGATTACGCCGTCTCGCTGCTGAAGGACCGGGTCGCCAAGCTGCGCGAACTGTCCCCGCTGTGGGACATGTTCAAGGAAGGCGTCGATATCAGCAGCATTCAATGGGCCGCGCATTGAGCGCCCCTCATTGATAGCGGCGGATTGATCGCCATCTGATCATTACGAACAAGGTTGTTGGAGAACACGACATGGCATACAGCGACAAGGTCATCGACCACTACGAAAATCCCCGCAACGTGGGCGGCTTCGACAAGGGCGACGAGTCCGTCGGCACCGGCATGGTCGGCGCGCCGGCCTGCGGCGACGTGATGAAGCTCCAGATCAAGGTCAATCCCGCGACCGGCCTGATCGAGGACGCCAAGTTCAAGACCTACGGCTGCGGCTCGGCGATCGCGTCGAGCTCGCTGGTCACCGAGTGGGTCAAGGGCAAGACGCTGGACCAGGCGCTGTCCATCAAGAACAACCAGATCGCGGAAGAACTTGCCCTGCCGCCGGTGAAGATCCACTGCTCGATCCTGGCCGAGGACGCCATCAAGGCCGCCGTGGACGACTACCGCGCCAAGCACGGTCAGAACGCCGAGGCGGGCGCCACCGCCACCGCCTGAGGTCAGCGATGTCCGTCACCCTGACCGAAGCCGCCGCCCGGCACGTCACGCGCTACATCGCCAAGCGCGGCCGTGGCGTGGGCGTGCGCCTGGGCGTGAAGACCACCGGTTGCTCGGGCCTGGCCTACAAGCTGGAGTACGCGGACGAGGTGACCCCCGAGGACGTGATCTTCGAGGGCCATGGCGTGAAGGTGCTGATCGACCCGAAGAGCCTGCCGTACCTGGACGGCACCGAGCTGGACTTCGTCCGCGAGGGCCTGAACGAGGGCTTCAAGTTCCGCAACCCTCGCGAAAAGGATCGCTGCGGCTGCGGCGAGTCTTTCCGCGTCTGAGTTCGCAAGCGAAGAGAGGCGCGGCCACGGTGCCGCGCTTTTTTGTTCCTGCGATTGATCCGGCTTCGCGCCGAGCGTGAGTTCATGAAACTCGACGACGACGACTTCATCCTGTTCGGCTTGCCGCAGCGCTTCGCGCAGGACGGCGCCGAGATCGCCGAGCGCTGGAAGGCGCTCGCGGGCAAGGTGCATCCGGACCGCTTCGCCGCCGACGGCGCGGCATCGCAGCGTCTGGCGATGCAGTGGGCGCTGCGCGTCAACGAGGCGCACCAGCGCCTGCGCGATCCGCTCAAGCGCGCTTCCTACCTCTGCGAGCTGCGCGGCGCGCCGATCCAGGCCAACGAGAACACCCGCATGCCCGCGGCCTTCCTGATGGAGCAGATGGAGTGGCGCGAATCGCTCGACGAGGCGAAGACGCCCGACGCGATCCTGGCCATCGACAAGCAGGTCGCCGATCGCGAACGGGCGCTGCTGGCGCAGGCCGGCCGCCAGCTCGATGACGAGGACAACGCCGCCGGCGCCGCCGAATCGGTGCGCGCGCTGATGTTCCTGACGCGTTTCCGCTCGGACATCGACCATCGGCTGGATGCGCTCGAGCCTTCCTGACCCCGGCATCCGATTCGACATTCGATTCGACCTCCGAAGAACAAGACAACACACCATGGCCCTGCTGCAAATCTCCGAACCCGGCGCGTCGCCCGATCCCCATCAGCGCCGCATCGCGGTGGGCATCGACCTCGGCACGACGCATTCGCTGGTGGCGGCGATGCGCCACGGCGTCGCCGAGTGCCTGCCGGACGAGCAGGGCCGCGTGATCCTGCCGTCGGCCGTGCGCGTGATGCCGGAGGGCCGCCGCCAGTTCGGTTACGAGGCGCTCGCGGCACAGGCCGAGGATCCGGAGAACACCATCGTCTCGGTGAAGCGCTTCATGGGGCGCCGGCTCGACGACATCGCCAACCGCGACAAGCTTCCCTACCGCTTCGAGGACACGCCCGGCATGCTGAGCGTCGCCACGCGCGAGGGCCTGAAGTCGCCGGTCGAGATCAGCGCCGAGATCCTTGCCACGCTGCGCCAGCGCGCCGAGGACACGTTCAACGACGACCTGTTCGGTGCCGTCATCACGGTGCCCGCGTACTTCGACGACGCGCAGCGCCAGGCGACCAAGG
The DNA here is from genome assembly GCF_050626985.1 of Roseateles noduli. Taxonomy (NCBI): domain Bacteria; kingdom Pseudomonadati; phylum Pseudomonadota; class Betaproteobacteria; order Burkholderiales; family Sphaerotilaceae; genus Roseateles; species Roseateles noduli. The sequence goes on from NZ_CP192463.1 coordinate 1,161,066, forward strand.
ATGCGGCGCAGTTGGCGGGCCTGAACGTGCTCCGCCTGATCAACGAGCCCACCGCCGCCGCGATCGCCTACGGGCTCGACAACGGCAGCGAAGGGCTCTACGCCGTCTACGACCTGGGTGGCGGCACCTTTGACATCTCGCTGCTGCGCCTGACGAAGGGCGTCTTCGAAGTGGTGGCCACCGGCGGCGACGCGCAACTCGGCGGCGACGACTTCGATCGCCTGCTGGCCGACTGGGCGCTGGCGCAGGCGGGCTTGAGCGTCAGCAGCGCGGCGGACAAGCGCCGCGTGCTGGTCGCCGCGCGTGAGGCCAAGGAAGCGTTGACCGATCACGAGCGCGTGACGCTGAGCGCCGCGCTGGACGCCGGCGCGCTGAGCGTCGAGGTCTCGCGCGGTCAGTTCGACGAGCTGGCCCAGCCGCTGGTCAACAAGACGCTGCTGGCCGTGCGACGCGTGCTGCGCGACGCCAAGGTCACCGCGGACGAGGTCCAGGGCACGGTGATGGTCGGCGGCTCGACGCGCATGCCGATCGTGCGTCGCGTCGTCGGCGAGCTGTTCGGTCGCGAGGTCCTGACCAATCTGAATCCGGACGAGGTCGTTGCGCTCGGCGCCTCCGTGCAGGCCAACCAGTTGGCCGGCAACAGCGCCGACGGCGAGATCCTGCTGCTGGACGTGATTCCGCTGTCGCTGGGTCTGGAGACGATGGGCGGCCTGGTCGAACGCATCATCGAGCGCAATGCCACGATCCCCGTGGCGAAGGCGCAGGACTTCACCACCTTCAAGGACGGCCAGACCGCGCTGGCGGTGCACGTGCTGCAGGGCGAGCGCGAACTGGTGAGCGAGTGCCGCTCGCTGGCGCGCTTCGAGCTGCGCGGCATTCCGCCGATGGTCGCCGGCGCCGCCCGCATCCGCGTGACCTTCCAGGTCGACGCCGACGGCCTGCTGAGCGTCTCCGCGCGCGAGCTGGGCTCGGGCGTCGAGGCGGCGGTGCAGGTCAAGCCGAGCTACGGCCTGTCCGACGACCAGATCGCGACGATGCTGCGCGAGGGCTTCGCCAGTGCCGAGGGCGACATGGTCGCCCGCAAGCTGCGCGAAGCGCGCGTCGATGCCGAGCGGATGATCCTTGCAACCCAGTCCGCGCTGCGCGCCGACGGCGACCTGCTCAGCGATGCCGAACGCGCCGAGATCGCTGCGCTGCAGGCGGACCTGCTCGCGAAGGCGCAGGCCGACGACGCGGTCGCGGACGCCGACGCGATCACCGCCGCGGTCGAGACGCTGGCCAAGGGCACCGAGGCCTTCGCCGCCGCGCGCATGAACCGCGGCATCCAGCAGGCCCTCACCGGCCTCAGCATCGATCAGGTCTGATCGCAAGCCGACGCCCAGCCGGACAAGCTCAGCTCGCCAGCCTCAAGGACACCTCCCCATGCCCGTCATCAAGATCCTTCCCCATCCCGAATACGCGCCCGAGGGCAAGTCGATCGAGGCCCCCTCGGGCACGACGATCTGCGAAGCGATGCTCGACAACCACATCGACATCGAACACGCCTGCGACCAGGTCTGCGCCTGCACGACCTGCCACGTGATCGTGCGCGAGGGCTTCGCGTCGCTGTCCGAGATGGAGGAGAACGAGGAGGACATGCTGGACCGCGCCTGGGGCCTGGAGCCCAACTCGCGCCTGTCCTGCCAGGCCATCCTGTCCAACAAGGACGTGACGGTCGAGATCCCGAAGTACTCGATCAACCACGCCAAGGAAAATCATTGAGCGGTGTGATCGCCGTGGCCGCATGGCTGCGGTTCGCAGCGACTTTCCAGGCCTCCTGAACGTCTGACCCCATGCGCGTCCTCGGCATCGAATCCTCCTGCGACGAAACCGGCGTGGCGCTGGTCGACGCGTCCGGCGACGGCGTGCCGGCGCTGCTCGCCCATGCGCTGCACAGCCAGATCACGATGCACCAGGCCTACGGCGGCGTCGTGCCCGAGCTGGCCTCGCGCGACCATATCCGCCGTGTGCTGCCGTTGACGCGCGAAGTGCTGGCGAGCGCCGGCCTGTCGCTGACGGATGTCGACGTCGTCGCCTACACGCAAGGTCCCGGCCTGGCTGGCGCGCTGCTGGTCGGCGCGGGCGTTGCCGCCTCGCTGGGCGCCGCGCTTGATCGGCCGGTGATGGGCATCCATCACCTCGAGGGGCACCTGCTGTCGCCGTTCCTCTCGGCGGACCCGCCGGAGTTCCCGTTCGTCGCGCTGCTGGTGTCCGGGGGGCACACGCAACTGATGCGCGTCGACGACGTCGGCAGCTACGAGCTGCTCGGCGAGACCATCGACGACGCTGCCGGCGAAGCCTTCGACAAGTCGGCCAAGCTGCTCGGGCTGCCGTATCCCGGCGGTCCCCATCTGTCGAAGCTGGCGGAGCAGGGGAACCCGGAAGCCTTCGCGCTGCCGCGCCCGCTCATGCACAGCGGCAAGCCGGACTTCAGCTTCGCCGGCTTGAAGACGGCGGTGCTGACGCAGGTCCGCAAACTCGAGGCGCAGCCCGGCGGCATCACCGAGTCGCAGCGGGCCGATCTCGCGGCCTCGACGCAGGCTGCGATCGTGGAGGTGCTGGTCAAGAAGGCGTTGCTGGCCCTGAAGGAGACCGGCCTGAAGCGCCTGGTCGTGGCAGGCGGCGTCGGCGCGAACAGGCGCTTGCGCGAGCAGCTGGATGCGGCCTGCGAGAAGCGCCGCGTGCGCGTCCACTATCCCGAGCTGCACCTGTGCACGGACAACGGCGCCATGATCGCCCTCGCGGCCGGACTTCGTCTGCAGCGCGACATGGCGAACCTGACGCGCGATGGCGGCTTCGAGGTCAAGCCGCGCTGGGATCTGTCGCAGCTCGCCAGCCCGGCGCAGCTGTGATGCGCTGGACGAGCAGGGCGGCGGTCGCGCTGACCGCTGCGATGTCTGCCGCTTTCGCGCTTGCCGCAGGTGTCGTGCTCGCTTAAGTCGCTCCGGTGGCCGCTGTCGCGACGGTTCCGGCCGTTCCGGTTGCTCCTGCCGCTCCGATCCGGCTCGCCTTGATCGAGGGGCTCTCCGGACCGCTCGGCAACGGCGGCGAGGCCGTCTTCCGCAATCTCATCTGGGCCACCGAGCGCGTCAACGCGCGCGGCGGCGTGAAGCTGCCGGGCGGCGCGCGCCGTCTGGAGATCGTCCGCTTCGACAGCAAGGGTTCCGTCGAGGAGTCGCTGTCGATGCTGCGCGCAGCGACGGACCAGGGCATCCCGGTGGTCCTCCAGGGCAACAGTTCGGCTGTTGCGAGCGCGCTGATCGGCGCGCTCGACAAGCACAACACCCGTGAGCCCGACCGCCGCGCGTTGTTCCTCAACTATGCGGCCGTCGACCCGGCGCTGACCGGTGCGCAGTGCAGCTTCTGGCACTTCCGTTTTGACGCCCATACCGACATGCGGCTGGCCGCGCTGGTCGAGGTGATCGCCCAGGATCGGAATCTCAAGCGGCTCTACCTGATCGGACAGGACTACAGCTTCGGCCAGCACCTGCGCGAGCAGGCGAGGGCGCTGCTGGCGCAGCGTCGTCCGGACCTGCAGATCGTCGGCGATGAACTCCACCCGCTCGGCCGCGTGAAGGACTTTCTTCCGTACGCGACCAAGATCCGCGCCAGTGGCGCCCAGGCCGTGCTCACCGGCAACTGGGGCAACGACCTGACGCTGCTGATCAAGGCGGCCAAGGACATCGGCCTCGATGCGCGCTTCTACACGTTCTACGGCAACGCGCTGGGTGTGCCCGGCGTGCTGGGCGAGGCGGGCGTCGACCGCGTGCTGGCGGTGGCGGAGTGGCATCCGAACGTCGGCACCGTGGACTCGGAGCGCTTCTATGCGACCTTCCGCCAGCGCTTCCCGAAGCCGGAGCACGACTACCTCCATGCGCGCATGCAGCTGATGGTCGAGATGCTGGTCGCCGCGATGGAGAAGGCTGGCGGCACCGATCCGAAGGCGGTCGCGCTGGCGCTGGAAGGTTTGAGGCTCGATGGTCGGCCGCTCGGCGTGGCCCACCAGGGCTGGATGCGGCCGTCGGATCACCAGCTGCAGCAGCCGCTCCATGTCAGCATCATGCGTCGCGCCGGCGAGGCCGGCACGCCCCACGACAACGAGGGCTCCGGCTACGGTTTCCGCACGCTGCGCTTCCTCGATGCGGCGCAGGCGGAGCAGCCTTCCAGCTGCCGGATGAGGCGTTACTACTAGGGTGTAGTGTTTGCGGCTATACTCCGCGGCTGTCTGCCAGGTTCGTCCTGGCGGCGGCAATCAGCACGACACGGGTCGGTTTCACCTGTGATCGCAAGTCCACCTCGGAAACCGTCTGCGCACTTGACGCCTTCACTGGCCATGCCGGCGGACCTTCCGAATCATTCCGGAACAAGGAACGCATCATGTCCAGCTTCGACCAAAACAAGGCCGAGATCGTCAAGGCCAACGCGCGCAGCGCCAACGACACCGGCTCGCCGGAAGTCCAAGTCGCCCTGCTGACCGCGCGCATCAACGAGCTGACCCCCCACTTCAAGCTGCACGCCAAGGACCACCATGGCCGCCGCGGCCTGCTGAAGATGGTCAACGCGCGCAAGAGCCTGCTGTCCTACCTGAAGAAGAAGGACGCCGACCGCTACACCGCCCTGATCCAGAAGCTGGGTCTGCGCAAGTAATCGGCGCATGAAAGCAAAGAGCCTGATTGGTCTGACTCCAACAGGCTCTTTGTCGTTTCTGCGTGCCGTCGGCCGGAGTGTTCCGGCAGGCGGCCCGACCGGTCCACGGACCGGTCGGACAACGGAGTTGAACTGACGTGGCGCCGATGTGTCATTCCAAAGCGTTTGCCGGTGGCAGCCGGACAGGCAGCCGCTCTGGAATGGCATCCCGCCAAACCCAGTTTCACTCCCGGTCTCTGTGCCGCACCGCAAGCGGCGCATCCCTGAACTGAGGAGAACTCGAATGAGCATGTTCAACAAGGTCGTGAAGACCTTCCAATGGGGCCAACATCAAGTCGTGATGGAGACCGGCGAAATCGCCCGTCAGTCCTCCGGCGCCGTGCTGGTGAACATCGAGGACACCGTGGTGCTGGCGACCGTCGTCGCCAAGTCCTCCCCGAAGGCCGGCCAGGACTTCTTCCCGCTGACCGTCGACTACATCGAGAAGACCTACGCCGCCGGCAAGATCCCCGGCAGCTTCTTCAAGCGTGAAGGCCGCCCGAGCGAGCTCGAGACCCTGACCTCGCGCCTGATCGACCGCCCGATCCGCCCGCTGTTCCCGGAAGGCTTCTTCAACGAAGTCCAGGTCGTGATCCACACGGTGTCGCTGAACCCTGAAGTCCAGGCCGACATCGCCGCCCTGATCGCCACCAGCGCCGCGCTGGCCATCTCCGGCATCCCGTTCAACGGCCCGATCGGCGCCGCCCGCGTGGGCTACGTCAACGGCGAGTACGTGCTGAACCCGGGCAAGACCCAGCTGATCGACTCCAAGCTGGACCTGGTCGTCGCCGGCACCGAAGCCGCCGTGCTGATGGTCGAGTCCGAAGCCGACCAGCTGAGCGAAGACATCATGCTGGGCGCCGTGACCTTCGGTCACGACCAGGGCAAGGTCGCCATCGCCGCGATCAACGAACTGGTCCGCGACGCCGGCAAGCCGTCGTGGAACTGGGTCGCCCCGGCCAAGGACGAAGCCTTCATCGCCAAGGTCACCGCCCTGGCCGAGGAAGACCTGCGCGCCGCCTACCAGATCCGTTCGAAGCAGGCCCGTACCGAGGCCTGCCGCAGCGCCTACTCGAAGGTCAAGGCCGCCCTGACCGCCGAAGGCACCGCCTTCGACGGCGTCGAAGTCGACGGCCTGCTGTTCGAGATCGAAGCCCGCATCGTCCGCGGCCAGATCCTGGCCGGCGAACCGCGCATCGACGGCCGCGACACCCGCACCGTCCGCGCCATCGAGATCCGCAACGGCGTGCTGCCGCGCGCCCACGGTTCGTCGTTGTTCACCCGCGGCGAAACGCAGGCGCTGGTCGCCGCGACGCTGGGCACCGACCGCGACGCGCAGACCATCGACGCGCTGGCCGGCGAGTACTCCGAGCGCTTCATGCTGCACTACAACATGCCCCCGTTCGCCACCGGCGAAACCGGTCGCGTGGGCAGCCCCAAGCGCCGCGAAATCGGCCACGGCCGTCTGGCCAAGCGCGCGCTCGTCGCCGTGCTGCCGACCAAGGAAGACTTCCCGTACTCGATCCGCGTGGTCTCGGAAATCACCGAGTCCAACGGCTCCTCGTCGATGGCTTCGGTCTGCGGCGGCTGCCTGTCGCTGCTGGACGCCGGCGTGCCGCTGAAGGCGCACGTCGCCGGCATCGCGATGGGTCTGATCAAGGACGCCAACCGCTTCGCCGTGCTGACCGACATCCTGGGCGATGAAGATCACCTGGGCGACATGGACTTCAAGGTGGCCGGCACGACCTCGGGCATCACCGCGCTGCAGATGGACATCAAGATCCAGGGCATCACCAAGGAAATCATGCAGGTCGCCCTGGCGCAAGCCAAGGAAGCCCGCCTGCACATCCTGGAAGCCATGGTCGGCGCGCAAGGCACGGCCAACGCCGAGATCTCGCAGTTCGCGCCCCGCCTGTACACGATGAAGATCAATCCGGAGAAGATCCGTGACGTGATCGGCAAGGGCGGCGCGACCATCCGCGCGCTGACCGAAGAGACCGGCACGCAGATCGACATCGGCGAGGACGGCACGATCACGATCGCGTCGACCGACGGCGCCAAGGCCGAGATCGCCAAGAAGCGCATCGCCGAGATCACCGCGGAAGCCGAGATCGGCAAGGTCTACGAAGGTGCGGTCACCAAGATCCTGGACTTCGGCGCGCTGGTCAACATCCTGCCCGGCAAGGACGGCCTGCTGCACATCAGCCAGATCGCGCATCAGCGCGTCGAGAAGGTCACCGACTTCCTGAGCGAAGGTCAGATCGTCAAGGTCAAGGTGCTCGAGACCGACGAGAAGGGCCGCATCAAGCTGTCGATGAAGGCGCTGCTGGACCGCGATGCGGCCCCGGCTGCTCCGTTCCACGGCGAAGGCTCGGCCGAGTAATCGGCGAAGCGGCCCGGCAGCTCACGTCATGAAGGCCATCGCCATCACCCAACCCGGCGGACCGGAGGTCCTGCAGCTGATCGAGCGCGCCGACCCCGCCGCCGGGGCTGGCGAGTGCCTGATCCGCGTGCAGGCCTACGGCATCAACCGTCCGGACGTCCTGCAGCGCAAGGGTGCCTATCCGGCGCCGGCCGGTGCCAGCGATCTTCCAGGCCTGGAAGTCGCGGGCACGGTCGAGTCGGGGGATGCCCAGGCGCTGGCCGCCGCCGGCCTCCAGGTCGGCGACGCGGTCTGCGCGCTGGTGGCGGGTGGTGGTTATGCCGAGCGCTGCGTGGCGCCGGTGGCCCAGTGCCTGCCGGTGCCGAAGGGCTGGAGCATGGTTGAGGCTGCGAGCCTGCCGGAGACCTTCTTCACCGTCTGGAGCAATGTCTTCGAGCGCGCCCGCCTGCAGCCTGGCGAAAGCCTGCTGATCCACGGCGGCAGCAGCGGCATCGGCGTGACGGCGATCCAGCTGGCGAAGGCGCTGGGCTCGACGGTGCTGGTCACCGTCGGCAACGCGGACAAGGCGAAGGCCTGTCTGGCGCTCGGCGCCGACGTCGCGATCAACTATCGCGACCAGGACTTCGTCGAGGAAGTGAAGACGGCGACGAACGGTCGTGGCGTCGACGTGATCCTGGACATGGTGGCCGGCAGCTATGTCGCGCGCAATGTGCAGTGCCTGGCCGACGACGGCCGCGCCGTGATCATCGCGGTGCAGGGCGGCGTGAAGGCGGAGTTCGATGCGGGTCAGGTCTTGCGCCGCCGTCTGACGATCACCGGCTCCACGTTGCGTCCGCGTCCGATCGCCTTCAAGGCCGGCATCGCTCGCGCGCTGCGCGAGCGCGTGTGGCCGCTGCTCGAGTCGCGGGCGATTTCGCCGGTGATCTTCAAGCAGCTGCCCGCGACGGAAGCCGCCGCGGCGCATGCGCTGATGGAATCGGGCGAGCACGTCGGCAAGATCGTGCTGAGCTGGTGAGCGGTCCGCTCATCCGCAGGATTTTTCGGATTCAAGGGAGTTGATCTGATGCGCAAGAAACTGGTGGTCGGCAACTGGAAGATGCACGGCACCCGTGCGTCCAACGCCGTGCTGCTGGCGGGCCTGAAGGAAGCGGGTCCGTGGAACGCCCAGGTCGCCGTGTGCGTGCCGTTCCCGTACATCACGGACACGGCGCTGGCGCTGACCGGCACGCAGGTCGCCTACGGCTCGCAGGACGTGTCCACGCACGAGCAGGGCGCCTACACCGGCGAGGTGTCGTCGGCCATGCTGGCGGATCTGGGCTGCCGCTACGCGATCGTCGGCCACTCGGAGCGCCGCGCGTACCATGCCGAGAGCGACCAGCTGGTGGCCGACAAGGCCAAGGCCGCCCTGGCGCACGGCGTCACGCCCATCGTCTGCGTCGGCGAAACGCTGGCCGAGCGCGAGGCGGGTCGCACCGAGGAAGTCGTCAAGCGCCAGCTCGCGGCGGTCATCCACACGCTGACGCACTGCATCGGCGAGATCGTGGTGGCTTACGAGCCGGTGTGGGCGATCGGCACCGGCCTGACGGCCACGCCGGAGCAGGCCCAGCAGGTTCATGCGCTGCTGCGCCAGCAGCTGCGCGCGGCCACGCAGAAGGCCGATCAGATGCAGATCCTGTATGGCGGCAGCGTCAAGCCCGACAACGCCCCCCAACTGTTTGCGCAGCCGGACATCGACGGCGGCCTCATCGGAGGCGCCGCGCTGAAGGCGGCCGATTTCGCGGCGATCTGCCGCGCTGCCGGCTGATGCCCGGCGTTCAAGGTTCCTGGAGAAAATAGCAATGCAAGTGATGATGAATCTGGTGCTGGTGCTGCAACTGGTTGCGGCGCTGGCAATGATCGGGCTGGTGCTGGTGCAGCATGGCAAGGGCGCCGACATGGGCGCGTCGTTCGGCAGCGGCGCCTCGGGTTCGCTGTTCGGCGCCACCGGCAGCGCGAACTTCCTGTCGCGCTCGACGGCCGTCGCGGCGACCATCTTCTTCGTGTCGACGCTGGCGCTGGCCTACATGGGCAGCCATCGCGACGGCGGCATCGGTTCGGGTCCGTCGGCGGGCGAGCAGCTGCTCGAACGCGCCGCCGTGCCGTCCGCGCCGGCCTCGGCCGCGGTGCTGCCTGGCGCGTCGATCGCTCCGCAAGCGGCGCCGTCGGCTGCCGCATCCGGCGCCTCGAACTGACAGAGGTGGGCGGCAAGCGCAAGCACCTCGACAAAATTGCTTTGGTTTCCTTTTGGGGCTCAGAAAGCACTATAGAATTCGAGGCTGTCTGAAACGCGAGCCGTCAAGACAAGGTCACTGAAAGGTGACGACAAGCCGACGTGGTGAAATTGGTAGACACGCTATCTTGAGGGGGTAGTGGCGAAAGCTGTGCGAGTTCGAGTCTCGCCGTCGGCACCAGAATAAATCGGCCTGCCATGGTCTTCGCGATCTAGCCGGAAAGCCGGATCGAAGGTGATCAAGCAGGTCGTAGGACTCAGGAAATCCCAGCGCACATCCCGTGTGCGAATTTCCGGAGGACAAGGCGGGCGCGGTCCGTGAGCGATTGGATAATCGCTGGCGGCGCGCCCGTTGCTTTTGCCGAATCGTTGGTCGGCCCTGGCCCGCCAATCTTCGGTGACACGTCGGGAATTGGTTTTCCCGGCCATAAAACGAGAGCAAGTCGTGAGCCTGGAACAATACCTGCCCGTCATCCTTTTCATCCTGGTCGGTTGCGGAGTGGGTATCGCCCCGCAATTACTGGGCTTCCTGGCGGGTCCGCGTCGCCCTGACGCGGCAAAGAACAGCCCCTACGAATGCGGCTTCGAGGCCTTCGAGGACGCGCGCATGAAGTTCGACGTGCGCTACTACCTCGTCGCCATCCTCTTCATCCTCTTCGATCTGGAAATCGCCTTCCTGTTCCCGTGGGCCGTCTCGCTGCGCGAGATCGGACCGGCAGGCTTCTGGGCGATGATGCTCTTCCTCGGCATCCTGGTGGTGGGCTTCGCCTACGAATGGAAGAAGGGCGCGCTCGACTGGGAGTGACGACCCGATGGGCGGATCCGCGATGACGCGCCGGATCCGTGAATGCTTCAGGACACGGCGCCCGTTTCGGGCGCGTGTCCGTTAGGGAAGGGCGACGCGTCAACGCGGCGTTAATGCAACGTCCGCAGTCACGAAGTTCCTTCTCCGCTGATCTCGAAAGATGGGAATTCGATATGGGTAACGAAGGCGTAATGAAGGAAGGCTTCATGACCACCCAGCTGGACAAGCTGGTGAACTGGTCCAAGACCGGTTCGTTGTGGCCGATGACCTTCGGTCTTGCCTGCTGCGCGGTCGAGATGATGCACGCGGGCGCCGCCCGCTACGACATCGACCGCTTCGGCATGCTGTTCCGTCCCAGCCCGCGGCAGTCCGACCTGATGATCGTGGCCGGCACGCTGTGCAACAAGATGGCGCCGGCGCTGCGCAAGGTCTACGACCAGATGGCCGAGCCGCGCTGGGTGCTCTCGATGGGCAGCTGCGCCAACGGCGGCGGCTACTACCACTACAGCTATTCGGTCGTGCGCGGCTGCGACCGGATCGTCCCGGTCGACGTCTATGTCCCGGGCTGTCCGCCGACCGCCGAGGCGCTGCTCTACGGCATCCTGCAGCTGCAGGCCAAGATCCGCCGCGAGAACACCATCGCTCGCTGAGCAGAAGCAGGCAGACCTCATGACCATCAAACTCGACACCCTGCAGGCGGCCCTGCACAGCGTGCTGGGCGACCAGATCGTCGCGTTCAAGCGCGAGCTGGGTGAAATCACGATCACCGTCGCGGCCAAGGACTACTTCAACGTCGCCAAGCTGCTGCGCGACCACTCCGAGCTGCGCTTCGAGCAGCTGATCGACCTGTGCGGCGTGGACTACTCCGCCTACAAGGACGGCGCCTACGAAGGCGCGCGTTTCGCGGTCGTCACCCACCTGCTGTCGATCAACAAGAACTGGCGCCTGCGCCTGAAGGTCTTCGCGCCGGAGGACGACTTCCCGTCCGTCGCCGCCGTGACCCCGATCTGGAACGCCGCCAACTGGTTCGAGCGCGAAGCGTTCGACCTGTACGGGATCATCTTCGAAGGCCACGAGGACCTGCGCCGCATCCTGACCGACTACGGTTTCATCGGTCACCCGATGCGCAAGGACTTCCCGGTGACGGGCCATGTCGAGATGCGCTACGACCCCGAGCAGAAGCGCGTGATCTACCAGCCGGTGACCATCGAGCCGCGCGAGATCACGCCGCGCGTGATCCGCGAAGACAACTACGGGGGCCTGTGAGCATGCCAGCCGAAATCAAGAACTACACCCTGAACTTCGGCCCGCAGCATCCGGCCGCGCACGGCGTGCTGCGCCTGGTGCTGGAGCTGGACGGGGAAGTCATCCAGCGCGCCGACCCGCACATCGGCCTGCTGCACCGCGCCACCGAGAAGCTGGCCGAGACCAAGACCTTCATCCAGTCGCTGCCCTACATGGACCGCCTCGACTACGTGTCGATGATGTCCAACGAGCACGCGTACTGCCTGGCCATCGAGAAGATGCTCGGCCTGGAAGTGCCGGAGCGCGCGCAGTACATCCGCGTGATGTTCGGCGAGCTGACCCGCATCCTGAACCACCTGCTCTGGCTGGGCGCGCACGGCATCGACTGCGGCGCGATGAACATCCTCATCTACTGCTTCCGCGAGCGTGAGGACATCTTCGACATGTACGAGGCGGTCTCGGGCGCGCGCATGCACGCGGCCTACTTCCGTCCGGGCGGCGTGTACCGCGACCTGCCGGACTCGATGCCGCAGTACAAGGTCAGCAAGATCAAGAACCAGAAGGCGATCGACAAGCTCAACGAGAACCGCCAGGGCTCGCTGCTCGATTTCATCGAGGACTTCTGCGCCCGCTTCCCGGCCAACGTCGACGACTACGAGACGCTGCTGACCGACAACCGCATCTGGAAGCAGCGCACCGTGGGCATCGGCGTCGTGACGCCCGAGCGCGCGCTGAACCTGGGCCTGACCGGCCCGATGCTGCGCGGCTCCGGCATCGCGTGGGACACGCGCAAGACGCAGCCCTACGACGTCTACGGCAAGATGGACTTCGACATCCCCATCGGCACCAACGGCGACACCTACGACCGCTACTGCGTGCGCGTCGAAGAGATGCGCCAGTCCAACCGCATCGTCCAGCAGTGCGTGAAGTGGCTCAAGGCCAACCCGGGTCCGGTCATCACCGACAACCACAAGGTGGCGCCGCCCAGCCGCGTGGCGATGAAGACCAGCATGGAAGAGCTGATCCACCACTTCAAGCTGTTCACCGAAGGCTTCCGCGTCCCCGAGGGCGAGGCCTACGCCTCGGTCGAGCACCCGAAGGGCGAGTTCGGCATCTACCTGATCAGCGACGGCGCCAACAAGCCGTACCGGCTGAAGATCCGCGCGCCGGGCTATTCGCACCTGGCCGCGCTGGACGAGATGGCCCGCGGACACATGATTGCCGACGCGGTGGCCGTGATCGGCACGATGGACATCGTGTTCGGTGAAATTGACCGTTGAGTGGTGATCGCATGAGCAGCACTGAAATTGTGAGCACTGGGTTCGTGTTGAGCGAGGCCACCGCGGCCCGCTTCGCGCGCGAAGTCGCCAAGTACCCGGCCGAGCAGGCGCAATCGGCCGTGATGGCCTGCCTGTCCATCGTCCAGCAGGAGCAGGGCTTCGTGTCCCGCGAGGCCGAGGACGCGATCGCGCAGTACCTGGGCATGCCGGCGATCGCCGTCTACGAGGTCACGACCTTCTACAACATGTACAACCAGCGCAAGCTGGGCCTGTTCAAGCTGAACGTCTGCACCAACCTGCCGTGCCAGCTGCGCGACGGCCAGAAGGCGCTGGACCACCTGTGCCAGAAGCTGGGCGTCGAGGCCGGCGGCACGACCGCCGACGGCGTCTTCACCGTGCAGCAGAGCGAGTGCCTGGGCGCCTGCGCCGACTCGCCGGTGATGCTGGTGAACGATCGCCAGATGCTCAGCTTCATGAGCGCCGAACGTCTCGATGAGCTGGTGGATGCGCTCAGAGCGCACCATGGCCGGCAATCTGTGGCCAACAAGAACTGAGGGACCTGGACGATGACCAACATCGCGAACATCGACCTCTCGAAGTGGCAGGCCACGGGCGCCGAGACCTGCTTCCACGACCGCAACATCACCCCGCAGATCTACGCGGGCCTCGATGGCAAGAACTGGTCGCTGAAGGACTACGAAGCACGCGGCGGCTACCAGGCCCTGCGCAAGATCCTCGCCCAGGGCGAGGGTCAGGGCATGACCTCCGACCAGGTCATCGCGGAAGTGAAGGCCTCCGGCCTGCGCGGCCGCGGCGGCGCGGGCTTCCCGACCGGCCTGAAGTGGAGCTTCATGCCGCGCCAGTTCCCGGGCGCGAAGTACCTGGTCTGCAACAGCGACGAGGGCGAGCCGGGCACCTGCAAGGACCGCGACATCCTCATGTACAACCCGCACATCGTCATCGAAGGCATGGCGATCGCGGCGTACGCGATGGGCATCAAGGTCGGCTACAACTACATCCACGGCGAGATCTTCGAGGTGTACGAACGCTTCGAAGCCGCGCTGGAAGAGGCCCGCGCGGCCGGCCTGCTGGGCGACAACATCCTGGGCAGCAACTTCAGCTTCCAGCTGCACGGCCACCACGGCTTCGGCGCCTACATCTGCGGCGAGGAAACCGCGCTGCTGGAATCGCTCGAAGGCAAGAAGGGCCAGCCCCGCTTCAAGCCGCCGTTCCCGGCCTCGTTCGGCCTGTACGGCAAGCCGACGACCATCAACAACACCGAGACCTTCGCGGCGGTGCCCTGGATCATCCGCAACGGCGGCCAGGCCTACCTCGAGGTCGGCAAGCCCAACAACGGCGGCACCAAGATCTTCTCGATCTCCGGCGACGTCGAGCGTCCCGGCAACTACGAGATCCCGCTGGGCACCTCGTTCGAGAAGCTGCTCGAGCTCGCCGGCGGCATGCGCGGCGGCCGCAAGCTCAAGGCGGTCATCCCCGGCGGTTCGTCCGCCCCGGTGCTGCCGGCCGACGTCATGATGCAGTGCACGATGGACTATGACTCCATCGCCAAGGCCGGCTCGATGCTGGGGTCGGGCGCCGTCATCGTGATGGACGAGACCCGCTGCATGGTGACCAGCCTGCTGCGCCTGTCCTACTTCTACGCGCACGAGTCCTGCGGCCAGTGCACCCCCTGCCGCGAAGGCACGGGCTGGATGCACCGCGTGATCGAGCGCATCGCCCACGGCAAGGGCCGCGTCGAGGACATCGACCTGCTGAACTCCGTGGCCGACAACATCCAGGGCCGCACCATCTGCGCGCTGGGCGACGCCGCGGCGATGCCGGTGCGCGCGATGCTCAAGCACTTCAAGGGTGAGTTCATCGCGATGATCGAACAGGCCCAGCAGAACAAGGCGCCTGCCGCGTCGTCCCCGTCCGCCACGGCGAAGTCGCCGGCGCACGCCTGATCGGAGCCGCTGAGAAGAACTATGGTTGAAATCGAACTCGACGGCCAGAAGGTCGAAGTGCCCGAAGGCAGCATGGTGATGCATGCCGCCGAGAAGGCCGGCACCTACATCCCGCACTTCTGCTATCACAAGAAGCTGAGCATCGCGGCCAACTGCCGCATGTGCCTGGTGGACGTGGAGAAGGCGCCCAAGCCGCTGCCCGCCTGCGCGACGCCGGTGACGCAGGGCATGATCGTCCGCACCAAGAGCGAGAAAGCCATAAAGGCCCAGCAGGGCGTGATGGAGTTCCTGCTGATCAATCACCCGCTGGACTGCCCGATCTGCGACCAGGGCGGCGAATGCCAGCTGCAGGATCTGGCCGTCGGTTACGGCGCCAGCGCCTCGCGCTACTCGGAAGAGAAGCGCGTGGTGTTCCACAAGAACGTCGGCCCGCTGATCTCGATGGAAGAGATGAGCCGCTGCATCCACTGCACGCGCTGCGTCCGCTTCGGCCAGGAGATCTCCGGCGTGATGGAGCTGGGCATGGCGCACCGCGGCGAGCACAGCGAGATCCAGACCTTCGTCGGCCGCACCGTGGACTCGGAGCTGTCGGGCAACATGATCGACATCTGCCCGGTCGGCGCGCTGACCAGCAAGCCCTTCCGCTACAGCGCCCGCACCTGGGAACTGTCGCGTCGCAAGAGCGTCAGCCCGCATGACTCGACCGGCGCGAACCTGATCGTCCAGGTCAAGAACAACGAAGTGATGCGCGTCGTCCCGCTGGAGAACGAAGCCGTCAACGAGTGCTGGATCGCCGACCGCGACCGCTTCTCCTACGAAGCGCTGAACGGCGACGAACGCCTGACCACGCCGATGCTCAAGCAGGGCGGCGAGTGGAAGTCGGTCGACTGGACCACCGCGCTGGAATACGTCGCCAACGGCCTGAAGCAGGTCAAGACGGAGAAGGGTGGTTCCTCCATCGCCGCGCTGGGCTCCGAGCACAGCACCGTCGAGGAACTGCACCTGCTGGCGCAACTGGTGCGCGGCCTGGGCAGCGAGAACATCGACACGCAGCTGCGCGTCGTCGACCCGGCGCTGCGCGCCGCGGACGGCAAGGCGCTGTGGCTGGGCACGTCGATCGCATCGTTGTCGCAACTGGACCGCGCCTTCGTCGTCGGCTCGTCGCTGCGCAAGGACCACCCGCTGTTCGCGCAACGCCTGCGCCAGGCCGCCCGCCGCGGCGCGCAGATCGTGTCGCTGGCCGGCTCGGTCGAAGACTGGAAGATGCCGGTCGCTGCCGCGATCACCGCCGCGCCGTCGGCCTGGGTCGCTGAACTGGCCAACGTCGCCGCCGCGATCGGCGCCGCCAAGGGTGTCAGCGCTCCGGTGTCCGGCAACGCCACCGACGCCGCCCAGGCAATCGCCGACACGCTGCTGTCGGGCGAGCGCAAGGCCGTGCTGATCGGCAACGCCGCGATCCAGCATCCGCAGGCCGCGACGCTGCTGTCGCTGGCGAACTGGATCGGCGAGCAGACCGGCGCCACCGTCGGCGTGCTGTCGGCCGCCGCGAACAGCGTCGGCGCGCAACTCGTCAATGCCCGTCCGGGGCAGGGCGGTCGCACGGCGGCCCAGCTGCTGAACGACCAGCCGGCCAAGGCGCTGCTGCTGCTCAACACCGACCCGGTGCTGGACGGCGCGAACGCCGCCGCCGCCGCCAAGGCCGTCAACGCGGCCGAGATGGTCGTCGTGCTGACCCCGTTCAAGACGGGCCCGGTGGTCGAGTTCGCCGACGTGCTGCTGCCGACGGCGCCGTTCACCGAGACCTCGGGCAGCTTCGTCAACGCGGAAGGTCGCCTGCAGAGCTTCGTCGGCGTGGCCAAGGCCCGCGGCGAGACCCGTCCGGGCTGGAAGATCCTGCGCGTGCTGGGCAACCTGCTGAGCCTCCAGGGCTTCGACTTCGACAGCTCCGAGCAGGTCCGCACCGCGGCGCTGGGCTCGTCGCTGGACCTGGCGAACCGCCTGGGCAACGCGGTGTCGGCGCAGTCCGCCGCTGCCGCGCCTGTGCAAGTGGCGCCAGGCCTGGAACGCCTGACCACCGTGCCGATCTACGCGACCGACGCGCTGGTGCGCCGCGCCACCTCGCTGCAGCTGACCCGCGACGGCCGTGACGCGGCGATCGCGTCGCTGCCGCAGGCGCTGTGGACCGAACTCGGCCTGACCGAGCAGGGTGCGCAGGTGCGCGTGACGCAGAACGGCGGCGAGGCCGTGCTGGCCGCGCAGCTGGACGCATCGCTGCCCGCAACCGTGGTGCGCATCCCCGCCGGCATCCCCGAGACCGCCGCACTGGGCGCGTTCACCGGCGCGATCGCCGTGACCAAGGCCTGAGGACGAGACGACGATGGAAAACTTCTATAACGCCGGCGCCTCGCTGCTGGGAGGTGTGGTCTGGCCGGTGGTCTGGAGCGTGCTCAAGATCATCGCCGTGCTGCTGCCGCTGCTGGGCTGCGTCGCCTACCTGACGCTGTGGGAACGCAAGGCCATCGGCTGGTCGCAGATCCGTCCGGGTCCGAACCGTGTCGGTCCGCTGGGCCTGCTGACCCCGATCGCCGACGCCGTGAAGCTGATCTTCAAGGAGATCATCGTCCCGAGCGCCGCGAACAAGGGCCTGTTCTTCCTCGGCCCGATCATGACGATCATGCCGGCGCTGGCCGCCTGGGCGGTCGTGCCCTTCGGCCCGGGCGTCGCGATCGCCGACGTCAACGCCGGCCTGCTGTTCCTGATGGCCATCACCTCGCTCGAGGTCTACGGCGTGATCATCGCGGGCTGGGCCTCGAACTCGAAGTACGCCTTCCTGGGCGCGCTGCGCGCCTCGGCACAGATGGTCTCCTACGAGATCGCGATGGGCTTCTGCCTGGTCGTCGTGCTGATGGTGACCGGCTCGATGAACGTCAGCGCCATCGTGACCAGCCAGGAGCAGGGCTGGTTCGCGTCGCACGGCGTGAACATCCTGTCCTGGAACTGGCTGCCGCTGCTGCCGATCTTCCTGGTGTACTTCATCTCCGGCCTGGCCGAGACGAACCGCCACCCGTTCGACGTCGTCGAAGGCGAATCGGAGATCGTGGCCGGCCACATGATCGAGTACTCGGGCATGTCGTTCGCGATGTTCTTCCTGGCCGAATACGCCAACATGATCCTGGTGTCGGCCCTCGCGGTGCTGATGTTCCTGGGCGGCTGGTCGGCCCCGATCTCGTGGTCGCTGCTGGGCATGGACACGCCCGCGTGGATCCAGCACTCGATGGCGTTCTGGAACTGGTTCTGGCTGTTCGCCAAGACCTTCTTCGTCGTGACCTGCTTCCTGTGGGTGCGCGCGACCTTCCCGCGCTACCGCTATGACCAGATCATGCGTCTGGGCTGGAAGATCTTCATTCCGGTCACCCTGGTGTGGCTCGTCGTGGTGGGTCTGTGGATCCAGTCGCCGTTCAATATCTGGAAGTAATCCGAGGTACACGCTGTGATCAAGGACCTAGTCAAGAGCTTCATGCTCACCGAGCTGCTGAAGGGCATGGCCCTCACCGGCCGGCATTTCCTCTCGAAGAACATCACGGTGCAGTTCCCGGAAGAGAAGACCCCGCTGTCTCCTCGCTTCCGCGGTCTGCACGCGCTGCGCCGGTACGAGAACGGTGAAGAGCGCTGCATCGCCTGCAAGCTGTGCGAGGCCGTGTGCCCCGCCATGGCGATCACGATCGAATCGGACGTGCGCGCGGACGGCTCGCGCCGCACGACGCGCTACGACATCGACCTGACCAAGTGCATCTTCTGCGGCTTCTGCGAAGAGAGCTGCCCGGTCGACTCGATCGTCGAGACCGACATCTTCGAATACCACGGCGAGAAGCGCGGCGACCTGTACTTCACCAAGGAGATGCTCCTGGCGGTGGGGGACCGGTACGAGCCGCAGATCGCAGCCAGCAAGGAGGCCGACGCCAAGTACCGCTGACCGGTCCGGCGGTCTCTTCACCGCGCCGCGAGGCGAGGGGAGAGGACCGCGACCGGCGGCCTGCTTGCAGGACATCGCATGGACATCACTACCGCGCTCTTCTACGTTTTCTCGTTCGTACTGCTGGCCTCCGCGGTCCGTGTCATCACGGCCAAGAGCACCGTGCACTCGGCCCTGTTCCTGATCCTGTCCTTCTTCAGCGCCTCCTGTCTGTGGATGCTGCTGAAGGCGGAGTTCCTGGCCATCACGCTGGTGCTGGTCTACATCGGCGCCGTGATGGTGCTGTTCCTGTTCGTCGTGATGATGCTGGACTTCGAGTCCACCGCCGTGCGCGAGAGCATCTGGAAGCACCTGCCGGTGGCCAGCCTGGTCGGCGCGGTCATCGCGCTGGAGATCGCGGCCGTGCTGATGGGCGGCTTCCGCGGCGTCGAGAACGCCCCGGAGATCCCCAACATGGCGCAGCTGGGCAACACCAAGCTGCTGGGCATCGAGATCTACACCAACTACCTGTTCCCGGTGCAGATCGCCGCGGTGCTGCTGCTGGTGGGGATCATCGCGGCGATCGCGCTGACGCTGCGCGGCCGCAAGGACTCGCGTCACCAGGACGCGTCGCAGCAGGTGCGCGTGAAGAAGGCGGACCGCCTGCGCATCGTCAAGGTCGCCCCGACCGTCGAAGCGCCGTCCCTGCCGGCGGCTGACAAGAACGAAGGAGCCGCGTGATGGGCGTGCTGAGCCTGAACCATTTCCTGATCCTGGGCGCGTTCCTGTTCGCGCTGTCGGTGATCGGCATCTTCCTGAACCGCAAGAACCTGATCGTGCTGCTGATGGCCATCGAGCTGATGCTGCTGGCGGTCAACATGAACTTCGTGGCGTTCTCGCACTACCTGGGCGACATGGCCGGCCAGGTGTTCGTGTTCTTCATCCTCACCGTGGCGGCCGCCGAGTCGGCGATCGGCCTGGCGATCCTGGTCGTGCTGTTCCGCAACCGCAGCAGCATCGACGTGGAAGAGCTGGACGCCCTGAAGGGCTGACGAGCGTCAGGAAGCGAGAAAAACAATGTCTGCAACACTCTCTCAGAACATGCTGCTGGCGGTGCCCCTGGCGCCGCTCGCCGGCGCCATCGTGGCGGGCCTGTTCGGCAAGCAGGTGGGCCGCCGCGGCGCCCACGTGGTGACCATCCTCGGCGTGCTGGTGGCGCTGATCATCTCCGTGATGACGCTCAACGCCGTGCTCGACGGCGCGCGCTTCAACCAGACCGTCTACGAGTGGATGGTGCTGGGCGGCCTGAAGATGGAAGTCGGCTTCATGATCGACGGCCTGTCCGCGATGATGATGTGCGTGGTGACCTTCGTCTCGCTGATGGTGCACATCTACACCATCGGCTACATGGAGGAAGACCCCGGCTACCAGCGCTTCTTCAGCTACATCTCGTTGTTCACCTTCAGCATGCTGATGCTGGTGATGTCCAACAACATGCTGCAGCTGTTCTTCGGCTGGGAAGCGGTGGGCCTGGTGTCCTACCTGCTGATCGGCTTCTGGTACACGAAGCCGACGGCGATCTTCGCCAACATGAAGGCCTTCCTGGTGAACCGGGTCGGCGACTTCGGCTTCATCCTGGGCATCGGCCTGCTGGTGGCCTACGGCGGCTCGCTGAACTACACCGAGACCTTCGCCAAGTCGGCGGAACTGGCCAAGATCGGCTTCGCGAATCCCTTCGGCGGCGAGAGCTGGATGATGCTGAGCGTGGCCTGCATCTGCCTGTTCATCGGCGCGATGGGCAAGTCGGCGCAGTTCCCGCTGCACGTGTGGCTGCCGGACTCGATGGAAGGCCCGACCCCGATCTCGGCGCTGATCCACGCGGCGACGATGGTGACGGCCGGCATCTTCATGGTGTCGCGCTTCAGCCCGCTGTTCGAACTGTCCGACACGGCGCTGAGCTTCGTGCTGGTGATCGGCTCGATCACGGCGCTGTTCATGGGCTTCCTGGGCATCATCCAGAACGACATCAAGCGCGTCGTCGCGTACTCCACGCTCTCGCAGCTGGGCTACATGACGGTGGCGCTGGGCGCTTCGGCCTACTCGGTGGCGGTGTTCCACCTGATGACGCACGCGTTCTTCAAGGCGCTGCTGTTCCTCGGCGCGGGCTCCGTGATCATCGGCATGCACCATGACCAGGACATCCGCAACATGGGCGGCCTGCGCAAGTACATGAAGGTGACCTGGATCACCTCGCTGCTGGGCTCGCTGGCGCTGATCGGCACGCCGTTCTTCTCGGGCTTCTACTCGAAGGACTCGATCATCGAGGCGGTCCACGCCTCGCACCTGCCGGGCGCGGACTTCGCCTACTTCGCGGTGGTGGCCGGCGTCTTCGTGACGGCGTTCTACAGCTTCCGGATGTACTTCCTGGTCTTCCACGGCAAGGAGAACTTCCACCACAAGCCGTTCCCGGGCGAGCACGACCACCATGACGATCACCATGGCGACGCGCACGACCACACGCCGCATGAGTCGAAGTGGGTGGTGACGGTGCCGCTGGTGCTGCTGGCGATCCCGTCGGTGCTGATCGGCTTCTTCACGATCAAGCCGATGCTGCACGGCGACTTCTTCAAGGACTCGATCTTCGTGAACCACGAGGTCCATCACGCGATGACCGAACTGGGCGAGGAGTTCCACGGCGCCGTCGCGATGGCGGTGCACAGCCTGCAGACGCTGCCGCTGTGGCTGGCGATCGCCGGCGTGGCCGTGGCCTACTGGTTCTACATGATCAGCCCGGCGATCCCGGCCGCGATCGCGCGCATCTTCCGCCCGATCGTGACGATCCTCGAGAACAAGTACTACATGGACTGGTTCAACGAGAACGTGCTGGCCCGCGGCGCGCGCGCGCTCGGATCCGGCCTGTGGAAGGGCGGCGACCAGGGCGTCATCGACGGCGTGCTGATCAACGGCTCGGCGCGCACGGTGGGCGGCGTCGCCGGCCTGGTGCGGCTGATCCAGACCGGCCACCTGTACTGGTACGCGCTGGTGATGATCCTGGGTGTCGTGGGTCTGATGACCTGGCAGCTGTGGCCTTACATGGGGCCCCAATTCAAGGCCCTGTTCGGCCTCTGACGCGGGCGGAGAATAAGAATGTTGCTAAGTCTCTCCATTTGGCTGCCCATCGTCTGCGGTGGCCTGCTGCTCGCGCTCGGGCGCGACAACAATGCCGGCGCGGTGCGCTGGATGGCGCTGGTCGCGGCGGTCGCGTCCTTCCTGGTGACGCTGCCGCTGATCAGCGGCTTCGACAACTCGACGGCGGCGATGCAGTTCGTCGAGGTCGCGTCCTGGATCCCGCGCTTCAACATCCACTACCACCTGGGCGTGGACGGCATCTCGATGTGGTTCGTCCCGCTGACGGCCTTCATCTCGATCATCGTGGTGATCGCGGCCTGGGAAGTGATAGACACGCGGGTGCACCAGTACATGGGCGCCTTCCTGATCCTGTCGGGCCTGATGATCGGCGTGTTCTGCGCGCTCGACGGCATGCTGTTCTACGTGTTCTTCGAGGCCACGCTGATCCCGATGTACATCATCATCGGCGTCTGGGGCGGACCTCGTCGCGTGTACGCGGCCTTCAAGTTCTTCCTGTACACGCTGGCCGGCTCGCTGCTGATGCTGATCGCGCTGCTGTACCTGTACAGCCAGTCGGGCAGCTTCGAGATCCTGCTGTGGCACAAGCTGCCGCTGGGGATGCCGGCGCAGACCCTGCTGTTCTTCGCCTTCTTCGCGGCCTTCGCGGTGAAGGTGCCGATGTGGCCGGTGCACACGTGGTTGCCGGACGCCCACGTGGAGGCGCCGACCGGCGGCTCGGTGGTCCTGGCGGCCATCATGCTGAAGCTGGGCGCCTACGGCTTCCTGCGCTTCTCCCTGCCGATCGCGCCTGACGCCGCGCGTCACTACGACTGGTTCATCATCGGCCTGTCGCTGATCGCCGTGATCTACATCGGCCTGGTGGCCATGGTCCAGCGCGACATGAAGAAGCTGGTGGCCTACTCGTCGGTGGCCCACATGGGCTTCGTGACGCTGGGCTTCTTCATCTTCAACGAGCTGGGCGTCGCCGGCGGCCTGGTGCAGATGATCTCGCACGGCTTCGTGTCGGGCGCGATGTTCCTGTGCATCGGCGTCCTGTACGACCGCGTGCATTCGCGTGAGATCGCCGACTACGGCGGCGTCGTCAACACGATGCCCAAGTTCGCGGCGCTGGCGGTGTTCTTCGGCATGGCCAACTGCGGCCTGCCGGCGACGGCCGGTTTCGTGGGCGAGTGGATGGTGATCCTGGGCGCCGTCGGCCACAACTTCTGGATCGGCCTGCTGGCGGCCACGGCGCTGATCTTCGGCGCGGCCTACACGCTGTGGATGATCAAGCGCGTCTACTTCGGCGCGGTGACCAACGACAACGTCCGCAACCTGACCGACATCAACGGCCGCGAGTTCCTGATGCTGGGCGTGCTGGCGATCGCGACGCTCTACATGGGCGTGTACCCGAAGCCGTTCACCGACGTGATGCATCAATCCGTCGACGCGCTGCTCAAGCACGTCGCGGTGTCCAAGATCCAATAAGGGCCCAACACAATGAACGACATGAACTGGGTCGCGGTCTATCCCGAAATCCTGTTGCTGGCGCTGGCCTGCGTGGTCGCGCTGGTGGACCTGTTCGTCACCGACCCGCGCCGCACGACGACCTACTGGCTGACGCAGCTCAGCCTGGCGGTGGTCGGCGTGATGCACTTCGCCGCGATGGGCGACGTGCCCACCGAGACGATGCAGGGCATGCTGGTCGTCGACCCGCTCAGCCACCTGCTGAGCGGCGTCAGCGCCATCGCGCTGATCGTCACGCTGGTCTACGCGCGTCCGTACGCCGAGTCGCGCGACATCCTCAAGGGCGAGCTGTTCACGCTGAGCCTTCTGGTGCTGCTGGGCGTCAACGTGATGGTGGCGGCCAACAACTTCCTGACGACCTACCTGGGTCTGGAGCTGATGAGCCTGTCGCTGTACGCGCTGACGGCGCTGCGTCGTGATCACACGATCTCGACCGAAGCCGCGATGAAGTACTTCGTGCTGGGCGCGCTGGCCTCGGGCTTCCTGCTGTACGGCCTGTCGATGATGTACGGCGCCACGGGGTCGCTCTCGATCCCGCGCGTGTTCGAGGTCATCTCCACCGGCACCGTCAACAAGGGCGTGCTGGTGCTGGGCGTGGTCTTCGTCGTCGCCGGCCTGGGCTTCAAGCTGGGCGCCGCGCCGTTCCACATGTGGGTGCCGGACGTCTACCAGGGCGCGCCGACGGCCGCGACGCTGCTGATCGGCGGCGCGCCCAAGCTGGCCGCGCTGGGCATGACGCTGCGCCTGCTGGTGGAAGGCATGCTGCCGCTGGCGACCGACTGGCAGCAGATGATGCTGGTGATGGCGGTGGCCTCGCTGGTCGTGGGCAACCTGGCCGCGATCGCGCAGAGCAACCTGAAGCGGATGCTGGCGTACTCGACGATCTCGCAGATGGGCTTCGTCGTGCTGGGCCTGGCCTCGGGCGTGGTGAACGGCCAGCCGGACCTGCATGCGCTGAACGCCTACAGCTCGGCGATGTTCTACGCGATCACCTACGTGCTGACGACGCTGGGCAGCTTCGGCCTGATCATGCTGCTGGCGCGCCAGGGCTTCGAGTCCGAGCAGATCAGCGATCTGGCCGGCCTGTTCAAGCGCAGCCCGTGGTACGCCTTTGTGATGGCGATCTACATGTTCTCGCTGGCCGGCATCCCGCCGATGGTGGGCTTCTACGGCAAGCTGGCCGTGCTGCAGGCGATGGTCACGACGGGCCAGTCGCTCTACATCTGGCTGGCGGTGATCGCGGTGCTGCTGTCGCTGGTGGGCGCGTTCTACTACCTGCGGGTCGTGAAGGTCATGTTCTTCGATGAACCGACCGACCACAGCCCGCTGAGCGCCCCCGTGGACGCCCGCGTGGTGATGTCGCTGAACGGCGTTGCCGTGCTGGTGCTGGGCCTGGTGCCGAGCGGCCTGCTGGCGCTGTGCAGCCAGGCCGTGACACGCGCGCTGGCGCACTGATCGCCGGCGACGGCGAGCGGAAACGGCAGCGGCCGACAACGGGATACGGAGCACACGACCATGGATCAGGGCGTTTCTGTCTGGATGGTGCTGGTGGTCGCGCTCGTCGCGGCCAACCTGCCTTACCTGAGTTCGCGCATCCTGCTGGTGGGGCCGCGTCGCGATCCCAAGGCCGGCGGCTGGCGCCTGCTGGAGCTTTTCCTGCTCGCGCTGGTGACGCTGGCCGTGGGCTTCGGCCTCGAGTCGCAGCAGGGCCAGCGTTTCCCGCAGGGCTGGGAGTTCTACGCGGCGGCGCTGGCGATGTTCGTGACCTTGGGCTTCCCGGGTTTCGTGTGGCGCTACCTGCGCCGCTCGCGGGCCAAGGTGCGAGAGTTCGATGACGAAGAAGCTGCCTGAAGCCAACCGACCCGATGACGACGGCGTGATCGGCATCCCGCCGGCCGCCGATGCCGACGAACATCTGCGCGAAGCCCCGCTGGCGTCCGAGTGGATCCTTCGGGGCAATTTTCTTCATGTGAAGCGCGACCGCGTCGCGCTGCCCAATGGCCGGGAGGCCACGCGCGAGTACATCCGCCACCCCGGCGCGGCGGTAATCGTGCCGCTGTTCGACGACGGCCGCGTGCTGCTGGAACGCCAGTACCGCTATCCGATGGGCCGCGTGGTGCTGGAGTTTCCCGCGGGCAAGCTGGATCCGGACGAATCTCCGCTGCGCTGCGCGATGCGCGAGCTGTTCGAGGAAACCGGCTTCCGCGCGCGCGAGTGGGCCTACGCGGGCGTGCTCCACAACGCGATCGCCTACTCGGACGAACGCATCGAGATCTTCTTCGCCCGCGGCCTGATCGCCGGCGAACGGCAGCTCGACGACGAGGAGTTCCTCGACCTGCTGCCGGTGGCCGAGGACGAGCTCGACCGCATGGCCTTCGACGGCCGCGTCACCGACGCGAAGACGCTGATCTGCCTGCAATGGCTGCAGCGCTGGCGGGCCGGCGCATGGCCATTGGACTGGATGCCGGCGGACGAAGCCTCCAGCCGCTAGCATCGGTCCATCATGCTGGTACTGAACCTGGCCTGCGAGGCCGGCCATGCCTTTGAGGGCTGGTTCGCCTCCGCCACCGATTTCGAGTCGCAACAAGCGCGCGGCCTGCTGAGCTGCCCGCTGTGCAACAGCGCGGCCGTGCGGCGGATGCCGAGCGCGCCGCGGCTGAATCTCTCTTCCGCCGCCGAGCCGACGACGGCGAGGTCGCGCAAGAGCGGCGCCGAAGCGCCGTCGCTGCCTTCGGTGCCCTCGATGCCGGACGGCGTGCCGCCGATCGCGATCGAGATGCAGAAGCAGGTCCTGCAGGCGGTTCGCACGCTGATGGCGAAGACCGAGGACGTGGGCGACCGATTCGCCACCGAGGCGCGCCGCATCCATTACGGCGAAGCCGAGGAACGCGGCATCCGCGGCCGCGCG
The DNA here is from genome assembly GCF_050626985.1 of Roseateles noduli. Lineage (NCBI taxonomy): Bacteria > Pseudomonadati > Pseudomonadota > Betaproteobacteria > Burkholderiales > Sphaerotilaceae > Roseateles > Roseateles noduli. Next base: position 1,187,253 of record NZ_CP192463.1, read on the forward strand.
ACGCCGGACGAGGCGCGCGAGCTGGCGGACGAGGGCATCGACATCGTCGCACTGCCGGTGCCCGATGCGCTGAAAGACCCTCTCCAGTAACGATCTGACGCCGCTTGGGATTGCGGGCGACACCGCCGCGGGTGTCGAATGCCCCGTCGCATCTCTTGAGGAATCAGGTTCATGAAGACTTTCCGTTTGCTCACGTGTGCCGCGGCGGTGACCGCGTTCCTGGCCTTTGCGCCGATAACGCCGTCCCTCGCGGCTTCGGCCGCGCCGGTGGCCGCGCAGAACGGCATGGTGGTGACCGCGCAGCACCTCGCGACGCGGGTCGGTGTCGACGTGCTCAAGGACGGCGGCAATGCCGTCGACGCCGCGGTGGCGGTGGGCTACGCGCTCGCGGTCGTGTACCCGGCGGCGGGCAACCTCGGCGGCGGCGGGTTCATGACGATCCAGCTGGCCGACGGCCGCAAGACCTTCCTCGACTTCCGCGAGAAGGCCCCGCTGGCCGCGACGGCCAACATGTACCTCGACAAGGACGGCAACGTCGTCAAGGGCCTGAGCACGCACGGGCACCTCGCGGTGGGCGTGCCGGGGACGGTGTCAGGTCTTGAGTACGCGCGTGAGAAGTACGGCACGATGAAGCGCCCCGCGCTGATCGCGCCCGCGATCGCGCTGGCGGACCGCGGCTTTGCGCTGGACCAGGGCGACATCGACATGTTCAAGACGGCCACGAAGGACTTCGAGGCCGACCCCGCCTCGGGCGCGATCTTCCTGAACAAGGGCAAGCCCTTCCAGGCCGGCGACAAGCTGGTGCAGAAGGACCTCGCGAAGACGCTGCGCGAGATCGGCGCCAAGGGCACGGACGGCTTCTACAAGGGCTGGGTGGCGAAGGCGCTGGTCGAGTCCAGCCAGGCGGGCAAGGGCATCCTGACGCAGGCCGACCTGGACCAGTACCAGACGCGTGAGCTCCCCCCGGTGGAATGCGACTACCGCGGCTACCACGTCGTGTCGGCGCCGCCGCCGAGCTCGGGCGGCGTGATCATCTGCGAGATGCTGAACATCCTCGAGGGCTACCCGCTGCGGCAGCTCGGCTGGGGATCGGCGCAGGGCGCGCACTACCAGATCGAGGCGATGCGCCATGCCTACGTCGATCGCAACAGCACGCTGGGCGATCCGGACTTCGTAAAGAACCCGCTGCAGCGGCTGCTGGACAAGAACTACGCGGCCAAGCTGCGCGCGGCGATCGACCCGACGAAGGCGGGCGTATCGATGGACATCAAGCCCGGTGTGCCGCCGCATGAGGGCAGCAACACGACGCACTACTCGATCGCGGACAAGTGGGGCAACGCGGTGTCGGTGACCTACACGCTGAACGACTGGTTCGGCGCGAAGGTCACGGCGGCGAAGACGGGCGTGCTGCTCAACAACGAGATGGACGACTTCACCTCCAAGGTCGGCGTTCCCAACATGTACGGCCTGGTGCAGGGCGAGGCGAATGCGATCGCGCCCGGGAAGCGTCCGTTGTCGTCGATGAGCCCGACGATCGTGACCAAGGACGGCAAGCCGGTGATGGTGGTCGGCACGCCGGGCGGCAGCCGCATCATCACGGCGGTGCTGCAGACGATGCTCAACGCGATCGATTTCGACATGAACGTGCAGGAGGCGGTGGACGCGCCGCGCTTCCACCAGCAATGGCTGCCGGACGTGACCAACGTCGAGCCGTATGCGTTCTCGCCGGACACGCGCAAGCTGCTGGAAGGCATGGGGCACAAGCTGGGCGCGCCGCATCCGGCGAACCACCTGGCGGCGATCATCGTCGGCGCGCCGTCGCTCAACGGGAAACCGGTGGGGAACAACCGCTTCTACGGGGCGAACGATCCGCGGCGGAACACGGGGCTGGCGGCCGGCTATTGATGCCCGCCGCGCCTCGCGTCCGCGGGGCAAGCCCTGACCCTCGCGGTGGGCGAGGGTCCGCCAGCCGCCGCGGTGCGGCAGGTGCGTCGTCGCGGCCTCACTGCCTCGGCTTGTAGCCCGGCACCTCCGCCAACGTGATGCTGCGCACGCGGATGAGGACCTCGCTCTGCTTGAGGTCGTCGGGCGCCGACCAGACGGTCGCCTCGACGCCTTCCTTCACCAGGACCGTGTTGTTCATCAACGGCTGGCCGCCCTCGGTCACGGAGAAGGTCATCGTCAGTTGCCGGTCGTTGCGGCGCTTGGCGGTGATCTCGACGCGGACCTGGTCCGGCGTCGGTTGATCCGGCCGGCCGCCGAGCACGACCAGCGCCCGCTTGCCTTCCTCGGTGACGAGGCGCATCTTGGACACGCGCTTGTCCGTCGGCGGGGTGCCGTCGCGCCGGTTGACCTCGACGTAGAGTTCCAGCGGAATCGGGTCCCGGGCGAGTTCCGGCATCACCGCGTTGACCGCGTGCACGGCGCCGGCGGCGCCGAGGGTGAGTACCGCGAGGGCGGAGGCGCCCAACAGGCGGCGCGAGCGGGAACGGGGACGGACGGCGAGCATGGCGACTCTTTCGATCAACGGGTGGGACGAGCGCCAGCCGGACCACGGCTGGAGCGGGGACAGGGACTGCTGGGCGCGGAGCAGCGCGCGGCCGTAGTCGGCTTCGCGGCCGGGGTGACGACGCATCACGGCGTGATCGCAGGAGAGCTCCTGGTCGGCGCGCATCGCGCGCAGCGCGAGCCAGGCCAGCGGGTTGAACCAGTGGAGCACGCACAGCGCGGCGGCCAGGGCGTTCCAGTGGTTGTCGAAGCGGCGGCGATGGACCTCTTCATGCGCGAGCACCAGCGGGCGTTGAGCGGCGTCGAAACGCTGCTCGAAGTCCTGCGGCAGGACCAGCCGCGGCGGCCACAGACCGACCAGCGCGGGTCCTTGCATGCTGAAGCGGCGCTGCAGCCACGCCATCCGCGCGACGACGACGAGCGCACCGACGGCCCAGAGCATCAGCCACAGGGGGGCGCTGCTGGTCGGTGCCAGGACTTGCAACGAGGGGGCCGTCGCCTGGCCCAGCGCCGGTGCGATCTGGCGGACGAATTCCGCAGAGAACTGCGTCGCAGGCGGGCTCGCCGGCAGCAGATCGACGATGAGCAGCAGCGGCAACACCGCCCAGGCGACGTAGGCGAAGCCGGGGCCGACGTGGCGTGCCAACGGGCGGCGCAGCGCCAGCAGGACCAGCACGATCATGGAGAGCAGGGCGGTCTGGCGCAGCAGCGCCTGAAGCCCCGCCTGAAGCCCCTCCTGTAGCAGCGTGGGGAGGAGCGCGTCAGTCATGGGATTTGCCGCCCTTGGCGCTGCTGGCCTTGGCGCTCTTGCCCGCGATGGCCGACTTGGCGGGCTTCGCGTCGCGCTGCTCGTAGTCCTCGATGAGCTGCTTCAACGCCTTGACGTCGGCGGCCTTGAGCTTGCGCTGCGAGGAGAAGTGCGACACCAGCGGCGCGAGGCTGCCGCCGAAGAGGCGGTCCAGCAGCGAGAGGCTCTCGCCGTGCGCCCAGTCGGCGCGGGGGAAGCGCGGCGCGTAGAGGAAGCGCCGGCCGTCGCGTTCGGCGACGAGGGCGTCCTTCTTCAGCAGCCGGTTCAGCAGCGTCTTCACCGTGGCGAGCTGCCAGTCCTGCCGGTCGGAGAGCGCCGCGGCGATGTCCTCCGCCGACAGCGGCGAGGAGCGCCAGAGCACTTCCATGACCTCGGCTTCGGCGGAGGTGATGGGCGGGAGATCGTCGGGCATGTGATTCCGTTTACGCGTGTAATCGAATGAATGATTACAGCTGTAAATGGAATCGTCAAGCCCTCAAGCCCTCAAGCCCTCAAGCCCTCAAGCCCTCAAGCCCACGATGGGCCACGTCCGGTGGCCTTGCGTTGATCGATTACTGAGCTGCAAACGCTCCGGATGCCGGGACGGGTGGTTCGGCGGTGCCGGGTCCGCGCCAGGGCTTCAGCGCGTCGTAGCGTTGAGGCAGCGTCAGGGAATCGCCCCAGGATCCGTAAGTCGGATTGGGGATCGGCACCCAGGTCAGGCCCCAGCGTTTCGCGTGGTCCTGCTCGACGTACTTCGCGCGGGGCACGAAGTCGTTGAGGTCGTCGCCGACCAGCATCGCGATGCGATGCGTGCGCGCCACCGCGAGGCGCCTGGCGCTCTTGTCGGATTCGCTCCAGTCGGCGCGGTCGCCGCGCAGCATCAGGTCGCCGGGCGCGACGGGGCGGCCCAGCAGCCGCTCCAGATTCGCGAGCGTCTGCGCCTTCTGCGGGCACGCGGCGTGAAGGCCATCGGGTCCGTAGGGGCCGTTGGCGGGGCAGGTCCGGTTGGTGACGAAGACGACACGGAAGCCGAGGGCGCGCGCCCGGGCGATGAACTCGGGCGCCCCCGGGATCGCGGTGGCCTGCTCGGAAGCGACCCAGGCGGCCCACGACGCGCTGTCGTAGGGCTTGCCGGCCTGGATGCGCCACGCCTCGTACGGCGAGTTGTCGACCACCGTCTCGTCGACGTCCAGCACGATCGCCGGCGGCTTGCGGGTGAAACCGCCTTGCGCGGCCTGCTCGAGCGACGCGGTCTCATGGGTGGCCCTGCGCGCGGCCGGAAGGCGGGCGGTCGCGGCGCGATAGACCGCGAGCGTCGCGGCTTGCCGCTCCACCGCGGTCTGGAACCACAAGGTGGCCGTCACGCCTTCGCGGCCGATGATCGGTGGCTCGCTGGCGGAGACCGCCGGGGCCACCGGTGTGACCTGCGCCATCGAGACCATGGCGGTCATCGGGCTCATCGCCACGATCGCAGCCAGCGTCGTGCGTGTGAGGCGGAGTCGGATCGCTTCGAGGCGCATGCCGGTGGCTTTCTCGTGGTTCGGAACGCGTGGATTGTGCGATGGCGCGGGCTCATCCCAATTGATGATGCGCGGGCCGGGGCCGCGGGATATACGGATGACGTTGCCCACTCGCTCCTCGCCATGCAAGCTCCCTCGCCCGGCTCGCCTGCGACGCATCGACGCGGTGGTCGTGTCTGGCTGGCGATGGGACTCGTCTGGTGCGCGCTCGCCACCACCGCAGCGTTGTTGCAGCCGCCTGGGCCGGTGGACTCGGCACTGCCGGTCACGCGCCTCGAGCGCGATCTCTGGGAATGGTGGCTTCTCCCCGTCGAACGCAACGCGTTCCGGCGCCTGCCCGATGTCAGCGGAAACCTCACGTCCATCGCCGTCGACGACGACGGCCAGCGGTGGTGGCTCGCCAGTGACGACGGCGCCGCGATAGAGACCCTGGACGGCGGCGCGACGTGGCACCCGGCGGATCGCCCCGGCACTTCCAGCATGAGGGAGGTGCGCTTCGACGCGACCTACCGCGTGGGCGCGGTGATCAGGGAGCGTGGCCGCGTGTTCGTCATGGACGAACAGGCCCGGCGTTGGTCGGAAACCGGCTACGGGTCGTCGGCCCTCGCGCCGTCGGGCACCGTCCAGTCCGTGAACCGGCCACCACCGCGCGATGCGAAGGCGCCGCCTGTGCAGTCGCTCCCGGTGCAGGCGTCCCCGGCACAGACCTATCAGGAAGGGGACGGCTTCCGGCTCCTGACGGTTGTCCGCCTGGATGACGCGGGACGGCGCGCGTGGGCGCTGGGGAAGAACGGCCACCTGATCACGTCCGACGACGGCGCGCTGACGTGGTCGCCGGCGACGAGAGGGGCCTTGGACGCGCTGCTGAGCGTCGATTTCTCCGACGACGGCGAACGCGGCTGGGCCTACGGTGCCAGCGGCACCGTGCTGAGGACCGACGATGGCGGCAAGACCTGGCGCTCGCAGCCGGCGGGCATCGCGGCGGGACTGGGCGTGCTGCGCGTCAGCGCCGACGGCAAGAAGGCTTGGGCGACGGGCGCGACAGGCGACAGCGTGCTCCAGACCACCAACGGCGGCCTGCTGTGGGAACCCGCGGACCTGGCGGCGCCGGACGCGCAAGCGGCGATGGCGCGTGCGCGTCAACCGCTGCGGCCGCCGATGCCCTTGCCCTTTGGCCTGCGCACGGGCTACATCGGCGCGGACGGCCTGCGCGGCTGGGCCGTCGGCGACGGCGGCATGCTGCTGACCACGCGCGACGGCGGCCGCACCTGGACCGATCCCCGTGTCTATGCGCGCTATCCGGCGCCTTGGTATTGGCTCGCCCTGCTGCTGTCGGTGCCGATGTTCCTGCGCGCCTGGCGGTTGTTCACGCAGGCGCGCCAGGTGGTGGCCGGCATGGCCGACACGCCGGCCACCGACGCGGCGTTGACCGACCCGAAGCAGGACCGGCTCAACTTCGAGCCGCTCGCCGCGGGCATCTCCCGCTTCCTGCGCAACCCGGCGACCGAGCCGCCATTGACGCTCGCCATCACCGGCGATTGGGGTTCGGGCAAGAGCTCGCTGATGGGCCTCGTGTGCGCGGACCTGCGCAAACACGGCTCTCGGCCGATCTGGTTCAACGCCTGGCACCACCAGAAGGAGGATCATCTCTTCGCCGCGCTGCTGGGCGCGCTGAGCAAGCAGGCGTTGCCGCCATGGCTCAGCCTCGACGGCATCGGCTTCCGGCTGCGCCTGCTATGGCTGCGCTCGCGCAAGCACTGGGTGTTCACGGTGCTGCTGTGCGCGGCGGCGGCGTTGATCCTGACCTTGCACGCGGGAATGAACGATCCCGCAGCGGAGGCTCAGATGCTGCGGCGCGTCGACCAGGTGCTGGGCTCGCTGGCGGGGCAGGAGCCCGCGAAGACCGCCGCCGCGCCGACAAGGACGGCGGCGGGACCGGCGTCGGATGCCGCTTCGGGCACGACGCCGAGCGCAGCGCCCTTGCCCTGGGCGGAATGGCTCGCGCTGTTGACGGTCGCGGGCACCACGCTGGCCGCGTTGCGCAAGGCGCTGACGGCCTTCGGCGCGGATCCCGCCGCGCTGCTGGCCGGCGGGCTTCAAGGGATGAAACCCAAGCTCGCCGCCGAGCAGAACAGCTTCCGCACGCGATTCGCCGAGCAGTTCGGCGAGGTCTCGCGCGCCTTGCCCGAGCGCGTGGTCGTCGTCATCGACGATCTCGACCGCTGCCGGCCCGAGGCCGTGCTCGAAATCATGGAAGCGGTGAACTTCCTGACCTCGTCGGGGCAGTGCTTCGTGCTCTTCGGCATGGCGACCGACAAGGTGCAGGCGGCGCTGGCGATCGCGTTCGAGCGCATAGCGAAGGAGCTGGCAAGCGCGTCCGCATCCGATGCCAACGCCAATCCCGAGCAGGCCGCGCGCGAGCAGCGCCGCGCCTATGCGGCCAACTACCTGCAGAAGCTGATCAACCTGGAGATCAAGGTGCCGACCGCGCAGTCCTATGAGGCGTGGCGGCTGCTGACCGACGATCCGGCGATGGCCGCCTCGTCGTCGTGGCGGCGCGAGGCGATGCAGGGGCTCCGTCGCCACGCGATGTGGTTGGCGCTCGCGGGCGCGATCGCAGGCGGCGTGAGTCTGGGCGTCCTGCTGCGCCCGCAGCTTCCGTTGAAGGCGCAAGCGCAAGACCTGGCAACGGGGCCTGTGTTGACGGCCGCGTCCGCCCCGGAAGCCGCCGCTGTCGCGAGCGCCGCGAGCGCGCCGCGCTGGGTACCGACGCCGGGCCTTGGCGCATCCGATCCGACGCTGGCCTGGGGGCGATCCCCCGCGCAGTCGGCGACGCGGGTGCTCGTGCAAGCCGGCGCGGACAGTCATGCGGATGAATGGATCGCGGCCGGCGTGCTGGTCGTCGGCGCCGCGCTGGCGGGACTGCTGCTCCTGCGCGCCGCGAGCCGGCGCCATCGCGAGGCCACCGATTCCAAGGACTTCCGCGACGCGCTCAAGGTCTGGACCGAGCTGGTCCGCGAGTCCGCCCACACCCCGCGCGCGGTCAAGCGCTTCGGCAACAAGCTGCGCTACTTCGAGATGCTGCAGCAAGGGGAAGCGCGCGATCGCACGTTGCTCGATGACCTCAAGGCGCGGCTGCGCCGTTTCGCCACGAGGGACGACGACGCGCCCTCGGCGGCGAACCCGCCGAGCGCAGAGCCGAATCGACGGATCGCCGCACAGCAGCTCGTGGCGCTGGGCGCGCTGCACGAAGCCTTCGGCGCAGACTGGCTGTCGCGATTCCGGTCGGATCTGGGTCACAGCCGGCCAGGCGACTTCTCGACGTTTTCCCAGTACGACGACGTGCGGCTGATCGATGACGCGGAGCGCTTCATCGCGAAGCACGAACTGCTGTTCGGCACCGGATGGCCGCCGCGTCCGGAAGAGGTGGAGGTCTTCGCGCGCCTGCTCGACGGGATCCGCATGCCTGGCGAATCGGAAGAGGTCGACATGCGCGGGCCGTCCGAGAACAGCGCGGCAGCAAATGCGGGGCCGGATTCGGAGCCGCCTTCGCCTTCGCCTTCTTCCAGTCGGCCCGAAATGAAATGACCGGTCGCTGCCGATCGATCGCTCTCAGGCCGTCACCGCGGCCAGCAGGTCGCCCGGATGCACCATCAACTCGCGCACGACGCGCAGCGTCGCGTACTGGTGCAGGACCGAGGTGAAGGCGGGCGCTTCGAGCAGCAGTCGCCAGACCGGGCGCAGCAGGGAAGGGGTGACCGGCGAGCCGTCCTCCAGCCGCATGGCGACGTCCAGGCTGGCCTCCGCGGAGAGCAGTTGCATGCGGCTCGCCGCGTTGAGCAGCCGCGGCGCGCGCTCCTCCGGACCGTCGCAGCAATAGAGCACGGCGCGCGCGAGATCGCCCTGCTCGGTGGGCAGCTTGCTCAGCGAGGCGCCGCGCAGGCGCACGTCGCCATCGTTCGAGGCGAACCCATAGGTCGTGCCGATGTCGGCCTGCGCCAGCAGGCGCAAGCCGCGCAGCAGACGGGGCAGGTCCGTCGTCGCGGCATCCGGGGAGGCCTTGGCTTCGATGAGCAGGCAAAGGTCCCAGTCCTCGCCGCCAGGCTCCGCGGTCCCATGGCGTCGCAGCAGTGCCACGTCCCATTCGCTCTTCGCGCGTTGCGCATCGCCGGGGAAGGAGGGCGGCACCCGCAGCGAAGTCGCGACCCGGTATCGCGTGCCACCAACACCGGCACTGATACCAACATCGCCGTGGCCCGTGCCGACACCGCTGCCGCCTTCAGCATTCATGCGGCTGACGAGCGCGTCGAGCGCCTCGGTGGCCAGCGCCTCCACCGCGTCGCCGCGCTGCTGCGCGCCTGCGCCGCTGGCGGCCGCCTGCTCGCTGCCGGCGACCGGTCCTTGCCGGTCCCACAGCGCGCGATAACGCGCCACGAGTGCATCGGAGGACAGCGCGTCGAGGCGCCGGAGATGCTTCATCGCACCGTCGTCGGCGAGGCGCTCGAGGCCGCGAAGGAGCAGCGGTTCGGTGCGAACGTCGGGCAGGTCGCGCAACGGCGCGATGACGTCGGACACACGCGCCCAGTCGCCCGCTTCGCCCGCGGCGTGAAGCGCCAGCAGCGCCTCGCGCGCCGGTCCCGGCGATCGGCGCTGCGTCTTCGCGGGATGGGCGAGGGCGTTGACCGCGGCGCGGACGGCGCGACGATCGCGCTCGGCATGCGCGCTGAGCGAGGCGTACTCGCGGACCACCGCCGAGCGGTGGCGCAACACCATGGCCTGGAAGGCGGGGTCGCCGCCGCTTTCCGCGATGTCGTCGCCATGCGTCTTGAGCGGACGCATCGCCTCGCCGATCAAGTCGGCGAGCGCGTCGAGGAACAGCGTCTGCACGGCGTCTTCGGGTGCCTCCCCGCTGGCGAGTGCCGTCCGTGCGTATTCGATCGCGACGGCGAGCGCGGTCGCCGCGCCCGCGGCGCGAGCGTCCTGCAAGGTCGCCGGCAGCGCGGGCGCGCGATACCGTCGGGCCGTCCGCCGCAGCGCGTCTTCGAGGAGCGGGGGCAGGGCCTGCGACACCTCAAGCGCCCATGGCCATCGACCACGCCAGCCCGATCGCCGCGCAGGCGCCGAGCAGGGGGAGCACGCCCCACTTGAGGCGGAACAGCGCGAACGCCGCGGCGGCGGCGATCAGCGCGGACAAGAGGTCGAAGCGGCCATGCAGCCCGTCCGGCCAGAACACGTGCCCGGCGAAGAAGCAGGCGAGATTGACGATCACGCCGACGACGGCCGCGGTGATGGCGGTGAGCGGCGCGCTCAGGCGCAGGTTGCCGTGCGTCGACTCGATCAGCGGTCCGCCGGCGAGCACGAGGACGAAGGACGGCAGGAAGGTGAAGAAGGTGACCACCGCGGCCGCGATGGCGCCGGCGAGGAAGGGCGCCTCGGGCCCGAAGGGATGCGTGTTCCAGCCGCCCATGAAACCGACGAAGGCCACCACCATGATCAGCGGGCCGGGCGTGGTCTCACCGAGCGCCAGCCCGTCGATCATCTGAGGCCCGCTGAGCCAGTGATGCTGGTCGACGGCGCCCTGGACCACGTAGGGCAGCACGGCGTAGGCGCCGCCGAAGGTCATCAGCGCAGCCTTCGTGAAGAAGCCGCCCATCCGCGTCAGCACGCCGTCGACGCCGTACAGCAGCACCAGCCCGCCCATCGCGATGGCCCACAAGCCGAGACCGACGCCGAGCACGCCCAGCAGCCGACGCCGCTTGAAGCGCGCATGCGGGGGCGTGGGCGTGTCGTCGTCGATGAGCGCGGGGCCGTAGCCGCTCCGGGTCGCGTGGGGCCCGGCGCCGGAGAACGCCGCCGGCGCCAGGCGCGCGCCGACGGCACCGACGACGGCGGCCGTCAGCACGATCAATGGGAATGGGGCGTCGAAGGCGAAGATCGCGACGAAGGCCGCGACCGCGATGGCCCACAGCCAGCCGTTCCTGAGCACGCGCCCGCCGATGCGATGCGCCGCATGCAGCACGATCGCCGTCACGGCGGGCTTGATGCCGTAGAACAGCCCGGCGATCACCGGCTGGGTGCCGAAGGCGGCATAGACCCACGACAGCGCGACCAGGATCAGCAGCGACGGCAGGACGAAGAGCCCGCCGGCGACCAGCCCGCCCCAGGTCCGGTGCATGAGCCAGCCGATGTAGGTGGCCAGTTGCTGGGCCTCCGGGCCGGGCAGCAGCATGCAGTAGTTGAGGGCATGCAGGAAACGCCCCTCGCTGATCCAGCGGCGCCGCTCGACGAGCTCGGCATGCATGATCGCGATCTGCCCGGCGGGGCCGCCGAAGCTGATGAATCCCAGCTTCAGCCAGAAGCGGAAGGCTTCCCGGAATCCGACCGCGGGGGGGCGGTCCGGCGGAGGGGAGACAGGGCGGGTCATGCGGAGATCGAATGGCGGCGGGCCGGACGCGAGGGCCGGGCGATGGCAGCGAAGTGTGCCTCATCAGGCGCCATGGCAACATCGCGCTTTCCGACGCCACGACGACCTTGCCCATGCGCGCCCCTGTGATCACGATGCTGCTCGCCACCGCGTTGACCGCGACCTTCGCACCGGCCTTCGTCAAGGCCGATCCGCTGCCCCCGGCCGCGAAGGCCGAAGTCGCCGCGCTGCTCGACAAGCTGACCGCGTCGTCCTGCCATTTCAACCGCAACGGGGACTGGCACTCCGCCGCCGAGGCGAAGACCCACCTCGAGCGCAAGCTGAACTACCTCGAGGACAAGAACCTCGTGAAGACCGCGGAGCAGTTCATCGACCTCGGCGCGTCCAGGAGCAGCATGAGCGGCAAGCCCTATCTCGTGCGCTGTGGCGGCACGGCGCCGGTCGAGAGCAAGACCTGGCTCACGCGCGAGCTCGCGACCGTGCGCGCCGCGGGGAAGGGCGCCTCGGCGTCTTCGCCCGCGCGTTGAACTCATCTTGCTGACGCGCTTGCGCTGAAGCGATCACGCTGAAGTGCTCACGCTGAAGCTGTCCAGCCGAGTCGCTTCAGCGGGTGGTGCTCGCCTGGAGCTTGCCGAGGATCGCGTAGGCCGCGTCCACGCGCTCCGGGATCGGCCAGCTCCGGTTGCCCAGCAGCACGACGCCGATGCGTTGCGTCGGCACGAATACGACGTAGGCGCCGAATCCGCGCGTCGAGCCGGTCTTGTTGAACAGCCGCGGTCCCGCCGGCGTGTGCTCCAGCGGCTTGACCGCCGTGGTCACGCGCCCCAGCGTGTTGCCCGCCTGGAGCTGCGCCAGCGACACCGGCCACGGGTACTGTTCCCAGCCCAGGCCCTGCGTCATGCCGTCGACCTGGAAGTGGCCGACGTGCGTGGCGTCGACCGCCTGGCGAGTCGTCGCGTCAAGGCCGCCGGGATCGATGTTGACCTGCATGAATCGCACCAGATCCGCCGCCGTCGTCTTGATGCCGTAGGACTCCGCGTCGAATGCGCCCGGCGAGACCCGCACGGCCATGTCCTGGGTCGCCCCCTGGTGCTCGACCTTGTCGTAGCCCGTGGCGTAGTTCGCCATCGCTGCCGTCGGCACCCGCAGGTAGGTCTCTCGCAGGCCGAGCTTGGGCAGCAGGTCCGCTTCGACCGCATCGGCGTAATCGCGCCCCAGCGCCGCGGCCGCAGCGCGGCCGAACAGACCGATGCTCGGATTCGAATAACGACGCTTCTCGCCCGGCGCGAAGTCCGGCTTCCACTGCTGAAGATAGCGCAGCATCGACGCCTCGTCGGTCACCGCGTCCGGCACCTGCAGCGTGAGGCCGCCGGCCGTGTAGGTGACGAGGTTCAGCAGCGTCGCGCGGTCGATCGGATGGTCCTTCAGCGCGGGCAGGAAACGGCTGGGGTGGTCCGACAGCTGGAGCTTGCCTGCCACCAGCGCCTTCGCGCCCAGCGTCGCGTTGAAGGTCTTGCTGACGGAGCCGACCTCGAACAGCGTCCTGTCGTCGACCGGCTGGCCGGACTGCTTCGACGCGACGCCGTAGTTGAAGACGAAGGAGCGTCCGCCGACCGTCACGCCGACGGCCATGCCGGGGATGTCGTTCTTCGCCATCATCGGGCGGACCGCCGCGTCGACGGCCGCGCGGATCGCCGCGGCATCATGCACGGGGTCACGCACGGGGTCAGTCGTTGCCTGCGCGGAGAAGAGCGCGAGACCGGACGCGGCGAGCGCCGTCAGTTGTGCCGTCAGTCGCGCCGCGGCGCGTGGAATCCCATGCATCGATGAAGCCTCGTTGGAATCGTTGGAATCGGTCCGCGCGAGATGCGCGGCGTTCAACCCGGACCATAGAGGCTGTCGCCCTCCGGCTGAAGGCGAAAGGCGCGTTACGGGCGGCCGCCGTAACGCGCCCCTGATCTCAAGGCTGGACTTCGAAGACCAGCATCTGGTTGCGGTCCGTCAGCGAGTCCGCCGTCGGGAAGTTGTCGTCGGCGACGACGACCAGGCTGCGCTTGCCGTTGGGCAGCTTCGGCCCGAAGGTCATGCCTTCGAGGTTGGCGATGCCGCCGAGCTGCGTCTTCAGCGTCTCGAAGTCCAGCACCATCTTCTTGCTCACCGGCGTCGCGCCGGTCAGCGAGGGGGCCGTCAGCACGTTGGTCGCGTTGGCGGTGTCGATCTCGTAGAGTCGCACCTGGTTGCCGATCACGCCGACCGAGAAGCTGCGCTCCAGCACCAGGAAACGCGTCGCCGACAGCGCCAGGATCTCCGTCGGACCGTTGACCGTGAACTGGTCGGCCGGCACCGGCGTGGCCTGCACCTTCTCGATCGGATAGACGTACTGCGCGTTGGCCACGCCGCTCGCGCGATCGAAGCGCGTCAGGCGCGACGCGCTGCCTGCCGCCGGCGTCGGTGTGGCGCCGTCCTGGATCAGCGCGCCTTCCATCAGCACCCAGGCCGACTGGGCGTCGGGCGAGAAGCTCAGGCCCTCGAAGACCAGGTTGCCGCGCGGGCCGGTCTCCTGCGCGCTCATCTGGAACATCGCCGGCAGGGTGTACTCGCGCACGTGGCCGCCCTGCGGCGAGATCTCGCGGATGAAGGGGTTGATCACGCGCGGCGGCGTACTCGTCAGCGTGCGGTCGCCCTCGCTGAGCCAGACCCAGTTGCCGGTGACCGGATCCACGCGGACCGACTCCGGATCCGCGACCTTCGCGTCCGGCACCTTGGGATAGACGCTGCCGTCCGGCTGCTTCATCGTTACCACGCCGGTGAAGCTCACCGCGCTGAAGGTGTTCGCGTCGAAGCTCAGCTTGGCGGTGTAGAGGCGGGGCGCGCCGGCGGAGTCCGTCGTCGTGCGGTCGTCGCTGATCAGCACGTAGGTGTCGGTCTTGGGGTCGTAGTCGACGCCGGACAGCCCGCCGACGACCGTGCCCGCGTAGTCCATCCGGCGCGGCAGCACCTGCTGGCCGATCAGGCGCAGGCTGGATACGGTGATGTTGTTGTTGCCGTTGATGGGCTCGCCGGCGTCGTCGTCGCTGCCGCCGCAGGCGGCCAGCGCTGCGGTCGCCACCAGCAGCGGCACGAGGCCGCGGGTCGCGGCGAGGGAGCAAGCGATGGAACGGCGGAAGGACGGCGTCGAGGTGAAGGACATGACAGCGATGGAGGTCGTGATTCGTGTCATGTTCGTTGCGCAAGGTTGCGCCGAGGTGACAGGCCGTCGCTATCATTCGCACCCGCCGCGCCGCATCATTTCGAAACACATGGCCGGCCGATCAGGGAGAAGAAGTCATGCGAGCCGTGCTGCTCATCATCGTTGTCGCCATCTTGGGCGTCGTCGGCTGGAAGAAGCGCGACGAGATCCCGTTCCTGCGCGATGCCGCGCGGCAGGTCGAGCGCCAGGCAGAGAAGGTCGAGATTCCCAAGAACCCCTTCGCCGAGAGCCCGCCCGTCACGGCGGATGACCCGCGGACGAATCCGATCCCCGGCCGCGCGCGCCGCTGCCTGGTCAACGGCAGCGTGCTCTACACCAACGATGCCTGCCCGGCGGGCAGCACCGAGCAGCAGGTCAAGGGCGGCACGATCACCGTCATGCCGGCCTACAAGGCGCCGCCGGCGCCCGCGTCGGCCGGCTCCGGCATCCCCAACGCCCGCGACCTGCTCAAGCCCAAAGGCGGCACGCTGAAGGACCAGGCGCACGAGAAGGCGATGGAAGGCCTTTGAGGTCTCGGCGCCTGCCTCGGACGAGGTCCGCGCAGAGTCAGGTCTTGCGTCCCACCTTGCCGACCGTCTTGACCGGCAGCACCGCCAGCAGCACGCGGCCCACGCCGAAGACGGCGATGCCCAGGCCCCACGCGAGGAGCTTCACCAGCGAGCAGGCGCTCATCGCCAGCAGCGCCACGCCGGCGAGGCGGGGCATGCCGAGGGTGTCGATCGCGACCGCGGCCAGCGTCGACAGGTCTTCCAGCGCGTCGGCGCCGAAGGCCAGCGCCGGCAGCCAGCCGATGGCCAGCAGCAGGCGTGACCGCGACTCACCCGGGTGGCGCCATCCCGCCAGCCACGTGAACACGCGCGACGCGAGCCGCGACAGCAGGTAGGCCGCCGCCAGCAGGAAGAGCAGGTCCCATGCGAGGCCCCAGAAGAGGCCCGCGCGGTTCTGGCGGATCCATTCGAGGTGATGGGGCCAGCCGTGGACCACGACGTGGACCAGGAAGCCCGCCTGGTGGCGTGCGAACTCCCACGGCGCCACCGCGCTGCGCATCAGGCATTCCCACCAGCCGCCCGGCGCCGGCAGCCTCGACTGCAGGAAGGGCAGCTGCTGCAGGTTCCAGCCGGAGAGCAGCAGGAAGGCCGCGCCCGCGAGGACCGCGAACAGCAGCCACGGCAGCGACCGCCGCTCGTCCCAGACGCTGGGGCCCTGGAACGGCGCGGGCGGTGACTCGGGCGCCACGTCGACCGGGATCTTCTGCCTGCCCTTGGGGATGCGGACGACCTCCATCGTCATGCGCCGCACCGTCATGCCGGCGAGCGCCCAGAGCGGCGTGTCGTGGAGCGCGTCGTGGCGCAGCGGCAGCGTGCCCACGAAGGACTCCGGCAGCGGCATGCCGAAGGCATCGCTGCCGGCGGGCAGGCTGGACAGCGGCGGGACGCCGAGCTCCGCCGCCGCCTCGTTGACCATCCACACCATCGACGCATCGGGCAGCCCGGTGCGGCCGTGGGGATAACGTCGACTCTCCGCCGATTGCGCCGGATAGCTGCCGCCGACATCGCAATGCACGCCCGGGAACCAGAGCTGACGCAGCGTGCGCACGATCGGGCGGTTGAAGCGGTCGACCGCGGGCACGTCGACGCGGCTCGGCGAGTCGTAGACCCGCGGCAGGAAGGGCCAGCGGTGCTCGTCGAAGGCCAGCGCGTGGCGGACGTTGAGCATGTGCTTCTTGTCCGCGAAGGTCGCCGTGGCCGGGTTGTCGCGCGAGCCGAAGGGCGGCAGGCCGACCGATTCGACGGTGTCCCAGACGCCGACCCAGAAGACGTCCGCGGGCCGCGCGAAGTTGCGCCGGACCTGCTCCGCGAGGCGGTTGCGCGTGGCCGCGGTCGCCTCCTCGCCGCCCTGGGCGCCGCGCGCGCCTTCCTGGCCCGGTCTGGCGAACCCGCGGTGGACGAAGCGCGCCAGCGAGCGCCGCCAGTTCTTGCGGCCTTCGGCCTGCTCCTCGATCGGGGGCTGCGAGAAGTAGATCCGGACCAGCGTCGGGATCAGTTCCTCGTGCTCGGGGCGCAGGATGCCGAAGAGGTTGACCATGCCGACGATCGCGCGCGCCGTGAACGCGCCCCGCGAGAAGCCGAAGCAGAAGATGCGGTCATCGATGCGCTCGTCGAAGTGGCGCATCAGGAAGCGGTAGCCCTCGCCGATGTTGTCGTAGACGCCCTGACCCGAGGCCAGCCCGGCGATGCGCGCCCAGCGGCGCTTGATCAGGTCGATGAGAGCGGTGGGCGGCGCCGAGTCGGGCGAGCCGACGCCAGGGTCGTAGTACAGCAGCGAATCGATGGTCGGCCGTTGGCTGCGCAGGTAGCCGAACAGCTTGAGGACGTTGGTGTCCTCGATGCCGCCGGTCAGCGTGTTGTTCGTGCCGTCGCAGAACAGCACGAGGTTGCGCTGGCGGAGGTCGACGCCGCCGCCACCGGTGCCGGCGCCTGTCGTGCTCTTGTCCATGGTCATCCCCCCCTGTGTTTCTTCTGTCGAAACTGGAAGGCTAGGACGGAAGGGCCAGGCGGTCATCCCCGAATGTGGGGACTCGGGAAAACACAGGGGCCGGGGGAAGGGCGCGGCTGTCGCACGGCGTCCGGCTGAGGCACCATTCAGGGCATGCCGCTTTCCGATCCGCAACACCTGGTCGACGGCGCCGTGCGCCGCCGGCGTCGCATGACGGCCTGGCTGATCGGCGCCAACCTCACCGTCGCGCTGGTGCTGGGCGCGCTCGTGGCGCATGTGCTGCTCACGTCCCATCGCGCGTACGCGGCGCAGGCGCGCGATGTCTCCGAGGGCCTGGCCGCCGTGGCGCAACTCAACGTCGCGGCCGAGATGGGCCGCGTCGACGCGGTGCTGCGCGCGACCGCCGGCGAGATGGAGCGGCTGCTCGAGGCGCCGGGCGGCGCCTCCGACGCCGTGCTGAACGAGGTGCTCAACGCGCGCTTCGGCCTGCTCTTCGGCATCGAGGCCCTGCGCGCCTCCGACGCGTCCGGGCAGGTGCGCTGGGGCACTCGCCTGCCGGCCGAGGCACCGGCGTGGATCACCGATCGCGACTTCTTCATCCGGGCCCGCGACCTCTCGAAGCCGCTGACGCAGGTCACCGGGCCGCTGGTCTCGCGGGTGTCCGGCAACTGGGTGATCGGCTTCGGACGGCCGCTGGTGGTGCGCAACCGGTTCGCGGGCGTCCTGTACGTGACCGTGGGCGTCGATCATTTCCGGCATCTCTTCGAACGCTACGACCTCGCGCCGCTCGACGCGATGACGCTGCGCCGCGACGACCTGCGCCTGGTCGCGCGCATGGCGCCGGGCAGCCCGGCGCAGGGCGGCATCGGCGAGACGCTGGTCTCGGACGAGCTGCGCGCGATGCAGGCCGCGCAGCCGCGCCAGGGGACCTTCGTGTCGACGGTGACGATCGACGGACAGAACCGCACCACGGCGTACCGCGCGCTAGACGACTGGCCCTTCGTCGTCTACGCCGGGGTGAACAACGAGCGCTTCTTCAAGCCCTGGCGCCAGCAGGCCTGGACGGTGGCCTCGCTGGCGGTGCTGGCCTGGCTGCTGGTGGCGTTGGCGGCGTGGCAGGTCCATCGCGTGACGCGGCGTCAGGACCGCGCGATGCAGGCGTTGGCCGACCAGGGCAAGCGGATCCAGGCGCTGATGCGCGTCTCGGCCGACGGCATCCACATCGTCGACCGGCAGGGGCGGCTGGTGGAGTTCAGCGACGCCTTCGCGGAGATGCTGAAGTCGACGCGTGCGTCGCTGCTGGGGCGGCACGTCTCGAGCTGGGATGCCAACCAGGACGAGGCCGCGATCACGCGCTGGCTCGCCGGGGTCAAGGCGGGGGACCGGCAGCGCGTCGACGTGCAGCACCGGCGCGACGACGGCGAGGTGATCGACGTGGAACTGCAACTGAGCGTCGCCGAGATCGGCGGGGAGCTGCTGGTGTTCTCCTCGGGCCGCGACGTCACGCAGCAGCGACGGCTGCTGCGCGAGCAGGCGGCGATGCTCGAGAGCGACCTGGTCGGCATGGCCAGGATCTCGCGCCGCAGGATCACCTGGCGCAACCGCGCGGTGGAGCGGCTGCTCGGCTACGGGCCCGGCGAGCTCCAGGGCGTGTCGGCGCGGGTGTTCTACTGGGACGACGAGCAGTTCGAGGAGGTGGGCCGGCAGGTCTACGCGGCGATGGTCGAGCGCGGCTACTACCGCTCGCAGATCCGGATGCGGAGCAAGTCCGGCGAGGCGGTGTGGGTGGACTTCGGCGCGGTGCCCTTGTCGGACACCGAGATCTTCGCGATGGCGGTCGACATCACCGCGATGAAGGCGGCGCACGAGGACCTGGCGCACGCGGCCTTCCACGACGCGCTGACGCAGCTGCCCAACCGCGTGCTGCTGTACGACCGGATCGAGCAGGCCCTGGCGCTGGCGCGGCGCGAACGCCAGCAGGTGGCGGTCTGCTACCTGGACCTGGACGGCTTCAAGGCGGTCAACGACGCGCAGGGGCACGACGCGGGCGACCAGTTGCTGCAGACGGTGGCGGCGCGCCTGACGGCGGGCATCCGCCCGCTGGACACGGTCGCGCGGCTGGGCGGCGACGAGTTCGTCCTGGTCCTGACCTGCATCGAGGACGGGGGATGGCGAACGGTGCTGGCGCGCGTCGTCGACGCGATCGGCGAGCCGATCGTGTTGTCCTCCGGGGCGAAGGTGGCGGTGGGCGTCACCGCGGGCGTCGCGGTGTTCTCGCCGGACGACACGGTCGGCGCGCACGAGCTCATCGAGCGCGCGGACCACGAGATGCTGCGCGGGAAGCGCGATGGGAAGGGGCGGGTCAGGGCAGGGTGAGCGCGGGGTGAGGACAGGATGAGCGCTGGATGATGGCGGTGTGACCGCAAGATGAAGGGGTCGGGTCCCGACCCTGGTATTTCATCAGCCCTGCGGAAGCATCTCGTTGCACCGCAAGACTAGGGATGTCGCGCACGTTCACAGAACCTAGACTGACTCGGACGTGATCGCGGTTCGGGCCTCTCGGCAGGGAATGGGAAGGTCGCCGGTTACGAATCGGACAAGACACTCCTGTGGGGGGAGCAATTGGCGCCATCGGCCTGGATCGCCTTTACCGGGTCGTGCGACGCCGGTCTGCATGAGCGATGCCACTCGCTGCTGGCGCGCGCGGGCATCGCCGTCAGCACCTCAACGCCCGAGGACGGCGCGACGCTGGGCCTGGTCATTTTCGGCGCCTGTGACGACGAGCTCCTCACGCTGCTGCGACGGCACGGCGACCATGCGCTGGTGCTGGCGATCTGCGTCGGCGCCGAAGTCCTGTCGAGCACCGCGCAGTGGAATCTCGTCCATGCCGGCGCGCGCGATGTGCTGCAGTGGCCGGAGCTGCCCGCGACGGCCGACGAGATCAGCGCGCGGCTGCAGCACTGGCGTCGGGTCGACGCCCTGATCGATTCGCCCGCGGTCGCGTCCTGCCTGGTCGGCACCAGCCCGGCGTGGCGGCGCACGATGCGCGGCGTGATCGAGGCGACGGTCTCCACCTCGGCGTCGGTGCTGATCACCGGCGAGAGCGGCACCGGCAAGGAGCTGATCGCGCGCCTGATCCACGACCTCGACCCGCGGCCCGACAAGGGCGAGTTCGTCGTCGTCGACTGCACGACGCTGTCGCCGGAGCTCTCCGGCAGCGAGTTCTTCGGCCATGAGCGCGGCGCGTTCACCGGGGCGGTGGGATCGCGCGAAGGCGCCTTCGCGCTGGCCCACAAGGGCACGATGTTCCTCGACGAGGTCGGCGAGCTGCCGTGCGAGCTCCAGGCCCGGCTGCTGCGGGCGGTGCAGGAGCGCCAGTACAAGCGCGTCGGCAGCAACACCTGGCAGCACAGCGAGCTGCGCCTGGTCTCGGCCACGCACCGCGATCTGGTGCGCGGCATCGCCGACGGCAGCTTCCGCGCCGACTTCTACTACCGCATCGCCGGATGGCAGTGCCGCACGCTGCCGCTGCGCGAGCGCAAGGACGACGTGCTCCCGCTGGCGCTGCACTTCATGCGCGAGCTGCTGCCGGCATCGAACGGGCGGGACGGGCCGACAGGGCCGGGGGGGCCGGGGGGGCCGGCCGTCGAGCCGACCATCGACCCGGCGGTGCGCGAGTTCCTCGTCGCCCGCGACTACCCCGGCAACGTGCGCGACCTGCGCCAGCTGGTCACGCGCATCTGCCAGCGCCACTGCGGTCGCGGGCCGATCACCGTCGGCGACATCCCGCCGGAGGACCACGCGGTCCCGGGCGCGCCGCCGCTGTGGCCGGACAACAGCTTCCGATCGGCCATCCGGTCGGCGGTGCAGCTGGGCATCGGCATGAAGGACATCAGCCAGCGCGCCACCGAACTCGCGGTGGAGATGGCGCTGGAGTGCGAAGACGGCAACCTGCAGCGCGCCGCCGCGCGGCTGGGCGTCACCGACCGCGCACTGCAGATCCGGCGCGCCAGCCAGCGGGCGCTGGTGTGAGCGCAGCGCGCCGCCGCGCTCGCGCGGTCAGGCGCAGCAGATTGCCGCCGGTGACCAGCGCCTCGTCCGCCGCGGACAGGCCGAGCGCGCGCACCTTGGCCAGCTCGACGCCGGGATGCAGCCACGGGCCGTCGCTGCCGAACAGCAGCTTGTGCGCGCCGGCGCGCCGCACGGCCTCGACGAGGAGGTCGAAGCGGCGCACGCCGGACGTGTCGGCGTGGATGTTGGCGTGGCGCACCAGCGGATCGATCAGCGCGCGCTGCGCGCGCCAGTCGTCGGAGAAGCTGCCCAGGTGCGGCACGATGAAGTCCACATCGGGGAACTCCAGCGCCAGCAGCTCCGCCTGCGCCGTTTCTCCGACCACGTCGTAGAGCACCGGCAGCGCGAATTCACGCGCCGCCTCGCAGACCTCGCGCGAGATGTTTGCATCGTGGCGATGAAGCTTGATGCCGACGAAGCCGTGCTCCTCGACGCCCGTGCGCACCAGTTCGCCGATGCGACCGCGGTCGCGCGCCGCATGCACGAAGACGAAACCGATCCAGCGCCGCGGCTGCGCGGCCACGATGCGAGCGACCTCCGCGTTGGCCCGTTCGTAGTCGGAGTGGAAGGCCGCGAAGATCACCGTGCGTCCGATGCCGGCCTGCGCGGCGCGCCGCGCGTAGTCGCGCAGCGGCGCGCCGCTGTCCCACGGCCCGGTGAAGCCGTCGCCGGGGCCGGCATGGCAGTGGCAGTCGATGATCATGGGGATGCCCGTCGTCAGGCCGGGCCGATCTGCTCGAACTCCCAGCGCACGCCCCGCGGCAGCACCAGCTGACCCGGCGGCATCGGATCGAAGGGTTTCGGATCGATCGGTGTCTTGCGCAGGGCCCGTGCCATGGCGGTCTGCAGCTGCGGCGGCAGCGCGTTGACGATCTTCACGGGACCGCGGGTCATCGACGGCTTGTAGGGCAGCTGCGCGTCCGTGAGGTCGTCGGAGCGGCGCAGCAAGCGCGCCAGCGCGAGCTCGACCATGCGCACCACGCCGGCCACGCCGTGCGCGCCGCGGTGGCCGTGCACCGTGGCCAGGTAGTACTGCAGCTTCGGGTGGGCGCGGTTCAGCGCGATGTGCGCCGGATCGCCCATGCGCCGCGCGAAGGTGTCGCTCATGCCGACCTTCAGGATCTTCGGCTTCGCGTCGGCCCCGCCGGCCGCGGCCGGCTCGAACGCGATGTACACGCCGCCGAAGCCCGTGAACGAGCTGCCCGCGCGCACGATCTGCGCCCGCGAGTAGGACTTCGGCAGCCAGCTCAGCCGCGCGTTCAGCGGGCCGAAGGCACTTTCCTGTTCGGCCTGCTGTTCGCCTTCCTGTTCGCCTTCTTGTTCACTCTCGTACGCGCTCTCGTACTCGCCGAACTCACCGGCGCCGACGCCGCCGAACTCGGCCTCCTTCACCGGCGCGCTGCGGCCCCAGGTGCGCCACAGGTCGGGGATCGCGTTGCCGTCGCCGACCTTGAAGCCCGACCCGCCGTCGCTGAGCTTCAGCGTGTCGACGGCCCATTGCCCGACGTGGTACCAGATGTCGGGACCGGGATCGTTCTCGCGCGAGGCGCTGCTCTGGCGATGCGCCAGGATCGTCTTCAACCCGATCTTCGCGACGAGGTAGCGCACCAGCCGGCGGCCGGCTTCCAGCTGCGCCGGCGTGACCTGGTCGCGGCCGTACTTGTCGCCCTGCCACCACTTGCCCTTGGTGTTGGGGAAGTTGCCCGCGAACTCCACCGCCACGCTGCCGTGGTTGAAGCCGTTGCTGGCCCAGACCATCGCGAGCTCCGGGTGCAGTTGCAGGATGCGGCCGTCGGCCATGATCGCGAAGTGCGAGCCGATCTTCAGGTAGTCCGTCAGCGCGTTCTTGCGGTTGCGGCAGCAGGCCATCTGGTGCAGCACCAGCGCCTTCACCTGCGCGGCCGGGCGCATCCCGTGGCGGTTGCTCTTGTCGGCCTTGTCGGTCAGGTCGATGATGCCGGCGCCGGCCGCGCTCGCGGCGCCCGCCGCACCCGCCAGCGTGCCGGCGATCTGGCCCGCGACCTGTCCGATGCGGCTGCCGATGCCGCCGATCACGTCGCCCAGGCCCCATTCGCCGACGATCTCGAATTCACGCGTGTCCATGTGCGTCTCCCGGTGGATGGCTGATCAGACGCCGTGCAGCACCAGCGTCGAGCCGCGACGCGTCCAGCGGCCGCCGTTGCGCGTGCCCGCACCGCCCGATGCGCCGGGCCGGCCCGGCAGCGCACGGCCGCTGAAGTGCGGCAGGTGCTGCTGCGCTGCGGCGGCCACGGCGGCTTCGAACTCCGCCGGCGCGGTGCCGTCGGTGACTTGCTGCGCGGCCGTGCCGGCGATGCGCACGAAGCGGCGCGCCATCTCGAACTCGCGGTCCTCCAGCTCCAGGCCTTCGAACTCCATCTCCAGCGCAGAGCTCACCGCGCTGCCCAGCGCCGTGCCCAGCGCGGTGCCGACCCCCGGGATCGGGATCATCGACCCGAGCGCGCCGCCGACGAAGGGCAGCGCCTTCTTGGCCACCGCCTTCAGCACGCCGGAGAAAGGCTTGGCGATCTTGCCGACCGTGCCGGCGACCTTCTTGACCCCCTTCCACAGCTTGCCGAGGAACTGCTCGAGCTCGGCCTCGCTGGACACCGACAGCAGCTCGGCGGCGAGGGCGATCTCCTCGGCCTCGCTGAACGGCGAGCCGCCACCGCGTCCGTATTCGCCCTGGCCTTCGTATTCGCCTTCGTACTCGTACTCGCCTTCGAACTGGCTCTCGTGGGGACCTTCATAGGGGCCCTCGTACTGGCCCTCGAACTGCCCCTCGTATTGCCCTTCGTATTGCCCTTCGTATTGACCCTCGTACTCGCCTTCGCCTTCGTACGCCCCCTCGAATTCACCTTCGCCTTCCGCGGCGAACTCGAAGGTCTGCTGGGCGCCCCCGCAGCGGGGGCAGTTGCAACGGATCGGATGCATGGTCATCTCCTCGCTGGGGGCATCGGGCGCTGCCGCGGGACCGGGGTCGGCGGCGGCGGGTTCAGGCGGCGCGTCGGGGGGCGCATACGGCGGCGCATAGGACGGCGCATAGGGCGACGCCAGGCATTGCTGCATGCAGCGCTGATAGCGCGAGCCGGGACCGCCCCAGGCCGGCCACGGCGTGGGATCCCAGGCCGAGCCGTAGCGCCCCCAGGGTGCGGCACGCGAGGGGCGCGACGACTGCGGCGGCGGACGTTGCGGTGATCGCTGTGGTGATCGCTGCGGCGATCGCCGCTGCGACGACGCAGAGCGGCGCTGCGAGCCCCCGTAGCGGGAGCCGCCGGAGCGGCCGCCCCGATAACCGCGTTCGAACTCCTCGGACGCGGTCTCGAATTCGTTGCCGGTGGACAGCAACTCGAAGGATGTCGTGGGATTCATGGAGCCTCCGCAAGGAAGGGGTGGAACGGGCGCCGCAACGCCGCCAGGGCTTGCACCAGCGCCTGCACGGCGCGCTCGATGCAGGCCGCGGTGTGCCCCGCGGTGATCACGAAACTCAGCCGTGCCTGCGCCTGCGCCTGCACCTGCGATCGCGATCGCGATGGCGATGGCGATGGCGATGGCGACTGCCAACGCGACTGCGCACGCGACTGCTTGTGCGACGTCGAATGAGACGCTGAATGCGATGGCGGATGAGATGGCGGATACGACGCCGGATACGACGCCGGATACGACGGTGGATACGACGGCGGAAGCGACGGCGCCGCCACGCCTTCGACGTGCAGGACGGTGCGGACTTGCCGCTGCAGCAGCGCGGCGTGCAGCGCCGCGGGCCGACCCAGGCTCAGAGCCGGCCAGCCCCGGGCGCCGTCCACCGGGTGGCGCAGCTCCACCGGATGGCGCAGACCCAGGTACAGCGACGACGTGAAGTCGAGCATGGCCGCCGCCGGGGGTCAGGCGTTGCGCTGCTGCTGGGCCAGCCGGCGCTGCATCAGCAGCGAAGGCGGGGTGGCGTCGGCGCTCGGGTCGAAGGTCTCGCTGCCGAGGTCCACGCCCGTCGCCGCGCGGTACGCGTGGATGTAGCCCTGCACCTGCGGCCGCCAGAAGCGCGCCCAGTTGAAGGCCTGGGTCGGCTCGTAGACCTCGCTCCACGCGCCGAAGCGGATCGACAGCATCATCTGCTCGCCGAAGATCGCCAGGTTGCGGAAGTGCACGACGCTGGTGTCGGTCCAGCCCTGCAGCTTCTTCATCGCGTCGACGCGGTCCATCCACGGCTCGGGGTAGGCCACCATGATGCGGCTGGGCAGGAACTCGCGGAACTCGGGGCGGCCGAGCAGCCATTGCTGCATCAGCATCTCGATGCGCGCGGTGGTCGCCAGCTCGCCGAAGTTGTTGTGCGCGCCTTGCGACATCACCAGGTGGACCTCCTTCAGCGCGTTCAGCACCGGGAAGGCGTCGGCCTTGACCGTGGTGTCGTCGTCCTGCTTGTAGAACGCCGTCAGCAGCCGCAGCAGGTGGTGGAAGCCTTCGAGGAACTGCGAGCGCGAGTCGGCGACCCGGAAGTCCTTCACCGCCTTGCCGCGCAGCGTCAGGCCGTACTGGTGGGCGTACTCGGCGTTGCGGCGGTTCACGGTGAGCCGGTGCTGCTCGTCCTGCGTGTAGCCCCACAGCACGCTGTTCAGCGGCCGCAGCGGGTCGATCTCGAGGTTGGCCAGCGGATCGGGCGTGCCCGGCGCGGCGCGGTTCTGAAAGCGCCGCGTCACCGCGTTCATCGTCTGCACCAGCATCGCCTCCTCGTGCCAGTACGACCAGATCAGCTCGACCAGGCAGGGGTTGGCCAGCTTGTCGTGCACGAAGCCGACGGCCAGGTTGGCGCCGTCCGGGTTGCCTTCGATGATCGGGATGTCGGGCAGCTTGCGCGCCACGAGGGCGAGGTAGGGCAGGAGGCCGCCGGGCCGTTCGAGGTAGCCGTCGAAGCTGCCGCGCGCGTCGTCGAAGGCGGGCAGGTCGCGCCGGTCCAGGTAGGCGTTGTCGTGGCGCGGGTGGAAGGCGTTGTCGTGTTCGCCGCCCTGCAGCACGCCGCAGTTGACCATCACGAAGGCCTCGGTCGCGGCCTTCAGCACCCGGTACGCGTCGCTGTCGTTGAAGGGCAGGAAGCGCTTCAACGAGAGCTTCTCGAAGGCCTCCTTCTCGGCTTCGAAACCGCGGCCGCCGCGGCCACCGTGGCCGCCTCCGCCGCCATCGCCGAAGCCTCTGCGGTCGCTGCCGCGGTCGCCGTGGCGCGGACCGTGGCGCCGGCCGCCGAACAGCACGTCCATGAAGCGCAGGTAGTGGTTGAAGCCCAGCGCATCGGTGCCGTTGCGGATGGCCAGCCACAGCGTCATGTCTTCGGTCGGCTCGGTCTCGGTGCGGGTGAGGGCGATGCCGAGCTGGCCGGAGACCGGCTGCGTCGGCATCGACGCGGCGTGGCCGGTGTGGGCCAGCGTCAGCACGGCCGGCGGCTGCCCCGCGGCGGCGCCCAGCGCCGGGGAGCGCAGCTCGTAGACGAAGTCGACGCGGCCGGCGCGCGACACGGGGGTGGAGAAACTGGTGAAGCTGCCGTCGTGCGACAGCTCGGTCGAACCGTGCGGCGGCACGATGTGCAGCTGCGGATTGACGGTGTGGTTGACCGTGGCCTTCAGGTAGTCGCCGACCTGGGGCGGGCGGCAGTCCAGCGTCTCGCAGTCGCGCGTCATCCAGCGCGCTTCCAGCTGGGCGCAGAACTCCGGTTCCAGGCCTTGCCTGCTGGTGCCGCCGTCGCCGACGGTGAAGCGGGCCGAGTAGGTCCGCGGGTGGTGCAGGAAGCCGAGCACGTACTCGCCCGGCGCGACGTCGTCGAAGCACAGGTGGCCGTCGCCGTCGCTGCGCTTGAGCAGCAGCACCTGCTCGTCGGCCGGATGGGACCCGGCGGCGAGCCCGGTGGTGTGGAACAGGCCGACCTGGGCCTGGGCGATCGGACGGTGCGCGCCGCCGCTGTCGCGCACCCGGACCTCGATCGAGGACCGGCGATCGGTATCGTGGTCGTGATGGTGCTTGCTCATGAGGGTTCTCCTTCGGTGACAGTGAAGCTGCGGCCCTGCGCCGCGGCGCAGGCCAACGAGGTGTCCAGCGTGCTGGCGAGCGCCCAGTGCGTGAGCAGCTTGCCGAGCAGCAGCGATTCGTCCTCGGGGCTGAGCCGGCCGTCGCAGCGCGCCTGGCCGATGACGGCGAAGACGAGCGACGGCGGCGCCCGGTACATCAGCGCCGGCACCCGGGTCCAGAGCCGGAACAGCGCCGAGAGCCGCGCCGGCCGCCGCTCGGCGACGTCCAGCACCTGGGCCAGCGTGCGGCCGCGCAGCGCCGCGGGGCGGTGCTGCACGAGCACGCTGACGAAGGCCGGCATCAGCGCCTGCAGGCGATCCAGCAGACGCAGCGACTCGGCGTCCAGGCCGCGGGTCGGGTAGAAGGCTTCCCACATCGCGGCCAGGCGCGCCCACTGCGGATGCGGGTAGAGCGCGTCGCCCATCGCGCAGCTGAGCTTCACGCGCAGCCAGGGGACGGGGTGCGGGTCGTCGACGTTGATGCGGAAGACGAAGGCGCGCGGCAGGCTGACCACGGCCATCAGCCCGGTCGGCGCGGCCACGCCGATGCGTGCGACGGACCAGAAGTCGGCCACGATCTCGCTGATCCAGCGTTCATAGAGGCCCCAGGCCACCGCGCCGTCGCCGGCACCCTGCTGCAGCCCGCGCAGCACCGGCCGCAGCGAGTCGACCAACCCGAGCAGCGCCGCCGCCTGATGTCCGACCTCGTGCACGAGCGACGAGGCGATGCCGCTGCCGATCATGCGTTCGCGCGGCACGCGGATCACGGCCACGGGGCTGGTGCCGCCGCCGGGCAGGCGGGTGCGCGCGCGGCGGATGGCCGCGCCGGGGCCGCGGTCGAGGTAGCAGATCACCGGCGGCGCGCGGTAGTAGCGGCCGCGCAGCGCGAGCGCATCGGCCGACAGCACGTCCAGCCCGGACAGCCAGACGCCGCTCTCGCTTTCGCTGCGCTGCGTGACGACGTCGCTGAAGAGGTCGAACTGCGTCAGCACGGCGTTGAACTTGAGCCGCAGGTAGGCGAAGCGGCGTTGCGCCTCGGCGGCGCTGGCTCGTTGCGCGGCGCCGCTGTCGAGCCAGCCCATGAAGCCGTGGACCAGGCGGCGCAGCTCGCGCCGGCCGGCGATCAGATGGCCTTCAATCTCGCTCTGCGCGGCCGGCAGCAGGTTGGCCGCGGGCACCATCGGCTCGACCAGCGCGAAGGGCTTGACCCGCGCCAGCCGCGTCAGCAGCGCACGCGATTCCTGCATCAGGAACCACGCGGGATAGGTGCCGATGGCCATGGTGGTTCACGCGCCGAAGATGACGATGCGATGGCCGCGGCGCACCCAGCGGCCGCTGGTGGCGGCGCCCGGGCGTGCGGCGGTCGGCGGGGCGGATGCGGCGGAGGCGCCGCCGGTGAGCAGGCCCGGCGCGTGCTGCTTCGCCGCGGCGACGGCGGCCTGCTGCGCGACGGCGCGCGGGTCCGCGTTGGGCGGCGCGGAGGCGGCCTGCGCGGCGGTCTGCGCGGCCAGGCGCACGAACTGCTTGGCGCCTTCGAATTCGCGGTCCTCGCCGGCCATCTCGGCTTCGAGTCCGAGCGCATTGCTGGCCGCATTGGCCAGCCCGCTGCCGATCCTGGCGCCCAGCGGTCCGCCGAAGTAGGTGCCGATGGCGGTGCCGGCCATCGGCAGGGCCTTCTTGGCCACGCCCTTGAGCACGCCGCCGACGGCCTGCCCGATGGGGGAGCGCGCGAAGGAGCCGACGGCCTTGGTTGCGCGGCTGACGAGGTCGCCGAGGAAGCGGTCGAGCTCACCTTCGTTGGCCACGGACAGCAACTCGCCGGCGAGCTCGAGTTCTTCGGCCTCGCTGAAGGCGCCGGATTCCGTCGACCACTCGTTCTCTCCGAATTCGAACTGCTCGTTCTCGTACTCCATCTGGGTGCGGTCGATGTCGTGCATGGTGGGCTCCTGGTTGCGGTGGGGTGAGGAAAGGAGGCCGGGGGCGTGATGGCGCGCGGCCAGTTCGAAGGCGTCCCGGGCCGCCCGCTGCGGTGAGGGCGGGAAGGGCGGGGAAAGGCGGGCAGCGGCGGTGGCGAGATGGCGCACGGCGTCGGCGGACAGGCGCACGAAGTTGCGCGCGAGCTCGAACTCCTTGTCCTCGGGGCTGAGGCCCTCGAGTTCGAGGCCCGCAGCGCGCGTCGCGGCGGCGAGGGGCTGGTTGCCGCGCGGACAGCCGGTGCAGGGGAGGACGCGGGCGGCGCTCTGGAGCAGCGCGCCTTGCAACGCACGCGCCGCGGCGGGATCGACGGGCGTGCCGAGCTGCCGGGACGTGCGGGCGATCAGATGGTTCAGCGAAGCGGCCAGCGCGGGCGCGGTGCGCGCCTCCAGCAGCTGCGCGGCGAGCTCCAGCACCTGGCCCTCGTTGAACACGCCGGCCGATGCCGGCGTGCGCTGCGCGACGGCGGCCAGCGGACCTGGCGAGGTGCCTTCCTGAGCCTCGGTCTCGGGGCTGTAGTCGACCAGTGGATGCGACATGGGGCGGTGCTCCTTGCCTCATCTTTTGCAAGCACCGTGCCACTGCGCGGGGACGTGGATCTACCTGGGTGAGGGCCTCAAAAGCGGCGATGGCGGCGAAGCGCGATTCGCTTTTCGGCGTGGGGAGGGCGCCATGGCCGAAATGACGTTCGTCCGTGGTGGTCTGTCGCGTGTGGCGTCGACTGAGGCGATCACTCGCGGAACTGCTCGATGTGCCGCTTCAGGTACTCGATGCGCAGGGCGGGGAACTTCAACGCCAGTTCCATGAACGGCTTGTCGAAGGCATTCAGCGGCGAGCCCTTGTAGGAGTCCGAAAACGCCTGCAAGGAGCCTTGCGCCTTGAACGGGGCGCGTCGCGGGCTGTCCTGGTCCGCGACGCGCAGTACCTGCTCGAACAGGGTGGCGGCCTCATCCGCACCCAAGGCCCGCAAAGCCGTTGGCACTTGCGGCGCCGATTCGCCGGAGCTGTTCCAGAAGAACTGGTTGAAGCCGCCGTCGGCGACCTCGGCTTCGACGATGAATGAGACGTGGAAGATCTGGAATCCGCGCGGCAGGGAAGCCAGCGGCTTCGGTTCGCCGATCTGGCCGAGGATGCGTCCCTCGATGAACGCCATCACGGCGGCATCGAGCTGGTCCTCGGGAATGGCGCGCCACGCGTCGTCGTTCAGCGAGGTCAAGCGCGGACGAGGAGCTTCCTCTTCGCGTGCGCGCCTTTCGATCTCCTGCAGCGACTGGCGCAGTTCGGGCGACATCGCGCCTTGAGAGGCAGGCGTGGACGGTGGGGCTGGCGTGCAGGCCGTGGCGCCGAGGAGCACGGCGACGGTGAGCAAGTTGGATCGCATCAGGGCCAACGGTGGAACCTCGAAGTCTTTCTGAACCACGACGCGACGGAGGCCAGTCCGATGGCGCCGGCGAGCACGGCGGCATAGAAGTGAAACCAGAACCAGGTGCTCCGCGCTGCTTCGATGTCCGCGAGTGTCGCCACCGGTCGGCCGTCAGCTTCCAATTCCCACAAGGTGGGACGGCGGTCGGTGTGCACGGCATATCGGATCTTTGCCGTGCGCGCAGTCTGGATGATGGACCAGACGCGTTCCACGTCCGGATCGGGGCTCTGATAGGTCAGTGTGAGAGGCGGGTGTCCGACGTGAATCTTGAAACCCGTCAGCAGGCCCGCCTCGCGGAGCGGCTCCCTGTCGACGATGGAGCCGCTCTCGATTTCCAGATCCTGCGGAGCTCGAGAGTCGACCCTGAAGGTCATCGCGAAGAACAGCACGCAGAGCACCAGTGTCACGATGGGAAGGAGGATGGGCTTCGGCTTCATGAGGCGGGCGGGACGGCCGTTGCCTTGGACCACACGGCCATCCAGCCGGTCGCGCGGCGCTCGTAGACGTCCATGTGCCAGCAATCGACGACCTTGCCCGACGGGAAGCTCAGTCTCGCGCGGTAGCGGACGACCGCGAGGTCCTCCGACGCGCGGACTTGCATGTCGCCGTGTTCCCAGCCGGTGTAGAAGGGCGCCTCGGCGATGAGTCCGAGGTACTTGTCGCGGCTGAACAAGCGGCCCGCCGGCGTGATGAGCTCGTACTCCGGCGCATGCAGCGATTCGATGACGGGCATGTCGCGCTCGACGATGGCGCGGGTGCGGCGGATCTCGAGGGCGGGGAAGAAGTCTCCGGGGGCCAGGTTCGGAGCGCGCTCATCGTCATGCATCGGTTCCTCCTTGCGGCTTGCCTCGATGGAGGAAGCTGGTCCAGAACACACGCTCCCAACGTCTGGACTGAAGCGAAGATCCTGGCCGTTCCCGCACCGCGTCGGTCACCGGTATCGGCGAGCAGTCGCTCCAGCGCGGCAGTGTCGAATGGGACGGCCTCGTAGGCGTTCATGTGATCGGCGCCGATCATAGGGGCAGGGGCGTCGGGCTGCGTCGCCTGGCACCTCGCTTGCTCCCGAACAGGGAATCCGGATCAACCGGAAACACCGAGCTGAAGGAGAACTGGAAGTGATCATCATGAAATTCACCGCGGCTTCGACCATCGTGCTGTCCGTGGCGCTCACCGGCTGTGAACGCCCTGGGCACTCGACATCGGCACCGACGTCCGAGATGCCGATCGCCTCAGCGCCCACAACAGCAACCGCAACGCCTGACCCCGCGCAGGCCTGGCTGGGTCGATGGAATGGACCGGAAGGCACCTACTTGCAACTGAACGCCGCTGACAACGCCAGCTACGAAGTGCGCATCAAGGACCTGGATGCTGAGCGCACGTTCAAGGGCGTTGCCAAGGACGGCGCCGTCCACTTCGAGCGGGATGGCAAGCAGGAGTCGATCAAACCCACCAACGGCGACGCCACGGGCATGAAGTGGCTCGCAGGCAAGACGAAGTGCCTGACGGTTCATCCAGGGGAGGGCTATTGCCGTGACTGAGGCGTAGCCGCCTTTACTTCCGCTTCTGGTCCGGAAGGCAGACGCTTGTCGATTTCCGACCCTCCGCTTCGTCGTCAGTGCATCACCACCTTCAAAGGACTTCCCTTGAAATACCTCGGCCTCGCCTACTTCACCCCCGACGCATTCGCCAAGATGTCGCCTGAAGACGTCAAGGCATTGGTGAGCCAATGCCCGCCGCTGGACGAGAAGATGCGCGCCACCGGCAAGGTGCTGGTGTCCGCATCGCTGGGCGATCTGGAGGGCTGGAAGACGCTTCGTCCGAGCGGCGGCAAGACGCACGTCACCGACGGGCCTTACACCGAAGCGAAGGAAGTCGTCGGCGGCCTGTTCATCATCGAGGCGGACAGCGAGGAAGAAGCGCTGCGCATCGCCTCCATGCATCCGGCCGCCACGCTGGGCGAAGCGGGCGGCTGGGCCGTTGAGTTGATTCCGATGGACTTCTACTTGAGCCGTTGAGGACTCGGAGGAACTGCACTGCGCCGGCTGCGTCAGGTGCTGATCGCGTTGGTGAACGTCAACCGGTTCCCGAACGGATCCGTCACCGAAACGTCCCTGGACCCCCACGGCGTCTCTTCCAGCCCGGGCCGGGCGTAGCCGTACTGCCGGCCGATCAGTTCCGCGTGGAAGCCTTCGATGTCGTCCGTCTCGATGCGCATCGCCGCACCCGGACAGGCATCGCCATGATGTTCCGAGAGGTGCAGCACGCAGCCGTCCCGGGAGACCTGCAGGTAGAGCGGCAGTCCGGGTTCGAAGCGATGCTCCCAGTCGACCTGGAAGCCCAGGAATTGCACATAGAACTCCAGCGCCTTGGCTTCGTCGAAGATGCGCAGGATCGGGGTGGTCTTGGCGAATTTCATGAGCGCGATCATCCTACGGCTACAGTCTCCAAACCCATTCGCCAGAGAAAAGTGAGGGGCCATGGACTCCGACATGAAGACGTTCCCCGCCCCCGATGCGGTGCGGGACCATCTCCTCGCCAAGGCGACGCCCGGGCAGCTCGAAGACGTGAAGCGACTGGTGCAGCTTCTCTGCGCCGTCACCGGCGAGGCGCCGGCCATGTGGGGCGCCAGCATCGTGGGCTTCGGCGCCTACCGCTACACCTACGCGTCCGGTCGCTCGGGCACGTCGTGCCTCGCGGGCTTCGCCATTCGAGGCAAGGAGTTCGTCCTCTATCTGGCGCCGGACTGGGAAGGCGCGCAAGCCTGGTTGAGCAGGCTCGGGAAGTTCAAGGCCGGCAAGGGCTGCCTGTATCTGAAGCAGCTCGCCGACGTCGACATCGATGTTCTTGAGCAGTTGGTGTCGGCGTCAGTGGAAGAACTTCGTCGGCGTTACCCGGTTCAAGAGGACCCGTCATCCGGTTGAAAATCCGTGCGCGGCGAAGGCGCCTCTCGCTTCCGGAGCAGCGTTCACTGCGCGCCGCCGCGGTCCGGTCCCTGCTATCCGATGCACTTCCCGCTCTGTGCGCCGTGCCCCGGCAACGGCACCCCTGGCAACTCGATCGCATAGTGCAGCGACAACATCTGCCACCCCTGCGGCCCCAGTTGCCACTGCGTGCTGTTCACGCCCACGTAGTCCGGTGCCGCCTGCGCGGGATCGCGGCGTGATTCGACCACGCTGTAGACCTCGGCCTGCCCCGCGTAACGGCGCAGTTCCCGGTGGATCTCGCATTCATGCAGCGCTCGCGGGGACGGCTTTCCCACGGCGGCGATGAACGCCTCGGCGGACCAGCTGCGCGCTTGCAGCTGACTGACGTTTGCATTGAGCTGTTGGCCCCACACCCGCGCTTCCGGATGCATCAGCGCGCTCATGCGTACCGTGTCCGCGGGTTGTCCTGGCGCGTGGCTGAACGACTGCCACAGCGCGGTGACCTGCGCCTCCAGCGCGGCGCGGCTGAACGCCAGCGCCTCGGGCCCGAGCGCGTCGATCAGCGCCGGCCAGCTCACGCGATAGACCTGCGACAACCCTGACGCAAGACCTGACACCGGTCGCGTCGACGCAAACAGCAACCATCGCCCGTCCGCGGTGACCGACGGCGTGAACTCGAACCCGGCGCCGTTGATTGGCGCTGGCAATCGCAGCGCTGGGCCGAACTGCTCGCCGACGCGCTCGGCCAGGTAGAGGTCGGCGCCGCCTTCGCTCCCGGCGCGGTTGCTCCACCACACGGCAAAACGCCCGTCCGGGCTGAGGGTGAAGTCGCTGTTGGCCGTCCCCTCGTTGATGGGAGAGGGGAGAAGGCGAGGAGGGCGGTCTTCATCGTCGTCGACGCGGTAGATGGAGAGCTTGCCCGGACCGCCGGCGCGTGTGGACGCGAAGTACAGCCGCTTGCCGTAACGCTCGGGACCGAGCTCCTGCCCCGGGCTTTGCAGCGCATCGGCCAGTCGCCGTGGCGGCGTCCATTGCCCGGTGGCGAGATCCGACAACCCGGCTTCGAACAGATCGAGATCGTCGCCTCGAGCGGCGGCCTCCGTGCCGGACCGATGGGAGACGAAGGTCAATGTCTTGCCGTCTCCGGACAGATGCGGGTCCGAGTCGCGCGAGCGGGGCTCGGAGAACGGCAGCGGCTCCGGGGCGCGCCAACTGCCGTCCGGATTCCGCCGCTGCCAGAAGATCTGCGATTGCTTGAAGCCCGCGGCGGAGCGCGCGAAGACGCGCAGGGAGGCGGTTTCCTGCAGGTTGTAGGTCTGCGTCTGCGGATCGGCGCCGGGCAGTTCGACCCGTTCGACGACCAGTTCGGGCGCTGCGACCGCGGGCGCCGCAGCGACCGCAAACGACGGGTCATGAATGGCCGCAAGGAGAAGCAGGGCCACAGGGTTCAGTGCGCGTGCAAGCATGGCGATCAGGGCTGGAAGTCCGGAATGCGCCGATGCTAGAAGCGAGGTGAAGACCTGACCCCCGCGATGTGATGAAGCCGGTGAAACACGCCGTCAAGGCGGCCGGAGGCGGATGAGATGCCGCGCGAGCGTGGCCGAGCAAGGTCCGGCAGCTCTATCCTCGTACGCGGCGCCCGGCGCCCGGCGCCCGGCGCCCGGTGTCAGCCGCGGCCATGTTCACCGCATCGCGCCAGTCGTGCGCGATGAATGCGGCGGCCGGGCAGTGAGAAGGACCGCGGCCACTCCCAACGCCGCCCCCGCCGGCACATCCATCACATGGTGCTGATACGTCGTCAGCACCGAGACCCCGATCAGCACGAACCACGCGTGCAGCCCCACGGCCCACCAGCCGCGCAGCACCGGCGCAAAGCGCGCCCACAGCAGCACCAACACCCCGATGTGCAGCGACGGCGCGCGGTTGTACGGCATGTCGCAGTGCCCGAGCAGGTCGAACAGGAGGCCGAACGCGCCTTCCGTCGGCGGCCGCTCGAAGGTGAAGCGCAGCGGGAACGCCGCATAGCAGAGCACCGACACGACCAGCACGATGAGCAGCCGCAGCACATGGCGGCGCAGCCGTTCGCTGTCCGCGTCGATGAAGAACGACAGCGCGAAGAAGACGCAGATCGACAGGTAGGGCACCACCGTCCAGCTCACGAAGGGAATGGCGCGTTCCCAGGCGAAGACACCGGCGCCCACATCGGTCCGCAGACTGGTCAGCTGGTTGGACAGCGTGTACAGCGCGGCGTAGGCGACCGAGGTTCCGACGGCGCAGGGCAGGGAGCGCCAGCGCGGCGCTTGCGCGGCCGATGGGGAACGGCGTTCAGGGCCTTCGGATGTGGCATGGCGTTCGGATGTGGCCTGGCCTTCGGACCAAGGGATCGGATAGCTCATCGGGGATCTCCGCCGCGGGTGCCTTCACCCGCCTATCCCTGATTACGAGATCCCGATCCCGAAGCGGACATCGCCGCCCGCTGCCCGCCATCATGGCCGCTCGACCGGCCTTCGCTGAGCCGCACGGATCGTGCGGACCTGCTCCATCAGCCGGTTGGCCTCGGCGTCATTGCGCAGCGCGCGTTCGGCGCTAGCCAATGCGTCGATGGCATCGGCCACGGCGGGGCTCAGCGCCGGGTCGTAGAGCAGCCGGTGCAGTCGCACGGCGTCCCGCAGCAGCGGCGCGGCGGCCTCTGCCTTGCGTTGCTGGAGCAAGGACTGACCCAGCACCAGCGTGGCGATGGCCTGGTTGTCCCGTTGGTAGTCGGCATGCCCGCCGCTGTCGATGGCGGCGAGCGCCTGCCGCGCCTGCGCTTGCGCCACGTCGAGATGACCGGCGTTCAGTTCGAGCCAGGCGGACTCGACCTGCTCCGTCACGGGCTCGCTGGCGGCCGGGGCGGGCGGCACCTTTCTCGCGGCACGCTGCGCCTGCAGGCCCGCCAGTGCTTCGCGCGCCTGGCCGCTCTGGACTTGCCAGCGCCGAAGTGCCAGGCTGTAGAGCCTGCCCGGCGGCTTGCCGGCGGGGATGGCCTGACGCTGGCGCTCCAGCAAGGTCTGCGCTTCGGCCAATCGGCCGAGGCTCGTCAACGCCAAGGCGCGGTCCGTCAGCACCTGCTCGTCCATGCCGTCAGCCGGGTGGGGCTTTCCAAGCACGGCCACGTCGTCGCTGCTGACGGCCAGCGCGGCTTGCGTCTGGCCGTAGTTCGCCAGTGCGCGCGCCTGCCACATGCGGACCCAGCGGCGCTGCGGAAGATCGGCCGGCGCGGTCTCACTCCAGCGCCAGGCCGGCGCCAGCGCCGTCAGGCTGTCGCGGAAGCGCCCGCCCAGGTTGAGGAAGATCGCGAGGTGCGTCTGCGTCTCCGCCACGCGCACCGCGTTGGCGTTGCGCGCGACCTCCGCCGCCACGCCCTTGCGCATGCTGGTCTCGGCTTCGGCGTATCGGCCCAGCCCGCGCTGGGAGTGGCCGAGGAATTCGTAGAGCAGCGACAGCTCGCCCGCGCCCAGCGGCGGATGGGCTTCGCAGAGCTGCACGGCTTCCGTGTACGCCGCCTGCGCGCGGTCGAAGGACTTGTTGAACAGCGCAGCATCGCCCAGGATGTGCAGGACCAGCAACAGGTCGGCGTTGCCGCTGGTGTTGGTGTGGCCGCGGCGCGCGATCGCCAGCGCGCGTTCGGCGAAGGCCATCGCCAGTTCCGGCTTGGCGCGCCGGTTCAGTGAGGCCTGTCCGATCTCCACCTGCAGCCGCGTCGGCGAGCTGTTGTCCTGACGCGCGTCCAGCACGGCCGTGGCTTCCTTCAACTGCGCGGCGGCCTCGTCCCGCTTGGTGTCGAGGGCCAGCGCGTTCGCCAGCGCGGCCATCGCCATTACCGCCTCGTCGCTGGCCGGACCGTGCAGCTCGCGCGCCACGCTCAGGCGCTGACGCTGCAGGTCGACCTCGCGCGCGTTCAAACCCAGGTCCTGGTACATCGAGGCCAGCACGGTGAGCAGCCGCAGTCGTGCGGCGGGCGCGTCCTTGAGCTCGGCATTGATACGTTCGGCGCCGCGGTCCAGCAGCTCGCGCGCGGTCGTGTCGCGGGCCTTCGCCGGGTTGGCCTGGTCGGCCGTGTTCGCGCGGAACACGCCTTCCAGGAAGCCCTGCACGGCCTGGGCCGTGGCGGCTTCGGCCTGGGCGCGCTGGGCCTGCAGTCCCGCCTGGTGCGCCTGCCACAGCGCGACCGATGCGCCGCCGATCAGTGCCACCGTCGCGATGGCACCGGCCGTCACCGGCAGCCGGTGTCGTCGCACCAGCTTGGCCAGGCGATACGCGACGCCATCGGGTCGCGCCTGCACCGGCTCGCCGTCCATCCAGCGGTGCAGGTCCTGCGCGAAGGCATCCATCGTCGGATACCGATCGGTGGGGGACTTCTTCAGCGCGTGGTCCAGGATCGCATCGAGGTCGCCACGCAGCTGCCTGCGCAGCGAGCGGTCGGCCCACGGATCCGAGCTCCCGTCGGCAGTGCTGGCAGTGCTGGCACTGGCATTGCCAGCGCTGTTGGCCCTGCTGGCCCTGTTGGCCCTGTTGGCGCCACTGCGACTGGCGACACTGCCGGCGCTCGCAATGCTGCTGGCCCGCGGCACGTCCGCCGAGGCGATCACTTCTTCCAGCTCGGCCGCACTGCCGCGCTTGAGGCGATACGGTCGCACCCCTGCCAGCACCTCGTAGGCCACGACGCCCAGGCTGTACACATCGCTGGCCGTGCCGAGCGGGTCGCCGCGGATCTGCTCGGGGCTGGCGTAGTCCAGCGTCAACGCACGGCCCGAGAACTCGGTCAGCGCGGTGCGCTGCGTGCTGTCGCCTTCGAGCAGCTTGGCGATGCCGAAGTCCAGCAGCTTCACCTTGCCGTCGGGCGTCACCAGGATGTTGCTCGGCTTGAGGTCGCGATGCACGACGAGTCGCGCATGCGCATGCCCGACCGCCGCCATCACCTGCAGCAGCAGCACGACGCGCTCGCGCACCGACAGCGCCCGGTCGCGGCAGTACGCGTCGATCGGCACGCCGTCGACATGCTCCATCGCCAGGAACGGCCGGCCCTGCGCGTCGATGCCGGCGTCGTACAGGTGGGCGATGTGTTCGTGCTCGAGCGTCTCGAGGATCTCCCTTTCCCGATCCATCCGCTCGGCGAGGCTGTCGCCCCAGACGAGGCGCGGCAGCTTCAGCGCGACGCGCCGGTGCATCAGGCCGTCCGCCCGTTCGGCGAGCCACACCGTGCCCATGCCGCCGCGACCGATCTCGGCGATCAGCCGGTAGGCGCCGACGCTGCTGCCCGGAAGAACGCCATCGAAGGGAAGGGGCCTGTCGGCCGGACCGTCCGCCGCGAACAGGCGAGGCAGCGTGTCGAGGAAGTCATCGGTCTCGACCTCGGCCTGATGCGCGAGCAGGGCGCGCAGCGCCTCGCGATGCACGGCGTGTTCGCCGATCAGGCCTTCGAGCCAGGCCTTGCGCGCGGTCGGCGAGAGGTTGAGCGCCTCGTCCAGCAACGCGCTGATCGCGGGCCAGTCGCCTTCGAATCTTGAGAGGGTCGTCATGCGTTCATCCGACCCGCGACGGCGTCGTCAGTCCCGCAGCGCGTGGGCCAGCAGCAGCCGGGCCTTGTCCCAGTCGCGGCGCACGGTGCGCGCGGACAGGCCCAGTGCCTCGGCGATCTCCTCGTCCTCGAGGCCGCCGAAGTAGCGCATCTCGACCACGCGTCCCAGCCGCTCGTCGACACGGCCGAGGTCCTCCAGCGCGGCATGCACGGCCAGGATCTCGTCGGACGCCGCGGGGAGGGCGCCGATGAGCTCGGAGTTCAGCGTGACCTGTTCGGCGTCGCCGCCGCGGCGGTCCGTCTTCGCCTGACGCGCCGCGTCGACGACGATCGATCGCATCACCGTGGCCGCGTAGGCCAGGAAGTGGCCACGGTCCGAGGGCGTCAGCGAATCGCGCTGCAGGAACTTGAGGTAGCACTCGTTGACCAGCGCCGTGGTCGCCATCAGGTCGTTGCCGGGACCGCGCGAGAGCCGCCGGTGGGCCACCTGTCGCAGCTCGGGATAGAGCAGCTCGAAGATCCTGTCGAACGCGCCGCGGTCGCCTTCGCGCGCCTGTCCGATCAACTGCGTCACTTCCCCCATGCCGTGGTTCCGTCCAAAACGAGGTTGGTGACGGCCATGGTAGCGCGCGCTCCGCGCGGCCCGGACGGCGGCGCGTCCCCGAGTTCTGACAGGCTTGTTTCATCTGGTGTCACTCCGTGCGGCGTGAGGCGCGGGCGATCGGTGGCATCGGCGGCATCGGCAGCGAGGCGGCGCCCGGAAGCGGCGGGCGCACCCGCACGGTCGACAGCAGGCATGCGCAGGCGCAGGCGAGGGACAGCGCCGCGAGGGCCCCCGTGTGGGGAGCGAGCAGGACGAACACGGTGCCGAAGGCCGCCTTGCCGAAGAGCCCGCCGACGTAGCCGCGCAGGAAGTGCGCGGCGGCGCGGTGTCCGCCGTTGGCGTGTTCGGCCATGGCGACCGGGCCGGTGATCAGCGGCAGCGACGAGAGCAACCCGGCCGCGAAGCCGCCCATGGCCGGACCGATGAGCGTCGCGATCGTGGTGAGCGTGCCCGCCATCGCGGCGATGAGCCACATCGAGCGCCACATCGAGCTGTCAGATCGGGTGAAGGGCCGGGAGTCGTGCCGTGAGTAGAGGCGTTGGGCGGACCGTGGAGGGAGACGCTGACGCGACACGATCTCCGCCCCGAGTCGGGGCATCGCCACGAAGGTGACGGCGCAACTGCCGAGCGCGAGCATCAACGCGGCGCTGAGGTCGGCACTGGCCGCCTTCGCCGGAAGCGCCATGGCCATCGCGCCGCCCAGCCCGCAGGCCAGCGCGACAGCGGCGCCGCCGTAGCGGGCAGCGCGTGCGTAGCCCAGCGCGAAGACCGCCAGCATCGCGCAGGCGGCGACGCTGCCGATCGCGGCGCTGATCGCGAAGGCCATGCCTTCGTCATGCGCCAGCCAGGCCAGCGTCGGCGCGGTGATCGTCGGCAGCGCGGCGACAAGACCTGCCACCCGGCGCCCGCCGTGGCGCGCCGCCGCCATCACCAGCAACACCGTGCCTGCGGTCAGCAGGCCCTTGAACAACTCGTCCATCGCGCTCCCCCTTGGGGACGGCGAGCAACAACACGCCGTCCTGCCAAGGTGAACGAGATGGGCGGTCGAGGACGGACAAGTGGCCGGAACCTCAAGCAGGGGACAAGGAATCCGGTCGTCCGTGGACACCGGATGTCCGGCGCCAGTCCGGGACTTCGTTCAGTGAGATAGCAGGTGCTGTGACGGTGGGGCTACGTAGCGTCCCCTTCGCGTCATGATCCGCGCGACGTTGCCGTGAGGCCGGGGCGGCGCAACCTGTCTGCCTGTGCTTCGTCGGCGCTCAAGTGCCTTGCGGCTTCGTTGACGACTTGTCGGCGGCCGACAGCGCTTCTGGCCAGAACTCGTGAAGGTGAGTCTTGAACCGATGCCCGTCGGAATCTTCGATGGAAAGCAGGGTCGTCTCAGCGAGGCCACTACCGCCATCGAGCGTGACAAGTGCGGAATGAA
Organism: Roseateles noduli; assembly: GCF_050626985.1. NCBI lineage: Bacteria > Pseudomonadati > Pseudomonadota > Betaproteobacteria > Burkholderiales > Sphaerotilaceae > Roseateles > Roseateles noduli. The sequence goes on from NZ_CP192463.1 coordinate 1,228,291, forward strand.
GAACGCCTGAGAGCAATTCATCGATGGCTGCTACCAAGGCGGACTGGTCCTCCGCCGTGCGGAGCACCTGCCTCAACCGTGCCCACGCTTCCGAAGTTTCACTCCAGGACTCGGTGCCCCCGGCCGATGAGATGGCGAGCTGCGCAGCTTCCAGCCAGCTGTTCTTGGCCGTCACAAGTTGCGCGAGGAAGGTCGATTCGGAGGGATGAACAGACATCGTCGGATATTGCCATGCGCGACTGGGATCCCGCGCGCGAGGAAGGTTCGGTGGATGCTGGGCAAGTCACTGCAGCCGCGTCAACAGCTGTACGCAGCGCGCGCTCTCATGGTTTCGCGCAACCTCGATGGCGGACTCGTTGAACCCGTTCATGAGCGAGGGGTCAGCGCCGCGAGCGATCAAAAGCGCCGCGATCTCCACCCGGTCGTCTTCGACGGCCAGATGGAGTGCGGTCTGCGAGAGCGGTCCTCGCTCGTCAACGCGCGCGCCGGCGTCAAGGAGGAGGTCAACGACACGCACATTCCCGGACCGGACGGCCTGTTGAAGCGTCGGCTCTTCCTGCCCCGGTATCGACAGCAGAGCGCCGTGCTCCAGCAGCGCTTGAACGATGGATTCGCGACCGATCATTGCGGCTTCGCTCAAAGGGCTACCGCCGCAGAAATTGAGCGTGTTGATCTGGGCACCGCGCGCAAGGAGCGCACGGACAGCTTCCACCGAATCTCCGAGGCAGAGCAGATGAAGCGGCGTCTCCTCCAGTTCGGTTCGCGTGTTCAGCAACTCGGGGCGCTGCGTGAGGAGCGCATCGCCTTGAGCGATATCTGATTCGTACGCACGAACGAGCTTCACGATGTCTTCGTCATGCATGGGCGGTGCGCTTCTCCATAGGTTCGACGATGAACTGACAGGCTCCACGGCGCTTGGCGGCGGGCCGTGAGTCAATGCGCCGGCGCGGCGCTGCCCGTCATCGGCCGATGGTCGTAGCTGAACACCTTGGCGATCTGCCAGTTCGTTCCGTCGAAGCGCCACAGGATGGAGTAGCGTCCCTGCTGGATGCAGTCGGCCTCGCCGGCTTTCACGAAGCAGTGCCGCCCCATCTGGAGGGCGCCGATCTTCGCCATGGGATAGACCTCCATCGTGCCTTCCAGCACGCGTCGCTGCAGCTTGCCGCAGATGTTCTTCCGGACGGCCTGGATGAACTGATCGCGGTTCATGACGCGCCCGTTGAGGTCATGGAAGAACTCGACGTCCGGCGCGTAGAGCGCCTGCAGCGTGTCCGTGTCGCAATGGTTGAAGGCGTCGAAGTGGCGCTGGTCCAGCTTGGCGATGATGGCGGGCAGGTCCGCATCCGGAATGCTGGGGTGAACGGACTGCGCCCGCGCCGCGCCCGCGGTTGCAAGCGCCACGGCGGCGAGCAGGCATGTCGCCTCACGCATAGGCGTAGAACAGCGCCGCGAAGAAGTGGCACACGCTGCCGCCCAGCACGAACAGGTGCCAGACGAAGTGCGCGTAGCGCAGCTTGTTGTCGAGCAGGAAGACGAACGCGCCCAGCGTGTAGCTCAGGCCGCCCGCCACGAGCAGCGCAAGACCCGGCCCCGGGGTGCGTTCGATCAACGGCCCGATGGCGAAGACCACCACCCAGCCCATGGCGAGATAGAGCGCCGTGGACACCAGCGGATGGCGCAGCCGGTTCAGCAGCTTGATCGTCACGCCGAAGGCGGCCGCGGCCCAGACGGCGATCAGCAGCGTCACGCCCGGTCCCGAGTGCAGCACGCCCAGCGTGAAGGGCGTGTAGCTGCCGGCGATGAAGACGTAGATCGCCGCGTGGTCCAGGCGCATCAGCCAGGCCTTCAGTCGCCCGTTGGCCAGCTTCGCGGGCAGGGCGTGGTACAGCGTGGAGATGCCGTACAACAGGATGCCGCTGGACGCGAAGATGGCCGCGGCCACGACGTCCGCCACCTCGCCGTGGTGCATCGCGCGGATCACGAGGATGGGGAGGGCGGCGATCGCCAGCAGGGCGCCCAGGCCATGGCTGACGGCGTTGGCGATCTCTTCGCCCAGGGTCTGCGGGCGGTCGGCGGGGAGGGGGCGGTCGGTCATGAAGCAGGTCAAGCGGCTGACCGTTCCAAGTATGCACGCAGCCGTCAGAGGGCCCGTCGGGGACAGGTCTTTCGCGGCGCTGGCGACGCTGAAAAACAGCCAGACCTATCATGGCTCAACCCTGGAGATTGCCTTGCCTCACTTCACGCTTCATCACAGCGCCAACCTGACCGACCTCGACGTGGGGCGCTGCCTCACCGCGGTGAACGCCGCGCTCGCGGAGTCGGGTCACTTCGAGGAAATCGACATCAAGAGCCGGGCGTTCCAGGCGGAGCAGTTCCTGGTCGGCGTGGAAGCGCGCGGCCGCGCCTTCGTGGCCGGCACGCTCTCCGTGTTGACTGGGCGTAGCGATGACACGCGGCGCGAGATGGGGGCGATCGCTTTGAAGGCGCTGGTGGCCTGCATTCCGGCCACGTCGGAACTTCACATCCAGGTGTCCGTCGAGGTCGTCGAGATCCAGCGGGAAACCTACGCGAAGGCAGTCATCGCCGGTTGAGCGCCGCGGAGCGTCGAGTCCGTCAGAGCGGACTCAGACCAGCAGCAAGCCCAGCACATGCTCATCGACGTAGTGCGCCTGATCGGCGCGCTTGTAGAAGTCCCTGAGCGTTCCTTCCACCACGAACCCGAGTCGCTGGTAGAAGGCCAGCGCCTGGTCGTTGTCGGCCTCGGCGTAGAGCTCGACGCGGCGGATGCCGTCGGCGCGGAAATGGCGGAGGGCGTCGTCGATCATGGCCCGGCCGACGCCTTGTCCATGGCGTCCCGGATCGACGGCCAGCGTCCCCAGCAGGAGCACGTGATTCACGCGGCCCGGATAACGCGTCGCCCGGTAGAAGCCGGCGATCTCGCCGTCCACTTCCCAGATCCAGAAGCAGCCGCTGCGCACGAGCTCCTCGAAGATCGGCACGAACGACGCAAGCTCCATCGGCTCGTACGTGAGGTAGGGAACGACCTTCGGATGGGCGTAGATCGCGAAGACCGGTTCGAGGTCTTCAGGACGGGCGAGGCGTCGCGCAGGGCTGGTCATCGTGGGCATTCAGTTCGCAAGATCTCCCGCCGCGTGGATGTCCGTGACGCTCGCGACCCACCGGTGAGGGGCGAGTCGCGAAACGACAGCCATCGGCTGCGCATGCGGGAAGGGGCGCTGGATGCTATCGCGACATCGCCGCGACATCGCCGCGACATCGCCGCGACACCTTCGCTTCAGGCGGGCGTGGCTTCCGGCAGCTTGGCGATGACCTTGATCTCGAACTGGAAGCCCGAGAGCCACGTGACGCCGATCGCAGTGGCGGTCGGGTAGGGCGCCTCGCCCCAGAACTCCGCGGCCACTTCCCAGGCGCGCTCGAAATGGGTGTGCGGGTCCACCATGAAGACCGTCACGTCGATGACGTCCTTGAAGCTGCAGCCGGCCGCGGCGAGGATGGCGTTGAGGTTCTTGAACGCGAGACGCACCTGATCGTCGAGTTCCGGCTCGGGAGAACCGTCGGCGCGGCTGCCGACCTGGCCGGACACGAACAGCAGACCGTTGGAACGGATGGCGGGGGAGTAGCGGTGCAGCGCGTACAGGGCGTGGCGGTCGGGCGGGGAGACGACGTCGCGGGTGGGCATGAGCGGAGTTCCTTCAAGGTGGTTGCGGATGCAGTCACTTTAGGAATCCGGCGATCGCCGATAAACAGGCAGTCCGCACAATCAGTGTTTGCAGCGACCAAACAATGGAACGCAAGCGATGGTGCGCATCGCTTCAATGCCAACCCGTCGGTCTGTCGTACACCGCATCCCTGCGCCTTCGTCGCGCAGGTGCCGGCGACATGATCGCCTAGTCCGCGTCCACGCGGACCGGAGTACGAGCCCGTCGAGGAAGCCGACATGGATCCGCCATGCGGGTCGTCATCTGCGGCGGACGCACGACAGTTTCTGTAACTTTTCCTACCGCCGGAAGGGGTGGTTCGCCAATCCGGCCGGCGCTTGAAGATACTCCGGCGTTTCGCGCCTCGGGGGAGCGTCGCATGGTGCGGCGGCTGAAGGCGCATCGAAGTCCGCCATGCTCCATGCCATCACCGACCGTCGCGCACGCGGCGTGCCCGCCACCCGTTCATCCCGTCTGCTGACCCTGGCCGTGGTCGCGGGCGCCACCGCAGCACTGACAGCCTGCGGCGGCGGCTCGTCCGAGCCGGATGCGGTACCGGAGGCAACACCCGGCACCACGGTCGCGACCTTGGTGCGCGTCGCCGCGGAACCCGCAGGGAGCCACTGTGCCGCGGGCGGCACGCGCATTGAATCCGGCAGCGACGCCAATTCGAATGGCGTGCTCTCCGATGCGGAGGTGTCCAGCACGCAGTACGTCTGCAACGGCCTGGCCGGCACCCCCGGCGCCGCGGGGCCCGCCATGCTGGTCCGCGTCCGCGCGGAAGCCGCCGGCGCGAATTGCGCACAAGGCGGCTCGGCCGTGCTGGCCGGCCTGGATGCCAATGGCAATGGCGCGCTGGAAGACAGCGAGGCCAGCAGCGTCGCCTATGTCTGCCGTGGCGCGGACGGCACCAATGGCTCGAACGGGTCGAATGGCTCCACCGGTCCCACCGGTCCTACGGGTCCTACGGGTCCCACGGGCCCGACCGGCCCCTCGGGGGCTTCCGGCCTCGACGCCCTGGTCGCGGTCGTCGCGGAATCGGCCGGCGCCAATTGCGCCTATGGCGGCCAGCGTGTGCAGTCGGGGCAGGATGCCAACCGCAACAGCGTGCTGGACGCCGGCGAAGTCACCGCCACGTCCTACGTCTGCAGCGCCGCCCCGGCCGACACGCGTTGGGTGGAGGTGACCGGCGCCGCCGTGCAGGCCGCATCGAACACCGGCTATCTGGCGAATTCGAACGCTTCCGTGGTCATCACGCTGCCGGCCTCTCCGGTCATCGGTGACTGGATCAAGGTCACCGGGGTCGGCACCGGAGGCTGGACGATCGCGCAGAACGCCGGCCAGCGCATCTCGACCCTTGGCTTGCCCGGGGGCAACACCGTGGCCTGGACGCCTCAGGTGCCGACCGGGACCTGGGCCGCGACCGCCGTGTCCGCCGACGGCACGCGACAGGTCGCCGCCTCGGCGTCCGGCGAGCTCTATACCTCCGATGACACCGGCTCTCAATGGACGCTGCGGCTCGTCGGCCAGACCTGGTCCGGTGTCGCGATGTCCTCCGACGGACTGCGGATCGTCGCGTCGACCAACGGGGGCGCCCTCTATCTGTCGACGAACGGCGGCCTGAACTGGTCCGACGATGGCAGCAGCCGCGCGTGGTCCGCCGTCGCCAGTTCGGCGGACGGCCAGCGCCTCGTGGCCACGGCCTACCTCGGACAGATCTGGACGTCGCCCGATGGCGGCACCAACTGGACGGCACGCGACAGCAATCGCGCCTGGCGGAGTGTCAGTTCATCGGCCGACGGGCGCGTGCTGGTCGCCGGCACCAATGGCGCGCAGCTGTATGTCTCGACCGACTTCGGCGTGACCTGGACCCCGCGGGCCTCGGCCCAGTTCTGGTGGGGCACGGCGGTGTCCGCGGACGGCCAGCGGCAGTACGCGACGGTCGACACCGGCGCCATCTGGCGCTCCGACGATTTCGGCACCACCTGGGAAGCCGTGACGACGAGCCGCGACTGGCGCGGGATCGCCACCTCGTCGGACGGCCGTTATGTCGTGGCGGCCACGAGCGGCGGCGTGCTGTATGAATCGCCGGACGGCGGGCAGTCGTGGCGGCCCACGGCCGACGCCGGCGCCTGGACGGCCGTGGCCAGCAGCGCGAACGGCCTGACCCTGCTGGCCGGCAAGTCCGGCGGCGCGCTCCATGGGGGTGTGCGCCGGTCATCGACCACGCCGGGAGTGACGGGCTCGCTGTCCGGCGGGCAGGCGGACACGCTGCAGCTGCAGTATGTCGGCGCCGGCGTGTTCATGCCGATCAGCTACGTGTCGGCGAATCTCGTTTTCACGCCGCAGTAGCCGACGAAGCAGTCACCGACGACGGATCGGTCGATGACGGATCAGCTGACAACGCATCAGCCGACGACGGAATGGCCGACGACTCAGTAGCCGACGCCGGAGATCCAGATCGCCGCTTCCTGCGTATAGGGGGCGTCCTCTGCTTCCGGTCGTCTCCATGGATCTCGACATCTCCTCGATCGCCGTCCGGCTCGCCGAGCGCGGCCTGCTGCCGGAGGCCGCCGTGCGGCTGGGCATCCGCCGCCTGCTGAGGCAGCGGCTCGACGAATCGCATCACCACGACCACGAGACCGCCGCGGCGCTGACGCAGGCCTTCCTGGCCTCGCTGCGCGCCGCGCCGCTGGCCGTGCAGACCGAGAAGGCCAACGAGCAGCACTACGAGTTGCCTGCCACGCTGTTCGAGGCGATGCTCGGCCCGCAGCGCAAGTACAGCTGCTGCTGGTGGCCCGAGGGCGTGGACACGCTCGAGGCCGCCGAGGAGGCGGCGCTCGAGGAAACCGCGGCGCGCGCCGGGCTGGCCGACGGGCAGTCCATCCTCGAGCTCGGTTGCGGCTGGGGCTCGCTGAGCCTGTGGATGGCGGCGCGGTTCCCCGCGGCGGAGATCCTGGCGGTGTCGAACTCCGCGTCGCAGCGCGCCTTCATCGAGGAGCAGGCCCAGGCGCGCGGACTCCGCAACCTGCGCGTGATGACCTGCGACTTCAACGCGTTCGGCGAGGACGGCAGTCTCGACCGCCGCTTCGACCGCGTCGTGTCCGTGGAGATGTTCGAGCACCTGCGCAACTGGCCGCGCGCCTTCCGCAAGGTCGCCGGCTGGCTGCGCGACGACGGCCGATTCTTCATGCATGTCTTCGCGCACCGCGAGGCGCCGTACGCCTTCGAGGTCCGCGACGCGACCGACTGGATGAGCCAGTACTTCTTCTCCGGCGGGATGATGCCCAGCGACGACCTCGCGCTGCTGTGCCAGGACGACCTCGCGCTGCTGGACCGCTGGCGCTGGGACGGGCGCCATTACGCGCGCACGGCCGCCGCCTGGCTGCAGCGCTTCGACGCGCATCGCAGCGCCCTGTGGCCGATGTTCGAGTCGGTCTACGGCGCCGCCGACGCGCCGATGTGGTGGCAGCGCTGGCGGCTCTTCCTGCTGTCCGTCGAGGAGCTGTTCGGCTACGACCGCGGGCAGCAGTGGTGGGTCAGTCACTACCTCTTCGCGCCGCGGCGCTGAGGTCGATGCCATGTCATTCCTCGAATCGCTGCCGGCCTTGCCCGCGCTGGGTCTCACCGGCCTGCTGATCGCCATCGCCCTCGCGGTGCCGACCTGGCTTGCGAGCATCCCGCTGCGCGATGCGAGCCTCGCCGATCGCGTCTGGTCGGCATTCATCGCGGTGCCCGTCGCGTTCTATGTGTGGAAGACCGGCGGCGACGCGCGTGCGCAGGTCATGCTGGCGATCACGGTCGCGTGGGCGTTGCGGCTCGGCGTCTACGTGACGGTGCGCAATTGGGGCCACGGCGAGGACCGCCGTTATCAAGCCATCCGGGCACGCAACCAGCCGAACTTCGCGCTCAAGAGCCTGTGGCTCGTGTTCCTGCTGCAGGCGGTGCTGGGATGGATCGTCAGCTGGCCGATGCTGGTCGCCAGCGGCGCGGCAGGCGGCGCGGGCAGCGTGCCTTGGGGCGTGTGGGACAGCCTCGGTGCCGCGCTGGCGGCGGGCGGTCTCCTGGTCGAGGCCGTTGCCGACGCGCAGCTCGGGCGCTTCCGCCGCGATCCGGCCAATCACGGGCGGGTGATGGACGGCGGCTTGTGGCGCTATTCGCGCCATCCCAACTATTTCGGCGAAACCTGCGTGTGGTGGGGCCTCGGCGTGATGGGCTGGGTCGCGGGCGGTTGGGCGAGCGCATGGGTGCTGGCCTCGCCGCTGTTGATGACCTTCCTGCTCTTGCGCGTGTCCGGCGTGACGCTGCTGGAGAAGGACATCGGCGAGCGCCGCCCCGCCTATCGCGACTACATCGCGCGCACGAGCGCCTTCATCCCGTGGCCGCCGAAGCGCGGAGACGTCCGATGACCGCGGCAATGAGTGCGGCAACGAGTGCGGCACCATCGCCGCGAGCATCACGAGGTGCCGCGGCTGCCGCGGCCTTCGTTGCCCTTGCGGCCATGGGCGCTGTCGGGCCCGCCGCGCCGGCCCGGGCCGAGAGCTGGAACTTCGAGGTGCGCCTCGATGGCAAGCAGATCGGCACGCATCGCTTCACCGTCGACGGCCCGGCCGAGGCGCGCGAGGTCACCAGCAACGCCGCCTTCGACGTGAGGCTGCTCGGCATCAACGTCTTCCGCTATCGCCACGAGGCCCGCGAGCGCTGGCGCGGCGATTGCCTGCAGGAGATCCGCAGCCGCACCGACGACGACGGAAAGCCGGTCGAAGTCGACCGGCGACTGGAGCCTGCTGCGACCGCCACGACCACGGCCGTGACCGCGGTCAGCGCTTCGACCACCGCCGCGGCTGGCGAGGCGACCTGCATCATGAGTTATGCGTACTGGCATCCTGCGCTGATCCGCCAGCAGCGCCTGCTCAATCCGCAGACCGGCGAGCTGGACGAGGTTCGCATCGAGCGCCTGCCCGATGGGACCATTCCCGCCGGGGGCCGCGATGTCGAAGCGTCGCGATGGCGGATCACGTCGACCCCGCCTGCGCCGTCAGGCGGCGCCCGGTCGGGCAAGTCCGCGCCCGCCCGCCAGGTGCTGACGCTGTGGCGCGATCGGGCGGACGGACGCTGGATCGGCCTCGACGCGCAGGTGAAGGGCGATCGCCTGTTGACCTACCGATTGCCCTGACGCATTGCCCTTCGACGCGGGCCGCGTTCGAGGCCCAGGACATTCCGGAGACCCCCATGAGCTTGCGAGAAGACCCTATCCCCACGCGCGCGCCGGCCTGGCGCTGGCCGCTGGCCTATCTGATGACGCTCGTCGTCTTCCTGGCGATGGACGCGGTCTGGCTGAGCACCACCTCCAGCGCGCTGTATCAACCGGCCATCGGGCACCTGATGGCGCCCTCGGTCGACTGGCGCGCCGTGGCGGTGTTCTATCCGCTGTACATCGTCGGACTCGTGTTCTTCGCCGTGGCGCCCGCATTGGCCGAGGGCCATCCGATCGTGGCGCTCTGGCGCGGCGCGCTGTTCGGCTTCCTCGCCTACGCGACCTACGACTTCACCAACCAGGCCACGCTGCGCGACTGGCCCTGGCACGTGACCGCCATCGACCTGGTCTGGGGCGCGATCGTCAGCGGGGTCGCTTCGGGCGCCGGCGCGGCGATCACCGCGGCTACATGCCGACGAGCGATCCGAACCAGCGGGCGATGAGCCCGTCGAAATGCAGGCGGCCCTCGACGGCCGCCACGCAGATGCACTCGCTGCCGTCCTGCACCACCGGTTGATGGTGGACCTCGCCGTCGGCGAGGTCGAAGTCGCCCGGCCCGAACAGCGCCCGACCGTCGTGGAAGCGGCCATAGATGATCTGCGTCAGCTCGGTGCCGCGATGCGTGTGCTGCGGCAGGTACTTGCCGGCGCCGATGCGCAGCAGGAAGACGTTGGCTTCCGGCGAGTCCGGTACCGTCACGCGGCTCCAGCGCATGCCGGGGCCGATCCAGCGCCAGCGCGTCGCGCTGCAGCCTTCCAGGGCCTTCGGCCAGACCGCGCCCGCGGGCAGCGGCGGCGGGGCCGGCACCTTGCGCGGCGTCGGCGCGCCCGTGGCGCGCTCGGCCTGCTCCAGCTGATCGATGCGATCGAAGGCCCTCGCCAGCGCGTCTTCGCGCAGGGGCGCCTCGGGCTGCTCCTCGAGCACCACGCCGCCCAGGGCGCGCAGCATCGCCACGCGCTCCCGGCAGGCCGGGCACAGCTCCAGGTGGGTTTCCGTCACCAGCTGCAGACCGATCGGCAGCGCGCCGCTGACGAGGGAGAGCAGCAGCTCGTCGGCGGGGTGATGGCGGATGTCGAGGGGCGGCAGCATGGTCGGGGAGGGCAACGGGATTCGGGACATCAGAGATCGATCAGCCGGCGCAGATGCGCCACGGCCAGCCGGATCCGCGACTTGACGGTGCCCAGCGGCAGGCCGAGTTCGGCCGCGATGCGGGCATGCGGTTCGTCGTCGTAGAAGGACAGGCGCAAGACCTGGGCCTGCTCGGGCGGGAGCCGGTTGAGCGCCTCGCGCACGTGACGGGACAGCCGCGTCGCCTCGACGTGTTCGGCGACACCGGGCTGGTCGGCTTCGAGCCGGTCGAATTCGAAACATTCGTCGCCGGCGCCGTCCAGTTGATGGCGCCGCGCGGCGTCGATGCGCAGCCGGCGTGCGATCGTGAAGATCCAGGTCGAGAGGGCCGCCTGCGCCGGATCGAACAGCGCGGCCTTGCGCCAGACCATCACCAGCGCGTCCTGCGCCAGGTCCTCGGCCGCGCCGTCGGTGCTGCCGGTGCGGATCAGGTAACTCTTCACCCGCGGCGCGAAGTGCGAGAACACCCGGCCGAAGGCCTCCCGGTCCCGCAGTTCGGCCACGCGACGCATCAGCGCCGGCCAGTCGTCCCCGGCCGGGGGCGGCGACGCGCTGCGGTCGGGATCGATCGGGACGATCTTCAAGTGGCGGGCTTTCGGCGAGGACCTGGCGGCCGACACGGCGGCCGACGCAGGGGACGATGACACGGACCCGGCGTCCGGCGGGGAGGCCGGAGCCGAGGTGGATTCGTCGCGTCGCAGGGGGCCCATGGACGCTCTTACGCGACGAACGGCGTGCCGGATCATCGCTCGGCTTGCGGAGGATCACCATGCGGGCGACCCTCGCCCGGGCGGTGGGAAGATCCTTCACGAGGGAAGAATCCAAAACGCGGCTGTCCGCGTAGAAGCGCCAAACAACCAGAACGACCAAGGACGCGCCCATGGACCGCCCCGACACATCACCCAGCTTGCCGATGCCGCTCGTCGACGAAGGACGCCGGTTGCGGGTGGCCGTCGTCGGCGCCGGGATTTCCGGGCTGTCCTGCGCCTGGCTGCTGTCGCAGCGGCACGACGTGCAGGTCTTCGAGGCCGAGGCGCGAATCGGCGGCCACAGCCACACCGTCGACGCGCCCTGCGGGTTGCTGCAGGTGCCGGTCGATACCGGGTTCATCGTCTACAACGAGCCGGCCTATCCCAACCTGAGCGCGCTGTTCCGCCACCTGGAGGTGCCGACGCGGGCGTCGGACATGTCCTTCGCGGTCAGCCTGAACGACGGCGGGCTGGAGTACGCCGGCACCGACCTCAACGGGCTGTTCGCGCAGCGTGGCAACCTCGTCCGTCCGCGCTTCTGGGGCATGTTGCGCGACCTGCTGCGCTTCTATCGCGAGGCGCCCCGCGACGCCGCCGCGTGCGGCGACCTGGCGCTGGACGACTACCTCGACGCGCGGGGCTACGGTCGCGCCTTCCGCGACGATCACCTGTACCCGATGGGCGCGGCGATCTGGTCCTCGGCGGCGGCGGACATCGGACGGTATCCGGTGGCCGCGTTCGTGCGCTTCTGCGAGAACCACGGGCTGCTGAAGCTGACCGACCGTCCGGTCTGGCGGACCGTCGACGGCGGCAGCCGCGAGTACGTGCGTCGCCTGACGCGGGGCTTGGAAGACCGCCTGCATCGCGACGAGCCGGTCATCTCCGTCGCCCGCGAGCCCGGCGGCGTGCGGTTGCGCACGCGGCGCGGCGCGTGGACGCCGGTCTTCGATCACGTCGTGCTGGCGACGCATGCGGACCAGTCGTTGCGCATGCTGACCACGCCGACGGCGGAGGAGCGGCGGCTGCTCGGCGCGTTCCCCTACACGCGCAACCTCGCGGTGCTGCATCACGATCCCGCGCTGATGCCGCGCCGGCGGGCCGTGTGGTCGAGCTGGAACTACCTCGCGGGCCGCGACGACGGCCCGTTCCAGCTGCCGCCGACCGTCACGTACTGGATGAACCGGCTGCAGCCGCACCTGCCGCAAGGTCGCAGCGCGGTGCCGCTTTTCGTGTCACTGAACCCGGCGGTCGCGCCGCGACCCGAGCATCTGATCCGCACCGACGTCTACGAGCATCCGCGCTTCGACGTCGCCGCGATCGCCGCGCAGCGCGAGCTGTGGTCGCTGCAGGGGCAGCAGCGCACCTGGTTCTGCGGCGCGTACTTCGGGTCCGGGTTCCATGAGGACGGGCTGCAGGCCGGGCTCGCGGTGGCCGAGGCGCTCGGCGGCGTGCGCCGGCCATGGACCGTCGCCGGCGAGTCCGATCGCATCCACCTGCCACGGGCGGTGCCCGCATGAGCAGGCGGCCCGACGCGGACCTGCACTCGGCGATCTATCGCGGGCAGGTGATGCATCAGCGCTTGAAGCCGCTGCGGCACCGGCTGCGGTACCGGATGTTCACGTTGCTGCTCGACCTCGACGAACTGCCCGCGCTGGATGCGCGGCTGCGCTGGTTCTCGGTCGGGCGATTCAATCTCTTCAGCTTCCGGCCCTCCGATCATGGCGACGGCACGGCCAGCGACGTGCCGGGCCTGCGCGCCCACATCGATGCCCGGCTGGCGCTGGCCGGCCTGCCCGTCGGCGGTCCGGTCCGGCTGCTCGCGATGCCGCGCCTTTTCGGTTACGCCTTCAATCCATTGAGCGTCTGGTTCTGCGATGCGCCGGACGGCACGCTGCGCGCCATCGTCTACGAGGTCAACAACACCTTCGGCGAGCGGCACAGCTACCTCATCGAGGTCGACGAGGCGCAACGTGCCGCGCCGCTCATCGAGCAGCGCAGCGGCAAGCGGCTGTATGTGTCGCCGTTCCTCGGCATGGACCTGCAGTACCGCTTCCGGATCGAGCCGCCGCGCGAGCGGCTCTCCATCGGCGTCAGCGTGCATGAGCGGCCGGGCGAAGGCCTTCACGACGGCATCCACGACGGTATCCACGACGGCGTCGGCGCCGGCAACGGCCGCAGCCAGGGTGACCGCGGTGCCGATGGCGCCGCGGTGCTGAACGCCCGGCTCGACGCCACGCGCGCGGCGCTGACCGACGGCGCGTTGCTGCGGCTGCTGGTGACGCATCCGCTGCTGACGCTGAAGGTCGTGGCGGGCATCCATTGGGAAGCGCTGCGCCTGTGGCTCAAGGGCGCGAAGCTGCACGAGCGGCCGACCGCGCCCAGGCATCCGGTGACGGTCGTCCGCTCGCGCGGCCCGACCCGGCCTGAGCTGGCCCGATCCGGACCACCCCGATCCGAACACACCGAACAGACCGGGCCCGACCCGGCCGATTCTTCCGAGGCGACCTTGCATGCATGACGACACGAGCTCGTTCCTGACCGCGCCCGCGGTCCTCGAGATCACCCCCGCGACGCTGGGCGGCGACCGGCTGGGCGCACGCCACGAATCGCTGCGGCGCGTGCTGTCTCGTATCCAACTGGGGCGGCTCGCGCTCACGCTGCCCGATGGCCGCTGCGTCGAGGCCGTCGGCCCTTACCCGGGACCGGCCGCGACGCTGCACCTGCATCGCTGGCGGCCGGCCTTGCGACTGCTGCTGCAAGGCGACCTGGGATTGGCGTTCTCGTACCGCGACGGTGACTGGAGCACGCCCGACCTGACGGCGCTGCTGTCGTTCGGGATCGCCAACGAGACGGCGTTCGGCGCGATCGCCGAGACGCGCGGCCCGGCGCGTTGGTTCTCGCGCCTGCTGCATCGCGCGAACGCGAACACGCGCAGCGGCAGCCGGCACAACATCGCCGCGCACTACGACCTCGGCAACCGCTTCTACGAACGCTGGCTGGACGACAGCATGCTGTACTCCAGCGCGCTGTATGAGGAGCCGGTCGACCCGTCGCATCGCGAATCGCCGACTCTCGAATCGGCGACTCCCGAATCGCCAGTTCCCGAATCGCTGGCTTTCGAATCGGCGGGCGAGACCATGGGCAGATCCTCTTCGGCCTCAGCCTCAGCCTTCACCGCCAGTTCCGCCAGTTCCGCGGCGGGCGCCGGCGCCGTCGACTCGCTGGAGCGCGCCCAGGCGCGCCGTCTGGATCGCATCGTCGAACTGCTGGACCTGCGCGCGGGCCAGCGCGTGCTGGAGATCGGCTGCGGCTGGGGCACCCTGGCGGCGACGCTGGCCAAGCGCTGCGGCGTGGAGGTCGTCGGACTGACGCTGTCGACCGAGCAACTGCGTTTCGCGCAGGCGCGCGCCGAGCAATGGGGCGTGGCCGACCGGGTCGACCTGCGGTTGCAGGATTACCGCGATGTCGACGGCCGCTTCGACCGCATCGTGTCGATCGAGATGATCGAGGCCGTGGGCGAGGCGTACTGGCCGGTCTACTTCGCGACCCTGCGCGACCGGTTGAAGCCCGACGGCGTGGCTGTGCTGCAGGCGATCACGATCGACGAGCAGCATTTCGAGCGTTATCGCGCGAATCCGGATTTCATCCAGCGCTGCATCTTCCCCGGCGGGATGCTGCCCACGCCGGAACGCATGGCCGAGGAGGCCCGCAAGGCCAGCCTCAGCTTCTCGACGCAGGCGCGTTTCGGACGCGGTTATGCGGCCACGCTGGTCGAATGGCGCCGTCGTTTCCTGGCCGAATGGCCGGCGATCGAGGCGCAGGGATTCGATCTGCCTTTCAAGCGCTTGTGGGAGTACTACCTCTGCTACTGCGAAGCCGGATTCCGCGCCGGACGGGTGGACGTCGGGCTGTACCGGCTGGCCCATGCGGGCTGAAGCGACACGACATCGACGCGTCGCGGGGAGTTCCTACAAGCTGTAACCGAGGCGCCCCCAGCAGATGGCTGCGCGCCGCGCTTGGGTAGCATGTTCTTTCCCTCCTGCCACCGACGCTGCTCCAGCCGATTCCGCCCGATGTACGACCGCCCGTTCACCGCCCATTCCCTTGAAGTCGCGATCTCTGAATTGCTCGCCGCCACCTCGGATGGCTTCGACCCGGACCTCGACGCGCGGATCACCGATGTGTTGAAAGGCCTGCGGGAGCAGCTCGACATGGATGTCGTTTTCGTCTCGGAATTCCAGGATGGGGAACGCGTGTTCCGCTTCGTTGACGGGGAGTCGGCGATCGAGGTGCAGGTCGGCGATTCGGCGCCGCTGGAGCAGAGCTACTGCCAGCGCATCGTGGAAGGCCGAGCGCCGGAGTTGATGACCAACGCCGCCGCGGTGGCCGCCGAGTTGAAGCTCCCGCCCACGCCGGTGCCCATCGGCGCGCATCTGAGCGCGCCGGTCGTGCTGTCCGATGGCCGCGTCTTCGGCACGGTGTGCTGTTTCAGCCTCCAGCCTCATCCCGGACTGCGTTTGGAGGATCTCTCGCGCCTGAAGGGGTGCGCGCGGCTGGTGGCGCGCAAGGTCGAGGCGCAGGACTTCTTGGACACGCTGCCGTTCGAGAACGATTGAGCGCGGGATTCCGCGGCGGCAGTTGCGCTGCCATGGGGGACCGTTCTGTCCCCGACAGGCTGAGCCGCGCGGGCTCCGGGCCCTGCGGGCGCAGAGCAAGCGGAGGCCCAGGGCCTCCCTTGTTCCATGTGGCGTTCCACAGGTCTTCTGCTGCGGGTGCTGCGGGTGCTGCGGGTGCCGCGGGTCAGGACTTGAGGTCCCGCGGCGGCATTGCCCAGCGATAGAGCTGTTCCTCGAAGCCCGCCACGGCGATGACGCGCAGCAGGACGTCGAGTTCGTCGAGCACCTGGCCCATCACGGCATGGTCATGGGCGAGCCGGGCGGCGGAGTCGTCGGCGCGCATGACTTCCACGTGGTGCTGCAGCAGATGGATGCGGTCGCAGATGCCGTCGAAGGCGGCGCGTGTGGTGAGCTTGCGGTTCAGCACGTGGCACCTCGATGCGGCAGTCGACGCTGCGGGGAGGAGGGCCTCGATGGCGCGGCGCGGACGGTCGTCGAGGGCGGGGAGAGGTGGAAGTTCGGCATGGGTCAGACAGGTCAATGGCGTCCTTCCCGGAAGGCGTGGCAATGAGCCCACGGGAAGAGCGGGTTGATCCGCGCGGTGGGGTGGGCGAGATGTCGAAACACGTCAGGAAGGTCCGTGTGGCCATCCTCGCGGAGTGGCCCATCTCGCCCGATGAACACGCGGAATAGGGGGCGAAAGTGGCCGCTCTATCGGGGCGGCCTGCCGCTTCCATGCAGGTGCTTCGAACACCTGGGACCTATCGTCGCGAATGACCGCCCTTCGCGCCATGACCGACTTCAGTGCAAGTGGCCGGCCTGATGCCTGGGATCGGTAGGGGCGGGGACTCGGATCCGGGGTGTGCTTCGAATGCCGCGCTGATTGATTGAAGACGCGGTGTCGCAGGCACGTCACTTCAGCTTGTGATCCTCGCGCTTGGCCTCTTGCATGGCCTCGGGCTCGAGTTCTTCGGCGGAGCGGTTCAAGTGGATGAACAGGCCCCAGCCGGCGACCAGGGCTCCGACGGCGAAGACCATCACCGCGGCGTGGAGCAGCAGCGTGGAGTCCGAATGCGCGGCGCGGAAGGTGGCGACCAGCGCCTCGATCGCGAGCGCGACGACGATGACCACCATGAATCGCGACAGGAATCGCCGCACGCGCGTCGGCGCGCTGATGTGGGCGGTGCGGATCACTTCCTCTTCGGTGATCGTCTGTGCGATCTGCAGCGCTACCACCGCGGCGGCAAGCACGCCCATCGCCTCGATGACCAGTTGCGCGGCCTCGTCGTTCCAGTCGAGGTGAAGTGCCATCCAGGCTTCCTTCGCCGCGATGGCAAGGAGCAGCAGCGCCATGGCCGTGAAGAGCAGCGCCAACGCGCCGTGGACGACGGAAAAGCCGCGAAGGAGCAGCGGAACGGTGTCCTCGTCGGAGGACGTCGGCTCGCGGTCGGGGGAGGGCGCGTTGGGCTTCATCCCTTCACGTTAGGCGACGCGTGCCGTGAAGTCTGTAGGAAGGGCCGCCATGCGGATGACGGACGGGGAGCGGGCCGGAGGGGAATCGTCCCGCATACTATTGAGCGGTCGGCGTGGCGGAAGGTAGACGCACTGCCACAGCGGTCCCCGTCAAGGGTGCAGGCTTCGACACCTGCCGCCGACCCCCACAAGAAGGAAAGCGCTGTGAAGACGATCGACGAGATGTTGAACCTGGACCTGATCACGGTGGCGCAGCACCAGGAGATCGACGCGTGGATCACGCGTGCCAGTTCGCCGGAGGAGATCCTGCAGATGCCGGCCGAGCTCTGGCAGGCCGTCGAGCGCGCCAGCGAGGCGATGGGCGTCGACGTGGATCTGCTGCGCCCGCCGGCGCTGGACGCCGGCGGTCACGCGGTCGAGTAAGCCTCAGCGCTTCAGGCTGGCCGACAGCTCGGCCAGTCTGGCGAATTCTGCGCGGTGGCCGTACCGGTCTTCACCCCGCGCGCCCCGGGCGAGCGGCACGAACTGCTCCGGCCCGTAATTGCCGATCAGCGAACTGCCGCGCAACCACTGACCCCACGCGGCCACCGCCACCGCGAAACGCGTGTCGGCGTCCTGCGCGGCCAGCGCCGGTATCGTTGCTGGCTTGGCGACCGGCAGTTCAACCAGTTGGCTTGTCGACTGGCCCGGCGCCTTGTAGCGCAGCTTGATCCACGCCAGCTCGCCGTTCTTGCCCACGCGCGGCGGTTCCTTGGCCGCCGCCTTGCCCTCGTTGCCGTAGCGCAGCGGATCGACGTTGCCCTTCGCGCCGGCCGGCACGAACTCGTACAGCGCCGTGACCTGGTGACCGGCGCCGATGTCGCCCGCGTCGACCTTGTCGTTGTTGAAGTCCTCGCGCTTGAGCGCATGCAGCTCGTAACCGATCAGGCGGTACTCCTGCACCGTCGCCGGGTTGAACTCGACCTGCAGCTTCAGGTCCTGCGCGATCGTCGCCAGCGTCGAGGTCATTTCGTTGACCAGCACCTTGTGCGCTTCCTGCAGCGAATCCAGGTAGTGGTAGCTGCCGTTGCCGGTGTCGGCCAGCTTCTTCATCAGCGCTTCGTTGAAGTTGGATTGGCCCACGCCCAGCGCCGTCAGCGTGACGCCGCTGTCGCGCTCGCCCTCGATCATCTTCTTGAGCGTCTCCGGGTTGGTCTCGCCGACATTCAGGTCACCGTCGGTGGCGAGCAGCACGCGGTTGATGCCTTCCGGGATGAAGGACTCGCGGGCCTGCGCGTAGGCGAGTTTCAGGCCACCTTCGCCGTAGGTGGCGCCGCCGGCCTGGAGCTGATCGATCGCGCTGTTGATGGACGCCTTGCGGTCGCCGGGCGTCGGCGCCAGCGCGATGCGCGTGCCGTTGGCGTAGATGACGACGCTCACCCGGTCCACCGGACGCAGCTGCGCGGTCAACAGCTTCAGCGCGGACTTCACGAGAGGCAACCGGTCCTCCGGACCCATCGAGCCGGACACGTCGACGAGGAACACCAGGTTCGCCGGCGGCAGGCTCGCCTTGGCGATGTCCTTGCCCTTGATGGCGATGCGGATCAGGCCGCGATCGGCGTTCCAGGGCGAGGCCAGCACCTGCGCGCGGACCTTGAACGGATCGCGCTCGCCGGCTTCGGGGCCGGGGGCGTCGAAGCCGAAGTAGTTGACCAGTTCCTCCACCCGCACCGCGTCCTGCGGCGGCATCTGGCCGCGGTTGATGAAGCGGCGGACGTTGGCGTAGCTGCCGGTGTCGACGCTGGCGCCGAAGGTGGAGACGGGCAGTTCGGCGGCGCGCTGCCAGGGGTTGTCGGAGAAGGCCGTGTACTTGGCCGTCGAGGCCGGCGGTGGTGGCGTCCATTGGGGCGCGTAGGCCGCGACGCTGACCGCCGCACGCTGCCGCTGTTCGGCGATCGGGGCGGGCGCCGCCGGGGCCGCGGCGATGATGGGCATGAGGGGCCCCGGGGAAGGTCGTGGCGGCGGTTGCTCGGTGGGTGCCGCCTTGGCGTCGGCGGCGCGCGCGGATTCTTGCGCGCGTTGGTCCGAGGCGCGCTGATCCGGCGCCGGCGACGTGGTGCAAGCGGCCAGCGTGGCGAACGAGACCGCCACCAGGGCGGACTGTGCGACGGCGGAACGGGACGGGAATGACATGGGTGCTCCCTCTGTGGTGCGGCCGGCCGGCGCCTCGGACGCCGTCCTGGCCGGATGCGGATCATCGTGGCGACGACCCGATCGACGGTCAACGGACCCGAGGGGGGATGGTTGACAGGTCGCAGTCCCCGCAGCGGGGGAGAGCGGGGACCCCTCCGGCGCGTGTAAACTCCCGCCCTTCACCGTATTACCGACGCTGCTCCAGGCAACCGGTCACCCCTTCGGGTCCGAGGCCGTTGAGTGTGTGACTTCGGGCAGGTGTTTCTCAGTTCATTTACCGGAGCCAACATGGGCAACAAGATCATCACGGAAGCCGACCGCAAGGCCGCCCCCCGTCCCGTCGCGCCGAAGGGCGTGACCGTGACCTCGCATCGCGGTCAGAAGAGCAGCCTCGAGCGCGGTTCGCACACCCGCTCGAAGAAGAACCCGGGCAAGCGTCCGCACTCGGGTTGAGGTCGCGGGGAGTTCCTCCCCTTCGATCCGACGACAGGCCCATGCCCTCCGGCGGGGCCTGTTTTGCTTTCAGCGAGGCCCGTCCGCCGGACCTCGCGCCGCTGCCCGATCAATCGCCATGATCCGCATCAACGAACTCCGACTGCCCCTCCACCATCCCGAGGAGGCGCTGCGCCCCGCCGTCGTCGAACGGCTCGGCATCCCCGACGCGCAGCTCACCGCCTTCACCGTCTTCAAGCGCAGCTACGACGCCCGCAAGAAGACCGCGATGGTGCTGATCTACTCCATCGATTGCGAGGTGGGCGACGCCGCCGCCGAAGCCGCGCTGCTCCAGCGCCATGCCGGCGACACGCACATCAAGCCCTCGCCGGACACCGCCTACCAGTTCGTCGGCCATGCGCCGACCGACTTCTACGCCGCCGATGCCACTCGGGCCACTGGGGCCACCGGGGCCCCGGGTGTCGCCGACGCCACCGGGCGTCCGCGCCCCATCGTCATCGGCTTCGGTCCCTGCGGCCTCTTCGCCGCGCTGGTCCTGGCGCAGATGGGACTGCGGCCCATCGTGCTCGAACGCGGCAAGCAGGTCCGCGAGCGCACCAAGGACACCTGGGGCCTGTGGCGCGAAAGCGTGCTCGACCCCGAATCCAACGTCCAGTTCGGGGAAGGGGGCGCGGGCACCTTCTCCGACGGCAAGCTCTACAGCCAGATCTCCGATCCGCGCTTCCTCACGCGCAAGGTGCTGACCGAGTTCGTCAAGGCCGGCGCGCCCGAGGAAATCCTCTTCGTCAGCAAGCCGCACATCGGCACCTTCCGCCTGGTGAGCATGATCATCAAGATGCGCGCCGAGATCGAAAGCCTGGGCGGCGAGATCCGCTTCCAGCAGAAGGTCACCGACGTGCTCATCGAGCCTGGGACCGATGGCCAGCGGCACGTGCGCGGCGTGATGCTCGAATCCGGCGAGCAGCTGCGCGCCGATCACGTCGTGATCGCGCTCGGCCACAGCGCGCGCGACACCTTCACGATGCTCCACGCGCGCGGCGTGCACATGGAAGCGAAGCCGTTCTCCATCGGCTACCGCATCGAGCATCCGCAGTCGATCATCGACAAGGCCCGCTTCGGCCCGAACGCCGGTCATCCGATCCTCGGCGCGGCCGACTACAAGCTGGTCCACCACGCGGGCAACGGCCGTTCGGTCTACAGCTTCTGCATGTGCCCCGGCGGCACCGTGGTCGCGGCGACGTCGGAGCCCAACCGCGTCGTCACCAACGGCATGAGCCAGTACTCGCGCAACGAGCGCAATGCGAATGCGGGCATCGTCGTCGGCATCACACCCGAGGACTACCGCCAGGACGGGAAGAAGGACGGCAGCGCCGTCAATCCGCTGGACGGCTTCGCTTTCCAGCGCTTCTGGGAATCGCGCGCCTATGAACTCGGCGAAGGCAACTACCTGGCGCCGGCCGCGCTGGTGGGGGACTTCGTCAAGCGCCAGCGCAGCACCGCGCTCGGCAGCGTGGAGCCGAGCTACAAGCCCGGCGTCACGATGACCGACCTGCAGCAGAAGGGCTTCGGCAGCCTGCCCGAGTACGCGCTCGCCGCGATTCGCGAGGCACTGCCCGCTTTCGAGCGCCAGATCCGCGGCTTCGCGATGAACGATGCGGTGCTGACCGGCGTCGAGACGCGGACGTCCTCGCCGCTGCGCATCACGCGCGGCAAGGACTACCAGAGCCTGAACGTCCGCGGCCTGTATCCGGCCGGCGAGGGTGCCGGCTACGCCGGCGGGATCATGTCCGCTGGCGTCGACGGGATCGAGGTGGCCGAGGCGGTGGGCCGCAGCCTCCTGGGCATCAAGGACTGACCCCGACTCCCTGCCGCACTGCAATCCGCGCCGGCCCCCCGCGCCGCCACCCGCGCACCCTGCCGCATCGCGGCAGAGGGTGCCGGGGGCGCCGGGGAGGAATGCGGAGCCTGCGACGCGATTGACGACACGGGGCCCCCGGCACCCTCTGCCGGTGCTCGGTGCCGGCAGTTCAGACCGCCTGCCAGAGCGTCGGCGATGCCGCCGGATTCCACCCTGAGCCGGCCCAGGCCGTGTGCGCCTGCAGGCAGCGGTACTGCTTGCCTTGATAGCTCACGATCTGCCCGGCGGTGTAGCTCGATCCCTCCGCCCATGCCGGCGCGCCGCCCGGCGGGTTCGTCGGGGGTGTCGTCGGCAGGATGACGTCCAGCGCGTAGCTCGCGCCCGAGTTGGCGTTCTGCAGATAGACGTCCATCACCGTCGCGCCGCCCGGCACGACGACATTGCCGCCCTGCAGGGTGCCGACCTTCACGTAGCCCGAGGTCTGGTTCACCTTGGTCGCGATCTGGCCCAGCCACGCGGCCTTGGTCGCCGCGGCGGTCAGCGATACCGAGATCGTCTCCAGGTCATTACCCGCGCCGTTGAACACGCGCAGCTTCACCTGGCTGCCCGACGGCAGGTCCTGCGCCGCCGAGACCTGGCCGATCTGCTTCAGTCCCGAAGGCGTGCCGGGCGGCGTCGTGCCGCCGCCGAAGTCCACGTCGGAGCAGGCATAGAACGCCTCGGTGCTGTCCGCCCGTTGCCAGGCGGAGAACAGCACATGCTTGCCGGTCCGCCGCGGCAGGCTCAGCTTCATCGTGTAGGTCTTGCCCGTGGTGACGATCTGGTCGGGGCCGAGTTGCTGCACCTGTTCCAGGTCTGACCAGCGCAGCGGCGAGGTGGTTGGATTCCAGCCGTCGCGCGTCAGGAAGAAAGTCCAGTTCAGCGAGCGGTGCGGCGCGGTGGCGTTGTAGCGGTACTCGTACTTGCCGTCGGCGCCCGGCGAGTAGGCCGTGGCGGGCCAGTCCGCCCGCGCCAGGTCGAAGCCCTTGAACTTCTCCTGTCCGCCGGCGCAGATCTTGAGGTCCGGCACCACCGCCTTGTGGTTGCCGTTGGCGGCCGCCTGGTTGACGCCGTTCCAGTCGTAGATGGCCTGCTCCCCGCCGAAGGCGATCGCGGCCTGGCAGGCCGGCAGTGACGGATTCTTGTAGCAGTTGTACTGACGCGAGATCGGGAACTCGGGCGCGCCGTGCGCGAACGCGGCGCTGGGTGCCAGCGCGGCGGTCATGGCGGTCGAGAGCGTGGCCAGCGCGGCGGCACCGGCGGATCGGGCTCGGAAGTTCATGCAGGTCTCCTGGAAATGATGGTTGAAGCGCTTTGTGGCGGATGGGCCCGACATCGCACCAAAGCAGTACCACCATAGGACCTGATGAATACCAAAACAAGCCAAACAACCGTAACGACGGTCGCTGAAGATTTTTCAGCTTTCGTTTAAGGCGAAGGGATTATCATGAACCACCGCAGTCTTGCTCTCTGAGCGAAGGCTACAGTTCAACCCAGCCGCCGCCATACCATGCGCCTCGACCTCACCACCTTGAATCTCGTGCTGGCGATCGAACAGACTCGATCCATCACCCGCGGGGCCGAGCGCGAGCATCTGGCGCTGGCGGCGGCCAGCAAGCGGATCTCGGACCTGGAGACGCGCCTCGGGGTGCAGTTGTTCGAGCGTCGCGCCCGCGGCGTCGAGCCCACCGAGGCCTGCCGCGCGCTGGTGCGCCACATCCGCTCGTTGCACGCCTCGCTGCATGCGCTGGAGAGCGAAGTCGTCGAGTTCGCCCGCGGCATCAAGGGGCATCTGCGCATCGCCGCCAACGCCGGCGCGATCGCGGAGGCGTTGCCGCCGGATCTGGCCGCGTTCTCGCAGGCCCATCCGCAGATCCGCATCAGCCTCGAGGACCAGACCAGCGCCGAAGTGCAGGCGGCTGTCGCCGAAGGCCGCGCCGATGTCGGCGTGTTCACGACGCCGCTGCTGGACAACCGGCTGCAGACCTGGTCCTACCGCACCGGCCGCCTGGCCGTGCTAGTGCCGGCCGGCCACGAGCTTGCCGGGCGCGAGTCGGTCAGCTTCGACGACCTGCTGGACCACGATCTCGTCGGCCTGCACGGCGGCGCCGCGGCGCAGGAACTGATGATGCAGGAAGCCATGGCCCGCGGCCGCACGCTCAAG
Source organism: Roseateles noduli (assembly GCF_050626985.1). Taxonomy (NCBI): domain Bacteria; kingdom Pseudomonadati; phylum Pseudomonadota; class Betaproteobacteria; order Burkholderiales; family Sphaerotilaceae; genus Roseateles; species Roseateles noduli. The sequence goes on from NZ_CP192463.1 coordinate 1,251,919, forward strand.
GCGCGGCTCCAGGTGCGCGGCTTCGACGCGATCGCGCAGCTGGTCGAGGCCGGCCTGGGCGTCGCGGTGCTGCCCGACGCGCCGTCGCGCCGTTTCGCGCAGGTCTTCGACGTGAAGCGCCTGACGCTGGATGAAGCCTGGGCCCAGCGCGACTATGTTCTGGGTGTGGCCCGCCAGGAACGCCTGCCGACCGTCGTGCAGCGCTTCGTCGACGCGCTGTGCCCGGCCGCCAAGGAGGCCGCCGCCGCGGGAGCTTCCGCCACGCCCGCGATTCCCGCGAATCAAGTTTCCAAGGCCGGCTCGAAATGAGCCGCGAAGACAGCCATCTTTCCCTGAAGTGATGGAGAGCCATCCCATGACCGCCAACATCTCCAACGCCGCCCACGCCGGTTCGCCGCGTACCCTCTACGACAAGCTCTGGGACGAGCACGTGGTGCATACCGAGGAGGACGGCACGTCCGTCCTCTACATCGACCGCCACCTGGTCCACGAGGTCACCAGCCCGCAGGCCTTCGAAGGACTGGACCTGGCCGGCCGCAAGGTCTGGCGCCTGTCGGCCAACCTGGCCGTCAGCGACCACAACGTGCCCACGACCGACCGCAGCCAGGGCATCGCCGATCCGGTGTCGCGCCTGCAGGTCGACACGCTGGACAAGAACTGCGACCGCTTCGGCATCACGCAGTTCAAGATGAACGACAAGCGTCAGGGCATCGTCCACGTGATCGGCCCGGAGCAGGGTGCCACGCTGCCCGGCATGACGGTCGTCTGCGGCGACAGCCACACGTCCACGCACGGGGCCTTCGGCGCGCTGGCGCACGGCATCGGCACGTCCGAGGTCGAGCACGTGCTGGCCACGCAGACGCTGCTGGCCAAGAAGGCGAAGAACCTGCTGATCAAGGTCGAGGGTCAGGTCATGCCCGGCGTCGGCGCCAAGGACATCGTGCTGGCGATCATCGGTCGCATCGGGACCGCCGGCGGCACCGGCTACACGATCGAGTTCGCCGGCAGCGCCATCCGCGCGCTGTCGATGGAGGGCCGCATGACCGTCTGCAACATGGCGATCGAGGCGGGCGCGCGCGCCGGGCTGATCGCCGTGGACGACACGACGATCCAGTACGTCAAGGGCCGCCCGTTCACGCCCGCCGGCGTCGAATGGGACCAGGCCGTCCAGTACTGGCGCACGCTGCACTCGGACACGGGCGCGAAGTTCGATGCCGTCGTTGAGCTCGACGCCGCGCAGATCCGCCCGCAGGTCACCTGGGGCACCTCGCCCGAGATGGTCCTGTCCATCGACGACCGCGTGCCCGATCCCGACAAGGAGAAGGACGCCGTCAAGCGCGGCGCCATCGAGCGCGCGCTGCAGTACATGGCGCTGGAGCCCAACAAGGCGATCAACGACATCCGCATCGACAAGGTCTTCATCGGCAGCTGCACCAACAGCCGCATCGAGGACATGCGCGAGGCCGCGGCGGTCGTGAAGCGCCTGGGCGGGCGCGTCGCCGGCAACGTCAAGCTGGCCATGGTGGTGCCGGGCTCCGGCCTGGTGAAGGCGCAGGCCGAGGCCGAAGGGCTGGACCAGATCTTCAAGGCCGCGGGCTTCGAATGGCGCGAGCCGGGCTGCTCGATGTGCCTGGCGATGAATGCCGACCGGCTGGAGCCGGGCGAGCGCTGCGCCTCCACCAGCAACCGCAACTTCGAAGGCCGGCAGGGCGCCGGCGGCCGTACCCACCTGGTGAGTCCCGCGATGGCCGCCGCCGCCGCGATGGAAGGCCACTTCGTCGACGTGCGCCGCATCGCCTGAGGATCGAGGATCAAGACATGGACAAGTTCACCGTGCACAAGGGCCTCGTGGCCCCGATGGATCGCGAGAACGTCGACACCGACGCGATCATTCCCAAGCAATTCCTGAAGTCGATCAAGCGCAGCGGCTTCGGCCCGAATCTCTTCGACGAGTGGCGCTACCTCGATCACGGCGAGCCGGGCCAGGACCCGGCCAGCCGCAAGCCCAATCCGGACTTCGTGCTGAACCAGCCGCGCTATCAGGGCGCGTCGGTGCTGATCGCGCGCAGCAACTTCGGTTGCGGCTCCAGCCGCGAGCACGCGCCGTGGGCGCTGCAGCAGTACGGCTTCCGCGCGCTGATCGCGCCGAGCTTCGCCGACATCTTCTTCAACAACACCTTCAAGAACGGCGTGCTGCCGATCGTGTTGCCGGAGAGCCAGGTCGCGCGCCTGTTCGACGAAGTCTTCGCCTTCCCCGGCTACCAGCTGACGGTGGACCTGGAGCGCCAGGTCGTCGTCAAGGCCGACGGCGAGGAGCTGCCTTTCGACGTCCAGCCGTTCCGCAAGTACTGCCTGCTCAACGGCTTCGACGACGTCGCGCTGACCCTGCGCCACGCCGACAAGATCAAGGCTTTCGAAGCCGAACGCATCGCCACCAAGCCGTGGCTGAACAACCGACTGGTTTGACCCACCCCCTACCGCCTTCGGCGGCCCCCTCAAGGGGGCGAACCCGACGGTCTGGCAAAGCCAGCCCCGTGGGTTCCGCTGGCGAAAACCGCCATTCCAAGGATTGATCATGAAGATTGCAGTGTTGCCTGGTGACGGCATCGGCACCGAAATCGTCGCGGAGGCCGTCAAGGTCCTGGACGTGCTCGAACTCCCGTTCGAACTCGAGACCGCGCCCGTCGGCGGCGCCGCCTACGAGGCCGCCGGTCACCCACTGCCCGAGGCGACGCTGAAGCTGGCGCAGGACGCGGACGCGGTGCTGTTCGGCGCCGTCGGCGACTGGAAGTACGACAAGCTGGAGCGCGCGCTGCGCCCCGAGCAGGCCATCCTGGGACTGCGCAAGGCGCTGGGCCTGTTCGCCAACTTCCGTCCGGCGATCTGCTACGAGCAGCTGACGCACGCGTCCAGCCTCAAGCCCGAGCTGGTCGCCGGCCTGGACATCCTGATCATCCGCGAGCTCACCGGCGACATCTACTTCGGCCAGCCGCGCGGCCGGCGTACCGCCGTCGACGGCCACTTCCCCGGCAGCGAGGAAGCCTTCGACACGATGCGCTACTCGCGCCCCGAGATCGAACGCATCGCCCACGTCGCCTTCCAGGCCGCGCGCAAGCGCAACAAGAAGGTGACCAGCGTCGACAAGGCCAACGTGCTGGAGACCTTCCAGTTCTGGAAGGACGTCGTCACCGACGTCCACAAGGCGTATCCGGACGTCGAGCTCGACCACATGTACGTCGACAACGCCGCGATGCAGCTGGTCAAGGCGCCCAAGAAGTTCGACGTCGTCGTCACCGGCAACATGTTCGGCGACATCCTGTCGGACGAGGCGGCGATGCTGACCGGCTCCATCGGCATGCTGCCCAGCGCCTCGTTGGACAAGAACAACAAGGGGCTCTACGAACCGAGCCACGGCAGCGCGCCGGACATCGCCGGCAAGGGAATCGCCAATCCGCTGGCTACAATCCTTTCCGCTGCCATGATGCTCAAGTTCTCCCTCAACCAGCCCGAAGCCGCCGCTCGCATCGAGTCGGCGGTTCAGTCCGTGCTGGCCCAGGGTCTGCGTACCGCGGACATCTGGAGCGAGGGCACCCAGAAGGTGAGCACCCGCGAGATGGGTGATGCCGTCGTCGCCGCCATTGCGTCCAGCAAGGGCTCGGTCACGACCATTGCCACGACGACCAAAACCATCAAGAGCTAGTCCGCTCCGGTTCGTCTCGCCCCACCTCACACACCCGGCGAAGCGAGCCGGGCAGGCTCCCAGGGTGTGTGACGGTGTTTGGGCGATGCCCGGCCAGCAGTGCCGGGCCTTTCAATGAACGAAGGTACGCAAATGACGACATTGGTTGGTTTGGTGGGGTGGCGCGGCATGGTCGGCTCGGTGCTGATGGACCGCATGGCGCAGGAGCGCGATTTCGATCTGATCGAACCGCTGTTCTTCAGCACGTCGAACGCGGGCGGCACCGCTCCGGCGTTCGCCAGGAACGAGACGGCGCTGCAGAACGCCTTCGACATCGAGCAGCTCAAGCGCTGCGAGATCATCATCACCTGCCAGGGCGGCGACTACACCAGCGAGGTCTATCCCAAGCTCCGCGCCGCGGGCTGGAACGGCCACTGGATCGACGCCGCGTCCTCGCTGCGCATGGCCGACAACGCCGTGATCGTGCTGGACCCGGTCAACATGCCGGTCATCAAGAACGCGCTGTCCAAGGGCGGCCGCGACTGGATCGGGGGCAACTGCACCGTCAGCTGCATGCTGATGGGCGTGGGCGCGCTGTACAAGGCCGGCCTGGTCGAGTGGATGTCCACGCAGACCTACCAGGCCGCGTCCGGCGGCGGCGCGCAGCACATGCGCGAGCTGCTGACCCAGTACGGCACGCTGAACGCGGAAGTGAAGGCGCTGCTCGACGATCCCAAGAGCGCCATCCTCGAGATCGACCGCAAGATCATCGCGAAGCAGCGCGCGCTGTCCGGCGACGAGATCGCCAACTTCGGCGTGCCGCTGGGCGGCTCGCTGATCCCCTGGATCGACAAGGACCTGGGCAACGGCACGTCCAAGGAAGAGTGGAAGGGCATGGCCGAGACCAACAAGATCCTCGGCCAGGGCGAGGGCTTCGGCACCGCCCCCATCCCCGTTGACGGCTTCTGCGTGCGCGTGGGCGCGATGCGCTGCCACTCGCAGGCGCTGACCCTGAAGCTGCGCAAGGACGTGCCGCTGGACGAGATCGAAGCCATGATCGCCGCCGACAACGAGTGGGTGAAGGTCGTGCCCAACACGCGCGAGGCCACCATCAAGGACCTGACCCCCGTCGCCGTCACCGGCACGATGACGATCCCGGTCGGCCGCATCCGCAAGCTGGCCATGGGGCCTGAATACGTCGGCGCGTTCACCGTCGGTGACCAGTTGCTGTGGGGCGCGGCGGAACCGCTGCGTCGGATGCTGCGCATCCTGCTGGATCGCTGATCCGTGCCTCGCCGGCCGTCGTCGGCGAGGCGCCGGCTGGCGCTCGGTCTGCTGAAAGCGGTGGCTCTGCCATCGCTTTTTTTCATGCCGATTAGGGATTGCCAGGGGAGGGGCCCGTTGCCTTCTAGCGACAAGGCGGTAACCACCTGTGTATCTGCGCTAGCTCATCGTTGTTATTCATGAGCTACCTCAGCAACGATGCGTATATGCTTGCCACCGTTGTGATTTTCTACCGCGGGAATGGCTGGGAGCCTGCCCGGGCGCATCAGTCGCACAACAACAATACGTCAGACAGGCGGTCCTTTGGATGGTCCGCCTTGTTGCTTTGGGGGACGCCTTGAAAAAACATGCGAGCGCATATGCGCGATTTGCGCTGAGCCAGGTGGCCGCGGTCACCGTGTTGGGACTCGCGGCGGGTTCCGCCTACGGCCTGGGGCTTGGAAAACTGACGGTGCAGTCGGCGCTCGGCGAAACGCTGCGCGCGGAGATCGACGTCAGCAGCCTCAGCCCGGAGGAGGCCAGTTCGCTCAAGCTGCGCGTGGCGCCGCCCGAGTCCTACCGGGCGTCAGGTCTTGACTACAACGCGGTGCTGGCCAGCACGCAGGTGCAACTGGCCCGTCGCGCCGACGGCCGGCCCTACCTGCGCCTGAGCAGCGACCGCGCGGTCCAGGAACCGTTTGTCGACGTCATTCTCGAGGTCAACTGGTCGAGTGGCCGCCTGACCCGCGAGTTCACGCTGCTGTTCGATCCGCCGAGCAACACCAACGTCGCGCGTTCGAACGAGCCGACCACGTCCCCGGTGATCTCCGCGCCCGCGTCGACGCCGGCCGTCGTCGCGCCGCCGCCGGTGGCCCGCACGCAGGCGCCGGTGTCGTCGGCGCCCGCCACGCCGGTGAGCCAGCCGCCCGCGCCCGCCACGGCCCGTGCGCCGCGTCCGGCCCCGTCGCCGGCCGCGCCGGCGCCGGCCACGCCCGGCTCCGAATACACGGTCCAGCCCGGCGACACGCTGTCGCGCATCGCGAATCGCACGCAGCCGTCCGGTGTCTCGCTGGACCAGATGCTGGTCGGCCTGTACCGCAGCAACCCGGACGCGTTCATCAACCAGAACATGAACCGGCTGAAGTCGGGCGCCGTGCTGTCGGTGCCGGGCAGCGAGTCGGTCCAGTCGATCACGCCGCAGGAAGCGCGCCGCGTCGTCCAGGCGCAGAGCAGCGATTTCGGCGGCTACCGCCAGCGCCTGGCGGAAGGCGCCCCGGCCCTGAAGGCTGACGAGAACAGCCGCCAGGCCAAGGGCTCCGTGCAGGCGGCCGTCGAGGACCGCAAGCCCGCGACCTCGACCGCGCCGGACAAGCTGACGCTGAGCAAGCCCAGCGGCCTTCCCGGCGCCGAGTCCAAGGTGTCCAAGGACACCGAGAAGAAGGATTCGGCTGCCAGAGTCGCCGAGCTGACGCGCAACGTCGAAGAGTTGAAGAAGCTGTCGAGCGCGGCCTCGAAGCCGGCTGCGCCGACGACCGCCGCAGCCCCGGCTCCCGCGCCGGCACCGACGCCCGCACCGGCCCCCGCGCCCGCACCCGCCCCGGCGGTCGTTCCGCCGGTGACGGTCGCCGCGAACGTCCCCGTCGCCGCGTCGGAAGCGCCGGCCGCTTCCGCGGCAGCCTCGGCCGCCGTGGCCGAAGCTGCCGCCTCGCGCCCGGTCGCTGCTTCGGCGCCGCGCGCCGTGCCGGCGCCCAGACCCGAGCCGGAGGAGCCCGGCTTCCTCGACTCGCTGAGCGACTATCTGCCCGCGCTCGTGGCCGCCCTGGCGGTCATCGCCGGTGGCATCGGCTACAACCGCTGGCGCGCGCGCCGCGACGCGGCCTCGCGTTCCGAGACGGCCTTCGCGGAAAGCCGTCTGGCGCCGGACTCGTTCTTCGGCCATAGCGGCGGCCAGCGCGTCGACACGCGCGACGCGTCGACGACCGGCCAGTCGTCGATGAGCTATTCGCTGAGCCAGCTCGATGCGATCGGTGACGTCGATCCGGTCGCCGAAGCCGACGTCTACCTGGCCTACGGTCGCGACCTGCAGGCCGAGGAAATCCTGAAGGAGGCGCTGCGCGCCAACCCGGAGCGCCTGGCCATCCGCCTGAAGCTGCTCGAGGTCTACGGCAAGCGCCGTGACATCAAGGGCTTCGAGCAACTGGCCGTCCAGCTGTATGCCGAGACCAAGGGGCAGGGCGAGGATTGGGCGAAGGTCCAGGAACTCGGCCGTCAGGCTGATCCGGAGAATCCGCTGTACCAGCCCGGCGGCGCGCCGACGATGTTCGAGAGCGACGATGAGCGCCCCGAGCCGATGAACGCGAGCACCTTGCCCGCGACCGGCATGGCGCATCCGGGCGGCGGCGCGTTGGCCCGTGCGGCGGCGACCGCCGCGGCGGGTGTCGCGGCCGCCCCGCGCGACAGCGGCCCGTCCAGCCTGATGGATCTGGATCTGGACCTGGATCTGGGTTCGCCGCCGGCACCGGCGCCCGCGATGGCCGCCACGCAGGCGCTGCCGTCGGCATCGAGCCAGGCGCCGATGAACATGGACCTGGACCTGAGCACGCCGCCGGCCGCGCCGACCGCCGCCAGCGCCCGTGAACTCGAGTTCGATCTCGGTGACCTGGACGACCTGGGTGGCAGCACGCCGGCTCCGGCGCCTGTGCAGGATTCGTCGTCGCTGGACTTCGACCTGTCCAGCATCGACCTGGACCTGCCGACCGACGCACCGGCCAGCCGTGACGAGCGCACGATCGGCAAGGTGAACGACATCGAGGACATCGCGTCGATCGATCTGCCGGATCTGGACGCGCTGCCCGAGGCCAAGCCGACGACGCGGGACACGATGAGCCTGGACGACCTGGGTGTCGACCTCGACAGCATCGACCCGAACGACGACGAAGCCCTGCAGCGTCAGCTGGAGCTGGCCGAGGAGTTCCGCCAGATCGGTGATACCGAAGGTGCCCGCGACGTGCTGCAGGAGCTGGTCGGCAAGGCCGACGGTCCCATGCGTGCCCGCGCCCAGCAGATGCTGGACCAGCTTCGCTAAACTGCGAGCGGTTCACGACAAGGCGCTCGGCCTGGCCGGGCGCCTTTTCTTTTTGGCGTTCACTTTCCCCTGAGATCCGGAGACCTGCATGCGCGTGGCGCTGGGCGTGAGTTACCGCGGCGAGGCCTACAAGGGCTGGCAGAGCCAGCCCGGCGGCGGCACCGTCCAGGACGCGCTGGAGGCGGCGCTCGCCCAGTTCGTCGCGCAGCCGATCCGCACGATCTGCGCCGGCCGCACCGACACCGGTGTCCACGGACTGAACCAGGTCGTCCACTTCGATTCGCCGGTGGAGCGCGAGGTGTTCTCGTGGGTCCGCGGCGTCAACCGCTACCTGCCGCGCGACATCGCGGTCCAGTGGGCCGCCTTTCCCGGCGAGGACTTCCATGCGCGCAACCTGGCGCGCGGCCGCCGCTACTGGTACCTGCTGCTGGAGTCGAACGTGCGCCCCTCCATCCAGGCCGGCGGCGTCGGCTGGACCTTCCGGCCGCTGGACGGCGACGCGATGCGGGATGCGGCCTCGCGGCTGGTCGGCGAGCACGACTTCAGCTCCTTCCGATCCGCGGAGTGCCAGGCGGCGTCGCCGGTGAAGATCCTGCGCGGCATCGAGATCCACAAGCGCGGTCCGTACTGGCGCTTCGAGTTCGACGGCATCGCCTTCCTGCATCACATGATCCGCAACATCATGGGTTGCCTGATCGCCGTCGGCGCCGGGCAGAAGCCGCCCTCGTGGATGGACGAGGTGCTGGCCGCGCGTTCCCGCGATGCCGCGGCGCCGACCTTTCCGCCGGACGGGCTGTACTTCGTCGGCCCGACCTACGACGATCACCTGAACCTGCCGCGTCATACGGCGGCGATGGACTGGTTGCCCTGAGACCCGACCGCACTGGACCCCCATGAGCCGAACCCGCATCAAGATCTGCGGCCTGACCCGCGAAGCCGATGTCGACGCCGCCGTCGAGGCCGGCGCCGACGCGATCGGGCTGGTCTTCTACGAGAAGAGCCCGCGTGCCGTCAGCGTCGAACGCGCCGCCGCGCTGGCTCGGCGCCTGCCTCCCTTCGTGACGCCGGTGGGGCTGTTCGTCAATGCCTCGCCCGAGGCGATTCACGCGGCACTGGCCGCGATCCCGACGCTGACGCTGCAGTTCCACGGCGATGAAACGCCCGAGGACTGCGATCGCTGGTCGCGCCCCTATCTGCGGGCGGCACGGATGGCGCCCGGTTTCGATTTGCTAGACTTCGCGACTCGGTTCTCCCACGCCCAGGCCGTGCTGGTCGACGCCTTCGTCGACGGCTACGGTGGAGGCGGAAAGGTCTTCGATTGGTCACTGCTGCCTCCAAGCGTTCCCTCTCCGGTCGTTTTGTCTGGTGGGTTGAGTGCAGCCAACGTGATCGATGGCGTGCTGAAGGTGCGGCCCTGGGCCGTTGACGTCAGCTCCGGCGTGGAGGCCTCGAAGGGCCTCAAGGACGCCGGCAAGATCCGCCAGTTCTGCGATGCCGTGCGCGAGGCCGACCGCCTGAAGTCGGCCTGAATCCCTGCTTCCGTTCCCTGCAGGGTCGTGCGCGGGCATCCTCACCGAGGACCCCTCATGTCCAAGACATCGATTCCATTCACGACCGGCCCGCTGGAGGGCTATGCGCAGCCCGACGCGCAGGGCCGCTTCGGCCCCGTGTCCACCGCGAACTCGCACGGCTACTACGGCGGCCGCTTCGTCGCCGAGACGCTGATCCACGCGCTGGACGAGCTCAACGAGGCCTACGCCCGCTACAGCCAGGACCCGGAGTTCATCCGCGAGTTCCAGTACGAGCTGGCGCACTTCGTCGGTCGGCCGAGTCCGATCTATCACGCCAAGCGGTTGAGCAGCGAGCTCGGCGGCGCGCAGATCTTCCTCAAGCGCGAAGACCTGAACCACACCGGCGCGCACAAGGTCAACAACACCATCGGCCAGGCGCTGCTGGCCCGCCGCATGGGCAAGAAGCGCGTCATCGCGGAAACCGGCGCCGGCCAGCATGGCGTCGCCACCGCCACGATCTGCGCCCGCTACGGCATGGAGTGCGTGGTGTACATGGGCTCCGAGGACGTGAAGCGCCAGTCGCCGAACGTCTACCGGATGAACCTGCTCGGCGCGCGCGTCGTGCCGGTGGAGTCCGGTTCGAAGACGCTGAAGGACGCGCTCAACGAGGCGATGCGCGACTGGGTCACCAACATCGAGTCGACCTTCTACATCATCGGCACCGTGGCCGGCCCGCACCCGTATCCGATGATGGTTCGCGACTTCCAGCGCGTCATCGGCGACGAGTGCCTCGTGCAGATGCCGGAGATGACCGGCAGACAGCCCGACGCCGTCATCGCCTGCGTCGGCGGCGGCAGCAACGCGATCGGGATCTTCTACCCGTACATCCCGCACGGGGGCGTGCGCCTGATCGGCGTCGAGGCCGCGGGGCAGGGCGTCGACACGCCCAGGCATGCGGCCACGCTGAGCGCCGGCTCGCCCGGCGTGCTGCACGGCAATCGCACCTATCTGCTGCAGGACGACGCGGGACAGATCATCGAGACGCATTCGATCTCCGCCGGTCTGGACTACCCGGGCGTCGGCCCGGAGCACGCCTACCTGAAGGACATCGGCCGTGCCGAGTACGTCGGCGCCACCGATGCCGAGGCGCTGGCGGCCTTCCACCGGCTGTGCCGCACCGAGGGCATCATCCCCGCGCTGGAATCGAGCCATGCGCTGGCGCATGCGATCAAGCTGGCGCCGACGATGCGTCCCGACCAGCACCTGCTGATCAACCTTTCCGGCCGCGGCGACAAGGACATCGGCACCGTCGCCGACCTGTCGGGTGCCGAGTACTTCGACCGGCCCTCGATGGCCGGCCACGCCGTGAAGGGAGGTGCGCAATGAGCCGCATCCAAGCCACCTTCGCCCGCCTGGGCGCCGAAGGCCGCAAGGCCTTGATCCCGTACGTGACCGCCGGCGATCCGTATGCGGATGTGACCGTGGAGCTGATGCTGGCGATGGCCAAGGCCGGCGCCGACGTGATCGAGCTGGGGGTGCCGTTCTCCGACCCCATGGCCGACGGCCCCGTGATCCAGAAGGCCAGCGAACGCGCGCTGGCCAAGGGCATCACGCTGACGCACGTGCTGGAGATGGTCCGGGACTTCCGCCAGCACGATGACGCGACGCCGGTTGTGCTGATGGGCTATGCGAACCCGGTCGAGCGCTTCGGTCTGGAGCGCTTCGTGACCGAGGCCAAGGCTGCCGGCGTCGACGGCGTGCTGGTCGTCGACTATCCGCCCGAGGAATGCGAGCGTTTTGCCGCGGCGCTGAAGGCGCAGGGGCTGGATCCGATCTTCCTGCTGGCGCCCACCTCGACGGACGAACGCGTCGCCCGTCTCGGACGGTTGGCCAGCGGCTACGTCTACTACGTCTCGTTGAAGGGCGTGACTGGCGCCGGGCACCTGGACACCGGCGCTGTCGCCGAGGCGATCCCGCGTCTGCGCAAGCACGTGTCTATCCCGCTGGGGGTCGGTTTCGGCATCCGCGATGGGGCGACGGCCGCCGCCGTGGCGCGCCATGCGGACGCGGTGGTGATCGGTTCGGCCCTCGTCCAGCTGATCGAGTCGCAGACAAGGGATAATGTCGCGATCCAGGCAGCGGCCTTCATCCGAGACATCCGCGCCGCGCTGGACGCCTGACGGGGCAAGCTGCCCTGTTGCGCGTCTGGCGATAGACATAGGAGCCCGCCATGAGTTGGCTTGAGAAACTGCTTCCCCCGAAGATCCAGCAGACCGACCCCGACCAGCGCCGCACGGTGCCGGAAGGCCTGTGGATCAAGTGCCCGTCCTGCGAAACGGTGTTGTACAAGACCGACCTCGAGCAGAACGTCAACGTCTGCCCGAAGTGCGGTCACCACCATCGCATCGGCGCCCGCGCCCGCCTGGATGCGTTCCTGGACGGCGAAGGCCGCTACGAGGTCGGCCAGGAAGTGCTGCCCGTGGACGCGCTGAAGTTCAAGGACAGCAAGAAGTATCCGGACCGGCTCAAGGAAGCGCTGGAATCGACCGGCGAGACCGACGCGCTGGTCGTCATGGGCGGCGCGGTGATGAGCATCCCGGTGGTCACCGCGTGCTTCGAGTTCGACTTCATGGGCGGTTCGATGGGCTCCGTGGTCGGCGAGCGCTTCGCGCGCGGCGTCGAGACCGCGCTGGAGCAGAAGACCCCGTTCATCTGCTTCACCGCCACCGGCGGCGCGCGGATGCAGGAAGGCCTGCTCTCGCTGATGCAGATGGCCAAGTCCAACGCCGCGCTCACGCGTCTGGCCAAGGCAAAGCTGCCTTACGTCAGCGTGCTGACCGACCCGACGATGGGTGGCGTGTCGGCGAGCTTCGCGTTCGTCGGCGACATCGTCATCGCCGAACCGAAGGCGCTGATCGGCTTCGCCGGCCCGCGCGTCATCGAGAACACCGTGCGCGAGAAGCTGCCCCCGGGCTTCCAGCGCGCCGAGTTCCTGATGGAGAAGGGCGCGATCGACATGATCGTCGACCGCCGCAAGCTGCGTGAGGTCATCGCCCGCAACCTGGCCATCCTGCAGCGGCAGAGTTCCGACGCGGTCGCCTGACGTCGCGACGGCGAACCGCCCTCGGGGCGGTGGCGGTACTCAGCACGGCCAGACCACTCCCGGTCTGGCCGTCTTCATTTGAGGCTTGGAATTCCTGATGTCCAACATTTCGAACGATCTGTCCATTCCCGTGCTGACCCCCGGCGGCGACGCGCAGCAGGTGCTCGACGCCTGGCTGGCCCGCTGCGAGCGGCTGCATCCGAAGGACATCGACATGACGCTGGCGCGTGTCGCCGAGATGCGCCAGCGCCTGAACCTGAACTTCGGCCCGGACACACCGGTCGTGATGGTCGCCGGCACGAACGGCAAGGGATCGACCTGCGCCATGCTGGAAAGCGTCGCGCTGCAGGCGGGCTACCGCGTCGGCCTTTACATCAAGCCGCACCTGGTGCACTTCCAGGAGCGCTGCCGCGTCGGCGGCCGGCCGGTGGACGCCGCGGCGCTGCTGCCGCACTTCGAGGCGGTGGAGCAGGCCCGCGGCGAGCTGGCGCTGACCTATTTCGAGTTCACGACGCTCGCGATCCTGCACAAGCTGGCGTCCGAGCCGCTGGACCTGGTGATCCTGGAAGTCGGCCTGGGCGGGCGCCTGGATGCGGTGAACGTCATGGACGCCGATTGCAGCGTCATCACGAGCATCGACCTGGACCATACCGAGTACCTCGGCCCGGATCGCGAGTCCGTGGGCCGCGAGAAGGCGCACATCATGCGACCGGGCAAGCCGGCCATCGTGTCCGATCCGATGCCGCCGGCCTCGATCGCGGCGTATGCCGAGTCCATCGGCGCCGAGGTGCGCCAGCTCGGACGCGACTTCAGCTATTCGGGCGATCGCCAGCAATGGCAGTGGGCCGGACGCGCGCGGCGCTACAGCGGCATGTCCTACCCGGCGCTGCGCGGCGTCAACCAGCTGCTGAATGCCTCCGGCGTGCTGGCGGTCTTCGAGGCGCTGTACGAGCGGCTCCCGATCTCCGCGCAGGCGGTGCGCGCGGGGCTGGCGCTGGTCGAACTGCCGGGCCGTTTCCAGGTGATCCCGGGCTCGCCGATGCTGGTGCTGGACGTCGCGCACAACCCGCATGCGGTGGCGGCGCTGGCCCAGAACCTCGACCAGATGGGCTTCTACCCGCGCACCCGTGCCGTCTTCGGCGCGATGGCGGACAAGGACCTCGCCAACATCCTGGCGCGCATCTCGCCGCTGATCGACCACTGGCATTTCTGCGACCTGCCGATCGCGCGTGCGGCGACCGCCCAGGCGCTGCGGACACGTTTCGACGAGGCGCGCGCCGCCGGCACGCTGCAGACGCCGAAGGAAGTCGGCGCATCGCTGCACCCGGACCCCGCGTCGGCCCTGGCCGCGGCGGCGGCCGAGGCGGACCCCGCTGATAGAATTTTGGTCTTCGGTTCGTTCTTCACCGTGGGCGGCGTGCTCAAGAACGGCATCCCGAGACTGGGCGGCGGCGTCCAGCCGGAATCCGAATCTTGAAGCGGGCGGCATTGAGCGCTTCGCAACGCTGCATTCGAATCTCTCGCAGTTGAAGTCGGCGGCCCTGTCCGTACCTACGGAGGGGCCGCTTTCCGCTCCGGGGCCCAGGGTCCCGAAGGCACTCCCGCGGCGACGGCGCGGCATCAACCAGGTTCTCCGAGTACATGGGTTTTCTGTCCTTCCTGAAGCGCGGCGAAGCGAACGACTCCGGCGACCGAGGCGGTGATCGGGCTGAGCGGGGCCGTTCCGGCGATGGCGGGCGAGGGCGCGCCCGCGGCGGTGCCGAGGCGGTCGACGACGTCCAGCAACTGCGCTTGCGGGCGCGCCGTCGCCTGATCGGCGCCGCGGTGCTGGTGGGCGTCGCGGTGATCGTGTTCCCGTTGCTGTTCGAGACCCAGCCGCGTCCGATCCCGGTCGACCTGCCGATCGACATCCCGCGCAAGGACGGGGCCACGCCGCTGACCATACCCGCGCCGACTGCTCCGACCTCGCGCGGTCAGACCGCCGGGGCCGATGCCGGTCGCGGCATCATCACCGAGTCCGCCGAGCAAGCCGCCGCCGACCGGCCGGTCCCGCCGCCGGAAGCGCCGCGCGACCCGGTGGCCGATCAGGTGGCCCAGGCCATGCCGCCCACGCGCATGGACACCAAGCCTGACGAGCGCGCGACGATCGCCGAGCCCGCCCGCCCGGCGCGTATCGAGCCCAAGCCTGAACACAAGCCCGAGGTCAGACCCGAGACCAAGCCGGAACGCAAGCCCGAGCCCAAGGTCGACGCCAAGCCCGAACGCAAGCCTGATCCGAAACCCGACACCCGCTCGGCGGATGCCGCACGCGCCCAGGCGCTGCTGGAGGGGCGGCCTTCCTCCGAGAGAAAGCCGGACGCGTCCGCGTCCGCTGCGCGTTTCATCGTGCAGGTCGGTGCCTACGCCGACGGCAAGGCCGCGCAGGATGTGCGGGTGAAGGTCGAGCGCATGGGCCTGAAGACGTACACGCAGGCGGTCGACACGGCGGACGGCAAGCGCATCCGCGTGCGGGTGGGGCCGTTCAATTCGCGCGACGAGGCGGACAAGGTCGCGGCGAAAGTCCGCGGCGGCGGCCTGTCGTCGGCCGTGCTGACGCTCTGACGGGCCGGCACGGAGACCGTCACGATGCACGACCATGAACCCGCCTCAGCGCACCTCCGATCGCCGCGATGAACTGGGTCGACCTCGCGCTGCTGAGCCTGCTCGTCATCTCGGTCCTGCTGGGCGCCTGGCGCGGCCTGGTGTTCGAGCTGATGACCATCGCCGGCTGGCTGGTGGCCTACGCGGCCTCGCCCTTCGTGGCGCCGTTCATCGAGCGCTTCCTGCCGGCGGAGAAGATCGGTCCGGCGCTGATCCATGCCCTCGGGCTGGTGCTGGCCTTCATCCTGGTGCTGCTGATCTGGGGCCTCGGCGCGAAGCTGATCCGGGCCCTGATCCACGCGACACCGCTGGGTGTGCTGGACCGGCTCGGCGGCGCTGCCTTCGGCGTGCTGCGCGCGGTGCTGCTGGCGCTGCTGGCGACCGTCATCGTCGACATGACGCCGGCCGTGCGCTCGCAGCCGTGGGCCGAATCGCAGATCGCGCCCTGGCTGCAGGCCACGCTCACGCAGGTGAAGCCGCTGTTGCCCGCGGCCCTGCAAGACTACATTCCGGCCTGAGCGTCACGAGCGCTCCGGCCGTCGTTTTCCTCCCGTTCCAGAAGCATTAAGGACCTCCCCATGTGCGGCATCGTCGGTGTGATTTCCAAGGCGCCGGTCAACCAGCTGATCTATGACGCGCTGCTGCTGCTGCAGCATCGCGGCCAGGACGCGGCCGGCATCGTCACGATGCAGGGTCAGAAGTGCTTCATGCACAAGGCGCGTGGCATGGTGCGCGACGTGTTCCGCACCCGCAACATGCGCGGGCTGCCCGGCAACGTCGGCCTCGGCCAGGTGCGCTACCCGACGGCGGGCAACGCCTATTCGGAAGAGGAAGCGCAGCCCTTCTACGTCAACGCGCCCTACGGCATCGTGCTGGTCCACAACGGCAACCTCACCAACGCGCATGCGCTGAAGGACGAGCTGTTCGACGTCGACCGCCGCCACATCAACACCGAGAGCGATACCGAAGTCCTGATCAACGTGCTCGCGCATGAGCTCGAGCGGGCCGGCCGCGACCTGCCGCTGACGCCGGCGCAGATCTTCAAGGCCGTGGGCACGGTGCACAAGCGGATCAAGGGCTCCTACGCCGTGATCGCCCTGATCGCCGGGCATGGCCTGCTCGCATTCCGCGACCCCTACGGCATCCGCCCCTTGTGCTTCGGCCAGGCCGCCGACGGCGAGGTCATGGTCGCCAGCGAGAGCGTGGCGCTCGAAGGCACGGCGCACACGCTGACGCGCGACCTCGCGCCCGGCGAGGCGCTGTTCATCGACACCCACGGCACGGTCCACACGCAGCAGTGCGCCGAGAACCCGACGCTGAACCCCTGCATGTTCGAGTTCGTCTATCTGGCGCGCCCGGACTCGGTGATGGACGGCATCTCGGTCTACCAGGCCCGGCTGAACATGGGCGAGACCCTGGCCCAGCGCCTGATCTCGACGATCCCGCCGAGCGAGATCGACGTCGTCATCCCGATTCCCGAGTCCAGCCGCCCGTCGGCGATGCAGCTCGCGCACCGCATCGGCAAGCCGTATCGCGAGGGCTTCGTGAAGAACCGCTACGTCGGCCGGACCTTCATCATGCCGGGCCAGTCCACGCGCAAGAAGTCGGTGCGCCAGAAGCTCAACGCGATCGGGCTCGAATTCAAGGGCCGCAACGTGCTGCTGGTCGACGACTCCATCGTGCGCGGCACGACCTCCAAGGAAATCGTCCAGATGGCCCGCGAGGCCGGCGCGAACAAGGTCTACCTGGCCTCGGCCGCGCCGCCGGTGCGTTTCCCCAACGTCTACGGCATCGACATGCCGACCAAGGAGGAACTGATCGCCCATGGCCGCTCGATCGAGGAGATCCGCCAGTTCATCGGCGCCGACGCGCTGATCTACCAGGACGTCGATGCGATGAAGCGCGTGGTCGGCCAGCTGCGCCCGGGGCTGAACGGCTTCGAGGCCTCCTGCTTCGACGGCACCTACATCACCGGCGACGTATCGGCCGAGGACTTCGCCACGCTGCAGGCGCAGCGCAAGTCGCAGCCCGAGGAAGAGGACATGCCGGCGCGCAGCCGCCTGGCGCTGCAGAGCGGCGGGGACCAGTGATGGGCAATGACAAGAAGGGCGGCATCCCGCGCGTGGACCTGCCCGCCGACGTTCGGCTGGACACGCTCGCCGTGCGCGAGGGCCTGCCGCCGTCGCCGTGGGGCGAGAACTCCGAAGCGCTGTACCTGACCAGCTCCTTCGTGCATCCGGACGCGGCCACCGCCGCGCGCCGTTTCGCCAACGAGGAAGAGGCCTTCGTCTACAGCCGCTTCTCGAATCCCACGGTCATGATGATGGAGCGCCGGCTCGCCGCGCTCGAAGGCACCGAGGCCTGCATCGCGACCTCGTCGGGCATGTCCGCGATCATGCTGCTGGTCATGGGTCTGCTGAAGTCCGGCGACCACGTGGTGTGTTCGCGCTCGGTGTTCGGCTCGACCATCAAGCTGCTGCAGGGCGAGTTCGGCAAGTTCGGCGTCCAGACGACCTTCGTGTCGCAGACCGACCTGGCCGAGTGGAAGGGGGCCCTGCAACCCAACACGAAGCTGCTGTTCGCCGAGACGCCGACCAATCCGCTGACCGAGGTCTGCGATGTCGCCGCGCTGGCGGAGATCGCGCACGCGCACGGCGCGCTGCTGGCCGTCGACAACTGCTTCGCCTCGCCCGCGCTGCAGCAGCCGGCGAAGATGGGCGCGGACTTCATCATCCATTCCGGCACCAAGTACCTCGACGGGCAGGGCCGCGTGATCGCGGGCGCGATCTGCGCCTCCGCGAAGCACGTCGACGAGGTGTTCACCCCGGTGATGCGCTCGGTGGGCATGTCGCTGTCGCCGTTCAACGCCTGGGTCGTGCTCAAGGGCATGGAGACGCTGTCGGTGCGCATGAAGGCGCAGACCGCGAGCGCCGCCGTGTTGGCCGAATGGCTGGAGGCGCACCCCGGCATCGAGCGTGTGTACTACCCGGGCCTGAAGTCGCATCCGCAGCATGAGCTCGCGATGCGCCAGCAAGGCGGGCAGGGCGGGGCGGTCGTGTCCTTCATCGTGAAGAGCGGTGGCGAGGACGGCGGCCGCGCCGCGGCGTTCCAGGTGATCGACCAGACGCGCATCTGCTCGATCACCGCCAACCTCGGCGACACCAAGACCACCATCACGCATCCGGCCAGCACCTCGCACGGCCGGCTCACCGAGCCGCAGCGCCAGGCGG
Organism: Roseateles noduli; assembly: GCF_050626985.1. Classification (NCBI taxonomy): domain Bacteria; kingdom Pseudomonadati; phylum Pseudomonadota; class Betaproteobacteria; order Burkholderiales; family Sphaerotilaceae; genus Roseateles; species Roseateles noduli. The sequence goes on from NZ_CP192463.1 coordinate 1,270,430, forward strand.
CCGGCATCACGCAGGGTCTGATCCGCGTCGCGGTCGGCCTGGAAGACATCGAAGACATCAAGGCCGACCTGGCCCGCGGTTTGAATTCCCTATGACGACTCCTTCCACCCCGGTCCGCACCCGCATCGCCCCGTCGCCGACGGGCTTCCTGCACCTCGGCACGGCGCGCACGGCGCTGTTCTCGTGGGCCTACGCGCGCCACTACGGCGGCGAATTCGTGCTGCGCATCGAGGACACCGACGTCGCGCGATCAACGCAGGATTCGGTCGACCAGATCCTGGCATCGATGCGGTGGCTGGGCCTCGAGTACGACGAGGGCCCGGTCTACCAGATGCAGCGCCTGGAGCGCTATCACGCGGTGATCGAGCAGATGATCGCGGCCGGCACCGCCTACCGTTGCTACTGCTCGCCCGAGGAGCTCGCCGCGATGAAGGCAGGCCAGGAGGCCCGCGGCGAGAAGCGCCGCTACGACGGCACCTGGCGTCCGGAGCCGGGCAAGACGCTGCCCGCGATTCCTGCGGGCATCGAGCCGGTGGTGCGTTTCAAGAATCCGATCGACGGCGACGTGACCTGGGACGACCTGGTCAAGGGACCGATCACGATCAACAACCGCGAGATTGACGACCTCATCCTGCTGCGTCCGGACGGCGTCCCGACCTACAACTTCGCGGTCGTGATCGACGACTGGGACATGAAGATCACCCACGTCTTCCGCGGCGACGAGCACATCAACAACACGCCCTGGCAGATCAACCTTTTCAACGCGCTGGGCGCGGCGTTGCCGGCGTTCGGGCACATCCCGGTGATCCTGGGCGACGACGGACTGAAGCTGTCCAAGCGCCGCGGCGCGGTCAGCGTCACCGCGTATGAGGAAAACGGCTATCTGCCCGAGGCGATGCTGAACTACCTGTCGCGCCTGGGCTGGAGCCACGGCGACGACGAGCTCTACAGCGTGTCGCAGCTGGTGTCGTGGTTCGATGGCAGTCACATCTCGAAGAGCCCCGCGCAGTGGGATCCGGCCAAGCTGGAATGGGTCAACTCGCACTACATCAAGCAGGCCGATGACGCGCGTCTGGCGTCGCTGGTGGCGGCGCAACTCGGCAAGCGTGGCCTGGCCGCGCCGGAGCGCCTCGAAGCGATGTGCGCGCTGTTCAAGGATCGCTGCAGTACCACGGTGGCGCTGGCAGACTGGCTGGCGATGTATGTGTCGCCGGTGACGCCGAGCGAGGCGGATCGCGCCCAGCACCTCACCGATGCCGTGAAGCCGGCCGTGCTGGCGCTGGCGGACAAGCTCGACGCGCTGGCGAATTGGGACAAGGCATCGATCAGCGCCGCGATCAAGGAAACGATCACGGCGCACGGCATCAAGATGCCGCAACTGGCGATTCCCGTGCGGGTGCTGGCCTGCGGTCGTTCGCAGACGCCGTCGGTGGATGCGGTGCTGGAACTTTTCGACAAAGAAATTTTGTTGAACCGCTTGCGTTCCGTTTAAAACTCGATCTATACTCTCGTTCTCGCTTGAACAGCGCGACGTTCGAAACGAACTTCGAAGCGGCAGACGATGAATAAACGGGGAGCGCGAGCTCCCCGATGAAATTCAGAAAGCCGAAAAGAAGCCGGATCGAATTCCCCGAAGGGGGTATAGCTCAGCTGGGAGAGCGCTTGCATGGCATGCAAGAGGTCAGCGGTTCGATCCCGCTTACCTCCACCAAACTTCAGTTTGCGTGGCGCGCGGTTCAAGGAAGAAGGTTCAGTCCCCTTCGTCTAGAGGCCTAGGACACCACCCTTTCACGGTGGCTACAGGGGTTCGAATCCCCTAGGGGACGCCAAGTTTCGAACTTGGTTACTGACCAGAAATTGAACGAGAAAATCGAAAATTTCTTCGGAAATCGATTTGATCGTTGTCAAAATCAGGTACAGTAACGAAATCGACGCAGCGATGACATCAAGTAATTGATGGAATCAAAGCAGGAAGAGTTTGATGCGACAGATCGAAAGGTCTTGAGTATCTGGAGTGGTAGTTCAGTTGGTTAGAATACCGGCCTGTCACGCCGGGGGTCGCGGGTTCGAGCCCCGTCCACTCCGCCAACACAGTTGAGACTCGGGCGGCGTACCGATTCGATGCGAAAGCATTCGGGGGTATAGCTCAGCTGGGAGAGCGCTTGCATGGCATGCAAGAGGTCAGCGGTTCGATCCCGCTTACCTCCACCAGAACGCCTTCGGGTGTGACGGTTGCAAGGTACGCGCAGTTCGAGTCAAAACAAGCAGGTCCTGTCCCCTTCGTCTAGAGGCCTAGGACACCACCCTTTCACGGTGGCTACAGGGGTTCGAATCCCCTAGGGGACGCCAAGTTTGACAAGGCTTGGCTGCATCGCGGTTCTGAATGGAACTGATTGCTTGCAGCAGAACTTGTTCGCAAATGATATCGATGCACCCAATAGCGTCGTATCTGGAGTGGTAGTTCAGTTGGTTAGAATACCGGCCTGTCACGCCGGGGGTCGCGGGTTCGAGCCCCGTCCACTCCGCCAACATTAGAACCCTGTCGATGCAAATCGGCAGGGTTTTTTCTTTGGTCGTCGCTTTTGTTCTTCAATCAGATATCCGGATACTCGCGCTTGCGCTGCGCCGTATAACTCCACCAATCCCGGGGAGGACTGCCGTTCATGAAATCCACGGCGGCCATATAAGTATCCAGGACACATGGATCGTGCCGCTGACCGGTGAGTTTGCAAATCCGTTGATACAGCGCGAACGCGTCGGCGCCCACGAGATCCACCGGCTGATGAATCCCCATCAATTCGAAATCCCGCACCATCGCCGGTCCGATGTTGGGAATCTGCCGCAGAGACGCGCATTCGGCGGCCGAGGCCGCTTTGGTGTGCGTCTTTCGCGCGCTCATGAGGGGATCGCGGCGCTCAATGGAAGCCGCCGGAACGGATCAGGCCGACGGCCAGGCCTTCGATTGCAAACTCCTCGTCGGGGCTGACCTCGATCGGTTGGAAGTCAGAGTTCTCCGGCAGCAGGCGGATGCCGTCGGCATGGCGCTGGAAGCGCTTCACGGTGACCTCTTCACCGATGCGCGCCACGACGACCTGGCCGTTGCGCGCCTCGCTGATCTTCTGAACGGCGAGCAGGTCGCCGTCCATGATGCCGATGTCCTTCATGCTCATGCCTTTGACGCGGAGCAGGAAGTCGGGCGCCTTCGAGAACATCGAGGGGTCGACGCTATAGTGCTGCTCGACATGTTCCTCGGCGAGGATCGGCGCGCCGGCGGCGACGCGGCCCACGAGCGGCAGCGTCAACTGCGCGAGGCTTGCCAGCGGCAGCGCGAACTGGCTGTGCTCCCGGGCGCGATTGACCTGACGCAAGGCGGTCGACGGCAAGCGGATCCCGCGTGCGGTACCGCCAACCAGCTCGATGACGCCTTTTCGCGCCAGGGCCTGCAGGTGCTCCTCGGCCGCATTCGCGGACTTGAATCCCAGCTGCTGCGCGATCTCCGCGCGGGTGGGCGGCGAGCCGGTGCTCTCGATGCTGTCACGGACCAGATCGAAGATCTGCTGTTGCCGGGCAGTGAGTTTGGGCGGTGTATCCACGAGCAAGCCTTTATTCCATTGAGGACCGGATGTCGAAACGCGGCGACCCTGATGGTTCGAAAGCCGCCTGAGAATTCATCCAGCATCTGGATTTTTATACAGGAGACGAGAAATTGCAAAGTGTGGCCCAGACCCTCGTGATCATCGGCACCGGCGGGACCATCGCCGGGGCCTCCGGCAGTGCGACGGACAACGTCGGCTACAAGGCCGGCTCGCTGTCGGTCGAGTCGCTGGTGAGCGCGGTACCGGCGTTGGCGTCGAAGGCGCTCGAGGCTGAACAACTGGCTCAGCTCGACAGCAAGGACATGGATCACGCGACCTGGGCGCGACTCGCGCGCCGGGTGCGGGAGCATCTGGATCGCCCCGAGGTCCGCGGCATCGTGATCACGCATGGCACCGACACGCTCGAGGAGACCGCTTACCTGCTGCAGCGCGTGCTGGCGCCGGAAAAACCGGTGGTCCTGACGGCCGCGATGCGCCCCGCGACGGCCATCCAGGCGGACGGTCCGCAGAACCTGCTGGATGCGGTGGCTGTTGCCGAAGCCGAAAGCGTGCGCGGTGTCGTCGCGGTCGTGGCGGGTCAGGTGTGGTCCGGTCTGGAGCTGCGCAAGACGCACAGCTATCGCCTGAACGCCTTCGAGGCGGGGCCCGACGCCGGTCCACTGGCCGTGGTGGAGGAGGGCGCGCTGCGCCGTTTCCGCGACTGGCCGCAAGGCGAGGCGTTGGGCGTGACTCTGCTTCCCGAAGACGCGTCGCGGTGGCCTTGGGTCGAGGTGCTCGGCAGCCACGCGGGCTCGGAGGCGCGTTCGCTCGACGCGTGGCGTGCGGCGGGGCTCCAGGGGCTGGTGCTGGCCTGTACCGGAAATGGCACGCTGAATCGTGCGCTGGACGCGCCCGTGCAGGCGCTGAAGGACGCCGGTATCCCGGTCTGGCGAACGACGCGCTGCGCGCAGGGGCGCATCGTCGGCGCGTCCGACGAGCCCGCGGCCGCGCTGTCGCCCTGGGCGGCGCGCATCGAATTGATGCTCACGCTGCTGCGCTCCCGCTGATCTCACCGCGCCAACGAACGCGCGCGCAAGCATGCGCCAACGAAAAAGCGCCGGCACTGCCGGCGCTTTTTTCATTGAGCGTCCGGAACGAGCCGGACCTGGATGATCAGACGATCGTCAGCGTGACGTCGATGTTGCCGCGCGTGGCGTTCGAGTACGGGCAGACCTCATGGGCTTCGGCGACCAGCTTCTCCAGCGCGGCGCGGTCCATGCCCGGCACGGAGATCTTCATCGACACGGCGATGCCGAAGGCGCCCGGCTTGTTGGCGTGGGGGCCGATGCCGACTTCGCTGGTGATCGAGACTTCGGCCGGCAGTGCGACCTTGTTGCGACCCGAGACGGCCTTCATCGCGCCGATGAAGCAGGCCGAGTAGCCCGCTGCGAACAGCTGTTCCGGGTTGGTGCCGGGGCCGCCGCCGCCGCCGAGTTCCTTCGGCGTGGACAGATCGACCTTCAGCGCGCCGTCGGACGATTGCGCGGTGCCTTGACGGCCGCCGGTGGCGGTGGCGGTGGCGGTGTAGAGGGCTTTTTCGATGGCCATGTGAGGCTCCTTGGTGGTGATGGGTGAGGGTGAAAGGACAACTCGGGGTCAGGTCTCGCCATCCTCGTCGACAGTGACGGGATCAGCGGGATCGCGTGCCAGATGGGTCAGTACATTGGCTCGCAATTCATGCAGGCGTCTTGTCAGCGACTCCAGTTCGGCGGGACCGCAGGCGCTGGCGCAGGCCAGTTGTTCGGGGATGGCGACGGCTTGCTCGCGCAGTGCGCGGCCGGCGGGCGTCAGGTGGATCTCGACGCGGCGCTCATCGGCCGCGGCGCGGCGGCGCTCGATGAGGCCGTTCGATTCCAGGCGTTTCAGCAGCGGCGTCAGCGTGCCGGAGTCCAGGTTCAAGCGTTGCCCCAGATCGGAGACGCTCGGGCCGCCGGTCTCCCACAGCACCAGCATCGCCAGGTATTGCGGATAGGTCAGGCCCAGGGGAGCCAGCAGCGGCTTGTAGAGCTTCGTCATCGCCAGCGAGGTCGAATAGAGCGCGAAGCACAGCTGCACATCCAGCTTCAGCCAGTCCGTGCCCGCGGGCCCCGGCTGGGCGCGGGTCGCGGCCGGGGCGGCGGCGTCCTGCAGGCTGATGGGGGTTGTGGTTGGCATGGGTCGAACTATAGCGAGCAATTAAATTGCACGCAATTGAAATGGTCTTTATCTTCCATTGTTGAAGCCGACTATCGGGCGCGTTCCACAGGCCGCATGGAATGTCATAGCTTGCGGGATTACCCGGATTCCGAGCGGTGGGGGAGACCCGAGACACTGCGCGCGCCTCGACGAGGCGACAGCGACGCAACGCAACGCAAGGATCCTCACGAGGTCCGTGACGTCGGTGCAACCGGAAAAGCGGCATGGCGGCAGAGCCTGGGACCATGCCTATTCACAGGGAGTTTCATGAACACGTACCTCCAGCGGCGCTTGCCGCGCGTGCTCGCATGCCTGCTCGGCAGCGCCGCCGCCGCGATCGCCCAGACGACTACCGTCGTCGACAACACCTCGGCCGGCTTCACTGCTGGCTATGCATGGACGTCGAGCACTGCGGGCTCGCCGACTTTTGCAGGCGCGAACCACCTCGTGGCCAGCGGGCTGAGCAACATCATCGACAACACCTCGCCCAACTTCTCCACGATTGGCAATTGGTCGACGTTGACGGACGGCACCGGGATCTACGGAACGAACTACCTGTCGGCCCCGATGTCGTCGCGTTCAATCTATCGCTATCCCGCCGTGGTAGCCGACAACCGCTCCAACTCGGTCTACCGGTTCAACAACATGTGGGCGGCGGGCACGACCTTGTCCGGCTACTACGGCCAGGACTACGCCTACATCGAGCCCAACTTCGTCAACTATCCGAAGATCGTTCAGTACGAGGTGGACATCTTCAATCAGGGTGGGATTTCTGGAAGCCGGCAGATGACGCTGTCTGCGCATTGGCCGACGTCGTCGACCAACGCCACGAATACGGTGTTCCGTGTGCGTACCTATGGCGGCGCGCTCCTCGCTCAATACACCGTCAACCAACGCCAGAGTTCGGGCGAGTGGAAGCTGCTGGGGCCTGCGTTCACGGCCTCGTACCAGTCGCAGCTGAGGATCGAGGTCGATGCTACCAACGCGGATGGCCGCGTGATCGCGGACGCGATCCGGTTGGACACGGTGGACTCCGTGCCCGTTAACACCGCCAGATGGCAGTTGCCCTCCAACGGGCCGAGTGGCACGCAGGACGTCTATGCGCGTTGGCCCGAGGGCGGGCTCAACGGTCTGGCGGTGTGGACGGCAGTGGGCGGCAACGGCAGCAGCAAGCCGGTCCCCACCTATCAAAGCCAGATCGGCGGTCGGTGGATCAAGGTCGGCGAGGCGAGTCTGAGTGGTCCCCAATCGAACGCGGTCCTGCTCGAGGAATCGACCCTCAACGGGGGGCATTTGGCTGCGGACGCGATCGCCTATGTCCCGCAGAGCAGCTTCCCGTCTGCGCAGTGGTTCTTCAATACAGGGGGGGCGCCGACGGACATCTACGTCCAATGGTCGGCCGATGCTTCACGCGCGCCGGATGCCCGGTACATCGTCACCACGTATCTCGGATCCTCCTGTGCAGTGGTCGAGCGTGCGATCACGGTCGATCAGCGCGATGCGGGTGCCGCCACCGGAACCTACCTGGGGCGGTTCACGTCGGACCGCAGTTGCCCGGCGGAGACGAAGGTCGAACTGATGCCTGGCAACGGCGTGGGCACGCTGTCGGCGGACGCGGTCCGGTTCGTCACATTCTGACGGTTGATCCCGACCGCGTTCTGAACTGCGATGGTGCCGGCCTAGCCCGCGAACGTCTGCGCGTAGTGGTCGGCTGATGATTCGACGCGACCTTCGTCAGCCTCTGACGAAGCAAAGGCGACGGGCTCAGCCCGTCGCCTGGATCGCGTCCACCTGCTCGCTGAGCTCCAGCCACCGCAGTTCCGCGGCCTCGACCTCGTCGCCGATGGCCTTCAGGCGCTTGCCGGCGTCCGCGATCTGCGCGGGCGTCTGGCCGGCGCCCGACAGCTGCGCCTCCAGCGCGGCGCGCTCGTCCGCCCACGCCTTCATGCGGGCGTCGATCTGTTCCATCTCCTTGCGCAGCGGGCGCGTCTGCTCGGACAGCTTCTGACGGGCCTGGCCGCTGAGCTTGCGGTCCTCGCGCTTGACGGGGGCGGGCGGCGTCACCGGCAAGGCGGCCACGGGCGCCGCTGCCACGGCCACGGGGGCCGGCGCAGGGGCGGAGGCCGCGCTGCTGGCGCGCGCGCTGCGCAGGGCCTGCTTGGCCTCTTCCTTGGCGAGTTTCGCGGCCTCCTTGGACCGATCCAGCAGCCAGCGCTGGTAATCGTCCAGGTCGCCGTCGAAGGGCGCCAGCTTGCCGTCGGCCACCAGCCAGAACTCGTCGCAGACCTCGCGCAGCAGCGCGCGGTCATGGCTGACCAGCATGACGGTGCCCTCGAACTCGTTGAGCGCCATCGACAGCGCCTCGCGCGTCTGCAGGTCCAGGTGGTTGGTCGGTTCGTCCAGCAGCAGCAGGTTGGGGCGCTGCCAGACCAGCATCGCCAGCACCAGCCGCGCCTTCTCGCCGCCCGACAGGCTGCCCACGTCCTGGTTCACCATGTCGCCGACGAAGCGGAACTGGCCGAGGAAGTCGCGCAGCTCCTGCTCGCGGGCGTTCGGGCTGACCTCCTTGGCCAGGCGGATCATGTGCATCAGCGGGCCTTCATCAGGCCGCAGCACGTCCATCTCCTGCTGCGCGAAGTAGCCGATCGACAGGCCCTTGCCCTCGGTGATCGTGCCGCCCATCGCGCGCTGCATGCGCGCCACCGTCTTCACGAAGGTCGACTTGCCCTGGCCGTTCGCGCCGAGGATGCCGAAGCGCTGGCCGGCCAGCACCGAGCGGTCGATGCCGCGCACGATGACCTTCTCGCCTTCGTCCGTGTCGTAGCCGACGGACACGGTGTCGAACATCAGCATCGGGTTGGGCAGGTTCAACGGCTCGCGGAACTCGAAGCTGAAGTCCGACGCCGTCAGCACCGGCGCGAGGCGCTCCATGCGCTCCAGCGCCTTCACGCGGCTCTGCGCCTGCTTGGCCTTGCTGGCCTTGGCCTTGAAGCGGTCGATGAACTTCTGCAGATGCGCCATGCGCTCTTGCTGCTTGCTGAAGGCCTGCTGCTGCTGGAGCATGCGCTCGGCGCGCATCGACTCGAACGCGGTGTAGTTGCCGCCGTAGCGGTACAGCTTCGCATCGTCCAGATGCAGCGTGACCTTGGTGATCGCGTCCAGGAATTCGCGGTCATGGCTGATGATGATCATCGTGCCTTCATAGCGCTGCAGCCACGCTTCCAGCCAGACCAGGGCGTCCAGGTCCAAGTGGTTCGTCGGCTCGTCCAGCAGCATCAGGTCGGACGGGCACATCAGCGCGCGCGCCAGCTGCAGCCGCATGCGCCAGCCGCCGGAGAAGCTGTTGACCGGCGCATCGACCTGCGCGCCCTTGAAGCCCAGGCCCATCATCAGCGCCTGTGCGCGGGCGGGGGCGTCGAGGCTGCCGGCGTCCATCAGCTGCGCGTAGGCATCGGCGATGGCGTGGCCGTCGTCGGCGGCTTCGGCCTCGGCCAGCGCCTGGCGCGCGGCCATCAGGCGGACGTCCCCCTCCAGCACGAACTCGGTGGCCGGCATGTCGGTCTCGGGCATGTGCTGCGCCACTTCGGCGAGCGCCCAGTGGCGCGGGATCTCCACGTCGCCCTTGTCGCTGTGCAGGCGGTCGGTCAGCAGCGAGAACAGGCTGGACTTGCCCGCGCCGTTGCGGCCGACGAGGCCGACCTTCTCGCCGGGTTGCAGCACGACGCTCGCGTCATCGAGAACGACCTTGGTGCCGCGGCGCAGCACGATGTTGCGCAGCGTGATCATGGGGAAACTCCTTGTTCGTCGTCATCGCCGAAGCCCGCGGCGACCAGCGCCTCGCGGGTCAGCAGCAGGACCTGGTCCTCGCCGGCGGAGGTTTCCAGCCAGGCGGATTCAAGTTGGGGGAAGGCGGCCTCGAAGAAGGCGCGCTCGTTGCCGATCTCCAGGACCAGCACCGCGTGAGGCGTCATCTGCGCGGGGGCGTCGGACAGCAGCGTGCGGATGAAGTCCATCCCGTCGGCGCCGCCCGCGAGGGCGAGTTCGGGCTCGGCGCGGTACTCGTGCGGCAGCGCCGCCATCGAGGTGCTGTTCACGTACGGCGGGTTGCACAGGATCAGGTCGTAGGGACCCTGCGCCGGCGCGAGGCCGTCGCCCTGCAGCAACCGGATGCGATCGCCGAGCTGATGACGCTCGACGTTGATCGCCGCCACGGCGAGTGCCTCGGCGCTCAGGTCGATGGCGTCGACCGCCACATCGGGCCAGGCCATCGCGGCCAGCACGGCCAGGCTGCCGTTGCCGGTGCACAGGTCCAGCACGCGGGTGGTCTGGTCCGACAGCCACGCATCGATGGTCGCGTCGGCCAGCAGCTCGGCAATGAAGCTGCGCGGCACGATGGCGCGCTCATCGACGTAGAAGGGCACGCCCTGCAGCCACGCTTCGCGCGTCAGGTAGGCGGCGGGCTTGCGCGTCGCGATGCGTTCGGCGACCAGCGCCTCGACCTTCGCCCGACCGGTGTCGTCGACGGCATCGCCCTCGTGCTCGTCCAGCGCGTCCAGCGGCAGGTCCAGCGCCCACAGGGCCAGCCAGGCGGCCTCGTCGAAGGCGTTCGTCGTGCCATGCCCAAACGAAACGCCCGCCTCACGGAGGCGGGCGGCCTGGGCCTCGATCAATTCCAACAGCGTCACAGCAGCAGATTCTCCAGGGTGCGTCGGTAGATGCGCGTCAACGGCGCGATCTGGTCCAGCGGCACGTATTCGTCGATCTTGTGGATGCTCGCATTGAGCGGTCCGAATTCCACCACCTGCGGGCAGAGCTTGGCGATGAAGCGGCCATCCGAGGTGCCGCCGGTCGTGGACAACTCGGCGGTCACGCCGGTCTCGGCCTCGATGGCCGCAACGATCGCGGCCGACAGATCGCCCACCGGCGTCAGGAAGGGCTCGCCGGACAGCGTCCAGTCCAGCGCGTACTCGAGGCCGTGGCGGTCCAGCAGCGCATGCACCCGCTGGCGCAGGGCCTCCGGCGTCGATTCGGTCGAGAAGCGGAAGTTGAAGTCCACCACCATCTCGCCCGGGATCACATTGCCGGCGCCTGTGCCGGCGCCGATGTTGGAGATCTGGAAGGTCGTCGGCGGGAAATAGGCGTTGCCGCGATCCCACTCGCTCGCGGCCAGTTCGGCCAACGCCGGCGCGGCCTGGTGGACCGGGTTGCGCGCCAGATGCGGGTAGGCGACGTGGCCCTGCACGCCGATCACGCGCAGCTTGCCGGAGAGCGAGCCGCGCCGGCCGTTCTTGACGGTGTCCCCGAGGCGCTCGACGGAGGTCGGCTCGCCGACGATGCAGTAGTCGAGCCGCTCGCCGCGTGCGCGCAGGCGCTCGACGCAGACCACCGTGCCGTCACGCGCCGGGCCTTCCTCATCGCTCGTCAGCAGAAAAGCGACGCTGCCGCGATGGTCGGGATGCATCGCGGCGAAGTCTTCCGCGGCGACGACCATCGCCGCCAGCGAGGTCTTCATGTCGGCCGCGCCGCGCCCGTACAGGCGGTCGCCTCGCACGGTCGGGACGAAAGGATCGCTGGTCCACTTCGCGAGGTCACCGGTGGGCACGACGTCCGTGTGGCCGGCGAAGACCAGCAACGGACCGTCCGGCGACTGCCCGCGGCGCACGGCCCACAGGTTGCTGACGCGGAAGTCGTCCGGCCCGCTGTCCATGCGTTCGAGCGTGAAGCCCGCCCCGGCCAGCCGCGCGCCGATCAATTCCAGGCACCCGGCATCGGCCGGCGTGACCGACGGGCGGGCGATCAACTGCTCCAGCAGCGCGAGGGTCAGGTCGTCCATCGGTCGGTGGGATCGTGTGTGCGGCGCGGGCCTCAGCCCGGCTGCACGTCCAGCGTGATGGAGGTGAAGTTGGCGGTGTCCTCGGCCGGTTCTTCCCGCTTCGGCGCGCCGGGGCCGCCGGGCTTGACGCCGGGGCCGTCGTTCTGCAGACGCCAGAGCAGGTTGGTCGGCGAATCGGCGAAGGCCAGGCCTTCCTCGCGCGTGATCGTGCCCTCGGTGATGAGGCGGGCGAAGTGTTCCTCGAAGCTCTGCGAGCCCTCGGCCATCGACTTCTCCATCGCCTCCTTGACGCCGGCGAAGTCGCCTTGCTCGATCAGCTCGGCGACCAGCTTGGTGTTCAGCAGGATTTCCGTGACCGGCACGCGGCCGCCCGCGGCGGCGCGCACCAGGCGCTGCGAGACCACCGCCTTCAGGCCGGCGCCCAGGTCGTTCAGCATCGCCGGACGCGATTCCGGCGTGTAGAAGGACATGATCCGGTTGAGCGCGTGGTAGCTGTTGTTGCCGTGCAGGGTCGCGACGACCAGGTGGCCCGACAGCGCGTACGAGATCGCGGCGGTCATCGTCTCGCGGTCGCGGATCTCGCCGATCAGGATGCAGTCCGGCGCCTGGCGCAGCGCGTTCTTCAGCGCGATCTGCAGCGACGCGGTGTCGCGGCCGACCTCGCGCTGATTGACCAGCGAGCGCTTGTTGGTGAACAGGTATTCCAGCGGATCCTCGATCGTGAGGATGTGGCCGGTCATCGTCTGGTTGCGGTGCTCCAGCATCGACGCCAGCGTGGTGCTCTTGCCGGTGCCGGTCGCGCCGACCATCAGGATCAGGCCGCGCTTCTCGGTGATCAGCTTGGCCAGGATGGGCGGCAGGCCCAGGCTGTCCAGCGTCGGGATGACGTGCGGGATGTGCCGGAACACCGCCGCGATCGAGCCGCGCTGGCGGAAGCCCGACAGCCGGAAGCTGCCGACCTTGGGGATGGAGACCGCCAGGTTGAGCTCGCCGTTGGTGTCGAGCTCGGACATGTGCTGCGGGTCGACGACCTCGGAGATCAGCGCGCGCGGCTGGGCCGGGGTCAGGAGTTGATCCGACAGCTGCAGCATCTGCCCGTTGATCCGGATCAGCACCGGCATGTTGGCCGACAGGTAGGTGTCGGATGCGCCTTTCTCGGCCATCAGGCGCAGGATGCGCTCCATGTTTCCCGTGCTCATGCGGTCTCCTCCGGACGGATGATCTTCTTCAGCGTGGCGTCGTGAGGCTCGTGGGCTCAGGCGCGCAGCAGTTCGTTGATGGACGTTTTCGCGCGCGTGCCGGCGTCGACCTTCTTGACGATGATCGCGGCGTACAGGCTGTACTTGTCGTTCTTGGGCAGGCTGCCGCTGATGACGACGGAGCCGGCCGGGACGCGGCCGTACGTGACGGTGTCCGTCTCGCGGTCGTAGATCGGGGTGCTCTGGCCGATGTAGACGCCCATCGAGATGACCGAGTTCTCCTCGACGATCACGCCCTCGACGATCTCCGAGCGGGCGCCGATGAAGCAGTTGTCCTCGATGATGGTCGGGTTGGCCTGCAGCGGTTCCAGCACGCCGCCGATGCCGACGCCGCCGGACAGGTGGACGTGCTTGCCGATCTGGGCGCAGGAGCCGACGGTGGCCCAGGTGTCGACCATCGTGCCCTCGTCGACGTAGGCGCCGATGTTGACGTAGGACGGCATCAGCACCACGTTCTTCGCCATGAAGCTGCCGCGGCGCGCGACGGCCGGAGGCACGACGCGCACGCCGGCGGCGCGCAGCTGCTCGTCGGTCTGGCCGCCGAACTTGGTCGGGACCTTGTCGAAGAAGGTCATGTCGCCGGCGCCCATCTGGCGGTTGTCGTTCAGGCGGAACGACAGCAGCACGGCCTTCTTGACCCACTGGTGCACGGTCCATTCACCGACGGCCTTGCGTTCGGCCACGCGCAGCGTGCCGGCGTCCAGGGCGGCGATCACTTCGTCCACCGCCGCGCGCACTTCGGGGCTGTTGGCGGAGGTCAGGTTGGCGCGGCCTTCCCAGGCGAGGTCGATGATCGATTGCAGGTCTTGCGTCATGGTGCGGGGATGTGTTCGAGGGGGATGCGGGGGGAGCGGTGTGAGTGAGGCCGTGACTGAAGCCGTGAGCGGTCAGGGCGACGGTTGCAGCTGCTTCACGAAGTCGACGATGCGGCGGGCGGCTTCCAGGCATTCGGCCTGTCCGGCCACCAGCGCCAGGCGGATGCGGCCGGCGCCGGGGTTGATCCCGTGGGCGTCGCGGGCCAGCAGGCTGCCGGGCAGAACGCCGACATTGTATTGAGCGAGCAGCCCCTGGGCGAAGCCAATATCGTTACCGTCTGGCACGGCCGCCCACAGGTAGAAACCCGCGTCGGGCAGGGCGACGTCGAGGACCTCGGCCAGCAGCGGCGTGACGGCGGCGAACTTGGCGCGGTACTGGGCGCGGTTGGCGATGACGTGGTCCTCGTCGTTCCAGGCGGCGATGCTGGCGGCCTGGATCATCGGGTTCATCGCCGAGCCGTGATAGGTCCGGTACAGCAGGAAGCGCTTGATCCACGCGGCGTCGCCCGCAACGAAGCCCGAGCGCATGCCCGGCACGTTGGAACGCTTGGACAGGCTGGTGAACGCGATCAGGTTGCGGAAGTCCGGACGGCCGAGCTGCGCGGCGGCCTGCAGGCCCGACAGCGGGGCGGCGTCGGGGCCGTCGCGGAAGTAGATCTCGGAGTAGCACTCGTCCGAGGCGATCACGAAGCCGTACCGGTCGCTGAGCTCGAACAGCGTCTGCCACTCGGACAGCGGCATGACCGCGCCGGTGGGGTTGCCCGGCGAGCAGACGTACAGCAGCTGCGTGCGCGACCAGGTCGCGTCGTCGATCTTCGACCAGTCGGGCGCGAAGTTGCGCGCCGGGTCGGAGTTGGCGAAGGCGGGCGTCGCGCCGGCCAGCAGCGCGGCGCCTTCGTAGATCTGATAGAACGGATTGGGGCAGACCACGGTCGCGCCGGGGCGGGACGGATCGATCACGACCTGCGCGAGCGCGAACAGCGCTTCCCGCGACCCGTTGACCGGCAGGATCTGCGTGGCCGGATCCAGGCTCAGCGCATAACGCCGCTGCAGCCAACCGGCGATGGCCTCGCGCAGCGGCAGCTGACCGGCGGTGGCGGGATAGCCCGACAGCCCCTTGAGGTTGGCCATCAGCGCGTCCTCGACCAGCTTCGGCGCCGGGTGTTTCGGCTCGCCGATGCCGAGCGAGATCGGCCGGAACTCGGGGTTCGGAACGATGCCCTGGGTCAGGGCGCTCAGCCGCTCGAACGGGTAGGGGTTCAGCAGCGCCAGTCGTGGATTGACCGACGGATCAATCGGCGGATGGGCCGAAGGCGAAGCAGGGGTGGAACTCATGCGCGGAATCATAGGGGGCGGGATGCCGACCCCCTGTACTTACATGGACAACGCAGGCTTGCCGATCAGAGTGAACCTCGGCAGCCCTGCGCGCCACAGCGGCAGGCCAGGCGTCCCTCGTGATGGGTCAGGCCGTAGTCGACGGTGATCTCGTCGCCCGGGCCGAGATCGCGCAACGCGAAGAAGCTGATCTCGCCGTCCTCGACCTGGATGCGGGCATTCGGCTGGCAGCTGTGGTTCGTGAACCGCATCGCGTCCTGCGAGCGGCTCGCGTCGATCGCCCGCGCCGGCGACAGTTCCACCAGCATCAGCCGCTGGCTTTCCTGCGCGCGGCGGCGCGCCTCGGCGACGGTGATCGACTCGCCGGTCAGCAGGCCCAGCCGCGTGCCGGCGGGAATGGCCTCGGCCGCGAACACGCCATAGCCGTCGATGCGGCTGCGCTTGAGCGCGACCGCGACGAACTGCGTGTCCGTGTCGTAGGCCAGGGCCATCCGGTGCCGTCCGTCGAAGTGCCGCTCAGCCGCTCAGCGCAGCAGGCCGCTCTCGAAGCCGTGCGCGGGCAGGTCCACCGCCGGCAGCGGCTTCCAGCCCTTCTTGCGATGCTCGGTCACGACGTTCGTGTAGATGCCGCCGCGCACGTACCACTTCGCGGTGATGCGGATGAAGCGCGGGTTCGTGACCTTCACGATGTCCTCGAGGATGGTGTTGGTCACCTTCTCGTGGAACGCGCCCTCGTCGCGGTAGCTCCAGAAGTACATCTTCAGGCTCTTGAGCTCCACGCAGTACTGGTCCGCGATCATGTCGATCGTGAAGTGCGCGAAGTCCGGCTGGCCGGTCAGCGGGCAGTGGCAGGTGAACTCGGGGATCTGGAACTGGATGACGTAGTCGCGCTCCGGCGCCGGGTTGGGGAAGACATGGATCTCCTTGCTCGGGCGGCTCGGCGGATTGGGCGGCATGTCGCGCATCTTGGGCGGGACGGCGGTGTCCGGCTTGACGTTCTTGACGTTCTTGACGTTCTTGTCGGCCTTGATCGGCTCGACGAACTTCAGCGCCTTGGAGGCCTTGGGCGCCTTCGACGCCTTGGCGTTGGAGGACGAGGAAGAAGAGGAAACGGCAGCCGGCGCGGCCGGCTTGACGGGGGTGTTCTTGGCCATGGGCGGGGGATGAATGCGGGTGGCGGCCGGGTCGCTGCTTCAGAGGGCGGCGGCGGCCGGAATGCGAAGGGCGCGATGGTATCATCCGCCGCGAATCGAGCGCCCCGTCAAGGGGCGTTTCCACAATCAAATCAAAGGCTTAGATCACGTGACGGCTGCGACGGCCGGTGGTCCCACCCGATGCGACTGAACTCGATCAAGCTCTCGGGCTTCAAGTCCTTTGCCGATCCGACGACCTTCCAGCTGCCCGGGCAGCTGGTCGGCGTGGTCGGCCCCAACGGCTGCGGCAAGTCCAACATCATGGACGCGGTGCGCTGGGTGCTGGGCGAAAGCAAGGCCAGCGAACTGCGCGGCGAGTCCATGCAGGACGTGATCTTCAACGGCTCGGGCAACCGCAAGCCGGCCAGCCGCTCCAGCGTGGAACTGGTGTTCGACAACACCAGCGCCCGCGCCGGCGGCCAGTGGAACCAGTTCACCGAGATCGCCGTCAAGCGCGTCCTCACCCGCGACGGCACCAGCAGCTACTTCATCAACAACCAGCCGGTGCGGCGTCGCGACGTGCAGGACGTGTTCCTGGGCACCGGCCTGGGACCGCGCGCCTACGCCATCATCGGCCAGGGCACGATCAGCCGGATCATCGAATCCAAGCCCGAGGAACTGCGCATGTTCCTCGAGGAGGCCGCCGGCGTCTCCAAGTACAAGGAACGCAGACGCGAGACCGAGCTCCGCCTGCGCGACACGCGCGAGAACCTGACCCGCGTCGAGGACATCCTCCGCGAGCTCAACAACAACCTCGAGAAGCTGGAGCGCCAGGCCGAGGTCGCCGCGAACTACCGCAACCTGCAGGAGCAGGGCACGCTGAAGCTGCACCAGCTGTGGTTCCTGAAGCATCGCGACGCGGCGGGCGAGGCCACGCGGGTCAAGACCGAGCACTCGGAGGCGGTCAACGCGCTCGAGGCCCGGATGGCCGAGCTGCGCCAGCTCGAGGCCGAGCTGGAGACCATCCGTCAGGCCCATTACGGCGCCGGCGACGAACTGCACGCCGCGCAGGGCCGCATGGCCGAGGCGCAGATGGAGGTCAGCCGGCTCGAGGAGCGCATCCGCTACGTCGTCGAAGGCCGCCAGCGGCTGGAGCAGCGCCTGCTCGAGCTGCAGGCGCAGAACCAGCAGTGGCAGGACCGCGCCGAGCAGGCGCAGGTCGAGCTCGAGGACGTCGCCACCCAGATCGCCCAGGCCGAGGAGCAGAGCGAGATCCTCGCCGCCCAGGCCGAGGAGCAGGCGATGAAGCTGCCCGAGGTCGAAGACCAGGTGCGCGCCGCGCAAGGCCGCGCCAACGAGCAGCGCACGCAGGTGACGCAGGTCCAGCAGCAGATCCAGGTGCTGGCCGCGGAGAGCCGCAGCGTCGACGAGCAGCTCAAGGGCCTGCGCGGCCGCCGCGAGCGCCTCGCTCAGGAGCGCCAGGGCCTGGCGGCGCCGCAGCACGACAAGCTCGACGAGGTGAAGCGGCTGTCGGTCGCCGCCGATGAACAGCAGGCCGTCGCCGACGCGCGTCTGGCGGAACTCGCCGAAGCCGCGCCCGCCGCCGACGAGGCCCGCCAGCACGCGCAGCGCGAATCGCAGCAGCAGGCCGCGAAGCTGACGGACATCGTCGCCCGCCTGACCGCGCTGCGCGCGCTGCAGGAAAAGGTGCAGACCGAAGGCAAGCTCAAGCCCTGGCTGGCCAAGCACGGCCTGCAGGACATCAAGGGCCTGTGGACGCAGCTGCACATCACGCCGGGCTGGGAGAACGCCCTCGAGGCCGCGATGCGCGAGCGCATGGGCGCGCTGTCGGTCGGCCGGCTGGAGACGGTGCAGGCCTTCGCGTCCGATCCGCCGCCGGCGCGGCTGGCCTTCTATTCGCTGCCCAGCGGCGAGATCGTCAACACGCACCGCGCGCTGTCACCGCTGAGCGACCTGCTCAAGCTGGAGTCCAACGGCCTGAAGGCGCTGCTGAACGACTGGCTCGAAGGCATCTACACGGCGGAGTCCATCGGCGACGCGCTGGCGCAGCGTCCGAAGCTGACCCATGGCGAGCTGATCATGACCCGCGACGGCCACGCGGTGAGCCAGTTCGCGGTGAGCTTCTACGCCCCCGACAGCGAGACCGCCGGCCTGCTGGCCCGTGCGCAGGAGATCGAGAACCTCGAGCGCGAACAGCGCGCGCAGACCCTGATCGCCGACGAGTCGCGCGCCCAGGCCGTGCGCGCCGAGGCGAGCTACACGGACGCGTCGCAGCGGCTGGCCGTGGTGCGCCGCGAGGCCTCGGAAACGCAGGCCCGCGCGCATCAGCTGCAGGTCGAGTTGCTGCGCCTGGCGCAGCAGACCGAGGCCGCCGTCGCGCGCCGCACGCAGCTCGACGACGAGCTCGGCGAGATCGACGCGCAGCACGAAGCGCTGATGGAACGCCGCATGGAAGGCGAGGCGCGCTTCGAGGAACTGGATCTGCAGCTCGCGACGACGCAGGAAAAACATGCCGAGCTCGACGAGTCGGTGATCAACGCCGAGCGCAAGCTGACCGAGGCCCGCGAGCATCAGCGCGTGCTGGAGCGCCGCGCCCAGGAGGCGGTCTTCAGCACCCGCGCGCTGGCGGCCAAGCGCGGCGAACTGCAGCGCGGCATCGAGACCTCGCGCCAGCAGGTGCAGGTCAACGAGCAGACGGTGCAGAGCATGGCGCAGGAGCGCGCCGAGCTCGACGACGCCGCCGCGCAGGCGGGCCTGCAGGATGCGCTGGCGCTGAAGATGGAGCGCGAGCAGGCGCTGGCCGTCGTCCGCGCCAACTACGACGACCTCAGCCAACGCCTCAAGCGCAGCGAAGAGCAGCGCATGACGATCGAGCGCGCGCTCGAGCCGCTGCGCGAGCGCATCACCAAGCTGCAGCTCGACGAGCAGGCGGCCGCGCTGGGCGGCCAGCAGTTCATGGAACAGCTGGTGGCGCAGAACGTCGACCTGGAGGCGCTGGCGAAGGGCGTCGAGGATGGCGGCGTCAAGCTCTACGGCCTGCAGGGCGAGATCGACCGCATCAACCGCGACATCGCGGCACTGGGCGCGGTGAACCTGGCGGCGCTGGACGAGCTGGGCGCGGCGCGTGAGCGCAAGACCTTCCTGGACTCGCAGATGGCCGACCTCACCAGCGCGATCACGACGCTGGAGGACGCGATCCACAAGATCGACCTGGAGACGCGTGACCTGCTGGGCTCGACCTTCACCCAGGTCAACGAGCACTTCGGGCGCATGTTCCCGAGCCTGTTCGGCGGCGGCCAGGCCAGGCTGGTCATGACCGGCGACGAGATCCTGGACGCCGGCGTGCAGGTGATGGCGCAGCCGCCGGGCAAGAAGAACTCGACCATCCACCTGCTGTCGGGCGGCGAGAAGGCGCTGACGGCGATCGCGCTGGTGTTCGCGATCTTCCAGCTGAATCCGGCGCCGTTCTGCCTGCTGGACGAGGTGGACGCGCCGCTGGACGACGCGAACACGGAACGCTACGCGCGGCTCGTGCAGGAGATGAGCAAGATCACGCAGTTCCTGTTCATCTCGCACAACAAGATCGCGATGGAGATGGCCCGTCAGCTGATCGGCGTGACGATGCAGGAGCAGGGCGTGTCGCGCATCGTGGCGGTGGACATGGAATCCGCGCTGGCGATGGCCGAGCAATGAGGTTGACGACGGTGATCGCGGCGCACGAAGCGCACAAGGCGCACGAGGCGCGCGGGGCCGCAGGAGCAAATGAGCGATGACGACGGACTGGAACCTGACGACGCTGTTGGCCGCGCTGGGCGGCGTGGTGCTGGTGGGGCTGCTGGCGCAGGGCTGGTGGAGCGCGCGCAAGGCGGGCCCGCGGCGCGCCGAGCCGATCGTGCCGGCGGGCGACCGCCAGGAGCCGAGCCTGGGCGCCGGCGGCACCGCGACGGGCCAGTCGCCGGTCACGCTGGACGGCACGGCCGACGGCGAGGCGGTGGACTCGCGCACGATGGATCTGCGCACGCTGGACGAGACGGTGCCGGCGATGGCGCGGGCGCGCAAGGCGTCGACGCGGATCGACGCGCTGATCGACGCGATCGCGACGATGACGCCGGAGTCGCCGGTGAGCGGCGAGATGGCGTTGTCGCACCTGCCGGGCAGCCGGCGCGCGGGCACGAAGCCGTTCCACATCGAAGGCCTGAATGCGGACAGCGGCGAGTGGGAGCTGCCGCATCCGGGCCAGCGCTACGGCGAGTTCCAGGCGGGACTGCAGATGGCCAACCGGAGCGGGCCGCTCAACGAGATCGAGTACTCGGAGTTCGTGCAGAAGATCCAGGGTTTCGCGGACGGCATCGGGGCGATGCCGGAGTTCCCGGACATGCTGGACGTCGTCGGCCGGGCGCGTGAGCTCGACCAGTTCGCGGCGGGCCACGACGCGCAGCTGGCGATCGTGCTGAAGGCGCGCGGCGCGGCGTGGACGCTGGGCTTCGTGCAGCAGGGGGCGCTGCGGCACGGGTTCGTGCCCGGATCGATTCCCGGCCGGCTGGTGATGCCGGCGGCCGAGGAGGGCGCGCCGCCGCTGCTGACGCTGAACTTCGATGCCCAGGCGGCTCTGGCGGAAGACCCGCAAGCCTCGGCGCTGCGGGAACTGACGCTGTCGCTGGACGTGCTGCAGACGCCGGAGGCGCTGGAGCCCTTCGCGACCTGGCAGGAATCGGCGCGCAACCTTGCCCGCGACTTCGAGGCCGACCTCTGCGACGACCGCAACCAGATCCTGAACCTGCATGCGTTCCAGTCGATCGGACAGGAACTGTCGGAGCTCTACAAGTCGCTGGCCGCGCGCGATCTCGCCGCGGGCAGCGCGGTGGCGAGACGCCTGTTCAGCTGATCGCCGAACGCGCCTTCGAATGAGCAACGGGCACCCGCAAGGTGCCCGTTGCTCATTCCGGCAGGCTGCTTTCGCGTCGTTGACCGGTCCGTTCTGACGGTCAAGCGCAAGTTCGTGTCATCGCGACTCCGTGTTCATCTAGGTTGCGAGCCAGTTCGCAGAACTTTCAGTCATGGCGTGACAAACGCACCATCGGCACAGTGAAGGCTTCTGTGTTGATGGACGCGACTTCGGCAACGAGGCGCGGCGAACAAATGATGGCGACCGCAGTGCTTACGGCAGATCAGCCGCCCACTCCTTCCTTGCTGCCCGCCCCGGTCGATACGCTGGCGTTTCCCAGTGACCCCGCGCCTGAAGTCGATCCGAAAGTCTTTGTCCTCGCGACCACCTTTGGGTCGAAAGGACAGCTTGCGGCCCTTCTGGAAGTGGCCCCGGCGGTCGTCGAGCAGATGGAGAAGGACCGCCAGATCTTCGGGTTCATGAGTCGCTCCAAGCGATATCGCGTGTACGGCCTCTATCAGGCGCTCCCGGAAGTCGCCGGAAGGCCGCTGGCGACCGTTCTCGCGCACTTTTTCAAGGCGATGGACTCAGGGCAGACCTGGATGCAGGAGCGGCATATCGGCTCCTTCTTCAGGGCGCCCAACAACATGCTGGCGTGGGCGACCCCGCTCGAGGTACTTCTGGGTCATCGCCTGTACGAGGCACCGATTGAGCGAGAGGCCGCGTGGCTCTACCGACAGGACGCCGACATCCGTCTCAGGGCGGTGCTCGGCGCCGCCCATGACGAACTGATGCATCGGAGGGCCTGATGCACAGCAACCAGCAACCCATTCGCGTGCCTCCATTTCGAGGACAGGAACTGCGGCTTGAACTCATCGATCCTGGCACGGTGACGCTCATTCGCTCGTACCAGCATCCTGATGCCGACTGGTGTCCGCCTCCTGTCGAGTTCCGTACCAATCGAGTCGACCCGCCGTCGGAGCACGGCGATTCCTTCGCCGTGATGTACACGTCGACCAACATTCAGGCGAGCGCGATGGAGGTCCGGGCGTTGTTCTGGGAACCTGACGACGATCGCTTCTACTGGGATGAGGACACCGCATTGAAGTTCCAGGTGGTGCGCTTCTCTTCGGGGAAGCCGGGCATCTTCATTCCCATCGACGGTCCCAATCGCGCCGTCTTCCGCCTTGAAGGCAAGCTCGAACCGACCTACGAATCGACGCGATGGATCGCTCTCGATCTCTTTCGCCGCTATGGGCATCTTGTGCACGGCATCAGCTACGAGTCGTTCCATCGTCATCAGCCCGGACGGGTCTACGCCATCTGGCATTCTCGAAAGGACGACCTCAGTCTGTCAGCTAGCGAGGCTCGGCCTCTTCTTGCCGAAGACGCGGAGTTCCAGGCATTTCTCTCGGCGCATCCCTTCATCGATCGTGTGCGGAGCGCCAGGGGAGAACCGATGGCGGCTTAAACCTTTGCCGTCGCAGCGCTTTCAGGTGCAGTCGCCAACAACCGCCGCACCTCCTCATCCGTCGTCTGCTCGAACCGCTCGTACCACTGCCCGACGGAGCGAAAGCGCTCGGGCGTCAGCGCGCAGATGACCTCGTCCGCGTCCTGCGTGATCAGCTGGCAGGTCTCCGCCGACGACACCGGCACCGCCACGACGATCCTCGCCGGCCGCAACTCCCGCAGCGCCTGCACGCCCGCGCGCATCGAGGCGCCCGTCGCCATGCCGTCGTCCACGAGGATCACCTGTCGGCCCTCGACCGGTGGCATGGGCCGGTCGCCGCGATAGAGCTTCTCGCGCCGGTGCAGCTCGCGCGTCTCGGCGCGGGTCACGAGGTCGATCGCCGAATAGCTGATCGCCAGCTGCTGCAGCACCTGCGTGTTGAGCACGCGCACGTCGCCCGAGGCGATGGCGCCCATCGCGTACTCGGGCTGACCGGGCAGGCCCAGCTTGCGCACGACCAGGATGTCCAGCGGCGCTTCCAGCGCCTGCGCGATCTCCGCCGCCACCGGTACGCCGCCGCGCGGCAGCGCCAGCACCGTCACATCGTCGCGATGCGCGTAGGCCGTCAGACGGTCTGCCAGGTGGCGGCCCGCATCGCGCCGATCCAGGAATCGCTGCTCAACAGCCATCAGCAGCCGGGCACGTGACTCCGGATCGGGGACGTCGGAGGAAGGGCGGACAAGCAGCATGGCGTGGGCTTCCGGGGACATGATGGCCTCGCAACGGCGGTGTTTCCATCCCCAGGACAGAGCAAGCCGGATGCCCGTGCCGGCGTGGTCTCCCTCGGTCCACGGGCGCGCGATTTGCCGATGAGTGGATTCCATCGAATCCGCCGTCGAGGTCCCCATGCCCAGCAGAACCACCTCCACGTCCTCCCCGGGCAGCCGCAAACCGGCCCCGCGCCCGGCCAGCCGGAGTACCACCGGCGCAAGCCGCAAGCGCGCATCCAATGCCGACCGGGCGTCGCCCGCAAAGGCGGCGCATGCCAAGGCCCGGGGCAAATCCGCCGACGCGGCGTCGACCCGGGGCGACAGCGACGACGCCCCCGCCGCGCGCCGCGCGATCTGGAAGGGCGCGATCAGCTTCGGTCTGCTGCACGTGCCGGTGGCGCTGTATCCGGCCTCGCGGGACCAGCGCGTCGATTTCGACTGGCTCGACAAGCGCACCATGGATCCGGTCGGCTACAAGCGCATCAACAAGCGCACCGGCAAGGACATCGACAAGACGCAGATCGTCAAGGGCGTGAAGCAAGAGACCGGCGACTACGTCCTGGTCTCCGACGACGAGATCCGCAAGGCCTATCCGACCACCACGCAGACCATCGAGATCGAGACCTTCGTCCCCGCGACCCAGGTGTCCTTCGTCTACCTGGAAAAGCCGTACTACCTCGAGCCCATCGGCAAGTCCGGCAAGGTCTACGCGCTGCTGCGCGAGGCGATGGCGGACGCCGGCCTCATCGCGATCGCGCGGCTCGTGATCCACAGCAAGGAACACCTGGCCGCGCTGCTGCCCGCGGGACCGGCGCTGATGATCGGCATGCTGCGCTGGGCCAACGAGATCCGCCCCTGCGACGACCTCGACCTGCCCGCCGAGGGCAAGTCGGCGCACGGCTTCAAACCCGCCGAACTGCAGATGGCGCGCCAGCTGATCGACGAGATGAGCAACGACTGGCACCCCGAGGACTACCACGACGAGTTCACCGCCGCGATCCGCGCGCTGATCGCGCGCAAGGTCGACGAGGGCGAGACGGAGACCGTCACGCCGCTCGAGGCCGCGCCCGAATCGGCGGGCGAGGGTGGCAACGTCGTCGACCTCACCGAGCTGCTGCGCCGCAGCCTCGGCGGGAAGTCGAAGAAGAAGGCGGCCTGAGCGCCGCGGACACGCGAGGAGCCGTTCGATGCCGACCGCAGCGCGCCAGGATCCGCTTTCCCGCTACCGCCAGAAGCGGGACTTCCGCATCACGCCGGAGCCGGACGATGCAGCCCATGACGGCGGACATGCCGCCCGACATCCTGGCCCTCGGGCGAAGCGTCCGGCCCGCGGCAGGACATCGGCGACGACGTCGGCCCAGGCGCTGTCCTTCGTCATCCAGAAGCACTGGGCCAGCCACCTGCACTACGACTTCCGGCTGGAGCTCGACGGCGTCCTGCTGAGCTGGGCGGTTCCCAAGGGGCCGTCGTACGACCCGAAGGAACGCCGCATGGCGATCCACGTCGAGGATCACCCGCTGTCCTACGGCGGCTTCGAAGGCACGATCCCGCCGAAGCAGTACGGCGCCGGCGAGGTGATCGTGTGGGACAACGGCACCTGGACGCCCGAAGGCGATCCCCACGACGGACTGCGCGACGGCAAGCTGGTGTTCCGGCTGCACGGGCAGAAGCTCGCCGGGCTGTGGCAGTTGATCCGGACCTCGCGCGGCGACGCCAAGCGCGAGCAGTGGCTGCTGATCAAGAAGCACGATGGCCTGGAGCGTCCGCATGCCGAGTTCGATGTCACCGTCGAGCTGCCTGACAGCGTCATCCAGCATCCGTTGGGACAGGCAGCGGCGCGTGGCGCGGCGTCTGCCAAGGCCGCGAAGCCGACCAAGCCGACCAAGCCGAACAGGTCCACCGGGGCCACCAAGCCGGCGAAGGCCGATGGCGCGCCGGCGCGCGGATCCGACGACCCGTCCACCGGCATCGGCGATGGCGCCGAACCCGACCTGAGCCGCGCGAAGAAGGCGCGGCTGCCCGCCGACCTCACGCCGCAACTCGCCACTCTGGTCAGCGCGACCCCGCCCGGGGACTGGATCGCCGAGGCGAAGTTCGACGGCTACCGGCTGATGGCGCGGGTCGACAAGGGCAAGGTCCGTCTGATGACGCGCGGCGGCAATGACTGGACCTCCCGGCTGCCGTCGCTCGCCGAGGCGATCAAAGGCCTCGACATCGACAGCGGCTGGCTGGACGGTGAGATCGTCGTGCTGCGCGACGACGGCGCGCCCGACTTCAACCTGCTGCAGAACGCGATCGGTCATCCGAAGCGCACGCAACACGAGGACATCGTCTACTTCCTCTTCGACCTGCCGTTCCTGAACGGCCACGACCTGCGCGAGGTGCCCTTGATCCACCGCCGCGCCGTGCTGCGCGCGTTGATGGCCGGCCACGAGGGCGAACGCCTGCGCTTCAGCGAGGACTTCGCGGTGCCGCCCGAGGAGATGCTTGCCGCCGCGTGCCAGATGCGGCTCGAAGGGCTGATCCTGAAGCGGCCGGACAGCGGCTACGTGTCCGCCCGCAGCGACGCGTGGGTGAAGCTGAAGTGCCAGCTGCGGCAGGAATTCGTCGTCGTCGGTTTCACCGACCGGTCCGACGGCGCGAAGGCGCTGGGCAGCCTGCTGCTCGGTTATTACGAGGACGGCGAACTCCGCTACGCCGGGCGTGTGGGCACCGGCTGGTCGCTGAAGCAGGCCGGCGAGATGCACCGGCAGCTCGCGGCCATCGAGGTCAAGACGCCGCACTTCGACGAACAGACCATCGCCCGCAGTCACTGGGCCCGCATCACCGGCCGCGCCGGGGGCGCCGCGCGCTGGGTGAAGCCCACGCGCGTCGTCGAAGTCGCCTTCGCGGAGTGGACGCCGGACGGCCACGTGCGCCACGCGTCGTTCCAGGGCGAGCGCGAAGACAAGGCGCCGAAGGACATCGGGCGGGAATCGGCCAAGCCCGCCGAGGCGGTCAAGGCGCCGAAGTCCGCCGGGGCTTCGAGCGCGTCGACATCGTCGACTTCCGCTGCCGGGCGGCCGAAACCGCCGATCAAGCGCGCGGCCAAGAGTGCGATCAAGAGTGCGATCAAGAGCGCGGACAAGAAGACGGCCAAGAGCGCGGCCAGGCGTTCGAGCAAGGCGAACGCATCGGCCTCGGCCACCTCCGGGCAACTTCGCATCACGCATCCGGAACGCGTCATCGATCCGTCCACCGGCCACACGAAGATCGAGCTGATCCGCTACTACGAGAGCGTGATCGAGTGGATGCAGCCCCACCTGGGCCGGCGGCCCGTGGCGATCGTGCGCGCGCCCGATGGCATCGAGGGTCAGCTGTTCTTCCAGAAGCACGTCGAGGGCGACGCGCTCATCGTCCTCTCTGATCCGGCCGCGCTGATGCACCTGACGCAGATGAACGCGATCGAGTTCCACACCTGGAACGCGCAGGACGACAAGCTCGACCGCGCGGACCGCTTCATCATCGACCTGGACCCGGGCGAGGGCGTCGCATTCCCCGCGGTCGCGGACGCGGCGCGCATCACGCGCGCGCTGCTCAAGGAACTCGGCCTGCGGAGCTGGCTGAAGACCAGCGGCGGCAAGGGCCTGCATGTGGTGGTCCCGCTGGCGCGGCGCCACGACCATGCGACGGCGAAGGCCTTCAGCCAGGCCCTCGTGCAGCATCTGGCCGAGACTTTCCCGAAGAAGTTCTCCGCCAAGAGCGGACCGAAGAACCGCGTCGGGAAGATCTTCCCGGACTACCTCCGCAACGGGGAAGGGCAGACCACCGCCTGCGCCTTCTCGGTCCGCGCGCGCCCCGGCCTGGGGGTGTCGATGCCGATCGACTGGGACGAGCTCGACGACGTCAAGCGCGGCGACCAGTGGACCCTCGCCAACGCGCGCGACCGGCTCAGCTTCCAGAAGGCCGATCCGTGGAAGGACTACTGGACCAGCCGCCAGTCCTTGACCCAGGGCATGAAGCTCCTCGGACTCTGAGCGCGGGCTCAGTACTGCCACACGCCTTGCACCCGCACGCTGTTCTCGCGACTGCCGCCGGTCTCGCCGTGCGTGGCGTGCAGGGCCAGCGTCATGCCCCGACGCGGCTGGACCGTCAGGCCCAGCTCGGCCAGCACCCCCGTGCCCGCGCCCGACGGCGCGCTGGTGACAAAGCTGTCCGCGCCCGTCAAGCGGACGCGCCGGGTGACCGTGGCGGGTCCTGCGAGGTGCTGCACGGCCGCCGTTGCGTGCAGGCCCCAGGAGGCGCCCAGCGCGACCCACCCGTCGATGTTCCCGTGCAGGCCGGCCATGCCGAAGGAACGGCTGTCGCGCGCCTTGCCGCCGCTCAGTGCCGCGGCGTCGTCGCCGCGCTCGTTGAAGCCGCCCGCCCAGGTCACGAAGCGGCCGGCCTGGAAGAAGGGCTCGATCTGGCCGACGGGCAGGCGAGCCGGCAGACCGACTTCGATGAAGCCCTCGGCGTGACGCGCCCGCTCGATCGCCTTCAGCGAGGCGACGCTCCCGCCGCTGACCACCACGCGTCCGGTCTGGACGCGCGACTGCGCGTAGGAGAGGGCGCCCCGCAGGTTGAAGCCGTGCCACGCCAGGCCGCCGTACAGCGCCAGCGAGCCGGAGCGCACGTCCGCGCGGTCGTCGCCCTGGCTGCCCAGCGTCTGCCGGTCCGCGCCGATCGCAACGCCGAGGCGGGCGTCCTGCGCGCTCCACAGATCGAGGCCGAAGAGCAGTCCGTCGGTCGTGGCGCCGAGCGTGTCGACCGCGTCGCCGACCAGCGTGCCGCGCGACTCGTAGACCGTGGCCCACAGGCCGCGACCCGAGTCCGTCGGTGTCCGCGTTCCCGGTGCGTTGCGCAACTGGCGATTCAAGGCCAGTCGCTGCTGCGCCGCGGCCAGCGCCGGCGCATTGAGACCGCCCGCCTGCAGCCCGCCTGCCAGGTCTTCCAACGCGACACCGACCTCGTTGCGGGGCAGTTTGACCAGCAGATCCGACGCCGGCGCGGTGTCCTCGTGTGACACCAGCGAGCCGGCCACGCCCTTCTGGTTGGGCGTCTGCGCCAGGTCCACGAACGAGACCTGGTTGCGTCGCATCACCAGCGCGATGCCCTGCGACGTGTAGTCGGGCGCCGGCGTCAGGAAGGCCAGGTTCGTCTCGACGGCGGAGAACCGGCCGTCGACCGCGTCGCTGCGCAGCAGTTCGACGCGCTGGTTGGGTCTCCATTCGCCGTCCTTCGCATCGACATGGAGCGACGCGCCCGCCACGGTCGTCTTCCCGCCGACGATCAGGGCCGGCTCGCGGCTCGTGGCATCCAGCGGGACGTTCAAGCGGCCGCCCGGGTCCAGGTGCAGGTCGCCTCTCACGCGCAGTGCCGCGCTGGCCGCCTGCAACTGCAGCGTCGCGTCCCTCGACACGCGGGCATTGCCGTCGATCGTGCCGTTGCCTTGCAGCCGGGCGCCGGCGCCGATGTCGACGTTGCCGCGCAGCAGCGCGCTGCCGTCCGCGGCGGCACCGATGATGAGGCCGCCGGTGCGGACGCTGATGCCGCCCGCGGCCTGCGCGCCTTCCAGCGTCAGGTCGCCGGCGCCCGTCTTCACGAGCTGGCCGGTGCCCGACAGGCGACTGTCCAGCAGCGCGCCGCGCGGGACGTCGAGCTCGAGCACCGCGTTGTTCACGAGCGGGCCTGTGCCGAGGCGGGCCAGGTCCGTGCGGAGCGTGCCGGCCTCGATGCGCAGCGGGCCGGGGCCGGTGATGGCGCTGCCCAGCGTCAGGGTCCCCGCGCCCTGCTTGGAGACCGTGCCGCCGCCGGAGATCGTGTTGGCGAGCGTGCCGTCGACGGCCTGGTCCAGGATCAACGTCCCGTCGTTGCGGATGTCGCCGCCGCCGAAGCTGGACGCCGAGCCCACCAGGGTGCCGGCGTTGATCGTGGTGCCGCCGCCGTAGGTGTTGTTCCCTGTCAGCGTCTGGGTGCCCGGACCTGTCTTCACGAGTGCGCCGGTGCCGTCGATCGTGCCGGCGAACGCGTGGTCGCCGACGGTCTCCAGCGTGAGCGTCTGCGCGCCCAGCCGGAGCCTGCCCGACGCGTCGCCACCGTCCAGGCCGCCCAGGCGTTGCGGTCGCCCCGCGGCGCCGAGATCCAGTCCGGTGCCCGCGCCCTCGAAGGTGACGACACTCCCTTCGGGCAGGCTGCCGCCCGCCAGCGACAGCGTGCCCGTGACCAGCCGCGTGCCGCCGGCATACGTGTTGTCCAGGCTGGAGAGATGGATGGTCCTGCCGCTGCCGGCGTCGATGGCCACGCCGCCCGCGCCGCCGAGCGGGACTGACAGCTCCCGCGCCGTGCCGTCGGCATCGGCCGGCGCCGAGAGCGTCAGTGCCCGGTCGGCCAGCACGTCGACGCCGAGCAGCCGGGCGGTCAGGTACAGCCCGTCCCGGGCCGCGCCCGTGGACAGGCCATAACGCGTCGAAGTGAGGGCCACGCGCTGCCCGCCCTGGACGATCTCGCCGACGGTGGTGTTCCCGACGGCTTGACCATCGATGCCGACGAGGCCGAGTCCGGCGCCGTCGCCCAGCACCTGCCCGCCCGGGGCGGAGCGCGCCAGCAGCAGCGACACGCCGTCGTCGCGCGCCAGCAGCGGGCCCATCGAGTCGGCGGCCGGCGCGCCGTGCAGGTCCAGCTCGACCTGGACCGTGCCGGAGCCCGACAGGTCCAGTGAACGAGTGATCAGCAACGGTCGCAAGCTCGTGGCGTCGTCCGTGGCGGCCGGCGTGAAACGGATCGATCCGCCGTTCATCCGCAGTGTGCCGATCGAGCCGGTGTCCGCGCCGGCGAGCAGCCGGCCGCCGGCCTCCACGCGCAGCGCGGCGGCGGAGAGCGATTCGGCCCCCGGCCCCGTCAGCGCGAGGCCGGCGTTGTCCAGGACCAGCGTGCCCGTGAAGGCCGTGGCGCCTGCAGGAACCGCGCTCATCGTCAGCAGGCGATTCGTGTCGCCAAGATCGACGGCCACGAGTCCGTCGCCGCCGATGTGGCGCAAGGCCGTGTCGGCGGCCAGGATGAGCACGACCTGACCCTGGCCGCCGACCGTCACCGCGCCGGCGCCCAGCAGCGCCTGCTGCGCGGCGACGATCCTGCCGTCCACCACGCGCAGTCCGCCGGCCACATCGATGGCCTGCTGCAAGGTCAAGCTGCCGGCGCCGCGCTTCTCGACGCTGCCGACGCCGGAGACGGCGTTCACCCAATCGGCATCGGTGGACTGGTCGATGCGCAGCACGGCGTTGTCGACGATCGCGCCGCTGCCGAAGCTCGCGGCCGAGCCCACGAGGGCGCCGTCGCTGATCGTCGTGCCGCCGGCATGGGTGTTGGCGCCGGCGAGTGTCAGCGTGCCGCTGCCGCGTTTTTCCAACGCGCCGGGGCCGGTGACGGTGCCCGAGAACGCGTGGTCCGACGCGTCGCCGGCGACCAGGGCGGCGGCACCGGTGCGGATCGTCGAGCCCGCCACGCCGTCCAGACCGCCGATCGTCGTGACACCGGCCGTGGCCGACAGGTCGAGAACGCTGTCGGCGCCGGTGAGCGCCAGCGCGGCGGCGGCGAGCGTGCCCGTGGCGCCGATCGCCAACTGGCCCTGCGCGATGTCCAGCGGTCCGTCCAGGCGGGTCGTGCCGCCCAGCGTCAAGGCGGCGCTCCCTTGCTTGATCCAGCGGCCGCTGCCGGTCAGGTCCTGTTGCAGGGCGGCATCCGTGGGGGTGTCGATGCGCAACAGGGCGTCGTTGCGGATCGCGCCGGTGCCCAGCGTCGGCGCGGACGCACGCACTTCGCCGCCGCCGATCGTGAGGCCGCCGGAGAAACTGTTGTTGCCCGACAGTGTCAACACGGCGTCGCCGGTCTTGGTCAACCGGCCGGCGCCGGTGACGGGGCCGCCAAGGGAGAGGTCCGCCGCCGTGTCGATCGTCGCGTTGCCGTCCAGCAGCAGCCACCCGGTCATCGGTGCGACCGCGGCTTCCACGCTCAGCGTCGCGGTGGCGCCGGTGCCGACCCACAGCGCGCCGTTGATGACCGAACCGGACTGCAGCCGCAGAAGGTTGTCGCCGCCGCTCCAGTGGACCGCGGCGCCGTCCTCGCCGGCTTGGGCCTGGTAGCCGCCGCTGGCCCCGCCGACCCCGCCGGTCAGGGTGCCGCGATTGATGATCGTGAGGTTCGCGCCCTCGACGGCGTGGCCGCCGCCGCCGCCGCCCGCGGCACGGGCGCTGATGTCCGAGCTGCCCGCGCCACGGCCCCCGGCACCGCCGACGAGGATGGCGGCGTTGGTGAGCAGTCCTCCGCCGGACATCGTGATGCCGTTGCCGCCGCCGCCGCCGCCGCCCTTGGCGCTGTTGGTGGAACCCGGCTGCCCGGTGCCGCCGGCGCCGCCGTTGCCGCCGGCCACACCGCCGGCAGCGGTGAGCTCGAGCGCGAGGCTCGACGTGGCGAACACCCCCGCGCCCCCGCCGCCGCCCGAGGCGCCGTGGAAGCGCAGGAAGCCGGCATCGGGTCCGTCCTGTCCGTTGCCGCCGAGACGCAGGGCGGTGATGCCGGTGTCCGTCGAGATCAGAAGACCGACCGCGCCGCCCTGCACCGTGGGGGCGTTGGGGCCGAGGCCATACCCTTGGCCTCCGGTGCCGTTCACGCTGTTGTTCCGCACCCGGTTGATCCCCGGCGATCCGGCCTGGCCGCCGGCATCGCCGCCCGTGCCGGTGAAATTGTTCGGGACGGCGCTGAACGGCGATGGGCCGAGGCGCCCCTCGCCGCCGGTCCCCGGCGCCACGCCGTTGTCGGCGGACGCCGTGGCCGGCCCGGACACCCAGCAGGCGAGCGACATCGCGCCGATGGCCACGCCCAGGCGGCTGCGACGGACGCCGGCAATCGTGCCCGACTTGCCCGACGACCGGGGACGAGGGGGTGCAGACATGGCGGAACTCCAGTGGGAACGAGGTTTGGGACTCGGACCCGGGGCCTGCCGTGGGGCCAGCCTGCCGACCCACTGGAGGACGAGGTCCAGCGCGCCGGCACGGCGTCTGGCCGACGGGGCGGAGGCGCGATGCGAGCCCGGAATGAGTACGACGAGCGAACCCTGCGGTTCACGCCGGACCACCTCCCTCGCGCGCCGTCACGGCGCACGTCTGCACTGGCGAGTCAGGCGGGCGAGGGCGCGAGCAGGGGCAGGCGCAGCTCGAACCGCGCGCCGCGGCTGGGGCCCTCGCTGTGCACCGAGACGCTGCCGCCGTGCATGCCGATCAGCTGCTTCACCAGCGACAGGCCGATGCCCAGCCCGCCCTGCGAGCGGTCCAGCGCGCGGTCGCCCTGCACGAACAGGTCGAACATCGTCGCCTGCAGCGCGGGCGGCACGCCGATGCCGTTGTCACTGACGCGGATCAGCGCGAGGCCGGGGCCGCCGGACGGGGACGGCTCCTCGCTCATCGCCAGCTCGATCCGGCCTTCCGGATCGGTGTACTTCGCGGCGTTCGTCAGCACGTTGGCCACGCATTGCACCAGCCGGGCCAGGTCGCCGTGCACGCGCACCGGCAAGCCGCCGGTGGTCACCGAGAAGTGGTGGCGCCGCTCCCGCATCAGCGGCTCCGCCGTCTCCACCGCCTGCGCGATGACCTCCGACAGCAGCACCGGTCCGCACTGCAGTTCCACCCGGCCCTGCGTGATCCGCGAGACGTCCAGCAGGTCGTCCACCAGGCGCGTCAGCGTCTGGACCTGGCGGCGGATGATGTCCACCATCTTGGTCGAGCGCTCGTCCGGCAGGCCCAGTCGCGACAGCACGTCGCCCGCGCTGCGGATCGGCGCGATCGGATTGCGCAGCTCGTGCGCCAGCATCGCCAGGAACTGGTCCTTCTGGCGGTCCGCCGCCTCCAGCCGCCGCCGCGCCTTCAGATGCGCGGAGATCTCGCGGAAGTAGCACACCACCCCCGGCGCGCCGTCCGCCAGCGGGATCCGGCTGATCTGCCACTCGTAGGCCTCGATGACGCCGAGGTCGCTGCGCTCCTGGATGAACTCGGGCGTGTGGTAGGGGTCGCCGGTCTCCAGCGTGCGCTGGAACAGGGACACGATCTGGTCAGACAGCGGATGGCCCCACTGCCGCGCCACGAGCGCGTCGAATCGTTCGCCGATCAGCGCGCCGATCAGCCCCGGCGGACCGCCGAAGGCCGCGCGCGCCGTCGGATTGGCCTCGCGCAGGCGCAGCGCCGTCCCGTCGTGCTCGACCAGGAACACGCCCATCGGCGCCTCGTTGAGCAGCGTCTCGAACTGCTCGGTACGCAGCCGGAAGGCCTCCTCCGACGATTGCCGCAGGCGCCGCAGTTCCAGCAGCGCGCCCAGCCGCGCGAGCAGCTCGCGCGACGAGAACGGCTTGATCAGGTAGTCGTCTGCGCCGGTGTCCAGGCCCTCGATGCGGGCCTCCTCGCCGGCCCGCGCCGACAGCAGCACCACCGGCACGCCGCCGAGCCGCGCATCCGCGCGGATCGCCGCCAGCAGCGCCAGGCCGTCCAGCCTCGGCATCATGACGTCGCTCAGCAGCAGGTCCGGCGGCTCGCGACGCGCGGCCTCCAGGGCCTGCAGGCCGTCCGCCGTGAGCTCCACCGCGTAGTACGGCGACAGCAGGTCGCGCAGGTAGGCGCGCATGTCGGCGTTGTCGTCGGCGACGATGACCCGCGCGCCGAAGGTCGCGGCGAAGCGCTGGTCCGCCGTCGGCCAGCCGGCGCCCGGGACGCGCCCGGGGTCGATGCCATCGGCGTCGGCGCGGCCGGGCGCGGCCTCCCGCAGCGGCTCCGGCGCGGGCAGCCAGCGCAGCGCCTCGTCGACATAGGCCCGCGCGCCGGTCGTGCTGGCCGGCGACGCGGGCGCGACGGCGCGCCCGTGGCGCTCCTCCGCGCGCTCGAGGCGTTCGACGTGCTCCGGCGGCAGGTGCTCCCAGCCCAGCGGGAGCAGGACGCGGAAGAGCGTGCCTTCGCCGTGGACGCTGGAGACCTCGATCCGGCCGCCGTGCAGGCGCACGAGTTCCTGCACCAGCGCCAGCCCGATGCCCGACCCCTCGTGGGTGCGCCCCTCCGCGCCCGCGACGCGATGGAAACGATCGAAGACCTTCGGCAACTCGTCCGCGGGGATGCCGGTGCCGGTGTCGGCCACCTCCAGCACGGCGAGGGCCGGTTCGCCGCCGCCTTCACGACCGCTTTCACGACCGCTTTCAGGACCGCCGTCACGACCAGCATCGCGACCGGATTCACGCAGCCGCACCGTCACCTGCCCCCGCATCGTGAACTTGAAGGCGTTGGACAGCAGGTTCAGGACGATCTTTTCCCACATCTCGCGGTCGACGTAGGCATGCGCGCCCAGCGGCGCGCAGTCGACCTCGAAGGCCAGCCCGGCGCGCTCCATCGCGGAGCGGAAGGTGCTCGCCAGGTCGCGCGTCAGCGCCGCGAGGTCGCTCGCCTGGTAGCGCGCCTGCGAGCGGCCGGCCTCGATGCGCGAGAAATCCAGCAGCGTGTTGACCAGCCGTTGCAGCCGCGTGGCGTTGCGCAGCACCAGCGCCAGCCGGTCCCGCGCCGGGCCGTCCAGGCCGGGCGCGGTCACCAGTTCCTCGAGCGGGCCCAGCATCAGCGTCAGCGGCGTGCGGAACTCGTGGCTGATGTTGGAGAAGAAGGCCGTCTTGGCCCGGTCGAGCGCGGCCAGCGATTCCGCGCGACGGCGTTCCGCCTCGTAGGCGGACGCGTCGGCAAGCGCCGCCGACACCTGGCCCGCGACCAGGTTCAGGAAGTCGCGGTAGTCCTCGTCCAGCGGGCGGCGCGGGCTGACGCCCAGCACCAGGAAACCGGCGAGGTCCTTGCCGGCGCTCCGAAGCGGCAGCAGCACGGCGCGCGACAGCGTCTCTGGCCAGGGCGGCAGCGTCAGCGTCACGCCCAGCGCCGGCATGTCGGGCAGGTCGCGTGCCGCGCCGCCCGCGGCGAGCTCCTGCAACGGCCAGCCGTCCGGCGGATCGAGCAGGCTGATGAGCTCGGGGAAGGGGACGTCGGCGCCCTCCGCCCCCGCGTCGCCCGGGAGGCTGAAGCAGATGCGCCGCGCGGCCTGGCCGCCGGGTTCGTCCAGGTAGAGCGCCGCGAACGGCAGGTCCAGCGGATAGTCGGACACCACGTGGCAGGCCCGCCGCGCGCATTCGTGCGGCTGGTCCGCGCCGACGGTGCGGGTCGCGAGGTCGCGCAGCACGCGCAGGCGGCGCTCGCCGATCACCCGGTCGGTGACCTCGGTGACGACGCACAGCATCCCGTTCACCCGCAGGTCGTCGTCGTAGACCGGGCTGTAGGAGAAGGTGTGATATGTCTCCTCGGCGAAGCCGCTGCGTTCCAGGAAGAGCAGCAGCCCCTCGTCCCAGGTGGCCTCGCCGGTCGCCTGCACATGGCGGATGCGGCTGTACGCGGCGTCCCAGACCTCGGCCCAGACCTGTTGCGAACGTGCCCCGAGCGCCCATTCGCGCTTCATGCCCAGCGTCGGCAGGTAGGCGTCGTTGCAGAAGAAGGTCATCTCCGGCCCCCACGCCATCCACATCGCGTAGCGCGAGTCCAGCATCATCCGCACGACCGTCTTCAGCGCGCCCGGCCAGCCGTCCGGCGGACCGAGGGGCGTGGCGCTCCAGTCCAGTGCGCGCATGCGTTCGCCCATCTCGCCGCCGCCGTCCAGGAAATGGCGGCGGCGCGGCGCCGGGAGTGGCGCGGGGATCGGCTCGGGGGGGAGTCCGTCGGAACCGGCGGGCGAGGCATGCATCGGCAGAATTTTCCTTGTGAAAGCCCGATTCAAGCGAGTCCATGGCCCCCAAGCAAACCGCGCACCTGCCCCAGCCTGGTGAACCCGGAGCCTTCACGGGTCAGCGCCGACGGGGCGTCTGGCCTGGGCGGGCCACCCGGGCCGCGGGAGGCGCCCGCTACACTGGCGGCTCCCCCATTCCGAAAGCCGCCTTGAGTTCCAGCCTGCTGCTCATCCTCCTGCTGATCTGTGCCAGCGCGTTCTTCTCGATGGCGGAACTCTCGCTGGCCGCGTCGCGGCGATTGAAGCTGCGGCAGCTGGCGGACGAGGGCGACCACCGCGCCGCGCAGGTGCTGAAGGTGCAGGAACAGCCCGGCTACTACTTCACCGTCGTGCAGATCGGCGTGAACACGCTGGCGATCCTGGCCGGCGTGGTCGGGGAGGGCGCGCTGACGCCGCATTTCGAATCGCTGCTGCGCCCGCTGATCGACATCGACACCGCGCAGCGCGCCGCCTTCGCGCTGTCCTTCACCTGCGTGACCATCCTCTTCGTCGTGCTGGCGGACCTGCTGCCCAAGCGGCTGTCGATGAACGAACCCGAGCGGGTCGCGATGGCGCTGATCCGGCCGATGCTGTTCCTCACCCTCGTGCTGCGGCCGCTGGCCTGGGGGCTGAACCACGTCGCCGACGGCCTGCTGCGGCTGCTGGGCCGGCCGATGAGCCCGGACAACACGATCACCCACGACGACATCCTCGCCCTGGCCGCGGCGGGCCAGCGCGCCGGCGTCGTCTCGGCGGCGGACCAGCAGGTGATCGAGAACGTCTTCGAACTCGAGACCCGCACCGTCGAGTCCTCGATGACCTCGCGCGAGCGCGTCGTCTACTTCTCGCTCGACGACGACGAGGCGCTGATCCGCACCCGGATCGCGGACTCGCCGCATTCGACCTACCTGGTCTGCGCCGGCGAGATCGACCAGGTCGTCGGTTACGTCGACGCGACCGACCTGTTCCAGCGCGTGCTGCGCGGCGAGGCCATCTCGCTGCGCGCCGAGCCGGCGCTGGTCAAGAAGGTGCTGATCGTGCCGGACCGGCTGACGCTGGCCGAGGTGCTGACGCATTTCAGGAACGCGCACGAGGACTTCGCCGTGATCGTCAACGAGTACTCGCTGGTCGTCGGCGTGATCACGCTGAACGACGTGATGAGCACGGTGATGGGCTCGCTGGTCTCCACCGCCGAGGAGGAGCAGCAGATCATCCGGCGCGACGACGGCAGCTTCCTGGCCGACGGCATCACGCCCATCCCCGATGTGCAGCGCGCGCTGGGCGTGGACGACTTCCCGCACCACGGCCAGTACGACACGCTGGCCGGCTTCCTGATGGTGATGCTGCGCCGCATCCCCAAGCGCACGGACGTCGTCGAATGGCACGGCTGGCGCTTCGAGGTCGTCGACGTCGACAGCCACCGCGTCGACCAGGTCATGATCGCGCGGGTGGGCGGTCCGCCGTCGGGGGACGCGGAGGCGTCGGGATCATCGGAGCGCGGAGACTGAGTTCCGCGCGCAGGGCCGCGTACCGCCGCAGCACCTGATGCGCATAGGCCAAACGCTTGGCCGGATCGCGCGCGTTGTAGGCCCCCAGCGCATCGACCGTGCGCCCCATCGAACGGAAGTTGCTGCCCAGGATCCACGCCCCGACCAGGATGTTGGCGCAGGGCACGCGCAGGTCGCCTTCCTGGACACCATGCCGCGCCAGCACCGGCAGCCAGGAGGAGTTGATCTGCATCAGGCCGAGGTCGGTCGAGCCGTTGGCATTGCGATTGACGGCGGCCGGGTTCAGGCCGGACTCCTGGCGCGCGACGGCCTTCAGCAGCAGCGGCGAAACGCCGTAACGCTCGCCCGCGAGCTGGAAGCAGCGGTCGAACCGGGCCTCGTTCACGCGCGCCGTCCTTCCGACCGGTGGCACCTTCCGGGCCTGGACCTGGGCCTGGGCCTGAGCCTGAGCCTGAGCCTGAGCCTGAGCCTGAGCCTGGTCCGGCATTGCGGTCGCCAGCGCCAGCGCCAGCATCGCCGCCGCGATCGCGCGCCTCACAGGCCCCCCATGTCGGATTGAAGGCTGCTCTGCGCCTCCATGACGGTGCTCAGGAAACCGCCGAGCAGGAACAGCAGCAGCATCGCCGCGGCGACCATCAGCAGCCCGTTCAGGCGCGCGGCGGAGTCGGAGATGCCCAGCTGCAGGCGATCGATCAAGCCGATGCCGATCCGCACGAACGCGGCGACGGGGTCGCGGCGCTCGGCGGCGTCCTGCACGCGTTCCTCCATGCGGGGGTTGAGCACGCCGGTGGCGAAGGCGCGACCGAACTGCGCCGATTCGCGTCCGGACAGTCGCGACAGGATCTGCCGCAGGTGCCAGCGCATCCACGGGGCGCTGAACCGGCCGGCGCGTTCCAGCGACGCCCGCAGCGACACGCCGGCCCGCATCAGCGACGACAGCGAGATCACCAGCATCGCCCCGGAGAAATCGCGGTAGAGGCTGAACGGCGGGTGCCGGTCCAGCCAGCGTCGCGTGCGGCCCTGCCAGCGCGGCAGGGACCACACGAAGAGCCCGCCCGCGGCGAGCACCGCCGCGCCCAGCGCCAGGCCGTGATGGCGGATCGTCCACGCGACCGCGTACAGCGCGCGCCCCAGCGGCGGCCAGCGCTCCGGGGCGATCAGGTCGGCCAGCACCGGCACCGCGTGCAGCGAGAAGGCCACCAGGATGGCGGTCATCGCGCCGAGCAGCAGCAGCGGATAGGCCACCGCCTTGCGCACCGCGCGGAACATGCCGTCGACCTTCTCGACGGTGCCGGACAGGAAGTGCAGGCCCTGGGCCAGGCGCTCGTCGCCGCCGCCCTGCAGCGCGTCGATCATGAGCAGCTCGGTCGGCGGCATGACGCCGTGCAGCGCGCGGGCCAGCGAGCCGCCCATCGCCGCGCGCAGCATGCGGCGGTACAGCAGCTGGTCGCCGCGCGAGCGCCGTCGGGCGCGGGCCTCGAGCTTGCGCAGGATGGTGTACAGCGGGACGCGGTCCTCCAGCGCCGAGGCCAGGTCGTAGTAGAAATCGCCGCGCCGGCGGCGCAGGCGCCGGGCCGCCGCGCGCAGCAGCAGCCAGTCGAGCGGGTGGGTCATCGGGGCGGGCGCTTGTCGAAGTGTGGGTCGAGGTCGAAATCGAGATCTGGTGCGGCGTCGAGGGCAGCGTCGCGACCGTGGTCCGGACAGGGGGCCGGGTCGAGGCGGATCGCGACGTCCGCGGCGGCGGGTTCAGGCATCGTCGGCGGCGAGCGTCTGCGCCAGCAGCGCCGCGCTGCCGAAGGTCCGCTCGAAGTGATAGGGATCGACGCGCCCGTGGGCGACGTCGTACAGCACATGCCCCCAGGCGTCCTTGCCGTCCATGTCCGGATCGGTGAACGGCGCCGTGCGGCGACGGCGCCAGTGGCGCCGGGCCTCGGCGTCCCGGCCCTGCCGCAGCAGGTCCAGCAGACGCAGGTCCGGAACGATCACTTCCGCGCCGACCTTGACGCCGGCCGTGCCGTCGTGGGTGTCGTCGGCGCGTTCAGTGGTTCGGGCGGTTCGGTCGCTTCGGGGGTCTCCGGTGCTTGCGGCGCCGGCGGGGTGTCCAGGGGTCATGCCGTCCCCGTAGTCGATGCCGGGCCGCCGGCAGTGCGTGCAGCCGTGCGCGCTGGCGCAGTAAATCTTGTCCGGATCGAGGCCGAAACCCGCCTGCAGCGTCTGCAGCGTGTCCGCGCCCATGACGGCGGCGGCGGGGCGCTTGCAGTGCTCGCAGTTGATCGGCATCAGCACCTGGTAGACCATGGCGGAGAGGAATTCCGGATCGCACAGGTCCTCGCGGTCCAGTCCGAGCAGGCGCGACGAGAGCCGGCCCACGATGCCCAGCGCGGAGGTCGCATGGACCGTCGACAGGATCTTGTGCCCGGTCTGGATGGCGGCCTGCGCCATCGACGCCGACAGGCCGTCCCGGATCTCGCCGAACAGGCCGACGTCGGGATCCATGCGCAGGAACGCCAGCATTGCGCCGTGGAACGGATCGGCGCCGCCGGCCGCGCCGCGCTGGATGGAGAGATGGCTGACGCCGGGCGTCTCGTACTCGACCGGATCCTCGATGGTGAAGAGCTTGCGCGAGCCGTCGCGGGCCAGCATCGTCATCATCGCGTTGAGCGTCGTGGTCTTGCCCGAGCCGGTGACCCCGGCGACGAACACGCCGCCCCAGGCCGAGGCCAGCGCCTCGCGCAGGCGGCCGGCCTGCCACGGCGTGAAGCCCAGCGGCTCCAGCGACGCCAGGCGCGGTCGGCCCGCGAGCGATCCGGCGTCGTGCGGTCCGGCGTCGGGTGATCCGGCGGCGTCATCGCGACCGCTGCCGGAGGCGCGCAACAGGCGGATCACCACGTCCATGCCGCCGACCGCGGGATGGCTCTGGTACCGGAGCGTCAGCCGCAGGCCGGGCAGTTCCAGCGGGATCATCGCGGCCTGCGGCACCGCGCCGTTGAAGGCGACCTCGGTGCGGGAACGCTCCTCGGCCAGCATCGTGTAGGCGGCCGACAGCCCGTCGACGGCGGTGCGCGCCGGATGGCGGTCCAGCACCCGCATGCGGCCGTCCAGCCGCACCCGGGCCAGCGCGACCGGCCCCCGCAGTTCGATGTGCAGGTCGCTCGCGCCGGCCAGGCGGCAGCGCTGCACGATGGCGCGGAACCATTCGAGCGGCGAGGAGCCCGCCACCATGGCATCGATGTCGCGGGCCGTCTCGGCGGCCTGGCGTTCGTCGGCGGTGGCCTCGGGCGGTGCCTCCAGCGGAGCGTTCACGCGCGTGGCAGCGCCGGCGAGCAGCGCGGCGAAGACCTCGGGCGCGGCGGTCAGGTGGCCGGCATAGGTCAGGCCTTTTGCCTTCCCGGCCTGGACGAGGCGATACCAGTCGGGCCGATGGACCTCGTCCACCGCCGACACGACGAGGAAGC
Source organism: Roseateles noduli (assembly GCF_050626985.1). Lineage (NCBI taxonomy): Bacteria > Pseudomonadati > Pseudomonadota > Betaproteobacteria > Burkholderiales > Sphaerotilaceae > Roseateles > Roseateles noduli. The sequence continues at coordinate 1,311,544 of NZ_CP192463.1, forward strand.
GCCCGCCGGCCAGCGCGAGCGCCGCCAGCCGGTCCTGCTTGTGGCTGGCGACCGGCAGCCCGTCGACCGCGGGCGCGGCGAGCAACGCGTCCGCGGCGACGGACAGCACGCGCTCGAACGGAGGCAGGCGCGCCGGGTCGTCGATGTGGCGGCTCGAGGAGGAGCTCAAGGTGCTGCTCAAGGTGCTGCTCAAGGGGAGTGCGCGCTCGAAGGGGCCGCGGCCGCAGGCAGGGGCAGTGCGGTGGCGCGGCGGACGGCGTCACCGCCACCGACATCGACACCGCCACCGACACCGACACCGACATCGCCGTTGCCGTTGCCGTTGCCGTTGTTATCGCCATTGCCGTTGCCGTCACCGGCATCGAGCCGTCCGACGCCAGTCTGCGCGGAGTTGCCGGCGACGGGCGACCTGCCGCCGTCGAAGCGATAGCTCGCCGCCGCGGCCCCCTGCGCGGGCGGAGACAGCACGAGGTGACGGGGCGCACGACCGCCCGCCGCGACCCGTTCGAAACGCAGTCCCTCCGGTGTCAGTCCGAGCACGCGCCACGGTCCGACGCGGGTCTCCGGCCCGGACGAGCTGTCGACGGCATGCACGCGCCCCCTCAACAGCACCTCGGCCCGCCAGCGGTTTCCGGCGGACATGAGCGACCAGAGGCGCGGCACTTCGGCGAGCGCGACACCTCGTGTCGTTGCCGTCGCCGGCACCGCCGGATCACCGGGCGGGCGCATCGAGCCCGCCAGACGGGCCGTGGCGGCGGCCAGCTCCGCCGCCTTGTTGTGTCGCGCGACATCGACCAGGTGGCGCAAGCTCACGCCCGGCGCGGTCTCGGGCGCGCGGATTTCGTCGTCGCCGGCGTGGGCTGTCGACAGGGTGGTCGAGAAGATCATCGACAGGGCCGCCGACAGCGCCGCCTGCAGGCAGGACCCCAGCGCCGTCGCGCGAACCCGCCGGCAGTGTCGGGGAGTGAAGACATCAGTAACGCACGCCATGGGCGAAGAGAGATCCGGAAAGCTCATAGCTGATCTGTGACGCGGCGAAATTCAGGGTGAGGGTCTCCACGACGACGTACGGCGGCACCTGGACCAGCGGCAGGGACCAGACGCCGTCCTTCAAGCGCCAGACCATCCGGACGACCGGCTGCGCGACGAGGTCCGCGCGCTCCTGGTCCGCGCTGGTCATGCCGGTCGCGGAGTCCGTGCCAGTCGTGGTGCTCGTGCTGCGTGTAGAGCTCGTGGCGCTCGGGTCGGTCACGCCGGCCTCGCCGTCGAGGGGCGGTCCCGGCGTGAGCGACGCTTCGGCGCCGCCGACGGTCGCCAGCTCCTGCAGGTGGCTGCCCCAGACGTTCATGGCCAGGCGCAACGGCGGCAGCCGCGCGGCGATGAGCGCCTCGCCCCGCTTCAGCGGCGGCTCGATCGTGTCCGCCAGCGGCGTCTGCATCGAGGCCGCGAGCACGTCCTCGCCGGCCGACAGGTCAGGCTGCATCGACGGCGCGCCGATCGCGCCGGCCGGCAATCCGTCCAGCATCTCGAGGCTGCCGTGATGGCGCGCCCACGTGGCGACACACCCGCTTGAGCGATCGCAGTCGACCCGCTGAAGCGTCCATCCGGCGCGGCTCACGGGCAGCGCGGCGATGGCGGCACGCCAGCGGTCCAATGGGGCGAGGCCCGGCCGGCCCGCCTGCTCCAGCAGGCTGCCCAGTCGGCGGGCGCGTTGGGCGGAGGCTTGCGCACGGGACGCCGCCGTCGCCGCGAGATGGCGCGCCGCGTCGAGCGTCGCGCGCTCCACCTCGCGCTGATGCCGCATCCACATCGTGAAGCCGACGCTCAGGCTGAGTGCTGCCAGGCCCGCGGCGAGCGCGGCCGGCCAGCGCGCCGGCAGCAGGGGAAGCAGGCGCGTGTCGCCGTCGGGCTGTCCGAACAGCAGGTCCGGTGCGAGCGCTTCGCCGATGCGGTCCCGCCCGGGCAGATGGCTGGCGACGCGGACCTCCTGGTCCGGATGCATGTCGCGGAACTCCTGCAGCACCGCCAGCGCCGCGTCGAGGTCGGGCAGCACGCGGTCAAAGCCTGGCACCGGCCGCCGCTCCATCAGGCCGACAAAGGCCACGCGCGTGCTCGGGCCACCAGACGCTCCGCTGCCGCTGCTGGTGCCGCTGCTGGTACCGCTGCTAGTGCTGATGCCTGTGCCTGTGCCTGTGCCGGAGGCGGCGATCAGGCAGGCCTCCGCGCCGCGCTCCGCGAAACGGGCCACCAGCAAGGCCACCGCCGAATGGGCGCGGCGATGCGGAAGTCGATGCGCGCGTCGACCCGTGTCGACGCGGCGCGCCAGTCCCAGCAGGGCGCCGTCCGGGAGTCGCGCGACGAAGCGGTAGCCGGCGGCGCGCGCCTGGCGCAGGTCGGGGCCCGGCTCATCGGGTCGCGCCACCGGGTGCCAGTCCAGCCCGAAGGCCAGCCGCACGCCAGCGACGGTCATCACCCGGGCCACGCCGCTTTCGTCGAGACCGCGGGCCTCGCTGGCGTCGCGGGTTGCTCGGGCCTCGCGCGCCTGGCGGGTCCCTCGGGACTCCCGGGTCTCGCGCCCCTCGGCGGTCTTGCCGGCGCCGTCCGGCGGTGTCGGTCGCGCGTCCATCACGGCTCCACCAGCCTCGGCGTGATCAGCACGACCGTCCCTTGTCTGGCGTGCATGCCGCGCCGCGCCAGCGGCACCAGGCCGCGCACCATGTCCGCGTCGTCGAGCTGGGTCTGCCGGCGCTCGAAGCCGGCCAGCACCAGCGTGCGACCGGCTGGCACGCTGATGCGCTGCAGGGTGCTGAAGCTCATCGTCTCGGGCAACTGCACCGACCGCGCCAACTGGCCGCTGCCGCTGGTGAAGGCGCGCAGCTGCCGCAGCTCGCTGATCTGCAGCGCGGTCTGCAGCAGCACGAGGTGCGAATCCAGGATCACCGGCAGCACCGTCAGACCGAGGCCGGTCGTGAGCTTGCCGGGCTCCAGCGCGCCCGCGGTGGTCAGGCCGGTGGTCGGGCTCACGGTCGGCGCCGTCGCGCGCTGCACGTACGAGCGCGTCTGCAACGCGCCGACCGGCACCGGCATCCGGTTCGTGGTGGTGACCACGCTCGAATAGGCGGTCGACACGCGACCGTATTCCTGCAGCGCCTTGGCGACCCATTCGCTGGGCGATCCGCGCGAGCCCGACTGGCCGAGCACGAAGCTCAGCGCCGCGGGCGTGCCCGCGCCCAGCGGGCCGAGCGCCACCGGCGCGACCAGGTCCAGCTGATTGCCCTGGCCGAGCCGGCCCAGCATCAGGCGCCAGTCGATGCCGTTGCTGAACTCGTCGGTGAAGCTCACCTGCAACACCTCGATCTCTAGCACGACCTGACGCAGCAGGTTGGCGTTGAGCGCGTCGAGGTAGGTCTGCACGCGTTCGACGTTGGCGAGCGCATCCGTGACGGTCACGAGTCCCGCGCGCGGATCCACCTGCAGCGCCGCGGCCGGGGAGAGCATCGGCTTCAGCGCGTCGGGCAGCCCGGCCCAGTAGTCGCTCTGCGCGTTGCCGTCGATCTTGGCGGCACCTCCGCCGGAGCTTTCCGCGCCGCCGAACACATCGAACGACGCGCTCGCGTCCAGGCCGCCGGGCAGCGCCTTGACCGGCATCGCGCGCGTGACCACGCGGGAGAACACGATGCGTCCGCCGGCGTGGCGCCAGTGCAGTCCCGCCTGCGCCGCGATGCGGTCCAGCAGCGGGCGCAAGGGCCCGGTGTGATCGATCTCGACGGTGTTCTGGTGTTCCGGCGCGGAGATGTCCAGCCGCACGGCGCCCGCCCGGCCGGCCCGGCGCAGCGCGGCCGTCTCCTCGGGCGCGGCGGTCGCCGCGTCGAAGGCCGGCCGCGGCGCGGGACCGGGCGCGTAGTCGGCGGCGCTGTGCAGCGCGTCCGGCGTCATGATCACCGGCAGGCCGATGGCGCGCGAGAGCAGTTCGGCTACCGCGGCCAGCGGCAGCCGACCCGGCGCGTGCAGGCGGATGTCGCCGAGGTGGTCCGGCAGCCGCTCGTCGCGGCGCAGCGGGATGGACCGGCTTGCGAAGCGCGGGGTCGGATCGCTCACGACCAGCGGCGGCGGTGCGGCCGGCTCGCGCAGCCGGGCCTGCAGCGCCTCGGCCCGATCGAGCAGTGCCTGCTGGGCCTGCTCCGTCTCGCGCGCGGCCGGCACCGCGCATCCGGCGATGGCGATGGCGATGGCGACGGCGACGCAGGCCGCCATCCCGCTAGTGATGACGAAGCGCCGGGGAGCGACGCCCGCAAGGCGCGGGAGGGAGTGTGGCAACGAACGCAGCGACTGACGCAGCGATGAACACGGCGATGAGCGCAGCGATGAACACGGCGATGAGCGCAGTGATGAACACGACGATGAGCGCGATGAGGACCGCGAGAAAAACGGCACGGGGAAGTTCCTCACTGGCGAGCGCCATCGGGCAGGTAGCGGACGACCCGCACCACGCGGGTCCCCGCCTGGACGCGGGCCTGCAGCGGGAAGTCGGTGTCGCGCAACACGGCCATCGCCTGGGTCAATGCGTCCAGGAAGTTGCCGCGCAGCGTGACCTCGGCATCGATGGGGAAGTCGCGATCGACCTCCCACACCAGCTGCCAGCCCGCTTCGCGTGTCCAGCGCTGCAACGCCTGGTGGACGGTGCCGTCGACGCGGGCGAAGGTCCACGCCATCGCACCGTCGGTCTCGAGGTCCGCCCGTGCGGCGGCCGCCGCCGAAGACGCGGCGGCGACCGGCCGTGGACCGGCGTCCGGCGGCAGGGGCGACGCGGAGATCGCCGCGCCGGACATCAGCGCGCAGGCGCAGAGGAATCGTGACGGGACCATCGGTGCGCGTTCAGTTGGCCATCAACGCGTGGACGGTGACCACGGTGCTCTCGGTCTTGCATGCATCGACGAGTTTCCCGACGCCGATCGGCTCGGCGGAGCCGGGCACTTTCACGACCTTGTTGTCGGCGGGCTTCGTGTGCCTGATCTCGGCCGTCTCCTCGCCGACCCAGATGCCGTCGGCCACGAGCGCGAGTCCCCGCGCGACGCTGGCGCATTGCGACGCGGGAATGCTGGTGTAGCTCAGCGTGAACGCCTCGCCCTTCCTCGCGGCCCCGAAGTCGTCGTTGAAGCCCGCGACGAAGATCTGGCCGCCGAGCTCGTGCTTCACGGTGACGGCGTCGCCCGCCACGGTGACGGACCCGAGCGGGAAGGCGCTCAAGCCGTGCGCGCGGGCGGTGGTCACCTCGGCGAGGTTCACCGCGCCGGTTTTCCCGAAGCCGGTGACGTTGGCCCGGATCTGCGGCGCCTGCCGCAGCAGGGCGGAGCGGTCCATCTGCGCGTTGAGGTTGCGCATGCCCATCAGCACGATGACCATGACAACGATGATCACGCCGACCCCGATCAGGAGTTCGAGCAGGGTGACGCCGCGTTGCGGACGGGCGCCGGCGCGGCGGTGCTTCGAACGGGCGAGGGGAGCGGATGCGGTGACGACGTCGAGGGTCATGGAACAGACCTCCTTTCCAGAGAGTGCGAGAAGACAGGGGTGCCAGCCGTGACCAGCGGTGGCTCAGTGGGGGTGCGCCACAATGCGCGCATGACTCCCTCGAGGTCCGCTTCCGTGTCTTCGCTCTCCGCCCAACAAGCCACCGCCCGCGCCGCCGAACTCCGCGCGCTGCTCCATCACCACGCTCACCTGTACTACGTGCTCGACACGCCGTCGCTGCCCGATGCCGAGTACGACAAGCTGTTCCAGGAACTGCAGGCCATCGAGGCCGCGTTCCCGGCGCTGCTGACGCCGGACTCGCCGACGCAGCGCGTGGGCGGGCAGGTGCTGGAGGGCTTCGAGCCGGTGAGGCACGTGGTGCCGATGTTGTCGATCCGCACCGAGACCGACACCGAGGCCAGCGGCGCCGAGAACTTCGACGCGCGTGTGCGCCGCGAACTGGACCTGGGCGAGAACGCCGCGCCGGTCGAGTACGCGGCGGAGCTGAAATTCGACGGCCTGGCGATCAGCCTGCGCTACGAACACGGCGTGCTGGTGCAGGCCGCGACGCGCGGCAACGGCGAGACCGGCGAGGACGTGACGCAGAACGTGCGCACGATCAAGCAGATCCCGTTGAAGCTGTCGGGCGAGGGCGCGAAGGCCGCGGTGCTGGAGGTGCGCGGCGAGGCCTACATGCGTCGCGACGATTTCGAGGCGCTCAACGAACGCCAGCGGGCCGCGAACGAGAAGACCTTCGTCAATCCGCGCAACACGGCCGCCGGGGCGATCCGGCAGCTGGACCCGGCGCTGGTGCGGCAGCGGCCGCTGAGCTTCTTCGCCTACGGCATCGGAGAGACGCAGGGTTGGGAGATCCCGGCGACGCACAGCGCGATGCTGGACGCGCTGCAGGCCTACGGCCTGCCGGTCAACGCCGACCGCGCGGTGGTGCGCGGCGCCGAAGGCCTGGTGGCCTTCCATCAATCGATCGGCGAGAAGCGCGATGCGCTGCCCTTCGACATCGACGGCGTCGTCTACAAGGTCAACAGCCGCGAGCTGCAGCGGCGGCTGGGCTTCGTCTCGCGCGAGCCGCGCTGGGCGGTGGCGCACAAGTACCCGGCGCAGGAGCAGGTCACGAAGCTCGACCGCATCGACATCCAGGTCGGCCGCACCGGCAAGCTGACGCCGGTGGCCAAGCTGGAACCGGTCTTCGTCGGCGGCACGACGGTCAGCAACGCGACGCTGCACAACCTCTTCGAGATGCGCCGCAAGGGCATCCGCGTCGGCGACCAGGTCATCATCCGGCGCGCCGGCGACGTGATCCCGGAGGTCGTCGGCAAGGTCGATGCGAAGCGCGCGCGCTACGTGCCCAACTTCCGCATGCCGAAGCACTGCCCGATCTGCGGCAGCGACGTCGTGCGCGAGAAGGGCGGCATCGACCACCGTTGCAGCGGCGGCATCTTCTGCCCCGCGCAGCGCAAGCAGGCGATGCTGCACTTCGCCGGACGGCGCGCGATGGACATCGAGGGCCTGGGCGACAAGCTCGTCGACCAACTCGTCGACGGCGGCATCGTCACCAGCCTGCCGGGGCTCTACAAGCTCGGCGTGGCCAAGCTCACCGCGCTGGAACGCATGGGGGACCGGAGCGCGCTGAACCTGATCGACGCGCTCGAGAAGAGCAAGCGCACGACGATGGCGCGCTTCCTCTTCGCGCTGGGCATCCGGCAGGTGGGCGAGACCACGGCCAAGGATCTGGCGAAGCACTTCGGCAACCTGGACGCGCTGATGGGCGCGACCGAGGAGCAGTTGCTGGCGGTCAAGGACGTCGGGCCGATCGTCGCGAAGAGCATCGCGGCGTTCTTCGCCGAGGCGCACAACCGCGAGGTCGTCGAGCAGCTGCTCGCCGCGGGCGTCGAATTCCCGCAATCGGAAGGGGCCGCCGCGGCGCCCGCCGGACCGCAGCCGCTGGCCGGCAAGACGCTGGTGCTGACCGGCACGCTGCCGACGCTGTCGCGCGACGAGGCCAAGGAGCTGATCGAGGCCGCCGGCGGCAAGGTCAGCGGCTCGGTGTCGAAGAAGACCAGCTACGTGATCGCGGGCGAGGAGGCGGGCTCCAAGCTCGACAAGGCGCGCGAGCTGGGCGTCACTGTCCTCGACGAGGAAGGCCTGCAGGCGCTGCTCGCCGCGCCGCCGGATGCGATCGCGGCGGAATGAACAAAGGGACGGCGAACCGTCCCTTCGATGCACGCTGTATCGGGGCCTTCGGGCCCCGATGTCATTGGAGGCTCAGCTCGCAGCGACCGTCTTCCGACGGATCACCATCGCCATGACCGCCGCCAGCAGGCAGGCCGCGCCGGCGACGTACAGCGCCGGGGAGTAGCTCAGCAGCAGGCTGCGGCTCAGCCCCGCGCCGTAGGCTGCGACCGCCGCGCCGATCTGGTGGCCCGCGAAGATCCAACCGAACACCATCCCCACCTTCGCCGCGCCGAAGCGCTCTGCCGTCAGGCGCACCGTCGGCGGCACCGTCGCGATCCAGTCCAGTCCGTAGAACACCGCGAACAGCGACAGCCCGTAGAGCGTGAACTCCGCGTTCGGCAACCACATCAGCGACAGCCCGCGCAGCGCGTAATACCAGCAAAGCAGCTTGCGGGTGTCGTAGCGGTCGCTGAGCCAGCCCGACAGGATGGTGCCGATGAAATCGAAGATCCCCATCATCGCCAGCACCGAGGCCGCCGGCACCGCCGCCAGGCCGTAGTCGCCGCACAACGAGATGAAATGGGTCTGCACCAGGCCGTTGGTCGACAGCCCGCAGATGAAGAAGGTGCCGAAGAGCAGCCAGAAGGTCGGCTGGCTCGACGCTTCACGCAAGGCGGTGAACGGCGTGAGCCACGTGACCTTCGCGGCGGGCGCGGCCGGCGCCGCGGCAGCGGCAGGATCGGCGCCATAGGGCGCGAGGCCGACGTCGGACGGCCGGTCGCGCATGAACAGCAGCACCAGGCTCATCACCGCCAGGCACAGCACGGCCAGCGGCAGCAGCGGGGCGCGCCAGCCCCAGCGCTCGATCATCCAGGCGGCGATCGGCAGGCAGATCAACTGGCCGGTCGCGGCGCTGGCGGTGAGGATGCCCATGATCAGGCCCTTGCGCGTCGCGAACCAGCGGTTGGACACGATGGCGCCGAGCACCAGCGCCGTCATGCCGCTGCCCAGACCCAGCACCACGCCCCACAGCACGACCAGATGCCACAGCTGCGTGACCAGCCCGGCCATCAGCATGCCGCCGCCGACCAGTCCCAGCGCCACGCTGACCACGGCGCGCACGCCGAAGCGCTCCATCAGCACCGCCGCGAACGGCCCCATCAATCCGAACAGCGCGAAGCGCAGCGCCAGCGCCGACGAGATCTGGCTGGTGGACCAGCCGAATTCCTGCGCCAGCGGCTGCAGCATCGCGCCGGGCAGGCCCAGCGCCGCCGACATGAACAGCATCGTCAGGAAGGTCAGCCCGGCGATCACCCAGCTGAAGTGCAGACCCCGGTGGGTCATGCGTCGGGACATGGCGGCGGCAAGCATGCGGGAGGATCCTTCCAGGGGTGCCTGTTTTAATGATGGCCGCCATCGTATCGAGATTTCCGACGTCCGCCGCAGATTTGATGATGCCCCTACTCAAAATCGTGACATCGCGCCTCCGCCGGAAGTTGCAGCCGGGCTTCCTACAATGGTGCTCATCATGAAAGTCACCAAAGAGCAATCGGCCGCCAACCGCAAGGCGCTGGTCGACGCGGCGTCCAAGCTGTACCGCGAGCGGGGCGTGGCCGGGGTCGGCCTGGCGGAGATCTCCCGCGAGGCCGGCTTCACGCACGGCGGCTTCTACGGGCGCTTCGCGTCGAAGGAGGAACTCGCGGCCGAAGCCTGCGAAGTGGCCTTCGACGGCTCGCTGTCGCGGCTGGGCGCGCAGCTTGAGAAACATGGCGGCGACTACCAGCCGTTTCTCAAACGCTACTTCGGCGCCGCGCATCGCGACGCGCCCGGGGCGGGATGCCCGATGGCGGCGCTGGCCGTCGACGCGGCGCGCGAGGGCGGTCTGCTGCGCGAATCGATGAGCACCGGCATCGCCGCCTACCTGCGCGAGCTGGCCGTGCATCGGCCCGACGGCACGATCGTCGACGAGCCGACCGCGGAGGATGAAGCCCGCGCGATCGGCGTGCTGTCGACGATGGTCGGCGGGATGATCCTGGCCCGGGCCTGCGCGGGCGCGGCACCGGGCCTGTCGGACAGGATCCTCAGGACGTCGCTGGAGGCGACGTCGAAGGCAGCTTGAGCACACCCACCGCCAGCGCGGTGCCGAGCAGCACGACGAGGCAACCCGCGGCCATGCTGGCGCTCAGCGTCTCGCCCAGGAAGATCCAGCCCCACAGCAGGCCGAAGACCGGGATCAGGAAGGTCACCGAGATCGTGTTGGTCGGGCCGACGCGCTTCATCAGCCGGAAGAACAGGATGTAGGCGATGCCGGTGCACAGCAGCGCCAGCAGCGCCACCGCGCCCCAGGCGTGACCGCTGGGCATCGCGGCCGGACGCAGCGACCAGGCCGGCGCGGCCAACAGCAGCGCGGCCGCGAACTGGCTGCCGGTGGCGACGGCCAGCGGGCTGGCGCCAGTGAGGTAGCGCTTGGTGGCGCTGGCGGCGATGCCGTAGCTCAGCGCGGCGATCAGGCAGGCGACGATCGCGAAGCCGCTGCCGCCGGGCTTGAACGAGGCCTTGTCCCAGGCCAGCAGCACGACGCCCGCGAAGCCCAGCGCCAGGCCCAGCATGCGCGATCCGTCCAGGCGTTGCCCGAACCAGGCCCAGGCGACCAGCGCGCCCCACATCGGCGTGGTGGCGTTGAGGATGCTCGACAGGCCGGCGTTGATCGACAGCGCCGCGAAGCTGAACAGCGCGAACGGGAAGGCGCTGTTCAGCAGGCCCACCAGCAGCAGGCCCTTCCAGTGGGTGCGCAGGTCGCCGAGGCCTTCGCGCAGGCCCAGCAGCGGGATCAGGAACAGCGAGGCCCCGGCCACGCGCACGGCAGCCGTCGCGACCGCGCCGAACTCCGGCGCTGCCACGCGCATGAACAGGAAGGACGCGCCCCAGATGGCGGCCAGGACCAGCAGTTCGATCAGATCGCTTCGCTTCACGCGGGGGCCTCTTGGTTGTTGTCGTGCTTGCCGGGACGGCGAAGGGCGAAGGTCCCGGGAGGAGTCTCTGTCGGCGAGGGGCGCAGCTTAGCGGGCAGGCCTCCTTCGATTGTCAGTAGGGCTTCCTTGCGGTGGAGACCGCCGGCGTAGCCGGTGAGGCTGCCGTCGGCGCCGAGGACGCGGTGGCACGGGATCAGCACCGACACCGGGTTGCGTCCCACCGCCGCCGCGACGGCGCGCACGGCCTCCGGCCGGCCCAGGCGTGCGGCGAGCTGGCCGTAGGTCAGGGTCTCGCCCGCCGGGATGCCGAGCAGGGCCCGCCACACGGCTTGCTGGAACGCGGTGCCCGAGGGCGACATCGGAGGAAGCGCCGCGGTCCGGCCCGCGAAGTAGTCCTTCATCGCCGCGACGGTGTCGCGCAGCAGCGCGTCGTCATCGTCGCGAGGAGCGGCGAGGGCGCCGGGGTGGTACTTCTGGTCCTCGAACCACAGGCCCGACAAGCCCTCGGCATTGCGCGCGATCAGCAGGCGGCCGAGCGGCGTGTCGGTCTCGGTCCAGGCCGTATGGTGGCGGTGCTTCATCGGATCTCTCCTTGGTGGGTGGGAGGCTGGCGGGAGGCTGGGCCTTGGTTTGGCGGGAGGTCCGGTGACTCCGGTGGGCCAAGCGCGGGCTCTCCACGAGGCAGGGGGCATCCCTCCGGGAACCCCCAGCCTCATTCCGGCCCCACAACCCTTGGTTGACTTCGGGTGGTTTTGGCAGCGGCGGACTTCGAAACGGACGTGGCAGCGGCGGACTTCGGGAGAGTCCTGGCAGCGGCGGATTTCGTTGCGGCATCCCGCCATAGTTGCAACACGGCGTAGCTGCGGTAAGGAGCGAAATGCTCGGCGGCAGCGATCAGCTCGCGCGGACGCAGCGGCTGGCCGGCGCGTTCTTCAAGGCATTGCTTCAGGACGACATCGCCCGGCAGATAGGCGTCGGGCCAGCTCCAGCCGCGCATCAGCATGTAGTGCGCCGTCCACGGACCGAGGCCGGGCAGGGCGGCGAGCTCCGCGATCGCGTCCTCCACCGTGCCGCGACCCTGGGCGAAGGCCAGCGTCGGCCATTGGCGGGCAAGGTGGATCAGCGCCTCGGCCCGGCGGCCGGGCATGCCGATCGGGGCGATGTCGTCGACCGTGGCGGCGGCCAGCGTGGCCGGCGTCGGGAACACGTGCGTCACGCCAGGCGGCGCGCCAGCGGCATCGGGCAACGGCTCGCCGAATCTGGCGATCAGGCGCGTGGCCAGCGTGCGTGCGGCCGCGACCGTCACCTGCTGTCCGAGCACGGCGCGGATCGCAAGTTCGAATCGGTCCAGCGACCCCGGCAGGCGCAGGCCCGCGGCGGCAGGACCGAGGGTCTCGCCGAGCGCGGCGGCGATGGCCTGCGGGTCGGCATCGAGGTCGAGCCAGCGACGCAGGCGCGGCATCAGCGGCGCGATCACGGGCCACAGCGACGCGCTCAGCGACAGGCGCACGCGTGGTCGCTCGTCGTCGTCGGGGGGCAGTCGCAGCGACAGCCAGCCCAGCACATCCGCCTGGCCCGGGCGCACCAGCCGCACGCTGCGCGACAGCGCGAGGCGCTCGACATCGACCTGCTCAACACCTGGCACCGCGCGGGCGGCGAGGAAGTTGAGCAGCGCCGAACTCAGCAGCGGCGGGCGCAGGTCCAGGCGCAGTTCAGCGGTCTCCAGGGCGTTGCCGGATGCGCTTGCTTCGGTCTCTGCGCCGCCCTTGCGCAGCGCGCTGGGACTCAGACGGTAGTGTTCCTGGAAGGCGGCGTTGAAGCGGCGAAGGCTAGAGAAGCCTGCCGCGAGCGCGACCTCGCCGATCGGCAGCCGCGTGTCGGTCAGCAGCTGCTTGGCCAGCAGCAGCCGGCGCGTCTGCAGATACTGGAGCGGTGCAACGCCGTGCACGGCGGTGAAGACGCGGCGCACATGGCGCTCGCTGACGCCCAGGTGCGCGGCGAGTGTGGGCAGCGAGGCCTCTTCCGGCGCGCACTCGTCGAGCCAGCGTGCGGCTTCGCGTGCCAGCACCTCGGCGGCGTCCATCGTGCTCCATGGGCGTGCGGCCGGCGCCAGTTCGGGGCGGCATTTCAGGCACGGGCGGAAGCGGGCGGCCTCGGCCAGCGAGGCGCTGGGGAAGAAGCGGCAGTTCTCTCTCCGCGGCGCGCGCACCCGGCAGATCGGGCGGCAATAGACGCCGGTCGAGGTCACGCCGACGAACCATTGACCGTCGAAGCGCGCGTCGCGCGCCAGCAGCGCGGGGTAGCAGTGATCCGGGTCGAGAAGGAAGTCCATGGCAAGGATCATAGGAGCCGGTGTCCGGCGGTTCTCGCCGTTTTCGGACATGTCCCTGTTCCCCCTGCGGGCCCACCACGAGACGTCCGGAGGGAACCGGCCAGGGCCCCCTTTTCGGAAGTCAAGGAGGGAATTTGGAGGCCGTGGCGGCCGACAAAGGAGGGACATGGAGAAAAGGGGGCCCTGGCCGGTTCCCGATCGCTCGGTCCCAAAGGGCCCTGGCGGGTTCCCGAGCGCCCGGTCCCAAGGGGCCCAGGCCGTTTCCCGAGCGCCAAGTCCCAAGAGGTGCCTCGGCCGATCCCCGCGCGCTCAGTCTGGCCCGGGAATTGCCCTCTGTAGCCCGCCGTGCACCGGGTTACACGGACCTCTCATAGGCGCTGCCTACAATGCGCCCCAGTTTCGAACCACCACCAATTCCTGCAAGGAAGCACATGCAAGTTCACGCATCCATCTTCAAGGCCTATGACATCCGCGGGGTCGTGGGCACGACGCTGGACGAGGCACTGGCCGAGCATCTCGGCAAGTCCTTCGGCACCGAGGCGATCAACGCCGGTGAGAAGGCCGTTGCCGTCGGCCGCGACGGCCGCCTGTCGGGTCCGTCGCTGGTGAACGCGCTGATCCGCGGGCTGAAGTCGACCGGTCTGGACGTCGTCGACATCGGCGCCGTCACGACGCCGATGCTGTACTACGTCGCCGCGACGCGCGGCAAGCATGGCTGCAACTCCGGCATCATGGTCACGGGCAGCCACAACCCGAAGGATTACAACGGCTTCAAGATGGTCCTGAAGGGCGCCGCCGTCTACGGCGAGCAGATCCAGGGCCTGAAGCGCCGCATCGAGTCCGAGGACTATGCCACCGGCAACGGCCGCGTCGGCCAGATGGATGTCATCGCCGAGTACACGCAGCGCATCGTCAAGGACGCCAAGCTGTCGCGCCCGATGAAGGTCGTGGTCGACAGCGGCAATGGCATCCCGGGCGCGACCGCCCCGGCCATCCTGCGCGCGCTGGGCTGCGAGGTGGTTGACATCTTCTCGAAGGTCGACGGCGACTTCCCCAACCACCATCCGGATCCGTCGCGTCCCGAGAACCTCGAGGACCTCAAGCGCATCGTGCACGCGACCGACGCCGAGCTGGGCCTGGCCTTCGACGGCGACGGCGACCGCCTGGGCATCGTCACCAAGGACGGCACGATGATCATGCCGGACCGCCAGATCATGCTGATCGCCGCGGACATCCTGACGCGCCTGCCGGGCTCGGAGATCATTTTCGACGTCAAGTGCACGCAACGCCTGGCCCCGTGGATCGAAGAGCACGGCGGCAAGCCGCTGATGTGGATGACGGGCCACTCGCTGGCCAAGGCCAAGCTGAAGGAAACCGGCGCGCCGCTGGCCGGCGAGCTGTCGGGCCACATCTTCTTCGCCGAGCGCTGGTACGGCTTCGACGACGCGATGTACACCGCCGCGCGCATGCTGGAAATCCTCTCGCGCAGCGACGACCCGAGCAAAGTCCTGAACGACCTGCCCAACAGCGTCAACACGCCGGAACTGAACGTCCCCTGCAAGGAAGGCGAGCACCACGAGGTCGTCGCCAAGCTCAAGGAGATCGCCGAGTTCCCGAACGCCAAGGACATCATCACGATCGACGGCATCCGCGTGGAGTACGACGACGGCTTCGGCCTGGTGCGCGCGTCCAACACGACGCCGGTGCTGGTGCTGCGTTTCGAAGGCCACACGCAGGAAGCGCTGGAGCGCATCCAGAAGGAAGTGCTGGCCCAGCTCAAGCGCGTGAAGCCGGACATCACGTTCACGTCCGGCCATTGAGCGGCGCATCGTTGAGCGGCCCATCGTTGGCGGGCTCCTTGATCGCGGCATGGGGCATTCGCCTTTGAGTTCCGATTCGTTCAAGGAGCGCCTGGCGCGCGCGGTCTTCAGCACCGTGCTGAGGCTCGCGACGCCGGCCTATCTGGCGCGCGTGCTGCTGCGCGGGCGCGTGGAGCCGCTCTACGCGGTGCATCCGGGCGAACGCTTCGGCTTCGGCGAGGCGATCGCCCCGGGCGCGATCTGGGTGCATGCGGTGTCGCTGGGCGAGACGCGGGCGGCCGCGGCGCTGATCGAGCGCCTGCGCCAGGAGCGGCCCGGCATGCGGCTGCTGCTCACGCACACGACGGCGACCGGCCGGGAGGCCGGCCGCGCGCTGCTGCGCGACGGCGACACGCAGCGCTGGCTGCCCTTCGACACGCCCGGCGCGGTGCGCCGTTTCCTGAAGCGCACGCGGCCGGCGGTCGGCGTGCTGATGGAAACCGAGATCTGGCCCAACGTGCAGCACGAGACGCGGAAGGCGGGCGTGCCGATGGTGCTCGCGAATGCGCGGCTGTCCGCGCGCAGCCTGCGTCGCGGCGCGAAGTTCAAGGCGCTGCTGGCGCCGGCGGCGCGCAGCCTGCGGCTGGCGTTGGCGCAGACGGCGGCCGATGCCGATCGGCTGCGTCAGGCCGGCGTCGAGGAAGTGCGCGTCTGCGGCAACCTGAAGTTCGACCTCCAGCCGGATGACGCGCTGCTCGCGCGAGGCCGCGCGTGGCGCGCCGGGCTGAACCGTCCCGTGGTGATGCTGGCGGTGTCTCGCGAAGGCGAGGAGGCCGCGATGCTGGCCGCCTGGAAGGCGGCGTCGCAGGCGAGGGCGGTTGCGGGTTCACCGCTGCTGCTGATCGTGCCGCGGCACCCGCAGCGCTTCGACGAGATCGCCGCGATGGTGACCGAGGCGGGCCTCACGCTCGCGCGGCGCAGCGCCTTCGGCACCAGCGACATCGCCACGCCGCCGCTGAGCGCGGGCGTGGCGGACGTGTGGCTGGGCGATTCGATGCGCGAGATGGCGCTGTACTACGGCCTGGCCGACGTCGCGCTGCTCGGCGGCAGCTTCGAGAAGCTCGGCGGACAGAACCTGATCGAGACGGCAGCCTGCGGCGTGCCGCTGTTCATGGGACCGCATACCTTCAACTTCGCCGAGGCGGCGGAACTGTCACTGCAGGCAGGCGCCGCGCGGCGCGTCGAGACCCTGCCGCGGGGCGTGGCAGAGGCGCTCGCGTTGCTCACGAGGCCGGATGAGCGCGATGCCATGGCTGCGTCGGCCACGGCCTTCGCTGCCGCGCATCGCGGCGCGGCGGCGCGGATGGCGGCGCCGATCCTGGACCTCCTGGCGCGCTAGGCGCCGCCAGTCCTGAAGGCCCGCGAACGGGCGCCGCGGCGCGGTTCAGGACGGGATCTCGCTCAGGAGCCGTGGCTTCAGAGTTCCTCGACGGCGTGGACCGAGAGCCACTCCTCGAAGTTCTTCTTGGCGAGACTCGTCAGGATGCCTTGGAACAGCGCCTTGTCGCCCAGATAGAGGCTGTGACGGATCACGGTGAAAGGATTCATCCGGTTCTCGGAACTGTCTTCGAAGTGGACCTGGTATCGCTTGACGATGCCGATGTTCTCGCGCAGGTACTGGTTGAACTCCGAGCGTGAAATGGACGGCTGCGCCGTCACGATCTCCTGAACGAAGCCATCCACCTTCTGCGGCACGAAGTCGAAGGTGGGGAAGAAGTGGCTGGCGATCTTCAGGAAATTGAAGGCGTTGAGCTTCGCGCTGCGACGCTCGGTGGCCGGGGACTCGGGAGGCTCGGTACGCGGCGCTTCACCTGGCGCCGCACCATGGACGCCTTGCGGAACAGACGTTTCCGCAGGCTCGGCCGGCTCGTCCTCTTCCTTTTGAAGCTCCTCTTCGGTGGAGTCCCGGATCTGCCGGAACTCCCGGTCGGCGAGCTCGAAGAGCGCGGCCAGCGTGTTGATCCGGCGCTTCAGATGATTGGGAATGGATTTCTTGTACTTGATCTTGTGATCCAGCACGCTCCAGGAGTCCTGCACGATCGTCCGTACCTGCACTTCGAACTGAAGGTCCGCATAGGCCCGGTACTCGGGCAACTCCAGCCGCGGGTTCTTGAGCTTGAGATCGAAATGCAGACCTTTGTAGCCGAACGAGGCCTCCGTGTTCTCGATGGTCGAGATCTTGTCGGTGACTTCGACCACCTCGAACTCGCTCTGGAGAATCGCGCCGATCTTCTCGATGTCGTCCTCATAGAGGCAGACGATGCGCAGGCCGACCAGGTCGCTGACGTGGTTCCTGATCTCGTACGCCGTCGAGCCGGCTTCCAGGGCTTGACGGTATTTGAGATTGAATTTCTTGATGCACTCCTCGCGGTCCTTCAGCCGCGACTCGATCTTGGAGAAGGGCACCGAGCCGAGTTGCGGGAGCAGGTCCGTGAGGAGGCTGACCAGCGACCTGCTGGCGTTCTCCAGCATCGCCGAATTGGCGTCGTAGAAGACGCGGAACTGTGCCTTCTCGCCCTCGAAGTCCAGACTCGCCATGGTTCTCCTCTCCATTGCGATCGCGGGCTTCCACCCGGCGACCGTCTCATCGATCGAGTCGCCAGGGCGCAGCGGCCCTGCGACACCTGTACAGCGCTCAGTCCGGAAACGGGCGCGCTCGTGCTCGCGCCCATCATCGCACCGTGCGCCGGCCGCAGTTGTCGGCAACGGAGAGGCCCGGTCCAGGGAAACTCTGCACAACTCCCCGCAGCCGCCGCGGCGAGCCATGCGGCGCTGGCCTGGCAAGACCTGACACGCTTGCCCTGACGCAAATCCTCACGCTATCCTGCTCCGCGACCTGGGCGTGAGGGAGCATCAATGCAACATCTGATGAAGGCCGCCTTGGTGGCCCTGCTGTGGCTGGCGGCGGCCATGCTGTCGCGGTCGATGGCTCATGCCGCGACGCAGACCACGCTGGTCTGGCTGAGCAGCGGCATCACGTTCGCCGCTCTGCTGGTCACCGCCCGCTGGGCCTGGCCGGCGCTCCTGGCGGGTGCCGGGGTGGCCGCGACCGTGTGGGGTCTCGTGGATCACCGGCTCGGGGTCGGTCCGGCACTGGCGTTCGCCGGTGTCGAGGTGTCCAGCATGGCGCTGGGCGCGTGGATCGCGACGCACGGCCGACCGGATTCGCAGACGCCTCGCGGCGCGGCGCTGATGATGGCCGGCGCCGTGGCGGCGTCGCTGATCGGGGCCACGCTGGCGACCTTGCTGTGGGGCTGGCAACGTCCGGACGCGGACCTCGGCGTCGAGTGGCGCGCATGGGCGCTGTCGACGATCGTCGGCCTGCTGCTGGTCGCGCCGCTGGTCACCGCCTTCCAGGGCTTCCGCATCAGACGATCGGGCGGCCTGCCGATGTCGCCCTTCCTCGGCGGGGCGGTGGCATTCGCCGGCTTCATCATCGCCGTGCTGCTGGTGTTCTCGAACCAGGCCGCGCAGCGTTGGGGTGGCGTCGCGGCGACCTTGGCCTACGTGCCGATGCCTTTCCTGCTGGTGGCGTCGCTGATGTGGGGCGCTCGCGGCGGCACGCTGGCCACCTTGCTCGGCGCCTTGCTGATCATCGGACGCACGGCGCAGGGCGACGGACCTTTTGCGTTCCATGAAGGCTTCCGCGGCGAGGCCGTCGTCGAGGTGCAGGGCTTCGTGATGGTGTGGGCGGCCGTGCTGCTGGTGACCCGCGCGCTGGCCGAGGGGCGCCGCGCCGCGCTGGCCCGCGCCGACGAGTGGCACCTGCGCTACGAGCGCACGTTGCGGGCCGTGGGCGTGGCCAGCGTCGAGTACGACGCCACCACCGGCCGGGCCACCTGGGGGGCGGGCGCCGACCAGGTCCTGGGCCGCGCGGCGTCGGCCGCCGTCACTATCCAGGATTGGCTCGACTTGATCGACCCCGCGGAACGCGGCCTGGTGGAAGCCACCTGGCAGGCGGTGGCGCAGGGCGTGCGCGCCTCCAGCGAGCAGGCCTACACGCTGCGCCTGGCGGGCGGACAGGTGCAGCGCGTGCGCGAGCGGCTGGCCGCGGTGCACGGCGGCGACGGTCGGGTCGAGCAGGTCGTGGCCCTGCTGAGTCTGGCGGCCGGGGAGAAGCCCCATGGCTGAGCCCGCGGTCTTCCTGATCCACGGCCTCGGCGGCACGCAGTACGACCTGGGCTCGATGCACAAGCGCCTGAAGAACGCGGGTTTCGTCACCTATTCGATCACGCTGCCGGGCCACGGCGGCCAGCCGTCCGACCTGCTCGGCGTGCGCGCCGAGGATTGGCTGGAGGCGGTCCGGGCCAAGTACCGCGAGATCGTCGACCAGCACGAGGTGCTGCATGTGATGGGCATGTGCATGGGCTCGCTGCTGGCCATCGAGACCTGCAAGCGCGAACGGCACGACAAGGGACGCCTGGTCGCGCTGGCGCCGCCGGTGTTCATCGATGGCTGGTCCACGCCCTGGTATCGCGGGCTGCGCCACCTGCTGTACCTGGTGCCGGGCGTGACGGACCGGATGCGCGTGGACGAGGAGGATCCGTACGGCATCAAGAACGATCAGCTGCGCGCCATCGTGCGCGCCAAGTTCGAGCGCGGCGATGCCTTCGCCTACAGCTGGGTCCCGCTGGCCTGCATCCGCGAGGTGGATCGCCTGCGCCGCTTCGTGAGGAAGGACCTGACCCGCATCCCCTGTCCCACGCTGGTGATCCATGCGCGCGAGGATGAATTGACCAGCGTCCGCTCCGCCAATTTCCTCGTCGAGCACATCGGCGCCGGCAAGCGCGCCGGCCAGGCGCGCATGGTGATCCTGGAGAACAGCTATCACCTGATCTGCGTGGACAACGACAAGGAGATCGTCGCCCAGCGCACCCTGGAATTCTTCGGCGCCAGCGACGCCGGCCTGGGCATGAGCCGCGACGATCCGCACATGAGCGGCGAGGCGATCGACGCGCTGCTGGCCGCCGCCCGCGCGGACCTGGAGCGCGCCGATTTCGCCGCCTTGTACGAGCGCGGCATCCCCGACTTCACCTGGTACCAGCCGGGCCACAACCGCAGCACCGGCATCTTCCGCGGCGGCAAGGGCCTGGCGCGCCTGCAGGCTTGGGCGGGCGAGGGGCTGACGTTCACCGCTTTCGGCACGCCGGTGCTCAATGCCGGCATGGCGGTGCTGCCGACGACGCTGAAGGCCGGTTCACTGGCCTCCCAGGGCGTGCTGGCGATCAGCCTGCATCAGGGGCGGCTGATCGAGGCGCGATGGTTCCCGGACTAGCCCGCGCTGGACTACGAGCACTTCGGCGGCGAGCCCGTGCCCGATGGCCCCAGCCCGGCCGAAGCGGCCTTCGAGGCCGCGGCCGCGCTGTCCCGGACGCTCTCCAGGGCGCCCGATGAGGCCAGTCTGCTGCGGCTGTATGCGCTGTACAAGCAGGGCAGCCTCGGCGACGCCTCGGGCGAGCGGCCGGGCGTCCTGGACGTGGTAGGACGGGCGAAGTACGACGCCTGGGCGAGCCTCCAAGGTCGGCCGCGCGAGCAGGCCATGAGCGAGTACGTCGCGCTGGTGCAGCAGCTCAAGGCCGCCGATGCCCAGGCCGTCGCGGCATGAGGCCTGAGGCCAAAAGCGCCAATAGGGTCGAAAGCGCCGAAAGCGCCGAAAGCGCCGAAAAGGCCGAAAAGGCTGAAAAGGCTGAATGAGCCGAATGGGCCGAATGGGGCGGCCTGTGTGTGCCGGTGCACAGACGGCGCGGGCGGATGCCCGCAACCTGATCTCCCATGGTGATGCGTCAGCGTCAGGAGACAGAGTGAAGCCAGCCGCGTTCTACGACCTGAGTTCCGGATCCATCCGCTTCTGGGTGCTCGTTGGCGAGCAATTCATCGGCGCCTCCGTCCGGCGCGAGACGCTGCACTATCGCTACAGCCCCAACGGCACGAACGACGATCCGCTGCAGACCTATGAGGCCCACGCCGACGAACTCGGAGGAATCGTCCGACGCCGCGTCGCCGGCGGCTCTCGCGAGCCCATCATGCTGCGCGATCACGACCTGAAGGCCGAATAGCCGCTCGCGGACCACTCGTCGGCCACTCGCGATGCCACCTCCCGACAGCACTTCGCGACAGCAGCTCGCGACGGCGGGGACTACTGGTTGCTGGTCGACCGGACCTCGCCGAGCGTCGTGACCCCTTGCAGGACTTTCGCGATCCCGTCCTGTCTCAGCGTCGTCATGCCTTCGGACATGGCCAGATGCATGAGCTCTTCCGCGCGCCCGCCGGTCTGGATGAGGCGGCGGATGGGCCGGGTGACGGTCAGCAGCTCATGCAGGCCCGCGCGGCCCTTGAAGCCGGTGTGGTCGCACTTGCCGCAGCCGGGCGAGTGGTACTGAAGCAGGTTGGGCTGGCCGTACTGGCCCTTCCATTCGGCGAGGACCTTCTCGCGGTCCGGCCGGTTCTCGGTCGAGAACACATGCAGGTAGTCGTCGAGCAGCTCGTTGAGCGTCGTGTCCGACATCGGTTCGGACTTGCGGCAGGACGGGCAGATGCGCCGCACCAGCCGTTGCGCCAGCACCGCCAGCAGCGAGTCGGCGAAGTTGAACGGATCCATGCCCATGTCCAGCAGCCGCGTGACCGTCTCCGGCGCGCTGTTGGTGTGCAGCGTGGAGAGCACCAGGTGACCCGTCAGCGAGGCCTCGACCGCGATCTCCGCGGTTTCCTCGTCGCGGATCTCGCCCACCATGATCACGTCCGGGTCCGCGCGCAGGAAGGCGCGCAGCGCCTTGGCGAAGGTCCAGTCGATCTTCGGATTGACCTGCACCTGCCGCAGGCCCGCCTGCGTGATTTCGACCGGGTCCTCGGCCGTCCAGATCTTGCGTTCCGGCGTGTTGATGTTGGCCAGCACCGAGTGCAGCGTCGTCGTCTTGCCCGACCCCGTCGGGCCGACGCACAGCACCATGCCGTACGGCCGCTCCGAGGCCGCCTTCAGCTCGCGCAGGTTGCGCTCCGAGAACCCCAGCTTCTCCATCGGGATCGGCTTGGCCGACGCCAGGATCCGCATCACCACGTCCTCGAGGCTGTTGTTGGTCGGGATGGTCGCGACCCGCAGCTCGATCTTGTGGCGTTCGGAGAACTTGGCGAAGTTGATCTTGCCGTCCTGCGGCTTGCGGCGCTCGGAGATGTCGAGGTCGCACATGATCTTGATCCGCGCGATCAGCGCGCTGCGATAGGTGTGCGGCAGCTCCAGGTGGGGCTGCAGCACGCCGTCCTTGCGGAAGCGGATCTTGACCTTCTCCTTGCCGGGATAGGTCTCGATGTGGATGTCCGACACGTTCTGGTTGTGCGCGTCGATGATCATCGTGTTGATCAGCCGCACCAGCGAGTTGTCGCTCTGCTCGATCTGCCGGTCCTTCTCCTCCTCGCGCGCCGTCTCGCGGGCGGACTGCTCCTGGCCTTCGCGCTCGAGCGTCTCGATCAGCTTGTCGGAGCTGTCGAGCTCGAAGTCCATCGTCAGCGCGGGCAGGGCGCCGCCGATGGCGGAGACCGGCTGGTTGCCGAAGCGCTCATAGGCGCCGGGGATCGCGAAGGTCAGCGAGCCCAGGCGCGCCAGCGCCGGGACGACCTTGAGCTGGGTGATGAACTCGACCTCGTCGATGCAGTCGCGCCGCGTGGGATCTTCCATCGCCACGATCAGGCGCCCGTCGCGCAGCACCAGCGGCAGCACCTCCAGCCGCTTGGCGACGGAGAAGGGGAGCTTGCGCACCGAGTCCGGCTCGATCGCGAAGTTGTCCGCGTCGACCAGCGGATAACCCATCTTGCGCGCCAGCGCCGATTGCAGCTGCGCGCGCGTCACGATGCCCTTGCGCACCAGCAGCTCGCCCAGCGGGACCGAGCGGTCCTGCTTCTGCTGCGCGAGCGCCTCGTCCAGCTGCGCCTGCGTGATCAGGTCCAGCGCCAGCAGCGCCTCGCCGATGCGCACCATCGGCATCTTGGCCTGCTGCTCGATCGCCTGCATCAACTGCTCGGCGCTGACGATGTGCTGCGCCACCAGGATGTCGCCGACGCGGCGGTCGCGCATTTCACGCTGCTCGTCGGCGGCGGCGTCGACCTGTTCCTGCGTCACCACCAGCTGGCGCACCAGCAGGTCGCCGATGCGCTCGCCGACCTCGAAGCTGACCAGGACCTCGCGCGGCACGAACATGCAGCGCACCCAGTCGCTGGTCTCGCTGACCGGCGGGAAGAGGAATACGCCGAGCTCGGTCTCGTGGTGGCCGATGGTCGTGCCCTTCTGTTCCTCGCCGCCCTGGTAGACCAGCTTGAATTCGCTGCGCGGGCGCTGGTCCAGCGAGGTCGCATCGTCCATCGCGGACGGGTCGCGCGGCGGGACCTCGATCGCGTGCAGCAGCTTGAGCGCCTTGAACTGCGAGAACTTCAGCGGCATCGCGTTGCGCGCCGGCGGCACGACGACTTGCGCCAGCCGCTCCGACGGCACCATCAGGATCACCTTGCCGACCGTGCGACTGCCGTTCAGGCCGAGGATCTCGCAGGCCTGCGGCTCGCGCTGCGGGCGCGGGCGCGGATAGGCGGCGAAGGGCGGGGTGGGCCACTCGAACTGCGGTGCCGCTTCGGCCGGCGCGCTGCCTGGCTGGGCTGTGGGCCATTGAAGCGGCACGGACGGGTCGGTCATCGGTCGGTCTCCGCGGGGAATTTGTATCTGGACATTCTTGAAGCGGGAGATTAACCCGTTTGAAGAGTGGTCACTACCCAGATAAGCAGGTGGCATGCCTGACTGCGGCATCAGGCGAACCATCCGCGCACGGGCGGGGGCCAGGTCTCGCGTCTAGACTCGTTGTCATGAAGAACCTTCTGGTCACGGGCTTCGACCCGTTCGGCGGCGAGGACGTCAACCCGTCCTGGGAACTGGCGCGATCGCTCAACGGCGAGGTCATCGCCGGCGCCCGTGTCGTGGCCGTGCAGCTGCCCTGCGTGTTCGGAGAGGCCCTGCACCGGCTGGACGAGGCCCTGCAGCGCGTGCGGCCCGCGATGGTGCTGGCGATCGGCCAGGCGGGCGGGCGCTGCGACCTGTCGCTGGAGCGGGTCGCGATCAACGTGGACGACGCGCGGATCCCGGACAACGCCGGCGCGCAACCGGTCGACGAACTCGTCGTGGCCGACGGCCCGGCGGCGTATTTCTCGACGCTGCCGATCAAGGCGATCGTCGCCGGACTGCGGGCGGCGGGGTTCCCGGCGTCCGTGTCGCAGACGGCGGGCACCTTCGTCTGCAATCACCTGTTCTACGGTCTGCAGCACCGGCTGGACGGGCAGGGCGTGCGCAGCGGGTTCATGCACATCCCCTACCTGCCGGAGCAGGCCGCGCGTCATCCCGGCGCGCCCAGCCTGCCGTTGCCGACGCTGGTCGCGGCGACCCGGCTGGCGATGGAACTGGCCGTCACCGCCGAGGAGATCCGGGCCGGGGGCGGGCAGCTCGACTGAGCGCCAGGGCGCGGCGCAGCGATCGGCTGGGGGTTCTCGGTGCGGCGTTCACGCGCTTGACCGATGTCAATGAACGCCCTCCAGGCGCAGAGCGAGGGGACACGATGGCCCAACTGAGGGGGCAGGCGGGGCGGGGCGGTCGATCCGGTCGATCCGGTTGATCCGGTCGAGGGCCGCGCCAGTCGTCTGTCACCTTCGCGGGCACCGACCCGCTCATCGGAGTCCTCCATGTCCATTCGCCAGATCGTCCTCGCTGCGCTGACGGCCGCGCTGTCCGCGGGTCCTCCGGGGGGCGCCCGCGCCGCCGACGGCCGGGCCAGGGACCAGTGCCTGGATCTGGCCCAGGCGGGCCAGCACGTGTGCGCGGGCCCCTCGGCCGACGAGCACACGCCCGGCGAGTGGGCGTACGTCGCCAAGGGCGCCCGGTGAAGCGCGGCTCCACCCTGTGGCCGGTCGCGGTCGGCATCGGCTGGCGCCAGCCCCATTACCGGGAGGTGATGGCGCACAGCGCGCTCGATCTCGATTTCCTGGAGGTGCACACCGAGAACTTCCTCGCGCCCGGCGGTGCCGGACGTCAGCTCCTGCTGGACGCCGCGCGCCGGTGCCCGGTCAGCCTGCATGGGGTGGGACTGGGCCTGGGTTCGGCGGTCGGCGTCGACTACCGGCACCTCCAACGCGTGCGCGCGCTGATCGAGGCGGTCAAGCCCGCGGTGGTGTCGGAACACGCCGGCTTCACCCGCGTGCGGCATCGCCACGGGATCGTGCATGCGCACCAGCCGCTGCCGGTGCCCCTCAGCCCGCGCGGCCTGGCGCGGCTGGTGTCGCAGGTGGACGCGGTGCAGCAGGGGCTGGGTCGCCAGATCCTGATCGAGAACCTCGGCGCCCATGTGGGCTGGGACGAGGACGTGATCAGCGAACCCGACTTCCTCAACGCGCTGGCCGAGCGCACCGGATGCGGGCTGCTGCTCGACCTGAACAGCGTGTTCGTCCATGCGCTCAATCGCGGCCTGGACGACGAGGCCGCGCTGCGGGCGGGCCTGGGCTGGCTCGACGGCGTGGAGCCGGCCGCCGTCGGCCAGTACCACGTCTCGGGCCATTCGCGGGTGGACGGCCTGGTCTTCGCCGACCACGGCAGCGCGGTCGGGGAGGCGGTGTGGTCGCTGTACAGCCATGCGCTGACGCACATCGGCGCCCGGCCGACCCTGATCGAATGGGACAACGCGCTGCCGCCGCTCACGGCCCTGTGCGGGGAAGTGGCCCGGGCCCGCCGGGAGCAGGCCGCGCTGGACCGGGAACTGATCGCGCCGCCGCCGCCGCGGCCGTCCTCGCGTCACGAGCGCGTACGGCCGACGTCGCCGCCGACGTCGCGGCCGACGTCGCGCATTGCTGCGGAGCGTGACACGGCGCCGATGCCATCGACGGCGGTGTCCCAGCCGCCCGCTCGGGACCGACGGTGCCTGCCGGATGCGGAGTTGCCGAACTTGCCGGACGTGTCGAACCAGCCGCACCTGCCGGACCTCGCGGACCAGCAGGCCGGCCTGGTGACCGCGCTTCTGGCCGGGCCGGGCACCGACATCGCCGATCTGGCGCCTGCCGGGCTGCGTGCCCTGGCGGGCATCACCGGCGGGTTGCCCAGGGCGCTGCGGGCGTACCAGGCGCATCTCAGCGCCCAGGCGGAGCGCGCGCTGGCGGCGGTCTATCCGCGCCTGCGCGAGCGCGTGGAGGCCGATGAGCCCGGGAGCTTCGCCTCGCTGGCCTGGGCCTGCTGGCGCCGTCACCCGCCCGCCGACGGCGATCTGGGCGAGTGGGGCGAGGTGCTCGTCGGCCTGCTGGCCGGTGCCGAGGCCGAAGGCCTGCCGCCGCTGTGGACGGCGCAGGCCCGGATCGAATGGGAGCTGCACCGCGTGGCGCGCATCGCGGATCCGCAGGCGGACCTGGACTCGCTCGCGCTGCTGGGACGCCTGCCGGCCGGCGCGGTGCGGCTGGTGCTCGCGGACCATGTCGCGCTGCATGGCTGCGACGCGCCCGGCCCGCGGGCCCTGCTCGAGCTCGCCAGCGAGTCCTTCGGCAGCGGACCGCGCCACGCGCTGATGGTGTGGCGGGACGGCTGGGGCGCTCAGTCGATCGCGCTGGACGGCGTGACCACGCGCTGGTTCGAATCGCTGCGTGCCGGTCTGGATCTGGAGCGCGCCCTGCACGAGGTGGGCGCGGCCTTCGACTTCAGCGCCTGGCTCTCGACGGCGGTCACGCGCGGCTGGCTGGCCCGCGTCGAGACCGTCGAGATGGCCGTCACTCCCTGGGGCGGAAGGTGATGATCATCACCCGCGGCACGGTGCCGTCGGTGTCGGTGGGCAGCTTCTCCGTCTTGTCGAGCGCGCGCAGCACGGCGCTGTCGAAGTCCGGCAGCCCGCTCGACTGGACGATCTTGCGCGCGACGATCGTGCCGTCCGGACCGGCACGCACTTCGACCTCCGCCTCGGGGTTGGAAGCGCCGCCCGGATCGTTGTAGATGATGTTCGGACGCACGCGGGCCTTGATGCGGCCCGCGTAGTTCGCCGACGGGCCCGAACTTCTCGCCGCCGTGCCGGTCGAGGTCGGTGCCCCCGTCCCGCCGGCCATGCCCTGGATGCGGCGCAGGTTCTCCTGGCGCTGCGCCTCGGCCTTCGCCTCGGCGTCCTTGCGGGCCTTCTCGGCCTTGGCCTTGTCGGCGGCCTTGGTCTCGTCCTTCTTGGCCTCGTCCTTCTTCGCCTGTTCTTCCTTGGCCTTGCGGTCGCGTTCCTTCTGGTCCGCTTCGTCCTTCTTGCGCTGTTCCTGCTTGCGCTTGTCCTCGGCCTCGCGCTGCTCCTGCTCTTCCTTGAGCTTGCGTTCCTTGGCCTTGGCGATCGCGATGTCCGCGTCGCGCTGGGCCTGGACCTCCTGCGGGGTCGGTTGTTGCGGTTTCGGAGGCTCGGGCTGGGGTTTCGGCGGTTCGGGCTGCTGCTCGGTCGGCAGCTGCTCCTTGGGCGCGGCGGCCTGCGGGACGGCGGACCACAGCTCCGCGTCCATCGCCGGCACCGGCGCCGAACGCCAGCTCACGCCGAAGCTCAGGGCCGCCACCAGCAGGATGTGCGCGACGATCGCGAAGCTGAAGCCGCGGCCCAGTCCGGGCGCGGGCGGCGGACGCAGGGGATCGCGGTCCGGGTGGAATCGGGAGACCAGGGTGCTCATCGCGTGCGATCGTTTCCCGGTCTCAGCGGTCGGCCGCGGCGCCGTTCTTCACGGACAGACCCACGCGCTGGATGCCCGCGCGCTGCAGCACGTCCATGGTCTTGACGACGGCCTCGTACTTGACGTTGCGGTCGGCGGAGATCACGACCGGCGTGGCCGCGTCGCCCTTCTGCGCGTCCTTGACGCGCGCGGCCAGCGCCTTGAGCGGCACCGGCGACGGATCCTGGTCGCCGTCGAGCTTGATCTTGAGCTGCTCGTCGGTACCGACGATCACCTGGATCACGTGCTGCGGCTGCGTGCGGCTGGAGCCGACGCTGGGCAGGTCGACGACGCCGGTGGTGATGAGGGGCGCGCTGACCATGAAGATGATCAGCAGCACCAGCATGACGTCGATGAACGGGACCATGTTGATCTCGTTCATCGTGCGGCGGCGCGAACCGCCGCGGGAGGACATCGCGGGCATGGGCCGGGTCTCCGGATCAGCGCTGCGCGGCCGGCGCGGGCTGGCCGGCGTTGCGTTGCAGGATGTTGGAGAACTCCTCGATGAAGGTCTCCAGCGTGATCGCGTTGCGGTCGATCTGGCGCGCGAAGCGGTTGTAGGCCAGCACCGCCGGGATCGCGGCGAACAGGCCGATCGCCGTCGCCACCAGGGCCTCGGCGATGCCGGGCGCGACGGTGGCCAGCGTCACCTGCGTCAGGTTGGACAGGCCGACGAAGGCGTGCATGATCCCCCAGATGGTCCCGAACAGGCCCACGTACGGCGACACCGAGCCCACCGAGGCCAGGAAGGACAGGTGCGATTCCATCGCGTCGAGTTCGCGCTGGAAGCTGGCGCGCATCGCGCGGCGGGCGCCGTCCAGCAGCTGGCCGGAGTCGACCACGCGTTTCTCGCGCAGCTTCAGGAACTCGCGCATGCCGGAGGCGAAGATGCGTTCCAGCGGTGCGCCGTCCTGGCGGTTGGAGACGTTGTTGTAGAGGTCGTTGAGGTTCTTGCCCGACCAGAACTCCTGCTCGAAGCCTTCGTTGCGCGAGCGGATGCGGCCCAGCGAGATGAGCTTGCTGAAGATCACGCTCCAGCTGGCCAGCGAGACCAGCAGCAGCGCGGCGATCACCAGCTGCACCGTGAGGCTGGCATGGGCGATCAGGGAAACGATGGAGAGGTCTTGGTTCATGAGGTCGACGGGCGGTGGTCGGGGATCAGGGACGGATCGGCGGCGGATCGAGGACGGGATCGAGGACGAATTGTGACAAGACTGGCGGGGTCCTCGGCAAACGGCGGACCAGCCACATGCAAAGAAGCGTGTCAGCGGCGTGAGCGGCGTCAGCGATGGGCGGGCGAGACCGACCCCGCGGCGCCCGGCGTCGGCTGCAGCGCTTGCAGGATGCGTGCCGGGATGCGCGCCGGTTTCAGGCTGATCGCATCGACGCAACCGATGCGGATGCGCCCCTGCGTCAGCAGCTGCTCGCCGCGCCAGACCTGCTGGTCGATGACCAGGCTGGCGCGGCCGACCTCGGCCGGCACGACGCTGACGCGCAGCCAGTCGTCCAGCCGCGCCGGCGCGAGGTAGCGCAGCGCGGTGTCGCTGACGACGAACATCAGGCCCTCGTCGTGGCGCATCGTCTCCTGCTCGAAGCCCAGGCCGCGCAGCCATTCGGTGCGGGCGCGTTCCATGAACTTCAGGTAGTTGGCGTAGAAGACGACGCCGCCGGCGTCCGTGTCTTCCCAGTAGACGCGCAGTTCGTGCTGGTGGACGGGCAGGGCGGGCGACGGGCCGGCGACGGTCAGCGGACCGCCGAGCAGCGCCGGGACGGTGGCGGCGCCCGGGTCGGCGCCGGCGCCGGATTGGCCGTCGGAGGAGAAGTCGGAGGAAGGGTCGGGCGCGGTCATGCGGCGCGGGCTTTCAGTTGGTCGAGGCGGGCGCGGACGCGGTCGAGCGCCTCGCGGAGGTCGTCCATGCTGCTGGCGAAGGACAGGCGCAGGAAGCGTTCGCCGAAGGCCGGTCCGAAGTCGCGGCCGGGCGTCAGCGCGACCTGGGCGTGTTCCATCAGGTCCATGCACAGGTCCCAGCTGCCGAGGCCGGTGCCCGAGGCATCGGCCCAGGCGTAGAACGCGCCGTCGGGCACGACCGGCACGGGCAGGCCCATCGCCTCGAGCGCGGGCACGACGACGTCGCGACGGCGGCGCAGTTCTTCGCGGCGGCGTTCGTACTCGGTGATCGAGTCGGGTTCGAAGCAGGCCAGCGCGGCGTGCTGGGCGATCGTCGACGGACAGATGTAGAGGTTCTGCGCGAGCTTCTCGACCGCGCCGACCATCGCCGTCGGCAGCACCAGCCAGCCGAGCCGCCAGCCGGTCATGCCGAAGTACTTGGAGAAGCTGTTGATCGACACCACGTCGTCGCCGAGCGTCAGCGCGCTGCGCGCATAACGGTCGTCGTAGCCGAGCGGCTGGTAGATCTCGTCGACGATGGTGACGCCGCCGCGCTCGCGCACGAAGGCGTGGATGCGGGCGAGCTCGTCCGGCGCGATCGAGGTGCCCGTCGGGTTGCTCGGCGAGGCGAGCAGCACGCCGCGGCTGCGGTCGTTCCAGTGCGCGCGCAGCCGCTCGAGGCTGAGCTGGAAGCGTTCCCCGGCGGTCGACGGGATCAGCACCGGCGTCGCGTCGACGGCGGCGACGAAGTGCCGGTTGCATGGATAGCTGGGGTCCGGCATCAGGACCTCGTCGCCAGCCTGGAACAGCGCGAGGCAGGCGAGCTGCAACGCGGCGGACGCGCCCGCGGTGATGACGATGCGATCGGGGTCGAGGGTCAGCTGTTGCGTCTGGCCGTACCAGTCGGCGATGCGCTGACGCAGCGCGCGCAGGCCGTTGGCCTGCGTGTAGGGGATGCGGCCCTCGGCGGTGAAGCGCGCGGCGGCCTCGCGGACGCCGGGGCTGGCGCCGAAGTCAGGCTCGCCGATGTTCAGGTAGATCATGCGCCGGCCGCCCCGGGCCGGATCGCAGATCGCCGAGCGGGCGATCTCGTCGGCCCGCTTGGCGCACTCCATGACATAGAACGGGTCGATGTTCCCGACACGATTCGAAAGTCTCATGCGCGCCATCATAGGGTGAGACGCGGCGAGGTCCGCGTCGGGATCGCAGACGCGCGATCGATGGGGGATTGATGCGGTCTTGGCGCGATCCTGAGACGACGCGGAGGCCGCCGTGATGGCCTGTTGAAGCGGCCTTGACGCCAGCTTGAAGTGCCTGACAAGCGGATACCGATGAGGCGGAAAACATGTCAACGACGGGCCTCGGGGCCCCGTTGGCAAGGGCATCGCAGTCAACCGCCTTCATGCCCATGCACCACTCGTTCCGTCTTGCCACGCCTGCCGCGGCTGTCCTCGCGGTGCTCCTCGCCGGTTGCGTCGCGCCCACGCACACGACCGTCCATGCCGATGCGTCCTACCGCGCGCCGTCCACCTGGGCGCCCCTGCCGCCACCGCCGCCGCCCGCACCGGTCGTGAGCGTCTATGTGGAGCCTCCGCTGGTGCAGCCCGAGCCCGTCTTCGTCGACGTCGCGCCGCCACCGATGCTGGTCGAGGTCCCGCCGCCGCAGCCCTATCCGGGCGCCGTGTGGACCGGCGGCTACTGGGGCTGGCAAGGCCGCTGGGTCTGGTGCACGGGGCGGTGGTCTTCGCCGCCGCGGCCGGACTATGTCTGGGTGCATCCCTATTACGAGCATCGCGACGGCGCGGTCGTGTTCGTCTCCGGCTACTGGGCGGCGCATGGCGTGGGCTTCGTCCCGCCGCCGCCGGGACTGCACCTCTCGGTCCAGATCGCGATCGGCGGGGGTGCCCGGCCGATGGGGCCGATGGGCGTCTTCGTGCCGCCGCCGCCGGGATCGCGTCCGGGCCTGATCGTTCCGGCGCCGCTCGGCACGCCGCCCGCGGTCGTGGTCAGCGCGCCGCCGATCACCAACGTCGGCATGCGCATCCAGCACAACACGCAGATCAACCACACGGTCATCAACAACACGGTGGTCAACAACACGACGAATGTGAACAACGTTCGCAACGAGACGAACATCACCAACGTGACCATCGTGGCGCCGGCCAGCTCGACGGCGAGCGGCAAGCCCTTCCAGGGCGAGGTGCCCGCCGCCGCGCATCTGGCGGCGGCACTGCCGGCGGTCGTGCACGCGCCGGCGCCGGTGCCGCAGCAGCAGCCTCAGCAAGCGCAGCATCAACAACCGCAGCCGCAGCCGCAGCCGCAACCGGGAGCGCAACCGGGAGCGCAAGCGCAGCAGCAACAGCAGTTGCATCAGCAGCAACTGAATCAGCAGCAGCAGCCGGTGAACCATGCGGCGCCGACGCCGTCATTCAACAATCCTCCTCCATCGCCGCAGCCGTCGCGCGCGATGCCGGAGCCGGTCAATGCGCCCCCTGAGCGTGACCGGGCGCTTGAGCAGGCGCGTCCGCGCGACGGCGTGCGGGAGCAGGAGGTCCAGCGCGAGCGCGAAGACGCTCGTGCCCATGACGCAGCGCGCGAACGCGAAGCCGCGCGGCAGCGCGCATTGGAGACGGAGGCCGCGCGACAGCGCGCACCGGGGGCTGAGGCCGCGCGTCCCGCGGCGAGCACGCCACCCCCACGCCAGGCCCCGCATGCCGATGATCGTCGTGAGGACGCCCGGGCGCGCGATCACGACCGGGCGCGCGCGAAGGACAAGGAGAAGGACAAGCAGCGGGAGATCGAGAAGCAGCGCGAGATCGAGAAGGAGAAGGAACGCGAGCGCTGAGCGCTGAGCGTCCAGTCTTTCAGCTCCACGGGTTCCGGGGGAGGCGCGCCGTCGCCGACGACAATGGCGGCGTGCCCTTGACGGACCCGTCGAATGAACGGCTCGATCCTGCTCATCCTGCTGTTGACCGTGTGTGTCGCCGCCTTGGTGTGGCGGCTGCATCATGAGCGCTCGGTGCACGCCCGCGCCCGCACCCGTGACGAGCGCGTGGTGCGCGTGCTCACCAGCGTCCTGCGCGCCAACCGCATGGTGCAGCGCATCGACGACGAGCGCGAGCTCCTGCGGGAGGCCTGCCAGATCTGCGTCGACGCGGGCTACGCCATCCTGGCCGCTGTCTATCAGAGGGACGGCGACCTGGCCCGCCGGGCCGCGTCTGCCGGGCCGGCGGCGCAGGTGCTGGCGAACGTGCCGGACCCGCTGGACCTGCGGGACGCGGAGATCCAGCGCAGCTACACCGCCCGGGTGCTCCGTGACGGCGTGAGTGCCGTCAGCAACAACTACGTCCTCGATGCGCAGGCGGGGCGATGGCGGGCGGAGGCGGTCGCCCAGGGCATCCGGGCCATCGCGTGGATCCCCGTGCGTCGCGCGGGGGAGGTCGAGTGCGTCCTGATGCTGTGCGCCCGGGAGGCGGACTTCTTCGACGCCGAACTGATGACCATGCTGGAGGAGCTGGGCGCGGATCTTTCCTTCGCGATGGACATCGTCGACGCTCGACGCGCCCGGGAACTGAACTTCCGCGAAATCGAGGCCGGCCGGGAACGGTTCCGGCGCCTGTTCCAGGCCGCCCCGATCCCGATGGCCATCGTGGCGTTGAAGGACCGGCGCATCGTCGAGGCCAACCAGGCGCTGTGCCAGCGGTATGGGAAGTCCGAGGCGGAGATCCTCGGGACCTCGACGGCGTCACACGCCTATGGCGTCCTGCCGGAGGACAGGGATCTGTTCTACCGCGTCCTGGCGACGAACGGGCGGGTCCGCGACCTGCGGCTGCGATTGCAGGGCGCGAACGGCGAAGTGACCCCGGTCATCCTTTGCGCCGAACCCATCGAGCACCTGGGCGAGAGCTGCTGTCTGATCACGAGCCTCGAGTTGCAGCCGATGAACCCCGATAACCATTGAATGTTGAACGTTGAACGTTGACCGTTGTCCAGTGCGGAGCGGAGCGGTGCCGTGCCGTGCCGTGCCGTGCCGTGCCGTGCCGTGCCGTGCCGTGCCGGTGATCGGTGGTCGGTGATCGGCGGTTGATCCGCAGAAGATCGACAGAGGATTGGCCGATGACGGGCGGATGACGGGCGAGGCTTGCGGCAGAATGCCGCGTCCGCTCCACCGCTCATCTTCCGCGCCGTCTCCCTCCCGATGCCGTCGTCCCGCCGATTCGGTTCCCCCTGGCTGCTCCTGCTCGTGCTGGTGTGCAGTCTGCTGGGCCGTCCGATGCATGACGCGTGGCACATCGCGCATCCGTTCGGCGAGTCCGAGCGGGGGGCGGCCCTCGTGGCCGCCGTTGTGGCCGACGTCGATGCCGACGTCGATGCCGATGCCGACGTCGTCGCGATCGGTGCCTCGCAGGGGCAAGGCGACCTGCAGGACGACGTCGACGACATCGACATCGACAACGTGGACGACGATGGCGGCCTGAAGTCCGACGCCTGCGCCTGGTGCCTGTTCCACGCGCAAGCCGCGGCGCCCGGCCGGGCGCCGGATGCGCTGCTGACCCACGCCGAAGCCAGCGCGCCCCCCGTGGCGCTGCCGCGCGGGCCGCTGCCCGCGCTCGACTGGACCGTCGCGAAGCCTCGCGGACCGCCGTCCGCCTGAACCGCCCCTGCGCCTGGCGCGCAGTCACCCCTCCGGTTCACTTCGCCGGGGAGCCGTCGACACGTCGTCGCGCGCTCCCCGGGGTCACTCCTTGCCTGTCATGTCCATCCTCTCCGTTTCGCGTGCCGGTGTCGCACGCTCGTTCGTCGCATGCCTCGTCGTTCCTTCGCTCTGCGCAGCAGCATCGGAGGGCGGCGCCGACGCCACCCTCGATGCCGTTGCCGTGAACGGCACCCGTCAACCCTATCGAACCCTGGTCGTCACCGGCGCGATGAAGACCGACACCCCCGTGCGCGACCTCGCGCAGAGCGTGCGCGTGCTGTCCGAGACCCTGCTGGCCGATGCCGGCGTCACGCGGCTGGACCAGGCGCTCGACCTCGCGAGCGGCATCTCCCGGCAGAGCAACCTCGGCGGGCTGTGGGACAGCTATGCGATGCGCGGCTTCACCGGCGATCCGAACTTCGGCTCCGACTACCTGGTCAACGGCTTCAGTTCGAGCCGCGGCTACAACGGCGTGCGCGACACGGCGAACGCCGCCTCGGTCGAGGTCCTGAAAGGCCCGGCCTCCGCGCTCTACGGTCGCGGCGAGCCCGGCGGCACGGTCAACATCACGACCCGGAAGCCGCTGTTCGTGCCGGAACACGCGCTCGGCTTCTCCGTCGGCAGCCACGGCAGCCATCGAGCGACCGCTGAATCGACGGGCCCGCTGGGCGAGCGGCTCGCGTACCGCCTGACTGCCGCGCAGGAGCGCGTCGGCAGCGATCGCGATCACGTCGAGTCACGCCGCGCGATGGTCTCGCCGTCCTTCCTCTGGATGCCGGACGCCGACACGACCGTCTCCTACGAGCTCGAGTTCTCGAAGCAGAAGGCCACCTTCGACCGCGGCGTCGTCGCCATCGACGGCCAGCTCGGGCGCGTGCCGCGCCACGCGTTCTACGGCGAGCCCGGCGACGGCCCGACGGCCACGCGCAGCGTCGGCCATCAGCTCTTCGTCCAGCATCAGCTGAATGACGACTGGTCGCTGCAGACCGGCCTGAGCTACCGCGACAGCGCGCTGGCGGGCACGGCCACCGAGGCGCGCTTCGTGCAGGCGGACAAGCGCACGCTGGTCCGCCAGCGTCGCACGCGGGCGTTCGACGGCACCGACCTGTCGGGCCGCTTCGAGCTGCTCGGCACCGTGCGCGCGGGCGGCCTCGCGCACCACCTGCTGTTCGGCGTCGACGCCTACCGCTTCGTCGACCGCCGGGAGCAGTACCGCGTCGCCACCTCGACCCCGATCGACCTGTTCGAGCCGGTCTACGGCGCGGCGCCGCCCGCGATGGCGCTCAACACCTGGACCCGCGAGACGCAGAAGTCCCGCTCCGTCTATGCGCAGGACCAGATGGACCTCGGCGAACGCTGGAAGCTGCTGGTCGGTCTGCGCCACGACCGCTACGACCAGTCGCTGCTCAATCGCCGCAACGGCGTCACGACGGACCAGTCGCTCGGCGCGACGTCGCCGCGCGCGGGCCTGGTCTATCAGCCGAGCGGCACGCTCGCGCTGTACGCGACGGCCTCGCGCAGCTTCCGGCCCAACAGCGGCGTGAGCCGCGCCTACACGTCGTTCCCGGCGGAGCAGGGCCGTTCCGTCGAGACCGGCGCCAAGTACGACGCCGCCGACGGCCGGCTGTCCGCCACGCTGGCCGTCTACCGCATCGCGAAGAACAACGTCCTGACGCCGGACCCGACCGATCCCAACAACTTCTCCGTCGCTGCCGGCGAGGTGCGCAGCGAGGGCGTGGAACTCGACGTCGGCGGCGAAATGGCCCGGGACCTGCGCCTGTCCTTCGCCTATGCGTTCACGCATGCGCAGGTGACCCGCGACAACAACGCGTTTCTCGTCGGACGGCCACTCGCCAACGTGCCCCGGCACAGCGCGACGCTGCTGCTGGTCCAGGGGTTTGCGCTCGGCGCCGGGCGGGCGACGGCGGGCTTCGGCGTGAACCTCGTCGCCGCGCGTGAAGGCGCCGTCGCGCCGCTCACCGCCGCCGACGACTTCAAGCTGCCCGGTTACGGCACGCTCAAGCTGCTCGCCAGCTACCGGCCCGACAGGCACTGGACGTTCTCGCTCGATGTCGACAACCTGCTCGACCGCGTCTACTACGCCAGCGCCTACAGCCAGGTCTGGGTCGCGCCGGGCGCGGGGCGCAAGCTCGTCCTGTCCGCGCGCCACGTCTTCTGAACCCGCGAGTGCCCGTGACTGCCGCTGCCTTGTCCCGTCCGCCGTCCTCCCGCATCGCGTCGATCGACGCGCTGCGCGGATTCGTGATGATCGTGATGCTGCTCGATCACGTCCGCGAGACCTTCTACCTGCACCTGCAGGTCACGGATCCGATGACGGTGCCCGGCACGCCGCCGGAGCTCTTCTTCTCACGGCTCGCGGCGCATCTCTGCGCGCCGGTGTTCGTGTTCCTGACCGGGCTCTCGGCCTGGCTCCACGCCCACCCCGAGGGCGCGCCGCCGCGCGACGTCCGCGGCTTCCTGCTCAAGCGCGGCCTGCTGCTGATCGGGCTGGAGCTGACGCTGGTGAACTTCGCGTGGAGCGCGAGCTTCGGCGTGATCTACCTCCAGGTGATCTGGGCGATCGGCTTCAGCATGCTGGCGCTCGCGCTGCTGTCGGGGCTGCCGCGCTGGGCGCTCGTGGGCATCGGGCTCGTGATCGTCGGGGGACACAACGCGCTGACCGGCCTGTCGGTGCCGCCCGATGGGGCCTGGCGGGCGTTGTGGACGCTGATGCTGCATCGCGACTGGCTCATCCCGGAAGGGCTCGTGAGGGTGCGCGTGAGTTATCCGGCGCTGCCGTGGGTCGGGGTGATCCTGCTGGGCTTCGCGATGGGGCCGCTGTTCTCGCGCGCCACGCCGGTGCGGCAGCGGCGGCGCGTGCTGTGCGGCCTCGCGGCGGCCTGCCTGTTCGCGCTCGCGGTCCTGCGAGGTTTCAATCTCTACGGCGAGAACGCGCCCTGGGTCACCGGCGCCACGGCGCTGGACACGGTGATGTCCTTCCTGAACTTCACGAAGTACCCGCCGTCGCTGGACTTCCTGCTGTTGACGCTGGGGATCGGAGGGGGCCTGCTGGCCGCGTTCGAGCACGGGCGCCATGCCTTCATCCGCGTATGCGCGGTCTTCGGCGGCGCGCCGATGTTCTATTACCTGCTGCACCTCTACGTGCTGCTGATCGGCTATCGCGTGCTGCTCGCGGTCTTCGGCCCCAACCAGGGCACGCGGTTTGGCGTCGATGCCGGACAGTTCCCGCTGATCTGGCTCATCTGGCTGGGCCTGGTGCCGCTGCTCTATCCGCCGGTGAAGGCGTTCGCGGCCTACAAGCGCCGCACGCATCGGGCCTGGGTCAAGTACCTGTGACCGCACCGGGCCCCGTGCGGCCCCCCGTGCCGGGCCTCGTGCAGGCCCTATGTGGGGCCCGGCGCATCGACCCTCCGGGCTCAGCGGACGAAGCGGTTGCCTTCGCCGACGATGGACAGATCCGCGAAGTCCAGGCCCGAGTGATCGCTCGGGCTGTAGCTGATCTCCAGGCCGCCGATGTTGACCTTCTGCAGGCCTTCCAGCGTGTCGCGGAGCTTCTGGCGCGTCGGGTGCGGGCCGGCGCGGCGCAGGGCCTCCACCAGCACCTTGGCGCCGGCGAAGCCCTCGATCATGGCCGGCGTGATGTCGCCGTGGCCCTGGGCGGTGGCGAGCCCCTGCGCCTCGGTCACGATGGCGGCGGCGCGGGAGCGCTCATACGGGAAGACCTGCCCGACGATGATGCCGCGCGCATTCTTGCCGAGCGAGGCGACGAAGCCCGACGACGCGTTGTTGGACAGGGTCACGATCTGGACGCGCGAGCCGCTGTCGCGGATCGCGGCCACGCCGTCGACCACGGCCTGTCCCGAGCCCAGGAAGATGACGGCTTGCGCCGAGGTCGACTGCGTCTTGGCGACGGTCGCCTTGAAGTCGGGGTGGGCGCGGTCGAACTTCTCGACGAAGGCGGCCGACTTGCCGACGGCGGCGAAGCCCGTCATCACGCCGACCACCGCGTCCGCGCCGAACGAGTCGTCGACCTGGACCACGCCGATCTTGTCGATGCCGATCAGGCTCAGATGGCGCACCGCGCGTTCCGCTTCGCGCTGGTAGGTGGCGCGGACGTTGAAGAGCCACGGATGGACGGGCTTGTGCAGCGCCATGGCGCCGGTGGACGGGGCGATCAGGGGCACGCGGTGCTCGGTGAGCAGCGGCATGATGGCCTGGTTGTGCGGCGTGCCGCGTGTGAGGAACAGCGTCAGTACGTTGTTGTCGACGATCAGCGTGCGGGCGTTCTCCGCGGCCAGCTTCGGGTCGAACTTGTCGTCCAGCGAGATCAGCTTGATCCGCTCGCCGTTGACGCCGCCGGCCTTGTTCACGGCGTCGAGGTAGAGCTTGGCGCCGTCGGTCGTTTCCTTGACGCTGGCCGCGACCGGTCCGGTGAACCCGGAGGTCTGGCCGATGAGCACATCGGCGTGGCAGGTCGTCGCGAACAGGAGGGAGAGCATCAGCCCACAGAGATTTCTCACATGCATTCCTGGCAAGAAGTTGGGGCGCCATGATCGGGCGCGTGGCGGACGCGAGCGTCGTCGGCACGCCACGTCGGTGCACGCGGGCGACCGTCGGAGCGAAGCGCCGTCTTGAGGTGCGAAATGTACGGCGATGTGGGGACGACGCTGCGAGGGCTTCCCCGGTTCGGACACCGGCGGTTGCATGAATTACCTCGACGTCGGTAGCGCGCGGAGTGACCGGCGCGACCCTCGCCGTGCTCGCCGTGCTCGCCGTGCTCGCCGTGCTCGCCGTGCTCGCCGTGCTCGCCGTGCTCGCCGTGCTCGCCGTGCTCGCCAGGATCGAGGCGATCAAGGTGTTCGAGGGGGCACCGCCGACCTGCAGAGCTCGAACACCAGGCCGCGCAGCCATTGGTGTCCTGGATCCTTCTCGAGCCGCGGGTGCCACATCTGGGAGACGGTGATCGGCTCGGTCGGCACCGGCAAGGGCAGGGCGCGGAGTGCGCCCTGGACGAAGTCCGGCCGGAAGAAGGTCGACGGCACCAGGGCCACCAGGTCCGTCGCGGCCGCGATCGACAGCGCCGCGCGGAAGCTCGGCACGACGACGGCGACGCGGCGCGCCAGTCCGCGCGCGGCCAGCGCCTCGTCCACCGGGCCCGCGCGACGGCCCCGCCGTGAGGTGACCACGTGGGCGCAGGCCGCATAACTCGCGGCGTCGAGTTCACGCGCCTCCAGCAACACGTGACCCTCGCGCACCGCGGCGACGAAATGGTCGCGATAGAGCGCCTGGATGCGCACCTCGGGGCCGGATTCGCCGAGCACGCCGATGTCGAGATCGATCAGTCCCTCGCGCAGCGGGCGCACGTCCTTGTCGGGCTTGGGGGCGAAGCGCAGGCACACGCGCGGCGCTTCTTCCGCCGCGCGGGCGACCAGCGCCGGCGCGAAGGCCTCGATGAAGCCGTCGTTCGCGCGCAGCGTGAAGGTCCGTTGCAGCTGGCGCAGGTCCCAGCCAGCGCCCGCCGGCTGCAGCACGGCGCGCGCGCCCTGCGCCAGCTCGCGGACCTGGTCGCGCAGCGCCAGCGCGTGCGGTGTCGGCACCATGGTGCGGCCCGCGCGCACGAGCAGCGGATCTCCGGTGGCCGCGCGCAGTCGCGCCAGCGTGCGGCTCATCGCGGATTCGCTGAGCCGCAGGCGCTCGGCGGCCCGCGCCACGCTGCCTTCGGCGAGCAGCGCGTCGAGCGCGGTGAGCAGGTTGAGATCGATGTCGTCGGCCATCCGGCCACGCTAGCACGCGCGCGAGCAGTGCGGATGGCGTCGCATGCAGGGACTCCCTGCGCCCGGCGCGCTGGTCGCGTCGCCGGACGGCTCCTATGCTGGACGCACCTCCTTCCGAGTCGCCGTCCCGATGTCCGCCACGCCGTCCGCCACATCCGCTTCATCCGCCACATCCGCTGCGTCCGCTGCGTCCGCTGCATCCGCTGCATCTGCCCCATCTGCTGTGTCGGCTGCATCCGCCTCAGCCGGACATCCGCCCGACATGCCCGACACCGACGGCGTGCCGTTGCCGCGACGTCACGCCGCGGTCGCCGCGCTGCTCGGCGCGATCGCGCTGGTGGTGCTGGACGGCGCGATCGCCAACGTCGCGCTGCCCAACATCGCGCAGACCCTCGACAGCTCGCCGGCCGATGCCATCTGGGTCGCGACGGCCTATCAGCTGGCGGTGGTGATGTTCCTGCTGCCGGCATCGGCCCTGGGCGAGCGGCTCGGCTATCGGCGCGTGTTCGTCGCGGGCGTCTCGCTTTTCACCGCGGCCTCGGCGCTGTGCGCGCTGGCTCCTTCGCTGGGCTGGCTGGTGGCGGGGCGCTGCCTGCAGGGCCTGGGCAGCGCGGCGGTGATGCCGCTCGGCCTGGCGCTGCTGCGTTTCACCTATCCGAAGCGGCTGCTCGGACAGGCCATCGCGTACAACGCGCTGGCGGTCGCGGGCGCGTCGGCGGCCGGACCCGCCATCGGCGCGGCCATCCTGTCGGTGGCCGGCTGGCCGTGGCTGTTCGCGGTGAACCTGCCGGTCGGCCTGCTGGTGCTGATCGCCGCGCGCGGATTGCCCAGCACGCCGGGCACCCGGCGGCCGATCGATGTCGTGAGCGTCGCCCTCAACGCGGGCATGTTCGCGGCCTTCGTGCTCGGCGGCGACCAGGTGCTGGCGAAGCCGCTGGAAGGCGGCGCGCTGCTGATCGCGGCGATCGTCTGCGGCGCGCTGCTGGTCCGCCGCGAGCTGCCGCGCGCGGCGCCGCTGATCCCGATCGACCTGCTGCGCTCGCCGTCGTTCCGGATGTCGATCATCGCGTCGGTGTGCTGCTTCACCGGGCAGATGGCGAGCTATGTCGCGCTGCCGTTCTACATGCATCACGTGCTGGGCCTGAGCGTGCTCGAGACCGGACTGCTGATGACGCCGTGGCCGCTGGCGGTGATGCTGGCCGCGCCCTTGTCCGGTCGACTGGCCGACCGCCTGCCGACGGCCTGGCTCTGCGCGGCCGGCGCCGGCGGTCTCGCTGCGGGGCTCGCGCTCTGCGCCGCATGGCCGGCGCAGGCGGACCCGCGGCCGTTGCTGGTCGTCTTCACCGCGCTGGCGGGACTGGGATTCGGCTTCTTCCAGACGCCCAACAACCGCAACATGCTGCTGTCCGCGCCGAAGGAGCGCAGCGGCGCGGCCGGCGGCGCGCAAGGCGTGGCACGGCTGACCGGTCAGACGCTGGGCAGCCTGTTGATGGGGCTGCTGTTCACGTGGCTGCCGGCTTCACGGGCCTCGCATGCGGGGCTCGGCATGGCTGCGGGATTCGCGCTGGTCGCAGGCCTCGTGAGCGTGTGGCGGGGAAAGACGGCGCGATGACGCAATGAGGCGACGTGCTGTGTCCTTGACCGATTCGATATGAAACCGAGGGCTGGGTGAAATTGAAGGTTTTTCCACGGGTGGAGACTGATCGCCTGCTCAACAACTGGATCCCTCCAACATGCAGGCACACACGATTTCCCCCGGCGCCGCCACGCCCTTCATTTCCCATCGCCACTCGCCGAAGTCCCGCAAGTCAGGTCGCCACGCGGGTCATCGAGAACATGGTTGGTCCGTGTACCAGGAACGGTTTGTCCTGGACCGGCTGGATCAGCTCTCGTCGGACGTGTCCGGTCTCAAGACGGCCTTCGGCGCGCTCGATGCTCGCATCGACGGCATCGACTTGCGGATAGACAGGATCGAGACGAGGATGGACCGCCTGGAAGACAAGGTAGATGGCTCGTTCAAGACCTTGTCGGACAAGATTGACGTATTGGGCGGCAAGGTGGACAAGGCGCTGGAGACGCAGGCGTTCCAACGCGGTGCCGGCTGGGTGATCGGCTGTCTGT
Source organism: Roseateles noduli (assembly GCF_050626985.1). Classification (NCBI taxonomy): domain Bacteria; kingdom Pseudomonadati; phylum Pseudomonadota; class Betaproteobacteria; order Burkholderiales; family Sphaerotilaceae; genus Roseateles; species Roseateles noduli. The sequence goes on from NZ_CP192463.1 coordinate 1,353,637, forward strand.
TGGTCGGTATGGTCTCCACGTTGGGCTGGGTCGGTGCCCGCGTCGTGGATAGGACGCACATCACCTTCAGCCTTCCCACGGAGCCCCAGCATGCGATGGCAACACCAACACCGACGCCGACGCCGGAGGCTCCTTGACCGCCGCGTGGCAGCGGTGGCTCAGAATTTTGCGATTGACCCTCAATGACAAAGGCCCGGAGGCAAACGCCATCCGGGCCTTTTGCATGCCGGGGGTGGAGATCAGTTGCCGCGGACGGCCTTGACCTCGACGGGTCGCAGGTCGATCGCGGCGCGGTCCAGCACGCCGTTGACGTACTTGTGGCCGTCCGTGCCGCCGAAGGACTTGGCCAGTTCGACGGCCTCGTTGATCGCGACCTTGTACGGGATGTCGATGCAGTTCTTCAGCTCGTACGCGCCGATCATCAGGATCGCATGCTCGATCGGCGACAGCTCGGTCGTCTTGCGGTCCGCGTGACGGGCCAGCACCGCGTCGAGATCGGCCGCTTCCTCGATCGCGCCGTTGAAGAGCTTGTCGTAATGACCGCGGTCAGCCTTCTCGAAGCCGTCCTGCTCGCGCGTGTGCGCGTCGATCACGCCGAGGTCGTCGCCGGTCACCAGCCACTGGTAGATGCCTTGCAGCGCATGCTCGCGCGAACGGCGGCGCGCCGACTTGGCCGGCGCCTTCTTCGCGCCCGGCTTGCCTGCGGTCTTGCCGGCGGGGGTGTTGTCCTTGGTGTTCACTTGAGTTCTTTCAGCAGCTGTGCCATTTCGACGGCAACGGTCCCGGCATCGCGGCCCTTGTCTTCGGCCCGCGCCCAGGCCTGTTCCTCGTTCTCGACCGTCAGGATCGCGTTGGCGATCGGCAGGCGGTGGTCCAGCGTCAGGCGCGTCACGCCGGCGCCGCTCTCGTTGGCGACCAGCTCGAAGTGATAGGTCTCGCCGCGGATGATGCAGCCCAGCGCGACGAGCGCGTCGAACCTGCCGCTGACGGCCATCGCCTGCAGCGCCACCGGCACTTCCAGCGCGCCCGGCACGGTCACGTGGCGGATGTCGGCATCCTGGACGCCCAGACGGGCGAGTTCGCCCAGGCAGGCCTTGGCCAGCGCCGTCGTCAACTCGTCGTTGAACCGTGCCTGGACGATGCCGACGCGCAGGCCCCGTCCGTCCAATCGGGTCGACTGACCCTTGTCAGATCCTTGCATGCGGTCCTCAGCAATTCTTGTCGTTGGCACCGGCCTGGGCGGCCTGGAAACCGGTCACTTCCAGCCCATAGCCGGTCATGCTCGGCATGCGGCGCGGGCTGCCCAGCAGCTTCATCCGCTGCACGCCGAGTTCGCGCAGGATCTGCGCGCCGACGCCGTAGGTGCGCAGGTCCATGGTCTGCCGGGTGTCTTCCGACGCGGCCGGCTGCAGGCGCGCCAGCAGCGCGTCCGCGTCCTCGCCGCAGTTCAGCAGCACCGCGACGCCGGAGCCCTCGCGCTGGATCGCCGCCAGCGCCTGCGGCAGCGGCCAGCTGTGGCCGCATCGGCCGGCGTCGAGCAGGTCCATCGCCGAGAAGGGCTCGTGCACCCGCACCAGCACCTCCTGGTCGGGCTGCCATTGGCCCAGCGCCAGCGCCATGTGCACGTTGTTCGAGCGGTCGCGGAAGACGTGGCAGTCGAAGCGGCCTTCGCGCGTGTCCAGCGGACGCTGCGCGATGCGCTGCACGATCGACTCGTTGCGGCTGCGGTACTCGATCAGGTCGGCGATGGTGCCGATCTTCAGGCCGTGTTCCTTGGCGAAGATCTCCAGATCCGGCAGACGGGCCATGGTGCCGTCGTCGTTCATGATCTCGCAGATCACGCCGGCGGGCGTCAGGCCGGCCATGCGCGACAGGTCGCAGCCGGCTTCGGTGTGGCCGGCCCGCATGAGCACGCCCCCGTCCTGCGCCTGCAGCGGGAAGATGTGGCCCGGCTGCACGAGGTCCGACGCGACCGCGCCCTTGGCGACCGCCGCCTGCACGGTCCGCGCGCGATCGGCGGCGGAGATGCCGGTGGTGACGCCGGTGGCCGCCTCGATCGACACGGTGAAGGCCGTGCCGTGCTTGGTGCCGTTGCGGGTGGCCATCGGCGGCAGCTGCAGCTGCTCGCAGCGCTCGCGGGTCAGGGTCAGGCAGATCAGGCCCCGGCCATGCTTGGCCATGAAGTTGATCGCCTCCGGCGTGACGTGGTCGGCGGCGAGGACGAGGTCCCCCTCGTTCTCGCGGTCCTCTTCGTCGACGAGGATGACCATGCGGCCGGCCGCCAGCTCGGCGACCAGCTCGGGAATCGGTGAAATAGGCATGGGTGCGATTGTAGGCGGGGCGGCCCGGTGGTCGGGGGCGCGGGGTTCCTCGGGAAGGTCGGGCGATCCTGGCGTTGCGAAGCTGACGCGCCCGATGCGGCTGAAGTCGCTGAAGTCGCTAGGCCGATGAAGCAGCGAGCGGCCGCAGTCTCAGCCGCAGATCGCCCCCGACGGGCTGGCAGTCGACCATCCGGAAGCGCGGCGCCCCGTCGAGCGCCGTCAGACCGCCCAGGTCGACCATGCCGCGGCCCTCGCCCAGCAGCATCGGCGCGACGTAGATCAACAGTTCGTCGATCAGTCCCGCCCGCAACAGCGAGCCGTTGAGCTTGTAGCCGGCCTCGATGTGGAGCTCATTGACCTGCCGTCGGCCGAGGTCGCGGATCGCCGCGCCCAGGTCGACCTTGCCCCTGGTCGGGTCGGCGACGGAGACCAGCTCCGCCCCGCGCGCCGCCAGCGCGGCGCCACGCTCGCCCGGCTCGGCCAGGGCGTGATAGATCAGCAGTTGCCCGGGCGGCGCCAGCAGGCGCGCGTCCGGGGACAGCTCCAGGCGCGAGTCGATCAACACGCGCTGCGGCTGCAGCACGGTGTCGACGTCCCGGACATCCAGGCGCGGATCGTCCTCGCGCGCGGTGCCGATGCCGGTCAGCACGGCGCCGGCACGACGCCGCCAGGCGTGGCCGTCGCGCCGGGCGTCGGGGCCGGTGATCCATTGGCTGACGCCGTTCGAGAGCGCGGTCCGCCCGTCGAGGGACGCGGCGATCTTCATCCGCACGAAGGGGCGTCCGTGCTGCATGCGGGTCAGGAAACCGATGTTGAGCTCGTGCGCCTCGACGGCGGACGGATGGGCGGTCGGCAGCACCTCCGTGGCGATGCCGGCGGCGCGCATCCGCGCGAGTCCCTGACCGGCGACCTGCGGGTTCGGGTCGCCGAGCGCGACCACGACCCGTCCGACGCCGGCCGCGATCAGCGCGTCGCAGCAGGGCGGGGTGCGGCCATGGTGGGCGCAGGGTTCGAGGGTCACGTAAACGGTCGTGCCGCGCACGTCCTGACCCCGGGCCTGGGCATCGCGCAAGGCCATGACCTCGGCGTGGGCCTGTCCGGCGGCCTGCGTGTGCCCCTGGCCGAGCACGCGATCCTCGCCGTCGACGATGACACAGCCCACACGGGGGTTGGGGTCGGTGAGGCCGACCGCGTCATGGGCCAGGCGCACCGCCTCGGCCATCCAACGGTCGTCGCGCGGCCGCGTGGAGGCGCTGGATGCGGCGGAGGCGCCGGACGCGCCCGAGGCAGTGGCCGGCGGCGGGCGGGAGGGCGGTTCGGGCGGCAGGGCGGGCGATCGGACGTCTTGCATGGCGCGGAGTCTAGCGGCGCGATCCCGGCGGGAGTTGCAGCAGGCCGGAGAGGGCTGGATCGGTGAGGGGGAGCAGGCTCTCGAGGGTGACGGACCGGGACCGTCCGGTGCGATCCGTCCACTGCACGCGCACCTGCACAGGTCGCAGCGGCGGCGTGACGGCTCCGGCCCCGGCCTCCGGCGCGCTCTCGTCGGCGCCGCGGCCCAGCGCGTCGGCCGCGGGCACCGCGCGGCCCGCGATGGCGAACTCGATGTCCGGTCCTTCCCAGGACAGCGCGGGGGAGGGGCCGCCCGGCTGCCAGCGCCAGCGTTCGAGTTCGTTGTGGGCGAGGCGCAGGGCCTGATCCTGGTGGCGGGCCTCGTCTGCGGCCACGCGCAGCCGGGCCTGCAACGTCATGAGGGCCACCGCGCCGATGGACAGCAGCACCAGCGCGACCAGCGCCTCGACGATCGTGAATCCGCGGCCGATACGGCGACGGACGCGACCGGATCGAGGATGGTGAAGGGATCGGGCAAGGGATTGGGGAAGGCTCTTCATCGTGTCGGTGTCCAGCCGCCAGGGACCGGGACGAAACTGCCCATCTGTCGATGGATGCGATAGAGGACGGCGGCGTCATGGATCAATTCGACCGAGCCCGCCTTGTCGACACGGGCATCGCTGACCACCGCCCCGCGCAACGAAGTCGGCATGCCGGCAGGCGGGTGCCAGTCGACGCCGTCCCGCGCGTAGAGCACGCCTTGCGGATGGCCGGGCGCGGTGAGGTCCAGCCGCCCGTCGACGACCAGCACGAGCGGCGTGCCGTCGAGTGCCGACGCTGGCCATTGGGACAGGTGTGCGTCGCCGTCGATCCAGATCAGGCGGCGCCCGCGCGCCAGCGCCTGGGCGAGCGAGCCGTCGCAATCGCCGCCACAGCGCAGTCGGGTGATGGCGGGCTGGTCGCGATAGCGTCCCGGCGGATAACCGAAGACCCGGAGAAAGCTCCCCGGCCCCTCCACCAGGGCGGACGGAGGCGGCACGCGCAGCGCGCTGAGGAGCGCCAGATGCTGGGCCGACTCGGCCACGCCGATCGGGCCGTTGGCGACATCGTCGCAGTCCGCCCGGCGGTCGCTGCAGCCGCGTGCGATCAGCTTCAGCTGCCCCGGCCCACCCGCGTCGGCGAAGCGGATGCTGAACTGCGGTTGCGCTTCGCCGTCGGCGCGCGGTCCGCCCGCATCCGCGTTGCCGGAGGTGCCGCAGCGGCAGGACCAACGCAGGGGCCCGGAGTTCGCACAGGCCGGCGTTGCCGATGCGGCCGGTGCTGGCGCCGCGGCAGCTGCAGCTGCTGGCGGCGAGCCTGGCGCGTGATAGTAGCCATCGGCGCCGATCAGCAGGAATCGGCCGCGGAAGTCAGACGATGTCGCGCCGTCGACCCCTGGTCCCGTCGTCGCGGGCCTGCAGGCCTCGTCGATGGCCCCGCCGTTGAGCATGGCGACCGCCCAGGCCATGCCGGACTCGGCGGCCTCGGAGGCCGTGGCGGCCCGCAGGTCGTTGGCCGCCACGCGTTGCGCCGTTGCCAACTGCCGCGCCGCCCAGGCGGCTCCCAGTGCCAGCACGCCCAGCAGCACCATGCACATCGCCAGCGTGCCCAGGCCTCGCTCGTTCCGCCGGGTCATGGGCAGGCTCCCGAGAGCGCGTGGTTGTGCAACTGGCTCAACAGTTCGAGGTGATGGCTGACGCGCGGGTCATGCACGGCCTCGGCATCGACGGTCAGGGTCACCAGGCGCGCGGACAAGGTCGGCGGGCAGGCGCCGCCACCAGCGCCCGAGCCCGAGCCGGAGCCGGAGCCGGAGCCGGAGCCGGAGGCACAGGCCGGGTCGCACGCGTCCCCCAACGGATACGCCTGCGACGCGAGTCGCACCTCCAGCCGCCGCACGCGCAGCAGGTCGGGATCCGTCAGCGGCTGGTAGCGGCCCGCGATCAACTGGTCGATCCGACCGTCGTTCAAGCGGAAGCCGGAGGTCTCGCGGACGCTCCCGCCGCCGGGGGCACTCCCGTCCCGGGCGAAGCTGTAGGTCAGGCGCCGGCCGGCGTCCTCGACCGTGAGATCCGCGTAGGGATTGCGGACCGGCGCGTCGGTATCGTCCTGCCAGACGCCGTCCTGCGCACGGTCCCAGAACGCCGCGCGACGCAGGTCACGCAGCAGGAGTTCGGCGGTGGCGCGCAGTTCCTGCTGGACCTGCAGTTCCAGCATCAGCCGGTGGTGCTCGCCGAGCTGGACGCCCGCCATCGAGAACGCTCCGGCCAGGAGCAGGAGACCGATCGTCAGTCCGATCATGAATTCGACGAGTGTGAAGCCTCGCGCGGATCCTCGTATGGAGCCTCGTGTGGAGCCATGTGTGGAGCCATGTGTCAAAGCGCTTGTGAAGTCGCGTTTGAACGCATGCGTGAAGCGAGGCGGGCGGCCGCACGGCGCGCAGCGTTGGCAGAGGTGTTTCGTCATGCTTGCTCCGTCACTGTGGCCAGCAGGCGTCTGCCTGCTCGACCCCTTGCTCGTCGAATCCGGTGGTGTAGACCGCGCCGAGTTCCAGCCGCAGCGTCAGCACGCGGCATCGACGGTCGGCGGACTGGCTGCCTTGCGCGACGGCCTCGGCCCGGTAGCGCGTGGCGTCGGCCTGGACGAGGCGCAGCCGATAGAGCCCGCCCTTCGTCGTCGCGGGCTGCTCGATGTCTTCGAGGCGGTCGGCGTATCGCGGGCTGCGCGAGCGGAAACGCTCCTGCGCGAGCTGGATCTCCTGCAGCGCCTCGCGCGCCTCGGCGCGCCGGCCCTTCATGACCTGATCGCGGAAACCGGGGAGCGTCAGCGCCGCCAGCACGGCAACGATCGCCAGCACGGTCAGGATCTCGATCAACGAGAAACCGCGCCGGCCCATTGGCTTGCCTTCTCGCATGCCCTTTCGCATGCCTTTTCGCATGCCCTGTCGCATGCCCTGTCGCATGTTCATTCGCACGTTGGTTCGCGCTGTCATGCGGGGCTTCCTCGGCGGCTTCACCAGTGGCTTCACCGACGACGGCGTCAGCGGCGTCATGCGCACCTCGGCAGGCGGTTCAGCGCGCCATCGGGCGTGCAGCTGCGCACGCGGCCCGTGATGCTCACAATGTGACGGACCGTGCCGATGCTGGCGATGCGGACCTCGACCGTGCCGCTGACCGACACGGTCCCCTGGCGTCCGCTGAACAGCATCGACGGCACGTTGGCCGTGACCTCCGGCCGTCCCCGATCTCGCACCCAGCGCGCCTGCTTGATCGCCTGCGCGTCGGCGCGGCAGGTGGGTGGCGCATCCAGGTGGCAGTCGCAGCCGCCGGCGGCGCCGGTGTGCAGCACGTAGCAGCGGCCGCTGCCGCTGACGGCGGATTCATCGCCGCCGAATCGCAGGCTCACGTTGCGCGAGCCCTGGATCGCCTCGCTGCGAGCCAGTTGAAGATCGCCGAGGACGGCCTGCGCGGCATTCGCGAGTCGCTGGCGCCAGAGCCAGTCGCGCAGGTCGGGCCCGGCGAGCAGGGCCACGAGCACGACCAGCGCGACGCTGACCAGCACCTCGATGAGGCTGATGCCGCGCGGGGCGGTGGGGCGATGGCAGGGGAACGGGGAAGCGGAGGGCTGCAAGGAAGATCTCCCGAAGAGTTGCCAGGAACTCTAGGGAGACGGCGGCCGTTGCGCTTCGCCTTCAGGAGGGGAAAGCCGGCCCGCTGAAGGGGGCCGGCTTTTGGGGGATGCGCGGGGGATGCGCCTGAAAAGTCCGTGAAGGCCGCGTCAATGACGCACGACTTCAGTGCCGCACACGCGCGGCGCCCCGCGACCTCAGATGTCTCGGATCAACTGCCGGAACTCGTCGACGTCCTCGAACGAGCGGTACACCGACGCGAAGCGCACGTAGGCCACCTTGTCGATGCGCTTGAGCTCGCGCATCACGTGCTCGCCCAGCTTGGTCGACGGGATCTCGCGCACGCCGGTGCTGAGCAGCTTCTCCTGGATGCGCTCCAGCGCCGCGTCGATCTGCTCGATGCTCACCGGCCGCTTGCGCAGCGCCAGCGTCATCGACGCGCGCAGCTTGCCCATGTCGAACTCGGCGCGCGTGCCGTCCTTCTTCACGACCATCGGCAGCGCGATGTCCGCGCGCTCGTAGGTCGTGAAGCGCTTGTCACAGGACTGGCAGCGACGGCGGCGACGCACCACGTCGCCTTCGTCGGACTCCCGGGTCTCCGACACCTGCGTGTCGCCGTGACCGCAGAACGGGCATCGCATGCGCCGCGGACCCGCTTCAGCGGTAGACCGGGAACTGACGCGTCAGCTCGGCCACCTGCTCGCGCACGCGGGCCAGGTTGGCCTCGTCGTGCGGGTTGTCCAGCACGTCGGCGATCAGGTGGGCGGTCTTGCGGACCTGCTCCTCCTTGAAGCCACGCGTGGTCATCGCCGGCGTGCCCAGGCGGACGCCGCTGGTCACCATCGGCTTCTGCGGGTCGTTCGGGATGCCGTTCTTGTTGCAGGTCATGTGGGCCGCGCCCAGGATGGCCTCGGCTTCCTTGCCGGTCAGGTTCTTCGGACGCAGGTCCACCAGCATCACGTGGCTCTGCGTGCCGCCGGAGACGATGCGCAGGCCGCGCTCGATCAGCGTGTCGGCCAGCACCTTGGCGTTGGCGACGACCTGCTGCTGGTAGGCCTTGAACTCGGGCGTCAGCGCTTCCTTGAAGGCCACCGCCTTGCCGGCGATCACGTGCATCAGCGGACCGCCCTGGATGCCGGGGAAGATCGCCGAGTTGATCTTCTTGGCGATCGCTTCGTCGTTGGTCAGGATGATGCCGCCGCGCGGGCCGCGCAGGCTCTTGTGCGTCGTCGAGGTCACGACGTCGGCGTGCGGCAGCGGGTTCGGATAGACACCCGCGGCGATCAGGCCGGCGTAGTGCGCCATGTCGACCATGAAGTAGGCGCCGATCTCCTTGGCGATCTTGCCGAAGCGCTCGAAGTCGATGTGCAGCGAGTACGCCGACGCGCCCGCGATGATCAGCTTGGGCTTCTTCTCGCGCGCCAGCGCTTCCATCGCGTCGTAGTCGATCGCTTCCTTGGCGTCCAGGCCGTAGGAGATGACGTTGAACCACTTGCCGCTCATGTTCAGCGCCATGCCGTGGGTCAGGTGGCCGCCTTCGGCCAGGCTCATGCCCATGATGGTGTCGCCGGGCTGCAGCAGCGCGAAGAACACGCCCTGGTTGGCCTGCGAGCCGCTGTTGGGCTGCACGTTGGCGAACTCGGCGCCGTAGAGCTGCTTCAGGCGGTCGATCGCCAGCTGCTCGACGATGTCCACGTACTCGCAGCCGCCGTAGTAGCGCTTGCCGGGATAGCCCTCCGCATACTTGTTGGTCAGCTGGCTGCCCTGGGCTTCCATCACCGCCGGAGAGGTGTAGTTCTCCGAGGCGATCAGCTCGATGTGGTCTTCCTGGCGCCGGGTCTCCTGCTGGATGGCGGCGAAGACTTCGGCGTCGACGTTGGCGAGGGTCTGTTGGGTGCGGTCAAACATGATGATGTCGGCTCAAGGGTTGGCGCCGCCCGGCCGGCAACGCATCGGCGTGGTCGCCATTCTTCTGGAATGACAGCGACCCGGCGACGGAGGACGGAACGACGGCGGCCCAGGCGAACGGCACGGACAGCCAGGGAGATCCCCGGCCGTTCGCGCTTCCCGGTGGTGGCCCACCTCGGGCGACGCCTGTGCGGAGACCGATCCGTCTCCGGGCAGGGCGCCCTGATCGCCAGTTGCGCGAAGCCCGCAGTGTAGCCGCACCGTCGAGGGGCGCCGGGCATCTCGTGACATTGTTCCCACGGCAGTGGGGTCGCCGGCTTCGCCCAATGAGAAACGGGTTCCCGTGGAACCCGTTGATCGAAGTCGCGGAACGAGCGTTCAGCGCATGACGGCGGTCATGGCGACCTGCTCGCCGGTCGAGGCCGGCGCGGACGCCGGCTCGCGGATCGGACGCGGCGCCGACGGGCTGACGTTGCGCCCCTGGGCGACGGCCTTCAGCAGGTCCTGCTCGGCCAGCACGCGCGAGGCGTAGCCGGTGTCGTCGGGCAGGTTGGCGGCACCGACGTAGCGGCGCAGGCCCTCCTCGAGGCTGCCGGCGCGCTGGATGCACTCCTTGAGCACCTGGACGCCGACGCGCAGGTTGGTGACGGGGTCGAAGGCGGCCAGGTTGCCGCCGAAGGCCTCGTACTTGTCGTCATGGACGCGCGTCATCACCTGCATCAGGCCCTGGGCGCCGACGGCACTCTGGGCGAACGGGTTGAAACCGGATTCGATCGCCATGATGGACAGGATCAGCGTCGGCTCGACACGGGCGCGCTGGCCGACTTCCCAGGCTTCCTTGACCAGTCGGCTGACCGGTTCCGGCGCGACGCGGTAGCGTCTGGCCAGGTAGTTGGCCACCAGCGCCTGTTGACGGGTGAGCTCCTTCGGATCCACCGCGGTGGCGCGGGTGATCGCGTCGGGCTCGGCCATCAGGGCGAGCACGTCGCCGGAAGCCTCGACGCGCGCCTCGTGGCGCGCATTGAGCCAACCCAGCACCTGGCCTTCCAGCTGCTGGCGCAGGTCGGCCTGGCTGGCGAAGACCAGCCCGACGGCGACGACGGCGAAGCCCACCAGGGCGAGCGTGTTGTGGCTGACGACCAGGAGGCCCTGGCCGATGTCCTTGACGAAAAGCACCAGGGCGGCTTGCGCCTGGCGGGGCAGGGATAGCAGGTCTGAACGCGCTGTCATGCGACTCCTTTCTCCGACCACGCCCGGTGTGTGTCTGGCGAGCCGCTCGAAGCGTTCACTCGCGGGACACCCACCTGGGGGTGGTGATAATGGGCCGGCTCGGGCGTCGTCGACGGCCTGGAGGGCTCTCAGAGGGCTCCGGGCTCTTGGTGCGACAGACGGGCGATCCAGCGTCCATTGGCAGCACACCGGCTTCGCTTCCCACAGCGAGAACCGGGATAACCCTGGGGTCAGGGCAGGGCGCGATTCTATGGATCAAAAATAACCCGTCAACCGTATGGGCCATGTTCTTAAATACTTTTGGTTATGAAGTACCGAGATCTGCGTGACTTTATGGGCGCTTTGGAGGCCATGGGCGAGCTGCGCCGCGTGGCCGAGCCGGTGTCCCCGGTGCTCGAGATGACGGCCGTCAGCGACCTGGTCCTCAAGGCGGAAGGCCCGGCGCTGCTGTTCGAACAGCCGACCGGCTACCGGATGCCGGTGCTGGCGAACCTGTTCGGGACGCCGCGGCGCGTGGCGCTGGGCATGGGGGCCCAGTCGACCACCCAGTTGAGGGAGGTCGGGCAGCTGCTGGCGACGCTGAAGGAGCCGGAGCCGCCGCGCGGCCTGCGCGACGTGGGCAAGCTGGCGCAGATGGGCAAGGCGCTGTGGGACATGAAGCCGTCGCTGGTCAAGCGGCCGGCCTGTCAGGAGCAGGTGATCGAGGGCGACGACGTCGACCTGAAGCGATTGCCGATCCAGACCTGCTGGCCCGGCGACGTCGGCCCGCTGCTGACCTGGGGGCTGGTGGTGACGCGGGGGCCGCAGAAGATCGCGAACCCGCGCCTGCGTCAGAACCTCGGTATCTATAGACAGCAATTGATCGGCAAGCGGCAACTGATCATGCGCTGGCTGGCGCATCGCGGGGGTGCCCTGGATTTCCGCGACTTCGGCATCGCGAATCCGGGACAGCCGTTCCCCATCGCCGTGGCGCTCGGCGCCGACCCGGCGACGACGCTGGGCGCGGTGACGCCGGTGCCGGACACGCTGTCCGAATACCAGTTCGCCGGCCTGCTGCGCGGCTCGCGGACCGAGGTCGCCGACACGAACGTCGGCGAGGCCGGCCGCATGCTGCAGGTGCCGGCGACGGCGGAGATCGTGCTCGAGGGCCACATCCCGCCGGCGGCGCCGGGCTTCACCGGCCACAGCGAGGACGGCATCCCGCTGAAGGAGAAGGGCGGCTACCTGCACGCGCTGGAAGGGCCCTACGGCGACCACACCGGCTACTACAACGAGCAGGACTGGTTCCCCGTCTTCGAGGTGAACCGGATCACCCAGCGCGAGGGCGCGATCTACCACTCGACCTACACCGGCAAGCCGCCCGACGAGCCCGCGGTGCTGGGCGTGGCGCTGAACGAGGTGTTCGTTCCCATCCTGCAGAAGCAGTTCCCGGAGATCGTCGACTTCTATCTGCCGCCTGAGGGCTGCAGCTACCGGATGGCGGTCATCTCGATCAAGAAGGCCTATCCGGGCCACGCCAAGCGGCTGATGTTCGGCCTGTGGAGCTACCTGCGCCAGTTCATGTACACGAAGTTCATCGTGATCGTGGACGAGGACGTCGACATCCGCAGCTGGCAGGACGTGATCTGGGCGATCACGACGCGCATGGACCCGGTGCGGGACACGACGCTGGTCGAGGGCACGCCGATCGACTACCTGGATTTCGCCTCGCCGGTCAGCGGGCTGGGCGGGAAGATGGGCCTGGACGCGACCAACAAGTGGCCGGGCGAGACGCCGCGCGAATGGGGCCGCGTGATCGAGATGCCGGCCGAGCAGAAAGCCCGTGCGGCGGATCTCTATCAGCGTTTGTTCGGGGGCTAGGAAATTACGGGTTCCCGGGCATCACGGCTTGAAAGGACCGGGAGGCGGACCTAAGGTTGTCTGGCCTTTCCGGCACTTCCTCTGGCGCAGTCTCTGCGCGCCAGGAGCCCTGCGGCAAATCGCCACGGAGCCCCAAAGGCGGCTGGTCCGCCCACCCCTTCCTCGTCCGGCACGTCCGGCGTGGAGGGGGTTTCTATTTGGGCCGTCAATGACCGCCCACGTAGCCCAGCCACTCGTAACCCAGATAACGCGCCCGCGAGATGCCTTCCTGCGAGGGCAGCAGGTCGCGCCATTCGAACCCCGGCAGCGCCAGGCCGAGCGGCGCGGGGACGACCTCCACCTCCGCCGGCAGCGCCTCGCGGAAGGCCCGCAGCGCGCGGCGCATGTGCACGTCGTGCGTGACCAGCACGACGCGCCGGATGGGCTGCCCGCGCAGCAGCTCGGCGGTGAACTGCGCGTTCTCGCGCGTGTCGGTGGCGCGGTCTTCCTTGGCCGCGAGCGTGAAGCCGAATTCCTGCGCCGCGGTGCGCTCGGCCAGCGCCGCTTCGGTCATGCGTTCGTCCGAGGCGTCGCGTGGCGTGCCGCCGGTGAACATCAGCGGGATGCCGGTCCGTCGCGACAACCAGATCCCGTAACGCAGCCGCTCGATCGACAGGGCCTTGAGCTGGGCGCTGCCGTATTCCGGCATCAGCTTGCGGGCGCCGCCGCCGAGCACGACGATGAGGGTCTCCTTGGGCGGGACGTCCTTCAGGCGCTCGACCCGCACGGCCTGCTGCGGCCCCAGAAGCCGGTCCTGCAGCCACAGCGCGCCGAGTTCGGTGCTGCCGACCCAGACGGCGATCAGCCCGGTCGCGAACAGCGCGCCGGAGAGCCAGCGGCGGCGGTGCCGCAGCCACCACGCGAGCAGCAGCAGCGGAAACGCGCCGGTGGGCGGCAGCAGGAAGGCCGCCACCGCATGTATCAGGTCGTTCATCGGGAGCCGGGGATGGGTGTCAGGTGTTGAGGCCCGCCAGCATAATCAGCTTCCTTGACGACTCGTCCGGGTTTTGCCGGCTGTTCCCGTGTTCTTCTCTGCTCTTCCCGTCTGGCCGCGACGCGCGCTGCGTGTGTTCGTGGGTCTGGTGCTCTTCGTCGTCGCGTTGCTGCTCGTGGCCTGGGTGGCGCTGCCGATGTGGATCGAGCGGGCGGGCGTGCGCATCGCTTCGGAGCAACTGGGACGTCCCGTCACGCTGGGTGGGGCCAGCTTCACGCCGTGGCGGCTCGCGCTCACGCTGGACGAGCTGAAGATCGCCGGTCCGACGGCCGACGCGCCGCCGCTGTTCGAGGTCCAGCGCGTGCGCACGGTGCTGTCGCCGCGATCGCTGTGGCATCTGGCGCCGGTGCTGTCGTCGCTGACGGTGGCGTCGCCGCGGGTGCGCGTCGCGTTGCTGGCCGATGGCAAGACCGATCTGGACGACATCGTGGCCCGGCTGGCCGCTTCGCCGAAGAAGACGCCGACGCCGGACGACGGCCCCGCCGAGGCGGCGCTCTACAACATCGAACTGACCGACGGCGAATTCCGCCTGGACGACCGCGGCGCCGGCATGGTCCACGAGCTGAAGGCGCTCCAGCTGGGCATTCCGTTCCTGTCGACGCTGGATGCGGACGTCGAGGTGCATGTGCAGCCGCGGCTGTCGGGGCGCCTGAACGGCGTCGGTTTCCAGAGCGAGGGCCAGGTGCAGCCCTTTGCCGACACGCGCAGCGCGAGCATGACGGTCAAGCTCGACGCGCTCGACCTGTCGGCGTACCGCGCCTACTGGCCGAAGGAACTGCCGATGCGGCTGGCCAAGGGCCTGGTCGATTCGCAGCTGACGTTGGACTTCAAGCAGCCGCCGAAGCAGCCGCCCGAGGTCAAGCTCAGCGGCCGGACGTCGGTGCGCGAGTTGTCGCTGCAGCGGCGCGCGGACGCTGGATCGGACGGCAAGGCGGACAGTGGCTGGGAAGACTGGCTGCGCTGGCAGACGCTGAGCGTCGAGCTGGCGGACGTGCAGCCGCTCAAGCGGCAGGTGCTGCTGGGGGCGGTGACGCTGAAGCAGCCGGAGCTGCTGATGGGCCGCGACGCGCAAGGCCGCTTGTGGCTGCCGGAGATGTCCGCGGCCTCTACGCCGGCCTCGGCAACGTCGGCGCCGAAGGTCGTCGCCGCGTCGCCGAAGGAGGCGTCCTCCGAGGCGGCGAAGACAGCCGCCACGGGCGCGACGCCCTGGCGCGTCGGCGTGCAGCAGCTGGCGCTGGAAGGCGGCCGCGTCGGCTGGACCGACGAGACGCTCCGCCCCGCGGCCCGATGGAACGTCGACGGCCTGACGGTCAAGGGCAGCGGACTGAGCTGGCCCTTGGCCGCGAAGCCGGCGCCGGTGGAGATCGCCGCGACGCTGTCGCCTGAAGGCGCGAAGACCCCGGCGGTGTTCAGTGGCAAGGGCGAGGTCGGCAAGGCGGGCATCGCGCTCACCTGGGCGCTGAAGGAGCTCGCGCTGGACGGCTTCGCGCCGTATCTGAAGGCGGCGACGCCGCTGTCGGTCCAGGGCCGCTTCGCCACGCAGGGCGCCGTGAGCGCGGGACCGGCGGGCGAGAACCTCAAGCTGTCGCTGAAGGCGCTCAGCCTCGACGATGTGCAACTCGCCGACGGCAAGAAGCCGGTGCTGGCGCTCAAGCAGTTGAGCCTCGACCAGGCGGCGCTCGCGCTGGACAGCCGCCAACTGACGGCCGGCCGGCTGGCGCTGGTGGCGCCGAAGGCGCAACTGGGCCGCGACAAGGCCGGCAAGTGGAGCTGGGACGCCTGGATGGGTGCCTCGGCCGCGTCGCACGCGGCGAGCGGGCAGGGCGCCGGAGTCGCCACAGGCGCAGCCACCGCAGCAACTGCCTCACGCCGACGCGAACCCGAAGGGCGCGGCGATCGCCTGACCTTGAGCGAGCCGGACCATCCCGAGCTGGCCGCTGCCAAAGCGGCGAACGATGCGCCGTGGACCGCGCAGATTGCCGAGATCGCCGTGGAAGGCGGCGAGGCGACCTTGCTCGATCTGGCGACGCATGTGCTCGACGACGAACCGGCCCGGCCGATCGGCGTTCAGGAATTGATGCTGAAGGTGTCCGGCATCGACTGGGACGGTCGCCAGCTGCGCAAGCCGCTGCCGGTGCAACTGGCGGCGACGCTGCGCCGGCCCGACGCCACGCGTCGCAACATGCGCGAGGTGCCGAAGTTCCGCTGGGACGGTCAACTCGCGCTGACGCCGCTGACAGCCTCGGGACGCCTGAGCGCCGAGCACCTGCCGCTGCACTGGGTCGATCCCTACCTCGATCCGTCCATCGGCATCCACCTGCAGCGCGCCGAGGGGTCGATGCGCGGCGGCTTCGAGTTCACCGAGACGCCCAAGGGACCGTCGGTGCGCGCCGGCGGCGAGTTGCTGATCTCCGACCTGCGGCTGCGCCAGGCGCGGCTGCAGGACGGCAGGCGCCGTTCGGCCGAGGACCTGCTGAGCTGGCAGGGCCTGAAGCTCGGCGGGCTGCGGGTGGCGCTGGCGCCCGGCGGAGCGCCGGACGTGAAGATCCAGCAGGCCGTGCTGGACGAGTTCTACGCGCGGCTGATCATCAACGAGCAGGGCCGCCTCAACCTGCGCGACCTGAACCAGACCGAGCAGGGCCAGGCCGTGGCGGCCGTGGCGGGCACGCCGGCGGCGTCCGCGCCGGTGGCGGCGACGGTGGCCCGCGCGACGTCGGCGCCGACACCGGCGACGGCGTCGTCCGGCACGGCGTCGGCCGGCACGGTGCCGGTGGCCGGCGCCGCCTCGTCCGCGGCCGGCGATCCGCCGCTGCGGATCAGCATCGGCGAGACCCGCGTCAACGGCGGCAAGGTCGATTTCAACGACCGCTTCATCAAGCCCAACTACAGCGCCAACCTCAGCGAGCTCACGGGGACGCTGGGCGCGTTCTCGGCCGGTTCGGCGGCGATGGCGCCGCTGCAGCTCAAGGGCAAGGTCGAGGGCACCGGCCTGCTCGACATCAGCGGCCAGTTGAACCCCAGCGGCGCGCCGCTGGCGCTGGACATCACCGCCAGCGCCACCGACATCGAGCTCGCGCCGCTGTCGCCGTATGCCGGCAAGTACGCGGGCTACGCGATCGAGCGCGGCAAGCTGTCCACGCGGGTCCATTACCAGATCGAGCCCGGCGGTCGCCTGGAGGCCGACAACAAGATCGTGCTCAACCAACTGACCTTCGGCGACCGCATCGACAGCCCGACGGCGACCCGGCTGCCGGTCAAGCTGGCGGTGGCGCTGCTCAAGGACAGCGACGGCGTCATCGACGTGAACCTGCCGGTCAGCGGCTCGCTCAACGATCCGGCGTTCAGCGTCGGCGGGCTGGTCGGGAAGCTGATCGTCAATCTGCTGACGAAGGCGCTGACGGCACCGTTCTCGCTGCTGTCGGGTGGCGGCGGTGGCGCCGAGATGAGCCAGCTCGAATTCAAGCCGGGCACGGCCGCGCTGCAGCCGGAGGCGGCGAAGAAGCTCGAACCGTTGACGAAGGTGCTGGCCGACAAGCCGGTGCTGCAGCTGAGCATCACGGGCTGGGTCGATCCCGACGCGGAACGCCGCGCGGCGCAGGGCGCGAAGCTGGAGGACGTGCTGATCGCCGAGCGCCGTCGCGAACTGCGTCGCGCCTCGGTCACGCAGGCGGTGAGCGCGCCGGGCGCGGCCGTCTTGGCTGCATCGGCTGCATCGGGGGCGTCCGGCACTGCCGACGGACGACCCGCGCCGATCGTGCTCGACGACGCGCAACGTGCGCGCCTGCTCAAGGTCGTCTACGACAACGCCAAGCTGCCCAACAAGCCGCGCAACCTCATCGGGCTGTCCAAGGACATCCCGGCCGAGCAGATGCGGGAGCTGCTGATGGACAGCTACACCGTCACCGACGAGCAACTGCGCGAGCTGGCCCTGCAGCGCGCGGTGGTCGTCCGCGACGCGCTGCTCGAGCGCGGCGTGCCGAACGCGCGCATGTTCCTCGCCTCGCCGAAACTGCACGCGAAGGACGACGAGCGCGGTGCCGACAAGGACAAGCCCTGGTCGCCTCGCGTCGATCTGGCGCTGAGCGCACAGTAAGTCCGTGGCGCCCGGGCTTGATCGCCGATGATCCGCCCACAAGTGACCCGGCCGACCGATTCATGAGGACTTCGCCATGACCACCACCCCGAACCCCGTCCAACTCCAGCCCGGCGAGGACCTCATCACCCTCGGCGGCGGCTGCTTCTGGTGCACCGAGGCGGTGTTCCTGCGCGTCAAGGGCGTCCTCGGCGTGGAGTCCGGCTACACCAACGGGCCGCTCGCCAGCCCGAACTACGAGCAGGTCTGCTCCGGCACCACCGGTCATGCCGAGGTCGTGCGCGTGCGCTTCGATACCCAGGTCGTCAGCCTGGAGGATCTGCTGCAGGTCTTCTTCACCATCCACGACCCGACCACGCTGAACCGCCAGGGCGCCGACGTCGGCACCCAGTACCGGTCCGGCATCTACTACACGCGGCCGGAGCAGCTCGGCGTGATCGGCAGGTCGTCGACGAGGCCCAGCGCGCCCACGGCGGCAAGGTCGTCACCGAGGTCCAGCCCGAAGACAACTACTGGCCCGCCGAGGCGTATCACCAGGACTACTTCGCCAACCATCCGGAGCAGGGCTACTGCGCGTTCGTCGTCGCGCCCAAGGTCGACAAGTTCGCCAAGAAGTTCAAGGAACTGCTGAAGGACGAGGCGGCAGGTTGATGTCGGAAGCGGCGGGGACGGCCGGCGGCGTGAAGTCCGCCGAGGCGGCCAGGACGTCGGAGCGGCCGGAGGGCTGGCCGATGATCGCCTGCGACGGGCTGCGCTTCCGCTACGGCGGCGCGGGCCGGTCGGGGCAGGGCGTCGACCTCGGCGTTGAGTTCGACCTGCAGTTTCCGGACTTCGCGCTGCCCGCCGGCGGGCATCTGCTGGTGCGCGGCGCCTCGGGCAGCGGCAAGAGCACCCTGCTCGCGCTGATGGCGGGGCTGCTGACGCCGTCGGCGGGTTATCTGATGCTGGCCGGCATGGAGGTGGCCCGGATGCCTCCCGCCCAGCGCGACGCGTGGCGCGGGGAGTACCTCGGCTTCGTGCCGCAACGGCTGCACCTCAGTCCGTCGCTCAGCGTGCGAGACAACCTCTCGCTGCCCTATGTGGCGGCCGGTCTGGCGCCGGACCTTCCGCGCATCCGGCGCCTGCTCAATGAACTCGGCGTCGGCGCGCTGGAGCATCGCCGGCCGCATGCGCTCAGCCAGGGGCAGGCGCAGCGGGTGGCGCTCGCCAGGGCGCTGCTGCGCGCCCCGCGCATCTTGATCGCCGACGAGCCCACCGCCAACCTCGACGACGAGGCCTGCGAGGCGACGCTCTCGCTGTTGCGCCGCGCGGCCGCCGAGCACGGCGTGTATCTGGTCATCGCCTCGCATGACGCACGGGTGGAGGCGGCCTGGGTCGACTGGCCCGAGCCGTATCGACTGCGACTCCCGAGCCGGAGCGCCGCTTCTTCCGTGACATCGACGACCTCGACCTCATGAGCCGAGCGCCGTTGAACCTGCCGCGCCTCGCGTGGCGCTACCTCTGGGCGCGCCCGATGCTGACGGCGCTCAACCTGATGCTGCTGAGCCTCGGCCTGGCGGCGATCGGGTTCGTCGTCCTGGTCAGCGAGCAGATGGAGCAGGGCCTCAAGCGCGATCTCGGCGGCATCGACCTGGTCGTCGGCGCCAAGGGCAGCCCGATGCAGATCCTGTTGGCGGGCGTGTTCCACCTCGACCAGTCGACCGGCAACATCCCGCTGGCCACCGTGTCGCAACTGCGCGCGCAGCCGCTGGTCGCACAGGCGGTGCCGATCTCGCTCGGCGACAGCGTCCAGGGCTTCCGCATCGTCGGGACGACGGCCGACTATCTGGCGCTTTATCAGCTCGCCCTGGCCCAGGGCCAAGCCTGGAAGGCGCCGATGCAGGCCGTGCTGGGCGCCGAGGTGGCGGGGCGCTCCGGGTTGAAGCCGGGCGACCGGTTCCACGGCACGCACGGACTGGCGTCCGGCGGCGACGAGCACGAGGAGGCCTACGAGGTCGTCGGCGTTCTGGCACCGACGGGCGGCGTGGTCGACCGGCTCGTGCTGACGGACCTCGCGTCCGTCTGGGAGGCGCACGCGGCGCATGGGCACGGCGAGACCGCGCCTCACGACGAGGCCTCGCTGGAAGTGAGCATGGTGCTGGTCCGCTACCGCAGCCCGTTGGCCGCGGTGATGCTGCCGCGCTGGGTGAATGCGCAGCCGGGCCTGCAGGCGTCGGTGCCGGCGCTGGAAACGGCGCGGCTGCTGAGCATGGTCGGCGTGGGGGTCGATGTGCTGCGCGGGTTCGGCGGCGTGCTGCTGCTGGCGGCGGCCCTGTCGGTGCTGGTGGCGCTGCTGCACGCGGTGCGGGAGCGCCAGGGCGATCTCGCCATGCTGCGGATGCTCGGCGCCACGCCGGCGCGCGTGGCCGCGCTGATCGCGATGGAGGCGCTGATGCTGGCGGGGCTCGCCACGCTGCTGGCACTGGGTCTGGCCCACGCGCTGACGGCGGGACTGGGCGCGGTGCTGGCGCAGCAGCAGTCGGTGCGGATCTCCGGCGCCTGGGTGTCGGGGTGGGAAGCGCTCGTGCCGGCGCTGGCGCTCGGGCTGGCGGTGCTTGCCGCGGCGTGGCCGGCGTGGCGCGGCTATCGGCTCGACGTCACCGAACTGCTCCAGACGCCGCGCTGAGTGGCGCCGAGGCGGCTGCACCGACCGCCCGCCCGATCCGGCGCTGGTCGCCGCTCGCCCGGACCTTGCTTCGGGCGGTCACCGAGCCAGTGCACAATGGCGAGCTTCACGCGGCCCTCAGGCCGCATTGACGCCACCGCCCTCGATGAGCACTCGCATCACCTCCGCTGCAACGCGCGCCCGCCGGGCTGCGATCGCGTTCGTGACGATCGTCATGGGGGGCGCCGTCTTCGCGCAGGCGGCGCCGGCGGCTTCCGGCGGCGCGGTCCCGATGGGCTCCGGCCCCGGTTATCACGACCCGCGCAGCCCCTTCAAGCCGCTGCAGGAGGTCGAGGGCGTCGTCAGCTGGAAGCTGCTGTCCTCGGTCACCGTGAAGGCGGACAAGAGCAAGGTCACCCCGAGTTTCCCGTCCGGCGTGCTGGCGCTGAACCAGCGCACGGTGAGGGTCCAGGGATTCATGATGCCGCTGGAGCCGGGCGACAAGCAGAGCCACTTCCTGCTGTCGTCGGTGCCGACGAGTTGCTCGTTCTGCGTGCCGGCCGGACCGGAAGGCCTGGTCGAGGTCCGCAGCAAGACACCGGTGCGCTATACGCTGGACGTCGTGACCGTGGAGGGTCAGATGGCCGTCCTCAACGACGATCCCTACGGCATGTTCTATCGCGTGACGGACGCCGTCCGCGCGACGCGCTGACGCCGCTTGACACCGATGTCCCGCCTGACCGCCTCTGCCACGACCCGCCAGCAGCGCTGGTGGATCTGGCTGTGCGTGGCCGCGGTGATGGGCTTCCAGGCGCTCGGCCTGGTGCACCGGACGCTGCACGGATCGCCCGCCGCGTCCTCGCGTCTGGCATTCACGGTCGCGGCACTCGCCGCGGCGGCTGAAGCGGCGGTCGACACTGTCGATGCAACCGCAACCGCAACCGCAACCGCAACCGCAACCGCAACCGCAACCGCAACCGCCACGTCCGAGGGCGGCGGCGAGAACCTCCCCACCGCTGGCGGCATCGCTATCGCCGTGATGGCGGACGAGGGCAACACACCGCGCTTCGGTCACGCGGCCGGAACGCCCGACTGCCAACTGCTCGACCAGCTCAGCCATGTGCTGGGTCCCATCGTCCAGGCGTCCGCCTGGGCCGCGCTGCCGCCGGACATCCCCACCGGCATCGACCCGCCGCATGACGCCACGCTCGCGCAGCAGTGGCGCAAGAGCGCTCGCGGTCCGCCGAGAGCCTGACACCTCCATCGATTCCGCCCTTGCTCAGGCGCGCCCTCCGGCGCGACCGGGCCGTTCGCGCCTGCCTCCGGCGTCGCGGCGCGCCGGCACGGGCCCTCCAAGAATTTGATGGCGCCGCGGCGTTCCGCCGCCGGTGCTCGAGAGTGTTTCCATGGCCATCCTGTCCACGTCGATCCGTTTGATCCGTTCGTCGGCGCCGTCGCGCGCCCCTTTCCAACCCACGCTGCTGGCCGTCGCGCTGAGCGTCGCCGCAGGCGGCGCCTGGGCCCAGCAGGCCCCGCCCGCGCCCGCGGCGGCCCCTGCCGCGGCGGCGGCTGACCCGGCCCCGGCCGATGCCGGCGCCGTATCCGGCGGTGCCGATCGGCCTCACAAGCACAAGCTCGACGTGGTCGTCGTGACGGGCAATCCGCTGAGCCAGCGGGAACTCGCCGCGCCGGTGCAGGTGCTGAGCGGCGACGCGCTGACCCTCAAGCGCGGCGCCAGCCTCGGCGAGACCCTGGACGGCCTGGCCGGCGTGGGCTCGACCTACTTCGGCCCGAACAGCAACCGGCCGACGATGCGCGGGCTCGACGGTGACCGTGTCCGGATGCTCAGCAACTCCGGCGCTTCCGTCGATGCGTCCAGCCTGAGCTTCGACCACGCGCTGCCGGTCGATCCGCTGGTGCTGACGCGCGTCGAGGTGCTGCGTGGCGCGGCCGCGCTGCAGTACGGCGGCAATGCGATCGGCGGCGTCGTCAATGCGATCGACAACCGCATCCCGCGCCTGGCCCAGCCCGGCCTGAACGGCGCGGCGGAGCTGCGCCTGGGCGGGGCCTCGAAGGAACGCGGCGGCGCCGTGGTGCTGGACGGCGGCACGACGGGCTTCGCCTGGCACGTGGACGCGGCCGACCGCCGCGCCGACGACCAGCGCGTGCCGCGCTTCGAGAGCGAGGACGGCTCGTCGACGCACGTCCGCAATTCCGACAGCCACGGCCGCAGCGGCGCGGTGGGCGGCTCGCTGCTGTTCTCGCAGGGCTATGCCGGCGTGTCGGTCGAGGACTATCACAACGACTACGGCGTCACCGTCGAGCCCGACGTGCGCATCGAGATGCAGCGTCAGCGCCTCGCGACCGCCGGCGAATGGCGCGATCCGCTACCGGGCCTGGCGCGCGTGACCTGGCAGTTCGCGAGCAGCCGCTACAAGCACCAGGAAGTGGAGGGCAGCGGCGAGGTCGGCACCGTCTTCTCGTCCGACGGCAAGGACGGCCGCGTCGAGGCGACGCATGCCGCCTTCCAGGGCGACTGGGGGTCGATGCAGGGCGTGCTCGGCTGGCAATGGGAACTCAGCGATTTCTCTGCCCTCGGCGAGGAGGCGCTGGTCCCTGGCACCAAGACCCGCAACAACGCGCTGTTCCTGATCGAGCAGTTCCGCTCGGGTCCCTGGAGTCTGCAGGCCGGCGCGCGCGCGGAGCGCGTCAACATCGGCTCGACCGGCGGCGACGAGGAGCGTTTCGGCGACCCGGTGACGCGGCGCTTCAGCCCGAAGAGCTTCTCGCTGAGCGGTGCCTACGAGCTGGGCAACGGCTTCAGCCTGTCGAGCAACCTGAGCAGCAGCCAGCGCGCGCCGACCTTCTACGAGCTCTTCGCCAACGGCGTGCACGTGGCGTCGGGTGCCTACGAGGTCGGCGACATCAACCTGGGCCTGGAGCGCGCAAAGGCGGTCGACCTCGGCCTGCACTGGAAGCAGGGCGACGCGAAGTGGAGCGTGCAGGTCTACCAGACGCGTTTCTCCAACTACATCGCGCTGGACGCGAGCGGCCGCAGCATCGACGAGGTCGGTGAGGACGGCGGCATCGAATCGGTGCCCGAGTACCTCTACCGCGGCGTGCGTGCCCGGATGCACGGCGTGGAGCTGGAAGGCAAGCAGCCGCTGCCCAGGCTGGCGGGTTGGGACCTGACGCTGGGCACGACGATCGATCTCGTGCGCGGCACCAACCGCGACACCAACGAGCCGCTGCCGCGCCTGGCGCCGGTGCGCGGCAGTGTCTCGATCCAGGCGGAACGTGGCCCGTGGCTGGTCCAGGCCGAACTGCGCGGCGCGATGCGCCAGGACCGCGTGCCGACGCTGGACACGCCGACGGCGGGTTACGGCATCCTGCGTCTGAACATCGCGCGCCACTTCGACATCGGCAACCTGGACGCGATGTGGTACCTCAAGCTGGACAACCTGGCCAACAAGCTCGCCTACAACGCGAGCAGCGTGCAGACGATCCGCGAGCTGACGCCGCTGCCCGGCCGCAGCCTCTTCGCAGGGCTGCAGGTCAAGTTCTGAGCGTCAAGGCGCGAGCCGTTCGCGGACCCACTCGTCGCCTTCACGGCGATACACGAGCCGGTCATGCAGCCGCGACTTGCGCCCCTGCCAGAACTCCCAGCGCTCGGGCACGAGCCGGTAGCCGCCCCAGTGCGGCGGCCGGCCCGGATTCAATCCGTGCTGCGCGGCGGCCTTCGCGGCGTTGGCCACCAGCACCGCGCGGGACGAGATCACCTGGCTCTGCGGCGACGCCCATGCGCCCAGGCGCGAGTCCAGCGGCCGCGACGCGAAGTACGCATCCGACTGCGCCGCGTCGACCTGCTCGACGGCGCCTTCGATGCGGACGACGCGTTCCAGCTCGACCCAGTGGAACTGCAGGGCGGCGAACGGATGCAGCGCCAGCTCGCGGCCCTTGCGGCTGTCATAGTTGGTGTACCAGACGAGGCCGCGTTCCTCGATGTCCTTGATCAGCACGATGCGCGTGGACGGACGTCCGTCCGGCCCGACCGTTGCCAGGGTCATCGCGTTGGGTTCGGGCACCTGGGCGTCCAGCGCCTGCTGGAACCATTCGCGGAACTGGCGCAGCGGCTCGCCCGCGGACTGCTGTTCGTCGAGCTCGGCGCGCTCGTAGCTCTTTCGAAGGTCGGAGAGTTTGTCCATCTTGCAAGTATCGGGTGAATCCTCGGGATGCTCTGCCGGGGGGAGTTATGCAGGGCATCCCTTAAGTAGAGCTCCCAATCGTGAAACTCCGGGTGGGAGCGCTTTCGCGCCACAGGCATGCTTGCTCCCATCCAGCCGCGCCACAGAGCCGGCCCAGGGGGATCGGGACCAAACCAGAAGGAAGTTCGCATGAATCAGCGACGACCCGCCGTCGTCGTGCTCGCGGCAGGGCGCGGCCAGCGCTTTCGCGGCGAGGGCCACAAGCTGGAACAGGTCTTGAACGGAGATACCGTGCTGGCGCTGACCTTGCGCCAGACGATGGCCTCCGGCCTGCCGATGCTCGTGGTGACCTCGACCGCGTTGGCGCCTCTGGTCCGACGCCATGTGGCCTCGCGCGACATGCTGGTGCTGCCCGACCAGGACCGCCTCGGGCGCCCCGCGCCGCTGGGCATGGGGCATTCGATCGCGGCCGGCGTGGCCGCGACCGGGGACGCGCCCGGCTGGCTGATCCTGCCCGCGGACATGCCGATGGTGCGGTCGACCACCTTGACGGCCGTCGCGCAGGCGATCGAGCACGATCCGATCGCGTATGCCCAGCACCGCGGACGGCGCGGACATCCGGTAGGGTTCAACGCGGAACTCTTCTCCGAGCTCACCAGCCTGCAGGGCGACGAGGGCGCGCGCCGGCTGCTGGCGCGTTATCCGGCACAGGCCGTGGACGTCGACGATCCGGGGGTGCTCATCGACGTCGACACCGTCGAGGACCTGCAGCGCCTGGCCGTCGATCCGTCGAAGCCGCGTCCGAGCAGCGAAGGCCTGCGGTCCTTGGGCTGAGGCGGGCGTCGATCGGGCGGCTCCGAAGCCCTCCCGCCATTGGTCTCAGAGACCGTTCGAACGCGCCAGCGCCAGCTGCCGCTCCAACGCGCGATCGCGGATGCCGTGTTCCCGCAGGCAGGTCACGGCACGCTGCAGGTAATCGAGCGTCGTGCCGTAACGGCCACGCGCGTGGCGCAGGATGTGCAGCAAGCGGTCGTCGGCGATATCGCCGACCCAGCCCGGACTGCGTCGCGACAGCGTGAAGGCCAGCGCCTTGCGCGTGCCCAGACCGTCGGCGCAATGACAGTCCAACCAACGCGGCACATAGGTGCCGACCACCATCTCGCGCAGCCACAGACGACGCAGCGTCGCCTCGCTGTCCTTGGGTTCGACGCGGTACATCAAACCCCGGCAACTGCCGCCCGACAGCAGCGTCATCACCAGACCAGGCTGCTCGGTGCTGCCGCGGTTCACCAGCGAGCGCAACCGCAGCGCGCGGTGATACCCCTGGACCCTGGCCACCAGCGTCTGCGCAGGGTCAAAACCCGGGTTCCACATCAGGGAGCCATAAGCGAACATCATCAGGCCGTGCTCGCGGTCCCAGGTGCGCTCCGCCACCTCCAGCAACTGCTGGCTGTGGGCGGGCAGGTCTTCCAGTCTGGCTTCGGCGAGGGGGTCGGCGATCATGGAAGAGATGCTGCCATAGCGGGGCCGCTTGCTTGCAACGATCGGTGCGCAGGTCGCGAGGGCATGGGGCCTTGGCGTCAAGCGCCAAAACCCCACGCCCTCCCGCCCCCGACCATCTGCTTCCTGCTACGGTTTTGCTATCGAGGACTGCGATGGGTTTGGAACCGAGGACTGCAATGGGTGTGCTACCGAGGACTGCGGCGTGGGAACGTGGCGTGCCGCATCCTGGTGGCTCCCGGAACGTTTCTGTAACCAGCTTGTACCCGGGAAACGCCTGTTGGAGAGTCGTTGGGCCTCCTGGGCGTGTAATATGGTTACCAATCTAACCCTGGCCGAGTTACATCGGCAGTCGGCATGAACAAGACCATTCTGGATGTCACCGCGCGGATCAAGGCGCGCAGCGCCGCGTCGCGCGAGCGCTATCTGGACCTGATCGAGCGCATGGCGGGTCGGCAGCGCGGCGTGCAACGCCTGGGCTGCGCGAACGTGGCGCATGCGGTGGCCGCGATGCCGGCCAACGACAAGCTGCGCATCGTGGCGGAGAAGGCGCCGCATCTCGGCATCGTCACGGCCTACAACGACATGCTGTCGGCGCACCAGCCGTACGAGACCTACCCGGCCATCATCCGCGACGAGGTCCATCGCCTGGGCGCGACCGCGCAGGTCGCCGGCGGCGTGCCGGCGATGTGCGACGGCGTCACGCAGGGCACGCCGGGCATGGAGCTCAGCCTGTTCTCGCGCGACACGATCGCGATGGGCACGGCGGTGGCGCTGTCGCACGATGTGTTCGACGCGGCGCTGCTGCTGGGCATCTGCGACAAGATCGTGCCCGGCCTGCTGATCGGCGCGCTGCACTTCGGGCATCTGCCCTGCGTGTTCGTGCCGGCGGGACCGATGAGCTCGGGGCTGTCCAACAACGACAAGGCCAAGGTGCGCGAGCTCTACGCGCAAGGCAAGGTGGGCCGCGACGAACTGCTGCAGGCCGAGTCCCAGGCCTATCACGGCGCGGGCACCTGCACCTTCTACGGCACGGCCAACAGCAACCAGATGCTGCTGGAGGCGATGGGCCTGCACGTGCCGGGCGCGGCCTTCGTCCATCCGCACGACGGCCTGCGCGAGGCGCTGACCCGCGAAGCGGTGCGTCAGGCGCTGAAGATCATTCCGCAGCGCGACTACACGCCGATCGGCCGCATGGTCGATGAGCGCAGCATCGTCAATGCGATGGCCGCGCTGCTGGCCACGGGCGGCTCGACGAACCACCTGATCCACTGGGTCGCGGTGGCGCGCTCGGCGGGCATCCTGATCGACTGGAGCGACTTCTCCGAGCTGTCGGGCGTCGTGCCGCTGCTGTCGCGCGTGTACCCGAACGGCAGCGCCGACGTGAACCAGTTCCAGGCCGCCGGCGGCCCGGGCTTCGTGATCAAGGAGCTGATCGGCGCCGGGCTGATGCATGGCGACGTGCTGACCTCGGTGTCGGGCCAGAACCTGAGCGCCTTCGGACGCCTGCCGCATCGCGCGGACGACGGCTCCGTCACCTGGACCGACCTGCCGGCCAAGAGCGGCGACGACACCGTCGTGCGCACGGCCGCCGCGCCGTTCTCGCCGACCGGCGGCTTGAAGCTGCTGGCGGGCAACCTGGGCCGCGCGGTGATCAAGGTGTCCGCGGTGCCGGAGGACCGGCACACGGTCGAGGCACCGGCGCGCATCTTCGACAGCCAGGAAGCGATGCAGGCCGCGTTCAAGGCGGGCGAGCTGGAGCGCGACGTGGTCGTCGTGGTCCGCTTCCAGGGGCCTCAGGCCAACGGCATGCCGGAGCTGCACAAGCTGACGCCGCCGCTGGCGGTGCTGCAGGGCAAGGGCTTCAAGGTGGCGCTGGTGACGGACGGGCGCATGAGCGGCGCGTCGGGCAAGGTGCCCGCTGCCATCCACGTGAGCCCCGAGGCGCTGGCCGGCGGTCCGTTGGCCAAGCTGCGCGACGGCGATCTGGTGCGCGTCTGCGCCAACACCGGCGTGCTGAGCGCGCTGGTGCCGGCCGCCGAGTGGGATCGCCGCGAGCTGGCGCAGATCACCGCCGACGCGGTGATCGAGAACGGCGCCGGCCTGGGCCGTGAGCTGTTCGCCGGCATGCGGCGCAACGTCACGACGGCGGAGGAGGGCGCGATCAGCTGGCTGTGAGGCCGTGCTGACCGCCACCGACCGGTCGCGCCGTTCGATATCGACGCTGACTGAATCCGATCGAATCCGATCGACTGCGACTGAATCGACTACAAGGACATTCCCATGACTGCCATCAAGGACACCCTGAGCCTGGCCGAACACGGCCCGGTCATTCCGGTCATCGTCATCGACCGCGTCGAGGACGCGGTGCCGCTGGCCCGCGCGCTGGTGGCGGGCGGCGTGAAGGTGCTGGAGGTGACGCTGCGCACGCCGGTCGCGCTGGAGGCGATCGCCGCGATCGCGCGCGAGGTGCCGGAGGCGCTCGTCGGCGCCGGCACGCTGCGCACCTCGGCCGATGCCATCGCGGCCAAGAAGGCCGGGGCCAGCTTCGCCGTCAGTCCCGGCTTCACGATGGATGTGGCGGGCGCCTGCTCGGCGCATTTCCTGCCGCTGCTGCCGGGCGTGTCGACGGCCAGCGAGGTGATGATGGCCAGCGACGCCGGCTTCCGCTTCCTGAAACTGTTCCCGGCCACGGCCGTCGGCGGCACGAGTCTGTTGAAGGCGCTGGCGGGACCGTTCCCGGACGTCGCGTTCTGCCCGACGGGCGGCATCACGGTGCAGACGGCGCCGGACTTCCTCGCGCTGCCGAACGTGAAGGTCTGCGGCGGCTCGTGGCTGACCCCGGCGGATGCGGTGAAGGCGGGCGATTGGGGCCGCATCACGCAACTGGCCAAGGAAGCCAGCGCGCTGCGCGCTTGAAATCACTCGGTGAAGGAGGCTCTGGAAGCCTCCATTCACCCGGTGAACGAGACTCTGGAAGCCCTCTTTATCGTTTCGCTCCCACCCCATCCCCGCCCTCCAAGCGGGCGGGGCAGAAGTCACCCCACCCCGGCCCGCCCCCACGGGGCGGGTGAGCGGCTACGGGCTTAGCGCTTCGGGGGATCGAACACCAGGCACGTGGTGCTGGCGTGTGCATACAACTTGCCGTCGTGACCAATCAGATCCGCCTCGGCGGTCGCCATCTGGCGGCCGACGTGACGCACGCGGCCAATGGCGCGCACGACCGGCACCTTCTCGTTGAGCGCGCGAACAAGGTTGATCTTCAGTTCGAGCGTCGTGTAGGCGCGGCCCACGTCCATCGTCGTGTGCACCGCGCAGCCCAGCGCCGAGTCCAGCAAGGTCGCGTACCAGCCGCCGTGCACCGTGCCCATCGGGTTGTAGTGCCGGAACTTCGGCGTGCCCTGGAAAACCACCTCGCCCTTGCTCGCACGCAGCAGCGTGAAGTCCAGCGTCTGCGCGATCGGCGGCGGCGGCAACTTGCCGTCGAGCATCGCCAGCATCTGCGCCAGACCGTCCATGCCGGCAATCTCAGCCATCGTGGCCACCCCGTGTTCGGGGCGGAGCCGGGCACGGACCTCCTTCTCTTCCGCCTGCCATTGGGCCAGCGCTTCGTCGTGCGACACGACGGATGAGGCGGTGGGCGAGGGTGTCAGTGCTGCGCTCATGGTGGAGTCCTGTGGCGGTGGGCCTGGGTGAAAGCTTGTGGATGCAATGGTTGCAGCTACAATCTTCCGCTGTCAAGCCTCCCGGCGACACCTCGAGAGATCACTCCAATGAGCGCTTCCGTCTCTCCCTCGAAGACAACGCCTTCGCAGACGCAGGCGGAGCCGATCTCGCCCAAGGGCTGTACCAACTTCAAGCTGCGTCAGGTGACGCGGCTGGTGTCCAACCACTGCGAGGCCCAGTTCGCCGAGTCCGGTCTGACCACGACGCAGTACGCGCTGCTGTCGCACATCGTGGTGCTGGGGCCGATCCAGCCGAGCGAGCTCGCGCGGCGCATGGACATCGATCTCTCGACGCTGTCGCGCAACGTGCAGCCGCTCCAGGCCTTGGGCCTGGTGGAGACGCTGCCCGGCGCGGACGCGCGCAGCCGACAGCTGCAGGCGACGGAAGAGGGCCACGCGCGGCGCAGACAGATGAAGGCGACATGGAAGCGCGCGCAGCTCTCGCTGAACGAGCGCCTCGGCGACGAGCGCGTGCAGCGCCTGCATGCGTTGCTCGACGAATGCGCCGCGTTGATGCGCGGCGAGCTCGCGCCGGACTGACCGGCGCGGAACGCTCCGGCAGGGCGCTCAGTCGATCGTGACGATCACCGGCGCGTGGTCGCTCGGCTTGGGCAGCTTGCGCATCTGCCGGTCGATCGTGCAGGCGGTGACCCTGGACTTCAGCGCCGCACTCACCAGGATGTGGTCGATGCGCAGGCCCTTGTTCTTCTGGAAGCCCAGCATCCGGTAGTCCCACCAGCTGTAGCTCTTGGGCGGCTGCTCGAACATCCGGTAGGCGTCGGTGAGCCCCATGTCGATCAGCGCCTGGAAGTGCGCGCGCTCCTGCGGCGAGGTGTGCGTCTGGCCGACGAAGGCGGCCGGGTCGTAGCAGTCGCGGTCCTCGGGGGCGATGTTGAAGTCGCCCATCAGCACCAGCTGCTCGTGCTGCTGCATCTCGGTGGCGAGCCAGGCGCGCAGGCCGTCCAGCCAGGCCATCTTGTAGACGAACTTGTCGCTGTCCAGCGCCTGGCCGTTCGGGAAGTAGGCGCCGATCACGCGCACATCGCCCACCGTTCCCGCGATCAGCCGCGCCTGCTCGTCGGCATAGCCGGTGATGTTCTTGACCACGTCCCGGGCCGGCGTCCGGCTCAGCAGGGCCACGCCGTTGTAGGTCTTCTGACCGAACCACTGGACCTGGTAACCGGCGTCGGCGATCTCCATCGTCGGAAACTTGTCGTCGGTGAGCTTGGTCTCCTGCAGCACGAGCGCATCGACCGGGTTGGCGGCCAGCCAGTCGAGCAGCTGCGGCAGGCGCACGGCCAGGGAGTTGACGTTCCAGGTGGCGAATTTCATGGGCGGGCGGAGCGCGGTGGGCCGCGCGTCGGAGTTCAGGCGAGAGGAATGGGCCTGATTGTCACCCCTTGATCGCACCACCATCGCCAACACCGGCCAGACAGGCAACACGCCCGTCGCTTGTCTGCGACCGCAGTCCGCGGCGGGGGTGCAAAGGGTTAACCCCCGAATTTTCAAACTTGTGCGAATGGCAGAATCGCGCCGTCGATAAAGTTCCATTAAACGGAACCCATGGAGCAAGGTCACGGCGCGGAGCGGTCAAATCATGAGGCTGGAAGGCAAGGTCGCGATCGTCACCGGCGTCGGGCACGGCATCGGGCGGGCCGTGCTGCGGCGCTTCGTGCGCGAAGGCGCCCGCGTGGTGGCGGTGGAATGGGATGAAGTCGCCGCGCGCGATGCGCTGCGGGGTCTGGATACCAGCGCCGTGCATCTGCTGTGCCGCGACGCGCACGCGCAACGCACGGTGGACGAGGCGCTGCGTCATGCGCGCGACGGCTTCGGCGGGCTGCATCTGCTGGTGAACAACGCGGTGTCGTACCGCGAGCACAGCGTCGTCGACTGCAGCGACGAGGATTGGGCCGCCACGCTGGACTCCGCGCTGGGCGCCACCTTCCGCTTCTGCCGCGGCGCCATTCCCGCGATGCTGGCCAGCGGGGGCGGCGCCATCGTCAACCTGGCGTCCATCCATCAGATCGTGGCCAATCCGGGCCTGGCGGCCTACACGGCGGCCAAGGGCGGCGTGCACGCGCTGACCAAGCAGATCGCGGTCGAGTACGGCCCCCGCGGCATCCGCTGCAACGCGGTGTCGCCGGCATTGATCGCCACCGAGCGGACCTTGCGCGGCGCCACCGAACGCGACATGCGGCTCAACCGCGAGTGTTATCCGGCGGGGCGCATCGGCACGCCCGCGGACGTCGCCTCCGCGGTCCTGTTCCTGGCGTCCGATGAAGCGTCCTTCATCACCGGCACCGACCTGGTGGTGGACGGTGGGCTGACCTCGATGGCCGCGAGCGCGCTGCTGTCCACCCGCGTCCGCGGCTGGTGGGGGCGCTCGCCGATCGAGCCGCCCCCAGAGCGCCCCGAGACCGTCGAGCGCGCCGAACGCGCCGAACGCCTTGATTGCCTCGACATCATCGACCACCCCGATGCCACCCCGGAGAGCCCCCATGGCGAGGCCTGAACGCCAGGGCGTGCGCCGGATCTTCGGTGTCCTCCCCGTGAGCCAGGGCGTGGATCCGCAGGTTGCCGACGGCGAGTCCTGCGTCTTGGTCAGCCCTCGGGGAGCCGCGCGCCCATCAGCCCGCGAACGTCGCTTCGGGCAGTCCCCGCACGTCGGGAATCTCCAGCGCGAACAGCGAGCCCGACAGGGGCGCGTTGGCCAGCGCCTCCTCGCTCAGGCGCACGGAGGCGCTGGTGACATACAGCGTCTCCAGGCTGGCGCCGCCGAAGCAGCAGCTGGTGGGGCGGGGCACCGGCATGCGGATGCGATGCATCTCGCGGCCGTCCGGGGAGAAGCGCGCGATGTGCCACGCGTCCCACAGCGCCACCCACAGGCAGCCGGCGTCGTCGACCGTGAGGCCGTCCGGCCGGCCGTCGTCGGCACCGAAGACGATGAGTTCGCGGCGATTGGCGATCGTCCCGGACAGGAGGTCGAAGTCGTACTGGTAGATCGTCCGGCGATAGGTGTCGGTGAAGTACATCTTGCGGTCGTCCGGGCTCCATCCCAGGCCGTTGGGCACGGTGAAGCCGGTGTCCATCCGCTTCCATGAGCCGTCCGCGTCGACACGGAACAGGCTGCCGCGATTGGCCGCCGTGCCCATGTCCATCGAGGCGACCCAGAGCCTGCCGCGACGGTCGCATTTGCCGTCGTTGTAGCGGTTGCCGGGGCGGTCGGCCTCGGGGTGGCTCAGCAGGCTCATGCGCTTGGTGTCCGGATCCAGCGTCATCAGTCCGCCCGGCGTCGCCACCAGCAGGCCGCCGGTGGCCTTGGGGATGACGACGCTGGCCATGGTGCCCAGCTTGATCTCGGTGTTGACGCCGGACGCGCGGTGGGTGTGCACCGACGGCGTGAGGATGTCGACCCAGTACAGCGCATTGTCCCGCGGCGACCACATCGGTCCTTCGCCGAGCAGCGCCCGCGTCTCGTTGATGCAGCGCACGTCGACCTGCGGCGCGGCGGGCGCGGGCCTGCCGGACATCGCGATCGTCGTGGCGTCGCCGGCGGCGGCGTGGGAGATGCCCCGCGCGGTGGCGATCAGCGCCGCGCTCAGGCTGTGGGCGCGGGCGCCGGCCAGGCGGGACGCCGGTCCGGTCACGGACAGGGCGCCGATCGGGCGCCCCTCGTAATCGAAGATCGGCGCGGCGACGGAGACGCTGGTCACGTCGAACTCGCCCTCATCCATGGCATACCCCCGGGCCCGGGCCAGCGCCAGGTCGCCCTGGAGGTCGGCCGCGTCGCGCAGCGTGTTCGTCGTGAACGCGTGGAAGTCCAGGTGCTCCAGCAGATGGCGCAGCCGCAGCGGGTCGAGGTTGGCCGCGATGGCCTTGCCCGCCGCGGTGGCGTGCACCGGCAGCCGCACGCCGACGCTGGACACGGGCGCGAGGTCGCGGCCCGCCTGCTCGCTGGCCACCACCACGACCTGCTGGCCGTTCAGCACGGAGAGCTGCACCGATTCGTCCAGCTTGTCGCGCAGCCGCACCAGCGCGTCCTGAGCGGCCAGCCGCAGGTCGAAATCGCTCCAGACCTCGTGGGCCAGCTCAAGCAGCCGGAATCCCAGCTGGAAGCTCCTGTTGTAGGGGTCGTGCCGCAGCAGGCCTTCCCGCACCAGCGTGCCCAGGATCCGGTGCAGCGTGGCCTTGGGCAGCGACGAGGCGCGCAACAGGTCGGTGAAGGTCATCGGCGCCCGCTTGGCGGACACGATGTTGAGCAGGCCCATCGCCTTTTCCAGGACCCCGAGGCCCTGTGGACCGTTCGCGGATCGATCTCCCGTTGACATGTCCTGTCTTCCGCTCCCCGGAACTTTTGAATCGCGCGATTGTAGGCATTTCGTCTTTCGGCCACGCCGAAGCTGGCTATAGTTCCATCTATTGAAACTTCAGGAGGAGGAGCATGGAATCCGCTGCCTTGATCAGCTTGGATTGGGGTTCTTCCAATCTGCGGGCGCGCCTGTTCGACGGGCAGGGGAAAGTGGTGGAAATCCGTTCCAGCGCGCAGGGCTTGCTGAACCTGCAGGAACGCTCGTTCGAATCCGCCCTGCGGTCGCTGTGCGGCGGCTGGCTCCGGGGGAGTCCGGTACCGCTCATCGCCAACGGCATGATCGGCGCCCGTGAAGGATGGGTGGAGGCGCCTTACCTGAAATGCCCCGCGACGGCGCTGGATGCCGCGGGCGCGCTGGTGAAGGTGACGCTGACGGACGGCGCGGTGCTGCACATCGTGCCCGGGCTGCGGTGCCAGTCCCCGTCGGGGCAGGAGGACGTGATGCGCGGCGAGGAGACCCAGCTCTGGGGCCTGGAGCCGGGCGACCCCGCGTGCTGCCTGCTGCCGGGCACGCACAGCAAGTGGGCCAGGCTGGACGGTTGGGGTCGGGTCACCAGCTTCGAGACGAGCCTGACCGGCGAGCTGTATGCGCTGCTCACCCGGCACGGCATGCTGGCCAAGCTGATGCGCTTCGACGGGGAGCGGCTCGACTGCTTCGACGAAGGCGCGGCGCTGGGGCTGGCGCAGTACGACCGCCTGTCCGTGGTGCTGTTTGCCGCCCGCGCGGCCAGTCTGCTGGGCCGCGTGCCGCCGGAGGGCCTGCCGGACTTCCTGTCGGGCCTGCTGATCGGCGCGGAGGTCGGCAGCGCGCTGGCCTACTGGCCACAAGGCGGCATCAAGCTGCTGGGCGAGCCTGACCTGTGCGCGCGTTATGAGCGGGTGTTGCGACGCGCCGGCACGGTGGCGGCGCCGGCGCCGGCCGACGCCACGGCGCGCGGCCAATGGCGCATCGCGGTGCTGGCCGGGCTGGTGGAGGAAGCCGCATGAACGGCCTGATCGCGATCCTGCGGGGCGTGCTTCCCGACGACGTGCTGGCGGTCGGCGAGATCCTGCTGGAGCACGGCATCCGGATCATCGAGGTGCCGCTGAATTCGCCCCGTCCGCTGGAGAGCATCGAACTGCTGGCCCGGCGCTTCGGGCAGGAGGCGGAGATCGGTGCGGGCACCGTGCTCGACGTCGGCGACGTGGCCCGGGTCCAGCAGGCCGGCGGACGGCTGGTGCTGTCGCCCAATGTGAATCCGGGCGTGGTCCGCCGCAGCAAGGCGCTGGGCCTGCGATCGATGCCGGGCGTGGCCACGCCCACCGAAGGCTTCGCCGCGCTGGCGGCGGGGGCGGATGCGCTCAAGCTCTTTCCGGCCGACACGTTGGGGCCGGCGGCGATCCGGGCGTGGCGGGCGGTGTTTCCGGACGGGACGCCGATGTTCGGCGTCGGCGGCATCGGTCGGGACAATCTGGGCAGCTTCCGCGAAGCCGGGGCCAGCGGCGCGGGACTGGGGTCGTCGCTGTACACGCCGGGGATCGCCGCCGCGGAACTGCGCCAGCGTGCCCGTGCGATGCGGCTCGCCTGGGACGCCGCCGGGCTTCGGGCGGGGCCCGGCTGACACGCGGCCGATGTGCGGCCGATGTGCGGCCGGCGTGTGGCCGATATGCCGCCGGCGGGTGGCCGATCGGGCGTGGCCTGGTCCTGGCCGGCACGCCTGCCGTCGGCTCAGCGCAGACGTTCCGTGACGCTGCGCTGCGAGGGCCACTCGTTGTGCGCCGTGGCCTTGAAGTTCTCGACCTGCGTGAAGGTCTTGAGCCGCTGCTCGTCGGTCTTGCGCAGGGCGCGCGAGAGCGAGTCCTTCACCGTGTCGATCAGCGTCGTGACGGTCTTGCTGTCCTTGACCGTGGAGGCGTCGTAGTTGCCGTTGTCGCGGTCCAGCGTGAAAGTGCGCGACTTCTCGAAGTGGGCGTCCATCTCCTCGGTCTGCGTCTGCGTGATCGCGCGGCCGCCGGTCACCGTGTTCGGACGCTCGGTGGTGGTCTGGCCGATCCTGTAGTCGGCGTGGCCGGCTTCCTTGATGCTGCCGATGCGGCTGGTGCGCTGGGAGTCGGCGCTGAGGTCCGCCTTGAAGTCCGCCAGGCCGCTCTGCAGCGACTGCACCTGCGATCGCAGCCCGTCGCTCATCGGCGGCATGGCCGCGACGGCCTCGTCCGCCGCGGCGGCCTTCGCTGCCGTCGTGTTGACGGCGATGGCGCTGGGCTTCGCGGCGTCGTTCGCGCCGACGGGCACGGCGCTCGACGCCTCGCCATCGACCGGCGGCGCCTGCAGTTGCTGGAACGCGTCCTTGAACGACTTCGTCATGGCGGCGTCGGCGTGGCCGCGGTCGGCGGCGGCATCGATCTGCTTCAGCAATTGATCGATGGCGGACCAGCGCTGCCCGTTGTTGACGCCGCCCTTGGGCGGCGTGGCGTCGACCTCCAGGTTCATCTCGCCGCTGGTGGTGCGCATCGACACCGACTTCGTGTCCGTGCCCAGATGCAGCGAGAACGCCCGCATCACGCCGGGCACGTCGGCCGGCGCGTTCGGGTTCTCGACCTTCAGATCGAGCCCGGACAGTACGCCGCCGCGGTCGAAGGCCATCAGTCCGGACAGGTCCAGCGTGGGCGCGCCTTCGCCCAGGCCTTCGAGGGCGCGGTCGAGTCCGTCACCCAGCTCTGCGAGCGCCTTGCGCTCCGCGCTGCTGAGCGCGCCCGAGCTCTTGACCTCGACCTGCAGGCCGCGCGTGCCGCCCTGGTCGCCGCTGTTGACGCCGATCGTGAGCTCGATGGTGTGGCCGGAGCGCGTCTGGATCTTGAGATTCACCTCGGCGGCGTTCGTGCTGACGCCACCGATGGCCTGCTCCTGGAGCGCCGCGGCCGCCGCGGCGGCCTCACTGCCGCTGGCGCCGTCCACCGCGCTGACGCCGTCTGCGGGCGGCACGTAGTCGGCGAGCGTCTGCCTGTACGCCGTCCCGGTGTCCGCCAACTGCTTCAGCAATCCGCTGCCGAGCCCGCGCCAGCGGTCGGACAAGGTGACGGCGTCCTTGCCGCTGTTGCGGGTCATGAGTTCGCTGAGGCTGTCGTCGCGCGCATGGGCCCAGAAGCGCTGGGGGCCGAACCCCGGCGTCTTCGGCTTCGCGTAGACGAGGTCGCTGGCGGCCGCTGTATCGAGCGTCAGGCGCGTGGGGGCGGATGAGGCGGACGAGGCGGACGAGTCGGCAGACGCCGAGGACGCGGAAGCCGCGGTCCTGGCGGCGGCGCTGGCCGCCTGCGCCGACACGCCCGCGGGGCGGTAGGTCGACGCCGTGCGGCTGGCGGCGATGCGGTCGAGCACGCTCGCGCCGGTCGAGGTGATGAGGGTCATTGCGAAGCGCCTCCCTGGCGGCAATCCCGCGGTGCTCTGATGGCGTGGCGGTGATCTCTTCGCTATCGGCCGGGCGCTCAGGAACTTGAGTGATCTCCCCCGGCGGTGGGGGCCGCGATCGCCCGTGTGGTGCGACCTGCGATCAGACGTGCAGCCAGGCGGCGACGCCCAGGCCGATGCCGATCGCGCCGGCGCCCAGCGTCGCGAACTCCATCCAGCGGCGTTTGGTCAGCAGCGCGATCGCGGCCAGCGCGATGGCGACCTGCAAGGCCGTCGTCGCCTGCGCCCAGCGATGGTGGAGATGCAACTGCTCGTCGCTCTTGTGGTCCCATGCGGCGGACTCGGCCTCGAGCTTCTCGGCCTGCGCCTTGATGTCGTTCTTCTCGGTCTCGTAGCGGGCGATCTTGTCGCGGTACTTGGCCCGCTGCTCCTCGCTGGGGGTCAGGTCGAGCGCGAACTCGGCCAGGTTCTGCTTGCTGCTCTTGGCCTGGAAGTAGTTCCAGCGGTTGGCGGCCTCGGTCTTGGTGATCGCGGCGTTGTTCTTGAACAGGCCGGCGTTGGCCTGCGTGGCGCCGCCCATGTACGAGAAGCACGCGCCCAGCGTGGCCAGCACGGCGGTGATCACCGCCAGCTGGCCGGCGAGGCCGTTGGGCTCGTGCTGCGCGGCGTGTTCGAGTTCGTGGTCGTGCGGACCGTGGACGTGGAAATGGTTGCCGGACATGGGGTTCGGAAAGTGGAAGTCGATGAGGAAGGCGGGGGCGCGGCCGAGGCGCCAGGACGGCCGCGGCGGGCGTCGGGGCGCAGGCGTCAGCGCCGGCGCTCGTAGCGCGCGAAGTCGTAGTGCCAGCCGTGGCCGCGATCGGCGGGACTGTGGTGACGCTCTCTGCGCACTTCGGCGAAGACCTGCGGATCGACGGCGGGGAAGAACGCGTCGGCGTCGAAGGCGGCGTCGATCTCGGTAAGTTCCAGGGCGTCGGCGCGGGGCAGGGTGAGTTCGTAGACCTGGGCGCCGCCCATGACGAACACGGCCTCGTCGGCCGAGCAGGCGGCGAGCGCCGCGTCGAGGGTCTCGAAGACCTCCGCGCCGTCGAGCACGAGCCCCGGCTGCCGGGACAGCACGAGGTTGCGGCGCTGCACGAGCGGCCGGAACCTCGCGGGGATCGAGTCCCAGGTCTTGCGTCCCATGATGACCGTGTGACCGATCGTGAGCGCCTTGAAGCGCGCCATGTCCTCGGGCAGGCGGACCAGCAGTGCGTTGTCGCGGCCGATGCCGCGCGCGCGGTCGAGGGCGGCGATGAGGGTCAGGTGGGGCATGGGGTTTCAGGCGGAACGCGGACGGGGCAGGGACGGGAGTTTACGGACTGCGCGGGGCCGCGCCGATGAAGTCTGGCAAGCGCTCATCCCGCCGCGCCGGCCACCGACTCGTAGTGCGACACCACCGGGAACGGGTCGTAGAAGTGGTGCAGCAGCGCGCGCCAGTCCTGGTACTGCGGCGACTTGCGGAAGCCGACCTCGTGGTCCTCGAGCGTGCGCCAGCGCACGAGCAGGAGGTACTCGCCGGGCCGCTCCACGCAGCGCTGGAGCTCGTGCCCCAGGTAGCCGGGCATGGCGGAGAGGATGGCCTGCGCCTGCAGGAACGCGGCTTCGAACGCGGCCTCGTGGCCGGCGCGGACGGGGAGCGGGGCGACTTCAAGGATCATGGGGACCTCCGGGGTCGCATTCTCGCCAGACATTGATGAATCTGTGCGACGACCGCCGCCCCTTCGCCGATCGCGCCGCCCACCCGCTTCACCGAGCCGGAGCGCACATCGCCCACCGCGAACACGCCGGGGACGCTCGACTCCAGCGCCGCGGGCTCCGTCTCGGAATCCGAGTCCCAGTCCGGCACTGACTCGGCCTTGGCACCCGTCGTTGAACTCGCTGACGAATCCGGCACCGATCCCGCCACCGATCCCGCCGCCGATCCCGCCGCTGCGCGCGCGCGCCTCATCGCCCGCTTCACGTCCGCCCCGGTCAGCACGAAGCCCTTGGCGTCGGACAGCACCGGGCAGCCCGCCAGCCAATCCGTCTCGGGCTCGGCGCCGACGAACAGGAAGACGTTGCGCGTGTCCTGGCGCGACTCGGTGCCCGTGCGGGCGCAGCGCCAGGTCACCGCCTCCAGCCCGCGCAGCGGATCGCCGTGCAGCTCGGTGATCTCCGTGTAGGGGCGCAGCGCGATGTTGGAGGTCGCCTCGATGCGGTCGATCAGGTAGCGCGACATGCTGTCGGCAAGACCTGGCCCCCGCACCAGCACGTGCACGCGCGAGGCGTGTTCGGACAGGAAGACCGCCGCCTGTCCCGCCGAGTTGCCGCCGCCGACCAGCACCACCTCGCTGCCCACGCACAGCGGCGCCTCCAGCGCCGAGGCCCAGTACCAGATGCCGCGGCCCTCGAAGTCGTTCAGGCGCGGCACCGCCAGCCGGCGATAGCGGGCACCGCTGGCGATGACCGCCGTGCGCGCGCGCAGCTTGCGGCCGTCGGTCAGGGCGATGAGCAGCTCGCCCTCCGGCCCTTCGCGGGCGCAGTCCAGCGATTCGACCTCGGTGGGAATCAGCAGCTCGGCGCCGAACTTCTCGGCCTGCACGCAGGCGCGACCGGTCAGCGCGCCGCCCGAGATGCCGGTCGGGAAGCCGAGGTAGTTCTCGATCCGCGCGCTGTTGCCCGCCTGGCCGCCATAGGCGCGGCGGTCGAGCACCACCACGCGCAACCCCTCCGACGCGGCGTACACCGCCGTCGCCAGCCCCGCGGGACCGGCGCCGGCGATGGCGACGTCGAAGAGCTCCTCGCGCGGCGTCGTGTCCACCATGCCGATGCAGCGCGCCAGCGTCGCCTCGGGCGGATTCACCAGCACCGCGCCGTCCGGGCAGACGGCGACCACGTCGCCCGGCGCGGCGCCGTATTCCTCGATCAAGGCGGCGGCCGCCGCGTCCTGCGCGACGTCGACCACGCGGTACGGCTCGCCGTTGCTGTGCAGGAAGCTCTGCAGCCGCAGCAGCGCGGCCGAGTTGGGGCGGCCGATCAGCACCGGCCCGCTCGCCCCCGATTCGATCAGGCCCACGCGGCGCAGGATCATCGCCCGCACCAGGCGCTCGCCGAGGTCGGCCTCCGCGATGATCAGCGCGCGCAGCTGGCTCGGCGGCAGCAGCAGCGTCTCGACCGTGTCCACCGCGATCGCGTCGACCAGCGACGGCTTGCCCGACATCGCCGCCAGCTCGCCCGAGAAGTTGCCCCGCGTGTGCTGCACCAGCGGCGTGGTGTTGCCCATGCCGTCGCGATGGCACACGTCCACCGTGCCGGCGAGGATCAGGTAGAGCCCCGGGCCGGGCTTGCCCGCGCTGAGCAGCGTCTGGCCGGGCTGGAAGGTCAGCGGCGTGCCGAAGCGTTGCATGCGCGCCATGTCGCAGGCGCTCAGCCGCGGATACATCTGATGGCGGCGGGTTTCCAGCGAGTGGTGCGAGGCTTCTGCGTTCATGGCGTGTCCCCTGCGTCGGGTGTTCGGGATGGTTGCGGTACCGCTGATCGCGGGTCTACAGTGGCCCCCACAGTGGGGGAGTCTCGCGGAGCGGCCTTCGAGCACCGGGGGTCCCCCGCCCAGCACAACGAGGTGCGCGACCATGTCCCATCTTGGACCGACCTTCGTCCAGATCGTCCACGAGGAAGCCCTGACCTGCGCGGGATGCGCGGCGGTGCTGAGCCGCCGCGCCGACCTGGCGGCCTCGATCTGCAGCCTGTCGCACGCGGTGCGGATCGTGTCGGGCGAGTCGCCCGAACGATGCGACGTCCTCATCGCCGACTACACCAGCGCGCTGGCGCTGGCCCTGACCGCGCGCCAGGCGGCGCGGCGGCCCGGCGGGCATCCCGGCGGCCGATGTCCCCGCATCCTCGTCCTGACCGCGATGGACCGCGAGTGGGACGTCCGCGCCGCGATGGAGGCCGGCGTGCACGGCTACCTGCTGCAGCGATGCCGCCCCGAGCAACTGGTCGAGGCGGTCGACGCGGTGATGCTCGGCGTGCAGTTCGTGTCCGTCGAACTGGCGCCCAAGCTCGCGCGCAGCCTGACCCAGGACCGGCTCACCAAGCGCGAGATGGACGTGCTGGTCGCGATGTCCACCGGCGCGTCGAACAAGGAC
This sequence comes from Roseateles noduli, assembly GCF_050626985.1. Taxonomy (NCBI): domain Bacteria; kingdom Pseudomonadati; phylum Pseudomonadota; class Betaproteobacteria; order Burkholderiales; family Sphaerotilaceae; genus Roseateles; species Roseateles noduli. The sequence goes on from NZ_CP192463.1 coordinate 1,395,072, forward strand.
ATCTCGCAGCGGCTGGGCATCACCGGCGCCACGGTCAAGACGCATGTGCGCGCGATCCTCAGCAAGGTCGGCGCGGGCGCGCGCACCGAGGCCGTCGCGATCGCCGCCCGCAGCGGGCTGACCGCCCGACCGCCTCAGGAGTCGGCGCTGCTGGCCCAGGCGGATCCGACGGCCCGGACGGCGACGAACCGGGCGGCGGCACAGACGGCAGCCCAGACGGCGCGGACCGCCTTCGCGGAGGCCGCGCGCGCCGGTCACTTCGCCGGGCAGAAGGCGCCGGTCTTGATCCAGGCGTCGACCAGTTCCCCGAACTGAGCCTGCGTCCCCGGCGCCGGCTCGCGCTGCGCGCCGGGCATCCACGCCCAGCCCACCAGCGTGTCGTGCGCCATGTGCTCGTGGATCTGTGCCAGCGTGCGCTTGCCGTTGCGCGCGGGATCCTTGATCTGCTCGCAGATCTCGCCGAGCGACAGGTTCTGCCAGGCCATCTCGCGCGGCGCGACGTGCCACATCGCATGACCCGGCACGCCGGACGCGTCGTTGTTCTTCGCCTGATGGCAGCTCGAGCAGCGCAGCGCCGGCACGCCCTTGCCGTCGGCGCCCCGCGTGACGTTGGGGATGTGCAGCCGCGTCTGCACGCCCTGACCCTGCAGCGGCCGGTCGCCGGAGGGGTGGCAGTTCACGCAGCGCGGGCTCTGGATGACGCGGCCGGCCTCGACGAAGATCGCCCGCGAGCGCTCCTTCGGATCGGCGATCGCGTCGAAGCTCTGCACGGTGCGCAGCGGGGCGACCGCGGCCGACGCGGCGGCGGGGCGGGCGTCCTGGGCCTGCGCGGTGGCGGCGAGTCCGGCGGACGCCGCCAGCACCACCAGCGCGCCGCGCATCGCCGTTGCGATGGCCGCCAAGGTGGGCGCCAAGGGGTGCGTCCGGGTGATCGCCGAGCCCGGACGACCGGTGGAGGGGGAGATCGGATGGTTCATGCCTTCAGCTCCTCGACGGCGACGGGATAGCTGCGGAAGCGCTTGCCGGTCGCGGCGTACAGCGCGTTGACGTAGGCCGGCGCGATGATCGCGGTGCCGATCTCGCCGACGCCGCCGGGCTCCGCGCCGCTGCGGACCAGGTGGACGTCGATCCGCGGCGTCTGGTCGATGCGCATCAGCGGGAAGTCGTGGAAGTTGCTCTGTTCCACGCGGCCCTTGTCGATGGTGAGTTTGCCCAGCATCACCGCCGTCAGGCCGAAGATGTGACCGCCTTCCATCTGCGCGACGACGCTGTCCGGGTTGACGGCGATGCCGCAGTCCAGCGCCGTGGTCAGGCGTCGCAGCATCACCGCGCCGTCGGGCGTGACGCTGAGCTCCATCACCATCGCGATGTGGCTGCCCCAGGCGTTGAGCACCGCCACGCCCCGGCCGGTACGCGCCGGCAGCGGCGTGCCCCAGCCGGACTTCGCCGCGGCGGTCTCCAGCACCGCCTTGAGCCGCGGGTTGTCGTTCAGGTGGGCCAGGCGGAAGGCCACCGGATCGGCCTTGGCCGTGACGGCGAGCTCGTCCATGAAACCCTCGACGGCCCAGGCGTTGTGGTTGGGGCCGACGCCGCGCCAGAACGCGGTCATGTAGCCGGACGGCGGCTCGACCGGGACGTACTCGACGATCTTCGCGGGGATCGAATAAGGCGTCTCGGCGGCCTCGACGGCGTCGGGATCGGCGACGCCGGGCTGCAGCCATTGCGGCGCGTAGCGAGCCACGATCGACGAGCCGGACAGGCGGTGCGAGATCGCCGTGATCCTGCCGGCGCTGTCGAGCGTCGCGGCCATCTCGTCGCAGTAGAGCGGGCGGAAGCTGCCATGGCGGATGTCCTCCTCGCGGCTGTAGATCACCTTGAGCGGGAAGTCGACCTGCCGGGCGAGCTTCGCGGCCTGGCCGACGTACTCGGCGTCGAGCCGGCGTCCGAAGCCGCCGCCGATCAGGAAGTTGTGGACCTGGATCTTCTCGACCGGCACGCTGCTGACCGCGGCGATCGCCTGCTGCGCCTTCACCGGCGCCTGCGTGCCGAGCCACACGTCGCAGGCGCCGTCGTGGAAGTGCAGGGTGCAGTTCATCGGCTCCAGCGGCGCGTGGACCATCGTCGGCGCGTCGTACTCTACCTCGACGAGCCGGGTGCCCGGCGCGGCCTTGGCCGCGGCGAAGTCGCCCTCCTGCTTGGACACGATGCCCTTGCGCTTGAGCGCGTCGCGCACCGAGGTCTTCCAGGCCGTGGTCGAGAAGCCCGCATTCGGCCCCTCGTCCCAATCGATGACCAGCGCGGCGAGGCCCTTGCGCGCGGCGCCGTAGTGGTCCGCGACCACGCCGACGATGTCGTCCGCGACCAGCACCCGACGCACGCCGCGCACGGCCAGCGCCTTGCTGTCGTCGACGCGGCGCACCTTGCCGCCGACCACCGGGCAGTGCGTGATCGCGGCGACCTTCATGCCGGGCAGGCGCGTGTCGATGCCGAACTGGGCGCTGCCGTTGGTCTTGCTCCTCGTGTCCAGCCGCTTGGCCGGCGTGCCGACGAGCTGGTAGGCCTTCGGGTCCTTCGGCGGCACGTCCTTGGGCACGGGCATCCCGGCGGCCTTGGCCACGAGCGCGCCGTACGCCAGCTGCTTGCCGGTGGCCGCCTGCACGACCTTGCCGTCCCGCGTGACGCATTCCTGCGCCGTGCATTGCCAGGTGTCGGCGGCGGCGTTGACCAGCATCGCGCGGCAGGTCGCGCCGGCGGTGCGCACGGCCTTCCACGCCGCGATCATCGAGGCCGATCCGCCCGTGATCTGCATGCCGAAGACCGGGTTGGCGTAGCGCTTCTCGTCGGCCGGGGCCTGCTCGATGGTGACGGTCGACAGCGGGACGTCCATCTCCTCGGCCAGCATCATCGGGATGGCGGTGAAGGAGCCCTGGCCCATCTCGACGAAGGGGATCACATAGGTGACCTTGCCGGACGGCGCGATGCGGATGTAGACGTTGGGCTCGAAGGAGGCAGCCGCGGAGGCCGCGGTCGCGCCTTTTGCGCCCTTTGCGGCCTTTGCGGCACTGGCGGCACTGGCGGCGTCCGCGCGAAGCGGCAGGCAGAACGAGGCGACGAAGGCGCCGCCCGTGCCGGCGCCGATCTTGAGGAAATCACGGCGTTCCATGGCTCACCCCTTGGCCGGCGCACCGGCGGCCGCCATCAGGATGGCGGACTTGATGCGCGGGTAGGTGCCGCAGCGGCACAGGTTGCCCGACATCGCGGCGTCGATGTCGGCCTCGGTGGGGCGCGGGTTCTGCTTGAGCAGCGCGCAGGCCGACATGATCTGGCCCGACTGGCAATAGCCGCACTGCGGCACGTCCTTGTCGACCCAGACGGCCTGGATTCTCTTGCCGACGGGGGTCTGGCCGATGGCCTCGATCGTGGTGATGGCCTGCTTGCCGACGCCCTCGACGGGGAAGGAGCAGGAACGGACGGGATTGCCGTCGAGGTGCACGGTGCAGGCGCCGCACATCGCCATGCCGCACCCGAACTTGGTGCCGGTCAGGCCGACGACGTCGCGCAGCACCCAGAGCAGCGGGGTGTCGCCGTCGACATCGACGCTCCGTTGCTTGCCGTTGATCTTGAGCTGGTAGGCCATGAGCGGGATCCTCCTGTGGAAGACCCACTGTCCGGCGACGGCGGGGCGGTGTCGTCAGCACGGGGGATGCATGCCGGCTCGTTCGGGGCGGGGAGACGCGCCTCATCCCTCGGGATGAGGCCGGATCGGTCGGCCGGGGCATCGTCACGCCGCCGTCACCGCGCTGGCGGATGATCGAGGCTTCCACCATTCCGTCCCCGCCGACCATGAGCTCAGCATCCGACCGCGACGATCTCGTCGAACGCATCCGCCGCGACCTGCAGGACGGCTACGACGAGGAACTGGAGCTGGAGATCGAGGACCGCCACGTCGACGAGGCGCTGCGCGCGCTGGACGAGAGCGATTCCGACAGCGCGCACGGCGAGCGCATCGCCTACTTCAAGCACCTGTTCCGCCTGCAGCGCGAGCTGGTGAAGCTGCAGGACTGGGTGCACCACACGCGGCAGAAGGTCGTGATCCTCTTCGAGGGCCGCGACGCCGCGGGCAAGGGCGGGGCGATCAAGCGCATCACGCAGCGGCTCAACCCGCGCGTGTGCCGCGTGGTGGCGCTGCCCGCGCCCAACGACCGCGAGCGAACGCAATGGTACTTCCAGCGCTACGTGCCGCATCTGCCGGCCGCCGGCGAGATCGTGCTCTTCGACCGCAGCTGGTACAACCGCGCCGGCGTCGAGCGGGTGATGGGCTTCTGCGGCGAGGACGACGTCGAGGAGTTCTTCCGCTCGGTGCCCGAGTTCGAGCGCATGCTGGTGCGCTCCGGCATCACGCTGATCAAGTACTGGTTCTCCATCAGCGACGAGGAGCAGCACCTGCGCTTCCTGGGCCGCATCCACGATCCGCTCAAGCAGTGGAAGCTGTCGCCCATGGACCTCGAGTCGCGCCGCCGCTGGGAGGACTACACGCGCGCCAAGGAAGTGATGCTCGACCGCACGCACATCCCCGAGGCCCCGTGGTGGGTGGTGGCGGCCGACGACAAGAAGCGCGCGCGGCTGAACTGCATCCAGCATCTGCTGGACCAGTTCCCGTACCACGAGGTCGAGCGCACCGAGATCCGCCTGCCGGATCGCGAGCGGCACGACGACTACATGCGGCATCCGGTGCCGGAGTCGATGTTCGTGCCGGCGAAGTACTGAGCAGGCCCCGATCAACGGCGCTCGGCGAGCGCCACCGCATCGGGCCCGGCGGCGCGATGCAGGCGGTCCGTCGTGTCGTTGGCGGCCAGCCAGACGGCCTCGGCGACGTCTTCCGGCGCCGTCGTGAGCGAGGCGCCGACGAACTCCGCAAAGATGCGCTGCGCGTAGGCCGCGTAGGGCGGCGTGATCAGGCCCTGGATGCGCTCGCCGGCGTTCGCCGAGAAGTTCGTGCCCGGGCCGTAGCCGGGTTCGACGAGGCGCACGCGCACGTCGAAGTCGCGCAGCTCCAGCGCCAGCGAGGCGCTGAACCCCTCGATCGCCGTCTTGCTGGCCGTGTAGGCCGCCACGAGCGGGAAGGGCGCCAGCGTCGCGCTGGACGTCACGTTGACGATGGTGCCCGAGCGCTGCTCGCGCAGGCGGGGGATCACCGCCTGGCACATCGCCAGGGTCCCGAAGGTGTTGGTCTCGAAGACGTCGCGCACGGTGGTCATCGGCGTCGCTTCGAAGGCGCCGAACAGGCCGATGCCGGCGTTGTTCACCAGCACATCGATGGTCCCGATGTCCTCGAGCGCGCGGGCGATGCTCTCCGGCCGGGTGACGTCCAGCGCCACGACCCGGAAGCGGGAGGAGGGCGGGATATCGATGTCGCGCGGGGTGCGCATGGTGGCGATGACCTGCCAGCCCTGGGCGTGGAAGTGGCGGGCGGTGGCGAGGCCGTAGCCGGACGAGCAGCCGGTGATCAGGACGGTCTTCATCGGGAATCTCCATGGGTGGGTGGGAACAGGGAGCCACGATAGAGATCCTGCGCCGGACGAACGAGGGTGTATCGTCCGCATTTCTTTGGCCAACGTCCGGACATGAGCGATCCGCTTTCCGATGTCGTGCGCCTGCTGCGCCCGCGCGCGGTCATGGCCAACCTGATCAGCGGCAAGGGCGGCTGGGCGGTGCGGTACACCGAGTACGGCCAGCCGAGCTTCTGCATCGTGCTGGAAGGGCACAGCCGATTGGCGGTCGATGGCCATGACGCGGTGACGCTGCAGGCCGGCGACTTCGTCCTGCTGCCGACGACGCCGGCCTTCACGCTGTCGAGCGTGGACGCGGTGCCGGTGATGCCGATGGATCCGCGGGAAGCCGCGAAGACGCGCGGCGAGTTGCGCTACGGCGAGCGCCGCGGTCCGGCGGACATGCGCTCGCTCGGCGGCGCGTTCGCGTTCGACTGTGCCGATCCAGGCCTGCTGGTGGCGTTGCTGCCGCGCGTGGTGCACGTGCGAGGCTCATCCCGACTGGCGCTGCTCGTGCAACTGGTCAGCGAGGAGGCGATGGCGCCCAAGCCCGGCGGCGAATTCATGATGTCGCGCCTGGTCGACGCCATGCTGGTTGAGGCGATGCGGGCGAGTTCCACCACGGACGCCCCGGCGGGCCTGCTGCGCGGGCTCGCCGACGAGCGGCTCGCGAAGGCGCTGCAGCAGATGCACGCCCGGGTCGAGCGCCCGTGGACGGTGGCGCAACTGGCGAAACTCGCGGCGCTGTCGCGGTCCGCGTTCTACGAGCGCTTCACGCGCACGGTCGGCGTGGCGCCGATGGAATACCTGCTGGCCTGGCGCATGGAGATCGCCAAGGAGCTGCTGCGGGCGGGCAAGGTGCCGGTCTCGGAAGTGGCGGAGCGCGTCGGTTACGGCTCGACGAGCACCTTCAGCACGGCGTTCAGCCGGCACGTGGGCATGGCGCCGAGTCGTCATGCGCGCGGCTGAGCCGCGCGGAACACAGCGTGCGTGAGCGCGGTTCGCGCCAGCAGACACGTCGAGTCCAGCAGTGGCGGCAGAGGGGGCGCGTCGCCGCTGAAGCGGCGCGAGGGCCCTCAGCTCAGACGCAGGTTGGACTGGTTCTCGTCCACGAGGCGGCGATAGACGCGGAAGTGGGCGGCGGAGGCGCGCGGCTCGCCGAGCTGCTCGCACAGCGAGCCCAGGCGGTAATGCGCTTCGGCCAGCGCCGGGTTCAGGTCCAGCGCCTGCTCGAAGGCGGCGATGGCCTGCGTCAGGCGGCCGGCGCTCTCCTGGACCTTGCCGGCGAAGAAGTACAGCGACGCGATGTCGCTGCACCAGCCGACGGCCTGGTCGATCAGCTCCAGCGCGTCGTCATGACGGCCCTGGCGGCTGAGCAGCGAGGTCAGCTGCGCGAAGGCCTCGATGTGGCAGGGATCGTTGGCGATGGCCTGGCGATAGCCTGCCTCGGCGGCGGCTTCGTCGGTCGTCTCGGTCAGCGCCGCGAGCTCGACCAGCGCGTCCAGCGCGGCGTTGCTCAGGCGGCGCGCCGAGCTGTGCAGCTCGACGTCTTCGACACGCACGGCGCGGCGCGCGGACGTGATGTGGGCCAGGAGGATGTCGGCGGCGGAGATCGGCGGGTTGGTGGTCATGGCAGTGCTCTGGTGAGTTGCCGTGAATGGTGCCGGGGGTCGGGACTTGCCTCTGCCGGAGAGCGGTGCGAGTGCGTGTAGGACAAGCGGAAGGGCCCCGTGCATGGTCCGCGCGAGGCGAGGAGGCGAGGAGGCGAGAGACGCGAGGCGGGGGCGAACCGCCTCGCCGATCTCACCTGAGCGTGACGAGCTCTTCGGCGATGGTCGGATGCAGGGCGACCGTGCTGCGGAAGTCCTGCCAGGTCGCGTTCGCCTTCAAGGCGACCGCGATGAACTGGATCATCTCCGCGACCCCTTCGCCGAGCAGGTGCACGCCGACCACGCGGTCCGTCTCGTCATCGACGAGCACCTTGAAGAAGACCTGATCCCGGGAGCCGGCGAAGGCCTGCGCCATCGAGCGGAACCGGGTCTTCAGCACGCGCAGGCCGGGAAAGCGTTCGCGCGCCTGCGCTTCGGTCAGGCCCACAACGCCGATCTCCGGCGTGGTGAAGACCGCGGTCGGGACCAGCGCGTAGTCGATCTCCGGCACCTCGATGTGGCCGTAGTGGCGGTCCGCAAACGCCTGGCCCTCGCGGATGGCCACCGGCGTCAGGTTCAGACGATCGGTGACGTCACCGATGGCGAAGATCGATGCGACGGTCGTGCTGCCGCCGGGGCCGACCACGATGGCGCCTTTGTCGTTGACCTCGACGCCGGCCGCCTCGAGCCCCAGGCCTTCGATGTTCGGGCGGCGGCCGGTGCTGAGCAGGACGGCATCCACCTCGAAGGAGCGACCGCCGGTCGTGGCGACGCGCAGGGCAGAGCCGTCCCGCCGCAGCACTTCGATGCGGTCATCGAAGACCAGGTCGACGCCGCGCATGGACAGATGCTCGCGCAGTGTCTCGGCGATCTCGCCGTCGAAGCCGCGAAGCAGCGCCGGGCCCCGCACGAGCTGGGTCACCTGGCGGCCCAGACCGGCGAAGACGCCGGCGAACTCGACGGCGATGTAGCCGCCTCCGACGATCAGTAGGCGCCGCGGCTGCTCGTTCAGATGGAAGAGATCGTCCGACGTGATCGCCAGTTCGACGCCGGGGAAGCTGGGGCGGTCAGGGGCCGCGCCGGTGGCGACGAGGATGCGCTGGGCCGTCACGACGTTTCCGCTGCTGCGCAGCCGCACGGTGTGGGCGTCCAGCAGCGTGGCATGTTCGGAGAAGGTCTGCACGCCCACCCCGTGGAGGTTGCGCTCGTAGACGCTCTCCAGGCGGTCGATTTCGGTGTCCTTGTTGTTCATCAACGCGTGCCAGTCGAAGCGGGCCTCCGGCGCGTCCCATCCGAAGGCCTTGCCGGCCTTGAACGCATCGGGGAAACGGCTCGAGTAGACCATCAGCTTCTTGGGGACGCAGCCGCGGTTGACGCAGGTGCCGCCGAAATTGGCGCCCTCGGCGATGCCCACGCGCGCGCCGTGCTTTGCGGCGACCCGGGCCGCGCGTGCGCCACCGGAGCCTGCGCCGATCACGAAGAGATCAAAGTCGAACTGCTGCATATTCTTTTACTGCCTGTACGTTGTTGACGAGAGAGTACCGAGGCACGCTCCGCCCATCAACGCCGGGCCGGGAACAGGGCATTGTGCGGGTCGGAACAATTGTTGATGCAGAGCGCGCGTGGCTGGACATCAGCTGATGCTCAGCACTGCGCGCCGACGCATCCAGCGTGGCAACAGCGCGCGGCGTGGGAAGTGAAGAGCGATGTATGTGAGTCATTCGTATTGAGTTCGATCAATCCACGCTTTCCCAATTGAGATGGAGAACTTTGGGCGCTTCCCTCATTGGTACTTCTCAAGTCATGACGCCAATTCGACGTGCAAGTCCTTCAGTCCACGCCAGCGCTTGCACCGGGAACATGTTCCGTTACGACGTCTGTCCCAGCAGTTGCGGGAAGAAGTACAAGAAGTTCGGCCTGGTTTAGCGGTGAGGCGGTCCAATCTCCCGAGTACAGCGAAATGCCCGGACAGCTGCCCTGGTCTTGCGAGTGCGACCCGAATTCCCCTCCTCGTTTGAGTGGGCTCTTTCGGGGAAATTCATTGTTACGCTACCGAAAAGACGGCGATGGTCCACGCACGACCATCGGTACCAAGGGAGTCGTGACATGGATGAGGGAAATCCCTACCGCGCGGACGACGCGAGCAAGCTTGCCGGCGACGTGTTTGGCGGGAAATTGGGGGTTCAACAGGCGCTTGAAAAGCTGAGGAACAGGCTTCTCGACCTGACGCTGCGCAACAAGCTGCTCAACTACAAGAGCCCGAAGGGGCGCTCGTTCCAGTTCACCGGCAGCCCAGACCTTGACCTGGTTTACGACCGGCTAGAGGAAGGCCGGTCGGTGGTTCTTGCGTACGTGCCGGACCCTCCGACTGAGCGTTACGACAATGGCAGGAAGCCCGCGACACCTACCTGCGGCTCGGTCTCGTAGCCTCTCAAGCGCAGAGCATCGCCAACCGCCACCTCGAAATCGCTGTCCGCCTCTCGACCGGACGACGTTGCACCAATACCGGAGAGCCGGCCGGTACTCGCGAACGTCAAGTAGTCCTGCAGCGCCTTCTTCCCGAGCGATGCCTTCTCATCGAGTCGAACATCGCCAGGCTGCAAGGACGTGTACAGGTCAAGACGCTTGCGCGAGCGAGTGAACAGCACGTTGAGCCGCCGCCATCCGTCCGCTCGATTGATAGGGCCGAACTGCTGGCGCACGACCGCGTCCGGGCCAGGCCTACCGAAAGTCGTCGAGACGAAGATGACGTCACGCTCATCGCCCTGGACGTTCTCCAGGTTCTTCACAAAGAACGGCCAGCCCGCCTTCTCGTGGCGCTCCAGATAGTCGGCCACGGCTCGATTGCCTCGAACTTTCGCATCCAGCATGTCCTCGATGAGTTGCCGCTGGGTTCCTGAACGAGATCGCAGAGCGCCGCCGCGGTGTCGGACATGAACGAGCACGCCGGACGCCACGCTGAACTCGCGCGGATGCGCCCATCCCGGGCGTGCTGCTCATCCAGGTGACGGAGCATGTTGTTGCCGACACCATCCGGCGCGATCTGCCAACCGATGCGGGCCACTGTTGCCGACGGATAAGCCGTCAGCACCGCGTCCTCGCATCGAATCTTGTACTGCCCGTAGTCGTCCTTTGCGGTCCGCTGGTCGCGGGGCCGATAAGGTCCGTCCGACGAAGCGTCAAAGACCATCGCGGTGCTCACGAAGACCAGGGGCACCCCGTGCAGCCGCGCGAAGCCTGCCAGCTGAGCGGCCCACGACTCGGCGCCCATCGCCAGGTGGACGATGGCATCCGGCGCCTCGGCGCGCAGGAAGGCCAGGGCGGCGGCCTCATCGGCAGGGTCCACGGCGCCGCGGTCCCAAGCCACCACGTCCCAGCCTCGCGTTTCCGCTTCACGGCCGACCCAGGGAGCCACGGTGCCGTTCAGTCCGGTGATGAGGAGCTTCATGTCCAGTCTCGATCTTTGGCTGTTGATCCCCCGACTCTGCCACGCGTCCGGGGCTTCGCGCGCGGCTCGCCGCCATCGGTTCAGGAGGCCAGCGCCATGCCTCGCATCGCGGCAGGGGAGAGGTGCGGGTCCTCCGCGTACTGCAGCCGCATCTGCTCCAGCAGCGCGGGCGCGACGCACATCCCTTGCGTCGCCTCGACGGCCAACAGGGCGGAGCGATCGTCGACGAGGAGTTGCATGCTCCACCGGTCAAACAACCGATGCACGATGGGCTCATTCAGAAGCAGCTGCAGGCCCGCGTGTCGTTCGTCCCGCTTGATGCGCTGGAGGGTGCGCTCCACGTCCGCGGCCGCCCCTTCCAAGACCTGCGCGAACACCCCTGGCGCGATGGCGAGGGCGCCGGTGACGTCCAGACGCCGGGTGTTGATCTGCGCGACGGCCACGATGTGCGTCAGCACCCGGTCGGTCATGCCTTCAGCAATCGAGGAGACATACAGGATTCGGCGGAGCATTCAGACCTCGTGTTTTTCCGCGAAGAATGGGCGCAAGGCCGGTTCGTGCCACAAGCCGTCAGAGGTCGGCGATCTTGAGCCTCGACCGCGTGGGTGGGGTCGGGGCGTCCGCGATCACGGCCAGCGCCTGCACCAGACGGTCCAGGTCATGGATCTTGTCGTAGTAGCCGTCGATGCCTGCGGCGATGCACAGCGGCCCGAACACGCTTTCGTCTCCACAGGTGACGGCATACGCCGTGCCTTGAAACCCCCGGGCCCGGAGTCGCTGGACCGCCGAGAAGCCGTTGCCCCTGGACAGGGTCAGGTCGGTGAGGATGACGTCCGGCCTGCACAGGCCTGCGGCCATGACGGCTTGATCCTCATGCTCGGCCTCTCCCACGACTGTCGCACCAGGCACCCGGGTCAGTCGGTCTCGAAGCCGCCGTCGGAACGAGGACGATGCGTCGATTAGCAGAATTCGCATTTTTGTCGGTCGGCGGCAGCCATCCTCTTGGCTGCGCGAGCAAAAAAGAAGCCCGGACCGCTTGCGCGCCACCGGGCGTAATCGACTGATGTCGACCCCGCTCAGGGAGGAAAAGCGGGGACGCTGCCGTCGCTCTTCACGACGTAACAACGTGAAATGAATTTTGCACTTTTATCATTTGTGCGAATGCCGGCAAATCCATCAACCCGCTGTCGGGAAATGACCTACAAACCGGGTCCCGCCGCCACTCCGCACCGTTCATGTCCGTTCCCTTTGGCAGATGCTTCTCTCCGTTTTTCTCGCGCCACGCGGTTCGGATCGCCGTCCTCTTTTGCAGCTTGCTCGGCACCGCCGGGGCAGCGACGCTCCGCGGCGAAGTGGTCGGCCTCTCTGATGGCGACACGCTGACCGTACTGGACAGTGAGCTCCAACAGCATCGCGTGCGGCTGGTGGGTATCGATGCACCGGAGAAGCGCCAAGCCTTCGGGGAGCGTTCGCGCCAGCACCTCTCGGAACTGGTCTTCCGGCAGGAGGTCGTGGTGGACTGGAAGAAGAGAGACCGCTATGGCCGCATCCTCGGGCTGGTCCGCGTGCGTTCGGTCGATGTGGGCCAAGCCCAACTGAGAGCAGGCCTGGCCTGGCACTACAAGGCGTACGAGCGGGAGCAGCCGGCCGCACAACGCACCCTGTACTCGGCCGAGGAGGTCGATGCCCGGCGCGCGCGGCGCGGGCTATGGAGCGAGACGACGCCAACCCCTCCGTGGGAATTCCGTCGCAGCAAAGCGACTGGCTCCAGAGCTCCCGCGGAACATGAGTCCTCCCGCTGAGTGCCAGGTCTTGCCCTGCCGCTTTGAGAAGGGCGGATGGGTCCAGTCCAGACCATCAGTCGTTCAGCACCTATCTTCGCGATGAGCAAAGGCGATTGGCCGGTCGCATCAGCGATCCGTACCATCTCGAGCAAGATCAAACTCGGCTGGAAGGGGATGCGAGATGGCCAAGACTGCAACGTTCGGAGTGCTTCACCTCGGCACCTCTTTCACGGTGACCTACCTGCTCACCGGAAGCATCGCCATCGCGGGCCTGGTGACGTTCATCGAGCCGCTGGTCAACACCGTCCTCCACTACTTCTTCGACAAATACTGGGGGCACCCGTCGATCAAGGCGTGGTGGTCGGCACGCCGTAAGAAGGCGCATGAGCGCTCGGTGGCGATGGCGAAGGTTGAGGTCGCCTGAAGGGCAAATTCCGGAAACCGCGCCTCGGCCGCAAGCATCTCCTCTTCGGTGAGATCCTCCGGCCTCAGCGCCATGTGAGTTCAGCTCCCGCCGCTCACACCGCCACCGGCGCCTTGATCGCCGCGTGGTGCTGATAGTCCTGCAGCTCGAAGTCCTCGAACTCGTAGTCGAAGATCGAGTCCGGCTTGCGCTTGATCTGCATCGTCGGATACGGGAACGGGCTGCGCGACAGCTGCGTCTCCACCTGCTCGAAGTGGTTCGAGTAGATGTGGCAATCCCCGCCCGTCCAGATGAAGTCCCCCAGACCCAGCCCGCATTGCTGCGCCAGCATCTGCGTCAGCAGCGCGTAGCTCGCGATGTTGAAGGGTACGCCCAGGAAGATGTCCGCGCTGCGCTGGTACAGCTGGCACGACAGCTTGCCGTCCGCCACGTAGAACTGGAAGAACGCGTGGCAGGGCATCAGCGCCATCTGGTCCAGCTCCGCCACGTTCCACGCCGAGACGATGATCCGGCGCGAGTCCGGATTGGTTTTCAGCTGCTTCACCACCTCCGCGATCTGGTCCACGTGCCCGCCGCCGGCCTTCGGCCAGCTGCGCCACTGCACGCCGTAGACCGGGCCCAGGTCGCCGTCCTCGCGCGCCCACTCGTCCCAGATCGTGCAGCCGCGCTCCTGCAGCCACTTGACGTTGGAGTCGCCGCGCAGGAACCACAGCAGCTCCAGGATGATCGACTTCAGGTGCACCTTCTTCGTCGTCACCAGCGGGAATCCCTCGCTCAGGTCGAATCGCATCTGGTGCCCGAACACGCTGCGCGTGCCCGTCCCCGTCCGGTCGCCCTTGGCCACGCCGTGCTCGTACACGTGGCGCATGAAGTCTTCGTACTGGCTGCGCACGGGGCGCGCAGCGGTCGAGGCAGGGGCGGTCGGGGTCGTCATGAGGGCGATTCTAGAGGGCCCGCGTCGAGCCCCCGGTCCGCGCGGTCTCCCCGGGCCGCTCCCTCTGGCGGACGACGCCACCCCCCGGAAGAGGTAGCCGGTGCGCCGCCGCATTACGCCTGTAATGCGCGCGCTGCGCCGTCGTAACCCGATCCCAATGTGCGCCTCCGAACATCGCCGCAGCCCGGACAAGGTCGCTCGTACGCCAGCGGCGGCCGGCCATCGAGACAAGCCACGCGGGGTCCGCATGAAATCCATCCAGTCGCTCAGCACCGGCACGCGCCTCGCCGCCGTGTTCCTGCTCCTGCTCGCGCTGTCGGCCCTCGGCACCGGCGTGGTCGTGTCCCGCCTGGCCGCCGTCAGCGCCAGCCTGCGCCAGATCGAGCGCGAACGCCTCCCGCTGGTCCAGCGCCTGGGCGACATGTCCGACCAGGTCAACGCCGTCGGCCGCGGCCTGCGCAACGCGCTGATCTTCGAGGACGAGACCCGCATCGCCGCCGCGCTCGTGGACACCGGCCGCCAGACGCGCGAGATCGCCGCCACCATCGAGTCGCTGAAGCACCAGCCCGCGCTGGAGAACGGCGCCGCGGACGTCGCGCGCCTGTCGCGCTCGTTCTCGGACTACGTGCCGCTGCAGCAGCGCTTCGTCGCGCTGCTCAAGGACCGCCACCGCGAGGAGGCCGGCGCGCTGCTCGTGGGCGAACTGCGCGCGGCGCAGTTGAAGACCATGGCCGACCTCGATGCCCTCAAGGACCGCCAGACCGCGCTCATCAGCGCCGCGGCGGAAGCAGGCGAGGAGGGCTACCTGAACGCCCGCGGCCTGCTGGTCGCGCTGTGCGCCGCGGTGCTGGTGGGCGCCGCGGTGGTCGGCAGCCAGCGGATCCGCCGGGACCTCGCGCCGGGCACCGGCGAAGCGGTCGCGCGACTCAGCGCCTGAGCGACGCGACGCCTGGACGCCCGAGCGCCTCGGTACCCCCGAACACCCCCGAACACCCCTGAACTCCCGCTACGACGGAGAACGCTCATGAATCACACGGTGAGCCGGCCCTACCGTTGGGGCGTCTACGGTCTGCTGGCCGCGCTGGTGGCACTCAGCATCGGCATGTCCGTCGCCATGGACTGGATGACCGCCAGCATCCGCAGCAGCGCCACGCCGCTGCTCAAGGAGAAGGTGCCGCTGCTGCATCACCTCTCGGAGTTCGAGTCCTCGCTGCTGCTGCATCAACTGGCGATGAACAAGTACTTCGCGAACTCGATCAGCCATGACCGCTTCGTCATGCTCGAGCGCGACACGCGCCGCGACATGGACGCCCACCTGCAGGCCCTGCGCGCGCAGACCGAGCACAAGGACGTCATCGGGCGGATGCAGGTGGGCTTCGAGTCCATCCTCGCGCTGACGCCGCGCTTCGACGCCGTCGCCGACAACCCCAAGCCCGGCGCCGCCGAGGCGGTGCTGTTCGAACTGAACCGGCTGACCAACCAGGTCCGCGGCGACATCGACGCGCTCCAGGACGAGATCGACACCGTGGTCTACCGCGGCAGCGAGCAGGCCACCCATCGCATCGACCAGATCGGCACCGTCGTCCACGTCTTCAACCTGATCACCGCGGTGACGGCGCTGTTCATGATCCACCACGTGTGGGCGCGCTTGCGCTCGGAGGATGTCCTCGCGCACCAGGCCGTCCACGATCCGCTGACCGGCCTGCCGCATCGACGCAGCCTGGAGCGCCGACTCGCCCAACTGGACGGCGCGGACCTGACGCTGGTGCTGGGCAAGCTGGACCGCTTCGAGCGCGTCGTCGTCAGCCTCGGCCATCGGCATGCGGACCAGTTGATGCTCGACGTCGGACGGCGCCTGGAGGCCGCGGCCCGCGCCCACGGCGGCCAGTTGTTCCGCCTGGACGGCGCGATGGTCGCGGTGCTCTACGAGGGCCCGAGCGCGGAGCACGTCGCCGCCATCGCCCACCTGCGCGAGGAACTGGCCCGGCCGTTCCGCGTCCACCGCCACGAGGTCTTCCTGACGCTGAGCCTGGGCGAGGTCGACAGCCGCGAGGACGGCGGCAACGCCGAGACGCTGCTGCGCAAGGCCGATGCCGCGCTGCAGTCGGCCGAGCGCGCGGGCGGCGACCAGTTGGTGCCGTACTCGGCGCACCTGCAGACGCAGACGCTGGAGCGGCTCGACATGGAAGCCGATCTGCAGCACGCGATCGAGCGCGGCGAACTGGCACTGCACTACCAACCGCAGCAGGACCTCGCGACCGGCGCGCTGCGCGGCTTCGAGGCGCTGCTGCGCTGGAAGCGCCAGGGCCGCCTGGTCTCGCCGGCGGAGTTCATCCCGCTCGCCGAGGAGTCCGGCCTCATCGTGCCGATCGGCGCCTGGGTCTTCGAACAGGCCTGCCACCAGGCGCGCCTGTGGAACGACGGCCGCGCGGAACCGGTGGTCATCGCGGTCAACGTGTCGATGCGGCAGTTCCAGCAGGCGGGTTTCCTGGACACCATCCGCCACGGGCTGGCCGTGTCCGGCGTCGATCCGGAACACGTGGAGATCGAGCTCACCGAGAGCACCGCGATGCAGGACCCGGAGAAGGTCATGGCCGTGCTGGAAGCGCTGCGCGGGCTCGGCCTGGCGCTGGCGATCGACGACTTCGGCACCGGCTATTCCAGCCTCGCCTACCTGAAGCGGTTTCCGTTGAACAAGCTCAAGATCGACCAGTCCTTCGTGCGCGGCATGAGCCTCGATCCGAAGGCGCATCCGTCGTGCATCGTGCACGCGGTCGTCGGCCTCGCGCACAGCATGCAGCTGACGGTGCTGGCCGAGGGCGTCGAGACACAGGAGCAGCGCGCCCGCCTCGTGGAGATGGGCTGCGACGAGATCCAGGGCTACTTCTACGGCCGTCCGCTGGCGGCGGACAAGGCCGCGGAGTTCCTTGCGCAGCACGATCGTCGCGCGGCGCTGACCGCGATGGCGCCGATGGTCGCGCCGAGCGCCACGGCCACGGCCACGGCCGCTTCCGCTTCCGCTTCCGCTTCCGCTTCCGCGTCAGCGTCAGCGCTCGGTCTGTCGTTCCCGGCACTGGCTGCGGCGTGAGCGCGCCGTGCGGTCATCGATGAATCCCCGATGGCAACGGCGCGCGATCGGTGCGCGTCCCCTCGATCAACGGGCCCGCGATCGTGCCCATTTGCGCACGTGGACCTTCGATGCCGATGCGCCGCTGGCGATGGCCGAGATTCTCGATGTGATCGACGCGCTGGAGGAGATCGAGCGGCTCGACGGACTGGATCCCCGGACCGGGGCGGGCAGGGTGTTGATGGCGCGGGTCGTGCCCGGGGCCTTCAGAAGGTTCAGGCCGCCGCGCGCTTCAGCCGTGCGCGGACGTGGCCCAACGCCTGCCACAAGGTGGCGGCGTCTGCCGGCTTGAGCGAGCCGGCCTCGACCGGCACCGGCGCCAGGCCGGACTGCTCGGCGAGCGCGATGGCCTCGTCCACCAGCCCGATCCAGCGGCCCAGCAGCGCGGCGCTGATCTCGAGGCGGTCCAGCGTCTGATGCGCCACACGCGAGGCCGCGGCCGCGCCGGCCGAGGCCAGCGCCAGCAGGCGGTTCCACTCCTGAGCGATCGCGGCCGATTCGGCCGTCATGCCGGCAGTGCTGGCGGTGCCGGTGGCCACGGCAGCCGCATCCTTTCGCACTGCGCTGCCGCGCTGGACGACGAGATCGTCGAGCGCGTTGCTCATGTGGATCAGCGTTTCCACCTGCGCGATCGCGTCGCGCAAACCGATGTCGAACGCGCGCAGACTGGCGCGTGCGCCGGCCCGGTCCAGCGCTTGCGGACGCGGGCCCGGCGTGCCGAGGCGGGCGATGTGTCCGGCCGACTGGAGCTCGAGCCAGGCCAGGCGCGCCATCCGCGCTTCCAGCCCGGCGAGCGTCGCAGCCGTCCCGTCCTCGAGTCGCCGGGCAGCGGCTTGGGCGAGGGTGAGGTCGGCGGTGTCGGGCCTGGCGCGGGATGCCGCGCCGAGGGACGCGTCTGAAGCGTCTGAAGCATCTAGCGGATCCTTCGGCGCCGTGCGTCGGGGTCGCATACCGAGAACGCCGGCGGCCACAAGCAGCGCGATCGCCGCGAGGCCACCGACCGCCCAGGCCCGCGAGCTGCTCGCTGCGTCGCGCGACGCCTCGCGCATGCGTGTCGCATACGTCTCGCGCACGGACTTGCGTTCCGCCAACGCGGCGTCCAACGCCTGTCGTTGACTGTCCCCGTGCAGGCGCGTGGCCATCGCCACAGAGCCCTCGCGCACGAGGCCGCTCTCGTCGGCCAGCAGATCCCACAGGCGCCGGTCGGCGGACAGCATGTCCGCCATCTCCGCGCGCGGCTCGCCGCCGCGCACGCCGGCGATCAGGTCGCCGCGTGTCTGCTCGGCCTGGAAGCTCAAGGCCGTCAGGCGATGGAAGGCGCCGCGGGTGCCGGCGTCGGTCTCGCGCCGTGGGGCGACGCGCGCCCGCATCAGTTGCGCGCCGGCTTCGTCGACAAGGCGATCAAGGCGGTCGAGGCCGTGCATGACGCGCAAGTCGGCCTCGATGCCGGCTTCGAATCGGGCCGTGCCCGTGCCGAAGGCGGCGACGCCGGCGCCCAGCATCAGTCCGGCCATGCCCAGGCGGGCGCCGGGTCGCGCCGCCAGTGCGGAGATCGCGGCGACGAGCGTGGAGTCCTCCAGCGCTGATGCACCAGCGAAGTCACCGACGCTGCGCGGGTTGACCGGCTCGTCCGACTTGCCCGGAATGCTCCGATTGCTTGGATTGCTTGGATTGCCTGGATTGCTTGGACTGCCCGGACTGCCCGTATCGCGCGGCTTTCTCGTGTTGCCCGAATCGCTCGAATCGCCCGGGTTGCCGGCGGCGCTCATGTCGAATGCCCCAGCTGCGAATCCCGTCCCAGCGTCGTGCTGATCGCATCGGCGATCGCCTGCAGCCGCTGGACCTCGCCAGCATCGAAGGCGTCCGCCGATGTCGAGAACAGCGCCAGGCAGCCGTACCAGACGGGACCGTGCCAGATCGGCAGCAGCAGTGCCCGCGCGCAGGTCGCGCAGCCGCGCCACGCGAAGGTCGTCCCCAGGTCGGAGAGATGTCGTCCCAGCACCTGCGGCTCGCCGGCGCGCAGTGCGCGCAGCACCTCCTGGCGACCGGGCAGCAACAGCAGGTCGCCCACCCACGGCGGATCGATCAGCCCCGTGCGCGCCGCCACCTGACGGATCAGCAGGCGATGGAGCGCATCGGCGCCCGGGCCCGTCCGCGCGACGCAGACGAGATCCGCGGCGCCCGCGCGCACCAGCGCGTTGCCGATGCCTTCGAGCGCCTCGCCGGTCACCCCGAGCCGCAGCGCATCGCGCCAGGCCGGCTCCTCGAAGCGCGCCTGCATCGCGCCGATCGCGGCGGTCTGGCGTCGCAGCCGGTTGGACAGCCACAGCAGCGCGAGCGTCATCGCCCAGCCCGCCGCCAGCGCGGCGTCGATCAGCACGCGGTCGCGGTCGCCGTGATCCGTGGCCCAGGCTTGGTGTCGGCGCTCCGCCTCCGACTGCGCGGCGGCCAGATCGGTGAGCGCGCGCTGGACGTCGACAGTCGCCGGCGCCAGCTGCGTCGCGACGAGGTGCCGCACCGCCGCCGTGTCGTCGGCGCGCAGGCCGTTGGCCAGCCGGTCCAGCGCGAGCGTCAGCGTGCGGATCCGCGCCGCGGCGGCGGAGGTCGCCGTCGTCAACTCGGGCGAGGGTTCATGCGGACGGTCTTCGCCGAGCTTGCGGAAGGCGTTGCGCGCGCGTTCGGCGCTCGCCTGCACGGCGAAGGCGGCCTGCGTGGGCGTGAGCTGGCCGTCGTCGCGTTCATCGACGATGCGCAGCGGCGCGGTCAGCAGGCCGTCGCTGATCGACAGCAGCAGGGCCGCGCGTCGCGATGCCGGCAGCGGCGCAAGGTCGGGCCAGGGGCGGTCGGCGCGGACGGCGACGAGGGTCGTCGCGGTCAGCGCCGCCAGCAGCACGAGTGCACCACGGTGTGCCCAGCGAGGGGCCACGGCAGCGCCGGGGTTCAGCGTGTCCATGTGCCGCATCGTGCGGCGGTGCGACTACCGCGCGGTTACCCCCGGCGACCCGGACGTTTCAGCTGAAACCGCCGAGGCGCCCAGCACGCGAGCCACCGCCTGCGCGAGCTCCGCCGCGCTCAGCGGCTTGCGCACCAGCTCGCGCGCGCCGGAGGCGGCGACGCGGGCTTCGAGCTCCTCGCCGCCGTAGCCGCTCATCACCAGCACCGGCAGCCCGGGCCGTCGCGCGAGCAGGCGCTTCGCCAGCTCGACGCCGCTCATGCCGGGCATGGTCTCGTCGGTCAGCACCGCGTCGAAGCGTTGCGGCGCACGCTCGAAGGCGACAAGCGCCGTCTCGGCGCTCGGGAAGCCGACCGGCTCGTAGCCGAGTTCCGCCAGCAGTTCCTCGGCGAACTCGCGCAGCGGCGCCTCGTCGTCGACGATCAGCAGCGTCTGGCCGTCGCCGCGCGGCGGCGCCTCCGCGTCGTTCGACCGGAGCGCGCGCGGCGCCTCGCCGGCCACCGGGAACCACAGCGCGAAGCTGCTGCCGCGGCCCGGCTCGGTGCGCACGTCGATGGCGCCGCCCATGTCGGCGACGATGCTGTGCACGACCGACAGGCCCAGCCCCGTGCCTTCGCCGACCGCCTTCGTGCTGAAGAACGGATCGAACATGCGGCCGTAGACGTCCGGCGCGATGCCGGTGCCGGTGTCGGAGACGCGGACCTCGGCGTACCGGCCGGGCGGCAGCGTGCCGTGGCTCAGCAGCACGGGCTGCGCGCGCACCAGCACGTCGACGCTGAGGCCCAGCCGCCCGCCGCCACGCATCGCGCCGACGGCGTTGCTGCACAGGTTGCTGACCAGCTGCTGCATCTGCAGCACGTCGCCGAGCAGACCGGCGTTGCCGCCGCGCAGCGCGGTGTGGAGTTCGACATCCGAGGGCAGCGTCGGCGTCACAAGTTGCAGCGCCTCCTCGACGGCCTGGTCGACGTTGACCAGGCTGCGGTCATGCACGCCGCTGCGGCTGAAGTCCAGGATGCGGCGCACCAGCAGCCGGGCCCGCGCGCCCGCCTGCATGATGCGGTCCAGGTGGCGCGCCAGGTCGGCGTTGGCGGTGCCGGCGCGGCGCTGCGCCATCTCGCCGTGGCCCAGGATCGCGCCCAGGATGTTGTTGAAGTCGTGCGCGATGCCGCCGGCCAACGTGCCCAGCGACTCCATGTGCTGCGCGGTCCGCAATTGGGCCTGCAGGCGCTCGCGTTCGGCCTCGGCGTCCTTGCGCGGCGTGATGTCCATCGCGGCGCAGGAGAAACGCGTCGGCCGGCCCGCCGCGTCGCTCAGGCATCGTCCGCGCAGGTGCAGCCAGCGCCAGACGGTGTCGTCCTCGCCGTCGTCGAGGGTGTCGCTCGGGGCTTCATTCGCGGCTGCATGCGCGGCTGCATTCGCGGCTTCACTCCCGGCCTCACGCTTCGCTCCGCTCGCGCCGTCTCGGCGCTCATCGGCGGGACGCGCGCCGCCGCCGGAAAGACGGACGCGGTACTCGATGTCGAGCTCCGGCGTGCGGCCCGCCAGGTGCTCGTGCAAGCTGTCGGTGACGACCGGACGATCGTCCGGATGCAGATCCAGGGAGAGGAACAGCGCGCGGGCTTCCATCGGCCGCGCCGACGGCGCCGCGCCGTGCAGGCGCAGCCAGCGTTCCGAGGCGAAGAAGCTGTTCTCCTGCAGGTTCCACTCGGCGTGGCCCTCGTTGGCCGCCTCCATCGCCAGCGCGTAACGCTGCTCGCTGCGGCGCAGCGCCTGCTCGCCGCGCTCGACGTGCAGCAGCTGTCGCAGCATCAGGCTCATCGTCAGCAGGCCCACCGCCACCAGCGCCAGCGTGCGCAGCGCCAGGCCGACCATCTCCGCGCGCCACGGCGCCATCGCCTCGTGCGCGTCCTTGGTCACCGACATCATCAGCGGCCGGTCCGAGACCGGCAGCGACACGATGAACTTCTCGCGCCCGTCGACGGGGCTGCGCGCGATCCGCGGTGCGCTGGCCTGCTGCGAGGTCAGGTCGCTGAAGACCTGCCCGTCGGCGCGCGGGTCCGGCGGCTGGCGCACGACCAGCCGGCCGTCGTCGAAGGTCAGGATCAACGCGCTGCCCGCGCCGAGGTCGATCGCGTTGTAGACCTCGCGCAGCTCGTCCAGTGTGACGATGGCCGTCACCACGCCGGCGAAGGCGCCGGTCGGCGTCTCCAGCCGCCGCGACACGACGAGCGCGGCGCGGCGCTCCGACCGCGTCACGATCGGCGGATTGATGAACAGGCCGGCCACGCGCGAGTCGCGTTGCGTCTCGAAGTAGGGCCGGTCGGAGACGTCGGCCAGCGGCTCGCCGGTCTGGCGGGAGCGGTAGCGCTGCCGGCCGTCGGCATCCGTGATCGTCAGCACGCTGACCTGCGGCGTGGCCGATGCGCGCATCCGCAGTGCGTTCTCGATGTCGGCGCCGGTCTGTTTGGCACCCTTGTCGCGGTACCAGATGGCCGTGTCGGTCAGCAGCAGGTCGACGGCCTGCAGGCTGCGTTCGGCTTCCTCCGACAGCGCCCGGGCCAGGTTGCTCAGTTCCCGGCCCGTGGACTGCGTGACCTGCTGGTGCAGCCGCCACGCGTCATACGCGGACGAGGCGGCGAACGCCAGGATCACGCCGCTTCCGACGACGGCGATCCAGCGGCGCAGCGAGCGGGTTTCTGTCATGGGGGCGAAGGGGGCCGGCGGGGACGTTGAAGGGGCGGATGCGGTGGAGGAGGCGGGCGGGGCAGGGGGTCAGTCCTTGCGCAGCAGCGGGCGGACGGCGGCCAGCAGTTCCTCGTGCAGGCAGGGTTTGGGCAGCAGCCCCTGCAGGCCGAGCTGCCGGGCGGCCGGCGACGCGGCGCCGAGCGCTTCCGAGACCTGCGTCGACAAGCCCAGCAGCGCCGCGCGCGGATAGGTGGCGCGCACGCGCTCGATGAGCGTGCGCACGCCGTCGCGCAGCATCGGCAGGTCCAGCAGCACCAGGCCGACGGCCTCGGCGCCGGGTTCCCCGGCGGCGCAGCAGGCGGCGATCGTTCGAGCGTCCATCACGTCGTGCCCGGCGGCGGCCAGCCACTCGGAGATCAGTTCGCGGATCGCGGCATTGTCGTCAAGAACAACTACGGTGAACATCGGCGGGTCGCGGGTGGCGAGGCCGTCCCGGAAGTCCGGGGCAGGGCCTGCAGGCAAGGGCGGGATTGACGCTATTGGCGCCGCGCGCTGTTCCGCCATCATTTCCGGGAGATTTCCTGCGTTACAGCTGAAATGCGGAGACACCCGGAGGTGGCTTCCGCCGCGTGAAGAACCCGTGATAGCTTTCGGGCCGCCACCATGAATGCGACCTCCACCCCTCACATCCTCGCGGTCGACGACGACCCGGCCATCCGCGAGCTGCTGACCGACTACCTCACCGAGCACGACCTGCGCGTGACTGCGGTGGGGTCGGGCGCGGAGATGCAGGCCGTGATGCAGGCGCAGCTGGTGGATCTCGTGCTGCTGGACTTGCGGCTGGGCCGCGAGGACGGCATGCAGCTGGCGCGCACGCTGCGTGAGAGCAGTCAGGTGCCGGTGATCATCGTCACCGGTCGGCAGGATGAGGCCGACCGTGTGATGGGGCTGGAGCTGGCCGCCGATGACTACATCAACAAGCCCTTCAGCTCGCGGGAACTCCTCGCTCGCATCCGCGCCGTGCTGCGGCGCTATCAGCTGCTGCGCGAGGCAGTCCCGGCGCGCGACGAGCGCCGCCGCGGCTATCGCTTCGACGGTTGGGAGTTGAACGTCCGCAGCCGCAGGCTCACCTCGCCCGACGGCGCGCGCGTGGAACTCTCCAATGGGGAGTTCAACCTGCTTCAGGCGCTTTGCTCGTCACCCCAGCGCGTGCTGACCCGCGATCAGCTGCTCGACCTCTCCCGCCTCCACGGCGCCGAGGTCTACGACCGGTCCATCGACGTCCAGATCCTGCGGCTTAGGCGCAAGATCGAAAACGATCCGGCACAGCCGCTCTACATCTGCACAGAGCGCGGTGCGGGGTACGTGTTCAGCGTGCCGGTGGAAGTGCTGGAGTAACCCGGGGAAAGGGGAAAGGGGAGAGGGGCGAGGGTAGAGCCCGCGCGAGACTGCCCGAGGCCGGCGGCGGAGCCCGCCAGGGCGCTCAACTCGATCCGCTCACCTGCGGTTCGCTGCTCTCAGACAGAACGCGCCTGGTCAGTTCTGGAAGCGGGCTCCGCCGCCGGCCTCGGGCAGTCTCGCGCCCGCAACGATCGTGCCCCGTCGCGCAAGCCTGCAACGATCGCGCTCTGGGGCGAGCCCGCTTGCAATGCTCGCACTTGCCGCGAGTGGGATGGTCGGCATGCAGCGACCACCTTTATGCGTTGAATTGCAATGCGGCCAGGCGTGCGTAGAGGCCGCCGCGCGCCACGAGCTCGGCATGCGTGCCCTGCTCGACGATGCGACCATGGTCCATCACCACGATGCGGTCGGCACGCTGCACCGTCGAGAGACGGTGCGCGATGACCAGCGTCGTGCGGTCACGCATCGCCTCGTCCAGCGCCTGCTGCACCAGCCGCTCGCTTTCCGCATCCAGCGCGCTGGTGGCTTCGTCCAGCAGCAGCAGCGGCGCGTCCTGCAGCATCGCCCGCGCGATCGCAATGCGCTGGCGCTGGCCGCCAGACAGGCGCACGCCGCGCTCGCCCAGGAAGCTGTCGTAGCCCTGCGGCAGTTGGCGGATGAACTCGTCGGCATGCGCGGCCTTGGCGGCGGCGATGACTTCCTCCGGGCTCGCGTCCGGGCGGCCGTAGCGGATGTTGTCCAAGGCGCTGGCCGAGAAGATCACGCTCTGCTGTGGCACCAGCGCCATGCGGCCGCGCAGGTCCGCCAGCTTCACGCGGTCCACCGGCACGCCATCCAGCTGCAGCTTGCCGGACTGCACGTCGAAGAAGCGCTGCAGCAGCTGCAGCACCGTGCTCTTGCCAGCACCGCTCGGGCCGACCAGCGCAACGGTCTCGCCAGGCTCGATGCGCAGCGTGAAGTCCTCCAGCGCGGCGCGGTCGGGGCGCGACGGGTAATGGAAGCGGACCTGATCGAACACCACGCGTGCCGGGCCGGTCGAGGCCGGCAGGGCGACCGGCGCCGCCGGGTCCGCCACCGGCGATTGCGCCGCGAGCAGCTCCATCAGCCGCTCCATCGCGCCCGCCGCGCGCAGCAGGTCGCCCCAGACCTCCGCCAGCACCGCCACCGATGACACCAGCAGGATCACGTAAACCACCGTCTGCCCCAGGTGACCCGCGGAGATCTTGCCGGCCATCACCGCCTGCGTGCCCTGGTACAGCCCCCACAGCAGCGCGCCGAAGGTCGCCGTGATGATGAACGCGACGAGGAAGGAGCGCACCTTGGTCCGCTTGCGCGCGGTGTCGAAGGCGGCCTCGCTGGCGGCGTCGAAGCGCACGGCCTCGCGCGCCTCCTGCGCGTGCGACTGCACGACGGTGATCGCGTTGAGCATCTCCGCGGCGATCGCGCTGGTGTCGGCGATGCGGTCCTGGCTCGACCGCGACAGCCGCCGCACGCGGCGTCCGAAGAACATCGCCGGCGCCACGACCAGCACCAGGATGCCCAGCACCTGCGTCATCACCCAGGGATTGCTGAAGATCAGCAGCGCCACGGCGCCCAGACCCATGATGACATTGCGCAGCCCCATCGACAGGCTGGAGCCGACGATGCCCTGGATCACCGTCGTGTCGGTGGTGATGCGGCTGATGACCTCGCCGGTCTGGGTGGTCTCGAAGAATTCGGGACTCTGGCGCAGCACGTGGCTGTAGACGGCGGTGCGCAGGTCCGCGCTGACCCGCTCGCCCAGCCAGGTTACCGCGTAGAAGCGCAAGGCCGAGAAGACGCCCAGCGCCGCGCCGGTCGCGAACAGCCAGATGAAATGCTCGCGCAGCGCCATCAGCCGGTCGCCCGGATCGGCGGACACCAGGCCCTGGTCGATCAACTGGCGCAGCGCGAGCGGGAAGACCAGAGTGGCCGCAGCCGCCAGCATCAGGAAGACGATCGCCGCGGCGATCCGTCCCCGGTATGGCCGCAGGAAGGGCCAGAGCGCCGGTCCCATCGCCCGCAAGGGGGGCGGCGTGCGCACGGCGTTTGCCTGTCCGCTCGAAGAGGGCGCCGGTTCGGGGTGGCGGGAAGCCGTCGCCGAGGGAGGCGAGGCGGGAGAAGAAGGGGACATGGCGGACATGAGGTCAGTTTAGGGGCCGCGTGTGGCGGGAATGTCCCTACACGCGGAAAGCCCATCCCAGGCAGTGATTGGCAAGGCAATCATTGCCTAAGCAATAATTGTCATCAAGCATTTCCGTCAGTTCCGCCCCGGAAATCCGAAGTCACGAAAGACGTCGCCATGAGTGCCAAGTTGCCCCCGCCCGCCGATTTCTACAGCGCCGACAGCTTCACGTCGGAGCCGAGCCTGGGCTGGCTGCTGCGGCAGATCAAGCAGTCCATGGTGCTGCAGGCCGACAAGATGCTCGGCGAACTCGACCTGACCCACGCGCAGTGGGCGCCGATGTTGCGGCTGCGCTTCAACGGTCCGATGTCCAGCGCCGCGCTCGCCCGCGAGCTGGCGATGGACGGCGGCGCGATGACGCGGCTGCTGGACCGGCTGGAAGCGAAGAACCTGGTGCGCCGCGAGCGCTCGGTCGAGGACCGGCGCGTGGTGATGGTGTCGCTGTCCGAGGTCGGCGTGAACGCGATGGCGGCCGCCCCGGGCGTGCTGTCCAAGGTGTTCAACGACCACCTGGCCGGCTTCACCGACCAGGAGTTCCGCACGCTGATCGGCCTGCTGCAACGCATCGTCGTCAACGGCCAGGGCATCCGCGACGCCGACCTGACCGCCGAGCCGTCCACGCTGGTCGACAAGTTCGAATGATCGCGACGGACCCGATGTCGACCTTTTCCATTGCCTGCCCTCCCCACAAGAACGACAGTCCCGAGGAACCTCCGATGACCTCCCGTTTCCTTCATCGCACCACGCTGGCCCTGGCCATGGGCGCGGCGCTGCTGATGGTGCTCACCGCCTGCGCGCCCATCCCCAAGCTGGCCGAACCCGGCCGCCCGATCGACGGCGCCAAAGCGGCCCGTCTGGGCCTCGACGCCGGCCAGAGCCAGGCGCTCGACGCGTCCTGGTGGAAGACCTTCCGCGATCCGCAACTGGATGCGCTGGTCGACCAGGCGATCGCGAATTCGCCGAACCTGGCGCTGGCCCGTGCCCGCATCGCCCGCGCCGCGGCGATGACCGAGAACGCCGAGGCCGCGAAGCGTCCGGCCGCCGAGCTCGAGGCCGACGTGACCCGCCAGCGCATCACCGAGAACGGCATCTACCCGCCGCCGCTGGCCGGCAGCGTCCGCACGCTGGCCAACATCCAGGCCGGGTTGAGCTACGAGTTCGACTTCTTCGGCAAGCATGACGCGGCGCTGCAGGCCGCGCTCGGCCAGCAGCGCGCCGCCGAGGCCGACGCCGCCGCCGCGCGGCTGAGCGTGTCCAACGCCGTGGCCAAGGCCTACGTCGCGCTGGCGCGCAGCCAGGCACAGGGCCGCTTGCTGGAGCAGCAGAAGGCGCTGCGCGACCAGTCGTTCGAACTCGTGCGCCAGCGCAGCGCCGCCGGCCTGGACAACGGCCAGGACCTGCGCGTCGCCGAGGCGCCGCTGCCCGACATCCAGCGCCAGCAGGTCGTGCTGCGCGAGCAGCAGGCGCTGCTGCGTCACCAGATCGCCGCGCTGACGGGCCAGGGCCCGAAGGCGACCGAATCGCTGGAGGCCGCGCTGCCGGTCGCGCTCGACTGGCAGCAGGCGCCCCATCTGGACCTGCTGGGCCGCCGCCCGGACCTGGCCGCCGCGCGCGCCCGGGTCGAGGCGACGGCGCAGGACATCCGCGTCGCCCGCGCGCAGTTCTATCCGAGCGTGAGCCTGACGGCCTTCGTCGGCCTGAACTCGATCGGCCTGGATGAGCTGTTCAAGAGCGGCAGCCGCCAGTACGGCGCGGGTCCGGCGCTGCACCTGCCGCTGTTCGACAGCGGCCGGCTGCGCGCCAACCTGCGCGGCAGCGCCGCCGAGCAGGACGCCGCGATCGCGAGCTACAACGTCGCGGTGCTGGACGCCGTGCGCGACGCCAGCGACCAGTTCACCACGCTCGAGTCGCTGCGCCAGCAGCGCACGCAGCAGGACGCGCTGGTGGCCAACGCCGACAGCCAGGCCGCGCTGGCCGATCAGCGCCACCGCGCCGGCCTGACGGGCCGCATCGCGGTACTGAGCGCGCAGCAGAACCAGCTGCTGCAACAGCGCGGCCGGATCGACCTGCAGGCCCTCACGGTCGATGCGCAGATCAACCTGATGCGCGCGCTGGGCGGCGGTTATGCCGAGCCCGCCTGGGACGCGGTGCAGACGACCGCCTCCGCCGATCGCAGCTGACACCGCGATTCCTCCGACAGGCATCGAACACGACATTGAAACGCCGGCGGTCATGCCGCTGACGCCCCCCGAATCACAAGAATCCCCGAAGAGCACACCATGAGCGCAACGCCCCCGAACGACACGCAAGCTCCCGCCAAGAACGGCTCCCGCAAGAAGGGCCTGACGATCATCGCCGCCGCCGTCATCGTGGCGGGTCTGGCCTACGGCGGGTATGAATGGATCGTCGGCAGCCGCTACGAGTCCACCGACAACGCCTACGTGCAGGCCAACGTCGTGCAGATCACGCCGCTGGTCGGCGGCACGGTGCGCGCGGTCTACGCCGACGACACCGACTTCGTGAAGGCCGGCCAGAAGCTGGTGAGCCTGGATCCGGTCGACGCCCGCGTCGCGCTGGAGCAGGCGCAGGCGCAACTGGCCCAGACGGTCCGCGAGGTCCGCACGCTGTACGCGAACAACAGCGGCTTCGAGGCGCAGGTCAAGGTCCGCGAGGCCGACCTGAAGCGCGTCACCGTCGACCTGGATCGCCTGCAGTCCGACGTCACGCGCCGCCAGCCGCTGGTGGCCACCGGCGCCGTCGGCAAGGAAGAGCTGGAACACGCGCAGTCGCAACTGACCTCGGCCCGTGCGCAAGCCGCCGCCGCGCAGTCGGCGCTGCAGGCCGCGAAGGATCAACTGGCTTCCAACCAGGTGCTGACCGACGGCGTCAAGGTCGAGGAACACCCGAACGTGCTGCGCGCCGCCGCGCGTCTGCGCGAGAGCTACCTCGCGCTGCAGCGCGCCGAGCTGATCGCGCCGGTGGACGGCTGGGTCGCGCGCCGCTCGGTGCAACTGGGCCAGCGCGTCGCGGCCGGCGCGCCGCTGATGGCGGTGGTCGGGCTGCAGCAGGTCTGGGTCGACGCCAACTTCAAGGAAAGCCAGCTGGCCAAGCTGCGCATCGGCCAGAAGGCGACGCTGGAGGCGGACGTCTACGGCAAGAAGACCGAGTACCACGGCACGGTGCAGGGCCTGGGTGCCGGCACGGGCGCGGCGTTCGCGCTGCTGCCGGCGCAGAACGCGACCGGCAACTGGATCAAGGTCGTGCAGCGCGTGCCGGTGCGCATCGCGCTGGACCCGAAGGAAGTGCAGGAGCATCCGCTGCGCGTGGGCCTGTCGATGGACGTGCAGGTCGACATCCGTGACCAGGGCGGCGCGATGCTGGCCGCCGCGACCGGCGCCACCGCGCCGCGCCTGCAGACGACGATCTTCGACGTCCAGGAGAAGGCCGCCGACGAGCAGGTGAACAAGATCATCGCGAGCAACCTCGGCAAGGCCGCGGCCAAGGCGACCACCACGCGCGTGCAATGAGCGATTCCACTCCAACCGCGCCCGGCGCGCCTGCGGCCCCCGGGCCCGCCTCGCCGCAGGCATCGCGGGCGCCCGCCGGGCCGCCGGCCGGTCCCGCGCCTTTGACCGGCACCGCGCTGGTCCTGGGCACCATCTCGCTGTCGCTGGCGACCTTCATGAACGTGCTGGACTCGTCCATCGCGAACGTGTCGCTGCCCGCGATCGCCGGTGACCTCGGCGTCAGTCCGGTGCAGGGCACCTGGGTCATCACGAGCTTCGGCGTGGCCAACGCGATCTCGGTGCCACTGACCGGCTGGCTGACGCAGCGCTTCGGCGCGGTGCGGCTGTTCACGACCAGCGTGCTGCTGTTCGTGCTGGCGTCCTGGCTGTGCGGCTTCGCGCACTCGCTGGAGATGCTGGTGGCGGCGCGCGTGTTCCAGGGCCTGGTGGCGGGGCCGATGATCCCGCTGTCGCAGACGCTGCTGCTGTCGAGCTACCCCAAGCACAAGGCCGGCACGGCGCTCGCGTTATGGGGGATGACGACGCTGGTCGCGCCGGTGGTCGGGCCGCTGCTGGGCGGCTGGATCACCGACAACGTCACCTGGCCGTGGATCTTCTACATCAACGTGCCGGTGGGGCTGTTCGCGGCCGGGCTGACCTGGAGCATCTACCGCACCCGCGAGACCCCGACCAAGAAGCTGCCGATCGACACCATCGGGCTGGCGCTGCTGGTGCTGTGGGTGGGCTCGCTGCAGGTGATGCTGGACAAGGGCAAGGAACTGGACTGGTTCGAGTCGAACCAGATCATCGCGCTGGCCGTGATCGCGGTCGTGGGCCTGGCGGTGTTCATCGTCTGGGAGCTGACGGACAAGCATCCGGTGGTGGACCTGCGGCTCTTCGCGCGGCGGAACTTCCTGTTCGGCGCCTCGGTGCTGTCGATCGCGTACGGGTTGTTCTTCGGCAACGTGGTGCTGCTGCCGCTGTGGCTGCAGCAGCACATGGGCTACACGGCCACCGCCGCGGGCTTCGCGCTGGCGCCGGTGGGCGTGCTGGCGATCCTGCTGTCGCCGGTGGTGGGGAAGAAGGTCTCGGTGTGGGATCCGCGGATGATGGCGAGCTTCGCCTTCGTGATGTTCGCGATCGTGCTGTGGATGCGGTCGGTGTTCACGACGGACACGGACCTCGGGACCATCATGATCCCGACGATCCTGCAGGGCGGGGCGCTGGCGTTCTTCTTCATCCCGCTGACGACGCTGACCCTGTCGGGCATCACGCCGGAGCGGATCGCCGCGGCGGCGGGCTTGTCGAACTTCGTGCGGATCACGGCGGGCGCGATGGGGACGTCGATCTCCACGACCTTGTGGGAGAACCGCGCGGCGCTGCACCACCATCACCTGGCGGAGCGGCTGTCGCTGGGCGATCCGGCCGAGACGGCGGCGCTGGACACGCTGCAGCGTCAGGGCTTCAGCCACGACCAGGCGCTGGCCTACCTGAACCGGCTGGTCGACCAGCAGGCGTTCACGCGGGCGGCGGACGACATCTTCCTGGCCTCCGCGGTGCTGTTCGTCGTGCTCATCGCCTTCGTGTGGTTCACGAAACGGCCGCCGAAGATGGGCGCGCCTGTGGATGCGGGTGGGGCGCACTGACGACGCGGCAGACGGGCGGCTGTCGTGGTCCATCAAACGGAAAAGGGGTCCTGCGGGACCCCTTTCTTCTGTGCGATTGGCGCTATGACTCGCGCTTGCCGCTCCGTTGCGTGCGCATTCAAGCCTTCGAGGACGCCAGATCCAGGCAGTACGCGATCAGCTCATCCAGTTCGCTGGACTTGTCGAAGACGCGGTCGGCGCCGAGCTGCTCGCAGCGCTGCCGCATGTCGGCCGTGGCGTAGTTGGTCAGCACGATGACCTTGGCTTCGGGCTGCAGTTGCCGCGCCTTGGGCAGCAGCGACATGCCGGAGCCGCGCTTGAGGAAGAGGTCGATGATGAGGATGTCGCAGGGGACCGCCTCGTCGTGCAGCCAGCGCAGCGCGCCGGCTTCGTCCTCGGCCCAGCCGACCACGTCGAGGTCGAGCATCTCCTGCAGCGTCGCGACGAGGTTCTCCCGGATCAGCGGGCTGTCCTCGACCAGGAAACAGTTCAGCGTGCCGGGCGTCGGTGCGGTGACGGGAACGGTGGACATGGGCATGGGCGTGAGCGAGGCGCTCATTATCACGATCCCGAGCCCCGCTTCGCAGCCGGCGCCAGCCGCGCGTTGCATTCAGACAGCGCCTTGAGGCTCTCCGGGTCCGCCTCCTCGCCCAGGTCGATCAGCGGGACGATCGCCG
Source organism: Roseateles noduli (assembly GCF_050626985.1). NCBI lineage: Bacteria > Pseudomonadati > Pseudomonadota > Betaproteobacteria > Burkholderiales > Sphaerotilaceae > Roseateles > Roseateles noduli. Next base: position 1,427,058 of record NZ_CP192463.1, read on the forward strand.
CCAGCGGCGTCAGGGCCACGCCCAGCACGGCCGCGGGCACCAGCTTGCGCAGCAGCGGCGCCTTCTGCAGACTGATCTGAGGGTCGCCGAACGTCCCCTGGATGTTCAGCGGCGTGCGCAAGGTCAGCGGGCTCTTGTCCTTGGGATCGACCTTGGCGGTCAGCGCCAGCCGCTCCGTCGCCAGCGACATGCCGCCATCCACCAGCACCACCGAATCTTTCGTGTCGATAACCATCGGCCGCGGCGTCACCACGCCGTCCTTGACCCGCAGATCGGCGACGCCGCAGTACACCTCCAGCGGTTCGTCACCGCGCACCAGCATGCCCAGGCCCTGCGCGATGTCGATGCCCGCCGCCTCCACGATCAGATGGGAGATGGTCCCTTCGGTCCAGTACAGCACCATGCGGCCATCGGCGCTCGCCAGCAGTTCGGCCGTCGACTTGCCCTGGCCATCCAGCGCGACGCGTCCGCCCATCAGCCCGGTGACCCAGCGCTGGCCGTTCTTGCGTTCCAGGTTCAGCCACTGCTCCAGATGCACGCCGCCGACACGCAGCCGCACCTGCCACTTCGCCTGCGGGCCCCGGCCGTCCAGCGTCATGTTGCCCGCCACCTGGCCGCGCGCCACGCGCGCATCGATGTCGCGCAATTCCAGGACGCCGTCCTGCAGCACGATCCGCGCGTTCAGCGGCTCGGCCGCCTGCAGGAGCGCGCTGCCGGATTCGAAACGCGCCAGCTTCACATTCACGTTGGCGTTCATCGCCCGCAGCGAGGGCAGGTCGAACTGCTTGTCCGGCAGCACGCGCGACGGTGCCTTCTTCGCCTTGCGCGCGCCCGGTTCCGCAGGCACGCCGACCGCCGGCCCCAGGTCCGCCAGCCACAGCTCGCGGCCGCGCAGCTCGCCGGTCAGCGTCGGTTGGCCGTTCTCCGGCCTGTCGTACTGGAACTCGCCGCTCAGCTGGCTCTTGCCGATCGTGGCCTTGCTGACCGCCGTGGTCCAGCGCGAGCCGTCGCGCGTCAACTTGCCCGCCATCGCAAAGGCCGGCGTGGTCGGCAGCGTGACGCCGAGCGGCTCGCCGACCGCCGCCAGCGACGGTCCCGCCAGCGTGTATTTTCCGGTCAGCCCCTGGCTGACCAGGAGGTCACGGACCTGGCCGTCGAAGCTCAACTGCGCCTTGCCGATGTTGCCGCGCAGCGTGACCGGCACGGCGGGTGCGTTCGGGTCCGAGGACATCCACGGCAGCGCGGAGCCGGTCTGCAGGCTGGCCTTGATCGGCAGGTCGCGCCAATGGCCCTCGGCCTGCGCCGTCACGCCGTTGCGGCCGCCTTCGCCCGGTCCCGGTTCGCCGGCGGGCGCCGAGGCGCCCTTGGGCTTGCCCGCCACCCGTTCACCGAAGTCCACGGCGAGCCGGGTGCCGGACGCGGCCGCGCTGGCCACCCGCGCCGCCACGGGCGCGCGTTGTCCGGACGCCGCGCCCGATGCGGCAAGCCCCGAGCGCACCGCCGACGCGGCGTCCTCCGGCGTCGCCCAGGTCTCGCGCAACGCGAAACGGCCCAGCAGCGACAGCTCCTGGATCTTGTCGTCCACCAGCACCGTGCCCCGGCCCACTTCGAGCAGGTCGAAGCGGATGCCGTCGATGTTGGGGCGCTTGCGCACCTGCGTGTCGCTGGGCGGCTGCTTGCCGAATTGCCAGCTCGCGCGGCCCTCGACGTCGCGTTCCAGCCGCAGGGTCAGTTCGTCCGCGCGCAGCGACTTCACCTGCAAGGCCTGACCCTCTTGACGCAGGGCCAGCAGGTCCGAATAACGCAGCGTCAGCGCGGCGTCCTGCGCCTGCAGCATCGGACCGCCCAGCGTGCTCCAGCTGGGGCCGGCGATCGTGACGCTGTGCGAACGCAGCCGCAGGTGGCCGATCAGCCGGAGCTGCCAGGCGGTGTTGTCCTCGTCGCCGTCGAAGCGCACCTGGCGGTCGAGCTTCTGGCTCAGCCATTGCTCCGCCGGGCGGCGCAGGAAGGGCCAGCCCAGCCATTCGCAGACGCCGACCGTGATCAGCAGCATCGCCAGCAGCACACCCAGGCCCAGGGCCCAGCCATGGAAGCGATGTCGTCGCGGACCCGGCGAAGGCGCCGGCGCGGAGGAGGGCGCGTTGTTCACCACCATTGCTCAAACATCCTGGAAAAGTATTCCTTGCTCCGTTGCCACAGGCCGCGGTCCTGCCAGCGCTGCAGCTCGATCGTCTTCGACGCGTTGCGGTCGCGCTCGAACATGCGCGTCATCGCGCCGCCGAAATCCTCGCCGAGCACGACCGCGTTGACTTCGTTGTTGTGCACGAAGCTGCGCCAGTCCATGTTGCTGGAGCCGACCGTCGAGACCACGCCGTCGATGACGGCGGTCTTCGCATGCAGCACCGCGTCCTGCAGTTCATGGATGCGCACGCCGGCCTTCAGCATGCGCTCGTAGTGGCTGCGGCCCGCGTGCATCACCGGACCGAAGTCGCTGCGCGAGGGCAGGATCAGCTGGACGTCGACGCCGCGCCGCGCGGCATCGCACAGGGCGTCGACCATGTCCTGGCCGGGCGCGAAGTAGGCCATCGTCAGGTACACGCTGCGCTGCGCGGCGCGGATGCTGCCCAGCAGCAGCGTGTAGATGCGGTTCTCGGTGTCCTGCGGCGTGGACGGGATCACGCGCATCAACTGCTGGCCCGCGGGCGGGCCGGCCGGCGGCTCGATCGCGGCGACGGTGCCTTCGCAGTGCTGCTGCGACCAGACCTCGCGGAACATCGTGTGCAACGCCTGGGTCGCGGGGCCGCGCACCTGGATCATCGTGTCGCGCCAGCCGTTCTCATCGGTCTTGTCATCGGCCTTGTCGTTGGCCTTGTCGTCGGCCTTGCCTCCGGTCTTGCCGCCGGCCGCTTCGCTCGATGCGGCCTTGGGCCTGGGCGCCTTCGACGCGCTTCGGCTGCCGAAGCCGCTCGAGCCCGACGAGTACACCGCGCTGATGTTGATGCCGCCGGTGAAGCCGGTCTCGCCGTCGATGACCAGCATCTTGCGATGGTCGCGCTGCGTGATCTTGTGATAACGCGTCCGCTGCTTGAGCGGGTTGACCGGATTGAAGGCGCAGACCGCGATGCCGCCCTGACGCAGGCGGTCGAAGTAGGTCTCGTCCGTGCCGATCGATCCGACGCCGTCGTAGAGGACCGCGACCTCGAGGCCGTCCGCGCGTCGCTTCAGCAGCAGGTCGGCCAGCTGTCGCGAGACGTCGGCGTCCTCGATGATGTAGCTCTCCAGGATGATCTGCCGGCGTGCCTTCTCGATGGCCGCGAACATGGCGGCGAAGGTGGCCGGCCCGTCGACGAGCAGCTGCGCATCGTTGCCGGCATACAGGTCGACATCCCCGAACGCGGACATCGCCGCGATCTGCCGCTTCAGCAGGTCCGATCTGCCTTGCGCGGCCGCCGCCTGCAGGGCCTGCTCGCGCCTGGCCTGGTTCATCTGGCCGCGCGGGCCGACGACGTCGACCTGCGCGGCCACCCGCGTCAGCGTCGGTGCCGTGGACGGCGGCTCCGGGACCCGGCCGTTGACGGGCGCGCGCGGCGTGCCGCAGGCCACGAGACCGACGCTCGCGCCGAGCGCGAAGAGCAGGGCCGCGACGCGCCGGCGCATGCTGTCAGTCCCTCAGCAGGTCGGCGAGGTCGTCGGCGTGCTCTTCCTCTTCGGCGAGGACTTCCTCGAGGATGCGTCGCGTCGTCGGGTCCTTGTCGCCGATGAGCTGGATCATCTGGCGGTAGGCCTCGACGGCGATGCGCTCGGCGATCAGGTTCGATCGCAGCATCGCCTTCAGGTCCTTGGACTCGTCGTACTCGGCGTGGCTGCGTTGGGTCAGCGTGTCCGGCTTGAAGTCCGGATCGCCGCCGAGCTGCACGATGCGCTCGGCGATGCGGTCGGCGTGGACCGCCTCCTGCGTGGCGTGCTCGAGGAACTCCTCGGCGACGCGCGGCGAGTTCAGGCCGTGCGCGGTGAAGTAGTGGCGCTTGTAGCGCAGCACGCAGACCAGCTCGGTCGCGAGCGCGTCGTTGAGCAGGCGGATCACGTCTTCGCGCCACGGGCCGTAGCTGGGCGTGACCGGGCCTTCGTCGAGGTGCTGGCGAGCGCGTTGCAAGGCCTGTTCGTCAAGCTTCAGGTGCTTGTGTTCGGGGGCGTTCATGGGCGGGCTCCTCTGGATTCAAGAATCGGTGAAGGTCACTTTCGCAGCGCGTTCACGCCGGTGATGCCGAGGACCAGCAGCACCAGGAAGATGACCAGGAAGATCCCGAACAGGATCTTGGCGATGCCCGCCGCGCCCGCGGCGAGGCCGGTGAAGCCGAGTACACCCGCCACCAGCGAGATCACGGCAAAGATCAAGGCCCACTTCAACATGACGATGTCCTTTCCAGCTGTCGGCCGCGGCGCGGCACTTGGGGTCACTGTAGAAGCGGCCGTGGACCGGAAGGATCAGCAGGGCCCACGTCCGGGTGTAGGACAGGACGCCGCCGCTCCTGCCTGGGAACGCGGTGCCGGACTCGTCCTACACGCGGCTCCGGCGCGGTACGACAGACGGCGGCGGGTCGCGGGCCTAGCCTTGCTTCATCCTCCCGTCCCGTCTTCCGACCTCGGCGCCTCGCGCTGGAAAGGAACCCAAGATGATCAAGCTCAACAAGACCCTCACGTCCCCCTCCGCCGCCGCGTGGATCACCGCCGGGGCGGTGCTGTCGGCCGTCATGATGGTGACCACGCCGGCCTTCGCGGCCGCGTCCAAGTCCGACATCCAGTCGACCTATGAGCAGGAACGCGCCAACTGCCTCGCCGGCAAGACCGGCCAGGCCCGCGCGGCCTGCCTCAAGGAAGCCGGCGCGGCCCGTCAGGAAGCCCAGCGCGGCAACCTCCGGACCGCGAGCGCGCAGGACCTCGCCAACAACGCGATGCTGCGCTGCCAGCGCGTCGCCGCGGAAGACCGCGAGGACTGCCGCATGATGGTGATGGGACAGGGCACGCGCGACGGTAGCGTGCAGAGCGGCGGCATCCTGACCCGCATCGATCGCATGGTGCAGGAGAACCCGACCGCGGCGGGCATTCCGTCCGCCCCGGCCGAACCGCCCAGCGCGACGATGCGCCCGGGTCCGGACGTTCCGCCCCCGCGCCAGCCCAAGGCCAGCGCGCCGGCACGATGATCGACCGACGAGGAGCGACACCATGCTGATGAAACGACTCGTCCCCCTCGCGTTGTCGAGCCTGGCCGGCTACGCGCTGTGGCAATGGCAGGCCCGGCGCTTCGAGGCGCGGCACAAGGCCTTGCATGCGAAACCCGAGGAGGTCACCACCTGGGAAGGCGAGGGCGGCGCGCTGCATCGCACCGGGCCTCACATGGGACCCGAACCCGCCAAGTCGACGAACTGACGCGCTGGACGCGCTGGACGCGCCGGACGCGCGATAGAAAAAAGGCGCCTGGTTCACAGGCGCCTTTGTCATGGGAGCGTCGGAACGCTCATCCGCCCGAGCCCTGCTGCGGCTCGCGCAGGAAGATCTCGACGCGGCGGTTCTTGGCGCGGCTCTCCGCCGTGTCGTTCGACACCAGCGGTTCGCGCGAGCCTCGGCCGGCGACCTCGACCCGGTCGGAACGGACACCCCGGTCGGCCAGGTAACCCCGCACGCTCTCCGCGCGACGCAGCGACAAGGGATCGTTGATCGCATCGGAGCCGGTGTTGTCGGTGTGGCCCACCACGCGCACCATCGTCGGCGACGGATTGCTGTTCAGGCCGTTCGCGAAGGCGTCCAGCACCGGGCGCAGCCGCGGCTCGATGGAGGCGCTGTTGGTCGCGAACGAGATGTCGCTCGGCACGTCCAGCTTCAACTGGTTGTCCGCCGTGCGCGTCACCTCGACGCCGGTGCCCTGCGTGGCCTGTTCCATCGCGCGGCGCTTGTCCTCCATGTGGCGTGACCAGACGTTGCCGGCCACCGCGCCGAGCGCGCCGCCGATCAGCGCGCCTGTCCCCGCCTTGCCGCCGGTGGCGGAACTGATGACCGCGCCCGAGACGGCGCCGATCGCGGCGCCGCCCGCGGTGCCGCGCTGGCGTTCGTCCATGTTCGCGCAGCCGGCCAGGACGGCGGCCGCCAGGGCGGCCGCGGCCAGTCGGGTGTGTCGCATCTGCATGTTGCTTCTCCTTGTGATCCGGGTAAGAAAACCCAACGACCCGGGCGGCTGTGCCGCCGCCCGCGCAGGTCAGTATCCCAGCGCGGCAGCGGACCCGGTCCGGGTCTGGCGGGTGAGTCGCCCGCGCCTCGCACCAGGGTTCCGGTTCGCGCGCGTGTCCGACGGTGACGAAAGAGGGCAAGTTCGGGACCTGCCGTGTCCCCCCAGTTGCAGTCGGTGACCCCTCCCATAACTGTTATCAAGCTTCCATGGATGACAAGTGTTTGTTATTCAGCGCCGGGCCCTTGGTTCATAGCATGAAGCCTTCTTCGCTACCCGCTCCGCGGAGTGCTCATGTCCCGATCGTCCGAACCCGGTCGCACCCCCGTCAACGGTGTGGAACTCTCCCGCTCGCCGAACTGGCAGGCTGAACATCTCGGTTCCCATGTCCGCTACGCGATGCAACCGGTCATCGATCGCGCCGGCCGCGTCGTGGCCACGGAACTGCTGTTCCGCTGGAATGCCAGCGACGCCGGCGTCGGACCGGAACTGGGCGCCTACGCGACGGCCACGGCCCTGTCGGGCGCGCTGATCGATGGCGAGCTGCTGACCGACGCGCCGGCCGCGGAGCACCCCATCGGCGACCTGCTGGTCAACATGGATTGCCGCACGCTGATGAGTCCGATCGCCGAAGCGCTGACGCCCGATGTCGGCGTGATCGAGCTGCTCGAAACCGTCGTGGTGGACGCGGCGCTCCTGCATCGCATCCGCGACCTCCACGGCCGCGGCTACCGGTTCGCCCTGGACGATATCGTCCGCGCCGACGATGCGCGATGGGCGCTGGCACCGTGGGTCCAGTTCGCCAAGATCGATGTCTTCGGCCTTGATGCGGATCAACTCTCGGCGCTGGTTCGCCAGGCCCATCAACTCGGCATGGCCGTCATCGCCGAGAAGATCGAGGACGCTGAATCCCTCCAGCGCGCGCGTCGTGCCGGCGCCGACTACTTCCAGGGCTATGGCATCGCCCGGCCGACGACCCTGGCCGTGCACGCGCTGCCCGGATGCGATCCGCTCGTGGTCGGGCAGCTGTTCATGCTGGCGCGCTCGGGGGCGTCGGCGTCGTCGCTCGCGCTGATCGCGGGTCGTCATCCGGCGCTGGTCGCGCGACTGCTGCGCGTGCAGGCCATCCATGCGCCGCACTGCGCCGCGACGTCGGAGTCGCTGGCGGAGGTGCTGGCGTCGTTGCCGCGTGCGGTCCTGGTCGCCTGGCTGGCGGTGCTCAACATCGCCGCCGTGCATGGCCGGGATCGCGCCCTGGCGCAACTGCTGCGCGGCGAACTGGCCGAAGGGCGGCTCCGCTTGCGTCGCGATGGCCTCGTGCGCACGCCGGGAGCGCTGGAGCAAGCGTCCTTCCTGCTCTGCAAGCAACTGCTGCGGATGCGCCTGCTGTCGAAACCCGCCTCGGTGTTCCTGTCGATGCTTGGCCCCGCCAGGCCTGCTCGCGAGGCCGGCCCCGGCAACGGCCTGGTGACGGCTGTCGCCTGAGGCGTGCAGGCGCTTGAGCCATGACCCAGCCACCCGGGAGGGCGGCCTGTCCGCGAGCATCCCGGCACGGCTCCGCCCCCCGGTTGGCTCACTCGTCGATCAGCCCATGCAGCCGGGCGACACTGGTGGCCATGGCGCGGGAGTTGACGTTCAGCTTGCGATAGATCGACCTCAAGTGCTGATTCACCGTGAAGCGCGAGATCGACAGGCGGCTGCCGATGTCGACGATCGGCAAGCCTTCGATCAGCAGGTTCAGCACGCTCCATTCGCGTTGACCCAGGCCGAGCTCCTTCAGCTTCTGCCCCTTGTCCACCTTGGGCTTCACGCCGGTCTCCAGGCTCTCGAGCTTGTCGAGCACCAGCCGGGAGACGGCGGGGCTCAAGGGGGCGTGGCCGTTGTGGGTGGCGATGATCTTGTCGATCAGGCTGGGCTGGATCTCTTCCTTCAACAGGTAGCCCGAAGCACCCGAGCGCAGGCTGCGCATCACGTGCTTGGCATCGCCGAAGGTGCTGATCACGATGCTGTGCGCATCGGGACACTTCTCGTCGATCAGCTTGATCAGGTCGATCCCGTCCACGTCGGGCAGGCCGAGGTCGACCAAGTAGATGTCCGCACGATTGGCGAGGATCGCGGAGACCGATTCGCCGCGGTTGCGACCGATGCCCACGATCTGGCAGGCGCTGCTGGCCGACACGACGTCGATCAGGCGCTGCAGGACGGTGGCATCGTCTTCGATGATGGTGACGGTGATCATGTCTGTTCCCCTCTGGTTCGGAGTTGTTGTTGCTGATGGGCGATGAAGATTGATGACGTGAAGTGAGTGGTGCTTGCGCAAGCGTCGTGCGGTCGCCGGGGATTCAGCGCTCTCCGAGTGATTCCGAGATCGTTTTCCGGACGGGCTGAGCAGGTAGTCCAGCACCGTGTGGCGGCCGGTGATGATCTCCGCCGTTGCCGTCATGCCGGGCTGGATCACGATGCGATCGGCCTTCTCGCCCTTGAAACGCTTGCCGCTGATGCGGATGTGCGTGCGGTAGTAGGCCTGCTCGCCTTGCGCGGTGCGCTCGGTCAGGGCGTCGGGACTCACGTAGGTCACGCTGCCGTCGAGGGCGCCGTAGATGCTGTAGTCGAAGGCGTCCACCTTGACCACCGCCGGCATGCCGCGTCGGATGAATCCGATGTCGGCGGCACGCAACCGGGCCTCGATGATCAGGTCGTCGCCGGTGGGCAGCAGCTGCATGATCTCGTCGCCCGGGCGCAGGACCGCGCCCTCGGTGGTCAGCGTGATCAGATTGACCACGCCGTCGACCGGCGCACGCAACTGCGTGTGTTCCAGGTTGCCGCGACGGTCGTTCAGCATCTGCTGCACGCTGGCGAGCTCTTCTTCGGTCTTGGCCAACTCGGCCTGGGAATCCTGGAGGAAGCGGTTGCGGCGCAAGGTGACCTGTCCCGCGGCCTCGTTGGCCGTGCGCTGGAGCCGCAGATAGTCGGCCGCGCTGATGTCGCCGGCCTTGTACAGGGGCTCGTTGAGGGCGACCTCGCGCCGGGCGAGATCGGCGGACGTCGCCAGCACCGTGAGCTCTTCCTGCAAGGCCGTGCGGCGGCGCTCGTAGAGCTGGCGCTGCAGCTCGTTGAACGGGCCCGTGCCGGCGGGGCGGTAGGGCGTGCCCAGCGTCTCGGCGCGCAGGCGCGCCAGCGAGGCGTTCAAGGCATTGGCCTTTTCGCTGGAGTCCGCCAGCGCGGCGCTGGCCTTGGTGTTGTCGAGCTGCGCCAGCAGATCGCCCTTGCGGACGGCATCCCCCTCGTGCACGAAGAGCTTTTCCACCACACCTCCGTCCGGTGCCTGGATCACCTGGGTGCGCGAGGATGCCATGACCTTGCCCCCGGCGCGAGTCACCTGCTCGATCTGCGCCTGGGAGGCCCACCACAAGCCGGCAGCCAGCGCCGCCACCGTGGCGAGGACGGTCCAGCGCACGCGCGCCTGACCCTCGTGAAGACGGTTGGTCGTTGTCATAACGTTCTCTTGATGTCGGAAGTTCTGCGAGCGGCCGACGCTCAGGCGGCCTTGGTTGCGGCCTTGGTGGCGGCCGCGGCGTCGGCGGACGGCGCCGGTCGGCCCTGCAGCCTGGCCAGCACTTCGTCCCGCGGGCCGTCCGCCAGGACACCCTGTGGCGAGAGAACGATCACGCGGTCGACCAGCGCCAGCATCGACAGGCGATGGGTCACCAGCAGCAGCGTCGTCTCGGGCTTGAGCATCTGCCGCATCAAGCGGACGGTGGCCTGTTCCAGTCCGTCGTCCATGCCGGAGGTCGGCTCGTCGAGCAGCCACACCGCGCGATCGGCCAAGACCAGGCGCGTCAGCGCCACGAGCTGACGCTGCCCGCCCGACAGGCCGCGTCCTCCTTCCGAGAGCTTGCGGTCCAGGCCCAGCGGATGCTGGGCCACCATGGGCCAGAGACCGGTCTTCTGACAGGCGGCGACGAGGAGGTCGTCACTGACGTCGGGCAGTCCGAAAAGGAGGTTGTCGCGCAGCGTGCCGGAGAACAGCCAGGCGTGCTGCGGGCCATAGGCCAGTTGGGTCGCGCGCCATCCGGCATGGATCTGCTGCTGGTCGACGCCGTCCAGGTAGACGGTGCCGCGTGTCGGCTGGGTCAGGCCGCAGGCCAGCGACAGCAGCGTGGTCTTGCCGGCGCCGATGGTGCCCAGGATGGCGACCTTCTCGCCGGGGCGGAAGCGCATGCTGCCGAAGCGCAGCGCTTCCTTCTGACCGGGGTAGGCGAATTCGACGTTCTCGAAGCGCAACTCCCCGTGCAGGACCTGGGGCACGATGGGGCGGGCGACGCCTTCGTTGTCCACCTGCAGCCGGAAGATCGCGTCGAGCGCCTTCATGGACGCACGGGCGCTGCCCAGCTGCACGAGCAGGGGCGGGATCGAGGCCAGCGGCGACAGCACACGCCCCGACAGGATCGAGCAGGCGACGATCGCGCCCTGCGTCAGGTGCCCGTCGATCGCGAGCACCGCGCCGACGCAGATCAGGGCGACGTAGCTGACCTGTTGCAGGGCGGCGGAAATGTACGAGGTGGTGTCGCTTTCATGCTTCAGGGCGAGGCTCTGCGCGGCGTTCACTTCGCACAGCGCCGCCCAGCGGGATTCGAAGCGCCAGGTGGCGCCCAGGCCCTTGATCGCCTCGGTGCCTTCGATGGTCTCGACCAGCAGGCCGGTCTTGGCGTTGGCGCCGGACTGGCTGCTCGCGGTGAGCCGGGCGATGCGGCGGGCGCGCAGCAGGCCGGTCAGCACGGTCACGCCGAAGAGCACCACCGCCGGCAGTGCCATCCAGAAGCCGCCGATCGCCGCGATCACGAGCGCGAAGATCAGCGCCATCGGCATGTCGAAGAGCAGGAACAGGGTGCTGGCCGACAGGATGCCGCGGATCGACTCGAAGCTCTGCACCTGCGACGCCAGGGTGCCGACGGAGCCGGGTCGCTGATCCAGCCGGACCGCGTTGAGCCGCGCCATCAGCGCCCTGGAGATGCCGACATCCAGCTGCTTCAGCCGCGGTTCGAGCAGCGAGGCCCGCGCGAGCTTCAGCAGGAACTCGATCACCACCGCCAGGCCCACGCCCAGGGTGAGGACCCACAGGGTCTGGTGGCCCTGGCTCGGGATGACGCGGTCGTAGACCTGCATCGAGAAGAACGAGATGGCGATGCCGATCGTCGACAGCACCAGCGACAGGCCCGCCGCCTCCACGAAGATCGGCCACTGGCCGCGGATCTGCGCGAGCATCATGCCGCGCGCGCTTCGGGTCGCGCCTCGTTCGGCCTCGGGGTCCACCACCGCGTGCAGGCAAGGCTGATCGTCCAACACGAGGTCGCGACGGACCTGATCGGGCCCGGCGCAGGTCCAGAGTCCCTCGGGCGTGCGGGCGGTGACCACCTGCCAGCCGTGCTCGGCGTGGTGGCACAGCAGCGGCAACGCGGCGAGTTGCGGCGCGTCGAGCAGCACGAAGTGGCTCTGCTGGTCGAGCGCGCCGGCCAGCAGGCGTGCGCTGTGGAGATCCTCGCCGGGCAGACCCATTGCCATCTGGCGCTGGCGGACCAGCGCGGCGGGCACGGGACGTCCCTTCAGGCGCAGCCAGTGGGTCAGGGCGGTCGCGATGGCGGCCGAAGGGGGCGACGACGCGGCGGTCGTTCGCTTGAAGGGAGTCCAGGTCATGACGGGCATCTCGCGGGTGGCGATGGGCAGAAGGCGGAACTGCGGCAGACGGATGTCGGTCCGTTCAATGGAGCGCCGGTGCGCCGTCGAGGAGCAGGTGCAGGCGATACAGGCCGGCGCGTTCGTCGATCGCGGCGTCGCGCTGGGATTGGCGGGTGGTGTGGGCCTCGCGGACCATGTTCAGCAGGTCCAGCCACGCCCGCTTGCCGGCATCGAACTGACGCCGGTACGACGCCAGCACCTCGTCGCCGGTCGAGGCGGTGAGCTCGGCGTTGCGCAGCGAGGCGACCGCCGCGGCATGACGCGTGTACTCCAGCTGATAGTTGCTCAGCTGGTCCTGTTCGGTCGCGGCGACCGCGGCCTCCGCCGCGGCGATACGCGAGCGGGCCGCATTCACGCCGGACAGGGCCGACAGGCCACCGGGCAGTCCGGCCTGGATCACGACGCCGATGCGATCGTCCTTGTAGGCGCCGCTCTGACGGTCCATGCGCAGGCTGACGGTCGGCAGCAGCGCGGCCTTGGCCTTGGTCAGTTCATCGCGGTACAGGTCGACGTTCGCGCGCGCGATCGCCATCTCGGGCGAGAGCTGGATGCGGTCGAGCACCTGGTTCAAGGCCGGAGGCGCGGGGAGCTCGCCGTCGAGCACGACGCGCAAGGGATCGTCGACGGGGCGACGCGCCAGACGCTGCAGCCGATCGCGCTGCAGTGCTTCCTCGAGCCGCGCCTGCGCCATTTCCGCCTGCACGGCGCTCAGCCGGGAGGCCGCCAGCGCCGCGTCGGCGTTCGTGGCCACGCCCGCCTGGTTGCGACGGCGGATCATCTCCAGCAACTGCTGATGCTCCGCGCGCAAGGCCTCCAGGCTGTCGATGCGACCCCGGACCTTGGCCCAGTCGGCCCAGGTCTGCACGATCTTCAGCTTCAGCTGGAGTTGCGCGGAGCGCAGCTCCATCTCGCTGCTGCGCAGGGTGGTCCGTGCGGCGCTCAGGTTGGCCGACAGCAGTCCCCCGGTGTAGAGCGGCTGCTGGATGCTCAGGACGTTGACATACCCGCCGATGCCGCTGGCGAGCTGGCGGGAGAAGCTCGGTGAGGGACCGAACTGCCACTTCGCGGCGCTGACGCCGTCCTCCGCGGCGGCGATCGAGGCCCGGGCGCGTTCGATCGAAGGATCCGCGGACAAGGCGCCGCTGAGGAAGTCATCCATGGCGGCCCCCCAGCGAACGGCATTCGCCGACGACGCGGCGCTGGCGGAGGAGACGGCGAGGGGGGCGTCCTCCAAGGTCTTGGCCGGCACCTGGCGTCCGTCGTCCGCGTGGGCCGGCAGGCAGATCAGTGCCAGCGCGACGAGCGGATATGGCCATCCGGTGGCGATATCGAGATTCGTTGACCGGGGTGATCGGAAAGCGCGGAAAGCGCGGAAGGGGCGGAAGGAGCGGAAAGGTCGGAAAGGTGAGAAAGGTGAGAAAGGTGGGAAGGGCCGGAAAGGGCGGAACGGTCGGAAAGGAGCTTGGCGGTTCAAGGGAAACCCCGGCGGGCTGTTTTCTATCCCGCTCAGTTTCGTTTCCTGTCCTGCCGTCTCACAATGACATTTCCTTGCTAGCCTTTTGGCGCTGTCAACCACTGATGGCTTGTTTATGCAAAGAAACTAGCAAGAGTTTGCTAGTCGTGTCCGGGGCGCGAATATCCAGCGAGGCCCGGACGCGGACGTCCCCGGGGAATGACGGTTGCCGGAAGGCGGCACCTCTTACCTAGCGAAGGACACGCGATGACCACCCCCTCCGAAGACCTGGAACCCTGCATGAAGGCCTGTGCCGAGGCCTTGCTGGCCACGCGTCAGTGCGCCAACGCGTGCATCCGCTCCGGCGATCGCCTGCTGGAGGCGTGCGCCCTGCTGGATCTGGATTGCGCCGCGATCTGCGAGGCCACGATCGGCGTGCTGTCGCGAGAGTCCGCGCACCATGGCGATTTCTGCGCGTTGTGCGCCCATCTGTGCCGGGCGTGCGCCGAAGAATGCGAGAAGCATCAGCATGCGCATTGCCGGCGTTGCGCCCAGGCCTGCCGGGCTTGCGCAGCCGCCTGCGATGTCCACGCGGGTGAGCGACATGCGCTGGGCGCCCACGCCTGAGCGCAATTGGCGGCAGGGCGCCAGGGCGGCAGACTTTCTGCCAAGGCACGGTTGCCGGCTGACTTATTGATGGGCCGATTGACTTACTGCAGTCGGTTCATTGATGAATTGTCATGACGGGTTTCTGGCAAGTGTCCATCTTTGATTTCAGGGATTTAATCCGTCCCTGACGGTTGTGAGTCGGCAACTGATCGAAGAACGTGGCCTGTGACGGGGCGGGCCGGGGCGCTCGAACACGGTCGGGGACGGAAGGGCGATGGCCGGCTGGCATCGGATGCCAGTCGCACACCCGCTTCACGGCTAACATCCGGCGATCGACCCCAAGAGCCAGCCGACTGGCCGATGCAACTCGGGACGGAGGACGTCCGATGGCCTTGACGCCGTGGACGGTGCGAGAGAGCAGTGATCACCCCCCATTTCCACATTTGCGCCTTTTTCGACAGCCGGGAGGAGGCGTGCCAGGTGCTGGCGCCGTTCTACCGGGAGGCGGAGCACAACAACGAACGCAACCTGCACCTGATCGAGCCGGGCGGCCTTGACGAGCACCGGGCCCGGCTGGTCGGCGCCGGGATCGACGTCGTGGCGTGCGAACAGCGCGGCCAGCTGGCCTTGTGGCCCTGGCCGCAGGCGCCTGGCGCGATCGACGTGGAGGCCATGCTCGCGGCCATGGCGCTGGCCACCGCGGCGCAAGGGCGGGAGCCGGGCGGATTCGACGGGCTGCGCGTCATGACGCAGATGGGCTGGGCGGTCCGTCATGGCATCGACCGTCTGGACCTGCTGGAGTACGAGGCGCGCCTGAACGGCGTCCTGGACACGAACCGGCGTCTGGCGATCTGCGTCTACGACCTCGCGCCGCTCGATGGCACCACCATGATGGATCTGCTGCGCACGCATCCGCTGACGATGATCGGCGGCGTGCTGCGAGAGAATCCGTTCTTCACGCCGCCGGCCGAGATGCTGCGCGAGCTGTCCGCGCGCCGGGCCACGGGGCGACGTCGCGGGCGCTCCGCGCCGGTGGCGCTCCCAGTGCCGGCACGACCCCGGCGGTCCGAATGACCACGATGTCCCGAGAAAGAGACCCGTCCGCCGCCGACCGGGCGCTGCGCGACCTGATGGGCCTGCTCGCGCTGCCGGCCCTCTGGGTCGGGCGCGACGCCGCCACCGTCCTGCAGCTCACGACCGAGGCGGTGAACCGGATCGTGGGCACGGCGGTCTGCCTGCTGCATGCGCCGCTGGTGCCGGACGCCGCGCCGGCCACGGTCCTGCAGCTCGGGGGCGTGCGGGTGTCGCAGGAGGCCTGGACCGATTTCATCATCGCCTGCCGCCAGATGCCCGACACCGCCGACAGCGCGACCGCGCTGGAATCGCCGCTGGGCACCCTGCGCGTGGTGCGGCTCTACCTGGGGCCGGCGGGGCGGGCCGGCAGCCTGTGGTTCGGCTCCTCCCGGCCGGACTTCCCGTCGCCGCACCAGAGCGCCTTCATGCGTGCCGCGGCGACGCTGGCCTCGACCGGACTGCACGCGGCGCGGCTGGACCACGAACGCGAACGCGCCGCGAGCGCGAAGGACGAGTTCCTCGCCATGCTCGGTCATGAGCTGCGCAACCCGCTGGCGCCGATCTCCACCGCGCTGCACCTGATCCGCCTGCAGACCGGTCCTCTGTCGCGCGAGCACGAGATCATCGAACGCCAGGTCGGCCACCTCTCCAAGCTGGTCGACGACCTGCTCGACATCACCCGCATCACGCGCGGCAAGATCGAGCTGGCGCGCGAGCCGGTGGACGTGCCCTTCCTGCTGAGCGACGCGATCGAGGGCGTGAGCCCGCTGCTCGAGGAACGCAACCACCTGCTGAAGGTGGCCTGCGACGTCGGACCGGAATTGCGGCTGGTGGGCGATCGGGCCCGGCTGCGCCAGGTCCTCGTCAACCTGCTGAGCAACGCCGCCAAGTACACGCCGACCAACGGCGAGATCCGCGTCGCGGCGCGCGCCGCCGGCGATGCGCTGGTGATCGAGGTGCAGGACAACGGCGCCGGCATCGACGCGGACATGCTGCCGCGCGTGTTCGAACTGTTCGAGCAGGGCTCGACGACGCTGGACCGCTCCAAGGGCGGGCTCGGCATCGGGCTGGCGATCGTGAAGCAGCTGGTCGAGATGCATCACGGCCAGGTGGCGGTGTTCAGCGCCGGACCGGGGCAGGGCGCGACCTTCCGCGTGACGCTGCCGGCGGAGATCCATGCCGCGCCGCCCGCGCCGGGGCCGGCCACCGAGGCGCTGGACACGCTGCCGCCGGTGCAGGGGCGGGTGCTGGTCGTCGACGACAACCGCGACGCCGCCGAGACGCTGGGCATGGCGCTGCGCTACGCCGGCTACGACGTCGTCACGACGACGCTGCCGCAGGAAGCGATGGACCGGGTGCGCGCGTCGCGCTTCGATGCCGCGGTGCTCGACATCGGCATGCCGGTCATCGACGGCTACCAGCTGGCGACCCTGATCCATCACGAACTCGGGGCGGCGGCGCCGCGCCTGATCGCGCTGACCGGGTATGGCCAGGCCTCCGATCGCGACAAGGCGCTGGGCAGCGGCTTCGACGAGCACATGGTCAAGCCGATCGATCTGGATCGCCTGACGCGCACGCTGGAGCGGCTGATCCGCGCGGACGCGCTCTAATCGGGGCTCATGAGCGCGCCCGATCCCCTTCCTTCCGCGACCACGCCGGCGACCACGCCCGCGAGCGTGTCGACGCCCGCGCCGGCGCCAGTCCCGGCCCATGTCGCGATCCTCGACGACGAGCCGGACATCACCCAGCTCCTGGCCGGCTACCTCGCCTCGCACGGTTTCCGCACGACGCAACGCCACACCGGCCGGGCGTTGATGGACCTGATGGCGGCGGACACGCCCGACCTGGTGCTGCTGGACCTGGGGCTGCCCGGCGAGGACGGCTTCGTGATCGCGCGCCAGTTGCGCGAGCACTGGCGCTGCGGCCTGGTGATCGTCACCGGGCGCGGTGATGCGGTGGACAAGGTCGTCGGGCTGGAAGTCGGTGCGGACGACTACGTCACCAAGCCCTTCGACCTGCGCGAGCTGGTCGCCCGCGTGAAGGCCGTGCTGCGGCGCCTGGCACCAGGACCGGCGGCCGGCCCGGCCGCCGCCGCCGCTTCGTCGGGCCACGCGGGTCACCCGGGTCACGCGGGCAACGCCGGCAATGCTGGAAATTCGGGCATGGCTCCCGGTGCCGCATCGGCGCCGCCGGGACTGTCGGGCGGGCCGCCAGGCGAGATCGTCCAGGACCTGTCCGCCGGCCGCGAGCGGCTCCACTTCGAGGGCTGGACCATGGATGTGTCCGCGCGTCGCGTGACCGGGCCGGACGGCGAGGAGGTCGCGTTGACGACCGGCGAGTTCGACCTGCTGCACATCCTCATGCTGCATCCGGGGCGCGTGCTGTCGCGAGACTTCCTGCTCGAGCACACCCGGGGTCGCGAGTCCGGGCCCTTCGACCGCACGATCGACGTGCAGGTGGGGCGGCTGCGTCGCAAGCTCGGCGCCGAGTCGGGCGAGGGCCAGTGGATCAAGTCGGTCCGGGGCGCCGGCTATCTGTTCGCGCCGAGAGTGACCTCGACGCGCTCGACCTGAGCGCCGGCATGAACAACGCCACCAACGACGGCGCGGACGACGGCGCGAACGGCGCGCAGGTCGCGAACGAAGTGAATGACGCGAGTGACGGCGGATCCGCCGGGGTCGACGAATCCGCCATCTTCCGCGCGCTGTTCGCCGCCTCGCCCGACGGGCTGCTGCTCGTCGACGACCAGGGGCTGATCCGGCTCGCGAATCCGACGGTCACCCAACTGCTGGGATATGCCCACGAGGACCTCGTCGGCGCCTCCGTCGAGATGCTGGTGCCCGACAGCATCCGTCCGCGCCACGCGGCGTACCGGCATGCCTACGAGGCCGCACCCCGATCGCGGCCCATGGGCGGCACGGCCACCGAACTGGTCGCGCGGCGGCGTGACGGGTCGGAGGTGCTGGTGGAGATCGCGCTGAGCCCGCTGCAGCCGCTGGGCCTGCCGTACACGATGGCCTCGATCCGCAGCGTCGCCGAGTACCCGCGCGTGCGCCAGGCCCTGCAGCGGGCGCGATACAGCGAGCATCTGGCCCAACTGGGCAGGATCGCCGTCGATTCGCTCGATCCGCAGGAGGTGCTGCGCCAGGTGCCCTCGATTGCCGCCCGGGCCCTGGAGGCGGACCTGGCGGTCGTCTTCCTGCTCGAACCGGGCCGCACCGAGCTGCGCCTGGCGGAGGGCGTCGGACTGCTGGACGGCGAAGGCCTCGGCGCGAAGGTGCCGAACCGCCCGGACACGCCGCAAGGCTTCGTCCTGGCCCAGGGCGCGCCGGTCGTCGTCGAGGACTACCGCGGCGAGCAACGGTTCGCCGTGCCGCAGACCTACCTGCAGGCGGGCCTGGTGTCCGGGCTGGCGGTCCCGCTGTCCGATCGGGGGCGGCCGGTGGGCACGCTGGCGGTGCGCTCGCGCCGGGCCCGGCGCTTCGGCGATGCGGAGCTGCGCTTCCTGGAATCGGTCGCCAACCTGCTCGGCACCTGCCTGCAGCGGGCGCAGACCGAGGAGGCGCTGAGCCACTCCCAGCGCCTGGAGGCCGTCGGTCAACTGACGGGCGGCATCGCGCACGATTTCAACAACCTGCTGACCGTCATCCAGGGCAACCTGCAGGTGCTGGCCGAACTGCCCGCCGTGACCGACGACGGCTTCGCGCCGCCACTGGTCGCGGCGGCGACGCGGGCCTCGCGCCGCGGCGCGGAGCTGACGGGCAAGTTGCTGGCGTTCTCGCGCCGGCAGCGGCTGCAGCCGGCCAGCGTCGACGTGGGGGCGATGCTTCGCTCGCTGGCCGACATGCTGCGCCGCACGCTCGACCAGCGCATCCGCATCCGCATCGAGGTGGCCGCCGATTGCCCCGACGTGCAGGCCGATCCGGCGCAGCTGGAATCGGCGCTGCTGAACATCGCGATCAACGCACGCGATGCGATGCCGGAGGGCGGGGAACTGGTCTTCGAAGCCGAGCCGCTGAGAGCCATCCCGCCGGCGTTGCGCCGCGAGCTGGAGGAGGACGACGAGGATCCGATGCCTGCGGGATCCGGGTCGGATGGTGCGACGCACTATGTCCGCATCGCCATCTCCGACAGCGGCACGGGCATGCCGGAGGACGTCAAGGAGCGCGCTTTCGAACCCTTCTTCACCACCAAGCAGGCCGGCCGCGGCACCGGACTGGGACTGAGCACCGTCTACGGTTTCGCCCGCCAGTCGCGGGGGGCGATCGGCATCGACAGCACGCCGGGTCACGGCACGACCTTGTCCTTGATCCTGCCGCAGCCGCCGGCCGCGCAGCGCCAGGTGGCCGAGCACGATGCGACGGCCTCGGCCGTGCCGCCGGGGCTGCGCGTGCTGCTGGTGGAGGATGACGCGGAGGTGCGCGCCGTCGCACGTCGCTACCTGAACGATTTCGGCTGCAGCGTCACGGCCTGCGCGAGCGGGGAAGAAGCCCTGCGGCACCTGCGCGATCTGGACGATTCGACAGTGGCGGCCGATGAGGCCAATGAGGCCGGGAGTGGCCCGTTGCCGCATCTGCTGCTCAGCGACATCGCGTTGGGCGCCGGCATGCGCGGTACGGAGCTGGCGTCACACGTTCAGAAGGAATGGCCCGACATCGCCGTGCTGCTGATGTCGGGGTTCTCGGCCGAACTGCTTTCTTCCGAGCATGACAACGCGCTGGACTGGGCGCTGCTGCCCAAGCCCTATGAGCGCGCCGCGCTGGCGCGGGCAATCGGGAAGGTGCTGGCCCGCTGAAGTGGGCCCGGCACTGGCGCCAGCAAGCGCACCTGTACGCAATCTTGAGGATCGGCGCTGTTGCCGCCCCCGAAGCTCGCCTAGGCTCATTCAAGAAACAACATGAGTCACTAACTCGTTGCGGCTTGGATAATGCCATGAACATTGATTTCGACAATACCTTGAAAGCCGGCGATGTACTGACATCGATCACCATTGTGATCTCAGTGATCGCGCTGGTGATTTCTCTTGCCAAAGACCGTTCCACGAAAATATCAGAACAGGCAGCGAGGGTCAGGGCCGCAGCCGCCAGCACCCTTTCTAAGCTCGATCGATGGCAGCAGGTCCAATTGTCGCTGTATCAAGACCTTCAGCCAAGTTTTGTCGAACTGAGCGAAGCACTCGCGCTTCGTTACGATGTCGTCCGAATTCGTGATCAGTTCTGGAAATCCGTAGGCAAGGCCCGATCAAGGGTTGCACGGCAGACTCTCGACGAGCAGTTGACAACGAGTTACGGTGACTTGATCAGCCATTTTCCGCTTGCCAGAAGGCGGATTGCCGACGCGCTCGCATCGCTCGACAAGATTGAAATCGAGGTGAGCGAGCGATTTCTGGATGACGGTGAGCGCGGGATATTGGAGTTGTCAGGTCAATGCGCGACATACCAAACGCCGCTCCTTGGGAATCATTTGAGGCGCTCCGCCGCCAGTGGTGCTGCGCTCCTCAAATATGACTCCGACCAGGTGCTGGATCCAGTTCGCGAATATTTATTTTCTCTGATTTTATTGTCAGACAACGAACTCGTGAATTCCGCCGGGGCAAGCGAGAAACAATGAGTTATCGAATTCACGCCGCCGTCGCCAGCTTCCCCCGCGCCATCGAGCCCCCGATCACGAACTGTTCGAGCCGTTCCCGGCTGGGGATCGAGATCTGGCGACGGCCGCGTTCGCCGAACAGGATCAGGCCTTCGCGGTTCAGCTTGGACAGGCAGCGGCTGACCGTCTCCAGCGTCATGCCCAGGTAGTTCCCGAGGTCCGCGCGCGTCATGCGCAGCGTGAGTTCGTCGGCGCGCAGGCCGCGCTGATGCATGCTGCGCGCCCAGGCGCAGAGGAACTCCGCCACCCGTGCCAGCGAGGCCAGCGTGCACACCGACATCAGCGACTGGCGCTCATGGGTGATCTCGGCGCTCATGCCTTCATGGACCACGGCCATCATCTCCGGGTAGCGCGCGCAGGCCTGCAGCAGCTGGTCATACGGAATGATCGAGATGTTGCCGGTGTCCATCGCGACGGCATCGCAGGGATGGCGCCCGTGCGCGATGCCGCTGAAGCCCAGCCAGTCGCCGCGGAACTTCAGGCTCACGATCTGCTCGCGGCCGTCCAGGCTGCGGCTGACCAGCTTGAACGCGCCGGCATTGATCAGGTACACGGTGTTGAAGGGCTGCGAGGCGCGGAAGACCATGTCACCGGCGCGTACGACCTTGGCCGCCGGCTGGATGATGTTCCGGATGGTGCGCATCACGTCCAGCATGCGCTGCTGCGGATCGCGGGAGACGACGCGCGGTTCGGAAACGGTCACGTGCAGCGGCGGCCGGACCTGTGGGCGCAGATCGGGCGCGATCAGTCCGGGCGTGGTGCTCCCGACGATCGCGGCGGACGACAGGGAGGGCACGCCGTCGCGCGGCGGCTTGGCCGCAGGCGCCACGCGGGGTCGGCCGGTCGGGGCATCGCGCAGGCGGTCGCGGGGGAGGTCGCTCGGAGGGGAGGCGAGGGCGATGGCGCTGTGCATGATGATCTCGTGGTTGAAAGGATTGCTGGGGATGCTAGAAACGGCCCGCAACGGCGGCACCAATCCTTGACATCGATCAGCAACAGTCGGTGAACCCACGGTGACGGTTCAGTAACGGCCCGTCAGGCCCGTACAGGGCGCACGGCCCCCGTCGGTGACGAGGCCTTCGCGTTGACATCGGTCAACGCGTTTTTCCGTGAGTTGACTACGCTGCGCAGCTCGCCTTTCACGCCAAGCGCCCGACCATGCCGCTGCCCGCCACCCCTTCGCGCACGACGCCTCCGCCCTTGCTGGGCCTTCGGATGGGGTTGGTGTGTGGGGACGAAGGCACGCCCAGAGCGACGCTGTTCCAGCAGGCAGTGCTCGAACTGGGCGCGCAGGTGACCGTGCTCGACCCCGCGCGGGTGCTGGAGGACGGCGCCGCGCTGGAGGAGATCGCCCGCCTGCTCGGGCACCTGTACGGCGCGATCGCGTGCGACGGCCTGCCGCCCGCAGTGGTGCGTCGGCTGACGGCGGCGGCCGTGGTCCCGGTGGTGGAGGTGCAGGCGCTCCTGGCGCCCGCCGACGGGCGCGGCGCCGATGCGCAGGAACGGCGCCGCGCCGCGCAGGCGGCGCTGATCGCCGCGCTGCGCTGACCGCTCAGGCCTTGGGCAGGCTCTTGTACTGCTGGCCGACCGGCGTCAGCACGCCGGTGGCGCCGAACAGGCTGGTGAAGTGCACGTCGTTGTCCCAGCGGCCGGTGAACCACGCATAACGGGTCACGTCGCTGCGGTTCTCGCAGACGCTGACCATGTCGGCCATCTGCGCCTTCTGCTTGTCGGAGGTGTCGATGTGCGGGCCGGCGCCGTTGTGCCAGTTGGCCATCTCGGTGACCCAGAACGGCTTGCCGTATTTGGTCAACCGGTCCAGCTGGTCCTTGAGCCCGTAGTCGTACCAGTGGAAGGCCAGCGCGTCGATCTGCGGATCGCGGCCGCCGTTGGCGGCGCGGTAGGCGGCGATGAACGCGTCCATCCACACGACCGGGTCCCCGTAGTTCGGCATCGTGCCCCAGGTGATCGCCGGGCCGACGATCTTCACGCCGGTCTGGCGCGCGACGTCCTCATAACGCGGCCACTGCGCGGCGGCATCGGCCGGAGAGAGGTTGGCCTGGTCGGTGAGGTTGGGTTCGTTGAGCACCAGCAGGTACTTCACCGTCGGACGCGCCTTCAACGCCGTCACGACCTGCGCCGTGTTGAAGTTGAAGTTCCACAGCATCGGCACGTGCTCCAGCGCGCCGGCGATCGACGGCTGCGACTGCACGGTCGTGTTGGGCTGGAGCGCCCAGTTGTACCACCAGCCGATGGTCCCGCCGGACAGCGCGTTGAAGTCGGCCGCGTCCTTGAGGTCGTAGGCGACGCCACGCTTCACCGACGTGGTGGGGGGCGGCGGCGGCGGAGGAGGAGGCGGCGGCGGCGATGCAGGCGGCGGCGGCGATGCAGGCGGCGGTGGCGATGCTGGAGGCGGTGGCGATGCTGGAGGCGACCCGGCCGGCGGCGGTGCCGCCGGGGGCGGCGGCGATGCGGGAGGCGGTGGAGCGGCCGGCGGCGGCGGTGAGGCCGGCGGCGATCCCGCCGGGGGCGCCGCGGGCGTTGCCGGCGAGTCCCCGCCACTGCCGCCACCGCCGCAGGCGGACAGTAGCGCGCCCGCGCCGGCCAGCGTCAGCAGGCGACGACGGTCGGCGTCGGGCGGCAGCGGCGCGACGAGCGTCGGCGCGGCCGGCGCCGTCAGCGCATTCAAAGGGGATTCAGCCGGATGCTTCATGGGGGAGCTCTTGCAGCGATGGATGGCCTTGTCCCCCGCGCAGGGGACAGGTCTTGCGGGGCCGGAGTATGAGCGGCTCCCCCTGTTCTTGTCCCGCAGCGAAACACATTGTTAATGTTGCTGACGGCTGGCATTCATCCTGGTACCTCGGAAGAGGGTGTCGCGCATGGCGCCGAGGGGTTCGGGCTTGACTCGAGATGAGCGGCAATCCCTAGCCTGAGCGGCCCCTCTCTCTCGCCAAAGTGACTTTCGACCACTGCGCTCGGTTACAGCCGTCAATAGAGTCCATGGCATGCAACCGTTTTGCTGCCTCCGACGCGATGGCTGACCTCGACCTCGATTCGCTGCTTGCCCCCTTGCAGGACGACGCCCCGTGCGGCGCCGACCTGGAGTACGACGCTGCCTTCCTCGCGCTGGAAGCGGCGGGTGCGGGCAAACCCGAGCAGCAGTTCGGCGACACCATCATCCCGGCCGAGGAGCCCGACTGGCATGCCGTCCACGAACAGGCCCTCGCGCTGGCGAAGCGGACCCGCGACCTGCGCGTCGCCGTCTGGCTGGTGCGCGCCGGTGCCCGGCTGCAAGGACTGGGCGCGGCCATCGACGGCCTGGCGCTGATCCGCGGTCTGCTGGAACAACAGTGGGCGCACGTGCATCCGCAACTGGATGCCTCCGACCACGACGACCCGACGATGCGCCTGAACGCGCTGCAGCCCCTGACCAGCGTCATGGCCGGCATCGCCGACCTGCGCGCCGCCAGCCTGACCGGCCAGCGCGGCGGTCCCCGGGTCCGCGACGTGGAACTGGCGCTGGGCAACGCCGATCCGATGGGCGAGGAATCCGTGCCGTCGCCCGAAGGCCTGATGGCCGGGCTGTCGGCGCAGGCCGCGAACGATCCCGCCTTCGCCGCGCGACTGCATGACGCGCTGCCGACGGTGCAAGGCATCGTGGCGGCGATCGAAGCGCCGCTCGGCACCGGACAAGGTCCTGATTTCTCGCCGCTGCTGCGTCTGTTCAAGCCGCTTGCCGCGGCCGCCGGACAACTGCAGGGGCAGGGCGGCGGCGATGTCGCGGCTGCCTCGGACGACGCGGCCGGTGCGCCGGCCGCGGGCTTCGGCGGCGTGGCCGTCGGCGCGGTGTCCGCGCCCGGCACGATCGCCAGCCGCGACGACGCCGTCCGCGCGCTGCAGCGCGTCTGCGACTGGATCGAGCGCCACGAGCCCAGCAATCCCGCGCCGCTGCTGATCCGCCGCGCGCAGCGGCTGATGAGCAAGAGCTTCCTGGAAATCATGCGCGACCTCAATCCCGAGGGCGTGCACGAGATCGAGAAGCTCGCCGGCACGACCAGCGAGTAAGCGCCCCACACCGACACCGATAGCGACGCCGTTCTTCAACGTCTCCACCTTTCACCCGATCCCCGCTTCAAGGAGCACCCCATGGCCACCAGCAGCCAGAAGTTCATCGCCAGGAATCGCGCCCCGCGCGTGCAGATCGAGTACGACGTCGAGCTCTACGGCGCCGAGAAGAAGGTGCAGCTGCCCTTCGTGATGGGCGTGCTGTCGGACCTGTCGGGCAAGCCCACCGAGCCGCTGCCGCCGGTGTCGGACCGCAAGTTCCTGGACTTCGACGTCGACAACTTCGACGCCCGCATGAAGGCCATGAAGCCGCGCGTCTCGTTCGCCGTGCCCAACACGCTGACCGGCGAAGGCAACCTGATGGTCGACCTGACCTTCGAGTCGATGGACGATTTCTCCCCGGCCGCGGTCGCGCGCAAGGTCGACGGCCTCAAGCAGCTGCTCGAGGCGCGCCAGCAACTCGCCAACCTGATCACCTACATGGACGGCAAGGCCGGCGCCGAGCAGCTGATCGCCAAGGTCGTGAAGGACGAGGCGCTGCTCAAGTCGCTGGCCTCGGCCCAGAAGCCCGACGACGGCGCCGCGCAGTGAGCGCGCCGCTGACGCTTTCCAGAACCGATTCAAGAACCGACCCACGGATCCCACGGAGCACGCACCATGGCCGATGACACCCTCGCGCAACACGCGCCTTCATTGCAGGGCATCGAGTACGAAGGCGGCGAGTTCGCCTCGCTGCTGAACAAGGAATTCAAGCCCAAGACCGACGAGGCCAAGTCCGCCGTCGAGCAGGCGGTGCTGACGCTGGCGCAGCAGGCGCTGTCGCAGACCACGCTGATCGGCAGCGACGTCATCGTCTCGATCGAGGCCATGATCGCCGAGATCGACAAGAAGCTGTCGGAGCAGGTCAACGCGATCCTGCATCACGCCGAGTTCCAGCAGCTGGAGTCGGCCTGGCGCGGTCTGCACTACCTCGTCAACAACACCGAGACCGACGAGCAGCTCAAGATCCGCGTGATGAGCATCTCGAAGAACGACCTCGGCAAGACGCTCAAGCGCTACAAGGGCACGGCCTGGGATCAGAGCCCGATCTTCAAGCGCGTGTACGAGGAAGAATTCGGCCAGTTCGGCGGCGAGCCCTTCGGCTCCATCGTCGGCGACTACTACTTCGACCACAGCCCGCCGGACGTCGAGCTGCTGGGCGAGATCGCCAAGGTCGCGGCCGCCGCGCACTCGCCCTTCATCGCCGCGGTCAATCCGTCGCTGATGCAGATGGGCTCGTGGCAGGAACTCGCGAACCCGCGCGACCTGACCAAGATCTTCAGCACGCCCGAGTACGCCGCCTGGAAGTCGCTGCGCGAGTCCGACGACGCGCGCTACATCGGCCTGGCCATGCCGCGTTTCCTGGCGCGCCTGCCTTACGGCTCGAAGACGAACCCCGTCGAGGAGTTCAACTTCGAGGAAGAGACCGGCGGCGGCGAACACGCCAAGTACACGTGGGCCAACTCGGCCTACGCGATGGCGACCAACATCAACCGCTCGTTCAAGACCTACGGCTGGTGCACCCGCATCCGCGGCGTGGAAGCGGGCGGCGCGGTCGAGGGCCTGCCGGCCCACACCTTCCCGACCGACGAGGGCGGCGTGGCCATGAAGTGCCCGACGGAGATCGCGATCAGCGACCGCCGCGAGGCCGAGCTGGCCAAGAACGGCTTCATGCCGCTGGTGCACCGCAAGAACTCGGACTTCGCCGCGTTCATCGGCGCCCAGTCGCTGCAGAAGCCCGCCGAGTACGACGATCCGGACGCCACCGCCAACGCCAACCTGGCCGCGCGGCTGCCGTATCTGTTCGCCTGCAACCGTTTCGCCCATTACCTGAAGTGCATCGTGCGCGACAAGGTGGGCTCCTTCAAGGAGCGCGGCGACATGGAGAAGTGGCTGAACAAGTGGATCATGAACTACGTCGACGGCGATCCGGCGAACTCGTCGGAAACGACGAAGTCGCAGAAGCCACTGGCCTCCGCGGAAGTGGTGGTCGAGGAGATCCCGGGCAACCCCGGCTACTACTCGTCGAAGTTCTTCCTGCGTCCGCATTACCAGCTCGAGGGCCTGACGGTGTCGCTGCGTCTGGTCTCGACGCTGCCGTCGCAGAAGGGCAAGTAAGCACGGCGATGACCGCCGCGCGGTCATCGCCAGCACAAGAATTTGAGAATCGCGCGCGATGACGCGCGACGTGTTGAAGGGAGCGCCTTGAAAGGCGCGGTCTGAACTTTCGAGGCACCCCGCCATCCGGACCTTCCAAGGTCCGAAATCCCTGGTCTCCGTCGCGGTCAGCGTCGAGGCGGAGACTGTTTTCACAGAGTTCATCTAGGAGAAATCGACCATGACGATCGACGCCAATCTGAAGTTCGCCGGAGTCGAAGGCGAATCCACCCACAAGGACCACAAGGGCGAGATCGACCTGCTGGCCTGGTCGTGGGACGTGCGTCAGGAAAGCACCGCCGCCGCCGGTACCGGTTCGGGCAAGGGCAAGGGCGTTCCTGGCCAGTTCGTGTTCGCGCACTACTACGACAAGGCGTCCCCGGTGCTGGCCAAGGCCTGCGCCTCGGGCAAGCACTTCGACCAGGCCGTCCTGACCTGCCGCAAGGCCGGTGAAGGCCAGCAGGACTTCCTGAAGGTCACCCTGAAGCAGGTCCTGGTGACCTCGGTCTCCCCGTCCGCTTCGGCCGGCGGCGAGATCAGCGAAAGCGTGTCGGTGTCCTACGCCGACATCGAGTTCGAGTACAAGGCTCAAGACGCCAAGGGCGGCCTGGGCGGCGCGGTCAAGTTCGGCTGGAACGTGGCCACGACCGAAACGCGTTGATGCGTTGACGGGTGCGGTGCCGGCTCGCGTCGGCGCGGCACCCTCGACGATCCCCGCGGCGCGGCAGGCCTCGGTCTGCTGCGCCGCGCTCGGACAACGAATGACGGTGAGCAAGGACGGCGCGTGATGCCGTCCGGTGCCACCCGCTGGCGTCAGACGCCGTCATCCGTTGTCCATGCCGGAGCGAAAGATGAATCCGTTGACCAGCGGCGCGAGCAGCGCCGACATGTACCTGGACCTGTCGCTCAAGCGGGCGGGCAAGGTCAAGGGCGAGTCCACCTCGGCGGGCCACGCCAACGACATCGTCGTGCGCGGCTTCAGCTGGGGCGTGGGCGCCGCCGGCGATGCCGTGGCCGGTCAGCAGACCGGCCGCCGCAGCTACCGCCAGCTGACGATCACCAAGGGCCTCGACAGCGCGAGCACCGCGTTGATGAGCGCCGTCGCCACCAACGACGAGGTCAAGAGCGCCAAGCTCTACCTGCGCAAGGCCGGCGGCTCGCAGGAGGACTACTTCTGCCTGACGCTGGAGAAGGCGCGCGTCGCGTCCTACGACATCGACTGCGACGAGACCGGCGCGCCGGTGGAGCGCATCTCGATGAGCTTCCAGAAGGTCAACATCGAGTACCGCACCCAGAACGCCAAGGGCGCGATGGGCGGCACGCACACCTTCGACGACGACCTCACCTGAGGCGGCCTCGGCGCGCCCACGCAGGGTGGGTCCGCCGGCACATCGCAGATGTCGTTGCGAACATCGCCGACATCGCGAAGACTGAATTGCACGGGAGTATGGAATGAGCGCAGTGCAGGAACTGCTGGCGGCGGGCCGCCCGACCGAGGCGCTGGCCGCGGCGCAGGCGGAAGTCCGTCAGCGTCCGCAGGACGCGAAGCTGCGCACGATGCTGTTCCAGCTGCTGGCGGTGACGGGCCAATGGGCGCGCGCGGCCGCGCAGCTGGAAGTCTGCGGCGAACTCGACGCGGGCACGCTGGCGATGGTCAACACCTACCGCGAAGCGCTGAAGTGCGAGCTGGTGCGTGAGGCCGTCTTCGAGGGCCGTACCACGCCGATGGTGATGGGCGAGCCGGCCGAGTGGGTCGCCAACCTGGTCCATTCGCTGAAGCTCGAGCATGACGGCGACGTCGCCGGCGCGCGGCAGCTGCGTGAGCAGGCGCTGGACGCCGCGCCCGCGACGGCCGGATCGATCGACGGCCAGGCCTTCGACTGGATCTGCGACGGCGATTCGCGCATCGGCCCGGTGCTGGAGGCGGTGATCAACGGCCGCTACTGCTGGGTGCCGTTCTCCGCGATCAAGGAGATCCACATCGAGCCGCCGACCGACCTGCGCGATCTCGTGTGGTCCGCGGCGCACCTCGAATTCCCCAACGGCGGCGGCTCCGTCGCGTTGATCCCGACGCGTTACCCGCGCAGCGTGGCCTTCGACGACGAGCGCGTCTGGATGGCGCGCCGCACCGAATGGCAGCCGCTGCCGGGCTCGCAGGACGACCAGTACGCCGGCGTCGGCCAGCGCGTGCTGATGACCGACCAGGGCGAGACCGGGCTGCTCGACGCGCGCCTCATCGAACTCCGCCAGCCATGACGGCGTCGCCGCGCGCGGCCAGCCGCGGCGTGCCGGCGCTCCGGATTCCCTCGACCCGCTCGACCCGCTCGACCCGCTCATGAGCCAGATCCACCGCGACCGCCTGCAGCCGGCCCTGCTGGACCGGCTGACCGACGACGATCCCTTCCACCGCGTGGAGGCGGAGGAACGCCGCGTCATGACCAAGTCACAGCTGCGCCAGGCGGTGCTGCGCGACCTGGGCTGGCTGTTCAACGCGATCCAGCCGATGGGCAAGGAATGCGATCCCTACGGGCATGTGGGCGACAGCGTGCTGAACTTCGGACTGCCGGCGCTGTCGGGGCAACTGGCCTCGCGCATCGACGTGCATCTGCTGGAGAAGCAGATCCGCCAGGCCATCCTGCGCTTCGAGCCGCGCATCCTGCCCGACACGCTGGAGGTCCGCGCGATCGAGACGCAGAGCGTGATGGACACGCACAACGTGATCGAGTTCGACATCCGCGGCCACCTGTGGGCGCAGCCGATCCCGCTGGAGATCCTGCTGCGCACGCAGATGGACCTCGAGGCCGGCCAGGTCGAAGTGCGCGAGGGCTGAGGACATGGATCCGCGCCTGCTGCGCCTGTACAACGACGAGCTCGCCCACCTGCGCGAGGTCGGCGCCGAGTTCGCGCGCGACTTCCCGAAGATCGCCGCCCGACTCGGGCTGGAGGATGCCGAGGTCGCCGACCCCTACGTCGAGCGGCTGCTGGAGGGCTTCGCCTTCCTGTCCGCGCGCGTGCAGCTCAAGCTCGACGCCGAGCACCCGCGGCTGATCTCGCATCTGCTGGAATCGATCTACCCGAACTTCCTGGCGCCGATCCCGTCGATGATGATCGCGCGCCTGAGCGTCGATCCGACCGACCCCAACCTCTCCAAGGGCCATCCGGTGCCGCGCGGCAGCGTGCTGCAGTCCGGCATCCCGCGCGGGCAGGACACGCGCTGCGAGTTCCGCACTGCCCACGACGTCACGCTGTGGCCGCTGACGCTGGACGACGTCCAGTACTTCACCCACGCGCCGGACCTGCCGGTGTCGCGCCTGCCGGATGCGGCGGGCAGCCGCGGCGGCGTGCGGCTCAGGCTCAAGACCGGCGGCGGCATCCCCGTGCGGCAGCTCGGACTCGACCGGCTCGCGCTGTATCTGAGCGCGCCGGACGAGGTCGCCTATCGCCTGCATGAACTGGCGCTGGGCGCGCCGCTGGGGACCTTCGTCACCGGCGACGGCATCGACGCGTCGACCGTGCCCCTGCAATGGCGGCCCGCGACGAGCATCCGTCCGCTGGGCTTCGCGCCCGACGAGGCGCTGCTGCCCGAGACCCACCGCAACTTCTCCGGCAGCCGGCTGATGCAGGAACTCGCCGCGATGCCGCGGCGCTTCCTGTTCATCGAGATCGATCAACTGGCCGACCGCCTCGCGCGCATCGACGGCACGTCCTTCGAGATCGTGCTGTTCTTCTCCCGCGGCGACGGCGCGCTGGAGGCGATGGTCGATGTCGACAGCGTCTCGCTGCACTGCACGCCGGCGATCAACCTGTTCCCGAAACGGCTGGACCGGATCCAGCTCGGCACGGGCAGCTGGGAATATCACGTCGTGCCGGACCGCACCCGGCCGATGGACTACGAGATCCACAGCCTGCAGTCGGTCATCGGCTACGGCGCCGGGGCGCTCGGCCAGCAGGGCTTCGAGCCGCTCTACGCCACGTACCACGAGGCGCCGCCCGATGCCCCCGGCTTCTACACCGCGCGGCGCGAGCCGCGGCTGATGTCCACGCGCCAGAAGGAGCAGGGGCCGCGCACCGGCTACATCGGCGACGAGGTCTTCATCTCCCTGGTCGATCCGCGCCATGCGCCGTATCGCGAGGACATCCGCCAGCTGTCGGTCTCGGCGCTGGTCACCAACCGCGACCTGCCGATGCTGCTGCCGCACAACGGCGCCGGCGTCTGGCGGCTCGATGCCGCCGGGCCGGTGCTCAAGGTCGATGCGGTGCATGGTCCGACGCGACCGGTCAACCGGCAGCCGGCGGGCGAAGCGGGCTGGAGCCTGGTCGGCCTGCTGACGCAGCAGCAGCTGCCCTGGGCCGACGAGCCGCCCGCGCAGGCGGCCGCGACCCTGCGACGACTGCTGGCGTTGTACGGCCCGCCGGGCGATCCCGGCTGGCTGCGTCAGGTCGAGGGCGTGCGTGCCGTCGAATCCAAACCCGTCGTGCGGCGCCTGCCGTTCAGCGGGCCGCTGAGCTACGGCACCGGCGCGGAGATCGCCCTGGAGCTCGACGAACACGCCTTCCAGGGCCACAGCACCTTCCTCTTCGCCAGCGTGCTGGAGCGCTACTTCACGCGCCACGCGGCGATCAACAGCTTCACGCAACTGAGCCTGCGCACGACGCAGCGCGGCCTCGTGAAGCGCTGGGCCCCGCGCATCGGCGGTGACGCCGAAGGCCGCGGCGACCGCGCGCGCGACGAGGAGCGCGGATGAACCTGCAGGGCCCCGGCTCGACCCCTGGTGACGACGCCAACGAGGACGCCTCCGGCACGTCCGGTGGTGGTGCCGTCGCGCAGGCGTCCGACGCCGACGCCGCGCCGACGCCCGAATCGCTGCTCGCGCGCCGGCCCGAGAAGCGCAACGAGCGCGAAGCCGCGCTGCGCGCCCTCTTCGAGGACGTCGAGGCGACGCCCTGGGCGCATGATTTCTTCGCGCTGCTGCGGCGCATCGAGGGCCTCACGCCGGACGTGCCGCGGCTGGGGCGCGGCCTGCGCCCGTCGCAGGAGGCGATCCGCCTGGGCCAGGAACCCGAACTCGACTTCGCGCCGGCGGCGCTGCAGAGCCTGACGCGCGGCCAGAACCCCGCGCCGCGCCTCGGCGTGCGCTTCTTCGGCCTGCTCGGTCCGCAGGGGCCGATGCCGCTGCACCTGACCGAGTACACGCGAGAGCGTTTGCACCAGCGCGGCGATCCGACGCTGAGCCGCTTCCTCGACGTCTTCCATCACCGGCTGCTGCTGCACTTCTACCGCGCCTGGGCGCAGTCGCAGCCGGCCGTGCAGCACGACCGGCCCGCGACCGACCGCTACGCGGCCTGGCTGGGCGCGGCGACCGGACTCGACGGCGCGCAGCGGCCCGGCGACTCGCTGCCGCAGACCGCGCGCCTGTTCCAGGCGGGCCTGCACGGCGGGCGTGCGCAGCATCCGGAAGGCCTCGCCAAGATCCTGTCGTCCCACTTCAAGGTGCCGGTGCGCATCGAGCAGCACGTGCCGCACTGGCTGCCCGTCGAGGACGGCGAGCGCACGCGGCTGGGCTTCGCGCGCCAGCGGCCCGAGCGCATCGGCAGCGAGCTGCCGCGTCTGGGTCGCAACACGTCCGCGGGCAACAAGGCCTGGGACCGGCAGTACCGTTTCCGCGTCGTCCTGGGGCCGCTGACGCTGCGCCAGTACGAGGGCTTCCTGCCCGACGGCGACGCGTGGCGGCCGCTGAACGACTGGATCCGGCAGTACGTCGGCCACAACCTGCAATGGGAGCTGCAGCCCGTGCTGCGCCGCGACGAGGTGCCCGCCGCGGCGCTGAGCGGCCGCGCGCGCCTGGGCTTCACTTCCTGGACGGGCCGCTCCGGCGGCCGTCCGCATCGTCACGACCGGGGCGACCTGCACCTGCATCCGCAACAGCGGGTGAAGGGACGGGCCACGCCGCCGGCATCACAGGGAGCATCGTCATGACTGAAATCGCCCGCACCAGCCTCTTCGGCAAGCTCAATCCGCTGGCCTACAAGGCGATCGAAGGCGCCACCGTGTTCTGCAAGCTGCGGGGCAATCCGTACGTCGAGCTGCAGCACTGGCTCTACCAGATCCTCAACACGCCCGATTCCGACCTGCATCGCATCGTCAAGCACTACGGGCTGGACGCGGCGCAGCTGTCGTCGGACCTGATGGCCTCGCTGGACCGGCTGCCGCGCGGCGCGACCTCGGTGACCGACCTGTCGAGCTGGGTCGAGAACGCGGTCGAGCGCGGCTGGGTCTACGGCTCGCTGATGTTCGGCGACCAGCAGGTGCGCACCGGCCACCTGGTGCTGGGCCTGCTGAAGACGGCGTCGATGCGCAACGTGCTGCTGTCGGTGTCCAAGCAGTTCGAGAAGATCAACGTCGACGACCTGGGCGAGAAGTTCAACCAGATCCTCGAAGGCTCGCCCGAGCGTTCGATGCGCGCGGCCGAGCCGGGCGCCGCCCCCGGTGACGCCAGCGGCGCGATCGCGCCCGCGGCGATGGGCAAGCAGGAAGCGCTCAAGCGCTACGCCGTCGACCTGACCGAGCGCGCGCGCAACGGCGAGATCGATCCGATCGCCGGCCGCGACGAGGAGATCCGCCAGATCGTCGACATCCTGATGCGCCGCCGCCAGAACAACCCGATCCTCACGGGCGAGGCGGGCGTCGGCAAGACGGCGGTGGTGGAAGGTTTCGCGCTGCGCCTGGCGCAGGGCGACGTCCCGCCGCAGCTCAAGGACGTGTCGCTGTACATGCTCGACATCGGCCTGCTGCAGGCCGGCGCGAGCATGAAGGGCGAATTCGAGAACCGCCTGCGCCAGGTCATCGACGAGGTGCAGGCTTCGCCCAAGCCGATCATCCTGTTCATCGACGAAGCGCACACGCTGATCGGCGCGGGTGGCGCGGCCGGGACCGGCGACGCGGCCAATCTGCTCAAGCCTGCGCTGGCGCGCGGCAAGCTGCGCACGATCGCGGCGACGACCTGGGCCGAGTACAAGAAGCACATCGAGAAGGACCCCGCGCTGACGCGGCGCTTCCAGGTCGTGCAGGTGCCCGAGCCCGATGAACACAAGGCCGTGCTGATGCTGCGCGGCGTGGCGTCGATCCTGGAGAAGCACCACCGCGTGGCGCTGCTCGACGAGGGCATCGAAGCCGCGGTTCGCCTGAGCCATCGCTACATCCCGGCGCGGCAACTGCCGGACAAGGCGGTGAGCCTGCTCGACACGGCCTGCGCGCGCGTGGCGGTGAGCCAGCATGCGACGCCGGCGGAACTCGAGGACTGCCTGCGCCGCATCCAGGCGCTGGAGATCGAGCGAGAGATCATCGGCCGCGAAGGCGCGATCGGCATGGACGTCGCGGAGCGCAAGCAGCGCGTGGCGACGCAGCTCGACGAGGCGCAGACGCGCAAGGCGGAGCTCGAAGCCCGCCACCTGAAGGAAAAGGGCATGGTCGACCGCGTGCTCGAACTGCACGCGCTGCTGCGCAAGGAAGGCGAGGGCGCGCCGGAAGAGGCCGAGCGCGACACGCTGCTGACCGAGCTGCACGGCCTGCGTTCCGAGCTGACGACACTGCAGGGCGATGCGCCGCTGATCCTGCCGCAGGTCGATGAACAGGCGGTGGCCGCGGTGGTGCAGGACTGGACCGGCATCCCGGTGGGCCGCATGGTGCGCAACGAGGTGCAGGCCGTGCTGCAGCTGGCGGACACGCTGAACCAGCGCGTCGTCGGCCAGCGCCACGCGCTGGAGATGATCGCCAAGCGCATCGAGGTCTCGCGCGCCGGGCTGGACAACCCGAGCAAGCCGATCGGCGTGTTCCTGCTGGCGGGCACGTCGGGCGTGGGCAAGACGGAGACGGCGCTCGCGCTGGCCGAGGCGCTCTACGGCGGCGAGCAGAACGTCATCACCATCAACATGAGCGAGTTCCAGGAGGCGCACACGGTTTCGACGCTCAAGGGCTCGCCCCCGGGCTACGTCGGTTACGGCGAAGGCGGCGTGCTGACCGAGGCGGTGCGTCGCCGCCCCTACAGCATCGTGCTGCTGGACGAGGTCGAGAAGGCTCACCCGGACGTGCACGAGCTCTTCTTCCAGGTCTTCGACAAGGGCCGCATGGAGGACGGCGAGGGCCGCCACATCGACTTCAAGAACACGATCATCCTGCTGACCAGCAACGCGGGCAGCGACCTGATCATGAAGCTGTGCGCGGACCCGGAGCTGATGCCGGAACCGGAGGGCATCGCCAAGGCGCTGCGCGAGCCGCTGCTGAAGATCTTCCCGGCGGCGCTGCTGGGCCGCCTGGTGACGATCCCGTACTACCCGCTGAGCGAGGAGATGCTGGGCCAGATCGTGCGCCTGCAGCTGGGCCGCATCCAGAAGCGCGTGGGCGAGAACCTAGGCGTGCCGCTGAGCTTCGGCGACGACGTGGTCAAGCTGATCATCAGCCGCTGCAACGAGGTGGAGAGCGGCGGCCGCGTGGTCGATGCGATCCTCACGAACACGGTGCTGCCGCGCATCAGCCGCGAGTACCTCACCCGCGTCACCAACGGCCAGGCGATCACGAAGGTCGAGCTGGCGGTGAAGGATGGGGACTTCGACTACGCGTTTGACTGAGCACGACGGGACAAGGTCCTCGTCCGGTGACGCTGCGACGTAGCGACTAGCCGCCAGGCAGCAGAGTTGAGCTTTTCAAGCGGCGTGCCCACGATTCGTGAACTATGTCCCATGAACAGGTGTCGAACTCCTTTACAACCTGTCACTGAAGCAAGGGGCATGGCCAGGGTAAGTCATTGATGTGACTGGGAAATTGCGGCCTGGCACGGACGCTGCGTTGGGATGGTTGGTTCAACCTCATTCCAACGACGACACCATGACCCTCCGCTCCCTCTTCACGACCGCACGCCTGTCCCTGGGCGCCGTTGCACTGGCCTGCGCCGCGCTGCCGATGACCGCTTCGGCGGACGTGGTGTTCCAGTCGTTCCCCAGCCTGACCGGCAATACGCCCGCGACGCCGTGGTGCTCGGGCTGCGGCGGCACGTACCGCGTCTTCGACCAGTTCACGCTGGGTTCGGCCAGCGACATCACCGGCTTCAGCGTCAACATCTACAACTCGGCGCCATACTGGAACAACGGCATGACGTTCTCGGTGTGGAGCATCGGCGGCGACGGCCTGCCGGGCGCGCAGCTGTTCAGCCAGACGCTGGTCGCCGGCGACTTCACGACGACGGACCTCGGCGGCCTCCAGGGCACGGCCACCACCGACGATCTGCTCAACCTGACTCTGGCGGCCGGCACCTACTACGCCAGTTTCTACAACACCGACCTGGGCGTGTGGGGCTACAGCCATGTGGGCGGTCAGCTGTACCAGCAGGGCGCGGGCGTGCGCAGCGGCGAGAGCGTCGTGTTCGCGCTGGAAGGCAACGCCGTGCCGGAACCCGCTTCGCTGGCGCTGGCCGGCCTCGCGCTGGCGGCGGTCGGTGTTGTGCGTCGCCGCAAGTCGGCCTGACCGCTGACATCAGCGTCGGACGAATCGGTCCGACAACACCGCCACCAGGCGGTGGTTCGAACGCCCGCACTCGCGGGCGTTTTCACGTCCGGCGCGGATTGACGCAGCTCGGTGCCGTAGGACGTGGGATGGCTGGGAGCCGAAGCGGCGACAGGAACTCAGCGCGCGCCGCGCATCGACAACGTGCCATCTTCGCTGGCGGGATCTCCATCGATCACCCGACGGTCGATCTGGCCGTCGCAGCTCTTGGCGCTGCACTGTTGGTTCACCAGCCGCAGCGGCTTCGACGCCGTCGGCTCACCGCGCTCGATGACCGGCAGCACGACCTGACCCTGGGTCGCGCTGGCCTGCAAGGAATCGCACCCGGCCCAGTAGCCGACGAAGCGATGCGCCGTTCCCGCGGGCTTGCCGCCGTTGAACGGCACCAGCACCACGCTGGTCCAGCGTTGGTACACGCCGCTCTTGCCGATGCCGGCATGCGCGAACTCCATGCACGTGCCCCAGCGCTGGCCGCCGGACGTCACGCGGTAGGCGTCCGTCGACGTCCAGTCGATGTCCGGGAGTGGCTCGCCGCCCATGGCCTTGTGCTCGACGAGGACGAGTTGCCTGCCGCCTGGCGCCTTGGCGAAGCCGCCCTTGTCGCGGTCGAGGCGCAGCTCGCCGACGTCGACGAAGCAGCCTTGCGGTCCGCACCAGCCTTCGGTCTTGATCGGCTCCAGCGCCGCGGGCGTCGCCGTGCCGCGCAGCAGGTCGCGCAGCTCGGTCGCATTCCTGGCCACGGCGTCGGCGTGCGCCGCGCAGGCGACGAAGAGCGAGCCGGCGAGGGTGGTCGCGGCAATCTGCAGCGATCGAGGCAGCGATCGCGGCAGCGAACGGCGCAGGGAACAGCGCAGGGAGTGGCTCAACGAAGCGCGGAACGGACGGGACAGGCGGGGCATCAGTCGTACACCTTGTTGTTGGTGGCCTTCACGAAGTCGTCGTTGTACTTCCAGAAGATGGTCCCGCCGTACGCGGCGGTGGACTCGTATTTGTAATCCCATTTGCCGCGCAGCTTGGTCTTGGCGCCCGCCGCGCTGCGCCACCACTCTTCACCGGGGACGTCCTTGTCCTTGATGCCGTAGATGTTGTGCTTCGGGTCGGTGATGTGGATGCCGGCCTTGACCTTGGGATGCTTGTCGTAGTTCGACTTGATGTCGGCGCCGTCCCAGAAGTAGCCGCCGTTGGCGTAGTCCGTGCCGGTGGCGCTCAGCGCGTTGCGCGCGCCGCGCACGGCCTCGCTCATGCCGGTGTCGGCGGCGATCTCTTCGGCCGTGGCCTTCTTGAGCTTGTTGTGCCGCTGGTTGCCGTCATGCGCGGCGAACGCGAAGGTCTTGTCCGTCTTGATGAACGCGCTGATCGACGCGAAGCCGCGCGCCTTCTGCTGACGCACCAGCACGTTGGCGATGGCGGCCATCTCCTCGTAGACGTTGCCGGTCGATCCCTCGCCGTACGCCACGGCGGCCAGCGCGCGGGTGTCGTCGTCGATCGCCGGCGCCTTCTCGGCGCGCGGCGCGGCGCCGACCGGCGACACCAGCGGGGACGCGGCGCGGATCATCGTGCCGTCGTCGATCTCGTGGGTGTTGGCCCCGGCGCCCAATGGTCCGGGAATGCGTGCAGCAGGCATCGGCGCCTCTTCAGAATGCGGATGAACCGGAAGGTACCGGGCGGGCCGGGCGCGCCGAAGTGACTTTGGCCTCTGCACAGGCGGGAATTCGCAACGGGATGTTTCGAGCCAGGCAAGTCCTGCCCCCTGGTTCCCAGGCGGAGGAGGAAGCGCCCGGCGGCGTCGCGGGCGATCGTCGCCCGAAGTGACCTTCGCCTCTTACTTGCGCGATAGGCGCCCCCTACCGTGCGGACCAGAACGATTCAGCAAGATCCATGGCCTCACCTTTCCGCCTCAAGACCGCCTTGCCTGAAGAGACCCTGCGCGTGCACACCTGTGTGTCGCGGGAGGCTCTGAGCGACGCTGGAGACACCACGCTGACGCTGTTGAGCGAGCGCAAGGACATCCAGGCCTCGGAGCTGCTGGGCAAGCCCGCGACGCTGACGATCGCGCTGCGCGACGATGCGCCGCGCTACCTCAGCGGCTACGTGACGCGCTTCGCGCAGCGCGGCTTCGAGGGCAAGCACTGCGTCTACGAGATGCAGCTCAAGCCGTGGCTGTGGCTGCTGTCGCGGACCTCGGACTGCCGCATCTTCCAGGAGCTGTCGGTCCCCGACATCGTCAAGCAGGTGTTCGAGGACCACCCGGTCGCGCGCTACGAGTTCAAGCTGCTGCGTCCGTACCGGACCTGGAACTACTGCGTCCAGTACCGCGAGACCGACTTCAACTTCGTCGCGCGACTGCTCGAGCACGAGGGCATCTACTGGTACGTGGAGCACGACGAAGGCGGCCACAAGGTCGTGCTGTGCGACTCGGCCAGCGGGCACGACGCCCGGCCGGGCTGCGAGTCGCTGCCGTTCTACGGCTCGGGCGCGCAGGCCACGCCGCAGCTGGAGTACGTGCAGAACTGGAGCAGCGCCGAGTGCGTGAAGCCGGGCAAGGTCGTCATCACCGACTACGACTTCCAGCGGCCGTCGACGTCGCTGGAGACCAACCAGAGCGTGGCGCGCAATTACGACCTGTCCGACGGCGAGATCTTCGACTACCCGGGCGGCTACATCCAGACGGGTGACGGGTCGCAGTACGTGGAGGACCGCCTCGACGAGCTGCAGACGCAGTTCCAGACTTATGACGGCACGACCAACGCGCAGGGCGTGAGCACGGGGCACTTGCTGTCGCTGACCCGTCATCCGCGCGAGAGCGAGAACGCGCAGTACCTGATCACGGGCACGCAGATCAGCCTGAGCCAAGCGGCCAACGAGGCGGGCTCGGGCGAGACGGGGCTGCGCTGCAGCTTCAACTGCATCCCGGCGGCGCAGCAGTACCGGCCGCCGCGGCGCACCCCGAAGCCGTTGGTGGCGGGGCCGCAGACGGCCATCGTCAGCGGTCCGGCGGGCGAGGAGATCCACACCGACAAGTACGGCCGGGTGAAGGTGCAGTTCCACTGGGACCGGCGCGGCAGGAGCGACGAGCGAAGCTCGTGCTGGGTGAGCGTGGCGCATCCGTGGGCAGGCTCGAACTTCGGCGGCATCCACATCCCGCGCATCGGGCAGGAAGTGATCATCGGGTTCATCGAAGGCGACCCGGACGCGCCCATCATCATGGGTCGGACCTACAACGGCGAGAACCTGCCGCCGTGGGACCTGCCGGCCAACGCGACGCAGAGCGGCTTCCTGACGCGCTCGACCAAGGGCGGCAGCTACGGCAACGCCAACGCGATCCGCTTCGAGGACAAGCACGGCGACGAGCAGCTGTGGATCCACGCGGAGAAGAACCAGGACATCGAGGTCGAGAACGACGAGACGCACTGGGTCGGACGGGATCGGACCAAGACGATCGACCGGCATGAGACGGTGTTCGTGAAGGGCAACCGCACGGAGACGGTCGATCTGGACGAGACGATCACGGTGCACAAGAACCGCACCGAGCGCGTGGACCTCGACGAGAAGATCTCCATCGGGATGAACCGCACGGAAGACGTCGGCATCAACGAGACCATCTCGATCGGCGCCAATCAGGAGATCGCCATCGGCGGCATGAAGACCGAGACGATCACGCTGGCCTCGATGCAGAACGTCGGTCTCGGACGGATGGACAACGTCGGCCTGGGCTACAACCTGAACGTCGGCGGACTGATGGCCACCGTGGTCGGTCTCAACCAGACCACCGCCGTGGGGCATTCGATCAACATCACCGCCGGCGATCGCCTGAGCATCACCGTCGGCGCGAGCAGCCTGCTCATGACCACGGACGGGCGGATCGAGATCAGCGGCAAGGAAGTGATCATCCGCGGCGACAAGAAAGTGGAAGTGCACGGCGATGACGTCGACACCAACCCGGTCGGTTGAGGACCTGCGCGGCGCCGACCTGCCGCGACTGATCCTGCGCGACCTGACCGGGCGGTCGCATCTGCAGTTCGACGCGCTGGATCCGGCGCTGCGCCTGATCCACACGGTGGTGCTGAAGGAGCGCTACCGGCTCGGCGAGCCGGACGAGGCCGGCGTGGCGCCGCTGCTGCTCGACGAGGCGCCCGCGCCGCTCAACGAGGAGGACCTGCCGCACGACGGCAACCCCGCGCTCACGATCCGCGAGGAGAGCGACCTCGCGCCGTACAAGCCGATGTGCGACGTGCTCGTCGTGGGATCGGCGCATGCACCCGAGGCGACGCCGGTGTCCTCCTTCGTCGCGCGACTGCGTGTGTTCGAGCCGAAGGCCCCGGCCACCGGCGCGACATCGGCAGCGACCGCGACGTCGGCTTCGCCCGAACCGGTGTCCGCGCGCGACGCCTTCAACGTGCTGATCGACAAGCAGGTGCGCGTGCACGGGCCGCGCTGGTGGATGCGACGTTCCGCCGACGGCGACGGTCGCGACGGCCGTGCTTCAGGGCCGGATGACTGGATGCTCAGCGCCGCCGAGCCGATCGAGCGTTGCGCGCTCCGTTATGAAAACGGCTTCGGCGGCCAAAGCCGCATCGACGTCGGCAGCCCGGTGGCCAGCGAGGTGCCCGCGCGCCATCACCTGCGTCCCGATCAGTTGGCGGCTCATCCGGATGCGTCCGCGGACCTGCCGCAACGTCCGCTCGCGCACGAGGCCAGCCGGTTCAATCCGGCGGGGCGGGGATTCACGCGCGAATGGTTCCTGCAGGCGTCGAAGCTCGACCGTCTGCCAGCGCATCAGATCGAGCTCGCGCATCAGCCGGTCACCGTCGACGACTTCTGGCATGTCGCCGCCGGACGCGAGTCGCTGGAGACCGTAGGCCTCGGCCCGATCGAGCGCGGCTGGGCGCCGCGCGTCGGCTGGATCGGTCGCGAGGCGCCGGATCCGGCGCACGTCGCCGCGGGCCTGGCGCTGAACCGCGACTTCGATTTCCGCTACTGGAACTGCGCGCCCGCGGATCAGCAATGCCGGCCGCTGCGCGGCGGCGAGCGCGTCGTGCTGGACAACCTCTGGCCGCGGTCGCACCCGGCGGCGAGGCCCGTCCAGGGCGGCCATCGGATGACGATGTTCGAGCTGCCGGATCGCGGCTTCGTCCTCATGGGCATCGATGCGGAGGGCGACGTGCGCTGCTTCGACCCCGTGATCGACACCGTGCTGATCGACAGCGACGACGGCGTCGTCGACATCTGCTGGCGCTGGAGCGTCAGCGCGCAACATGGGCTGGAAGAGGCCCGCCTGATGGAGGCGACGACGCCCGGACAACGCGAGCGGCTCGCCGAGCTGCGCGCCGTGCTGGCGCAGCCGGCCATGTAGCCGCCTGCGTCGGCGCAGACACGCCGTTTCCGACCTTCCCCCGCAACCGCCGCCGCCACGCCGTCGGCCCTTGATCCTCCTCATGGCCCGCGAAACCGTCACCCGATCCAAGCGCTTCTTCTGCGTCAGCCTGCAGCCCGATGTCTGTCTCACCCCGGTGGGCAGCAACATCGTGCCGATCCCGTATCCGATCAAGGGCGAGTTCAAGGAAGCCACGGCCGCATCGCGCAACGTCAAGCACCAGGGCGATCCGGCGGTGCTGCACGGCCAGACCTTCATCCCGAAGGTGACCGGCGATGCGCGCGGCGTGAAGGGCGGGGTCAAGAGCGGCACCTACCTCGACAAGGCGGAGCCCAAGGACAAGAGCAGCACGTCGACCAGCAACGCGAAGGCCTGGGTGCGGGAGGCCGACCTGATCTGGATGAACGCCCGCAACACGATGGGGCGCATCCACGAGCGGGGGACGGCTGCGGCGAAAGGCCGGCTCAAGGGCGCGGCGCAGGCGTATCGCGACAGCGGCGCGTCCGACGCGCTGCATGAGTTCAGCGACGAGGCGATGGAGACCGGCGGCAAGGTGGCGACCGCCGGGGCCGCCACGACGCTGGTGGGCGGCGGCGTGGCGCTGACGGGCGTGGGCGCGCCGGTGGGCGGCGCGATCGCCACGGCCGGCGGCGCGGTGACGGCGGTCGGCGGCGGCGTGACCGCGGTCGGCGCCGCCACCGGGTCGGCGACCGACGTGCTGGATACGACGGTGGACTGGGTGCTCGACGACAAGGCGCCGAGCCTGGGCGCCCTCGCGGAAAAGGCCGCCGAGCGCGGCGCCACCTGGGCGTTGGGCAAGCTGCCAGGCGGAGGGCGCCTGCTGGCACGCTTCTTCCCGAAGAAGCATCCGCCGGCCAAGAAGCCCGAACCCAAGCCGCACGCCGCCAAACACGAGGAAGACAAGCCCGACGGTGGCAAGACGCAGAAAAAGGCACCCGAGGACAAGAAGCAACCGAAGGAGTGCTGCCCGCAGAACCAGGGGCCGGGCAAGGCGGCGACGCGCAGCCGGCGGCCGATCCACTACGGCACCGGGGATGAGCTGCTGTCGGAACTCGACGCCGAGATCGACGGCCTGATGCCGGTCGCCTGGTCGCGCGCCTACCGGTCGAGCCACGCGGCGTATGACCGCGGGTTGCTCGGCGCGCGATGGACCTCGCCCTACCTGGTCCGCCTGAGCATTGGCGCGCGCGGCATTGCGTACCACGACGCGACCGGTCGGACGGTCCTGCTGCCGCTGTTGTCGGTCGGTGGAACGATCGATGACGCGTTCGAGGCCTTCACGCTGACGCGTGTGGAGGAGTGGCGCTTCGAACTGCGTTGGCGCGACGGCACCCTCGATGCATTCGAGCGGCCGCGCTGCGAGGCGCTGGCGGTCGATGTGATGCCGCTCGGCCTCGAGGGCCTGCGGCCGCGATCGCTGCGCCTGCTGGAAGAGCCCGCGCCGCGCATGGAACGCGTCCAGTGCTGCTACCTGACGGAACAGCGACGTCCGGACGGGCTCTCCGTGCGGCTCGACTGGCTGCCCGGATGGGAGTCGTCCGTGCTGCCGCAGCGCCTGGATGAAGACTTCGCGGTGCTCCGCATCACGGCGCCGGGCGGCATCGTGCTGGAGGCGCACGCGGCGCCGACGGGTGTGCTGACGGACGCGCAACGCGACTGCCATGGCGCCTTGCGGATCGGCAGATTGGTCCGCCG
Organism: Roseateles noduli; assembly: GCF_050626985.1. Classification (NCBI taxonomy): domain Bacteria; kingdom Pseudomonadati; phylum Pseudomonadota; class Betaproteobacteria; order Burkholderiales; family Sphaerotilaceae; genus Roseateles; species Roseateles noduli. The sequence continues at coordinate 1,470,706 of NZ_CP192463.1, forward strand.
GCTCCCGGTCGACGGGACCGACGCCGGCGGGGTCTCGGTGGGGTGGCAGGTCTTGACGCGCTACGCCTATGGCCTGGAAGCGCCGCGTGACGGCGCGGACCTGTCGGCGCTGGATCTGCTCGGACGCAAGGACGCGCTGGGCCATCTCTGGCGCTACCACTACGACACGCACCTGCTGACGCGCTACGCCGATCCGACCGGAGGCGCATGGGTGCTTCGCTGGCAGGGCGCGGACGTGCTGTTCCAGCCGGCGGACCCCGTCGAGACCGAGCCCGCGACTCCGACTTCGACCGCGACCGCGGCCGAGACCGATACCTCGACCGATGCATTGACCGATGTCGTGAAGGCGCAGCCTCCGAGCGACTTTGCGCCTGCACACCGCGGGACCTGGTCGCCGCTGACCAGCCACTGGGCACGTGCCATCTACGCCGGCGCGGAGGACGGAACGGAGCCTGTCCACATCGACTACCTCGACGCCGACACCACCCGTGTCCGGCAGAGCGACGACAGTCTCTGGACCTACCGCTTCAATGCCAACAACCTGTGCGTGGATGTGCGGGTCCAGGACCACGCGACGGCGGACGCACGCCGGCTTGGCACCCGCCGCTGGAGCGCTGCGGGCGATCTGCTCGAGGAGACCGACGCCGCCGGCCACACGACGCGCTTCACCTACGACGCGCAGGGGAACCTGCTCAGCACCACCGACGCGATGGGCGGACGGACGGTGCTGCAGTACGACGAACGCAACCAGCCGATCCGGACCATCGATGCGATGGGCCACGTGCAGGAGCGCGCGTTCGACGCTGATGGTCGCGTGGTGGCGCAGACCGATGCGCTGGGGCGCGTTACCCGGATGGCCTACAACGTGTTCGGCCAGTTGCGGGAACTGATGGACGCGGCGGGCCGCGCGAAGACCTATGTCTACGACGGCAGCGGCCGGCTGATGGCCTACGTCGATTGCTCCGGATCCGAGACGCGTTTCGACTGGGACGCGCGCGGCCGGTTGATCGCCCGGACGGATGCGTTGGGACACAGCGTTCGCTACGGTTGGGACGAGATCGACCGGCTCGTGGCGATCCGCTATCCCGACGGCGGCGAGGAACGGTTCACCTACGACGCCATGGGTCGCCTGCTCGTCCACATGGACGGGGTGGGGCGTCAGACGACCTACCGCTACCAGATGCAGGGACTGCCGGTCGAGCGCATCGATGCGGCCGGTCAGCGCCTGCAGTACCGCTACGACCGCGCGCTGCGGCTGGTCGAGTTGATCAACGGCAACGGCGAGTCGTATCGCCTTGCCTATGACGCGCAAGGGCGGCTGATCCAGGAGACGGGCTTCGACGGACTCGTCAGCCGCTACGACTACGACGCCGCAGGCGAGCTGGTCGCCAGTCAGCGCGGCGCGATCCGCACCGACTACGTGCGCGACGCGCTGGGCCGCATGCTGGCGCGCGTGACGCCGGACGGGCAGGAGCGCTTCGCCTGGGATCCGCTGAGCCGCGTCATCGCCGTCGAGAACGCGGCGGCGCAGTCGCGGCTGCGCTGGGATGCGGCGGGGCAACTGATCGAGGAGCGCCAGCGCATCGAGTTGACGCCGGAAAGCGTTCGACCGGATCCCGCCGGCGGCTGGCCCGATGCGGCCGAGCGCGGCACAGCGGCGGCCTCCTTCCTGCTGCGGCATGAGTACGACGCCTTGGGGCAGCGCGTGGCGACGCGCCTGCCGAACGGGCGCGTGCTGCAGACCCAGCGCTACGGTCCGGGACACTGGCACGGCGTGCTGTGGCAAGGACGCCCGCTGGTCGACGTCGATCGTGACGCGCTGCATCGCGAGACGCGACGCAGCCTGGGTGGGCTCCGCCTCGGCGGCATGCGGCGCGAACTGCGCTACGACCGCGCGTCGCGCTGGACGCGCAGCGTGTTCGGCTTCGGGGACGCGGCGCCGGGCGCGCTGCGCGAGCGCGAGTACGGCTACGCGCGCACGGGCGACATCGAGCGCATCGACGATTCCGTGCTGGGAGAGCTGCGCTACACGCATGACGTGGTGGGGCAGTTGATGTCCGCGATCCAGCCGGGCTTGCGGGAGACCTTCGCGTTCGATCCGGCGGGCAACCTCGTCCCCTTGCCGGGCGCGACGTCCGCTGCCTCGATCTCGACGGGGCAGCACGCGCTCGCGGCGCCGGCGCGTGGCAACGTGGTGACGCAGGCGCTCGGTTGGCACTACGAGCACGATGCCGACGGCAATGCGGTGCGCAAGCATTGGGTGCAGGACGATGCCGCGAACGAGGCGGCGATCGGCGTCGGGGTCGAGGTCGACGATCTGAATCTGCAGTACGACGCGCATCAGCGGCTGGTCCGTGCGGAGCGCGCGACGCCTCAAGGCGTGCTGACGAGCCGCTACGCGTACGACGCGATCGGACGCCGCGTGCTCAAGCGCGTCGCAACGCCGGACGGCGAGCACGTCACCGTGTTCGTCTGGAACGGCGACCTCATGGTCCAGGAGGTCGATGCACAGGGCACCGTGAGTTACGTGCACGAGCCCGACAGCTTCACGCCGCTGGCGCGGGTCCGCGGCGCGGAGACGCTGGCGGCTTTCGACAGCGCGTCGGTCGCGTTCGCGCCTGTGGTCGCGTGGGATCGACCGGATGCGCCTTCCGCGGAGCCGGACGCACACGTGCGCTGGTACCGGCGCCTGGAACGCTGGCGCGCGGACTGCGAGGCAGAGCAGGCGGCGCAGACGCGATGGGACGGCGCCGACGCCGCGAACGACGAGGTGCTCTTCTACGAGTGCGACCACCTCGGCACGCCGCTGGCGCTGCTGGACGGCAATGGCCGTGCGCGCTGGCGCGCCCGCTACCGCGCCTGGGGGCGCCTGGCGCGGACCGACGTCGACGAAGTTCGCCAGCCCTTGCGCTTCCAAGGGCAGTACGAGGACGAGGAGACGGGGCTCTTCTACAACCGGCATCGCTACTACGACCCGGATGCGGGGCGGTATCTGACGCAGGATCCGATCGGGTTGATGGGTGGCTTCAATCTCTACCAGTACGCACCCGACCCTGTGACGTGGGTCGACCCATTGGGGCTGACGAAGGGAAAGGGCGGTTGTGACGCGTGCTGCGGGAAGGATCCGTCGTCGGAGGCTCGAGCTTGGCAGGGGGTCAGCCCCGCCAATCCTCACAACATCTACACCGGTGTCGACAGTTATCAGAATGTTGTGCTTCGCAAAGGAACGATCCTGTATTCGCTGCACCCGGGTGGAGCGCCTGGCTACGCGGTGCAGAACCACACGTTGATGAGGGCCAAGGGCAGCGTTTCGGACTATTACGACCTGGTGCAGGTGAGCCAGGATCCGGGCATCGATTCGAAGACGGGTCTGCCGCGCAAACTCCGCACCGAAGTGCGCGCTTATCGGGTCAAGGAAGACATCTGCGTAGCGCGTGGTACGGCGCTTGCGAACCCTCAGTTCGGCCCGGGGGGTGGTACTCAATACTTCGTGTCAAAGTCCGATCTCGGCCACCTCACTGCGGGGAAAATCAGACCCATCTGAAGGAACGATATGAGCAAGAAGTCAGCATGGAAGCGCTTCCACACGTCGGTCGGTTTCCAGTACGACTATCCCGACGCGCTAGCGCTGTCGGACGACGAGGCCGCGGCAGCTGCCGCAGACGTGGCGCGGCAGATTCGCGCGCGTAAGAGCGGGACTGAAAGCGCGCAGGACTGGGTGCTCCTCGCGCTGAAGCTGCCTGAAAGTCTTCAGCAGGTGCTGCTTGACCAACTGGACCGCGGCAACTTGATGACGGGCATCGGGCAGTCGGGATGGCCGACCGACGCGTCGATTGTCGCGAATATGCGGGATCGCTTCGACGGTGAGGGTCGGGTCTTTCCGGCCGAGGTGACCTGGACGGTAGTCAATGATCCCCGCCAATGGCGCGAGGACGTGAGCCAGACTGTCGCGGGTCAGGAGCACATGCTGATGGCGTGACGCCTCGCGTCCGACATCCGCTCGCAGGAAGGCAAGGTCGACCGGTGGTGTTGGATATCGATGTCTTGAAGGGTTGTGTTGCCGTTGATGGCGGGGTCGTCTGGCAGTCCGGCGCATCTGGCCTGGCCGCTCTCGAACGGTCTCCGGTCACGTGCTTGGACCTGTCCGCAAAGCTGGTGGTCGACACGCGTGACGGCAAGGCGGTGGCGTTCATTCTGTTCGACGAGGAGGACTTTCCGGAGTCCATCTTGACCACGCTGATGGTGCGGCGCTTCACCAGGAAGACCGGCGTCCAGCCGGAGATGATTGCCAAGTCACGCGCTTTCGCCCGATTCCCTTGGGGCGACATCGAGTTCTACGTTGACCCGAAGGTGGGAGACCTGTCGATCGTGATTCGCGGTCGCTGAAGGAGCATCGCTCTGACCATGAGCGCCACTGACGATCTCAAACGTTCCGTTCTCGACATCAGCACCGCTGCATTCCTGCGAACGCACTTCGGCGAGGCGTGGTTTCGGCATGGCGATCCGCGGACGGTGCTTGCATTGAGTCTGGAAGAACTGCTCGCGTTCGCCCGCGTCCACGGAGTTCGTCGCGAGGTGCTCGTGGAGGGATGCTGGACCGGAGACGATCACTTCGTCATCGACGGGCAGCGTGGCCAGTGGCGGGTCGGCTTCGCAGAGCGGGGCGCGGTTCGGCTGATCGGGACTGCGGACTCAGTGCAGGCCGCTCGTGACCTGGTGACGCGGGAGCTGTTCGCTCTGTACGAAAGCGCTGCAGATCCATCCCATTGGAGCGGCGGAGTGCCCGCCGGCACGTCCTGGATTGATGCCTGAAGCGGGTTGAATGCGTGACCGGGCGTTCATCCGGAAATCGGTGAAACCTGCTGGTCGACATCGGAAAGTGCTGCATGTCCAGGTCTTGCCTGACCGTTCTGATAATTCTGCGAAATTCGTCCGCGCCAGTTCTAAGCTCGGGAGTGACTTTCGACCGTTGTGGTGCTTGCGGGTGATCCCTAGCCTCCGGGGTGTCGACCTGACCCCTGGTGCCATGGCCTCACCCTTCCGCCTCAAGACCGCCTTGCCTGAAGAGACCCTGCGCGTGCACACCTGTGTGTCGCGGGAGGCTCTGAGCGACGCTGGAGACACCACGCTGACGCTGTTGAGCGAGCGCAAGGACATCCAGGCCTCGGAGCTGCTGGGCAAGCCCGCGACGCTGACGATCGCGCTGCGCGACGATGCGCCGCGCTACCTCAGCGGCTACGTGACGCGCTTCGCGCAGCGCGGCTTCGAGGGCAAGCACTGCGTCTACGAGATGCAGCTCAAGCCGTGGCTGTGGCTGCTGTCGCGGACCTCGGACTGCCGCATCTTCCAGGAGCTGTCGGTCCCCGACATCGTCAAGCAGGTGTTCGAGGACCACCCGGTCGCGCGCTACGAGTTCAAGCTGCTGCGTCCGTACCGGACCTGGAACTACTGCGTCCAGTACCGCGAGACCGACTTCAACTTCGTCGCGCGACTGCTCGAGCACGAGGGCATCTACTGGTACGTGGAGCACGACGAAGGCGGCCACAAGGTCGTGCTGTGCGACTCGGCCAGCGGGCACGACGCCCGGCCGGGCTGCGAGTCGCTGCCGTTCTACGGCTCGGGCGCGCAGGCCACGCCGCAGCTGGAGTACGTGCAGAACTGGAGCAGCGCCGAGTGCGTGAAGCCGGGCAAGGTCGTCATCACCGACTACGACTTCCAGCGGCCGTCGACGTCGCTGGAGACCAACCAGAGCGTGGCGCGCAATTACGACCTGTCCGACGGCGAGATCTTCGACTACCCGGGCGGCTACATCCAGACGGGTGACGGGTCGCAGTACGTGGAGGACCGCCTCGACGAGCTGCAGACGCAGTTCCAGACTTATGACGGCACGACCAACGCGCAGGGCGTGAGCACGGGGCACTTGCTGTCGCTGACCCGTCATCCGCGCGAGAGCGAGAACGCGCAGTACCTGATCACGGGCACGCAGATCAGCCTGAGCCAAGCGGCCAACGAGGCGGGCTCGGGCGAGACGGGGCTGCGCTGCAGCTTCAACTGCATCCCGGCGGCGCAGCAGTACCGGCCGCCGCGGCGCACCCCGAAGCCGTTGGTGGCGGGGCCGCAGACGGCCATCGTCAGCGGTCCGGCGGGCGAGGAGATCCACACCGACAAGTACGGCCGGGTGAAGGTGCAGTTCCACTGGGACCGGCGCGGCAGGAGCGACGAGCGAAGCTCGTGCTGGGTGAGCGTGGCGCATCCGTGGGCAGGCTCGAACTTCGGCGGCATCCACATCCCGCGCATCGGGCAGGAAGTGATCATCGGGTTCATCGAAGGCGACCCGGACGCGCCCATCATCATGGGTCGGACCTACAACGGCGAGAACCTGCCGCCGTGGGACCTGCCGGCCAACGCGACGCAGAGCGGCTTCCTGACGCGCTCGACCAAGGGCGGCAGCTACGGCAACGCCAACGCGATCCGCTTCGAGGACAAGCACGGCGACGAGCAGCTGTGGATCCACGCGGAGAAGAACCAGGACATCGAGGTCGAGAACGACGAGACGCACTGGGTCGGACGGGATCGGACCAAGACGATCGACCGGCATGAGACGGTGTTCGTGAAGGGCAACCGCACGGAGACGGTTGACCTGGACGAGACCATCACGGTGCACAAGAACCGCACCGAGCGCGTCGACCTCGACGAGAAGATCTCCATCGGGATGAACCGCACGGAAGACGTCGGCATCAACGAGACGATCAGCATCGGGTCGAACCGGTCGGTGACGATCGGCGCGAACAAGACCGAGACCATCGCGATGGCGAAGGCCGAGACCATCGGCATGGCCAAGGCGTTGACGATCGGTCTGGGGTACCAGACGTCGGTTGGCGCGATGATGAACACGACGGTCGGTGCATTCCAGACGGAACAGGTCGGGCTGTACAAGAACACGATGGTCGGGAAGGACTACAGCATCAGCAGCGGCGCGGTGTACTCCGTCGACGCCAAGGACGAGATCCACCTGACGGTGGGCAAGGCCAGCCTGACGATGAAGTCCGACGGCACCATCATCCTCAACGGCCACACGCTCAGCGTCGGCACCACCGGCGAGCAGACCTTCAAGGCCGACGGCGAGGTGACGGTCAAGGGCAAGAAGATCCTGGAGAACTGACGTGGAGCGACTCGACTTGCCGGCGCAGGGCGTCGACGCGGCGGCGCAGGACGCGTCGCCGTTCCATGCGCTGTTGAATCAGGGCTCGCAGTCGGCGGCCATGCCGGTGCCGGGACAGGTGATCATCGGCACGCTGCAGGCGGTGCCCGCGCAAGGCGCGGCTGGCGCGGCGATGGTCGCCGGGCTGGGGCTCGTGGGCGTGGCGCACAGCCTGGTGCCGCTGTCGGCGGAACACGCCGGCCAGGGCGTCGCGCTGAGCGTGCTTGCCGGCGGCTCCGCGATCGTGCTGGGCTTGCTGTGGAACGGCGAGGCCGCGCCCGCAACGCAATCGGCGCAGGTGGTTCACGACGAGGAGCCGGAAGGGCTCGTCATCACGGTGGACGGTCATCGCGAGGTGATCGAAGCCGCCGAGGAACTCGAGCTGCGCTGCGGCGAGGCGTGCATCGTGCTGACGGCCGATGGCCGCATCCAGCTGCGCGGAACCTACATCACCAGCCATGCCAGCGCGACGCAGCGGATCGTCGGCGGGTCGGTGCACGTCAACTGAAAGCGACAGCGCGGTATGCAGCTTCATGTGGGCTCCCGGCATCTGGTGTCCGACGTCGCGGTGGCCCTGGATGCCGCCGGACGAGAGCATCTCGTGATCGCGGTCAAGGCGACCTGGCGGATCCCCGATCCGGGGCAGCGGCCGCGCCCGCTGCCGCCGTCGCCGATCGTGCTGGCCGATGAATACCATGGCGTCCCCGGCGAAAGCGCGATGCGCTATGGCGCCGACATGCCGCGCTTCAAACCGCGCTGCGACGTGATCTTCGACGCCCATGCGCACGCGCCGGACGGCGTGGCGGTGCGCGAGCTGATCGCCGGCGTCGAGATCGGTGAGTTCAGCAAGCGGGTGCGTGTCACTGGTGAGCGTCGCTGGCGGGCCGCCGGCTCTGGACGTACCGACTTCAAGCTGACCGAGCCGGAGCCCTTCGTCAGCTTGCCGCTTCATCATGCATTTGCGTTCGGCGGCACTCAGCCGGTGGATGGACATCCCGGCCAATCCGAGGTCCAGGAGTTCAACCCGATCGGTCTTGGCTTCGCGGGCGAGACGACGTGGCGCGCGATGGACGGCCGTCTTGCCCCGCGGCTGGAAGATCCGGCACGGCCTGTCCGCCACCCGGGCGACGACGCGGTGCCGTGGGCCTTGGGCGCGATCGGCCGGCATTGGCTGCCGCGCCGCCGTCACGGCGGCACCTATGACGACCGTTGGCGGCGCGAGGTATTCCCGCTGCTGCCGGAAGATTTCGATGAACGCTTTCATCAGGTCGCGCCTCCGGACCAGCAGATGGCTTATCCACGCGGCGGGGAGACGGTGCGTCTCACGCATCTGCTGAAGACGCATCCGGAACTCAGCTTTGCGCTGCCCAAGCTCGACATGCAAGTCCGTGTGCTGCGCACCGACTATCGACAGGAGGCGCCGGAGGCGGTTGTCGACACGTTGTTCTTCGAGCCCGAAGAGCGCCGTTTCAGCGTAGTCTGGCGCGCCAGCGTCCGCCAGTACCGGAGCATTCAGGAGTTCAGCGAAGTGGCGGTCGGCCCGATCGATCCGATCTGGTGGCGGCAGCGCGTGGCCGGGGGCTGCGCCGGCTGCGGCACGGTGGCGGACGTTCCCGGCGCCGTCGAGAACGAGGCAGTCGCATGAGTGCACAGATCCGGCCACCACGCCCGATGCGTATCGCCGCCGAAGGCCTGTGCAGCGCGCTCGGCTACACGCTGCCGCGCACGGTCGCGGCGATCCGCGCGCGGCTGAACCTGTTCCGCGAGACCCGGTTCGTCGGTCTCGGCGGCAAGCCGGTCGTCGGGGCCCCGGTGCATGGCTTCGACATCTGGGGCGGTCAGCGGCAGGCCGCTCTGCTTCGCATGGCCTTCGACGAAGCGTGGGAGCGCGCCAGGCTGGAGGAGGGCGAGTCGCTCTCGCCCCAGTCGACGGCGCTCCTGCTGATGCTGCCGTCGGCGTCGCAGCCGGCGACACCGCTGCGTGAACTGCATGAAGCGTTCCAGGCCGTGACGACCGATCACCGTCTGCATCCCGGCAGTCGCGCGATGCATGCGGGCCGGGGCGGAATTGCCGATGGCGTGCTGCTGGCGTCCCATCTGCTCGAGGACGGTATCGACGGTACCGAGGCGATCCGCCATGTCGTGCTGCTCGCGTCGGACAGCCTGCTGACGGCGCCGACGATCGACCGCCTGTTGGCGCAGCGCAGGCTCGCGGAGGATCGGCACACGGGTGTGTTGATTCCTGGCGAGGCCGCCGCGGCCGTGGTGCTGACGCGACTGGCCACGCGCGCCGACATGACCGAGGTCTGGATCACCGGCGCCGCGAGCGGGCAGGACGACTGGCGGATCGACGGCGATGAGCCGCTGCGTGCGCAGGCGTTGACCGCGGCGCTCCGGGAGGCGGCGCGGCAATCGGGCGTCGCCGTGGCCGATGCCGAGTTCCACGCCAGCGGCATGAACGGCGAGCACTGGATGGCACGCGAGATCGAACTCGCGATGTCGCGCGCGATGGAGCGCAAGCGCGTGGAGTTTCCTCATCACCGCATCGCGCAGTTCATCGGCGATGCCGGAACCGCGGGCGCGGTGGCCACGCTGGGCTGGATCGCGCATGAGATGCGTGCGCTGGGCACGATCGGGCATGCCGGAACGGCAGGTCTGGGTCGTACCGGCCTGCTGCATTTCGCCGAAGACGACGGACGCCGGTCCGCGTTGATGCTCCGCACCCGAGAACCGGCCCAGGACACTGCCTGAAGACCATGCCAGCTACCCACGTCTACGCCAACGGCCAGGAGATCGCCAGCAAGGCGGTCGGCTCTTCCGGAGTGTCGTCGAGCGCGTCGCCCGATCCCTGCTGGAGTCCGCCGGGGCCGGCCGCCGGCCCGGTCGTCATTCCGTACCCCAACACCTGCTTCGCCGACTCCATCGTCAACGGGACGAAGACCGTGATGATCGTCGGCCAGATGGTGGCCATCGAGAACAAGTCGAGGTTCGACACCAGCATCGGGAACGAACCCGCGACGCAGGCCTTCGGCAAGGGCGTCGCGACGGGCGTCATCAAGGGGAAGGCGTACTTCACCAACTGGTCGAGCGACGTGGTGTTCGAGGGCTTCGGCGTGCCGCGCAACCTGGACCTGGTCACGCATAACCACGGCTCGATGCCGAGCAACACGCCGACGTTCCCGTATGTCTCGCGGGGGATGCTGGGCGGGCATGCGTGCAAGGACGAGGACACGCGGATCGAGCGAGCCTGCGAACCGGAGAAGGATCATTCGGAAACGCGCAAGACGCTGAAAAAGCAGAGCAAGATGGCGCAACTCCTGGCCAAGTTCCGCAAGAGGGACGGGGCAGGGCGACGCGACAGTTCCGGCTCGCACTGGACGGACGATCATTGCGACGGCCTGGACTTGATGCTGAACACCCACGAGGCCGCGCAGCAGTACGCTGAAAAGATGCAGGAGTCGTTCAAGAACCTGCCGAGCGAACTGGATCTGATGAACGCGTTGAAGGACCAATTGACGGACATGGCCTTCAACGCGGGTGCGAATGCCGCGGCGAAATGGGGCGCAAAGGCTGGAGCGAAGCAGTTGGCGGGAAGCGCGGTGCCTGCATGGGGCAATGCGGTCATGGCGGTCTGGTCGGTTGTGGACGCCGCAGTGGCGATCGGCGATGTGGCGGAGATCCGCGCCGTTGCCGTGGAGTCGCTGGAGCGGCTCGAGGTGCTGACCAACAAGGCGAAAGACCTGCAGGGGCTGGCGAACAAGTTCGGCGACGTGAGCAAGCTCTCAGGGGAGGAAGTCCTGAAGCTGGCCACCGAGGGCCAGGACATGCTGGCGACCTTGAATGACTGCACTCGCGCGCGGAAGTGCAACCTCGTGCCCTACAAGAACAAGGGCTTTCCCGGTACCAGCAAATCGAACGCTGAGCCCGCGAACGGAGGGGGATGCTGTGGCGGCCAGACGGGGCACCATTTGATACCGGAAGGTTCGCTGCAGAAGCAATGCGGCAAGTACAACCACAACGCGGCTCCGACGGTCTGCGTGGAGGGCTTCAGCCAGAACCATGGCAGCCACAAGCGGGCGCACCAAGCCTTGGCCAAGCAGCACGAACTCAAGAGTTTGGCTGGGAAGGTCGCGCCTGATGGCACGATGTCGATGGATGACGCGATCGATGCCGCTGCAAAGTCGCACAAGGCCGCTTTCCCCTTGTCCAACTGTTCCATGGAATGCATTCGGGAGCAGTTGAATTCGTATTACAAAGGCGTGTGCCCCGGTGCTCGGCCGGGAATGGTCGACGATCAGGCGAAGAGCATTACGCCTCCGCCGTCCCCAACGCCGACCCCATCCAAGCGTGGAAACTCGAAGTAATGAACAGCATGGAACCGGTATTGAATCGATCCGCCTGGGAAGATGTCTTTCAAGGCTATGAAATCGTCGGAGTTGCCATTCGCGACCGCGACTCTCTCCAGACGCTCGCTCGAAAGGCGGTGACGCCGGAGGAGGGCTCGCATCTGCTCGATGGGCAGATCCCGACTCGGATCGCGTCCATCTTTCTCCTGGATCCCGAGGATGACAACGTCGGGTTCCAGGACCTTGAGGGCTTCCCTTATCCGAAGCTCGGTGTGAGTCGAACGCCGTTCGAACGACCAGGGGGGCTGGTCACTGCCATGGGCATGGACGGCGACACCTGGCCGTTCGGTGGCGGAAACGGCCCGTTGGAGAAGATTGCGGCCGGCGCCCGGCCAGCCACGCAGCGCCTCAAGTGCCTGTTCGGCTACACCTATTCGGTGGGCCTTGGTCGCAGGATCTACCGGCGGGATGCGGTCGGGAACTGGTCGCGCATCGAGGGCATCCCGATGTCCGCGGACGAGGACGAACTGCAAGCGGCCGGCTTCGGCGATATCGATGCGTTCTCGCCTTCCGATATCTATGCCGTTGGAGGTCACGGCGACGTCTGGCATTTCAACGGCCGGGAATGGCGCCAGATGGGTTTCCCGACAAACGAGCAGCTCGCGACGGTCACGTGCGCGGGCGACGGTAATGTGTATGTGACCAGCGAGGGCGGAAGCCTGTGGGTCGGTCAACACTCGACGTGGCGACTTCTTGAAAAGCGCGAATCGTCCGTGCTCTGGAACGATGTGCGCTGGTTCAACGGTCAACTGTGGCTGGCTTCCGACTACCAACTGCGCGTCTGGAACGGTCAGGAAATCGTGCCGCCCGAGCACGCGGGGGGGACCATCCTCGCGTCCGGCCACATGGACGCGCACGACGGCTTGCTCGTTGTCGCGGACCTGTGGACGGTCTCGACTTTTGACGGCAAGACCTGGCGCAAGGTCGTCGCGCCATACAAGGACTGATCCGAAGAACGGCTGGCCCGTATGCATGCGACTACGCACGATTCCATGGTGAATCCGGTTCTTAGCCGTTCTGCCTGGGAAGACGCCTACAAGGGGTATGAGATCACCGGCGTCGCGATCCGCAATCGCAACACGCTGCAGACTCTCTCCCGGCAGGCAACACCTCATGACGAGGCAACCCATCTGCTCGACGGTCGGATCCTGACCAGGGTCGCGACCATCTTTCTCGACGATCTCTCCGAGGACGACGTTGGTTTCCGCGATATCTCCGGGATGACGCATCCTCGACTAGGCGTGTCCCGTGCATCGTTCCATGACGGCGTCCTCGTCGCATCGATGGATCGCGACGGCGATGTCTACCCCGTGGGCGGCGGGCTCGACGGCCCATTCGAAAAGATCGATGCCGGCCGCTGGCCGGGCCTGCAGCGACTGCGTTGCATTGGTGATCAGACCTTCGCCGTGGCGCTGGCCCGTCGCCTCTACAGGCGGGTCGCCGTGGGCAAATGGGAACAGCTCCCCGGTATCCCGATGTCCACGCGAGAAGCGGAGATCAAAGGGGCGGGTTTCCGTGATGTCGATGCCTTCGCCGAGTCCGACATGTACGCCGTCGGCGGTCACGGCGACGTCTGGCATTTCAACGGTCGAGAGTGGCGCCAGATGGACTTCCCGACGAACGAGCAACTGGCGACGGTGACTTGCGGCGGCGACGGGAACGTGTACATCACCGGCGAAGGCGGCAGCCTGTGGGTGGGGCAGCAGTCCACCTGGCGCCTGCTGGAACAGCGCGGCTCCAGCATCCTGTGGAACGACACGCGCTGGTTCAACGGTCAGCTCTGGCTCGCTTCCGACTACCAGCTGCGCGTGTGGAACGGGCACGAGATCGTGGCGCCCGAGCACGAGGGCAAGCCCATCCTGGCTTCGGGCCACATGGACGCGCACGACGGTTTGCTTGTTGTCGCGGACCTGTGGACGGTCTCGACTTTCGACGGCAAGACCTGGCGCAAGGTCGTTGCCCCCTACAAGAACTGACGGCCCCGCTGTCCGCACCCGAACTCATGCCCGAGGAACAGATGGATTCCGTCGCACTGGACCGCCCCTTCGTCTCGCCCATCGTGGCGCGGCATGTGGAAGACGCCGCGTTCTACTGGACGACGCTGGATCGCCCGGCAGAGGCCACGCATCTCGGCGCCGAGCGGGCCCGGCACTTCGCGCATCTGCTCGAGGCCAATCTCGAAGGCCTGCGCCTGAATACGCCGTTGTCGTACGAACTGGCCATCGCCGGTCTCGACCGCTGGGGCAAGGCCGGGGAGGCCTTCGTGGCGATGTATTGCGCGTTGCTCGGCGATTCGGATTCGCGTGATGACCGGATCGGGCGCGTCCTGCGCACGATCCGTCGCCATCCGGATGTCGTGCTGCGCGGAGCGGCTTCCGCGTTGGCATGGGCCAGCGAGACCGATGCCGCGGCCTGGCTCGACAAGGCCTGGACGAGTGAGGAATCGGTGGACCTCGTGCTCGCCTTGCGGGCAAGCGCACTGCGCGGCACGGTGCCCGAATCGGCTTCCGTGCTGCTTCAACACGCCGACGCCCATGTCCGTGCCGCCGCCTGTCGCGCTGTCGGACGGGAGCGGCCAGGGCTGCTTCGGCCGCTGTTCGAGGACTCGTCGAGCGCCGTCCGCGCCGAGGCCGTGATCGCCTGGCATGCGGGCTCAGCCCGGGAAGCCCGCAGTCCCGACGTCGTGGTGCGCCTGTCGGGTCTGCTCTGGCAATGCGCCGTGGAACAGACCGATGTGCTCGCCAAGGCGACCGGCTGGTATCGCGTGCCGGCGCGACGCCGTCTGGACCGCTGGCTCCGAGAACTCGCCGCCATGCTGCCGATCGGTCATCCCGAGACGGGGCGGCTGGTGGCGCGTCTTCCGGTGAGGCAGGCGCTCAATTTCTCGCTGAGTCATGGCGACCCGGCGCTGCTCGACTTCGTCGTGTCCGCGATGCAGGATCCGGCGCAGGGTCGTTGGGCTGGATGGGTCTGGCAGTGCCTCACGGCCGTCGATCTGGCCGGAGAAGGGCTCACGGCCGAGGAGCCAGCCTTCGATCTCGACGCACCGATGACAACGGAGCGCCGCGATGCCGACGCCGGCCTTCCTCTGCCGGACGTCACGCGCGTCCGCGCGCATCCGGCCAGCCGTCACACGTGGCCGCGCGACCAGCGGCTGCTGCTGGCGAATCCCGTGCATCCGCACCTCCTGCGGGACATCCTCGACCCGACGCGCGACCACGCCCAGGCCCTGCGATTCATCGCGGCCGACGCATTGACGCGGATGCATCCCGAATACGCGGTCGACCTGCGCGCGAGCCCTGGGCATCAGGCGCGTCAACTCCGCCGCATCGGTCTCGAGCAGGCCGCCTGACATGCCGACCTTCGATCCTTGGAACGACGCGCAGGCGCTGGCCCGTCAACTCGCACGGTCCGACGCGGAGCTGCTGGTCATCATCGGCGCCGAGGCGTGGTGCCCGAAGTGTCTGCGACTGCGGCCGCTCTTCGACGCGCTCTGCGCGGATGCGATGCCGACCCAAGTCGCCTGGATGTGGCTGGATCTGGAGGATCACGCCGAGTTCCTGAACGGCTTCATCCCTCCGGACCTGCCGCTGCTGCTCCGATGGCGTCAGGGCGTCTGCGTGCAGGCGGCTATCGTGGAGGACATCGATCTCGACGCGCCTCCGGCTGAGCGCGTTAGCCTGAAGCCGCTCGCGATCGAGGGCAGCCAAGTTCGAAATCCACATCAGGGCGAACTGACGGAACTCCCTTGGCTATGGGTGGAATTCGCTTCCACGTCCTGGGCGGCGGGCTCGTGAGCAAGTCGGTCACGCCGACTGCTTGACCTTGCCGCGGAAAGAGGACTGGAGATGAGGGACGAAGGTGATCGCCGGACCAAGCTGTCCACAAACGCATGCATCAACAAGACATGAACATCGACACCCTGCTGCGAGCCCTTGGGTCCTACTTTGGCGAGGCATCTTTGGCCCTGTTCCTTCACTCCGTCGCCGTCGATGGGGCGCCTGAACTGCCGGAGGGGGACGACACGACCTTTCTGAAAAAGGCTGAGGCCGGGCTTGAACTCACATTCACCGGCGAGCAGTTCATGACCGTCAAGCTCCGCAAGTATCCAGAAGGCGCGTTGGTGTTGACGAACGTTCGCTTCTACGGCGCGGGCGCGGGGGCGGAAGACTTCTGCCCATACACCGGTGAACTTCCGTACGGCTTGGACTTCAGCGCGACGCTCGACGACCTGATGAAGGTGCTCGGAGCGCCCGGATGGAAAGGTCCGAACGGCCATCGTTTCCGTTGGGATCGCGACGGACACGCCCTCTTTGCAACGCTGGGCGCAGGCGGAGAACTGCAGATACTGGCAGTCCAGTTGCCCGTGAAGAGATGATTCCGCATGAACGCAGATCAATTGTTTGTCCTGGTAGGAATGACCAACACCGATGCGGCCGTGATCGACGCCATCAGGGCCAACGGTGGATCCGTGGATGCCTTGTCTCCGAAGAAGCTGAAAGACCTGACCCTCGACTTCGTGCAGTTCAATGAACTGGGCATCTCGCTCGCGCTCACGCCGAGGGAGTTCTACTCGCGGAACTATCGCGATCCGCTCGGGGCCGGTCCGTATGCGATGAGCGGCGTTTTCTACTATCCCAATGGCGCCGCCAAGGTTGCTGCGTACCCGGGATCCATTCCCTTCGCTGAAGGACCAGTGAACACGCGCGAGAAAGCCTTGATGGCCTTCGGTGATCCTCAGGAGACCGAGGAGGAGGACGGCGACATCTACTGGGATATCTGGATGAGGGATGGCCGCCAGATCAAGGTGGACTACAACGATGCGTTGGCGGTGAAAACTGTTCTCCTATCGTTCCCGATGAAGGCCTGACAGGCGGGGCCGACGTCACGGAAGGGTTCGACGACGCGAATCCTGGGTCAGTCTGGACTTGGGCTTCGCCGAACGGCGCCCCGGCGGCCTGAGTTCCATCCTGATCGCCCGCCCGGCCCGGTGACCCCATTACGGGGTATCGTTCAGCCTCATGACCACCACCTCCATCCTGACGCTCCCAGAGCTCCCGAGCCTCCTCGGCCTGACCGAAGTCGACGTTCCGCTCATCGCTGCCGTGCTCGCGCACACCACGCCCGCCGGCACGCCCGCGCCGACCGAGCTCTCCCAGAAGCGCAAGAAAGAGATTCGCGCCGGCTTCGTGCATCTGAAGGAGGCCGGCGTCGTGCTGTCCTTCTCCCCGCGCGAGACACACGCGGTCGACTACGGCGAGCCCCTGGGCACCGGCACCCACGTGCTGAGCGCGATCTTCTACTACCCCGAAGGCAGCGAGGAAGTCGATCCCTACAAGGGCAACGGCCCGTTCGCGACCACGCCGGTGACCACCCGCGAGGCCGCCACCGCCGCTTACGGCGAAGCCGTCGACGGCGAGGAGGAAGAGGGCGTCTTCGAGTGGGAGCAGTGGGAAGTCGAGGGCCGTGAGGTCACCGCCGACTACGACGACGACGGCGCCGTGCTGACGATCACCGTCTCGCTGACGCTGCCGATGTAACGATGACGAACGTGCGCCGCCGCACGCAGCGGCGCACGCGTCACCCACACCGGTGACATGCCACGGTCCCCCCCGCGCCGGCCGCCGCGGTTGCCGCGGCTGCAAGGCGGGAGGGGCCGCTAGGCGTAAACCGCAGCCATAGCGGCGCTATGGCGAGGATTTGCAACGACGCGGACTGCCCGCCTTGCGGCCGTGGCAACCGTGGCGAATGACTTTGGTCGCTTTCGGCGTAGTTCGCCCGAGCCTACCGTGAAGGTCCGATTGCTCCGGTCCGCCTTCACGGTCCGCCCATGGCAGCTCCATTCCGCCTCAAGACCGCCCTCGACGACGACGTCCTCCGCGTCCACGCCTGCGCGTCGCGCGAAGCGTTGAGCGACCTCGGCGAGACCACGCTGACCCTGCTCAGCGAGCGCAAGGACATCCGCGCCTCGGAACTGCTCGGCAAGTCCGCGACGCTGACCATGGCCCTGCGCGACGACGCGCCCCGCCACCTGGCCGGCTACGTGACCCGCTTCGCGCAGACCGGCTTCGAGGGCAAGCACACCGTCTACCAGATGACGATGCGCCCCTGGCTGTGGCTGCTCACGCGCACCGCCGACTGCCGCATCTTCCAGGAGATGACCGTCCCCGACATCGTCAAGGCGGTCTTCGACGACCACCCGGTCGCGCGCCACGAGTTCAAGCTGATGCGCGCCTACCGCCCCTGGACCTACTGCGTCCAGTACCGCGAGACCGACTTCAACTTCGTCGCCCGGCTGCTCGAGAACGAGGGCATCTACTGGTACTTCACCCACGACGAGTCCGGCCACACGCTGGTGCTGACCGACGCCGCCTCCGCCCACGACTGCGCCCCGGACTGCGAGACCCTGCCGTTCTACGGCGGCGTGAACAACGCGCCGCCCGAGCTCGAGTACGTCGACACCTGGGTCACGCAGGAGAGCCTCAAGCCCGGCAAGGTCGTCATCACCGACTACGACTTCGAGCGGCCCTCGACCTCGCTGGAAACGCAGCTGGACCGCGCCCGCGACTACGACCTGTCCGACGGCGAGGTCTTCGACTACCCCGGCGGCTACGTGCAGGGCAGCGACGGCGCGCAGTACGTCGAGGACCGCCTTGACGAGATCCAGACCGCCTTCGCCCGCTTCGACGGCGACACCAACGCGCAGGGCGTGCGCACCGGCCATCTGCTGTCGCTGAGCCGCCATCCGCGCGACGACCAGAACGCGAAGTACCTCGTCACCGGCACGGTCACGCAGCTGCGCCAGGCGTCGACGGAGTCGGCCTCCGGCGAGTCCGAGCTGCGCTGCCGCTTCAACGCCATCCCCGCCGACCAGCAGTTCCGCCCTGAGCGCCGCACGCCCAAGCCGATGGCGCCGGGCCCGCAGACCGCGATCGTGACGGGGCCGTCGGGCGAGGAGATCTTCACCGACAAGTACGGCCGCGTGAAGGTGCAGTTCCACTGGGACCGCCGCGGCCAGCGCAACGAGACCAGCTCCTGCTGGATCCGCGTGTCGCAGCCCTGGGCCGGCAAGGGCTGGGGCGGCGTGTCCATCCCGCGCATCGGGCAGGAGGTGGTGGTCGACTTCGTCGAGGGTGACCCCGACCAGCCGCTCATTACCGGCCGCGTCTACAACGCCGAGCAGATGCCCCCCTACGGCCTGCCCGCCGCCGCCGTCATCAGCGGCATGAAGTCCAAGACCCACAAGGGCGCCGGCTACAACGAGATGTCGATGGACGACACCGCCGGCAAGGAGATGATCACGATCCACGGCCAGTACGACATGGCCACCACGATCGAGCACGACCAGACCTCCACCATCCACAACAACCGCACCGACACGGTCGACGTGGACGACTCGGAGACCGTGGGCAACAACCAGACGCAGACCGTCGGCGTGAACCAGACGATCAGCGTCGGATCGAACCGCTCGAAGACGGTCGGCGCCAACGAGACCACCTCGGTCGGCGCCAGCCGCACCGAGACCGTCGGCGCGGCCGAGACCATCACCATCGGCGCGCATCGCACCGAGACCGTCAACGGCGGCGAGACGGTGACGATCAACGCCGGCCAGACGGTCACCGTCAACGGCGTGCGCAGCCACACCGTCAACGGTGCGCAGACCACCACCGTCTCGCTGGCCGAGGCCCACACGGTCGGCGCGGCGCGCATGCACACCGTGGGCGCGGCGGAAGCGATCAACGTCGGCGGCGCGCAGATGGTGTCCATCGGCGGGCTGCAGCGGGTCAACGTCGGCGCGCTGCAGTCGATCGGCGTCGGCGGTCCGCACAAGCTGTCGGCCGCGACCATCGGGCAGACCGCCAAGGGCACCTACAAGACCAAGGCCGGCGGCAGCGCCACGATCGAGGCGCCATCGATCACGCTCAAGGCCGGCGGCAGCAAGATCGTGATGGACTCGAGCGGGATCACGATCACCGCATCCAAGATCACCATCAAGGCCAGCGGCACGGTAGGCATCAAGGGCAGCGGCGGCGTCGCCGTCAAGGGCGCCAAGATCGGAGAGAACTGACATGGCCGAACAAGCAGGCAACGCGGGGCCCCTGGGTGCCGCTCCCAGTCCCAACCGCCGTCGCGGCGATCCGACCCGCGCGGCCGTCGCCGCCGCCGAGCACCTGATGGACCGCATGCGGCTCGTCGACGCCGGCGTGCTGGTCGGCATGTTCTGCGGCTTCGACGCGCAGGGCCGCTTCCTGGTCCGCATGGCCAAGGGCCTGCCGCCCGTCGTGGCGATGTCCGTCGTCGGACTGAAGGTCGAGGACGAGGGCGACGAGGTCATCGTCTCGCTCGAGCGCGGCGATCCGACCCGGCCGGTCATCCTGGGCCGCGCGATGCGCCATGCGGAGCCCGAGGCGCCGCGACGCGGCGCCCGTGCGGCCCACGCCGCGCGCGAACTCGAGCTGGAAGCGCGCGGGGCCGCGCCCGAACCTGAACCCGAAGTCGACCCCGAGGGTGCGCCTGCCGGGACGGCCGGATCCGCGCTGACGCGACGGGGTCAGACCGTGACGGTCGACGGCGAACGCGTCGTGCTCAACGGCGCGAAGCAGGTCGAGCTGCGCTGCGGCGAGGCCAGCATCGTGCTGACCGCCGCCGGCAAGATCCTGATCCGGGGCACCTACGTGCTGAGCCGCTCCAGCGGCGCGAACCGCATCAAGGGTGCGTTCGTCGACATCAACTGACGGCCCCGGACCCCGTCAGGATTCCCCATGTGGCAACTGCAGAACCGCACGCCGTTCGCCGCCGAGCGCGGCTGGGTGCGCGATCGCGACGGCACCGAGATCTGGCTGGTGGCCGTGAAGGCGAGCTTCACGCTGCAGGCGGACGGTACGCCGCGCGTGGCCGAGACGCAGCCCGAGGTGCTGCGCGGTCCGGCGCATCGCGGTGACGCGGCCTCGACCAGCCTGTCGGCGGACGCGGACCTGATCCGGACCAAGATCGCGACCGACGTGATCGTCGATGGACAGGCCCATGCGCCCGGCGGCACGCCGGTGACGGAGCTGGACGTCGGCGTGGCGGTGGGCGGCCGCGCGAAGGTGCTCAAGGTTTTCGGCGATCGCGTCTGGTCTGGCCGCAGCATCGGCCGTCCGACGCCGTTCACGGCGATGCCCCTCGTGTGGGAGCGCGCCTTCGGCGGCGTCGATCCCCAGGCCGATCCCGCGACCTGGGACGAGCGCAATCCGCTGGGGCAGGGCTACGCGGTCGACGGCGACCATGTCGACGGCCGCCCGCTGCCCAACATCGAGGATCCCGACCATCTGATCCGTGGCTGGAAGGACCGGCCCGTGCCGGCCGGTTTCGGCGCGCTGTGCAGCCACTGGACGGAACGCCGCCGCTTCGCCGGCACCTACGACGAGCGCTGGCAGCGCGAGCGCCTGCCGCTGCTGCCCGACGACTTCGACGACCGCCACTACCAGTGCGCGCCGCCGGACCAGCAGCATGCGGGCTTCCTGCGCGGCGGTGAACCGGTCGCGCTGCTGAACCTGTCGCCGGGCGGCGGACAACTTCGCTTCGCCTTGCCGCGCGTGTTCCTCGGCCTGGAGACCTTCTTCAACGACGGCCACCGCGAGCAGCATCCGCCGCCGAAGCTGCACACCGTGATCCTGGCGCCGGATGAGCGCCGGGTGTCGCTGGTCTTCCACAGCGCGCTGCCGTGCCATCCGCGCGTGCTCAAGCTGGACCGCACGCGGATCTGGCTCAAGCAGGATCTGCGCGACGGCGTGCTCGGGGCGCCGATGCCCGACGAGGCCGATGCCTCCGGCCATCGGACGGAGGCGGCCTGAGATGCGCCAGGAATCGACTGCTCCGCCATCGCCAGCCGCATCGGCGCCGCCGGCGCTGCGCGTCCTGGCGATCGGCGCCTTCACCCCGGTGGGCGGCGATGCGCGCTCGACCGCCGCCGCGGTGCGCGCGGGGCTGTGCGGCTTCAGCGAGCACGCCTACATGATCGACACCGCCGGCGAGCCGATGCGCGTGGCGCGGGTGGCCGGCGTCGACGACGCCCTGCGCGGCGCGGAACGCCTGGTCGCGCTGCTGGCGCCCGCGTTGACGGAAGCCTTGGCGGGTGTGCTCGCGCCAGGCGGTGCGGCGACGGCGGCCCGCGATGGGCGCGACGGCCGCATCGGCGTCGCCATCGCCTTGCCGCCTGCGCGTCCTGGCGGTCCGGACGCCGCCGACGACGCCGTGCGCGCGCTGTGCCGCGAACGTCTCGGCGCGCGGCTCGGCCCGTGCCAGCTCTTCGCCAGCGGCCATGCGGGCGGCTTCGAGGCGCTTGACCAGGCGCGCGCCTGGCTGCGCGGCGGGCAGGTCGACGCGGTCGTCGTCGCGGGCGTGGACTCGTATCTGGCGCCGGAGACGCTCGAATGGCTCGAGGCCGAAGAGCAGTTGCACGGCGCCGGTCCGTTGAACAACGCCTGGGGATTCATCCCCGGTGAAGCCGCCGGCGCGCTGCTCCTGGCGCGTGCGGGAGAGACCGCCGCGGGCGGCGGCTGGGCGGACGTGCTTGCGGTCGGTCTCGGCCGCGAATCGAAATTGAACAAGAGCGGCGAGGTCTGCATCGGCGAAGGCCTGACGCAGGCCCTGCGCCGCGCGCTCGATGAAATGCCCGCGGGAGGGGTGATCGACAACGTGGTCTGCGACATGAACGGAGAGGCGTACCGCGCCGACGAATACGGTTTCTGCGGGCTGCGCGTGCGCGACCGGCTGCGCGATCCGACGGACTTCCTCGCGCCGGCGGACTGCTGGGGCGACGTGGGCGCGGCGGGCTTGCCGCTGCATCTGCTGCTGGCGGCCTCGGCCTGCCGCAAGGGTCACGCAAAGGGGCCGCTGACGCTGCTTTGGGGCAGCTCGGACGGCGGCGGACGCGGCGCGGCGGTGATCCGCGCCGACGTGGCGGTGCGGGCATGACGATGGACAACGCCCGCTTCGAGCCCGGTGCCCCGGCGCCGGTGACCGCCGACCAGATCGAGACCTACCGCGACGAGGCCGCGTTCCTGTGGACGCAGCGGCGCGACGCGCTCGACGCGCCGCATTACTCGCCGCAACAGTTCGCCGATCTGGACGAACAACTGGCCGCGCAGATCGACGGGCTCGTCGAGGCCGGCGACGAGGCCTGGCCGCCGTGCCAGGCCGCGCTGGTCAACGACTGCGCGGAGGACTTCTTCGTCGCCGGCGTCCTGGCGCTGAACGGACGGCCGGACGACTGGCTGCCGCTGGTGCGGCGCGCCAAGGAAGCGCCCGAGGCGGCGCCAGGTCTTGCCTCGGCGCTGGGCTGGGTCGGCGCCAACGAGGCGCTGAAGGCCGAGGCGCTGATGCCGGCCGACGATTCGCTGAGCCGGCGCCTGACGCTGGAGGCCTACGGCGCGCACCGGCTGGACGCGGGGGAGCGCTGGTCGGTGTCGATGCGGTCGACCAATGCCGGAGAGCGCGCGCGGGCGCTGCGGCTGGCGGGCGAGCTCGGGCGCGTCGAGGGGCTGGAGCCGGTGCTTGGCCTGATCGGCGACGAGAAGAGCGAGCCGCGCTACTGGGCCTTGTGGTCCGGCGTGCTGCTGGGCGATCGCGGCAAGGCCCTGGCCGCGCTGACCGGCGCCGCGCTGCGGCCGGGCACGCGGCAGATGGACGCGTTCCGGCTGGCGGTGCTCGCGCTGCCGGTGCAGGAGGGCCACCGCCTGCTGGTCGAGGCGGAGACGATGGCCGGCGCGGCGCGCCTGCGCATCATCGGCGCGGGGCTGTCCGGCCAGCTGCGCTACCTGCCGTGGCTGATCGACCAGATGACCAAGCCCGCGTCGGCGCGCATCGCGCTGGAGGCCTTCTGCCTGATCGCCGGCGCCGACGTGAACACGGACGGCCTGGAGGCGCCGCCGCCTGAGGACTTCGACGAGGGCCCCAACGAGGACCCGGAGGACGACGACGTCGAGGTGCCGGTGGACGTCGCGCTGCCGTGGCCCAACGTCGAGCAGGTGCGGGCCTGGTGGCTGGCGCATCAGTCGCGGCTGCCGACACTGTCGCCGGACGGACGGCTCTTCCTCGGCCAGCCGCTGAGCGAGGTGCACTGCCTGCGCGTGCTGCACGGCGGACGGCAGCGGGCGAGGGTGCTCGCCGCGCTGCACCTGTGCCTGCTGCGGCCGGGGACGCCGCTGTTCCCGGTCGATGCGCCGGCGTGGCGGCAGCGCAGGTTGCTGGACCGTTTCGGCGCTGGGGACTGAGGTCATGCCGGCCACCATCAAGGTCAATGGCACCGTGAATTCGCTGGTGCACAAGTTCAGCAACGGCATCAGCATCGCGACGCTGCCCGACGTCTGCAAGACGCCCAGTCCGGGCGGCCCCGTGCCGATCCCGTATCCCAACATCGCCCAGTCGATCACGCTGTCCGACGGCACGACGACGGTGAAGGGCGACAAGACGATGGCCGCCGTCAAGGGCTCGAAGTTCGCGATGTCCAACGGCGACAACCCGGGCGTGGCCGGGGGGGTGAAGTCCAGCACCTTCATGAAGGAGGCGACCTGGATCCTCTACTCGTTCACCGTCAAGATGAACAAGAAGAACGCCGCGCGCTTCATGGACAAGATGTTCCACAACCATGAGAACGCGGCGAATCTGAGCGGGGCGATCAATCCGCCCGTGACGATCGAGGTGTTCGAGGCGATCCTGAAGGAATGCATCGAGTCCGCCGCGGCGACGGTCAATAAGAAGCATCTGGGCAGCCCGAGCGGACCGAAGTCCAAGGCGGCCTGGTTGAAGTTCTGCAAGAGCGTGGTGGGTCAGGATGCCCGCGGCAAGGACATCACGGGCGCGATGCAGCGCGGCACCGAGATCGGCGAAGAAGCCGAGGCCTGCGTCAACGAGAAGATGGCGGCACAGGGGCGCGGGAACGAGGCGTCGACCGAGCAGTCCTACAACGGCACTCCCAAGGGGCCGCAGGCAGTCGGCCAACCGGGCGACGTCATCAAGGGTTCGCAGCGGCCGGATGTCGTGCTGCATGCGCCAGGCAACCCGAGCGCCGTGCGCGCGGTCTACGATTTCAAGGCGCCATGCCCGCCGTCGAACATGCCGCACTGGGGCGACCGCGGGGCGTTCGACCAGGGCGAGCTCTATATGCACGTGTTCCGGCAGGTTCCCAAGATCGTGGCGCCCGGATATCGCATCGGACCGTTCGCCTCGTTCGCGATGAAGGGCGTGGCACGCCTGCTCGGCCTGCCGATCTGAATTCCATCGACGCTCGCAGGAGACCCTGACTTGACCGAATCCCTTCCCCTGAACGACGCCGCCGGCGGCGCCTCCTTGCCGCGTTATCGATTGGATGTCGAGGCCGGCGTGCCGGTGTTGCGCGATGGATGGACCGCGGTGTTCTACCTGCCCGCGCCGTGCGAACAGCATCAGGCAGCGGCGGCGCGCTGCATCGCCGAGTACCTTCGACTCGTGCGGCAGCCCGCGCTACGCTGGACCATCGACGAGGAGGGCGAGGCCGTCGAACTCGACGACGCCGCGATCGGGGCGCGCCTGACGGCATTGGCGCAACCGGGCGAAGAGTCGGTCGGTTTCCGACTGATGGACAACCCCGAAGGCGTGAGCGCGCATCGCGTCCGCTACATCGGTCTGCACGCCGACGATCCCATTGCCGCGATGCGGCCGGACGCAGTCGGTCTGCTGCTGCTGACCTACGCGACCGAAACGGTCGAGCGTCTGGGGATGGACTTGCTGACGCGCTTTCACGATGCGGTGGCAACGGCGCTGCCCATCTCCTCCGGCTACCTGTCCCCCGCCTTCATCGCAGCGACAGGCGCCGGCGAGCCCGCAGCCTTCGAGAAGATCCGCGGCTTGTGCCGCCGCTACCGCTGCCTGGACGTGAGTCACGTCTCCATCGATACGCTGACGCTGGGCAACCGTCTGCGCGGTGCGTACTGGCTGAACTACCTGGGTGCGGCCCACGTCCAGGCGCTGGGAGGTCAGGACGCCATCGGCAAGGCGCTGTCGGCGCAGCCGGTGCTGCGTCGCCCATTGGCCGGAGATGTGCTCGCGCTGCAGATGGCCGGCGCTCCGATCTCCGGGGACGTCAACCGTCGCGAGGACGTGGGCGCCTACGCGGCATTGGCGGAGGTCTTCGAGCCGCGGCTGTACGAAGCCGCCATGGCGTTCCCCGAGTTCGAACTCGAAGACACGGCGCACTGGTTCCGGCGCTTCCTTGAGAGCGACACCGCGTAATGCCCGTCACCATCAAGGTCAACGGCACCGTCAACTCGCTGGTCCACAAGTTCAGCAACGGCATCAGCGCGGCCACCATCCCGGACGTCTGCAAGACCCCGAGCCCGGGCGGTCCCGTGCCGATCCCGTATCCCAACATCGCCCAGTCGATGACGCTGTCCGACGGCACGACCACCGTCAAGGGCGACAAGGCGATGGCGGCCATCAAGGGCTCGAAGTTCGCGATGTCCAACGGGGATAATCCGGGCACGCTCGGCGGGGTCAAGTCCAGCACCTTCATGAAGGAGGCGACCTGGATCCTGTACTCCTTCGACACGAAGATGAACGGGAAGAACTGCGCCCGGTTGATGGACAAGATGTTCCACAACCACGAGAACGCGGCAAACCTGGGCGGAGAGATCCAGGGCATCGCGACGGCGGACTTCGCGGCTCGACTGGGGGACAAGGAACTTGCGGACGAGCTCTGTGATGCGGCCTGCCATGTGACGAAGAACTGGAAGCCCGGCATGGGCAAGCGCCAGGACATGATGGCGGAGCGCCTCAGTTCGTCATCATTCAAGACGCATGGGGGAAACTTCACCACCTACACGGCGAAGAACCCGAGACTGCTGCTGGAGGCTCCCGCGCTGTCGCCGATGACGCCAGGCGATCCGATGATCATGCTGGTCTCGATGACCGGTCGCACGATCGCCGGGACGACGGCGCTGACCAGCATGGCGCCGGGTGTCGCCGCCTTTGGTGGCATCGCCAAGGAGGCGCTGGCCCTTGGCGGTCGCTTGACGATCTGGGATGCCGTGTCGCTCAAGTCGCCGGCCGGGGGCATCGCGCCGGGCAACATCTCGAAGTACATCGAGGTGAAGTTTCCGAAGGACACTCACACCCGCAATCAGCGTTTCACCCGGCGCAACATGAGTCGCGCCGACAAGGACAAGATCGTCGAAATGAAGCCTGACAAGGACTGCGCCTGCACATGACGGGTTGCCAACAATGACTCTCACTGAACTTCGAGAACAAGTGACCGTCGATGAAGACGGTGTCCGACTGGTCGACCTCTGCATCGAGATCGTCCTGCTGCTCGACGGGCCGCTCGCGCCGGCCATGCCGGCGATCCAGCGCCTGTATGACGGCTTCATGCAACGGTTCGGCGCAAGCATCCGTCTCTGCAGCGACTACGACGACGAAGCGATGCGCCCCTTCGAGCCTTCGGAGTGGGCGGACGTTTCGCGCTGGCTCGATGCGGACCTGACGCTGGGCAGCGGCTCCTTCGGTGCGCACTTCCAGGCGGCAGAACCTGACGCTGACGCCACGCCGCCCGCTTTTGACGCGGTGCACTACGCGCCGTCGAGGGAATTGTCGCGGGGTGGCATCCAGATTCTTCTGCCGCTCGATGTCCTGCGTGACGGCCCGGATGCGCTGCGGGAGGTCTTCGCCTCGATGCTTGCAGGGCTGCCGCTCAACTACGGGCTGTGTGGCCCCGCATTCGGCTGGAATGCCGAGCACAACGACGCGACTGACGCGTTCGAGACTCACTCGGTCCCCCGGCTGCTGCGGCATCCGGGACTGGCCATGGGCGACTTCTCGTTCCTGGTGCTTCATGCACCCGCCGGTCTCATGACCATCAACTGGCTCACGGCCTTGGGACCCCGCCATGCGGACCGGCTAGGCGGTGGTGGCGCGTTGAGGGATGTCCTGCCGGCCGATTGCCGGGTGATGGACCTGAAGGACGGCGCGGTGCTTGTCCAAGCGGGCGTTGAGCCGGTCGCCGGAGATGTCAACCGCAACGATCCGTTACCCGTGTACCGGGCTGTTGCGAATGCGCTCCGGCCCGTCTGGGTCAGCGACGAGTATCTGGAAAAGATCAGCTATCCGACGATGGACTCGGAAGTGGGGGACCGCTGGGTCGCGCGCTTCTTCTGAACCGACCAGGGTGGGGCTTAGCGAACTCCAGGACCTTGCTCTGGTGACTTTCGTTCATTGCCCCCGATCCCCGTGACAGGGACGATGCGCATTGGGCGGCGATCCTCGCCGCGGCGAGGCGTTCGATGTCACGAAAAGAAGGCAATCCCCGCTCGGCCAAGCCGGGCAACGCACCGGCGGTGGCCGACGATCCCACGCTCGATCCGGACGCGACACGCATCGTGCCGGCCGGCGCGCCGCTGGACCGCATGCCCCCGAACACCGCCGCCAACCGCGCCGTTCCCGCATCGGCGCCGGATCCGGAGCCGGAGCCGCCTCATGACGAGGGCCCCGAGACGGTCCAGCATGAGCGCGAGATCAGCTTCATCGATCCGACGTTCCCCGACACCTTCTCGATGCGCGCCGGTCGCAAGCCGGCCGACATCCCCGTCGACACCGACCACACCGTCATCGCGCCCGCCCCGCTGCTGACCCCGCGCACGCACGCCGAGAAGCCCGCCCCCTCGACGCCCGCCCCCTCGACGCCCGCCGCCGAATCCGCCATTCCCGCTGAAGCCTCTTCCGTGACTCCTGCCCCGACGCCTTCGGCGCCCGCCCAGCCCGTTCCACCCGTCGCGCCGGTCGAGCCGCCCGCGGCCGCCGCCAAGTCGCTCGCGGACGTCGAGCCCTCGGGCAATGAAACGGTGATCGTTCCCGCGGCGGCACTTGCGTCCGCCGCCAAGGCCACGCCGTCGGCTGCCCCGGCCACGACCTCGTCGCCGTCGGCGCCGGCCGCATCGATCCCGTCGCCCGCGGCGACCGGCAACGAAACCGTGCTCGTTCCGGCCGCGAAGGCCGTCGTGGCGAAGCCGCCCGCCGTCGAGGCGGTGGCCAAGCCGCCCGTGGCGCCCGCGGCCCCCGACGCGACGCCGCCTGTCGTGCCGGTCGCCCCGCCGGTGGCCCCGCCCGCTGCGTCGGTGACGCCGTTCGCCGCGCCCGTGGCCGACGCCGAGGAATCCGAATTCGGCGCGTCCGAATTCGCCGAGACCGTGCTCGATCCCGATGCCGCAGCCGCCGTGGCGGCGCTGCGCGCCCTGCCGCCCGAGCCCGAGCGGCGTCCGTCCACCGGCACGCTGCCGGGCGGCACGCTCGCCGCGAAGGTCGCGAGCAACGAGGCCCCCGTGCGCCAGGTCGGCCGCTTCCAGGTGCTGGACCGCATCGGACGCGGCGGCATGGCCAGCGTGTTCAAGGCCCACGACCCGAGCATCGGCCGCGACGTGGCGATCAAGTTCCTGCACGCCTCGCTGTGCGAGGACGAGGAATACCACGCCCGCTTCCTGCGCGAGGCGCGCGCCTCCGGCAGCCTGTCGCACCCCAACATCGTCACCGTGCACGACGTGGGCGAGGTCGACGGCCGGCCCTACATGGCCATGGAGCTGCTCGACGGCGAGCCGCTGGCCGACCTGCTCGAGCCCGGCACGCCGCTGCCCATCCGCGACACCGTCGTGATGGCCATCCAGCTGGCCCGCGCGCTCGACTACGCGCACAAGCGCGGCATCGTCCACCGCGACATCAAGCCCGGCAACATCGCCCGCGTGCGCGGCACGCTCGACATCAAGGTGATGGACTTCGGCATCGCCCACATGGAGTCCACCAAGGGGGAGCAGCGCACCCGCGTCGGCGACGTGCTCGGCACGCCGCAATACATGGCCCCCGAGCAGATGAACGGCGAGAAGATCGACGGCCGCTCGGACCTGTTCTCGGTCGGCATCGTGCTGTACCAGATGCTCACCGGCGTGCGCCCGTTCACCGGCGACAGCGTGGTGAACCTGGCGCTCAAGATCGCCAAGGACGACCCGACACCGCTCAACAAGCTGCGCCCAGAGATCCCCGCGTCGCTGCGCCGCGTCGTCGACCGCTGCATGGCCAAGGCGCCGGACAACCGCTTCCAGACCGGCGCCGAACTCGCCGATTCGCTGGTCAAGGTGCTCAACGAGATCGACGAGGAAGCGCGCAACAAGGGCCGCTCCAAGCTGATCCCGCTGCGCGTGAAATGGGCCGCGATGATGGCCGGCATCGTCGCCATCGTGATGGCCGTGAGCGGCTCCATCATCAGCCAGCGCCAGAACGCCGCGCTGATGCAGCAGGTGGCCGACTACGGCACCGCGCTGTCGCGCTTCATCGCCGCGCAGAACGCCACCGCGGCGCTGGGCGAGGACTGGGTCTCCGTCGACGTTTCGCTGCAGGAGATCATGAAGACGGGTGACTTCGAGAGCGTCACCGTCATCGACCGCGCCGGCGTGGTCGCCGCGTCCAGCCTGCCCGACACCGTCGGCAAGCCGTATCAGGCGCCGCCGGGCGAGACGCTGGGCGCGCAGGGCGCCGTCAAGCGCACGCGGTATCACGCGGCGGGCGGCGCGGCGATCCTGGGTTTCGATTCGCCGATCACCTTCCAGGACAAGACCGTCGGGCGCGTCGCGCTCGGTTTGCCGGAGCGTCCGCTGGAGAGCGTCGCGCGGCTGTCGCGCACGCTGATGGCGGTGCTCGCGGTGACGACGGTGCTGGCCGTGGCGATCGCGATGTTCTTCGTCGCCAACTGGTTCTCGCGGCCCATCAAGCTGGTCGTGGAGGCGCTGGACGAGATCGGCCGCGGCCGCGTCGACTTCCGCATCCGCGAGCAGCGCAAGGACGAATTCGGCCTGCTCTACGCCGCCTTCGACCGCATGGCGCAGGCGCTGCAGGACAAGCAGGCGCTGGCGGCCTCCGCGGCGAAGGCCGAGGCGCCGACGACGATCGGGCGCAAGTCCGGCGCGCTGGCCGCGGCCCGGCAGCAGGCCGCGGAGGCTGCCCAGGCGGCCCAGGCGGCTCAGGCCTCGTCGGCCGAGCCCAAGGCGCCGGTCGCCGCCGCGCCCTCGGACGAGCAGACCCAGCCCGTCCCGCCGTCTACGCCAGGAGCTGCCTGATGCTCGTGTTGAACGGATTCATGCGCATCGGCATCGGTGCCCCTCGGGGGGGCTCCCTCTCCCGTTTGCAGGAGAGGGCAGGGGTGAGGGCCGGCAGCCTCACGCATGAAGCGACCCGCCGTACTTCGCCGGCCGCTGGCCCTCACGCCCACCCTTTCCCGCAAGCGGGAGAGGGAGTTCGACCGCGTCGTTCGATGCCTGGCGGCGCTGTCATGGCCGCCGCAGTGGCCATGGTGCTCGCGCTGACCGGCTGCGTCGCGCCGCCGACCGCGACGCCGCCGCTGAGCGAGCCCGCGCCCGTGAAGGCGCCTTCGACCACCGCCAACGGCGAGATCGTCGCGCGCAGCGACCGGCTGCTGATCTACGTGCCGGTGGCCGGTGAGTCGCTGCGCGGCATCGCGGGCCGGCTGCTCGGCAGCGAGGACCGCGACTGGCAGATCAGCGAGGCCAACAGCGGCGCCACGAAGGCCGAGCCGGGCCAGCCGCTGATCGTGCCGCTCAAGCCGATGAGCCCGCTGGGCGTGCGCTCGGGCCAGCTGCAGACCGTGCCCATCCTCTGCTATCACCGTCTCGGCACGGTAGGCGGCAAGATGGCCGTGTCCCAGGCCAACTTCGCGGCGCAGATGGAGTGGCTCGCGAAGAACGACTACCGCGTCGTCAAGCTGTCGCAACTCGCGGGTTACCTCGACGGCAAGGAGCCGCTGCCGCCCAAGGCCGTGGTGATCACTTTCGACGACGGCTACGAGTCGGTCTACAAGCTGGCCTATCCGGTGCTGCGCAAGCTCGGCATGCCGGCGACGATGTTCGTCTACACCGACTTCGTCGGCGCGGGCGGCGACGCAGTGAGTTGGCCGCAGCTGGCGGAGATGCAGGGCTCGGGGCTGATGGACATCCAGTCGCACTCGAAGTCGCATCGCAACCTGATCGAACGCACCACCGGCGAGAACGAGGAGCGCTACAAGCGCAACCTCGACAGCGAGACCGCCGGCCCGCGCGACCTGATCGAGCAGAAGCTCGGCACGGCCGGTCAGGTGCGCCATTACGCCTATCCCTACGGCGACGCCAACGAGCTGGTGCTGGACGCGTTGACGCGCCAGAAGTACACGCTGGCAGTGACCGTCAACCCGGGCGGCAACGCCTTCTACGCGCAGCCGCTGATGCTGCGCCGCACGATGATCTTTGGCGACCACGACCTCGAGGCCTTCAAGGCCCGGCTGCAGACCAGCCGACGCATCGGACCGACCCCATGAGAGCCGCCGTTGCACTGGCCCTGGTGATGGCCGTCGCGCTGTCGGCCTGTACCGGCGGCCCCGGCGCGTTGCGCAACCCGGAAGGGACGGCGGGCGCGCCGCCGTCGGCGTTCGAGCAGGCGCAGGTCCAGCGTGCGCAGGAGCAGGTGAAGGATGGCCAGCTGGCCGACGCCGCCTGGACCTGGGAGGCGCTGACGGTGCTGCGTCCGGACAATGCCGGTTATCGCGACAGCCTGGCCGCGACGCGGCAGCAGATCGACAGCGGCGTGAGCGAGCGCCTGGACAAGGCCCGGGCCGCGCAGAAGCGCGGCGACCTCGACGGTGCGACGACGCAGTACCTCGCGGCGCTGTCGCTGCAGCCGGACAACGAGGCGGCCGCCGATGCGCTGCGCGCGCTCGAGAAGGAACGCAACCAGAAGAGCTACCTCGGCAAGCCGGCGCGCGTGACGCTGCGCAAGGCCGCGCCGCCGCCGGTCGCGGCGAAGCCGGCCTCGCCCGCGAAGGCGCAGGCGTCGAGCTCGGGCACCCCGGCGAAGGAGTCGGCCCAGGCCGCGGCGGCCGCCGCCGGTCCGGACCGCAACGAGCTGGAGCACATCGCGATGCTGGCCGCGCAGGGCGAGGTCGACGAGCCCATCCGCCTGCTGGAGAAACGTGCGCCGCAGGATCGCAACGATCCGTCGGCGAAGCGGCTGCTGGCCGACCTCTACGTGCGCAAGGCCGAGAAGCTGGCGACGATCGACAAGTCCGGGGCGATCATGGTGCTGCAGAAGTGCCTGCGCGTGGACCCCAAGAATGCGCGCGCGACGGCCATGATGCGGCAGCTGATCGACGAATCGGCCGCGAAGTCCTCTGCGCCCGCACCTGCCGCGGCGGCGACGGCGAAGAACAAGGTCGACAAGAAGTGAAGCGCCGCCGGGGCGGGCCTCGCCTCAGGCCGGGGCCGGGGGCTCGTGCCCCGTGGCTCCAGGACGTTCGCGGGCGGGGACTTCCGTCAGGAAGGTCATGAACCGACGCCTGAATTGCAGGCGACTCTCCGGACGCGACTCGGCGTGGCGCTTGAGGTCGTCGACGAGCCACTGGTAGTGGCTCTGCGTCATTCTTTGCACATACGCCGCATCGTCTTCCTCTCCGTGGTCTCCGTGGTCTCCGTGGTCTCCGTGGCCTCCGGGGAAGCCGGGGTTGAGCTCGCTGTGCCGCTGGGGCGCGCGGGCTTGCAGTTCGACGGCGAGCGCAGACAGGTCGATGCCATGGAGACGCGCCACGTCCTCGACGGACGCCCCGTTCCTGACCGCGTCGCCGGGCTTTGCCGCCATCGCCTGGAGCAGCAGGTGGTAGCGGTTCAGCGGGTCCAGGATGCCGTGGCGGTCCGCCGTGGCATCCACCAGGTGGCCATGCCTGACCGCATCGCAAGCCGCCCCGCAGCAGGCCGTGCGCTCCAGGGCCCAGCGTCCGTTGACGCTTCGGATGCCATGCCTCGCCGCCACCTGATCGACGGGCTCGCCCAAGGCCACCGCTTCTCCCGCGGCGCCTTCGGCCGCGAACAACTCCAGGTCCTCGATGTCGCGCTGCCGGGTGAGCCGAAGACGCAGTGCCACTGCCTCCACGCTTTCTCCCCCACGGGCCGCTCGTCGAGCGACAGGCAGGGCACCGGGCGGCACGGCAGGGAGCACATCGCCTCTCCGGTCGATCCGCCTTTTCAACGCCCACGCGAAGTTGCTGTCAATGCCGAGGCGCTGGGCAACCTCGTCCGGATCTTCACCCGCCTTGATGGCTTCCTCGGCGGGACCCAGGTGGATCGCCGTGCTCTCGAGCCTGAGAAGAAGATCGTTCCGCGCCCGTCCTTCGCAGGACGGATAGAAGTGGCGAACGATCGTTTCGACGCTCACGCCGCCAGCGATGGCGAGCGTGGGCGAACCGTGTTCGGCCAGGATCTTCAAGGGCTCGTGCAGTGACTCCGGCAGCAGCGGATGCAAAGTCAGCAAGTTCGCCGCGGCCTGTCGGCATTCCGCTTCCGGCATCAGATCGAGGCATGCACTCAGGGCCTGCAGCGCTTGCCGGGGCTGATCGCTCTTGCGGAGCCCTTGGATGGCAGTCAGCAGTCGCTGAAAGGTCTCGAGTCGTTCGCCCCAGGGAGGCTGCGCCTTTCCGGAGATCCGGGCGATCTGGTGGGAGATCATCGCCCGCTTCAACTGGTAGTCGACGGCCCGTGCGCTTTCCCTGCTCGTGAGCGCCAGCGCCCTCAGATCCTTCGCCGGAAGGTGATCGGCGACCTGCTCGAGCATCTCCTGCGGCAGGTACATCAGGCCCGCGCGCTGCGGATTCGGCATTCCGCCAGACGGAGGCAGTGTTCGGGGTGCCGTGTCGATTGCGGTGTCAATTGCGGTGTCGATTGCCGTTTCGGTCACCGCCTCGGTCGCCGCTTCGGTGGGGGACGAGGGGATCGTGCTTCCCCATTGGGGCGATGTTCTGACCATGACAATGGTTCTCCGGTTGCTCATGTCTCCGTGTCTGCCTCGATGGCGGACAACCTGGACAAGGGGGATGAGCTATGTGACCGGGAAACGGCGACGGTTCGCCTCTGGAATCCGCGGGATGGGCACGTCGGCGAAGGCACGTGCCCACCGGTCGCCGCGCCTGCCGCCGCTCCGACGGCGAAGAACAAGGTCGACGGGAAGTGAACGCGTGAGCGTTCCCGGGGATGGCTCACACCCTTGGTACGGAGGACGCTCTGCCTGACTTGGCCTCGTGCTCGAGAAACTCGGCTGCGCCTGGCACGCGGTACCACAAGTCACTCATTGCTCTGAGGAAGCTATGTGGAAGCAGGCCGGTCCGTTGGGGCGATGTCCTTCCTTCCTCCATGGCATTCGCGATCTGTGAGAGATCGAGGCCATGTTCGCGGGTCACCTGTTCCACGGTCTTCTCGCCCGTCCTGACCTCGTCGCCTGGTACGCCCCTCATCGCCACGCCCATCAGCGCCAACAGGTAGGGCTCGGATCGAATGCCATGTTGTCGCGCCACCGCAGCCACGTTCTCTCCTGCCAGGGCCTTTTCTCCGGCAGCTCCGTTGCAGGCGCGGCGTTCCAGTTCTATCCGTCCGGCCTCGGTGTCAATGTCATGCTTCTGCGCGATGGCATCGAGGTGATCCCCCCGGGCGGCGGCTTCCCCGGCGACACCGTCGACCGCGCACAGCACCAGGCGGCGTCGATCGGTGGGGCGGAAGTCGACCCCTTCGAAGCATCGATTCACAGCCGCGTCCACAGGTTCGCCCTGACGGACAGCGCGACGGGTTTGCTGCAGACGGGCCATGTAGAGCGAAGGATCCTGCACCCCTTGAAAAGACTTGGACAGGTGCGGCGACGAGGACTCCAACGGTAGCAGGTGGCGAGGAACTTGATAACGCTTCAGGACTTCCGAACTGTCTTCGCCTGCATCGATGGCTGCCTGGATGGGACCGTGGCTGAGGGCCAGCCGGTCCAAGTCATCGGTGTTGCGAATTCCAAAGCAGTTCGCGATGTCAAGGACAGGCTCACCAGCAATGACGGCGCTGGCGGCCGAACCGTGGTTCGCGAGGACTCTCAACTGACTGACCAAGCGTTCGGACAACCCGGACAGGTCCCTCAGAACTGCAGCCGCAGCCGGCTTGCGTTGAGCCTCGGGCAATCGATCAAGACGCGCATACAACGCCTGGAGCGGCGCGATCTGATCCTCGCGCGGAAGACGTCGGACGAGAAACAGCAGAGACCGGAAGTCGTCCAGCCCGGACGTCCATGAGAATCGCTCGATGTCTTGTTGGAGCGTCCTCTGCTTCAATTCGTACTGCCAGTCGACGATGCTTCCCATGCGCTGGTTCACACACGCCAGAGCCTGCAACGATCGCATCGGCAGGTGCCCGGCAATCTGGTCCAGCATTTCCTCCGGCAGCTCGTTCAATCCGCGATCTTGGCGGGCCTCCGCCTCGCCGGAAGGCGGCGGTTCGTCGTCGATGGGCTGTGAGGCTTCGAACTCAAATCGTTTGAAATCCGGGGAGGGCAGCATGGTGGCGTTCGTTGAAGGCATGCGCTTTTGCGACAGTCGAACGACAGCCATCCCGGCGCAGGGGTCTGCTTGGTGCTCCGGGACGACGAGAGGTTCGCGCCTTCAGAAGGTCACCTTGACCGACGCCGCGCTCCGCTTCGCCTCGCCGTGGAAGACCGCCTCGATGTTGTTGCCGTCCGGGTCGAGCACGAACGCCGCGTAGTAGCCCGGGTGGTAGGGCCGCTCGCCCGGGGCGCCGTTGTCGGTGCCGCCGTTGGCCAGCGCGGTCTTGTGGAAGGCATCCACCGCCGCGCGGTCCTTGGCCTGGAAGGCCAGGTGGTGGCGGCCGGTGAGGTGCCCTTGCGCGGCCTGGCTGTCGGCGGTCGACACGAACAGCTCGTCAGCCCAGAAGTAGTCGTCGCCCGAGCCGCCGATCGGCACGCCCAGCGGGGGCAGGATCGCCTCGTAGAACTTCCGGCTGGCGGGCAGATCCCGCACGACGAGCTGGAGGTGGTCGATGAGGCGTCCGCGATGCAGTTCCTGCGTTTCCATGGGGATCTCCTTGAAATCTTGGCGGTGAAAACGTCCAGTGAAACGTCCAGTGAAATGGACGGGCAATCGGCGTTCTTATCCTGACGCGACGTCCGTGCCGTTCGTTCCTGCTGCGTCGCCGTTCGGCGCCCCCGGAGTGCGGGACAGCGCGAGCGCTCGATGGGCCCCGCGCTTGCTCGCGGAAGCCTTCTCGTGCCTCGCACGTCTCCGAAAGCAGCCCTCTCATGAAACCGTTTCTCCTTGCCGCACTCTTCTGGGCGGTCGCGCCCCAGGCGCAGGCGCAATTCAATCCGCCCGCCGGACCCGAGCAGACCATCGAGGTCCGCGCCGGATCCGCGACCGACAGTCGATCGAACCATGGCACGCCCGGATCGTTGAACGCGTCCGCGAGCGAGAGCGGCACGGACGCGTCGGGCACGCCCTTCAGCGCCACCGCGTCGGCGTCGACCCGGCTGGGTCCGGGCTACCTGTCGGGCAGCCTTGCCACGAGCGTCACGGGCAGCGGCACCTCGTCGACCTCGCTGACGGCGTACCAGACCGATGCGCTGACCTTCACGCGCAACGACGGCAGCTTCGATCCGGAGCTGATCGTCCACTACAACATCGTGATCGCGGGCGGCACCTCGGCGTCGATGACCGGCGGCGCCGGCGACACCGCGCCGGCGGGGTCGCTGGACTGGACCCTGGTCCATCAGCTCGACGGCTTCTACACGACCGCCTGGCAGAGCACCACCACGCTCGCCCACGACGGCAGCGTCGTCACCGACAACCAGTGGAACAGCAGCCCGATCGGCGACGTGTACGCGGTCTACAGCTTCTCCGCGGCGATCTTCGCGGGGCACGCGACGAACATGGACTTCTACCTGGAGATGACCAGCCACCTGAATGCGGCGGGGCCGTCGGCGACGGCCTCGATGGCCGCCAACGCGCCGACGATCTACTGGGGCGGGATCTCGCAGGTCACCGACTGGAACGGCAATGTCATCGACTATTCGCTGTCGTCGGCATCGGGCTTCAACTACGCGCTGTCCGCGGTGCCGTCGCCCGCGCCGGAACCGTCGACCTGGGCGCTGCTGATCGCCGGCGTCGCCGCGTTGGCGCTGCGCGGGCGCTCGATCTCGCGGATGCGGCGCGGCGAGGTCGGTCCCGCGTCCAGCATCGCCTGAACACGGCCCCCGGCCTGCGCGACGAGCGGTTCGATCAGTGCCGCTTCCGGCAGGTTCGCCCAGTAGCGGCGCGGCATCTCGCGTTCCATCATCGCGACCTTCAACCGCGCGGGATTGAAGATGCTGCGGTAGTAGGTCAACCACAGCACCGCGCCCGCGTCCGGCGGCGGCGCGTCCTCGCGCCGGCCGCCGGGGCCGATCTGCAGCGCCTCGCCGTCCCACGACACCGAGCAACGCGGCGACAGGATCGCCCAGCGCAGGTTGGCGAAGCGCCGGGCGAAGAAGGGCGCGGCGGCCTCGATCGTGTGGTGCGTCGGTTCGAACCATGCGACCAGGCGCTCGCCATCGGCGTCTTCGACGGGCACGAAGCGGACGAAGGCATGCGTCTTGTGGATCTCGTGGCGGACCTCGCGTTCCAGCCGCTCCGCCCGGCGGCGGTCCGCGTCGAGCGTGTCGCGCCAGTAGCCGGGCTCGGTCTTCAGGCGGAACAGCATCCGGTACAGCAGCGTGAACCGCTGAGGCTCGGCGTGGAGCAGGGCGGTGCGGCACAGCGACAGGAAGGCCGCGGGCACGGTGAGCGTCGCCGCCGTTGCTGCCGCCATGGAGGCCGCAGTCGCCGCATCCAGCCCGGGCGGCAGCCCTTGGGGAAGTCCGAGCGGAAGTCCGTTCCCTTGATCGTCGTCGCCCCACAGGCCGTCACCTGCATCGCCCGTGGTCCAGACGACGTCGTCGGGCGGGATGCCGAGCGCCATCAGCCGCTTCGCTGCCTGACGGAAGCCGTCGAGATCGATGGGGCCGTCGAGCCGGACATGGACCATCAGAACAGGCCCATCTGCGTCGGCACCGGCATGGCCGGCGCCATCATCGAATCGGCCCGCGCTGTCGGACCCGGGGAGCCCGTGGCCACGGACGTCGCGGCCATCGCCGTCGCCGCGGGTCTGTGGCCGTCGACGACCACGAAGGGCAGCACCTTGCGCGCGGGCAGCTTCATCTGCCGCAGGTCCTCGGCGCGCAGGCGGCGCACACGGCGTGCGGCGAGCAGCTTGTCGACCGACCCCACGCCGAGGCCCGGCACGCGCAGCAGCATTTCGCGCGGCGCCAGGTTGAGGTCGACCGGGAAGCGCTCCGGATGCGCGAGCGCCCACGCGTGCTTGGGATCGACATCGAGCCGCAGCAGACCGGTGCCGTCGTCGACGATCTCCTCGTGATCGAAGCCGTAGAAGCGCATCAGCCAGTCGGCCTGGTAGAGCCGGTGCTCGCGCACCAGCGGCGGCGCCATCAGCGGCAGCGCCCGTGCGGCATCGGGGATGGGACTGAAGGCCGAGTAATAGACGCGCCGCATCCGGAAGCGCCCGTAGAGCGCGGCGCTGCTGCGCAGGATGCTGCGGTCGTCGCTGGCATCGGCACCGACGATCATCTGCGTGCTCTGGCCGGCCGGCGCGAAGCGGGGAGGTCGGGCGGCACGCGCGGCGGCGCCCGGCATCACGCGGATCGGCGCCTTGGCGGCGGCCTGGTGCGCGTCCTTCGCATCGTCGATGTGCAGCCGCAGGCGGCCCATCGAACGATGGATGGCGGCGGTGTCCTTGTCGGGCGCCAACGCCTTCAAGCCGACATCGGTCGGCAACTCGACATTGATGCTGAGCCGGTCGGCATACCGGCCGGCGCGCCGCAGCAGTTCCTCGCTGGCATCGGGGATCGTCTTCAGGTGGATGTAGCCGCGGAAGTCATGCTCCTCGCGCAGGACCTGCGCGACGCGCACGACCTGCTCCATCGTGAAGTCCGGGCTCTTGATGATGCCGCTGCTGAGGAAGAGGCCCTCGATCGTGTTGCGCCGGTAGAAGTCCAGCGTCAGCGCGACGACCTCCTCGACGCTGAACTTCGCCCGCGGCACGTTGCTCGACGACCGGTTCACGCAGTAGAGGCAGTCGTACTGGCAATGGTTGGTCAGCAGGATCTTCAGCAGCGAGATGCAGCGGCCGTCGGGCGCGTAGCTGTGGCAGATCCCCATGCCTTCGGTCGAGCCGATGCCGGTCCCGCCGCGGGAATCGCGCGCGTCCGTGCCGCTGGAGGCGCAGGAGGCGTCGTACTTGGCGGCGTCCGCCAGGATGGCGAGCTTGCGGGGGAGGTCCATGGCACTGCCGGAAGAATGACTACTGTATGAATATACAGCTTCCCGGCAGGTTCGCCTCAGTTGCCGGGTGCGATGTCCTTGGCGCCTGCACGGGCGTGCCGCGTCGCCCGCGTCGATCCCGTGACGAGTTCGGCCAGACGCACCATGAGACGCTCCAGCGCGATCGCGAGGCCGATGCACGCGGCGACCGCCGGCACATACACGACGAAGGTCCACGCCTGCGAAGTCCCCAGCAATGAGCGATAGAGCGCCACGGTGCCGAGCACGACGACCATGTGGCTCAGGTAGAGCTCATAGCTGAGCCGGCCCATGCGCGCGAGCCAGTTCAGGCCGGCGCGCGGGGCCGGCGCGTGCGCCCGGAACGCGATCAGCATCGCGCAGGTGCCGACGCACAGGCCGTACATGCCGCTCTTGAACAGATGGCGGTGGACGAGGTCGCCCCACCCGATCACCAGCAGCACGCAGAAGCCGCCGAAGATCGCCAGGGCGCGCGCGTCGCGCGGGCCCGGCCGCCAACGCTGGACGGCGAGGGCGGCCAGCACGCCCCAGGCGATGGCGGACATGCCGGGCAGGTAGGCCTTCTCCCACCAGACCTCGTTGCTGACGGGCACCAGCGAGCGCAAGGGCAGCAGGCTCAGCGCCAGCACGGTGAGCGCGACGACCAGCAGTGGGCGCGGCAGCATCAGGCACAGCAGCGGGAAGCCGACGTAGAACACCTCCTCGATCGACAGCGACCACAGCACGTCCCACGCGGCCGGTGCCCAGCCGGTCCGGCCTTCATACCAGTTGAAGGTGAAGGTGAGCGCCGAACCCAGCAGGCCGCCGAGCGACTGCTTCGACGAGGGCGCGAAGTCGGGCACGCCGAGCGCGGCCAGCAGCGTCAGCACGGCCAGGACGACCAGCAGCAGCGGCAGGATGCGGCGCGCGCGGGCGAGGTAGAAGGCGCCCAGATCGACACGGTGGAGATCGCCGTGGCGCTCGAGAAGGCGCGTCGTGATCAGGAAGCCGGAGATCACGAAGAACATGAACACCGCCTCGTAACCGTTGAAGCTGACGGCGTCGATCAGGCGCTTGGGCACCCACGGGCCGAGCAGGCTCGGCGCCAGCGGCAGCCGGAACGGCAGTGCCAGGTGGTGCACGACCACCAACAGGATGGCCACGCCGCGCAGGCAGTCGATGGCGAAGTTGCGCGGGGTGCGGGAGTCCATGGGGATGGGCTTCAAAAGCGAAGAGGCGCCCGGGGCGCCTCTTTCGCATGCGGTCAGCGATGACCGGTCACTTCAGTTGGTCCGCCTTCGCCTTCAGCGTGGCGGCCTTCTGGCGTTCGAGCTTGGCGAGCTCGTTGTCCGGATCGAGCTGCAGGACGTTGTCCCAGCCCTTGATCGCGCCGGCCAGGTCCTGCTTGGCGAAGGCGGTGCGGGCGGCCAGCGTGGCCCTGGCGATCTGCTTCTTGCGCACCGCCTCGATCTTGGCGCCGGCGCCCGGCTGATCGGCGGCCTCGGCGCGGCGGTACTCTTCCAGCGCCTTGTCGAAGCGGCCCGCGCGCTCATGCGCATCGCCGGCGCGCATCGCCTTCTCGCCGGGCGAGAGTTCCGGCGGCGGCGGCGGCGCTGCCGGCGTCGGGGCGGCGGCCACCGTCGTCGTCGCGGGCGGCGGGGGGGGCTGCGTGGCTGCCGCGGCGGCCGCGGCCGCGGCGGTCGCCTTCGGGTCCGGCCTGGCCGACGGACGCGGATACAGCGGACCCGCCGGCGGCTTGCCGGGGATGCGCAGCACCTGGCCGCCCGACACCTGGCGCGGCACGCGGATGTCGTTGTAGCGGGCCAGGATGTAGAACGAATAGATGTCGCCCATGAAGCGGCCCGCGATCCGCGACAGCGTGTCGCTGGACTGCACCGTGTAGGCGAAGGATTCGCGCCCCAGTTGCGCCACCGGATCGGCGGTGATCTGGCGCATCAGGTTGTTGGCCAGCTTGTTGCCCGGATCCAGCTGCAGCGCGCGCTGCAGCTCGTTGCGGGCCTGGTCTTCCTGGCCGGCCTCCAGCAGTTCGATCGCCTGCATGGCGGTCTTCTGCGCCAGCGCCTGCTCGGCCGCGGTCGGCGGCACGGGCTCGGGCGGAGGAGGGGGCGGCGGCGGCGCCGTCACCACCGGATCGGGCGGCGGCGGCGGCGGCGGGGCCGGCGTGACGCAGGCCGCGAGCGCCAGGCTCAGCAGCAGGGCCGTACCGGCAGCAAGGGGGGAATGGCCGCGGCCCCGCGCCGCTTGCGCGGTCGGGGTCAGGGAAATCGGAGCGTCGGAACGGAAGGTGGTCGACATCGGCATCACGTCGGGATTCGAGCGGGGTGGAGTATGAAACAGCGACAAGCCCCTCTCAGGTGACTTTCGTTCATTGAAGCGCGGCCATTGTCACGCAAACATCCCATGCCAGTCTCCCGAGGTCCCAAAGGCAGCCACATGACCCTCACCCTGCGCGCGGTGTCGCTCAACGACCTGCCCCTGACGCAGCCCATCACCGCGCGCTTCGACGCCACCGGGGGGACCATCGGTCGCGCCGACAACAACACCATGGCGTTGCCGGACCCGGAGCGCCACATCTCCCGCCAGCAGGCCGAGATCAGCGCCGAGGCCGGCGGTTTCGTCATCCGCAACGTCGGCAGCGCCAACCCGATCACCGTCGCCGGCCAGCCCGTGGGGCAGGGTCAGGCCGTGCCGCTGCGCCATCTGGACCAGGTCCGCATCGGCGGCTACCTGCTGGAAGTGCAGAGCGAAGCCAGCGCCGACAGCGGCGCGACGGTCATCCGCCGCGCGCCGGACCTCGCCCGTCCGGCGACGCTCGGACCGTCGCCGGCCCCGGCGCCGGCCGCCTTGTCCAGTTCCAATCCGTTCGCCGACCTGTTCGGCGGCACGCCGCCGCCGCCCGACGTCTTCAGCACCTCGCCGGCGCCCGCGCCGCACGTCTCGGCCTTCGCGGCGACGCCGGTCCTGGCGCCGCCGCCCGCGCCGGCCGGTCCGATGATGCTGCCGGACGACTTCGATCCGTTCGCGCCGCCGCCGTCCCGCGCCGCACCGGTGGCGTCGCCATCGCCGTCGCCGGTCTCCGGGGGAGTCCCGTCCTTCGATCCGTTCGGCGGGCTGGATCTGGCGCCGCCGCCCGCGCCGGCCCTGCCGCCGGCGCGCAACGACGAGCTCGGCTTCGGCGGTGCCTTCGCCGACCTGGTGCCGGGCGACAACAACCGCTCGCTGGACGACCTCTTCGGCCTGCAGCCCGGCGGCAGCGATCCGCTGGCCGGTTTCATGGCCGGCGCGTCCAAGCCCGGCGACGCGCTGCGTGACACGGTGGCGTCGGACCCGCTGGCGCTGTTCGGCGCCGCGGCGCCGGCGACCAACACCGAGCCGCAGACCCCCGCGCTGCCGGACCACACGCCGGCGCTGCATTCGGCCTTCCGGCCGCCGGAAGTCCGGACGCCGCTTCCGCCGCCGTTGCCGCCGGCTCAACCGCCCGTGGCACCCCCTGTGGCCGCCGTCCCGCCGGTGATGGCCCCGGCTGTGGCGCCCGTCGTGGTCGCGCCCGTCCTGCCGCCCATCCTTCCGCCCGTCAGCGCTCCGATCGCGGCGCCTGCGGTTCAGGCGGTGGCGCCTCCGCCGCTGGCGATGGTTCCGCCGCCGCATGTGCCGCCGCCGCATGTGCCGCCGCCCATGCCCGCTTACGTGCCGCCGCCCGCGCCGGCCGTGGCCGCCACGCCGGTTGCCCCGGGCCAGGCCGCCGATACCGCGGCGCTGTGGCAGGCCTTCTGCGAGGGCGCCGGCATCCGCATGGCCGCGCCGCCGCAGGGCTTGAACCCGGACCTGATGCGTGTCATCGGGTCCTTGCTGAACGCCTCGGTCGACGGCGCGTTGCGCATGATGGCCGTGCGCGCCGCGACGAAACATGAACTGCGCGCGCAGGTGACCGTCATCCGCTCGCGCGAGAACAACCCGCTGAAGTTCTCGCCCGACGCGCAATCGGCGCTGGAGCAACTGCTGCAGCCGCCGGTGCGCGGTTTCCTGCCCGGTCCCGCGGCGATGCAGGACGCGATGCGCGACCTGGTCGGCCACACGATCGGCACGATGGCCGGCACGCGCGCCGCGCTGGAGGGCGTGCTGACGCGCTTCCAGCCCAAGGCGCTGGAAGCCAAGCTCTCCAGCCGGTCGGTGCTGGACAGCGTGCTGGCGATGAACCGCAAGGCCAAGCTCTGGGAGCTCTACCTGCAGCATTTCGAGTCCATCCGGGACGAGGCGCAGGAGGACTTCCACTCACTGTTCGGCAAGGCCTTCCTGGAGGCCTATGAAGATCAACTCGAGCGCCTGAGCCAGCATGGGCAGGGCGCCTCCGCGGCTTCGCAGCCGTCACAACAACAAGCACAGCAGAGCGGGGCCTGAGTCCCGCCACTTGTCCTACACGTCGTTCACACCATGCTCAAGATCAGGGTCGCCGCCTGCAGCGAACAAGGCGCGCGCAACAACAACGAGGACGCCATCGTGGCGCACGAGAACGGCCCCGGCTGGTATGCCGTGCTGGCCGACGGCGCCGGTGGCCACCGCAACGGGGCCGAGGCCGCGCGCCGCGCCGTGCACCGCATGCAGACCAGCCTGGGCGACGCGACCCTGCCGTGGCGCCCCGAGCTGCTGACCGGCGCGGTGCTGGCCGCGCACGACGACGTGCGGCGCGGCGTCGAGGGCACGGGCCGCGACCGCATGCACACCACGCTGGTCGCGCTGTGCGTCGATGCGCAGCGCAACTTCGCGCTGTGGACGCACGTGGGCGACTCGCGCCTGTACCGCATCCGCGGCGGCGACATCGACACGATCACGCAGGACGACAGCGTCGTGCAGATGCTGATCGAGGCCGGCCTGCTGACGCCCGAGCAGGCGGAGGATCATCCGCACAAGAACCACCTCGTGGCC
The DNA here is from genome assembly GCF_050626985.1 of Roseateles noduli. Lineage (NCBI taxonomy): Bacteria > Pseudomonadati > Pseudomonadota > Betaproteobacteria > Burkholderiales > Sphaerotilaceae > Roseateles > Roseateles noduli. The sequence goes on from NZ_CP192463.1 coordinate 1,515,479, forward strand.
GCCCTCGGCATCGAGGACGACCTGAACCCGCACACCACCGCGCCGCAGCCCTTGCAGGACGGGGACGTCTTCCTGCTGTGCAGCGACGGCTGGTGGGGCAGCGCGGGCGACACGCTGATCCACGACACGCTGCGCAACGCGGGGTCGCCGGACGACTGGCTGGCGGCGATGCGCGCGGTGATCGAGGAGCGCCGGCTGCCCGATCAGGACAACTTCAGCGCGATCGCGCTGTGGGTGGGCGAGCCGGTGCTGGCGGCCGTGGCCCAGACGCCCACGGATGAAGCCGGCACGGCGGTGCAGGAGTCGACCATCGATTCCGGCCCGATCCCGCTGGAAGAGGAAGAAGAGGACGAGTCGACGCGGCGCATGCCGCTCTGAGCGCCGGGCCCTCGGTCGCCGGCCGCTCGCGCTTCAGCTGCCCCGCGCGCCTCGCGGCGCGGGGCGCGATGCGCCGACGGGGCCAGGTCTTGCGGCCTCCCATCGCGTCGGCGACGCCACGAACGCGCTCAAGCGCTGCGCGGTGGTCGACAGCGCCGCGGCCGTCTCCAGGTTGCGTTGCGCGACCTGTTCCGCGTCGGCCGTCGCGCGGCCGACATCGGTCAACGCGACCTCCAGCTGGCGCCCGGCGCTGGACTGCTGGTGCGTGGCCATCTTGATCTCCTTGCTCGCGAGGTCGGACGCGGCCACGCGTTCGGAGATCAGCGTGAACATCGCCTCCGCCTCCGAGAACAGCGACGAGTTCGCCGCCACCGCCTTGACCCCGGCCTCGGTCGACATGATGGTGGCGTTGGAGACGTTGCGGATCGAGTCGAGCTGGCGCCGGATGTCCACCGCGTCGGCGCGCACCTTCTCGGCCAGGCGGCGGATCTCGTCGGCCACCACGCGGAAGCGCTCGCCGGCCTCGCCGGCGCCGTAGGCCTCGATCGTGGCGTTGATCGCGAGGATGTTGGTGCGCTCCGCCAGTTCCTCGATGGCGCCGAGCACGGTGGACGCGCCCTGGACCTCCTTGCCCAGCGTCGTCATCTGCGTGACGACCATGTCGATCTGCTGGCTCAGCGCGACGGTGGCCTCGCGCGCGCGGGCCATCGCCTGGCCGCCGGCCGTGGCGGCGCGCGTGCTGGCCGAGGCCATCTCCTCGACCTCGGTCGAGCGCTGCGCGATCTGGTTGGCGGCCGCCTGCACCTCGTGCATCGTGGCGGTGAGTTCGATGGCCGCGGAGGAGGTCTGCTTCGTCGCCCCGGCCTGCCGTAGGGATGAGGCTTCCAGTTCGCGCGCGCGCTCGGCCACGTCCACGGCGGACGCGCCCACCATCTGCATCAGCAGCCGCTGCAGGACCAGGCCGGTGACGACGACGATCAGCAGACCGAGCACCGTGCCCCCGAGCCCCACGCCCTTGACCAGCCGCGTGGTCTGGCCCATCTCGGCCGAGCGCATCTCCAGTTGCGCGACCTCGTCGCGCTCCAACGCGGCGAACCGCTCGCGCAGCCGCTCCATGCCCTGGCGGACCAGACTGACCTTGGGCGATCGCGTGGTTTCTTCCAGGCTCATCGTCTGGCGGTCGGCGATGCGCTCACGGAACAGCGCGAAGAGCGCGGAGATGTCCTGTTCGGTATTGGTGAGCTCCGCGCTCCGGGATCGCCACGCGGGCGTCGCGCGCATCTCGGCAAGTCTGGCAGTGACCACGCCCGTCGACTTGTCGAGGGCCGCCAGGTAGGCCGTGTCTTTGGTGAGCATGAAGCCGCGCTGCGCGGCCTCGGCTTCGGCCACGTCGTTGAGCAGCTCGACCAGGAGGCGCAAGTTCTGATGGCTCTGCGTCACGCCGTCGGCCGCGGACGCCATCAGATAGGCGCTTCTCATGGCGACGACGCCGACGCCGCACAGCACCGCCGCGGCCAGCAGGAATCCCAGCGCGAGGCTGCGTCCGAATGTCTTCATGCGGTTCTCCCTGGGGCGCAATGTCGCACAGGTGAGGCTGAAGGTCTCGCGCCTGCCGTCACCGCGAGCCAGCGAGATCAGCCGGTCTTGCGCGTCAGCATCGCCGCGAACGCCTCCACGTACGGGAGCCCCGGCCCCCAGCGCATGTGGACCTGCTCCCCGGGCTCGGGGTTGGGCGACCACACCGTGCAGCCGGCCAGGCGTTCCAGCAGTTCGCCCGCCGCCAGCATCGGCACCGCCGCCGTGAGCAGGCTCGCCGGCGCGGTGTAGGCGACCCACTGCACCGCGTTCTCCGGCGCGGGCAAGGTCGCCGCGTGGCTCGGCGGCCAGGGCGGGGCCGCGGCCAACGCCGCCTCCAGCGCGTTCACCGTCGCCGTGTCGTCCAGCGTGCGCATCGCCGCGTTGGCCAGCACCGTGTACCAACGGTCGAGGTGATCCAGCCCGGCGCGGTCCACCGGCGGCTGCGCGCGTGGCTGCGCGATGACCAGCGGGAAGTAGCGCCCGACGTTGTCGCAGCTGGCCATCAGCACGCCGAACCACCACTTCATGTCGACGACACCCGGTGCCCACGCGAAGCGCAGCACCGGCGCGGTCAGGTAGGTGTCGAGCCAGCGCGGGCCAAGCACCTTCGGGAGGTCCTGCATCATCCCGGACAGCCAGGCGTCGCAATGCTGCACGCAGTGCTGCGGCAGCCGCCGCTGGGCGAAGTCGCCCAGCGCGGTGACTTTGCCGTACCAGCCGGGCACGGCATCGCCGGCGGCGTTCAGGGCTTCGGGCAGCGCGCTCATGGTGGGGCTCTCCTGATGCGACTCACAGACCGCCCGGGCAGCGGAACTCATTGAGCTCCGGCAGACGGAACGGATTGCGGACGCTGCTGGCGGTGACCTCGAAGACCGCCTTGCGGCCTTCGATCTCGAAGGTGGCCTTGAAGCGCTCGGGCGCGGCGGTCTTCTCGATCTTGACGCGGTCGAAGAGCCGGAACAGCGCCCACGGGCCGTCGTTGACCAGGCCCGACGAGCCGCTCGCGCTGACCGGGCTCAATTGCACCCGCACCTGCGAGCTGCCGCGCGGTCCCGGCCACTGCACCGAGGTCGGGATCTGCGGACCGTGGCTGTAGCGCACGATCTGACCGTCCACGTCCAGGATGAACTGCTGGATCGTGGTGTCCATCTCGATCGGCTTGAAGTCCAGCCGCAGCGACGGCGTGGCGCTGCCGGGGAAGAAGGTTTCCTTGATCGCCTGCGCGCGCTGGAACTGCGGCAGCGTGCCGCTGTCGCCACCCAGCGGCGTGCCCTCGACGGCGCGGAACTTCCACGGCCGCGTCGTCGTGTCGACGTAGGGCGCCAGCTTCTGCTGGAAGAGCTGGTCGATCTTGCCGCCCGGCCCGAACAGCATCGCGAAGTCCGCCTGCGTGGCGTCACGCGGCGAGTTGCGATCCAGCGGATAACGCCCGGAAACGGCCTGGTTGCAGAACTCGCCGACCTGCGAGCGCACCTCCATGCCGAGGTTCTGGCGCATCGCGCCCTGCGACACGCGGGCGCTGCTGCTGCCCAGGTCGTCGAGCATCGTGCGCAGCGGCTCGGGGCTCATCGCGGCGGCGGCCTTCAGTCGCGTCGGCACCGGCGACGGCGGCGGCGCGCTGCCGCCCTTGAGCGCGGAATCGGCCGCCGTCAGCATGATGTTGGCCTCGGCGATCAGGCCGACGGTCTCGTCCAGCGGCGCCTTGCCGCCGCCGGCCGGGGCCGTGACCATGCTGCGCAGGCCGACGAAGCGGTCGTCGACGATGTTCTCGATGCGCGGCGCGTTCGGGTCCGCCGGGTTCTGCTGACCCGGCTTGCCGGAGAACATGCCCGCGACCTTTTCGCGCGTCTGCTGGACCAGGTCCGCGGCGCGGCGCTCGGCGTTCTCGATCGCGTTGCCGGGCTGCGCGAGCGTGGTCTCGCGCGACGCCGCCCGCAGGAACGGACCCAGCGGGCTGTCCGGCGCGGACAGCATGCGCGAGCGTTCCACCGACTGCGGCACCGTCGCCATCGGCAGCAGCTTCACGCTGTTGAGGAAGGACTCCCAGGAGGCCGCGTAGTCGTTCAGGTAGAGCCGGCGGACGTCGTCGACCAGCGGCGCGTTGGCGCGCACGAGGTCCTGCGGATTCTTCGGCGCGGCGGCGACGCCGAGCACCCACGGCTCTTCCGCGGCCAGCTCGTCCGCGACCTGGCCGACCCGCGGCTGGAAGCCGCGCAGGTAGGCGTCGCGGGTGAAGAAGCCCGGCACGCCCTGCGTCAGCGGCGCGCCGTTGGCCCGCGTGAACAGCAGCGGCGCGTTGTGGCCGCCGGCGCGCGCGACGGTGAAGTCGGGATATTCGGTGCCCAGGCCCTGCGCGCGCAGCCGGTTGTAGATCCGCTGCGGCAGTGGCTGCGTCGCGAGCTGCGTGCGCACCGCCGTCAGCAGCGAGGCGTCCTCCGGCAGCGGCGACGCGATGCCGCCCTGCGACAGCAGCGCGTCCAGGTGGGCGCCGAGCGCCTCGCGCTGGTCCGGCGTGAGCTCGCGGCGCGTGGTCTCCCAGTCGCCCTCGATGTGCTGCTTCAGCGCCGGGGCGTCGAAGTGCTGCGGGTCGTGCAGCATCACGTAGGCCTTGAGCGCCTCGTACAGCGTCACCGGCGTGGCCGCGCCCTGGCGGAGCTGTTCCTCGATGCGCAGCACCAGCCGCGGCAGCACCGCGTCACCCAGCATCCGCTGGTAGGCCGCGCGCGCCGCGCTGTCGAGCTTCTTGCCCTGGAAGAGGCCCATGCGCATCGACCACGGGACGTTCTCGTCGACCGCGGCCAGCGCGCGCGTGGCCTGCAGCGCGGGCAGGATGGGCAGCAGGTCGGCGGTCGCGCGGTTGGGCGTGGCCTGCAGCAGCTCGCGGACCTGGTCCGCGCGGGCGGAGGTCTCTTCCAGGTACTTCCTGTTGTTGAAGTAGCTGACGGTCCAGGCCGTGAGCAGGCCGATGCCGGCGACCGCGACCAGGGCGTAGCCGCCCAGCGCCAGCGCGTTGCGGCGGCGCTCCCAGCCGCGGTGCGTGCCGCCCAGGCCGGCCTCGGCGAAGACGACCTCGTTGAGCAGCCGGTTCAGGAAGTAGCTGCGGCCGCTGGCCTGGTTGGGCGCCAGCACCGCGTTCTCGATCTGGTAGCTGCGCGCCACCGAGCCGAGCACGCGGTCGATGGGCGTGCCTTCCTGCGTGCCGCTGACGAAGTACACGCCGCGCAGCAGCGGTTGCGCTTCATAGGGGGAGGGCGCGAAGACGCCCTCGGCGAACTCCGCCAGCAGCGCGCGCAGGCTCGCGAACTGCGCCGGGAAACCGTAGATGCGGGCGCGGCGTTGCGGATCGCGCTCGGCCTGGAGCCGGTCGATCAGGCCGTTCTGCAGGCGCTGCTCGAGGGCGTCGAACTCCGCGCCGTAGCCGGCCAGCGGCGACGTGCTGTTGCGCGGGAAGGTGAAGCCCCACGGCGCCGCGCGCTGGTCCTTGTCGACCGTCGCGAAGTAGTCCATGAAGCCCGACAGCAGGTCGGCCTTGGTGACCAGCAGGTAGACCGGGAAGCGGATGTCCAGGTCCTTCTGCAGCTCCTGCACGCGGGCGCGCACGGTGGCGGCGTGCTGGGCGCGCTCCGACGGGCTGCGCGACAGCAGGTCGGTGACCGACACCGTCACCAGCGCGCCGTTGATCGGCTGACGCGGGCGCGAGCGGCGCAGCATCTGCAGGAAGCCGCTCCAGGTGGCCTTGTCGTTGGTGGGATCGCTGTCCTGCGTGGTGAAGCGGCCGGCGGTGTCGATCAGCACGGCGCGGTCGGTGAACCACCAGTCGCAATGCCGGGTGCCGCCCACGCCGCGGATCGCGTGGTCGCCCATCTGGTCCGCCAGCGGGAAGTTCAGCCCGCTGTGGCGCAGCGCCGTGGTCTTGCCCGAACCCGGCGCGCCGATGATCAGGTACCAGGGCAGCTCGTAGAGATAACGGCCGCCGAAGCGCGAGCGCAGCTTGGCGCCGAAGCCCGCCGATCCCTCCGCGCCGAAGCGCGAGCGCTGCAGCATCTGCAGCGCCTGGCGGAAGCGTTCGCGCACGGCCAGCATGTCGGCGGTCTCGCGCTCGGGCGCGTCCGCGGCGGGCTGCTGCAGCAGCTGGTTGACGACGGCGCTGTTGCCGCGCTTGGCGCGCCAGCGGCTCCAGGCGATGCACAGCGCCACGATCAGGACGAGCACGCCGATCGTGAGCCAGCGCGAACGCTCGGTGTCGAGCGGGCGAGCCTCGCCGACGGCCACCAGCGGACCGATGATCCAGATCAGCAGCGCGACCGCCAGCACGAGCACCGCCAGGAGCACCCAGCGGTTGAAGATCCATCCCAGGACGCGTTTCATCGGGAAGCTCCGCGCGCCGGCGCTTCAGGCGCGCGGCCATTGACCATCAGACTGACTTCGACGCGCCGGTTCAACGCGCGGTTGGCCGGGGTGTCGTTGGGGGCGACCGGCTCGGCCTCGGCGCGGCCCTCGGCGCGGATGCGCTCGGGGGCGACACGGCGCGCGATCAGCAGCTCGCGCACGGTGTTGGCGCGCTCTTCCGACAGGTGCCAGTTGGAGGGGAAACGCACCGTGCGGATCGGCGTGTTGTCGCTGTGGCCGGTCACGAGCACCGACCCCTGGACCTGCGTCAGCGCGTCGGCGATGCGGGTCATGAGCGCCTCGCGCTCCGGCACGATCGTCGCGCTGGCCGGCGCGAACAGACCGTCGCCGCGGATGGTCACCACGCTGCGGTCGACCTCGTCGCGCACGGCGACCAGGCCGGCCTTGATGTCGGATTGCAGGAACTGCGCCAGCCGCGGCTTGGCCGGCGGCGGGGGCGGAGCGACCACGGGCGGCGACAGCCGCAGCCCCTGGATCTGCCCGAACACCGGATCGGAGCGCTCCGCCAGCGACAGCGTCAGCGACAGGTACACGCCCACCAGCAGCAGCGCCGTCAGCGCCGCGGTCGCCGCCAGCGGCAGCCAGCCGATGTGACGGCGCTGGGTGATGGCCTCGACCTGCCAGTGCTGCGCCAGCGCGGCGGGGTAGTCGCCGCGCTGCTGCTTCAGGATCTGGGCCAGACGGTCGCGCACTGCTTCCAGTTGCGCCGGACCGTTGTCGATGACGCGATAGCGGCCGGCGAAGCCCAGCGTCAACGCGGCGTAGATCAGTTCGAGCAGGTCGCGGTTGGCCTCGGGCTTCTCGGCCAGGCGGGCCATCAGCTGGAAGACCTTCTCGCCGCCCCAGGTCTCGTTGTGGAACATCGACAGCAGGCTGTGCCGCGCCCAGACGCCGGAGCCGCCCCAGGGCGTGTCGGCGCAGGCCTCGTCGATCATCGTGCAGAGCACGTAGCGCGTGGCCATGACGCGCTCCGGCGGAATGCCGGCCGCGGCGGCGCGGGCCGCGAAGTCGCGGATGCCCTGCGCCAGGTTGTTGCGCAGCACGGCCACGTCGTCGACGCGGCGCGTCCCGCGCAATTGCGGGACGAGCAGCAGCAGCGGATTGGCCAGCGTCAGCAGCGGGTTGAGCCCGGCGGCCGGCGGGGCGGCGTCGGGCTGCACGGAGTCGGGCGACGGCGTGGCACCGCGCGGCGCCTGCGCGCCGCCCGGACGGGGCTTGATGAAGGTGCGCTGATCGTCGAAGCCTGCGAACGGATCGTTGAGCGCGGAGGGGTCCATGCCGGCTCCCGGAGGTTACTGGTCTTGAATCGGTGGAAGCGTGGAGCGGGGCCCGACGTCGCCGCGAGCGGCGGTCACTGCCGGATGGCCCAGAGCTCCAGTTCCAGTCCGGGGAAATCGCCGGCCACGTGCAGCGCCAGACTGCCGCTGCGCTCGAGCTGCTTCCAGAGGTCGCCGCCGCGGTCCAGCTCGAAATAGTGGAAGCCCGCGTGGAACGGCAACTGGCGCGGCGCCACCGGCAGCGCGCGCATGCTGATGCCGGGCAGCTGCAGGTTGACCAGGTCGCGGATGCGGTCCACCGGGCCCAGCTTGGATTGCGCGGGGAAGCGCTGGCGCAGCTGTTCCGCCGCCACCTGCGCGTTGACCGCGATGACGAAGCTCGCGCTGCGCAGCAGGTCGGCGTCGGGGACGACGGCGGTGCGCACGCCGTGGGTGCGTTCGGTCAGGTCGATCTGCAGCGCGTTGCGCTCCAGCACGACGCTGAGCATGCGGCGCAGGTCCTCCAGCAAGGGCGCGAAACTGCCGCGCAGGTCGTCGTGGCGGTACAGCGGATATTCGGAGGCCAGCCGGGTGTCGCTCACGAAGGTGGCCATGTCGCCGGCCAGCTGCAGGCAGTCGCGATGCAGCGTTTCCGGGTGCACGTGCGGGGAGGCCGCATGCTGGCGGAACAGCGGGTCGGCGCGGTTCAGCGCCTGCAGCATCAGGAAGTCGGCCAGCTCGGACACGCCGTTGCCGAGCTGCCCCATACGCGACGACAGCAGCTGCGCGCGCTGGCGCACCAGCCCGTGCAGCAGCGACGCCATCACGGACAGATGGCCGCTGGCGTCGATGCGCGTCTGCGGCGGGATGTAGCTGCGGTCCAGCACCAGCTGCTGGTCGGCGCGGCGCTCCGCGATGCGGGCCACGCCCAGCGCGGCATAGGCGTCGTTGAGCTCGCGGGCGGGCAGCAGGCGCAGCGTCAGCGCGCCGGTCTGCACGGGTTCGGGCTCGTCGCCGGCGCTGGTCTGGTCGCGCAGGTCCTGGTCGACGACGTGATAACGGTGCAGCTCGCCCGCATCGTGGCCGTTGAACGCGACCTGGTCCGTGCCGGGGCGGGCGATCGGCGCCGCCAGGACGACCATGTCGCCCTTCAGGTCCGCGGGCACCTCCAACGGCGCCATCGCGGCATCCGCCTGGGGAATCTGGAACGGGGTGCCGTCGGGCAGGATGCCGCTCGCGCGCACGATGCCCAGCCGGCCGACGCTGAGCAGCGCCTCGTCCAGCACGAGTTCGGTGAATCCCCAGCCGTGCGGCGCCAACGCGCGGGCGCGGCTGTCCACCAGGTGCTCGAGGTATCGGGTCTCCTGCTGGAAATGGTGCGGCAGCAGGAACATGCCCTGCGACCAGATGACCTTGCTGTGCCAGCTCACGGCAGCCTGACCGTCGCGCTGACCGACAGCTCTTCGGCCTGGATGAGGATCTCCTGCTTCCTGCCGACCACCACCGGCACGACCGCGCGCCAGCGCGCGCGCTCCAGGTCGCGGTAGGCGGCAAAGACCGCGACGAAGCGCGTCTCGGGCGACAGGATCTTCTTCGTCCACGGACGCGCTTCGCCGGGCTGCAGCGTCATCTCCTCGCGGGAGACGATCTCGCCGCCCAGCTCGGCCTGGTCCTTCTGGTACAGGCTGACGAAGTCGGCCGCATTGAAGCCGACGTCCGATTTCAGCTCATACACCCGCACCAGCAGCGGGGAGGGGCGCTTGGTCACGCTCGGGTTCACCTGGGCCGACGCCTGGATGCTGCCCTTGGTGACCTCCGTCGGCTTCTCCGAGCTGGAGAACGGGTTGATCTTGTCGAGGGACGAGCAGCCCCCCAAGGCGCCCAGGGCGAGCAACGCCCCCAAGGCCAGCGGGGCCGCGACAGCAGCCCTGCGAGTGAGGGAGTGGGTTCCCGAATATCCCGAACGCGGCGTGAGCATCTGCTTGTCCTTCTTGACCGGAAGAAAGGATAGCCAGCGGGGGGGCTTCGGGGTGGTGACTTAGGTAATCGGGGGTCCTCGCCGGAGACTCCGCACTTGCCCGTATGACAGCGTTGTCAGAGTGCTCTATGCTCCGCACCCATAAGAGGAGACAGTCGATGAGCGCAGATCTATCCCAGGTCGCCGGCAGTGGCGCGCCCGCGCGTCCGGGCACTACGCCGCTGGGCAATACGCCGCTGAGCACTACGCCGCTGGGCGAGGCACCGTCCGGCGAGGCCGCCGCGGTGCATGCCCGTCATCCGCTGACCTGGGTGCCCTCCCTGTACCTGGCGATGGGCCTGCCGAACGTGCTGGTCGGCCTGGTCGCGGCCATCCTGTACAAGAACATGGGCGTGTCCAACGAGGACATCGCGCTCTACACCTCGCAGATGTACCTGCCGTGGGTGCTCAAGCCCTTGTGGTCGCCGCTGCTGGAGCCTTACAGGACCAAGCGCTGGTGGGTGATCACGATGCAGTTCCTGATGATGGCGTCGATCGGCGCCGTCGCGTTCTGCCTGCCGCTGGACGGCTTCTTCCGCGCGTCGCTGGCCTTCTTCTGGATCACGGGCTTCGCCTCGGCGACGCAGGACATCGTGGCCGACGGGGTGTTCATGACCACGATGAACCCGCGCGAGCAGGCGCGCTACGCCGGCGTGCAGGGCATGTGCTGGAACCTGGGCGCGGTCGTGGCGTCGGGCCTGCTGGTGTCGCTGACCGGCTGGCTGCACGGCTCGCTGGGCTGGAGCTGGGTGCAGTGCTGGATGGCGGTGATGCTGGGTGCGGCGGCGATGATGGGCGGCTTCGGGCTGTGGCACCTGCGCGTGTTGCCGACGGGCGCCCCGTCGGTGGTGCAGGGGCAGGACCTGGCCAGCGCGATGGTGTCGCTGCGGCAGTCGTGGATCACGCTGTTCCAGAAGCCGTCGATCTGGATGATGCTGGCCGTGGTTTTCTTCTACCGCTTCGGCGAGGGCTTCATCGAGAAGTTCGGGCCGCTGTTCCTGCTGGATCCGCGCTCGGCGGGCGGGCTCGGCCTGGACAACGCGGCGCTGGGCCACATCTACGGCAGCGCCGGCACGATCGCGTTCATCGCGGGCGCCTTCCTCGGCGGATTCATCGCCGCGAAGATGACGCTGCGACGTTCGTTCCTGCTGCTGGCGGTCGCGCTCAACCTGCCGCATCTGACCTACTACTACCTCAGCCACGCGATGCCGACGGACCTGTGGTGGATCGGCGCCGTGGTCGCCATCGAGAAGTTCGGCTTCGGCATGGGCTCCGTCGGGCACATGCTGTACATGATGCAGCAGATCGCGCCGGGGCCTTTCAAGATGACCCACTACGCAATGGCCACCGGCGTGATGGCGCTGACCCGGTGGACGACGGGCAGCGTCAGCGGCTGGCTCTACGCGGGTCTGGGGCAGCATTACGCGAGCTTCTTCGGCTGGGTGCTGGTGTTCTCGATCCCGCCGATCGTGCTGGCGTGGCTGGCGCCGTTTCCGGTGACGGTCGACCACGAGGATCAAGGCACCGCCGCGGGCGGGCACTGATCGACCCCTGATCGCCCCCGAATCGCCGCCGGTCACCGCAGTCACTGCCAGAGTCATTGGCAATCATGGTCGGCTCAGCGTGTTCAGCGGGATCTTGAGGTAGCTGACGCCGTTGTCCTCGGCGGGCGGCATCTGGCCGGCACGGATGTTGATCTGGATCGAGGGCAGGATCAGCGCCGGCACCTCCAGCTGGGCATCGCGCCCGGTGCGCAGCGCGACGAACTCGGCTTCGCCGACGCCGTCATGGACGTGGATGTTGCGGGCGCGCTGCTCGGCGACCGTCGTTTCCCAGGCCGGCGCGCGGCCTTCGGGCGGATAGTCGTGGCAGACGAAGAGCCGGGTCGCCGGCGGCAGCGCCAGCAGGCGGCGGATGGAGCGGTACAGCGTCGCCGCGTCGCCGCCGGGGAAGTCCGCGCGCGCGGTCCCGACGTCGGGCATGAACATCGTGTCGCCGACGAAGACCACGTCCTGGCTGCCTGCCTCACCGCCTTCCTCAAGGCCCATCTCAAGGCCGGTCTCACGGCGTGTCTCGGGGCCACCCCGGATGCGGTAGGCCATGCAGGCCGGCGTATGTCCCGGCACCAGCAGCGCCTGCGCCTCGATGCCGCCGATCATGAACGTCTCGCCGTCGCGGAACAGGTGGTCGAACTGGCGGCCGTCGGGCAGGAAATCGCGCTCCAGGTTGTAGAGCTTGCGGAACACCGCCTGCACCTCGCGGATGTGTTCGCCGATGGCGATGCGGCCGCCGACATGCGCCTGCAGATGCCGCGCCGCCGACAGGTGGTCGGCATGGGCGTGGGTCTCGAGGATCCACTGCACCGTGAGCCCGGCCTGCGCGACGTGCGCCAGCAGGCGATCGGCCTGCGTGGTGGCGGTGCGGCCGGACTTCAGGTCGAAGTCGAGCACTGGATCGACGATCGCCGCCTGGCGGGTCGCGGGGTCGGCCAGCACGTAGCTGACCGTGCCGGTCCGGTCGTCGTGGAAGGCCCGGATCGTGAAGGCGGAAGAGTCCGCCGGAGGAACGGCAGGGAGAACGGCGGGGAGAACGGCAGGGGATGGGGCAGGGGGAACGGGGCTCATGGCCGAAGCAGCGTGCGGCGGGGTGACAGTGAAAGTCACTATACCCAGCGTTGATGTCCCAGCGTTGATGCCCCAGCGTCGATGCCTCGGCCTGATGTCCCCGGGCCGGGGCGCCCCTCAGGACGCGCGCCTGCGTCTTCCGGAGGCGCCGGCCCCGCTCGTGATCGCGGTGCACTGCAGCGGATGGCGCACCTCATGCGCCGCGCCGCCGAGGAGGAAGAGCAGGGCGAGCAGCCATCGCTTCATGAGGTGCATCCCGTGTTGTCGCCCGCTCAGGCCAGTTCCAGGCCGACGTTGATGTTGCCGCGCGTCATCTTCGAGTAGGGGCAGGTCTCGTGGGCGCGCTTGATCAGCTCGTAGGCCGTGTCGCGGGGCAGGCCGGGCAGGCTGACGCGCAGCTTGGCGCTCAGGAAGTAGCCATCGGCGCCCTTGTTGAGGTCGACCGACGCGTCGACGGCGGCCTCCGCGGGCAGCCGCACGCCGATCGCGTGGGCGGCCAGGCCCATCGCCCCGATGAAGCAGGCCGACCAGCCGACCGCGAACAGCTGTTCCGGATTCGTGCCGGGCCGCGACGTGCCGGGCGACCCCAGCTGGACGTCGAGACGGCTGTCGTCGGACTGGCCGCGGCCGTCGCGGCCGCCGGTCGTGTGCGTGTGGGCGGTGTAGAGGACCTGGACGTGATCGGTGGTCGGGGGCATGTCGGACTCCAGTGGCACAGCGTCACTCGCTGCATGACCCGCATTGCATCGGGCCGATGTATCGACGATGTGTGAGCACCCGGCCGAATTGGCGCGGCGCGTGTCGTCGCAGGCGTTGGACACACTGGCATACAAACAGACCGTCCGCCCCCGCGAGTGCCAGGACCGGCGAGGCGCACGACCTCTCGCGGAGCCGCCTCTGTGACGGTCCGTGACGCCGACGTTGCCGCCGCGTAAAACCTGGGGCGCCCAGCGCCGCGACAGGTTTTCCAGCGCCCGGCGGCAGGTTTTCTTAAGCACGCCCTAATTCGGTGGGCGCACCTTACGCCCAGGGCAACACGATGTTTGACGCAATCGGCCCGACCGGCCCCGCGGCCCACGGCGACGCCTTTCCCGAGACGCCACCGGCGCGGAGCCCGCCGAGCCGAAGGAGATGCACATGAGCAAGTCCACCCCGATCCTCGCCATGGTCGCCGCGTTCGCGGCGGCGTCGGCCCAGGCCTCGACGAATCCCGATGACATGGCGCGCCGGTCGGAGCGCCGCGCGACGATCCAGCAGCAGCTGCGCGCGGTGCAGGTCGAGCTCTACTGCGATCACCAGGACAACGCGATGCACCTGTTGCGCGACGTGCGTCGTCAACTGATGGCGCAACGCGACCCGGACAACTCCAGCGATCTGCGCCAGTTGGAGAAGGTCAGCTGGCTGGTCCGCCACGGCGACACGGTCGAGGCGATCGCGACGATCGACGCGACGCGCGGCCTGTCCGCCTGAGCGGGTATCCCCCGCCGCTGCCGGCGGTCCGCGATGCCGTCTCGGGCCGCGGCGGGGAGGTTCACGCATCCCTAGCCGTTCCTGGCGCTGTGCAGCGCCAGCCGGAGGAGTCTCGCGACCGCGGTGCGGCGCGAACCCGTGCCGTCGGGAGACGGCGCCTGTCCGGGCCCGGGTGGCCCGCGCTGCGGCCTCCGACACGCCTGAACAAGGCCATCCCCTCATCGATCCACGACGCGTTCGGCGCGTCTTGCTAGCCCCAGTTTGTCCCGCGGTGACGCCGGACTACTTATTTGCACTGTTTTGATGGCAAGAACCTCGCAAAACGCGGGGTGGACTCGTTTTGGGGTATCTCGCGCAGTCATAGGATCGGATGCATCGGATGACCTTTGGAGTACCCATGACGTCAGAAGTACTGGCCTATTGGCTCGCCGGAATCTGCCCCCCAGCAGTCACATGGATTCTGAATATGACGCTGCGGGGGAGGTCCGCGTTACTGAGTTCCGCCGCCGACTCGGCGCTGCTCTTTCTGGTATTTGACGGGGCATCGGCCATTTCAATTCGAGATGTGGCCTGCAGCACACCCAACGAGGCCGTCCGAGCTCTCCTGCCTCCGGTCGTGCCGGCCTTGATCTTCGTTTCGATGGCGATCTGGATGGTCATCGTCCGTTGGCTCGAGCCGCTCATGATGGCGGCGGCTCATAACGGTCAAGGACGATTCCGCCAGTTTCTTTCGTTCTTGACGATGTGGTGGCTGGTGATTTTCAACGCCTATGGGCATTACTTTCTATTTGTGAAGGCCTTTCATGTTGCGTGAATTCCTGATCTCGTGGGCAGCGGCCGGTGTGGTGTATGCCATCCTTCTTGGTATTGCAGGTGTCGTGATGTTCAAACTGGGTTGGTTGGACATGTCGGAAGACTCCGGCAAAAGCGATGGCAATCCTGAAGACACGGAGGGCGGCCAACGTGCCGTGTGACGATCGCTTTCCCCGGTGGAATGTGGAAAGACACTAGCCGCCACCGCAAACCGCCGCGCTAGCATCGCGCGCCATGCGGATCCTCCTCGTCGAAGACGAAAAGCCCCTGGCCGACTGGCTGGTGAAGGCGCTTGCCCAGAACGACTTCGTCGTCGACTGGGTCGACGACGGCCGGCTGGTGCTGAACCAGCTCGCCGCCACCCGCTACGACGCGATGATCCTGGACCTCGGACTGCCCGGCCTGGGCGGCCACGAGGTGCTGGCGCGGCTGCGGGACGCCGATTCGCGCGTCCCCGTGCTGGTGCTGACCGCACGCGACTCGCTGATGGAACGCGTCAGCACGCTGCATGAAGGCGCCGACGACTTCCTCGCCAAGCCATTCGAGTTGCAGGAACTCGAAGCCCGATTGATCGCGCTGATCCGCCGCTCCCGCGGCCGCGACCAGCCGCGCTTCGCCTGCGGCCCGCTGGTCTACGACGCGGCCTCCAAGCTCTTCACGCTGGACCGCGAACCGCTGGCGCTGTCGCCGCGCGAGCACGCAGTCCTGCGCACGCTGATCCAGCACAGCGGCGAGCCCATGTCCAAGCAGGAGATCCTGGAGCGCCTGTTCTCCGACGAGCAGGATGTCCGGCCCGAGGCCGTCGAGGTCCTCGTTCACCGGCTGCGCCGCCGCATCGAGTCCGGCAAGGTCCGCATCACCACGCTGCGCGGCCTGGGCTACGTGCTGGAAGCGATGTGAAACGCCTTGGCCTCCGCTGGCCCTCGCTCCCGACCCGCTGGCACCGTTTCAGCGTCCGCCGCACGCTGCTCGCACTGGTGCTGCCGGTGATGCTGGCCGCCGTCGGCATCGAGCTGGCGCTGACCTGGGGCACCGCGCTGCAGGCGGCCAACTCCGCCTATGACCGCTCGCTGCTCGGCGCGATCAAGGCGATCGACAGCAACGTCTCGACTGAGACCGGCGGCCTGTCCGTCGAGATGCCGTACCGGCTGCTGGAGTTCTTCGAGCTGACCGCCAGCGGGCAGGTCTTCTTCCGCGTCAGCACCGAGGACGGCCTCGTCGAGATCGGCAACGCCGGCCTGCCGTTGCCCGGCCAGCCGCTGAAGACCGGCGTGCCGCGCTTCATCGATGCCGAGTACTTCGGCGCCCCGGTGCGCGTGGGCGCCTGGGCGCGCGAGCTCGATCCCGAACGCCCCGGCCGGCGGATGATCATCCAGGTGGCCGAGAGCACCAACTCGCGCAACGCGTTCTCGCGCGCGCTGCTGCTGCAGGCGGTGTGGCGCGATCTGCTGACCGTGTCCATCGTCGCCGGCACGCTGGCGCTGGTGATCGGCTGGGCGCTGCGGCCGCTGGAGCGGCTGCGGCGGGAGGTCGAGGCGCGTGCCGACGACGACCTGTCGCCGGTCGACGAGACCGAGGTGCCCGCCGACGCCGCGCCGCTGGTGCGCGCGATCAACCATCACCTCGCCCGGCAGCGCGAGTTGATCGACGGCCGACGGCGTTTCGTCGACGACGCCTCGCACCAGTTGCGCACGCCGTTGGCGACGCTGGCCACGATGGTGGGTTACGCGCGCCGCGAGCGCGACCCGGAGCGGCTCGCCGAAGCGCTGACCGCGCTCAAGGGCCAGATCGACGACACCGTGCGTCGCACCAACCAGATGCTGGCGCTGGCCCGCGCCGATACCGCGGCGGTGGCGATGACGCCGCTGGCGCTGGACCGTCTGGCCGATCGCTGCGCGCGCGAATCCTGGCCGCTGGCGCGGGAGCAGGGCATCGACCTCGGCTTCGATCACACGGGCGGGGACATCGTCGTGCTCGGCCACGAAGGCCAGTTGCGCGAGGCGCTGCTGAACCTGCTGCACAACGCGCTGCGCTACACGCCGCGCGGCGGTGCGGTGACGCTGCAGGTCGGGGTGGAACGCAGGCAGGCGCACAAGGCAGCCGGGCAGGGCGGGCGGAGCGAGGCGCGCGGCGAGGGAGGCACGGGAGGCACGCGCGAGGAGCGCGGGGAGCGCGGGGAGAACGGCGAGAACGGCGAGCGCGGCGAGCGCGGCGAGCGCGGCGAGCGCGGCGAGCGCGGCGAGCGCGGCGAGAACGGAGAGAGCGGCGAGAACGGAGAGGGCGGAATGAGCGGAGAACGCGCGCAGTGGGCCGTGATCCGTGTCGTCGACGACGGCCCGGGCATTCCCGCCGACGAGCGGCCGCGCGCGGGCGAGCGCTTCTTCCGCGGCAGCAACGTGGACCTGCCGGGATCGGGGCTGGGTCTGGCCATCGTGCGGGCGATCGTCCGTCGCCACCTCGGTGACATGGAGATCGCCGCGGCGCGTCTGGACGCCGACGGCCTCGAGCGTGGCACCACCGTCACGCTGCGGCTTCCGCTGCGCGCGACGGCGGAAATTCCTGTCACGCTGAAAGCCGGTTGAAAGCGCCGCTTTCCTAGAGTTCGTCACCAGCAGGTGGCGGGCGACCGCGCG
The DNA here is from genome assembly GCF_050626985.1 of Roseateles noduli. Taxonomy (NCBI): domain Bacteria; kingdom Pseudomonadati; phylum Pseudomonadota; class Betaproteobacteria; order Burkholderiales; family Sphaerotilaceae; genus Roseateles; species Roseateles noduli. The sequence goes on from NZ_CP192463.1 coordinate 1,532,658, forward strand.
AGCCTGTCGACGATGCGCGAGTCTTCGCGATCGACGACGGTCGGCGGCGATACAGACCACCGCGAGGAGACAAGACATGCGATCGATCTCGACCTGGGCGGCCACGCTCATGGCGGCCGTCTGGCTGACCGCGTCCGCCGGTGTCGCGGCGCAGCCGGGCCGGGGCGCCTCGGCGCCCGCCAGGATGCCCGCCATGGCGCCGATGCCGGGCGGCGACACCGCGCCCGAATGCATCGCCCCCGCCAAGCCCGGCGGCGGCTTCGACCAGAGCTGCAAGCTCGCGCAGGCCGCGTTCCAGCAGGCCGGCCTCACGACGACGCCGATGCGCATCAGCTACATGCCGGGCGGCGTCGGCGCGATCGCCTTCGACCAGATCGTCACGCGCCGCCCCGCCGAGCCGCGCACGCTGGTGGCCTTCTCCAGCGGCTCGCTGCTGAACCTCTCGCATGGCCGCTTCGGCAAGCGCAGCGTCGACGACGTGCGCTGGATCGCCGCCATCGGCGTCGACTACGGCGTGGTCCTGGTCGGCCGGCAGTCGCCGTGGAAGACGCTGCCCGAACTGCTCGCCGCGCTGAAGGCCGATCCGGGCCGCATCAGCTTCGCCGCCGGCGGCACGATCGGCAGCCAGGACTGGGTCAAGTCGGCGCTGGTCGCCGGGGCCGGCGGCGTGGACCACAAGTCGATGCGTTTCGTCGCCTTCGAGGGCGGCGGCGAAGCGATCGCCGCGCTCAAGGGCGGCCACGTCCAGGTCTACATGGGCGACGCGTCCGAGGTCTTCGACAAGCTCGGCCCCGGCAGCTCCTTCCGCGCGCTGGCGGTGCTCGCCGACCAGCGCCTGCCCGGCCCGCTGTCGGGCGTGCCGACGGCGCGCGAGCAGGGCGTCGACATCGTCTGGCCCGCGATCCGCGGCTTCTATGTCGGGCCGAAGGTCTCGGACGGCGACGTCGCCGCGTGGACCGCCACCTTCGACCACCTGATGGCCGCGCCGGCCTTCGCCGAGGTCCGCGCGCGGCACGGTCTGTTCCCGCTCGCGCTCACCGGCCCGGCGTTGCGCGACGTCATCGACCGGCAGAACCGCGAGTACGTCGAGCTCGCCACCCGTTTCGGCCTCAGACGCTGAGCGCGTCGAAGCGCCGGTCCCGCTTCCCTGTCGATTCCCCCAAGCCCGGGCCTCACCGCGTGAGGACCGCGGGCGCCCCTGCGTCCGGATTTTTTCAACGACAACAAGGAGACTCCCTTGACACCCTCCCGCAAGACCCCGATCCGACTGAACACCCTGTGCGCCGCCGGCCTGTTGGCCCTGTGCGCGACACCGTCCGCCTTCGCGCAGAGCAGCGTCACCGTCTACGGCATCGCCGATGTCCTGCTGGAATACCGCGACCACATGAACGCCGCCGGCGACCACCGCTTCGGCCTGACGTCGGGCGGCATGAACACCTCCCGCTGGGGCCTGCGCGGCGCCGAGGACCTCGGCGGCGGCTTGAAGGCCGTGTTCCAGCTCGAGGCCGAAGTCGCCTTCGACACCGGCATGGCGGGCTCGTCCTATTGGGGCCGTCAGGCCAACGTCGGCCTGGAGGGGGGATTCGGCCGCGTCGTCGCCGGCCGGTCCTACACGACCACCTACGACTTCCTGCTGCCGTTCGACCCGATGGGCTACGCGCCGTTCTACTCGTGGGCCACGTCCGGGGGCCAGATCGCGACGCTGCCGCGCAAGGACGGGATGGCCACGGGCATGTCCAACCTGATCAAGTACCAGGGGACCTTCGGCCCGGTGAAGGTCGGCGCGACCTACGCGCTCGGCGAGGTCACGGGCTCGGACTCGGCGGGCCGCTTCTTCGCCCTGGCGGGCGCGTACACGGCGGGGCCGTTCTCGGCGACGCTGGTCGTCGATCAGCGCAACGGCGCGACGATCGCCGCCAACGGCCGCTACGACAAGGAAAAGGCGCTGCACTGGGCGGCGTCCTATGACTGGAAGCCGGTCAAGCTGTTCCTGGCGCAACGCGTCTACAGGAAGGCGTTCGCGGTCGGCGGCGCCGATGCGAAGAGCACGATGACCTGGCTGGGCGCGACCTGGCAGGCGACGCCCGCGCTGAGCATCACGCCGGCCGTCTACTTCCAGAACATCTCCAGCGGCGCCAGCGGCACCGACGATCCGAAGCTGTATGCGCTGCGCGCCAAGTACGAGCTGTCCAAGCGCACCAGCCTCTACGCGGTGGCCTCCACGGCGAAGTCGGGCGACGGCGGACGGGTCAGCGTCTCGCGCGACGACAACGGCTTCGGCGATTCGCAGTCCAGCGTCGGCCTGGGCATCCAGCACCGGTTCTGACCGGCGTCGGCACGTCGGTCCGGACCGCACCGGTCCGACGTCGCCGTCACTGCGAGGCCGCGATCGATCCGCCTTGGCGCGGATCCCCTCCGTTCAACCCGCCGCGGGCGTGTCCGGCACGACGATCGATTCCCCGATCGCGTAGAACTGGCCGCCCGCGATGTAGTGCAGCGTGCGCAGCTCGGGCGGCGCGGACTCGAAGTGCCAATGCCCGTCGCTGAACACGCGGGCATCGGCCCAGGCCGCGACGACCTCGCCGATGAACAGGTCGTAGATCCACTGGTTGCGGGGCTCGGGCAAGACCCGGCACACCAGCCACGCGGCGCAGCCGTCCACCAGCGGGACGGGACCCGCGGCGGCGCCCTCGGGGCCGGCGCCCGCATCGGCCGGGAGCTCGACATCGACCAGCCTCGCCCCCGCGTGGGCGAGCTTGTCCGCATCCTGATGCAGGCTGCGGTTGCCGAGCCGGTGCGTCAGCTCGGCCTGCGCGGCCGTCGGCACCTGCAGCACGAAGAAGCCGCTGGCCTCCACCAGCTCGCGCGTGCGCGTCGCCTTGTCGAGCACCACCGTCACCTTCGGCGGCTGGAAGTCCAGCGCGCAGGACCAGGCCGCGGCCATCGCGTTGCGCACGCCGCCGTGCGCGGCGGACACCAGCACGGTCGGCCCGTGGTTGAGCAGCCGGTAGGCCTTGTTCAGCGGGACCGGCGCGACGTGTTCGTTCAGGAGTTCGTTCAAGAGCGTCTTCATGGCGGCGACCATTGTGACGGCGGTCGCCGGACCTTGCTCCTGCGCGTGATTCAGCCCTCCGGCCTTCCGGCCCTCAGGCGCTCAGGTGCTCAGGTGCTCACGCCGGCGCCGGCGGCGAGGTCTGTCCGGGCAGCAGTCCCTCGGCGCGCAGGCGCGACAGCACGTCGAAGAGCAGCTCGCTCTTGATGCCGTAGGCCGCGCGCGGCGAGTTCACGAAACCCGACGCGTTGAGCACCAGGTTCGTCCCGTCCACGCCGTCGAGCTGCACGTTCGGCGCCGGCGCGGACAGCACGCCGCCGTGCGCCTGGAAGGCTTCCAGCACCAGCGCCTTCACGCGGTCGGTGTCCGTGGCCAGCGGCATCGGCAGCTTGAACTGCACCATGCCGAGCGACTCGCCGTAGGTGACGTTGCGGACGATCTTGGTGATGAACTCGGAGTTCGGCACGATCACCGTCGAGCGGTCGCCCATCTGGATCTCGGTGGCCCGCACGCTGATGCGGCGGATGTCGCCCTCCACGCCGGACAGCGAGACCCAGTCGCCCACCTTCACCGGCCGCTCGGCCAGCAGGATCAGGCCGGAGACGAAGTTCTGCACGATCGACTGCAGGCCGAAACCGATGCCCACCGACAGCGCGCTGGCGACCCAGGCTACGCTCTGCAGGCTGAAGCCGACGGCGGTCAAGGCCGCCGCGATCGCGGCCACGGTGCCGACGTAGCCGAACAGCGTCGTCGTCGACGAGCGCATGCCGACGTCCATCCGCGTGGTCGGCATGTAGCTGTCGGTCAGCCAGGCCTTGAGCAGCCGCACCGCGCCCAGGCCCGCGAACAGCACGGCCAGCGCCTGCAGCAGCTTGATCGGGTTGAGCTGCAGCGTGCCGATGGTGAGGCCGTCCTGCAGGCTGCCGGAGCGGCGCACCAGGTCCATCGGTCCTTCGCCGTACGGCGCGAGCAGCAGCAGGAGCGCGAAGAAGGCGATCGACACGCGGCAGACGGCGGACAGCAGCAGGGCGGTCTGCTCGCGCGTGCGCGGCGGCGCGGGACCGTCGGCGGCGGCGGCGGAGGTGCCAGGTCTTGCGTTCGGGCCGCCCTTGTTGTCGCCATTGTGGTCGCCCTTGCCATCGTTCCTGCCGTCCCCCGACGTGGCCGCCGACGAGGGCGAGGGCGAGGGCGCCAGCAGGGTCATGAAGAGGTCGTCGACCAGCACCGTCAGCAGGTAGGCGCCGCCGATCACGATCAAGCCCCACACCACCTGGTTCAGCACGAACATCGCCAGCGACACGAAGCCGATCAGCAGCGCCAGCGTCGCGCCGACCAGCGTCAGCCAGGCGACGGCGCGCAGCACCGACAGCCAGAGCGGTCGGATCGTGAGTTCGGGATGGTTCCCGGTGCCGGCGTCGTCAGTGGCGGCGCCGTCCTGCGTCGCGCCGCCAGCGTGGCGCCGCAGTTGCGCGATGGCGGCACCCAGTACGGCGATGAAGGTCAGCGAAGCGAGCGTCTGTACGGCGCTGCTGCTCGACGCGCTCAGGTCCAGCGTGGCCGCGGTGCGGGACGACAGCCAGCCCAGCACGACGGCGCCTGCGAGCGTGCGCGGCAGCCAGGCCAGGCGCGACGCGGCGATGTCCGGCACCGGCAGCAGCCGCCACGACGGCTTGCGCGCCATCAGCAGCGCCGCCCCGAGACCGGCGATGAAGCCGCCGAACCAGACGATCATCTCCGCCGTGTCCAGCCACTGGGCGAGCGAGTCCGGACCGTCCGGCGCGCCGTCGACGAGGCTGGCGGTCAAGGTCAGCACCAGGCCGTGGGCGATGAGGCCGGGTCGCAGGGTGCGCAGGATCACCTCGCTGATCGCGAACAGCGACCGGCGCAGGCGACCTGGCGGAATCCGCGTCGCACACAGACGCGCGGTCAATCGCCGGGCGCCGAGACACAGGAGCAACCACGCCGCCACCGCGGCGACGAAGGTCGCCCAGGCCGAGGCCGGCACCGAGGACCACAAGGCCCCGAACTCGATCCCGAACACGCGGGCGCGTTCCACGTCGGCCGCGCGATCAGCGCCCAGCGCCCGCCAGAAGCCCGACTGGAGCAAGGACGGCACGCGCTCGCCCAGACGGGCGCTCAGCTGCAGCCGCTGGGCCGCGTTGGCGTTGCGCAGTGTGCTGTCGGCCTGTCCGCCGAGGTCGTTGGCGACCTTCACCTGACCGTCGATCGTGGCGACTTCGCGCCCCAGTTGCGCGCGCAACTGCGCCACCTCAGGGGTTTCCTTCACGTCCGCCTGGGCCGTGCCGAGTTGCGCGAGCCGGTTCTTGGCATCGTCCAACTTCGGCTGAAGCGCGGAGCGCGCCTGGTCGATGCGCGACTTCACCCGTTCGACCTTGTCCTTGATGGCGTTCAGGTCCTCGGTCGTCAGTTCCTTGCCCGGCTTGGGCTGCGCCGCCTTGAGTTCCGTCCGGGCCAGGTCGAGCAGCTTCGCGGGATCGGTCGGCTCCGGCGACGGGTCTTGCGCGAAGGCGGGCAGCGCCAGTGTGGCGGCGCAGAGCAGCAGCGCGCACAGCAGCCACCTCGGCAGGAACCACGTCGCCCGGGGCGAGCGACGGGAGGGCAGGGAGCTCAGGGAAGTCGGCAAAACAGTCATCCATGCACCGCGGAATCAGGGTGCCGCCTGGGCGGCAAGCGGCGGTCCCGGGGCCGGCGCGGAGCCGTCGCGAGGCCCTCGTGAGGCCCCCAATGAGGCCCCCCAATGAGGCCCATGAGGTCATCGGGGCGCTCTGCGACCCATCCGGACGCGCTGCGCCAGGGAGGGCTTCCGGTGAGGTCGGATATGACGCCGCGGCATGCGCCCGCCGCCATCGAGCGGGTAGAGTGCCCCATCACGCTTTTTCACGTCTTCGAGGACCCCACGATGACCAACACCGCTTCCTATCCTGACACCCGCCTGCTGATCGCCAACGAATGGGTGGACGCCACCGGCGGCAAGACCATCGACGTGCGCAACCCCGCCACCGGCGCCGTGATCGGCAAGGTCGCCCACGCGGGCAGGGCGGACCTGGACCGCGCGCTGGAGGCCGCGCAGAAGGGCTTCGAAGCCTGGCGCAACGTGTCCGCGCATGAGCGCGCCGCAACGATGCGCCGCGCCGCCGCGCTGCTGCGCGAACGCGCGCCGGAAATCGCCAGGCTGCTGACCCAGGAGCAGGGCAAGCCCGTCGCGGAAGCAAAGGGCGAAATCCTCGCCGGCGCCGACATCATCGAATGGTTCGCCGACGAAGGCCGCCGCGTCTACGGCCGCATCGTGCCGTCGCGCAACCTGGCCGCGCAGCAGCTCGTGCTCAAGGAACCCGTCGGCCCCATCGCCGCGTTCACACCCTGGAACTTCCCCGTCAACCAGATCGTGCGCAAGCTCGGCGCGGCGCTGGCGACCGGGTGCTCGTTCCTCGTGAAGGCGCCCGAGGAAACGCCAGCATCGCCCGCGGCACTGCTCCAGACCTTCGTCGACGCCGGCGTCCCCCCGGGCACCGTCGGCCTGGTCTTCGGCGACCCGCATGAAATTTCCAGCTACCTGATCCCCCACCCGGTCATCCGCAAGGTCACCTTCACCGGCTCCACCCCCGTCGGCAAGCAGCTCGCCGCGCTGGCCGGCGCGCACATGAAGCGCGTCACCATGGAACTCGGCGGGCACGCGCCCGTGATCGTCGCGGAAGACGCCGACGTCGCCCTCGCCGTCAAGGCCGCCGGCGCAGCGAAGTTCCGCAACGCCGGGCAGGTCTGCATCTCGCCGACCCGCTTCCTCGTCCACAACAGCCTGAAGGACGAGTTCACCGCGGCAATGGTCAAGCATGCGCAAGGACTCAAGCTCGGCGACGGGCTCGCCGATGGCACCACCCTCGGCCCCCTCGCCAATGAGCGACGCGTCGTCGCCATGTCCAAGATCGTCGCGGAAGCACGCGAACGCGGCGCCAAGATCGCCACCGGCGGGGAACGCGTCGGGAACGCGGGCAACTTCTTCGCACCCACCGTGCTGGCTGATGTGCCGCTCGACGCGTCCGTGTTCAACGACGAACCCTTCGGGCCGATCGCAGCCATCCGTGGGTTCGATACGCTCGAGGAAGCCATCGCGGAAGCCAATCGGCTGCCGTTCGGACTCGCCGGGTATGCGTTCACGAAATCCATCAAGAACGCGCATCTGCTGGCGCAACGCATGGAGGTCGGGATGTTGTGGGTCAATCAGCCCGCTACACCGTCAGCGGAAATGCCGTTTGGGGGCGTGAAGGACTCGGGCTATGGGTCGGAAGGGGGGCCGGAGGCGTTGGAGGCCTATCTCAATACCAAGGCGGTGTCGCTGCTCGGGGTCTGAACGCCACACGGTACAGCCCGCCGGGTCTCGGCCCGGCAGCCGAGTCCCTTTGTCAGCCGACAAAGGAACCAAAACGGCTCTGACGACGCTCATATGCGCTCGCTGTGGGGCCGTCGTCGCTCTCACGCTACGCTCGCGAGACTCCTCCAACGATGCCCTCAAACGGCCACCACCGGAGTCCTCGCACCACCCCTCTCTACAGGCTTGCTCGCTGCGCTCGTCGCGCCCACCGAGCCATCCAGCCCTCAAGCAATCAGTCGCGGCCACCACACCGTGATCACACCCTGCACGCAGATCCATCCCCACAGCAACACCACCGCCTCGCGCGTGGCGTGCTGTCGGGGACGGATCAGCCCACTCGCGAGGCGCGCGGCGTAGTACAGCGCCAGCAGTGATGCGACGGCAATCTGCAGGCCTTGCAGGCTGTGCAGCGCGGCGAGCGTGCCCGTCCACGCATCCAGCGTCGGCGGCCGCTCCGCCGGCCAGGCCGTCCTCAGGCCGCTGTAGAACGCCAGCACCGCCAGGCCGAAGGCCGGTGCAAGGAGCACGGCACGCCATCTCGAGACCGGCGCGCGCCTGGCGCCGAGACCCGCCCACATGACGACAACCAGACTCAGCGCGTAGCCCAGCGTCTGCTGGAACAAGGTCGCAGGGCTCGCCAGTCCGACCCCCGGCGGCGGGCACACGTCCAGCTTCATCGCCGCATGCAGATGCGCGAAGGCCATCGACGCAAAGATCGTCGCCTCCACCACGATCAGGATCACCACAGCCCAGAACGACGGCGCCTGCCGCCCCGTCACCCCCATCGGCAGGATCACGCCATCCGCCGCCTCGGCTTCCTCGAAGGGCGGTGCGCGGTCCGTCTGCCACAACCACGCCCAGATCGCGACGATCGCCAGGACGCCACCCGCCACTGTGCCGCTCACGTGCTTCACCGTCATCAGCAGGAAGAAAGCCGCCGTCCCGATCGCCGCCAGCAGCGGCCACAGGCTGTCCCCCGCCAGCGTCACGATGCGCAGCGGACGCGCCTGGGCTGGACTGGTCAACAGCGTCTCGCGGTCGCCGGTGATCGTGCCCGGCAACCAGTGCGCGCCGGCCTCGACCTCCTGGTGCAGCGCGGGGCGGTGCCACAGCGGCTCGTGGTGCTCGACGTGCGGAATGCTGCGCGTGCCGTAGGCCTCGCTGGGCAGCCACTCCAGCGTCGAGGAGCGCCATGGGTCGTCGTGCTCCTGCTCCGGCCCCCACTGGCTGCGCACGAGGTCGATGACGAAGAGCAGCACGCCCGCGGCGATGATGAAGGCACCAACGGTCGAGAGCAGGTTCGGCAGTTCGAGTCCCAGCCCCGACGGGTAGGTGTGCACCCGCCGCGGCATGCCCAGCATGCCGGCGATGTGCATCGGGAAGAAGGTCAGGTGGAAACCGCCGAAGATCAGACCGAAGACCCAGCGGCCCGCGCGCTCCGACATTGCGCGCCCCTTCCACAGCGGAATCCAGTGGTAGAGCGCCGCGAACATCGGCAGCACCATGCCGCCGATCAGCACGTAATGGAAATGCGCGACGACGAAGTAGGTGTCGTGCACCTGCCAGTCGATCGGCAGCAGCGCCAGCATCACGCCCGTCAGGCCGCCCACGACGAAGGTGACGAGGAAACCGATGAGGAACCAGGTCGCCGTGGTCCATTGCAGCCGGCCGCGCCAGAGCGTGCCTATCCACGCAAAGATCTGCAGCGCGCCCGGGATCGCGATCGCGACGCTGAAGATCGAGACCAGGCTCAGCCCCAGTCCGCCGAGGCCCGCGGTGAACATGTGATGCAGCCACAGCAGGAAGCTCGCCGCGCCGATGGCGACCAGCGCGGCGCTGACCGCGTGGCGGCCGATCAGCGTGGTCCGCGCCAGCGCCGGCACCATCGTCGAGACCAGCCCCGCCGCCGGCAGGAAGATGATGTAGACCTCCGGATGTCCGAAGAACCAGAACAGGTGCTGCCACAGCAGCGGATCGCCGCCCCGCGTGGCATCGAAGATCGGCCAGTCGAAGGCGCGTTCGATCTCCAGCAGCGCCGTGCCGGCAATCACGGCGGGGAAGGCCAGCACGATCATCAGCCCCACCACCAGCATCGACCACGCGTAGACCGGCATCCGCCCCAGCGTCATGCCCGGCGCGCGCGTCATCAGGATGCCGGTGATCAGCTCGATCGCGCCCGCGATCGCGCTGATCTCGATGAAGCCGATGCCCAGTAGCCAGAAGTCCGCGTTCAAGCCCGGCGAATACTTCGCGCCGCTCAGCGGCGGATACATGAACCAGCCCGAATCGGGCGCCAGTTGCCAGAACAGCGTGGCGTAGAAGGCCAGCCCGCCGATGGCGTACATCCAGTACGAATAGGCCGACAGGCGAGGGAAGGGCAGGTCGCGCGCGCCCAGCATGTTGGGCAGCAGGAAGACGGCGATCGCCTCCACCATCGGCACGGCGAAGAGGAACATCATCACCGTGCCGTGCATCGTGAACAGCTGCTGGAAGACCGGCGCGCTGAACAGCGTCTGCCCCGGCGTCGCCAGTTGCGCCCGCATCAGCAGCGCCAGGACACCGCCCAGCAGCAGGAACACGAACGCCGTCGCGATGTAGAGCTTGCCGATGAAGACGTTGTTGACGCTGCCGATCACCCCCCAGCCCTTCGGCGGCTCCCAGGCGGCACGCAAGCGCTCGAGCTCGCCCTGCGGCCTCGGCAGGCGATTCTCCGGCCGACGTGCGCCCGCCGACGGCACGTCGTTCATGTCGCGCGTCGCGCTCGCCGCGCTCGCGCTGGCCGCGCCGCTCGCGCCGCTCGCGCTGCTCGCGCCGCCCATGCTGCTGGTGTCGCTCATGGCGTGGACGCGACCAGCGGCCGCTCCGTTCCACCGCCTGCGACGGGCGGCCCGGCGAGGAACTCCACCATCGCGTCGATCTCGTCGGTGCGCAGGTGCCGATAGGACGGCATGCGCGCGCCCGGCTTCACCGCCTGGACGTCGCTGATCCATTGCCGCAGCGCCGTGCGCGGGTCGCCGAGCGGATCGCGATTGCGCAGCGCGCCGGCCCCCAGCCACAGCCGGCTCGCCACATGGGTCAGGTCCGGACCGAGTGGCGGTGCCGCCTGCAGACCCTGACGCACGCCGCTGTTCGTGTTGGTCGCGCCGTTCGCTCCGGTCGTGCCGGTCGTGCCGGTCCCGCCGTTGGCGGCCGGGCCGCCCGCGTCGCCGGCGGTGTTGGTGCCCCGCACCGCATGACAGGCGGCGCAGCCGTTCTCGCGGAAGAGCGCGGCGCCTCGCAGCGCCTGTCGCGAGACCGGCTCCGGCGCGGCGCCGGCCTGCGCGCGCCGCCATCGCGCGAACTCTTCCGGGGGCATCGCGACGACCTGCAGCACCATCGCCGCGTGCTGCGTGCCGCAGTACTCCGAGCACGGTCCGCGGAACACGCCCGGCTGCGACGCGGTGAACGTCAGCCGGTTGAGTCGTCCCGGCACCATGTCGACCTTGCCGCCCAGCGCCGGCACCCAGTAGCTGTGGATCACGTCCTCCGAGGCCAGCGTCAGGGTCACCGGACGGCCGACCGGCACGCGCAATTCGTTGGCCGTCGCGAAGGCGGGCGCGTCGCTCTCCGCGTCGTACTGCATCGCCCACCACCAGAGGTGTCCGGTGACGGCCACGCGCAGCGCGCCCGGCGGTGACGGGTCGTCCAGGCCGAAGGCGCGCCGCTCGCCATGGAGCAGCAGGCCGCCGAACACCAGGACCGGCAGCACCAGGCCGCCGCCCCAGAGCCAGAGCGCCGTCGACACGGGCCGGCGGCCCTTCCACCACAGCGCCGCGGCCAGGCAGGCCATCGCGAACACGAAGGCGAAGGCGCAGACGACCAGCGTCGTGGTCATGACCTCGGCCAGCGCCTGCGCCTGCGGGCCGGCCGGCCGGAGCATGCCGCCCGCGCTCATCGCAGCGACAGCAGGTAGCCGGCGATGTCGCGCGCGTCGCGCTCGGACAGGCCGAGTCGCGGCATCGTCGTGCCGGGCAGCAGGCCCGGCGGGTCCAGCAGCCAGCGCTGGAGCACCTCCGGGGAATTGGGCAACTGCCCGGCGATGTAGGCGCGCCGGCCGAAGCGCTCCAGCGTCGGCGCCCGTTGACCGCCCCCCGGCACGCCCGGGACGGCGTGGCAGCTGCCGCACTGGAACTGCGACATCAGTTGCCGACCGCGTTCCAAATCCGCGGCGTCGACCTGCCACCGCCGCAGCGGCTCGTCCGGGTCGGGGCCGCAGCCCCCCAGCAGGAGGACGACCAGCGCGGCGGTCAGCCCCAGGATGGAGGCAGGGACGGTGGCCGAGCCGGCCGAGTGAGAGCGAACGGGAAGGCGAACGGAAGGACGAACGGGAGGACGAACGGGAGGGCGAACGGGAGGGCGTAGACGCGTCATGCGCGCTCCCCGGCACACGAAGTGCCTGCCCCGCCATCGAGCGCACCTGTCCGGCATCGCCGGCCCGGCACCGCGCTTGCCTCGCTGCGGCCATGATCGATCCGCCGCATCGCGTCTCCCCGGGCGTCTCCTCTGGCGTCTCCCCTGTGAAAGCCGTCCTGGCCGCCGGCGTCGCGGCCGGCGTGCTCGGGGCGGCGGGCGCGGCCGCCTTCGTCTGGTTCGGCGTCTACGACGTGTCGGCGACCGGGCCGCACCTGCAGCCGGTGCATTCCTTGCTGGAAATCGCGCTGCAGCGCGCGGTCCAGCACCGCGCGGACGCGCATCCGCCGCCGCGGGACCTGCTCACCCGGGAGCGCGTGATGCAGGGCGCCGCCTGCTTCCGCGACCGCTGCGTTGCCTGCCACGGCGCGCCGGGCGTCGCGCCGGAGGCGTTCGCGCTGGGCATGCAGCCGGTGCCGAGTTCCCTCGTGGAGGCCACCCGCCACTGGCGCCCGCAGGACCTCTACTGGATCACCCGCAACGGCATCAAGATGAGCGGCATGCCCGCCTGGGAGTACCGGCTGGAGGAGGGCGAGCTCTGGGCCGTCGTCGCCTTCCTCGACGCGTTGCCGCTGATGACGCCGGACCAGTACCGGACGTTGACCGCGTTGCCGTCGGGAGGCCCCACGGCGGGGCGAGCCCCGGGCACATCGTCAAGGTCGCCGACATCGCCGACAGCACAGGGGCCGTCACCGATCGCGGTCGGACCGGCTGGCGCGCGGAACGCGATGCCGCGCTGCGACGGCGTCGTCGACGCCCCGGCGCCGCTGGTGCCGCCGCTGCCGAGCGTGGAGCTCGCCCAGCGCGCCTTCCGCCAGCATGGCTGCACCGCCTGCCACACGATCCCCGGCGTGGTCGGGCCGGACACCTCCAACGGTCCGCGCCTGAGCGGCCTCGCGGGACGCGACCGCATCGGCGGCAAGGCGTTCCCGACCGAGGACGGCCTGGCCGCCTGGATCCGCGATCCGCAGGCGATCGACGCGCACACCGCGATGCCGACGCTGGGCGTCAGCGAAACGCAGGCGCGGCTGATGGCGCGCTACCTGCTCGCGCATTGACCGACGGAGCGCTCCCGGAGCCGATGCAGGAAGCGAACGCCGATGGCGCAACGGGCCCGCGATGAGCGACCGGGCGGGATAGACTCGACCGGATCAGCGTCCCCTCCGGGGCGCATCCTCTTTGCGTCCCTGGCGTCCATGCCATTCCTGGCGCTTCGCCAGCTGCCCCGTCTCTTCCGAAAGGCCTTCCCATGAAATCCCGTGCCGCCGTCGCATTCCAGGCTGGCCAGCCGCTGCAGATCGTCGAGATCGATGTCGAGCCGCCCCGCAAGGGCGAAGTGCTGGTGAAGATCACCCACACCGGCGTGTGCCACACGGACGCGTTCACGCTGAGCGGCGACGATCCGGAAGGCCTGTTCCCGGTGGTGCTGGGCCATGAGGGCGCGGGCATCGTCGTCGAGGTGGGCGAGGGCGTCACCAGCGTCAAGCCCGGCGACCACGTGATCCCGCTCTACACCGCGGAATGCGGCGAGTGCCTGTTCTGCAAGTCCGGCAAGACCAACCTGTGCGTGGCCGTGCGCGCGACGCAGGGCAAGGGCGTGATGCCGGACGGCACGACGCGCTTCTCCTACCAGGGCCAGCCGATCTACCACTACATGGGCTGCTCGACCTTCAGCGAGTACACCGTGGTGGCCGAGGTGTCGCTGGCCAAGATCAGCCCGGACGCCAATCCCGAGCAGGTCTGCCTGCTGGGCTGCGGCGTGACCACCGGCCTGGGCGCGGTGAAGAACACCGCCAAGGTCCAGCCGGGCGACTCGGTGGCGGTGTTCGGCCTCGGCGGCATCGGGCTGGCGGTGATCCAGGGCGCGAAGCTGGCACAGGCCGGCCGCATCATCGCGATCGACACCAACCCTTCCAAGTTCGAGCTGGCCAAGGTCTTCGGCGCGACCGACTTCGTGAACCCGAAGGACCACGACAAACCGATCCAGCAGGTGATCGTCGAGATGACCGGCTGGGGCGTCGACCACTCGTTCGAATGCATCGGCAACGTCCACGTGATGCGCGCGGCGCTCGAGTGCGCGCATCGCGGCTGGGGCCAGTCGATCGTGATCGGCGTGGCGGGCGCAGGTCAGGAGATCTCGACGCGGCCGTTCCAGCTGGTGACGGGTCGCACCTGGAAGGGCAGCGCCTTCGGCGGCGTCAAGGGGCGCTCGCAACTGCCGGGCATGGTCGAGGAGGCGATGCGCGGCGACATCCAGCTCGGCCCGTTCGTGACCCACACGATGCCGCTCACCGGCATCAACGAGGCCTTCGACCTGATGCACGAAGGCAAGTCGATCCGGTCGGTCGTGCACTACTGAAGCAGGCGGGCGACTTCCGCCCTGAGCGCGCTCAGCGGGACTCGCGCCAGCCCAGCACCCGCGCCGGCAGGAACAGGATGGCCTTGAGCAGCGCGAAGACCGCCTCGACGCTCAGTCCGATCAGGCGGAACGGCAGCGTCAGCAGCCAGGCGACGGGCCACAGCACCAGCGCCAGCAAGGCCAGCGGCCAGCACAGCACGAACAGGACCAACCAGAACAGCAGGCCGACGAAGCCCATGACGCACTCCTTGTTGACACCGTGATCGATCGATACGGCTGGCCGACACCATAACGTCGACGGCCGCCCGCCGCCCTCGTCGCGCGACCAACCGTGATTTGGGCTTCACGGACTGCACGGGCGAAGGATCGCCCGGCCGGAGGGGACCCGCGGCCGCGAGACACCCGCGGCCGCGGATCTCCGGTCCGGTGAAGCCGGCACCCGCTGTGGGATAGTGGTGCCTTCTCCGCAGACCGCGCCTCGGCGCTTTCCTGATGCTTCGAGATTCCGCCCCGCCTGTCGCCGGCGACATCCCCTCGAGCGGCCAGCACGGCCCGCGTCAAGGACTGGCCCCGCTGACGCTGGGGGCGTTGGGCATCGTGTTCGGCGACATCGGGACGAGTCCGCTGTACACGATGCGCGAAGTGCTGAACCCCGCCAACGGCGTGAGCCTGCAGCCGGCGGACATCATCGGCGCGGTATCGGCCATCCTCTGGGCGCTGATGATCGTCGTGACGCTCAAGTACGTCGTGCTGATCCTGCGCGCGGACAACCGGGGCGAGGGCGGCATCATGGCGCTCACCGCGCTGGCGGTCCGGGCCGCCGGGGACACGCCGGGCCGGCGCCGGATGCTGCTGCTGGTCGGCGTCTGCGGGGCGGCGCTCTTCTACGGCGACAGCGTCATCACGCCCGCGATCTCCGTCATGGGCGCCGTGGAAGGCCTGGAGATCATCACGCCGACCCTCAAGCCCTTTGTCCTGCCCCTCTCGGTGGCGGTGCTGACGGGGCTGTTCCTGATCCAGCGCCACGGCTCGGCGGCCGTCGGCGTGATGTTCGGCCCGGTCATGCTGTTGTGGTTCGGTGTGCTCGGCACGATCGGAGCGCTCCAGATCGCGCAGGCCCCGCAGATCCTCCAGGCGCTCGATCCCCGATTCGGCCTGGCCTTCCTCCAGGCGCGCGGGCCGGGGCTGTTCCTGGTCGTCGGCGCGCTCGTGCTGGCGCTGACGGGCGCCGAAGCGCTGTACGCGGACATGGGGCATTTCGGCCGCCGGCCGATCCGGCTCGCCTGGTCGGCGCTCGTGCTGCCGACGCTCGCGCTGAACTACGCCGGACAGGGGGCCTTGCTGCTGCGGGAGCCGGGTGCGCTGGACAACCCGTTCTTCCGCCTCTTCCCCTCGGCCTGGCTCATCCCCTGCGTGCTCCTGGCCACGCTCGCGTCGGTGATCGCCTCGCAGGCGGTGATCTCGGGCGCTTTCTCGCTGACGAAGGAGGCGATCCAGCTGGGACTGCTGCCCCGCATGCGGGTGATCTACACCTCCGAGCGGGCGATGGGCCAGGTCTATCTGCCGGCGATCAACTGGACGCTGCTCGTCGCCGTGCTGCTGGCCGTGCTGGGCTTCGAAAGCTCCTCGGCCCTGGCGTCGGCCTATGGCATCGCGGTGACGATCACGATGCTGATCACGACGCTGCTGACCTTCTTCGTGGTCCGCCACGCCTGGCGTTATCCGGCCCCGCTGGCATGGGCCGCCACGGCCGGGTTCCTGGCGGTCGACGCGTTGCTGGTGGTCTCCTGCTCGCTCAAGATCATGCAGGGGGGATGGTTCCCGCTGGCGCTGGGGCTGGTGCTGTTCGCCGTGATGGCGACGTGGCGCCGAGGCAAGGAACGGCTGCACGAGCAGGTCGCCGGCGAGGACCTGCCGTTGCTCCCGTTCCTGGAGTCCCTGTCGCATGACGTCGAAGGCCCTCGACCCGACCGGATCGCCGTCTATCCGGTCTCCAATCCCGAGGTCGTGCCGCCGGCGCTGCTGCACAACCTGAAGCACTACCAACTGCTGCATGCGCGCAACGTGATCGTCACCGTCCGTTTCGACGAGGTGCCGTTCGTGCCGGAGGATCAGCAGCTGAGCGTCGAGTCACTGCGCCCCGGCTTCTGGCGCGTGGTGGTGCGCTACGGATTCAAGGATGAACCCAATCTGCCGGCGGCGCTGGGGCGCTGCGCGCGGCACGACCTGCAGTTCGATCCCTTTCTGGCGTCCTACTTCCTGAGCCGGCAGGTCGTGGTACCCGGCGCCGGCAAGAAGACCTCCGGGATGGCGCGTTGGCGGCAGCAGCTGTTCATCACGATGGCGCGCAACTCCAGCAGCGCCGCAGACTACTTCCGGCTGCCGGACAACGGCGTCATCGAGTTGGGCTCGCGGGTCCAGTTGTAGCGTCCGTCTCGCGCGGGGCCCGGGTGCTTCTTCCCGCCTGCCTGACGGTCAGCGCCGGCGCGGCCCGCTCGCCGGGATCGAAGACGATCTCCATCGGCGTGACCTTGGCGAAGAACGTCAGCGGAGATGTCGCGAAGAGCTCGAAGGCCTGTTGCCCGGTCGCCCGCGCGAACAGGCGGTTGCCGTCGGCGTGCACGGTGATCTTCATCGACGGCGACAGCAGGTAGACGCCGGCCAACGGTGTCAGTTGCTCCGGCGACAGCGTCACCTCGGCCTGGCGCGTCAGGGACATGTCCGACGGCGGGATGGCCGGTTCCAGCAGATGCAGCGCCAGATCGACGACGCCCACGCCGGCGTTGGCCAGTACGGCGGCGGCATTGCCCTTCGAGGGGTCCAGCCACAGCGAGGTGCTGAAGCCGAAGGTCGCGCCGTCGTGGTTGAACGCGATGCGACCCGGCAACGCGGCGCTGTTCCATGCGAGACCGATGCCTGCACCAGGGATGTCGCGGGCGCCGTGTCGGCGCAGGCACAGCGCGAAGGCCTCTTTCAGCGGATGGTCGAACTGCCCCATCGCCGCCTGCGCGTAGCGCGCCAGGCCGCGCGTGCTGCCGAGTAGCGCGCCCGCGCCGGCCATCGCCGGACGGAAGGTCCAGTGGTCGACGGGCTTGCCGGACTTGTCATGTCCGTCGAGGAAACGCCGGCCTGCCGGAGGACTCAGGAAGATCTGGTCCGCCATCCCCAGCGGCACCAGCACGCGCTCGCGAAGCAGCGTCGCATAGTCGCGCTGCTGCAGGAAACCCAACGCCTGGCCGAGCAGGCCGAAGCCGAGGTTCGAATATTCGTAGGCCGTGTCGCGCGGCTTGTCGGCTTTCCATCCGGAGAGGAACGCGGCCATCTGCGGCCAGTCGTAGGTGGCGTAGGGATCGGTGAGCTCCGGGCGCACGGCCAGGTTCGAGGGCAGCCGCGGCAGCCCCGAACGCTGTGTCGCCAGATCCACCCAGCGCAGCGGCGCGCCTTGGCTGTCCCGCAGCTTGAGGCGATCGGGCAGGGCGGTCTCGACGGGATCGTCGAGCTTGATCAGGCCGCGGGTCACGGCATCCGCCAGCAGCAGCGCGGTGAAGGTCTTCGTGATCGAGCCGAGCTCGAACAGCGCCTGCTGATCGGGCACCGGACCGCGGGCGCTCGCGCCGCTGAAGGTGGTCGCCCCGTCACGGATGCGCAGGGCCGCGAGCGCGACGCCTTCGTACTTCAAGCGCTCGGCGAGCAGGGCGCCGTCCGGGCCGTCGTGCTGAGGGGCGTCGCGGGACGGCGAAACGGCGGGGCTCGATCCGGCGCTCGAAGCCGCGTTTGAAGGAGCGTTCAACGCGGAGTTCGAAGCGGAGTTCGAAGCGGCGTTGGATGCGGCGTTGGAGGCAGGCTTGCTGGCGGGCGCGGCAGACTGCGCGACCGCGCGCCACGGCGCCGACAGACCGATGGCGGCCAATGCGGCCGAGGCCTGCAGGCTGGCGCGACGAGTGAGCTTGGGCATGAGAGGGGCTCCCGGGATGCCGGTGCCTTCAGCGTCACTGTCTTGTCGCCGAGGACCGAATGCCTGAGCAGTGTAAGGCGGGGTCAGGAGTTGCCTCCATCCCCCAAGAGGGCCGTCGTCGCCGCCGATTCACACCCCCATCCGGACGAATTTTTATCGCCGCCCTTTGATCCGCCGCAAGGTGATTCCAGATTGAGGCCGACTGATGGGGGAACACGGCCCGATTTCGATTTCGGACTCGATCAGCGGTGGCAGAGTTGTTCTCCATGGCGGGCAGGGGCCCGCTGTTGATCGAGGAACAGACGATGCAGATGAATCCCTATGAGAGCGGCGCCGCCGAGCGCGCCGCGAGGTCCGATCCGGAGCTGATCGCCCGCGTGCAGGCCATTGAAACGGTCTTGCCGACGCTGGCCACGCGCGCTCAACTGGAGCAGCTCCGCGGAGAAATGAAGGAAGGCTTCGGAGCGGCTCGCGCGGATCTGAAGGAGGAGATCGGCACGCTGCGCGCCGAGATGAAGGAGGAGGTTGGCACACTGCGCGCCGAGATGAAGGAGGAGGTTGGCATGCTGCGCGCCGAGATGAAGG
Organism: Roseateles noduli; assembly: GCF_050626985.1. Classification (NCBI taxonomy): domain Bacteria; kingdom Pseudomonadati; phylum Pseudomonadota; class Betaproteobacteria; order Burkholderiales; family Sphaerotilaceae; genus Roseateles; species Roseateles noduli. Next base: position 1,551,448 of record NZ_CP192463.1, read on the forward strand.
AGGAGGTTGGCACGCTGCGCGCCGAGATAAAAGGGGAGATCGGCACACTGCGCGCCGAGATAAAAGGGGAGATCGGCACACTGCGCGCCGAGATGAAGGAGGACATCGGCACGCTGCGAGCCGCGATGCATCAGGGATTTGGTGCCGTGAGCGAGACGATCGGTGCACTGCGCGCGGAAATGAAGGAGGCGCTCGGTGCAGGTCGAGCGGAGATGCAAAAGACGACCAGCGACCAACACCTTGAGACGCAAGGAATGATCTTCGGTTTGATCAAGTGGTCCGTCGGCTTCACGTTCGGTCTGATCGGACTGGCGGCCACGGTCTTCGCCGCCGTGTCTCCCTTCATCAAGTCGCACTAGCAACGGCGAGTGCCCATGAGCCGCTTCGCCTGGCGGGTCGGGAATCACCCCGACCTCCCCAACGCCTTGCCCAGATGCGCCACGAACTGCCTCACCCGCGCGGTGCCCTGGTACCGCTGCGGGTACACCGCATAGATGTCCGCATCCGGCGTCTCCCAGTCCGGCAAGACCTGGACCAGTCGCCCGCTCGCGAGGTAGCGCGTGATGTCCCATTCCGCGCGCATCAGGATCCCGTGTCCGTCGAGCGCCCAGTTCACCGCGATCTCGCCGTCGTTGGTCGTCAGCGCGCCGCGCGTCTTCACCGCCTCGGTGACCGTCTTGCGACCGCGTTTCGAAGACAGCCGCCACAGGCCATACGCTTCCTCGCCTTGCCGGATGCCGATGCAGTCGTGCCGCACCAGTTCCGCCGGTGTCTTCGGCGTGCCGTGCGCGCTCAGGTAAGCCGGTGAGGCGCACAGCAGGCGACGGTTCGCTGCGATGCGCCGCGCGATGACCCGCGCGTCCGGCGGCGGGCCGAAGCGGATGCAGACGTCGAAGGCGTCCTCGTTCAGCGGCGGCGGGTTGACCGACAGCTGCAGCTGGACCTGCAGCTTCGGATGCTGCCGGACGAAGCTCGAGATCAGCGGCGCGATGTGCGTCCGTCCGAAACCGAGGGTCGCGTTCACGCGCAGCAGGCCGCTGGCCGTGCCGCCGCTCGCGCTCATCACCTCCTGCAGGTCGTCGATCGACGCGAGGATCCGCCGTGCGTGCTCCAGATAGAGCTCGCCTTCCTGCGTCAGGCTCATCCGCCGCGTCGTCCGGCTCAGCAGCGCCGTGCCCAGCCGGCTCTCCATCTGTGTCAGGTGCTTGCTGACGGCCGCCGTCGTGATGCCGAGCTCGCGCGCCGCGGCGCTCAGGCTGCCGGCGCTGCACAGCGCGGAGAAGAAGCCCAGGTCGGCCGGCGCGATCGCCCCCGCACTGTTGCCGGTCTTCGTCACCGTCCTGGTCGCCGACCTGGTCGCCGTCGTGGTCGTTGCCTTAGCGGTTCCAGCGCCGGACGTGGTGTTTGAAGCCATGAAGACCTGCCGATTGTTGAATCCAGGTTGAAGACGGATTGACTTTAGCCGCGATCCGCAGGGCAGGGGGCTCCTAGAGTCGGGCCAGGCCTCACCCGAGATTTCCCGAGATTTCCCGAGATGTCCCGAGATGTCCCGAGATGTCCCGAGATGTCCCGCGATCTCTCGACCTCACCTGGAGACAACACCCCATGAAGACTTATCGCATCGCCACCATCCCCGGCGACGGCATCGGCAAGGAAGTGATCCCCGCGGGCCGCGAGGTCCTGGAGGCCCTCGCCGCGACCACCGACCGCTTCCGCTTCGAGTTCGAGGACTTCGGCTGGGGCGGCGACTGGTACCGCGCGCACGGCGAGATGATGCCGGCCGACGGCCTCGACGCGCTGCGCGACAAGGACGCTCTCCTGTTCGGCTCCGCCGGCGATCCCGACATCCCGGACCACATCACGCTGTGGGGCCTGCGGCTGAAGATCTGCCAGGGCTTCGACCAGTACGCCAACGTGCGTCCGACCCGCGTGCTGCCCGGCATCGACGCGCCGCTCAAGCGCTGCGGACCGAAGGACCTCGACTGGGTCATCGTGCGGGAGAACTCGGAAGGCGAATACGCCGGCGTCGGCGGCCGCGTCCACCAGGGTCATCCGATCGAGGCGGCCACCGACGTGTCCATCATGACCCGCACCGGCGTCGAGCGGATCATGCGCTACGCGTTCAAGCTGGCGCAGTCGCGGCCGCGCAAGCTGCTGACGGTGATCACCAAGAGCAACGCGCAGCGTCACGCGATGGTGATGTGGGACGAGATCGCCGCGCAGGTCGCGAAGGACTTCCCCGACGTCACCTGGGGCAAGGAGCTGGTCGACGCCGCGACCGCCCGCATGGTCAACAAGCCGGCGACGCTGGACACCATCGTCGCGACCAACCTGCACGCGGACATCCTCAGCGACCTGGCGGCCGCGCTCGCCGGCAGCCTGGGCATCGCGCCGACGGGCAACATCGATCCGGAGCGTCGTTATCCGTCGATGTTCGAGCCGATCCACGGCTCGGCCTTCGACATCATGGGCAAGGGCCTGGCGAATCCCGTCGGGACCTTCTGGTCCGCGGTGATGCTGCTGGAGCACCTGGGCGAGCAGGAGGCGGCGCAGCGCCTGATGCGCGCGATCGAGTCCGTGACGGCGAACCCGTCGCTGCACACCGGCGACCTCGGCGGCCAGGCGAAAACGACCGACGTCACCGCCGCCGTGATCGCCGCCCTGCGCCAGCCCCGCTGACGTTCCCACTGCCACCGCCGCTGGCCCTCACCCCTGAGCCTCTCCCGCAAGCGGGAGAGGGGGGCCGACCGGCACCGTTCTTACTCCCTCTCCCGCTTGCGGGAGAGCAACCGTGTCAAGCGCCTTCGGCGTTTCTCCAGGGTTGGCCGGTTTTGAGGATGGCGTTGAGGATGATCAGCAGCTTGCGCATGCATGCAGTCATCGCGACCTTGAAGGGCTTGCCCGCCAAGCGCAGGCGTTCGTACAACGCCTTGATGGGCCCGTTGCATCGTTTGGCCGTGAGCGCAGCCATGTACATCGCCGTGCGGACGTCTGCTCGTCCGCCCTGGATGTAGCGCTGGCCGCGCCGCTTGCCACTGTCGTCGGCAAACGGCGCCAGGCCCACCAGCGCCGCCACGCGCTTGCGGTCCAAGCTGCCCAACTCCGGCAGGCGTCCCAGCAGCATCGTGATCGTGACTCGGCCAATACCCGGCACGCTGTCCAGCAGCTCGTACTTGGGCTGGTAGATCGTCGAGTCCTTCAAGCGACCGTCCAGATCCTTGTCGATCTCCTTGATCCGCTTATCCAGCCACTCGATGTGCTGTCGCACGCTCGTGCGCGCCACGTGCTTGACCGTGGACAAGCGGTTCTTTTCCTGTGCGCGCATGGTCACCAACTGCGCTCGCCGATCCACCAGTTCGATGATTTCCTGCTGCGTCTCATCCGGCAGCGCGTACACCTGCGGACGCATGCGCTGAGCAAACTCGGCCAGCACCTTCGCGTCCAGCCGGTCCGTCTTGGCAAGGACGCCGGCGGCCCGGGCGAAGTCGCGCACCTTCTTGGGATTGACCACCGCCACGGCGATTCCCGCCGCGCACAGCTCACCCGCCAGCGCCGCCTCGAAGCCACCGGTGGCCTCCATCACCACCAGCGTGGGCCCCAGCTTCTTGAGCTGCGACACCAGCACTGCTCGTCCGGGCTCGTCGTTGTCCACCCTCGTGGCCAACGCACCGGACTTGTCGGCAGGCGGAGCGGGCACCTGAGCCACGTCCAACCAAGCCTTGCAAACGTCGATACCGATGAAGATCTCTTCGCTCATGACAGCGCCCTTCCTTGCGTTCGATACGGCCTCAATGGACCTCACAACCGTTCGGGCTGTCCGTCATGGCGAATGAGGTCGGCCACCACGACCCTCGCTCTCCCTCGGCATGGCGCCGAAGCGCCTACCCTGGGCTGGTCGGCCTGTGACGGCCTGGGCTACTTTGCTACATACAAGGGCGGGGGTGAGGGCTGCGGTCTCGCGCAGTACCACCCCTTGAATGGCCGTCAGAGCCATCGCCCTGGAGACAAACCATGAGTCAAGTTCCGACCTCCTTCCGCCGCCGGCAACTGATCGCCGCCGCGGCGATCGCCGCGACCATCGCAGCCCTCGGCTTCGCATCTCCCGTCTTCGCCCAACCCTGGCCCGCCAAGCCGATCACGCTGATCGTCCCGTTCCCGGCCGGCGGCACCACCGACGTGCTGGCGCGCGCGCTGGCGGAGAAGCTCCAGCAGAGCCTGGGCCAGCCGGTGATCGTCGAGAGCCGGCCCGGCGCCGGCGCGACGCTGGGCGCGGACTACGTCGCCAAGTCCAAACCCGACGGCTACACGCTGCTGATCGGCGCGGTCCATCACACGATCGCGAGCAGTGTCTACAAGAAGCTGCCCTACGACTTCCAGAAGGACTTCGTCCCCATCACCAGCATCGCGCTGGTCCCCAACGTGCTGGTCGTCAACGCCAGCCAGACCTCGGCGAAGACGGTGCAGGAACTGGTCGCGCAGCTCAAGGCCAAGCCCGGCGAATGGACCTACGGCTCCAACGGCAACGGCACCGCGCAGCACCTGATCGGCACGCAGTTCCAGAACCTGACCGGCACGACGATGCTGCACGTGCCCTACAAGGGCAGCGGCCCGCTGGCCACGGACCTGCTCGGCGGGCAGATCCAGATGTCCTTCGACACGGTGACGCCGGTGCTGCCGCACATCAAGGCCGGCAAGCTGCGCGCGCTGGCGGTGACGACGGCCCGGCGCTCCAGCGCGCTGCCCGACGTGCCCACGCTCGACGAGGCCGGCCTGAAGGGCTTCGACATCGGCACCTGGTTCGGCGTGCTGGCCCCGGCGGCCACGCCCAAGGACATCGTCGCGAAGCTGAACACCGAGATGGTCAAGGTGCTGCAGGCGCCCGAGTTCCGCAAGCGCATGGAGGAGATCGGCGCCGAAGTGACCGGCGGCACCAGCGAGCAACTGGCGTCGCAGATCCGCAATGAGACGGCCAAGTTCGCCAAGCTGATGAAGGAGGCGAACGTGCAGATTGAATGAGTGCGCCGGCGGCGTCGCTTCGACGGCCGAACGTTTTTGGCTGGTAGTCGACTGACACCGACCTCCATCCTCCGTTCTGCCATGTTCGATCCTTCGGAAGCCGACGCGCTTTTCGCGCGACTCCTCGCCGCCCTGTCACGGCGCACCGCCTCGCCGCTGGAGGCTCCGGACGGGGTGCTGGTGCTGCTGGACGGCACCGACATCGTCCAGCTCGTCGTCGAGCTGTCGATGGCCGGGGATCACGTGTTCCTCATCGCGCGGATCCTGCCCATCCCGCAGCAGGATGCCGGCGGGACGCTCGCGCTTCGCCTGTTGCGCCTCAATGCCGATCGGCCTGCGCTCGGGGGCGCGGTGATCGCGGTCGACGGCCTGCGGCGTCAGTTCGTGCTGATCCAGCAACTCCCGCTCGATCTGGAGCCGGAGGCGTTCGTCGACGGCGTCGAAGCCGTGCTCGACCTCGCCGCCGCGGTGCGGGCCGATGTCGCGGGCGATGTCAGGCCGCCTCGCGGCACCGCGGCGCTGTTCCTGCGGACCGGGAGAGCCGCATGAGAATCGATGCCAGACCTGTATCGCTGACGTTCGATCCTGTCGACCTTCCACCGGCGGCCGCCCCCGCGCCGACATCGGACCCACCGCGGTCGCGTCTGAGCGGCCTTCGCCAGGCGAAGGCGGAATCCGGGACGCGCGCCCGGCTCATGCGCAGCGATGCGTTCCGCCGCGCCACGCCCCCGCCCCGGCGCGTGGCCGCCGCGGCGACGCCGGACTCGGCGCGTGGCGGGCCGCTGTCATCGCTGCGCCCGCAGCCGCAGACGACGTCCGGGTTTTATGAGAAACGCGCCATGCCCACCGATCTCCCGTCGCTGGAGCGGCTGACCTGCAACGCGGCCCTGGCCCGATTCCCCTACGAGCGGGATGACGCGCAACTGCCGCCGGGGTGGTCGCCGTGCGAGGCATTGGCGGTGAAGCTCCGCACCGCGCTCGGCCTCCGGTCGTCCGGTGTCGAGCACGCCGATGGCACCCTCGTCGATCGCGGGACCGGACTGACCGCCGTCGTGCTGCAGCACCCGGAAACGCGCGAGGTGGTCCTGTCCTTCGGCGGCACGACGGCGGGCAAGAAGACGGGCGAGACGGTGCTCGAGCGATCCCGGCCAGGCCAGAACTTCGGCTCGACGATGGCGCAGTGGGGGGCCAATCTCAAGGCCGGAGCGGGCCATCTGCCCGAGAGCTATCGGCAGGCCGCCGATCTCCTGCTGGAGACGCAGAACCATCTGCAACAGCCATCGGAGCTCAAGGGCTTTGCCGTCCGGGTGGTGGGGCATTCCAAAGGCGCCAACGAAGCGATCTTCGCGAGCCTGAGGGCGCAGAACCCGGTGCCTGTCACGGCGTTCTGCCCGCCCCATCTGAGCGATGGCCTGGTCCATCGCCTGCCGCCCCGGAACCTGGCGCGTGCCACGGAACTGGTCGAGAGCTTCTCGCCGCGCGGGGACGTGGTCTCGGCGCTGCGCAGCCTGCTGCCGAACGTGCACGGCCTCGGTATCGGGCACCATTTCGACGGCATTCCGGGCAAGGGCACGATCCATGTGCACGACCGGTTCGACGAGCACGTGACGCACTACTGCGACGCAACGCGCACTTCCCGGAGTCACGGATGATCGTGCAATAACGTGTATTAACGTGCACAATCGCGTCTCGCTTCCAGGGACGCCATGTCGCTCGCCGATCTTCCCCACGCCCGTCGCCACGTCATCGCGGACCGGCTCTCCGCTGGCCACGCCGTGGTCGCGGCCGACCTGGCCGCCGAGTTCAACCTGTCCGAGGACGCCATCCGGCGCGACCTCCGTGCGCTGGCCGCGGACGGCCTGTGCCGGCGCGTCTACGGCGGCGCCGTGCCGATCGCGGCCAACGACCGGCCGCTCGCCGCGCGGATGAAGGAGGCCCCGGTCCGCAAGTCCGCGCTGGCGCGTGCCGGCGCGGCCACGGTCCAGCCGGGCGAGCTGGTGTTCCTCGACACCGGCAGCACCAACCTCGCGCTGGTCGATGTCCTGCCGGAGGACGCGGACCTCACCGTCGCCACCAACGCGGTCGACGTCGCCGCCGCCGTGCTGCGGCGTCAGGACTTGCGCCTGCTGATGATCGGCGGCGAGGTCGACCCGCACCTGGGCGGCTGCGTCGACGCGGCCGCGGTGGACAGCCTCTCGCGGCTGCGCATCGACCGCGGTTTCGTCGGTGTCTGCGCGCTGTCGATGAGTGACGGCATCCTCACGACCCATTTCCGCGAAGCCGCCTTCAAGCGCACCCTGATCGAGCGCAGCCGCCATGTCGTGGGACTCGTCACCAGCGACAAGCTGCAGGCGAGGGCCGCCCATCGCGTCGCCGCGCTGGAGGCGCTGCACACCATCGTCATCGAGCGCGACGTCGGCGCGAGCGTCATGAAGGCGCTGCGCAAGAGCGGGGCCGAGGTCCTCCCGGTGGACCCGGCGGGATGAGCGCCTTGGACGACGGCTGGTCCTTCCTGGAGCCCGCCACGGATCGGCCCGAGGCGCGCCTGGCCGTGCGACTGGCCTTCATCGTGGCCGGCGGCGGGATCACCTGCGTCGCGGCGCTGATGCCGAGCCTGACGCATCGGATCGGACTCGACCTGTGGGATCTGGCCATGGCCGCGCTCGCGCTGCTGGCGGGCGCGTTGATAGGCGCGAGGACCCTCACCCGGACGCGTGCCGGCGGGGGTGGCCGGACGCCCGAACAACGGCCGCCATGGCTGGGCGCGCGCCGTCTGGTGCTGATCGGCGGCCTGGGCTCCTCATCGATGTTGCCCGTGCTCGCGCTGGCGGGATCACCGGGGCTGCTGGCCGCGGCCCTGTTCGCCTTCGGCCTGTGCGCCGGCGCGCTGGAGGTCGCCATGCATGCCACGGCCGACGAGGTCGCGCGCTCGACCCTGCAGCGGGAGCGCCCCGGACTCCGGACGATCTACGGCGTCGCGGGCGTCGGCGGCGCGCTCGTGACGACGCTGCTGCTGGCCGTCGGTTTCGAGCCGCCGCTGGCGGCCGCGCTGGTCGCCGCGCCGATGGCGATCGCCACCGTGGTGGCCTGGCCCTATGTGCTGGAGGCGCCGGCGCGGCGGCGCTGAGCACGGGATTCGAGGGCCTGGCGGCGGTGCATGGCGGCGGTGTTTAGCGAGACGCCCTAAACACTTGGGAAACTCGCGGGACTTTGTTGACCCCTGAAAAGGGCACTTCAAGAATCGTCCCCACCCATGAGCAGCACCACCATCCGCGATATCGCCAAGGCGTCCGGCCTGTCCATCGGCACCGTGTCGCGCGGCTTGCGCAACCAGTCCGGGCTGTCGGAAGAGACCCGCCAGATCGTCCGCGACACCGCCGTGCGCCTGGGCTACGACTTCGCGCAGCTGCGCAAGAACAGGATCCGGCGCATCGGCTTCCTGCTGCACAGCCAGCACAACACGCTGGCGTCGAGCCCGTTCTTCTCCGCCGTGCTGCACGGCGCCGAGCAGGTCTGCCGGCGCGAGGGCCTCTCGCTGTCCTTCATCGTCGCCGGCCCCGGCCAGCCCGTCCTGGAACAGACACGCGGCCATCAGCTCGACGCCTTCCTGTGCGTCGGCTACTTCGAGCCCGAGGTCCTCGACACCCTCAAGCGCAGCGGCAAGCCGACGGTGCTCGTGGACATGCACCGGCGCGGGATGACCTCGGTCAATCCGGACCACCAGCACGGCAGCTTCCTCGCGACCAGCCACCTGCTGCGCAGCGGGCGGCGGACGATCGCGCTGATCTCGGGATCGCCGGCGCACTACAGCCTGGAGCAGCGCGCCCGCGGCTACCGGCGCGCGCTGTTCGAGGCGCAGGTGCAGGCCGACCCGGACCTGGAGGTCATCGCGCCGCAGCTGGGCGACGGCGAGGCCGGCGTGATCGAGGCGATGCGCGTGCTGCTCGACCGCCGCAAGCGGCCCGACGCGGTCGTCTGCTTCAACGACAGCGCGGCGCTGATCGCCATGCGGCAGTGCCTCAACCAGGGCCTGCGCATCCCCGAGGACATCGCCGTGGTCGGCTTCGACGACATCGGCGGCGCCTCCGTCGCCCATCCGCCGCTCAGCACGGTGCGTGTCGACAAGGAGTCGCTCGGCGCCAAGGGCGTGGAGCTGCTGCTGGGCACGCCGGCGGACGAGCCTCTTGAACTGACCCTGCCCGTGGCGCTGGTCGTGCGCGACAGCACCAGCAGCAACGACTGACCCCGAGCGCCTCTCTGCGGCATCTTCCCGGCACCTCCTCGAACACCGACCGTCCCGACGCCACGACCCACCGCATGACCGACACGACCTCTCACGCGACCAGCGACCTGCCCGATTTCCGTTCCCGCGACGTGCTGCTGGCCCACGCGCGGCACACGATGGACTTCTACCACCCGCGCGGCATCGACCCGAGCGGCGGCTTCTTCCACTTCTTCAAGGACGACGGCACCGTCTACGACGCGCATCAGCGGCATCTGGTGAGCAGCACGCGCTTCGTGTTCACCTACGCGATGGCCTACCGGCGTTTCGGGGATGCGGCCTACCTGGACGGCGTGCGTCATGGCGTGCGTTTCCTGCGCGAGGCGCATTTCGACGACGCGCTGCGCGGCTACGCCTGGCTGCTCGACTGGCGCGACGGCAAGGCCCGGGTGCTCGACGCGACGCGCCACGCCTACGGCCTGGCCTTCGTGCTGCTGGCCTACGCGCATGCGGCCATGGCCGGGGTGGACGAGGCCCGGCCGTGGATCGCCGAGACCTTCGCGCTGATGGAGGAACACTTCTGGGACGAGGCCGCCGGCCTCTACGCCGACGAGGCCAGCCCGCAGTGGCACGTGCTGTCGCCGTACCGCGGCCAGAACGCCAACATGCATGCCTGCGAGGCGCTGCTGGCCGCCTTCGATGCGACGGGCGAACGACGCTACCTCGCGCGCGCCGCGCTGCTGGCGCAGCACATCACGCGCCGCCAGGCCGAGCGCTGCGGCGGTCTGGTCTGGGAACACTACGACGCGCACTGGCAGCCGGACTGGCTGTACAACCGCGACGATCCGGCCAATCTCTTCCGTCCGTGGGGCTACCAGCCGGGCCACTTCACCGAGTGGACCAAGCTGCTGCTGCAGCTCGAGGCGCGTGGCGAGTCCCTCGACCAGGACCTGGGCTGGGTGCTGCCGACGGCGACGAAGCTGTTCCTGGTGGCGGTGCGGCGCGGCTGGGACGCCGAGCACGGCGGGCTGTGCTATTCGCTGGCGCCGGACCTGAGCATCTGCGACGCCGACAAGTACTTCTGGGTGCAGGCCGAGAGCGCCGCCGCCGCGGCCCGCCTGGCCGCGCGCACCGGCGACAACGTCTATTGGGACTGGTACCGGCGGCTGTGGGCCTACAGCTGGACGCACTTCGTCGATCACACGCACGGCGCGTGGTACCGCCTCCTCGACGGCGAGAACCGGAAGTACAGCGACGAGAAGAGCCCGGCGGGCAAGGTCGATTACCACACGATGGGCGCGTGCTACGACATCGTCGACGTGCTGGACGGCGTCGGCACGCGGGGTGTGGATCAGGGAGCGCGCCATGCATGACGCGGTGGCCCGATCGGGCCCGGGCCCGATGTCCGACCCAATGTCCGACCCAATGTCTGGCGCGATGTCCGACGCGATGTCCGACGCCCCCGAGCTCCTGTGCCTCGGCGAGGCGCTGACCGACCTGCTGCAGCAGGCGCCCGATCAATGGATCAGCCGCGTCGGCGGCTCGACCTGGAACGTGGCGCGCGCGCTGGCGTCGCTGGGTGCGCGCACGGCCTTCGCCGGCGCGGTGAGCCGCGATCTGTTCGGCGATGAACTGGTGCGGGCCAGCGCGGCCGTCGGCCTGGACACACGGCTGATGCAGCAGGTCGACCGCGCGCCGCTGCTGGCGATCGTCGAGCAGGGCGAGCCGCCGCGCTACTTCTTCGTCGGCGGCGACAGCGCCGACCTGCACTTCGATCCCGACGCGCTGCCGGCGGGCTGGGACGGCGCTGCGCGGCGAGCGCACTTCGGCGGCATCAGCCTGGCGCGCGAGCCGCTGGCCTCGCGGCTCGTCGCGCTGGCCGAGCGCCTGAAGGGGCAGGGCGTGTCCATCAGCTACGACCCCAACTTCCGCAACCTGATGGCGCACGGCTACGAGCCGACGCTGCGCCGCATGTGCGCGCTGGCCGATGTGATCAAGGTGTCCGACGACGACCTGCGCGGCCTGTTCCCCGAACTCGCGCTCGATGACGCGATGTTGCGGCTGCGCGCGTTCAATCCGGAGGCGCTGTTCCTGCTGACGCGCGGCGGCGGCGTGGCCTACCTGTCGCGCGGCGATGCGGCCTGCATGGCACGAGCGCCCGCGGTCACCGTGGCCGACACCGTCGGCGCGGGCGACGCCGCGGTCGCGGGGCTCCTGCACAGCCTGCACCGACATCCTCAGCGCGCGCTGCGCGCGCATCTGCATGCGGCGCTCGCCGCCGGGTCCGCCGCCTGCCTGCAGCGCGGCGCCACGCCGCCAGAAGCGGGCACTGTCCATCGCCTGTTCGAGCAACTGCAAGCGGAAGGGGTGACCTGACCTTCCGTTCCCGCCGATCAACCCCATCGATCGACCCGCCGATCGACCCATCGATCGACCCGCCGATCGGTCCCGACGATCAACGACAACCACTCCGTTCCCGGAGACAAGAGGAGACAACGATGAAGACATCGATCAAGAAGACAGCGACGACGACCACGGCCATCACGACGACCACGACCACCACGACGAGCGCGCCGTGGACGCGCCGCGCCCTGCTGGCCGCCGCCGCGATGGCGACGATGGCGGTCGCGGCCGGACCGGCGCGCGCCGGCGATCTCGAAGTCCTGCACTGGTGGACCAGCGGCGGCGAGGCCAAGGCCATCTCCGGCCTCAAGGACCAGCTGCAGGCCAAGGGCCACAAGTGGAAGGACTTCGCCGTGGCCGGCGGCGCCGGCGACGCGGCGATGACGGTGCTGAAGTCCCGCGCCATCTCGGGCAACGCGCCCACGGCCGCGCAGATCAAGGGACCGCTGCTGCAGGACTGGGCCGCCGAGGGCATGCTCGCCAACATCGACGACGTCGCCAAGGCCGAACACTGGGACGACCTGCTGCTGCCCGTGATCAGCAACATCGTCAAGTACAAGGGCCACTACATCGCGGTGCCGGTCAACGTGCACCGGGTCAACTGGCTCTGGATCAACCCCGAGGTGATGCGCAAGGCCGGCGTCAAGCCGCCGACGACCTGGGACGAGTTCTTCGTCGCCGCCGACACGCTGAAGAAGGCCGGCGTCACGCCGCTGGCGCACGGCGGCCAGTCCTGGCAGGACTTCACCACCTTCGAGACCGTGGTGCTGGGCACCGGCGGACCGGAGTTCTACCGCAAGGCGCTGATCCAGCTCGACCCCGCCAGCCTGAAGAGCCCGACGATGGAGAAGTCGCTGACGACCTTCCGCCGGCTGAAAGCCTATACCGACCGCAACGCGCCAGGCCGCGACTGGAACCTCGCCACCGCGATGGTCATGAAGGGCGAGGCCGCCATGCAGATCATGGGCGACTGGGCCAAGGGCGAATTCCTGGCGGCCGGCAAGACCGCGGGCAAGGACTTCCTGTGCGTGCCCGCGCCCGGCACGGCCAAGTCCTACACCTTCAACGTCGACTCGTTCGCGATGTTCAAGGTCAAGGGCGACGCCAACCAGCAGGCACAGCGCGACATGGCCTCGGCCATCCTGTCGCCGGCAGTGCAGGAATCCTTCAACCTCGAGAAAGGCTCGATCCCGGTGCGCAAGGGCGTGAGCCTCGCCAAGTACGACGACTGCGCCAAGGCGTCCGCCGCGGACTTCGCCGAAGCAGGCAAGGCCAATACGCTGCTGCCCTCCATCGCCCATGGCATGGCAGTCCGGCCAGCGGCGGAAGGCGCCATCAAGGACGTGGTCAGCCAGTTCTGGAACAGCGAGTCCGTCACGACGGCGCAGGCAATGGATCGGTTGGTGTCGGCGGCGAAGACGCAGTGAGGCGGTGGGAGGGAGAGCCCGCGACTCCGGAGGGGCGAGCGCGGGCACTCCACGGGGCATGGGGCACCCCTCCAGGGACCCCAAGCCCCATTCCGGCCCCACCGGCGTTCGCTGACCTCGGGCCTGGGGCGTGCGGGGTTCTTGCGTGAGGCTTCGGGGGCGAGGCGTTCGCTTCGCTTTCGAGGCGGCCTCCTGGGGATGGTGGTCGAGACTTGGTCCTCCATCCTCCGGAGGCTCCATGGACGAGGTGCTCATCGATACGGTTCGGCCGCACGACCGCGCGGACGTGGACCGCTGGCTGTGGGACGGCTATCGGCGCATCGACACGATGCCCGATTCGCCGCAACGCCGTCGCGCGCACATGACCCATGTGCTGGACTGCCAGCATCGCGTGCTCGCCTTGATGCCCACGGACGACGCGGCCACGCCGACCGACGAGCGCGCCCGTCAACTCGCGTTGATGTCCTACGGCACCGAGCGCTGGCTGGCGCTGCTCGCGCAGGTGCGGCTGCGTCATCGCGACCGCGTCGCGCGGCGCGAGTACGCGGCCGAGCACGCCGGCGATCCGCCGTTCCGCGATGCCGACCACGGTGTCGTGCATGTTGCCGAGGTGCTCGATCGCGCGGACGCGTTCGCCGACGTCGAGCCCTACACCGATGCGCGCATCGGTCGGCGCGCTCGTGCCGCGCACGCGCTGCGCTTGCTGGTGCCGCGTCGCATCGAGACCGCGGACCTGCGGTCGCCGCAGGAGGCCGGGCTCATCGGCCAGCGCGGGCTTTTCGCGCGTCACGACATCCCGGCCGGCACCTGTCTCGGCGTCTACGGCGGCCAGCTGCTCGACGAGGTCGATCTGTTCCTGCTCGACGACGATCGCTATCTGATGTCGGCCTCCGATCCCGTCGGCCGTGTGGCCGTGAACGGCGAGAACCTGCTCTCGCTGATGAACACGCTGTTCCTCTTCGACGCCGAGGGTCGGCCCGACGGTCATCCGCCCGCCGGCTACAACGTGCGCGGCGAGTCCTTCCCCGTGCGCCTGCGCCATGGCTGGACCGCGCGCATCCATGCGTTCCGCGCGTCGGAAGACATTCCCGCGGGCCGTGAGTTGCGTTGGAACTACGACCTTGGAGGTAGTCGCTGACATGACCAAAGTTGCACCACCTGTGCGCACGCGGTCACGCGGATGCCCCATGAACACGCGCATCGCGGCCGTTCTGCGGGCTGGCGCTCTGACATCCTGCTGACAGCTGTGCGGGAATCCGCACGTCTTTCGGGGCTTCGATCGTCATGCCGCCGAGGTGCGCGCGACAGTCAACGCTGTCAAGGCCTGACCCCCTTCGGGAACGTCCCGAGTTCCCTGGACGTTGTCATGACGCACCCTTAAACTCGCGCCCACTTTCGTGATCGCTTCCTCGCCCGACGCGAGGACATCGGGGATGCGATGGCGTACGGCGTGCAGGGTCCTGCCGCCGGTGACAGCCATGAAGGGCAAGCTGAAGTGACGAGTCGTTTTCGCTTCGAAGGGTTCGTGCTTGACATGGCCTCGCGCGTCCTCCTGTCGGAGGGCGTGCCCGTGCCGCTCAGCGGCCGGCAGCTGGATCTGCTCGGCGTGCTGGTCGCGCATCGCGGCGAGGTGGTCTCCAAGAACGAACTGTTGAATCGGGTCTGGCCCGGACAGGCCGTGGAAGAGAACAACGCGGCCGTCCACGTGTCGGCGTTGCGCCGCGCGCTGGGCCGCGAAGCCATCGCCACGGTGGCCGGGCAGGGCTATCGATTCGCATGGCCGTTGCGGCAGGACGAGGACACGTCCCACGAGTCGACCGACCGGCCGGTCGGTCCCCCATCGCCCGTCGTCCGTCCGCGGGCCTTGCCATCGGCGCCGGTGGCGATGCATGGCCGTGGCGCCGATCTGCAGGCGCTGTTGAGCCGGTTGGTGCGGCATCGCCTGGTGACCGTGGTCGGGGCGCCCGGTGTCGGCAAGTCGACGCTGGCGCTGGCCTGCGCGCATGAACGCCGCCAGGCGGCCCGCGACGGCGCCGTGTGGGTGGATCTGCTGCACGGCGACGATCCTTCCGACCCGTTGCCGATCGTGGCGGCGGCGCTCGGGCTGGACCCGGGCACCGATCTGCAGACGCTGCTGGCGCTGCTGCGGCCGATGTCGCTGCTGCTGGTGCTCGACAACGCCGAGATCGCCGGCGCGCGCGCGGCGACCTTCTGCCACGCGGTGCTCGAGAACACCGAGGACGTGGCGCTGATGGTGACCAGCCGCAAGGTGCTGCGCGTGCCGGGCGAGCGTGTGCTGCGCACGCCGCCGCTGTCGGTGCCGCCGCCCGGCGCGGGCGTGGACGAATCGCTGATGCACGGCAGCGTCGCCTTGTTCGTCGATCAGGTGCGGGCGCAGGGGCAGCCGTTCGCGCTCGGCGCGCACAACGTGGCCCAGGTGACGGCGTTGTGCCGTCGGCTGGACGGCATTCCGCTGGCCTTGCAGCTGGCGGCCGGCCGGCTCGCGATGTTCGGCATCGATCAACTCTGCGAGCGGCTCAGCGACCGGTACCGGCTGCTGACGCGCGGCACGCAGGCGGGGCCGCGTCGCCATCAGTCGTTGCGCGCCTGCATGGACGCCAGCCTTGCGCTGCTGGATGACGTCGAGCAGCTCGTGCTGCGGCGGCTGGAGCCGTTCGAGGGCGGCTTCACGCTGGAGATGGCGACGGCCGCGCTGTCGGACCGGCAGCTCGATGCGTGGACGGTGGCGGAGGCGCTCGAGGGGCTCGTGGACCATTCGCTGGTCCAGGTCGACGCGGAGGATCGGCCGCGGTACCGGCTCTTCGACGGCATCCGCGCCTACGGGCTGCTGCTGCTGGAGGAGACCGGCGAGGTCGACATCGCGCGCCGCCAGCATGCGCGCGCGATGAGCCAGCTGTTCGACCGCGCGGAGCGGGCGCTGCAGATGATGCCGGACGCGCGCTGGATCGCGGAGTTCTCGCCCGAGCTCGGCAATGTGCGCGCCGCGCTCGACTGGTGCCTGGAACATGAGCCGGTGCGGGGGCTCGGTCTGCTGGCGCATTCGCGCTCGTTGTTCGAGTTGCTGTCGCTGGCGTCGGAGACGGCGTGGCGGCATGCCGCCTACGAGGCCGAGTTGCCGAAGGAGCTGCCGCCGGCGGTGTTGGCGCGTTATTGCATCGACCACGCGGGCCTGCTCGCGCCGCACGATCCGAAGCGCGCGGCGATCTGGTACCGGCGCGGCGTGACGGTGTCGCGCACGGCGGACGATCCCGCGCTGCGCTATCTGGCCTTGTGCCGGCAGGTCGTGGAGGACCAGGAACTGAGCCAGGCCGCGATGCGTTACGCGATGGGCGAGCTCGTCGCGCTGGCCGGTCGCTGCGAGGGCGCGCATGCGGCGCGCCTGAAGCTGTGGGGTCTCGCGGCGCGGGCGCATGTCTGGCGCGTCGAAGGTCAGGCGGCCGAGGCCGACGAGGCGATGTGCGCGTCGCTGCAGCTGGCGCAGGAGATCGGCGCGTCGCGATGGGTGCTGGACGACCTGCAGCGGCTCATGAGCCTGCAGGTCGGGCATGGCGAGCCGTTGCGCTCCGCGGCGCTGGTGCGCCAGTGGGAGGACGGCGCCAGCCGCGCGAGCGGCGTCAACACGGCCAACGGCGCGTTCCTGCAGCGTGTGCAGGGCTGCCTGGCGGCCGTGCTGCTGGCCGAAGGGCGCACCGAGGAGGCGCGCCACGTGCTGACCGGCATCGTCTCGCCGAAGACGCCGCGCGGAGCGATCGGCGAGGTCTACCGCGACAGTCGGATCGAGGGGACGAACCTCGGTCCTGGCCACGGTCATGGGCACGGTCCGGGCCAGGCCGAGCAGGCAGGCGAGCTTCATGGCGACAGCCAGAGCGAGGCGTTCGACCGTCTGCTGCCGGTGTTCGCGTGGCTGGCGTTCGAGGAAGGGCGCGATCAGGACGCGGCGCGACTGACGGGCTATGCGGGCCAGGCCTATTCCCCGATCCGCGCGGACCCCTTGCCGCCGTGGGGCCGCCTGATGCAACGGATGCGGACGCGGCTGGACGGCTTCTCGATGGCGCGGCTGCAGGAGGAGGGCAATCGCTGGGACGAACCGCGCGCGATGGCCGCCGCGCTGGCGCGGACGGCGGGCGTCGCGACTTCCTGCGGTGACTGAGGGAACCGAGGCGATCGAAGCGATCGAAGCGATCGAAGCGATCGAAGCGATCGAAGCAACTGGAGCGATCGAAGCGACTCAAGCGACTCAAACGACTCAAACGACTCAAACGACTTCGGCGACCGGAGAGACGAAGACCGAAGCTCAGGCGACTGAAGCGCGGGCGCTCAGGCACTGAGGGCGAAGCGGCTCGCGTCCGCGCGAAGTGGTCGCGCGGGGACCATGCCCGCACCGGCCCGGGCGTCACGGTTGGGTCATGCGGGCTGTCGAGAGTGGCAGCTGCTCATTGCAGGACCGCTCCCATGACGATCACCACGCCGCCTGCCGGCTTGCCCGCATCGACGACCCACACCGGCGACATCCCGCTCGACCGCCTCGATCGCGCGCCGACCCCCACGACGCCGGCATCGCCCGGATCGCCGGCGTCGCCCCGAGGAGGGGCCCTGCCGCCCCGTCGGATGTCGTCCGAGCTCGGCGGTCTGAGCGCACGTCGCAACCCCGACGCCGGCCCGTCCCGCAGTGGGGATGCCTCGCTCGCGCCGCGCCTGTCGCTGGAGCAACTGCGCCGTCCGGTCCGCCCGCCCGGTGACCCCACACCCCCGTCGCCGGTGGCGCTGACGCGCACGTCGTCCGCGACGTCCACGACGTCCACCGCATCGGGCACCTTGCGGACGGGCGGTGTCGGCCTTGACGCCCAGCATCCCGTGCACGAAGCGCCCGTACACGAAGCGCCCGTACACGAAGCACCCGTGCGCGAAGTGCCCGTGCATGAAACGCCTGTGCACGAAGCGCCTGTGCACGAAGCACCCGTGCGCGAAGTGCCCGTGCATGAGGCGCCTGTGCACGAAGCGTCCGTGCACGAAGTGCCCGTACATGAAGCGCCGGTGCACGCAGTGCCCGCGCATGAAGCGCCGGTGCATGAGGCGCCGGTGCACGAAGTGCCGGAGCCTCCCCAAGCGCCTGCGCATGCGGCACCTGATGGCCATGGCCACGCGCCGCGCGAGGCCGGCGCGCTGTCGTTCTTCCTCATGCAGAACGTGCGTCATGCGCTGCCAGTGGCGGGCGTGCGCACGGTGGTGCAGGGCGTCATCGCACCCGAACTCGCGCGGGCGGTGGTGTCGCACCCGACCGCAGCAGTGGCGGCGCAGACCGCCCTGACGGCCTACTCGCTGGGTCGCCGCATCGTGTCGCAGATCCACAGCGAAAGCAGCGCGCAGGTCGCCGACCGGGCCTTCGCCGGGGACTCGGCGCAGCGCAACGGCAGCGTGCCGCGTCGCATCTGGCAGGGGATCCAGTCCGCCGGGATCGCTGGCGGCGACTTCGCCGCGCTGGCGCTGACGATCGCCTCGCGCAGCAATCCCGCGCTGGCGGGCGCGGCGCAGGCGGCGGCCGCCATCCAGGTCATCGCGCATCTGCAGGCGCAATTCCGCGAGGCGATGCGTCCCGCGATCAACACGGTGCATGTCGGCAACGGCGACCCCAACGTCACGCAGCCGCCCGAGGGTCGGAACCTGCGTCCCGCCGATGTGACCTGGACGATGCGAGGCACCTTCGGCGCCGCCGCGGCGGTCATCGACATGGGCACGCAGCTGCTGATGCAGCGCACGCTCGGCGGACAGCCGGCCTGGCAGGCCGCGCGCGGCCTGGCCATCGGCGCGGGGGCCATCGCGGGCGTGGGCAACATGCTGACCTCGTCGGTCGAGGACCATCTGGTCGATACCGCGTCCGCGCTTCGCATGCGTGAGACGACCCGGCACGGCCGGGGCGGCGAGACGCATGTGCGCCACATCCATATCGATCTACGCAATCCGTTCACCCGCAATGAACTCGGTCGGCAGGCCGAACGCGCCGACACGCGCATCTTCAACACGATGGTGCCGGGCCTGATCGCGCTGGGCGTGGTGCAAGCCCTGCAGTCGACACTGAGCCAGCCCGGCGTCAGCGCCAACGAGCGTCAGGCCGCGCAGGCCGGGGTGCATGCGGCGGTCGCGGGGCTGATTGGCGGCGCGCTGCTCGCGCTGACCGTCGCGTCGTATCAGCTCAACGACACGGTGCGCAGCCGCAATGCCGCGCAGCGGGCCGCGGCGCAACGCGCGCAGCCTTGATCGCCCGCTTGCGGGAGAGCATGAGGTCTCGTTGACTGCCGAGTCCGCTGGCCCTCACCCCAACCCTCTCCCGCAAGCGGGAGAGGGAGTAAAGGGCGCGCGCCGGCATGGCTCCCTTTCCCGCTTGCGGGAGAGGGCAGGGGTGAGGGCCAGCGGCCGCGGCAGGACTGCAGCCGGTCTTCCTCTCACACGTCGAGGCGGTACCCGACGCCGTACACCGTCTGGATGCGCGGCACCGGCGTTCCGTCCAGCGTGCGCGACCGCGACCGCGGCCCGCCGGGATTCAGCTTGAGCCGCAGCTTGTAGACGTGCTGCTCCAGCGTGCGCTTGCCGATGTCGCTGGAGCGGCCCCAGATCTCGGTCGACAGCGTGTGCGTGCTGACCACGCGGCCGAGGTTCTCGAACAGCGTCCAGGCCAGCGCGAACTCGCGCGCCGTCAGGCTCACCTCGCGCGCGCCGGTGGACAGGCTCTGCGTCGACGCATGCAGCGCATACGGGCCGGCGCGCAGCGAGCTCGCGCGCACGCCGTCCGTGCGGGTCTGGATGCGGGCGCGCAGCCGATGGATCAGCGGGCCTGCGCCGTCGGAGATGACGGCGTAGTCATCCGCGCCGCGCTGCAGCGCGCGCGAGATGCCCACCGAATCGCCCAGCCCGAGCACGACGATGGGCACGCTGCGTCCCGCGTGCAGCCGCAACGCGGCCAGCCAGCCGTCGATGTGGGTGTCGTGGTCTTCCAGCAGCACCGCATCGGCGCCAGGCGTTCGCAGCGCCGAGATCAACGGGCTCAGGTGGGTGTGGGGGTTGGGGTCGTAGCCGGCCTCGCGCAGCGCAGCGGCGGCGAAGTGTTCCAGCGAGCGGGAAGGACAGAGGGTGGCGACTTTCACGTGGACCTTGAAAACCGGATGACCACCGCACTGTCGCCAACGCCGGCGTTTCATGTCCTTTACGGAACATTCATTTTCATTTATGCCCCCTCGTTCAGGGGGTGAAAGCGGTTTCAGGCACGCCAACCAACGTGGTGATCCGGCGCACGTAATCCTCGGTCTCGGGGAAGGGTGGCACGCGCTGGCCGAAGCGTTCGACCGCGCCTTCGCCGGCGTTGTAGGCGGCCAGGATCAGGTCGACGCGGCCGTCGTAGCGGTCATGCAGCGCGCGCAGATGCCGCACGCCGATGTCCACGTTCACGCGCGGATCGAGCAGGTCGGCGCGCGAGTACACGCCATACCGCGCGGCGGTCGCCGGCATCAGCTGCATCAGCCCCATCGCGCCCTTGGGCGAGCGGGCATCGGCGCGATAACGCGACTCGACGAAGATCAACGCCGACACCAGCGCGGGGTTGAGGCGATGACGATCGCTGGCGGCGCGCACCAGCGATGCCATCTCCGCGGGCATCGGCCGTGCGGCGTCGCGCAGGAAGGACGCCATGTCCGTCGACGCGGCGCCAGACCCTGGGAATCCTTGAGGCCCTTGAATCAGCCGGGCGGAAAAACCGACCCATGGCGGGCTGTCGTCCGAGGCGCCTGGGCGCAGCGGTGCCACGGCGACGCGCACGAGCGTGCAATCGTCGGCGAGGCCGGGATGGCGCTCGCGCGGATCCTCGATGAACAGGCGCGTGCTGCCGTCGATGAGCGTGCAGCGGAAGCGGGTCACCTGCTCGACGGGTCGATCGTTCGCGGCGCTGAAGCTGGCGGCGCTGGCCACGCTGGTCGCGCCGATGCCTTGCGCCATCGTGTCCGCCGCGTGCATGACGACGGTCATCACGGCGACGTGGCGGAAGAAGGAAACGAACGAACGGTCGTTCATGCGGCGCTCCAGCGATGACCTGCGAAGGCCGCGACGCTAAGTGTTGCATCGGTGGACGCCACCGTGCGATGCGAAGCGTGCGACGGCGGGACGAACCCACTCTTCCGAGGTAGTGCCAGGTCTTGTCCCAGGCCCTCGCTCCGATCCATCGAGGTCCTCGTTCAGATCCACCGAGGTCCTCGTTCAGATCTGCCGAAGTCCTCGGTCGCAAATCCGTTGCAGTAAGACGTCGATGGGGGACGGCAGGTCGCGGGGTTTTGGCGCTTGCCGCCAAGGCCCCGCGACCTGGCGGCCAACGCCACTGCTTTTGCAGTCGGCATGAGCCGTCCCCCCCTTCGCATCCCACACACCGCCTTCGCATGGTCTCGTTGCTGCCGGCCGCCTGGTCCCTATGTTCCGTCCCATCGCATCAACGGAGTTCGCCATGACCACACCGATCGCCGCCAACGTCCCGACCACGCCGGCTGCTGCGGCGGCGCCCACGGAGACGGCGCAGCTCGAATCGCTGATGGCGCAGCGAATGATGATGAGCATGCAGCAGGGTCAGCAGGCGATGAGCAAGTCCATGACCAAGGTGTCGGACCAGATCAAGGCGTCCATGCAGGACGACGAGTAAGCCGACGAGTCAGCGTCCCGCACTGTGAACCTCATGCCCCGACGTCTTCGTTCCTCCAGCCGCTCGATGCGGATCGGCCGCCTGCCGGTGGCGCTGATGCTGTGCGCTGCGGCGCCGCTCAGTTGGTCCGCGCGTGTCGGCGAGTCGGCGCAGCCGACATCGTCATCGTCATCGACATCGACGCCAAGGTCGGGCGCCAGCGCCGCTGCCGGATCGGGCGCCAGTCCGATCGCGGTGCCGCTCGCCGCGCCGCCAGTGAAGACCTTGACGCAGGCGCAGACGACCGCGCCCGCCACGACGACCACGCCGACAACGACCACGCCGACAACGACGACAACGACGACGGCACCAACCGGCGCGCCGACCGCGAAGTCCGTCCGGTCGGACCGCGTGGCCACGAAGAACGTCTCGCGCCAATGGCGCAGCCCGCGCTTCATCTACAAGGCCGAAGGCAAGCGCGTGAACGAGGTGCTGCTCGACTTCGCCGCGAGCCAGGGCCTGCCGGCCGTGCTCGCCGACGGCATCGACGGCATGGTGCAGGCCAACTTTGACACCACGCCGGACAAGTTCCTCGACTCGATGAACCGGGCCTACGGCGTCATCTGGTACCACGACGGCACCGCGCTGTACTTCTACCCGGCGGGCGCCGTGCAGAGCCGGCTCTTCCGGCTCAAGGGCTTCCGCCGCGAGCAGGTCAGCGACCTGCTGGATTCGCTGCAACTCGGCGACGCGCGTTTCCCCCTGCGCTTCAACGCGGCCGAAAGCACGCTGCTGGTCTACGGCCCGCCGCGCCATGTGGAGCTGATCGCCGCGGCGATCGAGTCGCTCGATGTTGGCGCGATGGAGCGCAACCGCAAGGCGGTGCGCGTGGTGCCGCTGCGTTTCGCCTCCGCCGGTGATCGCACCTTCGGCCAGACGCGCATCCGCGGCGTGGCCTCCGTGCTCACCTCGCTCTACAGCGGCACCACCAGCGGCGCGCAGGGCGACGAGGACACGCCGACGTCGGCAGGCGAGATCCACCCGGGCAAGCTGACCGCGCTGCAGGGCGTGATGGGACGCGACACGCGGCTGGCCGACATCATGGCGCGCAAGCCCAACCAGGTCACCGCGGGACAGTCGGCCAAGTCCGGCGCCGGCGCGGCCTCGCAAGGCAGCAGCCGCGGATTGCAGAGTCCCGTCGACGACGACACGCCGCCGATTTTCCAGGCCGACGAAGGCACCAACACCGTCATCATCCACGGTCGGCCGCAGCGCATGGACGAGTATGTCGAGCTGATCCGCCGCCTGGACGTGCAGCCGGTGCTGGTCGAGCTCGAGGCCACCATCATCGACGTCAGCAGCGACAGCATCGACTCGCTGGGCATCGACTGGAGCGTGCGCGGCGGCAAGGGCAGCTTCGGCGTCACCCAGCCGCCGGGCAGCAACAGCGCCGGCACCTTCACGCTGAGCACGCTGTGGTCCAACGCCGGCCGCGAGCTGATGGCGCGCATCGACGCCCTCAGCGCCCGCGGCAAGGCCCGCGTCATCGCCAAGCCCAAGGTGCTCGGCGTGGCCAACCGGCCCGCGGTCATGCGCGAGAAGCGCGTCGTCACCGTCAAGGTCGCCGGCAACCTCGAGGCCAACCTCTTCCAGGTCGAGGCCGGCACGCTGCTGCAGGTCACGCCGCAGATCACCTCCGTGCCCGACAACGGCGGCGTGTCGCGCCGCATCAAGCTCTCGCTCTACATCGAGGACGGCAGCTTCGAGGACCAGCGCGTCGACAGCGTCCCCATCGTCAAGCGCACCGAGATCATGACCGAGGCCCATGTGGGCGAGGGCGAGAGCCTGCTCATCGGCGGCATCACCACGACCAGCCAGGCCTCGCAGCGCGACGAGGTGCCAGTGCTCGGCCGCGTGCCGCTGCTCGGCGGCCTGTTCCGCCACACCAGCGAGAGCGCCGGACAGACCGAGCGGCTGTTCCTGATCTCGCCGCGGATCATCCGCGAGCCGACCTTCCCGTCGGGCCCCTACGGCGCCGCGACCGCCGGCGCGGTGGCGATGACGGCGGACGGTCGTGCGCCGCAATCCCCGTCGTCATCGGGTCTGTCGCAGCCCGCGGCGACCCCGTCATCGAACTTGCCAGCGTCGAATC
Source organism: Roseateles noduli (assembly GCF_050626985.1). Classification (NCBI taxonomy): domain Bacteria; kingdom Pseudomonadati; phylum Pseudomonadota; class Betaproteobacteria; order Burkholderiales; family Sphaerotilaceae; genus Roseateles; species Roseateles noduli. Next base: position 1,575,342 of record NZ_CP192463.1, read on the forward strand.
CGGCGCCGAACCAGACGACTCGTGCGCCGTCCGCGACGCCTGAATCCTTCCTGCAGGGCGGCGGCGGCTGAGCCCGCGACGCCGTCGACAGGCCACCACGAAGCGACAAAGAAGTTCGGGATTCGCAAACCATGAAGCAGCTTCGCATCCTCACAGGCTTGCATGCCGGGGTCCAGCTACGGTTGACCCGTCGGCAGTACCGCATCGCCAGCGATGAGGCCGCCGACCTCCAGATCAGCGACTGGGCCCACGCCCCGCTGATCCTGACGTTCGAGGAAGAAGGCTCCGACGTGTCTCCCGCGCTCCACCTCATCGCCGACGACGGAACGCCCGCGAATCCGCAGGGCCTGCTGGAGGACTTCCTGCCGCGGCGCTTCGGCGACATCGTGCTGTGCGTCGGTCCCGACGCGGCCCCCGATGCCGCGGCCTGGCCCAGCGACATGGCGCTGATGGACGCGCTGATGCGGCCCGTCGCGAAGATCAAGGCGACCGCCGCGGCCGTGGCCGCCGAAGCGGCGCCGCGTGCGAAGTCGGCGCTCGGCCTGAAGCTGAGCGTGCTGGTCGCCGCCGCGGCGCTGATCGCGGCGCTCGCGTCGGTGCTCAGCACGCAGACCGCCGCCTCGACCGCGCCGCCCGTCAGTCCGATGGAACAGGCGACGCAGGCGCTCCGTCAGGCCGGCGTCGAAGGACTCACCGTGCGCCGCGTCGATCGCCGCCTGGTCGTCGAGGGCCTGCTGCCCGGCAGCGCCGAGATGGCCCGCGCCCGCGCCGCGCTGCAGCCTTTCGGCGAGGGGCAGCTCCTGCATCGCTACGCCTCCGCCAGCGACATCGTCCGCCAGATCGGCGACGCGCTGAACCGGCCCGGCGTGCGCATCGTCCACCGCGGCCAGGGCGTCTTCGCCGTCGAAGGCCAGGCGGCCGATCCCGCAGACCTGCAGGACGAGGTCCGCCGCATCGCCGGCGACATCGGCCCGCTGGTGCGTCGCATCGACATCGCCGTCGAGCAGACGCTGCCCACGGCGCGCGTGCGCGTCGGTTCCATGCTGGCCGGCGACGACGGCCTGCAGTACGTGCAGACGGCCGACGGCACGAAGCACCTTTCGCTCCGGACCCCCGTGGACGACGGCGCCGCCGTCGCCGGGGATCCGTCTTCCTCATCCCCCACCGGAGAACCGTGATGGACAACCCCTTGGAACAGACCGTGTTCGCGGATCTCGCGCACATCGAGAAGACCCTGACCGACGACCTCAGCGGTGAGCGCACCCGCGCGATGCTGAGCTACTTCGACCAGGTCGCGCAGAGCACCGAGGCCCACCTGCAGACGCCGCTGGCCGATGCGGAGCGCCAGCTGAGCTCGCAGCTGATCGAAGGCTTCCGCGCCTCGCAGCGCATCGTGCGGCACGTGTGGGAAACCATCCACACCGCGTCGCTGCCCGCCTGAGCGCACAAGGAGCGCCCCATGTCCGCGTTGCCCATTGATGCCTCGACCCTGGACGCCGCCGGCGCGTCCGCCAGCTACCCGCTGGTCTACCGCAACCTCATGGCGGTGGGCCTGCTGGGCGCCGTGTACCGCGCCCGCGACGACGCCGCCGTGGTGAGCGCGGCGGTGGAGCTGACGATGGCCGATCCGTCGCCGTTCCGCATCTGCCGCGCCATCGCGCACAGCATCGGCGGCGACGCCGAGTACGCGTCGGCCACGCTGGTGCAGCACGTCGAGGACCACCCGCAGGACGAGGGCGCCAAGGTCGCGCTGGCCACGGCCTTCCTGCTGGCGCGCGACGCGCGCTGGAAGGGCGTGCTCGACGAGGTGCTGGCCACCAGCGCCGACCCCAACGTGCGGCAGGCCGCCAACGGCGTGCTGGAGTACGCCGCCACCTTGCAGTGACGTCCCCCACGGGACGTCGATCGATTCATGTCGACCGGCCCGCGCGGCGGGGCGGTCGATCCCAGGATCCGATGGGGCGAAGGGTTCGTCCCACGGGCAAGCAGTGCCTCGTGCACTTTCATTCCGGAAGTTGTCTTCCGTATCACCAGGAGAGAAACATGGCAGGTCAAGTCAATTCCCAAGGCGCTGGCGCTTCCGCCGACATGCAACAGATGATGGGCGAAATGCGCGCCCAGAACGCCGAGCAGATGCGCAACAACCTGGAAATGGGCCGCATGAGCCAGCAGGCTTCCATGTCGGAAGCGCTGGGCAAGAAGTTCAAGGCTTCCGGCGACAGCGTCAAAGGCCTGGTCTGACGCCGCGGCGGCCGCGCCGGTCCCGTCCGGGTCCGGCGCGGTCGCTCCGTGCCCCGCAAGGAGAACCCCATGTCCGCAACCCTCCCGGGGGCGCCGATGGCTCAGGCCCAGTCGGCCGAAGCCTCCGCGTCGTCGCAGATGTTCATGGCCGAGCTGAAGGCCCAGAGCAAGCAGACCATCGCCAACAACCTGGAGATGGGCCGCATGAGCCAGATGGCGTCCATGTCGGAGGCGCTGGGCAAGAAGTTCAAGGCCGGCGGCGACAGCGTCAAGGGACTGGTGTGACCCGCGCTGCGCGCACGACGCGTCACCGCATCCAACCTCTGTCGGAGCGAATTAGATGAGCATTCAACTTCTCCAACAATCGCCGCTGAACATGCTGCAGGGGCTGCAGAGCCCCCTGGCCGGCATCCAGCAGGCGCTTCAGGGACTTCAACAAGGATTGCAGGGCCTGACCCAGCTGCTGCGGCCGCTGGAACAGCTGCTGCAGAACCCGATCCAGGCTGCGATGAGCGGCGCGGGTCAGGCGATCGGTCAGGCCATCGGCCAGATGGGCCAGCTGGCGAATTCGCCGCTGGGCGGACTGGGCCAGGCGCTGGGCGGCATCGGCCAGAGCCTCGGCGGCATCGGCCAGGCGCTGGGCGGCCTGACGCAAGGCCTGAACGCGCTGCAGGGCGGCCAGGGCGGCCCGCTCGCCGGCGCGCTGGGCGCACTGGGCGGCCTGTCGCAAGGCCTCAACGGACTGAACCAGGCCCTGGGCGGACTGGGTCAGGCGGCGGGCGGCCTGGGCGGTCTGGCACAAGGCGGCCTCGGCGGCGGCGCGCAGCAGCTGCTGGGCGGACTGAGCCAGGCCATCGGCGGTCTGGGCAATGCGCTGGGCGCCGCGGGCTCGCTGGTCGGCGCCGGTGCGGCTCCGCTGGGCGGATCGATCAGCCCGCAGGGCGAGACCGGTCCGATGGACGGCAATCGTGCGGAACGCGCGCTGTTCAAGGCCATGACCGACTCCGGCATGAAGATGATCAGCGGCAAGGAACTGGACGACGCCGCCAACGGCATCTGCCCGAAGGGCATGCGTCCCCAGGACTTCACGCCTGAGTTCCAGCAGGCCGCGAAGTTCCTGCGCAGCGAAGCCGGCGAGAAGAAGATGGGTCAGCTGGACACGGCGGACCGCGACAACGCGCTCGGCAAGATGGGCCTCGCCCTGAAGGACAAGGGCGGCGACGACAAGATCGGCATCGGAGACCTGACCGCTTCCATCCAGAAGCAGGGTCTGAACGCCGACCAGCACTCGACGATCTCGACGTTGAAGAACAACTTCGACGCGCTGTCCAAGGACGGCAAGACCTTCGACCTGGACACGATGAAGGACGTCGCCCAGGGCAAGCAGATGCCCAACGGCCTCCTGCCGTCGTTCGAGCTGCAGGCCGCCGCCCAGAAGTTCGTGAACGACACCGCGCTCAACAAGGGCACGGACGTCGCGCGGCAGACCGCCGACGGCAAGTTCGACCAGCAGGGCGACAACAAGTACAGCAAGAGCGATCTCGAGAAAACCCTCGCCCGCGGCTGACCCACGGCCGCCGAGACCCCGATTGGGGCGCAGCGCGTCGTTGCAGATCCTCGACATAGCGCCGCTATGTCTCCGGTCTGCGCCTAGCGCTGCATCCCCAATCAGGGCCTCGGCAGCCATGGGTCACTGAGCATCTTTTGACTCCGAGCCCCCAACGCTTTTCTGAGACCGGCCGTGCACGGCACGAGCCATGGAGCAGACATGATCGATTCCTCGTTGCAACGCAAAGACTTCGTCTCCGGCCTGGTCGGCCTGGTGAGCCTGGCGGTGGACCGCGAGCTGCTGGACGACGCCGAAACCCTGTTGGGCGCCGTGCGCCTGCTGCGCCCCAAGGTGTCCCAGCTCGACTTCTTCGAAGCCTGGATCGCGATGAAACGCGGTCATTGGGCCGACGCGATGCGCACGCTGCGCAACCTCGATGCCACCGCGCCCGAATGGTCGACGGCCAAGGCCTTCCTCGCCTATTGCCAGTTCGCCACCGGCGACGCGGGATGGCGCGCGACCGCGGAGGACGTGCTGCACACCTCCACCAATGCCGAGGCGCTGGACATGGTGCGCTCGCTGCTGAATCCCGACGAAGCGAACGCGGAGTCGGGCGGCGATGACGCGCAGGCCGAGCCCACCACGCCGCCCGCGCTGACGATCGACCTCTCGCAGATGGCCTACATGCGGGCCTGAGGAGCAGCCATGACCGACCCCATCCAAGCGATCTCCGCGCACGAGATGATCCGGCAGGCCGCGACGCCGACGCCGGATCTGCAGGCGCAGACGCAGAAGTTCGAGCAGCTGATGGCGCGCGAGCCGCAGCCCGATCCGTCGGCGACGCACGCCGTCGGCCCTGCGGACTCGACCATGACGAAGACGCTGCACACGCTGGACGACGCGTCGCGCCAGGTCACGGCGGACATGCAGCGCTACGTCGCCGATGCCCCCAACATGAACCTGCAGGAGCTGACCGCGCGCTCGATGGAGCTGAACCTGCAGGTCGCCACGCAGGGCCTGCAGTTCTCGGCCTGCACCTCCGTCGCGCAGAGCAGCAAGAACGGCCTGCAGACGCTGATGAAGAACCAGTGACATGAGCGCCCATCCTCAGGCGGATCCCTTCGGGAACGCGGCGCATGCGACGCGCGGGGCGAACAGAGCCAGCGCGGCGAGGGCGGTGGAGGGCTCGGACGCCGCCGCGTCCGATCGCTCCAGGGCCTCCTGGCACGTGGTCTACCTGCTGGCGCTGGTCCTGCTCATCACGCTGCTGGCCGGATGCAAGACCGATCTCTACACCAAGCGCACCGAGGCGGAGGCCAACGACATGGTCGCCGCGCTGCTGCAGCGGGGCGTGGAAGCGGAGAAGAAAAGCGGCGACGGGGGCAAGACCTGGAACGTCGCCGTCGACGAGCAGGAGGTGGTGAACGCGCTGGACATCCTGCGCGCCAACGGCCTGCCGTCGGACAAGTACGTGTCGCTGGGCGACATGTTCAAGAAGGAAGGGCTGATCTCCACGCCGACGGAGGAGCGGGTGCGCTTCATCCACGGCGTGTCGCAGGAGCTCTCCAGCACGCTGTCCAAGATCGACGGCGTGATCGTGGCCAAGGTGCACATCGTGCTGCCCAACAACGACCCGATGGCCACGACGGTGAAACCGTCCAGCGCGTCGGTGTTCGTCAAGTACCGGCCGGAGATCGACGTGCCGCAGCTGGCGCCGTCGATCAAGAGCATGGTCGCGCGCAGTGTCGAGGGCCTGACCTACGAGAACGTCACGGTGACGCTGGTGCCGGGCGCGATGCTGCCGACGTCGCCGCGTCACGCGGTGGCGGACGCCACCTGGGCGTGGGTCGCCGGCGGCGTGCTGGCGGTGCTGCTGCTGGTGGGCGCGGTGATCGGCGTGATCGCCTGGAAGAAGCCGGGTCTGCTGCCGCGGGGACTGGGCCGTCGACTGGCGCCGGGCGCCGCCGCCGGAGCCGCGGTGCCCGTGGCCGACGCCGGCGGCGCATGACCATGGCCGCGCCCGAGCAGCTCGCGGCCTGGGCCGTCAGTTTCGACGGCAAGCTGCGCGGCCTGGTCGACGACCTGGATGCGAGCTGGCAGGACGAACTGCTCGGCCCCTGGGCCTTCCTGGAGGCGCTGCCGCCGGAGAGTGCCGCGTCGTTGTGGCCGCGCTTGTGGCGCGACCGCATGGCGTCGGGCGGCGGACTGCCCGCGCTGGGCCGATTCGCGGATCCGCTGCCGCGGCTGGGCCTGCTGCCGCGGGGTGAACTGCTGCAGGGTCTGTGCACGCTGGCGCTGGCCCGTCGTCCGGGCGTGCTGCGCTGCTGCATCGACCGCACGGTGCGCGCGCCGCTGCAACGCGCGCTCGGTGAGCACTTCGCGCCGCTGGCGGCCATGAGTGCGCGCGGCCGGCCGGTCGAGGCCGGACAGGCCGCCTGGACGCCGGTGCAATGGGCGTGCGTCGGCTTCGCCGACTGGTCCGCGGCCTTGTCGGCGGACGACGGTCCGGTGCGGCAGATGGTGCGCTGGTCGCTGCCGCGCACGGCGGTGGACGAGGTGCTCGCCTCGCCCGTCGCGGCGGAACGGAACGTGGCCGCGTCGCTGTCGGCGCTCGCGGAAGCGGATGTGGAGTGGCCATGCTGATCTGGGTGAAGACATCGACGCACACGGACGACGGCGCCGCCGCGGCATCGCCTCATGGCATCCTGCGCGCGGGCGACGTCACGCTGCTGCGGCACGACGACGAGATCCGCCGCGCGGCGACCGCGCGTGCCGAGGCGCTGGTCGCGCAGGCGCAGGCGGACGCGGAACGCATCGTGTCCGATGCGCAGGCGCGGGCCGAGGCGCTGCTGCGCGACGCGCAGGAGCAGATCGACGCCGCCTGCGAGGCCGGACGCGCCGAGGGCGAACGGCAGGCCGCGCTCGCCTGGCACGAACGCCAGGCCGGTCGCGCGGTCGATCAGGCCGACGCGGTGCGGGGCCTGCATGAACGCATGGCCGAGGTGGTCACCAGCGCCGTCGAGCGCATCGTGCAGACCGAGGGCCGCGCCGCGCTGTACCAGCGCGCGCTGCGCAGCGTGCAGGCGCTGTCGCGTTCGGCGACGGCGTTGACGCTGAAGGTCAGCCACGCCGACTTCGACGCCGCGCGCGACGGCATCGCCGCCGTGCCCGAACTGCAGTCGGCCGGACTGTCCGTCGAGGTCGTCGTCGATCCGGCGCTGCCCGCGGGCAGCTGCCTCTTCGAATCGGACATGGGCGTGGTCGATGCGAGCCTGAGCACGCAGCTCGACGCGCTGCGCGCGGCAATGTCGCGCGCCGTCAAGCGCGCGGTCGCCGAGAGTTGAACCTCTGGGCAGCCCTCGCTCAACCCCCGTTCAATGCCGACTCGCCCCGAGTGCATCCCCAGTGCTTCCCCTAGAGACTGTCCCTTGCGATGAACGCTCCTGACCGCCTCGCCTCGATGAACCTGGATGAGCTTGGTCGCTGGATGGAGCTCGAGCTCGCCGGCGCCGAGACGCTGAACCGCACCGGCAAGGTCGTGGAGGTGATCGGCACGCTGGTGCGCGCGAGCGGCCTGTCGGCCAAGCTCGGCGAGATGTGCCACCTGCTCGACGCCAACGGCGGGCTGCTGCAGGTGGCGGAGGTGATCGGCTTCTCCAACGGCCAGACCATCCTGTCGCCGTTCGGCTCGATCCTCGGGGTGGCGGCGGGTCAGACGCAGGTCGTCGGGCTAGGCGAGATCCAGAGCATCGCCGTCGGCGACGCGCTGCTGGGGCGCGTGGTCGACAGCCTCGGCCAGCCGGTGGACGGCGGACCGGCGATCGTCTGCGAGGAGCGCCGGCCGGTCTTCGCGATGCCGCCCAGTCCGATGGACCGGGAAATGATCGAGCATCCGCTGCCGACCGGCGTGAAGATCATCGACGGGATGATCACGCTGGGCGAGGGTCAGCGCATGGGCATCTTCGCGCCGGCGGGCGTCGGCAAGAGCACCTTGATGGGCATGCTCGCCCGCGGCACGCAGTGCGACATCAGCGTCATCGCGCTGATCGGCGAGCGCGGCCGCGAGGTGCGCGAGTTCATCGAGATCATCATGGGCAAGGAGGGGATGGCGCGCTCGGTGGTGGTGTGCGCGACCTCGGACCGCTCCTCGATCGAGCGCGCGAAGGCGGCGCACGTCGCCACGGCGATCGCCGAGTACTTCCGCGACCGCGGGCTGCGGGTGCTGCTGATGATGGACTCGCTGACCCGCTTCGCCCGCGCGCAGCGCGAGATCGGCCTGGCGGCGGGCGAGTCGCCGGCGCGGCGCGGTTATCCGCCGTCGGTCTTCGCGGAGATCCCGCGCCTGCTGGAGCGCACGGGCATGGGCGCGAAGGGCTCGATCACCGCGCTCTACACGGTGCTGGCCGAGGACGACAGCGGCAGCGACCCGATCGCCGAGGAGGTGCGCGGCATCCTGGACGGCCACCTGATCCTGTCGCGCAAGATCGCGGCGCGCAACCAGTACCCGGCGATCGACGTGCTGGGCAGCCTGAGCCGGGTGATGTCGCAGATCGTGCCCAAGGACCATCAGGCCGCCAACGGCGGGCTGCGCAAGCTGATGGCGAAGTACGACGAGATGGAGCTGCTGATCCAGATGGGCGAGTACAAGCCCGGCAACGACCCGTTCGCCGACGAGGCGGTGCGCAAGCACGGCGCGATCCGCGAGTTCCTCAACCAGGCGACCTCGGACCTGCGGCCGATCGAGCAGACCGTGGCCGAGCTGCAGGCGCTGGTGAACGGTTGATGAAAGACCTGCGTTCGCTCAAGCTGCTGCTGTGGGCCAAGCGCCGTCGGCTCGAACCGATGGAGCAGCAGGTCAAGGCCGAGTCCGCGCAGCGTGACGCCGCGGTGGCGGCGCAGCAGGCGGCGCAGGCGCGCCACGAGGGCTGCGTCGCCGATGAGGAGGCCTGCGCGGCGCAGATCGAGGCGCTGGCCACCTCGGCATCGTTCAGCCCGCAGGACGCGGTGACGCTGACCTATGTCCGCGAGGGTTTGCAGGATCTGGTCCGCCAGGCCGAGGAGGGCGTGCGGACGGCTGTCGCGCAGGTGGCGCAGGCCGAGGCTCGCGTGCTGGCCGCGAAGCAGGCGTTGCAGCGCGCCGAGCAGCAGATCGAGCAGCTCGAGGAACGCCGGCGCAAGCGGCTCGTCGAGATCGACCAGGAGGCCGAGGACACGCAGGACGAAGAGAGCGAGGAGGCCGCGGTCGCGCGCCGCGTTGCACAGCGGCGCGCGACCGAAGCGGCGGCCAGGGCGGTGGCGGCGGAGGCCGGCGCATGAACGAGATGTTCAACACCTTCGCCGGCGTGATCGGCTTCGGCACGACGCTGCAGGACGGCGTGATGCTGCTGGCGGTGTGCCTGCTGCGCGTCTACGCGGTCTTCCTGGTGCTGCCGGCGACGACGGACCAGGTGCTGCAGGGGCCGATCCGCAACGGCGTGTGCATCTGCCTGGCGCTGTTCATCGCGTGGGGCCAGCCGGCGGGGCTGGTGCACGGCATGGACATGGTCCAGCTGGTGGCCACGATCGCGAAGGAGGCGCTGATCGGCGTGGTGCTCGGCTTCGCCGCGTCGACGGTGTTCTGGGTGGCGGAGGGCGTGGGGGTGTTGATCGACAACCAGGCCGGCTACAACAACGTCCAGCAGACCAACCCGCTCAGCGGCGAGCAGAGCACGCCGATCGGCAACCTGCTGTCGCAACTGGCGATCAGCGGTTTCTACCTGCTGGGCGGGATGCTGATGCTGACGGGCATCCTGTTCGACTCCTTCCACTGGTGGCCGATCGGCAGCCTGTCGCCGGCATGGGGGACGATCCTGGAGGACTTCGTCCGTGTGCAGACGGGGCACTACCTGGAGCTGATGATCAAGATCGCCGCGCCGGCGCTGCTGGTGCTGATGCTGATCGACCTGGGCTTCGGCATCCTGTCGAAGACGGCGGAGAAGCTCGAGCCCAACAACCTGGCGCAGCCGGTGAAGGGGGCGGTCGCGATCGCGCTGTTGTCGCTGCTGGTGGCGGTGTTCTTCGAGCAGGTCCGGCCGGCGCTGTCGATGCAGAACCTGTCGGCGGAGATGGCGAAGTGGGCGAGGGCGGCCGAGGTGGCGAAGGCGGCGCCGGAAGCGGGTTCGGCACCGGCGGCCGCACGACCTGCCACCGCCGCCTCCACGGGTGCGACGCTGCCGGCGGCATCGGCATCGGCATCGGCATCGGCATCGGCAGCGTCGGCGTCGGAACCGGATCGCACGTTGGCGTTCCCGCCTTGATCATGCGCCCCTGATCCCGGCTTCACGGATGGAAAGGCGTCGACAGCCCGCTTAGGCTTCCTGCCGCGACCGCGATGCGGCCGACGATCAGTCTCACAGGGAGTCGTCATGAACGCACTGTCATCGTTCCTTTCCCGTTGTCGCCTGCTGTGTGCGCTGGCGCTCGCAGCGATGCTGTCGATAGGCGCATCGCCTGCCGCTGCGGAAGAACTCCGCTATCACTACGTCAGCAATGTCTTCCAGATGCGCGTGGAGAACGTGCGCGCCAATCCCGGGGATCCTGACCAGTACCGGTTCATGGACGTGGTGCTGAATGCCGACATCTACATGCCTGTCACGCGCCTGCTGGCGGCGGGGGACACGCTGGAGGACGTGTCGCGCTTCACCATGACGCTGAACGTCAACGACAACGGCTCGCGCTACAGCGAGACACTGGTCTATCCCTTCGTGCCGTACTGCGACCAGTGCCCGGTGCAGCGGGAGATGGAGGCATCGCTGACGATCGGGGCCATCGGCATGTTCGCGTTGCCGACCGACTGGGACCTGTCCATGTCACGGCGCTACATCCTGCCCACCGGACGGCATGACTATCTGGGGCTTGGGAGCACCGATTCGCAGGAGCAGCTCTATGGCTTCTACGAGACCTTCACCAACTCCACCGGTCAACTGAGCGGATCGCGCGGCGTCTGGACGCTGGCGGTCGTGCCGGAGCCCGCGACGTATGGGTTGATGATGGCGGGGGTGGGGCTGCTGGCGTTGGTGGCGCGGCGGCGGTCTGCGCCGCGGCGATAGCGCTCATCCGCTTTCTGGTTGTCTTCGGATGCCCACCAAGGGAACTCCCGTGGTGGGCATGTGCGCGAGCGCACAGAGAATCGACTCGCCCTGATGCCCCCGCTTTCCTTTGGCCACCCACTTCCTTGGCGACGAGTTCGATGGCGCGCTTCGCCTGAAGCTCGGCGATGTGCTGCGCCAATTCGGAGCTCGCAAGGAAGCGACAGAGACTCGCGGAATCGCTGGCTCTCAGGAGCTCGAGTCCATGAGCTTCATCGTCGATGGTGAGGTGTTGACGGTGGAGTCGGAGACCTACATCGGGCTTTCCATGGACGGACCGGAGGAACTGGTCTTGAAGATCAGGAAGGCCGTGCTTGGTGAGCCATGACGACAGGCGCATCGAGCTCCACCTGATTGCGCCGCTGCGCTTCACGGTTCGCTTCACGGTTCGCAACTACCGAGCCGAAGAGGATGACGTCCGCTCGATCCTGATGGACATTTGCCGCGCGCTCGACACTCGGAGCGAGTTCCGTGTGTCCGGCTTTGGTCAGCAACGCTGGCCGGTCGACGAGTCGTGCGACCTCGGGATCTTCCTGGAGCAGTTGCCCGATGCGTTGCGTCGACTGCAAGCTGGTCAAACCGCGCAGCAATGTGAGGGCCTTCTTTCAGATCTGCGGCGCGCTGGATATCGGTTGAGTCCGGTCGATCAAGTGGATGAGGACGCGGCCCCGGCAGCGCAGTGAGGTTCAGTAGATGAGGGACCTCACGCCCTCATCCACGTGTACTCCCCCAACGACAAGCTCTCGAACATCTCATCCTCCGCCAGCAGGATGTTTTCCCGCCAGTACCGGCCGTGCTCGATGTAATGGTTGATGGTGTCCGCGAGGTAGGGCCCATCGACGCCGTCGAGCATCGGCACCCGCACCACCAGCAGCACCACGCCTGAATCGGCGTCCAGGCCGAGCTGCGCCTGGTCCTGCGCATACAGGCTCAGGTTGGCCTCCAGCATCAAGCGATAGACACGCAGGCTGCGCCCCGACGTCACGCTGCCGAAGGTGAAGTTCAGGTACATCGCCTCGGGGTCGTTGTCGTAGTAGCCGAGCAGCACTTCGAAGCCCTCGACCTCGATCGCGCTGCGTGTGAGCGCGGCCTCGGCGTCGGGCAGTCCGACGGCTTCGCACAGGCCGACGATGAGCTGCTGGTAGTGCTCGACGTTCATGACTGAGAGTCCTTCGTGCGGGCGGCTTCGGCGGCGGGGAGCGGCGTGAGCGCCCGTTGCAGTTGACTGCTGCGCGCCTCGACGCCGTCGCGCAGCGCGTCGAGCGGGCGGAAGAGGGCGCGCAGGCCGTTCAGCGGGAACAGCAGGTTGGCGTTCTGCTGAGCCTCGGTCGCCGACGGCGGCGGACCGTTGGCCGCGCACCAGGCCACCGCCGCCGCCTTGACGACGGACAGCGACGGCGTCGCGTCCGCCGGCAGATGTCGGGCCACTGCGGTCATCGCCGCGAGCCGCATCGCGCCGACCGCGGTGCCGGCGCCGCCGCCTTTGAAGTACAGCGACGCCAAGGCATCGAGCAGCACCGTCGGGGGCTTGCCCTCCGGTGTCGGCATCGATCGCAGCATCACCGCCGCCGGCAGCGCGCTGCGGCGCAGGGCCGCGCCTTCGCGGACCTCGGGGGGTGGGGGCGGCATGCGCGTGCGCGGCGGCGAGCTCAGCGATCCCTGCTCCTGACGCTCCCCCGCATCCGGCTTCTGCTGCTTGCCGCCGGCACCCTGCACCGGTCGCATCGTGTTCGCGCCCGCGCCGCCCGCAGCCATCTGCCGCGGATCGTCCATCGGCATCTGCGGATGCTCGTCCTCGGGGTGCGCCCCCTGCGCGCCGGTGGATGGCGGCCGGGGTCGCGGCTTGGGCGCCGGCCCGGTGTTGCGTCGCGCCGGCACCTGTGCCCGCGGCGCGTGCCGGTACGCGTTCCCCTTGTGCATCCCGCCCGCATACCCGGACGAGCCGCTGCCGCGCGCCTGGCCCTTGCCCGCGGCCTCCTGTGCTTCCCGCGCCTGCTGGGCCTCGGCGCCCTGGCGCGCGCGGTCGAGCTTCATTTCTGGAACACCGCCGTGAAGAGGTTCTCGCTGAACTTCATCAGCGTCGAGCCCGCCCACGGCGCCGTCACCACGACCACGCCCGTCACCGCCAGCAGCTTGATGCCCTGCGAGATGCTCGAATCCTGCAGCGACGTGATCGCCTGGAAGAACGACACGATCAGCCCGATCAGCGCCGACACCACCACCGCCGGCAGCGACAGCAGCACGCACATCATCAGCGCCTCGGACGTCAGCTGCACCACCACGTCGTAGTTCATGGGTGGTCCTCCTCACGCCCGCATGTCGCGCGCGTCTGGCGCGTCTGGCGCGTCGGCGGCGTCTTCATCGTGCTCATCGTGTTCAGCGTGCTCATCGGTCGCTCATCGATAAGTCAGCACCAGCCCGTGCACCAGCCGCGACCAGCCGTCCAGCGTGACGAACAGCAGCAGCTTGAACGGGATGGCGACGTTGCTCGGCGTCACCTGCGACAGCCCCATCGCCAGCAGCACGTTGGCGATGACGATGTCGATCACGATGAAGGCCAGGTAGAGCAGGAAGCCGATGCGGAAGGCCGCCGTCAGCTCGCTCAGCAGGAAGGCCGGCGCCAGCACGATCAGGTCGTCCTTCTTCAGCGTCGCGGCCTTGTCGGCCGGCCAGATGATCGCGGCGGACTTCAGGAAGAACTGCTTCTCGCGCTCCTCGGCGTGTTTGTCGAGGAACTTGCGGAAGGGCTCGCGCGCCGAATCGGCCGCCTCCATCAGCGTCTGCGTGCTGGAGCCGCCGGCCGGATTGGCGGCGGAAGCGGCGCTCATGCCCTTGGTCGCCTCGATGAAGACCGGCGCCATGATGTAGCAGGAGATGATGATCGCCACGCCGTTGAGCACCATGTTCGGCGGCACCTGCTGCACGCCGATCGCATTGCGCAGCAGGCCCAGCACGATCGAGATCTTGGTGTACGAGGTGACCACCATCGCCGCGAACGGCAGCGCCGCCAGCGCCAGCAGCACCAGGAAGAGCGCGACCGGATCAGCGTGCTGCAGCGGCGTCATGCGCGAACTCCAGCCGGGTGATGCGCACGCCGAGGTGGTCGCCGATGGCGATCAGCTGCCCCTGGCCCAGCGTGCGGCCGTGGCAGACCAGGCGCACCGTGGCCTCGCGCAGCGGCACGTCGAGCTCGACGGCATAGCCCGGCTGCATGCTGGCCAGCTCGGCGAGGCTGACGCGCGCGGTGTCCAGCTCGAAGGCCACCGGCAGCTGCAGCTCGTCGAGCGAGCCGGCGGATTGCGGCGCTTCCGTGCTTTCTCCGGACATCTGTGCGGCCATGTGCCCGGCCTCGTGGGCGGCCGGGTCGTCGGTGAGGGCGGGCGGCTCGGCAAGGTGCACGGTGAACTCCTGGGGATCGATGTGAAGGGAAGCGCGCAGCGCGCGGCCCACGCCGCAGCGCAGCACCGCGGGTTGGCCGCCGGCGAGGACGGTGTCGCCCGGACGCAGTCCGCGCAGCACCCGCAGCGGGAAGGTCCGCGCGAAGAGGCGGATCACCGGCCGCAACGGGAGTTGCGCGAGCGGGGTCAGGTCGGTGCCGGAGGCGGCGACGGTCGCGATGACGCGCTCCAGCACGGCGGGATCGGCATCCAGCAGGGCGACGGGCATGGCGCCGCCGAGAACGATCGGCACGCGGCGCGGCGCCTCGAGCGCCACGCCGTGCGTTGAGGAATGCGGCTCGGCGACGGCGTCGGCGTGGGCGGCCGGCTCGGGGATCACGTCCGCCAGCGGCGCGATGTCCACGACGCGCAGCGTTCCGAGCATCGGCGCGAAGGCCTCGGCCCAGCCGGCCAGCAGCAGCGTCACGACCGCGCAGGCCGTGTCGCGCGGCTGGTGGGCGCAGGCGAGCTCCAACGCGGGCGAATCCGCCGCGTCCAGCCCGAGCTGGAAACGGCCCTGCGCCGACTCGACGGTGAGGCGCCATGGCATCGCCTCGCGCTGTCGCGTGATGCCGATGCCCGCATGCTGGAGCGTGGCACGCAGCCAGTCGACGAAGCGCGCATCGTGTGCCATTCGGGACAGCGCGGCGTCGGCGGCACTCATCGCGGGCAGGCGGCCGGCCAGCGTCGTCGAGTCCGCCAAGGCGGCATCGCCAGCGACGCCAGTGGTGGCGGCGCTCGCAGGAGGCATCGATGCGAAGGAGGTCGGCCGGTTCATGTGATGTCGATCTCGATGTGCCGGTCGCCGGGCAGCGCGCGGACCAGCAAGGCGCGCAGCTGCGACTGGTGGGCCGAAATTAGGGCGAGCGAGCGCGTCGATTGCGTGCTGAAGCGAAGCGTCAGTTGGTGAGGCGAAAACGTGAGACGAAGCTCGGTGTGGGGCAGGGTCTCGGCGTCGACCGGCACCTGGATGGTCCAGCTGTGGAAGTTGGGCTCGCTGCTGCGGCACAAGGTCGCGACCGTGTCGGCGAGTTCGCGCTCCCAGCCCTCGGGCAGCGGCGTCCATGCCACGTGCGGGATGGGCATGGTCGGCGCGGTGACGGTCAGGTCGAGCGCGGCGTCCTGCTCGGCTTCGGCCTCCTGCGCTTCGCCGGCCTCGCGCGCGCCGGTCTCCGCCGCGGGGATCACGGGCGGTCGCGGACGATGGCCGTCGACGAGGAGGGCAGCGTCGTTGCGCGACGCGTCCTTCTTCCGGGACGGCGAGCCGGACTCTTTCCTGTCGTGGCGTTCAGCGCGGTCCGAGCGCTCGCGCGACGGCACGGCGACTGCCAGGGCCGATGCGTGCGTCGCCTCGTGCCGAGGCGCCGCCGCATGCTCCGAAGGCGGCGGTGGCGCTGGCGCCGGCGACTCGGGCGCGGCATCAGTCGTGGACGTCGCGCGCCGCACCGCACCGAGCGCACGGTGGAAGCGCTCCGCCTGGCGCGAATCAACCGCAAGCGGCAAGGTCGGGATCTGCGGATCCGCGACCACGAGGCGTCGGATGCGACGGATCTCTTCGTCGTTCATGGCAAGCGACCCCATGGCAAGCGCCCCCAAAACGAGGCGCGCCCTGGCGACGGGCTCATGGGAGTCCGCGCCGTGGTCTGACGACCATGACCATCACGTCGCGCGCCGGCCGCCACACTCAGGCCGCCACGCGGCCCAGCGGCCGCAGCTCGACCTGGTTGCCCAGCTCCTGGTACGAGTAGACGCGCAGTCCCTCCAGGCGCGACTCGATGATCTTCTTGACGTAGCGCCGGATGTCCATCGACGTGATCACCGCCACGCCCGCCTCGGGCGTCTCGCCCGCGATGCGCAGCACCTTCTCGGTGATCGCCGCGGCGCTCTCCGGCGGCATCGCCAGGTAGTTGCCGGTGGGCGTCGCCTTGATGCACTGGCGGATCGCCTGCTCGACGCCCGCGTCCAGCAGGATCGCCGACACGTAGTTGCGTCCGCCGCTGGCCTCGAACGCGAGGTAGCGCCCGAGGTCGCCGCGCACGTACTCGGTCAGCAGCAGCATGTCCTTCTCCTTCGGGCCCCAGGTGATCAGGCTCTCGAAGATCGTGCGCACGTTGCGGATCGGCACCTGCTCCTCGAGCAGCCGCCGCATCACCTCGGCGATGCGCTGCACCGGCAGGATCTTCTGCACCTCGGCGACCAGGCCCGGGTAGTCCGCCGTGGCCTTGTCGACGATCCACTGGATCTCCTGCACGCCCATGAACTGGTGGGCGTTGCGGCGCAGCAGCAGCATCACCTGGCGCGCCATCACCTGCTCGATGTCCAGGCACTTCGCGCGCTCCGCGTCGGGCACCTGCGCGGGCGGCAGCCACTGCGATTGCGCTTGATCGAGCAGGGCTCCGTGCGTCGCCGCGGACGCGGCCCACGGCTCGCCCGCCAGCGCCGCGGGCACCAGCAGCAGGCGGCCCGGCAGCTCGACGTGCCGCACCGGCACGTCGTTGATCAGCACCTCGAAGCGCAGGTCCTCCAAGGTCGGTTCGACCCACATGCACACGCCGGGGAAGGGCACGCCCAGCATGGCCTGCAGCTGCAGCCGCTCGCGCTCCATCGCCTGGTCCAGCATGTGCGGCAGCAGCAGCGCGGCCAGCGCCGGCGACATGCGCACGGCCAGCGGCCGCGAGAAGTGCGGCGCCTCCTGCATGATCGACGGCGCGTCGCCCTTGGCGCCCTCGCGCTGCAGCGCGGCGATCGGGGCGGAGACGCTCTGCGCCTCGCCGCTCTTGCGCTGGCGCGCCAGGTAGCGCCCGGCGAGCGCCAGGCCGATGCCCAGCGCCAGGAACTGCAGCGCCGGGAAACCCGGCACCGCCGCGAAGGCCACCGTCAGCCCCGCCGCGAGGTACATCGCCCGCACGTTGGCGGTCATCTGCGCGACGATCTCCTGGCCCAGCGAGCGCGGCTTCTTCTGGTGCTCGTCGGCCACGCGGGTGATCAGCACGCCGGCGGCCACGCAGATGAACAGCGACGGGATCTGCGACACCATCGCGTCGCCGATCGACAGCACCGCGAAGCGGTTGGCCGCCTCGCCCGCCGTCATGCCGTGGTACATGATCCCGACGACGATGCCCGCCAGGATGTTGACCAGCGTGATGATCAGGCCCGCGATGGCGTCGCCCTTGACGAACTTCATCGCGCCGTCCATGCCGCCGTGCATCTGGCTCTCCATGCCGAGCAGCGCGCGCTTGCGGCGCGCCTCGTCGCCGGTGAGCAGGCCCGCGCGCAGGTCGGCGTCGATGCTCATCTGCTTGCCCGGCATCGCGTCCAGCGTGAAACGCGCGCCGACCTCGGCCACGCGCTCCGAGCCCTTGGAGATCACGATGAACTGCACCACCGTGATGATGATGAACACCACGATGCCCACGACCAGGTTGCCGCCGACGACCAGCTCGCCGAAGCTCTCGATCAGGTGACCGGCGTCGGCGTGCAGCAGGATGGACTTGGTCGACGCGATGTTCAGCGACAGGCGGAACAGCGTCGTGAACAGCAGCAGCGACGGGAACGAGGACAGCGCCACCGCGTTCGGGATGAACAGCGAGGTCATCAGCAGCAGCACGCTCACCGCCAGGTTGACCGCCAGCAGCGTGTCGATGGCCACCGTGGGCAGCGGCAGGATCATCAGGCCGACGATCGCCACCACCAGGAAGCTCATCGCGAGGTCGTTGCCGAGGGTGCTCTTGTCACCCAGTGCCTTGCTCATGTCGTGCTCCCGCCTGGTTTGCCGCCGCTGCCACCACCGCCACCGCTACCGCCACCGCTCTTCGCGCCGACGCCGTCGAGCATCGCCACCCAGCGCAGCACCGTGGCCACGGCCTCGAAGAGCGCCTCGGGCACCGTCTCGTTGACCGGCATCTTGAACAGCGCGCGTGCCAGCGGCGGATCGCCGACGATGGGCACGCCCGAGGCTTCCGCGATGCGGCGGATCTCCATCGCCTGCGCGTCCGCGCCCTTGGCGACGATCAGCGGCAGCGGCGTCACGCCGGGCTGGTAGCGCAGCGCGACCGCGTAGTGCGTCGGGTTGGTGACGACGACGGTCGCGTTGGGCACCGTCTTCTTCGGATCGCTGTTGGCCATCTCGAAGGCCAGGCGCTTGCGCTGGCCCTTGACCATCGGATCGCCTTCCATTTCCTTGTATTCGCGCTTGAGCTCGTCCTTGTCCATGCGCTGGTCGCGGATGAACAGCCAGCGCTGCAGCGCGAAGTCGACAGGACCCAGCACGACCAGCGCGATCACCGCCGCGACGAAAAGCTTGAGCATCGCCGTCCATGCGACCGTGGCCACGCCCGTGGGCGTCTGCGTCGCGGCGCCGACCATCAGCGGGATCAGGCCCATGGTGATGATCGCGATCACGCAGCCGACCAGGATGGCCTTGAACACGGTCTTCACGAACTCGATGATCGAGCGCAGCGAGATCAGCTTCTTCAGCCCGGAGCCCGGGTTGACCTTGTCGAAGTTGGGCGTGAGCGGCTCGAAGGTGATGTTGAAGCCGACCTGCGCGAAGGACGCGATCAGGCCGACGAAGATCGCCGCGACGACGAAGGGCAGCACGATCCACAAGCCCTCGATGGCGATGTCGTAGGCCACGGCGAAGACGTCGCTGTCCGTCTTGGCCTGCAGCCCGACGCCGCTGGCCAGCGAGAACAGCCGCTCCAGATGGCTGAGCGCGGTGGCGCTGGCGGCGCTCAGGCAGACGGTGATCACCAGCAGGCCGGCCGCGGCGTTGATGTCCTGGCTCTTGGGCGACTGGCCCTTCTTCTTCGCATCGTCCAGCTTCTTCTGGCTGGGTTGTTCGGTCTTTTCCCCCATGGCTCAGGGGGCCGTGGCGTTCGGCGCGTTCGCCGCTTCCGCTGCGGGCACGCCGGCCGCGACCGCCGGTGCGTCCAGGGCCTCCGCGGGTTGCGTGTCGTCGAAGTCGCGCGCGATGTCCGCCAGCGTCATCCCGAGCAGCACCATGTCGCGCCGCTTGCCGAAGGCGGTGACCGCGCCGGGCAGTTCGCCCCAGGCGCTGAAACCGGCCCGCCGCAGCACCGACAGGCTGGCGGCGTTGTCGCTCCAGACCATGGCCAGCAGCCGGTCCACGCGCCATACCGGCGCCTGCGTGATCAGGTGCTTGATGAGCCGCGTGCCGACGCCGCGTCCGCGCCAGCGCGGCGCGACGTAGTAGGCCAGCTCGAACAACGACGACAGGCCGGGCCGGTCATGCAGGCCCAGCGATCCCATCCAGCCGACGGTCTCGCCGCGCTGCGTCGCGATCACCATCGGGCGTCGGTAGAACTGGTGGAGCTCGATCTGCAGCTTGGCCATCGGCACGCTCATCGGGCCGATGTAGTTGGCGTCCTTCACCGCGTCCTTGTCCTTGACCTTGGCGAGCTCCTCCGCCACCCAGCGCGCGCCGTCGGCCTCGCTCACGCCGGCGGGCTGATAAGGCTGCGTGCGCAGCGAGGCGTTGTAGATCGCCGCGACCGAGGTGGCGTCCTGCGTCGTGGCGGGCCGCAACGCGATGAGCTCGGAGATCGCGTTGGCGTTCTTCTCGGCGAGAGGAAGGGCTAGGGACACAGGGGGCTCCTCGGGGTTGAGGCGCACTGTCCCTGCGGGCGCAGGCGGCGGGCAAGGAGGGGGCGAAGCGATTTGCGCCGGGGCGAAAAGAGGCTGTCTCACTTCCACCGCCGCTGGCCCTCACCCCGACCCTCTCCCGCGTTGCGGGAGAGGGAGTCCGACCGGCGCTTCTCGCAGCGATGGCTCCTCTTTCTCCATCTCGATCTCCACTCCATCTCCATCTCCATCTCCCGCTTGCGGGAGAGGGTCGGGGTGAGGGCTGGCGGCGGTGGAAGTGAGACAGCCTGGTGACGCCCGCTCCCCATCACTTCGTGTTGAGGATTGTTGAGGATTTCATCGTGAAGACATGAGGCCGCCGAAGCGGACGGCTGCCTAGCATGAGCCCACGCCGAAACGCACACGGCGGGCGATACGGCCGCGATGAATACGTGATCAATGCACGTTCAGGCGCATCCGGATGTATCCGACAACGCACTCGATACGCATGGAAGGGGAGTTCACATGTTGTTGCTGACCTTGGGCAGCCTGAGGCTTGCCGAGCAGGATGGAGACGTCGCCGCCGCGGTGGCGCGCGGTGATGTGCAGGAGGCCTTGCGGCTCGGGCTGGGCCGGCTTGATCGTGGGGCAGGCGGCGATCCCGAGCGGCTCGCGGCGCTGGGCCAGGTGCTGGGGCAGGCGCTGCTGGCCGCCGGGCGCGACGAGCAGGCGGAGGAGCTCTTCCAGAAGCAGCTCAAGATGTACGAGGGACTGCCGCGCGCGCAGGTGCGTTGGTTGTCGTCGATGGACCGGGGCTTCCTGTTCCTGCACCTGAACAAGCCGGGCCGCGCGGCGGAGACCTTCAACGTGGTGGCCGATGCGGACGACGCGCCGCCGACGCTGCGGGTCGAGGCGCTGGCCGGCATGGCGCAGGCGATGCAGTCCATGGGCGAGCACCGCCGCGCGGCGCGCACGCTGGCCTTCGCGATGGCGCTGGCCGACGCGATGGACGCGCCCGCGCTGATGATGCCGCTGCTGACGGCGATCGAGCTGGAGGTCCAGGTCTGCCGCGCGCTGCGGCACTACGACGACCTCGCCGGCGCAGAGCTGCCGCGGGACCGCGACGTGCGCGCGGCGTTGCGATCGTCGGCGCTCGCGCTGGCGGCGCTGCCGGGCGTGGTGGCGCGACTCGAGTTCCTGGTCGCGCTGGTGGCGCCCGAGCCCGCGTTGATCGGCGGCCAGGGTGGGCAGGGCGGAGAGAGCGTGGATGGTCTCTTCGACGGCGTGCGCTGGTATCGCGACCGCCGCCTCGCACCGATGGAAGAGCGCGCCCGCGTCGAAGCCGCGCTGGCGCTGCTGGACCGCGGCCAGGCGCGCACGGCCTACGACATCCTGGGTCCGCTGGCCATCGACGATGCGCGCCAGCTCCACCACCGCCATGCGATCGAGCTGCGCTACTGCGCGTCGAAGCTGCATGCGATGAACGGCCGTCACTCCGACGCGCTGCGCTGCTATCGCCAGCATGCGCAGCTGTCGCTGGCGCGCTTGCGCTTCGAGCTGACGCGGGTGCCGTACTCGCGCTTCCTCGAGCAACAGGAGCGCGCCGAGCAGGCCGACGCCGATCAGCTGCGCCTGCCCCCGCGTTATCGCCGCGCCTATCAATTCATCCTGGACCACTTGCACGACCGGGCGTTGTCGGTCCGTCGCATCGCCGCGGAGATCGACGTCACCGAGCGCGCGCTGCAGATGGCCTTCCGCGCCAACCTCGCCCTGACGCCGGCGGAGGTGATCCGCAAGCTGCGCATGGCCTGCATCCGGACCGAGCTGCAGCAGATGGCCGGGCGCGACAGCGTGCTGGCGGTCGCGGCGCGATGGGGCATGGCCAATCGCTCGACGCTGGCCCACAACTATCGCCAGCAGTTCGGCGAGACCCCGAGCGCCACGGCGAGCCTGCCGAGTTTCGCGGAGCTGCCGTCCATCGCGGCCACCGTGGCGGCGGCGGTCGCCGGCAGCGGCTCGGGAACGGGCGTGGGGATGAGCGCCGACGCCGGTCGACGCGTGTTCTCCGTCGACGGCGTCTGAGCACGCGCCATGCGCGGCGATCCGCCACGGCTCCCGGCGCGGCCGGCATCGGCGTCGGCCAGTTCCTCGGCGGCCTCGGCCGAGGAGGTCCGTCCGCTGCCCGGAGATCCGTCGGCACGCCGGCGCGATGAGGCCAGCGGTCGTCGCCAGGCCTCGGCCAGCCGGTTGATGGGCGTGGTGACGCGGCATCTGCTCGATGACGAGGAGGAACGCGTCGCCGGAGACGCTTCGCACGACCGGGGTTCAGACCTGGCACCGGCGGCGCCGAACTCGGGGTCGGACGGCGTCGCGAAAGCGAGCGCGCGTGCGTCGGCCGGGGGCGGCAAGGGCAAGGCGCCGCCGCGCGGAACGCCGGGGCCGGTCGTGCGTCGCGGCGCGTCGTCGGCGCGCCGCCCGCCGCCGGAGGACGACGTGTGGGCGCAGAGCGTCGACGCGGCGGATGGCACCGGTCGCGTCGTCGGTCCCGAATCTCGCATCCAGCCGGGGCGCAGCACGGCGCGCATCGAGGGCGTGCGGCCCGAGGCGACGGAGCGCGTCGGCCGATCGCCGCGCATGCGCATCGCGAGCTGGGGCGCGGTGCTGGCGGCGGTCGCGGCGCTGGTCGTGATGATCGCGGCGGGCTGGCTGGACATCGCGCCTCATGGATCGTCCGACGAGGCGGCCGGGGAGAGCGGCCGTATCAGTCACCCGAATGGCGAGGCCCGTTGACTGCCGAGTCCGCTGGCCCTCACCCCCGCCCTCTCCCGCAAGCGGGAGAGGGCGTTCGATCGATGCTCTTCTTGCTTCCTCTTCCGCAAGCGGGAGACCCCCTTCGCATCGTCGAAGGGCCCTTCGTTCCGCGGTTACCTCCCGATGCGAATCCCTCCACAGTGGTGTGAAAACGTATCAGGAGGAAGGTTGATGTTCGATGTCTACCAGGGGCGTGCGCAGCCGCTGCCGATGCCGGGCGGCGCGGCGGGAACCGACGCCGCGGAACTCTTCGTCATTTCCAATACGCCGCAGCCCGCCGTCAGCGCCCGGCTGCGCGCGCGGCAGGCCGCACAGGCGTTGCAGGCCCGCAAGGCGGCACGCGTGAAGGAGCTGGCCGCCGCCATCGAGGCGATGCGCGACGCCCGTCAGGCGCTGCCGCTGCGCATGGATCGGGTGCTGGCGGCCGAAGCCGCCCAGGCCGACTGCGAGGCCGCGATCCTGGCGATCCAGCAGCAGGTGACGGCCGCGCTCGCCGCCGCCGCGACTGAACTGGCCGCCCGGCAGGCCGTGAGCAACAAGGCCCAGGAGGCCCTGGATGACGCCGCCGGGAGCCTGCGGCGCAGCGAGGAACGGATGCGCCGGCGCTCGCCCGCGCTGTCCGAACATGCCGCCGCGCTGGCGCGGGCGACCGGCGCCTACCGGGAAGCGCAGGCGGCCGCGCTGACGCGTCGTGACGCGGCGCGGGCGGCGGAGATGCGGCTGCGCGACGCGATCGGCGCGATGAACCGGACGGTCCGCCCGCATTCGCTGGCCCTGGCCGCGCTGGGCGGCGCGGCCGAGATCGCGCTCGACGATGCGAGGAAGGCGCTGTCCGAGCACCGTCGCGCGGTCGGCGCCGCGGCGCGGGTGGTCGAGGACATCGGCCACACCGACGCGGCCAGCGACGCGTTGACGGCGCAACTGGCGCAACACGCGCGTTGCGTCCGGGCGCATGCCGACGCGGTGGCCGCCATCGCGCCCGGCGCGCGGCTGCAGTGGCAGGCGCAGGACTGCGGGGCGGCGATCGCGATGCAGCGGGCGGGGATCCGCCGCCTCGCCGGCGAGGTCGACGCGGAGCACATCGTCGTGGTGATGCGGCGCAACGACCTGATGCGCCACCAGGGCGCCGAGGTCGCGGCCGTCCAGAACCGAGCCGCGCGCCGGGGCGCGGCGGCCAAGGCGGACCAACGCGCCGAGATCAGCGCGCGGGTCTTCGACGACCGGCGCGAGACGGCCGACGTGGCCGCGGCCACGATCGAACGGGCGATCCACCGGCTGCGCGAGGTCCTGACCGATCTGCTGCCCCGGGCCTGATCGCGGCGCCACTCCCCGAGGCGCTTCGCTTCGTCGATCGACGCTTCGGCTCGAGGAGATGGCCCGAACGGACTGCGCCCCACAGTGTTGTGAAACACATCAGGGGACGGTCGATGGTCAACTTCTTCGCCCGCAGAAGCTCAGCTCAACCCACGCCGAACACGATCGGCAACGACTCCGGCAACGGGACCAGCGCCACGGGGACCGCCGCGACGCCCCAAGCCATCCCGATCCTGCCCATCGCCGCCGGCGGCAACGCGGCCGCCAGGCAGAGCCAGCGCCCGCGGCTGGCCGGCCTGACGCGCCCCGGACCGCCGCCGGTCCTGCCCGAGATCGCTCATGCGCTCGCCGATGCCCACCAGGCGCATCAGGAGGTGGCTGCGCGCGTCGATGGCGACGCTTCCGCGCGTGCAGCATTGAGGACGCGTCAGCAGTCGACCCAGGCCCTCCGGCAGCGCACCAGCGGCGCGGAGAACGCGGCTGCCGCGGAGCATCTCGTCCGCGACGCCGAGCAGAAGGCCGCTGCTGCGGCGGAGCAGCACACGCGCGACGCGCTGCCCGGACTCAATGAACAGGTCAGGCACCATGGAGAGCAGTTGACGGCCGCGCGGCTCGACACCGAGCCGCTGGAGCGCGCGGTGGCCGCGGCGAAGCAGGCGCGTCATGACAGTGTCCAGTTCCAGGACCACGCAAAGGCAGTCGAAGATCTGAAAGCCGCCCAGCGCCTGCCCGAGACGGCGCCGCCGGCCAGGGCGCAACCTGCCACCGCAGGCGGGCAGGCGCAGCCCGTACCGCCAACCCGCAGCGAGCTGATCGCCGGTGCGCGGGAACGGTTGGCACGGACAGCTCCGGCGGTTGAATCCTTGAACAAGGCCGTGACCCTGAGGGAAGAAGCGCTGAAGACCCACGAAGAGCGCCTCCTCACGCTCGAGGGCAATCTGAAGGCGGCCGAGGGCAACGAACAGGCCGGGAAAGACGCCCATACCGCCGCGAACCAGCGCCTGACTGCTGCGAACGCCGCCGTCAAGCAGTTGGTCGATGCCCGACGAGCGCTGACCGACGCCTCCAATCACCATGAACCAGCCCTGCAGCGCCACGAGAAGGCGGCAGACGAGGCGCTGACCGCCGCGACCGCGACCCTGCAGCCGCAGCGGGAGCTCGCCGAAGCGACTGCGACGGCCGCCGAGCACACCCGCACGGCGGCGACGCTGCGCGACGAGGTGCGCACGCTGCAGGCCCGGGTCGACACGGCGACGGAACATTGCGAGGCCGCGCACAGAAAACTCCGATCCCTCGAGGCACGCGTGGGGCCGCTCGAGCAAGCCGTGGGCCACGCCGGGGACGCGCTGGCCCCCGCGTCCACCCCAGGCGCGGCCGTGCCGCCGCCGACGGCCCTGCAACGCCAGCAGAGGAGGTGGGCCGAACAGCAGTTGACGAACGCCCGGCGCGATGTCGAGACTCAACGCGAGGAGCTGAATCGCCAGCAGAGGCATCTCGACGCGGAAACCGCATCGCTGGAGGCGAAGCGCACGGCATTGGAGCGCGCGGAGCCGGCAGAGACCGCGGCAATCCGCCAGCGCACGACCCGCGCCGACCACGCCAAGAGGACCGACGACGCCGCCAGCGACCTGGCCGGGAAGCGTGACGCGCTGAAAGCTCCCGCCGACGAGGCGCACCGTGAGATCGGGCAAGCCGTGGATCGCCTGTGCCAGGTCTTGCTCCCTGCGCCCGCGGTCCCGGAGCGGGACGAGCGCACGACCGGCGATCGGGCGAAGGACACGCTGTGGCGGCAGCCTCTGGCCACGCTGCAGAACCGGACAGCGCCGCTCAAGGTCGACTTCAGCGTGGGGCCGCTGAGCGGATCGAGGAGCGGCTCGGCCCCCACCGGCTTCCACGACGGCCTGCCGCCGGTGCAGCGGCCGACCGCGAAGGTCTTGAGCGACAAGGGCCTGAAGGCGGTCGACAAGCACGCGGGCGTGGCGGGCGCCGGGGCGGCGAACCTCCTCGCGGAGGCGTCGATCCGGACCCACCGCGCGGCGCAGACGCCGACGGCCTTCGGCAGCGCCAAGGATTTCAGCGCCGAGATCGGTCGCATGTTCGCCGGTCCGGCGCATGCCGCCGAATCCACGCCGGTGGCGACGGTGCTGGCACAGGCGCTGCTGCAACATCCCAATCCCGACCCGACCGGGCGACCCGATGGACACCCGCTGCGGCACGAGCAGGCCCTGCTCATCGCCACGACGCTGCGTTCGGTGACCAGCGACCCGCACGTCGCGGCGCAGATCTACAACTCGCTCTGGAGCAGCGGCGGGCCGCAGTTGCCGGGCATGGAACGGCGCGACGCGACAGCGTCGCCGCTGGCCCAGGTGACGACGGCGCCGCCCGACAGGGACTTGCCCAGGCAGGTCAACGCCGCCAAGCGTGCGCTGGCGGCCACCGCCGGCGGCATGCAGGCCCTGCTGGATCTTCAGGGGCTCAGCCTTCCGCCGCTGCCGCCGACGCCGGCCCCGGATGCGCCGGAGGCGATCGTCGCGGCGGCCGCGACGGCCACGGCGGATCGCAAGCACGCCGAGCAGGCGGTGGAGCACTACAAGCTGGGCCTGCGCGCCGAGACGGCGTTGCTGAGCCAGGGGCTGGCAGTGGGCGGCGATCAGACGCCGCTGGACTTCCGCAATGCCATCGTCGCGCACGGTGCCGCCTTGAACGAGCCGAGCCGGCTGGGCAGCGGCACGAAGCCGCGCCCGCCGGGACGCGGTCCCAATGCGGAGCACAAGTCCACGCTGCCCGCCCAGGCCTTCCTCTACGCCGACGACAACCTGCTGCGCGCGCGGACCACGCCGGACCGCAACCCGGCGATGAAACCCGCGTACGTCGCGCTGCGCAACGGCTTCACGGAAAGCGGGGCCAAGACCGACTTCCACCTGATGGCCAAGCGGCTGCACAAGTTCACCACCTACATCGATCTCGCCTGCAAGTCCAAGACCTCCGGGCCCAGCGCATTCAACATGGTCAGCATGGCGCGGCGCCTGGTGGGCAAGGACAAGACGCCGTTGAAGACGCTGTTGCAGGCCGGGCCGCTCGGTTCCGAGCTGGGCACCGTGCCGGGCGAACACGCCAAGCGGCTCAAGGGCGCCCTGAACGAGAGCAGCCGGCTGCTGCGGGAGGACCTGAACCGGAACCTCGCGGGCATGGGCGCCGATGACCGTACCCGCGCGGTGATGCGACTGGCGGTGATGGAAGCCTGGAATGCCAAGGTGCCGGCGGGGGCCGATCCCTTGATCGATCTGACGCAGGGCACGCGCGTCACCGACGCCGAGATCCGCGCGGCGGCCACCCGCATCAACACGGAACTTGCCACGGCGTCCGCACCCTCCGCGCAGGGCGCGCCCCAGCCGGCCGCGCCAGCGCTGACCCCGGGGATCGTCGACGCGGCGGTGGGCGCGCATGCGGGCCAGAGGCTGATGCCCGACACGCTGAACGGATGGATCAAGGAAGGCCACTTGAGCGCGCCGGCGACGGATCCGGCAATTCCGGCGGAGCCCTCAAATGCGCCCACTGCAGGGACTGCAGCGATTGCGCCCGAGGCGCTGGCGGCGGCGCGCGCACAGGCGGCCACGGATACCGCCGCGCTCCGGGACAAGCTGAAGATCCTGCGCGGCAAGGCGGCGATGGACAGTGAGCTGGCGGCGCTGCAGTCCCGCTTCGACAACGAGCCGGCGCAGCGCCCGGAGATCCTGAGGCAGGTGATGAACTCCGTCGTCGCCGGCGGCGACATGACGGACTACAGCGACGGCCGCAAGAACGGCATCGGCGGCGTGTTCGGCTACGGCGTGGCCAGCGTGAAGGGGATCGCCGACGTGACCACCGGCATCACGCCGGTGGGCGAATTCAATGTCGATCACACTCGCACGGCGGTGCTGAAGGCAGGGGTGGCCTCCAACACCGGCGTGATCTTCCTCGGCAACGAGACCAAGGTGAGCGAGATGCTGGGCGGCGGCGTGCGCATCGGCGCCAAGGTGGGGGACCTGGGCGGCTCGGTGCAGGCGATGGCGCGGCTCGGCGGATCGCACCTGTTCAGCAAGGGGCTGATGATCCGCACCAACAAGACGGGCGTGGAGCACAAGGACCTGACCGAGGCGCAGACGCAGCACATGCGGGCGCCGGAGGGCAGCTGGAAGCGCATGAGCGAACTGGTGGTGAACTCGGTCTTCGAGCTCGCTGCCCGGGACGGCGCGAATGGCGGCCCGCGCAAGCCTGCCAACGGCGGCGAGATGTGGGCGCAGATGGTGGACAAGGTCGGCGACTACCGGGACATTTCATTCGGCTGGAACGAGGGCAAGACCCATCAGTTCAGCGCATCGCTGGGGGTGGACGGTGCGGGCGGCGGCAAGTTCGTCGACACGCCCGGGTCGTGGAGCGCGTCCGGCACGCTCGGCATCGGGCTCAAGCACGTCGCGACCCGCAGCAAGGCCAAGGACGTGGCCGGCGCGACGCGGACGGTGCAGGCAGGCAGCGGCTCGCGCACCTCGGTGGGCGCGGCGGCGAGCTTCGGCGTCTCGCATCCCACCATCAAGCGCGACGACCAGCCCGACGTCGGCGCCTTTGCGCGGCACAAGGTCGGCGTGGAGACGGAGCTGGTGATCCAGGCGAAGAACGGCTTCGTGCGCATCACCACGGAGGATGGCAAGGTCAAGCCGAACATCTCGTACAAGCACCGCGAATACGCCGTGCAGGACGACTTCATCAAGCTGGTGAACAAGGAGAGCGGCCAGTGGCAGGCGCGGCTGGGCCAGCGCGGCCCGGACGGCGTGCTGCGCGGCGGCGACGAGGCGCTGAAGGGTTTCCTCCAGCAGATGGTCAACCTGCCGCCGGGCAACAACCGCCTGTTCATCGAACGCAAGTGCCTGACGCCGGAGGCGGCGGACACGATCAACGCCTGCCTGGAGCGGATCAACGTGCTGCAGCGGCCGGGCGCGCCGGTGGACGAGGGCGCGGCGACGCAGATCAAGGACCTGCAGAAGCAGATCGCGGCGCATGTCGAGGCGGAGGCGAGCTGGCAGCCGTTCCGGCTGTTCGTCAACGAGTTGAATCAGCGCGCGCGGGACTCGTCGGTGGCGAGCGGCGAGTTCCGCGCGACGCCGAAGGCGGCAGAGGACAAGGAGGCCGGCCCGCAAGGCTTCGCGGAACGCTTCCTCGGCGGCGGCAAGGTCACGCTGGGCGGGAAGATCAACACCGCCCACGGCGGGCGGGACCTGATCACGATCGATGCGCAGCCGGTGAGGCTCTGAGGCGGCGGGACGCGGTCCCGGGCCCGGTCGGACGCCGCGGAGTCGATGGTGCGCGTGGCCTGGTCTTCCAGCACGCGAGCCAGCAGGCGGGGCCGGCCGGTGGCCACCTCGAGGGCGTTCGACCTGGTCTTCCAGGGGATGAGCGCCATGCCCGGCAACGCCGCAAGCGCCAGCAGTCCCCCAGTCAGCCGGACCGAGCGCGTCAACCGGGTCGATGGGGTGAAGGTCAGCGGCGTGCTTCAGCGCACCACGATGTCCGTCAGACCGTGGCGGCGGGCCGCCGACGCCAGTCGGCCATCGCGTTTGATCGCCGCGACGAACTCGTCGATGCGTGACAGCCAGGCCGGGTCCCCCAATCTCACCGCATACCCGTACGGCAGCACGTGGAACGGCGTCGGCGGCGTCAGCAGCCGCATCCAGTCGGCGTTGTCCAGCAGGCGCCTGCTGTACGGATAGTCGGTCATGAAGACATCGACCCGGCCGGATTCAAGTTCCGCCTCGCGCCGGGCGGGCGGTCGCACGATCTGCAAGCTGGCGTGGCGCAGGCGCGAGGCCATGACGGGTTCCATGAAGGTGCCCGCCTGCACCGCGACCACGACGCCCGGTCGATCGATGTCTTCCCACCGCTTGACGACGCGGTTGGATCGGGTGGTGATCGCATAGATGTCGCTCTGAAGGTAGGGCGCACTGAACGCCAGCTTCTCGCGGCGCTGAGACGTGATGCCCACCGCGAACATCGCCACGTCGCAACGGCCCTGCGTGACATCGTCGATCAGCGCGGTGAAGGACGACTCCACGTATCGGAGCTTGACCGACAGGTCCTTGGCCAGTTCCGCGGAGAGGTCGATGTCGATGCCGACCAGTTGCCCACTGCGCGGATGCCGGAACGTGATGCCGTAGTAGTCCGGCCAGATGCACACGCGAAGCTCTCCCGACTCGCGGACCTTGGAGAGCGTCGAGTCGGCCTGCGCGGCCGATGCCGCGGCGAAGCACCAGGAGATCACCATCAGGAGCTTCTTCATTCCCCACCTCCTTCATGCCGTGAATGCACTGTAGGGGTTTCAGTTTTAGCATTCAACCGCCGGGATGACGTGGTCATTGGCGATTGATAGAAGGTTCGCACAGGATGCGTTGAAAACGGCCCGAATCCGCCGTGGTTCCCCGTAATTCTCGCGTAAGCGAGGGACAGTCGCTTGTCCTGTGCGATGCCCGATTGCGATATGGGTTCCGTCTTCAGGCGCTCTCTGGTGTGAGAAAGTATCGAATTGATCACATTGAAAGTGATTGAAACGCTTTATTTCCATTGTGTAGCGTCGGACACTGGCGCCCATCGAAACGAAAGAGGAGCGCAACAAATGACGTCGGATTCAACGATGGTCGGCCGCAGGCATCTGACCGTACGGACGCAATTGATCGCGGCATTCACTGGCCTCGCGCTGCTGATGCTGCTGGTGGCCGGGTTGTCGCTGAAGGCGCTCCATGACGCGAACCAGCACTTCGTCAGCTTCGTCCAGGGCATCAATGCCCGGGCCGCCGTGGCGGAACACGTGCGCACCGCCGTCGATCGGCGTGCCATCGCCGCCCGCAATCTGGTGCTGGTGACCAAGCCCGAGGATCTCGAGGCAGAGAAGAACGACGTCCTGCGGGCTCACAAGGACGTCACCGAGTACATGGCCAAGCTGGTGCAGATGGGCGCGGCGGAGGGCGTGTCGGACAAGGCGCACGACCTCGTCCAGGGCATGGTCCGCATCGAGGAGAAGTACGCACCGGTCGCCCTCGCGATCGTGGATCTTGCGCTCAAGAAGCAGACGGAGCAGGCGGTGCTCAAGATGAATGAGGAATGCCGTCCTCTCCTGGCCGCCTTGGTCAACGAGACGAACGCGTATTCCCAGTACACGGAGCGACGCGCGGAGCAGATGATTCAGGCGGCCGCGCGGCAGTTCGACATGGAGAGGAACCTGTTGCTGGTGGCGTGTGCCATCGCCTTCGCGGCGGCGGCGTTTGCCGGCCTGTTCATCGTCAGAAGCCTGTCGCGCGCCCTTGGCGCCGAACCGGCCGATCTGAGCATCGCCGCGCGCAAGGTCGCCGAGGGCGATCTGAGTCCGGTCGTCGGCGCGGACGTGGCGCCGGCGGGCAGTGTGCTGGCCTCGCTCGGCGCCATGCAGGCGAGCCTCTCGGCCATCGTCGCGCAGGTGCGCGACGTGTCGGACTCCATTGCCAACGGGTCGTCGGAGATCGCGACCGGGAACGCGGATCTCAGCCAGCGTACCGAGGAACAGGCGAGCGCCCTGCAGCAGACGGCGGCGACGATGGACCAGCTCGGCACCACGGTGCGCAACAACGCGGACAACGCGCACCAGGCCAACCAGCTGGCGCTGGGGGCGTCCACCGTGGCGATCAAGGGGGGCGAGGTGGTCAGCGAGGTCGTCAGCAAGATGAAGGGCATCAACGAGAGCTCCCGCAAGATCTCGGACATCATCGGGGTGATCGACAGCATCGCGTTCCAGACCAACATCCTGGCGCTCAATGCGGCCGTCGAGGCCGCCCGGGCTGGCGAGCAGGGGCGCGGTTTTGCCGTGGTGGCCAGCGAGGTCCGCAATCTCGCCCAGCGCAGCGCGCAGGCGGCGAAGGAGATCAAGACCCTCATTTCCGCGAGCGTCGATGAGGTCGAGCAGGGCTCGATCCTGGTGGATCGCGCGGGACAGACGATGGAAGAGGTGGTCGGAGCCGTCCGACGGGTCAGCGACATCGTGGGCGAGATCAGCTCCGCCAGCCATGAGCAAAGCGCCGGTGTGGGTCAAGTGGGTCAGGCCGTCACCCAGATGGACCAGGTGACCCAGCAGAATGCCGCGCTGGTCGAGCAGAGCGCCGCGGCCGCGGAGAGCCTGCGCGTCCAGGCCTCTCAACTGGTGCAGGCCGTCTCGGTCTTCTCGCTGGACAAGGGCGGACGTCCGTCGGTCGCGGACCGTGCGACGCAGCAGTCGAATCGCAGGGGGCAGCTTGCCATCGATCGTCACTCGGGGCCGGCGCGATTGCCTCAGGCTGTCCGGCAGTCGGGGGCGTCACACCACGCCCCGACACCCCGCCGCACGGCAGTGGCGGCAGGCGCCAGCGATGAATGGAGCGACTTCTGACAGGGCGTGGACGGGAGCGCGCGTTCAGTGCAGGTGGGCGGCGTTCCGCAATCCGCTGAACGGCCCTTGTCTCAGCCGCAGCAGCGCGGTGCGGAGGGGACCGGAGGCTGGGCGGCAGGGCCGCATGACTTCGGCCCACAGCCGCCGCGCGTGATCGTCGCAGGCGCCGCCGGCTGTGTCGCCTGCTGTGTCGCCGGCTGGGCCGGTTCACCGCAACAATCACCGCCCGCGGCCGCGATGCCCGGCACGCCGATGCCGCAGACGCCCGTCTCGGGCAGATCGAGTTCCACGCGATCGGCCGCTTCGACGTCGCCTGCAATCGCGGCCACCACGGACCGCGCTTGTTCGAAGCCCGTCGCCATCAGGAAGGTTGGCGCGCGGCCGTAGCTCTTCACCCCCAGCGTGTAGAAGCCTGGTTCTGGATGTGCGAGCTCCCGATGTCCATGGGGTCGAACCGTCCCGCAGCTGTGAACGTTCGGGTCAATCAGCGGGCCGAGCGCCTCGGTCGATTCCAGCCAGGGATCGAGCTTGACCCGCAGCTCGCTGGTCAGCGACAGGTCGGGGCGCTGGC
Organism: Roseateles noduli; assembly: GCF_050626985.1. Taxonomy (NCBI): domain Bacteria; kingdom Pseudomonadati; phylum Pseudomonadota; class Betaproteobacteria; order Burkholderiales; family Sphaerotilaceae; genus Roseateles; species Roseateles noduli. Next base: position 1,608,397 of record NZ_CP192463.1, read on the forward strand.
CGGTCGCGCAGATGATCTCATCAACGCCATCCACCTGGACCTGTCGGCCGTCGGCGTCCAACCCGATCACCGTAACCGCATCGTCCTGCTCGCGGACCTCCGTGATGCGCAGACCGCCGAAGAACTCCAACTGCCCGGCGTCGCGCAGGCGCCGAAGCGATGCGCCGAGCTGCCCGCGAGCTGGGAGCGCGTCAGCATTGCCTCCGCCGAAGACGCGGGTGAGCACAGGCGAGCGCACGGCCCAAGCGAGGCTGGTGCTCGGCACGGTCTTGGCGAGCTCAGCCAGCGCAAGCAGCGCGTTCGCAGCGGAATGCCCCGCGCCGACCACCAGCGTGCGCCGGGCCTCATAGCGATGGCGATGCGCACCCAGCACATCAGGGATGCCATAGAAGACACGCGAGGCGGCCTCGGCCTCGCCGAGGGCTGGCAGGCCGTCGGCACCGAGCGGGTTGGGCGTTCCCCACGTCCCGGTAGCGTCGATGACGGCGCGGGCCCGAATCTGGAAGCGCTCGGCACCCCGCTGTGCGCGGATGACGAAAGGGGCCCGGTCGCGGCCGACGCTCTTGACCTTGTCGAAGCCTTCCCGGCTCACGGCCAGGACCCTGGTGTGGAGCTGCAGTGCCGCCGCGATCTGTGGCAGCTTCGCGAACGGTGCCAGCACCTGCCGCACGACGTCCCTTGCCAATGGCAGGCCGTCAGGTTGCGGCGCGGTCCAGCCGGTCGGCTTCAGCAGTGCGGCCATCGAATGGTCGATGTTGTAGCGCCAGGGCGAGAACAGCCGCACATGGCCGTAGTCCTCCAGGCTGCTGCCCACACGGCTGCCGGCCTCAAGCAGCACGAACGGCAGACCTCGCTCGATGAGCTTCGCTGCAGCCGCCAGACCGACGGGGCCCGCGCCAAGTACGGCGACCGGCAGTCCCGAGTCAGCTGGCGTGGCCTGGCGCAGGGGAATGTTCGTGTTCGGCAACATGATCTGATGTCCTTGGCGTCGGGGTGCGGCAGGAAGCGTATGGGGCCAAGCCCCGTGTTCCAGCGCTCAGATGGCGCTCTGATTGACTCGCGCGGACAGCTTCTCCGCCGTCTCCTTGCGCTCGCTGTAACGATCGACCAGGTAGTCGCCCAGGTCGCGCGTGAGCAGCGTGAACTTGAACAGCTCCTCCATCACGTCGACCACGCGGTCGTAGTACGCGGACGGCTTCATGCGTCCCTCCTCGGTGAACTCCGCGAAGGCCTTGGCGACCGACGACTGGTTCGGGATGGTCAGCATCCGCATCCAGCGGCCGAGCACGCGCATCTGGTTCACCGCGTTGAAGCTCTGCGAGCCGCCCGAGACCTGCATCACCGCCAGCGTCTTGCCCTGCGTCGGCCGGACGGCGCCGGAGGTGAGCGGGATCCAGTCGATCTGCGCCTTCATCACGCCGGTCATCGCGCCGTGGCGCTCGGGGGAGCACCACACCATGCCTTCGGACCAGTCGGCCAACCGGCGCAGCTCCTGGACCTTGGGATGGGTGTCGGCCGCGTCGTCCGGCAGCGGCAGACCGGACGGATCGAAGATCTGCACCTCGCCGCCCATGGCCTCCAGCAGGCGGGCCGCTTCGACGCTCAGGAGCCGGCTGTAGGACCGGTCGCGCAGCGAGCCATACAGCATCAGGAAGCGCGGGCGATGTTTCGACGGCTCGCGCACCGTCAGCCGCTGCTGATCCGGCACATCGAAGAGGTCCGACTGCAGCGCCGGGAAGGTCGGGTCCAGCTCAAGCACGTTGCGCTCCTTGTTCGTACCAGGCTTGCGAGCGGTTCACGATGGCGACGACCGCCAGCATCACCGGCACTTCGATCAGCACGCCGACCACGGTGGCCAACGCGGCGCCGGATTGGAAGCCGAAGAGGCTGATGGCGGTGGCCACGGCCAGCTCGAAGAAATTGCTGGCACCGATCAACGCCGACGGACCGGCAACGCAGTGCTGCACGCCCATCCGCCGGTTGAGCCAGTAGGCCAGGCCTGAGTTCAGGACGACCTGGATGAGGATCGGCACGGCCAGCAAGGCGATGACCAGCGGCTGCTCGATGATGCGGTCACCCTGGAAGGCGAACAGCAGCACCAGCGTCAGCAGCAACGCCGAGATGGAGAGCGGGCCCAGCTTCGCCGCGACGGCCTGGAAATGGCCGACGCCACGCGTCAGCAGCAGCTTGCGCCACAGCTGCGACAGGATGACCGGGACGACGATGTACAGGCCGACCGAGGTCATCAGCGTGTCCCAGGGCACCGTGATGGCGGACAGGCCCAGCAGCAGCGCGACGATCGGCGCGAAGGCGACGATCATGATGGCGTCGTTGAGCGCCACCTGGGACAGCGTGAAGTAGGGGTCTCCCTTGCAGAGCTGGCTCCACACGAAGACCATGGCCGTGCACGGCGCCGCGGCCAGCAGGATGAGCCCGGCGATGTAGCTGTCGAGCTGATCCGCCGGCAGCCAGGGGGCGAACAGGTGGCGGATGAAGATCCAGCCCAGCAGCGCCATGGAGAAGGGCTTCACCGCCCAGTTGATGAAGAGCGTGACGCCAATGCCCCTGGCGTGCGCCTTGACCTGGCCGAGCGCCGCGAAGTCGATCTTCAGCAGCATCGGGACGATCATCACCCAGATGAGCAGGCCCACGGGAATGTTGACCTGGGCCACCTCGAGCGCGGCGACCGCCTTGAACGCGCCGGGGAAGAACTGTCCCAGCGCGACGCCCACGACGATGCACAGGGTCACCCAGACGCTGAGGTAGCGCTCGAAGAAGCTGATGGCCGGCTTCGCCACGCCGGCGGAGGACTTGAGAGTTGCGGTGGTCATGGCAGGGCTTCAGGACTTCGAGATGGCATCCAGCGCCTGCTGCAGCTCGGCATTGCTCATGGATGCCAGCGGCAGCTGCGCCAGCTGGAGCATCCGGTAGCCGATGGCTTGCCGGGTCAATTCGAACGCCTGTGGCTTGTCGGCCTCGGGCGCGTTCGACGGGTCGGCGTAGCCCCAATGGACCTTGACCGGGCTGCCAGGCCAGTACGGACATTGCTCAGCCGCGGCGCTGTCGCACACTGTGATGACGACACGCATCTCCGGCGCGCCGTCGGCCACGAACTCGTCCCAGCTCTTGCTGCGACAGGCGCTCGTGTCGATGCCCGCGCTGCCCAGCGCTTGCAGGGCGTACGGGTTGATGCGGCCGCTCGGCGCGCTACCGGCGCTGAAGGCCTTGATGTCCTTGTCCAGGCGGTGGGCCCAATGATTCAACATGCCCTCGCTCAGCACGCTTCGCGCCGAGTTGTGGGTGCACAAGATGAGAACGTTGGTGGTCATGGTTCAGCGGGTCCCGATGTCTTTGACTTCCCTGTGGATGGCCATGGCGTCCAGGCTCTGCAGCGGCAGGGACATCATCAGTTCGAGGCGGCGCTTCATCGTCACGGCAGCGGCGCGGAAGGCTTGCTGCTTCGTGTCTTCGCCGCCCTCGACGGCCGCCGGATCCGGCATGCCCCAGTGCGCGGTGAGAGGCTGTCCGGGCCAGATCGGACACACCTCGCCGGCAGCCTGGTCGCAGACGGTGAACACGAAGTCCATCTCGGGAGCGCCGGCCTTGGCGAACTCCTCCCAGCTCTTGCTGCGGAAGCCGTCCGTCGGGATGTCGAGCTTGCGCAGCTCGTTCAGCGCGAGCGGATGGACCTCGCCCTTGGGATGACTGCCCGCCGAATACGCCTGGAAGCGACCTTGCCCCAGGTGGTTGAGCAGGCCCTCGGCGAGGATGGACCGAGCGGAGTTGCCCGTGCAGATGAACAGCACGTTGTAGACCTTCGATGCCATGCAAATTTCCTTTCAGCAGTCGCAGCTGGTCGATGTGGAGTCCACGGCGCACGCGGCGCCCTGGCAGCAGTTCTCGGTGAGGTAGGCCAGGAGCGCGTTCATCTGCGGGTACACGGCCCGATAGACCACGTTGCGTCCGACCTGCTCGGAGGTCACCAGCCCCGCCTCGGCGAGGTCCTTCAGATGGAAGCCCAGCTTGGCATAGGCGATGCCGAGCATCTCGACGAGGGCGCCCGGGGTCAGGCCGTGCTCGCCGGCCACCACCAAGGCGCGGAACGCGTCGAGTCGAATGGGATGAGCGAGTGCGCCGAGTCCGGCCAGGGCGGTGGTCTTGTCCATGGTTGACATTACAACAAAACTTGTAATGAATGGCAAGGGCTTGGCGAAGGCCGCTTGCTGGCGCTAGCGCTTGCGGGTCAACTGACCGACGGACTGAACGCCCTCAGCCGCGCCACCTCATCCACCGGCGTGGCGCCGAAGTAGCGCTTGAACTCGCGGCTGAACTGGGACGGGCTCTCGTAGCCCACGCGCGTGGCCGCGACGCCGGCCTTCACGCCCTCGTTGAGCATGATCAGGCGCGCCTTGTGCAGCTTGTAGCTCTTCACGTACTGCAGCGGCGAGGTGTTGGTCACCGCCTTGAAGTTGTGATGGAAGGCGGACACGCTCATGTTCACCAGGCCCGCCAGTTGCTCGACGCTGAGCGGCTTGGCGTAGTGGGACTCGATGTGCTGCAGCGCCTTCGTCACCTGCGCGAAATGCGTGTGCCGGTTGGCCAGCGCCTGGAGCGCCGCGCCGCTCTCGCCGCACAGCACGTGATAGATGATTTCCTTGAGGATGAGCTTGCCCAGCACCTTCGCGTCGCGCGGCTGGTGCATCGCGTCGAACAGGCGTTCGATGGCGCAGAGCACTTCCTCGGTGAACGCCGCGCTGTTGACGCCGGTGCACTCCAGGCTCGCGCGGCGGTCGAGGCCCTCGTCCTCGAGGTCGATCAGCAACTCCTGCAGCACCGCCGTGTCGATGTCGATCGATACGCCGACGAAGGGCTTGGCCTTGCTCGCGATCGTCTGGCATTCGAAGGGCAGGGGGACCGTCAGCAGCAGGTAGTTGTCCGCGTCGTAGCGGAAGGTCTTCTCGCCGACGAAACCCACCTTCGCGCCCTGCGCCACGATGACGATGGACGGCTCGTAGAGCACCGGCGTGCGCGGGTGAGAGGTCTCGGAATAAAGGATCCGGACGCCGGCCACCGGCGACGGCGTGGAGAAGGACGTCGACCGGTAGCGGGTCGCGGCGTCGATGATCCGCTGGCGGATGCTGTCGTTGAGGGTGGTCGCCATGGGTGCTTCAAAAGGCTTCGGGCGCACGCGGTCTGCAGGCCGCGTGCGCCACGAAAGCAGGGGAGCCAGCGAAGGCTCGGTGAGGTGTCAGCCGGCGATCAGCGGGCGGCTTCGAGGATGCGTTGGCTGTCCTCGATCCGGATGTCCTGGTGCTCGCCCAGCGCGGTGCCGCCGTGTTCCTTCAGCTTGGCGATCATCGCCGGGATGGAACTGCCGTCCAGCCCGTAAGCGGACAGGCGCGTGCCGACGCCCAGCTGCTCGAAGAAGGCCCGCGTGGCCGCGATCGCGCCGTCGATGCGCGCCGCTTCGCTGCCGTCGCGCAGGCCCCAGACGCGGTCCGCGTATTGCAGCAGCTTCGCGCGTTTCTGTTCCTTCTTGTACTCGAGCACCGACGGCAGCACGATCGCCAGCGTCTGCGCATGGTCGAGCCCATGCATCGCGGTCAGCTCGTGGCCGATCATGTGCGTTGCCCAATCCTGCGGAACACCGGCACCGATCAGGCCGTTCAGCGCCTGCGTCGCGCTCCACATCACGTTGGCGCGGACGTCGTAGTTCTCCGGCTCGGTGAGCGCCCGCGGACCTTCCTCGATCAGCGTGAGCAGGATGCCTTCGGAGAAGCGGTCCTGGATCCGGCCTTCCGCCGGGTAGGTCAGGTACTGCTCGACCGTGTGGACGAAGGCGTCCACGACGCCGTTGGCCACCTGGCGCGCGGGCAGGCTGTAGGTCGTCACCGGGTCGAGGACCGCGAACACCGGGTAGGTGAAGGCCGAGAAGAAGGGCAGCTTGTCGCCCGTCGCCTGACGGCTGATGACGGCGCCGTTGTTGGATTCCGAGCCCGTGGCCGGCAGCGTCAGCACGACGCCCATCTTCACGGCGCCGGTGACCTTGGCCCCGCGGGTCAGCAGGATCTCCCACGGGTCGCGGGCCGCGTCGTACAGCGCGGCGGCGGCGATGAACTTCGTGCCGTCCGCGACGGAGCCGCCGCCGACGGCCAGCAGGAAGTCGATCCGCTCGGCCTTGACGACCTCCACGGCCTTCATCAGCGTTTCGAAGGTGGGGTTGGGCTCGATGCCGCCGAACTCGACCACCGTGCGGCCGGCCAGCGCCTGACGCACCTGGTCGAGCACGCCGTTCTTCTTGATGCTGCCGCCGCCGTAGGTGACGAGGATGCGGGCGTCCGCGGGGATCTCCCGGCCGAGCTCGGCGATCTGGCCCTTCCCGAACAGGATCTTGGTGGGCGTGTTGAGGCTGAAGTTGTTCATGGCTGTCGGCTCCGCAAGGGGTGAACGAGGATTCGTGTCGATGGGATGAATTGTTCGTCGCCGCCCGCTCCCGGGGCAACGCACGATGCTGCCTTTTTTTTGCCCAATCCTGCTGCGGAGGCGATGAATGGGCAAGAAATCGACCGAGGTCCAGGCTGGGCGCGCCCGTTGCCGGGGGAAGGAATGACGCCGCCATCGCCGGACCCATCGCCCCTCTCCGTGAACATCGCGGACGCCGCGCGCGCCGAGGACATCCGCCATGCCGCGGGCGCCGCGCACGCCGTCCCTTCCTGGTCGGGCCGGTCGCTCAAGACCTGGTGGTCGCTGATGGCGGATTCCCTGTCGGCCTGGATCGACGATTACGCGCCCAGCATGGGGGCGGCGCTGTCGTACTACACCGTGTTCTCGCTGGGGCCGTTGCTGGTGATCGTCATCTCGATCGCGGGGCTGGTCTTCGGCGAGGACGCCGTGCGCGGCGAGCTGTTCGGCCAGATCGAGGGCGTGATGGGGCCCGAGGCGGCCAAGGGCATCCAGGAGGTGCTCAGCAACGTCAGCAAGCCCAGCACCGGCATCCTGGGCACCGTGCTCGGCGTCGGGGTGCTGCTGATCGGCGCGACGACCGTCTTCGGCGAACTGCAGGACGCGCTCGACCGGATCTGGCGCGCGCCGGTGCGCCATGGGACGAGCGGCGTGTGGACGCTGGTGCGCGCCCGTCTGCTCAGCTTCGGGATGATCGTGGGCGTGGCCTTCCTGCTGCTGGTCTCGCTGGTGACCGGCGCCGTGGTCGCGGCGCTCGGCAAGTGGTGGGGCGGCTGGTTCGGCGGCTGGGAATGGCTGCTGCAGAGCCTCAACGCCGTCGTCGGCTTCGCCATGACCGCGGCGGTCTTCGCCTTGATCTACAAGGTCATGCCGCGCGTGAAGGTGGCCTGGTCGGACGTCTGGGTCGGCGCCGCGGTCACGGCGACGCTGTTCACCATCGGTCGCATCCTCATCAGCCTGTACATCGGCAAGACCGGCGTGGCGAGCGGCTTCGGCGCGGCCGGCTCCGTGGCTGTCGTGTTCGTCTGGGTCTACTACTCGGCCCAGGTGTTCCTGGTCGGCGCCGAATTCACCTGGCTCTATGCGCAGCGGCTGGGCTCGCGACGGGGTGTGGCCGCGCGGGATCGCACGGCCCCGGGACGTTCGACGCCATCAGCGCCTTGATCGCTTCCGTGCCGGCCGGCTTCGCGAGCGGCGGGGCGTGGCCCGCGCCTTGCCCTGTGGAGGCATGGATCCCAAGCATTCGACCGCCCCGTGCCGCATCCTGGTGGTCGACGACAACAGGGATGCGGCCGATACCCTCGTCGCGCTGCTGGACGCCTACGGCTTCTGTGCCTGCGCCGTCTACAGCGGCAGCGAGGCCGTGCTGCTGGCGGAGCTGCTGCGGCCCCGCCTGGTCCTGCTCGACATCGACATGCCCGGCATGGACGGCTACGAGACCGCGGCGTGCATCCGGGGCACCGAGGATCGGGCGCCCGCCAGGCTCGTTGCGCTGACCGCCCGGAACCAGGAGAGCGACCGCGTCCTGGTCGCCAGCGCCGGCTTCGATCTGCACGTCAGCAAGCCCATCGGCTGCGGGCAGCTGTGCGAGCTGGCGGAGGCCGCCTATCGGTGAACGGCAGCGGATCAGCGCAGGCGCCAGCCCGGAAGGCGGACTTGAGACGTCGGGGGTTGCCGCACTCGGCATGCCGAAGTTCAGGCAAATCTACTTGCGCTTGAGGATGCTGATGCTGCCATCGCTTTCGAGCACGCCCATGTGCAGCTCCTCGAGCTCGCAGTCCGCCTCGCGCAGCGCCTTCTCGACATCCGCCGTGCCGAGCCGATGGCGGCGGAGCGCCTGCGGGAACCATTCACCGTCGCGTCCGATGAGCACGGGGGACCCTTCCAGCAGCGCCTCCAGGCGCTTGCTCCGGGAGCCCAGGAAGCCGATGAAGGCGTTCATCACGATCAGGGTCGCGGCAAGGACCCACGCGCCGGTGACCGAGTCCTCGCCGCCGCTCAGGCCGTTGCTCACGGCCTCGCTCAGCAGCATCACGACCAGCAGGTCGAACGGGGTGAACTGCCCGATGGTCCGCTTGCCCGACAAGCGCACCATCAGGAACAGCGCCAGGTAGATGAGCGCCGCGCGGGCGAGCAGCTCCCACCATGGGACGTGCAGGTCGAACATGAGGCATGCCTCCTTGCGATTCGTCGGCGCTCCGGAGGCGGGCGCTCGGAGCGCGAGGGGCCGATCGCGTCGATCGCCTTGAGCCCGTCGAGACCAGCGACGCGCGTGGCCCCGGAAGTTCAGTGAAGCGCGACGTTCAGCTGGTCGACGACCTCCGCCCAATCCGCGTCCTGCAGCAGCAGCTCCTTGAGCAGGCGCGACTGCTGCTCGGACCAGAACGGCGCCTCGGTGATCTTGACGTCGCCGGGCAGGGGGCGGTGCTGGCCGATGAACTCGCGGATCTCGGCCTCGGAGGAGGGCAGGCCGAGCTGGTCGAACAGCTCGTGGAACTGGTGGTTGGTCGCTTCCATGGGGGCTCCTTCAAGGTACTGTCAGGTACTGTCGCCCTTGAGATTAACGCCAAGCGAATCGCGACGGTGTAGGACAGTGTTCCATTCAGGACACCGCTGTTGTTACCTCGGCGGCGCCACGAGCGCGCCTTCGATCTCATGCGACGAGCTCGATGTTCACGCCCAGTCGACGAGCCGCCTCGCGCGAGGTCGGCCGACACGCCGCGCAGAGTTCACGACGTTGAACGTTCGTGTCGATGTCCTTGGGGTTGATCAATCCTCGCTGCCCGCCAGCACGATCTTGCCGAGGTGCTCGGCCTGCTCCATCGAGGCCTTGGCCTGCGCCAGGTCCTCGAAGCGGAAGACGCGGTCCACCACCGGCCGCAGGCGGCCGTCGGCGAACAGCGGCAGCCAGTCGGTCCGGAAGCCGGGCACGGGTTCCGCGCGCTGCTGCGGCGTGCGGAGCTTGTTCGAGACGCCGAAGAGATGGAGACGCCGCGCATGCAGCGCTTCGAGATCGAGCTCGGCCTGGAGCACGCCATCCACGTAGCCCACCATCGCGAGACGACCCTGGAAGCCCAGCGCCCGCACGCATTCGGCGAACACGCTGCCGCCGACGGTGTCGATCGCGAGGTCCGCGCCACGACCGTCGGTGGCCTCGCGCACTGCGGCCGCGAAGTCCGGCGCGCGGGTCTCGAGGCCCAGGTCCAAGCCCAGCGTCATCAGCCGCGCCAGCTTGGCCGCGCTGCCCGAGGTGGCGATCACGCGCGCGCCGATGGCCTTGGCCGCCGACAGCGCCGCGACGCCGACACCAGAGCTGCCGCCCGCCACGAGCAGGGTCTCGCCCGCCTTCAGCCGGCCCTGGACCACGAGCATGTCGTAGACGACGAGGAAGGTCAGCGGGATCGCACCCGCTTCGGCCCAATCGAGGGCCTCGGGCACATGCAGCGCCTCCGCCTCGCTGATCAGCGCGAAGTCGGCGAAGCCGCCGGCGCAGCGGCCCATCACGCGATCGCCGGGCCGCCAGCCCTGGATGCCGTCACCGACGGCAACCACGTCGCCGGCCGCTTCCGCGCCCACCGGCTTCGGCGCGCCGCCGGCGCCGTGAAGGCCATGGCCGGCCAGGAATTCACCGCGGTTCAAGCCCGCCGCGCGGACGCGGACGAGCAGTTGACCGGGACCGGGGGAAGGGCGGGGCAGGTCGTCGCGGAGCAGCAGCTCCGCGTGGCCGTCCCGGTGCTGGAGGCAGTAGCCGCGCATCGTGTCGTCGCCGGTGATGTGACGCGTGTCGTGACGCGTGTCGTGATTCGTGTACTGACCTGGGAACGCGGCCTCAAGGCCGCGCCAGCGCGGTCAGCTCGCGCACGTCGGCCAGCTCGCCGAGCCGCCAGCAGGCTGCGATCAACGCGTCGCTGCGCGCGGCGCCGATGACGACATCCGACTGCGAGTGGAACTTCGCGTCCAGCGCCGCGTCGCTCATCGGCTTGTGCAGCGAGCCGATCGCATGCTCGACGAACACGTGGACGCGGCGGCCGTCGCGCAGCACCGCCGTCATGTCGACCGAGGCCTCGTCGATGCCGTCGTCCACCGTCGCCACCACCTTGCGGCGCAGCGCCACGACGTCCTCGCGGTTGACGATCGCATCGTCGTACTCGGGCTCGCCGGCGCGGCCGAAGATCAGGCCGGCCGACACGCCGTGATAGACGCTGAACTTGCCCTGCAGGCCGTCCGCCGGCTCCTTCTTCCCGGTGAGCTCCAGCACGAGCGAGTGCACCTTCAGCTCGATGCGCTCGACGTCCTCGGGCCGCACGCCCTGTTCGCGCAGCTGCACGGCGGCGTCGATGCTCGGATGGATGACGATGCCGCAGGCGAAGGGCTTGTAGGTGTTGAAGGAGATCTCGAAGCGCTGGCCGAGCTCATCGGTGGCCTCGTTCCAGGCGTACTTCGTCGAGACGACCTGCGCGAAGCCGCGCGGCGCCTCCAGCGCCCGCGGGCTGGCGGTGTAGCCGTGCTTGGCCAGCAGCGCCGACAGCAGCCCGGCGCGCGCCGCGCCGCCCGGGTGGAAGGGCTTGGTCATGGTCCCGAACTGCTCGCGCAGGCCCACGGGCTGCGAGGCGGCGATGCCCAGCGCCATCCGGGTCTGGTGCTCGTCCAGGGCCAGCAGCCGCGCGCAGGCCGCCGCGGCGCCCAGCGTGCCGGTGGAGCCGGTGATGTGCCAGCCGCGGTCGTAGTGCTCGGGATAGACGAGGTTGCCCATGCGGCAGGACACGTCGATGCCCAGGACCATCGCGTCGATCAGCTGCCGGCCCGACAGGCCGAGGTGCTCGGCCAGCGCGAGCGCCGCCGAGGCCACCGGGCCCGCCGGATGGATGATGGTCTTCAGGTGGGTGTCGTCGAAGTCGAAGGTGTGCGAGCTGATGCCGTTGAGCAGCGCCGCGCCGGCCATGTCGACCTTCTCGGCGCGGCCGAGGATGCTCGCCTGCGCCGACGGTTCGAGCATCTGCACGGCGGCCAGCGCCGCGTGCATCGCCTCGTGACCGGCGGCGCCGACGGCGCAGCCCGCCCAGTTCATGAAGGTGCGGTGGGCCTCGTGGTCCACCGCGTCGCTCCAGCCGCGCGACGGATGCGTGGCCACGTAGCGGGCGAGGATCTGGGTGATGGGCGGGGCGTTGTGGTCGGCGGCGACCTGGGTATTGCGTGCCATGGGGTTCAATCGTCCTTCAGTCGTGTAGGGGGGCTCTTCAGTCGGTGGTCCGGTCGGCGGTCCGATCGGCTTGGAGCCGTCTGTTCATCGGGTGTGTCAGTCGTCGACGTGGATCTTCCGGTCGCGCGCCAGCGCGGTCCAACGGGCCACCTCGGCCTGGATGTGATGCCCGAACTGCTCGGGGCTCATGGCCGTCGGATCGACGGCCTCGGCGGCCAGCTTGTCGCGCATGTCCGGCGCCTTGAGCACCGTGTTCAGCGTCGCGTTGAGCTGCTTGACCAGCGGCGCGGGGATGCCCGCCGGCCCGACGACGCCGTACCACTGCATCGCGTCGAAGCCCTTGAAGCCGGCCTCGATCAGCGTGGGCACGTCCTTGAGCGTCGGGTTGCGCGCGGTGCCGGTCACCGCCAGCGGCTTCACGCGGCCCGAGCGGATATGCGGCAGCGCCGCGGCCAGTCCCGGGAACATCGCGTGGGTCTGGCCGCCCATCAGGTCGGTGAAGGCGGGCGAGATGCCGCGATAGGGCACGTGCAGCATGAAGATGCCGGACTGCTGCTTGAACAGCTCCATCACGAGCTGCGTGAGCGAACCCACGCCCGAGGAGCCGTAGCTCAGCTTGCCGGGGTTCTTGCGGGCGTACTCGATGAAGCCCTTGAGGTCGTTGACCGGCACCGCGCTGTTGACGACCAGCACGTTGGGCGTGCCGCCGATCATGCCGATGGGGCTGAAGTCCTTGACCGCGTCGTAGGGCAGCTTGCGCGTGGCGGGGCTGGTGCCGTGCGTGGCGACGTAGCCCTGCATCAGCGTGTAGCCGTCGGGCGGCGCCTTGGCCGTGGCCTGCGTGGCAATCACGCCGCCGCCGCCACCGATGTTGTCGACCAGGAAGGTCTGGTTGAGCGCATGGCCCCAGCGCTCGCAGACGGCGCGGCCGATGAAGTCGCTGCCGCCGCCCGCGGCCACGGGCACGATGTAGCGGATCGGCTTGCTGGGGAAGCTGTCCGCCGCCCACGAGCGTCCTGCGGTGAGCAGCAGCGCGGGGGCGGCGATCAGCACGGATCGTCGGTTGGTCATCGGTTTGTCTCCGGGGTGAAGCGGGGTAAGGCGGGGTAGGGCGGGGTAGGGCGGGGCTCTTGTGACGGCCCTCGTTCTTGCTTTGATGGAGGCTGGCGCCAGGTCTTGCCTGCTCCGGCTGGCCTTTGCTAGCTCTTGCTGTTGCTCCCGCTGGCGTCCTCGCCCTTTCCTTCCGTCTCCAGCAGCCGACCGTGCGCCGCGTTGACGTGGTGTTCCTGCAGCCGCTGGCACAGCGCGGTGTCGCCGTCGTCGAGCGCGGCGACGATCTGGTCGTGCTCCAGGATCGAGACCTTCATGCCCACGTCGCGCGACAGGTTCCGCAGCCGCGACAGGTGCAGCTGCTGGACGATGCCCTGGTAGGTGCGCGTCAGGGGCTCGTTGTCGGTGGCCTCGACGATGGCCCAGTGGAAGGCCAGGTTGGCGGCGTAATAGGCCTGCACGTCGCGGCGGCGCGCATTCGACTTCATCTCGCGGCCCAGCGTCACGAGCCGCTTCACGAGCGCGTCGCGCCGGGGGCGGTCGAGCGCCGCGGCCCGGCGGCCGGCGTGGCCGTCCAGCAGGCTGCGCAGCTCGTAGAGGTTGGCGACTTCCTTGGGATCGAGCACGCGCACGAAGACGCCGGCGTGCTTGCGCGCGGCGACCAGGCCGGTGCTTTCGAGCTCGCGCAGCGCCTCGCGCACGGGGACGCGGGAAACGCGCAGGCGCGCCGCGACATCGGGTTCGTTGATGCGCTGCCCCGGCGGCAGGTCGCCGCGGAGGATGGCGTTCAGCACCTCGTCGCGGACGAGCTTGGCGAGCGACGTGTCCCGCACATCGGCGAGCAGGTCGGGGGAGGTGTCGGTGATCCAGGGCAGCATTCGTCTATCGTATACGATCAGACGAAATGGACAAGGCCAGGATCCAGGCCTTGCCTGTCACGGTGCGAACTGCGGTCTGCGGCGCCGCCGCGCGCCATGGCGCGACGGCGCGCGACGATCACGTGGCAGCGGGGCACACGACGGTGCCTGGGTCGCGCTTGGGTCCGTGTGATCGATGGCGATGAAAGCTCAGGCGCCCACCGCCAGACTGAGCATCACGTGGTGCTCATAGTGGCCCACGCCGTTCTTGACGATGGGATCTTCGGCAGTGAGGGCCTCGATGGTCTGCTCGTCGGCAATCCGGAAGAGCGAGACGCCATAGCCGCCGGCCGGATCCATGACCGGGCCGTGCGCAACGATCAATCCCTCCGCCAACAGGCGGTTCAGATAAGCGCCGTGACGCTTCATCAGATCTTTCTCGACGTCCGACATCGTGGCGAGAAAATCCGTGCGCGGCGGAATGAATTTGCAGAGGTAGTACTTCATCGTGGTCCCGATCAAGCCGTGCGGACGCTCTTGTGAATCTCGCTCTCGAACATCTTCGGCATGTAGCTTTGCAGGAAGAGAATCATTCCCGTCATCTTGCCGACCGGGTTGCTGAACTTCGGGTGCCGGGTATTGATCAGCCTTTCGATGGTCGCGACGACGGGGGCGGGCGACTGCGCGTCGTCGATGCCCTTTTGCGTGGCGGCGTTCGCCTGCTTGCGATAGTCGTTGTAGTCCGCAATCCTGCCGGTCTTGGCCGCGACGGCGTTGTGACTCAGATTGGTCTTGAACCACACGGGCTCGACCATGCTGACCCTGATGTTGAACTGGTCCAGTTCAAAGCGAAGGGATTTGAAATAGCCCTGCACCGCATGTTTGGAGGCGGTGTAGTAGGACAGATTCGGCGGACCGATCAGTCCCACGATGGAACTGACGGTGATGACCTGGCCTGCCTTCTGCGCCCTGAAGTGCGGGAGCAAGGCGTTGGTCACCTTGACCGTGCCCCAGAAGTTCGTCTCGAACTGCTGGCGTCCGAGCGCCAAGGGCGTCTCTTCAGCCAGGCCGGTCACCATGTAGCCGGCGTTGTTCACGAGCACGTCCACCCGCGGGGCGTGCCGGAACAACTCGCGCGTGAAGGCCTCGATGGACGCGTCATCGTCGATGTCCAGCCGCAGCAGTTTGAACGGCAGCTTGGCCGCCTTCTCCGGATCGCGGCTGGTGCCGATCACCTCGACACCCTGTTGATGCAGGCGTGTCGCGAGCATCAGGCCGAAGCCGGACGAGGCGCCGGTGATCAAAACGGTCTTTTTCATGGTCTTTGCTTTCTTGCTGCCGAGCCGTCGGCTTCTGCCAGCGGTGGGGTGGACGGGCGACGGGCCCGGGGACGAGTTCAAGGAACAGGGCCACTGTGCCCAGGCATCGGCGCCAACGCACTCGCTCATCGCGCCAATCGACATGCGAAACCCGCCAGCAAGACCGCGCAGCTTGGCGCGTTCCGCTGGTGTGCCCGGCGAAGGCCGCTCGTAAACTGAAGTCATGAAAGACGACAACGCCGTCGCCCCCAAACTGCCAGGGAGCCGCTTGGCGCACGCAGGCACCTTTGCCATCTGGCCGGGCTGGCTGCTGCTGATGCACGACGCGGGCGTCAATGGCGCCAACGTATTGCGCCGGGCCCAGTTGCCCGGCGATCTGTTCGGGCGCGCGAGCACGCGCCTCGACTCCGAGACCTACTTCAAGCTATGGGCGGCGATCGAGGCAGAGGCGACGGTCGGGCAACTGCCCGTGCCCTTGCGCCTGGCGCAGAGGATGTCGTCCGACTGGTTCGAGCCTGAACTCTTCGTGGCGCTGTGCAGCGACGACATGGATGGCGCGCTCGCACGCCTGGCCAAGTACAAACGCCTGAGTGGCCCGATGGCGCTGCATGTCGAGCGCACCGAGCGTCGCACGACGGCGGAGCTGGAGTTCCTGGACCGCGCCTTGGCGCCCCCGCCCGTGCTGATGGCCTTCAAGATTGTTTTCCTCGTCCAACTGGCGCGACTGGCCACTCGGAGCCCGCTGCACGTGGTGAGGGTGGGATGGCCCCAGCCGCCGCAGTCGGCACCGGAGGCGCTGGCCTACGCGGACTACTTCGGCGTCCCGGTCGAAAGAACACCGGTGCCCACGGTCGTGTTCTCGGCAGAGGACGCGCGACGTCCATTCCTGACCGCCAATCACGGCATGTGGTCCTTCTTCGAGCCCGCCTTGCGGCAACGCCTCGCCGATCTGGACCGGCACGCGACCACCGCGGAGCGGGTGCGTAGTGCGCTGCTCGAGGCGCTGCCCGCCGGGGAGTTGTCGATGCAGGCGATCTGTCGCAAGTTGGGGGTCAGCAGCCGCACGTTGCAACGGCGACTCCAGGAAGAAGGCAGCAGCTTCCAGCAGACCCTGGACAGCTTGCGCAGTGCGCTGGCGCACCACTACCTTCAGAACTCCTCGCTGTCAGGCGCGGAGATCGCCTTCCTCCTGGGCTTCGAGGATCCCAATTCCTTCATCCGTGCGTTTCAAGGCTGGACGGGCAGCACGCCGCATGCGGTGCGATCGAGTTTCCTGGCGTCCGTGGGCGCGGCGAACGAGGCGTGAAACCCGCGCGGAAACGGGGGCCGGCCGAAGGCGATCACGCGGCCGCGGGCGCGAGGTGACACCCCGCTGAATCGCCATCGGTGGACAAGGCGCTGCTCACGTGGACGGGCAGCCGCAGCCCCGGCCCTTCGCACGCGCTCGCGCGCACCAGCGGCGCGAACGGCGCCTGGACCTGGCCGTACAAGGTGGCGAACGGCACGTCCGCCGCGTCGCGTCCGGTGCCGATGCGCACGAAGCCCATCGGGATGCCGGTGCCCGACGCATCGAAGGTGTACCAGCGCCGGCCGAGATAGACCTCCACGTAGGCGTGGAAGTCCGGCGCCTTGGTCGGGTCGGCGCCGTAGTCGGTGCCGGTCACGTAACGCGCCGGCAGCGAGAGCGCCCGGCAGAGCGCGATCATCACGTGCGCCTGGTCGCGGCAGACGCCGACCCGGTCCGTCAGCGTGTCGAGCGCGGTGGTCTGCGTGGTCGATCCGTACGAGGAATACGCGATGTGCCGCTGCACCCACGCCGCGATCGCGGCGGCGCGCGCGTAGCCCGAGGGCAGATGACCGAACTCGGCCTCGGCCCAGGGGATGAGGCGATCGGATTCGCAATAGCGGCTGGGCGCCAGGTAGGACAGCAGCTCGACGGGCAACTGATCGATCGGGCATTCGTCGATGAAGGCCGGTTCGCTGATGCCGTGCTCGATCGTGACGCTGGCGGTGTAGGTCAGGTGCAGATCGCCCTGCGGCGCGCGCAGGCGCAGCAGGCGGTTGCGCGTGCTGGCGACCGTCTCCGAACGCCACGGCACCTCGGGCGTCAGGACGACGCTCTCCTGCAGGACGTGTTGCGCCGCCGTGTGCGCCGGCTGGATGTTGAACACGAAGTCGCCGTGCGGCGAGTCGATCCGGTAGTCCAGTTCGAAGTGGAGATCGAGGCGAATCATGGGGTCCTGCCGTTCTCGACGACGCAATGGATGAAGTGCAGCTTCGGGACGACCCGGCGTTGCAGCACGAAGGGGTAGAAGTCGGGCTGGCCCATCGCGCGGGACATCTCGTTCATCACGCTGGTGATGGCGAGCCAGTCGCGCAGCAGGCGCAGGAAGGCGGGTCCGGTGGCGTGGCCCGGCGACCAGAGGTCGTCGAGTCCGTAGGGCCAGGGCCGCATCTCGTCGACGGTGCTCAGCAGCTTGAAGCTGCCGGCAGTATCGATGGTGTCGCGCAGGTGCAGGTAGTGCGCCCAGGTCTCCGCCCAATCCTCCCACGGATGCGCGCTGGCGTACGAGGTGATGAAGCGCTGCGACCAGTCCGGCGGCGGGCCGGTGCGGTGATGACGTTGAAGCGCGTCGGTGTAGGGCTGGCGCTCGTTGCCGAACAGCGCGCGGAAGGGCTCGTGCCAGGACGTGCCCGAGACCAGCCGGTCCCAGTAGTAATGACCGATCTCGTGGCGGAAATGCCCGAGCAGCGTCCGGTAGGACTCGCCCATGCGCTGCCGGGCGGCTTCGCGCTTGGCGTCGTCGGCCTCCTCGATGTTGATGGTGATGACGCCCCAGGCGTGTCCCGTCATCACGCGCGGCTGGCCGGGCAGGGTGCGCAGGAAGTCGAAGGCGAGCCCGCGGTCCGGTGCCTCGAATTTCGGCACCACCGGCAGGCGCAGCCCGAGGAGCTGCGACACCAGCCGCCGCTTGGCGCGCTCCATGCGTCCCCAGAGTTCGGCGTTGATGGGATCCGATAGGTTCGGAATGGTGCGGTTCAGCGCGCAGGCGACGCACAACGGGCCCTTGCGCCGGTCATCCAGCGGGAGCAGCCAGTTGCAGCCGGCGGCGGTGTGGAAGTTGGCGCAGCGGGTGAAGACGCCGTCCACGCCGTCGATGCACCAGGTCGCGGTGGTCGGGCCGGGCAGCAGCGCGTGCAGCACCAGGTCGTCGGGCAGGAAGCCGAGCGGCGCCTTGCACATCAGGCAGGCGCTGTTGCGGAAGTAGAGGCGGTGGCCGCAGGTGCAGCGGTAGACGCGGGGGGAGGTCATGTCAGCCTCCCCTTGGCAAGCATGGGGCCTGACCGGTGCGGGCGGATGCCCCTCACCCGCTTGCGCGAGAGGGCGGGGGTGAGGGCCAGCGGCGGTGGAAGTGCGCGAAGCCCTCTTACTCCCTCTCCTGCTTGCGCGAGAGGAGGGAGGTCGGGGTCCCACGATGGTTTTGCGCCCACCACGCCGGCAGCAGCCGCTGCACCTCCGCCCGCGCGAAGCGGTCGTCGATCAGGTGGACCACGCCGCGGTCCTCGGTCGTGCGGATCACCCGGCCGGCCGCCTGCACGACTTTCTGCAAACCGGGGTAAAGGTAGGTGTAGTCGTAGCCCGCGCCGAAGAGCCGGTCCATGCGCGCGCGGATCTGCTCGTTGACCGCGTTGACCTGCGGCAGGCCGAGCGTCGACAGGAAAGCGCCGATGAGCCGGCGCCCCGGCAAGTCGACGCCCTCCGCGAACGCGCCGCCCAGCACCGCGAAGCCGACGCCGCGACCCTCGTCGGTGAAGCGATCGAGGAACTGGCGCTGTTCGCCCTCGCTCATGCGGCGCGACTGGCGCCATTGCGGCACGTCCGGGTGACGTTCCGCGAGCAGCTCCGCCACCTGTTCCAGGTAGTCGTAGCTGCTGAGGAAGGCCAGGTAGTTGCCGGGCGCGACGCGGTACTGCGCCGCGATCAGGTCGGCGATCGGCTGCAGCGAGGCGCGCCGATGCTGGTAGCGCGTCGAGATGTGCGAGGCCACGTGCACCTGCAGCTGGCTCGCGTCGAAGGGCGAGGGCACCTCGATGCTCACGTGGTTCTCCGGCAGCCCGAGCAGGTCCGCGTGGAAGGCCTGCGGCTGCAGCGTGGCGGAGAACAGCGTGCTCGTGTGGGCGGCCGCCAGCCGCGGCTTCAGGAACGGCGCGGGGACGATGTTGCGGATGCAGATGACCGACGGACCCGGTTTGGCGCCGAAGCCCGCCGGCTTCTGGACGTCCACCAGCGAGTGCGGTCCGAAGGACTCCACCGCGCGGGTCACGTGCAGCGTCTCGAAATGGAAGTCGAGCAGCGCGGGATCGATCTCGTCGGGATGGGCGGGCAGGTGTTCCGAGACCACGCCGATGCTGTGCTGGAGCGCGCTCAGCAAGGCTTCGGGGAAGGCCTCGTAGGCCGCGTAGGGCTCGGCCTGCGCCTTGTCGATCGCGCGCCAGCCGCGACGCACCTTGTCGAGCGCCTTGCGCACGAGCGGCGACGCCGTCGCGCCGGAAGACCGTCGCGCCTGGAACAGCCGCTCCGGCGACAGCGTCGCGCTGAACATCTTGCGGCCGCGTTCGACGAGGTTGTGCGCCTCGTCGACGAGCAGGCCGATGCGCCATTGGTTCACCTGCGTCAGTCCGTACAGCAGGGCACCGTGGTCGAAGTAGTAGTTGTAGTCGCCGACCACCACGTCGGCCCAGCGCGCCAGTTCCTGGCTCAGGTAGTACGGGCAGACCTCGTGTGCCAAGGCCGCTTCGCGCACGGCGGTCCGCGTCAGTGCGACGCCGGCGTCACTGCCGGCCGCCCGGTCGACCTGCAGCGCGGCCGAACGGGCTGCGGGCAGGCGGTCGTAGAAGCCCTTGGCCAGGGGACAGGACTCGCCGTTGCAGGCCTTGTCCGGGTGCTCGCAGGACTTGTCGCGAGCCACGAGTTCGAGCACGCGCAGCGGCACCGATGGCTTCGAGGCGTCGTCGCGCTCGATCCGCCGCTCTACCAGCCGCTCGACCGCATCCAGCGCGGTCTGCCGTCCCGAGGTCTTCGCCGCCAGGAAGAAGATCTTGTCGATGCGCTGCCCAGGCGCGGCCTTCAGCAACGGGAAGATCGTGCCCATCGTCTTACCGATGCCGGTCGGCGCCTGCGCGAGCAGGCAGCGGCCCGTCGCGGCGGCGCGATAGACCGCCTCGGCCAGCGGCCGTTGTCCGACGCGGAAGTCCCCGAACGGGAACCGCAGCGCCTGGAGCGCCGCGTCGCGTTGCTGCCGGTGTGCGAGCTCGAGGACGGCCCACGCGAGGAATCGCTCGCACAGGGACTCGAAGTGCGCGCGCAGTTCCTCCGCGCTGCAGCGTTCGGTCAGGAGCGTCTCCTCCTGGCTGCCGAGGTCGAGGTAGACGAGCGCGACCTCGATGTCGGGCAGTGTTTCGGCCTGGCACAGCAGCCAGGCATAGACCTTGGCCTGGGCCCAATGCAGTCGGCGATGCGTGGGCCGCTGGCGATCGAGGCTGCCGCGGAAGGTCTTGATCTCTTCGAGGCGTCGACGATCAGGATCGAAGCCGTCGGCGCGGCCTCGCACGCGGAGTTCGCCGAACTCGCCGCTGAGCGTCAGTTCCCGTCGATAGCTCGGTCCCCGGCGCTCGTACACGAGCGCATGTCCGGCGATGCCTTCCTGCGCCGTCGGCGCGGGCGTGAAGCGCAGGTCCAGGTCGCCTTGCTTGGCGGTGAACTCGCAGAGCTCGCGGACGGCGACGGTGTAGGGCACGGGGAGGGGTCAGGCTTGATCACTGTTGATGCATACAGTATCTCAAATCGGCGCTTGTCCTTGTTCACGGTCTCTGCCAAGCCCTTCTCGTGCCTCGTGCCTCGTGCCTCGTGCCTCACGCCCCTCGCGGACTCTCAGGGTCGCTCATGGAGCCTCATGGCGACTTGCCGGCTGCGGCCGCCAGCGCGGCAGCAGTCGCGATGAACTGCTCCCGCTCCGGCGCGTCGGCGATGTGGCGCGCGAGGGATCGCGAGAGTTCCTCGACGTTGGCGCTGTGCGCGAGGTCGCGCGAGACGAGGTGCCTGGCCAATGGTCCGATGTGCGTCGCGAGGGCGCGCTCGACCTGGGAGACGAGGGCCGCATCGAGACCGCGCCCTGTGCTCGATCCTGCGCCGGACCCTCCCGTCGGCGTTGCGATCGGGTTTGCAGCCGAACCGTGGCGAGGCTGGACCAGCGTGCGATCGTCGAAGCTGTCGGCGGCCCCGGTGCTCGGACCGCCGATCGCGAGTTCCGCGAGCGCGGCGCGCATGGCCGCCGCATCGGCGAAGCGATGACGCGGGTCCCGGGCCATCGCGCGCCGCACGACGGCATCGAGCGCCGGTGGCAGTTCTCCCGGACGCAGCGCGCTCGGCGCTGCGGGTTCCTGATGCAGCGTCTGGTACATCACCGCCTCGGGCGCGCCGCTGAAGGGCGTGCGTCCGGTCGTCAGCCGGTACAGCAGCACGCCGCAGGCGAAAAGGTCGGCGCGGTGGTCGATCGGACCGCCCAGGTACTGCTCCGGCGCCATGTAGCCCGGCGTCCCGATCTGCGAGGCGACCTGCGTGAGGTGCCGGTCCGCGATGCGTGCGATGCCGAAGTCGGTCAGCTTCACCCGGTTGTCGCGCGTGATGAGCAGATTGCCGGGCTTGATGTCGCGGTGCCAGACGCCGCGATCGTGCGCGCAGCCCAGCGCATCCAGCAACTGGTCCATCACGTCGAGCGACCAGGCCAGCGGCGGCCGCGCGATCTTCAGCATCTGATCGAGCCCGCGGCCATCGACCAGCTCCATGACGAGGAAGGCGAAGCTGCCGGCACCCGCGACGATGCTCGCGCCGGCATTGGCCGCCGTGTCAGCAGCCGAGCCGGCATTCGGAGATGAAGCCGCCGCCTCGGTGACCTCGCCGAAGTCGTAGATGGTCACGACCCCGGGATGCGCGATGCGCCCGACCGCGCGCGCCTCGTTGCGGAAGCGCGCGGTGATCGAATCCTCGGGCGGCGTCTCTCCGACGATGTCTTCGAACTGGCGACGCAGGACCTTGATGGCGACCTCGCGCTGGATGTGTGGATCGAAGGCGCGGTAGACCACACCCATCGCGCCTTCGCCGAGCCGGCCGCGGATCAGGTACTTGCCGATGCGGGCCGGGCCCTTCTCGGGGGCGCCTTGAAATCCGCTTTGTGAGCCGCTTCGTGAGCCGCTTTGAGGACCGCCTTGGGCGCCGCGCTCCGGACCAGGATCGACGTCGCTGCTACCGGGGGTGTTCGAACGCGTCATGCGCCGCCCTCCAGCATCGCCATCGCCTGATCGAGGCTGCGGCGCATGCGCGCGAAGGACACGGTCAGCACGCCGATCTCGTCATTCGAGCGGGCCTCGAAGGGCGGTGCGTCCTCGCCGAGCGACACCCGGACCGCGATCCGCGCCAGGCTCGTCACCGGCCGGATCACCAGGTGCCAGAGCATCAGGTTGAGCGCCGCGCCCATGACGAGGAAGGCTGCCGTCAGCGCGCCCATCACCAGCCAGAAGGTCTGCGACGCCTGCTTCAGCGGCAGCGTCATGGGCACGCTCACGACCTCGGCGCCGAGCGTCTCGTTGAGCCGCCAGCCGAAGCCGTTGGAAGGACCGTAGCGCGCCACCAGCGTCGGCGGCGCGGTCTGCGGCGACGCATGGCAACCGAGGCAGGCCGCGTTGCCGATCCGGATCGGTCGCGCGATGTAGAGCGCTTCGCCGCTGGGCGTCTCGCGGCGTCCGATGAACTCCGTCAGCGCGGGCCGGCGCGCGAACTGCGAGATCACGTCCTCCTCCCAGCTCACCGCCCGGTTGCGCGGGTTGGTGGGATTGAGCATGGCCGCCTTGTAGCTGTAGTCCTCATAGGCCTTGGACAACGTGGCCAGCACCTCGTGCGCGGAGAACGCAGGGACGGCCTCGGGCACGAAACGCTCGCGCAGCTGGCCCTCCAGCAGCGGACGGATGTGGTCCGCGGTGTACTGGTTGACGGCGCCCGCGCTGCGCATCAGCAGCCGGGCGCGGTCGGCGACCTGCTCCTGCGCGCCGTCCTGCAGCCATCGCCGCGCCAGGAAGCCCGTGGCCGCCAGTCCGACCAGGAACACCGCCAGGAAGATCAGGTTGAACTTCGCCAGCAGGCTCAAGTGCGGGAGGCGGTACCAGGGCAGGGCGCGCGCGGGGACGCGCCGCGAGGGAGGGACCGTGGGACGGGTTCCGGTGGGGGTGTCGATGCGGCTCATGGGTGTCCTGGGTTCGGACCGAAGGGTGGGCGTTCGGTCTCAACCCAGGGACTTACGGAGGCGGCCGCCGGACGGATGCAGGCAACGCGGAAAGTCTTTCAGGCGCGGGCGCGATCCGGCCGGATCAGACCGCTCCGTCGGACTGCGACATGGCCTTCGCGTAGGCCGCGGAGTCGGCGAACAGCGGCAGCCCCGCGCGGCCCCGCACGTAGCCCAGCTGCCATTGGACGTAGCCTTGTTTCCTGAAACCGGTCTTGTCCGATTCACCCGCCTCCTTGGCGGCTTCGTCAAAGCCCTGCAGGTCCCCGTGGGCGGTCAATGCCAGGCGCTTGTCCGCCCCCTCGACCTCCCGTGCCTTCGCCGGTTCCTTCGCCTTGAAGGCGGCTTCGCCGGCCAGGTATCCCTCCTGCATGAGCAGCGCGCTGTTCTTGCCCTTCTGCGAGACTGCATCCGCCTCGGCCGGCTGACCCTTCAGGGTGGCGTCGAAGGCTACCCAGTACGCCGCATAGGTGGCGCCGAGGTCCCCGAACGCCGAGCCGCTCGCAAGCGCCGTCACGGTGCCGACGCCCGTGCCGTAGCCGCCGCTGGCGGGGTGATGTTCGACCTCGACGACCCATTCGGGACGCAGCTTTTCCAGGAACAACTCCCGGTTCTTGGTCACGCTGGCGCCGTACTTGTACTTGTTCCGGCCCTTGGCGGCGGTGTCCGTCGTCATGCCCTTGATATTCGACGCACCGAGGTCCTTGGAGATGACGCCCTGGTCGCTGTAGTGGTTGATCAGCAGGACATCGTCGGGGACGCGGGCCAGGTCGATCTTGAGTCGGAATCCGTCCTTCTCGCGGAAATTCTTGCCCTCGTTGCCGACCGTCCCGCCGACCTTCTCGGTCGACGTCAGGCTGAGCCCGCGTTGCTCGGAGCTGCTGCCCATGTACTGGTGCGCGACGGCGATCTGCTCGGTGCTCAAGGTGACGGGCGCCGGGCCCTTGACGATCGTGTTCGCCTTGGGCGTGGGCTGCTGCGCGGGGGCGGCGCCTCCCGCGGCGGTCGTCGCCTGCTGGAATCGGCCGGTCATGGTGCCCGTCTTGAAGAAGTCCATCATCTGGTAGAAGTTCTTCTCCACGTAGGCATAGCGCCGGGTGTAGGTGCCGCGCTTGTCCTTGACGTATTCCTTGTCCGCCAGGCCCTCCTTCTCGAAGAGCGCCCGCGCAGGCGCCTCGGCGCCCTCCTTGAGCGGCTTGGCCTTGTAGATGTCCGCACCGGTCACCAGCGTCGCGATCGGCAAGGCGTCCGCCATGCCCTCCGCCTTGTAGCTGATCGTGCCGGTGGGCGCCGAGTAGCTCAATGCCGGGGCCGACTCCAGTTGCTTCAGGAAGAGGCTCTTTTCTTCTTCCTCGCCTTCAAGCGCCGCGACGTACTTTCCCGCCAGGCCGTTGGCCTTGCCCAGGTTGCCCTGCATCCAGGTGGCTTTCCGGTGACGCCTGGCGTCCTTGGCGTCCCGCCACACCTTCTGCACCAGGGCTTTGCCGTCCGGCCGCTCCTTCTCGTCGCCGTTCTCGAAGCTAAATCCGATCTTCACGCCGCCGGCTCCCTTGGCCTGCACGACGCCGAAGGCGGCGTCGATGGCGCGGCGCTGCGCCAGCATGCGCGGCGAACCGGTGACGGCCGCCTGCCATCCCGCGATGCCTGCGTCGACGGACCCGGTCGATCGATGCTGGACGACGGTCGAGCCGGGCTCGGCCGCCGGCTGTCGGCGAGGGGTCTCGACGGAAGCGTCGCGGTGCTGGGTGGAGTCGGCCATTCGCAAGAGTCCCGGACGGCGATCGATCAGGCCGTTCGACGATCACCATACGGATCGCCGGGGACGGACGCCATCAGTGAAAGGCTGACATTGCGCTGCCGGAACTCCGGGAACCGCAGTGCGCCGTCAGCGCGCCGCCGTGATCAGGTCGAACTGCTCCCACGGCCCGATCGCCGTCCGGTTCGCGATGAGCGACGCCGCGCCGGCGTTCTCCGCCGTGACATAGCGGCTGTTGGCGATCGACTGCAGCGTGACCGAACCATTCCCGTTGCGGATCAGCTTGAACGACTCCCACGGACCGATCGCGGTCCGGTTGGCGATCAGCGCTGATCCGCCGCCGTTCTCGGCGCAGACCAGCTTGCCGTTCGCTCGCGCGCGCAGCGCGATGTTGCCGTTGCCGGCGTCCAGCAGATCGAACTGCTCCCAGCCGCCGATGGCGTCGCGGTTGGCGATCAGCGGCGCGCCGCCGGCGTTCTCCGCTGTCACATAGCGGTTGTTCACGCGGGCGCGCATGGTCACGACTTGCGTGGTCGGCGTCGTGGTGCCCACCACCGGCTGCGTCGGTCGCGTCGGCGTCAGCGGCAGTTGGCCCTTCAGCATGCGGCCCCCGTCGTTGGTCAGGCGCAGGTAGTAGTCGGACGAGCAGGCCGTGCCGTCCTCGTCCAGCGCGAGGATGCCCGAGCCTGCGGGCACGAAAGCCGCGCTCTCGGCGGTCTTGGCGATCTGGTTGCCCTCGTTGAACTCGTCGAACATCGAGATGTAGATCCCCTGCGCGCCGACCCGGACCATGTTGTAGAACTGGCGCCACATGAAGTCGCCATGCGCGCGCTGACGCACGCTCAGGTCGCCGGGCAGCACGCAGGGCTGGTAGTCGATGCCGCGTGCATTGCAGTTGGCTTGGTCGGCCAGATTGACGTTCTGGTAGAACCAGTCCGACCCCGCCACGTCGCCGATGCGGCCGACCATCCACGGCGAGATCATGTTCATCGCGTGATAGACGTCGAGGTAGCCGGCGCGCGAATCGTTCTTGCCTTCGCGCCAGTAGGTCGGCACGCCGCCCATCACGTAGCAGCCCTGGCCCTTGAACCAGTTGATGACGTCCAGGCAGGCGGCGGCGGACCAGGGATGGTTGTCGTCGTTGAAGCCGAAGCCCCAGACGCCCACCACCGGCTTGCCGTTCTGCCGCGCATAGGCCGAGGACGCCACCAGCGCCGACATCTTGTTCAGCCAGTCCGCCTTGATCTCAGGCTGCATGTTGCGCCAGCCGCTCACGTCGTACATGACGTAGAACTTGCGGCCGTAGGATTCGGCGGCGCTGCGCACCTTCAAGGCCATGGCGTCGCGGGTCGCGCCTTCACCGCCGTTGGGGTTGAAGCGTTGCAGCGCGGCGGTGTCGCAGCCGTTCTGCTGCATCCAGCGGAAGTGGGTGTCGACGGTGGACTGGTCGTAGGACGAGAACAGCGTCGCCGGCGCGCCGTTGCCGAGCGCGGCGAAGGCGGTGGGGTAGCCGGAGGCGTACTCGCGCATGTCGGGCCACGAGATGATGGCGCGGTTGGTCGGGGAGGGCGTGCGACTCCAGTCCTGCGCCCAGTGCCACCAACCGTTGATCGGCGCGTTGTCGCCGGCGCAGGCGAACCAGCCCTGGTAGCCCACGGTGATCTTGCCGACCACGTCGCCGACCGGACTGGCGGCGATGGTGCTGGACAGCGGCAGCGTGGAAGCGGCGACGCCGGCGGCGGCGGTGCCCAGGAAGGTACGACGGGACAATGTCACAGGAGTTCTCCAGCAGCGGCGCCGTCAGGGCGTCGAGGTGGAGGGACTGTAGGGACGCGAGACCGGGCGCTGTGTCGAGGTGCGTCGTGCGGGCGCCGATGCGACGCCCCGGTTGCAATGCTTGCAGAGATGCAACGTGGGTTGCGTGGGGCGCTACCTCTTAGGAGGCAGGCGCGGCCTCATCCGTCGAGACGGTCGAGACGGTCGAGATGGCCAAGGTCGACTGCCCGGCAAGACCTGGCACCGGGCCGTGCGTTCACTCGAAAACTGGGCGGAAGAACGTGCGCTCGTAGCTGAGGATGCAGCGCGTGTCCTCGGCGTAGCGGAAGGCCGCCTGGCACTCCGGATCGTCGAAGGACTTGATCCGGTAGTCCTCGTACGCGGCGAGCGACGGGAAGGAGAAGGACGCGAGCGCGATGTTGTTCGCGCCCTCCGAGGGCATCAGATAACCGTGGTGCACCCCGCCGAACTTGCGCACGAGCGGGATCCACAGCTTGCCGTAGTGCTCGAACTCCTTGAGCTTGTAGGGGTCGAGGACGTAGCGGAGGTGGCAGGTGATCATGGGCGGATTGTGGCCGCGATCAGCGGGGACCGCCGCCTTCAGGCGGTGGCCACCGGCACCACGTCCCGCCGGGGCGCCAGCGCCCAGACACTGTTCGCCGGCCCGTTGAGCCCGCGCCTCAGCGTCGCCCCCGCCATCCGCGCGAACGCTGCGGCCAGCAGCACGGCCATCAGGTCCACGAAGAGCCGGTGCGAATGACCGTCCAGCAGCGCCGCCAACGGCGAGACGCCCGTCGCCACCCACGCCGCGGCCGGAATGGCCGCGGTCAGCACCGCGCAGAGCCACAGCAGCTCGTGCCCCGCCCGCGCCGGCGCGCGAAGGAAGGCCCAGGCCATGCTCGCGAAGAAGACGCCGAAGTAGACCGGCCGGTCCCACTGGTCCCGCAACAGCGCGCCGGACAGGAACAGCGCGGACACCCCCGCGATGCAGCCCAGGCAGACGCCGAGCGTCAACTTCGCCATGAGCCGCGGACCGCGCGCCTGCTCCGTCTGCTGATGACGGCGACGCGACTCGATGTACAGCAGGTTGCCGCTGTAGAAGAGGAAAGCCCCCGCCAGCCCCAGCACGAAGTACAGCCACTTCAGCAGCGTGTCGCCGAAGTTGCCGTAGTGCAGCGAGGTCAGCCCGTTGAGGAAGCGCTTGCCCGGCGAGTAGCTGCTCGGCTGATCGACGCCGAGCACCTCGCCCGTGGCGCCGTTCAAGGCCACGGCCACGCGGCGGCTGAGGCTCTTCTGGTCCACCAGGCCCACCAGCGTGACCTGCGCGTTGGCGTCGCCCGGGTCGTGGAACGACACCTCGTCGGGCTGGAAGCCCGGCACCTGCGCCTGACCGCGGCGCAGCAGCTCGGTCAGCGGGAGCAGGGGACGCGGGGACTCTTCCGCCTCCACGTGCGCCGCCACCTGCAGATCCGGCTTGATGATCTTCAGCAGCTTGCCTTCGAAGACGAAGAACTGGAACGGCGCCAGCATCAGGTAACCGATCGCGAGCACCGCGCCGCTCCACGCGAAGATCACATGGAAGGGCAACGACAGCAGACCGATCACGTTGTGCGCGTCCTGCCACAGGCGCTTGAGGTTGCGTCCGGCGCGCAGGGCGAAGAGGTCCTTCAACAGCAACGGCGCGTGGATGACGATGCCGCTCACCAGGGCCAGCCCATAGAGCACGCAGGCGACGCCGAAGAGGTAGGTGCCCCACGGCGCGGGCAGTCCGGCCGTGTAGTGCAACTGGTAGATCAGCTGGATGAAGCCGCCGTGCGCGGCAGCCGGGGTCAGGACTTGCCCGGACTCGTCGAGCACATAACGGCGGTGCTCGGAGTAGTTCTCGTTGTACCAGTCCAGCTCGGGGTTGGCCGGCTCCAGCTGCAGCTTCAGGTTGTGCGAATGCGGATGCGCGAGCTGCACCTTGTCGAGCAGCACCTGCGCCCGGGCGAGCTTGTCGGCCTCGTTCACCTCGCCCGAGGGGCGGCGCCAGCCGTCGAGCTCGTGCGTGAACACCGTGATCGCGCCGGCGTAGAACGCGATGAACAGGAGCAGTCCGGCCGCCAGGCCCACCCAGGTGTGCAGCGCCAGGAAGCTGCGCAGGGTGGCGGGATTGAGCTTCATCTTCATCATGCGACGACCTGGATCCAGCCCAGCAGCTTGAGACCGTGCAGCAGCGCGTAGCCGAGCACCGTGAGTCCCCCCAGCCACGCCCAGGCGCGGCGACCGCTGCGCGCGGCGAAGGCCGCCGACATCACGCCGATCCAGAGCGGGAACGACATCAGCAGCCAGGGCAGGGTGATGACCTGGGAACGGCCGGGCCAGCTCAGGGTGACGAGGCCGATCACGGCGGCCGTCAACGGCAGGCCCAGCAGCGCGGCGGCGAGCGATTTACCCCACATGACGCGCCTCCCCGTCCTTGCGCCGCGTCAGCCAGGGGTTGAGCCAGGCGTTGACATACGGCAGGGCAACGGCGGCCAGCATGAAGGCCGTCAGCATCGCGAAACCGCCGCCCCAGACGCCCAGCGCGCGCCAGGCCGTGCCCCAGGCCAGGACCAGCAGCAGCCAGCCCGCCGTGCGCAGACGTCCCGGGCGGGCCACCGCGCGCAGGCTCTGATGCCGGCTTCCCAGATAGAAGGCGATCGCCGCGGCAACCGCCAGCGCGAGGTAGAGCAGAGACATCGGGCGAGGTCGTGCGAATGTTGAAGCGGCGCAGTGTAAATGCAAGCAATTCGCAAATGCGAGGAATTCTCGACTGCGCGGTGAGGGCGGCGGCGGATGGCGGGGGTGGCGCTCCGCCGTGGGCGCCTCTGAGGCGAGGTGCCAGGTCGTACTGGTTGTGCCCGGTCGGGCCGTGTCAGGCCTTGCCTCAGCCCCGGCGCTCGGCGACCGACGTGTGCACCACGTCGCCCGTCACCCGGGCCTGCACGAGCAACTCATGGACCCGCCCATCGAGCGGGCCGTCCGGCGTCGGGCGGAATCGCAGGCTGAGCGGCGCGAAGCCGGACTCACAGTTCCCGCTGACGTCGATCCACTCCATCTCGTCGAATTCGACGAAGCGCTTCACGAGCGGATGGATGGCCTTGTAGACGCTCTCCTTGGCCGAGAAGAGCAGCGTGGCCCGCAGCGGGTCCGCGCCCGCCGGGAACCATCTCGCACGTTCACGCGGGGTGCAGCAGAGCGCGACGATGTCGCGGCCGCCGCTCTCATCGACGATGCATTCGCTGTCGATTCCCACCCGCAGCCACTCGGCGCTGGCGGCGACCGCCGCCCAGGCGCCATCGCGCGTGTGGGCGATCGAGCCGACGACGCCGTCCGGCCAGCGCGGTGCGCCGCCGTCGCCGGTGCCGATCGCCTCGCACCGGCCCGAGAGGGCGAGCAGAGCCGTCTCCGCGCACAGCCGGCCACCGAGGTAGCCGAGCCGGCGCGAGCGGCTGGACCGCCTGATCGCCGTCGGCAGGCCGTCCAGGGTCAGGTCTTGCGTCAGCCGGTCCAGCTCCTGCAGATCGATCCCGCGTCCGACGACTTCCGCCGGCAGCACATGCGGCGCAGGGGCCATCAGGCGCTCGATGTCCCGCAGGCGCGCCGGGGCCAGGCGGTGCAGCCATTCGCGCACCGGCACGGCGTTCTCGGCCTGGCACGTGTTGTCGCCAACTGTTGCGATATGAAGCGTTGGTGTCATGCCCCTGATCGGTCGGCGGGATAGCGGGATTCGTCGCGCGATGACGGTAGAGTCGCGCCTTGTTGAGAATCATTATCATTCAAGTGACCACGAAGTCACAGGGAGTACCACTGTCATGACCATCGAGTACCTCGAACCGGGGCTCGCCCACGTCTTCATCGAGAACCGGGCGCGTCTGCGGCGCATCGCGCAAGGCATCGTGCGGACGCCGGAGCAGGCGGACGACGTGCTGCAGGACGCCTACCTGAAGCTGGCCCACGGGGAATCGCCCCGGCAGGCGGACCGGCCGCTGGGCTACTGCAGCCGCGTGGTCCGCAACATGGCGCTCGACCACTGCCGCAAGCACAGTGTGGAAGCGAACTACCGCTCCTTCGATGTGGAGGCCGACGATTTGGACATCCCCGACACCGCTTCGCCTGAGCGCTCGATGCGCGACAAGCAGGTGATCTGCTCGATCGACCGCGCGCTGTCCTGCGTGCCCGCGCAGACGCGGCAGGCCTTCGAGCTCTACCGGCTGGAAGGCCTGACCCAGCGCGAGATCGCGCAGCGCATGGGCTGCGCGCTGGGGCTGGTGAACGCCTGGATCGCGGACGCCGCGCGCGCGATCGCGGGGTGCCGCCACCTGCTGGCCGACGACTGACGCGCCGCAGCGCGCGCACCGCCGACGCCCCTGCGTTCCCGCGCATCCTCGCGCGCCCGCGCGGACCTCGCGCAGCGCCGCACGGGCCTGGAGTAAGCTGCCGCCACAGAGGTCATCCGGCCTCTGCGACTTCGACTCCGGGTCACGCCGCCGCCAACCCCCATGACACAAGAGCAGGACGATCCCGTCTGGCAAGCCGCCTGGACGTGGGTGCAACGCGAGTTCGATCGCGAGCGCTTCGACGAGCCCGCCCGGCTCGCGCTGGCGCGCTGGCTCGCCGAAGATCCCGAGCATGTGCGGATGCATCAGCAGGCGACGCGCTTGTGGGCGCTTGCAGGCCAGGTGCCGGCTCGCGCGCAGGATCCGGACGACCCCGCGACACGGCCGGCGGCACGCCGATCGAGGGACGCCGATCCCTGCGACTGAGCGGCGCGACCAGACTCCAGGATCTGCGCCAGCGACCGACCCGGGAGGGTCGATCCTGAGCATCACTAGCGCTTCCTTCGCGCATCGCCACCGCGCAGCCTGCTGGCTCGGCCCTGTCGCATCACCGATGCTTGCCTCGCGCGATCCGCGTGAACATCCGCCGCGCTGAAACGTCTTGAGAGGACAGGGCCCCGTCTCCGGTCTCACCGGGAGCGGGGACACCCACATTCCCATCCTGCAAGAGGCGTTCTCATGTCCACCAGCTGCTTCGACCGCGAAGACGACACCTTCATCGTTCTCGTCAACCACGAAGACCAGTACTCGATCTGGCCGCACTGGAAGGCCGTTCCCGGCGGCTGGTCCGTGGTGCCCGATGTCCGCGGCGACAAGAAGACGGTGCTCGCCTACGTCGATCGCACCTGGACCGACATGCGCCCGAAGTCGCTGCGCGACTGGATGGCGGGGCAGGGGCAGGCCGGCCAGCCGACGACCGCGGGCTGAGGCCCATGGAGGCGATGGCCCTCAAGCTGCTGTGCCTGCCGTGCGCGGGCGCGAGCGCGACGATGTACCTGCGCTGGCGCCGGCTGCTGCCGCGCTGGATCGAGATCGTGCCGGTGGAACTGCCCGGCCGCGGCAGCCGCCTGGGCGAGCGTTTCGTCGAGGACTTCGGGACGCTGGCCGACCGGCTCTGCGACGAGCAGGCCGCGGTCATGCGCGGATCGTCGGGCGGGCCGCAGGCCTTCGCGCTCTTCGGTCACAGCATGGGCGCGCTGCTGGCGCACGGCATGGCGCAACGGCTGCGCGAGCGCGGCGATCGCCTGCCGCGCGCGCTGATCGTCTCGGGCAGCGCGGCGCCGTCGCGGCGCGACACGTCGCGCCTGCGGCAGGCGCTCGGCGATGACGAGGCCCTGGCCGCCGACCTGCGCCGCCAGGGCGGCACGCCGGACGAGGTCTTCGACAACGCGGAGCTGCTGCGCCTGACGCTCGACGTGCTCGGCGCGGACTACCGCGTGTGCGACAGCTATCGCCATGTCCCGCGGCCGCCGCTGCCCGTGCCGGTGCACGTCTTCGCCGGGCGCCAGGACGAGATCGCGCCCGACCGGCTCGCCGCCTGGTCGCTCGAGTCCGAGGCGCCCGCGACGCTGGACTGGTTCGACGGCGGCCATTTCTTCGTGCGGCAGCAGGAGGGCGCGGTGCTGACCGCGCTGGCCCGCCACCTGAGCGCCGTCGGCGCTGCCGCGCGCGCCGCACCCGGCGCCTTCGCGTGACCGCGCGGCGCCACGCGCCGCGGGCCCCGCTGCCCAGAGACCTTCACTGAAAGAAGCGCGACATGCCTGCCGCGATGACGACTCCTTCGTCCCTGCCGGCGCCCGAGGGCGCGGCATCGACCCTCGTTGAGCACCTCGACCGACTCATCGCGTCGAGGCCGGGGGACACCGCCCTGATCATGGTCGGAGACCGCGGGGTGGACGGCGGGATGGACGGCGAACGCGACGCCGGACGCGACGCCGGACGCGATGCCGGACGCGATGCCGGACGCGACGGCCACGAACGGCCCGTCACCTACGAGGCGCTCGGCCGCCGCTCGCGCGCGCTGGCTGCGGCGCTGCAGGCCGCCGGTCTGCAGCCGGGATCGCGCGTGCTGATCGCGCTCGAAGGTACGGACGACTACCTCGTCGCTTTCCTCGGCTGCCAATACGCCGGCGTGATCGCCGTGCCGGTGTTCCCGCCGGAGAGCGCTCGGCCGCAGCATCTCGAGCGCTTCGCCGCGATCGCGCGCGATGCCGGCGCGGCCGCGGTGCTCGGCACGCGCGACGTCATCGAGGCCGGCTCGTTCGGCGAGCTCGGCGGAATCGGGGCAGTCGGAGCGACCGGCGCCATTGATGCCATCGGCAACCCCGATGGCATGCGGGCGCTCGCCGTCGACGACATCGACGTCGCATTGGCCGACGCCTGGAGGCCGCACGTTCCGCGTCCTTCGGACATCGCCTTCCTGCAGTACACGTCCGGCTCGACGTCCACGCCCAAGGGCGTGATGGTGAGCCACGGCAACCTGATCGCCAACGAGCGCGCGATCCAGGCGGCGCTCGGCACCACGGCGCGCGACGTCTATGTCTCCTGGCTGCCGCCGTTCCACGACATGGGCTTGATCGGCGGGCTGCTGCAGCCGCTGTTTTCCGGCGGGACGCTGATCCTGATGACGACGGCGTTCTTCCTGGCCCGGCCGATGCGCTGGCTGGAGGCGATGCATCGCCATCGCGGCACGATCACCGCCGGCCCCGACTTCGCCTACCGGCTCTGCGCCGAGCGGATGAAGCGGGCAGGTCGGACCGCCACCCCGGCGTTGGACCTGAGCGCGTGGCGCATCGCGCTGTCCGGCGCGGAGCCGGTGCGGGCCGACACGGTGGCCGCCTTCCAGGAGGCCTTCGCGCCTTGCGGCTTCCCCGCCGGCGCGATCTATCCGAGCTTCGGACTGGCCGAGGCGACGCTCTTCGTGACCGGCGGGCAACGTGCGGACGGCGCAGTCTCTCGTCGCTTCTCCATCGAGGCGTTGAAGCAGCAGCGTGCGGAACTGGCCGTGGCCGTCGAGGTCGACGCGCCTGTCGATGCGCCTTCTGATGTCCTTTCCGATGTCAATGCCGACGCTGTTGCGAAGGCCAACGCCGAGCCCAAGGCCGACGGAGCTCAATGGCTGGTCAGCTGCGGCGCGGTCGCACGCGACCATGAGGTGCGCATCGTCGATCCGGCCACCGGCGCCGCGTTGGACGAGGCGCAGGTCGGCGAGATCCGCGTGCGCGGGCCCAGCGTCGCTCAGGGCTACTGGGGACGGCCGGAGGTCAGCGCCGAGACCTTCATCGAGCTAGGCCCAGAGCGCTGGCTTCGCACCGGCGACCTGGGTTTCCTGCGCGACGGCGAGCTCTACGTGACCGGTCGCATCAAGGACCTGATCATCCTCCGCGGCCACAACGTGTATCCGCAGGACATCGAGGCGGCGATCGAGCGCCAGCCCGATCTCGTGCGTCAGGGACGCGTGGCGGCGTTCGCGGTGCCGGGACGTGACGGCGAAGGCGAAGGCGATGGCATCGGCGTCGCGGCCGAGGTGTCGCGCGCCACGCGCAAGTCGATGACGGCGCAGGCGCTGGTGACCGCGATCGGTGCCGTCGTCGGTGAACACTGCGGCGAGGCGCCGCGCGTCACGATCCTTCTCAACCCGGGCGGTCTGCCCAAGACGTCCAGCGGGAAGATCCAGCGCTCCGCGGCGCGGCAGGGCTGGCGCGATGGCACGCTGGATGCCTTCGCGATCCACGCGGAAGGACGCTTCGTGCTCGGCGCGGACGAGCCTGCCGAGCGCTTCCCCGATGCCGGCAATGCGGGCGCGCCATTGGCACCGCTCACCGACACCGAACGAATGCTTGCGCTGATCTGGCGCGAGTCGATCGAGGCTCCCGGTGGCGCGGGGAACGCGGGGAGCGCCGAATGCGCCGAGAGCGCGAGCGTCTTCGACGGGGAGGTTGGCGTTCGCGCCGGCATCGGCATCGGCATGGGCATGGGCATGGGCATGGGCATGGGCATGGGCGCGGACGCGGACGCGGACGCCGCGCTGCCGACTCGCGACACCCATTTCTTCGCCGCTGGCGGCAACTCGTTGACGGCCGTGAAGGTGGCCTCGCGCGTGTCCTCGAGGCTCGGTGTGACGCTGGGCCTGCGCGATCTTTTCGAATGCCCGGTGCTGGGCGACCTCGCCGCGCGCATCGATGCGCGGCGCGCCGCCGCGATGTCCGGCACGGCGACGCCTGGCGCTCTTGCGGGAGCGCCCCACGCACACCACGCACACCACGCACACCACGTGCCGATGGTTCCGCTGGTTCCGCTGGTTCCGATCGATCGAACCGCAGACCGGGTCCTGTCGCCGACGCAGCGCCGCCTGTGGCTCGTCGAGCGCCTGACGCCGCGCGCCGCACGTGAAGCTCATCCGGCCTACAACATGGCCGCCGCGCTGCATCTGGACGGCGATCTCGACGTGGCGGCGCTGCAAGGCGCGCTCGACGCGCTGGTGGACCGGCACGAGGTGCTGCGCACCATCTATCCGGAGAACGACGAGGGCGAACCGATCGCCGTGTCGCGGCCCGCCGCGCGCGTCGATCTGCCGCTGCGCGATCTGTCGGCGCTGTCGGAGCCGCAACGCAACGCCGCAGTCGACGCGGCCCTGACCGCGCAGGAAGGCCGCGCCTTCGACCTGGCGGGCGATGCCCTGTTGCGTGCGGAGCTGCTGCGACTCTCATCCGACCGGCATGTGCTGTTGCTGTGCGTTCATCACATTGCCTTCGACGGCTGGTCGGTGGGCGTGTTCGTCCGTGATCTCACCGTCGCCTATGCGGCGATCCGGAGAGATACGGCGCCGGCCTGGTTGCCGCTGGCGGTGCAGTACGCGGACTATGCGCAATGGCAGACGCGCCAGCTCGCCGCGACGCAGTCGGCGCTGGCCGCGTTCTGGCGCGAGGCCTTGCGCGGCGCCCCCGCGCTGTCCACGCTGCCGCCTGATCGCGAGCGGCCGGCGGTCGCATCAATGGCCGGCGATGCCGTATCGATCACGATGTCGCGAGCGGAGGCCGACGCGATCACGCGACTGGCCCGGTCGCAAGGCAGCACGCCCTTCCTGGTGATGATGGCGGCCTTCCTGGCGCTGATGCACCGGCGTACCGGCAGCGACGATCTCGTCGTCGGCACCGACGTCGCGGGCCGCGACCTGCCCGCGCTCGAACCGCTGATCGGATTCTTCGTCAACGTCGTGCCGCTGCGCTCGCGGCGGATCGGCGTCGATCGCAACAGCGTCAGTAACGGCCCCCACAGTGCCGACAGAACCAACAGTGCTAACGGTGCAGACCGTGCGGACGGTGCGGACCGTCCCGATGACAAGCGCGGCGAGACCTTCACCGATTGGCTGGCACGCGTGCGCGAGCTCGGCCTGACGGCGTTCGAGCACGCCGCGATGCCGTTCGACCAGATCGTCGACGCGGCGGGCGTGCCGCGCTCGCGCCGGCACGGGCCGCTGGTGCAGACCTTGTTCGTGGTTCAGAACACCCCCGCCGCGCGCTTCGATCTGCCGGGACTGACGGTGCGCCTTGAGTCGCGTCCTCCGGTCACCTCGAAGTTCGACCTAGCCGTCTTCGTCACCGACACCGCCGACGGCCTCCGCGCCGAGTGGGTGTTCGCGACGTCCCTCTACGAGCGCGCCACCGTCGAAGCCGCCGCGCAGGACTGGCGGACGCTGATGCGCCGCGCCGCCGCCGAGCCGGACACGGCGCTCGACACGCTGCTGGACGGCTTGGAGCCTTCCGGACCATCGCCATCGAGCCAGCCGTCCTCCGGCCCGCCACCTTCTTCTCCTCCGCCTCACCAGGAGCCGACCATGTCTTCCCTTCCTTCTCCCGTCGTCGACAAGCCGGGCAAGCTCGACAAGCTGGGCAAACTGGCCGCGCTCGGCAAGCGCGCGGGACCGGGCGCCATCGGCGCTTCGGCGACGACCGCGGCCCCGGCGCCCGCCGTCCGCATGGCCACGCTCGCGGACGATCGCCCCTTCCCCCTGATCGTCGAGGCCACGCGCCCCGACCTCGACGCCGTCGCCTGGGCGCGCGCCAACCGCGACGTCGTCGAGACCTCGCTGCTCACGCACGCGGGTCTGTTGTTCCGCAACTTCGGGCTGAGGACGCCGCAGGAGTTCGAGGCCTTCGCCGAGTCCATCGAGCCCGAGCTGTTCGGCGGCTACGGTGACCTGCCGAAGAAGGAGGGCGGTCGCAACACCTACCGCTCCACGCCGTATCCCGAGCGGCAGATGATCCTGTTCCACAACGAAAGCGCCCACCTGGAGCGCTGGCCGCGCAAGCAGTGGTTCTTCTGCGAGCTGCCGTCGCCGGTCGGCGGCGCGACGCCGATCGTCGATTGCCGCGAGATGCTGCGCCGGCTGCCCGCCGACCTCGTCGACGAGTTCGAAGGAAAGGGCCTGCTCTACGTCCGCACCTTCACGCCGCGGCTGGACGTGTCGTGGCAGGACTTCTTCAAGACCGCCGATCGCGGCGAGGTCGAGGCTCGGCTGACGCAGGCCGGAACCGCCTTCCGATGGCTGGACGCCGACACGCTGCAGACCCGCACCCGCTGCCCGGCGGTGGTCAAGCATCCACTGACCGGGGAGCGGGTGTTCTTCAACCAGGTGCAGCTGCACCACGTCAGCTGCCTGGAGCCGGATGTGCGCGAGGACCTGCTCGGCCTGGTCGGGCTGGACCGCATGCCGCGGCACGTCACCTTCGGGGACGGCTCGGCCATCCCGGACGCCACGATGGCCATCGTCGGCAAGGCCTATGAGGCCTGCGCGGTGCGGCTCGATTGGCGGCAGGGCGACATCATCATGCTGGACAACATGCTGGCGGCCCATGCGCGCGACCCGTACGAGGGACCGCGCAAGATCGTCGTGGCGATGGGCGCGATGTTCGATCGCGCGGCGCTGGGCGGGGAGGCGTGATCCGATGAATGCGATCCATACCCCCGGCCTGCCTGCCGAGGAAATCGTCAGCAGCGGATTGAGCCCCGAGCAGCGCGCGGTGGTCCGCCACCTGGATGCGACGCACCTGGACGCTGCGGGGATCGATGCGGCGCGCCTGGCGGCCGTGCCCGGCCTGACGGCGCGCGTCACGATCGATGGGGCTCTTGATGGCCTTGCTGGCCTGGATGGCGCGTTCAATGGCGACGTGCTGCGTCACGCGGTCGATCAGGCCGTGGGCGCGCACGAGATGCTGCGCACCGCCTTCGGCCCGGTCGACGGCTATCGCGGGCTGCGCCAATGGCTGCTGCCGGTGCGGCCGGCGCTCGACTGGTCGAGCGCCGATCTGCGGGGCACGGACGAGGCGGCGTTGCAGGACTGGCTCGCGCGATTGGCCGCGCCGCTGGCGATCGCCGAGGGGCAGGTCTTGCGCGCAGGTCTGGCACGCGTGTCCGACACGCGGCATGTGCTGGCGCTGCACGCGAGTGCGCTGGTGGCGGACGAAGGCAGCCTGCGCACGCTGCTGGCAAGGATCGCGACGGCCTGCGTCGGAGCGCGCGGAGAACGGGGAAAGCGCGGAGAGCGCGGAGAACGCGGAGATGCGATCGGCTTCGACGCCGAGGAGGTCTTCCAGTACGGCCAGTACGTCGAATGGCGCGCCGAACTGTCAAGCGGGGAGGAGGCCCGGACCGGCGCGGCCTATTGGCGCGAGCATCTCGGCATTGGCACCGCCGGGACGGTCGTCCCGGGCGACCTCGATACCGACTGGCAGGGCCCGCGACTGCCGCAACCCCTGGCGCCGCGCGCCGGCCGTGTCGAAGCGCGGACCGTGCTTGACTCGGCGGTGACGGCCCGCATCGTCGCTTCGACGGTGGGCGCCGAGCCGCTGCTGCACGCCGTCTGGCTGCTGCTGCTCGCACGGCTGAACGGCTTCGAGCGGTTCCTCTCCGGCTGGCGCCACGACTGCCGCGACGACTACGAGGTGATGCGCGGCGCTGTCGGTGTCTTCGAGAAGGTGCTGCCGATGGCGGTGACGCTGACCGGGGACACGCGTGTCGAGGACTGGCTGGCGCGATGTGCGGCCACGGTCTCCGCGCACATCGACGCGCAGGAGTACTGGACGGATGAGCCGTCCGCGGCAAGCGTTCATCTGGGGACGGTTTTCCATTGGCGGACTGTGGCCGCGCCAGAAGCAGGCTGGTCAGCCCCGTTGATCGAGCGCGCCGGCAAGCGCGTCACCGATGGCCTTCGCGATGGTGCTGACAACAGCAACGGTTATCACCCAAGCATCCGGTCCGGCAATCACGCCGGCAATCACGCCGGTGATCGAACCGGTGATCCCGCTGGCGATCGCGCCGCGCTCACGCTGGAGGTGCACTGGGGCGAGCGCGTCGAGCTGGTGCTGAACGCCGACGGCCTGCGTCATTCTCA
This sequence comes from Roseateles noduli, assembly GCF_050626985.1. Taxonomy (NCBI): domain Bacteria; kingdom Pseudomonadati; phylum Pseudomonadota; class Betaproteobacteria; order Burkholderiales; family Sphaerotilaceae; genus Roseateles; species Roseateles noduli. The sequence goes on from NZ_CP192463.1 coordinate 1,647,906, forward strand.
GCAGGCGGTCGAACGCCTGCTGGGCCAGTTCACAACGCTCGTCGGGCAGGTGCTCGATCGGCCGCGCGCAACGGTGCGCGAGCTCGATCCCGTCGGCGCCGAGGAGCGCGCGGCCCTGCTGCGCGGGGCGCAGGGCGAGCGCCGGCATGTCGGCGCGCTGACGGTGTCGCAGCATGTGGCCGAATGGGCGGCCTTGTCGCCGCAGGCCCCGGCGCTCGAGGCCGGCGGGGTCGTGCTGGACTACCGCGCACTGAACCAGCGCGCCAACCGCCTCGCTCGTGCGATGGCGACACTGGGCGTAACGCCGGGATCGCTGGTCGCGCTGAACCTGCCGCGCGGCGCGGACCTCATCGTCGCGATGCTGGCCGCCTGGCGAGCCGGCGCGGCCTACCTGCCGCTGGAACCGGGCTGGCCCGAGGCCCGTCGTCGTACGCTCCTGTCGGACGCCGCGCCCGCCCTGGTCCTGTCCGCGACACCGCAGTCGAGCGAGCCGTCCTTCCGCGCGGCGACCCTGACAGGCGATGTCCTGACGTCCGCCGGCCAGGCCGCGATCGACTTGCGCGAGCTGGACGGTTCTCTTCCGGTCATTCAGCCTCGGTTGAGCGACCTGGCGTATGTGCTCTACACGTCCGGATCGACCGGCCAGCCCAAGGGCGTGGCCATCGAGCACGGCCAGCTGCTGAACTACGTCGTCGCGAGCACCGCGGCGATGGACCTCGCCGCCAGCCGGCGCTGGGGCCTGACCAGTTCGGTCGTCGCCGACCTGGGCAACACGGCGCTGTTCGGCGCGCTCTTCAACGGCGCCTGCCTGATCGTCGCCAGCGAGGACGACACGCGGAGCCCGGCCGCCTTCGCGCGCTTCGTCAAGACCGCGGGCATCGACGCGGTGAAGATCGTGCCGTCGCACCTGGAGGCGCTGCTTGAAGGCGAGGCGGCTGGCGAGGCGCCGCGTGTGCCGCGCACGCTGGTGCTGGGCGGCGAGGCGGCGCCGCGCGCGCTCATCGAGCGCCTGCGACGCCTGGCGCCCGACACCGCGATCCACAACCACTACGGACCGACGGAAACCACGGTCGGCGTGCTCGTGCATCGCGTCCGCGCGTCCGATCTGCAGGGCGGCGACGCGCTCCCGCTGACGCAGGTGCTGGCCAACAACCGAGTCCTCGTGCTGGACGAGGCGATGCGGCTCGTGCCCGCGGGCGGGCAGGGGCAGGTCCATGTCGGCGGACCTCAGGTTTGCCGCGGCTACCTGGGCCAGATGAAAGAGCTGAGTGGCCTCGGCGGCCAACGCGGCGATGGCGGCGATGGCAGCGATGGCAGCGATGGCAGCGATGGCAGCGGAAACGGCAGGGACGGCGCGAGCGGTCGCACGCCAAGCGCCTTCGTCGATGACCCCTTCCATCCCGGCGAACGGCTGTATCGCACCGGCGATATCGCGCAGGTCCTGGCCGAGGGCGGCCTTCGCCTGGTGGGGCGCGCCGACCATCAAGTGAAGGTGCGCGGCTTCCGCGTTGATCCGGCGGAGATCGAGGTCGCGTTGCTGACCTTGCCGGAGGTCCGGCAGGCCGCCGTCCTCGCGGAGCAGGGCGCGGCTGGAGAGGTCGAACTGGTGGCGTGCGTGGTGCTGGAAACATCCGGCGGCGACGCCACCGGCGCCACGACGAATCGCGCGGATCAAGCGGGGCAAGCCGGTCGTGCGCTTCACCTGCGCGAAGCGCTGAAGGCCTTGCTGCCGTCGCACATGGTGCCGGCGCGCCTTCATGCGCTCGACGCCTTCCCGCGACTGGCGAACGGCAAGCTCGATCGTGCCGCGATCGTTGTGCTGGCGGCCGGTGCCGCCGCATCGGCCATCGAATCGTCGCGGGATGGCGATGCCGCCGCACCGCGCGCGCCGCGCGACGCGCTGGAGAGCGTGCTGTCGCAAGGCATGGGCCTGCTGCTGGGCCGCGGCCCGATCGGCATCGACGAGGACTTCTTCGAGCTCGGTGGCCACTCGCTGATGGTGATCCGGCTGGTGGCGCGGCTGCGCAAGCTGCTGGGCATCGAGATCGAACCCGGCCTGGTCTTCGACCACCCCACCGTGGCCGAGCTCGCCGCGGCGCTGCGCGCCGGCCCCTGGGACACCTCCGGCTTCGAGCGCCTGGCCGCCACCGATTGGCAGAGCGCCGAAACGGCGACCGTTCCCCATTGACGCATCAGGCTGACCGATGAACGACATGACCCTTCCGCCCGTGCCCGCCGGGGACGACCTGAGCGCGTCCGCCCATTCCAAGCACCTCCGCGTGGCCGACGGCGACGCGGTCCGGCTGTCGTTCACGCAGGAGCCGCTGTGGATCCTGCAGCGACTCGGCGAGCGGATGACCGCCTACAACCTGCCGCGCGTGATGCGGCTCCGCGGGCCGTTGCGCATCGAGGCGCTGCAGCGCGCCTTCGACGCAGTGATCGCCCGCCACTCGATCCTGCGCACGCGCTTCTTCGAGCGCGACGGCGTGCCGATGGCGGTGGCGCAGGCCAGCGTGCCGTTCCTGCTCGACCAGGTGGACCTGTCGCGCGAGCCGGCACCAGCCCGCGAGGCCGCGCTCGCGCGCGAAGTCGAGGCCACGCTGAACCACGTCTTCGATCTGGGCGCGGCGCCGGCGATGGTGGCGCGGCTGATCCGGCTCGGGGACGAGGAGCACGTCCTCGCGCTGTGCCTGCATCACATCGTGTCGGACGCCTGGTCGAATCCGGTCTTCGCCGCCGACCTGTCGACCGCCTACGCGCCGGCGCTGAAGCAATCCGGACCGGTCCGACTGCCGGAACTGCCGCTGCAGTACGCCGACCACGCGGTGCGCCAGCGCGCCGCGATGGCGCGCGGCGCGTTCGATCGCGCGCTCGCGCACTGGAACACGCATCTCGGACCCGAGGTCCCGGTCCTTGAGCTGCCGACCGATGCCCCGCGACCGGCGATGCCGACCTTCCGGGGGACGTCGATCGCCTTCGATCTCGAACCGGCGCTGGACGCCGCACTGCGGCAGTTCTGCCGCGCCGAGCGCTGCACGCCTTTCGTCGCCCTGTTCGCGGCCTGGCAACTGCTGCTCGCGCGTTTCGCGCGCCAGTCCGAGTTCGCCGTCGGCGTGCCGCACGCGGGACGCCAGGACGAGGACGTCTTCGGCCTGATCGGCTTCTTCGTCAACACCCATGTCTATCGGGCCCGGCTGTCGTCCGGACAGACGCTGCGCCAGCTGTGCCGCCAGATCCGCGGCGACGCGCTGGCCGCGATGTCCCATCCCGACCTGCCGCTGGACCTGCTGCTCGCCCAGCGCGGCGAGCGCCGTGATCCGGCGCGCTCGCCGCTGTTCCAGGTGCTGTTCGGCGTCCAGATGGGCGATCTCCCGACCCTGTCCTTCGACGGCGTGGCCGTCGAGTTCGTCGAGCAGGGCGACGTCAACGCCAAGTTCGACCTGTCGATGAACTTCCAGGTCGGCGCCGCGCGGACCGGCGGCCGGCTGGCCTACAACACGGACCTGTTCGGCCCTGCGACCGCGCGTCGCCTGATCCGCGGATGCGTGGCGATGCTCGAGGCCGTGCTGCGCGAGCCGGACCGGGTGGTGGGATCGATCAGCCTGGCCGACGCCGACGACCTGCGGCGGCTGAGCGACTGGGGCACGGGTGAGCGCCGCGACACGATGGCGACGGCACGTGCGCCCATGCCTGCCATCGTGCCGGTGCACGAGCGGGTGCGCCAACACGCGCGCCGCCAGCCCGATGAGATCGCATTGGTTCATGAGGAAGCGTCGCTGACCTGGTCTGCGCTGGATCGCCGTGCCGACCGATTGGCTTCACTGCTGCGCGAGCGCGGCATCGGCGCCGACGCGCGCGTGGGTCTGGCCTTCGAGCGCTCGATCGAGATGGTGGTCGCGATGCTCGGCGTGATGCGTGCCGGCGCGGCGGTGGTACCGCTGGATCCGGCGCTGCCCGAGGAGCGGCGTGCGTTCCAGCTGCGCGACAGCGGCGCGATGCTGGTGATCGGCGACGCCGATCCCGCGTGGACCGACGGCGTCGAGATCATGGCGCTTCCCGCGGATGAGGTCGAGGCGATCGACACGGCCGACGCGAATGACGCGAATGACGCGATCGACGCGATCGATGTGATCGATACGAACGACAACATCGTCGAGCGCGGTGAATCCGATCGCATCGTGCCCGTGCATGCGAGCCAGGCGGCGTACCTGATCTACACCTCCGGTTCGACAGGACGCCCCAAGGGCGTGGTCGTCAGCCACGGCGCGCTGGCGAATTACGTGGACGGTGTACTGCAGCGCCTCGGCATCGAGAGTCTGGCGCAGGGCGACAACGACGGCGCGCTGACGGCAGGCGGAAAGACCGAAGCCGCGGCCGGCACCCGAGCCTGCACCCAGAGCGCCGTCAGCGGCGTGACCAGCATGGCCATGGTGTCGACCGTCGCGGCGGACCTGGGGCACACCGTGCTCTTCGGCGCGCTCTGCGCCGGGAAGACGCTGCACCTGGTCTCCGCGGCGCGGGCCTTCGATCCGGACGGCTTCGCGGCCCTGATGCGGCGCCATGCGATCGACGTGCTGAAGATCACCCCGAGCCACCTGCAGGCGCTGATGGGCGCGCGGGACGCGGCCGAGGTTCTGCCTCGTCGCCGGCTGGTGCTGGGCGGTGAGGCGACGCCGTGGGCGCTGCTGGAGCGCATCCGGTCGCTGCGGCCGGACCTGCGCGTGTTCAACCACTACGGGCCGACGGAAACCACCGTCGGCACGCTGACGCAGGATGCGGCGCAGGCGGACCGATCGGCGGCGACGCTGCCGATCGGTCGCCCGCTGCCGGGCAGCGCGATGCGCGTGCTGGACGCGGACCTGCAGCCGCTGCCGCCCGGCCTGCCCGGCGAGCTGTATGTCGCGGGGCACGGCCTGGCACGCGGTTACCACCACCGGCCCGGCCAGACGGCGGAGCGCTTCGTCGCCGATCCGTTCGACGCCCTTGGCGGGCGGATGTACCGCACCGGCGATCTGGTGCGGTGGACGGCGGACGGTCAACTGGAGTATCTGGGGCGCGTCGACCACCAGGTGAAGGTGCGCGGCTTCCGCGTCGAGCTCGGCGAGGTAGAGGCGCAGTTGCGTGCGGATCCCGCCATCGGCGAGGCCGTCGTCACGGCCCAGGAGGGCCTGGGCGGCACGCGGCTGGTGGCGCACGTCACCGGGCGCGAGGGCGTCGCGCCCGATGTCGCCGCGCTGCGCGAGCGCCTCTCCCGCGTACTGACGGATGCGATGCTGCCCGCGGCCTTCGTCGTGATGGACGCGCTGCCGCTCACGCCCAACGGCAAGGTCGATCGCCGCGCGCTGCCGGACGTGGAGACCGCCGGTTCCGGCGACCACGAGCCGCCGGACGGTCCGGTCGAGACCGCGGTCGCCGCGGCCTGGGCCGAAGTACTTGGCGCGGCGCGCATCGGCCGGCGCGACCACTTCTTCGAGCTGGGCGGCCATTCGCTGCTGGCGCTGCGCCTGATCGAACGGCTGCGCCGCGAGGGGCACCACGCGCAGGTGCGTCAGGTGTTCGAGCATCCCCGCCTGGACGACTTCGCGCGCGCCATCGCGAGCAGCGCCGATGAGGCGGAGGTCGTCGTTCCACCGAACGCCATTCCTGACGGCTGCACCGCCATCGAGCCGGCCATGCTGCCGCTGGTGGCGCTCACGCCGGAGGAGCTCCGGCGCATCGAGGCCGCGGTGCCGGGCGGCGCCGCCAACATCCAGGACATCTATCCGCTGGCGCCGCTGCAGGAAGGCATCCTGTTCCACCACCTGATGCAGGCGCAGGGCGATGCCTATGTGACCTCGCGCGGGCTAGCCTTCGACAGCCGCGAGCGCCTGGAGCGCTTCGTCGCGCATCTGGACGCGGTGATTGCACGCCACGACATCCTGCGGACATCGATCGCGTGGGAAGGACTGCGGGACCCGGTGCAGATCGTGCAGCGCGCAGCGCCGCTCGCGCTGCAGTGGCTGGACGGGGAGGGCGCCGCGCCGACGGCGCACGCTGCCCAGCGGCTGCGGGACCATGTGCATCGCAGCCGCCTGCGCATCGACGTGCGCACGGCGCCGATGATCCGCGCGACGGCGGTGCAGGCCTTGACTGCGGACGCGCCTGCGGGTGCGCCCGAGGATGCGCTTGTGGACACAGCAGCCGACACAGCTGCGGGGACGGCTGCGGGGAAATGGACGCCAGCGCTCGACGCAAGCGGTGGAGGCCCCTGGCTGCTGCAGCTGTCGCGCCACCACCTGGTGTCCGATCACACGACGCTAGAGCGGATCGTCGAGGAGATCGGCCTGATGCAGCGCGGTGCCGATGCCGAGCTGCCGGAGCCGATCCCGTTCCGCAACCTGGTCGCCCGCGCGCGGCTCGGCCTTGGCCGTGACGAGCACGAGGCCTTCTTCTCCGGCCTGCTGGGCGATGTCGTCGAACCGACGGCGCCCTACGGGCTGGTCGACGTGTTGGGCGACGGGTCCGGCGTGGGCGAGTCTCGGCTGAATTTGGAGGATGAACTGGCGGCCGCCGTCCGGCGCCAGGCGCAGCGCCATGGCGTCGGCGCTTCCGCCGTGTTCCACCTCGCGTGGTCGCTGGTGCTGGCACGCGCGACCGGTCGCGACGATGTCGTCTTCGGCACCGTGCTGCTGGGCCGCATGCAGGCCGGACAGGACGCGAGCCGCGCGCTGGGTCTGTTCATCAACACGCTGCCGCTGCGCCTGCGTGTGGGCGCGCATGGCGTCGCCGCGAGCCTGCGCCGCGCGCACGCCGCGCTGGCGGACCTGCTCCGGCACGAGCACGCGCCGCTGTCGCTGGCGCAGCGCTGCAGCGGACTGCCGGGCGGGACGCCGTTGTTCTCTGCGCTGTTGAACTATCGTCACAGCCGCCGGCTGCCGGTCGGCGCACAGCTGGGCGAAGGCGTGCGGCTGCTCGACGGCGAGGAGCGCACGAACTACCCGTTCGCGCTGTCCGTCGACGACTTCGGCGACGGCTTCGGGCTGGTGGCGCAGGTGCATCGGTCGCTGGATCCGGACCGCATCGCCGCGTCCGTGCTGGCGGCAGTCGAGGACATCACGCGTGCGCTCGCGGAGCAGCCGGAACGGCCGCTGTGCGAGCTCGGCGGCATCGAGCCGGCAGCGCTCGCGCAATGGCGCGCGTGGGCCACGGGGGCCGGTGGCATTGCGATGGGCACCGCCACAGGCACCGCCACAGGCACGGGCACGGGCACAGGCACGGGCACGGGCACAGGTGCGGGCACGGGCACAGGTGCGGGCACGGGTGCGGATGCGGATGCGGATGCGGATGCGGGTGCGGGTGCGGGTGCGGGTGTTGGCATTGACGCGAGCGACAGCTCGGATGCGACAGAAGGCCGGTTCGGCCTGCATCCAGAGCGGCTGCCGATGCCAAGGCTCTTCGAGCGCCGCGCGGCCGAACGGCCCGGTGCGATCGCGCTGATCGCCGACGGACAGCGGATCAGCTACGCCCGGTTGGACGCGCGGGCGAATCGCCTGGCGCATCAACTCATCGCACACGGTGTCCGGCCCGAATCTCGAGTCGGGCTCGCCGTCCCGAGGTCGGTGGAGATGGTGGTGGGACTGCTCGCAATCCTCAAGGCCGGCGGCGCCTACGTGCCCTTGGATCCTGCGTATCCGGCCGAGCGACTGCAGCACATGATGGCGGACAGCGGGATCACGCTGCTGCTCACCAGCGATGCGACGGCGGCGCGCCTGCCGTTGCGCGACGGTCTCACGGCGCTGCGCATCGAAGCGATCGAGTCGGCGCCTGACGGCACGCTCGAGCGCCTGTCGAGTCTCGATCCGGCGCTCCATCCGGAGGCGAAGTCGGCGCGCATCGACCCGGCGCGCATCGACTCCACGCGGGTCGACTCCACGCACGTCGACCCGGCGGCGTCGGCGTGGACCTCGCCGCCCCGGGTGACGCTGTCGCCCGACCATCTGGCCTATGTGATCTACACGTCCGGATCGACCGGCCGACCCAAGGGCGTGGCGGTGGCGCACGGACCGCTCGCCATGCACCTGCAAGCGGTGGTGGAGCGCTTCGGTCTCCAGGCGGACGACCGCATGCTGCAGTTCGCGTCGATCAGTTTCGACGCGGCCGGTTCGCAGTGGATGGCGCCGCTGATCCAGGGCGCGGCGGTCGTGCTGCTGCCGCAGGACGGTTGGTCGACCGCCGAGGTCGCGCGCACGATCCGTCGCGACGGCGTGACCGCCATCCACCTGCCGCCGGCCTACCTGCGCCAACTGGCGGCCGAGCACGCGGGCGGCGGTCTGCCCGTGCGGCTGTGCATCGCCGGCGGCGAGGCCTGGCCCGCCGCCGACCTGCGCGCGGCGCGTGATGCCTTCGTGCCGCAGCGGCTGGTGAACTCCTACGGACCGACGGAGGCCGTCATCACGCCGTGCGCGTGGCGCGTCCCCGCGGCCGACATCGCACGCCTGGGCGACCGGCCGGTCGCGCCGATCGGCCATCCCGTCGGTGATCGCGCCGCCTGGGTGCTCGACAGCCACCTGTCGCCTTGCCCGCCCGGCGTGCCGGGCGAGCTCTACCTCGGCGGCACCGGTCTGGCGCGCGGCTACCTCGATCGCGGCGGCCAGACCGCCGAGCGCTTCGTCGCCGATCCGTTCGGCGCACCGGGCGCCCGCATGTACCGCACCGGCGATCTGGTGCGCTGGAGTGCCGACGGCGAGCTCGAGTACCTCGGCCGCGTCGACCATCAGGTCAAGGTGCGCGGCTTCCGCATCGAGCTCGGCGAGGTCGAGGCCGCATTGACCTCGCAGCCCGCCGTGCGCGAGGCGGTGGCCGTCGCCGCGCCGGGACCGTCCGGCACACGGCTGGTGGCCTACGTCGTGGCACGGGCCGGCCACGTGCTCGACGCTGAAAACATGGAAAGCGTGCGCGAGCGAGCGGCCGCGGTACTGCCTGACTACATGGTGCCGAGCTTGGTGGTCGTGCTGGACGCGTTGCCGCTCAACCCGAACGGCAAGGTCGACCGGCGCGCGCTGCCCGACCCCGAGCTCGACTCGGTGGGTGCCTACGAGGCACCTCGCGGCGACACCGAAGCGGCCGTCGCGGCGCTCTTCGCCGACGTTCTCGGCGTGTCGCGAGTCGGGCGCGACGATCACTTCTTCGCGCTCGGCGGGGATTCGATCCTGAGCTTGAAGCTGATCTCGCTGGCTCACCGTCGGGGCTGGCGGCTGTCGCCGCGGGAGGTGTTCGAGCACCCGACCGCGGCCGCGCTTGCGCGAATCGTGGACCTGCTGGCGGTGGCCGAGGCCGGCGAAGAGGCGGTGGCGGCGGCTGAGGCTGAGGCAGTGCGAGAAGCGGGAACGGACGCTGGCACCCGAGCGGAGATGGACGGTCAGGCGCGCAGCGGCAACGGGCTGGCTTCGCGCCGGGCCATCACGGCGCTGTCGGCCGCCGATCGGTCTGCCGCGATGCTGGCTTCCTTCGCGCAGGAGCGTCAGTGGTTCCTCTGGCAGCTCGATCCCACGAGCACCGCGTATCACATCGCCGGCGCGCTGACGCTGCGCGGCTTGCTGGACGTGTCGGCCCTGCGCGCGAGCTTCGAGGCGCTCGTCCGCCGGCATGAATCGCTGCGGACGACCTTCCACGCATCGCCGGACGGCGCGGTGATGCAACGCGTCCGAGGTCCGGGCGAAGCAGTGATTGCGCTGACGGAGCTCTCGGACGATGCGCAGGCGCGGCGGCTTGTCGACACGCCGTTCGACCTCAGCGCGGGACCGCTGATCCGCGTCGGGCTGCAGCGGCAGGACGCGGACCGCCATCTGCTGGTGGTGGTGATGCACCACATCGTGTCCGATGGCGGATCGATGCGCATCGTCGTGGACGAAGTCCTGGCCGACTACGAGGCCGCGCTGCGCGGCGAGCAGTCGATGCTGGTCCCGTGGCCGATCCAGTACGCGGACTACGCCGCGTGGCAGCGTCATCGCATGGTCGACGGCGAGCAGCAGCGGCAGCTCGATCACTGGTTGGGAAGGCTCGGCGGCGAGCAGCCGGTGCTGCAGATGCCGACCGATCATCCGCGCCGCGCCGACGGCCGGTACCGCGCGGCGCGGCACACGCTCGCGCTGCCGCCGGCATTGGCGGGGCGTCTGCGACAGAGCGCGCGGGACGCGGGCGCGACGCCGTTCATGGTGCTGCTGGCCGGCTTCCAGGCCGTCCTGGCCCGGTGGACGGGCCAGACGGACATCCGCGTCGGCGTGCCCATCGCCAACCGCGACCGGCCCGAGATCGCGCCGGTGGTGGGCTTCTTCGTCAACACGCAGGTGCTGGACAACCGCATCGCCACGCGGCTGCCGCTCACGCAGGTGCTGGCGCAGGCGCGCGAGGCGGCGATCGGCGCGCAGGCGAATCCCGATCTGCCCTTCGAGCAACTGGTCGAGGCGCTCCAGCCGGAGCGCTCGTTGGGGGTTCATCCGCTGTTCCAGGTGCTGTTCAACCACCAGCGCGGCCAGGATCTGTCTGCGCGGCAATTGTCCGGACTGGCTATCGAGCCGGTGGAAGTCGCGGAACGCGCGGCGCAGTTCGAGCTTGCGCTGCACACGACGGAGCTGGAGGACGGCAGCGTCCGCGCGAGCTTCAGCTACGCGGCGGAGCTGTTCGAGCCCGCGGCCATCGAGCGCATGGCGGGCCACTTCGCCGCGATGCTGACGGCGATCGCCGACACGCCGCAGATCGCCGTCGGCGATGTGGCGTTGATGTCGACGGTCGAATCGGACTGGCTCGCGCAGCTCAGCGTCAACACCGAGCCGGTCGCCGCGGCGGAGCCCGTACATCGGCGCATCGAGCGGTTGGCTGCGGCGGATCCCACGGCGCCCGCGCTGGTTTTCGGCGACGCGGCCTCGTCGTCGTCGTCGTCGTCATCGTCATCGTCATCGTCATCGTCATCGTCATCGGCGACCCCATCGACATCGGTGTCATCGGTGTCATCGGCGTCGGCTGAAACATCGTCGTTGACGCGCGGTGAACTCAACGTCCGCGCGAACCGTCTGGCGCATCGCCTCATCGCGCTGGGCGTTCGCCCGGACTCGCGCGTGGGTCTGGCGGTGGAGCGCTCGCTCGACATGATGGTCGGCGTGCTCGCCATCCTGAAGGCCGGTGGCGCGTACGTGCCGCTCGATCCCGAGCTGCCGGCGGACCGGCTGGCCTACATGCTCGAGGACAGCGGCGTGGCGCTGGTGCTGACGCAGTCGCATCTGCGCTCACGGCTGCCGGTCGGGCAAGAACTCAGCGTCGTCGACATCGACACGATCGAACTAAGTGCCCGGCCGGACGCAGACCGAGACACGAGAGCTGACGCGAATCCGGACGTCGAGCTGCACGGCGAGAACCTGGCTTACGTGATCTACACGTCGGGATCGACCGGCCGTCCGAAGGGCGCGGCCAACCGACACGCGGCGCTGCACAACCGCCTGGCGTGGATGCAGGAGGCGTACGCGCTCGATGCCTCCGACACCGTGCTTCAGAAGACCCCGTTGAGCTTCGACGTGTCGGTGTGGGAGCTCTTCTGGGCGTTGGCCGAAGGCGCGCGCCTCGCCATCGCAGGCCCGGGCGATCATCGCGAGCCGGCGCGCCTGGTGGCGCTCATCGAAGCCCACGAGGTCACGACGATCCACTTCGTGCCGTCGATGCTGCAGGCGTTCCTGGCGCACGACGGCGTTGAGGTCTGCACCTCGCTTCGGCGCATCGTGTGCAGCGGCGAAGCGCTGCCGGCGGAGGCGCAAGCCGGCGTGTTCAGGCGGCTTCCGAATGCGAGCCTCTACAACCTGTACGGCCCGACCGAGGCCGCCATCGACGTCACACATTGGACGTGTCGCGACGACGGTCGCAGCCAGGTGCCGATTGGCGCGCCGATCACGGGCATCTCGACCTGGGTGCTGGATGGAGACCTCAACCCGGTCCCGCCCGGCGTCCCGGGCGAGCTGTACCTCGGCGGCATCGGGCTTGCGCGCGGCTATCACGATCGCGCCGGCCTGACGTCCGAGCGATTCGTCGCCAACCCGATGGCCACGGCGGCCAACGACACCGCGGACGATGGCATGTGTGGTGTCACGCATGGCATGGGTGGCGCGGGTGGTGCTCGTGGTGTTCTGGGTGCATCGGCAGGCAGCCGTCTCTACCGCACAGGCGACCTCGTGCGCTGGAACGCCGACGGTCAACTCGACTACCTCGGCCGCATCGACCATCAGGTCAAGATCCGTGGCTTCCGCATCGAGCTCGGCGAGATCGAGGCGCAGCTCCTCGCGCAGCCGGGCGTTCGCGAGGCCGTCGTCGTGGCGCAGCAAGCGCCGGCGGGCGCAAGACTCGTCGCGTACGTGTCGGCGCACGCCAGGGTCACGACCACGCCCGGAATGGGCCATGGGGCTGGCGCCGAGAACACCGGCGTCACGGGCATCTCTGGCATCGCTGACTCGATCGACGTGTCGATCCTGCGCGAGGCGCTGGGCCGCGCGCTGCCCGAGTACATGGTCCCCGCCGTCATCGTCGTGCTGGACACGCTGCCGCTGAACCCCAGCGGCAAGGTCGATCGCAAGGCGCTGCCGCAGCCGGAGGCCGTGTCCGACATCGAGTACGAAGCGCCGCGCGGTGAGATCGAGGAGACGGTCGCCGCGATCTGGGCCGAGGTCCTCGGCGTCGAACGCGTCGGCCGTCGCGACAACTTCTTCGCGCTGGGCGGCCACTCGCTGCTGGCACTGCGCGTGCTGGAGCGCCTGCGCGCACGGGGACATCGCACCGAGGTCCGTCAGATCTTCCTGCACGCGGAACTCGCGGCATTCGCCGAATCGATCGCGTCGTCGGCGTCACCGAAGTCGGCGTCACCGGTGTCGACGTCGGCTCAATCGACGTCGACGTCGACGTCGGAGTCGGAGTCGGAGTCGGAGTCGGATTTCCCATCGACTTCGACTTCGACTTCGGCCTCCATCGATGACGGGGCGGCGCTGATCGCCTTGACTCCCGACGAGACCCGCCGCATCGAAGCCGCCATCCCCGGCGGCGCCGCCAACATCCAGGACGTCTACCCGCTCGCTCCGCTGCAGGAAGGCATCCTCTTCCACCACCTGCTGCAACCCGACGCCGACGCCTACGTCACCGCCCACCTGATCAGCTTCGACAGCGAGGCGCGACTGCGACGTTTCGTCGACAGCTTCAATCGCGTCATCGAGCGTCACGACATCCTGCGCACCGCCGTATTGTGGGAAGGTCTCGAGGAGCCGGTGCAGGTCGTGTGCCGCGAGGCGCGTCTCGACATCGAGTGGCTGTCGCCCGAGGACGGTGCGGTGGCCGTGCGGCTCGAGGCCATGGGTCGCCCCGGCCGCTGCCGCATCGACGTGCGGCGCGCGCCGCTGCTCCGCGCGATCGCGGGCTTCGACGCGGCGCAGGGACGCTGGCTGCTGCAACTCCCCAGCCATCACCTGGTGACGGACCACAGCACGCTGGCCGGTGTCGTCGAGGAGATCACGCTGATCCAGCAGGGCCGGACAGCCGAGCTGCCGGAGCCGGTGCCGTTCCGCCGCTTCGTGGCGCAGGCCCGCCTCGGTATCAGCCGCGCCGAGCACGAGGCCTTCTTCAACGCCATGCTGCGCGATGTCACCGAGCCCACCGCGCCGTTCGGCGTGGCCGACGTCCGCGGTGACGGCTCGCGCCTGCGGCAGGCACGTCATGCGCTTCCAGCTCCGCTGGCGGCCGAGGCCCGTCGGCAGGCGCGCCGGCATGGCGTCGGCGTCGCCTCGCTGTTCCACCTCGCGTGGGCGCTGGTGCTGGGCCGCACGACGGGCCGCACCGACGTCGTCTTCGGCACCGTGCTGCTGGGCCGCCTGCGCGCCGAAGGCGGCGCTGAGCGCGCCCTGGGGCTTTCGATCAACACGCTGCCGCTGCGCCTGCGCGTCGGTACGCAGTCCGTCGCGGATGGTCTGCGCGACGCCCATGCGGCGCTCTCCGCGCTGCTCCGTCACGAGCATGCGAGCCTGTCGCTCGCGCAACGCTGCAGCGGGATGTCGGGCGGAACGCCCTTGTTCTCCGCGCTGCTCAACTACCGGCATGCGGGCCGCCGACGCGATGCGTCCTCGATCGCCTGGGAAGGCATGGAGATCGGCGCCGCCCAGGAGCGGTCGAACTACCCGTTCGGCCTCTCGGTGGACGACGATGGACAAGGCTTCGGCCTGGTCGCGCAGGTGCACGAATCGCTGGATGCGGACCATGTCTGCAGGCTGATCCAGGCCGCGGTAGGCAGCCTGGTGGACGCGCTGGCGCACCGTCCCGCGAAGACGTTGAGCGAGCTGGACGTGATGGATCCCGCCTCTCTCGCCCGGTTGAAGGACTGGGGCCTCAACGAGCATCGCTACGGCCGGACGCCGCCGGTGCCCCGTCTGGTCGAACGCCAGGCCGCGGAACGGCCCGACGCGGTCGCCTTGATCTCCGGCGATCAACAGCTCAGCTACGCGCAGTTCAACGCCCGGGCCAATCGCCTCGCGCATCGGCTGATCGCGCTGGGCGTTCAACCGGAGGACCGCATCGGTCTGGCGGTGCAGCGGTCGATGGACATGGTGGTCGCCCTGCTGGCGATCCTGAAGGCCGGCGCCGCGTACGTGCCGCTGGATCCGAGCTATCCGGCCGAGCGTCTGGCCTACATGGTCGAGGACAGCGGCCTGCGCCTGCTGCTGACGCAGGAGACGATCGCATCGCGGCTGCCGGTCCACGACGGACTTGAGGTGCTGACGCTGGACGGCGGCGACGCCTTCACCGGCGCGGACACGGATCCCGCCGTCGAACTCCACCCGGAGCACCTGGCCTACGTGATCTACACGTCGGGCTCCACGGGGCGGCCGAAGGGCGTGGCCGTCACGCACGGGCCGCTGGCGATGCACGTGCAATCGATCGGGGAGGTCTACGGCATGACGCCGGAGGACCGCGAGCTGCAGTTCGCGTCGATCGCATTCGACGGCGCGCATGAACGCACCTGGGTGCCGCTGGCCTTCGGCGCGGCGCTGATGCCGCGCGACCAGGAACTGTGGCCCGCGGAGCGGACCGCCGCCGAGATCGAACGCCACGGCATCACGATCGCCTGCTTCACGCCGGGCTACCTGACGCAGATGGCCGAACTGCTCGGCGAGTCGGCGAGCCGGCTGCCGATCCGGTCCTACACCGTCGGCGGCGAGGCCATGTCCCGCGCGAACCTCGATCTCGTGCAGGCCGTGCTGAAGCCGCCGCGCATCATCAACGGCTACGGTCCGACCGAGACGGTGATCACGCCGACGGTGGGAATCGCGCTGGCCGGCGAGCGCTCCGACGCGTCCTACATGCCGATCGGCAAGCCGGTGGGCGACCGCAGCGCCTACGTGCTCGATGGCGACCTGAACCTGTGCCCGCCCGGCGTGCCGGGCGAACTGTACCTGGCGGGCGGTCTGGCGCGCGGCTACCTCGGACGGCCCGATGCGAGCGCCGAGCGCTTCGTCGCCGATCCGTTCGCCGATGTATTCGGCGATCCAACAGTCGTTCCATTCGACGCTTCATTCGGCGATCGAATCGGCAAGCGGTCCGTTGGCACCGGAGGGCGCATGTACCGCACCGGCGACCTGGTGCGCTGGAACGCGCGCGGCGAGCTCGAGTACCTCGGCCGCATCGACCATCAGGTGAAGGTGCGCGGCTTCCGCATCGAGCTCGGCGAGGTGGAATCGCAGCTGCGCCTGCAACCCGGCGTGCGCGAGGCGGTGGCGGTCGCCGCCGACGGCGCGGCCGGCGCCCGGCTGGTGGCCTATGTGTCGCCGCTGCCCGGTCATGCCCTGGCGCCGCGCGCGTTGCGGGAAGGCCTCGCGCGCGTGTTGCCGGACCACATGGTGCCGGGGCTGTTCATCGTGCTGGACGCGCTGCCGCTGAACCCCAACGGCAAGGTCGACCGCAAGGCGCTGCCGGCGCCCGAGGCCGACATCGACCGCGCGCACGAGCCGCCGCGCGGCGAGACCGAGACGGCGCTGGCCGCGCTGTGGGCGGAGACGCTGGCCGTGGAACGCGTCGGTCGCGACGACAACTTCTTTGAACTGGGCGGGCATTCGCTGGCCCTGCTGAAACTGCAGATGAAGGTGCAGCGGCGCTTTGGCGTGCAGCTGCCGCTGCGCGCGTACTTCGAGAGCCCGACGCTGGCCGACGCGGCCGCGGCGGTGCAGCGCGAGGTCGACGCGACGGCGTCGGCGCAGCGCGGCGATCTGGATCGCATGGCGGCACTGCTGGATACCTGGGAGAACTGAATGAGCATCATCGACAAGAACGACGCCTCGTCGACCGCATCGGCGGTCTCGCCGTCGACCCCAGCGGCGGCGGCATCGTCGAGCCCGGCAGCGGTCTCGCCATCGACCTCAGGCGCGACCGCCCCGGCGGTCGCATCTCCCGCCGATCCCAAGCGGGCGCTGGCGGAGCGCTTCGCGCGTCTTCCCGCGGACAAGCAGCGCGGGTTCCTGCAGGCGCTGAAGGCGCAGGGCATCGACTTCGCGATGCTGCCGATCGTGCCCGCGCCGCGCGTGGCGGCCGGTGCCATGGTCGCGGACGCATCTTCGGTGATGGAGACCTCCGGCGATGACCAGGCTGCTCGCCTCGACGCGCGGCCGCTCTCGCACGCCCAGTTGCGCCAGTGGTTCCTGTGGACGCTGGATCCGAGCAGCACGGCGTATCACCTGTCGGGCGCGTTGATCCTGCAGGGAACACTCGACGAGGCGGCGTTGCGCGCCAGCTTCGAGGCGCTGATCGAGCGCCATGAGTCGCTCCGCACGACCTTCCATGCGGATGAGCGGGGGCAGGTGGCTCAGCGGGTGCATGGAGCCGGGAAGACTGGTTTCCACGTCGAGACGATCGATGTCCGTGCCAGTGCCAGTGCCAGTGCCGGCGCTGAGGCCGATAGCGTCGAAACCGATGCCGCTAAGGCTGAACCCAACGGCGCCGATCGCAACGGCGCTGGTGGCAATGACGTCGATGGCAACAACGTCGATGGTCACGTGGAAGCGCGCACGCGGGCGATGGCGCGGCGTCTGGCGGACCGCCCGTTCGACCTCGGCGCGGGACCGCTGCTGCGCGTGGCCTTGCTGCGGCAGAGCGCGGAGCGCCACATCCTCGTCGTCGTGATGCATCACATCGTGTCGGACGGCTGGTCGATGAAGGTGATCGTCGACGAATTCGTCGCGCAGTACGGTGCTCGGGTGCGCGGCGAGACGCCGTCGGCGCCGGCCTTGCCGATCCAGTACGCGGACTACGCCGCATGGCAGCGCCACTGGCTGGAGGCCGGCGAGAAGGACCGGCAGTTGACCTACTGGAAGGACCGGCTGGGCGGCGAGCAGCCGGTGCTGCAGCTCCCGGTGGATCACCCCCGACGATCGGATGGGCGGTATCGCGCCGCCCTGCATGTGATGACGCTGCCCGCGCCGCTGGTGGGCGCGCTGCGACAGCGGGCGCTGGAGCACGGCGCCACGCTGTTCATGGCGCTGCTGGCCGGCTACCAGGCGGTGCTGGCCCGCCATGCCGGACAGGCGGACATCCGCGTCGGCGTGCCCGTGGCCAATCGCCAGCGGCCGGAGACCGAAGGGGTCGTCGGCTTCTTCGTCAACACGCAGGTGCTCAGCAATCGCGTGGAGGGGCGCCGAACGGTGGGGCAGATGCTCGATCAGGCCCGGGAGGCCGCGCTCGGCGCGCAGGCGCATCAGGACCTGCCGTTCGAGCAACTGGTCGATGCGCTGCAGCCCGAGCGCTCGCTCGGCGTGCATCCGCTGTTCCAGGTGATGTTCAACCACGGCCGCGGTGGGGCCCGGGGCGAGGCGGTGCTGCCGGGGCTGAGGGTCACGCCGTATGCCTCCGGCGAGCAGGCCGCGCAGTTCGAGCTGATGCTGACGACCACCGAGAACGCCGACGGCACGGTGCGCGCGAGCTTCAGCTACGCGGCGGAGCTTTTCGAGCCCGCGGCCATCGACCGCATGGCGGGCCACTTCGCCGCGATGCTGGCGGCGATCGCCGACACGCCGGAGATCGCGGTCGGCGATGTCGCGCTGATGTCGACGGAGGAAGCAGAACGGCTCGCGCAACTCAGCGTCAATACCGCGCCGATCGCGGCGGCGGAGCCGGTGCATCGGCGCATCGAGCGGTTGGCTGCGGCGGATCCCACGGCGCCCGCGCTGGTGTTCGGCGACGCGAAATCATCGGCATCGGCATCGGCATCGGCATCGGCGTCGGCGTCGGCGGCAACCTCGTCGTTGACGCGCGGTGAGCTCAATGTCCGCGCGAACCGTCTGGCGCATCGCCTCATCGCGCTGGGCGTTCGCCCGGACTCGCGCGTGGGGCTGGCGGTGGAGCGCTCGCTCGACATGATGGTCGGCGTGCTGGCCATCCTGAAGGCCGGTGGCGCGTACGTGCCGCTCGATCCCGAGCTGCCGGCGGACCGGCTGGCCTACATGCTCGAGGACAGCGGCGTGGCGCTGGTGCTGACGCAGTCGCATCTGCGCTCACGGCTGCCGGTCGGGCAAGAACTCAGCGTCGTCGACATCGACACGATCGAACTAAGTGCCCGGCCGGACGCAGACCGAGACACGAGAGCTGACGCGAATCCGGATGTCGAGCTGCACGGCGAGAACCTCGCGTACGTGATCTATACGTCGGGATCGACCGGCCGTCCGAAGGGCGCGGCCAACCGCCACGCGGCGCTGCACAACCGCCTGGCGTGGATGCAGGAGGCGTACGCGCTCGATGCCTCGGACACCGTGCTTCAGAAGACCCCGTTGAGCTTCGACGTGTCGGTGTGGGAGCTGTTCTGGGCGCTCGCCGAAGGCGCGCGCCTCGCCATCGCAGGCCCGGGCGATCATCGCGACCCGGCGCGCCTGGTGGCGCTCATCGAGGCCCATCAGGTCACGACGATCCACTTCGTGCCGTCGATGCTGCAGGCGTTCCTGGCGCACGACGGCGTCGAGGTCTGCACCTCGCTGCGCCGCATCGTGTGCAGCGGCGAAGCGCTGCCGGCGGAGGCGCAAGCCGGCGTGTTCCGGCGGCTTCCGAAGGCGAGCCTCTACAACCTGTACGGACCGACTGAGGCCGCCATCGACGTCACGCATTGGACGTGCCGCGACGACGGTCGCAGCCAGGTGCCGATTGGCGCGCCGATCACGGGCATCTCGACCTGGGTGCTGGATGGAGACCTCAACCCGGTCCCGCCCGGCGTCCCGGGCGAGCTGTACCTCGGCGGCATCGGGCTTGCGCGCGGCTATCACGATCGCGCCGGCCTGACGTCCGAGCGATTCGTCGCCAACCCGATGGCCACGGCGGTCAACGACACCGCGGACGAGGGCATGTGTGGTGTTACGCATGGCATGGGTGGCGCGGGTGGTGCTCGTGGTGTTCTGGGTGCATCGGCAGGAAGCCGGCTCTATCGCACAGGCGACCTCGTGCGCTGGAACACCGACGGCCAACTCGACTACCTCGGCCGCATCGACCATCAGGTCAAGATCCGCGGCTTCCGCATCGAGCTCGGCGAAATCGAAGCGCAGTTGCTCGCGCAGCCGAGCGTTCGCAAGGCCGTCGTCGTGGCGCAGCAAGCGCCGGCGGGCGCAAGACTCGTCGCGTACGTGTCGGCGCATGCGACGACCGCTGGCCACACCGGGTCGACCGACGAGTCCGTGGAGGCGCTGGTCGCGGCGCCGTTCGAAGAGCCGGTTGAAGCGCGGATCGACGTGGCAATCCTGCGCGAGGCGCTGGCCCGCGCGCTGCCCGAGTACATGGTCCCCGCCGTCATCGTCGTGCTGGACACGCTGCCGCTGAACCCCAGCGGCAAGGTCGATCGCAAGGCGCTGCCGCAGCTGGAGGCCGCGTCATCGGCCGAGTATGAGGCGCCGCAAGGTGACGCCGAGCTCGCCATCGCCGCGATCTGGACGGACCTGTTGGCCGTCGAGCGCGTCGGTCGCCAGGACAATTTCTTCGAACTCGGCGGTCATTCGCTGCTGGCGATCCAGCTGCAGGCGCGGATGCGGCAGGCCGGCTGGCACTCCGAGATGCGCGAGCTGTTCCTGCATCCGCGCCTGGCGGATTTCGCAGCCGCTGCCGCAGTGGCGACGGCCCGCGCGTCGTCGTCGGACACCGTGCCGATCGACGACAGCGCCGCCACCATCCCTCCCGGCTGCGCCGCGATCGAGCCCGGCATGCTGCCGCTGATCGACCTCGACGTGGACGAACTGCGTCGTATCGAATCCGCCATCCCCGGTGGGGCCGGCAACATCCAGGATCTCTATCCGCTCGCGCCGCTGCAGGAAGGGATGCTGTTCCATCACCTGATGCAGGAGCAGGGCGACGCCTACGTCATTTCGCTGCTGCTGCGATTCGATTCGCAGCCGCGACTGCTGCGCTTCATCGACGCCTTGAATCAGGTCATCGCGCGCCACGACATCCTGCGCACCGCCGTCCTGTGGGAAGGCTTGCGGACGCCGGTCCAGGTGGTCTGCCGCGAGGCGCCGCTGCGGCTCGAGTGGCTGGAGATCGACGAGGCGGATCGCGCCGCGGGTCTCGCGGCCGAGCGGCTGGCGGCGCACGTGGATCGCCGCAGCTTCCGCATCGACGTCCGCCGCGCGCCGCTGGTGCGCGCGATCGCCGTGCACGATGCGCCGGCCGGGCAATGGCTGCTGCAGTTGCCGAGCCACCATCTGGCGCTCGACCACACGGCTGAGAAGCTGATGATCGAGGAGATCGCGCTGATCCTCCAGGGCCGGCAGGCCGAACTGCCTGAACCGGTTCCGTACCGCCGCTACGTCGCGCAGGCGCGAGGCGGTATCGACACGGCCGCGCATGAGGCCTTCTTCCGCGCGCAACTGGGCGACGTGGACGAGTTGACCGCGCCCTTCGGGCTCGCGGACGCGCGGCTGGACGGCAGCGCCAACGAGGAGTCGCGACTGACGCTGCCCGCGACGCTGTCGACGGCACTGCGTGAGCAGGCGCGGCGCCAGGGCGTCAGTGCGGCGACGCTGTTCCACCTTGCGTGGGCGCTGGTGCTGGCGCGCACCGCCGGGCGCGACGACGTCGTTTTCGGCACGGTGCTCTTCGGCCGCATGCAGGGCGGCGAGGACGCGCACCGCGCGATGGGGATGTTCATCAACACGCTGCCGCTGCGGGTGCGGCTCGGCGGCCGCAGCGTCGCGCAAGGCCTGCGCGAGACGCATGAGCGCCTGACCGGCCTGCTGCATCACGAGCACGCGCCGCTGTCGCTGGCGCAGCGCTGCAGTGGGCTGCCGGGTGGCACGCCGTTGTTCTCCAGCCTGCTGAACTATCGCCACAGCGGCCCGCGTCGAGGCGATGAAAGCTCCGGGGGCGTGCATGAAGCGCATGGAACGCATGAGGCAAACGACGCGAGCGACGCAAACGACGCGGTGGGCGCGGAGACGACCTGGGAGGGCATGACGCTGGTCGGGGCGAAGGAGCGCACCAACTATCCGTTCACGCTGTCGGTCAACGACCGCGGTGAGGTCTTCGAGCTGGTGCTCCAGGTCGAGCGCTCGGTGCGCGCCGAGCGCATGGCCGGCTACCTGGAGGCCGCCGTGCGCGGGATCGTCGACGCGCTGGCGACCGGCGGCGATCGACCGTTGCATGCGCTGCCGTTGCTCGGTGATGCCGAGATGGCGACGTTGGCGCGATGGAGCGAAGGCTCGAAGGCTGTTGCCATGGTCAGCTCTGGCTCTGGCTCTGGCTCTGGCTCTGGCTCTGGCTGCGATCACGCCGACGCCGACGCCGACGCCGACACCGACACCGACGCTGACGGTGGCTTCTCGGGGGCGATGACGATGCATCGCCTCATCGAGCGTCAGGCGGCGATCGATCCCGATGCGCCGGCACTGGTGTCCGGCGACGCCGCGTTGACGCGCGGCGAGCTCAACCTGCGCGCGAATCGGCTCGCGCATCGCCTGATCGCCCTGGGCGTGCGTGCCGACGCGCGCGTGGGTCTGGCGGTGGAGCGCTCGCTCGACATGATGATCGGCGTGCTGGCCATCCTGAAGGCCGGCGGCGCCTACGTGCCGCTCGATCCCGAGCTGCCGACGGACCGGCTGGCCTACATGCTCGAGGACAGTGATGTGTCTCTGGTGCTGACCCAGTCGCACTTGCGCTCACGGTTGCCGGACGGGGGAGGGCGCCGCTTCGTCGACATCGACACCATCGATGTCTCGGAACAGTCAGCCGTGAACCCCGATGTCGAGCTGCACGGCGAGAACCTCGCCTACGTGATCTACACGTCCGGATCGACGGGGCGTCCGAAGGGCGCGGCGAACCGCCACGTGGCTTTGCACAACCGCCTGGCGTGGATGCAGCAGGCGTATGCGCTCGATGCTTCGGACACGGTGCTGCAGAAGACGCCGTTGAGCTTCGACGTATCGGTGTGGGAGCTCTTCTGGGCGTTGGCCGAAGGTGCCCGGCTGGCCATCGCAGGCCCGGGCGATCATCGCGATCCGGCACGCCTGGTGGCGCTGATCGAGGCACACCAGGTCACGACGATCCACTTCGTCCCCTCGATGCTGCAAGCGTTCCTGGCGCATGACGGCGTCGAGGTCTGCACCTCGCTGCGCCGCATCGTGTGCAGCGGTGAAGCGCTGCCGGCGGAAGCGCAGGCTGGCGTGTTCCGGCGACTTCCGCAGGCGGGTCTGTTCAATCTCTACGGGCCCACCGAGGCCGCCATCGACGTCACGCATTGGACGTGCCGCGATGACGGCCGCAGCCAGGTGCCGATCGGCGCGCCGATCGCCGGCATCTCGACGTGGGTGCTGGACGGCGATCTCAACCCGGTCCCGCCCGGCGTCCCGGGCGAGCTCTACCTCGGTGGCATCGGCTTGGCTCGTGGTTATCACGGTCGCGCTGCGCTGACGTCCGAACGATTCGTAGCCAACCCGATGGCCACGGTGGCCAACGACACCGCGGACGATGTCATGTGTGGTGTCACGCATGGCATGCGTGGTACGGGTGGTGTTCGTGGGGTGCTGGGTGCTTCGGCGGGAAGCCGTCTCTACCGCACAGGCGACCTGGTGCGTTGGAACGCGGACGGTCAGCTCGACTACCTCGGCCGTATCGACCATCAGGTCAAGATCCGCGGCTTCCGCATCGAGCTCGGCGAGATCGAAGCGCAGTTGCTCGCTCAGCCGGGCATCCGCGAGGCCGTGGTCGTCGCGCAGCCGGCAGCGACGGGTGCTCGGCTCATTGCGTACGTGTCAGCGCACGCGAAGCCCACGATCGCGCCCGGAATGGGCGATGCGGCAAGCGTCGAGATCTCCGGCATTTCCGGTGTCGGTAGCGTTGATAGCGCCGCTGGCGCCGCTGGCATTGCTGGCGCCGTCGGCTCGATCGACGTGTCGACCCTGCGCGACGCGCTGGGCCGCGCGCTGCCCGAGTACATGGTCCCCGCCGTTTTCGTCGTGCTGGACACGCTGCCGCTGAACCCCAGCGGCAAGGTCGACCGCAAGGCGTTGCCGCAGCCGGAGGCCGCGTCCGCCATCGAGTACGAAGCGCCGCAGGGCGAGGTCGAACTCGCCATCGCGGCCATCTGGGCGGAGGTACTGGACGTGACGCGCGTAGGCCGTCACGACAACTTCTTCGAAGTGGGCGGCGATTCGATCCTCAGCCTGCAGATCATCTCGCGCCTGCGGCGTGCGGGCTGGCGGATCACGCCGCGTCAGGTCTTCGAGCTGCAGACCGTCGCGCGACTGGGCGAGGTGGCCGAGCGTCTGGTCGAGGAAGACACGTCGGGCAGTGGCAACAGCCATACCGCCGATGCGCCCGCCGCGCGCGGCCACTTGAGCGACTTCCTCGACGACGCGGCCATCGCCGCGCTTGGCATCGACGCCTCGATGATCGAGGACGTTTACCCGCTGGTGCCGACCCAGGAAGGCATGCTCCTGCATTCCGTGGAGGCGCCGGACTCCGGCCTCTACGTCAATCAGCTGAACGTCGAGGTCCGCCATCTGGATCCTGATCGCCTTGAAGCCGCCTGGCGCGTGATGGTGGCCCGTCACGCGATGCTGCGCGCGGCGGTTCTCTGGCAACCCGGCATGGCGCGCCCGCTGCAGTTGGTGCTGCGCGAGGCGTCGGCCGTGATGGAACGGCTCGACTGGCGCGATCTCGACTCATCAGCCGCACCGGCCGCACCGGCCGCACCGGACACTTCGGCCGGCTCAGGCGGCTCAGGCGATCCGGCCGCGGTGGCCCGTCGCATCGCCGACTTCGCCCGAGCTGAGCTCGTGCGCCCCATCGACTGGCTGCGCCCGCCGCTGTCGCGTGTCGCCGTGCTCCGGCTGGACGAGGACCGTCATCAACTGGTGTGGACGCGCCATCACCTGCTGTCGGATGGCTGGAGCGATTCGCGCCTGATGGCCGAGTGGCTGCGCTGCTACGCCGGCGAGACGCTGCCCGCCGAGCCGCCCCGGTACGGCGACTTCGTCCGCTGGCTGCAGCGCCAGGACGCCGGCGCGCCCGAGGCGTTCTGGACCTCGGCGCTGGCGCACCTGGACGGGCCCACGCTGCTGGCCGAGTCCACCCGCGCCGAGCCTGGCCGTTCCGGTTTCCAGAAGTTGTACACGCGCTTCGACATCGACGGCACCGCATCGCTGCAGGCTTTCGCGCAGCGCGAGCGCGTGACCGTGAACACGCTGGTGCAAGCCGCATGGGCCGTGCTGCTGCATCGGCACACGGGCCGCGACCGCGTCGTCTTCGGCGCGACCGTGGCCGGCCGACCCGCCACCTTGCCGGGCGCCGAGGAGATGCTGGGCCTGTTCATCAACACGGTGCCGGTGCCCGTGCGCTGGGACGCCGGCCAGCGCGTCGGCGACTACCTGCGCGCGGTGCAGGACACCAACCTGCAGTTGCGCGACCACGAGCACGCCGCGCTGGCCGACGTGCAGCGCTGGGCGGGTTCGTCGGGCCGGCCACTGTTCGACAGCATCATCGTCTTCGAGAACGCCCCGATCGACCGCGCCTTGCGCCAGCTGAGCCAGTACGGCCTGGCGTTCGCAGAGATCGGCGGCGAGGGCCTCACCGGTTATGCGATGGACCTGCAGGTGGTGGCCGGCGACCGGCTGGTCATCGAGTACTGCTACAGCCGCCGCGATTTCGACGATGCCTTCGTCGAGGAACTGCGCGCGCAGATGGAGACGCTGCTCGCCCGCATGAGCGCCGACGCATCCGCGCCGCTCGGCGAGCTGAGTTGGCTGGACGACACCGCGACCGCGACGGTGTGTGAACTCGGGCGGAGCCGCGACGGTCTGGCCGCGCCGCGTCCGGTCCCGGTGCACCGCCTGATCGAGCGCCAGGCCGCAGAACGCGGCGAAGCGATCGCGCTGCTGTTCGGCGACGACGAACTGAGCTACGCGCAACTCAATGCCCGCGCGAATCGGCTGGCGCGCCGCCTCGTGCGCCTGGGCGTGCCACGCGACGCGCGTGTCGGCGTGGCGCTGGAGCGCTCGCTGGACAGCATCGTCGGCCTGCTCGCGGTGCTGAAGGCCGGCGCGGCCTATGTCCCGCTCGATCCGGCCTATCCCGCCGACCGCCTGGCGTTCATGCTGCGGGACAGCGGCGCGTCGCTGCTGCTGACGCAGCGTGCGCTGCGATCGCGTCTGCCGGTCATCGACGGACTGGCCGTCGTCACGATGGAAGAGGAGGGCCATGCGCCGGAGGATCTGGCCGGCCTCCCGGGCCGCGATGGCGCGCGCCTTGCCTGCGACGCGGATGGCGACGCCGATGGCGACAGCGCCAATCTCGACCTGCCGGACCATCCCGATCACCTGGCCTATGTGATCTACACCTCCGGCTCCACCGGCCTGCCCAAAGGCGTGGCGGTGACGCACGGTCCGCTGGCCATGCACTGCCTGGCCACGGCGGAGATCTACGGCATGAGTGCCGATTCGTGCGAGCTGCACTTCATGTCGTTCTCGTTCGACGGCGCGCATGAGCGCTGGCTGACGCCGCTGTGCATCGGCGCGGGCCTGGCGCTGCGCGACAACGAACTCTGGACCGCCGAGCAGACCAGCGAGGCGATGTACCGCTACGAGGTGACGAACGCCGCGTTCCCGCCGGCCTACCTCGGCCAGATCGCCGATTGGGCCGGCATGCGGGGCGACGCGCCACCGGTGGAGCTGTACGTCTTCGGCGGCGAGGCCATGCCCAAGGCCGCCTACGACAAGGTCTGCCGCCACCTGCGCCCGCGCACGATGATCAACGGCTACGGCCCGACCGAGTGCGTGATCACGCCGCTGATCTGGAAGTCCGCCGCCACCGAGAGCTTCGACTGCGCCTACGCCCCGATCGGCAGGCCGGTGGGCGACCGCGCGATCCATGTGCTCGACACCGATCTGCAGCCGGTTCCGGCGGGCGTCGTCGGCGAGCTCTACATCGGCGGCTACGGCCTGGCGCGCGGCTACCTGGGCCGCGCGGGCCTGACGGCGCAGCGCTTCGTCGCCGATCCGTTCGACGCCTCCGGCGGCCGGCTGTACCGCACCGGTGACCTGGTCCGCTGGATGGCGGACGGCAACATCGAATACATCGGCCGCGCCGACCACCAGGTCAAGATCCGCGGTTTCCGCATCGAGCTGGGCGAGATCGAGACCTGCCTGTGCGAGGTGCCGGGCGTGCTCGAGGCGGCGGTCGTCGCGCGCGAGAGCCCCTCCGGGAAGCAGCTCGTGGCCTACGTCGTCGCGCTGCCCGATGTCACAGAGGCGGCGCTGCTGCCGCGCATCCGCCAGCGGATCGCCGAGCAGTTGCCGGAGCACATGGCGCCGGCGCATCTGGTGGTCCTGCCGCGCCTGCCGCGACTCATCAGCGGCAAGCTGGACCGCAGCGCGCTGCCCGATCCGATCGCGAGCACCGACGGCGCCCATCGCGCTCCGCGCAACGAGGTCGAACGCCGGCTGGCGGCGATCTGGCAGGAGGTGCTGGGCCTCGAGCAGGTCGGCATCGGCGACAACTTCTTTGAACTGGGCGGCGACTCCATCCTGAGCCTGCAGGTGATCTCGCGGGTGCGCAACGCCAAGCTCGGCTTCGAACTGCGACTGCGCGACCTGATCCGCCACCAGACGATCGAGGGGCTGAGTGCCGCCGTCGCGGTGGCGGCAGCCACGGCCTCGGCGTCCGCAACGGCAGCAGCAACAGCAACGACGGCAACGGCGGACAGAGCGTCGCTGACGCAGGCGGGTTCCGCCTCCGCCACCGCCGTGGCCGACGACGCCGTTGCGGAAGGCCTCGTCCCGTTGACGCCGATCCAGCGCTGGTTCTTCGACGAGCCCATTCCCGCACGCCACCACTACAACCAATCGGTGATGCTGCAGGCGCCGGTCTGGCTCGACGAGGACCGGCTGCGGCGCGTGATCACGCTGCTCGCGCGGCATCACGACGGACTGCGCCTGCGCTTCCAGCAGGACGCGGATGGCACCTGGACGCAACGCTACGAGGATGCTTCGGCGGCGGATGCCGTGGAGGTCCTGTGGACACGCGATGTGGCCAGCCCGGACGACATCCGACGTGAGGCGGACCTCGCGCAGCGCAGCTTGGACCTTGCGCAGGGCCCGCTCTGGCGGATGCTTCACCTGCGACATGCTGACGGCAGCGCACGGCTGCTGATCGCGGTGCATCACCTGACGATCGACGGCGTGTCCTGGCGCGTGCTGCTGGAGGATCTGCAGTCGCTGTACCTGGCGTTGGCGGCCGGCACGGAGCCGACGCTGCCGGTCCGCAGCGCGCCGTTCAAGGCGTGGGCGGAGCACCTGCAGCAGTGGGCGAGGTCAGAAGCGTTGGCTGCCGAGCTGCCGCATTGGCAACGCGAGATCGCCGCGATCCCTGACCTCCCGCGCGACGACCCGGAGGCGCTCGGCTGGATCAAGGACCGGCGCACGGCGTCGATGTCGCTTGACGCGGCGCTCACGCAGCAACTCCTCCGCGTCGCGCCTGCCGCCTACGACAGCGGCATCGATGCGCTGCTGCTGACCGCGCTGGGACGCACGCTGTCCGCGTGGACCGGGCATCCGGAGGCGCTTGTGCTGCTTGAGGGCCACGGCCGCGAGGGCGACGCCGCGGACCTTGACCTGAGCCGCACGGTGGGTTGGTTCACGAGCGCCTATCCCGTGCGCCTGACCGGACACGGCCAGCCGTGGGCAGAGGCGATCCCGGCGGTGTCCGCGCATCTGCGCGCGGTACCGAACCGAGGCGTCGGTTTCGGCGCGCTGCGCTACCTGCACGCCGACGCGGCGGTGCGCGACTCGCTGGCGGCGGTGCGGCCGGGCATCGCGTTCAACTACCTGGGGCAGTTCGACCAGACCTTGAAGGAGGGCACCGGCTTCCAGCGCGCCCGCGATTCCGGCGGCATGGCGCGCGACGAGAACGGCCCGCTGCCGAACTGGATCGAGGTGATCGGCCAGGTGATGGACGGCGTGTTGACGATGAACTGGTCCTACAGCGATCGGATGTTCAGGCCGGAGACGATGGAGGGGTTGGCGCAGGGCTTCCGGGCGCAGCTGGTCGAGCTGATCGGGCACTGCGGGGCTCACCCCATCGGCGCCGTGGTCTCGTGAGATCTGTGCTCAAGCTCGCGCCGGAATCGCCGATATTGCAGGGATGGTCATCACCAATTCCCCAAGCGTCGCCGCGGCGGTCAGCAATGCATCCAACGGCACGCCAGGCACGGTCGGCAACGCGGCCGGCCTGCTGGTGCTCCGCAAGGCCATGGACGTCCAGGAAGCCGGCGCCGCCGCGCTGCTGGCGGCGCTGCCGCAGCCGACCGCCCTGGCCACCGAAGGCAGTCTCGGCCGGAACATCAACACCTACGCCTGACCCGGCCGCCTCGCCACACGAAGCGGGTGGGAAGCCGGGTCAATCCCGGGGTCGGCACTTGCCGTAGGGCTCCCGGTACGGCTTGTCGAAGCACGCCGCCAGTCCCGCCAACACCTTCAGGTTGGTCGCGTTCTCGGTGTTGGCCTCGGTCGCGCGGCGGTGGGCCTCGTACTGCACGTCGAACGCGATCCGGTCCTTGCGAAGGAAGGCCGCCGTCGCCAGCACGTAGGTGTTCCAGCTGAAACCAGGCGTCTGGGTGGCTTCGTCCGGATTGACCGACAGCAAGGCCTGCTCGGCGGCCGCAACGTTGTCGCCGGTCATCGCCAGCGTCTGCGCGAGGTGCCAGCGCACACCGCGCATTTCGTACTCCTGGCGCTTGATGTAGCGCTTGAGCAGTTGCGTCTGTTCCGGATAGCAGTTGCCCAGCGAGCGCCAGCCTTTCTCGGTCTGGTCGAACTCCCAATACGGCAGCTTGATCGCCACCGGACCGACTTCCTTGTACTTCGTCGCGCAGTCGATGGGGTCGCTGGCTGACGCGACCTGGCTATCCTGCGGGGCCGCGGACTGCGCGAAAGAAGCGGCGGCATATCCCGCGATGAGCAAGGACGCCATGCATCGGGTCAGGTGTTGCATCTGCGTGGTCCACGAGGAAGGGATGCCGCGAACCGGACCAGTGCGATTCGCGAGGTCACGCAGTGTGCCCCGATCACCACGGGTTGTCGCTCCGCCGCGTCGGCTAGGATCCGGTCCGCCCCGTCTCACACCGACCACCATGCGCTTCACTTTCTCGCTGAGCATCCTTCTGGCATTGGCATCCGGCGCCACACACGCGCAAGAAGCTTCCGAATCCAAATGCGTGGTCGTCTTCAGCCGAGGGAAGAACATGTCCTCCAGCGATCCGCAGGTCAATCGGATGTGGAATCAACTGAACAACAGCTTCGGTCAGTTCGTGTCCGCGGAGTTCAAGGGCGCCGGCAGAAAGGTGATCGAGATGCCCCATCCCGTAGAGGCGACCGACATGGCTGCCAACACGAATCGCCTCCTGAAAAGGGCGCAACAGGAAGGCTGCGATCTGATCGTCAGCGCCTCCATGTACGCGGATCAGCAGACGCATCAGTTCATGAGCACGCTTCGGGTCAATCCGGTCACCGCTGAGAAGCGGGAATCCTCGGCGGGAACCAGCTACGCGATTGGTCAGGAGACGTTCAAGAAGGAGCAGGCGGACCCGTTGACGAAGGAGACCCTGGACCGCCTGGTGGCGAGCGACATCGCGAAGAGTCTCGTCGGCGCCTATCTGAGCGGGCAACACCCTTGATCTCAAATGGCCGGCACTTTTTCCATGAACGTACTGGATGGGCTTTCCACGCAGGCCCGCATTGCCCTCGCGCTGGTTGCGGCGCGAATGGCCTTTTCATATTGGCAGCAGGCCTTTCCCGAGAAGGACAAGCAAGCCCCACTTCTCTCTGCGATCGAGGCCGTGGATATGTTTTGTACTTCTGGGCAGTTGCCGCCTGCCGCAAAGGCGACCGCGGAGCTTGCGTACCGAACCGTGTCCTCGTGCGACCTGCCGCCGGGGGATATTCAGCGCGCCTCCGGCTTTTCAGTGGCGCACGTGGCGATGGCGCCGTGGCTATTGGCCACGGGTCATGAGTCAAGGGCTCAGCACAACGCCATGGTCTCCATCGCCTACTCTGAGTCCGTGCATAGCTGGGCAGGGCATCTCCAGAAGTTCGAAGCTGCGCTCATCTCGCGCGCGGAAGAGCTTCGACTCGCCTGACTTTCCGTCATGCTTTGGGCCGAGTGCCGTCGGTCGCGGTGACTCGTTCGGCCGACGGTTCTGGACCCGTTGCGGTCCTTGGCGTTGCACGGGCCAACGGCTGCTTCGATTTCAGATGCGGTCGGTCGTACGAGGCGACAAGCCGGTCTCGATATGCGCACGCTGAGCCATTGGCCCGGCAGGTCAGCCAGCAAATCCATGGGATTTTGCACGCCACCGCTGCCGACTTTCAGGATGTGGGTGTAGATCATGGTGGTGCTCACATCTGAATGACCCAGCAGGCCTGCACGGTGCGGATAAGCGATAGACGGAGTCCGGGGAATCAAGCGGCCAGCTCAGAAAGACCGTTCGTGTATGCAACGGCTAACGCGTCTACCATCCGGCGCCATGACGAGAAAAAGATTTCCCACTGAGGTCGCCACGCAACTCAAATGGTATGGGTTGTCCGGTTGAGTGGGACCGCAGCCTGCGCGGCTATGTCATCAAGGACGAGAAGGCTGAGGTGCCGTACTCAAATGACCAAGAGCTGGTCATGGACCTCATGCGGCATAGCCCAGAGGTCGAAGTTCTTGAGCCGGCAGAGCTCAGGAAGAAGCTCGTGACCACGCTGCAGGCCGCCGCTGAAAAAAACTCGTTTTTGCCAGCTCAATAGCTCACGATTTGAGCCAGTAGAGGCTCAAGAATTCATCCCAGGCTATCCAACTGACAGACGAAGGCTTCGCTAGGGCCAAAGTCTCGGCGGCTGAGCTCTTCGTTGCGAAGTCGATCCGTTGACAGCACAGGCGACCGCAGTTCGACCAGTGCCGGTCGCTCGGCGCAGTTTTTGGACGGCAGCCTGTGGCCGAGGCTGTGTGAAAACCCTCCTGGCGATCTGATGGACGCTGTCTAGATTCGTCGTGCCGATCAGACATGGTGGAGGTGACGATGGCGCGATTCGTCGAAGGTCAGGGGCGGCATCAAGTGACGCTGCTGCCAGAGTGCCTGGATGACTTCATCGCTGAAGACAATCCTGTCCGCGTCATCGATGCCTATGTTGAAGAGCTTGATCTCGAAGCGTTTGGCTTCGCTGGCGCCACGCCAGCGACGACGGGCCGACCGGCCTACCACCCGGCGGTCCTGCTCAAGATCTACATCTACGGCTACCTCAACCGTGTCCAGTCGAGCCGGAGGCTCGAGCGCGAGGCACAGCGCAACATCGAGCTGATGTGGCTGACCGAGCGCCTGGCCCCGGACTTCAAGACCATCGCCGATTTCCGCCGTGACAACGGACAGGGCATCCGCAACGTCTGCCGTCGCTTCGTCGAACTGTGCCGGCAGCTGAAGCTGCTGAGCGGTGACGGCGTGGCGGTCGACGGCAGCAAGTTCAAGGCAGTCAACAGCCGTGACCAGAACTTCACCGTCACCAAGATCGAGAAGCGGCGCCAGCAGATCGAGGAGAGCATCCAGCGCTACCTCGCAGCGCTCGACACCGCGGACAGGACATTGCCGCTCATGGAGTTCGGTCCAAGGTATGCCCAGCTCAGCCACAAGCTGGATGGTCTGCGTGAGCAGATGCAGCGGTTAGACGAGATGGAGCAGCACCTCCTAAAGCAGCCAGACAAGCAGGTATCCCTCACGGATCCGGATGCGCGCGCGATGGCGACCCAGGCCGCGGGCAGCGGCGTCGTGGGCTACAACGTGCAGGCAGCTGTCGATACCAAGCACCACCTGGTCGTGGCGCACGAGGTCACCAACATCGGCAGCGACAGAGCACAGCTCAGCGGCATGGCGCTCGCGGCGCAGGAGGCGATGGGCAAGCCCAATCTGAAGGTCTACGCCGACCGGGGCTACTTCAACGCCCCGCAGATCAAGCGTTGCGCGGACAACGGCATGAGGCCCTTCGTGCCCAAGCCGATGACCTCGAGCGCGAAGGCCGAGGGTCGCTTCGACAAGACCGACTTCATCTACATCGCCAAGGACGACGAGTACCGATGTCCAGCGGGCGAGCGGGCCGCCTATCGCTTCACGCGCGATGAAGACGGGCTGCAGATCCGTCGCTATTGGAGCAGCGCGTGCCCCGCAT
Source organism: Roseateles noduli (assembly GCF_050626985.1). NCBI lineage: Bacteria > Pseudomonadati > Pseudomonadota > Betaproteobacteria > Burkholderiales > Sphaerotilaceae > Roseateles > Roseateles noduli. The sequence continues at coordinate 1,680,608 of NZ_CP192463.1, forward strand.
GCCCGATGAAGACGCAGTGCACGCCCTCCAAGCACCGCCGCATCTCGCGATGGGAGCACCAGGGCGTGCTTGATGCCATGCAGCGGCGTTTGGACCGAAACACCGACGCGATGATGATCCGACGAAGGACAGTGGAGCATGTCTTCGGCACGCTCAAACACTGGATGGGCAGCACGCACTTCCTGACGCGCAGGCTTGGCAACGTCAGCACCGAGATGAGCCTGCAGGTCCTGGCCTACAACCTCAAACGGGTGATGCAGATCTTGGGCATCAAGAAGGCAGCGCAGGCGATGAGAATGGTGGGCGCGTAAGCGCCTTTTGAGCCTCGCATCGCGACGCGACGCGGACGACTCATAGCATTCCTCAAGCCCGCAAACAGTCCTCGGAGAGCGCATTGGCGCTTCTCAGGACTCGCGTGTGTCCGTGGTCGGGGGACGCCTCAAGTCAAACAGCGTTTCCACACAGCCTCAGCCGAGAGCTGACCTCCTGTGCTAGCAACACGAACGGCCGCTCCGAGACCTATCGGCGATGGAGCGAAACGGTCAGCGTGAGCTTCGGTCCAGGTTCGTGATCAACGGTGGGTTGCTTGCCGCAAGTTCGGCTGCGATCGCGCGCGCGGTACGGCGATTCGCCTTCAGGTCCTCCACCTCGGCGGAGGTGATGCCGACCATCTGCAACAAATCGACGAGGCCATGGGGTGTATCGATCGAGCCGCGTTCGGGATCGGTAACGAAGAGCAATCCGACAATATCCGCGTCGGCGTCGTTCTTGATCGGGCCGTTGGCCGGTCCAATGCACGTCGCCGAAGACGTTGTGTGAACTGAAGACGCAGCGGGCCAGGTTCTGCTGCAGGTTGATCGGCCACACCTCCAATCTGCCCTCGGTCTCCAGATCGAAATCTGATCGACAGCCAAGCAGGCGTTAGAGCGGCGGAAAGCGATTCGCACCTTCCGCGGGCAACTTGTACATGCACATGACGAATAGCGGGCTATCTAGCCAGCCGTTCAGCCATGACCGTACGGATGGCAAGTCCAGCGTTGCAAACCATTCCGGCTCCACTGCGGCGAACTGGCGGACGAAGGGGAACACGGCCAAGTCGGTGGCGCATGGCGTGGCGCCGCCCAGGAAGGGCGCGCTGTGCAGCCGTGCCTCCAGCGGTCGCAGAAGCACATCCAGCGCCCTGTCGCGGTGTGCGTCTGGCGTGAGGGTCTCACTCGCGTAGCGCTGGGAGTACTTCCAGCGGTCGAGGTGATGCTTGAAGTCGCCGTCGTTTCGCTGTACCAGGTCGAGGTTCGCAGGCGACTGCGCCCGCGCCCACCAGCCCTGCGCATCGGGCGCAGCCAGTGCCCAGCGCATGATGTCCCAGCTCTCCTCGATCACGCCGCCATCGGGCAACTGCAGCACGGGTACCGTCGCCTTGGGAGACAAGGCCAGCAGGCTTGCCGGCTTGTCGCGCAAGCTGACCTCCACCGCCTCGAAGGCCCGCCCGGCCTGCAGCAGAGCCATCCGTGCGCGCATGGCGTAGGGGCAGCGGCGAAAGGTGTAGAGCCGCGGCAACTGCGGAACTGGGGTGGCGAGTGGCGCGTGCGGTGTCAGCATCAATGAACCCACATCACCTCAAACTGCTGTCGGATTGAACCGACCTGGATCGACACCTCGTCACCTTCACATTTGCCCAGCATGGCCCTGCCCAACGGGGCTTCGCTGCTGATGACCTGCACGAGCTGAGCGCCGCTCACCAACTTCATGCTGCCGCCATCCGGGCCGAGAAAGAGCTGTTGCTGCTTGTCGTCGGCATCGACCAGGCAGACCAGCGCGCCGATCTGGATGCCCAACCTGGCGTCGTAGGAGGGCGGGCGGAACTGGCGCCAATTGGCCATCGCCTGGCGGATGGCTTCGGCGCGACGAGCCTGGCCGGTGGCCAGGTAGGCGGCTTCGAGACCCAAGGTGTCGTACTTGTTCTCGGCGATGTTTTCTTCGTGAGTCGCCGTTTCATGCGCCACGCGTGCAGCCTGTTCGGCTTGCAGCAGGTCTTCGGCGAGCCGTTCCAGCACCTGCTGCTGCAGCAAGAATTTATCCATGATGAAAGGTAGGCATCTCGAACAAGCGGAGGCCTCTTGAGTGTGAATGCCACGGCCCAGTCAGCTGAGCCGATGACCGCTTCGTGTCACCGAGCGTGAGCGAGTTGATGATAGGTCTTCGGGGAAAAGCGAAGCATCGCTGCTGCAAGCGCTGCTGGGCAGTGGCAGCGGTGCTCGTGGAGGCATTCCACGGCACCTGGGAGGGTCAGGCGTTGCCCCGGTGCCAAGCCTGAAGCGCCTGATGCAGTTCCACGGTCTGCACGCCGAGCGCCTTGAGCTTCACAGGCTTTCCGCCTCCGACCAGCTGCAACATCACGGCTGGTTGCTTGGTGTAGTTCACCTGTTCATCCTGAATCTCGACACTCGTGATGTGCTCGCGCGGGACGCGGCGGAGACGGCCGGGCAGGCTGATCTCGAGAGCGCCTGGTGTGATGCGCAGGTGGAATGGCGTGGTCCAGTACTCCCAAGCGACGAGCCCGACGACGAAGGTCATCGCAACGTAGCCGAGCAGTGGCTCGGTGGGACCGAGGTACCAGCCCAGAAGCGCGAAACCGAGCACGCCACCGATGGCAAGCAGGTGGTGGCTCCACGGCCGCTTGTACGTGTCGGACGATGGCGCCGTGCCGCGCAGGTTTGCCCGCTCCAGCACGATGGCCCGCAGACGATCGAAGTCCTTGAGCTGGTACTCCAGCCTGGCAACAGTCTTTCCCGATGTGTCGATCGCGTCGAGGCGCTGCAAGATCTCGCGCTCCCGCAAGCGGACGATCGCGCTCCAGGGAACCAAGGCGTCATTCCTGTTCTTTGCCGACGGCCACAGCCCGTGTTCATCGACCGAGACAGCGGATTCGACCAGCTGTCGAACGAGCTGCCGGGAGTACCACGCACAGACGCTGAAGGCGAGACAACCGACGACAGCGAAGCCCAACACGAAAGCTTCATTGCGCGGCTTCCCATCGCCGGGAAGGAAGGGCATGGCGACGAAGAACGCTGCCAAGGCGATGAACAGCCAAGGCGCGGCAAGAAACACCCATCGTTCGGATCGTTGCACTTCGAATCGTTCAGGAAGTGCCATGGGGGTGTCAGTCACTGGATCTCCTTCGCCAACCTTCATGGAATGAAGCACTCTATCCGAGGCTCTTCAGGAAGGCGGCGCCTATGCCTGTTCTAGCAGAGGGCGCTCAGCAAGGTGTCGAGTAGCGGCCGAAGAAAAAAGCCCCTGCTGCCTGACAAGCAAGCAACAGGGGCGGGGAGTGGTCAGCCCTTCAGCTGATCCTTTCAGCTGAGCACTTCAGTCACGATGCCAGCGCCGACGGTCTTGCCGCCCTCGCGCATGGCGAAGCGCATGCCGTTCTCGATCGCGACGGGCTTGTTCAGCTCGAAGCTGATCAAGGCCTGCGCGCCGGGTTCGACAACGCCGGCTTCGGCGTCGACGCTGATGACACCGGTCACGTCGGTCGGACCGAAGAAGAACTGCGGCTGGTAGCCCGAGCCGAACGGCGTGTGGCGGCCACCTTCTTCCTTGCTGAGGACGAAGATCTGGGCACGCCCCGCGCGGTAGGGCTTCAGCGCACCGGGCTTCACCACGACCTGGCCGCGCACGACGTCATCGCGCTTGACGCCGCGCAGCAGCAGGCCCACGTTCATGCCGGCACGACCTTCGGCCACGTCCTTGTGGAAGGACTGCACGCCGGTGACGACGACAGGGTCGTCGCCGGACGAGCTGAGGCCGACGATCTCCAGAGCGTCGCCCACGCGGATCACGCCGCGCTCGACACGGCCGCTGATGACCGTGCCGCGGCCCGCGATGGTGTGCACCGCCTCGACGGGCATCATGAACGGGCTGGCGTAGTCGCGCACCGGGTCAGGGATGCGCGCGTCCAGGGCGTTCACCAGCTCGACGATGCATTGCACGTCCGGGCCATCCAGCTCGCCGCGCTCGGCCGCAGCCAGCGCCTTCATGGCGCTGCCGAAGACGAAGGCGGGCTCCAGATAACCATGGGTGGCCAGCAGGGCGCCGATCTCCATCTCGATCAGCTCGGCAATGTCGGTGCGGTCGCTCTCGGGCACCAGGTCCATCTTGTTCACGAACACCACCATGTGGCTCACGTTCACCTGGCGCGCCAGCAGCACGTGTTCGATGGTCTGCCGGGCGGCGCCTTCGGTGCCGTCCACCAGCAGGATGGCACCGTCCATCTGCGAGGCACCGGTGATCATGTTCTTGATGTAGTCGGCGTGACCCGGGCAGTCGATGTGCGCGTAGTGGCGCCTGTCCGACTCGTACTCGACGTGCGAGGTGTTGATCGTGATGCCGCGCTCGCGCTCTTCCTTGGCGTTGTCGATCTGTCCGTAGGACAGGGCGCGGCCGCCAAAGCGTGCGGCCTGCACGGCGGTGAGGGCGGCCGTCAGCGTCGTCTTGCCGTGATCGACGTGACCGATCGTGCCGACGTTGACGTGGACCTTGGTGGTCATGATGTTTCTCCAGTTCGTTGATGAGTGAAAAGCCGGTTCGGTCCACTGGCCAGGTGGACCTGTCGGCGGGGTTGTCGGCGCGCGCGCCAGACCTGGGTGCCCGCTTGCGCGGACGAAAGAAAAAAGCCTGCGGGGTGTGGGCCACCCGGCAGGCTTTTCATCTCGCCTGAAGGATGGACCTCCAGGCACACGCAGGCCCGGAGAGGTCTACACGAACCACTCCACGAAGGGGACGCACAGCACGGCGCTGCTTGCAGCGCGTGCGGCGAAGAATGAGGACGAATCTCGATCGGGGCTCATGGCCTGGGTCTCCAACGGAGGACGGAAAAAACAAAACCCGGTGGCTTGTGGCCTACCGGGTTTCATTGAACTCAGGAGGCCGAGCCTCCGGATGGAATGGCTCTAGGGAAGCAGTGCTGCGTCATACGCCGCGCACAGCGAATCCACCGCGAATGTGCGGGTCTCGGCTGCGGCTTGTGCGCGTTGGAAGGTCAGGAACTGCTGCATAGGGCCGCGAGGCTAACACCGTGATGGGCGGGAAGCAACGGAGGCGTTGTGCGTGCGCAGCAGTCGGCGTGGTGCGGTTCATGCGCGCCCGGGGGCGCTGTCCAGGTGGAGGCTGCGCTAACCGCTGTGCTCGTCCGCCCCGTCACTCAGGCTTGAACCCTGAGCTCTTCAGCAGTTCCGCGCCCAGCGCCACGTCGGCGGCGATGAACTTCTTGAACTGCGCGCTGCCTTCAGCGATCGCATCGATGCCAATCGCCGCGTAGGCGCCATTGCGTCCCAGCTCCGTCGACGCTTGCGTCACGGCCGCGCTCAGTTTGGCGACGCGGTCCTCGGGCGTTCCCTTCGGGACCCAGACGCCGTACCAGGACGCGTACTTGAATGCCTTGAGGCCGCCTTCCTGCATCGTCGGCACGTCCGGCGCCAGCGGGCTTCGCTTCTCCGCGGTGATGGCCAGAGGCCGCACCCTTCCGGACTTCGCGAGCGGCAGCAGCGACACCATGGAGTCCATCAGAAGGCTCACGTGGTTGCCGCCGACATCGACCAGCGCCGGTTGGGTTCCCTTGTATGGCACGTAGGTGAGCTTCAGGCCCGCCTGCTTCGCGAAGAGGAGCGTCGCCAGATGGCTCGGCGCACCGGCCGCGGGAATGGCCGCCATCCAGTCGTCGGGCTTGGCCTTGGCGGCGCCGATCATCTGGGCCAGCGTTTTGGGTTCGAGCCCCGGTGCGATGACCAGCATGAGCGGCGCTTCGCCAACACGCGCCACAGGGACGAAGTCGGTCTGCGGGTCGTAGGGCGGCGTCGCCATCACCTGCTTGGCCAGGACATGCGTGGCCGCGGAGAACAGCATCGTGTAGCCGTCGGCCGGCGCTGTCTGAACTGCTTTGCCACCGAGGGTGCCGCTCGCACCGGCCTTGTTCTCCACGATGACGGGAGTACCGAGCTGCTTGCGCAGTTGCTCGGCCAGCAGACGGGCCGCGTTGTCCACGCCGCCTCCTGCTGCAAACGGAACGATGATGCGCAGCGTGCTGCCTTTCTCCGGAAAGGCCTGTGCGTGCGCCGTCAGGGGAATCACGGCGCTGGCCATCAGGGTGGCCAGCACTTTGACGAAGTTCATGGTGTCTCCTTGCTTTTCTCTGCTCTGGGAGTCGCCGCAGTTCAGGGCGAGAGGTGATCTGGCGCCTGGTCGGTCGTCTCGATCATCGTTCTCGCCATGGGGCGGACTTCAGAAGTTGTGCCGGATGCCGCTTTCGAAGGCCGTCGACTTCTGGCCTCCGAAGTAGTTGGCCGCCGTGGCGACGCCGCTCACCGCGGGACCGCCGGTGACGGCGAACGAGGCTCCGCCCTTGTTGGCGATGCGTGAGGCATGCGCGTACACCGCCGTGCGCTTGGACAGATGGTGCACGTAGCCGGCACCGATCAAGGTCGCATCGTTGGAGCTCTGTGCCGCCGTCGCCCCCGTCTGGTCCGCGCGAAGCACGGAGAACTTCAGGTCGCCGAAGCCGAGGGGAACCAGCGCGGCCACGAGCGTGTTCGTGGTCTTGTCCGTTCCGTAGCGCCACTGGCGCTGGCCCAGGCTCACCTTCAAGACCTTGAAGTCGTAGGACGCGCCCCAGACACGGTCGGTGAAGTCGCGGCCGGCGTTGGCGTTGCGGGTCGTGACCTGCGCGACACCGACCATCAGTTGCTCGCCGCGCCAGGCCAGGCGTCCGCCATCGGTCTTCGCGGAACCGGCGCCGGCGGCACCGCCTTCACCAGCGCTCACCAGCAGCGAGCCGTAGAGGCCGCCCAGACCGGTCGGCAGGAAGTACTGCGCGGTGTTGGCGATGCGGAGGGTCGGGTTGAGCTGGTTGGCATCGGCGCTCACGCCGAAGGCCTGGCCGAGGGCGCGCGACGCGAAGACAGAGCGGAAGCTGTTGGCGCCCGCGATGCCCAGGGTGATGAAGGGGTCCATGTCGGACCAGAGGATGTGCGTAGGCGCCCAGTCGCGGCCCAGGCGGATCTCGCCCAGGCGGTCGTGCGCGAGGCTGACGGTGGCTCGCCGGTCCCAGAACGGTGTGTTCACGGCGCCGGTGTCGCCGAGGAGGGTGCTGTCGAGATAGATGCCGGCGCTCAGTCCATCGCCGAGCGCTTCTCTTACCTGGACGACCAGTTTGCTGGTGGTGTTGGCGCCGCTCACTTCGGAGTCGATGCTGCCCAGCCGGCCATTCTTCACGTGGCGGACGCCGACGTCGACCGTGCCAGACAACGCGACCGAGGTCTGCGCATGGCACTGCCCACCGACGATCCCAGCCACGGCCGCCCATGCGGCGACGGGGAATCGGAACATGTCTTGTCTCCTCTGCCGGCGTTGTTCGCCGGACGTCTAGGGGATGCCGGGTGACCGAAGTCTTCTTCGTGCCACGGAGCGCCGGCGCGCCACGGATGCCGGTGATGAGCCACCGACGGCACGGCGGGGAAGGGCGGAGCCGCTCCCCGCGGTGCCAGGACTTGCCCCTACTTGGCCAGGCCGGCCGAGCGCAGGGCCGCGGCGATCTCCTCGCCGGCGCCTTCCGCCAGCGGCAGCAGCGGGCTGCGCACCGTGGCGTGTTCGAGGATGCCGCGGGCCACCAGGCCGTGCTTCAGCGCCACGGTGCCTTCCATGTGACTGCCGCGGTGGTACACGTTCTTGGTCACGGGCAGCAGGCGGTCGTGGATGGCACGCGCCTTGGCGTAGTCCTTGGCCTTGCCAGCGGCGATCAGTTCAATCAGCGGTTCCGGCGTCAGACCGCCGTAGCCGACCAGCGCGCCGTCCACGTCGAACATGGTGTGCAGCAGGTACTCGTCGTGGCAGGTCAGGATCTGCAGGTCCGGGCGCTCCTTGCGGATGACAGGGATCTCGGTGTCCCAGCGCTTCATGTTGCGGACGCCGTTCTTCATCGCGAAGACACCCGGCAGCGCGGCGATTTCCAGCTGCGTCTTCAGGTTGTAGGTGGCCTTGGTGGCATCCGGGTACTGGAACAGGATCAGCGGCAGGCCGCTGGCCTCGTGGATGGCCTTGTAGCGGTCCTGCGGAGCGCCGTCCTGGTAGCCGAAGCGCAGCCAGCCATGCGACGGGTACACCAGGCCGGCCGAGGCGCCGGCCTTGACCGCGCGCTTGGCTTCTTCGGCCGCGACGCTCGTCCCTTCCAGCGTGATGCCGGCAATGATGGGCAGGCGGTCGCCCACGGATTCGCGGAAGGCGGTGATGACGCGCAGTTGCTCGTCACGCTCCAGGAACGTGCCTTCGCCGGCGTGACCGAGGACGGTCAGGCCCTTGACGCCTTCGATGCCGCCCAGCCAGCTGCCCAGGCGCTGGATGGCCGCGTAGTCGACGGCGCCGTCGCGGGTGAAGGGGGTGACGGGTGCGGGCACGAGGCCGCGGAGGTCGGGGGCTTGCATGGATGTCTCCTGATGTCGCAGTGCCGAGGGTGGGTGATGAACCTGGCCGTCTTGTCACTCTCGCCGGCTTCGCGCCGGCAGCGGGGTACGGGTCGGTGGGAGTGAATGTAGAAATCCGGCGACCATCCGCATAGCCACAGATCAGATGAATCAGACATGCCAGAATTGGCATATCTCACGGAGACGCGCATGAACATCGCAGCGGTACGGCTCTTCCTCGAGGTGGTGGAGGCCGGCAGCCTGAGCAAGGTGGCGGCGCATCGGCAGACGGCCCAGTCGCACATCAGCCGCCAGATCACGGACTTCGAGTCCGGCTACGGCGGGCCGCTGTTTCGGCGGACTGGCCGTGGCGTCGCGGTCACCGAGCTCGGCGCACGCGTCGCTGCCCGGCTGCGTCCCTGGCTTCAGGAGACCGAGCAGATGGAGCTGGAGCTGAAGTCCGACGCTGGCCGCATCGTGGGCCGGGTGACCTTGGGCATCATTCCCACGGCCGCTCACCCGCTCACCACCCGCTTGTTCGAGCAGCTGCAGCGCGAGCATCCGGGCATTTCCCTGGACCTGGTGGAAGCGCAGGGAACGGAGCTGGATGCGCTGCTGGACAGCCGCTCACTGGACCTCGCCGTGTTGTTCCGCTTCAGCAAGCCTTCCGGGCGGGATGAGAAGCTCCTGTCGAGCGTCAGCACCTACCTGGTCAGCGCGCCTGGCGACCCGCTCACCCAGCAGCCAACGCTGCCCTTCTCGCGTCTGAAGGGGCTGCGCCTGGTGCTTCCGCGACGGCCGAGCCACTGGCGAAACGCGCTCGATGAGACCGCCCGAGGCCTCGGCTTCCAGCTGGCGCCCGTGGCGGAGGCCGACTCGCTCACCGTTCAACGGACGCTGGTGGCCAACCAGCCGGGGCTGTACTCCATCCTCGGCCCCTACGCCTTCGCGGAGGACCTGCGGGCCGGGAAGGTGCATGCGACAAAGCTGGTCCGTCCGGACCTCATGCGACACGTGACGCTGGCCACGCCCCGGCACGGCAAGCTCACGCCGGCCTGCAAGGTGGTCGCGCAGACCATCCAGGCGCTGGTGAAGTCCTGGAGGAACCAGCTCTCCGAGCCTGGATGAGGCGGCCTCTCTCCGACATCACGAGTCGCCCTTGCGAATCGATGCCCGATACCTCCGGCCACTTCAACCGCCGCACCAGTGCCGTGTTCACATTCCGCTGCACCCGGAACCTTCTCGACAGGATCAAGGTTGAGCCCAAGCCGGAGCCTGTTTCGCCGCAGACGGTCCTCGGCGATTGGTACGCCCACCTAGTCCACGTCGGGCAGGTCCAGATCGTGCTCGCCGTCAGCGAGCGAACCTTGCTGCCCGTCGTATTGCCCGCACGGGAGGGCCGGTCCATCGTTCAGAGGTTCATCGGGGCGCTGGAGCCCGTGCTCGTGTCCGTGGGGGGCCCGCCGACGCAGTGGTCGCCGAGCTCGACGCCATGCAGCAATGGGTTGTCGGCAAGCCGGCGCGTCCTGGGGTCGATCAACGACTTGGCGTATCAGCTTCAATTCGAGAGGGCCGACTTTGCAGATCGATCGCTGCTGGAGCAATCTCTCGCGCTGGCATGTACGCCCTTGAAACTCATCGAGTACGAAGGCCCGGATCGGGCGACCGTCGCGGCGTTCGTCGCCCATCGCGTGCTCCTTGCGGCAAGCAGCCGTGATCACTGAGACAACAAACAACCTGGATCGGAGCGACGCATGAAGGACAAAGCCGAGATCTTTTGTCCCGAGTGCCAGTGGCGGCCACGACCGGAGGATCAGTGGACGTGCGTGCCTTCATGCGGCACGGTCTGGAACACGTTCTGGACGCGTGGACTATGTCCCGGCTGCGGTCATCAGTGGGAGAAGACGCAGTGCATCGCCTGCGGCAAGTTGTCGCCGCATGAGGCGTGGTACCACTATCCGCCAGAGGGGGAGGGCGCTCAACTGGCGGAGGTCCTGCGACGAGCCCCATCGCCTTGAGGCATCGCGGCGGCGTTGCTCCAGTTGCTCAGGACGCGCATATAGGCTCGATTGCAAGTCGCGTTCGGCAACGTGTGCAGCCACGGTCCGGCATGCGGGAGCGGACATTGGCAGGCAACGCGTGACGGACCTGAATCGGCCATTGACGGCCACTGACGAGCGGCAGCTACGGCACGTCCTGTCGCTATCGCAATCCGGTCGAGTCTGCTCCCCCATGCGCTGGCGGAAGCGTGCTACAGCCATTGCCTCCGACAGAACGTAAACTTTCGTCAATCGACGCGCAAGCGGCATGCTGGCCGAGCAGAGTTGTTATGGGTATGAAGCCACATGAAGCGCCAACCGAGGCGAAAGCATGCAGCGCGAGAACCCATAGAAGCGGTCGGGCACCTCATAAGGGACGCCCTGGAGAACCTATGGGTCGACTTTCTGGATGAGCACCTACATCAGTCACGGTGCCGCCGCGCCCAAACCTCGGCACTAGTCGCAGCGGCAGGGGTCGCGACTCAGATTGAACGCGTTGCTGCTTGCCGCGGGACTTAGGCTAGGTAGTCACTGAGTAAATAGGGGGCGCAGAACGCGCCTCGACATGGCAGGTTGGTTACAGCGTGCACGCTGCATAGGAAGGAAATGTGAATGGCGGATACCAAGCCAACGATGAAGATGCCCGAACTCCTGGTCTTCGCCAGGATGTTCGTCGTTGGCTTGGTTGGCGCTGAGGTCGGCAGGGCGGCCTACTACCTGGGGACCGCATTCGCGCCGGCAGTGGCTGATCTGGATGTCTGGGCAAGAGGCAGCGCGGTTCTCGCCGGACTGGCGATCTGTGTGGTCTACGCGGTGAATCGTGGCGCACACACTGCCGCCGTACAAATGGGTCGGAGCATCCGTCTCGACCTACTCATAGCAGTTTGTCTTGGGGCTTGGGCGAACGAGTTGACCATGCCTTGGCTTTCCAAGTTTCACGCTGCCTTGAAGGCTGCAAATCCGCATTGGGCGCCAGTTGCTCTTCTGCTGCTATCCACGGTGCTGTTGTCGCCGCTGGTTCAACGTCATTGGCCGAGGAAACGGCAGACCGCCTCGCAGCTCCAATTCCTTGCGGACGAGGAAATCGGGCGCGAGACGGACGACTTGCTCTCCAACGAGTCACAAGCGAAGTCGTTCGCGGAAACCGTCCTCGCGAGCGGCGCTCACGCAGGATTGGTGTTCGGTGTGGATGGACCCTGGGGCGTAGGCAAGACAAGCTTCATCAATCTTGCCGAACGCTACTGGGAACAAGCCGCGGACAAGGTGATTGTTTGTCGGTTTGAGCCCCTTCGATACGCATCCGAGCCAGATCTCGCTGATCGCTTGATTCGCGACCTGTCCGCCGCGATTCAGAGTAAGGTCTTTGCACCCGAGTTCCGTCCTGCGGCCTCCCGATACTCTCGCCTCATCAAGGGTAAGGCTGACGTTTCGTTCCTGGGCTTCAAGCTCTCGCTGGAGCCTTCCCAGGAAACGGTCGATGAGTTGCTCGACGACATTGACGAGGTCCTTCGACGTATCGGTCGACGTGTGATCGTAGTCATCGACGACCTGGATCGTCTGGACGCGAAGACCGTCAACAACGTCCTATTCGCAACGCGACGCACCTTCAAGCTGTCGCAAGCGACCTACGTCCTTTGCTATGACACCGAGGTACTGGCCGGTGGCAAAGAGGAAGGATCCAGAGCGCGTGAGTTCCTTGAGAAGTTTGTGACAGTCAAATTGAGCTTGTTCGTGGACAGCTCCAGCATCCGCAACTTCTTGCAACGCGACTGGGAAAAGAGCGAAAGCCAGCTCGGGTCCGTGCCATCGGACACGATGTTGAAGCTTGGTGCCGTTCTAAATGAGCTAGCGGAAATCTTGAGCGGTGATCTTGCCGCCAAGTACCTGCCTTTGCTCGGTGATCTGCGCAAGGTCAAGCGCTTCATCAACGCGATCTTGCTCATGCAGATTGAGAAGACCAATCTGGGCCGGACCGACTTCAACAAGCGTGACCTCATCAATTTGATGCTGTTGCACCTGAACTATCCAGGGTTGTTCAGGCGCATATACGCCGAGGAGACACAGGGGCGAAGTGGTACTTTCTCGATTCGGCGCAAGTACGACGAACCAGATTTCAAGAACGCCGATGGTTTTGCAGAGGTCAAGGCAGAGCACCCAGGTTCTCCCACGTTCTTGCTGGAGCAGTTGTTTGACGTGGAGGTTTTGGACCTGGGCGACGGGCGCAACATTGAAGAGTCCGTTCTTCGGTCTCGGGCGTGCTTCAACAAGGGCGACACCAGAAACCTGGAGGGCTTTCTGAAGCTCATCGTTCGCTTTGCCACGCCGGATCCGCAGGAGACCTTTGTTCTCTACCAAACAGCGGTGGATCGGGTTCGCAAGGGTCGGTCGATTGCCTCGGTTCTCGCGGAGGCTGAGTTTGTCCTGGAGCGAGCAGAGACCGCACACGACCAATTCTGGCGGGTACTGGTCAATCAGGCCCACGACTTCACCAGCCCGACCGCAGAAGACGCCATCGAAACGCTCGTTGAGTACCTGCCACGCTACTCGTCGTTTGACAACGATGACCGTGGACTGCGGCCGAGGTCGATCTACTCGCTATTGCGGCTATTGGATCGCGCGGGCTGGGGCCGTACTGCGGGCCGGCGACGCGTGAACAGTCCGGAGAACGTCATCGAGATCGCGTGGCGCATCTTTGGCGAGCACACCTTCGTTGGAAGAGGCCTGCTGGAGCGGCTTGCTGGCCCAGACCGCGGCGTTCTGGGTTGGAACGACCTTATGCTCTTCAGGTTGCAGTGCTCAGCGGATCGCGGTGGCCAGTTGTACAACCTGCACGCTGCGCTCATCGTCCACCAGGACATGTCTGCTCCAAGGTCCGGGTTGGTCAGTCAGTTGGCGCTGATGGGGATGAGGACGTTGTCTCAGCAGGTCTTCGCGCACTTCAAGCGCACTTACATTGAGAGTGGACGGAACTTCTTCGCTGAAGCGCGTGAAGTTTCTGTCGATGCGTTCCTCGGCCAGGCATTTGTGCATCTTCATGAGCAGGCTTCGCTCGACCCCGCATCCGAGCAAAGCGATACAACGATTGCCCGTCGAGTTGCGGCCGCACGGTCCTCTGCCGCGTCGTTCGTCATCTATCAGCTCGGCAATTCGCTGCCCCCGAATGGCTCTGGTGTTGGATGCGGTTACTACGATGAAAGCGGTGCCGAAGACGGCGGCGGCATCTCCATGTTGATGAACGAGTACGTCTTTGGCTTCTGCTTAAACCCGGCCGTCGACGTTAACAACGCGCTGCTGTTCATTGACCATTGCCTCGCCCACTTGAGCAGCCCGTTCCATACGGGGAGAGACGAAGAAGGCTATGTCGCAACCAAGTCTGGACTACCAGGCGGGTTGGATCCGAAGGCTGTGGGAAGGTATTGGCTGACGCATGGCGATCACATTCGGGGGCTGGCCCTCAAAGACAGCGGGCGATGCGTCTTTATGCCTAGTTACACAGCCTTCTATCGTGACGATCTTGATGGGGTCTTTGCTGTGCTGGATGAGCTGGCTGAGGAAGCAACTCCAAACCCTGCTGGATAGTGAAGCCGGCGGCAGGTTGTCGAGCGCTCCTCGAAGGTGATTGCGAGGCTGCCCCCTGCGATGACGCCGCGGGTCCGATCGTCGATCAAGGGGTGCTTCGGCACGCCGATTGGACGGCCGCTCCAGCGCTGCGTATTCAAAACAGCGAAGGTCCGCTTCGGGTCGATCGCCGATGCTCATCGGCGCTTAACGAAAGACCAAACCCAGCCTCGAGCGCGCCTTGGACACGGCTTGGTGCCTGTGCGCGCAGTGCCGCTCTGCCTGCGTCGCAGCAACCGAACCGGGTGTTCAGCAACCCCCGAGATTCGCACCTACAGGCCTCCGGGGCCGGAGAGGGGTACTTTGGGATCCTTCGGACTGGGCGTTGGCTGAGCTGATCGCCCAGGAATCTGCGCCCGGCCCAGCGCCGATCGCAGAACATCGATCCATCCCCAAGCGATAGCAATAAAACCGATGGCGACGCCAGTGGCGACAACAGTAAACGCCACATAGGCGAGAGGATTGCCAGGGCCGTAGTCGACCGCGAATCCAAGTGCCGCTCCCATCGCAGCAATCAGGAATCCGAGGCATCCCAGTCGCAGGGGCGGTGTTGTGCCGGCAAAGAAGCCATTCGAAGGTTTGGACATGACACATCCTCCAGGATTTGAACAGCCCGACCGTGCGCGTTCGCGAGCACGACGACGAACTCGGGCCAAGATCGCCGCGATGTCGCCTTGCCGCGAGAGCTCAGTCTCGAGCGCGACATCGCCAGAACATCCAGACGACCACGAGTCCCGCAACGAGTCCTATGCCGATTCCCGACCAGCCCAGAATCCAGCTCTCGCGCTCAATGTTGGCATCGGGATTGGCGAGAAGGAACAGGATTATTCCCGCGAACGCGAACGCGGGGGGCAACGCGATGGATAGCAGCATGAGCGCAAGCTTCTTCAACTGAAGTTCTCCCATGCCGGGCAATTGAGATACAAGCCCGCCGAACTGCCTCCAGCCTCGGTGCCATTGAGCGCGCGGCTCAGAACTTGCAATTCGTCCGCACCCACGTGCTGCGCGGCGCCCCAAAGATCCAGCTCGACTGATTCTCCCTGGCAGCGCTCGCCCATCGAATGAAGAGTTGACCACGAGGCACCTCCCGGCGCCCCGTGTCGATCGCCACCCGAGGGTCAGTCCTTGCCCGTCAGAACTTGTAGTTCGCCCTGACCCACGTGCTCCGCGGCGTCCCGAACATGTACCCCGACTGCCCGCTCATCCAGATGTAGGTCTTGTCGGTCACGTTCTCGACGTTGAGCGACACGTTCAACTGCCGCGTCACGTCATACCGCGCCAGCAGGCCCAGCAGCGTGTAGCCGCCCTGCGTCAGCGCCGGCTTGGAGATCACGTCCATCGACGTGCGGTTCTGGTAGCTCACGTTGCCGCCCACCGTCAGCTTGTTGAGCACCCCCGGCAGGCGATAGCTGGTCGCGAGGTTGAACGTGCGCGTGGCCAGGTGCGGCGACAGCGCCGAGCCGTCCGCCTTGGTCGGCGTACCGTAGGCATAGCCGGCCTGCAGTTGCCAGCCGGTCAGCACCTCGCCGGCGAGGCTGAACTCATAGCCCTCGGTCACCGTGCCGCGCTCGCCGCGGAAGGCCGCCGTGCCGTCCGGCTGCAGCGTGCCCGTCGCGACCGGCACATGGTCCTGCTTGGTCCGGTACACGGCGACCGCGGTCGTGAGACGGCCGCCGAAGTGCTCGCCCTTCACGCCGAATTCGACGTTGCTGCCGCGCTGCGGATCGATCACGTTGCCGTTCACATCCTTGGACGTGTTGGGCTGGAAGATCTGCGTGAAGCTGCCGTAGACGGAGAACTGCGGCGTCAGGTCGTAGACCACGCCGGCGTAGGGCGTGAACACGCCGTCCTCCTTCACCGGCGCGCCGTCGACGCGCGCGCCGTTGGCCGTGCCGGCCCAGGAGCGCTGGTAGGCCGTGTTCTCGTACCAGGTCACGCGCGACCCCAGGATCACCGACAGCGCGTCCGTCGCCTGCAGCCGCGTGGACCCGTAGATCGCGCGCTCCTGCGTGTCGCCGTACTGGCGCAGGCGCGGGTACTGGAAGTCCGGCTTGGCGATCGCGCCGAGGTCGAAGACCGACCCCGGTCGGCGGTCCAGTCGCGTGCCGGTGTTGAGCGCGCTGTTGTTGGCGATCTCGTTCTCGAGCTTGTTGACGTTGAAGCCGATCACCGCCTGGTGCGTGCGGCCGAACAGCCGGAACGGCCCCGACGCGTACACGTCCAGCGACTTGTTCGTGCCCTCCGCCGGGTTGTCGCTCAGCGAGACCACGCCGACGTTGGTCGCCGCGTTGATCGGGAAGGTCGGCAGCGTGCTCTGCAGGTCGCCGCTGTAGCGCTCGCGCTTGTTCTTGACCTGCGCCAGCTCGGCCTTCACCAGCCAGCCGTTGTCGAACGCGTGCTGCAGGTTGACGAAGGCGCGCTTAGTCTCCATGTTCCAGACGCTCCACGGCGTGCTGAACGAGTAGGAGCGCGGCACCACCAGCCGCGTGCCGTTGCCGTAGTACGGCGGGATGTTGCCGAAGTTGGCGCCATCGATGTCGTTCTTCTGGTACTCGAAGCCGCCGGCCAGCACGGTGCGGGCGCCCAGGTCGGTCTCGACGATCGCGTACAGCAGGCTGTCCTTGCGGCTCTTGTTGTCGATGAAGGTGTCGCCGCCCGAGTACGACGCGACCACGCGCCCGCGCACGCCGCCGCCCGCCGTCAGGCTGCCGCCCACGTCCGCCTGCGTCAGGTATCGGCTCCAGTTGCCGGCGCCGACGGTCACGCTGCCTTCGAAGTTCTTCGTCGGGCGCTTGCGCACCAGATTGATCGAGCCGCCCGGCTGGCCGACGCCGTTGAGCAGGCCCGCCGGACCGCGGATGACCTCGACGCGGTCGTACATGGCCATGCTGGTCATGCTCGCCTCGGCCGAGACGTTGTTGAAGGCCAGCGTCGGGATGCCGTCGACCATCTGGCTCATCGAGAAACCGCGCGAGGTGAAATCGACGCGCTCGTCGCGGCGGTTGACGACGATGCCGGGCGTCTGGCGCATCACCTCGTTGAGCGTGTCCAGGTTCTGCTCGTCCATCTGCTGGCGGCCGATCACCGTCAGCGACTGCGGCGTCTCGCGCGGCGACAGCGGCATGCGCGTGCCCGCGCCGGTGCTGCGCACGGTGTAGGAGCCGGTGCCCTCGCTCGGCGCGGAACGGCCGCTCACGGACACGGTGGGCAGCGCGGAGCCGGCCGCGCCCGAGGCGGCGGAGGCGGGGGAGGCGGGGCCCGCGGCCGCCTCGGCGGCGGTCGCGTCCGCGGCGGCCTGTGCCCAGACGGACGGGACGCCCGCCAGCGCGACGGTGCCGAAGGCGGAGGCCAGGGCCAGCGAGAGCCGGCGGGGCCGAGGCGGCAGCGATGACGAAGGCGACGGCGATTGCGATTGGGACGAAACCGACGGGGACGAGGTGAACGACGTGAGCGAGGAGGACGGGAACATGGCGCGATCCTTCTGAGGATTCATGGTTGTGGTGGAGAGGTAAGAGGGAGCCCGGAACATGAAAAAGCGCGCCGCCACGGATCCCGTGTGGCGGCGCGCGTCGCGGAGAACGAAGCGGTGGTCGTCGGCGGCTCCTCGCTCAACGATCCGGAGGCACTGAGCGCGGTCCCGGCTGCCTCCGGGGCGGCCGGTCGCGAGGCATCGAGGTCGTCATGCGGCCTGACGCGAGCTTTCCTGCCGGACCGTCGCGTGATCGATGCCGGCGGCGCCGTGCAGCGCGCTGCGGATCTCGCCGGAGCGGATCGCGGTGACCGACAGCAGCGTGTCGCTCAGGCCGTGGGTCAGCTCGCAGGCGCCCTGCAGGAAGACGCTCGGATGGAAGTTGGGACTGCCGCGCAGGCGGTAGTGGCGGTCGACCTCGAAGTTGCCCAGGTAGGGCGCCAGCGAGGACAGCAGCGTGCGATGCCGGTCGCGCTCGTAGCCGGTCGCCAGCACGATCGCGTCGTAGCGCTGCGTCGTCGTGCGGTCGTGGTTCAGGTCGCGCAGCGTCAGGCGCAGGCCGTCGTCGGCGGCCTGCGCGCCGGCGACCTCGTGGCGGCGCAGGAAGCGGTGACGTTCCTCGCCGCTGACGCGCTGGCGATAGAACACGTCGAAGATCTGCTGGATCAGCGCCAGGTCGGGCGCGGCGTAGTTGGTGTGCCAGTACTCGTTGAGCAGCTCCTCGCGCTCGCTGCCGGTGCGGCTGAAGACGAAGTCGGTGAAGTCGGCGTTGAAGATCTCGTTGACGAAGGGGCTGTCGTCCGAGGGCTTGATCGAGCGCGCCCGCATCACCAGGTCCACGTGCGGGCGTTGCGGCCGGCCGTGCAGGTCCATGAAGATCTCCGCCGCGCTCTGGCCGGCGCCCACGACGGCGATGCGCTGGGCCGCGCCGTTGCCGGCGATCGCCTGCAGGTAATTGCTGGAGTGGAAGACGCGCGGATCGTCCTTGAAGGCCTTGAACTCGGCCGGGATGCGCGGCATGCCGCCCACGCCGACGACCAGGTGGCGCGTCAGGCGCTCGTGGACGGTGCCCGCGGCGTCGCGCGAGCGCACGCGCAGCAGCTTCACCTCGCCGGCGCGCGGCTCGGGCAGCACCTCGAAGACGTCCTCGCCGTAGGCACAGCGGTCCTCGAACTGGGCCGCCGCCCAGCCCAGGTAGTCGTTGAACTCATGGCGGCTGGGGAAGAAGGTCTTCAGGTTGATGAAGTCCTGCAGCCGCTCCTTCTCGTGCAGGTAGTTCAGGAAGGTGAAGCGGCTGGACGGGTTGCGCAGCGTCGCCAGGTCCTTCAGGAAGGAGATCTGCATGTGCGCGTGGTCCAGCAGCATGTTCTTGTGCCAGACGAAGCCGGGCTGGCGTTCCACGAACAGCGCGTCCAACGGCCGGTCCTGGGGACGCGCCTCGCGGCCTTCCTCAAGGGCGATGGCCAGGGCGATGTTGGACGGGCCGAAGCCGATGCCGATCAGGTCATGGATGTGCATGGGTGCCTCAGGATTGCGGGACTGCGGGGAGGTCGAAGGGGGAATCGCCGCGCGGGATCCAGAGCGCGTCGTCGAAGAAGCGCTCGCGCATCAGCAGGCCGAGCACGGCGCGCTTGTGCGGGAACTGGATCTCCTTGAGCGAGGCGTAGCCGCAGCGGTTCAGGCTGTGGACCATCCGGCGGTTGTCGATGCGCGGCTCGATGACGATGCGCTGCGTGCGGCAGTCGTCGAGGAACAGGTAATGGGAGATGCCCGGCATCCACGCGGTCAGGAACTCGCGGCCGCGCAGCGCCGGTTCGCCGACCAGCACGTGCCAGCCGCGGTCGTGGTCGGCGGCGTCGTAGAAGGGCGCGATGCGGTCTTCCTTGGCCCAGTAGGCCTCGAAGTAGCTGAAGGGCTGGTCGTCGAAGCAGCCGATCAGGCCGAGGGTGTGCGGGTCTGCGGCGATGCCGGAGAGATAGCGCCGGTGGTGCGCCAGGTCGCCGGTTTCCTGCCAGAAGTGCGCGACGGCGGGCTCGTTCATCCAGCGGTTGACGGTGGCGAGGTCGCGCTCGACGTCCAGCGCGCGCAGGCTGAAGGTCTTGTCCAGCCACGGGATGTGGCGGCGGTAGACGGTGCCCGTGGGCTTGGCCGGGCGGCGCGGATGGCGACGGCCGTCCTTGCTGAAGACCTGCTGGATCGGCGCGGGCTCGCGGCGGTCCGCCAGCCAGAGACGGTCCCATTGCCAGAACAGCTCCCGCGAGACGGTGATGGACGCAGGCGCAAGGGCGGGCGGCTGGCCGCTCCGATCGATCGTAGAGCTGGAGCCGCTGCGGCCGGTCGTGAGGGATTGAAGAGTCGGAAGGGCGATCCCGGCGGTGATCAGCGCGGCATCCGCCGGCAGCGTGTCGCCGAGCACGACCGACGGCAGCCCGGGGCGCAGCGCGAAGAGGGCCTCGAGCGCGGCGGGCAGGTGGCGGTCCGCCAGCGCCGCGACACCCGTGCCGAGGCCGTCGCGGGACTGCAGCGAGGGCAGGGGCGTGCCGGCTTCCAGCATCCAGGTGCTGGCCGGGGCGCCGTCGAGCGGCGTCACCGTGAGGTGGGGGCCGTCCATGGTCGTCTCGAAGGGCTGACCCGCGACCTGGCTCCGGATGCGGCCGGCGGCACCGGTGATGGGATCCTGACGGTCGGAGCCGGCGGTCTGCGCCGGCGAAGCGATGGACATGGGACTGCCTTGAAGGTGGGGGCGGCGCTCAACGCGCCGCCGTCTCCGGTAAAGACGTTGGCCGCGCCGATTTGTTCACGACGGCAGGTCGGGGCGGCGCGCAGGCGCTCAGCAGAAGGCCTGGGCCAGCACGGCGGCGAGCTCGGCGCGCAGCGTGGCCGCCTCCTCGACGACGTTGCCGAGCCGCGCGAAGTCATGGACCATGCCCGCGTAGACCTCGGCCGTGACGCGGACGCCGGCGGCCCGCAAGGCATCCGCGTAGGCGAGGCCTTCGTCCAGCAGGGGATCGAATTCCGCCAGCGCCAGGTGGGCGGGGGCCAGGTCTTGCAGGGTCGCCGCCTGCAGCGGCGCGAAGCGCCAGTCGAGGCGGTCCGCGTCGTCGCGCAGGTACTGGCCGAACATCCATTGCAGGTTGCGTTCCTCCAGCAGAAAGCCGGTGGCCAACCGCTTGTGCGACGGCGTGTCCTGGCGGGCGCTGGTGCAGGGGTAGAGCAGCAGCTGCAGGACGGGCTGCGGCAGCCCGGCATCGCGCGCCGCGAGCGTCAGCGCGGTGGCGAGCGTGCCGCCGACGCTGTCGCCGCCGACGGCGATGCGGGCCGGATCCAGTCCCAGCGAGCCGGCATGGCCGCGCAGCCAGGCGGCGGCGTCCTCGGCGTCTTCGAAGGCGGTGGGGAAGCGGTGCTCCGGCGCGCGCCGGTAGTCGACGGCCAGCACCGCGCAGGCGGCGCGTGCCGCGAGGTCGCGGCACAGCGAGTCGTGCGAGTCCAGTCCGCCCAGCACATAGCCGCCGCCGTGGAAGAACAGCAGCACCGGCGAGCGCGGTTCCGTGCCGCCGCGGTACAGGCGCGCGGGCAGCCCGTGGCCGTCGCGGGCGGGCAGAGCGAGCGTCTCACAGAGGAGCTCTGGGCCGGGCTCGTCCAGCGCCAGCGTCGAGCGGTCGTAGGCAGCGCGGGCCTGCGCGGGCGTCATCTCATGGAGCGCCGGGCCGTCGGCATTGGCGTCGTTGACCAGCTCCAGGAAGGCCTCAAGGTCGGGATGCAAGGGCATGGATCGGGGCGCGGCATCGGCGGCGATGCCGGTTCGGTGGTGTCCGAAGAGAGACGTCCTGGCGCCGCGTTTGTTCACGGCATGGCTGAAGTCCGGGATGACTCGAAGCTGGTGTCGTGGAAAAGTTCCGTGACTTTGGTGATCACGTGCAATGGCTCCTGCGAGTTCAGAATCCCCGCTGATTCGACCGCGCTGAAGAGCACTCATCGGAGCGGTCTGACCAACGCCCTCATCTGCCAAACGAGAACATGGCAAGCTCCAGACCTCCCGGCCCGCTCGGTATGACCTACGCCGAGCCAATCGACGACGGAACGCTTTGCCTGCATCGCTCCTTGCCGCCAGGAGCGCACGGTCTCGATGATCACGTCACGTCGGTTCAATGCGACGTTGACTCCATGGACGGGCTGCAAGTCGTCCTCACGCCCATTCAGTTGGCCGCCGTGCTCGCGGGCGAGAGCCTGGACGAAGGGCCCACGCTGGCTAATCGACTCTGGGGTGTTGGCAAACTGGTCGCAGGGGCGCTCGAGCTGGTCGGCGCGGCAGGCCTGCTGCTCGTTCCCGAGCCCACAGCGCTGACCAAGGTCGCCGGCGGTGCGCTTGGTGTCCACGGCGCCGATACCTCGGCAGCTGCAATTCGGCAGATCACGTCGGGTCGGGACACGCGAACGCTCACCGCCGAAGCGGCCAGGTCCGCATCCACAGCGCTCGGCGCGGATCCGGCAACCGCGGAGATGATCGGCCTCGGGGCTGACATTGCCATCCCGCTCCTGGCGGGCGGTGTCGGCGCTTTACGCGTTATCGCGGTCAGGCGCGGGGCCGTCAGTCTTGCGGCCGAGGAGGCCGCTGGCGGTCACACCATCCTGAAGCATGTCGGCCAGACCGAACCGCAGTTGCGGGCGCGCCTGCTGCGCGAGCCACGCATTCCGGCGGCCACCACTTTCCGCAGCCTCGCGGATGCCGAGCGCCATGTGGCAGCCGCGCTGCGCGCGAATCGATCCGCCATCGAAACCTGGGCGAAGTCCTCGTCGGCAAGCGGCAGAGAGGTTTTCCGCTACCAGGCGAGCTCGTCGGTGGGAGAGGGGGTTGTGCGGGCAACAGGCGCGATGCAACAGATGAATCGAATGGTGGTCGTGCTTCGACGCGTGCAGCAGCAGAATCGGGTCTATTTCGTTCTCACGGCCTACCCGGTGCCTTGACCATGCCCAGCTACACACTCAAGGGTCAGCAGCAGTTCCCAGATCTGGCTTCCTTCATGGGGGCGTGGTTCCACCAGGATTTCGACATCGAGGGCGACTCGATCGAGGACATCGTGGGCGCCTTCCGCAAAGAGGCGACAGCACAGCTCGTGCAACAGCTGGTCGCTGACATCGACGGATTTCTCGAGACCGGAGACGACGGCATGGACGAGCGGTTTCAAGCGTATTTCGAGCCCGACATCATTCCGTCGGCGTTCTGCCCGACGACGCGGGACTTTCTCCTGACCCTCCGATCCTCGCTGAGCAACAGTCCATGACGCTGCCACTGGCGCCGTGAACATCCGCGCCGCTGGAACGTCTACGGGGTAGGACCTCACCCCGTCCGCCGCGCCCTCGCGCCGGCGGCTGAAAGACCACGCTGATGAACACTGCTCCTGGCACCCAGGCGGGCGCTCCGCCTCGCCCCGCTCCCGGCAAGGCCGGCGAAGTCTCCACGCTCCTGAAGCCCTTCCTGCCGTGGCTGCTCGTGTCGGCGGTGACCGGCATCGCCGCCGGCGCGGCGACGGTGGCTCTGCTCGGCACGATCAACGAGGTGTTGAACCGCCCGGGTGGCATGGCCGGCGGGCTGCTGCTGACCTTCGTCGCGCTGTGCGCGGTGGCGCTGGTGGGACGCGCGGCCTCGAGCATGTGCACGAACCTGGTCGGCCAGCGGCTGGTGGCCCAGGTGCGCAAGAGCCTGGCGCGCAAGATCCTCGCCGCGCCGATCGACGCGCTGGAGCGCTACCGCACGCACCGGCTGATGCCGGTGCTGACCGGCGACGTGGACATGATCAGCGACGCCGCCTTCGTGCTGTCCTCGGCGGTGATCGCGCTGGCGATCACGCTGGGCTGCCTCGGCTACCTGGCGTGGCTGTCGCCGCCGCTGTTCGGGCTGCTGCTGGTGGCCCTGGTGATCGGCGTGGGCGTTCAGACCTGGGCGCAGGCCCGCGGCATCCGCGGCTTCCACAAGGCTCGCGACGCCGAAGAGCAGTTGCACAAGGCCTACCGCGCGATCAGCGATGGCGCCAAGGAACTGCGCATGCACCGCGCCCGCCGCGCGGGCATGTATGGCGGCCAGATCGAAGGCACGGTCGACCGCATCCGCGAGATCAACTGGCGCGCGATCAACACCTACGTGCTGGCGACGGCCTTCGGCTCGGCGCTGTTCTTCCTGCTGATCGCGCTGATCCTGGGCTGGGCGGCGTTCCGGACCATGGAGCCCGCGGTGCTGAGCGGCTTCGTGCTGGTGCTGCTGTTCCTCAAGGGGCCGCTGGACCAGATCGCCGCGGCGGTGCCGGGCATCGGCCGGGCGCGGGTGGCGTTCCAGCGGATCGCGGACATGTCGGCGCGCTTCGCGACGCCGGAACCCTTCCTCGACCTCGACAAGCCGGGCGAGCCGGCCGCGCTGGCCGACGCGATCGAGCTGCGCGGCGTGCGCTACGGTTTCGCGAAACCGGACGGCGGCGAGGCCTTCGTGCTCGGGCCGCTGGACCTGAGGCTCAAGCGCGGGGAGATGGTGTTCATCGTCGGCGACAACGGCTCGGGCAAGACGACGCTGGTGAAGTTGCTGCTGGGGCTGTATGCGCCGCAGCAGGGTCAGGTCTTGGCAGACGGCGCGCCGGTGACGGACGAGACGCGTGATCATTACCGTCAGCTCTACACGACGGTGTTCTCGGACTTCTACCTGTTCGAGGACCTGGCCGCCGAAGCCGGGCAGGGCGGCAGCCTCCCCGAGCGGGCGCTGCCCTACCTGCAGCGGCTGGAGATCGCGCACAAGGTGTCGGTGAAGGATGGCTCCTTCAGCACCGTCGACCTGTCGACCGGGCAGCGCAAGCGGCTGGCGCTGGTGCACGCCTACCTCGAGGGCCGCCCCGTGCTGGTCTTCGACGAATGGGCGGCGGATCAGGATCCGACCTTCCGGCATCTCTTCTATACGGAGTTGCTGCCGGAGTTGCGCGACAAGGGCCACCTGGTGATCGTGGTGTCGCACGACGACCGCTACTTCCATCTGGCGGATCGCGTGATCCGGATGGGCAACGGGAAGATCCTCGGCGACGCCGGCACGGCAGATCAGCCCGCGGTCGACGACGCGCGGGCTGAGCGGGAACTGACGGTGAGCTGAGTCCGGCCCGCGCCTGAGCAGGTCGCGCAGGCGCGGGCCGAGGCCGGACGCCTGCCGCCGCGCCGAAGCGCCGCGGCAGGCGCCGCCGCTTACTTCATCGCCTTCTTGTCGGCCTCAGCCTTTTCCTTCATGGCCTTGGCGTCCGCCTCGGCCTTCTCGTGCGTGGCCTTGGCGTCCTTTTCGCATTGCTTCTCGGCATCGCCCTTCATGGCGTTGCAGGCCTTCTTGGCGGCCTTGTAATCGGCATCGGCCTGCTTCTTCAGCGCCTTGGCCTGATCGACGCTGCCCGAGGTCGGGCTGGAGGCCTGAGCCATGGCCGGACCGGCCGCAACACCCAGGGAGAGCACCGTGGCCGTGGCCACCATCAACAGGGAACGCTTCATGGGAATCTCCTTGTCTTGAAAAGAATGTGAACGGCGACGAGGGTCGCCGGCCTGCGAGCAAGGGGTTCCAGCAAAAAGCGATCCTTGTGGCGGCGAAACCGCGTAAAGACCCCGCGCGCAAGGCGAAGGGGCGGTGATCAAAGTTTGTAACCACCGGTCGCTTCGATCATGAGCTGCAACGCTCACGCCCCCGCAAGCAGTGGCGACGCCATCGACGTGTAATCTGCTGCGCCATGAACAAGCTCTACCAATCCCTGCACGACCGTCTTCCCCTGTGGCTGGCCGAATGGCTGGACATCTTCGTCCCCGTGATCGAGGTGGTGATCATCGGCTTCGGCGCCTGGCTGCTGATGCGCGTGGCGGGGCTCGTCTCCCGCCGGCTGACGACCCGCTATGGCTTCCCCGTCAAGGTCGCGTCGCTGTTCCTGCGCAGCATCGGCGTGCTGGTCTACGGCGGCGCCGTGCTGTGGTCGCTGGAGCGCCTGGGCGTGTCGGGATCGGTGCTGTGGACGGCGTTCACCGGCTTCGCCGCGGTGGGCGCGGTCGCGTTCTTCGCGGCCTGGAGCGTGCTCTCGAACCTGTTCTGCACGCTGCTGATCTACATCACGCATGCGTTCCGGATCGGCGACGTCGTGGAGCTGCTGGAAGCGGGCGACCGGCCCGGCGTCAAGGGCCGGGTGGTGGACATCAACCTGGTCTACACCACGCTGCTGGAGAGCGGCGACGCGCAGAACGGCACGATGCTGCAACTACCCAACAGCCTGTTCTTCCAGAGGGCGCTGAGGCGCTGGAATGGGACGTCGGCGGAAGTGGCCCTCATGAAAGCGCCTTTGCCAGAATCGGCAGGCTGACGTCCATCCGGTAGTCGACGGCCGTGTGATCGTCGGCGAACTCCTCATAGACATGGGTCACGCCCATCGCAGTCAGCCGCTTGTGCATGCGACGGGCGCCATAGACCAGGTTGTACTGGTCGACGTCCCCGCAGTCGATGTAGAGCGCCTTGAGCGCGCCCAGGCCGCGGCCATGCGATTCGACCAGCGTCAGCGGGTCCCAGGCCAGCCAGTTGGCCCAGCGGTCGGGGATCAGCTCGCAGGTGTCGGCGGTCACCGGCAGCCGCACGCCGTAAGGCGCCGAGGGATCGGGGTCGAAGCTCGCGGCCTGCGCGAGCATCATCAGGATGTGGACGTCGCTGTCCTTGGGTTTCTTCGCAGCCCAGAAGGCGTCCACCCATCGGCCGACATCGGGCTCCTTGGCCAGTGCGCGCAGCACCGGGACGAACTCGTGGCGATAAAGCAGCTCGAAACCCATGTCGCCGGAATGCACGGCCGCCGCGGCCCAGAAGTCCGGATGCAGCAGGGCGTGGACCATGGCGCCGTAGCCGCCGCTGGACTTGCCGAACAGGCCGCGACGGCCGTTGCCGCCGCAGTCGAAACGTCCCTCGACGAAGGGCACGACCTCGTCACGGAGGAAGTCGTCCCAGCGGCCCATGGCGACCGAGTTGACGTACTGGTTGCCGCCCAGCCGGGTGAAGCAATCCGGGAAGGCGACGACGACCGGCGGCAACTCGCCGGCGGCGATCAAGCGGTCGAGCCGCTCGGGCAGGTTCTCGCCGAAGTTCTTCCAGTTCGTGTGCGCGGGGCCGCCGGCGGTGAAGCCCACGATGTCCACGAGCAGCGGCAGGCCTCGGCCGTCATGGCCGTGCGGGATGTAGACGTCCACGAGGCGTCGGGTGGGGGCGCCGACCAGGTTGCCGGCGAGCACCTCGCTGTCGAGCATCAGCCGATGGACGGAACCGGCGGGCGTGTCGGGATGTCGGTGCATGGGGCTCCAGGGCTCGCGGTGTTTCGCGGGGGAATGATGCCCCGATTGAATCACGCCGGGCGTTGCGATCCTGTGGGGGACCAACGACCCGCCAGGTCCGACGCGCGTGGCCGACGGCTCAGCGCCAGGCGATCCGGAACAGCGCGCCGGCATGCGGCGTCTCGGCGAGTTGCGCCTCGGTCTGGCGCGCGCGCGAGGTCGTGACCCAGAGCCCCGTGCCCGGCGCGTCGATGCACACGCTGCTCACGTGCAGCGCGGGCAGGCGCACCGTCTGCTCGATCGCGCCGTTGCGCCCGACCCGCAGCACGCAGCCGCCGCCCCACATCGCGACCCACAGGGCGCCGTCGGGCGTGATCGTCATGCCGTCGGGTTTGCCGGGCACGTCCAGGAAGTCGGTCACGATCGTCGGCTGGCCGAGCTGCCCGAGGACCGCGTCCACCGGAAACGCCAGCAGATGCCGCGACAGCGTGTCGATGACGAACAGCGTGCGCTCGTCCGTGTCGAAGGCCATGCCGTTGGGCACGCCCAGGCCGTCGGCCACGCGACGGATCGGTCCGTCCAGGGTGGGCGCGTGGTACAGCGCGCCGCGCGAGGCCAGCAGGCCCTTGTGCATCGCGCCGATCCAGAGGCCGCCGTGCGAGTCGACCGTCATGTCGTTGAAGCGGCACCCCGCATCCAGCCGCACGCGGGCACGGCGCTCGACGGCGCCGGTGCGTTCGTCGACGAGGCACAGGCTGTCGTCCAGCACGCCGGCCAACGCGCCCGACACGGTCCCGGACGACGTCCCGGCCAACGTACCCGACAGCGCGCCCAGGCCGCCCGGCATCGTCGCCAGCGAATACACCGGGCCTTCGTCAAGCGTCAACACCTGCCCCTCGTCGATGCGACCGTTCCAGCGCAACAGCCGATGCCGCACCGGATCGACCCAGCACACGCCGCCGTCGGCGCGCGTGGCCGGGCCTTCGCCGATGACGGCCGAGGGATGCCAGCAGCGCTCGACCACGGGCGCTTGACGCGTGGCCTCGTACGCCTCGCGCCAGGCCCGCGCGCGCTGCGCGACCCGGGCCACGTCGTCGCCGGGCCGGTACAGGCTCGACCCGATCCCCACGCCGTCGGCGCCGCCCGCGAGCAGCGCCTCGAGATCGACCGGCGTCGCGCCGCCGACGGCGAGCAGCTTCACGCCGCGCGGCAGCACCGTCCGCAGCGCGGCGAGGTCCGCCTCGCGGCCCGCGGCGGGGAAGAGCTTCAGGTGCCGCGCGCCGGCGTCGATCGCGGCGAAGGCCTCCGTCGGCGTCATGTAGCCGGGCACCGGGACCAGACCCGCCTCGACCGCGGCGCGGATGACCGCGGTGTCGGTGTTCGGCGCGACGCAGAGCACGGCGCCGGTGGCGGCCAGCCGGCGCACCGACGCGACATCCGTCACCGTGCCCGCGCCGATGACCATGCGGTCCCCGAAGGCGCGCACCAGCCGCGCGATGGTCTCGAAGGCGTCGGGCGAATTCAGCGGCACCTCGGCGACGCGCAATCCCGCGTCGAAGAGCGCGCCGACGACGCCCTCGGCCGCGTCCGTCGTCAGGCCGCGCAGGATCGCGATCAGGGGCAGCCGCGCCAGGGCGAGGTCGAGGCGTTCGAAGGCGGTGTGCGGCGGCAGGGCGGAGGTGGTGGCGGTGGTCATCAGTGGGGGGCGGAGCAGGGCGGGGAGCGATCGGGTCGTCTGACGGTTCTCGTGACTGTTTTCGTGACGGCGCTCGGGAGCGTCCATGAAGGCGGCCATGTCGCGTCTCACGTCTGCTGCAGCGGCGCGGCCGGCGCACGCCCGCGGCGCGACAGCAGCAGCACGACCGTCAGGGCGACCGCGTAGGCACCCGCCATGACGACGAACATCGGCCGGTAGGTGACGGTGCCGACCAGGCTGCCGATCAGCCAGGTGCTGACGATGCCGCCGGTGCCGCTGGTCACGCCGATCACCGCGAGCACCTTGCCCATGCGACGCGGGTTGAAGATCTCCAGCGGGATCGACGTGATCGTCACCTGCCAGATCAGATGCAGGAAGGCGACGGCGGAGGCCGAGGCGATGCTGACCTCGATCGACGGTTCGAAGTAGTTGACCGCGCCCAGCGGCGCGATCACCGCGATGGCGCCGAGCGTGACCAGCCGCGCCTGAATCGGCGCCAGCCCGCGGCGCATCAGCCCGGCGATCACCCAGCCCGCCGACAGCGAGCCCAGCGCCGCCGCCAGGTAGACCGCCCAGGCCCGACGGCCCATCTCGAGGGTGCTCAGGCCGCGCTCGTCGGTGAGGTACTTCGGGAACCAGTTCAGGTAGAAGAACCAGACCGGGAAGCTCAGCATCTGCCCGAAGCCGAAGGCCCAGACCTTGGGTTCGGTCAGCACCTCGCGCCAGGTGCCGGGGTCGGCGATCGGCGCGGCGACGCGGGCGTGGCCGGGGTCGGCGGCCTCCTGCGCGGCGATCTCCGCCTGCGCGGCGCGCAGCGGCAGCAGCCACCACAGCGCGACCCAGCACAGCCCCGCCACGCCGAGCAGCAGGAAGGCCATGCGCCAGCCGACGGCGGCGTCGATCGCGGTGACCAGCGGCGGCGACACGGCCGCGCCGAACATCGCGGCCGCCGTGTACACGCCGATCCCCATGGCCTTGTGACGGGCCGGCAGGAACAAGGCGACGATCACCGGCGCGGCGATGAAGTTGCCGGTCTCGAACAGGCCCAGGAAGAAGCGGCTCGCCGCGAGCTGCGGCGTGTTGTGCGCCAGACCGCTCAGGCAGCCCGCGATCGACCACGCGCCGACGAAGAAGGGCATCGCACGCACCGGACCGAGCCGGTCCAGCAGCCAGCCCGAGCTCAGGTTGCCCAGCGTGTACGCGATCATGAACGCGGTGACGACGGCCGCGTAGCCGCGATCGTCCATCGCCAGGGCCTGCTGCACCGGCCGGGCCAACAGCGCCAGCACCTGGCGGTCAAGGTAGTTGAGGAAGGTGGACAGGGACAGCAGCGCCATCACGGCCAGCGGGATCCAGCGCGAGCGGATCATGGCGGTCAGGCTCCCGGCGGCAGGTCGCGCGAGGCGGACAGGCCGGATGCGGCGGATGTGCCGGATGCAGCGGATGCGGCGCCCCCGCGCGGATCGACGACGTACCGCATCAGCGACGCCTTCGGCGCGATGCCCAGGCCCGGCCCTTCCGGCAGCGTGTACCGGCCGTCCTCGCAGCGCATCGTCGTGTCGAAGTGGTCGAGGTAGCGGTGCACGAAGTGGTTCTGCACCTCGTGGACGCTGAACATCGCGGCGGCGGCCGAGGCGTGCAGGCTCGCCGCCATGAACACGCCGAAGCCGATCGTGGCGTGCGGCGCGACCCGCACGTGAAACACGTCCGCCAGCTGGCAGATGCGCAGGAACTGCGTGATGCCGGTGCGGCCCATCTCCGGCTGGATCACCGACAGCGCGCCGGTCTTGAGCCGCAGGTGCGCGTCGAAGACGGTGCGCCATTCCTCGCCCACGGCGATCGGGATGCGCGTGACGGCCGCCAGCCGCGCCAGTCCGTCGATGTCTTCGGTGTGGACCGGCGCCTCGAGGAAGGCGATGCGGCAGGACTCGATGGCCCGCGCGATGTTGATCGCCTCGCCCGCCGTGTGGTGCCAGTGCAGGTCCAGCATGATCTCGATGTCGGGGAAATGCGCCCGCATCGCGTGGATCAGCGCCACCGGATCGAAGGCCGACGAGGCATGCACCTTGAACGCCCGGTAGCCCTCGGCCCGCAACGCCCCCACCGCCTCCAGCTTCGCGGCCGGGTCCGTGCCCGGGATGTGGGTGATGTAGGCCGGCAGGCGGTCGCGCGCGCCGCCGCCCAGCAGCTTGCGCACCGGCAGCCCGAGGCGCTTGCCGCACAGGTCCCACAGCGCGATGTCCACCGCGGCCAGCGCGTCCAGCCAGAAGCCCGTCGTGTAGCCGCGCACGCGCATCATGTCGTAGAGGCGCTGCCACAGCAGCTGCACGTCCAGCGGATCCTGGCCGCGCAGGAAGGGCGCGATCACGTCCTCGACCAGCGCCTGCACCGCGCCCGCCGCGACGATGCCGTAGGTCTCGCCCCAGCCGACGGTGCCGTCCTCGCAGGTCACGCGCAGCAGCAGCGTGCGGTCGTCGGCCGGGTAGATCGTGCCGTTGTCCGGATCGATCAGGTAGCCGCGCTCGCTGGGCTGCAGCGGATGGCCCATGTGGGACGTCAACGGTCGCGCCACGCGGAGCGCGATGGCCTCGACATGGGCGATGCGGTGGCCGGCGGGGGTGCCCGTGGCGGAGGTGGCGGACGTGGCGGAGGTCGGCACGCCGGGGGAGGCGGGGAAAGCGGGGATGGCGGGGATGGCGGGCGGCGGTGTCACGGCGACCTCACTCCTCGGAAGCGCGCAGATGCAGGAACCCGCTGACGCAGGCGTGACGGGAGTCGACGAAGCGGCTCTCGATGTCCTCGGCGCGCAGCGCCGCGGCATAGAGCTGGCACAGCGGGCCGTTGCCCACCAGCGGCACCACCGCGGCGCGCAGGTCGGGCAGGACCGCCAGCGCATCGGCGATCTCCGACCCGATCAGCAGCCCGCGCAGGTAGGACGCGGCGTCCGCCTTGGACAGCCGCGCCTGCATCACGCGGGCCCGCGCGCCGAACAGCGCCGTCGACAGGCCCAGCTGACGGCGCCGCCCGGTGGCCACGCCTTCGTGGAAGGCCGGCCCGTCCACCGCGGGACCGTCCACGATCGAGGCCAGCAGCCCGGCCGTGGTCAGCCGGTCGAACATCTCGCCCGACATGCTGGTGAAGAAGTCGACGATGCGGCCGGACTCGAAACGCGCCCACTTCGTGTGCGTGCCGGGCAGGGCGATCAGGCCGCTCCAGCGCGGGTTCGCGGCGGCGAAGCCGAACAGCTCCATCTCCTCGCCGCGCATCACGTCGGGGCCGTCGTCGAAGACGCGGCGGCAGCACACGCCGGGCACGATGCGCAGGTCCGTCGTGCCGATGCGCGCCGGGACCAGGCGGGCGGCGATGTCGGCCAGGGTCGCCGGGGCGGCGGCGTAGGGCGCCTCCGCCCAGCCGATGTTGGAGCCGATCATCCCGGACGCGTACACCCGCAGCGTGTCCAGGTCGGGCCACTGCGCGCGCAGCGCGGCGATGGTGGCGGCCATGCCGTCGCGGCCCAGACCGGTCACGCCGGCCGGCCTGGACCACTCGGCGGACACCTCGCCCGAGGGCGCGATGCGGCAGGCGCGGAAGTTGGTCGAGCCCCAGTTGATGCCGACGGTGTCGGTCGGGCCCGGCGCGGGCGCGGAGGACGCGATGGACGCGGTGGATGAGGCCGGCGAGCCTGCCCGGTCTTCAACGTCGCGTGACACTGGCGCCTCCGTCGATGCGATGGACCGCGCCCGTGATCCAGGCGGCGCGGTCGGAGACGAGGAACAGCGTGAGCTCGGCGACTTCCTCGGCCGTGCCCCAGCGTTCGAGCGGATGCCGGCGCATGTTGACGCGCGCGGCCTTGTCGGGGTCGGCGGCGCGCGCCATCGAGGCGCGCATCGCCGGCGTGTCGACCGAGGCCGGCGCGATCGCGTTGACGCGGATGCCGGCCGGGGCGAACTCCAGCGCCGCCGTCTTCATGAGGTTGTTCAGCGCGCCCTTGGAGGCCGCGTAGGCGGCCTGCGTGGGCGTGGCGAAGTCGGCGTTGATCGACGACATCAGCACCACCGCGCCGCCGCCGCGCTGCTTCATCGCGCCGGTGCAGTGGCGCAGCAGCCGCACGGCGCCGACCACGTTGACGTCGTAGATCTCGAGCCAGCGCTCCGGGTCGACCTCGAGCACGCCCCCCATCGCCGTGATCGCCGCGGCGTGCACGACGATGTCGGGCATGCCGATGCGACGGTTCATCTGGGCGAGCGCCTGCTCGAGCGTCGCGCCGTTGCGCAGGTCGACGATCAGGTCGCAGTCCGACGCGATCTCGGGGACGATGTCCAGGCCGGCGACGGTCGCGCCGGCGGCCTGCAGCCGCCGCACGATCGCCGCGCCGATGCCGCTGGCGGCGCCGGTGACGAGCGCGCGCCGGCCATGGAGTTCATGGGATGCGGGATTCATCGCTGCTCCTGGATCAGTACTTCATGGTCACGTTGGCCTTGAAGATACGTCCGAACATCGCGTTGGTGCGCAGTCCCTCGACCGATCCGTCATGCGTGCGCTGCCGGCTGTTGCGCAGGTTGTTGGCCTCCAGGCCCAGCGACACCTGCCTGGAGAAGTCGTAGCGCAGCGTCGCCGACAGGTCGGTGTAGCTGTCGTTGTAGATGCCGGTGTTGGCGGACGACAGGCTGACCAGGTACTTGTCGCGCCAGTTCATCGCCAGCCGCACGCTCAGCGGGCCCTGCTCGTAGTAGCCGATCAGGTTGACGTTGTTGGTAGACAGGCCGGGGAAGGTCAGCTGGCGGCCGGCGGCGTCGCGCACCGGGGTCTTGGAGTCGATGTAGGAGTAGGTCGCCATCGTGCCGAAGCCGCTGAAGGGCTCGGGCAGGAAGTAGAAGGGCAGCTGGAGCAGCAGCTCCGCGCCGCGCACCTTGGCGCCCTCGCCGTTGACCTTGCGGTTGACCAGATAGTCGACGCCGCCGTAGTTCTCCGAGATCTGCTTCTGGATGATGTAGGTCGAGATGTCCTTGTCGAACACGCCGAGCGAGGCCACCGCCTGCCGGCCGAAGTACTTCTCGATGGACAGGTCGAACTGCGTGGCCTTGAAGGCCTGCAGCTGCGGCGACCCGCCGGTGCCGGTGCCGGGCTGCGTGATCACGCCGCCGGTGATGACCGGCGCGAACAGCCGCACGCCGTTGTTGAGGTCGGCGGTGTTGGGGAAGGACACCACCTTGGCCGCGCCCAGGCGCAGGACGGTGTCCGGCGTCAGCTCGTAGCGCGCGACCGCCGAGGGCAGCCACTCCTTGTCGGTGCGGTCGGCGGTGTTGGGCGAGGTGCTGCCGTCGGGATTGATCAGGTTGCCGATGGAGCTCAGCCTGCGCTTGACCGCGCGCAGGCCCACGTTGCCGGTCAGCCCGCGGCCGAACAGCTCGCCGTCGAAGTTCAGCTTGCCGTAGCCCTCGGTGATCGTCTCCTTGATCGTGAAGGTGCTCGCGATCGAGGTCAGCGTGCTCTGCGGATTCAGGCAGGGGCCGCTCTGCGAGATCCCCGGGATCGCGGTGAAGGCCTTGCAGCCGGTGAACGCGTCGCGCGACGGCGCCAGGTAGCTGCGCGGCAGGCCGTCGAAGTGGCCCGAGGCGAAGTCCGGATTCGAGTAGGTCGTCAGGAAGCCCGACAGCTGCGTCGCCGGCACGCCGCCGGCGGGGCGGATGTCGGCCACCAGCGGGTTCTGCTCCGAGCGCAGGCGCGACACGCGGCCGCCGAAGTCCGCGGCGTCCAGCCAGCCCATCTCCAGCTTCTTCCTGAAGTCCAGGCGGGCCGCCTTGTTCCCGGTCACCGCGGAGAAGTCGCTGTCGAACATGATCGACTGCGACATCTGCGTCGGATCGGCCAGGTCGACGCCGTTGATCGAGAAGGCGCCGAAGGGGCCCTGCGTCAGGTCGAAATCGACGCTGCTGCTCAGCCCGGCGCGGGGCTGCAGGCGCATGTAGCGCTGGTGATAGCTCGACGCCGAGCGGCCGGTCGAGACCTCGGCCGAACCGCTCAGCGTGTCGCTGATCACGTACTTGGCGCGCAGCGCCGACGAGACGATCGTCGCGTCCACGTCGGCGAACTCCGTGTTGGCGAGCACCGGCGTGACCGCGCGGCCGGACAGCAGGATGTTGTTGGCCGAATAGGTCGCGTTGCTCAGGCCCGAGGTGGCATTGAACGCGATCCAGTAGCGGTCCCGCGCGGACTCGAGCCTGGACGCGAAGGTGTCGGCCACCAGCTCGAAGCCGGGTTTCGGACGCCACTGCACCGCGGCGTTGAAGCCGGTCTTCCTGCGATGCTCCTGGATGTCCGAGGCGCGCAGGTCCTGGCTGCCGAAGACCGGCACGGTCGCCGACCTCGACAGGTCGATGAACTGCTTGTAGCCCGAGAAGGTGTCCAGCCCCTGCTGCGACAGGCGGCGCACGTCGTGCGAGATCGACGCGAGGACGCCGAGTTGCGGCGAGAGCTTGCGCGAGACCAGGCCGAAGAACTCGCGGCCGTACTTGCCGGGCAACTGGTCGTAGGTCAGGCCCGCCTTGCCGACGAGCTGGTTGCCGTCGTCCAGCGGCAGGCGCGAGCGGATGTCGACGATGCCGCCCAGGCCGCCGGACACCTGGTCCGCGCCGGCGAGCTTGGTGACCTCGAGGTTGGCGATCAGCTCCGAGGGCACGAGCGCCATGATCCCGTAGGTCGTGGTGCCGAGCTGGTCCAGCCCGGTGCCGCCGCGGCCGGTGGCGTCGACGATCTCGCGGCCGTTGAACAGCGTGACGTTCTGGCGCAGCCCGCGGATCGAGATGTTGGTGCCTTCGCCGACGCCGCGGTCCACCTGGATGCCGGAGACGCGCGACAGCGATTCGGCCAGGTTGCGGTCGGGCAGCTTGCCGATGTCGTCGGCCACGATCGAGTCGACGAACTGCGTGGCGTGGCGCTTCTGGTTGCGCGCCGATTCCAGGCTCTTGCGGATGCCGGTGATCTCGACACGGTCCAGCGCCACGCCGGCCTCGGCGGGCTTGGTCCCGCCGTCGGTCTTCTTCCCGCCGTCCTTCCCGCCGTCCTTGCCGTCGTCCTTGCCGTCGGGCTTCGCCTGTTCCGCGGCATCGTCGGCCGCCTGGTTCGCCGCGACCTTCGCGGCCGCCGCGGCCGTCGCGGTCGGCGGCACCGGCGGTGCGTTCTCCTGGGCGATCACCGGCAGCACGGCGCCGGTGGTCAGCACGGTGGATGCCAGCAGCCCTCGAATGACTCGCTTTGCCATGTTCGATCCTTTCATGTCTCCGTTGTTGTGTCGCTCCCGGCGACACGCGGCCTGTCGGCGGCGTGCGGATCCGGGGCGGTGACAGGCGGGCAGATCGCGCTGCGCCGTCTCTGTTGATGTGTATATTAAAGCAACAAAATAGCGATCGCAATGCGCACGAGATGGCGTTTACCCCGAGCGGATGCCTGATTCTCATTGGGGGACCTTGGGGATTTCCATGAAATGTCGGCGCTTGATGATGCTTTGGTAGCAACACTTGTTATGCTGATACAGCAACAACTGTTCGCGTTCGCGGCCGAGCCAAGGGGGCGGGCCGCGGAGACGGCGACAAGGCCTCCAGGAGACGACATGACCGAACTGCAGGGCGTGATGCCCATCCTTCCGACCATCTTTTCCGACACCGGCGCGATCGACGAGCCCGGCACGCGGCGCGTGCTGGACTACGTCATCGACGCCGGCGCCGCGGCGGTGGTCTTCCCCGGCCTGGCCAGCGAGTACGACCTGCTGAGCCGGGAGGAGCGGCTGCACATGACCGCGCGGCTGGGCGAGTGGATGGGCGGCCGGCGGCCGCTGGTGATCGGCGCGAGCGCGGCCTCGACGGAGGACGCGATGGCGTATGCGCAGGCCGGCGCGAAGGCAGGCGCGGTGGCCGCGATGATCCTGACGCCCAAGGCGCTCGCGGACGACCTGGGCGGCATGGCGCGCTTCTACCGCGACGTGCATGAGGCCTCGGGGCTGGACATCATGGTGCAGAACGCGCCGGCGCCGATGGGCATCGGGCTGCCCTTGCCCCAGGTCGCGCAGCTGGCGCGCGAGGTCGACGGCATCCGCTACGTGAAGGAGGAGGCGGCGCCCTCGGGCCAGCGCATCACGCAGCTGGGCGAACTGGCCGGGGATGCGCTGGACGCGGTCTTCGGCGGCGCGGGCGCGCGCTATGTGATCGACGAGCTGGCGCGCGGCAGCCGTGGCACGATGCC
The DNA here is from genome assembly GCF_050626985.1 of Roseateles noduli. Taxonomy (NCBI): domain Bacteria; kingdom Pseudomonadati; phylum Pseudomonadota; class Betaproteobacteria; order Burkholderiales; family Sphaerotilaceae; genus Roseateles; species Roseateles noduli. The sequence goes on from NZ_CP192463.1 coordinate 1,717,430, forward strand.
CGCCAGCGAAATCACCGAGCTGCACGTCGCCATGGTCCGTCACTTCAATGCCGGCGAGGTCCGCCAGGCCCGCGATCTGTTCGAGCACACCCTGCCGCTGCTCAGCATGCAGGCCAACTTCCGCTGGCACCTGACGAAGGCGGTGCTGCGGCGGCGCGGCCTGATCGAATCGGCGCATGTGCGGGCGCCGGGGCCGGGCATGGATCGCCACGACCATCTGGAGCTCGACGCGTTGCTGGCCCGGCTGCAGGACGCCGGGCTCATCGATTTCGCGAGGCACGCATGAGCGTCGCGGTCGAAGCGGGCGGGCAGCCGGCGCGCGGCGACTGGCGCGTCGCGCGCGTCGAGACCTACATCGTCACCGTGCCGCGCACGACGCCCTACCTCGGGCCCCTGGGTCCCGGCGAATCGGTCAACGCGCGCGGCTACATCGTGCGGCGCGGCAACGGCGCGATCTACCCGACGGTGGACCGCTCGGTGGTGGTCAAGGTGACGGCCGCCAACGGCTGCGTCGGCTGGGGCGAGACCTACGGCATCTGCGCGCCGCGCGCGACCTGCGAGATCGTCAACGACCTGCTGGCGCCGGTGCTCGACGGACGCGACCCGGAGGACGTCGAGGCGCTGTGGGACGAGCTCTACGGACTGATGCGCGTGCGCGGCAGTTTCGGCGGGCACTACGTCGACGCGATCGCGGCGCTGGACATCGCGCTGTGGGACCTGCGCGCGCAGGCGCGCGGCGTGCCGCTGCGCGCGCTGCTCGGCCCGGTGCGGCGCGAGGAGGTGCCGGGCTACCTGTCGGGCCTGCCCGGCGCGACGATCGAGGCCCGTGTCGCCATGGCGCTGGACTGGCATCGCCGCGGCGTGCGGTCGTTCAAGTTCGCGGGGGTGGTCAGCCACGAGGGCATCGCCGAGGAGTTCAACGCCTTGCGCGAGGCGCTCGGCGACGACGTGGACCTGATGGTGGATCTCCACTGGAAGTTCGACGCGCCGGAGGCGATCGCGCTCGCGGAGCGTCTGGCGCCCTGCCGGCCGCGGTTCATCGAGGCGCCGGTGAAGCCCGAGGACATCGCCGGCCTGCGCGCGGTGTGCGCCGCGAGCCCGGTGCCGGTGGCCGCGGGCGAGGAGTGGGGCACCGCCTACGAGGCGCGGCATCGGCTCGAGCCCGCGTCGGTGCGTTATCTCCAGCCGGAGATGGGACACACGGGCGTCACGCAGTTCCTGCGCATCGCCGCGATGGGGGAGGCGGGCGGGGCGGAGCTGGCCCCGCATGCCACGATCGGCGTGGGCATCTTCCTGGCGGCGAGCCTGCACGCGTCCTGCGTGGCGGGACGGTTCTGGAAGCATGAGTGGCAGCACTCCATCTTCGAACGCTGCCTGCGGCTGCTCACGACCGACATGACCTACCATGACGGCCGCTATTGGCCGCCGTCGGGGCCGGGGCTGGGCGTGTCGCCGTCACCGGCGTTCATGGCGCATGCCGAGCTCGTGACCTGACACCGCCCGCCCTTTGCGCAGTCTCTCCAGCCGTCCTCGACCCGGAACTCCGATCACCGTATGCAATCGTCGCTACTTGGCGCACAGCCGAACCAGAGCCTCATCGACGGCATCGCCACGCTGCAGGCGCTGGCCACCGCGCCGGAGCCGGTGGGCTGCCGCGAGCTGGCCCGCCGCATCGGGCTGGACCCGACCAAGGTCAACCGGCTGCTGAAGACGCTGACCTACCTGGGCATCGCGCGGCAGACCTCCAACCGCAAGTACACGTCGGGCCCCGGCATGCATGTGCTGGCGGCGCAGAGCCTGTTCGCGTCGGGCCTGATGCGCCGCGCGCTGCCGCTGCTGGAGGGGCTGCGACGCTTCGGCCACACGGTGGCGCTGGGGGTGTTGTGGAACGACAGCGTCAGCTACCTGTTCCATGCGCCGCCCGGCATCGAGGCCTCGCGGGGGCTGGGCCGGATCGGCCTGCTGCCGGCGTCGATCAGCGGCATCGGCATGGTGCTGTTGTCCGAGCTGGACGACGAGCGCATCGCCGAGATCTATGCCGAGGTCGCCGAGATCCCCAACTTCCCCGGCGGTCTGCCGCAGCTGATGGAGAAGATCGGCGAGACCCGTGCGCAGGGGTATGCGCGCGTGCATGTCGCCGACGACCGCGACCACCACGTGGTTGCCGTCACCTCGGGGGATCCGGCGCACGTGGGCATCGCGCTGTCGGGCTGGATCCCGGACGGCTCGACGCCGCCGCTGGTCGAGGCGCTGCGGCAGGCCGCGACCGAGCTCGGCGGTTGAGCTCGGCGTCTGAGCTCGGCGTCTGAGCGGCCGGACCGCGCTCGGCGGCTCAGCCGCTTGATCGAGCTCGGCGGCTCAGCCGCCGGATGGCCCGCGCACCCGGATCATCCCTGCGCGATCGTCCGCACCTGTTCCGCAGTGAGCGCGCCGCCGAAGATCCTGAAGTCCTGCAGCCGCCCGTTGAAGTAGGGATCCTGCCCGTACTGCGCGCGCCCCAGCCAGTTCTGCGTCGTCCTGCCGAGCTGGTAGGGCGCGAGATCCATCGTCGCGATCGAGGCCGCCGCGGCGCCGTCGACGTGGAGCGTGCAGGTCCTGTCCTTGAGCGTCATGGCCAGGTGGACCCAGCGGCCCTTGGCGAGCGGCCCCGTCGACACGGTCTGTTCGCCGAAGTAGCTGGTGTTGGTCACGCTGACCCGCATCGCGTCGGCGCTCACCAGGAGCGCCAGATAGGTGATGTCGGTCGAGCCGAAGTCGAAGACGCGCGCGTTCCCCTTGTTCACGCCGTTCCACCAGACCCAGCCGGCGATCGTGAGGTCGCCCACACCGGCCAGCACGCCCGCGGGCAGCTCCAGGTGACCGGAGGCGCCATCCAGCGCCAACGCCTGGGTGCCGGTCTTGCGGCCGTCGCCCCAGGACGCGCCGCCCTTGAGGGCGCCGGCCAACTGGCGTTCGCCGACGTCGCGGGCGACCGTGCCCTGGCCGTCGTCCAGCGGCAAGCTCAACAGCAGCGGGGCGTCCAGGTCGACGATCGAGGGGGCCGAGGTCGACAAGGTCGCTCCGGCGCCGTCCAGCGCGCGGATCTGATACTGCCACCGGCCCTGGGTCACGGCGGTGTCGGTCCACGTGTTCAGGTCGCCGGCCTGGATACGGCCGAGCTCCGTGAACGCGCTGGCCCCGACGGCCGCGCGCAGGACCGCGTGCGACGCCGCGTCCGCGCTGCCCCACCAGGACAACTGCGCCGCGCCGCCGCGCACGATCGCCTGCACCCCGGTGGGCTGGACGCGCGACACCTCCGCGTCCCGCGAGAACGTCAGCGTGCCGAAGCTGAGGTCGTCGCCGAGCCAGGTGTTGCCTTCCGGGCGCAATTGCGCCGCCAGCGCGCTGACCCACGGTGCCGCGAGACCCTTGCGCTTGACGTAGTGGTTGAAGATCGGTTCCCAGCACGGCCGGCCGTTCGGCCGCCCCCCGTCGGAGACGGCGGTGAAGGTCCCCTGGCGGTTGCTGTAGACGTAGAACGGCAGCGTGTAGAACGCGCCCGCGGCGTCCTTCAGGTTGGACTTCGCGACGTACTCCGCGCCGGCGAGCAGGCGGTTGTCGTCCATGCCGTACAGATCGTCGCCCTGGTTCCAGGCCATCTCGCACAGGTAGCCGGCCATGCCCAGGCTCAGCGTCGCGTGCCCCTGGTCCCGGCCGCTTTCCTGCCATTGCCCCAGGTGGCCGGGATGGCGTGCGTAGACCATGTGCTGCGACGCGCCGTTGCCGCGTCCGCGGTTGAAGTAGTCGAGCGCCTCCTGGTAGACGTCCGCGCGGTCCGCGAAGACCCCGATGGCCAGCATGCCGACCAGGCACACGAGGTCCCAGTTGGCCCAGTGGTTGGTGACGTTCGAGCCGTTGTGGTCCTTCAGGAAGCTGCTGGTCAGCGGATAGAAATGGGTCAGCAGCCACTGCTGGCAGGCGGCGCGGTCCACGGCGCTCCAGCCACCGTAGGTGCGCAGGATCTCGGCGGCGTTGGCCCACTGGTAGCCGTAGATCCCGGCGGCGAGGAAGCGGTCGCCGTTGCCGGTCAGCGAGGTCATCGTCGAGACCCATGCGTTGACGTAGCGCGCGGCCTGGTCGGCATAGGCGGTATCGCCCGTGACCTTCCAGCGCAGCGCCAGCTGGTAGGCGCGCTGGACATCCTCCACCATCGCGCGGAAGTTCTCGCCGTCGCCGCCGCGGATGGCGGTGGCGACCGGCTGCGGGTCGCGGCCCAGTTGCGCGCGACTGCTCGAGGTCAGCGCCCGAAGGCCGCCCACCCACGGTTCGCGCCCCGCCGCGAGCTGCGTCCTCATGCGGCTGAAGTCGGCCTCGGTGTTGAGCAGGCCCGGATGCGTGAACACGCGCGGGGTGGCTGTCGTCCCGGTGCTCGTCGAGCCGGTACCGCCGGTACCGCCGATACCGCCGGTCGCGCCCGTGCCGCTGCCGGTGTTGGTGCCGGTCGACGCCATGGACTCCTCGGAACCGCCTGAGCCGCAAGCGCTCAAACCGAGCGCCGATCCGCCGGTCACAAGGGCCCGCTGTATCCATTGGCGGCGGGAGCTGGTCGACGCGAGCCACGCGTCAAGGTCGAGATTCATCACGATGGAAATGCCTGCGTCGACGAGAAGTTGCTTCGAAGAGAGTGCCCATGGGCACGTGCCTCATCTTGGCTTGACATCGTTGTCAGCTCGCGGGCGGTTTCACTCTGTGACCGTTCGCGTCGGCACCGCGCAACACCTGTCCCCGCGAGGACGCCTCGACATCTCCGGCGTGTGCCACGACGCCGGCGGCGTGCGGCTCAACCGGGCGCCGCGCGCTGCGACAGGCGATCCAGGCTGTCCTTCAGGCGCCTGAACGCGGGCGTCGACCGCAGCGCCTCGGCGCCCGCCTTCTGCAGCTCCTGCACGTCGCGCCCCTCGATCGTGAACGCCGTGGGCACGCGCAGCAGGCTGTGCCGGATCTTGTCGTCCGGCACGTCATGCAGGCTCACGCTGATGATGTGGAGTTCCGCGTCCGCCGCGAAGGGGCTGCCCGGCGTGCCGCGCGTGCGCATCAGTTCGGCCCGCCAGCGGCGGTCGTCGTCGTTGAGCATGGCCAGCGTGACCTGCGTCTCCCGCGCGCCGGCGCCGAAGACCAGCGTCTCGATGACCTGCCCGGTCGAGGGGATGCGGTCGCTGGCGTCGATGCGCTCGGCCAGGTCGCGTTCCGAGTTCACCGTGATCAGGATCATCCGGTGGATCGAGCCGGGCGGCGCGTCCGGGAAGGACGACGCGATGGAGCCGCCGGCCAGCAGACGGTCCAGCATCAGCCGCGCGCCGGTGTTGTCCGAGACGCCGCCGTCCACCAGGTGGATGAAGGGCCGCTCCTTGGCGTCGCGATAGCTCTGCGCGCTGAGCGCCAGCAACCGGGTGCGGTAGTCGTTGTCGACCATCGTCGAGCCCCGCGGCGGCAGCGGCCCGGGCGCGCAGTCGCCGGCGTGGTTCTGCAAGGTGATCGGCGAGAGCAGGAGGGGCACCGCCGACGAGGCCGCGACCGCGAACGACAGCGGCGTGCGATCCAGGTCGGAGCAGATCAGGCCGAATTGCTCCGGCGTGAAGTCGAAGGGCGCGCCGGTGGTGAGGTCGGTGGCGGTCACCATCAGGTCCGGCGCGCCGGGGCGCGATTTCAGGTCGCCGAAGGTGCGGCCGCGATAGAGCTCGTCGAGCCGCTGCGCCAGGATGTGGCTGCGGCCGTACCACGGCGAGGTGAGGTGATACAGCCGCGTCGGCGCGAAGGCCTGGCGGATCAGCCCCGCCTCGAAGGGCACCATCAGGAAGTCGGGCTCGAAGCGCGTCAGCGTCTCGTCGCCGAAGGCCGCGAAGTGCGCGGCCAGGATGCTGCCGCCGGAGACGCCGCTGACCAGCGCGACCTGGTCCAGCAGCGTGGTCGGTTCACCGTCGATGCGGAACGACGTGGCCTTCAGCTCGCGCAGGACACCCAGGCCGAAGGCGGCCGCCCGCGCGCCGCCGCCCGACAGCGTGACCGCGGCCACCACCGGCGCCACGGGGCGGCTCGGCGAGGGCCGCGCGACGGGCAACGCGCCGTCCGCCGCCGGGGGCAGGCCCGCGTTGATCCACGGGCGATAAGTCGAACAACCCGCCAGCGCCGCGACGGTCATCAAGGCGGCCAGGAGACCGGCCTTTCGCCGTCCCGGCTCGTGGTCCCGGAACCGGCCGGAATGCCGATGACCCGTGGACCGCGCAAACAGCTGCTTCAATCTTTTCAATCGTCGACTCCCCACCCCGTGCATCCTTGACGCGGTGTCCAACCGCCAAGATCCAGACGCCCCTGCCAGACGCCCATTCGCGCCGTCACGCCCCCGGTCGGGAGCGCGGCAGGCGTCACCACGCGGCGCAGTCTCCCATGTTCCGGAGCGCCTCTTTCCAGACCGCCGCTTCCTCGATCGCTCAACCGTTCCAGCCGCCGCCCAGCGCCTTGTAAAGCGTCACGCCGTTGGTCAGGCGGGACAGCCGCGTGCCGATCAGCGTCTGCCGCGCGCCGTACCAGGTGCGCTGCGCATCCAGCACGTCCAGGTAGCTGTCGACGCCTCGGACGAAGCGGGCGTCGGACAGCTTCAGCGCTTCGCCGCTGGCCTCGACCAGCGACTGCTGGGCCTCCAGTTGGCCGCTCAGCGCGTCGCGCTGCACCAGCGCGTCGGCGACCTCGCGGAAGGCCGATTGGATCGCCTGCTCGTACTGCGCCACCGCGATGTCGCGTCCGGCGACGGCGCTGTCGAGCGAGGCCCGGTTGCTGCCCGCGTCGAAGATCGGCAGGCTGATCTGCGGCAAAAAGGTCCAGGTGCCCGAGCCGCCCTTGAACAGGCCCGACAGGTCGGCGCTGCCGCTGCCCGCCGAGGCCGTCAGGCTGATCCGCGGATAGAAGGCGGCCCGCGCGGCGCCGATGTTGGCCGTGGCCGCCTTGAGCTGGTGCTCGGACTGCAGCAGGTCGGGCCGGCGCAGCATCAGGTCCGACGGCAGCCCGGCGGGCAGCTCGGGCAGCGCGTTGAGCGCGTCCCCCAGCGCACCCGGGGCCAGCGCGTCGGGCACCGGCGTGCCCAGCAGCAGCGCCAGCGCGTTACGGTCCTGGGCGATCTGTCCGGCGTAGCGCGCCACGTCGACGCGGGCGCTGTCGACGCTGGTCTGCACCTGCCGCAGCGTCAGCGCCGACGCGCTGCCGAGCTCGAAGCGCCGCCGCGTCAGCGCATAGGTGTCGCTCTGGCTGCGCAGCGTCTCTTGCGCCAGCGCCAGGCGCTCCAGGTCGGCGGCCCAGGTCAGGTAGGCGGTGGCCACCTCCGCCACCAGCGAGATCTGCGTGCTTCGCCGCGCCTCTTCGGTGGACAGGTACTGCTCCAGCGCCTGCGTGCTCAGGTTGCGCACGCGGCCGAACAGGTCCAGCTCGTAGGCGCTGACGCCCAGCGTCGCGCTGTACTGATGGCTGGTCAATGCCGCGCCGGTGCCGGAAAGGGCGGCCGGCGTGCGGGTGGCCGTGCCGCTGCCGTTCGCGGTCACGGCGGGCAGCGTGGCCGCGTCCTGGATGCGGTACTGCGCGCGGGCCTGCGTGATGTTGAGCACCGCGACGCGCAGATCCCGGTTGTTGTCGAGCGCGAGCCCGATCAGGTCCCGCAGCTTCGCGTCGGCGAAGAAGGTCCGCCAGCCGACGTCGGCAGCCGGAGCGCCGTCCGCCGGCGCCTGCGGGAAGCGCTCGGGCACCGGCGCGGCGGGCCGCTCGTAGCGCGGCGCCAGGTTGACGCAGCCGGCGAGGAGCAGGGCCGCGGTCAATGCCGCGGTCACTGCCGCGAGGTCGGCCAGGGAAGGCCGCGAGGAAGGAGAGATCAAGCGGGACATGTCAGTGGCCCTCGTTCAACAGGGGAGGGGTGTCGGCGGTCGCGGCGGCGGGGGACGTTCGGGGCTTCCCGCGCTCCGACAGCCTTTGCACGACGACGAAGAACAGCGGCACGAAGAAGATCGCCAGCACCGTGCCGGACACCATGCCGCCGACGACGGCGGTGCCCAGCGCGTTCTGCGCGCCGGCGCCGGCGCCCTTGCTGATCATCAGCGGCAGCACGCCGAGGATGAAGGCCAGCGAGGTCATCAGGATCGGACGCAGCCGCATGCGGGCCGCGGTGATCGCGGCGTCGAGCGCGGACAGGCCCTTGGCGTGCAGCTCCCTGGCGAATTCGACGATCAGGATCGCGTTCTTCGACGCCAGGCCCACCGTGGTCAGCAGGCCCACCTGGAAGTAGACGTCGTTCATCTTCCACGTCAGCACCGCGCCGATCAGCGTGCCCAGCACGCCCAGCGGCACGACCAGGATCACCGAGAACGGGATGGACCAGCTCTCGTACAGCGCCGCCAGGCAGAGGAAGACCACCAGGATCGACACCGCGTACAGCAGCGTCGCGTGGCCGCCGGCCTCGCGCTCCTGCCGCGACACGCCGGTCCACTCGTAGCCGATGCCCGCGGGCAGTTCGGCGGCGTGGCGCTCGACCAGCGCCAGCGCCTGGCCGCTGGACAGCGTGCCGGGCAGCGCCATGCCCAGGATCTCGACCGAGGGCACGCCGTTGTAGCGCTCCAGGCGCGGTGAACCGGAAGTCCAGCCGGCGGTGGCGAACGCGCTGAACGGCACCATCGTCCCGCCGGCGTTGCGAACGAACCAGTGGTCGATGTCGCCGGGCAGCATCCGGAACGGCGCGTCTGATTGCAGGAAGACCTTCTTCACGCGGCCGCGGTCGAGGAAGTCGTTGACGTAGTTGCTGCCCCAGGCGGTGGAGAAGGTCGCGTTGACGTCGCTCATCGACAGGCCGAGCGCGCCGACCTTGTGTTCGTCGATGTCGAGCCGGAACTCCGGCGTGTCCTCCATGCCGTTGGGCCGCACCGCCACCAGGCCGGGTTCCTTGGACAACGCGCCCAGCAGCTGGTTGCGCGCCTGCATCAGCGCCGCGTGGCCGAGGTTGGCCCGGTCCTGCAGCATCAGGTCGAAACCGCTGGCGTTGCCGAGCTCCGACACCGCCGGCGGCACGATCGCGAAGACCGTGGCATTGCGGATCCGCGACAGCGTCGCCATCGCGCGGTTGGCCACCGCCGCGGCCTTCAGTTCCGGCCGCACGCGCTCACCCCAGGGCTTGAGCTTGACGAAGGCGAAGCCCGCGTTCTGGCCGCTGCCCGCGAAGCTGAAGCCCGCCACCGAGAAGATCGAGTCGACCGCGTCCTTCTGCTCGACCAGGAAGTGGTGGTCGACCTGCTGCAGCACCTCCAGGGTCTTGGCCTGCGTGGCGCCGGGGGGCAGCTGCACCAGCGTGAACAGCGTGCCCTGGTCCTCATCGGGCAGGAAGCCGGCCGGGATCTTGCTGAAGACGACGCCCACGACGACCACCAGCACCGCGTAGCCCGCCATGTAGCGCCAGCCGCGGCCCAGCATGTGGTGCACGATGCCCTGGTAACGGCGGTTGCCGCGATCGAAGGCGCGGTTGAATGCGCCGAAGAAGCCGGTCGTGGCCAGCGCATGGCCCTTGGCCGCGGGCTTGAGCAGCGTCGCGCACAGCGCCGGCGTCAGGATCATCGCCACCAGCACCGACAGCGTCATCGCCGACACGATGGTCACCGTGAACTGGCGGTAGATCACGCCGGTGGAGCCGCCGAAGAAGGCCATCGGCACGAACACCGCCGCCAGCACCAGCGCCACGCCGACCAGCGCGCCGGTGATCTGGCCCATGGACTTGCGCGTCGCCTCCAGCGGCGAGAGGCCTTCCTCGCTCATCACGCGCTCGACGTTCTCGACCACGACGATGGCGTCGTCCACCAGCAGGCCGATCGCCAGCACCATCGCCAGCATCGTCAGCGTGTTGAGCGAGTAGCCGAACACCGCCAGCACGCCGAAGGTCCCCATCAGCACCACCGGCACCGCGATCGTGGGGATCAGCGTGGCGCGGAAGTTCTGCAGGAACAGGTACATCACCAGGAAGACCAGCACCACGGCCTCGATCAGGGTCTTGATCACTTCCTCGATGGAGATGCGCACGAAGGGCGTGGTGTCGTAGGGCTTGATGACCTTCACGCCGGGCGGGAAGAACCGGCTCAGTTCCTCCAGCCGCGCGTCGATGCCCTTGACCGTGTCCAGCGCGTTGGCGCCCGTGGCCAGCTTGATCGCCAGACCGGCGGCCGGCTTGCCGTTGAAGCGCGCCACGGTCGCATAGCTCTCGCTGCCGAGTTCGACGCGGGCGACGTCGCGCAGCCGCACCGCGGAGCCGTCGGTCTGCGTGCGCAGCAGGATGGCCTCGAACTCCTCGGCCGTCTTCAGCCGCGTCTGCGCGGTGATGGTGGCGTTGAGCTGCTGGCCCGGCACCGCGGGCAGGCCGCCCAGTTGGCCGGCCGAGACCTGCGCGTTCTGCGCCTGCACCGCGGTCTTCACGTCCAGCGGCGTCAGCTTGAAGCTGTTGAGCTTGTCCGGGTCCAGCCAGATCCGCATCGCGTATTGCGAGCCGAACAGCGTCGTGTCGCCGACGCCCTCGACCCGGCTGATCGGGTCCTGCACGTTGGCGGCGACATAGTCGGACAGGTCCGAGCCGTTGAGCCTGCCGTCCTCGGAGATGAAGGCCAGCACGTTGAGGAAGTTGTTGGCCGACTTGGCGACCTGCAGGCCTTGCTGCTGCACCTCCTGCGGCAGCAGCGGCGTCGCCAGGGCCAGCTTGTTCTGGACCTGCACCTGCGCGGTGTCGGGATCGGTGCCGGTCTCGAAGGTCAGCGTGATCGTCACGCTGCCGGTGGACTCGCTGGTCGAGGCGATGTAGGACAGGCGGTCCAGTCCCTTCATCTTCTGCTCGATGACCTGCGTCACGGTGTCCTCGAGCGTCCTGGACGAGGCGCCGGGGTAGTTGGCCGTGATGGCGATGGCGGGCGGGGCGATGGAGGGGTACTGGGCGATGGGCAGGGTCAGCACCGCCACGGTGCCGGCCAGCATCGTGATGATGGCCAGGACCCAGGCGAAGATCGGCCGGTCGATGAAAAAGCGAGCCATGAAGGGTCTCCGTCCGATGCTCAGTTCGCGCCCGCGGCGGCGCTGGCCGAGGCGGTCTTGACGGTGGGCGCGGTGGGAGCGGTCGCGGTCCTGACCTCGACCGGCTCACCGGGGCGCGCCTTCTGCTGGCCTTCGACGACCAGCCGGTCGCCGGCCTTCAGGCCGCTGCCGACCAGCCACTGGTCGCCGATGGCCCGTTCCGTCGTCAGCGCGCGCTGCGCGAGCCGGCCGTTGCCGTCCACGACGAAGGCGACCGGCTTGCCGGTGCTGTCGCGGCTGACGGCCGGCTGCGGCACCAGCACGGCCTGGTCGATCACGCCTTCCTCGATCACTGCCTTGGCGTACATGCCGGGCAGCAGGTCGCCGCGCGGGTTCGGGAACGACGCGCGCAGCGTCACGGCGGCGGTGTTCGGGTCCACCGTCACCTCGGAGAACTGCAGCGTGCCGGCCTGCGGATAGACGCTGCCGTCCTCGAGCACCAGGCGCACGGCGGCCGTGCCGCTCTTGAGGCGGCCGTTCTCGAGCGAGCGCTTGAGCGCCAGCAGCGCGCCGCTGGACTGGGTGACGTCGACGTAGATCGGGTCGAGCTGCTGCACCGTGGCCATCGCGGCGGCCTGGTTGGCGGTGACCAGCGCGCCCGGCGTCACCGTGGAGCGGCCGATGCGGCCGCCGATCGGCGCGGTGATGCGGGTGTAGGCCAGGTTGATGCGCTGCGTCTGCAGCGCTGCGCGGGCCGCGCCGACGTCGGCCTGCGCCTGCAGCAGGCTGGCTTCGGCGTCGTCGGCGTCCTGCTGGCTGACGGCCTTGATCGCGGACAGCTCCTTGTAGCGGCCGGCCTTCAGCCGCGCCGACACGAGCGTGGCTTCCGCCTTGTCCAGCGTGGCCTGCGCGTTGTCGACGCTGGCGCGGTAGGTCGCCGGGTCGATCTGGTAGAGCAGCTCGCCGGCCTTGACCTCGCCGCCTTCCTTGAAGCGGCGCTCCTGCACCAGGCCGCCGACCTGCGGCCGCACCTCGGCGACGAGCGCCGCCGTGACGCGGCCGGGCAGCTCGGTCGTCAGCGCCAGGCGCTGCGTCGTCACGGTCGTGACGCTGACCTGCGGGGGCCCGCCCGCGCCCATGGCGGGCCGGCCGGGAGGCTCGCCGCAGGCGGTGAGGGCCAGCGCCGCGGCGGCGGCCAGCAGCGCCGTGGGCAGGAAGGGATCAGGGCGGATGCGCATGACGGGACTCCAGGTCGAGCAAGGGCGGTGTTCTTGAAAATGTACCGAACGGTTCGGTATTGACGGGCGGATTATTGGTTTGACAGTTCATGGGTGTCAAGGAAAAATAGACCGCTTGGTACGGTTAAGGAGTTGTCGTGAAAGTGCGCACAGAAGCCCGCCGCGAGGCGATCCTGGAGACGGCCTCGCAGGTGTTCCTGGAGTTCGGGTACGAGCGCGCCTCGATGGCGGAGATCGTCAAGCGCATCGGCGGATCGAAGTCGACGATCTACGGCTACTTCGCGTCGAAGGAGGAGCTGTTCCTCGCCGTGACCGCGGCGACGGGCGACCGGCACATGGCCGCGGCGCTGGCCGAGATCGCCGAGTACCGCGGCGGGGATCTCGAGGCGACGCTGCTGCGGTTCGCGGAGAAGCTGGTGGGCTTCCTGACCAGCGACGAGTCGGTGGCGGCGCACCGCATGGTGCTGGGCGCGGCGGGACACTCCGACATCGGCCGGCTGTTCTACGAGGCCGGCCCGAAGCGCGGCCTGGCGGTGGTGACGGACATGTTCCGGCAGGCGGTGGCGCTCGGCGAACTGCGCCGCGAGGATCCGGCGATCCTGGCCCAGCAGTTCGGCGGGCTGGTCAACGCGGAGCAGTATCACCGCTGGTTTCACCGCGATCTGCCGCCGCTGAGTCGGGCGCAGATCAAGCGTTCCGCCCAACGCGCGGTGGACGCGTTTCTCCGGGCCTACGCCACGGACGTGCTGCTGGCCGGCAGGCCAGAACGCTGATGCCGGCAGGCCGGAACGCTGATGTCTGCCGGCACGTCGAAGCGCTGACCTCTGGCCGGCGGGCCGGAGCGCCAACCGCTCCGGCGGCTGAAACGCCAAGCCGGACGGCGCGCCGGCGATTGACTACGGAGTCGCGCCGAAGCGATGCAAGGTCCGGCTCCGGTAGACCTCGCCCGGCCGCAGGACCGTCGACGGCCACTCCGCGCTGACCGCGCGGTTGGGCGAATCGGGGGCGTGCTGGGTTTCGAGGCAGAGCCCGTCTCCCTGCCGGATGAACTCCCCGCCGCTGCCGAGCAGACTGCCGTCGAGGAAGTTGCCCGAATAGAACTGCACGCCGGGCTCGGTCGTCAGGACTTCCATCCAACGCCCCGACACCGGATCGCGCAGTCGCGCCGCCAGATGAGCCTGGCCGTCGGCACGGCTGTCGGCACTGGCGTCGACAGGAGCGTCGACAAGGCCGTCGACAGGGCCGTCGACAGGGCCATCGAGTACCCAGTGGTGGTCGTAGCCCTTCCCGTGGCGCAACTGCGGATGCCCCTGACGCAGGCGCGACGCGATGGTCTGCGATTCCCGGAAGTCGAAGGGCGTGCCGGCCACCGGCGCGATCGACGTCGGAATCGACGCGGCGTCGATCTCGCAATAGCGGCTGCCGGCGATCTGCAGCTCGTGCTCGAGCGCCGACCCATGGCCCGCGAGGTTGAAGTAGTCGTGGTGTGTCAGGTTCACCACCGTCGGCCGGTCGGTCGTCGCCTCGTACTCGACTTGCCAGCCCATGTCCTCGACCAGCCGGTACCGCACCACCGCACGCAGCCGTCCCGGAAAGCCTTGATCGCCGTCCGGGCTGTCCAGCTCGAAACGCAGGCAGTCGTCGCTCTCCGCCTCCGCGCGCCACAACTGCAGCCCGAAGCCGCGCGGCCCGCCGTGCAGGCAATTGGCGCCGTCGTTGGCCGGCAGCGCATGCCGTTCGCCATCGATCCTGAAGGCCGCATTCGCGATCCGGTTGCCATAGCGGCCCACGATCACGCCGAAATGCGGATTGCGCAGCACGTAGTCCTCGAGCGTCGGCAGCCCCAGCACGACGTTGGCGAGTTGACCGCGGGCATCGGGGACCTCCAGCCGTGTGACGATCCCGCCATAGGTGATCGCCGACAGCCGCAGTCCGCGGCCGTTGTCCATCGTGTACTCGTGAACCGGGCGCCCGTCGGGCAGGTGACCGTAGACCTTGCGTTGCATCGCTGTCATGGCGTGCGGAACCGGTAGGGCGCGCGGCCGCGATGGCCGTGCGCATCGAGCTCGAAGACCGCGCCGGCCAGCGGCTCATGCTCGCAGTCTTTGCGCGCGGTGGTGACGAACAGCCGGTCCAGCGCCGGACCGCCGAAGACCGGGCAGGTCGGCTGCGACGCGGGCAAGGCCAGCCGCAGCGTCTCGCGCCCTTGCGCATCGCAGCGGACCACGACGCCGTCGCCCCAGGCGGCGGACCACAGCCCGCCGTCCGAATCGACCGCCGCGCCGTCCGGTTCGCCGCCGTCCATCGGCCACTGCGCGAAGACGCGCCGCTCGCCCAGCCGGCCGTCGGCGTGATAGGGCAGGGCCCAGATCGTGCGCGTCGGCGAGTCGGTGTAGTACAGCGTGCCGCCGTCCGGGCTGAAGCTCAGCGAGTTGCCGACGATCCCCGGCGGCAACGGCAGCCGCTCGACCTTCAGCCCCCGCCCGATGCCGACGCCGGCCGTCTCCGCGCGGTAATACCCGCCGACCGCGGCGCCGTGCGGATTGAACATGCCGAACACGAAGCGCCCCTGCGGATCGCAGCGGCCGTCGTTGATGCGGGTGCGCGGCTCGTCCGCCTCGACCGGCGTGAGCGGGCCGATCTCGCCGGTGGCGAGGTCGAACAGCGCCACGCCGGACGCCAGCCCGAGCAGCAGCCGGCCCGGGGCCTCGCACAGCGCGAAGCTGCCCAGCGCCTCCGGCATCGACCACTGCGTGACGTCGCCCGTCGGCGACGCGCTCGCCTGCCAGCGCGACAGGCGGTGACTGTCGATGTCGGTCCAGTACAGCGCCTGCTCGCGGTCGCACCAGAGCGCGCATTCGCCGAGCCGGTCCCGGCAGTCGACGTGGACCTTGGCGGTGGACGTCACGGTCGCGGTCGCGGTCGTGGTCGTGGACGCCAACGACGCCGGCGCGCTCACGCCCAGCCTCCGTCGACGATGTAGTCCTGCGCGCTGCACATCGCGCTGTCGTCCGCCGCGAGGAACAGCGCCATCGCCGCGACGTGGTCCGGCATCAGCGGCTGCTTCAGGCACTGGTTGGCGTCGATCTCCTGCTTCGTCTCGTCATTGACCCACAGCTTGAGCTGCTTCTCGGTCATCACCCAGCCCGGCACCAGCGTGTTGACGCGGATGTTGAAGGGCCCCAGGTCGCGCGCCAGCGAGCGGGTCAGCCCCTGCACCCCGGCCTTGGAGGTCGTGTACGCCGCCATGCCGCCCTGCATGAGCATCCAGCTGAACGAGCCGAAATTGATGATCGATCCACCGCCCAGTGCCTTCATGTCCGGCGCCACCGCCTGCGCGGCGAAGAACTGGTGCCGGATGTTGACGGCGATCGCCTGGTCCCAGAACTCCGGCGTGACGTCCTCCAGCGCATGGCGCTTGTCGTTGGCGGCGTTGTTCAGCAGCGCCTTGAACGGACCGCCGAGCTGCTCCCGCAGCGTCGCGATCGCGGCGCGCAGTTGCGCGATGTCGGTCAGGTCGGCGGCGACGAAGGCGCTGCCCGGCAGCTTTGCCGCCAGCGCCCGGCCGGCGTCCGCCGCGATGTCGATGAAGCCCACCCGCGCGCCCTGCGCGGCGAAGCGCTCCACCAGCGTCGCGCCGATGCCGGTCGCCCCGCCGGTGATGAGCACGCGCTGGTCGCGCAGGCTGGGATAGATGGCGCTGGTCATGTCGTCTCCGTGGATGCGGGCGCGAGTGTCGCGCCTCTTCGTGTCGGTGCCGCCGGTCGTCCGTCCTGGTCTCCCGGCGGCAAGGGAGTCAATTCTATAAGTCTGACTATTTGCCAAGTCAATCTCGGGACGGTGCGGGTTTGCACGAATATGACTCCAAATAAAGTAATACTTTAATTCGATCCACAAGAAACACGAAGCCTCCTGGAGACAACATGAGCCTGAGCTTTCCCCGACCTTACAAGGGCGTGTTCCCGGTCGTGCCCACGACGTTCAACGAGCAGGGCGGCCTCGACCTGGAGAGCCAGAAGCGTTGCGTCGACTTCATGATCGACGCCGGCTCGACGGGGCTGTGCATCCTGGCCAATTTCTCGGAACAGTTCGTGCTGGGCGACGACGAGCGCGCGGTGCTGGCGCGGACCATCCTCGAGCATGTGGCCGGCCGCGTGCCGGTCATCGTCACGACCACGCACTACAGCACCCAGATCTGCGCCGAGCGCAGCCGGATGGCGCAGGAGATGGGCGCGGCGATGGTGATGGTGATGCCGCCGTACCACGGCGCGACGCTGCGCGTGGGCGAGGCCGGCATCCACGAGTTCTACGCGCGCCTCTCCGATGCGATCGACATCCCGGTGATGATCCAGGACGCGCCGATGTCGGGCACGCCGCTGCCCGCGCCCTTCCTGGCGAGGATGGCCCGGGAGATCGAGCAGGTCCGCTACTTCAAGATCGAGACCGCCGGCGCCGCCAGCAAGCTGCGCGAACTGATCGCGCTGGGCGGCGACACGATCGAAGGCCCGTGGGACGGCGAGGAAGCCATCACGCTGCTGGCCGACCTGGACGCCGGAGCGACCGGCGCGATGACGGGTGGCGCCTTCCCCGACGGCATCCGCCGCATCGTCGATGCCTACGCCGCGGGCGATCGCGAGACCGCCGTGGCCGAATACGGCCGCTGGCTGCCGCTGATCAACTACGAGAACCGCCAGGGCGGCATCCTGACCGCGAAGGCGATGATGAAGGAGGGCGGCGTGATCGCCTGCGACCTGCCGCGTCATCCGTTCCCGACGATGAACCCGCATGTCCGCGCCGGTCTGCTGGACGCGGCCCGGCGCCTCGATCCGCTGGTGCTGCGCTGGGCGCGCTGAGTCCGTTCCGCAGTCCCACCCCGAGTCCGCTCCCGAGTCGGCTCCGACTCCAACCCCCGAGGCCCGTCATGAGCCAGATCCCCCAATTCCAGAACTACATCGGCGGCGAATGGGTCGCCGGTGTCGACCAGCGTCCCAACATCAACCCGTCCGACACCGGTGACGTGATCGGCCTGTACGCGCAAGCCGATGCGGCGCAGACCGAGGCGGCGATCGCCGCCGCGCAGGCGGCGTTCCCCGCCTGGGCGTCCACCACGCCGCAGCAGCGCTTCGATGTGCTGGACGCGGTCGGCAACGAACTGCTCGCCCGGCGCGACGAGATCGGCCGCCTGCTGTCCCGCGAGGAAGGCAAGACCCTGGCCGAGGGCCTGGGCGAGACGCATCGCGCCGCGATGATCTTCAAGTTCTTCGCCGCCGAGGCGCTGCGCTGCGGCGGCGAGACGCTGCCGTCGGTGCGACCCGGCGTGTCGGTGGACGTGCTCCGCCAGCCGGTCGGCGTCGTGGGCCTGATCGCGCCGTGGAATTTCCCGATCGCGATTCCCGCCTGGAAGATCGCGCCCGCGCTGGCCTACGGCAACACGGTCGTCTTCAAGCCGGCCGAGCTGGTCCCGGGCTGCGCCTGGACCCTCGCCGAGATCCTGTCGCGCACCGCGCTGCCCCGGGGCGCCTTCAACCTGGTGATGGGCGCGGGCTCGCAGGTCGGGCAGACGCTGGTCGATTCGCCCCGCGTCAGGGCGCTGAGCTTCACCGGCTCGGTCGCCACCGGCCGCCGCCTCATCGCCGCCTGCGCCGCGCGCCAGGCCAAGGTGCAGGCCGAGATGGGCGGCAAGAACCCGCTGATCGTGCTCGACGACGCGGAGCTCGACGTGGCCGTCAACGCGGCCGTGCAGAGCGCCTTCTTCTCGACCGGTCAGCGCTGCACCGCGTCGAGCCGCCTCATCGTCACCGACGGCATCCACGACCGTTTCGTCGAGGCCGTCGTGGCGAAGATGAAGACGCTCAAGGTCGACCATGCGCTGAAGGCCGGCACCGACATCGGACCGGTCGTCGACCAGCGCCAGCTCGACCAGAACCTGCGCTACGTCGCCATCGCGAAGCAGGAAGGCGGCACGCTCGCCTTCGGCGGCGAGGTCGTCGAGCGCGAGACCCCCGGCTTCTATCAGGTGCCCGCGCTGATCACCGGCACGACGAACGCCATGACGATCAACCGAGAGGAGGTGTTCGGCCCGGTCGCCAACGTGGTCCGCGCGCGCGACTACGACGAGGCGCTGGCGCTGGCCAACGACACCGAGTTCGGCCTGTCCGCCGGCCTCTGCACCCGCTCGCTGAAACACGCGGCCCACTTCAAGCTGCATGCGCAGGCCGGGATGGTGATGGTCAACCTGCCCACGGCGGGCGTCGACTACCACGTGCCCTTCGGCGGCACGAAGGGATCGAGCTACGGCCCGCGCGAGCAGGGCAGCCATGCCCGCGAGTTCTACACGACGGTCAAGACCGCCTACACCTTCCCCGGCTGATGGCGCCGAGCTCGCGATGACGCCGATCCCGCATCGCCTCGCGCGCCTGGCCCTGTCGGCCGGCGCGGCCTGGCTCGTCGCCCTGGCGGCGGCGTGTTCGAACGCCGTGCCGCCCGGCCCGTCCCCGGCGGACGCCGCGGCGGCGATGGAAGATCCCGCGGGCGCGCACGATCCGACGCTGATCGAGCGCGACGGTGTCTTCCACGTCTTCGCGACGGGCCAGGGCATCCAGCACCTGCGCTCCGAGGATGGCCGCCGCTGGCGACGCCTCGCGCCAGTGCTGACGCAAGCCCCGGCCTGGTGGGCCGAGGCGGTGCCCGCGCATCGCGGACTGGACGTCTGGGCGCCCAAGGTCTTCGCGTTGAAGGGGCGGTACTGGCTGCTGTACTCGATCTCGACCTTCGGCAGGAACCGCTCGGCGATCGGGCTGACGAGCAGCGCGTCGCTCGACGGGCCGTGGCGCGACGACGGCCTCGTCGTCGCGAGCGTCGAGCGCGACGACTTCAACGCGATCGATCCCGATCTGTTCATCGATGTCGCGGACGCCGGCGGCGACGGTCGGCTGTGGCTCAGCTACGGCTCGTTCTGGGGCGGGATCCGTGTCGTCGAGTTCGATCCCGCGACGATGCGCCCGACCGGACCGACGCGCTTCATCGCCCGCGGTCCCGTCAAGGCCGGCGCCGGCGCCGGAGGGCCGATCGAGGCGCCGACCCTCGTGCGGCACGGCGACTGGGTCTACCTGTTCGTCTCGCACGACTTCTGCTGCCGCGGCCTGGCCAGCACGTACAACATCCGCGTCGGCCGGGCGCGATCGGCGCAAGGGCCGTTCCTGGACCGCGATGGGCGCGACCTGATGGTCGGCGGCGGCACGCCGGTGGAGCAGGGCGCGGGCCGCTGGATCGGGCCCGGGCACCAGGACGTGGTCGGCCGCTGGATCGTCCGGCACGCCTATGACGCGGAGGACGGCGGCAAGCCCAAGTTGCGGTTCGGCGAACTCCGCTGGACCGAGGACGGCTGGCCGGGCCTGTAGACCCGCGCCGCCACCGCCGCCGGAGAAGATCCGAGAAGATCCCCGGCGAACCCAGAAGCATCAGGAGACATTCCCTTGGCAGCTCTCACGCTGGAGCAGATCGGCAAGCGCTATGGCGCGGTGCAGGTCATCCCCGACCTGTCGCTCGACGTGGCGCCGGGCGAGTTCATCGTTTTCCTCGGCCCGTCCGGTTGCGGCAAGACCAGCCTGCTGCGCATGATCGCCGGGCTGGAGGAGGTCACCGCCGGCCGCATCCGGATCGGCGGCCAGGACGTCACCCACGCCGCGCCGGGTCAGCGCCGGCTGGCGATGGTGTTCCAACACTACGCGCTGTATCCGCACATGACGGTGCGCGAGAACCTGGCCTTCGGCCTGCGCAACATCCGGCTGCCCGAGGACGAGATCGGCCGGCGCATCCAGGAGGCGGCGCGGATGCTGGAGCTCGACACGCTGCTGGCGCGCAAGCCGGGCCAGCTGTCCGGCGGCCAGCGGCAGCGCGTCGCGATCGGCCGCGCGGTCGTCAAGGAACCGGCGATCTTCCTCTTCGACGAACCGCTGTCCAACCTCGATGCCGCGCTGCGCGGACGCACGCGGCTGGAGCTGGCGCAACTGCACCGCCGGCTGGGCGCGACGATGATCTTCGTCACGCACGACCAGATCGAGGCGATGACGCTGGCCACGCGCATCGTGGTCATGAACGCCGGACGCATCGAGCAGGTCGCGTCGCCGTCGGAGTTGTACCGTCGCCCGGCGACGCGTTTCGTCGCCGGCTTCATCGGCACGCCGGGCATGAACTTCGTGCCGGTGCGCCGCCTGGCCGATCGGCAGGGCCGGGCCGTCGTCGAACTGCCCGGCGGTCACGAGGTCGTGACGCAGGTCGCCGACGCCGTGCCCGGCAGCGAGCTGACGCTGGGCGTGCGGCCGGAGCACCTGGTCACCGCGGCGCGCGGCCCGCTGGCGGCGCAGGTGGAGATGGTCGAGTTCCTCGGCGAGCGCACGCTGGCGCACGTGCGGCTGGTCGACGGCTCGCGGGCGATCGCGACCGTGGCGACCGTCGCGGGCGTGTCGCCCGCCGTGGG
The DNA here is from genome assembly GCF_050626985.1 of Roseateles noduli. Classification (NCBI taxonomy): domain Bacteria; kingdom Pseudomonadati; phylum Pseudomonadota; class Betaproteobacteria; order Burkholderiales; family Sphaerotilaceae; genus Roseateles; species Roseateles noduli. The sequence goes on from NZ_CP192463.1 coordinate 1,738,199, forward strand.
CGAGTCCGTCCAGCTGTCGCTGGCGATGGAGGAGGCCCATCTCTTCGACGCACAGGGCCGCGCCCACCATGCGACGCCCCGCGCGGAAGCGTCCGCGCCACAGGGAACCCCGGCATGAGCACCGCGTCCCCGTCCGTCGGATGGCGCGCGTCGCGTCCGGCGCATGCGCTGTTCGTGCTGCCCTTCGTCGCGGTCTACGTGCTGCTGCTCCTCTGGCCGCTGGCCAAGGGCTGGTTCATCAGCTTCCACGACCATGACCTGCTGTCCAACGACAGCTTCTTCATCGGCTGGCAGAACTACCGCGAGCTGATCGAGGACGACGTCTTCCACCAGGTCGTCTGGAACACGATCCGCTTCGTGCTGATCAGCGTGCCGGTCTTCGTCGTCCTGTCGCTGATGCTGGCGCTGGCCCTGAACCGGCCGGGCCGGCTGGCGGCCTTCCTGCGCGCGGTGTTCTTCTGCGCGAGCGTGTTCTCGGTGACGCTGATCACGCTGGTGTGGCAGCTCGCGCTGATGCCGGAGCGCGGCCTCGTCGCGCAGGGCAGCGCCGCGATCGGCCTGCCGTCCCTGCCGTGGCTGACCAGCGAGGCGCTCGCGCTGCCGACGCTGGCGCTGGTGACCGTGTGGTGGATCGTCGGCCTGCCGATGATGCTGTTCCTGTCGGCGCTGCAGCAGATCCCGTCGGACGTCTACGAGGCGGCCGCGCTGGACAACGCCGGCCGCTGGCGCACGCTGACGCACGTGACCCTGCCGGCGCTGCGGCGCACCGTGGCCCTGGTCGCGGTGATCGAGGTGATCCGCCAGTTCCAGGTCTTCCCGCAGATCATGCTGATGACCAACGGCGGCCCCAACAACACGACGCGGCCGATCGTGCAGTTCATCTACGAGCAGGCCTTCATGCAGCTCTCGCTGGGCTATGCGACGGCGGCGTCCCAGGTGCTGCTGGGGGTCATGCTGGTGGGAGTCTCCGTGCAGATGTGGCTGGAACGGCGCGACGCCGTGCAGGGAGGCGGCCGATGACCCCGATGCTGCGCAAGGGCTGGTTCGACCGCGCGGTCATGGCCGCCCTGGTCCTGCTGGCCGCGTTGTGGATGCTGCCGCTGTTGTGGGTGCTGGCCTTGTCGTTCAAGCCCAACGAGCTGCTGATGGTCCGCACCGACGTCTTCCTGGCGCCGCCGTACACGCTCGCCAACTACGCGGACATCCTGCAGACCTCGCAGGTGTTCCGCTGGCTCGGCAACAGCGCGCTGGTGGCCGCGCTGCAGACGCTGGGCGTGCTGGTGCTGTCGTCGCTGGCGGGCTACGGCTTCGCGCGCTGCGAGTTCCCGGGCCGCCGCGCGCTGTTCGCGCTGGTCCTGTTCGGCCTGGCCGTGCCGTCGCAGAGCGTCTTCATACCGCTGCACCGGCTGTTCTCCGACTGGGGCCTGCAGAACAGCATCGCCGGGCTCGCGCTGCCGGGCCTGGCGGCCCCGTTCGGGGTGTTCCTGATGACGCAGTACTTCAAGGCCGTGCCGATCGACCTGGAGGAGGCCGCGCTGCTCGACAACGCCTCGCGCTTCAAGACCTTCCTGCGCGTCGTGCTGCCGCTGACGCTGCCGGCGCAGGCGACGCTGGGCATCTTCACCTTCCTGGCCTGCTGGAACGACTACCTCTGGCCGCTGGTCATCGCGACCCAGCCCGAGATGTACACGCTGACGCGCGGGCTGGCGTCGACGCAGACCAACTTCGCGCAGTCCGAGGGACTGGGCTTCCTGATGGCGCAGGCGGTCTTCGCCGGCGCGCCGGTGCTCATGATCTATCTCTTCTTCCAGAAGCATCTGGTCACCGCCGTGGCCGGCACGGGGCGCTCGTGATGAACAAGTCCCTGCTCATCGGGCTCAAGGTGCTCAAGGCGCTCACGGCGCTCGCGACCTGCGCGACGCTGCTCGCCGCATGCGGCAAGCACGACGCCGAGGCCCCCGTCCCGCCCAGGACCGAGATCACCTTGATGCGCTTCTTCGGCAGCTGCGACGCGAAGTTCGGCGCGGTCAAGGAAACGAGCCAGGGTGTCGGCGAATGCGGGATCGTCACCGCGCTGATCAACGAATTCAACGCGACCAACACCGATGGCATCCGGGTGAAGACGCAGGTGGCGGAATGGGCGCCGTACTACGACCAGTTGACGGCCCGCCTGGTCGCCAAGGACATCCCGACGGTGGCGGTGATGCACGAATCGGCGCTGGGCGACTACGTGCGCCGGCGGCTGGTCGAGCCCCTGGACGCCGAGTTGCCCGGGCTGGGCATCGACGTGAACGACTTCACCGATCACGCCCGCCGCGGCGTGACGCTGAACGGCCAGATCTACGCGCTGCCGTTCGACACCTGGGCCTGGCTGTGGCACGTCAACACGACGCTGATGGGCCAGGCGGGATTGATGGGCGCGGACGGCAGACCCCGGTTGCCGCATTCCCCGGACGAGCTGCTGGCGATGGCCCGGCAATTCAAGCAGCGGACCGGCAAGCCGTTCTTCGCCTGGGCGATCGTGAAGGAGACGGCGGCGACCAACCGTACCTTCCAGACGCTGATCGCGCAGCAGGACACGCGGCTCTTCAGCGACGACGGCCGCCGCATCGACATGCATCAGCCGCAGGTCGTCAATGCGCTGACGCTGATGCAGCGGCTGTACGCCGAGGGCCACGTGAAGCCCGATCTCGACTACGGCGCGGCCAACCAGGCCTTCCTGAACGGCGAGGCGGGCGTGGTGGTGGTCGGCACCTGGACGATCGACCAGTTCCTGCGCGAGGCGAAGCGCCCCGGATCGGCGCTGCGGGGCGGCTACACGGTCGTGCCGTTCCCGCAGCTGTACCAGCGGCCGGCGGTCTTCGCCGACGGGCACAGCTGGGCGCTGCTCAAGGGCGGCGCCGCGACGCCGGAACAGCACGCGGCCGCGTTGAAGCTGCTGCGCTTCATCTGGACGCACAGCGCCGAGTGGGCGCGCACGGGGCATCTGCCGGTGCGGCGTTCGGTTGCGCAGAGCGAGGCCTTCCGCGCCTTGCCCTTCCGCGAGAACCTCACCGAGATCACGCGCACCGGCGCCGCGATGCCCGGCAACGTGCCCACGCAGCGCGCGATCGAGCTGCTGATCGGCGAGGACGTCAGCAACCTGCTGATCTCCGGCAAGCCGGTCGCCGAGGTGCAGGCCGACGTCGAGAAGCAGGTGAACAAGGCGCTGAAGAAGGTGAGGCGCTGAGATGAAGCGCCGAGATGAGTCGCCAGATGAGTCGCCCGCCGGTGTCCCGGAACGTGATCGTCCTTCCTCCCTCCTGACCGCGCCGCGCGCGCCGATGCCATGTCGCTGAACTGGTCCAACCCGCTCATTCCCCAACGCGCCGATCCGCACCTGTCGCTGCACGACGGCCGCTACTGGTTCACCGCGTCGGTGCCCGGCTTCGATGCGATCGAGCTGCGCGGCGCCGCGCGCATCGGCGACCTCCCGCACGCCGAACCGAAGATCGTCTGGACGCGCCATGCGCACGGCCCGGCGAGCTGGCACATCTGGGCGCCGGAGCTGCATCGCGTCGACGGCCGCTGGCTGATCTACTTCGCCGGCGGCGAGCGCGACGACATCTGGAAGATCCGCATGCATGTGCTGGAGAACCTCCACGACGATCCGACGCGCGGCGAATGGGTCGAACGGGGACAGATCCGCACGCCGCTGGACGATTTCGCGCTCGATGCGACCACCTTCCGCCACGCCGGCGAGCAGTACCTGTGCTGGGCCGAGGCGGACACGGCCCGGGACGGCAAGACCAACCTCTACCTGGCGACGCTGGCGGATGCCTGGACGCTGAAGAGCGCGCCGACTCGGATCAGCGAGCCGCTGCTGCCCTGGGAGCGCATCGGCTTCTCGGTCAACGAGGGACCGGCGGTGCTGCAGCGGCATGGCCGCGTGCTCATCACCTACTCCGCGGCCGCGACCGACGCGAACTACTGCATGGGTCTGCTGTGGGCCGATGCAGTGGCGGACCTGCTGGATCCTTCGGTCTGGCACAAGTCGCCGACGCCGGTCTTCGCCAGCGCCAACGGGCAGTACGGACCGGGGCACAACAGTTTCACCACGACCCCCGACGGGCAGACGGACCTGCTCGTCTATCACGCCCGCAACTACCGCGACATCGTCGGCGATCCCCTGCACGATCCCAATCGGCACGCGCGCGTGCAGCCCTTCCGCTGGCGCGCGGACGGCCTGCCGGACTTCGATCAGCCGCTGCCGGACGGACCGGTACCGTGGGAGAACGCATGAGGACCCGGCTGCCCGCGAGGGGGGGATTTGTCGCAAGTTCCGGGCTCGACCGCCCGTGATAGCCTGCCGCCCGATATGAAGACCCGCGCCGACCATTCGACCTACAGCCCCCGCGCCCGCCGCGCCGAGGGCAAGAGCCAGCACGGTCGCATCGTCAGCGAGCTCGGGCTGGCCATCGTCTCGGGCGGACTCCAGCCCGGCGACCGGCTGCCCGGCGAGCAGCAACTGCTCGACCGCTACGAGATCAGCCGTCCCGTGCTGCGCGAGGCGGTGCGCGTGCTGGTGGCCAAGGGATTGGTCGTCTCGCGCCAGCGCGCCGGCGCGATCGTGCGGCCGCGCAACGAGTGGCACCTGCTCGATCCGGACGTCCTGTACTGGCTGATCCAGTCCAAGCCCCAGCAGGAGTTCCTGAACACCCTCATGGAGGTGAGGCGCGTCTTCGAGCCGGCGGCCGCCGCGCTGGCCGCCAAGGCCGCGACCTCCGACCAGCTGCACCGCATCGAGGAGGCGTTCGACGGCATGGCCGCGGCGACCGACACCGAGCAGCTGCTCGAGCCCGACCTGGCCTTCCACCGCCACATCGCCGAGGCCACCAACAACGACCTGATGGCCTACATCGGCAACATGCTGTCGCTCGCGCTGCGGGAGTCGATCCTGCTGAGCAGCCAGCTGCCCAACACGCACGCCTTGTCGCTGCCCCGCCACGAGGCGATCCTGACGGCGATCCGCAACCGCGACCCGCTGGGCGCGCGACAGGCGACGCTGGTCCAGTTGCAGGAGACCGGCGACGACCTGAGCAACGTGCTGTCCGCCAAGGGCATCGTGGATCTCGCCTGAGCGAACCTGGACCCGATGGACGACGCCCCCAATCCCAACTGGTTCCTGCGCGCGCGGCTGAAGACGCGGCAGCTGCTGCTGCTCATCGCGCTGGACGAGCACCGCAACATCCACCGCGCCTCCGAGGCGCTGTGCATGACCCAGCCCGCGGCGTCCAAGCAGCTCAAGGACCTGGAGGACATGCTCGAGGTCCGGCTCTTCGAACGCCTGCCCCGCGGCATGGAGCCCACGCTGTTCGGCGAGACCATGATCCGTCATGCCCGCATGGCGCTGACCAGCCTGGCGGCCGCGCACGAAGACATCGTCGCGCTGAAGAAAGGCCTGACCGGCCAGGTCGAGGTCGGCGTCATCATGACGCCGGGCATGTCGCTGCTGCCGCGCGCGATCGCGCGCGTGAAGGCCAGCGCGCCGCTGCTGCGCATCGGCGTGCAGCTGGAGACGAGCAAGGTGCTGCTCGATCAGCTGCAGCGCGGCACGCTGGACTTCATGATCGGGCGCATCCTGGAGGAAGACAGCGGCCCCGGCCTGCAGTACGAGGAACTCAGCGGCGAGCCCGCCTGCGCGGTGGCGCGCCTGGGACACCCGCTGCTGAGCCGCGACGACCTGACCCTGTCGGACCTCGCGACGCAGGCGTGGATCCTGCCGCCGCCGGGCAGCGTGCTGCGCCACCGCTGGGAGCAGATGTTCCGTCGCGCGGCCATCGATCCGCCGGCCAACGCCGTCGACACGACGGCGCTGCTGGTGATCACCGCGCTGCTGCAGCAGACGGACTCGCTGCACGTGATGCCGGCCGAGGTCGCGCGCTACTACGCGTCCCTGGGGGCGCTGGCGATCCTGCCGATCGAGCTGCCGTGCAGCATGGACCCGTTCGGCATCATCACCCGCGAGGGGCACCTGCTGTCGCCGGGCGCGCGGGCGCTGCTGCGGGAGGTGCAGGGCGTGGCGAAGGAGCTCTACGGCCTCTGATCAGCGCCAAGGCAATGCGTGATGCCGGCGGCACCTCGTCAGGGGCGGCGCCAGATGGCGAGCCCTATCGGCCTCGACTCCGCCCAGGTGTTGCGGTTCAAACGTGAAACCGCCCCTCATTCGGCAGCCATGGGACTTTGGCCGACTGGATCCGGCGGCGCCAAGCATGTTCCAGGGTCAAGGCCGGCATCTCGAGCGCAGGAGGCAAACAACTCCCACGCAGCCGTTGTCATGACGACAAGCCTGTGGCTATTGCGCTGAGCCTCGGATTCCGGAGCGCCCGGAACCAGAAGTTCGCTACAGGATTCGGCCCGTGGTCCCTCGATCGCGTAATCAGAAAATGCGGCGGCTTCCGTCATCTGCCACCCCCTGTCGCCAAACGCTGTCGGGTCGAACAGGATGGCGAAGAGATTGTTGCGCAGTCCACCGTCCCTCACGTTTCTCGGCGCGATGGTCCCACCGCCGCTCAGGACTCCGGCAAGCAACTCAGCCAAGAAACCTAGCGCATATCCTTTATGACCACCAAACGGCAGAAGCGCGCCTGGCGGGTCCGCGAACAAGGCCGATGCATCCCGCGTCGGTGCCCCCCTGCCATCGATCAGCAAGCCTGGCGGCACCGGCTCATCGTTGGCCGCCATCAGGCGGACCTTGTTCGCCGCGATGCCGCTGGTCGCGTAATCAAGCAGGAATGGCGAGCGCCCGTCGGCGATGGGTGCGGCAAAACAGATGGGATTGGTACTGAGCCTGGCATCGGCCCCGCCGTATGGCGCAACCGTGGGCGGGCGGCCCACGATGTTGACGAAGGAAAGATAGATCAGTCCCGCCTTGGCTGCCATCTCCCCGTAGTGGCCGGCGCGTCCGAGGTGATAGCTGTCCCGCAATGTCAAGAAGCACGAGCCCGCTCTTGATGCCTTCTCGATCGCGGCCTTCACTGCGACCTTCGCAGCATGCTGTCCATATCCCCGGTGGCCCTCGAAGGCCAACAGCATCTGGTCTTCATGGATCCGGGTCGGGGAGGCCGCAGGGCTCAGCGTGCCGGCCTCGATGGCCTTGATGTAGCTCGGCAGGATGGACAGGCCATGACTGGCATGTCCAGATCGCTCCGCAAGGATCAGATGTTCAGCGACGTCCGCAGCGATTGCCTCCGTGGCACCCCGCATCGCGAGGATCTCCTTCGCGAGTGATTCGCTGGCGTGAACAAGGATTCGAGTCATCGATCAGCTCCCGAGGGTCATGTAGCCCATCCACCGCCAGTAGGTCAGTCCGAACAAGGCCAGCAGAGAGAGCGCCGCCACGGTGATGGCCAAGCCCGTCCTGATGAAATCTCGTGCCTCGAAGGTCTCCGTGCCATACGCAAATATGTTCTGAGGCGCGTTGACCGGGAGAATGAATCCAAAGCTGATCACGAACTGCAGCAGCATCGTCATGCCGATGACATTCATGCCGGGGGTCTGTATCGCGAGCAGTACGCTGAGGATGATCGGAATCATCGTCGACGCCAGAGCCGTAGCACTCGCGAAACCCAGATGGATGACGATCAGGAAAAGCGACATCAACATCAAGATGACGAACGGTGTCGCGGCCTGCAGCCCAAGGCCCTGCACGATCAGATCGGCCAGCCATCCTGCTGCCTCCGTACGCAGCAAGGCCGTCCCGACACTGATGCCGACGGCGAACAGGACGACCGTGCCCCAAGGGAAACCACGTTGCGACTCCTTCCAAGTCATGACACCGAGCGGCGGCATCATCATCAGAGCGATCGCGGCAATCGTGGTCGACGCAGTGTCGATCTCGTGAAGCACCTTCTCGGTGGACCAGAGACCAACCAGGGTCAACACGATCGCCAGGAGCTTCCATTCCTTGACGGTCATCGGTCCGATGCTGTCGAGCTGCGCACGGATTGTCGCGCGCCCGCCGACGATCTCCTGAAGCTCCGGCTTCATCATGCGGGTCATGATGAAGTACACCGCGATGCTCAAAAGAGCTGAAAACGGCGCACCGGCGATGAACCACTCCGTCCAGGTGATCGTCGTCTGGAATTGCCTTTCAATGAAGCCAACGGCGACCATGTTCTGCGCCGCCGCGGTCTTGATGCCAACATTCCATACGCTGGCCGTCTGCGCCGCCGTCATGACGAGCAGTCCTGCGAAGCGACTTCTCTTGTCGACTTTGAACGCAAGGATGAACCCGGTCATGATCGGCACGAGGCACGCCACGCGTGCTGTGGTGCTTGGAACGATGAACGACAGCAGGAATCCCACGACCATTGCGCCGATCACCACGTGGTTGGTCTTGGCATCTACCTTGGACAGCACGATCAGTGCGATGCGCCGATCCAGGCCTGTCACGGTCATGGCCGCGGCGATGAAACAGGCTGCTGCCACCAGGGCCACTGCGCCATTGGAGAACCCGGACAGGGCCAACGCGAGCGAGGCGCCTGTTCCCATCGCCGCGGCGGCCGGTCTGGTGACATCCGGTGCCAGAGAAAGGAGGAGAACCATCAACGCGCCGATCACGACAGCGCTCACCGCGTAGTCCAGGGCCTCCGTCATCCACACAAGGACCGCGAAAGCCAGGATCGCCAACATGATCTGGCCTGCCATTGGCAGACCAGCCGGCGCGGGCATCAACAGCACTGCCGCCAATGCAAGCGGTGCGACAACCAGTCCAAGCGGCTTGATCGCCCGCTTGAACCAAGGTGGCGGGGGCGCGCCAGCGTCGGAAGCCGTTGGAAGTGAATTGACCAGGGTCGACATAGGTGTTGACCGTAGGCGCAGGCGCCCTGGCGGTCTGTGCGATAGCCAACGCGAAGGGGCTTGTTTCTTCAACGTTGCGGGCGTGACTGCCGCGCACGATCACGACGCGATGCGCGGACGCAGTCCCATCAGCGGTCTGACCAGTCGTTGCTCGCCAGGGGCGCGGAGCGGCGTCGCCAAACACGCGTCAGCCACTTTCTGCCCTCGCTCAACCACAGGACACTGCTGGCCATGGCCACGCAGACCATCCACTGCTCCATCGACAAGGGGACCGTGCCGAAAGCCTTGTTCAGGAACGGGAGGTGCACCACGGCGACCTGCATCAGCGCCGACACGCCGATCGCGGCCCACAGCCAGCGATTGGCGAAGAGCTGCTGAAACGCGCTGGCGGTGTCTGATCGGGCAACGAGGGACACGAACAGACTCGCGAATACCAGGACGGAGAAGCCGGCGGTCCGGGCCGTCGCGAGATCGTGCGGCCCATCGATCAAGCCACCCGGCAGATGGAGATCGATGGTGAGGAGGGTGGCGGCCGCGACCACCAGCCCGACCCCAGCCATGTCCACCCACATGCGCCGGTCAATCAGCCGATCGTCGGATCGGCGTGGCTTTCTGGCCATCATGTCGCCCACCGGGGGATCCACGCCAAGCGCAAGCGCGGGCCCCGAGTCGGTGACGAGGTTGATCCAGAGGAGTTGGGCGGCCAGGATCGGCAGCGTGACGGCACCTCCGTCGGCTTTCAGACCGAGAACGCCTGCGCCCACCACGCCCAGGAACACCGTCAGTACTTCGCCCAGATTGGAGGACAGCAGGAAGCGCAGGAACTTGCGGATATTGTCGAAAACGTTCCGCCCCTCGTTCACCGCCTTGACGATCGTCGCGAAATTGTCGTCGGCCAGGATCATGTCGGCCGCCTCCTTGGTGACCTCGGTTCCCGTGATGCCCATGGCGATGCCGATGTCAGCCGCCTTCAACGCCGGCGCGTCGTTGACACCATCTCCGGTCATGGCGACGACTTCGCCGTCCGCCTGGAGCGCCGCCACGATTCGCAGTTTGTGCGCCGGCGCCACGCGGGCGAAGACCGAGGTCCGTCGCACCGCGGCGGCAAAACGGAGTTCGTCCATGGCCTCGATCTCGGCGCCTGTCAGCACGGTGGCTTGCTGATCCACGATACCCAGGTCCGCGGCGATGCGCGCCGCCGTGCGAGGGTGGTCGCCGGTGATCATGATCACCCGTATGCCGGCGCGTTTTGCTTCGCCGATGGCCTTCGCCGCCTCCAGGCGCGGCGGATCGATCATGCCGACGATCCCGACGAAGATCAGATCATGCTCAAGCCCTTCACCGGCCTGGTGACGCTCGGCCGCGGTGAGCGGTCGGTAGGCCACGGCCAAGGTGCGCAAGGCCGCGTCGGCCAGCGCATCGACCTGCACCAGCAGACCCTTGCGCATGGCCGCATCAAGTTCGACGATGGCCGGCCCTCGCCGGGCCAAGCCGCAGCGTTCAAGCAGGACGCCAGGCGCGCCCTTGGTGATCAGCACGATGGCATCGTCGTGCTCATGGTCGACCTCCAGCGTGGACATCAACTTGCGCTGCGAGGTGAAAGGAACTTCACCAACACGGTCGAACCGTCGCTGGCGACGTGCGGTGACGCCCAGTTTGCGCTCCGCCACGAGGAACGCCGCCTCGGTGGGATCCCCCTGAATGTCCCATCCGCCGTCCCCGTTCTGGACCAAGGTGGCGTCGCCAGCCAGGCTCCCGCCGCTCAGCGTCAGGATCTGCTCTTCACGCCAGTCGGCCTCAGCGACGGGGGAGCCCTCGAACGCCACGCTGCCGCCGGGTCCGTAGCCCACCCCTGTGATGCGCGTGTGCCCCGACATCGTGACGACGCGCTCGATGGTCATTTCGGCGCGCGTCAATGTCCCCGTCTTGTCGGACGCGATCACCGACGCGGCCCCGAGCGTCTCGACCGACGCCAGCGTCTTGACGATGGCGCGCTGCTTGACCATGCGCTGCACGCCGAGGGCGAGCACGAGCGACAGGATCGCCGGCAGACTTTCCGGCACGGCGGCGACAGCCAGTGACACCCCGAGCAGGAGCACGGGAACAACGTCGCCGGTGCTCCGAATGTCGGACAGCGCCAGAATGGTGGTGACGACGACGGCGGCGATCCCGAGGACTGCGAGACCCAGCATGCGGCCCACCTGCGCGACCTCGCGCTGGAGCGGAGTCGGTTTGGACGCCGTCGCGTCGAGCAGGTGGGCAATCCGACCCAGCTCGGTCGACATGCCTGTTGCGGTGACGATGGCCCTGCCGGTGCCTTGCACGACGGCAGTTCCCTTGTAGACCATGTTGATCCTGTCCCCAAGCGATGCACGGTCCGGCAGGGTCGCGATGTCCTTGAGGACGGCCTCGCTTTCGCCAGTCAGCGAGGCTTCCTGGATGCGAAGCGACATGGACCTGAACAGCCGGGCGTCGGCACCTACGGCGTCGCCTTCGGAGAGCAGCAGCACGTCCCCGCAGACGAGCGCCGCACTGGGTACACGGGTTGCCTGGCCGCCCCGGAGCACGCTGGAAGTCGCTGCCGTCAGCCTGGAGAGGGCAGCGACCGCGTTCTTGGCCTTCGCCTCTTGCGCGTAGCCCAGGGTGCCGTTCAGCAGAACCACCACGGCGACGACGATGGCATCGGTCGGCCAGCCGGATCGACCTTCGATCACCCAGGCGATGAGGGCAATGACGATGGCAACCAGGAGCAGGTAAACCAGAGGTTCCTGGAACTGTGCGAGTGCGCGCCGCCAGCTCGGCACAGGCGTGGCCGCCCGAAGCTCGTTGGTGCCGTCGACTTGAAGTCGACGTAATGCCTCGACAGCGGTCAGACCTGTGTGGCGATCGACTTCGAGTTCAGCGGCAATGGAGGCGACGTCCTCCGTGGAGCGCTCTGCGGCAGCCTCGGCGTTCATCGCAGCGCGCCGACACGGGCGGTCGAAAATCGCGGTGTTGCGACAGCAGGTTGGCAGGAGGGCACGTGCGTGAGCTTCTTGAGTTCGACCGATCCAAGCTTTGCACCATGCGCCAAAGCAGCGGTGAGGTCGGTGCGACATCGCACACTGCATGGATCGACTGCTCGGCCTTCATGCCCAGGCCCTGCATCGCAACCGGGATCACCCCGACAAGGACGGAGCGGCGCCGGGCCGGGACGGGCCCTCGCAACCGGGCGACGGGTTTGGTGCAGGCCCGGCGTCGGTCTGCGGCACGAAGCGGATCGTGCCGTCGGGCGCGTAGTGCAGCTCCTCGATCGCGACCGAACGGCGGAACTCCCCGCCGCCGGGCAGCTTGGCGTTGTGGTACGCGATGTAGCTCCTGCCGTTGAAGTCGAAGATCGCCTGATGGATGGTCGGCGTTTTCTCGTTCCTGGCCATGATCACGCCGCGCGGCGTCCACGGACCGGTCGGGCCGGGTCCCGTGATGTAGGCCGTCTCCTCGGGGAAGTGCTGCGAGTAGGACAGGTAGTAGGTCGCGCCGTGCTTGTGCAGGTAGGGCGCCTCGGTGAAGTCCTTGACCGGCACGGCCGTGATCGGCCCCGCGAGCGCCGTCATCGACGGCTTCAGCAGCGCGTACTTGAGCACGGTGTTGCCGAAGTAGAGGTAGGCCTGGCCGTCGTCGTCGACGAAGACCGCGGGGTCGATGTCGTCCCAGGCGATGTCGGTCTGCCGGGTCATGTCGTTGGTGATCAGCGCCGAGCCGCGCGCATCCTTGAACGGACCGGTCGGGCTGTCGGCGCTCGCGACGCCGACCGCGAAGCCGGGAATCGTCGCGTGCTCGACCGTCGTGTAGAAGAAGTAGGTCGCCTTGCCGTCGACGACGCGCCTGGCGATGTCCGACGCCCAGGCCCGGCCCTTGGCCCAGCGGAAGTCCACGGCCTTCATCACCGCGCCGTGGTCGGTCCACGTCGCCAGATCGCAGCTCGAGTAGACGCGCCATTCGTTCATGACGAAGTCCTTGCCGTCCGGCGCGGCCTCGTCGTGGCCGACGTAGAGATAGACGCGGCCGTTGTCCACCAGCACGGCGGGGTCGGCCGTGTAGAGCCGCGGGAAGAGCGGGTTGGCGGCCTGCGCCGGGACGGCCAGCGCGAGCACGGCCGCCGCCATGGCAGCGAGGGTGGCGCGCAGGGATCGGATCTGGAAGCGGAGCATGGGCGCGTGGGCAGTGAAGGGACGAGGGCGGGGAAGCGGGGAATGCGCTCAGGCCGGCGTGGCGGGGCGCGCCAGCAGCCGTTGCACGACACAGAAGACGAACAGCAGCGCGCCGATGACGATCTTGGTCCACCACGAGCTGAGCGTTCCGTCGAAGGCGATCAGCGTCTGGATCACGCCCAGCACCAGCACGCCGGACAGCGCCCCGGCGACATAGCCGTAGCCGCCGCTGAGCATGGTGCCGCCGATGACGACGGCGGCGATCGCGTCGAGTTCGGCCCCCTGCGCATGCAGGCCGTAGCCGCTGAGCATGTAGAACGCGAAGAGCAGCCCGGCCAGCGCGGCGCAGAAGCCGCTGAGGCCGTAGACCGTCAGCTTGGTGCGACCGACCGGCAGGCCCATCATCAGCGCCGACTGCTCGTTGCCGCCGAGTGCGTAGACCGCGCGCCCGAAGGCGCTGCGGTGCGCGAGCCAGATGCCCGCGACCAGCACCGCGACGGCGATGGCGGCACTCGGCGAGACGAAGCCGCCGGGCACGCGCCACTGGGTCTGCGAGACGGCGACGAAGGTCGGATCCTCGATGGTGATCGAGTCGATGCTGACCAGATAGCACAGGCCGCGCGCGAGGAACATGCCGGCGAGCGTGACGATGAAGGGCTGCAGCTTGAAGCCGTGGATCAGCGCGCCCTGCAGGACGCCGAAGGCGGCGCCGCCGCCCAGGACCAGCGCGATCACGGCCCACGCGGGCCAGTGCGCCTGGTGCAGCAGCCAGGCGGCGACCGTCGTGGACAGCGCCAGCACCGCGCCGACGGACAGGTCGATGCCGCCCGACAGGATGACCAGGCTCATGCCCACGGCGAGCACCAGCAGGTAGGCGTTGTCGATGATCAGGTTGAGCATCACCTGCGGCGACGCGAAGCCGGTGTAGTGCGCGCCGCCCGCCGCGATCAGCGCGAGCAGCAGCACGACCGTGATCTGGGCGCTGAACGCCGGATGCCGCAGCCAGCGGTGGAGGAGGGCGGGAGAGTTCATCGGGCGGGACCTCGCAGGCGGCGCAACATCGGGCGGAGTTCGCTCGACTGCAGGATGCAGAGGAGGAAGACGACGGCGGCCTTGACGACCATGTTGACCTCCGGCGGCACGCCGAACGAATAGATCGTCGTGGTCAGCGTCTGGATGATCAGCGCGCCGACCAGCGCGCCGGCGAGGTGGTACTTGCCGCCCGCCAGCGAGGCGCCGCCCAGCGTCACGGCCAGGATGGCGTCGAGCTCCAGCAGCAGGCCCGCGTTGTTGGCGTCGGCGCTCCGGATGTTGGAGGCGATCATCAGCCCGGCCAGGCCGGCGCAGCCGGCGGCGAAGACATAGGTGCCGAAGATCAGCGTCGCGGTGCGCAGGCCCGTCAGGCGCGACGCGACCGGGTTCAAGCCCACGGCCTGGATGAACAGGCCCAGCGCCGTCCTGCGCAGCAGCGCGGAGGTGGCCAGCGCCAGCGCGGCGACGATCCACAGCGACACCGGCAGGCCGAGCAGGTAGCCGCCGCCCAGGACGAAGAAGTCCTCGCGATAGACGGTGAGGATCTGGCCGTCCGACAGCAGTTGCGCCAGCCCGCGACCGGCGACCATGAGGATCAGCGTCGCGATGATCGGCTGCAGCTTCAGTCCCGCGACCAGCACGCCGTTCCAGGCGCCGCACAGCAGCGCCGCGCCGAGCGCGCCGGCATACGCGACGGCCAGCGGCTGGTCCGCGGCCACCAGCGACGCGGCCACCGTCGCGGCAATGGCGACGACCGCGCCGATGGAGACGTCGATGCCGCGGGTCGCGATCACCAGGCTCATGCCCAGCGCCGCCAGCATCAGCGGCGCCGCGCGGTTCAGGATGTCGATCAAGGGGCCGTACAGATGACCGCCCTTGATCTCCAGGTGCCAGAAGCCGGGGAGGAAGATCACGTCGAGCAGCAGCAGGACCGCGAGCGCGGCGACCGGGCGCAGCAGCGGATGCTCGACGAAGAGCGCCAGGCGGGCGCGCCGCTTCGGCGCCTCCGCCGCGCCGCGCAGGGGCAGGGTCTCAATCACGGGCGGGTCTCTCACCGGCAATCACTTCCAGCACGGAGCGCTCGTCGAGCGCTCCGCGCGCGTAGGTGCCCACGGCCTGGCGGTCGCGCAGCACGACGATGCGGTCGCTGCAGCGCAGGACCTCGGGCAGTTCGGAAGAGATGAAGAGCACCGCCATGCGCCGGTCGTTCGCGTCGCCTTCGGCGCACAGCCGGCGGACCTCGTCCATGATCTCCTCCTTCGCGCGGACATCGATGCCGCGCGTCGGCTCGTCCAGGATCAGCAGGCGCGGCTGCGTCAGCAGCCAGCGCGCCAGCAGCGCCTTCTGCTGGTTGCCGCCCGAGAGCAGGCCGATCGGCGTCTCGATGTCCGGCGTCTTGATGCCGAGGCGGCGCACGTAGTCGTCCGCGATGGCCTGCTGCCGCTTCAGCGCGATCGCGCGCCACCAGCCCTGGCGCGCCTGCAGCGCGAGCACGATGTTCTCCCGCACCGACAGCGCGAGGATCGCGCCCTCGAGCTTGCGATCCTCGGAGCAGAACGCCAGGCCCTTCGCGATCGCCTGGCGCGGCGAGGCGAAGCGCTGCCGGTGCCCGTCGACCTCGATGTCGCCGGCATCGGCGGCATCGGCGCCGAAGAGCAGGCGCGCGGTCTCGGTGCGGCCGGAGCCGAGCAGTCCGCACAGGCCCAGGACCTCGCCGCGGCGGATCTCCAGATCGAGCGGCTGCAACGCGCCGCGCCGCGCGAGGCCGTGCGTCACGAGCGCAGGTTCGGTGCTCTGGGCGCAGGCCGGCGGCGGTGTGGAGGACGCGACATTCGGGCCGACCATCTTGTGGACCAGCGCCAGGCGGCCGAGTTCCCGGGCCGGATATTCGCCTTCGGTGCAGCCGTTGCGCATGACGGTGATGCGGTCGGAGACGGCGTAGACCTGGTCGAGGAAATGCGTGACGAAGAGGATGGCCAGGCCTTGCCCGCGCAGTCGCCGCATCACGCGGAACAGGTGCTGGACGGCGGCTTCGTCGAGGCTGGAGGTGGGCTCGTCGAGGATCAGCACCCGCGCCGAGATGTTGAGCGCCCGCGCGATCGCCACCATCTGCTGCACGGACAGCGAGCAGCGGGCGAGCGGCGTGTCGACGTCGATGTCGAGTTCCAGTTCGGCGAGCAGCTGACGCGAGCGCGCGCGCAGGCGCGTCCAGTCGATCTGGCCCCAGCGGCGCGGGTAGCGGCCGATGAAGAGGTTCTCGGCCACCGACAGGTTGGGCACGAGGTTGACCTCCTGGTAGACCGTGCTGATCCCGAGGGCCTGCGCGTCGGCGGTGGAGCGTGGCGCGATGGGCCGGCCCGCCAGCTCGATGACGCCGGCGTCGGGCGCGTACAGGCCGGTGAGGACCTTGATGAGCGTCGACTTGCCGGCGCCGTTCTGGCCCATGAGCGCGTGGATCTCGCCGCCGAAGAGCCGCAGCCCGACCCCCGACAGCGCCCGCACGCCGGGGAAGCCCTTGTCGATGCCGCTCAGCGACAGCAGCGGTGCCTGCGCGTCCATCAGTACTTGCGGTTGGGGAGTTCCTTGGCCGCGACGTCGGCGGTGAAGACGCCTTCCTCGGTCGTGATGCGACGGGCGACGGGCTTGCCGGCGACGACGTCCTTGGCCAGCTGCATCAGTTGCGGGCCGAGCATCGGGTTGCACTCCACGGTGACGTTGAGCTTGCCCGCGGCCATGGCCTGGAAGGCGCCGCGCACGCCGTCGATGGACACGATGGCGATGTCCTTGGCGGGCTTGAGGCCGGCCTCCTCGATCGCCTGGATGGCGCCGATGGCCATGTCGTCGTTGTGCGCGAACAGGACGTGGATCTTCTTGTCCTTCGCCTTCAGGAAGGCTTCCATGACCTCCTTGCCCTTGGCGCGGGTGAAGTCGCCGGACTGCGAGCGGACGATCTTCAGCCGGGGCTCGGACGCGAGGATTTCCTCGAAGCCGCGCTTGCGGTCGAGTGCCGGCGCCGAGCCGACGGTGCCCTGGAGTTCGACGACGTTGACGTCGCCCGCCGGGGCGTTCTTCCTGGCCCAGTCGACGAGCCAGCGTCCGGCCTTGCGGCCCTCCTCGACGAAGTCGGAGCCGATGAAGGTGACGTAGAGGGACGGGTCGCTGACCTTGACCGCGCGGTCGGTGAGGATGACCGGGATGCGGGCGTTCTTCGCCTCGCGCAGGACGGTGTCCCAGCCGGACTCCACCACCGGGGAGAACGCGATCACGTCGACGCGTTGCGCGATGAAGCTGCGGATGGCCTTGACCTGGTTTTCCTGCTTCTGCTGGGCGTCGGCGAACTTGAGCGTGATGCCGGCCTGCTTGGCCGCGTCCTTGATCGAATTGCTGTTGGCGGTGCGCCATTCGCTTTCCGCGCCGACCTGGGAGAAGCCCATGACGAGCGGCTTGTCGGCGGCGAAGGCGGCGGTGCCGGCCAGGCCCAGGCCCGGACCGAGCGCGGCCAGGGCCAGCAGATGACGACGGGTCGTCTTCATGTTCGTTGTCTCCTCGTTGGTGTTGGTGTGGAGGTCGCGTCCAGCGGCGACGCGCCTCGTGAGGTGACAGTGATCGTAGGGAGGGCAGGGATGCCGGACCAATCACATTTCTCGCGCCGGCGATGTCCTGATCGATATCGCGCCCATCAGGGGTCCATCAGCGGCTGGCCGCCGCCGGATCGGCGGCCTTCAACAGCCTCAGGTCGTACACCCCGCCCGCGATCGAGCCGGGCGAGGCGATGAGCCTGACCCGCAGCGATCCGTCCGCCGGCCGGGGCCAGTCGGCCGGCAGCGCGAAGTCGCGGGTGTAGATCTCCTCGCCGGGTGGCAGGGCGGACGAACGCAGCGTCAGCTCGGCCAGCTCACGATCATTGACCTGAAGGGCAAAGCGCCGGCCGTCGTCGAGCGCGGAGAACGCGAGCCGCAAGACCTGACCCTCCCGCTTCGGATCGCTGAGGCGATAGCTGAACCACGCGGTCGCGTGACGCCAGCGGCGACCCTTGTGAAGCCCGGTGTCGACGCCTTCGCCCGCGAAGCCGTGATCGCTCTCGGGCTGCTGCTCGCCGGGGGCGACGGCGTCGACGGTGCGGGCTTGCAGCGCGAGGCGCTCGCGCTCGTCCCGGGCGAGCCGGTCGCGGCGGCTTCTGGCCTCGGCCGGCGTGCTGTACGGCCAGTACAGGACATACCGCGTGTCGTGCAGGCGGAAGAAGGGCTCCAGCACCAGGTCCTTCACCGAGGCGCCATCCGGGCCTTGCGACAGGGATCCGGCGCTGTAGGTCAGCGGGCGTCCGGGCACCGGCGTGAGCCGATCGCCGAAGTCCGGCGCGGCGCTCACGAAGAGCGGCGCCTGCGACAGCGGCACGACCGCGCCCTGCGCGATGTGGTCCATGCGGGCCTCGCCCGCGCGGAAGGCGAGCCGCTCGTCCGCGATCGGGCGCGTGCGGGCCGCCAGGACGATCGGTCCGCGCAGCACCGCGACGTAGTCCGTGCGCGTGGGCATCGGCTCCAGCGTGGTGCGCATCGGCAGGCGCAGGTCGACGACGTCGCCGGCGCGCCAGTCCCGCGTGATCGTGAGGTATCCGCCCGGGCGCGCGTCGTCGGCGGACAGCGCGATCGGCCGGCCGTTGAGCTTCACCCGCAGCGCGCCCGGCGCGACCCAACCGGGATGGCGGATCTTCAATGCGAAACGCCGCGATGCGGGCACCTCGGCCGCGTCGGTAGTGCGCGCCGCTGCATGACCGCCAACGACACCGCCAACGACACCGCCAACGACACCGCTGACGACACCGCTGACGACGCGGTCGGCGACATCGTCAACGACACCGTCAACCCCGCGGTCGGCGATGCGGTCGGCGGCCACGACGGCGTCGATGCGCAGGCGCGTCGTTCCCTCGTCGGGGAATCGGGTGTGCTGGCTCAGGCGCAGGCCCTGCTCGCGCCAGTCGAGCGAGGAGGAAACGAAGAGATTGACGAACAGCGCCGGACCGTCGCCCGTGTCCTCGACGCGCGAGTAGACGAACTGGCCATGCCGCGCATGGCTCTCCAGCCCGGACCCGACGCAGCACCACATGCCCAGGTGGACCTGCGAATAGACCCGGTAGTGGTTCGGCCGCATCGGCGTGAAGTACACGAAGCCGCCCGACGGATGCTGGGACGCGAGGATGTGATTGAACAGCGCGCGCTCGTAGTAGTCCGCGTACCGCGCCCGCTCGCGATCGTCGGCGGCATGCGCATGCAGCAGCTCGGTCAGCTTGAGCATGTTGTAGGTGTTGCAGGTCTCGGGACCTTCCACCTCGTCGAGCATGGGCTGGAAGTCCTCCAGCGCGTGGAAATGCTCCTTCACGCTGTTGCCGCCGGTCGCGACGCTGCGGCGCTCGCGCACCGTGTGCCAGAAGAGGCGCGCGGGGTCGATCCAGTCGCTGTCCGCCGCGGCCTCGCCGCGTGCGCGCGGGCCACCCGGCATCGTGGCCCGCAGCTCGGCGATCCGCGCAAAGCCGATGACCTTGGGAATCTGCGTGTTGGCATGCAGGCCCGTCAGCGCGTCGCGCCGCTCGCGCAGCGGATCGAGGACCGCCCGGTGCGAGAAGCGTTCGGCCAGGCGCAGGAAGCGGGCGTCGCCGGTCATCGCGGCCAGGTCGGCCAGGACCTCGTTCATGCCGCCGTGCTCGGCGCGCATCATGTCCTGCAGCTGCGCATCGCTCAGCGGCTCGAGCAGTGTCAGCGCCCAGGCGCCGAGCTCGATCAGCATCACGCGCGCCAGCGCTTCCCCGGTCAGGACCCACGCATCGCGCAGCCCGGCGAAGGTCTTGTGCAGGTTGTACCAGGGCACCCAGCGCCCATTGACGGAGAAGCTGTCGACCTTCAGCTCGCCGCGCGCGACCTCGCGCCAGGCGAGCTTGCCGTCGGGGATCCCGCCGAGGTAGCCGTCGCCGTTGGCGAGCTGGCAGTGGCGCAAGGCGGCCAGCACCTGCCGCAGGCGGGCGCGCACCGCGTCGTCACCCGTGCCGGCGGCCATCATCGCCAGGGCCGACACGTAGTGCCCGCCCATGTGGCCGTCCAGTCCGCTGCTCTCCCAGTTGCCGTAGGACGGCTTGGGCAGCGGCAGGCCGGCCTCGCGGCGGAAGGGCGCGAGCAGCCGATCCGGATCGAGCGCCATCAGGTAGCGCAGGTCGGTGCGCTGCGCGTCGAGGCAGGGGCCGTCGAGCAGACGAACCCGGGACAACGGAAAGCGGGAGACCTCGCTGGCGTCAGCCCGACCAGGATTCGTTGGCGAGGGGTCGGCGGGCGCGGCGGCGGACTCGCCCGCCAACAGCGCGCCGAAGGCCGGCCCGCAGACCGTCCCGACCGAGGCGGCCGCGGTGCCGCACAGGCATCGACGGAGGAAGTCGCGGCGCATCAGCCGGGCCCAGTCAGTCGCCCGTGCGCGCGGCCCACAGCGACGCGCCGCGGCTGACCGTGCCGTCCCCCGCGAGCCGGACCCCGAGTCGGACCGCGACCGACCTCCTCGACAGGGCCGCGCTGTCCAACGCGTTCACGGTTCAGCCCTCCAGCGACACGACGACGATGGACTTCGGCGGCAGCGGCAGACTCAGCCGGCCGTCCTTCGCCTGCGCCTCGTAGGCCTTGGGCTTGACCGCGTCCGGCTTGTCAAAGCTGTTCTCGGCGTCCATCGCGTCGGCGCTCAGCACCTTTCCGACCGCGCGTCGCGCCGCGGCGCCTTGCACGGCGAGCGTCACCGTCTGCGCCTCGCGCGGATTCACGTTGATCAGCGCCAGGTACAGCCGGCCGTCCTTGCCGCGCGCCGCCGAGGCGCTCACCGCCGGCATGGCCTTGCCGGCCAGCGCGTACTCGGGATTGCCGCCCAGCGTCACGGGCAGCGCGGTCGCGTCCTGGAAGGGCGCATACAGCGCGAAGGCGTGATACGTCGGCGTCAGCACCATGCGGGTCTTGTCCGTCAGGATCATCGCCTGCAGCACGTTGACCATCTGCGCGATGTTGGTCATGTGCACGCGGTCCGCATGCCGGTGGAACATGTGGAAGTGCAGGGCGGCCAGCACCGCGTCGCGCAGCGTGTTGCGCTGGACGAGGAAGCCCGGGTTGGTGCCCGGCTCCGGGTCATACCAGCTGCCCCATTCGTCCAGGTAGAGCCCGAGGCGCTTCTGCGGGTCGTTCCTGTCCAGCACGGCGATGTTGGCGGCGACGGTCTTCTCGAAGTCCTGCGTGTAGGACAGCAGCGAGAGCCACTGGTCCTCCTTGAAGCCGGCGGCCGGGCCCTTGCCCTCCCACTGGCCGGTGGGGAAGACGTAGTAGTGGTGGCCGATCGCGTCGAAGTTGAACTTGATGTTCTGCGTGCTCAGCACCTCGGTCCACCGCGTGTCGTTGGCGTTGCCGCCGCTGGCGATGAACTTGGGCCGGTTGTTCTCGGGCGTCTTCAGGAAGGTGGCGACCTGGCGGTACTGGTTGACGTAGTACTCCGGCGTCATGTTGCCGCCGCAGCCCCAGGCCTCGTTGCCCACGGCGAAGTAGTCCACCTTGAAGGGCTTGTCGCGGCCGTTCCTGCGGCGCTCCTGCGCCAGCGTGGAGTTGCCCTCGGCCGTCATGTACTCCAGCCACTCGGCCATCTCGCGCGCGCTGCCGGTGCCCAGGTTGCCGTTGACGTAGGCCTTGGCGCCGAGCTGCTCGACCAGGTCGAAGAACTCGTGCGTGCCGACGGCGTTGTTCTCGGCCACGCCGCCCCAGTGCGTGTTGACCTTCACCGGCCGCTTGCCGCGCGGGCCGATGCCTTCGCGCCAGTGGTACTCGTCGGCGAAGCAGCCGCCGGGCCAGCGCACCAGCGGCACGTGCAGCGCCTTGAGCGCGCCCACCACGTCCTTGCGCCAGCCGCGCACGTTGGGGATCTTGGAGTCGGGACCGACCCACATCCCCTCGTAGATGCCGGTGCCCAGGTGCTCGGCGAACTGGCCGTAGACCTCGGGATGGATGCGCGCGCCGGGCTTGTCCGCGTCGATGCTCAGCGTCACGTCCGCCGCCTGCGCGGCGCCCGCGAGCAGCGCGCCCGCGACCAGGCCGCAGGCCTTGTTCTTCATGCTCATGTCTGTCTCCTGTTGTCGTTGTGCCGGATATCCGTCGTGGCCGGCCCGGTGGGGCGGCGCCTGCGGTCCCGTGGTCCCCGTCGTCCCGCCATCGCAGGCCTGCGGGCCTGCGGCCGTCTGTGTCGTCTGGTGTCGTCTCGTGCCCGGGCGCTCGCGCGCTCAAACGACGAAGGACCGTCGCCGGTCCTTCGCTTGTCCTCGATGCGCGCTCAGTGCGAGTGCCGGGGCACCGCGGAACCGCGGCTGCCGCGCAGGAAGTCGAAGTCGCAGCCCTCGTCGGCCTGCAGCACGTGCTGGACGTAGAGCTTGCGGTAGCCGCTCTGGTCCGCGGGATCGGGCGTCTGCTTCGCGGCCCAGTCGGCCAGCCGGGTCGCCAGCTCCTCGTCGCCGATGTCCAGATGCAGCCGGTTGGCGGCGCAGTCCAGCTCGATCCAGTCGCCCTCGCGCACCACCGCCAGCGGTCCGCCGGCCTTGGCTTCCGGCGCGACGTGCAGCACCACGGTGCCGTAGGCGGTGCCGCTCATGCGGGCGTCGGAGATCCGGACCATGTCCTTGATGCCGCGCGCCAGCAGCTTGGGCGGCAGGCCCATGTTGCCGACCTCGGCCATGCCGGGGTAGCCGCGCGGGCCGCAGTTCTTCATGACGAGGATCGAATCGGCGTCGACCTCCAGGTCCGGATCCATGATCCGCCGCTTGTAGTCGTCGAAGTCCTCGAAGACGACGGCGCGACCGCGATGCTGCATCAGCGCGGGCGTCGCCGCCGAGGGCTTGAGCACCGCGCCGCGCGGCGCCAGGTTGCCGCGCAGCACGCAGATGCCGCCGTCCTCGATCAGCGGCCGGTCGATCGGGCGGATGACCTCCTCGTCATGGATGGGCGCGTCGTGGCAGTTCTCCCAGAGGCTGCGGCCGTTGACGGTCAGCGCATCCTTGTGCGGCAGCAGCCCGTGGTCGCCGAGCCGGCGCAGCACGCCCGGCAGGCCGCCGGCGTAATAGAACTCCTCCATCAGGAAGCGGCCCGAGGGCAGCAGGTCCACCAGCGTCGGCGTGCCGCGGCCGATGGTGGTCCAGTCCTCGAGCTCGAGCGGCACGCCGATGCGGCCGGCGATCGCCTTCAGGTGGATCACCGCGTTGGTCGATCCGCCGATCGCGGCATTGGTCCGGATCGCGTTCTCGAAGGCCTCGCGGGTCAGGATCCGGGACAGCTTCAGGTCCTCCCAGACCATGTCCACGATGCGCATGCCGGAGAGGTGCGCCAGCACGTAGCGGCGCGAGTCGACCGCCGGGATCGCGGCGTTGTGCGGCAGCGAGGTGCCCAGCGACTCCGCCATGCAGGCCATCGTCGACGCCGTGCCCATCGTGTTGCAGGTGCCCGCCGAGCGCGAGTGGCCCGCCTCGGCGCCGATGAACTCGTGCATCGAGATCTCGCCGGCCTTGACCTGCTCGTGCAATTGCCAGACGGCCGTGCCCGAGCCGATGTTCTTGCCGTTGAGCTTGCCGTTGAGCATCGGCCCGCCGGTCACGACGATGGTCGGCAGATCCACGCTGGCCGCGCCCATGAGCAGGGCCGGGGTGGTCTTGTCGCAGCCGACCAGCAGCACGACGGCATCCATCGGATTGCCGCGGATCGATTCCTCGACGTCCATGCTGGCGAGGTTGCGCGTGAGCATGGCGGTGGGGCGCAGGTTGGACTCGCCGTTGGAGAACACCGGAAACTCCACCGGGAAGCCGCCGGCCTCCAGGACGCCGCGCTTGACGTGCTCGGCGAGCTTGCGGAAATGCGCGTTGCACGGGGTCAGTTCCGACCACGTGTTGCAGATGCCGATGATCGGTTTCCCTTCAAATTCATGGTCCGGGATGCCCTGGTTCTTCATCCAGGACCGGTACATGAATCCGTTCTTGTCCTGTGTTCCGAACCACTCGGCGGAACGCAGCTTGATCTTCTTCCTGGCCTCGGTCATTGCAGTGTTCTGTGATGTCTCCGTTGCACGATGCTAGGGAGATGGGTGATTCGGATCCAATCAAAACTTCCATGGTTTCGATGTCGAGATCGGTATCTGTTTTTGGAGGTCGGCCGTCCTTTTTCGCCCGTCCTTCGTCGGCCGTCCTTCGTCCGCCGGGGCGTTGGCCGCCATGGCGTGGGGCCCCGGCGGCCAGCGCCGAAACCCCACGCCATGCCGTCCCCGACCAGCGTCGTACTTCCACGGTTCTGCGACCGAGGACGCCGTCAGGTGGCCAGGGCGGCGTCGCCGAAATGCGGCATGCCGTCGGAGGTCCATCGCAGGCGTTTGACGAAGGTGTGGCGGTCAGGGTTCCAGAGCGGATCGCCGACGATCTCGGTGTAGGTGCGGGCGTGATAGACGAGCAGGACCGTCTCGCCGTCCTCGTCCAGCGCGAAGCTGTTGTGCCCAGGGCCGAAGACCGGCTGCGTCGCGCTGGTCGTCAGCACCGGCCGGCGCGACTTGGTCCAGCTCGTCGGGTCCATCGGATCGGACGACTCGTCCATCCACAGCAGGCCCATCGCGTAGTTCTCGTCCGTGGCACTGGCCGAATAGCTGATGAAGACCTTGCCATGGCGCCTCAGCACCGAGGGCCCCTCGTTGACCAGGAAGCCGCGGCATTCCCAGTCGAACTCCGGACGACTGAGCATCACCGGCGCGCCGGCAAGCTGCCAGGGCGTGCGCATCGGCGCGATGTACAGATTGGAATTGCCGGGGACGGCCAGGTCCTTCTGCGCCCACAGGTAGTACAGCCGTCCCTGGTGCTCGAACGTCGTCGCGTCCAGGCAGAAGGTGTCGATCCCGCTGTCGACCTGACCGAGGAATTCCCAGGTGCCGGCCATCGGATCCGCCGACGTGGTCCGCAGCGCATACATGCGGTGCTGGAACAGGCCGTCGACGATCTCCCGGCTCGGCGCCGCCGCGAAGTACACGTACCAGGCGCCTTGCCGGAAGTGCAGCTCCGGCGCCCAGATCAGCGCCGAGCACGGCCCGGTGTCCGGCTTGCGCCAGATGACGCGGGGCTCGGCCTGGGGCAGGTCGCCCCAGCGGTCGGCGGCGCGCAGCTCGATGCGGTCGTAGGCCGGCACCGAGGCGGTGAAGAAATAGCGCGCCCGGCCCGCGTCGTCGACGTGACGGGTGAGGTGGGGATCCGCCCGCTGGAGGATCAGCGGGGTCAGGACTTGCGCCGCAGGCGCGTCGGTGGTGCCGGTCATCGGTACGGGGGGCGCTGCGAGGTCGTCGGCGGGCGGCATCAGAGCTTCCAGCGCAGGCCCAGGGCCACCGTGCGGTCGTAGTAGCGCACGTCACGCACCAGCGACGGATCCTTGTCGAAGTAGTCGTGATAGGCCTGGTTCAGCAGGTTGGTCACGTCCAGGGACACCGTCATCTGCCGGGTCACGTCGTAGCCCAGCGACAGGTCCAGCGTCTTGAGCGGCGCCACCCACAGCGCGTGCTGCGTGCTGCGGTACGGGAACTCGGCCAGGAACTTGTCGCGCCAGTTGTAGGCCAGGCGGGCGTAGATGCCGTTGCGCTCGTACATGCCCACCAGGTTGTAGGCCTTCTTCGACTGGCCGAGGAAGGGGCCGTCGGTGCCGTCCGGCTGGGTCTGCTTGCCGGTCATGAAGGTGAAGTTGGCCTCCATGCCGAAGCCGCCCAGCCAGCCCGGCAGGAAGTCGTAGAACTGGCGGTAGCTCAGCTCGTAGCCGTGCAGGTTGGCGCGGGTGACGTTGACCGGCTGCGTCACGTTGTACGGGACGCCGTTGATCGTGGTCTGCGTCGTCTGCGTCATGACGCGGTTCTTGAACTTGTGCTCGAACACCGTGCCGGTCACCGAGCCGGTCTTGGCGAAGTAGTACTCGAGCGCGACGTCGGTGTTGTTCGACTCGGTCGGCTTCAGGTCCGGATTGCCGCCCGATAGCGTTCCGAAGGTGGTGCCGCCGCCGGGCGGGGAGTTGGTCTGCCCGGGGTTGTAGTCGACGAAGTTGGGACGCTCGATCGTCTTGCCCCAGACCAGCCGGCTGACCAGGCGCGGGGTCAGGTCGGCGCGCAACGACAGGGTCGGCAGCGCGTCGGTGCGCGAGGTATCGACCAGCACCGGGGTGATCAGGTTGGACGACACGTCCCGGGAATTGCCGCGCAACGTCTGCTCGGTGCGGACCAGCCGCACGCCGGCCACGCCGGAGACGGGCACGCCCCACGCGTCGAAGCCGAACTTGGCGCGGCCATACACGGCGCTGGTCTTCTCGGTGTCGTCGAACAGCGTCATCGGGTCGTAGGGCGTCAGCGCCGTGCTGCCGGTCAGCATCTGGCGGAACGCGTCGCCGTTGTCGAGCAGCCAGTCGCGGGACGCGAAGACGTAGCGCTTCACGCCGAAGTCGCCGTAGGTCTTGGGCGACACCTCGTAGAGGCCGGGGAAGTTGGTCAGCGTCTGGCCCACCGCCGGGAACGAGGTCGTCCACGGCATGTTGGTGTTGATCGACATCGCATCGCGCTTGGCCAGGCGCACGCCGGTGCTGAGCTCCTTCAGGAAGCCGTCCCCCATGTCGTAGTCGGCATCGGCGCGCCAGTCGGTGGAGCGGCCCTCGCGGCGGCCGCGCACGTCGACGCCGCCGTTGATGTGGAAGTTCGCGGCGTCGGTCAGGTCCAGGCCGGGATAGTCGATGTAGCCGCCGCCGCCGCGCACCATCGCGACGGTGCTGGTGGGGTTGTAGCCGGTGTCCAGGATGCGGTTGACCCAGTCGATCTCGCTGCGGGTGCGGGCCAGCTCGGTGCTGAGCTTCAGGCGATCGCTGACGCGCCAGTTGCCGCCCAGGGCCAGCTGGTTGTTGCCGACCTCGTCGTGCTTGGCCTGCGTCGAGGTGAAGCCCCAGCCCGGATAGTTGGTGTTGGTGGCGGTGTCGAGGTTGTCGGTGCCCGGCTTGGTCGTGATCACGGTGCCGGGCGCGGGGCGCCAGGCGCCGTCGTTGATCATGCCGATGCCGCCGACCAGGAACGACTGCTGATAGCGATGGTCGATGCGGGTGCCGAAGCCTTCGAGGTAGATCTCGGCATCCTTGTTCGGCTTCCATTGCAGGGCGAAGTTGCCGGCGACGCGCTTGCGGTCGCCGAGGGCGAAGACCCGGCCCATCGAGTCGGTGCCCAGCACCGGGTTCGTGCGGCCCGGCACGACGATCTGCTCGGGATTGCCGACGAAGCCGGTTTCATCGTGGTACTGGCCGCGCTGGTAGGACAGGCCGATCAGCGCGCCCATCTCGCCCAGGTCCGTCTTCCAGCGGTTGGACGCCATGCCGGAGATGTCCGGGTTGTTGGTCTTGGCCTTGTCGCGGCGCTCGCCGCGGGCGGAGACGACCAGCTGCGCGTCCTTGAAGTCCAGCGGGCGGTTGGTGCGCACGTCGATGACGCCGGCGGTGCCGCCTTCGGGCAGCGAGGCTTCCTGCGTCTTGTAGACGTCGATGCGCTTGAGCATGGTCGCCGGCACGTCGGACAGGTACAGGCTGCGGCCCGAGTCCGAGAAGAACTCGCGGCCGTTGAGCAGCGTGACCACGCCGCCCAGGCCCCGGACGATCACGCCGCTGGCCTCGCCGTTGCTGCGCTGGATCTGCACGCCGGTGACGCGGCCCAGGATCTCGGCCACGTTCTTGTCGGGGAACTTGCCGATGTCCTCGGCGACGATGGAATCGACCACCTGGTCGCTGTTCTGCTTGATCGTCTGGGCCGACTCGGCCGAACGGCGCATGCCGGTGACGACCACCGTCTCGAGCTGGTTGTCGTCCGCCTTCTTCTTCTCTTCGGGGGCCTGCTGGGCGTGGGCGCCCGCGATGAGGCCCAGCACGGTGGCGGCCGCCGCGGTGCCGCGCAACGCGAAAGGAATCTTGCTCATGTTGTCTCCGTCGTTTTTATGGCTGGTCGAACCGGCAGGGGCCCGGGCGACGCCCACAAGCCCCTCAGGGTCCTTTGTCGAGCGGAGCTGATGCTAGGAAAGCGTGCGATTCAGAGCCAATCACATTTTCCAGTTGCGCAATGCCAAATTCGGCATCAGGGCAGGCCCGGATTACCGGGCGGGCGGCTTCACGAACCGGTCGACCTCGCGCGCCAGGACCGCGTCGCGCAGCTTCCCCACCCAGGCCAGCACGGCGGCGCGGCGCTCGGGATGGTCCGCCGCGCCGAGCTCGTCCATGACGGAGTCGGCGAGCGTCGCATGGCGGCAGTCGCCGTCGATCAGGCAGGGCGCCCAGACGAGTTCGTTGCTGTCGTCGCAGGGCAGGCCGAGCGAGCAGGCCAGCAGCACCGCCGCGGCTTCCATCTCGCGGCGTTCGGTCTCGTCCCCATGGCGCTGGCCGTCGAAGACGTACGCCTCGCCGTCACGCTGCAGCAGGCCCGGGCCGAGCGCCGCCAGCATCAGCGGATCGGGGCGGGCGAGGATGGCCGCCATCCGGTCACGCGCCTCGGCGCTGCCCGGTTGCACCTGCCGGTCCCTCAGCGCGATGAGCGGATCGGTCGATCCCGGCGGGACGTTCATCGCTTCCTGGATCTCTTCGGGCTGCAGCTGCGCGCACGCGGCGGAGAGCTGGTCGCGCTGGCTCGCGGCCCGTTGCGCCCGCGGATTGTTCAGGTCGAGCGACACCGGCTCGGCCACCTGCGCCCGCAGCGCCATCAGCTCGAGCGTCGCGCAGGGCTGGACCAGCGCCCGCGCGTACAGCCAGCCCCCGTGGGCGCGGTGGCGCAGCGCGGTGAGGACGCTCGCCCGCAACTCGCCGGGCGGCGCGTGCAGCAAGGCCGGGAGATCCGGCCCATCGGCGTCCGGCATCGCGGCGGCCGCCTCCGCGACCCTCGCCGTGCCCGGCGCACGGGCGGAGCGGCCCACGTCGAGGGGCGCCATCGGCGCCTGACGCGCGACGGCCAGAACGACCGGCTCACGGCCTTCGTCCACCAGGCAGCCCGCGACGAAGCCCGTCAACGCGCCGCCGAGCACGGCCCCGAGCGTGAGCCGGGCGGGGTTCACCAGACCGCCTGCGGCCAGCCGTCGCTGCCCCAGGTCACGTTGTTGATGAACAGCACCGGCGCGCCGTTGTTCTGCGCGTCGTAGGCGTGCCAGGCGATCACCGAGCCGTCCGCGAGCAGCGACTGTCCGCCCGGTCCCTTGAAGCGCGAGCCGCTGGACGCCAGCACCGTGCCGCCGCCCGACATCATCGCCACGCCGGCCTTGTCGACATAGGGGCCGGTGATGGCGCTCGATCGCCCGACGACGATGCGGTAGGTGCTGTTGGCGCCCTGGCAGCAGGCGTTCTTGGACGCGAACAGGTAGTACCAGGTCGTGCCGTTAGTCGCGTGCGAGATGACGAAGCCGTTCTCGATGCCGTTGACGGTGTCGCGCGCGATGTTGGTCGGGTTGCCCGACGGCTTCAGCGTGGTGCTGCTGACCGGCCGGATGAAGATGCCGTTCCAGAACGAGCCGTAGACCAGGTAGGGGCTGCCGCCGACGGTCTTGGCGAGGGCCGGGTCGATGGCGTTGAAGGTGTCGCCTGCCTGCGAGCTCACGACCGCGCCCTGGTCCACCCATTTCCCGGCGGCGATGCCGCCCGCCGAGGTGGTCAGCCCGATCGCCGATTTCTGCGAGCCGAAGCTCGACACCGCGTAATAGCAGTAGCCCAGCGAGCCCCATTCGCCGCAGCCCGGCGCCCAGACCTGGGCGGTCTTGTTGGCGGGGATGTAGGACTTCCACCAGGACAGGCCGCCGCTGAAGATCGGCTGGCCCTGCGTCCAGGCGCGGCCGTCGCCGGAGTACTTCACGCCGATGCCGCCGTTGTCGGTGGTCTCGAAGATCCACCACGTGGCGCTGGTCTTGTAGATGTTGGGGTCGTGCGTGCCGAGCGAGCCGCTGAGCGTCCAGGGCGCGGCCAGGGCCGCGCTCGTCGCCGCCATCGACAGGGCGGCCAGCGTCAGGGCGAGCGCGGCGCGGGGGGTGTGAAGCCAGCGTGCCGCCGTCGCCAGGCGCGGGAATGCGAGGGTCATGTCTTGTCTCCGGTCCGTATTGATTGGTTCTCTTGGCCGCGCGGTCGCGCGGGAGCACGCAGGCGCACTGCGTGCCCGCTGGCGATGCTAGGAAACGGGCCAGGCAGGGACCAATGAATTCGGTGCCGGCGGCGATACCGCTTCGGGCATCGCGGGCATCGGCCGGCGGGCCGGGCCATGCCCGGCACCGGGTGGAGACAGCGGAGGACGTGGAGAATGTGGATCCGGATTCGCCGGATCCGGCCGCGTCATTTCGCGGCGTCGACGATCGCGCTGATCACGCCGGGATAAACCTGGCTGCCGGTCGCGCGATCGAACAGCCCGGTGCTGTGGTTGGACGTCGCGGACCCGGCGTCCCAGTAGACCGGCACGGCGCCGTGCGTCCATGCCGAACGCGCGACGTAGCGGTCCCACGCCGTGCGATACATCTCCGCCCCGGGGAACTCGGTCCGGCGGATCGCGCCGAACTCGCCCAGGATCACCGGGATGCCCTGGTCCACGAAGCGGGTCTTCATCTTCTGGAACTGCCCGTCGACGTAGGCCTCGTTGGCCCAGGTCTCCGTGTTGGCGGCGTTGGTCGCGCCCGCGCCCCATTGCCAGATGCTGCTGCCTTCATTGAGCGTGAAGTTGTACGGGTCGTAGAAGTGCACTTCCATCATCAGCCGGCGCGCCACCGAGTCGCTCGGCACCGTCGCGAAATTGACGGTGTGATCGATGTTGGTGTTGAAGCCCTGGACCACCAGGTGCCGCGCCAGGTTGCCGCCGCCGGTCGCGCGCACCGCGTTGACGAAGGTCTGGTTGAAGCTGTTCTGCACCGTGTAGTACTCGACCGTCGGCGTGCCGTAGTCGCCCGTCACCATGACCTCGTTGGTGCCCGCGAACAGCAGCGTGTCGTCGTAGCCCTTGAAGGTGTTGGCGATCTGGGTCCAGAACTTCGTGATGCGCGCGTTGACCGTCGCCTGCTGCGCATAGGTCGGCTGCATCCAGCCGCCGTCCCAGTGGATGTTGATCATCGTGTACAGGCCGGCGTTGTACGCGTCATCCACCACCTGCTTCACCCGCGCCATCCACGTCGCGCCGATGTTGTCGTTGGCGTCCGCGTACTGCTTCCACGACACGGGGATGCGCACCGTCTTGAAGCCCGCCGCCTTCACCGCGTTGAACATGGCCTGCGTCACCGCCGGGTTGCCCCAGGCAGTCTCGCCGCCGATGGCCTCGAGCGAGTTGCCCAGGTTCCAGCCCGCGCCCATCAGCTTGGACAGCTGCAGGCTGGTCAGGTCCCGCATGCCGGGCACGGTGATCGCGAAGCTCTGCGTGGTCCTGGCGCCGCAGGCGTTGGTGTAGGTCGCCACCGCCGCGCAACTGGCCTTGGCGGTCAGGCCGAGCTCCCGGCTGCCGGACGATGCGCCGCAGCCGGACCAGCTCCAGGCGCCGCCGCTGGTCGGTTGCGGACCCAGGGTGACCGTCCCGCCGGCGGCGACCGTGGCCGCCGCGCCCTGCGTCCAGGCGCCGCTGCCGACCTTGACATAGGGCTTGATGGCCGTCGGCGTGCAGC
This sequence comes from Roseateles noduli, assembly GCF_050626985.1. Taxonomy (NCBI): domain Bacteria; kingdom Pseudomonadati; phylum Pseudomonadota; class Betaproteobacteria; order Burkholderiales; family Sphaerotilaceae; genus Roseateles; species Roseateles noduli. Next base: position 1,769,951 of record NZ_CP192463.1, read on the forward strand.
TCTGCGCCGCCGCCTCCAGGCCGGTGACCAGGCCGAGCGCCGCGGTCAGCAGCGCGATCAGGGAAGCTCGTGTCGTCATCGTGTCTCCGTCTTGTGGGTGAAGGGGGCAGACCGCTCACACGGTGCCGCGCTGCGCCTCCAGGCGCTGCCGGATCTCCTCCATGCCGCGCTCGGTCAGCTCGAACCGCAACACCGCCACCAGCGCCAGCAGCAGCCCGGCCACGGGGATGCCGGACAGCAGGAGGCGGATCATGAAGATCGCGTGCTCGCTCTGCACCGCCACCTTCGAATCGAAGCCGGTGAACTGCAGGATCCAGCCCGAGGCGCCGACGCCCAGCGCGATGCCGACCTTCGAGATCCAGGACTGGCAGGCCGCGAAGGAGCCCTCGCGGCGCTGGCCGGTCTGCAGTTCGTCGTAGTCGATGACGTCGGCGACCGCGGAGCCGTAGATCGTCCAGAAACCGGCCCCGGTGAAGGCGACGAATCCGCAGGCCAGCAGCTGCAGCGCGGGGCGTTCCGGGTCGTAGAGCCACCAGTCCCCGATGAACGCGCAGATCGCCAGCGACAGCACCAGCGCCAGCGCCGCCCGCTTGCCGTGCCGCCGTGCGACGAGGTTGAAGAACGGGATGCCCAGGAAGCCGAACGCCATGCCGGACAGGCCCATCGCGGTGTTCCATTGGGTGGCCAGCGTGACGTCGCCCTTGCAGACGTAGTACACCGTCGCGTAGTACCCGAGCGCCGCGACCATCGCGGTGCCGATGCCGTAGGCCAGCATCATCCCGAGCAGATGCCGGAACGGCCGGCAGCGCAGGGTGCGCCACAGCGTGTCGGCGAAGGGGATGTGGGTCTGCGAATGCGCGACCAGCTTCTCGTAGTAGCGCTCGCGCACGGTCATGAACATCACGACCGACACCGCCACCATCACCGCCCCCAGCAGCGCGCAATAGGTCTGCGCGCCGCGCAGGATGTCGGGCTTGCCGTCCGCGCCGTGGAACCACGCGAGCGTGGTGAACTGCGCGGCGAAGAACATCGCCAGCTCCGGCACCTTCTGGATCGCGTTCTTGATCGACATCACGTTGGTGCGCTCGTGATAGTCGGGCGTCATCTCCGAGCCCAGGCTGAGCCACGGCATGTTGAAGCAGCTCATGACCGGCACGTAGATCACCGTCGAGAGCACCATGAACATGAAGTACTGCATGTCCGTCCAGCCGCGCCCCACCGCGAACATCAGCGGCAGACCGATGCCGGCCAGGACGCCGCCGATCAGGATGAAGGGCCGGCGCCGCCCGTAGCGCGTGCGCGTGTTGTCGGAGATCCAGCCGAAGATCGCGTCCGACGCGGCGTCGACGATGATCTTGATCATCTGCGCCGTCGAGATCAGCCCCGGCGCGACGCCCAGGAAGACGTTGAAGACGTGGAAGGCCAGGGACGCGTAGAGCCAGTGCCCCCACATGTCGATCATCGAGCCCAGCCCGTAGCCGAGCTTCTGCGGCATCGGGACGCGGTCGTGCGGGCGCATCGCGTGCGGCATCGGCGCGCCGTCGGCGGCGGATGGGGAGTTCAGGCTGTTGGCACTCATGGGGCGCGGGCTCAGAGAATCTGCCGTTCCTGGATGATCCGCGCGTAGTAGCGCGCGGACAGCTTGGGCGTGCGCGCCAAGGTGTCGTAGTCGCAGTGCACGAGACCGAAGCGGCGCTGGTAGCCGTCCTCCCATTCGAAGTTGTCGATGAACGACCACAGGAAATAACCGTCCACCGGCACGCCGTCGCCGATCGCGCGATGCAGTTCGCGCAGGTGGCCGCGCAGGAAGTCGCGCCGGTGCAGGTCGTGGCATTCGCCGCCGACGAGCGGCTCGTCGTCGTAGCCGCAGCCGTTCTCGGTGATGTAGATCGAGCGGTGGCCGTAGAGCTCGGCTGCCATGCGGGGCGCCCAGTACATCGACTGCGGCACCAGGTGCAGCCACGGCGGATCGGCGCGCGGGTAGTTCTTCGGCAGCGCGAGCTGCTCGTAGCCGGCCGCGTTGTCAGCCGCGCGCACATAGTGCCCGGTGTAGATGTTCAGCCCGAGGAAATCGGTCGGCTGGCTGATCAGCGCGAAGTCGCCCGGCAGCACGGTCGGGGCGGCGTCGCCGACGCGCGCGAGGTAGGACTCGGGGTAATGGCCCGCATGGATCGCGCCGAGGATGTGGGCGTTGCGGTCGCGGAACCAGGCGGTCGCGGCGGCGATGTCCTCGGGGGTCTCGCTGACGGGCACGCTGACGTCGCAGTTGTCGGTCAGGCCGACCTTCGCCCCCGGTCCGCCGTGCAGGCGCACCGCGCGCACCGCGTGGCCGTGGGCGACGATCGCGTGGTGATAGGTCTGGTTGACGACCGCCTCCGGCTCGCGGCGGCCCGGCGCCTTGGTGCCGTAGCCGTAGGCCAGCATCGTGAAGCAGCGGATCTCGTTGAGCGTGATCCAGTGCGTCACCTCGCTCGCGAAGGCCTTCACGACGACCTCGGCATACCGCGCGAAGGCGTCGACGGTCTCGCGCGCGGTCCAGCCGCCGCGCGCCTCCAGCGCCATCGGCAGGTCCCAGTGGAACAGCGTGACCCACGGCGTGATGCCGTGCCGGCGCATGCTGTCGAACAGCCGATGGTAGAAGCGCAGACCTTCCTCGTTCACCGCGCCGGTGCCGTCGGGAATGATCCGCGGCCAGGCGATCGACATCCGGTAGTCCTTGACGCCGAGCGAGGCCATCAGCGCGAAGTCCTCGTCGAAGCGGTGGTAGTGGTCGACGGCCACGTCCAGCGTGTCGCCGCCGTGGACCGCGCCGGGCTGGCGGCTGAAGCGGTCCCAGTTGGACTCGCCCTTGCCGCCCTCGAAGGCCGCGCCCTCGATCTGCGGCGCGGAGGCGGACACGCCGAAGACGAAGGTGTCGGGGAAGGGCGAGGCGTAGCCGAAGGCGGGCAGCGGCGACAAGGCGGGCGACAAGGCGGACGACACGGAGGGGGAGGGGTCAGGCGTGGAGGTCAAGGGACTGCTCGTGGTGTGAGGGTCGGAGGGAGGAGCGCGACGCGGTGCGGGTCGGCTCAGCGGGCGGTCTTCAGCAGACGCGTCAGCGTCGGCTCGACGGCCTGCGCCAGTTGCCGGTAGCCGCGCTCGCTGAGGTGCAGGAAGTCGGGCATCACGTCCGGGGACAGCGTGCCGTCGGCGTTCGTCAGCGAGGCGCCGACGTCGAGGAAATGGACGACCTGCCCGTCGGCGAAGTCCCGGATGATGGCGTTGACCTGGTGGTTGATGGCGCGCGCGCGGCCGTCGGGCTTGGCATCGCGCGGGAAGATCGCCAGCAGCAGGATCCGGGTCGAGGGCTGCCGCATGCGGATCTCGGTGATCAGGCGGCGCACGCCGGCGGCGGTCACGGCGGGCACGTCCTGGCGGTCGCCGGTGTTGTTGGTGCCGATCATCAGCACGGTCACCTTCGGCGCGATGCCGTCGATCTCGCCGTGTTGAAGGCGCCACAGCACGTTCTCGGTGTGGTCGCCGCCGAAGCCCAGGTTCAGCGCGTCGTAGCGGGCGAAGTACTCGGCCCACACCGCCTTGCCGACGTCCTCCCACCCCTGAGTGATCGAGTCGCCGATGAAGACGACCTCCGGGTTCCTGCCGCTCTCGCGCAGCGCGCGGACCGCGGCCAGCTTCTGCTCATGACGCGGCATCCACCACTCCAACGCCCAGGCCTGCATCAGCGGCGACGGGGTCAGCGACTCGGTGCGGTAGTCCGCGCAGACCGCGTTGGCCTGTCCGCGCCGCACGAAACGGACGTTGGCGATCGACAGCTCGCCGCTGCCGCTGGCTTCGACGGAGAAGGGCTGGCGCACCCGGCTGAAGTCGTCGCCGTCGCGATGGAAACACGACAGCGAGAACGACAGCCGCTGCCAGCCCTTGCCCTCCAGCGCGCGCCCGGGCATCAGGTAGTTGACCTTGCGTTCGCAGCCGTCGCCGCAGGCCAGCTTGAAGCCGAGACCGGCCTGGGACAGCGCCTTGACGTTGATGTCGAACTCCAGCGTGCCGTGTGCCAGGTAGGGGCGCAGATCGACGGGCGGACCGCCGTCGATGCGCAGGTTGGCGAACCACGCTTCCTGCCACGTCATCGTGACCGCGTCGCGCGTGCCGTCCTTGGCACTGCGGCGGGCCGAGACCCGGCTCGCCTCGACCTGGGGCTTGGCGGGCTTGGGGACCTCGGCGCGATCGCCGGTCAGCGGCGCGCTGAGCTCGAAGTCGGCGATCGTCCACTGGTGGCCGGCCAGCGGCTGGTCGACGAAGACACGCAACTCGTCGGCCGCAGCGGCCGGGGGCGTGTCGGCGGCGAGCGCGGCCGGCGCCACGCCGGACAAGGTCGCGGTGGAGAGGAGGGCGGCGGTCATGGTGAACTTGGACATGGGGCGGGACTGTGGGAAGAGCGGGTTCATCGGATCGGACGGAGCTCGCCGTCGAGGCGGCGGGTGTCTCCGGGCTTGAGCACGACCGTCGCGCGTCGGTCTCCGATGCGCACGACGACGCGGCGCGTGGCCGCGAAGCCGTCGCGAGCGGCGCGCAGCGTCACCGCCGTCACGCGGCCGGCGGACCACGCGAGATCCACCTCGACGCCGCCGCGGGCGCGCAGTCCGGTTGCGCGGCCGTCGGGCCAGGCCGAGGGCAGGGCGGGCAGCAGCTGGAGCTCGCCGTCCTGCGACTGCAGCAGCATCTCGAGCACCGCGGCCGTGTAGCCGAAGTTGCCGTCGATCTGGAACGGCGGATGCGCGTCGAGCAGATTGGGATAGGTGCCGCCGGCGTTGTTGGATTCGGTGCCGGGACCGGCCTGCAGCGCGGCGCGGGCGCCGGGTGTCGCGAGCAGGCCGCGCAGCATGCGGTAGGCCTGATCGCCGTCGCCGAGCCGTGCCCGGAACGCCATCTTCCAGGCCATCGACCAGCCGGTCCCCGCGTCGCCGCGGGCCTCCAGCGTGCGGCGCGCGGCCGCCGCCCAGGCCGGCGTGCGCGCGGGCGAGATCTGCCGGCCCGGGAAGAGCGCGAACAGGTGCGACACGTGGCGGTGCGTGTCGCCCGGCGTGTCGAGCACCGGATCGCGCTTCTCGTCCAGCCATTCGAGCAACTGGCCCCAACTGCCCACCCGCGGACCCGCGAGCCGGTCCCGCAGCGCGGCCACGTGCCCGCGCCAGGCACGCTCATCGCCGAGCGCGTCGGCCGCGGCGACGGCGTTGTTGAACAGGTCCCACAGGATCTGCTGGTCGTAGCTGACGCCGTCCTCGACCGGACCGTGCTCCGGCGACCAGCCCATCGGCGCGACGAGCCGGCCGTCGGGCAGCGCCACGAGCTGGTCTTCCCAGAACGCGACGACCTCCTTCATCAGCGGCAGCGTGACCTCGCGCAGGAAGCGCGGGTCGCCGCCGAAGGCGTAGTGCTCCCAGAAGTGCTGCAGGTACCAGGCGTTGCCGGTCTTGTTCCAGAGATAGCCCATGCCGCCGAACGGATTCGATTCCGTGCGCACGGTCCAGCCGCGGACCGGTCGGCCCTGCGCGGTCAGGAAGCGCTCTTCGGGCGGGCGGACGTCACCGGCATGCGCGTCGATGGGAATCGGCTCGCGGGAGACGGCGGCGACGGCCGCGGTCGTGCCGCCCGAAGCCGAAGCCGAAGCCGAAGCCGAAGCTGATGCTGATGCCGAAGCTGATGCCCGCGCCGCGACCTCGGCGACCGCTTGGCGGTACATCGGGATCTGGCTTCGCACGAAGTCGAGGAAGGGGCGCGCCATCTCCGCCAGGTTGGCCGTCTCCGCCGGCCAGTAGTTCATCTGGACGTTGATGTTGGTGTGGTAGTCCGAATTCCAGGGCGGCGTGAGGCTGTCGTTCCACAGGCCCTGCAGATTGGCGGGCAGCGAGTCGCGCGAGCTGGCGATCAGCAGGTAGCGGCCGTACTGCGCGTGCAGCGCCTCGAGCTCCGGATCGCGGCCCTCGGCGGTGTAGCGGCGCAGGCGCTCGCCGGTCGGCAGCGCGCGGCGCTCGTCGTCGCTGCGGCCGAGGTTCAGCGCCAGCCGGGCGAAGAAGCGGCGATGGTCCGCGATGTGCCGCTCCAGCAGCGTGGCCCACGGCTGCGCGGCGGCCGCATCGAGCTGCGCGACGACGCGCGGCAGCGGATCGATGCCGCTGTCGAAGTCCTTCGAGGCGTCGGGCAGGTAGCTGGTGCCGGCGGCCAGCACGATCGTCAGCGCGTCGCAGTCGTTGAAGACGAGCCGATCGCCCTCGACACGCACCGTGCCGCCTTCCGCGGTGAGGCGCACCTGCGCGGCGTAGCGCATGCGGTTGGCGGTGGGTGCTTGGTCGCCGGGCTGGCCATCGGGACCGGGCGGCGCATATCCGGCGAGCGAGCCCGTCGTCGTCAGCCGCGTGCCGTGGGCGCCGTCCACGATCAGGCGCGCGCCGTGGCGGTCGGTGAGCGCGAGGCTGCCGCTGTACTGGCCGCCGCGATCGGCGCTCAGGCGCAGGACGATCACCTGCGCGGGATGGCTCGCGATCGTCTCGCGGGTGAAGCGCACGCCGCCCCGCGTGTAGCTGACGCGATGGACGGCGTTGCCGATGTCGAGTTCGCGTCGATAGTCCTGGACGCCGCTGTCGTGCCCGGGCAGCGACAGGATCAGGTCGCCGAAGGGCTGATAGGCGCCCATCGATCGGCGGTCACCGGTCCACAGCGTGTTCTCGTTGAACTGGATCCGGTCGCGCGCGAGGCCGCCGAAGAGCATCGCGCCGAGTCGCCCATTGCCGATGGGCAAGGCCTGGCGCTCCCAGCCGTCCGGCGTGTCGGACGCGGGCGAACGTTCGAACAGACGCAGGTCTGCCGCCGCCGCTGCTGTCCCGGCCGCAGCCGCCGACATAGCCGCGGTCCTGATCGCCGCAGTCGCCGCAGTCGCCGCAGTCGCCGCAGTCGCCGCAGTCGATGCCGATGCCGATGCCGATGCGGTCCTGGTCGCTGTCGCCGCCGTCGATGCCGACGCCGACGCCGACGCCATCGGTGCGATGACGGCACCGATCGCGGTCGCGGTCACGACCGCGATCAGCAGCCGCGCGGAGACGCGGCCTGCGAAGGAGGCGGCGCGCCGCTCGCTCACGTCGTGGTCCTCGGCTTGCCGACGACCACGCCGCGTCCATGGGGCGCCAGGAACACGGTGCCATGCTCCAGCGGATCGGCGGCCATCGAGAGCAGCCGTCCGTAGCGGTGCAGGTCATCGCCGATGCGGACAAAGCGCCGGCCCTCGTCGTCGCTGCGGAACAGGCCCTCGACCGGCGCGGCGCCGCCCACCGACACCCGTCCCCAGACGTAGATCGCGTGGTACGCGGCGCCCGCCGCGGCCTTGCCCAGCGCCATCATCCAGGCCTCGGCGACCGGCTTGATCGTCTGCATCGGCTGATCGGCGGCGGGCAGATGGAACAGGCCGTTGGGCAGCGCGAACCACAGGTCGCGGCCGCGTCCCGGCGCGCACACCAGCTGCGCGTCCTGCCAGTCGCCGACCTGCGGCAGCCCGTCGACCGCGGGCTGGAAGCGCTGGCCGCCGTCGGTGCTCATCAGCACGCGGCCCTGCGCGCGGTCGAGCACGTAGAACACGCCTTCGACCGCGCGGTCCGCGATCGGTGCGAGCAGCGGGCTGCGATCGTCGGGCCATCCCTCGCTGCGCGACCAGCTGCGTCCCTTGTCCCTGGACCACATCGCCGGCTGCCGTTCCGGCACCCACACGAGGAAGCCGCCCTTGGCGCTGACGGCCACCAGGCCCGTCGGCGCGCGATGGCCCCGCGCGTCCGCCGCCTGCCTCGGCGACGGCCCGAACGGGCGCCAGTTCAGGCCGCCGTCGACGGACACGTAGCCGCCGGTCGGCGCGTGGTCCGAGGTGCGTGCCAGCACGCGCGGCTCCAGCGCCGCGGCGTCGATCGAGCGGTTGGTCTCGTTGCTCGGCGAGAACAGCCCCGCGGACGGGTGCTTCGCCAGGTCGTCCCAGGCCGCGCCGGACACGTCGCCCATCGCGGCGAGCAGCGTCGCGCCGCCGGACGGGCTCTTGATCTCGAGCGTCGCGGTTTCCTCGATGTTCTCGACCTCGAAGCGCCACTCGACCCGGCCGGCCGGCGTGCGCGTGGCCGCGGCCAGGGTGTCGGTCATCCACACGCCGTAGCCGGTGCCGTAGATCGCGCGGCTGCCGTCGTGGGGATCGAGCTTCACGTCGGCGATCCAGTGGCCCATCGGATCCGGCCGTCGCGTCGCGCGCTTGTAGTCGGCGAGCCAGGGGCGCGACGCCACGTCGTGCGTCGAGCGCGCGCCGATCGCGGTCCAGCTCGCGCCGCCGTCCTCGCTGAGGAAGAGATCGTCGCCGTCGACCCAGCGCTCGATCGTCGAGACGATCAGGCGGCCCGGCCGCGCGCGGTCGACATCGAGACCGGAGTAGCCGAAGCCCTGCAGGCCCTGGCCGGGCTTGACCGGCGTGATCTCGGTCCAGACGGCGCGACCGCCGCGCGATTCGCGCTTCCAGACGCCGCCACGCGACGCGTAGCCAGGGTTGACCGCCTGTCCCGCATCGCCGCCCGCGAAGCTCACGTAGAGCACGCCGTCGGGTCCCATCGCCGCGTGCTGCGGCGCCATCGACGGTGTGCCGGGTTCTCGGGCGAAGCTGCGTCCGCCATCGTCCGAGACGTAGAGCCCCGGCTGGTCGTGGCTGCCCGCGTAGATCCGCGACGCCGCCCTGCCGGCCGCGCCGCTGGCCGCGTCGATCAGCACCAGCGACACATGCCGCGCCGGGAATGCCAGCGGCTGGAAGCTGCGGCCGCGGTCCGTGCTCTTGAGCAGGCCGTCCTGCGAGCTGCCGAGGTAGAGCACCTCGCCGACCCAGGGATCCACCTGCAGGCGTTCGCCGCTGCCGCGGCTCGGCGAATTGCCGCCGATCTTGAGGCCGGGCCCGAGCGGGTGCGTCGTCCAGGTGCGGCCCCGGTCGCTGGAGGCGAGCAGCGCGCCGTCGCGCGCCTCCTTCGACAGGTAGAGACCGCAGGCCAGGTAGACGCGGTCCGGATCGTTCGGGTCGACGGCGACGCTCAGCACGCCCATCAGGTCGGCGTCGGACTTGTCGAGGTGGTCCAGCAGCGGCCACCAGCGCCGCGCCTTCGGATCGAACCGGTAGGCGCCGCCGATGTCGGTGCGGCAGTAGAGCAGTCCGGCCTCGCGCGGGTGGAAGACGAAGCCGTCGACGAAGCCGCCACCGCCGAAGGGCACGCTGCGCCAGTCGTAGGGCACGACGGACGGCACGGCGGAAGCGCCGGTGGACGTGCCGGTGGACGTGCCGGTGGACGTGCCGGTGGACGTGCCGGTGGACGTGCCGGTGGACGTGCCGGTGGACGTGCCGGTGGACGTGCCGGTGGACGTGCCGGTGGACGTGCCGGTGGACGTGCCGGTGGACGTGCCGGTGGACGGGCCGGTGGACGGGCCGGTGGACGTGCCGGTGGACGGGCCGGCGGACGGGCCGGCGGACGTGGGGGTGGCGGCGAGCGCCCCGGAGATCGCGCCGGAAAGGGCGGTGGGAAATGGCCCCGCGATGGCGCCGCCGAGCGCGGCGAGACCGGCGGTGCGGGAGATGAAGCGACGGCGTTGCATGCGCGATGTCTCGGGGTTGTGTGTCCGGTCAGCGGCCGATCGATGGCGACCGATCAATAGCGGCCGAGCTTGACGCGCAGCACCGTCGGCGTCGCGGTCAGGTTGAGGCCCCAGTCGACCTGGTCGCCGTTCCAGTTGCGCGTGGTGATCCAGCGGCCGTCCGGGCCGAAGCGGCCCTCTTGCGCGTGGACCAGCATCGTGCCCAGGCCCTTGAAGGCGGCGTCGGGCTCGAAACGCAGCCGCGCGCGCTGGCCGGTGACGATGAACTCGTCGTCGCCGATCTGCGCGATGGCGACGCCGCCGCCGGGCCTGGCCGCCGAGGGCGGTGCATCGTCCTTGAGCTGCGGCCAGCTGCGTTCGCCGAACTGCCATTCGCCGAAGCTGATCCGGGCCGTCCAGCCCTTCAGCGCGAGGGTCTGGGGCTGGCGGTCGTCGCCTTCGGCCACGCCGTGCGTGCGGCCCTCCAGCGCCCATTGCGCCCACTGCGAGGCCATCGGCGCGAAGCTGCCGTAGATCGCGGCGATCGGTGCCGTCATGCGCGCGTCGGTGTACGGCGACCCCAGCGGGTAGTTGCTGTAGTCCGCGTAGTCGACGCCGAAGGGCGCGATCCCGATCGCGCCGCGGCCCAGGATCGCGTAGTGGTAGCGGGCGTAGGTCTCTGCATTGCCGATCTCCGGCACCCACAGCGCGTTGTCGCGTCGCTGGAACTGCGTGAGGACCGCCTCGACCTTGGCCGACTCCGGCATGTAGATGTCGGGGCCGACGATGTCGATCTTCGGCGCGGCCGCCTTGTAGAGGCCGAGCACGTCGTAGGTCGGCCCGCCGCTGGCGAAGTCCGACTTCCACGGCGCCATCGGCGTCAGCGGGTCGCGCAAGGCGTTGTTGACATACATCGGCAGGTCGTAGGCCCGGCGGCCGGCCTCGGCGATCTCGCCGATGTAGCGCGCGATCGCCCAGCTGTGGAAGTACTGCTCGGCGTAGTCGCCGTAGACCTCCTTCCAGGAGCCCCGGGGCTGTCGACCCGCGCCGGCCACCGGCTTCTGCAGCCGCAGCACGTCCGCCGGCACATCGGCGGCGAAGGCCCGGTTGGCCGCCGCGCCGTGGTCGCGCACCAGGCCGTAGGTGCCGACCTCGTTCTGCACCTGGACCAGGATCACGGTGCGCGTCGCCTCGTCCACCTGCTTGAGGTGGGTCATCAGCGCGACGAAGGCGCGCTTGTCCGCGGCCAGGGTGTCCGCGCCGAGGGGCGACAGGCAGTAGCTCGGCTTCCCCTGCGCATCGAGCATGCGAGGGAAGCGCGCATTGTTCAGCTTCACCCAGGCCGGCGCGTATTGCGGGCTGGTGTTCTTCCAGCTGGCGAACCACAGCAGCACCACGCGCAGCTGACGCTCGCGGGCCTGCGCCAGCAGCGTGTCGACGAAGGAGAAGTCGAAGCGGCCCTCGGTCGGCTCCACCTGTTCCCAGGCCACCGGCACGACGACGGTGTTGGCCTTGGCGTCGGCGACCGCGGGCCACACGCGCTCGAGCGCCGGCGCCGAGTTGCTGGAGTTGTGCACCTGCGCGCCGAGGATCAGGAACGGCTTGCCGTCCACGAGCAGCGCATGGCGGCCGTCGCGCTCGACCAGGCGCGGCAGCTCGGCCGCCAGCGCGGCGCCGCCGCAGACGGCCGCGAGGGCGCCGATCACGGCGGCGACCACGGCCAGCGCCAGCCTGGAGGAAGGCGCCGGCGCGGCGGTCGGGCGAAGGCGTGCGGTCATCGGAGACATTCCTTTCCTGCAAGGGCCCGTCCGGACGCGGGGGCGCCGCGGACGGGCGGGGAACAAGGGACCAAGGACGGGGTCGGGTCTTGCGGCGCCCGGCCTCAGAAGCTCATCCGCGCCGTCACCGTGTAGCGGCGGCCGGTGTCGAACCAGGCGCGGCCCACGGTGCCGATCTGCTGCTGCATCAGCTGCTTGTAGGTCGCGTTGGTCAGGTTCTGCGCCTCGACGCCGAAGGTCAGGTGCTCGCTGAACTTGTAGTACACGCCGGCATCGAGCTGCCCGTACGAACCGGCCCACACCGGCAGCCCCCAGGCCACGTTGGTCTGGCCCTGGGTCGGGCTGGCCGGGTTCGTGTCCAGCCCGTCGCCGCCCTGCGTGCCGTTGACGTTGACCGCCTGCAGGTACTTCGAGCGCCAGCTGTAGGCCAGCCGCGCCGAGATGTCGCCGCGGTCGTACAGCAGGGCCAGGTTGTAGGCGTTCTTCGACAGGTTCTGCAGCGGCAGGTTGCCGAAGGTGCGGCCGTCCGTGTCGCAGCCGTTCAGGTTGAGGTTCAGGTTGCCCGCGGAGTTGCCGCCCGAGCAGTAGGCCTGCGACACCGGGTCGTAGAGCTTGGTCTTGCTGTCGACGAAGGTGTAGTTGGCCTGGATGCCGAAGCCCGCCAGCCAGCCGGGCAGCTTGTCGAAATAGGTCTGGAACGCGACCTCGAAACCGGTGGCGCGGCCCTTGGCGCCGTTGATCGGGCCGGTGGTGATGAAGTTCTGCAGCTGGCCCGAGGCGTCGGGGATCTGCCTGACGAAGGTCTGGTTGAGGATGATGTCGCGCAGCTGCTTGTGGAAGGCGCCGAAGGTCAGCGAGCCGGTGCGGTCGAAGTACCACTCGGCCGTGAGGTCGCCCTGCGTCGACTTGATCGGCTTGAGCATCGGGTTGCCCGAGGCGGTGCCGGTCTGCGTCACGTTGCTCACGACGGTCTGGCCGTTCACCGTCGTCGAGGTGAAGTCCTGCGACAGCGTCGTGTAGGCCTGCAGCTGGCTGAAGTCCGGCCGCGAGATGCCCTTGCCCAGCGCGAAGCGGAACTGCAGCTTCTCGCTGGCCTTCAGGCGCAGGTTCAGGCTGGGCAGCGCATCGGTGTAGTTGTTCTGGAAGTTGCCGGCCTCCGAGAAGTTCGGGATCACCGGCACCGGCACGCCGGTGGCGCCCGCCGGCACCTGCTTGCCGGAGAAGACGGTGTAGCCGCTGGCGCGCGACTCGGTGCGCACCACCCGCAGGCCGACGTTGCCGTCGACCGGGTACTTCCAGTCGTCCATGGCGAAGCGCAGTTGCGCGAACGCGGCCTGCGTGCGTTCGCGCTGGTCGTTGGTGCCCGCCGGATCGGTGCCGAAGGAGGCCGGGGTCCACGGCGCGCAGGCCGAGGTGTCGCCGCCGTGCTGCTCGGCGCACAGGATGTCGTGGTACTTGTGCAGCGCGGCGTAGCTGTCCGGGTAGCCGGACGTGGTGTTGACCGTCGGGAAGATCAGCGACGGCACCGAGGCCTTGCCGCTGAAGAAGTTGTTGAAGTTGTGGACGTAGGTGTTCTGGCTGAAGCGCGGATCGTTGAGGAAGGCCAGGTGGTTGATGTCCCAGCCGATCTGCCACGGCTGCGTGATCGGCGACCAGTTGTAGCCCGGCACCGTGTTGGTGGTGGTGGCGTCGCGCTCGGTGAAGCGCACGCCGAAGCGCAGGTCCTGCAGGAAGCCGTCCTCGAACTTGTAGCGCGCATCGCCCTTCCACGCCTTCTCGGTGGCCTTGGACTTGTCCTTGTGCTCCATCGTGAAGGCCCAGTAGTACTGGGACGGATCGGCCAGCGCGGCCCGTTGCGCGTCGCTGAAGATCAGCTGGGGCCGGCCGCTGCGCAGGTCGACCGTCTCTTCGGGCAACTGAACGCCGGTGGCCACCGTGGAGTCGAAGCTGTCGGTGGTGGCGCGGATGTATTGCAGGTCCGACGAGAAGGACCAGCGCTCGTTGGCGCGCCAGTTCAGCTTCCAGGCCAGGTCCTGCGTTTCGGAATTGCGGTTGGCGCTGCGCGTGTCGGCGCCGAAGTTGATGCCCGAGCCGTCGCTGTTGCGCAGCGTGCCGTACAGGAACTGGCCGTTGTCGCCGAACTCGCCGTTGCTGACCTTCAGCTTGTACGGGTCGGATTGGGCGAACAGGGCGCGCTCGTCCCATTGCATGCGGTACTTGCTGCGGAAGTAGGTGAGGTTGGTGTCCACGTCGTCCTTCTTCCACTGCAGCGCGCCGTACAGACCGTCGCGCTTGCGGTCGAACTCCAGCGTGCGCCACTGCGATCCCTTGGGCACCCACAGCGTGGTGCCGGCGGGCTGGCCGTCGACGGCGTCCGAGCGCGGGTAGTAGGGCTCGACCTGGAAGGCGTCGGTGCGCGTGCCGCTGCGCGAGCTGGCGATGTTGATCAGCGCCCCGAACTCGCCCAGGTCCGTCTTCCAGCGGTTGCTGACCATGCCCGACAGGCTGGGCGAGGACTTCTCCTTCAGGTCCGAATACGTCGTCTGGACCGACAACGCTGTCTTGAGGCCGGAGAAATCGAAGGGCAGGGCCGTGCGCAGGTTCACGAGACCCCCGATGGCGCCTTCGATCTGCTCGGCGGAGGGGTTCTTGTAGACGTCGACCGCGGCCATCAGCTCGGGCGGCACGTCCTCGAAATTGAGCGAGCGTCCGCCGTTGGCGGAGAAGGAATCGCGGCCGTTCATCTCGGAGCGGACGTAGGTCAGTCCGCGGATCGAGATGCCCGAGCCCTCGACCGAGAAGTGCTCCGGGTCGTTCTTGGCCATGGTGCGATCCATGGTGACGCCGACGATGCGCTGCAGCACCTCGGTGACCGAGCGGTCGGGCAGCTTGCCGATGTCGTCGGCGACGATGGAGTCGACGATCTCGTCCGAGTTCTGCTTGATCTTCTGCGCCGAACTCAGCGCGGCGCGCTTGCCGGTGACGACGACGGTCTCGATCTGGCGGGCGGATTCCGGTTTCGCGTCGGAGGCCGCGGAGGCGGCAGGGGCGGGCGCCGTCGGCGCGGTCTGCGCGAAAGCCATGCCGGCGGCCAGGCCGCCGAGGAGGACGGCCGCCTGCGCGGCGGCGAGGGACACGGGTGTCCGCTGGCAAGTGCTCATGATGTTGTCTCCAATGTTCTGGGTGGGTCCGCTCTGTCGGCGTGACCTCATGCGGGAGGGCGTACTGCTCGGGATCGGGGAGGGAAATCGGGAACGGGCCGCCTGCCCGGTCAACATCGCGGCCGGGAGGGGATCGGGGAGAAGGGCGTGGGCATCGCGACCTCTGGGGAACAGCAGGCCGACGTCAGCCGATGAAGCGGTTGACGAGGTTTTCGAGGAACTCCTGCCGCCCGGAACGCGGCGCGACATCGGTGTTGCGGGTCAGCACGCGATCGGCCAACTGATCCAGGGGGATGCGGCCGTCGAGGATCGCGCGCGCTTCGGGCGCCTCCCAGCCAGCGTAGCGCTGGGCGAGGTGGCGCGCCAGACCGCCGTCGAGGATCATCTGCTCGGCCACCAGCAGCGCGCGGGCGCAGGCGTCCATGCCGCCGATGTGGCCGTGGAAGAGGTCCTCGGCGTCGATCGACTGGCGGCGCACCTTGGCGTCGAAGTTGAAGCCGCCGGCGCCCAGGCCGCCGGCCTGCAGGATGTGATAGATCGCCAGCGCCAGCTCGGGCACGTTGTTCGGGAACTGGTCGGTGTCCCAGCCCAGTTGCGGGTCGCCGCGGTTCATGTCGATGCTGCCGAGGATGCCCAGCGCCGCGGCGGTGGCGATCTCGTGCTCGAAGCTGTGGCCCGACAGCGTGGCGTGATTGGCCTCGATGTTGACCTTGACCTCCTTCTCCAGACCGTAGCGGGTCAGGAAGCCGTAGACGGTGGCGGTGTCGAAGTCGTACTGGTGCTTGGCCGGTTCGCGCGGCTTGGGTTCGAGCAGGATCGTGCCCTGGAAGCCCTTGCGGTGCTTGTACTCGACGACCATGGACAGGAAGCGGCCCATCTGGTCGAACTCGCGGCCCATGTCGGTGTTGAGCAGGGTCTCGTAGCCTTCGCGGCCGCCCCACAGCACGTAGTTCTCACCGCCCAGGCGCATGGTGGCGTCCATGGCGTCGCGCACCTGCAGCGCGGCCAGGCCGAAGATCTCCGGATCCGGATTGGTCGCCGCGCCGGCCATGAAGCGGCGATGGCTGAACAGGTTGGCGGTGCCCCACAACAGCTTCATGCCGGTGCGCTGCTGGTGCTCGCCGAGCACGTCGACCAGGCGCAGCAGGTTGTCGTGGCTTTCCTTGGGCGTGGCGCCTTCGGGCGCGACGTCGCGGTCGTGGAAGCAGTAGTACGGCGCGCCGAGCTTGTGGAAGAACTCGAAGGCGGCATCGGCCTTCTGGCGCGCGAGCTCCATCGGCGAGCCGCCCTGGAACCAGGGGCGTTCGAAGGTGCCGCCGCCGAACGGATCCAGGCCGGTCCAGCAGAAGCTGTGCCAGTAGCAGGCGGCGAAACGCAGATGCTCCGCCATGGTCTTGCCCAGGACGACGCGGTCCTTGTCGTAGTGCCGGAAGGCGAGCGCCTGATCGGTGTCGGGGCCTTGGTAGCGGATCGGGTCGATGTGCGAGAAGTAGCTGGTCATGGAGCACCTGCGGGTCGATGTGGCAAGGGCCGGCGCCAGGCCGTCGGGGCCGGGCGCGGGGCGGAATCGGTGGATCAGGCGGGCCGCAAGGGCAGGGACGGATAGAGCGCGCGGAACACCTGGAGTCGTCCGGCGAGCTGCTCCCGGCGCGCGGGCGAGGGCGTGCAGCGCTCGATGACCGGCGGCGGCGGACAGGACTCGTCGATGCCGTCGCCGGCAGCCATGCGGCCCAGGCGCGCGGCGCCCAGCGCCCCGCCGGCATCGGCATCGGCGTGGCGGACGATCTCGACGTCGAGCACGTCCGCGATCAGCTGGGCCCAGAAGCCGCTGCGCGCGCCGCCGCCGACGATGGACAGCCGCGACACCTCGGTGCCCGCGGCGCGCAAGGCGGCCAGGCCGTCGGCCAGGCCGAAGGCGACGCCCTCCAGCACCGCGTAGCCGGCATGGGCGCGACGGGTGTCGTGCGTCAGGCCGTGGAAGGATCCCGTCGCGAAGGGATCGTTGTGGGGCGTGCGTTCGCCGGCGAGGTAGGGCAGGAACAGCGGCGCCGTGGCCAGGTCCGCGGGGTCCAGCGCCTCGATCTCCTCGAGCAGCGCCGCCTCGGTCGTGCCGCAGAGCTGGCAGAACCAGCGCAGCGCGCTGGCCGCGCTCAGCATCACGCTCATCTGGTGCCAGCGCTGCGGCAGCGCATGGCAGAACGCGTGGACCGCCGAGGCGGGATTCGGCCGGAATCGATCGTTGACGACGAACAGCACGCCCGAGGTCCCCATCGACACGAAGCCCAGCCCCGGCGCCGTGGCGCCGATCCCGATCGCGCTGGCGGCGTTGTCGCCCGCGCCGCCGGCGACGACGATGTCGCCCGCCACGCCCCAGGCGTCGGCAAGCTCGGCGCGCAGCACCCCAGAGGGCGCGTTGCTCTCGACCAGCCGCGGCATGTGGGCGCGCGTCAGGCCGGTGGCGGCGAGCAGTTCATCGGACCAGTCGCGACGCGCGACGTCCAGCCACAGCGTGCCGGAGGCATCCGACGGGTCGCTGACCTTGTCGCCGGTCAGCAGCAGGCGCAGGTAGTCCTTGGGCAGCAGGACGCTGCGGGTGCGGTCGAAGATCTCCGGCTCATGCTTGCGCACCCACAGCAGCTTGGGCGCGGTGAAGCCGGGCATCGCCAGGTTGCCGGCGATCTCATGCAGGCCGGGCGAGGCGGCGCTCAGTTCGTCGCACTCGGCATGGCTGCGGCCGTCGTTCCAGAGGATGGCCGGACGCAGCACGCGGTCCTGCGCGTCGAGCAGCACGGCCCCATGCATCTGACCGGACAACCCGATGCCGCGCAGGCGCGCGAACGCCGCGGGCGCCGTCGCGCGCAGGTGCCCCACCGCGGCGACCAGGGCGCTCGACCAGTCGGCGGGATCCTGCTCGGACCACAGCGGCTCGGGCCGCGACACGGTCAGCGGCGAGGCGGCGCGACCGACCACGGCACCCGCCGCGTCGATCAGCAGCAGCTTGAGGTCGGACGTCCCGAGGTCGATGCCCAGGAAGGTCGGGCCGGACGTCACAGCGAGGTCTCCTCGCCTTCGCTCTCCGCCGGCGTCGTGGCGCTCGCACGCGCGCCGCCGCCGGCCAGCGGCAGCTGGGGCCGGGTGACGCGATAGCGGGCCAGCGCCGCGGCGCCGGCCGCGACGGCGTCGGCGCCGAAACGGGAGGTGCGCACCGGCGTCGGCGCGAGGCCGGCGGCCCCGGCGTACTCGTTGAGCGTGGTCAGCGCGGGATCGAGGAAGGCGTCGCCCAGCTCCACCACGCTGCCGCCGAGCACGATGCAGGCGGGGTCGTAGGCGGTGGCCAGATTCTGGAGCAGCACGCCCAGGTAGCGGCCCGCGGACTCGACCGCCTTGGCCGTCTTGCGGTCGCCGTCGATCAGGCGCCCGCGGATGTCGGGCAGCGAATGCGGGCCGGGCTCCTCGGCCTCGCCGGGACGCAGCATCGCGCGCATGCCGATCAGCGCCTCGGCGCAGCCGCGCCGGCCGCAGGAGCACAACGGGCCGTCGATCTGCAGGATCATGTGCCCGACCTCGCCGGCAAAGCCCCTGGCGCCGGTCAGCAACCGGTCGCCGACGATCACGCCCGCGCCCACGCCCTGGTTGATCGACACATACAGCAGCGGGTCGACGGGGGCGCCGGCGTTGAATTCCATCTCGCCGAGCGCCGCGACGTCGGCCTCGTTCTGCAGGAAGAGGGGGATGCCGGACAGCGGGCCGCCGTCGAGCTTCTCCGCCAGCAACTGACCCACCGCCACGTCATGCCAGCCGAGGTTGGGCGCGAAGTGCAGCACGCCGCGTTCCTCGTCCACGCCGCCGGGCAGCCCCACGCCGATGCCGATGATCTGCTGCGACGCATCCAGTTGCGCGCGGACCTTGGCGAGCACCGTCGCCAGCACGCCGATGCAGGCCTTGGCGCTGCGGCTCGCGCCGAAGCCCGAGACGGCCCGGGCGCACACCTCGCCGGTCAGCGTGGTGGCCACGACGCGCACGCCGTCGATGCCGACTTCGGCCCCGAGCAGCAGCAGGTGGTCCGGGCTGATGAACAGCGGGGTAGGGCGGCGGCCGAGATCGCCGGTGGCGACGACGCTGCTCTCCATCAGCCATCCCTCGGCGATCAGCTCGCGCACGAGGCTGGTGATCGTCGACTTCGTCAGGCCGATGTCCGTGGCGAGATCGGCGCGCGACAGCCCGGGATGCGCGCACAGGTGGCGGACCAGGGCCATCCGGTTGATGGACTTCAACAGTTGCTGGCCACCGCTGGTGTCGGCTTGCATGCGCGTCGTCTCCTGCTTGTCTTGTTGTAGGTGGTCCGCGCTGATCGCGCGTCCATGGGATTCATATTAGTTGGGGCGATGAACTAATAAATAGGAGGAAAACACCTAGGGAAGATCAGCGTCGATCGCCGCGATGGTCGTGGGGGTTGTGCGGAGCTTCCCTCGGCCCGATCAGGCCGAGCCCGGATTACTTGCGCTTGTTGTAGACGTCGATGAACACGGCCGCCAGCAGGACCAGACCCTTGATCACCTGCTGGTAGTCGATGCCCACGCCGAGGATGGACATGCCGTTGTTCATCACGCCCATCACGAACGCGCCGATGACGGCGCCCATGATCTTGCCGACGCCGCCCGAGGCCGAGGCGCCGCCGACGAAGCACGCGGCGATCACGTCCAGCTCGAAGCCCAGGCCGGCCTTGGGCGTGGCCGTGTTGAGCCGCGCGGCGAAGACCAGTCCGGCCAGCGCCGCCAGCGCGCCCATGTTCACGAAGGTCAGGAAGGCGATGCGCTGCGTGCGCACGCCCGACAGCCGCGCCGCCTTCTCGTTGCCGCCCACGGCGTAGACGCGGCGTCCCAGCGTCGTCCGCGTCGCGACGAAGTCGTAGAGCAGCGTCAGCACGACCATCACCACCATCACCGTGGGCAGTCCCTTGTAGGACGCCATCAGCCAGCTCATCGCGCCGATCGCGCCCGTCAGCAGCGCCTGGCGGAGCCAGAAGATGAGGCCGGGCTCGGTCTCCATGCCGTGGCTGCGCGCGGCCGCGCGGTGCCGCCAGGTGACCGTCAGCGAGACCGCCGCCAGGAACAGCCCCAGGCCCAGCGTCGTGGGCCGCGGGTCTTCCTGGCCGAAGAGCTCGGGCAGGAAGCCCCCGCTCAGCGCCTGGAAGCCGTCGGGGAAGGGCCCCAGCGACTGCCCCTGCAGCAGGGCCAGCGCCAGCCCCTTGAACACCAGCATGCCCGCCAGCGTCACGATGAAGGACGGAATGCCCAGGTAGGCGACGAACCAGCCCTGCGCCGCCCCGATCGCGGCGCCGGCCGCCAGGCAGGCCAGGCCCGCGGGGAAGGCCCCCCATCCGTGCTGCACCATCAGCACCGCCGCCAGCGCCCCGATGAAGCCGCACACGGAGCCCACCGACAGGTCGATGTGCCCCGCCACGATCACCAGCAGCATGCCCAGCGCCATGATGACGATGTAGCTGTTCTGCAGCACGAGGTTGGTCAGGTTCAGCGGCTCGAGCAGCGTGCCGTCGGTGAGCACCTCGAAGAGGGTCATGATCGCCAGCAGCGACAGCAGCATGCCGTAGTCGCGCAGGTGGCGCTTGAGGAAGTGGGCGATGCCGGCCGGCTGGGCCAGTGGACGGGTCAGGGGATGGGCCGGCGGCGTCACGGCCGCCGCGATCGGTTCAGACATGAGCGTGCTCTCCGGCGCCCACGATGGCGCCCATGATCATTTCCTGGGTGGTGCCGGCGGCGGGGAACTCCGCCACCATGCGACCTTCGTTCATCACATACAGGCGGTCGCACAGGCCCAGCAGTTCCGGCATCTCCGAGGAGATCAGCAGGATCCCGCAGCCTTGCGCGGCCAGGCCGGCGATCAGGCTGTAGATCTCGAACTTGGCGCCCACGTCGATGCCGCGCGTGGGCTCGTCCAGGATCAGCAGGCGGGGCTGCGAGAACAGCCACTTGGCCAGCACCACCTTCTGCTGGTTGCCGCCCGACAGGTGCATGACGCGCTGGTCCACGCCCGCGCAGCGCGTGGCCAGCTGCCGGCGGAAGTCCTGCGCCACCTCGTGCTCGCGCGGCGCGTCCAGCACGCCGGCGCGCGAGACGCCGCGCAGATGCGCCAGCGAGGTGTTGACGGCGATGGATTCGTCCAGCAGCAGGCCGAGCGACTTGCGGTCCTCGGTCACGTACGCGAGCCCGGCGGCGATCGCCTTGGGCACCGTGGACAGGTCGACCTCGCGCCCGTCCAGGCGCGCGCGGCCGCTGATGCGCCGGCCGTAGCTGCGGCCGAAGACGCTCATCGCCAGCTCCGTGCGGCCGGCCCCCATCAGCCCGGCGATCCCGACGATCTCGCCGCGGCGCACCGTCAGGTCCACGCCCTTCACCACCTCGCGCCCCGCCTGCACCGGATGGAAGGCGCGCCAGCCCTCGAGCTCGAACAGCAGCTCCCCGATCGCGGGCGTGCGGCGCGGATAGCGGTCCGCCAGGTCGCGGCCGACCATGGCCTGGATGATCCGGGATTCGCTGAGCGGCTCGGCGGCGCAGTCCACGCTCAGGATCGAGCGTCCGTCGCGCAGCACCGTGAGGCCGTCCGCCACGCGCGTGACCTCCTTGAGCTTGTGCGAGATCAGGATGCAGGCGATGCCTTGGGCGCGGAGTTCCAGCAGCAGCGCCAGCAGCGCGTCGCTGTCGGTCTCGTTGAGGCTGGCCGTGGGCTCGTCCAGGATCAGCAGACGGACCCGCTTGGCCAGCGCCTTGGCGATCTCCACCAGCTGCTGCTGGCCCACGCCCAGCTCGCCCACCGGCGTCTCGGGCGACACGCGCAGGCCGACGCGCGCCAGCAGCGCCACCGCGCGGTCGTGCATCGCCAGGCGGTCGATCACGCCCAGGCGCGCGGGCTCATGGCCCAGGAACAGGTTCTCCGCGATGGAGAGCTGCGGCACCAGCGCCAGCTCCTGGTGGATGATGATGATGCCCAGCCGCTCGCTGTCGGCGATGCCGGCGAAGCGGCGGGCCTCGCCGTCGAAGCGCAGTTCGCCGCCGTAGTCGCCGCCGTGGTCGGGGTGCGGGTACACGCCCGAGACCACCTTCATCAGCGTGGACTTGCCGGCGCCGTTCTCGCCGCACAGCGCGTGGATCTCGCCGGCGCGCACGCGCAGCCGGACCTCCGCGAGCGCCGCCACGCCGTGGAAGCGTTTGGTGATGTCGCGCAGCTCCAGCAGCGGGAGGGCGCCCGTGTCCTCGGGGATCGCGTTCATGACGGGGTCCGCACCGCGTCAACGCAGCTGCGTGTCCTTGTAGTACGCGCTGTCGACGAGGACCTGCTTCACGTTGGCCGCATCGACCGCGATCGGCTTGAGCAGCACGCTGGGCACGACCTTGACGCCGTTGTTGTAGGTCTTGGTGTCGTTGACGGCGGCGGGCGCCTTGCCCGAGAGCATCTCGTCGCTGACCGTCGCGGCGGCCAGCGCGAGCTGGCGCGTGTCCTTGAAGACGGTGCTGGCCTGTTCGTGCTTGAGGATGGACTTGACCGACGGCAGCTCCGCGTCCTGGCCGCTCACGATCGGGCAGGGCAGCTTGGCCGTGCAGTAGCCGGCGCCCTTGAGCGACGACAGGATGCCGATGCTGATGCCGTCATACGGCGACAGCACCGCGTGCAGCCGGTCCTTGCCGTAGAAGGCCGACAGCAGGTTGTCCATGCGGGCCTGCGCCGTCGACGCGTCCCAGCGCAGCGTGCCGACCTTGGCCATGCCGAACTGCTTGCTGCGCACCACCAGCTTGCCGCTGTCCAGGTAGGGCTTGAGCACCGACATCGCGCCGTCGTAGAAGAACGCGGCGTTGTTGTCGTCGGGCGAGCCGCCGAACAGCTCGACGTTGAACGGGCCCTGGCCCTGCGCCAGTCCGAGCTTGTCGACGATGCTGCGGCCCTGCATCACGCCGACCTGGAAGTTGTCGAAGGTGACGTAGTAGTCGACGTTCTTCGTGCCGCGGATGAGCCGGTCGTAGGCGACCACCTTGATGCCGCGGTCCGCGGCCTTCTGCAGCACCGGCGACAGCGCCGAGCCGTCGATGGGCGCGATCACCAGCACCTTGACCTTGCGGGTGATCAGGTTCTCGATCTGCGCGAGCTGGTTGGGGATGTCGTCTTCGGCGTACTGCAGGTCGGCCTTGTAGCCCTTGGCCTGGAAGGCCTTGACCATGTTCTCGCCGTCGGCGATCCAGCGCGCCGAACTCTTGGTGGGCATCGAGATGCCCACCAGGCCCTTGTCCTCGGCCCGCGCGCCGGCACCGGCCAGCAGGGACAGCGTCGTGGCGCCCGCCACCAGCAGGGTCCTGGCGAGCGAGGTCCGGCGGTTCATACCTGTATGAAACATTGTCGTCTCCTGAATAATTGATGAACGCCGGGCGTTTGTACTGCGGCACCGCGGCGTTGTCGATCTCAGTTTGGGCATCGCTGGCGCGGTCGCGGTTATCGCGTCGATGCCGGGGCCCTGTCCGCGCCGAGCGCGATCGAGACGTAGACCAGCGGCGCATTCCAGTTGATCGCGATCTCGTTGCTCGCGTAGCTGCAGAAGTGGTCGAGGTAGGACAGCGCGGGCAGCGCCGAGGGGTAGGGCACCGGGCAGCCCTTCAGGTCCTGCTGGCCGCTGTTGGCGCCACCGACGACGAAGCCGGGGATCGGTCCGGGCACGCCGTCGGCCTCCGACGGGCGGTGATGCGGGTGCATCGGCGAGCGCGCGCCGAAACCGGTCACCATCGACAGGCCCAGCGGATTGCGGCCCAGTACGTAGTCGAACAGCGCCTGCGCGCCTTGCCGATAGACGCCGCCCGCGGGACCGGCGCGACGCCCGGCGCCGCCGGCCGCCGCACGCGAGGCGTCGAGGCGGTCGGCCTGCAGCAGCACCATCGCCTCGTTCAGCGCGACCGAGTTGCTGCCCCAGTGGAAGTCCGTGTCGTCGAGCGCGACACCCCATGCGGAGCGCTTCGTTTTCTCGACCAGCGCATCGGCCAGCGCGCGGATGCGGCGCTCGATCAATGCACGATCGGCGGCGGCGGTCAGCCGCTCGCGATGGGTCGCGAGCGACATCCAGGCCAGCCCGCGCACGTCGCCCCACGAGGGGACGGTCATCGTGGTCTGCCCGGGCTTCATCGCGACGTAGAACGCGTCGTCGCCGGTGGTGATGTAGAGCTCGGCGGCGGCCCAGGCGAACTCGTCGTCGAGCGTGGCGTCGCCATAGTCGCCGGTGTGGATGTCCGGCGGCTGGCGGTACACCACGCCGGGGTGGGCCCGCGCCCAGGCCCAGGCCTGCAGCGCGGCCTGGCGCATGCGCGACGAGAGGCCGGGCCGCTGGGCCTCGAAGTCCTTGAACACGCGGCTGCCGACGGCCATGACCGCGGCGAAGTCCAGCGTCGCCGCCGTCGTCTTCTGCACGACGACGCGCTCGCCAGAGCTCGTCGCCGCGTCGGGCATCACGACGCCGTCGAAGTTCGGATTCGTCAGCTTGTGATAGACGCCCCCGTCGTCCGGATCCTGCATCGTCAGCATCCAGTCGAGGTTCCACAAGGCCTCGTTGAGCAGGTCGGGCAGGCCGTCGCCGCTTTCGGGCAGGCCGACCGTCAACGCACGCGTGCGCGCCGGCATCTGCTCGTAGGCGGCCAGCAGCGTGTAGACGGTGATGCCGGAATTGACGACGTACTTGTTGTAGTCGCCGGCGTCGTACCAGCCCTTGGGGCTGCTGATGACGTCGCCGGCCTGGCGCCTGGGGCCGGCGGCCGAGGCGTGGATCCGCACCTGCGTGTCGGGATGCCCGGCGGGGCGCGCATACGGACCGGCCAGCGCCGGCGTGATCGCGATGCCCGCGCGGTTGAAGTAGAACGCCCGGATCGAGGCGGCGGCCAGCGCGTCGTAGACGCCCGCGCCGATCGTCACCGCGTCGGAGTCGGGCAGGCCCGCGACGCGCACCCGATACCGTCCCGGCCGGACCAGCGCGGAGAAGTCGGCGATCCGGACCTTGTCGCGCGACGGTGCCCACAGCGCCGCGGCGCCAAGCCTGCCGCTCCACACCGGCTGGCCGGTGTCGGCGTCGACGAGCTGGAAGCGCGTCGCCGCGCCGGCGGGCACGGTAGCGCGCTTGGCCGCGCCGGGCAGGTAGCCGACCTGGTTCACCTCGATGCGCGCGTCGCGTCCTGGGCGCGGCGCCTCCTGGCCTTGCGCATAAACGGCGGTCGCGCCCACGGCGAAGATCGCGAGCCCGATCAGCAGGGCCAGGATGCGGGTCCGCATCACTCGGCCTGCCAGTCCAGGGCGCTGCCGGTCTGCGGCGGGCTGCGCCGGCCGTCGACCTCGACCATCCAGTCGCGGAGCGCGCCTTCGAGGATCCGGACGCGGTAGTCCGCGCCGCTGCGGGTCACCGTCCCGCGCGCCGCGATCGAGCCGTCCAGCGCCGCGACCGCGAAGGGCGCGGTCGCGCCGTCGTCCAGCGCGAACACCCGCAGCACCACGCCGTCGGCGTAGTCGTAATCGGGCCGTTCGGTCTGCAGGCCCCAGGGCAGCACGGTGTTGGGCGCGACATAGAGCGGCAGGCTCATGAAGTCGTGCGTCTCGCGCCGCCAGCGGCTGCCGTCGACGACCTCGCCGCTGAGCAGGTGCGTCCAGCGGCCGGCCGGCAGGTAGACGTCGACCTCGCCGCTGTCGGTGAACACGGGCGCGACCAGCAACGCGTCGCCCAGGTGGTACTGGCGGTCCAGCGTCGCGCAGGCGGGATCGTCGGGGAACTCCAGCACCGGCGCGCGCATCGTCGGCACGCCGGTCTCGCTCGCGGCGATCGCCGTCGCGTAGAGATACGGCATCAGCTGATGCTTGAGCCGCGTGAAGCGCTGCAGCACCACGCAGCTCTCCTCGTCGACGAGCCAGGGCACGCGGTAGAAGCTGCTGCCGTGCAGGCGGCTGTGCGAGGACAGCAGCCCGAACTGGATCCAGCGCTTGTAGACGGCCGGCGGCGGGTTGCCTTCGAAACCGCCGATGTCGTGGCTCCAGAACGCGAAGCCGCAGGCGGTCAGCGACAGGCCGCCGCGCAGGCTCTCGGCCATCGACTCGAAGTTGGACCAGCAGTCCCCGCCCCAGTGCACCGGGAAGCGCTGGCCCGAGGCGTAGGTGGAGCGCGCGAAGACCACGGCGTCCTCGCCCCGCACCTCGCGCAGCAGGTCGAAGACGGCCTCGTTGTACTGCAGCGCGTAGAGGTTGTGCATCTCCACCGGATCGGCGCCGTCGAAGTAGACGACGTCCTTGTCGGGGATGCGCTCGCCGAAGTCGGTCTTGAAGCAGTGCACGCCCATGGCCAGCAGGCGGCGCAGGTGGCCCTGGTACCAGGCCTTGGCCGCGGGGTTGGTGAAGTCGACGATCGCCATGCCCGGCTGCCAGAGGTCGGTCTGCCAGGTCAGGCCGTTCGGGCGCTTGAGGAAGTAGCCCTCGCGCACGCCTTCGGCGAACAGCGGCGAGCGCTGCGCGACGTAGGGGTTGATCCAGAGGCTGATCCTCAGGCCCCTGGCCTGCAGCCGCGCGAGCATGCCCTCGGGATCGGGGAAGCCGCGGCGGTCCCATTCGAAGTCGCACCACTGGAACTCGCGCATCCAGAAGCAGTCGAAGTGGAAGACGCTGAGCGGCAGCTCACGGCGCGCCATCTCGTCGATGAAGTGCGTCGCGGTCGCCTCGTCGTATTGCGTCGTGAACGAGGTCGTCATCCACAGGCCGAAGGTCCAGGCCGGTGGCAGCGGCGCGCGTCCGGTCAGCGCGGTCAGGCGCGCGACGGCGGCCTTGGGCGTGGGACCGGCGATGACGCAGTAGTCGAGCGTCTCGCCCTCGCGGCTGAACTGCACGCGGGAGGTCTTTTCCGAGGCGACCTCGAAGGACACCGGACCGGCCTCGTTGACCAGCACGCCGTAGCCGCGGCTGCTCAGGTAGAAGGGCACGCTCTTGTAGGCCTGCTCGCAGGCGGTGCCGCCGTCCTTGTTGATGTTCTCGACCGTCTGGCCGTTCTTCACCCACGGGGTGAAGCGCTCGCCCAGGCCGTAGACGTATTCGCCGACCGCCAGCGTCAGCTGTTCATGGACGTGGTTGGCCTTGCCGGCCCATTGCACGTAACCCAGCGAGCGCCAGTCGCTGCGCGTGAGGACCTTGTCCCCCTCGCGGAAGACCAGGCCGTAGCCTTCGCCCTTCTTCACGTCGACCGACAGCGGACCGGAGGTCACGGTCAGCAGCTGATCGGTCTCGGTGACCTGCAGCCGCTGGGGGTCGGCGCCGACCATGGGGACATGCAGCCTCGGCGCCTGGGAGGCGCTGAAATGCTCGACGCTGACCCGGATCACGCCGGGCAGCGGCGAACGCAGCGTCACGGTCAGCGTCGGTCCCTGCAGCGTGTCGCCGCGGTGCTTGATGGGGCGCGTGGGGACCAGCAGCACGACGCGGTCGTCGTGGATGTCCACGGCATAGGTCTCGGTGGCGTAGTGCGCCGAGACGCCCGGCTGCAGCAGCCATTGCCCGTCGGTGAACTTCATGGGGCTCCTTCTCGTTGTCCTGTCTGTCGATGGCTCTTCATGCGATCTTCGTTCGATCTTCGTTCGGCTCGGCATGCGGATCTTCGTGCGGCCGTGGTGCGGCCGTCATGCGGCCGTCTTGCGGCCCTCGTCCTGTCATCCTGTCGTCCTCTGCCCGACGCCGTGTCAGCGCGGCGCGGGCTCCAGCGTCAGCAGCACCACGTCGTGCGTGCGCATCGGCACGGATTCGCGGTGGCGGCCGTCGCGGCCCACGCGCACCGTGCGCACGCGCTCGGGCTGGTCGACGGTCAGGGCCTGCAGCTTCGCCAGTTGCGCGGCGGACAGCGTGCCCGGTTTGCCGAGTTTCAACCAGGCGGTGTAGGCGTCGTTGGCCTCGTAGCCGGTGCGGTACTGGCGCAGGGTGTAGGTGCCGGGGGTCAGGCCTTGCCAGCGGACCGTCGCCGGCGCGAGCTTCGCGGCCGGACGCACCGCGCCGAAGAAGGGGCGGTTGCTGACGGTCTGGTCCGGCAGCCGCCAGTCCCAGACCAGCGCGGCGACCTTGGCGCCGTCGACCGCGGCGAGCGCGCCGGCGTCGACGAGCGGAATCTCGCGGCCGCGCAGCTGTCCGAGGTACTTGTAGGCGAAGAACGCCGGCTTGCGCACGCCCTCGCGCGTGAGCAGGCCGAAACCGCCGTGGAACGGCGCCGGCGGCGGGCCGGCCTCCTCGAACAGGTCGCTGTAGGTCCAGTAGCTCATCGCCTGGGCCAGGCCGCGCGTGAGGCGCAGCTTCTCCAGGATGTAGGGCGCGCTGAGGTAGTCGTCGTGGATCGGGTCGCGCGGGTTGTAGCTGGCGCTCCACTCGGTGATGTAGAGCGGCAGCCCGGGGAAGGGCGAGGCCTCGATCTCCGCGCGCACCCGCGTCACGTCGCCGACGATCGCGTCGGGCGAGCGCGACAGCTTGTTGTCGTCCTGGCCGAACTCGTCGAGGAACCCGCCGTCCACGCCGTAGGTGTGCGTGGTGACGAAGTCGACCGGCACGCCCTTGTCCTTGCAGAACGCGAGGAAGGGCACGACCCAGTCGGCCCCGGCCGTCGACGGGCCGCCGACCTTCAACTGCGGATCGACCGCCTTCAGCGCGCGGGCGCTGCGGGCATAAAGGTCGAAGTAGGCGGCCTGGTCGGCGCGTTCCCAGAAGTCGGCGAGGTTGGGTTCGTTCCAGACCTCGAAGGGCCAGCGCCGCACCTCCTCGGCCCCGTAACGCGCGATCAGGTGGCGCGCGAAGGCGTCGACCAGCGCGGTCCACGGCTCGGCCTGCGGATGCGAGGTGTTGCCCTTCCAGTAGAAGATCGTCTGCGGCGAGGTCGCCATCGCGTCCGGCGTGAAGCCGAGCTCGACGAAGGGCCGGATGCCCTTGGCCAGCAGGCCGTCGTAGAGCGTGTCGATGCGGCTGAAGTCGAAGCGCAGACGGCCGTCGGCGTCCTTCGTGACGGTCTTCAGCGCGTCGTGGAAGATCGCGTGGAAACGCACGGTGCGGAAGCCGAGCTCGTCGACAACCGTCTTGAGCTGCGCCTGGCTGTCGTCGCGGATCAGGGTGCCGGGGAAGTCGGCGCCGACGGCGTAGTCGAAGCTGCGATCCACCGGCTGGGCGGCCCGCTGGACGTCCACGTCGATGCTGCGGCCGGGCCGGGCGGTGGGACCGGCGCTCCGGGCGGCGACCGGCGCCAGCGCGAGGGCCAGCGTGGCCACCTGGACGGCGGCTCGTCGGGTGAACGTCAACATGGGTCGTGTCTCCTTGCGCCTGTCGCCTCGAAGGCGATCTGTCGATGCGGCACTGGCTCATGTTAGTTCGAGCGCTGTACGAATTAATGAGAACTAACCCGGAGACCAGGTCGCTCCCGTTTGCGCCCGTTTGCTCCCGTCATTCCCCGTTGGCTCCCCCTCACTTGAGGCCACCCGCGCGCGGTCCTTTCGCGATACGCTGCCCGGACTGCATGCGGCAAAGGATCGCTGTGAGTCGACTGCAAGGCCACGGTCACACGCCCCTCCTGGCGGGGCTGTTCCTGGCATCGGTCCTGTCCCTCCCGCCATCCCCGGCGCTCGCGCTGGATCCGCCCCTGCAGATCACGCAATACGCGCACACGTCCTGGACGGCGCGGGACGGGGCCCTGCTGGGCCTGGTCTTCGCCATGGCCCAGACGCCGGACGGTTATCTGTGGGTCGCGGGGTCCTTCGGCCTGTTCCGATTCGACGGCCTGCGCTTCGTTCCCTGGCAGCCGCCGAAAGGCCAGTCGCTGCCGGACAATCCCTACGCCCTGCTGGTGTCCCGCGACGGCACGTTGTGGATCGGCACCTTCAACGGCCTGGTCAGCTGGAACGGCCAGGCATTGACCCGGTATCCGCAGACCGAAGGCTTCGTGACCTCGCTGCTCGAAGACAGCAGCGGCACGATCTGGGCCGGGCTGCTCGCGCACCCTGGGCGACTGTGCTCGGTGCGCGACGGACAGGCCCGATGCGTCACGCAGGACGGTGGATTCGGAAGGTTCGTCTGGAGCCTGGCAGAGGACGGCGCCGGGACCTTGTGGGCGGGCGCGGAATCCGGCCTCTGGCGGTGGCAGCCCGGCGCCCCCCGGCGATTCGAGACCCCCGGGATGCGCGTGGGCGACCTGAGCACGACCACCGACGGCCAGTTGCTGATCGGCATCCGCGGCGCGGGGCTCAAGCGGATCGTGGACGACCAGCTGGTGGACTATCCGATGCGAAGCGTCCTCAGGCAGGAGGCGCCGATCGCCGACCGCGACGTCAAGTCCAACAAGCTGCTGCGGGACCGCGACGGCGGTCTCTGGATCGGCACCGAGGGCCGGGGCATCCTCCATGAGCGGGCGGGCAGGGTGGACACCTTCACCCGGGCGGAGGGTCTCTCGGGCAACATCGCCTGCAGCCTGTTCCAGGACCGGGAGGGCAACATCTGGTTCGGCAGCGAGAAGGGCGTGGACCGTTTTCGCAAGCTCCCGATCACCACCCTCTCCACGCAACAGGGGCTGCCCAACGAGGGGACGAAATCCGTGCTGGCCACGACGGACGGCAGCGTCTGGGTCGCCACCAATGACGGACTGGCCCGGTGGAGGGAGGCCAGGCCCACGGTCTACAGGGAGCGCGACGGGCTGCCGGATCCGATGGTGCAGTCCCTGTACGAGGACGCGGACGGACGGCTCTGGGTGAGCACGGGCGGTGGACTCGCCTACCTGGCGAAGGACCGTTTCGTCGCCGTCGCCGACGTGCCCGGCAAGGAGATCTACTCCATCACCGGGGACGAGGCGGGCCACCTCTGGCTGTCGAGCGACAAGGGGCTGGCACGCCTGCACCAGGGCCGGTTCGTCGAGAACATGCCGTGGGCCGCGCTCGGCCGGCGGCAACAGGCCAAGGTCGTCGTGGCCGATCGAGGCGGCGTCTGGCTGGCCTTCTGGCAGGACGGCGGCGTCCTGTACGTCAAGGACGGGAAGATCCAGGCGACCTACACGTCCGCGCAAGGGCTGGGGGCGGGCCACGTCGCGGGTCTGCGCATCGATGCCGACGGCGCGTTGTGGGCGGCCACGGAGGAGGGCGGCCTCAGCCGGATCCAGGACGGCCGCGTCACGACGCTCACGGTGGGAAACGGCCTGCCCTGCAACACGATCCACTGGTCGGTGACGGACGACCACGGATCGCTGTGGATGTATGCGGCCTGCGGGCTCGTCCGGGTGCTGAAGGACGATCTGGCCGCCTGGGTGGCCGACCCGAGCCGCAAGGTCACCGCGAAGGTCTGGGGCGCCACCGACGGCGTTCCGCTGCTGGCCTTCTCGCCGGCCTACTTCAACCCCCCGGTGGCGAAGGCCCGGGACGGCAGGCTCTGGTTCGTGTCGGGAGCGGACGTGCATGTGGTCGACCCCGATCACCTGCCCACCAATCCGCTGCCGCCGCCGGTGCACATCGTGACGCTCATGGCCGACCAGACACCCCATGAGGTCAGGGACGGGCTTCGCCTTCCTCCGCTGATCCGCGACATCACGATCGACTTCGTCGCGCTGAGTCTCGTCGATCCGACGAACACCCGCTTCCGCTACCGGCTGGAGGGGCACGACGACGACTGGCAGGAAGCCGTCGACCGGCGCCAGGCCACCTACACGAACCTGGCGCCGGGCAGCTATCGCTTCCACGTGAAGGCGTCCAACAACAGCGGCGTCTGGAACGAGGAGGGCGCGCAGCTGGCGTTCTCGATCCAGCCGGCCTTCTACCAGACGACCTGGTTCCGCGTGGCCGCCGCGGCCGTGCTCGTCGCCCTGGCCTGGGCCGGTTTCCAGGCCTGGCTTCACATGCGCATCCGGCGCCTGCATCAGCAGTTCGAAGCGACGCTGGAGGCGCGCGTGGCCGAACGCACCAGCATCGCCCGCGACCTGCACGACACCCTGTTGCAGCGCTTCAACGGCTTGCTGTTGCAGTTCCAGGCCGCGTTCAACCTCCTGCCCGATCGCCCGCGTGAATCGAAGCAGGTCCTCGCGGTCGCCATCGACCAGGTGGCCGAGGCGATCACGGAAGGCCGCGACACCGTGCAAGGCTTGCGCACGTCGGCGCAGGAGAAGAACGACCTGCCGGACGCCTTGCGCGCGCTGGCGCAGGAGCTCGCGAACGAGGGCGGTCACACGGCGTCGTCGCGGGTCGAGCTGCGGGTCGAGCTGCGGGTCGAGCTGCGTGTCGACGTGGAGGTCAAGGTGCAAGGCTCGCCGCGGTCGCTGCATCCGCTCGTGCGCGCCGAGGCCTTCCGCATCGCCGGGGAGGCGATGCGAAACGCCGTCCACCACGCCGATGCCGGACGGGTCGACGTGGAGATCGCCTACGCCGCGCGGGAGCTGCGCGTGCGGGTGCGCGACGACGGCAAGGGGATCGACCCGGAGGTGCTGCGCACGGGGGAGAAGCAAGGGCACTACGGCTTGAACGGCATGCGCGAGCGCGCCGCGCTGGTCGGCGGCAGGCTCGAGGTTCGCAGCAGTCCCGACGCTGGCACGGAGGTGGTGTTCAGCACCCCCGCATCGCGGGCGTATAGTCCTGTCGCATCGGCACGGTCGTGGCTCCATCACAAGAAGTTCTCGCCCAACGAGGTCGGCGAATGACCGAAGATCTGACGCGCATCCAGGTGCTCTGTGTCGACGATCATCCGATCGTGCGGCAAGGCATTGCGACGCTGCTCTCAGTCGAGTCGGACATGGCCCTCGTGGCGGAAGCGTCGAACGGTCGCGAGGCGATCCAGCAGTTCCGGACGCACCGGCCGGACGTCACGCTCATGGACCTGCAGATGCCCGGGATGGGCGGTCTCGACGCCATCGCCGCGATCCGGGCCGAGTTCCCCGACGCCCGGATCATCGTGCTCACCACCTTCGCCGACGACGCCCAGGCGCAGCGCGCGCTGCAGTCCGGCGCCCGGGGCTACCTGCTGAAGAACGCCCTGCACAAGGAGCTGCTCGACGCCATCCGCGCCGTGCATGCCGGCCGCATGGCGCTGCCTTCCGAAGCCTCGTTCGAACTGGCCGGGCAGGTCACGGACGAGGCGCTCACCCCGGCCGAGATCAGCGTCCTGCGATTCATCGCGCAGGGCAACGCCTACCAGGAGATTGCCTCGGCGCTCGGGCTCAGCGAAGCGACGGTCGAAGCGCAGGTGCGAAGCATCCTGTCGAAACTCGACGCCCAGGATCGCACGCAGGCCGACAGGACCGAACTCGATCGCGGGATGCTCCAGACCGAGCGGGCCGCCCGGCATGCGGCGGAGGCCGCCAACCGCGCCAAGAGCGAGTTCCTCGCCGGCATGAGCCACGAGTTGCGCACGCCGCTGAACGGTGTCCTCGGCTACGCGCAACTGCTGAGCATGGAAGGGGGCCTGAGCGCCCGGCAGGCCCGCGGGCTGGACACGATCCACCAGAGCGGCCTGCACCTGCTGGCGCTGATCAACGACATCCTCGACCTGGCGCGCATCGAGGCCGGCCACACGGCGTCGAATCCGGCGCCGGTGAACCTGTCCGACGCCCTGCGGCGGGTGGTGAACCTGATGCGGGTGAAGGCGGACGAGAAGCGCCTGGCGTTCCAGTTCGACGCCGGGACGGGCCTGCCGGCGGGCGTGCTCGTCGACGAGCGCCGGTTGCGCCAGGTGTTGCTGAACCTGCTGGGCAATGCGATCAAGTTCACCGACCGCGGCACGGTCTCCTTGCGTGCTTCCGGCGAGCCGCGGAGCGCCGCGCAGGTGCTGCTGCGGCTGGAGGTCGAGGACACCGGTGTCGGCATGCGACCGGAGGACCTGGGACGCATCTTCGAGCCCTTCGTGCAGGTCGGCGACGCGCGGCATCGCAGCGGCGGCAGCGGCCTGGGCCTGGCGATCACGCGGGCGCTGGTGAACGACATGGGCGGGCAGATGCAGGTCAGCAGCGTCTTCGGCAGCGGCACGCGTTTCTGCGTGGAGCTGCCGCTGCCGACGGCGGAGGTCCCGGCGCAGGACGCGCCCCACACGACGCCCGGCGTGCCGCGTTACCTGGGTGCGCCGAGGCGGGTGCTCGTGGTCGACGACGTGGAGGGGAACCGCACGCTGATGTGCGACTTCCTCACCGACGCCGGTTTTGAAGTGGCGCAGGCGGCCGACGGCGACGAACTGGCGGTGGCCGCGACGCGCTTCCGGCCGGACCTGATCCTGATCGACAGCCTGATGCCGTCGATGGACGGCATGGAGGCCACGCGCCGGCTGCGTCGGGATGCCGATCTGTCCGCGGTGCCCGTGATCGCGATTTCGGCCTCGGCCACGGCCGAACACCGCGCCGCCTGCCTGCAGGCCGGCGTGAACGTGTTCCTGACCAAGCCGGTGTCCTTGAAGGAGCTGCAGGTCCACATCGGTGAACAGCTCGGTCTGCAGTGGATCGATGCGCCGAAGGGCGCGGGCTGACGGCCGGCGTGCCGTCGCGTCCGGCGGCGCTGTTCATTCGCGGTTCATTTTCGACTCATGGCGGGTTCATGAGCGATTTCCAGAATCGATGGTGCGCCAGGGACAGCCTGTTCCCGGCGCGGCACCTCACGGTGCCCGTGCTCAACGACCGATCTGGAGTTTCCTCACATGACCGTTTCCGCCCGTCACCGCGACACCGCCGATGTCCGCCCCGCTTCGGGCCGCGTGCCGCGAGCCCTGTGGGCCCCCGCGCTGGCCGCGCTGATGCTCGGCGCCATGGGCACGTCCGCCGCGGCCCAGGATCGCGCGACGTCCGCGCCCGTCTGCGCCAGCGCCGACAAGGCGCAGATCGCGGCGCTCTTCGACCGCTGGAACGCCTCGCTCGCGACCGGCAACCCGGACCGCGTCACGGCCAACTATGCGCCCGACGCCGTGCTGCTGCCCACCGTCACCAATGAGCCGCGCGCCACGCCGGCCGACATTCGCGACTACTTCGTGAAGTTCCTGAAGGACCAGCCGCAGGGCACGATCGACAAGCGCTTCATCAAGATCGGCTGCAACGTGGCGCAGGACGTCGGCACCTACACCTTCCGCTTCGGCAGTGGCGCGACCGTGAAGGCCCGATACACCTACGTGTACGAGTGGAGCGACGGCCAGTGGCTGATCGCGCATCACCACTCGTCGGCGATGCCGGAGGCGACGTCCCGA
Source organism: Roseateles noduli (assembly GCF_050626985.1). Lineage (NCBI taxonomy): Bacteria > Pseudomonadati > Pseudomonadota > Betaproteobacteria > Burkholderiales > Sphaerotilaceae > Roseateles > Roseateles noduli. Next base: position 1,804,746 of record NZ_CP192463.1, read on the forward strand.
TGAGACGGCGCCCGCCGCGATCCTCGGCGATGGCGGCGGGCGGACAAGGCGCTCGATGCGCGAGTTCCTAGAATCCGCGCCCATGTATCGACTGAGATTGACCCTGGCCCTGGCCGCCATGCTGGCGCTGGTCTGCGTGCAGGCCGCATTCGTCCACTGGGGCGCGGCGCGTGTGGACAGCTATGCCGCGCACAGCCGCCTGACCAGCGATCTGTTGTCGGAGCTGCTCGACCTGTCGGCCAACAAGCAGCGCTTGCGCAATTGGGCCGCGCAGCAGGTGATGGGCGCCGGCGCCTTGCCCGCGACGCGCGAGAAGCTGCTCGGGGACATGGAAGCCGGCGCGGACCGGCTGGCCGAGATGTCGCGCCGCCACCTCGAGTCCTGGCAACGCATGGCCGCCACGGACGGCGGCACGATTCCGGAAGAGGTCACGCAACTGGTGGAGATCAGTCAACTGCTCGGCGACAACATCGCGCAGTTGCACAGCCAGCTGCACGACCTGCAGCCGCAGCGCGACCGCACGGCGTTCGATGCGGTCTGGCACCAGCTCAACCAGGTCTTCGACAAGACCCACGGTCGGGACCTGCGCGATCTGCTCAACCGGGCGATCGAGCATCAGCGCCGCGCGGTGCCCATCGCACGGGCCGCGACCGAGGACGGGATCGCGCGGCTGCGCGGCCAGGCCGTGCTCATGGTCGGCGTGACCTTCGCGCTGGCGCTCGCGCTGTACGTGCATCTGAGCCGCCATCTCAAGCGCCCGCTGGACGCGCTGCTGGCCGGCACGCAGGCGCTGCAGGCCGGGCACCTCCACCATCGCATCCCGGTGGAATCCAGCGACGAGTTCGGTCGCGTCTCCGCGCATTTCAACGCGATGGCGCACGAGCTGCAGCTGCATCGTGAAGCGGCCGAGGCCGTGCGGCAGCGCCTCGAGGACCAGGTCCGCGCCCGGACCCACGAGCTCGAGGAGGCGCATCAACGTCTCCAGGGCCTCGATCAACGCCGGCGTCAGCTCTTCGCCGACCTGGGCCATGAACTGCGCACCCCGGCCACCGTCATCCGCGGCGAGGCCGATCTCGCCTTGCGCGCCGCGACGCTGCCGGCGGCCGACTACCGCGTCGCGTTCGGCCGCATCGTCTCGGCGGTCAAGCAGCTCACCGGTGTGGTCGACGATCTGATGCTGGTCGCTCGCGCCGAGGCGGACGAGCTCGATCTCGTGCTGGAACGCATCGCGCTCGCGCCGCTGATGGACGATGCCGTCGCGCAGGCGCGCACGCTGGCCGCGACGCATCGGCAGCGCATCGAGACGAGCCCGGTGCAGGCGGACATCGTCGTGCACGTCGACCCGGTCCGGCTGCGGCAGGCGCTCATGATCGTCATCGACAACGCGGTGCGCTACTCCCGCCCTGATGGCACGGTGCGCGTGGACTGGGCATTGCGCGACGACGACATCGTGCTGAGCGTGCGCGACGAGGGCATCGGCATCGCCGCCGAAGAGCTGGGGCAGGTGTTCGAGCGCTTTGTCCGCGGCGCGCGCGCACGGCGCCATCGGGCCGACGGCACCGGCATCGGCCTGTCCATCGCGAAAGCCATCCTGGATGCCCACGGCGGGCGCATCGACATCGACAGCCGGGTCGACGTCGGCACCACGGTCCGGCTGGTGCTTCCCTTCTCGCGGCCCGTCTGACACGCTCGTTCCCCGCCGGAGCCTGCCGTCCGGCTCCCTGTTTCCCCACCTTCCCCTGTCCGCCCCGATTCCCCGCTCCCATCGACCATGAACCGCCATCTGCTCGTCATCGAGGACGACCCTCGCATCGCCGACTTCCTCTCGCGCGGCCTGACCGCGGAGGGCTACGCCGTGGACATCGCCAGCACCGGTCCCGACGGCCTGGCCCGCGTGCGCGCCGGGGACTTCAGGCTCGTCATCCTCGACCTGATGCTGCCGGGCCTGGGCGGCCTGGAACTTTGTCAGACGCTGCGCGCGGAAGGGTGTCAGGTGCCGATCCTGATGCTCACCGCCATGGACGGCGCGGAGAACAAGGTGCGCGGCCTGCGCCTGGGCGCCGACGACTACCTGACCAAGCCCTTCGACTTCGAGGAGCTGCTCGCGCGCCTGGTCGCGCTCCAGCGTCGCGGGCGCGAGCAGCGCATCGACGCGGCCACGCTGCAGGTCGCCGACCTGGTCTTCGACCGGGAGAAGATGCAGGTCAGCCGCGCCGGCCGGCCGGTCGCGCTGACGGCCAAGGAGCTCGCCTTCCTGGAGCTGCTGATGAGCGCCCCGGGACGGCTCTTCAGCCGCGAGCGCATCCTGTCCAACGTGTGGGGCGTGAACGTCGACCCGCTGACCAACATCGTGGACGTCTACGTGCGCCGCCTGCGGGCCAAGATCGACGAAGGGCATCCGCTGCCGCTGCTCAAGACGGTGCGGGGACTCGGCTACCGCCTCGACGACAGTCCGGCCTAGGCGGGCCGTCGCCGGCATTCGTCCTTGTCGCCTCCCGATGCTTCGCCGCTCGCCACGACATCCGGGTGGAGAAGGCGTGGAATTGATCACCTGCCCGGACGACCCTCACGGGGCGCCAGCCGCACGGGCGGCTAGTCTTCCGAGCTGACGGTGCGGCGTCGTCGACGACGCGAGCAAGGATCCGAGGAGCCCGACAGGAGGACAGATGGTGAATGCCTGGCGCCACCGAGCGATGCAGGGCGCGATCGCGTGGTTCGCAGCGCTCGGCGTGGGGAGCGCTTCTGCGGAGCAGATGAACCTGCGCGAATTCGGCCAGGCGGACGGACTGCAGAACCTGTCCATCAACGCGCTGGCGCAGGACGCGCCGGGGCTGCTGTGGGCGGGAACGGACAACGGCCTGTATCGCCATGACGGCGCTCGCATCGTCCGCGTGGGCTCGAGCGAGATCCGCAGCGTCACCTCGTTGGCGGCCGACGGCGCCAATCTCTGGATCAGCTCCCAGTCCCGACTGTGGCTCTGGCGGGAAGGGCTGCTGCGATCCGCCCCATTGCCCAAGGACACGGAGATCGGCGTCTACGCGCAGTCCCTGGCGGCGGTCGACGACGAGGCCTGGCTGACCACCGACAAAGGGCTGCTGCACGTGTCCTTCGACCCGGCAGCCGGGACATTGCAGACGACCATCGCCCGCACGCCCGAGCAGCTCGGCGTCCGGCTGAACCGACCGCTGCAGGTCTTCAGCGTCCTGCGTGATCGCGACGGCAGCCTCTGGCTGGGCTGCGGCGAAGCGATCTGCCGACTCCGGGGCGATGTCCTGACCCAGTGGGCCGTCGATCGCGGCGTTCCGGATCGGCGGGAATGGTCCTCGCTGCTGCAGGCGGAGGACGGCAGCATCTGGGCCCGCGCGCGGGGGGCGCTGATCCAGCTCGTGGATCCAGCGGGCAACTTCGCGGACAGGACGCCGCCTGGCACGCGGGACGATGCGATGAATCAGTACCCGCTGGTGCAGGACGCCTCAGGCCGCGTCCTCACCGCGTCCCAGGAGGGACTGTTGCGGTGGAACGGGCAGGGCTGGGCGCTGTTCGGCCGGCACCAGGGCTTGCCCGGGGACGGGCGCCTCATCGCGCTGATGAGCGACCGCGAAGGCGAACTCTGGATGGGGCTGCGCGGGACGGGTCTCCTGCACTGGCAGGGCTATGGCCGCTGGGTCAACTGGAGCGCCGCCGATGGTCTGCCCAACGATGTGGTCTGGTCGATCCTGCGGGTCGGCGGCGGCGGTGGCCGCACCGGGGCGGGGGACCTGTATGTGAGCACCGGACGCGGCGTGGGCGTCTTCGATCCGAAGGCGGAACGCTTCCGCCAGGTCGCCCTCCGGCACAAGCGCGACATCTCGCAACTGGTGCCGGATGGGCAGGGCGGGCTCTGGGGCATCACGCCGGGCGGCGCGTTGCATCGGATGCGGGATCGTCGTGCGCAGGGCGTCCCCATCGCCCCGCGCGGTCCGGAGGACGGCTTTCTGCGGGCGATGCGGGCCCGGGACGGCGCCTTCTGGCTGATGACGACGCAACAGACCTTGAGATGGCCACAAGGTCCGGTGGGCCAGCCGCAAGTCCTGCCCGGCCCCCGCGGGCAGGCCAAGAGCTTCGAGGACCTCTGCGACACGGACGATCGCACCGTGTGGATGGCCGGCTGGCAGGGCGTCGCCAGCCAGCGCGACGATGTCTGGTCACCTCAGGTGCCCATGAAGGAAGGCGCCGGCATGCTCGCCTGTCTGGCGGACGGCACCGTGATGGCCGTCAGCGGATACGGCGAACTCTGGCATCTCCGACGCGACGGCTCGACCCCCAAGGCCGAACGCATCGCCAGTCCGGCGCTCGAAGGGCGGCAGGTGATGTCGATCCTCGCGGACAGCCGGCGCTGGCTCTGGTTCGGGACCGATGCCGGCCTGGTCGTCTGGAACGGCACGCAATGGAAGGTGCTGGATCAGTCCCATGGGCTCATCGGGAACGACACCTCCGGCTTCGCGCTGTACGAGGACTCGGACAGCTCGCTGTGGGTGGGCACCAGCCGGGGGCTGTCTCACCTGGTGGATCCCTCCGCGGTGTTCGCCAAGACGATCCGTCCGCCGCTGCTGCTGTCGGCGCTGCATGGCAGCGATCCCCGCCCCGTGCGGGATGGCGAGGCGCTCCCGTGGTCGCAGGACCGCTTCCACCTGCTGCTGGCCCCCGCGCAGTTCTCGGACCCCAGCCTGCGCATCGAGTACCGCCTGGCGGGGCGCGATGAACTCTGGTTTCCGGCGCCACATGCAGAGATCGAACTGACCGGGCTAGCGCCCGGGTCGTACCAGATCGAGGCCCGCAGCGCCGATCCCGACAGCGGTGTGCGGTCGCAGCCGATTTCCTTTTCCTTCACGCTCGATCCCCCCTGGTGGGCCACGGGCTGGGCCCGCGCGCTGGGGCTGCTGCTGCTGCTCGGGCTGGTCTACGGCATCCATCGATGGCGCCGGCGACAGTGGCACCATCAGCAGCTGCGACTGGAGGCCGTGGTCCGCGAGCGGACGCAGGCCCTGGAGGACTCCCGTGCCCAGCTCGAAGTGCTGGCGAGTCGCGATGCGCTGACCGGCGTGTGGAACCGCCGTGCGCTCCTGGAGGTGCTCGATCGCGAGGTGACGCGGGCGGGGCGCGAGCGTTTGCCGTTGAGCGTCGTGATCATCGACATCGATCACTTCAAGCGCGTCAATGACACGTACGGACATCCGGCTGGCGATGCGGTGTTGAGGACCTTCGCCGAGCGGCTGAGCGGCGAGATTCGTCCGTACGACGCGGTCGGGCGTCTGGGCGGCGAGGAGTTCATGCTGGTGCTGCCGGGCATGGATCTGAACGAAGCGGCGGACCGCGAGCGGCTGTGCCGCATGCAGGTCGAGGTCAACCGCGAGCCGACCGCCATCGGCCGGGTGACGAGTTCCTTCGGCGCGGCGATGTTCGGTGGAGCGCTGACGACGGGCGAGACGCTGCTCGAGGCCGCCGACCAGGCGCTGTATCGCGCCAAGAACAGCGGACGCAACCGGGTGGCCTTCCACGAGGACGTCCCGTGTGACGGTTCACGGGCCGATGACCGGACGCAGTTGACCGAGAGGATTGAGGCCCCGTGAGGCCGCTCGCCCGCGTGTCCTCCAGGCCGGGCGGCTACCGGAGCCCCATGCCTTGGACTACAGTCGTTCCTGGGCGCACGACCACCGCAGAGCCTGGCGTGCACGGCAGGGGGCAAGCCGACCAGCGCCTTGATCCATGAGCGCGAGCACGACTCGATTGCTGGGGCGAAGGGACTGCCTGCGCGCGTTGGCATCGCTGGCGGCGCCCCTGTGTGTTTCCGTTCCGGCGCTGGCGGCGCGGCCACGCCTCCTGCGCTTCACCTTCTCGCGACGATTCGATGATCCGCGGACGCAGTGGCTCATTGCGGTCTACCGCGAGGCGCTCGCTTCACTCGGCGTGGGGTTCGAGTTCCTGGACGTGCCCGCGGGGCGGGCACCGCTGGCCATCGAGGCCGGCGAGGCGGACGGCGAACTCGGCCGGACCCGGGCTTACGGCGACCTCTATCCGTCGCTGGTGCGCGTGCCGGAAGCGAACAACACCGTCGAGTTCGCCGTGTATGCGGCGGGCGATTCCGGCCTGGTCGACTTTCCCGGGTGGTCCGCGGTGCGGGCCCAGGGGTTGACGTGCGAGCACCGGCGAGGCATCCAGGAACTCGCTGCCCTGCTGGCTCGCGAGGCCGCACCCGGGCATGTGTCGACCGTGACCACCATCGAACAAGGCGTCCGGCGGCTGCAGCTCAAGCGTGTCGCGCTCTACTTCGACGTGCAGGAAGCCGTCCAGGACTACCTCGCGTTCGGTGATGCCAGTCCGCAGGTCCGGGCCGGTCCGGCGCCGAGTCTGTTGCGCATCGTCGAGTCCACGACCGGCCATGCCTATCTGCATCGCCGGCACGAGGCCCTCGTGCCGATGCTGTCCGACACGCTCCAGAACATGAAGCGGCAGGGCATCGTGACCCGCCTTCGCGAGGACGCCCTGCAACGATTCCTGGCCGCCCGCACGCGCTGACGCGGGCGACGTCGAGCGCCACGTCGCAGGCGCCTACTTGCAGACGTTGGCGTCGACCGCCGACCCGTCCCACAGGCGCTTGAGGTTGTTGTACTTGTCGAGCGACACGCTCTGCCAGTCATCCAGCAGGAGACCGCCGGTGTCGCCGGAGTTGGGGTTCCACGACCAGTAGAAGAAGTTGCGCACGCCCTTGCACTTCATCCAGTCCACCATCTTGATCTGCCACTGGCGATCCTTGTCGGTGAAGCGGCCGCCGAACTCGCCGAGCACCACCGCATGCGTCCCCATGAACCGACCGAACTGGTTCTGCCAGATGGCCGGCATGTTGTTCGGGAAGCCCGTACCGTCGCCGAAGTAGGGCTGCGCGCTCACCGACGGCCCGTAGATGTGCGGCGACAGCACCAGGCGGTTGCGCGGGATCCGGGTGGCGTCGATCGGATAGCAGGCCACCGGCTCGATGTTGCCGCCCCACCAGTGCGGATCGGGGTTCTCGCAACGGCCCTGGTTGTCGGACACCCCCTCGACGAACACCAGCAGCTGGCTGTTGGTGCCCAGCACCGCGCTGCCGGCGCGCTCGGCGGCGAGCTTCCAGTCGTTGTCGATGTTGCCCGTGCCCCAGAAGGCGCCGGAGCCGCCGGTGCTGTGCGGCTCGTTCTTCAGGTCGATCGCGAAGACGTTGGGCACGTGGCGGTAACGGTCGGCGACGAACTGCAGGTCGGCGACCCACTGGTCCAGCGAGTAGCCGGGAATCTGCGGCGTCGTGGAGATCGCGTTGCAGTCGGGTCGATGGTGGTCGAGCAGGATGTAGAAGCCGCGCGTCGCGAACTCGGCCACGATGCGGTCCATCACCTGGAGCGGCGTCTTGTTGGCCAGGTCGGGGTTCACGCTGGTGTTCAGCGCGCCGCTGGGGCGGCCCGTGGAACGCAGCGTCGTCGGGCAGAAGGGCAGGCGCACCGCGTTGAATCCCAGGTCCTTCATCTGGGCAATCATGTCCTTGTAGTTGCGCTGCCAGAGGCCGTGCGCGACCAGGTCCGGTGTCTCGAAGCCGAACCAGTTGACGCCCCGGATCGAGACCGCCGTGCCCTGGTTGTCCAGGATGCGACCGTCCGCCGCGACGCTGAACGGCAGCTTGAATTGCCCCGTGGCCGGAACGGACAGATCGCCGGCGGGTGCAGGTGCCGGCGCAGGCGCAGGCGCAGGCGCAGGTGCTGGCGCTGGCGCAGGCGCAGGTGCTGGCGCAGGTGCTGGTGCTGGCGCTGGCGCTGGCGCTGGCGCTGGCGCGGGTGCTGGCGCTGGCGCGGGTGCTGGCGCTGGCGCGGGTGCTGGCGCTGGCGCGGGTGCTGGCGCTGGCGCGGGTGCTGGCGCGGGTGCGGGTGCTGGCGCGGGTGCGGGTGCTGGCGCGGGTGCGGGTGCTGGCGCGGGTGCGGGTGCTGGCGCGGGTGCGGGTGCTGGCGCGGGTGCGGGTGCTGGCGCACTGGCCTCGGCGATGCGGAAGGAGGCGGCGCTGGGGGCCGTGCCGGTGCCGCAGAAACCGACCTCGAAGCTCTGGTTCGGGGCGACCGGCGAGTTCCAGCTCGTGCCGGTGACCGCCACGGTGGTCGCGGACTCGTTCCTGAACTGGCCGTTCCAGCTCCCGTTCAGTTGCCCGTTGGGCAGCTCGAAGCGCAAGGTCCAGACGCCGCTGGCCGTGGTGCCGGGATTGCGGATGTTGACCCGGGAGCAGAAGCCGCCGGACCAGAGGTCCTGGCTGACGTTCAGGCTCAGCGCCGCGTAGGCGGGCGCGATCGCGCCGAAGGCGAGGGCGACGAGACTGGCTCGTTGGACGAATCGACGTGGGACTGGATGCATGGCGGTCCGTGAACGAAGTGCGAGGGCGGTTGAGCGCCTGCAGTGTCCGAAGTTCCGATGTGCGTGTCTCGCCAAAATGGGTAACGAATGACTACGCTGTCACGACCTCGACATCGGGGCTTTCTAGAGTCGCCGGCGACCATTCCTTGTCGACGACTCCCATGATCAATTCCCAACCGAAACGCAACCGACTGCTCCTGGCCATTCTTCCCGTGCTGGTGCCGGCGCTTCTGCTCGGCGCCTGCTCCTCGTCCGACGACGACGAACAGGACACGCCCCTGGTGGTACCCGCGGCGCCGAAGGGGCTGGGCACCACCGACACCGCGGCGGTGCAGGACGAGGCGAAGACACCGCCCTTCGTCGACACCATCGCGACCAACCAGCGCGGTGACGCGCGCTACGCCACGTTGCAAACCAATGCGGGCGTGCGAGTGGTCGCCGGCTTCCTCGACATCTGGCAGCCGAGCACGGCGCTGGTCGACGCGGGATCGAGCGCGCCGGCCCGCGATGGTTTCGCGGCCGTGGCGGCCTCCGCGTGGAGCGGCCTGCCCGGCGATGCGACCGACGGCAAGGTGCTCAACGCCGCCGTCCACGCCGCCAACGTGCAGTACGTCGTCGACGCGACGGGCCGTCGCACCGCGGCGCAGGAGCTGGCCGCCTACCTCGACGATCGGCGCGGCAAGGGCTACAGCATCAGCGACGGCATGGGCCCGCTGACCTCGGCGTGGCGCACCCTCAGCGAGCAGACGACGACCATCACGGGCATCGCGCCCGATGCGACCACCGTGCTCTACAACGACCAGGGCAATGACATCGGCAATGCCGGCGCCGCCAACAGCCACGGCTTCGGCGCGGCGATCGACCTGGTCAATGCCATCGGCGCCAACGCGTCGACCGAGCCGGCCAAGCGCTTCTACAAGTACGCGCGGCCATGGCGCTGGAGCGCCAGCGTCAAGGTCGTTCCGGCGCTGGAGCCCGCCAAGAGCAGCACGCCGACGACGGACGGCGGCTTCGTCAGCGGCCACACCGCGGAAGGTGTCCGCAAGGCGTTGGCCATGGCCTACCTGGTGCCCGAGCGCTACCAGGAGATGGTGACCCGCGCCCTCGTGCTGGGCGAGAACCGCATCCTCGCTGGCATGCATTCGCCGCTGGACGTGGTGGGCGGACGCATCCAGGGCGTGGCGGCCGCGGCGGCCAACCTGGTCAACGATCCCAACAAGACCAACCGCCAGGCGGCCTACGACCAGGCCCGCACGGCCCTGATGGCGGCCGTGGGCGCCAAGGACGCCGCGGCGCTGCAGGCCTATGCGCACTCGCTGCCGGCCGCGCAGGACGCCTACGCCGACCACGCGACCAACAAGGCGACGGTGCAGCGCCTGATGACCTTCGGCCTGAGCCCGATCGGCGCGACCACCCAGGGCGCCGTCGTGCCCAAGGGCGCGGAAGTGCTGCTCGAGACGCGCCTGCCGTACCTGAGCGCCGACCAGCGTCGGGTCGTGCTGAAGACGACCGCGCTGAGCTCCGGTTACCCGGTGATGGACGACGCGGAAGGCTGGGGCCGCCTGAACCTCTTCGCCGCGGCGGACGGGTACGCCGCCTTCGACGGCGATGTCGGCGTCACGATGGACGCGGCCAAGGGCGGCTTCCAGGCGCTGGATGTCTGGCGCAACGACATCCGCGGCGCGGGCAAGCTGACCAAGCTCGGCAGCGGCACGCTCGCCCTCGCGGGCAGCAACAGCTACAGCGGCGGCACGCAGGTCTCCGGCGGCGTCCTGCGCGCCGACAGCGCCAAGGCGCTGGGCACCGGGGACGTCTATGTCGACACCGGCACGCTGACGACGCAGGCGCCGGTGCCGGTCGCGGTCACGAACTACACCCAACTGGCCACCGGCACGCTGGAGCTGCACCTCGGTGCGAGCAACGCCGGCAGCCTGGCCGCGCAAGGCAAGGTGGTGATCGCGGGCGGCACGCTGACGCTGAAGTTCCAGGCCGGCACGACGCCGCGCAGCGGCGACACCTTCACGGTGATCCAGGCCGCCGCGTTGCAGGGCAGGTTCGACAAGCTCGTCGTGGACGGCGTCACGGCCACGCCGACCTACACCGCCACCGGTCTCCAGATCCGGATCAACTGACCCGAGGACGTTGACCATGCATCGCATCCGCATCGCCGCCCTGGCGCTTCTGGCCGCGCTCGCGACCACGTCCGTGCGCGCCGACGATTTCCCCGCGCTGAGTGCGGCCTGGCCGGTCAACGTCCCGATCGCGGCCACCTATCCGCTGTTCGACTTCGACACCGACGGCTGCCTGCCCAGCGCCGGCATCAGCCGCGGCGGCCAGCAGAACGGCGGTCTCAAGACCTCGGGCAGCATCACCGGCGGCTGCCGTCGCGCCGACTTCCTGGACTACGCCAACACGCTGCATCGCCATGCCTGCGTGACCAGCGGCGGCAACGTGTACTGCGGACACTTCTACGCCCTGTACTTCCTGAAGGACCAGACGACGGGGATCGGCGGCGGGCATCGCCACGACTGGGAGCACGTGGCCATCTGGACGACCAACGGCGCGGTCACCCACGGCGGCTACAGCGCCCACGGCGCCCTGAACAACGCGGCGGTGAACACGCTGGCGGTGCAGAACGGGCATGTGCGTTTCGTCTATCACAAGGACGGCGCGCTGACGCACGCGATGCGCTTCGCCGGCGCCACCGAGGTCGCCGCGGAGAACCCGTACGGCCAATGGCTGACGCCCGCCATCGTCAGCTGGACATCGATGACCGGTGACGGCGTGAGCAACGCCACGATGCGCAGCCTGCTCAACACCTTCGACTACGGCTCGGCGAACGTCCCGGTCAAGGACAGCAACTTCCTGAACAACCTCAACAACTACCGCCCGGCGGGTTATCCCGCCTTCACGCAGGCGAGCCTGGACGCGGCGCAGTGAGCGACGGCACGGTGTCCGTCCTGACGATGGGCAGGTGGCCGAGCGCGCTGCGCCACTGCGGCTGGGACGGGCTCACACCATGCCGCCGCGTCGTTGCGGCCCCGGCCCCGTCGCCGAGCAGGCGGCTTGCGTCGATCAGGGGCTGCTCCGTCGCCGGACACGACGTGTCGACTGAGGCTTCAGGCTCAACGCACCGGGTCCGTTCATCGCGATCTGCATCAGGCCGCCGATGAGTCCGAGGTTCTTCAGGAAGTGGATGAAGTGGTTGGGGTCGCTCCACTGGTTGTGGAAGAGACTGCCGGCCACCAGCGTGAGCAGGGCCAGCGCGACCGCCGCCTTGCGCGCGTGCCATCCGATGGCCACGGCCAGACCAGCACCGAGTTCGATGGCAACGGTCATCCCGTAGCAGAAGCCGGGGAAGGGCAGCCCGACGCCGTCGATCATCGCGACGGTCGCCTCGCGCGCGCCGAGCTTGTGCAACGCGGCAAGAATGAAGATGAGCGACAGCAGGAGGCGACTGGCCAGCTGCAGGGTGGCCCGCGCCGGTGCCGCGCGGTCATCCGCGCGGAAGGTGGGAAGGGCGTGGTAAAGATGATCCATGGCGTTGAGGGAGTCAGTGAAGAGTCGGGGCGGGTGCGGGCGGAGGGACTTGGCGGGACGCGCCAGTCCACGGCGTCATGAACATCCAGGTGACATGTCGATCTCAGAGCTCCGCGATCTGACGCACGTCCTCGGCGCGGTCGCGTCGGCCATGGATGAAGACCGTGGGCAGTTGCTCGCGCCTGGCGCTGACAACGACCGGGTCGAGCGTGACGATTGCGGACCGCTCCTGGAGCGGGCCGTGCGCGGAGGCGAGGCCGATGAACAGGGCGAGGGAGCCCGCGGCGCCGACAAGCAGCGCCTTCGCGGAGTGGGCGGCGGGGGCGCGGAACAGGTGGTTGGACGAGTGGGTGGTCGGGTGGGTGGTCGGGTTCATTCGAGGTCCTGGACGGTGGTTGTGCCATGTCGCTGGCACCGGGCGTCCCCGTGGCCCCGGGTTGGGGCCTGCATTGGGACAGGCGGCACGGTGGTTGCGCCTGGGACCTCGACACTTACGGTGCGTCCGGACGGACGGATGCGGGACGCTTCGCAACACGATGCAACGGCGCCACGGCACCTGGCCGCGCGCGCCGTGTGGTCAGACCCCCAACGACCCGCGAGTGAGGACGACCTCGCTCATGTGGCGGTTCTCGGACGCTTCGAAGAGCTTGTGCTCCGCGACGAATCGATCGAAGTCGCCCAGTGCATCCAGCACCGGCTTCGGAATGGGCTGGGCGTCGGCCGTGGCGCCTTGGAGAAAGGTCTCCAGGTTGTCGACCATCGCGTGGATCTCCGCCTCGAAGTTGCCGCGCTGCAGGGCCAGCACGGGCAGGCCGGCGGCACGAGCCGCCGCGATGACGCTCCGATAGGCGGGGACCAGTTCCCGGGACACGCTTGAGCCCTTGCCGTCGATCTGGTTCTCGGTGAAGCGCGGCAGGCCCCTCAGGCGTTGACCATGCAGGTGGAACTTCGACAGCAGGTACTTCCCTGCATGGACCGCCGTGTGCGCCGCATCCTTCAGTGCCAGGTCGCGACTGGCCGGCAGCGTGCTGGCATCCTTGGCACCGCGTTGCCATGCCTGGTAGTCGTCGAGCAAGGGCATCGGCGTGCCATGGCCCTCCAGCTTGATGAAGAGACGCTCGTCGCCCGAGCTCATCCTGGTCGACTGCATCAGCAGGGTGCCCATGCCGTAGGGCAGCAGCTCGTCCGGGTTCGCGACGTCCCCCTGGTCGAAATCGATGCCGCGGGGGGAGCCGCCCGGCAACGCCTGTTGTTCGGGCAGATGACTGGAGAGCCGGTTGTAGGCGTCCGGGCAGCGGTCGAGATATCCGCGGATCACGTTGGCCGGATCCGGAATGCTCAACGCGCCTTTCTCGAAGGGCGACTGCGCCACTTCCTCCGCCTTGATGCGCAGGAACCACATCAGGTCGGAGACCTCCTTCTTGCCCGGCTTCGATCGGGGATCCGTGAACTGCGCCGGGTTCTGGCACATGTCCCCCAGCAACGCCTTGCCGCCCTTGATCTTCGCGGCCACGACACGCGTGGCCTGCGTGATCTCCTCGTCGCTCATGCGCTCATAGCCTTTGATGGCGCCCGGATGGATCGTCGGCTTCGGGCCCTGCCAGTCCGGTCCCAGGTCGATCTCCAGACGGTGCCCGGGATCATTGAGTTCCGGGACCCGCCGCGCCTTGATCGCTTGTCCTGCTCGAATTCGGAGCGCCCACGGGGACTTGAAGAGGGAATGCATGAGCTGAGTTCCTTGAAGTGGAAGAACGCGGGTCTGGTCAGATCACGCGTCCGGTCAGTGTTTCGATGGCGCGCAGCGCCTCGCCCAAGGTGGCACGGATGGAGACGGTCACGCCGAACTCGTTCTCGTCGGTCACGCGCACCGTCTCCTCGCGGTCGAGGTAGTCCGCGAAAGCGCGTGCCGCGTCGGCGACCTTGCGGGCCGCGGAGGGCAGCCGGGTGCCGCGGGCCATGTCCAACTCGACGATCGCCGCCGACAGCGGCACCTTGAAGTTGCCCGTGACGGCGGGCAGGCCGAACTCGGCGATGTCACGGAGTTCCTGATCCTGCGACGCCTTGAGCACCGAGATCAGTTGCGCGACTTGCCGGTCGACGGCGGCGACGGCGGAGAGGCAGGTCTGTCTGGCCTGCGGCCAATGCTCGAGGAAGCCTGCCTCGTCGAGCCGTTCCCTTGCGGATTCCGGGGCCCCGGCGGCGACGCCGTCCGCATTGGCGCGCGCCGACGCAAGGAGTTGATCCACGCGATCCGGCAGCGCATTGGCTTCGTCAAACCGCTTGTTGCGCGCATGCACGCCGGCTTCGCTGATCTTCAGCTTGAGTTGCTCGCCCAGCGTCGACGTCGTGCTCATGGCGCTCTTGACCTCGGGCAGCAGGGTCGCCAGCCGGGCATTGAAGGCGTGTCCGGGCGCCGTGCTGGCGGTAGCTGTCTTGGTCTGCGCCGTCTGCGCCGTCTGCGGCGATTGCGGCGATTGCACCGGTGCGGGGGACGATGGCGATGGCGATGGCGATGGCGACGAGGATGGCTCGTCGCGCGGTGCGGGCTGCGGCGTGGCACTTCCCGCCTGATCGTCGTTGCTCCCGGCGATGCCGCGCACCTGGACCTTCACGCGCTTGCCGAGTTGCTTCAACAGCGCCGCGCTCAAACGCTTGCCCAGGTCCTCCGCGGGGTCGGCCAGCACGAAGGTGTAGGCGCCGTCTTCGAAGTGGCACTCACCGGCTTGAAAGCGAGGCGTGCCGGCGCCCTTCAGATGGTCGGTCAGCAGGTCACGACCGGGTTTGGCGATGGCCTGCCGGGAGACCAGCACCGCGGTCTCCTTGCCGGCGATGCCGACCAGTGCGGACATCGTTCCGCCCTTTTCGAGCTCGCGCAACAGCGGCGCCATCCTGGCGCCCAACGGCGCAGGCAGCACCGCATCGGACAGTGAAGTCATCTTCTCGTTCCTTTCGTTGAGATCCGTGGGACGGCACGCCCAAGGCGGCGCGAGCCCGACGGTGGGTCAGGCGGTCCCGAGCAGGCGCCGATCGCTGCTGAAAAGTTCTACCGAGACGATCTCGCTCACGGGGATCCGATCCGGCACGAGGACTTCCAGCTGCGCGGGGAAACGGTGCTTGAAATTGCGCTGGCGCAGCAGGTCGATGGTGTCGATGTAGCGCGTCACGCTGAGCGTATACAGCAGACCGTATTTCTTGCCGTCCAGGGCCCAGTCGAGGGCTTGCGCACGGTCTGTGGTCGTGGACACCATGCCGTTCTTGTTGGTGCTCGACTCCAGATGCTGGACGACGCCGAAGAAGCTCACGTCAGGACGGCCGCCGGCCAGGATCGGCTCCCGGACGTAGCCGGCCAGCGACTGCGCGTTGACGCCGCGGCCGTCTCCCCGATAGACCGTCAGCCGCGGGCGGCTGGCATCGAGGTAGTCGACGAAGAAGTCCTCGTCGGACTGGCGAATCTCTCCCAAGGTCGTTCGCTCGGTGGTCAGCAAGGTGCGCTCGAACTTCGGTTCGTAGCTGACCTGGGATTCCTGCAAGGTCCGCTTCAGCAGCGTCCTCGCATCGGGACTGGTTGCGTACCACCCCAGGTTCTTCTCGACTTGCGCGAGCGCCGAACGTGAGCTCATGGCCTGCAATGCCAATTCCTGAGTCTTCAGGAGGAACGCGTCCAGTTCCGGCTTCAAACGCTCCATCCGATTCGCCACGAATTGGTGGCTGATCGGCAATGGATGCCAACGCCGCAGGAACAGCTCGAGGGTGGCGACGTCTGCGCGGAACTCGTCGATGTATTGATCGACGCGGGACTGGATTTTCTTGACATGCCGTTCAAGGAGGTCGGGCGAAGACAGCCACACCTCGCGAACTGCGGAACTCTGTGATTTGGACATGGGGCGGATGAAGGTTCGATGGGAAAGGCGCGTTCAACGCGAGGCGATCCGGCTGCGCAGGCCGTTCAAGGACTGCAGCAGCGGCGTACGGATGTCTTCGCACAGGTCGCAGACGTCTTGCACCACGTCGTCCGAGTCGAGCCAGCCCTGCAAGTGGTCGATCTGCTCGAATGTCGACGGTTCGCCACCCAGCTTCCCGACGATCGCCTGGATCTCGATGATCGCCGCGGCCGACCTCGCATGCCTGGCAGCCGCGATCTGACTTGCCGCGGCCCTGAGGACCTTGAGGACTCCCGCACGTTGGTCGACCCAATCGACCCCCACCTCGTTCGTCGGGGCCATGGCACGCGGTTCAGACATCAAGGCCCCTGGCCGGGCCTTGAATGCGGACGATGGGTCGACGTTGTCTGACCTGGGGCTCGTCTCGTCGCCGGCCAGCGTCACTCGTTCAATGCGGAAGCCGTGTCGCTTGACCGCGGCCAGCACCTTCTTCTCGACGCCGGCCGACGGCTTGTCGAGCTTGAGCATCAGCACGTCCTCCTCGAGCCAGGCCTCGCCGGCGCTTCCACCCTTGGCGCCGGCTTCCGCGCAGAGTTCCGCGAGCAGCTTCCTGCCGTTGAGCCTGGCATGGACGACGAAGAGGTCGGGCTTGTTCGAGGCGCCTGGGACGAAGGCGCAGGCGACTCTTCGGAGAGGATCGTGTCGACACTGCGTCAGCAGCGCGACGAGCGCTTTCGGGGACTGCAAGGACGAGGACGACGCGTCGTCGTTCCGGGAGGCAGGGTTGGGCATGAGGATCCAATCGTTGAGTCGGTCAGTGGCGCGTGGCGCCACACCAGGGTCGGCGGCGCTGCGCGGTGAATGTCGTTCGATGCGCGCGGTGCTTGTCGATGGGTCGGAAGACCTCACTCCAACGACTTCAGCAGCGCGGCCAACTCAGCGTCCATGGCGTCCATGGCGTCCATGGCGTCCTCGGACGCGGCGGAGTCGGAGTCGGAGTCGGAGCGGGTCGTCCCGGACGAGGCCGGCGGCATCGCATCGGAGGGGCCGGCGGCCGCGGGTGGCGCAGGCGACCGGTCCGGACGCGATTCGAGGACGTCGTCGATCGCCGCCGATGTCCTGGCCTCGTCCATGGCTTCCGCCGGCATGGCTTTCACCACCGGCTTGGGACCGTTGCGCGACAGCGCCGTGCCGTCGACGGCGGCCAGACCCAGGACGCGCAGCGCGGGCTCGTTGCGCGCGGCCATCAGCGCCTGCACGCCGTACTCGCGCAAGGTGACGGCCATGTCGGCGCGGATCAGTCGATCCGTGCAGGGCAGGGCGACCTGGTCGCCGTCGGCGTCGCGCACCACGTGCAGCGGTCGGTCGCGCAGCATCAGGTCGCCACCGCGGTGCCAGGCCAGCAGCGCCACCAGCGCCGGATGCCCCCAGCACATCGAACGCAGGCCGAGTCGCGGATCGAATTCCTCGAAGTCGAACGCGCCGATCCGATCGGTGGCGCGTCCGTAGGCGTGGCGCAGCTGGAAGCGGGGACCGGCCAGGCACAGGAAGCCGGCCTCCGGGCGGGCGCGCAGCGCGTCGAAGGCGGCGCGCACGGCCTTCTCCGGCGGATGCCGGCGGTCGGCGAGCGTGTCGGTCGACATCGCAGTGAACAGCGGCGCGCCGGCCTGCGCGGCGATCCGCGCGAGGCGCGCGAGCCGACCCAGGTCGGTCGGCGTCGCATCGTTGTCGTGCAGACAGGCGACCGCGCCGTAACCGCCGTCGGCGTCTTCGGACGGGCGCCCGACCAGCCATGCGTACAAGGCAGACCGCGAGAGGTCGTCGCCAGCGTCGAGGTCGGCCGCCATCTCGGCGGCAGTCAGGTCGAACACATGGATCTCGAGCGCGGCGCCGGGGCCAAGCTCGCGCACCACCAGGTCGACGCCTCGCCACGCGGATTCCAGCCGACGCAGTTCGGGGTGCATGAGCACCGCGCGCAGCGCATCGGGCGTCGCGCTGCCGCGCGGCAGCTGGCGGAGCAGTTCGTCGGGATGCAGATCGTCCAGGGCGGCGATGCGCAGTCCGGCGATCCTGCCGTCGGGCAGCGCGACGTCCAGCGTCAGATCGGCGTGCGCGATGGCGTCGTCGAAGGTGTCGAAATCGATCCGGCGCGGTCGACGCGCCGACATCGCGGCGGTGTCCGCCGCACGGGAGGCCGGCGTGGCGCCGAAGTGGCCAAGCAGCGCGATGCGCAGCGGCCGGCGTGGGTTCCACGAGGGCGCGACGGCGTCGAGTCGTCCGGCGTCAATCAAGGAGGCGGTCATGGAGTTCTCCGGAATCAATCGTCAATCGGGAGTCAATCGGGATGGGGGCGCCCTCGGTGGCGGTGCCCTCGGTGGGAGTCCCCTCGACCTGGTCCCGGGCGCTGATCAAGGCCGCGAAGGCGGTGCCGACCGGCAGCCCGGCGTGCGTGCGCCAGGCCGGCGCCTCGCCGACGGACACCGGTGAAGCGGCCCAGCAGGTCTGCCCCGTCCCAGGGCGGCCCGGCGCGGCGGCCGCGCGGTCCGCATGCAGCGGCGCGACGTGGTCGAGCAGGCCCAGGGCGTCCTCGAGTTGCGCGATGGACCAGGCCTCGGTCACGGCCAGGCACAGCACGGACTCGAGGCCGGACAGCCATTCGCGCGCGGCGGGCGACAGCGGAGCGTGCATCGCGCGCAGCGCGATCAGCGGGAAGCGCCGCCCCACGCGGTCGCGCGACGGCAGCAGCACACCGCACAGCGGTCCGCTCCACGGCCCGTCGGACGCGAGCACGCCGGCGGCCCAGGCGAAGCGCCAGCGCGGCGCGTGGTCGTAGGCGTCCAGCCAGAGGTCGGGCGCATCCTGGATGCGTTGCGCCAGGCCGTCCGAGAGCCAGCCATCCAGGCGCTCGATGGCATCGAGGTTCAGGCGACGATGGGCGAAGTCCCCGATCGCGGGCAGCTTGCCGAACCAGGCGATCGCCATCAGAGAACCTCCGGGCAGCGGAAGGCGCCGAACTCGCGCAGCCGCAGCGGATGCACGGCGCTGCTGGCGATCAGTTCCAGCCGGGCCTTGCGGCCGTCGATGCTCACCGTGACGCTCATGCGTTCCGGGCTGCCGTCCGCGGCGACCTCGTGCTGCTGGATCATGCGCAGCAGCGCCCAGGGGCCGTCG
The DNA here is from genome assembly GCF_050626985.1 of Roseateles noduli. Lineage (NCBI taxonomy): Bacteria > Pseudomonadati > Pseudomonadota > Betaproteobacteria > Burkholderiales > Sphaerotilaceae > Roseateles > Roseateles noduli. Next base: position 1,823,741 of record NZ_CP192463.1, read on the forward strand.
AAGGTCTGCGTCGTGGAGTTGTTGAAGGACAGCTTGATCTGCGAACCCGTGCGGCCCGGCACCGTGATGGCCTGCGGGGCGGAATCCGGGCCCTTGAACCGCAGCGATTGGCCGTCGACGTCCAGACGCAGTTCGCGTGAGCCGCTCAACTCCGCGACCCGCACGGTGATGCCGGCCGCGGGCGTGCGCCCACCGTTCTTGAAGAGCGCCTCTCGCACCCGAGCGGCGCGCTGGAACTCGATGAGGGCGGCGCCACCGCCGGGCCGGCGCCCGTCGGGCAGCGGGCGGAAGCTCCACGGCGAGCTGCCGGTGTCCACCAGCGCGGCCAGGCGGCGCTGGAAGAACTCGTCCATCAGACCGCCGGGGCCCATCAACTGGCCGAGGTCGTCCGGCAGCACATCGGTCCGGGAGGTCGAGGTGAACGGGAAGCGACCGGCGACGGTGCGCGCGCAGAAGTCCGTCACCGGACGCAGCTCGCTGGAGAGCCCCAGACGCTCGGCCACCCGGCCCTGGCTGGTCCCGACGTCGGACAGCGCCTCCAGCAGGCCGCGCACCGGCTCAGGCTGCAGGCCGGCTGCAGCTCGCGCCGCACCGACGGCCGGGCCGACCGGCGGCGGCGCACTGCGGCTCTTCTGCGCGGCGTCGATCGCGGCCAGTTGCAACAGCAGTTCGTTGAACAGGCGACCGGCCTCGTCGATTGGCGCGGGCTGCCCGGCGACCAGTCGTTGCAAGGACGCGAAGTGCCCGTTGATGGCGTTCTCGGCGCTGCCCGCGAGGGCAAGCTCCGCGGCAGAGCGCGGCACGGCCCCGCGTCCGTCGGCCGCGATGCTGGCCGAGGCGGTGGCGCCCGCGGCGCCGGACGCGCCCGTCCCGCCGGCCGTCCCCGCGGCCGTCCCCGCGGCCTCGGGACCCAGTCGCGTCTCCCGCGCCGCGGCGCGCATCAGCGTCGGCAGTGGCGAGTCCGGCGAGGCCAGGACCCGCGCCACGGCCAGGCCGCGATCGAGGGAGTCCACGCGGACCGGCTTCAGGTCGCCGATCAGCGCATCCCAGTGCCGGATGTAGTTCTGCCCATACAAGGTGCCCACGCGGCGCAGCGCGTCGACGAAGGCCGCCTCCGACACCGCCTCGCGCGCCGGGCTCGAGGGCAGCACCCAGCGCTCTTCTTCCAGAAGATGGCGTGCCTGCCGGGGCGCGTCGGTCAGGAAGAGCCGGGCGTATCCGGACCGCGTGTACAACGCCGGCACGCCGCGCGTCATCGGCTGGCCGCTGGCGCGCTGGAACACCTGCGCGACCGTCGGGCCCACGGCCGCGGCAACGGTGAACTCCGGCACGTCCGCGACGACAGGCTGGCGTTGCATGCGCGCCAGGACGCGCTGCTCCAGCGGGAAGGCGGCGAGCTGCTCGCGCGCCCGCGCCACCAAGGCCTCGTCGCGCGGCGCGACGGGCGCCGGCACGCCCTGCGCCAGCGCGGCGCGCAGATGTCGCTCGAAGGACGCGCGCTGCGTGGAGCCGGCGGGACCGGACAGCGCCTCGTCGTCGTCCTGCAGCACCCAGTCGATCAGCCAGGGGCCGTCGAAGCGCTGCGGCGCATGCAGCATCAGATAACCCTTGAGCGCGTCGTAGAGCTGCGCCGGCCGGGCGGGATCGGTGGCGCGCAGGCGCGCCTCGAGCCGGCGCGCGACGCGCGGCAACAGCGCATGTTCGAGCAGATGGCCGTAGCCGATGCGCATGCCGGCCTGCAGCAGGTCGCCCTGGTAGAGCCCCAGCGTGTTGAGCGCGGGCGGCTCCGCAATGTCGAAGTCGGCCGGCCGGGGGGCGTCCACGACGCTGTCGAGCACGGGCAGCAGCCGTCGGGCGCCGACCGCGTCGTCGGCGGCCAGGGCCTTCACATCGGCGCTGAGGGCCGGAAGGCGCGCCTCGACCTCGCCCACATAGGCACGGTTGCGGGCATTCGACACGGCCCATCCGGCAAGCACGGCGACCGCGCCCAGCCCCAGCGTGACGAACGCGATCTGCCGCAGACGGCGACGGGCCGCGGCGGCGCGGGGGCTGGCGCCGATCAGATCCTGCTCGGCAAACACCACGTCGCGCAGCAGGCCGGTCAGGAAGTAGCTGCGCCCCTTGGCCACGGCCGGGGCACCCACGCCGTTCGCGCCGCTCGCGCCGTCCGGCCTGCCTGAGCGGACCGTCGACACGGCGATGCCGAAGCGGCGCGAGAGCGTGCCCAGCACGCGGTCGATCGGCGTGCCTTCCTGCGTCGCGCTGATGAAGTAGACGCCGCGTGGCAGCGTGGGGGGACGCTCGCCGGCCGGCGTCGCGAAGACGTCGCCGAGGAAAGGCCCCAGCAGATCGCGCAAGCCGGCGAACTGCGTCGGGAACGCAAACATCGCGGCGCGCCGTGCAAGATCGGGCTGCTGCTCCAGGCGCGTGGGCAATTGCAGGCGCAGTCGCTCGGACAGACCGTCGAAGCCCGTCTGGAAGGCGGCCAGCAGCCCCGGTTCGCGCCCGGTGCCGGCTCCGCCGCCAGCGTCGGCGCGAACGTCCTCGCCGCGGGAGCCGTGAGCGTCGGCGGCCTCCGGGAGCGGGAAGCCCCAGACCTGCTCGCGCTCCTCGCGGCTCATCGCGATGAAGCTGTCGTCGAACCCGGCCAGCAGGTCGCACTTGGTGACCAGCACGTAGACCGGCGCCTGCACGCCGAGCTGGTCGTGCAACTCCTCCAGCCGCGCGCGCAGGCGACGGGCATGGTCGGCGCGTTCCTCGGTCTCCTGCAGCAGCAGGTCCTGCACATTGATCGTCAGCAGCACGCCATTGATGGGGCGGCGCGGCCGGGTGGCCCGCAGCAGCGCGAGGAACTTGCGCCAGCCCTGGGCATCGGCGGCGGCGTCGGACTGCTGCAGCGCGTAACGTCCGGCGGTGTCGATCAGGATGGCCTGGTCGGTGAACCACCAGTCGCAATGCCGCGTGCCGCCGACGCCGCGGACCGTGCCCTGGCCCAGATGGCCGGCCAGCGGAAAGTTCAGGCCGGCGTTGGTCAGGGCGGTCGTCTTGCCGGAGCCGGGCGCCCCGATGAACAGGTACCACGGCAGCGCGTAGAGGTTGCGGCGGCGCGACCAGGGCCAGCGGCGCCCGCGCCGCGCGCTCTGGTCCATCAGCTGCAGCGCCTGCGCGAAGCGCTGGGTCAGGGCCTGGGATTCGAGTTCGGATTTGCGCTCCGCCGCGCCGGCATCGCCGTCGCGCAGCCCTTGCAGCAGCGAGCGCTCGGCCCGACGGCGATGCCAGGCCTGCCATCCCAGGATCAGCGCGGCAGCCACGAGGACCAAGGCGATCGCCGCCACCCGCGCGGCCGGCGTGTCCAGCGGCCGCGCTTCGCCGATGCCGACCAGCGGGCCGGCCCACCAGATCAGCGCGCTGAGCGCCGTCAGGGCGATCAGGGCCTGGGTGCGGCCGTGCAGCAGCACGGCCAGGAACTTCTCATCTCGATTCATGGCGGCAACGGGGTTGGGTTCGGCGGAGGCGAGGGCGCACGGCGTGGCGACGTCATGCGACGTCATCGCGTGACATCAGGGATGTGGCGGCATCGAGGCATCAAGGCGTCCAGCCGTCACGGCGTGGCGGACGTCTGCTTCAGCCACAAGGTCAGCACGACGCGGCGGTTGCGCGCGCGTCCGGCGGGCGTGGCGTTGTCCGCCACCGGCTCGGCCGCGGCCCGCCCCTCGGCGCGCAGGCGCGTCGGCGGCACGCGTTCGGTCAGCACGTCGCGCACCGCCTCCGCGCGCGCCTGCGACAGGTGCCAGTTGGAGGGGAAACGCGCCGTGCGGATCGGCGTGCCGTCCGTGTGTCCGGTGATCAAGACCTGACCCGGCAGCGGACGCAAGGCGTCGCCGATGCGCGTGAGCAGCGGGCGCAGCGACGGATCCAGGGTCGCGCTGCCCGCGTCGAAGAAGCGGTCGCCCGTCATCACGATGACCGAACGGTCGGCCAGATCGGTGACGGTCACAAGGCCGGCATCGATCTCCGGCTTCAGGAAACCGGCCAGTCGCGGCACCTCGGCCGCGGCCGGGGCCGCGCGCGGCGGCGCGGGCGCATCCAGCGCGGCGAGCGTCGCGAAGACCGGTTGCGTGCGGTCCGACAGCGCCAGCCGAAGCCCGCCGTAGCTCAGCGCCAGGAGGGCCACGGTGACGGCGCTCACCAGCCAGACGGAGACGCCGTCCCGCAACCGCCGGGCTGCGTCGATGGCGTTGGCGGGGTCGGGGCGCGGCACGCCCGCCGGCGACAGCGCCGCGGGGACGGCCTCCGCCCGGCTCGACAGCAGCTCGTGCATGCGATGACGCAGGTGACGCACCTGCGCCGCCCCCTGGTCGGCCACGCGATAGCGGCCCTCGAAGCCAAGCGCCAGCGCCAGATACATCAGCTGCAGCAGATCGCGGTTGGCGACGACGTCCGACGCCAGCTTCTGCATCAGGCGGAAGACCTTCTCGCCGCCCCAGGTCTCGTCGTGGAACTGGACGAGCAGGTTGTTGGCGGCCCAGACACCGTTGCCGCCCCACGGCGTGGACGCGGCCGCCTCGTCCAGCACCGTGCACAGCACGTAGCGGGCGGCCAGCACGCGGTCACGCGGCACGCCGTGGCGCGCGGCGGTCTGCTCGAAACGGCGCAGGCCGTCGGCCAGCGCGCTCTTGAGCGCGGCGGGATCCTCCTGTCGCGCGGACTGCCGCAGCCGCGGCGCGGCGGCCAGCAGCGGCTGCGCCGCGGCGATCAGCGGATCGAGCCCGCCGTCGGGCCGCGCGTCGAGGGTCAAGGGCTCCGCGTCGCGCCACGCGCCCTGCGCGGCCGAGGCTGGCGCGTTCGCGCGGGCATGGACGGCCGAACGATGGCCGCCGGCCGTCGAGGCGCGCGGCGCGTCGAGCGCGGCGAAGGGGTCCGCGCTGTCCGGACCGTTTTGCGGACCGTCTTGCAGACCGCGCTCCAGACCATTCTCCAGACCGCGGTCCAGATCGAGTTCGCGGTTCATGCGCGCACCGCCCAGAGTTCGAGTTCAAGCCCGGGAAACTCGCCGCCGATGTGCACGGCCAGGCCGCCGGATTGGGCCAACTGGCGCCACTGGTCGCTGTCGCGCGTGTCCAGCTCGAAGTACTGGAAGCCCGCGTGGAAGGGGATCTGCCGCGGCGCCACCGGCAGCGGGCGCAGCGTGACGCCGGGCAACTGCAGGTTCACGAGGTCGCGGATGTGCTCCACCGTACCGATCTTGGCCTGGGCCGGGAGGCGGGACCGCAGCGAATCCGCCGGCATCCGGGCCGCGGCCGCCAGCACGAACTGCGCGTGACGTTGCAGCTCCACGTCCGGCACCAGCGCGACGCGCACGCCGTGCTTGCGCTCCTGCAGCGCGATGGGGATCGCGCCCTGCTCGAGCACGATGGACAAGGCCTGACGCAGTACCGCCATCAGCGGCGCGAAGCACAGGGCGGGATCGTCGTGGTCGTAGGCGGGCAGGGGCTGGGGCCGGCGCGAGTCGCCGAACACGGCGAGGTCACCGGCCAGCGCCACCATCGCCGCGTGGACCTCGCGCGGATGCAGCAGTCCGCCGGTCAGGCGCTGCGCCAGCAGCGGCTCGTGACGGTTGATCGCGCCGAGCAGCAGGTAGTCGGCGATCTCGCCGACGCCCGCGCGGCCGGGCTCGGTCAGCCGCGCGGCGAGCGCGTCGCCGCGTTGCCTGAGCAGCCCGTGCAGCTCGCGCATCCAGCGCAGCAGCGGCTCGCTGCGCAGCGCGTCGAGCGTCGGCGGCACGTAGGCCGTGTCCAGCACCACCTGCTGGTCGACGCGGCGCTCCGAGATGCGGCAGACGCCGAGCACCGCCTGGCCATCGTCGCAATCGCGCGCCAGCATCAGTCGCAGATGCGGCCGCCCGAGTTGCAGCGCCGCGGCGCGCGGGGCATGCGCGTTGTCGTCGGGAACGTCCGCCTCATGGACGCGGTAGCGCGGCGCCATCGCGCCGGCGGGGCCCTCGGCGTCGGTCTGCGCCGCGCCGGGCCGCGCCAGCGAGACGGCGAGCACCACCAGCTCGTCGCGCGCGTCCGCCGGCACGTCGAGGGCGGCCGGCGCCGGATCGTCGCCGGGCAGGTCGATGGACAGGCCGTCGGGCAGCAGGCCGTGGCCCGACTGCAGCGCGATCTTGCCCATCGCCAGCGCACCGCCGTCGAGCTGCAGCGACAGCCAGCCGCGGGCGTGCGGCGTGACCGCCGTCAGGCGGGCCAGATGTTGCGCGGCCTGATGGCGGTCGTGCTGCTGGAAGTGTTGCGGCTGGAGGAACATGCCCTCCGTCCAGATGACTTTGTGGTGCCAGGTCATGAGTGGGGTGACGTCGACAGGGATACCGGGACATACGGCACCTCGCGCCGGACGGATGCGGCCGTGAGCATCGGAATTCAGCGTCCGGCCTGCCGAAGCGTTTCGAAATGTTCCTCGTACGCGGCGCGGAAGGACTGGACGAAGGCCGCCTGGAACGCCTCGTCGGCGTCCTGGACAAGGTGCTCGTAGTGCTCGACGAAGCGCTCCCACAGGGCGGCCTTGCGCGCCATCGGCAGGGCCTTGTCGACCAGCGACGGCGCGCGCAGGCGCTCGGCCAGGCGGTCCGGGTCGAGTCGGCGCAGCACGCGGGCCGACGCGCCCTGCATGCCGGCGACCAGGCCGACCTGGTGCGCGCGCAGGTCGTCGAAGGCGTCACGCATCGCGGCGCGGGGACCGAGGAAACCGGACACGGCCGGCTGCAGCAGATGGCGCAGCGCGACGTCCACGTTGGGCGAGAACTTCAGCGGGTTGTTGTCCCGCGTCGCGATCATCGTGGCGGCGGCCTGCACCTCCCGCTTGAGCGTCGCGCGGGCGAGCAGCATGTCGACGGTGCCGGCGACGGCATCGCGCAGCAGCTCGCCGATCAACTGCGCCAGCGCCGGCGTCAGGACCGGCAACTGGTCACGCGGCAGGCCCAGCCCCTGCGCGAGTGCGGCGGCGACATCGTCCGGGGCCGCGATGCCGACATCCGCACGCGCGGCGGGCACGGCAGCCGCGGGCGGCGCCGCGATCGCGACGGTGGTCTCCGAGGTCGGCGCCACGGCGTGGATCACTGCCGACGCAATCGCGGCCCCGGTCGACGCCGCCGCATGAGTCGGGGGCGGCGCGACCCGCTCGACCGGTGCGGGTGATGACGCCGTCCTGGGATGAAAGGCTTGGCGCCAATCGTCGGCGTGCGCGTCCGCGGCGGTGCTGACGTCGCTCGGCGCATTGTCGAGCGATGGACTCCGCGGCCTCCCCAGGGGAGCACCGAACGAGTCATCGAACGACTCATTGAGCGGACCACCGAGTGGATCACCGAGCGGTCCGGCCTCATCAATGCCGAACATGGATTCCAGCGCGCGACGCTCCGGTCGTGTCTCGACGCCGGCAAGCGGCGTCGTGAGCGTCAGCGCTGCGGGGGACGCCGGACGCGTGCCGACGGACATCGGTCCGTCCACGTGGCCCTCATCATGGGCGACAGGGCGACCGACATCGCCGCGTCGCGACGCGGGTGCGAGGCCCAGGCCCAGGCCGAGCGGATCTTCCGTCGCGTCATCCCAGTCCCCGAAAGCGGCGAAAGGATCCATTGCAGCGGTCGATGCAGCGGTCGATGCAGCGGTCGATGCAGCGGTCGATGCAGCGGTCGATGCAGCGGTCGATGCGAGGGTCGATGCGGGGGCGGTGCCCGGAGCATCCGTCACCGGACCGGGGCGCCCGGTCAGGCCGGCGGCGCTGCCCCGGCCGCTTCGCCCGCTCAGGTCCAGCACGGTGGGCGCGTCGTCGTCGGCGCCCACCGCCTGCGACGCGCGCAGGTCGACGTGCAGCGTGTACGCGCCGAGTTGCACGCGGTCGTCCTGGGCCAGTTCCCGGGACGGGCCTTCCGTCAGCGGTTCGCCGTTGAGCAGGACAGGGTTGCTGCCGCGATCCAGCAGCACATAGCCGCCGCGCCGGTAGACGATCTGCGCATGCACGCGGGAAATGGTGCGGCCGGGGTCCGGCAGCACCAGCAGGTTGGAATCGGCGCGGCCGATGGTGCCGCCCAGCTCGTCGAAGCGGGCGGACTGGGCCGGCGCGCCGGGGCCGTTGACGACGGTCAGGGTCAGCATGGCGTGTCCTTCTTTCTGTAGGCAAGGGGGATGCGGAACGATCAGCGCAACCCGTGCAGGCGCTCGTCGAGCCAGCTCAGGCGCAGCGGCAAGGTCCAGGTGTGCCGCCCGTCGCGCGAGCGCGCCTCGAGCGCGGGGCCGCCTGCGCGTCGCAGGCAGCTCAGCAGGCGGCCGTCGGCCTCGGGCCGCAGCACGAGGTCCTCGTCCGCGGGCCAGGTCCACGACCAGGGCCGTCCGTCGGGTGCGGCGCGCAAGGTGTTCAGGAACGCAGCCTGGGCAACGCGAACATCGCCGCCATACGCCACTCCGCGTTCCTCCAGCGCCAGTCGCGTCAGGGCGAACCAGCCGTCGGCATCGCCGCCGCGGAACTCGAGCACACGCTGCTGCACGCACTGCAGCGCGCGAGCACGCACGGCGGCCAGCGATGTCACCGGGAGCGGCGGCACGTCGAGCCAGCGCCAGCGCGGGAAGTCGATCGGCAGCGTGACGTCGACGTCGATGTCGAAGGCGGCCGGCTTGGCCCAGGCGGCCCGGGCCAGCACACGATGGCCGGCACCGGCGGACGCCTCGCCGAGGCTCGCGAGGCGGAGTTCCAGCACGGCCTCGATCGGCGTCGATGCCTGGGCGTGATCCACCGAGGCCGGATCGACGCGCAAGCTCAGCCGGTTGACGCCGCGCAGCAGGTATTCGTGCACGGGGAGGACGGTCGAGCCGCCGCATGCGCTCACGCGTGCCAGCGATATCCCGTTCAGCGCGGCCTCGGCGGCGCAGCCGTCCGCCCGCAGGCGCAAGGTCAGGTGGCGCTTCATGCGTCGCAGCGCCAATCGACGAGGGGCAGGGCCGGCAGCCAGTCCAGGGTCCGCTCGCGGCGGCCGGTCCACGGCTCGCTGAGGCCCACCCGCACCGCGACGGGTTCCAGCGCCGCCACGAACGCCCATTCGAGCCCGTTGCCGCGAGACGAAGGTCGCAGGCCGACGCCGCCGACGATGGCGGGCGGTTCGCTCGCCCAATCGATGTCCGCGATCAACGAGGCGGAGGTGCTCGCCACGGTGTCCATCGTCAGCCGCAACGGCAGACGCCATGGCGCCCACGGCAGTGTCGTCGGATCCGACGACGGGGACCACGCGCAGTCCCACTCGCGTCGGAACGCCATCAGCGCCGGGTCGTCGACCACGTCCAGGCGGACCCGGGCGCGGGCGCCGTCGATGTCGACGAGGCCATGCCACGACAGCGCCCAGCGGCACAGGCATCCGCGCAGCGCCCCGGTCATGTGCATCGTCGGCGCCAGGTCGAGCGAAGCGCCTTCCCGATAACCCCAGGCGACGCCGGCCTCGGCGGCGAGCAGGGCGGGGCGACCGGCGAGTCCTGTCGACGAGACCGCCTCGGCCGATCGCCACGCCTGGCGAAGGCGGTCGAGCGCCTCGGCGGTCTGACGGTCCAACGCCTCGAAGCTGTCCCGCCACGCGCCGGGGTCCAGCACCCGGCCGTCGGACTCGACCCGCACCCGGGTGTCCGTCGTCGCGGCCTCGTCCTCCCGTGCGGCGCGGGCCCAGACCAGCAGCCGCTGCTCCTCGGGCAACGTGATCAGCCAGCTCTCGGCACGCGGCGGCACCGGCGCGGTCGCGTCGGTGCCCGTGTTCCAGCCCAGGGCCAGGCGGGCGAACTGCTTCGGCGCCTCCGCCGCGATGCCCGGCGGCAACAGCGCCGCCGCGGTCCCGGGATGTTCGATGTCGATCGACGCGCCGCGCTCCCGGCGCGTCGGACCGGCCATGCCGGTGATGGTCAGCGCGGCTTGTCCATCCGACCCGGTGACCTCGCCGCGCTCATCGCGCCATGCCACCCGGGCGCGCCAGTTCGGCACGGGGCCGTCGACGGTCGGCGCCAGCGCGTGCAGCCGCTCGGGCAGCGCGCACCTGGCGGTGGACGTCCACGCCGGGTCCTCGCGCCGGACCGGGGTGAACAACCAGCCGCTGTCTTCGTGCACATAACGTCGACGCTCGCGCGCGGACGGCGGGCGGCTCAGCGCGATGTGGATCGATGGCGTGCTGGCGCTCATTTCGCCCCTCCGTCCGGTCCGAGCGGATCGACATGCTCGGGCATCGCCTCCGGCGCCGTCGGCGTTGCGGGAACGCCCGCAACGGCAGGCAAGGCCGGCAAGGGCGGGACGCCCGAGAACAGCTTGATCTGCGGCCCCATGATCGAGATGCCCTCGAGTCCGATCGTGATGAACGACAGGCCCACGCGCAGGCTGATCGATGCCTGCGCCTCCAGCGTCAGCGCCATCGCCTGCACGCTGACCTGCCCGGTGGCCGTCACGCGCGCGCCCTGACCGAGCGACACGTCCACCGGTCCGTCCGCGTCGATGGACACCGGGCCGGCGGCCTTCAGCGTCAGTCCGCCGGAGACCGACGCGTCCACCGCGCCGGCGACGCCGATCCGCAGGTCGGCGCCCAGCGTCGCATGCACGTCCTGGTCCAGGCGCAGGCGCGACGCCTTCTCCACCGCCACCGACAGATCGCCGCCGACGCGCACCTGCGCATGGCGGCCGATGTCCGCGCGCGCATCGCGCTTCACCGTGTCGACCTGATCGCGGCCGACCCAGTGATGCAGGTCGCGCTCGGCCTTCATCCACAGATGCTCGGCGCCGCGCGCATCCTCGAAGCGCAACTCGTTGCCGCTGCCGGACGCGCCGCCCTGGCTGGAACGCGTGCGCACGCCGCTGACGGTGGCATGGGCCGGCAGCGCGTAGGGCGCCGGCTGGGCGCCGTTGTAGACCCGTCCGGTGATGACCGGGCGGTCCGGCCAGCCGTCGAGGAACTCGACGATGACCTCGTCGCCGACGCGCGGCAGCGCGACCATGCCGAAGCCCTTGCCCGCCCACGGATGACTGACGCGCACCCAGCAGGAGCTGCGCTCGTCGCGACGCCCGAGCCGATCCCAGTGGAACTGCACCTTCACACGGCCGTGGCGGTCGACGTGGATCTCCTCGCCGGCGGGGCCGGTCACGATCGCGGTCTGCGGGCCCTGGATGCGCGGCAGCCACGCCGCGGGCGGCGGCTGGTAGGCGACCGTCGCGGGCACGGCCGCGAAGCGGCAGACGTAGCTCGTGCTGCGCGCGTCGGTGTTGGCCTCGTAGCCGGCGAACTCCATGTCGGCGATCGCGCCGGTCACCAGCCAGCGGCCGGCGTCGTCATGCCCGGTGAAGTCGAAGGTCTGGCCCACGCTCAGCGAGCGGTAGGGCGTCGTGCCCTGCGCCACCACCGCCTGGCTGTCGAATCGGTCGACCTGACGTCGCAGGCGCGCCGCCGCCGCCGTGCGCTTGGCGCCGACGTCGCCGGCCATGGCCAGGTCGTCGTGGCCGCCCGGATAGACGTGACGCTCGATCCGGCCCGCGGTCCGTCCCACGGCATTGCGCGTCGCGTCGCGCCGCAGGTCGGCGCTCGGCAGTTCGGCGGCGAAGTCCGTGGCCGTCGCGCTCAAGGGCTGCAGCGACTGCGCGCGGGTCCACTGCAGGACCACGTCCTCGCGCAGCGTCGCGACGCCTTGCGCCTCGTTCCAGCGCAGCGGCACCGGCGCCGGCCGGTGGCTGGACGGCGAGTCGCACAGCACCAGCACGTGGCGCTCGCGCTCATGGCGGAAGAAGAAGTAGAGCCCCTCGTCCTCGAGCAGCCGGGCGATGAAGTTGAAGTCGCTCTCGTTGTACTGGACCGTGCAGGGACGGCGCGCGAAACGGGCATTGCGCAAGCGCTTCTCGACGGGGCCGGCACCGGGGTAGGCGGCGAAGACCTCGTCCAGGATCTCCAGCACGGTGCGGTCCTGGAAGATGCGGCAGTCGGCGCCCAGCGTGAGCTGCCACAGCCACGGACGCAGGTGCACGCGGTAGACGTCGAAGCGGCCGACGTAGCCCCCGCGCTCGACATGGGTGATGAGCCCGTGCAGGAAGCGTTCGGTGTCGTCGTCCTGGCGCAGGCCCACCGCGGCGGGCTGGCCGAGCAGCCGGGCCGCGGCCAGCGGCGCCTTCTGGCTGGAGCGCAGCAGCTCCAGCCGCAGCTCGGGCAGGCGGCCGAGTTCCTCGCGCCACTGCAGGCGGCGGAACAGCAGTTCCTCGCCGGCCACCGGGCCGAGGAAGCGGGCCTCGTTGGGCGCGGTGGAAAGCGGAGGCGCCCCGGTCGGCGCGCTGCTCGCGGCGGAGGGCGTGGCGGTGGGGACCGGCACGGGCGTGGCGGACTCGATCGGCGCGGCAGGGCTCACGGCGGGCTCCTCAGGCGAAGGCGTAGGCAAACGCGTAGGTGAAGGCGCCCTCGGCGGCGCCGACGCGGATCGCGCTCAGCGGCGGCGGCGGCGCCGACAGCTTCGGCGAGGGGCCGCCCCCGATGCGGCTCAGGAGCTCCAGCGAGATTCGCGGCAGCACGGTGTCGGACAGCACGCGATCGATCACGCGACCGCCCGATTCGGGCTGGTCGCAGCGCGCCAGCAGGGCCGCGACGAATTCGGGATCGAAGTCCACCGCCACGCCGTGGCGTTCCATCGCGCGGACCTGGATGCGCGCCAGCCGTTGGCGCGCGATGCGCCCCATCAGCGCCGGCGACAACGGGCGGTACGGCACCGTCACCATGCGTCCCAGCAGCGCGGCAGGGAAGACGCGCGACAACGGCCCCTGCAGCGCCTGCGCGAGCACGTCCGGCTCGGGCGTCACCGCCTCGTCGGCGCACAGGCGCATGAGGCACTCGCTGCCGACGTTGGAGGTCAGCAGGATCACCGTGTTGCGGAAATCGATCGATCGTCCCTCGCCGTCCTCCATGCGGCCCTTGTCGAAGACCTGGAAGAACAGCTCATGCACGTCGGGATGGGCCTTCTCGATCTCGTCGAGCAGCACGATCGAGTACGGCCGGCGTCGCACCGCCTCGGTCAGCACGCCGCCCTGGCCGTAGCCGACGTAGCCGGGCGGCGCGCCCTTGAGCGTGGAGACGGTGTGCGCCTCCTGGAACTCGCTCATGTTGATGGTGATGACGTGCTGCTCGCCGCCGTACATCGCCTCGGCCAGGGCGAGCGCCGTCTCGGTCTTGCCCACGCCGGAAGTCCCGCACAGCAGGAAGACGCCCAGCGGCTTGTCCGGATCCTGCAGGCCGGCCCGCGCGGTCTGCAGGCGGCGCGCGATCATGTCCAGCGCCGGCTGCTGTCCGAGCACGCGCCGGCCCAGCGTCTCGCCCAGGCGCAGCACGCCGTCGCGCTCGTCGGCGACCATGCGGCCGACCGGCACGCCGGTCCAGGCGGCCACGACCGTGGCCACGGCCTGCGCGTCGACGACGGGCAGCACCAGGGGCGACTCGCCCTGCAGCGTCGACAGCGCGGCCTGGGCCTCGCGCAGCGCGTCGATCGCCTGGGGGCTCCGCCCCGGGGTCGGGCCCGGGGCCAGGTCGTGCGCGGTGTCGTCGGTCGGGGCATCGGCCGACGCGGACGCGGACACGGACGTGGACGCCGAGCTTCTCAGGTCCTCGCGCATCGCGAGCAGGCGCGCCACCGCCGCACGCTCCTCGTCCCAGCGCAGCGTCAGGGACGCCAGTTCGGCGGCCGCCTCGTCGCGCTGCCGCGCGAGCGCGGCCAGGCGCGCCTCGACCTCGCCGCCGGTCGCGGCTTCGCGCGCCAGGATCGCGGCCTCGAGGGCGAGGGTGTCGATCCGGCGGCGCGCGTCCTCGACGGCCGCCGGCGTCGCATGCTGGCTGACCGCGACGCGCGCGCAGGCCGTGTCCAGCAGGGCCACCGCCTTGTCCGGCAGTTGCCGCGCGGGGATGTAGCGCTGCGACAGACGCACCGCGGCCTGCAGCGCCTCGTCGGTCAGCTCGACGCCGTGATGCGCCTCCAGGCCGGCCGCCAGTCCGCGCATCATCGCCAGCGCGGCGTCGGTGCCGGGCTCGGCCACCGTGACGAGCTGGAAGCGCCGCGTGAGCGCGGGATCGGGCTCGATGAAGCGCTTGTACTCGGCCCAGGTCGTTGCGCCGATCGTGCGCAGCCGACCGCGCGCCAGGGCCGGCTTCAGCAGGTTGGCCGCATCGCCGGTGCCGGCCGCGCCGCCCGCGCCGATGAGGGTGTGCACCTCGTCGATGAAGAGCACCACCGGCCGCTCGGACGCCTGCACCTCGTCGATCAGCGCGCGCAGGCGCTGCTCGAATTCGCCCTTCATCGCCGCGCCGGCCTGCAGCAGGCTCAGGTCCAGCCCCAGCAGGTCGATGCCGCGCAAGGCGGGCGGCACGTCGTCCTGCACGATGCGCAGCGCCAGGCCTTCGACCACGGCGGTCTTGCCGACGCCGGCCTCGCCGGCCAGCAGCGGGTTGTTCTGCCGGCGGCGCATCAGGATGTCGATCAGCTGACGGATCTCGTCGTCCCGACCGGTGACGGGGTCGAGCTCGCCGGCGCGTGCCTTGGCGGTCAGGTCCACGCAGTACGCGGTGATCGCCTTGCGCTGACCCATCAGCGCGGCGCCCGCCTCCGTCGACCCCGGCGGCGAGCTCGCCGAGCCGTGCGAGGCCGCGGCATCGGTGGTGTCCTGGGAGGGCGCCTCGCCGGTGCGTCGGCACAAGGCGGGCAGGCGCTCCGCCAGGTCATCGGCGTGGATGCGCTCGAACTGCCGCGACACGGCCAGCAGCGCGTGCCGCAGGGTGTGCGACTCCAGCATTCCCAGCAGCAGCGCGCCGGTGCGCACGCGATCCTGGCCGAAGCGCAGGGAGGCCTGCACCCAGCCGCGCTCGATCGCGGCCTCGATGTGCTCGGAGAAGTCCGACACCGCCGTCGACCCGCGCGGCAGCCGGTCCATGGCCTGCGTCACGTCGCGCGCGAGCTGCGCGGTGTCGATGCCGTAGTGGTGGAGGATCGTGGAGAGATCGCTGCGCGCGTCGGGGATCATCTGCGCGAACCAGTGCGACAGCTCGACGTAGGGATTGCCGCGCAGCTTGCACAGCACGGTGGCGTTCTCGATGGCGCCGTAGGGGAGCGGATGCAGCTTGCCGAACAGGTCGGCGCGACGGATCGTGGTCATGCGGGGGGCAGCGTCGGGATCGACGTCGTGAAAGTCGTTGAAGGACATACGGAAGAAGGGGCCGCGACGGATGCAGGCGCTGGCGCAGATGAAGTCGCGGTCGCGGTCGCAGTCGCAGATGCAGATGCAGCCCCCGGTGACAAGGCAGCCTCCGCGGGCAGCAGCAGGTCGTCGCCGTCACGTTGCCGGGGCGCGGTGCCCAGCCACAGCCCGCGGCCCAGCGCCGCTGGCGAATTCGCGCCCACGCGGGGCGGCGGCAGTTCGCGGTGGTCCAGCACCAGCCGCAGGTCCCAGTCCAGCGCCAGTCCGACCCACTGCCGCACCAGCGCACGCAAGCGCGGCAGCGACGCACCGTCCGGAAGGAACCCGCGATAACGATCCCATCCCATCGGACCGAGCACCACGCGGAACTTGTGCTGCACGTCCCAGGTGGACGTCCCGAGCGCCACGCCTTGACCCAGGCCGACGCGTGCGCCGCCGCGCGCCGGCAGGCCGCCCGCACGGGCGCGCAGGTCTGGCGCCAGCGGCAGCCAGTGGCCGCACCAGGGCTCCACGCGCGCAGGCACGTCGAAGGCCTCGCCGCACCAGGCCGCCAGGCCGTCGGCATCGCGCACCTGCCGGGACAGCCGCCCCAGGAAGGCGAGCTTGGGGGCGTCGCCCAGCGCGTCGCGCTCGCGCAGGCCTGGCAGGCCGAGTCCGGCCAGCGCGCCGAGGCGCCCGGCCTGGCCGCCGTCGTCCGGTCGGTCCATCGCCTGCACCGGCTGCGCCTGCGCCCAGGCGCGGTGGAACAGCAGCGCGAAACGATGCGTCAGCAGATCCAGGAAATCCTGCATCGCCGGATCGCCGTGATGGCGCTCGCGCTCACGGGCCAGCTCGGTGAGGTGCAGCGGCAGCGGACCGTTGGGGCCGGTCAGGCCGAAGGCGCGTTGCCGAACACGCGGAGTCGGGCCTGCCAGCGACACCGCTTGAACGGGGGCCGGCGCGAAGTCGAGTTCCGCCGGCTGGCCGACGCGCAGCGGCTCCTGCGCGGGGCGTCGGGCCTCGCCCAGTCGCGGCAGCGACGGGTGGGCCGATTCCCAGCGACGCAGCAACGCGAACAGGTCTTGCCGCTTCGGATGGGCGACGGCATCGAGCAGCCACGTGGGGGGCAGAGCAGAGTGCGTCACGACCGATGCCTCAGAGCAACGGACGCGCGCCAACGCGTGGCGCCCAACGGCCGATCTCGCCGCGGGTCGTCGACAGCAGCACCGTCTCGACGAAGCTGTTCAGCGAGACGTGCCGCGACAGGAACTGGTGCAGCGCGGCCCCGAGCAGGTAGGCGCTATGGCCGCTGCCGGCGCCCAGCCGCTGCTCGTCGAGCGTCAGCGAGATCTCCACGCCGCGCGCGTACGCGATCGGCCCGGGCGCGGGATGGCGGCGGTGCACGACCGCGGTGCTCAGCCCGGTGAGGGCGCCGATCTGGCGGCTGACGTCGGCGTCGCCGGCCTGGGGCAACTGCGACAGCAGCTCGCGCAGTGCGCCCGCGGCGCTTCCGTTGCTCCCGTCCTGGGCATCCGCGCCGGTGTCCATCAGCGACAGGTAGTTCAAGGACAGCAGATTCAGCAGCCGCCAGGCGGCCGAACTCTCCGCCGGGGCGGGCAGGGGGCGCGACGGTCCGGCCACGGCGCGGACTTCGGTGAGCGCGATCCCCGCGTCGAGCGTCAGCGGGGCGTGGCCGCCGCGCAGGAACAGCGGCAGGTCGCGGTTGGTGCAGAGCACATCCAGGGCCACCTGGTCCGGCAAGGGTTGGACCGCGGCCGGGGTCGACCGCGCGTCGGGGGCGGCGCCTCCGATCTCGCTGCCGGCCTCGGCCTCCCAGCCGTCGGACCACGACAGGAAGACCTCCGTGCCGGCGTAAGACGAGCGACCGCCTTCCTGACGCACCCGCTCGCTCGGCGGGCGGGGTTCGCGTCGCGTCGAATACACGCGGCGGACCGGGCCCGCGCCGATGCGCGCGGTGCCGTGCAGCGGCTCGAAGCGTCGCGACCCGCCCTCGGCATCGTGGGCGGTCATCGCGGTGACGGCGTAGACCTCGTGGTCCAGCGGTCGGCTGCGATCGACGACGACATGGAACTCGTGCCGGTCCGAGCCCGGCAGCAGCCGGTCGGCGCGGCACGGGAAGAGGTTGATCGCCGGGAGGCAGTTGGTCAGCACGTTGGCGGCGGACACGGCGCCCAGCGGCGCGTCGTCGGCCTGCGTCAGCGCCAGGACCAGCTCCAGCACCGGCCCGGCCACGCGCGAGAACGCCGTCGACAGCGCATCCACCTCGAAGAACTGGAAACGCTCCGGGAAGGCCAGCGTCTCCTGCAGGATGCGCAGGCCGGCGAAGGCGCGCGGCGGCGCCGGCAACAACGCCTCGTCGTCCGCGTAGCCGACGGGGGAGACGGAGGACGCCGGCAGCAGCTGCAGGCGGCCGGGCGCGCCCGCCAGCACGGCCACGCAACGCGACAGCGTCAGTTCCGCCAGCGAGGCGGCGACGTCGGGCGCGCCGGTCAGGAAGAAGCGCAGGCGGTCGACGCCGAGCTGATCGAAGCGCTGACCGTCCGGAAGTCGCAGGCTCAGCACGAGCGCCGCGCGCGGCCGCTCGCCGGGGAGGCCGCCCACGGCGTCCAGCGCCGCGTGCTCGCGAACCAGGCGCGCCTCGGCGACCGAGACCGGCGTCAGCACGGTGTCCTGCGCGGTGCGGAACTCGCAGCGCGTGCTCGTCAGCGTCGTGGCCGCCCCGTGCAGCGCCGTGCCGCGCGGCAGCCGATACCCGGTCAGCAGCTGCGGATCGGGCGCCGGTTGCACCCTGGCCACCAGCATGGACGGCAGCGGTGCGTTGAAGCCCGGATAGACCATGTCCAGCAGCCGGTGCGACAGGCGCGGGAACTCGGCATCGAGCTTGAGCTGGACGCGTGCGGCCAGGAAGGCGCTGCCTTCCAGCAGGCGCTCGATGTACGGATCCTGGGCGCTCGCCCCCAGGCCCAGCTGGCCTGCGACCTTGGGATGCGCCTCGGCGAACTCCTGGCCCAGGTCGCGCAGGTAGCGCAGTTCCTGGTTGTAGTACTGCAGCAGTCGGGGATGCATGCTTGTCTCCTGGATCAGCCGCGCAGATCGCGCAGCCGCGCGTGACCGGTGTCGAGGTCCAGCTCCGCCGCCATCCACAAGGTCAGCGGCACCGGGTCGTGTCGCAGCTGGCCCTGGATCACCAGGCGCAGCGGGCGATGCGCGCCGCGCGGCAAGCGTCCGCCGCTGCCGCCGCCGCCGTTGCCTGTGCCCGTGCCGTTGATGCCGCTCCCCACGCCATCGTCGATCGAGACCTCCAGCGATTCCGGCACGAGACGAGGCTCGAAGCGATGGATCGCCTCGACCAGATCCCGCTGCAGCCGGCGCCGGTCCAGCGACGACTGCGCGCGGCCCGTCATCGCGGGCAAGCCGAAGTTGAGGACCGACGCGCGCGCCAGCGGCGCGTCCCGCCATGCAGATCGCGACAGCGCGCCGCGAGTGTCGGGACCTGCCGCCGGACGCTGCGCGGCAGCGTCGATCCAGGGATCGTCGTCGGCCGGCGCCTCCAGTCGCGTCGCGTTGAGCAGCCAGATCAGGTCGCGCGCGACCGACGCCCGCAGCTGACGGCGATTGACCACCGCCGCGGCCGAGACGCGCGAGCCTTGGGCTTCCGGCATGTCACGCGCATCGTGCGTGAAGGTCGCGGTCGACGATGCGGGGTCGGAAGTTCCGATGAGCCGGTCCAGCAACGACGGCTTCAGGCGGTCGTGCACGGCGGGCGTCCTCATCGCGGCAGCCCCTGCATGCCGGGCGACGTGCGGTTGGCGAGCATGTCCGACCACACCGTCTCCAGGTCGCGCAGCGCGAAGTCGTGCGAGGCATCGGACGCGCGGCCCACGGGTTCGGACGGCGATGACGCGCCCGCAACTCCCGCAACGCCCGCACTTCCCGACGTCGTTCCCGACGTCGTCGGCGTCGGCGCCGCCGTCGACGCGCCCGCCAGCCGCGTCATCGTGGTCGAGGTGACGCCCGAGCGGCGGTCTTCGCGATACAGGAATTCCGCTTCGCGGTAGTCCAGTTCCCAGTTCTCCAGCAGGCTGACGGAGGCCCCCTCGTCGCCGAGCGCGAGCGCGTAGCGGGTCAGGCGCGCCTGGCGCAGCTTGATCGTCAGGCTCAGCAGTTCCTGCGCCGCGTCCTCCATGCACAGCGTGACCGTCATCGGCATGCCGCGGTCCATCGCCGAGAGCAGGCCCGCACTGGCGCGGTCCATGCGCTTGCTGAAGGACAGGACCGAAGGTTCGGGGTGGCGGCCGGCGGCGCCGTCGGCGGCCAGCTGCCATTGCCAGTCCTCGAGCTCGATCCAGTCCCGCATCGCGGGCACGCGGGACTCGCCGGCGATCGGGCCGCCGTCGCCGACGGCGGACATGTACAGACGGGCGCGTTGCGTCATGGGCGGCTCCTCATTCGTATCGGCTGCTGCGCAGCTGGACGGTGGTGGGCGTCGGTCGACGCAGCGTGGACGCGTCCAGCGGGTAGTAGCGCAGGCGCAGGTCCTTGAAGGACAGGGTCAGCTCCTCCACGATGGGTTTGGCGTGGGCGCCGTCTTCGGTGCGCGTGGCGATGTGCGTCAGCGTGCCGTCCTGCAGCTCCATCGTGAGCATCGGCACCGGCGGCCTGCCGGCGCCCGACAGCGCAGGATCGATGACGGTGATGCGGGCGCGGTCGTAGCGCCGCGTCTCGCTGGCGCAGCGGTACAGCAGCATGCTGCTGCGGTCCAGGTACTTGGACAGCGTCACGTGGCCGGGCCGGAGCTCGGTCCGCTCGCGCTGGCCGCGCGAGGCCAGGTGCACCGCACTGGCCGACCAGGCCAGCGCGTGCAGCACGATCTGGTCCTCGAAGCCCTGCACGCGGCTTTCTCCGAGCGCGGGCCGGCCCAGGCAGGCGAAGTCGAGGAAGGCGACGGGCAGGGACATGGCGACCGCCTCTCAGGCCAGCTTGCCGGAAATGGTCGTGGCGGTCTTCATGTCCTTCACGCTCCACTCGAAGCCCGTCGTCGTGTCGAGCTTGCCGTCGTTCTTCTGCGGCTTGTAGCCGATGAAGATCTCCTTGAAGACGAACTCGACGTCCTGGTTGAGCGTGCCGTCCTCGCCGCCCTTGGTGGCGACCTTGGTGACGTAGGCGTCGGTGACCTTGACCTGGAAGTAGGCCTGCGGACCGTCGATGGCGCCGGTGGTCTTGAGCATCTCGATCGTGATGGTCGGGAAGTGCTTGCCCGCGACGATCTTGGACAGGATCGCGGTCGAGGACGTGTCGAAGTAGTGCGTGATCGACAGCGTGCCGGGCTGGGGCTTGCCCACCGCCGCGCCGGTCCCCTTGGTGACGCTGTGGTCGGCCTCGACGTCCCAGCTCCAGTCGGAGATCTCGATCCAGCCGTCGTCGCCGTGATGGCCCTTCTGCAGCGATTCGCCTTGCGGCACGTCGGCCTTGCCGAAGTTGATGAAGCTATTGCCTGCCATGAGGGGCTCCTTACTTGATGGTCAGCTTGATCTCGGGGGTCTGCTGGGTCATCTCGGCGATGTTCCAGCGGAAGAACAGGGCGCTGTCGAGCTTGCCGTCGTTCTTCTGGCGCTTGTAGCCAATGGCCAGCTGCTTGAAGACGAACTCGACGTCCTGCGTCACCGTGCCGTCCTCGCCACCCTTGCTGCCGACCTTGGTGATGAAGACGTCCTTGGCGACGAGCTGGAAGTACAGCTCGGGCTCGTCCTTGCCGGTCTGCTTGAGCAGGTCGATCGTGGCCGTCTTGAAGTGGGTGCCCTTGACGATGTACTGCAGCAGCACCGGCGAGGACTTGTCGTAGTAGTGCGAGAAGCTCAGCGTCCCCGGGTTGGGCTTGCCGACGGCCGCGCCGGTGCCCTTGAGGTGGCTGGCCTCGGCGTCGACGTCCCAGCTCCAGTCGCTGATCTCGATCCACCCGGCGGTGCCGAGGTGGCTGAGCTGCTGCGACTCGCCGGGGGCGTTGCCGCCGTCGGTCTTCTCGAACTTGATGAATGCGTTTCCTGGCATGGATCACTCCGGAAATCGGCGTCGTAGGGACGAGCGCCGGGAAGGCCCCGCGTGAGCGGGGACCGATGAAAGAGGCACGATGGGTCGGTTCGTGCGTGAGGCCGCGGGCCCTCACCCCCTCTCCCGCAAGCGGGAGAGGGGGTCACGACGGCGTCACGCCGGCGTCACTCCGAGGACGGAGGCGCGCTTCGGGGCGATGCCTACGAGCGTTCCGACGGCAGGCGCGACACCAGCCGCAGCGAGATGGACAGGCCTTCGAGCTGGTAGTGCGGCTTGAGGAAGAACTTGGCCTGGTAGTAGCCCGGCGCGTCCTCGATGTCCTCCAGCACGACCTCGGCCGCGGCCAACGGTCGCTCGGCCTTGGTCTGCTCGGTGCTGTTGTCCGGATCGCCGTCGACGTAGCGCAGGATCCAGTCGTTGAGCCAGCGTTCCATCGCCTCGCGCGACTTGAAGGAGCCGACCTTGTCCCGCACCATGCACTTCAGGTAGTGGGCGAAGCGGTTGCAGGCGAAGAGGTAGGGCAGCCGCGCGGCGAGCGCCGCGTTGGCGGTGGCGTCGGGGTCGTCGTACTCGGCAGGCTTTTGCAGCGACTGGCCGCCGATGAAGGCCGCCACGTCGGAGTTCTTGCGGTGGACCATCGCCATGAAGCCGTTGCGCGAGAGCTCGGCCTCGCGGCGATCGGAGATGGCGATCTCGGTCGGGCACTTCATGTCGACGCCGCCGTCGTCGGTCGGGAAGCTGTGCGTGGGCAGGTTCTCGACCGCGCCGCCGGACTCGATGCCGCGGATCTGCGAGCACCAGCCGTGCAGCTTGAACGCGCGGTTGATGTTGACCGCCATCGCGAAGGCCGCGTTGCACCAGGTGTAGGTGTCCTGGTGCTCGTCGCCGGTATCCTCCTCGAAGTCGAACTCGTCGATCGGGTTCGTGCGCGGCCCGTAGGGCAGGCGGCCGAGGAAGCGGGGCATGCACAGCGCCAGGTAGCGCGCGTCCTCGCTCTCGCGCAGCGAGCGCCAGGCGGCGTACTCGGGCGTGGTGAAGATCTTGGTCAGGTCGCGCGGGTTGGCGAGCTCGCGCCACGATTCCATCTGCATCACCGCCGGCGAGGCCGCGGCGATGAAGGGCGCGTGCGCGGCGGCGGCGATCTTGGACATCTCGCCCAGCAGCTCGACGTCCATCGGCGAATGGTCGAAGTGGTAGTCGCCGACCAGCGCGCCGAAGGGCTCGCCGCCGAACTGGCCGTACTCTTCCTCGTAGATCTTCTTGAATAGCGGGGACTGGTCCCAGGCCGTGCCCTTGTAGCGCTTGAGCAGACGGCCGAGTTCCTGCTTCGCCATCGGCATCACGCGGATCTTGAGCTGCTCGTCGGTCTCGGTGTTGTTGACCAGGTACTGCAGGCCGCGCCAGGCGGATTCCAGGCGCTGGAAGTCCTCGTGGTGGAGGATCAGGTTGACCTGTTCCGAGAGCTTGCGGTCGAGCGCGCCGATCAGCGACTCGATGCTGGCGACCGTGTCCTTGCCGATCAGCGCGACCTGCGCCAGCGCGTGCTGCGCAAGGGTGCGCACGGCCCCCTCCATCTGCAGGCGGGCCTCGTCGGACTTGGGCTTGAAGGCCTTGTCGAGCAGCGCGGCGAAGTCGCTGCCCTCGTGGGTGATGCCGGCCAGCGGGCCGGCCAGCGGGCCGGCGGCGGGGGCGGTGGAGCGGATGGCGTCCATCATGGGGAGGTCCTCGTGGTGCGGGCTCAGCGGGCGTTGCCGTCGTCTGCCGGTGCGTCCGTGGACGCCTCGGCGGCAGCGGCGGCGGCGCCTGCGGCAAGGGGGTGCTCGGCCAGCGACTGCAGCAGCGCGGGATCGCGCAGGACGCGGGCGATCAGCGCCTCGGCGCCTTCCTTGCCGTCCATGTAGGTCAGCAGGTTGCTGAGTTGGCGACGCGCCTCGAGCAGCGGACGCAGGCCCTCGACGCGCGCGGCGACGGCCGCCGGCGAGAAGTCGTCCATGCTTTCGAAGCTGAGGTCCACCGGCAGCAGGCCGTCGCCCGTGAGCGTGTTGGGCACGGCGAAGGCGGCGCGGGGTTTCATCGCCTTCATCCGCTGGTCGAAGTTGTCGATGTCGAAGTCGAGGAAACGACGCTCCGCGACGGGCGGCAGCGGCTCCTCGGGGCGTCCGGCCAGGTCGGACAGCACGCCCATGACGAAGGGCAACTGGACCTTCTTCTCGGCGCCGTAAAGCTCGACGTCGTATTCGATCTGCACACGCGGCGCGCGGTTGCGGCCGATGAATTTCTGACTGCTTCCCATGGGGTCTCCAGAAAGGTCTGAGTGAATGGCGCCCAGCGCGGGCGGTTGTCTTGCGCCCTCTCCCGCTTGCGGGAGAGGGCAGGGGTGAGGGCCAGCGGCGATGGAAGCTAGGCGGCCTGACGGTGCCCGAGGCCGCGCATGCCAAGGCCGTTGATGCCAAGGCCGCTGATGCCGAAGCCGCTGATGCCGAAGCCGCTGATGCCGAAGCCGTTTACGCCGAAGCGTCGAGCGCGTCCTCTTCCAGGCCCAGGATGCGAGCCGCGTCCGCGATGCCGCCGGGGGCGATCTCGCGCACGAGGGCGAAGAAGTCCTTGTCGATGAGGTGCTCGGCGCGCCGCAGCATCAACTGCGCGGGGTTGGTGGGCTCGGTGCGTTCGAGGAACTCGCGGATCCGCCGCAACGCCGCGAGCGCGTCGGACCTCGTTCGGATCGTGAGGCGAGCGACGTGCGGCGCGGTCGCTGCGTCGGAGGCGTCCCGGCCCGGCGAACCGTCGACCGCATCGTCGCCATGACTCGCCGCCGACGATGCGCCGTCCGCCGCGTTCTCCGGCGAGCCGTCCCGCGCATCGGGCAACAGCCCGCGCAGGTCGGCGACGGCCTGCCCGATCGCCTTGAGGCGCGGGCCGACGTCGGCGCCCAGGCGTGTCGTCCACACCTGCCGCAGTCGCTCCATCGCGGCTTGCGCGGCCTCGACCTGCGCGCGCAGCGACGCCGTCAACCCGGCCTCGTCCGCGAAGAAGCGCCGCAGCTGATCCGCGGTGAAGACCTCGTCGCCGTCGCGCGCCGGCAGGCGTTCGAGCGCCACCTCCACATCGCGCAGCCGCAGCGCCGGCAGACGCCGGTCGCGATGCAGCGGCGCGTGCCGCAGGTCGCCGAGCAGGCCGCGCGCGGTGTCCAGGTCGACCAGCGGTCCCTGGCGGGCAAAGGCGTCGGCATCGTCCGCGTCGGGCAGCGGATGCAGGCCGTCCCAGCAGCGGTCGAGCAGACCGGCCACCAGCGCCAGCGCATCGGGCAGCGCGGCCAGGCCGTCGGCGACGACGCCGGCGCGGCCCCAGGCCACGGCGATCCGCAGATCGCGGGTGCGCGGCAGGAGGTCCTGCGCGAGCTGCCGCGTCAGCGGCCAATCCGGCGCTTCAGCGGGCGCGAACTGCGTCTCCTCGCGGCCGCGCAGCGCGTCCATGAGCGCGGCGAATTCCGGTTCGTACTCGAGGTTCGGACCGCCGGGCGCGTCCGCGTCCAGGGGTCGGGTCCAATCGTCCATCGCGGTGTCCATCGCTGCCGTTGCCTGTCGAAGTCGTGCCCGAAGCGTCCGCTTACCAGTTGCCCTTGGCCACGTAGCGGTTGCCGTTGGCCTGGTAGCGGTCGATGGCGGCGCGCAGTTCGTCGTACTGCTCGCACTTGGCGGAGCACTCGGTCGCCAGCGTGGACAGGCGCGCCTGCGCCTTCGCCAGGTCGCCCTTCATCAGGTAGAGCTCGCCGGAGTACGCCAGCGTGTTGCGATGACGCGGATCGATCTTCAGCGCGGCGTCGTAATAGCGCTCGGAGGCTGCCAGGTCGGGCGTGCCGCCCTTGCGCAGGGTGTAGCCCATCAGGTTGTTCCAGTCGGCGTTGCCGCGGTCGTCGACGCGCTTGAGTTCCTTCAGCGCGGCGTCCCACTGGCGGGCGTCGATGTACTGGCGGGCCTTGTCGAGCGAGGCGTCCTTGCGCGCGGCGGCGGTCGGGGTGGTGGGCGCCATGTCGGCGGCCAGCGTCACCTGCAGGCAGAAGGCGCTCAAGGCGATGGCCAGGGCGAAGGAGGGCTTGCTGTTCACGGTGGGGTCCTTTCGATGTCAGGGGGCTGATCGCGCGGTCCGCTGGCTGCGGAGCGTCGCTGCGATCGTCGACATCAGGACCTACGGGAGCCGTCGCGGCGCGGATGCGCGCGCAGGCGAAAGGATTTGTAACGACGGACGCTGGGGCGGGATGCGCTCAAACGCCGAGCCTGTGATCGACGGCGGCACCGTGCCAACGCTCTGAAGCGGCCGCTCGTGATGCCGGAGAGGCGGTTGACGTGGATGAAGCGGACGAGGCGCGCGACATGCGCGCCTGCGCGCCCTCCAGGCAGGCGCGCAGTTGGTCCAGCCCGCCGCGGACGCGGCTCTTCACCGTGCCCAGCGGGGTGTCGAGCAGGTCCGCGATCTCCGTGTGCACCAGCCCGCGGTAGTAGGCCAGCGCCAATGACTGGCGCTGCGCCGCGGACAGCGCCAGCATGCAGCGGTCGATGCGGGCCTTCATCAGGCTGAGCTCCAGCAGCGCGTGCGGATCGCCGCTCGCTTCAGCGGCGATGTCCAGCGCACCGTCGTCCAGTTCCACCGTGCATGCGCGTTCCCGCCGGCTCGAACGCAGCGCGTCGATGGCGCGATGGCGGACGATGTTGATCATCCACGTCATCGGCGTGGCGACGTCCGACCGGTAGCTGTCCGCCCGCTGCCAGATGCTGACGTAGGCCTCCTGCAGCACCTCGCCGGCCCGCGCCTCGTCTCGGAGCACGCGCAGGGCGATGGAGAACAGATGCGCCGAGGTGGCGCGGTAGAGCCGCTCGAACGCGTCGCGATCCCTCTGGACGACGCGGGTGAGCCACTCTCTCAAGGTCGCCGCATCATCGGGTGCGGCAGGGGCGGGCCGGTACCTCATCGGCAAGGTGTCGTGCGGGTCAGAGGCCGTAGGTGGCGCGGATCTCCTCGACGGCCCGCTCCCCGATGACCACGCAAGGCGCCATGGTGTTGCCGCTGGTGATGTGCGGCATGACGGACGCGTCGGCGATGCGCAGGCCCTCCACCCCGTAGACCTTCAAGGCACCGTCCACCACCGACATCGCGTCACGCCCCATCTTGGCGGTGCAGGACTGATGCCAGTAGGTCACCGCGGCATTGCGCGCGTAGTTTTCCAGCGCCGCCCCCGACAGCTTGCCCGGGAGGCTCTCCCGCTTGACGAGGCCCTTGAAGGCGTCCTGCGCGCCGAGTTCCTGCACCAGGCGGATGTTGTCGAGCGCGCAACGCAGGTCGTCCGGATCGGACAGCGTGCCCGGCCGGATGATGGGCGCGTCCGTGACCTCGGGACCTGACAGGGCGATGTGTCCGCGGCTCTTCGGATGGGCGAGCCCGGCGAACATGGTCCAGCCGTGCTGCGGGACGCCCAGGGCGGCGTTCTCGGCGCTCGGGACGGGGAACTCGACCTGGCAATGGAACATGTCGGGCAGGCGCATCGCGCTGTCGCTCGACCAGTACAGGGTCGCCTCGGAGCCGCCGTGGCCAACCTCCTGGGCTTGTTCGTACTCGAAGATGGCCGCGAAGGACACATGGTCCTGATGGTTGGCGCCGACCCCGGGCAGATGCTGGACGAGCGGGATGCCGTGCCGGGCGAGCTCGGCCTCCGGACCGATGCCGGATTGCATCAGCACCTTGGGGGTGTTGACGGCGCCGAGCGACAGGATGACTTCGCGATCGGCGGTGAAACGTTCCAGTCGCCCGTCCCGCACGACGTCGACGCCGACGACGCGCTTGCCGGACCACACCAGGCGGCTGACCAGCGCGTGGGGGAGCACCGTGAGATTGGCCTGGCCGCGACGCGGATGCACATAGGCGCGATAGATCGACTGGCGGCGACCTTCCTTGACGATGAGGTCGTTGATGGCCGCGCCGCCGCGGCCTTCCATCATCGCGCCGTTGGGATTGTCGAAGGTCGGGATGCCGATCTGCCGGGCGGCCTCGAGCAGGGCCGTCGCCACCGGCTGCGGACGTGTTGCGGGACCCACGTGGACGGGCCCGGAGACGCCTCGTCGCTGCGGATCCGGAGCGCCCCAGTAGTCCTCGACACGCTGGTAGATCTTCAGCACCGACTGGTAGTTCCAGGCGTCGTTGCCGCTGGCCAGCGCGAAGTCCTCCCAATCGTTCATGTGGCCGCGCGCCCAGAGCATCACGTTGATGCTGGAGCCGCCGCCCAGGGTCCGCCCCATGTTCAGCGGGATGCTGCGGTCGTTGAGGTGGGGATTGGGCGCGGCGCTGAAGTTCCAGTCCCGTTCCGTGCCGAGATTGAGCGGCCACCGACCCGGTTCCATGACCTCGGGGCAGTCGTCGTCCCCGCCTGCCTCCAGGAGGAGGACGCGCACGTCCGGATTCGCGGCCAGGCGGCCGGCGACCACCGAGCCGGCCGTGCCGGCGCCGCAGACGATGAAGTCGAAGTGGGTGTCGCGGGGGGCGCGGGCGTCGTCGGTCAGGGGGCGACGGGTGGATTCGGTGGGGGTCGGGGCCATGGGCTCGGTGGGGTCGTCGGTGAGTGGAGGGAACGATCGGATCGAAGGCGGTCCGAATGCGATGTGAAGTTTCAAATCTACCAAATACATCGAACTTTGTCGAATTTGACTCAGATCGTGGGGATGCTTCGCGCGAGCCCTCCGGGCGCATGGCGACGCGGCGTAAACTGGAATTCATGCAGCGCCGGACCTCCCGGTCCGGGCTTGCAACCTCCCGCAGATGGCAGACGACGTCCTCACCACCACCGAAGCAGCAAAGATCCTGGGCATCTCGGTTCGCACCGCCCAGCTCATGATCGAGGGCGGCAAGCTCCCGTCCTGGAAAACGCCTGGCGGCCATCGCCGCGTGCTTCGCAGTGCCGTCGACGCGATCCTCCCGGGCGGGGCCTCCGCCGTCGTCGCCGCGCATGTGGCGTCGGCCACCGTGCTCGTGGTCACCGACGAGGCCGGGCGGCCCGGATTCGAGGCTGTCCTGCGGCGGATCGCGCACATCACCCCCGTGTTCCACACCGACACCTGGGCCGCCGCCGCGGCGGTCGGGGAGCGGGTCCCCGCCGCGGTCGTCGTCGACGTCGCCGCCTTTCAAGGCGCAGCGGTCGGCTTGATCGAGGCGCTGGCCGTCTCGGGCCAGTTCAGGGAAGCGGCCCTCGTCGCCGTGATCCCCACCGGCAGACGCGGCACCGTGAAGCTGCCTGCGCGGGTCGTCAAGACCAGCCTGGACGGGCTGGGCGGCGTGCTGATCCCGCTGACGGAAGACCACGTCCAGGCGGTTGCGACGCTCGGCGACGGCTTCCCGGTGCCGCCGAACGAGACGGGCCGGCTCCAGGCCGTGGCGCGGTCGGGGCTGGTGGACACCGCGCCGGAATCGACCTTCGACCGGGTGACGCGGCTGGCCGCGAGCGAGCTCAAGGCCCCCGTGGCGCTGATGACGCTGCTGACGGCGGATCGGCAATGGTTCAAGTCGCGCCAGGGGCTGGACTTGCCGGAGACGCCCAGGAGCTGGGCCTTCTGCAATCACACCGTGCTGCAGCGGGACGTCTTCGAGGTGAGGAACCTGTCCAGGCACGAGAGCTTCGCCGCCAATCCGGCGGTGGCGGAGGCGCCGAATTTCCGTTTCTATGCGGGAGCGCCGGTGTACGACCCCGACGGCTTCGCCCTGGGATCCATCTGCGTCATCGACTACCGGCCGCGACAGCTGGATCCCGGCCAGCGCCGGACCCTGCAGGACCTGGCCGCGATCGCCAGCGACGCGGTGCTGCTCCGGCACCTGAGAAGCCGCGGCCACTGAGCGCTGCTGTCCAGGACGTCGTCGCCCAGTCCTCGTTCCTCGCGGGAGGCGTTCATGGCCTCGGCGGCGTCGCGTGCGCGAGGACGGCCGCGACCACGGCCTCGACGGCATCGTGGCGGAGATACGCGTCGCGCAGGCGGCGGGCCGCCACGAGAAACGCCATCGTCTCCACGACCGCCTGCACCGCGACCAGGATCTCCTCGACGGAGAAGGCCGTCGTCAACTGCACGCCCGCGCCGGCCCGGACCACCCGCGCGGCGAGTTCCCGCTCCGATTCGGTCTGAGGCGCCATGATCACCGGAACGCCGTGCGACAGTGCGCGCTGGGTGTCCGCATACGCGCCATGGCTCACCACGACGTCGACCCACGCCAGCAGGGCCTCCAGCGGCAGTTCCGGGGCGGACCGCGCGTTGACCGGCAAGGGACCGAAGCGTCTGGCGTTCCAGTCGACGGCCACGACGATCAGTACCGGCTCGTTCCGGAGCGCGTAGAGCGTCGAGCGCACGAGCGGGTCCAGGTCTCCTCCGGCAAGCCGTCCCGCAGCCACAAGGACGACGGGACGCGCGGTGTCCAGATCGGACCACCACGCGGGCAGGGCGGCGGCGCCGGCGCCGGCAGGCGCGAGCCCGATGTAGCTCAGCGTGGGCAGTGCGTTGCCGCGCGCGTATTCCAGCTGCGCAACGCTCAGCTGCAGGACCCCGTCGGGCAGCGACACCACGCCGTCCAGCACGAACGGCGGCGGACGCGTCGCGCCGCAGCGTCGCAGCGCCCTGTCGAGCGCGGCCTGTGTCCCTGCGAACAGTTCGTGCAACTGCGCGTTCATGGCGGCGTTCAGCCGCCTTCCCGCATCGCTGCCATCGGGCGGCAGGGCCAATCCGAAGGGTGCGGTGAACTCATCCGACAAAGGCGGAGGCATGACGCCGATCGACAGGATCGCGGCGGGACGGTGACCAGCCGCTCCCAGCAGGAGCGGCCAGGCGCCGAGGAACATCGTGTCGTGGACCAGCACGGGCGCAGGACCGTCCGGGTGCTGTGCAGCGATGCGGGCCAGCAGCGATTGCAGCGACCTGTGCTGAGCGGTCAGGCGATCGACGTGATGGCGACGGATCGTCCGCTCGAAGGCGAGCAGCCGCCTGGCCACGTCCGTGCGGCGGGGAAGGCCGGCGACATCGACGTCTTCCTCGTCGTCCAAGTCGCTCATCCGCACGAACTCAAGGCCTGCAGCTTCCGCGCGCGCCCGAAAGCTCGGCTCGGCGAGAAAGAGCACGCGGCAACCGCGGCGCGCCAGGGTGGAGGCGAAGGGCAGCAGCGATTCGAAGGCGTGGGCATCCAGGGTGCACGCGAAAATGACAACGGGCATGCAGGCCTCACTCCAGGGACCTGAGCGGCGCGGTCAGCTGCGGGTCCTTGTCGAGGGGATCCCCGGCGCAGGGGAAGGAGGTCTTGTCGTTCATGGGCAGGCCCTGTCGATGTGAGAGGCCGATCGCGCCGCCCGGCAGGCTGCAGGCTGTCATTGCAATCGGGGACACATCAGGACCTACGGAACAAGGCCATGCACGGATGGCCAGGGCGCATGAAAGGGTTGGTAACGCAGATCGGCGCAAGACCTGACCCCGGCGATGAGACGCACAGGGTCCCCGGATGCCGCGGCACCGTCGGTACGGCGCCGCGGGCGATCAGCGGATCACCAGACCTTCACGCAGTCGCCTTCCCAGACGAAGGGCGTGAGAGGCACGGTCGGCGCGGTGGCCGCGGGTTCGATGCTGACCGCGAGGCGGCGCACCGACTTGAACAGCCGTTCCGAGGTGTCGGCGAGCGACGCCTGCGTCGTGCCCTTGGCGGGCAGCGTGGCCAGCAGGATCGGCGCGCCGTTGTCGGGGAGGGCCCACAGGCGCGCCACCTGGCCGGCAGGCACGGGTAGCGGCTGCAGCAGGCGCACCGTCATCAGCGTGCCGTGGCGGCGGGAGTTTGCCACCAGGGTCGGCTGGCCCTTGGCGTCATGCAGCAGGCCCACATAGCTCGCGGGCGTGGCCTGGTCCGCCTGCACCGTTTCCATCCATGTCGGAGCACTGCGCAGCACGGCCACGCAGGCCAGCGCGCCGGCGAGTGCGCCGACGACGGCCCAACCCGAGACCGCGGCCGCGCCGCGCCCGCCGCCGGGTACCAGCCAGCGCCACCAGCCGCCGCCGGCGGGGGCGGGCGGGGCCCTGCGCAGTTCGTCGGGGAAGAGGCGTCGCTGGATGCCGTTCCAGGTGCCCACGGGCGGCGCGAGGGGCGGCGTGGCGGCCTCCAGGGTGGCCAGTCGTTGCTGCCAGACCTCCACGGCCAGCCGCACGGCGGCCGAGTCGCGCATCAGCGACTCGAAGCGACGACGTGCGCCGCCGGCCAGCGTGCCCGCCGCATAGTCGCGGGCGAGCGGATCCAGTCGTTCGGGGCGGAGGTAGTTCACTTGCGCACCCCCGCGTTGTCCAGGCAGGACTTCAACTGCTCGAGTCCGCGACGGACCCAGCTCTTGACCGTGCCCAAGGGGGAGTGAAGCATCTCGGCGATCTCGGTATGCACCATGCCGCGATAGTAGGCGAGTGCCAGGGCCTGTCTCTGGGCCGGCGGCAGACCCAGCATGCAGTCGTCGATGCGCGCCTTCACGAGGCTCTGGTCGAACAGGACGTGCGGATCGCCGGCGGCATCGGCCGCGACGTCCATCGCCTCGTCGTTCAGCTCGACGGTGCTGGCGCGTTCATTGCGGCCCGCGCGCAGCGCATCGATCGCGCGGTTGCGCACGATGTTGATCATCCAGGTCATCGGCGTGGCCGCATCGGACTGGTAGCTGGCCGCTTTCTGCCAGACGCTGACGTACGCCTCCTGCAGCACCTCGTCGGCGCGGCCCTCATCGCGCAGCACGCGCAGGGCGATGGAGAACAGGTGCGCCGAAGTGGCGCGATACAGGCGCTCGAACGCGGCGCGGTCCCGCAGGGCGACCCGGGCCATCAGGGGACGAAGAGGATCGGCAAACTCAGGGCTGGAGGCTTGTTCGCTTGTGTTCATGGTTCCTGGATCAGGACGCCGAGACGACGGGAGGCTGCGGCCTCCTGGTGGGAAAAAACGGTCGGCCAGCCCGGCGGACGACGAGGTCAGGTCCGAGGCGGGCTGCGCGACGAAGGAATGGGGGGCGATTGTTCGTCACGACCGGCGCGGTGATGTGACGTCCTCAGCCGACGAGTGCGGCCTTCAATGCATCTGCCTGTTGATGGTGCGTGATCCAGCGGCCGGAGTCACTCTTTGGAGGGATTGTGCGAGTGCGCATGCGCGCAGACGTCGACGACTTGCCCGTGTCCTCGGCCAGCGCGATCAGACCGCGCTGGGCAGCCACGGTCACGGCGTGCATCCGGCTCTCCGCCCCCAGCTTCGCCATCACCGCCTTGACGTGGGTCTTCACGGTGCCCACGGAGATCGCCAGGTCGCGAGCAATGGACTTGTTGCACTGGCCGCGACCGAGCAGCTGGAGCACTTCACTCTCACGCGTGGTCAAGGTTTCACGCCCCAGGCTTTCGACGATGCGATGGGCCACCCCCTGGCTCAGATAACGCTTGCCGCGCGCCAGGTCCCGGATGGCGCCGAGCAGTTCCTCCAGCGGGCTGCCGAGCAGCACGTAGCCTTGCACGCCACGCGCCATCGCCTGCATCACCGCGGTTTCGCTGGACTGGGACGTCAGGATCAGCGTCGGCGGTTCCGCGCCGCTCCTGCCGGAGCCCCGGAGGTCTTCCTGAGCCAGGGCGATGCCGGTCTCGTGGTCGCACACGACGACGTCGAACGGACCGCCGCTGGCATCGGCCCGGGCGCCCGAGTGAAGCTCGAGGTCGGGTTGCAGTGACAGGGTCGCGCAGAGCCCCGCGGCGACGATGGATTCGTCGTACAGGACCAGGACCCGGATGCGGTGGGCGGATTCAAAGCTGTTCATGGCCACTCCTCGATGTTGACTGGACGGACGGCCGACCGGGCTCGTCTTGGATCCAATCATGGCGGGCAGGGCCTCGCCGGGCCAGTTCAGCGTTGTTAAGCGTTGAGAGGAGATGCGTCGCACATCCGATGGGGACGACGATCCACCGGGTCCGGCACGATCCGTTGCCGCGCGTCGGACCGTTCCAGCAACTGCGCGGCGAGGCGCAGGTCGCGGCTGTCGAATCCCTCGCGGAACTTGGCGAACACGGCACGGAGCTCGGCCCGATGATGCCCGGCGTCGCCCAGCAGATGGCTCCACCGCACGAGGCTCATGCAACACCGGAGTTCCCAGGACAGCGCGCCCTGCCGCCGGGAGACCGCGATGCCCTTCCTGATGGCGTCCCGGCCGGCTTCGGGATCGCCGGCTTCCAGATGGCGCTCGCCGGCCAGTCGCAGCAGTTCAGGCTGGCACCATCCGGACTCGCCCCGTCGCGCACGCGCCAGCACGACATCATCCGCCAGCGACGGCTGCACCGTGCAGAGCGTGTCCCGCAGCATGATGTCCGTGCCGGGCTTCGGGCAGACCTCGCCCGGCGCCAGGCGCCCGTCCTCGAGGTCCAGCAACTGCTGGTAGCTGTCGGCGAAGGCGCGCCAGAAGTGCAGGGATCTGGCGTCTGAACTCTGGCGCAGGAGGCCGGTCCACGCCCTGGCCTGTGCCAGATCGCCGCTCCAGAACGCCACCGGCGCGGCGCCGATGGCGATCGCGTAGCAGAGGGACAGCGCATGGTCGAGCGACACGGCCTCCCTGACCGCCTCGGCGGCCGCGGCGAGGGCCGATTCGGGCCGGCCTTGCAGCCACTGGATCCGCGCGGTGACCGCCAGTGCGGCCACGCGTTGGTCGAACTTGAACAGGCCCGTGCCCGCCGCGACGTTGGGGGCGGGGGGCTCCTCAAGGATCCGTCGCGCGAATTGCGACGCCTGGTCCTGTTCACCGTCCAGATGCAGGCCGAGCGCCATCATGCGGGCGTGGCTGAGACGTGCGGAGGCATCCGTGGCGGAAGCCTCGATCTCGCCGAAGCGCTCCGCCAGCGCGCGCGATCCCGCGTAGTCGCCCGTGGCATTGCAGACCAGCCACAAGCCCCAGAGACAACGCATGCGGGACGCGGTCGCCTGTCGCTGTTCCGCGATCACCAGCGCCCGCCGGAACGCCGTCGCCATCGCGGCGGTGTCCGCCCGTGTGTGCCAGAGCGCGTGCCCCAGGCCCTCGCACAGGTGCATCTCGTCTTCGGCGTCGCTGTCGACGCAGGAATCGACGGCGTCGATCATCTCCAGCGCGCGCTGCGCCAGTTCGCGGTATTCCGCCAGCAGCGACAGCGAGAAGTACAGCGGCGCCGCCCGGGCCACGATCGAGACGCCCAGCGCCCGGGTCTCGGTGCGCGCGGACGCCCCATGGATGGCCAGCCGCACGTCGTCGATCCATCGAGCGTGTTCGCAGACCTGCCCGGCCGTCCGATGCCGGCCCTGTTCACCGGCGTCGGTGGTCGTTCTCAAGAGGTCGCGGATGAACGTCGCGTGCCTCAGCGCCACGTCCTGTGCTTCGTCGCCCGCGGCGAGTCGTTCCGAGGCGTACTCCCGCGTGATCGCCAGCAGTCGGTAATGAACGGCGTTGCCGCTGCGGTCCGTCCCCAGCAGCGATTTGCTCACCAGGCCCGCCAGACCGGCGTCGAGCGCGTCCGTCGATCGGCCCGCTACCGCACTGGCGGCCGCATAGGAGAACTGGCCCTTGAAGATGGAAAAGGCGGCCAGCATCGACTGCTCGTCGGCGGACAGCAGCTGGTAGCTCCAGTCGAGCGTTGCCCGCAGGGTCTGCTGGCGCGGGGCCGCGGTGCGCCGCCCCCTGCCGAGCAGGGCCAGCCGGATGCCCAGGCGGTCGGCCAGGCCGGCCAGGCCGACGATGTCGACCGCTGCCGCTGCCAGTTCGATCGCGAGCGGAATGCCGTCCAGACCGCGGCAGATGCTCGAGACCAGCGGGGCCTCGCTGTCTCCCATCTGGAATCCCCGGGCCGTCGCGTTGGCGCGCTCCACGAAAAGGCCGACGGCCGGGTGACGCAAGGCCTCTTCGGCGCTGGAGACGTCGGCGGGCGGCAGGGCCAGCGGTCCGAGGCCCTGCACCCACTCTCCCTGTATCCGCAGGGACTCCCGGCTGGTGCACAGCACGCGCACGTGGGGCGCATGGGTCAGCAGGTATTCGACCGTGGCGGCCGCGCCATCGATGACGTGTTCGCAGTTGTCGAGCACGAGGAGCGTGAGCGCCTGGCGGCGCAAGGCGGTCGCAATGGCAGGGAGCGGATCCGTGTCGGAGGCCATGATGCCCAGCGCCGACGCGACGGCCATCGGGGTCCGGTTGGCGGTGGCCAGGCTGGCCAGTTCGACGAAGACGACGTCGAATCCCTCCCGCTGGCTGAGCCTTTGCGCCGCCGCACGGGCGACGCTCGTCTTGCCGATCCCCCCGGGACCGACCACGGTCACGCACGGCCGCTCCAGCAGTCGACGGGTCACCTCGTCCACGTCGTCCTCGCGGCCGACAAGCGGTGAGAGCAGCGAAGGCATCGCGCAGGCGCGGGCGCCCACCTGGCGGTCCGTGGGCCGCTCCGGAGCCACCGAGGGCAGGGGGGCTGGCGCCATCCCGGCATCGGGCGACTCGACCGCTGCAACGAAACAGTAGCCGCGCAGCGGCACGTTCGTGATGAAGCGCCGTCCGCCCGCGCCGTCGCCGAGCGCCTTGCGCAGCGCCGCGATCTGGACGCGCACGCCCCCTTCGTCCACGACCCGATTCGGCCACGCGGCCGCCATGAGGTCCTGGTTGGAGAGGATCTCTCCGGGACGCCGGCAGAGGGCCACCAGCAGATCGAACGATCGACTGCCCAGACGCATGGGTTCGCCGTCGCGCCACAGCGTGCGGCGGCCAGGACAGATCTCGAAGTTCTCGAAGCGCAGCAGGCCAGGCTCGATGCTGCTCGATCCGGCGTCTGGCGCGAGGGACGGGGGCAGGGGGTCGGCAGGCAGGGGGCTCATGGGCTGTGGGCGTGAGGTCGACTCGGGTCTGTTCCGGGACAGGGATGCACCGCAAGCGCGGGAGACCCGTCGCGGCAATGTATCTTGAATTTCAAGATACTTTATGTTGGATATACTTTCAACGGAGCAGCTTTTCCCCATACCTCCAAAGAGGCAAGACCTTGGCCAAGCCACGCACGAGCGTTTCCGAACTGCTGAGCAATTTCGCCGAGCGGCTCCCCGAGCCTCATGCGCCTGACACGAGCCCGGTGTGGGGCAACTCGGACGTGCTGATCGACCAATGGCGCAGCGAGTTGGGGGACAAGGCCTCGGAAGCGATGCTGCTGGGCATCCGCATCCGGCGCATCGGCATGCTGATCGATCGGCTGCTCATCGAGCACTGCACGGCGCTGGGGATCAAGTACGACGAGTTCATGCTGCTCATGGCGCTGCGCCGCATCGGAGAACCCTATGCGCTGCGGCCCACGGACATCCTGCGCATGCACAGCGTGACCTCGGGTACGGCGACCTACCGGATCGACAAGTTGGCCGCGCAGGATCTGGCCGAACGCATGAACGATCCGAACGACCGGCGCGGTTACCTGATACGTCTGACGCCTCGCGGCAAGAAGATCGTCGATGCGGTGCTGGCGCGCACCGACGCGTTGTACCGGGAGCAGTTGGCGCCCCTGTCCTCTATCCCGGACGGCTTGAAGACCCTGGAGGCGGGTCTGCGCCTGTTCGAGGCGTGCCTCACGCCCGACGAGCGCTGACGAGCGCTGACGAGCGCTGACGAGCGCTGACGAGCGCTGACGAGCGCTGTGACGCGCGATCTGCCACTTTTGGACAGGGCAGGGACGTCCCGTTTGATGTTCATTTGATCGTGCCGATGTCGACCTGATCTCCTGCCCACGGGAGTGATGGCGAAAAGGGCTGGGAAGCAGAAAGTTCGGACCACAGGCTGCATCAGTCGCCTGACCTCCGCAACCACCTTTCCCAGGAGATTCAAATGAAGCCCAACATCAAACTGCCGTTTCTGGTCGCCACCTTGAGCTTCGCGGCCATCGTCGCGACGGAGCCCGCATCGGCGTCTACGCCCGTGGGCAAGACCACCGTGGTGGTCGTCCACGGCGCCTTCGACAACGGGGCCTCGTGGAACGGGGTCATCTCGAAGCTGCAGGCCGAAGGCATCGACGTCGTCGCGGTCAACAACCCCTTGACCTCGCTGGCCGACGACGTGGCGGCCACCCGGCGCGCCCTGGACGCGCAGACCGGGCCGGTGGTGCTGGTCGGCCACTCGTGGGGTGGCATGGTCATCACCGAGATCGGCAATCACCCGCGGGTGAAGTCGCTGGTGTACGTCGCGGCCTTCGCGCCGTCCGAAGGGCAGTCCATTGCCGACCTCAACAAGGAGTACCCGGCGCCGAGCGGCCTTTCTCACGTGGTGAGCGACAAGGAGGGCTTCATCTCGATGACCTTCGAGGGCATCACCCGGCACTTCGCGCAGGACGTCCCCTTGTCGGAGACGCGGCTCATTGCGGCCACGCAGGGTCCGATCCGTGGCAAGAACTTCGAGGAGAAGGTGACGACCGCGGCGTGGCGCACCAAGCCGTCGTGGTTCCTCGTGTCCGAGGACGACCTGATGATCCAGCCCGCCCTGCAGCTGGACAACGCCCGGAGGATCTCGGCCAAGACCATCCGTCTGCAAGCCGGCCACGTGCCGCAGCTCTCGAAGACGACGGAAGTCGCCGCCGCGATCATCGCCGCGGCCAAGGTGCAGCCGAAGTGACGGCCGAGAGTTCCCTCCCGTCCCCCGCCGCCAACCATCGCTCCCACCAGGAAATTGCCATGAACCACCCATCCACCCTGAATCGAATCGCCCTGTCTCTGACCGTGTGCGCCGCGGCCTTCGGCAGCGCCGCGGCCCATGCCGATCACTATCCGCGGGTGGACCCCGTCGATCGGAACGGCGCGCCGTCGACGACGACGCGCGCCCAGGTGGTGGCCGATCTCAAGGCTTACCAGGCGTCGGGCCTGGCGGCCGCCGAGCGCGTGCAACTGGAGCACGGACACGAGACGAGCGACCTGCGCCCCGCGCGCGAACGCTACGCCGCGCTGACGCGACGCCACGTTGCGCCCGCGGCGCCGCTGACGCGGGCTGAAGTGCTGGCCGATCTCAAGATCTACCAGGAGTCGGGCCTGGCCGAAGCCGAACGCGTGGCGCTGGAGCAGGGCCACGAGACCGCCGCACTGGGCGCTGCGCGTGAGCGCTACGCCGCGCTGCGCCACGGTGAACGATATGCCGCCCTCGTGACGCAGATGGCCGAGCGCACGGGCGAGCCTGCACACCGGCCGCAAGGCACTTGAGCGCTGAGCCGAAGCCCGGGCCGGCGACGCCGATCCGGGCTTGCGTGCCACGTCGCACGCCTCAAGTCCGGGAGCTCGCCGCCCGGGCGTCCGCGCCGGCCTTGCGAAAGGCGCCCGGCGTCGTCGCCGTCTCGCGGCGGAACACGCGGCTGAAGGCGGCCGCCGATTCGTAGCCGACCCGGCGCGCCACTTCGGCCAGGGCCACATGGCCCTGCTGCAGCAGCCGGCTCGCGCAGTACATGCGCCATTGGGTCAGGTAGTCGAGCGGCGATTGGCCGACCACGGCCTTGAAGCGTGCAGCAAAGCCCGAGCGAGACATGCCGGCCTTGCGCGCCAATGATTCCACTGTCCAGTCCTGCGCGGGGTCGCCATGCATCGCTTCCAGCGCCAGCGCCAACTGGCGGTCGGCGATGGCGCCCAGCCAACCGCGCGTCGGCCCGTCAGGCTGCGTCGAATACGCGCGGATCGCATGCACGAAAAGCAGTTCGAACAAGCGGTTGAGCACTGCTTCCGAGCCCAGCCCGGGGGACTCGGTCTCCAGGGCCACCATCTCCAGCACCGACTGGAAGGCCACGCTGCGGTGCTGGTCCAGCTTCAGGTGCAGCAGCGGCGGCAGGGCGCGCAGCAAGGGCCGGGCTTCCAGCGCATCCAGCTCGAACGATCCGCCGACGAAGGTGGTGAGCGCGCCGCCACCGCCCACCTGGATGCGGTGGCCGACCCGCAGCTTCTCCACCTCCACGCAGTCGATCAGGACCGAGTCCTCGTGGTCGTACAGGCGGTAGGGCGTGCCATCCAGCTTGATATACACATCGCCGCTTCGCAGCGCGATCGGTTGCGGGTTTCCCGGCGGGGTCAGGATCGCAGAGCCGCGCACCAGCAGTACGAAGTTGACGCCGCGCTCTCCAGGCGAGTTGACGCCCCAGGGCGCGCTGGCTTCCATGCGGGTGAAGCTGGCCGCGCGGATGCGCAGGCCCACAAGCATGTCGGTCAGTGGATCCATGAATATATGAACGTTGGACGCCTGGCAATCATATATGGACGATCAGCGATTGATCGTCCACAAACGGATCAATACCATGGACTGAATCAGAAAGACCTCCGTCTTGAAATCACCCAGAGCAAAAGGGAATGCGATGCATGCAGTTGTGATGACCCGGACCGGCGACGTCGATGTGTTGGCGTACGTGGAGCAACCGGACCCGGTGCCTGGCGCTGGGCAAGTGTTGGTCGAGGTGGCCGTCGCGGGAGTCAACTTCATGGACATCGGCGTGCGCCAGGGCATGGCATGGCATGAGATGCCCCTGCCGCGCACGCTCGGCGTCGAGGGCGTGGGTCGCGTGCTGGGTCTGGGCGCGGGTGTCGAAGACTTCGCCATCGGCCAGCGGGTGGCCTGGATGTACGTGCCGGGCAGCTATGCGCAGAAGATCGCCGTTGCGGCGACCTCACTGGTTCCGATCCCCGACGGCATCGACGACAAGACCGCTGCGGCGGTCATGATGCAAGGTCTGACCGCCAGCCATTTCGCGACCGATTTCCATCCCATCCAGCCGGGCGACATTGCCTTCGTCCACGCTGCGGCCGGCGGCGTCGGGCTGCTTCTGACCCAGATCATCAAACGGCGCGGCGGGCAGGTGATCGGTCGTGTTTCGTCGCCGGACAAGGTGGCGGTGGCCCGGGCGGCTGGCGCGGATCATGTCCTCGTCGGCACTGACGACCAGTTCGTCGAGGAAGTTCGCCAACTGTCGGGCGGCGAGGGCGTGCACGTGGTGTTCGATGGCTCCGGCCCCAGCACGTTCCACGGATCGCTGGAGGTGCTGCGCCGCGCAGGGACGTTCTGCTGGTACGGCAAGGTGCTGGGCGACCCCGGGCCACTCGACGTCATGCGCCTGCCCAAGAGCATCAAGCTGGGCTTCGCGGTCGTCTTCGACCATGTCTGCACGCCGGAACTGCTGCGTGCGCACACGGCGCGACTGTTCGACTGGATCGCCGAGGGCACGCTGAAGGTCCACATCGGCGGTGAATATCCGCTCTCGGATGCCGCGAAGGCTCACGCCGACATGGCAAGCCGCGCCACGACTGGCAAGCTGCTGCTGTTGATGTCCTGAGGACGCGGGTCTCGCCTGTCCAGGCTTATTGCGTTTCTTCCTGAAGCTTCTGTCCGCCGGTGCTGTCACTGCCGCTACTGGCGCTACTGCCGCTACTGGCGCTGACACCGATGCTGCTGCTGGCAACCGGCACCTCACTGCTTCCGCCGCCTTCGGTCATCTTGTTTGAATCGGTCTTGGGGCTCGAGGAAGAACTGACGGATCCGCCCTTGGCCCATTCGTCGTATTGAGAATTGAATTCAGTGCGCGTGACGAGGTTGTAATCTTTCTCCAGATCCTTGATATCTCTCACGTGTGATTCGCCGATCTTCCAGATGCCCACCTTCTGACCGCTTTCCTGCTGCGCGGCGTCATGCATTTTTGTTGATCGTCCCGCGCTGATCGCAGCTGAAGCCGCATCGTGGCTTTCCCATTTGCCATGCTTCTGCACTCTTGCCTTGCAGAGGTTGAGTTGCTTGTTGAATCTTTTGATCCTCTCCCTGACTTCACCAGCGTTTTCCGACGTGGTGGCGGCGGCAGTCAGAAGGTCGCACAGGACTTCCCATTGCGTTCTCAACGCCGGGAGCAGGGTGCCAATCGTCTTGCCCTGCGCCGGCTCGCTGACCATTCCAAGCTCGGCCTCCCTGGTTCCCCAGGCGACGGCGGTCTCCATCGTCGTCAACCATTTCTGCGTGTGTCGGACGATCTCTCG
Organism: Roseateles noduli; assembly: GCF_050626985.1. Lineage (NCBI taxonomy): Bacteria > Pseudomonadati > Pseudomonadota > Betaproteobacteria > Burkholderiales > Sphaerotilaceae > Roseateles > Roseateles noduli. Next base: position 1,865,045 of record NZ_CP192463.1, read on the forward strand.
AGGGACCGGAACTGTTCCAAGGCCGATCTCGTCCACATGAAAGATCGCCCCCAGCGCCATGAGCATTCCCGGGTCGCCCGACACGTTGTTGCCCTTGAAAGTGGTGCGGAAGGCGTGCTCATTCCAATACTCACCAGGACACTTTTCCTGCTGGAATGCCTTTTCCGCGTCTCGTCGTTTGTCCGACTCCCTGTGTTCCTCTCCGGCGACGTTCAGCACCCCCGGTTTGATCTCTCGCTGGGCAACCCGCATCACAGGATGGTTCTGGTCGTTCATCCCCAATGATTGGATGAGCCGGCGTTGCGCCAGGATGCGCGGCGACGCGTCTACCTGGCCTTGTGTCGAATGCGAGGAAGCGACGTTCCGGTCCAGCGCATTTCTTGTGCCGACGGTCGCGACGGCTACTGATTCGGATGGTGCGTCGGAAGCCAGGCGCATGAGTACCTCCGTGGTCATGCGGATGATGCTAAGCGGCCGGCCAATGCAGCGAGGTCAGCACAACGCTGGTTCTCGGCTTCGATCCTGCTGAGGGCAAGGCGAGCTCAAGCTTGGGGCGCGGAAGGGAGAGGGGCGACTACGCCTGGTCCGACACGGGATACCGTCCGCCCTTAATGCAACATAATGCACATTGTCAGTCTTTAGCATGGGTCGACAGGGGCGGCTTCGCCCCGGTCACCTCGAAAGACTGACGCGCGAAACGCGCCTCAGTCCAGCGACACCTTCGCCGCCGTCACGACGGCCTTCCAGCTCTTGAGGTCGGTCTGCAACAGCGCCTGCAGCTCGGCCGGCGACGACGCCCGGGGCTCGGCGCCCTGTTCCTTCATGCGCCTGACGACCTCCGGGTCGGCCAGCACGGCTCGCAGGGTCTGGTTCAGCTTCGCCTGCACGGCCGGCTGCAGTCCGTGCGGCGCGAAGATCCCGAACCAGGAATCCACGACCATGCCCTTGTAGCCGGCCTCCGCGGCCGTGGGCAGGTCCGGGAACAGCGGCGAGCGCTGATCGCCGGTCACCCCCAGCGCGCGCAGCCGGCCCGTCCTGATGTGCTGCAGCGCATTCGGGATGGTGGTGAACATCAGATCGATCTGGCCCCCCATCAGGTCGGTCAGCGCCGGCGCCGCGCCCTTGTACGGCACGTGCGTCATCTGCACGCCCGTCTGTTGCGAGAGCATCTCGCCCGCCAGATGGAAGATCGAGCCCGCGCCCGCCGATCCGTAGTTCACCTTCCCGGGATTGGACCTGGCATAGGCCACCAGCTGCTGCAGGCTGTTGATGGGCAGCGCGGGATTCACGACGACGACGTTGTTCACCCGCGCGACCAGCGAGATCGGACTGAAGCTGTTGATCGGATCCCAGGACAGCCTGGGATACAGCGACGGGTTGATGGCGTTCGTGCCGTTGTAGCCCATCAGCAGCGTGTAGCCGTCGGGCTCGGCCTTGGCCACCATCGCCGCGCCGAGGTTGCCTCCGGCGCCGCCGCGGTTGTCCACGAGTACGACCTGCCCCAGGCGCTTGCCCATGGCCTCCGCGACGATGCGCCCGAGGATGTCGGTCGTGCCGCCGGCCACGAAGGGCACGACCAGCGTGATCGGCTTGCCGGGGAAGGTCTGCGCGAAGGCCGGCGCGGCCAGCGACAAGGCGGCCGCGGCGCCGAGCGCGGACAGGGCCAGCGCATAGGCCAGCGCACGGGACAGGAAGCGGCGACGGATCGATGAGGTCATGGTTGTTGTCTCCAGTAGGAAGCTTCGGCCGTCATGAACGGCGCCCCGTCCGCCAACGCGGTCCAGAGCGTGAGCCCCTCCGGCGATGGGGCGGCGTTGAGCGTGAGTGGCGCGCCGAGCACGCAGGGTTGGACACCGCGATAACGGAATCGCCGGAGCGGTCGGTCGCCCAGGCGCCGCGCCAGTGCCGAGAGCAGCGTGGCCTGCAGCGGCCCATGGACGACCAGGTTGGAATAGCCCTCCACTTCGCGGCAGTAGTCGACGTCGTAGTGGATGCGGTGCCCGTTGAAGCTCAGCGCCGAATATCGGAACAGCAGCGTCGAGTTGAGCGCGAAGGACTCGCGATGCGTCGCTTCCGGCATCGTGACCGGCGCGGCACGCGAGGCCCCGGGCGGCGTCGGCGCCTTGTAGACGATGTCGTGGTCCTCGGTGACGGCCAGCTCGTCGCCGCTGAACAGCTCATGGCGCACGGTGACGAACACGAGGTCGCCGCTGCGACCGCGCTTGTGCTCGACGGACCGGACGCTGGACCGTTTCCCGATGGCCGAGCCCAGGGTCAACGGCCGGTGGAAGGTCAATTCGCCGCCCGCCCACATCCGGTTGGACAGCGGCACCGGCGGCAGGAAACCGCCGCGCGCGGCGTGTCCGTCGCGGCCGAGTTCACTCGGCGGCAGCCCTTCCAGGAAGTACAGCCAATGCCACAGCGGCGGCAACGGCGTGCCGACGACGAGTTCATCCTGAGGCGTTCCCAGCGTGGCGGCCATGAGTCGGGCCTGTCGCACCGACAGGTGGTCGTCGGACCAGCTGTCGCGGCCGATCCACGTCCGGAGGTGCTCCAGGTCGATGACGGCGCGGTCCCCGTGGCCGCCGTTCGTGGGGTCGTTGTTGGCGTCGTTGGCGCTGTTGACGTTGTAGGTGATGCGGCTCATGCGATGGCCCGGTCGGTGATGGGGAGGAACTCGGCGCGGATGGCATCGCCGTGCTGATCGAGGGACGGCGCGGGATCGAAGCGCCCGCTATCCCAGGGCGCGCGAACCGGCGGCGCGACCAGGTCGAGCTGCCGGTCGCCCACCGGCATCGGCCACGTGCGCAGCGCCGGATGCGTCGCCATCTCGGCCACGGTGCGGACCTGCCCGTAGGCCGTCCTGGCGCGCTGCAGCCGGGCGAGCGCCTCGTCCAGCGGCAAGGATCCGAAGGCCGCGTCGAGGATGGCGTGCAGCGCCTCCCGGTGGGTCACGCGCCGGTCGTTGCTGCTGAAGCGTTCATCCTTGGCCAGCGCGGGTTGCGCCAGGAAGGCCTCGCAGAAGCTGGCCCACTCGCGTTCGTTCTGGATGCTGATCACCACGCTGCCGCCGTCGCTCGTCGTGAAGGCGCTGTACGGCGCGATGGAGGGATGCTGCAGACCCTGGCGCGTCGGCGCGCCCGCGCCATACACCTGATGCACGTAAGGCACCGTCATCCAATCGGCGGCACCGTCGAACAGCGAGACCGCGACACCGCAGCCCGTGCCGGTCCGCTCGCGGGACGCGAGGGCCGAGAGGATGGCGATCGCGGCGTTGAGACCCGCACCGATGTCGCAGATGGACACGCCGATCCGGCCGCAGGCTTGCGGTGTGCCCGTGATGCCGACGAGACCGCTCTCGCACTGCACCAGCATGTCGTAGGCCTTGAGCGCGCTGGCCGGGCCGTCGCCGTAGCCGCTGATGTCGCAGGTGACCAGCCGCGGGTGCTTCCGGCGCAGCGTCTCGCTGTCCAGTCCGACACGCGCCAGGGCGCCCGGCGCCAGGTTCTGGACGAACACATCGGCCTGCGCGAGCAGCGCGTCGAGCAACTCGCGATCCTGCGCCTGCTTGAAGTCGAGGACCACCGACTCCTTGCCGCGGTTGATCCACACGAAGTAGGACGCTTCGCCGCAGGCGGCGCGGTCGTAGCCGCGCGCGAAGTCGCCCTCCTCCCGTTCGACCTTGATCACGCGCGCGCCCATCTCCGCGAGGCGGCAGGTCGCCAGCGGCGCGGCCAGCGCCTGCTCCAGCGAGACGACGACAAGGCCCGCCAGGGGTTTTCCGACCGGCGGCCGTGAGGTCTCCGGGGCGTCGAGTGTTTGTGAAAGCTGCTCAGTCATGGGGCGCAGTATGGGAATGCGCCTCTCTGAGCAGAAGCGAGTTCTGGCAAACTGATCGTTTGTCTCAGACAAAACCACAGCATGCTTCGGTCGACCGCGAGCGCCTTCCGCAGAGGAGGACGCACGCGGACCGACGCCGCCTCGAGGACCGCCACCGTGCACTACGACTTGACCGATCTGCGGGTATTCCTGAGCGTGGCGGAGGAGCTCAACCTCTCCCGCGGCGCGGCCCGCTGCCACCTGTCGCCCTCCTCCGTGAGCCTGCGGCTCAAGGCGATGGAGGAGTCGCTGGGCAGCCCGCTGTTCCTGCGCCGCGCCCGCGGCGTGACGCTCACGCGCGCCGGCGCCGTCATGCTCGAGCACGTCCGGCGGTGTCTGGCGCAGCTGGAGCAGATGCATGCGGATCTGCTGCCGTTCTCGCAGGGCCTCGCGGGGCACATCACCCTCTTCGCCAACAACAACGCCATCAGCAGCCACCTGCCCCCGGACCTCGCGCGCTTCTTCGTGCTGCACCCGGGCGTGCGCATCCAGCTGGAGGAGCGCCCGAGCCAAGACATCGTCAGCGCGGTGGTCGCCGGCCGTGCCGACCTGGGCGTCGTGGCCGTCGAGCAGGCGCATCCGGACCTGCTCTACCTCCCCTACCGCGAAGACGAACTGGTGCTGCTGGTCCCCATGTCATCGCGCCTGGCCCGGCGCAAGCAGGCCAGCTTCAAGGTCTGCCTGGACGAGCCGTTCGTCGGCTTGCAGAGCGGCATGGCCCTGCACACCTTCCTGGTCAACCACGCCGCCCAGCTGGGCGGGCAACTGGACGTGCGGGTCCAGGTCTCGGGGTATCGCGCCATTGCCCAGCTCGTCGCCACCGGCGCCGGGCTGGGGATCGTGCCCCGGTCGGCGCTGGAAGCGACGGACCTGCCGCGTGTCGCCGTGCTGCGTCTCGTGGAGCCTTGGGCCTTGCGTCACCTGCAGGTGTGCCTGCGGGAGCAGACGCTGCACAACCCGTTCGTCGCGGAACTGGTCACCACGTTGACCGCTTCCCCTGCGTCGCAGGGCGCGGGATTTTCGCGTTGAATCCAGATATGAAATTTATATAAATTGACTCGCGTACCGCCGAAGTGGTATAACCATTTTCGGGATAAGCGACCAGACGTTTTACGAAACTGGTCCCGTCTCAAAGGTCACGATTTTGTGACCTCAATTTGCTCTTTTGGCCTGCAAATTTGCAGTCGATTGAGCAGCACCACGCTCCCGCAGGTCGAGCTTCGAGCCTGCGACACTGATTGAAAAAGATTCCGAACAACGCCATTTCCATGGGCAGATACGTCGTTTCGCCCGCGACACACCGAACCGATTGTGGCCGCTTCAGCGCCTCCTTCTCGGTTCGCCGCTCGGAGGGCAACGGCACCTACTGCCGTGTGTTCCGCTTCGACAGGACCTTCGCCTCCTGTCATGCCGCCCGGCTCTTCGCGGTCACCCAGGGCTGGCTGGAAACCTCCATGCCGCAGTCCCCGGCGTAGTGACAATTCTGCGCAACGCCAGATTCAGTCCTCGTTTTCTCCGCGCCGCGTCCGCGCCGCGACCCCCATTTGCGCATCCGTCCGTCGACAGTGCGCCACCATCAAGAAAGGCTCTTCCATGAGCAGCAAAATCTACGTCGGCAATCTGCCCTATTCGGTGACCGATTCCAGCCTCAAAAGCAATTTTGCGGAGTTCGGCAGTGTTTCCTCGGCCCGGGTCATGATGGACCGGGAAACCGGCAATTCCAAGGGCTTCGGGTTCGTGGAAATGGCGTCGCCCGAAGTGGCACAGGCCGCCATCGCCGCCTTGAATGGCGTGTCGGTGGATGGTCGCTCGATCGTTGTCACCCTGGCCCGTCCCCGCGAAGCAGGCAGCGGCTCGGGCGGCGGTCACAGCACGGGTGAGTTCCGCTCCACCAAGCGCTCGGACGTCGGCTACGGCTCGGGCGGCTTCGGCGGCGGACGCTACTGAACCCGGCAGCGCCCCCTGAGAAGAAACCGACTCCCTGGAGTCGGTTTTTTTTCGTCCCGCATTTGAGCAGCCTCAGCCCTGGCTGAACCTCGCCGCGTGCCCCTGCGCGCGGAACTCCTCGACGACGTGGTCCACGAACGCGCGGACCTTGGCCGGCAGCAGCCTTCGGCTCGAGTAGTAGATCGACAGCGGCAGTGCCTCGGCATACCAGGCCGGCAGCACGCGCACCAGCTCGCCGCGCTCCAGCTGCGGCAAGGCATGCGGCAGTGGCAGCAAAGCGATGCCCATGCCGCTCGCCGCCGCGCGAGCCATGGCCTCCGGATCGTCCAGGACCATCACCGGACGCACGCTCGCCACCACCTGCTCGCCGGCCTTGTTCTTCAAGGCCCACGGCGCCAGCCGCCCCGACCCCAGCGATCGGCGCAGCAACCCGCGATGCCGCGCCAGATCCGACGGATGCTTCGGCACCGGATTCGCCGCCAGATACGCCGGCGCCGCCACGAGCACGATCCGCAGGCGCGCCAGCTCCCGGGCAATCAAGGCGTCCGTCAACTCGATGCCGCCGCCGATGGCGACGTCGAAACCCTCGGCGACGAGGTCCACCTGGCGGTTGTCGAAATGCAGGTCCGGCACGACGTCCGGATAGCGACGCACGAAGCCGTCCATCATCGGCACGAAGTACTCGCGGCCCACCGTGTGCGCCAGCGCGACCTTCAAGGTGCCGGCCGGCTTGCCGGCGCCCTGCCGCAGATCCGTCAAGGCGTCGCCGATCTCGCTCCACGGCCGCCTCACCTGGCCATGCAACCGCTCGCCGTCGGTGGTCAGCGCCAGGCTCCGCGTGCTGCGCTGGAACAGGCGCACGCCAAGCCTCGCCTCGAACTGCGCGACGCTCTTGCTGACCGCGGCGGGCGTCAGCCCCAGGCGACGCGCGGCGGCCGAGAAGCTGCCCTCATCGGCGGCGGTGATGAAGGCATCGAGGTGGCTGCGGAGTTCGGTCGACATGCGCTGAGCTTATACCAACGGTTGAAACTGAACACGCCGCTTTCCAACTACCGCAATCAAGTACCGACGACCATAGTTGAGCTCATCAACCACCCCGCTTCGAAAGGAAACATGATGAGCAACACGACCAACACCGCCTCGACCGCCCGCCTGACCGGCCAGGTCGCCTTCATCCACGGCGGGTCGCGCGGCATCGGTGCCGCCACCGCGCGACGCCTGGCCCGCGAAGGCGCGACCGTGGCCATCGGCTACGCGTCGTCGGCGATCGCCGCCGAAGCGCTGGTCGAGGAGATCAAGGCCAACGGCGGCCAGGCGATCGCCGTCAAGGCGGACGCCACCGACGCCGCCGCCCTCACCCGGGCCATCGACGGCGTCGCCGAGCGCTTCGGCCGCCTGGACATCCTGGTCAACAGCGCCGGCGTGCTGGCCGTGGCGCCGCTGGACCAGTTCACGCTGGAGGACTTCGACCGCACCGTCGCCGTCAACGTGCGCTCGGTCTTCGTCGCCTCGCAGGCGGCGGCCCGGCACATGGGTGACGGCGGCCGCATCATCAACATCGGCAGCACGAACGCCCAGCGCATGCCCTTCGCTGGCGGCGCCGTCTACGCGATGAGCAAGTCCGCGCTGATCGGACTGGTGAAGGGCCTGGCGCGCGACCTCGGCCCGCGCGGCATCACGGTCAACAACGTGGCGCCCGGTCCGGTCGACACCGACATGAATCCCGCGGACACCGAGTTCGGCGCCAGCCTGCACGACCTGATGGCCCTTCGCCGCCACGGCAAGGCGGACGAAATCGCCGCGATGGTGGCCTACCTGGCCGGCCCGGAGGCGGGTTTCGTCACCGGGGCCGACCTGCTGATCGACGGCGGGTTCGCGGCCTGAGTTCGGCCGACGGCACATGGACAAGCGGGCGTCCGACCGAGCCCGCCTGATTCGCATTCCCGCGCACGGTTTCGGATGTGGCGCTCGGACAAGGGACGCCCTGCCGACGATATCGCCCTGATGTAAAGGCACTCAAGGCGTCATGAGCAGCACCATTCCCACCGCGCGCGCGTTCAGCGTCCCTCCCCCGTCGGCAGAGACGCTCTCGGGTCCGCAGACGTCGACGCCTCCCGCGACGTCGACCGCTGTCGATCCGCAGCTCAAGCCCTCGAGCGAGCACATCGTCCCCGAGGGCCTGTCCTCGCGCCGTTCGTCCGTCGATGCGGCGAAGAACGACGGCGGCTCCGACGCCGCGCCGGTCCGCTCCCGGCCGTCCTCTGCGCCGCGTCAGTCGGCGCCGAAGGTCCTCAGCCGGACGTCCTCCACGAACAGCACCGGCGGCGCCGGGCGGCTGCCGGATCCGCAGGGCAGCGGCGAACACATCCCCATGACGCCGCTCACCCCCAAGCTCACCGGCGGCAGCAGCTCGGTGTCCAGCGACGCGCAACGGCCGGCCGGCAGCGCGCCTTCCATCGCCGAGCAGCGCCGCGGCGTGGCCTCCGAGACCGAACACTCGGCCGCGCTCCCTCGCCACGACGCGCATGACGAGATCTCCCAGCTCACGCGCAGCATGCCGGGCTCTTTCGATCCCCTGCCCCACACGGCGCCGGATCACGGCCCCCGCGCGCCCGGCGGACTGGCGTCGCTGCACGCGGCCACCGTGCCGAGCCCGCGCGACGTCAACCCGCGCATCGACATCGACTCGCTCGCGCAGAAGCTGCCCGACGACATCACCGGCTGCGTCGCCTACATGCTCAGCGCGATGCGCAAGAGCCCCGACGACATCCCCGCGCTCGAGCGCCTGGCCACGCAGCAGGCCGCGGTACTGGAATCGCGCGGCATCCACACCCGCGACGATCTCGTCGCCGTGCTCAAGCAGGTGCAGTGGCGCGACCAGGGCACGGCCATGATGCATGGCATGGTCTCGGCCAGCGGCTTCAACCTCGGGACGATTCCTGCGAACCTGAAGCTCGCCGACCTGACCCTGGCCGGTCTGATGAAGGCCATGCCCACCCTGCCGGTCGCCGTGCCGGCGCTCATCACCGGCGCGGTGATGGGATTCGCGCTGTCGATGCTGGATGTCGCCTCCGGCGCCGCCACGGGCAAGACCTTCCAGGACGCCTACTTCACCCGCCCGCCGGGCGAGCAGTTGCCCGAACCCGTCGCCAGCGCCAATCCGCCGACCAAGGCCAGCCTGGCCGCGGACAACTCGCTCGCCGCAGGCCTCAGCTACGGGGTCGCGCGCAACGGCCTCGTGCGCATCCCGGCGATGCTCAACTACGAACTCAAGGGTCAGCCGAAGCAGCGCGCCGCCATGGACGGGATCCTCGATCCGGCCTTCGGCATGCCGGTGGGCGGCGGCGGCATGCGGGTCATCAAGAACGACTTCGACGTCAGCGCCGGCCGCGCGGGCTTCCAGCATTTCCTGGCGCGCGACGATCTCGGCGCCTGCCTCGACCATCTGCAGAAGCCGGCGGCGGAACAGATCCTCAGCGCCGCCGCGCGCGTCGGCGCCCACGTGAAGAACCTCAAGGACACCTTCCCCGAGGCGCTCGGCGATGTCTTCGCGAGCAAGGTCGGCTGGACCTCCCACGCCATCCTCAGCGCCGGCTTCGGCGGTCTCACGGCCATGGTGGCCAGCCTGCCGACGACGCTCATGCAGCAGCACGGCCTCAGCGAGAAGGACGCCAACATCACCACGCAGATGCTGAAATACGTGGTGCTGCAGGCGCTCTATCACGTGTGGGGCGGCGCGCTCGGCGCTGTCGGAGGCCCCAAGGCGCCGGATCCGGCGGCGCTCTCCCATGCTTGAGCCGCACATGCCTGCGCCGCCCATGAGCTGCACACGCACCGCCCATGAGCCACGCCTGGCGGCGCATCAATTCGACACACATTAAAACTTGCCGACCGGCAAAACAAACGAGGACACTCCTGCCGCCTGACCCTCCCCAGGAGGGACATCACCAATCACACCCACAGGCACGGACACGGACACGGGAGGGAGTCACCACGATGGGCAAGGCATTCGTCCGCGCCCTCCTGGGCAGCGCGCTGCTGGCCGCCTGCGGCGGCGATGGCGGCCATGGTCCGCATGACGGCGGCATCCAGATCGCCTCGGACACCGCGCCGGGCGACATCACGACCACGACGCCCTTCCTCGCGCCCACTGACGGCGCGCGCCTGGCGCCGCTGTTCGCGCCGCAATCGCCGATCGAGACGCTGCAGTTCACGTTGCCCGACGGCACGTTGATCACGCGCTTCGGCAACCGCGGCGTGGGCCACCACGCCCGCGAGCGCGGCGAGGAGTGGAACGAGATCGGCCAGGGTCCCAACGAGACCGTCGATGCGTCGGGCGCTCCGGTCGACAAGGGCCAGGGCGCCTACCTGAGCTTCGTGCCGAACTCCTTCAGGAATCGCACCTGGGGCTTGGAGATCATCGACAACAGCCGCGTGGCCGGCGTCGGCAGACCCGCGCTGAAGGTCAACACCTACAACCCGACGGTGGACTTCCTGCCGGGCGGCACCGCGTTCTTCCGCGCCTTCGACCGCGTCGGCGTGACCGGCTACGGCTGGATGGACAACGGCGAACTGCTCGACACGACGGGCTCGGTCTGCACGCCGGTGGACTATCCGGCCAACGGTCAGCCCGGCACCGACCATTGCACGGTCGTGATCAGGGACTACCCGGGCCACGCAGGCCTGGGCGCCGACGGATTCCCCGACGGCACGCGCGTGGAGGCACGGCCGCTGAAGGTCGGCGATCCGATCGAGATCGCACCGTCGATGTTCACGACGACGGCATCGATGCAGGCCAGGGGCGACAACGGCGGCACCCGCTACTACGGCAACGAATGGGTCTACGTCGTCGGTCAAGGCCTGACCCCCTGGTACGGCGTGGCACCGCGCCTGAACAGCGCGCCGCTGCCGGCCTCCACGCTGTCGGGGGGCCTCGGGTCCGTCCCGTACAACTATTCGGACGAGGGCTTCCGGATGTTCCAGCAGCCGGCCACCAACATCGGCATGCAGAACATGCAGCGATTCGTCGAAGGTCGCCGCAGGGCCCACAGCAGCTTCATGACGGGGGCTCACGTCGAGCCCGGCAACGAACCGATGGCCGCCATCGCCGGCCTGGCGGGGCCGCACGTCAACGCCACGACCTGCGTCCAGTGCCACGTCAACAACGGCCGCGGTCCGGCGCCGTCCACGCTGCACCAGCGCCTGGACCGGATGGCCTTCCGCGTGGCCATGAAGGACGCCGGCGGCGCCCTGCGTCCCGACCCGCTCTACGGCGCGTCGATCCAGATGAACGCCATGTCGTCCTCCGGCGCGCCTGAGGAAGGGGGTTATGTCGTCCGGGTCGTGGGCTTCGAGACCCGCGGCGTCACGCTGGCGGACGGCACCCAGGTCGAGCTGCGCAAGCCGAGATTCCGGTTCGACGGCCCGATGCCGCAGCTGTGGTCGGCGCGCGCCGCTCAAACGCTGATCGGCGTCGGTCTGCTGGAAGCGGTGCCTGAAGCGGACATCCTGGCTCGCGTGCGATCGACCCCTGATCAGGACGGCGTGCTCGGCAAGGCCAACTTCAGCTTCGATCCGGAAACCGGCGCGACGCGTCTGGGCCGCTTCGGCTGGAAGGCGTCCAAGGCCAGCGTCCGTCACCAGGCGGCCCACGCGCTGCTGAACGAGATGTCGGTGACCTCGCCGGTGTACCCGAACCGCAGCTGCACCACCGACCCGGTGGGTTGTCGCACGGCGCCCGCGCAGAAGGGCATCCAGGAAGCCGACCTGACCGCGCTGACGCAGTACCTGCAGCTGCTGGCGGTGCCGGCTCAACGGAGCCTCCCGAGCGGATTCCCGAAAGGCGTCGCACCGACGCAAGAGCATCGCGTGGATGCGGTCCAGGTGGCCAACGGCCGCAAGGTGTTCGACGCGCTGCGTTGCGCGGCCTGCCACACGGCGGAGATGAAGACGGGCAGGAACCATCCGTTCGCGGAACTGCGCGATCAGACGATCCGTCCCTTCACCGACCTGCTGCTGCACGACATGGGTCCGGCCCTGGCGGACAGCCTGCCCGAAGGCCAGGCGACTGGCGCGATGTGGCGTACCCCGGCCCTGTGGGGCATCGGCTACACCGCGAAGGTCGCCCAGTCGCAGCCGGTCGGTTATCTGCATGACGGCCGCGCCCGCACGCTGACCGAAGCCATCCTGTGGCACGGCGGCGAAGGCGAGAAGTCGCGTCAGCGCTTCGAGCAGCTGTCCAAGGCGGACCGCGACGCGCTGCTGGCCTGGCTGAAGTCGTTGTAGGCGCCGGGCCTGGGCAAGCCCTGAACTCACGCGTGCTGCTGGGGCCGCTCTCCACCGCGCAACGGCAGCCGGACCGTCACCGTGCTTCCCTGCCCGGTCCCCGCGCTGCTCGCGACGGCGACGCCGCCGTGCAGTTCCGCGATGCTGCGCACCAGGGCCAACCCGACACCCAGCCCGCCTTGCGCGCCCTGCGCGCCCTGCGCGCCATGCACGCCATGCCCGCGCGCGTGGTCCTCGCCTTGCGAGAACGGCTCGAAGGCGCGACTCAGCGTGTCGTCGGTCATGCCGATGCCGTTGTCCGACACGGTCAGCACGGCAATGTCCTCCTCGCGGCGCAGGCTGAGCTCGATGCGCCCGCCCGCCGGCGTGAACTTGATCGAGTTGTTGAGCAGGTTGGACACCAGCTGGATCAGCCGCGTGCGGTCGCCGCTCAGGCGCATCGGCTCGCCGGGCAGCGTCGCGTGGAGCAGATGCCCGCGGGCATCCGCCGCCGGCCGCATGCCTTCGACGGCTTCATCGACGACGACGCCGAGCTCCAGCGGCTGGACGCTCAAGCGCACCTTGCCGGTCGTGACGCGACTGACGTCGAGCAGGTCCTCGACCAGCCGGTTGATCTGGCGCACCTGCTTGTTGGCGACCGACAGACACCACTCGCCGCGCGGGCTGAGCGCCTCGCGGTCCATGATCGACAGCACGTTCATGATGGGCGCGAGCGGGTTGCGGAGCTCGTGCGAGAGCATCGCGATGAACTCGGTCATCCGCCGGCTTTCGTCGACGAGTTCGACCATGCGCAGACGCTCGGCCTCCTGCTGCATGCGGGCCGTGAGATCGCGGGTGACCTTGGCATAACCGAGCAGCTCGCCGTCCGGATTCAGGATCGCGGTGATCACCACGTTGGCCCAGAAGGTCGAGCCGTCCTTGCGCACGCGCCAGCCTTCATCCTCGAAGTGGCCATGCGCGCGGGCCAGCTTGAGTTCCTCCGCCGGCCAGCCGCGGTCGATGTCCGGTGGCGTGTAGAAGATCGAGAAGTGGCGGCCGATGACCTCGTCGGCCGCGTAGGCCTTGATGCGCTGCGCGCCGGCATTCCAGGTGGCGATGCGGCCCGCGGGCGTCAGCAGGAAGATGGCGTAGTCGAGAACGCCTTCGACCAGGCGGCGGTAGACCGCGTCGCCGGCCTGCCGCAGACGCGTGACGTCGTCGGATTCGCCGGAACACTGATCGTCCTCTCGCCTGTCAGCGGTCATGTCGTCCCTTGTTCGTGCCACTGTACCGTCCGTCCTGACCGCCCCGGGCGGACGCGCTATCGCGACGGCGCGTGCACGCCGAGCCGTTTCAGCAGTCTCAGGAAGTTGCTCCGATCCATGCCGGCGTCCCGCGCCGCGGCGGCCATGGCACCGTCGTGACGTCGCAGCGCGTCCTCGATCCACTGGCGCTGGAAACGGTCTGTCGCCTCGCGCAGCCCGGGACCGGCAGCGATTACCGGCTGCATGGCGGCCGTGTCTGCCAGGGGCATACCGGATGCCGCCCCGACCCCGGCGTCGGGAGCAGGAATGACCGATCCGGCAATGGCGCCCGGAGCCGGAGCCGGAGCCGGAGCCGAAGCCTGGCTTGGCACGAGGCCCAGCCCGAGATGCTCCGGCTCGATCGCGATCCATCGCCCGCCTCGACCGGCTGCGGCCGACGACAAGGCACGCAGCGCCGCGCGGCTGATGAGGTGCTCCAGCTCACGCACGTTGCCCGGCCAGTCGTAGGCCAGCAGCGCCTGCGAGGCCGCCGGCGACAGGCGCAGGTTGCGCGCGCCGAGGCGATGCTGGTTCTCCTCCAGGAAGCCGCCGGCGAGCGCCAGCACGTCGCGGCCGCGCTCGCGCAACGGCGGTACGTGCAGCGGGTAGACCGACAGCCGGTGATACAGATCGGCGCGGAAGCGGCCGCGCGCGACTTCCTCGCGCAGGGCGCGGTTGGTTGCCGCGATCACGCGGACGTCGACCTTCTGCACCCGATCGCTGCCGGGCCGCTGCACGTCGCCGCTCTGCAGCACGCGCAGCAGCTTGGCCTGCACCGGCAGCGGCAGCTCGCCGACCTCGTCCAGCAGCAGCGTGCCGCCGTCGGCCAGCTCGAACTTGCCGCTGCGATCCGCGACCGCGCCGGTGAATGCGCCGCGCTTGTGGCCGAAGAGCTCGCTGTCCGCCAGCGTCTCCGGCAGCGCCGCGCAGTTGATCTGCACCAGCGGTCGATCGCGCCGCGGCGAGCGTGCATGCAGCCGCTCCGCGACCAATTCCTTGCCGACGCCGGTCTCGCCGAGGATCAGCACGGTGAGTTCGGAACCGGCGACGGTGTCGATCTCCTCGCGCAGCCGGACCATCGCGGCGCTGCGGCCGAGCAGCTCGCGCGATCCGCCGCGTGACGCGGCGCGGGCCAGGGCCTGTTCCTGCTCGGCGCGACGCGCCAACTCGGCGATGGTTTCCTCGGCGGCGACGCCGGCCTCGAGCATTCGCACGATGCCTTGCAGGCGGCCGTCGTCGACGCCGTCGAACGCGTGGGGATCCATCGCATCCAACGTGACGAGGCCCCAGATCCGTCCGTCGACGCGCAAGGGCGCGCCCATGCAGTCGTGCACGGCCTCGAGCTCCTGCTGGTCTTCCAGCAGCCCGTCGTACGGATCGGGCAGCCCGGCATCGGGCGGGAAGCGCAGGCCGCGACCGCTCTCCAGCAGGCGCGCCAGACGCGGATGCGCCGCGGCCGGAAAGCGCCGGCCGAGGGCCTCTTCCGCCAGCCCGTCGACGGCCACGGGCTGCAGCACCGGCGCGCCCTCGTCGGGCAGCAGCCGCAGCAGCGCCGCGGCGTCGCATCGAACGAGGCCACGAACGGCGGCGAGCAGCTGGCGGTAGCGGGAATCTGGAGTCACTTCGACCTGCATGTTGTCAATCGGACATGGTCGCATCTTCGGTCATTTCGACACCGATTCAACATCAGGGTCATTGAGCCATTTGTATATCAACGGGTTATCGATGATTTTGAAAGTTGAATCGCGCTGGCATGGATCGTGAGTAGAGGAAGCCATCCTCAACGAATCCGGAGTAGAGAAGCTCATGTTCAAGCCCCAGACCATCGCCCTGATCCAGGCCACGGTGCCGCTGCTGAAGTCGCGCGGCGAGGACATCACGCGGCACTTCTACCGCGTGATGCTGACCGATCATCCTGAGCTGAAGGCCTTCTTCAACGAGGCGCACCAGGCCGAAGGCACCCAGGCGCGCGCGCTGGCCGGCGCGGTGCTGGCCTACGCGAGCCACATCGACCGCGTGCACGAACTCGCCCCTGCCCTGCCCCGCATCATCCAGAAGCATGTGGCGCTGGGCGTGCAGCCCGCGCACTACCCGATCGTCGGTCAATGCCTGCTGGGCGCGATCCGCGAGGTGCTGGGCGCGGACGTCGCCACCGACGAGATCATCGACGCGTGGGCCGAGGCCTACGGCGCCCTGGCGCAACTGCTGATCGACGCCGAGGAGCAGGTCTACGCCGCCACGGCCGCGCTGCCGGGCGGCTGGCGCGGACAACGCGAGATGGTCGTCGCGCGCAAGGAGCGCGAGAGCGAGCTGATCACCTCGTTCTATCTGGAGCCGGTCGACGGCCAGCCGCTGCCGCCCTTCCATCCGGGGCAATACCTGACCCTGGTGCTGACCATCGACGGCAGGACGGTGCGGCGGAACTACTCGCTGTCGGACGCGCCGGGCAAGCCCTGGTACCGCGTCAGCATCAAGCGCGAGGACGGCGGGCTGGTGTCCAACTGGATGCATGACGTGGCCGAGGTCGGCACCCGTATCGACGTACAAGCGCCGGCGGGCGAGTTCACGCTCGACGCCGGGGCCACCCGTCCGCTGGTGCTGGTCACGGGCGGCGTGGGCATCACGCCGGCGATGGCGATGCTCGAATCGGCGGCGGCCAGCGGGCGTCCGATCCGCTTCATCCACGCGGCGCGTCACGGCGGCGTGCATGCGTTCCGGGAGCGCGTGGACGTGCTCGCGGCCGCGCATGAGAACGTCGAGGCGCTCTACGTCTACGACGCGCCGCGCGACGGCGACGAGCCGCATGAGATCGGCTACGTCACCGATGCGCTGCTCGCGCGCCACCTGCCCGAGGATCGCGACGTCGACCTGTACCTGCTCGGCCCGAAGCCGTTCATGCAGGCGGTGTACCGGGCGGGTCGATCGCTGGGCGTGCCGGCGGGGCAGCTCCGCTACGAGTTCTTCGGCCCGGCGGAGGAACTGGTCGGCGCTTGAGAGCGCTCTCCAATCGGCATCGGGCGTCGCGTCCTTGACGCGGCGTCCTGCGGTCTCCCGCTAGCATGGTCCGATCCCCTGCCCGCTTCACCACGAAGACCGGGACGCCGGGAACGATCGGAACGACAAAAGGAGACTCGAATGGACTGCCTCACCCTGACCGAAGAAGCCGGCGTCGGCCATCTGGTGCTGAACCGCCCTGATGCGATGAACACGATGTCGCCGCAGCTGTGGCGCGAACTGGAAGCGGTGCTCGAGCAGTTGCACCGAAGCCCGACGCTGCGGGCGCTGGTGATCTCGTCGACGGGCAAGCACTTCAGCGCGGGGATGTCGCTGGAGGTCTTCCAGAACGGCGGCATCCAGCTCGACGACCGCAGCGCCGAAGGCCGCGCGGCGATCGTCGACCTGCTGGCCGACATGCAGCGGGCGTTCAACCAGCTCGACGACCTGCGCGTGCCGACGATCGCGGCGATCCACGGCGGCTGCATCGGCGGCGCGGTGGACCTGGTCGCGGCCTGCGACATCCGTTACGCGGAGACCGGCGCGTTCTTCTGCATCCAGGAGATCAACATCGGCATGGTCGCGGACCTGGGCACGCTGCAACGGCTGCCGAAGCTGGTGCCGCTGGGGGTGGTCAAGGAGCTGGCCTACACGGGACGTCGCATGCCCGCGGCGCGGGCCCAGGCGGTGGGCCTGGTGAACGATGTCTTCGCGACGCAGGCGGACTGCGTCGAGGCCGCGCTGCAGTGCGCGCGCGAGATCGCGCAGAAGCCGCCGGTCGCCATCTGGGGCAGCAAGCAGGCCATCCACTACGCACGCGATCACGGCGTCAAGGACAGCCTCCAGCAGATGGGCTGGCTGCAGGCGGCGATCTGGCAGAACGGGAACCTGATGGAGGCATTCGCGGCCGCTCAGGCCAAGCGGCCCGCCGCGTTCCCCGACCTCGCCGCGCTGAAGTTCTTCCGCGAGGGGTGAATGCCCGACCTCGAGCCGCCAAGCGCGGGCTCTCCACGACGTGGGGGGCGTCCCTCCGGGAACCCCCCACATCATTCCGGCCCCACACAGGCTCGCTGACCGCGGACCTTGGGCGCTGGATTTGCACTTGCGCCGCTGCAAACGACAACGCCCGCCCTGCTTGCGCAGGAGCGGGCGTCGCCCAGTGACAGAAGCCGGGAGGCTTACTTGTTCACCGCATCCTTCAGCGCCTTGCCGGCGGTGAACTTCGCGACCTTGGAGGCCGGAATGTCCAGCGCTTCGCCGGTGGCGGGGTTCTTGCCGGTGCGCGCGGCACGGTCGCTCACCTTGAAGGTGCCGAAGCCCACCAGGGCGATCTGGTCGCCAGCGGCCAGCGCTTCGGTGATGGTTTCCAGGGTCGCGTCCAGGGCGGTCGCAGCCACGGCACGGGTCACGCCAGCCTTGGTGGCGATGCCTTCGATCAGTTCACTCTTGTTCATCAATGCTTCCAGTAAAAAACCAGGGTCCGGCTAGCCGGGGCCGGCGATTATCAGCCAGTCCTGACCACCCACCTGTTTGAACACGCAACCAGCCGCCCGCTTCATCCCCTCAAACGTCCGCATGGCGGATTTCATCGCCCGTTTGAGCGACATGGCCATGGCATTCGAGCGAGTTGAAGCCCTCTTCAAGCAGCCTCGTGCAAGAAAAAAGCCTGGCGCTCGCACACCAGGCTTTCGAGGTCCATCCTACCCGACCCGACCCGCAGGGGCCGGTCAGGCACTGGAACCGGGGCGGATTACCAGCCCAGATCCTTCAGCAGCGGCTTGGTCAGGTCCTTCGGCGGCACCAGGATCAGGCCCAGGTCGGGGCTGATGTTCGGCTCCATCAGCAGGTTCGGCGAGGCCGACACATCCCAGTGCGACACGGACGAACCCGAGGCGATCGGGTTCGGCGTGTACAGCAGCGGACGGCCCAGCGCGTCAGCGCCGGCACGCTTGCTCGGATCGGTGGACAACGACGAGGTCGCCAGGCCCGGCTTGCCGCGGGTACCGTAAGGCACCGAAGCGATGATCGCCGCGCGCAGCTTGACGCCGTCGGCCTGCGAGACGCTGACCGTCGGGATCACCACCGTCGGGTCCGCGCCGCCCAGGCCAGGCGCCGCGCCGGCCGCGTTGTTGGCGATGATCACGCCGATCGCGCCTGCGTTCTGCGCGTTCTTGGCCTTGACCGCGAAGCCGCAGGTGCCGCGATCGATGATCGCCACCTTGCCCGCCACCGCCGTGGTGTCGGCCGGGCTGAACGGGAGGCATCCCGCGCCGTTGACCGGATCCGCCGGCACCGTCGCCAGCGCGCCCAGCGTCAGCCCGCTGCTGACCGCCGGACCGAAGGAGGCCGTGCCGTACGCATACTGACCGGACTGGCCCGGCGCCGAGGACGCGACCTTCAGCACCGGCGTGGCCGACAGCATGCCGGCGCCTGCCAGCACGTTGGGACCGGTCCACGCCAGACCCAGCGGGTTGACCGCAGACACACGGCGCTCGGCGCTGGTCATCGTCAGCCAGCTCTTGCCTGCCGTGTTGTCATACATGTACTGCTCCCAGACGCTGGGCAGTCCACCGTTGGCGACGTAGGCGGTGCCGTCCGCATTCAGGCGGTAGCCGACCGCGGACGCCACCGAACCGGTGTAGACCGTCAGCACCGAGAAGCCCAGGCCGTGGCCCAGTTCATGCAGCAGCGTTTCGACGAAGTTCACGCCGGTGCCGAAGTTGCCGTCGAGGCCCAGATAGAACGGCGAGCCGTCCAGGCAACCCGTCTTGCCCAGGTTGATGTTGAACTGGGTCTTGATGTCGACGTTGTCGTAGCCGGAAGGGCCGGGGGGCTGATCCGCGCTCAGGTTCTCGCCGGCCAGCTTGTTGGCCAGCGCCTGCGGGTACCAGGTGCCGGGCGTGCCGCCGGGGAAGTCGTGCCAGATGTTCCAGGCGCCGGCGCTGCCGAGCACCGCCTGCGACGAGGTGCAGGTCAGCGCTTCCCAGCCCGCGTTCACGGTGATCGTGACGTCGCTGTCGAGCGCCTTTTCCCACACGTCCGCCACGTAGCGGTAGACGTACATGCGCTGCTCGCCCAGCGTGGTCTTGGGGTTGCCGCCGACCGGCGCGACCGGCGTGGTGTCGTTGAAGCCGACGCCCGCGGGGTCACGGCTCTGGATGACGATGGTGGCGGCCTGCGCGACGCCCGCGCCGCACAGCGCGGCCAGCAGGGCCGTGCGAAGGACGGTTTTCTTGAAGGATGTCTGCATGGCTTACTCCGTGGGCAGGGCCGACTTGGCGGCCGCGCCGCCGTTCTTCATGAAGGCCTCGGCCTCCTCCTTGCTGGCGAAGCAGGCTTCGATGAGCTTGCCGTCGGCGCCGCGCACCATGACGGACTGGCTCACCATGTCGTCGGTCAGGCGGACACCGACAGCGCCGCTGCGATGCTGCTTGAGCAGCGGCGTCATCGCGGCCGCGCGCGAAGCGACGCGCGCCCGGGCGTTCGCGTTGGCGGGCAGCGCCTTGAGGGCGTTGTGCTCCTCGGGAGTCGCCGGACGCAGGCGGCCGGTATCGGCGTCGCGCACGATGACGATCTGGTTGGTGTCGGCAGCCGCGATGGCGGCCGCGTCGGCCACGGGCAGCGATGCCGGAGCGGCGGCTTCGTGAGCCTGCGCCGCCAGCGGCAGGGCCGCGGCGATCGCCAGGCCCAGGGAAATGCGGGTGATCATGGTCGTTGTCCTTGCGGAGATGACTCGGAGGTTCCGATGACTCGAAACGCGGCTCAAGACTGTGCGCGGCGACGGCGCGCGGCCACCAGGCCCAGCAGGCTCACGCCGGCCAGCGCCCAGGTCGACGGCTCGGGCACGTTGACGCTGACGTTGTCGACGCCGACGTAGTTCGCGCTGTCCGCGTCGCCGAAATACTGGATCGCGAAGCGCGAGGTCGAACCGGCGCCCTGACCCGCCAGCAGGAAGCTGTACTGGGTCCATTCACCCGCCACCGTCACGGAGGCCTGCGGCACGAAGCTGCTGAACACGCCCGCGGCGTTCACCAGGCCGTAGGTCAGCTGGTCGAAGAAGCCGGGCAGGATGTCGCCGCGCGCCCAGAAGGACACTTCCAGGTTCTCCGCGGTCGAGAACACGGGGCTGACCAGCCAGCTCGACAACGTGCCGCCGGCGGGCGCGTTGTTGTAGTTGGAGGAGATATAGGAATTGGCCGCACCGCTCAGCGCGGTGAAGATCTGTTGATCGCCCTGCACCCACGGCTGGGTCGTTCCGTCCGGCGTGCCCTGGTTGGAGATGATCCAGCCTGGGAGTGCGGTGACGTCGTCGAAGCCCTCGTTGATGAGGGTGGGCCCCGCGTGGGCCGCGGCCGCGGCGCCGACGAGCGCCAGGGCCAGACAGGTCTTCTTGAACATTGCTGCGTCCTTTTCAGGATGAAGGTGGGATGTCCACCTGGACTTGGACGACGGCGCACCGTGATGCGGGGCGCCGTCTTGACTGCTGATGGCCGGCGGGAGGACGACCTTCGGGCGTGTCGATTCTGTGACTCTTGTCACGGAGAGCACGAGGGGGTCGGGCCGCGTTTCCCCCTTGGTGTGGGGGTGGTTCTTTCCCTAAGGGATCACCCTTTGGAGGCAGACGGCGCGAGGGGGGCGGGGTCAGGACTTGCCAGGAGGCGCCCCCGGGGCGGGACGCAAACGCCGCGCAAACGCATCCGCATTGGGGATGCGGGAAGGCATGCCCCCCGCGCGCCGGTCGCTCGACGGCGGCGAGCTCCGCCCACGCGGGGCGATGGGCGCTTAACGCCATGACGACATCGCCCGCGGGGAGTGTGGCGGCCTCAGCGTAAACACCGATGGGCAAGGCGGCGCGCTGTCCCCTGCCGTGTCACAGGGTCGACCGCCTCCGGCGTTCCGGCGTTCCGGCGGTCGGGCGGTCGGGCGGTCGGGCGGTCGGGCGGTCGGGCCCTCGGACATTCGTCCGATACCGGTGCGGGGCGTCAATCGCGACAGTAGAGCCCTGTCCCGACACCCTCCCAACCACCAGGAGCCAGACCATGAACATCACCCGCCGCCTCATCGCCACCGCCGTTGCCGCCAGCGCCTTCGCCGCCTCGGCCGGACTGTCGACCGTCGCACTGGCCGCCACGCCGGCAGCCTCGGCCCAGCCCTCGGTCGTCATCGTCCACGGCGCCTTCGCCGACGGCTCCGACTGGGCCAAGGTCATCCCGCTGCTGCAGCGCGAAGGCGTGCAGGTCACCGCGGTGCAGAACCCGCTGAGCTCGCTGGCCGATGACGTCGCCGCCGCGCGCCGCGCGATCGACGCCCAGCCGGGCAAGGTCGTGCTGGTCGGCCACTCGTGGGGCGGCACGGTGATCACCGAAGCCGGCACCTCGGACAAGGTCGCCTCGCTGGTCTACGTGGCCGCCTTCGCGCCCAACGTCGGCCAGAACACCGCGGAACAGGGCAAGGGCTTCCCGACGCCGTCCGGCTTGGCCCACTTCAAGGCCGACGCGCAAGGCTGGCTCAGCCTGACTGCCGAAGGCATGAAAAACCACTTCGCGCAGGACCTGCCCGCCGCGACGACCGCCGTGATGACGGCGACGCAAGGCCCGATCCAGGCCAAGGCCTTCGAGCAGGCGGTGTCCGCCGCGGCGTGGAAGACCAAGCCGTCGTACTACCTGCTGGCCACCGCCGACCACATGATCGCGCCCGAGGCGCAGGCCGCGATGGCGCAGCGCGCCGGCGCGAAGGTGACGAAGGTCGACAGCTCGCACGTGCCGCAGCAGTCCCAGCCGGAAGCGGTCGCCAAGGTCATCCTGGACGCGGTCCGGCAATCCCGGTAAGGTCCGCGCCGGCCGCGGGCACCCATGGCGCGGTGCCCGCGGCGCGCTCGACCTTGCCCCTGGGACGCCGTGACCGACTCTTCCTCCCCGCTCCTTCCGTTTTCCTCGACTTCCTCCGCGCCCACCGCCACGGCGGCGGGTCCGGCGGCCTCGCGCGTACCGGTGCTCGACGCCGTGCGCGCGCTCGCATTCGTGGGCGACCTCAGCATGGGGCAGCCGGTCGACCATTCGACGCGGACGGCGTGGCTCGCCGCGCGCATCGCCGCGGCGGCGCGCGCCGAGGGCCTCGCGCTCGGTCGCGATGCCGACGAGGCGCCCGGCCACGCCGCCTGCGTGGCGCTGCTGCGATGGTCCGGCTGCACGGCCAACGCGCCGGAGTTCTCGGTGCTGATGGGCGACGACGTCGGCGGGCGCGACGCGATGCTGTCCAACGGATCGGCCGAAGAGGCGTCGGCGCTGGCCGGCACGCTCGGCGAGGCGGCGCTCATCCACTGCGAGGTCGCGGGCGAGATCGCCCGGCTGCTGGGTCTGCCCGCCAACATCGAGCGCGCGATGCGCCATCTCTTCGAGACCTGGAACGGTCACGGCAAACCCGCCGGACTGCGCGGCGACGAGGTCCCGGCCGTCGTCTTCCATGTGGCGCTGGCGGGGGATCTGGAAATCTTCTCTCGCGTGCACGGCGTGCCCGCGGCCCTGCGCTACATCGGCGAGCGCTCGGAGGCGAAGTATCCGAAGGCGCTGGTGGACCTGGTGACGAGGAACGCGCAGGCGTGGATGGCCGCGCTGGAGGCCGGTGCGCATGAAGGCGGGGCGCATGAAGGCGGGGCGCAGGAAAGCGGCATGGAGAACGGCGGGCATGGCAGCGCCTCGCGTCACGAGGCCGTTGACCTGGATGCGGCGCTGGCCGCCCTCGACACGCCGCTCGAACTGGTCGCCGACGTCATCGATCTCAAGCTGCCGTGGATGACCGGCCTGTCACGCCGCGTCGCCGATGCGGCCCGCGAGGCGGGCGCCGTGCTCGGCTTCGACGCCGCGGCGCAGGAGCGGCTCCATCGCGCGGGGCTGCTTCACGGCATCGGCCGCGCGTCGGTGCCGAACGCGATCTGGAACGAGGGCCGCCGGCTCGGCGAAGCCGACCGCGAGAAGCTCCGACTGATGCCGTACTGGACCGGACGCGCGGCTCGGCGCCTGACCGCACTGCACGCCGAAGCGGAACTCGCGTCCTATGTCGACGAACGCATGGATGGCTCCGGCGCATTCCGCAGCGCGGCAGGGGCCGCGATTCCAATGCCGGCGCGGGTGCTGGCCGCGGCGGCCGCGTGGGTGACCGTGCGGACACCGCGCCCCGGAGCGCCGGCGCTCGACACCGACGCGGCACGCGTCGCCATGGGCAAGGAAGTGGCCGCCGGACGCCTCGACCCGCAAGCGGCCGACGCCGTCTGCGGGGCGGAACGGCGCCGCATGGCCGCACCGCCCTCCTCGCCCGGAGCGATCACGCTCTCCGCGCGCGAGACCGAGGTGCTCGGCCGCATCGCCATCGGCGAAAGCAACAAGGAAGCGGCGAAGGTGTTGGGCATCAGCCCGGCGACCGTGCGGACGCATCTGGAAAGCGCGTTTCGCAAGCTCGAATGCAGCACGCGGGCGGCGGCGACGTTGAAGGCGATGACGATGGGATTGCTGACGGTGTGAGGCCGCCTACCTGCCGTCGTTCGGGCGTTGGCCGCTGGACCATGGGGCCCCGGCCGCAAGGGCCGGAACCCCAAGGACCACCGTCCCCAACCAGTTGCTGACTTCGTTGATCACTTCGGCGGGCTTGTCCTTGTGCGGCGAGTGGCCGCAGGCGGGAATCTCGAAGAGACGCGTCTGGGGGACTTCGCGCGCGATGCCGCGGATCTGCTCGAGCGTGCCGTACTCGTCGTCGACGCCCTGCATCGCGAGCACCGGACAGGTGATCGCACGGATCTCCTCGACGATCGACCAGTCGCGGAAGGCGGCGCTCAGCCACGTGCCGCTCCATCCGCCGAAGGGCGAGTCCGGATCGTCATGAAAGCGCGCCAGGCGCTCGCGCAACGGGCCCGCCCGGTAGACCTCGACGGTCTTGCGGATGCCGTCCAGGGAGAGCTCCTCGACGACGATGTGCGGCGCGGCAACGACTGCCCCCGCCGTGGGCAGCCTCGCCGCATGCAGCAACGCGATCGAGCCGCCGTCGCTGTGTCCGAACAGCCAGGGCGGCGACGTCACGCCCAATGCCGCGAGCACCGCGGGCAGCACCTCATGCGCCTGGCGATGCAGGTAGTCGACGCCCCAGCGATCGTCCGGCGCGCGCATCGTCGAGCGCCCGTAGCCGGGCCTCGAGTACACGAGGCCGCGCATGCCGATCGCCGCGCACAGGCGCGCCGGAAAGTCCCGCCACATGGCGATCGAGCCCAGGCCCTCGTGCAGGAAGACCATCACCGGCGCGGCGCCTGCTGAGGCATCGGCTGCGTCGTCGATCCCGCCATTCAACCAGGTGTATTCGATGTCGGTGGCCTTGCCGCCCCATTCGATACGAAGGCGTTGCGTCGAAGTCGTGCTGTTCATGGGCACGCATCTTAGGCAAGGTCAGCGCAGACGCCGCCGCGCCGGACGTGACTGCCGCTGTGAGCAAGATCCCAGAAAAGAAAAGGCCCCGGTCGTGAGACCGGGGCCGAAAGTTCGTCCGCCTGCAGAGGGAAAAGGCGGACCATGCGAGAGAGAAGCATGGACAACGGAAGCTCGAATTCCGTTGTCAGGATCAACTGTAGGGACGATGGCGTTCGGCGACACGAGGCCATCGGCGCATCGTCGCCTCGGTGATCGCCCGATGCCCGTGTCGGGCGTTCGCCTACACACCTCGCACGGGTTGTCCGGCCTCTCGCGGCCGGTCCGAGACGGTCGCGTAACGCGAGGTCAATCGGCGGCTGCGGGCGCGGTCGTCCGGGCAGTGCCGCCCAACGCGCGTTGCGCGCTGGCAGCCATGAACAGCGCGAAGAAGACGACGCAGGACAGACCGGCCGTCAGCGAGGTGTGCTCCGCGATCATGCCGATCAGCGGCGGACCGGCCATCATGCCCAGGTAGCCCAGCGACGAGACCGCCGCAATGCCGTGCGCGGCGCTGACGCCAGGCACCTTCGACGCCGCACTGAACAGCACGGGCACGACGTTCGACAGGCCCAGCCCCACGAGCGCGAAGCCCAGCAGTCCCGCCGATGCGATCGGCATCAGCAGCGCGGTCGCCATGCCCGCAGCGGCGAGCAACCCGCTCGCGACCATCAAGGGCACCGGCGCGACGCGCGCCCGCACCCAGTCGCCGCCGAAACGTCCCAGCGCCATGGCCAAGCTGAAGCTCGCGTAACCGAGCGCCGACAGGCTGGCGTCGCTGGCGCGCTCCTGCTTCATGAACAGCACGCTCCAGTCGTACATCGCGCCTTCGGCAATCAGGCCGAGCGCCGCCAGCGTGCCGATCAGCGCGAGCACGCCGCGCGGCAGGCTCAGCGGCTGTGACGCGCCGGCATCGGTCTTCATCTTCAGCATCGCCGCGCAGGCGCCCAGGCTCAGCACCATGCCCGTGCCGCAGGCCACCAGCAGGTGCGTCTGCGGCGTCCAGCCCAGCAGCGGCAGCAGGCTGCCCACACCCGCGCCAACCATGCCGCCGAGGCTGAACATCGCATGGAAACCGCTCATCAGCGGGCGGCCGGCCAGGTGTTCGATCTCGGTCGCTTCAGCATTGATGGCGACGTCGAAGAGACTGGCCGTCGCGCCGAAAAGCATCAGCAGCAGGACAAGCCCGAGGTACACGCTGGGCGCGATCAGCATCGATACGCCGGCAGCACACAGGACGCCGGTCAGCCCCGCCACCCCCCGAGGGCCGAAGCGCGCCACGACGCGACCGGCCTGCGTCAACGCCAGCAACGCGCCAACACCCGAGGCCAGCATCGCAATCGCCAGCGACTGCTCGCCCAGGCCGTAATGCGCCTTCACCGTCGGCACATGCACCCCCCAGGTCGCAAACAACGCCCCAGACACGAAGAACTGGATGCGCAGCGCCCAGGCCGCCGAAGTCAGGCGGCGTGGCGTCAAGGACTCAGAGATCGTGGTCATCGTGGAACGGCGTGAAGAGCTCGTTACTGTAGGCCCCACTGGGCGCACCTCGCGCGGATGTCGCCCCCGGTTGGCCAGGCGCGGGCTCTCCACGAGGCATGGGGCACCCCTCCAGGGACCCCAAGCCTCATTCCGGCCCCACTCGCGCTCGCTGACATCGCTCCTGCGCTTGACGCTGGAACATGCGACGTTGGTGTCGCTGTCGCTGTTGGTGTCGCTGTCGGCGCCGGGCTGGGGTCAGGTCTTGCTTCAGGAGACCATGCCGCGCAAGGCGTTGAAGAGCTTGCGCGGCTGCAGGGGCTTGAAGAGCACCGTGTGGCCGCTTTCGGTGGCGCGGCGCAGTTCCTCGCGGCTGGTGTCGCCGGTGACGAGGATCGCCGGCACCTCGGTGCGGCAGAGCTCGCGCACAGTGCGGATCGCGGCGATGCCGTCCGGCCCGTCGCCCAGGTGCAGGTCCGACAGGATCAGGTCCGGCGGCTCGGCCCGCGCGCGCACCGCTTCCGCCGCCTCGGCCGCGGTGGCGGCAATGATGGACTCGTAACCCCATTCCTCCAGCAGCAGCTGCAGGCCGATGCGGATCGGCTCCTCGTCGTCGATGACAAGCACGGAGCGCGGCTCCATGACTGGCATCGGCACGGTGTCGGCCGCCGTCGTGAATTCCGGGATCTCGGGCAGCCCGCCCAGCGGGATGCTGAGCCGGAACATCGTCCCCCGCCCCGGCCGCGAGGCCACCATCAGCCGGTACCCCAGCAGGTGCGCGAGCCGCTTGACGATCGCCAGCCCCATGCCCAGGCCCTGCGTGCGGCTGCGCTCGCTCTGGCCGACCTGGTAGAACTCCGCGAAGATCCGCGGGAGGTCGCTGGACTTGATGCCGATGCCGGTGTCCCAGACCTCGAGGTTCAAATGGGTCGAGGTCGAACGCGCGACCACCACGACGCCGCCCTCCTCCGTGTACTTGATCGCGTTCTGGATCAGGTTGCCCAGGATGCGCTCCAGCAGCTGCGGATCGCTGGTGACGGACTTGCCGCCCGGCGAGAAGCGCAGCCCCAGCCCCGCCCCCTCCGCCTGGCCGGCGTAGTGCATGTGCAGGCGACGGAACAGGTCGCGCAGCGGGAAGTGCTGGAGGTTGGGCTCGACCGTGCCGGCGTCCAGCCGGGAGATGTCGAGCATCGCGTTGAAGGAGCGCTCCAGGCCCTCGATCGAGCGCATCACGTTGCGGATCAGCGGCTCTTCCTCCGTGCCTTGCAGGCGGCGCTCCAGGCTCGCGGCGAAGAGCCCCAGCGCGTGCACCGGCTGGCGCAGGTCGTGGCTCGCGATGGCGAGGAAACGGCTCTTCTCCTGGTCGGCCCGGATGGCGCCGTCGCGGTCCTGTTCCAGCGTGCTGACGTGCAGGTCCTGCTCCATCAGCAGGCGCTTGGCCCGCTGCCAGCGATGGTGTTCGAGCAGGGCCAGCCCGCCGACCACCGCCGCGGCGAGGAACCACACCGGACCGGCCCCCGGTCGCGCGGCGGGATCGAACAGCCGTGCCATGCCCTCGGACGCCGGCAGCACCGCGATCACGGCCGACCAGCGGCCCATCGGCGCGAGCAGCACCCCGACCACCGCCGCCGTAGCCGCCAGCAGCGGCCCGGTCAGCAAGCCGCGCGCGCCCGGCGATTCGGCCAGCCATGGGTGCAGGCTCAGCAGCACGAGGCAGCCCGCGGCCTGCAGGTAGAGCAGGCGCCGGCCCTCGCGGTCGGAGAAGGCCATGCGGCTGCTGTCGACCCGGGACCCGCGGTGGGAGAGCGACCGCGCGGTGAAGACACAGCCCACCGCCAGCGCGATCACGCCGAAGACCCAGACCAGCAGGCCCGTTGCGGGCATGCCGCGCAGCAGCGCCGAGACCAGCGGCACGGCGACCGCCGTCAGCAGCCAGGGCCAGTGGCTCCAGGCCTCGTCGAAGCCCGCATCCTGCAGCCGGCGCGCGATCGCCCGCCGTTCGCGGCGGCGTCCTTCCTGGACGGACTCGTCGTTGTCCGGGACCGCGCCGGCGACCGCCACGAAGAGGCTCGGTCGCGGCGGGCGCCGCGACCGCTTCGGACGAGCGCCCATGCCGTCGGCGGGCGGCGGAGCGCCCGCGCCCGACGGCGTGGAGGAGCCGGGACCGGCCTCACCCGGACGCGGGCCTGGCGCCGATGGCGCGCCGGAGGCCGACGGAGCGGCAGAACGATTCGCGCCGGACGCAGCGGGGCCGCCGTGCGAGGCAGCACCCGACGGCACGCCAGAAACGGCGCTCGCCGGCACGTCAGGGACGTCCGGCGAGTCGATGAAGATCTCGGTCGGCGGAAAGGTGGTGTCGGGGGCTTGTTCCTCGCCCCGGTGATCGACCCGCTGATCGCCTCGGTGGACCGTGGCCACCTCGTCAGCGGAAGAGGCTGATCATGTGGGAGCGCGACTTGACGTCCAGCGCCAGCAGCAGCGAGGAGACGTAGTTCTTCACCGTGCCCAGCGACAGCTGCGTCGAGTTGCTGATCTCCTGGTTGCTGCAACCGGACAGCACCAGTTCGAGGATCTCCAGGTGGCGCGGGCCGAGCTCGGCCACGCGGTCGTACATCGCGGACGACGGGAAGCGCGGGAACAAGGTGCCCGACTGCGTCTGGCGGTGGCGCTGGCCCTCGGCCAGCAGCGCGCGCAGCGTGCTGCGCATCTCGGCCATCATCGCGCCCTTGGGCAGGTAGCCCACCGCGCCCAGCGCCCGCGCCTGACGGACCACGAATTCATCCTGCGTGCCGCTGAAGACGACGACGCGGGCCTCGGGATAGGCCTCCATGAACTGCCGCAGCCCTTGCAGGCCCTTGCAGTCCCCCAGGTTCAGGTCCAGCAGCACGGCATCGACCGCGCCGCCGCCGGCGTAAGCCTGCAGGCCCTCCTGCAGCGACGCCGCCTCCACCCACTCGATGTCGATCTCATCCAGCGACTGGTACAGCGTGCGGATCCCCGCCCTCACCAGTTCATGGTCGTCGACCAGCAGCACCCGGCGTTTCACCGCCGGCATCGCATAGCCACCACTTCCAGCCGCCTCGAACGTGCGGGCAACGGACACTGTTTCCATAGGGCCTCCCTTTTTTCGACTGACCGATGGGTCTCCGGCTCGGTCGTCGTCACCCCTAACTGCACGCCGGAGAAGGCCCGCATGATAGGCCGATGGTCACTTGCGTCGCCCCCTCTTCAGGGGGAACCCTGAGGGGTGATGCCTGAAACACTTGTGACGACATGTTGCGGATATAGATCGCCAACGTTGTCACCCGCCATCCCTATTTATAGGTCCCACCGGACCTGGGCTATCCCCCATCTGGTGGGAATTGCAAACGTACCCCGCACGGGATTCGGCGGGTGGACCGACAGATTCCTGCAAGGTCGCGGCGGGCACCGCTGCCTAGAATTCCGGCAGCTTCCGTCCCCATGCGCCGCGCTCTCCATCCGCCCCTTCCCCAGCCTCTCGCGCGCAGCCCCGCCGCGACCCGCGGCGCCGTGCGGTCTTTCATCCCGTTCCTCTGCGCCGGCCTGGCGGGCTGTGCGGTACCGGCCTGGGCGGCGGGCAGCCTGGTGCTGATGGACGCGCCGCCGGCGCAGACAAGCTGGTCCGGTGGCGCGTCGACCCGCAGTTGGCCCTCCGCGCCCGGCAGCCGCGCGCGCAGCAATGACCTGTTGCCCGCCCTGGAAGTGCTGACGCCCGAGGGCGCCTTCGTTTCCACCGACCTCGGCATCGGCTGGAACCTCGTGCCCGTGCTGGCCGATGCCGGCACGGCCTCGGTCTGGCAGGTCGGCGCCCGGCTGTGGCCGCAGTTCGGACGGCCCTCGCGGGTCACGCCCAAGGGCATCGACCGGCTGGGCTCGCGCGTCACGACGGAAGCGTTCGCGAACGTCCAGGCCACCTCCTGGCTCATGCTGCAGTCGGGCTTCTCGTGGGGCAGCGGCCGACGGCATGACGGCGAGCAGCTCGAGCTGGGCCTGACCTCGGGCATCCCGGTCGGCGACGACCTCATCGCCATCACGCTGGGGGCCACGGCGGCCAATGGCGCGCACCTGCGCAGCAGCTACGGCATCGGCCCCGGCGAATCCCGCGCGAGCGGCCTGCCCGAATGGCGCCCGCGCGCCGGCCTGATGGACTGGAGCATCGCCGTCAGCGGCGAGCACAAGTTCTCCGAGCACTGGTCCGTCAGCGGCCAATGGCTGGATGCACGGCTGGTGGGCGACGCGTCGCGGTCCCCGCTGACGACCGCCAAGACCCAGCAGACCTTCAGCGCCAGCCTCTGGTACCGGTTCTGAACAGGCAAGTCCTGACCCTCTCCTTCCCGGCAGTCCCTCATGCACCGTGTCCTCCTCATCGCCGTCCCGCTGTTCGGACTCCTGATCGCCCTGGAATGGCTGTGGGGACGGCTGAAGGGGCGCGACACCTACGGGCTGTCCGACTCGCTCAGCAGCCTCAGCCAGGGCCTGATGAGCCTGGCGGTCGCCGCGATCACGCCGCTGTTCCAGAACGGCATGTACGCGTGGCTGCAGCCGCATCTAGCGCTCGTTCCGGCGTCGGCCTGGGACGGCTGGTGGGGCTGGGTGGTGGCGATCGTGGTCTACGACTTCTGCGACTACTGGCTGCACCGCGTCAGCCATGAAAGCGCCCTCTTCTGGGCGGCCCACACCGTGCATCACCAGAGCGAGCACTTCAACCTGACGACCGCGCTGCGCCAGGAGAGCTTCTACGCGG
Source organism: Roseateles noduli (assembly GCF_050626985.1). Classification (NCBI taxonomy): domain Bacteria; kingdom Pseudomonadati; phylum Pseudomonadota; class Betaproteobacteria; order Burkholderiales; family Sphaerotilaceae; genus Roseateles; species Roseateles noduli. The sequence goes on from NZ_CP192463.1 coordinate 1,896,124, forward strand.
TGATGGGCTGGCCGTTCTTCCTGCCGATGGCGCTGCTGGGCCTGCCGCTGGAGCAGTACGTCGCGGCGGGGCTGTTCGTGCTGCTGTACCAGTTCTGGATCCACACCGAGCACATCGGGCGACTGGGCTGGCTGGACCGGGTGTTCTCGACGCCGTCCAACCACCGCGTCCACCATGCGGTGAATCCTGGCTACCTGGACAGGAACTACGGCGCGGTGCTCGTGATCTGGGACCGGATGTTCGGCACCTTCGCCGAGGAGACCGAGCCCTGCGTCTACGGCACGGTCAAGCCGCTGCACAGCTGGAACCCGCTGAAAGCGGTGGGCCAGTTCTACGGCGAGCTGTTCGAGCGCGCCCGCGCCACGCCGCGCTGGGCGGACCGGATCCGCGTGCTGTTCAAGTCGCCCGGCTGGTCGCCGCCGGGCACGTCGACGACCGCCGAGCCGGACGGCGATCGGCTGCGACAGCCGCGCTTCGATCCGGCCGTCAGCCGGCTGGACCGCTGGCGCGCGGTCAGTCTCGTCGTGATGACCGGCGTGGCGTCGGCGGTCTGGCTCGACGTCAGCGACGACATGAGCGAAGGCCGCAACCTGATCGCGGCGGCGGTGATCGCGGCGGGGCTCTTTGCGGCAGGCGCGTTGTTGGCGCGAGGCGAGGACGAGGCAGTCCTTCGCGACGACCGCGACGACCGCAACGACCGCGACGACCGGGATCACCGCGGCGAGGGGCTTCTCCTTCGCCGTCGCCTGCGCGGCTGGGGCCTCTACCTCGGCGCGATGGCGCTCTGCGTGGCGATGATCGCCACACTGATCAGATTGACCTGATGGACCCGATGAACCCTGATTGATCTGACCTGACCTGACGCCGCCACGTCGACCATGCGCTGCGCCCCTGCTCCTCTGCGCGCTGCGGGGACGGACGGCTGGCCGCTTCAGCTGTGCGGCCAGCCCAGCGCCGCCAGCGCGTCGTCGTAGGAGTCCGCGTGGGCCGCAACCGTGCTGGCCGATGAGGACGCCGCCTCCTCGCTGTTGCCCAACTGGGCCAGGCACACCATCGTCGCGCCGCCGAAGGCGATCAGGTCCTCGACGGCCGCGACCGGAAAGTCGTGTCCGAGCGCATCGGACAGCTTCTCGCGCAGCATGTACCCCGCATAGGTGGCGAGGACGGCGCCCATCGCACCCGCGAGGGCGGCCGGCCAGGAGCGTCCGCCCGCCAGCGCCGCGCCCGAGATCGCCCCGCTGACGGCACGCGCCGCGAGCCCTGGCGGATCGGTGCGATCGGGCGTAGCCGGCAGCTTGTCGATGATGAGTTCCCCGATCGCCATCGGCGTGATGACCGCCACGGCGTGGGTCGACGCGAGGAAGGCCAGCGGAGAGTCCTTCACGTCGATCCAGCCGAGCTTCGCGGCCCAGCTCGTGACGGTGAGCGGCGCGCTGGTCCGCGGACCGGCGGTGCTGCCGAGCAGGAAGGCCATCAGCAGCGTGCGCCGGGAATCGGCCGGCTTGACCGCGACGACCGGCACGCCCTGCGCCCGGGCCTCGCGCACGACCTGCGCCCCCGCGCGCACCCGGCCGAAGAAGCGGCGGAACAGCTGGCGGGCCGACTCGGTGAAGGCGCCGTAGACCAGGTGGGAGGCATACGAGTACGGATGCGACTGCAGCGGTGCCCGCGTGACCGGGTCGCCGAAGCGGAACGCGGGCACGAGCGTCTCGTCGACGACGGTCGCCGCCGCCACGCCGAAAACGGTGCCGCGACCGCAGGTCACCCGGGGATCGAGTTCGGCCGCCGCGCCGTACAGGCCGCCGACCAGCGATCCCATGCCGTAGTGGACGGCTTCGCCGGCGACAGGACGCTGGCGCAACGGCAACCGACGTCCGGTGAATGTTGCGAGACGGTCGGCGGCACGTTCGGTCGATGGCATGCCGCGCACCCCCGAGGTGATGCCGACCCGCGCCAGCCCCGCCTGGAAGGCGGTCATCGCGGCGGCGCCGATCAGGCCACCGAGCAGTCCGGAAGCGGTGCCTACGCAGAGGTCGCGCGGCGGGCGGTGGTGGAGGTCCATGGCAGTCCCGTCAAGGTCGGAGTGGAGCCGCCCTTGTGGCAAGGGTCGTTCCTCCCGAGATGACGTGTTGTCGGCCTCAGCCTCAGCCTTGGCATCGGCATCGGCATCGGCATCGGCAGCGGCAGCGCTGGCGCCGCCTGCCGCCGGCGCGTCTTCAGCGCGGCGCGTGCCGGGCGATCACCTCCTGCAGGCGGTCGCAGGCGCGCGCGACCTGCGACTGCGGCGCCGTCGCGACGCTGAGCATCAGCCCCGATTGCGCCCGTCCGGGTTCGGCAAACCAGACCGACAGCGGCGCCGGCGAGATGCCGAAAGCGAACAGCTCCCGCGCGATCGCGAGGTCCGAGGCGCCCGACGGCGTCCGGACCAGCACCGCCAGGGCCGCCGGCAGGGTCTCCAGGCCGCGCTCGTGCAAGCGCTTCAGCAGACCGTCGCGCTGTGCCAGGTACAGCCGCTTGGTGCGTCGCATGCCGATCCGCCGTCGAGTCCGAGCACGCGCAGCGTGATCCCCAGCCCCGCCGCGTACCCGCCGGTGACGAGCACCTGGTCCGGCGAGCAGACCACGCCGCGGGCAACCGCGAGGTAGGCGGCGATCTCGCGCCGCAGCGCCAGCTCGCCGCGCGGGTCGGGATACAGCGCCGCGCCGGTCGTCTCCGCCAGCAGCGCCCGCGCGCGAAGGCGATGCATCAGCTTGGACGGCAGGCTGTCGCGCGACGGAATGCCGGGCTGGAAGATCCCCGGGCCGGCTGTCAACTCGCGGTACATCGCGATGAAGGGGCCGGGATCGAGGGCCGCCTCGCCGCGACGTGAGGCGGCGGGCCGCTCCGCGACTCGCGTCCCGGCGGAGCGGGACGCCTCGATCATCTGCGCGGCGGCCAGCTTCTCGTAGGCGACGCGCACCGTGCCGCGCGCCACGCCCAACTGCGCCGCCAGGTCGATCCAGGACGGCAGGCGCATGCCGGCCCGGAGCACCTGCTGCTCGATGGCCGTCGCGATGCCCCGATGGATCTGGTCGGCCAGCGGGACGGCGGAGGACCTGTCGAGCGGAAGACTCAGCGGTGGGCTCGGCGGTGGCCTCAGCGGCAGGCTCATCGTGGTACAGCAATCTTCGCGATTCTTGGGACTCCACTTTGCACCACGGCGGGAGAAGACCCCAGTCATCGATCCCAAGGAGCCCACGATGACCCAACGTCTCGACTACAGCCAGATCTCTCCCGCCGGCGTGAAGGCGCTCGGCGGCGTCTACGCCTACGTCGCCCAGAGCGGCCTGCCGCCGGCGCTCGTCGAACTGGTGTTCCTGCGCATCTCGCAGATCAACAACTGCGCGTACTGCCTGGACATGCATACCCGCGACCTGCTCAAGAAGGGCGTGCCCGTCGAGAAGCTCGCCCTGGTGCAGGCCTGGCAGGAAGGCGGCGCGCTGTTCGACGCCCGCGAGCGCGCGGCGTTGGCCTGGGCCGAGTCGGTCGCGCGCGTCGCGACGACCGGCGTGCCCGATGCCGACTACGCCGCCGCCGTCGCGGTGTTCGGCGAGAAGGAGCTCGTCGATCTCACGATCGCGATCGGCCTCATGAACACGTACAACCGGCTGGCCATCAGTTTCCGCAACACGCCGCAGGCGGTCGTGGCCGCGTCGCGTTGATCAGCCGATCGCGCGCCGCAGGTTCTCCCGGGCGCGCGCGTCCAGCCGTTCGCGCAGCGCGGGCGTGCTGTACAGCACCGGCCGCTCCAGGAAGGTCCTGAGGATCTGCCTGCGCTTGCGACGGAACAGGAAACCCGGCACGTACGCGTATTCATCGCGGATCTGGCGCTCGTACTCGTCGAAGCGCGGACGGCCGGCGCCGAGGATGGCCAGGTCGATGTCGACGAGCACCTGCTCGTCCACGCTGGCCGGCACGCCGTCGTGTTTCGTCACCAGCACCAGCTGCCGGACGCGATCGGCGACATCGCGCGGAGCGCCGGCGGCGAGCAGCGCCTCATGCGCCCACTCGGCGCTGCGTTCCTCGTTGCCGGAGCCCTTCACATCGTAGATCGCGTCGTGGAACCACAGCGCCATCTCGACCTCGGCGGGATGGACGGCCAGCGCGCCGACCTCGTCGAAGAGCGCGAGACATTCCTCGAGATGCTGACGCGTGTGGTACTTGCGTTGCGGCTCCGCGTAGCGCGCGAGCAGGTCGTCGCGCAGCGCGTGCCCGTCGCGTTCACCGGCGCCTGCGCCTGCGCCTGCGCCTGCGCCTGCGCCTGCGCCTGCGCCTGCGCCTGCGCCTGCGCCTGCGCCGACAAGGCTGGACCAGGCGCGCTGCCAGGATCGTTCGAAGAGAGCATTCATGTGCGCTGGATGGTAGCGGCTGGCGGCCCACGGGCCACCTCAGGCTAGGATTCCCGCATGACCATCCACATCACCACGCCGACCGTCGAGTCCGACGCGTTCAGTGCCCCCGACCAGCGCGTCTGGTTGAAGCTCGAAGCCCTCCAGCCCTGCGGCTCGTTCAAGCTGCGCGGCATCGGCCACGCCTGCGAAGTCCATGCGTCGCGCGGTGCGACGCGGCTGTTGTCGTCCTCGGGCGGCAATGCGGGGATCGCGGTCGCCTATGCGGGGCGCCGGCTCGGACTGCCGGTCGTCGTGGTCGTGCCGGAGACCACGCGCGAGTGGCCAAAGACGCTGATCCGCCGCCAGGGCGCCGAGGTCGTCGTCCACGGCAAGAGCTGGATGGAAGCCAACGACCACCTGATGTCGCTGCGCCAGCCCACCGACGCCTTCATCCACCCGTTCGACGATCCGCTGCTGTGGGACGGGCACGCGTCGATGATCGCGGAGGCTGCCACGCAAGGTCCGAAGCCGGACGCGGTGGTGCTCTCGGTCGGCGGCGGCGGGCTGATGAGCGGCGTGCTGCAGGGCATGCACGCGGTCGGGTGGCAGGACGTGCCCCTGGTGGCGGCGGAAACCCTCGGAGCCGATTCGCTGAATGCAGCGATCGCCGCGGGCGAACTGGTGACGCTCGACGCGATCACGAGCCTCGCCACCTCGCTGGGGGCCCGTCGGGTCAGCGAGCGGGCCTTCGCGTGGACGAAGCAGCATCCGGTCGTCGCCACGACGGTGACCGATGCGGAAGCGGTGCAGGCCTGCCTCGACGTGGCGAAGGAACACCGGCTGATCGTCGAACCCGCGTGCGGGGCTGCGGTCGCGGCGACGCTCAAGCGGGAGGTACCCGTGCTGCGGGAAGCCAGGAACGTGCTGGTGATCCTCTGCGGCGGCGCCGGCGCGACCTACGAGGATCTGCTCGACTGGCGCGCCGCGAGCTGAGCGACACGCATCAGCAGGCCCAGCGGGTTCAGCGGTTCAGTCCGCTCACATCTTCTCGCCGGGGATCGCGCTGGCCGCTTTCACCCAGGCGACGAAGGCCGCTTCATCGAGCGGCACCTGCTCGCTCACATGCAGATAACGGGCGTGGGCGGTCTTCGAATCGACGGGCGGCATCGGGTCCAACGACTTGCCGTTGAAGAAGGCGACCTTCACATAGCGCGTCATCACATGGAGGCCGAGGAACCAGGTCGTGCCGTCGACGCCATACAGCGGCGAGTTCCATTTCACGGCCTTGCGCACGTCGGGCACGGCCTCGACGATCAGCGCATCCATGCGCCGAACGACGGCCTGCTTCCAGTCCTGGAGCGCGGCGATATAGGCCTGCACCGGCGCGTCGCCATGCCCTTTCGGGATCTGCGGGTTGCCGCCGGAGAGCAGGACCACGTCGCGGTCGCCTTCAGGCGCTGAAACGGTCGGTCTTGATGGCTTGCGAGTCATGACGGAGGACCTTATCACTCCCGCATTGATCATCGCCCTCAAACCCAAGGGTTCATTTCCTCGATCGACACATGAAGCCCCTTCCTGGGCTTCAACATGCCGGCCATGTCCAGCAGAGACTTGTTCTTCGGCTGGACGATCAGCGTTCCATCGGGCATCAGGCCCCAAAGGAAACGCATGCCGGCCTTTGTGCCGAGCTTCTTGCGAATTGACGCCGGCAAAGTCAGTTGCCCTTTCGCATTCAGTATGGTCTCTTCCATCTCGTTGTTCTTTCCCAATTTCCTTCGCCCTTTGGAAGGGATCTAGCGTTCCCTCCAAATTACGCCATTGCCTCCATCTGAGTTCGGCTCGTTCGCCACGCTGGTCTCGGCTCCTCAACCTTGGTGCTGAGTAGTTGAGCGCCCGGGAGCGTCGAAGCGCAACGGTCAAATGTGTGAAGCGGCCCCTGCCCCTCCCAAGCCGATATTCGTGCGTGCATGCAATCGGCAAGATCGGCGTCGCACAACTTGAACACGGCGAGGGCATCGCCCATCGCCATTTCCCTGTCGACAAGCAGGTCCCTGGCATTCAAGACCTTCGACATGGCGCCGATGACTTCGGCTTTGCCAAAACCGAAGCGACTGCGAAGCACCCACTCGAACTCCAGCAGGACCGTCACAGGCACGAAGAGCTTGCTGCCTTCCCGCACGTAACACTCTCGCAGCCGAGCTACCGCGTCAAATTGACGTGGATCGTCCCGAACGATGCAACGAATCAGGACGTTGGTATCGACCGCTCCCATCAGCGGAACGGATTCATTTCTTCGATGGAAACCGACTTGCCGTTGGGCGGCTTCAGCATCCCCGCCAACTCCGCCAACGACGTCGTCTTGGCGCGAACATAGAGACTGCCATCACCGCGGATATCCCAGACGAACGGGGTGCCAGGTGTTGCTTCCAGCTCTTTCAAGATCTCTGCGGGCACCTGCAGGGTGCCTTGCTCGCTCAGAAACGTTTCATGCATTGCCTTCTCCATTCAGTGAATCACCAGAATCCGGCTGCGGCGTCTCTTCCGCGACCGGCCGTTTCGACTTCGCAACGACGTGGATGCTGCCGTCCTCCATCAACGTCCAGATGAAGCGCGTGCCGAGCTTTGCGCCCGTGGCCTTGCGGATGTCCTTGGGGACGACGATCCGCCCGTTCATTTCCATCTTCGACATCGGCACACCACTCTCCTTGCGAGGCGATGCAGCCACTCTAGGGAAACGTCGATCCGGGTTCCATGACCTCGACTTGTCGACATCGCGCCGACATCACTCTCACGAGGCAGCGCACTCACGCGGATAAGTGGTCCCGCAAGACAACCGCGAGCGTCTCCCGACGCCCGGGGTCCCGGCGGAGCGACGCGGGCCGCTCCGCCTTCCTGCCGACCCGAAGGTCAGCGTCCGTTCATTGCGGCGCGGACGCCGCGGCCGCGCCGACCGAAATCACGTCCTCGCCCCGGTCGCGCGCGACGCCGGTCCCGGCGTCGGCCTCGTCGCGTCGATACGCCCACCGGTACAGCACCGGCAGCACCAGCAGGGTCAGCGCCGTCGAGGACAGGATCCCGCCGATCACCACCGTCGCCAGCGGTCGCTGCACCTCGGCGCCGGTGCCGGTCGCGAGCGCCATCGGCACGAAACCGAGCGACGCCACCAGCGCCGTCATCAGCACCGGCCGCAGCCGTGTCAACGCCCCCTCATGGATGGCGTCCCCCAAGGGACGGCCCTGCTCCCTCAACTGGCGGATGAAGGAGATCATCACCAGCCCGTTCAGCACGGCCACGCCGCTCAGCGCGATGAACCCCACCGCCGCCGAGATCGACAACGGAATCCCCCGCATCCACAGCGCCAGCACGCCGCCGGTCAGCGCGAACGGGATGCCCGAGAACACCAGCAGCCCGTCCCGCGCGTTGCCGAACATCGCGAACAGCAGCACGAAGACCAGACCCAGCGCCACCGGCACCACGACGCGCAGACGCTCGCTGGCCGATTGCAGGTTCTCGAACTGGCCGCCCCAGCCCAGCCAATAGCCGGACGGCAAGGCGACCTGCGCCGTCACGGCCTGCTGCGCCTCGGCGACGAACGACCCGAGGTCGCGGCCCCGCACGTTCGCGCTGACGACGACGCGCCGCTTGCCGTCCTCGCGGCTCACCTGGTTCGGCCCCGGCGCCAGCGACAGCGTCGCGACCTCCGACAGGGGCAGGAAACGCGCGGCACCGTCGGCCCCTTTTGGCAAGGGCACCGGCAGCCGTTCGATCGCCGCCAGGTCCGTCCGCAGCGCCTCGGGCAGGCGCACGACGATCGAGAAGCGCCGGTCGCCCTCGAACAGCGTGCCCGCATGCGCCCCGCCGGTCGCCGTCGCCACCAGCTGCTGCACGTCCTGCAGGTTCAGCCCGTGCCGCCCCGCCTTCTCGCGATCGATGTCGACGGTGAGCATCGGCAGCCCGGTCGTCTGTTCGACATTGACCTCCGCCGCGCCATCGAGCCCGCCCAGCACCGCGGCGATCTTCGCCGCCGCCGCGTTCAGCTGGTCCATGTCGTCGCCGAAGACCTTCACCGCCACGTCCGAACGCACGCCCGAGATCAGCTCGTTGAAGCGCAGCTGGATCGGCTGCGAGAACTCGTAGTTCTGCCCCGGCAGCGTCGCGAGTTCCTCCTGCACCGCGGCGATCAGCTCGTCGCGTGTGCGGCGCGGCTCGGGCCACCGGTCCTGCGGCAGGAGCATCACGTAGGCGTCGGAGATGTTCGGCGGCATCGGGTCCGCCGCGATCTCGGCCGTGCCCGTGCGCGAGAACACGCGTTCGATCTCGGGGAACTTCTGCTTCAGGCGCGCCTCCAGCTGCTGCTGCATCGCCACCGACTGCGACAGGCTGGTGCCCGGCAGCCGCAACGCCTGCACCGCGAAGTCGCCTTCGTTGAGGCTGGGCACGAACTCGCTGCCCAGGCGCGTCGCGAGCAAGGTCGACAGCACCACCGCCACGGCGGCGCCGGTGATCACCACCGGGCGCGCGGCCATCGCCTTGACCAGCAGCGGCTCATAGGCGCGGTGCGCCCAGGCCATCAGGCGGCTCTCCTTCTCCTGGACCTTGTCGCCGATGAACAGCGCCACCGCCGCCGGCACGAAGGTGATGGACAGGATCATCGCGCCCAGCAGCGCCATCACCACGGTCACCGCCATCGGATGGAACATCCGCCCTTCCACGCCGTTCAGCGCGAAGATCGGCAGGTAGACCACCATGATGATCAACTGACCGAACAGCAGCGGCCGGCGCGCCTCCTGCGCCGCCGCGAAGACCTCGTGGAAGCGCTCGCCGCGCGTCAGCGGCCGTCCCAGGCGCGACTGCGCATGCGCCAAGCGCCGCACGCAGTTCTCGACGATGACGACCGCGCCGTCCACGATGATCCCGAAGTCCAGCGCCCCCAGGCTCATCAGGTTGGCGCTGACCTTCTGGCCGACCATGCCGGTGAAGGTGAACAGCATCGACAGCGGGATCACCAGCGCCGTCAGCACCGCCGCCCGCAGGTTGCCCAGGAACAGGAAGAGCACGGCGATCACCAGCACCGCGCCTTCGATCAGGTTGCGCTTGACCGTCGCGATCGCCTTGTCCACCAGCACCGTGCGGTCGTAGACGGTGACGACGTGCACGCCCTTGGGCAGCGTCGTCGCGACCTCCTTCATCTTGCGATCGACGGCCAGCGCGACGCTGCGGCTGTTCTCGCCGATCAGCATGAAGACGGTGCCCAGCACGACCTCGCGACCGTTGTCGGTGGCCGCGCCGCTGCGCAGCTCCTTGCCGATGCCGACCTGCGCCACGTCGCGCACCCGCACCGGCACGCCGCCGTCGGTGCGCAGCACGACGTTGCCGATGTCGGCCAGGTCGCGCAGCTGGCCCGGCGCGCGGATCAGGTACTGCTCGCCGCGGCGCTCGATGTAGCCGGCGCCGACGTTGGCGTTGTTGCGCTCCAGCGCCTCGACGACCTCCGCCAGCGTCAACCCGTGCGACGACAGCCGCCCGGGGTCGGGCGCCACCTCGAACTCCTTGGCGAAGCCGCCGATCGTGTTGACCTCGGTCACGCCCGGCACGTTGCGCAGCTGCGGCTTGACGACCCAGTCCTGGATCTCGCGCAGGTCGATCGGCGTGTAGGGCGAGCCGTCGGGCTTGCGCGCGCCCTCCTCGGCCTCGATCGTCCATTGGTAGATCTCGCCCAGGCCCGTCGACACCGGCCCCATCGCCGGCGTCAGACCGTCGGGCAGGTGCTCGCGCGCGGCCTGCAGCCGTTCGTTGACCAGCTGCCGCGCGAAGTGGATGTCGGTGCCGTCGTGGAAGATCACCGTCACCTGCGACAGCCCGTAGCGCGACAGCGAGCGCGTCTGCTTCAGCCCCGGCAGACCGGCCATCGCGGTCTCGATCGGGAAGGTCACGCGCTGCTCCGCCTCCAGCGGCGAGTAGCCCGGCGCGCCGGTGTTGATCTGCACCTGCACGTTGGTGATGTCGGGCACGGCGTCGATGGGCAGCTTCTGGTAGCTGAAGACGCCCAGCGCCGCCATGCCCAGCACGGCCACCAGCACCAGCCATCGGTGCTCGATGGCGAATCGGATGATGCGTTCGAACATGCGTCCTCCGTCAGTGCGAATGGGTGGCCGAGCCCTTGCCGGCCTCGGACTTGATGACGAAGGCGTTGACCGCCGCGACCCGCGCGCCGGCCTTCAGGCCGTCGACGATCTCGATGCGCCGGCCATCGCCGCGACCGGTCTTGACCGGCATGGCGGCGAAGCCTTCGGCGGTGCGCACGAAGACGACCTGCCGGTCCTCGAAGACCTGGACCGCGTCGGCGGCCACGGTGATCGGCGCGGGCGCCTCGCCGGTCACGACGTCGACGTTGACGAACAGCCCGGGCCGCCAGGCGCCATCCGGATTCGCCAGCGAGATGCGCGCCTGCGCGGTGCGGCTCTGCCCGCCGATCAGCGCGCCGACGTAGGCGACCTTGCCGTCGGCCGACTGCTCGAAGGCGGCGGAGCGCACGACGGCACGCTCGCCCACGCGCACCTTGGCCAGATCCCCGGCCGGCACGTCGATGCGCGCCCACACGGTGCGCAGGTCCGACAGGACGAAGACGCTCGCGTCCTCCTTCACCTGCTCGCCGAGCGTCAGGTGCTTCTCGACGACGACGCCGTCGAAGGGCGCGCGCAACTCGAAGCGGGTGAGCGCGCCGCCGGTCGTGGCACCGGTGGTGGCACCGGTTGTGGCACCAATGGCGAGCAGCTTCTGCCGCGCGTTCGCGACGGCGATCTCGGCCTCGCGCAGGGCCTGCTCGGCCACGTCCACATCCTGGCGGGGCGAGATCTTCTCCTCCCACAGCTTGCGCTCGCGGTCGTAGGTCGTACGCGCCAGCTGCTCGCGCTTGTGCGCGGCGAGCAGCTCGCTGCGCTGGTCCGACACCTGCGCGCTCGCGATCACCGCCAGCAGATCGCCCTTGCGCACGGACTGCCCGAGCGTCGCGGGCACCGCCTCCACGACGCCGGCCACGCGCGGCACGACGTGCGCGGTGCGGTCCTCGTTGAAGCCGATCTCACCGGGCAGGCGCGTCGTCGTCCGGATCGTCGCCGGGCCGGCGGTCTCCAGGGCGATCGCGGCCGACTTGATCTGCGCCTCGGTCATGGCGATGGCCTCGGGTTCGTCCTTGTGCCCACCCTTGGCTTCGTCCTTGTGTTCGTCCTTGTGTTCGTCCTTGTGTTCGCCCGACTCCTTCCCTGCGGAAGGACCGTGATCGTCATGTCCGCCTTCGACGTGCTCGCCGTGGTCGCCATGTCCGCCCTCGGACGATGTCTTGGGGCCGGAGGCCAGGATGGCCGCGCCGCCGCCGAGGCCGATGGCCACCAGCACCGCGATCGCGATCAGTTGCCGCTTGGGCAGTCCGCGTCCTGAGGACGTCTTGTCGTCTTGCTTGTTGAAGTTCATCGTCGTTCTCACGGTTGCTGGGCGGGCGCGCCGAGGCGGCGCTCGAGGTCGGCGTTGGCGCGATGCGCCCGTGCGAGCGCATCGAGCCACTGCATCCGCGCCTGCAGCCAGGTGCGCTGCGCGTCGAGCACGTCCAGGAAGCCGAACTTGCCGAGTTCGAAGCCGCGCGTGGCGGCGGTATAGGCGTCGCGCGCGCCGGGCAGCACGGTGCGCCGCAGGGCCTCGACCTCGTCGGCGCGGGCGCTCAGCTCGTCGGCCGCGCTCAGCACCTCGGCGCGCAGCCGCAGGGACTCGGCCTCCGCGAGCTGCTCGGCGGCCTGGCGGCGCTTGAGGGCCTCGCGCTGCGCGCCCTGGTTGCGATCGAACAGCGGCAGCGGCAGGGACACGCCGATCACCGCCTGGTTGCGGCCGATCTCCTGCGCGCGCTTCGCGCCGAGGGTCACCGTGACATCGGGGATGCGGCGCGCGCGTTCGAGGTCGTAGGCGGCCTGGGCGCGCTCGACCTCCAGTCGTGCGCGTCGCAGCGCCGGCGCGTCGGCCAGACGGCGGGCGATCTCGGCTTCGGCGGGCAAGGCCGGCAGCGACGCCGCGCTGCCATCGAGCGCCCCGATCGTCGCTTCGTCCATCCCGACCGCCGCCGCCAGCGCATGCCGCGCGGCGAGCCGGTCGGCCTGCGCCTGGCGCAGCTCGATGCGCGCGGTAGCTTCGGCGACCCGCGCCCGGGTCTCGTCGTTCGGCGAGAGCTTGCCCGCGGCCACGCGACGCGCGGTCGCGTCGGCGCCGCCGCCGGCGATGCGGAGCGACTCCTCGGCGGCGCCGACCCGCTCCTGCGCGACCAGCGCGGCGAAGAAGGCCTGGACCACGTCGGCCCGCACGTCGGCGCGCATCGCGTCGAGCTCGGCCTGCGAGATGTCGCGTCCGCGCTGGGCCAGCGCCGTCCGGGCCGCGCGCTGCCCGCCGATCTCCAGCGGCTGGCTCAGCAGCACGGTGACCGTGCGTGTCTCGCGGCGGGTGTCCTCCTGCTCGAGTCCGAGCGACGGGTTGGGCGGCAGCGCGGCCTGCTGGACCGCGCCGTCAGCGGCTTCGACATCGAAGGCCGCGGCGCGCATCCTCGGATGGGTGGCCAACGCGCGGTCGACGGCGGCGTTCAGCGTCAGCAGCGGCAAGGGCGACGGCAAGGGCGCGGCCGATGGCGGGGCCGATGACGAGGTCGACGATGAAGTCGAGGAAGCAGATGGCGCCTCAGGCGCGGCACGCGCGGTCATCGGCACGAGGGAAAGGAGTGCCGCGCTGCATAGCGGCACCAGGAACTTGGGCATCGGAGACTCCGGCGTTGTGCCCGCCGCCGCAGGGCGGCCGGGCAGGAAGAGGTTCAACGAGGAATCGGCGAGCGCTCGATGCGAGGTCAGTCATCCCTGACTGCCGTCGATGGACGCGGCGTCGAGTTGGGATGCACCGCTAGGCGCAAACCGGAGCCATAGCAGCGCTATGGCGAGGATTTGCAACGATGCGGGGCGCCCAACTCGGCGCCGCGGGGGCGGCCGCCGATCAGGCGGGCTGCCAGTTGGGTCGCTCTCGGCGGTCGGGGCCGCGCGAGGACCAGGCATCGGGCACGGAGCCCTCGACGACCGGACCTGCCACCGCCGGCAGCACGATCGGCGTGCTCGCCACCGGCTGGCTATGGCCCAGATGGCAGAAGCCGCAGTCGTCATCGACGCAGGTCAGGGCCTTGTCGGTCGCCTTCTCCGTCGCCTTCTCCGACGCCTTGTCAGCCGTCTTTTCGGGCGCGCCGGACGCGTCCCGCGCCCCTTCCGACCCGTCGTGCTGGTGCTGGTGGTGACCGATGTGGTTCACCGCCGGATCCGCTTCATGCGCGCAATAGGTCGCCGCCACCGCCCAGCTCAGCTGGAGCGGCAGCAGGATCAGCAGGAAGACGGTCAGCCAGCGGCGCATGGGGCGCGAGTATAGGCAGGCCCGCATGCCCTTCCCCGCCGTCCGGCTTCGCCGCGCCCTGTCGCCGGCCCGTGGTTTTCACGAAGTCGAGGCGGGCAGCACGGTCCGGATGCTCCGGTGTTCGATCAGCATCTCGTCGACCTGCGTCGCCAGATGCAGGTTGACGCGGATGGCCGTCAGGGCCTCGCGCCCCCGCGCGAACATCCGGCCGTTGGCGGCTTCCTGGATCTCATGTTCCCCCCACAGGCCGCGGGTGCCGAAGGACGGCGCCGCCTCGATGAGGGCCGCGGCGGCCTCGCGGTTGGCCTCGTCCGGGTTCGCGCGGCGGCGGCGCTCGAAGCGCCATGCGCCCTGCCACGGATAGTCGAAGCGCACGTGCCCCGTCGGCAGCTCCACGCCGGGCTCGCTCGGCGCATGGATGGCGCCGTGGTCGCCGTAGCCGACGAGCGCCGGGCCGCCGAGCCGGCGATGCAGCTCGCGTTCGAGGATCGCGAGACGACCCGACCTCGGGTTGTCTTCCGACACCGCGGCGCCGATCCACTGCGCCGTGGCGGGGAAGCTGTTGCCCATCATCACGACGCGCACCCCCGGCCACCGCGTCCGCCAGCGCGCCAGCAGGTCCCGGCCGACGCCGGAGCATCCCAGCAGCCACTCCCGCTCGGTGCCGAAGTCCAGCACGACCAGCGCGCGGCGCCTGTCCTCGAGCCCGTCGAGTGCCCGCTCCACCAGCGCCGTCGCGGGCGCCGTCAACGGCGCCGCGCCGCGCAGCCGGAACAGCACCCGGCCAAACTCGCGTTCGATCATGATCGCCTGCAGCACGATGCTGCGCTCGCTGGCGCCGTCGGGCATCAGCACCACGGGCACCGCGTTCCTGTGCGCCTGGGCGAACTCGCGCCAGGTCCGGAACCCCTGCGTCGGGTCGGCCAGCCGGCGCCACGCCAGCGCGTGGTCCAGCGGGACGCGGCCCAGGTCGATGAAATGCGGCAGTTCCTGCATGGCCTCGCCCGCCTGCTGCGCCGCGCGGCGGAAGTCCACCACGTCGGCCACCCGCTGCTGCGTCGACAGCGTGATCAGCGGCAGGGTCCGGCCCTTGCGCAGGCGGTCGAGCTCACGCAGCCCGCGCATCTCGGCCGGCAATGTCTGCAGTGACGGAAAGTAGACGACCTCGTCCAGCAAGACCCCATTCATCGATACCTCCTGCGGGCACGCGGCCCGAATCCGGACGCCCCGCGCGCCCGGTCCCGGCAGGCTAGGAAGGACGCGGCCGGAAAGCCAGGGGTTGGTTTGATCGATGTCAGAGATCGGCTTTGTATGCCCCTGTATCTGCGCTTCGGGCGGCGACACCGGCATGCAATCCCGCGCCCGGATCGACAAGGCGGAGATACATCGCCGACGTCCACTGCGGAGGTCCCACCACACACGGAGATCCCCATGACCGACCGCACCCGCCCTGACGCGCACGACGACCTGACCGATGGCCTCGGCCTCGCCGGGGCCGCCCTGCCCCGCCGTCAGTTCCTGCGCCTGGGCGCCTCGCTGGGCGCCGCCACGGCCGCCGCCGCGCTGCCGCTGTCGGGCCTGCTGCCGTCGTCCGCGTTGGCGGCGACACCGACGGCGGCGGCCGACGGTGCGGCCATCGCGATCGCGCCGTCCTTCGGCACGCTCAAGCACATCGACGCCGGCGATCTGCGCGTCGGCTACGTCGAGGCCGGTCCGGCCGACGGCCCGCCGGTGCTGCTGCTGCACGGCTGGCCCTACGACGTCCACACCTACGAGGGCGTCGCGCCGCTGCTCGCGGCGGCCGGCTATCGCGTGATCGTGCCCTACGCGCGCGGCTACGGCACGACGCGCTTCCTGTCCGCCGCCACGCCGCGCAACGGCCAGCAAGGCGCGCTGGCGCGCGATGCGATCGCGCTGCTGGACGCGCTGCGCATCCCGAAGGCGATCGTCGGCGGCTGCGACTGGGGCGCGCGCACGGCGGGCATCCTCGCCGCGCTCTGGCCGGAGCGCTGTCAGGCGCTGGTGTCCGTCAGCGGCTACCTGCTGGTCGACCGCAAGGTCAACGAGCAGCCGCTGCCGCCGGCGGCCGAGCTGCAATGGTGGTACCAGTTCTACTTCGCGACCGAACGCGGCCGGCTGGGCTACGAGAAGTACCGGGCCGAGTTCTCGAAGCTGATCTGGCAACTGGCCTCGCCGCAATGGCGCTTCGACGACGCGACCTTCGCGCGCAGCGCCGCCGCCTTCGACAATCCGGACCACGTCGCGATCGTGGTGCACAACTACCGCTGGCGCCTGGGACTGGCGGACGGCGAATCGCGCTTCGACGCGGTGGAGGCCCGCATCGGCGCGGCGCCCCAGATCACGATTCCCGCGATCACGCTGGAGGGGGACGCCAACGGCGCGCCGCACCCCGCGCCGGCCAACTATCGCCGCAAGTTCGCCGGCAAGTACGAGCACCGCGACCTGAGCGGCGGCATCGGTCACAACCTGCCGCAGGAAGCGCCGAAGGCCTTCGCGCAGGCGATCCTGGATGTCGCGCGTCTGTGACCTTCACGCGTCTGTGACCGTCACGTGAGGGCCCGACGGGGCCCGCAATGAAAGCGGGGTTCCCACATGGGAACCCCGTTGCTCGAAGCCGAATGACCGTCAATGCTTAGTCAGGTCATCCCGCGTCCGTCGATCGGTCCGTCAGGTCGGCACTGTCCCGCTCGGAACCCACGGCGGATCGTCGTGGATCGTCGCGGCCCGTGCCGGGCCTCGGGAGCGTTCAGCGACGGTACGAATGCGCCGCCTCGAGCTCCGGCGCATATCCCTGCTCGCTCCACGCGCGGTCCAGCGACCCGTCGGCGCGAGCCTGTTCCAGCTCGTCCATCACCTGGGCACGCGTCTTGCCGCCCGCGGCAGGTGCGGCGAACTGCACCTGCGTGCTCGTGTCGGCGGACATGCCCACCGTCAGGTCACCATCGGCCTGGTGATTCGAGTACTGCACGTCCATGCCCTTCGCTTCGTCGAAGTCCGGGGCGTAGCTGTGTTCGCCCTGCAACTTGTCGAGGCTGCCGTCCAGGCGCGCGGCCTCGAGTTCAGCGATGACCTGGTCGCGGGACTTGGGGCCGGACACGACCTCTTCCTCGACCTGTGCGAACGCCGGTGCGGCCAGGGCTGCCGCCAGGGCGACGGCGCCGATCGGAAGGGAAAGCTTCTTGAAGTGGTTCATGGTCAAACTCCTTGGATTGAAAGTGGTCCTGCACGCGGCATCCGTGTGTCGGAAGACGGTCGGATCCCGCTGCGTCGGCGCGCGTTTCAAACGCCTTGGATCCCACTCTATGTCCGCGACACCGACATGAGGCGGACATGCGGATGACCGTTTTGTCATCGTTGCGCAGCGCCGGAGGACTGCTGCGGGCGCTGCGCCAACGCGTCGACCAGCTGACCGCGATGCTGGAGCGGCAACGTCGCACCCAGGCCCAGGTGGAAGCGTTCAGCGCCAACGTCGCGCACGAGCTGCGGACACCGCTCGCCACGCTGATCACCGGCACCGAGCTCACGATGCGCGACGCCAGCCTGCCGCCCGAGGCCAGGGATCGCCTCGGCCCCCACCTCGAGGAACTGCGCCGCATGCAGGGCATCGTGGGCGACATGCTGTTCCTGTCACGGGCCTATGGGGGACACCGCGCACGCCGGCAGCGCGTCGACAGCCTCGCGGCCCTGGCGGCCGAGGTCGCCGAGTACCACGACGCCGCCATCGAGGAGGCGGGCCTGTCGCTGCGCGTCGAGGGCGAGGCGGCCGGCGACTTCGACGCCGCGCTGCTCAAGCGCGCGCTGTCCAACCTGATCGCCAACGCGACGCGCTACGCCACCGTCGGCAGCGTGCTGCGCGTCGGCATCGAGGGCGCGCGGTCGGGCCAGGTCCGCCTGTGGGTCGCGAACCTGGGACCGGTCATTCCGGCGAAGCGGCTGCCGCGGCTGTTCGACCGGTTCTATCGCGCGGGCGATGCGCAAGCCACAAACGTTGCGGACGCTTCGAACGTCTCAACCGGCGCGAACATCGCGAACGGCGCGAACGGGGCGAACGGTGCGAACGGCGCCGACCGGTCCATGGCCAGCAGCGCAGCGACAGGCGCCGATCACCTCGGTCTGGGTCTGTCGATCGTCGACGCGATCGCGCGCATGCACGGCGGCGCCCCCTTTGCGCGATCGGACGAACGGGAGACGCGCATCGGGTTGACGTTGAGCGGTGGCACATCCGGGCGCGCCTACACTGCGCGCCGTTCCCAGCCCTCCGCCGCGACCTTGCCGACGTCGCCCACCTCGCCGCCATGACCGATCGCCTGCTCCACTTCGTCCAGCACCCGTTCGGCCGTCGCATCGCACGCCTGTTCAACCTGCCGCAACCGGTGCCGTTGCCGCGGCGCCAGAACGCCTGGGTCGACGAGGAACTCGCGGGTCGGTCCGTGCTTGCGATCGCCCCGGGCAGCGCGGCGCCGTTGCCGTCCCTGCTGGCCGCGATCGTCGCGCAAGGCGGCACGCCGAGCGGTGACGGTCCGGTACGGACGCTGGTGATCGACGCGACCGGTTGTCGCGACCTCGCGGGCCTGCGCGCGCTGTTCGAGCAGGCCCAGCTGGCGCTGGTCCGGCTCGCGCCGGGCGGTCGCGTCCTGGCGCTGACGTCGGCCGGCGTCATGAGCGCGGCGGAAGCGGCCTGCCTGCATGCGGTGCAGGGCTTCGTCCGCGCGCTGGCCAAGGAAGCTGGTCGGCGCGGCGCGACGGCCAACGCCCTTGTGCTGCAGGAAGGCGCGGCGTCGATGGAATCCTTGGCGGGTGCCTTGCGATTCTTCGGCACGGATCGATCCGCCTATGTGTCGGGACAGGTCCTGTCCTGGCGCAAGGACGTCGAGCCGCGGATCGACGACGAGCGCGCGCCGGTGGCACTGGTCACGGGCGCGGCGGGCGGCATCGGCGCGGCCACGGCCCGGCGGCTGGCGCTCGACGGGATGCGCGTGCTGTGCGTCGACGTGCCCGCGGCACGGCAGCCGCTGGAGGGGCTGGCGCGCGAGATCGGCGGCTCGCTGCTCGCGACGGACCTGACGGCGCCGGGGGCTGTCGACGAACTGCTCGATGCGGTGCGGCGTCTGCATGGCGTGGACGTGCTGGTGCACAACGCGGGCATCACGCGCGACCGGACGCTGGCGCGGATGTCGCCGGTGGAGTGGGATTCGGTGATGGCGGTGAACCTGGCGGCGATCCTCGCGATCGACGCGCGGCTGGACGACACCGGACTGCTGAACGCCGGCGCGCGCGAGATCTGCCTGTCGTCGATCAGCGGCATCGCCGGCAATGCCGGGCAGACCAACTACAGCGCCTCGAAGGCCGCGCTGATCGGCTATGTGGGCGCGCGGGCGGCGACGCTCGATGGACGCGGCGGAACGATCAACGCCGTCGCTCCGGGCTTCATCGAGACCGCGATGACGCGCCGCATGCCGCTGATGGTGCGCGAGGCCGGCCGCCGCTTGAATTCGCTCAAGCAAGGGGGCACGCCGGCGGACGTGGCGGAGGCGATCGCTTTCCTGGCGTCGCCGGGCGCGCACCCGCTCACGGGTCAGGTCTTGCGGGTCTGCGGGCAGTCGCTGCTGGGCGCGTGAGCGTCGGGCACGCCCGGCGTTCCGGCGCCCGCCAGGCACGCGGAGAACGCCCGCGAAGGGCGCTCGCCAGCGGGCACAGGCGGGACGCGATCAGATGTAGCCCATCAGCAGCAGGACGATCAGGATCAGGACGACCAGGCCCAGGCCGCCGCTGGGGCCGTAACCCCAGCTTCGGCTGTGCGGCCAGGACGGCAGTGCGCCGATCAGGAGCAGGATGAGGATGACGAGCAGGATGGTGCTGATCATGGCGATCTCCGGAATGTTGTGACGTGGGTCGGGCCCAGCGTGCGGCGAAACAGGCCGAACGCGAGCGGCATGAAAGCTCTAGGCAACCCCTGTGCCCGCCCTACGAACGCACCGCGGTCCCGCTGTGGGCGCCCCGCGTCGTTGCAAATCCTCGCCATAGCGCTGCTATGGCTCCGGTTTGCGCCTAGCGGGACACCCACAGCGGAACCGCGGCCCTGGCAGGAAATACCGCTTGGGCGCGCGGCTTGCTCACGCCATCGCGGAAATCCCGACCCGCACGCCTAGACACCACCATGACCACGCGTCGACAAGCGCCTTCAGAACGCCTCCTGCTTCAGCAACTGCGCCGCTTCGGGCTGCGCGTCTGGCGACCCGGTCAAAAAGACGTCATCGATCGCGTGCTGCGTGGGTTGAACACGCTCGCGGTGATGCCGACCGGCGCCGGCAAGTCGCTTTGCTATCAGTTGCCCGCAGTGCTGCTGTCGGGGCGCACGGTCGTCGTGTCCCCGCTGATCGCGCTGATGAAGGACCAGTGCGAGCGGCTCGGCGCGCTCGGCATCCGATGCGCGCAGGTGCACAGCGGCCTCGACGCGGCGTCGCTCGCGGAGCAGGAGTCGATGGCACTCGACGGCAGCGCGAAGGTCGTCCTGCTGACGCCGGAAGGGCTGGACGACGCCGACTGGGTCGAGCGCCTCGCGCAGCGTCCGACGGACCTGCTCGTCGTCGACGAAGCGCATTGCATCTCCGAATGGGGCCATGACTTCCGCCCGGCCTTCCTGCGCGTCGGCGACGCCCGCGAGCGCCTGGGTCGGCCCGCCGTGCTCGCGCTCACGGCGACGGCGTCGGCGGAGGTCGTCGAGGACATCGCGCGGCAGCTCGACATCCCCGCCGCGGGCTGCCTCATCGGCGGCACCTACCGCTCGAACCTGCACTATCGCGTCGAGCCGCTGGCGGACGACGAGGACAAGCTCCGGCGCTTGCTGGCGCTCGTGACGGCGAAGCCCTCGAGCGGCCCCGATGGATCGGACGACTCCCCGGTCGACGCCGGCACGGCCATCGACGCAGCGGCAGAGGTAACCCCAAACTCAAAAGCCGAGGCAAAGGCAAAGGCAAAGGCAGAGGCAGAGGCAGACGCGGAGGCGGAGGCAGGGGCAGACGCGGAGGCGGAGGCAGGGGCGGCGTTCCAGTTGCCCGCCACCATCGTCTATACGGCCACCGTGAAGGCGGCGGAGTCGGTGCACGACGCGTTGGTCGGTGCGGGCGTCTCCTCTGCGCTGTACCACGGTCGACTGCGCGCTGCGCAGCGCCATGAAGCGCAGGACCGGTTCATGCGCGGCGACGCGCGCGTGATGGTGGCGACGAACGCGTTCGGGCTGGGCATCGACAAGCCGGACATCCGTCGCATCATCCATTACCAGGTGCCGGCGGGGCTCGACGTCTACTACCAGGAGTCAGGCCGCGCGGGCCGCGACGGCGAGCGCGCCGACTGCACGCTGCTGTTCGTCGCCGGCGACCGCGCCGTGCAGCAGTTCTTTCTGAACGGCCGGTATCCGGTGCCGGCCGACGCGCAGGCGGTGACGGAGGCGCTGCGAACGCCTGCGCCGGACGATGCCGGCTGGACGCTCGATGCGCTGAGGGACCGGCTCAATCGGCCGCGCAACAAGCTCGAAGTGCTCACCGGGCTGCTGGTCCGCGAGGGATGGCTGACGGAAGACGGCGACGCTTTCCAGCTCGCCGATCCTGCGCCTGGCGATGTCGCGGCACTGCTGGAGGCGCTGGCCCGCTATGAAGCCAAAGCCCGGCAGGACCGCCGCCGGCTCGAGCAGATGGTGTTCTACGCGCAGAGCGGCCTGTGCCGATGGCGCGTGATGCTGGAGGCGTTCGATGAGGCGGCGGGCTTCGACCGCTGCCACGGCTGCGACAACTGCGAGCGCATCGATGCGCACGAGCGGGCGTCTTCGACGCACGGCGCCGCGTCAACGCCGGATGCACAGCCCGACGCACCGCGCAATGGGCCGCCCGTGATCGCCGCGGTGTTCCAGCCGGGCGACGCGGTGCGCGTCAAGCGCTACGGCGGCGGCGTGGTGGTCGAGGCCAGCACGGACAGCGTGACCGTCGCATTCGGCCAGGAAAAGCGCAGCTTCCTGCCGCAGTACGTGAAGCGCGCGAAGCCGCCGGCAGCGAAGGCGGCCTGAGCGCCGCTGTCGTCTCTCTCCGTCCCCCCACCCCCCGCATTTCCCCCATTGGTCGGCCCTCTTCATTGCCCCACTCGGGGCGATGCGCGTGCACGCGCCTTCATGGAGCATGACGTCGTCGCGCAGAGATTCTTTGAGGCACGTCAACGGAACGCCGGATTTCTGTCGCGACACCCGCCGGCTGGCTTGCTTCGGGGCTGCATGGGCAGCAGCATGTCGACCCTCTGATCGTCAAAGCATTCGTACGGACCATGAGCGCACTGAACACCTTCACCTTCGTCCATCTTCAAGTGCCAGAAGACTTCTGCAACCTGATCGACCGCGCAGCGACCTTGACGCGGAAGAACCGTTCTGAATTCATGCTGGATGCGGTGCTTGATGCCACTGAAGCCACGATCCTCGATGCCGCCACGTTCTGCATGGGCGATGAACCCGTGAGCGACTGCGAGCAGCCCGTCCCTCATCCGCCGATCGAGGACCTCGCATTCCAGAAGCTGCTGGCGAGGGCATAGCCGTGGAAGGCCTCCCCTCTTCCCCGACTGCAACGCCGCAGCTGCTCACCGCGAGCCATTTGTGCGACCAGTTCAGCTGTGGGCGTGTGATCCTGGATCGTTGGTTGCAGCAACGAGCGTTGCCCAATCAGGCGACCGGATCCTCCAGGACATACGTCGTCACTACCGCGCATGATGAGGTGATCGGGTACTACTCGCTCGCGCCGACTGCCCTGGATGTCCCACTGGCGGCCCGACCCATTCGGCGCAATGCCCCGTCTCCGATTCCGACCTACCTGCTTGGGCGGCTTGCCGTGGACTTCTCCTGGAATGGAAGGGGGCTCGGCGCCGCCCTCGTCAGTGACGCTCTGGCACGAGTCCAGCAGGCGGGCCGGATCGCAGGCGGCAAGGCCGTGCTGGTGCATGCGATCGATCAGGCGGCAAAGAGCTTCTACTTGAAGCGGGGATTCGTGGCGTCGCCAGTCGATCCTCTTCTGGTGATGACAAGGGTGTGACGCCCGTGAAGACTGCGCGGAAGGCCCCCGCCGCATCAGACCCGATCAGCGCGCCTCCCCCACCATCCTCATGAGCACCCCCGCCGTCTTCTGCATCAACGGCGTCGCCCGTTTGCTGGTCGGCGTGACCAGGCACAAGGTGCTCTGGATGTCCGCCTTCGCGAACGGCGTCGTGACCAGACGCTCGGGCCGCTCGTAGATCTGCAGCGCATCCTCACCCAGCGCCGCATGGCCGATGCCGGCGGCGACGCAGTCCAGGATCGCCGGCACGCTCGCCACCTCCCATCGCACGTCGAGCTGCACGCCCGCCATGGCCGCCGCCTGCTCCATCAGCGCGCGGAAGATGTGGCCCCGCTGCGGCATCACCAGCGGATACCGCGACAGCTGCGACAAGGTCGGCGGTCGCGCCGGCGCCTGGTCCTTGGGGCTGACCAGGCACAGCCGCTCGCGCCGCAGCGGCAGGATCTCCAGCGCCGGCACCGGCTCCGGGTTGTAGACCAGCGCCAGGTCCGTGCGCCCGGTCAGCAGCCATTCGGTCAGGTGCACCGAAAACCCCTCCATGATCGTCAGCCGCGCCTGCGGCATCTCCGCCTGGAAGGCCCGGATCAGCGCCAGCGTGTGCAGCCGCGCCAGCGTCGGCGGCATCGCGATCGTGATCTGCCCCACCGGCTCGCTGCGCCGTGCGCGCAGGTCGTCCTTGGCATGACTGACCAGGTTCAGGATGTCCTGCCCGTGCTGCAGCAGGCGCCGTCCCGCCTCGGTCAGTTCCACGCCGCGGCCGTTGCGCAGCAGCAGGGTCTCGTGCAGCTCCGTTTCCAGCGCCCGCACCTGTCGGCTCAGCGCCGGCTGCGCCACGCCCAGCACCATCGCGGCCTTGCTGAAACTGCCGTGCTCGGCCACATGGACGAAAGTCTCCAGTTGCGTCAGGTTCATGCGGCGCATGCTCTCACGAACCGGCATGGCCCTGCATTCGTGACATGCCGGATCGGAATATCAGCTAGTGGAAGCTGGAACTGGATCGGCAGGGCCAGGGGGACCAGAATCCGCCGCAACCCGCGAAGATCCTCCACCCGTTCCCGCGGCCCTTCTGAGCCTTTCTCAGCCCTGTTTCGGCCCTTCCCTCCTCCGGACCCACCCCGTGATCGCACCCCTCGCCGGCATCTCCTCGATGGCCACCCGCGCCCTGCTGGCGGAGCTGTCGGCCGCGTACACCGCAGCACACGGCCTGGAGATCCGCATCGAATCGATCGGCGGCGTGGATGCCGCCAAGCGGGTCGAGTCGGGCGAATCGCTGGACCTCGTGGTGCTCGCCGACGATGCGATGGCGCGGCTGCTGGACGCCGGACGCCTGCGCGCCGGGTCGCTGCGTCCGATCGCCGACTCGCCGATGTTCATCGCGTCGCCCGAAGGCCATGCCCGGCCGGCCGTCGATACCGCCGAGACGCTGCGTCTGGCCCTGCTCGGCGCGCGGGCCATCGGCTACTCCACCGGGCCCAGCGGCCAGGCGCTGCTGAAGCTGCTGGAGCGCTGGGACCTGCGCAACGCCCTCGCCGACCGCCTGCATCAATCCCCCGCCGGGGTGCCCGTGGCGAAGATGGTCGCCCAGGGCGATGTCGACCTCGGCTTCCAGCAGTTGAGCGAGCTCCTGGGACATGGCGGCCTGACGATCCTCGGTCCGATGCCGCCCGGACTCGATATCGTCACCCGCTTCACCGCCGCCGTCGCCGCGACGTCCGCCGAACCCGCCACCGCGCAGCGCGTCGTCGACGATTTCGCCTCCTCCCGCCACGATGCGCTGCGTCGCCGGCTGGGCCTCGCCTCGCCGGGCGTCTGAGCGCCCGAAACGCGCCGCCCGCAACGCACTCCCGCCGATGTCCCCATCCCGCCATCCGATCCCCTGATTCCCTGATCCCCCTGTTTCCCAGAAGAAGGACCCCACCATGTACGAACTCGGCGTCGTCTACCGCAACATCACCCGCGCCGACCGCATCGCCGCGGACGCGCTCGGGCACTTCGGCGCGGCGACGGTCCACGAGGCGCTGGGCCGCGTCGGCCTGCTCAAGCCCTACATGCGTCCGATCCAGTCCGGCGTGGCCGTCTCCGGCACCGCCGTCACGGTGTTGCTGCAGCCCGGCGACAACTGGATGCTCCACGTCGCCGCCGAGCAGATCCGCGAGGGCGACCTCGTCGTCGCCGGCGTCACCGCCGAGTGCACGGACGGCTACTTCGGCGACCTGCTCGCGACCTCGTTCAAGGCCCGCGGCGCCCGCGCGCTGATCATCGACGGCGGCGTGCGCGACGTGCGCACGCTCAACGAGATGAGCTTCCCGGTCTGGAGCAGGTGCATCTCCGCCAAGGGCACGATCAAGGCGACGCTGGGTTCGGTGAACATCCCCGTGGTCTGCGCCGGTGCACTGGTCCATCCGGGCGATGTCATCGTCGCGGACGACGACGGCATCGTCTGCGTGCCGGCCGCGCGGGCGCAGAAGACGCTGGACGCCGCCGCCGCCCGGGAGGCCAACGAGAGCGCCAAGCGCGAGCAGTTCGCCGCCGGCGTGCTCGGCCTGGACATGTACAAGATGCGCGAACCGCTGGCCAAGGCCGGGTTGCGGTACATCGACTGAGCACCAATTTCCGCAATACCCGAAGTACCCGAAGTACCCGAGCAGCAGTTCCCATCCACCCGAGCGCCCCGCCTTGCAGAGGGCGCCGATGACAAGAGATCGACGGAGACAACGACGATGACTGCCCCCACACTCTCGCTGGATTCCAGCACCGGAGTTCCGTACTGCCACCGCCGCTGGCCCTCACCCCTGCCCTCTCCCGCAAGCGGGAGAGGGGGCAAGACCCGCCGCACTGCCCTCGCCTCCGCCCTCGTCCGCACCGGGCAAGGCCTGACCCTCGCGGCCCTGCTCATGACTGCCGTGCTGCCGCGCCTGGCGGCCGCCCAGGCCAGCGCGCCGGGAGCGCCGGCCACCGACTGGCCGACCAAGCCCGTGCGCATCATCACGCCCTTCCCGGCCGGCGCCGGTCCGGAGACGGTGGCCCGCGTCGTCGCCGAGAAGCTCTCGAAGAAGTGGGGCAAGCCGGTGATCGTCGAGAACAAGCCCGGCGCCAACGGCTTCATCGCGATCGACGCCTTCAAGCGCGGCGCGACCGACGGCCATGACCTGATCCAGCTGGACAACGTCCACCTCGTCGTCTACCCGCACCTCTTCAAGAAGCTGCCCTACGACCCGGTCAAGGACTTCGACCCGATCGCGCCGCTGTTCAAGACCTACTTCTTCGTCGGCGTCCCGGCCAGCAGCAAGTACAAGACCGTCGGCGACATCGTGGCCGACGCCAAGGCCCATCCCAACGCGCTGAACTACGGCTCCTGGTCCGTCGGCAACCCGGTGCACCTGGGCGCGGCGCAGCTGGAGGCGATGACGAAGACGCAGATGACGCACGTGGTCTACAAGGAGACGACGATGCTCTACACCGCCGTGGCCAACGGCGAGCTGAACTTCGCGCTCGGCTCGATGGCGACGGCCGGTCCGCTGCAGCGCGCCGGCAAGATCCGCTTCATCGCGGTCACCGGGCCGAAGCGCCATCCGGCCTTCCCCGACCTGCCCACCGTCAGCGAATCCGGCGGCCCCGCCGGCTACGAGGTGACCGGCTGGACCACGATCGCCGCGCCGCGCGGCCTGCCCAAGGCCGTGCAGGAAAAGATCCAGCGCGACATCGAGGCCGCCCTGGCCGAGCCCGACATCCGCGAGCGCTACGCCACCTTCGGCTACGACGTCTTCCCGACCACGAAGGAGCAGTACCAGGCCTTCATCGCGAGCGAGTCCGCCAAGTACGCCGACCTGATCAAGCGGCTCAACATCTCGCTGGACTGACATGAGCACCGCCGTACCGCCCTCGCCCTCGCAGACGCAGACGCCCTTGCCGTCGTCGTCGGACACATCGTCGGCGACGCCACGCCAGGCGCTCCGGATCGGCCTCGTCGGCTATGGCGAGGTCGGCCGGATCCTGGCCGAGGACCTGCGCGCGACCGGCGCCACGGTCAGCGCCTACGACCTGAAGCTGGAGTCGCCATCGACGGACGCCGACACGATGCGCGAGCACGCGGTCGAATTCGGCGTCGAGCTGACGAGCTCGGCGACGATGGTCGCGACGCCGGCGGACCTCGTCGTCATCGCCGTCACCGCGAGCCAGACGCTGGACGCCGCGCGCTCGACCGCCGCCGGGCTCAAGCCCGGCACCTTCGTGCTCGACGTCAACTCCGCATCGCCCAAGGCCAAGCGCGAGGCGGCGGACGCGGTGCACGCCCACGGCGGCCGCTATGTCGAAGGCGCCGTCATGACGAGCGTCCCGCCCTACCGCCTCCGCGTGCCGCTGCTGCTCGGCGGGCCGCATGCGCAGGCAGCCGAACCGTTGCTGAAGCAATTGGGCTTTGCGCCCAAGGTCGGCAGCGCCGAGTTCGGCATCGTCAGCGCGACCAAGATGTGCCGCAGCGTCATGATCAAAGGCCTGGAGGCCATGGTCATCGAGAGCCTCACCGCCGCCCGCCACTACGGCGTGGAGGACGCGGTTCTTGCCTCGCTGAAGGAAACCTTCCCCGGCATCGACTGGGAGCAGCAGGCCGCCTACTTCTTCCAGCGCGTGATCCAGCACGGACGCCGCCGCAGCGAGGAAGTGCGCGAGGTCGCCGAGACGGTCCGCGACGCCGGTCTCACGCCCTGGAGCGCTGAAGGCACGGCCGAGCGCCAGGCCTGGATGGCCGACCTGGCCGAGGACGGCGTCTTCGGCCAGCGTGGCGACGCCGACTTCGGCCGCAGCCCGGACTGGCGGACCGAGGCCGACCGGCTGCTCGCGCAGCTCGCCAAACCCAAGCTTTCCTGAAGGACCCGCGATGACGCTCCCCACCTCCGGCGGCTTCGACAAGACCCCGGGCTGGCTCGACTGGTACGCCGACCCGTCGACGCCGCGATTCCAGCTGCCCGAGGGCGCCGTCGATGCGCACTGCCATGTCTTCGGCCCGGGCGGCGAGTTCCCCTACGCGCCCGAGCGCAAGTACACGCCCTGCGACGCGAGCAAGGCGCAGCTCTTCGCATTGCGCGACCGGCTCGGCTTCAGCCGCAACGTGATCGTCCAGGCGACCTGCCACGGCGACGACAACCGCGCCATGGTCGATGCCTGCCGCGCCTCCGGCGGCCGCGCGCGCGGCGTCGCGACGGTGCGTCGCGGCATCACCGACGAGCAGCTGCAAGAGCTCCACGACGCCGGTGTGCGCGGCGTGCGCTTCAACTTCGTCAAGCGGCTGGTCGACTTCACGCCGCGCGACGAACTGATGGAGATCGCGCAGCGCGTGAAGGCGCTGGGCTGGCATGTCGTCATCTACTTCGAGGCCCCGGACCTGCCCGAGTTGTGGGACTTCTTCAGCGCGCTGCCGACCACGGTCGTCGTCGACCACATGGGCCGGCCCGACGTGACGAAGCCGGTGGACGGACCCGAGTTCGCGCTGTTCCTGCGATTCCTGCGCGAGCACCCCTTCGTCTGGAGCAAGGTCACCTGCCCGGAGCGCCTGTCCGTCGCCGGCCCGCCGGCCCTGGACGGCGAGCCCGAGCCCTACCGCGACGTGATCCCCTTCGCGCGGCGCGTGGTGGAGGAGTTCCCGGACCGCGTGCTCTGGGGCACGGACTGGCCCCACCCCAACCTCAAGGACCACATGCCCGACGACGGCCTGCTGGTCGACGTGATCCCGCGCATCGCTCCCACCGCCGAGTTGCGCCAGCGCCTGCTGGTCGACAACCCGATGCGGCTCTACTGGCCCGAGGCCATCCGCTGATGGAGACCGCCATGCCGATCGACAAGCCCTACCAGGACATCCCCGGCACCACCATCTTCGACGCCGACCAGGCCCGCAAGGGCTACTGGCTGAACCAGTTCTGCATGTCGCTGATGAAGGCCGAGAACCGCGAGCGCTTCAAGGCCGACGAACGCGCCTACCTGGCCGACTGGCCGATGACGCCGGCGCAGAAGGACGCGGTGCTGGCGCGCGACCTGAACCAGTGCATCCGGCTGGGCGGCAACATCTACTTCCTGGCCAAGATCGGCGCGACCGACGGCCGCAGCTACCAGCAGATGGCCGCCGGCATGACCGGCATGAGCGAGAGCGACTACCGCGACATGATGCTCGCCGGCGGTCGCCGGCCCGACGGCACGCCGAGACGGGCCGCCGTCGCTTCGGAGCCCGCCGCCGACGCGGGCACCGCGACGAAGGGCGACACGCGGCAGGACACTCGACACGACATGCGCCAGGACATGCGCCAGGACAAGAAGCAGGACACGAAGGGAAGCGCCCGATGAGCACGCATGCGCGGATCACCGCGTCCGTCTACACCTCGCACGTGCCGGCGATCGGCGTCGCGATGGACCAGGGCCGCACGCGGGACCCGTACTGGCAGCCGCTGTTCGCCGGCTACGAGCCCTCGCGCCGCTGGATGGACGCGAACCGGCCCGACGCGATCGTGCTGGTCTACAACGACCACGCGAACGCCTTCAGCCTGGACATCATCCCGACCTTCGCGCTCGGCACCGCGGACCGCTACGAACCCGCCGACGAAGGCTGGGGACCGCGCGCCGTGCCGACGGTTCACGGCCACGGCGAGCTCGCGGCGCACCTCGCGCAGAGCGTGATCCAGCAGGACTTCGACCTGACGCTGATCAACCGCATGACGGTCGACCACGGCCTGACGGTGCCGCTGTCGCTGATGTTCGGCGAACAGCCGGACGGCGCGCCCGGCTGGCCGGTGCCGGTGATCCCGCTGGCGGTGAACGTCGTGCAGTACCCGGTGCCGTCGGGCCGGCGCTGCCTGCAGCTCGGCCAGGCGATCCGCCGCGCCGTGGAGAGCTTCGACACGCCGCTGAACGTGCAGGTCTGGGGCACCGGCGGCATGAGCCATCAGCTGCAGGGGCCGCGCGCCGGCCTGATCAACCGCGAGTGGGACAACGCCTGGATGGACCGCCTGATCGCCGACCCGCGCGGCCTGTCGGAGATGCCCCACCTGGACTACGTCCGCGAGGCCGGCTCCGAAGGCATCGAGCTCGTGATGTGGCTGATCGCGCGCGGCGCGATGGCCGACCTCGATGGCGGCGGCGCGCCGCGCGTCGCGCACCGCTTCTATCACGTGCCCGCGTCCAACACCGCCGTGGGTCACCTGATCCTCGAGAACCCTTGAATGGAGTCCCCATGTCCGCACCGATCCGCATTGCCCTGGCCGGCGCCGGCGCCTTCGGCCAGAAGCACCTCGACGCGCTGAAGGCGATCGACGGCGTCGAGGTCGTGTCGCTGATCAGCCGCGATCTCGACAAGACCCGCGAGACCGCCGCGAAGTACGGCATCGACCACGCGACGACCGAGCTCGACGAGGCGCTCGCGCGCGACGACGTCGACGCCGTCATCCTCTGCACGCCCACGCAGCTGCATGCGCGGCAGGCGCTGGCCTGCCTGGACGCGGGCAAGCACGTGCAGGTCGAGATCCCGCTGTGCGACGTGCTGGCCGACGGCGAGGCCGTCGTGCGCCGCCAGCGCGAGACCGGCCTGGTCGCCATGTGCGGCCACACGCGCCGTTTCAATCCGAGCCACCAGTGGATCCGCCGCCGCATCGAGGCCGGCGAGTTCAACATCCAGCAGATGGATGTCCAGACCTATTTCTTCCGCCGCACCAACACGAACGCGCTGGGCCAGGCGCGCAGCTGGACCGACCATCTGCTGTGGCACCACGCCGCGCACACGGTGGACCTCTTCGCCTGGCAATGCGGCAGCCCCGTCGTGCGGGCGAACGCGCTGCAGGGGCCCATCCATCCCACGCTCGGCATCGCGATGGACATGAGCCTCCAGCTGCAGGCCGCCAACGGGGCGATCTGCACGCTGTCGCTGTCCTTCAACAACGAGGGGCCGCTGGGCACCTTCTTCCGCTACATCGGCGACACCGGCACCTACCTCGCCCGCTACGACGACCTCGTCACCGGCCGCGACGAGACCGTCGACGTCAGCCACGTGGCCGTGTCGATGAACGGCATCGAGCTGCAGGACCGGGAATTCGTCGCCGCGATCCGGGAAGGCCGCGAGCCGAATGCCAGCGTGGCCCAGGTGTTGCCCTGCTACCAGGTGCTGGACGGGCTGGAGCGCCAGCTTCGCGGTTGAAATGCGGCTGAAGCACGGCTGGACCACGGCCAGATCCTGTCCGGATCCGGACCGGGTCGGCACCGATCCCCCAGAGGAGCCGCGGGGCGTCCGTCGCGGTTAGGATGACCGCCTCGCCCGCGTGCCTCCGATGGACCGACCGCCTCTCTACGCCCCCCGCTCCCTGACGCGACTGGCCCTGTGGCTCGCGGCGGGCAACCTCGTCATCGCCGCGGCGGTCGTGACGGCCACCTGGCTGGCCTTGCAGGCCGGACGCGACTCCGACCTCACCCGCGCCCGGGAAACCACCGAGAACCTGGCCGCCAGCCTCAGCATCGAGATCGGCGCCGAGCTCAAACAGGTCGACAACGCGCTGTCCACGCTCGCGTTGCAGTTCCGGCGGACCACCGGCGATCCGGAGCAGGTCCGGCGCTCGGTGGAGCGCGCGCTGGCCGACCAGCGCAGCCTGCTGCCGCAGGTCGACGCGATCCGGATCACCGACGCGCGCGGTCAGGTCGTCTACGGACTGGCCGGCGAGGAAGGCGCGCTCAACGTCGGCGACCGCGACTACTTCCAGCGCGCCAGAGACGCCAAGGACGGCGGCGACGCGATCGTCATCTCCGAACCGCTGTTCGGCCGCGTCCTGCACAAGTGGGGCATCGCCGTCTCGCGCCGGCTGGAGCGCGAGGACGGCAGCTTCGCCGGCGTGGTCTACACGACGCTGTCGACGGAACATTTCATCGAGAGCTTCAAGGGCCTGACGATCGGCGCGGAAGGCGCGATCTCGCTGCGCACGCGCAGCCAGCGACTGATCGCGCGCTACTCGGCCACGGAGCCGCACTCGATCCGCGGCGTCGGCGACGTCATCGTGTCCGAGGACCTCATGCGCCAGATCGCCGCCAACCCGCGGCAGGGCTGGTACATGACGCGGACCAAGCTCGACAACATCGAACGCATCACCTGCTACCGCCAGGTGCGCGGTTATCCGCTGACGATCTTCACCGGCTCGAGCACGGCGGAGTTCCTGGCCGCCTGGCGCGGCGAGGTCCTGCAGCAGGGCGCGCTGGCCGGCGTGGTGATCCTGACGGTGCTGGGATGTTCGGTGCTGATCTTCCTCCAGCAGCGCCGCGACCGCCGCGCGGCGATCGGGCTGCAGCAACTGGCGCTGGAGCAGGCGCTGATGCTGGACAACGACATGGTCGGCATGATGCGACTGCGCGACCGCACGGTGGTCTGGAAGAACCGCGCGCTGGCGTCGCTCTTCGGCTATGCGCCGGGGGAGCTGGACGGGCAAACGACGCGGGCGCTCTACCTCGACGACGACAGCTTCCGCGAGGTCGGCGACACCGCCTACCCCGCGATCGCCGCGGGCCGGCGCTTCCGTCAGCAGCTGCGGATGCGGCGCAAGGACGGCACGCCGGTGTGGATCGACCTCAGCGGCGCGTCGGTGTCCGAGCGCGAGTCGCTCTGGATGATGATCGACATCTCCGCGTTCAAGGAGAGCGAGGCCACTGCGCAGCACCTGGCCGTGCATGACGCGCTGACCGGGCTGCCCAACCGCGTGCGTTTCACCGAGCGGCTGGCGGGCGCGATGACGCTGCTGGGCGAGCGCGTGGGCCTGGTGGCGGTGTGCTGGGTGGACCTGGACGGCTTCAAGGACCTCAACGACCAGTTCGGCCACGAGGCCGGCGACGTGGTGCTGCGCGTGGTGGCGCAGCGGCTGCTGGCGGGCGTGCGCACGCACGACCTGGTCGCGCGCATGGGCGGCGACGAGTTCGCCATCCTGCTCACCGCGCTGCGCGCCGAGCACGAAGCCGGGCCGGCGCTGCGGCGCATGCTCGACGCGGTGGCCGAACCGATCCGGCTGCCCGACGGCGACCATGCGTCGGTCACCGCCAGCATCGGCATCGCGTTTGCCCCTCACCATGGCCGCCAGGCGGAGTCGCTGATGCGGCTCGCCGAAACGGCGATGACGACGGCCAAGCGCGCGGGCAAACGCCGCTTCGTGTCGGCCAGCAGCCTGCCGGGAATTGCCATGAACGCACCGAATTCGCCGTCCACCTCCGTCGGCCCCGACGCCCCCACGCCCGTGGACGCGATCGACACGCCCTCGGGTCCCGCGCCGGAACCGGGGACCGAAGAGGCCCGGGGCAAGGAGGCCAGCGACAAGAAGGCCAGCGACAGGGAGGCCAGCGACCAGGCGGGCCCGGGCGCGACACCAGGGAAGCCGCGTCCCCACGACCCCGGTCCGCCGACCGTGCCGGATCATTCATTCGACGAATCGGTCGCCGGGGAGGAAGATCCCGGTGCCACGCTCGACGGGGAAGACAGCAGCCGGGTGCCGCCGTCGCGCAAGCCGGGGTGAGCGGCTTCGTGCGGCGACCGGGCAGACCGGCTCGCAGGCCGGGGTGAGGCGTCTCGTGCGGCGACCGGGCGGACCGACGCGCAGGCCGGTGCCCCTCGCCGCTCAATCGCCTCCTCACGCTCGGCATTCGCTCTGAGGGGCACCGGCCCGCGCGTCGGTCGATGCAGCCTGCACTCATCAGATGCCGGGCCTCGGGGCCCGGGTCAGGGAGATCGTCATGTCCGAGGAAACTTCCAGTCCCCACAACAGCGAACGCCATCGCGTCAACGTGCAGGACGACTACGAGCTGCGCTATTGGGGCGAACGCTTCGGCGTGTCGCCCGAGCTGTTGCGCCATGCGGTCGATGCCGTGGGCACCAGCGCCAGGTCCGTCGAGGAGTGGCTGCAGGCGCATCGCTGATCGCCACCGTGCGAATCCCGATGCGGAGGTGTCCGCTGGGAACAGGGATTGCCGACTCGCCAGCTTGCCGATCCCGGCCAGCCAGGAGTCCCCAGCATGGATCTCGACACGGATCGATCGGACGCGGACACCGCGTCTTCCCTGCCCCCACCCGACAGGCCCCCGTGCGACGCTGAGCGCTGCGCGATCTCGCGCCGCGGCCTGTTGATCGCCGGCGCGGGCGCGTCCGCCGCGGTGGCCGCCGGCGCGCCGCTGGAGGCCGCCGCGCAAGCGCCCTCGCCCGCCTCATCCGCCGGACCCAAGCCTCAGGAGAACCTCGTGGCCACCTCCCGCGTGACGCTCAACGTCAACGGCCAGCCGCAGACGCTGGTCGTCGACAACCGCACCTCGCTGCTGGACCTGCTGCGCGAGCATCTGCAGCTCACCGGCACCAAGAAAGGCTGCGACCACGGCCAATGCGGCGCCTGCACCATCCACCTCGACGGCCGACGCGTCAACGCCTGCCTGACGCTGGCGGTGATGCACGAGGGCGCCCAGGTCGTGACGATCGAGGGCCTCGGCACGCCCGAGAAGATGCATCCGATGCAGACCGCTTTCGTGAAGCACGACGGTTACCAGTGCGGCTACTGCACGCCGGGGCAGATCTGCTCGGCGGTCGCCGTCCTCGACGAGATCAAGGCGGGCGCTCCCAGTCACGTCACGCCCGACCTCAACGTCCGTCCGCTGCTGTCCATCGACGAGCTGCGCGAGCGCATGAGCGGCAACCTCTGTCGCTGCGGGGCCTACTCCAACATCATCGACGCGATGGCCGAGGTGGCCGGCGTCCCTGTGCCGGGCACCGGCGAGCGGAGGTCCGCATGAAGCCGTTCACCTTCGAGCGCGCGGCCTCGCCGACCGCCGCCGTGGCCGCCGCCGCGAAGCAGCCCGGCGCGCGTTTCATCGCCGGCGGGACCAACCTGCTCGACCTGATGAAGCTGCAGGTCGAGACCCCCACGCACCTGATCGATGTGAACGGCCTGGGCCTGGACCGCATCGAGGCGAGCACCGACGGCGGCCTGCGCATCGGCGCGCTGGTGCGCAACAGCGACCTCGCCGCGGACGCCCGCGTGCGGCGCGACTATGGCGTGCTGTCGCGGGCGCTGCTCGCCGGCGCGTCGGGCCAGCTGCGCAATCGCGCGACGACCGCCGGCAACCTGTTGCAGCGCACGCGCTGCCCCTACTTCTACGACACCGACCAGCCCTGCAACAAGCGCCAGCCGGGCAGCGGCTGCTCGGCGATCGGCGGCATGAGCCGGCCGCTGGCGGTGATCGGCGTCAGCGAGGCCTGCATCGCCTCGCACCCCAGCGACATGGCCGTCGCGATGCGGGTGCTGGACGCGACCGTCGAGACCCTGCGGCCCGACGGCCAGGCGCGCCGCATCCCGATCGCGGACTTCCATCGGCTGCCAGGGAACACGCCGCACATCGAGACCACGCTCGAGGCCGGTGAGCTGATCACCGCGGTGACGCTGCCCAAGCCGGTCGGCGGCACGCACCTGTATCACAAGGTCCGGGACCGGGCGTCGTACGCCTTCGCGCTGGTCTCGGTGGGCGCGATCGTCCAGCGCGACGGCAGCGGACGTTTCGCCGTCGGCGGCATTGCGCCCAAGCCCTGGCGGGCCGAAGGCGCCGAGCGCGCCCTGCGCCAAGGCGCGGCCGCCGCCGCGGGCGCGCTGCTGGCCGGCGCGACGCCCACCGCCGAGAACGCCTTCAAGTTGCCGCTGGTGGAGCGCACGCTCGCCGCGGTGCTCGCGCAAGCGAAGGTCACCGGGAGGACCGCATGAAATTCGACACCCCCGCCACCACGAACCCGATCGACCAGCTGCGCATCGTCGGCAAGCCGACCGACCGCATCGACGGGCCGCGCAAGACGACCGGGACCGCGCCCTACGCGTATGAGCGTCACGACGTCGCGAAGAACGTCGCCTATGGCGTCGTGGTCGGCGCCGGCATCGCCAAGGGCCGCATCTCGACGATCGATGTCCAGGCGGCGGAGGCCGCGCCGGGCGTGCTGGCCATCGTCACCGCGTACAACGCCGGCAAGCTCGGCAAGGGCAGCATGAACACCGCCAGGCTGCTCGGCGGGCCGGAGATCGAGCACTACCACCAGGCGATCGCCGTGGTCGTCGCCGAAAGCTTCGAGCAGGCACGCGCGGGCGCGGCGCTGATCCGCGTCCAGTACGCGCGCGAGAGCGGCGCCTTCAGCCTGGCCAAGGCCAAGGACCAGGCCAAGCCGCCGAAGGAAGCCAACGACACGCCGCCCTCGACGAAGGTCGGCGACTTCGACACCGCCTTCGCGCAGGCGGCGGTGAAGATCGACCAGACCTACACGACGCCGGACCAGTCGCACGCGATGATGGAGCCGCATGCGACGCTGGCCGTCTGGGAAGGCGACAAGCTCACCGTCTGGACCGCCAACCAGATGATCGACTGGGGCCGCGGCGATCTGGCCAAGACGCTGGGGCTGCCGCGCGACAAGGTGCGATTGATCTCGCCCTTCATCGGCGGCGGTTTCGGCGGCAAGTTGTTCCTGCGCGCGGACGTACTGATGGCCGCGCTGGGCGCGAAGGCCAGCGGCCGACCGGTGAAGGTGGCGCTGCAGCGGCCCTTGATGATGAACAACACGACGCACCGGCCCGCGACCATCCAGCGCCTGCGGATCGGCGCGGGGCGGGACGGGAAGATCACGGCGATCGGGCACGAGAGCTGGTCCGGCGACCTGCCCGGCGGCGGACCGGAGACCGCCGTCGCGCAGACGCGGCTGCTGTACGCGGGCGCGAACCGGATGACCGCGATGAAGCTCGCGGAGCTGAACCTGCCCGAAGGCAACGCGATGCGCGCGCCCGGCGAGGCGCCGGGGCTGATGGCGCTGGAGATCGCGATGGACGAGCTCGCGGAGAAGCTCGGCATGGACCCGATCCAGTTCCGCATCGTCAACGACACGCAGGTCGATCCGGAGAAGCCGGAACGGCCGTTCTCGCAGCGCCGCCTGACCGAGTGCCTGCGCACGGGCGCGGAGCGCTTCGGCTGGAGCCGACGCGCCGCGCCGGGACAGCGGCGTGAAGGTCCCGGCGGACGCTGGCTGATCGGCCTCGGCGTCGCGGCGGCGTTCCGCAACAACATCGTGATGAAGTCGGCCGCGCGGGTGCGGCTGGACCGCCGCGGCATCGTCACCGTCGAGACCGACATGACCGACATCGGCACCGGCACCTACACGATCCTCGCGCAGACGGCGGCGGAAATGATGGGTGTCGGGCTCGACCAGGTGGTGGTGCGGCTGGGCGATTCGGCGCTGCCGGTGTCGGCGGGCTCGGGCGGGCAATGGGGCGCCAACAGCTCGGCGTCGGGCGTGTACGCGGCCTGCGTCGCGTTGCGGGAGCTGGTCGCGAAGAAGGCCGGCGTCGATGCGAAGGACGCCGTCTTCGTCGACGGCCAGGTGCGCGGCGGCGGACGCAGCGTGTCGCTGGGCGAAGTCGCGGGCAACGAGGGCCTGGCCGCCGAGGACAAGATCGAGTTCGGCGACCTCGACAAGAAGTACCAGCAGTCGACCTTCGGCGGCCACTTCGTCGAGGTCGCGGTCGACGCCTTCACCGGCGAGGTCCGCGTGCGGCGCATGCTGGCCGTGTGCGCGGCGGGACGCATCCTCAACCCCAAGTCGGCCCGCAGCCAGGTCATCGGCGCGATGACCATGGGCGTCGGCGCGGCCTTGATGGAGGCGCTGCATGTCGACGAGCGGCGCGGTTTCTTCGTCAACCATGACCTCGCGGGTTACGAGGTGCCGGCGCATGCCGACATCCCGCACCAGGAGGTCGTGTTCCTCGACGAGACCGATCCGCTGTCGTCGCCGATGAAGGCCAAGGGCGTCGGGGAACTGGGCATCTGCGGCGTCGCCGCCGCGGTGGCGAATGCGATCTACAACGCCACCGGCGTGCGCGTGCGCGACTATCCGGTCACGCTCGACAAGCTGCTGAAGGACTTGCCGAAGGTGGCTTGACGTCGGGGATCCCTGTGGCTTGGCGCAGTTGCTCAAGCCCCAGGGCCTCGAACATCTCCCGCGTCGGATCGGGCATTCGTTCCGGGTTCGATCATGCTCGCCTGAAAAGGCATCGGCAGCGCCCGGCGGACACGTGCCCAGGGGTCTACATGAACGGCGTGTGCGGAAATCCGCCTCCTGCACCGAACAGATTCCCGAGGTTCTGGCAGAGGCGGTCTCCCAGGCGCATCTGCATGCCCCATCCGAGCGGTCCGACGATGTCCCGCGCCGCCTGCTGCAACCGCGCCGGCCACCCCGGTCCGGCGGGTGATTCCACCGGTGCCTGTTCGGCAATCCAGGCCGGCATGGGGCGCGGAGGCATCCGCCCTTGAATGAAGTGCTGCGCCAGCTCTGCGTAATTGGGGACCTGCGCGCGCAGCTGTGCTTCCAACGGCTCCAGCCGGTGCTGCCTCGGGGACTTCATTGGCCGATATTCCGGCAACGGCTGGCCTGGCTCCGGGCAGATCCCCAGGCCCTCCAGCATGACGCGCGTCGCGTGCGTCAGCCTGTAGGGCTGCGCCTCCATGCGATGGACCTCCGAGGCGCCGAGCAGCCGGCTCAGACGCTGCTTCACCTCCGGGGCCAGCGACGCAGCGGCCTTGCAGGCCGCGACGGTGGGCCGGTCCTTCACGTCATCGCGGCTCTCGTGACTGACCCCGTACCCGTCCAGGACCAGCGCGGCGATCCAGTCCGCGCGGCAGCCGGGCTCCAGCCCCGCCAGATCGGCCGCGGCCTGACCGCCGCGCTGCCTGTCCATCAACGCGGCCTTCAACAGCCCGCCGAGCGCGCAGGATTTCAGCAGGCGTGTCGACTCGGGCTTGGCCCCGTCGTCGTTGAACAGCGCCTTCAGGTCATCCGAATGGGCTTGCCATGTCGAACGCCTGGGAGACGCATCGGCGCCCTCGATGTCGGCGAGCTGGGTCGACGTACTGGAGGAGGAGGAGGAGGAGGAGGAGGAGGAAGGGACGATGTCTGCGGCACCTGGCGCCGCGCCGCTGGGCGTGATTCCGAACATTCGGTTGACTCCGTGGAAGATGGCGCTTCAGTCGTCGCCGAGACCCACCGGTTCATGCAGGCGAACACGCTCGACAAGCGACTGAAGGACTTGCCCAAGGTGGCGTGAACGTCGTTGCCTATCGCGACGCAAGCACTTTCAGTTCAAGCGCGTCGTACATCTGATGGGTCAGGCCTTGCATGCGACCGGCATTGAGGCGTCGCCACGAGACGACGGCATCCGCCAGTGCGCGCGGCAGGAAACCGTCGTTCCGACGTCCTTCATAGTGGTCCAGGGCGGCGGCGATCGACGGAAGATCATCGTCCTTCAACGCCTTGCACAGCGTGAGCAGTCGCCGTCCGCCCGGCGATTCATGGTCGATGCCAAACGCCAGCATGCTGCCGAAGAACGCCATCGGCAGGGCCTCCTTGAGCAACGCCGGCGAATCGGACAGCCTTTGCTGAAGCGTCCGCGCGCGCTGTTCCCGGTCCTGCGTCGACCCGGGGAGCTCGGACTGGGACGAATCGGCATCGAGTTCTTCGAGGAGCCGCAATCCCCACGCGGCGGCATGGCCCTGCCGCCGCCTCACGAACTCCCGATGGTCGTCGTCGGATGCCTTCCGCAGCATGTCGGTCGTGTTGCCGTCGGGACCCAGCACCACCGCTGCCGTGCTGAAACCGGACAGCAGCCGGTCCAGGTCGACGTCCTCGGGCGGCAGCTTCGCGATCGACGCCAAGGTGTCCAAGGCCTCCGCGACCTCGCGCGAAGTGGTCATGCCTTCGGCGACCTCGTGGTCAGCGAAAAAGTGGGGAGGGATGATGAGACCCGCCTCTTCGCGGGTGGGCCGGTACTCCTCCAGGTAGCGCCGGTAGGCGTCCTCGTCGGTCACCACCAGTCGTCCGGTGTCGAACTCCCGGTGCCAGCCGTCCCCCACCCAGATGTCGTCGCCTACCGCTACTTCCCACATGAAACCCTCCGGATTCAAGTTGCAAGGGCGCTTCAGTCGCGCCTGATTGCTCCCGGTTCCGGTATTCGAGCTTCGACTCAATCAGCCCTGCAGGCGCACGTTCGCACGGTTCGCGCGCAGGTAGCGCGTCAGACGGCTTCGCGCGTCGGATTCATCGCCTCGGCGAGCACCGCCGCGAGGACGTCCACGTCATAGGGCTTGGGCACCAGCGGGACGTTCGGCGCCTCCTCGATGCGCACCGGGTGGCCGCTGGCCAGCACCACCGGCAGCGTCGGCTTGAGGACCTTCAAGGTCCGCACCAGGTCCACGCCGCTGCGCGCGCCCGGCATCACGATGTCGGTCAGCACCACGTCCGCGGCGAGTCCCCCGCGCAACTGGTCCAGCGCGTGATCGGCCGTCGGCGCCGTCTTCACGGTGAAGCCGCGTTCCTCCAGCGCCTGCGCGGTCAGCTCGCGCACCGACGGCTCGTCCTCCACCAGCAGCACCGTCCCGGCGAAGCGCCGTTCCGTGCCGGGCGACGCCGCGCGCACGACCTGACCCTCCGCCTCCGTCCTGCCGTGCGAACGCGGCAGCCACAGCGTGACCTCCGTGCCCAGGCCGATCTTGCTGACGATGCCGGCCGTGCCGCCCGCCGAATGCGCCAGCGCATAGACCTGCGCCAGCCCCAGGCCAGTGCCCTGCCCCACCGCCTTGGTGGTGAAGAAGGGTTCGAACGCGCGCTCCATCTGCTCCTGCGTCATGCCGTCGCCGGTGTCGCGCACCGCGATCGCGACGTAGTCCCCGGGCAGCAGCTCCGGCGCGAGTCCCACCGGATCGCCCTGCGCCAGCACGCGCTTGCGCGCCGAGACGGTGAGGCGGCCCCGCCCGTGCATCGCGTCGCGCGCGTTCAGCGCGAGGTTCAGCACCGCCAGCTCCAGCTGGACCGGGTCCGTGCGCACGGGCCACAGGTCCTCGTCGATGTGGAGCTCGACCTCGACGGCGCTGCCCACCGCGCCGCCGGCCAGCGCCATCAGCTCGGGCAACTGGCGACGCAGGTCGATGACCGTCTCATGCCCCACCTGCGGCCGTCCGAAGGCCAGCAGCTGCCGCGTCAGCTGCGCCGCCTTGCCGGTCGCGCGCTGGCAGGCGTCCAGCGCTGTGTCGGCGCGCGGGTCGGTGCTGAGCCGGCGCGCCAGCTGCAGCCCCGTCGTCATGGTCTGCAGCAGGTTGTTGAAGTCGTGCGCGATGCCGCCGGTCAGCCGGCCCAGCGCCTCCAGCTTCTGGCTGCGCAGCGCCGCCTGCTGCGCCCGGCGCGTCTGCTCGACCGCCGCGTCGATCTCCTCGCGCAGGCGCTGCTCGTTGCCCGCGCGTTCGCGGCTGGCCGTGGCCAGCGCGTGCTGGACGACGTCGATCTCGTCGACGCCGCCGGCGACCTCGGCGATCGTCGCGCCGCCGCCCATGCGGATGGCGTCCTTGCGCAGGCGCCGCAGCGGATCGGCGATCTCGCGGCTCATGCGCCGCGCCAGCACCAGCGCCAGCACGATGAAGGCCAGCGACAGCGACAGCATCATCGCGAAGGCGGTCCAGGCGCCCTTGGCGAGTTCCGCCTGGCTCAGGCCGATCAGCACCACCCAGCCGGAGTCGGGCGCGCGGCTGAAGACGGTGAAGACCGGCTCGCCGTCGAGCGTGCGCGCGTCGACCACGCCCTGGTCCCCGCGGCTCAGCGCGGCGAGCATGTTCGGG
Source organism: Roseateles noduli (assembly GCF_050626985.1). Taxonomy (NCBI): domain Bacteria; kingdom Pseudomonadati; phylum Pseudomonadota; class Betaproteobacteria; order Burkholderiales; family Sphaerotilaceae; genus Roseateles; species Roseateles noduli. Next base: position 1,937,696 of record NZ_CP192463.1, read on the forward strand.
CTGGCCCGCTGGCCGACACGTTTCTCCGGGTCGCGGGTGCGCGCGATGACGTCGCCGTTGCGGTCCAGCACGACCCCCAGCCAGCCTTCGGGCAGCGGCTGCTGGCGGAAGATCTGCTGCATCTCGCTGACGGGGCTGCCGTAGCCGAGGTACATCGGCTGGCCCAGCACCGTCACCGGCACGCGCACGGCGAAGCTGGGCTTGCGGTCCACCGGACCGATGTAGAGATTGGAGACGAGCAGCCGGCGCGTGGTGTCGATGCCGTCCTTGAAGCCGTTCGCCGCGGGCAAGGGCTGACCCCAGGCGACGCGGGTGTTGATCAGCTGACGACCCTCGACCGTGGTCAGCACGATGGTGTTGGGCGAACCGGCGACCAGCCGGGCGGCCTCGCCATGGAACTGCTCGAGCCGGCCCTCGGCCAGGCTGGGCGAGACGCTCAGCGCCTGCAGCAGCGCGGTGCGCACCGCCATCTCACGGTCGGCGACCAGGCTCAGCGCCTCGGCGGTCTCGGTGGCGGCGGCCACGGCCGCGCGACGTTCGGTGTGGAAGACCGCCATGCCGGCGATCACCGACAGCAGCAGCGTCGGCAGCACGATCAGCCACACCATGGCGCGCAACCTGCGGCTGACGGACCCGGCGCGCGATGCGGAGAGAGACGGGGTCCGGAGGGGCATGGTGGACGGATTCTAGAGGGCGAGGTCGGCCGCCGTCCGCCGGGCCGGTGCGCCGCTTGCCCGAGGTCCGCAGGGAGCACGCACGATGAAACTGCTGGTGATCGAGGATGAAGAGAAGCTGGGCGACTACCTGCGCGGCGGCCTGACGCAGGAGGGATTCGTCGTCGACCTGGTGCGCGACGGCGTCGACGGCCTGCATCAGGCCAGCGAGGGCCAGTACGACCTGGTGCTGCTGGACGGCGTGCTGCCGGGCATCGACGGACTCGCCGTGCTGGCGGCGCTGCGCCAGCAGGACCACACGCGTGCGTTGCCGGTGCTGATGATGACGGCGCGCGCCGAGGTCGAGGACCGCGTCCGCGGCCTGCAGGCCGGCGCCGACGACTACCTGTGCAAGCCCTTCGCGTTCTCCGAGCTGGTGGCCCGGATCCAGGCGCTGCTGCGCCGCGCGGCCGGCGCCGTGCCGGCCGAGGCCACCGTGCTCAAGCTCGCCGACCTGGAGGTCGACCTGCTGCGCCGCAAGGTCCACCGCGCGGGACAGCGGCTGGACCTCACGCCCAAGGAATTCAGCCTGCTGACGCTGCTGCTGCGGCGCCAGGGTCAGGTCATGTCCCGGACCGAGCTCGCCGAGCAGGTCTGGGACATGAACTTCGACAGCGAGACCAACGTCGTCGAAGTCGCGGTGCGACGGCTGCGCGGCAAGCTCGACAAGCCCTTCGACGTCGAGCTGCTGCACACCGTGCGCGGCATGGGTTACGTGCTGGAGAGACGCGACGGGTGAGCGGCGACCGCGCTCCGGCGGCGCCAGAGCGCCAGCAGGCCGACGCCCGCCATCAGCATCGCCCAGGTGGACGGTTCCGGCACCGGCGCGGCGAGCTGCTCGAAGGCCAGCTGCTGCATCACCCGCACCTGCGCCTCGGAGATGCCCAGCAGCGCCGCCGAGGTCTCGCCCGCGCCCAGGCTGCGCGGGTCCAGGCCGGTGATCTTGCCGAAGATCGTCAGCGCCTCCAGGTAGCTGCCGTACATGCTGGCGTGGTAGTTGTCGCCGGCCCACAGCTTGACCTTGCCGGCGTCGATACCGTCGTAAGGGTTGGTGTCCGCGAAGCCCTGGGACATCGCGCGGTTCCAGGCCAGACCGACCGGGATCACGCCGTCGATCTTGTCGGACGCCTGGTCCGCCTGCAGGTAGCCGGTGTAGACGTCCTCGGCCATCTTGTAGATCGACTGGCCGTACCAGGCGCCGCTGGGCGGATAGGTCTGGTCCGCGCGCGACCAGGTCGCCATCAGGTTGATCTTCACGTCCGCGTTCTGCGCGTGCAGCGCGTCGGCCAGCAGGCCCGAGTACTGGATCAGCTTGGCCGGATTGCCGGGCTGGGACGCGTCCAGCGTGCTGTAGCTCTGCAGCACGACCCGGTCCCACGGCTTGTTGATCAGGTCCATCTTGGTGTTGTAGTGCAGGTCCAGGCCGCTGCCGCCGACCGTCTCCAGGCTGACGTCGTAGCTGAGCCCGGCCTGCGCGGTGAAGGCCTTGAACAGCGCCGGGATGCCGCCGATGCCGGTGCCGTTGAGGTCGGTCACGGAGCCGGGGTTGAACTGCATCACCGACGAGCCCTGTGCGTAGGTGAAGCTGTTGCCGACGAACAGGATGCTCTCGGCCTGCGCCGCGCCGATCGACAGCGCGAGGACCATGCCCGCCAGCGGGCGGAGCGTGCGCAGGGTGCCTGGGAACCGGGTGGTGGATCGATTCATTTGTCTTCCTCGGTTGGAGTCGTGGATGCGCGCGGGTCCGATGCCCGTGCGCTTCCCCGTTATAGGGACCGGGACACCGTCCGACAGGCCCGCGACGGCGGCCCCCCTAGAACGCTGTGCGGCCAGCATCGACAACCCGGTGCGCTGGCGCACCCAGGCGGGGATAGTGCCGAGACATCGGGACATTCCCGCGACCCTTGCGGGAACGCGTACGCAATGGCACCAAAGACACGCTCCGATACCTCGACAGGCACGGTGATTGCCATAGTGGTCCGCTGGAACGGATGTGCAGTTCCCGGAGCCTATCGATGTCCCTGTCCCTTGCCGCAAACCCTGCCGCCACGCAAGCTCGCGCGAACCTGCTGCTCGTGCAGCTGCCCGCCGAGGACCAGGCGCGCTGGTCCGCGCAGCTCGAGACTGTCGAGCTGCTGAAGGGCCGCGTGCTCTTCGAGGCCGGCACGCCCGCCACCCACGTGTATTTCCCGATCACCGCGATCGTCTCGCTGATCCACACGACCCATTCGGGCGACGCGACGCAGGTCGCGATGATCGGCTCCGAAGGCGCCGCGGGTCTGGCCGCGGCGATGGGCGGCGAGTCCCCCGCCTGCCGCGCGGTGGTGCAGCGGGCCGGCCTGGCCTTCCGCATGCGGGTGCCGCTGGTCCGGGAGGAGCTGCTGCGCGCCGGCGCGTCCATGCCGCTGATGCTGCGTTATGTGCAATCGCTGATCGCGCAGATCGCGCACACGGCGGTCTGCAACCGGCACCACTCACTGGAACGGCAACTGTGCCGCTGGCTGCTGCTGTGCCTGGATCGTCAGCATGGGCATTGCGAGCTGTCGGTGACGCAGGAGTCGATCTCCAGCCTGCTGGGCGTGCGCCGGGAAGGCGTCACCGAGAGCGCCCAGCGCCTCCAGGCCGCCGGCCTGATCCGTTATTCCCGCGGACATATCGCGGTACTGGACCGGCCGGGGCTGGAAGCCCGGGCCTGCGAGTGCTACGCCCTGCTCAAGCAGGACTTCCAGCGTCTGCTGCCTCAGGACCTGGACGACGAGAACGCGGCCACCTCTGCCACCTTCGCATCCGTCGCCGTGCAGGCCTGAGGGCGCTGCATCGCTGATTCGAGCATCGCAGCGGGCGTCCCGTCGTGGACGGGACACCCGTGGAGCGCCCGCTGGGCGCTCCGTGAGGCACGGCGAGAAGCCGGCTTTCGCCGACATCCCTGTCCGACCTGACGTTCCGGCTCGTCCGGGCACCCGCATGCCCTCGCGTTCCGGAACCCCGACCGGTCCCGAAGGACCGGCCGTCCGATCACTTCTCCGAACGGCGGCGACGCGCGATGAAGCCGACCGCGCCGAGGCCGGCCAGCAGCATCGCGTAGGTCGACGGTTCCGGCACGGCCGCGAAGTTGATCGATCCGCCGCCCTGACGGATGCGGAAGCCGCCCGCGAAGGGTTCGACCTGCGACGTCGTGTTGGAGAACGAGGTCAGCGCGATCGTGTAGGCCGGGGACGAGCTCTGGAAGCCCGGCACCAGCCAGTCGATCGTCAGCTTGGCGTTGGCCGACGGATTGAAGGTACCGTCGCCCAGCGGCGTGGTCGCCACCGTGCCCAGCACCAGCGAACCGGTGGCCAGGGCCACTTCGCCGGTCGCGGTTTCGGTCGGCGTGTTGCCGGCGAAGCCGAACGACGAGGTGCCGTTGTAGCCGTACAGGGTGTACGTCAGCGAATTCAGCGCACCCAGGGTCGGGGTGGTGCCCGGGTTGCCGGCTTGCGACAGCGTGCCGGTACCGCTGAACTGGATGTAGAAACCGTAGTCCGAATTCAGACCGTCGGACGGCAGCGTCAGGCCGCCCAGCTGGGCCGCGCTGATCGACAGGTAGCCGGCTTCGGTGAACGAGTTGCCGGCCCCGAAGGTGATGGTCGAATAATTCGACACCAGCAGGTTGTCGGCCGTGAAAGCCGAGCCGTTCAGGCCGGCGGCACCCGGGTCCCAGGTGAATTGCGGTAGCGCGGATGCGCTGGCGCTGACGGCGGCCAAGGCGAGAGCCAGCAGGGTACGCTGGAACGCGATGGGCTTCCGGGCGAGCAAAGGCAGGGTCATGGTGGTTGCTCCGAAAGGGAAATCCGCGAATTGCGGACACCGCAGTTCACCACCCGCCACAGAGGGAGTCTGTTCGTCCACCCACATAAAAACCGGCCCTCTTCCGCATGTACCCGGAAGGTGCTACGAACAGCCCCGGTCGTGCCTGAAAACACCCCGCATCCAGGGGGTGCTGCGCTGCAGCAAAAACACGACATCCTCGATGGCATCTGGGGAAAAAGGGCTTCGATGCGCGCGCATGCGCGTCGTCGGAGCGGCTGCGTAGCGTCCGCGGAGCGCCTCGACGCCGCACGAAGCGCGCGGACGCGAATTACTGCGCTCGCGCGGCGCTTTTCGGGGGGCTCGCGGCACGGGGCCGACGGGACAATCCGGCATCGCCTCCCGACGACTTCCACGAGCCCCGCACGCCATGTCCCAACACGACCGCCCGTCCAGCCGCACCGCCACTTCCGCTGCCCTCTCCTCGACCGCCGTCTCGGGCGTGGCAGGGCTGATGCTCGGGCAGATCGTCCTGGCGCTGGCGCTGCATCACGGCCGCTCCGTCGAGGGCCTGGGCTACGCGCTCGTGTTCCTGCTGGCCGGCGGCGCGTCCGTGGCCTGCTTCCTGGCGCATCGCCATCAGCAACGCCGCCCCCGGAGCGAACCGGCGCCGCTGCGCCTCTGGGTCGGCGCGCTTGCGCTGGGCGTGTTCGCGTCCATGGTCGTCGCAGGCTCGTTCTGAGCCCGTGCGGCGACGCCTCCCGGCGTCGCTGAGCTCATCCGTCGACGGTGCCTCGAGCCTGCGTCGCGCCGCGTCGAGAGCACCGGCCGACGTCATCGGTCGACGTCACTCCTCGACGTCACTCCTCGACGTCAGTCGTCGACATCACTCGTCGACGTTCTCGTCGTCATCCGCATGCTCCGGATCGGGACCGGCCGACGGATCGTCGCCGCTGGCCAGGTCCTCCACATCGATGCTCGCGTCGATGTCGTCCGGCGTCGGCGAGCGGCTGACGCGGTCGGGCAGGATATCGGCGGCATCGTGGTCCCGCCCCGGCGTCGCCGACGCGCGCTCCCCGGTGCCGAAGCGATCGGTGTCGCTGGAGGGGTTCGACGGTGTCGCGCCCAGCTCGTCCGGATCGTCCGCGCCGGTGCTCATCCGACGCTCGCCCGAGACGTCGCTGCCGCTGTCGGAACTGTCGCTCGGACCGAGCGAGTCCGTGCCCCGTCCCTTCGCCTGCGCGGGCGCCTGCGTTCCGCCGAGGATGCTGCTGGTGGCCATGGTGTGTGCTCCTGTGAGACCCGGTGCGGGTCGATGCAGGATTCAGGCAAGCCCCGAGCCCGCCGCCTCACGCCGGCCCCTCACCCCCACCCTCTCCCGCAAGCGGGCGAGGAGTCCGACCAGCTTTACTCGCGGCCACAGCCCCTCTTGCACCCGCTCCCGCTTGCGGGAGAGGGAGGGGTGAGGGCCGGGGTCGTGTCAGGCCGACCGCTTCTGGTAGATGCGTTCCTTGGCCGCGATCTCGACGAACTCGCCGGCGTGCGCGGAGAAGCGCAGCGTCTCGCGCGCGCCCAGGCCGAGGAAGCCGTTGCGGCACAGGGCCTCGGTGAACAGGCCCAGCGCGCGGTCCTGCAGCGCGCGGTTGAAGTAGATCAGCACGTTGCGGCAGGACACCAGCTGCACCTCGGCGAACACGCTGTCCGTGGACAGGCTGTGGTCGCTGAAGACGATGCGCTCCTTCAGCGACTTGTCCATCAGCACGTGGTCGTAGGCCGCGGTGTAGTACTCCGACAGCGAGCCCCGCCCGCCCGACGCCCGGTGATTCTCGGAGTACAGCGGCACCTGGTCCACGCGGTAGACCCCCGCCTGCGCCTGCGCGAGCGCCTCCTGGCTGATGTCGGTCGCGTAGATCAGCGTGCGGTCCAGCAGCCCTTCCTCCTTCATGAGGATGGCCATCGAGTACGCCTCCTCGCCGCCGCTGCAGCCCGCCACCCAGATCCGCAGCGACGGGAAGGTCCGCAGCACCGGCACGACCTGCTCGCGCAGCGCGCGGAAGTACTCGGGATCGCGGAACATCTCGCTGACCTGCACGGTCAGGTCGGCCAGCACCGAGCGGAAGACTTCCGGCTCATGCAGCACGCGCCCCTGCAGCTGCGAGAGATTCGCGCAGCCGAAGCGCTGCTGGCCGGCCTTCAGCCGGCGCCGCAGCGAGCTGCCCGCGTAGTCGCGGAAGTCGTAGTGGTAGCGCGCGTAGATCGCTTCCAGGATGAGCCGGACCTCGAGGTCGTCCTCGTGCCGGCCCGTCGTGCCGTCGTCGCCGTGCGTCATCGTCCGCCGCTCCTCAGCGCGGCATCCACACCCGCACCAGCGAGAGCAGCTTCTCGATGTCCAGCGGCTTGGCGATGTAGTCGTTGGCGCCCGCGGCCATGCACTTCTCCTGGTCGTCCTTCATCGCCTTGGCGGTGAGCGCGATGATGGGCAGCCGGCGCAGGTCGGCGCGCGCGCGGATCTCGCGCATCGCGGTGTAGCCGTCCATCTCCGGCATCATGATGTCCATCAGCACCAGGTCCACCGGCGGCATCGCGCCCGGTCCCTGCAGCGGCGCGGAGAGCCGCTCCAGCGCCTCGCGCCCGTTGCGGGCGATGTCCACCTTCACGCCCTTGGGCTCCAGCACCGCCGACAGCGCGAAGATGTTGCGCACGTCGTCCTCGACGACCAGCACGCGCCGCCCCTCGAGCATGTTGTCGCGGGCGCGGACCTCCTTGAGCATCTTCTGCCGCTCCGGCGGCAGCTGCGCTTCGACCTGGTGGAGGAACAGCGTGACTTCGTCGAGCAGCCGCTCGGGCGAGCGCGCGCCCTTGATGATGATCGAGCGCGAATAGCGCCGCAGCTGCTGCTCCTGCTGCGGCGTCAGCGTGTGGCCGGTGTAGACGATCACCGGCGGGAAGGACACGTCGTCCTGCGCCGCCATCTGGTCGAGCAGGTCGTAGCCGCTCATGTCGGGCAGGTTCAGGTCCATCACCATGCAGTCGAAGGTCGAGCGGCGCAACGCCTCGAGCGCCTCCGCCGCGGTGGCGACGCCCTCGATGCGGACCTCGTCGGCGGCCAGCAGGTGGCGGATGCTGTCGAGCTGGCGCGCGTCGTCCTCGACCACCAGCACCGTGCGCAGGCGCTGCGAGAACTTGGCCTCGAGCTTGTGCAGCGCGACCTCGAGTTCCTCGCGCTTGACCGGCTTGAAGGCGTAGCCGATCGCGCCGCGCTCCATCGCCTCGTGCGTGTAGTCGGCCACCGAGATCACGTGCACGGGGATGTGGCGCGTCAGGGGCTCGCGCTTGAGCTGGTCCAGCACGCCCAGGCCGGAGTGGTCGGGCAGGTTCATGTCGAGCAGGATCGCGCTGGGCGCATAGCGCTGCGCGATCGACAGGCCGTTCTCGGCCGTGTGCGCCATCAGGCACACGAAGCCCATCTCGCGGATCAGGTCGCGCAGGATCAGGGCGAAGCGCTGGTCGTCCTCGATGATGAGGATCGCGCGGTCGCCCGGCACCCAGGACAGGCGGTCGTCGTCGAGTTGCGGCAGGCGCGGTTCGGGCGCGGCCGGCGCGGGCTCGCGCAGCAGCGACTCCGCGGTGGCCGTCGCCTCCTCCGCCGCGCTGCGGGCCGGTTGCATCGCGGGCAGCACCGCATCGAAGGCGGGCACCGCCGGCGGCGCCTTCAGCGGCCCGTGCTGCGGCGCCTGCGCCGGCGACAACGGGCGCGGACGCGCGTCGTCGACCGGCGCCTCGTGCGCCAGCGGCAGCACCAGGCTGAAGACCGAGCCCTGCCCCGGCGTGCTCTGCAGGTGGATGTCGCCGCCCAGCAGCCGCGCCAGGTCGCGCGAGATCGACAGGCCCAGCCCCGTGCCGCCGTACTTGCGGTGGGTGCTGCCGTCGGCCTGGCGGAAGGCGTCGAAGATCAGCGCCTGCTGGTGCTGGGGAATGCCGATGCCGGTGTCCTTGACCGTGAAGGCCAGGCGGCCGTCGGTGGTGGCGCCGACCTCCATGCGCACCGAGCCGCGCTCGGTGAACTTCAGCGCGTTGGACAGCAGGTTCTTGAGCACCTGGCCGAGCCGCGCCTCGTCGGTCTCGATCCATTCCGGCGCGCCCGGCGCGAGCTGCAGGCCGAAGGCCAGGTTGCGCTGCGCCGCGACCGGCGCGAAGACCTGCGTCAGCTGCTGCAGCAGGCGCGGCACCGAGACGCGCTCGATCTGCATGTCGACCTTGCCGGCCTCGATCTTGGACAGGTCCAGGATGTCGTTGATCAGCATCAGCAGGTCGTTGCCGGCCGAGCTGATGGTCTGCGCGAAGCGGACCTGCTCGTCGCTCAGGTTGCCGTCCTTGTTGTCGGACAGCAGCTTGGCCAGGATCAGCGTCGAGTTCAGCGGCGTGCGCAGCTCGTGGCTCATGTTGGCCAGGAACTCGCTCTTGTACTGGTTGGAGCGCTCCAGCGCCTCGGCGCGCTCCGTCAGCAGCGCCTGCGCCTGCGTCAGCTCGGACCGCTGCAGCTCCAGCTGCCGCGCCTGTTCCTCGAGCTGGGTGTTGCTCTCCTCGAGGTCGGTCTGCTGCTTCTCCAGCCGCAGCTGCGAGTCGCGCAGCGCGTTGCCCTGCTCCTCGAGTTCCTCGTTGCTGGCGCGCAGCTCCTCCTGCTGCATCTGCAGTTCCTCGGACTGGCGGCGGCTCTCTTCGAGCAGGGCCTCCAGCCGGCTGCGGTCCTTGGCGGCGCGCAGCGCCATCGCGATGGGTTCGGCGACGCGCGCCAGCAGTTCGCGCTCGGCCTCGCCGACGTGGTGGAGGAAGCCCAGCTCGATCACGCACTGCACGCGCTTGTCCAGCCCGGCCGGCGCGATCAGCAGCTCGGTCGCATCCGCGCGGCCCAGCGACGACGTGACCGGCAGATAGTCCGCCGGCAACCGGGTCACATGCACCGGCCGGCGATCGCGCGCCGCCTGGCCCAGCAGCGTGTCGCCGCCGCGCACGACCGGCGGCGCCGCGTCCGTGCCCGTCGCCACCGGCAGCGCATAACCGCCGACGCGCAGGAAGCTGCCGTCCTCCTGCGCCACATAGAACGCGCCGACGCGCGCATCGGTCCAGCGTGCGAGGAAGCTGGTGGCGATGTCGGCGAGCCGCTCGACGTGCGGATCGCCCTGCAGTTCGACGCCCAGTCCGGCCTGGCCGGCCTTCAGCCACGCCTCGGTCTTGGCGGCCCGGTAGCCCTGCGAGCTCAGCACCGCCGCGACGGCCGTGAGCAACAGCAGCAAGGCCGAGCCGCCCCACATCACGCCGACCGTCTGCTGCACCGCGCCGTCCCACAGCGCCCGGCGTTCGGCGGCGCGGTCGCGTTCCTCGCGTTCCATCTCGCCGAGCAGCGTGCGGATGCGCTCCATCAGGATGCGGCCCCGGTCGCCCTTCACGGTCGCGACGGCGGCCACGTTGTCGCCGTTGCGGCGGGCCGCGATGGTCTCCTCCATCTCGGTCAGCTTGGCCTTGAAGAGCTGTTCGGCGGCCTCCAGCCGCGCGAGCTGCGGGCGGTAGTTCTGGAAGCTCGCCCGCAAGCGCTCGGCGGCGGCGGGGATCGTCACCTGCGCCGTGTTGAAGGGGACGAGGTAGGTGTCGATGCCGGTGAGCAGGTAGCCGCGTTGACCGGTCTCGGCATCCTTCATCGCCGAGCCCAGCGTCTGGATCTGCTCCTGCACGACCAGCGTGCGCGCCATCGCGTCGGCCGAGTCGGACTGCGCCTGCTGCGAGCGCCACGAGAACCAGGCGGTGATCAGGATGGTGACCACCGCCAGCGCGAAGCCGAGCATCGTCGGCAGCGGCAGCCAATCGTGGCGGCGCACGCCGTGGGCCAGGTGGAGGTCGTTGCCCGAGTAGGCTTTGGAGGCGGCGGTGGACGTCGTGGTGGTCATGGAAGCGAAAACGGGGCGGCCGGGGTGGCGCCGCATGCTAGCGCGCGCCACCCCGGCCGGCCCCAGGAGTCCTCACTGGGTCGATCGATCGATGACCGTGTCCCGCCTACTCGCGCGGCTCGCCGCGCGCGTTGACGGTCACGGTCGCTCCCGGCGGTCGCCGGGTCTGCATGTAATGGTCCTGTCCCTTGAAGCGATAGGTCACGTCCCAGTACTGGGGGTTGCCGCCGTTGGGCGAGGCCCCGCAGCGCTGCACGTTGCGCACGTCCTTGTCGCGGTTGATGTTGCTGCCGACCACCGCGCCGCCGACGGCGCCGGCCGCGGTCGTCACGGCCTGCCCGGAGCCGCCGCCGAACTGGTGGCCCAGGATGCCGCCGAGCACGCCGCCGATCACCGCGCCGCCGACGTTGGGCCGGTCGCGCACTTCCTTCTGCTCGATCCAGCAGCGCTGCTGCTCGTCGCCCATCACGGCGCGCACCGAGACGACCTGCGCCTGGTACAGGCCTTCATCGCCGCGGCGGAGGTAGGTCGGTTGCGGATCGGGGCCGTAGCGGTCGCGGCTGACGTCCTCGCCGACGCGGCGCGCCGAGCTGATCCGGTTGTCCAAGCCCATCGAGCGCAGCGACGGGTAGCTGCCCGGCTGCAGCACGCGGCAGCGGCCGGTGTAGCCCGGGTCCTCGCAGACCTCCCAGCGCTCGCCGCGGACCTCGATGGACGATGCGCGGTCGTCGAAGCCGATGTCCTTGAGGAAGTTGATCTGCGCGTCGGCGCCCGCGTTGCGGCCGCGGAAGTTCTCGTTCTCGTAGAACGTGATGTCGGCCATCGCGTGGCCCGCCAGCGCGCAGGCGGCGGCCGCGACGGCGGCCTTGAGCGCCAGCGTCGTCCTGGACTTCCCGGGTGTGGAGGAGCGGTTCATGGCAGTCCCCATCGTGGTTGCTGTGATGCCACCACTGTGGGCCGGCGCGCGCGCCCGGTCTGTCGGGCCGCGCTGGGGTCGCGTGTAGGACGCCGCGCCACGCGCGCTTCGGCCTGCATGCCTGCTGCATTGCGGCATCGATGGTCCCGCTCAGCGTTCCGACTGCAGCCGCGGCAGCAGCAGCTCGAACATCGTGCCCTGCCGGGCCCGCGACACGCCGATCAGCGATCCGCCGTGCGCGCGCGCGACGCGCTCGGGTTCCTGCAGGCCGGGGCCGACCTGCGCCGAGGACATGCCCGACACCGGCTCGTTGCCGCCGAAGAGGTGGATGGAGGCCTCGGGCTCGAGCACCGTGTCGAAGCTGATGCGCAGCATCAGCGAGCGCTGCGCGCTGCCGTCGACCTGGATGCGGATCGTGCTGTCGCCGGCATGCGTCGCCGCCTGCATCAGCAGCTGGTCCAGGGTCTGCGCCATCAGCTCGACGTCGAAGTCGCCGCTCGTGTCCCCGATGCGGTCGAAGGCGGGCGGCGCCCACATCACGGCCTGGTTGCTCTCGATGTCCAGCCGCTGCGCGGCCAGCATCGCCAGATCGCTGCGCTCGGGCTGGACCTGCAGCAGCTCGCAGGGCCGGCGCGCCAGGCTGCCCAGGTGGTCGACCTGGCGGCCCAGCAGCGTCGCCGCGGCCTTGACCCGCTGGCCGGCCTTCTGCAGCGACGGGGATTCGGTCTGACGGATCAGCAGCTCGGCGTTGAGCATCATGACCGACAGCGGGCTGCGGATGTCGTGGCTCAGCGCGCTCAGCATCAGCGCGTTGACGCGCGCCAGCCGCTCCTGCTCGACGATGCGCTCGGCCAGCAGCTGGCGCTGGCGGTGCAGGTCGGCGAAGACGGCGACCTTGCTGCGCAGCACGTGCGCGTCGACCGGCTTGTAGATGAAGTCCACCGCGCCGGCCTCGTAGCCCTTGAAGCTGCGCTGCGCCTCCTGCGAGCCGGCGGTCAGGAAGATGATCGGCACATGCCGGGTACGCTCCGTGCCCCGCATCAGTTCGGCGAGCGTGAAGCCGTCCATGCCCGGCATCTGGATGTCGAGCAGGGCCAGCATCACATCGTGCGTGAGCAGCAGTTCCAGCGCGGCGGGGCCGGAGTCCGCCGTCAACACTCCCAGGCCGGAATCTGCCAGCAAGGCTTTCATCGCGAGCAGGTTTTGCGGCTTGTCGTCCACCACCAGCACGCTCATCTGATCCGCCACGTCGTTCTCCCAATCTTGATCTTGAATGTCTGACAGCGGCATTGGGCAACCGACGTGCCCACGCCGCCCTGGGGGATACCCACCCCCAATCCTCGCCCGCCGATGGAAATGGGCGAATGCCGCCAAGAGTACGATCGCGCCCGCCGTGCGGTCCCCCGCGCCGGTCGCCGATTTCCTCCCCACTCCATTTTCGTTCCCCGCTTCCCGCATCACACGCGCCCCCGAGCGCCCGAGAGGACCCGATGAAACAGAACAGCGCCGCCGTCGAAGAACTCCTGTCCGTCCATCGCGACCAGGTCCTGGCCGAGTGGCAGGCGGAGTTGGCCGCCGGCAGCGGCGGCCGCACGCTGTCCAGCGACGGTCGCGAGACCGGCGAACTGCTGAACGCCATCCTCGGCGGCGTGCGCGCCAGCGGCGGCACGGAGCACTTCGACGATGCGGCCTGGTCCAACGTGCGCGCGGTACTGGCCGAGCTGTCGGCCTCCCGCGCCGCGCAGGGCTCCACGGCCGCGGACACCAGCCGCTTCGTGCTCGCGCTGAAGAAGCCGCTCTTCAGCGGCGTGCAGCGCAAGTTCGCCGGCGACGCGGCGGCGCTGGGCGAGGCGACCTGGGCGATCTCGACGCTGCTGGACCACATGGCGCAGTACACCGTCACGACCTACCAGCGCAGCCGCGAGGAGATCATCGGCCGCCAGCAGCAGGAGCTGCTGGAGCTGTCGACCCCGGTGGTCAAGCTGTGGGACGGCGTGCTGGCCGTGCCCATGATCGGCACGCTGGACAGCGGCCGCACGCAGCTGGTGATGGAGGCGCTGCTGCAGCGCATCGTCGAGACCGGCTCCGCGCTGGCCATCATCGACATCACCGGCGTGCCGACCGTCGATACGCTGGTCGCGCAGCATCTGCTCAAGACCGTCACCGCGATCCGGCTGATGGGCGCGGACGCGATCATCAGCGGCATCCGGCCGCAGATCGCCCAGACCATCGTGCACCTGGGCATCGACCTGGAGGGCATCACCACCAAGGCGACGCTGGCGGACGCGCTGTCGCTGGCGATGAAGCGCGCCGGCTTCGTGGTCACCAAGGCCAGGCCCGCCGGCGGCACCGGCTTCGTGGGCGCGGCATGACGACGCGCATCCCGATCCTGCGCATGGGCAGGACCCTGCTGGTCACCATCCAGGTGGACCTGCAGGACCAGACCGCGCTCGCGCTGCAGGACGACCTGGCCAACAGGATCCAGGACACCGGCGCGACCGGCGTCCTCATCGACATCTCCGCGCTGGAGATCGTCGACTCCTTCATCGGCCGCATGCTGGCCGGCATCTCCAGCATCGCCAAGGTGCTGGGGGCCAACTCGGTCGTCGTCGGCATGCAGCCGGCGGTCGCGATCACGCTGGTGGAACTGGGCCTGTCGCTGCACGGCGTGCGCACCGCGCTCAACGTCGAACGCGGCATGGCGCTGCTGCGCCAGGCCGACGAGGCGGACGCCGACCTCGCGAGCAACCTGGCGGTCGGTGACGGCGACCCGAGCGACCTGAGCGGTGTCGGCGATGCCGGTCACGGCGTCGACCGGGGGCCCGGCCGGTGACGGCGTCCGACGCCGCCTCGGGCTCGCTGCCCATCCGCAGCGAACCCGACATCGTCCTGTCGCGGCAGTTGGTGCGCAGGCTCACGCAGGAACTGAAGTTCTCGCTGGTCGACCAGACCAAGATGATCACGGCCGCCAGCGAGCTGTCGCGCAACACGCTGATCTACGGCGGCGGTGGCGCGATGGAATGGGCCTTCGTCCAGTCGGGCGTGCGCACGGGACTGCGACTTGCCTTTGTCGACCAGGGACCGGGCATTCCGGATCTGGAGCTGGCGATGAAGGATGGATGGACCTCGGGCAACGGCATGGGCATGGGCCTGTCCGGCAGCAAGCGGCTGGTGAACGATTTCGAACTGGAGTCCGCCCCAGGACGCGGGACGCGCGTGACGATCACGCGCTGGAAGTAGCCATGCGCGCGTATCGACGCTTCCCCATCGACGACGCGAGTCAGGTGGGCGAGGCCCGGCGTGCCGCCCAGGCGCTGGCGGCGGAGCTGGCCTTCGACGAGGAGGCCGCCGGCCGGCTCGCGCTGGCGGTGACCGAGCTCGGCACCAACCTGTTCCGCCATGTCGGGCCCGGCCGCCAGGCCGCGCTGCTGATCGGCGTGGACGAGTCCGGCGCCCAGGACGATGCCGCCGGCGCCGCCGTGCAGGTGCTGTCGCTGGACCGGGGCAACGGCATGGACCTGTCGCGCTGCCTGCAGGACGGCTACAGCACCGGCGGCACGGCCGGCACCGGACTCGGCGCGATCCGGCGCAGCGCCGACCGCTTCGGCGGCTTCTCCGCGCCGCAGCGGGGCACGGTCCTGGCGGCGCGCTTCGGGCCGCGCACGGATCGGAACCGCCTCGGCGCGCCAGCCGCGCACCCAGCGACCTTCGCGGCCCCCTTCCCGGCCGCCTTCCCGGCCACCTTGTCCTCGGGCCTCCCTGCCGCCGCCGACGCCGCCTTCGACGTCAGCGGACTGTCGCTGGCCGCCCCGGGCGAGACCGTCAGCGGCGACGCCTGGGCGCTGCGCCGCGACCGCGACCAGGATCAGGACCGCTGGTCGCTCGCCGTGGCCGACGGACTCGGCCACGGTGTCGACGCGGCCGCGGCGGCGGACAAGCTCATGACGCTGCTCGCGCGCGCCGAGCCCGGTCACCTCGCCTCGCCGGCGGCCTTCCTGGAGCGCTCGCACGACAGCCTGCGCAGCACGCGCGGCGCGGCGTCGGCGGCGCTGTCGCTCACGCCGGACGGCCCGCTGCGGTTCGCCGGCGCGGGCAACATCTCGGGCCGCCTGATCTCGGGCGTGTCCGACCGGACGCTGCTGTCCCAGCACGGCACGCTGGGACTGCAGATCCGACGGCTGCAGGATGTCGTCTACGATTGGCCGCCGCATGCGGTGCTGGTGCTGCACTCGGACGGGATCGTCAGCCGCTGGTCGCTGGAGGAGACGCCGGGCCTGCTGCAGGCCGATCCGGCGGTGATCGCCGGCTGGATCCTGCGGGACCATCTGCGCGGCAAGGACGATGCGACCGTGGTGGTGGTCCGCCGCCGGGACCGGCGCGGTCCGACCAGCGAGGCGCCGCGGTAACGCGCAGGATGCGCATGACGCCCATGAAGGACACGATGCCCACCGACGACCCCGCCGCCCTGCGCGACGCGCTGGCCGCCTCGCAGGCGCAGATCGAGGCGCTGCAGGCCGAACTCGACGAGACCAACCGCGGCGTGCTGGCGCTGTACGCGGAACTCGACACGCAGGCGCAGCAGCTGCGCCAGGCCACCGAGCTCAAGAGCCGCTTCCTGGCCTACATGAGCCACGAGTTCCGCACGCCGATCTCCTCGATCCGCAGCCTGACGCGGCTGCTGCTGGACCGCGTCGACGGACCGCTGACCGACGAGCAGGAAAAGCAGATCAACTTCATCCGCACCACCTCGGAAGAATTTGCCGACATGGTCAACGACCTGCTCGACCTGGCCAAGGTCGAGGCGGGCCGCATCGACATCTCGCCGGCCTGGTTCGAGCTGGTCGACCTCTTCGCGGCGCTGCGCGGCATGTTCAAGCCGGTGCTGGTCAATCCGGAGGTCCAGCTGATCTTCGAGGAGCCGCACGGCATCTCGCAGCTCTTCACCGACGACGCCAAGCTCTCGCAGATCCTGCGCAACTACATCTCCAACGCGCTGAAGTTCACCGCGCAGGGCGAGGTGCGCGTGAGCGCCGTGACCGCCCCGGGCGCGGACGGCGGCGAGGACGAGATCACCTTCTCCGTGGCGGACACCGGCATCGGCATCGCGCCGGAGTTCCACGACGCGATCTTCCAGGACTTCACCCAGATCGGCTCGCCGATCCAGAAGCGGCTGCGCGGCACGGGCCTGGGCCTGTCGCTGAGCAAGCGGCTGGCGGAGCTGCTCGGCGGCCGCGTCGGGCTGCGCAGCGAGCCGGGCGTGGGATCGGTGTTCTCGGTGACGCTGCCGCTGCGGCTGCCCGGCGCGCCGGACGCCGCCCAAGGTGCGGCCGACGACGCCGCAGACGAGGCCACCCATGGCGCCGCCCCGGAGGTGCCCGACGCATGAGCGAACCGCGCGTCATCGACCGCTCCCGGCACCGGCTGCTGGTCGTCAACGACGACCCGATCGGCCGCTACACGACGGTGCGTCTGCTCAACGCGGCCGGCTTCCCGACGCTGGAAGCGGGCACCGGCGCGGACGCCCTGCGCGTCGCGGACCAGGGCCTGTCGGCCGTGGTGCTCGACATCCACCTGCCCGACATCGACGGCTTCGAGCTGTGCCGCCGCCTGCGCGCGCAGGCCAGCACCTTCCGGCTGCCGGTGATCCACCTGACCGCGGCCTACCTCACCGACGAGGACAAGGTCCGCGGCCTGGACGCCGGCGCCGACGCCTACCTCACGCACCCGGTGGAGCCGGCGGTGCTGGTCTCGACGATCCAGGCGCTGGTGCGCACGCGCGCGGCCGAGGACGCGATGCGGCGCAGCGAGACCAAGTTCCGCGCCGTCTACGCCCAGGCGCCCGGCGGCATCTGCCTGCTCAAGGCCGGCGACGGCACGGTGCTGGACGCCAATCCGGCGATGCTCGCGCTGCTCGGCCTCGGACCGGACGAGGGCGACACCGTCATCGGACGGCCGCTGACGGACTTCGTCGACGCCGCCGACCTGCCCGCCGCGCGCGACTTCGTCGCCGCGCTGGGCCACGACGGCCTGCAGGCCGAGTTCTCCCTGCAATCGGGCGACGGCGCGGGCGTGCCGGTCGAATGGACCGCCTCGCCCCCGATCGAACCCGGGGTGTGCATGGCGATGGCCGCGGACATCTCGCAGCAGCAGCTGCTCGCGCTCCAGCGCCAGGAACTGCTGGACCGCGAGCGCAGCGCGCGCAGCGAGGCCGAGGCGCTGTCGCGGATGAAGGACGACCTGATCGCGGTGCTGTCGCACGAGCTGCGCACGCCGCTGAACGCGATCATGGGCTGGACGCACGTGCTGCAGCGGCACAGCCCGCCGGACCTGCTGGCGAAGGGCCTGGCGGCGATCGACCGCAACGTGTCCATCCAGGCGCGGATGATCACGGACATCCTCGACATGTCGCGCCTGAACATCGGCAAGCTGCCCTTGGCGCGCGAGCGCGTCGAGGCCGGCGAGGTGCTGCGCGCGGCGGTGGCGGTGATCCAGCACAACCTCGATGCCAGCGGGCATCGGGTCGAGCTCGACCTGCACGACGAGTCCACCGTCCTGCTGGCCGACAGCGGCCGGCTGCAGCAGGTGATCTGGAACCTGATGGGCAACGCGGCCAAGTTCTCGCCGCGCGGCAGCGCGATCACGCTGTCGCTGCGGGCGCAGGACGCGGGCGTGCTGGTCGAGGTGCGCGACGAGGGCCAGGGCATCGCGCCGGAGTTCCTGCCGCATGTCTTCGACCGCTTCACGCAGAGCGACGCCGCGAGCAGCCGCCAGCACGGCGGGCTCGGGCTGGGCCTGGCCATCGTCAAGAGCCTGATCGAGGCGCACGGCGGCTGGGTCGACGTGCGCAGCGAGGGGCGCGGGCGCGGCGCGGCGATCCGGTTCTGGCTGCCCGGCGAGGAGACGGCGCCGACGACGCTGGAAGCCGACACCGCCTCCGGCGGGCTGAGCGCGTTCGGCGCGCTCGGCGCGTTCGGCGAGTCGGGCGCGGCGGACGAGACGGCGGTCCCCCTGACCGGGCTGCGCGTGCTGGTGGTCGAGGACGACGTGGACGCGGGCGCGATGCTCAAGCTGATCCTCGAGGACCGGGAGGCCCGGGTGACCGCGGTGCACAGCGCGGACGAGGCGTTGCTGGCGCTCGCCGGCAACGCGTTCGACCTGCTGATCAGCGACATCGGCCTGCCGGGCCGCGACGGCTACGAGCTGATCCGCGACATCCGCGCCCTGGAGACGCCCGGTGAACGCCTGCCGGCGATCGCGCTGACGGCCTTCTCGCGGGACCTGGACCGGAAGCAGGCGCTGCAGGCCGGCTTCGACGCGCATCTGCCCAAGCCGCTCAAGCCGCAGCTGCTGATGCGTCTGGTAGAGCAGCTCGCGGCGCACTGAGCCGCGCACTGAGCCGCGCATTGAGCCGCCGCCGTTGCTGGAACGGGCGCACCGGTTCGGCAGAAATTTCCTGCATGCAGATCGACCCGCATGACCACACCTCGATGGAGGTGAAGGGCCATGGAGTCACCGTCGGCCTGAAGGACGGCGGCGAACTGGATGAGCACCGGCTCAACAGAGTCGCCCGTGACGATGTGGGCAGCCGCCCGGGAGATCGCCCAGACGTGTGAACCGCTGCGCATTGCCGCGCGACAAACGGGAATGACGCCTCTGCACCCCGCGCGCGCTGCGCTCCCTGATGCTCCCCCGCTGAAGTCGCGCCCCGGGCGCCCCGAGGCGCCCTCTCCTCCGCCCCGCCAGACCTGGCTCCAGACGCGACGCCGGTTGCGGCTCGCGGTGGACGACCTGCGGCGCGCGGTGATCGAACGCTGCGAGTCGCATCCCGATCGCACGCGCCTCACCGTGGCGCTCGACGACGCGGTCGCGGACCTGGAGACGCTGATCGACGGCTTCGACGGGCCGTTGATCGAACTGCTCGAGGCCGTCGAGACCGCCTCCGATCGCGAGGTCCGCGACGACGTGCTGCGCCGCGTCGGCGCCCATGTCGCCGACGGCCGCACCCGCTTCGCCAGCGACGACCTGGTCGAACTGATGGACACCAACGGCTTCATCGAACTGGGCCTGCGATCGGGACTGGACGCGGCGCTCGCCGAGATCGCGCGTCAGCTGGGGGGCACGCCACCGCGCTCTCCGACGTCCTCGTCCGCGTCCTCGTCCGCGTCCTCCCCCTCCGCGCATTTCTCGCCCTTCAAGACCTGACCCCCATGCCTCGTCATTCCTCCATCGATTTCCCGTCCCGCATCGGCACGCCGTGCGGCGGAACCGCACCGGAGACCGCGCTCCACGACGACGGGAACGGCCTCGAATGGGACGGGAGCCACTTCTGCGAGCGCCTGCTGCAGCGATCGGCCCCGCCCGACGACGCCCTCCCGCCAGGCCCCGACCTGACGGCCGAAGAGAACCTCCGCGAGGTGTTCCCGCCGACGCGGCTCGACGCGCTGATGGCCCGCAGCCCGGTCAGCCGGATCCTCGGGCGACCCAAGGATGCCGCCTACGTCGCGGTGCTCCAGTCGGCGAAGCAGGCCCTCCAATCCGCCGCGGCAGGAGACGGCGTGCATCGGAAGGGCGCGCATCGGAAAGGCACGCCGATGTTCGCCGCGGCACGCCAACGCTGCCGGGACTATCTCAACAAGCGCGCCGCGACGGTGATGGCGGCCGCCGCCGATGGCCGGATGGCCTCGGGTCGCTTCCACAGCAACCTGCGCCGGCTCCAGGAAGTGCAACTCCTCGAGGGCTGTCTGGCGAAGACGCTCAGGCACACGTCGACCCGCCTGGCCCTCCCGGGCGCCGACGCCCCCGATTTCGACGGGCGCCTGCGGGCGCTCGCCGATGACTGGAGTCGCACGTCCGCGGTGGTCCCGGCCCCCGGACGCCCCCATGTGCTGCTGCTCTGCGATGCCGATGGGCAGCCCGGCATCGCCTTCCGCCCGACCGAAGACGATGCGTCGGTGCTGCGGGAACGGATGGCGGCCACGCTGGACGACCTGCTGCGGTCGAGCGTCGGTCTCTCGCTGGATCTTCCGCGTCCTGTCGCGCATGAGCTGACCAGCCGCGGCCCCGGCGTGCTCACCGCCGCCCCGGGTCCCCTGCCGCCCGCGCTGCGGATCGCGTACGAGGCCCTCCACCGCCCAGGCGCCGGCGGCGCGGCACAGCTCCAGCAGGCGGCTCGTGAAGCGATGGACGGACTGGCACCGGCCGCGCTGCAGCAGATCGCGCTGACGCGCTTGTTCACCGACAACTGGCAGGCGGGCTGGGACGGCCTGCTGGTCGACGTCGACGGCCGGTGCTGGCATCTGGACGGCGCCGAGACCTTCCCCGAGGACGACGGCATCGTCTGGCTTCTGGACGAGATTCAGGCCGGCGGCGCCCGCGCGGCGCTGTTCAGCCCCCCGCCGGTCGATCGGTCGTCGACGGCATGGGATGCGCCGCTGGACGCCGCGCTGGTCGCCAAGGTGCGTGACATCGACACGGACGACCTCACGTGGTGTCTCTGCATGACCGCCCTGCGGCCCTGGCCGGCCACCGGATCGTTGGCCCCGGAAGCCGATCATGAAGGCGCACCGCGCGCGGCGGCGATCAGCGACGCGCTGTTCCGTCCCATTGACGCCATCGATGCCGTGCAGACGCTGATCGCGGAGGACCCCTCCCTCTCGCTGCGTCAATTGCTGGCGCGTTATCCCGAGGTGCTGGACTGGTTCAGGTCGAGGCCACCGCCTCGCGCCGACTGAGCGGGACGAATGACCAGGACGACTGACGGCACACACCACGGAACATCGACGACATGCGCCTCCCGTTCCTTGCGCGCCCGCGCGACCTCGACCCGCCCGCGACCGCAACCACAACCACAACCGCAACCGCATCCGCCATGGGCCCCGGCGAGACCGACCCGCGGCGACACCGTGCGCTGGACAAGCCGCAAGGCCGATTCGTCGAGGCGCTGCTGAGCCGGCTCGGCGTCGGCCCGGCCCGTCGGCGCGCGCAGCAGCGACGGATCGACCGGGAGTTCCCGCTGCGCCACGACGCCGCGTGGACCGCCACCGCCATTCCGGACGCGTCGTTGGCCCGGGCCGCGGCGAAGTCCCGGACCGAGGTGGCATCGCGGCAGACGGCGGCACATGCCGGCGCGATGCGCAGGCGATTCGGCGCCACGGCGGCGGACACCGGATCGAGCCAGGTCCTGCTGATCCACAACGCCGCCGGCGGTGTCGCCCACGTCGTCAAGCCGCTGGCGGGGGAATCCGACCAGAGCGGCCTGCCCGCGGGGGCGGCGGCGTTCCGCGAAGTGATGGCCGCGGC
This sequence comes from Roseateles noduli, assembly GCF_050626985.1. Classification (NCBI taxonomy): domain Bacteria; kingdom Pseudomonadati; phylum Pseudomonadota; class Betaproteobacteria; order Burkholderiales; family Sphaerotilaceae; genus Roseateles; species Roseateles noduli. The sequence continues at coordinate 1,959,352 of NZ_CP192463.1, forward strand.
GGCGCACGCGGAGATCACCCGGCAGACGGGCTTTCGCTTCGCGGAGAACCGCGCCTGCATCGCCCGCTTCGATGACGCCCCGGCGCTGATCCAGACCGGCCTGCCCGGGCGGACCCTGGGCACTGCCGCCACCGCCGCGGCCGAGCGCGGGGCCATCGACGAGGTCCAGTACCGCCGCTGGATCGACGCGGACGGCGAGACGGCTTCGCGGATCCCCGCGCCGGAACTCCAGCGCGCCGTGCTGGCCAAGCTCATGCTGGGCGACCTCGACCTGCAGTGGGAGAACCTCTGCGTCGAGGACGACGGTCGCTGTCATGCCATCGACTTCGGTCTGGCGTTTCCCGAACCGATGGGCATGGCCGCCGTCCATCACCGCCCCATCCGCATCAACGGCCTGCTCAGGCATCCGCTGCGAGAGACATCGCTCGCCGCCGCCGATGCGCCGCTGGATGCCGGCCTGGTCGCTCGCCTGCAGTCGATCGACGCGGACGAGCTGGAGGCGCGGCTGTTCAGCGTGCGCCGGCAGGTGCGGGACAGCCACGAGCTCCACCTGTGCGCCGCCAATCCGCGCGCCTTCCCCGATGAACTCCTGAGCCGCGACGCCGTCCGCCTGGGCGTGCGCAGCCTGCGCCTCGTGCAGCAGCTGGTCGCGGAGGATCCGACGATGTCGCTGCGCACCCTCTTCGACCGTTATCGACAGCGGCTGGGCGACCTGACCACGCTGGCGGCCCGCGCCGCGGCTCGCCCTCGGGCAGACGATCGTCGACCGGCAGCTCGAGCGGACCCGCTCGCCGAGCTCCGCGCCTTCAACCGGCGGCTCTGGCCGCACGCGGCCGTCCCGCGCACCCCGTTGGCCCCCTGGGCCACGCTGACCCCCGGTCCGTCGGTGACGATGCCCGCCTGGGCCGTTGCCGGGCAGGATCGCCGGATCGAGGGACTTCACCGCTGGATGGCGGAGACCGCCCAGTCCGTGGACGATCTCGATGAACACGACACCGTCCGCATCCAGGTCGTGCGCGACCGGCTGAACATGCTGACGGAAATGATCGTCGCCGCCGAGTCGCGCTACAGCCGCAACGACAGTCCCACCCAGAACGAGCGCCCCGGCGCCGGCTCGTAGAACCGGCCGTTGCCGTCGTTGACGATGACGCTGCCGACGTAGCGGCGGTCGGCGGCGTTGTCGATGCGCGCGGTCAGTTCCGCACGCGTCGCGCCGAAGGTCCATCCGTGGCGGGCGCGCAGATTGAGCAGGCCATACCCGGCCGCGGCCTCGCCGTTGATGTCGTTGACGGCGGTGCGCTTGACACCGCGCCATTCGAGCGCGAGCTCCCCGTCGCGCGCGGCCTCGAACGGCCGCCACGCCAGTTCGGCGTAGGCGCTGCCGCCGTTGGTGCCCGCGATGCGATTGCCCGCGGCAACCGGCACGTTGGCCGTCGGACATGGCGTGCCGGTGCAGGTCAAGAAACCGTCGCGGTAGCGCGCCTTCAGCGTGCCGAGCGCCATCTGCGCGCGCCAGCGCGGCGCGAGGTCCCAGGCGCCGGACAGCTCCACGCCGCTGCGCCGCGTGCGCCCGACGTTCTGGAAACTCGAGCGCCCGCCGCTGTTGGACAGCACGCCGATCTCGTCGCGCGTGGCGACGTGGAACGCGGTGGCGTCGAGCTCGACATCGCCCCCGCGCCACTTCGCCCCGATCTCCTGCTGCAGGCTTTTCTGCGGCCGCAGCGCGGCGTTGAAGCCGCCCGACCCGTCGGCGCGGTAGGCCAGTTCGTTGAGCGTCGGCGATTCGAAGCCGCGTCCCAGCGCGGCGTGCAGCAGCAGCGACGGCGCGAGCTTCCACCCGAGTCCCACCGCCGGGTTCGCGTAGTCGTAGCGCAGCGAGCCGGAGTCGTCGCCGTTGGCCAGGAAGCGGTCGCTGGCGGACAGCGACACGCGTCCCGCGCGCACGCCGGCGCTGGCGGTGAGCGTCGTCGTCAGCGGCAGTTCCACCTGCGCGTAGGCCTCGCGCGTGACGGCCTCGTTCTCCTCGTTGCGGCGCAGCGCGCCGGTCACGCCCAACTGCTGCGACGCGCCGGTGCCGACGAAGTTCTCGTAGCCCTGGCGATCGTCCGTCTGGCGCTCCACGTTCAGGCCGGTGACCAGCGTCGCCGGTCCGAGCCGCCACAGCAGGCGGGCGTCGACGCCGTCGTAGCGGCGACTGAAGTCCACGACCCCGCCGCCGCTGCCGGCGGGTGTCTGCGCGCCCACGGCGATGGACTGCCACTGCGTCACCGATCGCCGCCCGCCGTAGGCGGTCAGGACACTCTCGGACAAGGCGCCCGCCTCGTCGAAGCGATGCCGCCAACGCGCGCCGAGCTGCGTCTGGCTCGCGTTCTTGCGGGTGTTGAACTGCTCCGCCTGCGAAGCGGTCTGGTCCGGATCCGCCGCGAACTGCGCGGCGGTCAGTCCGAGCGGATCCTGCGCGCGCTGGTCGATGTCGCTGACCATCAGCATTACCTGGTCGCGCGTCCCCGTCCAGGCCAGGCGCCCGTTGGCCAGGGTGCGTCGCGCGGCGCTGTGCGGGCGCAAGCCGTCGGTCTCCAGGTGCGACACGCCCCCTTGCGCTTCCCAGCCGTCGCCGAAGGGCGTGCCGGCGGTGACGCGCGCCTGGCGCAGGCCGGCTCTGCCGGCGTCGAGGTCCAGTTCGGCGAAGCGCTCGCGCACCGGGGCGCTCACCAGCGCGATGACGCCGCCCGAGCTGTTGCCGTAGAGCGCGGAGAACGGCCCGCGCAGCACCTCGATGCGCGCGGCCGACGCGAGGTCGAAGTGCGTGACCTGGCCCTGCCCGTCCGGCATCGTGGCCGGGATGCCGTCCGTGTAGAGCCGCAGTCCGCGCACCCCGAACGGCGCCCGCGCGCCGAAGCCGCGCGAGGACAGCTGCAGGTCCTGGGCGTAGTTCTGCCGGTTGTTGGCGGTGAGGCCGGGGACGCGGTTCAGCGCTTCGGACAGGTTGATCATCGGCCCGGCGCCGCGCAGCGTGTCGGCGTCGATGACGGACGCCGCATACGGCGCCTCGTCGAGCCGGCGCTCGGCCACGCTGCCGGACACGACCACGGTCGGCAGCGCCTGCGCGTTCGGTGCCGGCGCGTTCGGTGCCGGCGCGTTCGGTGCCGGCGCGGGCGCCTGCTGGGCGAAGGCCGGTTCGCCCAGCAGTCCCAGGGCCGCGGTCGCGCAGGCGGTGTATCGAATCGTCTTCATCATCCTCCCAGGAATGCCTGTGTACCGCATTTCGAACAGGCTGCTGCCGGAGCAAGCGGGGTGCCAGGTGTTGTTCGCGGCAAGACGGTTCGCGGAACCAGCGGTTGTCGGATGCAGACATATGGTCATGCCCGCCGCATCGATCCCACCGGGATGGCAGCCGGGCGGCCAGGAGTTCCATCGCATGCCGACCGTCTTCAAATCGATCGCCCACATCCGGGAGACGCCCATGGCGCCCTCGGATCCGTCCACACCGCTGACCTCGACCCAGACGAGCTTCACCAAGCGCCTGCTGAGCCGGCCCTTGCGCGCCATCAAGAAGACACTGAAGGCGCCAAAGACCCGATTGAAGGGCGCCGCCCACAAGGTGGCCAAGGAGGTCCGCGCCCTGATCCCGCATCGACCGACGGGCAAGCAGGGCGCGGACCCGCGGACCACGCCGTCGCCAGCGTCCGCCCCCGCGTCCGTGTCCGTGTCCGTGTCCGCGCCTCGCGCGACCGTGGCCCCGAAGCCCTTGGTTCGCATGGAACAGGAACACTCGCCGCTTGCGCGCGCCGCGCATGTGCGCAGGCTCCGGGCCGCGGACCCCGATCTGCATCCGCCGGTGGGCTGCAGCGAGGCGCTGGTCAACGCTGGCGAGGACGCGCCGGTGTATCGACTCCTGCCGATCACCGGGGTGGAAAGCGCCAGGGACACGACCGCGCGCGCGATCAGGGCCGCGATGGCGTCGACGCTGCATCAGGCGGCGCAACAATCGACGGGCATCGACTTCTGTCTGCCCCGGGCCACGATCGACGGCTCGAGGAAGTCCCCGCGTGAGTCGCCCGTGGTGATCGTCGACGCGGTCGTCGGCGCGCCGCTGGCCGCTTCCTACGAGAAGGATCCACCGGACAGGCAGGAACTGCAGCGGGCGCTGCTGGGTCAATGGATCCTCGGGCGCCCGACACCGGACTGGAGCGATTTCGAACGCGGTCCGGACGGCGGGATCGTGGCACGCGAGTTCACCACGCCGGAAGGGTCGTTGCGCGACATCTGCAGGGCGGCGGACAGCGGCGTGTCGAAGCTCTTCCGCACCCCCGACGGACAGAAGGTGAGCCCCCTCGCCGGCCAACCGCTGGAGGGACACCTGCGCGACGCGATCCTTCGACTCCAGCGGCTCGACGTCGAGAAGGCGCTCGTGCACGGCAAGCGGGAACTGGAGGGCCACCTTCCCGACGACATGCTGCTCTCCCTGAAGCTGGTGCCACAGCTGCTGGCGCCGCTTCGTGCGCTGAAACGCGCTGTGGAAGAGGCCGACCCGCGGCTGCCGCTCGAGATGCTGATGCGCGATGCCGCCAATTGCCTGGAGGACATCGAAGCCCGGGAGTTCCGGCGCTGAGGCGTTGAGGCGTTGAGGCGTGGGGGCATTGAGGCATTGAGGCCCTGAAGCGCCGAGGCGCTGAGGGGTCGGGCCGTCGCGGCGCTGGGACGTTGGGCCGCGGGCATCCCGCTTGCTGGTCCGTCCGCTGCCGCCGCCCCGTCCGGGGCGGCTCCTCGACGGAGAAGCCGATGAACAAGAAGATGCCCGCGTCCTCCCTGCCCGCCTCCCTGGCGCCCCGCATATCACGCCACATGTCCCGCCTCGTGTCGCCCCGCGCCGGTCGGATCACCCGCGCCGTCGCCGTCGTCGCCGCGCTGGCCGGCCTGGCCGGCGGCGCGCGCGTGGTGCTGGCGCTCGAAGCGCAACCCGCGACCCCGCCCGGCTACGGCCCCAAACCCGTGCTGCCCGGGCCGCAGAAGTCCCTGGTGCCGACGATCAACGTCGCCAAGGCCGTCGGCTGGCCCGCGGGTGCGAAACCGCAGGCCGCGGCCGGGCTGACGGTCACGCGCTTCGCCGACAAGCTCGACCACCCGCGCTGGGTCTACGTGCTGCCCAACGGCGACGTGCTGATCGCCGAGACCAACGCCCCCGTGCGCCCGGACGACGGCAAGGGCCCCAAGGCCTGGATCACCAAGCAGTTCCAGAAGAAGGCCGGCGCCACGCCCAAGAGCGCCAACCGCATCACCCTGCTGCGCGACACCAACGGCGACGGGGTCGCGGACCAGCGCTTCGCGTTCGCGGAAGGATTGAACTCGCCGTTCGGCATGGCGCTGGTGGGCAACACCTTCTACGTCGCCAACACCGACGCGGTGGTGCGCTTCCCCTACGCGACCGGCCAGACCCGGCTTGCCGGCCAGCCGACGAAGGTCGCGGACCTGCCCGGCGGCACGATCAACCACCACTGGACCAAGAGCCTGATCGCCAACGCCGAGGGCACCAAGCTCTATGCGGGCATCGGCTCCAACAGCAACGTCGCCGAGAACGGCATCGAGAACGAACAGCGCCGCGCCGCGATCCTGGAGATCGACCTGCAGAGCGGGTCGACGCGCGTGTTCGCCTCCGGGCTGCGCAACCCCGTCGGTCTCGCGTGGGAGCCCACGAGCAAGGCGCTGTGGGTCGCCGTGAACGAGCGCGACGAACTCGGCGACGACCTGGTGCCCGACTACATCACCTCCGTGCAGGACGGCGGCTTCTACGGCTGGCCGTACAGCTGGTACGGCAACCACGTCGACGAACGCGTCAAGCCGCAGCGGCCCGAACTCGTGGAGAAGGCGCTCGTGCCCGACTTCGCGGTGGGCGCGCACACGGCCTCGCTGGGGCTGGCCTCGGCGGACGGCAACAAGCTGACGCAGGACTTCGCGCACGGCATGTTCATCGGCCAGCACGGCTCGTGGAATCGCAAGGTGCCGGCGGGCTACAAGGTGGTGTTCGTGCCCTTCGTCGGCGCCAAGCCCAGCGGCCTGCCGGTCGACGTGGTGACCGGTTTCCTCGATGCCCAGGGGCAGGCCATGGGGCGCCCCGTCGGCGTCGCGCTCGACCGTCAGGGCGCGCTGCTGGTGGCGGACGACGTCGGCAACGTGATCTGGCGCGTCACCGCGGCGGGGGCCTCCGGTCCGCAGTCGGCGTTCCCGCCGGCGGCCGGCGCGGCCAGCACGGCCGCCTCGCGCTGACGGGCATCCGGTCCGCGGGCATCCGGTCCGCGGGCATCCGGTCCGCGGGAACCCGGTCCGCGGGAACCCGGCCCGCCGCGGACTCGACACAGCCCTCGCGCCCCGCGACAACCCGATCGGGTCGGCGGCAGGCGCGAGGAGTCCCTGCGTCATGTTCAACACCCTCGGCCGTCTGTTCCGTGTTTCTCCCACCTCGCGCGCGGCGGATGACGGCGCTGCGCCCTCGCCCTTCGACCGTACCCAGCGCCGCTTTGTCGAGGGCGTCCTGGATCGCGGACGGACGCCGCCCGTCCCTCCTGCCGCCGGCCCCCGGTGGCCGTTGGTCGCCCGGCTCAAGGGCAAGCCGGTCCACTTCAAGGAGGTCGAGCGCCTGCGCGCCGATTGGATGCGCCATGGCGGCAAGGACCGCGCGGACCGGCTGCGTGACCGGACTCGGGCCTACCTCGAGACGACGGCCTCCCTGCCGCCCACGGCCAAGCTCCAGACCAACCGTGGCGTGGCGCAAGCCCTCCTGGATCGACTGAACGGCCGGCGCGTCTTCCGTCCGCGCGCTCGTCCGGCGCCGTCCCTGCTCGCGTCACTCGCGCAACTGCTGTGCTGCCTGCCGATCAGGCGTCGCTGTGCAGGGCAGCGTCACGCCGGCAGATCGCGCCGCCTCTGAGCGAGAAGGGGATATGGCAACATAGTTCCACATTCCTTCGATATGGCATTTTATTTCCAATTCCCTTGACCAGCGGACGGCAATAAAGTACCTTTTCAGAAGGAATTGGAACTTTATTGCCATGCTTACCCTCCCTGACATCGCCCGCATCCTCCGTGACACGGCCCGCCGCAACGGACTGACGCAGGCGCGCCTGGCCGACACGGCGGGCATCTCCCCCCGCACCTTGACGCATGTGCTCAGCGGTCAGGAGGACTTCCGCGTGTCCACCTTGGTGGCCGTGGCCCATCAGCTGGGCCTGGAGCTGGTGCTGGTCCCCAAGGGCGCCGCGAGGGCGGTCGCCGCGGGGGATGCGGTCGGCCCGCCGGTGCGTTCCGTGGTCACGGAAGCCCTGGAAGCGCTGCACGCCCAGCGCGACGCCCGCCAGGCCGCCAAGGGGCGTCCATGAACGTCAAGGTCCTGGCCATCCATCTGGGCGCGCTGCGCCTGGGGGTGCTGTTCCAGTACGTCTTGAACGATGACTCGGTCATCAACCGGTTCGTTGCCGACGAGGACCTCATGACGCGGGCCGGTGCCGACGCGCCGACGCTCTCGCTGTCCATGCGGGCGGCGACGCCCGAGGCGCAGGCCGCGCTGTGGCGCGACGTCCGCTCGGTCAGTTTCAACGGCCGCCGTTCCTCGTCGGCCGGCTGGATGCTGCCGAGCTTCTTCCAGAACCTGCTGCCCGAAGGCGTGTTCCGCCATCACGTCGCGGAACTTCGCGACTGCGCGCCCGACGACCACTTCGAGATGCTCGCCGCCTGCGGCAAGGACCTGCCCGGCAACGTCCGCGCGCTCCCGATCGAGTTGACCCGCGAGGAACTCGCGCGCTACGTCACGCAGGGTCAGGACGCGCTGGAGATGTCGGTCACGGCGGACCCGCTCGAGGAAGGCGTATCGCTGTCGGGCGTGCAGCCCAAGCTCGGCGTCATCCGCGACGGCGAGCGTTATGTCGGCAGGACCAAGGACCACGACACCCACATCATCGCGAAGCTGCCGGTGGTGGGCCAGCCCTTGCTGCCCGAGGTCGAGGCGCTGAGCTTGCGGCTGGCGCGCGCCGCCGGTGTGGACACCTGCGAGGCCACCCTGGAGCCGCTGGAGCGCCTGGGTCTGCAGCATGGCTACGACCTTGGCGACGCGACGGCGCAGACCCGATTCCTGGCGGTGACCCGCTTCGACCGCTCGCCCGCGGGACGGATCCATGTCGAGGACTTCGCGCAAGTCCTCGGCCGGGCGCCCGAGGACAAGTACGGCCGCGGACCGGACGGCTTGCGGATCAGCTACCTCGATATCGCCGCGGTACTCATGACCGAGCCGTCGATGGGCGAGCCGGCGGTGCACGAACTGCTGCGGCGCATCGTCGTCAACGAGATGATCGGCAACGCCGACATGCACCTGAAGAACCTCGGCGTGCGCTACCTCGACGGCATCACCCCGACGCTCTCGCCCGCCTACGACGTGGTGGCGTATGCGGCCTTCCAGCGCATCCGTGGGCATGCCCTGCACATCCTGCCGCCGACACTGCTTCCCCGGCGCGCCGCCACGCCGGAGGTCGCGCAGGCGCCGCTCCCGCGGCAGTCGATGTCGCCCGCGCTGCTGCGGATCTTCTGCGATCGGCTGAGGATTCCCGTCAAGCCGGCGGACACGGCCATCGCGCGCTGCGTGAAGGCGGCATTCGCCGCCTGGCCCGCGATGATCGAGTCCTCGACATTGACCGACCAGCAGAAGGCGCGGCTGCTGGCGCACTTCATGGCACATCCGCTGGTGATGTCGCTCGCCCGCCGCGCCGAACGCGCGGCCGCACGCTCGGCAGCGGGGGCGGCGGCGGCGGCGGCAACAGCGGCCCCGTCGGACCCGGCAGCCGCCTGAACGGCCGCCCGTCGACGCTCACGCGTCCTGCTGGCGCTCGTACTCCGCGCTCTCCTGGCTGAGTTCGTCGCGCCACTGGCGGTCGAGCTCGTCGCGGCGACGGCGCAGCGCGGTGGACAGCGCGCGCCAGTCCACCGACGACGCCTGCGTCAGGCGCGGCAGGATGCCCTGCTCCACGTCCTGCGCGTGATGGCTGACGTAGCGGCCCAGCACGCCCACCAGGGGCGCGAATTGCGTGTCCTCCGCGCACATGCGCCGCAGCTGCGACATCAGGATGCGCACGACCAGGTGCTCGATCTCGGCCTCGTTGATCAGGCGACGCTCGACGGCGCCGATCTCCGGGCACCTGCGGACCGCGGGGTAGAACAGCTCTTCCTCCAGCGTCGCATGCACCGTCAGCAGCGCGCAGGTGCGGCGCACCAGCGCCTCGCAGGATTCGTGGTCCCCCAGCGCCCACAGCCGGTCGAACTGGTGGAAGGCGTGCTGCGCGCGCTGGTGATCGTCGACCAGCAGCGCCACGACCTCGTCGCGCGCCATCAGGTCCGCGCGGAAATCGGCCTGCGGCAGGACGTGCGATCTCATGCGGGTTCCCCTTGCTCGAGCTGCTGGCGCGCGGGCGCCGCGTGGTCGTCGTGATAGCGCCTGGGACCGTCCGGATGCACGCCGGGGTCGTCGGGATGCTCGTGCGGCGCCTGATCGGGTCCGGGCGCGGGCGGCTGGGCGGGACGCTCCTCGTCCGGGCGTCGCGGCTGATCGGGCTTGGGCGACGCCGTCATCGCCGTCCGAAACAGCTGCCAGGGCGTCTCGAATGCCTTGTCGTTCATGGAGCGAGCCTCCTGGGCAGTCAGATGCAGTGGGTGGGGCCGTTGACCGGGTTCACTTGAATTCCGTTGAGTGCTGGCAAATGCGGTGCCGCCCCGGCGCCGGGACGGCCGGACCGGGCGCCTCCGGGCGCGTCCACGGGATCAATCTGGCCGGCCAGTCCGCACGGCGTTCTGCAGTGCTTGCCGACAGAACTCCCGGTCCCGCGCCCGCAGGGCGATGAAGCGCGACACCGGACACCCCCAGAACCGAGATGCCATCGGGCGCGCCGCTTGCAAGGGCCTGCGCAGACAAAAGGAACGCCATGCACCAACTGCCCCTGCCCTTCGAGGCTCACACGGTTCCGCCGAGCCCGCCGCATCCGAACGAGGTTCCCATCGTTCCGCCGCCGCCGCACGGCCCCACGCCGGAACCCGGCGACGACCCGCCCGGCGTGATCGATCCGCCCATCCCCGGCGAGAACCCGGTGCCCGTGCGCGAACCGCCCTACATGCCGCCGCCGACGGCCCTGAACTGAGGCGCCGGGGGAAGCGGGGGCGCATGCCGGCCCACCCCTGGCGTGGGCGGCACGGCGATTGCCGTCCCTGAGGGCTTGTTTCCCTCTGTCACAGGAGTCGCCTTTGAATGCATTGCTGCTCCCGGCGCTGCGCCGGGCATGCGCCGATGGCGTGTTGGCCAGCCTGTTCTCAGGACTGGCGCTGTTGCGCGGCAGCCGGTCCGATCATGCCCATCTGGTCGGTCGCTCCGAATACCGCGTCGGCCGTCCGCCGCTGAAGACCTCCGCCGCCGACATCGCGTTGCACGCCGCCACCGGCCTGGTGTGGGGCGCGCTCTACGACCGGCTGCGCGCGACGCGCCGCCGGCCCACCCGCGGCAACGCGGTCACCGATGCGCTGCTGCTCACGGCGGTGGCCGTCGGCGTCGACCGCGTCGTCACGCCGAGCGTGCTCACGCCCGCCGCCGACAAGCGCGCCACGGCCTCGGGCACGCGACCGCCGTCGGTGGCCAGCCTGCTGCTGGTCTACGGCGCCTTCGCGGCCGGGCTGGCGCTCGGCGGCATGCATGCGCTCAAGCGCCATCCGGCCGCTGTCGACGATGCGGACGACGATGACGGTTACGGGGACCTCTTCCTTGCAGACCCTGCGCCGCGTCGCGCCGGGGGTCGGGCATGAAGTCGCTGCATCTCCAGATCCGCTTCCTCGTCCCGCTGCTGATCACCCTGACCCTGGCGGCGCTGCTGGCGCTGCCGCTGCTGGACCGCATGACGCTGCGCTGGTTCTCGCGCGACCTGAGCCTGCGCGGCGCGATGGTCGCCAAGACCCTGTCCGTCGCGATCAGCGACATCGACCCGAGCGCCCAGCGCGAGCGCCTGCGCAACCTGCTCGAGCGCGGCGTGCTGGACGAGCGTCTCGTCGGCATCGCGCTGTGCGCGCCCGACGGCACGCAGGTCATGAGCACCAAGGGCTTCCCGGGCTCGCTGAGCTGCAAGGAGGCCGAAGTCAGCGCCGCCCAGAAGGACCCGCGCCTGGAGCTGGCCAGCGGCGCCGTCCACATCGGCGTCTTCCCGGTCAATCCGCAGCAGCCCGACGCCGAGCGGCTGGTGCTGCTGCACGACCTCAGCCTGCCCGACCGCCGCAGCCTGGACACGCGGCGCTACATGATCATCTTCATCACGGTGCTGGGCCTGGCCATCGCCGGCATCACGATGATCGTGGCGCAGCTCAGCTGGCGCGGCTGGGTCTCCGGCATGCGCGCCATCCTGCGCGGCGAGGGCCTGGTGCGGCCGCTGCTCAACACCTCCGGCTTCCGCGGCGGACCGGAGACGCCGCCGCCCGAGCTGCAACCGCTGGAGGTCGAGATCCGCCAGCACATCCGCGAGCTCGAGGACAACCTCTACCGCGAGCACGGCCCGCTGACGCCCTGGGATCCCGAGCGGCTGCGCGGCCTGCTGCGCACGCAGCTGCGCGGCGACCAGGTGATCGTGGTCTCCAACCGCGAGCCCTACATCCACCAGCGCGGCCCGGACGGCATCTCCGTGAGCCGGCCCGCCAGCGGCCTGGTCACCGCCGTCGAACCGGTGATGCGCGCCTGCTCCGGCACCTGGATCGCGCACGGCAGCGGCAGCGCCGACCGGGACGTCGTCGACGCCAACGACCGCGTCGCCGTGCCGCCGGACACGCAGGACTATGTGCTGCGCCGCGTCTGGCTGAGCGAGGAAGAAGAGCGCGGCTACTACCAGGGCTTCGCCAACGAAGGCCTCTGGCCGCTGTGCCACGTGGCGCACGTGCGACCGGTCTTCCGCGAGTCGGACTGGGCGCAGTACCGCGCGGTGAACCAGCGCTTCGCCGATGCCGTCGTCGCCGAGGCGCGCGGCGACGATCCGGTGGTGCTGGTGCAGGACTACCACTTCGCGCTGCTGCCGGCCATGGTCCGCGAGAAGCTGCCCAAGGCGACCATCATCACCTTCTGGCACATCCCCTGGCCCAACCCCGAATCCTTCGGCATCTGCCCGTGGCGGCGCGAACTGCTGCAGGGCATCCTGGGCAGCACCATCCTGGGCTTCCACACGCGTTTCCACTGCAAGAACTTCACCGAGACCGTGGACCGCTACCTGGAGGCGCGCATCGAGCACGAGCACTCGACCATCAGCTACCAGGGCGAGCCGACGCTGGTGCAGAGCTACCCGATCTCGATCGCCTGGCCGACCGACGAGGAGCGCGCCGCGTGGGACTCGCCGGCCGAGGCGCGCGCGGCGATCTTCGAGCGGCTGCACCTGGCGCCCGACACGGTGCTGGCCGTCGGCGTGGACCGCTTCGACTACACCAAGGGCATCCTCGAGCGGCTGCACGCCGTAGAGCGCCTGCTGGAGAAGCATCCCGAGTGGCAGGGGCGATTCGTCCTCGTGCAGGTCGCCGCGCCCACGCGCAGCGCGCTGGAGGAGTACCGCGAATTCCAGGACCGCATCCACCGCGTCACCGAGCGCATCAACCTGCGCTTCGGCGGCCCCGGCTACAAGCCGGTGCTGCTGCTGGCCGAGCACCACGACCATGCGGCGTTGATGACGCTCTACCGCGCGGCGCACATGTGCGTCGTGACCAGCCTGCACGACGGCATGAACCTCGTCTGCAAGGAGTTCATCGCCGCGCGCGACGACGACCAGGGCGTGCTGATCCTGAGCCGTTTCGCCGGCGCGGCGCGCGAGCTGCCCGAGGCGCTGGTGATCAATCCGTACCACGTGGAAGAGACCACCGACGCCCTGCACCGCGCGGCGCTCATGCCGCCGCAGGAACAACGCGAACGCATGGCCAGCCTGCGCATGACGGTGCGCGAGTTCAACGTCTACCGCTGGGCTGGCCGCATGCTGACCGACGCCGGTCAATGGCGGCTGCGCGAGCGCATCACGCGTCGCGTGCAGCGGCGATCGAGAGAGGCTGGAGAGGAGGCCCTGACGCCATGATGCCGGTGCGATATCTGCTCGACGCGGAGGGCCGCGCCGCGGTCGCCCGCCTCATGACGCGACGTCCCTTGCTGGGCTTCGACTTCGACGGCACGCTCGCGCCCATCGTCATGCATCCCGACGAGGCCCGACTGCCGGAGCCCACCGCGAAGCTGCTGGAACGACTGGTCGCGCGCGTGCCGGTCGCGGTGGTCAGCGGCCGTCAGGTGCTGGACGTGCGGCACCGGTTGGGCTTCAAGCCCACGCACATCGTCGGCAACCACGGCGCGGAGGACGAGTTCGACGGTCCCGATCCGCGCGTGGTGACGACGCTCGGCGCCTTCCGGGAGCGCATGCTGCGCATGGAGCCGGGGCTCAACCAGGCTGGCGCGACGATCGAGGACAAGGGTGCGTCGATCGCGATCCATTACCGGATGGCGCCGAATCCTGTGGCCGCGCGCGCGGCGATCGCCGAGCTGATCGCGGATCTGCCGCCGGGCATTGCCACCGAGCCCGGCAAGCGTGTTGTCAACGTGCTGGTCGAGGGTGCCCCTGACAAGGGAGACGCGATGGCTCGCCTGACGGCGCGCTACGGCGCCGATGCGGGCTTCTACGTTGGCGACGACACCAACGACGAGCCGGCCTTCCAGCGTGCCGCGGCCGACTGGGTCACTGTGCGCGTGGGCCCGAGACTCGACCACAGCCACGCCAGGTACTACCTCAACGAGCAAGCGGAGATCGACGTCGTGCTCCGCCTGATGCTGGAGCACCTCGGTGATTCGGGAGAGGGGCGACCGGGTCCCCTTTTCGGAACTTAGGGAGGGAATTTGTCGGCCGGGGCGGCCGACAAAGGAGGGAGATGGAGAAAAGGGGACCCGGTCGCCCTGAGCCGCGCCAGTCGCCGGCAGTCAAGGCGCTCCCAGTCAAGGCGCTGGCGACGGCGGCAGCGATGGTTTGAGCACGGGTGCCGACGGTGCGGGGATGTCCTCCACCAACGCCCGCACGCGCGGCAGCGACTGCGGATGCGTCTTCTGCAGCCAGGCGATGAGACCTTCCCGCAACTCGCAGCGCAGGTCGAAGGCCTTGCCGGAGTCCTTGGCGCTGACAAGCACGCGGATCTGCATCGTTCGTTCCGTCGTCTCGACGACCTGGACGCCACAGACCCGGCCGTCCCAATGCGCCGAGCCCTTGCACATGATCGTTGCCTTCTCGCGCAGTTCGTTGACGGGCAGCGTGAAGTCGACCCACAACATCACCGTGCCGAGGATGCTGGAGCTGGTGCGTGTCCAGTTCTGGAACGGGTTCTCGATGAACCACTGCAGCGGGATGACCAGCCGGCGCTCGTCCCAGATCTTGAGCACGACATAGGTCGAGGTGATCTCCTCCACCCTGCCCCACTCGCCCTGGATGATGAGCACGTCGTCGAGCCGGATCGGCTGCGCCATCGCGATCTGAAGACCGGCCAGCAGGTTGCCGAACACCGACTTCGCCGCCAGGCCGAAGACCAGGCCGGCGATGCCCGCGGACGCCAGCAGGCTGGCGCCCACCTGCTTCGCGCGCGGGAAGGTCATCAGGATGAAGGCCAGCGCGGTCAGCATCACCGCGCCCTTGGCGACGCGCGCCAGCACCTTGGTCTGCGTCTGGATGCGGCGCGCGGCAAGGTTGTCCTCGACGTCCGCGGGGTTCATCAACGCCACGCCGTTGGCGACGCCGGTGATCGCCCCGGCCGCCACTGACGCGATCGCGACGATGCACAGGACGCCCAGCAGATGCTGCACGCCATTGATGCCGGGCATCGTGTCGGGCACACCCTGCGCGGCGATCAACAGGCCCACGACGGGCAGCGCCCATCGGGCCGGGTTGTCGCAACGCCGCACGACCGAGGTCAGCAGCGGCGAAAAGCGCGTGAGGCGCACCGCGATCGGCCGCAGGATCGCGTGCAGCAGCAGCGCGCCGGCGACGATCACCAGGGCGCCGAGCAACAGCTGACCCCAGAGCATGAGGTCTGCGTCGAGGATCGTGAAACGGGTCTTCCAGGCTTGCATGCCGCCGGGCGGGCAAGAGCCGTTCCGGCGCAGCCTGGACGAGCGTGTCGTCGGACGCTCCGGCGCGGGTGGGCCGATTGCCTTGGACAGGCATCGCAATGAACCAGGAGCTCGCCATGGCCAGCACCACCGACAACAAGACCGACCGTCCCACCGAGGGCCAGGCACCGCGCCGCATGCTGGACAAGGCCCCGGTCTCGCCCGGACAGGTCGAGCCCGACGCGGCCCCGACGCACAACGACGACGCGCAGCTGCCGCATGAGCGCGACCAGAGCACCGGCGGCGACTCGACCGGCGGCATGGGCAGCGGCGCGGCCGGCGACAACCAGCGCACCGTCATCGGCCAGGCTCACGACGACCTGAAGCAGGGTCAGGTGGACACCGACCTGCGTTCGACGCCGGGCCTCGATGCCGAACGGCGCGACCAGATGGTCAACGACGCCAGGAAGACGGATCCGGCGAAGGGTCCTGCCCGCTGACGGACGACGGCGGCCAGGCCACCCCCAGATCGTCCATCCAGGGCATCGACAGCGGCGGCGCCGACGGCACCAGGCGCGACGGGAGCGGGCTGCTGCCGGTCAATGACATCGAGGGCTTCGGTGTCGAAGGACGTTCCGCTTCAACCAGCCAGGACTCCGGCAAGGCGGGACGGCGCGACGATCGCAACCACCGGGACTCGAGTGCCAGGAAGGCCCGGTAGTCGTGACCGAGATTGCTCGCGGTGATGCCCGTGGCGCTCGTCGCTCCGCCCATGCTCCGCTGGAAGGCCTCCAGATCGCTCCGGATCAAGGTGGCCCATTGATCCCACACGAAGGCGCACTGGTTCCATTGCCGTTGCCAGTCGCCGCTGGAAGGGTCGCTCGACCGCCCGCTCGACCGACCGCTCGACCGACCGCCCGACTGGTCCCGATAGCGGGCCGCCGACCGACACAGCCGGTCGACCTCCGGCAGCACGCGCGCGTAGTCCACGCGATCGTGAAATCCCACGTCGAGACCATGGCGTGACGAAGGGCCTCCGACCCTGCATTCGTCGAGATCGTCCTGCATGGTCTGCGCACGGTACGGGCCGGCGAACCGCGCAACGAAACTGTCATTCCACATGGCCTGGGCACTCCCGCTTGTCCGGCCGCCCGCGATCGCGGCGACATCAGGCGGCATGAGTTGCGACCGGCCACGCCCGGTTCCCGCGGCGCCAATGAAAACGGAGCCTCGTCGGGCTCCGTCCTTGTCTCCATCGCGCCTCGGGAAAATCGGTTCGTCAGCTGTGTTGTCTGCGGCGTTCGACCGCGTCGATGCGCAGCATCTGGCGGTACTTGGTCACCGTGCGGCGCGCCACCACCAGGCCCTGGCGGGCGAGCTGACGCGTGATCTCGGCGTCGGACAGCGGGTTGTCCGCGCGCTCGGCCTCGATGATGTCCTTGATCAGCCCGCGGATCGCGGTGCCCGAGCACGCGCTGCCGTTGCTGCTCACGATCGCGCGCGAGAAGAAGTACTTCAGCTCATACACGCCGCTCGGCGTCGCGAGGTACTTGTTGTTGGTCACGCGCGAGACCGTCGACTCGTGGATGCCAACCTCGTCGGCGATCTCCTTGAGGCCCAGCGGCTTCATCGCCATCGCGCCGAACTCCAGGAAGTGGCGCTGGCGGCGCACGATCGCGTCGGCCACGTCCAGGATGGTCGAGAAGCGCTGCTCGATGTTGCGCATCGTCCAGCGCGCCTCCTGCAGATGGGTCGCCATCTCCGCATGGCCCTGCTGGCGGTGCCGCTGGAACAGCTCGGCGTAGACCTGGTTCATCCGCACCTTCGGGATCACCGCCGGATTCAGCTGCACGCGCCACTGGCCGCGGACCTTGGTGGTCAACACGTCCGGCACGATGTAGGCGGCCTGCGTGGTCTCGTAGCGCCAGCCCGGGCGCGGGTCGAAGCGGCGCAGCTTGAGGCACACCGTCTCGGCTTCCGCGACGCTCACGTCCAGCAGTTGCGCCAGCGAAGGAATGTCGCGCGAGGCCAGCAGATTCAAGTGCTGCGAGATGATGCGTTCCGCCAGCATGCGGCTGCGCGTGTCCTCGATCTTGGGCAGCTGCAGCAGCAGGCATTCGGCGACGCTGCGCGCGCCCACGCCCAGCGGGTCCAGCGCCTGCACCCGCTTGAGCGCGATCTGCATTTCCTCGATCGCCACCGGCGGCTGCATCTGGGCGACCGCCGCCAGCTCTTCCAGCGAGGAGCGCAGGTAGCCGTCGTCGTCGACCGACTCGGCCACGATCGTCGCCAGCACCAGATCGCGCGGCGACAGCCGCAGCACGTTGAGCTGGCTGCGCAGGTGCTCGCGCAGGCAGGTCTGCGCGGCGGTCATCTCCAGCGCGCTGAGTTCGCCGTCCTCGGCGCGGCGCATCGAGCCGGAGCTCTCCGCGCGCCAGATCTCGCGGTCGTCCGGGAACGGTTCCGGCGTGTCCGACATCACCGGCGACGACGCGACCGGCACGTCGGCGTCCAGCGGCGAGGCGTCGTCCGAGCCTTCGGTCACTTCGAGGAAGGGGTTGCGCCCCAGCATGTCGGTGACCATGGTGGTGAAGTCCAGCGAGGACATCTGCAGCAGCCGCACGGCGTGCTGGAGCCGAGGCGACAGCGTCTGTGTCTGCCTGTGCTCGTGCCTGAGTTCCATTGCTCCCACTTGTGACACTCCTGTCCGGTAGAGGGTGAAACTGCCTGCAACCGGTTCCGGAGGGTCCCCGCCGACGAGGACGGGAACGGGTTGTAGGCAGTGCCGGCGAACCGGCCTGATGGAGCCATCAGCGCAAGGACCATGCCACCTCGCCGCCGATGTTTCATATGGCGGAGCGTCCGTCATTCGGCGTGCCCGCCCGAATGCCGCAAACGCAGCAGGCATGGGGCCTGCCGGGGATCGGGCGCGTCGACGCGCAGCGAACCCGAACGCCTCGCCCACCGGCCGCACAGGTTCGCCGACCGTCCACCCGCCCGTCCCAAGCGTCTTTGCCCCGCAAGGCTTTCGGCACCTTTTACCGACGGCCGGCCCCCGCTCGCCCCGTCAACCGCGCCGATCTACGTACGGCGCCTCATCGGAAGTCCAGGAGCGGCGATGGGGCCGGAATGAGGCTGGGGGTTCGCGGAGGCGATGCCCCCTGCCTCGTGGAGCGCCCGCGCTTGGCCGACCGGTGTCCAGGGACCTCCGCAGCCACCACCACCGCCGTAACCGCCCTGTACCTCCCCCGAAACCCGGTGGTACCGCTCCCCCGCTGGCCCAGCCCTTGCTTCGAGAGCCTGCCCCGTCCCCTCTTCCCGTCATCCTTACCATCTTGCGCTCCTCCGCCCTGCCCCCGACCACGATGCGCCGCTGGGCGACGCGAGGCCTGCTCTTGATTGCGCTGGTCTTCCTGTTGAAGGAAGCGAGCGCGATCGTGCTGCCGGTGCTGGTGGCGCTGATCCTGACCTTCGTGCTGGCGCCGGCGGTGCGGACGATGCGTCACCACGGCATTCCGGAGTCGATGAGCGCCGCCATGCTGGTGACCACGGTGGTGGGCTGCACGGTGCTGAGCGTGGCGCTGCTGGCCGAGCCGGTGGCCCAGTGGTGGCAGCGTGCGCCGGTGGCGGTGTCGCAGGCCTTGAACCAGGTGGACCGGTGGCGCGCGGCGATTCCGGGATTCGGTCCGCCGGTCGAGCGTCGGAGTTCGGGCCGGACGGCGGCGCCCACGCCGCCCGCGGACCCGGTGCGCGAGCGCATCGCCAGCGAGGGCGTGGCGCTGACGGCGCAGGCGCTGGGCATCGGCCTGAAGTTCCTGGTGTCCACGGCTGCGACCACGATCCTGCTCTACTTCCTGCTCGCGTCCGAGCACTGGGTGCTGTCGCGCTGCATCGAGCTGCTGCCGCATCGTCCGCGTCTGCGGGCCATGGTGCTGGGCGGCCTGCGCGCGGCGCAGCGCGACATCTCGCGCTACGTGGCCTCGGTCAGCGCGATCAACATCGGCGTCGGCCTGGTCGTGTCGGGCACGATGTGGTTCGTGGACCTGCCCAACCCCGGCTTCTGGGGCGCGATGGCGGCGATCTTCAACTTCATCCCCTACCTCGGGCCGCTGATCATGTGCGGGCTGCTGCTGGCGGCGTCGCTGGCCGCCTCGCTCGGCGACGCGGGCTTCGCGGCGCTGGCCGCGCCGGTGCTGTCCTACCTCTGCATCCACGCGATCGAATCGAACTTCGTGACCCCGATGGTCATCGGCAAGCGCCTGTCGATGAATCCGCTGTCGGTGCTGCTGTCGGTGATGTTCTGGGGCTGGCTGTGGGGCGTCGCCGGCGCGGTGCTGGCGGTGCCGCTGCTGATCTGCCTGCGCAGCATCAGCCAGCGCAACCGCCAGATGCGCCCGGTCGCCGTCTACCTGCGCGGCAGTGATCGGCCCTGCACGCCGCTGAGCACGCTGCTGCGGCCACCGCGGCCGTCGCACGCCGCGCCGCACGCCGCGCCTCAGATTCCGCCTCAGACCTCGCCGCAGGTTTCCCCGCCCCTTGCCGATGGCGCCCCGGTGGTCCATCCGAACGCCCTTGAACAGCACCGCCCATAATCTGCCGCCTCGACGCGCCCGTCCCCGCTGGCTCGTCCTCGCCGCCGGCCTCTGGCCGTGGCGGCCCGACCGTTTCTCCGCCCGACCGCCCATGCCCCTGCCGATCCGCTCCCGCCTGCTCGTGCTCGTCCTGTCCGTGATGTTGCCCGGCATCATCGCGGCGCTGTGGGTCAGCTGGCAGACCTGGAGCGACGAGCAGGACGCCACCGTGCGCCACATGCGCGACAGCACGCGGGCCTTGTCCATGGTGGTCGACAAGGAACTGGCCCGCCGCGCCGGCATCGCGCGGGTGCTGTCGCTGTCGCAGATCCTGGACGCGTCGCCGCAGATCCCGCCCGACGACCTGGCGATGCTGGAACTGCAGTCGCGTCGCGCGATGCAGGGCCTGTCGGGCTGGGTGGAACTGAACGCGCCCGACCGGACGCTGTTCAGCACGCGCCTGGCGCCGGGCCGCCTGCCCGAAACCTCGACGGTGCCGTCCGCGATGAGCGCGGCGTCGGCGCCGCCGGCCGCGTCCCCGACCGCTGGCACGACCTCCGGCACGATCCCCGGCACGATCGCGGGCACCGCGGGCACCGCCGGCACCGCCGCCGCTGCGGCCTTGCCCCCGGACCTGCCGACCGCCGCCGCCTCGCGCCCGGTGCTCGTGCGCGAAGGCGTGCCGCTGGTCGAGCAGGCCGTGATGGGCGACCTCGGTCCCGATCCGGCCACCGGCCAGCTGCGGGCGCAGATCATCCAGCCGATCGAGCGCGGCGGCCATGTCTGGCTGAACATGAGCATCACCGTGCTGCCGCAGGAGCTGCAGCAGATCATCGACGGGCAACGGCTTCCGCCCGACTGGACCGCCACGATCATGGACGGCCGCGGCACGGTGGTGGCACGCCATCCGGGCGGCATCAGCTACGCCGGACGTCCGGGCACCGACGACCTCAAGCGCCTGATGGCCACGCGCGACGAGGCGCAGTTCGAGTCCGTCAACCTCGACGGCAAGCCGGTGCTGGGCTACTTCAGCAAGTCGCCGCAGGGCTGGACGGTGGTCACCGCGGTGCCGCGCGACGGCGGTCCGGGCGGCTTCGGCGCCCGCGCGGCGCTGCAGCCGATCGCGATCGGCGCGCTGCTGCTGGTACTGGTCGGCATGTTCGGCGCCCTGTGGATCAGCCGGCGCATCTCCGGGCCTATCCACGCGCTCAACGAGATCGCCAACGAGCTGCGCGCCGGCGAGCCGGTGCGCGCGCGCAAGACCGGCATGGTCGAGTGCGACGAGGTCGCGCTCGCGCTCGAGGATGCGAGCGCCGCGATCCACCAGGGGCGCTACGAGCTCGAGGAGCGCGTCAACGAGGCCATCGACCGCACGCGCGAGGCCGAGCAGCTGAGCTCCCGATCGCAGCGCACGGCGGCGCTGGGCCGGCTCACCGGCGGCGTCGCGCATGACTTCAACAACCTGCTGGGCGTCATCAGCAACAGCGCCCACCTGATCCAGCGCAGCCCGCATGCCGAATCGCTGGCGATGCCGCTGGGCGCGATCATGCGGTCCGTCGACGTCGGCAGCCGCCTGACCCAGCATCTGCTGCGCGTCGCGGGCCGCCAGCCGGTCCACCCGCAGGTGGTGGACCTGCGCTCGACGCTGGGCGAGATGAAGGAACTGCTGGTCACGGTGCTGGGTAAGCGCATGCAGCTGGCCATGACCATGGCGCCGGACCTGCCGAGCGTGCGCGTCGACCCGTCGGAGCTGGAACTCGCGCTGATCAACATCGCGCTGAACGCGCGCGACGCGACCAACGGCATGGGCGAGATCACCGTCGAGGCCGGCCGTGCGTCGCCCGGCGACGTGCAGGACCTGGCGCCCGGCGAGTACGTCGCGATCAGCGTCACCGACCGCGGTCCGGGCATCCCCGACGACCTGCTGGCGCGCGTCTTCGAGCCCTTCTTCACCACCAAGCCCGTCGGCAAGGGCACCGGCCTGGGCCTGAGCCAGGTGCTGGGCTTCTGCGTGCAGGCCGGCGGCACGGCGCGGGTGGCGAGCCAGCTCGGCGCCGGCACGACCGTGACGCTGCTGCTGCCGGCGCAGACGAGCGCGCGCGTGGTGCCCGACGGCAGCCGCGTCGACGGCACCGAGCGCACGCGCGACGACGGGCGCACCAACAGCCTGGCCGGCGTGCGGGTGCTGCTGGTCGAGGACAACGAGGAACTCAACCGCGTCACCGCCGGTCTGCTGCGCAGCTTCTCCTGCCAGGTGCTCAGCGCCAAGGATGCGGACGAGGCGCTGCAGCTGTTCGGCAGCGGCGCGGCGGTGGACATCGTGCTGTCGGACGTGGTGATGCCGGGCTCGATGGACGGCCAGGCGCTGGCCCGCGAGCTGCGCACGCGCCGGCCGGGGCTGCCCGTCGTCCTGATCAGCGGCTACAGCGAGGCGCTGACGGCCGAGTCCTCGTTCATCGTGCTGCGCAAGCCCGCGTCGCCGTCGCAGATCCTGGAGGCGCTGCGGCGCGCGATGGGGTTGCCGACGGGTACGTGACTTGCTGATTCATGGCATCACCACTCCCCCGATCGGAAAGGACTGCCATGGACAACAAGGACGTCATCGACGAACTGAACACGCTGATCGAGACCTGCAAGGACGGCGAGTACGGATTCCTGAGTTCCGCCGAACACGTCAAGAGCGCCAGCCTGCGCGAGGTCTTCGCGCAGCGCGCGGCGGACTGCCGCCAGGCCGCCTCCGAACTGCAGCAGCTCGTGCGCCAGCACGGCGGCACGCCCGAGGACGACGGCAGCGCCGCCGGGTCGCTCCACCGCGGCTGGGTCGCCGTCAAGGGCACGCTGACCGGCTACAGCGACAAGGCCATGCTCGAGGAATGCGAGCGCGGCGAGGACGCGGCCGTCGCGCGTTACCGCAAGGCGGCGCAGAAGGACCTGCCGGCCGGCGTGCTGGAAGTCGTCCAGCGCCAATTGGCCGGGACGCTGCGCAACCACGACCAGATCAAGCTGCTGCGCGACCAGGCGCGCAATGCCGAGAAGGTGTAAAGCCGTCCCGGTTGCCCACCAACGCAAAGCGCGCCCGAGGGCGCGCTTTTTCGTTTCATCGGGCTTCGTGCTGGCTGACGCGCGGCTTCTCGTGTCTCCGCGCGGGCCTCCACGCGGGTCGTTCTCAAGTCTCTTCGCGTCGCTTCTTGCGGCCCTGCAGGAAGCCCGCGAGCACGCCCATCAGCAACTGCGCGACTTCGGGACCGACCTGCCCGCGCAGGCGCGTCGGCACCAGTCCCCAGAGCACGGTCAGCAACTGCAACGTGCCGAGTTCCGGGCGTTCGGCGCCCGACTCGGCTTGGGTGCCGCCCCGGGCCTCGCGCGGCGCCTGGAAGGCGTGGGCGCGCGGATCGTCGGCACGGTGCCGGTCGTGCCGACGCCGCTTGCCGCGCACCAGGCGCCAGAAGATCCAGCTCGCGCCGGTCCCCAGCGCCGGCAGCAGCCAGCGGCCCGGCGTCATCACGGCCTTGCCGCGATGCTGCAGCGAATCCCAGTGCAGCCGGAACTCCAGATCGCGACGCACGACGCGGAGTTCCGCCATCTCGATGCGCAGCGTGAGTTCCTCTATCGACGCCGGTTCGCCCCCGTGATCGGGGACGTCCGGGATGCGACGGGGGTCAGGACGGTCTGGGGTGGCTGGCATCGGGGCTCGGTTCCTCGGGATCCATCGGATCGTTGAACAGCCAGTGGAACTGGCGGCGGGACGCCGGCAGCGCCAGCATCGGCGTCAGCGCCTTCATCGCGGCGACGACCCACACCAGCAGCAGCAGGTTGATGACCAGCACGCCGGCGAAGGCCCACGGCCAGCTCAGCCCGAAGTGCACGGCCAGCGCGACGAGCATGGCCCACAGCGCCAGCCAGCCCGTGGCGCCGGCGATCGCGGCGATGACGCCGAGGATCGCCAGGCTGACCAGGCCGTGCCTGGCGCGGCGCAGCTCCAGCGCCAGCAACAGCAGGCGGCCGGACAACATGCCGCGCGCCGCGCGGGCCATGCCCTGCAGGTCGCCGAACCAGCCGGCGCCGGTGGGCGGGACCCCGCCCGAGGGCGAAGGTCCGCCCGCCGGGCCCGATGCGCTCGATGCGCCCGCGGCGCCCGCCGTGCCGGAGGCCCCTCGGGGCCCGTCGGACAACGGCGGTGGGGGTGGCGGAGGCGGCGGGAACGGGGGCGGGAAGGACGGCGAGGCGTGCGGCACGTCGCTCATGAGCGCGCCGCGATCAGCGCGTCAGACGCGCGATCAGCAGGCCGACCGCCAGCGCGGTGCCGACGGCCATCAGCGGATGTTCGCGCACGTTCGAGCGCAGGCTGTCGCACCACTCGTTGCCGGTCGTGCGCAGGCGTTCGGCGCGCTCGTGCAGCAGTTCGTTCGTGTCCTCCAGGCTTTTCTGCAATTGCTGCGCCTTCGGCGCGGCGGTGGTCGCGAGGCGGTCGATCGTCGCGTGCGCCTTGTCGGCGACGCGGCTCACCAGATCGGCGGCCGCGGTGCTCGACGGCGTGGCGCTCGACGATGCCGTGCCGTTGGCCAGCTTGGCGGCGTCTTCGGCCGTCGTGAACGGCACGGTCTTGTCGCTCTTCTCGTTGTTGGGCGTGGTGCTCATGGGAAGTTTCCTTTCGTGGTGCGCAGTGGCAGCAAGGGCATGGATCGGTGGTGAGCGAGATGGCAAGCGGCGTGCCTCGATGGCGCGATCGCGGGAAGGACCGGCTCAACGCGGCAGCGGCGGCTTGGGATGCGTGTCCAGCCCACGGTGCGGCGACTCGGACACCTGCGGCCGGCCGGCCTCGGGTTCCAGCATCTCCTCGATGATGAAGTGGCCGTAGTACTGCGCGCGTTCGGCGTGGTTGCGGCGCGCGATCTCGGCGATCTCGCGCGCCTGCGCGTCGTCCCTGGCCTTGACGACGAGGAAGTGGTACCCCCGCTCGGCCAGTTCGCCCTGGCTGCGCAGCAGGTTGATCTCCTGCCCGATCGCGGCCAGCGGACTGGCGCGTTTCAGGTCGCGTTCGACCAGCTCGATCATCTCGCGGTCGGTGATCGCATGCAGGTCGGCGTCGGCGATGCCGTGCGCGCTCAGCGCCGCGCGCGCCTGGCCGGCATCGGCCGCGCCGGGAAAGCTGATCACCAGGTGATCCACCGGCTTGTACACGCCGAAACTGGTGGGGCGCTCGTCGTCATCGGGCTTGTCGGCTGCGCCGTCGGCGGTGCCGGGTCGGAGGCTGGTGGCCATGGAAGCTCCTTGAAGTGAGGCGTGAGTCTTCCCGGCAAGGCAAGCCTCGTACCCATTGCAAGCAGCGCCTTTCCCGCATGCGAACCGAAGAAAAAAGAAGGCCTACTCAACGTGTCACCGAGATTGACGGATGGATCATCGACCGGTTACACCGGACGAGCCTACTGACCCCGGGACGAGTCGATATCGACCCGGTGCAGACCCGGTGCCCCCGCATGGAATCCCCAGGGTTGGGGAGACATTCAGGCACGGCGATTGCCCTCTCTCGCGACCAACCGTATTCGAACAGGGAAGGAGCGAACGATGAACGACGGCCTGACGTCGGTGCTGTACGTCGAAGACAGCCCTCTCAATGTCATCGTGATGGAGGCGATGTTCGAGCAGCGCCGCGACCTGCGCCTGCACGTCGCCGAGGCCGGCATGCCCGCCTGGCGCCTGAGCGCGCAGCTGCAGCCGTCGCTGCTGCTGGTCGACCTCCACCTGCCCGACTGCCACGGATCGGACCTGCTGAAGCTGCTGCGCATGCGGCGCGGTTGGGCGCAGGTGCCGGCGATCGCGGTGACGGCCGATTCCGATTTCGACGCCCTCGGCTGCGGCTTCCTCGAGCTGTGGGCCAAGCCGCTGGATGTGCGCAGGACGCTGGCCCGCCTGGCCGAACTGCTGCCGCCGCCACGCGGCGCGCGGCCGGCCGACGCGATCGCCGCGCCGGCCGACGGTCTGCAGACCGGCGTCATGATCGATCCGGCCGCCGACGGTGCCAGACGGGAGCCGGGCCTGATGGCCCGGCACAAACAGTCGCTGGCGCCGCGCCAGACCGACTACGGTTGGGTGCGCTGAGCGCGTCGCGGAGGCTGCCCCTGTGACCGCCTGGCTCGACGCTCCCCTCGCCACCCTCTCCCTTCACGACCTGGATTTTTCCCGCGAGCGGCCCGAAGGGCCTTCGCCGGGATCGCTGCGCCCGGCGGTCTTCCTCGACAAGGACGGCACGCTGGTCGAGCCTGACGACGCGGCCATCCACGATCCTTCGCGCCTGCGGCTGATGCCCGGCGCGGGCGAGGCGCTCGCGCGGCTGAGCGCGGCGGGGTTGGCGCTGGTGCTGGTCACCAACGAAAGCGGCATCGCGCGCGGCGCGTTCACCCGTGTCCAGTTCGCGCATCTGCAGGGGGCCCTGCTGCGCCGCCTGAAAGACGAATTCGGCGTGGCGCTCGACGACGTCGCGGTCTGCCCGCACGCGCCCGATGCGCAAGGCCGTCCGGCCTGCCTGTGCCGCAAGCCGGCCCCTGGCATGCTGACGCGCGCGGCGCGGGCGCACGGCCTCGATCTGGGCCGCTCGTGGATGGTGGGCGACCTGCTCGACGACGTCGAGGCGGGACATCGCGCCGGGGCCACGGGCCTGCTGCTCGACACCGGCGGCGAGACCGTCTGGCGGCGCTCCCCGCTGCGCGAGCCGGCGGGCGTCTTCAGCGACTGGCCGTCGCTGGCCGAGCACCTGCTGCGCGAGGCGGCGTCGGCCGCGACGTCGACGGCGCTGACGGACGAGGCGCTCGGCGCCCCGCTGAGCCCGGTGAACGCGGCGACGACGGCCTCGCCGAAGGCTTCACAGGTTCAGGCGCAGGCGCAGGCGTAGCGACCTCCACGCGAGGCTGCGTCCGGAGCAGCCCCATGAGCCGCCGTTCCGCGACGCTCAGGCCGGGCACCGCCGGCGGCTTGCCGATCCAGCGCTGCGACGGCAAGGTCGCCAGACGGTCGGACTGACCCCACGCCAGCACCGCCGGGTGGATGTAGGACTTGCGGCAGACCGCCACGGTGTTGCCCAGCCGCGCGGCCACTTCCTTCACCGTCTGCTTCAGTGCATCCACCGGCGCGGTGCCGGCGCGCGCGTGGTCCGACAGCAGGTCCAGCGCCAGCACGCTCGCATGCCAGGTGCGGAAGACCTTGGCGCTGCAGGTCGGGCCGCCGGCGGTGGCGAGCCAGTCGTTGACGTCGGAGGCATCGATGCGATGGGGCTCGCCCGCCTCGTCCTCGTAGCCGAACAGCTCCTGCCCGGGCAGATCGCGGCAGCGGCGCACGAGGGCCGCGACGCGGTCGTCGCGCACGGCGAGCTGATGGCGCACGCCGCTCTTGCCGGGGAAGCTCAACAGCAGCGCGTCGCCCTTCACCTTCACATGCTGGCACAACAAGGTGCTGAGGCCGTAGGAGCCGTTGCTGCGCGCGTACTCGCGATGGCCGATGCGCATCCAGGTGCGATCGAGCAGCCGCACCAGCGCCGCGATGACGCGTTCGCGGTCCAGGCTGCGATCGACACCGTCCGGGCGCAGCCGACGCTGCACCTGCCTGCGCAGGCGGGGCAGGCGCTGGCCGAAGTCGAGCAGCAGGCTGAACTTGTTCTCGCCGCGCAGGGCCATCCAGTCCGCGTGATAGCGGTACTGCTTGCGACCGCGCGCGTCTCGCGCCGTGGCCTGGATATGGCCGTCGTCGCGCGAGCAGATCCAGACGTCCTCATAGGCGGGCGGAATCGCCAATGCGCGGATGCGCTTCAAGGTCGATGCGTCGCGCACCGGCCGCCCTGCGGCATCGACATAACGGAAGCCCTTGGCCGCGCGCTTGCGGCGCAGACCGGGTTCGCAATCGGATACCCAACGCAACGACATACGAGTCCTCCTGCCTTTCCCAAGGCAGGCCGCATGCCAGCACCGCAGGCCCTCACCCCTGCCCTCACCCGGCGCTCTCCCGCAAGCGGGAGAGGGGGTCAGTGAGGATCCTCCGTCAGGACATCACCGAGGGACGGAAGTCAGCATCTTCCAATGGGGCCGGAATGATGCTTGGGGGTCCTGGAGGGATCCCCCATGCATCGTGGAGTGCCCGCGCCTGGCCGAGCGAGGTCGGGAGCGCCTCTTACTGCTCGGCCTTGTCCGCCGCCGCCGCGTCTTCGGCGGCGTATTCCTTCAAGCGGTTGTAGAGCGTCTTGAGGCTGATGCCCAGCACGGCCGCCGTCTGTTCCTTGTGGTGCTTGTAGTGCTGGAGCGTGGCCAGGATGAAGGCCTTCTCCACCTGCGCCATCGAGCTGCCCAGCGGCATCGTGATCGACGGACCGGAGGTTTCCGCCGCGGTCACGAAGGTGGGCGCCGGCGCGGCCGCCGGGACGCTCCCGCCGAGGCTGGTGACCGCCGCGGCCGACGCAGCCGTGGACTGCGGGTCGGCGCCCTCGCCCTTGGGCAGCCACTGCTCGTCGACGACATCGGCCACCGCCATCACATACGCGCGCTGGACCGCGTTGCGCAGCTCGCGCACGTTGCCGGGCCAGTGGTAGGTCTGGAGCTGCGCGAGCGCCTTCGCCGTGAAGCGCTTGTTCTTGCCTTCCTTCGCCGCGATCTGGCGCAGGAAATGGTCGGCCAGCAGCGGCACGTCGTCGAGGCGGTCGCGCAGCGGCGGCATCTCGATCGGGAACACGTTGAGGCGGTACAGCAGGTCTTCCCGCAGCTTGCCCGCCTGCACCGCCTGCAACAGCGGGCGGTTGGACGCGGCGATGACCCGCACGTCGGCGTCGAGCGTCGTCGTCGAGCCCACGCGCATGAAGCGCCCGGTCTCGAGCACGCGCAGCAGCTTGACCTGCAGCTCCATCGGCATCTCGGTCAGCTCGTCGAGGAACAGCGTGCCGCCGCTGGCGCGCTCGAAGAAGCCCTCGTGCTGCTTGTCCGCGCCGGTGAAGGCGCCCTTCTCGTGGCCGAAGATCTCGCTCTCGATCAGGTTGGGCGAAATGGCGCCGCAGTTGACCGCCAGGAACGGCTTCTTGCGGCGGCGGCTCAGATCATGGACCGTCTGCGCGACCAGCTCCTTGCCGGTGCCGCTCTCGCCGTTGATGAACACCGACACGCTGGTGCCCGCCACGCGCGAGATCTGTTCGTAGATCCGCTGCATCGGCTGGGTGCGGCCCCACAGCAGCCCGAAGTGACCGGTGTTGGCCAGGTTGGCGTTCAGCTCGGAGACCTCGGCCTGCAGCGCGGCGGGCTTCATCACCCGCGACAGCACGCCCTGCAGCTGCTTGATGTTGATCGGCTTGACCAGGTAGTCGGCCGCGCCCAGGCGCAGCGCCTGGATCGAGGTGTCCAGGCTGGCGTGACCGGTGATCAGCACCACCTCGGAGTTGGCCACCAACTGGGGATCCTGGAACAGCTCCATGCCGTTGCCGTCGGGGAGTTGCAGGTCCAGCAGCACCACGTCGGGCTGCTGCAGCGCGATATGCCGCCGGGCATCGCGCAAGGTATGGGCCACCGACACGGTGAATTTCTCGCTCGCGATCAGTTCCTGCAGGGTGGCGACGGAATCGATATCGTCATCCACGATCAACGCATGGGTCACCGGTACATCCTTCGTTATGGGGGGGTGGTCACTCTTTTGAGTCGGGACTTTCGTGAACTAGGTCAACCGAACTCATCTAACTCATTCTTGCAGCAAGCGGCCCGCTTGCCAGCCCCTTGGCGATTCGATTTGAAAAATATTCCGGTGAGAGCTGGTCGATGCGCGTCCGCACACAAACGACATACGAACAACAGGCCCCACAAAACGACACCGGCCGCGGTCCGAGAACCACGCCGGTGCCGGCAAGCGGTCCGCGGGACCGCTGAAATCGACGGGGGACCTCAGGCATCCCGACGGCGGCGCTGGACCCATCCCACCAAGGCCAAGGCGACGACCAGGGTGAGGAAGTTGCGGATCTCGAACGACGCGCCGGAAGACTCGCTGTCGGCGTCGATGACGGAGGACGGGCTCGGGGACGCAGAGGTGCTCGGCGACGGCGTCTGACCCTGCGGGGCGGGACGGACACCGGCGGGAGTGTGGCGGGACGGGCCGTTGGCCGGGGCCGCGGCCTCCGGACGGACCAGCGCCGCGAGCCTGGCACCCTCCAGGAAACTGCCGGAGCTTTCCGCGTGGGCCACGGTCGCGGCCAACGTCAGCGGGATCGCCCAAGCAAGCTTGTGCAGGTGCATGAAAACCTCCTGTGATGGAAACGGGAGCGCAGTCGGGCATCCGTCCGGTCCGCGCGGTCGCCGAGCGTCCACGCGCGGCTCGCAGGACAGGCAAGCTCCGTGCCCGCACGAACGTCCTGTGACGATTTCGTGGCCGCGACATGGGGCATGCGGGAGGTCCCGCGGAAGGTCCCGCAGGAGGTCAGGCGGTCAGAACAGCGCCGCACCCAATCCGAAACCGATCAGGCCGGCCAGTCCGGACTGGAGCGCCGATCCGAAGCCACCGCATCCATCGAAGGGCGAGAACACGCAGCGGTCCGCGAAGTTCATGCCATAAGGCGAGCAGAGCGGCGCAAAGGGCGGAACGTGCGGGTGGCGGAACCTGGGAGCGAACGAGCCGCAGCCGTAAGGATCGAAGCGCGTCCATCGGTTCGGCATGGCCCACTGATTCGGCATGGCCCATTCGCCGGACGCGCCAGACGGGTCCGGCACCGACCAGGGCGAGAACGAATGCTGCAACTGCTGCACTTGCCGGTAGGCCTGCTTCAGCTGTTGCTGGGCCGCTCGCAGTTGCTTCTGGGCCTGCAGCAGCTCGTGCCGGGCCTCCTTCTGCAGGGTCGGCGGCGCGGAGGGCTCCTGCTGTCCGGCAATCTGACGGCGGAATCCGGCCAGCAGGCGAGCCTGATCCTGGTGCTGCTTCGCCTTCAGCTCGCTGAGGAAGGCTTTCATCTCAGGGCTGTTCTTGTCGACCGCGTCCTTGCCGTCGTCCACCTCGGCGTCATCGGGCAGCTCGGTGATCTGGATCGAGGAGGGAAACATCGGCTCATCTGCGCCGCCGGGGAACGCCCGCGACGACGCCGAGGTCGATCCGAAATGGTTGTACATGGAATTCCTTTCGCTGAAGTGGCGCCACCCTTCGATCGGGGCTTGATCGGGGCTCGATCGCGATGTGTCGCTGCCGAACCCTCAGCGGTTCAGGAAAAGTTCATCTCGCGTCGCAAGGCCTCGCCGGGCAGCACGGCGGGCACCCGCGCCGCGGCGGCCACCGTCAGCGGCAGGTCGTCCGTGGCCACGACCACGCGGGCGCCGGCCGCCAGCGCGGCCAGTTCCCCGATCGAGACGGTCGGCAGCAAGACGTGGCCCCGCTGCGGCATCGTCGCGCGCAGTTCGGCCAGGGCCGCCTCTTCGCCGGGCAGCGCGCACAGCACGACCGCTGTGTCGTCCGCCCAGGCGTCGAGCAGCACGTCGGCCGCCGCCGCGAATGCCGCGGGCTGGCAGTGGCGCGCGCCGCCCCCGCCCGGGCACACCAGGACGTAGCGCTGACCAAAACGCAATCCCGCTTGCTGCAAGGCGTTCCGCATCTGGTGGGTGTCCTTGGGCAGCAGCCGCAGACGGGGGCGCTCGTCGGCGGTGCGCATGCCGACATGCGCCACCAGGGCGAGCTGACGCCGGGTGTCGTCGTCGCCGGCCGTGTCGTCCAGCAGTTCGTCGCTGAGCAGACCATGCGCCGGCTCGCGGACATGGGCCAGCGTCAAGGGGATGCCTGCCATGCGGCACAGCAGGGCCGCCGGCAACGCGCTCTGCGACGACGGCGAGAACAGCACGGCCGCATCGAAGTGGCTGCGGCGCAGCTTGCGCACGAGGTGCATCTCGGCGTCGCCGCGCATCGTCGACGGCTCCGCGTTCAGCGCGGCAGTGCCGCTGGCGGTCCAGGGCGCGTTGAAGGTGACGACCTCGTCCACCGCCTGCAGATGCGGCCGCAACGCCAGCGCCTCAGGCGCGGCGAGCAGGGTCGACTGCGTCCACGGCATCGTCTCGTGCACCGCCGCGAAGGACGCGGTGGAGGCCAGCACGCCCGCCACGCCGTCCAGGCGGACCAGCAGCACGCGACGCACGTTGCACCATCGGCGGTGACGCTCCTCGGCCTGCGTGTGCGCGTCCACCGGCAGCGCGTCCAGCGCGAGCACGCCCGCGTCGCCCGACTCCGGAGAGGTCGGCGGGCGGGCGCGCTGTTCGAGGGACGTCGCGATCATCCCGGCGATGTGGCAAGCGACGTGCCGGACGCAGATCGAGGATCGGCGCGGCTTGGCGCGTGATCGCGTGCTCTTGCCGGGCGCGCGTCAGCCCGGCGCCAGCGTGCGCGTGGCCGTCTCGGCGGCCTGGTCCCGCAGGCTGTGGCGTTTCGCGAATGCCCAGCTCAGTTCGGCGCCCATCAGGAAGACCTGGGTCGAGTAGTAGACCCACAGCATCATGACCACCAGCGAGGCCGCAGCGCCGTAGGCCGAGCTCACGCCGCTGCGGCCGATGTACAGCCCGATCAGCGTCTTGCCGAGGCTGAAGAGCGCCGACGTGATCAGCGCGCCGACCCAGACGTCGCGCCAGCGCACGGGGACGTCCGGCACCCACTTGTAGATGACGGCGAACATCACCGTGATCAGCGCGTAGGCGAGCGTGCCGTTCAGGATCTGCGCGAGCAGGACGAACTCGGTGCCCAGCCACGGCGTCCACCATTTGCTGATCGCGGCGAGCGCGGCGCTGGCCACCATCGAGATCATCGACAGGAAGCCCAGGCCGAGGATGAGGCCCAGCGACAGCAGACGCTTGCGCAGCAGCGTGACCAGCCCCTGCCACACCGGGCCGCTGCGCACGGTGGGCGCCTTCCAGATCCGGTTGAGCGAGTTCTGCAGTTCGGCGAAGACGGAGGTCGCCCCGACCAGCAGCACGATCGTGCCGATCGCGGCGGCCCAACCGCCCTGCTCCGGCCGGTTCACGCGCTTGAGCAGATCCTCGACCGCCATGGCGCCGTCGGTCCCGAGCAGGCCGGAGAGCTGCTCCATGACCTCGCCGCGCGCGGCCTGCTCGCCGAACACCAGGCCCGCCACGCTGATCACGATCAGCAGCAGCGGCGCGATCGAGAACAGCGTGTAGTACGCGAGCGCCGCGCCCATGCTGGGCGCGTTGTCGTCGCTCCAGCTTTGCGCGGCTTCGCTGACGATGTCGACGGCTTCCTGGACGGCGTGGGGCAGCTTGGGCATGCGGGGCGGCCGCGGTGGAGCGCGGCATTGAGGGCGGGAAGGATTTTCTTTGTCGAGGCAAGAGAAATTCCCGCGGGGACCGGCACGGCGATTGCCTCGAAGGTCTTATCCCAACCACCAGGAGACCCCCTCATGGCAAGCACCACCATCGCCTCGGATCGCGTCGAAGGCACCAAGGTCTACAACGGCAACGGCGACAAGCTCGGCTCGATCGACAACCTCGTGATCGACAAGCGCTCGGGCCTGGTCCGTTATGCGGCGCTGGAGTTCGGCGGCTTCCTGGGCATCGGCACCGACCGGTATCCGATCCCTTGGAACATGCTGAAGTACGACACCAGCCTGGATGGCTACGTCGTGCCGCTGCGCGAGGACCAGCTCGAGGAGGCGCCGCGCTACGCGCAGACCGACCGCCCCGAGTACTCCGACGAATATGGCCGCAAGGTCTATGACTACTACGGAGTGGCTTGGATGTGACGACGCTCGCCGCGGCGCCGATTTGGGCGCCCGGCGTTGTTGCAAATCCTCGCCATAGCTGGGCTATGGCTGCGGTTTGCGCCTAGCCGGGCATCCCAAATCGGCACCGCGTCGAACGTCGTCATCGAGCGTTGAAATCGAACCTGCAATGTCGAGCGTTGACATCGAACTTGCAATGAAGAACGCCCCGGAACTCCGGGGCGTTTTCAATTGAGCGGGCGATCAGGCGGCGGTGGCACCGTCCTCGGCCGGCCAGTCGCGGATGTAGGCCTTGAGCATGCGGTTCTCGAAGTCCTGCGCGTCGACGACCGTCTTGGCCACGTCGTAGAACGAGATCACGCCCATCAGCTGCCGGCCGTTGAGCACCGGCATGTAGCGCGCGTGACGGCCGAGCATCATGCGGCGGACCTCGTCGATCTCGGTCTCGGGCGTGCAGGTCAGCGGCGCGTCGTCCATGACGCTGCGCACCAGCCGGGTCCCGACGCTGCCGCCGTTGCCGACCACCGCCTGGATGACCTCGCGGAAGGTCAGCATGCCGACCAGATCGCCGAACTCCATCACCACCAGCGACCCGATGTCGCGCTCGGCCATGGTCTCCGCGGCCTGGGCCAGCGGAGTGTCGGGAGAGACGGTGAAGAGCGTGCTGCCCTTGACGCGCAGGATGTCGGAGACTTTCATGGACGTGGGAGAAAAAGCTTGGCTGGCAACATAGCACACAATGCCCGGCGCCAGACACGACTGGACACC
The DNA here is from genome assembly GCF_050626985.1 of Roseateles noduli. NCBI lineage: Bacteria > Pseudomonadati > Pseudomonadota > Betaproteobacteria > Burkholderiales > Sphaerotilaceae > Roseateles > Roseateles noduli. Next base: position 1,993,523 of record NZ_CP192463.1, read on the forward strand.
ATAACAAGCAGGAGACACCCATGTCAGGTCCATCCGACCCGGGCTTTGATACCTTGGCGCTACACGCCGGGGCCGCGCCCGACCCCACCACCGGCGCCCGCGCCGTACCGCTGCATCTGACGACCTCGTTCGTGTTCGAGAGCGCCGAGCAGGCCGCGGGCCTGTTCAACATGGAACGCAGCGGGCATGTGTACTCGCGGCTGTCGAACCCGACGACGGCCGTGCTGGAGGAACGCATCGCCGCCCTGGACGGCGGCATCGGCGGCCTGGCCACCGCCAGCGGCCAGGCCGCCCTGCACCTCGCGATCGCGACGATCGCGGCGGCCGGCGACCACATCGTGGCGTCGAGCGCGCTGTACGGCGGTTCGCACAATCTGCTGCACTACACGCTGAAGCGCTTCGGCATCGAGACGAGCTTCGTGCGGCCCGGCGACCTGGACGCCTGGCGCGCGGCGATCCGACCGCAGACGAAGCTGCTGCTGGGCGAGAGCCTGGGCAACCCCGGCCTCGACGTGCTGGACATCCCGTCGATCGCGCAGATCGCGCATGAGGCGCACCGGCCGCTGCTGGTCGACGCGACCTTCGCGACGCCGTATCTGCAGCAGCCGATCGCGCTGGGGGCGGACCTCGTCTACCACTCGGCCACCAAGTTCCTGTGCGGGCACGGGACCGTCGTGGGCGGACTGCTGGTCGACGGCGGTCGCTTCGACTGGGACCGCGCCCATGCGGCGAGCGGCGAGCGTCGCCGTTTCTCCGAGCTCTGCGAGCCGTACGACGGCTTCCACGGCATGGTGTTCTCCGAGGAAAGCACCGTCGGCGCCTTCCTGCTGCGCGCGCGTCGCGAGGGCCTGCGCGACTTCGGCGCCTGCATGAGCCCGCACACCGCCTGGCTCATCCTGCAGGGCATCGAGACACTGCCGCTGCGGATGCAGCGCCATGTGAGCAACGCGCAGAAGATCGCGGAGTTCCTCGAGACACAGGACATCGTCGAGCGCGTGAACTACCCCGGACTGGCTTCGCATCGCGATCACGCGCTGGCGCGCAAGCTGCTGCCCAAGGGGAGCGGCGCCGTCTTCAGCTTCGACTTGAAGGGCGGACGCGAGCCGGGCCGGCGCTTCATCGAATCGCTGCGGCTGTTCTCGCATCTGGCGAATGTCGGCGATGCCCGCTCGCTGGTCATCCATCCTGCGTCGACGACGCATTTCCGGATGGACGACGCGGCGCTCGCGGCGTCGGGCATCCGGGCCGGGACGATCCGCCTGTCCATCGGACTGGAAGATCCCGACGACCTGATCGCCGATCTGAAAACCGCGTTGAAGGTGGCGTCGAAATGAGTGCAAAGCAGCTCAAGGTCCAAGGCCGGTCGGCCTATGCGTACACCGGCGGCAAGCGTTTCGACGCGACCCTGCCGTGTGTCGTGTTCATCCACGGCGCGCTGCACGACCACAGCGTATGGACGCTGCTGGCGCGCCACTTCGCCCATCACGGCCACGGCGTGCTGGCGGTCGACCTGCCCGGGCACGGCCGCAGCGAAGGCCCCGCGCTGGACGACGTGGAGGCGCTCGGTGACTGGATCAACGAGGTGCTCGACGCCGCCGGCGTCGGCGCGCCGGGCACGAACGGCACGGTGTCGCTGGTCGGTCACTCGATGGGCTCGCTGATCGCGCTCGAAGCCGCGGCGCGGCGCCCGGCGCGCGTGTCGCGGCTGGTGATGGTCGGCACCGCGTGGCCGATGAAGGTCTCGGACGCGCTGCTGAGCACCTCGCGCGAACGGCCGCGGGCGGCGATGGCGATGGTCAACGCGTTCTCGCACTCGACGACGGCGGGCAAGCCCTCTTATCCCGGACCGGGCGCGTGGATGCACGGCGGCAACCTGGCGCTCATGGAGCGCATGCAGGACGGCTACGGCGAGCACGGCAATCTCTTCGAGCACGACTTCCTGGTCTGCGATCGCTACCAGCGCGCGCCGGAGGCTGTCGCGCAAGTCACCGCGGCCGGCATCCGGTCGGAGATGATCCTCGGCGCGAAAGACACGATGACGCCGCCGAAGGCGGCAAAGCAGCTGGCCGAGATGCTCGGCGCGCGCGTGCAGACCTTGCCGGCCGGGCATTCACTGATGACCGAGGCGCCGGAGGGGATGTTGAATGCATTGAAGGCGGCGCTGGTCTGAGCGCCGTACGGTGACGACCTCAGCCAAGCAGACGGCCCGCGAGGGCCGCGCCAGGAGACGACCATGAGCACCAGCCCCCTGCCCCACGCGCCCCAGGATTCGGACCCGAACGCCGACCGCGTGAAGGCGATGCGAAGCTTCGCCGAGTTCTATCCGTTCTACCTCGGCGAGCACCGCAACCGGACCTGCCGGCGGCTGCACTTCGTCGGCTCGACGCTGGGGCTGCTGTGCCTGGCCTACGCGCTGGCGACGCAGACGTGGAGCTTCGTGCTCATCGGCCTGCTGTGCGGCTACGCGTTCGCGTGGATCGGGCACTTCGGCTTCGAGAAGAACCGGCCCGCGTCGTTCAAGCGGCCGCTGTACAGCTTCATGGGCGATTGGGTCATGTACAAGGACATCTGGATCGGAAAGATCCGGTTCTGATGGGGGGCCGGACACCGCCTCGTTCCGGATCGTCCCAGGCACCCGAACCCACGCTGGACTTGGTTGACAAAGAACCCTTCCATTCGCCGTGTCGCGAGTGGAGGTTCGAATCGAGGTCAACCAGGACAGGCCAATGATGAAGACGACGAACGCGCACGACGGCGCGGCGCAGGGATTGAGTGCGTTTGCTGAGTTTCATGCCGCCACGGAGACAGCGGCGCAGGATGCGGCCTCTGGTACCGAGCGCTCTTTGGTTGAGTTGCCCCCGGAGTTGCTCGAAAGGATCGGCAGCCATCTCGGCGCAAAGGATCTTGTCGCACTCACCCGCACAGGGTCCAGACACATCGCCGCTTCCTTCGCCTACCAGCTGAACCAGGCGCGCACGCTCGACGCTGTGAGAAAAGCGTGCGAACGCTCCACCGACCTCGCCGTGTTGACCTCATCGATCCAGGGTTTGCGGCCCGCGCATCAGGTCGACGCCCTGCAGCAGTGGGCGACGCGCCTCCGCGAATTGCCTGCGGTGCGGCGGTCCGACCGCGTCGCCGACTTTTACGCTGTCGTCGCCTCCTTGCCTCACATCGCGGACCAGCCCCCGTTGGCCCTGAAATTGAGACTGGCATGTCATGACAGCGCCTGGTCCGCCGTGGAAGCAGGAGAAAGCGAGGAGGCGGTCGCCGCCGCCTTCCAACTGTCGTCGCCTCGAGAGATGAAGCGATTGGCATGGACCGTCGCTCACAAGGAGGCAAGCGCACTCGTGGGCGCTGGCGCTTCAGTCGCCGATACCGCCACCGCCTTCGATCTGGACAGGAGGGGCTACGACTATCTGGCGCATCGATCCGTCGACGGACCTGCCGGGGCCGCCGTGCTGGCGGGGCAACGCGTTCAGGAGGTGTATCAGTCCGGCAGCTTCTTCAGCAACAAGCGCCGGGGATATCAATTTCATTTCAGTGAAGGTGCCATCCGCAGGCTGGACCAGATGGTTTTCGATGGGCCAGCCAGCCAGGCCGTCCTGGCGGGCGAGAGGGTGGTGGATGTCTTCCTCCGCCATGGCTTCAGCAACGTCAGCTACCACTTCCGATTGCAGGAGTTGGCCTGCCATGGTCCTGCCGGTGCCGCCGTCAAGGCGGGAGAAGATGTGGACGCGGTCGCCACGCGATATGGCATCAACGCCCCGAGTTACCTCCGTCGCTGGGCACAGGAATCCGGCGAGTCGTCTTGACGACGACTTGCCTGGATTCCCTGCGCGCCGGCGTCACGCCGCGCCAGCGAGTTCTCCGATCAGCGCCTCGTAGCGGCGCAACGGTCGACGCAGCAGGGTCTCCAGGCGCTGGACGGTGCTGGCGGCCGGCTTCATGCCGTGCTGCTGGATGCGGGCCATCATCAACCGCATGTCGTAGGCCATCCAGGACGGCGCCGCGTTGGCCAGTTGGGCCTCGAAGGCCGCCAGGTCGTCGCCGCCGTAGCGGATCTCCCGCTGCAGCACGCGGCTCCAGGCTTCGGCGACCGACGCGCCCGACAGTTCCTCCGGACCCACGACGTCGAGCACCACACGCGGCAGCGGTCCGGGCGCCGCATCACGGCGCAGCAGTTCCGCGACGGCGACATCCGCCAGATCGCGCGTGTCGATCATCGCCACGCCCGCGGTGCCGATGGGCATCGGATAGACGCCGTAGCCTTCGATCACCGATTGCACCTGCTGATCGTTCTGCATGAAGTAGGCCGGGCGCAGCACCGTCACGGGCAGGTCCAGGCTCTCGATCATCCGCTCCACCGTGTGCTTGCCGGTGAAGTGCGGCACGTCGGTGAACCGGTCCGCGTGGATCACGGACAGGTAGACGATGCGCTCGATGCCGGCCTCCCGCGCCAGGCTCAGCGTCTGCAGGCCTTGCGTGACTTCGTCCGGCGTGACCGCGTTGAGCAGGAACAGCGTGCGCACGCCCGACAGCGCGTGGCGCATCGACGGGATGTCGGACATGTCGGCGACGACCTCGGCGACGCCGTCCGGCAACTGCGCCTTGCCCGACTTGCGGACCAGTGCCTTGACGGAAGCGCCTTCGCGCGCAAGAGCTTGGACGACGAGGGAACCGATGGTGCCGCTGGCACCGGTGACGAGGATGCTCATGGGGGACTCCTTGTGTGGGGATGGTGGGTGGTGAAAGGGAACGGGGGAACGGGATAACGGGCTGACGGGGAATCGATCAGGCGCTGAAGTCGACAACGGCCTTGCCGTGGATGGCGCCAGTGCGGTGGCGCTCGATGGCGGCGGGCAGCGCCGTGAAGGGCACGACCTCGCCGACGCGGGCCTGCAGCTCGCCCCTGGCGACCTGCTGCGCGACGTGCTCCAGCAGCGCCGCGTCGGGCTTCATGACGAACCACAGGCCTCGCAGGCCTGACGGCGTGCTGGCCAGGATCCCGGGCGACGAGGTGCCGACGACGACACCGTTGCGGGACAAGACCTGCCACGTGCGGTCGAGCACGTCGCCGCCGACGTAGTCGAGCACCAGGTCGATGTCGCGCACCACCGATTCGAAGCGCTCCGTCCGGTAGTCGATGACCTGGTCAGCGCCGAGCGCGCGGACCGCGTCGATGTCGTCGCTGGCGGCGGTCGCGATGACATGAGCGCCGGCCCGCTTCGCGAACTGGACTGCGAAGCGACCCAGTCCACCGGCCGCGCCATGCACTAGCACGCGTTGGGACGGCCAGAGGGGGCCGGCGAAGTGCAGGCTCTGCCAGGCGGCCAAAACGGCGACGGGCAGCGACGCGGCGGTCAGGTCATCGAGCACTTCGGGCGTCGGCGCCAGATTCGCCTCGTTCACGGCGACCAGTTCGGCGTAGGCGCCCAGAGCGCCGAGCGGCCCCATCACACGGTCGCCGACCTGGAAGCGCGACACGCCGGGGCCGACGGCCTCGACAACGCCGGCCAGTTCGATGCCAAGCACCGCCGGCAAGGCGATCGGAAAGGCGTCGCGGACGTAGCCCTCGCGCACCTTCCAGTCGAGGGCGTTGAGGCCGGCGGCCCGAACGCGCACCAGCACTTGGCCGGCCTGCGCGACCGGGGCGGCGATCGTGGACATCGTGGTGGCCTCGGCGCCGCCGTAGGCATTCAGGGTCAGGGCTTGCACGGTGGTCATGGTTCAGTTCCTTCCATCGGTGGGTGGCGATGGATGAACGATAGGCCGTTGCATTCGATAAACACAGACGCCAAAATCGATACCGTCTGTCTCATTGGTGGAACACATGGACCTGAACGCACTGGCGGACTTCAATCTGGTCGCGACGCATGGAGGCTTCGGGCGGGCGAGCCGCGCCAGCCGCCGCTCGAAGGCGACCCTGTCGCGTCGCGTCGCGGATCTGGAGGAGCAGCTCGGCGTGCGCCTCATCGAGCGCAGCGCGACGGGGCTGGAGCTGACGGAAGCGGGTCAGGCCTTGCTCAGCCGGACGGAAGGTCCGATGAACGAGGTGGCCGACGCCTTCGCGTCCACGCGCGAGGGCGCGGATCAGGTCCGCGGGCAATTGCGGGTCGCCGCGCCGCTGCTGTTCTCGCAGCTCGCGATGGGACGCCTGAGTGCCGAGTTCCGCGCGCTCCACCCCGGCGTGACCGTCGAGGTCGTCGGTGAGGACCGGGTGGTGAACCTCGTCGATGAACGGTTCGACGTGGCGATCCGGCCCAACCCGCGCATGGACACCGCGCTCGTGGGACGCTGCTTCGCGAAGGACCGGATGGTGGTCGTCGCGGCGCCATCGTTCGCGATGCCTGCATCCAGCAGGCCCGCCTCAGGCAAGACGGTCTCTCGCAGGTCCGCCGCAGGCAAGGCGCCTTCGGGCGAGGCAGTTTCGAGCGAAACCGTGGTGGAGGTGCCCGCGGTGGATTTGCCCGCAGTGGAGGTGCCCGCGGTAGTCAGCGCGACCCGGGAGGGCGAGGTCTGGGAACTCGATGGCGGCGCGCTGAGGCTCGCACCAAGACCGGTGCTGCGGCTGTCGTCGATGCTGATGGTGAGGGACGCCACGCTCGCAGGCGCGGGCGTCGCGCTGCTGCCTCAATCCATCGTCTGGAGCCAGCTCACGCGCGGCGAACTCGTCCAATGGGGCGCGGTGAGCGGCAAGGAGGTCGAGCTGTGGGTGCTGCACACCTCGCGCCGGCTCGCGAGTCCCAAGGTCAAGGCGTTTGTGGACTTCATGTGCGCCAGGTATCCGGAGGGCGTGCTGACCTTGACCGGCTGAAGTCAGGGCGTCGCCATGACAGGCAACAACGCCTTCGCCGCCTCGATCCTCAGCGCCATCGGTACGGTCGCATCGTTCATCACCTGCAGCAGGAAGGCGCGGGGATCGCTGAAGCCGGTGGCGAGCGCGTAAGAAGACGCTGGGCCGGAGGCGTCCGGCGTCGACGACGCGGTTGCCGGTGCCAGGTCTTGCGGGAGCGTCGGCGCGAGCTGCCCCATCGCCACCGCCCACTCCTGCGGGGTGATGCTCTTCAACGTCTTCAGCAGGTCCGCCTGCCCTTCGACGCCCGGCGGGATGTCGAGCCAGGTCGCCTCGACGAACACCGGCGCCAGGTCCGGCGCGACGAACGCGGACCATTGGCCTTCCTTGACCTCGGCCGGCACCGCCGGAGGCTCCGTCAGGCATCGGATGCGCGGCGCAGCCACGTCGCTGAGGTAGCGCGCCGTCAATCCGTCGAAGAACGCCCTCGCCTCGTCCGGCGAACAGCCCTGCTGCAGCGAGAACCACAGCTGATAGCTGTTCTCCCCCGCGATGGCGATGCCCGGCGCGGGCAGCGACAGATCGAGCTGCACACCGCGCCAGACGGCGCCGAGCAGGTCCCAATCCGAGGGGCGCCCGACGTCGAGCACGAGCGCGCGCACCGATCCGTCAGGACCGGCGGCGTAGAGACGTTGGAATTCAGCGGTGAGTCGGGACACTTGGATGAACTGGACTGAAGGAATCAGCCCCGAACTCTACGTCCTTGTCCGCCTGACCGCTCAGCCTTGCGCCGACGGCGGAGCCTGCTCCGCCTGCGCCTTCAGCGACGCCAGCATGTCATCCGCCATCGCGTCCAGGTCGTAGCCGAGCTTCCAGCCCCAGTCGCGCTGCGCGACCGAGTCGTCGATGGACTGCGGCCAGCTGGCCGCGATGTTCTGGCGGAAGTCCGGCGCGTAGTCGATCTCGAAGCCAGCGATCCGGCGGCGGATGGACGCGGCGATCTGCTCCGGCGTGAAGCTCACGCCCGCCAGGTTGTAGCTGCCCCATTCGGTGATGCGCTCCGCCGGCGCTTCCATCAGCTCCAGCGTCGCGCGCAGCGCGTCGGGCATGTACATCATCGGCAGCGCCTGGTCTCCCTTCAGGAAGCAGGTGTAGCGGCCGCGCTTGAGCGCCTCGTGGAAGATCTCGACCGCGTAGTCGGTCGTGCCGCCGCCCGGCGGCGTCTTCCAGCTGATCAGGCCCGGGTAGCGCAGGCTGCGCACGTCCACGCCGTGGTTGGCGTGGTACCAGCGGCACCAGCCCTCGCCCGCCAGCTTGGAGATGCCGTAGATCGTCGTCGGGTCCATCACCGTCGTCTGCGGCGTGTCGCGCTTGGGCGTCTGCGGACCGAAGGCCGCGATCGAGCTCGGCCAGAACACGCGCTCCAGCTTCACCGTGCGCGCCAGCTCCAGCACGTTGAGCAGGCCCTTCATGTTCAGGTCCCAGGCCCACATCGGGTGCTTCTCGCCGGTGGCCGACAGGGCCGCCGCCAGGTGGTAGACCTGCGTGATGCCGTGGCGCTTGACCACCGCCGCCAGCGCGGCCGCGTCCGTCACGTCCAGCATCTCGTGCGTCAGCTGCGGCACGCGGCCTTGCGGCGCCACGTCGCTGGTGATCACGTTGGCGTTGCCGTGGCGCTTGGCGAGTTCCACCGCCAGTTCGGAACCGATCTGGCCGTTCGCGCCGATCAACAGGATCTTCGTCGTCATGGGATCTTCTTCTAACGCTGCTTCTTACTTCACCAGGCCCAGCTCGCGGCCCGCCTGCGCGAACGCGGCCACCGCCTTCTCCAGATGCTCGCGCTCATGCACGGCGGAGATCTGCACTCTCACTCTGGCCTGCTCCTTCGGCACCACCGGGTAGAAGAAGCCGACCGCGTAGACGCCCAGCTCCAGCAGGCGCGCGCTCAGCTGCTGGGCCTTGACCGCGTCGAACAGCATCACCGGCACGATCGGATGCGTGCCCGGCTTGATCTGGAAACCGGCCTGCTGGATCGCCTCACGGAAGTAGGTCGTGTTGGCCTCGAGCTTGTCGCGCAGCGCGGTGCTGCCTTCCAGCAGGTCCAGCACGGCGATCGATGCGCCGACGATGCTCGGCGCCACGGTGTTGGAGAACAGGTAGGGGCGCGAACGCTGGCGCAGCAGCTCGATCACTTCCTTGCGGCCGGTCGTGAAACCGCCGGACGCGCCGCCCAGCGCCTTGCCCAGGGTGCCGGTGATGATGTCGACCTTGCCGAACACGCCGCGGTGTTCATGCGTGCCGCGGCCGGTCTTGCCCATGAAGCCGCTGGCGTGGCACTCGTCGATCGCGAGCAGCGCGCCGAAGCGGTTGGTGATCTCGCGGATCCTGTCGAGCTGCGCGATCGTGCCGTCCATCGAGAACACGCCGTCGGTGAAGACCATGACGTGGCGGGCGCCGGCGGCGCGCGCGGCCGTCAGCTGCGCCTCCAGGTCGACCATGTCGTTGTGCTTGTAGCGGAAGCGCTTGGCCTTGCACAGGCGGATGCCGTCGATGATGGAGGCGTGGTTCAGCTCGTCGCTGATGATCGCGTCCTGCTCGCCCAGCAGCGGTTCGAACAGACCGCCGTTGGCGTCGAAGGCGGCCGCGTACAGGATCGTGTCCTCGGTGCCGAGGAAACGCGCCAGGCGCTGCTCGAGTTCCTTGTGGATGTCCTGCGTCCCGCAGATGAAGCGCACCGACGACAGCCCGTAGCCGTGGGTGCGCAGCGCCTCATGCGCGGCTTCCACGACCTTCGGATGCGAGGACAGGCCCAGGTAGTTGTTGGCGCACAGGTTGAGCACCTCGCGACCGTCGTTCGTCTTCACGATCGCGCCCTGCGGGCCCGTGATGATGCGCTCGCTCTTGTAGAGGCCGGCGTCGCGGATGCCTTGCAGTTCGTTCTGCAGGTGGCGATAGAAGTCGTCGGTGGACGGGGGGACGATGTTGGTCATGCGGTGCTCCTGCGGCACAATCCGTTAAATCGAACGTGTTCGTTATATCGAACAGCCGTGCAGTATCAAGGAAGCACCGCAGCCGGTCAAGGCGTCGGCGCTTGCCGGAACGCTACCCGAGTTCCCCCGTTTCCCTGAATGTCCCGAACGCTCGCCGCCCTTTTGCCCAAGCCGCCGATGTCCGCCACTCCCTCCGAAAAACTGGAACCACCGCGCGTCGGTGCGACCTTGCAGACGCTGCGGCAATCGCAGGGCCTGTCGCTGGACGAGCTCTCGCGAAGAGCGGGCGTGTCCAAGTCGATGCTCTCGCAGATCGAGCGCAACCAGGCCAATCCCACGGTGGCGGTGGTGTGGCGGCTGGCCAATGCGCTGCGGGTGGAGTTGTCCGAGCTGCTGGGCGGCGAAAGACCCGCCGCGCCGCCGATCGAGATCGTCGCGTCGCACGGGACGCCCGGGCTGTCGAGCCCAGACGGCCTGTGCCGGCTGCGGATCCTCGGTCCCATCGACCTGGCCGGCAACTTCGAGTGGTACGAACTGACCGTGCAACCGGGCGGCGCGCTGGAGTCCGCGGCGCATGAGCCCGGCTCCCGCGAACACCTGAGCGTGCTGGGCGGTGAACTCGAAGTGACGGCCGGCGGCAGCCGCCAGATGGTCAAGACCGGCGAGACCGCGCGCTACGCGGTCGACGGCGCGCACGCCATCCGCAACCTGTCGAAGAAAGCGGCGACGGCGCTGCTGGTCGTGCTGCACGCCTGACGCAACGGGTCTAGGCGCGTCGTCAGGACGTCCAGAGCCACGGATCCACAACGTGGACCCCAGTCGTCTCGAAATGCTTGATGTTGCGAGTCGACACGGTCATGCGATTGGCCTTTGCAATCGCTGCAATGGCACCATCGTCAAACTTCACCGGTCGTCCTTTTGCCTTTCCAAGCCCAACGATCTTGCCGAACTCTCGTGCGGCACTTTCATCGAACGGCAGGATACGACCCTCGAAGAGCGGAAGCAGCTCGCGCTCAATGAGACGCTGCAGCCCTGAGCGGCGATTCCCCTTGGGCAAGACCTCCACGCCCGCGAACAACTCGGCCACGGTGATGGTGGAAATATGAAGATCCCAGGGATCCTGAGCGTTCAACCACCCCAACACCGCCGCGCTTGGCCGCGGCTTGAGCGGTTCAGACACGACATTGGTGTCAAGCAGGATCATTCGAACTCAGCCGGCGTCACTTTCGTCGTGCGCCGTGGAAGCTTCAAACCGGGTTGCCCCATCCGCTGACCGATGCGCGCCAGCGCCGTGCCCAGCCCTTCCGCGGGAGCTGCCGCATCCTCCAGGATCTGGCGAATCTCAGCCTCAGTGCTTCGTCCATGACGCGCAGCACGACGCTTGAGCGCCTCATGGGCGACATCCGAAAGATTCCTGATCGTCACCGCTGCCATTGATATCACTCCGATGAGAGATTGCTATCAAGTCTAGCCTCAATCAGACTCGTCCCCCACAAGACCCCTTCCCGGACGCCTTGCGAACGGCAGAATCAACCCCCTGTTACTTGACCCCTGCGTCAGCGTCGTCACAATGGGCCGGATTCGCGGAGGCGAGGGAGCGTATTGCAGTCAAGGCAGTCCACATGCAGCAACGCTCGTTTTCAGACAAGCACCCCCACATCCCCACCCCGACCCAACCGGCCACGATCGATACCGAAACCCAGGCGAAGCAGCTCCAGCTGCTGGATGGATCCGCGCGTCTGCGCGTCGCCGAGCAGAGAGCGCGCGAACATCGCTCCACGCCCTTGATCGACAAGGCCGCGCTGCCGCTCGGCGCCACGCCGAAGTACGGCATGAAACCGACGGGCGCGACGCGACCCAAGCCGCCCTACCGGCGGGCGATCTTTTCCGTGGTGGCCCTGCTGGCGGTGATCGGCGGCGCGGCCGTCACGTGGCTGCGGTAGCGGACGCGGTCGAGGACGCCGCGGGCGTCAAGGGCGTCAAGGGCGTCAAGGGCGTCGCGAGCCCTGCCGCCCCGCCGGACCCGCCAGACCCGGCGGGTGAGCCGCGCCCGATCAGCACGCTCACGGTCGTCTGTTCCCAGCCGGCCTGCTCCCACAGCGCCGACAGGCCCGGCTGCCGGTCCGCCAGCAGCGTGCGGATGAGGGGCTCGGCGATCGTCGAGGACGGATCGCAGAGCAGCACCAGGCGCTGCGCGCCCTCCTCTTCCAGGCGCCCGATCCAGTCCAGTTTCTGCAGGTGCTGGATCACGGGCTCCAGTTGCAGCGGGTCGACCGACAGGCGCTGCGACAGGCCGAGCATCGACAGGCCGGACTCCCCGCCGGCGCGCGCCGCGTCGAGCTCGCCGATCACGTCCAGCGCCAGCGCCATCTGCATGCCGGGCTTGTTGGCGCGCACGCTGACGCCGCCGGCCAGGGCCGGCGCGTTGGCCGCCAGGATCGCACCGAGCAGCACGATCGACCAGCCGACGTAGATCCAGATCAGGAAGATCGGCACCGCCGCGAACGCGCCGTAGAGCGTCGAATAGGTCGGCACCTGCTTCACGTACCAGGCCAGCGCCAGCTTGGCCAGGTGGAAGGCCACGGCGACGAAGGCCGCGCCGGTCAAGGCGTGGCGCCAGCGCACGTCGGTGTTGGGCACGTAGTGGAAGAGCCCCGCGATGGCGGCCCAGAGCACCAGCAGGTCCACGCTGTTGAGCAGCACCACCAGCCCGCGCGGCAGGTTGTCGACGAGGTCGCGGCCGGCCGAGACCAGCAGGCTGGTGACCGTCAGGCTGCCGCCCAGCAGCAGCGGGCCCAGCGTCAGCGCCGCCCAGTACACGAGCACGCGCTGCGCGATCGGCCGCGGCCGCTGCACGCGCCAGATCTGGTTGAGCGTGCGGTCGATGGTCAGCATCAGCGACAGCGCCGTCACCGCCAGCACGATCAGGCCGACAACGCCGAGCCGGTTCGCCTTCGCCGCGAACTGCGTCAGCGACATCAGCACCGGGCGCGCGATGTTGTCGGGGATCAGCGACTTGAGGAAGTACTTCTCCAGTGCGGACTGGAAGCTGGAGAACATCGGGAAGGCGGTGAACAGCGCCAGCGCGACGGTCAGCAGCGGCACCAGCGAGATCAGCGTCGTGAAGGTCAGGCTGCCGGCCGTGAGGCCCAGGCGTTCCTCGCGGAAACGCTGCACGAACAGGCGCAGCGTGCGCGCATACGGCCACGTCAACAGCTCCCGTCCGAGCTCCCGGATTCCCTCGCGCCAGCTCTGCGTCTGCGCCTGAACTTCACTGATCATGCTGGCTATGATGCCAGCCATGTCAAGCCTCGATGCCGCCCCTTCGATGAGCGCCGCGCCCGCCTCGCCGACGTCCCGCTCGGCCCCGACCGCGCGCGAACGCGGCAGCCGGCAGCTCGCGTTCTTCGCCACGCTGGCGCTGGCGCTGGTGTGCCTGGCGTGGGAGCTCTGGCTCGCGCCGACCGGGCGCGGCACGCTCGCGATCAAGGCGCTGCCGCTGCTGCTGCCGCTGCCCGGCCTGTGGCGTTATCGCATGTACACCTATCGCTGGCTCAGCCTGATGATCTGGCTCTACGTGACCGAAGGGCTGGTGCGCGGCACGTCCGAGGGCGGCCTCGGCATGGCGCTCGCGTGGGTCGAGGTCGTGTTGTCGGTGACGATCTTCGTCGCCTGCGCCGCGCAGATCCGGCAGCGGCTGGCTGAGGCGCGGCTGGCTGAAGCCCAGCCGGATGCCGCCGGGGCCGGCGACGCATCGAGACAGGACGCCGCCGCGAAGGACAGCGCGAAGGACGCTGCATGAGTGCCGCCCTGATCGATGCGCTGCGCGCGGCGCTGGGCGAGGCGCACGTCCTGCTGCCGGCGGAGCACGATCTCTCCGGCTACGAACGCGACTGGCGCAAGCGCTATGTGGGGCGTGCGCTCGCGGTGGTGAGACCGGCGGACACGGCGCAGGTCGCCGCGGTCGTGACGCTCGCCCGCGAGCACGGCGTGGCGCTGGTGCCGCAAGGCGGCAACACCGGACTCGTCGGTGGCGGCGTTCCCGACGACTCGGGCGCGCAACTTCTGCTGAGCCTGCAGCGTCTGAACCGTGTCCGCCAGATCGATCCGTCCAACCTGACGATGACCGTCGAGGCCGGCTGCGTGCTGCAGAACGTGCAGCAGGCGGCGCGCGACGCGGGCTGGCTGTTCCCGCTGAGCCTCGCTGCCGAGGGCAGTTGCACCATCGGCGGCAACCTCGCGACCAACGCCGGCGGCACGCAGGTCCTGCGCTACGGCAACGCGCGCGATCTGTGCCTGGGCCTGGAGGTCGTGACCGCCGACGGCACGGTCTGGGACGGGCTGTCCGGGCTGCGCAAGGACAACACCGGCTACGACCTGCGCGACCTGTTCATCGGTTCGGAAGGCACGCTGGGCGTGATCACCGCGGCGACGCTGAAGCTGCATCCGCTGCCGCGCGCGCGGATGACGGCGCTGGCCGCCTGCGACACGCTGGGCGACGCCGTGACGCTGCTGGATCTGGCGCGATCGCGCTGCGGCGCGGCGCTGACCGGTTTCGAGGTCATGAACGCGCTGTCGCTGGCGCTGGTCGGCAAGCATTTCCCGCAGCTGACGCAGCCGCTCGGTCCGCGACCGTGGACGGTGCTGCTGGAGCTGTCGGACAGCGAAGGCGAGGACCACGCCCGCACGCAGTTCGAGGGCCTGCTCGAGGAAGCCCTGGAGCGCGGCGCGATCGACGACGCGGCGGTGGCCGAGAGCCTGTCGCAGAGCCAGGCGATGTGGCACCTGCGCGAGTCCATCCCGCTGGCGCAGAGCGAGGAAGGCCTGAACATCAAGCATGACATCGCGCTGCCGGTGTCGCGCATCCCGGCCTTCGTCGAGCGCTGCGACGCGCAGCTGGCGGAGCATTTCCCAGGCTCGCGGCTGGTGGACTTCGGCCACTTGGGCGACGGCAACCTGCACTACAACGTCCAGGCGCCGGAAGGCGTCGCGCCCGCCGACTTCCTGCGCGAGCACGAGGCCGGGGTCAACGCGCTCGTCTACGACCAGGTGTCGGCGCACGGCGGGTCCATCTCCGCCGAACACGGCATCGGGCAGCTCAAGCGCGAGGAACTGGCGCAACGCAAGAGCCCGGTGGCGATGCAGCTGATGCGGCAGATCAAGCAGGCGCTGGATCCGCGCGGCCTGCTCAATCCGGGTCGGGTGGTCTGAGCAGCGGACCCGCCAGTGCAAACGCCCGATGCACGGCATCGGGCGTCCTTGATCGGCGAGGGTCGACGATCAGGATCGGTCAGCGGCCCCAGGGCACGTCAAGACCTGGCACCTCGCACCGGCGCACCGCCGGTCGCGACGAATCACGGCGTGCGAACAGGGCTGATCTTGCGGATCAGGTTGTTGTCTCGATCCGCCACATAGACGTTCCCGTCGCTGTCCACGGCCACGCCTTGCGGGTAATTGAATGACGAATTGGCGCCAGTGCCGTTGACCGAACCGCTTGCCCCGGAGCCCGCCAGCGTCGTGACATCGCCCGCCGGAGTGATCCTTCGGATCAGGTTGTTGAATGAATCCGTCACATAGACGTTCCCACCCCGGTCCACGGCCACGCCAAATGGATAGTTGAATGCGGCATTAAGGCCATTGCCGTTGGCGGCGCCCGCTTGCCCCGAACCCGCCAGCGTCGTGACATCGCCTGCCGGCGTGATCTTGCGGATCAGGTGGTTAGTCGTATCCGCTACATAGACGTTCCCGACACTGTCCACGCACACGTCCCGCGGCAGCGTGAACCTGGCCAACACGCCAAAGCCGTTGTCCGCGCCCTGCGTTCCGGAGCCTGCCAGCCTCGTGACATCGCCTGCAGGTGTGATCTTGCGGATCAGGTTGTTGTTCGTATCCGCCACGTAGACGTTCCCGCTACCGTCCACGGCCACGCCAATCGGATTGAAGAAGCTCGCAGCGGCGCCATTGCCATCGGTCGCGCCACTTGCCCACGAGCCTGCCAAGGTCGTGACATCGCCTGCGGGTGTGATCTTGCGGATCGAGTGGTTGTTCGTATCCGCCACATAGACGTTCCCGTTGCCGTCGACGGCAACGCCTGATGCACCGCTGAAAGTTGCATTGACACCATTGCCGTCGGCCGAACCCGTCGTCGCCGAGCCCGCCAGCGTCGTGACGTCGCCTGCGGATGTGATCTTGCGGATCTTTCGGATGTCCCCCACATAGACGACTCCCTGACGGTCCACGGTGACGCCTTCTGGCTGAGAGAACTGTGCATTGACGCCATTGCCATCGGCGGAACCATTCGCCCCTGAGCCCGCAAACGTCGTGACGTTCGCCTGCGCTGCGGTGCACACGACGGTCACGTTGCTCACCGGGGAGGTCGCGCTGCCGCTGCCGTTGGTGACGGCGCAGTTCTGCCACAGCGGTTGCGCCTTGACAGTGACGGCATAGGTTGCGCCATTGGCGATCGGCGTTGCGAAGCTGAAGGCGCCGTTGGCTTGCACGCGCAGGTCTTCGCTACCGTTCTTGCTCAGAATCAGGTCATTGCCAGCATCCAGACCCATCACGTTTCCGCCAATGGGGCGGGCTGGATCCGGAACCGGCGTGGTCGGCGTCGTCGGTGTCGTCGGTGTCGTCGGTGTCGTCGGTGTCGTCGGCGTCGTCGGTGTCGTCGGTGTCGTCGGTGTCGTCGGTGTCGTCGGCGTCGTCGGTGTTGTCGGCGTCGTCGGCGTCGTCGGCGTCGTCGGTGTCGTCGGCGTGGTCGGTGTCGTCGGCGTCGTCGGAGTCGTCGGAGTCGTCGGATCGGTGCCCACGGGAGGAGACGCCGGATCAACAGGCTCGCCGCCGCCGCCGCAAGCCGCCAAGCTCACCGATAGACAGATCGACACCGCCGCTTTCACGGTATTCAGTGCCGCTCGCCGCGGCGCCTTGACTTGAATCGAATGCATCGCGTTGCTCCAAAGTTGCTAGGAGCTGCCTAAGTCTCACTGGCGCACAGAGAGTTCGCGAGACGGACGTCTTAGTCGTCAAAACTGAACAGGGAAAGTGTGAGAACTTCGACACCGCCACCCCGCAGGCACAATCCATGCGCTTTCGCGCCCGCCTGTCCTCGATGCCCCTTCCGACGCCCCCGCCCCCTTCACGACTGATCCGTCTTCATCTGCTCGGGCTGGCCGCCGGTCATGCGCTGACCGTGCTGCTGACGCCTGCCGCGCACGCGCAGTCCGCGACGCCGTCCGAGCAGCCCCTCGCGCACCTGCAGCACACGACCTGGACGCTGAAAGACGGCATGGCGGGTCCGGTGATGGCGATCGCGCAGACCACCGACGGCTACCTGTGGCTGGGCAACGGGACCGGACTGTTCCGCTTCGATGGCGTGCGCTTCGAGCGCTTCGACGCCCTCGCCGGTGAATCGCTGCCGAGCCGGCAGGTGCTGTCGCTCTTCGCGACGAAAGACAACGCGCTGTGGGTCGGCCTGCTCGACGGCGGCGCCGCGCTGGTGCGCCAGGGCCGCGTCCTGCACGTCGATCCGGCCGGCGGGCATTTCTCGTACTCGACGCGCGCCTTCGCCGCCGAACGCGACGGCACGCTCTGGGTCGCCACCGGTCGCGCGCTGCTGAAGCGCCAGCGCGACGCCTGGATCCCCGTCGGACCGGAATCCGGCTACGTCGACGCCAGCGGCCATCCCCCGCCGACGCTCAACGTCGCCGTGGACGGCAGCAACAACGTCTGGGTGGTCACCGACCGCGCCGTCTTCGTGAAGCCGGCGGGCGCCGTGCGCTTCAGCGTCGTCGATGTGCCGGCGCTCGGCCAGTCGCAGCTCGTGATCGGCGGCGGCCGCGCCTGGGCCAACGACATGTCGCCCGCCGTCCGGGGTCTGCGGCCTCTGCCGCTGCCCGGCGAGTCGACCGACGCCGCCGCGCCACCGGTCGCCGTGCCGAAGAGCTTCTTCATGCCCGCGTTCGACCGCAGCGGCAAGCTCTGGTTCGGCGCGAAGGACGGGCTCAATCGTCTGGCGATCGAGGGCGCGGCGGCCTCCGCGCCGGGGTCGCATCAGTACCTGGGCACCGACAAGGGCCTGTCCGGCGAACTCGTGACGCGCGTCTTCCAGGACCGCGACGGCGCGATCTGGGTCGGCACCAACGGCGGGCTGGACCGCTTCCGCGGCGCGGCGGTCGACCGCGTCGAGCTGCCCGACCGCAGCGCCAGCATCGCGATGACGGCCGATGCGCAGGGGCGCGTCTGGATCGCGTCCGGAAATTCCATCCAACGCCTGGACCCCGGTCAATCGACGCCGGAGAAGATCCCGACCGATCCTCGGATGGAAACCTTCACCGCCGTGTTCGTCGACAGCCGCCAGCGGCTCTGGGTCGGCGGCCGCACCGGGCTGTGGCGGCAGGAAGGGACCGGCTTCGTCCAGGTGCCCACGCCCGACGGGCAGCCGTGGACCGTCCCGGTCTTCGAGATCACCGAGGACACGAGCGGCGCGCTCTGGTTCAACGCGCATCGCTACGGATTGATGCGCTACGCCGATGGGCGCGTCACGAGGCTGTCCGGCAGCGAGGGGTTCCCGCTCAAGGGGCCCGACGCCATCGGCACGGACGATCGCGGCCGCGTCTGGATCGGCTACAACGACGGCAGCGTGCTGCGGCACGAGGCCGGCAAGACGACGGCGCTGTCGTCGGCCGACGGCTTGAAGGTCGGCGCGATCAAGGTCATCGCGCGGCAAGGATCTCACCTGTGGATCGGCGGCGAACGCGGCGTGCAACTCGCGTCCGAGGCCGGCATGCCGATGCTGCGCCTGAAGGACCCCGAAGCGCTGGACGGCGTCTCCGGCATCGTCGAGACACCCGATGGCGAGCTGTGGCTCAACGGCGCGAACGGAATCACGCGGCTGAGCGCCGATGACGTCCGCCGCGCGTTGATCGCGTCCGGCGACGGCGCCCGTCCGTCGGGACGCCGCTTCGATCTGATCGACGGACTCTCCGGCCGCGCCGAGCAGTCGTGGCCGCTGCGCACGGCCGCGCGCACACCGGATGGCGTGCTCTGGTTCTCGCTCAGCAATGGCGTGGTCCGCATCGATCCGGCCCGTCTGCCCCAAGGCGAGCCGGCCCCGCCGCCGGTCGAGGTGCAACGGCTCTTCGTGCACGGCGAGCCCGTGCCGGTCGGCAACAGCGGCAGCAGCGCCGACGGCAGCAGCGACGGGAGCGACGGGCACGGTGGCAACGGCCCGCAACGCCTGGCCGCCGGCACGCGGGACCTGGAGATCGCCTACACCGCCATCAGCCTTGCCCAGCCCGAACGCACGCGCTTCCGATATCGCCTGATCGGCCAGGACCGGGACTGGCAGGAGGCGGGCACGCGGCGCCGCGCGTTCTACACCAACCTCGGGCCTGGGGCCTACGACTTCCGCGTCGAGGCCTCGCAGGACGGCGGCCCGTGGAGCGCCGCGCCCGCGTCGCTGCGCTTCGAGATCGCGCCGACCCTGACCCAGAACGCATGGTTCCGCGCGGCGGCGGTGCTCGCGGGCTTCGGCGCGCTGGGGGGTCTGGCTGCGCTGCGCGGGCGTCAACGCCGTCTGCATGAACAGGATCGCCTCGCCGCCCGAGTGCAGGAGCGTGAGCGCATCGCGCGCGACCTGCACGACACGCTGCTGCAAGGCGTCTACGGCTTGATCCTGCGCTTCGAGGCCATCGCGCGCCGGCTGCCCGGCACGGAGCGCGCGGCCATGGAACGCGTGCTGACCGACGCCGATGCGCTGCTGGTCGAGGGCCGCGACCGGGTCACCGACCTGCGCCTGCCGCCGCCCGACGCCAATCTGCTCGAGCACACGCTGGAGGCGCTGGGGCGCGAGCTCTCGCACACGCACGGCGCCGCCTTCGCGCTGACGGTCGAGGGCACGCCGAGGCCCTTGGCGCCTGCGCTGTCCGCGTCGATCTGCCTGATCGCGCGCGAAGCGATCTTCAACGCGTTCCAGCACGCCCAGGCCGAGCGCATCGAGGTCACGCTCCGGTTCGACGACGCCAGCTTCGCGCTGTTCGTGCGGGACGACGGCGTCGGCGTGCCGGACGAGGTGCAGGACCGCGGCGGCCGGCCCGGCCACTGGGGCCTGTCCGGCATGCGGGAACGCGCGGAACTCGCCGGCATCGTCTACCGCCTCACGTCCCACGTCGGCGTGGGCACGGAGGTCGAGCTGCGCGCGGCCGCCGCGCAGGCATACGCCGCGTCCGGCGATGCCGCGTCGCGCGCGTCCGGCGACGCCTGGTGGCGGCGGCTGCGGCGCGGCTGAGCGGCTGAGCGGCTGAGCGGCTAAGCGGCTGAGCAGCTGAGCAGCTGAGCAGCTGGAAACGGAAAGGGCGCCTGGTCGAGGCGCCCTTCCCTTCACCGTCCGGTGATGCCGGCGCGTGGCGCCGACGTTCGTCGGTGGATCGACGATCAGTCGTCCATCAGTCCTCGATCAATCGTCGCCCGCACCCAGCACGGCCTCGTGGTGCGCGACGGGGCGACCGCGGTTGATCAGCCCGGCGATCAGCCACCACACGAAGATCAGCGTGGTGAGGAAACCGACGATCACCGCCAGCTCCACCAGCCGGTTGATCGCCATCGCGCCCACCTTGCCCCAGCCGTCGGCCGCCTTCGCCACGCGGGCGCGCTGCTTGTCGCGGAACATCTCGATGCTGTCGTAGAAGCTCGGCACCATCAGCAGCGTCAGGAAGGTCGACGTGATCGTGCCGCCGATGATCGCCACCGCCATCGGGCGGTAGAACTCGCCGCCTTCGCCGATGCCCACCGCCACCGGCAGCATGCCGGCGATCAGCGCGAAGGTCGTCATCAGGATCGGACGGAAGCGCTTGCGGCCCGCGTGCATCAGCGCCTCCTCGCGCGGCACGCCGGCGGCCTCCTCCTGGCGCGCCGCGTCCAGCAGCAGGATCGCGTTCTTCGCCACCAGACCGGCCAGCATGATGATCCCGATGAAGCTCATCAGGTTCAGCGTGCCCTTGGTCAGCAGCAACGCCACCACCACGCCGATCAGCGACAGCGGCAACGACAGCATCACGCCCATCGGCGCCGTGAAGCTGCCGAACTGCATCACCAGGATCAGGTACATCAGGCCGATGCCCGAGAACAGCGCGATGGCCATCGCGCTGAAGACCTCCTGCTGGTCCTTGGCCGCGCCCGCCAGCTCGATGCCGTAGCCGGGCGGGAAATTGATCGCCTTGGCCAGCTTCAGCGCGTCGCTGGTGACCTCGCCGGGCGAACGGCCGTGCGCGTTGGCCGACACCGCGATCATCCGCTTGCCGTCCGCGTGCTGGATCTTGGCCGGGCCCTTGCCCATCGTCACCGTCGCGATCTGCTCCAGCGGCACCATCACGCCGGCGCCGGTGACGGCGATCGGCAGGCGCTCGATGTTGCTGGCGTCGACGCGGTCCTCCGGCGCCAGCCGCACCGCCACGTCGCGCGTCTCGCTGCTCGGGTCGATCCAGTCGCCGACTTCCACGCCGGCGAAGGCCACCCGCAAGGAGTTGGCCGCATCGCCCACCGAGATCCCCAGCGTGTTGGCCAGGCCGCGGTTGAGCTCGATCTGCAGCTCGTTCTGCGGATCCTGCTCCGACAGGCCCACGTCCACCGCGCCCGGCACGCGGCGCAGCTTTTCCATGTAGTCGGTCGTGATCTCCATCAGCTTGCGCGAGTCCGCGCCGGAGAAACGGATCTGCACCGGCTTCTGCGCGCCGTTGTTCAGGTCGTCGAGCACGACGTACTCCGCCCCGACCAGCCGCGCCACCCGCGTGCGCAGGTCGGCGGCGATCTCCGCCGCGCTGCGCTTGCGCTGGGTGCTCTTGCCCAGGTCCACGTAGATGCGGCCGCCGCTGGCGTTGACGCTCTCATTGGTGGCCACCGTCTCGGGCATCTCGCGCGCCAGCGCGGACGCGGCACCCATCTTCAGCCGCGCGTACTCGAGGCTGGACGAGGCCGGCGTCCGGACCTCGATGGCGATGGTCCCGGAATCCGACGCCGGCAGGAAGCTCGTGCCGCCCAGCGTGACCTGCAGGAAGATCGCGAGGGCGAAGCTCAGGACCGCGAACACCGCCATCCAGCGGCGGTGATGCAGCGCCCAGGCGATCACGTGACCGTAGCCGTCGGCCTGGCGGTCGAACCACTCGTTGAACGCCTGCAGCTTCTTGGAGATGCCGGTCTTGGGCGCTTCGTGATGCCCCGGGGGATCGCCCCAGAACGCCGACAGCATCGGGTCCAGCGTGAACGAGATGAACAGCGACACCAGCACCGAGGCGACCACCGTCAGCCCGAACGGCCGGAACCATTCGCCCGACACGCCCGGCATGAAGGCCACCGGGATGAACACGGCCACGATGGAGAAGGTCGTCGCCGCGACGGCCAGGCCGATCTCCGCGGTGCCCTTCAGCGCGGCGGTGCGGCGGTCGGCGCCGCGCTCCATGTGGCGCACGATGTTCTCGCGCACCACGATCGCATCGTCGATCAGCACCCCGATCGCCAGCGACAGGCCCAGCAGGCTCATGAAGTTCAGCGTGAAGCCGCACAGCCAGACCGCGATGAAGGCCGCGATCACCGAGGTCGGCAGCGACAGCGCCGTGATCATCGTCGAGCGCCAGGAGTTCAGGAACACATAGACGACGAAGATCGTCAGGCCCGCGCCGAACACCAGCGCGTGGATCACGTTGTTCAGGCTGTCCTGCGCGTCCTGCCCGCCGTCCTGCACGACCTCGAGCTTGGTGCCCTTGGGCAGCGTCTTGTCGATCTCCTCGACCAGCTTGCGGACCTCCTTGGCCACGCTCACCGTCGAGGCGTCGCGCGAGCGCGTGACCATGATGCCGACGTTCGGATGACCGTTGCGCACCGACAGGCTGGTCTGCTCCGCGAAGCCGTCCTGCACCGTGGCCACCTGGCCCAGGCGGATCAGCTCGCTGCCGGAGCGCTTGACGACGATCTGGTTGAAGTCGGCCGGCGACTCGATGCGGCCCAGCAGCCGGATGCTCTGGTCCTCCAGTTGTCCGCGCACCTTGCCCACCGGCGCCGTCGTGTTCTGCATGCGCAGCGCGTTGACGACCTCGGTCACGGAGACGTTGAACTCGCGCAGCTTCTGCGCGTTCAGCAGTACCGACAACTCACGCTTGAGCGAGCCGTTCACCGTCACCGTCGCCGCGCCGGGGATGGCGCGGAAGCGGTCGGCGAACTGGTCCTCCGCCATCCGCGAGATCTCGGCATGCGACTGGCTGCTGGACGACAGCGCCAGCTGCATGATCGGCTGCGCCGACGGGTCGACGCGCTGCAGCACCGGCTCGCGCATTTCCGTCGGCAGCTTGTGGCGGACCGCGGCGATCGCGTTGCGGACCTCGTCGGCCGCCTCGATCATGTTCTTGTCGAAGTTGAAGAACAGCAGCAGCTGGGCCGATCCTTCGCCCGAGGTCGAGCGGACCTCGTTGACGCCGGAGATGCTCTGCAGCGACTTCTCGATGCGGTTGACGATCTCGCGCTCGGAGGTCTCCGGCGACGCGCCCGGATAGCTGATGCTGACCACCAGCAGCGGCAGGTCGACATCGGGCCGCTCGTTGACGCGCAGCTTGGACAGGGCCAGCAGGCCCAGGGCCATCAAGCCGATGATGATCACGATCATCGCGATCGGCTTCTTGACCGAGAAATTGGAGAGGAACATGGTTCAGGCTCCTGTGCGCATCACTGGGCCGACGCGGCCGAAGCCACCGGCAGCACCGGCAGCGGCGCGGCGGTGGCGCCCGACGTGGTCGATCCCGCGGCGGGGGCGCCGCCCGGGTTCGTCATGCCGGTCGCCGTCGTGGCGGTCCCGCTGGCGGAGACGGCCGTCCTGCCCAGCTCGACGCGCTGCCCGTCGAGCAGCGTGCTGGTCGGGCTGCGCAGGATGCGATCACCGGGCTTCACCCCGCTCGTGACCACGTACAGGCCCTGGCGGTCGTCCCGCGCGCCCAGGTTCACCGGGGTCTTCGCGACCTTGCCGCCCTCCACGCGCCAGACGAAGGACTTGTCGCCCTCCCGCACCAGCGCGCTGTCGGCCACCATCAACGCCGAGACGCTGTTGGTCTGCACGCGGCCTTCGGCGTAGAGGCCGGCCACGCCGGGCTGCTGCGCGCCGGCGAAGTCGACCAGCACCTCGACCTGACGGGTGTTGGCGTTGGCGGCCTGGGCGATGCGGCGCACCTTGCCCTGGAAGTCCACCTGCGGATAACCGTTGACGCGGAAGTAGACCGTCTGCGCCAGCTTGAGCTCGGACATCCGGTCGGCGGAGACCAGGCCCTCGAAGCGCATCGACGCCGGGTCCATCACCTTGATCAGTTCCTTGCCGATCTGCGCCGAGTCGCCCGGCGAGACCTTGCGGTCGCTGACGACGCCGTCGAACGGCGCGCGCACCTCGGTGCGCTGCTGCTGCTGGCGCGCCGTGGCCACGCGGGCGCGGGCGGCGACCAGGTCGCTCTGCGCGTTGTTGCGGCGGATCTCTGCGTCTTCCATCGCCTGGATGGAACTCATGCCCTGCGCCTGCAGCGTCTTCAGGCGCTGATATTGGCGCTCGGCCTGCTCGAAGCTCTGCGAGGACGCACGGGCGGACTCGTCGGCGGACTGGACCGTGTCGCGGATGGCCGTGTCGTCCAGGCGCACCAGCAGGTCGCCGCGCTTCACGCGCTCGCCGTTCTCCTTGTAGACCTGCAGCACGATGGCCTGCAGCTCGGCGCGCAGGTCGGCACGGCGTTCCGGCTGGATCGAGCCGGTGATCACCGGGCCGCTGGCATAGGCGCTCACGCCCAGGGTCTGGACGTCCTCGGGCGAGACCAGCAGGCTCGGCGCGCTGGCTGCCTCGGCCGCGGGCGACGCCTTCTTGTCGGGAGAGGACTTGCCGCAACCGGCGAGCAGGGACGCAACGACAAGGGCAATCAGCGACAGACGCAGCATGAAGCGGGCTCCGGGGAACGTGGCAGTTGGCGTAAAGAGTTGTCCTTCGTGCGAAAGCCGCAAAAAGGCGCGCTAGCTTAACTTCAATGACCCTGCATGCAGGTGGTCACGCCTTGCAGTTCATCCCAGGGAAACAGCGCTTCGTCGCGCCGACGCCCGCGGGTCCGCCACTGCCGGTTTGGTTACGTGGCGTTTCATCCCGCTCCGCACCACTCAGACCCGTCAACGCCAGCGCACGCCCCACTTTGGAGCCGAGTGTTTGCCTCGCGTCAACACCGGACGGTGAATTGCGCACACCGTTGCCGATGGCTCACCGTACACCCCACGATCTCGGGGGAAATCCCGCTCTATTGCTGAATGTTAAGAAATAGACTCCAAACGTTATTTATCTCTTTTGCCGATTCGACGTCATGCGCGCACTTTCCATCGTCCATGTGGTCTTCTCGTCCCGCATCGCCGGCGGCGAGCATCATTGCGTCGACCTGGCCAACGCCCAGGCCGCGCTGGGCCACACGGTCCACGTGATCGGGCCGGCGGGATCCGCGGTGCGTCACGCGCTGGACCAGCGCGTGAGCTACCACGGCCTGCACCTGCCCTTGCTGCGTGGCGCGCGCGTGCGCCGCCTGGCTGCGAAGCTGGGCGCGGACGTGGTCCACGGCCACCTCGGCCCCGCCTGCAAGGCGGTGGCGGCGGCCAGACACAGCGCGCGGGTCGGCACGCTGCATGTCGGGTACAAGACGCATCACCATGCGCGGATGGACGCGCTGGTGTGCGTCAATTCGGCGCAGGTCGGTCACCTGAAGGCATTCGACGGCATGCATCGCGTCATCTACAACTGGGCCCCGGAACGCGCGCCCGGCTCCTGCGCCGCGAAGGCGCCGTCGGGCTCGCTGCGCCTGGAACTCGGCATCCCCGCCGCCGCGCCGGTGATCGGCTGTGTCGGCAGGCTGCACGCGGCCAAGGGCATGCACACGCTGATCCAGGCCTTCCAGCAGCACGCGCCGGCGAATGCCCACCTGGTGCTGATCGGCGAAGGCCCGCAGCGCGCGGAGCTCGAGGCGCTGCGCGGCGACGACAAGCGCATCCACCTGCTCGGATTCCGCTGGAACGTCGACGAGCTGCTCGGCGAGATGGACCTGTACGTGTCCTCGTCGCGCGAGGAGCAGTTCCCGCTGGCCATCCTCGAAGCCATGCGCGCCCGTCTGCCGATCGTGGCGACCGCCACGCTGGGCGCGCGCGAGATGCTGGACCCGGCGCAATCGGCCATCGTGGCGATCGACGACGCGCCGGCGATGGGCCAGGCGATCGCCGCCGCGCTCGCGCAACGGCAGCGCGACCACCGTCGCCCGATCGACTACGACATGCAGCGCTACGACCGCTCGACCGCCGTGCGGGCCACGCTGGGGCTCTACCACGACGTGCTGGCGCGCCAGGGCGCCCGGGAGAACCAGGAGAACCAGCAGAAGGACCTGACCGGCCTGAGCGTGGAAGACGTTCGTGGTTAAGCGTCCGAAGTCGGACTTCTGGACCGTCGGCGTCGTTCCCGAACGCATCGATCTGCTCAGCCCGGCGCGCCTGCGCGAATTGCGCGACCAGATCGTCTGGATGCCCGAGGCCGGCGACTGGCGCTATTACGCCGATCCCTTCGCCTTGCGCGACGGCGACGCGCTGCATGTGTTCGTCGAGAACTTCGATTACCGCACCAAGCGCGCCGACCTGCAGCGTCTCACGCTGGATCTGAGCAACGGCGCCTGGAGCGCGCCCAAGCCGGTGCTGCAGACGCCCTTCCACCTGTCCTACCCGTTCGTGTTCGAACACGAGGGGCAGGTGTGGATGGTCCCCGAATCGAGCCAGGCCGAGGAAGTGGCGCTCTACCGCGCGGTGGACGGCACCGAGCGCTGGGAACGGTGGGAGCGGGTCTGCGCGTTGCTGCCGGGCGTGCGCGCGGTCGACGCCTCGCTGCTGCGGCACGACGGCGTCTGGTGGATGTTCTATGCGGTCATCGGCCCGGACAAGCGTGACCAGCGCGAGCTGCACGTCGCCCATGCCGAGTCGCTGCAAGGCCCGTGGACCCCGCATCGCGCGAATCCGGTGAGGTGCGCGCATGACGGCGCGCGGCCCGCCGGCACGCCCTTCGTAGGCGCGGACGGTCTTGTGACGCTGCCGGTCCAGGACAGCCGCAACGGCTACGGCGGGGCGACGCGCTGGGTGCGCTTCAACCGTCTGACGCCGGACGCCGTCGAGGTCCAGGCGCTGCCGGCGACCTTCACCGGCGACCTCGCGCATCGCGACTTCGCCAGCGGCCTGCACACGATGTCCGCCTGCGGCGACGTCACGCTGATCGACGTGAAGCGCATCGACCGCTCCCGCCATCGCCAGTGGCTGGACTGGAAGCGCCGCGTGCGGCGCTGGTTCGGCAAGCGCTGACGCGTCGCATCGGCGCGGCGTTGCGCGGCCCTCCTCCTCTGCCTCTGCGGCAACTGGGAAAGGGCGCCGTCGCGCGTCAGACGCGTGCAGCCCGCGAATCGTCGTCGTGAGGATGATCCATCGACGGCGCGATGTCCTCCAGCGGCTTGCGCTCCGCGTCGACGCCGAAGCGCAGCGCGAGCAGCCCCGCCACGATCACCAGCGCGGCGCCGATGCCGTAGCCGTTCGCGACGTTGCCGCGGTCGCCGCTCTCCACCAGCCATCCGAACAGCAGCGGTGCGACGAAGCCGCCCGCGCCGGTGCCCACGGCGTAGAAGATCGCAATGGCCATCGCGCGCATCTCGAGCGGGAAGACCTCGCTGACCGTGAGATAGGCGGAGCTGGCCGCCGCTGACGCGAAGAAGAACACCGCCGACCAGCACAACGCCTGAGAGCGCGCATCGAGCATGTCCGCGACGAAGGCGATGCCGGTGGCCGCGAGGCCCACGCCGGCCAGTCCGTAGGTCAGCGCGATCATGCGGCGGCGGCCGACCCGGTCGAAGAGCGGTCCCAGCAACAACGGACCCAGCACGTTGCCGAGCGCGAACGGAAAGATGTAGAGCGCCACCCGATGGTCGGCGACGCCGTAGAAGCGCGTGAGCACCAGCGCGTAGCTGAAGAAGATCGCGTTGTAGAAAAAGGCCTGCGCCAGCATCAGCGACAAGGCCACGCCGCTGCGGACGCGGTAGCGGCGCAGCAGCACCTGCAGCACCTCGCGCATCGTGGGCACGGCGCGGCGGTGCTCGCTCCGATCCGCCGGCAGCGGCGGCAGCGGCGGCAGCGGCCCGTGCTGGGCGGCGACCTCGGCCTCGATGGCGTCGATGATCCGACCGGCCTCCTCGCCCCGGCCATGGCGCAGCAGCCAGCGCGGGCTCTCGGGCACGTGGCGGCGCACCAGCACCATGCCGACCGCCAGCAGCGCGCCCATCGCGAAGCCCACGCGCCAGCCCTGCACCGGGCCGAGCACGTCCGGATGCAACAGCAGCAGGCTGGAGGAGGCGCCCAGCGCCGCGCCGATCCAGAAGCTGCCGTTGATGGCGAGGTTCACCCGGCCGCGCACGCGGGCGGGCACGAGCTCGTCGATCGCGGAGTTGATGGCGGCGTACTCGCCGCCGATGCCCAGGCCGGTGACGAAGCGGCACAGCGCGAAGAAAGTGAAGTCGGTGGAGAACGCCGTCGCCAGCGTGGCCACGGCGTAGATGGCGAGCGTCGCGAGGAACAGCCGCTTGCGGCCGAGCCGGTCCGACATCCGGCCGAAGACCAGTGCGCCGACGATCGCGCCGGCGAGGTACAGCGAGCCGGACCAGCCGACCTGGACCGCGCTCAGGCCAAGGGTGTCAGGTCTTTCCAGCACGGCGCCGACGGAGCCGACCAGGGTGACTTCAAGCCCGTCGAGCACCCACGCCACACCCAGCGCGAGCACCACGCGCCAGTGCCAGCGCGACCAGGGCAGCCGGTCAAGCCGGCGTGCGATATCAAGGGAGGGGGTCATCGACGCCAGATGCGGCAATCGGCGTTCCAAACCGGAGCCGCCGCTCCTGACCGCCCCAATCAGCGGAAGCGCCGCGACCCTCAGTCAGCGCATGCCAGCGAGGCCGAAGTCAACGAGCGCGCCTGGGGCCGGAAGGGTGCTTGGGGGTCCTGGAGGGATCCCCCATGCACCCTGGAGCGCCCGCGCCTGGCCTCACGAAGTCATCTTCCAAGCTGCCGCGGCCTCTTCCCACACATCGGGGCTGCGAGCCACAAGCAACCCCGGCAGCCGGTCGCCAGCGCGATAGGGCGTGCCGTCCAGCCGCGCCGCAAAGCCGCCGGCTTCCGTGATGAAGAGCGTGCCTGGCGCATGGTCCCAGGCGAGCTTGCGCCAATACAGCGTCGCGTCGAAGGCGCCTTCGGCGAGTGCGGGGTACTCCGCGCCGGCGCAGTTGAGTCCGGGCAGGATCTCGACGCCCTGCCAGGTCGCGACGCGGTCCTGGTGTTCCTGCGGAAGGAAGCGCGTCTTGACGACCGCCCGCTTCAGCCCCGGGCCCGGCGCCGTGCGCAGCCGTTCCGTCTCCCGCCAGGCGCCCTGCCCGCGCCGGGCGTGATGCAGCACGCCCGAGATCGGATCCAGCATCCAGGCCCCGACGGTCACGCCGTCTTCCAGCAGCGCCACCATCGACGACAGCGGTTCGCGCCCCGAGATGAAGTTGAAGGTCCCGTCCAGCGGATCGACCAGCCACACGGCGCCCTCGTCGAGCTGGTCGAGCAGCTCCGGCGTCTCCGCGCATTGCTCTTCGCCGACGACGCGCGAGCCGGGCACCAGGGCGCGCAGTTCGGGGGTGAGGAAGGCCTCGACATCACGATCGACGGTCGTGACCCACTCGCCGGGGGCCTTCTCCATCACCTCCTCGTCCGCCAGGTGGCGGAAACGCGGCGCGATCCAGGTGGCGGCGGCGTGGCGCAGCAGTGCGGCGACGGGGTCAGGCGTTGTCGAGGTCATCCGACGATGCTACCCGCAGTGCCATGCCCCTGACGCGAGCCTCGATGCCGGCCCGGGACGGCCGCACCACGCACGCGCTCGCCCCGGCCCCCTCAAGACCCGGCCCCGAGGGCCGATATCGGAGCATCGCCCGGGAATCCATCATGCACGTCGCCATCCCCTCCGCCTCCTCGGCATCGACTTCGTCCGGGCCCTCCGCCGCGGCCTCCGGCACCGGCTCCGACGCGCAGATCGCACGTCTGCAATCGCAGCTCAAGCAGTTGCAGAAGCAGATGAAGGACCTTGCCTCGGACTCGACGATGGACGCCCAGGCGAAAGACAAACGTCAGAAGCTGCTGCAATCCCAGATGCAGATGGTGATGGACCAGATCGCCCAGATCCAGAAACAGGCAGCGGAGGCCGCGCAGGCGAAGGCAGCGGAGCGATCCGGCCAGAGCGCCGCGCCCCAGGCCTCAACGCAGGCTCAGGCCCCGGACCGGGAGCAGGACCGGAAGCAGGACGCGGATGAGGCCGGCGCGAAGCGTTCTCGCGCTCAGGCGTCGCTGGGCGCCTTCCTCGACGAATACGCCTGAGCCTCCTCACGCTAGGATTCCACCCCTGAAGGGGTTCCACATGGTCACGACGATCAAACGCGAAGAGTTCTGTTTCCTGGTGGTCGACGATTTCTCGACCATGCGCCGCATCATCTCCGGGCTGCTCCGCGAGCTGGGCTTCAAGAAGATCCTCGAGGCCGAGGACGGCAAGGCCGCGCTGCGCCAGCTCGAGCTCTGCGCCGAGTCCGGCGAGCCGGTCCACTTCGTCCTCAGCGACGTGAACATGCCGGTGATGAACGGCTTCCAGCTCCTCGAGGCCTTGCGCGCCAAGCCGGAGTCCGATCCGCTGCGCAAGGTGCCGGTCCTGCTGGTCACCGCCGAAGGCCGCAAGGAAGACATCATCCGCGCCGCCCAGCTCGGCGCGACCGGCTACATCGTCAAGCCCTTCAACAAGGACACGGTCGGCGACAAGATCCACCTGACGCTGAAGAACCGGAACATCCTGGTCGACTGAGGCACGCGAGGGCCTGGCGCGCGAAACGCGCCAGACGCGCCAGACGCCCGTAACGCACGTAACGCACGTAACGGCTTCCAGGGAGCGTCCCGCCGCCACGCCGCGAGACACTCGCGACCCTTCGTTGCTCCCGCTCCCTCGCATGACCGACCGCAGGCAAGTCCTCGCCGCGGCGCTGGGTTCGCTGCTGATGCCGACCACCCGGTCCATCGCCGCGCCCTCGCTGCCGGATGCCACCGGGCCTTACGCCCTGCCCGGCACCTTCGTCCATCCGCTGCCCGATCCGGCCACCGGCCGCCGCTACGAGGTCTGGATCGACCTGCCGCCGAATGCGCCTCCGAACACCGGTCCCCGACCGGCCGTGTTCGTGACCGACGCGCCCTATGCCTTCCCGCTCGTGCGGGCCCTGCGCAACCGCGTGGGTCAGCAGGGTCGCAACCTGGCCGACTTCGCGGTCGTCGGGTTGGCGGGGCCCGCGGATGAATCCGCCGTGGAAATGCGCTCGCGCGACTACACCCCCAGCGATCCCCGCACGCGGCCTGGCCGCCCCGCCGATCGCCATGGCGCGCCGCGCTACGGCGAAGGGGCGGCCTACCTCCAGTACCTGGCCGAGGTCGCGGTGCCGGCGATCTCCGCGCGCTACCAGCTCGACCCGGCCCGCCGCGTGCTGCTCGGGCATTCCTACGGCGCGCTGTTCGCGGCGCAGGTCCTGTTCGCCAGGCCGGCGCTGTTCAGCCACTACATCCTCGGCAGTCCGTCGTTCTGGTTCGATCGTCACCTGATGTTCGAGCGGGAAGCGGCCTACGCGAAGCAGCACACCGACCTGCCGGCCCGCGTCTTCCAGTACGTCGGCGGCTACGAGGCCGTCGCGCCGGGACCGCGCTTCAACAAGGAGAGCGACCTCGTCGCCGACATGCGCCGCTTCGAGACACAGCTGCGCCGGCGCCGCTACAAGTCGCTGCGCATCGAGAGCCGCGTTCTGGCCGGCGAGGACCATCTCACCGTCGCGCCGGCCGGCGCGACGCTCGGCCTGCTGTGGGCGCTGCCCGGGAAAGGGCCGTACGAGGGTTGACGCGATTACCATCCTCGCCACTGAACGGAGAGGATGGCGCATGGGGGCCAAGACTTGGATGCTGGTCATCGCGGACGGCGACGCTCGCGCGGCCCTGGAAGGGCAGCCGGCGCTCGACCGCGACGCCACGCGCGCGCTGGCGGAACGGCTCTTCCCGGGAGAGTCGCTCGAGCTGATCGGCGAAGGCGATCTGAGCTATACCAATCCGCCGGACCCGCTGATGTTCATCGGCTGCTTCCCCGGCGTCTCCGTCATCGCGGCCAGCGAGTTCGCGGTCGACCACCCTTCGCAGCTGCCGGGCCGCTTCCTCGACATCGCAGGCAAACGCCGGATCACCTTGCACGCGATGCACAGCGTGGTGGACTGGTTCGCCTTCGCCGTCTGGGAAGACGGACGCCTGATCCGCTCCCTGAGCCTGTCCCCCGACAGCGGCATCCTGGAGGACATCGGCGAGCCGCTGCCCTTCGAGGCACCGTACTGGGCGGAGCAGCAGCGCGTAACCAGCGACGAGGGCGAGGACGCCTACCCCCTGCCCTTCCATCCGCTGGAGCTGGGCGAAGAGGTCCTGCTCGCCCGGTTCGGATATCAGCTCGAGGGCAGTGGCGCCGCGAGCGTCGATCCGTTCTCGATCCCCTTGCTGCACTTCCAGCGCTCGGGCACGCGGCGCAAGGCGGCACTGGAAGAGACGCCCGAGCCCTCGCCCTGGTGGAAGTTCTGGTGACGGGGCTCGTCGCGGCGCCCCGGCGGTGCGGATCAGGCGCCTGAGCCGGACGGCCCGCCCAGGGCCTTCACCACATCGTCCGGCGCCTGGACCAGTTCGATCAGCACGCCCTCCCCGCCGATGGGGAACTCGCCGCTGCTCTTCGGGTGGATGAAGCAGATGTCGTGGCCTGCCGCCCCCTTGCGGACGCCGCCCGGTGCAAAACGCACCCCGTTCGCGGTCATCCATTCCACCGCCTTGGGCAGATCGTCCACCCACAACCCGACGTGATTGAGCGGTGTCGCGTGGACCGCCGGCCGCTTCTCCGGATCCAGCGGCTGCATCAGATCGACTTCGACCCGATGCGCCCCGGCGCCGATCGCGCAGATGTCCTCGTCGACGTTCTCCTGTTCCGACACGAACGTGCCGGTGACCTCCAGCCCCAGCACGTCGACCCACAGCCGGCGCAGCGCTGCCTTGTCCGGCCCGCCGATGGCGATCTGCTGGATGCCGAGGATCCGATAAGGCTTCGTTGCGTTCATCGTCATATTGATTGGCTGTCAATAACTAATAGAGGTCTCATACCCTGGAAACTGAGCGTGGCGGGCCGGCTGGAAACCCGTGAACTTATCACGCCCGACACACGCCCAACCCGGTCGAGCCCGGGGCCAGTCCAGGGTTTCATCAGACTTCGTTCACACTGCTTACATCGTGTTTCAGGCACGTACCGCTGCAATCCATCGCTCATCGAGCCGCTCCACGTCGTGCGTCGGAACTTCAGGATCACGCCTAAGTGCCGATCAACATTGGATGTCTGGCGCGTGACAAGTGAACGGTCGTTCGAGAGTGGCGCCAAAACCCCTTGCCTCGGCAAGCATCTCGCCCCCCCGCGTTCGCGGGCTTTACGCCGCTTCTGTAACCGTGAACTGAGGCCGACTCCAGGCCCTTTTGTTCCGTTCACGTTAAGCAAGCCGCCAATAACATTTCTGGGCTAGCTCAAGTTTGTCAATCGGCGACCGAAAACCGAATGACGGCATCCGGAAGTTCGGGCGCCCGGCAACAACAAGCTGACCCAACCCCACCTCGCGCCTATGGGCGCATCCGCCCCCATAGGTTCACGGAGTTCCAAGATGGCATCGCTGATTACCAACCTGACGACCGACCAGATCGCCGCCCTCACGTCGACGACACTGGCGCGCCTGACCAGCGAAGACTGGGCCGCGTTCACCACCGAGCAGTTCCAGGCGCTGACGACCTCGCAGTTCGCCACGCTCGGCACCAAGGCCGTGTCGCTGTTCACGACGACCAACATCGCCGCCATCGAGTCCGACGACCTGCGCGCGTTGTCCACCGCCGCGGTGCAGACCTTCACCAGCGCCCAGCTGAATGCCCTGGGCTCCGACCAGTTCGGCGCGATGACGACCCGGCAGGTCGGCGCGATGACCACGCAGCAGGTCAGGAACCTGGAATCGGATGACCTGAACGCGTTGGCCTCCGACCAGATCCGTGCGCTGACCACGCAGCAGGTGGCCGCCATCTCCACCAGCCTGATGGGCAGCCTGGCCTCCGACGACCTGCAGGCCTTGAAGACCGATCAGATCAAGGCCCTGAGCTCGCAACAAGTCGCCGCCCTCTCCACCGAGGGCGTCGCCGCTCTGGCGACCAACCAGGCCGCCGCGCTGAGCAGCACGCAGACCGCCGCGCTGACCTCGGACCAGGCCGCCGCCCTGACCTCCGACGCCGTGCACGCGCTGAGCACCGCCGCCGTCAAGGCATTGGGCACCGACCAGGTCGCCGCGCTGAACTCCGACCAGGTCGCCGCGCTGACCACCGCCCAGATCGGCGCGTTGTCCACGCAGCAGATCCGCCAGTTGGCCAGCGATGAGATCGCCGCCCTGGACACCAACCAGATCCGCGCCATCACCACGCAGCAGATCGCCGCGCTGACCACCGACCAGTTGGCCGGCGTCGACAGCGCCGACGTGCAGGCGCTGACCACGGCGCAGGTCCGCGCGCTGAGCTCCGCCCAGGTCGGCGCCCTGAGCACCGACTCGATCGAGGCGATGAGCTCCGGCCAGATCGGCGCCCTGAGCTCCACCCAGGTCAAGGGCCTGACGACCGACCAGATGGCGGCCATCAGCTCCGACGACATGAAGGCGCTCTCGACCGCCACCATCCGCGCGCTGACGACCGACCAGGTCCAGGCGCTGAATTCCGACCAGGTCTCGGCGCTGACCAGCACCCAGATCGGTTCGCTGACGACCGGCCAGGTCGCCGTGCTGTCCACCGATGAACTGAACGCGCTGAGCAGCGCGCAGATCCGCGCGCTGGGCACCGCCCAGATCGCCGCGCTGTCGACCGACCAGGTCTCCGGCATGGAGTCCGCCGACGTCCAGGCCTTCACCACCGGCCAGGTCGCCGCGCTGAGCTCGGCCCAGATCGCCGCGCTGTCCACCGACGCCATCGTCGCGCTGACCTCCGGCCAGTTCGCGACCCTGACCTCCAAGCAGTTGGCCGGCCTGTCGACCGACCAGATCGCCGCCATCGAGTCGCAGGACCTGCGTGCGCTGTCCTCCGCCGCGATCCGCTCGCTGACCACCGACCAGTTCGATGCGCTGCAATCCGACCAGGTCGCCGCGCTGACGACCCAGCAAGTCTCCGCCCTGACCACCGGCCAGGTGCAGGCCATGTCCAGCGACGACCTGAACGCGTTGGGCTCGGCCCAGATCCGCGCGCTGGGCACCGCCCAGGTCGCCGCCCTGTCGACCGCCCAGGTCTCCGCGATGGAAAGCGCCGACGTCCAGGCCCTGACCACCGGTCAGGTCCAGGCGCTGAGCTCGGGCCAGGTGGGCGCGCTGTCGACCGAGAACATCGCCGCCCTGAGCTCCGCCCAGGTGGCCGCGCTGTCGACCAAGCAGATCGCCGGTCTGACGACCGACCAGGTCGCCGCCATCGACACCGCCGACCTGCGCGCCATGTCCACGGCCGCGATCCGCTCGCTGACCACCGACCAGTTCGACGCGCTGAACTCCGACCAGGTCGCCGCGCTGTCGACCGCCCAGGTCTCCGCGCTCACGACCGGCCAGGTCCAGGCGATGTCCAGCGATGACCTGAACGCGCTGGGCTCGGCCCAGATCCGCGCGCTGGGCACCGCCCAGGTCGCCGCCCTGTCGACCGCCCAGGTCTCCACGATGGAAAGCGCCGACGTGCAGGCGCTGACGACGGCGCAGGTCGCCGCGCTGAGCTCGACCCAGATCGGCGCGCTGTCGACCGACAACGTCGCCGCGCTGAGCTCGGCGCAGGTCGCCGCGCTGTCGACCAAGCAGATCGCCGGTCTGACGACCGACCAGATGGCTGCGATGGAATCGCAGGATCTGCGCGCCCTGTCCACGGCCGCGATCCGCTCGTTGACCACCGACCAGTTCGATGCGCTGCATTCCGACCAGGTCGGCGCGCTGACGACCCAGCAGGTCGCCGCGCTGACGACCGGCCAGGTCCAGGCGATGGCCAGCGATGACCTGAACGCGCTGGGCTCGGCCCAGATCCGCGCGCTGGGCACGGCCCAGGTCGCCGCCCTGTCGACCGCCCAGGTCTCCACGATGGAAAGCGCCGACGTGCAGGCGCTGAGCTCCGGTCAGGTGCAGGCGCTGAGTTCCGATCAGGTCGGCGCCCTGTCGACCGACAACATCGTCGCCTTGACGTCCTCGCAGGTCGCCGCTCTGTCGACCAAGCAGGTCGCCGGCCTGACGACCGACCAGATGGCCGCCCTCGAGACGGGCGACCTGAAGGCGCTGGGCACCGCGGCCATCCGCGCGCTGACCACCGACCAGATCGCCGCGCTGGGCTCCGACCAGATCGCCGCGCTGACGACCGCCCAGGTCGCCGCGCTGACGACCGGCCAGATCGCCAACCTGACCTCCGACGACCTGAACGCGCTCACCAGCGCCCAGATCAAGGCGCTGTCGACCACGCAGGTCGCCGCCCTGACGACCGCGCAGGTCTCCACGATGGAGAGCAACGACGTCCAGGCCCTGTCCACGCAGCAGATCGTCGCGCTGAACTCCGACCAGGTCGGCGCGCTGTCGACCGAGAACATCGCCGCGCTGAGCTCGCAGCAGGTCGCCCCGCTGTCGACCAAGCAGGTCGGCGGCCTGACGACCGACCAGGTCGGCGCCATCGAGACGGTGGACGTCCGCGCGCTGTCGACCAACGCGCTGCGCGCCCTGACGACCGCACAGATCGATGCGCTGAACTCCGACCAGATCGCCGCGCTGACGACGGCCCAGGTCGCCGCGCTGACGACCGCCCAGGTCCAGGCGCTGGCTTCCGACGACCTGAACGCAATGGGCTCGGCCCAGATCCGCGCGCTGTCGACCGCCCAGGTCGCCGCGCTGACCACCGGCCAGGTCAACGGCATGGAATCCGCCGACGTGCAGGCCCTGACGACGGCGCAAGTCGCCGCGCTGGGTTCGGCGCAAGTCGGTGCGCTGTCGACTGAAAACGTCGCCGCGCTGACCTCCGCCCAGGTGGGCGCGCTGACGACCAAGCAGGTCGCCGGCCTGACCACCGACCAGATGGCCGCCCTGGAAACGGGTGACCTGAAGGCGCTGTCCACCGCCGCGCTGCGCGCCCTGGGCACCGACCAGATCGAGGCCCTGGGTTCCGACCAGATCGCCGCGCTGTCGACCGCCCAGGTCGCCTCGCTGACGACGGGTCAGATCAGCAACCTGACCTCCGATGACCTGAACGCCCTCACGAGCGGCCAGATCAAGGCGCTGTCGACCGCGCAGGTCGCCTCGCTGACGACCGGCCAGATCGCGACGATGACCAGC
This sequence comes from Roseateles noduli, assembly GCF_050626985.1. Taxonomy (NCBI): domain Bacteria; kingdom Pseudomonadati; phylum Pseudomonadota; class Betaproteobacteria; order Burkholderiales; family Sphaerotilaceae; genus Roseateles; species Roseateles noduli. The sequence goes on from NZ_CP192463.1 coordinate 2,030,854, forward strand.
GACGACGTCGCCGCGCTGACCACCACGCAACTGCAGTCGCTGGGCTCGGCCCAGATCGGCGCGCTGAGCACGGACGCGATCGTCGCGCTGAGCTCCGCCCAGGTGGGCGCGCTGACGACCAGGCAGGTCGCCGGCCTCACCACCGACCAGATGGCCGCCATCGAGACCGGTGACCTCCGCGCGCTGAGCAGCACCGCGCTGCGCGCCCTCACCACCGATCAGCTGAACGCGCTGGGTTCCGACCAGGTCGCCGCCCTGAGCACGGTCCAGGTCTCCGCGCTGACGACCGCGCAGGTCGCCGGCCTGGCCAGCGATGACCTGAACGCGCTGAACAGCGCGCAGATCAAGGCGCTGGGCACCGCGCAAGTGGCCGCCCTGACGACCGCGCAGGTCTCGACGATGGAATCCGCCGACGTGCAGGCCCTGACCACGGCGCAGGTCGCCGCGCTGGGCTCCGCCCAGGTCGGCGCGCTGAACACTGACTCGATCGTCGCGCTGACCTCGACGCAGGTCGCCGCGCTGAACAGCAAGCAGGTCGCGGGCCTGAGCACCGACCAGATGGCCGCGCTCGAATCGGGCGACCTGAAGGCGATGGCCACCAACGCGCTGCAGTCGCTGACCTCCGCCCAACTGGAGGCGCTGAACTCCGACCAGATCGCCGCCCTGTCGACCCAGCAGGTCGCCGCGCTGTCGACCGGCCAGGTGAACAACCTGACCTCGGACGACCTGAACGCGCTGACCAGCGGCCAGATCAAGGCCCTGTCGACGCAGCAGATCGCCGCGCTGTCGACCGCCCAGGTCTCGACGATGGAATCGGCCGACGTGCAGGCGCTCGCCACCAACCAGGTCGCCGCGCTGAGCTCGGCCCAGGTCGGCGCGCTGAGTACCGACTCGATCGTCGCCCTGACCTCGGGCCAGGTGGCCGCGCTGACCAGCAAGCAGGTCGCCGGTCTGACGACCGACCAGATGGCCGCCCTCGAGTCGGCTGACCTGCGCTCGCTGTCCTCGACCGCCCTGCGTGCCCTGACCAGCGACCAACTGCAGGCCCTGTCGACCGATCAGGTCCAGGCGCTGTCGACCGCCCAGGTCGCCGCGCTGACGACCGGCCAGGTCAGCCAGCTGGCCACGGACGACTTCGGTGCATTCACTTCCGGCCAGCTGCGCGCCCTGGGCACCGCCCAGATCGCCGCGCTCGGCACCGCCCAGCTCGACGCGCTGAACAGCGACCAGGTCGCCGCGCTGACGACCCAGCAGGTCGCCGCGCTGACGACCGGCCAGGTCAGCAACCTGTCCTCGGACGACCTGAACGCCCTCACGAGCGGTCAGATCAAGGCGCTGACGACCCAGCAGGTCGCCGCGCTGACGACCGGCCAGATCAACACGATGGAATCGGGTGACGTCGCCGCGCTGGCGACCAACCAGATCGCCGCGCTGAGCTCGTCGCAAGTCGGCGCGCTGAGCACGGACGCCATCGTCGCGCTGACCTCCTCGCAGGTCGCCGCGCTGACGACCAAGCAGGTCGCCGGCCTGACGACCGACCAGATCGCCGCGATCGAGACGGGCGACCTGAAGTCCCTGTCCACCGTCGCGCTGCGTGCCCTGGGCACCGACCAGCTCGACGCGCTGGGCTCCGACCAGATCGCCGCGCTGTCGACCGTCCAGGTCGCCGCGCTGACGACCGCGCAGGTGGGCAACCTGTCCTCGGACGACCTGAACGCCCTCACGAGCGGCCAGATCAAGGCGCTGACGACCCAGCAGGTCGCCGCGCTGACGACCGGCCAGGTCTCGACGATGACCAGCGACGACGTCGCCGCGCTGACCACCGCGCAGGTGCAGGCCCTGGGCTCGGCCCAGGTCGGCGCCCTGAGCACCGATGCCGTCGTCGCCCTGAGCTCGGCGCAGGTCGCCGCGCTGACCTCCAAGCAGGTCGCCGGCCTGACGACCGACCAGATCGCCGCGATCGAGACGGGCGATCTGAAGTCCCTGTCCACCGTCGCGCTGCGGGCCCTGGGCACCGACCAGCTCGACGCGCTGGGCTCCGACCAGATCGCCGCGCTGTCGACCGCCCAGGTCGCCTCGCTGTCGACCACGCAGGTCAGCAACCTGTCCTCGGACGACCTGAACGCCCTCACGAGCGGCCAGATCAAGGCGCTGTCGACCGCGCAGGTCGCCTCGCTGACGACCGGTCAGGTCTCGACGATGACCAGCGACGACGTCGCCGCGCTGAGCTCTCAACAGGTCGCCGCGCTGAGCTCCGGCCAGGTCGGCGCGCTGAGCACCGACGCCGTGGTCGCCCTGAGCTCGGCGCAGGTCGCCGCGCTGAACAGCAAGCAGGTCGCCGGCCTGACGACGGACCAGATGGCCGCCCTGGAAACGGGTGACCTGAAGGCCCTGTCGACCAACGCCCTGCAGGCGCTGACCTCGGCCCAGCTGGAAGCGCTGGGCTCCGACCAGGTCGCCGCGCTGTCGACCCAGCAGGTCGCCGCGCTGACGACCGCCCAGGTCAGCAACCTGACTTCCGACGACCTGAACGCCCTCACGAGCGGCCAGATCAAGGCCCTGACGACGCAGCAGGTCGCCGCGCTGACGACCGCCCAGGTCGCCGCGATGGAGTCCGCCGACGTGCAGGCGCTCGCCACCAACCAGGTCGCCGCGCTGAGCTCGGCCCAGGTCGGCGCGCTGAGCACCGACTCGATCGTCGCCCTGACCTCGGCACAAGTCGCCGCGCTGACCAGCAAGCAAGTCGCCGGCCTCACGACCGACCAGATGGCCGCGATCGAAAGCGGTGATCTGAAGTCGTTGTCGACGGTCGCCCTGCGCGCGCTGACCAGCGACCAGCTGCAGGCGCTGAGCTCCGACCAGGTCGAAGCGCTCACCACCTCCCAGGTGGCCGCGCTGACGACCGGCCAGATCAGCCAGTTCGCCACGGACGACTTCGCCGCGCTGACCACCGGCCAGCTGCGCGCCCTGACCACGGGTCAGGTGGCGTCGCTGACCTCGGCGGAACTCGAAGCCCTCGGCTCTGACCAGATCGCCGCGCTGACGACCCAGCAGGTCGCCGCGCTGACGACCGGCCAGGTGAGCAACCTGACGTCGGACGACCTCAACGCGCTGACCAGCGCGCAGATCAAGGCGCTGAGCACCGCCCAGGTGGCCGCGCTGACGACCGCGCAGGTCTCGACGATGGAGACCGCCGACGTGGCCGCGCTGGCCACCAACCAGGTCGCCGCGCTGAGTTCCGACCAGGTCGGTGCCCTGACGACCGATGCGGTCGTGGCGCTGAGCTCGCTGCAGGTCGCCGCGCTGACCAGCAAGCAGGTCGCCGGCCTGACGACGGACCAGATCGGTGCGATCGAATCCGGTGATCTGAAGGCCTTGTCCACGGTGGCGCTGCGTGCGCTGACCAGCGACCAGCTCGCGGCCCTCGGTTCCGACCAGGTCGCTTCGCTGACGACCCAGCAGGTCGCCGCGCTGACCACCGGCCAGGTGAGCAACCTCACCTCGGACGACCTGAACGCGCTGACCAGCGCCCAGGTCAAGGCGCTGACGACCCAGCAGGTCGCCGCGCTGACGACCGCCCAGGTCTCGACGATGGAGAGCAACGACGTCGCCGCGCTGTCCTCGCAACAGGTCCAGGCGTTCAGCTCGGCCCAGATCGGCGCGCTGAGCACCGACTCGGTGGTCGCGCTGAGCTCCGCCCAGGTGGCCGCGCTGTCCTCCGCGCAGGTCAAGGGCCTGACGACGGACCAGATGGCCGCGATGGAAACCGCCGACCTGCGGGCACTGTCCACGGTCGCCCTGCGCGCCCTCGGCACGGATCAGCTGGAAGCGCTCGACAGCAACCAGATCGCCGCGCTGACGACGCTGCAGGTCGCCTCGCTGACGACCGCGCAGATCGCCAACCTGACCAGCGACGACCTGAACGCGCTGACCAGCGGCCAGATCCGCTCGCTGAGCAACGCCCAGCTGCAGGCCCTGACGACCGCGCAGATCTCGACGATGACGACGGACGACGTCGCCGCGTTGACCTCGACGCAGCTGCAGGCCTTCGGTTCGGCCCAGGTGGGCGCGCTGAGCACCGACGCGATCGTCGCCCTGAGCTCGTCGCAAGCCGCGGCCCTGAGCTCGGCCCAGGTCGACGGCCTGACGACCGACCAGCTCGCGGCCTTCGAGACCGGTGACCTGCGCAGCCTGAGCACGCTGGCGATCCGCTCGCTGGACAGCGCGCAGCTCGAAGCCCTGGGCTCCGACCAGATCGCCGCGCTGAGCACGCAGCAGGTCGCCGCGCTGAGCACGCTGCAGGTGAGCCAGCTGGCCACCGACGACGTGCAGGCGCTGACCTCGCAGCAGATCGTGTCGATGAGCTCGGCCCAGTTGCACGCCTTCACCACCGACCAGGTGCAGGCGATCGACACCGGCGACCTCGCGGCCATCAGCAGCGTGAACATGGTGGCCTTCGGCTCGGCGGACTTCGAGGCCTTCACCTCGGATCAGATCCACGCCCTGACCTCGCAGCAGTGGAGCGCGGTGGGCGCCACGCAGGTGGCCGGCATCGAGACCGCCGACATCGCGTCGATCACCACCGACGGCATCCATGCGCTGAGCACGACCGCCCTGCACGCGTTCAACACCGACCAGATCGCGGCGCTGACCAGCGACCAGGTCCATGAATTCAGCACGGCGCAACTGCGCTCGCTGGGCACGGACCAGATCGCGGCGCTGTCGACCGAGGACATCGCGTCGATGACCAGCACGCACTTCGCGACGCTGACGTCCTCGCAGTTCCACGCGTTCACGACCGACCAGATCCTGGCGATGGATTCCAGCGACATCCATGCGCTGACCTCCATCCAGGTGCAGGGTCTGTCGACGGACCAGATCGTGGCGATGACGTCCGACCAGTTCATCGGCTGGGACACGCAGGACCTGGCCAGCATGAACATGCAGCAGGTGCTGGCGATGACGTCCGACCAGACGGCGGGCTTCAGCGGTGAACAGACCAACGCGCTGTTCCTGGCTTCGCCGATCGTGCTGGACCTGGACGGCAACGGCATCCAGACGGTGTCCGCGTCGCACGGCGTGAACTTCGACCTGAACGCCACCGGTCACAACGACAAGTGGGGTTGGGTCGGCGGCAACGACGGCCTGCTGGTGATGGATCGCAACGGCAACGGCTCGATCGACAGCGGTGCGGAGCTCTTCGGGGCCGGCACCACGGTCAACGGCCGCAAGGGGCTGGACGGCTTCGCCGCCCTCGCCTCGCTGGACTCGAACCATGACGGCCACATCAACGGCAAGGACGTGGACTTCAGCAAGCTGCAGGTCTGGGTCGACGCCAACCACGACGGCAAGACCGACACGGGCGAGCTCAAGACGCTGGCGGACCTGGGCATCGCCGATCTGAACCTGGGCGCCACGAAGGGCACTGAGGTCGACAACGGCAACGTCCTGGGTCTGGTGTCGAGCTTCACCAAGGCCGACGGCACGACGCACGAGATGACCGACGTGTGGTTCTCCAAGGACGGCTCGCAGCACACGGCGACCGGCGCCACGGCGGCGACGCCGCACCTGGGCGACCTGCTCGCCCAGCCGGAGGCCAACCTGCTCGGCGGCGCGACGGCCCAGACCGCGACGGCCACCACGGCGGCGACCACCGCCGCGGCGACCGACACGGTGAACCACGACGTCATGAGCGCGGCCTACAAGAAGCTGCATGAAGACGACCAGAACGGCGCTGCTCCGCTGATCTAAGCGGCAGTGCGGAACCGGGGGCCTCGCGCCCCCGGTTTGCCGTTTGCGGCCTTCGCCCACGCGATGCGTGTCGAGCGGCCGCAAACGACAGACCGTCAGGTTTCAGAAGTACTCTCCTTTCCCGCATGGCCACCTTCGACGTCGGTTCGCTCACTCCCGAGGAGATCGCAGCGCTCACCACCACGCAGCTCGCGACGCTGACGGGGTCGGAGTGGGCCTTGCTGACCGCCGAGCAGGTCGTGGCGCTGACGACGATCCAGGTCTCCGCGCTGTCGGCCCGCCAGCTCAACTACCTCGCCTCGGGGCAGCTCTCGGCGATGGAGCTGCAGGACGTCCAGGCAATCAACACCGCCGCGATCCGCACGCTGACGACGGCTTCGCTCGCGGCGCTGACCACCGACCAGATCCACGCGCTGACCACGACGCAGATCCCGGCCCTGACCGTGGACCGGCTGCGCCGCATGGACAGCGACCAGTTCACCGCGCTCGACAGCACGCAGATCGCGGCGCTGTCGTCGGTGCAGGTGCGCGGCCTGGGCAGCCAGCAGATCGGCATGCTGACCACCGACGAGGTGGCCGTCTTCAGCACCGCCTCGATGCAGGTGCTGAACACGGTGCAGATCGGCGCGCTGAGCGTGGACCAGCTCAACGCCTTCGACACCGCCCAGATCGGCGCGCTGCGCGGCAACCAGACCAAGGGCCTGAGCGGCGAGCAGCTCAGCGCGCTGAGCACCGACGCGTTGCAGGCGCTGACCACGGGCGCGGTGCGCGGCCTGAGCACCGCCGCCGTGTCGCAGCTCTCTTCCGACGCCGTGCAGTCGCTGGACAGCCGGCAGATCGCCGCGCTGACCAGCCAGCAGTTCCGCACGCTGAGCACCGACGCCCTCGTGGCGCTGACGACCGAGCAGGCCGGCGCGCTCAACACGCTGCAGATCAAGTCGCTGAGCACCACGCAGGTCGCGGCGCTCGAGGGCGAGGACCTCGCCGCCATCGGCACCAAGGGCCTGCGCGCGCTGAACTCGCAACAGCTGGCCGCGCTGTCCTCCGACCAGGTCGACGCGCTGAGCTCGCGCCAGGTGCAGAGCCTGACCTCGACCCAGTTGATCGGCCTGGGCAGCGATCAACTGCCGGCCTTCAGCACCGATGAACTGCGGCTGCTGAGCAGCAGCGCGCTCGTGGGCCTGAAGCCCGAAGTGCTGGGCGCGATGAGCGCCGAGCAGCTCGGCGCGCTGAAGACGGTGCAGATCGCCATGCTGACGACGCGCCAGCTGGCGGCGTTCGACACCGACGACCTCGCCGCGCTGTCGACCGCACAGATCGCGGCGCTGAACTCCAAGCAGCTGCAGTCGCTGACGCCGGACCAGTTCCATTCGCTGACGACCGAGGACCTCGCCGCGCTCAGCAGCGCGACCTTGCGGGGCCTGACGCCGGCGCAGCTCGCGTCGCTGAGCTCGGAGCAGCTCGCCGCGCTGAGCGGCGCCCAGACCGCGTCGCTGTCGACGACACAGCTGCGCGACCTGAGCGACGAACAGCTGTCCGCGCTCGGCACCGGCGCGATCCAGGCGCTGACCACGCGCGTGATCGCGACGCTGACCGATCACCAGCTCGACGTGCTGAACTCCGACCAGCTGCAGGCGCTGACCAGCGCGCAGGTCCGCGCGCTCACCACGGCGCAGTTGTCCGCGATGACGGTGGAGGACCTGAACACGCTGACGTCGGCGCAGTTCGCCGCCTTCACGTCGGCGCAGTTCCGCGGCCTGACGACCGATCAGGTCTCGCAACTCGAGCCCGAGGACTTCGGCGCGCTGAACGCATCGGTGATCCGCTCGCTGAGCAGCGCGCAGGTGCAGGCGCTGGACATCAACCTGGTGGCCGCCTTCAGCACCTCGCAGACGGGCGCGCTCAACGCGGCCCAGATCGGCGCGCTGACTGCCGGCCAGTTGCAGGTCCTGTCTCCGCAGGCGCTGCAGGCGATCTCCACGCTGGCGATCCGCGGTCTCACCGCGGACCAGTTGGACGCCCTCGGGCCGACCGGCGTCGCGACGCTGCGCGACGGCCAGCTGGCCGCGCTGAGCACGGCGCAGGTGCGCAGCCTCGACCGCGACAGCTTCAACGCGCTGGGTTCGGCCCATTTCGCCGCGCTGACCTCGTTCCAGCTGGCGGCGATCTCCACCGACGAGATCGGCGCCCTGGCGCCCGAGCTGCTCGCCGGCGTCAAGCCGATCTACCTGACCGCGCTCACGACCGACCAGATCCACGTGCTGAGCCGCGAGCAGGTCGGCGCCCTCGGCAGCGCGCAGACGGCGCTGCTCGGCACCGGTCAGGTCGCCGCATTGACGCCGTCTCAGATCGACGCGCTCTCCACCGACGGCGTGCGCGGGCTGAGCGTGCAGGCGCTGCAGAGCTTCAGCACCGGCCAGCTCAATGCCCTCGTGCCCGAACAGTTCGCGGCCATGCGCACCAACCAGGTCGCCTCGCTGACGACCACCCAGTTGTCGGCGATGGAACAGGCCGACTTGAACGCGCTGGACTCGGCGCAGTTCGCGGTCTTCTCGTCGAAGCAGCTGGCGGCGTTCACGACCGACCAGATCAGTCAGCTCGAGTTCCAGGACGTCGTCGGGCTGAATACGCGGGCGCTGCTGGGACTGACCTCCGCCCAGCTCGGCGCGATGAACGTCGACAGCATCGCCTCGCTGAGCAGCGCGCAGCTGGCGGCGCTCAGCTCGAAGCAGCTGCTGGGACTGACCGCGGACCAGATCGACCACCTGAGCACCGCGCAGCTCGCGAGCCTGGGCTCGCAGGCGCTGCTGGGCCTGAGCAGCGACCAGTTCGGCTCGCTGGACCTGGACCAGATCGCCGCGCTCTCGGCCAGGCAGGTCGCGGCCTTGACGTCGCTGCAGATCGCCGCCATGGACCCCACGGCGCTGGCGGCGCTGACGACGCTGCAGTTCGCGGCCTTGCGGTCGTCGCAGCTCGCGGCGCTCGGCGGCACGCAGATCGCCGCGCTGGAGACGCAGGACCTCGCCGTCCTGCACACCACGGCGCTGAAGGCGATGGGCTCCGACCAGATCGCGCTGTTCAGCACCGATCAGATCGCGGCGCTGCGGCCGGACCAGGTCGGTTCGCTGACCTTCCAGCAGGCCGCGGCGATGCACACGGAGCAGATCCAGGCGCTCGGCACGGCACAGGTCCTGGGCCTGACGAACGTGCAGGTCCTGGCATGGACCAGCGACCAGATGGCCGCGCTGGACGCGCAGGATGTGGCGCTGCTGCCGGGCCGGGCGATCCGGGTGATGGACGCCGGCGACTTCGCGGCGCTGTCCACCGACCAGGTCCATGCGATGACCAGCACGCAGCTGGTTGAAATGACCGGTTCGCAATTGAGCGGCTTCGGCACCGAGGACTACGCGGCGCTGACCTCGACGGCCTTCCGGGGGCTGGGCACGGCGACGTTGAATGCGCTGTCCACGGACGTCTTCGCGGCCTTGGGCTCGGACCAGATCCACGGCCTGACGACGCAGACGCTGCGCGCCTTGCACACCGAGGCGATCGCGGCGATGAATTCCGACGCGATCGAGGCGCTCGACAGCCGGCAGGTCGCCGCGCTGACGACGCAGCAACTCGCGGCGATCACGTCCGAGGCCTTCGCCACGATGTCCAGCGACGACCTGACCGCGCTGAGCCGCGATCAGGCCAAGGCGCTGACGGTGGACCAGATCCACGCGATCGGCAGCGACGCGATCGTGGGCTTCGAGACCCGCGACCTGGCCGCGCTCAGCATGGACCAGGTGATGGCGTTCAGCACCGAGACCATCCATGCGATGTCCGGCGCGCAGCTGGACGCGCTGTTCCTGGCCACGCCGATCATGCTCAACCTCGACGGCCACGGCCTCGGGACGGTGTCCGCGGCGCAGGGCGTCAGCTTCGACATGAACAACACCGGCCACGCCCAGCAATGGGGGTGGATGGCACAGGGCAACGGCCTGCTGGCCCGCGACCTGAACGGCAACGGGCAGATCGACTCGGGCGGGGAACTCTTCGGCACCGGCACCGCGATGGCCAACGGCAAGCACGCGGCCAACGGCTACGAAGCGATGCAGGCCATGGACGCCAACGGCGACCATGCGCTCAATGCGCTCGACGCCGGCTTCGGCCAGTTGCGGATCTGGGCCGACGCCAACGGCAACGGCAGGACCGACGCGGGCGAACTCAAGTCCCTGACGGAGCTGGGCATCGTCGAACTGGACCTGAACGCACGGTCGAACTCGACCGTCGATCACGGCAACCTGATCGGGCTGATCTCCGGCTACAAGACCGCGGACGGCGTCACGCACCAGATGGGCGACGTCTGGTTCTCGAAGACGGCGGACGGCTCCGGGACCACGGCGGATGCGGGCACGCCCCTGCCGGCGGCGTCGGACCTGCTGGCGTCGCCGAAGACTTCGGAGACCGCGCTGCTCTCCGAGGGAACGTCGGGATCGACACCGGCCGCCGTCGCGACGGGCACGGACGCGCTCGCCCATGCGGCCGTGACGCACGCGACGCTGACCGCCCTGAAGCGCCAGGACGACGAGAACAACGGCAGCACGCCCTTGCTCTGACCGCGCTCGCGGGCGTCCCGCAATATGTCCGCCTCTCGTCTGATTTCGCCGTTCACGAACGAACCGCGAACGACAACCTCGGCACTGTCCCAGTCATCTGGCCGCTACGCGTCGATGTAGGGTGGTCCGACAGTGGTCCGGGACGTTCGGCGCGTGGTCTCGCCATGGAACACGACGATGCCGATCAGTTTCTTTGGATGGAGCCCCCGCGGCGCCACGCCTGTCGTCACCGCGGCGACGGTGACCACGGCCGAGACGGCAGGATCGCAGCCGCCCGAGGCCGACGACCGGACCAAGCTCCTGCCATCGTCCCGGGGTCGCCCATCGCGGCTGTTTGCCCCACATCGAAGCGCCGCCTCGATCCAGCGTCCTCCCGTCGACCCCGAGATCGAGCGCGCCGCGGCCCTCGCCGCCGGCGCCCATGCGCGGATGCTGGCGCGCATCGATGCGTCATCCGCCGCCGCCGCCCTTGCGGCGCAGCGACAGGCCGCTGAGGAAGTCCTCCGCCTGCAGACCGCCACCGATGCGCAGGCGCCGGACATGACGGCCGAAGCGCTCCAGCCGCCACCGCCTCCGCCGCGCGGCACCGACCCGGCGCCCAGGCCGCGGTTCATGGATCGGCTGCGCCGACCGCTGGAAGCGCTGCGGCTGCGCGCGACGGTGCCGCGCGTCGAGCTCGTCATCGGGCCGCTCAACCTGTCCCGCAGCACCTCGACGCCCGAGCCCTCGTTGGAAGAACGTCCCCGGATCCTCCAGGCCACCACCATCGCGAGCGAGCGCGGATTGAAGGCCGTCGATCGCCTCGTCGATGTCGCCGCCCACGGCGTGGGACAGGCACTGACGACAGGATCGCCGCTCGCCACCGGGCAGGACGGCGTCGACAACGGCCGTCGAGCTGCAGCGCCGGCCGCCGCCGGCAGCGCGGTCGACTTCAACGCCGAGATCGAGCGGATGTTCCCCGCGGCCTCGCCATCGACGCGGCTCGCCACGATCGGGCTCGCGACCACGTTGCTCGACCACCCGAACCCGGACCCTGACCGACGTCCCGACGGTCACCCGCTGCGCTACGAGCAATCCCTGCTGATCGCCACGGTGCTCCGCTCCGTCACCGCGAGTCCGGTGCAGGCCTCGCAGGTCTACCAGCGGCTGCGCCTGGAGACGCCGCCGGCGCTGGACGAGCTTTGCACCCGCGGCTCCGATGCCCCCACGCCGACCCCGGCCGAGCTGGGCACGGGCGCTCCGACCGTTGCGCGCATGACCCACGCGGCGCGGCGCGCGCTGGCGGCGACGGCCGGCGGCTTCCAGGCGCTGCTCGACCTGCAGGGCCTCGCGCTGCCGCAGCCCGGCGATCCGCGCCGCGGCCATGCCGAGCAGGCGATCGAGCACTACAAGCTCGGACTCCATGCCGAGGAGGCCTTGCTCGCCGCGGGTCTCGCCGTGGGCGGCACCCAGTCGATGACCGACATCCGCGCGGCGCTCGACGCCCATCCGCAGCGGCGCGAACTGCTCGATCCAGGCCGTCTCGGCACCGGCAACGCGCGCCGCCGTCCCCGGGGTCCGCACGAGCCGGAGCATCCCGCCACGCTCGCCGCCCAGGCCTTCCTCTACGCCACGGACAATCTCCGGCGCGCCCCCGGCCAGGGCGAGCTGCATCGCGACCTCAAACCGGCCTACGTCGCCTTGCGCAACGGCTTCACGACCAGCGGCCAGGGCTCGGACTTCCATCTGATGGCCAAGCGCCTGCGCAAGTTCATCACCTACATCGACCTGGCCTGCAAGACGCCCCACGGCGACCTGCCGACGGCGATGCACAAGGCCCGGCTGCCGATACGCCTGCTGCAACGACACCTGGCCGGCAAGGGCAAGTCGCCGCTGGAAACCTTGCTGAAGGCCGGCCCCATCGAGACGGCCGCGACCCTCAAGACCCCGCAGGGCGACCTGGACACGCGCCAGGATGCGAAGCGCCTCCAGCCCATCTTCGAAGCCGCGTCGCCGGCCGAGCGGCGCGACATCCTGCGTCAGGTGATGAACGCCGTCACCGGAGGCCGCCTCGGCACCTACAGCGACGGTCGCCGTCATGGATTCGGCGTGACGGCGGGGTATGGCCTCGCGGATGTCGGCGGCCTGGGCGGGACGGGCATCGGCATCACGCCGGTGATGGAGGTCGGCGCCGAGCATTCCCGCACCGCCGTGTTCAGGGCCGGCATCGCCGAGGCCGGGACGCTCTACCTCGGCATCGAACGCAAGCTGAGCGGTACCGTCGGGGCGGGCGTGCGGGCCGGCGCGCAAGCCGGCCCGATCGCGGGCGTCTCCGCCCAGGCCATGGCCCGGATCGGCGGATCGCACCTGGTCTCGCGGGGGCTGATGATCCGCACCCGCAAGGCGGGGCGTGACCATGAGGCCCTGTCGGCCGAGCAGACCGCCGGACTCAAGTCCACCGACTGGCAGCGGATGAACGAACTGGTGATCAATGCGATCTTCCAGATCGCCGATCAGGACAAGGCCGACCGCCCCGCCCACGGCGGCGCCATGTGGGCACAGCTGGTGGACAAGCTGGGCGACTACCGCGACATCTCGTTCGGCTGGAACGAGGGCAAGGCAGTCACGGCGGACGTGTCCGTGACCCTCGATGCGACGGCCTCCGCGACGCTGGCGCCCGGCATCGCCGCCTCGGCCTCGGCAGGCATCGGCCTGAAGCGCACCCTGTTCGACCGCAAGCGGACGCGGGACGCGGCCGGCACGGCCCGCAGCGTGCAGGCGGAGCAAGGGGCGCGCAGTGCCCTGCGCGCGGGCGCGAGCCTGGGTGTCGGCAGTCCCGCGTTCACCACGCCGTCCGGCCGCAGCATCGCCGTGTTCGGCCGCCATCGGGTCGGCGTCGAGACGGAGGTGGTGATCCAGTCGCAGAACGGTGTCGTGCGCCTCGTCACCGAGGGGGGCCGGCTTCGACCGGAACTCTCGAGCCGCGACCGGGAGTTCGGCGTCCGTGATGACTTCATCCAGGCGATGAATGCCCAGCGCGCGCGATGGGTCGCCGCGCTGGACGTCCGCGGCCCCGACGGCCGGCCCCGCGACGGAGACGAGCAGTACGAGGAGTTCATGGACAGGTTGGTCAACCTGCGCCCCGCCGGCTCGCGGGTCTACCGTGAACATCAGACGCTGACGACCGAGGCCGCGGAGGTGATCAACGCCTGCATGGACCGGCTCGCGGTGCTGCAGCGGCCCCTGCCACCGGGCATGCCGCAGGATCCGGGCGCCCTCGATCAGGTGGAAGACCTCCAGCGCAGGATTGCCTCCCATGTGGCGAACCCCGCCCACTGGCTACCGGCAGGCATGGACGTGGTCGAGCCGATGCAGGCCGCGGCCGACTGGTCCGGCGGCGTGGACGCCAGCGTCACGATGCAGCCGGGCAGCGGCCACGGCGACGGCGCGGACCGGCTGCTCGGCGGCGGCCGCCTGGCCCTGGGCGGCAGGATCCGGGCGGCCGTGGGCGGGAAGATCCTGCTCGCGCTGGACGTCCCCCCTCGCCCGGCCGCGACACCAGGCCACGCCGTGTCCAGCCGGCCGCACGACGCGCGTCCGTCCGCCATCCCGGCCTTCTCCGACTCGGCGATGCACGACACGATGGCCACGGCGCACTGAATCGCCCCGTCGTCCCCCAGCCCCCCCACCGTCCCTGCCGCCGGCGCGGGGCTCGGCGAGCGACGACGCCAGCCCCCTCTCACCGCGAAGAGTTGACCGCTCCCTGTCCCCCTTATCCTGGCATGGCCGCGCCCACGGCGCGACACAATGGCTCAAAGATCGATGGGAAGGACGGCCCCCGCGCGGGTGCCCGACCTGAGCATCCAAAGGGGATTCCGCGTTGAAAACACTGTGCATCGAGGGCTGGCGGGGAGTGAACCACTCCATCGCGATGGTCAACCAGAACCAGATCCTGGAGATGGTGAAGGACCCGCGGTTCGAGCTGTTCCACAAGGACGCGCCCTTCTTCATGCCGCACTGGGACAAGAGCAAGCTGGACTCCGGCTTCGCGCCCGAGGAGCGGGCCATCATCGACGGCCTGCCCGATCCCGGCGACCGCGTGATGGACGTGCGCCTGCGCATCGCGTCGCCGGTGCGCCTGGGCGATGCGGCGGCCGCGCGTCGCAACGCCACCTTCGTGGTCACCGAATTCGGCCTGTCGGGCAAGAGCTTCGATCCGCCCGAGATGGCGCCGTCCGCGCTGACACAGGGCGACGACATCGTCGTGACGCCGACCCGCTGGTCCAAGGCCCGGCTGGTCGACTACGGCTTCGACGCGGACAAGGTCCTGGTCGTCCCGCACGGCTACAAGACCGACACCTTCTTCCCGATGACGCCGGAGCAGCGCCAGACCGCGCGCGCGGCGCTGGGCATGTTGCCGCACGAGACCGTCTTCACCAACGTCGGCGTCGCGACCTGGAACAAGGGCATCGACCTGCTGCTGCTGGCCTTCGCCGAGCTGCGCCTGCAAGGCCTGCCGGTGCGGCTGATCCTCAAGGACCACCAGGGCCTGTACGGCATCGGCGTGGAGCGCGTCTTCGCCGAACTCGCCGCACGCGCGCCGCAGCTGAACACGCCGCAGGTGCGGGACGGCATCTCCATCCTGTCGACCAGCCTCAACCTGCCGCAGCTGCGCTCGTTGTACGCGCTGTCCGACGCCTACGTCTCGCCGTACCGCGCCGAGGGCTTCAACCTGCCGGTGCTGGAGGCGATGGGGTGCGGCACGCACGTGATCGTCAGCGGCGGCGGCGCCACCGACGACTTCACGCCGCCCGAGCTCTGCCATCGCCTGCACAGCCGTCCCGGCACCGACGCCGATGCGCCGCAGCCGGTCGGCGCCTTCGTCGTCCCCGACCTGGAGGACCTGCGCGAAGCGATGCTGCAGGTCGTCGAGCAACGCCTGACCCCCGCCCCGCGCCGCGAGGCGGCCCGCCAGCGGCTGGAGAAGCGCTTCTCCTGGGCCACGGTGACGAAGCAGCTGCTGGACCTGATGTGACATGAGCGCGCCCTCCGCCGCCATCGGCGCCACGAAGCCGAGCATCGCCGTCGCCATCGTCGACACCGACCTGCATGTGCTCGCACGGCAGGCGCTGCTGCACAGCATGCGGGCCATGGAGCAGCAGGGCCTGCCCTTCAGCCAGGTGCTGATCTACTCGGACAAGCCCGAGCTCTGGCCCGGCCTGCCGGTGATCCCGGTGCCGACGCTGCGCTCGATCACCGAGTACAACCTGCTGATCACCCGCGAGCTGGCCCGGCACCTCAGCGCGGACCACGTGCTGGTGATCCAGTACGACGGCTTCGTGCTCAATGCCGACCAGTTCTCGCCGCACTTCCTGCACTACGACTACATCGGCGCGCCCTGGCCCAACTACGAGGTCAACGAGGTCGGCAACGGCGGCTTCTCGTGGCGCTCCAAGCGGCTGGTCCACGCGGTCGCGCAGCTCGACTACCCGGATCCCACCGAGGCCGAAGACCTCTACATCTGCCGCACGATGCGCGACACGCTCGAGCGCGCCGGCTGCCGCTTCGCGCCCAAGGCGATCGCCTCGCACTTCTCGGTCGAGTTCCCGGCGGTGCCCTACCCGACCTTCGGCTTCCACGGCATCTTCCATCTGCCCAGCGTTTATCGCGAGATGCCCGACTTCCTGCTGGACCACCTCTCCGACCGCATCGTCAAGACCCGCAGCGGCTTCCTGCTGCCCGGGCTGCAAGCGGTGTCGCCGGCCGCGGCGCAGAAGCTGCAGGCGCGTCTGGCGGCGCTGGGCTGAACCGCGCGCACCCGTCCCGACGACGATGACGGCGACGACAACAACGATCCGAGACCTCCTGAAAGCCTCCCCATGAACGCGAAGAAGCAGATCGTCATCCTGATCCCCCACGGCGTGCAGACCGGCGGCCCGGAGGCGCTGCACCAGCTGTCGGACTCGCTGATCCGCCAGGGGCACGACGCGCGCGTCTGGTACGTGCTGCCGACCGACCTGCCCGCGATCGACGACCTCTTCCGCCGCAACGGCCTGACGGCGGGCACGGCGCTGAAGCTGCAGCCGCGGCCGAACACCGTGGCCGACTACCAGAAGTACCAGGTGCGGCTGGCCGAGGAGATCGCGATGACGCCCGACACCTGCGTCGTCCTGGCCGAGACCTACGTGCACTGGCTGCGCTACTTCCAGCCCTGCACGCCGATGGTCTGGTGGCTGAGCATCGACAACGCCTTCGAGTACCTCTCGGTCAACAAGATCAACATGAACCTGCTGCGCAGCGAGCGGGTGCTGCACACCTACCAGTCCGGTTATGCGCACGACGTGATCCGCGCGCTGGGCTGCCTGCGCACGCTGCCGCTGTCGGACTACACGCCGGCCAAGCCGACGCCCGCCGACGGCGAGCCGGTCTTCGACACCGCCGCCAAGACGGACATCGCGCTCAACGCCAACCACAAGGTCGTCTACGACGTCGGCGCGATCGCGGCGCGGCTGGAGGCGGAGAACGGCTGCAAGGTCCACCTGATCCGCGGCCTGACGCGGGCGCAGGTCTACGAGGCGCTGGGGCGCAGCCGGCTCTTCATCGACCTGGGCACCTTCCCGGGCAAGGACCGCCTGGCGCGCGAGGCGCTGATGCGCGACTGCTGCGTCTTCGCGCTGGACGTCGGCGCGGCCCGCGACTATGCGCTGCCCGACGAGTGCTACTTCAAGCCGGACCAGGTCGACCAGGTCTTCGCCGGCGCGCACGGGCTGATGCGCGACTTCCCGCTCTACCTCGAACTCTCGCGTCCCGCCCGGCAGGCGGTGCAGCGCGAGCGGATGATCTTCGAGCGCGAGGTCGCCGGCCTGGCGCACGCCTTCGGCGCCTGATCCCGCCGGCGCGGACAGGATCGGATGTCCACCGATCCCGTCCCGCCGCCCTCCCCGGATGTAGGTGATCGCAGCACACGCGATTCGGCGGCCTTCCCATTGAGAAGCGCCCGCCCAGCGCTGAAGATCGCATGGGAACTGCAATCGCGGATTCCGGCATCCATCAGGGGGGAACACCAATGAACTTCTCAGGCCTCAAGGTCAAGACCAAGTTGTGGGCGGGATTCGGCGTCATGGCGGTCATCGTCGCCGCCGTCTCCGGCGCGGCGCTGCACTGGCTGAACCAGTCGAGTTCGCGCGTCGATGACTACCTGCAGGGCGTCGCCGCCCGCGAACGGCTGGTGGTGGCGGTGCAGTCGGCGGCGAAGTCCCGCGCCATCGCGGCGCGCAACCTGGTGCTCGTGACGACGCCGCAGGACCGCGCCACCGAGCTCGACGCCGTCACCCGATCCCATGAAGCGGTGCAGCGGTCGCTCGCGCAACTGAAGTCGCACCTGGCCGCCGCGCAGGACGCGACGCCCCAGGACCGGAACCTCTTCGACAAGGTCGCCGGGATCGAGGCCCAGTACGGCAAGGTCGCGCTGAGGATCGTGGGCCTGGCCAACGACGGCAAGCACGACGACGCCGTCACCAAGATGAACGAGGAATGCCGTCCGCTGCTGGCAGCGCTGCTGACGGCCACCGACGACTTCATCCGCTATGAGGACGAGCGCTCCGCCGCGGAGACCACGGCGGCGGCCGAACTCTTCGCGACCGACCGGATGATGCTGGTCACCACGGCCGTGCTGTCGGCGGCGGTGGCCGGCCTGCTGGGCTGGCTGATCAGCCGCGCGGTGACGACGCCGCTGAACCGTGCGATCAAGGTCGCGCAATCGGTGGCCGACGGCGACCTGCGCGACGAGATCCAGGTCGACGGCCGCGATGAACTGAGCCAGTTGCTGACGGCGCTGAAGGCCATGAGCGGCAACCTGTCGACGATGGTCACCAACGTGCGCCAGGCCGCGGACGGCATCGCCACGGCGTCGACGCAGATCGCCACAGGCAACCAGGACCTGTCCAGCCGCACCGAGACCCAGGCCAGCGCGCTGCAGGAGACGGCGTCGTCGATGGCGCAGATGACCGAGACGGTGCAGGTCAACGCCGAGTCCTCGCGCAAGGCGACGGGTCTGGCCGACGCCGCGGCGCAGGTCGCGGGCCAAGGCGGCGCGGTGGTCCACCGTGTCATGACGACGATGGAGGCCATCACCGGCTCCAGCAAGCGGATCGGCGACATCACCAGCGTGATCGACGGCATCGCGTTCCAGACCAACATCCTCGCCCTGAACGCGGCCGTCGAGGCGGCGCGGGCCGGCGAGCAGGGCCGCGGCTTCGCGGTCGTGGCCAGCGAGGTGCGGGCGCTGGCGCAGCGCAGCGCGCAGGCGGCCAAGGAGATCAAGACGCTGATCTCGGACTCCGCCGCGACGGTCGACGCCGGCGCCGCGCAGGTGCAGGAGGCGGGCCGCACGATGGACGAGGTGCTGTCGCAGGTCCGCAAGGTCACCGACCTGATGGGCGAGATCAGCGCCTCCACCGACCAGCAGACGCACGGCATCGTCCAGGTCAACGAGGCGGTGGCGGCGATCGACCGCGGCACGCAGCAGAACGCGGCGCTGGTCGAGGAGAGCGCCGCCGCGGCCGAGAGCCTGCGCCAGCAGGCGATGGCGCTGACGCAAGCGATCGCGCGGTTCAAGGTGCGCGGAATGGCGGGCGCCTGACGTCAGTCCCGTCCCGCCGGGCGTCGATAAAACCGAAGCGGGGGCCGATCAGGCTCCCGTTTTTCATTCCCGGTCCGGCTTCAATCAGGTGCAAAAGGGCCGCTGGTGCGAACGCCGGACGCCAGCGCGGAAACCTGATGCCATCGTCATTGAACCTGCTGCGATGCCGCATAGAGTCTGCGGGTGTTCAGCCAACTCGTGAGGTCCAGCATGAGTTCGATCGCCATGACGATGTTCCTCGACTCCGCGCCCGGGGAGCTCGTCGATCTGCCGCACGCCGGTTCTGCCCTGGAGCATCCGCTGGTCTTCGACAGCGCGGCGCGCGAGATCCATCAGCTTGCCGCCGACGGCCGGGCCGAGGTCGTCGCGCAACGGGTGAGTACCGTCGGCGACGACGCGCTCATCGAGGAGTTGCGCTTCCGGCGCATCACCTGACCCTCCGCCGGGCATCGCGAATGACGCGATGAATGGCGCCGTCACTGGCGCTATGACTGGCGCCGAGGTCGGCGACGCTCGCGCCCGCGCCAGCACCGACGCGTCAGGGCGCCGGAGCGCTCGCGGCCAGGTCCGCCTGCATCCGCGCGCGCATCTCCGCGATGCGGCGCCGCTTCTCTTCGCCTTTCGCGAGCTGCTCCGCTGAGACGCCCATCGCGCGTCCCTGCGCGATCTGCTGGTCGAGCAGCGGGAGCTCGCGGTCGGCGGCGGCGACGAAGGCGCGCTGCACCGATTGATGCCGATCCTGCTCGCGGCGCGTGTAGGCCTGATGATCGTCGAGCTGCCACGCCGGCGTGGCCGCCTCCGCCGCCGACCGCTGGATCGGTGGCGCGCGATCGTCGCCGGCGACGCGCGTGTCCGCGAGGCTCCATGCCGCCGGGACTTCCGTGCCCGGTGAGGACGCCGGCGGCGAGGCCGACGCGGCCGCCACCATGGCGGAGATCGGACCGGTCGTCGGCGTGCCGACCACATCGTGCATCGGTGCCATGCCCTCGCCTTCACCCGTCCGGATGGCCGCCGAGGTGGAGGCCGCCGGCGGCGCCGCCAGCGGCCGAGACGCGGTCTCGCTCCCGAAGTGGCGACCGGCGGCGATCCAGGCGATCAGGGCGCCTGCGAGCGCCAATGCGACCGCCGCCGCGACCTTCAGATCGATGCGACCGCATCGCCGGAGACGTCGGGCGCCAGCTTGCCGATGCCAGGGTTCAATGCGCATGTCCGTGCTCCCCGCCCGCAGGCATCGGCCGTTGCGGCGCGAACGGCGTATCGGGCGCCGCGATGCCCGGCCCCCACCGCCAGCCGGCGGATGCCAACAGCTCGACCTGCCGCTGCTGCCACCGCGCTTCCAGCTTCTGCAGCGCCACGGCCTGCCGTGCCTCGTGCCGGACGGTCTCGCTGTCGGCGGGATGATGACCGCGTTTCACCGACAGCGCCTGCACCCGTTCCCAACCCTCGCCATCGGGGTGCCGTATCGGCGGCGAAGCGGCGCCCACGGGCCACGCCTGCAACAGGTCGAGCACCCATGCGTCGAGACCGGCCACGGGCCGGGGATCGCCGAGGCGCCATTCGACCGGCGCCACCCCCGGCCGCCCCCGCAGGTCCTGCCCCAACGCGGCCTCCCCGCACCCGGCAGGCAGGCAGCGCAGGCGCAGCCCCTCGACGGACTCCAGGCGCTCGAAACGATCCAGATGAGCGCGGTAATACGCGGTGATCTCCTCCGCGGTCACCGCCGCCGCCAGCGCGTCGCGAGCCGGCGCGTCCCCATGCGGATCGCCCGTCAGTCCCTGCCAGCGTTGCCAGGCGAGCTTGCGTTGCCGGGCTTCGATGACGCGGCGGACGAAGTCGAGCTCGGCCTCGCTCCAGCCGCTGCTGCGATGCAACCAGGCCTCGACGAAGCGTTCCCGCAGCAACTGCCGCGCCTGGGCCCGCGCAAAGTCGAGATCGCCCGCGCGCAGGAGGCGACGGCCCTGCACGTTCTGCAACGGCCAGACATCGGCCAGCGTGATCGCGCCGGCCAGTCTGCCGCCGAACCCGCGATGGCGCAGCAGCACGAGGCGCGTCGCGCCCTCGCGCTGTGCGTCGTCCAGGTCCTCGTCCATCCGCAGGCGGTCGCCCTGCCCGCCCGACCAGAGTGCCTGCCACGCGCGCGCGTCGACCGTCGACGGCAAGGCCGGCGCCGCCGACTGCCAGTCGCGCTCGATCCGCTCGGGCCAGACCTGCTGCAAGGTCGCGAGCCATTGGCGTCGCACGTCGACCTCCGGCGCGAAGGCCACCCGCCTGCTCGCGAACAGCGCCGCGTCGCCGACCTCGCGCGAGGCCGCGTCGCCCATCAGCAGATCGATCGCGAGCTGGCGCGCCAGTTCCTGCAGCGTCAGGTCCGGCTGCTCGCGACGGGCGAGCATGAGCAGCGCCTCGGTCGGACGACGCGGGATCGTGTCGCCGCCGACGCGGGCGATCCAGGACGACGCGGCATGCGCCTCGACCGTCGTCGCCGCGATGCCACCGCTCACCGGCAGCAACGGCGCGCCGAACGCGAGCGCCAGCGCGGCCACGGTCGCCGCCGTGGCGCGCGAGCCTCGCGCCCTCACAGCCGCTCGGCCGCGCGATTCAGCAGGTGGACGACCATCGCGATCGCATGGGGCACGACGACGCGCCCCACGTCGCGACGGACCGCGTGATCGGTCGTCGACAGCACCTGCCCGCCGCGGCTGTACGAGATCTGACCGCCCTGGCGCAGCAGCGGCCGGATGTCGGCGGCGGTCGGGGCCAGCGGCGTGTAGCTGCCCAGCGCCGTGGTGACGAGCGCATCGGCGTTCAGCGTCTCGCTGTCGTAGTAGTCCTTGACCCAGGTCTCCCAGCCGGAGTGGTTGAGCGCCGACGTCGTCCAGGTGTGATGCGGCTGCAGCAGATCGGTCGTGTGCATCACGAAGCCCAGGCTCTGCACCGTGGGCCGCGCCAGGAACTGCGACCACCAGTACTGGCCGAGGTTGTCGATCGGCTGGAACGGCGCCTTCTCGAAGTCCGCGTACATCGACGCGCTCGACGTGCCGCCCTGGCGGTAGTTGGCTTCGGTCAGTCCGTACGAGTTGTACTTGCTGCCGTCGCTGAACCAGCCCTTCATGCCGCCCTTGCCGTCGTCGAGGTGGTCGCCGACCAGCCATGCCGCGGCCAGGTCGTCGATGTCGCCCTTGACCGTGAGCCTGGCGTAGTTGTAGCCGCCGAAGGGATTGCCGTGGACGTCCGGCCCCTGCGTGCGGTTCTGGAAATGCCAGTAGGACGTGTAGTTGACGATCCCCGACCCGAGGCCCCAGACCGGCGCGAGCACGCAGTCGCCGGTCACCGCGCCGCAGAGGTAGGTGTCGGCGAAGTCGTCGACGTCATACGCGCCCTGGCCCAGTTGCTCGGCGAACTGGTCGATCGTATAGCCCGCGCGTGTCACGCCGGCCAGCAGCTTCGCGTAGTTGGTGGTGTCCGCATGCCGCTGCATGTAGCGGACCGCATCGATGGCGATGCGCTTGTGGGTGTCCTGGGCGAAGGCGTTGGCCTCGGTCTGATGGACGAGGCCCGCCGCCACGGCGGTCAGAAGCAGGATGGATCGCATCGAAGTCTCCCTGATGGTCCCGAAAACCGCGTGCTTTCCGCACGTCGACATATGGGGACGGATGTTCGGGGAAACGCATGACGATCCGGTGAAGAATTCGTGCGGCGCCGGGGTTCTCCCTGTCCCCAGGCGCCGGGACGTGGACCGGGTTGCGCCCGGCGCGCGGTCGGGCATCGCGGGGTCAGGACTTGCCCGGCTTTCCCATGAGCTTGCCGACCGCCTTGTCGACGGTCTTGTCGACGGTCTTGTCGACGGCCTTCGTCGGCGGCTTGATCGCCGGCCGCGCATTGCGGACGCGATTGGCCAGGAACACCTCGCCGATGTCCAGCGTGCTCTCGTGGCCGACGTGCTTCGCGCACGTGGTCAGCCAGCCGTCGGCGGCCGCGCGGCCGAGGCCGAACAGCGTCGTCAGCAGCCGCGGATCGGTGTTGAGCTTGCTGGACGCGCCGAACTGCGCCAGCCCGCCCTCGTCGGCCACGCGGTGCAGTCGCATCTGCTTGTAGCGCGTGGGATCGACGCGCTGGTCGCGCAGCAGCCTCTGCACGAAGTGGATCGCCCGAAGCTCGGCCACCAGGCTCGCGTTGAAGGTGATCTCGTTGATGCGGTCGTCGATCTCGGCGGACGTGCGCGGGATCCCGTCGTGCTGGCGCGGGTTGATCTGGACCAGCAGCACGTCGTCCGACCCGGTGCCGTAGACCAGCGGCCACAGCGCCGGGTTGCCCGAGTAGCCGCCGTCCCAGAACGGCTCGCCGTCGATGACGACCGTCTGCGCGCTGTGCGGCAGGCAGGCCGAGGCCATCAGCGCCTCGATGCTCAGGTCGTCGCCGCTGAACACGCGCGGCTGCCCGGTGCGCACCGAGGTCGCGGTGACGAAGACCTTGACCGGTCCTGCGTGCACGGCGTCGATGTCGACGTGCCGGCGGACGATGTCCCGCAGCGGATCGAGGTTGAAGGGGTTGAGCTGATACGGGCTCCACAGCCGCAACCACGCGTCCCAGGCGGCCATCCCCGGCCACGCGCTGCGATTGAAGACCCAGGCGGGCGTCTCGAGCCGCGCGGTGTCCGCCAGCCCCTTCATCTCTCCCACGATGCCGAAACACGCGGGCACACCGGAGACGTCCTGCCAGAACCGCGACAGCGCCTGCCGCGCGCCCAGCGCACCGCCTTGTGCGAAGCCGGTCGCCATGACCGCCGCGTTCATCGCGCCTGCGCTGGTGCCGGACACGCCGTCGATGCGCAGCGAGCCGTCCTCGAGCAGCCGGTCCAGCACGCCCCAGGTAAAGGCGCCGTGGGAGCCGCCGCCCTGCAGGGCGAGATCCAGGCTGGGACGGCGGTGGGACTTGGAAACAAGCGAGGACGAAGCCATGCGAACCTTTCTCGGGGTCGCATGGAATATAAGCCGCCGCGCTTGGGTCTCAGCCCTTCGACGCCTTGGGCGGCCTCGGCCTCGACGCCCCTGGCCCGAGTCGTCCCCACCAATTGCGCACGCCGGCGCTGTTGACGATCTTGTCGTTTCGCTGCGCGTCCGTCTCCCCCTTCTCGAGACCGCGGTTGACCAGTCCCTTCAGTGTTTTCAGTGCGGCGATGTGCTTCTTTTCCTTGTTCAACGCGGCCGTGAGCGATTGCGTCACCTGATCCTGACGTCGGCCACCCGAGGTCAGCTTGCCCGTGGTCAGGGATTCCGAGTGCTGCTGGCGCGTCTTCTTCAGATTGCCGACGGTGCGCTTCGACTGTTGCAAGGCAATGTCGAAGTCCTTGGTCAGCGCATCGACTTCGGAGTCGTTATGCCCCGTCTCCAGAGCGTAGGTCTTGCCGGGCACCCCCGCGACGCTGGCCTGCCGATATCCTCGCTTGAACAGCTCAGCCTGCAGCGATTGCGCAAAACTAGACCCGTCGCCAAAGCCTGATCCGCCGCTGCAGCTCTCCAGGTACAGCGTGCCGGCAAAGCTCTTCTGCAGGCCGTCTTTGGCCAATCGATCCGCAATCTGGCGGACATTCATGTTGGCCAATTCACCGTTCGAGAAGGGCGTGCTTGGATCACGCCCCGATCGCTCCCTTCCATGGCCCACGAGCATGATGCGCGACTGGGAGGGCAACCCGTGCAGAGGTCGTACGGCAGCGGCGTGGTGTTTCAGATGTTCCGGCAGGCTGAGGCAGCCTCGTGTGTGCCCTCCCGCGTTGTAGCGGTCCGTCAGATTGCGCCGAGCCACTTCTATCGTGATGTCATTGGGCTCCAGAGAGAGGATGACCATCCCCGGGGGGGTCATGCTCAAATCCAGCGCGCGCGCCTGAGCCACCGGCTTGCCGCCGGACAAGGCCACGACCAGGACGTTCTCCGCCCGGGCATCCGCCTTCAATTCCCATTGCACGTCCCCCTTGCCCTGAACCTGCGAGGACTTGAGCAGCGCGGCCACGGCGTGCGAGTCGATGGCGACCGGTCGATCCCAGTCGTAACGTTCCTGCAGGCTCTGCCCCAACGCCGCCGCGACCTCGCCGATCAGCTGCCGCGCATCGCCGGATGCGGGCATCGGGTGCTGATGTCCAAGTTTTTCCCCCGGCTGAAAGGCGATCGGACTGTTTCGCGGTTTCAGACGACTGGACTGGGAGAAGTCCACCCCCAGGACATGCTGCCCTTCAGCGACGCTCGGACCCCGGCTGGGGTCCGTGGCCGACGCCATTGCCGTGTCGTTGTCCGAAGCCGATGCCGGGCCGCCCGCCGCGCCAAGAGAAGTGAATTTCATTGGTCATGCCGAAGTGTTCGCATGACAGGAGAGTTCGAAAACGCGCCGTTTGAGATCCGCGCTCGAACGGCGGCAGGACGCGATGCCGTGACAAGTTGCCGGGAAATGGGGCGGGAACGCCCCGCGCTACTTCGGCGGCGCGTCGGTCGGCAGCCAGCGCTTGTAGATCGCCTGGAACGTGCCGTCGCGCTTGAGCTCGTTGAGCTGCGACTGCCACGCGTGGATCGTCCCCATCGGCGTGCTGCGGGAGAACGCGATGTAGCCCTCGCTCGCCGCGAAGCTGAAGACTTCCTCCAGCGCGTCGCGCGCGACACCCGCCTGCACCAGCGTCTGCGGCATCGACAGCTTCTCCGCCGCGAACAGCGGCGCCCGCCCGGCGGCCAGCATCCGCACGCCCTGGATCGGATCGCTGATCTGCTGCAGGTTGTGGAAGCCGGCCGACTGGAGCTGCGTCAGCGTGTACCAGTCCCGCACGACCAGCACCTTGGCCGCGCGCTTCGCCTCGGCCAGCGAGCGCAGCCGGATGCCGCTGCCGGCCTTCGCGAAGAAGGTGCTCTGGAAGGTGACGATCGGGCCGACCCACTGGAAGAGCTTCTCGCGCTCGGGGATGCGGGCCATCGCGAACAGCGCCGCCGGCGGCCCGTCCTGCGCCTCGCGAAACGCACGGGCCCAGGGCATGAACTCGATGGGCAGCGACTGGCCGAGCCGTTTCTGGATCGCCTGCACGATGTCGACGGAGAGCCCGCGCGGCTGGCCGGCCTCGGTGAAATTGATCGGCGGGAATTCCTCGCTCAGCAGGCGGAGCGACGCGGACGGCGTGCCGCCGGACAACGCGGTGGCCGGAGACGCCGTGATCGGCGTGGGCGGTGTCGACGCCGGCCCCGGCCCGAGGGCCGGAGGCGGCAGGGTGGCGCGGCCGGCGGCGTGGGCGCCGCCCAACCAGGCCAGACCCGCCAGGGTCAGATGTCGTCGATGCATCCGCGAATCAGGAAGGAAGTGTCCAGTCCATGATAGGCGGCGGTAACGAAACGTCTCTTTCGCGTGGAGACGAAAGCCACGGCGGCGATGCGCATTCGTGCGCAGACGCGGCCGGGGAAAACACCGAGCCGCGCTGTCGCGCGCGCGTCATTCGCGTCATGCGCGTCTTGCGCGTCGTGCGCGTCGTGCGCGTCATGCGCGTCGTGCGCTCACTTGCCGCCGCGCAGCTTCGCCAGTTGGGCCTGCGTTTCGTTCCACAGGTCCATGCCCACCTGCGTCGCGACGCCCGCGTTCACGCGGGTCAGCCTGTCGCGCATGCGCGCGGTCTCGGCGGGGCTCAGTTCGTTGACGGCCATGCCCTTGGTCTTGAGCTCGGCGAGCGCCTTGGCGGCCTCGTCGCGCGTGTCCTTGCGCTCGAAGTCGCGGCTCTTCACGGCGGCCTGCTGCAGCACCGCCTGCTCGTCCTTGGACAGGCCGTCCCAGAACTTCTTCGACACCGTCACGATCCACGGGCTGTAGACGTGGTTCGTCACCGTGAGGTACTTCTGCACCTCGTAGAACTTGGCCGACAGGATGGTGTTGTACGGGTTCTCCTGACCGTCGACCGCATTGGTCTCCAGCGCCGTGAACAGCTCCGAATACGGCAGCGGGACAGCGTTCGCGCCCAGCTGCTTGAAGCTGTCCAGGAACACGCTGTTCTGCATCACGCGCAGCTTGATGCCGTTGAGGTCTTCCAGCTTGTTGACCGCGTGCTTGCTGTTGGTCAGGTTGCGGAAGCCGTTCTCCCAGTAGACGAGGCCGACCAGGCCCTTGTCGGTCAGCTTGGCCTTGACCTTGTCGCCGACCGGACCGTCCAGCAGCGCGTCGGCCTCGCGGACGTTGTTGACGAGGAAGGGCGTGTCCCACAGCGCCATCTCCTTGGCGATGCCGACCAGCGTCGCGGTCGATCCGACCATCATCTCCTGCGCGCCGCCGATCAGCGCCTGCTGCATCTGCGTGTCCGGTCCGAGCGCGGCGCCGCCGATCGCGCGGATCTTCATCTTGCCGCCGGAGAGCTTGTTCACCTCGTCGGCGAAGACCTTCACCGCGCGGCCCTGGTTGCTGTTCTCCGCCAGGCCGTAGCCGAAGCGGATCAGGCGCGGCTTGATGTCGGCGGCCTGCGCGGGCAGCGCGGCGGCCAGCATCGCGGCGCTCAGCGCCGTCGCGACGGCCAGGATGTTGCGGCGGGTGTTCAGGCTCTTCAGGCTCATGCTTGTCTCCTTGGGGGAAGGGGTCTGGACGGGAAGCTCGACGGGCTCAGCGCATCCACTTGATGGGCGCGGTCACGAGTTCGGGGAACGCGGTGAACATCGCCAGGATCAGCGCATACGTGATCAGGAACGGGTTCACGCCCTTGATGACCTGGTGCATCGACAGCCGGCCGACGCCGGCCACGACGTTGAGCACCGTGCCCACCGGCGGCGTGATCAGGCCGATGGCGCCGTTGAGCACGAACATCAGGCCGAAGTAGACCGGGTCGATGCCGGCCTTGACGGCGATGGGCAGCATCACCGGGGCGAAGATCAGGATGGTGGGCGTCAGGTCCAGCGCGGTGCCGATGACGACAAGGATCAGCATCATCAGCGCCATCAGCAGCCGCGGCGAATCGATCAGGCCGCCGAGCCAGCCGGTCAGCACGCCCGGCAGGTCGGCCAGCGTGATCATGTAGCTCGCGACCTGCGCGCCGGCGCACAGGAACATCACGATCGCCGTCGTCTTGGCCGCGCGCACCAGCACGCCGTGCAGGTCGCGCAGGCTCATCTCGCGGTGCACCGCGAAGCTGACGACCAGGGCGTAGAAGGCGGCCACCACGGCGGCCTCGGTGGGCGTGAAGATGCCCGTCTTCATGCCGCCGATGATGATCAGCGGCATCAGCAGCGCAAAGAACGCCTTGGCGGTGGCCTTGAGCCGGTCGGCCATCGGCATCGGCGTGCCCGGCGGCAGATCGATCTTGCGCAGCTGCAGCTTCCATGCGATCAGCAGGCCCAGGCCCATCACCAGGCCCGGCACGATGCCGGAGATGAAGAGCGCGGAGATCGAGGTGTTGGTCGTCACGCCGTAGATCACGAAGGGCATGGACGGCGGGATGATGGGCGCGATGATGCCGCCCGAGGCGATCAGGCCGGCGGAGGTCCCCATCGGATAACCGTGGCGTTGCATCATCGGCAGCAGGATGGTGGCGAGCGCGGCGGTGTCGGCGAGTGCGGAGCCGCTCATGCTGGCCATCAGGACGGCGGCGCCGATGGCGACGAAGCCGAGCCCGCCGCGGATGTGGCCGACCCAGGCCTGCGCCATCTCGATGATGCGCCGGCTGATGCCGCCGGCGTTCATCAGTTCGCCGGCGAGGATGAAGAACGGGACGGCCAGCAGCGGGAAGCTGTCGATGCCGGCGACGAGGTTCTGCGCCAGCAGCTGGGTGTCCCAGAAGTCGAGTGCCCAGGCCATGCCGGCGCCGGTCAGCACCAGCGCGAAGGCCATCGGGATGCCCAGGCCCATCAGCAGCAGCATGCCGACGGAGAAGACGATGAAGGCGAGTGCTTCGTTGCTCATGATCGATGCACCCTGCCCTTATTCGACGTCCGACTCATGGTCGAGATCGATCGGTTTGTTCCGGATCAACTCCCACACGGCCATGAGCGCGATCGCACCGCAGGACAGCAGCGCCGGCAACGGCAACAGCGCGTTGGAATAGCCCAGCACGACCGAGCGGCTGTCCAGGCCGACGACGACCTGCTGCCACGCGCCCCATCCCACCAGGGCGGCCGCGGCGATGACGGCGATGCGGATCACGGCGGTGATGACGCGCAATGCGGCGGGCTTCTTGCGCAGCGGCAGCAACAGGCTGGTGAAGGCCATGTGCTCGCCGAGCGGATAGGCGGCGGTCGCGCCGATGAAGACCATCCAGACGAAGAGCAGGCGCGAGAGTTCCTCGCTCGCGTTGATGCCGCTGCCGAAGCCGTAGCGCAGCACGACGTTGACGAACACGGCAAGCGCCATCACGGCCAGACACAGCGCCATCGCGGCTTCGCTGAGGGTCTGCAGGCGGGAGCGGCGCGCGGGGGCTGCCGAGGCGTTTGAAGCGGCGGGAGCGTCCGATGCGGGCGTCGTCATGGTCCGGTCTCCTGATTGTTGTTCGGGATCAGCAGCGCGAGCGCCTGATCGACCTGTTCCGCCAGCGTCAGGGCGGCGGGCACGGTGATGACACCGGGTTCGCCGATGGGCGATTCCAAGGTGGCGAACTGGCTGTCGACCAGCGTGGTCGAGAAGAAGTGTCGGTCAGCGCGATCGGCGACGCGCTGGAGCGCCAATGCTCGATCGATGTCGATGAACACGAAGCGCAGCGCCGGGCATGCACGACGCAGACGGTCGCGATACGCCCGCTTGAGCGCGGAGCAGCTGAGGACGACCGGCGACTGCTCGGCGAGCATCTGCCCGAGCCGTTCGAGCCAGCCCCAGCGGTCCTCGTCGGTGAGTGGCTGACCGGCTTGCATCTTGGCGATCGACGCCGGTGCGTGGTGCGCGTCGCCTTCGATGAACGTCCAGCCGAGCGATTGAGCGAGCGCCTGTCCGACGCTGGTCTTGCCGCAACCGGCAACGCCCATCACGACGATGGCGCGGGCGGCGGTCGAGGCGGCGGTGACGGTCGGCGAAGTCATTGGATAGCGCTATCCCGAAGTCTGAAAAGAGACGGCGATCGGATGAACCGGTTCGCCGTCGGGTCCTCGTCGCACAGGGAAGCAGACGGGATAGCGCTATCTTAGATGGTGCATGGAGGCACCAGATCAGGGATTACGCGGGGTATCGAGGTGCGCGGCTTCCCAGGAGGACAGCGCTATCCTCCCGAACAATGAGTTCCCTGCCCTCCTCCAAGCGCCGGCGCGCCACCGGTCGCGCCACGCTGCAAGACGTCGCGCTTGCCGCCGGCGTCAGCCCGATCACCGCGTCGCGCGCGCTGCGCGGCGAGCGCAGCGTGGCCGCCGAGCTGGTCGAGCGCGTCACCGCCGCCGTCGCGCAGCTCGGCTATGTGCCGGATCCGGCCGCGCGCGCGCTGGCCTCGTCGCGCAGCAACCAGGTCGTGGTGCTGATCCCGTTGCTGTCGAACGCGCTGTTCGTGGACCTGCTCGACGCGGCCCAGCGCACGCTGCTCGCCGCCGGCTACCAGAGCCTGATCGGCGTCACGCACTACCACCCGGAGGAAGAGGAAGCGCTGTTGCGCACCTACCTCATGAACCGGCCCGCCGGGCTGCTGGTCACCGGCTTCGACCGCACCGACGCCTCCCGTGCCCTGCTCCAGGGCAGCGGCGTGCCCTTCGTCCATGTGATGGAGAACCGCGGGGAAACGGGCCTGCATTCGGTCGGCTTCTCGCAGCAGGCCGCCGGCCATGCGATGACGGCCGAGCTGGTCCGGCGCGGCTACCGCCGGATCGCCTTCGCTGCGGCGCAGCTGGATCCGCGCACCTTGCAGCGCGCCGAGGGGTATCGCGCGGCACTCGGCGCGGCGTACGATCCGGCGCTGGAGTTCATGGACGCCGCGCCCTCATCGCTGGCGCTGGGCGCCACGATGTTCGAACGCGTGCTGCGCGAAGCGCCCGACGTCGATGCGATCTTCTTCAACAACGACGACCTGGCTCAAGGCGCGCTCCTGCAGGCGCTGCGCCAGGGCGTGAAAGTGCCTGAACGCGTGGCCGTCGTCGGGTTCAACGACCTGACCGGCGGCGATCAGATGCTGCCGCCGCTGAGCACCGTGCGGACACCGAGACGGGAGATCGGTCTGGAGGCGGCACGGATGCTCGTGGCACTGATGCGCAACGAGGCGGTGCCCGAGGTCTGCATGGACCTGGGCTTCCAGCTGGTCCTGCGAGAGAGCTGCTGAGCGCCTTGTCAGACGGGTGACAGCGCCGGCCGCTCGCTCACCAGCAGATGCCTGCGAGGCGCCCAGAACGCGCTGACGCGGACGAGGCCGAACGGATGCTGGGTCTCGAACCGGATCAGCGGCAACGCCTGCCGGCCCTGGCCGTCCGCCACCAGCGGCATCAGCACCTGCCGGCACGCGCGCGGTGACACATCGATCCAGCCGCTCCCCGGCGGCTTCGCGGTCATGCCCAGCGATACGACGATGTCCCAGCGCGAGCGGCCGGAGGGATTGATCACGTCGAGATCGACCATCACCTCGTCCCCGGCAAAACACGGCAGCGGCGAGCCGCAGCGCAGTTCAAGGCCCCTGAGCGTCGGCACGCCGTGCCACAGGCAGCCCAGCGCGGCGACCAGCAG
The DNA here is from genome assembly GCF_050626985.1 of Roseateles noduli. Taxonomy (NCBI): domain Bacteria; kingdom Pseudomonadati; phylum Pseudomonadota; class Betaproteobacteria; order Burkholderiales; family Sphaerotilaceae; genus Roseateles; species Roseateles noduli. The sequence goes on from NZ_CP192463.1 coordinate 2,062,447, forward strand.
CAGCGCGCCGACCGACGCCGACGCCAGCGAGTGCATCGTCACCCCCAGCATCAGCAGCGGCATGGCGCAGGCGAGCATCGCGAAGAACAGCGGCGTCGGCACGATGTGGAGGTCGCGCAGGCGCAGGACGGCGCGATCCTGTTCTCCGGCCTTGAAGTCGCCGTCGTTGGCCGCCGGCGTGGCGGCGCGCGGCGCGGAGACCCACGGCACGGAGACGCACGGCGCGAACGCCGCGCGGAACTCACGTGTCGACGAGGGGCGGCGCAGCAGCGCGATCGGCGGGTTGGGCGGCGACGTGGACACGGGAGGCGGCGGCAGAGCGCGGTGATATCGATGCCGCCAATCTGCCCGCCCGCCTTGAGAGACACCACAGCCTCAATGAGTCATCCGGTGACGTCGACCAACTCATTGATGCAGTCTCAATCCGCGATTCCAGGCGCGGGCGTGACGGGCATCGCGACCGCCCGATCCGGGCCGGTCGTGTCGGGCGTCGCATCGGCCTCCACCGCCGAGAACACCTTGCGGCCCCGCACCAGGTACGAATAGATCACCGGCACCACCACCAGCGTCAGGAGGGTCGACGTGATCACGCCGCCGATGATCGCGCGACCCATCGGGGCCTGGATCTCGCCGCCCTCGTTGAGCGCGATCGCCATCGGCAGCATGCCGAACACCATCGCCGCCGTCGTCATGATGATTGGCCGCATCCGGATCAGGCCCGCCTGCAGCAGGGCCTCGGGCACCGACAGGCTCTGGTCCTTGCGCAGGTGGTTGGTGAAGTCGACCAGCAGGATCGCGTTCTTCGTCACCAGGCCCATCAGCATCACCAGACCGATCATCGAGAAGATGTTGAGGGTCGTCTTCCAGAGCAGCAACGCCACCATGACGCCGATCAAGGCCAGCGGCAACGAGGCCATGATCGCGATCGGCTGCACGAAGCTGCCGAACTGGCTGGCCAGCACGATGTAGATGAAGATCAGCGCCAGGCCCATCGCGATCAGCAGGCCGTTGAAGGCTTCGGCCTGCTGCTTGCCGTCGCCGTCGACCATGAAGCTGATGCCCGGGGGCAACTGCGTCTCCTTGATCAGCTTCTGCACGTCGGCGTTGACGTCGCCGCCCGGGCGTCCCTGCACGCCGGCGTAGACCGCCTCGCGGCGCTGCAGGTTCTGGCGGCGGATCACCTCGGGGTTGAACACCGGCTCGATCGTCGCGACCTGCTCCAGCGAGATCGGCGAACCGTCCTTCGCGAAGGCCACCGGCAGGTTGCGCATCTGCTCGATGCTCTGGCGCTGCGCCTTGGGCAGGCGCAGCAGCACCTCCACCTGGTTGCCGTCGGGCGTGGTCCAGTAGGTGGCGATGTCGCCGTTGACATAGGCGCGCAGCGACGAGGCCACCTGCACCGCGTTCAGCCCCAGCTCGCGCACCGCGTTGTCGCGCAGCTTGACCGCGAAGGCCGGCAGGCCGGGCTTGACGGTGGTGTCCACGTCGACGGCGCCCTTGATCTTCTTGACCTTCTCGGCGAAGTCCTTGGCCACCTGCGTCAGCACCTCCGGATCGGAGCCCAGGATCGTGACCCACACCGGCCGGTTGAAGCCGACGCTGACCTCGACGCCGGGAATGCGCGCGATCTCGGCGCGGATCGCGTCCTCGACCTGCGTCTGCGTGCGCTTGCGTTGCTTGCGGTCGACCAGCGCGATGTCCAGGTTGGCCTGGTTGCGGCCGGTCGCCAGGCCTTCGCCGCTGCTGCCGACGACGGTCGCGACGGTCTTGATCTCCGGGAAGGTCGCGAGGATCTCCTCGACCTGCCGGACCTTGGCCTCGCCGCGCTCCAGGCTGGTCGCCACCGGCATGCGCAGCGTCAGATGGGTGAAGCCCTGGTCGATCTGCGGCTGGAACTCGCTGCCCACCGCCGGCACCAGCAGGATCGCCAGCACGAAGCTGCCGACACCCGACCACGCGACGATGCCGCGCGGCGTGATCGTCGCCATGCGCAGCCGCCGCGGCGCCTGCTTCAGGCGTTGCCCGTCGGCCCCGAACGGACGGCCGAAGGCCGGCAGCGGGAACCGGAAGCGACGCGGCGAGAACACCCAGCGCAGCGTCTTCTCGTAGGCCGTGTGCAGCACGTCCATGCCGGCGTCGGTGGCGCGGATCAGGTGGCCGATGACCGGCACCTTCTTGATGTAGGTGCTGGGCGGATCGGGCCACACCGACGACAGCATCGGATCCAGCGTGAAGCTCACGAACAGCGACACCAGCACCGCGACGGCGACCGTGATGCCGAACGGATAGAAGAACTTGCCGACGATGCCGCCCATGAAGGCGACCGGCACGAACACCGCGCAGATCGCGAAGGTCGTGGCCATCACGGCCAGGCCGATCTCGTTGGTGCCGTCCTCGGCCGCGGTGTGGTGGTCCTTGCCCATGCCGACGTGGCGCACGATGTTCTCGCGCACGACGATCGCATCGTCGATCAGCAGCCCGATGCACAGGCTCAGCGCCATCATCGTCATGAAGTTCAGCGTGAAGCCGAAGGCGTAGATCGCGATGAAGCTGGAGATCACCGAGATCGGCAGCGTCAGTCCGGTGATGATGGTCGAGCGCCAGCTGTGCAGGAACAGGAACACGATGGCGATGGTCAGCAGCGCGCCCTCGATCAGGGTGTGGCGCAGGCCGTCGAGCGAGTGCTTCACGAAGTCGCTGTTGACGTAGACCAGGCGCAGCTCCATGTCCTTGGGCAGCGTCTTGCGCAGTTCCTCGACGGCGACCTTCACCGCCTCGCCGGTCTGGACGATGTTGGCGTCCTGCTGCTTGAAGATGTTGAAGGTCACGGCCGGCTGGCCGTTGATGCGGGCGATGGAATCGAGCTCGCGCTCGCGCTCGCTGAGCGTGCCCAGGTCGCCGAGCGTCAGCGCCAGGTCGCCGCGCCGCGCGACGACGACGTTCACGAACTGCTTGGGATCCTTCACCTTGCCCTCGACGCGCAGCATCGCGTCGTCGTAGCGGTTGGAGATCAGGCCCACCGGCGCGTCGGTGTTGGCCGCATTCAGCGCGGTGGAGATCTCCGCCGGGGTGATGTTGTAGGCGCGCAGGCGCGTCGGGTCGAGGTCGATGCGGACCTCTCGCACGGCCATCCCGCCGACGTCCACCTTGGCCACGCCTTCGACGCGGCCCAGGCGCTTGGAGACGGTCAGGTCGGCCAGCATCGACAGCTCGCGCAGTGTGCGGTTCGAGCTCATCAGCGCGGCCACGATGATGGGCTGCGCGTTCTCGCCCTGGAAGCGCTGCACCATCGGCGGCTTCACGTCACGCGGGAACTGCGCCTGCGCGATCGCGACGCGGTCGCGGATCTCCTGCATGCCGCGGTTCATGTCGGCGTTCAGCGAGAACTCGACCGAGGTCTGCACGCGGCCCTCGAAGCTGCGCGACTGCACGCGCTCCACGCCGGCGATGGTGTTGAGCGCCTCCTCGAGCGGCTTGGCCACTTCGCGCTCGACGGCCTCGGGCGAGGCGCCCGGGTACTGGATGTCGATCTGCGCGCCGGGGAAGGTGATGTCGGGCGACTGCTCGACGCCCAGCTTGGAATAGGCGACCAGCCCCAGCACGCACAGCGCGACCATGACCATGGTGGCGAAGACGGGGTTGCGGATCGAGACGCGGGTCATCCACATGGGAAGCTCCTCGGCAGAAGTTGTTCTTGTTGTTGTGCTTACTGAGCGGCGCTGCCGCTCGCGGCGGCGCTGGCCACGCTGGCCACCCCCGATTTCGGCACGCGGATCTCGGCGCGCTCGCCTTCCTTGAGGTTGTCGAAGCGCGCGCCCAGCACCTGCGACTGCGGCGTCACGCCGGCCAGGATCTCGACGCGGCCCTCACGCGGATCGCGGCGGCCGGTCGTCACGATGCGGCGCACCAGCGTGCCCTTGTCGATCAGCCAGACATGCTCCTGGCCGGACACCGCGCCGATCGCCGTCACCGGCACCGTCAGGCGCGGCTTGTCGTCGGCCAGCTCCACGCGGGCGACCGCGTACTGGCCGGCGCGGAAACGCTCGCCGGGGTTGTCCAGCGACAGCGTCACCCCGATCGACCGCGTGCCGGGCTCGGCCGCCGGCGAGATGCGCGCGATGCGGGCCGTCACCGGGTCGTCGAATCCTTCGATCCTGAGCTGCACCGTCATGCCGGGCGACAGCTTGCTGACCTCGTGCATGCCGACCAGGCCGGCGAGTTCCAGCTTGGACAGGTCGACGATGGTCAGCACCGGCTGCTCGGCGGCCACCTTCTCGCCGGGCAACGTATGCCGCTTGGCGACGATGCCGTTGATCGGCGAGACCAGCGCGGCCTGGCGCAGCAGCACCTCGCTCGTGCCGAGCTGCGCCTTGGCGGACAGCATCTGGCCCTTCGCCGATTCGAGCTGGGCGCGGGAGTTGTCCAGCGCCGTCGGCGCGATGAAGTTCTGCGCCGCCAGGCCCTGGTTGGCCTTGTACTGGCGCTCGGACTGCTCGTACATGGCCTGCATCGCCTCGACGCTGGCGTTGCGCTCGGCGACCTTGTGGCGCAGCTCCTCCAGGTCCAGCTGGCCCAGCGACTGGCCGGCGCTCACGCGGCTGCCTTCGGCGACCGCGAGGCGGTCCAGGCTGCCCGAGGCCTTGGCGCGGACGATCACCGTGTTCGGCGCGACCAGCGGGCCGGAGAACTCGATGACACCGGGCATCGGCGCCATCGACGGCTTGACGATCTCGCCGGCCTGGAACTCCAGGGCCGGCTTGACCTCGTCCTTCTTCGCGGCGGGAGCGCTGCCCCCGCTCGTGGCGTACACACCGGCGCCGCCCGCGAGGACCGCCACCGCCACACCACCCAACCACCATTGCTTGCGCATGATCTCCCCCATCCGTCGACACGGGATCACCCAATTGATGATCCTTGAATGCGGCGGAGTGTAGGAATCCCCAAATTGATGCGATGGCCGGACGCGACGAATTGCAGATTGCGCGTCATGGCCTGCTTTTCTCCGGGACTGAAATTGGCGCGGCCGAGGACGGATGGCGGGTCGGCCCGATGGAATGACATCGATGCGCGATGACGCGCTCTTGGAAACCGCTGAGTTTTCCTCTCTCAGCGTCGCCGTGGCGATAGCGTCAGACCGCGTGCAGCGGATCGCGCCGGGCGCAGCGCCAATGGCTCCAGGCGCCGACGAGCGCGAAGAGCGAGGCGGCCCAGAAGCAGGCGGCGTACCCATGACTTTCAGCCAGCCACGCGCCGCCCAGGCTGCCGAGCACGCCCGAGACGCCGTATCCGAGCACCGCGTAGAGCGCCTGCCCGCGGCCCTGCAGACGACCGGGGAAGTAGCGCCCGATCAGGCCGATGCAGGCGGTGTGCTGCGCCGCGAAAGTGACGGCATGAAAGCATTGCAGCAGCACCATGGCAGCAAGGCTGGCGCCCAGCCACGCCGTGCCGGCCAGGCGCAGCGCCGCCAGCAGCGCGGCGGCGACCAGCCAGTGGTGCAGATGGTGCTGCCGCACCCAGCGGCCCTGGAACGCGAACCAGCAGATCTCCGCCGCCACCGACACCGCCCACAGCGCCCCCACCTGCCCCTTGCCGTAACCGAGCCGGTCCAGGTAGAGGCTGTAGAACGCGTAGATCGCCGTGTGCGCGAGCACGGTGAAGAACATGCCGAGGAAGAACCAGCCGACCTCGGGCCGGCGCAGCGTGTCGGCGATGGAGACCGGCTCGGCGGCGTCGTGCTGGACGGCGGCGCGCTTGGGCAGGCGCCAGGCGGCGATGACCAGGGCCGAGAGTCCGACGACGATGGTCCACGGGAACACCGACATCCCCGCCCAGTCGAACCACCAGCCCCCACCGACGACGGTCACCAGGAAACCGACCGAGCCCCAGAGGCGCACGCGGCCGTATCGCTTCGGATCCATGCCGCCGCTCGCGGCGAGTTCATGCGCGATCAAGGCCTCGTTGAGCGGCGTCACGCAGGCGTTGAAGAAGTACATCAGGAAGACGACCGCCGTCAGTCCGATCACCGACGCCGTGCCTGCCGCCGACGTGGCCGAGACGGCCGGTACCAGCAGCAGCCCGAGCGCGCTGACCCAGCAGGCGAGCGCCGCGGCGCGGATCAGTTCGACGCGCCGTCCGCTGCGATCGGCCACCAGGCCCCACAGATACGGCGCGAACAGCCGCGTCCAGCTCTGCATGGACACCAGCAGCCCGATCGCGACGACCGGCAGGCCGAGGGACTTGTACCAGAGCGGCGCGAACGGGTTGAACAGCCCGATGCTGCCGTAATAAGCGCAGCCGAGCAGCGCGCTCGCGCGCAGCACGCGGCGGCTGTCAGTCACCGGTCATTCGCCGAAGATTCACCGCCGCGTTCCACCAGCCATCCACTGCTCATCCGCCGCCCATCCGCCGCTCATTCAGCGGTCGGACGCTGGCCGGCGATGGCGGGGATCGGGAGCTCCACGTCCGCGCACTGCGCGCGGTCCATCAGCACATGGTCGATGACGACCAGCGCCAGCATCGCCTCGGCGATCGGCGTCGCGCGGATGCCCACGCAGGGATCGTGGCGGCCGAAGGTCTCGACCGTGGTCGGCTCGCCCGCGCGATTGATCGAGGCCTTGGGGGTGCGGATCGAGCTGGTCGGCTTGATCGCGATCGACACGCGCAGGTCCTGGCCGCTCGAGATCCCGCCCAGCACGCCGCCGGCGTTGTTGCTGGCGAAGCCCGCGGGCGTCAGCTCGTCGCCATGCTGGCTGCCGCGCTGGCGCACGCTCTCGAAGCCGGCGCCGATCTCGACGCCCTTGACCGCGTTGATGCCCATCATCGCGTAGGCGATGTCGGCGTCGAGCTTGTCGAACAGCGGCTGGCCCAGCCCGGCCGGCATGCCGGTGGCCTCGACCATCAGCCGCGCGCCGACGGAGTCGCCGTCCTTGCGCAACGCGTCCATGTAGTCCTCGAGCGCCTGGATCTGCGAGACATTGGCGGCGAAGAACGGGTTCTGGCCGACGTGTTCCCAGCCCTCGAAGGCCAGGTCGATCTCGCCGAGCGCCGTCATGCAGCCGCGGAAGCCGATGCCGAGTTCCTGCTGCAGCCATTTGCGGGCGACCGCGCCGGCCGCCACCATCGGCGCCGTCAGCCGCGCCGACGACCGCCCGCCGCCGCGCGGATCGCGCAGGCCGTACTTGCGCCAGTAGGTGTAGTCGGCGTGGCCCGGGCGGAAGGTGTCGAGGATGTTGCCGTAGTCCTTGCTGCGCTGGTCGACGTTGCGGATCAGCAGGCAGATCGGCGTGCCGGTGGTCAGGCCCTCGTAGACGCCGGACAGGATCTCGACCTGGTCGGGTTCCTGGCGCTGCGTCACGTGGCGCGAGGTGCCCGGACGGCGCCGGTCCAGCTCGGGCTGAATGTCCGCCACCGACAGCGCCAGCCCCGGCGGACAGCCGTCGATCACGCAGCCGATGGCCGGACCGTGGCTCTCGCCGAAGTTGGTGACGCGAAACAAGCTGCCGAAAGTGCTGCCGGACATCTGGAAACCTGCCGAGGCGGGAGAAACCGAAGCCGTCGATTCTACGAGCGGCCCCTGACCTCGCGACTCGTCATGCGCCCCGTCTCCGACATTGCGACCTCATTAAGCGGTCAACTCAGCGCTCGGAGATGACGATGCGTCCGCGTCCGCGTCCGCGCCCGCGCCCGCGTCCGCGTCCGCATCTGCCAGCGTCTGCGCATCGGCGCCGGCCATGACATCCGCCATGACGACGGCCGCCACCTCGCCGCGCGCGATGCGCGCCTGCGCCTCGGGATCGCGCTCGAAGACCGCAATCGATTCGACGTGCGCCGTGTGCGGGAACATGTTGACCGCGCCCGCCTTCGTGCAGCGGTACCCGGCCACGTGGACCAGCAGGCCCGCGTCGCGCGCCAGCGTCGACGGCGCGCACGACACGTAGACGATGCGCTCCGGCGGCGTCCAGCCCGGCGCCAGCGACGGATCCTTGACCAGATCCGCCAGCGCCTTCACGAGCGCGAACGCGCCTTCGCGCGGCGGATCGATCAGCCAGCGGTCGGACACGCCGTCGGCGGCCAGCAGTTGCGGCGTCATCTCGAACAGGTTGCGGGCAACGAAACTCGCCTTGTGATCGAGGCCGTTGCGCGCCGCGTTCTCGCGCGAGCGCTGCACCAGCGCCTCGCTGCCTTCGATGCCCAGCACCTCGCGCGCCTGCGTGGCCAGCGGCAGTGTGAAGTTGCCCAGGCCGCAGAACCAGTCGATGACGCGCTCGCCCGACTGCACGCCCAGCAGGCGCAGCGCGCGACCGACCAGCACCGTGTTGATGTGGTGGTTGACCTGCGTGAAGTCGGTCGGCTTGAAGGGCATCAGCACGCCAAACTCCGGCAGCGTGTAGGCCAGCTCGGGTCCGCCCGCGTCGAGCAGGTGCACCGTGTCCGGCCCCTTGGGCTGCAGCCACCATTGCACGCCATGCTCGGCCGCGAACGCGCGCAGCTTCGCGACATCGCCCGGGCTCAGCGGCTCCAGATGGCGCAGCACCAGCGCGATGACCTGCGTGCCGTCGGTATCGCCGATGGCGAGCTCGATCTGCGGCAGACGGTCGCGCGCGTCCATCGCGCCGACCAGCTCGCGCAGCGGCATCAGCATCGCGCTGATCTTCTCGGGCAAGACCTTGCAGACCTGCATGTCGGCGATGTAGCGGCTCTTGCGCTCGTGGAAGCCGACCAGCACGTGGCCCTTCTTCGGCACGTAGCGCACCGACAGGCGCGCGCGATAGCGGTAGCCGGTGGCCGGGCCCTCGATCGGACGCAGCAGCGCCTCGGCCCTGACCTTGCCGAGGTGCCAGAGGTTGTCCTCCAGCACACGTTGCTTGACGGCGACCTGGGCGCCCGGGTGCAGGTGCTGCATCTTGCAGCCGCCGCAGGCGCCGGGATGCAGGCCGAAATGCGGGCAGACCGGGCGCACACGCTGCGAGCTCTCGCGGCGCATCGCGACCATCGCGGCCTGCTCCCACTTGTTCTTCTTGCGGCCGACGGTGACCTGGACTTCCTCGCCGGGCAAGGCGCCCTCGATGAACACCACCTTGCCTTCGCTGTTGTGGGCGACGCCCTGCGCTTCAAGGTCCAGCGAGTCGACCTTCAGCCATTCCGATACATCAGTCATGGGGGCGCATTATCCCAGCGCCACAGGACGTGCCCGCCGCCGCTCCCGCGACGACGACCCGCATGAAGGCGCCGTGATGCGGAACATGTCCGCACCGCACCCGCCTCACGCGGCGTCAGAAGATCGAATCGCGGCTGATGCCCTGCCGCATCATGTTGCGCTTGAGCTTGGCCAGCGCCTCGATCTGGATCTGCCGGATGCGCTCACGCGTCAGGCTGAGCCGCACGGCCAGGATGTCCAGCGTCTCGGGCTCGCGGTCCGCGAGGCCGTAACGACCGGCGAGCACTTCGCGCTCGCGGTCGCTGAGCGAGGCCAGCCCGCTCTTGAGCAGGTCCTCGAGCTCATGGCTCAGCCGATGTCCCGCCGGATCGACGGCCTGCTCGTCCGCGACCAGGTCCAGCATCGATTCGCCGCCCTCGCCGTTGCGGTCGACCGGAGAATCGAGCGAGCTCGGCAGCTCCGCATACGCCAGCAGCTCGGCGATCTCGTCGACCGGCCGTCCGAGCGCCTGGGCGACGTCCTCGGCGCGCACGCCGCCTTCGCCGCCGCGCTGCGCCGCGACCGCCTCCAGCGCGCGACGCGCCTTCAGCACCTGGTTGAGCTCGCGCACGATGTGCACCGGCAGCCGCACCAGCCGCGCCTGATGCATCAGCGCGCGCTCCACCGCCTGGCGGATCCACCAGCTGGCGTAGGTCGAGAAACGGAAGCCGCGTTCGGGCTCGAACTTGCCGATCGCGTGCATCAGGCCGAGGTTGCCTTCCTCGATGAGATCGCTCATCGGCAGGCCGCGGCCCAGGTAGTTCTTGGCGATGCTGACGACCAGCCGCAGGTTGTGCTCGATCATCGCCTGCCGCGCCTCGAAGTCGCCGGCGCGCGCTTTCACGGCGGTGTCGTACTCCTCCTGCGGCGTCAGCAGCGGCGTGCGGCGGATGTCGCGCAGGTAGGCCTGCAGGGCGTTGGTGGCGTCGCCGTCGGCGGGTCCGAGATCGCCCTTGCCGGACTTGGACTTGCCCTTGCCGTCCTCGGATTCGACGCTGCGCAGGACGCGGACCTCGTCGTCGTCATCGGTCGCGACCTCCGCCGCACCGGGCGCGTCAGCGTCGTCGCGCGCGGCGTGTTCGCGCTCGTCGCCGTCGTGAGGGTCGGGGCCGTCGTCATGATCGGCATCATTGCCGGCGGCCTGCGCGACATCGTGACCGTCCACCGCCAACTCGGGCGGCAGCTTGAAGCGGCCGGGATGAACGGGTCGATCCAGGCCGTCGGGCAGAAGTCCGTCAGTCGAAGAGGCGCGATGCAAGGTCATGTTGCGGCGCCTCCTTGAGCGCCTCAGCGCGCGGGCAACAACTTGGACGGATCGATCGGCTTGCCTTGCTTGCGCACTTCGAAGTGCAGCTTCACCGAATCCGCGTCGCTGGAACCCATCTCTGCGATCTTCTGGCCCTTGCGCACCACCTGGTCCTCCTTCACCAGCAGGGTCTGGTTATGCGCGTAAGCCGTCAGATAGTTCGTGCTGTGCTTGATGATGATCATGTTGCCGTATCCGCGCAACCCCGCGCCCGCATACATCACGCGGCCATCGGCGGCGGCGAAGACCGGATCCCCGGCCTTGCCGGAGAAGGCCATGCCCTTGTTGCGGACCTCGTCGAAGCCCGCGGCCACCGCGCCGGACGCGGGCCAGCCCCAGCTGATGTCGTCATCGTCCTTGGTGACGGCGGGCGCGGCGGGCGCGGCGGGCGTCGCTGCGCCGCTGGCGGGCGAGGAGGAGGACGCGGCCGCGGCGGTCGTCGTCGCCGGAGCCGGGGACTTGCCATCCAGCGGACGCGTCTCCACCTTGGAAGTCGTCAGCGGACGGGTCGTCGCCGCGTTCGGGTCGAGGCCCGGCGGAATCACGCGCAAGACCTGACCCACCTCGACCAGGTTGGGGTTGTCCATGCCGTTCCATCTCGCCACGTCGCGCCAGCCCTGGCCGTTGTCCATCGCGATGCGGATCAGCGTGTCGCCGGGCTTGACGGTGTAGTAGCCGGGCTTGCCGGCGTTCTCGGCGCCGGGCAGCGGTTTCGATTCCGGGGCGGGCGTGACCGCGGTGCCGGGAATGGCCGGCGCAGTCGCCTTGCCGACGGGACGGTCCTCCACCGGCGCGCGGTGCGGGGTGTTCTGGCAGCCCGTGAGCGCGAGCACCGCCACGGAGACCCAGAGCAGCGGGGAACGGAAGAGTTGTTGCATGCGCGAAGTTGTCATTTGGAAAGCCGAAGCGCGGAAGCCACCGTCGGGCTGGCGCGCTACAGGACGCCTGATTTTAGGGGTACGAACAGGACGGCCTCATGCAGGCTGCGCAGGAAACGCGAGCCCGCGGCGTCGCGGACATGATCGATCAGGACCAGGACTTGCCCCCGGCCGCTGGGCGCGGTCATCGGCGCCACCAGCCGGCCGCCGGGCGCGAGCTGGTCCAGCCAGGCTTGCGGGATGTCGTCGCCGCCGGCGGCGGAGATGATGCTGTCGTACGGGGCCGACGGCGGGTGGCCGAGCATGCCGTCCCCGTAGACGAGCCGGATCTGGTGATGCCCCACGAGGTTGGCGCGCGCCTTGTCGTGCAGCGGCCGCAGCCGCTCGACCGACACGACCTGTTTCGACAACTGCATCAGCAGCGCCGCCTGGTAGCCGCAGCCGGTGCCGATCTCGAGCACCTTGCCCAGATGCCCACGTTGCCGCGCCCCGGGCGCGTCGAGCATCAGCGCCATCATCCGCCCGACGACGGACGGCTTGGAGATCGTCTGCCCGTGGCCGATCGGCAGGCTGGTGTCCTCGTAGGCCTGGGTGGCGAGCGCGGAGTCGACGAAGTGATGGCGATGCACCGTGGCCAGCGCCTGCAGCACGCGCTCGTCGGACAGGCCTTCGCGGCGCAGCCGCTCGACCATGCGCTGGCGCACCCCGGCCGAATCGAGGCCCAGTCCGATCGGCGTCGTCTGCCGGGCCTTGATGGCGGCGGCCTGCTGCCAATGGCCCTGCGGCTTGAGCGGCTCGCGCGCCTCGGCGGCCGCGGCTGCGCCGGGCGCGCCCGGGCGGGTCGCTCCGAGCTTGTCCAGCGACAGCGGAAAGCGCTTGGGCCGGGGCGGCAGCGAGGTCATGGACGGCCGTCGGTCTGCAGTTGCTGGCGCCAGTGGCCCAGCGTCGCGTGTTCGGTGAGGTCGACCTGCAGCGGCGTGACCGATACGGCGCCATTGGCGGTCGCGTGGAAATCGGTGCCCTCGCCCGCTTCGCGCTCGGCGCCGGCCGGGCCGATCCAGTAGATCATCTCGCCGCGCGGGCTGCGTTGCTGGATCGTGGCCTCGCTGGCGTGGCGGCGTCCCAGGCGCGTGATGCGGCGCGGCAGCGAGGCGGCGTCGGCACGGTTCGGGATGTTGACGCTGAGCAGGAAGGGCTGACCCAGTCCGCCCGCGATGACGTCCTGGACCAGCGCGCGCGCGACGGCGGCGGCGGCGTCCAGGTCGCCCCAGCCCTTCTCGACCTGCGAGAAGGCGATCGACGGCACGCCGAAGAGGTAGCCCTCGGTCGCGGCGGCGACGGTGCCCGAGTAGAGCGTGTCGTCGCCCATGTTCGCGCCGTTGTTGATGCCGGACAGCACCAGGTCGGGCTTGTAGTCCAGCAGCCCGGTCAGGGCCAGGTGGACGCAGTCGGACGGCGTGCCGTTGACGTAGCGATAACCGTTGGAGGACGTGTACACCGACAGCGGCCGGTGCAGCGTGAGCGAGTTGGACGTGCCGCTGGCGTTCTGCTCCGGGGCGATGACTTCCACCGTGCCGAGCCCTTCGCAGGCACGGACCAGGGCGGCGAGACCGGGGGCCAGATAGCCGTCGTCGTTGGCGATGAGGATGCGCATGGACGGCATTGTAGGCAGGCCGTCACCCCGGTGACGCGAGGGTCCACCCGTGCTGCCTATCATGCGCCCGGCGACCCCTGGACCACCCCGCGACGATTGGCGGATCCATCAGAATGAGGAGACGAGACATGAAGGCATGGCTGTGCGAGAACCCCGTCGGCGTCGAAGCGCTGCAGTGGAAGGAACTGCCCTCCCCGCAGCCCGGCCCCGGCCAGCTGAAGGTGGCGATCAAGGCGGCGAGCCTGAACTTCCCCGACCTGCTCATCGTCCAGAACAAGTACCAGATGAAGCCGCCGCTGCCCTTCGTGCCGGGCACCGAGTTCGCCGGCATCGTCGAGGCGGTCGGCGACGGCGTGACCGGCTTCAAGCCGGGCGACGCGGTGGCGGCCTTCACCGGCACCGGCGGCTTCGGCACCGAGGCGCTGGTGCCCGCCGCGCTGGCGCTGCCGCTGCCGCCCGGCTTCCCCTTCGAGGACGCCGCGGCCTTCATCTGCACCTATGCCACCAGCCACCATGCGCTGATCGACCGCGCCGCGCTCCAGGCCGGCGAGACGGTGCTGATCCTGGGCGCGGCGGGCGGTGTCGGCACGGCGGCGATCCAGATCGCGAAGGCGGCCGGCGCGCGGGTGATCGCGGCGGCCTCGTCGGACGAGAAATGCGCGCGTTGTCGCGAGATCGGCGCCGATGCCACGATCAACTACGCGAGCGGCTCGCTGCGGGACGAGATCAAGGCGCTGACCGAGGGCAAGGGCCCGGACGTCATCTACGACCCCGTCGGCGGCGACCTGGCCGAGGCGGCGTTCCGCTCGATCGGCTGGCGCGGGCGTTACCTGGTGGTCGGGTTCGCGCAGGGCAGCATCCCGGCGCTGCCGCTGAACCTGGCGCTGCTGAAGGGGGCCTCGCTGGTCGGCGTCTTCTGGGGAGAGTTCGCGAAGCGCGAACCCAAGCGCAACGCCGCGATGATGATGACGCTGGCGCAGTGGTACGCGGCTGGCAAGATCCGCCCGGTGATCGACCAGGTCCTGCCGATGGAGGAGCTGCCCAAGGCCTTCGAGCGCATGGCCTCGCGGCAGGTGGTGGGCAAGCTGGTGGTCGTCAACGGCTGACCGTCCGTCGACCGCCGGACGATCGTCCGGCGACACCCTGTTTCACGGGGCATGCAAGCCCGGGGGGCGCTGCTAGGATGCGGCCAGCTATCGCTCCCCACACCATGGCCGTCAAAGTTCTCATCGTCGAAGACAACCCCGTCGCCCGCAGCTTCCTGTGCCGCGTGGTGCGTGAAAGCTTCAGCGACGGCATGGAGATCACCGAGGCCGGCGACCTGGAAGGCGCGCGCCGCCAGCTCGCCAAGGTGGAGGCCGAGTCGCCCGCCACCGGCTACAAGCTGATCATGATCGACCTGGAACTGCCGGACGGCAACGGCATGGAGTTCCTGGGCGAGCTCGCCGGCAAGCCGGCGGTCAAGATCGTCACGACGCTCTATTCGGACGATGACCACCTCTTCCCCGCCCTGCAACGCGGTGCGGACGGCTACCTGCTGAAGGAAGACCGCTTCGAGGTGCTGGTGGAGGAGCTGCAGCGCATCGTACGCGGCCAGCCGCCGCTGTCGCCCGCGATCGCGCGCCGGCTGCTGTCGCACTTCCGTCCGGGGTCGACCGGCGATTCGGGCCCGATGGGACTGAACTCCGGCTTCGGCAGCCTGACCTCCACGGCCACGCCCAGCACGCGCGGCGTCACGCTGGATCCGGTGCCCGAATGGGAACGCCTGACCCCGCGCGAGAACGAGGTGCTGACCTACCTCAGCAAGGGTTTCACGATCAAGGAGATCGCGAACCTCATGGGCATCAAGTGGTTCACCGTCAACGACCACATCAAGAGCATCTACAAGAAGCTCAACGTGTCGAGCCGCGCGGAAGCGGCGGTGCTGGCGTCGAAGCAAGGGCTGGTCTGAATTGCCTGTGAAGGCAAGGGCTTTGGCCCGCTTGATTCCGGTTCCATCAATGCCTGCCTCGAAGGCGCCGAACGGTGAGAGCAACGCGCCTCCAGGGGTGAGAGCAGGAGCCTCTCACGGTATGCGTTTGGCGTGGCAGGACATGGATTGCTCACATGAAGACTCTCACACTGGGTCGCCTCTTCCTCATAGCGGATAGAGCGGCATTGACTAAGCGAGGCGCGCACTGCATCGCATAGGATCGTTCATCGCAACTGCCTGTCGATTCGCTCCATGCATCTCGATCCAGTCGTCACGCGCCGCTTCGAAGAACTCAAACAAAAGGGGGAAGCTGTTATCGCTGCCAAGCAACTGGACTTCACCTCGCATGAGGGCCGTCAGGTCTTTACCGTCCCCACAGATGCATACAAGGCATGGGCAACCAATGTCCTCAATCTGTTGCACCGGACCTTTGGAGACGAAAGCGTTCACTACCGAAACTTCGCTGAGCACTACAGTGCGTTCCAAGGATGGCTTTCGGAATGCAAGGACAGCTTTGCCATCTTTAGCGCGGCGAAGGAGGACTATGAAGGCGGCTACCTGTTTCACTTGAGGACGCTCGCAAAAGCCGAGGTGCTTGCCGACGCTCTTAGCCAATCGCGAGACCTGCTCTCAGCAGGCTACAAAGATCCCGCATGCATTCTGGCCAGGGTTGCGCTTGAGTCTTCTCTCAAGGACCTGGCCGCGAGATTTGGCGTGCCCGAAGGAAAGCTAGACAAGATGAACGCCGACCTCTGTCGAGCAGGTGCGTACAACATGGTCAAGCAGAAGCAAGTTACAGCATGGGCCGACATCGGAAACAAGGCCGCGCACGGCAAGTGGACCGATTACTCTGAGCAGGACGCTAGGGCAATGGTCGCGGGCGTCGAGGCGCTGGTTGGCGACCTGTAACCCGAGATCGTCATTGCGCTTCTAACCCTGACCCACGCATGCGTAGTACCTTGGACGTCAACGGCTATGCCGTTCACCTGCTCTCCGTCACTGCCAGGAACACCCACGACGGAGTGATCGAGGGCAACCCCTACCTCGAACGGAAGTGGCGCGTTGTGATGGGCAGGAAATGGATGGAACAGCCAGGTCACCTGGTTCACGCGATCGACGAGATCGAGCGCGAGCTTGCAGCGATTGACAGTCGTCACGCGGTGTGGGGCCCGAACGAGCGCTGGGAGGCTGTCGTTGCTGATCAGATCGATTTCGAAGCATCGACGCAGCGCGTGTTGACATTGCGCTGGTATCAAGAAGGCGGCGACCCCATGGCTCGACTTCAAGAGATCATTGCCGGCCTCGACTTCCGTGCGCTCGCCGTCGCAGTCCCCGTCGACTTGTCCGATTGAGTGACAACCTGACGCACGATGTTCCGGTCTGGCGACAACGCCGGCGATTGCCGACGCCGCGCGCTCACCACCGATACCCCGCCTTCGCGTAGTACTGCCGCCCGTTCGCCCCGAACGGCGAGAACTGGTTGTAGGCCAGGATGCCGCCGACGGCGTTCGGCGTGGTCACCCGATCGGGGTAGCGGTCGGTGACGTTGTCGATGCCGGCGCTGAGCGACCAGGCGCCCTGCTCCCACCCCGCCGACAGATCCAGCAGCCACGCCGGCCCGAAGGTCTGGTCGTTGGCCGCGTTGGACTGGCGGATCACGAAGCTGCCGTAACGGCTCGCCGCCGCGCGGCCGATCCACGGTCCCCAGCGGTGCTCGGCACCGAGCACCAGCTTGTCCTTCGGCGACCCGATCGTGGCGCGCGCCAGCGAGACGCGGTCGATCAGCTCCAGGTTGTTGGCCGTGAGGATCGCCGGGTTGTCGTCGACATGCCGGATCGAATTCTTGTTGTGGTTGTAGGCCACCGTGTACTGGCCACGGCCCGCGCCGCCCCAGTCCTGCTGCCACGTGCTCACGACGTCCACGCCACGCGTGCGCGTGTCCAGCGCATTGGTGAAGTAACGCCCCGCGCTGACCAGCACGCCCTGCGCCGCCAGCTGATTGCGGAGCGCCGCCGGCAGCGTCAGGTTGGCCGACAGCAGGATGCGGTCGTCGATGTCGATCTGGTAGACGTCGACCGTGGTCTGCCATTGCGCCAGCGGCTGCAACAGCAGGCCGAGGCTCAGGTTGCGCGACTTCTCCGCCTTCAGCGGCTTGGCGCCGAGCGCCGCCGCGGTTGCGGATTCCACCGGGAAGGTGCCGGCATCGACCAGCGCGCCGTTGATCAGGTTGGTCGAGGTGGTGGCGAAGTACTGCTGTGCCAGTGATGGCGCGCGGAAGCCGGTGGACACCGTGCCGCGCAGCGCCACGGCCGGGGACCACACGTAGCGGCCCGACAGCTTCGCGGAGGTCGCATTGCCGAAGTCGTTGTAGTGCTCGGCCCGCAGCGCGGCGGAGGCGCTGAAGGCCCTCGTCACCTGGCCTTCAAGGCTCGCGTAGGCGGCGATGTCATGGCGTGAATGCGCGCCGGCGTTGCTCGGCTGGAAGCCGGGGAAACCGGAAGCGCCGCCGCTCTGGTACGACGCCGGTTCACCGGCATCGATCTCGTAGCGCTCGCGACGGGCCTCGGCGCCGAGGGCCAAAGTCCACGGCGCGACCAGACCGAGGTCGACCTCGCGCGACAGGTCCAGATTCAGCACCGTCTGCTGGTTGCTGAGTCGACCGGCGTCGAAGCGCGTCGGGCTCGCGTTGCCGAGCGAGTAGTTGGCCGTGTTGGCCACGTCGATGTCGAAGCGGTTGCGGCCATGGTTGACGCTCGCGTCCCAGGACCATCCGGCCAACTCACCGCGCACGCCGGCGACGATGCCGGTGTCGACGGTGGTGCTGTCCTGCAACGGCAGGAAGCCCTCGGGGTACAGCCCGGCGACGTTGTTGGCGACAGCGGTCGCGCGAGTGCGCCAGAACGCGGCGGAGACCGTGTCGCGATGGCTGAGCGTGGCGACGGCATAGGCCTGCAGGCTGCCGCTCAGCGCGACCTCGGCGTTGATCACCGCGGACTGCTGATGGCTGTCCGGATCGCCGAGTCGGTTGTTGACCTGGCCGAAGCGGGGTTCGGTCGCCGCGTCGCGCGTGTCGACGCCGGCGCGGTTGGTGCGCTGCTGATGGCGGTTCTCGAGCGCGAAGCGCACCCATCCGTCCTGTCCGAGCGCGAAGCCGGCGCTGGCCGCCTCGGTGTGGCGGAAGCCGTCGCCCGCATCGGTCTGGCCGACCTCGGCGTTGACGCTGCCGCCCTTGGCGCCCTTCTTCAGGACAATGTTGATCACACCCGCGATCGCGTCGGAGCCGTACTGCGCGGCGGCGCCGTCGCGCAGGACCTCGACGCGCTCGATCGCGGCGAACGGGATCGTGTTCAGGTCCACCGGCGCGGAGCCGCGGCCCTGCGTGCCGTTGATGTTGACCACGGCGGTGGTGTGGCGGCGCTTGCCGTCGATCAGCACGAGGGTCTGGTCGGGCGAGAGCCCGCGCAACTGGGCGGGCCGCAAGGCATCGGAGGCGTCGGTCAGCGACGGACGCGGGAAGTTCAGCGACGGCAGCAACTGGCCGAGCGCGGTCGCGAGTTCGGAGGTCCCGGTGCGCTGCAGATCGGCGACGCTGAGGACATCGACGGGCGATTCCGACTCCGCCACCGTGCGATTCACGCGACGGGTTCCTGTGACGACGACCTGCTGGAGTTGATCGCCGGAGGCGGCGGCCGGCGTCGACGCCTGCTGAGTTTGAGCCTGGGCCTGGACGGCGGACGCGAGGCTGGCGATGGCGGCGAGCGCCACGGCGCTCAGCGGGATTCCGGAGATCAGCGGGCGGAAGGACGAACGAAGGGACATGGGGGCTTTCGGGGATTCATCAGTCACGACAACCCCATAGCCTGCGGGCCTTGGCATGCCCGGCCAACGAAGCGCACCGCACAAGCAAATGCGAAGGACGAGCTTCAGTCCCTAGCGCAGCTGCGTCAGCACCACCGCCAGCGTCCCCAGCGACAGCACCGTCGACACCAGCGTGGTGGTCGACGACACCCCGACGTCCCGTCGATAGACAGCCGCCTCGCGCCGTAACCGACAGCGATCAGACCGAAGAGCGGAGGAGGATCGGGAGCGTCGCGAGCATGGCCGACGTTTCACGTCGCCGGCCGCCGAGTCTCGCCCCACTGCGGATTGATCAACGCGAAGGTCTCGTGGTCGCGCCATTCGCCGTCGATGAACAGGTAGCGCGGGCTGAGGCCTTCGCGCTGGAACCCGAGCCGCTCCAGCACGCGCCGACTGCGCGCGTTCTCCGGCCGCACCGACGCCTGCACGCGGTGCAGCGACACCGCCGGCGAGAAGGCCTCGTCGATCAGCTGCTTCAGCGCCTCCTGCATCAACCCGGCGCCGACGCAGTCCTCGTCCAGGCTGTAGCCCAGCATCGCGCTCTGGAACACGCCGCGCACCACATCCGACAGCGCGCAGACGCCGATCACGCGACCGGGCGCCTCCGCCAGCGACAGCCAGTAGCGCCAGATCGTGCCCGCATCGAAGGCGGCTTCCTCACGGGCCAGTCGCGCTCGCGTGACCTCCAGTTCCCAATGATTGGCCGGACGCGTCGGATCCCAACGGGCGAAGTGCGCGAGGTTGCGCGACTGGTAGTCGACCGCGGCCTCGGCCAGCGCGGGCACGGAGGCCCGCATCAGCAGGCGCTCGGTCCGCAGCAGCTTGAGCGGTGATCCGGGACGGTAATCAGCCGGAGAGTCGTCAGGGGGAACAGGCATGGCGCAACTGTAGTCGCCCGATCCGGCCGACTGGTGTGTCGACGTCAACGCGATCGCTCGACCGCCTGCTTCGCCGGGATCCACATCCCCAGCAAGGTCGCCGCCAGCATCGCCAGCCCGCCGGTGACCGCGATGCCGCCGGCCAGCGACGCCGTCGCCACCAGCGCCGACAGCAGCGCAGGCCCGCAGGAGCCGCCCACGTCGGACAGGAAGCGCCACACCGCGAGGAAGTAGGCGCGACCGTGGCGCGGCGCGTGGTCGGCGCCCAGCGTCATGATCAGCCCCGAGCCGATGCCGTTGCCGAAACCGATCGCCGTCGCGGCGATCAGCAGCGTGGTGAAGCCGGCGGTGAGCGGCATCAGCAGCAGCGCGATGCCGATGATCGCCATCGACGGCACCGCCACCCAGCGCCGGCCCTTCAGGTCCATCACGCGGCCCGCGGGATAGAACAGCAGCATCTCGATGCCGCCGGAGATCCCGTAGATCAGCGAGGTCACCGCCGGCGCCAGCAGCAGGTGGTCCGCCCACAGCGGGATCACCGCCTGGCGCGATGCCCGCACCGCGCTGACCAGCATCACGCCCAGGCCCAGGGTCAGGAACACCCGGCGGTGATCGGCCACGATGGACTTCAGCGACACCGGCGCCGGCGCCGCGCCAGCAGGATGCGGCGGCGCTTCCAGGTCCGGCAGCCGCGCGCCGATCGCCGCCGCGGCCAGCACGCCCGCGATGCCGACGCCGAACGCCGCCTCCAGCCCGAACGCATGCACCGCCGCCGCCGACAGGAACGGCCCGATGAACATGCCGATCCGCATCACGCCGCCCAGCGTGGACAGCGCCCGCGCCCGGTAGGCGGCGGGCACCGCCTCGGTCAGATAGCTCTGGCGCGCCAGGTTGTAGACGGCCTGCGACATGCCCACCATGAAGCAGCCGATGCCCAGCGCCAGCACGCCCGGCAGCAGCACGCACAGCGCCATGCCCAACGCGCTCCAGACGCCGGCCGCGACGATGGCCCAGCGTTCGCCCCACCGCATCGTGATCACCGACGCCGGGATGTTGTTCAGCAGCGAGCCCAGCCCGATGAGCGTCACCACGAAGGCCGCCATCGACACCGACGCCCCCAGGTCCCGCGCCATCAGCGGCACGATCGGCAGGATCGCGCCCTCGCCCAGGCCGAACAGCATCGACGGCCCGAACGCGGGAACCGCGATCCGGCGGAACGAGAACTCGGCATCAGACGTTGCGGAAGGTGTCGACATCGGAGGTCAGGCGTGGGGCAAAGGCTGACACGACGATAAGCGAGGTCCGTGCCAGGCGTCGACGCTCTTCGCCCGCAGGACCGTGCCGCGCGCATTCCTCGCCCGTCGCCCTCCTTCCATCGCCCGGACATCGCACCGGCCCTCACGCCCCGATGGCGCGAGACGCGTCGCCACCGTCGCTTTCATGCCGTTGCAATCGAATACCTCCAAATTGTGAAAGCGCTTTCAGAATGCGCGGCTTTTGCCTAGGATGGTGGGCGCAGGAGAGAAGTCGCAGTCCCGGACGGGCGTCGAAGAGCGCTGGCCGGACCGCGTCGATCGGTGCCTCCAGCACACCATCGAAACCTCTTGGAGACTTCATGAATCGCCTCCTCTGCTGGCTGGGCGCATGCCTGGCCTTCCTCGTGCTGAGCTTCAGCGCGCCCACCACGCAGGCGCAGTCCAATGCGAGCTTCTCGCACGGCGTCGCGTTCAACGGCAGCCAGGCCACGCTCTGGTTCAAGTCCAACGTCGCGACGACCTGGGTCGACGCGCACTACCAGTTGAACGGCGGCGCGCAGCAGAACCTGCGCATGCCCTTCAACGGCGGCGCGGCCCGCTACGAGCTGGCGCTGCCCGGCGCGGTCGCCGGCACGCGCGTGGACTACTGGTTCACGTACAACAACGGCAACCCGGCCTACGACAGCGCGCGCTTCACCGCGACCGTCACGACCGGCGGCGGCACGACGGATCCGGGCACGCCGCAGAACCCGGGCAACCCCGGCAATCCGGCCGACTGGAACGCCCGCACGACCTTCAAGATCGAGAACGCGACCAACGGCCGCTGGCCCGACTCGCAGGTCTACTGGGCCATCATCGGCAAGAGCTGGCAGACCGGCGAGTTCGTGCACGTCGACGCCGGCGGCAACCTCGTCCCGATGCGCCTGTCCGACAACACCGTGACGAAGAATGGCCGCAAGTACGCCAACTATTTCTTCCCGTTGTCGCAGACCAAGCAGATCACGATCCCGCCGGTGAACTCGGCGCGCGTGCTCATGTCGGTGGGCAGCCCGATGTTCATCGAGGTGAACACGGACGGCGCGGGCAACATCGCCTACGCCGGCGCCAACATCGAGAACTCGAGCGATCCCAACCTGGACGTCATCTTCGACTTCGGTGAATTCGCCCTGATCCCCAAGGGCCAGCCGGACCAAGGCATCTTCATCAACACGACCCGCGTGGACCACTTCGGTTTCCCGCTGAAGCTGCGCCTTCAGGGCCTGGGCGGCTACGACAAGACGGTCGGCGAGCCGCTGACCGAATCGCGCGACACGCTGTTCACCAAGTTCCAACAGGAAGTGCCGGTCGAGTTCCGCAGCCTGGCGGAGCCCAATTTCCCGAACGTCCCGTACCGCACCCGCATCCTGGCGCCGGCGCATTTCACCTTCCGCCCGGGCGACGTGAACGGCGCCTACCTGGACGGCTACATCGGCGAGATGTGGAACCGCTTCAAGACGCAGGACCTGGTCTTCACGCTGGACAACCTGGGCACCTTCCGCGGCCGCGTGGACGGCAGCACCAACCGATTCGTGTTCACCGGCGGGCGCTCGAACGGCACGTACTACATCAACGGCCAGCCCAACACGGCCGAGGTCTTCCTGGGCGCGGGCAAGCTGGACGATCCGCGCAAGCCGGACGGCAGCTTCCAGGTCGACACGCCCGCCGACGCGGCCAAGTCGATCCAGTTGCAGATCCAGGCGCAGGTGTGCGCGGCGCTGAACCGCCACGTGCTGGCCACGCCGGCCGACTGGTACCGCCCGGCGGCCTTCTACCCGGCCGGCACGCGCGGCAACTGGTTCGCCAAGTTCTGGCATGACCATTCGATCAAGGGCACGGAAGGCAACGCCAACGGCTACGGTCTGGCCTACGGTTTCGCGTACGACGACGTCGGCGGCTTCAGCCCGTCGCTGCACACGAATGCGCCGACGACGGTGACGTACACGATCGGCTGGTAAACCGCTTCAGCGCCCGTCGCATCGAAGGCCCCGCCCGGCGGGGCCTTCAGCTTTTGGGGCACGGAGATCAGAAGTACGCGATCCAAAAAGCGAAGAAGATGAAGCCATAGATGAGCAGGGCGGTGGACCATTCGGCCAGTTTCCGATTCATCCGGACACGCCGATTCGCTCCCGCTGGCCACACCTTGTCGGGTCGAGGCCGCCTCACCAGTTCCTCCACCGCGGGGTCCCCCGCCGTTCTTCTCCAGGCTCCGTTCAGCGGCAGGTGATGCCATTCGATCCTGGGCTCGACGACCTCAAGCGTCGACACGCGCACCTGACGATGGAAGGCCGTCAGAGCCGTCAACAGAGCGGTCTCATACCCTGCGGGAAGCACGGCTTGACCGCCCCCGATCACTGAAACTCCGATCACAGCGGACACGTCGTGCTTCCGGCTGACTTCGCAGCAGACGTCGCGGAAGCAAAACAGGTAGTACCTGTAGCGGTCCATGACATAGATTGGCGGAACATTGACCAGGTAGGCGTCGTCCGCCACCAGGTATTGCTTCCGGAGCGTCCCGCGCTCCCAGAAACTGCGCAGGTACCAGATGCGATCGGGGTCGTAGTCGATGTCGTGGCAAAGCCGTTCGTAGGCGGCCAGGTCGAAGGGCGCGGTCGTGTACTTCAACTCAGCGACTTCAATGCCTTCAACGCTTTCACCGCATTCAGCGTCCTCTTCCTTCATTGCGCGCCTGCGGCTCCTAGCGCAAGGTGCTTCGCCAGAAACCTCTCCATCCGCCCGTAGAAGTCGACGTCGGTGGACAGCTTGCGCCACCCGTGGCCTTCGCCGTCGTAGGTGACGTACTCGATGTCCTTATGCCCGGCCTTTTCCAGCGCGCGGCGGAAGTCCGTCGCGTGATCGATCGGCACGCGCTGATCGTCGATGCCATGCGCGATCAGCACCGGCGCCTTGATGTCGGCCGCGCGTCGCAGCGGCGAGGTGCGGCGCAGACGCTCGGCGTCCTTCACGCGGTCGCCGATCATGGCCGTCATGCCGAAGCGCCGCGACGCGTCGCTGGCGTCGCTCCAATCCAGGCTGAACAGGTAGTCGAGGTCGGTGACCCCGGCCCAGCTCACGCCGCAGCGGTACTGCCCCGGGTCCTTGATCAGGCCCATCATCGACGCGTACCCGCCGTAGCTCGCCCCCGCGATGCAGACCCGGCGCGCATCCACCCCGCCCTGCTTGACCGCCCACGCGAGCGCATCGCTGACGTCGTCGATCATCCCCTCGCCCCATTGCTTCCAACCGGCCTTGAACAGCTGCTCGCCGTAGCCCTCGCTGCCGCGGAACTCCGGCTCGATCACGACGTAGCCGCGCGAGGCGAGGAACTGCGGCAGCGCGTTCCAGCCCCACGACGTGCCGCGCACGAAAGGCCCGCCATGCACGAGCACCACGGCCGGTCTCGGGCCGCCGGCCTTGCCGCGCGGCGTCGTGACCGTCACCGGGAACTCGAGTCCGTCGCGGGCGCGGATGCGGGTCTGCTCCACCTGCGCCATGTCGGCGGCGCGGATCCACGGCCGCGAGGAGCCGAACTCCCGCAGCTTCTTCGCGCGGTGGTCGTAGAGGAAGTACTCCGCCGGCTGCGTGTCCGACATCGAGGTCACCATCACGCGGCCGGTCTTGAGGCAGCGGCGGCATTCCAGCGTGTTGGCGCGGCCGGGCAGCGCCTGGTCGACCGTCGCCTGCATCTCCTTGAGCGTCGCGTCGAACCAGTGCGTGGACGGCGCGTCGTTCTCGAAGTGCAGGCCGAGCAGACGCCGGCTGTCGGCGTCGAAGATCGCGGCGCCGTCGAAGTCGAAACCCGTCAGCGAGACCAGCGGCTCGGTCTCCTTCTTGAGCGTCTTGGGGTCGATGCGGTACAGCGCCTGCGTGCCCGCGGGCGACCTGGCGAGGACCAGCCGCAGATCGCGGCCGTCGGACGCGAACGGCCGCACGGTCGGCGAAGCCACCCAGTCGCCTTCCTGCGCCAGCGTCCAAGCGCCGTCCGCCGTCTTGAAGTACAGCGCCTGGCGGTTCTCGTTGAGCGTCTGCAGCGCCCAGGGCTCGCCGGCGGGGTCCAGCTCCCAGTTGACGGCGAAGTCCGGCGACTTGGCCTCCAGCGTGCGGCGCTGTTGCGTCTGCACGTTCAGGCGAGCCAACTGGACCGACTTCAGGTCCCAACGTGCGTCGTAGCGGCCATAGCCGATGACCACCTCGCCGCTGTCGTCGTCAGGCACGTCGTAGAGGAACCATTCGAACGGCAGCGCCCGCGTGATGATGCGCGAATCGATACGGCTCTCCTGCGCGTAGCGCGTCAGGATCAGCTGCCTGCCCTCGGAGCCGTCGCGCTTCACGGTCCACAGGCCGGCGGTGTTGTAGTCGCGACGCTTGCCGGCCTCGTCCTTGCCGGAGGTGTAGACCAGGCGATCGCTGCCGACCCAGTCGAAGTGGGCGATGTCGGAATCGGTGAAGCTCGCGACCTGCGTGATGCGGTTGCCCTGCTCCAGCTCGATCACCGCGAGCGCGCTGCGCTCGTGCTGCGCGCTGCTCACGACCAGCGCGATCGCGCGGCCGTCCGGCGAGATCTTCGGGCGCCGCATCATCGGGTCGCGGAAGAAGTCGGCGACCGAAGGCGGTTTGCCTGTCGACGTCGCCGCGGCCGCGGGCGCCAACACACTCTGCGCGCGCGGACCGGTGTGCATCACACCCAGCGCGCCGAGCACGCAAAGGCTCGCCCAAGTGGCATGGCGCCACCCACGAGATTGATTCATCCCTCTCTCCCTGAATCGAAAATGTGCTTTTTGAATGGGCGCATTTTTCGTGAGGTCGACCCGTGCCGGCACCGGGTCGATCCATGAGAGAAGGCGACTCGCCGACGTGCTAAGCCCGCCTCAGCAATTGCCACCCGACTTCAGACTCTTCAGACACCACCGCTCCGTCCCGCTGGTCGTGTCGTTGCCCCAGTACGTCGGCGTGTAGTTCCAGATCGGCCCGCCCCACGGCAGGCTGGGGTTGTAGGTCATGCTGGTCACGTAGACGTAGTTGGCCGTCGTGCCCTTGAGCGTCGCCTGCATCTGCGCCTGCGTCGCGGAGTGGATCAGGAGCCAGGTCTTGACGTTGAGCGAGGTCGCCAGGTTCTGCACGTCGCCGTTGAGCCAGCTCGCGCCGTTGAGGTAGTCCGCATACGCGGCCTCGTACATCACGATGTGCTCGCCGGACTGCGCCGCGCTGACGAAGCAGCCGCTCGCGCCCGGCCAGCCCGCGTTCCAGACCTTGATGCCGCCTGCCCCCGAGCCCGACACCATCGAGCGCACGTTGGCCCACTTCGACGGCGTGCCGCTGCACTTCTGTGCGTCGGTCAGCGAGGCGTCGTCGTGCGCGGCCTCGTCGAAGAAGAAGCCGTCCACGCCGCCCAGCGTGTTCTTGTAGGCCGAGAGCTCCGTCGGGATCGCGTTGTAGCGGGTCAGCTCGTCGGCGGTGTTGCGGTCGTAGCCGGTCGGCACATAGCCCAGCACCTTGCCGCCCTGCGCGCGGATGCTGGCGATGACCGCCTTCCAGTTGGTGATCTGGCTCGCGCTCAGCCCCTGCGCGCCGCTGTTGGGATTGATGACGACGTAGCTGCCCAAGGGCACCTGGCCGCCGTAGGTGCTGGCGGTCTCGCCCCAGTAGGCGATCAGGCCGAAACCGGTCGGCGCCGCCGTGGCCGTGGTCGCGACACCGGCCGCCGCGCCCGCGAGCGCGACGACGGCAGAAAGTCGGGAGAACGTGTTGAAAAGCGTGGTCGGACGCGCGGTCAGCCATGTGGCTTGCTTCATGAGATCCCCTGGTCGTGGTGAATGACCAGCGGAGTCTAGGAAGCCATCGAATTCTTTCGAATATGGTTTACGCCACGTTTTTCTCTTTCCTTACAACATAAATCGAAAGTTTTATTTTCGATTTGTACGAAAGCGAAAGCCATCATCGGGACCGGGCGCACCGTCCAATCACTGCGTCCAGCGTCCGCCGAACGCCCTGAGCAGCGCCACGCGATTGGCCTGCTCGGTCTGTCGCAGCGTCACCAGCGCGCGCTTCGCCGTCGTCGCCTGGCGTTGAGCATCAAGCAGCTCCAGCTGGCTGCTGCCGCCCAAGCGGTAGCTGCGCTCAGCGAGGCGTTGCGACTGCTCGGCCGCATCGACCTGCGCCTGCTGCGCGTCGAGCCGCTCGGCGAGTTGGTCGCGCACCGCAAGCGCATCCGCGACTTCGCGGAACGCCGTCTGCAAGGCGGACTCGTAGTTCGCCAGCGCTTCCTGCCGGCTGGCCTCGCTGACCTCGACCTGCGCGCGGCGTTGTCCGCCGTCGAAGATCGGCAGGTCGATCTGCGGCACGATGCTCCATACGCCGCTGCCGCTCTTGAAGAGGCCGTCCAGGTCCGGACTGCGCGTGCCGGCGCTCGCCGTCAGCGTCAGGCGCGGGAATCGCGCCGCGCGCGCCGCGCCGACGTCGAAGGCGGCCGCGCGCAAACGCTGCTCGGCCGCGCGCAGATCGGGCCGCTGCAGCAGCACGTCGGCGGGCAGACCGCCCGGCACCGCCGGCAGCACCGTGACGTCGACGCCGCCCGGCGTGGACGTCGTGCCTGGCGCGGTCGGCAGGAGCCGATCCGGCAGCGGCTGGCCGACGAGCAGCTCCAGCTGCAATCGCGCCTGCGTCACCGCGCTGACGCTTTCCGCCGCGTCGCCGCGTGCGGACTCGAAGGCCGCGCGCGCACGCGCCCGATCCAGCCCCGACGCCGCGCCGAGCGCGTACTGCCGCTCGGCCAGATCCAGCGAGCGCTGCTGGCTGTCGCGCAGCTCCTGGTTGAGGGTCAGGCGTTGCTGCGCCGCCGCCAGGCCGAGCCACGCCGTCGCGACCTCCGCGGCCAGGCTCAGCCGCGTGCTGCGCTGCGTCTCCTGCTCCGCGAGGAAGCGCGACAGCGCCGCGCCTTCGAGGCTGCCGAGGCGGTTGAACAGATCGATCTCGTAGCTCGCCAGGCCGAGGTTGACGCCGTAGGCCGTCGTCGCGCCTTCGCCGTTGATCGTGCGCTGGCGCGTGACGGAGCCACCGACGCCGATCTCGGGCAGACGGTCCGCGGCGGTCACGCGGTACTGCGCCCGCACGCGCTCGACGGCGGCCGCGCTCGCGCGCAGGCTGCGGTTCTGGTCGAGCGCCGTGGCGACGACCTCGTCCAGCCGCGCGTCGGCGAAGAAGCCGCGCCATTCATGCGAGGGCGCCGGCACCGTCGATGTCGACGACGCCGCGGCGGCGTTCGGGCGGAAGTCCTCGCGCAGCGGCGGACGCGGCGTGTCGGTGCTCGGCACCAGGCTGCCGCAGGCGCTGAGGGCGAGCAGCAACGGCAACAGCACGGCGCTCCTCGTCGACCTGCTCGACCTCGAGTCGGCGCAAGCCGGCCCGGGGGAGACGATTTGCGACAGCGTATGAGGAGCCCCCGGGCCGGCTTGCGCCGACGGGCGAAGTGCAAGAACGCGGCTCATGCCCGCACCTCCGGATCCTGGTGTTCCTCGGCCTGCGCCGCCGGAGGTTTCGCGCGGCTGAAGCGCTGCTTCACCCACAGGTAGAACAGCGGGACGAAGAAGATCCCCAGCAGCGTCGCGCTGCCCATGCCGCCGAGCACGCCGACGCCGATGGCGCGCTGCGAGCCCGAGCCCGCGCCGCTCGCGAAGGCCAGCGGCAGCACGCCCATCATGAAGGCCAGCGAGGTCATCAGGATCGGCCGCAGTCGTTGCCGGCACGCCTTCAAGGTGGCGTCGAGCACGCTCATCCCCTGCCCTCGCAAGGTCTCGGCGAACTCCACGATCAGGATCGCGTTCTTCGCGGAGAGCCCCACCGTCGTCAGCAACCCGACCTGGAAGAACACGTCGTTCTGCTGCCCGCCGAGGTGGCTGGCCGCGAGCGCGCCGATGATGCCCAGCGGCACGACCAGCATCACGCTGAAGGGCACGGACCAGCTCTCGTACAGCGCCGCCAGGCACAGGAAGATGAACAGCACCGACACGGCATAGAGCATCGGCGCCTGGTCGCCCGAGAGCCGCTCCTGGTAGCTGCGGCCCGCCCATTCGAAGCCGATGCCGGGCGGCATCTCGCGCAGGATCGATTCCATCGCCTTCATCGCCGCGCCGGAGCTGACGCCCGGCGGCACGTCGGCCTGGATTTCATAGGCCGCGCTGCCGTTGTAGCGGACCAGCTGGCGCGGACCGTTCTGCCACGTCGCCGTGGCGAAGGCATTGAACGACACCATCGTGCCGGCGGCGTTGCGCACGTACCAGTGGCGCAGCGCGTCCGGATCGGCCCGGTAAGCGCCCTCGCCCTGCACCAGCACCCGCTTGACGCGGCCGCGGTCGATGAAGTCGTTGACGTAGCTGCTGCCCAGCGCGATCGACAGCGTGTCGTTGATCGTCGTCGTCGCCACGCCCAGCGTGCCCGCCTTCTGGTCGTCGATGTTGATCTGCAGCTGCGGCGTCTCGGTCAGGCTGTTGATGCGCGCGCGCGCCAGCTCGGGATGCTTGTTGGCCTCGTCGATCAGGCGCTCGCGCGCCTCGGCCAGCGCGGCGTTGCCGACGCCGCCCAGGTCCTGCAGGAACAGCTGGATGCCGGCGCTGCCGCCCAGGCCGCGCACCGTCGGCGGCTGCACGATGAAGATGTTGGCGTCTCGCACCTTCTTGCCGAGCTCGCGGCTGAAGCGCTCGGCCAGCGCCGCGGCGCCCTGCTGCTTCTCGGGGCGCTCCGTCCAGTCGGTCAGCCGGATGAAGCCCTGCCCCGACCCCTGGTCGCCGTTGGCGCCGCGCACGAGGTTGTAGAACTGCACTTCCTTCTGCTCGGCCAGGTAGGCCTCCATCGCCTGCGCGACCGCTTCCATGCGCTCGGCCGTGGCGCCGGGCGCCATGCGGACCTGCATCTGCAGGCTGCCCTGGTCCTCGTCGGGCAGGAAGGAGGTCGGCAGCGACTTGTAGAGCAGCGCCATGCCGCCGATCAGCAGCAGGTAGACGAGGAAGCTGCGCACGCCGCGCGCCGTCAGCCAGCGCACGCGCACGACGTAGCGCTCGCTGAACTTGTCGAACTGGCGGTTGAAGCCGCCGAAGAACCAGTCCAGCTGCTTGCCGAACGGGCCGCCGTGGGCCGCGTGCTCGCCCTTGTGCACGGGCTTGAGCAGCGTCGCGCACAGCGCCGGCGACAGGCTCATCGCCACCAGCACCGACAGGATCATCGCGCTCACCACGGTGATCGAGAACTGGCGGTAGATGATGCCGGTCGAGCCGCCGAAGAAGGCCATCGGGATGAACACCGCCGACAGCACGACCGCGATGCCCACCAGCGCGCCGCTGATCTCCTTCATGCTCTCGCGGGTCGCGTCGCGCGGGCTCAGGCCCTCCTCGCGCATCAGGCGCTCGACGTTCTCGACGACGACGATCGCGTCGTCCACCAGCAGGCCGATGGCCAGCACCAGCCCGAACATCGTCAGCGAGTTGATCGAGTAGCCCGCCAGCGCCAGCACGCCGAAGGTCCCCAGCAGCACCACCGGCACGGCGATCGCCGGCACCAGCGTCGCGCGCAGGTTCTGCATGAACAGGTACATGATCGCCACGACCAGCACCATCGCCTCGATCAGCGTATGGACCACGCCCTCGATGGACACGCTGATGAAGGGCGTCGTGTCGTAGGTGACGGTCGACTTCATCCCGTGCGGGAAGAAGGGTTCGAGCTCGGCCAGCTTGGCCTTCACCAGCTCCGCGGTCTTGAGCGCGTTGGCGCCGCTGGCCGGCAGGATGGCCATGCCCGCCGCGGTCTGGCCGGTGCTCTTGACGTTGGTGGTGTAGCTGTCGCGGCCCAGCTCGACACGGGCGACGTCGCCCAGCTTCAGCGCGGAGCCGTCCGCCTGCACGCGCAGCACGATGTTGCGGAACTGCTCCGCCGTGGTGAGCTTGGCGCGCGCGGTGATGATGGCCGTCAGCCGTTGGCCTTCAGGCGCCGGCTGGGCGCCGAGCTGGCCGGCCGAGACCTCGGTGTTCTGCGCCAGCAGCGCGTTGCGGATGTCGCCCGGCACCAGCGCGTAACGCTGCAGCTGCGCGGGATCCAGCCAGATGCGCATCGCGTAGCCGGAGCCGAAGACGTTGATGTCGCCCACGCCCTCGATGCGGCTGATGATGTCGACCAGCGTGCTGGACAGGTAGTCGCCCAGGTCGGCCGAGGTCACGGCCGGGTTGTCGCTGGTCAGCATGATGACCATCAGGTTCTCGGTACCCGCCTTGGTCACGCGCACGCCCTGCGCCTGCACCGCCTGCGGCAGCCGCGAGAGCGATTGCGAGACCTTGTTCTGGACCTGCATCTGCGCCAGGTCCGGGTCCGTGCCGGCGACGAAGCTCAGCACGGTGCTGGCGCCGCCGGAGGCGTTGCTGTTGGACTCGATCGAGAACAGCCCGTCGATGCCCTTGAGGTTCTGCTCGATGACCTGCGTCACCGAGTCCTCGATCGCCTTGGCGGCGGCGCCCGGGTAGCTGGTGTTGATCGAGATGCGGGTGGGCGCGATGTCGGGGTAGCGCTCCAGCGGGAGGAAGCGCACCGCGGCGCCGCCCGCCAGCATGATCACGATGGCGATGACCCACGCGAAGATGGGCCGGTCGATGAAGAACGAGGCCATGGTGTCAGCGCCCCGCGCCGGAGGCGGTGGTGGCCGCCGACGCGGCCGGGCCGCCGATCTCCGCCGCGACCGCGGCCGTGGCGGACGCCGCCGCCGAGGCGGCGGTGCCGGGGACGCCCGCCGAGCCCTGGGCCCCCGGCGCGCCCTTCTTCAGCCCGGCCGGCACCGGCGTGACCGGTTGACCGGCACGCACGCGCTGCAGGCCTTCAATGGCGAGCTTGTCGCCCGCCTTGAGGCCGCTGGCGACCAGCCACTGGTTGCCGACCGCGCGGGTCAGCACCAGCTGGCGCAGCTGCAGCTTGTTCTCCGGCCCGACGACCAGCGCGGTCGCCTCGCCGGTGGGCGAGCGCGTCACGCCCTGCTGCGGCACGAGGATCACGCCGCTGTCGATGCCGGCCATCAGCTTGGCGCGGACGACCATGCCGGGCAGCAGGGTGCCGTCGGGGTTGGGGACGATCGCGCGCAGCGTCACCGCGCCGGTGCCGCGGTCCACGGTCACGCCGCTGAACTGCAGCGTGCCGCGGCGGGCGTATTCGGTGCCGTCCTCGAGCATCAGCCTGACCTGGCTGCTGCCGCTGCGGGCGTCGAGCTGCCGGCGCAGCTGCAGGATCTCGGCGCTGCTCTGGACGATGTCCACATGCATCGGATCGAGCTGCTGCACCGTCGTCAGCGCCTGCGTCTGCGCGGCGGTGACCAGCGCGCCGGCGGTCACGGTGGAGACCTCGATGCGGCCGGAGATCGGCGCCGTGATGCGGGTGCGGTCCAGCTGCACGCGCGCGGCGTCCAGCGCGGCACGGGCCACGGCCACGTCGGCCTGCGCCTGGCGCAGCGCGCTGGCGCTGTCGTCGGCGCTCTGGCGGCTGAGGGCGTCGGCCTTGAGCAGCTCCGCGTCGCGCTCGGCGCGGCTGCGGGCGACGGCCACCTGGGCCTCGGCCTTCTGCAGCGCGGCGGCGGTGCGGGCGCGTTCGGCCTCATACGTGGCGGCGTCCAGCTGGTACAGCGGCTGGCCGGCGCGGACCAGCTTGCCTTCCTCGAAGAGCCGCTTCTGCACGATGCCGGTCACCTGCGGGCGGATCTCGGCGACCTGGCTGGCGGACAGCCGGCCCGGCAGCTCCAGCGACAGCGGGGCGTCCTGCGTGGTGACCACGATCACGCCGACCTCGGGCAGGGCGCGCTTGGCGGTGTCGTCCTTCTTCTCGCCGCAGCCGGCGAGCACGAGCACGGCCAGGGCGGCCAGCGCCGTGGCGATCGGGCCCAGGGTCGGAGCGCGCGGCGTGCGCGACGGCAGCAACGAGGCGGTCGACGACGTCAGGGGCGCGGATGTCAGAATCTTCTTCGGCATGGCGGGAGATGCTCGGCCATGAATGTGGAGAGACCTTGAAGATCGCGTCAGCCGCGCGGCCTCCGCCCAGAAGGCTTGCCGGCCGCACGGCGGCGGCGCCATGATCCGCTGCGTCGAGGGATTGCCATCACTTTCGGCACCCTGGCGCTCCATGCCCCTCTCTCCGCGGCCTGTTGTCCGTCCTTGCCCCGCTCCTCCGGATGAAGCTCTCGTTCACCCTCACCGCCCGGCTCTTCGCCGCCGTCTTCAGCACCGCCATGGCGGTGGCGCTGGCGATGGGCGTGTTCTCGCACATCAACCTGAACCGGGACTTCATCGGCTACCTCAACGAACAGGGCGTGAACCGGCTGGAACTGGCCCGGACCAGCGTCACCGCCGGCTACCGCGAGAACGGCAGGAGCTGGGATTTCCTGCGCCAGAAGCCCGAACTCTGGGGCCGGCTGCTGCGCCCGCTGGTGCCGGAGGCGGACATGCCCGCGGTCAAGCACGGCCCCGCCGAGCTGACGGGCGCGACGCGGCGCTTCACGCTGTTCGACGAGAACCGCGAGCGCGTGGCCGGTTATGCGGGTCCGGTGGAGCCGACCGTGGAGCGGCCGATCATCGTCGACGGTCTCACGGTCGGCTGGTTGACGCTGACCCCGATCGAATCGGTGAGCCCCGGCGCGGAGAAGCATTTCTACGACGCGCAACTGCGCTCGGCCTGGGTGGTCGGCGGCGCGGCGGTGCTGCTCGCGGGCGCGGTGGCGTACTGGATCTCGCGCCGGCTGCTGAGCCCGGTGCGACGCGTCGCCGTGGCGACGCACCGGCTGGCGGCGGGCGACTTCGAGGTCCGCGTGCCCGAGACGCGCCGCAACGACGACATCGCCGGCCTGGGCCGCGACTTCAACCAGCTCGCGCTGACCCTGCAGCGCAACGAGGCGATGCGGCGCGAGTTCCTCGCCGACGTGTCGCATGAGCTGCGCACGCCGCTGGGCGTGCTGCACGGCGAGCTGGAAGCGCTGGAGGACGGCGTGCGCAAGCTCGACGCGCAGGCGCTGCGCTCGCTGCAGGGCGAGGTCGCGATCCTGCACAAGCTCGTCGACGACCTGCACGAGCTGTCGATGGCGGACGTCGGCGCCCTCGCCTACCGCAAGTCGGAGGTCGACCTGCGCGAGCTGATCGACGTGACCGCCGGCGCCTTCGGGGAGCGGCTGCACGGCAGCGGCCTGAAGCTGCAGCTGGATCTGCCGGAGCAGCCGCTGCGCGTCTTCGGCGACGAGCGCCGCCTGCGGCAACTGCTGGGCAACCTCGTCGAGAACAGCTGCCGCTACACCGACGCGGGCGGCGCGCTGAGCATCAGCGCGCGGCGCAGCGGGGAGCACGCGGTGATCGACGTGCAGGACACCTCGCCCGGCGTCGGGCCGGAGCATCTGCCGCGGCTGTTCGAGCGCTTCTTCCGCGTCGACGCCTCGCGCAGCCGGCGCGGCGGCGGATCGGGCCTGGGGCTGTCGATCTGCCAGCGCATCGCGGAGGCGCACGAGGGCCGCATCGAGGCGCGCCCCTCGCCGCTGGGCGGTCTCTGGATGCGTGTGGAGCTGCCGGTCCATGTCTGAGAACGGCACGGGATCGCCCCCCGGATCAGGCGCGGTATCAAGCGCGGTATCGGGCGCGGGATCGGGTGCGGTATCAGGCGCGGGATCGGGTGCGATATCAGGCGCGGGATCGGGCGCGATATCAGGCGCGGGATCGGGCGCGATATCAGGCGCGGGATCGGGCGCGATATCAGGCGCGGGATCGGGCGCAGGATCGGGGGGTGCGGGATCGAGCGGAGGATCGGGCGCTGGCGCGGCATCGGGTCTGGCGCCGATGCCGATGGAGCCGGGTCCGTCGCGGGTGCTGGTGGTCGAGGACGAGCCCAAGCTCGCGGCGCTGCTGGCGGACTATCTGCGCGCGGCCGGGCACGAGCCGGAGTGCGTGGCCGATGGCCGCGACGTGATCCCGGCGTGGACGGCGCGCCGGCACGACCTGATCCTGCTGGACCTGATGCTGCCGGGCATCGACGGACTGACGCTGTGCCGCAGCTTGCGCGCGATGAGCAGCGTGCCGATCCTGATGCTGACGGCGCGGGCGGACGAGTCGGACCGGCTCGCCGGTCTGGAGACCGGCGCGGACGACTACATCGCGAAGAACCCCTTCAGTCCGCGCGAGGTGATGGCGCGGGTGAAGGCGGCGCTGCGCCGCGGCCGTGCGCACGAGATGGCGACGGCCGCCGCGGTGGCCGCCTTCGCGGCGGGCAGCGAGGCGCTGTCGATCGACGAGGCCGGCTGGACCGCCACCTGGCGCGGCGAGCCGCTGGACCTCACGCCGATCGAGTTCCGCCTGCTCCACATCCTGGCCGCGCAGCCGGGGCGCGTGTACGCGCGCACGCAGCTGCTGGACCTGCTGCACGTCGATGGCCGCGAGGTCACCGAGCGCGCGGTCGACAGCCACATCAAGAACCTGCGGCGCAAGCTGGAGCGTGCGGGCGCCGGCACGGACCGGATCCGGTCGATCTACGGGGTGGGTTACCGTTTCGAGCGGTGACAGGTCTTGCCTGGACCGATGGTCCAATCCGCACTGCGCGGACTCGGCAGTCAACGAGCGACGAACCGCCGCGTTATTCGAACGAGCATTTGCTGACGACTCCGAAGCGTTCCGCAACATGACCGCAATGAGACGGTCACGGCGCTTTCGGACAGTCGATTCCCGGGAGGAACCCTGAATGAAGAAATGGATCGCCATCGGCGCACTGGCGCTTCTGAACGCCTGCGCTTTCACGTCCTACACCCGCATGTTCGGGGGCTACGGCTACAGCGACGCGCCGCTCTCGCCGGACCGGTACCGCGTGACCTTCGCCGGTTACCAGGGCGACGTGCCGTCCAAGGCGGCCGATCAGGCCCTGCTGCGCAGCGCCGAGGTGACGCTGACGAAGGGCTACCGCTACTTCGTCGTCGTCGAGGAGCGCAACGACGTGCTGACCAGCAGCTACACGGTGCCGGCGACGCAGACGACCGAGACCACGAGCAAGGTCGAAGGCAATGAGACGAAGTCGGTCTCGACGACCACCTACAACGAGGCCAAGACGGTCACGCAGAAGCAGCCGGCGACGACGCTGACGATCCAGTGCTTCGCGGACAAGCCCGCCGGCGTCGCGCCGGAGAAGGTCTACGACGCGCAGTTCCTGTGGACGGAGATGGGACCGCGCTACGGCGTCAAGCGTCCGCCGAAGGCCTGAGCGCAACTTCGGACAGCCAAGCCGCCACGGCCGGCAGTCCGGCCGCCGCGGTCGTCTGCCACCGGAAGCCCACCTGCGCGGCCACGTCGCCCGGCTGCGGATTGATCTCGACGATCACCGCATCCTTCGGTGCGAGCCTCACCATGCCCGCCGCCGGATAAACGACGCCGGAGGTGCCGACGATCAGCAGCAGGTCGCAGTCGGCGATGCGTTGCGCCGCCGCGTTCACGACCTCGTCGTCGAGCTGCTCGCCGAACCACACGACGCCCGGACGGATCGAGCCCTTGCCGCACGCCGCGCAGGTCGGCGGCGTCAATCGACGTTGCGCTTCAGGCGGCGGGTGGTTCAAGGTCGCGCGCGCGCCGCAGCGATCGCATCGCGCGGCGAAGAGACTGCCGTGCAGGTGCAAGGCACCTTCGACGCCCGCGCGCTCATGCAGGTCGTCGACGTTCTGCGTCACGACCTGCGCGCCGAATTCGCGCTGCAAGCGAGCGACGGCGACATGGCCCGGATTCGGCGTCGCGGCCATCACGTGACCCCGGCGCCATTCATACCAGCCCCAGACGGTCTCCTTGTCGCGCTGCCAGGCGTCAGGTGTTGCCAGCTGCTGGGGATCGAACTCGCCCCACAGCCCGTTGCTGCCTGAGCGGAACGTCGGAATGCCGCTGTCGGCCGACATGCCGGCACCGCTGAACACGACGATGTGCTCGAAACGGCGATCCAGCAATTGACTCAGTGCTGTGGGTAGGTCGCCCCACTCGTTCTTGTCATTCATGTTCAGAAGTCCGTCGATTTGCACTGCACGATTCCCCCGCGAGAGGGAGTTCGTCTCCCCCGAGGATTCGAGTGGGCCGCAGTGATGCGCTCGGATAATCGCATGTCATGAGTGATCGGAGCGAAGCTGTTGACCCTGCTGGAGAAGATGGCCGACAAGGTGATTGCCAGGCGCTGAGCGTGGCGGCCGCTGAGCAGCCTGCGGTTTGACATGCAATGTCACCGCTTCATACAGATTGTCTGGGTATGCTCGCGCCCGCGATGCGCGAGTGCGCATCCCATCCAGGGAGAAAACACATGAAGCAGATCTGGTTTGCCGTCGGGTTGTCGGCGGTCGTGGCAGTCGCCCAAGCGGGACAGGATCAATCGACCCGGCTGGTGTCGGAAGGTCTGGATCGGACGACCTCGTCCGGCGCGTTCGGCACGCTGGCCGATCACGGCACCCAGTCCGGCACCGGCGCCGGCGGTGTGACCTTCAAGACCGAGTCCTGGGCTGCCACGTCGGTCAATCCCGGTGCGGTGACCGCATCGACCTTTGCCTCGTTCGACGGCCCGGGAACGGTGTCGGCCACCGCATCGGCG
Source organism: Roseateles noduli (assembly GCF_050626985.1). Taxonomy (NCBI): domain Bacteria; kingdom Pseudomonadati; phylum Pseudomonadota; class Betaproteobacteria; order Burkholderiales; family Sphaerotilaceae; genus Roseateles; species Roseateles noduli. The sequence continues at coordinate 2,100,077 of NZ_CP192463.1, forward strand.
AGCCTCTACGATTTCGTGCGCATCGACACCGATGCCCCGTCAGAGTTCCTGAAGGTGCGCTACAGCGTGGCCATCTTCGGCGGCACGCAGAGCACCATCGAATCGCAACCCGGCAACTCGAACTTCGGTGGCGAGACCTCTTGGCTGGCGTCACAGACCTTCGGCCAGAACAGTTCGCGCGCCAACGCGTATACCTGGATCTACTACGACGGCACCACGGCCACCCAGTTTCCGTCGAGCCAACCCTCGTCGACCGTCGGCCAGGTCTTCACCTTCGAGACCATGATCCGCTCTGGCGCGCGCAGCATGATCGAACTGTCCCTGCAGAGCAGCGTCACGCTGAACTTCCTGGACTACGCCGTGTCGGGCAACGGCGGATCACTGTTCACGCAAGGGATCTACTGGGGCGGGATCTCGTCGGTCACCCGCGCCGACGGCACCCTGGTCGACTACTCGCTGACGTCCGATTCGGGCACGGACTGGACCCGGTCCTTCGCGCCGGCCGCCGCGGTGCCTGAGCCCTCTGCCGCCTGGATGGCCGTCGCCGGTATCGGCGCCTTGCTGGTGCGTCGCCGGCGCGCCAATGCGACGCAACCGGCCGGGGTCACGCCAGCCTGTTCGCCGGCCTGATCGCCCGGCGGCGCCGGGCGTTCAGCCCTTCAGCGCCGCCTCGATCTTCGCGACGTCGATCTTCTTCATCTCCATCATGGCGTTGAAGGCCCGCTTGGCCGCGGCGCGGTCGGGGCTGTTCAGCGCCTCGGACAGCACGCGCGGCGTGATCTGCCACGAGATGCCCCACTTGTCCTTGCACCAGCCGCATTCGCTTTCCTGACCGCCGTTACCGACGATCGCGCTCCACAGCCGGTCCGTCTCCGCCTGGTCATCGGTCGCGACCTGGAACGAGAAGGCCTCGCTGTGCTTGAAGGCCGGCCCGCCGTTGAGGCCGATGCAGGGAATGCCCATCACGGTGAACTCGACGACGAGCACGTCGCCCTCCGCGCCGGAGGGGTAGTCCCCCGGCGCGCGGGCGATGCGGCCCACCTTGCTGTCCGGGAAGGTCTTCTCGTAGAAGCGCGCGGCCTCTTCGGCATCGCGGTCGTACCAGACGCAGATCGTGTTCTTCGCTTGCATGAGGGTCTCCTTGGGGTGGGTGGGACATCCTATGCACGACGAGCGGTGCGCCGCATTTTCGACACGGTCCTCCGCATGAGGGACACGCGCGCTGTGCGGCGAAAGAACACACCCCGCCTGGCGCGACCTCGCGCCCTCAGATGCCTCCCGCCGACACGATGGGTCCCGTCGGCTTGCCGGTGCGGGAGCCGCCGCTCGGTTCCAGGCTGACGGCGAAGGCCTGCGTGTCGTCGAGCAGGTTCGCGCGCGTCACCGTGGTCGGCACGTCGCCCGCCGCGATCAGGCCGAGCGAGCGCGGCGCGCCGGCCTTCGGGACGGCCCAGAGCTCCAGCGCGTGAGCGGCATCGATGACCACCGGCGCCAAGGGCTTGAGCACCAGCGCCCGGCCATCCGCGGACACGCTGGCGACGAAGCCCGTCTTGACGAGCCCGACGCCCTCCGGCGTGCTGCGCAGCACCACCACGATGGGCGCCGCCTCGGGCACGGGCCGGGCCACCATCACGCCCAGCACGACCGAGGCCGCGAGGGCCACGGCGCTGAGGCCTCGCCAGAAGCGCAGCGGGCCGGAGCGACCCTGGGCGGTCGAACGCACTTCCGAAGGCGAAGTCGAAGTCGAAGTCGAAGTCGAAGTCGAAGTCGAAGTCGAAGTTGATGGTGAGGTCGATGGTGAGGTCGATGGCGATGCGGCCGACGAGGCCACGACGGACCCGCCCTCCGCCGCGCCGAAGAGGCGCGTCTGTATCGTCGTCCACACGCGTGGCGGCGGCTCGACCGGGGCCACCTGCCCCGCCAGCAGCTGCAGCCGCGCCGTCCACGCCGCCGTGGCCGCGGCGAGCGCGGGATGCGCCGGCAGCAGGCGTTCGAAACGGCGGCGCGCGCCGCCCCGCAGCGTGCCCACCGCGTAGTCGGCGGCCAGTCGCTCGGCGCGTTCCGGATGTCCGTAGTCCATCAGATCACCCGACTCATCGCGCCCAGGCGCCCGGTGGCGCGATCCAGGCAACCGCGCAGGCTCAACAGCCCGCGCCGCACCCAGCTCTTCACCGTGCCCAGCGGCTGGCTCATGTGTTCGGCCACCTCGGAATGGGAGAGCCCCTGGTAGTACGCCAGCGCCAGGCTGCTGCGCTGCTCGCCGCTGAGCTGCGACATGCAGCGCTCGAGCGCGTGGGCGCGGTTCGCGTCGTCCAGCAGGTCCAGCGGGCTGGGCTGCTCGCTCGGCATGTGGTCCAGGAGGTCGCGCTCCCCGTCGCCGCCCTCGCCGCCGTCCAGCGCGCCGAAACGGCTGATGGTCGCCGGTTGCGCGGCCCGGCGCCGCAGGCTGTCGATCGCCCGGTGCCGCGCGATCGTCGTGAGCCAGGTCAGTACCCTGCCGTGCGCGACATCGAAGCTCGGCGCCTGCCGCCAGACGGTGATGTAGATCTCCTGCAGGACTTCCTCCGCATGACCGCGGTCGCGATTGATGCGCAGCACCATGCCGAACAGCGTCGCGCTGGTGGCCCGATAGAGTTCATCGAACGCGCCGCGGTCGGACGACGCCACGCGCGCCATCAGCGCCGCGAGGCGCTCGTCGCGCTCGGCATGGGCGGACGGCGCCGCATCGGCCCGCGGATCGGGACCGGAGTCGTCGGAGGAGGTCGTCATGGCCCCTTCTACGCAGGCAATGCGCATCTGGATCAAAAAGAGGATCAAAGCGGCGTTGGCGTGGCTTCGGAACCGCTTCGAAACCGCTTCGAAACCGCTTCTGACCCGCGTCAGAAGCTGCGACGCAAGGTCACGCGCAACGTGCGCGGCTCCGCCGGATGCACGTGGCGATCGGCCACGGCGGCCAGCTCGCCCGGGAGGCGGGATTCGTAGAAGTACTCGATGTCGTTGACCCGGCGATCGAGCAGGTTGAACACGTCCAGCGTCACCTCCGTCTTCGCCCCGAAGCGCCGACTCACGCGCAGGTTGGTCGTCAGCGAGGAGCGGGACCGCACGCTGTCGTCCTCGATCAGCGGCGCGCTGCCGAGGTAACGCCATTGCAGGCTGGCCGACCACGGACCCAACTCGCGCACCGTCACGCCGAACGAGGCCACCTTGTCGACGGCATTGGGGATGCGCGCGCCGGCAGGGTCGGCATCCGAGAACCGCGCCCGCGTCCAGGCCAGGTCGGCATCGATCAGCAGCCAGGGCATCGGCACGAAGCGGTTGTTCCATTCGACGCCGTGCCGCTTGCTGGGCCGGTTGGCTTCGGTCGCGCCGGCATCGCCGACGTAGACCAGCTCGGAGTCGAAATCGAGCTTCCACAACGCCAGCGAGCTTTGCAGCCCCGGCACGATCTCGCTGCGCACGCCCAGCTCATAACCCTTGGCCTTGACCAGTCCCGGCACCGCGTCCACAGGGTCGCCGCTGCGCGGATCGACGCGCGCCGTCACGCCGCGCGCGTCGTTGCTGTGAAAGCCGCGACCGGCGTTGAGGAAGAGCTCCGTGCGCGCCCACGGCCCGAGCACCAGCGACCACTTCGGCGACGCCAGGGTCTGCCGCGCGGAGCCCGAGTTCATCGCGTTGCCGAGGCTGTCGACGCTGAACCGCGCCTGGTCCGTCCGCACGCCGACGACGGTGCGCGCCCAGGGCGTGAGCTCCACGCCGAGGTCGCCGTAGACGCTCGCGAGCGTCTCCCGCACCCGATCGTCGCGCGTCGTGCCGATCGTCGTCCGCGCCTGCGTGTCGAAGAGCCCGACCCGCGCGCGGTCCTGGCGCAACTGCACGCCGACTTCACCGCGCGCCGGCAGCCCGCCCAGCGTCGTCTCCACCGCGTGGCTGGCGCTGAAGCCGTAGATCTTGCGGTCGTCCTTCTGCGCAAACTGGTCGCCCGTCTCGGGGCGCTCCATCGCATAGGTGAAATTCGAGTAGAGCGACAGCCGATACGCCATCGCGTACGCGGCCACCCGCGTGCTGCGGCCGCCCTCGTCGCGGGACCACTCGCCCGACAGGCTGCTGCGACGCGTGCTGCCGCCGTCGCTCGGATCGATCGCATCGAAGCGGCCGAACGGCCGGCCGTCGAAGCTGCCCGCATCGATGAGACGCTGGGGCACTTGGTCGGTCGACGTCCAGTCGGCGCGGTAGTCCATCAGGCCGATGCGCCAGCGATCGCCGCCCGACGCGCCCGACAGGCTCAGCACGAGGTTGCGTCGGCTCAAGTCCTCGGGCAGCCGCCACGGACCGTCATTGCCCATCGCCTCGACGGCGCCGAGCAGTTGCACGCCCTCCGCGACACGCGTCGATCCCGCCGCCAGCGCGCGACGGTAGCGTCCTTCGCCCAGCGTCAGGGTGACGAAGGGCGCGTCGAGCTCGCTCAGGTAGTCGATGTCCGCCGACCCCGCGGCGGCGAAGTCGCCGTTGCGGGCGAAGTACGGCCCCTTGCGGTAGTCGATGCGTTCGACCAGTTCCGGGATCAGGAAGTTGAGGTCGGCATAGCCCTGCCCGTGGGCGTGGCTCGGCATGTTGACCGGCAGCCCCATCACCGTCGTCGCGAAGTCGGTGCCGTGGTCGAGGTTGAAGCCGCGCAGGAAGTACTGGTTCGCCTTCCCGTCGCCGCTGTGCTGCGTGACGATCAGGCCGGGCACGAACTCCAGCACCTCGCCGGGCCGCAGCACCGGCCGGCTCTTGAGAAGGCCCGCGCGGATCGTGCCCTGCGACGCCGCATCGCTGCTGCCGACGCCGTTGTCGTAGTGGCGCCCCTCCACCGCCACGCGTTGCAGCGCGAGGATCGGCGCGGTCGTGGTCGTGGTCGTGGTCGTGGTCGTGGTCGTGGATGCGGCGCCAGTCGCCGCATCACCGTCCGGCTCTGCAGCGCCCGCGACGCCGAGCAGGCTCACCGCCGCCAGCGTCACGGCCGCCCTTGTCATCAGTCGATCGGCTGTCATCCGCCCACTCCCAGGATCTGCACATCGAAGAGACGCTCGACCAGCCAGACGATCGCGATCAGCGCCACGATCACGGATCCCGCGCCCAGCACCCATCGCGGATAACCGCGCCAGCGCCGCGCGGCCCACGCCAGCGGCACCAGCACGGCGACGATCGCGAGTTGCCCCGCTTCCACGCCGAGGTTGAACAGCACCAGCGGCGCGGCCAGTTCGGACCGCGCGAGTCCGAGGTCCTTCAGCGCGTTCGCAAAGCCGAAGCCGTGCACCAGGCCGAAGGCGAACGTGAGCCGCCAGCGCGTCTCCACGAGCACCGGCCGCAGGTTGTTCAGCGCCGCGAGGAGCACGCTCAGCGCGATCAGGCTTTCGACCCAGCGCGACGGCGGGTTGAGCACGTCGAAGACCGCCAGCGCCAGCGTGATCGAATGCGCCACCGTGAAGGCCGTGACCACGCCGAGCACGCGCCACAGGGCCGGCCGCCACGCGGTGTCGGGACGCCACTGCCCCGCCTCGCGCCGCAGCACCGCGGGCAGCAGCAGGACGACGAGGAACAGCACATGGTCCACGCCGATCCAGATGTGATGGACGCCGTCGCGGAAGATGCCCGCCAGGCCCTGCGTCTGGCCACTGTCCGCTCCGACAGCGCCGGCCTGGCTCGCCGCGGCGTCACTCCCGGCAAGGCCTGCGGCGGTCGCGCGGTCCGGTCCGAGCGGCACGGTCATGCCCGCCGTTCCCGGCGCGACCACGGCGGTCTTCGCCGCCCCGCCCTGGCGCCAGACCAGCACGCCGCGATGCGTCGGGTCGGTCGCCGCGAACAGCCCATAGGACAAGGTGCCGACCGCCGGCGCACGCCCGCAGGTCCACGTCTGCACGAGCACCGCATAACGGCCGTCGCTGTGCTGCTCCAGCTGCAGCGGCGCGAGCGGCCCGGGTCGGCAGGCGAAGCCCTGGGTGTCACGGACCTCCAGACGCACGCTGCGATCCACCAGTGCCTCGATGTCCGCCGCCCGCGATCGCACCTCGCCCCAACGCAGCAGGCCGTCGTCGTCGGCGTCGAGGACCAGATCGCGGTCCAGGTCGCGCAGGGCGATGTCGATGCGCAGCGTCGCCGTCGTGTCCGCCACGCGCAGCTGCAGGTAGGCGTCGCTGGCCTTGTGTGCCTCGACGATCGAAGCGCCCACGACGCCCCCGAGCACGACGAACGCCACGACGACCCGTCGAAGCCACGCGCCCATCCGGGAGCCTGTCATCGCTGCCCCGTTCTTCCGAACCTCATCGATCCGGGTGATCCGAGCACCGTCGATCCGAGCCCGGTTCATTCGAACCCAGTTCATCCGAGCTCCGTTCATCCGAGCTCCTTCAGACGCCGGTCCTGCATCGACCGCTCGCGGATGAAGGCGCGAACCGGCTCCGCCGCATCCGGCCGCTTCGCCGCCCGCGCGGCGCGCAGGAGCAGCACAGCATCCGCCGGCTCGCGCTGTTGAGTCCAGTTCGTCGTGGCCTCCTTCAACGCCAGCGCCGCATCGCCCTGCACATCGAGCGCGAAGCGCGCCCGCTCCCGCGCGTGGCTGGTGTCGCCGCGCAACGCCGCCGCGTCGAAACGCTGCTGCATCTCGACCGCCGCGCGCGCGGCGCCGGCATCGCCCGCCCGCTTCCAGGCAATGGCCAGACGCAGCAGCAGCGCGTCGGGAATTTGGTCCAATGCCTCCGGCTGTCCGGCGCGCACGATGGCTGCGGCATCCCTCGGACGGCCCGCATCGAGCAGCCAATCGGCATACGCCGCGCGGACATAGAGCTCGTCGTCCAGTTGCAGCGCCCGCGCGTACAGTGGCCCGGCCGTCGCGAGCCCTTGGCGCTCGGCAAGCTCGGCACGCAGCAGGGCGATCCAGGCATGCGGCGCCCCCGGCGCGCGATCGAGCGCCGACAAGCGCTGCGTCGCGGCCGCGTCCCTGCCCTGCAGGCTGTCGAGCTCGGCCAGGCAGGCGTGTCCGTGCGACAGCGCCAGCGGCGGCGCCGCCAGTCGCTCGCACCCTTGCCTGGCTTCGTCCCAACGGCCGCGCACCTGCAGGATGCCGGCGCGCGTGAGCTCCGCCTGGGCCTGGAGCGCGGCCGGCAGTCCGCCCGCGCCGAGCAGGCGATCGAGTTCCTCCAGCGCCGCATCGAAGTCATGCCGCGCCTGCAGCACCGTCGCCTTGAGCAGGCGCGCCGCGGGCGGCGCGTCGCGATCGTTCCACCAGGGCTGCAACCACGCCTGCGCGGTGCCGAGGTCACGCGGGTCGCCGTAACGCCGGCTGCGCTCGATGGCCTCGCGCGCGGCGCGCAGCGCCAGCCCGAGGTCGCGCGGCTGCTGCGCCAGCACCCGCTGCTCGGCACGCTGGCGCGCGCGCTCAACCGCCGATCCGGCGCGCAGCGGCAGCCGCTCCACGACCTCGTCATCCTGACGAGGCGTGAAGGGCTCCGCCCACACCGCCGCGGCGAAGGGGGCCACGCACGCGAGCGCGAGGGCTCGCGCGGCCTTCAACTGACGGACACCGGTTCGTCGGTCTCGCTGGCGGGCGGCGTCGTCACGTTGTCGGCCGTCAGCGGCTCCGCGGTCTCGCTGCTCGACTGGGAGGTCGTCAGCGTGAACTGCGTGTAGGCCGCGGAGGACCCGAGCGCGCTGTCGGGCACCGACGCCGGGGTCGCATCGACCGGCCCGCCGCCGTCACCATCGCCGCCGCCGAAACAGCCGGCCACCATCGCGGCGGCGGCGATCGCCGTCAGCGCGAGCGCCGGACGACGCAGGCGCGCCACGGGGGTCCGATCGTCGTGATCGGCGGTCGTGGACGATCTCGAAGAGGATTCGCTCATGATGGTCTCCTCGTTCACTGCGTGCCGCCCAGGGGCGTGTACAGGTAGGGGAAGCCGGGCAGCAGCGGCACCACCGCCTGGTCGACCGCGTCATGCAGCTTGAACGCCGTGGCGCCCAGCGGCACCGCGGACGGCTTGCACGCCGCGCCGAAGCCCAGCGCGTCGGTGTCGCCGTTGGCCACGCACAGGCCGCCCATCACCGCCACGAGCGAGATGTCGACGATGTCGTCCTTGGGTCGACGGCCGTTGGGGTAACCCGCGTTGTCGTTGCCCTGCGCGAGCAGGTTGCCGACGATGCCCAGCCGGTTCTGCTGCGCGAAGGGCACGGCCGCGATCGACGTGTTCAACCGGAGCTCTTCCGAGGCGACCACGTTCGCGGGCTGGTTCACGCCCTTGATGCCGGTGAGGAAGGTCGTGACCAGGTCGTTGCGCGGCAGGTTGGTCGGCGCGGTCCCCGGCAGGTTGAGCACGGTGGACAGCAGCGCCGGCAGCGTCGGATGGGTCACGTAGTTGGCGAACTGCGCGTCGTCCTTCGGCCGGGAGGCGTTGAAGCGGTCCTTGTCGGGCAGGCCGATGACGACCTCGTTGACCAGCGGCATGCCCAGGCGCGAGACCTGGACCCAGGCGCCGCCGGCCTTGTCGCTGTTCTGGTGGCCGGGCTTGGGCGCGGGATCGAGGATGCGGGCCTGGCGCATGCTGGCCGAGGTCCAGCCGCCGATCACCGGCTCGGTGCCGGCGACGAGGCAGCTCTTGTGCACCTCAAGCGCGAGCGTGGTGACGTTCTTCCCGTCCAGCGTGTTGGGCGCCGCGTTGGTCTGGGCCGGGTCGGTGATGACGCCGACCGGCGCGTTGACGAGGTCGAAGATCGTGCCCAGGTTGACCGCGAACGGATCCTTGCGCTGACCCACGAAGACCTTGGCCGGCTGGGCGCAGCCGGGAATCGTGACCGAGTAGATGTGCTTGGCCGCGTAGGCCGCGTAATCGGCGATCGTCTTCTTGCCGATGTTGTCGACCGGCTTGTCGAAGGACGTCCCGCCGCCGCTGGCGTTGACGATGGCCGAGCGCGTGCCGGATCGGCGGTCGCCGCGCACGACGTCCACGGTGTAGCTCTCGTTGAGGTTGAGCGTGGCGGCCTTCACGTCGGACACGGGGCCGGACTGGATCAGCGGGATCGGCACGCTCTTGTCGCCGATGGTCAGCGCGGTGCCCTTCAGGGAGTTCTTGAACCGGAACTGGAAGGTGATGTCCTCCTTGGCGTCGCCGTTGTTGTCGACGTGGATCTCGTAGAGCGCATTCGGGTCCAGCGAGAAGTAGTTGGGGCCGCCGTACGGGTCCTGCAGCGGCAGGTAGTTGGCGATGAGCGTGACGTAGTCGGTGCGGCCGGCCTCGTAGCTCATGAACAGGTAGAAGTCGGTCGCGTCCGCCTTGGGGACGGTGGTGATGAACGGCGCCTCGCGATGGCTGGACGCGAAGGCCAGGCCGGCGCAGAGCGCGCTCGCGGCGAACAGCCCGACGCGCAGGGGCGTCGATGGGAACTGGGTCATGGAAATCTCCTCGTTGTTGAGGGAACGATGTGGTGGAGGCGGGCGCGGATCAGCGCCACCCGGGTCCCTTTACGCGGCGGGGTGCGCGTTGGATGCGCCGTCCCCGTCCGTGTCGCGGGTTTGATGTCCACCGCTGCTCCCGGAGGGCAAGGACGCGCCCTGTCAGTCCGTCATCGCGTCAGCGATGGGCGGGACAGGCCCTGCAGGTTTCCGATGAATCCAGAAGTCGACGGGCTGCGTACGCGTCGCGCGCGAGGAGCGCGGCGCGTGCCCGGTCGTTGCCTGGGCCTGCATTCATCGCCCGGGCCGAGGCCTCGGACTCTTTCGGCGCGGAGCTACCGCTTCCGCCCCGTCGCCTTCGACATCCCCTTGATCCCGCCCAGGATCAGATCGATGCCCGCGAGGAAGTCGCCGCGGTCGTCATGGTCCCGCAACTGCTCGGCCACCGATCGCGTGAACGGGTAGTCGCGCTCGTCGAGCGCGGACCACGCGTCCGCCACCTCGCCGAGGAAGTCCTCCCGATCCAGCTCGCGCGTCTGCGCCGAGAGCCGGTTCGCCGCGTTCTGTCCGCCGACGCCGAGGATGTAGTGCAGCAGCGCCGATGTCGCCGACCATTGCCCCGCAGGCGGCGCACCGAGCGCCCTCACCTGCTGTCCGATGCATTCGAGCAGACGCACCGTCGGCAGTGCGCCGGCCGAGTGGAACAGCGCCGAACCGATCCACGGGTGCTCGTCCATCGCGTCGAACATGCCGAGCGCCAGCGCGCGGATCGTGTCCTCCGGCGTCTCCGCTTCCGCATGGACGGCCATCACACCGGCGATCACGGCGTCGCAGGCGGCGACGATCAGATCGCCCTTGTTCGCGATGTGCCAGTAGATCGCGCCGGGTCCGGTCGCAAGCCGCTCCGACAGCGCGCGGAAGGTCAGGCCGCCCTCCCCGGCGCTGTCGAGCAGCTCGATCGACGCGTCGATGATGCGATCGCGCGAGAGGGAATCCTCGCGCCGTTGAGGCGCACGTGTCTTCTTGACCATGCCGCATCTTGACACAACTGGAACGTCGCTCCATCATCATGGAACGTCATTCCACACATCGGCCTGTTCCCTCCTTGTCGGGCGATGTCACTCCAGCCTGAAGGATTCCAGATGACACGCACGATCGCGATCGTCGGCGCCGGCCTCGGCGGCCTGATGCTCGCCCGGGTACTCCACGTCCACGGCATCGCCTCGACCGTCTACGAGGCCGAAGCCTCCGCCACCGCGCGCACCCAAGGCGGCATGCTCGACATCCACGATGACAGCGGCCAGATCGCCTTGAAGGCCGCGCGGCTGCATGATGGGTTCGTCCGCCTCATCCATCCGGGCGGGCAGGCGTCGCGGGTGCTCGACAGCACCGGCGCGGTGCTGCTCGACCAGCCCGACGACGGCGACGGCGGGCGGCCCGAAGTGCGCCGCGGTGAACTCCGTCGCCTGTTGCTGGACTCGCTGCCGGCAGGCACGGTGCAATGGGGTCGCAAGCTGGCATCGGTCACCGCGCTCGGCGGCGGCCGGCATGCATTGACTTTCGCCGACGGAGCCACGGCGATGACGGATCTGCTCGTCGGCGCCGATGGGGCCTGGTCGAAAGTCCGCCCCCTGCTCTCCGACGCGAAGCCCGCGTACATCGGCACGACCTTCGTCGAGACCCATCTGTCCGATGCGGATGTCCGCCATCCCGCAAGCGCGCAGGCGGTCGGCGGCGGTGCCCTCTTCGCGATGGTGCCAGGCAAGGGCCTCTTCGCCCACCGCGAGCCGGACGGCGTGCTGCACACGTATGTGGCGCTGCGCAAGCCGATGGCCTGGGTCTCCGAGATCGAAGCCGCCGAGCCCGCCGCCGCACGGCATCGCGTGGCCGCAGAGTTCGAGGGCTGGGATCGGGCGCTCACCGCGCTCATCACTGACGGCGAGACGGATCCGGTGCTGCGGCCGATCCATGCGCTGCCCTCGGATCATCGATGGGCACGCCTCCCCGGCGTGACGCTGCTCGGCGACGCGGCGCATCTGATGGCCCCGGCGGGCGATGGCGCGAATCTCGCCATGCTCGACGGCGCCGAGCTCGGTGCGTCGATCGCCGGGCATTCCGGCGATCTCGAAGCGGCGCTCGCGGCCTATGAGGAGAAGCTCTTCCCCCGCAGCGCCGCGGCGGCGGCGGGAGCAGTCGAGGTGCTCGACGCCTGCCTCGGCGACGAGGCGCCGCACAGCCTGGTGCGCTTCTTCGACCAGGCTCAGTTGGCCGCCCGGCGGTGAAGCGTCAACGGGTGGTGTCGGTGTTCACCGGGACGGCCCGCTCAAGCATGGCGTGCAGCAGCACATTGCAGCCCGCCGTGATGTGCTCGGGCTTGGCATCCTCGATCTCGTTGTGGCTGATGCCGTCCTTGCAGGGGATGAAGATCATGCCCGTCGGCGCGAGTCTCGACATGTAGACGGCGTCGTGCCCCGCGCCGGAGACCGTGGGCATGCTGGAATAACCGAGCTGTTCAGCGGCACGCGCCACGGCATTGATGCAATCCTGGTGGAAGCCGATGGCCGAGTAGCTCGACACCATCTCGAGCTTCACCTCCACGCCGTGCTCCGACGCCACCTGCGCGGCGAAGGACTTCACCTCCTCGACCATCTGGTCGACCAGCGCGTCCGTCGCATTGCGCAGGTCGATGCTGAACTTCACCTGGCCCGGGATCACATTGCGACTGTTCGGAAAGACCTGCACCATGCCGACGGTGCCGCGGCCGTGCGGCGGATGGCGGTGCGCGGCATTCACCACGTCCTGCATGATGCGCGTGGCGGCCAGGAGCGCATCCTTGCGCAGCGCCATCGGCGTGGGGCCGGCGTGCGCCTCCATGCCGGTGACGGTGCAGTCGAACCAGCGGATGCCCAGCACGCCCTGCACCACGCCGATGGTCTTGTCGTTGTCCTCCAGCACCGGCCCCTGCTCGATGTGGGTCTCGAAGTAGGCGCCCATCGGATGGTCGCCGGGTTCCTGCTCGCCGATGTAGCCGATGCGCTCAAGCTCGCCGCGCACGGTCTTGCCTTCGATGTCGGTGGCGGCGTACGCATGGTCGAGCGTGAACGCCTTGGCGAACACGCCCGAGCCCATCATGACGGGCACGAAGCGGGAGCCCTCCTCGTTCGTCCAGAAGGCGACCTCGATCGGCGTCTCGGTCTCGATGCCGTGGTCATTGAGCGTCCGCACCACCTCCAGCCCGGCCAGCACCCCGTAGTTGCCGTCGAACTTCCCGCCCGTGGGCTGCGTGTCGATGTGACTGCCGGTCATGATGGGCGCCAGCGCATTGTTGCGGCCTGGACGGCGCATGAAGGCGTTGCCGATCTTGTCGATGGTGACCGTCATGCCGGCCTCTCGCGCCCAGCGGAGGACCAGGTCGCGGCCGTCCCGGTCGAAGTCGGTCAGCGTCAGGCGGCACACGCCGCCCTTGGGCGTGGCGCCGATCTTCGCGAGCGCCATCAGCGACTCCCAGAGGCGCTCGCCGTTGACGCGCAGCGCGTCCAGTCGGGTGGGTGTCTTCATGTCCATCGCAAGCCCCCTTTTCATCGCACCACGGCAGTCGGCGCGAGATCCTGCGAGCGCGCCTGCACGGCCTTGAAGTTGGGACCGAAGGGAGGGCGCTTGAGGTAGCGGCCCTTCCCCTGCTCGGCCCGCAGATCGCCGTTCGCGTAGACGAGCCGGCCCTGGGAGATCGTGTGACTCGGCACGCCGCGCACCGTGCGGCCCTCGAAGATGTTGAAGTCGTTGCGGCTGTGGTGGGTCTTGGCGGAGAGCGTCTTCGTGCCCTGCGGGTCCCAGAGCACGAGGTCGGCATCGGCGCCTTCCGCGATCACGCCCTTTTGCGGATAGAGGTTGAACAGCCTGGCGCAGTTGGTCGAGGTGATCGCGACGAATTCGCTCGGCGTGAGCCGGCCGGTGTTGACGCCCGCATCCCAGATCACGGCCATGCGTTCCTCGATGCCGCCGCAACCGTTGGGGATCCTGGCGAAGTTGTCCTTGCCCGCGGCCTTCTGCCCGGCGCAGAAGGTGCAGTGGTCCGTCGCCGTGGTGTGGAGCTGGCCGCTCTGCAGGCCGCGCCAGAGGAACTCCTGATGGATCTTGGGCCGGAACGGCGGACTCATCACATAGGCCGCGGCGGTGGCGAAATCCGGGTGCCGGTAGACGCTGTCGTCGATCAGCAGATGACCCGCCAACACCTCGCCGTAGACGCGCTGACCGCGCGCACGAGCGCGGGCGATGGCCTCGGCGGCCTCGATGCAGGAGACATGGACGATGTAGATCGGCACCCCGAGCACATCGGCGATCGCGATGGCGCGGTTGGCGGCTTCGCCCTCGACCATCGGCGGGCGCGAGAGCGGGTGCCCCTCGGGCCCGGTGATGCCCATCTTGGCCACCTCCTGCTGGAGCAGGTAGACGAGTTCGCCGTTCTCGGCGTGCACGGTGGGCATGGCGCCAAGCTCCAGCGCCCGGCGAAAGCTGTTCACCAGCGTCTCGTCGTCGCACATGATGGCGTTCTTGTAGGCCATGAAGTGCTTGAAGCTGTTGATGCCCTCCTCGGCCACGAGCCGGCCCATGTCGGCATGCACGCTCTCGCTCCACCAGGTGACGGCCACGTGGAAGCCATAGTCGGCGGCGGACTTCCCGGCCCATTCGCGCCATTGCCGGTAGGCCTCCATCAGGGGCTGCTGCGGATTGGGGATGACGAAGTCGATGATGCTGGTGGTGCCGCCGGCCAGGCCCGCGGCCGTGCCACTGAAGAAGTCGTCCTGCGTCACCGTGCCCATGAAGGGCAGCTGCATGTGGGTGTGTGGATCGATGCCGCCGGGCAGCAGGTACTGGCCAGCACCGTCGAGCCGCTCGCAGCCGGACGGGGCTTCGCGCGCGGCGGCGGCGCCCACGGCGGCGATGCGGCCCTCCACGCAGAGCACGTCGGCCCGGGTTTCGCAGTCGGCGTTGACCACGGTCGCGCCGTGGATGAGCAAGGCGTTGTTCATCTCGACATCTCCTCAGGCATTGGCCGGTACCGGCGTTGCGCGCGCGCCCATGGCCACGCGATAGACCACCGCCGCGATCGCCATGCCGACGAACCAGGCGTAGGTGTAGATCAGCTTGAAGGGCTCCGCCACGTCGCCGAACCGCGCCGGCAGCGCCGCGTTCAGGAAGCCCGGGAGATTGGGCAGGACGCCGAGCACGAAGGCCAGCAGCGCGGCCCGGTTCCAGCCCGAGCCGTAGCTGTAGCACCCGCCCTCGCGGTACAGGTCGTCGACCTGCAGCTCGGTGCGCCGGATCAGGTAGTAGTCGACGATCAGGATGCCGGCCACCGGACCGAGCAGCGCCGAGTAGCCGATCAGCCAGGTGAAGATGTAGCCCTGCGTCGACTCGAGGATCTTCCAGGGCATCATGGCCAGCGCCAGACCGGCGGTGATGAAGCCGCCGGTGCGGTACGAGATTCGCCGAGGCGCCAGCGCCGAGAAGTCGAAGGCCGGGCCGACGAGGTTGGCCGCGAGGTTCACGCTCACGGTGTCGATCAGCAGCACGATCAGCGCGATCAGCACGGCTGCGCCGGTCATGCGGCTGGCCAGGTCCACCGGGTCCCAGATCGCCTTGCCGAAGATGACCACCGTGGCCGAGGTCACGATCACCGCCAGCGCGGCGAGCAGGCCCATGGGCGCCGGCAGGCCGATGGCCTGGCCGACGAACTGGTCGCGCTGCGATCTGGCGAAGCGCGTGAAGTCGGGGATGTTCAGCGCCAGCGTGGCCCAGAAACCGACCATGGCCGTGAGCGAGGGCCAGAACACGGCCCAGAACTGCCCGGCCTTCCTGCCGCCCTCGACGAACTGCGAGGGCTGGTCGAGGATCGGTCCGAAGCCGCCCGCACGCTGCCACGCCCAGCCCAGCAGCACGAAGCAGATCGCGATCTTGATCGGCGCCGTGTAGGTCTCCAGCTTGCGGATCGATTCGATGCCGTGGACGATGAAGTAGAACTGCAGCCCCCAGAACGCCAGGAAGCACACGAGCTGTCCGGCCGTGATGCCCAGGCCCGGCAACGGGTCGGCGTCGAGCGGGCGGCCCAGGATCGTGCCGATGAGCGTGTAGATCATCATGCCGCCGAACCAGGTCTGGATCCCGTACCAGCCGCAGGCCACCAGGGCCCGCAGCAGCGCCGGCAGCCGCGCGCCGCGCGTGCCGAAGGACGCCCGGGCCAGCACCGCGTACGGGATGCCGTGCTTGGCACCCGCGTGGCCGATCAGCAGCATCGGGATCAGCACGATGAAGTTGCCGAGAAACACGGTCAGCACGGCCTGCCGCCAGGACATGCCGGCCTCGATCAGTCCCGCCGCCAGCGTGTAGGCGGGAATGCACATCACCATGCCCACCCACAGCGCGGCGAAGTGGTACCAGCGCCAGGTGCGCTGCTCCGGCCGGGTGGGCGCCAGGTCGGCGTTGGACAGCTGATCGTTGCCCGGCGTGCTCATGCGGCCCCCTGCACGGTCTCGGGCGCGCTCGCACAGTGGCTGCGCGGGTTGTTCGGGTGCGTCGTCCAGTTGGCGTAGGTACCGGTGACCGGCTGGCCGGTACGACGATCGATCTCGCCGGGCTTGAGCGCGCGCATCGTGATCGTGTCGGGCACCGGGCAGATGGAGACGCACAGGTTGCAGCCCACGCACTCCTCGTCCTTGACCTCGAAGTGGCGCCTGCCGTCCTTCGTCGCGCTGATCGCCTGGTGCGAGGTGTCTTCGCAGACCACATGGCAGCGACCGCACTGGATGCAGCTGTCCTGGTTGATGACGGCCTTCTCCACGTGGTTGAGGTTCAGCGCGTTCCAGTCCTTCACCGTCGGCGTGGCGCGGCCCCGCAGTTCCTCCACGGATCGCATGCCGCGCGAATCGAGGTAGTTGGACAGCCCGTCGCACAGGTCCTGCACGATCTTGAAGCCGTAGACCATGGCCGCGGTGCAGACCTGCACATTGCCGGCGCCCAGGGCGATGAACTCCGCCGCGTCCCGCCAGGTGGTGATGCCGCCGATGCCGGAGATGGGCAGGCCGGCCGTCAGCGGATCGCGGGCGATCTCGGCCACCATGTTCAGCGCGATGGGCTTGACCGCCGGGCCGCAGTAGCCGCCGTGCGAGCCCCAGCCGTCGGTGCTGGGCAGCATGGCGAGACGATCCAGGTCCACGCCCATGATGGAGTTGATCGTGTTGATCAGGCTGACGGCATCCGCGCCGCCCGCCTTGGCCGCGCGCGCCGGGTGGCGCACGTCGGTGATGTTGGGCGTGAGCTTCACGATGGTGGGCAGTCGGGAGTAGTGCTTGCACCACTCGGCAATGCGCTGGATGTACTCGGGCACCTGGCCGACGGCCGCGCCCATGCCGCGCTCGCTCATGCCGTGCGGGCAGCCGAAGTTGAGCTCGATCCCGTCGGCGCCCACGTCTTCCACCATAGGCAGGATGCGCTTCCAGGCCATCTCGTCCACGGGCACCATCAGCGAGACGACCATGGCACGGTCCGGCCAGGCGCGCTTGACGCGGGCGATCTCCTCGAGGTTGGTGCGCAGCGGCCGGTCGGTGATCAGCTCGATGTTGTTCAGGCCGATGACACGGCGGTCCTGCGACATCAGCGTGGCGTAGCGCGGGCCGCTCACGTTGACCACGGGCGGATCCTCGCCCAGCGTCTTCCACACCACGCCGCCCCAGCCGGCTTCGAACGCGCGGGTGACGTTGATCTCCTTGTCGGTCGGCGGCGCGGACGCCAGCCAGAACGGGTTGGGGCTCTTGATGCCCGCGAAAGTGGTGGTGAGATCAGCCACGGTGGACCTCCTGGGGGCGTGCCTCGGAACTGCCGGCCGCGTCGCGCAGCGCGGCGTCGATGGACACGGCCGCGCGCTTGCCGTGCTCGACGGCTTCCACCGTCAGATCGCGGCCGCCGTGGCGGCAATCGCCGCCGGCCCAGACCCGCGGGTGGCTGGTGCGCCCGTCGTCGTCCGTGCCGATGCGTCCGCCGTTGAGCGTGATCGCGGCGCCGACGGGCTCCGCGACGAAGGTCTGGCCGATGGCCTTGAGCACCATGTCGGCGGCGAGCGTGAAGACCTCGCCGGTCTCCACGAGCTGGCCGCCCTGCTCCGCCGTGGCGGCAAAGCGCACGCCGATGACCCGCCCGCTGTCGCCCAGCACCGCCGTGGGCTTCGCCCAATGACGCACCGTGACACCGTTGGTCTGCGCCCAACGCACCTCGACGTCGGAGGCCGAGAGCGACTCCGGCCCGCGCCGGTAGACCATCGTCACTTCTTCGGCGCCCAGCAGACGGGCCTGCACCGCCGCGTCCACCGCCGTCATGCCGCCCCCGATGACGACGACGCGCCGGCCGACCGGCACCTGCGCGGGATCGCTCTGGCGCAGCTCGGCGATGAAGTCCACCGCGGCGCGCAGGCCGTCCAGCTGCGGCTCCTCGATGCCCAGCGCGTTCACCCCCGCCAGGCCCATGCCGAGGAAGACCGCGTCGAAGCCCGCGAGCAGCTCGTCGAGCGTGAAGTCACGGCCGAGCTGCTGTCCGCAGCGCGGCTCGATGCCACCGATGGACAGCAGCCAGTCGATCTCCTGTTGCGCGAAGTCGCCCACCGTCTTGTACGTGGCCAGGCCGTACTCGTTGAGTCCGCCCAGCTTGGGCTGGGCGTCGAAGAGCACCACCTCGTGGCCGCGTCGCGCCAGGCCGTGCGCGCAGGCCAGGCCTGCCGGACCCGCGCCGACGACGGCCACGCGCCGGCCGGTCGCGGCGGCGCGCGTGAACAGCGGCGCGCCGGGCGCCGAGAAGTGAGCATCCGTCGCGTAGCGCTGCAGGCTGCCGATCTCCACCGGCTTGTCCTCGTTCCTGTCTCGCACGCAGGCCTGCTCGCACAGGACCTCGGTCGGACAGACCCGCGCGCACAGGCCGCCCAGCGGGTTGGCCTCCAGGATGGCGCGCGCCGCGCCGCGGAGGTTGTCCTGCGCGATGCGCTGGATGAAGGTCGGGATGTCGATGCCGGTGGGACAGGCCGCGATGCAGGGCGCATCGAAGCAGTAGTAGCAGCGCTCGGCCTCGATCAGCGCCTGCACGCGGGTCAGCGCGGGGTGGGCGTCGCCGAAGTTGCGGGCGTAGGCGGCGGCATCGAGCCGTCCGGCGCGGATCCCGCCCGGAGGGCTGTCGTCCGATGTGTGTGGCGATGGCACGTTCGTCATCTCGACCTCATCCGTTGGCGGTCAGTACGGCGGCGATATTTACTGAGAAGTAAAAAATTGACCATCGCGTAAAAACCCGATGAAGACGTCCTGGGGCGTTGCCGCCCACAATCGGTGCATGGAGAAACAGTTGCAGACACCGCCGCGCAAGGCCAGTGCGGCCCGCATCCGGAAGCAGTCGCAGATCCTGGCCGAGGCCGAGCAGCAGTTCGCGCGCTTCGGCTTCGAGGGCGTCTCGCTCGACAGCATCGCCGCGGCGCTGTCGATCAGCCGGCAGAACATGCTGTACTACTACGCGAGCAAGGAGGAGCTGTACGGTGCCGTGCTCGACAGCGTGCTGGCGTCCTGGCTCGAGAGCATGGACACCTTGGCCAGGGAGCACGAGCCCGAGTCGGCGATCAGCGCCTACATTCGCGCCAAGCTGCGTTTCTCACGCGAGCGTCCGGGCGGCTCGGCGGTCTTCACGCGCGAAGTCATGGCCGGTGCGCCCCGCTACGCCGACAAGCTCGCCAAGAGCGTCGTGCCGCATCTGCGCGCGAATGTGCGCACCTTCGAGCGCTGGGCCAAGCAGGGCCTGGTGGCGCGCGTGGACTTCACGCACCTGATGTTCCTGATCTGGTCCTCGACCCAGGCGTATGCCGACCTGGGCCCCCAGTTCGCCGTGGTGATGGGCAAGCGGCAGTTGTCGGAGGGCGACCTCGATGCCGCCCATGCCTTGATCACGAGTGTGGTGATGAAGAGCCTGCGCGGCTGATTCAGCGCGTGCTGTCCGCCACGGAGTTCCGCCACGTCGTCGGCGACTTCCCCGTGACACGTTTGAATGCGTTGCTGAAGGCGCTCTCGGACGCATAACCGAGCGAGCGCGCCAGCACCGCCACCGGCGTGTCCTCCTCCCTCAGCGCGCGCTCCGCCAGTCGCATGCGCCAGTCGGCGAGGTAGCTCAGCGGGGCGACGCCCGCGATGTCCTTGAAGCGCACGGCGAAGGTCGTCCGCGACATCGCGCAGGCGCTCGCCAGTTCTTCGAGATGCCAGCTTCGCGCGGGGTCGCCATGCATCAGGCGCAAGGCCGGCGCAAGGCGCGGATCCGCCAGCGCGCGCAGCCACCCGGCGGGCATCGAGCCCGACGCCTCCAGATGCGCGCGCAGGATCTGGATGAACAGCAGCTGCGAGAGTTGCTCCGTCACCAGTTGCGCGCCGGGCAGCGGATGGGCCCGCTCCTCGACGAGCTGGTCCAGCACCCATCGGAACACCGTGGCCCGAGGCGAGGCCGCCCGGATGTGGATCCACGGCGGCAGGACGCCCTCGAGCAGGCGTCCGCTCGCCGGGTCGAGCAAGACATGACCCCCGAGGTGCGCGAAGTCCTCGCCGTCGCCCAAGGTGGCCGTCGAGCGGCCGGCGCCGGAGAAGAGTCCCATCGCATCGACGGGCTCGATGTCCAGGGCGCTCGCCAGCACCGACGCCCGCTTCGCCGCCAGCAGCCCCACGTCGCCGGTCTCGAAGAGGACCGCGTCGGGCTCGCCCTCGATGCGCACCCAGCAGCGGCCCTTCACGACGGCGAAGAACTTGATCTTGTCGGGCGCGGGGAAGCGGATCGCCCACTGGCCGCCGGCCCGGAAGCCGCCGGTGACCAGCGACTCGGCGCGCGTGAACTTGAGGATGTCGGAAAACGGATCAGCCTGCATTTCCGAACTATCACGCAAGTGATGCGTACGCTCAAGCATTCACAGTTCGGACGCCGACTCCTATCGTGCCGGTCTTCGGCCTCGGGGCAGCGGACGCCACCGCTCGTCGAGGCCACCTCCGTGGAAGACTTGAAGAGCATGAACGACATGAGCAACTCGAACGACCTCGACGGCCCTCCGGACCATCGGAACGATCCGAAGGACCCGCGCGGCGACCTCGTCCTGGTCACCGGCGGCACCGGCTTCATCGCCCAGCACTGCATCCTCGCGCTGCTCGCCGGTGGCTACCACGTGCGCACCACCCTGCGCACCGCGAAGCGCGAAGCCGAGGTCCGCGCCCACCTGCGCGTCGGTGGTGCCGATCCCGGCGATCGCCTGTCCTTCGTCGTCGCCGACCTGTCGGCCGACGCCGGCTGGAGCGAGGCCGTGGCGGGATGCCGCTACGTGCTGCACGGCGCCTCGCCGACGCCCTCGGGCACGTATGCGAGCGAAGAGGACTGGATCCGCCCCGCGGTGGACGGCAACCTGCGCGTGCTGCGCGCGGCGCGGGAGGCCGGCGTCCAGCGCGTCGTGCTGACCTCCGCCTTCGGCGCGATCTGCGCCGGCCACGGGCCGATGTCCCGCCCCTTCGACGAGACGGACTGGAGCGACCTCTCCGGCCAGGTCTGGCCGTATCAGAAGTCCAAGACGCTGGCTGAACGTGCCGCCTGGGACTTCATCGCGAAGGAAGGTCGCGGGCTCGAGCTCTCGGCGATCAATCCGGTCGCGGTGCTGGGACCGGCGCTGGGTCCCGACACCTCCCATTCCATCGGCCTCATCCAGCGGATGATGAACGGCCAGCCCGGCTGCCCCAAGATCAACACCGGCGTCGTCGACGTCCGCGACGTCGCCGACCTGCATCTGCGCGCGATGGTCGACCCGGCCGCGAACGGCGAGCGTTTCCTCGCCACCGCCGGCGACAGCCTGTGGATGGTCGACATCGCGAAGCTGCTCAAGCGGCGGCTCGGCGCCGACGCGCGCCGCGTGAAGACGCGGGTGCTGCCGAACTGGCTGGTGAAGCTGATCGGGCGCGGCACGCCCGCGGGGCGCAGCGTCGCCTGGCTGCTCGACCGGAACATGAACGCCTCGGGCAACAAGGCGCGACGCGTGCTGGGCTGGCGGCCGCGGTCGAACGAGGAGGCGATCGTGGCGACCGCCGAGAGCCTCATCCGATTGGGCATGTTGCGCGACGCGAAGTAGCGCGCGCAACACCCCGCGGAGCGCTCACTCGACGGTGATGCTCCGCTCCTTGATGAGCGTGGCCATGCGCTTGAGTTCGGCGTTGACGAACTTCTCCGACTCGGCCACGCCGCCGTGGAAGGCGTCGCCGCCGAGCTCGGCGATCCGCGCCTTCACCTCGGGCGAGGCCAGCGCCAGCTGCACGGCCTTGGACAGCCGGTCGACGACCGGCGCGGGCGTGCCGACCGGGGCGAACAGCCCGTTCCATTCGTACATCTCGAAGCCGGGCAGTCCTGCCTCGGCGCCGGTCGGCACGTCCGGCAATGCCGCGGAGCGCTTCTTCCCGCTGACCGCCAGCGGGCGCAGCTTGCCCTGTTTCACGTACTGCAGCGTCGAGGCCACGTTGCCGAAGAACACGGGGACCTGGCCGCCGATCACGTCGGTCAGCGCGGGTCCGCCGCCCTTGTACGGCACATGCATCATCTCGACCTTCGCCGACTGCTCGAACAGCACGCCGGCGATGTGCTGCGCCGAGCCGTTGCCCGACGAGGCGAAGGCCACCGCATCCGTCTTCGCCTTGGCCGCCGCCACCAGTTCGGCGGCGTTCTTCGCCGGGAACTGCGCGTTCACCAGCACGACGTTGGGGAACAGCGCCGTCACCGCGACCGTCTTGAAGGCCTTGCCCTGCTTGTAGGGCGAGTTGGGGAACAGCGTCGGCGTGACGGCATACGAGGACGCGTCGAACAGCAGCGTGTAGCCGTCGGCCGGCGCGCGCGCCACGGCGTCGGCGGCGATCTGGCCGCTGCCGCCCGGGCGGTTCTCGATGATGATGGTCTGCCCGAGCGCCTCGCCGACCTTGGGCGCGATCAGGCGCGCGATCAGGTCAGCGCCGCCGCCGGGCGGGTAGCTCACCATGAAGGTCACCGGCTTGGTCGGCCAGGCTTGCGCCGAGGCGCCGCCGGAGAAACTGGTCAGGGCGGCCAGGGCCAGCGCCGTCAGCACGGCATGGCGTCGTTGGATCATCATCGGTCTCCAGGGAAAAAGAGGAACCCGCGCTTCTCGGCGCAGGGGATCAGCGCGTCTCGGCGCTGTAGTGGAAGGCGGTGGCGTCGCCCCAGGTGGTGCGCAGCTCGATGCACTGGCCGCCGAGGTCGAAGGCCTTGCGATCGACGCGGATCCCGGGCGCGCCCTCGGGCAGGTCCAGCAGGGCCGCGGTCGCGGCGTCCAGATGACCGAAGGTCAGCTCGTCGGCGGCCCGCGCGACCGTCACGCCGCACAGGCGGGCCAGCATCGGATAGAGCAGGTCCTCCCACTCGCGGAGCGGGAGCTCGCGCAACGCGGCGAAGCGGGCGAGCGGCAGCAGGAGGTCCTCGGCGAGCACCGGCTTCGCGTCGAGCTGCCGCACCCGCTTCACGCGCAGCGCGGCGTCGCCGGTCTCCTGTCCGAGCGCCTGGGCCTCGGCCGCGCGCAGGCGCACGGTCTGGCAGCGCCGGACCTGCGCCGTGGGCGGACCGTCCGCCGGACCGCGGAACCGGAAGAAGCGCAGCAGCGATGGCCCGTTCAAGCCCTGCGTGACGAAGGTGCCCTTGCCGTGCACGCGCTGGATGATGCCCTCGGCCGCCAGCATGGCGACGGCCTGCCGGACCGTGCCGAGCGCCACGCCGAAGCGCTGCGCGAGCTCGGTCTCCGAAGGGATGGCCGCGCCCGCGGACCACTCGCCGCCGATGATGCGCTGGCGGAGGTCCTGCGCGAGCTGCGCATAGCGGCTGACGCCGGCGGTGGAGGCGAGCCCCCTGTCGGAGGTCCCCGATGGACCTGATGTGCTCGGTGTTCGCAAAGCTGCTTTCATGCAGTCCTCTATAGGACTAGAATTCGCTCATGATGCCGACGCCCCTCCCCGCCGTCAACCCCACCGGCCCGAGCGAGGCCGCCGCCACGCCGGGCTCGGGCGCGGTCACCGGCCAGCCCCTCTCGGGCGTGGTCGACGCGCACTTCCACGCGTTTGCGCTGACGACCACAGGCGCGCCGGGATCGCGCTATGTGCCGGACTACGCGGCGCCGATCGAGGCCTGGGACGCGACGGTCGCGCCGAACGGCATCACGCACGGCGTGCTGGTGCAGCCGAGCTTCCTCGGCACGGACAACAGCCACCTGCTTCAGCTGCTGGCCGAGCGGCCCGCGCAGCTCCGCGGCGTGGCCGTCGTCTCGCCCGGTTTCGCGGTCCACGAGCTCCGCCGCATGGACGCGCTGGGCGTGTGCGGCGTCCGTCTCAACCTGGTCGGCACCGACCACCGGATCGGCGAGGACCTGCATCCGCTGTTCGATCAGCTGGAGGCGCTGTCCTGGCATCTGCAGATCCACACGGACCACGGGCGTCTCGCGGAAGTGCTGCGTCAGCTTCCCGGGTCCTTGACGGTCGTCGTCGACCACTTCGGCAAGCCGGCGTCGCCGACCGAGTTCAGCGGCCTGGTCGCCGGGCAACATGACCGGCTCTACGTGAAGCTGAGCGCGCCCTACCGCCTCGCGGCCGGGTGCGAGGCCCAGGACCTGGCGACCCGCTGGCTGGACCGCGTGGGTCCGATGCGGCTGGTGTGGGGCAGCGACTGGCCGTGCACGGCCCATGAGCAGGCGCAGGCGACGTCCGCATCGCCGCGGTGGATCGCCGACTGGCTGGCCTCGGACACGATGAGCGAGGTCGTGCTCACCGACAACGCGCTGAGCCTGTACGGGTTCTGAGCGCCGCTTCGCGGCGGCCTCTCCGGGGGCTGACTGACCGCGATCGCGCCTCCAGCAGAGCGCTCTGAAAGCAGCGCCGAGGACCGGTCAGCCTGGCGCGTGGCAGACCGCCTCGATGTTGTGCCCCTCCGGATCGATCACGAAGGCGGCGTAGTAGTTCGCGTGGTACTTCGGACGCAGTCCGGGCGGGCCGTTGTCCTTGCCGCCGGCCGCCAACGCGGCGCGATGGAACGCGTCGACCTGCTCGCGGGTCTGGGCGACGAAGGCGATGTGGAGCTGCGCCGTCCGTTCCTCGGTCTGGAACAGGCACAGCGACGCGTCGTTGCTGCCGCAGATCTCGATGCCGTAGGTCGGTACGCCCTCCCCGCCGATCGTCACGCCGAGCGGCGCGAGCGCCTGCAGATAAAACGCCTTGCTGGCGGCATAGTCGCGGACGCCGAATTTGACGTGGTCGAACATGAGCTCTCCTGAAAGGGTGTGTCCATCATCGCGCCATCTGTCGGCGACTCATTGGCGACTCATTGGCGACCTATAGGCGATTCATCGGCGCCTCATCGGCGCCATTTCCGCGGCGCCTTCGCCAAGCTCCTTCCGCAGGCCATCAATAGCGCCGAATGAGCCATCCGGGCCATTCCCTGGGCCATCGAGTCGCGGTTACCCTCACCGCGAAATGTCATCAATTCGCAATATTTCTTCTGTAGGACTCGCCGGCGCCGATCCCGGCGTGCTGTCCTGGTGGCGCGCCCTTCGCGCGATCGCCGTGCTCAACGTCTGCCTGTGGCTGGCGGTGCTGCAATTCGCGCCGATCGACGGCTTCCAGGCTCACTTGCACCTGGCCCTGTCCGGCGTCTACGTGCTGGTCTGCGCCTACCGCTCGCTGTTTCCGCGGGTGGACCTCGAGCGACTGGTCGTCGTGGACACCCACCTCTCCAGCATCTTCCTGGGCCGCACCGCGGCCACGATCGCGGAGATCTGCTTCGCGTTCCAACTGGGGCTGCTGGTCCACCAGTTGGCCGGGCACGCCGGCATGCCGGCGGTCCAGAAGGCGGCGTGGGCGATCCCGCTGTTCATGGTGATCGCGCAAGGCTTCTGCTGGCACAGCGTGCTGACGCTGAACCACATCACGCAAGCGGTCGAGTCCTCGCTCTGGGCGGCGGGCTTCAGCTGGATGGCGATCCTGCTCGGCGTCATCGCGCTGAACAGCAGCGGCTGGGTCCACGCGGTGGCGCTGTTCGGGATCGTAGGCGCGATCGGCTTCGTCGCGTATGTGCTCAGCGTGGACGTGCCGATGTACTGCCGCCGCTACCGCGAGGGCCGCGCGCGCGGCCTCGTCTACATGCGCCTGGACGAAGGCGCGCGCGACGCCTGGCACCGCCGCGTCCCGAGCGGCAGTTGGGTCGCGTGGAAGGCCGATGCGCTGTGGCTCACGCCGTACTTCAGCTTCGGGGTGTGGGCGAGCATTGCGATGGTGTGCGTGCCGGGGGTGTGAGCTGCGGACTCATGGGGAGCCGGATCCCGGGTTCGCGATCTATTGGAGCAGCGATCCAAACTGCTCCTCGATTCGATTGCGCTCCGAGTCGAGAGCCGATTTCACCATCATCGAATACGGCTTACGCGCTCCGGTCAGCGGCTTCAGACCGTCCAGCAGACCCAACGCCTGGTCGATCAGAAACGTTCGCTGCGGGCCAGCCTCGGTGACGGCAGCCTGCTTCAACCACTCTTCCGCGCGGAGGACAGTTGTCATCACTTCACGAAGAAGGTCGGTCCGCAGTTCCACGAGTCCTTGGCGGTTGAGTCCGAACCTCCGATACGTTTCAAAGCCCTTGGGATCCCAGACTCCGTTTGACATGGCGATCGGCGCGACGAGGCTCAGGCCGCCCTCGATGACCCAGGTGAGATGCTTTTGGGGATCCACCTTTGTCGGGTCGATCAACTGGGGATCTTCCGCGTCCAGGCTGTCGCCGTCCTCGAACGCACGGGTGCCAGCGATCGGGAAGAAGTCATATTTTCCGAGCTTGAACAGCCCACCCTTTTCGGGCTGCGTATACGCCGGCTCGGCCGACAAGTGCTGTACTGCCAAGTACTCGGTCCCGTTGCAGTGAACGCAACTGGGAAGCAGGTTGTCCCAGTTCGCCGCAAGCCACCAGTAGCCAGGGTGAGCGGTTTCGCCGGCCACTCTGCTCTTGGGTCGGAAATGCTCGACCTGAATGGTGATCACCGCCTTGTAGCTCGACTCGCAATAAGCGCACTTCTTGTGGAAGAGCCTCTCCAAAGCCGCGACGACGTCGTCGGATTTGTAGGCGCTGAATGACGGCTTTCCGGCCTTCTTGGGCTTCTTGGATTTCTTCGCTTGTTGCTTCGGAGTTACCGGTGCCGGTGCCGCTACCGGCGCCGGCGCTTGCGCAAGCTTCGAAAGATGCTTCTGGACACGCTTGATCTCCTTTTGGCCTTTGCTCTCGGCGCCGTCCAGAGAGGATGGGCACTTTTCCGCGGATCTGTCGACGAACCTCAATTCTCCGGCCCTCCACCCTGTGCCCGGAGCCGCTGGAGTATCTCCGCGACGGCATCCTCCCTCACTTGCGCTCGATCCAGCTTCTTGGAATTCAGTTGCTCCACGATTCGGCGACGAAGCGCCTCGTTCACGACCTGATGCGCCGGCGTGTCACCAATCATGTCGAACGCCGCCAACTGCTCGGAGAAGCGGCGATCGTCCTCGCCGTCGTCCGCTGGCGCTGAGGCTCCTCTCAACGCGAGGTCGTCGAGTTCCCTGAACAGCTCCGGATCTGCGGTGCTGGCCAACCCGAAGAACTCGGAGGTCAGGAGCTGCTCCGCACGCATCGCGCGCACGTCCGGCAGCCCGATCAATTCCGCGATGTCGCCTTCTTCATCTCGAACCAGCACATGGACTTCGCCGTCGTACATGCCTCGGAGACAGAGCGGATCGTGGGTCGTGAAGATGAACTGGACGTTTGGCAATGCGCTGCGGAGTGCAGACATCACCTTCATCTTCCACCTGGGATGAAGATGGAGTTCTACCTCGTCGATCAGGACAACGCCGCGCGCATCCTCGAGGGTTCCCCATTCCAGAATCATTCGCCTGAAGATGTCCAGCACCATGGCGAACAGAGAGCGATAGCCGTCGCTCATCCGGTGGAGCGCCATTCGCTGTCCATGCGTGGACACGACGATGTTCCCGCTGGGATCCCGAGAGATCTCGTCGTCCGGCCCGAGGCTCAAGACTTCCCGCAGTGCTCGCGCCAGGGCCTGGAAAGCAGACTTGTCGATGCCGGCCAGCCATTGAGCCGAATGAGGGATCTGCAGATTCCGCCGAAACAGCGACCGGACGCTCACCTCCTTGCGAATCGATGCCGGCGCCGAGTCTTCGGCACCGAAGAAACGGTGTGCGCCATAGGCGAGCAGCATCGGCCCCGGGCCCGCATCCTGAGTCAGCACCCCATCGCGATCCACGCGAATCATGTTGACATCGCCAGTGTCCATACGAACCCGCACAACGGTCTCTAGTGTCGCCTCGTCTTCGTCGTCGCCGTCGGGCAGGGTCCGTACGAACAACCGGGGATCGATGCCCAGCCGCGTCCTCAAATCGGCCCCCATCAGCACCAGACACAAGGCTTGAAGAATCGAGCTCTTACCGGTGGCGTTCTCTCCGAGCAGTGCTGCCGAAGGTGCCCATCCGTGCGGGTTGGGTTGGGCCCCATCGAAGTCAATCGAGAGCTTGTCGATGCCCTTGAAATTCGTTATCTCGACCGAAGCGATCCCTGCTGCGCGCCTAGCCCTTGTCGAGCGTCCCTCCTGCACCTTCCCGGCCATAGGTGTCGTGGAGTCCTCGGTAGTGAGCCGCCGGCAATACTCGGCCCACGCCTGGTCTCCTTGCCGCGACAGCTCCCAAAGCCGCCTTCGCAAGACGGAAGCCGGGACAGTGTCCGCGCCACGCCGGTCGCTGACTCGACGCAAGGCGCCATCCAGCCAAAGAGATTTGGCGCCAGCAAATTCGTCGCTGTCTTCAAGAAAATTGGTGAGCAGATCGTCAAAGACCTGAAAGGTTTTCGCGGGCTTCACGCTCAGCGCGGATGAAACCTCGGCGAAGGCCCGTCTGCGCTCCTTGAGCAGATCCTCCCGATTGAGCGCCAGCGTGTTGATCGTGGCCTTTCCTTTCAATGACAGGGCGATACACGTTCCGTCGTGCTCGAAGGCAAGGTGCTCCCCCACCGGGTCCTTGCAGGGATCCATCAGCAACGGCAATTCAAGTCGGTCAGCATTCGCCAGCGACGTGAAGGGCTCCACGCGGGCTTGCTCGGTTGGAAAATGATTCGATTTCGAACGCGAGCACTGCTGACAGGCTGGAAGCAGGTTCTCCCACTCGTAGGCATACCAGGCGTAGTGATCCGGGCTGGGGACCCGAATATGGCCTGTCGCATTCGCGGTCGGTCGATGATGGATCGCGACATCGATTTGTTTGATAGCGAGGCGACTCTCGCAGTAGGCGCATTTGCTGAGAAAGAGTTCCCTCAAACGTAATTGCACTTCCTGGTCCCGCCACAGATCAGGCTGAAGCGGTGCCCTGCGGGTTTGCCTGCGATCTTCGGAAAGCCGGTAGTGGGTCCGCAGGGCGTGCATGGCGCCCTCGATCGATGAATCACCCAGGATCCTGGGTTTGCTGACCGCGTCTCGCTTGACGTTCCTCATGTCGATAAGTTCCTCAATTCCCGGGCCATCTCAGATCGAGCTGGATCTTCCCCGCGCACCGCGCCGATTCGGCGAACTGCCCGGTCTGCTCGCCGCGACACGCCCACACCAGCTGCCGCCTCTCGTTGAAGAACTGATCCCATTCCCAGGAGTAGTCCGTCATTGCGTACGGCTGCACGGAGGGTCGCGTGTAGTTGGGCTGGGCATAGGTGGCGCCACCACCGCCACCGTTCCTCGAAGACGCCACCGCCGCGACGGCCACGACCGTCAAAGCCGCGATGACGCCCAAGGCGATCTTCTTGCGCTTGTCCGCGGCCAACGCCTCGCATCGCGCCTCGCCGAGCTGGCGTCGATCAAGCTCCGCGGTGACCGTTCCGATGAAGTCCTCGTCCCCGGTCTTGCGGGCATCCGCCGAGGCCTCGCAGACCTGAGGGTCGCTGAATCGCAGCCGCTTCTGCTCGAATTTCGCCGGACTCATCGCGCAGCCCGACAGCACCAGCGCCATTGACACGAACGCGACGATGCATCGCGCGCTCAGCACTCGTTCTCCCATGACCCCTCTCCTGTTCTTGAACGTCTGTCGCCGGTCTGTGCGCCGGGCTTGCTGTTCTTGGTCAGGAGTGTCGCCGGTCAACAGGCTCGCACAGATAAGGACTATTCCGAAGCGACCTCTCGACTTGCGCGTCGAATAGACTCCGCCGCATTGCAACCGATCGACACGCGCGCCAATGTCCTGGGTTCACGGAGACTGGATTGAAGACGACGACGAGGCCGACTCCGAGGCCGGAGCCTGGGCTTTCGAGCCCTACGTGCGGCAGCTCTTCAAGCGCGCAGGCTGGCAGCCGTTGCCACGGCCCGCACCCGTCGCCGCCGGCGATGCCATGGCCTATGCGACGTCCCTCCTCGAAGAATTCGGGGGCTTGATCGTTGGCGAAGCCGCCCCGGACTCCGATCGCGCCGAGGCCAACATCCGCTTGCTGCGCGCACCCGAGCCCGTTCGCGAACACTGGATTGCCTGCTGGCCGCGGCTCGGCACTGCCGCGTGGATTGCAGTGGCGCTCGACACCTACGTCGACGTGCTCGTTGACGCGAAGGGCGATTTCCTGGTCATCGCCGAGATCGACGAGCGCCTGTACAACTTCGGCAGCGATTTCGTGCGGTTGGCAGAGACCCTGCTTCGCGGCCTGGACTGGCCGTTGGACGTCGAGGACGCCCCATGACCCAGGCAGCGCCCATCCAACCTCGCACCGAATCCGACGTCCGCATCGACCTCGCCGCCGCCTATCGCCTGGCCGCGCTGGCGGGTTGGGACGACACGATCTACACGCACCTGTCCGCCGCCGTTCCCGGCGAGCCCGGCGTCTACCTGCTGAATGAATTCGGCCTCGGCTTCGACGAGGTCTGCGCCTCCAGCCTGGTGAAGGTCGACGTGCGCGGCCGCGTCGTCGACGGCACCGGCCGGCGCGTCAATCCGAGCGGCTTCGCGATCCACGGCGCCGTGCACGCCGCACGCCCCGACGTCGAATGCGTGATCCACCTGCACGCACCCTGGGGCGTCGCACTGGCCATGCTTCCGGGCGGACTGCAGCCGACCTCGCAATGGGCGATGCGCCTGCACGGCCGGCTCGGCCGCCACGCTTACGAAGGACTGGCGCTGGGCGCCGATGAACAAACCCGCCTCGTCGCCAATCTCGGCGCGCTCGACGGTCTGATCCTCGAGAACCACGGCACGCTGACCGTCGGCCGCTCGGTGGCCGAGGCCTACCTGCTGATGCACATCCTCGAGCGCGCCGCGCAGGCCCAACTGCGCGCGATGGCCGCAGCGGCCGCGACCGGCGGCCGC
This sequence comes from Roseateles noduli, assembly GCF_050626985.1. Taxonomy (NCBI): domain Bacteria; kingdom Pseudomonadati; phylum Pseudomonadota; class Betaproteobacteria; order Burkholderiales; family Sphaerotilaceae; genus Roseateles; species Roseateles noduli. The sequence goes on from NZ_CP192463.1 coordinate 2,130,932, forward strand.
GTGCTGCAGGTCAGCGACGAACTTGCAAGGCTCACCCACCACCAATGGATCGGCGACGGCACCGAACGCGACGGCGACGCCGAATGGCCCGCGCTGCTGCGCCGCGTGGCCCGGCTGTCGCCCGGCTTCCGGCACTGAATCCCCCACACTCCCAGGAGAACACCCATGCCCACCCTCCGCGTCGAACTCTTCGAAGGCCGCACCCCGCAGCAGAAGGCCGATCTGGCCAGGGAACTCACCGAGGCCTGCGTCCGCGTGCTGGGCGGCAGCGCCGACGGCGTCGACGTCGTGTTCTTCGATGTGAAGCGTCAGGACTGGGCCACGGGCGGCGTGTTGTGGAGCGAGAAGGGGAAGTGAGCGATCAAGGCCCCGGTACTTCCACCGCCGCTGGCCCTCACCCCCACCCTCTCCCGCAAGCGGGAGAGGGAGTCATCCCCGCTCTTCCGCAAGCGGGAGAGGGCGTCATCACGTTCGTCACTCCGGCTCGATGCCCGCCGCCTTGATGATCAGCCCCCACTTGCGGGTCTCCGCCTCCTGGAATACGCGCAGCTCGTCCGGCGTGCTGGCCCAGGCGTCCACGCCGGCGCCATCGAAGAAGGTCTTCGCCGGCACGCTGCGCAGCGCGGCGATCAGCAGTTCGCGCAGACGCTGCACCACCGGCGTCGGCGTCGCCGCCGGCACGTAGGCCGCGAACCAGTAGCTCATGTCGTAGCCCTTGACGCCGGCTTCGTCGATCGTCGGCACCTCCGGCAGCAGCGGCGAGCGCTTGGTCATCGAGAAGCCCAGCGCCCTCACCTTCCCTCCCTTGATCTGCGGCAGCCCGGTCGCCGTGTCGGTGATCATGAAGTCGACCTGCCCGCCGATCAGGTCGGTCAGCGCCGGCGGATTGCTCTTGTACGGCACGTGCAGCAGCTGCGTGTGCGAGAGCTGCTGGAACTGCTCGCCCGCGACGCGGCTCGACGCGCTCCCGCTGCCGAAACTCACCTTGCCCGGCTCGCGCTTCGCGTGCGCGATCACGTCCGCCACGGACTTGTACGGGCCGTCGGCCTTGACCACCATCACCTGGCCGCCCTTGCCCAGACCGGTCACCGGCGCGAAGTCCTTCACCGGGTCGTAGGGCAGCTTGCGGTACAGATGCGGATTGGCGGCCTGCGTCGTGTTGGTCGTGATCAGCACCGTGTAGCCGTCCGGCGCGGCGCGCGCGCCCTGCTGCGCCGCGAGCATGCCGCTGGCGCCCGCCTTGTTGTCGACGACGACCGCCAGCTTCGTCTGCTCCGTGACCGACTGCCCCAGCGCCCGCGCCAGTTGATCCGTCGCGCTCGCCGGCGCGAAGGGGACCACGAAGGTGATCGGCCGGCTCGGATAGCCGCCCGCGCCCGATGCCTGCGTGGGGACCTGGGCCTGGGCCTGCGCGTGACCCGGCACGGCCACCAAGCATGCCGCGGCGCACGCGGCAGTCATCAGGGCCTGTCTTCGGCTGATCGGCGTCGGAAAAGTCATGGCGTCATCTCCATCATGTCGTTGTGATTCAGGACCGGTCGCCGGAGCAGCGGCAGCAAAGACTCCGGCACCTCCAGGGGCATCGCCAGCACGACGAAGGCCAGCGCCTTGCCATGACTGTCGAGATTCAGCGCATCGTTGACACCGCCGTCGAGGATGTCGTCCAGCACGAAGTTCATCGCGTGCAGATGCGGCAGCAGGTAGCGCGTCACGCGGCTCGGCCGCCGGGACGCGAACCTGAGGGCGACAGCCGCCTCGGTGAGTTGCTCCACCAGCAGCGGATACAGCGCCGGATGCCACGCGATCACGCTGATGTTGGAGCGGTTGCCCTTGTCGCCGGTGCGGCCGTGGGCGGCGAGTCGGAGTTCGACCGTGTGGGTCGTCGACGCGAAGGTGGTGGGAAACGTCACCGGCATGCGCGTCGCCAGGCGCGGGCGCTCCACGGTGCATGGGGGATCCCTCCGGGACCCCCAGGCACCATTCCGGCCCCAGCCGCCCTCGCTGCCTTCCAATGACAGCGTGACCGTGGGCGTCGCTCGCTCTCGTGGGAACAGGCAGGAACTCAGACCCAGGCGCTGACGCAGATTCGTCCTCACGCCGCCACCGCCCGCGGGACCGCAGGTGTACAGCGCCGTGACCTCGCGCGTCAGGCGCTCGGCGGTGGCGCGCTCCGCGTGATTCGCCGCGATGCGCAGCCGCACGTCGCGCGCGTCGCCGATGTCCAGGCCAGCCCACGCCTCGCCGCGGTCGTCGCCCAGCACGCTCGTCACGCCGATCAGATCGACCCGCAGCGGGCCTTGCCGTTCCCACGCCTTCAGCCGGGCGCGGAGCACGGTCGCGGCCAGCTGTGCCCGCGCTTCCGCCCCCGGGCCGGCGTAGGAGATCTCGCCCTCCGCCAGCCAGCCGTTGGCGAAGAACACATTCGCCTTCAGCGCCTCGGGCCGCGCGTGACCCCGCACGCCCGACAACCGCACCGCGTCCAGGCCGACCCCCTGCACCTGCGCCTCGCCGATGTCCGCGACGACGTCCGGCGTCAGGTAGGCCGCGGGGTCGTGCAGCTCGTACAGCAGTTGCTCCTTGACGGTGTGCTCGTCGACGCAGCCGCCCGTGCCGTCGGCCTTGAACACCGTGCAACTGCCGTCGGCGTGGATCCGGGCGATGGGAAAACCCACGTTCGGCAGGTCCGGCACTTCCTTGAATCCGGGGTCCGCGTAGTAGCCGCCGCAGACCTGGGCGCCGCACTCCAGCAGATGACCGGCCATCGTCGCGCCGGCCAGCCGGTCCCAGTCGTAGGGCGCCCAGCCGAAGTACGCGAGCGCCGGACCGACCGTCAACGACGGGTCCGCCACGCGGCCCGTGACGACGACATCCGCGCCCAGCCGCAGCGCCTGCGCGATCCCTTCCGCGCCGAGGTAGACATTGGCGCAGGCGATGGTGTCCTCGGCGATCGCATGGCCCTCGCGCGCCAAGGTCTGCGTCAGCAGCGCACGTTGCTCGGGCGATTCCAGCGCGTCGCCGCCGACGACGGCAACGACCGGCGCCCGCAGGCCGAGTTCGGCCGCCAGTGCCTGCACGCGGCGCGCGGCGGCGGGCGGATTCGCCGCGCCGAAATTGCCCACGATGGGGATGCGATGGGCGAGGCAGTCCGCGAGGACCGGCAGCAGCATTTCGTCGAGCAACGGCTCGAAGCCCGCCTCGGGATCCCGCTGCCGCGTGAGCTGCGCCAGCGCGAGCGTGCGCTCGGCCAGCGTCTCGAAGATCAGCACCGCCGGGCCGCCGAGGCGGATCAGCGTATTGACGACCGGACGCGCCGCGTCGGTGCGATCGCCGGAGAAGCCGGCGGCGCAGCCGACGAGCAAGGAGGTGGACAGGGATGCTGAAGCGGGCGCTGCGACGGATTCCATGCCGTCCACTGTAGAGTTGGCCCGCCCATAGGAGAATTCGATTGTTTGGATCAACTGATCGGGGAAGCGAATGAGTCCGTCATCGACCGTTTCGACCTATCGATCCGCGGTGGCCAACCTGTCGGCCAGGCAGCTCGCCGCCTTCGTGGCCTTGGCGGAGCTGCGCAGCTTCACCCGTGCCGCCGCGCAGTGCCACCTGTCGCAGCCGGCCTTCAGTGCGCTGATCCGGTCGCTGGAGGACAGCCTGGGCGCCCGCCTCTTCGACCGGACGACCCGCGCGGTCGAACCCACCGTCGAAGGGGCGCTGTTCCTGGATCCGGCGCGGCGCCTGCTGCAGGACATGCGACTCGCCACCGACGACGTGCGCGACCACGTCGCGCGCCGCCGCGGCCGCGTGGCGTTGGCTGCGTTGCCCGCGCTCGTGGCGGGCTGGCTGCCGCCGTACCTCGCGGCCTTCCGCAAGGAGTACCCGGGCATCGAGCTCAATCTCGCGGACGTGCTGTCGGAAAGCTGCGTGGAGCGCGTGCGCACGGGCCGCGCCGACCTGGCGCTGGCCGCCGTGCGCGCCACCGCGCCGGAGCTGTCGGTCGAGCCCTTCCTGTCCGACGATTTCTACCTGGTCTGCCGGCGGGACCACCCGATGGCGCGCCGCCGCCGACCCCGGCTGGAGGAGTGCGCGAACCATGCGGTGATCGGCCTGGCGCGCCACAGCAGCGTGCGCCAGGCGCTGGACGCCGCGCGGCCCAGCAGCATCCGGCAGGCCTTGGACGCCGCGATGCCCTTCCAGCCCCTGCAGCCGGTGCTGGAGTTCGAGCAGCTCAGCTCGGTGGCCGGCATGGTGGTCGCAGGCCACGGCGTGACGCTGGTGCCGGCGTTGACGCTGTTCCACTTCAACCACCCGGACCTGATCGCGCGACCGATCGCCGACGAGGGCCTGCAGCGCCACATCTACCTGATCTGCCGGCGCGATCGCGCGCTGTCGGCTTCGGCGCAGGCGATGGCGGAGTCGCTGTGGCGCTGGGCCGCCGAAGGGCCGAAGCGGCCCGGCGTGATGGTGCGATGTTCGCCCAGCAAGGGATCGTGAACGTCTTCACGCCGACCTGCCGAGTAGGGCAACGCCTGACACCCGCAGAGGCATCCACGGTGCAGACATCGTGGCGGAGCGGTGCCAATATGCGCGAAGGACACCGCCATGAAAATTCTGCTCGCCGATCCTTCCGCCGCCTTCCGCAAGACGCTCTACGAGCGCCTGCGGGAAGTGCCCACCGCGACCGTGGTGGGTCAAGCCTCCGATGAAGACCAGGCCGTCCTCCTGGCGGCGCTCTGCGCGCCCGACCTGGTGCTGACGGAACTGGACCTCGGACGCGGCTGCGGCTTCGCGCTGATGGAGCGGCTGCGCGCCGCGGGGTACGAGGGCATCGCCTACATGCTCACCTCGGCCGACGAGGCGGAATACGGCCCCCGATGCGTGGACGCCGGCATCACCGGCTTCTACGACAAGACCTACGACATGGAGCGCCTGCTCCAGGCGGTGAGCGTGCTGGCGCAGGCACCCGTGAACTTCGGCCAATCGCGGATCAGGGCCAGCGCCGTCTGACTCAACCGCGCAAGCCCTTCCAACAGGGAGCGGCGGCCCCGGACCAACATCTTTGAGTCACTACTGTATAAAAATACAGTATCATCGAGCCATCCAACTCCCGGAGTACCGGCATGCTGCTCGACCTCAACAACGCGGCTTCGATCGTGGAATGGTGGTGCATCTTCCCTGAACGTCACGGCCCCTTGCTGGCCGACTGGGAGCGCCGCCGGCCCGAGCACGCGGCGGAGATCGGCCGCGCCAGACGCCTGATCAAGGCGGACCCCGCGCGTCGCGCCCTGCTCGCCCGGTCGCAGGCGGAAGAACGCCAGGCAAGACCTGCCCCCGAGTACCGGCCGTCGTTCGACGAGATGGCCGCCGGGGAACTGCGCGACGAGGACAGCGTGAGCGTCGCGGCGGCCTGAACTGCGGCACTGCCACCGCCGCTAGCCCTCACCCCTACCCTCTCCCGCAAGCGGGAGAGGGAGCAAGCAGCGCTTGGCACCGTTGTTCTCCCGCAAGCGGGAGAGGGAATAGGAGGAGTCTGAATGGCTCCCTGTCCCGCAAGCGGGTGAGGGTTGGGGTCGTGGCCGACTCAACGCCGTCAGCCCTTCGTCAACACCATCCGCAGCCCCGGGTCCTCGGGCTGCGCGGACAGCGTCCACCCATGCGCCTCGGCGATCTCCTGGCAGATCGCCAGGCCGAGCCCGGCGCCGTGGTCGCGACGATGCGCACCGCGCCAGAAGCGCGCGAACATCCTCGACAGCTGGAGCGGGGTCACGCCCGGCCCGCGATCGCGGACCGACAGCCGGTCGGCCTCGATCTCCACGCTCACCAGACTGCCGGCCGGCGCATGCTGGATGGCGTTCTCCAGCAGGTTCTTGAGCAGCGTGAACAGCGCAGCCCGGTCCGCGTCCCACATCACCGGCGCTTGCGGCCTTTTCGGCTGTTCCAGCTCTCCCGGCTGTTCCAGCTGTTCCAGCTTTCCCGGCTCGCGCCGCCTGTCCGGCTGGCCTGAATCTTCCGCCTCGTCCGCGGCGCCGACCACGACATCGAGCACCACCCTTCGCGCGGTCGACATCCGGGCGAGGTAGTCCACGGCTTCGCGCGCCGCGCCGCCCACGTCGGTGGGCGCGAAGACGTAGTTCTGCGTCTCGCTCGCCTCGGCCAGCAGCAGCAGTTGCTGCACCTGCCGCGTCATGTGCTCGACGTCCTGCAGCAGCATGTCCGGCCCCTGGCCCGCGGCCATGAGCTCCACCTGCGCGCGGATCAGCGCCAGCGGGGTCTTGAGCTCATGCGCCGCCGTGCCGAGGAACTCCTGCTGCACGCGATAACCGCGCTCCAGGCGCTCGAGCGCGCGGTTGAAGCTCTCGACCAGCGGGACGATCTCCGTCGGCACGCGGTCGACCTGCAGGCGCCCGTGCACCGAGCGCGGCGAGATCGCCGCCGCCGAGGCCGAGACCTCGTGCAGCGGCTGGAGCACGCGCCGCAGCATCACGTAGGCGCAGAGGCCGAAGACCAGCAGCAGCGTCGAGCCGAACAGCAGCATCCCGATGCCCATGAAGGGCAGCGCGAAGTCCAGGTGGAAGAGTTCGAAGAGCCGCGCGCTGCCGGCCAGCTGCAGGTACCAGGAGCGGCCATGGCGCACGACGACCTCGGTGGCGCCGCGCATCGGCTGGCCGGCGTACTCGAAGGCGAAGCTGCCCTGCTTGAGCTGCCGCGCGCCGGGGCCGCTCGCGATCCAGAAGGCCTCCGGCGTCGACGACGCCAGCACCACGCGACCCGACGCATCCAGCAGCCGGTACGCCAGGTCGTCCTTCAGCACGCCGAACATCCAGTCGCGCTGCCGCTCTTGCTGGTTGAAGCCGACCGGGACGCCGGACGCGTCGAACTCCAGCTTCTCGGCGAGTTCCTCGGCGAACTCGGCGATGTTCTCGTCGAAGTAGAGCGGGCCGCGCAGGCTCGTCAGCCCTTTGAAGACGAGTGCGAGCGTCGCGACGGTGAGCACCACCCCGGCGACGTACGCGACCATCACCTTGAAGGCGAGGCTCCTCATCCATCCGGGTTTCACGTCGAGCAGTCTCCGGCCGGCGCGCGGCGTCCCTCAGGCATCAGAAGCGGTACTGATAGCCCACGAAGAGGCGATTCTCCGTCGAACGGTCGACCAGCGAGCTGTCCTTGATGCCGCTGCCCAGCGCCGTGACGCTGAGGTCGAGGAACATCGCGTGGTGCCGGTTGAACAGGTACATCGTGCGCAGGCCCACCTCGGCATTGGTCGTCGACTTGCCCTGGTAGAAGGCGCGGCCGGCGCGGACTTCATCCGCGCGCACGCCGTAGTAGTAGTCGACGTACTTCTTGTCGACCCAGGTCGCGCCCAGGCGCGGCGTCAGCATCACCTGCTGGCCGAGGCGCCAGGATTTCTCCAGCGTCAGCGCGAATTTCTGGCCCTTGCTGTGGCCGGAGGCGTCGGCGGTCCATTCGCCGCCGAGGTCGAACAGGTCGGTCTTCCACTCGGCCTTGGCGCCCAGCCACACGCCGCCCTTGCGTTCGGCCATGCCGTTGAGGATGGGGGCGTCGTCCTGCTCGTAGCCGCCCAGGTCCAGCTTGGCCACCAGGCCGAAGTCGATGCGTTGCGACGGATTGATGTTCCAGCTCGGCAGCTTGCCCGTGACGCCCAGCCCGGCCACCTTCACCCAGCGGTTCTCGTAGCTGAGCATGGGCAGCACCCGGGTCTCGCGGTCGTAGCCGGTGTAGGCCTTCTGGGAGCTCACGGCGCCGATGCCCAGGCCCCAGGACGATTCACCTTCCTTGCCGCCAGGGCCACCCGGACCGCCCGGACCCGCCGCCATCGCGGACAGCGGCGCCGACACGCAGAGAACGGCGGCAGAAGAGAAGACGGCGCGGGTGAGCGCCCGGGGCGCATGCGAGAGGAATCGTGTCTGCGGTGCCATGAGAAGTTCCCGAGAGGGGCGGTGATTGGAGCCCGCATCCTCGGCGCCGGTGTCTTACTGACTCCTTACCGTACACCGATTGTTTCCCTCCGGAGCTCCCTCTGAAGCGCGTCGGCAAGGACTGACCCCTCCTCCATCGGCGGTAAGGAGCCGGAAAGACGGGCGACGGGACAGTCGCTCCCTCGCTTCAGCCTGGTGGATGACTTCATCGTGCGCATCAAGCACTTCGGGCGCACCAAGCGCACCAAGCGCGCAGATCCCACCGACCCCACCGACCCTACCCAGGGCGCCACGAGCGCCCGACGCGTCACACCCGCCCCATGAGCATGAGCTTCAGCACCCTCGGCCTGATGGCCGTGGCGGCGTACATCGCCGCCTGCATCGCCTACGTCTACCGGTGGCGCGGCCGTCGCCGCTACGAGAGCTTCACGCAGTACCTGCGCAAGAGCTGGCCCCTCTTCGCGCCGCTCAACTGCCTGATGTACATGACGACGCGGGCCTCGGCGCGCCAGCCGGTGCTGCAGGCCGACTACCTCGACGGCATCCGGCTGCTGCGCGCCAACTGGCGCGTGATCCGCGACGAGGCGCTGGCGCTCGAGGCGGCGGGCGCGTTCGAGGCCGCGAAGGCGGCGGGTTCGGCGGGCTACTACGACGTCGGTTTCCGCACCTTCTACAAGCGCGGCTGGAGCAAGTTCTACCTGAAGTGGTACGGCACGACGCACCGCTCCGCGCAGCGGCTGTGCCCGCGCACGGTGGCCCTGCTGGCACAGGTTCCGCAGATCCGCGGGGCGATGTTCTCGATCCTGCCGGCGGGCGCGGAGCTGTCGCTGCACGCGGATCCGATGGCCTGCTCGTTCCGGTATCACCTGGGATTGCAGACGCCGAACGATCCGGCGTGCCGCATCCAGGTGGACGACGTGGACTGCGTGTGGCGGGATGGGCAGGACTTCATCTTCGACGAGACCTATCCCCATAGCGCGCACAACGCGACGGATCGACCGCGGCTGATCCTGATGTGCGATGTGGACCGCCCGATGAATGCGTTGGGGCGGGTGATCCACGCGGGCTACCGCGTGATCGCGCGCGGCACGCTGGTGGCCAACACGGCGGAGGACGAGCGCGGCGTGTTCAGCGCGCTCTTCGCGAAGCTCGCGCCGCTGCGCGAGCGGTCGCTGCGACTGAAGACGGAGCGGCAGCGCGTCTACAAGACCTTGAAGTTCCTGCTGAACTCAACGCTGCTGAGCGGGCTGATGGCGATGATCTTCGCGGTGCTGCATGTGTTGGAGGCGATCACGGCGTGAGCATCCCCCAGAGTTCAGCGCTTTGAAGTCACAGACTGTGACTTCAAACGCCGAGCACAGACAACCATCAACGCATCGGCGTCTCACGCTCCGCCGCCTCGGTCTTTGGCGCATCGACTTCGACACGCGACGCGCCCGACCGATCCGCCTCCCGCTGCGTCCGCCGCTGCAGATAGGCATCCCGTACGAAGAGGTACTTGTCGAGCGCCACATCGTCGACGACCTTCGTCACGTCAAGCAGGTTGGCGCGCCTGTCGACCATGCTGACGATGGTCAGCGCGTTGCGCGCGCCGGCGTCTTCCAGTTGCCCGGTCAGGCTGCCGAAGCTGTTGACGGGAATGGACGCGGTGCCGCGCAGGTCGGACGGTCCGAACAGGGGCAGCACGAGGTACGCGCCGCCGCCGACGCCCCACACGCCCAGCGTGTCGCTGAAGCCGTCGCCGTGGCGAGGCATGCCCCAGCCGGTGGCGACGTCCATGACGCCTAGCAGGCCTACCGTCGTGTTCGTACCGAAGCGGGCGAAGTCGGACATGCCGTCCTTGAAGCGCCCCTGCAGCAGCAGGTTGGCGCCGGACCACGGGTCGCCCAGGTTGGAGAAGAAGTTGGTCACGCCACTGCGCACGGGCGTGGGCACGACCGTCTTGTAGACGGTGGCCACCGGCTTGAGCACGACCTTGTCGATCCCCTCGTTGAGGGCGAAGGTCGCGCGGTTCACGGGCTCGATGGGATCGGGGTTCTGCGGCGTGGCGCAGCCCGACAGCAGCACGCCGGACACGATGACGAGAGCCGGCAGGCGGCGCGACACGCCGATGGGGACGGGGAAAGACGACATGGAAATGCTCCCGCTCCGGAAATGGAGCCGGGCGCATGGTCGGCGCGGTGGTCTTTCTGGAGACTTACCCGTCACGGCATGCCGCGCACCTGGGTCGTGTTCGACCGCTCCTTGGCCAGCCGTTCGATGGCCCTGATCCCCGCCTCCATCTTCTCGCGCGCCGACGAGTTGGCCGAGTGCACCCGCATCCGCGGCGGGGCGAAGCCGTGCAGCGCCACGGCCTCCTCGACCCACAGCACCACGTCGTACCCGGTCCCGCGCTCGTCGTCGCCCAGGTCGTGATCGAGGCTGACTTCCTCGACCCCGCCGGCCTTCAGCAGCGCGATGACTTCGTCCGGCCAGTACGCGCGCGTCCAGCCTTCGGGGGTGGTTCGTTCATCATCCAGATAGATTCGCATGGGAGGGTTGGTGACACCAAGAGCGCTGAATGGTTCGAACTCATCCCGCAGGCATCCAGAGTCGACGGATGCATCGCCGCTTCGACCCCGGCGTCACCCCTGAGGCGACACCGTCCCCACCGCCTTCAACGCCGCGATCGCGCCGGCATGCGCGCTCACCAGCTCCGGCGACTGGTCGAAGCGCTCCGCGTATCGCTTCATGAATGGATCCGCGCTGTCGCGGTCCAGGCTCAGCAGCCCGCGCAGGCGCTGCGCCACCGGCAGCGGCGTCTGCGTCGCATCCGCCGCGCCGTCGATCGCCTCGTCCAGCATCGTGATCAAGCGGCTCAGCGGCTCCAGCCACTTCATCTCCTCGCCGAAGGCCATGACCTGGAGGAACTCGCCCGCGCTCTGCGGACCGTGGGTCTTCTGGTAGTCGCCGCGCTCCAGCTCGACCAGCGCGCGGTGGAGGTCGAGGAGGCTTCGGCGGAGTTGGTGGCAGGCGTCGGTGGTCATGGCGTGGCAGGCAGTCGTGGGGACCACAGGGTAGCCGCTCACGCCGCACGGCGCATGCCCCATCCGGGACAGACACCTCGCGCTTGCGGCGAGGCATGGCGGATCTCGCCGTCAGCGCGGCTCGGACTTTCCCTGCTCGCCGAAACGGATCGAGATGATCCGCCCCTCGCGGATCCGGATCACCGCCGGCAGGTAGCCGTCGCCACGCTCGTAGAGCCATTCGTCGGTCATCACGCAGGCGACCTGCGGCACTTGCTGCACCGGCGGCTGGCCCGGGTAGTACGGCACCGGCGGCGGCGCGTTCGTCAGCACGCGGGCGCAGTACGAATCGGCAATGGCCGGCTGCCCGCAGGCGCGCAGCAGGAAGACCTTGGAATCGCCCTCGCGCACACCGCCATCGCTGCAGCGCAGCGACTGGGCATGAACGGCCGTCCCGGCCGTCAGCAAGGTGCCCAGCGCCAGGACCCGGAGGGTCCGGCGGCATCGATTCGCTCTCGTCATGTCACGCTCCCGCAGCGGTCCCGATCGGGGGACAGGTCAACCTGGGAGGGGCAACGGACGCGCCCTCCCCCTCGTTGACCGCCCGCGGGCAATCCCGCTCCGCAGAGCGCGCACCGGCCTCACCGCTGACAGCGCTCGGACCCGCCGACCAGGCCCATTGATCGGGCTGGTCCGGCCTGGATCAGGGCTGCTGCGCCGGCTGAACCTGCTGCGCCGCCTGCGCCGCGCGCGCCTTGTTGACGTAGCCCTTGTACGCCGGCAGCCCGATCGCCGCGAGGATGCCGACGAAGAAGAACAGCGGCAGCAGGATCCCCAGGATGCGCACGCCCCAGTTGTTGGCCGGCGGCGGCGGGCCGAAGCGGTTGGCGCCCTTGCTGCCCGGCACGAAGATCCAGATCAGCGCGATCAGCGGGATGAAGACCGTCACCGTCCACCAGCCGCTCATGTCCATGTCATGGCACCGCTTGATGCCGGTGATGACCGTGAACCACAGCGCCACCGCGAACGCCGCCAGACCGAAGACGACGAACCCGGTCGAGTTGCCCAGCGCGAAGGTCAGGCCCAAGGACACCGCGCCATGGATCAGCGAAGCACCCGTCGCGTACGCCAGGTAGCGCAGCCGCCCGATGCGGCCCTTGGACGAGAAGAGATTGAGTTCTCCCGGTCCTTCGGACGCGGCCACGTCGGCCACATGCGCGCGCGGCGCCGCGTATTGATTCAAGGTCTGCTCAGTCATGGGTTCCCTCCGTCGATGAATTGAATGCGTTGGATGCGTTGAATGCGTTGGATGCGTTGAATGCCTCGATCACCTCGGGCGCCGCCGCTCAGAGCAGCCCCGACCGCTTGACCTCGTGGTACCGGTTGACCAGCGTGGACGCGAGCTGGCGCGGCTCGACGTCGATGGACAGGCGGTCGTGGTCGACCACGCGGGCGAAGGCGTCGTGGCGGGCCTGGGACAGCAGGTGCGCGCTCGCGACCGCGACGGCGTCCTCCGGGCCCGCGATCGGCTGCCCGGCGATGCGGCCCAGCGCCGTCTCGCGCAGGCTGGCCAGCAGCACCAGGTGGCGGCGGCGCAGCAGGCGCAGCGCGGGCTGCAGTTCGGGCGAATCCTCATCGCGGAAATTGGTCAGCACGATGACCAGCGAGCGTCGGCGCAGCCGGTGCGACAGCGCCTGCGCCGCGGCCAGGTAGTCCGAATGGTGGCCGCCCGGCTGCAGGTCGTGCATCTTGTTCATCAGCACGTTGAGCGTGCCCATGCCCTTGCGCGGCGCGCAGTCGCGGCTCTGGCCTTCCTCGTTGCCGAAGGTCATCGCGCCGACCTCGTCCCCTTCCGACAGCGCGACGTAGGCCAGCAGCATCAACGCGTCCAGCGCGTCGTCGAAGTGACTGGTCTCGCCCACGCCGGCCGATTGCTCGTCCGCGCGCATGCGCCGCCCGCAATCGAGGAGGAACATCACGCACTGGTCGCGCTCGTCCTGGAATTCGCGCACCACCGGCTTGCGATGCCGCAGCGAGGCCTTCACGTCCAGGTGCCGCAGCGGATCGCCGCGCTTGTATTCGGCAAGCTGACGGAAGTCGGTGCCCTGCCCGCGCTGGATGAAGGTCTTGATGCCGATCTGCGCCAGCCGACGATCGCCGGACAGCCAGGCATACCGCGCCAGCGCCGCGAAGTTCGGATAGACGCGCAGCTCGCTCGCTTCGCCGACGCGGTCGCGCACCTCGAAGCAACCCGCGCGGGTGCGCCACAGCAGTTGCGTGCGGCCGAGCTGCGCGACGCCGCGCTGGCGCGCCATGACGCGGAAGCTCACGCGGCTGCGGCTCTGCGCGCCGAGCACGAGCGAGCGCGGCAGGCCCTCGAAATCGAAGAGCGGGTCGAGCTCGTCGAAGACCTGCATCCGCCAGGCCAGCTCGCTGGCGTTGACGAGGTCCAGCTTGAGCTCGGTCGACGCGCCGATGGCGAAGGCCGCCGGCAGCCGGCGCTCGACCCGCACGCCGCTCCGGCGCCACAGGCGCAGGCTGCGCCACAGGTCGACGCCGGCCACGATCAGCAGCACCCCGAACAGCGCCCCGCCCGCCGGCGCCACCAGCGCCAGCGGCGCGCCGGCCGCCAACGCGACGGCGGCGGCCAGGGCCAGGCCGGCCAGCACCACGATGCTGGCCCGGGAGGGCAGGACGACGCGACGGACGGTGTTCATCAGAGTCGCGGCGCCTCCACGCTCTCCAGCGCGGCGGCCAGGATCTCGTCGAGATCGCGCCCTTCGATCTGGGCGTCCGGCGCCATCGTCACGCGATGACGCAGCACCGCCAGCGCCTGCTTGGCGACGTCGTCAGGCGTGACGAAGTCGCGGCCCTCGATCAGCGCGACGGCCCGCGCCGCTCGGATCAGCGCCACGCTCGCGCGCGGCCCCGCGCCGAACTCCAGGCCCGGCCAGTTGCGCGTCACGCGGACCACGCGCACCGCGTAGTCGATGACCTTGGCGTCCACGTGCACCAGGCTCGCCAGGCGCTGGAGCTCCAGCACCTGCACGTCGTCCAGCACCGGCTGCACCGCCTCCAGCGGCAGCTCGTGACCGGCGCGGTGGTCCGTCACCAGCTGCACGATGGCGGCTTCCTCGTCATGCGTCGGATAACCGATGCGGATCTGCAGCAGGAAGCGGTCGAGCTGCGCCTCGGGCAACGGGTAGGTGCCCTCGGTGTCGACCGGGTTCTGCGTGGCCATCACGATGAAGGGCCGCGGCAGGGCCAGGCTCTCGCCTTCCAGCGTGGCCTGGTACTCCTGCATCACTTCCAGCAGCGCGCTCTGCGTCTTGGCCGGCGCGCGGTTGATTTCATCGGCCAGCAGCAGGTTGGTGAACACCGGGCCCTTGCGCACGCGCAGCTGTCCCAGGCCCGCGCCGGTGTCGTCCAGCACGCTGTGGCCGATGACGTCCGCCGGCATCAGGTCCGGCGTGAACTGCACCCGCGCGTACTTCAGCTGCAGCGCCTGCGCCAGCGTGCGCGCCAGCAGCGTCTTGCCCAGCCCCGGCACGCCCTCGACCAGCACATGGCCGGACGCCACCACGGCGACGAGCATCTGCTCGACCGCGTCCGGCTGGCCGACCACGGCCTTGCCGACTTCGTTGCGCAGCACCTGCAGCCAGTGCGCGGCGAGCTTGAGTTCCTCGGGCTTGATCATTGCGAAGGTCTTTCGTCGTGAATGCGGTGCTGATTCGGATCGGATTCGGATCGGGGACGGATCGGGCTGCGGGTTGAGCGAAGGGTTGAGCGCAGGGTCGCCGGCGGATCACTGGCGGCTGAGCAGGAGCCGCCGCGCGGTCTCGAGCAGATGCAGCCGCGCGGGCAGCTCGGCACGGGTGCAGAACTTGGACGACATCGCCGCGTACAGGTCGTCCCGCGCCACGCCGGTCGCGGTCGCGACGGCATGCACGCGGTCGGCCAGCGGCAGGCGGGCATAGCCGCGCAGGGTGCGCGTCGCCGCCTCGGCGAGCGCGCGCTGCTGCGCGGCGAGCAAGGCGTCGCGGCCATGGCGATGCAGGTAGGCGCCCATGCCGCGCACCTGCTCCGAGATCGACCGCCGCAGCCGCGGCGGCGCAGCCAGGCGCGGACCGAAGCGCACCGCGGCGCGCCACAGCGCGGCGGCCAGCGCCAGCCCGCCCAGCACGATGGCGATCCAGCCGCTGTGCCACAGCCAGGGCGTCAGCGCCTCGCGCTTCTCGTTCAGGTAGATCCACACCGTGGCGCCGGGGTCGGCCTGCACGGTGGCGGCCAGCAGCAGCGACGTGTCGCAACCGAAAGGCGCCTGGCCCTGGAAGAGGAACGCGCTCGTGTTGAGCACCGTCACGCTGCCCCGGCCCTGGGCCGCGCGGATCAGTTGCTGACCGTGCTCCTGAGTGAGCGTCCAGTCCGCCTGCCGGCCCGGCTTGACCTTCAGGCGCTTGCTCCAGTTGAAGTGGTGGCAGAGGTCGAGCGATTCGATCTCGCCGAAGACCGGGGGCTCGGAGACGGCCTCGTCGCGGTTCTCCTCCTCGTCGTCGTCCTTGCCGGCCTTCGCGCCGGCCGACGCCGCGTGCATCGGCGACTTCGGCCGCTGCGCCCTGGCCGCCGCCTCCGCCGCGCGCTGGCGCTTGACCTTCTCGCTGATGTCGGCCGCGAAAACGGGCACCCAGCTCTCCAGCCGCGTGTCGTCCCAATCCGCGCCTTGCAGCAGCACCAGGTGACCGCCGCGCTCGACCCACGCGCGGATCTGCGCGCCGCGTTCCGGCACCAGGTCCCAGTCGGCCGACAGCAGCACCAGCCGCGCGCCTTCCGGCGGCATGCGGTCGAGCCGCTCGTGATGCTCCGCGTGCATGCCGAGCTTGCGCATGATCTGCTCGAACGCGTAGACCGGGTTGCTGCGGGCCTCGCCGATGGCCGGACGCGGAACGTCCTCCTCCACCCATTCGGTGTTGACCGAGAGCCACCAGCCGCCGGCGATCAGCGCCAGCGCGGCGAGCAGCAGGAACAGGCGCTCGCGCGTCATGCCGCGCCCCCGTTCGACACAACGGCGGTTCCGCCGGCGGTCACGCCGGTCCCGCCGTTGACCGGGCCGACCGCCATGCGTGCGTCGAAGTCGGCGCACAGAGCCTCGAAGCGATCCGCCGCCAGCTCGCGCTGCGCATACGCCACCGTCTGCCAGCCCGAGACCAGGCGCGACAGGAAGTCCAGCGCGGCCGGCGACACCCGCGCCGTCGCCAGGACCAGGCATTCGCGCTCGGTGCTGGCCGAGCGGATCGGCACGCCGTGCCCGTGCACCAGGCGCGACAACGCGCCGCGGTACAGCAGCGAGAGCGCGGCGCGCTGCTCGCCGCGCTGCCAGAGCGCGCGCGCGGCGGCGCCGATGTCGTCGGGCAGGCTCTCCGGGCGGATGTCCAGCGAACCCACGTGCGTCGGCGGCGCGCCCTTCAGCGCGCTGCCGCCCTCCTGCCCCTTGAGCCAGTCCCGCAGCCGCAGCAACACCCAGACCAGCGCCGCGGCGCCGATCAGCCACAGCGCCACGCGCAGGCCCGCCGACAGGTTCTTGAACATCTCGACCCACCAGCGGAAGTCCTCGGGCTTCTCGAGCTTCTTTTCCGGCGCTTCGTCCTTGGACTTCTTGAAGCGCAGGACCTTCTTCTTTTCCTCGCCCGCCCACAGCGGATCGGCGCGGACTTCGCCTTCGGCGATCCACACGGCCTCGGCGTCGATCGCCGACGCGGCGACCTTGACCGGCACGGGCATCACGCCGGGTCCGGCTGCGGATGCGGATGCGGATGCGGATGCGGATGCGGATGCAGAGGTAGTCTCAGACGCAGAGACAGAGGGCACGTCGGCCACAGGCGCTGAAGCCGCCGGCTGCGCGTGGACGACCGCGCACGCCAGCATCACGGCGGCCAGCAGCAGGTCACGTGAACGCACGGCGGAACTCCTGCTCGATGTCCCAGGCCTCGAGGACCACGCGCCGGTTCAGGTACATGGCGAATCCCGCCGCGACGTAGAACGGCTCCAGGAACAGCACGACCAGCGCATAGGCCGACGCGACCGCGATGTCCAGCCCCATCTGACCGGCCGCGTGCGCCTCCGGATGGAAGAACCAGTCCCACACGCCGGCGTTGCGGTTCTCCGGCGCGAACCACCAGACCAGCGCGATCAGCGCGTAGCCGAGCACCGCCTCGGCGTGGGCGAAGGCGACCTGCAGCGCGGTGGCCGCGCCGCGGTTGTCGTTGAGCATCAGCTTGGCGCGCTTGCGCCGCGCGGCGCCGCGCTGGCCTTCGAGCTGCTCGATCGGCTGCGTGTAGGCGCGCCACGGCGAGAAGCGCCGCCACAGCAGCGTGCGCAGGAACTGGCCGCCGAAGACCTGGCGGCGCGCGCGCCACAGGTCGCTCCAGCGCGTCGCCTCGCCGAAGACGGCACGCGACATCACGAACAGCAGGCTGCGGTCCAGCCACGGCTTGAGCCAGAACAGGATCAGGATGGGCAGCGTGCCGCCAAGATCCACGGTGCACATCGCGAGCACCGCGACCGCCAGCAGCAACGGCGTGAAGCAGCGCCAGATCGACGCCGCGTGCGCACGCACCAGCGCCAGGCCCAGGTCGCAGGCTTCGGCCTGGGTGCGCGGGCGCAGGACGATGGCCAGGCCGTCAACGCGCATGGGGGCGCTCCCGGTCCGTCTCCCGGCCCGTTTTTCGGTCCGCTTCTCGGCCAGTTTCTCGGCCCATCAGGCCCAGCCAAGCCACCACCAGCCCCCAGCACACGGCCGCCACGCCGTACTTGACGCCCGGCGCGATCCAGGCGGCGGACGACCAGAAGGCCTCGAAGGCGGCGGCGACCAGCAGCAGGAAGAAGGCCGCGTAGACGATGGGCACGGAGGCGCGCGCCGACGCGGCCAGCGCCTCGATCCGGCCCAGACGCCCCGGCGCCAGCCAGCCCAGCCCCATGCGCAACCCCGCCGCGCCGCACAGCACGATGCCGGTCAGCTCGAAGGCCGAATGCGTGGCCACGAAGGGCCAGAAGTTGTGGCCGAGCCCGACGCGCGTCAGGTGTCCGGCGACCGCGCCGATCATCAGCCCGTTGTAGAGCAGCACGAGGGCGCTGCCCACGCCCGCCAGGATGCCCGCGCCGAAGCAGCGGAAGCCGATGCCGACGTTGTGGAAGATGTAGACGCCGAACATGTACCAGTCGTCGCCGGCCTCGCGCAGGCGGCCGAAGGCGCGCTTGCCGTCGCCGTACATCGACTCGTACTCGCGCAGCTGGCTCGCGTCCAGCAGGCGGAGCGCGAAATCAGGCCCCGACCAGGCGAGCAGGAAGGCCACGACCAGCGGCAGCACGAACAGCACGGCCGCCGCCAGCACGAAGCGTCCCTGCGCGCGCACCGCGCGGGGCAGATCGACGCGCAGCAGGCGCGACAGCTGCCGCAGGCCGTAGTCCTGCCGGCGGTAGATCAGTTGATGCGCGTCCTGCGTCAGCGCTTCGAGCCGCGCCACCAGGTGGATCGGGTAGGCGCGCGACTGCGCCAGCGCCAGGTGTTCGCAGACGCGGCGGTACTGCGACGCGAGCAACGCGCCGTCCGCGCTCTTGCCCAGCTTGGCGAGCGCCAGTTCCGCGGCGAAGGCCTCCCACAGCGGGCCGTAGGTCGCCTCGAAATGCATCGGACTCATGCGCGCTTCCCCATCAACCATTGCGCGACGCCAAGCAGGCGCTCGGACGCGCTGCGCTTCTTCTCGCCAGGCGTCTCCGCCGGCAACACGGGAGCGGCCAGGGACGCGAGTTCCTCGAGACGTTCCGGCGTCAGCCGCTTCGCGCGGCCGGCCCAGGCGCGGACGGCCGCCTGCTCGCGCTGGTTCAACGGCCGTGCCGGCGCCAGGCCGGGCGCGGCGGGCGGCGCGTCGTGCAGGACCACGGGCTGGGCGTACACCACCAGCGTGCCGGCGGCCAGATCGCCCAGGCGCTTGCAATCGCGGTGGAGCAGCATCGTCACGATGCCGAAGGCGTAGGCCAGCGGCAGGAAGTCCGCGACGCGCAGCAGGTTGCGGGTGACGGACGCGGCCGGCGTGACCGGCAGACCGGTGTCCATGACCACGCGCAGGCCCGCCGCCTGCTTGCCGGGCGTGGCGCCGGAACGGCCGAGTTCGAAGGCGATCGGGTACAGCCACTCCACGAGGAACATCCCGATCAGCATCAGGCCGAAGCCCAGGCCCCCCAGGCCGCCGGAGGCGCCCAGCGACATCATCAGGACCAGGTCGAGGATCAGCCGGATGAACAGGTCCAGCAGGAAGGCCATGGTCCGCGCCACCAGCCCGGCGGGCCGCAGGGACAGGACGATGCCTTCGGGGGTCTCGGCCAGCGCCAGCGTGTCGATGCGCGGCGCGGGCACGGCGGGATGCGGGTTCAGAGCTTGATCACCTTCGTGTCGGCGATCGTGTCATGCAGGCACTTGCGCGACTGGCGGAAGATCAGCAGGGAGTCGATCAGCCAGTAGATCAGCGAACTCAAGACAAAGGCGTTCATCAGGAAGCCGATGCCGTAGCGGAGGCCGAGCAGGCGCCAGGCGTCTGGTCGAGAGCCGTCGGAGCGAACGATGCGCACCCGGCAGATCATCTTGCCGATGGTCTGGGCGCGCGTGAGCAGGGGCCAGCCCTGCGCGATCAGGAAGAGCGGCAACGCCACCAGCAGCGCCGACAGATTCATGCCGGTGAACGACATGTTGTCGGGCTTCATGAACAGAGCGGCCGCCACGGGGATCAGCTTCAGGAACATGGTCATGATCGCCCAGAGGATCAGGCCATCCAGCAGCGCCGCGACGAAACGCGTGCCGCGACCGGCCAGGACCTCGCCGGATTCCTGCGCGGCCACGTCGGCCACCACGGCCTGAGGCGGCGCGAAGCGGTCTTCCGTTGAAACTGACATCGTTCCCTCTCTCTCAGAATTTTGGGGAGCATTGTGTCAGTGCTTATTGGGGTGGTCGATGGGGGCATCACCGACCTGGACGCGATCCGCCACACCCTCTGGGGGGATTGCTGTCATCGGGTGATCACGCAGGGGCCGGGTCTTGCGCCTGCCCCAAACCAGGCCGAGTCCCGGATGGTGACTCTTGGGCGTCGTCCAGCTGGAAACCCTTCCTCCGACCGTCTCAGTTCCGATCCGGCCGCACCGGCAACCCGCCGGAGGACCCATCCGCTTCCGTGACCCGACCGCTCGCCCGGCGGCTGGCACGGCTGCCGGCGGCGGGCTTGGCCGAGGCGCCTGGCGTGGCGGTCGCGGGCGATGAGGTGTCGGCGGGTTCAGCCTCCGGCGTCTGGACCGGCGCAGGCGTGATGCTGGGTACGGACGCCGCCGGTGTGACCGTTGGCGACGGCGACAGCGACGGCATCACGTTCCGCGGCGCAGAGGCGGCGCGCGGGTTCATCGAGGCAGCGTCCAGCGGCGGACCCACGGTCCCGGACTGGCGCCGGCTGGCGTTGGACGTGACCGGCGGTTCCGTCGTCTGCGCGATGGCAGCCGCCGCGACCAGGGTGATGCAGAACGCGGTCAGGAAGGTGCTGAAGTGCTTCATCGCCTGTCCTCCAGGGGAACGGAGTTCCGGGGTGGCGCGGGACGTCGGCGCCGGACAGACCACGCGGCAATCCGCGCTCCCGCACCCCCGCGAGTGCGCGTCCCCGGGTCCGCGCGGGGGCCGGTGATCCGCCCCGGCAGGTACAGTCCGGGGCCCTCTTCCGCCAGTCACCATGGAAAGTCTCGCGCCTTCGTTTCCGACGCTGCAGTCCTGCGCCGACGAGCCTATCCACATTCCCGGCTCGATCCAGCCGCACGGCCTGCTGATCGCGTTGCGAGAGGGTCGCATCGCCGCCTGGAGCGACAACGTCCCGGCGCTGCTCGGCCTGCAGCCGACACTGGGTCAGCCGTGGCAGGACCTGTCGCTGCCCGGCACGGTGCACGGCGAACTGACCCTGCTCGCCGACGAGGCCGCGCTGACGCCCGGCATGCCCGCCTTCTGCGAGGTCGAGATCGCCGGCCGGGCGCACGATGCGGTCGTCCATGTCCACGACCATCACACGCTGATCGAGATCGAGCCCCGCACCCAGCCGCTGGCGCCGCTGAGTTCGCAGGCTCGCGTCTACGACCGCGTCCGCCGCGCCGGGTCGATGGAGGCGGTGCTGCAGGTGGCCGTCGATGCGATCCGCGCGTGGACCGGCTTCGACCGGGTGATGGCCTACCGCTTCCGCCACGACGACAGCGGCGAGGTCGAGGCGGAAGCCAAGTCGGACGCCCTCTCTTCCTACCGCGGCCTGCGCTACCCGGCCAGCGACATCCCGGCGCAGGCGCGCCGGCTCTACCTGCTCAACACGCTGCGGCTGATCCCGCACGTCAGCTATCGCGCGGTCGCGCTCGTCGGTCATCCGGAGGCGCCGCCGCTGGACCTGACCCATTCGGTGCTGCGCAGCGTCTCGCCGATCCACGTCGAGTACCTGCACAACATGGGCGTGGGCGCGTCGATGAGCGTCTCCATCGTGGTCAACGACAAGCTCTGGGGCCTGATCGCCTGCCACCACATGAGTTCGCTGCAGGTGCCCTACCCGGTGCGCTCGGACTGCGACGTGCTGGCCCACATCCTGTCGTCGGCGATCGCGACGATCGAGGCGCGCGAATTCGCGCGGCGCCAGGCCGACACCGCCTCGCTGGTGGCGGAACTCGCGGGCGACATCTCGATCGCGGACGACGCCATCACCGCCATGCTCGGCCAGTCGTCACGGCTGCGCGACGTTCTGCGCGCCGACACGCTGGTGCTGGCGCAGCAGAGCAAGGTGGTCTCCGACGGCGACCTGCCGCAGGAACTGGCGGTGGCCATCGCGACGGTGCCCTGGACCGGCGACATGCCGGCCCTGAGGTCCTGCAGCGACGACTGGCCGGAGGCGTTGCGTCCGTTGCTCGGTCAATGGGTCGGCGCGATGTGCCTGCCCTTCGACGCCAGCAACGGCGGCCGGCTGATCGCGTTGCGCAAGGAGCAGCGCGAGACGGTCCGCTGGGCCGGTCAGCCCGACAAGGTCGTGGCGCGCGGCCCCAACGGTCCCCGCCTCACGCCGCGCGGCTCGTTCACCGAATGGCGCGAGCAGGTCAAGGACTGCGCCGAGCCGTGGAGCGAGACGGACGTGCGCTTCGGCAAGCAGCTGATGCTGGAGCTGCAGCGCACGGCGGCCGCGCGGCATGCCGAGGTCGAGACGGCGCGGCGCAACCTGCTGGCGATGCTCGGCCACGACCTGCGCGATCCGCTGCAGGCGATCCAGATGGTGGCGGGCGTGCTCAAGCGCGAGCCGGATCCGGCGCAGACGGGCCGGCTGGGCGCGCGGCTGGATGCGTCGAGCGGGCGCATGCACCGGCTCATCACGCAGGTGCTGGACTTCAGCCGGGCCGAGGTCGGCATGCCGCTGCACACGGAGCTGCGCGCGCTGGACCTGGAGGCGCTCCTGCTGGACCTGATCGAGGAAGTCCGGATGGGACACCCCGGCTTCGAGATCGCCGTGCGCACGGCCGGCCCGGCCACGGTGACCGGCGATCCGGTGCGGCTGGCGCAGGCGATGTCCAACCTCATCGCCAACGCGCGCAACTACGGCGCGCCGGGACGACCGGTGGTGGTCTCGCTGGAACCGGCGGGCGACGGCGGTCAGCGCTTCAGCGTGGCCAACGAGGCCGACGAGATTCCGGCGCTGGTGGCGTCCGGGCTGTTCGAGCCGTTCAAGCGGGGCCTCGAGCGCGGCGCCCCGAACCGCAGCGGCCTGGGGCTCGGTCTCTACATCACGCGGCGCATCGTGGAGGAGCACGGCGGCACGCTGAGCTATCGCTATGAGGCGCCGACCGTGGTGTTCGAGTTCACGGTGGCCGGATAGATCCACGAGGCGTGGGATCGTGCCGACGCCTGCCCGCTCAGCCCTCCGGAACCCGATTCACCAACGGCTCCCCGCGCTCGAACGCGCTGAGGCTTTCCAGCGTCGTGGCCATGATCTGGCCGATGGCCTCGACGGTGAAGAAGGCCTGGTGCCCGGTGACGATCACGTTCGGGAAGGACACCAGCCGCTGGATCACGTCGTCGTGGATCACCGTCGAGGACAGGTCCTGGAAGAACAGGCTGGCCTCCTGCTCGTAGACGTCGATCGCCAGGCCGCCGAGCTGGCCCGTCTTCAGCGCCTGCGTCGCCGCCTCGGTGTCGACCAGGCCGCCGCGGCTCGTGTTCACCAGGATCGCGCCGCGCTTGAGTAGCGCCAGCGAGTTCGCATCGACGATGTGACGCGTCTGTTCCGTCAGCGGGCAGTGCAGCGAGATCACGTCCGACCGCGCCATCAACTCCGGCAGCGGCACGTAGCGCCCGCCGAGTTCCTCGAACGCCGGCTTCGGGAACGCGTCGTGGCCCAGCATCGTGCAGCCGAAGCCCGCCATGATCCGCGCGAAGATCGTGCCGATCTTGCCCGTGCCGATCACGCCCACCGTCTTGCCGTGCAGGTCGACCCCCATCAGGCCGTCGAGCTCGAAGTTGCCGTCCCGCGTGCGCACGCTGGCGCGGACGATCTTGCGGTTGACCGCCAGCAGCAGGCCGACGGCGAACTCGGCGACCGAGTACGGCGAGTAGTCGGTGACCCGCACGACCTCGATGCCCAGCCGGCGCGCGGCCGCCGCATCGATGTGGTTGAAGCCGGTCGACCGCGTCGCCACCAGCAGCGTGCCCTGCGCCGCAAGCCGGGTCAGCACCTCGGCATCCACGGCGTCGTTGACGAAGACGCACACCGCCTTGCATCCGGCGGCCAGCGCCGCCGTGTCGACGGTCAGCCGGTCCTGCACGAACACCAGCTCGTGGCCGATCTCCCGGTTGGCCTGCTGCAGCAGGGTCTGGTCGTATCGACGGGTACTGAAGACGGCGGTTTTCATCGGGACTGCTCCTTCCGTTCCATTCCGTTCCGTTCCATTCCGTTCCATTCCATTGAAACATGAAGAAACGGTCGCGGAGCCGATCAGGTGAATGATGCTGGGGCGTGACGGTCTCCGCCGCGCCGGCTCGGCCAGTCCATGCCCGTCCGGCAACGGCGAGATCATCGGGCCGAGGGGTTGGCGTGCCGTCGCAAGCGCTCCTACACTCGGCAGGCGTCCGTCGCCGGGTCACATCAGGGAGATCAACAGATGACCGAAGAGACCGCGCCGCCCGTCGTCCTTTTCGTGGATGACGAGCCGTCGATCCTGAGCGCGCTGCGTCGGCTGGTCCGACCTCAGGGCTATCGCGTGCTGCTGGCACCGGGCGGCGCCGGCGGCCTGCAGATCCTGGCCGCGGAGACCGTCGACGTGGTGGTCTCCGACATGCGCATGCCGGAGATGGATGGCGCCGAGTTCCTCGAACAGGTGCGCGAGCGCTGGCCGTCGGTCGGCCGCATCCTGCTCACCGGGTATGCCGACATCCAGGCCACGGTGGCCGCCGTCAACCGCGGCCAGATCCAGCGCCACATCGCCAAGCCCTGGGACGACCGCGAGCTGCTGCTGGCGATCGACGACGCGCTGGCGCGCCGCCGGCTCGAGGTGGAGAACCGCGCGCTGCTCCAGCTCACCAAGACCCAGAACGCGGAGCTGCAGTCGCTCAATGCCGATCTCTCGCACCGCGTGCGCGCACGCACGCAGGAGCTGGAGCAGGTCAACGCCATGCTGGAGAAGTCCTTCGACCAGGTGAAGGAGACCTTCCTCCTGTCCATCCAGGTCTTCTCGGGCCTGCTGGAGTTGCGCGAGGGCGGACTGGCCGGCTACTCCCGGCAGGTCGCGGATCTGGCGCGGCGCACGGCGCGTCGCATGGGCCTGGGCCCGCGGGTCGAGGAGGACGTGCACAGCGCGGGCCTGCTGCACGAGATCGGCAAGATCGGCTTTCCGGACGCGCTGCTGCGCAAGCCGGTGTCGACGATGAACGCGGAAGAGATGGCCCGCTACCGGCGCCACACGCTCAACGGCGAAGCCGCCCTGCTGCCGCTGGGACACCTGCAGCATGTCGCGCGGCTGGTGCGCTCGCAGCACGAGCGCGTGGACGGCAAGGGCTTCCCGGACGGCCTGTCGGGCGATGCGGTGCCGCTGGCGGCGCAGGTCCTCAGCGTGGCCAGCGACTACGCCGCGGCACAGTCGGGCCGGATGGCCGAGCAGCACTTCTCACCGGCGCAGGCCTTGCAACTGGTGCGCGGCGGCGCCGGCATGCGCTACGAGCCGGAAGTGGTCGAAGCCTTCGAACTGGCGCTGACCGACGAGCCGGAGGACAAGCCGCGCGATCGCCAGATCAGCCCGTCGGACGTCGAGCCGGGCATGGTGCTCGCGCGCGACCTGCTCACGCCCAAGGGCACGCTGCTGCTGGCGGCGGGGCATGTCTTCGACGGGCGGATGGTGCGGCAGATCCGCGAGTTCGCCGGTCGCGAGGGCGCCCGGCTGGCGCTCTACGTCCGGTTGCCGGATGACGACGGCGCACCGCACCTGGCCGCCGCCGCCCAAGGAGCCTCCCATGGATGAACGCATCCTGATCGTCGACGACGAGCCCGGCATCCTGCATGCCCTGCATCGGCTGCTCCGGCATGGCCTGACCGCCGCGGACGGCAGCCGCTACCTCGTCGACGAGTGCGCCAACGGCGCGCTGGCGCTGGAACAGGCGCGGCGCCATCGCTATGCGCTGGCCATCTCCGACTACCGCATGCCGGAGATGAATGGCGTGGACTTCCTGACGGCGCTGCGCACGCTGCAACCGGAGTGCGAGCGCATCATCCTGTCGGGCTACACCGACCTGAATGCGCTGGTCCGTGCGGTCAACGAGGCGGCCATCGCGCGTTTCATCGCCAAGCCCTGGGCCGACTTCGAGCTGCTCAGCGCGGTGCGGCAGGTGCTGCAGGTCCGCGACCTGACGCTCGAGAACCGCCGGCTGGCCGACCTCGTCCGCACGCAGCAGGGCCAGATCAGCGTGCAGGAGGCGGAGCTGCGCCGGCTCGAGCGCCTGGAGCCCGGCATCACCCACGTCAACTGGGCCGAGGATGGCTCCTTCATCCTGGAAGATCCCGGAGAAGTGAAGCCATGAGCGCGCACATCGCAGCGCCCGAGGACACGTCGGCCGGACTGCCGGCCGGCTGGACGGTCGCCCTGGAAGCGGTGGCGACGCCGATCCTTGTCCATGACGAGCAGTCCATCGTGCATGCCAATGCCGCCATGCTCCGGCTGCTGGGCTACGACGCGCGGGCGCTGGCGGCGATGCCGTTCGACGCCTGGGCGGCGCCCGAGCAGCAGGAAGCGCTGCGGACCTACGGGCTGCAGGCCATCGGCGCGGAGGGGCCGCCGTCGGCGATCGAGATCGATGCCCTCACCGCGAGCGGCTCGACGCGGTCGCTCGAACTGAACGCGCGGCCGGTCGTGGTGCAGGGCCGCCGCCTGAATGTGCTCACGGTGCAGGATCTGAGCGACATCCGCCATGTGCAGACCAGCCTGCTGGACGTGGGACGCGTCCTGCACCAGATCATCGAGAACAACCCCGTGGCCAGCTTCGTGCTCGATGCCGAGCACCGGGTCACGCACTGGAATGCCGCCTGCAGCAAGCTCACCGGACGGGACCGCTTCGACATGCTGGGGCGACAGGACGCCTGGTCGGCCTTCTATGTGGAACAGCGCCCACTGCTGGCCGACCTGATCATCGACGGCGCGATCGACGCGCACAACGGGCCGCTGTATGAAGGACGCTGCCGCCGTTCGGAAACGATCGACGACGCCTACGAGGTCGAGTCCTTCTTCCCGCAGATGGACCAGGGCGGTCGCTGGCTGTTCTTCACCGCCGCGCCGCTGATGGACGCGAACGGGACCGTCATCGGCGCCATCGAGACGCTGCAGGACGTGACGCAGCGTCGTCGCGCGGAAGAGGAATTGCGCCGCCATCGCGCCGAGCTGGAGGAACTGGTCAGCGAGCGCACCGCCGAACTGCTGCTGACGCACCATGAACTGGAGGCCTTCCTGGAGAACGCCTCCGTGGGCATCGTCACGACGCTGAACCAGCGGATCGTGCGGGGCAATCGCAAGTTCAGCGAGACATTCGAACTGGACGGCGCGTCGCCCAGCGGGATCCCGACGCGGTCCTTCTTCGTCAGCGACGAGGATTTCCAGTCGCTGGGGGCGGTCGCCTACCCGGTGCTCACGCGCGGCGAATCCCTGCGGCACGAGATGGAGATGGTGTCCGCGCGCGGCCGGCGACTGTGGATCGAAATGATCGCGTATGTGGCCAACCCCCACGACCGTCTGGCGCAAACCTGGTGGCTGCTGCAGGACCGGAGCAAGGAGCGCCAGGTGCAGCGCGAACTGGAGGAGAACTACCGGCGCATCAAGTTGACCAACAGCCGGCTCGAGGAGGCCCAGAACCAGCTGCTGCAATCCGAGAAGATGGCCTCGATCGGCCAGCTGGCCGCGGGCGTCGCGCACGAGATCAACAATCCGATCGGCTTCGTCAGTTCCAACATGAGCACGCTGCGCAGCTACGTGGAACCGATGTTCGAGCTGCTCGAGACGATGCAGGCGCTGACGCCCGGCGCCCTGCCCGAGTCCGTCGACCGCGCGCTGCGGGAACTGGACAAGCGCATCGATCTGGCCTTCGTGAAGGAGGACCTGCCGCAACTGCTCGACGAGAGCGACGACGGCCTGGTGCGCGTCAAGAAGATCGTGCAGGACCTGAAGGACTTCTCCCGGGTCGACCACGCGGAGTGGCAGGACGCCGACCTCAACGCCGGGCTCGATTCGACGCTCAATGTGGTCATGAACGAGGTCAAGTACAAGGCCGAGGTGAAGAAGGACTACGGCGTGCTGCCACCGGTGCGTTGCATCGCGGCGCAGTTGAACCAGGTCTTCATGAACCTGATCGTCAACGCCGCCCATGCGATCCCGCAGCGCGGCGAGATCCGCCTGCGCACGCGCGCGCAGGACGGGTGGGTGTGCGTGGAAGTGGAGGACACCGGGTGCGGCATGAGCGAAGAGGTCCGGCGCCGGATCTTCGAACCCTTCTTCACCACCAAGCCGGTGGGAAAAGGCACGGGCCTGGGCCTGTCGCTGTCCTACTCCATCGTGCAGAAGCACGCGGGCCGGATCGAGGTGATCAGCGCTCCGGGCGAAGGGACGACCTTCCAGGTCTGGATACCGGAAACGCCCAGGGAAGACGCCACCGCGTCGTGACGATGTCCCGGCGGGACTTCTCCACCTTCGGATCCGCCTTCAAATCCGCCTTCAGATCCGCCTTCAGATCCGCCTTCAGGCCGGCGCCGGTTCCTGCTCCTGCGTCAACCGCTCCCGGATCACCGCATTGACCTCGGCGCCGTAGATCAGCGTCGTCGCGCTGATGTAGAGGAACACCAGCGTGGCAACCACGCCGGCGAAGCTGCCGTAGAGCAGCGCCAGTTTGCCCGCGCTGCGCAGCGTGTACGAGAGCGTCGCCGCCGACGCCACCCAGAGCGCCGCGCCGACGATGGCGCCGGGCAGCACGGTGCGCAGCCGCTGGCGGATGTCGGGCAGCCAGCCGTAGAGCAGCGCGTACAGCACGGTCAGCACCGGCAAGGCGACGCCGTAGCGCACGCTGTTGCGCAGCCACAGCGTCTCGCGGCCCTTGCCGACGCTGTTCTCCAGCGCCTCCCAGACGTAGGGCATGACGATGACGGAGCTGAAGATGGCGAGGATGCCGCCGCCGACGATCAGCGTGAACAGCGTGACCTTGAGGCGCGCCCGCCAGAACGGCAGGCCGCGCTCGATGGCGTAGGCACGGTTCAGGGCGGTGCGCACCGCCTGCATGCCGGACGACGCCGTCCACAGCGTGACGAAGAGACCGATCGCCAGCAGCGCCTGGCTGCGCTGGGCCAGCACCTGGTTGACCACCGGCTGCAGCGCGCTGCGCACGAGCGGTGGCGCGTATTCCACGACGCGGCTTGCCAGCGCGGCCGCGTCGCCGGGCGACCCGATGTAAGCGGCGCCCGCCGAGAGCAGCAGCAGCAACGGGAACATCGACAGCACCATCGAGAACGCCATGCTCCCCGCCTGGTTGGCGCTCTGGTGCAGCACGTAGTTGCGGATGGCGAGCAGCAGGACGCCGAGGACGGGCGTGCGCACGGCAGCCAGCCGCGCCCACCGCCAGAACGCGGTCAGGCGCAGCATGCTTTGGACCGCTCAGATCGCGATGTCGGGTGGGCGGCGATACTCACGGTTTGAGGAGTTGATCGAAATTCACCGAACCATGCCGCAGAAGCTGCAGGTCTACCGGCTGCTGAAGTCTGGCGCCGTCGTGCCATTTGTCCAACTGGAGTTCCTCGGTGGCGCGACGCTGGAGCGCGATTCAGATGACGAAGGTCGCGTCACGCTCTATGACGGACTGCCCCCGTACATGAATTTCGCAGCGCCCTCGGGCTTCCTTGGCAAGCAGCTTGCCCATGAGCTTGCGCCGATGCACGACTTTCCCCAAAGCCTGTCCGAGTGGCGGGACGAGCATCGCATCACCTACTTGTTCACCCACGGCCTCAACCTCCCCGGCAACCTCGTGTTCGGCAACGCTTCCCTGCAGATGGACCTCGAGCTCCGGAAGGCAAAGCCGACACCAGTTCGAGAGAAGTCGCTCGCCTACCTGGACATGGCCTCAGCGCTGAAAGGCTCCGTCTATGGCCTTGGCGCTGGCGGCGAGCAGCCCAAGTTCCTCTGGCTCACAGAGGACGCCGGCCACGTGATCGTGAAGTTCGCCAAGCTGGGCAGCCGCATGGCGGAACTGCTGCCGCTCGAGCACCTGGCCCTCCGATCGCTGGGCGAGGTGGGCGTGCCCGCCGCCCGCACGCAACTGCTGACCGCCGGCGACTACGTGTTCCTCGAGGTCCAGCGCTTCGATCGCGTGGGGCTCAACGGTCGCGTCGGCATGCTCTCGGCGGGCGCCGTCGATGACGAATTCTTCGGCAAGCGCGACAGCTGGTCTGAGTTCGCCGCGCGCTGCGTGGCGGCGAAGTCCCTTTCTGCCGAGGACGCCCGCCACGTGCACACGATGGCCGCCTTCAGCGAGCTGATCGGCAACGGCGATCGGCACTTCGAGAACCTCTCGCTGCTCATCGACGAGCGCGGCGAATACCAGGGCATTGCGCCCGCCTACGACATCCTGCCCATGCGCTACGCTTCCATCGGCGGCGGCGTGGATCCGGATCTTCGCCCGATCGAGCCGAAGGTCGGCCCGATCGGCGCCCGGCCCGAAGTCTGGGAGCGGGCCGCCCGCGCGGCGCAACGCTTCTGGACCGCGGCCCAGACCGAGACCCTGGCCGCGCCGCTGTCGGACGAGATGAAGGCACTCGCCGCCGAGAACCTGACGGCGGTCTGGGAGTTCGTCGCCCCTCTGGTTCCCGCTCATTCGGCCGCCGCCATCGGCGCGCGATGAGCTCACGTTCAAGGCATTCATGAAAGCACCCCCGCGACTCCAATCCCTGATCGAGGAAGGCCTGATCGACACCGTCGTGCGTCAGCTGATGAGCGGCAAGGAGGCGCTGGTCTACGTGGTGCGCTGCGGCGACGAGACCCGCTGCGCCAAGATCTACAAGGAGGCCACGCAGCGCAGCTTCCGGCAGGCCGTGGACTACACCGAGAACCGCAAGACCAAGAACAGCCGGCAGGCGCGGGCGATGGCCAAGGGCACGAAGTTCGGACGCCAGGCCCAGGAGGCCGCGTGGCAGAACGCCGAGGTCGACGCGCTGTATCGCCTGGCGGGCGCCGGCGTGCGCGTGCCGCAGCCCTACAACTTCATGGACGGCGTGCTGCTGATGGAACTCGTCGTGGACGAGCACGGCGATGCGGCGCCGCGGCTCAACGACGTCATGTTCACCGCCGAGGAAGCCCGCACCCATCACCAGAGCCTGTTGGTCGAAGTGGTGCGCATGCTCGGCGCGGGCGTGGTCCACGGCGACCTGTCCGAATTCAACATCCTGCTGGCCGGCGACGGCCCCGTGATCATCGACCTGCCGCAGGCGGTGGACGCCGCCGGCAACAACCACGCCAAGCGCATGCTGCTGCGCGACGTCAACAACCTGCGCGACTTCTTCGGCGGCTTCGCCCCGGACCTGCTGAGCACCGACTACGGGCACGAGATCTGGGCCTTGTACGAGAGCGGCAGCCTCACGCCCGACACGCCGCTGACGGGTCGCTTCAAGCATGCGGCCGGTCCCGTCGACCTCGGCGAAGTGATTCGCGAGATCGACGACGCGGCGGACGAGGAAGCCGCGCGACGCTTGCGGATGCTCAGTTCCTGACGGCCCGGAGCGCTGCCGTGATCGCATCCCGGATCGGAAACAGGTGGTCGTTGCCGTTGAACTCCGCATCCGGGCTGTTGCCGGTATGCACGATCACGACCTTCGCCACCGGATCCACGAAGATGTTCTGCCCGTTCGTCCCCCAGGCGAAGGAGCGCCCGCCCGCCGCCTGCGGGATCCAGACGTGCAGGCCGTAGAACGGCACGGTCGCGGGCTGGGGCTTGTCCTTGCGCAACGCGGTCATCTGCTCGACCCAGGCCTGGGGCACGACCTGACGCTCGCCCACGCGGCCGAGGTTCATGATCAGTTGCCCCAGTCGGGCGTAATCCCGCAAGGTGGCGACGAACTGGCCCTGCACGCCCTCCTGCCCCGCCCGGTTCTTGATCCAGTAGGCCGGTGACTCGGCGCCCATCGGCCCCCACAGGCGCGTGGACAGGTAGTCGGTATTGCTCACGCCGGTGCGCGCGCTCAGCATCAGGCCGAGCACGGCCGTCACCGCGCCGTTGTAGTTGAAGACCTTGCCGGCCGGATCCTTGTCCTTCTTGCCCGCCAGATAGACGCGCATGTCGGTGAAGGGCTCGATCATCGGATTCGTGGTCTGGTTGTCCGAGACCTCGCCGGGCCGGAAGGAGTTCTTCAGCGCCACGCCCGAGCTCACGCGCAACAGGTCTTCGACGCTGTCGTCGGCAAAGGCACTGTCGCGGAAGTCGGGCAGCACCGCCGCGACGCGCTCGTCCAGGGACAGCCTGCCCTCGTCGATCGCGATGCCGATCAGCAGCGCGAGGACGGTCTTGGACATCGACGCGGACAGCAGTGCCGTCGATGGCTTGGCCTGCTGGAGGTAACGCTCGAACACGACCTGACCCTCGTGCATCACGAGGAATCCGGTGGTGCAGAACCTGCCGAAGTAGTCCTCGAGCGGGACGGCTGTCGCCGCTCCCCGCGGCTTGTAGGCCACCGCGCCCAATGGCGTCCCCGCGGGCAAGGCCTGCGGGACGGCGGCGGCCGGCGCCTCGTTGTGGAGAAAGCGCTTCTGGGGATCGACGTAGACACCCAGGCAGCCGGAGGCCGCCTGCGCGTGCGCGACGCCGCCCAGCGCGACGATCAGGATCGCGATCACGTGATGCAGCGCGGGGCCTCGCTGCGGTCGCCGGGATTGAAGCTGAATCATTTGTCGCGATCGTAGCTGCCGGTGCCGATGTAGACGGACCGGTTCCCGCCGTCGACGGGGAAGCTGAGCAGCCGCTCCTTGTGGCCGTCGTCGTACTCGAGCGCGATCGCGAAGCCGTCCAGCTGATATCTGCCGCGGCGACTCGCGCCATCGTCCTTCGTGCGCCTGCCGCTGCTGACCCCGACCGTCCCCAGCCCCGTGCCGACGGTGCTGCTGCCCGTGCTGCTGCTGCCCTTGCCGTCGCCATGCGACGACCCCGCGACCACGGTGCCCGTGATCGCCTGCAGACTGCCCGTGCCGGAGGTCGCGCTGAAGCTGCGCTCGAAACGCCCGTCCTTCGTGAAGCGGATGCCGCGCATGGCCGACGTGCCGCCGGTGATCATGCTGCCGGTGAAGCTGCGCCGGCTGAAGCTGCCGTCCAGTCGTGCCTCCTTCGGCCAGGGGCGCACCGCCTCGTGGCCCTCGGGCTTCCAGTCGCCGACGGGTCGACCGTCGTCGTCCTGCGCCTGCATGGCGTAACCCTTGCCGGCGCTGCGCCAACGCCCCCAGCGCTGCGGCTCGAGCTGGCGCGACGCGGCGACGTCGAGCTGGTCCGGCGGCATCTCGGTGCGGTGGTAGACGCTGCCGTCCCGCAGCAGGAAGCGCACGTCCTCCTGCCAGCGGGTGCCGTTGATGTTGTTGGCTTCGCCGTGGATCACGACGGCCGCCAGGTCCTTGTCGCCCAGGCCCTTTCCGGGCGCGGTCGATACGCGCTGCAGCGACACCGTCTTGCGCGCCAGCGGCGTCTGAGCCAACGGCGACGGTGTCAGGCCCGACGCATCGTTGACGAGTGCGGCGTCGGCCAGGTCCATCGACAAGCGGTTCAGCGAGGTGACGACACCGCGCAGCACCACCTCCTTGCCAAGCCACGATTCGGCGTTGAACTTCAGGTGGATGACCTGCTCGCCGATCCGGTCGCCCTGCTCCTGTACAAGATGGAAGTTTTCGGGACGACGCATGTCGCGCGCCACCCGGCCCTTGACGTAGACCAGCCCGAGCTTGCGCCGGGCGGCTTCCTCGGAAATCACGAGCCAGTTGCCGCGCTGCTCCGTCAGGGCGATCACCTGGCTGGGCAGCAAGACCTGGCCCCGGGCGGGTTCGGCGGCCACGGGGAGCGGGGTGATCGGCATCACGAGATTGGCCTGCACGATCGCGCGCGCCACGGC
Source organism: Roseateles noduli (assembly GCF_050626985.1). Taxonomy (NCBI): domain Bacteria; kingdom Pseudomonadati; phylum Pseudomonadota; class Betaproteobacteria; order Burkholderiales; family Sphaerotilaceae; genus Roseateles; species Roseateles noduli. Next base: position 2,164,565 of record NZ_CP192463.1, read on the forward strand.
GCCCGCCTGCGGATAGCGCGCGTCGACGTCCTTGCCGCCGCCCTGCCACTCGCGCGCGAGCGTGGCGCAGGCTTGCGGGTCGCTCAGCACGCGCTGGCGCATGGGCTCGACGAGCTTGTCCCAGGGCGCATCGCCACCGCGCCGCTGCATCATGCGGGTGAGCACCACCCGCATCGGGGCGATCTGGTAGCGCCCGCGCCAGGCGACCCACGCGTCCCGCATCGGCGTGACGGAGGGGGCGCCGATCTCCTGGCACGCGTTGATCGCGGCTTCGGACATCGCGTCGAAGCTCACGGCCTCGATGAGCTGACTCATGGCGGCGGCATCAGTGACCAGGCTCTTCGCGTCGGGCGCGGCCTGGGCAGGACTGGCGATCAGCGCGGCCGCACAGGCGACGGCAAAAGCGGCAGTGGCACAGGCGACGGCCAGCGCGGATCGGAGAGTCTGGAAACACATGCGATCGGATCCGGAAATTCGGAGGACCGCATCCTGCCCGCGTCCGGCGTCCCCGGCCACGGCCCGGACGGGGAAGCGTCGGTGAGGGACTTGACGCGCTGCGCGGGAACGCCTTGCCGGGCGTCCTCCGCTCACGCCGTCTGGATCGACGGCTCGCAGAGCACCGGGAAGTTCAGCGAGTTGGCGATGAAGCACTGCTCGTGCGCGTCGTGGTGCAGGCGCTGGGCGAGCTCGACGTCGTGGCCCGCCCGCACGGTGACGCGCGGGCGCAGGACGATCTGCGTGAAGCGGCCCTTCTCGCCTTCCTCCATCGTGCCCTCGGCCTCGTCCACGTAGGCGAGCACGGCGATGCCGGCTTCGGCGCAGAGGTGGAGGTACCAGAGCTTGTGACAGGCGCTGGTGGAAGCCACCAGCAGGTCCTCGGGATTCCAGCGGGTCCTGTCCCCGAGGAAGGCCGGATCGGACGATCCCAGGATCGGCGCCTTGCCCGACGCCTCGATCGCATGGTCGCGGCGGTAGGCCTTGTAGCCCGACGTGCCGCTGCCCTGGTTGCCGGTCCAGGTCACGGTGACTTGGTAGTGGTGTTCCCGATCGGCCATCGTGGGTCGCTCCTGTTGGTCATCCGATTCGAAACCTGTCGCGACAGGACCGAAGGATCAGCCACGTCGCGCACGGCGGGCCGATTCTCTCCGACGGCAGGAAGCCCCCAACGGCGCCGGCCTCGTGCTGCAACGGGGCATTGCCGCAGGAGACGCCGGGGGCGAGGCAAGCCCTAGGGAGCGCCTGCGACAGGCAGCCGTTCGCCGGTGACGTTTCGGTCGTTGGCACCATCGGTCTCTTCATGCACCACGGCTGCCGGCGCAACATGCACCGTCGCGCGCTGCATCTCAGCCAGTTGCTCGTGCTTCTCGGCGATCGCAAGCCTGCAGTGCGGCATGCCGGTGACGAGGGCATAGTCGGCGCTGGAAACCCGTGTCACATCGCCGGGCGAGAGGATGAAGTCGGCAAGGCAGCCGTCCAGCGTCAGCCAGGCCGTGCCTTGCAGGCACATGACCCACACATCTCTTGAAGCCGTGATGCGGTAGGACTTGACGAACTCGACCTCCACGACCGTGGGGCTGCGGGGCTTCCTCATCCACATCATGCTGGCACCGCCTGATCGAGTTGACGGGCTGATTGAAGCGCTCGCGGCGCCCATCCTCAAACGAATTCCCAGCAGCACGACATTCCCGCAGCGCATGCGGAGCAACCAGGAAGTCGCTTGAGTCCGTCACCTTGGCTGGGTGCAATGGGTGGGTCTGCAAAAGCCGGAGCCCCCCATGACGTCGCCACTTGCCAGGCCGGAGATCCGCGCGGGTCTGAACTACCTGAGGCCCACCGCCGAACGCCCCTACAGCTATGTCTGCGAGCCGCCGCCCGGCACGCCCTGGGAGAACTGCGCTTACGACGCGCACCACATGCTCATCGCCGATGCCCGCCAGGCCAGCGATAGGCCCTGCCTTGAACGTGAAGGCTTCGCGCTGTGGGAGGCGCCGACCACCGTCACGGACTTTCTCGACGAAGCCGCCGTCAGGTCCACCTACTACCGGGAAGCCGCCGAGCTGGCGCTTGCCGCCACCGGCGCACGACAGGCTCACGTCTTCGATCACCTGGTTCGTCGGCGTGAAGCGGGCCGCGGCGCCTTGAACTTCGGCCGCAGCTCAAGCGCCGGCATGGCCCCCGCCAACGGTCGCATTCACAACGACTACACGGAGGCCTCGGGGCGCAGGCGACTGCCCCTGGTCATCGGCGATGCGCAAGCGGCCGCCTGTGTCAGGCGCTACGGCATCGTCAACATCTGGCGCTCCATCAAGGGACCAGTGCTGGACACGCCGCTCGCCGTCTGCGATGCCCGCACGGTCAGCGCGGCGGACCTGGTCGAGAGCGAGGTGCGCTACCCCCGCCGCACGGGCGAAATCTATGTCTCGAAGCATTCACCGCGGCATCGCTGGTCTTACTTCCCGGAAATGGATCGCCACGAGGTACTGGTGTTCAAGCAGTACGACTCCCAACTCAGCGGCGCGGCCCGTTTCACCTTGCACACGGCCTTCGACCTGCCAGAGATCGCGCCCGGCGCCCCGCTTCGCGAGAGCATCGAGTTGCGCTGCCTGGTCGTCTATGAGAGCGAAGAACCATGACCGAAGCAGCAAAACCCAAAACCAAAGCCATGGAGTTCTGGTTCGACTTCGCGAGCAACTACAGCTATCTGAGCGTGATGCGCATCGAAGCAGCCGCTGCCCGGCTCGGCGTGGAATTGCACTGGCGACCCTTTCTGCTGGGCCCCATCTTTCACAGCCTGGGCTGGAACAACTCGCCCTTCGTGCTGCAAAGGGCCAAGGGCGAGTATGTCTGGCAGGACATGGCGCGGGAATGCGAGAGACACCGCCTGCCATGGACTCGGCCCTCGACATTCCCGCGCGCCTCCGTGCTGCCGCTGCGCGTCGCGCTGGTTGGCGCCGAGCGGAGCTGGATCGGCGCCTATTGCCGACGCGTGATGTCGCTCAACTTCGTGGAGGACCGCGAGATCGATTCGCGCGATGTGCTGGCGGAGGTGCTCACGCAGCTTGGCCTGCCGGCCCAGGCGATCCTCGATGAGGCGGTGTCCGAAGCGAACAAGCTGCGGCTCCGCCGGCAGACCGAAACGGCCGCGAACCGGGGCGTGTTCGGCGCGCCCATGTGCTTCGTCGGCGACGAGATGTTCTGGGGCAACGACCGCCTGGATGATGCGTTGACCCGCTGCACGCAGGGCTGAGCGCCTACTCGGCGAGCTCGCGCGAGCTCTGCGCCTCGCTCACGATCCACTCCGCCACACAGCGCACATCGGCCCGGGGCCGATCGCTGGCGGCGATGAGCCAATAGGCGTGCACCATCTCGGGGTTGTGCCTGGGCGGGGCCAGCAGCACCAGCCGGCCATCGTCGAGCAGGGGCTGGATCAGCGCCAGCCGCCCCAATGCCACGCCTTGGGCATCGAGGGTGGCCTGGATCACCTGATCGTATTGATTGAAGTGCAGCATGCCCCTGGGCTTCACATCGGCCCAGCCATGGGCGCTGAGCCAGTCGCCCCATTGCAGCCAGGGGTGCGCCGGGTTGTCGAACTCCAGCAGCGACTGCCTGGCCAGCGCGTGAGCCGAGCGCAGGGACTTGAGACCCAGCGAGGGATGGGCGACCGGCGCGACTGACTCGCCGAACAGGCGCACAGCACCCTCCGGCGTCAAGGCCGCCGTGGTGTAGCGGATGGCCAGGTCTATGCCTTCGGCGCGCAGGTCGGCCACCCGGTTGTTCGCCGAGACTCGCAGGTCCACGCCGGGATGGCGCTTCTGGAAGCGGCTCAGCCGCGGCAGCAGCCACAAGCCGGTGACGCCGATGGTCGCGCTCAACATCACCGGCTTGAGCACACCGGTCTTGTGAATCTCGCCCACCACATCCTGCAACTGCTGCACGGCGCCATCGGCGCTCCGGAACAAGCGCTCGCCCTCGGGCGTGAAGGTGATGGAGCGGTAGCCGCGCACCAGCAGCTTGACGCCCAGTTGTTCCTCCAGGGCATTGATCTGGCGGCTCACCGCCGATTGCGTGAGGCACAAGTCCTGCGACGCGAGCGTGATGCTCATGCGCCGCCCGACCGCGACAAAGCCGCGAATCAGATCCAGAAACGACAGACGAACGAGCGGGAGTGACATTCCTGTGGTGCATGTGGTGCGACGAGAAGATCGATTGAAGCACGGGCCGGCAGATCCTGTAATGGCCTGCAGGGAGAGCCCCTTGCTGGCTGGCATCTACCTGCTGCGCGCCGCGGCGACGGCGCTGTTCAAGCGTCAGCAACGAATCGAGGACGCCCGTGTTTTCACACCTCTTTGTTGGCGTGAGCGACTTCGAACGAGCGCTCGCCTTCTATCGGCCCTTGATGGCGGCCCTGGGGATCCATGCCCGCTTCTGCGATGCGAGCCGCCCATGGGCGGGCTGGCAATCGAGTCCGGGGCCGCGTCCGCTGTTCGTCATCGCCAGGCCTCACGACGGGCAGGCGCACCAGCAGGGCAACGGGCAGATGGCGGCTTTCCTGGCCGCGGACAGGGCCGCTGTGCGCGACGCCTACGCCGTCGCGCTGGCGCATGGCGGCGCTTGCGAAGGTGCGCCGGGCTTGCGGCCCGAGTATCACGAGCACTACTACGGCGCCTACTTCCGCGACCCTGATGGCAACAAGCTCTGTGTTGCCTGCCACTTGCCCGACTGACCCACTCCAGACCCCCATGGACTACGTACTCATCATTCATGCCGTCAAGGACTATCCCGCCTGGAAGCGGGTCTTCGACGAGGCCGCCGCCCTGCGCAGGGAGGCCGGCGAGCAGAGCTATCACCTGCTGCACGACGCGTGCGATCGCAACCGTGTCGTTCATTTCTCCCGGTGGGCCTCGCTGGCGCAGGCCAAGGCCTTTTTCGAGTCCGACCGACTGGTGGAGATCCGTCGCCTGGCGGGTGTCGAGGCGCCGGAGTTCGACTACCTGCACAGCCTGGAGCAGGGGACGGACTATGCATCCGAGGTGTCCGTCATTCGCTGACAACCACATCTCCCTCCTGCGTTCCTGAAAGCGCGGTGAGATAGGCCAGCTCCAGGCTGCGCGTGAAAGCCGGCGTGTCGAACAGTGCTGCCGAGTCGCGATTTGCCCCCAGGCGATTGCGAAGCTCGTTGAGCCTGTTGGCGTCGGTCGCGAGCGCCACCGCGGTGTCGATGTATTCGTCCTGCGTCTTCACCACCAGCTCCGGCATGCCCACGGCGTGGAGCAGGCTGGACGCCATCCGGCCGGCGAAGGACTGCCCTGCCTGCGTCAGCACCGGCAGGCCCATCCACAGCGCGTCGCTGGCCGTCGTGCCGGCGTTGTACGGGAGCGTGTCGAGGAAGAGATCCGCCGACGCCAGGCGAGCGAGATAGGTCTCGCGATCGCATCGACTCGCGAAGACCAGTCGATCCGGCGCGAGGCCGAGCTCCGCGGCATGGCCGCGGAGGTTCCGGATGGCCTCGTCCTCCTCGGCCAGCAGCCAGAGCACCGAGCCGGGCACGCGCTCGAGGATCCGCGCCCACGCCGCAAACATCGACGGCGTCAGCTTCGCCGGGTTGTTGAAGCAGCAGAACACGAACGCGTCCTCGGGCAGCCCCGCAGCGGCGCGCTGCTCACCGGACGGAGGCCTCGGGCGTTGTCGATCATTGGCCTGGTACGACGGCAGGATCAACAGCTTCTCATCGAAGAAGCTGCGGGTCCGATCGTCGACGAGGTACTGGTCCGCGACGACGTAGTCGTACAGCCCGGACCCCGAGGTCCCGAGATAGCCCAGGTAGAGCACCTGCACCGGTGCGATCCGGCTGGCGAAGATCGCGTTGCGGGAGTTGTCGGTGTAGCCCGTCAGGTCGACGGCGACGTCGATGGACAGCTCGCGGCAGATCTGGACGATCTGCTCATCGGTCTGGTGCTGGACATCGATGAACGCATCGACGCCGGCGCGCAGCCGGCGCTGCATGGGGTCGTCGCTGGCGCGGCCGTAGTGGAGGATCGCGACGTCGAAGACCTGCCGGTCATGAAGCTCCAGCACCTCCGCGATCAGGTAGGCGACGGGGTGACTGTGGAAGTCGCGAGAGACGTAGGCGATGCGGATCTTGCGCCCCGTCGGGAAGCCCGGCGCCCGTGGACCCGGCTGCGGTCGCGGCAGCGTCTGCGCCGCCCAGGTTCTCGCCGCGCGCTGCTGCAGCGCCGGATCGTCCGTCAGGTGCTGGACGATCAGCGGCTGCGCGACGGGTTCGCCCGCCTCGACGCGCGTCAGGAGCGCCTGCCGGTCCTGCGCATGGCGGCGCCAATCGAAGAGATGCATCGCGGCGTACAGCCTCAGGCCGGCCAGCCACGTCGTGTGCGGCGCCCGCTCGATCGCCGCATCGAAGTCCGACACGGCCAACGAGAACCTCCTGGCCCGGAGATGCAGGTTCGCGCGATTCTGAAGCGGCGCGGCAAGGCGCGGGTCCGCTTCGATCGCGTTGCCGAAGGCTGCCAGCGCGCCGTCGATTGATCCGGCCTTGCGAAGCGCCATCCCCTTCAGGTTCTGGGCGACGGCATGACCAGGAGTTCCGCGTTCGAATCGATCGGCTTGCTGGAGGGCGGCGTCCAACTCGCCCGCAGCGATCAACTGGTCGATCAACTCCAGACGGAAGGTGTCGCGCTGGGGATCGTGCTCGATGGCGAGCTCGATGGCCATCCGCGCCGAGTCCGCGGCGCCGAGGTCCCGGTAGGCCAGACTCAGGCCGTGGAATGCCTTCGCATAGGTCTGCTGCAGGCCGATGGCCCGTTCGAAAGCGTCGAGGGCCGCCTGGGGCTGACCGAGCTCCCGCAAGGTCACGCCCCAGTTGTGGAAGAGTACGGCGTCCTGGCTGCCCGCCTCGGCCAGGGCGCGGTAACGCGTCGCCGCTTCTTCCCAGCGGCACTGATCGGCCAGTGCATCGGCGGCCTGTCGCCCGCTGACATGCCGCTCATTCCTCTTGCTCAACGCGGAACTCCCCAAAGCTCGTGCAGGAATCATAGGGGCCCCTCGGGGTCGGCAAATCGGCGGCGGAAGTTCAGCCATCCACCGATGGACGTGGCCTGGGTTCAGTCCTAGCGTGAATGGGATTGCCTTCAACGAGCCACCGAGCCGTCCCTGGAGCCGCCCGATGAAAACCCGACCGTCCGATTCTCCTTGGGCTCAGCACGAGGCGGTGGCAACACCCGGCCCCCGGGCGACGGTCCCGTCGGGACGTCCCGCACGGGGAAACACACCGGACACCGCCCTGGAATCGCTGCAGCGACGCATCGACCATTCGCCGCGCATGCAGGCTCAACGATCGCTGCTGCAGGCGGTATCCGGGAATGGCCCCCGGCAACAACACATCGAGCCGGAGCCCCTCCTGCAGCGCAGGGTGGGGAAACGCCGGGATGCGGAAGGCAAGGACAAGCCGGTCGACTCTTGGGTCGAGAACGGAGACGAGACCTACAGCCTCAGCAGGGTGGCTGATTCGGGCGAGTGGGACAAGGTCTGGAAACTGGAGCTGTTCAAGGCCGATGCGTCGAAGGGCGTAATCTTCATCTACCTCCTGGGCACGGTGCTGAAGCCGGACGGGCTGGAGGTGAAGGGAGACCAGCAAGGGCTCAGCTACGGCACCAAGCTGGGCGCCGCGGCAGTGAAGGCCATGAACAGCGACGCGCTCGCAGGCGAAACGGCGGGAGCCGACACCATCTCGCTGAACCTCGTCAATCCGCTCAGCGCCCACATCTCCCTCAAGCAGTTGACGATCGAAATCAACGGCGAGGATTCTCAGGATGGCACCGCCAAGGCGGCTGGCACGACGGCCCTGAGCACGCCCTCAGAGCTGGTCAAGCGGAAGTTCTACGACCCGGCGCAGTTCCCCCAGTTCTGGGGCAGGCTGGTCTTCCTGGTGGAGAACAACGACATGGTCGTCCAATGCAGCGCGTTCAACATGGGCGACGCCTACCTGGACTCGACAACGATCAATCAGGTGAACGTCCGGACCATGGTGGAGACCATGGTCAGGGTCCTGCCCACGAAAGGTTTCGTGATGAACATCAAGATCCCGAAGCCAAACAAGCTGGCGCTATAAGCACCTGCATATCCCTTCGTAGCCAGCGCGGGTCGCCTGCGCGATCCTGACGTCGACCCTTGCCGTGTGCTCTACCGAGCATCTTCAAGCCCGGGAGTCCCGCCTCCCGGGCTCTTTCTCGTTCTCATCGCCCGTTCTCCGATCACTCGTCCACCCATCGACATGGCCACTCGACGTTCCGCCCTCCTCGGCCTCACCGCCACCGCTCTGCTCTTCTCCGCCGCGAGCCGCGCGGAGGAGATCATCAGGATCGCCGTGACCAACGGCCCGCACGCGCAGATCGCCGAGGTCGCGAAGAAGGTCGCCGCCCGCGACGGCCTCACGCTCCAGATCGTCGAGTTCTCCGACTACGTGCAGCCCAACGCCGCGCTGGACGCCGGCGACGTGCAGGCCAACAGCTACCAGCACCTGCCCTTCCTGCAGTCGCAGATCCAGGCGCGCGGCTACCAGCTCAGCGCGGTCGGCGTCACCGTCACGGCGCCGCTGGGCTTCTACTCGAAACGCATCAAGCGGCTCGACCTGCTGGCGACCGGCGCCCGCGTCGCCATCCCCAACGATCCGACCAACAGCGGCCGCGCGCTGCAGCTGCTGCACAGGGCTGGCGTCATCACGCTGAAGCCGGGTGCGGGCATCTCGGCCACGACGCTCGACATCGCCGGGAATCCGCGCAAGCTGCAGATCGTCCAGGTCGACGCCGCGCAGTTGCCTCGCACGCTGGACGACGTCGATGCGAGCGCGATCAACACCAACTACGCGGTGCAGGCGGGGCTGGTTCCGAAGCGCGATGCCATCGCGATCGAGGACGCCAGGAGCCCCTATGCCAACCTGATCGCCGTGAGGACGCAGGACAAGGGCCGACCCTGGGTGACCAAGCTGGTCCGCGCCTTCCAGTCGCCCGAGGTCCGGCAGTTCGTCGCGGAGCGCTTCGCGGATTCGCTGGTCGTCGCGTTCTGAGTCGGCGCATCAGCCGGCCCCTGGCGTCCAGCCTCTGCGACCTCTGGGGTCTCTACGGCCCGGACGGTTCAGACTGCCGGAGCAGCATCACGCCGGACGGCGCCACCGCCCGTAGCCCCACAGCAGCAACGCCCCCGCGGCCAGTACTGCCACGCCGACGATCGCGCCCGAGCTGACATAGACCACGCTGGACCACAGCACGTACGCGCTGCAGCCGACGAACACCAGCGGCAACACCGGATACAGCGGCACGCGGAACGGTCGCGGATGCGCCGGCGCCTTGCGGCGCAGCACCAGCACCGCCAGGCCGCTGAGCGTCATGAAGAACCAGTACACCGGCGACAGGTAGTCGACCATCGTCGAGAAGCCGCCCCGCGTCGCCGCGCCGAAAGCGACCAACGCCAGGGCCATGCCGCTGGTCGCGATCACCGCCACGGTGGGCGTGCCGCGATCCGCGTCCCAGCGCGCCAGCTGCAGCTCCGCGGCCAGATCGCGCGCCGCCGCGTAGGTCGTGCGCGGACCGGCGATCAGGATCGCGTTCATCACCGACAGCGCCGTCAGCGTCACGACGCCGACCATCGCGACCTCCGCGCCGCGTCCGAACACCACGCGCATCGACTCCGCCGCCGGGGCCGCGCTCGCCGCCAGGCCTCCCAGGCCGAGCACGCGCACATAGGCCCAGTTCGCGAGCAGGTACAGCGCCGTGACCGTTCCCAATCCCAGCAGCAGCGCGCGCACGATGCCGCGGCGCGGGTCCTTCATCTCGGACGACAAGGTGGCCGCATCGCTCCAGCCGCCGTAGGCGAGGAACACGAACACCATCGCCGTGCCCCACGAGAGGGTTGCACCGCCCACGGCGCTCACGGCGCTCGCGGCAGTCGCGGGACCAGCAGCACTCGCAGCGTCGAGCGCGCCCTGCCCGGCTGCACCGCCCAGCGCGCCGGGCGTCGCCGGGGCCAGTCCTTGCCAGTGCTGCACGCCCGCGCTCACGCCGAGCAGCAACAGCCCGGCGATGACCAGCGTCGTCAGCCCGAGCTGCGTGCCCAGCCCCACGCGCACGCCGAGCAGGTTCAGCCCCGTCAGCGCGACGATGAGCCCGCCCGCGAGCCATGCGCTCACGTGCTCGCCGAGCCAGGGCGAGAGGTCGACGACCTGCGCCAGGTAGTCCCCGAACACGAAACCGAGCAAGGCCATCGAGCCCGTGTGGATCACCGCGAAGCGCGACCACGCGAACAGGAAGCCGAGCCGCGCGCCGAAGGCGCGGCGCAGGAAGTGGTAATCGCCGCCGGCGTCCGGGAAGGCCGCGGCGAGTTCCGCGAAGCAGAGCCCGCCGATGAAGGACAGCACGCCGCCCAGCGCCCAGGCCAGGTAGAGCTGCTCCGGCGTGGCCAGGAACTGCGCCACCATCGGCGAGGTCTTGAAGATGCCCGCGCCGACCACCATGCCGATGCACAGCGCCATCGCATGGCGGACGTCGAGGATGCGCTGCGGCTGCGCGCCGGGCGGATCGCCGGCAGGAACGGACGGGGACATGGAGGGGGACGGACGCTCGGACGGGGACGCGCGATGCTACCGGGGCCCCGGCCCGCGCGGCCGACTTCGTCGTGGCGACGCGACGGCCTGGGCTTGTTCCCGTGGAGTCCCCTCTTTCCTCCCCGCCCCCCTCCCGCACTTCATCCGTCTTGATGATGGACGCCCTCCGCCGAGTCGGTAGATTGCGGCAGCCGGACGATCCTTCGAGGGTCCGCGCCGCCGGCGATCCGGCGATTCGGCGATTCGGCAATCCGGCATTCGGCAATCCGGCATTCGGGCGAAATGGGAGGGTCCAATGACCAAGTCTCCACAGGTCAGTCACGGCTTGAATCTGGTGCTCAAGCTCCGGCAAGGCGTGCCCATGAGCACGGTGCTGGGCCTGATCAAGATGCGCCAGCCGACGATCGATGCCGGCCTCGATGAACTGGGCTTCGTGCACTTCGCGCGTTTCCTGCCGACCCATGACGAGAGCGCGCTGCAGGTGATCACGGAGTTCGACGGCCCGCTGGAGCCGTACGTGCTCGACTTCGCCATCGAGATCGGCGACGTCTTCGACAAGCTGCTGGGCGTCACCGAGGGCACCCAGCATCTCATCCCCATCAAGGAGCATCCGGCGGAGTTCCTCGCGTTCGTCAAGGAACACAACTCCGTGGTGGTGTCAGGTCTCCCGCCCATTCCGGCGCTGGACCTCTACTCAGCCTATCCCGACAAGACCGTGCTGGAGATCCTCGGTCCCCGCAGGAACCTGCCGATGCCCAAGCCCGATCGAGCAGACACCCCGGTCCAGCAGGCCGACATCCAGGGCAACATCCTGAAGGGCTACCGCGCCGTGCGGGCCACGCACTACCTGCTGGAGGTGACCCACCCCGGCGACGCGCGCCGCTGGCTGGCCGCCCGGACCGTGACGACGGCATCGCTGCCCGGCGTGACCTCGGCCGAGACATGGACCGAGGACACCAAGCCGACGCTGATGCTGAACATCGGCCTCACTGCCGCCGGCATGGCGGCATTGGAGCTCCATCCGGACTGGCTGGCCCCGTTTCCATCGGTCTTCAAGGAAGGCGCGTTCGCGCGGGCCGCCGGCAACTTCGATGTCGACGCCAACGATCCGGCGCATTGGTGGCTCGGCGGCCAGGAACAGGCCCCCCACCTCCACGTGATGGTGTCGCTGTACCAGCGCGATGCCGCGGATGGCAAGGCCTTCGCCGACGCGGACGCGGCGCTGCGTGAATCGCTGGCGTCCGGCGGACTGGCGCTGGTCGAGGAACAGACGCTCGCGCCGGCGCGGGAAGAACAGGGGCTGGGTTTTGCCGACGGCATCGCGGAGCCCCGCGTGGCCGGCCTCGCCGCCGCCACGCGCGACGACCTTCAACCGGCCTCCACCGCCGGCGAGTTCGTGCTGGGCGCCGGGTACGAGAACATCTATGGCGGGTCGTCCCTCGGCGCGCTGCCGGCGGCGCTCGCCGGCAACGGGACCTTCTGCGCCGTCCGCGTCCTCGCGCTGGATGCGCCGGGATTCCGCAACGCGATCGCGTCCGAGGCCACGCGCCTGAAGGCCGATTTCGACTGGCTGGCGGCCAAGCTGATGGGGCGCTGGTTCGACGGCGCGCCGGTCAGCCTCCATCCGCATCAGGCGCCGACGGACGCCTCGCAGAACAGGCGCAACGACTTCGACTACGCCCCGTCCTACGAGTTTCCCAAGACGCCGATGGACCACGACGGCCTGCGATGCCCCATGGGCGCGCACATCCGGCGCGTCAACGCGCGCACGTCCCGCATCGCCGGCGCCCGCTATACCCGTCGCCTGATGCGGCGCGGCATGCACTACACGCGCACCACGCAGGACGGGGAAGAGGAGTCCGGCCTGTTCGGCCTGTTCCTCTGCGCCGATCTGGAGCGGCAGTTCGAATTCATCCAGCGCCAGTGGATCAACGGCGACGGCTTCGCCCCGGGGCTGCGCGGCACCCGCGATCCCTTCGCCGGCACGCCCGAGAACGGCACCCACAAGTTCCGGATCCCGATGCCGGACGGCACCGCCCTGGACCTCGAGCTGCCGCAATTCGCGTACACGCGGGGCAGCCTCTACCTGTTCATGCCCGGCCTCGCCGCGCTGCGCAGCCTCGACCAGTTCGTCGACCAGGGCCCGCCGCCCGCACAGGTCGCCCCACCGCAGCCGGCGCCCACGAACGCCGCCGACGAAGCCAGCACAACCCACTGAAGGGCAGCGACATGACCACGACCTCCCTGGACCGCGACAGCGATCCCGTCAGCGACTCCGAGCCCGAGCGCGAGCCCGATTTCGATACGAAGGATCCAGCCTTCTGGGCGGACCCCTACCCCGTCTTCGCCCGGTTCCGGAATGCGGCGCCCGTGCACCGCGCGCCGAAGCCCTTCGACGGCTGGTTCCTCTTCCGCTACGCCGACGTCCTGCAAGTGTGCAAGGACGGCGTCACGTTCAGCGCCGACGTCGATGGAGACGGCGCCCAGTGCGGCATGTTCCAGCTCGACGATCCCGCGCACGGACTGGTCCGCCAACGGATCGCCACCGCCTGGTTCGAAGCAGCCTCGGACGCGGCGGCCCGGGTCGATCAGTCGATCAAGAGGACGCTCGATCAGATCGAGAAGAAGGCATCAGGCGGAAAGGCATCCGACGGAAAGGCGTACGACGGAAAGTCGTCGGACGGGAAGGCCTTCGACCTGGTCGACGACTTCGCGCGACCTGTCCCCCGCGATGTCTACTTCGACATCCTCGGCGGCGCGGGCATCGACGCGCAGACCCGCAGGGACCTCGACACGCTGGCGCGCACGGTGATGAAGCATCACGACCACACGTTCGACGAGACCCAGCAGCTGCCGGGCACCGCGGCGGGTAAGGCCCTCGGCGCCCAGCTCATGGCCCTGCTGGCGCAGGCACGTCACGGCACTGCCTTCGAGGGCAGTTTCCTGCAGCGCCTGGCGCCGCACGTCGGTGACGCGCCCGGGAATCCACTCAGCACGATGGTCGCGGTCAGAAGCCTGGTGAGCATGACCGTCGCGGGCTACATGTCGGTCGAGTTCCTGCTGGCCACCTGCGTCCGGCGACTGCTGCTGGACGATGCCCGATGGTGGCAAGGGGTGCAGAAGGACCCTGGACTGCTGAGCGCCTGCCTGGACGAGGCTCGCCGTTGCGAGCATGCGCTCTCGGTGGTCGACCGGATCGCCACCCGGGATGTCGAGGTCGGCAACAAGCTGATCGCCAAGGGGGACCGCGTCTACGGCGTGCTGGCCTCGGCCAACCGCGATGAAGCGGTCTACGGCAAGGACGCCGACGAATTCAACCCGGGGCGTCACCTGTCCCAGCCACACCTGGGTTTCGGCCATGGCGTCCACGAGTGCATGGGTATACACCTGCAGAAGTTGATCGCCGAACCGGCGATCCGGGCCCTGATGACGGCCTGGCCCGGCCTGCGCCTGGCGCCGAACGCGCAGCCGTCGTGGTTCGAGAACTTCTATTTCCGTTCCTTCGACCATCTCCAGGTCGTCGAGGCCGTCGAGGTCGTCATGACGTAGGACTCCCTGCATGCAGCGTCTGGTCTTCGGTCGATTCGAACTTCGTCCCGCCGAGCGATTGCTGCTGGCCGACGGTCTGCCGTTGACCCTGGGCGCGCGTGCCTTCGATGTCCTGGTGACGCTGGCCGCGCAGCGCGACCGTCTGGTCGGCAAGGAGGAGCTGTTCCGCACCGTGTGGGCCGGCCACGTGGTCGAGGACAACAACCTCGCCGTCCAGATCTCGACGCTGCGCAAGCTGCTGGGCAACGGCGCCATCACGACCGTGACGGGCCGGGGCTACCAGTTCACCGCCTCGGCCCAGGAGCCCCTGCTGGATCGCCAGCCCGGCCTGCGGCGCGGCAACGTGCCCGCGGTGATGCCCGCGCTGTTCGGCCGTGAGGCCGACATCGAGGCCGTCTCGTCCGCGCTGGAGCGGTCGTCGCTGGTGACCCTGTGCGGCGCCGGCGGCATCGGCAAGACCAGTCTGGCGAGCATCGTCGCCCAGCGACTGTCTGGCCGGTTCGCGGGCGGCGCCTGGATCGTCGAACTCGCCGCGACGCAGGACCCGGCGCTCGTGCCGGCGGTGGTGGCGCAGACCCTGGGCATGCAATTGCCCGGACAGATGGGCGCGCTCGCCGAGCTGGTCCGCGCCACCCAGAACAGCGAGTTCCTCGTGGTGCTCGACAACTGCGAGCACCTGCTGGCCGGCGTCGCCCCGCTGGCGCGCGCGCTGTTGCGCGACGCCCCCCGGCTGCGCCTGCTGGTCACCAGCCAGGAACCGCTGCATGTGGAAGGCGAGCAGCTCTACCGGCTGAGTCCCTTGAGCGTGCCGTCCTCGGGCGCGGAGCCCTCCGACGCGCTGGCGCACGGGGCGGTGCAGCTGTTCATCGAGCGCGTGTGCGGCCGGCAGCCCGACTTCGCGCCCACGGCCGACGACCTGGACGCCATCGTCCACATCTGCCGCGAGCTCGACGGCATCGCGCTGGCCATCGAGCTGGCCGCCGCGCGGGTCCCGCTGCTGGGGCTGGCCGGCGTGCGCGCGCGCCTCGGCGAGCGATTGCGCACGCTCGGCGGCGGCATCCGCGCGCCGATGCGGCGGCACCAGACCCTGCGCGCCGCGCTCGACTGGAGCTTCCAGCTGCTGGCGCCGGAGACGCAGCGGGTACTGCGGCGCCTGGGCATCTTCCATGGCGGCTTCTGCGCGGACACGGCGCTGTCCGTGGTCCGCGAGGCGCCCGGCGAGGACGAGGACTGGCTGCTCGAACAGCTCGACATCCTGCTCGACAGGTCCCTGCTCGTGATGGCGCAGCACAGCGCGCGCCCGCGCTACCAGATGCTGGAGACGATGCGCGAATACGCCGGCGAGCAGATGCAGGCCCTGGACGAGATCGGGCTGATCCGCCAGCGCCATGCGCACGCGATGCGCGCCGTGTTCAAGCAGGCGGTCAAGGAGCGCGATTCGGACCGCCAGCTGGACGAGGTCGCGAACCTGCGCGCGGCGCTGGCCCATGCGATCGCGACGCCGGGCGAAGGCGCGGTGGCGCTGTCCCTGGCCACCGACTCCAGCGTCGTGCTCGCCACGTCGGGGCCCGTGCCCGAGGTGCTGGACAACCTGCTGAACGTCGAGCGTTTCGTCACCGCGGACACCGACCTCGCGCTGGCGGCGCAATACTGGCAATGGGTGGGCCGGGTCGGCAAGGACGGCCGGCTTCCGGGCCGGCGCTGCGTCGAGGTGCTCGCGCGGGCCGAGGGCATGTTCGAGCAACTGGGCCGCGTCCGTCGCGTCCACGCCTGCCGGCGCCAGCTGGCCGAGGCGCACCTGACCCTCGACGAACTGGATGCCGCCGAGCAGGCGCTGACGCGGGCGCGCCAGGTCGAATCGGAGCAGAGCCCCGCCGCGGACGTGATGCGCCGCCTGCGACTGGAGGGGCTGCTGGCCGATGCCCGCGGCCAGTTCGAGCAGGCCCTGGCGTTCAACCGCGAGGCGCTCGACATCGCCGAGCTCTACGGCTATCGGCGTTACTGCTACAACCTGCTGTCCGATCGCGCGTGGATCCAGCTGCAGACCGGCCAACCCGAGGCCGCGGAAGAGGGCCTGCTCGAACTGCTGCGCCGCATTCCTCCGGGCCCGCATGACGGTCTGCCCCGAGCCGAGGCGCTGGCCGCGATCCTGGCGGCGCGCACGGCGGCGGGCCGCCTCGACAAGGCCTGCGCGGCCCTGCCCGACGTGGTGCGGGCCTTGCGCAGCTGCGGGCTGTTCTTCCATCGCGGCGACATCTTCGCGTGGCTGGCCGCGGCGCGGGAGCAGCACCAGCTGGCGGCCCGGGTGCTCGGCGCGGTGGACGAATTCCATCGCCGCGGCGACAGTCGCCGCGACCGCCTCGCGGCCCGGGCGCGCGAGGAATCCTTGCGCCTGATGGGCGGCGCCGTGCCGATCTCGGATCAGCACCTGTGGATGCTGCATGGCCGGCATGTCGAGGAATCGCTGCTGGCGTCGTCGCTGGAGACCGCCCTGGCGGGTCGCGGCGCGCGGGTCTGACTTCAACCGCAAGACCCGACCCCGGCGCTGCCGATCATGCGGCCTGCATGTCGGGCCGCACCTCGGGTCGCACCTCGGGCCGCATCCCGGGCCGCATGTCAGGCCGCATGTCAGGCCGCACCTCGGACTGCGTGGCCGCCTGCCCGCCGGACGGTTCCGCGGCGGCCCTGCCGGCCAGCCGCAGCGCCCCGGTCACCGGCGGCACCTGCGCGGCGCGCAACAGCAGGCCCTCGATGCTGCGGGAACCGAATTTCGCGCGGATCGACAGGATCTGCGTGCGCACCGTGCAGAGCTTCACCGCGTGCGCGGAAGCGATCTCGCGCGGCGTGGCCTGGCGGATCAGCGCGCCCAGCACCTTGCGCTCGGCCAGGGTCAGGCCGTAGCTGCTGGCCAGCAGTTCCAGCGCGAGGTCGGAGCACGGCTGGCGCCGGCCCAGGATGATCAGCACGTGGCGGGCATCGTCGCCCGCGATCTGGAGCGGCAGCACCGACACCATCAGTTCGTCGCTCGCGCCGATCAGCCGGACCAGGCAACGGCGCCCGCCGGTGGCCGCATGACGCATGGCGGCATCCAGCTCGCCGACGCCGCTCGCGGTGACGCGCAGCACGCCGTCGCTGCGTTGGAGCACGAGCCGCGTCGCCAGCTCCTGCTGTGCGGCGTGGTTGGCGAACTGGATGCGACCGTGCTCGTCGCACACGATGAGTCCGCATTCGATCTCGTCGAACAAGGCCAGCGCCATGCCGGCCTCGGCGATGCCGGACGCGCCCGCCACATCGGACGAGCGCCTCCGGTACGGGTTCTGCGTGGTTCCCTGGTCACGGTGGTTCATGGCCGCCTCCTTGTTGACCGCACTGTCGCGCGGCGCGGCTCAAGCGTCCTTGTGCCCGGATGAAGCTTCCTTAAACGTTCTAAAGGCGCGGCGGACCGGCACCGATGACGACGGCGCGTGAGGCTGGCGCGTCCTGCCAAGAGTGGATGCGGGCCCCCCCGCCCGGCGGGCCCAATGCGCTCGTCATTCAAGCCCGAGGAACTCGCGATGAAACTCCAACCGCAGATGCAACAGGCCCTGGCCGCCGTCGGCCGCCGGGTGGCGCCCGCCGTGGCGCAGGATCCTCAACTCGGCCCCTTGGCGCCGCTGCCGGGCACCTGGAAGAGCGCGGGCCTGGGCTGGAACATGATCGCGCTGCCCTTCGCCGCGCCGTCGGGCCCGCCGTTCCGGCTGCTGCTCAACCAGTTCGACGAGACGCTGGTCTTCACGCTGGTGGACAAGGCCGTGCCCAACCGCGGCATCAGCGACGGCACGCCGGTCGCGGAGCAGGACCAGCTCACCGTGACGCTGGACTACGAGCAGGTCGTGCACCAGGTCGCCGCGGCGGATCTGCCGGTGAGCGGCAAGGCCGGCGGCGCGAACCTGGCGATCCACCACGAACCCGGCCTGTGGCTGTTCATGACCAACCACGTCGAGCAGGACGTCGACGTGGGCCGGCTGGCCAGCGTGCCGCACGGGAATTCGGTGCTGGCGCTGGGCACGTCGGACATCGTCGACGACCCGGATCCGGCGACGCTGATCCCGCAGGTCAGCGGCCTGCCGAGCAACCTCCCCAACACCGACATCAACGATCCGGCCAACCGCTACCTCGGGCCCTACAAGGCCTTCCACGACCAGCCGTTCAAGGGCGTGGTCGGCGCCCCGGGGTTTCCGGGCTTCGACCCCGTGGATCCGTCGGCGCTGCTGCGCCTGGCCATCGGCGGCCTGGACATCGCCCGGACGACGATCCTGCACGTGGACACGACGACACAGAGCGCCGGCATCCACAACATCCCCTTCATCGTGCGGCAGGCCGATGCCCGGCGGATGGTGTCGACCTTCTGGATCCACGAACTCAGGGAACGGGACAAGGCGGGCAATCCGCGCATGATCCTGCAGTACCTGCAGGACGTGTCGCTCGACTTCCTGGACAGCCCCAACGGCGGGCTGATCCGCTGGCCGCATATCAGCATCAATACCTTGGAGAAGGTGACGCCGTAGGGCGCGTCGCCGCCAGCGGACGGGAGGCGGATCGTTCTCCCTCAAGCGGGCCACAGCGCATCGACGGCGCGCTCCAGCACCCGGGCGGCGACGGGATGGAACACGGCCGGGTCCAATCGGCCCTCGGCGGCGGCTGCAGCAAGCCAGCGCTCGATCGATCCGCCCTTCTCCGCCCATCGATCCTGGCGCAGCAAGCCGTACAGGCCGGCGGCGATCACGTGGATGCCGTCGTCCGATTTGCGCCAGCGATCCGCCGGATTGCGGGCCACGCCCAGCGCCTCGCTGATCAACTGGTCCAGCGCCTGGCACAGGTCCTCGTTCAGGAGACCCGGCAGCGTCGTGTAGCCCCAGCGGGGATCGTGGTCGCGGACGATCTTCGTGATCAGCGGATCGCGACCGAAGGCCGCGAGCGCGGCGGTCGCGGCCGGGCCGTCCATCGGCACGGGCGGATGGAGCATCTCGTGCGCGGCGATGCGCACCGTGGTCGCGGTGTCGTAGTCGGCCGCCTGCAGGAAGGTCTGGCCTTGCACCTTGATGCCGTGCGGCTTGGAGAACTGCATCAGCACGATCTGGATCTCCGGGTCGAAGCTCCGACCGGTCAGCTTCTCCTGCCAGGAGATCACGTCGAAGCCGGCGAGCGCGCGCTGCACCTCGGCGATGCGCTGGTCCAGATCGTTGCCGATCCGCTCCTTGCGGAAGCCCGCGAACCCGGCGCGCTGCATCGCGCTGAAGATCGCATCGATCCGCGGCGCGGCGCGATCGAACCAGGCCCAGTCCTCCTCGCTCCAGTAGCTGCTGGCCTTGTAGCTCGGCAGGATGGCCGTCTGCCGCGACCGCAGCGCGGTCAGCAGCGTGGCGATCGTCGCGTCGTGGCCGTTGGCGGAGAACAGCACCTGCAGGTTGGGACCGAGCAGCCCGAAGCCGTCCTTCGTCGCCTCGTTCCACAGGCGTGCCACGTCGCTGCGCACCGCCTCCGGCAGGCGTGGCGCGAAGGCGGCGGCGTCCTCGCCGTAGAAGTCCAGGTAGAGCTGCGTGCCCGACAGCGGGCCGAGGAAGGCGATCGCATCGAAGCCTTCCGAAGCGCGCACCTTCCATCGGGTGCGGCCGGCGGCTGGGGCGTCGGACCGGGCGTCGGCAGGCAGAGTGCAAAGCACGGACGCCACCGAAGCGATCAGCGGCACGGTCAGGAAGGTTCGTCGTTGCATGCCTCGATGCTAGGCAAGCGAGGCGCTCCGTTCTTGAACGGACTTAACCCACCCAGCGCGTCGGCGTCCGTCCGGTCAGGGCGACGATGGCGCGCGTCAGGTGGGCCTGGTCGGCGAAGCCGGTCTCGGCGGCGAGCGCCGCCATCGATCCCTGCCATCCCGGCAGCCGGCGCAGCGCCTGCAGTGTGCGCAGCTCCAGCCGGTAGCGCTTCGGGCTGGTGCCGAAGGCGCGGCCGAAGCCCCGGCTGAGCGACTGCGGCGCGAGGCCCATGGCCTCGGCCCAATCGGCGAGGCTGAGGGCCGGATCGGCCGCGAGTGCTGCGGCCAGCAGGTCCGGCCAATCGTTGAGCCGCACGGCCGAAGGGCGGAAGGTCCGGCGCAGCAGCGCGGCGGCCTCGTGCGGATCGCGCTCGGCCAGCCGGGCGATCGCGTCGGCATCGTCCACATGTCCGAACGGATCGTGGAAGTCGCTCCCGAGCGCCGGCAGATTCAGCACACGCGCGCCCGCGCGGAAGAACTCGTTCTGATGCGATTCGTGCTCGCCATGGAACACGGCCTGGCCGGCTTCGACGCGCAGCCGGCCGCGATCACCCGCCTCCACGTAGCCGCCGGCGAGCACGAGCGCGACATAGCCTTGCGCGTGGCGGTGGCGCGCCATCCGCTCGAAGGCGCGATGAACGGAGATGGGCGCTGTCATTCGTTCAAGCTCTCGCCCGCTGTCGACTCATACAAACCGGGGAAGTAGCGCTCCATCAGCGTCGCCGGCTTCAACGGCGACGTGAATCCGAATGGCGCGTAGAGCGCATGTGCATCGCCGGTCGCCAGCGTGAACCGCCGAAGCCCTTGGAGATCGGCGTGCGACATCACGGCCTCCATCAGTCGCTTGCTGTAGCCCTTGCCGCGATGCGCGGGCAGCACGAAGACATCGACGAGGTTCGCGAAAGTCGCGCGATCCGTGATGACCCGGGCGAAGGCCACCTGTCGTCCGTCGACGAAACCGCCGAAGCACAGCGAATGCTCGATGGATCGCTCGACGACCTGGCGCGAGATTCCCTTTGCCCACGACGACTCGTTCGCGAGGAACGCGTGGATCAGGTCGATGTCCAGGTCCGACTTTTCGGTGGTGATGTGCAAGGTGGACACGTGGCGATCCGGGATGGCGAGTGGAAGCAAGACTGCGAGCGTGGATGGCCGGCTGGCCTCGTCGGCGATGCAGGACTACGGCGGCCATTCTCGCTCTGACGTCGTGTGTCCAACTAGACTCCAGGGTCTCGGAAGCGTCATTCAACGACAGGAACGCGAATAGCGATGGAAGTGCTGGATCACGAACCGCAACTCTGGTTTCTCGTCGGGGAGAAGGACTCGCTTCTGTTCGAGGTGACGTGCAGCCACGGCGCGGTGGACTACATCGTGACCTTGGCGCTGAACGATGCGGAGCGACAGGCATACGCCGCGCGAGGTCATGCGTACCTCAACGAGCTTGCGGAGGCGATTCATTTCTCTGCTCCCGGCGTTCGGGGCAGCGTGTCGCCGTATCGAGACAGGAAGCTGGATTCACTTCGCTCGAATCGGGTGAGCGAAGCAGTCCGTGACTGGTTGAAGCGTCCTGAGCACCTCTGATGAGAAATCCCACCGTGAACCCCCTGCCGTTCCGGCCGACGACTGCTCTGGAGCGGCGTCTGTGCGAGCTGGTCGAACAGGACTGCGGAGAAGTCGTCCTGAATGTCTGGACACCGGAGAACTACCCGCTCACAGATATCGATGAACAGCCGGTGCGGGTGCAGGCAGATTACGAAGTTCGTACGGGCCGCCTTCACAACGGACTCTTCGTCGCAGGGACCGTCTACCGGGCCTTCGTGTCCGAAGGCGATGTGAGGATCGAGTTCGAAGCGTGCTGGCGCTGATGAGGGCACATGCCGGACGAGTTGCACCCATGAAGATTGCCATCCTTGCAGCCGCCAGATCGTTCGAGGCGCAGATCGTCGACGCCACGGACAGACGCGCTATGTTTGAGAACACGGCTGCGGGTATCCGCCAGTTCGAACGGTGGGCCCTCGAGACATATCGGCGCAACGGCGACGTGAACCTCTTTCTCTGGGACGCTGAGCCCGACGCGCCGCTCAATGCTTTTGCGCAAGCAGCGGTGTCGGGCGGCATCCTGTTTCGCAGTTGGCGGCCCTGGCGATCGGTGAACGGTCTCGTGATGGTGGACCACATGGCTCACCGGTCGGCGCAAGCGACCTCACGGCGGCTCGGCTATGACGACGTCTGCCTGGCCGCCGTCGTGCGGCGGGCCAATGGCGAGTTCTCCGCGCGCAGCGAAAGTTCCTGAAAGGAAGTGCACATGGCCAAGTACCTGATCTCCTTCCCCAGCGCCGCGATGGTCGTCCCTGACGGCGAATGGGACGCCGTGGTCCGCGACTCCCACGCCGTCATCGAGGAGGCGAAGACGGCCCGCGTCTATGTCTTCGGCGGCGGCATCGACGAGAGCGTCCCGCCCGTGCTCGTCTCGGCGGACGGCACGGTCGCCGAAGGCGGTTATCCGTGGGCGCCCACGCTCGACGGCGGATTCTGTGTCCTGGAACTCCCTTCTCGCGAGGCGGCCGTCGACTGGGCGGCGCGCATCGCCAAGGCCTGCCGCTGTCAACAGGAGCTTCGCGTGTTCTTCTTCGATCCGGCGTCCTGACTTCCGGCAGCACCTGGCGGCGAAGACATCTTCTTAACGTCGTCTCCACTATCCTCCGCGCCGTTGCCGAAAGCGGAGGACGAAGAGCAATGACCAGTGACCGCGCGCGCCACCGTCGACACCTGCGAGACACGCTGCTGCTGATGGCGGGACTCACCCTGGCGATGACCGCCATCACGCTGCCCCGACAGGCCGAAGCGGCCAGCTTCGACTGCAAGAAGGCCGGCGGCCGGATCGAGCGGCTGATCTGCGGCGACCCCTCGCTGTCCGAGCTCGACGATCTCCTGCAGACGGCCTACCTGTCCCGCGGCCGCCCCGCGGACGACGGCGACGACCTGAAGGTGCCCGAGAAAGTGGTGACCGAGCAGAAACGCTGGCTCGCCACCCGCAATGCCTGCCGCGACGCGGGCTGCCTGGAGACGCTCTACGAGCAGCGCATCGCCGCGCTGTCATCCTGCCCCTCCGGCGGGCGGGGCGTGGATGAGCTGTGCGAGGCCCTGCTCGCGCAGGCCGAGCGGGCCCTTCAGCGCGTCGAACGCCGGATGGACGCCTACCTGGCGAAAGCCTTCACGGACTACACCCCCGACGACTACGTCCAGGTGGCCCAGGAGGCCTTTCGTGCGGGGGAACAGACCTGGCGAGACCACAGGGATGCCGAATGCAGCTTCGTGCCGCTGCACGACGGCATGAGCTACGCCTACACCGGCGAGGTCAAGATCCTGTGCCAGATCGACATGACCCGCCGACGGCGGAGGGAAGTGCTGTCGCGCGTGCCGGACGCGACGTGACGGGACATGACGGAACGTGATGGGACATGGCGGCACATGACGGGAGACGTGCCGTCATTCGTCGCCGTCGTCGTAGCCGTCTTCGCGAATGTCCCAGCCGATGCCCTGACGCGCGAATGCGGCATCTGACGGTGAGATCGCCTCGAGGACGGGGATCAGCAACTCGAACGATTCCGCGCAGAGATCGTGCCTGTAGGCCTGATCGTCCAGCTGGCTGTAGGCGCAATACGTGATGACCCGTTGCAGCGCCACGCCGGCCTGCTTCGGAAACGCCCGCGCGAGCGCCTCGAATTCCTCTCGCAGCAGCCGGTGGTGCTTGCGCACCAGGGCCTCGTGCGGGGCGCTCCGGACCAGCGCGACACGATAGCCCAGGGCCAGCTCCGGGTGCGCCGCCGCCCGCGCGGTCAGCAGCGCGTCCAGCCATTCGTCCATCATCGTGAGCACGAGGTGGGTGGCTGGCAGCGGCACGCGGCGATTGCGGCGGCTGATCACGGTGGTGTCCAGCAGGCCCACCGTGTCGTCGAGGAAGGTCATCAGCAGCGACCCGCCGCCGAACCACACCTGGTCGATGTCCTTGAGGAAGCTGGCCGCCTTGGCGTCGAGCATCCCCGTCGCCATGACGGCCAGAGGATCGCCAGGCGGCGCGTAGAAGGCGATGCCCGTCAGCACGCCGGCCTCCAGGCGCGGTCGCTCCGGGAAGTTCTCCTGCAGCAATGCCATGGCGTGCCCGGGCAGCCGTCGCCAATGGTCCGAGGACGGATCGCCGAAGCGCAACAGCTTCAGCACGGCCGCCATGGCCACCTCGGGTCCGAGGAGCCCGTCGGTGAACACCCAGCCGGCCAGGGCCGCCCCGGCGGCGTCCAGGCTCTCTTGCAGCATCGCCGGGTCTGCATCTTCCGCCTCGTCCCTGGCGCGATGCTTCAACTCTGACTCCCCGATGAACAGGTACTCGCCCATGAGCGATGCCGCCGCATCCGGCCGGTGCGGACGCAGCGCCAGGGCGAGGCGCCTGGCGAGGTCCGGCGCCCCGTAGAAGTCCAGACGGCTCATCAGCTTGGGCGCTGCCTCGCCGGCCCAATGCTCGTCGAAGACCGCCAGGCCGGCCTCGAGATCCTCCTGCAGCAGCGCCAGCAGGATCCGCCACGCCGACTGGCCGAGCGCGCGGAGCGAGTCGTCGCGACCGCTCTCGCCGGTCAGTTCCCAGGACCACAACGCGGCGCGCTTCAACGCCGCGTGGCGACGCGATGCAGGCACGCGCGCGTCTTCCGCGCACGCCAGCGCCTTGCCGGCCAGTTGATTTGCGAAGGACAAGTCCGGACCCGTTTCCCACAATTCCACCTGTACCCGAAGCACCCGGAGGAAATGCACGACGCCGAACAGCACATCCGAAGGGACCTCGTCCTGCGCGGCAGTGATCCAGGCGATGATGCCTGGCGCCCGCGACGGCGAGTCGTCCGCGCCGAACCGGTCCGCCAGCGCGATCAGCAGTTGCTGCTCCTGCGGCGTACAACTTGCAAACAGCCGATCCCGTCTGAGGAAGAAGCCGGTGCGCTGGTTGTCGGCGAGCCGGTGACGCGGCAGGAAGGCGAGAGGCGGAAGGGCGAGCAGCTGCACGACGAGCACCAGGGATCGATGTATCGAGGAGCGCGGATGTTACGGGCTCCGTCTCCCTCATCCCCGCGCCGTGTCCCGCGATTCACGCCACCGCCAGATGCACCGCCTCCGCCAGCGCATCGACGCGGAACGGCTTCTTCAGGATGGACCTGGCGCCCAGCACCTGGCCGACCTTCTCCATGTCGGCATAGCCGGTCGCCAGGATGATGGGGATCGTGGGCCAGGCGTCCTGCACCCGGCGGATCAGTTCCCCGCCGTTCATGCCCGGCATCACGTAGTCCACGATCAGCAGGCTGGGCCGGCGCTCGCCCAGCGTGCGCAGCGCATCCGCGCCGTTGGAGACCGCCGACACCCGGTGGCCCAGCAGCTCCAGGCTCTGCACGATGGATTGGCGCACCTCGTCGTCGTCCTCCACCACCAGGATGTCCTGGCGCGGCGTGACCAGGCTGGACCGGTCGGCCTCGGACTCCTCCGCCAGCGACTCCGTCGCCAGCGGGAACAGCAGGTGGACCTGCGTCCCCTGCCCCGGCGCGCTCTCGATGCTCACCTGCCCGCCGGACTGCTTCGCGAAGCCGTACACCTGCGCCAGGCCCAGCCCGGTGCCGCTGCCCATCGCCTTCGTGGTGAAGAAGGGCTCGAACACGCGCTCGATGATCGACGGCGGAATGCCGGCGCCGCTGTCGGCCACCGTCACCCGCACGCAGGGCACGACCTGACCCTCGCGCTCGCATTCCGCCTCCCGCGTGGTGATGGCGATGGTGCCGCCCTCCTTCATCGCATCGCGCGCGTTGAGCGCGAGGTTGAGCACGGCCATCTCCAGCTGGTTGGGATCCAGCAGCACGATCGGCTTCGGATGCGCCAGCTCCAGGGCGATGCGCACGCGCGAACCGACCGAGGTCAGCAGCAGTTCCTGCATGCCGTTGATCGACGCATGGATGTCGGTGGCCTGCGGCACCAGCGACTGGTTGCGGGCGAAGGACAGCAGCTGCTCGGTCAATCGCGCGCCGCGCTTCACCGTCCGCCGCGCGCCTTCGACGATCCGGCCGGCCGGCGGCGGGCAGTCCAGCCGCGCCAGCAGGTCGAGGTTGGTGCCGATGACGTGCAGCAGGTTGTTGAAGTCGTGCGCGATGCCGCCGGTCAGGTGCCCCATGGCCTCCATCTTCTGGACCTGCAGCAGCGCCGCCTGCGCCCGCTCGCGCTCGGCGATCTCGTTCATGAGCCGGTTGTTGGCCATCGAGAGCTCGCGCGTGCGGCTCTCGATGCGGTCCTCGAGCTCGCGATTGAGCCGCTCCACCGCATCGTGCGCGACCGCCAGCTCGGCCAGCATCGCCCGGTTCGCATACTGCCGCGCCCGGGCGCGCACGGCCGCCTCCACGGCGGTGTGCAGCGTGTCCGGGCTCAGCGGACGCTCCAGCAGGATGACGTTGCCCATCAGGTGCAGCGAGGTCGCCGCGTTGGGCGGGCGTCGGCCGGTGCGCTTGCTGGTCAGGACGACGAAGGGGAAGTCCGACCACGACGGCTGCCGGCTCAGCCACAGGTGCACCGGGCTGCCCGGCGCGATGGACAGCGCCTCCTCGGTCACGACGGCCGCCGCGGCGCCCTCGTTCAGCGCCGCCAGCAGCTGCTCCGGCGCATGGACGGGCTGGGCCGGTGCCATGCCCGTCACCACCTCGGCGATCACCTGGGCATCCCGGCCGAACGGGGCCAGGATGAGCACGCGGGATTCGAAGGCACTCGTCATTCAGCGCCGCTGCCGCTCGTCGTCGTGATCGCCGAGCAACGCGATGTCCCCGGCGTAGCGCGAGACGCCGGACACCACGCCCTCGAAGTCGGTCAGCGCCTCGCCGATCTCCACGCCCCGGTCGCCGAGCCGGAATTCATGGATGGTGTTGGCATGCCGGCTGGTGCGGCTCTTCGCCACCGAGACCGCCTTCAGCAGGTTGCCGCGCGCCTCGAAGTAGCGGAACAGCACCACGGCGTCGCTCAGGTAGCTGAGGTCGATGTCGATGCGCCCCTGGCCCAGGATGCCGTGCTGGCCCAGCACCAGGATCGTCATCACGCCGCGCTGGTTGAGGTAGGTCAGCAGCTCATGCATCTGCAGCATCAGGAACTTGCCGCCGGGCATGGCCTGGAGGTAGGCATTGAGGCTGTCGATCACCACCGTGCGGGCGCCGTCCTGCTCGACCGACCGCCGCACGCAGGCGGCGAATTCGCCCGCGGTGACTTCCGCCGGATCCAGGGCGCTGAGGAGGAAGCGCCCGTCGTCGATGTCGTCCTGCAGTTCGTAACCCAGGGTCCTGGCGCGCGGCAGCAGCGTGCCCAGCCCCTCGTCGAACAGGTAGTAGGCGGCCCGCTCGCCGCGCCGCAGCGCCGCGTGGACGCAGGCGATGGCGGTGGTGGTCTTGCCGACGCCGGACGGTCCGACGAACAGCGTGTTGCTGCCGCGCGCCAGCCCGCCGCCCAGCGCGGCGTCGAAGGCCGCGTTGCCGGTGCTGACGTTCTCCGGAATGAAGGTCTTGTGGTGCTCGGCCGCGACCAGGCGCGGGAACACCTCCAGCCCGCCGGTCTTGAGGGTGAAGTCGTGCTCGCCGCTGCGAAAGCCGATGCCGCGCATCTTCGCCACGCGCAGGAAGCGTTTGTCGGCGCCGTACTCGCCCACGATCTGCTGCAGCCACACGACCCCGTGGGCGATGCTGCGCAGCTGCATGTCGCCGGTGGACGCGCTGAGGTCGTCCAGCATCAGCACCGTGCAGTCGTGATGGGCGAAGAAGTGCTTGAGCGCCAGCACCTGGCGCCGGTACCGCAGCGGGTCCTGCGCCAGCAGACGCATCTCCGACAGGCTGTCGAAGACCACGCGCTTCGGACGGGTCGCCTCGATCCGGGCCATCACGCCCTGGACGGTCTGGTTCAGCTCCAGCTCGGCGGGGTGGATGATGGACTGCTCCGCCTCCGGGCCCAGCTGCTCCGCGCTGACCAGCTCGAACACCTCCAGACCGGCCTGATCGAGGTCCCAGCCATGGGACTTGGCGACCTCCTTGAGCTCGGTGCCGGTCTCGGACAGCGTGACGTACAAACCAGATTCCCCGACGGCCAGGCCGGCGAGCAGGAAATGCATGCCGAGCGTGGTCTTGCCGGTGCCCGGCTCCCCCTCGAAGAGGTAGAGGTGGCCGGGGGGCAGCCCCCCCTGGAGGATGTCATCGAGGCCGGCGATGCCGGTGGAACAGCGTGGTGGGGGCATGAGTCGGAAGGAGCGGACGGGAGGCGGTCAGGCCTGCCCCGAGCCGCGCGAGCGCCGCCTGGACAGGGTGGATCACGCGCCGCGGCAATTTCCGCTCCCGCACCGCCCGGCGCGGGCGCCGGACACCTCACGCCTCAGGCTTCAGGCCACGCGAAACGGCCGCGCGGCCGGTACGGCAGCCACGGCCGCCAGGGGCGTCAACATGCACGCGTCGGCCGACGTGAGGGTCGATCCGATCTGGATGCGTCCCTTGCCGGCCCGCTTGGCCGCGTACATGGCGTCGTCGGCGCCGCGCAGGATCGCCGCCGTCTCGCAGGCCCCGCGGGCCAGGACGATGCCGATGCTCGCGCTCACGGTCACGCGGTGGCCGCCCGCGACCTCGATCGGCCGCTCGATCTCCGCCAGGCAGCGCTGCAGGACGGCGCGGGCCCCGCCCACCTCGCTGCTGGCGGCCAGCACGATCGCGAACTCGTCGCCGCCCAGGCGGGCCACGATGTCGTTGGCGCGCAAGGTCTGCTGCAGCCGCGCGCCGACCTCCTTGAGCACCTCGTCGCCGGCCTCGTGCCCGTGGCGGTCGTTGACGGGCTTGAAGCCGTCCAGGTCCAGGTAGCAGACCGCGAGGCCCGTGTCCGCCCGCAGCGCGGTCGCCTGGGCGTCGGCGAGCTTTTCCTCGAACAGGCGGCGGTTGGGCAGGCCGGTCAAGGCGTCCCGGAAGGCCATGCCGTAGGCCTTCTCCTCGCTCTGCTTGAGCGCGTCGATGTCCACCAGCATCCACAGGCTTTCGTCCTCGGAGACGAGCATGCCGCTGAGATCGATCCACAGCGCGGAGCCGTCCTTCCTGCGCATCTGCACCTGGGTGCGGAAGCGTTCGCCGGCGTGCAGGGCGCCGTAGCCGGCCCGGCCGATGTGGTCGAAGGTGGCCTGGTCCAGGTAGAGGTCGCGCATCGACATGCCGCGCAGTTCGCCGGCGTCGTAGCCGAGGATGCGCGCCAGGGCGCGGTTGTCCCAGAGGATCACGCGCGACCGCAGGCGCACCATGCCCACCAGGTCGTTCTCCAGCATCAGCGACTGCTCGCGCGCGGTGCGGTCCGCATCCATGCGGCCCTCGCTCTCGCGCTTGTGC
The DNA here is from genome assembly GCF_050626985.1 of Roseateles noduli. Lineage (NCBI taxonomy): Bacteria > Pseudomonadati > Pseudomonadota > Betaproteobacteria > Burkholderiales > Sphaerotilaceae > Roseateles > Roseateles noduli. The sequence goes on from NZ_CP192463.1 coordinate 2,193,927, forward strand.
CCGCGATAGAGCAGCACGGAGACGCCGCCGACCAAGGCGATCATCAGCGCCACCAGCCCCGACAGTTCGGCGGCCTGGCGGTACCAGGCCCCGAGATACTCATCGGTGCTCAGGCCGGCGTAGATCGTGAACGGGTAGCCCGGCACGCGGTGGTAGGCGGTGATGCGTTCGACCTTGTCCAGGGCCGTCGGGGTCACGTACCAGCCGTGGTCCGCGTCGCGCTGCATGCTCTCGCGCAGGGCCTTGGAGACGTTCGCCTCGCCCAGCCCCTTGAGGGACTGGGGTTCGGACGCGGAATGCCGGGCCACCAGCAGGAAGTTGTCGTTCATGCGCATCGCCATGGCGCCGGACCGCCCGAGTTCCATGCCGGCAAAGCGTTGCACGAAGTGGTCCGAGGTCACCTCCGTCAGCACGACGCCGTCGAAGCCGCCGTCGCCGTTGATCAGGCGGCGCGCGAGCACGATGCACCACACGCCCGCCGTGCGGCTCTTCAGCGGCTCGGACACCACGGTGGCGTCGCGCGCCCGCGCGCGCTCGAAGTACGGCCGGTCGCCCAGGTGGACGGGCGCCGTGCCCGCGCCAGCGCCAGCGCCCTCGTCGGCGACCACCGCACCGGTCGCATCGACCACGCGAATCGCGCTCACGTGCTGGAGCAACTGCCGTTGCTCGACCACCATTTCCGCCAGGACGTCCGCCCGGTCTGCCGCGCGGGGCGTCTTGGCATACCGCTCGGCCACCGTGGCCAGGGCGTTGGCGATGAGGCGCAGCTCCGCGGCCACTTCGCTGCTCATGCTCGTGGCCAGATTCTCGGCGGTCAGCTGCGCCGCGCCCTCATCGCCCTCGCGGGCGTTGTGCAGGCTCAGTGCGGCCGCCACGCAGAGCATCAGTCCCAGCGCCACATTGCCCGCGGCCAGCCAGCGGCGCAGGCGGGTCAGTGACGTCGTCGCTTTCGTTCGTTGTTGCTGCATGGCAAGGCCTCCTTCGAGCGGAGCCATCGGCGGGGAATTCACGCCCTTGGTCCATGGTGGACGTTGTACGCGTGCCCCCTGGGACGCACCATCCGGGACTGGATGAAGCTCATGTAGGGCGACGACTGACGAGGCCCGCCTGCCCAGGCAGATCGTCAGGAATGCCTCGCCTCGAGCGCGGACGGCCGGATCGGGTTAGGGTGGAGGGATATCCGCGCGAGCGCCAAAGCGCCAGAACGCCAAAGCGCCAAAGCACCAGAACGCCAGAACGCCAGAACGCCACGCCAGAACGCCGTAACAGCCATGACAGCAACGACCGCCATCACCGCCACCGACTCGCCCTCCTCCGCCATCGTCTCCATCCAGCCGCTCGGCATGCCCTGGGAGACGATCGACCCGTTCCTGTTCTGCGTCCACCACGACGACGCCTACCCGCGCGGCAACGGCCGCCACGGACCGGACGCGTCGCTGCTGTCGGGCCGGAAGATGGGCTCGGACTTCTCACGCCAGGACGGCTGGAGCATGTACCACGGGCAGCAGGTGCCCGGCTTCCCGGCGCACCCGCACCGCGGCTTCGAGACCGTGACCATCGTCCGCAAGGGCCGCATCGACCATGCCGACTCGCTGGGGGCCGGCGCACGTTTCGGCGGCGGAGACGTCCAGTGGCTGACCGCCGGCAAGGGCATCGTCCACGCGGAGATGTTCCCGCTGCTGCACACCGACCGGCCCAACCCGCTGGAGCTGTTCCAGATCTGGCTCAACCTGCCGGCGGACAGCAAGATGGTCGAGCCGCACTTCACGATGTTCTGGTCGCAGGACATCCCGCGGCACACCTTCGTCGACGAAGCGGGACGCGCGACCGAGGTCGTGGTGATCGCGGGAGACCTGCAAGCCGCCGTCGATGGCGACGGCCATGCCGGCGCGGCCAGGCCGCTCGCGCCGCCGCCGGACTCGTGGGCCTCCCGCCTGCATTCGGACCTGGCGATGTGGACGCTGCGCCTGGAAGCCGGTGCGACATGGACCCTGCCTGCGGCGCTGGGCGATGGCACGCGGCGCAAGCTGTACTTCTTCGCCGGCAGCCGGATGACCATCGAGGGTCAGGTCGTGCCCGTCGGTTCCGGCATCGAAGTGCGCGCGGGCGCCAGGGTCGTGCTGACCAACGGCGATGAACCCGCCGAGCTGCTGATGCTGCAGGGCCGCCCCATCGGCGAGCCGGTGGCCCAGTACGGCCCCTTCGTGATGAACACCGAGCAGGAGCTGCGCCAGGCCTTCGAGGACTATCGCCGCACCGAGTTCGGCGGCTGGCCGTGGCCGGATGCCGCGCCGGTGCACGGCGAGGACGGCGATCGATTCGCGCGGCATGCGGATGGACGGACGGAGCGGCCGCCGGCGCAGGAGTAACCCGTCACACGCCCGGATCGGCGACCGGGTTAAGCTGGCCGCAAGGAGCCAGCGATGAACGTTTCCAAGGCGTCTGCCTCTTCGCCCTACGGCGAACGCGTCGGTGCCGTCAGCTACCGTTTCGACAGCCTGCGCGAGCTGATGGCCAAGGCCACGCCGGAGCGCTCGGGCGACCGGCTCGCGGGCGTCGGCGCCGAGTCCGAGCAGGAGCGCGTCGCCGCGCAGATGGCCCTGGCCGATCTGCCGCTGAAGACCTTCCTCAACGAGGCGCTGGTCCCCTACGAGGACGACGAGGTCACCCGCCTGATCGTCGACACGCACGACGCCGCGGCCTTCCTGCAGGTCGGCCACCTGACGGTCGGCGGGCTGCGCGAGTGGCTTCTCTCGGACGCGGCCGACACCGCCGCCCTGACGCGTCTGGCTCCGGGGCTCACACCGGAGATCGTGGCCGCGGTGAGCAAGATCATGCGGAACCAGGACCTGATCCTGGTGGCGAGGAAGTGCGAGGTGGTCACGCGTTTGCGCAACACGCTGGGCCTGCCGGGCCGGCTGTCCACGCGGCTGCAGCCCAACCACCCGACCGACGATGCCAGCGGCATCGCCGCCAGCGTGCTGGACGGGCTGATGTACGGCAGCGGCGATGCGGTCATCGGCATCAATCCCGCGACCGACAACGTGACCCAGGTCTCGCACCTGCTGAGCCTGCTCGCGGAGGTCATCGAGCGCTTCGAGATCCCCACCCAGAGCTGCGTGCTCACCCACGTGACCAACACGCTGCAGTGCATCGAGCGCGGCGCGCCGGTCGACCTGGTGTTCCAGTCCATCGGCGGCACGGAGGCGACCAACCGCAGCTTCGGCATCGACCTGAAGCTGCTGGCCGAGGCCCGCGCGGCGGCGCTGTCGCTGGCGCGGGGCGCGGTCTTCGACGACGGACAGCGCGGCCGGCACGTCATGTACTTCGAGACCGGCCAGGGCAGCGCGCTGTCCGCCGGCGCGCACCACGGCTGCGACCAGCAGACCGTCGAGGCCAGGGCCTATGCGGTGGCGCGGCACTTCGAGCCGCTGCTCGTGAACACGGTGGTCGGCTTCATCGGGCCCGAGTACCTGTACGACGGCAAGCAGATCATCCGCGCGGGACTGGAGGACCACTTCTGCGCCAAGCTGCTCGGCCTGCCGATGGGCTGTGACATCTGCTACACCAACCATGCCGCGGCCGACCAGAACGACATGGACGTGCTGCTGACGCTGCTGGGCGTGGCGGGCTGCAACTTCATCATGGGCATCCCGGGCTCGGACGACGTGATGCTCAACTACCAGACCACGTCCTTCCATGACGCGCTGTATGCGCGGCGGGTGCTGGGACTGCGCCCCGCGCCGGAGTTCGAGCGCTGGCTCGAGCGCATGCGCATCGCCCGCCCCGGCGCGCCGGGTCATCTGGTGGACGGCATGTCCCCGGCCTTCGCGGCCTTGCTGCCGTCGTCGTGAGGACAGCCATGAGAGACGACACCATGAGCGATCCCGCGAGCGACACCATCGTCCCCAACCCCTGGAGCACGCTGCGCCGGCACACGCCGGCGCGCATCGGCCTGGGCCGCGCGGGCGTCAGTCAGCCCACGGCTGCGCACCTGGCGTTCCAGCTCGCCCATGCCCAGGCGCGGGACGCGGTGCATCGCGAGCTGGATCACGAGGCGCTGGCTGCCTCGCTGAGCGCGGCGGGGCTGGCGACACTCGATCTGCACAGCGCCGCCACCGACCGGGCCATGTACCTGCAGCGGCCGGATCTCGGTCGCCGGCTCGACGACAGGTCGACCGCGCTGCTGGCCGGGTGTGAGGTGGAAGGTCCACCGGACCTGGCGCTGATCGTGGCGGACGGTCTGTCCGCGTTGGCGATCGAGCGTCATGCGCTCGCGTTCATCTCGGCGCTCAGGCCGCTGCTCGCGAGCGACTGGCGCTGGGCGCCCGTGGCCATCGCTCGCCAGGCGCGCGTCGCGATCGGCGATCCGATCGGTCACGCGCTCGGAGCGAAGCTCGCCGTCGTGCTGATCGGCGAGCGCCCGGGTCTGAGTTCGCCCGACAGCATGGGCGTGTACGTCACCTGGGCGCCTCGGCCCGGCCGCGTGGACGCGGAGCGCAACTGCATCTCCAACGTGAGGCCGGAAGGCTTGGCGCCGGACGCGGCGGCGGCGCGCCTCGCGTGGTTGCTCAACGAGGCGCGAGCCCGTCAGGTGACAGGTGTTGCCTTGAAGGATGAGAGCGGCGACGCGGCGCCGGCGGTTGAAGCGAGGGCGTCGTTCCGGCTGGATGGGCACTGATGACTGCCGCGGCCGCTAGCCCTCACCCCTGCCCTCTCCCGCAAGCGGGCGAGGGAGTCATGCCGGCGTCCTTCTTGCCCCCTCGCCCGCTTGCGGGAGAGGGCCGGGGGTGAGGGCCAGCGGCGGCAGAAGTACTGAAGCCTTCTCACTTCGTCTCCAATTCTCGGGAGAGGGGATCATTTACTCACGGCGAAACGAAGCTCTCCTTGCCCGCCTTCTTCTCGTCCTCGGCGATCTTGAGGTCCGCCTCGTCCACCGCGCCGTCCTTGTTGCGATCGTGCAGGGTGAACATGCGCAGGCCGGCGGCCTGGAACTCCTCCAGGCTGATGCTGCCGTTCTTGTCGGTGTCGAGCACGCCGAAACGGACCTTGGCCTGACGCATCTGGCGCTGCAGTTCCTCGCGGCGCTTCTCCGGGTCGGCGATCTTGCCGATGCGCTGCATCAGCCGGCCCTCGAATTCGCCGAGGTATTCGGCCTCGCTCAGCTGGCCGTCGGCGTTGAAGTCGATGCGCACGAACTCGACCTCGCGGCCCAGCTTGAATTCGGCCAGCAGCACCTTGCCGTCGCCGTTGAGGTCCTGCTCGGCGATGAAGGTGGTCGAGGAATGCGACGCGGCCAGCGCCGGCAGCGCGGCCAGGCCCAGCAGGGAGACGAACAGGTGACGTGGGAGGGAGGTCTTCATGGCTGGGGCTGCACTTCGATGGTCAGGGTGGCCGTGGTGCTGATCCACAGCGCGGGGTTGTCCGGCGAGGCGCGACGCACGCGCACCTGGAGCAGGTAAAGACCCGCCGTCTTCGGCTTGAAGCTCACTTCACCGGCGGCGTTGGTGGTGAAGTCCTGCTCCGCCTGCTTGTGGCTGACGTAGTTCTGGCCGTCGGCGATGACGGTCACGGTCTCGCCGGCCAGGGGCTGGCGGCTGTCGCGCACGCGCACGGTGACGGGGTCTCCGGCATAGAGGTCATAGGGCTGGGTCACCGGATAGATGCCGACGCCGTCGGTGTCGAAATCCGCCGCGCTCGGACGGCCGCGGCTGACGTAGACGTCGGCGCGGGTGATGCTCTGCACCTCGATCGGCTTGTCGCCCGGCTGCGTGTCTTCCGCGCGTTCGGCGAAATGCACCTTGCCGTCGCGCAGCACGCCCTTGGCCAGCCGGCCCTTGCGCACCCCGGACGACACGAGATAGGTGCCGTTGCCGGCGCCCAGCGGCACCTCGAGATAGGTCGCCTCCTTCAGCGCGGCCGCTGGCGTCAGCGCCAGCTTCCTGCCGTCGGGCCCGATCACGTGGAAGGCGTCGGACTTCATCGCCACGTCGGGCCGCAGGTCGCCTTCGGCGAACGAGGCTTCCACGATCACCTGCTTGCGCTGCTCCTCGGCGCTGAAGGTGTTGGGCTTGAGATAGGGCGAATGGGCCTGGGCGCCCGCGCAGAGCAGCAGCGGGGTCAGCCAGGGGCCGATCTTTTTGAGCGTGAAGAGGGACATCGCGATTCGTGCCGGGTTGAGTCGGTCGGCACTATAGATGAGAATTGATCTCAATTGAGAATCATTGTCATCAATCATGGAACAGATGTCCTTCGGGGCCTGGTGCCAGGTGTTGCGTCCGGACCGAGGCGGAGGACGCATCCTGCTGTCGCAGGACTGCCCGACAATGTTCCTCAGACCCGTTCAAGGGACAGAGGAATCAACGCATGCAACACCTCGCCGACCTGGCCTTGACGGCAGGCCAGCCCCTGAAGCGCCGGAGCTTCCTTGGCGCCGCGCTCGTCGCCGCGACGCCGGCCGTCGCGCAGTCCGGGCGCGTGCCCCCGGTCGTCCCGCTGGCCCTGTCCGAGGCCGTCGATGCCACCTTCCTGACCCCGATCCTGACGGTCGTCGAACAGGCCGCCAAGCTGCGCTGGGAGCGGAGCGCCGTGCCCTTCTCCCGCCTGCTCCGGCTGGTCGAACGGGGCGAGACCATCGGTTTCGGCGTCAGCCCGACCGAAGAGCGCAGCGAGCGGCTGAGCTTCTCGGTGCCCCTCTTCCGCGGCGCCATCTGGACCGTCAGCCGGCGGGACCGCCAGCTCGATGTCCGCCATGTCGACGACCTGCGCGGTCGCGTGGTCTGCATGTCCCGCATGGCAACCTACGGCAACGCGCTGGCCAATCCTGCCGCGGATGGTCTGGACGTGCGACCGGTGGCGGGTGACCTGTCGCGTCGGCTTCGCACGCTCGAGGCCGGACACTGCGACGTGCTGCTCGTGACCAGTTTTCATGGCTCCGCCGACAGCGTCCATGCCCGGCTGCGCGCGGCGGGTGGGAATCTGCAGACGCTGCAGGTCGGACGACAGCCGCTGTCGGCGCAAGACGTGCATTTCGCAGTGGCCAAGGACAGTCCGCTCGCGACGTGGCTGCCCCGGATCGACTCGGCCATCGGCGCGCGCCGCAAGGAGATTCAACGCCTGGTCAGCCTGGGCGACGGCTAGTCGCCACCGGACGCGCCGTTCACTCCAGGCCGTGCTGGCCTCCGTCTGGCGCTGGCCGTCGCGGGCACCGGCGTGAGCCTGGGAACCACGGCCAGCAATCTGATCGCGGACCACGGCGCGGCCTTCAGCCTGCTGGCATTGATCGCTTGCGCCGCGCTGCCCCTCTTCGCGACACGCGTGCCGGAACTGGTACTGCGCGTCATCCTGCCACTCCCCCGGGCGTCGAGCCCTCGCCCCCCATCGTTTCATGAGCGCCCCCCTCTCCTCACGCCCCAGCCCCGATCCGTCGGACCCAGCACCGGGCCTCCCGCCCGGCGATCACGACGCCGGCCCGGGCGGCAACCGTCTGCTGGGTTTCCTGGCCCTGGTGGCCGTCGCCTTCGCCCTGCTGCGGCCGATCTCGCCAGGCGACTGGTTGCGCCTGATCGACTGGCAGACCCTGGGGGCATTGACCGGCCTGCTGGCCATCACGCAAGGCGTCGAACGCAGCGGTGTGCTGCAGGGAGCCGCCCGCGCGCTGCTGGCCCGCACCGGCACGGCGCGGCAATTGGCGCTGGTGATGTGCGCGGTCGCCGCGGTGCTTGCCGCGCTGGTCACCAACGACGTGAGCCTGTTCCTGCTGGTGCCGCTGACCCGCGAACTGGCCGCGCAGGCCAAGCTGCCCCTGGCGCGACTGGTCGCGCTGGAGGCGCTGGCGGTGAACGCCGGCTCGTCGCTGACGCCGATCGGCAACCCGCAGAACCTCTACCTCTGGCATCGCTCCGGCGAGTCCTTCGGCGGCTTCATCGCGATGATGGGACCGTCGGTGGGCGTGATGCTGGTCCTGCTGACGGCGACCATCCTCCTCACGATGCCGGGCACGCCGATCACGATCGCGCCCGCGCGGCACAAGACGGCCACGCAGCCCCGGCTGCTGACGCTGTCCGTCGTGCTGTTCGTGGGCTTCGTGCTGTCGCTGGAGCTGCACCAGTGGGTGCCCGCGCTGGCGGTGGTGATGGCGGCCTACGCGCTCTGGTACCGGGAGGTGCTGAAGCGGCTGGACTGGGCCCTGCTCGCCACCTTCGCCCTGATGTTCGTGGACCTGCACCAGCTCGTCGCCCTGCCCCAGGTGGCCGGCCTGCTGGCGCGGCTGCCGCTGGACCAGCCGCTGCCGGCCTATCTGGCGGCGATCGTGAGCTCGCAGGTGATCAGCAATGTGCCGGCCACCTTGCTGCTGGCGGACCACCTGCCGCAACCGGCCGTGCTGGCCATCGGCGTGAACGTCGGGGGCTTCGGCTTCGTGCTGGGCTCGATGGCCAACCTCATCGCCCTGCGCCTGGCGCGCGTGCCGGGTGGGCTGGCGGAATTCCATCGCATCAGCCTCCCCTTCCTGGTGGTGTGCGCGGTGCTGGTGGGGTGGCTGACGCTCTGAGCGATGGCCGGCAGTTCGGCCGATGATGTGACGATCACCAGCGGTTCGCAGCCCGCGCGTCTGCCGCGAAGGCGCGCGAGGTGATCGCCGACGTCGGCACCGACACACCCGAGGTGGCACGCCGGACGCCGGAAGAGATGCAGCGCGACGATGCCCTCGACGCCTGCCTCAATGCCCGCCTCGATGCCCGCCTCGATGCCCGCACATGGAGACGGCCGGATTGCCTGAAGGCTGTCAAGCCCTGCGGGGCGCTGCACGCTCGCGAGCCTCGCCACGATGCGGGGCGCTCATGGCCGATGCCGCGCCTCGCTGGGCGCATAACCGAAGTGCGCCTTGAACGCGCGACTGAACGCCGCGTCGGAGGCGTAACCCACACGCTGCGCCGCCTCGGTCACCTTCATTCCGCCGCTGCGCAGCAGATCCGCGGCGATGGTCAGACGCCATCGCGCCAGGTAATGCAATGGAGGCTCTCCGACAGTCGCCGCGAAACGTTGCGCGAAGATCGAGCGCGACATCAATGCGGTTTCCGCCAGCGCATTGACCGTCCAGCGCCGGAACGGATCCGCGTGCATGGCCACCAGGGCGCGGCTGATGCGCTCCTCCCCGAGCCCGGCGAGCCAGCCCGTGCGGCGGGTCTGGGTGGAAGCCCAACTGCGCAGCGCCCGGATCACCAGCAGGTCGATCAGGCGCGAGATCATCAATGTCCAGCCTGGATCGGCGGCTCGCGCCTCATCGACCAGGAAATGCGAGATGGCCGCCAGCCAAGGCGGCGCCCCGCCCTCGCTGCGCGGAATGTGGACGACGGGAGGCAACACCGAGGTGATGACCGGGGTCGTGCTGCCCTCGAATCCGAAAAGCCCCCCCACCAGCCGGCTCGATGCGCCGCCACCGCCGGCCTGCAGCGTCAGGTGATCGCGATCGAAGCCAGGCGATGCCAGCGCGTCGACCGCCTCGGCCGTGGTGTCCGGCGCATCGACGAGCGAATGACCTCGACCATGCGGCAGCAGCACGAGATCGCCGGCATTGACGCGGACGGCCTCACCCTCGCATGGCAGTACCCAGACACAGCCCTCTTCGACGAAGTGGAAGTGCGCCGGACCGGCCGGAAACCGGATGCGCCACGGCGATCCCAGTTGCGCCGTGTAGACGAGCTCCCCACGCAGCCGAATCAAGGTCAGCACTTCGGACAACACGTCGCTCTGCGCGGCGATCGTGGGGATGGGCCGTCCTGATCCGGACTCCTGAGCATACGAATCGGCTTTGCCGACATGGTCAGACATTGCTGAAACTCCTAGTATTTGTCCATGCCTCGCGGCATCACGATCACCCATAAGAGGTAAACGTGAAGGCCTCGTTTTGAATCATAGGCTCAATCGCACAATTTTCAGGATTATCTGCAATGGCCACCGGAAGTATGACCCGCAATGGCAAGGACTGCGTCCATGACCATTGAGCGTGGCGGTCCTGCATGCCATTTCCCTCGAACCTTCGTCGCACCGTGGCCGCCAAGCATCCATCTGCTCGATATCGCTTTTCGTCGTTCGAGCTCCAGCTCGACGAGCGACGCCTGCTCGCCAGCGGCGCCCCTGTCGCCATCGGGCCTCGTGCTTTCGATCTTCTGACCGTTCTGGTCGAGCGCGCCGGGCACCTCGTCACCAAGGATGAACTGCTCGAACGTGCCTGGCCCAAGGTGATCGTCGAAGAGGCCGCGCTGCAGATGCAGATCTCGTCGCTGCGCAAGATCCTGGGACGCGATGCGATCGTGACCGTGACCGGACGCGGTTATCGCTGGACCCCGGAGACGAGCTGCGTTCTTGCGGATGATGTCCCGTCCGACGCGAGGCCGGCGCACAACCTGCCACAGCCATTGAGCAGCTTTGTCGGCCGAGAAGCCCAGGTCTCGGAACTCAAAGGCTTGCTGAACAGTTCGAGGCTCCTCACCCTCGTGGGTTCCGGCGGATGTGGCAAGACCCGCCTGGCGCTGCGCGTGGCCGCCGAGGTGGTCGACCGATATCCGGACGGGATCTGGCTCGTCGAGCTGGCCGCGCTGTCAAAACCGCCGCTCGTGTCGATGGCCCTGGGCCATGTTCTGGGACTCCAGGAGGAATCAGGAAGAACGTGGATCCAGACGATCTCCGCGCAACTCGTCTCCAGGAACCTGCTCATCATCCTGGACAACGCCGAGCACCTGCTGCCGGCCTGCGCCGACGTCGCCTACGCCCTCCTCTCGGCGTGCCCCGGGATCAGCATGCTGGTCACGAGCCGGGAGCGGCTCGGGATCATCGGAGAGACGGCCTATCGGGTTCCCCCGTTGTCGGTGCCCCGGCACCCGCGAGCCACGCCCGAACAAGTGGCCGAATCCGAAGCCGGCCGCCTTTTCATCGACCGGGCGAGGCTTCAGCATCCCCGTTTCGCCATCACGGCGGACGATTCACCGGCCTTGGCATCGATATGCCGCCGACTCGGCGGCATTCCGTTGGCGATCGAATTGGCGGCCGCACGCACGCGACAGATGCCGGTCCAGGAGGTCTGTCGACGCCTGGACCAGCGCTTCGAATTGCTGACCGGCGGCTCACGCGTCGCGTTGCCTCGCCAGCGCACGCTGCGCTCGCTGATCGACTGGAGTTACGACCTGCTGAACAGCGCCGAACAGGAGCTGTTCCGCCGGGTGTCGGTCTTTTCCGGCGGATGTACCTTGGAGGCCGTGGTGTCCGTCTGCGCGGGCGACGGCATCGAGGAGCAGCAGGTCCTGGAACTGCTGACATCGCTGACGGACAAGAGCTTGCTGCTTGCGAGAGAGTGCGTTGGCGAAACGCGCTACGAAGCGCCGGAGACAGTGCGCCACTACGCACGGGAGCGCCTGTGCAAGGACGGCGGCGCGCCGGCCTGGCTGCTGCAACGGCATTTCGACTACATGCACGACCTCGCGCAGCGGGCCGAGAGCCGCCTGGCCAGCGACGATCGGCACCTCTGGCTTGCACGTCTCGAGGTGGAGCAGGACAACCTTCGCGCGGCCCTCGCGTGGTCGCGCGTGAATGACGGGAGCCTCCGCGATGGACTGCATCTCGCGTCCTGCCTCGTTCTTGCCTGCACGTGGGCGAATCCGTGACGGTCGACAACGGCCCACGCTCCGGCGTGCGGCCAATGAGGCACCCCACCATTCGATTGAAGAACAGTGCGCCGTGCTGGCCCGTGTCGCACAGGGGCCTGCCGGCGGCGCCGTAGGCCTGCGCCTCCAGTGCGAAACAGAAAGCCCCCGAACGGCGCATGCGCGCCATGGCGGGGGCTCGATGGTCGACAGGTGTCCTCGGAGTCAGGATCGACCGATGTCGAGAGGCGCTCCTGCGTCAGGCAATGAGCGTCGCCAAGAGGCCAGCCAATGCCGACGCCTTGGCGAAGAACGGCGTGTGGCTGCTCTCGAACGCGTGGAAGTCCGTCTTGTTCGAGGGAGTCAGCAGGTCGGCCTCGCTCACGAACAGCTTCTGCAGCGCGGGGGGCACGGTGTTGTCGCTGGTGCAGCCGACGTAGGCCCGAGGCACGGAGCCCCAGTTCTTCGCGGTGGCCCCGGTGGGCGTGCCATAGGCTTGAACAGGATCGTCGGGCTGCATCAGATGCGCGATCGCCGCGAAGTCCAGGTCCGACACGTCCGCGCAGAAGGCGTTCTTGAGCTTCTGGATGTCGACGGGATCGGGCGTGGTCGTCTCGAGCCGCAACGCGCCGACGGCGGCCAGGTCCGCCTTCAGGAGTGCGCCTACCCCGCTCCCCGCGGCTTCCGGACGCTGAAGATAGGCGGCGGCCGGCGCGCTCGTCACCGGCATGAAGGCCGACAGATAGATCAGCTTGGCGATCTTCGATGGCGACTGCTCGGCCGCCGCCGTGATGGGGATGCCGGCCATGCTGTGTCCGAGCACGGTGATCGGCCCGAAACCTGCCGCCGCGAGGCTGTCGACCTGCGCCAGGATCGCCGTGACGTAGTCCTGCAAGGAGACGCCGGCCAGCGGAGAGACCTCGGACGAAAAGCCCGCGGCGTCGAACAGCCGCGGCCCGAAACTGCCGGGGAACCTGGCGCCGAGCCCGTGGCCCGGCAGGTCCGGCGCGACCACCGTGATGCCCTTGGCCACGAGCAGCGGCGTCAGCGCCGAATAGCACCATGCCCCGAACCACGAGCCGTGAACCAGCACGACCGCCCGTTTTGTCCTGGCGCCGTCGGTTGGCCCATCGGCCCCCTCCGCACCGCACGCGGCGAGCGCCGCCCCGACGGCCGCGCCGGTGACATGCGACCCGAATCTACGACGTGAAAAACCCATTCGATACGCTCCACTTGCTCCTGAATCCAGCCCACCCCGACGAGCGGCACGATGGCCGCCGCCGGGTCATCGGGCCGCCTTCTCCACGGCCTCGGCCACGCCCTTCGGGTTGGTGAGCAAACCCAGGTGGCCGGTGTCGAGCGTCTGCGTCAGTCGCACGGGTGTGGCGGCCAGCATCGCGGACTGGAGGTACGGGCTGATGACCTGGTCCTTCGACGTGCGGATGTAGGCCTTGTCGAGCTTGCCGAAGCGGGCCGCGGTCAGATGCACGGGTGTCCCCAGCGGGGCCAGCGGCTCGTCGATGACGAGCTTCGGGAACACGGCGCGCAACTCGGTCGAGCCGTCGTTGAGGAAGACATCCACGCTGGCGGCGCGGTCCACGCCGACCACGCCATTGGCTTCATCGGGCTTGAGGATCGGTCCGATCCTGGCGTCCTTGTCCTCGTTCGCGAGCTTCAGCAGCGAGTCGCCGTCCTTGGGCAGATAGGCGGCCACGTACACCAGCGTCTTCACCTTGTCGGGCGCAGCTTCTCCGACGTTGGAGATGGTGATGCCCGCGAAGCTGTGGCCCACCAGCACCACCGGGGATGTCTCCTCCTGCAGGGCGGTCAGGACGGTCTGGCGGTAGCTGTCGAGCGTTGCCCGTTTCGGAGAGACCTCCGTGCCTGGACGACCTGGGAGATTGATGTTGATCACCTTGTAGCCGTTCGTGCGGAGCACGCCGGCAACGGCGTCCCACGCGTGGGCGTCGCAGAAGGCGCCATGCACCAGGGCGATCGTGGGCTTGTCCGCGGCAACGGCGCCGCCGCCCGCCGCGGCGAGCGAGGCAGTGGCGGTAGCGATCAGCATGTTCTTAATCGTCTTCATCTTTGTGGTCCAGACATTCGGTTTCGAGCACCATCCTCGCGACCTGCTTCAATGCGTCGCCAGTCGAAGGTTCCAGGAGCCGTCCCGGCGAGCGAGGCCTGCCAGGCGATCCCCATGTCCGATCCTGGGGCGCGGCTCCATTCAAAGTATCCCGAAGGACCTTCCGCGAACCCCAATGGCCAGCCAAAGGTTTTCCAATGAATGAAGGCCCGACGACAACTGCGCCGTGGCAACGCGTTCTTGACGCAGATCCGGCTCCGGTCACCGGATGCCCCGGTGGTGACGGGGGTCAGGACTTGCCAGTGGCGATGCGCGCGGATCGCCGCGGTCGCGACCCGTATCCCGAGGACAGAGCGGTCCGTCCCGCGCATGGCGGCGCTACTCTGGAGTAGAAAGGCCTTGTCGACCACTCACACGGATCTCGGATGCCCGATGCCGCGCCCCCGCCGCCCCCGCCACCCCCGCACGAACGCTACCTCGCGAGCCTGAAGCAGCGGCGCTGGGTGGCGGTGTTGCTGGTGATCGCCGCGGTCGTCACGGGCGTGGCCGGCTTCACCGACTCGGCGAAGAAGCTGGTGGCGCTGTTCCAGCCCGACCACGTGGAGGACCCTCGGCAGCAACTGGTGAAGCTCGGTCAGCCGTTCACGCAGGACGCCTTCGTCGCGGCCGCCGCGCGCGGCGACGAGATCGCCGTGCGGCTGTATCTCCAGGCGGCGATCCCCGTGGACGAACCGTCGGGTCAGGACTTGACCGCGCTGGATGCGGCCACCAGCGCCAGGCGCACGGCCGTCGTGAAGCGGCTGCTGGCGGCGAAAGCGGATCAGTCCAAGTGGGGACAGCGGCAAGGGCCGGCGCTGGCCGTGGCGGCTTTCGCAGGGGACGAGGGTCTGACGCGCCTGTTGCTCGACGCCGATCCCGCCCTGGATGTCGTCAAGCGCGCGTATCTGTCCGCCGCTGCCGCGGGCCAGCTCGCGACGTTGCAGATCCTGGCGCCACGCCTGAGCGCGACACAGGCTCAGGTCGCCACGGAGGCGCTGTGGTCGCTGGCGAGCGGCACACGCGAGAGTGGCGCACCGCCGGCGGCCCGCGCAGCGACGGCGACTTTCCTGCTCACCGCTGGAGCCGACCCGCAAGCTGTCGATCCCGAGGTCAGGAACTCGACCGTGCTGCATCGCGCGGTCGATTCGGGAGAGAAGGACGTCGCTCGCGTGTTGCTCGACCGCGGCGTGCCGGTCGATCCTCGCGACACGGAGGGCGCAACCCCGCTATGGTGGGTGGCTGGCGTCGGCAACGTGGCGATGGCGGAACTGCTGATCGAGCATCGCGCCGACGTGAAGGCCGTCGCCAAGGACGGGGCCTCCGTGATGGCGCGGGCGCGACATAACCAGGACGAGCAGATGATCGCCTTGCTGCGGCGACATGGCGCACGCTGACATGGATTGAACTTCCCCTCCCATGCGTCTGAAGCACACGCAGTTCTACGGTCGATTCGACGCGCGATGCGACGTCGCGGGTTTCAGCATGGCGCGGATGCTGGCGCTCAATCCCGATCATCGGGTGGAACCGAACGAGCACGAGAAAGGGCATTTCATCGTGGTGCTGGAGGAGCGCTACCGCAGCAGCGCACGCGTCGTGACCACGCTGCTGGGCCTTTAACACCGATGCCCATGCTCCGCACGAACGCGACTTCGATTTCTGATCTAAATCAAAAGCAGCGGTTGGCATTCGGCTTGGGATGACTTTCGACCATATTCCCACCTTGGCTGCTACGCAGAATCAACTGCGTCGCTCGCCCGCCATCAACGCGGCGAGCCCCCAGGGAGACTCATGCGCGCCACCATCAACCCCATCGATCCTGACCTCGAAGCTTTCGCCCGGGGCTTCGCGTCCCGCGCTGCGGCCGCGCCCGACGAGGCGCTGCAACAGTGGCGCGCCGACACTGCCGGTCTCTCAGAGGTTCAGCGCGACACCGGCGGACGCCTCGCTGCCGCGCAGCTCGATTGGCGCGCCAAGGCGGCGCTCGGCACCCAGCGCGCTGGCACCGCCCTCATCACCGAGTGGGACGCAGATCGCTTGCGCGCGCCCTACGTCCCCCGCCTGCCGTTGCTCTCCCGACGCCAGACCTATGCCTACTGCGCTGGCATCGTCCTGCAACGTGGCACTGCCGCGGCCGTCGACGCGCTCCACCAGGGCCGCATGATCCTCGTCGGCCTGCGCCGCGAAACCTCTGCCCTGGCCAACCGCGGTCTTGGCGTCTACGACGATCACATCGTCGTACTCAACGGCGGCGACGGCCTGCGCACCGCACGTGTCTTCCCCGCCTGCACCGAACCCGGCGCCCAGTACTCCCAACGTGCAAAGCCCGTTGGCGCCGGCCGCCTGGACCCGCGCTACAACAACGTGCTCTTCAAACACAGCGAAGGCTTCGACGTGAACGGCGACGGCATCGCCGAGATCGGCCGCCTGCGCGCCGGCACCTACTTTTTCGGCGAAAAGCCTAAAGGCCACCTCAAGCGCCGTGCCTTCCAGGCCACCCGCACCCAGACCGCCGAACGTGACACCGACGGCGACGGCCGGTTCAACCCCTTCGACGCCAACCGCATCGACACGAAGAACGTCCAGACTACGATGTACATCCACCGCGGCGGCACCCAGGCCTCCGGCAACACCTGGTCCGCCGGCTGCCAGACCATCCCGGATGACCTCTACCCCGGCTTCCTGGCCTCACTGGGCCAGATGTCGTCGTTCCACTACGTCCTCGTCGATGGCTACTGAACACCTTCTGCGCAACGCCGTCCTGCTTCTCGCCAGCGCGGGCTTTGCTTCGCTGGCCAGTTGTGCCGGCGCTCCGTCCGAGAGCAAGGCGACGGCAACCGTCGCTACCGCAACCACGCCCGTCACTGCATGCAACTTCGGCGCCTTTGTTGCCGAGAACGATCCCGCCGGCCTCAACGTGCGCGCCGAGCCGAACTCCTCCGCCAAGATTCTTGGCAAGCTGCCGCGAACCTTCGTCGAGCCCTCGGCAGGCTACGGCGTCCGCATCGAGGTCGAGGTCGCCGGCACGCGCAACGGCTGGTTCCTGATCCGCAACGCGAAGGACAACGACGCCCTCACCGGCCAGCCGGCTCGCCGCCTGTACAACGGCGAAGGTTGGGTCAGCGGCAGCAAGCTGACGGTGAAGTCGCAGGCCGACGTCGGTCGTGCTCAGCCCGGACCGCAAGCTGCGGCAGTGTTGCGCATCGGCGAGAACCAGACCTTCGATGACGACGACACCATCGAAGCCGCTCGCCTTGTTGACTGCAAAGGCACGTGGGCACAACTCGAGTTCGCCGATCAGCGATTCCCGGCGGAAACGCGTGCGTCTGTGAAGGTAGAGCGCGCTGCGCGCGAGGGCTTGCCTTCCGGCCGTTTCCGCGCCTGGGTCGATCGCATTTGCGCGATCCAGGAAACGAGTTGTCCGAGCCTTGGCGCGCCTGAACAGGCACCTAGAGCCGACTGAGGAAAGCTGCATTTCCGTAGGTGGCGTATAGCATGCAAGGAAATCAGGTTTGATCGCAACGCCCTCAGTTGTGATCGACTAGGCTCTCGAATGACTGCAATCGGGCATAAAGCCTCTCACTCCGAACTGAACGCCACCACCGACTCCGTCACCGGCTGCGCTTGAAAGGCAAATGCGGTCAAACGCGAGGCGATCGGCATCCGCTATCGCCCCGCTGATCTGGACTCTCGCGCTCAAGAGACCACCTTCCTCCGATCATCATCCACCGCACGCTCCACCACGCCGAGCATGCCCAGCCCGCCATGTCGACATTGATCTTGACCGTCACCGGAACGCCGGCCAATGGCCCCACGTCCTCGCCGCGTCCGATCCTGCGATCCAACTCATCTGCCTGCGCGAGCACCTGTTCGGGTCGATGCGCCACCACCGCGTTGATCCGCGGATTGACCTCGTCCAGTCTCTTCAGTGCATCCGCCGCAGCTTCCCGAGCGGAGACCTTGCGCAGCCGCACCAGCTGCGCAAGCTCGGTCGCGGGAAGCCGCCAGAGTTCAGACGATGCCCGCGTGATTCGCGCGGCGTCCCAGGCTGCATCCGTGGGCGCGCTTTCAACACCTCTTTTCATTTCACTCCCGCAGTTCAGCGCCACAGGTTCGAGCGTGCGAGCTCGATGACTTCGTCAGCGCGGCCATTCATCACGGCCCGAAGCATGTAGAGCGAAAAGCCCTTGGCCATCTCAAGCGTGATGGCGGGAGGCATCGCAAGCTCGCTTCGGTTCACGACCGCATCGACAAGGACAGGCCCGTCATGTGCCAACGCTTGCGCGATGCCTCGGTCCACCTCGTCGGGATGCTCGAGCCGGATTCCGCGCACGCCGACGGACTCCGCCATTGCTGCAAAGGACGGGTTCTTCAGTTCCGTACCGACGTTGAGCGTGCCGGTCGACTTCTGCTCCAGCTCGATGAATCCCAGGGCCGAATTGTTGAAGACCACCACCTTCACCGGCAGTCCCAACTGGGCGAGGCTCAGGAAGTCACCCATCAGCATCGTGAACCCGCCATCGCCTGAAAGCGAGATCACCTGTCTGCCAGGAAATGCGGCTTGTGCGCCGATCGCGTGCGGCATCGCGTTCGCCATCGACCCGTGCCAGAACGAGCCGATCAATCGGCGCTTGCCGTTCATGGCGAGATATCGAGAGGCCCACACGGTCGGCAGACCGACGTCGCAGGTGAAGACCGCATCGTCGGCGGCCTGGTCGCTGAGCGCCTTGGCAATCTGCTGCGGATGGATGCCCCGTCGACCAGGCGCCGCGAGATCGTCGAGACCCTTGCGAGTCTTCCGGTAATGCTCGCGCGCCTGCGTCAGGTGGGCGGCGTCGGGATTCTGCTGAAGCAGCGGCAGCAAGGCCTCCAGCGTCGCTCGGACGTCTCCCACGATTCCGAGGTCGACCGGTGCACGACGTCCAATGTGCTCCGCTCTGATGTCGACCTGGGCGATGCGCACACCCGCCTCGCGGGGGTAGAACTGCCGGTAGGGGAAATCGGTCCCCAGCATCAGCAGGACATCGCAATCGAGCATGGCGTAGTAGCCCGACGAGAAGCCGATCAAGCCCGTCATGCCGACGTCGTAGGGGTTGTCCCATTCGACGTGTTCCTTGCCCCGGAGCGCATGCACCACGGGCGCGTTCAATCGCTCGCAGACAGAGATCAGTTGATCGTGGGCACCCTGGCATCCGGAGCCGCACAGCACCGTGATCCGCCGACCGCTGTTCAACATCTCCGCGAGCTTGACCAACTCGTCTCTGGCGGGCGTCACCAAGGGCGCCGCCGGCAGCAGGCTCGACGTCCTCGCCGTGGGTGCCTCGGTGGCCGGAAGAAGCGCGACATTGCCCGGGATCGTCACGACGGAGACCCCCCGCTTGCTCACTGCCTCGCGTATCGCGATCTCCAGGGTCCGAGGCATCTGCTCGGGGTCGGAGACCAATTCGCAGTAGTGGCTGCACTCCTGGAAGAGCGTCTGCGGGTGGGTCTCCTGGAAATAGCCTGTGCCGATTTCCGGTGAAGGAATATGAGCCGCGATGGCAAGCACTGGCACGCCTGAGCGATGGCAATCGAACAGTCCATTGATCAGATGCAGGTTGCCCGGCCCGCAGCTTCCGGCACAAACGGCGAGCGATCCCGTCAGGTGTGCTTCCGCCCCGGCGGCAAAGGCGGCAACCTCCTCATGCCTGACGGGCACCCATTCGATGTCGCCTCGACGGCGTACGGCGTCGGTCAACCCGTTCAGGCTGTCCCCGACGACGCCGAAGATGCGCTTGACGCCAGCAGCCCGAAGGGTGTCGACGAACTGATCTGCAACGGTTCTTGTCATGGTGTATTCGTCTTGAACTGGATCTGGCGCCTCACAGCGCGACGACGCACTCGACCTCGACCAGCGCCCCGCCAGCGAGTGCCGCCACGCCGACCGTGCCGCGTGCGGGGTAAGGCTTCTGGAAGTACTCCGACATGACGCTGTTGAGGAGCGCGGAATGGGCAAGGTCGGTCAGGTAAACATTGACCTTCACGACGTCGTCGAACGTGGCGCCGGCTGCCGTGACAACCGCGCGGAGGTTCTCGAAGACCTGCCGGATCTGCGACTCGGCATTGCCGTCGACCATCCTGTTGGTCCGCGGATCCAATGGGAGTTGGCCCGATAGCCAGATGGTGCTGCCAGCTCGAACAGCTTGGGAGTAGATGCCGATGGCAGCCGGTGCATCGGATGTCGATACGGGTTGCTTGTGCATTGGGTGTCCTTTGATTGCTCCGACGTGGAGGCAAATGGGTAGCTGAAAGGGTTCTGCAGACGAGTCGGCAGGCCGGCGATCAACGAACGAGGTGTCGGGATCAGCGCTGGCGGCGCGAGCGCCATGCCAGCAGTCCCGCCTGGATGACGAAGAATCCACCGCCTCCGGTCGCATAGACCGACAGCACGGCCAGGGACGGCATGGGCCCCGTGGCCTGGATGCAGTACGCGATGCCGACGAGAAAGGACAGGCCACCGGAGATGAGCATCGGCCACTGTTGACCGAGTTCCTGGCCACGCCTGCGAATGCCCAGCGCGAACTGCGCCGCACCGGCGATGGCCGCCCAGACGCCGAAGACGGCGAGCACGGCGGCGGGGCCGTAGGCTGACGCTGAGCCAGTGGCGATCGCCGCAAGAGTGCTCAGAGCCGCATTGAAGGCGGTGATGCGGCGCTCCGCGTCGCGCTTCAGCGCGCGATAGTCGATCAGCGATGAGACTGCGTCGATCAGCGGATAGCTCACGAGCAATGCCGTCGCCGCGGGGCCCAAGGTCGCGTGTGCCGGGGCGAAGGCGGCTGCCCACAACAGCGCGAGCAAGCCGCGGCACAGGTAGAGCGTCGACAGAGATGCGCGATTCGCAGGCGAACTGGGCATTGAGATCGCGTAAGTGGATAGGTTCGTGCGGATCATGGTTGCTCTTCAGAGGAGTTGACGCATGACATCAGGTTCGACACGGCCTCACCATCGGAGGTAGGTTTATCCAACCCCTACCAAGGTTTGAGCACGAGCGGCGCTCGGCTCAGCGGCCCGGTCAGAATCCGCCAGAGTTCTGTTGATCCAGCCTGCCAGTTCGACGATGAACCTGAGGCCCTTGAGTCAGGGGCAATAGGGGTCAGTCGCGGCAGCCGCATCGAGGACGTAGAGCGAGTGACCGGTCAGCGAGGTGCAGCGGTCATCCTCCTTATCGGCGACGCTGCGCCCGATTTCAGCTCGAGCTGCCCGTCACCTGCCGACACTGAGCGGCTGCACACAGCCTTTGGCAGTCCTACATCGCCTAGGAAAAATGGGGGGCAAGCCGAGCACATCAGCAGCAGCGCGCTCCGCCGCTTCACGCCACCCTGAACGTCGCCACCGACTCTGCCAACCTCTGCGCCTGCGCTTCCAGGCTGTTGGCGGCAGCGGCACTTTCCTCGACCAACGCCGCGTTCTGCTGCGTCACCTGATCCATCTGCGTGATGGCCTGATTGATCTGCTCGATTCCGCGGCTCTGCTCTCCGGCGGCGCCGGAGATCTCGTTGACGAGCTCGCTCACGCGGCGGATCTGCTCGACGATCTCGCGCATCGTCTCGCCTGCCGCCGCGACCTCGCGGCCACCCGACGCCACCGACACGCCTGACGTCCCGATCAGCGTCTTGATCTCCCTTGCCGCGCTCGCACTGCGCTGCGCCAACGCTCGCACCTCACCAGCCACCACCGCGAATCCGCGGCCGTGCTCCCCTGCCCTCGCCGCTTCGACCGCGGCGTTCAACGCCAGGATGTTCGTCTGGAACGCGATCCCGTCGATCACGCCGATGATGTCCTCGATGCGCCGGCTGCTGTCCGTGATCGCATCCATCGTCGCCACCACCCGCCCGATGACCTCCCCACCTCGGCGAGCCGTCCCCGACGCCTCCTCCGCCAGCGCCGTCGCCTGACGCGCGCTGTCCGCCGCCTGGTGCACGGTCCCGGTGATCTCCTCCATCGAGCTCGCCGTCTGCTGCAGGCTGCTCGCCTGTTCCTCGGTGCGGCTCGACAGGTCCAGGTTGCCCGCCGCGATCTGGCTCGACGCCGTCGTCACCGAGTCCACGCCGCTGCGTACCTCGCGCACCAGCCCGCGCAGGCCTTCCACCATGCGCGCCAGGCTCTGCTGCAGGTCCCCCAGTTCATCGCGACGCGTCACGCGCACGTCCGTCGTCAGGTCGCCGCCCGCCACGGCCTCCATCGCGCGACGCACGTCCGCCAGCGGCCGCGTCACCGACCGCGTCGCTAGCACGCCGAAAGCAATACCTGCCCCCACGCCGACGATCACCGCGATCCACAGCACCAGCGTCGTCTCCCGCACCGCCTCCTTGGCCAGCGAGCCGGACTCCTCCATCAGCTGCTCCTGCCGCTCCACCAGCTTGCCCAGCGATCCCACGTAGGCCAGTTGCGCCGGGCGCAGCTTCTGCATCAGCACCAGCTTCGCGCCGTCCATGTCCTCCGACCTGGCCTGCGCGAAGAAGGCGTCGAGCGCCTCCCCGTAGGCCTTGCGCGCGGTCAACGATTCCTCGAGGAACGCCTTGGCCTTCGTGTCGTGGACCGTGGGCATCAGCTCGTCATAGACCTTGGTCGCGCGCTCGCGCGACTCGCGGATCGACGTCAGCTCCACCCCGCGCTCCTGCGCCGTGTCCAGCAGCAGCACGTTGCGCGCATTGCGGGCCTGCAGGTTCAGCTCGTCGAAGATGCGTCCCACCGAGCGCACCTTCACGTACCGGTCACCGATCACCTGCCCCAGCCGGCCGTCGACCGACGTCAACCCGCCGTGCGAGGCGCCCGCCATCAGCAGCATGAGCAGCACCATCAGACCGAACGCGACGGCCAGACGCGCGCCGATCCTGAGATTGAAAACCGAAGACATCCTGACTCCCTTGTCGTGTGTCTCCATGGGATCGGCACGAACAGGGGAACCCTGAGGACAGTTCGCACCGCGCGGGCGCTGAGCGCCCGATTTGGGCGATATCTGTCGATTTGGACCAGGCAGGACCTCCGCCGCGACCGCTTTGGGGCGCGAGAGCCGCGACGTCCGGCGATGCCAGCCGCCGACGCGATCCGCCCGCACCAATCGGAGAATCCGGAGCCTCAAGCTCAGCTTTCCTCCGATGCCCAGCCAGCACTGACGCCCCGACGATGAGCCTGCCGCGTCCCCGTGGCTGGAGCAGGAGGCCTCATGTCGCAGCGTCAGTCCCGGCGCGATCCGTTCCCTCGCGATCTCTCTCACGCCGTGCTGCTGGCGCTGCTCGCGCTCGTCGCGCTCTGGCTGCAGGGCTGCGCGCAGACCAAGCCGATCGCGGCGCCGCCGCCGTGGCCGCTCGACGATCCCGCGCCGGTCTATGAAGTGGAGCCGCCGCGTCCGGCCGCCACGTCGAACCTCAGTTCGAACGTCAGTCCGAACGCCGCTTCGAATGCCACTTCGAACGCCGCTCCGGACGCCAGCCCGACGACCGGCCTCGGCGGCGAGACCGCGCCGCCGGCGCCGTCGACCGAACGCCTGCTCGCGCTTGCACTGCAGGAATGGGAGCTCTGGGGTCGAGGTCGCTGGGATGCCGCCTCCAACCTCACCGAGCGCCGGCTGGACGTGCCGCGCCGGCAGGAAACCGAGCCCTACCTCCACACCCGCGTGCTGCTGTACTGGATCGGCGTGAAGGGTCCCGACTACCCGCTCCAGCGCACGCGCTTCGACGACGGCTCGCTCAAGCCGTGGAGCGCGGTCTTCATCTCCTGGCTGATGCGCAACGCCGGCTTCGGCGACCGCCAGTTCGAGGCCAGCGAGCTGCACTGGCACTACATCCGCGCGGCGCTGGACGGGAGCCGTCCGGGCCTGGAGGCCCGCGACGCCGCCATCACGCCGCCGCGACCGGGCGACGTCATCTGCGCGCCGCGCGACGCGCAGCCCGACGCTCCGACCGGCTTCGCCCAATGGAGCACCCTGCCCCGCGCGTTGCGCAGCCGCATCTGGACCTGGCACTGCGACCTGGTCGTGCAGGTGGACGGCGGCGAGCTGGGCGCCATCGGCGGCAACGTCAGCGAGAGCGTCAGCTGGACGCGCGCCCCGCTGGATGCCGGGGGCCGGCTGATCACGACGCCGGACCGCGCCTGGACGGTCCTGCTGCGTCAGAAGGGAGCGCCGCCTTGAGCACCTCCGACAACGTCAGGATGCCGCGCGACCGCCGCGCGGCGGTGCTCGGCTACTGGCAGGCGGCGGTCGGGCTGGCCACGGGCCTGAGCGTCATCGTCGGGGTGCTGATCTCGGTCACCCAGCTCGTCGAATGGGTGGACGACAGCAAGCGCGCCAACCTGACGGAGCGGCTGCAGTCGCTGCAGCACGTGGCCCACCTGCTGGAGCGCGACGAGCGCATCCGGCTGCGCGCCCGCGCGTTCCAGCGCGAGCTGCTGCCCGAGATCGGCCCGCACGCCCAGGAGCTCATCCGCCTGGCCGGCTCGGGCGAGGACCTCTACCTGAGCCAGGACATGGAGAACTTCGCCGCCGTCCACTTCCATTACGAGCAGCTCGGCGCGCTGGTGAAGCTGGAGTACATCGAGTTCCCCCTGGTCTACGAGGTCGTCCCCTTCCCCGACGACTACATGGCGGCCGTCGACCCGCTGCGCAAGGCGCTCGCCGAGCACTGGAAAGGCATCGGGCGACCGCTGCCGGACCTGGGCGCCAACATCGATTTCCTGAAGCGCTGCTACGACCTCAGCCGTGCCGCGCCGCACCAGCGACCGCACTGCCCCCGCGAATGATCGGCCCGGCCGGTCGGTCGCAAGCGCGCAGGCGAGCGCATGCGAGCGCGTGCCAGCGCCCGCAAGCGCCTGTTTCCGGACCTTCCGGAACCTGACGGACCTTCCGGAAGGTTTCCGGAAGGTCGCGCAAGGCGGCGGCGCCTACCGTCTGCGGCACCGATCCCCCGGGTCGGCATCCACACGACGACGCCGTCCAGGCGCACAGGGAGCTCGCATGAACCTCACCCCGCACCGTCCCCGCCAGCGTGACGATTCCCCGCCGCCGGCGCGGCCCCGTTCCGCCGGCCCGACCGGCCGGCTCACCCGCGAGCACCGGCTCGAGCGGCTGACCCGTCTGCAGATGACGCTCGCGGAAGCGCACGCCGACGCCGAGCTCCGTGAGCGCGAGCGCGTCGCCCAGCTGCTGCATGACCAGGTCGGCGGCCTGATCGTCCGGCTGCGGCTGGCCTTCGGGGAGTGGCGCCAGGGCGCGACCGCCCCGGCCGGCGCGGATCCGGCGCTGGCCCAGGTCACCGCGCTGCTGGGCGAGCTGTCACAGACGGTCCGCACGCTGACCTTCGCGCTGGCGCCGCCGGACTGGCACGGCGACCTGCCGACGGCGCTGGCCGCCATGGCGGCGGAGCTGGGCCTGCTCGGCCCGCTGGCGATCCATGTCGACGACAGCGCGATGGCGCCCCCCGGAACCACCGAGATCCCGGCGGCGCAACGCGCGGTCGCCTGCCGCGTGGTGCGGGAGCTCTGCCTGAATGTGCAGAAGCACGCCAAGGCGTCCCGCGTCGACATCGTGCCGACGGTCGACGCCGGATGGCTGAGCGTGCGCGTGCGCGACGACGGGCGCGGCTTCGCGACCGGCCAGGGTGCCGCCGAGGCGCGAGGGCTCGGCCTGAGCGGCGCGCGCGCCCAGTTGCAGGCCCTGGGCGGCGCGCTCGTGCTGCGCTCCGAGCCGGGGCGCGGCACCTGCGCGACCTTGCTGATCCCCATCGACTCCGCGTGATGCCTGGCGATCCGGCGCGATCCGGCGCGATCCCGGGTGATCCCGGGTGATCCCGCGCCCTCTTCCACGTTCCTCTTCCACGTTCCTCTTCCAGGTTCCTCTTTCACGTTCCATTTCAGGGAGATTCCGATGACCCTCCGCATCGTCCTGGCGGACGACCACCAACTCGTGCGCGAAGGCCTGCGCGCGCTCCTGTCGCGAGACGCCGAGCTGGACGTCGTCGGGCTGGCCGAGGACGGCGCCGCCGCCGTCAAGCTCGTGCGCCATCTGCAGCCGGATCTGCTGATCACGGACATCGCGATGCCCGGACTCAACGGCATCGAGGCCACGCGCCGCGTCCGCGCCCACCATCCGTCGGTGCAGGCGATCTGCCTGTCGATGCACGGCGATCAGCGCAGCGTGGTCACGGCGCTGCAGGCGGGGGCGTCGGGCTACGTGCTCAAGGACGCGTCGAGCGAGGAGCTGCTGCGCGCGGTGCGCGACGTGGCCAGCGGGCGGATCTATCTGAGCCCGGGACTGATGGGCGGACTGGTCGACGAGATCCGTACGCGGCATCGGCTGCCCGAGGCCGGCACGCCGATCCCGGTCGGTCCCGCGCTGACGGCGCGTGAGCGGGAGATCGTCCAGCTCTTCGCCGAGGACCTGAGCACGCAGGAGATCGCGGACCGGCTCAAGCTCAGCGCGAAGACGGTGGCGACGCATCGCGAGAACGTGACCCGCAAGCTGGGCGTGCGGGGGGTGGCGGGCATGACGCGGTACGCGCTGAGCGAAGGCCTGAGCGAGGGAGGCGTGCCATGCCGGTGATCGTCTACGACGTGCCGAACTGGGCGCTCGGGCTGGGGCTGGTGCTGGCCTGGGTGATGCTGGGACTGGGGGCGCAGGCGGTGCTTCCGCGGCGGTGGCGCGAGCGTGCGACCGAGGCGGATCGCAACGTCGCACTCGCGTCGCTGGGCGTGATCGCGACGATCAACTCGCTGCTGCTGGCGTTCTCGGCCGTGTCGGTGTGGGACTCGTTCAGCGCGGCGGAGCAGGCGGTGAGCCGGGAGGCGACGGCGATCGCGCAGCTGGGGCGGTCGCTGGCGGTGTACGGGACGCCGGAGTCGACGCTCGCGCGCGAGCGGCTGCGCGGCTATGGCCGAAGCGTCATCGGCAAGGAATGGGCGGCGATGCAGCACGAGCAGCCGAGTCAGCCGACGCAGGACGCGTTCGACGACGTCTACCGGTCGCTGGGCGCCCTGCGGCCGGCGAGCGCGGCGGAGACCGTGCTGGTCGAGCAGATGTGGAGCCAGGCGAATGACCTGCTGATGCAGCGCCGCGCCCGGCTGGAGGCCAGCGACGGCAAGGTGCCGACGACGCTGTGGGTGGTGGTGCTGGTCAGCTCGCTGCTGACGCTGGCGCCGGTGTCGGTCCTGCCGGTCACCGCGTGCAGTCGCGGGGCGATCGTGGTGCTGGCGATTGCCCTCGGATTGGTCTTCCACTTCGTCGCCGCGATGGATCGGCCTTTCCTCGGCGCGGAACGCGTCACCTCGGATCCGATCGAGAACGCGCTCGCGAACATGCTGAGGTGGGATTCGAGAAGTTTGCCGGTGGCGGCGAGGTAGCGGTCTGTTGGCTCAGAGCCGCCAGCTCGACCCACGGCACTGCGCTGTTCATCTCGTGCCGATGGCGGAACGCAGTGTTTCCGGAGACGGGACGACTCAGGCAGGCCGAGCGAGCTCCGACGCCATGGGCCACTGCTAGGATGACCCCGCCGTTCAAAGGCGACTCTGAGGAGACCACAGTGGCACGTTCTTGCACACACCGGGACAGCATTCGAACGGTGATTCCCAGCGCGCGAGGCTGCGAGGAGTGCCTCAAGATCGGCAGCGAATGGGTGCATCTCCGCATCTGCCGCACCTGTGGGCACGTCGGATGCTGCGATGACTCGCCCCATCGGCATGCACGAGCCCATTACACCGCGACCCAGCACCCCATCATCGAAGGCTACGACCCGCCAGAGGGATGGGGATGGTGCTTCGTCGACAAGACCATCGTGGACCTGGGAGCGGATACGACCCCGCAGGATGGCCCGATCCCGAAGTACCTGTAGCGATTCTCCTTCCCCGATTCCTGTCTCGGCTGCCCTTTCCTAGCTGCGGGGACTGCAGGTGAGTTTCTGGAACGACGTGCAGTCGCGACCATTGCAGATCCGCTGATCAGAGATCACGACGGTCAGGCCGTAGTTCGGCTTCGCGACTTCATTGCTCGATGGTCCCAAGCCCTTCGATGCGCAAAAGGCGTCCGCGGCCGGCTTGCCGCAATTGGTCGCCCACTCCCGGCACCAATCGAGCTGGACGACGTCGCCGCTTTTGAGCTTCAGTTCAGGCGAGAAGACGGTGAGGGATCCGTCCGCCGCGCGCTGCGTCGACATCTGCGAATACGCGCGCGGCGCGCGGGCGCACCTCATGTTCACGTCCGTCACGAAGCGCCCGTCGCTGGAGGTCCAGACCGACAACGAGGTGGCCAGTTCGCCCGCTGGGCACCTGCCCTTGTTTGGCTTGCCTTTGCCACGCGGGAGGTTGTTGCTTCCTCCGAAAGCGATGGCCGACCCGGTCACCGTCTGCGGCGGTGCGAGCGTGCTGCACTGCAGGGTCACCTTGTCGGCAAACGCGGCATCCCCCTGAAGCACCTTCGCGACTTCCCACGCGCTGACGGCGGAGCCCGCAGGACAGCTCTGCGTGACCACCCCGCCGCCCTTGCCGCCAACGGGGCGCCCTGCCCGCCCCTCGATGGGAAGGTGGGTCCTCTCGTTCCAGCCGGTGCATGTCGGGCCGACGGCGTCGATCCAGAGACCGGCTTTCCCGGTGAGGCCTGTGACCCACTGGTCCTGGCCGCACGCGGCGTCCTTGCCCACGGTGAGCGTGGCCCAAGCAGGCGCTGCCATCGATGCCATGGCGATTGCCAAGGCCCAAGCCTGAATGCGGATGAGTGAACGTGCCATCTTGGCCTCCTCCCAGTGCCGGTGGATCGTGCTCCAGCCAGCGAGGACGGACATCCCTAGTTGTGACGGTGTGGAAGTACTTCCTGGATGCGGCGGCGTCCGGAAACTGCATGCTCCTCTGGATTGCCTGCTCATACCGCAGGCCACGGGACTGTCTCACGACCAAGAGCGTGTTGCAGTCGTTCTAGCAGCAGAAATCAAAGCTCGCGCGCCATCCGCTTCGCCAACGCCGCAATGGCCCGCTCATCCCGCCGGTAGTACGACCACCTCCCCGCCCGCTTGACGGTCACCAGCCCCACGCTCGCCAGGTCGGCGAGGTACTTCGAGGTCGTCGAGAACGCCAGCCCCTGCCCTTCCTGGATCGACGACACGCAGACGCCGTCGACCAGCGGGTCGCCCTCGTCCTGCGGCGGGAAGCTCCCGGGCGTCTTGAGCTTGCGCAGGATCTCCAGGCGCTGCGCGTTGGCCAGCACTTCGAGCACGCGGAGCAGGGGCACTTCTTCGGACATGGGCGGAATCGAGCGTTTGAGCGGCCAGTGTACGGGGGGCTCGCGCGACGAAGGGCTCGCGCCGCGGATAGCAGCTGGCGACCGGCCACGCAAGACCGGACCCATCACCATCGCCGGCAGGAGGGTTGAGTTCATCGCCTCAACGTATCGACGATTTGCGATATGACAATGGCGTCGTTCCGCGGAAATCGGCGGAGCGAGACAGCCCTCAACCTTTGCGAGTCCCCATGAAAGCCATTGTCCTGACCGCCTTCGGCGGCGTCGAGCACCTGCAGCTGCAGGAGATCCCCGTGCCGGACGTCGATCCCGGTGAACTCCTCGTGCGCGTCATCGCCACGTCCATCAATCCGCTGGACTATCAGATCCGCCGCGGCGACTACCCGGCGTACGTGCCCCTGCCGGCGGTCATCGGGCACGACGTGTCCGGCGTGGTCGAGCGCGTCGGCACCGGCGTGCGCGACTTCAAGCCCGGCGACGAGGTCTTCTACACACCGAAGATCTTCGGCCCCAAGGGCGGCAGCTACGCCGAGTTCAACGTCGTCCCGCAGGAGCTGGTGACGCACAAGCCGCGCAACCTGACGCATGCCGAGGCAGCGTCGCTGACGCTGGTCGGCGGCACCGCCTGGGAAGCGCTGGTCACGCGGGCCCGCCTTCAGCCGGCTGAAACCGTACTGATCCACGGCGGCGCTGGCGGCGTGGGCTCCATCGCCATTCAGCTCGCCAAGACGATGGGCGCACGGGTGCTGACCACCTGCAGAGCCCCGCAGTCCGACTTCGTCCGCTCGCTCGGCGCGGATGAGGCGATCGACTACGAATCCGGCGACTACGTCGACCACGTGCGCGAGCTGACGGGCACCCGCGGCGTGAACGTCGTCCTGGACACCATCGGCGGCAGGACGCTCGAGCGCTCGCCGCTGGTCCTGGCGGATGCGGGACGCGTCGTCTCGATCGTCGACATCGCGACACCTCAGAACCTGAATGCCGCCTGGGGCGTGAACGCGGAGTACCACTTCGTCTTCACCAGGCAGAACCGCGGCAAGCTGCTCGCGCTCAAGGACCTGCTGGAGCGCGAGCGCATCCGGCCGGTCATCGGCGCCACCTTCCCGCTGGCCCGGATCGGCGCGGCGCACACGGCCCTCGAAAGCGGTCGGAACGGCGATCAACCGCTCCGCGGCAAGGTCGTCATCGAAGTGGGTTGAGGATCAGTCGCTCACCATCGCATGCGCCCGTAGTAGAAGTAGGGCTCGGATTCGCCATGCGGCTTGCCCGCGGACTCGTGGATCAACTCCTCAAGAATGGCGACCATGCCCTGGATCTGCTCCGTCTGGCGCATGTTCCTCAGATCCTCCACCTGATAGACGCCCTGATTGGCCAGCAGATCGGCCTCGTCGTCCAGCGCCTTTGCGGTGCTCTCGAGCCCGGACTCTTTCGAGCTGCTGCCGCTGCTGGTCGCGGCCTTTGCGGTCGTCTGACCGAACATCGTGAGCAGGTTGCCGGAGCCTTTTGCGTGCTTCGCGGCGACCGGTCGACGTAGGCCTGGAGCGCGTTGAACCGATCGGCGCCATCCGACCCTTGCCGATTCCGGGCCGCCGGAATCCTGAGCCTCCAGTTGCCGAATGACAGACCTTCGACGCGGCGGCTCGGTGACCGGGCGATGATGCCGCCTTGTCGAAATCCGCCCACCCGATTCGTCGTCAGACAGGCACTCCCGCCCAACCCACTCAAGGAATTCCGATGCACTCGCTGCTGCTCGTCCCCGCCCTGCTCCTCTCCGCCGTCGCCGCGCAGGCCGCGCCCGTGACCTACGACATCGACCCATCGCACACCTACCCCAGCTTCGAGGCCGACCACATGGGCATGTCCCACTGGCGCGGCAAGCTCAACAAGAGCGCCGGCACCATCGTCTACGACAAGGCCACCGGCGCGGGCAGCGTCGACGTGAAGATGGACCTGGCCAGCATCGACTTCGGCCTGGACGCGATGAACGCCTGGGCCACCGGCGACAAGTTCTTCAACGTCGAGAAGAACCCGAGCGCCACGTTCAAGGGTCGATTCGACGGCGCCAAGGGCGGCGTGCCGACCCAGGTGGTGGGCGAACTCACGCTGAATGGCAAGACCCGACCCCTCACCCTGACGATCCACCAGCTCAAGTGCATGCCGCACCCGATGCTCAAGCGCGACTTCTGCGGCGCCGACGCCTCGGGCAGCTTCAACCGCGAGGAGTTCGGCCTCGCCGCCGGGAAGGACTACGGCTTCAAGATGGACGTGGCCCTGCGCATCCAGGTGGAAGCCGTCGCGAAGGAGTGACCTCGGGACGCCAGGCGCGGGCTGTTACCCTCCTGGCCCCGTCGAAGGCTTCTTCATGCTGCACATCTCCCCCGTCAAAATCGCCGCCGGCATCGTGGCCGTCGTCCTGGCCGTGACCGGACTGTTCTACTTCTCCGAAGCTCGCCAGGGCGTGGTGAACATGTTCGCGGCCCGCAAGAAGCCGCCCGCGGCGCAGACGACTCGTCAGACCGACGCCACGGCGACCGCCTCCGGCGTACGTGTCATCCCCATCGGCGTCGCGCCCCAGGCGAGTTCGGCCCCCGCGAGGCGCTCGTCGAGCGGCGGTTGACCCGCCCTGCCATGCGCCTGCCGCGCCGCTTCGACGACGCCCTGATGATCCCGCCCGATGCGCTCGGCGCGGTCAACGGCGGCTTGCTCTCGTCGCTGCGCGCCTGGTGCGAGAGCGGCGCCTTCCCGGTCATGACGGAGCCGCTGCGCGCGGCCAGCATCGCGCCTCATGCCGGCCTGGATGGCGTAGCGTGCGAGCTCGACGGCAGCCATGAACTGGCACGCCTGGGCCGTTGGCTCGGCCTGCGATGGCGCTTGCAGATCCTGTGGCGCGAGTGCGTGACGCGGCGAGACGCTCAGGCCCAGGACCCGTGGGATTGCGGTTGGTGGCGAGCGGGTCCGCTGGAGGCCGCCGCGGCGTTCCGACCGCGCCGGCCCACGTTGTTGATGGTGCGTGAATCGGATCCAACTGTCGTCGCGGCACTGCTCGCCACCCTGCGCGCAAACAGTCCGGCTTATACGAAGCCGGTGCGGGTGGTGGTGATATCGGCCGTGTCCGTCGTCGGCATCGAGCGCCTCTAGCCACGGCCCGAGGCGCGTCTCCGCTTGAAGGATCCCGGGCCAGCGTTCAAGGACCCTTGAGACCACCGCTCAGCAAGGCCTGCAATCGCAACGCGTCGTCGGCCGCCGCACCGGAGGCGGTGTTGTCGAAGACGCACCAGACCTGCGTGCCCGCCGGCCACCGCGAGATCTCCGATGCCTGCGCGGCGAGCCAGTCATCCTCATACCGCGACCAGTACATGCGCGGCGAGCCGTGCCAACGGTAGTAGACCGTGGCGCCGCGACCGTCGCCCTTCTCGCCGAGCCATCCGCCCGGCGCGGCCGCACCCTCCGGTTTCGCGGGATCCGCGGCGACGCGTCCGACACGTTCCTCGATCAGCAGCCGCTCGGCGGCCGCGGTGAACCAGCTCGGGTGCCGGGGCTCGCACAGCACGGCGCCTTCGAATCCGGCGTGGATCGAACGGAAGAAGGCGCGCGCCGTCCTCGTGTCCAGGTCGAGCGACGGCGGCAGTTGCACGAGCAACGCGGCCAGCCGATCGCCCAGCCCGACCAGCGACGCGGTGAAGGCCCGGACCTCCGCGCGAGGCACCTTCAGCCGTGCGCCGTGCGTCATCGCTTGAGGCACCTTCGCCGAGAAGCGGAAGTCCGCCGGCGTTTCGTTCGCCCAGCGCTCAAACGTCGTTGGCCGATGGGTGCGGCTGAAGGTCGTGTTGATCTCGGCGCATTCGAGGACGCGGGCATAACGCGTCAGCTGACTGCCGTCGCCGGGGAACGAAGCCGCGACGGCCTTGGGGATGCTCCAACCGGCGGTGCCGATACGGATGATGACGGGCATGCGGGTGGCTCCGGGACGACGGATTCCGCCAGATCGTGGCAAGCGGCGGACCGGCCCGGCGATCGGGGTCGGCAACGCCGAGGCGGCATGCGCATTGCCCATTTCCTGCTGTCGGTGTCTTTGCCGACGCGCACAACGAGGAGACCATCATGGCTCAGCAACCCAACGCGCAGAACCCGCAGCAGGCCCCGGGCGGAGAAGGCCAGCAGAAGCAGCAACAACAGCAGCATCAGCAAGGCCAGCAAGGACAGAACCAGCCCGGCGGCCAGCAGCAAGGATCAGGATCGCAAGGTCAGCGGCAATCGCCGCAGCAGGGCCAGCCCGGCAGCGGCCGGCAGGGCCAGATGAACGAAGGTTCGCAGCAACAGCAGAACCCGCAGACCTCGCGCGATCAGTCCAACCGCGCCTCCAAGGACGATCAAGGCCAGGACAGCGATTCGTCGCGCGACGATCGCTGAAGGCTCGTCCTTTCGAACGGCTCCGCGGCGGCCGCTGCCGCTGCCAGCCTGCAACACAAGCCTCGGCCCGCCGGGGCTTTTTCGTCCCGCCGCCGCTGTCCTCCGCAGTCCTGCGTTGAATGCCGTGGACCATCGCTGGCGAGCCGCTTGCCTCGGCGGGTGATGGACCCACTGCTCAACGCGCTTCAATGGCCCGCGATGGTCGTCACGCTCGTCGCCGCCTGGCTGGTCGGCGGTCGCAGCGCGCGGCGCCGGACCTGGGGCTTCTGGGTCTTCGTGCTCAGCAATCTGCTGTGGTGCGTGTGGGGCGCCTTCACGCAGTCGTACGCCTTGATCGTGCTGCAGCTGGGTCTGTTCGCGATGAACCTGCGCGGCGTGCGCAAGAACAAGAAGGAGGACGAAGAAGCTGCGGCGTCGGACGATCCCGGTTAGCGGACGCGGCGGCGGGCATCGCCTTTGCCAATGAATTTGCTGCGGCGAGCCATGAGGGCTCGCCGCCCCAGCCATCACCGCCAGGAGAACTTCCATGCCATCCACGACGACCGCGACCAACAGCCGCAAATCGACCACCCGCCGCGCGACCACCGCGCGCACGAAGACACCGGATGCCGTGAGCCTGCTGCGCGCCGATCACAAGCTGGTCGCCGGGCTCTTCGAGCAATTCGAGAAGTCGCGCTCCACCGCGAAGAAGAAGCAGCTCGTCGCGCAGATCTGCCTGGAGCTGACGGTGCACGCCCAGGTCGAGGAAGAGATCTTCTACCCGGAAGTCCAGGCCGCGTTGAAGGACAAGGAGCTGGTCCCCGAGGCGCGTGTCGAGCACCAGAGCATCAAGGACCTGATCGCCGCCGTCGAAGGCGTCGAGCCCGGCGGCGAGGACTATGACGCCAAGGTCAAGGTCATGAGCGAGTGGGTCAAGCACCACGTCAAGGAAGAACAGAACGAGATGTTCCCGAAGGCGAAGAAGTCCGGACTGGACATGGCCGAGCTCGGCGAACGGATCCTGCAGCGCAAGCAGGAACTGATGGCGCAGGAGCAGGCCAAGCATTGATCGCGGCGCGAGATCGACGCCACAGGCATCCGCGTTGCCGCATCAGCGTCAACGCGGATGCGGGTGCGGGTGCGGTAACGCGGACGCCGCGCCTTTCCCAGGAGTATTCCGATGACGGACAAGATCGCCTTCCCGAAGCAGTCACAGCCATGGCCGGGCCTCGCCCGCGACATGACGCCTCCGCCCGACCACGGCGAGAAGAGCTACGTGGGGCATGGCCGACTCGCCGGTCGCCGCGCCTTGATCACCGGCGGTGACAGCGGCATCGGCCGCGCGGCCGCGATCGCCTTCGCGCGCGAGGGCGCGGACGTCGCGATCAACTACCTGCCCGACGAGGAGCCCGACGCGCGCGAGGTGATCGAGTTGATCCGGGAGACCGGACGCCAGGGGATCGCGCTGCCGGGCGACCTGCGCGAGGAAGCCTTCTGCCAGCGCTTGGTGGCGGACGCGGTGCGCGAGCTCGGCGGCCTGGACATCCTCGTCAACAACGCCGCCCGGCAGCAGAGCCACGAATCGATCCTGGACATCAGCACCGAGCAGTTCGACTGGACCTTCAAGACCAACATCTACGCGCCGTTCTGGCTGTCCAAGGCGGCGATCCCGCATCTCGCGCCGGGCAGCTCGATCATCAACACGGCGTCCGTCAACTCGTACGACCCGGGCGAGAACCTGCTGGACTACGCGTCCACCAAGGGCGCGATCCTGATCTTCACCAAGGGGCTCGCGAAGCAGCTGGCCAAGCAGGGCATCCGCGTCAACGCGGTCGCGCCGGGGCCGTTCTGGACGCCGCTGCAGGTCTGCGGCGGCCAGACGCAGGAGAAGCTGCAGAAATTCGGCACCGACACGCCGATGGGGCGGGCAGGTCAGCCCGCGGAACTGGCGGCGGTGTACGTGCTGCTGGCGTCGGCGGAGT
Source organism: Roseateles noduli (assembly GCF_050626985.1). Lineage (NCBI taxonomy): Bacteria > Pseudomonadati > Pseudomonadota > Betaproteobacteria > Burkholderiales > Sphaerotilaceae > Roseateles > Roseateles noduli. The sequence continues at coordinate 2,229,321 of NZ_CP192463.1, forward strand.
CCGGCTACGCCACCGGGCAGGTCTACGGCGCGTCAGGCGGACGCGGCGATCCATGAAAGCGCGCTGACCATGCCATCCCGTTCCAGCGCCCGCGCGATCGACCGGAAGGTCGCGAGCGGGACGGGCATGCCGCGTTCACGCAAGGTGCTGCTGCTGGTGGACTTCATCAATCCGCTGCGCTTCGAAGGCGCCGGAGACATCGCCGACGCGGCGGTGGAAGCGGCACGCGCCACCGCGCGGCTGAGGAAGCAGTTCCATGCCGACGGGTCGTGCGTCATCTACGTCAACGACAACTTCGGCCAGTGGCGGTCGGATGTGCAGACGCTGCTGCGCGAATGCCGCAAAGCGGGCGGCGCCGCCGCCGAACTGGCACGGCTGCTGCCGCCCGCCAAGGCCGACCTGCTGATCCTCAAGCCGCGACATTCCGGCTTCTACGCGACGCCGCTGGACCTGCTCCTGGCGCAGCTGGGCGCCAAGGATCTCATCGTCACGGGCCTCGCGACGGACTACTGCGTCAAGTGCACGGCGATGGACGCGTATGTCCGCGGCTATCGCGTGGCGGTTCCCGCCGATTGCACGGCCTCCGAATCGGAGCAGCGCAAGCGCGAGGCGCTCGACTGGATGAAGGACGTGCTGAAAGCGCGGATCACGGCGGTCCCACAACACGCTCGGTGAGCGGCGGTGTCAGGTCTTGCCCAGCTGCTCGTGAGGCTCAGAGATGGTCGATGACCCTCGGGGCGTCGGCCGGCACGCCGCGGATGCGCATCGGCCCCTCTCCGATCAGGTCGACCAATGCCACGCCATTGCGCTGAGCGGCAACCATGACGGCCATGAACGCCCCGTAGCGTGCCCATTTGTGCGGCACGACATGGATCGCCGGCTGCTGAGCGATGGCCTCGGCACCGATGGCGCTCATCCGTCGCTCGAGGGCCGCGCGATCGGCCAGCACCTCGCCATCCCAGGTGACGTCCCCGGCCTGGTCGATGATGACGATGTGGACTGGAGGCCCCTCCGGACCCGTCACGCCCAGGCAACCGTCGCCGGGAAGATCAAAGCCGATCTCATGAAGCGACGGAGGAACCGCCGCCATCCACAGCGCCAACAGGGCGAGCAGCACGCCGCCGAGGGGCGCCGTGCTCGCGGCCATGAAGCGCATGGGCTCTGCGTGTTCGGAAAAGTGGAGCTTGCTCATTCCCGGTCCGGTCAGCGTCTCGTGCCGAGCATATCCAATGACTAGACTATCCGGATGACGACGCCGCCGTTGCGGTGTCCGTTCTGAGCCGCCTGAAGCAGGGATTTCAGCATTCCCGTCATGCCAGGATGAAGCGGCTCGTCATCATCGATTGGTAGATAGACACCGAGGCCACCATGCCCCAGACCCACACCCTCCGCGGCACCTTCGACGTGCAGATGACGCCGCTCACCCCGGCGCCTGAAGAGGCCGAAGCGAACCTCGGCCACCTGCTGCTTCGCAAGCAGTTCCACGGCGAACTCGACGCGACCGGCCTCGGCCACATGCTGGCCTTCCGCAGCGCGGAGCCAAGTTCGGCCGGCTACGTCGCCATGGAGCGCGTCGAGGGCCGGGTGGCGGGCCGCAGCGGCTCGTTCATGCTGATGCACTTCGGCGAGATGAATCGCGGCACGCCCAAGCTGATCGTCCAGGTCGTGCCCGATTCCGGCACCGGCGAACTGGTCGGCCTGAGCGGCACGCTCAGCATCGACGTGCGGGACGGCAAACACTTCTACGAATTCAGCTACCACCTCCCGGCGGAGTGAAGCCGCAGCCTCCGAGACTTCAGTCGCCCGTCTTCCGCAAGCGGCCGCCTTTGCGGACCACGCAGACAGGGGCGTCTCTTGGGGGTCAGGACTTGCCATCTCCCGTCCGGAAACGGCACGCCCCGTCGCCCTACACCGTCGGGACGGTCCCGCCGTCGATCAGATGCTCCGACCCCGAGATCGAGCCGGCGCGCGGCGACACCAGGAAGGTGATCAGATCCGCCACCTCCTGCGGCTTGGCCGGCCTGCCCAGTGGGATGCCGCCGAGCGACTGCATGATGATCCGCTTCCCGCCCTCGTAGTCCGTGCCGGCCTGGGTCGCCAGCCGCTGCGCCAGCGCCACGGCCGCTTCCGTCTCGATCCAGCCCGGCGCGACGCTCAGCACGCGGACACCCTTGGGCGTCACCTCCTTCGACAAGGCCTTGCTGTAGGTGGACAGGGCCGCCTTGGCCGCGGCGTAGGCCGTCGTCGACTCCGGCAGCGGCAGCAGCCGCTGGATCGAGCTCACATGAACGATGACGCCCGACCCCTGCGCCAGCATGGCGGGCAGCAGCGCGCGGTCCAGGCGCACCGCGGGCATCAGGTTCTGGTTCAACTCGCTGAACCATTGCGCATCGTCCAGTGCCGCGAAACCGCCACCGGGCGCGCTGGAACCGCCCAGCAGGTTGACCAGGATGTCGACACCACCCCACCGCTCGAGCGCGACCTGCGCGACGCGGCTCGCGCCCTCGGCCGTCGACAGATCGGCGGCGACGTAGAACGCGCCATCCGTCGATGACGCGGGCACGGACCGCGCCGTGGTCATCACCTGCGCGCCGGCATCGAGCAGGCTCTGCACGACCGCGGCCCCCACGCCCTTCGTACCGCCCGTGACCAGCGCCCGGAGGCCGTCCAGTTGGAGATCGAAGCTCATGCGGTGATCTCCAGCTGTGCGATCAGGCCGCGCTCAAGGCGGAAGTGATACCTGAGATCGACCGGGCTGCCGGGGAAGTTCCCGACCACATGGCTGCTCACGACGTGACCGCCCTCCTCCGGCGCCACGGCGAACGGCTCGCTCGTGTACGTGTACCTGGCCGCCGACTCGGCCTTCCACGCCTTGATGGCATCGCGGCCCGTGTAGGCGCGCCCCTCGTCCTTCACGACCGCCTGGGCGGTGAAGCATCGGGCAAGGCTGTCCGGATTCTGCCGGTCGGCGGCGAAGTAGGCGGCGATGGGATCGGGAAGGATCAATTCGTTCATGACGAGACTCCTTTCAGGCTTCGAAGTTCATAGCTTCCGTCCGATGGAGACATTAGAGAATCACCTAGAATCTTGATAGGCTATGTAGCAACGGATACAGAATGCGCGGATCGGAATTCGCCGAACTGAAGGCCTTCGTCGCGGTGGTCGAGCGGGAGAGCTTCGCCCGCGCCGCCGAGCATCTCGGCCTGTCGCCTTCGGCGCTGAGCCAGACGATCCGGCAACTGGAAGAACGCCTCGGCGCGCGACTGCTGAACCGCACCACCCGCAGCGTGGCGCCGTCGGCCAGCGGCGAGCAGCTCTACCGGCGCGTCGCTCCGCTCTTCCGGGAAATGGCCGACGCCGTCGCCGAGGCCAGCGCGGCGACCGGCCAGATGGGCGGAACGCTGCGCATCAACACGCTGGGGATGGCGGCACGAACCGTCATCGCGCCACGGCTCGGCCGGTTCCATCGTGCGCATCCGGACGTGGCGCTCGACATCGTGGTGGACGACGCGCTGAGCGACATCGTCGCCGGTCGCTTCGATGCCGGCATCCGCGTGGGCGCGCAGCTGGAGAAGGACATGGTCGCCGTGCGCCTGACCCCCGACGTGCGCATGGTCGCGGTGGCGTCGCCCGACTATCTGGCGAGCCGCGGCACGCCGCAGTCACCCGCCGACCTGCACGGCCATGCCTGCATCAACTGGCGGCTGCAGCTCGACGGCCGCGTGTATCGATGGGAGTTCAAGAAGAAGGGCAAACGCGTGGAGGTCGCGGCGGAAGGCCCTCTGGTCACCAACCACGCCGACATCGGTGTCGCCGCGGCGCTGCAAGGGCTGGGCATCACCTACGCCTTCGACCGCGGGCCCGTCGACGAGTGGCTCGCCCAGGGGCGTCTGGTGCAGGTCCTCGCCGACTGGTCGATCACGCGGCCGGGGCTCTTCCTCTACTACTCGAACCGCCGCCATCGCCCCGCGGCGTTGAGCGCCTTCATCGACTGCCTGCTGGATCGCGACCTGCCCACGGCCTCAGCCGCGCAATAGTGCGAGGCAATGTGCGAGGCAATGCGCGAGGCAGTCGCGAGGCACTCGCGCGCACTCAGCGGCGATACGAGGTCGCCCCCGCGTCGTGCGCTGCGTCATCGCTTTCGCGCTCATCAGCCGTTGCGGAAGAGGAAGCTGTAGGCGTTCAGCGCGGGTACGCCGCCCAGATGCGCGTACAGGACGCGGGAGCCCTCCGGGAACTCGCCCTTGCGCACCTTGTCGATCATGCCGTGCATGGACTTCCCCTCATACACCGGGTCGGTCAGCATGCCCTCCTGCCGCGCGCACAGGCGGATCGCCGCCAGCGTGCCGTCGTTCGGCAGGCCGTATTCCGGTCCGCCGTAACGGTCGTCCAGCACCACGTCACTGTCCTGGATGGGGCGACCCAGTTCAACGATCTCGGCGGTGTGGCGCGCGATGCGCAGGATCTGCGCGCGGGTCTTGTCGGGTTTGGCCGAGGCATCGATGCCGATGACCCGGTCGGCACGACCGTCCGCGGCGAAGCCGACCACCATGCCGGCCTGCGTGCTGCCGGTCACCGAGCAGACCACGATGTAGTCGAACCGGAAGCCGAGGGCCTGCTCCTGCTGCCGCACCTCCTCGGCGAAGCCGACGAAGCCCAGTCCGCCGAGCGGATGCTCGGAGCAGCCCGCCGGGATCGGATAGGGCTTGCCGCCGGCGCGCTTCACGTCCTCGATCGCCTGCTCCCAGCTGGGACGGATGCCGATGTCGAATCCCGCCGCGTCCAGCGTGACCTCGGCGCCCAGGATGCGGGACATCTCGATGTTGCCGACCCGGTCATAGACCGCGTCGGAATAGTTGACCCAGTTCTCCTGCACCAGCACGCAGCGCAGGCCCAGGTGCGCGGCGACCGCGGCGACCTGGCGGGTCTGGTTGGACTGGATCCCGCCGATCGACACCAGCGTGTCGTAGCCGCCTTCGAGGACCTCCGGGATGAGGTATTCGAGCTTGCGCGTCTTGTTGCCGCCGAAGGCCAGGCCGCTGTTGCAGTCCTCGCGTTTCGCGTAGAGCTCGACCTTGCCGCCGAGGTGCTGGGACAGGCGCTTGAGAGGCTGGATCGGCGTGGGCCCGAAGGTCAGCGGATGACGGGGGAACTTCGACAGGTTCATCAGAGGCACTCCTGATTGCGGGTCTGTCGATGATAGGAATAAGCTCGAACAATGTTGATGCAACATCAGGGCTTCCCATGAGTCGATAGTTCATCAGCGATTCCCTTTCATTCACAAAACATCTCTGAAATCGACATGAACGCAAGAAAAGTGCAAGGCAAGAGTGGCGCCGCCGTCGATCTCTCATCGGGCACGCTGGACAAGATCGACAAGGCCATCCTGAAGGCGCTGCAGAAGGACGCGTCGATCTCCAACGTGGCCTTGGCCGGCAAGGTCAACCTGAGTCCGCCGGCCTGCCTGAGACGCGTGGAACGACTCAAGGACGCCGGCTACATCAAGGGCATCGTGGCGCTCCTCAATCCGTCCGCGCTGGAGGCCGGGATGCTGGTGGTGATCGGCGTGGTGCTCGATCGCTCGACACCCGAGTCGTTCGCGGCCTTCGAGAAGGCCGTGCAGAAGGTCCCCGGATGCCAGGAATGCCATGTCGTGACCGGCGAGTTCGACTACTTCATGGTGATCCGCACCAAGGACAACGCCAGCTACAACCGGCTGCACGCCGAGCACCTCCTGCATCTGCCCGGCGTCCGGCAGGTCAGGTCCTTCATGGTCCTGAAGGAAGTGCTCTCCACCACCGCGATTCCGATTGCCTGAGTCCGTCCGGACCTCGCTCGGACGCCGTTTGCACGTCGTTTGATCCCGCTCGACTTCTTCTGCCGCCTTCCCTCAATGGCGCGTGGAATTAAATTTCTTCACTGAAATCATTCCTCTAATATTCTTAAGCGATTCAGGCGTGATGATCACATCAAGGCTTGTTCTAACGACGATGTTTGCAACCTCATTTCGCGGCACTCCTCCTACCATTTCGTAGCCGCCAAATCCTTCCTTTCTGATCGATGTCGCGGCCACCTCCGCGTCACACGGCATCGGCCATGGCCGATCAGAAAGCAATGGAACACTCGCAACCGAACCCGGTCAGCGCCGACGCTGCCGGAACGACCTACGACTTCATCATCTGCGGCGCCGGCACGGCCGGCTCCGTCGTCGCGGGTCGTCTCGCGCAGGACCCCAGCGTCAAGGTGCTGCTCATCGAAGCAGGTGGCGACGACGATCTGCCGGAAGTGATGACGCCCGGCCAATGGCCGCTGAATCTCGGATCGGCGCGTGACTGGAACTTCAGCGGCGCGCCCAATCCGCATCTGAACCACCGGTCGATCCCGCTCAACATGGGTCGCGTCCTGGGCGGCGGATCCAGCATCAACGTGGGGCTCTGGGCGCGCGGCCACAAGAACGACTGGGAGGACTTCGCCGAGGAGTCCGGCAATCCCGCGTGGAACTACGAATCCGTGCTGAAGATCTACCGGCGCGTGGAGGACTATCGCGGGCCCGCCGATCCGCTGCGGCGGGGCGCGGACGGTCCCGTCCACGTCGCCGCCGTGCAGGATCCGCAGCCGATCGCCCGGGCACTGGTGGAGGCCGCGCGCGCGAGCGACATCCCCCACTTCGACAGCCCCAACGGCGCCATGATGGAAGGCCTCGGCGGCGTCGCCTTCAACGACCTCATCGTCAAGGACGGCCGCCGGCATTCCATCTACCGCGCCTACGTCCATCCCCGACGCGGCCAGTCGAACCTGACGGTGCTCACCGGCACCGTGGTGAGCCGCCTGCAGTTCTCCGGCCGCCGCGTCGTCGGCGTGGAAGCGCTGCGCGACGGCCGCATCGAGCGCTTCAACGCCGATCGCGAAGTCATCCTGTCCCTGGGCGCCGTCAACACGCCCAAGCTCCTCATGCAGTCCGGCATCGGGCCCGCGGCGGAACTGCACCGTCACGGCATTCCCCTGGTCCAGCACCTCCCCGGCGTCGGCGAGAACCACCAGGACCATGTCTCCTTCGCAGCGATCTTCGAGTATGAGGAACCGCAGGCCGTGGGTTACGGCGGATCGGAGGCCACCCTGTACTGGAGCAGCAGCAGCGCCCTGCGACTGCCCGACATGTTCCATTGCCAGGTGGAGTTCCCGGTGCCGAGCGCGGAGAACGCCTCCCTCGGCGTTCCCGCCCACGGCTGGACGATGTTCGCCGGACTGGCCCATCCGCAGAGCCGCGGCCGCATCACGCTCTCCGGACGCGAGTTCACCGACGCACCCGTGATCGATACCGGCACCTTGTCGCACCCGGACGACCTTCGCAGCGCGGTCCGGAGCATCGAACTGGTCCGCGAACTCGGCGCGAGCCCGGCCTTCAAGGGGCTTGTCAAAGGCGAATCGCTGCCCGGCCGGATGAAGGGTCAGGCTCTGGAGCATTACCTCCGCAATGCCGCCGTGACCTACTGGCATCAGTCCTGCACGGCCAAGATGGGCCGCGACGCGATGGCGGTGGTGGACGGGCAGCTCAAGGTCTACGGGATCGACGGCCTGCGCATCGCCGATGCCTCGGTCATGCCGCACGTGACCAGCGGCAACACGATGGCGCCCTGCGTCGTCATCGGGGAGCGCGCCGTCGAGGAGCTCGTGTCGACACACGGTCTCCGACTTCCCTGACCGGATCCCCTCGCCAGATCCTTCCACCCGATCGGACCGTGTCGTCGGTCATCCACCGGCCGTGTTGGCCCGCATGCCGTTGCCCCACCCAAGGAGATTCATCATGAGCAGACAAGCCATCCTTTCCGCCGTCCTCGCCGTTTCCGCCATGGCCGGTCTGTCGGACCTCGCGTCCGCGCAGACGGCCCGGAGTAGCTCGGACGTCAAGCCTGCCCGGAACGTGGTGCTGGTGCACGGCGCCTTCGCCGACGGGTCGGGCTGGCGCGGTGTCCACGACAACCTCACGAAGCGCGGCTACCGCGTCACCATCGTGCAGAACCCGCTGACCTCGCTGGCGGACGACGTCGCCGCCACCAGGCGCGCACTGGCGCAGCAGGACGGCCCGACCGTGCTGGTGGGACATTCCTGGGGCGGCACCGTGATCACCGAGGCCGGCGTGGATCCCAAGGTCACGGCGCTGGTCTACGTGTCGGCCCTGTCGCCGGACGCCGGAGAGACGACGGCGCAGCAGTACGCCGGCTTCACCACGCCGCCGGAGTTCGTGCTCGACACGCTGCCCGACGGCTTCGGCATCGTCCGTCCGGACAAGTTCAAGGCCGGCTTCGCCGCGGACGCCAGCGATGCGGACGCCGCCTTCCTTCGCGACAGCCAGGTGCCGATCAACATGGCCTCGTTCGGCACGAAGCTGCAGAACGCGGCCTGGCGCAGCAAGCCGAGCTGGGCGGTCATCGCGACCGACGACAAGGCCTTCGACCAGCGCATGCTGCAGTCGATGGCCAAGCGCATCGGCGCGTCCGTGACGGAAGTGAAGGCCAGTCACGCGGTGTTCATGACGCAGGCAAAGGTCGTGGCCGACGTCGTGCACCGGGCGGCGCAGCAGGGCGCGCAGGTGGCGCGCTAAGCGGGCGGCGCGGCGGGCGTGGTGTCTTGCGTGCACGCGCGATCGTCTCGGCATTTCTGCCGCGGCGACTCAGCATTCTGCTGATGTCGCCCGGTCTGCATCCGTGCCACTCTGTCCCGTCAACGTGACAGCACCGTCACGATGCAATCAGATCGGGAGGATCAGGATGAAGCTGACATCCAGGCATGAGAGCGACTCCGCGCCCAGCCGCGCCGCCGCCGTGGCCCAGGCACGCCGGTCGTCCACCGCGACCGCCGTGTCGACCGGCATTGATGCGTCGCCCCGCATGCTGGCGCAGCGCCGGACGATCGAATCCCTGTTCGGCGCTCAAGCGGCCGTCCCCTCCTCCCCGGCACAACGCAGGGAACTGCCCGGCGCCTACGCTGCGGCACGTGCCGCGCTGGCGCCGGAGATCGCGCGCGAAACGCCCGCAGGCATGGGCCCCGTGCAACGATTGACCGGGGCCTATGACGAGGCCGGCAAGCTGATCGCCGCCTATTCGCCGGACTCCTACGACAAGTGGGCCGCCCGCCTGCAGGAGGCCGAGGACCTGGGCTTCGCCGCGCCGACGCTGGCCGGGCATGCCTCCAAGCGACCCGGCACCGACGGCAAGGGCGAAAAGAACCGACAGCAGCAGAACAACACCCGGCTCGAGAAGTGGTGGACTGAATTCGAGAAATGGAAAAGGAAGAACAAGAAGGATGACGACGAGGACGAGGACGGCGCCTCCGGCGGCGCGGTGACCACCTCGAGCAGCGGGAGCGGCCAGCGCTCCGAGAGCCATCGGGACACGTACAAGCAGCAGCGGAAGACGGAAAAGCGAGAGGCGTACGAGTCCAAGTCGACGTATGTCTATGTGCCGCCGTGGAACGGCGGCCCGTCGGCCTGGACCTCGAATCGCACCGGTGATTGAAGGACGACCCCGGAGACGATGATCAGGGGTCAGGCGTTGCCAGTACGGCAAATGCCTCGGCCGGCATGCAACGCCGGGACGCGCAGCAAGCCCGCCGTGGTCAGGCACACGCTGAAGCCCCGCTCCTAGTTGCTCCCGTTCTTGATCTCCGGATCCGAGGTCGCGACCAGGTAGTCCACCTTGTCGCCGTCCGCCGGCGAGCGGAACACCAGGATGACGCCGCGCTTCGTGTCCGGCATCACCGGGATGATCAGCCAGGTCGCCTTCGGCTTCCCCGCCGCGATGAAGCTGTTGTCGAGGTTGCACGCCGAGTTCAGCGTCTTGGCCACCGCGGAGACCAGCGTGAGGTCCAGCTCCGCTGGAGGCTTCTCGTTGCCGCCCTGCGTCGTGGCGCGTTGCGCGAGCTGGAAGAAGGCAGCGCCGCTCTGCATCGGCGTGCCGCTTTCGATCTGGTTCCACTGGTCGTCGTAGTAGCGGCATGCCACCAGGGTGGTCTTCCCGCTGCTGTGATTGACCGTCTCCAGGGTCCACGGCACCACGTAGAACGTCGCCACGCCCGGGGTGTCAAGGGGCACGCCGGTGGTCGATTCGTCGATCATTGCGAAGTCAGTCATGACACAGGTTTCCTTGTCGTCGTTGAGGTTGGAGTGGGGGTTGAAATGGAGGTCGAAATGGGGGTCGAAGGAAGTGCGGACGTCGTGAGCCGGCTCGGCGCGTAGCCGCCCGCGCGCAGGCGCGCCGCCGCCTCGGTGTCGGCCGCCGCCTCGCCCAGGCAGCGCCGGGCCGCGAGCCAGGCCTCCAGCACGAGGCCGCCCTGCCCGGCCATCACCGCCGAGCCCAGGCCGTCGCGCAGTTGCAGGCAGACGCCTCGCGGGCCGGTCGCGGCGCCGATTCGCGCGCCATCTTGCGCTCCGTCTCGCGCGCCGTCGCGAAGGCCGTCGCGGGGGCCGTTCGCCTCGGGCATCGCCAACGCCATCAGCCCGAGTCGCGCCTTCAGCTCGAGGGTCTGCCAATGCCGCGGCGCCAGCGCGAGCAGCGACTGCACCTCGTCGACGGCCGCCGCATGCAGCCGTTGGAAGTCCTCGCGCGCGCCACCGCGCGCCGCCAGCATCGTCTCGGCGACCGCCAATCGCGCCAGCACCTCGCGGCGCATGAACTCGCGGCTCGGCTCGGCATCGGGCCGCGCGGGCACCTGGCCGCGGAGCGCGTCCAGCGCCTCGCGCACCGCCATCCCCGCGTCCGTCTGCAGCAGCAAGAGGCTGGCCTGCGCATGCAGCCGGTCCGCCGACCAGTAGCGGTTGCTGGCATCGCGGCGCTCCACATCGCGCAGAAGGTCCACGGCCGCGCTCATCACCGCGAGCCCTTCGTGGACACGGCCCATCGCCCACAACGCATCGCCGCGCCGCGCCTCCACCGTCGCCAGATCGCGCTGGCGCACGAGCGCGTCGGGCGAACGCGCCGCCAGCGTCGCCAGCGGCTGCCGGGCCAGGTCGAACAGCGCCAGCGCCTCCACCGGATTGCCCCGGACATACGCGACCCGCCCGAGCCAGATGCGCGAGCTCGCCACCGACTCCTGGGCTTCCGCGTTCTCCGGCTTCAGCGCCAGCGTCGCCAGCTTCATCGCGAGCGCCTGCTCGAACCAGCGCTGCGCCTCGTCCCAGGCGGCGCGCCGGACCGCGATTGAGCCCAGGCTGTTCACCGCGAACGCGAGTTCGACCGGCGCGTCCGCGTCGTCGGGCAAGACCTGGCGCCAGGTCTGCGACGCCTGCCGGTAGCGCGTCATTTCCTGCGAGGCCGTGTCGAAGTCACCGGCGTCGTAGGCGATCTGGCCGAGCCAGAACGACGCGGCGCCCAATGTCTTGTAGTAGGCGGCGGGATCCTGCTGCGCGGCCAGCGACAGCGGCGCCAGCAGCCGCCGCGCCGCCTGCAGCGCATCGATCGCGATGTCGGTGCGGCCCTGTCCGCGGCTGCTGTTGACCTCGCCGATCACCACCAGCGCCCGGGCGCGCTGCAGCGCGTCGGCGGGCGTCTCGCGGCCGCCCTCGGCCGGCGCCAGCAGCTTCACGCCCTGTTCGCCGATGCGGCTGAGCACGTCGAGCTGCCCCATCGGCCGCAGCTTGTCCGCCAGCTCGCCCAGCATGAAGGACGCCAGTTGCCGGCTCTGGCGCTGGCGTTCCGCCGCGACCTCGGCCTGCCGCGCATAGCCGATCGCGGCGATGCCCGCGATGCCGGCCAGCAGGAAGGCCCCCGTGCTCGCCGCGCCCAGACCCCAGCGCTGACGGCGCAGGCGCCGCTGCGAGCGCTCGATGAAGTCCCGCTCCTCATCGCCGAAGAGCTGCGGCGCCTCCGCCAGCGCGCGCGCCGCCGTCCACAGCGTCGAGCCGCGCGGCATCAGCAGCGGGCCGGCCCGGTCCGCCTCGATCCAGCGCGCGACCCAGGGCCGCAGTTCGTCGCGCGCGGCCAGCGACGCGCGGTGCTGCGCGACCCACGACGTCACGCGGGGCCAGCGTCGCAGCAGCGCTTCGTGCGCGACGCGGTAGCCGCTCACGCCCGCGCTTGCCCTTCCACCCAGTCCTCCGTTGATCGCGCCGTTCGTGCCTGCGTTCAAGCCTGCGTTGCCACCGGCCAGGTCCGCCACCAGCAGTCGCGCATCGACGAAGGCACGCACCAGCGCCTGCTCCTGCGGGTCCGTCAGCTCGGACGCGGCGATCCAGCGGCTGGTCGGCGACGCCTCCTCGCCACTGAGCGTGACGAGCCGGGGCAGCAGCCGCGGCAACGCCTCCTGCTGGGCCGCCGGCAGCTCGCCGAGCAGCGCCTCCGCGCGGCGCCCGATCGCGCCTTCCAGGCCGCCGAGGTCCTCGTAGGCCGACCACGCCAGCACGTCCCCCGGCGCCCGGTGCAGGTAGAGCTGCTGCAGCGTGTACTGCAGCAGCGGCAGGGCATCCGCCGCCTGCATCGCGTCGATGCACAGCCGGTCGTCGAGGCGGTTGAGGCCGCTCTCGTCGGCGCCGTAGCTCAGGCCCGCGGCGCGCGCCGGAAGGCGGATCATCTGCGCGATCGCGCGCGCGTCCGGCGGCGCCAGGTCCAGGTGGGCGCCGTCCTCCTTGCCGCGCATCAGCGACGGCCAGCGAGCCAGCGCGGCATAGAAATCATTGCGGCAGATCGCCAGCACGACCATCCGCGCGCTGGTCACCAGGCGGTCGAGCATCGCGACCCATGCACGGAGATGCCCGTCGTCGTCCTGGAAGATCGCCTCCAGCCGGTCCAGCACCAGCAGCGGCGGCGCCTGCGCGCCGCTGCGCAGCGCACGCGTGGCGTCCAGCCCGATCTCCAGCTGCCGCAGCACCTCGCCCGGCGCCTCGCGCAGGTCCGCGGCCAGCGTGTCGATGCTGTAGCCGGACAGCAGCGGCACACCCTGGCATTCCCAGTCCAGCATCGCACCGGCCACGCCGGCCCAGGCGTCCAGCCCGCCCAGCGCGCCGAGGTCGACCAGCGCCGCCGCACTGACGCGCAGCAACGGGCCGCTGGAGCCGCCCAGGCCGGCGTCCGGCACACGGCCGACCACCGGTGCCGAGCCTGAGCCTGAGCCTGAGCCTGAGCCTGAGCCTGAGCCCGAGGTCGAGTTCGAGGTCGAGCCCGCGGTCGATGTCGATGTCGAGGTTGGCACCGAAGTAGAAACCGATGCGGACGAAGTCGCCGCCGACGCCGCTCGCGTCAACGCCGGCACCAGGCCCGCCTGCACCAGCGAGGTCTTGCCCGAGCCGCTCGGCCCCAGCAGCACCACCAGCGGGTGGCCCGAGCGCCACTGCCGCGTCAGACGCAGGTGCAGCGCGGCGACGGCGTCGTCGCGGCCGAAGAACACGCTCGCATGCGCCGCGTCGAACGGCTCCAGCCCGCGGAACGGCGACAGCCCGCGCCAGCCGCCGGCGTGGCTGCGCGGCCCTTCCGCCGACAGCACGCCGATCGGCGCCACCAGCCGGTAGCCCTGCTTGCGGATGGTCTCCAGGTAACGCGGCGTGGTGGCGCTGTCGCCGAGCGCCCGGCGCAGGCCGGCCACCACCTTGTGCACCGGGTTGTCCCCCAGCGTCGTGGCCTCCGGCCAGCAGTCCTGGAGCAGCGCCTCGGCGGACACCACCTCGCCCGGATGACGGCACAGCGCGGCCAGCACCGCCATCGGGCGCGGCTCCAGCGTCACGGTCTCGTCATCGCGGCGCAGCCGGCGCGTGGGCACGTCGACGATCCAGTCGCCGAGCAGGAAGCTCAGCGGCTCGCCCGCCTTGGCCCCGCGCGCCGAAGCCGGCGTCATCGCGGGCGGCGGGCCCTCCTCGATCCTCGGATGCATGTCATCACCCCCTGTGCCCGGCCTCTTCGAGCCGTGATGGCGCGCAGTCTAGAAGCCGCAGCCGCGCGCGTGTGCATGTCCACCCCGCAAGGGTTGACAGCTTGACAGGGGACAACCCGCGCTTGCGCCGCGACCGCGATCCGCCAGTGCGGCGGTCCGAGCCGAATCTCCGCAAACCCGGCCCCCAACATCGGCATCCGTCGGATGGGACGCGAGGGCGCGCGCTCCTATCGTTCAACGCATCGACAGCCCGGTGCCTCCGCACCTCCAGCCGTCCCCCACCCGCCCCTTCGTCGCACGCTTCGCCGCCCCTTACCGCCCCTTACCGCCCCTTCACCCGCCGCTCCCCGACACGCAGCCCACCCACCGGCCCACCATGATCGACGCCGCCCTCCTCCACATCGCCGGCCACCTGAACGCCGTGCTGCGCCGCTCGCACCAGTCGGCGGAGGACCTCGTCGCCGTGACCGCGCTGCATGAAGCGGACGGCGCCCCGGCGGCCGGCGCGGCGCATCGGCTCTGCGCCTTCCTGGTCAACCTGGAACGCGACGGCGTCCCCGGCATGCCGGCGCACACGCTGGGCAGCGGCGACCGGATGGCGCGCTCCGCCCCGCCGGTCCAGCTGAACCTGCTGGTGATGTTCGCGGCCAACTACGGGGGCAGCACCTATCCGGAGGCGCTCAAGCTGATCTCCAGCACCATCGCCTGCTTCCAGGCCACGCCGGTGCTCGATCCGCAGAACTCGCCCGGCCTGGACCCGCGCATCGACAAGCTCACGCTGAACATCGAGCCGCTCAGCCTGCACGACCTGTCCACGCTGTGGGGCGTGCTGGGCGGCCGCTACGTGCCGTCGGTGCTCTACCGCGTGCGGCTCCTCACCATCGACGCCCGCAAGCCCGACGCGCAACTGCCGCCGGTGCGCACGCCGGCGGTCGGTGTGCACGGCTGAACGGGCGGGAGCACGGCATGAGTCACAGCGGCCCCTACTTCCCGTTGCTGCAGGTGGACGTCGACCACGGCTACTACGCCGACGGCCGCTGCCGCGGTCTGCGCTTCGTCCCCGCCGGATCGACCGCCGAGCGGCTGCGCCGCGCCGACGCGCTGGTGCGCGCCGACGGCGGATCGCTCCGCATCCACGGCCCGGCCGAAGCGGTCGAGCGTCTGCGCGCCGATGCCGAGGACGCGTCGGGCGCGTTCGGCGACGACCAGGGCCGTGGCGCCGCGCTGAGCTGGTGCGTCTTCGCCACCGACGACGACTTCGCCTGCGGGACGGAGGACGCCGCCGACCGGCCGCGCGAGTTGCTGTGGGTCGAGCGCAGCGCCGACGCGTCCACGACGACCACCGCCACCGCCACCGCCACCACGATCACGGCCTTGCCGACGCCGACGCGCGTCGCGTCTGCGGTCACGCTGGTCGCACGGCCCAAGGCGCTCGACACGCCCGAGGTCCAGGCGCTGCTGACGCAACGCGAGCTCCGCCTGCCGCCCTTCGCGCTGCTGCACCTGCCGCTGGCGCAACTGCCGGCGCAGGGCCCTTCGCGCGATCCCGCGGCCTGGCCCGTGCGCCATCGCTGGCCGCTGGCGCCGCGCGCCACGGTCTGGAAGTACTGCCTGCTGGGCGACTGGACCGAGCCGGCGCTCGCCGTCGTCGACCTGGCCGGCGAGACCGATTTCACCCCGCCCGCGCTGGAGCGCCTGGACGACGGCACGCCGATGCTGGCGATCCGGTCCCGCGGCCGCGTGCCGCTGGCGCAGCGCTCGCCGCGCCGGTTCCAGCTGCGCAGCCGCGTGGAGCTCGGCGCCGGCAGCGCAAACGGAAACGGAAACGGAAACGGAACCACCGCCGGCACGGCCGGTGGCAACGACAAGGTGCTGATCCGCCGCCTGCCCACGGCAGCGGCGCAACTGCTCGCCCGCGAAATGATCGACGGCCAACCGGCGATCGTCTCCGAGATCCACGTGCATCGCTAACCCGCAGAGGAGGCCGCCATGGCTATGAAGACACCCGGTGTCTATATCGTCGAGAAGAATGCGTTTCCCAATTCGGTCGTCGAGGTGGCCACCGCGGTGCCCGCCTTCGTCGGCTACACCCGCCGGGCCGAGAACGGCGGCAAGTCGCTGCTGAACAAGCCCTGGCGCATCAGCTCGATGGCGGAGTACCACACCTACTTCGGCCACGGTCCCGACCCCCACCTGACCATCGCCGAGGCGCCGCCCAACACGCGCTCCGACTTCCGCGGGGACGACAAGGACTACGCCCTGACCCAGGCCGACGGCGCCGAAGGCGGCCGCTTCCTGCTGTACCACGGCATGGTCCACTTCTTCCAGAACGGCGGCGGGCCCTGCTACGTCGTCTCCGTGGGCAACTACGGCGGCCTGGTCGAGGCGCAGGCGCTCACCGACGGCATCGACACGCTGATCAAGGAGCAGGAACCGACCATGCTGGTCATCCCCGACGCGGTGCTGCTCAAGCGCGCCGACTGCGTCGCGGTCCAGCAGGCCATGCTGCAGCACTGCGGCGGCCGCATGCGCAACCGCATCGCTATCCTCGACGTCTGGAACGGCTACCTGGACCGCAAGGACCCGGGCGGCGATCCGATCGAGGGCTTCCGCAACGACCTGGGCGTCAACTTCCTGGACTTCGCCGCGGCCTACTACCCGTGGGTCAACACCACCGTCGTGCAGGACAAGGACCTGGACTACACCCGCATCGCCAACCCGGCGCTGCTGGCCCAGCTGCTGCGCAAGGAGCTGTCGCTGCCCGACGCCGTCGACCCCGCGATGCCTCCGCGCGCCGCGCAGCAGACGCAGGCCGTGGCCGACATCCTCAAGACCGACGAGGACTGGACCAAGTACGTCACCGACCTGGTGAACAACTCCACCAAGTCCGACCTGGAGAAGCAGAAGGCGCTGACGCCCGCCGCGCTCGCCGTCGCGGTGGAGACGCACAAGTCGCTGCTGCACAAGAGCCTGGTCTCGATGAGCCCGCTCTACAACACGGTGATGACCGAGGCGCGCAACCGGCTCAACCTGCTGCCGCCCTCGGCCGCGATGGCCGGCGTGTACACGATGGTCGACAACAGCCGCGGCGTCTGGAAGGCGCCCGCCAACGTCAGCCTCAACGGCGTGGTGTCGCCCGAGGTGACCATCTCGCACGAGGACCAGGAAGACCTCAACGTCACGACGCAGGGCAAGTCGATCAACGCGATCCGGTCCTTCATCGGCGAGGGCGTGCTCGTCTGGGGCGCCCGCACGCTGGACGGCAACAGCCTGGACTGGCGCTACATCAACGTGCGCCGCACGATGATCATGCTGGAGGAGTCCTGCCGGCTGGCGTCCAAGGCGATGGTGTTCGAGCCCAACGTGGCCAATACCTGGGTGACCATCAAGAGCATGATCTCCAGCTTCCTCACCGGGATCTGGAAGCGCGGCGGCCTGGCCGGCGCGGTCCCCGACGACGCCTTCAGCGTCCACGTCGGCCTGGGCGAGACGATGACCGCCGAGGACATCCTCGAGGGCATCCTGCGCGTGACCGTCCTGGTCGCCATCAGCCGCCCGGCCGAGTTCATCGAGATCACCTTCCAGCAGCAGATGCAGAAGTCGTGATGCGGCGCGTCCCCGATGCCGTCGGCATCGCGGGCGTCCCCGGATCTCGGCGCGGCATCGCGGCGCCGTATCGCGCGCACCCTCAATTTTCGACCTCATAACCCTCGTGGAGGCAGGCAATGGCAGACGACGGATCAGCGCAATCGGGCACGGTGTGGCCCCTCCCCAAGTTCCGTTTCGAAGTGAAGTGGGACTCGGCGGTGATGTCCTTCCAGGAGGTCTCCGGCCTGGACGTGGAAGCCCAGCCCATCGAGTACCGGCACGGGGACAGCCCCGCGTTCTCGGTGCTCAAGATGCCGGGCATGAAGAAGTACAGCGACGTCACGATGAAGAAAGGCGTCTTCAAGGGCGACAACAAGTTCTGGGACTGGTTCAACGAGATCAAGATGAACACCATCAAGCGCAAGCCGGTGACCATCAGTCTCCTGGACGAGGCCGGCAAGCCCACGATGGTCTGGACGCTGGCCAACGCCTGGCCGACCAAGATCACCAGCACCGACCTGAAGTCCACCGGCAACGAGGTGGCGATCGAGACCATCGTGATCGCGCACGAAGGCCTCGTCATCGCCAACGCCTGATGCCGCCGGTCCCGCCCGCGCCGCCGCTGCCGCCCGCGGCCCGTCCGTCGGCGCGGGTGAGCCCGACGCCGGCGGCGGCGAAGCGGCCGTCCGCGGCGGCCGGCGCGGCGGGGCCCGGCACCGCGTCGGCCTCGGCCGCGCTGCGGGCGGAGATGCTCTACCCGCCGCCGGCCTTCCGCTTCGCGGTGACCTTCGGGTCGGCCGGCAGGAACAGCGACAACGCCTTCCGCGAGGTCACCGGCCTGGGGCCGGAGCTGGACACGGAGACGGTGGTCGAAGGCGGACAGAACACCTTCGTCCACCAGCTGCCCAAGCCGGCCAAGCATCCGAAGCTGGTGCTCTCGCGCGGCGTCGCGACGATGGAGTCGGGCCTGCTGCAGTGGTGCCAGGAGGTGCTGGAAGGCGGCTTCGCCCAGCCCATCGTGCCGCAGCTGCTGCACGTCTTCCTGCTCGACCAGGACGGCGGTCCGCTGCGGGTGTGGTCGGTGCGGAACGCGTATCCGGTGAAGTGGTCGGTCGAGGCCTTCCAGTCCACCCGCAACGAGGTCGCCATCGAACGCGTCGAGCTGGCCTACGCCGGATCGAGCCGCCTGGTGTGACGGCACGGCACGGCACGACGACCACGACCGCCCCGGGATCAAGACCTGACCCCCGATCGAGAAAGACCATGAGCATCGAAGTCAGACAACTGCTGATCCGCTCGCAAGTGACGCCCGCACCGGCGCCGCCCGCGCCCGCGATCGCCCAGCGGGACCTGCAGCGGCTGCGCGAGCAGCTGCTCGCCGAATGCCGGGCCTGGCTGGCCGACCGGCTGCGCGCGCAACGGGAGCGCTGAGATGCCGGCCCCCGCCACCGCTTCGTCGTCCTCGGCATCGTCGTCGTCCTCATCGTCGACGTCCGCCTCGCCGCAGCTGACCCGGCTGCTGCTGACGCGCTACAACCTCAGCAAGACCGGCACGGTCGAGCTGGACAAGGACGTCACCTTCCAGGCGCAGATCAACCCGTCCGAGTTCAGCCACAGCTTCGGCATCCGCTACGACAAGACCAAGTCGCAGGGCTCGCCGGGCGTGGAGCCGAAGTTCAGCGCCATCGACGACGAGCGCGTCAACTTCTCCATCGTGCTGGACAGCACCGGCGTGGTCCCGCCCGTGCCGGGCCAGCCGACGGACGTGAAGGGCCAGCTCGCCCAGCTCAACAAGGTCGTGTACGAGTACATCGACCTGCGCACCGAGCCGCCCTACGTCCGCGTGCTGTGGGGCACGCTGATCTTCTTCGGCCGGCTGGAGTCGCTGAAGGCGCAGTACACGCTGTTCAAGCCGGGCGGCGATCCGCTGCGCGCGAAGGTGGACCTGGCCTTCGTCGGCGCGATGAGCAAGGAGGAGGAGCGCCGCGTCACCAGCCGCGCCAGCACCTCCGACCTGACGCAGACGGTGAAGATGAAGGAAGGCGACTCGCTGGGCGCGCTCTGCGAGAAGATCTACGGCGACTCCTCCGCCTTCATGAAGGTCGCCCGCTACAACGGCCTGAACGACTTCCGCGCCATCCCGCCCGGGACGGTGCTGAAGTTTCCACCGGTGGGGAAGTGACATGCCCGGCGTTTCCCCGCTCCAGGACACCGTCGGCGTCGTCACGCTCAGCGTGCTCGTCGACGGCGAGCGCCTGCCCGAAAGCGCCGACCTCATGTCGGTGACCGTGCGCCGCGCCGCCAACACCGTGCCCAGCGCGCGGCTCGTCTTCAACGACGGCGACATGCCGGACCGCGAGTTCCCGCTCAGCGACGCGGCCCACTTCAAGCCCGGCGCCGCGCTCACCGTGCAGGCCGGCTACGGCCAGCAGGAGGAGACGATCTTCGAAGGCCTGGTCGTGCGCCACGGCCTGCGGGTCGAGGGCGACAACGACGCGCGCCTGGTCGTCGACTGCCGCGACAAGGCGGTGAAGATGACGGTCGGCCGGCGCAACGTGAACTACATCGACCAGCTCGACAGCGACATCATGAGCACGCTGGCCGGCGCGCACGGCCTGTCCGCCGACGTCGAGGCCACCACGATCACGCATCCCGAGCTGGTGCAGCACTTCTGCAGCGACTGGGACTTCCTGCTGACGCGGGCCGATGCCAACGGCATGCTGGTCCTGGTCAACGACGGCGCGCTGGCCGTCGCCGCGCCCAAGGCCGGCGGCGAGCCGGCGCTGTCGGTCACCTACGGCGTGGACCTGATCTCGTTCGAGGGCGACGTCGACGCGCGGCACCAGTACGGCAGCGCGATGGCGGTGTCCTGGGATCCCAAGGCGCAGGCCGCGCTGGAAGGCACCGCCGCCGATCCCGCCACGCTGCCGGTGCAGGGCGACCTCGACACCAGCACGCTGTCGGAGGTCATCGGCCTGGCGAGCTTCCGGCTGCAGGCCGGCGCGCCGCAGTCTCGCGACATGCTGACGCAGTGGGCCAAGGCGCAGCAGCTCAAGTCGGGCCTGGCGCGCCTGCGCGGCCACCTGAGCTTCCAGGGCAGCGCCAAGGCCAAGGTCGGCGGGCTCATCGACCTGCAGGGCGTGGGCAAGCGCTTCAGCGGCACGGTCTTCATCACCGGGCTGCGCCACCACATCGAGGACGGCGCGTGGACGACGGAGGCGGACTTCGGCCTCGATCCCGACTGGTTCAGCGCACGGCCCGACGTGCCGGCGTTGCCGGCGGCCGGCCTGCTGCCGCCCGTGCCGGGACTGCAGGTCGGCGTGGTGATGAAGCTCGACGCCGACCCGGCCGGCGAGCAGCGCATCCAGGTCAAGGTGCCGGTGCTGCAGGCCGAGACCGAAGGCGTGTGGGCGCGGCTGCTGCAGTCGCACGCCAGCAGCGGCTTCGGCGCGTTCTTCCTGCCGGAGGTCGGCGACGAGGTCGTGCTGGGCTACTTCGCCGGCGACCCCTCGCACCCGGTCATCCTGGGCAGCCTCTACAGCAGCAGCCGCACGCCGCCCTACGCGCTGGCCGCGCCCAACGACACCAAGGCCTTCGTCACGCGCTGCAAGCACAAGCTCGAGTTCGACGAGAAGGACAAGGTCATCACCGTCACCACACCGGGCAACAACCGCATCGTGCTGAGCGACAAGGACAAGTCCATCCTGCTCGCGGACCAGAACGGCAACACGGTCGAGCTCGGCCCCTCCGGCATCGCGCTGGACAGCCCCAAGGACATCACCGTCACCGCCAAGGGCCAGATCAAGCTGGACGCCGTCGGCGCGGTGTCGATCACGTCCAAGGCCGACGTCAAGACCGCCGGCATGAACGTCAACAACGAGGCGCAGATCGCCTTCTCCGCCAAGGGCAACGCCTCCGCGGAACTCTCGGCCTCGGGTCAGACCGTGGTCAAGGGCGCGATGGTCATGATCAATTGAGGAAGGACACGCCATGCCGCCCGCCGCCCGACTCACCGACCTGAATGTCTGCCCCATGGTCACGCCCGGCCTGCCGCCGATCCCGCACGTGGGCGGCCCGGTCATCGGGCCCGGCGTGCCGACGGTGCTCATCGGCTCGCTGCCCGCCGCCGTGCTGGGCGACAACGCGACCTGCGTCGGCCCGCCGGACGCGATCGTGATGGGCTCCACCACGGTGCTGATCGGCAACAAGCCGGCGGCGCGCGTCGGCGACCCCACCGCGCACGGCGGCAACATCGCGATCGGCCTGCCGACCGTGCTGATCGGCGGATGACGCCGCCGCCCGGACCCCCTCCGACGTCCCTCCGACTCCTCCACGGACCCGCTCACGGACACCTGCACATGGACGGCGAACACGACTTCCTCGGCACCGGCTGGGCCTTCCCGCCGGCCTTCGACCGGCGCACGCGCGGCGGCGTGATGGTGTCCGGCGTGACCGACGTCGAGGAGAGCCTGCGCATCCTGCTGACCACCGCGCCGGGCGAGCGCGTGATGCACCCGACCTACGGCTGCGGCCTGCGGCGCATGGTCTTCGAGACGATGAACGACAGCACGCTGACGGAGATCCGCAGCCTCATCCAGCAGGCCATCCTGTTCTTCGAGGCGCGCATCGCGCTCAACGCGATCGACATCGACACCTCCGGGCTGTACGACGGGGTGCTGCGCATCCAGCTCGACTACACGCTGCGCAGCAGCAACAGCCGCTACAACTTCGTGTTCCCGCTCTACCTGCGCGAGGGCGAGGTGCTGGGGACCGAGGACCCGGGGCGCGACGCGCCAGGGAGGGTCGCCGCATGAGCACCGGCACCGAACAGCGCGAGCGCTTCCCGATGGCCCTGGCGCCGGGCTACTTCCGCCCGGACGACCTGGACTTCGAGCAGCGCGTGGAGATGACGGCGCAGCTGGCGCGCCATCTGCGCTTCATCGACCTGGACGACCACGACGCGGGCGACTGGAGCTCGCTCTTCGCCACCGATCCGACGCTGGTGATGGCGCGCATCGCGGCGGTCGATCCGTGGCCGCTGCAGCAGCGCTTCGGGCGCGAGGTGGACTCGGCGCCGCTGCCGCAGCTGGCGCGCCAGGTGTTGACGCTGGCGGGCTGGCTGGACCTGTGGTGGCGCGCGCTGGCCGGCATCCACGACACGGCGCCGCGCGTGCTGCGCGAGCGCATCCACCTGCTGGTCGACCAGCAGCTGGCGGCCGACCTGCGCTGGGTCGAGCGGCGCTTCCTCCAGGGCGAGGACAAGCAGGACGCGCCGGCCGCGCCGCGTCCGCCGGGACCGGTGGAGCGCGAGCTCTCGCGCATGTGGCACCGCCAGATCAGCGAGGAGCCGTCCGTCGATCCGGACGCCGAGCGCGAGGACCGCGAGCGGCTGCGCGAACGTTTCTTCGCCTTCCTCAGCGCGGTGGACGACGTGCGCCGGCTGGCGCGCGAGCTGCTGCCCGACAGCATCGCCACGGCCAACCACGAGCCCGCGGCGGCGCTGCTGGTCGCCTTCCTGAAGGTCTGCGAGACGGCGCAGCGCGAGGTCAACCGCTTCCCCGCCCGGCACACCGCGTTCTACTACCGCGACTGCCTGGGCTTCGACCTCGCGCCGTCGCGCGCCGACACCGTCTACCTGGCCTGCCAGCGCGACCTGCGCGCGCCCGGCGACGTGCACGTGCCGGCGGGCACCGCCTTCGACGCGGGCAAGGACGCGGCGGGCCGGCCGGTGCGCTTCGTCAGCGAGGGTCCCTTGACCGTCACCGACGCGCGTGTGGAGACGCTGCGCACGCTGCGGCTGGAACGGGACCGGCTGATCGCGCCCGAGCGCGACCTCAACTACGTCACCCGCGCCAAGGTCGCGCAGCCGGTGGCGGACGGCCGCACTGTCTGGCCGCTGTTCGGCGCGGCCGGCGGCGCGGGGGCCGAGGACGCGCGCATCGGCCTGGCCATCGCGTCGCCGCTGCTCCTGCTGCGCGAGGGCGAGCGCGAGATCCGCGTGATCCTGCGCCAGACCTCGTCCGGCGCCGCGCCGGACCTGCGCGGCCTGCGCGACGCGGTGCTGCGCGCCAAGACCGCGGACGCCTTCCGCGATGCGTTCGGCGACCTGGTGCCGCAATGGCTGCTGGCGGCCGGCGACACGCGGCCGGCCTCGACCATGACGACGACAGCGACGACCGCTCCGGGCACTGGCGCCGGCACCGGCCCCGCTGCGGCCGATGCGCCGGCGCCCTCCTCCGACGATCGGAGTGCCGACTTCCGCCACGATCTGAGGGACACCGACTGGATCTCCATGCGCAACGCCGCGCACCGCCTGCTCGGCGAAGGCCTGCCCGCGATGTTCGACGGCTCGGGCTCGCCCAACCGCGCGCTGATCTTCGACCGGCTGCTGCAGGGCGCGTTCCGCCTGAGCCTGAGCACGGCGGCCGGTTGGTGGACCGTCGAGAGCCGCCTGGACCGCGCCGCCGGCGCCGGCCTGTCTCTGCTGATCCGGCTGCGCGCGGACGCGCCGGCCATCACCGGCTGCGATCCCGCCGTGCACGGCGCGGAGTGGCCGACGCGGCTGCCGGTGCTGCGGCTGGAGGTCGCGACGCAGGGGCGGCTCTATCCGTACTCGCTGCTCGCGCGGCTGCCGCTGGCGGAGGTCGACCTGCGCGTGTGCGTGCGCGGCGTGCGCGAGGTGCGGCTGGCCAACAACCTCGGCCCGCTCGACCCGACCAAGGCCTTCGCGCCCTTCGGTCCGCTGCCGGGCCTGTCCTCCTACCTGGTCGTGGGCTCGCCCGAAGCGGCGCGCAAGACCCTGGACCGGCTCTCGCTGGACATCGAATGGGGCGGCCTGCCGCTCGAGCCCGGCGGCTTCGACACGCATTACGCCGGCTACGGCGGCACCGCCGGCAAGGAACTGCGCCAGGGCCAGTTCAGCACCGAGATCGCCTGGCTGCGCGACAGCCAATGGCAGGCCTGCGCGAACCGCTCGGCCCAGCAGCCGCTGTTCGCCGGCGCCAACGCGGCCGGCGAGCTGATCGCCACGCAGCACATCGAGATCGATCCCGGCTCGGTGCGCAAGCTCAGCCGCGCCACCGACGAGGACTGGTCCACGATGCCGATGCCGCGCAACGGCCTGTGCCGGCTGCAGCTCAGCGGCCCGCGCGCGGCCTTCGGCCATGCGGCCTATCCGGTCGAGCTGGCCGCGACGGTGGCCGCCAACGCGCGCACCAAGCGCCCGAGCCCGCTGCCGAATCCGCCGTACACGCCGGTGATCGAGCGCATCTCGCTGAACTACGAGGCCGCCAGCGTCATCGCGCTCGACCGCGACGACGATCCGCCCGAGGGCGTCGACGGCGAGCGGCTGTTCCACCTCCACCCCTTCGGCCTGCAGACGCTGTATTCGGCGATGTCGGGCGGCGGTCACGACCTGCTGCCGCGCCTGGGCGTCGACGGCAACCTCTACATCGGCCTGTCCTCCTGCGACCCCGGCGGCGTGCTGACGCTGCTGTTCCAGCTGCGCGAGTCGTCGGCGCGCAGCCTGCTCAACGGGTCGCGGCCGCGCGCCGTGCAATGGGCCACGCTGGCCAACGACGAATGGCGGACGCTGGCCCCGTCGCGGGTGCTCGGCGACACGACGCACGGCTGTCTGACCTCCGGCATCGTGACGCTGGACCTGCCGCGCGACATGAGCACCGACCACACCGTGATGCCGGCCGGGCTGTACTGGCTGCGGCTGTCGGCGGCCGCGGAGTTCGATTCCTTCGCCGGTCTCGTGTCCGTGCGCACGCAGGGCGTGCGGCTGCGGCGGCAGATGCCCGGCGATACGGGGATGACGGGCGCGCCGCCGCCGCGTACCGGCAGCGCGCCGCCCGCCCCGCCGGTGCCGCTGGTGGACGGCGCCATCGTGCGGCCGTCGGCGACGCTGCCGGGGCTGGCCTCGGTGACCCAGGTCGGACGCTCCTTCAGCCTGCAGCGCGAGGAGGACGAACGCGCCATGATCACGCGCGCCGGCGAGCGGCTGCAGCACAAGGGCCGCGCGTCGCTGGGCTGGGACGTCGAGCGGCTGCTGCTGTCGCGCTTCCCCGATGTGATGAAGGCGCGCTGCCTGCCCGCGCAGGACGGCAGCGGCGGCGTGACGGCGGTGGTGATCCCGACGCTGCCGCGCAACCTGCCCGCGCTGGCCTGCGCGGCGCCGCGCTTCAACGCGGTCGAGCTGGCCCGCATGACCGCCGCGCTGGCGGAGATCGGCTCGCCCTTCGCGCGCTTCCAGGTGCGCAATCCCGCCTACGACCGGCTGCAGCTGCGCGCGACGCTCGGCCTGACGCGCGGCGCGCACGAAGGCGCGACGCTGCGCCGCGTCAACGAGGCCATCGTCCACTACCTGTCGCCGTGGTTCGACGACGGCTACGGCGCGCGCTTCGACTGGCTGGTGCGCAGCGAGGACCTCGAGGCCCGGCTGCGCGCGCTGGAGGGCGTGAGCTTCGTGACGCAGCTGTCGCTGATCACCGTGGCCTGCGACGACCGCGACGTCTACACGCTGTCCGACACCGCCCGCGGGCCGCTGGACGCCCCGCCGCCGGGGCCGCCCGGCAAGGACGGCAGGGAAAGCAGAAGCGGCCAGAACCGCCAGGACGTCGAGAACGGCCATGGCGACAGCGGCGGCGATAGCGGCCGACGCGGCGCGCCGCCGGCCACCGGCGCGGCCCATGCGCGCGCGCGGCTGCCGTGGAGCATCGCGCTGCCGATGCCGCAGCACATCCTCACCGCGGTCGACCGCTTTCCGGAGACGGTGTCGCCGCGCGCCACCGGCGTGGACCGGCTGGCGGTCGGCAGCACCTTCATCATCGGCGGACCGGAGCGGCAGGACGCCGGGCCCGCGGTCGTGATCGGCAGGAGCGCGCCATGACGACCCGCAACCGCGACACGCTCAAGCAGTTCTTCCAGGAGGGTCGGCTGCCCACCAGCGACCACTTCGGCGACCTGATCGACTCGATGCTCAACATGAGCGACGAGGGCTTCCGCAAGACGCCGGAGAACGGCTTCGAGGTCTCCACGCCGGTCAGCCACGACGCGCTGATCAGCTTCTACCGCGAGCAGAGCGGCCGCGAGGCGATCTGGTCGATGGCCTACGGCGGCGACCGCGACCAGCTGCTGTTCCACCACGGCGACGCGCGCGCCGCCGGCACGCGGGACCCGGTGCTGGCGCTGGACACCGAGGGCCGCGTCGGCATCGGCACGGCCAGGCCGCGCCAGGCGCTGGAGGTGGCGGGCGTGGTCGCGTCGTCGGGCCGGCTGGGCGACCTGCGTCGCGAGGACGAGGCGGGCCAGCCGCTCAAGGCCGACGGTGAATGGCACGACCTGACCGGCGCGCTGAGCGGCTGCCAGGCCTTCGAGGTGATGGCCGGCGTCGGGCAGAAGGACGGCGGGCGCTTCGCGATGCTGCATGCGATCGCGATGAACACCTACAACCCGCTGCCGGGCTGGCTGGAGTTCCTGTCGCCGCGCAAGCGCATCCGCAGCCAGCACGCCTGGTACGGCCGCCGCTGCGACCGCATCCAGCTGCGCTGGGCGGGCGGCCACGGCCGGCGCGCGAGCTACCGGCTGCAGATCCGCACGCAGTGCGACTACGGCGAGGGCAAGGTGATCCAGGCCTCCGTGTCGCAGCTGTGGTTCGACCCCGAGATGACCGGAGGCACGTTGTGAGCACCGCGAGGGCCGACAGCGCAGTGAGAACGGTGAGCCACGCCGCCGGAGTTCCCGTGCGCGGCGACGTCGATGCCGGAGGCTCGACATGAGCGGGGGCGGCGCGAAGTCGCACGCCTCGGCGTTCCCGTCCGATCTGCCGGGGCCGTCCGCGCCTCCGGTCATGCCGACGACGCCGGTCAAGCTGACGCCGACGACCGACGAGGAGCGCGACGTCGGCTTCGACGGGCTGCGCGCGCGCGGCATCGCCCTGCTGCAGCAGCTCAGCGGCGGCGTGTGGACCGACCACAACCTGCACGACCCCGGCATCACGATGCTGGAGCAGCTGTGCTTCGGCCTCACCGATGTCGTCTACCGCGCCGGCTTCCCGGTGGCGGATCATCTGACCGGACCCGACGGCAACATCGACTACGAAGCCCTGTCGCTGCATCCGCCGGCGGAGGTCTTCCCCTGCCGGCCGACCACGCCGGCGGACTATCGGCGTCATCTGCTCGACGCGGCGCCCGGGCTCGACGACGCCACGCTGCTGGCCGAGCCGGGCACCGGCCTGTACCGGCTGCAGCTGCAGCTGACGCGCGACACGGGAGGTGCCACGAACGGCTGGGGGAACGGGTCGAAGAACGGCTCGACGAAGGGCTCCGCAAGCAGCTCGGCCATCAGCTCGACCAGCAGCTCGACCAACGGCTCCGCGTCCGCATCGCCCGGATCGTCCGGCCGTGCCGTTCTCTCGGACGAAGTCGCCGCCGAGCGCATCGCCGCGGCGCGCGCGGCCTACTTCGAGCGCCGCAACCTCGGCGAGGACCTGCATCCCGACATCGTCCGCATGCGCGACGTGCCCTGCGACCTGCATGCCGACATCGACATCGCCGGCCCGCGCGACGGCGTCGACATCCTGGCCGAGGTCTACGACCGCTGCGCGCGGCACATCGCGCGCGCGGCGGTCTCGCGCACGCTGGACGAGCTGCTGCGCGAGGGCCAGTCGCTGGAGCGCATCTACACCGGGCCCCAGCTGCGCAACGGCTTCATCGAGGACGCGCCGGCACCGGAGGCGGGCTACGCGGTCGACTGGCTGTTCCTCTCGGACCTGACGACGGTGGTGCTGTCGGTGCCGGGCGTCGTCGACGCGCGCGTGGTCGCCCTGCGCGCCGAGGGCCGTGAGACGAACGCCGGCTCGGTCGAATGGCGCGGCCGGGACTGGGCGCTGTCGCTGCGCCTGCCCGATCGCGACGTGCCGCCGACGATCAGCGTGCGCCGGCGCGGCAACGTGGTGCCGGTGGCCTGGAACGACCTGCGCCGACGGCTGGAGGACCTGCGCTCGGCCGGACGCTCCCATCAGGCGCGCGGACGCACCGAGCAGGCCGCGCGCGCCGCCGAGCTGCTGCCACGCGGCGTGCACCGCCGGCTCGACACCTACGTCTCGGTGCAGGACCACCTGCCCGCGATCTACGGCCTGGGGCGCTACGGCGTGCCGTCCACCGCGCCGCCGCAGCGGCAGGCGCGCGCCCGGCAGCTCAAGGCCTATCTGGTGATGCAGGAGCAGGCCATCGCGCAAGGCCTGGCCCAGCTGCAGCATCTGCGCGAGCTGTTCTCCGTCACGCCCGGCGCGCGCCAGGGCCTGTGGACGCAGATGATCGGCGCCGACGCCGTGCCGGGGCTGGACCAGCTCTACAAGGAAGCGCCGCAGGCCGTGGCCGAGGCGGTGTACCGCCCGTTCGACCGTTCGGCGCGGCGCAAGAACCGCGCGCTCGACCACCTGCTGGCGCTGCACGGCGAGACCTACACGCAGAACTCGATGCGGCAGTTCCTCGGCCACCTCAGCCCCGAGGAGTCCGAGACGCTGCTGCTGGAGAACAAGGCCACTTGGCTGCGCGACATCGTGCAGCTGACGCGCGACCGCGCGGGCGGCTTCGATCCCACCCGGCCGTCGTGGGACGCGCCGGACAACTGCGGCGGGCTGCAGCGCCGCGCGAGCCTGCTGCTGGGCTTCAAGCAGTGGCACGACCGACCGCTGACGCGCGCGCTGCGCAAGCAGCGCTTCACCCTCGTCGCCAGGCCGGGCGCCGGACATCGGCCCTGGCTGCTCGACGGCCAGGACGACGCCGTGCGGCTGGCGCCGTCCGCGGGCCACGCCGTGCAGCCGTCCGACCGCGCGCAGGTGCGCGAGGACCTGCAACGCATGCCCTGGCTGCGATTGCCGATTCCTGCGGGGCTGCTGCGCGCCGGTCAGCACAGCGCGCGTTACCGGCTGATGCCGGGCACGAGGGGTTTCGGCGGCGGTAGCGGCGGCGGTGGCGGCGGCGGCCAAGGCAATGGCCAAGGCGGCGTTCCAGACGGAGGGAACCGCGGCGGCGGCGAAGCGCGCCGCCTCATCCTCGGGCCTGACGAGAACCAGCAATGGTGGCTGCTGGGCGAGTTCCCCGACGCCGCCGCCGCGCGCCGCGGTGCCGCCAGCCTGCGGCTGTTCCTGCGTCATCTGGACCAGGAGAGCGAAGGCATGCACGTCGTCGAGCACGTGCTGCTGCGGCCGCTGCGCCAGGATGCGCTCTCGCATGCGCGCCTGGGGCTGTCGAAGGACTTCCATCAACTGCGCGTGACGGTGGTGCTGCCGGGGTGGACACATCGCACGTCGCAACCGGCCTTCCGCCACTTCGCGGAAGAGACGCTGCGCATCAGCTGCCCGGCCCACCTGACGCTGCGCTGCGTGTGGCTGGACGCCGAGCCGATGCAGCGATTCGAGGACACCTATGCGGCCTGGCTGGAGGCGCGACTCGCCTGGGCCGACTCTCCCGACGACGAGCGCGCGCGGACGCTGGCGGACGAGACCGCGTGCCGCGTGATCGAGCGCCTGGGGATCGACGACGGAGCGATGACTGGCAACGGCGGCGGCGCGGGCCGCGGACCACGCGGAGAGGACGACGGCCACGGGCCGATCGTGCAAGGCCATGCGTGACGCCGACCGCACCTTGCCGCACCTGGTCGAGCGCATGACGGTCGACGCGGACTTCGGCACCGGACTGGGGCTGGGCCAGGGCGTCGGCCAGGCCCTCGGCATGACGCCGGGCGAGACGGAGGCGCGCCTGGTCGCGTGCGTGCAGGGTCCATTGCTGCGCGTGATCGACGAAGTCTTCGACGAATGCTGTCCGGCCGAGGAGCACTGGCGGCTGGACGAGCTGGAGATCGACCTCGGCGAGCTGCCCGCCGCCGAGTGGGAGACCGAAGCGCCGCGCCTGCTGCGCGAGCGCCTGCGACGCGTGCTGCAGGAACTGCGCGGTCCCGGCGCGACCAGCGCATCCGGCCGCGCGACCGGCCTGCGCGTGAGCACAAGACCGCAGGCGCGACGCGACGCGCTGCTGCATTTCCTGCGTCACGGCCGGTTGCCCTGGCAGGGACGCGGGGACGATCCGATCAGCCTCGCCCGCGACGCGCTGCGCGAAGACGCGGGCGCGCTCGTCGCCGCGTTGCGCGCCACGCCGGACCGCGCGACGCTGCTGCAGCGGCTGGCCGCGCAATTCGACGAGGACCTGCTGGGCAGGCTGGTCCACGCCTTCATGCCCGGCGAGCCGGCGGCGGCGGCGCGACTGCTCGACATCGTCGCGCAGGCCCGCCGCAACGGCCGGTCGCCGCGCACGCAAGCGGCGCTGTGGGAGTCGGTGCTGGGCCAGGCGATGGACCACGCGGTGGCGCCACGGCCTGCGGCGTTGATGCTGCTGCGCGCACAGTTGCTCGCGGCGCTGGATGCGGGCGCGGCGTTCTCGAGCGGCAGCGATCCGCTGCACTCCGTCGCGCATGCGTGGGCCCCGCTGCTGCGCGAAGACCGCGACTGGCTGCGCGCCACCTTGCAGCGCGTCGGCGAGACGGCGATCGTGCGCGAGCGCCTCGTGCAGGCCCTGCCCGAACCGCTGCTGCCGCGCCTGCTCAGCCTGTGGATGGCCGAGCCTGCGGCGGAAGCCGTCGCCGCGTGGATCGCCGCCGTCGCGGCCGGCCAGGCGTCGGGCGACATGGCAGGCGACATGGCAGGCGATAGATTCAGCGACGTTGCGGCGGGGATGTCGGGATCCCACGCGACGGGCCGGTTCCCTTCATCGAAGCGCCCTGCTCCGTCGACCACCGACGGCGCGACGATCGAAGCACGTCGGCGTCGGCTCTGGCAGGCGACGCTCGGCCACGCGGTGCGTCATCCGTCGTCGAGCTTCGATCCCGCCCGCTACGAGGCCGAGGTCCGCGAAGACCTGGAGCGCCATGCCCCGCCCGGCTCGGAGCCGCCCGCGCGCTGGTTCGATCGCGCGGTGCGCGCGGCCACGACCGTCCTGTCGGCCGCGCTGTCCGTGTTGCGCCTGCCGTGGCGCAAGTCCTCCGCCGCGTCACGCGCGACGCGGGGACAAGGCGACTCCGATGCGTCGAGGACGCCAGGGTCTTCGATCGACGTCGCAGCCGGCGCCGGCGCCGGCGCCGACGCAGACGCCGATGCCCACGCGTCAAGCGCGCAGATCGCCGTCGGCAACGCGGGGCTTGTGCTGGTGTCGCCCTACCTGCCGCGTCTGTTTTCGATGCTCGGCCTCGCCGACGACCGCGCCTTCACCGGACCGGACGCCGCCGCGCGTGCCGTGCTGCTGCTGCAGGCGCTCGCGACCGGTCATGCCGCGGCGCCGGAGCCGGAGCTCGTGCTCAACAAGCTGCTGTGCGGCGTGCCGCTGGACACGACGGTGCCGCGCCTGATCGAGCTCTCCGACGCCGAGCGCGAGGCGATCGACGGCCTGCTCGGCGCCGTGATCCAGCACTGGCGGATCCTGGGCACCACGTCGATCGACGGCCTGCGCGGCAGCTTCCTGCGCCGCGCCGGCCAGCTGGAGCGCGGCGACGACGCGTGGCAGCTGTCGGTCGAGCCCGGCCCCTTCGACATGCTGATCGATCAACTGCCCTGGGGCTACGCGACCTTGCGGCACCCGTGGATGGAAAGGGTGATTCATGTGGACTGGCGCTGACCCGTCGCCGCGCGCGACGAACAACGCGCGCGCGCTGGAGGCCGAACTGCACTGGCTGGACCGCGTGCTGCAGCTGCGCCTGGCCGGGCACTTCGGGCAGGAAGAGGTGGTCGCGCCGCCGAGGTCGGCATCGCCGCGGTTCTCGGATCGCGGCGAGCTGCCCCCGCCGCCCGCCTTGCCACCGCCGGCGACCGAGCCGGACGACGACCTCACGCGGCTGATCCGCGAAGGCGGGCTCGGCCCGGCGGAGCGGCTGGTGCTCGCGCTCGCGCTCGCGCCGCACCTGCGGCCGCAGCTGATGGACCTGCTCTTCGTCAGCAACCGCAACCTGGATCGCGGCTTCTGCGAGTTCGGCGGCTGGAAGGGCCGGCACCACGGCGGCTTCCTGCCGACGGTGGAGACGGCGGCCTTCCTGATCGCGGGCGAGGACCTGGCGCGCCGCTTCGCACTGCGGCAGATGCTCGACGAGACGGCGCCGCTGCGCCGGCTCGGCATGGTGCGGCTCGCGCATGAGGCGCCGGGAGAGCCCTGGTATGGCTCGGCGCTGCTGGCCGGCGCGGACACGCTGGACCTGCTGTGCACCGGCGAGGCCCGCAAGCCCGACTACAGCACGCAGTTCCCCGCCAAGCTGATCGAGACCAAGCTCGGCTGGAACGACCTCGTGCTCGATCCCGACGTGATGGACGAGGTCGAGGCGATCATCACCTGGGCCCGCCACGGCGACACGCTGATGCGGGACTGGCAGCTCGACAAGGCGCTCAAGCCGGGTTACCGCTGCCTGTTCTTCGGCCCGCCGGGCACGGGCAAGACGCTGACCGCCACGCTGATCGGCGACAAGGTCGGCGCGGACGTCTACCGCATCGACCTGTCGATGGTGGTGTCCAAGTACATCGGCGAGACGGAGAAGAACCTCGCCCAGGTCTTCGACCAGGCGCAGCACCGGCGCTGGATCCTGTTCTTCGACGAGGCGGACGCGCTCTTCGGCAAGCGGACCGCGACCTCCAGCAGCAACGACCGGCACGCCAACCAGGAGGTGTCCTACCTGCTGCAACGCGTCGAGGACTTCCCCGGCACCGTGATCCTGGCGAGCAACCTCAAGGGCAACATCGACGACGCGTTCGCGCGGCGCTTCCAGTCGGCGGTGTATTTCCCCATGCCGGACGCCGAGCAGCGCCTGCGGCTGTGGGAAGGCATGGTGCGGCACACGGGGCGGCTGGACGTGGACGTGGACCTCGCGGAATTCGCCGAGCGGCATGAGCTGGCCGGCGGTGCGATCGCCAACGTGGTGCGCTTCGGCGCGATCAACGCGATGCAGGCGGGACGCGACCGCATCCTGGCCGCCGACCTGCGCCGCGGCATCGCCAAGGAACTGCGCAAGGAAGGACGCACGGTGTAGGCGCCATGGGAACACGCTCCTTCTTCCAATCGATGCGTCGGCGGCGGTCCGTCGACGAATGGGCCGATGACGGCGATCACGTCGACCACATGGACCAGATCGACCCCATCGACCCCACCGACAAATCGCGGCCCGGCACCTCGTCGATCGCGCAGCGCGCGTCGCCGCCCTGCCGCCACTGCGCGCGGCTGCGCTGGTTCGTCGGCGGCACGCTGCTGGCGGCGGCGCTGCTGGTGCTGCACGCGGGCGCCCAGGCGCCGGTGCGATCGCCGGCATCGGCGCTTGTCTCCGCCCCGGCATCGGCGCTTGTCTCCGCACCGGCATCGGCGCTTGTCTCCGCGCCGGCATCGTCGACCCCATCGAAGGCGATGGGCGTCCCGCTCGCCGGGGCCGCGGTTTCCTCCGCCGCCGCGGCTTCCGACGCGACGATCTACGTGGCCACGCCGCGCGCACTGCCGCCGCGGCCCGAGGAACCGATCGCGTCGGCCCCCCTCCCCGCGTCGGCGCCCTCCGCGCTGGCAGCTTCCGGCGCGGCTTCGGCCGCCGGTCGCGATCCGATGTGGCTGGTCTACCAGACGATTCCACTGCCGTCCGGCCGGCTCGACCGCCCGTACAAGGCGCGCGATCTCGTGCGCGGCGGCAGGCCGCCCTACCGCATCGCCATCGACGGCGCGCTGCCGCCAGGCATGTTCGTGGAGGAGGACGGCGCGCTCGCCGGCACGCCGACGAAGACCGGCACGTTCCGTTTCCTGCTCACCGCGACCGACGCCTCGCGGACGAGGAACCTCGAGCAGGCGCTGTACGAGATCCGCGTCGTCGATCCCAAGCCCGTCGCGGTCGCGACGCCGACCGTGGCGGCCTCGGTCCCGGCGGGTCGCGCCCCCGCGCCGGCGAAGGCGCGCAAGCCGGATCAACTGAAGGCGATCACCGAGGACCAGACCAGCTTCACGGTGCCGGACGATCCGCCGCCGCCGATGACCTACGTGCTCACCGAGGAGAAGCTCGAGGCGATCTTCAAGAACGCGGAGGCGTCGGCGGGCGAGTCGCTGATGACGGCGGCCGCCGCGGGCGAGGCCTCGACGGAAGGCGAGACGGCGGGCCCGAAGGCGCTCGCCGTGAAGCCGCCCGTGATGGGGCCGACGCTGGACCAGCTGCGCGAGATGCTGATGCCCTTGAAGGACGTGGAGCATCCGACGCGCGCGGTGTTCCAGGACTCGCTGCGGGCGCGGCAGTGCACCTACTTCCTGCGGCACGTGAATGAACTGGCGCTCGAACAGAACAAGGCGGCGATCGAGCGTTGCCCGCGCATCGAGGACCTCGCCGATCGGGACCGGCCCCCGCTCCAGGGCAGGGCGCCGACGCCGGCGCCGACGGCCGAGAAGCCGCCACCGGGCAGCGTGGCGGTGAACACCTTCCTCGACATGCTGATGCCGGCGACGCTGCGCGAGGAGATCACCGATGCCGCCGGCGTCGAGCATCCGGTGTCGCAGGCCAAGGTGCTGAATCTCTCGCCCGACGGCTGCGGCTGCAGCCTGCCCGACATCGAGAACGATGTCTTCGCCTTCCTCCCCTACTGGATGCACGGCGAGGGCGACGCGCCGATCCCGGTGCGCTTCGACAAGTTCACGCGGCTGCAGTACATGGGCGCGATCCTGCGCGCCAACGGGGAGTTCCTGCTGCCCGCCGGCTATGAGAGCCCGGGGGGCGGCTTCGCGCGGCGCGTGGACCAGTATGGCGTCGGCCTGGACCTGGTGCTGTACCGCCGCGACTTCCACGTGCTGATGCGCCTGGAGGGCGAAGCGCGCGAGCGCATGTTCAAGGCCACCGAGGCCCGGATCGCCGAGCTGCTCGACCTGCGCCACTCCGACCTGCAGGGCGACCTGGAGGCGCTGCTGCCGCCGGGCTGGCGCGAGACGGCGCATGTCTACGACGGCCTGACGGTCTTCTTCGAGCCGACCGACCGCGAGGCGGCGGCGCCGGAGTTCGAGCGCTTCTACCTCGACTACCTGCAGCGCATCCTGACGGTGATGCAGCAGCGGCCGTCGCGCGCCTTCCACCTCAACCTCGTGATCCCGCAGCACCTGATGGGGGAGTCGGCGACGGCGTTCCGGTTCAGGAACCTGTTGACGATCATGAAGACGGCGGAGCGCCAGCGCGGCACGGGGGCATCGGGCGGCTACAAGGAGCGCGGCGCCGCGGCGGCCTCGTACAAGTCGACGCCGGACTATGCCGGCAAGACCGACATCACGGTGCGTTTCCTGACGCCGTTGGGCCTGGCGTCGGACGTGAACAAGATGCAGCTGCGCAACCGCACCGACTTCAACGACGAGCTGACCGGCACTGACCGCATGGCGGTGCTGGGCAGCATGATGCCGGTGCTGGTGTATCCGGGCGGGAAGAAGCTGGACCTGCCGCCGTCGGCGCTCGACGCGCTGGACCGGGACCTGGTCTACATCGGCTGGTCCTTCGGCGGCGTCGCGTTCTGGCCGCTGCCGGTGACGAGCGTGGGCGCGGGCGAGAGCGTGCTCGTGAAGCTGAACGATCGCTTCTGGTCCTTCCTCGACCAGGACACGCGCTTCTGCCAGATCGTGTGCCCGATGCGCATGCCGCTGCGGCTGGCGCTGGAGGCGCTGCTGGTGATCGTGGGCACGACGCTGCTGCTCTACGGCTGGAACTGCCGCGTGCGGCGGATGGGTCGCGTGATCCTGATGGTGCTGTGGGCGGGGGCGCTGGTGACGCTCGCGGTGGCCAGCGCGATCTTCTCCTGCGACCCGTCGTTGAATCAGCTGAGGACGGGGAACACCTTGCTGGTGGTGATCATCCTGGTGCTGATCGTGGGCGGGTTGATCGTCACGTTCAAGCCCAGGGTGGAAGCGCCCTGAGCGGCCGGAAGGCAAACGCAGGACGCGCAATAGTCACGCACAGCCACGCACAAGCCACGCGCGAAGACACGCGCAGATCGATCACGAGAGGAGCCTCCGATGAAGGACTCGACCAACGACAGCGGCGCGTTCGACCATGCGCCGGCGGCCTCGCCGGCGCAGCGGCGGGCGCTGGAGGGCGGCGACCTGTCCGCGATGCTGGACGGATCGCCGCGGCAGCTGGCGCAGCGCCGGCGCATCGATGCGGCGTTCGGGCCGGTCGCGCAGCGCGAGACCGGACTGGAGGAGGACGAGCCGGGCACGGCGCAGGCCATGGTCGCGCAGCGCGAGACCGGCATGCTCGATGACGAGGAGCTCGGCACGGCGCAGGCCAAGGCCGCGCCGGTGCAGCGCCAGGAGAACCGGACGGGAATGCCCGATGGATTGAAGTCCGGCATCGAGTCGCTGTCCGGCACGGACCTGTCGGATGTGCGGGTGCATCGGAATTCTTCGCAGCCGGCGCAGCTGAATGCGCTCGCGTACGCGCAGGGGAACGACATCCACCTCGGCCCGGGTCAGGAGCAGCACCTCCCGCATGAGGCGTGGCATGTGGTGCAGCAGCGCGAGGGCCGCGTGCAGCCGACGATGCAGATGCAGGGTGTCGACATCAACGACGACACCGGGTTGGAGGCGGAGGCGGACCGCATGGGGGACAAGGCGATGAGCATCGGGCGGGAGGGGTGAACAGGCTGCCGCGGACCGGCGGTAGCCCGGCGCTTACCCTCGCGCTGCCGGCGAGAACACCCGCAGGCGATGACCGTCAGGATCGGTCGCCGTGAAGGTGTAGCCGAAGTCCATCGCGGTCGGCGTCTGCAGGATGGGCAGACCGGAGGTCTTCCAGTCCTCGAAGCGCGCATCGACGGCGGCGGTGTCCTTGACCGCGAAGGCCAGCTCGCTGCCGCCCGCCGGCGTGGCGGCGGGCTCGACACCCGCCGAGGCCCACAGGCCCAGCATCACGCCCGAATCCAGCGCGAACATCGCGAAGGTGGGCGAGTTCTCGACGGGCGGCTTGCCGAGCAGGCGCGTGTAGAACGCGCTGCTCTCGGCCGGGCTGGCGACGTACAGGAGGATGAAGTTGGGGTGACTCATGACAGGTTCCTGGTTGGGTTGACGCAGCGGATGCTAGGAACCGGGTCTGTCAATTTCCGTCAGCAGCAGCGATGCCCTCGCGGTCCCGCCAGGCCTTCAGCAAGGCGGCCTTGCGCTGGGGATAACGCTCTTCGATCAGCATGGGGCCGGTCACGCGATCGGTCCGGAAGCTGCGGATCTCCTCGCGCAGTTCGCACCAGGCCACGAGCACCTGGACGCGATCGAAGTAGCCCAGCGCGAAGGGCCAGACGGTGCGCTCGCTGTCCTTGCCCTTGAGGTCGTGATAGTGGATGCGCAGCTTGTGCTCGTGGCGGATCGCCCGGCGCATCAACGACAGGACGTCGCGGTCGACGTCCGGCGGATCCGAGGGGCCGGGAAGCAGCGACGTGTTGTCCAGTTCATGACGCATGGCCGGCGGCAGCACGGCCGCGATCTTGGCCAGTGCGTCACGCGCCGCGATGCTCAATCGCGCGTCGCTGCGACCGGCGACCCAGCGCTAGCCGAGCACAAGCGCCTCGACCTCGTCGACAGAGAACATCAGCGGCGGCAGCACGAAACCTTCGCGCAGCACATACCCCAGGCCGGGCGCGCCGTCGATGCGTGCGCCTTGCGATTGCAGCGTCGCAATGTCGCGGTAGAGCGTGCGCAGGCTGATGTCCAACGCGGTCGCCAACGCCTCGCCGGTGACGGGTCGGCGGTGGCGACGCAAGGTCTGGATCAGGTCGAGCAGACGGGCGGAACGGGACAAACCAATCCTTCATGAGAGCAGGCCCGAGAATAGGTCGTTTCGCGACGGCTCCGCCCCGCCTCACCGCCACCGCGAAACCGCGCTTCAATCGCTTCGAGCTCGAACGTCCGACGATCGAAAGGAAATCCAGGTGACGACAGTCGGTGATTCAGGTCAGCAAGTTTGGATCATGCATTCGTCCAGTGGACGAAATCGTGTCTCATGCCCGGCAAATGCTGGCCCCGAGTCGTCGGGGACGACTTACCCCACGCCGTCTCTGTCACAGGTCGGTGAATCCGCATCGAAAGTCGCAGCGAAGCCATCTCCCACGAAGGACGGGAAATGATATTTCTTGCGGGATTCCTGATCTTGGAGTTTGCATGTCGGTTGGCATATCAGCTTCCGACAGCCGCGGCACTGGCGACTGTCCTCAGTTCCTTATTCATGATTGTCTGTTTTCGCTGGGGCGGGTGGACGTCACCTCGGGCGGCTTGGCGATGGCTCCGCGCGCGTCCCTTGATTCGCCTTCTATTGATATTGGGAACAGGGGGCGGAATCGCCCTATTCCTATACAACGGCCTTGAAGCACCTCAAATAATTGCCGAAACAATCTCCGGATACTTCTTTTTCCACGCCTTTGGCGCTGTTGGCGAATCTATCCGGGAGCGGCTGCGCGGTACCGGCCGGTAACCGACGCCGCCGTGCCGACTACGCGAGGTGCATCGCCGCCACGATCAACAGCCCGACCTTGACGAGCACGCCCGCCCCGACGACCCACTTCGTCCACTTGCTCTTCAGCAAGACCTGCCACCGCGCGTTCATGCCTGGTTCCGATCGAAGATCTCGTCCATCCATCCGACGCATTCCTTCGTCAGGCCGTGCGCTGACCAGCTGACG
This sequence comes from Roseateles noduli, assembly GCF_050626985.1. Classification (NCBI taxonomy): domain Bacteria; kingdom Pseudomonadati; phylum Pseudomonadota; class Betaproteobacteria; order Burkholderiales; family Sphaerotilaceae; genus Roseateles; species Roseateles noduli. The sequence continues at coordinate 2,268,468 of NZ_CP192463.1, forward strand.
CCCGCCGCCCGTCCTTCGAGGCGCCACCGCTCCGTGGTATCGCTACCACGTGCTGCGCGAGATGACTCGTTTTTGTCATTTCACTTAATGCGAATCACTCTCACCTGCGTTAAAGTCCCGGCCGAAAGTCACCTCCTCCCTCTTCCGGACTACTCGATGAAGCAGCAATTCCTGATGACCGCGTGCGCCCTGGCGGCGTCCCTCGCGATCGGCGACCTGGCCCACGCCCAGGACGCCACGCTCGACAAGATCGTCGTGACCGGCAAGCGCGCGAACCGCGTCTCCAAGGGCGCGACCGGCCTGCCCATGGACGTGAAGGACACGCCGCAGACGATCAGCTCGATCGACCAGGAAGACATGGCCAACTTCGGCCTGACCGGCAGCAACGAGGCCCTGGCCCTGGCCACCGGCATCAACGTCGAGCAGTACGAGACCAACCGCGCGACCTTCAACGCCCGCGGTTTCGAGATCCAGCTGACCCAGGTCGACGGCCTGGGGATGACCAACTCCTGGGGCACGGTCGTCGGCAGGGAGGACACCTTCCTGTTCGAACGCATCGAGCTGATCCGCGGCGCCAACGGCCTGCTGACCGGCGTAGGCAACTCGTCGGGCACGATCAACTACATCCGCAAGCGCCCGAAGAACGAGGACAGCGGCGAGTTCAACGTCTCCTTCGGCTCCTACGGCAAGAAGCGCGCGGCCCTCGACTACAACAAGGTGCTGACCGAGGACGGCGCGTGGGCCGGACGCTTCGTCGTCGCGACCGAGGACAAGGACTCCTACCTGCGCGACCTCAAGGACAAGCGCACCTCGGTCTACGGCGTCGTCGACGGCCAGATCGGCACGAACGGCGTGCTGACCGTGGGCATCACGGCCGTGGACGCGAAGCAGGATTCGCCGATGTGGGGCTCGCTGACGCTGCTGCGCTCGGACGGCACGCAGGCCGACTTCCCGGTCGGCTCGTCGACCTCGCAGAAGTGGACCTACTGGAACACCAAGTCCTACAACGCCTTCGCCGAATACACCCACCAGCTCAGCAAGAACTGGGAAGCCAAGGTCACCTACAACTACCGCCACGGCAACGAGGCGACGCGCCTGCTGTACGCCTATTCCAACAGCGGCGTGCTGAACCCGGACAACACCGGTCTGGTCGGATGGCCGTACCGCAGCCTGAGCAGCTCGGACAACAACGTGCTGGACGCCAACGTCAACGGCAAGTTCAACCTGTTCGGCCGTGAGCACACGGTGCTGGTGGGCCTGAGCCGGTCGCACCAGGAGACCAAGACCGACACCTACGCCGTGCTGGACCACATGCTGGATCCGCTGCCGGCCTTCCCGTACGACGGCGACGCCTACACGCAGCCGCAATGGGGTCCGCGCGCCGCCGGCGAAGGCGGCGAGCAGACGCTGACGCGCCTGTACGCGGCGTCGCGCATCGCGGTGACCGATTCGCTCAAGGCCATCGTCGGGGTCAACGCGGTCAAGCTGGAACGCGCCGGCTCGACGGTCTACGGCAATCCGGCCACGGGCACGGACTATCCGGACACGAAGAAGACCAGCCCCTACTTCGGCGTGACCTACGACATCACGTCCGACGTGCTGGCCTATGCGTCGTACTCCAACATCTTCCAGAACCAGGACCAGTACGACATCAACGGCACCTACCTCGCGCCGATGAAGGGCGTGAACGGCGAAGTGGGCGTGAAGGCCGAGTGGCTGAACAAGGCGCTGCTGACCACCGCCGCCGTCTTCACGTCGAAGCAGGAAGGCCTGGCGACCTACGGCGGAATGACCTCGGGCGGCCAGTACTGGTACGTGCCGAAGGACGTCAAGTCCAAGGGCTGGGAATTCGAGGCCACCGGCCGCATCGGCAAGGACACGAAGCTGACCGCGGGCTACACCCGCCTGATGCTCACCGGCCCGGACGGCAACGACATCTACGAATGGGTGCCGCGCCACACCTTGAACTTCCGCGTCGACACCCGCGTGCCGATGCTGCCGGCACTGCGCGTCGGCCTTGGCGGCCGCTGGCAGTCGGAAGTCAGCAAGATCGGCAGCGCCAAGCAAGGCGCCTATGTCGTGGCCAACGCGTTCGCGTCCTACGAGCTGTCCAAGTCGGCCACGCTGCGCGCCAACGTCAACAACCTGTTCGACAAGAAGTACATCGGCGGCCTGGCCTACGGCGCGATCTACGGCGCGCCGCGCAACTACGGCGTGTCGCTGGACTACAAGCTCTGACAAGCGCCGATCGAGGCGCGCTCAACGTGCGTTCAACGCGCGTTCGAGAGCGCCCTCACGCTCCTGCAATTCAAGACCCGGGCTGAGTCCCGGGTCTTTTTTCGCCTGCCTCAGGGCCGCGGCAGGCCGCAGGCGCTCAGGAAGCGTTCGAGCGCCTCGAGGTGCGACGACGACACGATCGCGGCGATGTAGCCGTCAGGACGCACCAGCGCCCAGTCACCGGGCTGCAACGCATAGCTGACGCGGAAGTCGCCGTGCTCGTCCACATAGTCGCCGCCTTCGCCCGCCTCGCCGATCGCGTGGATACGCAGACCGGCCCGCGCGGGCAGGTCCCTGCGCGAGTTCAAGGAAGTCCGCGACCTGCGGTACGCCAGCAGCGTCCAGTGCGGTCCCTGGAACAGCTCGAACAGCCGCGTCCCCTGCCCCGCCGCGCCGCGCAGGCGCGCATCGGGCGCGCGGTCGCCGGCCAGCGGGCCACGCTCGCGGGCCGGCACTTCCAGCGCGAGCGAGGACTCCGGATACCCGATGTCGAGCTGATGCACCTCGCGACCGCGGCGGTTGTCGCCGCGCTTGGCGGCGTCGAGCAAGCGGGTCGACAGCTTCAGCATGCCCTCGGCGACCGGGCGACGTTCCTCCTCATACGTGTCGAGCAGCGCCTCCGGCGCGCCGCGCAGCACGGCGTCCAGCTTCCAGCCCAGGTTGTAGGCATCCTGCACGCTGGTGTTGAGGCCCTGACCGCCCGTCGGCGGGTGGATGTGCGCCGCGTCGCCAACGAGGAACACCCGCCCCACACGATAGCGATCGGCCAGGCGCGCGTTCATGTTGTACGCGGAAGCCCACGACACGGCCTCGATGCGGATGTCGTCGCGTCCCGAACGATCCTTCACCATCGCATTGAGCCCGTCGACGCCGAGGTCGACCTCGCCCTCCAACGGGACCGGCGCCTGCAGCTGGAACAAGGCCGTCCCCGCCAACGGACAGAGCGCGAGCTGCCGCGCCATCGATCCGTCGTTGAACTGATGCCACGCGTCGCGCGGCAGTCCGCTCAGGGTGACGTCCGCCACCACCGCGCGCACGCCCAGCGTCTTGCCGGGGAAGTCGATGCCCAACTGCTTGCGCACGTCACTGCGTCCGCCATCGGCGCCGACGAGGTAGCGCGCACGAATCCGCTCATGGCGGATGTCCGCCCCGCCCACCATCCCGTCGGTCTCGTCGGTTTCGTGGGTCTCGTGGGTCTCGTGGGTCCCGACCGCCACGCGTGCGGTGACCCCCTCTTCATCCTGCTCGAAGTCCACCAGCGCGCAGCCGTAGCGCGGCGCGTGGCCGAGTTCCGCCAGCCGCTCGCGCATCACCGCCTCGGTCAGGAACTGCGGCACCATGAGCGGCATTGGATACGGCTCGGATGAGGTCGGCGGCGAGGTCTCGAAGCTCGTTTCGGTGAAACTGCCGTCCGCCGTATGGTGGCGCTGCGGCGGATACGGCGCGCCGGTCGCCACCAGCCGGTCGAGCAGGCCAAGGTCCTCCAGGACCTCCTGCGTGCGTGGCTGGATGCCTTTGCCGCGCGAGCCGTGGAATGGCTGGGCGGACTGCTCGATCAGTTGAAAATCGACACCCCGGCGGGCGAGGTCGAGGGCGAGCGTCAGGCCCGCCGCACCGGCGCCGACGATGAGGACCTGGGTGGTAGCAGGCAAGGCGCCCGGGAGGAAGGATTCGTTCATGTCGCTCCAATTGAGTGTATTTTGCACATAACTGAAGGAATGGTATGCCGGCTCGAAAAAATGTGCAAGATACACATATGTCGACCCAACTGAAGGCCTTGCACGGCGCGCTGATCCGCATCGCGAGCGTGATGAACCGCCCGCGCAATGACGAGCGCCTGATCGAGGAAGCGGGCGTGCTGCTGGACCGGGCGCTATTCCCCTTGCTCGTGGGCATCGAGCGTTTCGGACCGATCGGCGTGGTGGACCTGTCTGATCGCGTGGGACGCGACTACACGACGGTGAGCCGCCAAGTGGCGAAGCTGGAGTCCTTGAACCTGGTCAGCCGCCAGAAGAGCGCCCAGGACAGCCGCGTCCGCGAGGCCGTCGTCACCGCCGAGGGTCAGGCGATGACCGATCGCATCGACGACGCGCGCCAGCGCATGGGGCGGCAGATCTTCGGGGAGTGGAGCAAGGAAGAGCTCGACGACCTGGTGCGCCTGATGACGAAGTTCGTCGACGCGCTGGAAGGCGCGACCGACGCGCCCTGATCCCGCCACCGCCCGCCGACGACAACGCCCGCAGGACTCGCGTCGTGCGGGCGTTGCCATTCAGGCCGTCGCGTGGCCTGCGCTCACGGCGGACCGCCTCCCGGCGTCCTCACCCGTGAACGACGTGTCGACTTCCGCTCAAGGAAAGTTCGTCACCGTCGGCGTGAACGACGCATTGCAGCCGGTCTGCGCGCCGGTGTTGTTGATCACGTGCACGATGCCGCCGTTGTTGCCCAGGCAGACCGAGATCATGTTGTGGAAGCGCACGTTGCCGTTGACCGGCGCCTCGATCGCGCGATCCAGCAGGATGCCGCCGTTGGTGAACACGCTGTAGACGCCCAGTCCCCAGGCCTCGTGGCTGGTGACGTTGTCCGCCACCTTGTACGAGGCCCAGCCGCGGCCCGTCGGGCTGTTCCAGCCGGCCTGGCTCTGCGGGTCGTACGGGATCTCCGATTGATAGAAGTACACCCGGCCGCCGTTGCCGTTCCAGACCACCTGGTGCTTCTGGAAGTGCTCGACGAACAGCCCGTACATGGTCACGTCGTTGCCGTTGACCCAGAGGCCGTTCTCCGACGGGTTCTGCGTCCAGCCCACGCCCGCGCCGTGGTCGGCGCGCCAGACCCAGGTGTGATCGACGATGGTGTTGTTCGCGTTGACGCTCAGCGCGATGCGGACCCTGCCCGCCGCCGCGCCACCGACGCGGAAGAACAGGTCGTGCAGCACCGTCGGATTGGCCGCGTGGTTGGCGGCCGCGCCGTTCGGGCCGACCTCGAGCAGCACGCCCGATTCCACCGCGCCCGCGTCGAAGAACAGTCCCGAGATCGTCAACCCGTCCACGTCCGCCGTCTGCATCAGCGGCTGGCCGTTGTCCGAGCGCAGCGTCGGGAAGCCGATGCCCAGCACCACCGTGTCCGGGTTGTTGACCCGCAGCGGCTGCGTCAGCAAGTAGGTGCCAGGTGTGAACAGCAGGTGCTTGCCGGCCGCCAGCTGCGTGTTGATCGCGGCCGCCGTGTCGCCCGGCTTGGCGATGTGGAACTGCCCGATCGGGATCGTGCGGCCCGGCGTCGCGCCGCCGTTGTTCCAGGAGATGCCGCTGCTGTTCTGTCGCAGCGCGGGCACGCGCACCGCGTAGCTGCCGTCGGTGTCGATGAAGAGGAAGGGCTTCTCTCGGATCACCGGCGTCTGCGCGATCTTGGTGTAGCGCTGGCCCGCGGTCGGGAAGCTGCCCGCCGGCGCGTTCGGCACGCCGACGAAGACCATGTTCCAGTTGGAGCCCGTCCAGCTGCCCCACTGGCTGTTGCGCGAGATCCATTGCTGCTGGCTGGCGGAGTTCACCTGCCCGTCCACCAGCACGTCGGAGAACCAGCCGCCGCTGGACCAGCCGCTGTTCTGGTTGAGCTTGATGTTGCCGCGCACGTGCATGCGCCGGAACGGGATCGCCTGCGAGACCGCCCATTGCATCGTGTTGTTGCCGATGCCCAGGCTGGGCGTGACCGAGAAGTTCTCGGCGCCGCGCCAGAAGTTCTGCGTCGCGTTGTCGCCGCCGAGGAAGGCGTTGGAGCGCAGGTCGCCGTTGACGTGGACCAGGTCCGGATGGCTGCCCAGGCCCAGCACCTGCGTGTAGAAGCCCACCGGGATGCGCAGGTTGTTGTAGGTGCCCGGCGTCAGCAGGATGGCGTCGCGGCGCGGGCCGAAGTGATTCGGCTGCTGCGCGTTGTAGATGCCGTCGATCACGCCCTGCAGGTTGGGCGTGGTCGGGCTGACGATGTGCACGCTGGACCCGAAGTCCGGCGGCGTTCCGGTGGTGGGCGGCGTCGGAGGCGTCGTCGGCTGGTCCGCGATGACGAACTGCTCCCAGGCCTGCACCGTGTTGCGGTTGGCCACGAGCACGCCGCCGAGGTTCAGGTCGGCGCTGACGTACAGCCCGCTGGCCACCGAGCGCAGCGCCACCGTGCCGTTGGCCTGCGGCACGACGACGAACTGCTCCCACGCATCGGCGGTGCGCCGGTTGGCGATCAGGCGGCCGGTGTTGGGCGCGGCCAGGCCGATGTCGGCGGAGACGAAGTTGCCGCTGATGCGCGCCCGGAACGACACCGTGCCGTTGCCGTTGTTGACGACGTCGAACTGCTCCCAGCTGTTGGCCGCGCCGGCGGTCGCCGTGAGATAGGAGGTGCCGGTCGCCGTCGCGCTGACGAAGTTGTTGTTGGCCGCCGCGCGCAGCGTGGCCGCGTCGGCGTCCTCCGCCGACAGCGTCAGCGCGGCGATCCAGCCCGCCGCCAGCAGCGCGTGCAGGGGCCACGCCCGTCCTTGATTCCATGCCATGACGAATCTCCTTCCTGAAAGTGGCGCGAGTCTAGGAAGAAGAAATACCAATCCAATACTTCGACCGTGTCCGGCTGTTTCCGATCAGCGGTCGGAAATACCCCCTCTCCCCCGCAATGACGGGACCGGCTCGCACAAATGTTTTCAAACCTGTCAATTCTTCGCCCGAAAGAGGTAGGAGGATTCGCCACACGGTTTCCGGCTTGCTTCGCCGTTCGTCGGATCGCCTTCACTCCCTTACACATCAAGGACTTTCGCCGCTTGTCGGCGTGAATGCACCGCTCGGGTGCCGTCGTCCCATATTCCAGCCACAGGAAAATCAGGAGTACGGACGGCGACGTGATGTTTTGCAGTATTCGACACACTCCGACACCGCGTCCGCATACTGCTTGTCACAGCGCGAATTTCCTGCCGTTCCTACATTCCGCCACTGGTTTCATGGTGGTTTTATCACGAACAACAAGCCCGCACGCCCACCGGTGCGAGACAGCAGGAGTGATTGCACATGCGTACTGGACAAATCAAGGCGGTGGCGTTGGCCGCCGCGCTGCTGGCCGCGGGATCGCAGGCCCAGGCGGGCACCATCGTCGCGCCCTACTTCTTCACCTGGGGCTTCGGCAGCGGCGCGTACGGCATCAAGACGCTGAGCGAGGCGAAGTCCAAGGCCGGCATCGACGCCGTGACGCTGGCCTTCGGCGTGTCCGGCGGCGGCTGCACGGTCGGCGGCGGTCTGGAAACGACGATCAGCAACCCCAGCTTCCAGGCCGACATCAAGGCCTACATCAAGTCCGGCGGCCGGGTCATCCTGTCCCTGGGCGGCGCCAACGGCACCTACCTCGAATCGACCTGCTCGGTGAACGACCTGGTCGCGCAACTGCGCCGCCTGATCGACGCGAACGGCACGCGCTCGATCGACTGGGACATTGAGGGCGGCCAGCTCGGCGACACGCGCCTGAACAACGTGCGCAACGCCGCGATCCAGCAGCTGCAGTCCATCTATCCGGACCTGTACACCTCGTTCACGCTGCCGGTCGTTCCCTACGTCAACGCCAACGACACCGGCGGCCTGCAGCGCGAGGCGGTCGAGCTGCTGCGCAGCGCCGTCAACGCGGGCGTGAAGATCAGCATCGTCAACCTGATGACGATGGACTACGGCGGCTACTACAGCAACGGCAAGCGCATGGGCGACCTGGCGGTCTCCGCCGCGACGCAGACGGTGGCGCAGCTCAAGCCGCTGTATCCCGGCAAGACCGACGCGCAGCTGTGGGCCATGATCGGCATCACGCCGATGATCGGCCAGAACGACGTGGCGTCCGAGGTCTTCACCCCGGCGGACGCCGTGACGGTGGCCAACTTCGCCAAACAGAAGGGCGTGGGCCTGCTGTCCTACTGGGCCGCGCAGCGCGACCGCGTCGGCAACGGCGCCCTCGGCGAATACAGCCGCGCCAACACGCGCGACTTCGAGTACTGGCAGGCCTTCGCCGCGGCGAAGAGCGGCTCGCCCGCGCCTTCTCCGGCACCGCAGCCGCCAGCGCCAGCGCCGTCGCCCACGCCGGCTCCGAGCCCGAGCCCCGCGCCGAGTCCTTCGCCAGCTCCGGCACCGAACCCCGGCACCTGCGTGGCCTGGGCCGAAGGCAAGACCTTCACCGCCGGCCAGGTGGTCAGCTACCAGGGCAAGACCTACAAGGCGCTGGTGACGCACACCGCGTGGGTCGGCACCGGTTGGAACCCGGCCGCGACACCGTCGCTGTGGACGCCGACCTCGGCGAGCTGCAGCGGCTCGCCGGCGCCGGCGCCGGCACCGACGCCCGCACCGTCGCCCTCCCCGGCACCTTCGCCTTCTCCAGCCCCGTCGCCCTCGCCCGCGCCATCGCCGAGCCCCGCGCCGGCGCCATCGCCCGGCGGCGCCCTGACGCTGCCCGAAGCGCTGAAGGCGACGCAGACGCGCCGCGTCTACGTCGGTTACTACCCGACCTGGAGCGACAACTGGTTCGACGCCACCGGCAAGTCGGCCAACGACGTCTACAAGGCCAGCAAGTTCGCGCGCACGCCGGCCACCTACACGCATGTGATGGTGTCCTTCGCGGATCCGGCCTTCTCGTGGGCGGGGCTGTCGGCCAACACCTTCTCGGGCACCGGCATCAACTTCAACGCGACGCCGCGTGACATCAAGGCCGCGATCGACGTGCTGCACCAGCGCAACCAGAAGGTCATCCTGGCCGTCGGCGGCGCGACCTACAACAACTGGGGCACGCTCGCCGCGGAAGGCGCGGCCGGCAACGGACCGACGATCAACGCGCTGGCCAAGATCCAGACGGAACTCGGCTTCGACGGTCTGGACGTGGACTACGAGACCGACGGCGACGTGGACCGCTACGCCAACGTCATCAAGGCGCTGCGCCGCGCGGTGGACATCGCCGGCAACGGCCGCGTGCTGACGCTGGCCGGCTGGTCGACGGGCGCGGATTGCACCGCGGCGACCTCGGCCGACGCGTCCTGCGCGGGCAAGGTCTCGTTCTGGGGCGGCAACGCGGGCCGCGAGCGCGCGGTGGTGCGCAAGTTCCCGGCCGTGGCCAACATGCTCGACATGGTCAACGTGATGAGCTACGACGCGCGCTTCGAGAACTACGACGGCGTGACCGCGTACAACGACTACCGCTCGCTGTTCCCGGCCAAGACCATCGTGTCCATCGGCCTGGAGCCGGCGCCCGAGGGCTGGGCCGGCGGCCTGCTGGTGGTCAACGACGGCGACGCGCAGTGCACCGGTTCGCGCAACCTGAAGAGCCAGTACGGCGCCAACCTCAACCAGCCGTACTCGGTGCAGCGCTATACCAACGCGGTGCTGAACGGCAGCGCGCCGAATCGCAACGCGCGGGACGGCGCGATGCTGTGGGCCATCCTCAAGACGGGTGGCGGCAGCTGCGGCGCCGCGCCGCTGGCAACACCTGGCACCGTCGGCCAGAAGGTCGGCTCGACGTTCGGCCTCACAGCGGATCCGCTGCTGCAATCTTCCGAGTGGAAATAAGGAGCTCCGTCATGAACCATCACTTTCCCGCCCCTCCGCGGCCACCGCGTGCTTCGAGTTTCCTGGCCACGCCCGCGCTGCTCGCGGTCGCCAGCGCCTGCCTGACCGCCTGCGGCGGCGGAGGCGGTGACGACGCCGGCAAGAGCGTCTTCGCGCAGTCCGCCGATGCGGCGGCATCGGCCGCCTCCGACGCTGGCGAGAACGCGCCCGACGCGCGTGCGCTCGCCGCCGGCGCGGTCACCGTCACAGCCGGCCTCTACACCATCGAATCCGGCGAGTCCGGTCTCTGCCTGGACATCGCCGGCAACGTCGGCGCCAACGGCACGAAGCTGCAGCAGAACCGCTGTGGCACGCAGACCTCGCAGCGCTTCGAGCTGCGCGCCGACACCGGCGGCAGCTATCGCCTGGTCAACGTCGCCAGCGGCAAGTCGCTGGACGTGACGGACGTCTCCACCGCCAACGGCGCGCTGATCCAGCAATGGGCGACGGCGCCGACGGACAACCAGCGCTTCCTGGTCGCGCCTTCCGCCGACGGCTACACGCTGAAGGCGCGCCACAGCGGCAAGTGCGTCGACGTGAAGGACCACTCGACCGCGGCCGGCGGTGCGATCCAGCAATGGGACTGCACCGGCGGCGCGAACCAGCGTTGGAAGCTGAAGGCCGTCGGCGCTCCCGCACCGGCACCATCGCCAGCACCGGCCCCTTCGCCAGCTCCCGCGCCTTCTCCCGCTCCGGCGCCTGCGCCCGCCCCAGCTCCGGCGCCCGCACCCGCGCCTTCAGCCGGCCTGTCCGACCCGAAGGTCAAGGACATCGCCATGCAGATCGTCTCCAGCGCGGAGAACTCGTCGCTCGACTGGAAGGCGCAGTACCGCTACATCCAGGACATCCGCGACGGTCGCGGCTACACGGCCGGCATCATCGGCTTCTGCTCGGGCACTGGCGACATGCTGGAACTGGTCCAGTACTACAACTCGGTCAAGCCGGGCAACGTGCTGGCGAAGTACCTGAACGCGCTGCGCTCGGTCAACGGCAGCGACTCGCATGCGGGTCTCGATCCCAACTTCCAGAGCGACTGGAAGACGGCCGCGAGCGACACGGTCTTCCAGCAGGCGCAGGATCACGAGCGCGACCGCTCCTACTTCAACCCCTCGGTGCAGCAGGCCAAGAACGACGGGCTGAAGGCGCTCGGCCAGTTCATCTACTACGACGCGATCGTGATGCACGGCCCAGGCAACAGCGGCGTGAGCTTCGGCGGCATCCGCAAGGCGGCAATGGCCAAGGCGAAGACGCCCGCGCAAGGCGGCAATGAGGTCACCTACCTCAACGCCTTCCTCGATGCGCGCGTGGCCGCGATGAAGACCGAAGAGGCGCACAACGACGTCAGCCGCGTGGAGACCGCGCAGCGCGTGTGGCTCAAGGCAGGGAACCTGGACCTGAAGACACCGCTGAACTGGAAGGTGTACGGGGACAGCTACTCGATCAAGTGAGCGCCATGCCCGCGTCAGCGCCAACCGACTTCGGGAGGCCAGGCGCGGGCTCTCCACGGGACATGAGGGCTCCCTCCTGGACCCTCAAGCCCCATTCCGGCCCCACTGAGACCCGTGCACGCGGGCCTCGGCACTGTCCTGGGCTCGGTGGACACCCAGGGAAGGAGTTCGCATCGGCAAGACTAGCTCCCCGGACTCACGCACCGCGTCGAGCTGCGCATCCCAGTTGCTCATGGAGAAGCCCGCGCGATTGATCGCCGCGGGAATCGTGAGGCTGCCGCCTTTTCTCCAGCTTCCAGGGCACGTTCAGGTCGCCCAGGCGCTCGCCGGGACGGGCGCCGCCGGTCGATTCGGCCATCCGTGCCCCCCTAGCTTGATCCCCGCCGACCCCGCCTCTTCCCCAGTTTGAAGGTTCCCCTGCGGGCGCCCTCGGCGCATCTTTGCGCCCTCGCAATCACAGCCGTCGCGCTGTTCAAAGGGGAGTTCACATGGGCAGTATCGGAATCGAATGGGTGCGCCAGTACCACGGGCTGGCGTCCGACCTCACCAACACCAAGCCTCAGGCCGAGGGGTTCTACAACACGCTCAGCGCCACGCGCCGCTTCCAGTGGGGCGACGACCTCGCGTGGGACCGCGACTTCGAGCAGCAGGGCGTCGGCTCGCCGGCCTCGGGCTCCGACACGATCTGGGCCGACAACGTCGACATGGTGTTCTTCTCCGGCCACGGCTCGCCGGGCGGCTTCCACTTCGGCGTCAAGATCGACGACGCGCTCGCCCGGCCCACCGAGATCCGATGGGGCGACAAGGACCTCGAATGGATCGCGCTGGACGCCTGCAACGTGCTGGAGGAAAGCGGCGTGTTCAGCCGCTGGGGTTGGCCGGTCTTCAAGGGCCTGCACTACATCCTGGGCTTCCACACCACCACCTCCGACGAGGCCGACCGCGGCCGCATCCTCGCGCAGTACCTGAACAACGGCGAGACCGTCCGCCGCGCCTGGATCAAAGCCTGCCAGGACACCGAGGGCTCGGACACGCAGTGGGCCTACCTGCGCGCCGACGCCGAGGGCACCGACACCTACAACGACCACTGGTGGGGCAAGGGCAGCGTGTCGGCCGATCCGGACAGCCCCAACGTCCTCTACTACGCCCGCGGCGCCTGCTGAGTTCAAGGAGTACGACATGAGTGTGAAGATCCAGTTTCCCGACCTGCCGCGCGTGAACCGCGAGTTGCCCGTCTACGCGGCCCTGCCGCCCACCTGGACACCGGACAAGGTCGCGCGCCTGGCCGCCCGCTTCGACATGAAGGGCGATGTCGCCGATGCCGGCGCGTGGTACGTCTGCCGCAACGAGACCTCGGCGCTCGAGGTCTACCAGGCCAGCCACTCGCTGCGCATCGAGCGCCTGGACATCGATGCTGAAGGCCGGCACCTGGTGCTCGATCCGCCCGACCGCGAGCGCGCGCTCGAGACGGCCAAGCGCGTGATGGCGATGATCGGCGACGAATACGCACGGCCGGACGTCCACTCGGTGACCGAGCTGTCAGTGCTCCAGGCCACGCGAGACAAGCGCGAGGGCGAACGCAAGGTGGTCGGCCTGCAGGTCAACTACCGCTACGCGCTTGACGGATTGCCGCTCGTGGGACCGGGCGCCAAGGCCCAGGTCACCGTCGCGGCGGACGGGCAGATGATGCAGGCCTACCGCTTCGCCCGGGCGGTCGAGCGCATCGGTGCGCGGGCCAGCGTCGAGCCCGAGGAGGCGATGCGCCGCTTCGCCGCCAGCGAGGCGCTGGCGCGGCTGGACGAAGGCGCCAAGGTGACCGTGGCCTCGGTGGAACTGGGTCTGCTCTCCATCCCGCCCACCGAGGTGCAGAGCGTGCTCGTGCCCACGTACGTGCTGCGCGGCGAGGTGAACACCGAGCAGTTGCCGCGCTACGAGTTCATCGCGTACGTCGCGGCCACCGAGCTCGGCGAGGCGGATGCCAAGCGCAAGCGCTGGCAGCAGGTGCGGCCGAGTCTGTTGACGGCCTGAAAGGAAATCGCCGCCGGTGTTGCGCAGTCGATGCGCAAGCCGGCGGCGACGGAGGAGCCGAATGCCTTCAGCTCAACGGCGATCCCATCAGATCTTCATCGCCGCCACGATGCTGTCATGCGCGGCCTTGTTCATGCGGATGTCGAAGGGCAGGAAGGTGAGCCGGTCGACGGCCGTGGCGCCGCTCGGATTCGACACGTAGTAGCTGCCGCCCAGCAGCGTGCCGTCCTTGATCAGCGCGCCGGTGTAGACGTTGCCGTTGAGCTCGAAGTAGATGCGGTACTGGACCGTCGAGCTCAGCGTCGCGGACTGCGGACGCGGATTCGTCGCCACCCAGACCGGTACGCCGTCGACGGTGCGGACCGCGCCGTTGGCCAGGACGTAGGTCGTGCCGTCGCTGTTGGACACGATGCCGGCGGTCATCGCGGCCGTCAGCGTCATGCCCGTGCGGCACGGCGTGACCGCGGCGCCGGTGGTCGCCGTCGTGCAGTCGAAGGCGTTGTAGCGGTCGCCCTTGTTGGTCTGCGCGAACTTGACGTAACTCGATCCCGCCGCGTAGGTGGCCGCGGCGTTGAGCACGCCCGCGTTCGAGAAGAACGAGTTGTGGAAATGCACGAAGTCAGCCGGCGTCGCGGCGATGGTGCCGGTCAGCGGCACGGTCACGTAGTTGCTGCGGATCTCCGAGAACGCCACCGTGGTGTTGTCCGCGGCGAGCGAGTCGACGCGCACGTCGCTGTTCACGTAGCTCACCTTGTTCGACCCTGCCGTGGCCGGCACGACGAGAACGACGCCATTCTTGAGCACCCGCGTCGGTCCCGGCGAGGGAAGCGCCAAGGTGCTCGTGATGTTGTGAGGGGCGCTCTGCGCGTTGATCTGCGGACCGTTGGTCAACGGCGACGCTGTCAGCACGCCGAAGTCCGAGTAGGCGTAGTTCGTGACATTGATCTGCGGACCCGAGTAGTTCAGGTTCCAGTGCAGGAAGTAGCTGCCCGCGTTGGGCGACAGGATCAGGTTCTCGAAGGCCTGCTGGTTGGCGCTCAGCTGCAGTGTCAGCTGCGCGGCCGAGCTGGTGACGCTGCCGGACGAGTTCGTCACCACGACCGTGTACTTCGCGCCGCTGTCCGCGGACGTGACGGCCGGCGTCTGGTACGACGCGGACGTGGCGCCCGCGATGGCCACGCCGTTCTTCTGCCATTGATAGCCGAGACCGCTGCCCGTGGCCACGACCGTGAACATCGTCGTGCCGTCGGTGAGCACAGTGGCGTTCATCGGTTGCGTGGCGATGACGGGCGCCGAGCCGTCGTCGGAACCGCCACCGCCGCAGGCCGCGACGATGACCGACAGGGCTGCCAATGCGGCGGCGTTCTTGCGCTTCACTGAGACCATGGGGTCCTCCTCCCGTTGAAATCGACTGCCTGGCGGTCCATCGACGGGACCGCTCCGGCGTTTTGCGGCGGCGAGTATAGGAGGCGGATATCGCCCATTCCGCGAGCCAGGCGCGCACTATTTCTCTTTGTTTTGCGTTTGTGAAGCAGCGCTGCCTCTTTCGACACCGCACTCGTCAAGACCGCGTTAGCGCCGCGCTTCGGTGATGTCTCCCCGTCCGGTGCCGCCTCCCCGATCAAGGGCAAGGACAAAGGTAAAGGCGGAGGGAAAGGCACAGCGCTTGCCGTGCGGGTTCATCCACCAACATCGTTGAGGAAAGCCATGAGGACATCCCTGCTGAGGAACGCGGCGCTCATCGCCGCCTGCGCCGCCATGACGGTCGGTTGTGCAACGCGTGACGCGCGCAATGCGGGCGTGGGCGCCGTCGGCGGCGCGGTCGTCGGTGCCGTGGCCGGCGGCAGCGCCGTGACGGGCGCCGTGGTCGGCGCCGTCGCGGGCGCAGTCATCGGACGGCTGCTCGTCGACGGACGCGAGCGCGAGGTCTACTCCGACGGCAACGGCGGCCGGTACTGGGTCGATGAGGACGGCCGGCGTCGCCCGGTCCGCTGACCCGGGTCGTCAGCTACCGCGCGGGCGTCGCCAGACCGGGAAGGATCTCGAAAAGTCGCCCGTGCGCCTGGTAGTACGGAATGCCGGTCATCAGGAGCATGGGGACCAGCACAGCGGCAATGCCCCAGAAGATGATCGCGCCGAGCAGTGCCCGGCGCCATGCGTTCAGGGGCGGCGCGCCGAAGGCGCCCCCATCAGATCTTCATCGCCGCCGCGATGCTGTCATGCGCGGCCTTGTTCATGCGGATGTCGAAGGGCAGGAAGGTGAGCCGCTGGGTGACCGTGGTGCCGGCCGGATTCGACACGTAGTAGCTGTCGCCCATCAGCGCGCCGTCCTTGGTCAGTCCGCCGGTGTAGACGTTGCCGTTCAGCTCGAAGTAGACGCGGTACTGGACCGTCGAGGTCATCGTGGCCGACTGCGGACGCGGATTGGTCGCCACCCAGACGGGCACGCCGTCGACCGTGCTGATGGTGCCGTTGGCCAGGCGATACGTGGTGCCGTCGCTGTTGGACGTGATGCCTGCAGTGAGCGCGGCCGTCAGCGTCGTGGCGGTGCGGCACGGCGTGATGTTGGTGCCGGTGGTCGCCGTCGTGCAGTCGAAGGCGTTGTAGCGGTCGCCCTTGTTGGTCTGGTCGAACTTGAGGTAGGCCGCACCGGGCAGATACGTCGCGGTAGCGTCGAGCACGTTCGCGTTCGAGAAGAACGAGTTGTGGAAGTGCGCGAAGTCCGCCGGCGCCGACTTGACGAGGCCGGTCAGCGCCACGGTTTCGTAGTTGCTGCGAACCTCGGAGAACACCACGGTGACGCCGTCCGCGGCGAGCGAGTCCACGCGCACGTCGTCGCCGACGTACGACACCGTGCTCGACCTGCTCGCGACCAGCACGGCGCCGTTCTTCAGCACGCGCGTGGCGCCCGGCGTGGGCAGCGCCAGCGTGCTGGTGATGTTGTGGGGAGCGCTCTGCGGGCTGGGCTGCGGACCGCTCGTCAACGGCGACGCCGTCAGCAGGCCGAAGTCCGAATACGCGTAGCTCACGCCGGCGGTCTGCGCGCCGGAGTAGTTCAGGTTCCAGTGCAGGAAATAGCTGCCCTCGGCGGGTGCCAGGACGAAGCTTTCGAAGATCTGCTGGTTGGCGCTGAGCGTCGTCGGCACCGACGAGGCCCGGGCGACCGAGTCCGGACCGGCGTCGCCACCGCCGCCGCAGGCCGCGACGATGAGGGTCGAGATCGCCGCCAGAATGGCGGCATGCGTGCGCTTCGCTGAAATCATGGGTTCCTCCCCGTTGAAAGATCGGTCGCCGAAGTCCTCTGAACGGGACCGCTTTGGCGTGATGGGCGCGGAGTATAGGAGGGAGTCGTGCCGTGTTGGGGTCAAGACTTGCGCGCGCAGCGACACGTCCAGCGCCGAGACGGCCTCGTCCAGCACCGGCAGGTCGGGCTCGACCATCAGCGCACGTGCTTCACGTGTGGACTTCCAATCATCCACCGCGGGCGCCGGAGCTCCCGAGCACGTCAAGCCGATGGCCAGGGCCCATTGCATGGCCTTCATGCTTGCAGCGCCGAGGTCGACACCACGAATTCGGACAGTCCTTCGGTGGACTCGACGTCCCAGGGCCGTTCGGTGTTGACCCGCGAGAGCGCCCGTCCGTTGTCGTCCGTCCATTCGGCCACCACTTCGCAATCCATCGCGCCAGGACGGGGGTAACTGCTCGTCGACACGAGGTTCTCGGTCGTGATGACAGGCACCTTCTCGATGAAGACGTGCGCCTTCCCGAATGCGTCGACCAGCACGCACTCGACGAAGCCCGGAAAGTGTTCGTCGACGAACCGCGAGATCTGGATGGGGAGGCTGGAATGCATGGTCGTACTGCTTCGTGTCCCGGCGTCAACCGCTCACCACTTCCGCGAAGTTCTGACGGGTGAAGTCGAGCACGAATTCATTCGGGTGAACCGATCGGCCCAGACCGTGCGCGTGATCGAGATAGCCCTGCCAGTGCGCCCGGACCTGCTCCGGGAAGGTATCCGGCAGATCCAGCACCGCACAGAGGATCTCGTTCCAGCGACCGTTCATGCCGAAGACTGCCTGGAGCTTCGGCTCGAGGCGTACAAGCCCCGCCCGTTGCTCATCGTCCAACTGCTGGATGCAATCAAGCAGATAGCAATCCAGAAGCCGCAGCAGCGGCTTGCCCACGTACCTTGTCTCAACGCTCATTGCTCGCGTGCGATCTGGTGCGTGGAGTTAGGTTGCTCCTGTGCATGCGCCCTGAGCGGCGCGATGCTCGCGACCACGAGCCAGCGGAACAGGGTCAAGCGTGTACGAAGCTTCATGGATGAATGCGACTTGGGCTCATGGCGAAGAAGCCGCCGTGAGCTCGGAGTATCCACCGGCACGACGCGCCGGGGCGCCGCAGTCACGTCCCGTCGCCGTCCACCTCTGCCTGCGGCGGATCAACACGATGTTGATCGGCCGAAGGTCTGCGTCTGCGCCGCGGCTGAGCGCGCACCGTCGACACGAAAGTTCGAGCCGCTTCGAACGGATGCCACATGACAAGGTTGGTGACCAGCGTCGTGGCTGACGGCATTGGCCTCGGAGCGCATTCGACCGGCGCGCCATGGACAAGACCGTGTCCACAGGGACCCACCCGCCACGCGGGCGGATCTTCGTGGTGCTCGTCGCAGAGATCGGCATCGTCGTCATCACCTCGCGCGATTGGCGAACCCTTGGCGCACAACGACGCCTTCCTGGCCGCATGCTGCCGTTCGATCATCGCTTCGATGTCAGGCCGGCGCGACATGGTCGCGAGCAGGTCCGGCTGCGGTTTGGGAGTCGCCTTGGCTGGCTCCGTCGGCGACATCAGCTTCTTATGGTGATCCCGCATCACGGTCGGGAAGTCCGCCGCGGCTGCAGTCGCGCTCGCCAGCGCGTTGCAGCCGGACCTCGCGGCGGTGGACGGAACGCAGCGCGTCGATGGATGTGCTCGGATGCCGGTCATGGGGAACCTTCGTGGCTTTGTTGCATTATCTACCAACTAGTAGATTGCACGACAGACTGCAGGGCCAACTCGGGAGTGCTAGGCTGACCGTTGATCAACCCCTGCGCTCGTCGATCCGAACCGCAATGAAAGTCATTGGCATCCTGGGCGGCATGTCTGCGGCCTCCACGCAGATCTACTACCGCCAGTTATGCGAGATCACGCGCCGGCGTCTCGGCGGCCTGCACTCTCCGGAGCTGCTCATCCGCTCCCTCGATTTCGCGAAGATAGAACGGCTGCAAGCGGCCGGACGTTGGGACGAGGCCGGCGACATCCTGAACGCGGAGGCCAAGGCCCTGGAGCGCGGCGGCGCCGACTTCATCGTCCTGGCGACGAACACGATGCACAAGCTGGCCGACCAGATGATGGGCGGCGTGGACATCCCTCTGCTGCACATCGCCGATGCCACCGCGTATCGCATCAGGAAGTCCGCGCTCAAGGCGCCTGGCCTCATCGCCACCGCATTCACGATGGAGCAGGCCTTCTACGTGGATCGCCTCAAGGCGGCCGAACTGCAGCCCCTGATTCCCGGCGATGCCGATCGCGCCGACGTGCATCGCATCATCTACGACGAGCTCTGCAGGGACGTCGCGACGAGCCAGAGCCGCTCTCGATTCGAGGACGTCGCGCGCAGGCTGGTGGCTCAGGGCGCCGATTGCATGATCCTCGGCTGCACGGAGGTCGGGATGCTGCTCGACGCCGGCAACGTGTCCGTGCCCGTTTTCGACACGACGCTGATCCACTGCGAGTCCGCGATCGAGCTGGCGCTGGCGCCCTGACCGGGCGCCTCGCTTCACGCGCTATCAGGCCGGAGTCGCCCGATCCATCGCGGCATCCCACATCCCCATCGCCTCGGTCACGGCCTTCTCGATGACGGCATGCCGGACACGATCGCGGGCGAGCACGGACAGGCCCTGGAAGAAGCAGTCGAACGCAATCGACAGCGACGCCGGATCCGTGGTGTCGCGCAGCTCTCCGCTCTTGATGCCCCGCTCCACACAGGCGCGGAATCCCGCGCGCGTGCGGCTGCGCACCTCCCGAAGCAGCTGGGTCACCGCCTCGCTGCCGGTGGAGCTGGCGCCGACGACGCCCAGCGCAACCATGCAGCCCTTCGGATGGCCGCTCTCCGTCTGCATCTTCGCCGAGCGCTGCAGCGCCAGGAACACGCCCTCCCGCGGCGGAAGCGACGTGTCATGGAGGCTCCGGGTCAGGTTGCCGTAGATCGCCATATATCGCTCCAGGGCCTCCTTGTACAGCGCCTCCTTGGACTCGAAGGCCGCGTAGAAGCTGGGCGCGGAGATCCCCTCGCCCATCGCCGCCTTCAACTGCGACAAGGATGTGGATTCAAAACCGTGCTCCCAGAACAGGTACATCGCCGAAGTGACCGCGGCATCGCGATCGAAGGTGCGTGGTCGGCCCCGCTGAGCCATGAAGATCTCCGACAGACCAAAGATTACATACTAATCGATACAAAAACATCGGACAAGACGCGACCCGCCACGCGCCCGCGTCGTCGGCCGCCCTCCTCCGTGGACTTCCGCCCGAGCACGCGCCACGGCCGAGGTCGTTGACACGGCCTTCCACCCTCCCGTATATTTGTACCGATCGATATTTAAATCAGATCAGCGCGAGGTGTTCACACGACCTCGCATTTTTTTCCCAATTTTTGTACCACTCGGTACTCAATTCAGAACACGCCCATGTCCAAAGAACTTGAAGCACGCCTTGACGCCATCGAAAGCCGCTTCGCCATCGACGCGCTGATCGCCAACTACGCGGAGGCGTTCGACACCATGAACGAGGAACTGCTCGCGACCCTCTGGCATCCGGAGTCGCGACTGCTCCTGGGCGCGAACGGCAACGCCGAGGGACTCGAGGCCATCCTGGCGCAAGCGAGCGTCAACATGAAGCGCATGCCCCACATGCATCACTGGATGGCGAATGCGCTGATCACGGTGGATGGCGACAACGGCCATGGACTGGTCGCGGCGGACTGCATCTTCTACGACGTTGAAAAGGGTCCGTTGCAGGTGAGCGGCCAGTATCGCGACGTCTATCAGCGCCGAGACGGGCGCTGGGCTTTCCTGGAGCGGACATTCACGATGCACTACGCCACGCCGCTTCAGAACTGGGTGCCCATCATGGGGACCGAAGCCTTCGGCCGTCCGGCCTGAGGCACAAGGCGGCCACTGACCATCATGCAGACGACGACCTCCGCCACGCGTCGGTGGTCGGCGTTCGCGGTGTTGCTGGTGGGGGCGTTTCTGCCCCCGCTGGACTTCTTCATCGTGAATGTCGCCCTGCCCGCCATCCAGAGCACGCTGCATACGAGCGCTGCAGAACTGCAACTCGTGATTTCCGGATACGCCGCGGCCTATGCCGTCTTCCTCATCACCGGCGGACGGCTGGGCGACCTCTTTGGCCGGCGCAGGATCTTCCTGATCGGCATCACCGGCTTCGGCCTGACATCGGTGATGTGCGGCCTCGCCACCTCGCCGGCGATGCTGATCGTCGGGCGTGTGCTTCAAGGCCTGAGCGCCGCCGCCATGGCGCCGCAAGGGCTGGCTTCCATCCACGCCCTGTTCCCGGAGCAGGACCGTTCGCGCGCGCTGGGTCTCTACGGCGCGGCCGTCGGCCTGGCGGCGGTCACCGCGCAGGCGCTCGGCGGTGCATTGATTTCCGCGGACCTCTTCCACCTCGAGTGGCGGATCATCTTCCTGATCAACCTGCCGGTGGTAGTCGCCGTCCTGATCTTCGGGTTGCCGTTGCTGCCCGACGTCCGGGGGGACAGCCCCGCGCCCATCGATCGGATCGGCGTGCTGCTCTGCGCCGTGACGCTCGGCCTGCTGATCGTGCCGCTGGTCGAAGGGCGTGAGCGGGGCTGGCCCTGGTGGGCGTGCGCGATGCTGATCGCCTGCCCGCCCGCCGGGTACGGGTTCTGGCAATACGAGAAGGCCTTCGCCCGCCGAGGCGGAGTTCCGCTCGTCAGCGTCGACCTCGTGCGCATGCCGGGCTTGATGAGCGGCCTGACGGGCGTGCTCTTCTTCTACGTCGTCTCCGCCTTCTTCCTGGTGTTCTCCGTCTACCTGCAGTCGGCGATCGGATTGAGTCCTTTGGCGACGGGGCTGGTCTTCCTGCCGTTCGGCGTCGGCGCCTTCATCGGGCCGTTGACGACGCCGCTGGCCACCCGCGCCTTCGGCCGCTGGGTGCCCGCCATCGGCATGCTGCTCGAAGTCGCGGGCTGCGTGCTGCTCGCCTTGCTGGTCGCCGATGCGCCCGGGCAGATGCCGGCCCAAGGGCCGATGATCGCCGCGGTGGGACTGCTGGGCTTCGGTCAGGGTTGGGCGCTGCCGACGCTCGTCCGCTCGATCATCCATCGTGCGCCGGCGACCGGCTCCGGGATGATCGCGGGCATCACGAATTCGGCCTTGCAGATCAGTGCGGCACTTGGCGTGGCTGTCATCGGCGGCGTGTTCTTCAGCGTCGCGGGCGCTTCACCGGATCCGGGGGCCATGGCCCGGGCGTTGACCGTCGCCATGCTGTGCATCGGGGCGAGTCTGACCGTGTCGGCGATCTTCTCGATCATCGCTTCGAGATCGAGAACGGGAGGCACCGGGACACCAGCGCTCCGTTGATGCCGCAGCTCCCCTCATTCCGGGGATCCGCGACGCGCTCAGGCCATGCCCTAAGTTCGCTACCGAACATTACCGGCTACGATTTCCCGACAAGAACGAGGAGTCGGGATGCGAGTCACGCACGGGCTGGCGGCGGTGGTCATGGCGGCGATCGCGGTATGGAATGCGCAGGTGGGGTGGGAACTCCAGCCGTCGCAGCCGGAAGAGGCCTTGGGCAACTTCCTGGGGTCGGCGCTGCTGCTCGCCTGCAGCGCCGCGCTGGCTTGGCACGGCCGGGCCAGGCCGCGCGCGCGGACGCCGGACAACAAGTCCTTCTGATGCGTGTCGCGGTCAGACCAGCGTGATGGTCGGCCGCACGTCCAGCCGCTGCTTCAGCAGCCCCGCCTGCAGATAGAAATCCGCGCTGCGCTGCTGGTCCGCGAGCACCTGGTCGTCGAGCGCGATCCAGCGCGTGGCGCGGCGCTCGAACTGCAGGCGCGCGGCCTCGACAGGGATGCCGATGATGCGCGCGAGCGTCGCGGAGAACTCCGGCACATGTTGGTAGGACCACGCCTGCGCGCGCTTCACGCGCTGCGCCAGGTCCGCCAGCGCCTCGCGCTTGGTCGCGAGCGCCTTGTCGGTCGCCGCCAGGAAGCTCAACCCCGACCACTGCCCTCGCCCGCTCACCAGCACGCGCGCATGGCCGGCGGTTTCCGCCAGCGCGGTGTACGGCTCCCACGTCGCCCACGCGTCGAGCGAGCCTTGCGTCAATGCCAGCTTGGCCTCCGCCGGCGGCAGGAAGCGGACCTGCGCGTCCTCCTGCTTCAAGCCCGCGGACGCGAGCGCCTTCAGCGCGATGAAGTGTCCGATGGAGCCGCGATTCGTGCCGATGGACTTGCCTTTGAGGTCGGCCGCCGTCTTGAACGGCGAGTCCGGCCGCACGAGCACCGCCGTGCCGTAGGCATCGGAGCGGTTCACGGCGAAGGCCTTGATGCGCGTGCCGGCAGCGATCGCGAACAGCAACGGCGCGTCGCCGATCGGGCCGAAGTCGACGGCCTCCGCGTTGAGCGCCTCGGCCAGCGGCGCGGCGGCGGGGAACTCGCTCCACTGGATGTCGTAGGGCAACTGGCGCAGCTCGTCCGCCGCTTCCAGCAGCGCGCGCAGGTTGCCCTTCTGGTCGCCGGCCTTCACCACGACCCGACCTTGTGCGCGCACGGAGCGTGCATACGGGATGGCGGCCAGAGCCGCCAGCGCGGCCCCGCCGGTGAGCGCTCGACGGCGCGAGAAGTCGTTGGAATGGGAACCCATGCGGTCCTCGAAACTGAGAGGGAGAAGGCGATCCGGCTCAAGCGGCTTGCCGCTGCGCCAGCCGCTGCTCGACCAACGCCCGCGTGCGCGGGATCAACTCGCGTCCGTAGTCGATCGCGTCTTCCAGCGGATCGAAGCCGCGGATCAGGAAGGTCGTGACACCCAGGTCGTAGTAGTCGAGCAGCGCCTCGGCCACCTGCTCCGGCGTGCCGACCAGCGCGGTGCTGTTGTGGCGCGCGCCGGTCTCGCGTGCGATCTCGGTCCAAAGCCGCTTGTCGACGCGGCTGCCCTTCTCCGCCGCCGCCAGCAGGCGTCGCGCGCCCTCGCTCTGCTGCGGGCCGCCGCGGCTGTAGCCCGCGGCGACGCGCAGCCGGCGCGTGTCCGCCAGGATGCGCTCGGCGCGCGCCCAGGCGGCCTCCTCGGTGTCCGCGAGGATCGGCCGGAAGGACACCGAGAAGCCGATGCTCCGCCCATGACGCGCCGCCTCCGCGCGCACGCGACGCGTCAGGTCGGCGGTCTGCTCCAGCGATTCGCCCCACAGCGCGTAGACGTCCGCATGCTTGCCGGCCACCGGCAACGCCGCGTAGGACGCGCCGCCGAAGAACACCGGGATGTGCGGCCGCTGGCGCGGCTTGACCTCGCTGAAGCCGCCGTCGAAGCGGTAATGCGTGCCCTCGTGGTCGAAGGGCTGGTCGCTGGTCCAGAGCTGCCGCAGCAGCCCGACGTATTCGTCGGTCCGCTCGTAACGCTGGTCGTGGTCGAGGTAGTCGCCGTCGCGGCGCTGCTCGGCGTCCGAGCCGCCGGAGATCACATGCACCGCGAGACGTCCGCCGGTGAACTGGTCCAGCGTCGCGAGTTCCCGCGCCGCGAGCGTCGGCGCGACGAAGCCGGGCCGGTGCGCCAGCAGGAAGCCGATGCGCGAGGTGTGCGCCGCCGCGTGGGCGATCGTCAACTGCGCGCTCGGTCCGGTGGAATGGTGCGGCACCAGGATGCGGTCGAAGCCGGCCGCCTCGTGCGCCTGGGCGAAGGCGGCCACGTAGTCCGGATCGACGACCGGGCCGCTGGCCGGGTGGATCTCGGAGGTCTTCTGCGACTGGATCATGCCGATGAATTGGATGCTCATGCTGGTGGCCTCTGCGTGGGTCGGACAGGACCGAAACGTAGAGACCGGCGCGCTTGTCCGCAAAGAACGAATACGACTTTCCATGCTCGGAATGCAGGATTCACAGCGGTCAGGGCCTTGTCCACACTGGGTCCGGCACATGAGGGGAACGACATGCCAGAGCTCGAGGTCGAGGCGCGCGAGGCCGCGTCGGCGAAGTCCGCCGTGCCGGCGCCACTGGCCCGCTTCATCGATCGCACCGGGGATCTGCTCGATCAGGGCCTGCGGGAGCCGGAGCTGCTGACCTCGCTGCGCCCGTTGCTCGCCGAGCTCGTCGCGCGCGACGACTGGCTGCCGCCGACCCACGCCCGGCCGGGCGCCGATCGCTACCGCCAGTACCCGCTGCACGTCGACCCGCAGGGGCGCTTCTCCATCGTGTCCTTCGTCTGGGGACCGGGCCAGGCCACGCCGATCCACGATCACACCGTGTGGGGCCTGATCGGCATGCTGCGCGGCGCGGAGGACTCGCAGGGCTACCGCTTCACCGGCCCGCACGAGCTGGTGCCGGACGGCCCGCCGGTGCGCTTGTCACCGGGTCAGGTCGAGGCCGTCTCGCCGCGTCTGGGCGACATCCACCGCGTGCACAACGCGATCGAGGGTCAGGTTTCGATCAGCATCCACGTCTATGGCGCCGACATCGGCCGCATCGAGCGGTCGACCTACGACGCCGATGGCACGCCGCATCCATTCGTGTCGGGGTACTCGGCGTTGACGTGAGGGGCGCCGGGAGGCGCCGGGGGGCGCCGGGAAGCGCCGGATGACTGCCGCGTCCGCTGGCCCTCACCCCCACCCTCTCCCGCAAGCGGGCGAGGGAGTGTCCTCTCGGTGAAGCAAAACTACATCAAGCGTCGTACGACGGCCCTGGCGGGACGCCAAACCCTGTCTCCTGCCTGTCCCATGAACCGTCGACATGTAATCAGACTCCGGGATTTCACCGTCTTGCGATGTAGTTTTACTTCCTTAGCATCCAGCCACCTTTGAGGAGGGCTGGACATGCAGGCATGGGCTGACGGTTGGTCGCGCACGGCGCGACGGGTGGTGGGCGCCTTGACGATCGGCCTGTGCGGGCTGCTGTCGGCATGCGGCGGCGGCGAGGCGGGACTCGCTCAGCAGAAGGCGGCCGGCACCGGCGCGGCGGTGGTCGATGAGAACGGCGTCGCGCTGATCGCGGGCGTTCCCGAGACGTCCGCCTCGTCCCGCCCGCGGGCGGCCGCGGTGGCAACACCTGACACCCCGGCGACCTCGCTGCGCGTCCACTACCGGCGCGCCGACGGCAACCACGCCGGCTGGCAGATCCACACCTGGGGCGCCGCGCAGGGCCCCAACTGGAATGAAGGCTGGAACGCCGCGGGCAGCGACGACTTCGGCGTCTACTACGACGTGCCCTTGGCCGCCACGAGCGGCACCGTCGGCTTCCTCTTCCACAACGGCGACAACAAGGACAACGGCGGCGCCGACCAGAGCCTGGTGCTGCAGGCCGGCGCCAACGAGGTCTGGCGCCTGCAGGGCGACACCACCAACTACCCGAGCAATCCCCTGCTGCTGGCCACGCCCGACATCACGACGGTGCGCGTGCACTACAAGCGCTTCGACGGCGCCTACAGCGCCTGGGGCCTGCACCTGTGGAACGGCAGCGGCCTCAACGCCGCGGCACTGCCCGGCGGCGTCACCATCGACAACTGGAACCAGCCCGTCGCCTTCAGCGCCATGCCGGGTTACTCGGCCGGCAGCGACGAGATCGTCTTCGACATCCCGGTGCTCAATCCGCAAGGCGACGCGAGCCGCAAGGGACTCGAATTCATCGTCCACGGCATGCCGCCGAACGAGAACGACAAGGACGGCCGCGACAACAACATCCGCGTCGAGTTCTCCGCGCTGACGATCCAGAACCAGGTCGGCCAGGTGTGGCTGGTGGAACGCGATGCGACGGTCTACACCGCGACGCCGGACCTGCGCCAGGTCTCCAGCACCGACGCGCGCGCCGTGTGGCTCAACAAGACGCTCGTGAAATGGCCACGCATCAGCGCCTCGGGCACCGTGCGCCTGTACCACTCGGCGACGGGACAGATCAGCGTCGCCGCCAACGCGCCGGTGAGCGGCGCCGACGGCTTCATCACGCTCGACGCCTTCACCGGCACCGTGCCGCCGGCCGATGCGCAACGCTTCAAGTACGTGGCCAGCGGCGCGGTCTTCGCCGTCCGCGCGGCCGATGTCGCGCGGCTGCCGTCGCTGCATCAGCGGCAACTCGTGCTCGTGCAGGAGGATGCGGACGGCCGCGTCCAGAACGCGACCACCGCGCAGATCGCCGGCGCGCTGGACGATCTCTACGCGGCCGCCGCCGACGTGCCGGACCTCGGCGCCGTCGTGACCAACGGCTCGACCAGCTTCAAGCTGTGGGCGCCGACCGCGCAAGACGTGGCCCTGGTGCTGACGACGCCGATCGCCGGCTCGACGCTCACGCGCACGACCACCGAGCCCATGACGCGCGACGCCGCGACCGGCGTCTGGCGCCTCACCAAGGCGGGCAGCCTGCAGGGCGCCACCTACCGCTACCAGGTGCAGGTCTTCGTGAAGGGGGTGGGACTGGTGCGCAACCTGGTCGCCGATCCCTACTCGCTGGGCGTGACGCTCGGCGGTCAGCAGAGCGTGGTGATGGACCTGCAGTCCGCGTCGACCAAACCCGCGGGCTGGGACGCCGGCGCGCCGCCGGCCACGGTCTCCGCGTCATCGGACCTGAGCATCTACGAGCTGCATGTCCGCGACTTCTCGATCAACGACGCCAGCGTGCCCGCCGCCCGGCGCGGCAAGTACCTGGCCTTCGCCGAGAGCGGCTCCAACGGCATGCGCCACCTGGGCGCCCTCGCCGCTGCGGGGCTGACCGATGTGCACCTGCTGCCGGTGTTCGACTTCGCCACCGTCAACGAGAAGGGCTGCGTCACGCCCTCGCCCGCCGGCGCGCCGGACGGCGAGACGCAGCAGGCCGCCGTCGCCGCCACGGCCGGCACCGACTGCTTCAACTGGGGCTACGACCCGCAGCACTTCTCGACGCCGGAGGGCAGCTACTCGAGCAACGCGAACGATCCGCTCGCGCGTGTCGTCGAGTTCCGCCGCATGGTGCAGGCGCTCAACGCCGCCGGCCTGCGCGTGGGCATGGACCTGGTCTACAACCACACCACCTCGTCGGGGCAGAACGCCACCTCGGTGCTCGACAAGGTCGTGCCCAACTACTACTTCCGCTACAACGCCGCCGGCGGCATCGAACGCTCGACCTGCTGCGAGAACACGGCCTCCGAGAACCTCATGATGGCCAAGCTGATGATCGATTCGGCGGTCACGTGGACGCGGGACTACCGCATCAGCTCGCTGCGTTTCGACATCATGGGCCACCACCCGCGCGCGGTCATGGAGGCGCTGAAGGCGCGCGTGAAGCAGGCCGCCGGCCGCGAGGTGCAGATCGTCGGCGAGGGCTGGAACTTCGGCGAGGTCGCCAACGGCGCGCGCTTCGTGCAGGCGGAGATGCTGTCGCTGAACGGCTCGGGCATCGGCAGCTTCAACCCGCTGATCCGCGACGCGGTGCGCGGCGGCGGCTGCTGCGATTCGGGCGAGGCGCTGCTCGCCGGCCAGGGTTACGTGAACGGCTTCTTCTATGACGGCAACGGCCACAACGGCGGCCAGACCCGCGGGGAACTGATGTGGCAGGCGGACCGCATCCGCGCGGCGCTGGCGGGCTCGATCCGCAGCTTCCAGATGCAGACGAGCTGGGACGCCACGCTGCGGCTGGAGCAGATCGACGTCGGCGGCATTCCGGCGGGCTGGGTGCTGGAGCCGGGCGAGGTCGTCAACTACGTGGAGAACCACGACAACCTGACCCTGTTCGACAACAACGCGTTCCGGCTGCCGGTCGGCACGAGCCGCGAGGACCGCGCCCGGGTGCAGATCCTGGCCAACGCGATCAATGCGTTCAGCCAGGGCGTGGCGTACTTCCACGCGGGCACGGACACGCTGCGCAGCAAGTCGCTGGACCGGAACAGCTACGACAGCGGCGACTGGTTCAACCGCCTGGACTGGACCTACGCGGACAACAACTTCGGCGTCGGCCTGCCGCCGTCGCGCGACAACGCGGACAACTGGTCGTATGCGAAGCCGCTGCTGGCGAACCCGCTGATCAAGCCGGCCGCGGCGGACATCGCGTGGACGCGCGACGCCTTCCGCGACCTGCTGCGCATCCGCAAGAGCTCGACGCTGCTGCGGCTGCGCACGGCCGAGGACATCAAGGCGCGGCTCACGTTCCTGAACACGGGCTCGTCGCAGGAGGCGACGGTGCTGGTCGGCAAGCTCGATGGAATGGGCTATCCCGGCGCCAACTTCGACGAGCTGGTCTACCTGATCAACGTCGACAAGACGGCCAGGGGACTGACGCTGCCGGCGTTGGCCGGACATGCGCTGACGCTGCATCCGGTCCACACGGCGTCGACGGCAGCCGACTCGCGCGCCCGCCAGGCCAGCTTCGACCGGACCACCGGCCGCTTCAACGTGCCGGCGCGCACGGCGGTCGTGTTCGTGGTCCCCTCCTCCGCTTCCCACTGAAAGCCGACGTCATGAAGACACTCCACCACCTGGTCGCCGCGTCTGTCGTGGCCGCTTCCGCGCTGCTGGGTCTCGCCAGCGCGCCCGCGCAGGCGACGCCCGTCGTCATCGACGTCGGCGGCGCGCAGAGCATCAACCTGCAGGGCGAAGCCGGCAACACGGTCTGGTTCATCGATGTGGGCGCGAATGCGGCGCTGAACTCGCTGTCCTGGTCGCTCGATCTGAACGCCTTCGCGCCGAGCGTGCTGTCGGAGATGCAGGTGAGCTTCGGCGGATCGAGCGGCTTGGACCTGCTCACGTTCGCGCCCGGCGGCGCGGACTTCGCGAGCGGCACAGGCAGCTACAGCGGCTCGCTCGACCTGAGCCCGCTCGGGCTGGGCGTCGGCGCGGACGGCCTGCTGCGCCTCGAGTTCAGCGAGGCGTACAAGGACTTCGCGATCGACGTCGCGGAAGGCGAATGGCTGCAAGGCAGCCTGACCTTCGACGTGACGGCGTCGGCGGTGCCGGAGCCGGCGAGCGCGGCGCTGGTGCTGCTGGGGTTGGGGCTCATCGGCATCCGGACGCGCCGCGCCCACGCGCAGACCGCGCGTCGGCGTGTCGTCGGCTGAGGGCCATCGGCCCTCCCGCCCTCACTGCACCTTCACCGGACTCAACAACACCTCCACGCGCCGGTTCATCTGCCTGCCGGCCGCCGTCTCATTGGAGGCCACGGGCTGCGCGGATCCGTAGGAACGCGTGCTGAGTTGATCGTTGCGGACGCCCTGGCGGACCAGCGCGTTCAGCACCGCCTCCGCGCGCCGTTCCGACAGCGCGAGGTTGGACGCCTTGGAGCCGACGTTGTCCGTGTGACCTTCGACGACGGCACCGCGCGTCGGATCGTGCTTGAGGTAGTCGACGAGCTTTCCCATGCTGCGTCCTCCCTCGGCGCTCAAGGTCGCTCGTCCGGTCTCGAACAACGTGTCGCCGAGCGTGAGCACCATGCCCCGATCGGTGCGGACCGCCTGCAGGTCGGTCAGCTGGGTTTCCAGCTCCCTCACCCGCACGTCCTTGTTCGCGAGCTCCGATTGATCGCGCGACATCCGCGTGTTCGCCGCGTTCAGCGCGACGTCCTGCCGGACATTGTCGCGTCGCGATTGGGCCAGCTGTCGCTGGGCCGTCTCGGCTTCCTGCGTGCGCAGCATCAGGCGCTTCTGATCACGCTCGGCGGCGATGCGGTCCACCTGCGCCTGCGCGGCCCGGGACGTCGCGGCCTCCTGCGCGATGACGACGCGCTGTTGCGCGATGTAGGCCAGGTGGTCGATGTCCGCTTTGTCGGCGCCGGCCTTCGCCGCCGCGTCCGCCTGAGTCAACGCGGCGTCGGCGCGCATCAGCTCGTTCGGGGCGAGGCTGGTGACCTGCGGATCGGCGCGCACCGCGTCATGGCGCGCGTGCGCACGGTCCAGGGACGCATGGCGATCGGGCAAGGCGCCGCATGCCGCCAACGATGCGGCCAAGGTGGAAACGAGCAGGAGGTGGAGCGGGGTCAAGGCATTCATGGGGAGTCCTTCGATTCGATGGGGGCGGATCAACGCGGCGTGCGGCGGGCCGCCTCTTCGTCCAGGGCGCGCGCGGCGGCCTGCGATTCGGCCGAGGCCTGCTGCGAGCGCGCGGCCTGCGCGTGCGCCACCGCGGCCTGCGCGTCGACCTGGGCCTCGTCGGCCAGCCTGCGGGCGCCGACGTAGTCCTTGGCCGTCTGGGCCGCGCGCGCCGCGGTGAGCTTGCCGATGGCCAGCTGGAGTTGCGCGCCGGCAAGCTGCGCGGTGCCCGGCGTGTTGGCGCCCTGGACGGCCGCTTCGGCCACCGCCAGCTGGGCGACGGGATCCGGCGTGGTGGCGCAGGCGCCAAGCACCAGCGCAGCGAAGGTGATGAGCGTCAACGCGGCATGCCGCGTCAGCGAATGGGGGATGTTCATTGGGGGTGCCTCCAAGGGCAGTGAGTCCCCAGCATGGGGCGCGCGACACGGCGCGTCTGTCCGGCGCCGTACGTAGCGGCCCGAAGAGCCTGCAGGCCGAGGCCCGGCGCTGAGGCCTGGCGCTGAGGTCTGGCGCTGAGGCCACAGCCCCCGTGAGCGCCCGCCAGGACTTCAGTCGAAGCGCTTGACGTCGAGCGCCTGGCCGATCGACCAGATCACGGCGTGGCGCGCGCTCTCGTCGTCGGCCTTGCACACGCAGCCCGTCATCTCGAAGACCTTGGGGGCCATGTGGAAGGTGGCGATCCAGGTCAGGAAGCGGTCCCTCGCGATGACGTCGGCGCACACCTTGACGGATCGGCCCGTGTCTTCAAACGTGTGCTGGAAGTCGACCATCAGTGACTTGCTCATCGTCCGTTCCCCCGCAGCGCCTGGCTGACGCGAGGTCTGGGAGGCCCAGGTGCGCGTGCGGTCAGTGGCGGACATTGAAGCACGGATGCCTGGGCAGGCATTGCCATTCTTTTCTGCCCGGGACGGAGACGGAACCGCCTCCGGCGCCGCTTCCCGGCTCACGGGCAGGCAGAAGATCGCGGGGACATCCAGCGTGCGGCAGCCCACAGACCCCGCAGCGCCGCGACCTCAAGCTGCGGGGGTCCCCTCGATCCCATCGCCGGAGTCCCGCTCATGAACGCCCTGCTCATCCTGTCGGTCGCGCCCCTCGCCGTGCTGGGCGCCGTGCTCATCGCCTACGGCTCGTTCGGCTGGGGCATGTCGCTCTGGCTGGTCGCCATCTCGCTGAGCCAGGTGAGCTTCCTGGTCGACGTGTGGGCCGAATACAAACGCCAGGACGCCACCGCGCTGTCCCTGTACGCGGCCTTCATGACCTGCATCCGCCGCATCGCGTGAGGAGCGCGCCATGACACCGATGACACCGATGACACCGATGACCCCCATGAACGATGCGATCCTCGTGCCGATCGACGGCAGCCGGGCCGCCGACGCCAGCCTCGCCTACGCGCTCGGCCTGGCCGTCGCATTGAAGGCGCGTGTCGTGCTGCTGCACGTGATCGATGCGGAGCCGCTCTTCCTGCAGACCGCCGCCAACTTCAACGAGCATCGCCGCACGCTGCGCGCCTACGGGGAGGAACTGCTCGGGAAGGCGGCCGTGGCCGTCCAGGACTGCGGGCTGCAGGTGTCGTACTTCCTGCACGAGACCCTCGAGTCCCATGCCGCGGCAGTCATCGTCGCGCAAGCGGCGGCCCAGCATTGCGGCCTCATCGTGCTGGGCACGCATGGCCGTCGCCCGCTGAGCAGGCTGCCGCTGGGCCGGGACGCCGAGCTCGTGCTGCGCGACAGCGCCGTGCCGGTGCTGTTCGTCCGCTCGCCGGTCCCCGAGGACACCCGGGCTTCCCGACACGGCGACGCGTCGTCCGACCGGAGGTCCGTCACCGCCTGAGGCCGAGGCGGATGGAACTGGATCCGGTGGCATCGCCGTGAGTGGCGTAGCATCGCCACCGACTGAACGACAAGCCGCAGCACCCGATCGGGACAAGCGGCGCTCCCCCGGACCACTCCGGTCCGGCTCATCCCCTCTCGAAAGCGCCGATGTGACCCAGCAGGCCTACCCCATCGTGGGCATCGGCACCTCCGCTGGTGGTCTGGATGCCCTGAGCGAGCTGCTCTCCCTGCTGCCTGCGAACGCGGGCATGGCGCTGCTCGTCGTGCAACACCTCGACCGCTCGCATCCGAGCCTGCTGACGGAGATCCTCGCCCAGCGCACGCCGCTCGCCGTGGAGGAAGCGACGGATGGTCAGCTCGTCGAGGAGAACCACGTCTACGTCATCCCGCCCGACACCAGCATGTCGGTGGCGCACGGCCGCCTGGTGCTGCGACCCCGCGGCGAGACCCTCGGCCCGCCCATGCCGATCGACGACATGCTGGATTCGCTGGCCAAGGACCAGGGCAGCAAGGCCATCGGCGTCATCCTCTCCGGCAGCGGCACCGACGGCGCCATCGGCATGCAGGCGATCAAGGGCTGCGGCGGCATCGGCTTCGCGCAGGACGACGACTCGGCGCGGTACACGAGCATGCCGCGCGCCGCGGTGGAACTGGGCGGCGTCGACCGCACGCTCCCGCCCGCGCAGATCGCCGGCGCGCTGCTGCGGCTGGTGCGCAATCCCTTCCTCGACGTGCAGGCGCTCGATGCCGACGACCGCGGCGGCTCGCACGACGGCGCCCACATGGACCGCGTGTTCCGCCGGCTGCACGCCATCTGCCACATCGACTTCACCCACTACAAGCGCGGCACCGTCGAGCGGCGCCTGGGCCGTCGCCTGGCGCTCCACGGGCTCGAGCACCTGGCGGCCTACCTGCCGGTCCTCGAATCGGACCCCGAGGAGGCGCATGCGCTCTACCACGACCTGCTGATCCGCTACACCGAATTCTTCCGGGACCCCGAGTCCTTCGCCGCGCTGTCGGACACCGCGCTGCCCCGGCTGCTGAAGCATGTGGACCCCGCGCTGCCGCTGCGCATCTGGGTGCCCGGCTGCGCGACCGGCGAGGAGGTCTATTCCATCGCCATCTGCGTGCTGGAGCACCTGGCCGAACACGCGCCGCACCGGCAGGTGCAGCTCTTCGGCACCGACGTCAGCGAGGAGTCGCTCGCCATCGCGCGCAACGGCCGCTACATCGAGAACATCGCCCGCAACGTCACCGCCGAGCGCCTGGCCCGCTTCTTCATCCAGGACGGCGATCACTACCGCGTCTCCAAGACCCTGCGCGACTGCTGCACCTTCGCGCGCCAGAACGTCGCCTACGACCCGCCCTTCTCCCGCATCGACCTGATCAGCTGCCGCAACCTGCTGATCTACCTCGACCCGACGCTGCAGAAGCGCATCATGCCGGCCTTCCATTTCGCGCTGCAGCGCGAGGGCCTGCTGATGCTGGGCCTGTCGGAGACCGTCGGCGCCTACTCCGAACTCTTCAGCGCGCTGGAGGGCAAACGCACCCGGCTCTACCTGAAGAAGGCCGTGCCGCATCGCGTCCTGGCCGCGATGGGCCAGCCGGTGCGACCCGCGATGACGGCGGTGCCGAGCCCGCGCCGCAACGGCACGTCCCTGCCGCCGGACCGGGACACGCTGCGGCGGGAGATCGACCGGATCTCGATGGCGCGCTTCACGCCGCCGTGCGTGCTGTGCGACGACGACCTCAACGTGCTCGAATTCCGCGGCGAGACCGCCGCCTTCCTCGCCCTGCCGGCGGGGGCGCCGACGCAGCAGCTCCAGCGCCTGGCGCGGCCGGGCGTGTTCATCGCCGTCAGCGAGGCGCTGCGCCAGGCCCGCACCGAGGCCTCGCCCGTGCGCCGCACCGGACTGCGCGTCGAGACCGGCCCGGGCCAGTTGCGCGACGCCGCGATCGAGGTCGTGCCGCTGTACCCCGGCGAGACCGGGCCGCGCTGGTTCCTGGTGTTCTTCCTCCTGTCCGACACGCCCCTGCCGCTGCCCGACACCGTCGTCCGGACGGGGCTGACGCAGGCCGTCAAGGCGGCGGTGCTCGCGCGGCTGACGGGCGGTTCCGCGCGCCGCAACGATGCGGACCGCGACGAGATCCGGCGCCTGACCGACGAACTGCGCGCGACCCGCGAGCAGACCCGCGTGATGCTCGAGGAACACGATCGCGCCATGGAGTCGCTCAAGGCGCTGGAAGAGGAGACGCAGTCGAGCAACGAGGAGCTCCAGAGCACCAACGAGGAACTGGAGACCGCCAAGGAGGAGCTCCAGTCCCTGAACGAGGAGCTGTCCACGACCAACGACGAGCTGCGCTTCCGCAACCGCGAGCTCAAGGTCCTGCATGACGAGGTGACGCAGGGGCGCGACTTCGCCGACGCGATCATCGAGACGATGTCCCAGCCGCTGCTGGTGCTGACGACGGACCTGCGCGTCACGCGCGCCAACCAGGCCTTCTACGCCGTCTACGAGACCAGTCCGCGCGAGACCCTCCAGCATGTGCTGTACGAACTGGGCGACGGTCAATGGAACATCCCCGCGCTGCGCGAGCTGCTCGAGACCCTGGTCCCGCGGCACACGCGGGTGCGCGACTACGAGCTCACCGCGGCCTTTCCCCACATCGGGACGCGCACGGTCAAGCTCAACGCGGCCCGCGTGGCCTGGCCGGACCGCACCCTGATCCTGCTGACGATCGACGACGTCACGACCAAGCACCGCGCCTTCGACCGGCTGACGCAGGCGGACCGGCAGAAGGACGAGTTCCTCGCGATGCTGGCGCATGAGCTGCGCAACCCGATGGCCGCGATGACCAACGCGATGCACCTGTGGCGGCATGAAGGCGCCGACGACGCGACGCGGCACAAGGCGGTCGCGACGATCGAGCGGCAGTTGCGCAACCAGGTCCGCATGGTGGACGACCTGCTGGATGTCTCGCGCATCAGCCGCGGCATGGTGTCGCTGCACATGGAGCGCCTGGACCTGTCGCAGATCGTGCGGCAGGCCCATGACGCGCTGCGCCAGCCCATCGAGGCGCGTCGCCATGAACTCACCGTGACCCTGCCTCCCGAGCCGGTCTTCGTCGACGGCGACGCGGTGCGGCTGGAGCAGATCGTGGCCAACCTGATCGGCAACTCGATCAAGTACACCCCGGCCGGCGGCGTCATCCACGTGTCGCTGCAACGCGGCGACCAGGAAGCCGTGCTGACCGTGACCGACAACGGCATCGGCATGACCGAGGCGTTCCAGGCCGAGCTCTTCACCGTGTTCGTCCAGGCCGACCGCTCGGCGGGCCAGAACATGGGCGGACTGGGCATCGGACTGGCGGTCGTGCGCCGGCTCGTCGAGCTGCACGGCGGCCAGGTGAGCGCCTTCAGCGCGGGCCTGACCCAGGGCAGCCGCTTCGTCGTGAGACTGCCGTACCGCGAGGCGGCGGCGAGCTTGCCCGATGCGCGACCGCAGCCGCCGGCCGAGCCCGTCGCGAAGTCGCCGCGCCGGGTGCTGGTGGTCGACGACAACGCCGACGCGAGCCAGAGCACGGCGGCCTTGCTGACGCTCGCCGGGCACGACGTGCAGATCGCGGACGACGGACCGTCCGCGCTGGCGCAGATGCGGGACTTCCATCCGGACGCCGTGGTGCTCGACATCGGCCTGCCGGGCATGAACGGCT
Organism: Roseateles noduli; assembly: GCF_050626985.1. Lineage (NCBI taxonomy): Bacteria > Pseudomonadati > Pseudomonadota > Betaproteobacteria > Burkholderiales > Sphaerotilaceae > Roseateles > Roseateles noduli. The sequence continues at coordinate 2,304,632 of NZ_CP192463.1, forward strand.
ACGAGGTCTGCCGCCAGTTGCGCGAGATGCCCGGCCACGAGGACACGCTGGTGATCGCGGTCAGCGGCTACGGCCAGCTGGACGACGTCGATCGGGGCCGGGAGGCCGGCGTCACGCATTACCTCACCAAGCCCGCGGATCCCGACGAGATCGCGCATCTGCTGGGACCGGGGACGCTCGCCCGGCGCTCTTGAGCGGCCCGACGGAGGGCGTCGCGTCCCCCTCCGCCCTTCTGGCCGGGCGGCGGTGGAAAGCGCACCGGCCAGCTTCGCTTCCGGACCGGATTACCGATGCCATCGGGGGTTCTCGGTCATCGCGACCGACGCCGCCGGGCATCCATCTTGCGAAGGACGCGCGATGAGCCCCTTGAAGAAGACGCAATGACCTTGTACCGCTCCGAGCACGGCGCCTGGCAGCAGGCGGACGTGGACCTCCTGCAGGACCTGCTGACGCTACGTGACAGCCAGTACGGCATCGTGTTCCTCGACGCCGCGGGCACCATCAACGGGTGGACCGAAGGCGCGCATGCGGTCACCCGCTTTGCGGCCGACGAGATCATCGGACAGGATTTCTCCATCCTCTTCATTCCGGAAGACATCGCGCGCGGGCAGCACGTCCACGAGCTGAATGCCTCGCGGACGCTCGGTGCCGCGGAGGACGAGCGCTGGCACATGCGCAAGGACGGATCGCGTTTCTGGGCCAGTGGACTGACGATGCCGCTGTATGACGGCGAGACCTTGCGCGGCTACGCGAAGCTGTTCCGCGACGCGACCCATCTGCAGCTGAGGACCCTGCGATTGGAGAACGAGGCGCAGCGTCTCGCGGGGGAGCGACGGGCGCAGGACCTCTTCCTTGCCACCATCGCGCATGAACTGCGCAATCCGCTGCATCCGATGCGCCTGGCGACGCGGCTGCTGTCGCCGCCCGCGGAACCGTCACGACAGGCGCAGGCCGTCGAGATCCTGGTCCGCCAACTCGCGCTCATGGACCGGCTGGTCGAGGACCTGATCGACATGACGCGCGCCGGCCAGGGCAAGATGACGCTGGTCTACGAGCGCGTGGACCTGCAGCGGCTGCTTCAGGACACGATCGACGCCAGCCGGGCCATTGCCGAGTCCGGCGGCGTCGCCCTGATCGGCCTGCTGCCGCCGATGCCGGTCGTCGTGGAAGTGGATCCGGGCCGCTTCCAGCAGGTCGTGATGAACCTGCTGAACAACGCCATCAAGTTCACGCCGCGAGACGGTCAGGTGTCGGTGCTGCTGAACGTGGATCAGTCGCACCTCGTGCTGAAGGTGCAGGACACCGGGCGCGGCATCGGGCCGGAACTGCAGCCGCGCATCTTCGACATGTTCACGCAGGCCGACGGCGCGACGACGCATCGCGGCGACGGACTGGGCATCGGACTGGCGCTAGTCAAGGAGATCGTGTCGCTGCACCACGGCACCGTGGAGGCGAAGAGCGAGGGCGTCGGCCAGGGCAGCGAGTTCCTCGTGCGGATGCCGCTGGAGAAGCCGACCACCTTCGACGTGTCGGAGCATCCCGTCGCGGCGCCGCCCTCGTGACGGGATGCGGAGAGGGAGCCAGAAGGCCGGTGCACTGCCACGGCCGCTGGCCCTCACCCCTGCCCTCTCCCGCAAGCGGGAGAGGGAGCGACACGGTCATCTCAGTGCGTTCTCACTCCCCCTCCCGCAAGCGGGAGAGGGAGCGACACGGTCATCTCAGTGCGTTCTCACTCCCTCTCCCGCTTGCGGGAGAGGGTGGGGGTGAGGGCCAACGGCGCAGGCAGTCAGGAAGCCCTTCTCACATGGCCTCAAGGCGCACGCATCAGACCTTCGGCGGGTCGGATTCACGCTCGAAGTGGCGGTGCGTCGCCAGGCCTTCGATGAGCGCCTTGGCGCCGGCAGCCGCGGAGTCGCTGGTGAAGAGCCCCGGCGTCATGACGTCCGGCTCCAGGGCCGGTCCGAGACCCGCCGCACGCAGCAGCGAGACACCCGCGCCCAGCGCCAGGATCGGCTTGCAATGCCGGAACTGGTCGCGGATGAACTCGTAGACGTGGGCGTCCCGGCCGAGGGCGCGGATCGCTTCCTCGCCGTCCGGCACGACGAGCGCGTCGAACAGGAAGCCGGGTTCGTTCTCCAGCGACACGTCCGCTTCCACGGCAACGCCGTCGGCCGTCTGCACGGGCCCGATGCGCGGCGCCGCGAAGCGCGGCACGGCCCCTTTCGCGAACAGCGCGGCATGGACGTCGGTGACGCCCTGGCCGTTGACGCCGTCCGCGACGAGGATCACCACCTTGCGCCCCGCGATCGAGCCGTCGCCCGGACGCGCCATCAGCGACAGCGCCGGCGACACGCGCACTTCAGGTTCGGGCGCCTGCTCGATGGCCAGCGGCATCGCCGGCGGCAGCGGCATGTTCAGGCCGTCGGCAATCTTGGCCGCGAGTTCTTCCGACGCGTTCCGCAGCGAGGCCAGCATGCGCTCGCGGATCGCGGGCACCGTGACCTTGCTCAGCTCGAAGCGGAAGGCCGCCGCGATGTGGGCCTGCTCCGCCGGCGACTGGCTGTCGAAGAAGAGCCTGGCCTGGTTGTAATGCTCGGCGAAGAGCTCCGGCTTGGCGCGCACCTTGGCCTGCTCGTCCGATCCGCGCTGGCGCGCGGCGACGGACGTGAAGCCCTGCGCCGCACCCGCCTGGAACGGACAGCCGCCCGCGAGCGAGTTGGGCTCATAGGACACGCGGCCGCGCGGGATCGCCTGCCGATGGGCACCGTCGCGCTGGTTGTTGTGGACCTGCGCGACCGGCGCGTTGATCGGGATCTCGTGGAAGTTGGGCCCGCCCAGCCGCGTGATCTGCGTGTCCACGTAGGAGTGGATGCGCCCCGCCAGCAGCGGGTCGTTGCTGAAGTCGATGCCGGGAATGATGTGGGCCGTGCAGAACGCGACCTGCTCCGTCTCGGCGAAGAAGTTGTCGGGGTTGCGGTTCAGCACCATGCGACCGACCGGACGCACCGGCACCAGCTCCTCGGGGATGAGCTTGGTCGCGTCGAGGATGTCGAAGCTGAACTGGTCCGCCTGTTCCTCGGTGAAGACCTGCACGCCGAGCTCGTACTCCGGGAAGGCGCCCGCTTCGATGCGTTCCCACAGGTCGCGGCGATGGAAGTCCGGATCGGCGCCGGAGATCTTCACCGCCTCGTCCCAGACCAGCGAGTGCGTGCCGGCCTTGGGCGTCCAGTGGAACTTGACGAAGACGCTGTCGCCGGCCTCGTTGACCAGGCGGAAGGTGTGCACGCCGAAGCCCTGCATCGTGGCGTAGGAACGCGGGATGCCGCGGTCGCTCATCACCCACATCAGCATGTGCGTGGACTCCGGCATCAGCGACACGAAGTCCCAGAAGGTGTCATGCGCGCTGGCGGCCTGCGGCATCTGGTGATGCGGCTCCGGCTTCACCGCGTGGACCAGGTCGGGGAACTTCATCGCGTCCTGGATGAAGAACACCGGGATGTTGTTGCCGACCAGGTCCCAGTTGCCTTCGTCGGTATAGAACTTGACGGCGAAGCCGCGCACGTCGCGCGCCGTGTCCTTGCTGCCGCGTTCGCCCTGCACCGTCGAGAAGCGGACGAAGACCGGCGTCTGCTTGCCGGCTGCCTTGAACGGCGCGGCCTTGGTGAGGTCGGTCAGCGCGTCGTAGCACTCGAAGAAGCCGTGGGCCGCGGAGCCGCGCGCATGCACGATGCGTTCGGGGATGCGCTCATGGTCGAAGTGGGTGATCTTCTCGCGGAGGATGAAGTCCTCCAGCAGCGCCGGGCCGCGCGGGCCGGCCTTCAGCGAGTTCTGGTTGTCGGCGATGCGCACGCCCTGGTTGGTCGTGAGCATCTGGCCGGACGAATCGACGCGCACGCGGTCGAGCGGCGCGATGGTGGCGTTGCGGCCTTCGGGCGCCTGCGTGCCGACCTTGTCGTTGGTCTGGCGTTCGGACAGCGTGCTGCCCAGCGGCACGCGCGACGGCGGCGTGGCGGTGGCGCCGGCCTGCGGGCGCACGCCCTGGTCGAAGCCGTGCTCGCCGGCCTTGTTGGCGTTGAACGGAAAGGCCGCGGCGAGCTGGCCGGTCTCGACGGCCTTCTGCAGCGCGACGTCGCCGCCGTCGTCGGACGGCGCGGTCGACGGACCGCTGTCGGTGTTGCGGGCGGCGGCCTTCGGGCCGGCATTGCCCGGGGCGTTGCTGGCCGCTCCCTTGCGGGAGGGAGCAGCGGGCGGAGTGGGTGATTTAGGCATGGTCGTCCTCTTGGTTCTGCGGAAAGCTCGACGGCATGCGGCAGAAACCGTTCCTGCCGAGCGCGTCGAGACCGGCAGCGCCGGTCGGTGTCATGCCTGTGGGCGACAGGCTCACGAGGCGGCTTCTTCCTCGAACTCGACGAGGAGCTCCGCCTTGCGGGCGCTCAACTCGTCGCCGAGCGCGTCGAGGTCGAGGTCGGACTGCTGCACCTTCGGGAACAGCTCCTTCTCTTCTTCCTTGACGTGGTGGGCGATGTACTCGCCGAGCACCTTGACCTTGGCGTCGTAGAGCTCGTCGGAGGCGGCGCCTTCGGCGATCTGCGCGATCAGTTCCTTGGCGCTGGCGTGTTCGACCTCGGCCTCGTCCAGCAGGTCGTCGCCGTCATCGTCCTCGAGCGCGTCGCGCGCGGCGGGATAGAAGATCTCTTCCTCGATGGTCGCGTGGATGGTCAGCTTGGCGCAGATGTCGTGGGCGAGCTGCTCGCGCAGATCGTCCTCGCCATCGTCGTCGACCAGCTTCTGGTAGGCCTTGAACAGCGCCTGCACTTCCTTGTGGTCATCGGTCAGCAGCTTGATCGCGTCGACGGCGCCGTCGGCCTCGCGGGCCGCGGCCTTGGGTTTGTCGGAACCCTGGGTCGATGTCTTGGCCGAAGACGCCGATGACTTGGCGGGGGCGGTCTTTGCGGAGGTCTTGCTGGCGGTCTTGGTGGTGCTTGCGGGCATGGAAATTCCTTGGCTGGGAAGCCCGTCGGGCTTGCCTGGCGTGGGTGGTTGGGGAGTTGGGCGATGAGGCGCGGGCCTCTGAGCGTCCGGAGCGTCCGGTGGCCTTCCCTACGCAAGATCGAGGCCGTTCCCCGTGTTCATCGTGTAAAGACGCGCGGTGCTTGGCGTCATGCGCCGCGGCGCCGACCCATGCCTGTGCAACGACTCTGCGAAACATCGCGAGGTCCGCGCGCAATCGGTAATCGACACCGATACCTGGAAACCGCAGAGAGAACTTCCCGGACCGGCGCGCGCCGGATGGGCCGCGCTCATAGGCAAACGCGCCGGGCACGCCGGCGCGGACGGGCGGGGGCCCGGTATGCCTAGTCCGGGCATGCGGGCCACATCCGGTCCTCTCAACCTTCAGGAATCGCAATGAACAGCACCACTTCCCAAGACCGTCTGGTCACCGGCCTCTTCCCCGATCGCGCCAGCGCGGAGTCCGCGTACGGCTCGGTGAGCGAGCGCGGCTACGACCCGAAGGACATCGACCTGGTCATGTCCGACGACACCCGCCAGCGCCACTTCAGCGACAAGAGCGTGGAGACCGAGCTCGGCAACAAGGCCGCTGAAGGCGCGGGCATCGGCGGCGCCATCGGCGGCACGGTGGGCGCGATCGCCGCCGCGGTCGCCGCGGTCGGGACCAGCCTGGTGCTGCCGGGCCTGGGCCTGGTGATCGCGGGTCCGCTCGCGGCGGCTGCCGCGGGCGCGGGCGCCGGCGCGGCGGGCGGCGGCCTGATCGGCGCGCTGATCGGCTGGAGCATGCCGGAGGAACGCGTCAAGCAATACGAGGAAGGCGTGCGCAACGGCGGCATCCTGATGGGCCTGCGCGCGAAGAACGACGAGGACGCGGAGCACTTCCAGCGCAGCTGGACGGCCGCCAACGGCCAGCACGTGGCGCGGTGATGCGTCGCGCCCGTCTCGCCTTCCCTGCCGTGTCCGCGCTCTCTGCGGCCTCCGCCGGGTTCGTCCGCCGTCCCTGCGTCAAGAAAGAACCATGATGAACCCCGACTTTCAACGAATGATGTCGCGCGCCGCGCTGCAGACGCGCGGCGGTGACCTGCTGGGGGCCACGCGTTCCATCCAGGACGCGCTGGCCGGCACGGTCGAGGCGGCGGCCGAGGCCGAGGCACCGACGCGGGACGACGACGTCATCGATGTCGACGCCCGCGTGATCGAGGATCACCCCATCGGCATCGGCGCCACCGAGAGCCTGCGGTCGCGGTCCACGACACGTGAACATCACGAGCCGCCTCGCGAAGCCCGCGCGCCGGTGATGGACGAGGAGCGCTTCCTCGCCGCCACCTACGCGCGCGGCCGCACGTCCATCGACTACAAGCTCTACGTGCCGCCCGGCGATCCGTCGGTGCCGCGTCCCTTGCTGCTGATGCTGCATGGCTGCACGCAGAACCCCGACGACTTCGCCATCGGGACCCGCATGAACGAGGTCGCCAAGCGCAACGGGTGGCTGGTGCTCTATCCGGAGCAGTCCACCAAGCTCAACCCGCAAGGCTGCTGGAACTGGTTCAAGACCAGCCACCAGGAGCGCGGTCGCGGCGAGCCGGCGCTGCTCGCGGCGCTGACGCATCACGTCATGGCCCACCACCGCGTCGATGCGCGGCGCGTGCACGTGGCGGGCCTGTCCGCCGGCGGCGCGATGGCCGCCGTGCTCGGGCAGACGTATCCGGAGCTGTTCGCTTCGGTCGGCGTGCATTCGGGACTGCCCAGCGGCGCGGTCGCCAGTGCGCCCGAGGCGCTCGCGATGATGCGGACCGGCCAGGACACGCGCAGCGTCTCGCGCATGACCACCTCGCCGCCGGTGGCGATCCCGACCATCGTCTTCCACGGCACCCGGGACATGACGGTCCACCCGCTCAACGGCGAGCATGTCTACGCCGATGCGATCACGGGCCTCACGGGCACGGAGCGCGTCGAGCACGGCCGCGAAGGCGGACGGGCCTACACGCGCAAGACCACCGTGGCCACGGACGGACGCGCGCTCGCCGAGCTCTGGCTCATCGACGGCGCCGGCCATGCCTGGTCCGGCGGCGACCGGCGCGGCTCCCATGCCGACTGGCAAGGCCCGGACGCGGCCGGCCAGATGATCTGTTTCTTCTCCGCGCATCCGCGCACCGGCGACGCGTGATCGCGGCGGACCGTCGGCGTCGGGTCGTCCCCGCGCGCCCGGTCCCGCGGCGTCCGCCCGTTCGCCTGCCCTTCCCCCTCCCTTTCCCCTTCCCTTTCCTCCCCCCACTTTCTGGAGCGCCACCATGGCCAACATCTCAAACCTGTCCGACCTGTACATCGACGAACTGAAAGACCTCTGGTCCGCCAACGACCAGATGGCACGCGCCCTCAAGACGATCACGCAGCGCGCCACGAACGAGAAGCTGACGCAGATGCTCGAGGACGCGCAGGCCGGCATCGCCGACCACACCGACCTCCTGAAGGCGCTGATCGCCAATCAGGGCGAGGACGTGTCGAAGGAGCACTGCAAGGGCATGGAGGGCCTGGTGAAGGAGGCGCTCAAGCACACCGTGGAGGACGCGCCGGAACAAGGCCCGGTGCTGGACGCCGCGATCATTGCGCAGTACCAGCGCATGACGCATTACGGCATCACCGGCTTCGGCACGGTGGCGGCGTTCGCGAACGCGCTGCAGCTGGATGACGACAGCCGCCAGTTGAAGGATGCCGTCGACGACATGTACGACGCGGACGAGCTGATGTCGGAACTCGCCGAAGCGGCCGTGAACCGCGAAGCCGCCGAGGAGTGACGCGTCGCGCGACGGCGGCGCTCAGCGCCTGCCGTCGTGCCAGTCCGTCAGCGTGCGGGTCGTCAGCCCGTGCAGCAGGATCGACAAGGCCACCGTCCACAGCGTCACGCTGACCAGCGTCGTCCCGACCTCATCGGGGACGCCGGGGAGGCCGTGGTCGAGCACGAACAGCAGGTAGTACACCGAGCCCACGCCGCGGATGCCGAACCAGCCCAGCATCAGGTGCTCCCGGCGCGTGAGGCGCTCGCCCACCGTGGCCACGAGCGCGGACGCCGGGCGCAGCACCAGCAGGCCCAGCAGGGCCATGCCCAGCACCGACGGCGACAGCGGCGCGTAGGGCAGCATCGCACCCACCATCAGCACGAGCCCCATCTCCGCGACCTCCTCGACCTGATCGTTGAAGCGGCCGACGGAGTCCTTCATCGTCGCGCTCGCATGGTGCGAGTGCGTCTCCAGCGATTCATGCGGATGCCCCGCGACGTCCTCGGGACGGCCCAGCGGGGCCTCGCGCGGCGCGGGCTGCTCCGAGACCCGCCCGAAGGCGATGCCCGCGGCCAGCACGGCCAGGAAGCCCGACGCATCGATCGAGAGCGCCGCGCCGTAGGCGACGCCGATCAGGCCGAGGCCGAGGAAGGCGTCGAACCCGACGGCCTGCTGATAGCGGCTGCGCAGGAACACCACGCACCAGCCGACGGCCGCGCCCAGCGCCGCGCCGAGCACCGCGCCGGTCACCGGGGTCCAGAGCAGGTCCACGGCCGTCCAGTGCAACCAGTCGACGCCGGTCGTCGATCCGCTTGCCAGCAGCGCGAGACCGAGCAGCACGAAGGGCAGCGCGGCGCCATCGTTGAGTCCGCCTTCCGCGGCGAGGCTGAAGCCGATGCGCTCCGGGTCCTCGCCCGCATCGGTATGCACGCCGGACGCCAGCACGGGATCGGTGGGCGCCAGGATCGCGCCCAGCAGCACCGCGGCGCCCAGCGGCAGATCCAGCAGCGTGACGCCGACGAGGGCGGTCAGTCCCACCATGGCGGCCAGCGAGAGGAAGGCCAGGCGCAGCGGCAGGCGCCATCGACGATCGAGCAAGGGGACGCCCAGCCGCAGCCCGACGGCGAACAGCGAAATCATCAGCCCAAGCTCCGCCAGGCGCATGAGCAGGCCGACGTGTTCGAAGGGATCGGGCCGGAGGATGTCCAGCACCTGCGGGCCGAGCCCCCAACCGACGCCCAGATAGAGGATGGCGCTGGTGAGCTGCATGCGGCCGAGCAGCGCCCCGACCAGGACCATGCCGAGCAGCAGCACGCCCAGGACCAGCATCCACGCGGGGAAGCTCACTCGACGGCCTCCCGTTGCGGACCGCCGGCGCTCAGGCGGCGAGCGATGGCTCGATCCAGTACCGGTCGCGGCCGTGACCGCGATGCAGCTGGGATTCGTACTCGCGGTCGATCGAGGCGATGTCCTGGAACGGCGGGCTGGCGCGGATGGCGGCGCGATCGACGGACAGGCGGAGCTGTTTCGCCTCGATGTCGATCGCCTCGATCCAGCGCACGCCGATCAGCACGCGATGGCCGCCCGGCCACCACGCGGCGGTGTCGACCAGCAGATAGCGCAGGGTCCAGTCCACGTCGTCGTAGACCAGGTCCACCACGCGGCCGATGCCGAGGCCGCCCGAGGACAATTCGCAGTCCAGCAGCGCGGTCTCGATCAGGAGCGGGACGTCCGCCGCCGGCGGCACCGGCTGCCCGTAGTGCAGCAGCGCGCTGCGCGCCTGCTGCACCGAGATGCCCTGCAGCGGATGCAGCGTCGGGCTGGTCCTGACCGTGCGCCGGCTGACGTCCATGTGCATGCTGCCGCGCGCGATCGGCTGCAGCAGCAGGGACGGCAGGATCAGCACCCAGCGGCCGAACAGCCAGGGGCTGGACTCCAGCACCAGGAAATGGATGCGCCAGTCCACCGTGTCGAACAGCGCCAGGCGCACATGCCCGATGTCGCCGTCGTTGCCGGTCACCTTGCAGCGCTGGAGCAGGCTCAGGCTGTTCAACCGGCCGCGGCAGGACGCGCTCATCTACCGCCGGCCGACGCGCGACGGCGCCACCGGGGGGGTCACGGGACCGGGCGACTCGGGCGACGGCGTGGGCGGCCGCGCCTGCTTGGGCTTCTTCGCTTCCTTGTTGCCGTGTTGACGTTTGGACATGGGTGCTCCTGGTCGGATGAGGGATTGAGCCTGGAGCCTGCGCCGATCCGCTCGCCGGGTCGGTGCGCCACCGTACCCATCCGGCGGGTCGGCCGCGGGCGCCCTCGCCGGCTGGGGCTCCGAACCCGCGCCCTATACTCGATCAACGGCCTTTCGCCGCAAGGATGCGCTGATGGTGAGCATGGAGTTGGCGCGCGAGAACCGGCTCCTCGCCGCGCTGTCGGATGAAGAGCTGTCCCGGTGGCTGCCGGACCTGGAAGTGGTGGACGCCCCCCTGGGCCAGGTGCTCTACGAATCGGGCGGGCAGTTGTCGCATGTCTACTTCCCCACGACCTGCATCGTGTCCCTGCTCTACGTGCTCGAGGACGGCGGCTCGGCCGAGATCTCCGTCGTGGGCTACGAGGGCGTGCTGGGGGTGTCGCTCTTCATGGGCGGCCAGACCACGCCCAGCCGCGGGGTGGTGCAGAGCGCCGGCCAGCTGCTGCGGCTGCGGTCCGATCTGATGCTGTCGGAGTTCAACCGGGCCGGCAAGGTGATGCAGCTGCTGCTGCGCTACACGCAGGCGCTGCTGACGCAGATGTCGCAGACGGCGGTGTGCAACCGCCATCACTCGCTGGACCAGCAGCTCTGCCGCTGGCTGCTGCTGAGCCTGGACCGGCTCCGCGGCGACGACCTCGTCATGACCCAGGAGCTGATCGCCAACATGCTGGGCGTGCGGCGCGAAGGCGTGACGGAGGCGGCGGGCAACCTGCAGGACGCGGGCCTCATCCGCTATCGACGCGGCCACATCACGGTGCTCGACCGTCCGGGACTGGAGCTGCGCACCTGCGAGTGCTACGCGGTCGTCAAGAACGAATACAACCGGCTGCTGCAGGCGCCGCTCGTCCGGGGGATCTGAGCGAATCCGGGAGCGAATCCAGGAGCGAATCCGGGGGATGTTCGCCGCCGCACAGACTCGACAGCGAATGGGACTCATGGTGTGGCGTCTTCGCTTCAGGAACCTCGATGTCCTTGCTCCAGGAATCCGTCTCGCCTCGCGTCTTCGGCGTGGAGCCGGGCCACGCGCCCTGCGCCTCCCTCGACGATCCCGACGAGATGGCCCGGCGCCTCGTGGCCGCGCTGCCATCGGCCTTTCTCACCCGCCCGGGCGCCTGGCGGCCCTTTGTCGCGGAACTGCTGGCGGTGGATCCGGCGGACACGCCCATGGTGACGCTGGGCGATGGCCGGCAGCAATGGTTGCTGGATCAGGGCGCCGCGGTACTGTCGCAGCACTGGACGCGCTACGAGCAGGGCCTGAAGCCCGGCGCGCTGGGCGTGCAGGTCGCGGAGCAGAAGCGCAGCGACATCCTGGCGCTCGTCGCGCATGAGCTGCGGGATCCGCTGGCGGCGATCGGCTCCGCCCTGAAGGTGCTTCACCTCCGGGCCAATGCCCAGGACGCCGTGGAACGCGCCATCATCGAGCGGCAGTTGGTCACCTGCCTGCGCGTCGTGGACGATCTGCTGGATCAATCGCTGGTGTCTCGCAACACCTTGACGGTCCGCCGCGTACCGACCTCGGTCCGCGGCTTCCTGTCGACGGCGCTGGAGGCCACCGCGCCCGGACGCGAGACGAAGCGGCACCGGCTGATGGCCTTCCTCCCGGAGGTGTCCGTGCAGGTGCGCGGGGACAGCACGCGCCTGTCGCAGGTCGTCGGCAATCTGCTCTCGAACGCCACGCGGTACACGCCCGAGGACGGCTGCATCGACCTGTGGACGGAGCAGGACGCCGGCCAGTGCGTGGTGCATGTGAAGGACAACGGCCAAGGCATCGGCGCGGAGCACATCGCACGCATCTTCGAACCGTATGTGCAGGGCCATCGGCCGCCCGGCACGGTGTATCGCGGACTGGGCCTCGGACTGGCTCTGGCACGTGCGATCGTGGAGCTGCACGACGGCTCGCTGAAGGTGTTCAGCGCGGGCGCGGGCCGGGGCAGCGAGTTCTGCCTCACGCTGCCGATCTGGGAGCCACCGCCTGAACGGTGATGGCGACTCGGTCGGGACAGGGGCTGGCTCGTCCGATCCACTTCCGAAGCACCAAGCTCGAAGCTCGAAGCTCGAAGCTCGAAGCTCGAAGCACCAAACAAAACGCCCGCAGGACTTGCGTCTTGCGGGCGTTCTTTATTCGGTGGGGTGGCTGATGGGACTCGAACCCACGACGACCAGAATCACAATCTGGGACTCTACCAACTGAGCTACAGCCACCACTGGAGAAGCCTTAGATTATGGCCAAATTTCTCCTCTGTGGGAAGCACTTTCTGCGATTCTTCTGCAAATAGCTTGAATCGCGCGAGTGCCGCCCTTTTTCCTTCGGCGCCGCGCGCTCAGTTCGCCGGCGCCGAGGCGGCCGTCGCCTTCAGCACCGCAGGCTTGATCGCCGCCTTGTACTCGGCCTTGAGCACGTTGTAGTAGCTGGCCATCTCGACCGCGCTCCAGGCACGCGCGTACTGCTCCGCCGCCCGCTTCGCGTCGATCAGCGCCGGATCGCGCGGCAGGATCTTGTCGATCTTCACGACGAGGTAGTCGCCGTTGCCCGCATCCGCGCCGACGTAGGCCGGCAGCTTGGACGCATCCGCGCGCAAGACCTGGTCCAGCGCCTTCTGCGGCAGCACGCCCGGCTTGGCGCGCGACACGGTCACCGCGTCGCCCAGACCCTTGGCATCGCCGCTCTTCTTGAGCTCGGCCAGTCGGACCTCGCCGGCCTTCTTCGCGGCTTGCGCGGCGTTGTCCTGCACCCAGGCCATCGTCAGCAGCGGCTTGACCTCCGCCAGCGGCGGCACGCGCGCGGGCTTGTAGGCGACGACGCGCGCCGACACCAGCTGGTTGCCGCCCGCCTCGATGGCGGCCGTGTTGTGCTTGTCCTTCAGCGAGTCCGCGGCGAACACCGCCTCCAGCAGCTTCGGCGAAGCCAGGACACCGGTCGCGTCCGGCGCGGCCTTGCGTTGCACGGTCGCCTTCTGGATCGGCAGCTTGAACTTGTCGGCCGCCGGCTTCAGCGAATCCGCATCGCTGTACACCGCGTCGGTGAAGCTGTCCGCCTGCTCGGTGAAGCGCTTCTGCGCCAGCTCGCGGCGCAGGTCGGCTTCGATGCCGGCCTTGACCGTCTCGAACGGACGCAGCTGACCGCCGCGCACGTCCGTCAGCATGATGATGTGATAACCGAAGTCGGACTGGACCACGTTGCTGATCTCGCCCTTCTTCAGCGCGTAGACCGCGTCCTCGAAAGGCTTGACCATCGCGCCCTTGCCGAAGAAGTCCAGGTCGCCGCCGTTCGGGGCCGAGCCCGGATCCTCGGAGTTCTTCTTCGCGAGTTCGGCGAAGCCGGCCGGGTTCTTGCGCGCCTCGGCCAGCAGCTCATCGGCCTTGGCCTTCGCCTTGGCCTTGTCCGCCGCCGACATGTCGGCGCCGGCCTTGATCAGGATGTGGCTCGCGCGGCGCTCCTGGTCGGTCGTGAAGCGCGGCTCGTTGGCCTTGTAGTACTTCTCCACGTCTTCCGGATTGATCGTCACGCCGGCCTGCAGCGCGCCGACGTCCAGCACGACGTACTCGATGTCCGCGCTTTCCGGCAGCTGGAACTTCGCGGCGACCTTCGGGTCCTTGTAGTAGGCCTCGAGGTCCGCGTCCTTGGGCGTCAGCGTCGCGGCGAAGTCCTTCGCGGCGAAGGTCTGGAACTGCAGTTCACGCTGCTGCAGCAACGCGTCGAAGGCCAGGCCGGCGCTCGACTGCGTGGGCAGCGCGCTCTGCGCGATCGGGGCCAGCACGCCGTTGATCTGCAGGTTCTGGCGGACGCTCTGCAACAGGCCGTCGACCGTCATGCCCTGCTGCGCGGCGATGCGCTTGGCCGTTTCCACGTCGCGCAGCGGCGCGAGCTGCGGATCCGTGCGGATCAGCTCGAGCAGCTGGTCGTTGCTGACGGTGCGATGCTCGTCGGCGGCCTTGGCGGCCAGCACGCGTTCGCGCAGCAGGTTCTCGAGCACGTCCTTGCGCACTTCCGGCGAGTCGAAGACCTTGGGGTCCATCGTCGGCGACTCCATGCGCATGCGCTCGACCTGCGTCTTCTGCGCCTGATCCCACTCGGCTTGCGTGATCTTGTGGCCGTCCACGGAGGCCACCGTCGCGTTGCCGCCGTCCATGAAGCGGCTGTAGCCCTCCACGCCGACCAGCACGAAGGACGGAACGATCAGGATCAGCAGGATGAACTGGAACAGCCGCGTGTGCTTGCGTACAAAGTCGAACATCAACAACCTCAGGTCTCTTTTAGGACGCGTCTCAAAGGCACGTCATCAGATGCGACAAAGGCGAACCGGGGTTCGCCTTTGGGCCGCGGCATTCTAGTCCACGGATGACGTGGACACGCCTCGGTTTTCTGGTGGGCGCTGACGGGCTCGAACCGCCGACAATCTCCGTGTAAGGGAGGTGCTCTACCAACTGAGCTAAGCGCCCGGAATCTGTTCAGTTCACGGCGTCCTTGAGGGCCTTGCCCGGACGGAACTTCGGCACCTTGGCCGACTTGATCTTGATCGCCTCGTTCGTGCGCGGATTGCGGCCGGTGCGCGCCGCTCTCTTCGTGACGCTGAAGGTGCCGAAGCCCACCAGCGACACGGTCCCGTTCTTCTTGAGCGTGGTCTTCACACCGCCGATCACGGCCTCCAGTGCGCGCCCCGCGGCCGCCTTGGAAATGTCCGCCTGCTTGGCGATGTGCTCGATCAATTCGGACTTGTTCACGAAGGTACCCCCTCATTGGTTTGCCAGGCCGCCCGAACGGCGCGGGAAGCGGATTCTAGACGCATTGCCCTCGGGCTCAGACAAGGGGGAAGTCCCGATACAAGGGGGTGCGACCGACCATCGCCCGACCATCGCCAAGCTGGCCCAGGGGACAGCGCCCCGCTTGAAACGCCGCATTCGAATGCACTCGTCACACGCTGTTTCATCGCTCCCCGCGAACGGGGGATGGTCCGCAGGACCTCGGCCATCACGGACCAGGACCGACCGGGACTCATGAGATGCGTGGGGACGGCGCGGCCGATGATGAGCCGCGGGCTCAGCGCGCCTTGGCCCGGATCTCGGGCAACGCCTTCTGCAGGTAGTAGACCATCGACCAGATGGTCAGCACCGCGGCCAGGTAGATCAGCCAGGTGCCCCAGATCCGCGTGTTGATCACGTCGAACAGCTTGCCGTCGAACAGCAGGAAGGGGATGGCCACCATCTGGACCGTCGTCTTGAGCTTGCCCAGCACATGCACCGCCACCGAGCGAGAGGCGCCGATCTGCGCCATCCACTCGCGCAGCGCGGAGATCGCGATCTCCCGCCCGACGATGACCAGCGCCACCAGCGCGTCCACGCGCTGCTGCTCCAGCAGCACCAGCAAGGCGGCGCAGACCAGGAACTTGTCGGCCACCGGATCGAGGAAGGCGCCGAAGGACGAGGTCTGGTTGAGCCTGCGCGCCAGGTAGCCGTCCGCCCAGTCCGTCAGCGCCACCGTGATGAACAGGACCGTGGCCAGCAGGTTTTGATGGGCGGGCGACATCTGCAGGTGGAACACCCCGACGATCAGCGGGATGGCCACGATGCGGGCCCAGGTCAGCAGGGTTGGCAGCGTCCAGAACATGGGCGGCATTGTGCCCAGGTTTCACGGCGCGAAACCGTCGGCCGCTTCTTAATCGTCGAGCCTCAATCGTCCAGCGTTCGCGGCTTGAAGCGCCGGTCGTCGTCGAAGAGGAAGACCTCGACGAACTTCCAGGGCTTGGGCAGCCGGCTCACGTCGCCGAACGGCGCGGCGCGGCGCACCGCCGCGATGGCGACCTCGATCGTGTCCTCGGCCTGGGTCGGCTTGCGCAGCACGCGGATGTGCTTGATGGAGCCGTCGTGGTTGAGTTCGACCTCCAGCACGGGGATGGCGAGCAACTCCGGCGGCACCTCGCCCATGTAGGTACCGTCCGGGTTGGCGGCGACCATGCGCTGCGCGGCCTGGCGGCGCAGGTCCTCATGCGTGCTGACCGCATGCGGCGCCGGCAGCGGCAGGCCGCGGCGCACGGCCGGCGAGGTCGGCACCGGCCCGGCGGGCGCGATGGGGGTCGCGGCCGGTTCGCGCGGCGCGTCCTGCACCGGAGGACGCACCGTCTGACGCTGCGTCGGCGAGCCGCATGCGGCCAGCGACAGCGCAAGCACCAGCTTGCCGCTCCAGCGTGCGACGCGTCGCAGGCTCCTCGTGTTCGTCCGATCGATCGTGGTCATGTCTGTTCCCAACAAGCCGCGCGCCGTTCAATGCAGCGCGCGATAGATTTCTTCCGCCAGCTCGCGCGAGATGCCCTTGACGCTGCAGAGCTCCTCGACGCTCGCGCCAGCCACGCCACGCACGCCGCCGAAACGCTGCAGCAGCTGCGCGCGCTTCTTCGGCCCGACGCCGGGCACATCCTCCAGGCGCGAACCGCCGGTGCGGATCGACGCGCGCTTGGCCCGCATACCGGTGATGGCGAAGCGGTGGGCCTCGTCGCGGATCTGGGCCACGAGCATCAGCGCCGCCGAATCACGACCGAGGTAGACCTTCTCGCGTCCGTCGGCGAAGACGAGCTCCTCGAGGCCCACCTTGCGCCCCTCGCCCTTCTCAACGCCGACGATGAGGCTCAGGTCGACACCGAGTTCCTCGAAGACCTCGCGCGCCATCGACACCTGCCCCTTGCCGCCGTCCACCAGCACCAGATCGGGCATGCGGCCGGTGCCATTCTGGGCGGCCTCGGCCATCTTGCTGTAACGGCGTGTCAGGACCTGGCGCATCGCCGCGTAGTCGTCGCCGCCGGTGATGCCTTCGATGTTGAAGCGCCGGTACTGGGCGCTCTGCATCTGGTGGCCCTCGAAGACGACGCACGAGGCCTGCGTCGCCTCGCCGGCCGTGTGGCTGATGTCGAAGCACTCGATGCGGAACTTGTCGAGCTCGGTGACGCTGAGGTCCAGCGCCTCGATCAGCGCGCGCGTGCGCGCCTGCTGCGAACCCTCTTCCGACAGCAGCCGCGCCAGCGCGATCTCCGCGCCCTTGACGCACATCTCCTGCCAGATGCGGCGCTGGCCGCGCGGCTGGGCCTGCGTCGTGACGCGGTAGCCGGCCTGCGCGCTGAGCGCCTCGGCCAGCGCCGGATCGACCGCCTCCGACAGCACCAGCAGCGACGGCACCGCCATCTCGAGGTAGTGCTGCGCGATGAAGGCTTCCAGCACCAGCCGCTCGGGGCTCGCGGGCTCGACGCGGATGCCGCCGTCCTCGCCTTCGACCGGCGTCAGTTCGTCGTCGTCCAGCAATTGGACGGCGGTCGCGTCGTCCACGTGTTTCGGGAAATACGCGCGGTCGCCCAGATGCCGCCCGCCGCGCACCATCGCCAGGTTCACGCAGGCCCGGCCGCCCTGCAGCTTCACCGCGAGGATGTCGACGTCGCGATCGCGGCCGGTCGCGCTGTTCTCGTCGACGGCCTGCTGCTGCAGGACCTTCGACAACGCGGTGATCTGGTTGCGGATGCCCGCCGCCTGCTCGTACTCGAAGCGCTCGGCGTGCGTCATCATCTGCGCCTGCAGCGCGTCCATCACCTCCTGCGTCTCGCCGAGCAGGAAGCGCTCCGCGTTGCTGACGTTGCGGCGGTAGTCGTCGTTCTGCCCTTCGGGCACGCAGGGCGCGGTGCAGCGATGGATCTGATGCAGCAGGCAGGGCCGGCTGCGGTTGTTGAAGACGGTGTCCTCGCAGGTGCGCAGCTGGAAGACCTTCTGGATCAGCTGGATCGACTCCTTCACCGCCCAGGCGCTGGGGAACGGGCCGAAGTAGCGGTGGCGCCGGTCCACCGCGCCGCGGTAGTAGCTGATGCGCGGCCAGGCGTGGCCGGACAGACGCATGTAGGGGTAGCTCTTGTCGTCGCGGAACAGGATGTTGAACCGCGGATTGAGCGCCTTGATCAGGTTGTTCTCGAGCAGCAGCGCCTCGGCCTCGGTGCGCACCACCGTGGTCTCCAGCCGCGCGATGCGCGCGATCATCATGCCGATGCGCGTGCCGCCGTGGTCCTTCTGGAAATAGCTCGAGACGCGGCGCTTGAGGTTCTTCGCCTTGCCGACGTAGAGCACGTGGTCCTGCGCGTCGAAGTAGCGGTAGACGCCAGGCAGCGCCGGCAGCGCCAGCACCTCGGCCAGCAGGCGGTCGCGCCCTTCGCGCGCGGCGCGCTCCATGTCGGCGACGCGGCGCGACTCGGCGGCCTCGATGGCCGCGGACTGGGCGTTCCACTCGTCGGCATGCGAGGCGGCAGGCGCAGCGGCCGCGGGGGAAGGATCGGGGATCGGCTCCGGCACTTCGCTGGCGCCGGCGGGGGTCGTGCTCATGGGGGGCGATTGTGCCGCCTGATAATTCCTCGATGCCCGACAGCCCCGCCGAATCCTCTTGCGCCGCACAGACTCCTGACAAGCCGACGTGGGACATCTTCTGCCGCGTCATCGACAACTACGGGGATCTCGGCGTGTGCCTGCGTCTGGCGCGCGATCTGGCGAGGCGCGGCGCGCAGGCGCGTCTGTGGAGCGACGACCTCTCGCCGCTGGCCTGGATGCAGCCGGAGCCGGTCGAGGGCCTGTCCTGCCGGCCCTGGGCCGACAGCGTGCGCGCCGAGCCGGGCGATGTCGTCGTCGAGACCTTCGGCTGCGAGCTGCCGGAGGCGTTCGTCGCGGCGATGGCCGCACGGCCGGTGACGCCGGCGTGGATCAACCTCGAATACCTCAGCGCGGAAAGCTACGTCGAACGCAGCCACGCATTGAGGTCGCCGCAGTTCTCCGGCCCTGGTGCCGGCCTGGAGAAGCGTTTCTTCTACCCGGGCTTCAACGAGCGCACCGGCGGACTGCTGCGCGAGCCCGGCCTCATCGAGGCGGCGAACTCGCATCACGGCGACGCCTGGCTCGCCGCGCGCGGCTGGGGACGCCAACCCGGCGAAAAGGTGTTGAGCCTGTTCGCGTATCCGCGGGCACCACTGGCCGAGTTCCTGGAAGCGCTGGGCCCGGGCTGGCTGCTGCTCCTCTGCCCCGGTGCGCCGCAGGCGGAAGCGCCGCCGCTGCTGCGAACGGGGCAGCGCGCGATCGCCCTGCCCCACTTGAGCCAGGCCGACTACGACCGGCTGCTGTGGTCGTGCGACCTCAACCTCGTGCGCGGCGAGGACTCCTTCGTCCGCGCGCAATGGGCCGGCCAGCCGATGCTCTGGCAGATCTATTTCCAGGACGACGGCGCCCACGGGCCGAAGCTGGAGGCCTTCCTCGCGCAGTCGCTGGCCGGCGCCCCCGAGGCGCTGCGCGCGCACTGGCGCGCCCTCTCCCGCGCCTGGAACGGCCTGGCGCCGTGGACATCGCAGGCCGCCGACGCGCTCCGCGAACTGACCGCCGCCAAGGCGCACGCGCGCGTCTGGCGTGCCGAACTGGGCGGGCAACCGGATCTGAGCTCACGGCTCCAGGCCTTCGCCGGGCTGTCGAGTGGCGCGTGAGGGGCCTTTCGGGCTAGAATGCGCGGCTTTTCCGCGTTCTGACTGCGCGGCTCCTCGAACAGCTCCAGGCCCTGGCCACGGGCTGCGGGATCCGATACGGAACGCCTCACACCGCCGGAACAGTTCGGATCTCCAAGCATCCAGATGACTGTGCCCGGACCCAATCTCCCGGAATCATCATGAAGATCGCTCAAGAAATTCGCGCCGGCAACGTGATCATGCACGGCAAGGACCCCATGGTCGTGCTGAAGACCGAGTACAGCCGCGGTGGCCGCAATGCCGCCACCGTGCGCATGAAGCTGAAGAGCCTGCTGAACAACTCGGGCACCGAAGTCGTCTTCAAGGCCGACGACAAGATGGACCAGATCATCCTGGAGAAGAAGGAGTGCACCTACACGTACTTCGCCGATCCGATGTATGTGTTCATGGACACCGAGTACAACCAGTTCGAGGTGGAAGCCGAGAACATGGGCGACGCCATCAACTACCTGCAGGACAGCATGGAAGTGGAAGTGGTGTTCTACGACGGCAAGGCCATCTCGGTGGAACTGCCGACCAGCGTCGTGCGTGAAGTGACCTGGACCGAGCCGGCCGTCAAGGGCGACACCTCGGGCAAGGTCCTGAAGCCCGCCAAGATCGCCACCGGTTTCGAGATCCCCGTGCCCATCTTCGTGGCGCAAGGCGACAACATCGAAATCGACACGCGTACGCACGAGTACCGCAAGCGCGTCTGAGACACCGCGACGGTGTCCCGGGCCTTCGCGGCCCGGCATCCACCGCCGGATCCGCGCACCAATGAAAAAGCAGCCCTCGGGCTGCTTTTCTGCTTTCCGTGACCCGATCTCCGGCCCGCCCCTCAGGGCGCCGCCGGGTCCGCCGGAATCAAGCCGCGGCGTGACGCTGCTTGCTCTTCTTCGGCTTGGCGTTCGCGACCTTCTTCGAGCCCGACTTGCCCGACGAGGCATGCTGCGCCGGCTTCTTCTTCGCGCCAGACTTCTTGGCGGCGGCGTGCTTGCCGCCCTGCTTCGCGGTCTTGCCGGTGGCCTTGTGCTTGCCGCCGGCCTTGGCCGGCTTGGCCGCGGGCGACGCCGGCGCGGCCATGTCGGCATGCGCGGCCGCGATCGGCGCCGTGGCGGGAGGCGCCGGCTGCGGCTGGGTTTGCGCCTGCGCGAGCGTGGTCAGCAGTGCGGTGCCCAGGACGGCGATCAACGACTTCATGTGGATTTCCTTCTTCGGGACGCGCCGACCGGGGCCGGCGCTCGTGATGATGAGGGGAGTCTAGCGGGCGGCCGGTGAAGGCCGCGTCAAACGAACTCGCCCTGACGTAACCATTTCGTGGCGACCCACTTCTCGCCCTCCACGACCGGCGCGCCGCCATGCAGCGTCAGCGTCGCGGGATCGGGCCGGTCGTAGCTGAAGAAGACCGCGTTGCCCTTCTGCGCCATCACGTCGAGCTTGATGTCGGGGAACACCGTCGCGCCGCCGCGCGGCGGCGTGTTCAGGTACATCACGATCGTCGCGACCCGCTGGCCGCCACGCTCCAGGATCGCCTTGCTGCTGGCGTGGCGCGGGTCGAAGTAGTCGTAGTGCGGCTGGTATTCGGCGCCGGCGCGGTAGCGCAGCACCTGCAGGCCCTCGCCGTTGCGGACCGGCCAGTTCAGCAGCGTCGCGATGCGACGCTCGATGCGGGCGACGACCTCGTTCTCGCCGCGCTCGAAGAACATGCCCTCGCTGGTGCGGGCCGAATTGACCTCGCTGCCTTCGCGCTGCGCCGCGACCGTCTCCGATCGCGCCAGGCGCTGGCCGGCGTTCGTGACGATCGCGTCGCATTCCTGCTCCGACAGCAGGTTCCCGAACACGATCACCCGCGGCCTCTGCAGCGCCATCAGGATCTCGACGCGGTGGCCGTCGGGCAGCAGCACGCTGCGCTGCTCGCCCAGGTCGGGCTCCGGCAGCGAGCCGGCTTCGATCGCGGGCTCCGGGATCTCGGGCAGCGCCAACGGCGCCTCGAAGGATCGATGCTCGGCCAGCGCCTGCTGCGCCATGTCGGGCTGCCAGCCGCTGGTCAGCATGGCCTGGTACAGCGCTTCGCGGGTAATGCCGTTGCGCAGCTGCGCGGCCACCCATTCGCGCAACTCCGGCGTGAGGTATTGCGAGTTACTCATATCCGCGACGGTATCAAACTGATCGGTGTCTGCCTGTATCCCGGTGTGCCCGACAAGGGGCGCCGCTTACGCTTCGCTGCGCATTCGCCATCGAGCCCCCGGCCATGACGCTGAGCCATGACGCTGGGCCATGACTCTGCCATCACTCGACGATACGACGGCGGAAGACGAGCCGCTCCGGCTCGCTCGCGTCGGGCGCATAGGCGTAGCCGTCGACGGCGAAGTCCTGCAATGTCGCCGGCGTGCCGATGCGATGCTGGATGGCATACCGCGCCATCAGGCCGCGCGCGCGCTTGGCGAAGAAGCTGATGATCTTGTAGCGGCCATTCTTCCAGTCCTCGAACTGGCATTCGATGACGCGCGGCTTCAGCACCTTGCGTGCGGCGGCCTTGAAGTACTCCTGCGACGCGAGGTTCACGATCACTGGCGACTGCAATTGCGCGCTCTGGGCGTTCAGATGCTCGGCAATCGTGTCGCCCCAGTAGGCGTAGAGGTTGCCGCCCTTGTCGTTCTTCAGCGCCGTGCCCATCTCGAGACGATAGGGTTGAAGCCGGTCCAGCGGCCGCAGCACGCCGTAAAGGCCGGACAGGATGGCCAGATGGCGCTGCGCCCACTGCAGGTCGTCCAGCGACAGGGTCGATGCCTGCAGTCCGTCGTACACGTCGCCATTGAATGCGAGCACGGCGGGCTTGCTGTTCCTGTCGGTGAAGCGTGTCGACCATGCGTGGTAGCGGGCGACGTTCAAGCTTGCGAGGGTTTCGGAGATGTCCATCAGCCCGCCGATGTCCGAGGTGGAGCGGGTCTTGAGGATCTCGATCAGTTCGGCCGATTGCGACACGAATTGCGGACGACTGGCCAGCGCGGCGACGGCGTCGGGTGTCGGAGTGTCGTAGTCCAGGGACTTCGCGGGGGAGATCACGAAAAGCATGGCCCGGATTGTCGCGCGTCCAGGACGCAAGACCTGCCACCCTCCCTCCTGATGGACGAAAGCCGCCCGAAGGCGGCTTGAGCGGAGTCACTGCGGCGGAGGATCACCCGGGGCCGGCGGAGCGGCCGAGCCCTGGACTGACTGGGGCGCCGTCTGTTCGAGCAAAGCGAACCGCAGGTGAGCGGCGCGAGTTGGCGCCCAGCGAGGCCGCTCCGCCGGCCCCGGGTGATCTTCCGCCGACGCTCGGTCGCGATTACTTCGCGAGCAGCGTATTGATCGCCGTGATGTCCTCAGGCCGCAACTGCCCCGACGCCTGACGCAGCTTGAGGCTGTTCACCAGCACGTCATAGCGCGCCTTGGCCAGGTCGCGCTGCGTCGTGTACAGCTGCGTCTGCGCATTGAGCACATCGAGGTTGACGCGCACGCCGACCTTGTAGCCGAGCTGCGTCGCTTCCAACGCCAGTTTCGAGGACGACTCGGCCGCCTCATACGCCTTCACCTGCGCCTGCAGCGACTGCACGCCGAAGAACGCGCGCTTGGTGCTCTCCTCGACGCTGCGGCGGGCGAAGTTGAGGTCGTTGCTGGATTTCTCCTCCAGCGACATCGTCTCCTTGATCCGATTGGTGATCTGACCGCCGGTATACACGGGCAGGTTCACCGACACGCCCAGCGAGCCCTGCTTGGTGTTGCCGGTGTAGCTGACGCCCTCGCCGGTCTGTCGCTGCACGCCCAGCGAGGCGTTCAGGTCGACGGTCGGCCAACGGGCGCCCTGGGCGCGCTCGATCTCGATCCTGGCGATGTCCAGGCCCAACTGGGCCTTGCGGATGGCCGGGTGGGCGCCTTCGGCCTGACTGACCCAGGGCTCCACCGACGATGGTGCCACCGGCGGCAACGCCACCGGCACGGCCAGCGGGCGCGGCTCGACGCCGACGCGCCCCACCAGCTGGTCCAGCGTCACGCGCTTGACGCGCAGGTCGTTGTCGGCGGCGAGTTCCTGCGCGGTCGCCAGGTCATAACGGGCCTGCGCTTCGCGGGTGTCGGTGATGGTGGCGGTGCCGACCTCGAAGTTGCGCTTGGCCGAGGCCAGCTGCTCCGCGATCGCGGCCTTGTTGGCGCTGGAGGTCGAGAGCGTGTCCTTGGCGGCCAGCACGTCGAAGTAGGCCTGCGCCACGCGGACGATCAGATCCTGCTCCGCCGTCTCCAGGTCGGACTGGGCGACGTCGACGCCCAGTCGGGCCTGCTCGATGCTGCCGGCGTTCGGACGGTTGAAGATCGCGTACTTCGCGCTCAATCCGGCGTTGCTGACCGTGTTGCCCTGCCAGCCGGAATTGACCGTGCCGCCCTGGCCGTTGGAGATGGCCGGCAGGTCCACCTCGTTGCGCGTCGCGCCCACGCCCAGGCCCACGCTGGGACGCGCCAGCGCCTGCGCCTGGCCGTAGCGGTACTGCGCCGAATCCGCCACCGCGCGCGCGGCGAGGAAGGTCGCGTCGTAGGCACGGGCCGCGTCGTACAGCTCTTGCAGGCTCTGCGCCTGGGCCGCGCCGGCCGCGAAGGCGAGCGCCGCGGCCAGGAGCGTGACCCGCGGCAGGCGGGAGATCGGAGACGGACGGCGTTCAGCGGCCATGAGGCATCCTCGTGTCGATGTGATGTTCTTCGGATCGATCCAACTGCGGACCGGCGCGGACAGGCCGCGACCGGGATTCAGTACCTCGGCACCGCCGGGTCGATCGCCTCCGATCCGACCCCGGTGCCGCGGGCGAGGTTATAGATCACCTCCCCCGCCTCTCTCGAAAGAAATGCGACGACTTGCAGTCTTCGCACCCCCTGACGGCAATTACGCGCGACGGGCTGCAAGCGTCGACTGCAGCGTCCTCAGAACGTGAAGTGCGAGCCCGTGTCGAAACCGTCCAGTCGTTGCACCACCGTCTCGAACAGGTTTTTCGTCGCGAACTCGCGCTCGCCGGTGCGGGTGATGATGCGCGCGGTCATCGCGGGCTCTTCCCCGACGATCACGCCCATGCGACCGCCGACCTTGAGCTGGTCCAGCAGCACCTGCGGCACCTGCGCCACCGAGCCCGACAGCAGGATCACGTCGAAAGGCGCCTCGCCGGGCAGGCCCTTGACGCCGTCGCCCTCGACCACCGTCACGTTCAGCACGCCGTTGCGGCGCAGCGCGTCGCGGGCGGCGCCGACCAGTTGCGGGTCCTGCTCGACGCTGAAGACCTGCTGCGCCTTGTGGCCCAGCAGCGCGGCCAGATAGCCCGCGCCGGTACCGATCTCCAGCACCTTCTCGTGGCGCTCGATCTGCAGCTCCTGCATCCACCGGGCCTCGACCCGCGGGGGCAGCATCTTGCGGCCATGGGCCAGCGGCAGCTCGACGTCGGTGAACGCCACGTTGCGGTAGGCGGCGGGCACGAAGTCCTCGCGCTTGACCACCGCCAGCAGGGCCAGCACCGAGGTGTCCAGCACATCCCAGGGGCGGATCTGCTGTTCGATCATGTTGAAGCGGGCTTGTTCGAAATTCATGTTCAGTCCTCTGGCGCCGCACGGCGCGCCAATGCGGGCGGTATTCTAGGCGGCCGGCCGGGGCGTGGCCGGATCGATGGGGCGGTGCGGGCGGTTGAGGAGTCCCTCGAACATCAATTCGAGCTGCAGCTTCAGCACCGTCTCGGGTTCGGGCTTGTGATCGTGCACCACGCCCGCCGCGCCGATCGAGTGCTGATGCAGCACCAGATGCAGCACCGGACCGATCAGCACCATCACGCAGGCATCGGGGTCCACGTCACGGAACTCGCCCGCGGCGACGCCCCGCCGGACGACCTCGGCCAGCAGCGCGCAACTGGGCTCGATGACCTCGTCGTTGTAGAACGCGGCCAGCTGCGGGAAGTTGCCGGCCTCGCTCATCATGATCTTGTGGATGCCGCCCGCCGGGGTCAGCCCCATGCGCTCCCACCAGCTCCACAGCATCCAGGTCAGCAGCTCCGCCATCGACCCCTGGTGCTTGCCGAGTTCCGAGACGCCTTCGGCGATCTTGGTGCCGATGGCCTCGCGCACCACCGCCTTGAAGAGCTCCTCCTTCGAGGGGTAGTACAGGTACAGCGTCCCCTTGGACACCCCCGCCTTGGCGGCGACCTCCTCCGAACGGGTGGCGGCGAAGCCCTTCTCGACGAACAGCGACAGCGCGGCCTCGAGCAGCTCCTGCGGCCGCGCCTCCTTCCGCCGCTGTCGAGGGGACGACGGCGCCGGGGCGGCGGTCTTGGCGGGGACGCGAGGCATGGTGGACGGCGGAGGACTAACTGACTAACCGGTCAGTAATGTAGCGGCGGGCTTTCGAGCCGGTCAAGCGCCCTCCCCGCAGGGCGCCCTTTTGAAGGGACTGCGGAAGGGACCGCGGGCCTTCACGCCCCCCTCACGCGAGACCGCCCATCCGGGTGCTGCACCGCCGCAAACCGGGTTCGAGCCACGGCTATGATCCCCGCCGACCCGCCTCCACCCCGAGCGAGGCGGCATTCTGGAGTCGTAGTTTGGACACTGTGCTGCTGATCAAGGCCGCGATCATGGGGATCGTCGAAGGCCTGACCGAATTCCTGCCCATCTCGTCGACCGGTCACCTGATCCTGACGGGCGCGCTGCTCGGCGGCTTCGAGGACGCCCGGGGCAAGGTGTTCGACATCGCGATCCAGACCGGGGCAATCCTGGCGGTGATCATCGTCTACTGGCAGCGCCTGCGCGAGACGGCCGCCGGCCTGGGCAGCGACGTCCGCGCCCGGCGCTTCGTGCTGAACGTGGCGATCGGTTTCCTGCCGGCGGTCATCCTGGGCCTGCTGTTCGGCAAGGTCATCAAGGAACACCTGTTCACCCCCATCGTGGTGGCGAGCACCTTCATCATCGGCGGCTTCATCATCCTGTGGGCCGAACGCCGGCAGCAGTCCGCCGTGCGCATCCAGGACGTGGACCAGATGTCGCCGATGGACGCGCTGAAGGTCGGTCTCGTGCAGTGCCTGGCGATGGTGCCGGGGACCAGCCGCTCCGGCGCGACCATCATCGGCGGCATGCTGCTGGGCCTGTCGCGCAAGGCGGCGACCGATTTCAGCTTCTTCCTGGCGATCCCGACGCTGATCGGCGCCGGCCTGTACAGCCTGTACAAGGAGCGCTCGGTGCTGTCGACCGGCGACATCCCGCTGTTCGCGGTCGGGCTGTTCTTCTCCTTCGTCAGCGCCTGGATCTGCGTGCGCTGGCTGCTGAAGTACATCGCCAGCCACAGCTTCGTGCCCTTCGCGTGGTACCGGATCGCCTTCGGCATCGTGGTGCTCGTCACCGCCTACACGGGCGTGATCGTCTGGGCTGAATGAGGCTCCCCCCTGCCGGCTTCGGCGGCCCCCAAGGGGGCGAGCCCGTAGGTCTGGCAGCGCCAGATCGCCGGGCTCCGCCTGAAAAGTCGGCCACCGACGGGGCCTCCGCCGGTGGCCCGGCGATTTCATCCGGCGGCAGCTAAAATTGGTCCCATGACCATCACGATCAAGACCGGCGCCGACATCGACGCCATGCGCATCGCCGGCCGACTGGCGTCCGAGGTGCTGGACATGCTGACCCCGCACGTCAAGCCGGGCGTCACGACCGACCACCTCGACAAGCTGGCCCACGACTACATCGTGAACGTGCAGCAGGGCATCCCCGCGCCGCTGAACTACCAGCCGCCCGGCTACACGCCCTACCCGAAGTCGATCTGCACCTCGATCAACCATCAGGTCTGCCACGGCATCCCCAACGACCGTCCGCTGAAGAACGGCGACATCGTCAACATCGACGTCACCGTCATCAAGGATGGCTGGCACGGCGACACGAGCCGGATGTTCGTCGTCGGCGAGGGCTCGATCGCGGCCAAGCGGCTGTGCAGCTTCACCTACGAGGCCATGTGGAAGGGCATCCAGAAGGTCAAGCCGGGCGCCAGACTGGGCGACATCGGCCATTCGATCCAGACCTTCGCGGAGAACGCCGGCTTCAGCGTCGTGCGCGAGTTCTGCGGCCACGGCATCGGCCAGAAGTTCCATGAGGAGCCGCAGGTGCTGCACTACGGTCGCCCCGGCACGCTCGAGGAACTGGTCCCCGGCATGGTCTTCACGATCGAGCCGATGATCAACGCCGGCCGGCGCGAGATCCGCGAGATGGGCGACGGCTGGACCATCGTCACCAAGGACCGCTCGCTGTCGGCGCAGTGGGAGCACACGGTGCTGGTCACCGAGACCGGCTTCGAGATCCTCACGCAGTCGGCCGGCACGCCGCCGCCGCCGGCCTTCGTCCAGCCCCAGGCCGTTCCGGCCTGATCCGCGCAGGTCGCCCATGAACGCCAGGACGCCCGGCGAGGTCGGCGTTTCTTCAGACGTCGCGTCGAGCGTTCCGTCGAACGTCCCGTCCGCCGCCCTGTCGGTCGCCGAACTGCGCCAGCACTTCAAGACCGGCAAGCAGCTTCTGCTGGACGACTTCGCGGCCGCCAAGGCCAGCGTGTCCGCGGCAGCGCGCCTGATGCGGCTGCTGGCCAAACACGTCGACGGCACGCTGCAGGCCTTGTGGACGCAATCGGGCATCGCCGCGGCGGCGCCCGAAGCCGCCCTGGTCGCGGTCGGCGGCTACGGACGTGGCGAGCTGTTCCCGCATTCGGACGTCGACGTCCTGCTGCTGCTGCCCGACACCTTGCCGGACGGCGTCACATCCGACCAGCCCGGTCCGCTCAAGCACGCGATCGAGGCCTTCATCACCGCCTGCTGGGACATCGGGCTGGAGATCGGCTCCTCGGTGCGCTCGGTCAAGGAATGCCTGGACGAGGCCGCCGGCGACGTCACGATCCAGACTGCGCTGCTGGAGTCCCGCTGGCTGGCGGGCGCCCGGCCGCTGGTCAAGCGCTTCGACCAGGCCTTCCGCGCAGCCGTCGATCCGCGCGCGTTCATGCGCGCCAAGACGCTGGAGATGCGCCAGCGCCACACCAAGTACGAAGAGACTCCGTACGCGCTCGAACCCAACATCAAGGAAAGCCCCGGCGGTCTGCGCGACCTGCAGGTGCTGATCTGGATCGCGCGAGGGGCCGGACTGGGCAAGACCTGGCCCCAGCTGGCCGCCAAAGGCCTGATCACGCCCTTCGAGGCGCGGCAGCTCCAGCGCAATGAGGGCGTGCTCAAGAGCATCCGCTGCCAGTTGCACCTGGCGGCGAAGCGGCGCGAGGACCGGCTGGTCTTCGACCTCCAGACCTCGGTGGCGGAACGCTTCGGCTACGAGTCGACGCGCTCGTTGCGGGCGTCCGAGAAGCTGATGCGCCGCTACTACTGGGCGGCCAAGGCGGTCACCCAGTTGAACCAGATCACGCTGCTGAACCTGGAAGAACAGATCAACGGCACCCTCGGCAAGGAGCTGCGGCCGGTGGACGAGCGCTTCCTGGAACGCAGCGGCATGTTGGAGATCGCGAGCGACGATCTCTACGAGCGCGAGCCGCACGCGATCCTCGAGACCTTCCTGATCTACCAGCAGACCCCGGGCATCAAGGGACTGTCGGCGAAGACGCTGCGCGCGCTCTACAACGCGCGCGGACAGATGAACAGCGCGTTCCGGCGCGATCCGGCCAATCGTGCGATGTTCATGCGCATCCTGGAGGAGCCGCAGGGCCAGACGCACGCCTTCCGGCTGATGAACCAGACCTCGGTGCTGGGCCGCTACCTGTGGGTGTTCCGGCGCATCGTCGGGCAGATGCAGCACGACCTGTTCCACGTCTACACGGTGGACCAGCACATCCTGATGGTGCTGCGCAACATCCGGCGCTTCTTCATCCCCGAGCACACGCACGAGTACCCGTTCTGCTCGCAGCTGGCGGCGCAGTTCGACCGGCCGTCGGCGCTTTATGTCGCGGCGCTGTTCCACGACATCGCCAAGGGTCGCGGCGGGGATCATTCCGACCTCGGCGCGGCCGAGGCCAAACGCTTCTGCCGCGCGCACGGGCTGCCGAAGGCGGACGCGGCGCTGGTCGTGTTCCTCGTCGAGCACCACCTGACGATGTCGCGCGTCGCGCAGAAGGAGGACCTGTCGGATCCCGAGGTCATCCAGCACTTCGCCCGGCTCGTCAAGGACGAGCGCACGCTGACGGCGCTCTACCTGCTGACGGTGGCCGACATCCGGGGGACCGGACCCAAGGTCTGGAACGCGTGGAAGGGCAAGCTGCTCGAGGACCTCTACCGGCTGACGCTGCGCGCGCTGGGCGGCGCGAAGCTGAATATGGCCGCCGAGATCGAGGCGCGCAAGCAGGAAGCGCGGCAGGAACTGGCGCTCAAGGCGCAGTTGCCGGGCACCGAGGACGCGTTGTGGAAGACGCTGGACCTGAGCTACTTCGCGCGTCATGACGCGCCCGACCTCGCCTGGCATGCGCGGGCGCTGTGGCGGCATGTCGAGAGCACCGTGCCCGTGGTCCACTCGCGGCCGTCGCCGGTCGGCGAAGGCCTGCAGGTGCTGGTCTACGCGAAGGACCAGCAGGACCTGTTCGCGCGGATCTGCGGCTATTTCGACAGCGCCGGCTTCAACATCCTCGACGCCAAGGTCCACACGACGCGCAGCGGTTACGCGCTCGACACCTTCCAGGTGATCGCGCCCGAGCTCGATCTGCACCACCGCGACCTGACCGCGCTGGTCGAGTCCAAGCTCGGCCAGGCGCTGGTCGCCCCGGGGCCGCTGCCCGAGCCCCGCAAGGGCCGGCTCTCGCGGCGCGTGAAGAGCTTCCCCTTCACGCCGCGCATCGCGCTGCGGCCCGATGAACGCGCGCAACGCTGGCTCCTGTCCGTCAGCGCCACCGACCGCGCGGGTCTGCTGTACGCCATCGCGCGGGTGCTGGCGCGGCATGGGATCAACCTGCAGCTCGCCAAGGTCTCGACCCTCGGCGAGCGCGTCGAAGACACGTTCCTGCTCGACGGCGCGGCGCTGCAGCAGAACAGGATGCAGCTGCAGATCGAAACCGAACTGCTGGACGCGCTCGCGGTGCAGTGAGGCGATGAGCCAGTACCACGTGATCCCGTCGGCCGAGGCCTTCGCCCGGCTCGATGGGTTCAGCAGCGTGATCGACGTGCGGTCGCCCGGGGAGTTCGAGGAAGACCACCTGCCCGGCGCCCTCAACTGGCCCGTGCTCGACAACGACGAGCGGCGCATCGTCGGTACGCTCTACCGGCAGGATCCGCTGGAAGCGCGCAAGCTCGGCGCGGCGATCGTCGCGCGCAACATCGCCAACCATCTCGATGCCAACCGGCCGCTGATGCGCAAGCATTGGCAGCCGCTGGTCTACTGCTGGCGCGGCGGCCAGCGGTCCGGCGCGATGAACTGGTTCCTGAACCAGATCGGGTTCAAGTCGCTGCAGTTGGTGGGGGGCTACAAGGCCTTCCGCGGCGAGGTGATCAAGACCCTGGCGGAGCAGCCGGCGAGATTCGACTTCGTCGTGCTGTGCGGGCGGACGGGATCGGGCAAGACGCGGCTGCTGCAGGCGCTTGCTGCCAGCGGCGAGCAGGTGCTGGACCTGGAGGCCATCGCGCGCCATCGCGGCTCGGTGCTGGGCGCACTGCCCGATCGGCCGCAGCCCAGTCAGAAGGCCTTCGATACGGCGTTGTGGCAGACGATGGTGAAACTCGATCCGTCACGGCCGGTGTTCGTCGAAAGCGAGAGCCGCAAGATCGGCGGCGTGCAGTTGCCCGAACCGCTTCATCTGCGATTGAGGCAGCACGGGCGCTGCGTCTGGATCGACATGGCCGACCCAGGGCGGGTGCAACTGCTGCTGGAAGACTACGCCCACTTCAAGGCGGATCCGCAGGCGTTCAACTCGCTCATCGGAGGGTTGGTCGCGCTGCGCGGCCGGGAACGCGTGGGGCGGTGGCAAGACATGGCACTCAGCGGACAGTGGGCGGAAGTCTTCGGGGAACTCATGCGGGACCACTACGACCCCGGTTACGAACGATCGCTCACCAACCACTTTCCGCAACTCGCCAATGCGCCGCGGGTCACCATGCTCGACGGTAGCGGGGGAGAAACCGGCAAGGCCGCTCAAGAAGTCATCGCGTTGGCTCGCGCGTGATGTCAGGCTTCCTCACCGCGTGAGAGCCCGCCGGGTCTCGGCCCGGCTGCCGAGTCCCTTTGTCAGCCGACAAAGGAACCAAAACGGCTCTGACGACGCTCATATGCGCTCGCTGTGTGGCCGTCGTCGCTCTCACGCTAACGCTCGCGAGACTCCTCCAACGATGCCCTCAAACGACCACCACCGGAGCCCTCGCACCACCTCTCTCTACAGGCTTGCTCGCTTCGCTCGTCGCGCCAGCCACTCAACGCGGTCCGCATCCGCCTTGCACGCTCGCCCCTAGCGGGGTCTCGCAGCGAAGCAGTCCTCTGTCGTTGTCGTGGCGGTGGTCGTGGCGGTGGCCGTTGCGGTTGCCGCTGCCGTCGAGTCGTGGTGTGATGAATGGCATCCGCCATCGATGGTGCGAGACTGGCTGGTGACGCTCCGATGGCGTCAGCGGGGAGGCGTCATGAAGCAACGGATCATGTACATCGAGTCGAAGAGTGGTGGACTCACTGGGCCAGCACGCATTGGTCGCGTCACGTTCTCGAAGACCGGCGCGACGCTGTACTACGACGGCAGGTCATTCCAGAGTCAGAAGGGCCAAGGCTTCAAGTCGAATTACTTCGACGTGGAAACGGGCGACATCTACTGGATCTCCGGTCCGCGCAAGGATGGACAGGACAGTCTCTACGCGACCCATCAACGACCTGCGGTCGATGCCGATGTCTGGGACGAGTACTGGACCGCGATACGCGGACACGAGCGGCCGCCGAAACGCCGAAACCTGGACGACCTCTGAACCAGACAGTCGAACGTGAGCCGCCGAACGGTGAGCAGTCGAACGGTGACTGCCGAGCGGTGAGACGTTGCGAGACCCCGCTAGGGGCGAGCGTGCAAGGCGGATGCGGACCGCGTTGAGTGGCTGGCGCGACGAGCGAAGCGAGCAAGCCTGTAGAGAGAGGCGGTGCGAGGACTCCGGTGGTGGCCGTTTGAGGGCATCGTTGGAGGAGTCTCGCGAGCGTAGCGTGAGAGCGACGACGGCCACACAGCGAGCGCATATGAGCGTCGTCAGAGCCGTTTTGGTTCCTTTGTCGGCTGACAAAGGGACTCGGCTGCCGGGCCGAGACCCGGCGGGGTGCAGGGAGCGGAAAGTTCAGCCGACCGGCCGATCAAGAATCAGCCGATCAGCCGATCGGCCGATCCCCTCACCCGATCAAACAGCCAGCAATTCCACTTCAAACAGCAGCGTTGCATGCGGCGGAATCACACCGCCGGCGCCGTAAGCGCCGTAGCCCAGTTCCGAAGGAATGACGAGGAATCGGGTCCCCCCGACCTTCATCCCTTGGACGCCGTCATCCCAGCCCTTGATGACTTCCCCAGCGCCCAGGTGGAAGCGGAACGGATCCCGCCGATCCTTGGAGGAATCGAACTTGCGGCCTCGCTGCCCGTCCTTGTAGAGCCACCCGGTGTAGTGGACGGTGACGCGCTTGCCGGCTTCGGCGACAGCGCCCTCGCCTTCCTTGACGTCTTCGAACTGGAGTCCGCTGGCGGTGGTCGCCAGCTTGTTCAGCTCGATGGCTTCCGCGCCGCCGGACACGCCGAGCAATTCCACCTCGAACATCAGCGTCGCGTTGGGCGGGATCACACCGCCGGCGCCGCGCGCGCCATACCCGAGCTGCGGCGGGATGACGAGCACGCGCGTGCCGCCGACCTGCATGCCCTGGACGCCTTCATCCCAGCCCTTGATGACCATGCCGCCGTCGAGTTCGAACTCGAACGGTTCGCCGCGGTCCTTGCTGGAGTCGAACTTGGTGCCCTTCTCGCCGTCCTTGAAGAGCCAGCCGGTGTAGTGCACTTTCACGTCCTGGCCGGCGCGGGCGGTCGCGCCGGTACCGGCGGTGGTGTCGTCGTATTGCAGGCCGCTGTCGGTCGTCTTCATCGAAGGTTCCTTGAAAGGGAAAAGGGGGACGCTGGTTCGCGTCCCGAAACGCAAAGGCGTGATCATGCCAGCCGCCGAAGGTCCCTACACCGGGCGCTGCCGTACATGCCACGCCGCCACGGCGCGGGCGAGCCACTCGGGCACCGTCCGCGCCTCTAGCGCCGGCAACCCGAGTCGAGCGCCGGCACGCTGCAATCTGGCAAGCGGGTCGCCCAGGTCGAGGGCCTGGGCGCCGTTCTGCTTGGAGAGCTTCTCGCCGTTCTCGCCCAGCACCAGCGGCGTGTGCAGATACCGGGGCCGGGGCAGGCCGAGCAATTCCTGCAGCCGGATCTGCCGGGGCGTGTTGTCGGCGAGGTCCTCGCCGCGGACGACGTCGGTGATGCCCTGCCAGCCGTCATCGACGACGACCGCCAGTTGATACGCCCAGAGCCCGTCCGCGCGCTGGAGGACGAAGTCGCCGACCTCGTCGGTCAGGTCCTGGGACTGCCCGCCGAGGCGGCGGTCCCGCCAGTCGATGCGCAGGGATGTGTCGCCATCGACGGTCGACGTGCTCCGCAGCCGCCACGCCCGCGCGGGCTTGCCGTGCAGCCCGTGCCGGCAGGTGCCCGGATAGACGAGTTCCCCATGCCGCTCCCGCTGGCCGCCCTGGGCGGCGATCGC
Source organism: Roseateles noduli (assembly GCF_050626985.1). Lineage (NCBI taxonomy): Bacteria > Pseudomonadati > Pseudomonadota > Betaproteobacteria > Burkholderiales > Sphaerotilaceae > Roseateles > Roseateles noduli. The sequence continues at coordinate 2,338,914 of NZ_CP192463.1, forward strand.
TTCGGCGATGTCCTTGCGCGAGCATCCGCACGGGTAGGCCCAGCCTGCGGCGATCAGCCGATCCAACGCGGCCTGGTAGGCCGCATCGCGCTTCGACTGCCAGATCGGCGGCTCGTCCGGCAGTAGTCGGACCTGGGCGAGCTGCGACAGCACCACGGCATCGGTACCCGCCGGACAGCGCGGCCGGTCGACGTCCTCGATCCGGATCAGCCACCGGCCGCCATGGGCGCGGGCATCCAGCCAGCTCGCCAATGCCGCGACCAGCGAGCCCTCATGCAAGGGCCCCGTGGGCGACGGCGCGAACCGGCCGACGTAGCCTCGGCCCACCGCCCGGTCCGCCGTTCGGTCCGCCAGCATCACAGCAGCAGGCCCTCGTGCTGCTCGATCAGCGAGCGCCGCGTCGTCTCGCTCCGGAGCCGGTCCAGCCACCAGGCCAGCGCCTTGGCCGGCCGATGGCCGTTGCGCCACGCGTAGTGCATGGGCGAGATGCGCTTGCCCTGGAAGGTCTCCTTCTGGACCAGTCGCCCCGCGTCCACATGCCGCCGCACCATCGGCGTCGGCAGCGAACCCACGCCCAGGCCGCGCAACAGCGCCTCGAGCTTGATCGCCATCGACGGCACGGTCAGCACCTCCTGCCCGGGCACCACGCCGACGGTCATCGGCGCAAGGCTGCGCGCCGTGTCCGCCACGGCGACGATGCGATGCCGCGCGATCTCGGCCGAGGTCAACACCCCCTCGAACCCCGCCAAGGGGTGATGCGGCGCGACGCAGAACACCATCTCCATCGGCCCGAGCACCTCGCAGACGACCGAGCTGCCCGGCGGCTGCGCGCTGGTGCCGATCGCCAGATCCGCCTGGCCCGAGATCAGCGCCTCCCAGGTCCCCGACAGCACCTCGGTGCGCAGCTTCAGGCGCGTCGGCGGCGGCTTGCCGTCCTCGGCCTGGAGATAGAAGGCCTCCATCAGGTCGAAGATCGCGCGCCGCGCGATCGCATCGTCGAAGGCGATGGTGAGTTCGCTCTCCCATCCCGTGGCGACGCGCTTGACGCGGTTCGCGACCGCATCCATCTCCTGCAGCAGCCGGCGACCTTCGGTCAGCAGCTCGTGCCCGGCCGCCGTCAGCACCGCCTGGCGCGAACTGCGGTCGAACAGCAGCACGTCCAGCGCGTCCTCGAGCTGGCGCACCGAGTAGGTCAGCGCCGACGGCACCTTGCCCATCTCCCGCGCCGCCGCGGCGAAGCTGCCGCTGCGCGCGATGCTGTCCATCATCGCCAGCGCTTCCGGCGTCAGCACCCGTCGTTTGTCTTGTTGAGCCATTCCTTCATCTTATTTGAATGCTGGCTTCAAGCCCCCTCCCCCTCGGCAGAGGCCTGCTTCCCTACAGTGAGTCCATCGCCAACCAGCAGGCCCTCTCCACCACACCGGGGGGCCACACAAGGAGCATCGACATGCGTGAAGTCATCAAGTCCTCGGATCGCGGCTACGCCGACCACGGCTGGCTCAAGAGCTTCCACAGCTTCTCGTTCGCGGACTATCACAACCCGCGCCGGATGGGCTTCGGCCCGCTGCGCGTCATCAACGAGGACCGCATCGCCGGCGGCACCGGCTTCGGCACGCACGGCCACCGCGACATGGAGATCATCAGCTACGTGCTCAGCGGCGAGCTGGCGCACCAGGACAGCATGGGCAACGGCACGCCCGGCGGCGCCAACGCGGGCGTGATCCGTCCCGGCGACGTGCAGCGGATGAGCGCCGGCACCGGCGTGCGGCACAGCGAGTTCAACCACTCGAAGGACGGCCAGACCCACTTCCTGCAGATCTGGATCATGCCGGACCGCCAGGGCGTGACGCCGGGCTACGAGCAGAAGCACTTCGCCGACGCCGACAAGCGCGGCAAGCTGCGGCTGGTCGCTTCGCCGGACGGCGCGCAGGACTCGGTGTCCATCCACCAGGATGCGCGGCTCTACGCCGGACTGTTCAACGGCGATGAACGCGCCGAGCTGCCGCTGGCCGCGGACCGCATCGCCTACGTGCACGTCGTGCGCGGGCAGGCGACCGTGAACGGCGAAGCGCTGGGCGCCGGCGACGCGCTCCAGTTGGCCAAGGAGGCGGGCGTGACGGTCGAAGCCGGCCAGGACGCCGAGGTGCTGGTGTTCGACCTGCCGGTCTGAGCCCGGCGGGCGGGTGTGAACCTGCCCGCCCGGGCCCGGCACTTCGTCGCTTCACTCCGAGAGGCGGACCCGTCGCATGCCGCGGCGGGCCGCCGACGGATGGAGATTGCGGATGAAGCCCGGCGCCCTGACCTTCCCGATGCCCCCCCTCACGGCTGATCCCGTCGGTGCGGCCCTCCCGGCCGCCTTGCCGTCGCTGATCCGCCAGTTGACGGGCCTCGCCGACTGGCCCGAGGACCACGGCATCCGCGTCCGCCAGCGCGGGCAGTACGCACCGCTGGTGTACGCCCGGGTCGCCACGTCCAGGCACGTGGTCGAGATCCTGTTCGATCCCTCGACCGGCCAGTACGAGTGCACCAACTGCCAGGCGATCGACGTCGCGCTGCCGATGTCGATACCGGACGAGGCGCAGGGCAGCTTCGTCGTCGCGGTGATCCGCGGGCTGAGCGCCGCGGCGGCAACGGCCCTTCTGCACGCCGCCATCGCGCTGCTCGAGCCCTGCTGGCCCCACTGGGCCGCGATCGCCGATGCGGGCGGCGTCGCGCTCGACGACGCGGGTTCCGCAATCCTGCCCGACGCCGTGCGTCGCAAGCGCGCCGCCTGAACGCCGACTGAACGCCGACTGAGCGCGGCCTTGGCGCTGGCCCTGGCACCGCGCCCTGGGAGCGCCTCCGTGAAGCGCCTCTTGGCGCTCGCAGGGCGCCTCTACACTCGCGCGATGCAATCGCTTCGACAACTGCTGGCCGCGCTGCCGCTGCTCGATTGGGCCTCGCTGGGCCTGTTCTTCCTGGCCTGGATCGGCTATGCCCAGTTCTCCAAGCGCCATGCGGACGGGCGCGGCTCGCTGCTGGCCATCACCAACCGCGTGCGGTGCCAGTGGATGCTGCAGCTGACCTACCGTGAGATGCGGGTGCTGGACGGCGCGGTCAGTCAGGCGCTGCTGTCGAGCCCGTCCTTCTTCGCCTCCACGACCATCCTGATCATCGGCGGCCTGCTGGCCGCGCTGGGCGCGAGCGAGCAGACCAGCGCCCTGGTGCTGGGACTGCCGTTCGCGGTCAAGACGAGCACGCTGGTCTTCGACATCAAGCTCGCGCTGCTGACCGGCATCTTCGTGTACGCCTTCTTCCGCTTCACCTGGAGCATGCGGCAGTACACCTTCGGCGCGCTGCTGGTGGCGTCCGCGCCGGAGGCGGGCCAGTTCGCGCAACTCGGGCCAGATGCGCGGGAGGAATTCGCCGACCGCGCCGGCGCGGTCGTCGGCATGGCGGCCGAGGCCTTCAACGACGGCTTGCGCGGCTACTACCTCGCGTTCCCCGTCGTGGCCTGGTTCTTCTCGCCCTGGGCGCTGGCCCTGTCCACGGCCGGCGTGCTCTACGTGCTGTACCAGCGCGAGTTCAGATCGGAAGTCCTCGAAAAACTCCGCTGAAAAAGGGTCTCTGCGCCCCTGATCAGGTCCACGAAGCACGCGGCCCCGATTTGGGATGCACCGCTAGGCGCAAACCGGAGCCATAGCCCAGCTATGGCGAGGATTTGCAACGACGCGGTGCGCCCAAAGCGGGGCTGCGGGCTTAGTGGACGACGCGTCCGAAGCTGAACTCGCCGGGTTCTCCGGCGGGTGAGGTTTCGACGCTCACCGGGATCACGTCCTTCGGACCGAAGCGGCCCTGCAGGATCAGCTTGGACAGCGGGTTCTCGATCCGCTGCTGGATCGCGCGCTTGAGCGGCCGCGCCCCGAAGACCGGATCGAAGCCGACCTTGGCCAGCTCGGCGAGCGCCTCCTCGCTGACGTCGAGCTTCATCTCCAGCTTGTCGAGCCGCTGTTCGAGCTGACGCAGCTGGATCCGCGCGATCGACTTGATGTGGTCCGCGCCCAGCGCATGGAAGATCACGGTCTCGTCGATGCGGTTGAGGAACTCGGGCCGGAAATGCGCCTTGACCTCGCCCCACACCGCGTCGCGGATCACCTCGTCGGACTCGCCCTGCAGCGCCATGATGTGCTGCGAGCCCAGGTTGGACGTCATCACGATCACGCAGTTCTTGAAGTCGACCGTGCGGCCCTGGCCGTCGGTCAGGCGGCCGTCGTCCAGCACCTGCAGCAGCACGTTGAACACGTCCGGGTGCGCCTTCTCGACCTCGTCGAGCAGCAGCACGCTGTAGGGCTTGCGGCGCACGGCCTCGGTCAGGTAACCGCCCTCGTCGTAGCCGACGTAGCCGGGAGGCGCGCCGATCAGGCGGCTCACGGAGTGCTTCTCCATGAACTCGCTCATGTCGATGCGGATCATGTGGTCCTCGCTGTCGAACAGGAAGCCCGCCAGCGCCTTGCACAGCTCGGTCTTGCCGACGCCGGTCGGGCCGAGGAACAGGAAGCTGCCCAGCGGCTTGTCCGGATCGGACAGCCCCGCGCGCGAGCGCCGGATCGCGTCCGCGACCGCGACGATCGCCTCGTCCTGGCCGACGACGCGCTCATGCAGCTTCTCTTCCATCTGCAGCAGCTTGTCGCGCTCACCCTGCATGAGCTTGGCCACGGGGATGCCGGTGGCGCGGGCGACCACCTCGGCGATCTCCTCGGCGCCGACCATCGTGCGCAGCAGCTGCGGCTGGCTCTTGTCCTTGGCCTTGCCCATCTCCTTGGCCTGCGCCTCGTTCAGGCGCTTCTCCAGGTCGGGCAGCTTGCCGTACTGCAGCTCGGCGACCTTGTTGAAGTCGCCCTTGCGCTTGAGTTCCTCGATCTGGAACTTGATGCGGTCGATCTCTTCCTTGACGTGCGCGGAGCCCTGGGCCTGCGCCTTCTCGGTAGTCCAGATCTCTTCCAGGTCGTTGTACTCGCGCTGGAGCTTGAGCAGCTCTTCCTCGATCAGCGAGAAGCGCCGCTGGGAGCCCTCGTCGGTCTCCTTGCGCACGGCCTCGCGCTCGATCTTGAGCTGGATCATGCGGCGGTCGAGCCGGTCCATCACCTCGGGCTTGGAGTCGATCTCGATCTTGATCTTGGCCGCGGCCTCGTCGATCAGGTCGATGGCCTTGTCGGGCAGGAAGCGGTCGGTGATGTAGCGGTGCGAGAGCTCGGCCGCGGCGACGATGGCCGGGTCGGTGATCTCGACGCCGTGGTGGACCTCGTACTTCTCCTGCAGGCCGCGCAGGATGGCGATGGTGGCCTCGACGGTGGGCTCGTCGACCAGCACCTTCTGGAAGCGGCGCTCCAGCGCGGCGTCCTTCTCGACGTACTTGCGGTACTCGTCGAGCGTGGTCGCGCCGATGCAATGCAGCTCGCCGCGCGCGAGCGCGGGCTTGAGCATGTTGCCGGCGTCCATGGCGCCCTCGGCCTTGCCGGCGCCGACCATGGTGTGGATCTCGTCGATGAACAGGATGATGCGGCCCTCATCGGCGGCGACTTCCTTGAGCACCGACTTCAGGCGTTCCTCGAATTCGCCGCGGAACTTGGCGCCCGCGAGCAGGCCGGCCATGTCCAGCGACAGCACCCGCTTGCCCTTCAGGCTTTCCGGCACTTCCTCGTTGACGATGCGCTGGGCCAGGCCTTCGACGATGGCGGTCTTGCCGACGCCGGGTTCGCCGATGAGCACGGGGTTGTTCTTCGTGCGGCGCTGCAGCACCTGGATGGCGCGGCGGATCTCGTCGTCGCGGCCGATCACCGGGTCGAGCTTGCCGGCGCGGGCGCGCTCGGTCAGGTCCAGGGTGTACTTCTTCAGCGCCTCGCGCTGGCCTTCGGATTCCTGGCTGTCGACCTTCTGGCCGCCGCGCACGGCTTCGACCGCCGTCTCCAGCGCCTTGCGGGTGAGGCCGTGGCCGCGCACGATGCCGGCCAGGTCGCTCTTGGCGTCGGCCAGGGACAGCAGGAACATCTCGCTGGCGATGAAGTGGTCGCCGCGCTTGGAGGCTTCCTTCTCCGCGTTCTGGAGCAGACCGATCAGGTCGCGGCTGGGCTGGACCTGCTGGCCCTCGCCCTGCACCTGCGGCAGGCCGCCGAGGATGCCGTCCAGCGCGCTCTTGAGCGCCGGGACCTTCACGCCGGCGCGCTCCAGCAGCGCCTTCGGGCCCTCGTCCTGGGCCAGCATCGCGGCCAGCACGTGGACGGGTTCGATGTAGGGGTTCTCGCGCGTCACCGCCAGGCTTTGGGCCTCGGCCAGCGCTTCCTGAAACTTCGTGGTGAGCTTGTCGACTCGCATGGGAAATAACCTCCGTTGCGACCGAAGTGGGGAGTGTGTCCCCATATTTCAAGACGCTGCGGAACGCGGCAAGGAGGATGCCCAACGTGGCGACGGCTACCGGAGGAGCGATGGGGACACCCTCTCCTTCGATCGCCTCTGCGGTTCACCCCTGCTCTTTACCGTGAGCTCCCACCCCATCCCCGCCCTCCAAGCGGGCGAGGGATCCGCCCGCGGATCCCTTTCGGGGGAGGCCATTTGCTCCCACCCCATCCCCGCCCTCCAAGCGGGCGAGGGATCCGCCCGCGGATCCCTTTCGGGGGGAGGCCATTTGCTCCCACCCCATCCCCGCCCTCCAAGCGGGCGGGGCGCAGCCACCCCACCCCCACCCGCCCCCAGGGGGCGGGGGCCATTCATTTCATGCGAGGGATTGCGTCAGCATCTGCATCACCTTGAGCCCGGCCGCGGCGGCAGTCAGCGAGCCGAGGACATGCGCGGCGGAGTGCGAGAGCGCCATCAGGAACTCGCCGCGCTGCAGCAGCGACAGCGATTCGCCGGAGAAGGACGAGAAGGTCGTGAGGCCGCCGAGGAAGCCGGTGACCAGCAGCAGCTTGAGCATGTCGTTGGGATAGCGCCCGAACCACTCCAGCGCCATGCCGATGAGGAAGCCCCCCACGATGTTGACGGCCAATGTGCCGAGCGGAAAACCCTGCCACTTCGTGTTCAGCATCAACCCCGCGCCCCAGCGCGCGAGCGCGCCGCCCGAGGCTCCGACGGACACCGCCGCCACTTGCATCCAGCTCATCGACCATTCCCCTCCACGTTGATGCCCCATCGCGCAAGCGCCTCGTCGTCGGCGACACGCGCGTCCACCCAGCGGGCGCCGTCCGGTCCGTGTTCCTTCTTCCAGAACGGCGCCTGCGTCTTCAAGTAATCCATCAGGAACTCGCAGGCCTGGAAGGCCTGGCCGCGGTGGCGCGAGCTCACGAGCACCAGCACGATCTGGTCACGCGGCCGCAGCGCCCCGACGCGATGGATGACCCGCGCGCCGCGGATGTCGAAGCGCCGGAAGGCCTCGTCGATCATGGCCTCGATGGCGGCCTCGGTCATGCCCGGGTAGTGCTCGAGTTCCATCAGCGACACGGGCGTGCCGTCCGCGCCGTCGCGCACCGTGCCGACGAAGCTCACCACCGCGCCGACGCCGCCGTCCTCGGCGCGCAGCGCCAGCGTCTCGGCGCTGAGGTCGAAGTCGGCGGTCTGGACGGAGACGCGCGGTGCGCGCGGGGACTGCGAGTTCATTCCGAGATTGTGGCATTGCGCCATCAGGCCTCGGGCGCTGCGTCGACCGCGCCCGACGTCCGCAGGCCCGCTCACCCACCGATTCAAGTGGGCGTCGCCATCGACATCAGTGTGTGGACGATTGGATTGCACCAGCACAGGCCATTTCGAATGGAGGCAACAGCTCTCAAGATCTGCAGTTCCAGCCTTCAAGGAAGCCTCATGTCGATCTCACCGCAACTGGACGCCGTCCACCGACTGATCATCGAATGCCATCGCAAGTATTTCGACGAAAGCCCCTCCCCCAACAAGCTGCAGAAGCTCTGCTACTACGCCCAGGGTTACAGCTTGGCGGAGGGTCGCGCACTGTTTCCGGAAGACTTCGAGGCGCGTCAGAACGGCCCCACCATTGCGGAGCTTCACGCCAAGTATGGGAGTCTTCAATGGCACCCCATCGATGCGCAGTGGAACACGCCGCTGGAGGACGCTCCGGGCTATCAGACCGTGAGAGAAGTCGTTGCCGCCTTTGGCCGGTTCGACGGGGCAGCCTTGTCGAACATGACCCACAACGAGGCTCCCTGGCTCGATGCGCGCAATGGCCTGCCGGAAAACATGGGCAGCCGCGAACTCATCAGCAAGGATGCCATGCGGAAGTACTTCCTCACGCAGCTCCCCGAAGATGAACGATAGCTTCCCTCGATTCGATCGAGCCGCCACCTACAAACAGAAGCCGCCGCTCCTGCGCGTGTCATTCGAGTTCATTGACTGGGAGACGGACCTGTTCTTCCTGCATGGATTCGACGCCGAGTTCTACGTGCGCCTATTCACTTGCCTTCAGACCATCCAGACCTGCACGGTTGAGCAGATGTCGAAGCGGCATATTCCCGGCCTCGGGTGCAAAGCGATCTTCAAGACGGACACTGGCAGCCGCGACGCATTTCCACGACGTATCGTTGCCCGCATCGCCACGATGCTGAGCAGGGAACAGGGTTCTCTGGACCCAGAGCAGGACGCGCTCCATGTCGTTCAACAGGCCTTTGAGGTCAGCATGGGCAAGAACCAGGGGCGCCTGCACGGGTTCCTATGGAATACAGCCTTCAACTTGGTCTGGTTCGACCCGGCGCACAACCTCTATCCCGGCAACCAACGGATTCGCGGCCCTCGCGATGTGATGCAGATCAAGACCGGCTCTCACGAGCAGTTGCTCCGCCTAAAAGATGAGAACGCGGCCCTGGTCGCCGAGAACAACCGTCTGGCGCGAGAGTTCGAGGAACTCCTGTCGGTCTGGGCCGAGAAATGATGCTGGCCCAGGCTCTTGATGCATTCTTGAGACACGAGGGCCGGGTCTTGCCTTCACCTTGATGTCCGGCACCCTACGCTGATCCCACCGCAACAACGGCGCGCATGCCGCGCCCCTTCGCATGAGACCGGTGTTGATCCTCCAGCACGAACCCGCGCAAGGTCCGGGCTACCTGCTCCAGTGCCTGCGCGCGCACGACGTGCCGGTGCATCTGTTGCGGCCCGACCTGGGCGACACCCTGCCGCGGACGGCGGGCGCGTTCAGCGGCCTGGTGCTGCTGGGCAGCGATCACGGCGTCAACGACGGCACGCCCTGGATCCGGGCGGAGCAGGCCCTGCTGATCGACGCGCTGCGGCATAGCCGCCCGATCCTAGGCCACTGCTTCGGCGCGCAGCAGCTGGCGCGCGCCATGGGCGCGGGCGTGGCCCGCAATCCGCGGCCCGACATCGGCTGGCGCGAGCTGTGGATCACGCCCGCCGCGCGCGGACTGTTCGGCGGCGAGGATCGCCTGCTCAGCTTCAACTGGCACTACGACAGCTTCCAGATCCCGGCCGGCGCGACACGGACGCTGTTCGGCTCGAACTGCCTGAACAAGGGGTTCTCGCTGGGCCCGCACATCGGACTCCAGAGCCACCTGGAAGTGACCGAGCAAAGCCTGCGCGACTGGTGCGCACAAGGACGCGAAGAGCTGAGCCGCGGACGCGGCGTGACGGTGCAGAGCGAGGCCGAGATCCTGGCCGCCCTGCCCGAGCGCCTCGCGCGCCTGCGCGGCGCGGCGACGAGCGTCTATCGACACTGGATCGGACAACTGGATCGGCCACCCGTCTTCGGTCGCGCACGCGCCGCCTGATCCTGACCGGTCTTCTTCGCATGGCGGTCGAGTATCTGCACCACTCCCCTGTGGCATCCGACCGGCCTGATCGGAATTGATTCCTCCGACGGGACAGCGGTCGAATCAACGTCGATGGATTTCCACTGACCCCGTGCGCCGCCGCCCATGAGTGACGCACGCGTGTCATCAACCAGCAGGAAATCATCAATGAAAACCAGCCGCACCACCGACTACAGCTCCCTGTCCGACTACCAGGACATGGCCCCGCACCAGCAGGCCGAAACCGAGCGTCGGACACCGTGGGAGCAACGGGAGGCAGCCGGGTTGCGGTCCGACCAGGTGCCCGGCGAGCAAGGCCGAGTCGCCAACGGGCAGAACGACCCGCTGCGACCGGAAAATGCGCCAGCCACCCACCTGCCGTCGGGCCTCGCCGCGCTGCCTGCAGGCAACGGCGTTCTTCCCAACATCCCGAACCGCGCGTCCGGCGCGTATGCCACGGCCACGCCGAGCGAAGATCGTCTCGCGACGTTGTGGCCGGCGCGGCCCCCGCGGGTTGACGACACGCGTCGCCATGGGGGCGTCTTCGAGGGCGCTGCCCTGCGAAATACGGGGCGACTCGGCGTCGTTGGCGATGTCGGTCGCGGCAACGGGCCGGAGCTCCCCGCTCGCCGATATCGCCAGAGTGAGATCGATTGAACCGGCGGCCGGGCGGCGCCGTGTCCTGCGGGGGATCGCCCCCGGGAAACCCCGCCCCGAGTCCTCCCCCATCCGACCGATGCGCGCGCCCCCAGGCACCCCCTAAGGTGTCCGCAGGAGCGCGCCGCGCTCCGCCCCGCCGCGGCGACGCGGCTCAGCAGGGAGCACACATGTTCGGTCTGACCCTCCTCGGCGCCGTCCACACGGCGTTCGCACTGGTGGCCCTGGTGGCCGGCTACGCATTGATCTTCCGGACCGGCCGCATCGAGGGCCAGTCCACGCTCGGCCGCACCTACCTCTGGTGCACCGTCGTGACCTGCCTGACGGCGTTCGGCATCTTCCGCCACGGCGGCTTCAACATCGCGCACGTGCTGGCCATCGTCACGCTGGTCACCTTGGCCGTCGCCGTCGCGGCGCACCGCACGCGCTTCCTTGGCGGCCTCTCGCCGTATGCGGAGACGCTGGGCTACAGCTTCACGCTGTTCTGCCACATGATCCCCGGCCTGAACGAGACCTTCACCCGCGTGCCGGTCGGCGCCCCGCTGTTCACCGGCCCCGACGACCCGGCGCTGCAGAAGGCGATCGGGGCCGTGTTCCTGCTCTTCGTGATCCTGATGGCCGTGCAGGCCTGGCGCATCCGCAAGGGCCCCTCGGCGGGACGGCAGCCGCATCCCGCCTGATCCGATCCGGATCACCTCCCGGTCCGGACCTGGAATTCCCGTCGGGCAGCGCAGCGCAGCGCGAATCGACGAATCGACGAATCGATGAATCGATGAATCGACGAAGGAACGAAGGGACGGCGAAGGGACGAGTTGTCGAATTGACGGACGGGCCCATGGACGATTGGACGCATCGGCTGGACGATCGGATGCGTCCTGAACGGTGACGGGCGTGGCGGGCGCGGATACTGCGCCCGTCCTCACCTCCTCGCGCGCCCGTCGCGTCATTCCGATGTCCACGCCCAAGACCGTCCTTGCCGTCCGCCATCTGGCTTTCGAAGACCTCGGCCTGCTGCAGCCCGTGCTGGCCGAGCGCGGCTTCGAGCGCTTCCTCACGCGGGACGCAGGTGTCGATGATCTGCGCGACGTGGACCTCGATGCGGTCGATCTGCTGGTCGTGCTCGGCGGCCCGATCGGCGCCTACGACGACGCGCTCTATCCCTACCTGGACGACGAGATCGCGCTCATCCGCCGACGCCTCGATTCGCGGCGGCCGCTGCTCGGGATCTGCCTCGGCGCGCAACTGATGGCGCGGGCGCTGGGCGCCGACGTGCGGCCGATGGTGCATGGCCGCAAGGAGATCGGCTTCGCGCCGCTGACGCTCACCGAGTCCGGCCGCGACTCCGCGCTCGCGCCGCTCGCAAGCGGTGCGAGCGGTGCGAGGGGCGTGGTCGACCAACCCGTGCTGCACTGGCATGGCGACCAGTTCGAGATCCCGGCAGGCGCGACGAGCCTCGCCACCACGCCGCTGTGTCCGAACCAGGCCTTCGCGATCGAGGGCTTCGCGCTCGCGCTGCAGTTCCATCTGGAAAGCGATCCCGCGCGCCTGGAGCAATGGCTGATCGGCCACGCCGGCGAACTCGCGCAGGCGCGCGTGCCGCTCGACGTGCTGCGGCGCGACGCCGCCACGCATGGCACGGGTTTGCGCGCCGCGCTCGGCGCGGTCGTCGACCGCTGGATGGCGGACTGGCCTCCATCTGTCGGGCAATAGACGAGGTCCCGATCGACCGACCCGATGCGGGTCGACGTCTCGACCCCGTTCTCCACGGGCTTCAAGCGCAGCGTTGTTCCGCGGCCTCGACCGCCATCGCCTTCAACGCGCCGAGCGACCGCAGCGACTTCACGCCGACGTCCCGCCAGGTGACGGTCGGTTCCGCGGCGAAGAGGTCCGCGCCCGGCGCCAGCGCGTTGGGCAACAGCGCGCCCATCGGCGCCAACGGCGCACGGGTCGGCTTGGCCGCCGCCGGCACCCTCGGATCGGCGGGAGCGTCGTCGCCCGCGCTCAGCCGGAAGCGGGCGACCACGCCGTGCGCTTCTTCGAGGGTGACAAGGAGTTCCGCTGGACGGATGTCCCCACCAAGACGCGATTGCCACAGGTCCGCCGGCAGCGCCTCGCGCAAAGCGGCGGTCTCGAATGCGCGCCGCCATCCGGCGGACCGCGCGACCGGGCGTCGCATCAGCGTCTCCAGCCACTGCGATTGAGTCGGCATCGGTCCGGCGTACAGGACCGGCACCGACAGGACGGGGGAGCCGGCGAGCAGGGCCTCTCGCCGCGACGCCGTCAGGCAGCGCCCCGTCGCGCGGTCGAGCACCTCCGTCGCGTGGAAGTAGTGAGGCAGCCGGTCGTACCAGACGCGGCGCATGGAGTAACTCCACACGCCGTGCAGTTCGTAGCGGTCGCCGAGCCGCTCGAGCAGACGCTGCTCATGGGCCATCGCCCAGATCTTCATCGGGATGAAGGGACGTTCGCCGAAGCCACCGGCCAGCGGGCGGCCACCGGCCCGCAGCATCAATTTGCCGCGGGGATCAAAGGAGAGATCGGCGGCAGCGCCGTCGATCAGCGTTTCGATGCGCACGTGCCGCCCCGTCAGGGCTGCGATCGGCAAGTCGGCGCCGGAGAGATCGGAGGGCAGCGGGCGAAGGCCCGCAGGGTCCCGCGCACGCAGGATCTGCGGCAGCGGCAAGGAGGTCAGATGCATGAATCCGTCGGCCTCCCGCGTTGTTGGCGCGCGGAGGTCCTGGTGAGGTCAGGAGACCGACGGAGAGCGGAAGAGGCGCGAGCGATGCAGGTCCGAAGGTGGACCGGTCAGAGGCATCGCGGCAGGAATACGGAAGGATCCGGACAGCCGTCGGCGATCAGCGAAGGGGGAAGGTCGGGGTCTTCATGGGGGCACCTCCGGAAGAGTGAAGAGGTTGATGCACGCAAGGACGGAGCCGTCCGGCGTAGGCGCGATTCTTCAACGCGGGGTTCGTCGCGTCAACCCGCGCCGGGCGTCGTTGATGCATCGATCCGACACCCGGATCGGGGACGACCCAGAGGTGCTCGTCGGGTTCAACGATCGAGTTCAGGCAACACCGCGCTGCCGAGTTCCTCGATCACTTCACGCGCCGGACGTCCGCGTCCGAGGTTGAACAGCACATGGGCCACACCCATGGTCTGCAGACGCCGCAGATATCCGATCAATGCGTTGCGACCCGTGCGCAGGCCGAGCTCGAGCGGCTCCGGGGCCGCATCCGGATCGGCGAGCAGCTCCAACTGCACCGACTGCACGAACGGCTTGGCGCCGACACCCTTCTGTTCGAGCGCGCGTTGCCACAGCTCGATGCGGCCTTCCTGTCGCGCTTCCTCGCGGTGATAGGTCGCCCACGCGTCCGCGTGCGTCGCGGTCCATTGCAGCGACTGCCGCGCCGAGCCCACGACGATCATCGGGATCCGTCGCGCCGGGGCGGGCTGCACCTCGAAGCCGCCGGTCGCGGCGACCACCGCGGCGCGCTCGTCCGCGTCGGGCGAGAGCGCCGCGCGCACCGTGGCCCAGCGACTGCGGAAGGTCTCCGCGCGCTGCTCCAGGTCTTCGCCGAAGGCCGCGAACTCCGCGGGCCGGTCGCCCGATCCCATGCCGAGGATGAAGCGCCCGCCGCTGAGCCGGTCCAGCGACAGCGCGGCCTTCGCCACATGCAGCGGGTGCCGCAGCGGCAGCACGATCGCCGCGGCGCCGACGGCGATGTCACGCGTCGCGCCGGCGAGTGCGCCGAGCCACAGGAAGGGATCGTCGAGCGCGCTCGCCGTGTTGTCGCTGCCCTGAGGCACCATCAGCGGGACGTCCCGCGTCCACAGCGCCGCGAAGCCGAGCCGATCCGCGAGCGCGGCCAGCGCGAGCGCCTCGCCGACGTCGGCCATCCGGTCGGGGTTGGCGTCGACGGGCGTCATCAGCCCGACCGTGAGCCGGCCGGGCCGAAAGACGCAAGCATGCGCGCGGTTGAACGGAAAGGAGAACGGGGAAGAGTTCATTCGATCCATGGCATCGTCGCTGTTGCGGAGATCGCCAGCGCCATCGCCATCGCCTCAGATGCCAGTATCCCGCTCCTGTGAGCTGCCACTGCTCTGCAGCAGCACGTTCCTGAACTGCCCGTTCCGATGGGTGAGGCGCGCAAGCACCTGCGGGGCCTGGTTCACGATGTCGAGCCACGCCTTGTCATTCGCAGGGTGCCAATCGCTCCCCTCACGGATCAGCTTCCTGCCCGCTGCCCATTGCTCCATCTTTTCGGTGAAAAAGCGGGGGTAGTCGCAGGCGCGGCAGTTGAGATTGGCCCAGGGGTCGCAGACCTGGAGATGCGGCGGCCAGGTCGCCATGGGGCGGGACGCTGTCTCCGCGTCGAGGGCTCCGATCACGGCCAGGGAATGCGCTCCCGCGAGCATGACGAGGCTGGTCGGGAGCTCGGGACGGCGATGCGCCAGCACGTCCTGTGCAGCGATCGCCAGCTCGGTGCAGTTGTGGGCGGTGGCCCGCCAGACGCTGGCCGAGTGAGCCACGGCGGCGACCCGCGAGTAGCCGAAGCTGGTGGCTTCCGAATAACACTCCCTCGGAAAGATCGGCGGCGCCTCCCCCAACCTCATCTTGTTGTCCGACTTGAGCGCTCCGAAGCTGCGGTTGTAGAGCGCAAGATGCACCTGTCGCAGCGCTTCCCCGCTGGCCGACTCTGTCGCCTTCGCATCTTGCGCGCAGGCGCCGTACGTCCTCAAAGGGCCGGCGGGCTGGCCTTGCAGGATCTGGGCAAAACGCCGGTGAGCGCGTCCGGCGAACTGCCTTCGCAATCGCTCGGCGACCGCAGCATCATGGGTGGCGCGGACCTTGAAAGGCAGCCCGCCGTAAGCGACGTCCACCACGGCGACATCCGCGGCGACATCTGCGGCGGGCGCACGATCCACCGGTTCGCCGACGCGGTGCCCGACGACCTCGAGAGATGAAACTGGAATGCGCATGGGATCTCCTGCAATGGAGATCCCGTAGTCGAACGACACCCGCCGCAGTTCGCTCCACGGATGGTGTTCGAGCGCTCACGCGCTCGATCCGTTCACTTGGTCTTCTGCTGCACCACCTTGACGTAGTCCGCCTGCAGCTTGGTCATGAAGTCGGAGGTGACGCGGAACTGCTGCTCGTGGAAATCGATCAGCTTCTGGAACTGGTCGGCGGCGACGTCGAAGGGCGGGCCGCCTGCGCGCATCGATTCCAGGATGGCCTTCTGCGATGAGAGCACGGTGCTCCACGCGGCGTAGTTCTGTTCGAACGCCTTCTTCGACTGCTCGAAGAAGGTCTTGGCGAGTTCAACCTGAGCCTGTTGGATCATGAGATGTCTCCTTGTTGAGCGGAGCCGACCGGAAGGGTCGGTCCAGCGCCCCGATGCGGGCGTGCGGCCAATGCTACAGGCGACGCGCGCTTCGTGCGCGGGCATGTGGTTTGCGTCGCTCAGGGCATCAGGCGATACCCGACCCCGGTCTCCGTCAGCAGGTGCTTCGGACTGGCCGGTTCCGCCTCGAGCTTCTGGCGCAGGTTGCCCATGTAGACGCGCAGGTAGTGGTTCTGCTCCACCTGCGACGGCCCCCACACCGCCTTCAGCAGCTGGCGGTGCGTCAGCACCTTGCCGGCGTTGCCGATCAGGTGGCTGAGCAGGCGGTACTCGATCGGCGTGAGGTGCACGTCCTCGGCGGCACGGCGCACGCGGCGCGCGGCCAGGTCGATCTCGACGTCGCCGAAGCGGAAGACCGGGTCCTGCTGCTCGCCGGATCGCGCCTGGCTGCGCCGCAGCGCGACGCGCACGCGCGCCATCAGCTCGCCGACGCCGAACGGCTTGCTCAGGTAGTCGTCGGCGCCGTGGTCGAGGGCCGCGATCTTGTCGTCCTCGGCGCCGCGCGCCGACAGCACGATCACCGGCACCGCCGACCACGCGCGCAGGTCGCGCAGGAAGTCCTGGCCGTCGCCGTCCGGCAGGCCCAGGTCGAGGATGACCAGATCCGGCCGCCGCGTCCCCGCGTCGATCAGGCCCTGGCGCAAGGTGCCGGTCTCGTGCACGGACCAGCCCTCGCCCTCCAGGGCCAGGCGCACGAAGCGGCGGATGTTCGGTTCGTCCTCGACGATCAGCGCCACGGGGACGACGCTCAGCGGCGATTCGCTCACGATTGACTCACGGTTGGAGTTCCCTGTCTTCCTCGAACGCCGGCAGCGCCGGCGGCTCGCCCAGCGGCAGCGCCAGGCTGAAACGCGCCCCGCCCTGCGGCGTCGCGCGCTCCGCCCAGATGCGACCGCCGTGGGCCTGCATGATGGCACGGCAGATCGCCAGCCCCAGCCCCACGCCGGGCAGGTGCGACTCGCTGTGGCCGCGCGTGAATTTCTCGAACAGCGCCTCTTCGCGACCGGGCGGCAGGCCGGGGCCGTTGTCCTCGACGGACAGGCGCATCTCGCCCCGGCCGGCGACGACGTCGCCGTCGACGTTCAAGCCGCTCGACCGGTGCGAGCCGCTCAAGACGCTCAAGTCGCCCGCATCGCCCGCGCCGTGCGTGCGCGCGATCACGCGGATCTCGCTGCCCGGCGGCGTGTACTTCGCGGCGTTCTCCAGCAGGTTGGCCAGCACGCGCTCGATGAGCACCGCGTCCAGTTCCACCAGCGGCAGGGTCGCCGGCACGTCCAGCACCACGCGATGCCGCGCCAGCGCCGTACCCATCAGCTGCAGGCTGCTGCCGATGACTTCGTCCACCGGCTGCCACTGCCGGTTGAGCTTGAGCGCGCCGCTCTGCAGCCGGGCCATGTCCAGCAGGTTGTGCACCATCGCGTTGATGCGCAGCGACTGCTGCTCGATCGCCTGCGCGGTCTCGGCCGCGCCGGGGTCCAGATCGCGCTTGGCCAGCGTCTCGGCCAGCCCCTGCAGCGCGGCCAGCGGCGTGCGCAGGTCATGCGACAGCGCCGACAGCAGCGAGTTGCGCAGCCGCTCCGATTCGATCTGCAGCAGCGCCTGCTGCGCGACCTCGACGTAGTGCACGCGCTCCAGCGCCTGCCCCGCGATGCGCGCGGCCGTCTCCAGCTGCGCGCGGCGCTCCGGCAGCATCAGCGTCTGCGCGTCGCCGGGGCGCAGCGCGAGCACACCGCGCGTGCGCATCGGCGCGCGCAGCGGCAGATAGAACCATTGGCTGCCCGGCAGCGTGTCCGTGCCCAGGCCGGCCGCCTGCTCGTGATCCAGCGCCCAGCGCGCGGTGCCGGCATCGGAGCGATCGCCGACGGCCAGGGTCTCCTCCGTCGGCGACGGCTGCAGGCGGTCGTCGTCGTCGAGCACATGCAGCAGCGCCCGTCCGCCGAACTGCAACGCGAGCTGCTGCTCCGCCGTCGCGACGACCTGCTCGGTCTGCAGCGCGCCGGCGAGTTCGCGGGTCAGCTCGAACAGGCCGCGCGCCCTCGCCTCGCGCTCCGACGACACGCGCGCCTCATAGCGCAGTCCCGCCGTCAGCTGACCGGTGATCAGGCCGACCGCCAGCATCACGACGAAGGTGATCACGTATTGCACGTCGCTGACCGCCAGGCTCAGCCGCGGGGCAACAAAGAGGAAGTCGAACAGCGCGACGCTGAGGAAGCTGGCCAGCACGGCCGGTCCGCGCCCCCAGCGCATGGCGACGCCCACCACGCCGAGCAGGAACAGCATGACGATGTTGTCGTTGGCGATGCGATGCGACAGCGGCCAGCAGACCGCGGCCACGCCGACGCAGGCCAGCGTCGCCCAGACGTAGCGCCGCGGCGCGGCGCCGAAGGTCGGGCCGGGGTCGTCCTCGTTGCTGCGCTGCGTCGCCGACGCGCCGACCTGGATCAGGTCCAGCTCCGGCGCCGCGCGCCCGAGGTGCGCCGCCAGGTCGCGGCTGCCCCAGCGCCGCGGCGAAGGCGCGCCCCGCCCCATCAGCAGCTTGGACAGGTTGTGCTCGCGCGCGTACTCGGCCAGCGCCTGTGCGGGATCCTGCGCGGCCAGCACCGCCGTCGTGGCGCCGAGGTCCTGCGCCAGCCGCACCGCGCGCAGGGACCGCTCGCGGCGCGCGTCGGGCAGGCGGTGCAGCGCCGGCGTCTCGACGTAGACCGCGTGCCAGCTCACCGCCAGCTGCTGCGCGAGCTGCGCGGCGCTGCGCACGACCGATTCGGCCTCGTCGCCGGGCCCGATCGCGCAGAGGATCGCGGCCTCGGTCTTCCACACCGGCGCGATGCGCTCGTTGCTGCGCCAGGCCTGCACGTCGTCCTCGACGCGGTCGGCCGTGCGGCGCAGCGCGAGCTCGCGCAGCGCCATCAGGTTGCCCTTGCGGAAGAAGTGCTGGCCGGCGCGCTCCGCCTGCGCGCCCTGGTAGACCTTGCCGGCCTTCAGCCGCGCGAGCAGCTCGTCGGCCGGCGTGTCGACCAGCACCACCTCGTCGGCGCGGTCGAAGAAGGTGTCGGGCAGCGTCTCCTGCACCCGCACGCCGGTGATGCCGCCGACGACGTCGTTGAGGCTCTCCAGGTGCTGGACGTTGACCGTCGTGTAGACGCTGATGCCGTTGGCGAGCAGTTCCTCGACGTCCTGCCAGCGCTTGGGATGCCGCGATCCGGCGACGTTGGAATGCGCCAGTTCGTCGACCAGGATCAGCGCGTCCGGCTGGTCCTTCAGACGCGCCAGCGCGCCGTCGAGGTCGAACTCCGGCAGCGCGCGGCCGCGGTGGTCGACCTGCCGCATCGGCAGCCGTGGCAGGCCGTCGAGCAGCGCGGCGGTGTCGGCCCGGCCGTGCGTCTCGACGACGCCGATCAGCGGCGCGCGGCCCTGGTCCGCCAGGTGCCGCGCCGCCTGCAGCATCGCGAAGGTCTTGCCCACGCCCGCCGAGGCGCCGAAGTAGATCCGCAGGCGGCCGCGCCCCTCGGACTGCTCCTGCCGCTGGAGGTGGGCCAGCAGCGCGTCGGGGTCGGGTCGGTCGTCGGTGGGGCTGCGCATGGGAGGTGATTGTCGTGTCAGGGCGCCGCGGACGGCGCGTCATCGGTTCGTCGTGGCGACAGGCGTGCGGCCAGCGCCGCCAGAGGCGGGAGGACCTGTTCCCGCCGCCTCGTCGCCAGGGCGGCGACCATGTCGGCGTATGCCTGCGACGCTGCGTCGTTGGCGGCGCGGACCGCCTCGTCATCGTCCCCGGCGGCGTCGATCGCGGCGTCGAACCGGGCCTGCGTCTCGGACAGCAGGCGAGCCTCGTGCGCGCGATGTCCAGACTCGCGGTCCAGCACCTTCGACAGGTGGTCGCCGACCAGTCCGCCCGGCACCAGGCAGTCGTGCGAGGTGGCGAAGCCGCTCTCGACCTCCGCGTCGATCAAGGCGTCGGCCTGCCGGTCACGTCGTCGCGTCACCTCGTCATCGCGCCACCGATCGCCGGCAATGCCCAGGTGGGCATAGATCGGCGTGTCGACGGCCTTGGCGGCCTCGGCCGGCGCATGCCCCAGTCGCGTTTCCAGGCGGGTCCGCACGGCCTGCCGGAGCAGCATGGCCTCCTCGAGGGTCTCGTTGAAGTCGCCGTGCGTCTCCACCACCCACTGATCGGCGCGCAACCCGCAGGCGAAACGCAGCGCGATCTCGACCGCCGCGGCGGTGTCGCTTGCCTCCCCGGCGTCGTTCAGCAGGGCCATCTGATGCAGAACCCGCAGGTACGCGTCCGCGCAGCCGCCGTCCTGCGAGCGGATCATCGCCTCGCATTGCGACGCGAAGGCCCCGTCGTCCAGTACGCGCAGGAGCACCGGACCGACGCGCGCACGCAGCGCGGCCCTCTCATCGCGCTCCGTCGCCCCCCGGTGCCACAGGATGAGCCGCACCAGCCAGGACAGGAAGTGCGGCCTATCGGTCAGTTGACCGCGTTGCCTGCCTGTCCAGATCAGGCTCGGCGTCAGCCGGATGATTTCGTCCAGCATCCGGCCCCGTACCGACAGCACATCCAGGTCGCGGACCAGTTCCGGATCGTCGCCGCGAGGAAACTCGCCGCCGCCGAACAACAGTCGGGACAGGCGGGGGAAGTCGTTCACCAGCCCCGCGACCACGCGCCGCCGCCATGCGCCCCGGGGCCGACCCTCGCCCGCCGCGTCGAGGTCCAGCCAGTCCGCATCCGGCCATCGCAGGGCTGCCGGCACGCGCTCCGCCTCCAGGTGCGCGCCGCTGAACCGGATGCCGAAGGAGAAGCGCTCGGCCAGGACACGGTTGACCTCGTCTGGATCGAACACCGCTTCGCCCCGGTAGTCCAGCGCCAGTCCCAGCGCCTCGCCACGCGAGCGGGCGATGTCCGCGATCAAGGCCGCGGGCGGCGCATCGAGGTCGGCCACCCAGGCATCGCCGCGCAGCAGTCCCGCCGTCGGCAAGGAGTGGCACGAGACGTCATGGGCCTGGCCGGCCAGATGGACATACCAGCGTTCCCGCCGCAGGGCGTCCGCGGACGGGGCCTCGTCCATCCACCGGCGAAGTGCCGCCAGGGGCCGCCTCGAGCTGCCGGGCATCGCTTCCGGCAGCAGGCCACCGGGTGTCCGCAGCACCATGCGCAGGCCCAGCAGGCGGACCAGATGGAGCGCGTCGCTCACCACGTCCTCCTCCTCCCGGGACAGGAACACGAGATCCTCGAAGACGGGGTCAGGACTCAACACCTGCACGGCGGCATCGCGGAGCGCCTGCAGGGCCGGGGTCAGCGCCGCGGCCGGCACGGCCTTCAGGCATCGGGACATGGCGGCGGCCTCGGCGCGGTCCAGCCACCGGGGTCGCCTCGGGGAGAAGAGCGTCTCGCTGGTGTATGCGCCGACGTCCGTGGCGCGGGACAGCCCGTCGATCATGCCGGCCACCTCGTCCTGCGCGTCCAAGGGGCAGGTGCTCCTCGGGAGGGCGAAGGGCGCCCTTCGCAGTTCGGCGGCGATCCCCTCCATGGCCGCGAGCCGATCCGCGGGGGTCCCTGGCGCCTGCGCGACGAGCCCGCACCGCAGGGCGACCTGACTGTCGTCGACGATGGCGGACAGGAGTCTCTCGATGCGCTGAGCGAGCGCGGGCTTGACCGGCGCCGTGCCGTTCAGCGCCACGACGTCCCGGGCCAGCCGGTCGAGCACCCGCGGACGTTCGCAGGACCCCAGCACCTCCGGTCGATCCACGACATCGTGAAGGGATCGTCCCAGGACCTCGCAGAGGCGCTGGAACTTGCCGACGCCGTCGTGGCGACCCGGGCTGCCCAGCACCCATCGACCGTCCTCCTCGCGACGGGCATGGTCCATCAGCACCGGCACCACCAGGTGGCTGTCCTTCGGCAACACGATCTCCACCAGGTTCGGGCAATGCTGCCGATAGGCGGGCATCCATCGCGAGTCCTGGGCGTCCGGACATGCGGCGAACTCCAGGCGTCGTGTCCAGGCCGCCGTTGTCGCGGGCAGCCGCCCGGCCAGCGTGTCCAGTGCGGCGGTGCCCAGTTGCCAGGCCCGGCCGGCCGGAGAGATCCGATCGTTCTCCGGGGCGTTGGGGTGGCGATGGCGGATGAAGGTGGAGAGCCAATCGTCCGCAGAGTCGTCCGCCGAGTCGTCCGCTGAATCGTCCGCCGGGTCGTTCGCCATGTTGCCGGTCGTGTTGCCCGTCGTCCTGTTGCCGATCGTGGCGGCGGTCGACCCGAAAGGCTGGATGAGGGCCGGCCGTTCCAGTTGGAGCGTCGACTGCCACGCCGGTCCCGGTTCGAGCCGGGGCCTCTTTGCGGGGACCGGACCGGAAGATCCCGCCGACGTCCGCGGCGAGGCGTCGACCATCCAGGGGGACAAGGGGTGGTTGGACATCGGATGCACGCGGAATCTCCTGCTGGGCGATCGAGGTGATCGACGCAGGGTCAGTGGCCGGATCGACGCAGCGGCATGCATCAGATCGCGGGCGGCAAGGTGTGGGTGGGTCGGGTGGCCGACAGGCGGTCCTCCAGCGTCCGGATGGCGCCGTCGAGATGCTGTCGACGCCGGCCCTGCAGCGAGGCGCCCAGGCTGTCCAGGTCTCGCGTCATGGCATCGTCGGCGGCCTGCTGGGCCACGGCATCGTCGCCGGCCTGCGCGGACGCGTGCTCATAGCGCGCCCGCGCCTCCGCCCGGAGCCCTTCCTCCAGCGCGACATTGCCGATCTCCTGGTCCAGACGCCTCGTCAACAGGTCGCCGATCAGGCCGTCGGGGTCCAGGCAATCGAAGGACGTGGCGAAGCCGCTGGCGATTTCCGCCTCGATGATCGCGTCGGCCCGCCGCGATCGGGCCGCGCGCCCGGAGGCGTCGTTCCATCGGGTGCCCTCCCTGCCCAGATGGCCGAAGCTCACGTCCTCCAGCACCTGGACATCGTCGCCAAGCCGGTCGCGCAGGCGCTGCGCGACGGCCACACGCAGCAGCAACGCATCCTCCAGGTTCTCGGGGTGCTCGGGGTCGGCCGCCTGGGCCGCGCCGTCGGCGCGCAGCATGCAGGCCAGCTGGAAGGCGGCCAGCACGGCCGTGTCGGCATCGCCGGTCAGGCCGCCCTGGCTCAACACGACCAGTCGATACAGCGAGCGGCGATAGGCATCGACGCATCCGCCGTCCTGCTGGAGGATCTGGTCCTCGCCACGCGCCGCGAAGGCCTCGTCCTCGATCACGCGGGCCACCACGGGCGCGACCAATGCCGCCAGGGGAGGTCCGGCGTTCGACCGGTCCGACAGCGCATAGAGCCCGTGCAACCAGTCCCGGAATGCCGCTTGCGTCCTCAGACGATTGCGTCGCCGGCCATTCCACAGGACGCCGGGGAGCCGCCCGCCGATGTCGTCCACGCGCTTGTCCCACGCGGCCCGGTCGAAGGTCACGGGCGTGTCCATCACCACGGTGACGTCCTGGGTCGGACAGCAGAACTGACACGCGATCGCGTTCGGAAGTTCGGCGGCCACGGCCTGCCTGATCGCTTGAATGTAGAGAAGGCGGTCCGGGCTGGTGAATTCCTGCTCCGTCAGGTGGATCTCCACCCGTTCCGCATCCTTCCATCGCAAGTGCTCCGGAATGCGGTCGCCCACGAGGTGCGCGCGCCGCAGCCCCAATCCGAAGGCGAAGCGCTCCGCCAGCACGCGATTCACCGCATCGGCATTCGTCACGGGCTCTCCCAGCCAGTGCAGATCCAGCCAGAGCGCCCGCCCCCAGAAGGTCGCGATGGCCGCGATGGGCGGGCTCGGCGGCGCATCCAGATCCGGCTCACCCGGCTTGCCACGCAGCAGGCCGGGCACCGGTGTCCGCGCCCGGGTGTGCCAATGCGTCTGGCTGAGGATGTGCCGATACCACCGCTCGCGGCGGAGGCCGTCCATGCCGGTCGCGCCGGCCACCCAGTCCGTCAACGCCGCCAGCGCCAGGCGCACCTCGCGAGGCAGCGCCTCCAGCCTCGCGCGTTCGAGCCAGGGATCTCCGATCACGCGGCACTCGGACTGGAGGGCCAGATGGAGGGCGTCGATCAGGACATCCTCCTCCGCGAAGGAGAGGAACACGGTGTCGGCGAAGGCCTTGTCCGCCTGCAGGATCCGCAACGCGCAGTCGCGAACGAAGCGCATGGTCGCCGTCATGACTGACGCGGGCACGCGATTCAGAAACTCCACGGCCGTCGAGCGTTCGGTGGCGTTCAGCGATGTCGGACGCGATGCTTCGTCGCTGGCGATCCGGCCATGCGCCGCGCGCCCGCGCGGACGCGGGTGCGTCGCGTTCATGCGGACGATCAAGCCGACGGCGGCATGCGAATGCCCGAACGACAGTCCCTCGACGCGCGGAGATGGCCGCAGGACCAGCGGCGCGCGCTGCAGTTCGGCGACCATCTCCTCCATCGCCGCCAGACGGTCCCGGGGGGTCCGCTGCTCCTTCGCGATCAGCGCGCCACGGATGGCGATCTGATCGTCATCGACGATGGCGCGCACCAACGCGGCGATCCGATCGCCCAAGGCGGGATCGGGTGGCGCCGCGGCGCGGATCGCCCCGACATCGCGCGCCAGACGCTCGAACAGCGGGGGTCGTCCCATCGCGCCGAGGACTTGTGGCCGTCGCACCGCGTCGCCCAGCGTGCGGCGCAGCGCGGCGCACAGCAGGTCATGAGCGCCCACGCCGTCCTCGCGCCTGGCGATGCGCAGCAGCCAGCGGCCGTCCGGTGTCCGGTCGCCGTGCGTGCGCAGATCGGGCACCACCCGCTCGCTGCCGCCGGGCAGCACGATCTCCACCAGGTTCGGACAACGTTGCACATACGCGGGCAGCCATCGCCAGTCCTGCGGATCGGGCATCTCTGCGAACACCAGGCGGCGCGTCCAGGCGGCCTGCTCGACGGGCACGCGGGCGTGAAGCGCGGCCAGCCCATGCGTGGACAGGTGCCAGGGCGTCCCGTCCGCCCGGATGCGGACCGCCTCGTCGCCGGACCGCGGGTCCGGATCGACGCACAGCGCGGGTCGTTCGAGCAACAACGCATGAGGCGGCCCCCAGGTCGAGTCGAACACCTCCACGGTCCCCGGGCGCGCGCTGGAGAGGAACGGCCCGCGCCTGGACGGCAGGTCTCCGTCCGTCTCCTCGAACGAGCGCCCCTGCGGGAGGTCGCAAGAGCTGCTGTTCGAGCTGTCGTAAGAGCTGTCGTAAGAGCGGTCGTGTGCGCTGTTGAACGAGCTGTCGAACAAGCTGTTGAGGGAACTGGGGGTCATGCCACGGGGCTCGCGAGTCGATCCATCGCGCATCAGTGTGCGAATGCCCCGCGGCGTTGCGCGAATCGCGTCAGAAGGTCCTGGACACGCTCAGCACGACGCCTGTGTCGCCCAGCCGCTTCGCGCGCTGCGCGGCCGAGTCGCCGGCCTGGTACAGCGCCTTGTCGGCGTCGGTGCCGACGACGGCCAGGCTCAGCGTCAGGCCGCCGAGGTCCTTCATCTCCTTGCTCACGGACAGCTTCCAGTCGGTGTAGGACAGGTCGCCGTACTTGCGCACCCACAGGTGGCCGAGGTGAACGCCGGCGTTGACCCCCTGCCCCAGCTCGAAGCCGTAGTTGAGGTCCAGGTAGGCCGTGCCCTTGGACGAGCCCTTGGCCGGCAGCGCGTTGAAGTAGGCGTAGCCGGCGGTCTCGCTGTCCAGGCCGAAGTAGTCGGTCGCGGCGACCGACAGCTTGGCGGAGAACGTGCCCGCCGTGACGGCGGCATAGACGTCGACGTTGTCGTACTTGTTCGAGGTCGGCTGGCCGGGCGCGGCGTTCAGGCGCGCGCCGGGATAGACGTAGGCCAGCGCGCCGACGTCCAGCGTGACGGCGTCGGTCACCGGCAGCTTGTAGCCGCCGTAGAGGTCCCACTCCATGCCGGCGCCGTTGTTGTAGCTGTTGCCCGAGACGTTGGACGCCCAGATGCCCAGGTACAGGCCGCTGCTGTGGCTGTAGTCGAAGCCGGCCTGCACGGCCGGGCGCTTCCAGGTCTGGCTGATGCCGCGGAAGCGGTAGTCGCTGACGAAGGCCACGTTGCCGGTGAAGGTGTGCTCGGGCGTCGCGACCGGCGCGGGCGCGGCCGCCGGCGCTTCGCCTTCGGCGCGCGCGGCGGCGTGCAGGAAGCAGGAGGAGATCAGGAACAGCGAGAGAAGACGAGTTTTCATGAAATTCAATGAGCGGGTTGCGCCTTGTCGAGCGCGATGTTGAGCTTGAGCACGTTGACGCGCGGTTCGCCGAGCACGGCGAGGTCGCGGGCCTCGGTGTTGGCCTGGATCAGGCGCTGCACGGCCTCGATCGGCAGGCCGCGTTCGCGGGCCACGCGGGCGGCCTGGTATCGCGCCGCGGCCATGCTGATGTGCGGATCCAGGCCGCTGGCCGACGCGCTGACCAGGTCGACCGGCACCGGCGCGGTGTTGCCCGGATCGGCGGCCTTGAGCGCCGAGAGACGGCCCTTCACGGCGTCGACCAGCGCCGGGTTCGTGGGGCCCTGGTTGGAGCCGCTGGAGCCGGTGGCGTTGTTGGCCATCGGCGCGGTGGCCGACGGGCGGCCCCAGAAGTAGCGCGGCGACGAGAAGTTCTGCCCGATCAGCTCGGAGCCGACCACCTTGCCGTCGTGCAGGATGAGGCTGCCCTCGGCCTGGAACGGGAACATCGTCTTGGCGACGCCGGTCACGAGCGCTGGATACAGCAGGCCGGTGACGGCGCTCAGCAGCACGAAGCCGACGAGCGCGGGGCGCAGCATGCGCAGCGGCGAATGGGAGGTCGACGCCGAGGTCGAAGTTGAAGCCGACGAAGCGGTGGATTGCGTGGTTGTCATGATGGAGTCCTCCGCGTCACACGAGGTGGAGCGCGACCAGCAGCAGGTCGATCGCCTTGATGCCGACGAACGGCACGATCAGGCCGCCCAGGCCGTAGATCCACAGGTTGCGGCGCAGGAGCGCGGCCGCGCCGATGGGCCGGTACGCGACGCCCTTGAGCGCCAGCGGGATGAGCGCGACGATGATCAGCGCGTTGAAGATGACGGCCGACAGGATCGCGGACGCCGGGCTGTGCAGGCCCATCACGTTGAGCGCGGCCAGCTGCGGATACACGCCCAGGAACATCGCCGGGATGATGGCGAAGTACTTCGCCACGTCGTTGGCGATGGAGAAGGTCGTCAGCGAGCCGCGCGTCATCAGCAGCTGCTTGCCGGTCTCGACGATCTCCAGCAGCTTGGTCGGATTCGAATCGAGGTCGACCATGTTGCCGGCCTCCTTCGCGGCCTGCGTGCCGCTGGCCATCGCCACCGCCACGTCGGCCTGCGCCAGCGCGGGGGCGTCGTTGGTGCCGTCGCCGGTCATCGCGACCAGGCGGCCTTCGGCCTGGTAGTCGCGGATCAGCTTGAGCTTGGCTTCGGGCGTCGCCTCGGCGAGGAAGTCGTCGACGCCCGCCTCGGCCGCGATCGCCGCGGCGGTGAGGCGGTTGTCGCCGGTGATCATCACCGTGCGGATGCCCATCTTGCGCAGCTGCGCGAAGCGCTCCTTGATGCCGCCCTTGACGATGTCCTTGAGCTCGACCACGCCCAGCACGCGGGCCTGGCCCTCGTTCAGGTCGGCCACGACCAGCGGCGTGCTGCCGCGGCGCGCGACTTCCTCGGCCACCGCGGTGACCTGCGCCGGCATCTGGCCGCCGTGCTGCTCGACGAAGCGGCGGATCGCCTCCACCGCGCCTTTGCGCAGCTGGCGCTTGGGCGCCTGCGGATCACCGAAGTCGACGCCGCTCATGCGGGTCTGCGCGGTGAAGGGCACGAAGTGCGCCTGCAGCGTCGCCAGTTCGCGCTCGCGCAGGTTGAAGCGCTGCTTGGCCAGCACGACGATGGAGCGGCCTTCCGGCGTCTCGTCGGCCAGCGAAGCGAGCTGCGCCGCGTCGGCCAGCAGCTGCTCCTGCAGCGTCGGCGCCGGCAGGAAGGCGCTGGCCTGGCGGTTGCCCAGCGTGATCGTGCCGGTCTTGTCGAGCATCAGCACGTCGACGTCGCCGGCGGCCTCGACCGCGCGGCCGGAGGTGGCGATCACGTTGGCCTGCATCAGCCGGCTCATGCCGGCCACGCCGATCGCGGACAGCAGGCCGCCGATGGTCGTCGGGATCAGGCAGACGAGGAGTGAGACCAGCGCAGTGATGGACACCACGGTGCCGGCGCCGGCCGCCTCGACCGCGAACAGCGAGTACGGCAGCAACGTCACGGTGACGACCAGGAACACCAGCGTCAGCGCGACCAGCAGGATGGTCAGCGCGATCTCGTTGGGCGTCTTCTGGCGCTTGGCGCTCTCGACCATCGCGATCATGCGGTCGAGGAAGGCCTCGCCCGGGTTGACGGCGATGCGCACGACGACCCAGTCCGACAGCACGCGCGTGCCGCCGGTGACGGCCGAGAAGTCGCCGCCGGATTCGCGGATCACCGGCGCGGATTCACCGGTGATGGCGCTCTCGTCGACCGAGGCGACGCCTTCGATGACTTCGCCGTCCAGCGGCACCAGGTCGCCGGCCTCGACCAGCACGACGTGCCCCTTGCGCAGCTCCTCCGACGGAACCGGGTGCCAGGACGAGCCGTGGCGCGGGGTCTCGAGCTTCTTCGCCCAGGTCTTGGCCTTCAAGCCGCGCAGCGACGCGGCCTGCGCCTTGGAGCGGCCTTCGGCCAGCGCCTCGGCGAAGTTGGCGAACAGCACGGTGAACCACAGCCACAGCGCGATCGCGAGCATGAAGCCCGGACCTTCGGCGCCGGCCAGCTCGGGTTTGGCGAAGCTCGCCAGCCACAGGCCGGTGGTGAGGATGCTGCCGGCGTAGACGACGAACATCACCGGGTTGCGCAGCTGCACCGACGGCGCGAGCTTGACGAACGAATCGCGGATCGCCGGCTTCACCAGCGCGGGGTCCCACATGCCGGTCCTGGCGTTGGGGCGCGGGGGCTGCGGGTCCTGTCCTTGCGGGCCGGAAGATCCTTGCGGACCTTGCGGTCCCGTGGAGACCTTGGCGCCGCCGAGGACCTCGGTCCGTGCCGAGGCCGGCACCGAGGTATGAAGGGTCTTGAGTTGATTGGTCATGACGGGCTCCGAAGGCTTACTTCCAGAGCATCAGGTGCTCGACGACGGGACCCAGCGCGAGCGCGGGCACGTAGTTCAGCAGGCCGACCAGGAGGACGGTGCCGATGAGCAGGACGACGAACAGCGGGCCGTGGGTGGGCAGCGTGCCCTCGCCGACGGGGATGCGCTTCTTGGCGGCCAGGCTGCCGGCGATGGCCAGCACGGGGACGATGACCAGGAAGCGGCCGAGCCACATCGCGATGCCGAGCAGCGTGTTGTAGAACGGCGTGTTGGCGGACAGGCCGGCGAAGGCGCTGCCGTTGTTGTTGGCCGCGGAGGTGAAGGCGTAGAGGATCTCGCTGAAGCCGTGCACGCCGGGGTTGGCGATGCCGGCCTTGCCATCCGCGGCGAGGACCGCGATGGCCGTGCCCGCGAGCACGACGATCGGCGTCACCAGGATGGCGACGGCGCTCATCTTCATCTCGAAGGGTTCGATCTTCTTGCCGAGGTACTCGGGCGTGCGGCCGATCATCAGGCCGGCGATGAAGACGGCCAGGATCGCGAAGACCAGCATGCCGTACAGGCCGGTGCCGACGCCGCCGAAGACGACCTCGCCGAGCTGCATCATCACCAGCGGCACGGCGCCGCCGATGGGGGTGAAGCTGTCGTGCATCGCGTTGACCGCGCCGCAGGAGGCGGCGGTGGTCACGACGGCGAAGAGCGAGCTGGCCGAGATGCCGAAGCGCGTTTCCTTGCCTTCCATGTTGCCGCCGGCCTGGAGCTCGGTGGCCTGGATGTCGACGCCCTGCGCGGCGACCAGCGGATTGCCGGCCTGCTCCGCGGGCGTGGCGACCAGCACGCCGGCGATGAACAGGACGCTCATCGCGGCGAGGATCGCGGCGCCCTGCCGGCGGTCGCCGACCAGTTGGCCGAAGCTCAGGCACAGCGCGGCCGGGATCACGAAGATCGCGACGATCTGCAGCAGGTTGGTGAACGGGGTCGGGTTCTCGTACGGATGCGCGGAGTTGGCGTTGAAGAAACCGCCGCCGTTGGTGCCCAGCATCTTGATGGCTTCCTGCGACGCGACCGGGCCCATCGCGAGCGACTGCTCCTGCGTGTGCTGGTTCTCCATCACGGGCTCGCCCTTGGCATCCTTCAGCGGCTGGCCGTCGGCGCCGAGCTTGGGCGTCTGGTAGTCCTGCGCTTCGACCGTCTGCACGGTCTTGTAGCCGTCGAAGTTCTGGATCACGCCCTGCTGGACGAAGACGACCGCGATCACGATGGACAGCGGCAGCAGCAGCCACAGCGTGCAGCGCGTGATGTCGGCCCAGAAGTTGCCGACGTGGCCGGACAGGCGCGAGGCGAAGCCGCGGATCAGCGCGAACACGACCGCGATGCCGGTGGCGGCGGACAGGAAGTTCTGCACCGTCAGCGCGAGCATCTGCGTGAGGTAGCTCATCGTGGACTCACCGCCGTAGCCCTGCCAGTTGGTGTTGGCGACGAAGCTGATGGCGGTGTTGAAGGACGAGTCCGGGCTGATGGCGCCCATCCCCTGCGGGTTGAGCGGCAGCACGCCCTGCAGGCGCTGCAGCGCGTAGACGACGATCACGCCGATGAAGTTGAAGATCAGCAGCGCGATGGCGTACTGCTTCCAGCCCATGCCCTCTTCCGGCTTGACGCCGGCGAGGCGGAAGATCGGCCGCTCGATCGCGGCGATCCAGCCGGGCATCTGCCCTTTGGCGAGCGCGGTGATCCAGCGGGCCAGCGGCCACGCGAGCAGCAGCGTCACGGCGAGGTAGAGGGCCAGGTTGGCCCAGGCGAGGTTCGTCATGTCAGAACTCCTCCGCCCGCCACAAGGCGACCAGGAGATAGACGAACAGACCGGCGGAGATCAGCCCGGTCAACCAGTAGAGCGCGCTCATGGCTTGGCCTCCAGGCGATGGCTGGCCACGGCCAGGCCCACCGCCACGAGGAACAGCACGACGCTCAATCCGAGAAAGAGTGCATCCATTTTTTTGGGGTCCCATGCCCCCTCCATGAGGGCGTGATGGGATGGATGAACTCTAGGAACGGGGGCCTCAAGGGCCTGTAGAAGCTCGGGGCGGGGGTATCAAGATTGCATAAAGATCACCCGTCATCCCCCGCCGGCGGCGCGTCAATACCCCGCCGGGGGGCACATGTTTCAAGATGAAGCGGTTGTGACGTTGTCCACACCTGAGCGGGAAAATCCGGAGTTGCGGTTATTGCATAGCGAATGCGTCAACGCCGTCACCGAAGATCCTCGCCTTTCCAAAAGCGTCAGGAAGTCAGCCTCATGAACCGCCGCCACCTGCTTCAGAACTTCGCCGCCCTCGCCGGTGCCGGCAGCCTGCCTGCCTTCGCCGACAACTCGCGCATCGTGCTGGGCCAGTCCGCGCCCTTCAGCGGCCCGGCGAAGGAACTGGGCGAGCAGTTCAAGGAAGGCGCGATGCTGGTCTTCGACCAGGTCAACCAGCGCGGCGGCGTGAACGGCAAGCGCATCGAACTGCGCAGCATGGACGACGGTTACGAGCCCGAGCGTTGCGCGGCCAACACGCGGCGCCTGATCGAGGACGGCGTCAACGCGCTGTTCGGTTACGTGGGCACGCCCACGACGCTGGCGGCGGTGCCGCTGCTGACGGCGGCCAAGATTCCGCTGGTGGCGCCGTTCACCGGCGCGGAGGCGTTGCGCACGCCGTTCAACCGCTTCCTCTTCCACATCCGCGCGTCCTACAACGACGAGGCGGCGGAGATCGTCAAGCAGCTGACCTCGGTGGGCATCACGCGCGTGGCGGTCTTCTACCAGAACGACGCCTACGGCCAGGCCGGCCTGGCGGCGGTAACGACGGCGCTCAAGCAGCACAACCTGGCCCCGGTGTCGCACGGCACGGTGGAGCGCAACTCCGTGGACGTGGCCGCGTCGCTGACGGCGGTGATGGCGGGCAAGCCCGAGTGCATCGTGCAGGTGGCGGCCTACAAGTCCTGCGCGGCCTTCATCCGGGGCGCGCGCAAGGCCGGCTTCCTGGGCAACTTCTACAACTTCTCGTTCGTCGGCGCGCAGGCGCTGGCGTCGGAGCTGGGCAAGGACGCGCGCGGCGTCGTGGTGTCGCAGGTCGTGCCCTTCCCGTTCTCGGGCCTGACGCCGATCGCCGGCGAATACCTGCAGCGCGCCAAGGCCGCGAAGGTGGACGTGAGCTACACCGGCATGGAAGGCTTCGTCGCCGCCAAGACGATGGTGGAAGGCCTCAAGCGCGCCGGGAACGACCCGACGCCGGCCAACATCATCAACGGCCTGGAGGCGCAGAGCCAGCTCGACCTGGGCGGGTTCTTCATCAGCTTCTCGGGACAGCGCCACGCCGGGTCGCGGTATGTGGACATGACCATCCTCACCGAGGATGGGAAGGTCAGGCGCTGAGCGGACGCTCGACGGATCCGCCGTGGACGTCGGCCGATGGCCGATGGCACGGCGCTTCTGAAACCGGGGACCCTGCGCCATCCGATCACGACGTCGATCGCCGATCGATGTCGAGGACGCCGGGCTCCTCGCAGCGTCAGCGACGCTGCAGGCGATAAGCCTGCCGGAATGC
The DNA here is from genome assembly GCF_050626985.1 of Roseateles noduli. Lineage (NCBI taxonomy): Bacteria > Pseudomonadati > Pseudomonadota > Betaproteobacteria > Burkholderiales > Sphaerotilaceae > Roseateles > Roseateles noduli. The sequence continues at coordinate 2,371,469 of NZ_CP192463.1, forward strand.
GTCCGGCGTTGTACCGACGCGCCGGCGAAAGAACTTGACGAAGTTCGTCGGCTCGCTGAAGCCGAGAAGCTCACCGATCGCCACCGAGGTCGACGAGCTGTGCACGAGCAGACGCTGAGCTTCCAGCGCCACGCGCTGGTCCACTTCCTCCTTCGCCGAATGCCCCAGCACGTCGTTGCAGGTGCGCGTCAGGGTGCTCGTCGAGACGCGCAGCCTGCGGGCGAGCGACGCCACCGACGGGCGCGTGTGGGCCAGGCTCTCCAGCTCGCGCCGCAAGCGCCGGATCAACATGGCCTGCGCCGTCGCGCCCGTCGTGCATCCCGCCGCCGTTCGGCCGATGCCGAGCATCAGGCACACGAGTAGTTCGTGGGCCATCGCGGCCGAGAGTTCGTCCAGCAACGGCCGGTCAAGTTCCCTGCGGAGCATCGCGGTCAGGGACCGCCACCCGGCCAGCCCGTCGACATCCATCTCGAAGTGGACCGGCCAATCCTCCATGCGCAGCAGTGTCATCGTCGCGTGCTGCGACAGCGACGCCGTCGGCTGAACGACGGCCGGATCGATGAGCAGCAGATCGGCCTCCAAGCCATCCGCCGGCTGCCACTGCTGCACCTGCCCGGGCCTCACGAACACGACGTGGCCGGTGCGCAGCCCCAGGCGCGCGAAGTCGACCAGGTGCTCTCCACGCCCACCGGTCGCCACCAGCACCATGAAGAACGCGACGCGCTCCGGATCGAACAGCAGCTTGTCGGAGACGCGCGCGCGGAGTTCCGACAAGGTCATCAACTCCACGCCGATGCGGTCGAGGCGCGCGTTCGAGAAGCGTGTCTCGCGCACTTTCCTGCGGGGTTGGACCATGGACCTCTTTCGGCGCGCCGACGGTGCGGGTGCGCGATTTCTACCATCATTTTCACCACGTCGACCTCGGAGCCGGGCCCCGATGCCGGCAAAGTCCGTGCTGCAAACACACCAGACCGCCTCTGCCATGCCCTCCCTCTTCCTCCACGCAACACGAGTCCTTGCGTTGGGCCTTCTCTCGGTCGTCGCCGGTTGCGCATCGACCTCCTCCTCGAAAGGAACCCCCATGTCCTCCGATCCCAAGGCGCAGGTCGTCGCGCTGCTCAAGGCCATCGAAACCGGCGAATCGGCCCCGGTGGCCGTCGTCAACCCGGCCAGGTACATCCAGCACAACCTGGCCGTCGGCGACGGTCTTGCCGGCTTCGGCGCGGTCCTGCAGGCCTTGCCCAAGGGTTCGGCGAAGGTGAACACGGTGCGCGTCTTCCAGGACGGCGACTTCGTCTTCGCGCACACCGACTACGACTTCTTCGGCCCGAAGATCGGCTTCGACATCTTCCGTTTCGAAGACGGAAAGATCGTCGAACACTGGGACAACCTGCAGGAAACGCCGGCCAGCCCCAACCCGAGCGGCCGCACGATGATCGACGGGCCGACCGTGGCGACGGATGCGGACAACACCGCGGCCAACAAGGCACTGGTCGCCGCGTTCGTCGACGACATCCTGGTGAACGGTCGCATGGACCGGCTGGCGGGTTATTACGACGGCGACAAGTACCACCAGCACAACCCGCAGATCGCCGACGGCCTCTCCGGCCTCGGCATGGCGCTGCAGGCGATGGCCAAGGCGGGCGTGACGATGAAGTACCGCCAGATCCACAAGGTCCTGGGCGAAGGCGATTTCGTGCTCGTCGCCAGCGAGGGCGAGTTCGCCGGCAAGCCGAGCGCGTTCTACGACCTCTTCAGGGTCGCGAACGGCAAGATCGCCGAGCACTGGGACACGATCGAGACCATTCCGCCGCGGTCGGAGTGGAAGAACGCCAACGGCAAGTTCTGACGCACGGAGGCACGCATGAATCCATGGAAGTTCCTGTTGAGCAGCGCGCTGTCGGCTGCGTTCGCGGTTCAGCCCGCGCTGGCCGGCGAACGCGGCCAGGTCATCGAAGTGGTCACCTTCAAGCTCAGGGCGGGCGTCACGGCCGCCGAGTTCGCACCGATCGACAAGGCGGTGGCGCGTGAGCACGTGGCCAGGCAGCCGGGCTTCGTGTCGCGCGAGAGCGCGCACGGCCCGGACGGCGAGTGGCTGGTCATCGTCCATTGGCGGTCGGCGAAGGACGCCGACGCCTCGATGACGTCTTTCGAGAAGGCGCCTGCCGCGGCGCCCTTCATGTCGAAGGTCGAGCCCTCCACGATGAGCATGAAGCGCTTCGAGAGGTAGTGTCGGGCGCCTCTCAAGCGCCCGCCCCAATCAGGCCCCGAACTGGCAGCGGCCCTTGCTGAGCGGCAATGAGGTGCCGGTCTGCTGCCAGGCCGCCATCATCAGAAGCTCAAGTCCAGGCCGAGCATCGTGCCCAGGCTGAAGGTCAGGACCACCAGCCCGACGACCAACAGCACGAAGACAGCGGCCACGATGGCGCTCGTGCGAAGCACCGCGCGCTGCTTCTCCACCCCCTGCTCCTTTTTCGCTTTGTCGTAGTGCCACTTGATGGCGAAAAACATGCCGATGCACAGCACGCTGGCCTTGAACGCGATGAAGACGGTGGGGACCCATTCCATGACGTCACTGTGCTCTCGGCGGCATGAAAAGTACAGATTCAGAATCCTTGAAAAACACCGGATCAGATGGGCATCCGGGAGAGAACTCACAGTGACCGGGATGTAGCCGATACAGTGCAGCCGTTCCGCGCAACGGGCCGTATCAGCACCCCACCTCATGAAGCGCTATGAAGTCCTTGCCGATGATCTGGCGGCATCCATCGCCGCGGGGCAGCTGCGTCCCGGAGACCGCCTGCCCTCGGTACGCCAAGCGAGCAAGGACCGCGGTGTCAGCCCCTCCACCGTCTTCGAGGCCTACTACCTGCTGGAGGCCCGCGGCCTGATCGAGGCGCGGCCGCGGTCCGGCTACTTCGTCAGCCAGGCGGCGATCCCGCACCCTGAGCCCCACGCGTCGGATCCGCTGGCCGGCGAGCGAAGCGTCGAGGTGTCGGAGCTGGTGTTCCAGGTGCTCGGGCTGTCGCGCAACCGGGCCGTCGTGCCGCTGGGCTCGGCGTTTCCGAGTCCGACCCTGTTCCCGCTGGACAAGCTGGCCCTGGCGCTTGGCAAGGCCGCGCGCGGGCTGGACCCGTGGCGCACGGTCGAGGACCTGTCGCCGGGCAGCGCCGAACTGCGGCGCCAGATCGGCCTGCGCTATCTGGGCGCCGGCTGCAAGGTCGACGCGGACGAGATCGTCGTGACCAACGGCGCGATGGAGGCTCTGAACCTGTGCCTGGAAGCGGTCACGAAGCCGGGAGACCTGGTCGCCATCGAGTCGCCGACCTTCTATGGCGCCTTGCAGGCGCTGGAGCGGCGCGGGCTCAAGGCGGTCGAAGTCGCCACCCATGCGCGCACCGGCGTCGACGTGGCGGCGCTGGCGGCCGTCCTCGAACGCCATCCCGTCAAGGCGTGCTGGCTGATGCCGAATTTCCAGAACCCGTTGGGCAGCCTGATGCCCGATGCCGCCAAGGCGGCGCTGGTGGCGCTGCTCGCCGAGCACGAGATTCCGCTCATCGAGGATGACGTCTACGGTGAGTTGTATTTCGGATCACGCCCCAGGCCCGCCAAGGGCTGGGACAAGGCCGGCCTAGTCCTGCACTGCAGTTCCTTCTCGAAGTCGCTGGCGCCCGGATTCCGCGTCGGCTGGGCGGCCGCGGGCCGGTTCGCCCGGGACGTCAGCCGTCGCAAGCTCATGAGTTCATTGGCCACCCCCGTGCCGATGCAGGAGGGCTTGAGCGAGTACCTCAGTCGGGGCGGCTACGACCGGCACCTGCGGCAGCTCCGGCAAGCGCTCGTCACGAGCCGTCAAGCCATGCTGAGGACCATCGCCAAGTGCTTTCCTCCAGGCACCCGCGTCACGCAACCGGAGGGCGGCTATTGCGTCTGGGTCGAGTTGCCCGCCGAGATCGACGCGCTGGAACTGCACCGGGTCGCCCTGTCTCATGACATCAGCATCGCGCCGGGGCATCTGTTCTCGGCCGATCACCGTTTCACGCACCACCTGCGGCTCAACTTCGGGCATCCCGACAACGCGCAGGTCGAGGGCGCGCTGAGGACCTTGGGCCAGATTGCCAAGGCGCTCGTGCGTTAGCGCTTCTCCTGTCGGACGAGGACGTTCGGCAGGCATGCGTGCCGGGAGAGAATCCCGGCCCATGACCGACGCCCAATACACGACCCTGCCGCAGTGGCCCAACGCCTACCCGGCCAGCGGCGCCAGCGCCACGCTGAAGCTCCACAACGAGGACTTCATCGTCACCGAACTGCCGCTGCAACTGCCCTCCGGCGAGGGCGAGCACATCTGGCTGGACATCGAGAAGAACGGTGCCAACACCGCCTTCATCGCCCTGCAACTGGCCGATGCCACCGGCGTGCAGGAAAGGGACGTGGGTTATGCCGGCCTCAAGGACCGTTACGCCATCACCCGTCAGTGGTTCAGCATCTATCTGCCAAAGGGCGAGACGCCAGACCTGACCCTGCTTCAGCACCCGGAATTCAAGGTGCTGAGCCAGACCCGCCACGTGAAGAAGCTGCGCCCGGGCGATCTGCAGGGCAACCGCTTCCGCATCGTGCTGCGTGACGTGACCGGGGACCGCGACGCCATCGAGACCAATCTCAAGTCCGTTGCGGCGCAGGGCGTGCCCAACTACTTCGGCGCTCAGCGTTTCGGCCACGACGGCGGCAACGTCGAGCAGGGCCGGGCCATGCTGGCGCGCGAGATCCGCGTGCGCAACCCGAAGAAGAAAGGCATCTACCTGTCGGCGGTGCGCTCCTTCGTCTTCAATGAAGTGCTGGCGCTGCGCATCCGGCAGGGACTCTGGGGCAAGACCCTGCCCGGTGACGTGATGGACGAGGCGGGACGGCCGACCGGACCGCTCTGGGGACGCGGCCGCGTGAGCACCACCGATGAAGCGCAGGCGCTCGAGAACGGCGTGGCGCAACCTCACGCCACCTTGTGCGACGGCATGGAACACGCGGGTCTGGATCAGGAGCGCCGCTCCCTGGTGGCGAGCCCGGTGGACATGACATGGGAATGGCCGCAAGCCGATCAACTGGTGCTCACGTTCTCCTTGCCCGCGGGGAACTACGCCACGTCCGTCCTGAACGAAATCCTCCGCACCACGGAGCCTGAGCGGCATACGGAGAACGAGCCTGCGGCTGTGGAATGACGGTTGGGGGTCTTCACGCCTCGTCGATGGCCGATGAACGCTCAGACTGCATGCGCAAATATTGGGCCGAAATCGTTAACGATCCGCACTCAACACATTGAACGCTGTGAGCCGCGCCCTCGTCCTTTTCGTTTGGCTGGCCCTGGCTGGGAGCTCGCTTCTCGGCCTTGCCGTGGTCGGTACAGGAGCGCTCATGGCCGGCGATGCTGGGGCAATACGGATTGGCGTTTTCCTGTGGGTAATGGGCACGGCAGGTGCATTCGTTGGGATGTTCTTTGCCCTGCGGCGAGCTTCATGGGCCGCAGTTGTTTGTGCCTTGCCCGCGCCCTTCTGTTTGGCCCTGCTTGCCAGTCATTTCGTTCTGGGCGTAAGAACATGGTGATGCGTTCCCACTGGCCCTCGCAGCGGAGACGTACGGCGCTGATTGCACTTCAACGCTGAACGACAGCGAGGCAGCCCGACTTCTAGATGCGTTTGGCCAGTTCCACCGCGAAGAACTCCGTCACCTGCCGCACTCTCGCCGAAATGAACTTCCGGTTCGGCCAGATCAGACTGACATCTCTCTTCTCGCCGATGAAGTCATCGAGGACGGTGACGACGCCCGCCGCGCGCAACTCGCGGGTCAAGGAGGCGCCATGGAACATCCCAATGCCGACGCCCGCCTGCACGGCCGAGAGGATGGTCTCGACGGTGTTCGATGAAAGATTGCCGCTCACCCGCACATTGAATTTCCCGCCCGGTCGCTCGAAGGCCCAACTCTCGATCCCGTTGAAGACGATGCAGTTGTGGTTGACCAGATCTTCGGGCGTCATCGGCGTTCCATGCTGCTCGAAATAGCGACGAGATCCCGCGCACACCAGTGAACTGGTGGACACGCGCTTGACCACGGCGTCCGGGCTGTAGGCGGGACTGATCCGGATGGCCAGATCGACGCTTTCCGCCAGCAGATCCTGCACACCGTCCGCCAGCTTGAGATCGAGTCTCAGTTTGGGATGACGCGCCAGCAGTTGCGGGACAAGCGGCAGAACGTGCAAACGCCCGAAGGTGACCGAGGTGGCGATCCTCACGAGCCCGGACAGCTCCAGTGTGCTGCTCATCAACTCGCCATCCGCCTGCGCGAATTCGTCGAGGAGCGGTTTCGTCCGTTCGTAGTACTTCCGTCCGTGGTCCGTCAACGTGACGCTGCGCGTGCTGCGATTGAGCAACTGCACGCCGAGACGCTTTTCGAGGGCGCTCACGGACTTGCTGATGACGGATTGAGACTCACCGATCCGTCGCGCAGCTGCCGTGAAACCGCCGGCGTCCACCACCGCCACGAACGCAGTGAGTTCCTGAAATCTGTCCATCGGGCGCCTGTCTGTCGCTGCCTGTCCTGCGGCTGGACCCAAGCGGCTCCACGCCTCGCTGATTTATTCCAATATGGAATATCAGTCAGTAATTTTCAGCCAATTATCGACGCCGATCAAGCTAATTAGCATGACGTCCATGCCGCCAAAACGCAGCGAAACGACGCTCATGGCGCGGTCGCACAAGCTCCGGCGGCATGTCTACCCCGAGGAGGCTCGACGCGATTGGACCGGGCCCTCCCTTGACCACTGAAAGAAGAGAAATCATGACTGCAGCACATCATCATCAAGACGCCACCTTGGCCCCGTCGTCCACCCTGGCGGGAAAGAAAGTCGTCGTCGTGGGCGGCAAGACGGGCATCGGCTTGGGCGTGGCGGGCGCCGCGCACGCCGCGGGGGCGACGGTGATCGTCGCCAGTCGTCGCATCGCGTCGCCCGAAGAGCGACCCGACCTCGCCAAGTTCTCGCAGGTCAGCCTGGACATGCGCGACGAGTCGTCGGTCAAAGCGACGTTCGACAGCATCGGACCGTTCGATCACCTGGTGGTCACCGCGGCGCCGGACCTCGGTAGCTGGGGCGCTTTCATGGATGCCGACATGCACGGCGTGCGCAGCTACATGGAGGGCAAGTTCCTGGGCAGTTGGGCGAGCGCTCGCCATGGCGCGCCGCAGCTGCGCGCCGGTGGCTCCATCACCTTCTTGACGGGCGGCATGGCCGCTCGCCCCAAGGTGGGTTTCGCGGCCGTGACCTCAGCCTTCGCCGCCGTGGAGGCATTGTCGGGATCGCTGGCGCTGGAGCTCGCACCGACCCGCGTGAACACGATTCGTCCGGGCTTCATCGACACGGACATGTGGAGCTTCCTGCCGGCCGAGCATCGCGACGGCCTGCGCAAGAAGGTGGCAGAGACATTCCCGTCACGGCGCGCCGGCAAGGCGCATGACATCGGCCACGCTGCGCTGTTCCTCATGACCAACCCCTATGTGACGGGCACGGTGATCGAGGTTTCCGGCGGCGAAAACCTGGTGCCCAGCGTGTCCTGAACAGGGCGCGCCGGCCACCACCAGGCAAGCCGCCGAAGCCCGGATGGCGAGTCTTCGAGCTCGACCTGACACGGCAGCGCCGCCATGCCTTTCAGTAGCGAAACTACGGACAGAAACAACTCCTCAGTTTCTTTACCAGGGGCAAACGGCGCGACTTGGTAGTTTTCCTACGGAATTCTGGCGAGAGCGTGTCTAAAGTCGAGCCACTTTCCGACCCCGGAAAGCCGGCCATGGCATGCAGTCGAATGGCCCGAACCAGCCGCCCCGCGACGAGGGCGGCGGCCGATCAATACCGGAGACAACATGCCCCAGCTGCCCTTCTCGAGCCGCAGGCTCGCCCACGCCCTGACCGCCGCGGCCAGCGTCGCGCTTGCCGCCTTCGCCAGCCCCGCGCAGGCGCTCAATCCGAACGCCACGTCGGTGCAGATGTTCGAATGGGCCTGGCCTGACATCGCCACCGAATGCACGCAATGGCTGGGCCCCAAGGGGTTCGGCGGCGTGCAGATCTCGCCGCCGGGCGCGTCCAAGAACGCCAACGGCTGGTGGGGCGTGTACCAGCCCGTCAACTACGCCAACCTCACCAGCCGCATGGGCACGCCCGCGCAGCTGCAGAGCATGATCAACGCCTGCCACGCGGCCGGCGTGCGCGTCTATGCCGACATCGTCGTCAATCAGATGGCCGATGGCAGCGGCACGGCCACCGACGGATCGACGTGGAACGCCGCGACGCTGAGCTACCCCTTCTTCAGCGCCAGCGACTTCCACGCCAACTGCACCATCAACGACGCCGACTACAACTCGCCGGCCGGCCGCAGCAACGTGCAGAACTGCCGCCTCGGCGGCCTGCCCGACCTGGCGACCGAGAGCAGCTACGTGCAGGGCCAGATCGCCAACTACCTGAAGGCCCTGCTGGCGCTGGGCATCGACGGCTTCCGCATCGACGCGGCCAAGCACATGCCGGCCGGTGCCTGGACGTCCATCATGAGCGCCGTGAAGGCGACCTACCCCACGACGCTGCAGGGCGAGAACATCTGGGTCACGCAGGAGATCATCAACGACGGCGAGGTGGACCGGCCCAGCTACTTCCCCATCGGCACGATCAACGAGTTCCAGTTCCCGTACGCGATGCGCGACGTGTTCCGGGGCAACAACGGCAACACCCTGTCCAGCATCCCCGGCATCATGGGCACGTGGGGCAACTGGGGCGGCAGCTGGGGCTTCATCCAGCCGCAGAACGCCACGGTCTTCGTCACCAACTGGGACACCGAGCGCAACGGCAGTTCGCTGAACATCAACAACGCCGCCAGCAACGACGCCGCCAACCAGCGCTACACGCTGGCCAACATCTTCATGCTGGCCCAGGGCTATGCCGAGGCGCAGCTGTACTCCGGCTTCAAGTTCAGCAACACCGACGCCGACCGCCCCACGACCAGCCCCTACAGCGGCGGCGTGCCGCAGATCAACGTGGTGTGGGACTTCGCCCACCGCTGGACGCCGCTGGCCAACATGGTGGGCTTCCGCAATGCCAGCATCGGGCAGGCACAGCAGAACTGGATCGTCGGCGACAACGGCAACCAGGTCGCCTTCAGCCGCGGCAACGTCGGCTTCGTCGCGCTGAACAACAGCGGCAGCGCCTGGACCCGAGGCTTCGCCACCGGCCTGCCCGCCGGCACGTACTGCAACGTCATCAACGGCACCAGGAACGCCGCCGGCACCGGCTGCACGGCCGACTCGGTGACCGTGGACGGCAGCGGCAACGCCAGCTTCACGGTGCCGGCCAACAACAGCGGCAGCACGCCCGCGGTGGCGATCTACACGGGCCAGAAGATCAGCGGTGGTGGTGGTGGCACCGGCAACTGCGCCGTGACCTTCACCATCGCCAACGCCAACACGGTGGTCGGCCAGAACCTGCGCGTGGTGGGCAACGTGACCGGCCTGGGCGCCTGGGCGCCGGGCTCGGGTTTCGCGCTGACCATCCAGGGCTCCGGCGCCAACGTGCCATGGACGGGGACCGTCAACCTGCCCGCCGGCACGGCGATCCAATACAAGTACGTGAAGTGGAACGGCTCGACCGCCGTCTGGGAAAGCAACCAGTCCACCAGCAGCGGCAACCGAGAGTTCACGAGTTGCGCGAGTGGCTCGCAGGCTCGGTCTGACGGCAATTTCAAGTTCTGAGTCGACGCGCGCTGAGCACGGGCGGGGTCGTCGGACGTCGATGGGCGGGACGAGCCGCCGCGTGCCTGCACAAGTTGCCCGCGGAAGGGGCGAATCGGTTTCCGCCGCTCTAACCCATGCGGAGATCAAGAGGTTCGACGCGAGGTGCTCGGCATGGCCGTCACCTCGCGGCTTCTGGAACTCGCTCTCAAGACGCGACCTTCCTCCGATCCTCATCCACCGCGCGCTCCACCACGCCGAGCATTCCCAGGCCCTCGCGCAGCGACTCCTTGACTGCGTTGGCCACGTGCTTGGCCGGATCGCCCTCCGCGCAGTTGTCGGCGAGCATGGACAGCATCGACGCGCCGCTCACCAGCAGTGCGCGCAGGTTGGCCAGCGCCGAGCCCATCGTCAGATCCGCGCGCAGGCAGATCGCATCGGAGCCGAGTCGCGGTCCGAAGATCTGCGGCTCGGTCATGCCCCAGTCGTGTTGCAGGTGGATCAGCGTCTGCTGATCGCAGCCCGCGAGCGGATGGCGCTGGCGCATCGGCTTGTCGGACTCGTCGATGCGTGCTTGTTGGAAACTTGCCATGTCGTACTACCTCGATCAAGGTTGGACGCCACCAGCTCCGACGTTGAAGGCGACATGCCTTCGGATCGACCGGAGAGGTGGGCGAGATGTTCAACTCACGACAAAGGGACGTGCGGCCGTCCTCGCGGATAGGCCCATCTCGCCCATGATCGAATGATCAAGAGCCCGACGTCGGCCTCAGAACCGGCGTCGGCTTTGTGGTGGGTTGAAGCACCGGAGTCCATGCTCCGTCCGATCGGGACTTCATTCTTTGATCCATATCAAAGACTTCCGGCGATCCATTCCTTAGAGGGAATGCGGGGCATGGGCTCCTACCTTTGAGGGTCAGGGCTTGTCAGTGAGGTCTGGAGGCCCACGCAACTCGTCTCAGGTTGACGTCGCTGCGGTCTCGCCGATGCCCACTCTGGGAGCCTCGTCATCCACATTCATCGCCGCATGAGCTGATACGTCCATGGTCACTAAACTTCGGATTGCGAGCGCCTGCCCCGGATGGCAGGCGAAACGCGACGTTCAACCGGCCGCCGCGGCCATCTCGCCGCTTGGGGTTTTCATGTCCGATGACAGCGACATCGTGCACCGAAGGGTGCGGAACCAAGTGATGTTCTGGCTCCAGAGGGTCGTCGATATCAGGCGCGACCCAACGCCCGTCGACCTCAACGAGGTGATCAACCAGTGGTACGACTGGAACGTCGAGGAGTTGTCCGACGCCCAACTCTATGGCGAGCCGGCTTACGCGACCAAGGAAGCGCTGGCTGCACGTGCGGTCCGAGAAGCGGTCGAGCGGTTCTGCGCCGCTACGCCTCAAGCGATCGAGGATTCAGAAGCAGCCTTCGGCTTGCCGGAGTGGCAACACCTCGAAGCCGCGGCGGCCCACGCCTTGGACGTGATGCGTGTTCGCGGGGTATTGCCCGAGTGAGGCCACGAGCGTGTGCAGGCCCGATCCGCGGGAGCGATGGTCCTGTTCATCGGAGAACAGGTGCTTGACCGAGGTAGGCAGAAGCAAACAGTTGCTCATCCAAAGCGGTACGACTCGTGTGACCTTCGACCGCGAGGTCCGCCCCCAGCCTGCTGAGCGCTCACCACTATCATTCGCCTCCTCGATTCCCCCGATCCATGCGCCTCGATCGTTTCTTCACCTGGATATGCACTGCCGTGTTTGCCGGCACTGGCGTGGTCTATGGCGTCGCCCTGCTGCTTCTGCTTGTGGACGGGCGCATGGTCGAGTTCAGCAAGCTGTCCACAGGGCGCTCATATACCTGGGCCGACTCGCCAGGGATGCTGATCGTCAACACGCTGGCGCACGCCACCCTCCTGAGCGTCCTGTTCCTGTTGGCGAGAATAATCTGGCGGACACAGCCGGACGTCCATGCACGCAGGCGACGACCGTCCCACGCGATGACAGGGCGCCAGTGGGCAGCACTGTCCTTCATGGCGTTCACGCTCATCGCGACCTGCGTCGTCGCGAAGCTTGGCCTGCCAACGGGCGCGATGCGTCGCCCCGCGCTCCTGGTCATCTGGCTGCTCTGGTTGGGGACTTGTACGCTGGGGCCTCTCTGGGCGCTGATGACCGGTCAGATCCGCACCGAATCGGAACGCATCGTGCGGCGATCCGACGATCCAAAAGACTTCTGGCGTCGCTGGATCAAGATCGCCGCCTGTTTCGCGTTGGTGCTGGGTATCGCCACCATGGTGTGCTGGAGCAAGTGGTAAGCGCTTGGGACCACGTCTCCGGACGCCCCTCACATGCTCGCCAGCACGATCATCAGGCTGTAGATCAGGATCGATCCTCCGGCGATGAAGAGCAGCGCCACCGTGCGCCACGCCGCGGCGCCAACACCGAGCGCGTAAGTGCCGCGCAGCTGCGCGAACATGTGCAGCGGCGGCACCACCGTCGCGAGCAGGACCGCCATGCCTGCGAACCCGAAATACCCGCAGATAGCCACGGCGCTCATCAGCAGCGCCATCGCCGACAACGAGTAAAGCGAGAACACGGCATGGTCGAACATGCCGAAGCGGCGTCGAGTCACCAGCAGCAGCCAGAGGAACGGCAGCGAGATCGGCATCAGCAGGAACGCGAACTTGGCCGCCGCGCCCTTGATCTTGTAGAGCGCGAGTTCCTTGTTCTCCAGCGCATGCTTGAGCTTGCGCTCGAAGACCGGCATCCCTGACGTGCCTTCGATCTGCAGCATCGGCCCTTGCGCCTGGCTCAGCGCGCGGTCGATTCGGCCTTCGATGCCGGGCGCGGACAGCCACGGCAGATAACGCGCGAGCGAGGCTCGGACCTGCTGCGCGGCGGCACGCGCGGCCTCGGGATCCTTCGCGGCCTGCTGCGGGTCCAGGAACAGCTGCGCCTGCTCGATCCCGGCGACCTCCACACGTTGCTCGGCAATGGCCGACTCGACGCGGCGGCGCGACGCATCCCCCGTCGGCAATGCGGCCAGTTGAGCCTCCAGTTCACCCAGCTTGGCACGGCTGGTTTCCAGCGTCTGGTTCAGCTTGCCGAGCTGATCCGGATTCAGGCTTCCCCCCACCGTCACGGTCGGACTGGTCAGCGAGAACACAAGGAACATCAGGAAGAGCAGGAACAGCAGCAGCGCCAGCGGCGAGACGTAACGGACGCGTCGGCCGTCGATGTACTCCCGGGTCAGCTTGCCCGGCCTCAGCAGCAGCATCGGCACGGTCCGCCAGGCCTTGGTCTCGAAATGAAGAATGCCGTGCAGGAACTCCTCCGCCAGATGCGCCAGCGAGCGGTGGACATGAGCCGCCTGGCCGCAGCGGTGGCAGAACGCGCCTTGCAGCGGCGCGGTGCAGTTGGCGCAGGCCCCGTGCGCATGCCTGGAGGCATCGGCCTCGGCCCCGGCGCCGCTTCCGCCAGCGATCTCCTGGGCAACGGCGGCTCCCACCAGCATCTCGCCGGCCGCCTCGACTTGGATACTCATGACTCCCTACCCCGACGAGCGCCGCGACGCGCGGCTACGGCGCGGAGTATCTCCTCCGCTCCCCGTCCCGAATGGTCGGCAAAACCCGCCGTCGACGCCCCCCAACGCCCTGGCCGCACTCGTTGCCCGGCGGCCCGCGGTGAGACTAGCCAAGAGTCATTTGCGCCCATCCCGCCAACCCGGCAACATGGGCCGCTCGCCGCCGGACTTCTCCGCGGCGCCCTGCAGGGAGCTTCACATGGCACGTGCCGTCGTTCCTGGTCCGATCGGGTTGGACGTCGCTCGACTGATGTCCGATCCGGGCACGAAGTGGATTGGCGACTCGCCCCGCCCCGGGCCGATCGGCCTGGACGCGTCCGCGGGCGACAACTGGCTGCTCGTGGCCGCGGACTTCACGCCACCGGCCAACGCCCCGTACGTGCCCGCGCCGCAGAAGCCTCTCGCCACACCGGAGGGCGGCGCCCGCGGGCTCACGACCGGCGAGATCGCGATGGCGCGCCTGCTCTTCAAGGATGCGCTCGACTACGCCGCCGTCAAGGTCCACAACGACGAGTACCTGCCCTTCGGCCTGCAGCCCGACGACACGGCCATGACGCCCAACGGCGAGATCTACTTCAACAAGAAGCACTTCAAGGAAGACTTCTCCATCACCGATGTCTACACCCGCCAGTGGTTCATCCACGAGATGGTGCACGTCTGGCAGTACCAGCTCGGCTACCCGGTGCGGCTGCGCGGCGCCATCCGCATCGGCCTCGGTTACGACTACGAATTGAAGTCGGGCACCACCCTCGGCGACTACAACATGGAGTCGCAGGGCGACCTGCTGGCCGACTACTTCGCACTCAAGCACATGAATGCGCCCGAGGCGATGCGCCAACCACAGTTCGCGAATCAGATCACGCTCTTCGAAGAGGTCCTGAATGCCTTCCTCCAGAACCCGGCCGACAAGGCGAACCTGCCTTGAGTCCTCGCTGGCGATCGCGCTCTGCGCGTCACTGGGCGCGCTGAACACCGCCTGCGCCACCTCCCGCATGGGCGACGCCGAGGTCCGTCTGCTGGACGGACAGCCCTGCTTCTCGATCTCCGCCAAGGAAGCCGCGCGCGGCCCGACGATCCGCCTGCAGGCGGTGTTGATCAGCGATACCTCGACGAAACCGGTCGACCGGGTCTGGTCGGTGATGCTCGATCAGCAGCGCTTGCCGACCTTGTCGCCCGACAGCTGCGTCGCCTACGGACAGACGCCGGAGGGTGCCACTTCGAAGCCCACGCCAGTGCCCGAGCTTCAGTCGGGCAAGGTGTATCAGGTCCACCTGAACACGCGCTCGTCGGACTCCTCGGATCCGACGCGCGGCTATGTCGGCAAGTTCTGCTTCATGCCCGACGGCGCGAACAGCCGACGGCTGGTCCCGCTGAAACCCGGCTCCCGCGAGTGGATCGACGAGGTTTGCCGCTGAGGCTTCGGAGAGCAGCTTCGCTGCATGGCTGCCGAGAGCCCGCGCGCTTGGCGCGCCCCTCACCCCGACCCTCTCCCGCAAGCGGGAGAGGGAGCAAGAGGCGCAGCATGAGTTCTCAGCGCATCACCTTCGCCAGGTGACTCGCCATCATCCCCGCCGCGATGCGCGCGACTTCCTTGGGCTTCAGACTCTCGTCGAAGAGCATCTCCACCGTCGCGTAGATCAGCTCCACGACGATGCGGCTCGCGAGCTTGAGTTCCGCGCGCTTCGCCCCCGGCAAGGCCTTCACCAGCAGCCGCGTCTGCGCCTCGGTCACCGCCGCGTGCGAGGTCAGCCGCACCTCCTGCAGCGCGGGCACGGCCCGCATCGCCCGCATGATCCACACGCCCGCCGGGGTGTCGCGCGTCGCCGCGTAGGTGTCTAGCAGCAGCCCCGCCAACGCCTCTTCCAGCGCCGGCACGCCGCGCTGGACCACCTCCACCGACATCCACTTCGCCACGCATTCGTTCTGGCGCTGCATCAGGCGCTGCCCGAGCTCGAACAGCAGCGCGTACTTGTTCGGGAAGTAGCGGTACAGCGCCGGCGGCG
The DNA here is from genome assembly GCF_050626985.1 of Roseateles noduli. Taxonomy (NCBI): domain Bacteria; kingdom Pseudomonadati; phylum Pseudomonadota; class Betaproteobacteria; order Burkholderiales; family Sphaerotilaceae; genus Roseateles; species Roseateles noduli. The sequence goes on from NZ_CP192463.1 coordinate 2,386,792, forward strand.
ACAGCCCCGCCCGCATGCAGACCAGGTTGGTGGAGAGCCGCTCCACCCCCACCTCGATCAAGGTCTGCGCCGCCGCCTCCAGGATGCGCTCATAGGTCTCCGTGGCGCGCTGCTGCGCGGGCAGCTTCTTGGCGGCCAGCGTCGGCGCCGTCACGGCATCCGGCGCGGACTCGGTGTCCGTCTCGGTGCCGGCCCCGAGCGCGATCGCCGACCCCACCGGGAGGGCTGAAGCCGGAGCAGATTCGGAGGTCTTGCGGCGCGAAGCAGGCATGGGCATGGGCGGGTGTGGGCTCTGCGGGATTGTTCCAGGGTTGGCGAGCACCCCGGAACGATAGCCATGACTATAAGATCTCCAGCCATCTTCCAACGCATGGTTTGCGCCGAGATGAGCACACTCCCCTTCACGGCTCCGGCCGCGGCTTCGACCAGCAGCCGTGGCGCGCAGACGCTGGCGATCGTCGTCGGCTCGGTGGCGCTGCTGATGCTCGGCCTGCAGCCGCTGCTGCTGGGCGCGCTGCTGGAGGCCGGCCATGTCACCCTGGAGGGCGTCGGCCTCGTGGCCATGGGAGAGATCGTGGCCTTGGGCCTCGGCGTCCTGATCGGCGATCTGGCGCTGCCGGTGCGGTCGCTGCGCGTCGTCACCGTCATCGCCGCGTTGTGCGCCGCGGCGCTGGACCTCGTGACCATGCGGGTCGCGGGCGATCTGGCGGTGGGATTGGTCCGCGCCGGCGCCGGTCTCACCGAAGGCCTCATGGTCTGGAGCACGACCGCCGTCATCGTCCGGGCCGCCGTGCCCGAGCGGCTGGCCGGGCTCTTCTTCGTCGTGCAGACGCTGGCGCAATCGCTGCTCGGCCTCGCGTTGGCGCATCTCGTGATTCCCTCGCACGGATGGCCGGGCGGCTTCGCGGTGCTCGCCGGGCTCTGCGGTCTGGCCGCCCTGCTCGCCCTGCTGTTCGCGCGGCCGCTCGGCCCGCTCACGCCCACGGTGAGCCAGGTCGGCATCGGCATGACCTGGACCCGGCCGCGCATCGGCACGCTGCTGGTCGTCTTCCTGCAGCTCGCCACGCTCGGCGCGCTGTGGGCCTATGCCGAGCCGCTCGGCACCCGCGCCGGCTTCTCCGCGCTGGCCGTCCAGACGCTCATCGCCGCGGGGCTCGGCATGCAGGTGGTCGGCGGCAGCGCCGGCACTTGGCTCGTGCGGCGTCTGCCGGTGCGGCCCGTGCTGCTGGGATGCGCCGTCGTGCTCGGGCTCTGCGCCCTCGGCATCGCGCGAACCGGGCCAGGCGGCACTGCCGTCTTCGCCGCGCTGTGCGGCCTGTTCACCTTCACCTGGCTGTTCATGCTGCCCTTCCAGATGGCGCTCGCCTTCCGCGTCGACGGCAGCGGGCGCGTCGCGTCCCTGGTGCCCGCCGCCCAGCTCTTCGGCAGCGCGTTCGGGCCGCTCATGGCCTCGCTGGTCGTCACCGGCGACGAGGTCGCGCCGGTGCCCTTCGTGGCCGCGGGCTTCGCGACGCTGGCGATCCTGGCGCTGCCGCTGACGCGCGCGCCCGCCCGGCCTTTGGCGGATTGATCGAAAAGGCTTCAGCACTTCCACCGCCGCTGGCCCTCACCCCTGCCCTCTCCCGCAAGCTGGAGAGGGAGCAAGAAGGCTTCACTACTTCCATTACCGGCGGCCAGGGTTTCTCCGCAAATCAAATTCGATAGTCATCGCTATACCATAGCCATCACTATCCAAATGACGCGAGGGCGAGCCCCTCCGGAGAGGACGCGATGGCAGCTCGACCAGCCCTTTCTCGACGAAGCTTCCCGGGGATCCGGCCCGGGCCGGCCACGGGAATCGTGATCGCGACGCTGTGCGCCGCGCTGATCCCCGGCCTGTCGATGGCCGCCGGCCCGGACGACGCCAAGGGCCGATGGCTGAGCGCCGACGGCGGCGCCGTCATCGAGTTCAAGCCCTGCGACGACAAGCCGGCCGCGCTGTGCGGCCGCATCGTCTGGGACAAGGACGCGGGCAAGTCCAACGACACCTGCGGCATCCAGATCGCGCAGCTGGACCGCTACGAGAACGAGGCCTGGCGCGACGGCTGGGTCTACGACCCGCGCGACAAGAAGAAATACAAGGGCGCGCTGCGCGTGAAGAGCGGCGACCTCTACATCCGCGCCTACATCGGGACCGAGATCCTCGGCCAGACCGAGCAGATGAAGCGCGTGGCGGAACTGCCCGCCTCGCCCGTCTGCAAATCCTGAACACCAGAACGCCCGAACGCCTGAACGAGGAGATCCGAGATGACCCGCAAGACCTTTGCCTGCTCGACCTTCGCCTGCTCGCCCTTCGAATCCGTCGCGGCCCATGTGCCTCGCCTGGCCCTGTGCGCCTTCGCGACGATGAGCGCCCTCTGCCCCCTCACCGCCCGCGCCGACGAGACCGGCACCGCCACGATGGGCGTCGAGACCGAAGTGAAGCTGCTCTCCGACCTGCGCAACCGCGGCGTGTCGGACTCTGGCCGCAAGCCGTCGCTGCAACTGGGCGTGCAGCTCGCGCACGAGTCCGGGATCATCGGCCTCGCGCAGCTGTCCACGGTCAGCAAGAAGGCCTTCACCGACGGCGACGGCGTCAACCTGCTGCTCGGCACCGGCTACCGCTTCGGCGATCCGGACGGCTGGCACTTCGGCGTGGGCCTGGCCAAGGAGTTCTTCCCCGGCGCGAAGTTCGACGCGCCGCACGGCATCGACATGGAAGCCGGCGTGCCGGTGGACTTCCGCCGCACCCGCTACGACACCGCCTACGCCGTGCTGGAGATCGGCTGGGGCAGGCTCGAAGGGCGCGTCCTCAACGTGCTCTCGCGCACCTACCGCGGCGCGGACACCGGCGGCGTCTGCGGCCAGATCCTCGTCGCCGCCGTCGACCCCACGCCGGCGCTCGAGTGTTATGCGCGCGGGGACCACAACTCCCGCGGCAGCCTGCTCTACGACCTCACCTACCGCCATCCGCTGACGCCCACCACCACGCTGAACCTGCACGCGGGCACGCAGAAGATCCGCCACTTCAAGGAGGCGGACTTCAGCGACTACTCGATCGGCATCACCCATCAGCGCTGGGGCCTCAACTTCACCGCCGAATGGGTTGCCACCCGCACGCATCGGCCCGAACTCTTCATGATCCCCGACGGCGACGGATGGAAGCGCCAGGACAACAACACGCTGGTCGTCTCCGTGTCGCGCAAGTTCTGATGACCTCGTCGGTCCCTTCGTCCCCCTCGTTCAGCTCGCCGCTCTCGCCGCCCTCGTCGACATCGCGGACCTTGCCGATCTCGCCGAATGCGCCGAACTCGCCGAACTCGCCGCTCGTGCTGGCGGTGGACCTCGGCACCAGCGGCTGCAAATGCGCGCTGGTGAGCCTGGACGGCGAGGTGCTGGCCTGGGCCTTCCGTCCCGTTGCGCTGGTGGTCGACGGCGCGCGGGCCGAGCAGGACCCGGAGGCCTGGTGGCGGGCCTTGCTCGAGGCCGCCGGTGAGGTGCTCGCGCCCGACGCGGCGCGGCGGCGGCGCGTGACGGCGGTGTGCTGCTCCACGCAGACCGAGGTCACCGTCTGCCTGGGCCACGACGGCCGCGCGATCGGTCCGGCCTTCAGCTGGCTGGACGCGCGCGGCGCCGCCGCGATCAAGCGTCGCCTGCGCGGGCGCTGGCTCAACATCGAGGGCTACGCGCCGCACAAGCTCTGGCGCTGGCTGCGGCTCACCGGCGGCGCGCCGTCGCTCAGCGGGCGCGATGCCGCCGGTCACATGGCCTTCATCCGCGATGAGATGCCCGCCGTCCACGACGCCACGCGCTGCTTCCTCAACGCGCTCGACTACCTGAACTACCGCCTCTGCGGACGACTCTGCGCGACGCAGGATTCCATCCTCACCAGCTGGGTCACGGACAACCGCGACCCCTCGCGCATCCGCTACGACGACCGGCTGATCCGCGGCCTGGGACTCGACGCCGGCAAGCTGCCGCCGATCGTGCGCTCCACCGACGTGCTGGGCCCGCTGCTCCCCGACGTCGCCGCGGCACTGGGACTTCCCGCCTCCACGCCGGTCGTGGCCGGCGCCGTCGACACCTCCGCCGTCGCGGTCGGCGCCGCGGTGTCGGACTTCGAGACCCACCTGTACCTGGGCACCTCGTCGTGGCTGGGCGCGCACGTGCCGGAGATGCGGACCGACGTCCGCCACAAGATCGCCGCGGTGCCCTGCGCGGTCGACGACCGCTATCTCGCGCTCGCGCTGCAGTCGACGGCCGGCGCCAACCTGTCCTTCCTGCGCGACCGCATCCTGTACCACCCCGACGAACTGGCCTCCGACGAGGAACACCCCGCCGTCTACGAGCTCCTCGACAAGATCGCCGCGCGCGTGCCGCCGGGGTCGCGCGGGCTGATCTACACGCCGTGGCTCTTCGGCGAGCGCACGCCGGTCGACGATCCGCTGCTGCGGGCGGGCTTGATCAACCTCTCGCTGGAACATTCGCGGGAAGACATCTTCCGCGCCTTCCTGGAGGGCGTCGCGCTGAACACGCGCTGGATGATGGAGCCCTTCGCGCGGCTGCTGGGGCGCTCGCCCGGCACGATCGCGGCGGTGGGCGGCGGCGCGCAGAGCGACGTCTGGTGCCAGATCTTCGCGGACGTCACCGGCCAGCCGATCCGGCAGCTCGAGCATCCGATCCAGGCCAACGCGATCGGCGCGACCTTCCTCGCCGGCATCGGCACCGGCGCGCTGCGCTTCGGCGATCTGGCGACGCTGCGCCGCACGCGCCGCATCTATGAGCCGGCCACCGCGCTGAGCCGGCTGTACGGCGACAAGTTCGAAGCCTTCAAGGAAGTCCGCATGCGCCTGGCGCCGCTGTACCACCGGATCAACCAGGTCCCCGCGACGGACGCGGCGGCAGGCGTCAGGACCGCCCCGGCGACAGGAGCCGCGACATGAAGCACGAGGTCGAGCGCCGACACGTGGTGGACCTCTGCCTGCGCCTGTCCGAGCGCGGCTACTTCGCCGGCACGGGCGGCAACCTGATGCTGCGCATCGATGACGAGCGCGTCGCCGTCACGCCGTCCGCCACGGACTACCTCGTCATGCGGCCCGAGGACGTCTGCGTGCTGCGGCTGTCGGACCTGACCGTGGTCGACGATGCGAGCACGACCGCGCGCACCGACGCGCGCACTGACGCGAGCACTGACGCGAGCACCGATGCGAGGAGCAGCGCCCGCAAGCCCTCCGTCGAGACCGGCCTCCATGCCCGCGTGCTGCGCGCCAGACCGGACGTCGGCTGCAGCATCCACACGCACCAGCCGCTGGCGAGCGCCTGCGCGCTGATCGGCCAGCCGCTGGTCGTGCCGGAGGCGCTGCGGCGCTGGCTGGGCCCGGAGGTGCCGGTCGTCGGTTACGCGCCGTCCGGCACCGCGTGGCTGGCGGGCAAGCTCGCCAAGGCCGTCCGCCCGGACCGCCAGGCCTACCTGCTGCGCAACCATGGCATCCTGTGCTGCGCCGCGGACAGCGCCACCGCGCTCGAAGCCGTCGAGCGCCTCGAGACGCTCGCCCGCGGCCTGCTGGCGGCGCGCATCGACGAACGCGTCCACCGCGAGCCCGCCCTCCGAGGCAGGCTCGCCCCGGTGCGCGATCTGCTGCTTCATCTCAAGGGACCGTGATGTCTACGCTTGCCTCCGCCCCCACCTCGCCCGCCGCACCCACCTCACCCACCGCCGCCGGCATCGCCGCGCCCGCGCCAGGCGGGCGACATGCCGCCTCGCCATCCGGCGCCCTGCCGCCGGACGCGCCCGCCGTGCCCACCTGGCCGGACACGCACGCGCTCTACGAGCGCTTCGCGGCGCTCGTGAACCAGCCGATGCGGCCCATCCGGCCGGACGCGATGCCCAAGGTCCTGCGCTGGTTCGACGATCACTGCGCCGGGTCGAAGCGCCTGGCGGAGCAGGCCGCCGCCGTGATCCCGGGCGGCGTGCAGCACAACCTCGCCTTCAACCATCCGTTCCCGCTGGCGATCACGCGCGCCGAGGGCGCGCACCTCACCGACATCGACGGCAATCGCTACATCGATTTCCTGCAGGCCGGCGGCCCGACGCTGCTCGGCAGCAATCCGCCGGCGGTGCGCGCGGCGGTGCACGCGCTGCTCGACGACTGCGGCCCGGTCACCGGCCTGCTGCACGAGTACGAGGTCAAGCTGGCCGAGCTGGTCTGCCGCCACATGCCCGGCGTGGAGATGCTGCGCATGCTGGGCTCCGGCACCGAGGCGGTGATGGGCGCGGTGCGGCTGGCCCGCACCTTCACCCGGCGTCAGCGCGTCATCAAGATCGGCGGCGCGTATCACGGCTGGAGCGACCAGCTCGTCTACGGCATGCGGCTGCCGAAGACAGGCCGCATGGAAGCGATCGGCATCCCGCGCGGCGCCACGGCGCACACGCAGGAGTGCCTGCCCAACGATCCCGAGGCGCTGCGGCGGCTGCTGCGCTGGAACCGCCTGCGCGGCGGGACGGCGGCGGTGCTGCTGGAGCCGTTCGGGCCGGAGAGCGGCACGCGGCCCGTGCACCGCGAGTTCAATGCGCAGGTCCGCGCGCTCTGCGACGAGTTCGGGGCGCTGCTGATCTTCGACGAGGTGGTGACCGGCTTCCGCGCCGGCATGGGCGGCGCGCAGGCCTACTTCGGCGTGACGCCCGACCTGACGGTGCTGGGCAAGTGCCTGACCGGCGGCTACCCGATGGCGGGCGCGATCGGCGGCAAGCGGGAGATCATGATGTCGCTCGTCGGCGGGATCGGGACGACCTCGCGGCGCGCCTTCGTCGGCGGGACCTTGTCGGCGAATCCGCTCAGCTGCGTGGCGGGCTACCACTCGCTCCTCGAGGTGGAGCGCACCAACGCGCCGGCGGTGGCCGGGCGGGCCGGCGAGCGCCTGCGCAGGGGACTGGAGGAAATCATCCAGCGGCGCGGACTGCCGTATGTGGCCTACAACCTCGGCTCCATCGTGCATCTGCAGACCTCGGGCGTGCTGCTGCTCGACACGAGCAGCTTGTGGAAGCTCATCAAGGTCAAGGACGAGGCCAAGCGCCGCAAGCACATGATGGAGGAGATGGGGGCGGCGTTCACCGCTCACGGATTGATCTCGGTCGCGGGCAGCCGTCTCTACACGAGCCTGGCCGACACCGACGAGGTCATCGACGACGCGCTGAACCGCTTCGACGACGTGATGGCGCTGGCATGAGCGACGACGCGCTCCGCGATGCGTGGCTCAGCCTCCGGCAGCGGCTGCTGGCGCGCGGACTCATGCCGGACGCCGCGGACAGTCTCTCGCTGCGCGATCCCACGAGCGGGCAATTGGGGTGGGGAACGGCCACGGACGCCTCGATGCGGACGATGCCGCTCGCGCCTGCCGAGGGCCGCGGCACGGGCGCGCCGGCGCTTCATCGAACGGTCTACGCCGCTCGGCCCGACGTCTGCGCCGTGCTCGTGGGCGGAGGTCCGTTCTGCCGGCAGATGGCGGCCTTCGGCGGATGGATGCCGCCGGTCTTCGACGAACAGATCCGACAGCTCGGCCACATGGCGCGGCCCACCGACGACCTGTCGCAACTGCCGGCCGCGCTGGCCGATGGCGGCAATGTGGCGCTGCACGCGGGTCAGGTCTTGCTGCTGGGGATGACGCCGTCGCGGCTCGCGCTCAACGCGGAGCTCTTCGAGAAATGCGCGAAGGCCTGGATCCCGGCGACGGCCAGCGGCGCGAAGCTGCGCACGCTGCCGTGGATCGTGCGTCGTGTCGCCAACGGCAGGCTCATGAAGGAAGAGGCCCTGGCTCGCGATCAGGTGCGGCGAGGGAAGCCGCCGGTGGAGACTAGCGGCTACTGACCTTGCCCAGGATCGTCACGACTGCGCCCTCCGGATGACGATGTCGAGGCGAATTCTGCGCGCCGGTCGCTCCGTCGCGCTGCTCCGTGCGGGCATCGCTCGCTGCCAAACGCTTGCGGCGGGTTTCCACGGACGCGAGGCGGGCGACGGCCCGACAGACTGGCGATCCCTTCCCAACGGGCGCCGCCAGTGACTGCCAACGACCGCCTCCCCGGCGACTCGTCACGACGAGCGCCGGCGCTTGTCCCCCAGGAGTTCTTCGCCGCCGACGCGGCCGGTATCCCGCTGCGCGCGATCTTCGGCATCGCGGGGGAAGCCGCCGACGGCGTGTCGACGGACCGCGCCCTGCTCATCGCGCAGGCCTGCCTCAGCGGCTGGCTGCGCCACGCCCATTTCGGCGATCTGGAACTCGTGCCGTCGGCGGAAGAGTTCACCCGCATCGAGACGCGCCGCCGGCTCGTCTTCTTCGAGGTGGCCGCTGTGCTCGCTCGGGTGGAAGCGGCGCAAGGGCGATTGGCCTGACAGGACCATTCTTCGGCCTTGCGTCCACGGCCATCACTGGCACCCTGATGCCCATCAGATCGCATGGCGTGAGGTAGATTCCTTCGACTTCAGCGGACCCGGACATGAAGGAACAGATATCACCGTCAGAAGAGGATCGGCAGCTCGGCAACTTGGTCAAGGCTGCACTGGCTCTGGTCCTCATGGTGCTCATCATGTTCTGGTGGTGGAACTATCCGCTTCCCAGCGGCAAGCGGCCCGACCTCTTCGACTTCGTCCAGTTCTTCGGGCGCGAGTTGCTGTTCGTCATCCCGCTGATCCTGGTGGCGGTGATCCTTGCCGTGGTCGCAGCTTGGCGCATCTGCGCCCGAGGATTGAAACGATGGGGTCGAGCTCGAAGCGACTAGGACGAGCCCCATCCAGCCGCCTTACGCGTCGGTTCACCGGCGCCATCCGCAGGCCGTGACACGCCTTGCCGATTGAACGGACGATTCGATTACAACGCTGCAAGCGCTCTTCCCTCACGGGCAACGAGCATCCAGACCCCGCAGAGCATCGGATCAAGGCCGCCCCATGAAGATGTACATCCTCGTACGAGACGACATTCCCCTCGGATTCGCGATGGTCGCGGCCGCGCATGCCTCCCTGGCGGGATACCTCAAGTTCCGTGACACCCCCGAGGTGGCTCGCTGGCTGGATCCAGGTCCGTTCTTCAAGGCGGTCTGCAAGGTGAGCGCCAAGGAGTTCGAACAGGCCAAGCAGGTCGAGGATCACGTCGTGCTCACCGAGTCCGCGCTTGGTCATCAGGAAGTCGCGATCGCTTTCAAACCGCGCGAGGAATGGCCCAAGATGTTCCGCTTCCTGAGGCTCTATCGCGACGCGCCGATTCTCGGCAACGACCCAAGCCAAAGTCCCTGATGAACAAGTCCAAGCCGCCGCTCTATCGCAAGGAGAACACGACCGCGCACACGATGCGCAGCTGGCATCGGGCTCGCGATTTCGGTGATGCGCGGAACACCAAGGCGGAGCAGACATCCGAAGCCAATCGCCGCCCCATGCATGGCAAGAAGCAGCGTGGCCGCGACTACACGCCGCTCTATCGGTTCCTGCTGTCCAAGGTGGGCCAACCCTGGTCGGCCGTCCATTCGGAGGCCATCGGAAGACTCGATCGCGCCGATCCGATCTTCTGGATGGTCGCGTTGCGCGAGGAAGATCGGGAGGACTATGTCTGCACCGGCGAATCGACCTACTTCAGCGGCCTCTACGTCGATGACGACGGTGTCCTGCGCATCGTGAATCCCGAGTTCGGTCCGTCCACGCTGGCGCCGACCTGCCGCTGCTGCACGCACACGTTCAACGGCGTGCCGTTCACGAAGCAATACCGCCATCCGGGCGAGTGAACGCGGCCCGACTACCCCTTTCGCGGTAGCCCCTTCGCGCAGTCGTTTCCCCGCTCGCATCTCATTACCCACCGTCACATCCCTCAGGATTTCAGGTTCGTAAAGTCGCCTCGCCCTCATCAGCGGAGCTTCACGAACATGATCGGACTGGACACTTCCAAGCGCCACGCACGCTCGCCACAAGCGACCTTGGACCGACGTTTCCGATGGACGCTCACGCCCATCCTGCTGGCCGCGTTGATGGCCTGTGGCGGTGGCGAGGGACTCGACCCGCGCGTCGCCGCACAGGACGCGGCGCCCGCGCCCGACGCGCAGGACGACGGCGATCGCGCCACGATCCAGGCCAAGGCCCCCGCGAAGTTCCGGCACCCGGGCATCTTCATGAGCCAGGCGCGGCTGGACACGTTCAAGGCCTCGGCCAACTCCCCGTCCGGAAGCGGCATCAAGACGGGTTATGCCGTGGTCCTCGCCGACTCGCGCAGCAACTACACGTATGCGCATCAGGCCCTGACCACCGTGGAGGTCGTCGGCAGCGCCCGCGGTCCGCAGGAATCGCGCTTCAAGAACGATGCGATGGCCGCCTACCTCAACACCCTGCGATGGGTGAAGACCAACGACGTGCGCCATCGCGACAAGGCCGTCGCCATCCTCAACGACTGGGCCACGACCTTCCGCGGCTTCACCGTCGCCTCCGGCACGAACGCCGCGCAGGTCCAGCTGGAAGCGGCGTGGATGCTGCCGGTGTGGATCAGCGCCGCCGAGATCCTGCGGCATCACGGCGGCGGCCTGGGCAACTGGCCGGCCGCCGAAGTCACGCGCTTCAACGGCTTCGTGGACCGCCTCTACACCGAGACCGCCAAGGCGCAATCGCGCGTCAACAACTGGGCCGTGTCGGCCGCGCTCGGCATGATGGCCACCGGCGTCTTCCAGGACAACCCGACACGCTATGCCGCGGGGCTGACGCGGCTGATCGAGATGATCCCGGTGTCGATCTACGGCAACGGCGAGATCAACGAGCTGAAGGCCCGCGACTGCTGGCACCCGCAGTACAACCTGATCGGCATCGCGCAAGCCGCCGAGATGGCCGCGAACCAGGGCGACAGCTCGGTCTGGATGCACAAGCCCAATGCCAAGGACGCGCTGCCCCGTCTGGCCATGGGCCTGGAGTACATGGCCAGGTCGTTGAACAACGGATCAGGCGTGCGCGACTGCCGCAGCTATCACACCGAATCGGGCTACACCGAACTGGCGCTCAACGGCTACGTCAGCCGCGGCGTCGCCATCCCCAACTTCCAGTCGTACGTGCGCTCGCATGGCCCCGACCAGGGCGGGTTCGAGTTCCTCGGCTGGACCACCGCCACCCACGGCACCGACACCAGCGGGGCCACGCCGCCACCGCCGCCGCCTGCGCCCGCCCCTTCTCCTGCCCCTTCTCCTGCGCCGTCCCCAGCGCCGTCTCCTGCTCCGGCACCCTCTCCAGCGCCCTCACCGGCCCCGGCACCGTCGCCCGCACCGGCCCCTTCGCCCGCGCCCGCGCCCGCGCCGAGCTGTCCCGCGTGGAGCGAAGGCAAGACCTTCAACGTCGGCACCGTCGTCAGCTACCAGGGCAAGACCTACAAGGCCCTGGTCACGCACACCGCGTGGGCCGGGGCCGGCTGGAACCCGGCCTCGACACCCACCCTGTGGACGCCGACGGCGGCCGGTTGCGGGACCTCGACGTAGGTCGGACGGCGTCGCTCCATCCGCACAAACCTCCCCCTCAGGGTGACCAAGGTCGCCCCGCCGCTGAGGGATACTCCCTCGCGACGGTCGACTTGGACCGTGCCTTTCGTGGAGCAGCGCCATGGGCCTGATGGACTTCATCAAGAAACAGTTCATTGACATCATCCAGTGGACGGAGGACGACAACGGCGTCCTCGCGGTCCGCTACCCGATGCAGGACTTCGAGATCCAGTACGGCGCCTCCCTCACCGTCCGCGAATCGCAGATGGCCGTCTTCGTCAACGAAGGCAAGGTCGCCGACGTGTTCGGCCCCGGCATGTACAAGCTGACCACGCAGACGCTGCCGGTCCTCACCTACCTCAAGAACTGGGACAAGCTCTTCGAGTCCCCCTTCAAGAGCGACGTCTACTTCTTCTCCACCCGCCAGCAGGTGGACCAGCGCTGGGGCACCACCCAGCCCGTCACCATCCGCGACAAGGACTTCGGCGCCGTGCGCCTGCGCGCGTTCGGCAACTACTCGTATCGCGTCGTCGATCCGAAGAAGTTCCACACCGAGATCTCCGGCACCCGCGAGCGCTACACCGTCACCGAGCTCGACGGCCAGCTCCGCGGCCTGATGCTGCAGCACATCTCCGACGCGGTCGCCCAGTCCGGCATCCCCTTCCTGGACCTCGCCGCGAACCAGGTCGAGTTCGCGAAGGCGCTGATGGAAGCCACCGCGCCGTCCTTCGACGCGCTCGGCCTCAAGCTCGAGATGGTCACCCTGCAGAACGTCTCCCTGCCCGAGGAGCTGCAGAAGATCCTCGACCAGAAGATCGGCATGGGCATGATCGGCCAGAACATGGGCCAGTTCCTGCAGTACCAGACCGCGCAGGCCATCCCCAAGCTCGCCGAAGGCGTGGGCTCGGGCGGCGGCGGCATCGCGGGCGATGCGATGGGCCTGGGTGCCGGGCTGGCGCTCGGCCAGACCATGGCGCAACAGCTGCAGCAGGGCCTGACCGGCGCCAACCAGGCGGCCGCCCAAGCCGCCGCTCCCGTGCAGCCGCAACCCGTCAGCGCCAGCGCCGACGAGGTGCTCCTGCTGCTGGAAAAACTCGGCGACCTCAAGGCCAAGGGCATCCTCACCGACGAGGAGTTCGCGACCAAGAAGGCCGAGCTGCTCAAGAAGCTCAGCTGACGCCACCCGGCGTGTCTCGTTCCGGGTCCTGATTGGCTACCGCTTCCCCCCAACGCCGCTGGCAGGCGCACTGCCCGAACTGCGGGGCGCCGGTCGAGTTCGCCTCGGCCGCGTCCGCCAGCGCGGTCTGCAGCTATTGCCGCTCCACGCTGCTGCGTGAGGGCGACGCGCTGCGCAAGATCGGCACCAGTGCGGAACTGTTCGAAGACTATTCGCCGCTGCAGCTCGGCGCCGCCGGGCGCTACGCGGGCGCGGGCTTCGTCGTGGCCGGCCGGCTGCAGATGGCCTATGCCGACGGCAGCTGGAACGAGTGGCACATCCTCTTCGACGCCAGCGCCGACCAGCCGCCCCGCAGCGGCTGGCTGGCCGAGGACAACGGCAGCTTCGTCATCAGCTTCGAGGCGCCGCTGCAGGAACCCGCGCCCGATCCCGCCACGCTGCGCCCCGGCGGGCTGCAGATGCTGGCCGGCACGGCGTGGCAGGTCGCGTCCATCGTCGATGCGACGCTGGCCGCCGCCGAAGGCGAACTGCCGCACCCGCCGCAGCTCGCGAAGAGCTACCCCGTCGTCGACCTGCGCAACACCGCCGATGAGGTCGCGACGCTGGAATACGGCGACCCGGCCCAGCCCACCTGGTCGATCGGACGCGCGGTCCAGCTCGCCGACCTCGCGCTGACCGGGCTGCGCCAGGAAAGCGGCGCCACGCTGCAATCCAAGGCGCTGCCCTGCCCCAACTGCGGCGCGGCGCTCGAACCGAAACTCGGCACGACGCAGTCCATCGTCTGCGGCCAGTGCAAGTCCGTCGTCGATGTTTCGAAAGGCGCCGGCGCCGACCTGGCCGCCTATCGCCAGAACACCGGCGGCGAACCGCAGATCCCGCTCGGCACGACCGGCATGCTCGCCATCGAGGGCGGCACGCCCAAGCCCTGGCAGGTCGTCGGTTACCTGGAGCGCTGCGACCTCCCCGAGTCCGGCGAGGACGAACAGACCTTCTGGCGCGAGTACCTGCTGTTCAGCCGCATGGAGGGCTTCGCCTTCCTCGTCGACACCGAGGACGGCTGGAGCGTCGTGCGCCCGATCACCGGCGCGCCGTCGAACGCGGCGGCGAAGTCCGTCCGCTACAAGGACAAGGACTTCAAGCACAAGTGGACCTACACCGCGAAGGTCACCTATGTGCTGGGCGAGTTCTACTGGCGCATCAAGCGCGAGGAACGCGCCCTCGTCCGCGACTACGAATGGCGCAACGGCACCCGGCTGGAGCTGCTCAGCAGCGAGCAGGCCGGCAACGAGGTCACCTGGAGCCACGGCCGCGCCGTGGACGCCGCGGAGGTGCGCCGCTTCTCCGCGCTGCCCGAGGACAAGATGCCGGCGCTGCGCCGCGACGTGACGTCGGGCATGGACCAGGGCAAGCTGCTGCGCAACATCATCATCGGGATCTTCATCATCGCGGTGCTGTTCGCGATGCTGCGCGCCTGCAGCAAGGATGATTGCGACCGCTACAAGGACACCTACGGCGAGACCAGCGCCGAGTACCAGCAGTGCAAGCGCAGCAGCCGCGGCTCCGGCGTGGGCTACGTGGGCTCCAGCGGCGGCTCGTACGGCGGTTACAGCAGCGGCGGCGGCGGCCACAAGTAGTCACCAGTCTCACCCAGAGTCACCCAGAGTCATCACGACGACGACGGCAATCGCGGAGACACTCCGGCAGCTCGGATCTCCGCCCGCCGTTCCCCACCGACTTCACGTCCGACATCAGGACCGATCAGGAGAACGACATGGAAGGTTTCGAATGGCTCAAGCCCGCGATCGTGCTGGGCTCCATCCTGTACGCCCTCATCGGCGTGCTGGTGTTCTGGATCAGCTTCGTCATCATCGACAAGCTGACCCCGTACAAGCTGTGGGAAGAGATCGTCGAGCACAAGAACATGGCCCTGGCCGTCGTGGTCGCGGCGATGTGCATCTCCATCGGCCAGATCGTCGCCGCGGCGATCCACGGTTGAACTGAACAGACCTTCATGCGCTCCTTCGTCCGATCCGTTGCCCGCTCCGCCGCCCCGCGCGCGTCGACTATGTCGACCGCGCTGGCCGCGCTCGCCGTCCTGGTGGCGGCGGCCGCCGGTCCCGCGTCCGCGCAGCAGCAGACCTACAAGCCGCCCCCGCTGCCGAAGCCGTCCGGCATCGCGCCCAAGGGCGACTTCACGAAGGACCTGCAGCGCGCGCGGCCGGAGGCGGACCCGGGCCAGGCCGCCGGCAATGAAGGCTCCGACGAGGCCTTCCGCGCCAAGGCCGAGGCCGACGCGATCCGCAAGGCCAACGCGGCGGGCCGGCACGACCTGATCAAGCGCACCGGCTCGCGGCTGGTGCTGCCCACCGTGTCGGGCCGGCCGGAGATCTTCGACAGCGTCTGGCCCAACGCCAGCGGTCACAGCGAAGCCGCCTACGAGGACTACCGCTTCGACGGCCTGTCGCCGGATCGCGAGTTCTTCGTCGTGCGCGCGACCTACTACGAGAGCAGCGACGTCATCTGGGTCTCGCGCCAGGACGGCGAGCGCTATCGGCTGCGCGCCACGCCCAAGGCCTCGCCGGACGGCAGCCTGCTCGCGGTCGTCAGCGCCTCCGAGACGACCGACTTCAACGGCGTCCTGATCTGGGAGCGCGCGTCGAGCCGGCTGGTCGAGAAGTTCCGGCACGAGCCCGGCGATCGCTATGCGCTCTACCGCTTCATGCGCTGGAAGGACAACCGGACCATCGAGCTCGAACGCACCACGCAGGGCGATCCCCTCACCTGCCGCGACGCGATGGAGGAGACGCTGGTCGTGCTCACGCGCGAGGGCGACAACTGGGCGCTCAAGGACGTCACGGCGCCGCGCTGCAAGCGCTGACCCGCCCGTTGGAGGGGTCCGACCTCACGACCTGACCCCGCCCGGGGGCAGGTCTTGTCACCATGCGTAACGTGTGTGGGCCAGCGCACGGAGGCCCTTTTAGACTGCGGCGCCTGGTCACCCCGTCCCCCCCCCCGTTCCGCCCGCGCCCGCGCCCGCGCCTTCGTCCGATGTTGTCCGCCTCGCCCGCCGTTCCGGCTGCCCTGACAGCCGTTCTCCCGGCCGCCGCTTCCGTCATGGTTCCCGCCGTCCGCGTCGGCCGCGCGCTTCGCGCCGCCATCGCGGTCGCGCTCATGCTCACGAGCGTCGTCGCCGAGGCTTCCTCCAATGCCTGGCCCGCACCGCCCCGTCCGGGCGCTTCGGTTGGACTCGCCCCGCGCGGCATGCTGTTCGCGCCCTCGTCCGCGACCGCGGGCGGCCCCGTCGCCGAGGAAGGCTCCGACGAGCAGTTCCGCGCCGAGGCCGAAGCCGAGGTGCTTCGCCGGCTCGGCGTGGCCGCGCGCCGCGATGACCTGCGCCTGTGGCTGCCCGTCGCCAAGGGCCGCCCGGTGGTGCTCGACAGTCAGCGATCCGATCCCGCCGATCCCGCACTGCCTTCCGTCGATTTCCGCCTCGACGGCCTGTCGCCCGACGGCCAGTTCTACGTCGTGCGCGCAACGCTGCCCGCCGGCAGCGAACTGCTGTGGATCTCCCGCGCCGACGGCACGCGCTACGAGATGCATGGCAACGTCAACCCGTCGCCGGACGGTCGCCACCTGGTGGTGACGCACGCGTCGCCGGGCCAGGAGTTCAACGGCGTGGTCCTCTGGAGCCGCGAGGACGGCCGCCTCGTCGAGCGCTACCGCTTCCAGCCCACGCCGGAGCAGACCGCGATCAGCTTCCGCTTCATGCGCTGGCGCGACGCGGATACCGTCGAGCTGGCGCAGTTCGCCGAGGTCGATGCGACGACCTGCGACCTCGGCACGCTCAGTTCCACCGCGCTGCTGTCCCGCAAGGGCGAGCGTTGGATCCTGCGCAGCGCCAGCGGCCAACGCTGCGATCGCTGAAGCGCGGAGGCGCGGAGGCGCGGAGGCGCGGAAGCATTGAAGCCCGATGGGGAGCACCACCGCGCGGCGCGCACTGGCGCGGCATCGCCTTATCACGTTCTTCAGTCCCGTCCGGACATCCGATCACCCGGGAATTGCATCCAATGTGACGCCCGGTAATCGAACTTGTAACAGCATCGGGCGCGGACCTAGGATTTCTCCATCCTCCCTCCAGGTCCGACCATGAACCGACAAGAACAAGCTTCCCAAACCGTCTGCTCCGGCGCCATCGCCGCCGTGACCGCGTCGCGCCCCTCGCTGGTCAAGCGCGCGATCGCGTCCACGCTGATCGCCTCCTGCACGCTGATGGCGCTGCCGATGCACGCGAGCGCGCAGGTCGTGCCGACCGACGCGCTGGTGCAGCCCGCCGCGCCCACCGGCACCGCCGCCGACAGCCGCGTCCGCGTCAACGCCTTCTTCGCCCGCGAGGACGTGCGTCAGGCCATGGTCAAGGAAGGCGTCGATGCCGGCGCCGCGCAGGCGCGCGTGGACGCGATGTCCGACGACGAGATCCGCGCGCTCGACGGCCGCATCGCCGAAGCCCCCGCCGGTGGCGAGGTGCTGGGCATCATCTTCACCGTGTTCGTGATCCTGCTGATCACCGACATCCTGGGCTTCACCAAGGTCTTCCCGTTCACGCGATCGATCCGCTGAGGTCTTCATGTCGATCATGCGGCCCGTCCGGCTCGTCCGCTCCGCGCGGACTTCCCGCTCGCTGATTCCGCTGGCCGCGCCGATGCTGGCGCTGGCGCTGCTGCTGGGCGGTTGCGCGGGCACGCCGCCGCAGCTGCAGGCGCTGGAACGGCAATGGCCCGCCGACCTGCCCGCGCGCGTGGACCTGTCCGCGAAGACCCCGTTCATCGCGCAGGACGACTACGAGTGCGGCCCGGCCGCGCTCGCGATGCTGCTGCGCACGGCGGGCAAGTCCACGACCGTCGAGCAGTTGAAGCCGCAGGTCTTCCTGCCCGGCCGCAAGGGCTCGCTGCAGACGGAGATGCTGGTCGCGACGCGCCGCCAGGGCCTGCCGGCCTACGTGCTGCCGCCGCGGCTGGACGCGCTGCTGGCCGAGGTCGCCGCCGGGCATCCGGTGATCGTGTTCCAGAACCTGTCGCTGGACGTCGCGCCGGTCTGGCATTACGCCGTCGCCGTCGGCTACGACAAGCAACGCCGCACGATCCTGCTGCACAGCGGCAAGACCGCGCGGCAGGAGATCGAGCTGCCGGTCTTCGAGCGCACCTGGGCGCGCGGCGACTACTGGGCGATGACGACGCTCCCGCCCGACCTGCTGCCGGCCTCGCTGGACGGAGCGGGAACCGGTGCCGCGCTGGCGGCGCTTGAACGTCTGGACGCGCCGGCCGCGCGCAAGGGCTACACGGCCGCGCTGACGCGCTGGCCCGGCGAGCCCGTGCTGCTGCTGGGCGCCGGCAACACCGCCTACGCGGCCAAGGACCGCCGCACCGCCGCCAGGCACTACGCGCGGCTCACGGACGTGCGGCCCGACCTGCCCGAAGGCTGGAACAACCTGGCGCAGGTGCTGATGGAACAGGGCGAGCGCTACAAGGCCTCGCTCGCGATCGAGCGCGCGGTCGCGCTCGGCGGCCCGCGCCTGGAGCAGTACAAGGCGCTGCAGAAGAAGATCACCGCAGGCATGTGACGGCACGGCGGCCTTGCGCGCCGGCGCCGTGAGGCGTGGCCGCGCGATGTTGCGCGCGCCGCTTGGCCTGAGACGCTCATCGAGCGCCGAAGGACATGCCAAGCCGCGCGGCGCGGCCCTGATTCAGGGCCTGAAATCGATCGTCCGCTGCGCGGCCTCCAAGGCCGCGTCGGCCGCATAGCTCCAGGTGTCGAAGCTGCGTTCGAGCTCGTGCCAGTAGCCGTTCAGCTCCGGCTTGCCGCCGCTCGCGGCGTGCGCGGCAATCACCAGGTAACGGGCCCGGAACGGCGGTGCCTCGCCGACGACTTCGCGGACGAACCAGCGTCCGTTGTGACTCTCGACGCCCCCGACGGCATCGGTGTGGTCTGGCTTGGCTGACATGAGGACTCCTTTTGCGTTGTGATCGGATCCGCAACCCGCTGGCAAGCGGGTTGCGCCTTCACGCCTTGGCAAGTTTCCCTCCAACCGTCGCCCGGCGCCACGCACGCCGACGGTGTTTTACCCCCGCATTACAAGGGCGGCCGGCAAGCGCCCGGCGGGGCGATCCGCGAAGCAACTTCCACGCCGGAAGTGTCGGGATTCATTACACCCGCTGACCCCTGCTCCAGGGACAACCGCCGCAAGTGCTTGAGGCACCGGGAATTCGCACCCAATGGCTTGGATGTTGCTTCCCCTCTCCGTTTCCTGGCCTCCCGCCAACGACCACAAGAACGACTGTCCGAGAGAGAACCCCCGATGAAGCGCTCGACCCTCCTTCCCCCGCTCCGCGCCGCCCTGACCGCCACCCTGCTGTGCGCGACCGCCGCAGCCGCGCAGGCCTCGGTACTGATCCTCGGTGCGCCCGTGCAGGCGGGCAGCCTGGCCGACGTGCAGTCGAAGATCACGGCCACCGGCGTGGTCAGCGGCGTGGTCGACGTCTTCAACGTCGCCACCGGCACCCCCACGCTCGCCATGCTGACGGCCTACGACGCCGTGCTGGTCTACAACGAAAGCGCCACCGTGCCCTTCGCCAGCGCCCTGCAGCTGGGCAACGTGCTGGCGGACTACGTGGACCAGGGCGGTGGCGTCGTCGAAGCCGGCCTGTCGCACGCGACGGCCGGATTCAAGGGCATGCAGGGCCGTTTCGTCTCTGCCAACTACGACGTCTTCAACATCAACAACAACCAGAACTCCTGCGGCGGTCTGGGCCAGGTGATCCGTTCGGACAGCCCGCTGATGCATGACATCGCCAGCTTCAACGGCGGCGCGTCCGCGCTGTGCTACCGACTCACCCCCAAGGCCGGCGCCGATGTCGTGGCCCTGTGGAGCAACGGGCAGGCGCTGGCGGGTTACCGCATGGATCACAACGGCGTGGTCGTCGGGCTGAACATGTTCCCCACCTCCAGCGACGTGTCGCCCGGCGGCTGGAATCCATCGACCGATGGCGCGCTGCTGATGGCCAATTCGCTGGCCTTCGCCGCGGGTGAACTGCCGGAGCCGGGTTCCCTGGCGCTGCTGGGCATCGCCGCGCTGGCGGCGGGCGTCGCGGGCCGCCGTCGCACCAGCGCGCTCAAGGCCGCGGCCTGAGCTCGTTCGCCTGAGCTCGTTCGCCTGAGTTCTGACGGCTGAAGGACGCGGACCCTGAGGGATACTGCGGCGCATGTCCACGCCGCCGACCTTCAGCTTCCCCGTCCCGCCCCCCGATCTCGTGATCACCGAGGACGAGCGCGCCGCGCTCTACTTCCTCCCCCAATCGCCCGGCGGCATGCCAGTCAGCGAGGAGATGCAGCAGCGGCTGCAGGACAAGGGCCTGGCGACGGCCATCCGCGAGGACGGCCGCCGCTGGCTCACCGAGCTCGGCGACCGCGCGCGGCTGGGCAAGATCTGACCCCGTCGACGACGGGGCACCGCATCGGCGCCTTCGACCAACAGGGCCTATCCGGTCGCTCCGGCCGATCCCGGCGATCCCGCCGATGCGACCTCTCGGCCGCACCGGATCGATGCGCCTCAGCGCCGCTCGTACTGGGTCTTGCCGAAGAGCACTTCGCGCGCCTTGTCGTCGACCAGCGGACGGCGCTTCTCCGCCAGCACCTCGACGGCGCGGAGCACCGCGGGCCGCTTCGCGATCTCGTCGAACCAGCCTTTCAGGTGCGGGTGGTCCGACATCTCCACGCCCTGGTTCTTCGCGCCGCGCAGCCACGGGAAGATCGCCATGTCGGCGATGCCGTACGCCGGCCCCGCGATGTACTTGCTGCGCGCCAGCCGCCGGTCGATCACGCCGTAGAGGCGTTTGGCCTCGTTGGTGTAGCGGTCGATGGCGTACTCGATCTTCTCGGGGGCGTACATCCGGAAGTGATGCGTCTGGCCCAGCATCGGCCCGACGCCGCCCATCTGGAACATCAGCCACTGCAGCGCCTCGTAGCGGCCGCGCGTGTCCGGCGGCAGGAACTGCCCCGTCTTGCCGGCGAGGTACAGCAGGATCGCGCCGGACTCGAACAGCGAGATCGGCTGCCCGTCCGGCCCGTCGGGATCGACGATCGCGGGGATCTTGTTGTTGGGGCTGATGGCGAGGAATTTCGCATCGAACTGGTCGCCGGCGCCGATGTCCACGGGAATCACCCGGTAAGGCAGGCGGCACTCTTCCAGCATGATGTGCACCTTGTGGCCATTGGGCGTGGGCCATGAATACACTTCGATCATCAAGCGTTCTCCGTTCGGGCGCGAAGCCCTGTTCGTCCACATGTCGATCGACCACTCCGTCGACGCTTCAATGCACGGACCCCGGGCCCCACGCGCATCGTCCCGCCTCATGGTAATCAAACAAATCAAACAGTGGTTCGCCGCCCGTGCCAACGCGGCCCGGTGGCGTCCCTTGAGCGAGTGGGCCTCGGAACGCGGCGGCCAGTTGCGCCACGCCCGCGACGGGCGCGGCTTCGTCATCGACCTGCCCCGCACGCTGCCCGGCCTGACCCGCATCGAGTGGGGGCCCTCGCAGCGCAGCTACATCGACGGCTTCGAGCTGCGCATGCGCTGCGAGCTCAAGATCAATCCCGACATGCAGATGATGCTCATCGAGCGCAAGCTGATGGAGCGGCTGGAGAGCAGCGTCTTCGAGGCCTACACCGACACGCTGCGCACGCGCGTGGACACGGATACGCCCGAGGAGATGCGCTGGCTGGTGATGTTCCCGAAGCACTCGCAGATGGAGTCCAAGCTCGTGCGGCAACGCTTCGGCGCGGTGGGCATCAACCGGGAGCTGGTCATGGCCTGGCTCGACAAGGACCTGTCCGAGCGGCTGGCCCAGGCGACGCAGGACATCCTCGTGGAGGGACGTCCGTTCGTGCTGCTGAGCCTGCGCGGCAACGTGTATCTGCGCACGTCGATGTCGGAGCCGTCGATGGCGGAGCTCCAGGCGCTGACGCGCGTGCTGGAGGCCGCGGCGCTGAGCGCGCAGGCAGTGCATCAGCGTCTGGGCGACGGCGGACCGTGGCCGACGACCACGTCGGTGGCCTGGCACAGCCGGCCGTCCGAAGGGGATTACGGCTCGCCGGCCTGAGAGTCGCCGCGCCTTCCTACTCCCTCTCCCGCAAGCGGGAGAGGGAGCAAGAAAGTATCGAATCTAGGCGAAGAGATCGGCCGCGCCGGCCACCGCCTCGGTGCAATCGATCAACCGGCCCTGCCCCGTGATGAAGGCGCAGCGCACCGGCTCTCCGGGCTGCAGCGCCATCACGGCCTCGCGGTAGCGCCACAGCTGCTGGATGTACTCGGGATTGCGCTGCGGCGCCGGGTGGAGCTTGTAGTCGAGCACCCACCACGTGCGCACGCCCGCGCCGTCGCGGCGGCTGACGAGCCGGTCCAGCCGCATGTCGTGGCCGCTCCAGCTGAGCGGCACCTCGTTGCCGTGCCAGTCGAGCGCGGCGGCATCGAAGAACGGCGCGCAGTCCCCGCTGCCGAGGATCGCCCGCACGCTGCGCTCGAGGCGCTCCGTGCGGCGCGCGTCAAGGCCGTACATCTGCGCCGCGGCCGCCATCAGCCGGTCCAGCGCATGCGCGCCGCCTTGTGGCCCGCTGTGCCATTCGAGCACGCGATGCAGCGCCTCGCCGAGCGCGGCGCTGTCGTCGACCTCGTCGGGACTCTGGCCGACGTCCGCGCCGGCGTTCGCCACCTCCGGCGGCAGCGGCTCGACCCGCGGCAGCACCTTGAGACGCGCGACGTCCTCGTCCGGCACGCGCAGGCCATCCGCGACCTCCGGCACCGCCATCGCCTCGGCCTGCGGCTGCACCCGCGTCCACCACGTCCCCGATGAGCTCTGACGCTTCGCCGGCGTGCGACTGAGCAGCAACCGGTGCCGCGCGCGCGTCATCGCGACATACAGCGCGTTGAGCTCCTCGCGCTGGCGCTGGTCCTTCTCGTCGTCGAGCAGGGCCTGCAGCGACGGCGGCGGCTTCGCCTCCGACACGAGGAAGGCCACCGTCCGCGGCACGGCCTCCTGCACCGGCCAGGAGATCGCCAGCGCCATGCTCTCCGAGCGCGCCGGGCCGGCCTCCGCATCCATCAGGATCACGACCTTCGCCTCCAGCCCCTTGGCGCCGTGCACCGTCAGCAGCTGCACGGCATCGGGCTCGGCAGGCGCCGCCAGCTTCAGCGCGCGGCTCTTCAGCGCGCGGACGAAGCCGTACAGGCCGGCATACCGGCCACCATCCAGCTCCAGGGCCAGCGCGAGCAGCGCCTCCACCGCATGCAGCCGCGCGCGGCGCTCGCTGGCAGGCACGGCAGCCGCCAGGCGCGCCATCAGGTCGCCCTCATGAACAATCGCGTCGAGCAGGTCGTGCGGGCTGCGCAGGACCGCCGTCGACGCCCAGCGAGACAGCAACCCCTGCGCGCGGCGCAGCGGCTCGCGCAGGGCCTCGGGATCGGCTTGGAGGAGCGTCTCCCACCAGGTGCGGGTCGTCGGACCTTCCTGCTGCGGCGCTTCCAGAGGTGGGTCCGCAGGCGGGAAATCGCCCACCTGCTCCGGCTCAGCGGGCCCTCCACGGGGCATGGGGGATCCCTCCAGGACCCCCAAGCCCCATGCCGGTCCTGCAGCACTCGCTGCCTGCGTTGGTTCTCTGTCCGCGGGAGCCTGCTCCAGCTGCCCCAGATGCTCCGGCTCCAGTTGCTCCAGCTGCTCCAGCTGCGCCAGTTGATCCTGCTGATGCTGCTGAACCTGCTGATCTTGCCGCTCTTGCCGCTCTTGACCGAGCCACTTCACCGAACGTGATTCGGCGGCGAGCCACAGCAGGTCCGCCTCGCTCGCGCCGAACAGCGGACTGCGCAGCGCGTGCGCCAGCGACAGCTGATGGCCGCTCGACGCCAAGGCATCCAGCAGCGCCAGCAGATCGCGGACGTCCGGCGCGTCGAGCAGCGCCATGTCCTCCGGCGCCGCGTGCGCGATCCCCTGGCCCTTGAGGATCTGCGCGAGCACGCGCAGGCCCTCGCGCTTGCGCGCCAGCACGAAGATCTCGCCCGGCTGCGCCTCGCGCTTGGCCAGCAGATCACCGATGCAGGCGGCGATCCGCCCGGCCTCGGCCTCGCGGCGATGCAGCTCCGGCTCGCGCCGCGCTTCGGTCAGACTCGGGCGCCAGGTGCCCTCCTCCCGCGTCGTTTCGGTCGCTTCGTCATCGGAGGTCTGGTCGCCTGCGATGAAGAAGACACCGTCCAGCGGATCGCCACTCCCCGACTCCGTGGTGTGCGGGCGGAAACCGCTGTACTGCTGCGCCAGGCTCGCCGATTCGAAGACGGCGTTCACCGCCGCCAGCACCGGGACCGAGTTGCGCCGCGTGTGGTCGCACGCGAGCAGCACGCCGTCCAGGCCTTCGCGCACGAAATCGCGCGCCGCCGCGAAGACGCGGGGCTCGGCGCGGCGGAAGCGGTAGATGCTCTGCTTCGGGTCGCCGACGATGAAGACCGACGGCGGCCGCTGTCCGCTGGCGCCGCCGCCCGCGCCGACATAGCCGGACAGCCATGCGTGCAGCGCGTGCCACTGCAGCGGGCTCGTGTCCTGGAATTCGTCGATCAGCAGGTGCCGGACCTGGCTGTCGAGCCGCTCCTGCACCCAGCCCGACAGGTCCGCATCCCCGAGCAGGGCCAGCGCGCCGCGCTCCAGGTCGTTCATGTCGACGATGCCGCGCTCGCGCTTGAGGCGGTCGAACGCATCCAGCAGCGTCAAGGCCAGCGCGCACATCTGCTGGTGCCACAGGCGCGCGCGGTCCTGCTCGATGGCGAGCAGCAGCCGCTGGAGACGGTCCATCGCGGCCGACAACGCGGGCGAGTCGCCGAGGTTCTTGCGCGGCGCGCCTTCCGCCGTGAACAGCGCCTGGCGCACGCCGGCGAGCGCCTCCTCGTCAGGCAGCTGCAGCGCCTGCTCGAGCGCGGTCGCGCATTTCTTCGGCGTGACCTTGGTCGACTGGCCGAGCTCGATCGCGAGCGCCTGCAGCTCGCCGCGCAGGGGCGCGAAGGCCTCGATCGGCGCGGCGAATGCGGCAAGCTCGGGCACGACCTCGGCCGCCGTCGGCATGCTGTCCATCAGCCGGCCGTGCGCGTGGGCGAGGCGCAGTTCCACCCGCTTCTCGAAGGCCGACGTCAGCCAGTCCAGCAGCTTGTTGCGGCCGTGGATCAGGCTCAGGTCGCGGTAGATCGTCAGCAGCGCCTCGTCCTCGAGCACCGCGGCGTGAAAACGCTGCCAGAGCTCGGGCATCAGGTCACTTTCGTCCTCCAGCAGCTGGAGTTCCGGCGACAGGCCTTGCGCGCGCAGCAGTTCCAGCGGCGCGGCGCGCAGCAGCTGCGAGAACCAGGCGTGGAAGGTGCGGATCTCCACCGGACGCGCGTCCTGCAGCAGCCGTTGCTGCAGCGTGGCCAGGCGCGGCGCGAGGTCGACGGCCTGCGCCTGCGGCAGCCCGCGCTGGCGCAGGGCGAGCACGCGACCCGCGTCGTCGCAGTGGGCGAACTCGTGCAGCCATTCGTTCAGGCGCGCGCGCATCTCGCCGGCGGCCTTGCGGGTGAAGGTGATCGCGACGATGTCCTGCGGTCGCGCGCCGTCCAGCAGCGCGCGCAGGATGCGCGAGACCAGCATCCAGGTCTTGCCCGCGCCGGCGCAGGCTTCGACGACGACGCTGCGCGCCGGGTCGCAGGCCAGCTCGTAGAAGCGCTCGCGCGCGACCGGCGCACCGTCGAGCGTGTAGGCGGCGGCGCCCAGCGGGCCCGTCGTGGCAGCGTTCGTCATCGGAGCGTTCATCGGGGCGTTCATCGGGGCAATCGTCGGGGCGGTCACGGCGCGGCTCCATCCCAATCGTCGCGACGGCACAGGCCGCGCATCTCGCAGTAGGCACAGGCAACGCCCTCGCCCAATGCCGGCAGCGGATCGCCGGCGTGGATGGCCATCAGGTCCCGGCGCAAGCCGTCCAGCATCACGGCCGCCGTCTCTTCCACGTGGTCGTGCTCGATCTCGGCGATGCCCTTGGCGTCGTCCAGGGCCAGGTATTGCGCACGCAGCGGGCCGGGGTCTTGCAACTGGCCGACTCCCATGAGCACGGCGTAGACGGCAAGCTGTGTGTCTTCGAGCGGATTGGCGACCTTGTCCTTCAAGCCCTTCACGCTGCCGGTCTTGTAGTCGACGAGCAGCCGGCCATCGGGCGCGTCGTCGATCCGGTCGATGCGCCCGAGCAGCGCGAGTTCCGCGAGCGCGGGCTCGATCTCCGCCCAGGGACGCACGCGGCGGTCGACCTCGCCGCGTTCGAAGCGCTGGCCCTCGGCCTCGCGCTCAGCGAGCCAGCCGAGGTAGGCCGGCACGAAACGCGCGAAGCTCGCCGAGTACGGCAGGAACTCCGCCGGCGCCAGGCCCAGCTCGCGCATCTGGTCCTGCGCGGCGCGCTGCAGGCGGGCGTCGTCGTCGAGATGGGGATCGCGGCGCTCCACGCGCTCGGTGTGGAACTGATGCAGCACCGCGTGCAGCCAGGTGCCGTAGTCGCGCTTGTCGGCCTGGACGTCGAGCTCGCCCGCTTCGCGCAGGCCCAGCAGCACGCGGGCGAAGAACTGGTACGGGCATTGGCGCAGCGACTCCACCGCGCTCGCGCTCAGCGCGGAAGGCAGCCGACCTTGCGCCTGCGCGGCGGCGCGGTAGACCTGCGCGGCCGGCACGGTCGCTTCGAGGCGCGGATCGTGCCAATGCGGCAGCACGTGGCCGGCCGCCTGCAGCGCGAGGTCGAGCCGGTCCAGCAAGGGACTCGCCGCCAGCGGCTCGCTGCCGAGATGCCCGCGACGCAGCAGCGTGACCGCCGGCGCGCGCAGCAGCTGCGCAAACTGCCAGGCCAGCGCATGACGCTTGCCTTCGACGGTCGGCAGGCCGAGCTCGCGCGCGAACGTGTCGCCGATCAGCACCGGCCCCGGCGGCACCGGTCCCAGCGTCGCGGCGTCCGCGCCCGGCAGCACGATGGCGCCGAACGGGCGCAGCATCGTCCGCGCCAGCGGCGTGATCATGATCTGGAGGCCGCCTTCGAGCGGCGGCTTGTATTCGCCGGCCTCGAGCGTCTGCGACACCCAGTCGACGAACTCGGAGGCGGTCAGTTGGGCGCCTCGCAGGACCGCTTCGTGGCCGGAACCCGGCCAGGGCGTCTTGCTCAGCCACAGGGCCTCCAGCACCTGCGGACCGCCGGCGGGCTGGCGCTTGAGCTGCTCGTCGGCACCGAGCTGCTGGAGCGTCTGCCCCAGCGCGGCAATCCAGGCGTCGAGCGCCTGCGCGCCGCGCAGCTGCAGCGGTATCAGCGCCTCGCGCGCGGCCTCCCAGAGCCGCTCGCTGCCCGGAGGCAGACGATCGGCGCGCACCGCCTGCGGCGTGGACCAGCCGCGCTTGCGGCAGTGCGCCTCCAGCGCGCTCAGCGAGGCACTGCCGCCGCGCTCGCGCAGCGACGAGGCCAGCGGTGTCTTCAACCAGGCGAGCCAATCGTCGACGGTCGCCTCGCGACGCGCGGCGCGGAGCATCGCCATCAACTGGGCAGCCGGCGCGGTCGTCGCGAGGGTCCAGCCGGTCTCGTCCTGGATGCCCAGGCCCTGGCGCTCCAGCAGCGCGCGCACGCGCCGCAGCAGCACGCGGTCCTGCGCGATCAGCGCGACCGGCGCGCGGCCCGCCTGCAGGTGATCGAGCACTGACGCGGCGCTGCATTGCGCCAGGTCCTCGAAGTCGTCGCACACGGCCTGTTCGATGCGCCCGACCGGCGCGCCGCCGTCGAACGCGGCGTCCAGCGGCAGATCGGCATTCAGGCGCAGGCAGGGCACGCCGGCGGCCTCCGCGCTCGCGAGCAGCGCCTGCGCGAGCGGATCCGGCCCGCCGCACTGCAGGTGCAGCCAGGCGCTCGGACGCAGCGAGAAAAGCGCGTCGGTGGCCGGCGCGCGCGGGTCGGCCGCGGCCCATTCGAGCGCCACCGCCAGCAGCGCGCGCTCCAGGTGCCCGACGCCGCTCTGCAGCGCCAGCGCCGCCCGGCCTTGTTCCCAGAACTCATGGCGATGCGCCGGATCGCGCAGCGCGGCGGCCCGCGCCAGCGCATGCGCGGCTTCGACCAGCCGTTGCACCGCGGCGTCATAGGCGCGCGGATCTTCCTTGCGCAGCGCCTCGGCCCAGCTCTGGCCGCGCATCAGCGCGCGGGCGGCCAGCGCATCGATCGCGGCATCGCCAGTCAACTGGTCCGCCTGCGGCAGCGCGCTCGGCCCCAGCGCCGACGCGAGGCTGTGCGTGGTCTCGATGCGCGGCTGCCAGCGCGACAGCTTCATCCAGGCGCGCCGCGCCGGTGCCAGATGTTGCGCGAAGGGCAGCAGCAGCACGGCGTCCCGCGCGGACAGCCCGTTGGCCTCCAGCCAATCGGCCGCGCGGCGTGCGACGCCATCCCAGATCGCGGCGCTGGTGTGGGCCGGCGACAACGGAAAGTCGGCCGGCGACTGCGGAAAGTCGACCGGCGACGGGGGAAAGCCGACCGGCGGCGGAGACGTCATCGAGGGCGGCGGCGTGGTCGACAAGGCGGTGGGACTGGCGGTGACGATGGTGACAGTGGCGGCAGGCAACAGCGGCAACGGCGGCAACGGCGGCGGGCCCGGAGGCGCCGCCGAAGATTCCGCGCATCGCGACGATAGCGAAAACCAGGCGCCCGGCGGCTTGAGATCCGCCCGCGCACCTGCATGTCGGATGAGCGCCTACTCGGGCCGAGGTTTCCGGGCTTGTGTGAGAATCGTCTCACCCTGCAACCCTGGGGCCCCCGAGGCGGTACACATTGTCGCCCGGCTGGCCGCCCGTCCGTGGCATCCGCCCGGCAGGGACATCACGCAAGGACCATTCCCATGAGCAGCGAACAGATCAAACACATCTCCGACGCCTCGTTCGACAGCGACGTCATCCAGTCCGACAAACCCGTGCTGGTCGACTACTGGGCCGAGTGGTGCGGCCCCTGCAAGATGATCGCCCCCATCCTGGACGAAGTCGCCAAGGACTACGGCGACCGCCTGCAGATCGCCAAGCTGAACGTCGACGACAACCGCGAAGTGCCCGCCAAGTTCGGCATCCGCGGCATCCCGACCCTGATGCTGTTCAAGGGCGGCCAGCTCGCCGCGACCAAGGTCGGCGCGTTGTCCAAGGCCCAGTTGACGTCCTTCCTCGACGCCAACCTATAATGATTCCATTCGCCGGGGCCCAAGCGGTCCTGGCGAACAACTTGCCACCACGCCCTCCCGGGCCCAACGGCGTCTTCCGGACGCCGTCGATCTTCCGGGTGAGCGCGTGGACTCGGCGCCCAAGTCTCCACGCTTTCCTCAAGTCCGCCGCAACGCGGATGCGCGTCCCTTGGGCTCGCCGTTGTTTGTGTCTCTGGCCTTGGCAGGCCCTGGACGACAGACCGGGTCAAACCCCCCATGCATCTTTCTGAACTGAAGGCGCTTCACGTCTCCGCCCTGATCCAGATGGGCGAAGAGCTGGAGATCGACAACGTCGCCCGCCTGCGCAAGCAGGAGCTGATGTTCGCGATCATGAAAAAGCGCGCCAAGGCCGGCGAGCAGGTGTTCGGCGACGGCGTGCTGGAAGTCCTTCCAGACGGCTTCGGCTTCCTGCGCTCGCCCGAGGCCAGCTACATGGCCTCGACGGACGACATCTACCTGTCGCCCAGCCAGATCCGCCGCTTCAACCTGCACACCGGCGACATGGTCGAAGGCGAAGTGCGCGTGCCCAAGGACGGCGAGCGCTACTTCGCGCTGGTCAAGGTGGACCGCGTCAACGGCCTGACGCCGGAGGAGTCCAAGCACAAGATCATGTTCGAGAACTTGACGCCGCTCTTCCCGAAGGAGCAGTTCAAGCTCGAACGCGACATCCGCGGCGACGACAACATCACCAGCCGGATCATCGACCTGATCGCCCCGCTGGGCAAAGGCCAGCGCGCGCTGCTCGTCGCCCCGCCCAAGTCGGGCAAGACGATGATGATGCAGCATCTGGCGCACTCGATCGCGGCCAACTATCCCGACGCCCACCTGATGGTGCTGCTGGTGGACGAACGCCCCGAGGAAGTGACCGAGATGCAGCGCACCGTGCGCGGCGAGGTCATCAGCTCCACCTTCGACGAACCGGCCGCGCGCCACGTGCAGGTCGCGGAAATGGTCATCGAGCGCGCCAAGCGCCTGGTGGAACTGCGCAAGGACGTGATCATCCTGCTGGACTCGATCACCCGCCTGGCCCGCGCCTACAACAACGTGCTGCCCAGCTCCGGCAAGGTGCTGACCGGTGGTGTGGACGCCAACGCGCTGCAGCGCCCCAAGCGCTTCTTCGGCGCCGCGCGCAACATCGAGGAAGGCGGCTCGCTGACCATCATCGGCACGGCCCTGGTGGACACCGGCTCCAAGATGGACGAGGTGATCTACGAAGAGTTCAAGGGCACCGGCAACTGCGAAATCCATCTGGACCGTCGCATGGCCGAGAAGCGTGTCTATCCGTCGATCCTGCTGAACAAGTCGGGCACCCGCCGCGAGGAGCTGCTGCTCAAGCCCGAGATCCTCCAGAAGGCCTGGATCCTGCGCAAGCTGCTGTACCCGATGGACGAGATCGAGGCGATGGAGTTCATCCTCGACAAGATGAAGTCCTCGAAGAACAACCACGATTTCTTCGACATGATGAGACGCGGGGGCTGATTCAGCCCGGTCTCCGGACTTCACGGAAGCCGCCCCTGGGCGGCTTCTCTCATTTCAGCTATACTCCGCGTTTTTCCGCTGTCGACAAGTGCGCTGCAAGGGGCAGTGTGGCTGGCGGCACTGCAGCGAGGATTTTCAAATGGCCAAAGAAGGCATTCACCCCAACTATCGCGACGTGGTCTTCCTGGACCAGTCCAATGGTTCCCAGTTCGTGATCCGCTCGACGGTGCAGACGAAGGAATCGATCAAGCTGGACGACGGCCGCGAACTGCCGCTGGTCAAGCTGGAAACCTCCAGCGAATCCCACCCGTTCTACACGGGCACCCAGAAGAGCGTCGACAGCCTGGGCGGTCGCGTCGAGAAGTTCCGCAACAAGTTTGCGAACCTGCGCAAGAAGGCCTGAGCGGCCCTCCCCGACCGGATCTGATCCGGTCACCGCAAAAAGGCAGCCCCACCGGCTGCCTTTTTTCATGGCCGCTCCGGAGCCCGCCTCCGCCACGCCGGACGGAGGGGCGCGATGCGTCGTCGCGTCCCGGGACAGTGCTTCGCCCGCCTTTACCGCAGGGTGTCAGGAGACACGTCCTGAGCCCGCCGAAGCTGCGGCATGATGCGCACCGGCATCCACAACGACAACGAGACAGACGCGCATGAATCTGCCCACCCCGGCCGTCGTGGCCGAGCGCAGCACGCACCCGATCCCGCGCTGGGCCCTGCTGCTGCTGTGCGCCGCCTACGTGCTGCCCGGCCTGTTCGGCCGCGATCCCTGGCGCAATGCCGACCTCACCGCCTTCGGCTTCATCGCCAGCATCGCGCAAGGCCACGCGCCGTGGCTGCAACCCGCGATCGCCGGCCTGCCCGCGGATGGCGGTCTCCTGCCGTACTGGGTCGGCGCACTGGGCGTCAAGTTGCTGCCCTTCCTCGATCCCGCCGTCGCGGCGCGCATCCCCTTCGGACTGATGCTGGCCGCCGTGCTGGCGCTGGCCTGGTACAGCTGCCTGCACCTGGCGCGCACCGAGGCCGCACAACCGGTGGCCTTCGCCTTCGGCGGCGAGGCCCACGCGGTCGACTACGCCCGCGCCATGGCCGATGGCTGCCTGCTCGCGCTGATCGCCAGCCTGGGGCTGCTGCGCCTGGGGCACGAGATCACGCCGGAGATCCTCCAGCTGCTCGGCATCACGCTGTTCGTGTACAGCCTCGCGGCGCTGCCCTTCCGGGCCTGGAAGGCGCGGACGGCGATGCTCGTGGCGCTGCCGGTGCTCGCCACCAGCGGCGCGCCCGTCGTCGCGCTGGCGCTGGCCGTCGGCGCGCTATGGCTGTGCTTCCGTTCCACCTACGAGGACGCCCGCAAGTTCCTGCCCTGGATCCTCGCCGCGATGGTGCTGGCCGCGCTGGTCGCATGGCCGATGCATGGCTGGGCCTGGCGCGTGAAGGCCAGCGAACGCAGCGTGCTGGACTGGTTGCGCCTCCTGGGCTGGTTCTGCTGGCCGGCCTGGCCGCTGGCGGCCTGGTCGCTGTGGCGCTGGCGCGCCCACCTGATGCGCCGCCACCTGTCGGTGCCGCTGCTGGCCTCGCTGGTGCCCTTGCTGACCAGCCTGCTGATGGGGGCCGACGACCGCGCGATGCTGCTCGCGCTGCCGCCGCTCGCGGTGCTGGCCAGCTTCGCGCTGCCGACCTTCCAGCGCAGCGCGAGTGCCCTGCTCGACTGGTTCTCGGTCTTCTTCTTCACCGTCGGCGCCATCTTCCTGTGGCTGTACTACATGGCCCTGCAGATCGGCTGGCCGGCGAAGCTCCTTGCCAACGTCCGCAAGCTGGCGCAGGGCTACGAGCCGCAGTTCAGCCTGCTGACCTTCGTGGTGGCCGTGCTGGGCACGCTGGCCTGGTTGTGGCTGGTGCGCTGGCGCACCGCGCGACACCGTCACGCGCTCTGGAAGAGCCTCGCGCTGCCGGCCGGCGGCGTGGCGCTGGCCTGGCTGCTGGCGATGACGCTGGGCCTGCACACGCTGAACTACGCGCGCAGCAACAAGCCGCTGATCGACCGCATCGCCGCGCATGTGCCGGCGAACGTCGAGTGCATCGCCGCCCCCGGCCTCCCGACCCATGCCTTGGCGGCCCTGGAGTTCCAAGGCCACTGGAAGGTCGACGCGACGCAGGGCCTTGACCGCACGACCTGCCCCCTTGCGATCACCGTGCAGGCGGAAAGCACCCCGATGCCGCCGAGTGGCTGGCGCGTACTCGGCGTGGTCCGTCGCCCGACCGACCGTTTCGGCACTTACCTGGTCATGCAGAAGGATCGCTGATCAGCGCCCCTCCCGCGCAGTCCTCGATCCAACATCGAGCCAGCCCTCGGTCCCAGACCGTGAAAGTCCTCGGTGGTTCTGGGACGGGGATGCATGGGGTTTGGACGCTTGCCGTCCGGGCCCCATGCATCCGCGGCCAAGCGCGCCGACCTCCCGAAAGCAGAATGGCTCCGAGCGGAGCCATTCTTTCGTGGACGCTCAAAAGCGACCTCAGAGATCGTCGCCCCCCGCCAATGCGGCCGGCGCCGCCTCATCGCCCATGGCCGACGCATCGACGAGACGCACACGCGCCGCCGGGAACAGCAGCCTGAACCTGGAGCCCTTCCCGGGCTCGCTCTCGATGCGCAGCTCACCGCCATGGCGCTGCACGACGTGCTTGACGATCGACAGTCCCAGACCGGTGCCGCCGGTGTCGCGCGAGCGGCTGCCATCGACGCGATAGAAGCGCTCGGTCAGTCGCGGCAGGTGTTCGCGCGCGATGCCGGGCCCGTTGTCGATGACCGAGATCTCGCCGCCGTTGTCCGGCAGCCATCGCCACTGCAGTTCGATGCGCCCGCCCTCGGGGGTGTAGCGCACGGCGTTGCTCACCAGGTTGGCGATCGCGCTGAGGATTTCCGTCTCGACGCCCGCGAGCTCGACGCCCGTATGACGTTCGCAGACGAGCTCGTGCCGCCCGTTCGACAGCGCCTGCGCGTCCGCGCCGACGCGCTGCAACAGCGGATCCAGCGAGATCCAGTGGTCCGCGCCGGGCCGCGGACTGCCCTCGAGCTGCGCCAGCGTCAGCAGATCGCCGACCAGCGTCTGCATCCGCGTCGTCTGCTGCTGCATCAGATGCAGCACCCGCTTGCGCTCGGCCTCGGTCAACTGCAGGCTGGCCATCGTCTCGATGAAGCCCGCGAGCACCGTCAGCGGCGTGCGGATCTCATGCGAGACATTGGCGACGAAATCGCGCCGCATCGCCTCATTGCGTTCGCGGTCGGTGACGTCCAGCGACAGCACCAGCTTGCGCGACTCCCCGCCGACGCCGTAATCGCGCACCAGCACCTGCAGCGTCGACTTCGCGCGGGTGTTGGTCAGCGTCAGCGGCTGCTGGAAGTTGCCGTTCTGCAGGTAGGACACGAAGGCCGGATAACGGACCAGGTTGGTGATGCGCTGCAGCTTGTCGCGTTGCGGATCCAGCGAGAAATGGTCGCCGGCCAAGGCATTGCACCATTGGATGTGGTCCTGCCCGTCGAGCAGGATCACGCCGTTGGGCGAGGCTTCGATGGCGAGCAGGAACTGCTCGAGCTGCTGGCGTTCACGTTCATAGCGGCGTTCGCGATCGCGCAGGCCGCGTTCGACGCGGTAGGCCATCTCGCCCCACAGTCCGCCGACGCGCGGGGCGTCATCGTTCTGGTCGCCGCGCAACCAGGTCACGAGCCGATGCGCCCGGGCCGCGTCCCAGACCGCCATCAGGACGACGGCCGTCGCCGCGGCCAGCGCCGCGGCCAGATGCGGCATCCCCGTCCACTCGCCCAACCCGTACCCCAGGCCGCCCGCGACGCTGGTGCCCAGCACCAGCATCAGGACGCGAGAGAACATCCATGCCATGGATGCGCCCTCAGGCCGACAGGGCGCTGCTGCTCTGCTGGGTCAGCCGGTAGCCGGCGCCACGGACCGTTTCGATCATGCGCGCGCAACTGACCTTCTCGAGCGCCTCGCGCAGGCGCTTGACGTGGACGTCCACGGTGCGTTCCTCGATGAACACATGGTCACCCCAGACACGGTCCAGCAGCTGCGAACGGCTGTGCACGCGCTCCGGATGCGTCATGAAGAAGTGCAGCAGGCGGAACTCGGTCGGACCGAGCTTCACCTCGACGCCTTCGCGGCTGACGCGGCGCGTGCCGGGATCGAGCACCAGGCCGCCGACCTCGACCGCCGTGTCCAGCGCCTCGGGCGCCTTGCGACGCAGCACCGCGCGGATGCGCGCCAGCAGTTCGTTCGTCGAGAACGGCTTGGTCAGGTAGTCGTCCGCGCCGGCGTCCAGGCCGGACACCTTGTCGACCTCTTCCGCGCGCGCCGTCAGCAGGATGATGGGCAGCTCGCGGGTGCGGGTGGCGCCGCGCCATTGGCGCGCCAGCGCCAGGCCGGTCTGGCCCGGCAGCATCCAGTCGAGCACGACCAGATCGGGCAGCACGCGGTCCACTTCCAGCTGGGCCTGTTCGGCATTGCCGGCCAAGGTGACCTCGTAACCGGCGTGGCGCAGGTTGATGGAGATCAGCTCGGCGATGGCGGATTCGTCCTCGACGACCAGGATGCGACTCATGCGGGGTAACTCCTCTTATTGGGTCCCGCCGGGACGCCCGTGGCGGGCGGGCCGGACGGGTGATCGCTTGTCGGTGCTCAGCGCACCATGTTCTCGACGGCGTCCGGCGAGTTGTGGCGGACGTCGGTGCCCTTGACCACGTAGATGATGACTTCGGCCAGGTTCTTGGCGTGATCGCCGACGCGCTCGATCGCCTTGGCGACGAACACCAGGTCGATCGACGACGAGATGGTGCGCGGGTCTTCCATCATGTAGGTGATGAGCTTGCGCATCAGGCCGTCGAACTCCTTGTCGATCTGGTCGTCGGCCTTCAGCACCTCCAGCGCGCGGTCCACGTCCAGGCGCGCGAACGCGTCCAGCGCCTTGCGCAGCTGCGCGGTGGCCAGTTCGGCCTCGTACGACAGGTCCGACATCGGCAGGCGCAGCCGGCTCGACACGCCGGTGTTGATCAGGCGCTGCACGGTGCGGGCGATGCGGGCGGCCTCGTCGCCGACGCGCTCGAGGTTGGCGATCGTCTTGGACACGGCGATCAGCAGGCGCAGGTCGCGCGCGGTCGGCTGGCGGCGGGCGATGATCGTCGACAGATCGCGATCGATCTCGATCTCCATCGTGTTGACGATCTCTTCCTGCTTGAGCACGTGGCTGGCGATGTCGCCGCTGAAGCTGCCCAGCGCCTCGACGGCCTGCGCCACCTGCGATTCCACCAGGCCGCCCATCTCGAGGACGCGCGTGGAGATGCCGCTCAGCTCGGCGTCGAATTGGGTGGAGAGATGCTTGTCGGTCATGGTGTGTGCTCCCTGTTGATCAGCCGAAACGACCCGTGATGTAGTCTTCGGTGTCCTTGCGCTTGGGCTTCATGAAGAGCTCCGCGGTCGGTCCGAATTCGATCAGGTCGCCCAGGTACATGTAGGCGGTGTAGTCGGAGCAGCGCGCGGCCTGCTGCATGTTGTGGGTCACGATCGCGACGGTGTAGTCGTGCTTGAGCTCGTGGATCAGCTCCTCGATCTTGCCGGTCGAGATCGGGTCCAGCGCCGAGCACGGCTCGTCCAGCAGCAGGACCTCCGGCTTGATCGCGATGCCGCGCGCGATGCACAGGCGCTGCTGCTGGCCGCCCGACAGGCCAGAACCGCTCTGGTTCAGCTTGTCCTTGACCTCGTTCCACAGCGCGGCCTTCTTCAGCGCCCATTCGACGCGCTCGTCCATCTCGACGCGCGACAGCGTCTCGAACAGCCGCACGCCGAAGGCGATGTTGTCGTAGATCGACATCGGGAACGGCGTCGGCTTCTGGAACACCATGCCGACCTTGGCGCGGATCAGCGACACGTCTTCCTTGCTGGTGAGGATGTCCTCGCCGTCCAGCAGGATCTGGCCTTCGGCGCGCTGTTCCGGATAGAGCTGGAACATCCGGTTCAGCGTGCGCAGCAGCGTGGACTTGCCGCAGCCCGACGGGCCGATGAACGCGGTCACCTTGTTCTCGGGGATGTCCAGGTTGATGTTCTTCAGCGCGTGGAAGCTGCCGTAGTAGAAGTTCAGGTTCTTCACCGAGAGCTTCGCCTTCTCGGTCACCGGCATGTCGACTTTAACGTCCATGTTGTTTCTCGATTCGTTGGATTCGTGGACCGGGTTCGGATCAATGCTTCTGCTTGAAGGCGAAGCGCGCGAGGATGTTCAGGAGCAGCACGCCGATGGTGATGATGAACACCGCCGCCCAGGCCAGTTTCTGCCAGTTCTGGTACGGGCTCATGGCGAAGTCGAAGATCACCTTCGGCAGGTTGGCCATCGGACCCGACAGGTTGGTCGACCAGAAGCGGTTGTTGAACGCCGTCAGCAGCAGCGGCGCGGTCTCGCCGGAGACGCGGGCCAGGGCCAGCAGCACGCCGGTCAGCACACCGGCGCGGGCGGCCTTCAGCGTCACCGTCATGATGACCTTCCACTTCGGCGTGCCGAGCGCATAGGCGGCCTCGCGCAACGCGCTCGGCACCAGGTTCAGCATGTTCTCCGTCGTGCGGATCACCACCGGGATCACGATCAGCGCCAGCGCCATCACGCCGGCCCAGCCCGAGAAGCCCTTGAACCGCAGCACGATCAGGCTGTACACGAACAGGCCGATCACGATCGACGGGGCCGACAGCAGGATGTCGTTGATGAAGCGCACGCAGCTGCCCAGCCAGGTCTTCTGGCCGTACTCGGCCAGGTAGACCCCCGCCAGCACCCCGATGGGCGTGCCCACGAGGGTGGCCAGCGCCACCATCAGCGCGGACCCGAAGATCGCGTTGGCCAGGCCGCCGTCGTCGGTGTTCGGCGGCGGCGTCATCTGGGTGAAGGTGGCCCAGTTCAGGCCGCCGATGCCCTGCGTGATGGTTTCGAAGAGGATCCAGATCAGCCAGACCAGGCCCATCGACATCGCCGCGAGCGACAGCGTCAGCGCGATGATGTTGACCCGGCGGCGCTTGTGGTACATCGCCATGCGGTCGGCGGTGGTGGCGCTCATGTGCGGGCTCCTTCGTTCTTCTTGAGCTTGTTGAGCAGGACCTTGGAGAACGCCAGCACCACGAAGGTGATGAAGAACAGGACCAGGGCCAGGTACAGCAGCGAGGCCTGATGCAGGCTGCCGGGACCGGATTCGCCGAATTCGTTGGCCAGCACCGAGGTGATCGTGTTGGCGGCCTCGAACAGCGACAGCGAGCTCAGCTGGTTCATGTTGCCGATCACGAAGGTGACCGCCATGGTCTCGCCCAGCGCGCGACCCAGGCCCAGCATGATGCCGCCGATCACACCGGTCTTGGTGTACGGCAGCACGACTTTCCACACCACCTCCCAGGTGGTGGAGCCCAGGCCGTAGGCGGACTCCTTGAGCATTGCGGGGGTGACCTCGAAGACGTCACGCATCACCGAGGCGATGAACGGGATGATCATGATGGCCAGGATGATGCCGGCCGAGAGGATGCCCAGCCCCACCGGCGGGCCCGAGACCAGTCCGCCCAGGACCGGCACGCCGCCGAGCAGGCTCTGCAGCGGCGCCTGGACGTAGGTGGCCAGCAGCGGGCCGAACACGAACAGGCCCCACATGCCGTAGACGATGGACGGCACGGCGGCCAGCAGCTCGATCGCGATGCCCAGCGGGCGGCGCAGCCAGCCCGGGGCCAGTTCCGTCAGGAACAGCGCGATGCCGAAGCTGACCGGGACGGCGATCAGCAGCGCGATGAACGAGGTCATCAGCGTGCCGTAGATCATCACGAGTCCGCCGAACTTCTCCTGCACCGGATCCCAGTCCGTGGACACGAGGAAGCCCAGGCCGAACTGCTTGATCGCGGGCGCGGCGCCCACCAGCAGCGAGCCGATGATGCCGACCAGCAGCGCCAGCGTGATCCAGGCCGCGGCATGCGTCAGCAGCGAGAACACGGTGTCGGCCCAGGGAGCGACGCGGCGGCGCTGCGGCGGACGTCCGTCCGGCTTGGCGCGCTCCTGGCCTCGATCGAGGGAATTGGCTGGAAGTATTGCGGCCACGGGGCCTCCGCTGAAATGTTTGGAATCTTGCGCGCCGCCCGCCTCCTCCGGCCGGTCCGACGCGTCCGTCACGATGTCTCTGTCGAGATCTTCTTCTTTTGGCGCCCTTGCACCTTCGCGCCTCAACTCGTCTTGAACGAAAGCCCGGTGTCCCGCAACAGGAGCACCGGGCCGCTTCGTCAGACGACGATCACTTGAAGCTGACCGCCTTGCCGGCGGTGTCCTTCACCTGGCCGGTCCATTGCTTGCGGACCAGGTCCTTCACGGCCGCCGGCAGGGGGACGTAGTCCAGTTCGTCGGCGATCTTGTCGCCCTGGGTGTAGGCCCAGTCGAAGAACTTCAGCGACGCGGCGGCCTGGGCCGGCTTGTCCTGGGCGGCGTGCATCAGGATGAAGGTGGCGCCGGTGATGGGCCAGCTGTCCTTGCCGGCCTGCTCGGTCAGCACCTGGTAGAACGACTGCTCCCACTTGGCGCCGGCCGCGGCCGCCTTGAAGGCGTCGTCGCTCGGGCTGACGAAGGCGCCGCTGGCGTTCTTCAGCAGCACGTAGGTCATCTTGTTCTGCTTGGCGTAGGCGTATTCGACGTAGCCGATCGAGTTGGGCAGGCGCGTCACGAAAGCCGACACGCCTTCGTTGCCCTTGCCGCCCGCGCCGGTGGGCCAGTTCACGGCCGTGCCTTCACCGACCTTGTCCTTCCAATCGGCGTTGACCTTGGACAGGTAGTTCGTGAACAGGAAGCTGGTGCCCGAGCCGTCGGCGCGGCGGACCACGGCGATGGCGGCGTCCGGCAGCGCGACGCCCGAGTTCAGGGCGGCGATGGCCGGGTCATTCCACTTCGTGACCTTGCCCAGGTAGATGTCGCCCAGGACCTTGCCGTCCAGCTTGAGTTGGCCCGCGGCGATGCCCTTGACGTTGATCACCGGCACGACGCCGCCGATCACGGTCGGGAACTGGACCAGGCCGTCCTTGGCCAGTTGGTCGTCCTTCAGGGGGGCGTCGGACGCGCCGAAGTCGACGGTCTTGGCCTGGATCTGCTTGATGCCGGCGCCGGAGCCGACCGATTGATAGTTGATGCGGACACCGGTGGCCTTGTTGTAGGCATCAGCCCACTTCGCGTACACGGGGGCCGGGAACGAAGCACCCGCACCGGTCACCTCTTGAGCATGGGCCGCGGAGAACATCGCGGCGCACGCGGCGAACAGCAGGCCAGCACGCAGTTGATTCATGATCATTCAGTCCTATCGCTTGGGTTGGTTGGCGAACGGAGCGGATGCTATGACCTCAATGTGACACATCCGTGACGCCACCCAGGATCCGGAAAAATGTCGTTACGGACAGCGCCCAGAGGAGAAACGGCACTTCGGCGGTCGTCGCTCGATCATTGTCATATTCGATTCACCCCGCTGTCATCTTCGATCTCTAGCCTTCGGGACGTGCGGGAAAACCCTCTGAATCTCATGACGGCGCCACGGCGACGGGCATGAGACGAAAGGATCTCCCCGCCCAGCTCCCGAAGAGTCGCGCTCGACGCGACCCGACCAATGCAAATTGGGCCGCCGACGCTCCCGCGCCGGCGGCCCTTCTTTTTTGCTGGAGGTGGAGGAGCTCAGCCGCCGCGGATGGCGTCCGCCAGGCGTTCGGCGCAGCGCTGGGCCAGATCGGCGTCGCTGGCCTCGACCATGACCCGCAGCAGCGGTTCGGTGCCCGACTTGCGGATCAGGACCCGCCCCCGATCGCCCAGCTCGGCCGTGACTTCGGCTTCGACGCGGGCCAGCGCAGGGTTGCTCTTCCAGTCCTGATGGTCCGCCTGCAGACGGACGTTGATCAGCGTCTGCGGGAACAGCGTGACACCGTCCAGCAGGTCCGCCAGACGACGGCCACTGCGGCAGACCGCTTCGAGGACCAGCAGGCTGCTCACGATGCCGTCGCCGGTCGTGTGCCGATCCAGCGACAGCAGGTGACCGGAGCCCTCCCCGCCGAGTTGCCAGCCGCGGGCGGCCAGTTCCTCGAGCACGTAGCGATCGCCGACCTTGGCGCGGACGAATTCGACGTCCCGCTGACGCAGGGCCAGTTCGACCGCCATGTTCGTCATCAGCGTGCCGACCGCGCCGGGAACGCGCTCACCACGCGCCAGCCGGTCCGCGACCATCACATAGAGCAGCTCGTCACCGTTGTAGAGCCGCCCGTCGCCATCGACCATCTGCAGGCGGTCGGCATCGCCGTCGAGCGCGATGCCGTAATCGGCCTGGTGCTCCTTGACCGCGGCGACCAGCGCCTGCGGCGCCGTGGCGCCCACCTTGTCGTTGATGTTGTAGCCGTCGGGCTTGTTGCCGATCGTGATGATCTCGGCCCCCAGCTCATGGAACACCGACGGCGCCACCTGGTAGGCCGCGCCGTGCGCCGCGTCGATCACCAGCTTCATGCCGCGCAGGCTGAGGTCGCTGCTGAAGCTGGCCTTGCAGAACTCGATGTAGCGGCCCTGCGCGTCGTCCAGGCGGCGGGCTCGCCCCAGGCTGGCGGAGTCGACCCAGACCGGCGGCTCGTCCAGCACGGCCTCGACGTCCAGCTCCCAGGCATCTGGCAGCTTCTCGCCCTTGGACGAGAAGAACTTGATGCCGTTGTCCGCGAACGGGTTATGCGATGCCGAGATCACCACGCCCAGATGCTGGCGCAGCGCACGGGTGAGGTAGGCGACGCCGGGCGTCGGCAGCGGGCCGGTCAGCAGCACGTTGACGCCTGCGGACGCGAAGCCGGCTTCCAGCGCGGACTCGAGCATGTAGCCGGAGATGCGGGTGTCCTTGCCGATCAGCACGCTGGGCTTGGCATAACTGCGCTTGAGTACGCGACCCACCGCATGGCCCAGCCTCAGCATGAAGTCAGGGGTGATGGGGGTGCGGCCCACGGTTCCGCGAATACCGTCGGTTCCGAAATACTTCCGGCTCATTGAGGCGATCTCCTGCGACTTCTCGATCTTGAATCCGAGGATTGTCGCCGATGCCGAGGTGGTCGCTGCTCGCCCACCTTGGGGCACCTGATCGGGGGAGCACTGGAGCGCTTGACGGTCCTGCCTGGATGGAGGTCAGCCCTGCGATGCGCCGAAGGCTTGCCACACCTTGAGCGCGTCGACGGTCGGCCCGACGTCGTGCACGCGTACCACGCGCGCGCCCAGGGCCACCGATGCCAGCGCCGCACCGACGCTGGCCGGCATGCGTTCATCGACAGCCTTGCCGGTCACGGCTCCGAGCGTCGACTTGCGCGACCAGCCGATCAGCAGTGGCCGTCCCAGCGCAAGCAATTCGCGCTGACGCCGTTGCAGTTCAAGGTTCTGATCCACGGTCTTGGCGAAGCCATAACCCGGATCCAGCGTGATCCGCTCGGCCGCCACGCCGATGTCGACCAGATGCCGCATCCGCTCGCGCAGGAAATCGGCCACCTCGAGGACAACGTCGTCGTAGTCGGCCAGTTGCTGCATGCCTGCGGGTTGGCCCCGCATGTGCATCAGACAGATGCCGGCGCTGCCATGCTCGGCCAGCAACCTGTCGGCGCCTTCATCGCGCAGGGCCTGCACGTCATTGATGATGTCGACGCCCAGGTCCAGCGCACGACGCATCACCTCGGTCTTGCAGGTATCGACCGACACCGGGACGCCGAAGTTCAGCGCGGCACGCAGCACCGGCTCCAGTCGTTTCCACTCCTCGTCGGCATCGAGTCGCGGCGCTCCCGGACGCGTCGATTCGCCGCCCAGATCGAGGATGTCGACGCCCTCGCCGAGCAGCCGCTCACAGAAATTGATCGCGCTCAGCGCGTCGGCATGTTGCCCGCCGTCCGAGAAGGAATCGGGCGTCACATTGACGATGCCCATCACCAACGGCCGCTCTGCCAAATCGAGGTCGAAGCGCGTGGTCTGCCAGATCAAGGGAGAAGTCATGGACGGCTGAGTGTCGAGGGCGCGGCCGCGCGCTCGATTGCGCCAGGGACTGCCTCGCCAGACGGCAAGTATGACGCAAGCCCGGAAGCGCCTGCGCTTCAGGTCGGGGTAGATCGCAAAAGCAGAAGGGCCGGTCGCGAGACCGGCCCTTCGGGGGATCCGTCCGGCATCGGAGACCCTTGCGGGTCATCGGATGCCCTGTCGATCAGGCGGCTGCCGGAGCGCTGCCCGTGGTGACCGCCGGGGTACCACCGCTGTCCGGCTTGTTGGCCGGCGGCGTCCAGTCCTTCGGCGGGCGCGGCGGACGGCCTTCCATGATGTCGTTGATCTGGTCGGCGTCGATGGTTTCCCATTCGAGCAGCGCCGTCGCCATCGCGTGCATCTTGTCCTTGTTGCCTTCAATCAGGTCGCGGGCAATCGTGTACTGCTCGTCGATGATCTTGCGGATCTCCTGATCGACCTTGCGCATCGTCTCTTCCGACATGT
The DNA here is from genome assembly GCF_050626985.1 of Roseateles noduli. Taxonomy (NCBI): domain Bacteria; kingdom Pseudomonadati; phylum Pseudomonadota; class Betaproteobacteria; order Burkholderiales; family Sphaerotilaceae; genus Roseateles; species Roseateles noduli. Next base: position 2,429,785 of record NZ_CP192463.1, read on the forward strand.
TGGTCGTCTTCGTGACCGAACGGCCCAGGAAGACTTCCCCTTCGTTGTCGGCGTAGACCATCGGGCCCAGCTCGTCGGTCATGCCATAACGCGTGACCATGTCGCGGGCGATGGCTGTGGCGCGTTCGAAGTCGTTGCTGGCGCCGGTCGTCATCTGGTTCATGAAGACTTCTTCAGCAATACGGCCGCCGAACAGCACGGAGATCGTCGACAGCATGCGGTCCTTGTCCATGCTGTAGCGGTCGCCTTCGGGCAACTGCATCGTCACGCCCAGCGCGCGACCACGCGGGATCACCGTCACCTTGTGGACCGGATCCGTCTTGGGCAGCAGGCGCGCCACCAGTGCATGGCCGGCTTCGTGGTACGCGGTGTTCTTGCGCTCTTCCTCGGGCATGACCATGGACTTCCGCTCGGGGCCCATCATGATCTTGTCCTTGGCCTTCTCGAAGTCCTGCATGTCGACCACGCGGCCATTGCGGCGGGCAGCGAACAACGCGGCCTCGTTCACGAGGTTGGCCAGATCGGCACCGGAGAAGCCCGGGGTGCCACGCGCCAGGATGTCGGCGCGCACGTCCTGGCCGACCGGGACCTTGCGCATGTGCACGTTCAGGATCTGCTCGCGGCCGCGTACATCGGGCAGCGTCACGTAGACCTGACGGTCGAAACGTCCCGGACGCAGCAGTGCCGGATCCAGGATGTCCGGGCGGTTGGTCGCGGCCATCACGATGACGCCGAGGTTGGTGTCGAAGCCGTCCATCTCGACCAGCATCTGGTTGAGGGTCTGCTCGCGCTCGTCGTTGCCGCCGCCCAGGCCGGCACCGCGATGGCGACCGACCGCATCGATTTCATCGACGAAGATGATGCAAGGCGCACTCTTCTTGGCCTGCTCGAACATGTCGCGCACACGGGCCGCGCCCACGCCGACGAACATCTCGACGAAGTCGGAACCGGAGATCGTGAAGAACGGGACCTTCGCCTCGCCGGCGATCGCCTTGGCCAGCAGCGTCTTGCCGGTCCCCGGAGGGCCGACCAGCAGCACGCCGCGCGGGATCCGGCCGCCGAGCTTCTGGAATTTCTGCGGGTCCTTCAGGAAGTCGACCAGCTCCTTGACCTCTTCCTTGGCCTCGTCGCATCCGGCGACGTCGGCGAAGGTCGTGGTGTTGTTGGCCTCGTCGAGCATGCGTGCCTTCGACTTGCCGAAGCTGAACGCGCCGCCCTTGCCGCCGCCCTGCATCTGGCGCATGAAGTACACCCACACGGCGATCAGCAGTAGCATCGGGCCCCAGCTGAGCAGGATGTTCATCAGCACCGAGGGCTCTTCCCGCGGCTTCGCGTCGAACTTGACGCCGTTGTTGATCAGGTCACCGATCAGGCCGCGATCCATGAACGGAGCGGTCGTGCGCAGCTTGTTGCCGTCACTGGTCGTCGCCTGGATCTCCGTGCCGGCGGGGGTCTCCTGCAGGATGACCTGCTTGACGCGCTTGGCACGGACCTCTTCGAGGAACTCCGAGTAAACGGTCTGGGTACCCTGGGTTGCGCTGCGATCGAACTGCTTGAAGACAGTGAACAGCACCAGGGCGATCACCATCCATACAGCCACCTTCGAGAACCACTGATTGTTCACCGCGACTCCTTTGTCATTCCATCACCGCACGCCCACCGATACAGCCTCGGGCAGCGGACTTTCACGGCATATGGGGCGGATTCTAGGCCAGTCAAGTCCCCAGACCTGATTGGCATTCCCATACACGACGATAGATATTGCCACGCGCAACGCCGACCGACCGCTCGAAGCGCCCCCGACTTTGACGCCTCATTGCGCTTTCAGTCGCATCCAGCCGCTTTCCGGCTCATCCTGGCGTTTGTCTCTGCCCTTTTTGGCAGGGTCCACACAACCATTTCAAGCCGTTTCAGATCTTCTTCAATCCGATGCCGACCAGGAAATTCTCGGCCGATCTTTCCCGGGAGGCCTTGGGCTTGGCAGTCTTCACCCGCTTGAACTGCGCACGGAAGGCATGCACGAGCTGGTCGTAACCGCTGCCATGGAACACCTTGGCCACCAGCGCGCCTTCGGGCTTCAGGTGTTGTTGGGAAAAGTCCAGCGCCAGTTCGATCAGATGCTCCATGCGCGCCGCGTCGGTGCTTTCGATGCCGGACAGGTTGGGCGCCATGTCCGAGACCACAAGATCCACCTTCTTTCCGCCGAGCATCGCCTCGAGCTGAGCCAAGACCTCGTCCTCGCGGAAATCGCCCTGGAGGAACTCCACGCCTTCGATCGGCTCGCACTCCAGGAGATCCAGCGCGATGATGCGGCCGTTCAGCTCACCCACCGCGGCGCCGCCGGCGCCCGCCTCCTTGGGCGCGAAACGACGGCGCAGGTACTGACTCCACGCGCCCGGCGACGCGCCGAGATCGACCACCACCTGCCCGGGGCGGATCAGCTGGAATTCCTCGTCGATTTCCTTGAGCTTGTAGGCCGCGCGCGAGCGGTAGCCCTCTTTCTGGGCCAATTTGACGTAGGGATCGTTGACGTGGTTGTTCAACCACGCCTTGTTCACCTTCTTGCTTTTGGTATCGACTTTCATTGCACGGATAATAAGCAGATGCCTGCTATTCAATTGACCCCTGCCCAGCGCAAGGAAAAACGCGCCGACGCTCATCACCTCGACCCCGTGGTGATGATAGGCGGCGATGGCCTGACGGCCGCCGTCACCAAGGAGGTCGACAACGCGCTGAAGGCCCATGGCCTGATCAAGGTGCGCGTCATGTCGGACGACCGCGACGGTCGCGAAGCCATCCTCGCCACGCTGGCCGAGGAACTCGACGCCGCCCCCATCCAGCACATCGGCAAGCTGCTCGTCCTGTGGCGCCCGATGCCCGAGAAGGAAAAGGCCGCCGCCAAGGAAGACGCCCGTTCGGCACCCAAGGTCGTCAAGATCGTGAAATTCTCGAAAAGCGGCAACAACCGTCCGCAGATCAAGAAGGTCACCGTCCTGGGCAACCAGCGCGTCACCCAGGGTGGTGAGGTCAAGCGCGCCAAGAAGCCGCGCCAGACCAGCGTCAAGAAGTCCAGCCAGGGCTGATGCCCGAGACGGCGCCAAGGCGCCAACGACAAGACGGCCCACGGGCCGTCTTTCTCTTTGTCCTCGCCGTCCGAGGCTGAGTGTTCAGCGGGACGTCGCCCCGTTCACCCGCCAGGCCAGCGCCAGGACCGCGAGCGTTCTCACCCCGAAGAGGACCAGCGACACCGCGTGCAACTGCAGGAAGGTCCAGCTCCCCTGCCCTTGCCGCGCGGCCTCCATCAGGGGCTGCAACGCATAGAAGCCTGCAGCGGTGCATCCGATGGCCACGAGCGGCAGCCAGAAATCCGGGCTCATCGCCGACCCGCGGACCGCGCCGTCGCGGTGCAGTCGCCGTTCCATGAGGATCAGCAACACGCCGGCGGCGAGCGCCACACGGGCGTCCATCTCGAACAGCCTGGCGACGTACTTGCCGGCCGCTGCCCGCTCGAGGGTCGCGAACGCGTTCGGGGCGGCGAGCAAGGCGACCGTCAGCAGTTCGCCGGCCCACAGCGCGGCGAGCAGCGCGCGGATCCGCAGCAGCATGGCTCAGCGCTTCAGATGTAGCGGACGTCGACGATCTCGTAGCGCTTGATGCCGCCGGGCGCCACCACTTCCGCGACGTCGCCGGCTTCCTTGCCGATCAGCGCGCGCGCGATCGGGGAGCTGATCGAGATCAGGCCCTGCTTCAGGTCGGCTTCGTCGTCGCCGACGATCTGGTAGGTGACCTCGTTGCCGGACTCTTCCTCTTCAAGGTCGACCGTGGTGCCGAACACCACCTTGCCGCCGGCGTTCACCGACGACGGATCGATCACCTGCGCCGACGACAGCTTGCCTTCGATCTCCAGGATGCGGCCTTCGATGAAGCCCTGCTTGTCCTTGGCGGCTTCGTACTCGGCGTTTTCCGACAGGTCGCCCTGCGCACGGGCTTCCGAGATGGCGTTGATCACGGCGTGCCGCTCGACCGTCTTCAGCCGATGCAGTTCTTCCTTGAGCTTCTCAGCGCCGCGCTTGGTCAGTGGGATCGTCGTGGCCATGTCTCTAGAACCTTGAGTAACAAAACAAACCGCCGCTGCCGCTCAGGATCGCTGAGCAGCGGCGGCGGAATGGGATGAGGCAGTTTAATGCAGTTCGGCGTGCAGTTCCTGCAGCGATTGCACCAGCAGGCCGTCCTTGTGCTTCATGCCTTCGACGGCGGCCTCGCAGCCGGCCATCGTCGTGTAGTAGGTCACCCGGTTGGCCAGCGCGGCCTGACGGATGTGGCGGCTGTCGGCGATGGCCGTGCGCGTCTCGTCGACGGTCGTGAACACCAGCTGGATGTCCCCGCCCTTGATCATGTCGACGATGTGCGGGCGGCCGTCCTTGACCTTGTTGACGACGCGCACCGGAACGCCCGCCGCCTCGATCGCGGCCGCCGTGCCCTTGGTGGCCACCACGCCGAAGCCCAGCGCCGCCAGATCACGCGCCAATGCGACGGCACGTTCCTTGTCGTTGTTCTTGACGGTGATCAGGACGTTGCCCTGGCGCGGCAGGCGCGAGCCCGCGCCCAGCTGGCTCTTCAGCATCGCTTCGCCGAAGGTCCGGCCGGCGCCCATGACTTCGCCGGTCGACCGCATTTCCGGGCTGAGGATCGGGTCCACGCCGGGGAACTTGTTGAACGGGAAGACGGCTTCCTTGACGCTGAAGTACGGCGGCTGGATCTCGACCGGCGGCTTGCCGCCGGCGGCCTTCTGGTCCTTGAGCTTGACACCGGCCATGCAGCGCGCGGCGATCTTGGCCAGCGGCTGGCTGGTCGCCTTGGACACGAAAGGCACCGTGCGGGACGCGCGCGGGTTCACTTCGAGCACGTAGACCGTGTTCTCGGACAAGCCCTTGGTCACGTCGCCCTGGATCGCGAACTGCACGTTCATCAGGCCGACGACCTTCAGCGCCTTGGCCATCTCCGCGGTCTGGCGGCGCAGTTCGTCCTGCAGCTCCTTGGACAGCGTGTACGGCGGCAGCGAGCAGGCCGAGTCGCCCGAGTGGATGCCCGCCGCCTCGATGTGCTCCATGATGCCGCCCATCATCGTGTCGGTGCCGTCGCAGATGCAGTCGACGTCGACCTCGACCGCGTCCTCCAGGAAGCGGTCCAGCAGCACCGGCGACTTCTCGCTGACGCGCACGGCCTCGCGCATGTAGCGCTCGAGGTCCTTGTCGCCGTGGACGATCTCCATCGCGCGGCCGCCCAGCACGTAGCTCGGGCGCACGACCAGCGGATAGCCGATCTCGTTGGCCAGCGCGACGGCCTGGTCTTCATTGCGCGCCGTGCGGTTGGGCGGCTGCTTCAGGCCCAGCTCATGCAGCAGCTTCTGGAAGCGCTCGCGGTCCTCGGCCATGTCGATCGAGTCCGGCGAGGTGCCGATGATCGGCACGCCGTTGGCCTCGAGGTCCAGCGCCAGCTTCAGCGGCGTCTGGCCGCCGTACTGCACGATCACGCCGACCGGCTTCTCCTTGGCCACGATCTCCAGCACGTCCTCGAGCGTCACCGGCTCGAAGTACAGGCGGTCCGAGGTGTCGTAGTCGGTCGAGACGGTCTCCGGATTGCAGTTGACCATGATGGTCTCGTAGCCGTCCTCGCGCATCGCGAGGGCCGCATGGACGCAGCAGTAGTCGAACTCGATGCCCTGGCCGATGCGGTTCGGACCGCCGCCCAGCACCATGATCTTCTTCTTGTCGGTCGGGTTGGCTTCGCACTCCTCGTCGTACGTGGAGTACATGTAGGCCGTCTGCGTCGCGAACTCCGCGGCGCAGGTGTCGACGCGCTTGTAGACCGGACGCACGTTCAGCGCGTGACGCGTCTTGCGCACCTCGTGCTGGTTCGTGCCCAGCAGCTTGGCCAGGCGCTTGTCCGAGAAGCCCTTCTTCTTCAGCAAGCGCAGCTCGTCGACACTCAGCGAGGCCAGCGTGCGGCCGGCCAGCGACAGCTCGATCTTGATCAGTTGCTCGATCTGGGCGAGGAACCACGGATCGATCTTCGTTTCCTCGAAGACCTCGTCCAGCGTCATGCCGATGCGGAAGGCATCGCCCAGGAACAGGATGCGCGACGGACCGGGTTCGCCGATCTCCTGCACGATCTCCTCGCGGTCGGTGCTGACCTCGGACAGGCCGTCGATGCCGGTCTCCAGGCCGCGCAGCGCCTTCTGGAAGGACTCCTGGAAGTTGCGGCCCATGGCCATCACTTCGCCGACCGACTTCATCTGCGTCGTCAGGCGCGAATCGGCCATCGGGAACTTCTCGAAGGCGAAACGCGGGATCTTGGTGACGACGTAGTCGATGCTCGGCTCGAACGAGGCCGGCGTGATGCCGCCGGTGATGTCGTTCTTGAGCTCGTCGAGCGTGTAGCCGACGGCCAGCTTCGCGGCGATCTTGGCGATCGGGAAACCGGTGGCCTTCGAGGCCAGCGCCGACGAGCGCGACACGCGCGGGTTCATCTCGATCACGACCATGCGGCCGTCGACCGGGTTGATCGAGAACTGCACGTTGGAGCCGCCGGTGTCGACGCCGATCTCGCGCAGGATCGCGATCGACGCGTTGCGCAGCAGCTGGTATTCCTTGTCGGTCAGCGTCTGCGCCGGGGCCACGGTGATCGAGTCGCCGGTGTGGATGCCCATCGGATCCAGGTTCTCGATCGAGCACACGATGATGCAGTTGTCCGCCTTGTCGCGGACCACTTCCATCTCGTATTCCTTCCAGCCGATCAGCGACTCCTCGATCAGCAGCTCGTTCGTCGGCGAGAGGTCGAGGCCGCGCTTGCAGATCTCCTCGAACTCCTCCGGGTTGTAGGCGATGCCGCCGCCGGTGCCGCCCAGCGTGAAGCTGGGACGGATCACCATCGGGAAGCCGTCGCCGCCGATCTCGGCATGGATGCGCTTCTGCACCGACCAAGCCTCTTCCAGCGAATGCGCGATGCCCGAGCGGGCCGAACCCAGCCCGATCTTGGTCATCGCGTCCTTGAACTTCAGACGGTCCTCGGCCTTCTCGATCGCGTGCTCGTTGGCACCGATCATCTCGACCTTGTACTTGTCGAGCACGCCGTGCTTGTGCAGGTCCAGCGCGCAGTTCAGCGCGGTCTGGCCGCCCATCGTCGGCAGGATCGCGTCGGGGCGCTCCTTGGCGATGATCTTCTCGACCACCTGCCAGGTGATCGGCTCGATGTAGGTGACGTCCGCGGTGTCCGGGTCCGTCATGATCGTCGCCGGGTTGCTGTTCACCAGGATGACCTTGTAGCCCTCCTCGCGCAACGCCTTGCAGGCCTGGGCGCCCGAGTAGTCGAACTCGCAGGCCTGGCCGATGATGATCGGGCCGGCGCCGATGATGAGGATGCTTTTGATATCAGAACGCTTGGGCATGAGTCGTCTCCCTCTTCATCAGGCCTTGGACATCAGACCGATGAAGCGGTCGAACAGATACGAAATGTCGTGCGGGCCGGGGCTCGCTTCCGGGTGACCCTGGAAGCAGAACGCGGGCTTGTCGGTGCGGGCCAGGCCCTGCAGCGTGCCGTCGAACAGGCTGACGTGCGTCGCGCGCAGGTTGGACGGCAGCGTGTCGGGATCGACCGCGAAACCGTGGTTCTGGCTGGTGATGCTGACGCGGCCGTTGTCGAGGTCCTTCACCGGATGGTTCGCGCCGTGGTGGCCGAACTTCATCTTGAAGGTCTTCGCGCCGGAGGCCAGCGCCATGATCTGGTGGCCCAGGCAGATGCCGAAGGTCGGGATGCCGGCCTCGATCAGCTGCGCGGTGGCCTTGATCGCGTAATCGCAAGGCTCCGGATCGCCGGGGCCGTTGGACAGGAACACGCCGTCCGGCTCGAGGTCGAAGACCTCCGAGGCCGGCGTCTGCGCCGGCACCACAGTGATGCGGCAGCCGCGCGAGGCCAGCATGCGCAGGATGTTGCTCTTGACGCCGAAGTCGTAGGCGACCACGTGGAACTTTGGGGCGGTCTGCTCGCCGTAGCCCTTGCCGAGCGTCCACTCGGTCTCGGTCCAGGTTTCGCGTTCAGTGCGGCTGACGACCTTCGCCAGGTCCAGGCCCGCCATGCTCGGCGCGCCCTTGGCCAGCGAGACGGCTTCGTCGATGTGCGCCTGCGTGATCTGCTCGCCGGCGCCCAGCGCCAGGATGCAACCGTTCTGGGCGCCCTTCTCGCGCAGCACGCGCGTCAGGCGGCGCGTGTCCAGGTCGGCGATGGCGACGGTGCCCTCGTCCTTCAGGTACTGGCGCAGCGTGCGACCCTTGCGGAAGTTCGAGTCGAGGACCGGCGCCTCCTTGATGATCAGGCCAGCGGCAAAGATCTTCGACGCCTCGACGTCCTCGTCATTGACGCCATAGTTGCCGATGTGCGGATACGTCAGCGTGACGATCTGGCGGCAATAGCTGGGGTCGGTGAGGATTTCTTGGTAGCCGGTGAGCGCGGTGTTGAACACCACCTCACCAACGGTCCGGCCGGCGGCACCGAGCGCGGAACCCTTGAAGACCGTGCCGTCTGCCAGGGCAAGAATCGCGGGGGGAGCGGAAAGCAGATCGGGCAGCACGGGAAACTCCGTTGTTGTGCGCGCGCCCGGCTCTGCTTCAGGGCCCTGGATTCGCCGCCGGCACGCGCCATGGACGGCTGGCGCGCGGGTGCGACCGGGTCTCCTGTGAGGGAGTCGATCCGTGTGGGATCCGATGCGATCGGGGGTGAAGTGTGCGGGACGCGGTAGGTTGCGGGTAAACCTGACGAGTATAACCCGTCGGGGTATTCACGGAGAAGATTTGCGCAAACGGGTCATCGGGGGGCGCACGTTCTGGGGGTACTCGACTGCGACCTTTGAGCGCTTGGCCGCGAGGCCATGGGGCCTTGGCGGCAAGCGCCAAAACCCCAAGGCCTCCCGTCCCTGAACCATCCAGCACTTCCACGGTCTGGGACCGAGGACTACCCTGGATGGGGACTGAGCACTTTGTGACTCAACCCAGGGCGGCGATGCCGGCCTTGGCGACCTGCGCGTCCTCGTTGGACTTCACGCCGCTGACGCCGACAGCGCCGACGCAGAAGCCGTCGACGATCACCGGCACGCCGCCTTCGAGCATCCCTTCCAGCGGCACGCTGAGGAAGGCGTTGCGCCCGTTGTTGACGATGTCCTCGTAGACCTTGGATTCGCGGCGTCCGAGCGCGGCCGTCTTGGCCTTCGCGGGGGCGATCACGGCCGATGTGGCGGCGGCGTTGTCCAGGCGTTGCAGCCACAGCAGATGACCACCGTCGTCGACGATCGCGATGGTCACGGGCCAGTTGTTCTTGACGGCTTCAGCTTCCGCGGCGGCGGCGATGCGCTTGACGTCGTCCAGGGTCAGGAAGGGCTTCTGTTTCATCTGCGGCCTCGTCGGGGTCATTGAAGGAAAGACGATCACTTTAACGAAGCCTTAAGACCCATGCCTACAATCAACGGCAACTCTCACTTCATGGGGCGCACGCACATGAACGACCGCATCATCGACCTCAACCCCGTCGGCTTCGGCTCGTCGCTGTCCGCCGACCGCCAGCGCGTCCTGCGCAACACCTACGCGCTGCTGGCGCTCTCGCTGATCCCGACCGTGCTCGGCGCCTGGATCGGCGTGAGCACCGGATTGCTCGCCACCATGGGCACCGGCGCGAGCATGATCCTGTTCTTCGTCGGCGCGTTCGGCCTGATGTTCCTGGTCGAGAAGACCAAGAACTCCGCCGCCGGCGTCGCCTCGCTGCTGGCCTTCACGTTCTTCATGGGCCTGATGCTGTCGCGTCTGCTGGCCGCGATCCTGGGCTTCAAGAACGGCGGCACGCTGATCATGACGGCCTTCGGCGGCACCGCGGGGATCTTCTTCGCGATGGCGTCGCTGGCCACCGTGGTCAAGCGCGACCTCTCGGGCCTGCAGAAGTTCCTGTTCGTCGGCGCCGTGATCGCGATGATCGCCGGCATCGCCAACGTCTTCCTGCAATCCACCGGCGTGCATCTGGCACTGCTGGTCGCCGTGCTGGGCATCTTCTCGGCCTTCATGCTGGTCGACGTCAAGCGCGTCATCGACGGCGGCGAGACCAACTACATCAGCGCGACGCTGAACATCTACCTGGACCTGTACAACGTGTTCACCGCGCTGCTGCAGTTGCTGGGCATCGTCGGCGGCGATCGCGACTGATCGTCTCCTCGCCACACGCAAAAACGCCTCGGAATTTCCGAGGCGTTTTTCATTGCGCGGCACCAACCGCTCGTGCGTGGTGCCGGCCCGGCTCAGTGCCCGGGCTTGCCCTGCGCCTTGTCCAGTTCCGGCTGCGAGTTCGATGCGCTCGGCGCCTCACTTGCAGTGCCGGCCGCAGCGACGTCGTCCGGTCGGTGCGTCACGACCGGCTTGATCGCGCCGGTGCCGATGAAGCGCGCGTACTCGCTGCGGGGCATGAGGGCACTCAGGCGCGAGTCGCCCTCCTCCCAGCCCAGTGTCACGTCGTGCTCGTTGATCTCGACCTGCACGGCGCCGGGACGGATGGCCATCATCGGACCATCACCGGTCCGGTAGGTCACTTCGCCGCAGATGAAGGCGGATTGACTCAGCGGCTGGTCTTCACTGGCCAGACGTTCGACTGAAGGATCGACCGTGGAAGCATCGGCGGGATGCTCGGGCGGCAGGGGTGGTCGGGCGCTCATGGCAGGTCCTCCTTGAAGTCGTCCCGCGGCAGTTCGTCGAGCCATTGCCACATGCGCACCGCCAACGCGGTGGCCGTGCAGGTGGCCAATGTCATCAGCATGAGCATGTTGTCGTCCATGGTGACCTCGAACCGGAGCGGGATCAGGTTGCGATGAAGGCATGGTCGCCGCCGCCGGAGCGCCGGCGAAGCGGCGGCCACCGCGACGCGCTGTAGGCGCTGTCCCACAGCAATCGCAGTTCCATGCGCGACTGCAAACCTGTGTGAAGTTCCGGGCGAACCTCGACCGCACCGTCAACGTCATCCGACGCCCTTCCGTTGTGCCCACATGCTGTAGGACGACGTCGGACACGGACCACCTCCGCGCACCGACACCACGCACCGTGCTGCGCTTATGGGAAGCGAACGACCCAGCGCCGATAGTGAAAGCAAAGGCACTCAGCAGGAGAACCCAAATGAACCTCCAGATCGCCGCCGACGCCGCTGCGTCGCAATTCGAGATCCGGTTTGAATCCATCTTCGACGCTGGCCGCGGGATGTCCTTCCCGTGCGATCCGCAAGGTCACGTCGATCTGGACAGCCTGCCCGCCCGCGCTCGCAACAACTACCTGTTCGCCCGCGCCATGGTTGGCAAGGATTACCTGCCGCCGGCCGTACGCGGTCGCAACAGCCATTGACGACCTGTTCGCATCCGGCGCCAGCGCCTGCGCTCAAGGCGGGCCTGGCGTTTGCCACTCCCTCAACTGCATCCTCCCTGTTGCCGCGTCGCACCCTCCGGGTCGGCGCGGCTTTTCTTTGTGGGCGTGATGACAGTCAGCGCGTGACGGCCGGGGTCGCTTCCTCGAAGCGGTCGACCGTGCGCAGCGGCTTGAACAGCGCCGCCCAGGCCGCCACGACGCCCAGCGTGCAGACCGCCCCTGTCACTGCGGCCGGCACCGCGCCCAGCGCGGCCGCGGCGCTCCCGGCGCGGAACTCCCCCAACTCGTTCGACGAGCCGATGAAGAGCATGTTCACCGCGTTGACGCGGCCCCGCATCTCGTCGGGGGTGGAGAACTGCACCAGCGCGCCGCGGATGTAGACGCTGACCATGTCCGCCGCGCCGGCAATCGCCAGCGCCCCGAAGGACAGCCAGAAGGTGGTCGACAACGAGAACACCAGGTTGGCCAGGCCGAACACCGCCACCGCCGCGAACATCACTTTCCCGACATGCCGGTTGAACGGCCGCAGGCTGAGATAAAGACCGGCGGTGACTTCGCCCACGGCCATGGCGCTGCGCAGCGCGCCCAGTCCTTCGGGGCCGGCATGCAGGACTTCGTGGGCATAGATCGGCAGCAGCGCGACGACGCCGCCCAGCAACACCGCGAACAGGTCCAGCGAGATCGTGCCGAGGATGATGGGCCGTGAGCGGATGAAGTGGATCCCGGCGCCGAAGCGCTGCCAGATGTTCCCGCCCGCGGGCGAAGGCGGCGCGGCGAAGCGCACCGGCACGGCGCCGACCAGCAGCGCGGTGCCCAGCGCGAAACAGGCCAGACAGACGAGATAGGTCAGGCCGGAGCCACCGAATCCATACAGGATCCCGCCCAGGAACGGACCGCCGATGCTGGCCACACGCAGCAGCATGCTGTTGGCGGCGATCGCCTGCGCCAGCTGTTCGCGCGGGACGATCTGCGGCAACAGGCTCTGCAGGGCCGGACCGGAGAAGGCCCGCGCGCAGCCGAACAGCACCAGCACGGCATAGATCCCGGTCACGCCCGCGTGGCCGTGGCCGGACAGCCACCACAGCGCCAGGCTGCAACTCGCGCTCACGGCCCAGCTGATCGCCAGGATCGGCTTGCGGCTGAAACGGTCGATCAGGTCACCGGCCGGCAGCAGGAGCAGCAGCATCGGGATGAACTGCGCCAGGCCGACATAGGCCAGCGCCAACGGTTCGCGGGTCAGGTCGTACACCTGCCAGGCGACGACCACCGCCTGGATCTGCCCGGCGAATACCGCCGCCAGGCGGCAGATCAGGAACGCCGTGAAGCCGGGATGACGGAAGACGCTGGTCTTCGGGGCCGGCGCGGCGCCGGAGGATGGGGAAGACGGAGAGGCTGGAGCGGTCACGGCACGAGGTGTTCAAGGCCTTCTTGGGCGGGCGCCGGCCAGTTTAGCGAGGCGACACCGGGACTTGGGCGCAAAGCGATGTCACACGTGCGACGGCTGCGTCGTCTTGTGGATACCTACCCTTCACTTCCTCAACACGGAGCCTTCCATGAGCCAACGTCTGAACTACATGCAGCAGTCGCCCGCCGCCTTCAAGAAGCTGGTGGAGCTGTCCATGGCCCTGAAGGAGGGCGGCCTGGAGCATGCCCTGCAATATCTGGTGGAGATCCGCGCCTCGCAGCTCAACGGCTGCGCCTTCTGCCTGGACATGCATGTCAAGCAGGCGGTCATCGGCGGGGAGCGCGCGCTGCGCCTGCACCATGTCGCGATCTGGCGCGAGTCGCCACTGTTCTCCAGCCGCGAACGCGCCGCGCTGCTCTGGACCGAGACACTCACGCGCATCCCCGAGGCCGGCGTGTCCGGCGCGGTCTATGCGGAAGTCCGCGAGCAGTTCAACGAGAAGGAACTGTCCGACCTGACCTGGCTGGTGTCCTCGATCAACGCCTGGAACCGCCTCAATGTCGCGTTCCAGAGCGTTCCCGGTTCGCAGGACAAGGCCTTCGGACTGGACAAGGCCGGGCTCGCCTGACCTTGGCCCGGGGCTGACCGCAAGAAAAACGGCGCCCCTCGGGGCGCCGTTGCAGTGGTGTCGACAGGGGGATCCGGGCAATGTTCGAGTTCTAGGCCCGGATCCGCCGGTGCGACGTCAGGCGCGAACGACCTCGGGTCGACTGCGCCCCCGCCGGGGGTGGAATCGCTCCCGACCGATCAACGCTGGGCGTAGCGCGCCTTGGCAGAGTTCACGCACACGTCCTTGGCATCGCCGGACAGCGTGTTGCACTTCTCGGCGGCCAGCTTGTAATCGGCCTTCACGCGGGTTTCCTCCGCGTCATCGACGGCCGCGGCCACCTTCTTGTTCATCTTGAGTTCGGCCTTGGCCTTCTCGTACGAGGTCTTGGCTTCGCGCTGGCACACGTCCTTGGCTTCGCCCGAGCGGTCGTCGCAGCGTTCCTTGGCCACGTCGTAGCGGGCCTCATAACGCGCCTCGATCAGCTTGGCCTCGTCCTTGGCGTTGCCGCTGTAGTTGTACTCGAGCTGGGCCAGCGCCACGTCCTCGCGGCCCTTGGCCTCCTTGACGCAGATGTCCTTGGCGTTGCCCGACAGCTGATCACAGCCGTCCTTGTCGACCTTGTAGGTCTTCTTGATGTCGTCCTTGGCACCGTCGTAGACCGACTTCGAGAAGTTGGCGGCTTGCGCCATGCCGGCGCACAGGCTCAGGGCGGCGGCGATCAGTGCGGTGGTGGCGTGCTTGTTCATGGTCATCCTTTGATTGTTGTTGGGAGAGGCAGTGAATCGGCGGCGGTCGGATCCGGCACCGTCACTTTCGCAGCAGGCTCATCACGAAGGTGACGACGGCCATGATCACGAAGACGAAGAAAAGGATCTTCGCGATGCTCGCGGCGCCGGCGGCGATGCCGCCGAAGCCGAACAGCGCGGCGATCAAGGCAATGACGAAAAAGACGACGGCGTAGTGCAGCATCTCGGTTCTCCTGCGCGGCACCGTGCCGCGATGGAATGAACTTTAGGGACTGGCCCGTCCGCCAGAGGCAGTCCCGCACCGCGACCCTGCGTCGGAGCCGCAACCGACGCGCTGTAGGAGAGGACCTACCGACCCGCCACGGCACCACGCAGCGGGAAAGAAGACCGGATGTCGAGGACTGGCGCTACGCGGCCTGAAGGGGACGCCGACGAGGCTCCAATGAAGCAGCAACGAGGCGCCAACGAGAAAGCCGGCGGATGCCGGCTTTCAGGAGAGGACGAGGAGGCGCGGGAAGCGCGGTCGTCTCGCGCGGTCGTCTCACCAGATCTTCTGGAAGGTCACGCCGACGCGCCCCCCCCGCGGGCGGAAGGTCAGCGACGACTGCCCGCTGAGTTCCATCTTGAAGCCCTTGCGAAGGTCCGCATACGGCTTGCGGCTGTTGAACGCCAGGCCGACGCGCACCTGGCGCTGATCGCGGTTGTTGAGTCCCGGCACGTTCAGATCATCGATCTGCGCCCGCTGGGCGTCGACCAGCGGCGTCTGCACGAAGGCGTGGGATCGCGGCCCGGTCGGCATCGCCAGTCCGACGAGCACGCCGGCGTCGCCGGCCGCGCCGGGGCGCAGGTTCTGGTAGGGGGTCGCATACAGCCCGCCGCCGAACGCGGCGCCTCGCTGCTCGACGCCGACGCCCAGCCGGAGTCCGCTGCCGGACAAGGGCCTGGCCCACAACATCGTCTGCGTGGCCTGCGGCGCACGGCCATACCAGCCGGCGGCGCCCGCGGATTGGTTGGCGGTCGCCAACGGCTCGGCGGCACTCTGCGTCACCGTGTAGCGGGAGCCGGACGAGGTGTCGCGCAAGGCTGGCTGGCGCGTCCGTTCCGACAGGTTGCGACCGGACAGCTCGACATGATCATCGAGCGAACTCGGCGTCTCGTTGACGGCGGGTGCCGCCTGGACGAGGGAGGCCAGCGACAGGGTCGCCGGCATCAGCGCCGCGCGGAGGACATTTCGGGGGCAGCAGGCGTTCATGACTCAACTCCCGTTCTTCAAGACAACTTAGGACGCGGGTTGCGACAGGAAAATCTCGATCCGACGATTGGCGGCCCGCCCGGCCTCAGTGGCGTTGCTGGCCACCGGCTGTCGTCCGCCACGGCCCTCCACCAGCAGCCGGCCGCGCCGGACGCCGTGATGGACCAGGTACTCACGCACGGCCTCGGCGCGGTCCAGCGACAGCGGGCCGTTGACCGCGTCACCCGCCGAGCTGTCGGTGTGGCCGACGATAGTCACGCGGACGCTGTCGTCCAGGTCGCGGCTGACCTCGTCGAGCACCGGGCGCAGCGCCGGCTTGAGTTCGGAACGGCCGATGTCGAAGGACACATCGGCAGGCACGCTGAGCTTGAGCTGGTTGTCCGGCGTACGGGCAACACTGATGCCCGCACCGGCACCCGCCTGGACCAGGGCCTGGCGGCGCTCTTCCATCCGGGATGACCACAGGTTGCCGCCAAGGACGGCGGGCGCCGTTCCCGGCGTGGCGCCGGTCGTGGCGCCAGGAAGGTTGCCGTCCGTGCGGCCGTCCATCGAGGCGCAACCGCCCAAGGCCAGCAGCACGCCGATCGCCAGGACCGGCAGGCCGGCCACCGCCATCAGCCGCCAGCGGCTCTCGACGGAAACGCGCGAAGCGTTGGCGGCGTGGACGGCGAGGACTCGGGGGCGGCGCATGACAGTCTCCAGGAGGGCTGTGGGGCTGGGTCACACGATAAATGGACCTTGCTGAGTGTCATGCTAGGGAGATCGCGGGGCGTCGGGTGTAGTCGGCTGTCGGAAGAGGAAGTCAGACAGGGCTGACAGCGCGTCGGCAGACGATTCCTTGCCCCGGCAGGGATCAGGCGCTCAGCGCGATGCCGTCGGACGGTTCATCGTCCAGCGGCAGCAGGTCGGCGTCGGACAGCTCGGCGGCGTCGACTTCCTCGTCGAAGGCGGCCTGGTCGGCGGCGCCGCGATGCGCGATCAGCGGCTTGTCCAGCGGGCGGTAGACGCGGCTGCGCAGGCGGGACAGACGCTCGGAGGCGGCCACTTCGAGGGCGACGCGCTCGGGATCCAGCAGCATCGCGAACGGGTTGGCGGCGAAGTCTTGGGTCGTGGTCTGCATGTCGGTCTCCAGGGGGATTCAGTCCATTCCGAGGACACTTCGCGAGGGCCAGCCTGCGAGGGCCTGAGGGCGGCGCCGACACCGTGTCGGCATGGAATGAACTGTAGAGACCGAGCCGCGCCGCCAACAGTGGGCGGCGGGCCAAACCGCGTGTCAGACGGATTCCTAGGGGGTTGCCAGCAGCCGCCTCACGGCGACGTGCGCGGGCGTGACGGATGTCGCGCCCGGGCCAGCTTGTCGAGCTTGTCGGCCATCTCGTCCTGGCCGGCGCGGCGGGCGAAGTCGGCCGCCGTCATCTTGTGGTCGTTGCTCAGCGTGACGTCGGCGCCGGCGGCGATCAGCACCTCGGCGCCGCTGAGGCCGCCGTAACCGGCCGCCATCATCAGCGGGGTCGTCCCGTTGTCCGACCGGGCGTCGATGTCGGCGCCCTGCTCCACCAGCCAGCGCACGAGATGCTCGTTCGGTCCGGCGGCCGCGTAATGCAGCGCCGACCAGCCGGGCTCGTTGACCAGCGCGCCGCGCTTCACGAGCTCCTTGGCCCACGCCAGCTCGCCCTTGAGCGCCGCCAGCATCAGCGGGGTCTCGCCGGCCTGGTTGATCGCGCTGACGTCGGTGCCGGGGCTCTTCAGCAGGGCCTCGAAGGCCTTGCCGGACTCCTCGCGGATCGCCACGTGCAGCGCCGTGTTGCCCTGCTTGTCGCGAACGTTGGGATCAACACCTTCCAACAGCAGCTTCATCACCGTGCTGGCGTGGTCGTTGCGGGCGGCGACATGCAACTCGGGCGACGTCGAAGTGTCCGACGACGACGACGCCGGCGACGGCGCCTGCGATCCGAAGCGTCCCTGCGCCAGGACCGTCGCCCCCGGCGCCGCGGCCAGCATCAGGCCGACCAGGACAGCGCCCACGGCGGACGACACGCCCACGTTCGACGCCTTCCGGAGCGGACCGGCCGCCATCTCAGGCGGCCTCCGGCAGCTGGAACAGCCGCCGCGTGTTCGCCGTGCACTGCGCCGCCAAGGTCTCCACCGGCACGCCGCGGACCTCGGCGATCAGCTTGGCCACGTGCGGCACGTAGGCCGGCTGGTTCAGCTTGCCGCGGTACGGCACGGGCGCCAGATAGGGGCTGTCGGTCTCGATCAGGATGCGGTCGGCGGGGACGATCTTCGCGACCTCCCGCAGATCCGCCGCGTTCTTGAAGGTCACGATCCCGGAGAACGAGATGTGGAAGCCCAGGTCCAGCGCCGCCTTCGCCACGTCCATGGTCTCGGTGAAGCAGTGCACGACGCCGCCGGGCTGGCCGGCGTCCTCCTCGCGCATCAGTCGCAGCGTGTCCTCGGCCGCCGAACGGGTGTGGATCACCAGCGGCTTGCCGGTGCGCTTCGCGGCGCGGATGTGGTGGCGGAAGCGCTCGCGCTGCCACTCCATCTCCTCGACGGTCCGGCCGTTGAGGCGGTAGTAGTCCAGCCCGGTTTCGCCGATGGCGACGACCTTCGGATGCGCGGCGCCGTCGACCAGTTCGTCGACGCTGGGCTCATGGACCTCGTCGCTGTCCGGATGGACGCCGACGGTCGCGAACAGCTGCCGGTGCGCGTCCGCGATGGCACGGACCTCGGGGAACTCCTCCATCGTCGTGCAGATGCAGACGGCCTGCGTCACCTGGGCCGCGTCCATCGCGGCGAGCAGGTCGGGGAGCTGGGACTTGAGCTCGGGAAAGCTCAGGTGGCAATGGGAATCGATGTACATGGGAAGCACTCCGCCCGACTCGGGGGTCGGGCGCTGAAGCGACGAGGCGACGGCGGCGGTGCGGCCACGGTGCCGCCAACCGCTGCCGGCTTTCGCCGACCTTGGGAATCTCAGATCGTCTGCGTCGGCTTGGCCGAGGAGATCGCCGTGCCCAGCAGTTCCTCGATCTTGAGCTTGATCACGCGGGTCTTCTCGTCGCCGGGGAAGCGCACGCCGACGCCCTGCGTGCGGCCGCCCGACGCGTTGGCCGGCGTCAGCCAGGCGACCTTGCCGGCGACCGGATAGCGGTTGGGATCCTCGGGCAGCGTCATCAGCAGGTAGATGTCCTCGCCCAGCTTGTAGTCGCGCGTGGTCGGCACGAAGACGCCGCCTTCCGAGAAGATCGGGATGTAGGCCGCGTAGAGGGCGCCCTTCTCCTTGAACACCAGCTGGATCACGCTGGGTCGGGCACCGCCGGCGGGAGCCGGGACGGGGGCGGACGCGGGCGGCGTGGTGCTCATGGGTTTCAGGCTGAGTTCGCTCATGGCGCCAAGTCTACTCGCCGCGCCCCGGGGTCAGACTTGGTTACCGCCTGGATCAGCGTGCCGGCCGCATCGCCTGTTGCCCCTGGGCCACCAGCGACTCCATCAGCAGCCCGGCGTTGAGCGGGTGGTCCGCGTGCCGCGCCGCCTGCTGCAGCGTCCGGGCCCACTGGTCCAGCGCGGCGCGCACCGCCGGCAGCTTGGGCAGCGCATCGCGCGGGAAGTAGGCCGGCCCGGCGCCGTGGGCGATGCGCATCAGGTCGTGCACCAGGCGCTGCATCGCGGCGATCGCGCGCGGCACCGGCCAGTCGGTCAGAGCCACCGCCTCGCCCTTGGCGATGCGGCGCGGCAGCTCCAGCCAGGTCCTGGCGGCGATGCCCTCCTCGCTCCACTGCAGCGCCTCCTGCGGACGGCCGCCGGTGGCGTCCAGCAGCACGCCGGGCTGGTCGACGCCCTGCCCGGTCAGCCAGGCCAGCGCGGCCTCGCGGCCGGGCAGCGCCATCTGCAGCGGCTGGCAGCGGCTGCGGATCGTCGGCAGCAACTGCTGCGGCGCGGCGCTCGCCAGGACGAAACGCAGCAGCCCCGCCGGCTCCTCCAGCGTCTTCAGCAGCGCATTGGCGGCGATGGTGTTCAGCGCCTCCGCGGGATAGACGACGACCACCTTGGCCTTGCCCCGTGCCGCGCTGACCTGCGCGAAGGACAGCATCTGGCGGACCGCCTCGATCTTGATCTCGCGGCTGGGCTTGGTCTTGCTGGCCTTGGCCGAGGAGGCGCCGTCCCCCTCGGCGTCCATCGCGCCGAAGCCCAGGGGCTCGCGCAAGGCCTCGGGCAGCAGCACCTGGAAGTCGGGATGCGAGCGCGAGCGCAGCAGGTGGCAGCTCGGGCAGCGGCCGCAGCCGGGCTGGTCGGTGGAGGTGCGTGCCTCGCAGAGCCAGGCCTGCGCCAGCAGCAGCGCCAGGTCGAACTGGCCGACACCGGCCGGCCCCTGCAGCAGCAGCGCATGGCTGCGACCTTGCGTGAGCGCCTGATGCAGCGGCTCGGCCAGCCAGGGCAGCGGCAACTGGCCGCCTTCGGCCAATGCCGCGGCGCCGTCGGCCGTGACGGAGGAATCGGTCACCATCCCCGGCGCTCCAGTTCCGCGCGGATCTGGTCCGCGACGCCTGCAATGGTGTCGCCCGCATCGATGCGCACGATGCGGCCCCGCGCCGCCTCGGCGCGACGCTGATAACCGGCCCGCACGCGGGCGAAGAAGTCGAGGTCCAGCTGCTCCAGCCGGTCCGCGTCCCGGGCCTGCGCCCGGCGCTGCGCCGCCACGGCGGGGTCCACGTCGAACCAGAAGGTCAGGTCCGGCTGGCGCCCCTGCTGCACCCACTGCTCCAGCGTCGCCAGCACCTGGACGTCCATGCCGCGGCCGCCGCCCTGGTAGGCGAAGCTCGCGTCGGTGAAGCGGTCGCACAGCACCGTCTGGCCCAGCGCCAGCGCCGGCGCGATGACGCGCTGCACATGGTCGCGCCGCGCGGCGAAGACCAGCAAGGCCTCGGTCAGCCCGTCCATGTCCTGGTGCAGGAACAGGCCCCGCAACGACTCGGCCAGCGGCGTGCCGCCGGGCTCGCGGGTCTGGACCAGTTCGGCGCCGCGTTGGCGCAGGTGCTGCGCGACGGACTCGATGTGGGTGGACTTGCCCGCCCCGTCGATGCCTTCGAAGGTGATGAATCGACCGCTCACGCGTGGTGCTCTCTTAGAACCCGGATGGAAAAAAGCGAAGCGCGGGCGCTTCAGCGGCCGCGCTGGTACTTGTTGACCGCACGATTATGCGCGGCCAGGTCCTCGCTGAACTGGCTGGTGCCGTCCCCGCGCGACACGAAGTACAGCGCCTTGGACGGGGTCGGATGCAGCGTGGCCTGCAGCGCGGCCAGGCCCGGCATCGCGATCGGCGTCGGCGGCAGGCCGCCGCGGGTGTAGGTGTTGAACGGCGTGTCGGTCTGCAGGTGGCTCTTGCGCAGGTTGCCGTCGAAGTCCGCCCCCAGGCCGTAGATCACCGTCGGATCGGTCTGCAGCGGCATGCCAGCCTTGAGCCGGTTGACGAACACCGCCGCGACCAGGCCGCGATCCGCGGCGGCGCCGGTCTCCTTCTCGACGATGGAGGCCAGGATCAGCGCCTCGTCCGCGCTCTTGAGCGGCAGGCCGTCGCCGCGGCCGGCCCAGGCGCTCTCCAGCCGTTTCTGCATGAGCGCATGGGCGCGCTTGAGCACCGTCAGGTCGCTGACGCCCAGGCTGTAGGCGTAGGTGTCCGGGAAGAAGCGCCCCTCGGGCGCCTGCCCGGGCGCGCCGATCGCCGCCATGATCTGCTCGTCCGTCATCGTCGCGGTGGTCTGCTTCAAGGCCGGCGCGGCCGCGATCGCGGCGCGCAGCTGGCGGAAGTTCCAGCCTTCGATCAGGCGCAGCTGTTCCAGCACCTGGTCGCCGCGCACCATCTTGTCGAGCAGCTCGCGCGGCGTGATGCCGGCATGGATCTCGTAGCTGCCGGCGCGGATCTTCCTCGCCTGCCCCGAATACCGGAACCACGCGTACAGGAAGCGCGGATCGGTCTGCACGCCGGCCGCGACCCAGGCCTGCGCGACCTGCTGCGGCGGCGTGCCCGGTTCGATCGAGAGTTCGATGCCCGGCTTCTCCAGCGCCAGCGGCGCCTGCAGCCACCACCAGAGCGCGCCCGCGCCGCCGCCGACCAGCACCACGCCCGCCACCAGGACGGACAGCAGCCAGCGCCCGATCCGGCCCGACTGCTTCTTCGTTTTTCTCGCGGTGCCGCGAGATCTGTTTTTCGCGCGTGACAAGACCCGACGCCCTTCGTGAAATGCGGGGGCTGATGATAATCGGCCCATGATCGAAGACCTCCACCACGCTCCGCTGCCCGTGCCGTCCTCGGCGCTGGGCGCCGTCCGGCTTGCCGACTGGGGCGTGATCCGCGCCCAGGGCGAGGAAGCCGCCAAGTTCCTTCATACCCAGCTGACGCAAGACCTGGCCCTGCAGACCGGCGCGCAGGCGCGGCTGGCGGGCTTCTGCTCGGCCAAGGGTCGCCTGCTGGCGACGATGCTGGCGGTCAAGCCCGACGACCAGACCGTGCTGCTGGCGCTGCCCGCCGAGGTGCTGCCGGCGACGGTGAAGCGGCTGTCGATGTTCGTGCTGCGCGCCAAGTGCAAGCTGAGCGACGACAGCGCGGCCTGGGCCGTGTGGGGCTTGTCCGGCGCGCAGGCGCGCGACTGGCTGGCGGAGGCTGCAGCGGGCGCCGCCCCGGCGACGGTCTGGTCCGTGGGCCGCGTGGCCCTGGCCGACGGCCGCGAGGCGCTGGCCACGCGCCTGCCCGATGACGGCCTGACGCCGCGCTTCCTGCTGCTGCAGCCCGCCGATGCGCCGGCGCCGGCGCTGCCCGTCATCGATCTCGAGGAATGGCAAGGCCTGGACGTGACCGCCGGGCTGGCCTGGATCCGACAAGGGACGGTGGAACAGTTCGTGCCCCAGATGCTCAACCTGGAGCTGCTGGGCGGCGTGAACTTCCAGAAGGGTTGTTATCCGGGCCAGGAGGTCGTGGCGCGCAGCCAGTACCGCGGCACGATCAAGCGCCGGACCCACCTGTTCGCGCTGGAGGGCAGCGATGCCGACGCCACGCCGGGCCAGGAGATCTTCCACAGCGCCGATCCGGAGCAGCCCGCCGGCATGGTCGCCGGCTTCGGCCGCCAGGAGGGCCGCCCGCTGCTGCTGGCGGAAGTGAAGCTCGCCGCGCTCGAGTCCGGCAGCTTGCATCTGGGCAGCGCGCAAGGCGCCGTCCTCACCCCGCGTCCCCTGCCTTACGTCATCGGAGAGCCTGAATGAATGCATCGCCGCCGACGCGCGCCGCCGCGCCTCCCGTCCTTCCTGTTCCGCGCTCGACCCCGCCGGTCGAGCTCTACGTCTACTACCGCGTCCACGCGGACCAGTTGACGGCCGCGCTGGCCGCCTTCGAACAGGCGCGTGAGGCGCAGCCGGTGCGGCTGCTCCAGCGCCATGACAACGATCCGGTCTTCCAGACCTGGATGGAGATCTACGGCCCCGACCTGCCCGATGCGGCGGACGCGGAACGCCGGATCGCCGCCGCCCTGGGCGCGTTCGCGCAGGGCCCCCGTCACCGCGAGGCCTTCGCCGCCGTCGCCGGTCCGGGGGCGGTGCACTGATGGAACACAACGTTTCCCTGATCTCCACGCTGGCGGCAGGCTTCGGCCTGGCGCTGATCCTGGGTTTCATCGCCGAGCGGCTGAAGCTGCCGGCGCTCGTGGGCTACCTGCTCGCGGGCAT
The DNA here is from genome assembly GCF_050626985.1 of Roseateles noduli. Lineage (NCBI taxonomy): Bacteria > Pseudomonadati > Pseudomonadota > Betaproteobacteria > Burkholderiales > Sphaerotilaceae > Roseateles > Roseateles noduli. The sequence goes on from NZ_CP192463.1 coordinate 2,452,952, forward strand.
CGCGATCGGCCCGGCCACGCCGGGCTTCGTCGCGGACGTCGGCATCGCCGCGCAGTTGTCCGAGATCGGCGTGATGCTGCTCATGTTCGGCGTCGGGCTGCACTTCTCGCTGAAGGACCTGATGGCGGTCAAGCACATCGCGCTGCCGGGCGCGGTTGTGCAGATGGCCGCCGCCACGGCGCTGGGCATGGGCCTGGCGATGTGGTGGGGCTGGCCGGCGGGTCAGGCGCTGGTGTTCGGATTGACGTTGTCCTGCGCCAGCACGGTGGTGCTGCTGAAGGCGCTGGAGTCGCGGGGCACGCTGGAATCCATGAACGGCCGCATCGCGGTCGGCTGGCTGGTGGTCGAAGACCTGGCCACGGTGCTGATCCTGGTGCTGCTGCCGCCGCTGGCCACGGTGCTGGGCGGCAACGCCGCGCCGGGCGCCTCCGCCGACGCGCCGCTGTGGCGCACGATCGCCGAGACGCTGGCCCAGATGGCCGCGTTCGTCGTGCTGATGCTGGTCGTCGGGCGGCGCGTGCTGCCGTGGATGCTGTGGCAGGTGGCGCGGACCGGCTCGCGCGAGCTGTTCACGCTGATGGTCATCGCCGTGGCGATCGGCATCGCCTACGGCGCGTCGGAGCTGTTCCACGTGTCCTTCGCGCTGGGCGCGTTCTTCGCCGGCACGGTGATGCGCGAGTCCGAATACAGCCACCGCGCCGCGCAGGAATCGCTGCCGCTGCGGGACTCGTTCTCGGTGCTGTTCTTCGTGTCGGTGGGGATGCTGTTCGACCCGATGACGCTGATCGACCAGCCGCTGCACCTGCTGGGCGTCGTGGCGATCGTGATGCTGGGCAAGGCGATCGCGGCGGCGGCGCTGGTCATCGTGTTCCGTTATCCGCTGAACACGGCGATGACGGTGTCGGCCAGCCTGGCGCAGATCGGCGAGTTCAGCTTCATCCTCGCCGGCCTGGGCGTGCAGCTGGGGCTGTTGCCGAAGGCCGGGATGAACCTGGTGCTGGCGGCGGCGCTGATCTCGATCGCGCTGAACCCGGTGATGTTCGCGATGATCCAGCCGCTGCAGCGCTGGGTGCTGGCGCGCTCGTCCTTCGCGCGCAAGCTCGAGGCGCGGGACGACCCCTACGCCGAGCTGCCGCAGACGACCGAGCGTCAATACCTGGAGGGTCAGGTCGTGCTGGTCGGCTACGGTCGCGTGGGGCGGCGCATCGCCGACGCGCTGACGGAGCGCGGCATCCCCTTCGTCGTCGCGGACCAGGGCCGCGAGACTGTGGAGGCGCTGCGCAAGTGCGGCATGGCGGCGGTCAGCGGCGACGCCAGCGAGCCCATGGTGCTGGTCCAGGCCCACATCGCCAACGCGGCGATGCTGGTGGTGGCGGTGCCCGATTCGATGAAGGCGCGGCAGATGGCCGACACGGCGCGACAGCTGAACCCGGGCATCGAGATCGTGCTGCGCACCCACGGCGAGGAGGAGTCCGAACTGCTGCGCCGCGAGCAGCTCGGCACCGTGTTCTACGGCGAGGAGGAACTCGCCAAGGGCATGAGCCGGCACGTGCTGCAGCGCTTCAACGCGGACATCCCGGAGGGCTTGTCGCCGGTGGCGGCGCCGGCGCATTGAGCGCACGGACGCCATCGCCAGGACCCGCTCCGACGCGGCGATGATGAGCGACCCTCCGGGGTCGCTCTTTCTTGCCCGTCCTTCGGGCCCGTCTTTCCTCCCCCGAGGGGCCGGGCCGCGCAGCAATCGCCGCTTTACATCGTCCGCTTAGCGTCGCCGCCCATGATCGAACCGACCCGTCCTCGCCCGCGCGCCCGCGCCCGCTCCCTGACCCTCGCGGGCGTTGCCGTGCTTGGCGCGGCGCTGCTGCTCGCCGGCTGCGGCGGCGGGCCGCCGAAGGCGCGCATCGAGGAACAGCAGCAGCAACGCGAGTTCGCTTCCCGCGGCTACGCGCCGCAGGGCGAGCCGGTGACGATGCAGCCGATCCTGTGGCGGATCCGCGGCGACGACGTGCGCGTGAGCCTGACGATGCCGGCCAGCATGGGCACGACAGCGGGGACCACGCCCCGCCCGGTCGTCGTGTACCTGCCCGGCCTGGGCGAGTCCGACACCGCCGGCATCCGCTGGCGCCGCGCCTGGGCGGCGGCCGGTTATGCGGTGCTCTCGCTGCAGGCGCTGGACGACGACGCGACCGCGTGGTCGTCGGAGCTGGCGCGCTCGGCGGAATTCACCGAACTGGGTCGGCGTCACTACGCGGACGCACAGATGCGCAAGCGGCTGGCGCGGCTGGACGAGCTGCTCGCCGAGGCGCAACGGCTGGGCCGGCAGGGCCAAGGCCAGGGCGATCCGCCGTGGCGCTCGCTGGATTGGTCGAAGACCGTGATCGCCGGGTATGAGCTCGGCGCACAGACCGCGATGGCGGTGGCCGGCGAGCGGCAGTCCGACGGCTCGGTGCTGGCGCTGAAGACGGTGCAGCCGGTGGCCGCGATCGTGATCAGCCCGCAGGTGTTCGCACCACCGGACGCGGCGCGGTATCGCGACATCTCGATCCCGGTGCTCGGCCTGACGGGGCCGGACGACAGCGACGTGCTCGGCCTGGTGCGGGACGTGCAGTGGCGCCAGGCGCCGTTCGCCGCGATGCCGGCGGGACGCGGCTGGCTCCTCAGCGCGAACGAGGTCCGCCATGCGGCGCTCGGCGGCAACGAGCCTCGGCCCGAGGACACCGAGCGCGAGCAGAAACGGATCCGCGCCGCCGAGGAGCAGGCGCAGTCGCAGCCCCAGGGCCGCCGAGGCGGTGGCGGCCGCGGCGGACGCGGGCAGGAAGGACCGACGCGCATGGCGCCGGTCCCGGCCGTGCCCGACTACCGGCAGTTGCACGAGCAGCAGCTCGGCATGACGGCCGCGCAACAGGTCAGCGTGGCGTTCCTGGACCAGCAACTCAAACAGTCGGAGGCGGCTCGCGCGTGGCTGGCCGGACCTGTCGACACCTGGCTGGGCGCCCTCGGCAGCCTCAGACGTTCACAGGACGGTGCTCGAGGGCATCGGCATTGAAAGCGGAACGTCAGGTGCCAGGAAAAAGCTGTCCTGGCTGACATTGCCGTCCTGGTCCCTCTGGCGGACCTCCGCGGGCCCGACGACGACTTTGCCCTCGACAAGCATTTTCCAACGACCGACGCCGTCGACGCGGTAATCGAGAACACCGCCCTCTTCGAGGTTGACAGGGATCAGCATGTCGTCGTCCCCACTGAGCTTGAACTGTGGCGCCTCCGGCGGCGCGGTCTTGTGAGCGACAAGAAGCTGCTGGTTGGCGGACAGATCGGAGGCCTGGCTCGGATTTCCCGCGCGGTCGACCTGGCGCACTTCGACCGGCCCCAGGATGCTTTCGCCAAAGCGGGCGGTCGTCCATTCGCCGTCCCCCTTCCCTCGGTACTGGAAGTGGCTGTCGTGTTCGCGATTGGTGGCCAGCATCGTTTCGTGGCCCCATTCGGTGGGCCGGCTGAGAAACTCCGGCGCAGGCGGGGGCGTGGTGTCCAGCCAGACGGACACCAAGCGAGCTTCCTGGCTGATTTTGTCCGCGCTGTCATACAGTTTGACCCGGATGGTCTGCCCCCCTTCCCGGAACGCCCCTTCCGGAATGAGCTCGCCGCTGCCTTCGACGCCATCGTCTCCCGAGATATCCCGATGGGTATGGGGATCGGACTGCCAGACACGAAAACGGGCGCCCGGCTCGATACCGCTGATTCGAACGAGCGGCTGATTGGTCAACACATAGTTCTCCAGCCACCCCTCCGGCGTTGCGTCGAACACCAGCCCGCGATCGTGGACGACGGTCAGAGAATTCGGCTCGTCGTTGCCTCTGTCCACCTTGAACGCCAAGCTCGCCTCCGACCGGGGACGGCCATCCGGATCCAGGGTTCGCACGTCCACCTGCTTCGCACCATCCCCCGGGAAATCCGCGTCGCTGATGAGGTCCCTCTCCCCGAGAGGACGCCATTCCCCGGCATCGATCCGGTATTGCGCCAGCTGCCCATGTTCTGAATCGACCCCTTCGACCCGTACGGTGGCATTGCGGGTGATGAGATCGGACTTCTGCTCCTCGGTGACGCCGGTGTCGTTCAACAGGCGGAGTCGAAGGGGGGCAAGGCTCTCGGCATGGGTCTCCTCCCGATCCGGGAGCGACGCCGGATCAGACTTCGCTGCACCGATCGTCAGGATCTGATTGACCCCAAGCCGAGCGGACTCCAGGCTGGAATTCCCCGCGAGGTCGACTTGCCGGACCTCCATCGGTCCTGTCAGCACGCCCTCCCGCAGGCGCTGCCAGTCCGAATGCTCGTCCCGACGATGCTCCAGATGCGCATGTCGCTCGAGATTGTCGAGCTGGAACTGTTCGACGCCCAGGGCCTCGCCAATGGGCGACCACTGCGGGGCCGGTGGCGGCGTCGTGTCCAACCAAAGGCCTTGCAACTTGAGGGACGCACCGTTGTAGGCTCCCGAGTTGCCTGCCCGATCAGTAACGCCCACGACGAAAAGTTGCGGGCCTTCCTTGAAGAAGCGCTCCGTGAGCATGCTGTCCTGGCCCTCGGCTGATTCCCCGGCAACCTGATGCGTACCCTTCGCTGTGTACTGATGGGCTGCCCACATGGCCCCGTCCTCCAATCCGAGCAGCTTTACCTGCGCGTCTTTCGTGAGCCAAAAGCTGCCATCGGGGTCCGGATCACCGGCCTCGTTCACCCTTCCCATTGGATGCACGACTTGATGGGTAAGTGGCACTGGCCCCGTCGTGTCCAGCTCGAAGTGGAGGCTATCCGCTGACAAGGGACCTCCGTGCGAATCGAAAGACCGGACGTCGACCCGCTTCACGCCATCGCCCCGAAACTGCGCTTCGTGAATGACGTGGTCATCCCCAAGCAGCATCCAGGGTCCCTCATCAATGCGGTACTCGACCTTGTCGTGGTCCTCGGTCACGCCGTCAACCCTCACTGTGGCATCGGCGGTGACGAAGTCCTTCCTTTGCGAATCGGTCAAGCCCGTGTCGTTCTGCAGGCTCAGTCGGAGAAGGGCCGCGACCTCGGTCGGCGCCGGGCTGTCATCGCGGTCATCGCGCTCATCGAATTCGTCGCTCTCGTGGCTCTCCTCCCCCTCGTCTCTGCCCGCCTCATCCACATCGACCTGCTCGTGCTCGTGCTCGTGCTCGTGCTCGTGCTCGCGTTCACGCTCGCGCTCGGCTGCTGGCACAGGTGCGTGAACTTGCTCGGGCTTGCGATCGGACTCGGATTCGGCGTCGGACGCAGCGGCGGACTCGGATGGTGGAAGCGCTGTCGCAGGCGTGAGCTCAAGCTCTGGCGCGATCGTCGGAACCGGTGACGCGTCGACGTCTGCCCTGGCATCGCCCCCCGCCTCGGGCGCTCGCTCGTGAACGGGCACAAGCCGAGCGTCCAACGGCATCGACTCATCGGTGATCATCGGTTTCGGAATGGCCCGCATCGTCGGCACTCGCGACGGCGGCGGCGGGAACACCGCCGTCCTCGCGCCGCCTGTCCCCGACATCGCCCCCAATGCAGCAAAGGCCGTCATGACGCCTGCCGCCGCCACGACGACCGAGGCCTGCCCCTCCTCATCGACAGCGACCGGCACGTCCTGCCTGTCCACGTCGCCCGCCTGGTCCCGTGGCGGCGTCTCGTGCTCATGCTCGTGCGCTTGTCCATCCTCATGCCCTTGCGCCTGCTCGCCATCCTTGCGCCGCTGCTTCACTGCCTTTGCCGTCATCCGGTATCTCCACGAATCAAACCGGCAGTATCGAAACGGTGCCGTCTGGTGGCACTCGTCGAGGATTGCCTGAATCCGCCGCGGACCGGTTCCGCCTTGGCGCGCGGCGCCAGGTTTCAGTCATCGCAGTTCTCGAACGCACAATTTCTGTATTGACAGAAATTTCTGTCAAGCTACAGTCAAGCGCATGGAACTCACCGACACCGCCCGCCGCTTCGTCCTGCACTGGGGCGAGATGGGCAGCGCCTGGGGCGTCAACCGTACCGTGGCGCAGATCCACGCCCTGCTCTACTTCCACGGCCGGCCGCTCAACGCGGAGGAACTGGCCGAGACGCTGTCGGTCGCCCGCTCCAACGTCAGTACCAGCCTCAAGGAACTGCAGAGCTGGAACCTGATCCGCGTGACCCACGTGCTCGGGGACCGCCGGGACTATTTCGAGACGACGGCGGACGTCTGGGAACTGCTCCGCACCATCGTCCGCGAGCGCAAGCACCGCGAGTTCGATCCGACCGTGCGCATGCTGGCCGAACTTGTCGCCGACGAAGGTTTTCAGAACGAATCCCCCGACGCCCAGGACCGCGTGCGCGAGTGCCTGCGCCTGATGCAGACCCTGGGCGCCTGGTCCGAGGAAATGATGCGGCTCTCGCCGTCGACGCTGGAGAAGGTGCTCAAGCTCGGCGCGAGCGTGCAGCGCTTCGTGCGCGGGGACGGGTCCTGACCCGCTCCTTTTTTTTGAACATGAATTTCTGTCTCTACTGAAATATCAAACAAGACCACAGACCGGAGAACACCATGCGAGTTTTCCCCACGGCCCCCACCACCGGCCCCGATCCGTCGATCTATCCGCTGACGCTCTACTTCGACGGCGCCTGCCCGATCTGCAGCGGCGAGATGCACAACCTGATGCTGCGCAACACCGCCGGCCTGCTGCGCTTCGTGGACATCTCCGAGCCAGGCTTCTCGGCGTTTCCGCCGGGCACGGACATGCCCGCGCTGATGGACCTGATGCACGGTCTGCGCGCCGATGGCCGGCTCGCGATCGGTGCCGAGGCGATCCGGCTCGCCTACCGGGGCGCGCAGCTCGGATGGATCGCGCGGATCATGGACCTGCCCGTGCTGCGGACCGTGTGCGACCGCGCCTATCCGGTCGTCGCCCGCAACCGCTACCGGATTCCCCGGCCGATCGTGCGCATGGTCTTCGAGACCGGCCTGCGCCGCGCGGCGGAACGCCGCGCAGGACGCGCCGCGTGCCGCGACGACGCCTGCGAATACCACCCCCACCCGCATCCGCATCACGTGCGGCGCGACGACACCGGAGACGCGTCATGAACCCGACATCCATCCGATCGGTCCTGGTCTGCGGCGCGAGCGGCTTCGTCGGCCGCCGCATCGTGCGCGCGCTGCGCGAGGCGGGCCTGGCCGTCACCGAAGGGAACTCCCGCACGCAGGACTTCCAGCAAGACCTGTCCCCCGACCTCTGGCTGCCGCGCGTCACCGGCTTCGATGCCGTCGTCAACGCGGTCGGCCTGCTGCGCGACACGCCGCGCCGCCAGCTCGAACCGGTCCATCACCGGGCCCCCGCCGCGCTGTTCGAGGCTTGTGCCCGCGCGGGCGTGACGCGCGTGATCCAGATCTCCGCGAACGGCGTGGCGCACAGCCCCACGCGTTACGCGACGACCAAGCGCGCCGCGGACGAGGTGCTGCTGCGCCTGCGCGCCGAGGGCCGGCTCGACGGCATCGTGCTGCGCCCGAGCATCGTCTACGGCCGCGGCGGCGCGAGCGCCGCGCTGTTCATGAACCTGGCCCGACTGCCGGTGCTGGTGCTGCCGCGCGCGGCGGTCCAGGCCCAGGTGCAACCCGTCGCCGTGCCCGACGTCGCGCAGGCGGTACTGCGGCTGCTGCAGGACGGCGGGCCGGAGATCGTGACCGCCGTCGGCCCGCGGGCGCTGAGCCTGGCGGCCTTCATCGGCGAACTCCGGCGCCAGCGCGGACAGCAGCCGGCGCGCGTGATCCCGCTGCCCGACGCCCCCAGCCGCTGGAGCGCCCGCCTGGGCGACCACGTCACCAGCCAGCCGTGGAGCAGCGAGAGCCTGGCCCTGCTGGAGCAGGACAACGTCGGCGACGCCGCCGCGTTCGAGCGCGTGCTCGGCCGGCCGGCGGTCCCCGTCGAACGATTCATGGAGGCCGCATGGGCATCGGGCTTGTGAACTTCCGGCATCGCCGCACGCGCGTCGTCGCGCGGGCGGGACTGATCGCGCTGTGGCTCGCCACCGGCGCGGCCAGCCTGATCGAGCTCGACGGCCGCAGCCGCGACCTGATGGTCGCCGCGCAGACGCCCGAGGCCTGGATCGCGCCGGTCATCGTGGCGGGCGCGCTGGTGGACCTGCTGATCGGCGCGGCGATGTGGCGCTGGCATCGCCGCTGGGTGTACCGCCTGGCGGGCGGGATGATGCTGCTGATGACGGCGGTGGCCACGGTGATCCTGCCCTCGCTGTGGCTCGACCCGCTGGGCTGCCTGACCAAGAACCTGCCGGTGGCCATCCTGCTGCTGATCCTCGACGAGGACGCGCCCGCCTGAGACCGCCGACCCGCCGACCCGCCGCCCCGTCGACGGCGACACGTCGACCACGACCACGACCACGGCCACGGCCACGGCCACGACAGACAACATCGAACAACAAGACGCCCGGAGGAAAGTAGATGAACACCTACCTCGTGATCAAGTGGCTGCACATCGTGTCGAGCGTGCTGCTGGCGGGGACCGGCTTCGGCTCGGCCTTCTATCTGTTCTTCGCGAACCGCAGCGGCTCGCTGCCGGCGCAGGCCGTGGTGGCGCGGCTGGTCAAGCGCGCGGACCTCTGGTTCACGACACCGGCGGTGATCGTGCAGCCGCTCACCGGCGTGTGGCTGGCGATGACCGCCGGCTGGTCGCTCGACACGCCGTGGCTGGCGCTGTCGATCGCGCTGTACCTGCTCGCGGGTGCCTGCTGGCTGCCGGTGGTGTGGCTGCAGATCCGGCTGTCGCGGATGGCCGACGCGGCGCTCGCCAGCGGCCAGCCGCTGCCGGCCCTCTACTGGCGCTATGCCCGCTGGTGGGAAGGCCTGGGCTACCCGGCCTTCATCGCGGTGCTCGTCGTCTTCTACCTGATGGTGAACAAGCCCGCGCTGTGGGGCTGAACGGCCCGGCGCACCGGATCCGCCGGTCGCGCGCGGGATGAGCCCTGCTCGACGATCAAGGTGTCGCCGACCGCCTGCGACAGGCGCGGCAACGCGCCGCCGAAGTTCAGCGCGTACGACCTCCGTCACAATCCCGCCCCATGAGCTTCGAACCCACCGCGCTGCTGGACATGTCCAGCCCCGAGGCCAAGCGCGCCTCGTATGACACGCTGGTCGCCCAGACCCAGGCCCTGCTGCATGGCGAACGCGACTGGCTCGCCAACCTGGCGCAGTTCTCCGCGCTGGTCTTCAACGCCGTCCCGACGCTGAACTGGGCCGGCTTCTACCTCGTCAACGCGACGAACGACCAGGAGCTCGTGCTCGGCCCGTTCCAGGGCAAGGTCGCCTGCGTGCGCATCGCCTTCAGCCGCGGCGTCTGCGGCGCCTGCGCGCGGACGCGCGAGGTCCAGCTCGTCGAGGACGTGCACGCCTTCCCCGGTCACATCGCCTGCGACGCGGCCTCGCGTTCGGAACTGGTGCTGCCCATCGTCGCCGGCGGGAAGCTGCGCGGGGTCTTCGACCTCGACAGCCCCGAGCCCGCCCGCTTCGACGCGATCGACGCCGACGGCTTCCAGCGCGCGATCGCCGTTCTGGTCGACGGCACCGACTGGGCCTGACCCCGATGCGCACGCGCTCGACGCGCCCCCTGGTCCTGGCGCTGGGGCTGGCCGCCCTGTCCGTCCTGTCGATGCCGCTGTCCGCGGCGGAGCTCAAGCTCCGCGTGCTGGAGACCAGCGACATCCACATGAACCTGCTGAACTACGACTACTACCAGGACCGCCCGGCCCAGGAGTTCGGCCTGGCCAAGACGATCACGCTGATCCACCGCGCCCGCGCCGAGGCGCCCAACAGCCTGCTGTTCGACAACGGCGACCTGCTGCAGGGCAATCCGCTGGGCGACGTCGTCGCGCGCGTGAAGCCGCTGAAGGCCGGAGACATCCATCCCGCCTACAAGATCCTGAACCTGCTGGGCGTCGACGCCGGCAACCTCGGCAACCACGAGTTCAACTACGGCCTGCCGTTCCTGCGCCAGGCCATCGCCGGCGCCAGCTTCCCCTACCTGAACGCCAACGTGATGGAGGCCGACGGACGTCGTCATGCGTTCACGCCCAGCGTGATGCTCGAGCGCACGATGCGCGACGAGGCCGGCCAGGACCACGCGCTGAAGATCGGCGTCGTCGGCGTCACGCCGCCGCAGATCCTGGAGTGGGACCGCCAGAACCTCGCCGGCAAGGTGCGGGTGCGCGACATGGTCGACGCCGCCGCCGAGCAGGTGACGGACCTGCGCCGACGTGGCGCGGACCTGATCGTCGTCATCGCCCACACCGGCATCGACAAGACCGAGCTGCCCAAGCTGTCCGAGAACATGGCCGCCCAGCTCGCCCGCGTGAAGGGCGTGGACGCGCTCTTGCTGGGCCATGCGCATACCGAGTTCCCCGGCCCCGGCTTCGCCGGCTACCCGGGCGTGGACCTCGCGAAGGGCCAGCTCTACGGCACGCCCGCCGTGATGCCGGGCCGCTGGGGCGATCACCTCGGCATCGTCGACCTGACGTTGAAGCAGACGGACAGCAAGGACGCCAAGGGCGGCAAGAGCGGCAAGCGGTGGCAGGTCGTGGACAGCCAGTCCAGCCTGCGCCCGATCTTCGACCGCGCCACGCGCAAGCCGCTCGTCGACGCCGACCCGATGCCCGCGGTCGTGATCGCCGGCGAGCATCAGGCGACGCTCGACTACGTCCGCAGCCAGGTCGCGGTGGCGGACCAGCCGATCCAGAGCTACTTCTCGCAGGTGCTCGACGGCACGGCGGTGCGGCTGGTCGCGCAGGCGCAGCTGGCTTACGCGCTGAAGGCGGTCCAGGGCACGGCGCTGGAAAAGCTGCCGATGCTGAGCGCCGCCGCGCCCTTCAAGTCCGGTGGCCGCCAGGGCTGGACGCAGTACACCGACATCCCCGCCGGGCCGGTCGCCATCAAGCATGTGGCCGACCTCTACGTCTACCCGAACACGATCAAGGTCGTGAAGCTCAGCGGCGCCCAGGTGCGCGACTGGCTGGAGATGTCCGCCGGCCAGTTCCGCCGCATCGATCCGCAAGGGCCGGCGCGGCAGGACCTCGTGGACACGAGCTACCCGAGCTTCAACTTCGACATGATGCTGGGCCAGGACGGCGCCCTGCGCTACGAGCTCGACCTGACGCAGCCGGCGCGTTTCGACAAGGACGGCAAGCGGCTCGGCGACGGACAGCGCGTCGTGAACCTGACCTGGCGCGGCCAGCCGCTGGATGAGCGCGCGGACTTCCTCGTCGTCACGAACAACTACCGCGCCTATGGCGGCGGCCACTTCCCTGCGCTGGCGGCGGACAAGGTCGTCGTCGACGCGCCGGACGAGACGCGCGAGGCCCTGGCCCACTTCCTCGCGGCGCAGCCGTCGCTGAGCGCGGCGGTCGCGTCGTCGTCCTGGCGCATCCGGCCGGTCCCGGGCGTGGCGATGCAGTTCGTGTCCGGCAACGGGGCCGCGGCGCACCTGAAGGACACGCCCCAGGTGACCCGGGTCAAGGACAACGGCGACGGTTCGTCGCTGTTCGAACTGAAGCCATGAGCTGAGGCATGCGCTGAGGCCATGCGCTGAAGCCCTGACCGGGCGAAGGCAGCCGCCTCCGCCGCGTTCCGGAAACGACAACGGCCGCTCGAAGCGGCCGTTTGTCATTGAGGCGGGGACCTCCCTGCCGGGACGTTCAGACGTGGATGTCGAGCAGCGCGCCCTCGGCCCGGATCTGCGTCTGCAGCACCCGCAGGTTGCCGACGAAGGCGTAGGTCGCCGACTTCTGCTCGACGATGTCGGCCGCGAGGTCGGCGCCGGGTTCCGGCAGCTTTTCGACCTTGGTCGTGACGCCGTTGCCGTCCTCGGCCGTCTGGGCCTCGATCCGCTCGCGGCGGTAGCCCGGCGTGGCGGCATTGGCGACGTTGTTCGCGGACGCGCGCAGGCGCTCGTTGGCGGCGGACATGCCGGACAAGGCGGTCGACAGGCTGACGTTGGACATGGCGTTTTTCCCAGGATCCCGGTCTCAAGCGACCAGGCATCCCGCCGTCATCGGCACTTTCCAGCCGATCTTTAGAAAAGAAATGGGTTTCCGGCTCATTTTTCTGGATCGGATACGCCCGGGTTTCCCCTGAAAACGACGCCCAATGCGCCATCGAAGGGCAATTCGATCGCCAAACGCACGTCCGACCTACCCCGGATGGGGTGTTTGCAGCGCCGCACGGGCTGGCTACGTCGGACTGGCTCAGTGACTCCAGATAATGCGAAACATTCTTATCTGCGAATTCTTCTCATCGCCATGCCGTCTGCCGCTTTCCGACCCGCCCTCGCGCCGCTGGCGCTCGCCCTGACCGCCGCGTTGCAGGGTGGCGCGTTCGCCCAGTCGACGCCGCAAGCCCCTGAAACCGCGGCGTCTTCCGCAGCTGCAACGGCTGCCACGACGCAGTTGCAGAAGGTGGTCGTCGAGGCGAGCGCGGACGCCTCGCGCGGCGGCCTGATCAAGTCCTATGCCGGCGGCCAGGTGGCGCGCGGCGGCCGGGTCGGCCTGCTCGGCAACCAGGACCTCATGAACACGCCGTTCAGCACGACGGCCTACACCAACGAGCTGATCCAGAACACGCAGGCGCACAGCGTCGGCGACGTGCTGCTCAACGACCCGGGCGTGCGGGTCGCGCGGGGCTTCGGCAACTTCCAGGAGAGCTACTTCATCCGCGGCTTCATCCTGAACTCCGACAGCGTCGCCTACAACGGGCTGTACGGCCTGCTGCCGCGCCAGTACATCTCGGCCGAGCTCTTCGAGCGCGTCGAGGTGCTGCGCGGCGCCTCGGCCTTCCTCAACGGCGCGACGCCCAACAGCGACGCCATCGGCGGCTCGATCAACCTGCTGCCCAAGCGCGCGCCCAGCCTGCCGCTGACGCAGATGACGGTCGGCACGGCCAGCGGCGGGCAGACCATCCTGGCGGTGGACGTGGCGCGTCGCTTCGGTCCGGACAACGCGACGGGCGTGCGCGTCAACCTGGCCTCGCGCGCCGGCGACACCAGCGTGGACAAGGAAAGCGTCAACCTGGGCATGGCCTCGATCGGCCTGGACTGGCGCGCCCGCGACGTGCGCCTGTCCGCCGACGTCGGCTACCAGGACCACAAGCTCAAGCGCACCCGCACCAACGTCACGCTGGGCGCGACCGCCACCGCGGTGCCCAAGGCGCCCGACAGCGATTCCAACTGGGCGCAGCCGTGGACCTACTCCAACGAGCGCGACCTCTTCGGCACGCTGCGCGGCGAGGTCGATCTGGACCGATGGCTCGGCGAGGGATGGACCGCGTGGTTCGCCGCCGGCGCGCGCAGCAGCGACGAAGCCAATTCGCTCGCCAACCTGACCCTGACCAACAGCGCCACCGGCGCGGGCACGACCTCCCGCTTCGACAACACGCGCGAGGATCGCGTCCGCACCGGCGAGGTCGGCGTGCGGGGCTTGCTGACCACGGGGCCGGTGAGGCACGAGCTGGTGGCCTCGGTGAATGCCTTCCGGCTGGACAAGCGCGCCGCCTTCGGCGTGTCCACGACGAGCACGCAAGTGCGGCTGATCCCGACGAATCTGTACGACGGCGGCGCGGCGCCGCTGCCGACGCTGCTCTCCGTCAGCAACCAGCTGGACGATCCGGCGACGACCGGCATGACGCGTCTGCGCAGCGCGGCGCTCGCGGACACGCTGGTGATGCTCGACGACACCCTGCGCCTGACGCTCGGCCTGCGCTACCAGTCCATGGACATCCGCAGCTATGCGTACAACACCGGCGCGCCGGCGGCGCCGTATGACCTCAGCCGCACCAGCCCGATGGCGGGCGTCGTGTTCAAGCTCGGCAAGTCGCTGTCGGCCTACGCCAACTACATCGAGGGGCTGACGCAGGGCGACACGGCCGGCGTGTCGGCCGGCCCATCGCTGCAGGGCACGATGCTGCCGCCCTATCAATCGAAGCAGAAGGAAGTCGGCCTGAAGTTCGATGCCGGCCGCATCGGCGGCGGTGTCGCGTTCTTCTCGACGGCCAAGCCGCGGTCCGTGGTGGTCACGAACGTGAGCTTCACCGCCGAAGGTGAAGACCGTCACCAGGGCATCGAGTTGACCGCCTTCGGCGAACCGATGCCCGGCCTGAAACTGCTGGGTGGGTTGACCTGGCTGGATGCCGAGCAGAAGCGCACCGGCGCCGCGACGACCGACGGCAAGCGCGTGATCGGCGTGCCGCGCGCGATGCTGAACCTGGGCACCGAGTGGAACGTGCCCGGCGTGCAGGGCTTGTCGCTGGATGCGCGGGTGATCGCCACCAGCAGCATGTACGCCAATGCGACCAACACCTTGAGCGTGCCGGGCTGGGGTCGCGTGGACCTCGGCGCGCGGTATGCGATGGACGTCCGCGGCCACCTGGTCACGCTGCGGGCCCGCGTCGACAACGTGGCGGACCGCAACTACTGGGCGTCCTCGGGCGGCTTCCCGGGCAGCGGCTACCTGGTACTGGGCACGCCGCGCACGGTCAGCGTGAACGCCTCGTTCGAGTACTGAGCCAGGACGCCCCCACGCAGGCCACGAGCCCTCTCACGAGGGCAGCGACGCCGCTGGGCCCGGAACAGGGCGTGAGGGTCCTGGAGGGAGCCCTCATGCCCTGTGATGGGCCGCGCCTGGCGTTGCGAAGTCCGGGGGCCTCCAGCGACGAGCGAGCCTCAAGCCCCCGCCAGCTCCTCGTAGCTCCCGCTCGAGATGAAAACGCGGACCGAATCCCCGCCGGCCGCCTTGGCTTCGGCGCAGGCCAACTGCCCGGCGCCGAGCACCGCATCCACGGTATCGAGCGACGGCTGCAGCTGCACCACGCCCAGGCTGGCCTTCACGCGCGCCCGGTGCAGGCCCCAGCGCAGGCGATAGCCGGCGATGGACGAGCGGATCTTCTCCGCGACGATCTGGGCGTAATGCTGGTCGCAGTCCGGCAGCAGCACGACGAAGTGGTCGTTCTCCAGCCGCGCGACGGTGTCGGAGGCCCGCACCTTGGTGATCAGCATCTGCCCGAGCCCGTACAGGAAATGGTCGGCGACTTCCGCCCCCATGCCTTGCAGGATCTCGCTGAACTTGTCGATGTCGACGAACAGCACCGACACCGGCTCATGCCGGCGGCTGCCGACGTGTTCGGCCAGACGGCGTTCCATCTCGCGGCGGTTGGAGAGTTCGGTGACCTCGTCGTGCTTGGCGGACCAGGTTGGCTGCAGCCGCTGCTGGCGGGCGGCGGTGACGTCGTCGAGGATCCACATCGCCTCGCCCGCCGGCTGTTCCCAGTGCACGGGCGTTGCCTGCAGCCGGCCCCAGAAGCGAGAGCCGTCGCGGCGGACGAATTCCACTTCCTCGTCCAGCGGCCGTCCCGCGCCGAAGGCGGAGCCCATGCGGGCCTGCAGCGCCTGGTGCGCCGAGTCCGACACCACTGACGCGCGCTGGTCGGTGCCTGTCAGGTCGGTCTCGTCGCCGTGGCCGAACAGGTGGTTGAAGTGCTCGCTGACCACCTCGAAGCGGCCGGCGGCCACGAAGGCCACGGCCAGCGGCGCCCGCACCATCATCGCCCGCATGCGGGCGGCGGTCGGGTCGGCGGCGTCGTGTTGGGATTGCATGTCGTCTCCTGGCGTATGCCGAAGGTGTACCCGTTTTACCCGGTCCTGGAAACCCCGGAAGGCCCCCGTTCCAATGCCGCCGTGGTGCCGCCGCAGTGCCGCCGCAGTGACTCCGCGGTGCCGCCACGGTGTGCCGCCGCGGAGCCGCCGCCCTGAGGCGACCCCGGTTTGGGATGCACCGTTAGGCGCAAACCACAGCCATAGCCCAGCTATGGCGAGGATTTGCAACGACACGGGGCGCCCAAAGCGGGGTTGCCTCAGGGTGGCGGCGGGGCGATGTGCTCGGCCCAGTCGTACAACGCTGAAAGGATTTCCCCGGCGCGCTCGTCCTCCGACTCTTCGGCCGTCTGGGCCAGTGTGTCGATGCGTTCGAAGAAGGCTTCCAGCGTCTGTGCCCCGCCCTCGCCCAGGTGCAGCCGGGTGGCCCGGTGGTGCTCCCAGCGGGCCTGTTCGTCCGCGGTCAGGCTGTCCGGGAAGTTGCGCGCGCGGTAGCGGAACAGGATCTCTTCCAGCCGGGCGTCCTCGAAGGCGACCTTGCCCTGCGCGACGCGGTCGGCCAGCGCCTCGGGCG
The DNA here is from genome assembly GCF_050626985.1 of Roseateles noduli. Taxonomy (NCBI): domain Bacteria; kingdom Pseudomonadati; phylum Pseudomonadota; class Betaproteobacteria; order Burkholderiales; family Sphaerotilaceae; genus Roseateles; species Roseateles noduli. Next base: position 2,469,173 of record NZ_CP192463.1, read on the forward strand.
ACAGCCCGCGCAGGCGCTCCAGCGAGCGGCGGTCGTCGTTCGAGACGAAACCACCATACAAATCCTCGTCGACATCGACAGCCCCCTCGCCCGCCGGGCGCTGGAACACCTGCGGCCACAGCCGCGAGAGCTCCCCGCCACGCGTCGCCAGCGTCTGCGCGTGCGTCTGCCCCTGCGCGAGGTCCAAACCCCAGCGCGCGGCCATCTCCGGCGACAGGATCTTCATCGACGAGATCACGATCGGCGACTTGTTGACGTGGATCGTCTTGATCGGCAGCCGCATCACGCCCTCGGGCAGCAGTTCCTGCTTCGTGTACATCCGCAACCGGATCGCCTCGGCGTCCAGCGCCAGCAATTCGGCCGGATCGCTGCCCAGGTCCCAGACGATCAGCTCGTTCTTGTTGGTCGGATGCGGCGCCAGCGGCCAGACCAGCGCGATGCAGCCGCGCTCCGTGCCGTACATGCCCGACACGTGGAGGAAGGGCCGGTTCGTGCCGATCTCGGCCCAGACGGCGTCCTTGCGGCGCAGCTTCAGGCAGAAGTCCCACAGCCGGGGCTGCTTCTGCTTGATCAGGCGGGCCAGCGCGATCGTGGCGCGCACGTCGGACAGCGCATCGTGCGCCGCCTCGTGGGCCAGGCCGTTGGCGGCGGTCAGGTGCTCCAGCTTGAAGGACGGGCGGCCGTCCTCGTGCTTCGGCCACTCGATGCCTTCCGGCCGCAGCGCGTAGGCGCAGCGCACGACGTCCAGCAGGTCCCAGCGGCCGCAGTCGTTCTGCCATTCACGACCATAGGGATCGATCAGGTTGCGCCAGAACAGGAAGCGCGTGACCTCGTCGTCGAAGCGGATCGTGTTGTAGCCCAGCCCGACGGTCCCCGGGCGCGACAGCTCGGCATGGATGTCGGCGGCGAAGCGGTGTTCGGCCAGGCCCTGCTCGGCGCAGGTCTGCGGAAGGATGCCGGTCAGCAGGCAGGACTCCGGATCGGGCAGCGAGTCCGTCGGCGGCTGGCAATAGACCATCAGCGGATCGCCGATCTCGTTCAGGTCCGCATCGGTGCGGATGCCGGCGAACTGCGCCGGCCGGTCGCGGCGCGGCACGCGTCCGAAGGTCTCGTAGTCGTGCCAGTAGAAAGTCATCTCATGCATGGGGCGGGACGATACCTCAGCGGGGCGGCGATGCCGGGCACCGGGGCGGTCACCAGGGCGGGCGACCGGAGGGCGACGGGAGCGGCGACAGGGCGCGCAACGGGCGTGTGCGACGCGCCTGGAGAGGACGCCGCTCCGCTTCGCGGATACTGCGGCGCCATTGCCCCATGACAACCCGGACCCCGATGCCGCTCAGCCACCTGCTCCTGTGCCTGTCGATTGCCGCCACGCTGCTGCCGGTGCGCGCGCCCTGGCCCTGGCTGTCCCTGCTGATCATGGCGGTCACCGCCGGGCTGGTGAACGGGCAGCTCACGGTCGCCGCGATGGTGCCGGTGGCCGCTCTGGCGTCGCTCGCCTGGATGGCGATCGAGGCCCGCCACCGCCCGCGCCGCGAGGCGACGCTGATGCTGCTGATGCTGGTGATTGGCCTCGCGCTGGCGCTGCACCTGCTGCCGGGGTTCCTGAATCCGACCTACCTGGCGACGACCTCCGACGCCCGGCCGCCGTCGCTCAAGTACCTGAACTTCGACAAGGGCGTCGCCGGCATGCTGATCCTGGCGGTGCTGGCCTCGCAGCAGCGCAAGCGGTCGGAAGGCGTCGCGCTGGCGCCCTCGCCGGGCCTGCCGCGCTGGGCGCTGGGGGCGGTCCTCGCCGCGACGCTCGCGCTGCCCTGGCTGCTGGCGGTGGTCGGCGGCCTCGGCCAGCCGACGCTGCGCTGGCCGGACAACGCCGGCCTGTACCTGGCCGCCAACCTGTTCCTGACCTGCGTCGCCGAGGAAGCGGCGTTCCGCGGCGTCATCCAGGGCCTGCTGGCGCGCAGGCTGGGCACCGACCTGCGCACGATGAACGGCTGGCTGCCGGTGCTGCTGGCCGCCCTGCTGTTCGGCCTGGCCCATGCGGCGGGCGGCACCGCCTACGTGGCGCTGGCGATGCTGGCCGGACTGGGCTACGGCCTGGCCTACGCGCTGAGCGGCCGCATCGAACTCGCCATCCTTCTGCACTTCGCGCTCAACGCGCTGGTCTTCCTGACCTTGAACCTCGGGCACGGTTGATGCCCTGCCCGCCGATTCCCATCACTGTGCGTCGGCCGTGTGTCTTCTGTGTACGGATTGTTGCCGTGCGCAGCGAAGCCGGGACAGCCCCGGATGTCTGACGATAATCCGCCGACCTGAACTCGTGCGCCCCGCATGCAGCAGATCGCTCAATTCGCCCGCACCGTCGTCCGCTCCCTGACCGGTTTCTTCCTGGCGCTCTGGCGCCGTACCGCGCCGATCCGGGACTCGCTGCGTGAACTGCCCACGTGGAAGCGCATCGCCGTCTGGTCCGGCGCCGGCGTGCTGGCCCTGGCGCTGCTGGTCGCCGGCGCGGCCGCGGTGGTCTGGCCGGGCCTGCCCGACCTGGACCGCCTGACCGACTACAACCCCAAGCAGCCCTTGCGCGTCTACACCGAGGACGGCCAGCTGCTGGCCGAGTTCGGCGCGGAACGGCGCAGCTACCTGCCGCTGGACAAGATCCCCAAGCAGATGCAGCAGGCGCTGCTCGCGGTGGAGGACGCCAACTTCTACGACCACCAGGGCGTGTCCTTCACCGGCATCTTCCGCGCGGCGATCGCCAACCTGTTCTCGTCGCGCAGCCAGGGCGCGTCGACGATCACGCAGCAGCTCGCGCGTGACCTGTACCTGACGAAGAAGAAGCTCTACACCCGCAAGTTCGTCGAGATCCTGCTGGCCTTCAAGATCGAGAGCCAGTTGTCCAAGGACAAGATCCTCGAGGTCTACATGAACCAGATCTATCTGGGTCAGCGGGCCTACGGCTTCGAGGCGGCGGCGCAGGCCTACTTCGGCAAGTCGCTCAAGGACCTGTCGACGGCGGAGACGGCGATGCTGGCGGGCCTGCCGCAGAACCCGTACTACGCTAACCCGATCATGAACCTGCCCCGCGCGCAGCGCCGCCAGGCGGTGGTGCTGCAGCGGATGGTGGACGTCGGGATGATCACGCCGGAGCAGGCCCAGCACGCGCGCGACGAGCCGATCAAGCTGCGCACCGCGCAGGACCAGCGCCTGCCCTACGGCCAGTACGCGGCGGAGATGGTCCGCCAGGTGGTGCACGCGCAATACGGCGACGAGGCCTACAGCCGCGGCCTGCGCGTGACGACGACGCTGCGCATGGACGACCAGGTCGCCGCGTACAAGGCGCTGCGCCGCACGCTGATGGACTACGAGCGCCGCAAGGCCTGGCGCGGTCCGGAGGGCGACGTCGACCTGCCCGACGGCATGGACGCGCAGGACCAGGACGCGGCGATCGCGCAGGCGCTCAACGAGCACCAGGACAACGACGACCTGCGCGCCGCGGTCGTCACGCAGGTCGCGAACAACAAGCTCCAGGCAAGCCTCTCCGACGGCGACGACATCGAGATCAAGGGCGAAGGCCTGCGCTCGGTGCAGTCGGCCCTGTCGGCCAAGGCCAAGCCCGACCTGCGCATCCAGCGCGGCTCCATCATCCGCGTGCTGCGCGGCGCGCCGACCAAGGAGTTCCCCAAGGGCGCGTGGGCGGTGACGCAGTCGCCGGAGGCCGAGGGCGCGCTGGTGTCGGTCGAGCCCGACAGCGGCAAGATCCTGGCGCTGGTGGGCGGTTTCGACTTCAACCGCAACCAGTTCAACCACGCGACGCAGGCGTGGCGGCAGCCGGGCTCGAGCTTCAAGCCCTTCATCTACTCCGGCGCGATGGAAGTCGGCGCGAGCCCCGCGACGCTGGTGGACGACGCGCCGATCTCGGTCGGCGACTGGAATCCGCGCAACTCCGACGGCAACTTCGACGGCCCGATGACGCTGCGCCAGGCACTGGCCAAGTCCAAGAACATGGTCACGATCCGGGTGCTGGAGCAGCTCACGCCGGCGCGCGGGCGCGCCTGGGCCGCCAAGTTCGGCGTCGACCTCGAGAAGCAGCCGGAGAACCTGACGCTGGCGCTGGGTTCGGGCTCGGTGACGCCGCTGCAGATGGCGAGCGCCTATTCGGTCTTCGCCAACGGCGGCTACCTGCTCAAGCCGCTGCTGGTGACGAAGATCGTGGATGCGCAGAACCAGGTGCTGTTCCAGGCGGAGCCGGAGAAGCTCACCGACGACCGCCGCGCCATCAGCGAGCGCAACGCGTTCATCACCGGCTCGCTGCTGCGCGAGGTGGCGATCCGCGGCACGGCCTACAAGGCGAGCGCCTCGCTCAAGCGCTACGACCTCTACGGCAAGACCGGCACGACGAACGACGCGGTCGACGCCTGGTTCGCGGGCTTCCAGCGCCGCGTGGCGACGGTGGTCTGGATCGGCTACGACCAGCCGCGCAGCCTGGGCGCGGGCGAATCCGGCGGCGGCATCGCGCTGCCGGCGTGGATCGACTACATGCAGGTCGCGCTGAAGGACATCAAGCCCTCCGAGATCGAGCCGCCGAAGGACGGCGGTCTGGTGCAGGAGGAAGGTCCGTTCGGTCCCGACTGGGTCTTCAGCGAGTATGCGGGCGACGCGGGCCTGAAGACGATCGGGCCGATGCCGCCGCCGCTGCCGGCATCGGACGCGGCCTCGGGGCCTGCGACGGGCGCCTCGGGCGTGCCGCCGTCCTGGTGGATGGGCGGCGATCGCAGCGGCGGACAGTGACCGGATCGATCGCTGCGGCCACTGAGGCCGTCGGGACCACTCAGGTCACCACGACGGCCGTGACGGCCCCGTGACGGTCATGACGCCAAGCACCGCGAACTGACGCGGAGGGAGTTAGCGATGAAGAACGGGACGTTTTCCGGAGGCGCGCTGGCGGGTCTCCTCTTCACCACGCTCGCCGCGCTTGCCGCGTTCGCGGGACCTGCCCGCGCGGCGGATGCCGACGACGCCATCGAACCGGACCAGCCGGGCATCGTCGAGTCGAGCAGCACCGTCGGCAAGGGCCGCGCGCTGCTGGAGACGGGCCTCGGATACCAGCGCGACAAGAGCGACGGCGTGCGCAGCCGGCTGTGGTCGACGCCGACGCTGCTGCGTTTCGGTTTTGCCGAGGACTGGGAGTTCCGCATCGAGACCGACGGCTACCAGCGCCTGCGCGCGTCCGACGGCAGCGGCACCGCCAAGGTGAGCGGCTGGGCCGACACGGCGCTCGGCGTGAAGTGGCACGTGCAGGACGGCGACGCCGAGCGCAGCAAGCCGGGGCTCGCGTGGCTGTTCAACGTGGACATGGACAGCGGCTCGTCCGCGTTCCGGGGTCAGGGCTTGCGCCCGTCGCTGCGGCTGACGTCGGAATGGGACCTGCCGCATGACTGGTCGGCCGGCCTCATCGGCGGGCTGTACCGCGACAGCCGCGACGACGGCAAGCACTTCGTCGGCGGCATCCTCGGCGCGTCGCTGGGGTGGCCCATCGCGGAGGCCTGGAAGGGCTACGTCGAAGTCGCGGGCGACCAGCTCGCGTCCAACCGCAATGGCGGGCGGAGCATCTCGGCGGGCACCGGCGTGACCTGGCTGGTCGACCGCCGCCTGCAGCTCGACGCATCGATCAACCGCGGTCTGACGAAGCAGACGGCGGATTGGGTGCTGGGCGTCGGTGTGTCGATCGGGTTCTGATCGTCCGTTAGCCACGGGCCATTTCATGTGAGCCACGGGCTCATTCCCGTCGACGCCGAGATGACGTACAAAGCCGGCTGTCCTGACAGCATCGCCTGAACCCCATGCGCCTCGCTCTCCGAATCGCCGCCCTGTCGCTGGTGATCAGCGCCCTGCCCTCGGCCTGGGCTGATCCCGCGAGCGGCACCTTCACCGCCTCGCGCGCCTGCGACGCCTTCCAGTCCTTCAGAAAGAGCACCAACCCCGACGGCGCGAAGTTGTCGCCGGGCACGGGCTACACGATCCTGGAGTCGCACAACGCGGGCTGGACGCGGGTGCAGGTGCCCGGCGCGCGACCGCCGGAGCGCTGGGTGCAGAACGACTGCGGCGCGGCCGCGGGCGGAGGCGCCCCGTCGACATCGACCGCGACATCTCCCGGTGCCCGCGCGCCGTCGGGCGACACCGCCGCGGCGAACTCCGGTCAGGGCATGTGCAAGACGCCGGATCAATACGACAGCTTCGTGCTGGCGATGTCGTGGCAGCCCGGCTTCTGCGAATGGACGGCGGGCGGCCGGCGCGGCAAGCCTGAATGCGAGGCGATGGAAGACGGCAAGCTCAAGGTCACCAACCTGACGCTGCACGGCCTGTGGCCCAACCGGCAGCAATGCGGGATCAGCTACGGCGACTGCAGCAATGCGCCGATGAACCTCTCGAAGGAGACGGTGTCGTACATCGGACCGTGGATGCCGAACTTCCTCTACGAGAAGGGTTTCGGCGAGCACGAGTGGCGCAAGCACGGCACCTGCCAGACGACGCTGAATCCCGACGCCTACTTCCGCCGCGCGGTGGACCTGGTGAAGCAGTTCAACGATTCGGGCGTTGGCAAGTACATCCGTCAGAACATCGGCGGAGCGATCTCGCGCAACACCTTCTACGAGAAGCTGAAGGCGGAGACCGGCAGCGATGCGTACCGCGACAGCGTGAAGCTGATGTGCTCGGGGCAGTACCTCACCGAGATCCAGGTGAAGCTGCCGAGGGACTACAAGGCCGGCGGAACACTGAAGGAGCTGCTGGGCGATCAGCCCAGCGGCAGCGGCGGCGGGACCTGCCGCCGGGATGAGATCCGGATCGAGGCGAGCGGGCGCTGAACGCGGCGAAGCCCTACTGCAACGCGATGAACGCTGCTTGTATGCTCCACGTCCAATAAAACGATCCAGGGAGTGAGGCATGGCCGCGGCCATCGAACCGTCGTCCGCGACGGCCATCGGGCGTTGGGAAAACGTCCGTCGACAGTTGGGCGAGCGCCTGTCCAGGAATCTGCTGGAAGAAGTCTCCCGCGAAGACCTGATCGCGACCCGGCGCCTTCGCGTGCGGGTGTCCGGTCGCCTCGCCCTGGCCTATCTGCTGGCCTTGCTGGTGCACGGCGCCGGACTCGGCGCAGGCGTGGCGGGCGTGATGCTGCTGGCGGGTCCCTGGAGCAACCTCTTCATCCCCCTCGGCGGTGTGGCGCTCATGCTGTTGTGCATCGCCGCCCGTCCCCGCCTCCCGCAGGCCCCCGACCACCTTCTTTCGCGCGAGCGCTTTCCCGCGCTCCATGCGTTGAGCGACCGGATCGCGGCTGCGCTGGGCGCGCGACCGGTCGACGGCATCGGCGTCTGCGCGGACTTCAACGCCAACTACCGCGTCGCCGGCTGGCGGCGGGAGCGCTACGTCGAGATCGGCAGCCCGCTGATGGCGATCCTGACGCCGGCCGAGCAGGTGGCCCTCCTCGCCCATGAGCTGTCGCACGGCGTGAACGGCGATCCGCTGCGCGGCCAGTTCCTCGGCCATGCGGTCGCCACGCTGACGGCCTGGGGGACGGCAGCAAGACCGCTCGCCATCGGTCAGCTCGGACAGGGCATGGCGGCCGGGCCGATCGTGTCGCTGGTCGGGCTGCCGTTCGAACTGATGATGCTCGCCGTCTCCGAGCTTCTGTTTGCGGCGGCCCGCGCCATGCTCTGGCTGGTGATGCGTGAATCGCAGCGCGCCGAGTACCTGGCCGACCTGCTGGCGGCAACGGTGGCCGGCTCGGCGGCGATGCGCGGCGTCCTGGAGAAGACCTATCTGGACGAGGTCGTCGATGCTGCTGTCCGCGTGCATGCGCTGACCACGCCGCACGACGCGATCGAACCGGCAGTGCGAGGCGCCGCCGCGGCGGTCAGCGCCGCCGAACTCGATGCGCATCGCGCGACGTCCCGGTCTGAGTCCTGGCGGACGGACGCGAGTCATCCACCGACCGCGATGCGGGTCGATCAGCTGCTCCGGCGGGAGGATCGGCCGCCCACGGTGGCATTGCTTCCCGCCGACGAGCAGGCGCTGGCTGAAGAAGTCAGTCGCCTCCTGCAGATGTCGCAAACCACGCTCGTCGGGCGCAAGCTCGAAGCGATCTACGGATGAGCAGATCTTTCCCATTCTGGCTGGCGGCCTGGGCGACGACCATCGCGATGACCTCGGCGCACGCGGGCGGACCGGACGTTCAGAAGCCCCTCCACTGCGACCGGGTCCTGCGACCGCATGCGCCGATCGACGCCAGCGGCCAGCGCGTGTCCGGCGAGATCACGGTCGATGCGCGCTTCGTCCGCGGCCGCGTGGACACCGTCGACTTCCGTGACGGCCGGGCCGATCTGCTGCTGGCCGCGCAGACCAAGCTTAGGGAGATGCGCTGCGAGAAGCTCGCGGAGCCGCGCACGCTGCGGATGACGCTCGCCTTCTCGGGAGGCGAGCAAGACCTGTCCCCGCCTCTCAAGGTCGGTCGCAACGCCGTGCAGTCCCACAACACCTTCATCCGCGAGCATTTCCCCACGCGGGTGGATGCGCTGTTCACCCTGCCGGCGATGGATTTCCAGGCCTACGGGGACATCGGCATCCTCGACGACGCGCCGGTCGAACTGGACTCGGAAGCAGCGCTCTACGCCGGCACGTTCAAGGTCAAGCTGATGTTCCTGCTCAACACTGACGGCACGGCCTCCGACTTCCTGGTCATCTCGGACGCGCCGAGCGCGTTCCACAAGCTGTGCATCGCGGCCATGAAGCGATCCAGGTTCGTGCCGGCCACCTACGCCGGACTGCCGATCCCCGCGATCGTGGAGCGGGAGTTCGTCTTCAACATGGTGGATGACCTGGACATCTGAGATCCAGCCCCCCCCCCAACATGCCCACCATCCTCACCCACGCCGTCATCCCCGTCGCCGCGCGACTCGGGCTCGGCAAGCCGCTCGTCTCCAACCGGTTGCTGGCGGCCGGCATCGCCGCCTCGGTGATCCCGGACCTTGACGTCATCGCCTTCCGCATCGGCATCCCGTACGCGGATGCGTTCGGACATCGAGGGGCTTCGCACTCTCTGGTCTTTGCGCTGCTGATGGGGCTGATCGCGTTCCTGTCGGCGCGGGCACTGCGGGCGCCGCGCTGGTGGGCTTTCGTCTTCGTCGCCCTGTCCGGCCTGTCCCACGGCCTGCTGGACATGCTCACCGACGGCGGCCAAGGCGTCGCGCTGTGGTGGCCGTTCTCAGAGGAACGCGTCTTCTTCTCCGCGCAGGTCATCGAGGTGTCGCCGCTGAGCTTGAAGCGCGTGCTCAGCGGGCGGGGCTGGGAGGTGCTGCAGTCGGAGCTGGTGTGGGTGTGGTTGCCAGCGTTGGCTGCGGCCATCGCGATCGCGGTCGGAGTGGCCGCATGGCGCCGTCGGCGCGTTTGACCCGGCTTGATCGGGTCTGATCGGATCGGCACCAAACCTGATCGCCGCCGCACCGGCGGCGTGAGGCTCTCCCGCTAGGATCGATTCATCCCTTCACGAGGAATCGATTTGAAGCCGAGCACGATCCACGCCCCCGACGGGTCCGCGCTGGCCCGCGAGCTTCACATCCGCCCCGGCGTCGGTGTCGCGGCTCACGTGCTGCAAGGGCGCGGCCTGCAGATCCTGCGGATGCGCGTCGATCTGCCCGCACTGATCCTTGTCGATCGCGGCATCAAGACCGTCAAGCCGGCACGCGGGGCCAGCGTGCGTGCGCAGCCCCGGCAGGCCATCCTGCTGAGCGGCAACCAGACCGTCGACTTCACCAACCTCGTCGCCGAGGGAACGCAGTACGAAGCGCGTTGGCTGCTCTTCGATGCCGAGTTGCTTGACGACGCGTACTACGCGGCTCGCGTCGCTCAGCACGAGCGAAGGGGCACACCGCCTTCCCCGGTACGCTTGCTGTCGAAGGTCCGGTCCGGCCTGTCCGACGCCTTCGAACGCGCCCGGCAAGCACTGGCACCTGACCCTGCATGCCCGATGCCATCGCACGTCAGCGCGTGCTGGAGGTGATGCATTGGTTGTTGGAGGACGGAGCCGTGCTGCGATCCGCGCCCGTCGATGCCAGTGTCTCCATCAGCGTGCGCGCGTTGATCGCCGGCCGGTTGGATCACGGCTGGACAGCCTCTCGCGTCGCCGACGCGCTGGTCCGGCATCGGTGGCGCCGTGCCGACGTTCCCACCGAATCTGCCACTCTCCCCCGGTATGCTGCGCGCCCAGGACAACACGGCGACTGGACCGGAGGAAGCACTCGCGATGCAATGGTTGAAGCAATTGCTGGCACGCCGGCCTTCCCTGCCGGCCCCTGCGCTGGTGAACGGCTTTCCGGCGCCATGGAACCTGGACCGTCCCAGCATTCACGGTCACCTGGCCGATTTCGCCCTGGAGGCTGGAGGCCGGCTGCCAGACGCAGCCCTCCCGCTCCCCGATGAAGCGCTGATCGCCAGCCGCAGCGGCTCGACGCTGCGCTGGGCGCCGGGCGCGTTCGACGGCGCGTTCGGTCATCACGCCAGCCCGTCCGACGGCCTCTCCGCCGACCAGGCGCTTCGCGCCTTGGCGTCGGCCTCGACGACCCGCTCGCCCGAGCACGTCAAGGACTTCTACGACCTCGTCAACGACGACCGCGTGTTGAGCCTCGTCGACCCGTTGCTGGAGGCGGTGCAACAGTCCGACAGCCTCGATGCCGACGCGGTCCGTCTGTTCGCGCGATGGCTGATGTGCGAAGCGCCGGACAGGTCGCCGGTGAAGGTCGGCATCGCCCTGCTCGGGCTGATACAGCCTCAGCAGGACACCGCCCCGCTGATGCGGTTGGGCCTGCATGATGAATTCACCCTGTACGTCGCCGTCGCGCTGAGCAACTCCCTGCCGACGGACGAGGCGGAAAAGGCCCTCTGGACGCTCGCGCGCAGCGTGGACGGCTGGGGACGCATCCATCTCGTCGAGCGGCTGTCCAGGACCGGACGCGCGGACCTCAAGGCCTGGCTGCTGCGAGACGGCTACAAGAACTCGATCATGGTCGAGTACCTCGCCCATCCCTGCGCCAACGGCGGGAACCTGCTGGCGGCGTTGCAGGCCGACACGGTCGACGACGCCTTGCTCCACGGCGCGGGCGAGATCCTCCAGGCGTTGATCGCCGGCGGCCCCGTGGCAGACATTGGCGCCTACGACGACGGCGTCGAGGCCGTCCAGCGTTTCCTCACCCACGTTGCCGGCCGCACGTCACCCCCGCTGACGATCTACCTCGCGGTCTCCGCCATCGCCGACTTTGTCGTTGACGCGGATCCGGCGCGCGAGGACCTGGCGGCTCAAGGGTGGCTCCCGGAGCGCCGCGCCGCGATCGGCGCGAAGGCCGCCGAAATCCTGGCCGCGCCGCGGTGGCAGGCCTTGACGATGACGTCGCTCGACGCCGAGGACGGCGAGACCTTCTGGACCGCGGCCACGGTGGCGGAACACCTGGGCCTGGACATCTGGGACACGCGCCTGGAACGGCAGCGCCTCGGCAAGGGTCCGCAATGGTTCTGGCTGATGCGCAGCACCGACCCGACCCGCATCGACCGCGCGCTGGCACTGGCGCTCATCCAGATCGACCTGGCGTCGATCGCGACGGGACCCGGCAACGAGACGGGCCTGGGCCCGGCGTTCGCGCAGCACTCGGCGCTCGATTGGATCCTTCAGGAGCTGGGCCGCTTCCCCGGCAACGGCGAGACCTTCATCGCCGCCGGACTGCGCAGCCCGGTCATCCGCAACCGCAGCATGGCCGTGCGCGCACTCCAGGCCTGGGAACGGTCGGCGTGGCCCCCGGAGGCGCTCGCGCAGTTGACGCAAGCCCATCGCGACGAGCCCGCCGCGGACCTCCGCGAACGCATGGGCGCGCTGCTGGTCTGATCACGGGTTCCAGCGTTGGTCTACCTCGGATGAGACCTTCAGCCCAGGCGGGTTCCTGCCGATGCCATGACAGGACCTCCGCCTTTGCGGCGAGGCTTTCGCCTCCTCAACCCCGACCATGAACATCTCCCCAACCTCGACCCTCAGCGCCTTCAAGCCACCCGCCGACACCGGGCCGGCAAGGCCTGGCACCGCGCCCAAGGGCCCCGCCGCCGCGTTGCTCGAAACCGGCCTGCAGGCGCAGCTGATCAACAAGGACACGACGATCCCTCAGGCGGTCAAGGATGAGAAGCTGAAGGCGCTGTCGCCCAGGGCGCAGCAGGCGCTCGCAATGGCACAGGCCGAAACGGAGGCGGCCAGCAAGAGCGACCTGGTCGATTCGACGGAAGGTGCGGCGGACCCGGCGACGGGGTCCGAAGTCGACGGGCCCTCAGCGGAGGGATCCGCGGACGACGCCACGTCCGATGGCACCGCTGCGCCCGTCACCTACGACGGCGCGGTCGGCAAGGCACCGCAAGAGGCGCCGGACCAGGCCAAGGGCGTCCTGGTGGACGTTCAGGCCTGACCCCTCGGAAGCTCAGCGCTTCTTGACGATCACGCTCCCCACCGAGTACCCCGCCCCGAACGAGCAGATCACCCCCAGGTCGCCCTGCTTGAGGTTGGCGCGATGCTCGTGGAACGCGATCACCGAGCCGGCCGACGCCGTGTTCGCATACGTGTCCAGGATCAGCGGCGCGATCTCCGCGCCGGCTTCGCCGCCGACCAGCTTCTTGATCACCAGCTGGTTCATGCCCAGATTGGCCTGGTGCAGCCAATAGCGGCTGACGTCCGTCGGCTGGATGTGCAGCGACGCAAGGTGGTTCTCAATGTGCGCCGCGGCGATCGGCACCACTTCCTTGAAGACCTTGCGGCCCTCCTGGCGGAAGGTCTTGTCCCGACCGTCGGGATCGCTGTCCTCGGCCTTGTTCATGAAGCCGAAGTTGTTGCGGATGTTGTTGGAGAACTGCGTCGCCAGCTTCGTGCCCAGGATCTCCCACTGCTCCGGCGCCGTCGCCAGATCGGCGCGCTCGACCACGATCGCCGTGCACACGTCGCCGAAGATGAAGTGGCAGTCGCGGTCCTTCCATTCCAGATGCGCCGACGTGATCTCCGGATTCACGATCAGCACGCACTTCGACGCGCCCGAGCGCACCGCGTTGTACGCCTGCTCCAGCGCGAAGGTCGCCGACGAGCACGCCACATTCATGTCGAAGCCGTAGCCGCCCGCGCCCAGCGCCTGCTGGATCTCCACCGCCATCGCCGGATAGGCGCGCTGCATGTTCGCCGCCGAGCAGAACACCGCGTCCACGTCCTCGGGCTTCTTGCCCGCCGCCGCCAGCGCCTTGCGCGACGCGTCCACCGCGATCTCCGCCATCAGCGACAGCTGGTCGTCCGCCCGTTCCTCGAAGCGCGGGTACATGCGCGTCGGGTCCAGCACGCCTTCCTTCTCGATCACGTAGCGCTGCTTGATGCCCGAGGCCTTCTCGATGAACTCCACGTTCGAGTGCACCAGCGCCTCGCGCGTGCCGGCGGCGATGGCCTCGGCGTGCTCGGCGTTCTGCAGGTCCACGTAGCGGTTGAACGAGTCCACCAGCTCGGCGTTGGTGATGACGTGCGGGGGCTGGTAGAGACCGGTGCCGCTGATGACGACGGAATGCATGTGGCTTGTCTTCTGATGTCGCCCGTTGCAGGGCCAAGGGGGCGAAGTTTAGCGAACTGCGCCCAAAAGCCCCCGATCGATGCATGCTGCACCGCAGCGCGGCAGCGGCACCCCGCAGCACGCGTAGAATGGGTCACCGGGCCCAAATTTTGGGACTCGGTTTTTTTTTGGCCGGGTCCCAAGTCAAGCGCTCGCAGCCCAGGGCGTGCACTGCATCAACGCAGCCCGACTTTGCGACTTTGGACCATGGAAATCTTTGACTACGACAACATCCTGCTGCTGCCGCGCAAGTGCCGCGTGAACAGCCGCAGCGAGTGCGACACCTCCGTCGAGTTCGGCCCCCGCCGCTTCAAGCTGCCGGCGGTGCCCGCGAACATGAAGACGGTCGTCGACGAGTCCATCACCGAATGGCTGGCCGCCAACGGCTACTTCTACGTGATGCACCGCTTCGACCTCGATGCGATCGCCTTCGCCCGCACGATGCGCGACAAGGGCCTGCTGGTCTCCATCAGCGCCGGCGTCAAGGAGGCGGACTACGCCCTCATCGACCGCCTGGCCGCCGAGGGTCTCGGCGCCGACTACATCACCATCGACATCGCCCACGGCCACGCCGATGCCGTGCAGCGCATGATCGGCCACATCAAGCACAAGCTGCCCGACACCTTCGTCATCGCCGGCAACGTCGGCACGCCTGAAGGCGTCATCGACCTCGAGAACTGGGGCGCCGACGCGACCAAGGTCGGCATCGGTCCGGGCAAGGTCTGCATCACGCGGCTGAAGACCGGTTTCGGCACCGGCGGCTGGCAGCTCTCGGCGCTGAAGTGGTGTGCCCGTGTCGCGACCAAACCGATCATTGCCGACGGCGGCATCCGCCATCACGGCGACATTGCCAAGAGCGTGCGTTTCGGTGCTGCGATGGTGATGATCGGCTCGCTCTTCGCGGGTCATGAGGAATCGCCGGGCAACACGGTCGAGGTCGACGGCAAGCGCTACAAGGAGTACTACGGCTCCGCGTCCGACTTCAACAAGGGCGAGTACAAGCACGTCGAGGGCAAGCGCATCCTCGAGCCCGTGAAGGGCCACCTCGCCGACACGCTGCGCGAGATGGAGGAGGACCTGCAGAGCTCGATCTCCTATGCCGGCGGCCGCAGCCTCGGCGACCTGCGCAAGGTGAACTACGTGGTCCTCGGCGGAGAAAACGCCGGCGAACACCTGTTCATGTAAGCCAAGGCCCGCAGTCCACCCGCATGCCCCAGGCCCGCGGACAGCGAGCGCTGGTGGGGCCGAAATGATGCGAGGGGTTCCCGGAGGGATGCCCCTCGCGTCGTGGAGTGCCCGCGCCAGGCCTCCCGCAGGAGTGCCCGCGCCAGGCACGCAGGAGTGCCCGCTCCAGCCCTCCTGCAGTTCAGGGGGCGAAGCGCCCCCCGCCCCTCCCGCTATGATGCCGCCCGTTGGTGCTCGCGCCCGGCTCCCTGCCGGCGCAGTTCAACGGGAATCAGGAGGGGCCGCACCCGCGCGGTCGTGGCCCCAACCTGAGCTGCCCCCGCAACGGTAAGCGGAAGGCGCGCCTCTTCTGAAAGCAGAAAGCGCGCGGCTCGTGTCTGAAACCACTGGACGGTCGTCCGGGAAGGCAACACGGGTTCATTCTTCCGACAGCCCGGATACCGGCCAACAGGCGGATCGTCGTCGTGCTTCCAGGAGCACGGCGCGTCCATTCCGCATGCGGCCGCGGGGAAGCGGCCGTCTGCCGCTGCTCATCCGATTCCGACATGCAAGCCTCTTCTCCCCGCGCCGCGTTGCGCGCTGTCGCCCGTGCTTCGGCGACCGCGCTGCTCGCCCTGCCCGCCCTGTCCATCATCGTCCCGTCGAGCGCGTTCGCGCAGTCGTCCCTCGATCCCGTCGTCGTCATCGGCACCCGCGAGCCGCAGGCGCTGAGCAAGAGCGTCGCCGACGTCGTCCTGATCGACCGCGACACCCTGCGCGACAGCGGCGCCGCCAGCGTCGAAGAGGTCCTGCGCCGCTACGCCGGCCTGCAGGTCCTGCAGAACGGCGGTCCCGGACAGACCGCCGGCTACCTGCTGCGTGGCACCAATACCAACAGCACCATCGTGATGATCGACGGTCTGCGCGTCGGCTCGGCGACGCTGGGCCAGGCGGCCTTCGAGTCGATGAGCCTCGACCAGATCGAGCGCATCGAGGTGCTGCGCGGTCCCGCCTCGGGCTTGTACGGCTCGGACGCGGTCGGCGGCGTGATCCAGATCTTCACGAAGCGGGGTCAAGGTCCGCTGAACATCACCGCCGGCGTCGCCGTCGGCGAGTACGACTCGCGCAAGGCGGACTTCGCGCTCAGCGGCGCGCAGGCCGGCTTCGACTACGCGGCCAGCATCGGTCGCGAGACCAGCGACGGCGTGTCGTCGATCCGCCCGAACGACATCAACGGCTACTACAACCCCGACCGCGACGGTTTCCGCCGCACGTCGGCCACGGCGCGGCTGGGCTTCACGCCGGCCGAGGGGCATCGCATCGGCGTCAGCGCCTCGCAGAACAAGCTCAACGCGCAGTACGACAGCGCCAATTTCAATCCGCCGGATTTCCTGCCGGATGCGTCGCCTGACTTCCGCAACCGGCTCACGACCCGCGTGGTCAGCGCCGATTACCGCGGCACGCTGTCGCCGATCTGGACGACGACCGTGCTGGCGACGCACGGCATCGACGACTCGCGCTCCGGCGCGCCGGATCCCGTGCCGTTCAAGACGACCCGTGATCAGGCCACCTGGCAGAACGCCCTGCGCCTGGCGCCGGACCAGCAATTGCTGCTCGCCTACGAGCATCTGTCGGAGAAGGCCGAAGGCGTCGTGACGGATGCGCTCAAGCGCAACAACAACGCCTACATCGCCGGCTACACGGGCCAGTTCGGCGCGACCTCGCTGCAGGCCAACCTGCGCCGCGACGACAACTCCGCCTACGGCGGCTTCACGACCGGCACGCTGGGCGCGAGCTACGCGATCACCGAGACCCTCAAGGTGCGCGCCCTCGCCGGCACCAGCTTCCGCGCGCCGACCTTCAACGACCTGTACTTCCCGTTCTATGGTCGTCCGGACATCCAGCCCGAACGCGGTCGCAGCATCGAGTTCGGCGTGAACTGGCGCTCCGGCGCCAGCAGCGCCTCGGCCACGGTGTACCGCAACAAGGTCCGCGACCTGATCGTCTACAACCCCGATCCCACCGGCACCGAATGCCCGGCGGGCTTCTTCGGCTGCGCGGACAACATCGGTCGCGCCAAGCTGCAGGGCGCGACGCTGTCCGGCGCGCATCGCTTCGGCAACCTGAGCCTGACCGCGACCGTCGACTTCCTCGACGCGCGCAATGTGGAGACCGGCGCGCGCCTGCCGCGCCGCGCGGCGCATCAGGAGAGCGTCTCCGCCGACTACGACACCGGCGTGTGGAGCGTCGGCGCGTCGCTGACGGAAGTCGGCGCGCGGCCCGATGTCGGCGCGCAACTCGGCGCCTACGCGGTGACGGACCTGCGCGCGACCTGGCGCTTCCTGCCGCAATGGCGACTGGAGGCCAAGGTCCTCAACGTCGCCGATCGCGACGTGCAGCCGGTCTACTCGTACCAGGGTCTGGGCCGTCAGGCCTGGGTCGGGGTGCGGTACGACATGAAGGGCTTCTGAGCCGCTCGAAGACGCATGAGGCTGACTGAGGCCGCATGAGTCGCATGAGGCCGCGCGACGAATCGCTCGCGCGGCCCTTCAATCGCACCCTGCTTGACTGGTAGCGATGCCACTGCGGCATCCATCACGGCGCCTCCCCCCGACGCGGGGGACGCATTCGCGCGAAAGCCACGCGCGCGCCCTTTAGCATCCCGCCCCTTCAGCAACAAGCACGACAAGTCGGGGAGTGAGTGATGGCGCGGATTTCGAAGTCCTGGGGACGCGGCGTGATGGCCGGTCTGGCGGCGTTGGCCGTCGCGGGGCTGCTCAACGGTTGCGGGGGCGGCGGCGACGATGACTGCGAGGTCACCGGCGAACGCGCCGACGTCTACTTCACGCCCAGCGTGCCGCTCACCGGCCAGGTGGCGCAGGACGCGCTGACCTACAAGCTGAACCAGCGCAATACCTGGACGCTCCAGGCGCGCGGTATGACGCAGGCGTGTCTCAAAGGCTTGAAGGTGGAGGTGCGCGATCCGCAGTTCGGGCTGCCGGCCGGCTTCACGCTGAACGAGACGACAGGCACGATCGAGAGTCCGGTCATGACGCGCCCCATCGAGGGCACGTGTTTCCTCAACGTGACCAATGCCAACGGCACGACGACGCAGCACAGCGCAGCCTCGATCAACCGGGTCTGCCCGGCGGACTACAAGTTGATGGAACGCGTGACCGCGGTGATCGTCACTTCGGACCGATACAACCAATCGACGCGCGTCGTGACGGCCGTGGCTTTCCAGCCGGCGCCGTAAGGCGCGGATCCTGCGTCAGGATGCCGGGCGCGCGGCGGTGCATTCGATCTCGACGCGCGCGCCCAGCGCCAGCCCGTTGCAACCGAACGCGCTGCGCGCCGGCAGCGGCCGGTCGCCGAAGAACGCGCGATAGACCTCGTTGAAGACGCCCCACTCCGCCATGTCGGCGAGCATGACCGTGCAGCGCATCAGGTGCTCGACGCCGAGGCCTTGCGCCTGGAGCGCGGTCTCGATGTTGCGCAGCGTCTGGAGCGCCTCGGCGCGGATGCCGCCTTCCACCAGCTCCAGCGTGCCGGGCTTGTTGCCCAGCTGACCCGACAGGAACACGAACGGCCCGAAGGCCGTGCCCTCGGGGAACGGGACGCTGGCGGGGAGGACGAGGCCGCTGTTGAAGCGATGGATGGTGTCGTGTGTCGTGCTCATCGAAGGCTCCTCATTTCGTCATCCCCATCGCCGCTTCCAGCTGGGCCGGATCGAACACCCGCCCCGCCTTGATCGTCTTCACGACCTGCCGCAGCGCGGCGATGTCCTTCAGCGGATCGCCGTCCAGCAGCACCATGTCGGCCTGCTTGCCCGCCGCGATCTCGCCGCGTTGCCCCGCCACGCCCAGCACCTGCGCCGGCGTCAGCGTCGCCAGGCGCAGCACTTCCGCGTTGGGGATGCCGGCGCGCACGTAGAGCTCCAGCTCGCGGTGCAGCGTGTAGCCCGCGAACGCATCCGTGCCCGGCATCAGCGTCACGCCGCCGTCGTGCAGCCGCTTGACCAGTTGCAGCAGCCGCGGCAGCGCCTGCCGGTACGCTTCCTCCTTGCCCGGCGGCACCGCCACCGCCCCGGACAACAGCCGCCGGCGCACGGTCGGCGGGAAGCGCTCGGCCATGCCCTTCAGCGCCGCGGGCGGCTCGCCCGGCGCGCCCGAGTACAAGCCCTCCAGGATCGCCACCGTCGGGTCGAGCACCGTGTGCCGGCGCCGCAGCTCCGCGATGAATCCCGTCACCGGCGCGCTGTCGAGGTCCAGCTGCAGCAGCTTCTCCGCCATCACCGTGTAGCGGTCCTTGCCGCGCGTGTCGGCGACCTCGGGGAAGAAATTCAGCACGATGAAGTTCAGGTGCTGGATCTCGTCCGCGCCGGCGTCGATGAACTGCCCCGCCCGCATGAACGCCGGCACGTGGCCGCTGACGCGCAGGCCGCGCGCATGCGCCATGTCGGCGATGGGGCGCACCAGCTCCGGCTTGAAGGACGAATAGATCTTGATCTGGTCGTAGCCGCGATCGGCGTACCAGTCGACCGCCTTGCGCGCCTGCTCGACAGTCTCGACGCGCACGTCGGTCGGACCGGCCAGCGGTCCCACGCCTTCGATGATGCCGGCCTTCACCACGCGCGGACCGAGCTCGGTCCCGGCATCGAAGCGCTTCACGCGCTCGATCAGCGGGACGTTGTCGTTGGCCATGTCGCGCGCGCTGGTCACGCCGGCGATCAGGTCGAAGACACCGTCCGTGCCGGAAAAGTGCTGGTGCACGTCCCACAGCCCCGGCATCAGGAATCGGCCGGCGGCCTCGATGACCTCGGTGCCCGCCGGCGCCGGGGAAGCATCGTCGGGCTCGACGCGCACGATGAAGCCGCCGCGGATCAGCACCCGCATGTCTTCCCGCGCCGTCAGGTCGCGCGGCTCGAACAGCCGCGCATGGCGGATCAGCAGGTCGCCCTGCGGCACATGCGTCATCCGCTTTGCCAGGTCCGCGGACCAGCGCTTGTCCGCGTCGCGCTGCGCCGCGGAGAGTCGCGCCAGCGCCGGCACGTCGCGCGCCTCCAGCACCTCGAACCAGTCGTCGATCACGGCGGCGGTCTGCAGGCGCTCGTCCAGCCACACCGCCACCGGCGTGAAGTCGATGCCCGAGATCAGATGCAAGGTCAGCCGACGTCCGCCCGCCGCGATCGTCGGCCCCTTCGCGAGCGTCGCCTCGCCCGCCGGCAGCAGGGCCAGGCGTTGCCCCGGCGCCTTCAGCAGCGCGCGCGCGAGCACGCCGGTGAACTCCGGCGGCGCGTTGGCGGGCAGGTAGAACGCGCCCGCTTCCGGCCACGCCGCGCCGCCCTGCTCCACGCGGTTCTTCCACGACGCCTTGCCGTCCGCGCGGTCGAAGCGCTCGGTGAGCGGGACCTTCCAGTAGTCGTTGCCTTCGGCCTCGTAGCGCAGCGGCAGGCCGCGCGCATCGAGCGTCCAGCGCGCGCGGAGCTGATCGCCGCGGCCGCGCTCGCTGAAGGCGTAGTCGACCAGCACCTCGTCGCCCTGGCGACTGAGCGCCTGCCGGCCGACGGTCACGCCGTGGATCTGGACCTGCGACAGCTGCGCCTTCGCGCCCGGCAGCACCTGCGGCGCGGGCAACGCGGCCTGGGCGGCATGAGCATCGGCGGCCGTCGGCGCCCATTGGCGCTCGTGATCGTCGTGCGCGCGGGCGGCCGGCGCCCAGAGCACCGCGCACAAGGCCACACTCAGAGCGGCCCGCGTCGCGGCATGCATGGCGGTCAGCCGGCATTTCGTCGTTCTTGTCATTCCCAGGTCTCCGTCATCAGCCGGCGGAAGTTGCCGTGCAGGATCTTCTCGATGCGCGCCGCGCGGTGTCCCCGCGCCGACAGCAGCCGCGCCAGCTGCTGGTACTGGTCGGGCCCGCACAGGTCCGGCAGGAACAGCCCCACGTCCGCCGTCTCGCCCGGCGCGCCGATGCCCAGGCTGCGACGCAGCGCGATCTCGTCCTCGAGGTGCTTGCGGTAGGCGGCCATGTCGTCGTAGTGCGTGCTGCCGCCGTCGGAGCCGAGGCCCACGTGGTCCTCGCCGCAGACGTCGATCGCGTGCTCCAGGTGCGCGATCAGGTCTTCCGCATGCGGCTGCCCGCTCATCCGCAGGTAAGGCATGAAGTACAGCCCGACCACCCCGCCGCGCTCGGCGAGCAGGCGCAGCTCGGTGTCGCTCTTGTTGCGCGGATGATCGGCGATCGCGCGGCAGCCGGTGTGCGTGATCGCCACCGGCTGTCGCGCCCGTCGCAGCGTGTCCAGACAGGTGCGCTCGCTGCTATGGCTCAGGTCGACCAGCACCCGCCGCTGCTGCAGGCGCTCGACCACCTCGGCGCCGAAGGCGCTCAGGCCGTCGTCGTCCGGCACCGTCGCGCCGCAGCCCACCGCGTTGCGGCCGTTGTAGGTCAGCTGGATCACCCGCACGCCCAGGTCGGCGAAGTGGTCCACGGCCGCCACGTCGGTGCCCAGCATCTCGGTGTTCTGGAAACCGTAGATCACGCCGATGCGACCGTCCCGGCGCGCCGTGGCGAGGTCCTCGCCCGTGCCCACCTTGAGCAACTGCGGATGCGCCGCGATGAACGCGTCCCAGCCGGCGATGTCGCGCTCCGTGGCGGTGCGCGGATCGTCGCTCCCGGCCACATGCCCGAGCGTCACGTTGACCGCATAGAGCCCCGACGCCAACGCGTCGTCCAGCGAACGCGCATCGACGTCCTGCGCGCTGCTGGCGTACGCCATCTTCTGACGATCGCCGGGAGTCGGCTGCGATTGCGGCTGCAAATGCGACTGCAATTGCCGGTTTGGGTTGTCCAGGACACCGAGGGCGTTCAGGACGGGCAGCAACGAGGGCTTCATGCGTGCGTGGACACCATGTTCTTTGAGGGATGATCGCGCTTATTGCCCCGCGGTCTCCAATTCCTTGGACGGGTTCCCCGGACGGGACCGCCGACAACTCTAGAAGATTATTCTAATCATGCCCACGAAGACCGCCAAGGCCGTCGCGAGGACCGAGCAAGTGCTGAAGGCCGCCTATCCGGACGACCGCGCCGAGACCAAGCGGCTGATCCTGGCGCAGGCCTTGTCGGCCTTCAACGCCCGCGGCATCGAGGCCACGACGATCGACGACCTGCGCGCGGCCAGCGGCCAGAGTGTGGGCACGATCTATCACCACTTCAAGAACAAGGAAGGCGTGGTCGCGGCGCTGCTGTTCGCGGCGGTGGACGACCAGAGCCGCGCCATCGCGGCGCGGATCGGCGGGCTGGAGGACAGCCACGCGGTGGTCGACGCCCTGATCACCGCCTATGTGGACTGGATCACCGAGCATGCGGAGCTGGCGCGTTTCTACTTCATCGCCCGCGAGGTGGTCGCGGGCGGGCCGTTCGGCGACGACCTCCGGGTGCGGATCGCGGCGCGATACGCGCCGATCGACGCGTGTTTCGCGCGCGACGTGAAGTACGGCCGGGTGATGCCGCTGCCGGAGGAACTGATCCCGGCGCTCGTGCTGGGCGCGGCGGAGTGGTACAGCCGCTCGTGGCTGGCGGGACGCCGGCTGGCGAGCCCAGCGGACCGGGGAGCGATCCTGGCCGAGGCCGCCTGGCGGTCGATCGCGCGGCACATCTGAATTCCACCTCGGCAGCCGGGTCCGCCAGGTGTGCGGCGCCTGCTCGCCGGGCCGTGCCTGGGGTCAGGTATTGAGCCGGCGCAGTGCTTCCAGGAACCGCCCCGCGGCGATGTCCGACGGCCACGGTTCCCACGGCGTGCCGCCGTACGCGGCCTGCAAGGGATCCGCGTCCAGCACCGGGTGGGTGATGCCCAGCACCTCGCGGACTTCGCGCTCGGACCAGCCCGTGCAGCGCACGGCTTCGGTCGCGGCGGCAGTGCTGTCGGCGCGCTTGTGCGTCGCGTGCGTGTCGGGCGTCCACGCGGGCAGTCGATATCGGACGGCGATCGCCGCCATCAGCCGGTCGCCGACGACGCGGAAGGGCTCGCCCAGCACGCACTTGAGCGGCGAGATGCAATCGAACCCGAGGAAGCCCTCCTCCGCGTCGTGCAGGAGCTCCGCGCGCTGCAGCGCGGGCGACAGCGGTTCGCCGCCGCCCTCGTCAGCCCATGAGCGGCGCAACGCGAGCACCAGCAGCGAATGCTGCGCGACCGACAGCGGCCAGGGCCAGACGGACTCGCCGCCCCAGCGGTAGGTGCGCGCCAGGCGCAACGCGAGGTCCTCGTCGGTCCAGGCATCGGGGGACGGATTGATCAGGTCGAGCGCCGCCCCGGAGGGCAGGCGGATCCAGGCGCGGGGGCTGTCGGTCATGAATCGACTGTAGCGAGCGCCACGACGCGCCCTGTCAGCAGAGCATCGTCAGTAGGGCATCGTCAGCCGGGCCTGCAGCCAGGATGGCCGTCCAGTCGGCGCCAGCGCCAGCCCCAGACCCAGCCCAGACCCAGCCCCCTCAGGCCGCAGGGCCTTGGGACCGCACGGCAGGCGCGCGAGCTCAGTCCATCTGCTCGCGCAGGGCCTTGGCCTTGGCGCGATAGAACTTCGCCGAGGCGGCGTTGCCGGCCTTCTCGAAGCGGTCCGCGACCGACGTGGCGGCCTTCGCGGCCTCGTCGAAGGCCTGGATGAAGACCTGGCGGTCGTCGCTGGGGACGAGCTTGCCCTGCTCGAAGCGGCCGGCCATGTAGCCCTGGTCGGGGATGTCGACGACGCCCAGCGCCATTTCGCCCTTGGCCACGCGGCCGAGGAACATGCGCTTCACGGCGGCGCCCTGCTGCTCCTTGAGCACGCCCAGGCCGTCGGCCCGGTCGGCGGCGCAGGCGCCGTCCCAGCGCGCCGATCCCGCGGCCCAGCCGTCGGGCAGCGTGGCCACGTTGCAGGCGGCCAGCGTGGGCTGGCAGGCGGCGGTCATCACCAGGCCCGACAGGGCCAGCAGGCGGAAGGCGGAAATCAAGCGGAGCTTCATGACGACAAGTATCCATGCGGCGACGCGCACCGGTGGGCGCGCGTCGCGGAGATTGAAACAACGGGTGTCGTGGCGGGCGGCACCCCCGATGGTCGGGACCGACGCTCGGAGCCGGCGACCGCGGTCGCCGGCCGGCAGATCAGTTGGGGATGGCTCAGACCAGGCGCGGCGCCCACTGCGCGACCAGCGAGCGGCTGGCCTCGAAGTGCATCGCGTCCTCGGTGCGGAACGCGGCGCCCCAATACCAGCCGTGGCGGTTGAAGATCGGCGCGATCAGCGTCAGGCCGACCTGCACCTTGCTGTCGCCGCGGCGGTCCAGGACGCCGTTGAGGGTCAGGTCGATCGCCGTGCCCCACGAGTGGTTGGAGATGCCGGTGGTCGAGCCGCGGATGTTGCGGCAGCAGAGCATGCCGGCGGTGCCCAGCGCGGCGTAGACGGCCGGCTGCTCCTTGCGGATGTCCTCCATCACGGCGGCCAGGCTGTCGACGGCCAGGTCCAGGCCGGTGGCGCGGAAGGGGCCCACCGACTTCGACACGATGTGCTTCTTCAGCTTCTCGTTGGTCAGCGGCTGGCAGTCCTGCGAGTACGAGTGACGCGGCTGGCCCAGCGCCTGGACCATGTAGGACGAGGACACGGCCACCAGGCCGGGGTTCATCGTGTGCGCGTCGGGGCGCGGCACGAGCGTGGTCAGCAGGGCGCGGGCGCTGCCGGCATCGCCGCTGGCGGCGACGTGCTGAGGCGTCGCGGCGGAGGTGCTGCCGGCGCTGGTGGTCGGCGCCGCCGTGGCGGTGTGCGTGGGCGTGGAGGTGGGGCGAGCGGCGGTGACCGGGCGGGAGGCGGCGGCCGGCGCGACGCGCGCGGCCGGCGTGGCGGCGTGCGTGCTCGAGGACTCGGCGGGCGCGCTCAGGCGCTTGAAGGTGCGGCCGTTGGGGTCGACGCGCCCGTCGGGCTTGCTCATGAAGCCGCGCTGGAAGCGCAGGATGCCGTCCACCGTCAGCGGGCCGCACAGGCCGTCGACGCGACCGCGATAGAGATGACGGGCCGTCAGCAGACGCTGGACGGATTCGACGTCGGCCTTGCGATTCTTGCCGGCGGCGCCGACGGAGTCGATGAGATGAGCTTGCACGCGAGGATCCCCTTGCTGTCGAAAACGGATGGCAAGTGGATTCTGGGCATCGGGCTCCGACGGCGACATTGACCAAGGTCATCTGAGCGGCCTCGCGTCCCTCGCAGCTGTGACGGGCGGTAACGCGTAGCGCACACCTGACCGCAGGCCTGACCGCACGAACCGAGCGCATTGCAAGCGCCGCGCGCGGGGGGGGCCACCCTGGCCCCGCGCTCAAGTCGCTGTGGCGCCCACCAGCTCGCAGAAACGCGCCATGTCGACGTTGCCGCCGCTGATGACGATGCCGACGCGCTGGCCCTTCAACTGGTCCTTCATCGCCTTCGCCGCGGCGAAGCCCAGGCAGCCGGTCGGCTCGACCAGCATCTTCATCCGCGACGCGAAAAAGCCCATCGCGTCGACCAGTTCCGCGTCGGTCGCGGTGAGGACGTCGTCGACGTGCTGGCGGATCAGCGCGAAGGTGATGTCGCCCAGGTGGGGCGTCTGCGCGCCGTCGGCGATGGTGCGCGGCGTGTCGATGGTGACGATGCGGCCGCTGCGGAACGACTGCTGCCCGTCGTTGCCCGCCTCGGGTTCGACGCCGTACAGCGTCGCCTTCGGCGAGAGCGCGCGGGTCGACAGTGCCGTGCCCGACAGCAGGCCGCCGCCGCCCAGCGGCGCGAAGACGGCGTCGAGCGCCCCGACCTCGTCGAAGAGCTCCTTCGCGGCGGTGCCCTGCCCCGTCAGCACGTCGGGGTGGTCGAACGGCGGGATCAGGGTCAGGCCGTGCTTCTCGGCCAGGTCGCGACCGATCTGCTGGCGGTCCTCGGTGTAGCGGTCGTAGAGGACGACGTTGCCGCCGTAGCCGCGCGTGGCGGCGATCTTGGCCGCGGGCGCGTCCTTGGGCATGACGATGGTCGGCGGCATGCCGAGGATGCGCGCGGACAGCGCGATCGCCTGCGCATGGTTGCCCGACGAGAACGTCACCACGCCGAAGCGGCGCTGTTCCGGCGTGAAGCGCGACAGCGCGTTGAACGCGCCGCGGAACTTGAAGGCGCCCATGCGCTGGAAGTTCTCGCACTTGAAGAACACCTGCGCGCCGAGCAGCTCGTCGACGGTGCGCGAGGTCAGCACCGGCGTGCGATGCGCGTGACCGTCGATGCGGCGGGCGGCGGCCTCGACGTCGGCGTAGGTCGGGAGCGCCACGGGCGTGGCGGCGGCGGGGGACGTGGCGGTCATCTCTGCTCCTGAACGAAGGGCCGGGCCATCATGCCGCAGGGCTGTATCGGAACAGCGTCGGGCCGGCCATTCAGGCCTGCCATTCAGGACTTCAATTCAGGGCGGCCATTCCGGCTGTCCATGCAGGCTATCCATTCGAGCCCGCCACTCAGGCCTGCCAGACGCCGTACCCGGCCTCGCGCAGGCCGATGGCGAGTTCCACCTCCATCTCCCGCGCGGCCTCGTAGGGCATGGGGTTGTAGACCTCGTACAGCTGCGGCAGCAGGCGCAGGCCGTAGTCGAAGACGAAACGGTTGGACTGGATGCCGGCCTTGTGCTTGTCGAAGCGCAGGTCGGGATCGAGCCCTGTCATGCCGACGTAGACGAAGGGCATGCCGAGCCGGTAGTCCGGATTCGACTTGCGGAAGCGCGGCTCGTTCCAGACCTGGTCGGCGAGCTCGACGACGTAGACGTAGTGGTGATGGCGCTTCTCGCGCGGCGCCTTGGCGGCGGGCTTCGTCGTCCGTTTCGCAGCGGGTTTGGCGGCCGGTTTCGCAGCCGGCTTGGCTGTGGTTTTGGCAGCAGGCTTCGCGACGGTCTTCTTCGACGCCGCGACAATGGCCTTCTTCTTCCGCTGCCCGCCTTCGCCCGCCATGCCGCTGTCCCCTTACCTCGATACCGCCCCGGTGCTCGCCGAGCGCGTCTTCGTCCATGAATCCGCCCAGGTGATCGGCGACGTGACCCTCGGTCCCGACAGCTCGGTCTGGTGCAACGCGGTGCTGCGGGGCGACGTGAACCGCATTGTGATCGGCACCGGCACCAACGTGCAGGACCTGACCATGGGGCACGTCTCGCACAAGAACCCGAAGAAGCCGGAAGGCTCGCCGCTGATCATCGGGGACCACGTGACGGTCGGTCACTCCGTCATCCTGCACGGCTGCCGCATCGGCAACGAATGCCTGATCGGCATGGGCAGCATCGTGATGGACGACGTCGTCATCGAGGACCGCGTGATGCTGGGCGCCGGCAGCCTGGTGTCGCCGGGCAAGGTGCTCAAGAGCGGCCACCTCTACATGGGCCGACCCGCGATGCCCGTGCGCGAACTGACCGCCGACGAGATCGCCTACCTGAAGTACTCCGCCGAGCATTACATCCGGGTGAAGGACAACTATCTGGCCGGGTGATGCCCTGTTGGCTCCGGTTGAGACATGGCCCTCAACGAGCAACAACTCAAGGGATCACCAACTGCTCCGGCAGTAGCTTGCCAATATGGCTGCAGGTCGGCGCCTGTCCCGGATCGATCCTTTCGGGATCCACGCCCTCCTGTTCAGCGATGCGGGTCATGGCGCCGCACAGGTGGGGGTAATGCATCGAGGCGACGCTGTCCCGGCGGTGCACGGCGCGATATTGCTGGAGGAACTTCGCCGCGCCCGGCGAGGCCGCGGCGAGCTCGGCGAGATACCGCTTGTAAGGCTCGACGATCGGCTGTTCGGCCTTGTGCTCGGTCCACATGCGGAACGCGCCGATCGCCGCGACCGCGAAGACCGCGAACCCGATCAGGATGCCCCACTCGCGCCAGAATGATTTCTTGATGACTGCTTCGGTCATGCGTCCTCCCTGTTTCCACAGCGGCGGATTTTGACCCGCCGGAACACTGCCGCATGGCCCCCGCCGACCAGACCTCCCTCTTCGATCTCGACCCGCCCGCCGACGCGTTGCCCGAGGGCATGACGTATCGTTCGGGCTTCCTGTCGTCGGGCGAGGAAGGCGCGCTGATCGAGCTGATCCGCTCGCTGCCGCTGGAGGCCGCGCAGTACAAGGCATACACCGCGCGACGCCGCGTCGTCAGCTACGGCGGCAGTTTCGACTACGACACCAACCGGCTGCGCCCGGCGCAGGCGCTCATCGAGGAACTGGAGCCGCTGCGGCAACGCGTCGCGGAATGGGCGGGCATGGCGCCGGAGGCGCTGGTGCACGCGCTGGTGGCCGAGTACTCGCCCGGCACGCCGCTGGGCTGGCATCGCGACGTGCCGGACTTCGAGGAGGTCTTCGGCGTCTCGCTCGGCGCGGCCGCGACGCTGCGCTTCCGCCCCTACCCGCCCGATGCGCCCAAGCGCGCCGACGTCATCAAGGTGAGCGTCGAGCCGCGATCGATCTACGCGCTGCGAGGACCGTCGCGATGGGCGTGGCAACACAGCGTCGCGCCGGTGGAACGGCTGCGCTGGTCGATCACGTTCCGCACCGCGCGGCGGGATCGATGAAGGCGTTCATCCGCTGATCGCACGACGACGGGCCGCTCGGCATCCCCGCGCTTGACCGTGTTCGCGCGGCGCCACTACGATGACAACCGCTCCGCAGTCCTTTCGTCCTGAACTGATCTGCACCGGGCCGTAAGCGTTTACGTCAGCCAACGCGCAACCCCACTGGCATTGCGACGCCTCAGCGTCGTGCCGGCTTGCGCACAGGCACTCCATGACCACGCACTTCACTACGGTCCGTTCCACGCTCAATCATCTGAGCGTCCCCTCCCACGACGTCCCCGCGACCGCCGCGTTCTTCGAGCACTTCCTCGGCTTCGCCGTGCTAGCGATGGGCAGCAGCCGCGTCGTGAAGAAGGACGCCCTCGACATCGTCCTCGAGGACGCGCGCGATCGCGACATCACCTGGCCCGGCAACTTCCACATCGGCGTCGAAGTCTCGACGCTGACGGACCTCCAGCGCATCCACGCCGACATGCTCGGCGCGGGCGTGCCGATGGAAACCGAGCTGATCTCGCATGCGCGCGGCTCGCGCTTCTTCTGCTGGATGCCGGGACGGCTGATGCTCGAGGTGAACACCCGCGAGGACGCGGCGCCGGAGTTCCGCAGGACCTTCGCGAGTCAGCAGGCCTGAAGACCGACGGCTGACGGCTGACGGCTGACAACGGCTGATAGCTGAAGCACCGAGCCGGCGGGCCTCAAGCCGCCGGCTTGGCCTTCTTGGGCTTGGCGGCCGCGTCGTTCAGCGCCGCAGCGGCCTTGAACAGCGCCTTCAACGCCGCCTCATCGATCTTGTCGCCCTTGCGGATGTCGATGGCGCGGCGCGCGTTGCCGTCGAGGCTCGAGTTGAAGAGCCTGCCCGGATCCGCCAGCTTCGCGCCTTTCGCGAAGGTCATCTTCACGACCTCCTTGTAGGTCTCGCCGGTGCAGATCTGGCCGTTGTGCTCGAACACCGGCGTGCCGCGCCACTTCCACGTCTCCTCGACGCCCGGCACCGCCTCCTTCATCAGCTTGCGCAGCCGCGCGAGCAGCTCGCCGCGCCAGTCGCCGAGCTCCGCGATGCGGGCGTCGATCATCTTGGAAGCGTCCACGCCAGGGACGTTGTCGTCGCTGGGCGCTGCGCTTCTGAAGGTGCTCTTGGCGACCGGCTTGACCGCCTTCTTTGCCACGTACTTCGCAGCGTGCCTGGCGGCGCCGGTCAAGGGCTTCTTATTCGGATCGGTGGTGCTGGGCATGCGAGTCTCCGGGGTCAGTGCTTGAGCTGCTGGATACGGATCATGTTCCCCGCCGGGTCCCGCACACCGAAGTCACGCACGCCGTAGGGTTGGTCGATCGGCTCCTGCACGATCTCCGCGTCCCGCGACTGCAGGCGCTGGAAGGTCTCGTCCAGGTCCTTCGCGCCCAGCAGCAGCATGGCGTAGGTGCCCTTGGCCATCATCTCGGCGATGGTGCGCTTCTCCTCGTCGGTGAGACCGGGCGTGGCGTTCGGCGGGAACAGGACGATGGAGGTGTCCGGCTTCCCCTTGGGCCCGATCGTGATCCAGCGGTTGCCGCCGAAGGCGACGTCCTTGCGGATCTCGAAGTCCAGGCCGTCGCGGTAGAAGGCCAGTGATGCCTCGGCGTCCGTGTGCGGCAGGAAGGTCGAATGAATGGTGATGTCCATGCGTGTCTCCAGAGGGGTGATGTCAGAGGGGTCGGCGGCCGTCGCCGCCGGGGTCCGGACCCTTGGAAGGCAGTCTAGGGGGACGTCTTCTCCGGCGCTTCTCGATTCCTGATCGGACGCGTCACCTGTTTGGCGACGCAGGACGGCAGGCCTTCGGCCTCGGCCGCCGAGTCGCGGCGGTAGACGCTCGGCGGCACGCCGACCAGCTCGGTGAAGCGCGTGCTGAAGGTGCCCAGCGACGAGCAGCCGACCTCGAAGCAGACTTCGGTGACGCTGAGGTCGCCGCGGCGCAGCAGCGCCATCGCGCGCTCGATGCGGCGGGTCATCAGGTAGGCGTAGACCGATTCGCCGTAAGCCAGCCGGAACTGCCGGCTGAGATGACCGGACGACATGCCGATGCCCAACGCGAGCGCCTCGACGTCCAGCGGCTGGGCGTACTCGCGATCGATGCGGTCACGGACGCGCCGCAGGCGAGCGAGGTCGCGCAGGCGGGTGCTGGGGGCGTCGGGCGTGACTGCGACCTCAGGGGCGACGGTGGGCATGCCGGCATCCTAGCGGCGAGATCCACCCAGGGTTTTCCCTGAACGATCCTAGGGGGTGCCTCCCCCGGATGCATACAAGGCACTCCGACGGTGCGCTTCCTAGACTGCGCTGGCCCGGTGCATCTCGCACCACGGCACCTCTTCAAGGGAGACACCATGACTCAGCCAGCTTCGCTGCGGACCGCCTGGCGGACCGCAGCCTTGTGCGCCGCCTTCGCCACCTTCGCGGCCGGCAGCGCCTCGGCCCAGATCGGTCCAGACCCCACCTCCGCCAGCCTGAACGCCACCTCGGGATCGTTCGCGGTCGCGACCAGCAACGTCACGATCGCGCGCGGCTTCGGCGGCGGCACCATCTACTACCCCACGACCTCCGGCCGTTACGGCGTGGTCGCCATCAGCCCCGGCTTCACCGCCACCGAATCCAGCATCGCCTGGCTCGGCCGCCGCCTGGCCACCCACGGCCTGGTCGTGATCACGATCAACACCAACACGACGCTGGACCAGCCCGCCAGCCGCGCCACGCAGCTGATGGCGGCGCTCAACTACGTGGTCAACAGCGCCAGCAGCACCGTGAGAAGCCGCGTGGACAGCACGCGGCTGGCCGTGGCCGGCCACTCGATGGGCGGCGGCGGCGCGTTGATCGCGGCCGAGGACAACCCGACGCTGAAGGCCGCGCTGCCGCTGACACCGTGGAACCTCAGCACCAGCTTCACCCAGGTGCGGGTGCCGACGCTCATCGTCGGCGCCGACGGCGACACGGTGGCCTCGGTCGCCGTGCATGCGCGGCCCTTCTACGCCAGCCTGCCGGCCACGACGTTCAAGGCCTATGCGGAGCTCAACGGCGCCTCCCACTTCACGCCCAACAGCACCAACACGCCGATCGGCCGCTACGGCGTGACCTGGATGAAGCGCTTCGTGGACGCGGACACGCGCTACTCGCCGTTCCTGTGCGGCGCGCCGCACACGGCCTACGCGACCGCGCTGGTCTTCGACCGCTACAACCAGAACTGCCCCTACTGAGCCCGACGGAGGACGCCATGTCGCACATGTCCGATCGCCAACGGGGCCGGCGCGTCGCGCTGGCCCTTGCCGCCGGCCTCGGCGCCGTGGCCCTCCTCGCCTGGCTCGCCGCCGGCGCTCACGCGCCGGCGGTCGTCGAGGACCCGAAGACGGCATTCCCCTGGTCCCGCTCGACCGCCGCTTCCGAGGCGGTCGGCACGCCGACAGCGGCGGCCCGAGTTCCGATCGACGCGGGCGCCGCGGTCCCACTGCCCGCGACGGTGCCAGGTCTTGAGGGGAAGTCGCAACGCGTGTTCCGCACCGATGCACGGGGGCGGCTCGTCGTCGACCAGCCGATGCGCCTGCGGGCCGAATCGATGCTGGCGCTCAACGAAGGCGATGCGCTGGCCGCCCGCATGGACGCCGAGCTCGCCGGCCTGCCGGCGCCGGCCGCCGCGCGCGCCCGCGAGCTGGTGGCGCAGTTCGAGGCCTACCAGACCGCCCAGGCCGCCGCGTTCCCGCCCGGTCAGGCGCCCCTGGTGCCCGAAGAGGGACTGGCGCAACTGCGGACGATGCAGGCGCTTCGAGCCGCCCACTTCGGCGCGGAGGCGGCCCAGCAGATGTTCGCGCAGGACGACGCCGTCGCGCGTCGCATCCTGGAGCTCATGCGCGAGGACACCTCGACGGCGCGCAGCATGGAGGAGAAGGCCATGCGCGCGCAGGTCCGCTATGACCAGGAGCGCGGCGCGGTTCAGCCTTGACGCGGCGGCGTCGCTGGACGCAGCATGCCGCCATGATGTCTGGCAACTTCGTCGGCCCTCGCCTGGGCCTGTTGGGCGACAGCTTCATCTACGCGAGCGGCGCGGTGCGCTCGCGCGTGCGGCGGCACTCGGTGACGCTGGCCTGCGCGCTGACGCCGCAGCCGCTGAGCGTCAGCGTCGACGGCCAGCACTGGCAAGGCCGTCTGGTGGCGGTGCGTCCGTTTGCATCGCGCGCCCTCGACTCCGGCGGGCAACCGGTCGTGCTGATCGACCTCGAGCCGACCCACCCGCGCTACAACACCTTCAGCCGTTGGCCGGACCGCGCGCCGGTGCGCGTGCTGGACGCGGAGCACTTCGCGGGCCTGCTGGACTGCGCCGCCGCCTTTGCCCGCGACGCCTTGAGCGGGCGGCGGCTGCGGGCGTCGGTGCAGATGCTGGTGGGCAGCGTGGCGGACAGCGTCGCGCCGCATCGTCCGCTGGACCCGCGCGTGGCGCAGATGATGGCGGGCCTCCGGCTCGACCCCGCGCAGGATCTGGCCACGCTTGGCGCGCCGGTCGGCATGACCGCCGCGCAGGCGTCGCGCGGCTTCCTGCGATCGCTGGGCATCTCCGCGCGGCAATACGCGCTGGCGGTGAAGATCCAGCGCGCGGCGATGTTCTTCGGCAGCGGACGCGCCCTGACCGCCATCGCGCAGGCGTCGGGGTTCACCGACTCCGCCCACCTGGCCAAGGTGTGGATGCGCTGCTATGGCGACTGCCCGTCGCGCTACTTCGCGGAACACCGCAGCACGCAGGATGGTCGCGTGGACCATGCCTGGCGGCAGCAGGTCAGCCTGGCGCAGGGCTTGAGCGGCGCTTGATCGGCGCTTGAGCGACCCTTGAGCGAGGCTCGATCCGGAGCGCTTCGGCTTCGGCTTCAGCCTCGGCCTCCGCGCTCCGAAGGCGGCTACTTCGCTGCCGCCGGGAAGGCCGGCAGCTTGCCGATGTCGCGCGGGTCGTGCTGGATGATGACCGTCGCCTTGAGGTTCTTCTCGATCTGCTTGACGCGCTGGATCGAGGCGAGCGTCTGCGCGCGGTCATCGTTGAAGCCGGGCACGCCATCGTGCTCGTAGTTCTCGTGGAAGTGGACGGAATCGCCGCTGAGGATCACCGGCCCCATCTCCTTGAGGCGGACCAGCAGGATGCTGTGCCCCGGCGTGTGGCCGGGCGCGCGCAGGACCATGACGGTGCCGTCGCCGAAGACGTCCTTGTCCGCGGTCAGCGCATCGACCTTGCGCTTCTCGGCGATCCACTCGGCGAAGCCCTTGGCGTTCGCGCCGGCCATCGGCGGCGTCGCGTTGATGGCTTCCCAATCGGCCTTGCCGATCAGCAGCGTCGCGTTCTTGAACAGGCTCACCTGGCCGGTGTGATCGGCGTGGAAGTGGCTGATGCCCACGTACTTCACGTCGGCCGGATCGATCTTGATCTGCTTGAGCAGATCCCCCAACGGCTTGTTGGTCGCGTTGGGCGCGGAGCCCGGCAGGTAGCCGGTGTCCCACACCATCACGTCCGAGCCGTGCCGGATGACGTAGCAGCTGAAGGTGAAGGGCTTGCTCGTCTCGGTGTAGGCGAAGGTGTCGCTGAAGCGCCGAGGGTCGTTGGTCCCGTTGCCGCAGTCGAGCCGCGTCAACGTGACCTCCTGGGCCGCCGCAGAAAGCGAGAGAAGCGCGCCCGCGGTGAGCGCCATCCAGAAGCGTGTGGTCATGTCGTCTCCTTGATCGCGGGGATGATAGCGATGAACCGGCGGGACGTGCACACGTCCTCATTGCGTCCTGTCGGTATGGTCCTTGAAGCAATTCCGCGAGCCAAGAGAAAACGGGACCCCAAGGGGTCCCGTCGTGAGGAACGTCGCCGGCTTCCCGAACACCCCGGCTCGCTGGTGCCGGGATGTTCGGGGACGCGGTCAGCCGATCAACGCGTCGAAACGGCCATCAACGCGTCGCTGTTGCTGGTCGAGTAGCTCGGCATCGCGGCGTGAGTCGCCGTTGCCGACGCCCCCGAGAACGACGCCATCGCCGAGATGAGCGCATCCGCCTGACGATCGGTGTTTGCGGTCCGCGCCGAGGCGCTCGACATCGGCAGGCCCTTCACCTTGTTGTCGATGTCGGCGAGCGACCAGGCGGTGCCGTCGGCAAAACGGATCTGCTGCAGCGGGTTGTAGTTGTTGGACGGGCTGCCGGAGTTGTAGAAGAACGCCGAGACAGTGACGGTGTCCGTCGTCCCTGCGATACCGATCACCAGGTTTTCACCAGAGCGCGTCGTAGTCACGTCACCGGACGAGATGCCGTCCTTCAGCTGAAGGACGTTCAGCTTGGAGGTCGACGAGTCGTACTTCGACTGGATGCTGTCCTGCCCGTCGCCGCGGCCGAACACATAGGTGTCGTTGCTGTTGCCGCCATACAGCGTGTCGTTGCCGACACCGCCTTCGAGGACGTCGTTGCCATCGCCGCCGCTGAGGGTGTCGTTGCCGTCACCGCCATACAACGTGTCGTTGCCGCCGTTGCCCGACAGCGAATCGTTGCCGGCCTGGCCGCGGATGAGGTCGGCACTCACGGTGCCGCTGATGGTGTCAGCGGCAGCCGTGCCCGCAAAGTAGCGTGACAGGATGTCGTCGATGCTCCAGGAAGTGCCATCGGCGAAACGAACCTGCTGCACGGGGTTGTACGCGCTGCGCGGATCATCGTTGTTGAAGAAGGACCCGATCGTGATCTTGTCGGTCGTGCCGACGATGCTCAGCACCAGGCTCGAGCTGTCGCGCGTGGCGACGATCTCGCTGGCGCTGACACCAGCCTTGAACTGCAGCACGTCCAGTCGATTGGATCGGCTGTCGTAGTCGCCGCTCAGGTAGTCCTGGCCGTCGCCCTTGCCGAACAGGATCACGTCGTCACCGTCGCCACCGGTCAGGTAGTCGTTGCCCGCGCCGCCGTCCAGAGTGTCGTTGCCCGCGTTGCCCGACAGGTTGTCGATGCCGTCGCCGCCGTTGATCACGTCGTTGCCGGCATAACCGCTGATCGTATCGTTGCCGGCCTGGCCGTTGATCACGTCCGCGGCGACCGTCCCACCGATCTGGTCATTGCCCGCCGTGCCCCCGAAGTAGCGCGACAGGATGTCATCGACGGACCAGTTCGTGCCATCGGCGAACCGCACTTGCTGCACGGGGTTGTAGGCGCTGCGCGGGTCGTCGTTGTTGAAGAAGGACCCGATCGTGATCTTGTCGGTCGTGCCGGCGATGCTCAGCACCAGGCTCGAGCTGTCGCGCGTGGCGACGATCTCGCTCGCGCTGACGCCCGCCTTGAACTGCAGCACGTCCAGTCGATTGGATCGGCTGTCGGAGTCGCCGCTCAGGTAGTCCTGGCCGTCGCCCTTGCCGAACAGGATCACGTCGTCACCGTCGCCACCGGTCAGGTAGTCGTTGCCCGAACCGCCGTCCAGAGTGTCGTTGCCCGCGTTGCCCGACAGGTTGTCGATGCCGTCGCCGCCGTTGATCACGTCGTTGCCGGCGTAGCCGCTGATCGTGTCGTTGCCGGCCTGGCCATTGATCACGTCCGCGGCGACCGTCCCACCGATCTGGTCATTGCCCGCCGTGCCCCCGAAGTAGCGCGACAGGATGTCGTCGATGCTCCAGGAAGTGCCGTCGGCGAAACGAACCTGCTGCACGGGGTTGTAGGCGCTGCGCGGGTCGTCGTTGTTGAAGAAGGACCCGATCGTGATCTTGTCGGTCGTGCCGGCGATGCTCAGCACCAGGCTCGAGCTGTCGCGCGTGGCGACGATCTCGCTCGCGCTGACGCCCGCCTTGAACTGCAGCACGTCCAGTCGATTGGATCGGCTGTCGGAGTCGCCGCTCAGGTAGTCCTGGCCGTCGCCCTTGCCGAACAGGATCACGTCGTCACCGTCGCCACCGGTCAGGTAGTCGTTGCCCGAACCGCCGTCCAGAGTGTCGTTGCCCGCGTTGCCCGACAGGTTGTCGATGCCGTCGCCGCCGTTGATCACGTCGTTGCCGGCGTAGCCGCTGATCGTGTCGTTGCCGGCCTGGCCATTGATCACGTCCGCGGCGACCGTCCCACCGATCTGGTCATTGCCCGCCGTGCCCCCGAAGTAGCGCGACAGGATGTCGTCGATGCTCCAGGAAGTGCCGTCGGCGAAACGAACCTGCTGCACGGGGTTGTAGGCGCTGCGCGGGTCGTCGTTGTTGAAGAAGGACCCGATCGTGATCTTGTCGGTCGTGCCGGCGATGCTCAGCACCAGGCTCGAGCTGTCGCGCGTGGCGACGATCTCGCTCGCGCTGACGCCCGCCTTGAACTGCAGCACGTCCAGTCGATTGGATCGGCTGTCGGAGTCGCCGCTCAGGTAGTCCTGGCCGTCGCCCTTGCCGAACAGGATCACGTCGTCACCGTCGCCACCGGTCAGGTAGTCGTTGCCCGAACCGCCGTCCAGAGTGTCGTTGCCCGCGTCGCCCGACAGGTTGTCGGTGCCGTCACCGCCGAACAGTTGGTCGTTGCCCCCGGCGCCACGCAAGGTATCGTTCCCGGCGCGTCCATCGATCACATCGGCGCCACTGGTGCCGGTGATATTGTCCGCGCCCGACGTTCCCCCCGACAGGACTGCCAAGATCTGGGTGATATTCCAGACGGTGCCATTGGCGAACCGCACCTGCTGTACCGGGTTATACGCGCTGCGCGGATCATCGTTGTTGAAGAAGGATCCGATCGTGATCTTGTCGGTCGTGCCGGCGATGCTCAACACCAAGTTCGAGCTGTCGCGCGTGGCGATGATCTCGTCCGGCGAAACACCAGCCTTGAACTGCAAGGTGTCCAGTCGATTAGCGCGGGTGTCGGAGTCGCCGCTCAGGTAGTCTTGACCATCACCCTTGCCGAACAGGATCACGTCATCGCCGTCGCCGCCGGTGAGCGAATCGCTGCCCGCGCCGCCGTCCAGCACGTCGTTGCCTGCGTTGCCCGACAGGTTGTCGTTGCCGTCGCCGCCGTTGATCACGTCGTTGCCGGCGTAGCCGCTGATCGTGTCGTTGCCGGCCTGGCCGTTGATCACGTCCGCGGCGACCGTCCCACCGATCTGGTCATTGCCCGCCGTGCCCCCGAAGTAGCGCGACAGAATGTCATCGACGGACCAGTTCGTGCCGTCGGCGAAACGAAACTGCTGCACGGGGTTGTAGGCGCTGCGCGGATCATCGCTGTTGAAGAAGGATCCGATCGTGATCTTGTCGGTCGTGCCGGCGATGCTCAGCACCAGGCTCGAGCTGTCGCGCGTGGCGACGATCTCGCTCGCGCTGACGCCCGCCTTGAACTGCAGCACGTCCAGTCGATTGGATCGGCTGTCGGAGTCGCCGCTCAGGTAGTCCTGGCCGTCGCCCTTGCCGAACAGGATCACGTCGTCACCGTCGCCACCGGTCAGGTAGTCGTTGCCCGAACCGCCGTCCAGAGTGTCGTTGCCCGCGTTGCCCGACAGGTTGTCGATGCCGTCGCCGCCGTTGATCACGTCGTTGCCGGCGTAGCCGCTGATCGTGTCGTTGCCGGCCTGGCCATTGATCACGTCCGCGGCGACCGTCCCACCGATCTGGTCATTGCCCGCCGTGCCCCCGAAGTAGCGCGACAGGATGTCGTCGATGCTCCAGGAAGTGCCGTCGGCGAAACGAACCTGCTGCACGGGGTTGTAGGCGCTGCGCGGGTCGTCGTTGTTGAAGAAGGACCCGATCGTGATCTTGTCGGTCGTGCCGGCGATGCTCAGCACCAGGCTCGAGCTGTCGCGCGTGGCGACGATCTCGCTCGCGCTGACGCCCGCCTTGAACTGCAGCACGTCCAGTCGATTGGATCGGCTGTCATAGTCGCCGCTCAGGTAGTCCTGGCCGTCCCCCTTGCCGAACAAGATCACGTCATCGCCGTTGCCGCCAGATAGCGAATCGTTGCCGGCGCCTCCATCGAGAGTGTCGTTGTCAGTGCCGCCGTTCAGGTTGTCGTTTCCACGCCCGCCCTTGAGCACGTCCGAGCCCGCTCCGCCGTCCAGCGTGTCGTCCCCGTCATTCCCTTCGAGACGGTCTGCCCCCGCGTCACCATAGAGCTTGTCGACGCCTGAGCCGCCAAAGAGCTGGTCGGCACCCTCGCCCCCAGCGAATGTGCTGCCGGCCGTTCCCGCGAGGAAGAGGTCTTCATCGCCCGTACCCGTGGTCTCAGCTCCCTTGAACACGTGTAGTTCGTGAAGCAAGTCCTCAAACGCGGCATCGCCCCGACTGTCCTCGATCCATCGAGTCAACACTCCGGCGATGTCGAGATCTGCAATATCCAGGTCAATCTGGGCATAGGTTGCAAGTTCTACAAAGTCTACCAGCGCATTCTTCGGATCCGTTGCGCGTATGTCTTCGAAACGCTGCACTAGTTTCGAGGTATCGAATACATACGCGGAGCCGTCGAAATTCAGTTCGATAAGTTTAATGAACGACTGCAGGCGCGTATCAAAGACCAATCCGTCATAAATACCATCGCGGAAGGACTGGTACGCAGACTCGAACTCATCGATCTGGTCCTGCAGCAAGGTGATCGTTAAGAGTTGGCGCGGTGCGCTCGGGTCCTGGGCGGCACCGCCGGAGCCGGATCCACCCGATGAGGCTCCTGCGGGCCCATGCTTCTCAGTCACCGTCGTCTCAAGGAGGCGCTGACCGTTGAAGACTTCAAGGATATTGAGACGCTTGAGCAATTCAATACCGTCGGCATTGAGCATACCTTTGCGAGCATCCTCGTAGTACCTGTCGGGAAGCAGGATGCTCGCATAGTCATGCCCTTCACCCGGATCAGCAAATTTATACTCCACCACTTCAGTGTATGGCGTACGCGTGGGATCCTGCCCGGGCTGGAGCGTCGAGGAAATGACCCTCATAGACAGATTGCGAGTGGGAACCGTATTTTGGTTCAGCTTTCCCGTGGTATCGGCCCAGTCATGAAGCAATGCATCCAGCATTGCCACCTGCTCCGCCTTGGTATGCGCGTGCGAATACTGCGTGACAAGTCCGGCCAATTTTTCAGCCGCAGCGGAATTCAAGCTCATTGCTTCGCCGAGATCCCTCACCCAACCCGTTCCCATCAAATCGGGGAGTGCCTTCGCCTGCTCCGTCAGCGGAATCTTCGTGACGAATTCACGAAAGAATGGCGTATCGGCGAGGTTCAAATTCGCGGCGTTCGATTGCAGCCCGATTGAATCGATCTGTCCAGCCCCGCCGTATGCCCACTTGATAGGTGCTTGGCCGGTGATGCCATTGCCATTGCCGAGTTCCACCGACGAAGAATCGGCGTTCAACGAGATTTCGAGAATTCCCTTTTGTTGCAGCGTGAATAGCTCATCTGCCTGACTGATACCATCACTGTTTTGGTCCTGCCAGAGTCGGATCGACTGGAACGCTTCGTCTCGCGCGTCGAAAACCTTGTCGCCGTTGCCGTCGAGTGCAGTAAGCGCTTCGAAGCCGCTCGAGGCGTTCCGTGTCAGGGACCAGGACTGCTCCACGCCGGCATTGTCCAGATACGTTCCCTTAGTGGTGATGACCGTATCGACGCCGAAGAGTTCCTGACCAGAATCGATGGTGCCGTTGCCGTTCCGATCCATCACGAGCCATGCGTCTCCGCCGGAAATCCAGCCGGTGCCGGTCTTCACGCCGTTGCCATCGTGATCGAACAGAACCGGAACGTCACCGGAAACCATCTGGATGCCATCGCCGCCCAGATCAATCGCCAACGGATCCCGACGGCGCTCCACCTTCGCCCGTTGATACTTCTTGCCCCCGTCCGTCATGCGGCGGGGTAGTAAGGTGCTCGGATCCAGGTCAGCCACGTCAGGACTCAGCAGCGGTTTTTTCCGCCCTCTCATATCCTCTAGAAGCTGCTTGTAGTTCTGCTCTTCGATTGCTCGCTGCTCATTGAGATGTCGTGAGTATTGATCCCACGCTTCTTTGATGGCCTGTCGATTCTTATAGAGCTCCTTGGCCGAAGCGGCAGTCAGCGAGAGTGCGATACCTGCCGCCTTGAATTGCGGCGCCGGAACCGTGGAGATAATTGATCCGATCGCACCAACGATCCCCAGAACTGCATCTACTTGCTGATCAGTCCGAGCGGCTGGGTCAGAGATATTAGATGCATCTTGCAACTTTGTCATTTCCGCCGCAAGCGACAGACCAATAGCCGTGGCGTTGAGAGAACGTATCCACGGGTTATCTCGCAGAGCTCCAATGATTGCAAGAGCACTATTAAGTCCCGCGGAAAAATCGGCACCAGACCCTTGACCGTTGGATAAATTGTCCATAACGGAACGGACATCGTTCCAGACACCAGTCGCCTCACCAACAACAACCACTGCGCTTGCCATAATTAGACCCCCCTCAAGAAATAAGCAAAAATATATGCCAATAATAGCAACTGAGTCACTTGAGACATAACGTCAAAAATTAATTTAGACAACCTCACACGCCACAATCGAGCATGCCGCCCGGGTCGCAAATCATAGAAAAGAGCTTCTTCCTTCTTTTGAAGATGAACGTCCGCCATATTCATGACAACCGCACACCCAAGCATTGCATAGAGCCAAAAGGCATTCCAATAATTGAGATAGCGGAAGAAGCACAGACCGGACGTCAGAACGACTATTGCAATAGGAGTTCTCATCCCATCTATCAACGCCAAGTATTTGGCTCTATTTTCGAGAAATTCTTTCAAAGTCTTATCCTCGACAATTCGTCCTTTAAGGAAGTAATTACCATCTCTCACCGCTCTCTCATACTCTCGTCGACGTGCTGCCTCACCGGATCAAACAGATACCGGATCACGCGTCGCTGAGAGGTCTTAATCTCCGCAGTCACGTTCATGCCCGGCGCCAGTCGGACCTGTTTTCCGTCGACGTCGATGGCGCCCTGCCCCAGCACCAGCGTCACCGGGAAAATCGCCCCGCGCTTCTCGTCGCTGACCGCATCCGCGCTCACGCTTTTCACCGTCGCTGCCACCGTGCCGTAGCGCGTGAACGGGAAGGTCTCGAGCTTGATCTCCGCCTCCTGCCCGGCGCGCACGAAGCCGATATCCTTGTTCTCGAGCACGACCTCCGCGGTCACCTCGGCCTCATCGGGCACGAGCACCAGCAGCACCTGCGCCTCGGTCACCACACCGCCCGCCGTGTGCACCGCGAGTTGTTGCACCGTGCCGTCCACCGGCGCGGTGAGCCTCGTCAGCTGATTGCGCTTGTTGGCCTTCGCGCCCTCCTCTGCGAGCTGCTTGAGCTTCAGGTCCGCCTGCGCTTCGCGGTCGCGCAGCGTCCTCAGCGTCTCCGCCTTGAACGACGCCGTCGATCCGCGCGACTCCGCCAACGCGGCCTGGGCCTCACGCTGGCGCGCGATGGCCGTGCCGAGGTCCTTCTCCTGCTCGATCCGCTCCCGCGTCCGGTCCTGCCCCGCATGGCCCGCAACGAAGCCCTGGTCGCTCAGCGCCTTGTAGTCGCGCTCGCGCTGCTGCGCCATCGGCACCGTGCTTTGCAGCTTCTCGACGACCTGCTTCGCCGTCGCGATCTCCGCATCGCGGCGCTCCAGCTCCGCCTGCAGCTTCGCGAGCTTGGCGGAGATGTCCGCCCACTCGCTCTGCAGCTGGAAACGCGCGCTGTCCGCGTCCTCGCGAGGCATCGACTTCATCGACGCCTCCGACAGCTGCGGCGCGCCGCCGCCCGTCAACGCCTGCAGCAGCGCGCGCGAACGCAGCACCTCGGACAAGGCCGCCACGCGCTCCTTGTCGACGCGGTGGCTGTCCGCTTCCGTCATCGTCGAGTCCAGCGCGATCAGCAGTTGCCCCGCCTTCACCTTGTCCCCGTCCTTGACGAAGACCTCGCGCACCACGCTGGTCTCCAGCGGCTGGATCGTCTTGCTGCGGTCGCTGACGATGATCCGTCCCTGCGCCACCGCGACGATGTCGATCTGTCCGACGATGGCCCACACCAGCGCGATCACGAACAGCGCGCAGATCGCGATCGCCATGCGACGCGGCGCCGGATGCGGCGGCGTTTCCTGCAGCTCCAGCGCGGCGGGCAGGAAGGCCCGCTCGTCGGCCATGCGGCGCGGCCCGGCGAGTTCTTCGCGTCGCTCCCAGGCGGCCTTGAAGACTCCGGCATAGCGTCCCAGCAGCTCGCGCAGCGGGTGTCGCGGCGCCTGCGGCGCATCCGCACCGTCGCGCGCCGCCCGCATGTCAGGCGTCCCCGCCCCCTCGATCACTTCGGCGCTCATTCCGAGCCTCCTTCGCCCTGCATGCGCCACAGATGCGCGTAGAGCCCTTGCGGCTTGGCGATCAGCTCATCATGGCTGCCCATCTCCGCGATGCGGCCCCTCTCCATGGCGATGATCCGGTGGGCATGGCGCACCGCGCTCAGCCGGTGGGCGATGATGAACACCGTCCGCCCCTGGCAGATCGCCCGCATGTTCTTCTGGATGATGGCCTCGCTTTCGTAGTCGAGCGCGCTGGTGGCCTCGTCGAAGATCAGCACCCGCGGCTGCCCAAACAGCGCCCGCGCGATCGCGATGCGCTGCCGCTGCCCGCCCGACAGCCCCGTCCCCTGCTCGCCCACCACCGTGTCGTAGCCCTCGGGCAGCTCGGCGATGAAGTCGTGCGCGCCGGCGAGCTTGGCCGCCTGCATCACCGCCTCGATCGGCGCGGCCGGATCGGCGATCGCGATGTTCTCCCGCACCGAGCGGTTGAACAGCATGTTCTCCTGCAACACCACGCCGACCTGCCGGCGCAGCTGCGTCGCGTCGGCCATCGCGATGTCCTGGCCGTCGACCAGCACGCGGCCGGACTCGGGCACGTACAGCCGCTGCAGCAGCTTGGTCAGTGTGCTCTTGCCCGAGCCGCTGCGGCCCACGATGCCGATGACCTCGCCCGCTTGCACCGACAGGTTCACGCCGTGCAGCACTGGCTGCGCATCGGGCCGGTAGCGGAAGGTGACGTTCTCCAGCGTCACGTCGCCGCGCACGCGCGGCATCGCGCCGGCGCTCTGCGACCGCAGCTCGGTGCGCGTGTTCAGCACGTCGCCCAGCCGCGCCATCGAGATGCCCGTCTGCTGGAAGTCCGTCCACATCTGCGCGATGCGCATGATTGGCTGCGCGACCCGACCGGCAAACATGTTGAAGGCGATGAACTGGCCCACGCTCAGATCGCCCTGCATCACCAGGTGGGCGCCCCACCACAGCGTGGCGGCGTTCACCAGCTTGCCGATCAGGTTGATGCCTTCATTGCCGTACTGCGCCAGCGTCTGCGTCCGGAACGACGCCGAGACATACGCCGCCAGCTGCTCGTCCCACTTGCGCGCCATCTGCGGCTCCAGCGCGCTGGCCTTGACCGTCTGGATGCCGGTCACCGTCTCGACCAGCAGGCTCTGGTTCTCCGCGCCGCGCGCGAACTTCTCGTTCAAGCGTCCGCGCAGCACCGGCACGATCGACAGGCTCAGGATCAGATACAGCGGCAGCGAGATCAGCACGATGAGCGTCAGCGTCGCGCTGTAGCTGAACATCACCGCGATGAAGATCACCGAGAACAGCACATCCAGCACCAGCGTCAGCGCGTTGCCGGTCAGGAATTGGCGGATGTTCTCGAGCTCGCGCACGCGCGCCACCGAGTCGCCCACGCGCCGCGCCTGGAAGTAGGCCAGCGGCAGGCTCAGCAGATGCCGGAACAGCCGCGAGCCGAGCTCCACGTCGATGCGGCTGGTCGTGTGGCTGAAGACGTAGGAGCGCAGGATGTTGAGCGCGCTCTCGAACACCATGATCACGACCAGGCCGATCACCAGCACGTCCAGCGTGGTGAGGCCGCGGTGCACCAGCACCTTGTCCATCACGACCTGGAAGAACAGCGGGCTGACCAGCGCGAACAGCTGCAGGAACAGCGAGATCGACAGCACCTCGCCCAGCAGGCGGCGGTGCTTGACGATGCTCGGGATGAACCAGGAGAAGTCGAACTTCGCGAGATCGCCGGCCAGACTCGCGCGGCTGGTGACGAGGATCAGTTCCCCGGTCCATTCGGCGGCGAAGGTCTCGACCGGCTCGATCGTGGGCCGTGCCGATGCCTCGTCGCCGGTCGGATCCATGAACAGCACGCGCTTGCCGTCGCATTGCGCCAGCACCACCGTGCGACCGTCTCGCAACGTCGCGAGCGCGGGCAGCGCCGCGAGGCTCAGACGGTCGATCGTCGTCTGCGAGCGCTTGGCCTTGAGCCCCAGCCGCTTGGCGGCGAGGAGCAGGTCCTGGGTCGTCGGTGCATCGCTGGCGCCCAGGCCGAGCGCGTGCCGCAGCGACGGCGCATCCGCCGCCACGTGAT
Source organism: Roseateles noduli (assembly GCF_050626985.1). NCBI lineage: Bacteria > Pseudomonadati > Pseudomonadota > Betaproteobacteria > Burkholderiales > Sphaerotilaceae > Roseateles > Roseateles noduli. The sequence goes on from NZ_CP192463.1 coordinate 2,513,918, forward strand.
GCATGCGGGCGACGATGCACAACGCGCGCAGCGCACCGTCACGGTCCACTTCCGACGATGTCTCGTCGGCCCCTCGCCCGACCGCCAATACGGCAGCCGAGCCGGACGCGTCTTGGAGCGCGTCCGCCATTCCCTGATTTGAAGACATCCCTGTCGTCGCTTGAGCGACTCTTGTACAACTGCGGAAGCGGATTGTGAGGAACCCACTACCGACCGGACGCCCCCCCTTGGAGGGGGAGACAGGTCGGTGACTTCCGGCAGGTCGAAATCATCTGCGCGGTAGTCCTTCGCCGCCGAAGGACTCGCGACTCTATTCACGAATTCCCAGGCCACAAACAGGAGAATCCGAAGAAGTCGTTCGGGATTTTCTGATGGCCCGTGTTGCAATTCCCCCTATCCGCATACGCCTTTCGAGCGACGTAGTGATTCGGCGGAACAGCGATCGATCAGAAGTGCACGCGGATCCTGAGGGAACTTTGCACAGTTCGAATTCAGCTTCGAACTGGACATGACCCCACACTCTTGAGCGACGTCGCCACAGACCATCCCATCAACCCGTCCGGCGCCTTGACCTGCACTGCGCCCGCGTCACAGGTCCGTCGTCCGATCACCACCAGGTCCGTCTCGCGGGCGATCATCCGGGGCACGGCGCCAGGATGGCCGGAGGCCACCGCCGCCGCGTCCTGCTCGGTGCTGAAGACGGAGACGGCATCCGCCGTCAACATCGAGTCCTCCTCGGGCTGCACTGTCTGGCAAGCAGACAGGCCTAAGAGGATCGCGATGGCCGTTGCGCTTCGGGCAACGTTGAATCGGTGAAAGTGCTGCACGCCTTGATTCCCTGAAGGTTCTTTTCGCGGCAGGATTATTGAACAGCGGGTGGCATGGCCGTCAATCCGCCAGACGGTCGGCAGCCCGCCGCTCAGAACAACGCGCGCGCCAATGCCTGCGAGTAGCCCGCCTGGACCCCGGCGCCCGCGGGCCTCGGGGTGGTGTCCGGCGCCGTCGGTGGCTCGATGCCGCGTCCGGGCATCGCTGCCGCAGCCCCTCGGTCTGGCCAGGCGCCGGTCGCCGCCGTCATGTCGCATCGCAGCTCCAGGCCCGGCCCCGGCATCCGCCGATGCGCGCTCAAGCGCCAGCCGTGCGCCGCCGCGATCTCGGTGCAGATCGACAGCCCCAGGCCGGCTCCTTGCTCTCGCCGGTCAGCGCCGCGCCAGAAGCGTTCGAAGATGCGCGGCAGGTCCTGCTCGGCCACGCCCTTGCCCTGGTCCGCGACCGCGAAGCCGTCCGGCCCCGCCATCAGCGTGACCACGCCCTCGCGCGGGCTGTGCTGGATCGCGTTCTCCAGCAGGTTCTTCAGCAGCGTGAACAGCGCCCCGCGATCCGCCCGCCAAGTGCGCAGCGACGGGCTCACGTGCAGGCCCAGGGTCACGTCGTGCCTCGCGGCCACGCGCTCCATGAACTCGAAGACCTCGCGCAGCGCCGGCGTCGGATCGATCGCCTCGACGCGGTAGTTGCGCTGCTCGCTGGCCTCCGCCAGCAGCAGCAGTTGCTGCACCTGCCGCGCGACGCGGTCGATGTCGTCCAGCACCTGGTCGCGCCACACGCCGGGCTCGACCAGCTCCACCTGCGCGCGGATCAGCGCCAGCGGCGTCTTCAGTTCGTGCGCGGCATTCGACAGAAATTCCTGCTGCGTCCTGAAGCCACCCTGCAAGCGGTCCAGCGCCGCGTTGAAGGCCTCGATCAACGGGCGCAGTTCCCGCGGCTGACCCGCCGCAGGCAGCCGGTCGGCCAGCGTGCGCGGTTCGATGCGACGTGCGGCGCTGGAGGCTTCCCGCACGGGTTGCAAGGCCTGCCGCAGCGCCACGTGGATCGTGATCAGGAACACCAGCACGAAGGTCGCGCCCAGGGCGATCACCCCCTGCCGGAACACGTCGAAACCGATCGACTTCCGCATCAGCAGCACCAGACGATCGGTGACGGCGAACTGGATGTACCAGCGGCGCCCGGCATGGTCGTAGGGCACGGTGGCCGCATGCATCGCCACGCCGTTGCGGTGGAAGGTGAAGGACTGGCGTCGCGGCTCGAAGGGCTTCCAGTCCGGTGCAAACGTGGTCTTCAATCCGTCGGGGGCATACGCGACCCGGCCCTCGCGGTCGGCCACGCGCAACATGACCTCGTTGCGCAGGCTGTCGAAGACCCAGGGCTCGATCGCCTTCTCGTTGATGCCGACCGGCCAGCCCTGCGCATCGAAGCGCAGATTGCGCGCCAGTGCATCACCGTTGTCCTCGATCTGGTCACGCAGCACCCAGCGCGTGAACGGCTCCCACAGCACCATGGACGCCACGCCCACCAGCACAGCGCTGAGCACCATGCTGGCCCCCAGCACCGCCAGCACGCGGTTGCGCAGGCTATTCGGCCACCGCATCTTGAAGCGCATACCCATGGTTCCTGAGATTGACGATGCGCAGCGCCGAGCCGAGGGAATTCAGCTTCTTGCGCAGGCGATGCAGCGCGACGTCGAGCGCGTTCGGCGTCACCGCCTCGGACAGGCCCCAGGCCGCCGCCTCCAGCGCCGCGCGCCGCACCGTGCGCCCCTGCTGCTGCACCAGCGCGATCGCGATCTGCAGCTCCGCCGGCGCCAGCGCCACGGACACCTCGCCGCGCACGAGGAGCGCTTCCTCGATGACGACCTCGATGTCGCCGAAGACGGCGCGCGCCGGCCGCACCGCCACGGACCGGCGCATCAGCGCCCGCACGCGCGCCACGAGCTCCTCCATCGGGAAGGGCTTGGCGAGGTAGTCATCGGCGCCGGACTCGAGTCCGTCGATGCGGTCGTGCAGCGCGTCGCGCGCCGTGAGCATCAGGCACGGCGTGCCCTGATGCGCGGCGCGCAGGCGCTTGACCAGCGACAGGCCGTCACCGTCCGGCAGGCCCCGGTCGATGACCAGCGCCGCGTAGCCGACGTCGCGATGCGCGACCCAGGCGGCCTCCATCGCGTGGAAGACATCGGTCGGAATGCCAGCGGCCTGCAAGGCCTGACGGATCAGGCCGGCCAGCCGGACGTGATCCTCGACCAGGGCGATTCGGTTCATGGGCAGCGGGGGCGGAAATGCGGATGTTAAGGGCGCATCCTCCGTTCCCCCGACTTACCCGCGGCTTACCGGGCCTCGTCCTCCACCGGCTCGTGGTACTGCACCACCGGCACGCCGTCGCGGATCGCCTGCTCGTAGACGCCGAGCATGCCCAGTGCCTCGCGCAGGTCGTCGCGGATCGCGGCGGTGGCCACGACCGCCTCGTCGTCGTTGCACAGCGCGCCCTCCTCGTCGTCGTCGCGCTTGAGGCGGCAGACCAGCTCGGCGATGACCGCGGCATGCTCGATGCGCTCGCGCAGCGTCTTCATCGCCACGCCGACCGTGATGTCGCGGCGCGGCACGCAGTACTCGACGTTGCCCGGCGCGAAGCGGCTCAGCGTCGGGTACATGCGCGACTGGTAGAGGAAGGCTTCGAACTCCTCGCCGTTCAGGCGCAGCAGCGGTCGCAGTTCCATCAGGCGGCGCTGCATGAACAGCGTCTTCGTGCGACGCGGAGCGGAAGCGGCGGCGGCGGACACCGGTGGCGGCGCGGGCGGCGCGGGTGGCACGCCGCCGCCGGCGCCCGCATCGAGGGACATCGCGTCGAGCGCCCTCGCGGCGAGCTCGGCGCCGGGATCGTGGTCGAGCTCGTCATCGAGGCTGGCGTGGAAGCCGGCCGGGACACGGAAGCGGGCCGAGGCGGCCGAAGAGAAGGACGGGTTGGAAGCGCCGCAGGGGCTGGCCTGAGAAGAGTATGAAGAGGAAGAGGAGGAAGAAGAGGACATCGGGGACATGGACAACTCCAGTCAGATCGGATCAATTCATAAACATCACCTTCGTCGGGATGACATGGACCGCGCCTGACGACGCGGGAGAGGGATCTTCCTGCGCCACCCGCAAGACCTGGCACGAAAAGATCAATGAAATCGATTCAATGAAATCGTTGGCATCGGCACCACACGGGTTCTCGCAGGAGGACCGACTTGTCTCGGTAGGCGAATCGCCGGATCCCACTCGCATGAGTGGGTCAGCCGTCCGGCGCGGCCCGCATCCCAACATTGAAGGGTGAACTCCGGGCCGGTGTGGACCACACTTCAGCCTTCGACGCGGCGCTCCTGCTCGCCGATCGGGCCAACCGGGCCGAGATGACCCATCGGGCCGATGGCCCGCGAGGAGATCCGCCATGACGATGCTCAAAGTCTTCGCGACGCCCGCCGACGTCGCCGCGATCGCACCCGACGCACGCGTGATCGAGCGCTATCCCGCGTTCGTGCTCGTCGAGGCCGGTGACGCCGACGCGGCGCGCCTCGTGCGCCAGTTCCCGGTCGAGGACATGTCCGACCAGTTCCAGCTCGATCTCGGCGGCGGCACGACCGATCCGACGGCCCGCACCGCCAAGTCGCGCTCGCTGGCGACCCAGGCCGCCGCGCTGCTGCCGGGCGCCCATCACTACGTCGTCCAGTTCATCGGGCCGGTCAAGCGGCCGTGGCTGGCGAAGCTGCGCTCGGCCGGCGCCACGCTGCGCCAGCCGATGAGCGGCTTCGCCTACGTGGTCAAGGCCGACGAGGCCGCGATCCGGGCCATCGAGGCCCTGCCGATGGTGCGCTGGGTCGGCCATCTGCCGCATGCCGATCGCGTGGCGCCGGCGCTCGCCACGCCGGGCGGCACGCCCGAACTGCCGCGCCGCCGCGTCGTGCCGGACCTGCTGGTCGTCGAGGTCTTCGACGCCGCCGACCTCGGCGCGATCGAACGCGCCGCGCGCGAGCTGGGTTTCGCCGTCGTGTCCTCGAACCCGCGCGCCCGCGTGCTCAAGGTCCGCTTCGGGCCGGACGGCACGGCCAGGCAGCAGCGCGACCAGGTGCGCGCGCTGTCCGCCGTGCACGGCGTGCGCTACATCCGCGAGCGCGTGGTGCCGCGGACCTCCAACAACGTGGCCACGACGCTGATGGGCAATGCCTTCTCGGCCATCCAGGCCAGCGGGCTCAAGCTCAGCGGCAAGGGCGAGACCGTCGCCGTCTGCGACACCGGCCTGGACACCGGCGATCCGGCGACCATCCACCCCGATTTCGCCGGCCGCATCGCCGCGATCAAGAGCTATCCCGTCACGCCCGACTGGCAGATCTACGCCACCAACGCCGGCGCCGACGACGGCCCCGCGGACCTCGACTCCGGTCACGGCACGCACGTCGCGGGCTCGGTGCTCGGCAATGGCAGCGCGTCGGCCACGCTGGCCAAGCCGATCCGCGGCCATGCGCCGCAGGCGAAGCTGGTCTTCCAGGCCATCGAGCAGCAGATGCGCTGGAAGCCGAGCGCGCCCGCCCAGTTGCGGAGCGCCCGTTTCCTGCTGGCCGGCCTGCCGTCGGATCTCTCCAGCCTGTTCCAGTTCGCCTACGACCAGGGCGCGCGGATCCACTCCAACTCATGGGGCGGCGGCGACCCCGGCGACTACGACGAGCAATGCAGCCAGTTCGACGCCTTCGTCTGGAAGCGCAAGGACATGTGCTTCGTGATCGCGGCCGGGAACGACGGCACCGACTCGGACGGCGACGGTCAGATCAACGCGGGCAGCGTGACCTCGCCCGGCACCGCGAAGAACTGCATCACCGTCGGCGCGAGCGAGAACCTGCGACCCGAGTTCGACGCCGACCGCTACGGCGTGTGGTGGCCGGACGATTTCCCGGTCGCGCCCTACAGGGCCGATCCGATGGCCAACAGCGCCGACCAGGTGGCGGCCTTCTCCAGCCGCGGCCCGACGCTGGACGGGCGCATCAAGCCCGACGTGGTGGCGCCGGGCACCTTCATCCTGTCGACGCGGTCGACGCAGCTGGCGGCCAACAACTTCGCCTGGGCCGCGTTCCCGAAGAGCAAGCTCTACTTCCACATGGGCGGGACCAGCATGGCCACGCCGTTGACCTCGGGCGCGCTGGCGCTGCTGCGCGAGTTCCTGCGCACGAAGCGCAAGATCGCCGCGCCGCGGGCCGCGCTGCTGAAGGCGTTGCTGATCGCCGGCGCCCGCCGGCTGCCGAAGACGGCACCCGCAGGCACCCTGCTGGACAACCACCAGGGCCACGGCGCGGTGAATCTCGACCGGTCGACGAAGACCGTCCTGCTGACCATCGACGGCAAGGGCCTGACCAGCGGCCAGCTCGTGAACCAGGCGCTGAAGGTCACCCGCGCCAGCCGCACGCTGCGGGTGGTGATGGCCTACTCGGACTTCCCCGGCAAGGGGCTGATCAACAACCTGAACCTGGTGGTCACCGCGCCGGACGGCACGCGCCACGTCGGCAACCTGGCGGCGAGCGCGGGCGGCGCGCTCGCGATGGACACGCGCAACAACGTCGAGGTCGTGCAGGTGGCCAAGGCCGCCAAGGGCGCGTGGACCGTGACGGTGATCGCTTCCAACGTGGTGCAGGGGCCGCAGGACTATGCGATCGCGGCCGTGCTGGTCTGAGCCCGCCGGTCAGAGAGTCTCCGGTGCACCCCAGAAGCCATGCGGGAAGGCCTCAGGGGAATCTCACCACCGCCTCGAACCCCGGCTGCGCGTTGCGCAGCTCCAGCCGGCTGCCGTGCGCCTCGGCCACCAGCCGGCACAGTGACAGGCCCAGGCCCACGCCGCCCTCGCTGCGCGCGCGCGCCTCGTCGGGGCGGAAGAACGGCTGGCCGAGCTGCGGCAGCGCCTCCGCCGACACGCCCGGTCCGTGATCGCGCACGCTGAGCGTCGCGCCGTCGCCATCGCGTTCGACACTCACCATCACCGGCCCGACGTCCGGGTCGTTGTGCCGCAGGGCGTTGTGGACGAGATTTCTCAGCAGCAGCTGCACCCGCATGCGATCGAGCTTCAGCACGGGCAAGTCACGGTCGACGCGCAGCGCGACGCCCGGCTGGTCCTGCTCCCGCGCCAGCGCGCCGAGGTCGCAATCGCTGACCTGCAGCGCGCGGTGGCCGCTGCCCAGGCGCTCGCTCTCCAGCAGCGCCGAGATCAGCTCGCGCATCTGGCCGAGCTCGTCCAGCAACGCCGCTTTCGAAGCGCCCTCGTCGACCAGTTCCGCATGCAGCCGCGCCCGCGTCAGCGGGCTTCTCAGCTCGTGGCTGATCGCCAGCAGCAGCGCGCGCTTGCCGTCGAGCATCGCCTGGATGTCCTCGGCCATCTGGTTGAAGCGGTGCGCGAGGTCGCCGATCTCGTCGCGGTGGTAGATGGGGACGCGATGCGCGAGGTCGCCCCGCCCGAACGCTTCCGCCCCCGCCGCCAGCTCGCGCAGCGGCCCCACCAGGTGGCGGATGCCGCCGTAGGCAAGACCTGTCACCAGCAGCAGCAGCGGGATCGCCCAGAGCAGGCCGTACTCGACCTGCATCGACGCCCACAGGATGCCGATCCCGGCACAGGCCAGCACGACGAAGATCGCGATCAGCCGCGCGCCCAGCGAATGCTTGAAATGCGCATGATGCCGATGCCAGCGCTGGTGCCAGCGGTTGCGCGCCCGCATGTGCCAGCGCCAGCCGCGTTCGCGCGGGAACGGGATGCCCTTGGCCTCCATCTCCGCCCAGCGGCGCATCTTCTCCAGCTTGTGCAGGCGCCGGGCCTGCCGCTCCCGGCGACGCCAGTCGTCGCGCCGCCGCTCGTGGTGGCGGGGATCGTTCCAGTGATCGTAGGGATGGCGCGGATCGTTCATGCGCCCTCCTCCCCCGCGGCCGGCAACGCGAAGCAGTAGCCCGCGTTGCGCAGCGTCTTGAGCGCCTCCAGCGGTTCGAGCTTGCGGCGCATCCGGCTCACCAGGATGTCGACCGCCCGGGTGAAGATGTCGGCCTCCTGGCCGCGCAGCTGGTTCAGGATCTCGTCACGCGAGAACACGCGTCCGGGTTCCCGCGCCAGCATCACGAGCAGTTCGTACTCGGTGCTCGTCAGCTCGACGGGGCCGCTGGCCACGGTGACCTGTCGGCGTGCGGTATCGATGTCCAGGCCCACGAAGCGCAGTGTCGTCGCGACCGGCGCCGGCGCCGCCGCCGCCGCGGGGGACAGCCGCGTGCGACGCAGGATCGTCTGCAGCCGCGCCGCGAGCTCGCGCGGCTCGAAGGGCTTGGACAGGTAATCGTCCGCGCCCAGCTCCAGGCCGACCACGCGGTCGGTCAGGTCGCCGCGCGCGGTCAGCATCAGGATCGGAATCTCGCGCCACGGCTCCGCCCCGCCGCGCACGCGCTTGCAGAACGCGAAGCCGTCCATCTCCGGCAGCATGCCGTCCAGGATCAGCGCGTCGAAGCGCTCCTCGGCCAGGCGCGCGAGCGCGGCGCTCGGTCGCGTCACGGCGCTCAGCGCGAAGTCGAAGCGCGCCAGGTAGCTCGCCAGCGGCGCGGCCAGCGCCTCGTCGTCGTCAATCAGCAGCAATCGATGCATCGTGGCGTCCATTGTGGCCGTGCCGGACCAGCGTGATCGCCCACTCGGGACAGGCCTTGACGCAATGGCCGCAGGCGCGGCACACGTCGGCATTCGGCGTGAACGCCTGCTGCCAGCCGTGCGCGTAGCCGCGCAGCTTGCCGAACAGGTTCAGCTCCTTGCGCCGTTCCACCGGCAAGGTGCCGACCGAGAAGACACCGTAGGGGCAGACCTCGACGCAATCGCCCTTGCCCTCGCAGCGGTTGCGGTCGATGACCGGCCGCAGCAGCCCGGGGGGCTGCCGGCAGTCGCGGCTGTCCATCAGAGGCTCCGGTCGTCGGCGGCGTCGCGGCCATCGCGCCCGTCACGACTCTCCCGGCCTTCCCCTCGACCCGCCCGGCGGCGCAGCCGGCGCAGCACGAAACGCAGCATCTGCTGCTGGTCGAAGTCCAGGGCGTCGAAGAAGTCGCCGGAGGCCGCGACCAGCGCCGGACCGGTCGCGCGCAGCGCTTCGATCTGGCCGTCGAAGAGCTCCTGCGCCTCGTCGCGACGGAAGTTCTCGGTCTCGACGAGGCGGGCGACCTCCGGGCCGCGCGCCAGCGCCTTGACCGCGCGCCGCGCCGCGGCGAGCTGGCTGATCAGCCGCTCCAGCAGTTCGGCCTGGCTGTCGCTCAGGTCCAGAAAGGCGCGGGCCCGGGCTTGCAGCCTCTCGCCGCGGCCGGCGTGGTGGGCATCGGATCCCAGGCCCCCGCCGAAGCCGCCCCACCCATGACCGCCGTGGTGACCATGGCGACCGTGGTGGCCGTGGCGACCGTGTCCGCGTCCATGTCCACCGCCATGCCCACCGCCATGCCCGTCTCCAAGACCGCCCCACCCCCAGGGGAAGCCGCCGAAACCGCCGAAGCGGTACCAGGGGCCGGTGACGGGCAGCGGGCCGTAGTAGCCATCGTCACACACAGGGCCGACAGGACCGAAACGGCCATCGTGGTCGAAGTGAGCGTGCTGACGTTCATGGTGGTGGCTCCAGCGTCGAAACAGATGCATGTTGCAATTCCTCGGTAAAGCCCGGGTGTCCGGGCGGTGAATCCATGTCGCCATGATTCCCATGCCCCCTCGCCAGGGCATCTCACCGCGGTATCGCTGTTTTTCGTTTTGTATCGCCGTTGCCCTGTCCGAGGGAATGCCTCCAAGGGGGGAACTGGGCGAAGCACGGAGGAAAGGCGGCGGAAACAGCGTCCCTGCTGACACGACGCGTCAGGGAGTCGGGATTCGACACGCGGTCCGCCGCCGGGCCGCCATCCCCCGTCATCCCCCGTCATCCCCCTCTACTTCCCTCTGATGCCCCTCTGATCCCCCTGCGGGGTGTCCCCCGTCTCCGGCCGCCCGCCAGGGGCGTTGCAGGGCCCCGCCCCTCTACAATCGCCGGCTCACCTTGTCCCTCGCCCAGATGACACCGCCTCACGGCGGAGCGCCCCCATGACCGAACTCGCCAAGTCCTTCGAACCCGCGTCCCTGGAAGCCCACTGGGGCCCGCTGTGGGAGTCCAAGGGCCTTTATGAGCCGTCGCTCGATCCGGCCAAGCCGTCGTTCAGCATCCAGCTGCCCCCGCCGAACGTGACGGGCACGCTGCACATGGGGCACGCGTTCAACCAGACCATCATGGACTCGCTGACGCGCTACCACCGCATGCGCGGCCACAACACGCTGTGGGTCCCCGGCACCGACCACGCCGGCATCGCCACGCAGATCGTCGTCGAGCGCCAGCTGCAGGGCCAGGGCCAGAACCGCCACGACCTGGGCCGCAAGAACTTCGTCGCCCGGGTCTGGGAGTGGAAGCAGCAGTCCGGCTCCACCATCACGCAGCAGATGCGCCGCATGGGCGACTCGGTGTCCTGGGGCCACGAGTACTTCACGATGGACGAGAAGCTGTCGCCCGTCGTCGTCGACACCTTCGTCAAGCTCTTCGACGAGGGCCTGATCTACCGCGGCAAGCGCCTCGTGAGCTGGGACCCGATCCTGAAGTCCGCCGTCTCCGACCTCGAGGTCGAGAGCGAGGAGGAAGACGGCTCGCTGTGGCACATCCGCTATCCGATGGCCGAGGGCGAGGAATCGCTGGTCGTCGCGACCACGCGTCCCGAGACCATGCTGGGCGACACCGCCGTGATGGTCCATCCGGAGGACGAGCGCTACAAGCATCTGATCGGCCGCCAGGTGAAGCTGCCCATCACGGGCCGCCTCGTGCCGGTGATTGCCGACGAATACGTCGACAAGGAATTCGGCACCGGCGTCGTCAAGGTCACGCCGGCGCACGACACCAACGACTACCAGGTCGGCCAGCGTCACCAGCTGCCGATGCTGACGATCTTCACGCTGGACGCGACCGTCGTGGACACGATGGACGAGATCCCGGCCGAGTACCGCGGCCTGGACCGCTTCGCCGCGCGCAAGCTGATCGTCAAGGCGCTGGAGGACCAGGGCCTGCTGGTCGAGGTCAAGAAGCACAAGCTGATGGTGCCGCGCTGCACCCGCACCGGCCAGATCGTCGAGCCGATGCTGACGGACCAGTGGTTCGTCGCCACCCGCAAGCCGGGCAAGGACGGCAAGTCCATCGCGCAGAAGGCGATCGACGTCGTCGCCAGCGGCGAGGTGAAGTTCGTGCCCGAGAACTGGGTCAACACCTACAACCAGTGGATGAACAACATCCAGGACTGGTGCATCTCGCGCCAGCTGTGGTGGGGTCACCAGATCCCCGCCTGGTACGGCAGCAACGGCGAGGTCTTCGTCGCCCATGACGAGGCCGAAGCCCAGGCCAAGGCCACGGCGGCCGGCTACACCGGCCCGCTGACGCGCGACGAGGACGTGCTGGACACCTGGTACTCGTCGGCGCTGGTGCCCTTCTCGACGCTGGGCTGGCCGGCGAAGACGCTGGAGCAGGACCTCTTCCTGCCGTCGTCGGTGCTGGTGACCGGCTACGACATCATCTTCTTCTGGGTCGCCCGGATGATCATGATGACAACGCACTTCACCGGCCAGGTGCCCTTCAAGCATGTGTACATCCACGGCCTGGTGCTCGACGCGCAGGGCAAGAAGATGAGCAAGTCCGAGGGCAACGTGCTCGACCCGGTCGACCTGATCGACGGCATCGAGCTGGCCCCGCTGCTGGACAAGCGCACGCAGGGCCTGCGCAAGCCCGAGACCGCGCCCAAGGTCCGCAAGGCCACGGAGAAGGAGTTCCCCGAAGGCATCCCCGGCTACGGCGCCGATGCGCTGCGCTTCACCTTCGCGGCGATGGCGACGCTGGGTCGCAGCGTCAACTTCGACAGCAAGCGCTGCGAGGGCTACCGGAACTTCTGCAACAAGCTGTGGAACGCCACGCGCTTCGTGCTGATGAACACGCAAGGCCAGGACTGCGGCCTGGTGGAGCACACGAAGGAACAATGCGCCCCCGGCGGCAGCGCCCACGGCTACCTGCAGTTCTCGCAGGCCGACCGCTGGATCGTCAGCGAGCTGCAGAAGGTCGAACAGGCCGTCGCGCAAGGCTTCGCGGACTACCGCCTGGACCAGGTCGCCAACGCGATCTATTCGTTCGTGTGGGACGAGTACTGCGACTGGTACCTGGAGCTGGCCAAGGTCCAGCTGCAGACTGCGCAGGCCGAAGGCAACGACGCCGCGCAGCGCGCCACGCGCCGCACGCTGATCCGGGTGCTGGAGACCATCCTGCGCCTGCTGCACCCGATCGCGCCGTTCATCACCGAGGAACTCTGGCAGACCGTCGCGCCCATCGCGGGCCGCAAGTCCACCGAGTACCTGGTCACGGCCGCCTACCCCGTCGCCCAGCCGGAGCGCATCGATCCGCAGGCCGTGGCCTGGGTCGAGCAGTTGAAGTCGGTGGTCGGCACCTGCCGCAGCCTGCGCAGCGAGATGGGCCTGAGCCCGTCCGACCGCGTGCCGCTGCTGGCCGGCGGCGACCTGTCCTTCCTGCGCGAGGCGGCGCCCGCGCTGAAGGTGCTGGCCAAGCTGCAGAGCGTCGAGCTGATCGATGACGAGGCCGCGTTCAACGCGCAGAGCGCGATGTCGCCGGTCCTGGTGCACGGCGCGGCGCGTCTGGCGCTGAAGGTGGAGATCGACGTCGAGGCCGAGCGCGCCCGCATCGCCAAGGAGACCGCCCGTCTGGAAGGCGAGATCACCAAGGCCAAGGCCAAGCTGGACAACGAAGGCTTCGTGGCGCGCGCGCCGGCGGCCGTCGTGGAGCAGGAACGTCAGCGCATCGCCGACTTCAGCGCCACCGTGGCTCGGCTAAAAGATCAGGCAGCGCGCCTGGGTGGGTCGGCCTGAACTCAGGCTGGACGGCGGGCGTGGCCAGGATCTCCGAGATCCGCCGCGCCACGCTCCACGCGGCGCGCATGCGTGACTCGCGCGTCGTCGCCGAGATCCGCGGCGTGACCTGCAATCCGGGCACGCCATGCAAGGGACGCCCGGCTTCCATGAGGCCGGGCTCCATCAGATCCAGCCAGGCCGCCAGCAGCCGGCCGCCTTGCAGCGCGTCGGCCAGCGCCTGTTCATCGAACAGCGCCGAATGCGAGGTCGACACCAGCACCTGCGACGGCTTGCAGAAGTTCAGCACCCGCTCGCCGATCAGGCCGCGGTAGCGCGGGAAGTAGGCCAACTGCACGCTGACCGCGTCGGCGGCCTGCATCAACTCGCGCAAGCCATAGGGCTCGATGCCCCACTGACCCCAGAGCGGGTCGGCATGGTGCAGGCTGGGGTCATAACCGATCACGCGCGCACCAAAGGCCGGCAGCAGCGTCGCCAGTTGGCGCGCCGACGGCGTGAGGCCGACCAGGCCGACCGTGGCGCAGCCCAGCTCGCGCCCCACCCAGTTGCCATCCGCGCCTTGCACCGGCACACGCCGCAGCAGCGCCAGCAGCGCGCCGATGACGAACTCGGCTTCCGCCGATGCCGCCGCGGTCGGCGCACGCACGACCTCGATGTTGGCGGCGCGGCAGGCTTCGAGATCGATGTTCTCCGCGCCGGCGCCGATGCGGCCCACGGCACGCAGTCGCGGCGCGCGTCGGACCATCTCCGCATCCAGCGCGATCGAGGCGGGCAAGAAAATTGCCTGGGCCTGCGCAACATGCTCTCTCAAGGCGTGCGGCGCCTCCGCCAGATCGGGTGCGGCCTGGATGACGTGGCGCTCCGCCAGCCATTCCAGGACGTCAGCCTCCAGCGGTTCCAGGACTAGCACTGCCATGAGCGGTTTGGAGAGGTTTGTTTGATTTTCTTTCAGCTGCGCCGTGCAAGAATGCCGGCGCAATTACCGTCGGAGTGTACGTAAATGGCCCTCATCAACAAGGCAATCTTCCCGGTTGCCGGACTCGGCACACGCTTTCTGCCCGCCACGAAGGCGCAGCCCAAAGAGATGCTGCCGGTGGTCGACAAGCCGCTGATCCAGTACGCGGTGGAGGAAGCCTACGCGGCGGGCATCCGCCAGATGATCTTCGTGAACGGCCGTAACAAGCGCGCCATTCCGGATCACTTCGACACCGCCTTCGAACTCGAGACCGAACTGGAAGCCGCCGGCAAGAAGGAACTGCTGGCGATGGTCCATTCGATCAAGCCGGACGACATGGAGTGCATCTACATCCGCCAGCCCAAGGCCCTGGGCCTGGGCCACGCGGTGCTGTGCGCGCAATGCGTCGTCGTCAACGAGCCCTTCGCCGTGCTGCTGGCCGACGACCTGATGGTCGGCAGGCCGCCGGTGCTCAAGCAGATGGTGGACCAGTTCGCCGAATGGCAGGCGTCCATCCTGGCGGTCCAGGAAGTGCCGGCCGAGCACACCAAGCGCTACGGCATCGTGGCCGGCGCGGCGATCAGCGACCGCCTGATGGATCTCACGCACATGGTCGAGAAGCCCGCCCCCGAGGACGCGCCGTCGCGCCTGGGCGTGGCCGGCCGCTACATCCTGACGCCGGGCGTGTTCCGCGAGATCGCGACCCAGCCGCGCGGTGTCGGCGGCGAGATCCAGCTGACCGACGGCATCGCCGCGCTGATGCGCCGCGAGAAGGTCTTCGCCTTCCGTTATGAAGGCAAGCGCTACGACTGCGGCAGCAAGGAAGGTTTCCTGCAGGCCAACGTCGAACTGGCGCTGGCTCACCCGGAACTGGGCGCCAGCTTCCGCGAGTACCTCAAGGCCCTGGAAATCTGACCGCGCTGAACTTCTGACGGCAGGACTTCCCGTCACTGCCGCGTCATGAAGCACGAAGGCCACGCATCGCGTGGCCTTCTTCGTTTCGCCGTGACGGTCACGGTGTCGGTGACGGTGACCGCGGCCGTCGTCAGGCCGGCCGTAGCTCAGCGGCGCTTGAGCACGTGGATGAATTCGTCGCCCGCCGAGCTCTGCTCGACCAGCTCGTTGCCGGTCTGTCGCGCGAAGGCCTGGAAGTCGCGCGTCGAGCCGGGATCCGTCGCGACGACCTTCAGCAGCTGGCCGCTTTCCATCTCCGCCAGGGCCTTCTTGGCCTTGAGGATGGGCAGCGGGCAGTTCAGGCCGCGGGTGTCGAGTTCCTTGTGAATGTCCATGAGAGCGTCCTTGCCGCCGATGACCGGGGGCGATGCAGCGGATTCTAGTCAGCCCCCTCAGCCGCGAGGCGCCATCCACTTCGGTTCGATGCCGCGCCCGCGCAACCAGTCCGCCAGCGCCTGGCCGGTGCCAGCGGGCCAGCACTCGAGCTGCGCCGGCGGCGTCAGCGTGTACTCGACCAGCTCCGGCGACAGCGAGACCTCGCCGCGCGCGGGCACGTGGTACGCGATGATGACCTGGTTCTTCTTCTGGAAGTCGTAGACGCCGATCAGCGTCGCGCCCAGCGCCTCCAGCGAGGTCTCTTCCAGCACCTCGCGCCGGATGCCCTCTTCCGGCGACTCGCCGGCTTCCATGAACCCGGTGATCAGGCCGAAGAACGGTCCCGGCCACGCCGCGTTGCGCGCGAGCAAGACCTGGCCCTCGCGGTCGACGCATTCGACGACGGCGGCCAGCACCGGCGTCGGGTTGTTCCAGTGGGTGAAGTCGCAGTTCGGGCAACGCAGCCGGGTCTTCGGGCCGCCGTCTTCCGGCAGCTCGATCCATGCCAGTTCACTGGCGCATTGCGGGCAGAAGCGGAAGCTCATGAGGCGTGGGCGCGGTGGCGCCTGCGTGTCGCGATGCGGCCATCATCCCTGATTGGCCGCACGCCGTCAGGCCGGGAAGACGCCCGTCGACAGATATCGATCGCCCCGGTCGCAGACCACGAAGACGATCGTCGCGTTCGAGACCTGACGCGCGATCTGCATCGCGACCCAGCAGGCGCCGGCGGCCGAGATGCCGCCGAACAGGCCTTCCTCGCGCGCCAGGCGGCGGGCCATGTCCTCGGCGTCGGACTGGCCGACCAGCACCAGCTCGTCCACGGTCTCGGGCCGGTAGATCTTGGGCAGATACGCGGCCGGCCACTTGCGGATGCCGGGGATGCGCGAGCCCTCGGCCGGTTGCGCGCCGACGATGCGCACCTCCGGGTTCTTCTCCTTCAGGAAACGCGACACGCCGGTGATCGTGCCGGTCGTGCCCATCGCGCTGACGAAGTGCGTGATGCGCCCGCCGGTGTCGCGCCAGATCTCGGGCCCGGTGGTCTCGTAGTGGATGCGCGGGTTGTCGTTGTTGGCGAACTGGTCCAGCACCCGGCCCTTCCCGTCGCGCTGCATCTGTTCGGCCAGATCGCGGGCGTATTCCATGCCGCCGGAACGCGGCGTCAGGATCAGCTCGGCGCCGAAGGCCTTCATCGTCTGGGCGCGTTCGACCGAGAGGTCCTCCGGCATGATCAGCACCATGCGGTAGCCCCGGATCGCGGCGGCCATCGCCAGCGCGATGCCGGTGTTGCCGGACGTCGCCTCGATCAGCGTGTCGCCGGGCTTGATCTCGCCGCGCTCCTCGGCGCGCCGGATCATGCTGATGGCGGGGCGGTCCTTGACCGAGCCCGCCGGGTTGTTCCCTTCGAGCTTGGCCAGCAGCACGTTGCCGCGCGCCGCCAGTTCGGGTCCCAGCATGCGTTGCAGCCGAACCAGCGGCGTGTTGCCGATGACGTCTTCCAGGGTCGGATAGCTCGTGGGGTCGAAGGCGCTTGCATCACTCATAAGCATGCATTCTCTCAGTGGCGGCGTGTTCCTGCGTGGCATAATGTCTTTCTCATTTCGCGGCTCACCGTTGCCTCCGCGGCAACGCTCCCGAACCCCGAAACAGATCATGCAGGCCACCCCCGGTGGCTTCGCACGCAGAAGTTGCCGTGACGCCCGGATGGCGAAATCGGTAGACGCAGGGGACTCAAAATCCCCCGCCGCAAGGTGTGCCGGTTCGAGTCCGGCTCCGGGCACCACCCTCCAGGTGGTCAGGTCTTGGCAACTCCTCTTCCGCAACTCCTCTTGCAATCGTTCCGCGTTTTTCCGGCAGGCCGTTCCGCATGCCGGGCCACGCCGCGGACGTCATTGCAGCCTCTGTCAGGTTCCCGCCATCCCGCTGAGGGGAAAGCCGTGCGCGGCCTGGGTCGGGTCTTGCGCACGCCCGGGCTACACTGGCCCGAACGCATTGGCTTGACCTCATGTCCATTGCGCCTTCCCAACGCGCCGACCGCGGTGCCTTCTGAAGACGCCTGCCCCATGCCCTTCATTCCTCCGGTGACCAAGGCCTTCATGCTGATCTGCGTGGGCCTGTTCTGTCTCCCGATCGTCATCACACCGCTGGCATCGATGAATGTCGAGATGGCGCTGTGGCCGCTGAATTCCGGAAGATTCGAGTTCTGGCAGCCGATCACCTACGCCTTCCTGCATGGCAGCGTCGCGCATCTGTTCTTCAACATGTTCGGGCTCTGGATGTTCGGCTCCGAGCTGGAGACGGTCTGGGGCGGCAAGCGCTACGCGCAACTGCTGGTGGCCAGCGCGCTGACCGCCGCCGCGGCGCAACTGGTGTTCACGCTGCTGATGGGATCGCTCGCACCCACCGTCGGCGCGTCCGGGGCGCTGTTCGGCCTGCTGCTGTCCTACGGGCTGCTGTTCCCGGACCGGGTCATCATGCCGCTGTTCCCGCCGATCCCGATGAAGGCCAAGTACTTCGTCGCCATCTTCGGCGCGCTCGAACTGTTCCTGGGCATCACCGGCGGCAGCGGCATCGCGCACTTCGCGCACCTGGGCGGCATGCTCGGCGCCTGGCTGATGATCAACTACTGGCGCGGCAGCCGCCGGCGCTGAGCAGTTCCTCGACCCCGTCCCCCCGGCCCCCGGCCCTCCCCTTCAGCCGTTGCGCGCTCTTCAGTCCTCGACGGCGAGCAGCCCCTCGCGCGGCGTCGGGTAGCGCAGCCGCAGGCGCAGCTCGCGCTTGAGCCGCCGGTTGTCCATCCGGCGCGATTCGTTCATGAAGCTCATCTGCATCGGCGAGAACACGCCGGGGGCTTCGGTCCGCGTGACGCGGGCCGGTGGCGGCAGGCCGCACACGGTGGCGGCCAGCTCGAAGTAGTCGCCCATCAGCAGCTCGCTGTCGTCGCTCGCATGCAGGATCCGCTGCGCCGGGCCGTGCATCAGCGCCAGCACGCAGGCGCGCGCCAGGTCGTCGGCCTGGATGTGGTTCGTGTAGACATCGTCCTCGCGCGCCAGCACCGGCAGCCCCTTGCCGAGGCGCTCGCGCGGATGCCCGCCGTCGCGGTTGAACGCGTAGATGCCGGGCACGCGCAGGATCGTCACCGGCGCGCCCGTCGCGCGGCCCCACTGGCGCAACTGGTCCTCGGCATCGACACGGCGCCAGGCGCGGTCATTGGACGGATTGGGACGGCGCGTCTCGTCGATGCGCGCGCCCCCGCAATCGCCGTAGACCCCGCTCGTGCTCGCGTAGACCAGATGCGCCGGAACCGCCGAGCGCGACAGCGCCTGCAACAGCCGCCGGGTGCGCTCGTCGGTCCGCCCCTGCGCGGCCGGCGGCGCCAGATGCAGCACGCGATCCGCGAGCCCCGCCAGCCGCCCCAGCGTCGCGGCGTCGTCGAGGTTGCCGATCAGCGGGATCGCGCCGGCGGTGCGCAGCTCATCGACCCGCGCGGCGCTGCTCGTCAACGCCATCACCGTCCAGCGCCCGGCCAGCTGCCGCAGCACGCGCATCCCGACATCGCCGCATCCGACGATCAGCAGACGGCTGCGACGGCCGCGGCGGCCGCGGCGGTTGACGGAAGGCGAAGCGGGATTGGCACCGGGCATGGGGGTCGAAGCGGGGCTGGGGCAAAATGGCGGGCCAGTTTAGATCGTCCTTCATGGCTCGAACGGCTCGCGCCCCGGTCTGCGGACCGCGCGGGCCGTGTCGCTTCCGCCCCCTCCTCTTACGACATCGCGCGGCCCCGTGCCGCGCCGACTCCGCATCATGAGCTTCCAGGTCACCGTCCTGCCCGCCGGCCGCAACTTCACCGTCGACGACGACGAAACCGTGCTGGCCGCCGCCATCCGCCAGGGCATCGGCCTGCCCTACGGCTGCAAGGACGGCGCCTGCGGCTCCTGCAAGAGCCGGCTGATGGAGGGCCAGGTCGTGCACGGCGAGCACCAGACCAAGGCGCTGTCGCCGGAAGAAGAAGCCGCCGGCCTGATCCTGACCTGCTGCGCCAAGCCGCAGACGGACTGCACCGTCGAGGCCCGCACCGTGCCCGGCGCCGGCGAGTTCCCGGTGCTGAAGCTGCCCAGCCGCGTGATCACCGTCGAGAAGCCGGCCGGCGACGTCGCCGTGGTCAGGCTCCAGCTGCCGGCCACGCAGAACCTGCAGTACCGCGCCGGCCAGTACGTCGAATTCATCCTGCGCGACGGCGCGCGGCGCAGCTACTCGATGGCCAACGCGCCGAGCCGCCTCGGCACGCCGCCGGCGATCGAGCTGCACATCCGCCACATGCCCGGCGGCAAGTTCACCGACCACGTCTTCGGCGCGCTCAAGGAAAAGGACATCCTGCGCATGGAAGGCCCGTTCGGCAGCTTCTTCCTGCGCGAGGACAGCGACAAGCCGATCGTGCTGCTCGCCTCGGGCACGGGCTTCGCGCCGATCAAGGCGATCCTGGAGCGCATCCAGGACGAGGGCATCACCCGGCCCGTGACGCTGTACTGGGGCTGCCGGTCCCGGGCCGACCTCTACCTGCACGACTGGGCCGTGGCGACCGCCGCCGCGATGCCGAGCTTCACCTACGTGCCGGTGCTGTCCGAGCCGAAGGCCGAGGACGGCTGGACCGGCCGTACCGGCTTCGTCCACCAGGTGCTGATGGCGGACCTGCCCGACCTGTCGAAGCATCAGGTCTATGCGTGCGGCGCGCCGGTGATGGTGGAGTCCGCGCAGCGCGACTTCGTCGCGTCCTGCGGCCTGCCCGCCGAAGAGTTCTACGCCGACGCGTTCACGTCCGAACTGGACAAACACGCGGGCTGATCCGATCCACGTAGCGCCCCGGCAATCCCGCGTTCACGGCGTGACATGTGCCATCCCGGGCTCGACGTTCCATACTTTCGCGCATGAAGCATTTCCCGCCGCCGTACTCCAGCGCCGCGCAGTTCGAACATCAACTGCAGAACCTCGGCCACACCGTCATCGCGCCCGAGAGCCTGACGCACTGGCTGCACTGCCAGGCCGGCGATCTGCGCGCGCTGCAGACCTACTGGAACGACCTGCCCCCGGACGCCTACCTGCGCGACGGCGGCCGCTACCGGTTCCGGCGGCATGCGAGCTTCGTCGTGGACTCGCAGGCGGAGCCGTCGGTGCGTCTGGCGCCGCATCGCGCGCATTGGCAGCCGGTGGACTACAACGCGCTGCACGGCGGCATCGAACGCTGGTTCGAGCCGATGGATCCCGCCGCCGTCGACCTGCCGATCTGGCCGCGGCTGCTGCTGGGGCTGGCCTCGGTCGCGGACCGGCTCAAGGGCGCGCGGCCCTGGTTCATCGAGGCGCACCAGTTCCGCATCGACACGGCGGGCGGCATCGGCCGGCCCACGCCCGAGGGTGCGCACCGCGACGGCGTGGACCTGGTGGCGGTGTTCATGCTGGCGCGCCACGGCATCAAGGGCGGCGAGTCGCGCGTCTTCGAAGCGGATGGCCCGCGCGGCCAGCGCTTCACGATGATGGAGCCGTGGACGCTGCTGCTGCTCGACGACGAACGCGTCATCCACGAGACCACGCCGATCCAGCCGATCGATCCCGCGCATGCCGGCCATCGTGACACGCTGGTCGTGACGCTGCGCGCGGACGCGTTCATGGGGCGCTGACGAGCGGCACGCCCGGGTCGGGCAGCTCGGCGAAGAAGGTCGAGCCGTTGCCCGGCGAGCTCATCACCCCGACGCTGCCGCCCTGGGCCTCGACGATGCGCTTGCTCAGCGCCAGACCCAGGCCGGTCCCGCGATAGCGGCGGCGTTCTTCCGAGGGCAGCTGCGTGAACTCGGTGAACAGCCGCGGCAGATGCTCGGCCGCGATGCCCAGGCCGGTGTCGCAGACTTCCACCCGGAAGCCCTGTGCCCCGGTGCGCTGGCCGCGCACGACGATCTCGCCGTTCGCCGGGGTGAACTTCCAGGCGTTGGACAGGTAGTTGTAGAGCACCTGACGCAAGCGCAGCGGATCGGTCCAGACGCTCCCCAGTCCGTCATCGATCTCCATCCGGACCGTCATCGCCTTGTCGGTGAAGCTGCCCGTCACCACGTCGACCACTTCGCGCGCCAGCTCGGCGACCGGCGTCGCCTCCGGATGCAGGTCGATCCCGCCGGCCTCGATGCGGGCCATGTCGAGGATGTCGTTGATCAACGCCAGCAGATGGCGGCCGCTGGCCAGGATGTGTCCGGCGTAGCGCTGCACCGCCGGCTGGTCCAGCCCGGCGGCGCCGTCGGTCAGCAGCTGGGAGAAGCCGATGATCGCGTTCAGCGGCGTGCGCAGCTCGTGCGACATGTTGGCCAGCACCCGGCCCTTCTGCCGGCTGACCTCCAGGATGCGCTTGTTCTCCAGCTCCAGCTCCGCGCTGCGCAGCCGCAGCGCCTGCGAGCGCATCCGCTCGCGGCCCTCGCGGGCGCGGACGATCGCGTAGTCGATGGCCCTCAGCAGCGAGCGCGGGCGCACGTCCTGCTTGGACAGATAGTCCTGCGCGCCGGCCGTCATGCAGGACAGCGCGAGCTGGTCGTCCTCCAGGCCGGTGAGCACGACGATCGGCGTGTCGCGCGCCTGCGCCCGCACGGCCTTCACGCAGTCGATGCCTTCCCCGTCCGGCAGGCGCAGGTCCAGCAGGATGGCCGACATGCGCTGCTGCTGCAGCGCGCGCACGGCCTCGTCCAGCCGCGCGGCCCGCAGCACCGGACGCGGCGGCACCGTGCCGCCCTCGGCCAGCAGGTCGGTGATCAGGTCGGCGTCGCCGTCGTTGTCCTCCACCAGCAGGATCGGCCAGGGCGCGCGTCGAGGCTCGAGGGCCAGGTCGTCGGGCAAGGCGCTCATGGCAGTTTCACCACCGTGAACCAGAAGCCCTCGATCGCCTGCACGATGGACTGGAACGCCACCAGCCCCACCGGCTTGGTCACGTAGCAGTTGGCCCCCAGCTGGTAGCTCCGGACGATGTCGTGCTCGGCGTCGGACGAGGTCAGCACCACCACCGGGATCTCCCGCAGGCCGGGCTCCTGCTTGATGCGCGCCAGCACCTCGCGGCCGGTCACCTTGGGCAGGTTCAGATCGAGCAGGATGAGGTCGGGCGGCATCGCCGCCTCGAACGGCGGCTGGCGCAGCAGCCGCGCCAGCGCCTGCGCGCCGTCGACGGCCACCGCGATGTCCAGCATCAGCTTGCCCTGCTCCAGGGTCTCGATCACCAGATCGGCGTCGCCGGGGTTGTCCTCGACGAGGAGCACGCTCAGCGGCCGGCTCACGAGAGCTGCTCCGGTTGGGCCGCGGGCAGCGTGAAGGACACGACGCTGCCGCGCCCCGGCTCGGAGTCGATCCGGATCGTGCCGCCATGCCGTTCCACGATGCGCTTGGCGATCGCCAGGCCGATGCCGCTGCCGTCGTATCGCCCCTGTTCGTGCAGCCGCTGGAACATCTGGAAGACGCGCTCCGCGTACTGCATGTCGATGCCGATGCCGTTGTCGTCGACCCTGAACCGCCAGCGCGTGCCTTCGCGCTGGGCCTCGACGCGCACGCGCGGCGCCGCCTCCGAGCGGAACTTGATGGCATTGCTCACCAGGTTCTGCAGCAGCTGATGCAACTGGACCTCGTCGGCCAGCACGAGCGGCAGCGGCCCGGCCTCGACGGTGCCGCCGGACTCCCTCAGCAGGCGCTGAAGGCCGTGCGTCACCGCGGCGAGCACCTCGTCCGCCGCGACCGGCGCCAGCGGCTTGCCCTGCGACCCCACCCGCGAGTAGGCCAGCAGATCGGCCACCAGCCGCTGCATGCGGCGCGCGCCGTCGGAGGCGTAACGGATGTACTTGTCGGCCCGCTCATCCAACTGGCCCGCATAGCGCTGCGCCAGGAGCTCGGTGTAGTTGGCGACCATGCGCAGCGGCTCCTGCAGATCGTGCGAGGCGACGTAGGCGAACTGCTCCAGGTCCGCGTTGCTGCGCCGGAGCTCATCCTCATAACGTTCCCGCGCGCTCTTGCGCTCGGTGATGTCGATGATGGAGGCGAGCGTGCACAGGCCCTCGGCGGTCTCGATCGGACTCAGGCCGATCTCGATCGGCACCTCCTCGCCGCCCTTGCGCCGGCCGAAGAGATCCCGCCCCGCGCCCATGGGCCGCGTCTCCGGCTGCGCGAAGAACTGCGCCACGTGACGCGGGTGGTCGCCATGGAAGCGGTTGGGGATCAACAGCTCCACCGAGGCGTCGAGCAACTCGTCGCGGGCGTAGCCGAAGAGCTCCTCGGCCTTGCGGTTGACCAGCCGGATCCGGCGCTGGCGATCCACGAGCACGATGGCGCTCGGGATCGCCTCCACGATCGACCGGTACCGGTCGTCACTGCGATCAGTTGACATGCGGAGCCTCCCTGACGATTGGATTCGTCTTGTGTACTTCTCCGATGGACGGGTGTAACACGTCGTTGCTCGTGCGCCAATCGCCCGACATGGGGACCTCGGGGTGCTGCGGCGCGGGCGCGACAGGGCGGCTTAAACTCCGGGGCCGGTGCGCCACAAGCGCAGCGGACCCCGCCGGATCGCCGCGATCCGGTCTTCTTCAAGCATCACAAGTGCAGGTTCCCATGAACGCCATCACCGACATCGCCCGCGCGCTCGCCGCCGGCTCGACCGACGCCATCCCCTCCTCCCTCTTCGGCCTGCCCGACCAGGCCCCGCACGAACGCGTGCTGCTGGCCGCCGATCCGGTGACCGGCCTCAAGGCCATCCTGGCGGTGCACAGCACCGCGCGCGGCCCGGCCTTCGGCGGCTGCCGCTTCTGGAGCTACGACAACGAACTGGCCGCGCTGAACGACGCGCTGCGCCTGTCGCAGGGCATGAGCCTGAAGAACGCGCTGGCCAACCTGCCCTTCGGCGGCGGCAAGGCCGTGATCATCAAGCCGCAGGGCGACTTCGACCGCGCCGCGCTGTTCGCGGCCTTCGGTCGCGCGGTGCAGTCGCTGGACGGCGCCTACATCACCGCCGAGGACGTCGGCACCACCACCGCCGACATGCTGGGCATGATGGCGCACACGCGGTACGTCTCGGGCATCCCGCGCGACGGCGCCTTCGGCGGCGACCCCAGCCCCAAGACCGCCTACGGCGTGTTCGTGTCCATCGATGAAGGCGTCAAGCGCGTGCTGCGCCGCGAGTCGCTCGAGGGCGTGCGCGTCGCCCTGCAAGGCCTGGGCGCGGTGGGCTGGCACCTGGCCGAATACCTGCACCGCGCCGGCGCGAAGCTGGTCGTCGCCGACGTCAACGCCGAGAAGGTCGCGCGCGCGCAGACCGAGCTGGGCGCGAAGGCCGTCGGCATCCACGAGATCCTGGCCGCGGACGTCGACGTGGTCGCGCCGTGCGCGCTGGGCGCGACGCTGAACGCGCAGTCCATCCCCGCGCTGCAGGCCGCGCTGATCGCCGGCGCCGCCAACAACCAGCTCGCGACCGCCGCCGATGGCGACGCGCTGCAGGCCCGCGGCATCACCTACCTGCCGGACTACCTCGTGAACGCTGGCGGCATCATCAGCGTCGCGCGCGAGTTCCGCAACGAAGGCGAAGAGAACGCCGTGATGGCCGAGGTCGGCCAGATCCGCGGCCGCGTCGCCGAGCTGCTGGACCGCATCCGCGTCAGCGGCCAGACGCCGGCCCGCGAGGCGGACGCCTGGGCGCGTTCGCTGCTGGTCAAGCCGGCCTGACGACACGGGAGCCGCCGCGCTCCTCGATGACAACGGCGCCTTGAGGGCGCCGTTTTTTCGTCCGTCTCCACCGCCGTCCGAGACTGTCACAACCATGGCTCGCGCAATCCGCGTGCCCGCCGCGCACACCCCGTTACATCGGACCCTGTGCCGGATTCCGGCGATCCGGTTGCCTCCCGTCCCCGCCAGGGACCTCATCTCCCCACGCCGGGCTGCCGGTCGCGCACAAGTCCGATGGCATCGACGTATACCGCCGCCTGAGTTCCGCGCAGCCCGTTGCGGAGCCGAACCCAGGAGACCGACATGACGACGTCCATGAAGTGCTTGAAGTCCATGAAGTCCTTGCCCCTCGCGGCGCTGGCGATCGCGGCCGCGAGCCTCGCGCTGCCCGCCGTCGCGCACGACATCGTCTACACCGCGCCGCTGAGCGGCGCGGCCGAGTTCCCGCCGAACGCCTCCGCCGGCACCGGGCTGGCGCGGGTGACCTTCAACGACGACGACTTCACGATGCGCGTGCAGGTCACCTTCGCCGGGCTGACCGGCACGACGACGGCGGCGCACATCCACTGCTGCACGGCGGTGGCGGGCGCCGGCAACGCGGGCGTCGCGACGACGACGCCGACCTTCCCGAACTTCCCGCTCGGCGTGACTTCGGGCAGCTACGACCAGACCTTCGACCTGACGCAGACCGGCAGCTGGAACGCGGCCTTCATCAACGCCAACGGCGGCACGATCGCGGGCGCCTTCGCGGCGCTGTCGACGGGGCTGGCGGGCGGCAGCGCCTACCTCAACGTGCACTCGACCTTCGCGCCGGGCGGCGAGATCCGCGGCTTCCTGACCGCGAGCGCGGTGCCCGAGCCCTCGAGCTACGCGCTGATGGTCGCTGGCCTGCTGACGGTCGGCGGACTGGCGCGGCGACGCGCGCGCCGGTCCTGACCCACTCGCCTCCCTGCACCGCTGTCATCCCTCGACACACGTCGGTGACACGCTGAGTGTTCGAACCCCGCCCGCCCTCTGTATGCTCGCCCCACAGCAAAGTCCCGCATGATTCCCCCGTGCTGACGCGGCTCCGATTTGGGATGCCCCGCCAGGCGCAAACCGGAGCCATAGCGGGACCATGGCGAGGATTTGCAACGACGCGAGGCGCCCGAAGCGGTGCTGCGCCAGCA
The DNA here is from genome assembly GCF_050626985.1 of Roseateles noduli. NCBI lineage: Bacteria > Pseudomonadati > Pseudomonadota > Betaproteobacteria > Burkholderiales > Sphaerotilaceae > Roseateles > Roseateles noduli. The sequence continues at coordinate 2,539,871 of NZ_CP192463.1, forward strand.
CGGAGGAGGGGCAGGGAGATGGTGATCGAGAGGTTCTGGTTACGCTGGCCCGCGGCGGTGCTTGTCTTCGTCGCCGCGACCTGGCTCAACCTGTTCCTCCAGCCCGCGCTCAACAGCCGCGAGCCGCTGCTGCCCTACTTCCCGTCGCTGGTGATCGTCGGGCTGGTCTGCGGCCTCGCCCCGGCGCTGACCTTCCTGGTGGCGGCCAGCCTGGCGATCCTCTACTTCTGGATCGAGCCGGTCGGGCAGATGTTCCCGGTCAACTCGTTCGCGGACGCGGCGATGGTCGTGCTGTTCCTGCTGACCGGCTCGCTGGTCGCGACGGTCTCGGCCTGGGCGGGCCGGCTGATGCAGAAGGAGCGCAACAGCCGGCGCCGTCTCAACCTCGCGCTGGCGGCGGGCCGCATGATCACCTGGGACTGGGACGCGGTCACCGGATTCGCCACCACCGGCGGCGGCGCGAAGCAGCTGTTCGGGCGGAACTGGGCGTCGATGGACGACATGCTCGCCGGCATGTCCGCGCAGGACGCCGCGCGCTTCCGCGACCGCTACCGCTACGCGACGGAGAGCGGCGGCCGCTTCAGCCTGGCCTGCCCGATCACCCGCGCGGACAACGACGAGGTCGTGTGGACGCAGTTCGACGGCTACGTGAGCCTGGACGCGAAGGGCCGCGCGGTGCATGCCTACGGGGTCGCGGTCGACGTCACCTCGCAGCAGGAGGCGCTGCGCGCGAGCCAGGCGGCCGAGGAGCGCTTCCACCTCGCGCTGCAGAGCGGCAAGGTGATGGCATGGGAATGCGACGTCCAGGGCCGCTACACCTGGGCCTTCAACACGCCGATGGGGTTCACGCGCGAGGCGCTGATCGGCGCGGAGGTCGGCAGCCTGGTCGGCGAGCCGGAGTTCGCCGGCATCGTCCGCGAGGCGGTGATCACGGGCCAGGCGATGAACCTCGCGCAGCGCACGACGCACGGCGGCAGGACCTACCAGCTGCTGACCTCGCTGCGGCCGATCACGGCGCACGACGGGCAGGTGCAGCGGGTGATCGGCGCGACGGTCGACGTGACCGAGCTGTCCGCCGCGCAGGAGGAACTGCGCCGCGAGAGCGAGCGCAAGGACTCGTTCCTGGCGACGCTGGCGCATGAGCTGCGCAACCCGATGGCGCCGATCCGCTACGCGGTGGCGATGCTGCGGCAGTCGTCCTCCGACGACACGCGCGCGCAGGCCACGGACATCATCGCGCGGCAGTCGGCGCACATGGCGCGGCTGCTCGACGACCTGCTGGACATGAGCCGCATCACGCGCAACGTGGTGGAGCTCAAGCGTCAGGTCATCGACCTGCGCACGGTGGTGAGGCAGGCGCTGGAGGCGATCGAGCCGCTGTACAGCGAGATGAAGCACCGCGTCACGCTGTCGCTGCCGCCGACGCCGGTGCCGGTCGACGGCGATCCGACGCGGCTGCAGCAGGTGCTGGGCAACCTGCTGGACAACGCGGCCAAGTACAGCCCGGAGCCGGGCGAGGTGCACGTGCACGTGGGGGTGGTCGCGGACCGGGCGCAGATCACGGTGACGGACCGGGGCGTGGGCATCGCGCCGGCGATGCAGCCGCGGGTCTTCGAGCTCTTCACGCGGATCGACGCGCGCGGAGCGGCGCCGTCGGGGCTGGGCATCGGCCTGGCCGTGTCGAAGCAGCTCGTGCAGCTGCACGACGGCACGATCACCGTGGCGAGCGAGGGCCTCGGGCACGGCAGCCGCTTCACGGTCACCCTGCCGCTGGCGGACCACGGGCAGACCCCGCACGCGAACGAGACCGGGACCGGCGGCGACGTGACACGCCCGACGGCGACGCAGGCGCAGACCCTGGTCCTGGTCGTCGACGACAACGTGGACGCGGCCAACACGCTGGCCGAGGTCCTGCGCGGCGTCGGTTTTCGGGCGACGGTCGCGTACAGCGGCGAGGAGGCGCTGGCGGTGTTCGACGACACGCAGCCGCGCGTGGTGCTGCTGGACATCGGGCTGCCGGGGCTCTCCGGGACGGACGTCGCGCGAAAGCTGAGAGCGACGCGCGGCGCCGAGCCGCTCGCGCTGATCGCGATCACCGGCTGGGGCCAGCGCTCCGATCGCGACGCGACGGCGGCCGCGGGCTTCGACGCCCATCTGGTGAAGCCGGTGGAATTCAACGAGCTGGAGCAGGTGATGCAGGAGCTGCTGGACGCCCGTCCCTGACCGGCCGACTGCTCAAGCCAGCAGCGCCGCCCCGATCACCAGGGTCATGACGCCCGCCATCGGCTGCGGGAGATGGCGCTGGCATGCCGGTTGCCTGTTGTCGGCGAGGGCCTCTGGAGGCCGCCGCCATCACAACAGGAGATCGTCATGACCCATCGCCACCTGGCTGCCGCCGTCCTCGGCGCTGCCGCCCTGCTGACCGGCCTCGGTGCCGCGGCCCAGTCCGTCGGCAAGGCCTCGGACCCGGAACGGGACGTCGGCCGCGCCGCGCCGGGGCAGGACAACTCCTACTTCAACGTCACGGCCAAGAACCGCATCCCTGCGCCCTTGCTGCCGCTCAAGAAGGGCCAGTGCGTGATCTGGTATCCCGAGAAGGGCATCGCGGAACACACCGGACCGATGCCGTGCTCGCCGCTGCCCAAGGTGGCACCGGGCGGCTGGCTGATCGCGCCGTCCAAGGATCCGGTCATCCTCGAGGCGGCGGTCTATCACGCGGAGAACCCCGGCGTCGTCATCGCGCGCGGGTCCTTCGACGCGCGCACGCGCTACCTCGTGCGCACGCTGGATCCGGACAGCAAGATGGATGTGGAGAAGGGCCAGATGGGCCAGAAGGGACGCTGAACGCCTCCGCGTCTCCGCGTTCCCGATCCGTCAGGGCAGCACCTTCACCTTGATGTTGCGGAAGTGCGCCTCGCTCTCCGGATCGTGGCCCTGCAGCGCGAAGGTGCCGCTTGCCAGGTAGCGCTTCTCCAGCCCCTTCTTGCGGACGATGGGCGACTCCTCGGTGTAGTCGGCCGTCTTCTCGCTGTTGACGAAGGTGGTGACGTGCTTGCCTTCGACGCGCACGGTCAGCGTGAACCACTGGTGGTCGGGCGACACGACCTTCATGTAGTCCTGCACGCCCCACAGGCCGCCGGTGCGGCTGGGGTCGCTGTGGGAGTTGTTGACCTGCACCTCATAGCCCAACTCGGGCCAGCCCACCTCTTGCCACCTGGTGTGGAAGTAGACGCCGGAGTTGGCCTTGGGGAAGGTCATCACGTCGACCTTCAGCTCGAAGTTCTTGAAGTCGTGCTGCTGCACCGGGCCCAGGTAGAACAGGTGCGAACGCGGGCCGCGGACGACGATGGCGCCGTCCTTCACGCTGAAGGAGCCGGGCTGGTCGCTGGCGCGCCAGTGGTCCAGGCTCTTGCCGTCGAACAGCAGTTGCCAGCCGGCGGCGGTCTCTTCGGCGGTGAGCGTGTTGGGCATGTCGGCGGCGTGGACAGTGGCGGACAGGGCGAAGGCGGCCGAGGCCGCGGCGACAACAGGGGCAAGGCGCATCAGGCGACTCCAACGATCTGCAGGACCTTGAGGGGCGGGCCGTCGAAGGTGACGGAGGGGATGTTGCCGACGAAACCGACGTCCTTCATGCCGTCGGGCGTCGTGTAGAAGCCGCCGGCGGTCAGGTCGCGGAAACGCTTGAAGAAGCGCGCGGCGGTGGCGAACCCAGGCTTGGCGGTCTCGGTCCAGCAGATGTCGTCGGCGATCTGCGATTGCTGGGCGACGTCGAGCTGGTCGAAGCGTTTGCCACCGAAGCGCCGGGCGCTCTCGGCCTCCAGCCAGTCCAGGCCGTTCACGATGACGGGCCTGTCCTTGGCCTGGTTGGGGTACGGCGCGCTGACCCATTCGTCGATGAAGCGGTGCACCTGCAATTGCGCGGCGCTGGGCGACTGGTCGTCGGCCGGGATGATCAGGCCGCACAGCGCCTGCGCGGTGCGGTTCTGCGCGGCGTTGAAGGACAGCGGCCAGAGCTCGCCGGCCTGGTAGCTCTTGGTCAGCGTGGGGTCGGTGCCGTAGCCCTGGGGCTTGCCACCGATGCCTGCCTTGCCGCCTTTGCCGCCTTTGCGAGTAGCGGGCGTGGCACCGGCCGACACCTCGACGCTGAGCGCCGCGGCGGCGGCCAGCATCCATTGCAGGGTCGTTCTGCGGTCCATGCTCAGAGCTCCTTCTTGCGGAAGCGGTCGACGATGTGGTCGGCCTGGCGCCAGGCCAGCGCCATGATGGTCAGCGTGGGGTTCTTGTCGGCATTGGAGGCGAAGGGCGCCCCGTCGGACAGGAACAGGTTGGGCACGTCCCAGGTCTGACCCCAGCCGTTGGTGACGGAGGTCCTGGCGTCCGCGCCCATGATGGCGCCGCCGACCTCGTGGATGATCGAGCCGCCGGGCGCGATGGCCTTGCGGCCGTCCAGCTCGGGACCGCCGTCGAGCACCCGGCCGCCCATGGCCGCGATGATCTCGGCGAAGGTCTTCTGCATGTGGGCGGCCTGGCGGGTTTCGTGCTCGGCCCACTGCCAGTGGAAACGCGGCACGGGAATGCCGAAGCGGTCTTTCGTCGTCGGGTCGATCTCGCAGAACGAGTGCTCGTTGGGGATCATCTCGCCGCGGCCGGAGAGGTACACGAACGAGCCGAAGGTGCGGCGCACGTCCTGCTTGAACGCCGCGCCGTAGCTGCCCTTCGTCAGCCATTCCAGGTTCGCGCCGGTGCTGGCGCCGGGCATGCGGCGTCCGGTGCCCAGCTCGATGTGATAACCGCGGGGGAAACCCAGGCCCTTCTCGGCCCAGCCCTTGCCCTGCCGGCCGTACAGCCACCAGGGGGCGTACATGTGCGAGCCCCCTGCCCCGTCTTCGTTGTGCGGGGGCAGGTTCTCCAGCAGCGGGACCTGACCGGACAGGTCGCTGCCGACGGTGTCCATCACGTACTTGCCGACCTTGCCGCTGCTGTTGGCCAGGCCCTGCGGGTAGGCGCTGGTCTTGCTGTTGAGCAGGATGCGCACCGACTCGCAGGCACTGGCGGACAGCACGACGGCGCGGCCCCTGGCCTCGATGTGCTTGCCGGTCTTGCGATCGACGAAGCGCACGCCACTGGCCTTGCCGTCCTTGGTGGTCACCTCGTAGACCATGGCGTCGCACAGCACGTCGAGATTGCCGCTGGCGAGTGCCGGCGGCAGGTGCACCGCGGGGCTCTGGTAGGTCGCGCCGATGGAGCAGCCGCGCGAGCACGGCGTGGCCCAGAAGCAGGCGGCGCGCTCGCGCATGGACTGCGCGACCAGCGCCTGCGCGCGCGGGTTGCCGGGATGCAGCAGCGCGGGGAGGCGGGTGTCGTCGAGCTTCGCGGTCAGCACCGCGCGATGGATGGGCACAACCGGGATGCCGAGCTTGCCGGCGCGCTGGGCGATGAGGCGTTCACCCACGCGCGCGGCGGGCGCGGGCAGCAGGCAGCCGTCGGGCGAATCGGGCGTGTTCTCCAGGCCCTCGTTGCTGCCGTAGATGCCCACCAGCATCTCGACCTTGTCGTAGTACGGGGCCAGGTCTTCATAGCTGATCGGCCAGTCGAAGCCCAGGCCGTCGCGGCTGTGCGGCTTGAAGTCGTAGGGCCCGTTGCGCAGCGAGATGCGGCCCCAATGGTTGGTGCGGCCGCCCAGCATGCGGGCGCGCCACCAGTCGAAGCGCTGCTCCTCGTTGTCGGAGGCCTGGGTGTAGGGTTCGCCCGGCACCTGCCAGCCGCCGTCCACGGTCGCGTCGTAGAAGCCGAAGGGTTTGTCCGGCGTGCCCGCGCCGCGCAGCGGGGCGTCGTGAGAGGCCTGGAACATCGGCGTCTCGGTACGGAAGTCGTAGTACCGGCCGGCTTCCAGCATCAGCACCTTCACGCCCTCGAGGGCCAGGGTGTAAGCCGTCTGGCCGCCGCCGGCGCCCGAGCCGACGACGATGACGTCGTAGTCGCGCGCCATGTCGCGCGTCGTCACAAAACCCATGCGCCCCTCCTGAACAGGTCGGCGGAGTGTGCCACCGGCTCACGCGTGCCTGGCGGCCGCCCATCGTGGCCGTGCGTCCTACGCGCGCCTGCGTTCCAGGCTGACGCCGGTGACAGGCACGGGGACCTAGGCTGTGCCTATGGGATTCCACCGACTCCTCGGGCGCCTGGCGATGACGCCCTTCTCCAAGGCCTTGCCCGCGATGGGCGACACGGAACGTGCCGCGCTCGAAGCCGGCACGGTGGGCTTCGAGGGCCAGCTCTTCGCCGGCCAGCCCGACTTCGACGTGCTGATCGCGCGAGGTCCCAATCGCCTCACCGACGAGGAGCGTCGTTTCCTCGATCACGAGGTGAGCACGCTCATCGGCATGCTCGACGACCACGCCATCGACACGGCCGGCGACCTGCCGCCCGAGGTCTGGCAGTACCTGCGCGAGCACCGCTTCTTCGGGATGATCATTCCGAAGGAGTACGGCGGCCTGGGCTTCGGCCACTACGCGCATGCCGAGGTCGTGACCCGCATCGCCACCGTCAACACCGCCTGCGCGGTGACGGTGATGGTGCCCAATTCGCTGGGCCCGGCGGAGCTGCTGCTGCGCTACGGCACGCCGGCCCAGCAGCAGCACTACCTGCCGCGCCTGGCCGATGGCCGGGAGCTGCCCTGCTTCGGCCTCACCTCGCCGTACGCGGGGTCGGACGCCGCGTCCATCCCCGACCGCGGCGTACTCACCGAGCGCGTCATCGACGGCCGCGTGGTGCGTGGCTTCAGCGTGCGCTTCGACAAGCGCTACATCACGCTCGCGCCGGTGGCCAGCGTGGTGGGCCTCGCCTTCCAGGCGATCGATCCCTCGCGGCCCGAAGGTCAGCAGGAACTCGGCATCACCTGCGCGCTGCTGCCCGTGCCCACGCCCGGCATGGAGATCGGTCACCGCCACCGTCCGATGGACTCGGCCTTCATGAACGGCCCGATCCGCGGCGAGGACGTCTTCGTGCCCATGGACTGGGTGATCGGCGGCGAGGAACGTGTCGGCCAGGGCTGGCGCATGCTGATGGAATGCCTGGCCGCCGGCCGCGCCATCTCGCTGCCGGCGCTGGGCGCGGCGATGCAGCAGACGGCGCTGTTCGTGGTCAACGGCTACGGGCAGGTGCGCGAGCAGTTCGGCCTGCCCATCGGACGATTCCACGCGATCGCGGGCATCACCGCGCAGATGGCCGCGCGGCTCTACGCCACCGATGCCGCGCGACGCTTCACCGCCGCGGCGCTCGATGCCGGCGAGCAGCCCAGCGTTGCCAGCGCCATCCTCAAGGTGCAGCTCACCGAGGCGGGACGCCGCGCGGTCAACGACGGCATGGACGTGCTCGGCGGCAAGGGCATCATCTCCGGGCCGCGCAATCTGCTGGGCGTGGCCTACCGCCATGCGCCCATCGCGATCACGGTGGAAGGCGCCAACCTGCTGTCGCGGGCGCTGATCATCTTCGGCCAGGGCGCGACGCGCTGCCATCCCTTCGTGCTGGAGGAGATGTCGGCCGTGCAGGCCAAGGACGAGGAGCGACTCGGCCGCGCGCTCGCGGGCCATGTCGGCCATGTGATGCGCAACCTCTGGCGCAGCCTGGCGCATACGCCGCTGCGCGGGAAGCCGCCGGCCGACCTGCGCGCCGAGGCCACGCTCATCGCCTCGCTGTCGGCCCGCTACGCGCTCACCGCCGACCTCGCCATGGGTCTGCTGGGGGGCAAGCTCAAACGCATGGAGCTGCTGTCGGCGCGCCTGGGCGACGTGCTCGCCGCGCTCTACCTTGCGGCCGCCTGCGTGTGGCGCTGCCAGGTCGAGAACGACCCGGCGACGCTGCAAGTGGCGCGCGCGGCGATCCGTCTGCAACTGCATGAGGCCGCGACGCTGCTGCGCGAGCTTTACGCCAATCTGCCCTCGCGCTTCCTGCGCGCGGTGGCGCCGATGCTGCTGCACGGCACCGGCCACCTCGCCCCGTTGCGCGACCGCGAGGCCATCGCGTTGGCCGACGCGCTGCGCACGCAGCCGGAGCTGGTGCGCCGTCTGTGCCCCGACGTCTCGCGCCCGAAGCACGGCGGCCTGCTCGACCTGATGAGCGCGCTCGATGCGGCCCGCAAGCTGGGCGACGAGGTGCCCGAGCTCAACAAGGCGCTGCGCCGCTCCGGTTCGCTGGAAGAGGTGGCGCGTGGCTCACGCGATCCCGACGCGGCGCTGGCCTATCTGCGAGCCGCGGAGCAAGTGATTGCGGTGGATGAGGACGAGCCCGCCCGATGAAGACCGGTCAGACGGCCACTGGGAGCACGGCCGTTCAGCGACGAGGTCGGCCTTCATGGTCGACGACAGTGCGAAACACGGCATACCCGGATGCAATCGACAACACCAGGCATGCCAATGCCGTCAGCCCTCCACTGAAACAAGCTTGGTATCACTTGTGTCCTAAACAACTGTCGGTCAACGAAGCCCTGGCGCGCGTGCTGGTCGAAGGCTCACTTTTCGCCGCCTCCGGCCATGCGCCTTTTCTCGATGACGGCGCGGGCTTCAATGCGCTGCTGGATCAGTGGCCGTGCAGCACGGCCGGAACCAGGCCGTGAGGCTTCATCAGCCTTGGGCTTGCCTGGGCAGCTCGGCACAGAACACGCTGCCGACGCCGTACCGACTTCGCATGCTGACGCTACCGCCCTGGAGTTCGACCAGTTGCCGCGTGACGTGCAGCCCCAAGCCCGTGCCATGCACCTGATCGGAGGCCCCGCCAAGGACCTGTTCATAGCGTTGAAAGAGCCGGGCCTGATCCTGCTCGCTGATGCCGGCGCCGTTGTCCTCGACCTCGAGCCTCCAGCGCGTTGCGCTGATCTCGGCGGCGCGCACGACGATGAGCCCGCCCGGCGACGTGAACTTGACGGCGTTCGACAGGAAATTCAACAGCACCTGCCTGAGCCGCAAGGGGTCGAGTCTGAGATCGGTCAGCAGTGCGTCGAGCTCCACCCGCAGCTCCAGGCGCTTGCCATCGGCCGGCCCGCGCACCATGGCGATGGTTTCGTCGACAAGCGCTGGCAGGTCGATCTGCTCGGCACGGAACTCGAGCTTGCCCGCCTCCATCTTCGACAGATCGAGCAGATCGTTGACGATCTGAAGCAGGTGGAGCCCGCCATTGGCGATGTGGTCGATGTACTCCCGGTGGCGGGGCGAGTCGGGAGGCAAGATGCCTTGGCGCAGGATGTCGGCGAAGCCGATGACTGCATTCAGCGGGTTGCGAAGCTCATGAGACACGTTGGCGAGGAACTCCTGCTTGCGGCGGCTGGCTTCGAGGATCTCGCGGTTCTGGATCTCGAGTTGGGCGTTGTGCAGGCGCAGCGCCTCGCCCTGCTTGCGCTCGGTGATGTCGGCGACGACGCCGATCATGCGCGAGGGCTGTCCCGCGTCGTCGCGCAGCAAGAGGCTGTGAACAGCCAACCAGTGCTCGCTGCCATCGGGCCAGAGCACTCGGAATTCCTCGCTCAGCGGCACGCCGCTTTTTTCCGCGTCGGCGGTTTGAGCGAGCACGCGGCTTCGATCCTCGGGATGCAAGGCTTCACGAAACGAGTCGATGGACCAGTCGGCGACCGCCTCCGGGTAGCCGAAACAGCGGTCGTGCTGCAGCGAGTGGCGAAGTTCTCCGCTCCGGATGTCCAGATCCCAGGTCCCCATGCGGCTGGCTTCGATGGCCAGTCGCAGATCGGATTCGCTGCGTTTGAGCGCCGTGATGGCGGCATCGCGGGCCTGTTCGCGTTCGAAGAGCAAGCTCTGGGCATTCGCCATCGCCTCCGCGAGCTCGCGCGCTTCGCGCATGGCGGGTTGGGGCATGTCGACACGGCGGCCTTCGCCGATCAGCCGCGCGGGTCCGATCAGCGCCCGTATCGGGCGGGCGATGCTGCCGCCCAGTGCGGTGGCCAGCGCCAGCCCGGCGAGAAGCAGAGCCGCGGCCAAGCCACTGGACTTGACGATCTGCTGCCGCAAGTCCGCCGTGAGCGCCGCCTCCGGCGCGCCTATCGTGACCGACCAGGAGTAGCGTTGCGACCGCGCATGGCTGGCCAGCACGTCGACACCCTCGCGTGTCTGGGTGAAGGAGCTGCTGCTTTCCTGATTCAGCACGCGCTCCAGCATATGCGGCACGAGGGGCGTGCCGACAAATCGATCCGCGTTGAGCGTGCGTGCTGCCGTGATGCCCCGACTGTCCACGACGCTGGCAATCCAGCCAGGCGGCAGTCCCTGTCGCCGCATGAAGTCGGCCAGGGCCTCGACCGACAGCACCATGACCAGCCGGTACTTGGCGCGCCCCTCGCGCAGCACCGGGACACGCAGCGCCACCCGCTGGACGCCGGTGACTTTCCCGACAAACAGATCCGAGACCTGCGGCCGAGGATCATCGCTGGGAGGCGGGAAACCATCCAGCGGGCGATACGCGGGCAAGGGCTCGCCGAAGGGCACCAGCAGATTGAGGATCTGTTGATCCTGCGCATCGAAAAGCACGAGGGTCAGGGCACCTGTATGGGGCTTCGCCAACAGGGCCTGCGCATAGAAGCCGCGCAAGTCACCGCTGTCGAGATGGGGCGATGTGGCCAGCATCTGCAACGCCATGGCGTACTTGTCGACTTCAGAATCGAGGGCCAGCATCAGCCGTATTGCGGACGCGCTGGCGTTCTGCATCAAGGCGGCATGCTCGCGCTGGTAGTTGGTGACCGCAATGACCATGGCCACCAGCCAACCGGGCACGACGCAGGCCACCACCAGAAGCTGCAGGCGCAGGCGGATGCTGGTACGCCGCCAGGGCAAGAACTCAGGCCAGCGCATGCACAACCTCCTGCCAGCGGGGGTGTCGCCAGGAGCGGGGTGGGAGCAAGACGGTCGGCGGGCCCAGCGCAGCGATCGCCGCAGCGATGACATGGCGCGCGATCAAGTCCGGCAGCAAGCTCATGCGCAGGCCTCTCGGGCTGACGTTGTCTCTTTTCTTGTCCCCCTGTCGACGCATTGTGCCGACAAATCCCCGCATCGGCGGTCAGTGTTGTCCCACATTTCCATGGGACGACACCAGGGAGACTCTGCAGAATCCCGCACTGATCTGCCCTGCAAGAGCGTGACGGTTCGGGGAGCACGGATGCGGGTCGCTACGGCCAGAGGACTGCACAGGCTCGCTCACTTGCGCGGGCCTGACATCTCAGTCGCAATTGGCCAACTCGATGATCGCGAAGCCTTCGCGCGCGATCTCTTCGATGACCGGATCCGGCGCGATCTCCATGTGGCAGAAGCGGCACTCCTCGGCCGACAGTTGATGCGCAGGCAGGCCCCTCGCGGCGAGGTACTTGCGACCGAACGCCAGCACCTGCTCCTGCGCGCGGGACGCATCCGGCACGAGGATGTCGAAGTGCATCAGGCGGCCGTCGGGCCGGGTGACGTAGGTGTCGAATACGGCGATCTTCATGGAGTCCACATCGGGGAAGTTGTCGATGGCCCAGTGTGGAAGACGGCTTGGCAGCGAGCGCTACCGATCGTCCAGGACTCGCATCAATTCAACCCGAAGAGATCAGCACTTCACCGCGAGTCAAAGCGTCTCTGCGCCTCGGCGACGTAGTCCGCCAGCGGCTGCAGGTCATGTGATGCGCGGCGGTGATCGTCAGACGCTGACCGTAATCGGCGGGGCATTCGGGACCGGCATGCGCCAAGGACGTGCCAGCGACGAGGACCAGCGCGGCGACGGTCTTCATCACACGCCTCCTGGTTTGGTGTTCAACTCGTCCAGCATCCGCAGAGCCATTGCCCCGCGCCCGATGCCGAATTCCTTGTTGTGCCGCGACAGGTTCTGCTGATCCGTGACGTCCTCCCATCTGGAGACACCCTCGATGACATCGTGGCTCTCGTCCGTGTCGATCTCGAAGGCGATGAAACGGCGCTCAGCGGTCAGCAGCAGACCAAACAGTTGAGGCATGCCCGGATAGTCGATATCCAAGTCGACGATGATCGCCCGATCACAATCGATCCCAGCTGCCCGGGCCGACGCGTACAAGGCCAGCGGCCAAGCCATTGCTCGCCAACGGCTGGCGCTGGACCGGACGCCCCGCTCCACGTCTTCATTCTGCTGTTGGACGTTCTGCTGCTTCGACAAGGTCCTCTCCTACGACCGGTCAATCCGCCTCGGGCGCTGACGATGCCACCACCCCCTGCCGCCATTCCCGCGGCGACCGCCCCACCCGCTGCGTGAAGACGCGCGACAGCGCCGAAGCGTTCGCGTAGCCGAGCTGATCGGCGATCTGCTTGATCGAGCGACCCAGTCGCAGTTGCTCCTGCGCCAGGCTCAGCCGCCAATCGGCGAGGTACGCCGCCGGCGCCTGCCCCACCAACTCGCGGAAGCGCGCGGCGAATGCGCTGCGCGACATGCCCGCGCGCGCCGCCATGCGCTCCAGCGACCACGCCTCGCCCGGCGCCTCGTGCACCGCCGCGAGCGCGAGCGCGACGCGCGGATCCGACAGGCCCGTCACCAGCCCCGGCTGCACGCCCGCCTCCGCCGGATGGTCGATGAGCCAGCGCAGCAGCTGGATCAGCACGACCTCGAACAGCCGGTCCGCCAGCACGCGCTGACCGCAGCGCACGCGCTCCGTCTCCGCGAACAGCAGCTGCAAGGACATCTCCAGCCCCTCCACGCGCGCCAGCGGCAGCAGCACCAGCGGCGGCAGCGCGCGCACCAGCGGATTGAGCGGGCCGCCGTCGAACTCCAGCTCCGCGCAGGTGAAGTCGGACCCCTCGCGCGGCGGGTTGCGGAACTCGTGCGCGACCGGTCGCGGATAGAAGAGCAGCGAGGGCTCGTCCACGCGCAGCTTGCGCGGCAGACCGGCGCTGGCCGGGTGACGGAGCTCCATCTCTCCGCGCTTCATCACATGCAGGAAGCCCCGGCCCGGCAACGGATCGAACGGGTTGACCCCACACAGCGGCCCGACGTGGAACAGCCGCGCACGCACGCGGAAGTGCTCCAGCAGCGAGGACAACCGATCGATCGGCGGGAGCGACGCCGTCGATGCGGGGGGCGCCTTGGTGGTCGCTATGGGCGACGCACCGGCAGAGGTCGCGGACTTGGCAGTCATGGACGTTTGGATGCGTTTTATGGATGAAACGCTGCCAATCCTACTCCTGCGAGGACCACACTGACGTCCAGCAGCCAACACCAGACGCTGCCTGACACAGCCCCCGTCATCCACCATTGAAAGGAATCATCATGTCCACCACGTCCCGCGTCGCCCTCGTCGATCCCAAGCAAGCCCAAGGCGACGCCAAGGTCGCGCTCGATCAGATCCAGGCCGCCTTCGGCGCCACGCCGGCGATGTTCCGCGCCGTGGCCAACTCGCCCGCCGCGATCAAGAGCCTGTGGGGCAGCTTCGGCGCCCTGGGCGGCGGCGTGATCCCCGCGAAGCTCGGCGAGCAGATCGCCGTCGCCATCGCCGATCGCAACGCCTGCGAGTACTGCCTGGCCGCGCACACCGCGCTCGGCCGCAAGGCAGGCGCCAGCGCCGATGAGATGGCCGCCGCGCAGATGGGCGAGTCCGCCGATCCGAAGACCGCCGCCGCGCTGCGCTTCGCGCTGAAGGTCGTCAGCGACCGCGCCCAGGTCGACGACGCCGACGTGCAGTCGCTGCGCGACGTCGGCTTCGACGACGGCGCCATCGTCGAGATCCTCGCGCACGTCGCGCTGAACCTGTTCACCAACTACGTGAACGTCGCCTTCGCAGTGCCGGTCGACTTCCCGTCGGTGAAGCTGCGCCGCGCTTGAGTGCGCACGGCGGTCCGACGTGGCACATCCCTTGCACTCACGCTGGGCATGTCCACGTCGACCGCCCTGCCCGCTTCCGCCGATGCCGTCGATCAAGCCTCGCCCGACGAGGCCGCGCGCCGGCTCGCCTTGCTGCTGGCCAGCACCGGCGAGGGCATCTTCGGCATCGACATGGACGGCCGATGCACCTTCGTGAATCGCGCCGCCTGCGACACGCTGGGCTGGCGCACCGACGAGGTGCTCGGACGCAACATGCATGCGCTGATCCACCACTCGCATGGCGACGGCAGCGACTACCGCGAGTGCGACTGCCCGATCTTCAACGCCTTCCGCCGCGGCGATCCCTGCCGCATCGACGACGAGGTGCTCTGGCGCGCCGACGGCAGCGCCTTCCCGGCCGAGTACTCGAGCTACCCGCTCTTCGAGCACGGCCAGGTCCAGGGCGCCGTGGTCACCTTCGTCGACATCTCCAAGCGCAAGCACGCGGAAGAGCTGCTGCGCGCCAGCCACGATCAGCTCGAGCGCCGCGTCGCCGAGCGGACCTCGCAGCTGCGCGAGCTCGCACACCACCTCGAGGCCGTCCGCGAGACCGAACGCAAGCGCATCGCGCGCGAGATCCACGATGAACTCGGCTCGCTGCTCGTCGCGCTGAAGATGGACGTCAACTGGCTGGAGCGCCGCGTCGGCGACGAAGGCCAGCGCGCCGCGATGGTGGCGAAGTGCCACCGCATGGGCGGCCTCGTCGACACGGCCGTCGATGCCGTGGGCCGCATCATCACGGACCTGCGCCCGAGCATCCTCGACCACCAGGGCCTGTGGGCCGCGCTGGAATGGCAGGCGCAGGAGTTCCAGCTCGCCGGCAGCGACGAGCGCGAGGTGCGCTTCCGCATCTTCGTCGCCGCCGATGTCGCTCCGCCCGAAGGCGGCCTGGCGATCGCGGTGTTCCGGATCTTCCAGGAGGTGCTGTCCAACGTCGCGCGCCACGCGCAGGCGTCGCGCGTCGACATCCGCATCGACGTCGACGCGCCGCCGCAGCCGGTGCTCTACCTCCAGGTCAGCGACGACGGCATCGGCGCGCCGGACGAGGCGCTCAACGACGCGCGCAGCTACGGCGTGCTCGGCATGCGCGAGCGCGCGGCGCAATTCGGCGGCCTGCTCGGCATCGCCAGCGCGCCCGGGCGCGGCACGACGGTGCGGCTGGTCATGCCCCTGGAAGGCGCGCCGTTGGAAGAGCTTCGACAGAATGAGCCGGGACCGGAAGCGCCGGGGCGAAAAGAGTCACGGCGCGAAGGAGACCCGTCATGACAATCCGCGTGTTGATCTGCGACGACCACCGCATCGTGCGCGAAGGCATCAAGCAGATCCTCGCCGAGGCCAGCGACCTGCGCGTGATGGGCGAGGCCGCCAACGGACCGGAGGCGATCCAGCAGGTCCGCGCGGGGGCGGCGGCCGGCTCGGGCCCCGACGTCGTGCTGCTGGACATCGCCATGCCGCAGCGCGATGGACTCGACATCCTCAAGGCGCTCCGGAGCGAGTTCCCGAAGCTGCCGGTGCTGATGCTCTCCACCTATCCGGACCGTCAGTACGCGGTGCGCAGCCTCAAGCTGGGCGCGGCGGGCTACCTCAACAAGAGCGCGGACAGCGAGCAGATGATCGATGCCGTGCGCACCGTCGCCCGGGGCCGTCGCTTCATCACACCCAGCGTCGCGGAGCATCTGGCCGCTGCCATCGGCGACGGCTTCGCCGCGGACGACACGGTGCCGTTGCATGAAGTGCTCTCGCACCGCGAGCACCAGGTCTTCCAGATGCTGGTCGCCGGACGCAGCGTCGGCGAGATCGCGGAGCAGTTGGTGCTGTCCTCCAACACCGTGTCGACCTACCGCGCCCGCATCCTCGAGAAGACCGGCGTGCGCAACGATGTGGAGCTGACGCTCTTTGCCGTGAGGCGGGAGCTGCTCTCCCCCTGACCTCGGTCTAGAAGGCGGACGGGGTCAGCGAGTGACTGTGGGGCCGGAATGGGGCTTGGGGTCCCTGGAGGGGTGCCCCATGCCCCGTGGAGAGCCCGCGCTTGGCCGAACGAAGTGAACGTCGAAGTGAACGAAGGTCGAAGTCGGCCGCGCCGTTTGTAGTGCGGCCCCTACAAGAGAACCACGGCGCGCACGATGCCGTGATCGAACGCGCTTTCCTAGAGTGGAGTCCTCCGTCCACCGACCTGGAAAGCAGCGATGAGCGACCTCCGCCACGACCCTTACGACGCTGATCGACCGCTGCTGATGCGCTGCGCCTGCGGACGCCACGGCAGCGAGGCGGAGCATGTCCGCGAGCTGGACCGTGACCGCGCTGCGGCGACGCTGCGCCAACGCGCCGACGCGATGGACACGACCGACATCGAGGCCGAGTCCAACCAGTTCGTCGAGGCCGCGCTGGTGAAGGCGCTGTTCCCGCAGGATGCGCTGCGACGCCGCTTCCTGCGCGCGGTCGGTCGCGGCAGCGCGATGGCCGCGATCGGCAGCGTGCTGCCCATCGCGCCGTTGCAGGCGATGGCGCAGGAGCGCGGCGCGCTGGAGAAGAAGGACCTGAAGATCGGCTTCATCCCGATCACCTGCGCGACGCCGCTGATCATGGCGCACCCGCTGGGCTTCTACAGCAAGCAGGGACTGAACGTCGAGGTCGTGAAGACCGCGGGCTGGGCGCTGATCCGCGACAAGATGATCAACAAGGAGTACGACGCCACGCACTTCCTCAGCCCGATGCCGCTGGCGATCAGCCTGGGCCTGGGCGCGACGGCCACGCCGATGAACGTGGCGACGATCCAGAACACCAACGGCCAGGCGATCACGCTGGCGACGAAGCACAAGGACAAGCGCGACCCGAAGTCGTGGAAGGGCTTCAAGTTCGCCGTGCCCTTCGAGTACTCGATGCACAACTTCCTGCTGCGCTACTACGTGGCGGAAGCGGGCCTCGATCCCGACCGCGACATCCAGATCCGCGTCGTGCCGCCGCCGGAGATGGTGGCCAACCTGCGCGCCGGGAACATCGACGGCTTCCTCGGCCCGGATCCGTTCAACCAGCGCGCCGTGTTCGAGGAGGTCGGCTTCATCCACATCCTTTCCAAGGAACTGTGGAACGGCCATCCCTGCTGCGCCTTCGGCACCAGCACCGAGTTCATCCAGAAGAACCCCAACACCTTCGCCGCGCTGTACCGCGCGGTGCTGACCTCGGCCGCGATGGCGCGGGAGGCGCGCAACCGCGAGCTCATCGCCAAGGTCATCGCGCCGCAGGCCTACCTGAACCAGCCGGAGACGGTCATCGCGCAGGTGCTGACCGGCAAGTTCGCCGACGGCCTGGGCAACGTGCGGGTCGTGCCGGACCGCGCCGACTTCGACCCCATCCCCTGGCAGAGCATGGCCGTGTGGATGCTCACGCAGATGAAGCGCTGGGGCTACCTGAAGGGCGACGTGAACTACAAGCAGATCGCGGAGAAGGTCTTCCTGCTCACCGACGCGAAGAAGCAGATGAAGGCGCTCGACCAGGCCGTGCCGGAGGGCGCGTATCCGAAGTTCAGCGTCATGGGCAAGACCTTCGATCCCGCGCAACCCGATGCCTATGTGGCCGGCTTCGCGATCAAGCGCGCCTGAGCGGGAGCCTGCGATGACCTCGCTGAACGCGCGCGCCGCCCTGCTCTCGCTGCTGATGCTCGGGTTGATGCTGGGCATCTGGCACCTGGCGACGATGGGCACGGGGACCGCCTCGTCCGCGGGGTCCACCGCGGCGCCGGCGATGACGGCCGAGCAGATCGAATACGCCAGGCTGATGGGCAAGCCCGTGCCCGCCGACGCGGGCGGCAGCGGCGCCTCGCCCGCGGCGGCCAAAAGCGGCTTCCCGACGCTCGCGCAGATGGGCACGACCGTCGTCCACCACCTTGCCGATCCGTTCTACGACAAGGGCCCCAACGACAAGGGCATCGGCCTGCAGCTGGCGTACTCGCTGGGGCGGGTGGCGCTGGGTTATCTGCTCGCGGCCCTCGTCGCGATCCCGCTGGGCTTCGCGATCGGGATGAGTCCGCTGGTCCACCGCGCGCTCGATCCCTTCATCCAGGTGCTCAAGCCGATCTCGCCGCTGGCGTGGATGCCGTTGGCGCTCTACACGATCAAGGATTCGGCGGCGAGCGGCATCTTCGTGATCTTCATCTGCAGCGTCTGGCCGATGCTGATCAACACGGCCTTCGGCGTCGCCGGCGTGCGCAAGGAGTGGCTCAACGTCGCGCGCACGCTGGAAGTCCGCCCGCTGCGCCGCGCCTTCGAGGTGATCCTGCCCGCCGCCGCGCCCACCATCCTGACCGGCATGCGCATCAGCATGGGCATCGCCTGGCTGGTGATCGTCGCGGCGGAGATGCTGGTCGGCGGCACCGGCATCGGCTACTTCGTCTGGAACGAGTGGAACAACCTCAGCCTGCCCAACGTGATCTTCGCGATCCTCGTGATCGGCCTCGTGGGCATGGCGCTGGACGGGCTCTTCGCCCGCGCGCAGAAGGCGGTGACGTATGCGGATTGATCCGCTGGAACAGGGCGCCGCGGCGGCGGTCGATGCGGCACCGGTGCTGGTGCGTGTCGAAGGCCTGGCCAAGCGCTACGGCGACACCACCATCTTCGAGGACGTGGACTTCACGCTGCGCCAGGGCGAGTTCGTCTGCATCGTCGGCCACAGCGGCTGCGGCAAGACGACGATCCTGAACACGCTCGCAGGACTGGAGCAGGCCAGCGAGGGCCACGTGATCGTCGACGGCCGCGAGGTCGCCGGCCCCGGCCTCGATCGCGGCGTCGTCTTCCAGGGCCATGCGTTGATGCCCTGGCTGACGGTGCGGCAGAACATCGCCTTCGCGGTCCGCAGCAAGTGGCCGGACTGGTCGAAGACGCAGGTCGACGAGCAGGTCCGCAAGTACGTCGCCCTGGTCAGCCTGACGCCGGCGCTCGACAAGAAGCCGAGCCAGCTCTCCGGCGGGATGAAGCAGCGCGTGGGCATCGCGCGGGCCTTCGCGATCGAGCCGCGGATGCTGCTGCTCGACGAGCCCTTCGGCGCGCTGGATGCGCTGACGCGCGGCACGATCCAGGACGAGCTGCTGAAGATCTGCGCCGCGACGCGGCAAACGGTCTTCATGATCACGCACGACGTGGACGAGGCCATCCTGCTGGCCGACCGCGTGATGCTGATGTCGAACGGCCCGCACGCGCGGGTCGCGGAGATCGTCGTCAACACGATGCCCCGCTCGCGCCAGCGCGCCACGCTGCATCACGACCCGCAGTACTACCCGATGCGCAACCACCTGATGGATTTCCTGGTGGAGCGCAGCCATCCCGTCCCCCCTCCAAGGAGCATCCCATGAGCCGACTCGACGTCACCGAAAAGATCATCGCCACCAAGGTGGCCAAGGGCCTGAAGTGGTCCGACGTGGCCGAGGCCGTCGGCCTGAGCAAGGAGTGGGTCACGGCCGGCTGCCTGGGCCAGATGACCTTCGACGACGCGCAGGCCGCGACGCTGGCGGGCCTCTTCGACCTCACCGAGGCGGAGACGCAGTGGCTCAAGGTTGTGCCCTACAAGGGCAGCCTGCCGACGTCGGTCCCGACCGATCCGCTGATCTACCGCTTCTACGAGCTGATCAGCGTCTACGGCACGACCTTCAAGGAGCTGATCCACGAGGAGTTCGGCGACGGCATCATGAGCGCGATCGACTTCCGCATGGACCTGCAGCGCGAGCCCGACCCGAAGGGCGACCGCGTCAGCATCGTGATGAGCGGGAAGTTCCTGCCGTACAAGACGTATTGACGAACCGAGCCTCTGCTCGAAAGCCTGCGGCATAGAATGCCGCGCATGCATGCGACGCGGACTTCGACCAGGCGCTGGGCATGGCTCGTGAGTCTCACGATCCTGCTCGCGGCGATGCTGCCGTCGCTGTCGCATGCGATGCTGGTCCATCAGGGCGCCACCTTCGCGGAGATCTGCTCTGCGACCGGCGCCAAGCTCGTGGTGATCGACGCCACCGGCAATGTCGACACAAGCCGCGACGGCTCATCGCTGATGAGCTCGTCGATGAACTGCCCGTACTGCGCCATCCACCACGGCGCGCCCGACCTGCCGCCCGCCACGGTGCAGTGGGCGCCGCCCGACGCTTTGAAGTTCGAACGTCCGCATCTGTTCTTCACGGCACCGCGCCCGCTCTTCGCGTGGGCGCCTTCGCTCGCTCGCGGACCTCCCGCCGTCGCCTGATCGCCGCCTCGCGGCCGATGCGCACTTCGCTCCGTCCCGGATGCGAAGCACCTCACGACTGACCTGTCGCCTTCGCTCGCGCGAATGCGCCTCTGCGCTCATGCGCTCATGCGCTCATGCGCTCATGCGCTCATGCGCTCATGCGCTCATGCGCGGCAGGGTCGGTCCACGCCATTTCGATCATGCGACACCCTTCTCTCGCGCACCTCGCGCACCTCGCGCCGTCTGCGCGCGCCCTCTCTGGCGATTCCGTCGTCGTCCCCGACGCGCGTCGTCGGGCGCTGACGATCGCCACCTGCCTGCTGCCGCTGGCGGCGTGCAAGCCCGCTCCGACCTTCCACGGCATCGATCTCTCGCTGGTGAGCTACGCGAGCGATTTCGCGCTGCAAGGCGCGGACGGCCGCCCGCATCGGCTGGCCGACTTCCGCGGCAAGGTCGTGATGATGTTCTTCGGCTTCACGCAGTGCCCCGACGTCTGCCCGACCGCGCTGGCGCGCGCCGCCGCCGTGCATCAGATGCTGGGCGCGGATGCCGCGGACTTCCAGGTCCTTCGTCACCATCGATCCGGAGCGCGACACCGCGCCGGTGCTGGCGGCCTACACCGCCGCGTTCAATCCGAGCTTCCTCGGGCTCTACAGCGATCTCGCGGGGACTGCCGCCGTCGCCAAGGAGTTCAAGGTCTATTACGGCAAGGTGCCCACGGGCAGCAGCTACACGATGGACCACTCCACCCTGAGCACCGTGTTCGACCGCAAGGGCAAGGCACGCCTGGCCATCAAGCACGAGATGAGCGCCGCCGACCTCGCCCAGGACGTGCGCCAGCTGCTCAACACCTGACCCTCCATATCCCAACACACCGATTCCGGAGAACCGACATGACTTTCAAGATCCACTCGCTGCTGCTCGTCGCGGGCTCGCTACTCGCCTCCATCGCTCATGCCCAGGTGAAGATCGACGACGCCTGGGTGCGCGCCACCGTGCCGCAGCAGAAGGCGACCGGCGCCTTCATGAAGCTGACGGCGGCGAAGGACACGAAGCTCATCGGCGTCACCACGCCGTTGACGCCCAAGGCCGAGGTGCATGAGATGGCGATGCAGGACAACGTGATGCGCATGCGCCAAGTGCCGGCGATCGAACTGCCGGCGGGCAAGACGGTCGAGCTCAAGCCCGGCGGGTATCACGTGATGTTCCTGGACCTGCCCGCCCAGGTGAAGGCGGGCGACCAGGTGCCGCTGACGCTGATCTTCGAGGACCGCGGCGGCGCCCGTCAGACCGTCGAGGTGAAGGCGCCGGTTCGGGCGCTCAATGCGGCGATGCCGGCGAAGGACGACAAGGGCGGTGGTCACGGCGACCACGCGCATTGAGGAAGCGCTGCTTCCCCGGGTGGGCGGCTCAGTCCGCCATCCACGCGCTGTTGGACAGCGTGCAGAGCTCGCCGACGAGGCGTTCGAAGTCGCAGGCCTTGTCGTAGAAGCCGTCCGCGCCGCAGGAGATGACGCGTGGCTCGTAGGCCGAGCGGTCTTCCGAACTCAGCACCAGGATGCGGCCGCGGAAGCGCGCCGCGCGCAGGCGTTCGATCACGCCCAGGCCGGAGCCGCCGTCGATGCTCAGGTCCACCAGCACCACGTCCGGCGCGCTCAGTGCAATCGTGCTGATCGCGGCGTTCTCGCTGGAGGCCTGGCTCACCACGGTGATGGACGCCTCGGACTCCAGGCGCGACACCATCAGGCGACGGAGCAGCGCGTTGTCCTCGATCAGTGCAACCTTCATGTCTTGTCTCCCTGTGTGACTCCATGATGGTTGATGCCCGGATCATTTTCGAGGCCGGCCGGCCCCCAGCCAGGGTGGGCCCGCTGGCCGACAGGAAGTCAGGCGAAGGACTACACGGCGACGGGTTTCGCTCACGCCGCGCCGGGGTTCAGCGCCTGCGCTTCCGAGGCTGGCGCCGCTGATGCACGATCAACGCGACGAACACCGCGCCCGCCGCGACGCTGGTGTGGCCGCTGTAGCTGACAAGGCCCAGGCCCCAGCCTTGTGCGGTCACGACGAGGGCGAGGCTCGCCAGCAGCAGCGCCCAGCCGGCGGTGCGCAGCGCGCGGGACTTCGCCGCGGGCAGCTCGCGGCCCAGGACGTCGCACTGCGCGCGGTCCGTCGCCATCGCGAGCGCCGCGAAGGCGGCCACGCAGATCAACAGGCTGAGGAGGTGCATCACCGCGCGCCCTCCCCGCCGGATCGCAGCGCCAAGCCGACCTCTCCGGAAGACGAGGCCGACGACGCGGCCACCGGCGCCCGCGAGGCCTGGGCATGCGGCCTGTCCTTGGCGACCGGCCGCCCCTTCAACGCGCGAGGGGCGTGGCGCCCCGTGCGGATCGCCAGGTACGCCAGCAGCGCCGCGAACACCCAAAGCATCAGCTCCACGCCCGCGAAGGTCCAGTCGCCCTGCGCGACGCTGCGCCACAGCGGGCGGTCCGTCGTCAGCGCGTTGCCCACCGGCAGCAGCGCCAGCGACACCGCGCCCAGCCACAGCAGTTCGATCCATGCCCGCTTCGCCGGCCGGACCAGCGCGTGCAGCAGCGTCACCGCCCACACGATGAAGACCACGTGCACTTCCCACTCTGCGCGCTTCTCCAGCCCCATCGGCAACAGCCGGTTGGCCCACAACATGCCGCTCATCGCCAGCGGCAGGCCTGCGATGGCGGCGATGTTCAGCCGCTCCACGACGCGGAAGCCGAAGTACGGCCTGTCCGGGTCAGGCAGCTTCTGGCGGCGCTTGACGGTCCACATCACCAGGCCGCTGCCGACCATCGCCGTGCCGGCCAGGCTGACGATGAAGTACAGCCAGCGGGTCGCGTCATCGCCGAATCGCCCGAGGTGCAATCCGTACAGCACGCCGCGGGTCTCCGCCGCCGCGCCGACGCCGTTCTTCTCCTCGACCAGTCGCCCCGAGACGCCGTCGAACAGCAGGTACTGCGGACTCATCGAGACCCGCCCGCCCTCGCCGCGCGTGATCGCCACGCGCGCCACGGCATCGCCCGGATTCACCGCGGTGACCCGCGCCACGCTGCCCGGTCCCCAACGGCGCTCGGCCTCGCGCACCATCGCCTCGATCGAGGCCAGCGGGGCCGCCTCGCCCGAGGGCTTGGCCGGCTGGAGGAACGCGTTCATCTCCGAGGTCAGCTGCTTCTTCATCGCTGGCGAGTTGATGCCGGCCTGCTCGCCCCACGGCATGTACAGCGTCATCAGCGTCACCAGGCCGGTGTACGTGATCATCAGGTGGAAGGGCAGCCCGAACACCGACAGCGCGTTGTGCGCGTCCAGCCACGAGCGCTGGCCCTTGCCCCAGCGGAAGGTGAAGAAGTCGGTGAAGATCTTCTTGTGCGTGATCACGCCGCTGACGATCGCCACCAGCATGAACATCGCCGCCAGTCCCGCGAGCCAGCGGCCCCAGACCACCGGCATGTAGTGGAACTGGAAGTGGAAGCGGTAGAAGAACTCGCCGCCCAGCGTCTCGCGCGCGCTGACCTTCTCCCCCGTCTGCGGATCGAAGTTCGCGTCCTTGAAGGCGCGCCTGGCGCCGTCCTTCGGCGGCACGCGCCAGAAGGCGTTGGCCACGCTGTGGCGATCGTCGGTCAGGCGCAGGCTCCACTGCGTGGTGCCCGGGGCCAGCGTCTCGAGCTCCCTGGCGATGCGGCCGGCCACGACGGCCGGCTCGGGCGTCACGGCCTGATGGGCGATCTCCGGCCGCATCCATTGCGACAGCTCCTCCTTGAAGTAGCTGACGGTCCCGGTGAGGAACATCGCGAACAGGAACCAGCCCAGCAACAGACCGGTCCAGATGTGCAGGTCCGACATCGTCTGCCGGATGCCGCGCGGCTGCGGCGCGGCCGAGGGGGCTTGGACGTCGGCGGTCATGGCGAGGCGGCAGGTTCGACCGCGGTCCAGACGGACCACGCGAAAGGCAGCAGGAGCAGCGCGGCGACGATCAGCCCGACCCAGGCCCGCGTGGCGCTACGCACCGCGAAGACCCAGACGACCGCGCCGGCATAGACGGCGAAGCTGCCGAGCATGCCGCCGATGACCGCCTGGATGCGGTTCACCGGCAGCGCGAGCACCGCGACGCTGACCAGCGCCGCCAGCGCGTAACCGCCGCCGATCGCCGCGACGATGCGCGAGATCAACGGGAATGCGCCCCGCAGGCGTGAGACCGGGAAAGACATGGACGACTGGCTTTGTTGCAAATGAGAACTCTTCTCATCATAGAGCCGCCTCATGGAAGGGTCCATGAATGTCCGTGCGATTGCTGGAGCTTCAGCCCCCCGCGCCCTGCGCGCGTGGGGACGGGCGATTGTTGCGGGCCTCACAACAACCAATTCGCGGCTGAGCCATTTATGCGATTCGGCCCCGCGCCTAACCTTCAGTCATCGGCAAACGACGCCGGCCCAAGACCCCAGACACCCGATCCAACGCTCTCTAAAAGGAAACCATCATGACCGCCAAGACCCTGATCGCTACCGCCCTGATCGCCCTGTCCGCCGCCGCCGTGCCGGCCTTCGCGCAGAGCTACAGCCACCTCGATCCGATCACGCAAAGCCAGAAGAGCCGAGCTGAAGTGCTGGCGGATCTGGAGATCTATCGCGAGTCCGGCCTGGCCGCGGTGGACCGCACCGAAGACTCGTCGCTGGAACTGAACCAGCGCGCCAAGGCGGAAGCTCGCTACGCCGAGCTGAAGGCCTCGCCGAAGTACGCGGTGCTGGTGCAGCGCTTCGCGGCCAAGGAAGCCAAGGGCTCGACGACCGAAGGCGTCTCCGCCCGCTGAGCGATCCCCTCGCCCTCCCCGGCCATCAGCGCCGGCAGGACCTCGGTCCTGTCGGCGTCTTCGTTTGGGAGGGGCGATACGGCGTGTGAAGCGCGACGGCTTGTCCGCTTGGCATGCATCTCACACCGCCGCGGCGCAGCTTCGTCGCGCAGCGCTCGAAAGGCGGCGCCCCACTGACGACACTGACTCCATCGACACAGCCAACCCCTTCAGGACATCGACATGAACGCCACCCGCCTCAACATCACTTCCGCCACCAGCACCACCGTCAAGGCCGTGGCCTTCGGTGCCATCGCCGCGCTGGCCTTGGGCCTGGGGATCGCTCATGCACAAGGCCAACGCGAGATGCGTGCCTCGATCGTCACGCTGGACCCGATGGTCATCTCCGTGAAGCGCGAACAGCTGCCCACCGTGTACGTGACCGGCCGCCGCAGCACGGCGGTCGACCAAGACGCCTCGGCCGAATGAACGCCACAGGTTGCGCTGTTTCGGTGGAGCGATCCACGGACTGACGACCTTCGGTTCGCTCCCACGCAAGACGCCCGGCTCATGCCGGGCGTCTTGCTTTGTGCCGCGCACGACCAACGGTCGAAGGGACTCGCGAGTCTGAAGGCAGTCGATTGTTGCGAGCCTCACAACGAGGCATTGCGGCGCAGCCCGTTTATCCGAACGGGGGCCGCGCCTAACCTTCAGTCATCGGCAAACGACGCCGGCCAAAGACTCTCAGACACCCGATCCAACGCTCTCTCAAAGGAAACCATCATGACCGCCAAGACCCTGATCGCTACTGCCCTGATCGCCCTGTCCGCCGCCGCCGTGCCGGCCTTCGCGCAGAGCTATAGCCACCTCGATCCGATCACGCAGAGCCAGAAGAGCCGCGCCGAAGTGCTGGCCGACCTGGAGATCTATCGCGAGTCCGGCCTGGCTGCCGCGGACCGCACGGAAGACTTCACGCTGAACGCGAGCCAACGCGCCAAGGCAGAAGCCCGCTACGCCGAGCTGAAGGCCTCACCGAAGTACGCCGCGCTGGTGCAGCGCTTCGCGGCGAAGGACGCGAAGGGCTCGACGACCGAAGGCGTCTCCGCCCGCTGAGCGCCGCTCGCCTCCCCGGCCATGGACGCCGGCAGGACTTCGGTCCTGCCGGCGTCCTGGCTTTGTGAGCTCAACGGTTCATCCGCCTCGCAGGCGGTCCAAGCTGTCGCGTCGCAGTCAGGCGTGAGCCCGGCGAAAGACCCAGTCACCCTCGTCATAGGTCAGCAGGTCGGGCGCCGTGGCCGGATCGACCCGCTCGTAGCCGCATGCGCTCAGCAGCCGGCTGCTTCGCAGGTTGACCGGCAGCGTCGTGGCCCAGCATCGCGCATCGGGGCACACGCGGGACAACTCGTCATGGAGCCAGCTCAATCCCTCCTTGGCGTAGCCGTGGCCCCAATACGCCGGTGCCAGCAGAAAGGCCACCTCCGCGATCCCGGCGTGCACCGTCGCCTCCAGCCGCCCGATCAGTTGATGACTTCCGCGCAGTCGCACGGCGTAGTTGAGCCATCGCTCCGAAGCTCGATGGGCGGGCGGCCCGGCCAACGCCCTCCGCAGCCCCAGCGCGACCTCTGCCGCGCCTGACGGCAGACCGCCGATGTGCTCGTAGACGCGTTCGTCCCAGAGCAGACTCGCCAGCGCATCGACATCGGCGTCGACGAGCGGCGACAGGGTGAGTCGGGCAGTCTGCATGGATCAAAGGCTCTCGGGCGTCGACGGTGGCCAGGATTATTGCGGCCGCCACAACGGGGCATTGCGGCGCAGCCCGTTTATCCGGACGAGGCCCGCGCCTAACCTTCAGTCATCGGCAAACGACGCCGGCCCAAGACCCCAGACACCCGATCCAACGCTCTCTCAAAGGAAACCATCATGACCGCCAAGACCCTGATCGCCACCGCCCTGATCGCCCTGTCCGCCGCCGCCGTGCCGGCCTTCGCGCAGAGCTACAGCCACCTCGATCCGATCACGCAGAGCCAGAAGAGCCGCGCCGAAGTGCTGGCCGACCTGGAGATCTATCGCGAGTCCGGCCTGGCCGCCGCGGAACGCACGGAAGACTTCACGCTGAACGCAGCCCAGCGCGCCAAGGCAGAGGCCCGCTACGCCGAGCTGAAGGCCTCGCCGAAGTACGCGGCGCTGGTGCAGCGCTTCGCGGCGAAGGAAGCCAAGGGCTCGACGACCGAAGGCGTCTCCGCCCGCTGAGTGATCCCCTCGCCCTCCCCGGCCACAAGCGCCGGCAGGACTTCGGTCCCGCCGGCGTCTTCGTCTGGGAGGGGCGAAACGGCGTGTGAACCGCTACGGCTTGTCCGCTTGGCATGCATCTCACACCGCCGCCGCGCAGCTTCGTCGCTGAGCGCTCGAAACGAAGGGGCTCGATGACGACACTGACTCCATCGACACAGCCAACGCCCCCAAGGAGATCGACATGAACACCGCCCACCGCCTCGCCATCACTTCCGCCACCAGCACCACCGTCAAGGCTGTCGCCTTCGGTGCCATCGCGGCGCTGGCCCTCGGCTTGGGTATCGCTCATGCACAAGGCCAACGCGAGATGCGCGCCTCGATCGTCACGCTGGACCCGGTGGTCGTCACCGTGAAGCGCGAGCAGTTGCCCACGGTGTACGTGACCGGCCGCCGCAGCACGGCTGTCGACCAGGACGCCTCGGCCGAATGAACGCCACAGGTTGCGCTGTTTCGGTGGAGCGATCCACGGACTGACGACCTTCGGTTCGCTCCCACGCAAGACGCCCGGCTCATGCCGGGCGTCTTGCTTTGTGCCGAGCACGACGGGCAGCCCCCGTGAATCGCGCGTGTCGAAGGACGGTCGATTGTTGCGAGCCTCACAACGAGGCATTGCGACGCAGCCCGTTTATCCGGACGAGGCCCACGCCTAACCTTCAGTCATCGGCAAACGACGCCGGCCAAAGACTCTCAGACACCCCGATCCACCGCTCTCTCAAAGGAACCCATCATGACTGCCAAGACCCTGATCGCTACTGCCCTGATCGCCCTGTCCGCCGCCGCCGTGCCGGCCTTCGCGCAGAGCTACAGCCACCTCGATCCGATCACCCAGAGCCAGAAGAGCCGCGCCGAAGTGCTGGCCGATCTGGAGATCTATCGCGAGTCCGGCCTGGCCGCCGTCGACCGCACGGAAGACTTCAGCCTGAACGCCGGTCAACGCGCGAAGGCGCAAGCCCGCTACGCAGAAATGAAAGCGTCGCCGACGTACGCCGCGCTGGTGCAGCGCTACGCGGCCAAGGAAGCCAAGGGCGTTGCGACCGAAGGCATTGCCGCCCGCTAAGACTGCCCCTCGGGCTTGGAGCCCGAAGCGACCAACGCCGACAGGACCTTCGTCCTGTCGGCGTTGTCATTTGGGCCGGGAGAAAGATCCGTCGTCAGTGATGACCGGCGCGTGCCGCCGCATTGCGCTTGCGCGTCGCCGCAGCCTTCTTCGCGGACGCGGAGCGCTCCGCAGCCGTGCGGCTCGCCGCAGCCTTGCCGCCCAGGTGTCCGCCCTTGCGGGCGGGCGCGTGGTCCTCAGGCTGACCTCGACCGGAGCCGGACTTCTTGCCGCCCCCCGTTTCTGCGTTGACCGTGGCCCACGCGCGCCGTTCCGCTTCATCCTTGGGCACACCGCGGTGCTCATAGCCGCTCTCGATGTGCTCGGCCTGTCGCTTCTGCTTGTCCGTGTAGGACGACTTGTCGCCTCTGGGCATGGGGACCTCCGATCGTCGTTCGATGCAGGAAATCCGGCAGACCGTCTGCGCGATCCGCCGGCCTCAATGTGGCCTCATCACGGCCTCACTTCATGCGCACCTCGCCGGTCTCGGCCAGCCCCGTGGGCGGCTTGCCGGTCACGGCCGCCTTCGCCATCGCGTAGAGCTGCGTCAGCTTGGACGCCTTCACGTCCCAGTAGCTGGCGTGGCTGATGCGCACGCGCACCACCGCCAGGTCGGGATCGTCGATGCCCTGCGTGAACCAGGCCTCCGCCGCCTTGCTCCAGAGCTCC
This sequence comes from Roseateles noduli, assembly GCF_050626985.1. Taxonomy (NCBI): domain Bacteria; kingdom Pseudomonadati; phylum Pseudomonadota; class Betaproteobacteria; order Burkholderiales; family Sphaerotilaceae; genus Roseateles; species Roseateles noduli. The sequence continues at coordinate 2,568,799 of NZ_CP192463.1, forward strand.
TGGCGCTTGGCGCGGTCCTCGTTGAGCTCCGCCGTGCCGGACACCGAGACGTAGGTGTCGTCGTCCCGGTCGGCGAAGCCGACGTTCACCTGCGGCGACGCGACGATGTCGCTGAACGGCTCGCCGCTGCGGGACATGAAGAACCACAGCGATTCGCCCTCGTCGAGCGCCTTGTTCTGCAGCGTCATCGGGCGCGAGTGCAGATGCCCGTTCGCATGGTGCGTCGTGAACAGGCCGACCTTGATGTCCTTGATGAGGTCCCAGAGCTTCTCGCGTCGCTCGGTGTCGGAGAGGGGTTTGTCGGTCATGGGGACTCCTGTGAAAGGTGGAAAGGTTCCCTCCTTCGCAGCAAGTCCCGCTCCCGACCCGCCGAACCGCTCGAGCGCAGGCGCGAATCGCACGGGCATCACATCGGTCGAGCGCTTCATGGTGGCTCGGGAGTGGAACCCGTCATCGCCAACGGCAACGGCGATGGCAATGGCCATGTCCGTGCCGGTGGGCATCCTGCTTGCTGATCGGTGCCATCGACCGATACTTCGCCCCCGCCGTCCCAGCGCGCGTCGCGCTGATCACCCGAGGTTCCGTCTTGGCCAAACGTCCTACCGCTCGCCCACCGTCCTCTTCGTCGTCCACGCCCGCGTCCAAGCAGACGTTCGCGTCCGCGCCCGCGCCCGTCGCGGCGCCCGATGCCGTGCGCGAACACCCCGGACGCGCCGCCTTCGTCCAGGTCCGCGGCGCGCGCGAGCACAACCTCAAGAACGTCGACGTGGACGTGCCGCGCGACGCGCTCGTGGTGTTCAGCGGCGTGTCGGGTTCCGGCAAGTCCTCCCTCGCCTTCGGCACGATCTACGCGGAGGCGCAGCGTCGTTACTTCGAATCGGTCGCGCCGTACGCGCGCCGGCTCATCGATCAGGTCGGCGTGCCCGCCGTCGACTCGATCGACGGCCTGCCGCCGGCCGTGGCGCTGCAGCAGCAGCGCGGCACGCCGAGCGCGCGCTCGTCCGTGGGCAGCGTGACCGGGCTGTCGTCGCTGCTGCGGATGCTGTACTCGCGCGCCGGCCGTTACCCCGCGAAGCAGCCGATGCTGTACGCGGAGGACTTCTCGCCCAACACGCCGCAAGGCGCCTGCCCGCATTGCCACGGGCTGGGCCGCGTGTACGAGGTCACCGAGGCCTCGATGGTCCCCGACGACACGCTCACCATCCGCGACCGCGCCGTCGCCGCCTGGCCGCCGGCCTGGCACGGCCAGAACCTGCGCGACATCCTGGTCACGCTGGGCATCGACGTCGACAAGCCCTGGCGCGAGCTGCCGCGCAAGACGCGCGACTGGATCCTGTTCACCGACGAGCAGCCCACCGTGCCCGTCTATGCCGGCTTCACGCCCGCCGAGACCAAGGACGCGCTGCGCCGCAAGATGGAGCCCAGCTACCAGGGCACCTTCAGCAGCGCGCGGCGCTACGTGTTGCACACCTTCGCGACCACGCAGAGCGCGCTGATGAAGCGCCGCGTGTCGCGCTACCTGATCGGCGGCGCCTGCCCGGTCTGCGACGGCAAGCGGCTCAAGCGCGAGGCGCTGTCGGTGACCTTCGACGGACTCGACATCGGCACGCTGTCGCAGTTTCCGCTGGCGCAGCTGGCGGAGCACCTCGGCGACGCCGCCATCGACGGCCTCAGCGAGGAAAAACGCCTCGCCGCCCATCGCCTGGTGGACGACGTGCTGATGCGCCTGCGTCCGTTGCTCTCGCTCGGGCTCGGCCATCTCTCGCTGGAGCGCGCGACGCCCTCCGTCTCGCCCGGCGAGCTCCAGCGGCTGCGGCTGGCCACGCAGATCTGCTCCAACCTCTTCGGCGTGGTCTACGTGCTCGACGAACCCTCCGCGGGCCTGCATCCGGCCGACAACGAATCGCTGCTCGCCTCGCTGCGATCGCTGAAGGCGGCGGGCAACTCGGTCTACGTCGTCGAGCATGACCTCACCCTGATGCGCGCCGCGGACTGGATCGTCGACGTCGGGCCGGCGGCCGGGGAACTCGGCGGCCGCGTGCTGTACAGCGGTCCGCCCGAGGGACTGCGCGGCATCGCGGAGTCGCGCACCGCCGCCTACCTGTTCCCGGAGTCCTTCTCCGATGTGAGCGACGTGAACAACGTGACCGATGTGACCGAGGCGGCGTCCCACGGCGCCTCCGAAGGTGCCTCCGGTCCTGTCGGTGCGGCCAGTCGTCCCGGCCGACGGCCCAGGCGCCGCGCCCCGAAAGATTGGCTGCGGCTCGAAGGCATCACGCAGAACAACCTCGTCGACTTGGACGCCGCGTTCCCGCTCGGCGTGTTCACCGCGGTGACCGGCGTGTCGGGTTCCGGCAAGTCGTCGCTGGTGAGCCGCGCGCTGGTGGACCTGGTCGGCGCGCACCTGGGCCATGAACCCGCGGCCGTCGAGGACGACGAGGACGCTGAGCTCGGCGCCGACGTGCAAGCAGCCACCGGCGGACGGATCGCCGACGGCGCCGAGGCGATCCGCCGGCTGGTGCAGGTCGACCAGAAGCCGATCGGCCGCACGCCGCGCTCCAACCTCGCGACCTACACGGGGCTGTTCGACCACGTGCGCAAGCTCTTCGCCGCGACACCGGCCGCGCGCGCCCGCAAGTTCGATGCGGGGCGCTTCTCCTTCAACGTCGCCAAGGGCCGGTGCGAGACCTGCGAGGGTGAAGGTTTCGTCAGCGTGGAGCTGCTGTTCATGCCCAGCGTCTTCGCGCCCTGCCCCGCCTGTCACGGCGCCCGATACAACGAGGCGACGCTGAAGATCCGCTACCGCGACCGCAGCATCGCGGAGGTGCTCGGCATGACGGTGGACACGGCCTTCGAGTTCTTCGCGGAGGAACCGGCGCTGGCACGGCCGCTGGGGCTGCTGAAGGGCATCGGCCTGGGTTACCTGCGGCTCGGCCAGCCGGCGACCGAGCTGTCCGGCGGCGAGGCGCAGCGCATCAAGCTCGTCACCGAGCTGCAGCGCACGCAGCGCGGCCACACACTGTACGTGCTGGACGAGCCCACCACCGGCCTCCATCCGTCCGACGTCGACAAGCTGATGGTCCAGCTGCGCGACCTGGTCGAGGCGGGCCACACGGTGGTCGTCGTCGAGCATGAGATGCGCGTGGTCGCCGCGGCGGACTGGGTCATCGACCTCGGTCCGGGGGCCGGCGGCGATGGCGGCCGCGTGGTCGCGGCGGGGACGCCGGACGAGGTGGCCGCCAGCGCGGACTCGCGCACGGCGCCGCATCTGAAGGCGGCGATCGACGGCAACACCCGAGGCTGATCCACCGAGCCTGATCAACCGAGGCCGATCACCCGAGGCTGATCAGCGGCTCGGCTGGAAGCCTTCGGGATCGAGCGCGAAGCGCCAGGCGCTCGAGCGCTGCAGCGCTTCCTTCAGTTCACGCGAGCTCGGCCGCACCAGCGCCGACAGCTCCTCGCTGAAGAACTCGCAGCCCAGCGCATGGGCGACGTCGCAGACGACCTCGATGAAGTGGTCGGTCTCGCTGGCGCAGGCGTCCAGCCGGGCGTGCAGCTCATAGCGACCGTCGGGGTCGGAGACCATGTCGATGCAGTTGCCCGCCTCGTTGCCGAAGTAGCGCCAGCCTTCGAGCATCGGCGTGCTCGGCCCGACGCGCGAGGCGAGGTAGTGCATGACGTCGGTGCGCGAGGACGGCAACCACGAGGCCGCCGCGCCGCCTTGCGAAAAGGCGAGATCGAATTGCCAGACTGACATGACGGGGGACATGAGTCCGAGGAATCTCGATGCTACGCCCCGGTCCACGGCGTTGTCATGCTGCGCCGCGGCAATGCCCCTTGGCGGTCGTGCCTGGTCGGCGGCGTCGTATTGCGGCGTCGTATTGCGGCGTGGAATGGCGACGTCGAACGGCTGCACGGTGTCGAACGGACGCAGCCGCCGGTTCATCGCTGCGATGTTCCCTGCCGGGGATGGGCAAGCGGCTTGCCGACGAGGGGCACGCCCACCCGCCGGAGCCCCACCGAATGACCGCCACCGTCAGCGACCAGATCCTCGACCGACTCCACGGCTGGGGCATCCGTCGCGTCTTCGGCTACCCCGGCGACGGCATCAACGGCCTGATGGGCGCCTTCGGGCGGCGCAAGGACGACATGAGCTTCGTGCAGGTCCGCCACGAAGAGCTCGCCGCGTTCATGGCGACCGCGCACGCCAAGTTCACCGGCGAGGTCGGCGTCTGCATGGCCACCTCGGGGCCGGGCGCGATCCACCTGCTCAACGGCCTCTACGACGCCAAGGCCGATCACATGCCGGTGGTCGCGCTGGTCGGGCAGAGCGCGCGCTCCGCGCTCGGCGGCGATTATCAGCAGGAGGTCGACCTGCACAGCCTGTTCAAGGACGTCGCGCACGAGTTCGTCCACACGGCGATGGCGCCCGCGCAGGTGCGGCACCTGATCGACCGCGCGGTGCGCATCGCGCGGGACCAGCGCACCGTGACCTGCGTGATCCTGCCGCACGATCTGCAGGAACTGGACGCCGTGACCGAACCGCCGCGCGCGCATGACACGATCCACACCGGCATCGGCTGGACCGCGTCGCCCGGCGCGCCCGGCGACGCGCAACTGCGCGCCGCGGCGGACATCCTCAATGCGGGCAAGCGCGTGGCGATCCTGGCCGGCGCCGGCGCGCTGCACGCGGGCGATGCGCTCATCCAGGTCGCGGAGCGCCTGGGCGCGGGCATCGCCAAGGCGCTGCTGGGCAAGATGGCCGTCTCCGACGAACTGCCCTTCGTGACAGGCTCGATCGGCCTGCTCGGCACCAAGCCCAGCTGGACGATGATGAACGAGTGCGACACGCTGCTGATGGTGGGATCGCACTTCCCGTATTCGGAGTTCCTGCCCAAGGAAGGCCAGGCGCGCGGCGTGCAGATCGACATCGACGGCCGGCGCGTGTCGACGCGATACCCCATGGAGGCGAACCTGGTCGGCGACAGCCGGATCACGCTCGAGGCGCTCCTGCCGTACCTGAGACCCAATCCGGACAAGACCTGGCGGCATCGCATCGAGTCCGAGGTCCGCGACTGGTGGCAGGTCCTCGAGGCGCGCGCGATGACCGATGCCAAGCCGCTGAATCCGCAGCGCGTGTTCTGGGACCTGTCGCCGCGCCTGCCGGACGATGTGATCCTGACCTGCGACTCCGGCACGTCCGCGGGCTGGTACGCGCGCGACCTGAAGGCGCGCCCCGGGATGATGGGCTCGGTCTCCGGCGGGCTGGCGACGATGGGCTGCGCCGTGCCCTATGCGCTGGCGGCCAAGCTGGCGCATCCGGGGCGGCCGGTGATCGCGCTGCTCGGCGACGGCGCGATGCAGATGATCGGCATCAACGCGCTGATCACGATCGCGCATCGTTGGCGCGACTGGTCGGACCCGCGCCTTGTCGTGATGGTGCTCAACAACGGCGACCTCAACATGGTGACCTGGGAGCAGCGCGTCACGGCCGGGGATCCCAAGTTCGAGGCCTCGCAGACGCTGCCCGCGTTCCCGTATGCCGAGTACGCCCGCATGCTGGGTCTCGAGGGCCTGCGCATCGACCGGCCCGAGGACGTCGCGCCCGCCTGGGACCGCGCGCTCCGCGCCGACCGGCCGATGCTGCTGGAGATGGTCGTCGATCCGGACGTCCCGCCGCTGCCGCCGCACGTCGAGCCCCGGCAGATGCTGCAGTACGCCACGGCACTGCTGCTCGGCGATCCCGACGCGCGCGGCGTCATCGCGGCCACGCTGCGCGAACTGTGGGCGTCCGTCACGAAGAAATCCTGAGCCTCCGGCTCCCAACGCAGCACAACCCCGGCATCCGCCAGGAGGTCCCATGGACATCGCCGAACACCCGCCCCTGCACACGGGCGCGGACACCCTGCCCGCGCCGATGCGGCCCGAGCCGATCCGGCTCACGATCAACGGCCGCGCGCACGCGCTCGCGGTCGAGCCATGGACGACGCTGCTCGACCTGCTGCGCGAGCAGCTCGACCTCACCGGCACGAAGAAGGGCTGCGACCACGGTCAATGCGGCGCGTGCACGGTGCTCGTCGATGGCGCGCGCATGAACAGCTGCCTGCTGCTCGCCGTGAGCCTCGACGGCCAGGCCATCACGACCGTCGAGGGCCTGCCCGGTCTCGTGACCGCGGCCACGACAACGACAACGACAACGACCGCGGCCACGACCATGGCAATGGCCACGGCCGCAACCACGAACACGAGCCAAGATCACGCGGCCACCGACCCGGACGTGCTGCATCCGCTGCAGCAATCGTTCATCGACTGCGACGCGCTGCAGTGCGGCTATTGCACGCCAGGACAACTGTGCTCGGCGGCGGGCTTGCTGAACGAGCCCCGCCCCGTCAACCGGCATGAGCTGCGCGAGCGCCTCAGCGGCAACCTCTGCCGTTGCGGGGCCTATCCGCAGATCGTCGACGCGGTCGCGCGCATCGTGCTGCGCCCCGACAGCGCCGTGCCCGCCGTCTGCGCGGCGGCGGCGTCGATGGTGGCCTCCGCCGCCGACACCGGCGAGGTGCGCGAATGAACCGCTTCGACTATCACCGCGCCACGTCCGCGGACGAGGCCCTCCACCAGTTCGCCGGTCTTGCCGCCGGTCGGGTCGCTGCTCCGGTCGGTGGTCCCGTCGTTGGTCCCGTCGTTGGTCCCGTCGTTGGTCCCGTCGGCGAGGCTGCCGTCGAGACGCCCCTCGCCGAGGTGCCCCTCGCCCAGACGACCGTCGGGCCGCGCGACCTCGGGACCGCCGGCGCCGCCGAGGCGCGCGCGCCGCGCTACCTCGCCGGCGGGACCAACCTCGTCGACCTGATGAAGGAAGGCGTGATGGCGCCGGTGCGGCTCGTCGACATCAGCCGCCTGGGCGTCGGCGACATGCGCGACATGCGCGAGATCCGCGAGATCCGCGACGCCGGCAACGGCGCCGTGCACCTCGGCGCGCTGGCGACGAACGCGGCGACCGCCTACCACCCGCTGGTCGCCGAGCGCCTGCCGCTGCTGCGTTCAGCCATCCTGGCCGGCGCCTCGCCGCAGATCCGCAACCGCGCGACCAACGGCGGCAACCTGCTGCAGCGCACCCGCTGCCTCTACTTCTACGACGCCGGCGTGCCCTGCAACAAGCGCATTCCCGGCAGCGGCTGCCCGGCGGCGACGGGACTGGCGCGGCAGCACGCGATCCTCGGGGCCAGCGCGCACTGCGTGGCCACGCATCCGTCGGACCTCTGCGTCGCGCTGGCCGCGTTGGACGCGGAGGTCCATGTCATCGGCACCGCGGGCCGACGGGTGATCCCGTTCGGCGAGTTCCACCGGCTGCCCGGCGATCGACCGGACCTCGACACCACGCTGGCCCCGGGCGAGCTCATCACCCATCTGGTCGTGCCGCCCAACAGCCTGCAGGCGCACAGCTGCTATCTGAAGCTGCGCGAGCGCGCGTCCTACGCATTCGCGCTGGTCTCGGTGGCCGCCGGCTTTGAGCTCGATGACACGGGGTTGATCGTCGACGCACGGGTCGCCCTGGGCGGCGTCGCCCACAAGCCCTGGCGCAACCCGGAGGCCGAACGGCTGCTGGTCGGCGAGCGGCCCTCTCCGCAGCTCTTCAGCGCCTGCGCGGCGGCGCTGCTGAAGGACGCCATCCCCTGCGGCGGTCCCGCGCTGCCCGAATCGACGCCCGGCAACGCCTTCAAGATCCCGCTGGCGCGACATGCCGTCGTGCGCGCGCTGGAGATGGCGCTGGCGGGCATCCCCACCAACACGGGCGAAGACGCCTTTCGCGCGCTCGGCGCGCGAGAGGACCGCGCCCCGACCGCGGAGGCTCCATGAGCTCACTGCCCGTTTCCCGTTCGTCCAATGCGTCCAATGCGTCCGATGCCGCCGATTCGGCCAATGCCTCCGTCGCCGCCGATGCGGCCACCGCTGAGACGGCCGATGCCTTCGACCTTCCCGCCGGCGCCGGCACGACGACCGGTGATGAACGCCGTCGACTGCGGGAGACGCAGCAGCCCATGGCCCCCGCCGGCACCGGCACCGTCGCGATCGGCACGCCGCTGCCGCGCATCGACGCGCTGGCAAAGGTCACCGGCGCGGCGAAGTACGCAGCGGAGCATTCGGGCACCGGGCTGCTGATCGGCGTCGTCGTCAACACGCCGGTCGCGCGCGGCCGCATCGTGTCCATCGACGCGAGCGCCGCGCTGGCGCTGCCCGGCGTCGTGGACGTGCTGACCCACCTCCACCGGCCCAAGATGCGATCGATGGACCTGTTCTACAAGGACATGACCGCGCCGGGGGGCTCGCCGTTCAAGCCGCTGCACGACGACGAGGTCCACTACAGCGGCCAGCCGGTGGCGCTGGTGGTAGCGACCACGCTGGAGCTGGCGCGCTACGCGGCGATGCTGGTCCGCGTCGAGGTCGAGGTCGCGCCGCACGACACGCATCTGCTGGACAACCGCTCGCGCGCCCGCGAACCGTCGCGGCTGAAGGTCGGCTTCTCGCCGCCGCCGAAGCCGCGCGGCGATGCGGAGGCCGCGTGGCACGCGGCCGCGTTCTCGACCGACGGCGAGTACTACGCCGGCGTCGAGCACCACAACCCGATGGAGATGCACGCCACGACGGTGCTCCTCGATCCCGACGGTCACCTGACCATCCACGACAAGACGCAGGGATCGCAGAACTCGCGCTGGGTCGTGTCGCGCGCCTTCGGGCTGCCGGCGCGCCGGGTGACGGTGAAGAACGCCTTCGTCGGCGGCGCCTTCGGGTCGGGCCTGCGGCCGCAGTACAACCTGCTGCTCGCGACGATGGCGGCGCTGCAGCTGAAGCAGTCGGTGCGGGTCGTGCTGACGCGCCAGCAGATGTTCACCTTCGGCCATCGGCCCGAGACCTGGCAGCGCGTGCGGCTGGCCGCGGACGCGAACGGCCGGCTCACGGCCGTGATGCACGAGGCCATCGCGGAAACCTCGCGTCGCGAGGACTACGTGGAGGTCGTCGTCAACTGGTCCGGCCAGCTCTACGCCTGCGACAACGTGCGGCTGGACTACCGGGTCGTGCCGCTCGACCAGTACAGCCCGATCGACATGCGCGCGCCCGGCGCCGCGCACGGCGTCCATGCGCTGGAGGTCGCGATGGACGAACTCGCCCATGCCGCGGGCATCGATCCGCTCGAGCTGCGGCTGCGCAACTACGCCGAGCGGGACGAGGCCAACGACCTGCCCTATTCGACGAAGGCGCTGCGCCAGTGCTACGCGCAGGCCGCGCGGCGCTTCGGCTGGGAGCGACGGCCCGCCGCGCCGCGCTCGATGCCGCAGGGCCATGAGTTCGTCGGCTGGGGCCTGGCGACGGGGACCTGGGACGCGATGCAGATGTTCGCGCGGGCGCGGGCGACGCTCGATGAGGACGGCCGTCTCGTGGTCGAGAGCGCCGCGACCGACATCGGCACCGGGACCTACACGACGATGGCGCAGATCGCGGCGGCGGAGATGGGCCTGCCGCTGGAGCAGGTCACGTTCCGGCTCGGTGACTCGACGCTGCCGGTCGCGCCGATCGAGGGCGGTTCGGCGCACGTCGCGACGGTGGGCTCAGCCGTGCAAGGCGTCTGCGAGAAGCTGCGCAAGGCGCTGTGGAAACGGGCGAAGCAGCACGCGCCCGGCTTCGACGGCGCGCGCTTCGCCGACATCGTCTGCCGCGGCGGCCAGCTCCATCGATCCGACACCGGCGCGGCGGTGCCGCTGTCGCAACTGCTGCGCGAGGAGGCCGGCGGTCCGCTCGACGAGAAGTACCTGATGCTGCCCAACGTACTGAAGCAGCGGAAGTACATCCGGGCGGTGCACTCGGCGGTCTTCGTCGAGGTGCGCGTCGACGAGCGGCTGGGCACGGTGCGCGTGACGCGGGTCGTCAGCGCGGTCGCGGCGGGCCGGATCATCAATCCGGTGACGGCGCGCAGCCAGATCATCGGCGGCGTCGTGTGGGGCATCGGCCAGGCGCTGCATGAGGAGACGTTGAGCGATCACGCGCTCGGCCGCTTCATGAACCACAGCCTGGCCGAGTACCACATCGCCTGCAACGCCGACGTGCCGGACATCGACGTGCTCTTCGTCGAGGAGGACGACCGCGTGGTGAGCAGCCTCGGCGCCAAGGGCGTCGGCGAGATCGGCCTCGTCGGCGTCGCCGCGGCGATCAGCAACGCGATCTTCCACGCCACCGGCAAGCGCCTGCGCAGCACGCCGATGACGCCGGACAAGGTCGCCGACCTGCGGACGTGAGGAGACCCGCGGCGTCGGTCCTCGCGAAGCCCATGAGGCCAGTGGGGCCAGTGGCCTGCGCGGATGGTGCCCTGCGGGGCTGGTGGCCTGCGGGGCCAGTGGCCAGTGGGGCCAGTGGGGCCAGTCGGGCCAGTGGCGCCTGTGGGGCCTGTGGGCCGTGAGGCCTCTGGGTCCCACCGCGAGGCGTGCGAGTCTCACGAAACTCACAAGGTCTGCGGGGACACGCACAGCCCTTGCATGAAGGAGGCGAAGCCTTCCGGCGCGCGGCCGGCGCGGCGGGCACTCGTCAGCACGCGCACGGTGTTGGTCCATGCGATGCGGGCGCCCTGCGCGACGAGCCGGTGCACCAGCGCCACGTCCTCGCGACTGGTCAGCGGCGGAAAGCCGCCGGCGCGCTGATAGGCGTTCGAGCACACGCCGAGGTTGGCGCCGTGGATGTGGCGATGCCCTTCGGCATCGAGGTAGCCGGCTTCATAGGCGCGCCGTTCCTCGCTGGAATAGCCGCTCCAGTCGTCGACCTCCACGACGCCGCAGACCGCCTCGCTGCGCAGCGCGAGCTGCCGCGCGAGCCAGCACGGCGCGACCGTCGAATCGGCGTCGGTGAAGGCGAGCCAGCGCGCGCCGCGCTGGATCAGCGCCTGGGCGCCGGCCGCGCGCGCGATGCCGACGTTGCGCGCCTCGATCGCGAGGCGGTCGATGCCGAGCGCGCGGGCCACCGCCTCCGTCCCGTCGCGGCACGCATCGAGCACCACCAGGATGCGGACCTCCTCCGCGCCCAGGTCCTCATGCGCCGCGGCGACCTTCAGCGCCGTCAGCGCGCGGCCGATGAGCGCCTGCTCGTCATGCGCGGGGACCACGATGCCGATCATGGTCTCAAGCCCTCACGCTGCGCCACCGAGCGCGCGTCGTCGCTCCACACCTCGACGAGGAAGTCCGCCTCGTCGTGCCGCAGCAGCCGTGTCATGCCGTGACGCTCGCGCAGCAGCAGGTCGATGCGGCGATGCACCTCGTCGCCCAGGCGCAGGTAGTCGCCCTCCTGGTGCCGCCAATGGCTCGCCAGCAGCGTGCCGCCCGTCTCCAGGCTCGCGGCGGCGCGGCGGATCAACGCGTCGAGACCGCCCTCCTCCAGGTAGTAGCCGATCTCGCTCAGCACGATCAGGTCGAAGCGGCCCACCGGCCAGTCGGCCGGCATGGTCGCGCGCGTGACGTCGACATGGACCAGGGACGCGAGCCGTTCCTTCGCATGCGCCACGGCCGTCTCGCTGCCGTCGGTCGACAGCAGGCGGTCGCATCGCGTGGCCAGCGCGGCGCTCAGCTCGCCGTTGGCGCAGCCCGGCTCGAAGCCGCGCGCGTAGCGTTCCCGCGGCAGGCAGGCCAGCACCATCGCGCGCTTGCGTTGTTCGTACCACCGGGTTCGATAGCCCCAGGGGTCGGCGCTGTCAGTGAACAGCGCTTCGAAATGACGCGCCAACGCCGCCGGAGCACCGCTGGCGTCGTCCTTCATTGAGGCGCCTCGGGCGCGAGCACGAATTCGAAGGGGCGCAGCAGGCGGTTCACCGCCTCGGCGAAGAGCACCGGCGGGTGGTCCCCGTCGTCGAGCAGCTGGCTGCGATGCGCGGCCAGCGCGGTGCGCTTGTCCCGCAGCGAGCGCGCGTTGAGCGGCAGGCGCCGCATCCGGTGCCAGGGCACCGCGGCGTCGCCGGGGCGGGCCCAGTGCCAGGCCCAGATGGGGATCTCCACCAGCGAGGCGCCCGTCAGCAGCGTGGCGCGCGCGCAGGCGCGGCCCGTGGTCTCATGGTCCGGATGGCCGTCGAATCGCCACGAGGTGAGGACGACATCGTCCGGCCGCAGACGGCGGCACAACTCGAGCACCAGGTCGTCCTCCTGCTCGGCGATGCGTCCGTCCGGCACGCCCAGCGCATGCACGGGGACGTGCAGACCCAGACGGCGCAGGCCGGAGGCGCGCTCGTAGCGGCGCTGCACGGCCAGGCGCTGCGGCGTCCAGCGCGGCGAGCCCGGATGGCTGGCTTCGCCATCCGTCACGGCCACCAGTTCGACCGGCGGCGCCGGCGCGCGATCGGGCGGCAGGCCGGCGCGGTGGCGCGTCACCAGCAGCGACAGCAGGCCGCCGCAGCTCAGCACCTCGTCATCGGGATGCGGCGCGACGACGACGGCGCGGCGGCCTACGGGCACCAGTTCGTCGAGCGAGGTCAGCGGCGCGCCCCACAGCGGCTGCCATTGGCGCCAGGCCCATTCGGGCGTGCCTTCGCCATCGATGCGGCGGTCGGACGGCGACCGCAGCGGCGACTCGCCGGCGGCGAGGTCGGCGGGCATGCCCTCGTTCACGGTCTGGAACGGGCGTCGGTGCATCAGAGCGTCCATGGCGGGATGTCTTCCTTGAGGTTGTCGGCCCCCAGGGCGGCCAGATCGCGGTCGCCGTGGCATTGCCGGATGAACACTGGCAAATCCGCTGCCAGCCTCCCGAAATGAGGGTCAAGGCACAGCGGACCGGCGCCCATGGCGCGCGTGGCGGCGCGCAGGACCTGCTGGGCGCAGTCGTCGCCCGCGGCCCGCGTGCGCAGCGCCCAGAGGCGCGCGTTGGCGGTGGGATGGCGGTCGATCCAGGCGGCGGCCTCGCGCAGCAGGGCGGCGTTGGCGCTGAGCAGGCGGTCCACCTCGCCCAGCGCCAGGCTGCGGTGCCAGCCCGGGTCGGGGCTTGTGTTCGCTTGCGCACGGAGAGCGTCCGCCACCGCACATGCGGCGCCGTGCCAGCAGGCCGCGATGCCGACGCCGCCGTGCCAGAAGCCGGGGCGCGACAGGTAAAAACCGGCGTCGCCGATCAGGCGTGCGGGAGCGGCTTCAAAGTTCACCGTGGCGCTCGCCGTGGCGGCCATGCCGACGGCGTGCCAGGCGGCGTCGTCGATGTGCACGCCGGGGTGATGCAGATCGACGTCGGCGAGCCAGGGACCGGCGCCCTCCTCGTCCCACACGGTCAGCAGCGCGCGGTCCAGCCTTTCGGCACCGGAGCACCAGGCCTTGTTGCCGTGAAGGACGATCCCGCCCTCGGCCACGCGGCGGAACACCACCCGCGCCTGCGGCGGTTCGGCGGCCCACAGGCCGTAGCTGGCGCGGGCATGGGGCGCGACGCCGGCCTCCGCGAGCGTGGCGTGGGCATCCGTGTGGCCTTCGAAGAGCTTGACCAGCGACAGGTCCTGCGCGGCGACACGCGCGAGCGCGCGCCAGCGGTCAAGCGTGCGGCCGCCGCCCGGCAGCGGCAGTGCGTCGCGGCCGTCGTCGATCAGTTCGCGCAGTTGCCGGGCCAGTGCGACCCGGCGGATGCCGTCTCGATGCGCATCGCTCTCCATCAATGGCGTCTCCTTGTGGGAAGACGCACGGCAGGCAGGATGCCGTTCCGTGTACGTCAGCGGCGACTACGGGCGCCGTCGACCGCGATCCGGGTCCTCAGTGGTTGTCCCGCGGCACGAAGGCCCCGCGCCGGCCGACGAGGAAATCCAGATCCACGCCCTGATCCGCCTGCAGCACGTGGTCCACGTACAGGCGCCAGTAGCCGCTGGCGAGCGGCGGCGGCGGTGCCTGCCATGCCGCAAGGCGCATCGCCAGCTCCGCGTCGCCGATGTGCAGCTGCAGGCGCCGATCGGGCACGTTCAGCTCGACGATGTCGCCGTTGCGCACGATCGCCAGCGGACCGCCCGCCGCCGCCTCCGGCGCGGTGTGCAGCACAACGGTGCCATAGGCCGTGCCGCTCATGCGCGCGTCGCTGATGCGGATCATGTCGGTGATGCCCCTGCGCAGCAGCTTGGGCGGCAAGGGCATGTTGCCGACCTCGGCCATGCCGGGGTAGCCCTTGGGACCGCAGTTCTTCAGCACCATCACGCAGGTCTCGTCGATGTCGAGGTCCTCGTCATCGATGCGCCGGTGAAAGTCCTCGATGTCCTCGAACACCACCGCGCGGCCCTTGTGCACCAGCAGGCCCGGCGTGGCCGCGCTCGGCTTGATCACCGCGCCCCGCGGCGCGAGGTTGCCGCGCAGCACCACGATGCCCGCCTTCTCCTTGAACGGCGTGGCGAGCGGCCGGATCACCTCCGCGTTGAAGTTCTCGGCGTCGGCGATGTTCTCGCCGACGCTCCGCCCGCTCGCGGTCATCGCGCCCAGGTGCAGGTGCCGCGCGATCTCCTTCATCACGACCGGAAGCCCGCCGGCGTAGCAGAAGTCTTCCATCAGGAAGCTGCCCGACGGCTGGAGATCCACGAGGCACGGCAAGTCGCTCCCGAGCCGGTCGAAGTCCTCGATGTCCAGCGCCACGCCGATGCGACGGGCGATCGCGATCAGGTGGATCACCGCGTTGGTCGAGCCGCCGATCGCGGCGAGCGTCCTGATCGCGTTCTCGAAGGCCTCGCGCGTCAGGAGGCTCGACAGCACCTGGTCGTCGTGCACCATCTGCACGATGCGTCGCCCGGCGTTGCGCGCCAGCAGGTTGCGCCGGCCGTCGACGGCCGGGTACGCCGCATTGCCGGGCAACCCGAGACCCAGCGCCTCGACCATGCACGCCATGGTGCTCGCCGTGCCCATCGACATGCAGTGGCCGTGGCTGCGGTGCATGCAGCTCTCGGCGTCGAAGAAGTCCGCGAGCTGGAGCGTGCCGGCGCGCACCTGCTCGCTCATGCGCCACACGCCGGTGCCCGAACCGAGTTCCCGGCCACGCCACTTGCCGTTGAGCATCGGGCCGCCGCTGACGCCGATGGTCGGCAGGTCGACACTGGCCGCGCCCATCACCAGCGACGGCGTCGTCTTGTCGCAGCCCATCAGCAGCACGACGCCGTCGATCGGGTTGCCGCGGATGCTTTCCTCGACATCCATCGACGCCAGGTTGCGGTAGAGCATCGCCGTCGGGCGCAGCAGCGTCTCGCCCAGCGACATCACCGGGAACTCGAGCGGAAAGCCGCCCGCCTCGTACACGCCGATCTTGACCTGGTCGGCCAGCGTGCGGAAGTGCGAGTTGCAGGGCGTGAGCTCGCTGAAGGTGTTGCAGATGCCGATCACCGGCCGGCCGTCGAACTGGTCGTGCGGCACGCCCGATCCCTTGAGCCAGCTGCGGTAGGCGAATCCGTCGCGGTCCCGGCGTCCGAACCATTGCTGGCTGCGGAGCGCTGCGGGCTTCTTCCTGGGAGTCTGGTTCATTTCCACCCCGGTTAACCCGGATCAGCGACCGGGAATGGCATGAGTATTATGGTATGACGATTGAACGTCAACCCGTCGTGTCGTCCGGAGGAATCACCCATGCCCGCCGCCATTGCGCTGCTCACCGCCGCCAGACTGTCGTCCTTGCTCGCGCCGAAACTCGACGCCGTCTTCGCCGTGCACGATCGCCTGCACGAGACCGACCCCGCCGCGTTCGCGGCAGTCGCACCGACGATCCGCGCGATCGCCGCCAACGGCGAGTCCAAGGTCTCCGCCGAGCTGATCGCGCAGTTGCCCAGGCTGGAAATCATCTCGGTGATGGGGGTCGGCTACGACGGTGTCGACGTCGCGGCGGCGAAGGCACGCGGGGCGGTCGTCACACACACGCCGGACGTGTTGAACGACGACGTCGCCGATCTCGCCATCGGGTTGATGCTGTCGGCTGCGCGCCAGCTGCCCGCGGCCGACCGCCATGTGCGCAGCGGCCAATGGGCGGCGAGCGGGCCGATGCCGCTGGGCCGCAAGATGTCGGGCGCGCGGCTCGGTCTGGTCGGCATGGGGCGCATCGGGCAGGCCATCGCGCACCGCGCCGCGGCGTTCGGCATGTCGATCGCGTACACCTCGCGCAGCCCGCGGGCGGGGGTCCCGCACCGCTACGTCGCCGACCCCGTGGCGCTGGCCGCCGAGAGCGACTTTCTCGTCGTCATCACGCCGGGCGGCGCCGCGACGCGCCACCTGATCAACGCCGAGGCGCTCGCCGCGCTGGGCGCCGAGGGCATTCTCGTCAACGTGGCGCGCGGCTCGGTCGTCGATGAAGCGGCGCTGATCGACGCGCTGGAGCGCGGCGTGATCGCCGGCGCCGGGCTCGACGTGTTCGAGAACGAGCCGGACGTGTCCGGGCGCCTGCGCGCCATCCCGCACGTGGTGCTCTCGCCGCACATCGGCAGCGCCACCACCCAGACGCGCCAGACGATGGCCGACCTCGTGCTCGCCAACCTGCAGGCGCGCCTCGCCGGCAGGCCGCCGATCTCGCCGGTGCCGGAATGCCGATCATGAGCGAGGCGCTGACCATCGACGCGACGCGGCTGCTCGGCGCCGTGCGGCTGGTCGTCGCCGGCTTCGGCAGCGGCGACGACGAGATCGACGCGGTCGCCACCCACCTCGTCGACGCCAACCTGACCGGCCACGACTCCCACGGCATCGGCATCCTGCCCCGCTACGCCGGCGCGTACCTCGAAGGCGGCCTCAAGCCCAATGCCCATGTGCGCACGCTGCTCGACGCCGGCGCGATGCTGCGGCTCGACGGCGGGGCCGGCTTCGGCCAGGTGATCGGGCGCGAGGCGATGGCGCTGGGCATCGCACGGGCCAGGCAAGGCGGCTGCTGCATCGTGGCGCTCGGCCATTCGCACCACCTGGGTCGCATCGGCGCCTGGGCGGAGCAGGCGGCCGAGGCCGGCCTGGTGTCGATGCACTTCGTCAACGTGATCTCGCGCTGCATCGTCGCGCCGTTCGGCGGCAGCGACGCGCGTTTCGGCACCAACCCGTTCGCCGCCGGCGTGCCGATGCCGGGCCGCCCGCCGATGATCCTCGACTTCGCCACCAGCATGCTGGCGCAGGGCAAGACCCGCGTCGCGCACAACAAGGGCGAGCTGCTCGAGCCGGGCATCCTGATCGACGACATCGGGCGGCCGACGCGCGATCCGCGCTACGCGGTGATCGAGCCCTTCGGCGCGATCCTCCCCTTCGGCACGCACAAGGGCTACGGCCTGGCGATGCTGTGCGAGCTGCTCGGGGGCGCGCTCGCCGCGGGCCTCGCGCAGCACGACGACGACACCGGCCAGCGGCGCGTGCTCAACGGCATGCTCTCGGTGCTGATCGACCCGGCCGCGCTCGGCGACCGCGCGGCCTTCGAGCGCGAGGTGCTGGCCTTCACCGACTGGACGCTGGCTTCGCCGCCGCGCGAAGGCGTGGACAGGGTCCGGCTGGCCGGCGAGCCCGAACGCGAATCGCGCGCGCGCCGGCTGCGCGACGGCGTTCCGATCGATGCGACGACGTGGGGGCAGATCCTCGTGACCGCGCGTCAGCTCGGGGTCGATCCCCGGGCGGTCGCGCGGGCGGCCGGCACCGGCTGAGCCGGTTCGATCGGCGCCGCCATCCGGGTATTTCCCGGCGGTCCGATTCCTTCAATCATCATACGATACTACAAGCCCTCTACAGACTGGGCCCTGCACAGGAGACAAGCACATGCAGCTCAGAACATGGATGGCGGTCGCGATCGCTGGCGCCTGCCTCGTCGCCACCGGCCCGGCCTTCGCGCAGGAAAAGCTCACCGTCTGGTGGGTCAAGGGCTTCTACAAGGCCGAGGACGACGCGCTCCTCGCCGCGATCAGGAAATTCGAGGAGAAGCACAGGAACGTCAAGGTCGAGTTGTCGCAGTACCCGGTGCAGGACATGATCCCCAAGACCGTGTCCGCGCTCGACTCCGGCAACCCGCCGGACGTGGCCTATGCCGACCTCTTCGACCTGCAGGTCACGGGCAAGTGGGCCTTCGACGGCAAGCTCGAGGACATCAGCAGCGTGATCGACCCGATCCGCGCGCGCTTCGCACCGAACACGGTCGAGACCACGTTCCTGTACAACGACCAGGACAGGAAGCGCGCGTACTACGCGTTCCCGATCAAGCAGCAGACGATGCACATCGAGTTCTGGGTCGACATGCTGGCCGATGCGGGCTTCAAGGAGTCCGACATCCCGACCGGCTGGAAGGACTTCTGGAGCTTCTGGTGCGACAAGGTCCAACCCGCGTATCGCGCCAAGACCGCTTCGCGCGTGTTCGGCATCGGCATGCCGCTGGGCGTGGATTCGAGCGACTCGTTCTACTCGTTCCTGACCTTCATGGACGCCTACAACGTCAGGCTCGTCAACGACAGCGGCAAGCTGCTGATCGACGACCCGACCGTGCGCCAGGGCCTGATCAGCGCGCTGACCGACTACACGCAGGTCTACAGCAAGGGATGCTCGCCGCCGTCGAGCACGAGCTGGAAGGACCCGGACAACAACGTCGCGTTCCACAACAGGACGACCGTGATGACGCACAACGCGACGATCTCGATCGCCGCCAAGTGGCTGGACGACATGAACAACGCCATGCTCAGCGACGAGCAGCGCGCCACGGCGAAGAAGAACTACACGCAGCGGATCCGCACCGCGGGATTCCCCGCCAAACCCGATGGTTCGAAGATGGTCTACCGCGCGGCGGTGAAGACCGGCGTGGTGTTCAAGGAGGCAAAGAACAAGGTCGCGGCCAAGCAGTTCGTCGGCTTCCTGCTCGAAGAGCAGAACCTGACGCCCTACGTCGAGGGCTCGCTGGGCCGCTGGTTCCCGGTCACCAGGGCGGCGCAGCAGAGCGCGTTCTGGAAGGCCGACGCCCATCGCCAATCGGTCCACGACCAGTTCATGGCCGGCACGGTCACGTTCGAGTTCACGAGGAACTACAAGTTCACGACGCTGAACAACGAGAACGTCTGGGCCAAGGCGATGAACCGCGTGCTCAACGAGAAGGTGCCGGTCGACCAGGCCGTCGACGAGATGATCGCGCGCATCAAGGTGGTCGCGACGCCGAGCGCGGCGCCCATCGCGGCGGCGCCGGCGCCGAGATGAGCGCCGAGATGAGCGCCAAGATGAGTGCAAAGATGAGTGCAAAGATGAGCACCCCGATGAGCGCCCGGATGAGCAGCGATCCGGCCGGCGCGGGCACGCGCCCGAGGCGGACGCCCGACCGCTGGCAGTTCTGGGGGCGCATGCTCGTGCTGCCCTACCTCCTGGTCTTCGTGATCTTCGTGCTCTACCCGCTGGGTTACGGGATGTGGCTGGCGCGTCATCCGTCCAGCTACGAAAGGCTGTTCGACGATCCGATCTTCCTGCGCAGCCTGATCAACACGCTGGTGTTCCTGGTCGTCGCGATCAACATCAAGATGGTGCTGGCGATGATGCTCTCGGGCTTCTTCGTGACCGAGCGCTGGTGGATCAGGATCCTGTCGCTGATCTTCATCCTGCCCTGGGCGCTGCCGTCGATCCCGACGATCCTGTCGGTGCGCTTCATGCTCAACCCCGAGTGGGGCGTGATCAACACGCTGATCTTCAATCTCACCGGGCTGGACGGCCCGAACTGGTTGAACCACCCGCCGCTGGCGCTCGGTTTCTCGATGCTCATGCATGTCTGGAAGTCGCTGCCGTTCTGGACCCTGATCCTGATCGCCGGGCGTCTGGCCATCCCTTCCGAGCAATACGAGGCCGCGTCGGTCGACGGCGCGACCCGCTGGCAGAAGTTCCGCTTCATCACCTGGCCGTCGCTGCGCACGCTCTACGTGACCTCGCTGATCCTGTCGATGATCTGGACGCTGGGCGACTTCAACAGCGTCTACCTGCTGACCGGCGGCGGCCCGGCCGACCTGACGCATGTCCTGGCGACCCTGGGCATCCGCTACCTGCGGCTCGACCAGGTCGATCTGTCGATGGCGTCCATCGTCGTCGCGCTGCCGCTCGTGCTGCCGCTTGTCTACATCATGATGAAGAGGTTGTCGAAATGAGCGGCGGAAAGCTGAACTGGACGACGGTGACCACCGAAGCCAAGCTGCTGCTGATCGGCATCCCGGTGCTGCTGTGGACCCTCATCCCGGTCTACCACCTGGTGCTGTTCGCGATCTCGCCCAAGGACCAGGCCACGACCGGCAAGCTGTGGCCCGACCACCCGACGCTGGAGAACTTCGAGAACGTCTTCGGCCAGAAGCACTTCTACCTCGACCACTTCTGGCTGCAGCTGGGCAATTCGGTGCTGATCGCCGTGGCGGTCGCGGCGATCACGCTGTTCGTCGCCACCTCGGCCGCGTTCGCGATCAGCCGGCTCAAGGTGCGCGGCGGGCGGACGGTGATGAACCTCGCCCTCTTCACCTACTTCATCCCGGCCGCGTTCCTCGCGGTGCCGATGTACAAGACCATGGGCAACTACGGGCTGCTGAACAGCCAGTGGGCGCTGATCCTCGCGATGGTGACGATCGCCTCGCCCTACTGCATCTGGGTGCTCAAGCAGGCGTCGGACAAGCTGCCTCCGGAGCTCGACGAAGCCGCGCGCATGGACGGTGCCTCGCCGCTGCAGTTGTTCCGACTGGTCTACCTGCCGCTGATGGTGCCCTCGCTGGTCGCGGTCGGCACGTACGCGCTGCTGCTGGCGTGGAACGAGTATCTGTACGCCTTCCTGCTGCTGTCCAACGACAGGAGCGTGACGCTGGCGGTCACGCTCGGCAACTTTCTCGCCGCCGACGATTCGCCGTGGGAGCTGCTGATGGCCACCGGCCTGATCTATGCGCTGCCGCCGGCGGCGATCTACTACGCCTTCAAGCGCTACATGGTGAGCGGCCTGACGGCCGGCGCCGTGAAGAGCTGAAGCGCCGCCGGCAAGACAGATCAACGAGGGGACGAGCCATGGCCACGGTGGGGTTTCACAAGATCGAGAAGACCTACGGCAACCGGGTCAAGGTGCTGCACGGCGTCAGCTTCGACATCGCCGAGGGCGAGTTCGTCGTGCTGGTCGGTCCGTCGGGCTGCGGCAAGTCGACGCTGCTGCGCATGCTCGCGGGCCTGGAGGACATCACCGGCGGCGAGATCACGATCGACGGCAAGGTCGTCAACGATCTGGAGTCGAAGGACCGCGACATCGCGATGGTGTTCCAGAGCTACGCGCTGTACCCGCACATGACGGTCGGGGAGAACATGGCGTTCAGCCTGAAACTGCGCAAGGCCGATGCGGCGCTCATCCACGAGCGGGTCGCCCGGGCCGCGAAGATCCTCAACCTCGACACCCTGCTGGACCGCCACCCGCGCGAGCTCTCCGGCGGCCAGCGCCAGCGCGTCGCGATGGGGCGCGCGATCGTGCGCGACCCGAAGGTCTTCCTGTTCGACGAGCCGCTGTCCAACCTCGACGCCAAGCTGCGCGTCGCGATGCGCGCCGAGATCAAGGCACTGCACCAGCGGCTCAGGACCACCACCGTCTACGTCACGCACGACCAGATCGAGGCGATGACGATGGCGGACCGCATCGTCGTGATGCACGACGGCATCATCGAGCAGATCGGCACGCCGCTCGATCTGTACGACCGGCCCGACAACCTGTTCGTCGCGCAATTCATCGGCTCGCCGGCGATGAACGTGCTCCCCGGCACGCTGCGCGGCAGCGGCGGCGCCACCGAGGTCCTGGCGGCCGGCACGCGGTGGCCGGTGCCGCCGCAGTTCGACGGCAGCGACGGGCAGGCCGTGCACTACGGCATCCGCCCGGGCGACATCCATCTGGCGCCGGAGGGCTCGGGCATTGCGGCGAAGGTCATCGTCGTCGAGGCCACCGGCGCCGAGACGGAGCTGCTGCTGCAGGTCGGCGACGCGCAGATCATCGCCGTGATCCACGGCCGCACCGCCGCACGGCCCGACGACACGCTCCACCTCGCCATCGACGTGGGCAAGGCGCATGTGTTCGACTCGGCCAGCGGCCACCGCCTGGGCTGACCTCGCCGGCGCACCCGCACCGCGTCCGGCCTGCCCGGTACCGTGGTCTACACTGGAGACAAGGGGGTCGTGAAGAGCAGACCAAAAGCTTGCCGATCGCGACGGCAGCGTGATCACCACGCTCTGAACACACATTCGCGATGATCAAGAACGTACACGGCGGCACCGTCGATCTGCTCGGCGAAGCGATCGTCACGGGCCGCTATCCCGTCGGCAGCTCGCTGCCGCCCGAACCGCTGCTGTGCGAAGAGCTCGGCGTGAGCCGCACGGTGATCCGCGAGGCGGTCAAGTCGCTGATTGCCAAGGGCCTGCTGGTGACCGGCCCGAAGGTCGGCACGCGGGTGCTCAACGAGGACCTGTGGAACTGGTTCGACCCCGACGTCGTGAGGTGGCAGTCCCGCGCCGGACTGTCGCGCGACTTCCTGCGTGATCTGCAGGAACTGCGCCGCCTTGTCGAGCCGGTCGCGGTGCGCCTGGCCGCGGCGCGCGCCACGGAGGAAGACATTGCCGAGATCGAGTCGGCCTACGCCGGCATGGTGCGGTCGGTGGAGGAAGGCGGCGACTACGTCACCCACGACCTGCGCTTTCATCATGGCCTGCTGCGCGCCTGCCACAACCGCATGGTCGCGCAGATGAGCAAGGCGCTGGACGCATTGCTGCGCACCAGCTTCGAGATCTCGAACTTGCGCCCGGACGGGCCGGCATCGTCGCTGCCGCTGCACCGCGCGGTGCTCGACGCGGTGATCGCGCGTGCGCCGCTGAAGGCCGAGCGCGCGATCGTCCAGTTGATCGACGGGGCGAACGAGGACATCGACGCAGTGCTGAACTCGCGCCGCAAGCTGCCGCAGCTGGGCCTGCCGGCGCCGCGGTTGAAGGCGCGGTCGGGCAAGACGGCGGCGCGGTAGGCGCAAACGCGGCGACGCGAAGCCCTCGCTGCGCGGCAGGCTCGTGCCGAGCCCGCTCGGCGGCGCGACGGCATGCCACTGCTGCCGCCCTCGCCGCCCAAAATGAAAAGGGCCCGGACGAAACGTCCGGGCCCTTTCAGGAAGATGGTGGGCCGGCGTCACGCGAACACTGCCCGCAAACCCGCATGGATGTTAAGTCTTGCTAAGTCACAGCCGTTTTGTTGTGCGGTCGGTTGTGCGGTCGATCGCCCGGCAGGCGCTGCATGCACGCCCCTCACACGACTGTGGCGCGGCGTCCTCATTTCGCACCCGGCGGTCGGCGGCGCGATTTCACGCCGCGTGATGCGAACAGTTCCGGCAGCCTGGCGCCGACGTCCCAATCCGGGATGGACGAGGTCGGCGGACGGATCATCGGCAACTTCTGCGACGCGGAGCGGCTGGCGTCCCGGAAGGCCGCGACGTCTGCCAAGTCGAACGAATGGCCCGGGCGCTGTAGCGGTAGCCACGTAAACGGCCGCTGCTGAAGAGGCGTAGACCATGCGGCGCGAGACACCGAGCAGCTCGGCCGACCCGGCGGCGTCGATCATGCAGCCTGGAGCGCTGGGGCCGTTCATGATGGTGGCGCCGGCGCTCAGGCAGGCGCCGTGACCAGCGGAATGACCAACGTCGAAACCCACACCGACAGCTTGCCGAAGAGGTACAGCAGGACGGCGACGCCCACGGTTTTCACGCCTTCTCGCATGAAGGACTGCACCCAGTGGTCACCCCCTCTGCTGAAGCGCACGTTGGGAAAAAGTGCCTCGATGCCGTCCATTGCCTGCCGCTGCAGGAAGGTCCACAGGTTGCTGTACGCCAGGAACCAAAGCCCGAACGCTACAGCGCGGGGGTACTCCATCCCCTTCAGCAGTGGCGCTGTCAGCACCGACAGCCAGAGAGCGAGAAGCAGACCAACGATGACGCCCAGGAACTGGAGCAGCAGGCCCGTCCATGGCATGCGGATCACGGCCGTGGCCGCGTCACGATGTCTCCGCAAGACCGTTTCCAGGGCGCCAAACGTGCTTTCAACCCAGTCCCGGTCCTCGCCCCCAACAATGATGTGCGAGGTGGTGTTGGCGCCGGCATCGAGCCGGATGTCCAGATGCTCGCCGACCAGATTGTTCGTCGCGTTGTGCCGCTTGCAAACAGCCTGCATTACGACACGCTCGACGTTCTGGGCGCGCTTGTAGTCGCCCCACGCCTCCTGCGCGCTGAGGCTTCGGTACCCACGCCCATCGAAGCGCACGATGTACCAGTGCAGGAGCTCTCGATCAGAGTCCTCTTGGCGAAGCGACCGGTTGTGCGACTGGATCCGTTCGGTGAACACCTGGTTCAGCTCCTGAATCGCATCCTCGGTCATCACCACATTCTTGATTGCCACATCTCGCAGAAAGCTCGCCATCGAGTACCCCTCCTCCGGGCGAGCAAATTCTAGAAGGCGCTGAAGGCCTTGGGCCGGCAGACCCCTTCACACCCCATCGCAACGTTCTGATGGATGCCGCACATCGGCAGGCCGGCCGCATGATTCCTGGACCGTCGGCCGGCTGAGCCTCCGCCGTTCCCCGATCGATTCCCCGACGCTCTGCGCGCAGAGCACCTATCCGGGCTGTCGGGTACCGGCATCAATGGCCGCAGCCAGGACAAGGCGCAGAGCGCTGACCCAGGCGGGCGTCGCGTCTGCGCCGGTGATGTGCTCGACCATCTGGAGCGCGCGGCGCTCGGCGGCGTCCCGCTGCGACTGCACGGGTCTGTCCCGTGCGCCGCAGCCCGCCATTGCGTCCTCTGCGCTCACAAGCCTCAAGGGACCAGCGCCGCGGCCGTAAACAGCTACGCTACGCGGATGGCAAGAACTTCAAGCACCTCGGCACTGGAGGAAAAAGTCGCTGACCTTCAGCGAAGGCTTCAGCGCACGCAGTTCCAGATGCTCTCGCTATGCGGGGAGCGAATGGCCGACAAGATCGACGCATGGCTCTCCGTCTACACGATCGAGGACTTCGATGACTGGATGGAGTGGCTCAGCAAGGCGGCGACCACAGCCGCTCGGCCGAGCGCGACCATGGATCGTCGAGCCCGCTGCCCGATCTGTGACGCATCTCCGTTTGCCACTCACGGATTTAGGCTACCACTAGGTTTGGTTCGGCATGTGCGCGGCTCGCATGGGCAACCGCAATGCGTCATCGCCGAAGCGGCGCAAGATCTCGCTTTGGCTGCAGTCCGAGAACGAAGCGACGGGAAATGGCGCCCTCTTCTACGTAGCGAGATGTTCGAAGTAGAGAAGCCGTGGGCTCGACAAGAGGAAAGGCCAGGAATCGCGCTCGACCTCGCGCAGCCCCAAAGCGCAGAAGTCATCCCCTTGCGCAGACGCCCCGCCGCAGATACGACCTGAGGTGAGCGCCGACAGTGCGCGCGCCCTATGACTTACGCCTTCGGTTCCCTGTGTTTGGAGGCGCCGGAAGCCTCGATACAGGCAAGGCCGCAGCAAAGGTCTCAAGTTCAGACCACAGCCATCCGACGCGGTTTGCAGAGATCAGACGCGGCTGCGGCATGCGCCCCTCCCGAACTGCCTTCAGAAACGTTGGGATGCTCAAGGTCAGGGCCGCCGCAGCTTCCTCACGGGTCACGAGCAAGGGCGGCAGCGCTCGCCTGGGTTGGTCGCCGGCCCTGATTTCACGCATCCCATCCCCCTCCCCACGCCGTTGAAGGTTTGATCGTGGCATCGTCCGGGGCACAGGTCTGCCCGGGGTTGCCCGAGAGACGGGTTGCGACGGGGGCGCCGATCGGGTGCGTACCGGACTGCGTACCGCGTACCGATTTCGTCTTCGGCGAAGGGCCAACCGGCACGTGATGTGCCGGCCGTCGTCAGTCAGGAAAGTTCCGAAACTGCGCACTTACGGCGGTCAGCTTCGAAGCTGATAGCTAGGATTCATGCGGCCTACCGGCCAGGTCCGGTGCGAACTTTCGGTTTCGGAACTTGGCATGCTTTGCAGGGATCCGCAGTCCCTGGCCTGGCCGGGTCACAGGGTGCAACCGCGGGGTGTAACCATGGCGTGTAACCTCGGCGTAGTTGAATCCGCCGCTAAAGCGGTCTTCAATGTCCTACATGACTGCTCAGCCGCCCCTCTCCGCAAAGTACACGGGCTCGCCTCTACCGTTGAGTACGCGCAGGATGCGCACGGCAAGATGGCCGTCGACCAGTTGTTCTCCCCGCCATTCAGCATAGCCAGGAGGGCACCCTGGGCGCGGAGGCGTGAACGTCAAGAACTCGATCACGGTAATCGACGCACTACTCCAGTTCTTGTTGCGCTGCTGGTGTTCGAAGGAGCCGACGTAGGCCCGCACGGCAGGATCGTCGTTAGCCATGTTGTTCCCAGCCGCAGTCCCCCGAAAGCTCGCGCTTTGCACGATGCTGTGCAGCCCACCCTTGTTGAGCTTATGGACAAAGGGCCCAAAGTGAATTTCGGTACTCATGCGCTTGCTCCGTTTTCTGACAAGAACTTGATGGTGCGCTCGGATCACCGCCCCCCATTTCCGGTCGGGTTCGGGCCTGCGGAGATGCGTCATGCTGCCGTTCGTTCTCCTGCTTGCTCTTGCGTTCAGCCTCTAGCTTCTCGCGCTCTTCCTCCTCGCGCCTCGCGAGATTTGGAAGGACCAGGACTGCGACGAACCCGATCAGCGGTGACAGCACGATCGGCAGGAGACAGAAGCCCACGCCGCTTCGTCCACGCTCCGTTGCCAACCAGCCCAAGGCGAGTGCAAGAAGCGCCCATACGACCACGACCTCCATGCCTGACCCTCCACTTGTTATGTGACCGGTTCATAACATGGCTGTGGCACGGTCGCCTCCTAAAGATTGATGACGGCGGTCTCGAAGTGCTCGGCGGGCATCGCCGCGAGTTGCTGAAGGCGGCTGGATTCGCTTTTCGTGATGCCGATCTCTGCCAGCGTGGGCGGATGCTGGTCGCCGCATGCGACTTGCTTCCCGCGCCCATGCTCGGACCGAGTAGCGCGCTCGCCCTCCCCAGCGGCCTTGGTAAACATCTTGCCGGCCTTGCGCTGGGCGCGCACTCGGATCTCCGAGGCCTGTTCGCCAGGTTTCATCCACGGCGAGCCATCCACTGAAATCTCACCCGACACACTTCCGCGCCGGCGTAGCAATGCCCGCAATATTGCGGTGATTGCGCCTGCTCGAAGGTGAGCAGACGGTTGGCGCACCGTCTGCGCAAAATTGCGCAGACGGTCTTCCACCGCGGCGAATCTAGCAAGCGAGATCACCTAGCCCTTCAAGGGTGACATCACCTTGAGAGCGACTGCTTCGGGACCTCCATGCGCCTCGGTAAAGCGCGACCACTTGGACTGCGCTGCTTCGGAGGCGATGGCGGCGCCTCGATCGTCTTTGGGGATAGATCGGTCTGCCGCGAGCGTACGGACCGCCATCAGAAACTCATAGTATTGCTGCCCGTGGTCCTCCATCGGTCCCAGATCCGTCGCGACCGTCGAAGGTGTCCAGTCGAGGATGTCTGCGCCGCCAAGCTCCTTCCAAGTCTTCAGCACGAGGGACCAGTGTCCATGCCATGGCTCTTTGGCGTACGCCGGAGGCTCCTTGGCAAGGTTCTTGTGCACTTTGCCGTGTTTCCTAAGCACCGAGAGCGGCGTCCTCAGTTGCAGCGTGGCTCTGAACTCCAGACCCTTGATGAGGTCAGCATTTGCTCTGGCAGACCCCAACGGGTCTCCGGAGTGAGCATTAGGCGGATTGGGACCACCAGCCACAAGCAATTCGGCGAGCTTCGCCTCCACGCTGTCGAGGCGCTCGAGCTTCAGAAACGGGTGCCGGCCCGCGAGTTCCTGCAGCTCTTCCAGAAGCCGTACCGCCGCTCGAGCGCGTACCGCTCGCATCTGTGAGTTGTCGACAGCTTCCGCAAAGCGCAACGCCTCATTCACCCTGTCTGCAAGTAATAGCGCCTTGTCGATCACGTCCTGCATCCGTGCCCTCCTCCATGCCTGCGGGTTCATAGCACAGGTGGAAGGCCGAGTGCCTCCTACAAACTGATGAGGCTGCCCAATGGGCTCAGCAGGCATTGCGGCGAGCTGCTGGTAGCGGCTGGACTCTCTCTTGCTAAGGCCCATTTCAGCCAGCGTTGGCGGCACCTCGGTCGCATCGTTGGACCGAGCTTTCATCGCGTGCCCACCGTTGCGAAGCTCGGAGTGCGACAGCAACTCGCCGCAGCGGCGCTCCGCGCGCACCTTGATCTCTCTTGCCATCTGGATCAGTGCCGAATCCTTGGCTTACCGCGCTTATGCGGCCATGCCGCTGTAGCCGACGCACTTCTGCGTCGGCTGAGAGATAGCCGCAAAAGTGCGGAGATTGCGCGCGCCCATCCTTGGGCAGACGGTTTGGAGACCATCCTCTGTGCGATTTCCAAATCCTCACGCAGGAGCGCAGCCTCGCTCTAACTGAGCAAACTGAGATTTCCCCACTTTCCCTGGCGGCAACGGGACCGCGCCCAGCTCCAAATACGGGAATCTCCCGTATTTGAAGAACGACGCGCTTGGCCTCAAGCAAACCGGGATCCTCCCGGTTTGGTTGGGCACTCTGGCGAGTGTGTGGGCATGCGGTGATTTCCGCAAAGGCCCGGCTTCGAGATCATCGATCCCCGAACCTGGGGAAGCAAACCGGCCGAGGTGGCGCTGCTGGGCCCCGGAACACTTCTTTTGACTGTCTTCGTAGCATTCCGTGATGACCCGTCATGCCCAGGGGATCGCCGGAGGCGCGGCAGTGGAGGAGGAACTACCCACATGACAGATCTGGAACTCGAAACCCACATCAACGTTCTGTCGGCGGCCATCGCGTGCATCGCGGTGGAAGCGAGCAAGACGGATGAGGTCACGAAGGCGCTCAAGGCGCTGGCCGCAACTCAACCGGAGGCGAGGGGCGCAACGGAAGCACTGCAGTCCGCCCTGACGTCGGCAGAGAAATCACGGCACGAAACCATGGTGGCGCGCATGATGGGAGGGTCGATCTGACCTTCTCCCCAATATCGGGGAGAAGGTTTTTTCCGATTCTGGAAAGACCCTCGTCAGGCTGGCCCATGGCGGCGGGCCATTTCGGTAGCGAGCCGACTTCGAAGCTTGGAAATTCTGGATCCTTCGGCGCGACCAAGCTCGCGAGTGAAGACACCCGTCGGCTGAACTTTCAGCAGACGGGTGCAGTTCCCAGGCGATGCGATCAAGCGAGCCTCGGCACTCCCGCGGAAGGGTAAGGCGTGTCGGCGTTGACCGGCGATCCGCCACTGCGGTTGCGCCTGTGGAGGACGTCTGCGCAAAGTTGCGCAGACGTCCTCTCTGGGACAGCGAGTTCTGCGGGGCCGTCGCCCGCCCCCTTCAGACCTCGACGCGCTCGTGTCTCAGGACCATGCAGTGAAGGCAGATCAGCGCCTTCGTGCCGCCGACGTGCTTGCCGGCCGGCGTGACGTTGACCCCCACTCGGGTCTCGATGAACTCTCCCGACCCGCATCGATTGCAGGTCAGCATGTGCCGCGGCGCGGCTGCAGCGACCCGGCGCCTCACTTTCTCGGCAGGCGTCGGCTCGGGCTCGGGTGTGGGTGGTACCAGCTTCAGCGTCACGCCGCTATGGTACGGCGTCGATGGCTTGCGAGGGCATGGCTAGTGACGGCGACCGGGCATGTCCTCCATAACCCGTCTCAGCCAGTCCGATGTCCCCTTGCGTCCCTTTTCTAGCCGAGCCGCGTGCATCTTCAAAGGTGCTTGGCGGATCTTCGGCTGGATGGTTGCGACGAACTCTTGAAGAGCAACAACGAGCTTTTCGACGGCCTCAGCATCAATCTTCACGGTGTCACGCGCGGGTGCCATCTCCGCAATGATTTGGTCTATCACGTCGATGGTGCGGCGCGTCGGTGCGCTCTTGCGCTTGTCCATCTTCATTCTCCTGACGTTGGTGGTCGTGGGTGCGGTGGCGGGCCTCAGAGCGCAGCCTTGGCGCGCTGACGCACAGCGTCGCGCTTGATGGAGGCAGCCAGGCTCAGACGACCAACGGCCTTCGCCTTGCGCCGCGGCTGCGGAGCGCGCTTAGCTTCCTTGGCTTGGCGGGCGACTGCGATGTTGATGATTTGGGCCATGACGTTCTCCGTGTGTGTGGATGAAATATAGATTCCACACCATGTGGATGTCAAATAGATTCTTTGTAAAGATTCTGTTTGATGTCCACAATGAGGCATGGCCACTGATCGACACCAAGCCCCGTCCTATCCCCTTCGCCTTGACGAAGACTTGCGCACGCAGCTGCAGGCCGCGGCGGAAGAGAAGCAGCGTTCACTGAATGCGGAGATCCAGGCGAGGCTGAAGAAGTCACTGGAGCTCGACGGCGTTGGCGGAAGCAAAGCGTCGGTCGCTGCGCGCCTGCTCAAGACCTTGGCTGACGCCGACGCCCTCGCGCGCCAGCTCGCAAACAAGGCCAGCTGAATCGCGGCTGAGCCGTCCTCCCGATCAGCGCCCTCCAAGTGAGCCGAAGCTGCGCACCGGCTCGGACCTCCGTCGATCGAAGTCCAGGCGCACTAGCGCTCGGCCTCTCACTTCGACCGAGAATCGCAGTAGGTTGCTTCTCATCGCTTCGCTGACTCGGCCCTATGCAGGTCAAAACGCTCTGAGAGCGGTCTGCCGCAGCTCAACCGGAGCTTCATCCGATCTTCCTCAGCTAGGATCGCGGCGTCTCCGGCGGAAGCCGGCTTGAGTCTGCCGCTTGAAGCAAAGCGGCAGCGGTCCGGAATGGCGATTCCAAAGCCTTCCCCGGGCGTCAGAGAGCCCCGCTTGCGGGGCTTTTCTTTTCCCGGTCATGGGCATGTCTCCCGACAGTGGAAACAGGCCCTTCCGTGGATACCGCGTGGATACCACGCACTGGATACCTCACCGCGGTCGAGTTCACGGAGAACGGCTGGTTCAACGTATCCGGCCGGCCAAGCTGAGGCGGCGAAGACGGCGGCGTGCTGGCGCTCCCGAGCAGGTGATGCGAGTCTTACGGGACCACCATTCCAAAGCTTGTCAGACGTGTCCTGCATGCGAACAAGATCACCTCCGGCCTGACCTACCCGAGGGGCTTGGCAACATCACGCGCATCCAGGTGATTTGCCGTCATGAGTTCAGAGACCGACCCGCGGGACAAAGCCCCGCACATGCCACGCCACGATGCACGGGT
Organism: Roseateles noduli; assembly: GCF_050626985.1. Lineage (NCBI taxonomy): Bacteria > Pseudomonadati > Pseudomonadota > Betaproteobacteria > Burkholderiales > Sphaerotilaceae > Roseateles > Roseateles noduli. The sequence goes on from NZ_CP192463.1 coordinate 2,599,989, forward strand.
ACAGACGCAGGGATTTGCGTCGGGCGGACATGGACGCGACATCTTCTTCGCCGCAGTGCAGGCGACACGCATGCCGATGGTCGTCGCCGACCCGCGCCAGCCGGACGCGCCACTGGTGTTCGCGAATCAGGCATTCCTTGAAATGACGGGGTACGCCCTCGAAGAGATCCTCGGTCGAAACTGCCGCTTTCTTCAAGGGCCGGAGACCGATCCGGGCACGGTGGCGCTCATCCGCGAGGCCCTGAAATCCGAGCGCGAGTTGACGGTCGAGCTGCTGAACTATCGCAAGGACGGATCAACCTTCTGGAACGCGCTCTTCCTGACGCCGGTGCGCAGCGAGGACGGCGAGCTGATCTACTACTTCTCATCCCAGCTTGACGTCAGTCGGCGGCGCGATGCGGAAGCTGCATTGCGCCAGGCGCAGAAGATGGAGGCATTGGGCCAACTGACCGGCGGCATCGCGCACGACTTCAACAACCTGCTACAGGTCATTACTGGCAATGCCGAGATTGCGGCTCATCGCGCGCGGTCGGCCGCGCCGGAAGACGCGTTGCTTGCGAGATCGATCGCCAACGTCAGAGCGGCGGCGTCGCGGTCCGGCGCATTGACTCAGCAACTGCTTGCGTTCGCCCGAAAGCAGCAGCTTCAAGGCCGTGTGGTGAACGTCAACGAGACCATTTCAAGAACTGCGGACATGGCTGCGAACTCGCTCAGTGACGTGCGGGTGGTTCTTGAGCTCGATCCCTTGCTGGCGAACGCCCGTGTCGACCCCTCGCAGTTTGAGACGGCGCTGTTGAATCTCATGGTGAATGCTAGAGACGCTATGCCACGCGGCGGCCGCATCTGGATCCGGTCAGCGAATCTCCGCGCGAACCAGGAGGACGCCGCTAGCCATGGCCTCGCGTTGCCCGGTGACTACGTGACGGTCTCCGTCAGCGATGAGGGCGTCGGCATCGCTGCGCCGATCCTGGCTAGGGTGATGGACCCGTTTTTTACGACAAAAGCAGAGAGCGGGGGTACCGGACTGGGCCTCTCCATGGTGTACGGCTTCGCTAAGCAAAGCGGCGGCGCGGCCACGATCTACTCGGAGGAAAGGGTAGGCACCACTGTGCGCCTCTATTTTCCGGCGATTGCGGACTCCGCCGCAACCACAGAAGTTCCGAAGATCCAGCCGAGGGCCGGCCAAGGCGAGCAAATTCTCGTCGTGGATGACCGACCGGAGGTCGCGCAGACCGCCGCGGCGATGCTGGAGGCCGCCGGCTACACATGTTCAGTCGCCCACAGCGCGCAGGAGGCGATGCAGTCGCTCCGGCAGCATCCCGACGTGAAACTCTTGCTGACCGACATCATCATGCCCGGCAGCAAGAACGGGGTCTTGCTCGCGCAGGATGCGCAGCGGCTGAAGTCCTCGCTCAAGGTGCTGCTCATGACCGGGTTTGCAGACGGCAGCCCGGGTCGATGGGGCGGAGAGAGCTACGACATCGTCTTCAAGCCGTTCACGTCGGAAGACCTGCGCATTAGGGTTCGTCGGGCGCTAGATGGCCAAGCTTAGAAGACTCTCCCTGTCCTCACAAGTCGACTCTACAGCTACAGACACGACATAGATCACAGTGGCGGGCCGATAAAATACTGTATAAATATACAGTATGCTCTGCCTCGCCACCCCCCTCTTTCGCCGCGGACGAAAGCTGCCTGCTGACCGCCACCCTGCAATCACGAAGGGCGGTCGCTTCCGCCTGACGGAGGTCTTCGACTCCGACTCCCGCCGGACCGTACGCGTTGCCCGGGTGCTTCCGATCTCCGCACCAGACCGCGATGTGGACAAGGACGAGTTGCTGCCGCTGTGGGATGCGGAAGTGATCTACGCGCGCGGCGCCTTCTGGTCGGTTACCGGCATCGAGCGCGAGGTAATCGATGGGGTGGAGGTTTCGCTGCGGCAGACTTGGGCCCTACGGGAGTTGCCCGCTGAGGTTTGCGAGGAGATCGAGTCTTCGCACGCTTCGGGGCAGCTCACTGGCATTCCGATCACCATGTGGGGCATGACTGGCGTGCCTTCGACGCCGCCAGCACCGATCGATCCGCGGGAATGCAGCGGGCCGCGGATGGAGCGGGCGCCTCGCCAAGCGGACAGGAAGACGCCATGACGTACTCAATCGGGATGCACCAGGTCGTTGTGCTCGAGCGCGACCTTGACGGCGCCGAGCGCACGATCCGCCGCGTGCTGGAGCAGCACCTCGGCGGCGCCGCAGACGTCGTCGAGGCTTTCCTCGCCGCCGGCGGAGAGGACTACGGGATCAGGCCAACAGCGGGTGCCGCCAGCGAGCGCTGGCGCGACGCGACGCTCGCCGCGTTAGATGCGGCCCACTTGGAGTTCCCGGCGCTTGTGCTGCGCATGGATGTCGAGGACCTCGAGGAGGCCATGGCTGACGAGCACGTAACCATCCGCTCGTAGGCGCACCTTGCTCGATCGTGCCCCCCGGAATATGGGGGCACGAGTTGCGGTTGCAGTCGGGCTACCACCTTATCCTCCCCCCGCCGTTAAATTGGTGGCAACAAGGCGTTGATCCCGTCTCATTGCCCATCGGCGTGGCTGCCAATCACAAGACGACTTCATCCCTGGGAGGGGAAATGATTCGGAAAATTGCCAATGTCTCGCAGACGATGTTCAAGTGCTTTGCCGCAAGCGCGCTACTTGCAATGACCGTGCCGGCCACTGCAGCTATCGTGGTGCACACATCAGACTTCATCTCGAATGACAGCCGCACAGGATTCAATGGGTTTGAGGCGATGAAGTCGGAACTGGTGCGGACCAGAACCCACACGGAAGGCGGCATCAGGGTCGATCATGTTGGAAAGCCGGTGGAGATCTGGACCGCCATGAACTTGAGCCGTCTGGGCTTTGAGGGGCAGCGATCCTGGTATCCCACCCTGCTGGATCTGAGCCAGCCCGAGCAGTCCGGCTATGAACGAATTATCCTAACCTCCGGCGCCGACTTCGACTCCGTCGGCTTCTTGGTCGGAACGGGATACGGCGTCTCGTGCCCTCGGGGCTGTGACGACGTTGCCGCGCTGCTTACTCTTCACTATGCGCTGTTCAAAGACGGATTGAGCGTTGCGTCCGGTGTTCTGGCGCACCACCCGGACGCGCATTACGTTGGCTTCTCCGGCGGCGGTTTTGACGAGATCCGGTTGTGGGATAACCCGGTCATGTCACCGCAGGGTCAAAGTGCGCTGATTCTCGACTCGATCGAAGTGGCTCGTGCCGTCCCGGAACCCACCACAGCACTTCTCATGTTGACCGGACTGGGGCTTCTAGTGCAACAACGCCGAAATAGGCGCAAGCAGCAGCATTGAACCTGCACCGGGCGGCCTCCTATCGCTTTCCCGCCCGGCCCACTGTCGCCCCCCGCGCTGGGGGTTCAGTGCCATCAGGCTGTCACTAACCGCCGTCACAGCAAGGTGGTCAGCAGCGCATCCGTCCTGACCGCGTCGGCCTGGTCGAAGAACTCGGGGGTCGGCAGGCGGATCAGAGAGCGGGCGTCGTCGGCCGGCCCGGTCAACCATGCTGCCCAGTCCTCGGGCTCGACATGGACCACGGCCCGTTTGTCCTGCTTGTCGGCGGGCAGCTTCGGGTCGGGCTTGTGCAGCCTGGCCAGCAGCGTATGCCCGTCGCAGTTGCGCGTGAGCATGGTGTAGTTGGGGACGATCTCGCCGGTGTCCGAGTCGGTCCAGTGGTTCCAGATCCCGGCCAGCATCCATGGCAGGCCGTCGGCGCGCCTCAACTGCCACCACACGTTCTTGCCGGTCTCCCAGTTCGGCTCCTGGTACCAAGTCGCGGGGATCAGGCAGCGCCGGCCTTCGTTCCATGCTGCCCTGAACGTGGGCGACGTGGCGACGGTCTCAGTGCGCGCATTGCTCGTCGCGCGCGGCTTCGGAGCCGGCGGCTTCTTGCCGGATGCCGCGGGCTTGCCCGGGATCATGTCCTTGCGCGTCGGAGCGCCGGGCCGAATCAGGCCCCACTGACCGAACTCACCGACCACACCATCATCGCCGTCCGATCGCAGGAACATGCCGGTGTCGAACGGGCCGACGAACGGACGCTCAGGCTCGAGGTCGGGCAACCACAGCTTCCCCAGGTGCCGGCGAACGTAGACCTCGAACGCGCCTTTCGGACTCATGTGATAGAGGTTGCACATGCGCCGACTCTAGTCCTATCGAGAAGCAAGGATGGCAGGCGGACGCTTTGCCGCCGTCCATAAAATCTGGCGATCGACAAAGGCCCCCATGCAAACACCGGACATCACGGAGGAGGAGCGCGCAGCCCTCTACTTCATCCCTAGCGCTGTCGGTGGGAAGATCGTTCCTGAGGAGCTGCAGCAGCGATTGCAGGACAAGGGACTTGCCACGACGCCGCGCGAGGACGGTCGGCGCTGGCTGACCGAACTCGGAGACCAGTTCCGCCGCGGGAGGCTCTGAGCGATGGCGCCGAACGGCCGAGATTGGGCGCTCTACGCAGTTGCTATAGGCTTTGGATCCTGGGCCGTAATGCTCTTGCTTGGCGCGGTCCTTCCGAAGTCGGAGGCGCCAGCGATGAAGATTGTCGAGTTGGCAATTCAGGCGAGCGCGTCCATCGGCACGGCCGCAGCTGCAGCACTAGCGTTGTACTTTGGGCTGTCCGGCCACCGTCGTGAGGACGCAAGACATCGCGCGCTCGCCGTTTTCGCTGCGGCCAAGCTCGGCAGTCGACTGGATACCATTTCCGCAAAGATCGTCGAGATCGACGTCGGAATGATGTTCGCCAGCAGAGAAGAGAAGTCACATGTCCTGCAGGTCGAATTTCTCAAGGCTTTTCCCGACTCGGTGATGGCCTTACCGGAAAGCGACCTTATAGGGCTGCTGGGCTTGCCCAACAATGCAGCGCCCCGCCTGATACGAGCCATCGAGGGTTTAAAGGCGCTGAGGGATGAGATCGCACATCGCAGGGCCAGCCTGTACACGCTAGTTGTGATGCCAGAAGCCACGACGCTTGATCGATGGGAACGCGAGTTCGACGGCAATATGAAGCTGTTCGTGGTGGCGTACCGGGAGATTGATGCGCTTGTTCGGCAAGGGGCAGCCCCGCCGTCGGGCCAAGAACTGTACGGCGATGAGTGAGCGGTCATCCGACGCCCCCCTCCAAGCAGCAACTTGCTCCTAGGCTGGCATCGCTACCTTGACCGACCCTTGACGGACTTTCCAGACGCCCCGCAGCCGCATCCCCCAGGTATCCCAGGACAACTCCCCCTGACGCGACCTGACTCCGCCCTTCCCTGTCAAGGTTGACCCAAGGTTGACGGTTCCGCCGCTTGCCTGAGGGATACGGTCGAAGGCCGTCAACCTAGCCGTGCGCGCTAACCAGCGCACTAACCGCCGCACGCTAACCAGCGCGCATCAGTGAATCGGCAAGCGACTCTCACGTTGATCCGCGCGTCGGGCTCGGCGACAGTTGGTCATGGACAGGGAGAAAGAAGAAAAGACCCCGGGCGGTTTGGCCCGGGGCAAAACCTCAAGCACCCGCGGCGTCAGTTCGCGGGTGGGTTCTATCGAGGTGGAGGGATTCGACGCGGAGGAATGGAGCCGGGCAGGAGCGTCGGCCCGACGTTTCATCGCCTACCTACTTTGGTCCGCGGAGCACCAACCGGACAAATGGCCGAGGAGGCGGCACGCGAGCTGACTTGGTGCTGCTATTCCGTGGAAACCAGCCCTGGAAACCAAGGCTGGCAACCACAGAGAGTTGCGCCTCACCCCCGCCCCAACGTCGCCTCGCGGCGCTGCCTCTGCCCGACTGCTGCCTCGACCTGCTTGACGATGGTCGGAACGTAGGCCTGCAGTTCGGCGCGCGTCACCCCGGAGCCGATGTTCACGGTCACGCTAACCGGAGCCCCGCCGCCATCACCTGCAGGCCGCACCGTCCCGCTCTGCCCGCCGGTCAGCAGGTAGTCCTTCCCGCCGAAGTTCGCTACCTCGGGGCGGTTCTGCTCGTTGATGCGGTAGATCCCGCCGGCAGACACCGGTCCGCCGATGGCGCGGCCACCGCGTGGGCCAGCGAAGTTGTTGTTCAGGTTGAGAAAGTTGTCCAGCGAGTCACCGCTCATGCTCGAGGCCGCCGCCGCCGTCATCCCCGTGTTGCCGAAGTAGGCCCCGAACGCACCCAATACAGAGCTGAAGATCGAGCTCGTCGCTCGCTGCGCTTCGACGCGGATCATGTCGGCGATGATCGAACTTGCCAGTTGCGTGAAGCTGAACTTCCCAGTCTGCACGAACGTCACGATTGAGTCCTCCATGCGTCTGGCGGCGTTGGCAAAGACCTGCTCAGCCTGTTTGCTGGAGTTGCGCGCCGCGTCCGCATAGTTCGCGAAGGACTCCGAGACGCCGACCGTCCAATCGCGCTGCTTCTCATTGAACTTTGCGTAGTACTCGTCCCATCCGGCGAGATCCTTCTTCCGGAATTCCTCATTGAGGTCGATGAGCGCCTTGTACTGATCCTTCTGGTCCTGACGGAGACCGCCCTGCTGCGAGATCCCGAGAGCATTTCTCTCCTGCTCCAGTCGACGGCGCTCTTCGTCGTATCGATCGGAGATCTGGTTGCGACCTGCTTCGCGGGCCCGCGCCGCATCACCCAGGCCCATCAGGTCGAGCTCGCGCTGACGCACGCGATCTTGCGTGGCGAGGTAGGACTCGGCCGATGCTCGGGCGTCGGCGTAACCCTTAGAGAGGTTCCCCGCCGCGGTGGCTCCCTGAAGGCCAAGATTGGCTGCCTCGGCCGCTGCACGCTGCTGAAGCCGGCCGATCTCAGCTAGGTTGTCCTTCACCCGGTCGTCAATCGACGCGCGGTCTGCGGTCATGTTGTCTGGGTTGCGCCGCTGGCGCGCGAGCTCCTCGTTCTCCAGCTTCAGCGCGAGGATCCGCGCCTGCTCATAGCGCTGGACGAACTTGATCTTCTCGGCGTAGTAGTCCTGGTCCGAGACCAGACCAGCCTGCCGACTCGCCTCGAGCGTCGACTCCGCCGCCTCGTAGCTCGCCACGATGTCATCCAGCGAGCGCTTGATGCCTGCGACACGGGACTGGTCCGCCGTTTGCGTCACACCTGGATCCAACTCCTTCTGAAGTTGGGCGATGACCTTCCCCTGCTCGGCTGCGCTGAGATCCGACTTCGCCAGCTTCTGCTTTGCGTCGCTGAGCACCTTTGCCGCGAGCGCCTGCCGCGACATCGCTCGCGCGAGGACATCGGTGTATTCGATGCCCACCTTGGACTTCTGAGCGCTCTCTGCTTGGGCGGCTGCGTTTGCCTCCGCTGCATCGCGTTGCTTGATCAGGGCCAAGTTGGCCTGCTCAAGAGCGGCTGCCGCCTTACGCGCCGCAGGGTCGTACTTGCCCATCCCCTCGAGCAGGGTCTGAATGCGTTGGGTGTTCTGCTTCAAGCGCTCCTCGAGGGTGAGGTCACGACCGATCGCCTTGAGGGAATCCCAGAAGTCGGATGCCTCCTTCTTCGCGCTCTTGAACGCGCGTTCGATCAGACCCAAGTTCTGCGCCTGATCCTTGTATCGCTCGTTGAGCGCCTCCATCGTGACTGTGATGGCCTTGGCGGTGCTGCCCTGATCCTCCAGCAACTTGATGTAGCGGTACTGCGCCGAGGTGAGGAAGTTGAGGCTGCGGTTCTGCGTGGCGGCGAAGTTCGCGACGCCGTTGGTCACGCCCAGCAGTTGCTTCTGCACCTCTTCGATCGACGCGCCGGTGGCCTTGGCGATGTTCAGACCGGTGGTCACCGTCGCCTCAAGGGCTTGGCCGCTCAGTTGCCCGGACTGCACGAACGCGAGCGCCATTTCGCGCGCGGAATCCTTCGACGTCTTCGTCACGTCGGCAGTTCTGTCGATAAGGGAGTTGAACGCACCCTCGGTCAACCCGGCAGCATTGCCCGTCTGGAGGATCGCGTTTTTGAAAGCCTTGCTCTGCTCGGCGCCAGCGTTGTATGCAAGGCCGAGGCCGGCGATGACAGAAGTGGCGGTGCCAATCACCGCCGTGGTTCCGGACACCGCGCCGGCCAGCGTGGACGCGGCCGAACGGATCCCTCCGAACGCGCCCGCTACCTGACTTCCCTGCTGGATCAGGGCGGTGAACGGGTTGCTTCCGCCGACAAGCTGCACGCCCAGGTCATGCAACTGGAAGGACAGTTGCTGCGCCTGGTAGGCGCTGAGCTTCGTGCTAGCGGCAAACTTCTCCGCTCCCGCTGCCGCGCTCTTGAAGATATTGGAAGCGCCGTTGATCTTGCCAACGGCGGCAGCCGCCTGAGTCGTTGACTGAGCGTTGGACGACATCGCACGCTCGAACAGCGACGCGGACTTCGCCGCTTCACCGCCGGCTTTCGCGAAACCGCGGAGATCTCCCTCCGCGGTCCGGACCCCGGAGCTGTCGACCGCAATGCTCAAAGATGTTGTGTTCTGGTCTGCCATGTATGGGACCTCATTTGGATTTGCTGGAGGCTGCGTAGATCTCGCATAGCGCACCAGCTTCAAGAGCTTGGATGTCTTCGAACAGTTCGGACCAGCGCTTGCGCGGGACGGCCATCAGTCGAAGCGCGGATTCAACCGCTTGGTAGTTCAGGGCGGTTGGGCCCATCGGACCCATCACCCACTGATGGCGCACGCGATCGAACAGAACGAACGACTCGAAGGTGTCGGGCCAGAGTTCAATGTCGAACTGGTCCGCCACGTCTTCGAAGGTCAGGCCGAGGTCCTCGAGCTCTTCGGCTTTTGGCCGCTTCTTGTAGAGCTTGGCCCCGGCCTGTCTCAGTTTCCCAAGCGTGCAGGTCCCAGTTCGCGGACGTAGGTGCGAGCGATGTCATCGGCGGCGTGATGGAAGTTCTGAAGCAGGGACGCAACGTGGTCCCGACTGAATTCCTCCGCCATGTCTTCCCAACCGACCAGCACGTCCAGAACCGCATCGAGGTCGGTTTGCGGGTCGGTTTGCGAGGCCTGGGCGAACGCTGCGAACTGGTCCTTTGTCCGGTGCTTGAAGACGCCGCGGAACTTCATCGGGCCGTCCTCTCCTGGCCGACGGATCTCGACGGTGGCGACGAACGTGGGTTTTGCGTTGATGGATGCTTGCATGTGGATCTTTCTGGATTGGGTTGGTACGAGCACTCAGCCTCGAAGACTGGCTCGCACGAATCGCGTGAACTGGACGGCGCTCTTGCGGACCATGCCGGTGGGCGCCTGCTTGGACCATCCGTGCTCCAGGCGCTGGGCATAGGGCAGGTTGTTGGTCAGGTAGACGACGCCACCCACCGGGAATTCGTACACCCGGTCAAGACGGGAGTAGGAGTCGTTCGACCTTGCGGCTTCGCTGACCTCGTTCAGGATGAGGCCGTGCGATGGGAACCAGTTGCCTCGGAAGCGGCCCGTGTCGACTGGGCTCAGGTCAACGACAGACTTGAACAGCTGAAACGTGCTTCGCCGCACGACAACCTCGAGGTCGAGCCTTGCCTTCTCGGCGAGCTGGTCGAACGGAACGCTCCAGCTGCTCATGGCCGAACTTGGCAAAGAAACAGCAGGGGCGCACCAGCTGGAGCGAGCCGTCGCGACCTCACGATCTGCCACGTGGCACCACCGAGGTTGAGGCTCATGCCCGCCCCTGGCTGCAACCCCTCTTCCGGCGAGATCAACGCGCGACGGTCTCCCGGCTGCAGGTCACCGTCGTCGAGCGGCCAGGGCTCGTCGAAATCGATCAATGCAGCGTTGCAGTCTTGAGCCGTGGGGCCATGCCCTTCTCCGCGTGCGATCAGAACGGCCGGTGAAGTCCCGTACGCCAGCGCCCACAGCGCCGTATTCGCCGCCTTGCAGGCATTCATTGCCGCGGCGAGCGCCCTGCTAACTTGACGCCCGTCTTGCTTCGCACCAGCGAGGATCTTCGACACAGATGTCGTCTGCTCGTGCTGGCCCCCTTCGATGTGCGTCTTACCCAGGATCGACCTCGCGCGGGATTGGTCCTGCTCCGCTCCTCGAGCTAGCGCCTGGAATGCAGTGTCAAGACTGTTGCGCGCTGCGATGCGCGATGTGGCGTTGGTCTCAGTCATGTTGGCCTTTCGACATGCTTTGGTGTGTGTGCGCCCAGATGGACGTTCGGCTTCGCGCCCACGCCCACTTGCGTTGTTGTTCATGAGTCCGATGAACGCTGGCCTGAGCACCGCTGCTCGTTCAACGGTCATGGCTTGAAGCTGGCGGCGATGACTCATCGCCAGCTGGGCTGGGGCCTCTTGGTCACCCGAATCTCGTCCATGCTGAGGCGAACGGTGACGATGTCCCCGCCAGTCATCATTTCTGGATGCCTTTCGGCGACGAGGCGTAGTTGCACTGCCGGCATTGCTTCGATGCTCCGCCCGGCCAGCGCCGCTCTTTCGAAGGGTTCGAGTTCATCGAACCAAGGGGTTATGTGGACGTCGCGACGCCCTCCTTCACTAAGCCAGTTCACTTCGACCGGCTCGCTTGGACCCCTCGTGCAGAAGGAGAGGACTCGCATGCGTTGCAAACGCGGCGAGAAGCAGGCAATCACCCCATCGTTGGATACCTCGCGCATGCCACCTTGAGCGCTGAGTGGATGACGCAGGAATTGCCCGTGGTAGAGCTCGGTGAGCAAATCCTGCGCGTGATCCAGCAGCTCATCTGCACGCAAAGGACTCACTTGAAGTGCTTGCGAGAGTAAGCAGAAGAACAGAGTCGTGCCGCGCGAGGCGGCCATCAGGCTTTGATGTGCGACGACGCACACCTTCGGAACCGGAACAAGCACCTGCTCTGCCATCAATCCGTCAGGCAACATTCCAGGCGCGACGCCGCCTAGCGTGTCGACTTCGATGATGCATTCGGCCCCGCAGCACTGGGCGTTCAGAATGCTCATGGCCGCGCCTCCATGGAAACGGCGCGCGCCTCCGCCCTTCGTCTGTAGTTCAGTGGTGGCGTGATAACGGCGAGTGCAAGATATGAAGCCGCGCCGTAGGCGGCAGCGATATAGGCGGCCGCGATGATGACTGGTGGCATGTGATCTCCTCAGCGCGAGTTCGCGCCGTGCTCGTGCGAATCGGACGGGTTGATGGCGAAGACTTGGCCCGGCCGTGTCCTCCACATGCTGTAGGCATCAGGCGGCAGGCGGCAGCCGCCCCCCCCCGGCACTGGTTCGCCCCCATAGGCCTTCTTGGACCCGTCCATCGTCGGGCGGCGCATGTCGGTTTCACCAGCGGCCGGGAACGCGGATCCGTCGCGGCGGAGGGCGTATGCGATGACTTTCATGTCGGTTCCTTCAGGTGTTCGAGCCGGCTTTGGGAGCGGAGTTCCGACGGATGAGGTCGGCGATGGCTTGTCGCCTCACCTGACGGTCGGCGGAAGCCAGGGGCCAGCGCTGGTCGTTCTCCCGCTGGCGCTTCTCCGCCTCAATCTCGGCGGGGGTCTGGGGACGGTCTGTGGTTTGCATTTCGTTTGGGTGTGTGAGTTGATGAACTGGGCTCCGGCGCAACGCTGCGCTGGTCAGCTGGTATCGGGGGGCCGGACCTGACAGGCATAGAGCACCGTCGGCCCTGGCGGCCCCATCTGGAATGAACGGACGACGAGCCAGGTGGATCCGTTGACCTGTAGTCCCATGCCGGGCGCCGGCACGAGCGATGGACCAGGGCAGATCAGCGCACGGCGGTCCTCCGGCTTGATGTCGCCTATGTCGATCGGCCAAGGGGAGTGCTCGTACTCGATCAGGGCTGCTTGGCATGGCTGGCCACATCCGCCCAGATCGGACTCGCATAGGACTGCAGGAACCTTGCTGTCCATCAGCGCCCACAGTGCGGCGTCCGCTTCCGGTGACCCGTTGAGCTTCCAGAACAGGTAGTCCGCCTGCGCCTCGAACAGCTCAAGTGCGGCGTCCCATTCGTGCGAGGTGAGCGAGCGCCCGCGGGGTGAGATCCAGAGCTTGTTCGCCAACATCGGCTCGACGTAGATCCGATGCACCGGCCGCCATGGACGCTGCAAGAAGTACCGTGCGCAGGGTCGGTGCGTGAGAGGTTTGATCGCCCTCATTCCGCACTCTCCTTGCGCGCCGTCCGCCGGTAGCTGGGCCAGTCGAACTTCACCAGCGCGTGGGTCTGGCGCAGTCGATCGAACGTGCGCTCGCCCAGCGAGGCCTTCAGCCCTTCGGCGTCCTGATTCGTGATGAGGATCGAGGGCCGCATCTCCGCATAGCGCCGGTCCAGCACGTCGAAGACGATGTTCTGTTCGCCCTCGGTGCCGTACTGCACGCCGACCTCATCGATCACCAGCAGGTCGATCTTCGATCCCAGCAGCCGAAGGACCTCGCGCTCGGTGCGCTCCGAGTTGCGCGACCACGTCTCGCGGACCATTCGGATCATCTCCATGAGGGTCAAGTACTGCAGCCAGCGCCCCGAACCCATCAACGCGAGCATCGCGGCCGAGGCGAGGTGCGTCTTACCGGTGCCTGGCTTGCCGGACAGGATCAGGCCGCTCCCCTTGGACGCGTAGGCGACGAAGCTCTCGGTGAAGTCGCGCACGACAGTCAGCGCCCGCCGCTGAACCTCGTTGGCCGCGTGAAACGCCTCGAAGGTCCGGTCCTGGAACCGCAGCGGGATGCAGGTCTGTCCGATAGCCTCCTGCCGCTCACGCGCGACCCTGTCCGCCTGGCGGCGGCGCTCCTCGTCGCGCTGCTCGCGCTCGGCGGCCTGCTGGCACTGCGAGCACTGCGACCAGATCTCGCGCTTCCAGGCCTCCAGGCGGAAGCCCTTCGACACGAACTCCCCGTGCTCCGGGCAAACCGCATCCTTCGTGCCCAGATCCGTGCGCGACGAGAGCGCCGCGCGCGGGCTTGGAACGTCGTCAATTGAGCGATCCGTCATCGCCGACCCCCTTGCTGTAGTCCAACTCATCAAAGCCGGAATGGCGAGATGGGCGGCTTGCCGGCGTACCTCTTGCTCCCTTGAGCGGGAACACTCCGACCCAGGAGTTCTCGATCGACTGCTCCAACACCCTTTGCGGTTCGTCCCCCTTCTCTCTCAGTTCCTCCAGCTTCTTGACGATCAAGCGCGAGGCGGCCTGTGTCATCGGCTTGCGCATCGACTTCCGCATCTGTTGGAAGTCTTGCCACGTGTGCTGGGGTAGCCAGTCTGGAAAGGCCAACGAATCGTCCGCATCGGCACGCTTGCGCGCCTTGACGGATCCATGGTGGTTCACTGACGGTTCTATGGTGGTTAGGGTCGCATCGGTGCGACCCGTCTCGTGCATGGGTGCGACCCCTTGCACGCATCCATGCGACCCCTCCTGCGCGTCGGTGACACCCGTCGCGTCGGTGCTACCCGTCGCATCCATGCGACCCGTCGCACTGGCGCAACCCGTGTCAGCGAGAGCCGCGATGCGGTCAAGGTGAAGGCGATAGTGCGGAGCCATGCCGGGCTTACCTCCGGCAGCGTTGCAAACTACTGAAAGGAGACCCTGCTCGACGAATCCATGCACGATGCGCTGCGCTTGGCTGCGGCTGATACCGACTCTTTCAGCGATGCGCGCCATGGAGGGGAATAGGCTGCCTCCGCGGTCATCGCACCAGTCCGCCATCACAGCGGCGAGGAGCTTGTTCGTCGGTGGGCGAATCGGCGCATCGAAGACGATAGAGAGTGCCTTGACGCTCAAGCGGCCTCCCTTGGCTGCTGCTCAGCCATCCAAGCTGCGACCTTGGCGCGGCCGGCGTCGGTAAGCCTCCAACGCCCGATGCGGGCCGTCTTGTCGTCCGCGTCAACGATGTCAACGTACTCGGTGATGAGATCGTTCGCAGCGCTGAGACCGCGGGCGCGTAGCTTTGCGATAACGTCCGGGCCGTTCGCGGCATGGGCGATGGAACGGACGCCGGCATTGGTCATTGCGACGCCCGTCATGAGCGCGGCCAAGACGCGCTCTTGCCGTGGACTATTTGGTCCGAGGAACGGGGCATTGGCCGCGGGCGATCCGTCGGCGTTGAAGAGGCCCAGCTGGTTGATGTCGCTCATCGCGCACCTCCCAGATCCTCCAGAAGTCGCTCCGCCTGTTCGACTTCGCGCAGCTCGCGGGCTCGGCCGACGGAGTCGACCAACAGGAAGCCTTCGTCGGTTCGATGAAGAGCCAGACCAAGCAGGGCGAATCGAGCTTGGAGGTCGCGGAGATTCCGGAGACCCTTGTGCTCGGCGTCCGTCTGTGGAGAATGGAGGTGTTCGACTTCGTGATGGCCCGGCGCCGCTGCAACGGCTGACCGGGCCTTCCCATTTCTGGCAAGTGCGTCGGGATCAACGCACCCGGCGATGACGCCGGTGGGCTCGGCGCGGTACGTCATGCTGCGCGACCGAGCGACTCGATGAAGTGGCGGGCATGTGCCGCTCGCACCCGGGTGCAACGGGTTCCGATTTTGACCAACTGCAGCTCGCCCGCCGCCGCTTTGCGGTAGAGGGTTGAGACGCTTAACCCAGTCGCAGCTGCGAGCGTGTCAAGGCGCAAGAGCGCGTCTGGCAGATCCAGTGCTTGCAGCGGTTGAGGGTTGATTGCGTTGCCTCGATTCGGCGCGGCCTTCACGGAGATGCTCTGCGTGTGAGTCATGTGCGTGCTTTCAAATGAAATAGCCCACCGAGCTTGCGCAGGGCGGGCGATGTGATCCCAGACGGATTTGGGTTGAGGCGGAAATGAAAAGAGCCCGCGCGGTACTCCGGCGGGCTCTACTTGGTCGTGCTTGCGGTCGCGCTACGGCGAACTCTCTGGGGTATGGCGCTGCCAAACTCCCAGGCGCACCTTTCCATCCCTTAGCTTCCGGCCTAGCCGGTTTGAGCGTCACGGACGCTGGGATGCGGGCCTATGGCCGGAAGATCGATCCCTTGCGGGGATAGTTGGAATCGTCGTTGTGAGACGTCCAAACTGTACATGCGCAAACGTGGTTCGACGCAGGTGAGAATGACCTCCAAAGTATCGTAGTGAGCAAGACGATGGACGGGTGCCTGACGTCCCGCCAGCACTTGATTGCGCCTGTACCAGAACCGCTCAAGCGCTTCGGAGTTCGATCACTTCGCCGCCGGCTCGCAGTCGCTCCACGTAGTCGGCCCACCGCTGAAGCATGTCGCGACGCTGTTCCAGGTATTGCGTGCGGTTGTACGCACGGCCGAGCGCATCATTCACCGCGTGTGCAAGTTGGGCCTCGACGATCTTGTCCTCGATCCCAAGGCGCTCAGCGATCAAGGTGCGTGCGGTCGCACGGAAACCGTGGGCGGTCATGTCGTCGTTGCCATAGCCCATCCGCCGCAGCGCGCTTCGCACCGTGTTCTCAGACATGCACCGCTGGCGTGTGGTCAAGGCGGGGAAGACAAACGCCCCACTCCCCGTGAGCGGCTGCAACTCGCGCAGCACATCTATTGCCTGGCGAGCCAACGGCACAAGGTGCGGAGGCCCGGCGGTCTTGTCAGCCTTGAGCCGCTTCATCACCGTTCCGGGAACCGTGAGCATCGCTTTCTCAAGGTCGACCCAGGCCCACTGCATTTGACGCAGCTCGCCTGGTCGAAGCAGCAGCAGCGGCGTGAGCGCCAGCGCAGCTTTCGTTACGGGGTGACCGCTGTAGCCGGCCATGTCGCGCAAGAGAGCCGCAACTTCCGTTGGCGCCACCAACGCGGCGTGATGTTTGGTCTGGACCGGCTGCAGCGCATCCCGCAGATCCTGCGCCGGGTTCCGGCCACAGACGCCCGTGGCTACGCCGTAGCGGAACACCTGGCCGCAAGCGTCCTTGAGGCGATGCGCCGTCTCGATCGCGCCGCGGGCCTCGACCTTGCGGAGCGCCTGCAGGAGCTCGGGCGGATCGATGTCGGCGATAGGACGGCGGCCCAGTGCCGGGAAGGCGTCGTTCACGAGCCGAGTGAGCGTGCGGTCGGCGTGGCTGGTGCTGACCTTGACTCGGTGCACCTTGTCCAGCCACTCGCGCGCCACGAACTCGAAGGAGCCTGGCAGCGGTTTGCCTTCGGCCTCGAGCTGGGCGCGTAACCTGGTGGCCGTGGCCACATCCTTGCGGGCGCGCTTCGCCTGCACAGGATCCTTGCCGGCCGCAAGGCCTTGCCTTGCCTCGTCGCGCTTCTGTCGAGCCAATGCGAGCGTGGTGTCCGGGTAGGTGCCGAGGCTGAGACGGTTTGCTTTGCCGTCTACCCAGTACCTCAGGCGCCACCATCCCGCCCCTGAAGGCTGCGCCTCCAACGTCAAGCCGGCGCCATCGTTAACGCTCACTGCCTTCCCGGCCGCGGCCGCGCGCTTCAGCGCAGCCTCAATGCCCTTCACGCTCAACAGATTCACGCCCGGCATACCGCACAACTCCTGAGATTCAGCTGCCCGATTGGGCTGTTGTGCGGATTGTTGTGCGGGGTGGCGTGCCAAGTAAAGGGAGGTTGTGCGCCAACGTGCCAAAGAAAAAGCGCCTAAGTGGTTGATTCACTTAGGCGCTTGGCAGGTCATGAGCGGTCATGACACTCATATATGGTGGAGCCGGCGGGAATTGAACCCGCGTCCGCAAGCCTTCATCGGGCAGTTCTACATGCTTAGCTCTCTGATTTGGTTCTCACCTACCCGGTCGCGCAGGAGCACGCTACCGGACGGGCCAGCACCCTAAATCTCGCCGTCACCCAAGGTGCACGAATGACAGCCAGCCAATGTGTATAACCTCTCTGTGTCAGGACTTGCGTCCCGTCACCCGGCCCATTGGCCAACCGGTGAGAGGTCCGCGGGGTTTAAGCCGCGAGAGCGTACGTTTGATCGTTCGCAGTTGGTTTGTTCCAGATGGATTTACGAGGTGCCTGGCCCTCGGCATGCCCTACTCCAAATCCGTACCCACGTCGAAACCAGGTCGGCCCCAGAGAGAGAAGTCTCACATTATGCCTGCCGACCAGACTTCAAGAGCCCGATCTCGACAAGTTCATCAAAGAGTCTTTCAAAGACTCCTCCTGAAGTTCGACAGGCGTGTGCCCGACAAGCCGTCAGCGAGCCATCAGCGCGACGCCCGGAGCCACTCGATCAGCTGCGCCGGCGTGTCCAGCACCACGTCCGCACCCCAGGCCTCGATGGGCTCACCATCACCCAGGTAGCCCCAACGCACCGCGACCGTCGTCATGCCCGCCGCGCGACCCGCCAGGATGTCGCGCGCATCGTCACCGACGTAGATGCATTCCTGCGGCGCAACGCCGGCACGTCTGGCCGCTTCGAGCAGCGGCGCGGGGTGCGGTTTGCTGTGCGGCGTCGTGTCGCCGCCGATGACCGCCGCGGCCTGCGCCTCCCAGCCCAATCCTCGCGTCAACGGCAGCGCGAAACGCTCGGACTTGTTGGTCACAATGCCCCAGCTCAGACCGTCGTCCGACAGCGACTGCAGCATCGCGGCGACGCCATCGAACGGGAAGGTCGCGCGCAGCAGGCGCTGCTCATAACGATCGAAGAATTCGTCGCGCAGCGCGGGGAACGACATCTCCATCGGGGACACGCCGAACGCCACCCCCATCATGCCGCGCGCACCTGAGCCGACCATCGGACGCAGTCGCTCGAACGGCACTTCGGGCAGGCCGCGCGCGACCAGCATCTCGTTCGTCGCGCCCGCCAGATCAGGCGCGCTGTCCACCAGCGTGCCGTCGAGATCGAACAGCACCGTCCGGATGGTCGTGCGCACCGGCATGCCGACCGGCGAGTTCAGCATCGCCGTGCTCATGCGGGACGGCGGCAGGCCAGCAGGTAGTTCACGTCGGTATCCGCATTCAGCGCATACCGCTGCGTGAGCGGATTGAAGGTCAGCCCCTTGGCGCCCTGCACTTCCAGACCGGCATCGCGGCACATCTGCGCCAGCTCCGACGGACGGATGAAGCGCGCGTACTCGTGCGTGCCGGCGGGAAGCATGCGAAGCACGTACTCGGCGCCGACGATCGCGAAGAGGAAGGACTTCGCGTTGCGGTTCAAGGTCGACAGGAAGACCCAGCCACCCGGCTTCACCAGTTGCCCCAGCGCGGTGACGACCGATGCGGGATCCGGCACGTGCTCCAGCATTTCCATGCAGGTCACGACATCGAAGGAGGCCGGGCGCTGTGCCGCCAGGTCCTCGACCGCGATCTCCTGGTAGGCGACGTTCTCCGTGCCGGCCTCCATCGCATGCAACTCGGCCACGCGCAGCGACTTCGTCGCCAGGTCGATGCCCAGGACGTTGGCGCCCTTGCGCGCCATCGCATCGGCCAGGATGCCGCCACCGCAGCCGACGTCGAGCGCCGTCTTGCCTTGCAGGCCGCACAGCCCGTCGATCCAGTTCAATCTCAATGGATTGATCTGGTGCAGCGGCTTGAATTCACTTTCGGTATCCCACCAGCGGTGGGCCAGCTCGCTGAACTTCTCGAGCTCTTTTGCATCGACATTCGCCATGGGCGCAATGGTAGCCGAGCAACGCGGCGCCACCGCCCGACATCGCGCAGATTGCCCACGCCATGCACCCTCCCGGGCACGCCCCCTGCATGACGCCGCAATGAAAAAACCCCGCAAGCCTGACGGCTGGCGGGGTTTGTCGAGAGGCGACCGAAGTCGCCCTCGGACCGTTTACTTGACGGCGCGGGTACCGACCACTTCGATTTCGACGCGGCGGTTCTTGGCGCGGCCTTCCGCGGTCTTGTTGTCGGCGATGGGCTGCTTCTTGCCCTTGCCTTCGGTGTAGACGCGGTTCTTTTCCAGACCCTTCGACACCAGGTAGGACTTGACCGATTCAGCACGCTGAACCGACAGCTTCTGGTTGTAGGCGTCAGAGCCGATGCCGTCGGTGTGGCCGACAGCAATGATCACTTCCAGGTTGATGCCACCGGTCTTGGAGACCAGGTCATCCAGCTTGGCCTTGGCTTCCGGCTTCAGCGTCGACTTGTCGAAGTCGAAGAAGGCGTCAGCGGCGTACGTGACCTTCTCGCTCGTCGGAGCGACGGGCACCGGTGCAACCACCGGAGCCGACGGCTTCGCCGCCGGAGCCGGGGCGGGCGCCGCGGCCGGGGTGGCCTGAGCAACCGGCTTCAGCGCGCCGTCGCAGTCCTTCGCAGCCGTGGCCGGCGTCCAGAAAGCATCGCGCCAGCACAGCTCGTTCGTACCGTTCTTCCAAACGGTGCCATCCGTAGCGCGCCAGTTATCCACGGTTTGGGCCATAGCGCCCGAGGTGGCGACGGCGGCGACAGCGAAGAGCGCTGCCACGCGGTTCAATTTCTTCATGATTCTCCTCTCAAGGAAAGCCGCAGTTGCCCTGCGAAACGTCCAATGTCGGAACTAAAACCTCAGGAGTCTCCCCGACCAAGGGTTTCTCCTAGGGACGAACCGATTGTGCCATAGGGCAACAGGACGTCTGCATTCTCACGGCAGTGGCGACTTCCGTTCATGAACCTGTTGCAGAAGCACGACAAGCGGGCGCAATTAGAATCATCGTCTTCCGATCTCTCCAGAGGCCGTGCACTTCCGTGCGCGGCACACGCGCATGACCCAGTTCGCCAAGGAAACCCTGCCGATCAGCCTCGAGGAGGAGATGCGCCGCTCCTACCTCGACTACGCGATGAGCGTGATCGTCGGCCGCGCGCTGCCCGACGCCCGCGACGGCCTCAAGCCGGTGCACCGGCGCGTGCTCTTCGCGATGCACGAGCTGAACAACGACTGGAACCGGCCCTACAAGAAGTCGGCCCGTATCGTCGGCGACGTCATCGGTAAGTACCACCCGCACGGCGACAGCGCCGTGTACGACACCATCGTGCGGATGGCGCAGGACTTCTCGCTGCGCCACATGCTGGTGGACGGCCAGGGCAATTTCGGCTCGATCGACGGCGACAACGCCGCCGCCATGCGATACACCGAAATCCGGCTGTCGAAAATCGCCCATGAAATGCTGGCCGATATCGACAAGGAAACCGTCGATTACGGTCCGAACTACGATGGCAGCGAGAAAGAACCGCTGGTATTGCCGGCCCGCCTGCCGAATCTGCTGATCAACGGTTCGTCCGGTATTGCGGTCGGCATGGCGACGAATATCCCGCCGCACAACCTCAACGAGGTCGTGGATGCCTGCCTGCATTCGCTGAAGAATCCGGACTGCTCGATCGACGAGCTGATGGAGATCATCCCGGCGCCGGACTTCCCGACCTCCGGGATCATCTACGGCCTGAGCGGCGTGCGCGAGGGCTACCGCACCGGCCGCGGCAAGGTGGTGATGCGCGCGAAGGTGCACTTCGAGGACATCGACCGCGGCCAGCGCCAGGCGATCATCGTCGACGAGATCCCCTACCAGGTGAACAAGAAGACCCTGCTCGAGCGCATTGCCGAGCTGGTCCAGGAAAAGAAGATCGAGGGCATCAGCCACATCCAGGACGAGTCCGACAAGGACGGGATGCGCGTGGTGATCGAGCTCAAGCGCGGCGAGGTCCCGGAAGTCGTCCTGAACAACCTGTACAAGCAGACGCAGCTGCAGGACAGCTTCGGCATGAACATGGTGGCGCTGATCGACGGTCAGCCCAAGCTGTGCAACCTGAAGGACCTGATCACGGTCTTCCTGGAGCACCGCCGCGAGGTCGTCACCCGCCGCACCGTCTTCGAGCTGCGCAAGGCCCGCGAGCGCGGCCACGTGCTGGAAGGCCTGGCCGTCGCGCTGGCCAACATCGACGACTTCATCGAGATCATCAAGCGCAGCCCCAGCCCGCCGGTCGCCAAGGTCGAGCTGATGGCGCGCGCCTGGGACTCGTCGCTGGTGCGCGAGATGCTGTCGCGCGCCGAGGGCGAGACCGCCGGCGGCCGCAACGCCTACCGTCCGGAAGGCCTGCCCGCGCAGTACGGCATGCAGGAGGACGGCCTGTACAAGCTGTCCGACGACCAGGCCGGCGAGATCCTGCAGATGCGCCTGCAACGCCTGACCGGACTGGAGCAGGACAAGATCGTCGGCGAGTACCGCGACGTGATGGCCCAGATCGCCGACCTGCTCGACATCCTGGCCACGCCCGCCCGCGTGACGACGATCATCGGCGACGAGCTGGCCTCGGTCCGCCAGGAATTCGGCCAGACCAAGCTGGGCGCGCGCCGCAGCGTGATCGAGCACAACGCCCAGGAACTCGGCACCGAGGACCTGATCACGCCGACCGACATGGTGGTGACGCTCTCCCACACCGGCTACATCAAGAGCCAGGCGCTGAGCGAGTACCGCGCGCAGCGCCGCGGCGGCCGCGGCAAGCAGGCCACCGCCACGAAGGACGACGACTGGATCGACCAGCTCTTCATCGCCAACACGCACGACTGGATGCTGTGCTTCAGCAACCGCGGCCGCGTGTACTGGCTCAAGGTCTGGGAAGTGCCGCAAGGCTCGCGCAACGCGCGCGGCAAGCCGATCGTCAACATGTTCCCGCTGCAGCCGGAAGAGAAGATCAACGTCATCCTGCCGCTGACCGGCGAGTTCCGCACCTTCCCCGAAGACCACTTCATCTTCTTCGCCACCGCGCTGGGCACGGTCAAGAAGACCTCGCTGAAGGACTTCAGCAACCCGCGCAAGGCCGGCATCATCTCCGTCGACCTGGACGAGGGTGACTACCTGATCGGCGCCGCGCTGACGGACGGCCAGCATGACGTGATGCTGTTCTCCGACGGCGGCAAGGCGGTGCGCTTCGACGAGGACGACGTCCGCCCGATGGGCCGTCAGGCCCGCGGCGTGCGCGGCATGATGCTCGAGCCCGACCAGCGCCTGATCGCCATGCTGGTGGCCGAGGACGAGACGCAGAGCGTGCTGACCGCGACCGAGAACGGGTACGGCAAGCGCACCAACATCGCGGAATACACGCGTCATGGCCGCGGCACGAAGGGCATGATCGCGATCCAGCAGAGCGAGCGCAACGGCAAGGTCGTGGCCGCCACGCTGGTCCGCCCCGAGGACGAGATCATGCTGATCACGGACACCGGCGTGCTGGTGCGCACGCGGGTTGCCGAGATCCGCGAACTGGGCCGCGCCACGCAGGGCGTGACCCTGATCTCGCTGGACGAGGGCGCGAAGCTCTCGGGCCTGCAGCGCATCGTGGAAAACGATGCGGTTGAATCGACAGAATCGACCGATGCGGACGCCACCGGCGCCGACGGTTCCGATGCCGGCGACGCCACGGGCGACGCAGGCGACTCCACCCCCGACGTGAAGGAATGACCTTGTTGCTGAAGTCCATCCAAGCCGGCGCCATCGCCGCCTCGCTGCTGGCGAGCCCCGTCGTCTTCGCGCAGAAGGCTGACAGCCCGCAGTCCAAGAAGGATGTCATCGCGAAGGTCCTGGAAATCCAGCGGCCCGCGATCGAGGCGCTGACCATGGGCGTGCTGAGCCGTCCGGTCAATGAACTTGCCGCCAAGGCCGCGCCCGCGCTGCGCAACGTGCCGGAAGCCAAGCGCGAAGCCACCGCCAAGCAGATCGACGCCGACCTGCGCAAGTTCCTCGAAGACAACGCCAAGCCGCTGGTCGACAAGGGCATCAAGCTGGCCCCGTCGACGATGGGCGTCGCGCTGGACGAGAAGTTCACCGAGGACGAACTCAAGCAGCTGCTGGCCTGGCTGCAATCGCCGGTGAGCAAGAAGTTTGCCGAGTCCTCGCAGGAACTGCAGAGCCTCTACACGAAGAAGCTGATCGACGACAACGGCAAGCAGCTCGACGAGAAGTTCACCGCGCTGCAGCAGAACATCGCCAAGCAGCTGGGCCTGGAAGCCGGTCCGCCGCCCTCGGGCGCGGCCTCGGCACCGAAGCTGAACACCAACAAGCCCGCGACGACACCGAAGAAGTAAGTCCGGCATCGCCTTCCGGCGAGGGGCCCGCCCCTCGTCGGACCGCTCGATCGCTTCCCGATCGCGCCGTCATCGCCACTGCCATCCGCGTCCTCCCTCCGCGCCTCCATGCAAGCTGTCCGCCCGTTCAACTTCTCCGCCGGTCCCGCCGCCCTCCCTCAAGAGGTCCTGAGCCTGGTCGCCGAGGAGATGCTCGACTGGCACGGCTCCGGCATGAGCGTCATGGAGATGAGCCATCGCGGCCGCGAATTCCTCTCGATCTATGAAGCCGCCGAGGCCGATCTGCGCGAGCTGCTGCAGGTCCCGGCGAACTTCCGCATCCTGTTCATGCAGGGCGGCGGCCTGGGCGAGAACGCCATCCTGCCGATGAACCTGTCGCGCGGCGGCGCCGTCGACGTCGTCGTCACCGGCTCGTGGTCGAAGAAGAGCGCCGGCGAGGCCAGGCGCTATGCCGACGTGAAGATCGCCGCGGACGCCGCCGAGCTGGACGCCGCCGGCGGTCGTTACCTCGACATCCCCGATCCGTCGACCTGGCAACTGCGCAAGGACGCCGCCTACGTCCACGTCTGCACCAACGAGACGATCGACGGCATCGAGTTCCAGGCCTTGCCCGACCTCCGCGCGCTGGGCTGCGACGCGCCGCTGGCGATCGACTTCTCGTCGCACGTGGCCTCGCGCCCGGTCGACTGGTCCAAGGTCGGCATCGCCTTCGCCGGCGCGCAGAAGAACATCGGCCCGGCCGGCCTGACGCTGGTCATCGTCCGCGAGGACCTGCTGGGCCATGCGCTGCCGATCTGCCCGTCCGCGTTCGACTACAAGATCGTGGCCGAGGCCGAGTCGATGTACAACACGCCGCCGACCTTCGGCATCTACGTCGCCGGCCTCGTCTTCCAATGGCTCAAGCGCTTCGAGTACGGCGGCAAGACCGGCCTGGCGGCGATCGAGCAGCGCAACATCGACAAGGCCGCCCTGCTCTATCAGGCGCTGGACGGCTCCTCGCTGTATGAAAACCGCGTGGCGGCGCATTGCCGCTCGCGGATGAACGTTCCGTTTTTCCTCCGCGACGAGCGTCTGAACGACGCCTTCCTGGCCGGCGCCAGGGAACGCGGACTGCTGCAACTCAAAGGCCACAAGTCGGTGGGCGGCATGCGGGCATCGATCTACAACGCGATGCCGCTGGAGGGCGTTCAAGCCCTGGTAAGCCACCTCAAGGATTTCGAGACCCGACATGGCTGACACGCCGACCCCTTCCACGCCGCCTGAGCCGCTCGAGCCGGCCGGCACCCCCGTGCCTCCGGCGCCGGTGGCCGATCCGGAACTGCTCGCGCTGCGCGACCAGATCGACGCGCTCGACTCGCAGCTGCTGACGCTGCTGAACCAGCGCGCCCATGTCGCCGAACAGGTCGGCGAGATCAAGCGCCGCGACGGCACGCCCTTCTTCCGCCCCGACCGAGTCGCGCAGGTCATCGCCAAGATCAGGGGCGCCAATCCCGGCCCGCTCAAGGGCGAGCACGTCGCCGCGATCTGGCGCGAGATCATGTCCGCCTGCCTGGCGCTGGAATCGCCGCAGCGCGTCGCCGTGCTGGGGCCGTTCGGCACCTTCTGCGAGCAGGCCGCGATCGAGTACTTCGGCGGCGCCGCCGACCTCATCTACTGCAACAGCTTCGACGAGGTCTTCCACGCGACCGCCTCCGGCAGCGCGCAGTACGGCGTCGTCGGCGTCGAGAACATGACCGAGGGCGTGGTGACGCGCTCGCTTGACCTGTTCCTGCACACGCCCACGCACGTGGTCGGCGAGGTCAGCCTGCTGATCCGCCACAACCTGCTGCGCAAGGAGAACACGCTGCAGGGCGTGGAAGCCGTGCTGGCCCACCCGCAGGCGCTGGCGCAGTGCCAGAACTGGCTGTCCAAGCACCTGCCCAACGCCGAGCGCCGCGCCGTCTCCAGCAACGCCGAGGGCGCCCGCCTGGCCGCCGAGAACCCGGCCTACGCCGCGATCGCCAGCGAGCGCGCGGCGACGCTCTTCGGCCTGCACATCACCGCGCACGCGGTACAGGACGAGGCGTACAACCGGACCCGTTTCGCCGTGATCTGCCTGCCGCAGACCATGGCCACCCCCCCGGCTACGGGGCGGGACTGCACCAGCCTCATCGTCTCCGTGGCGAACCGCCCCGGCGCGATGCATGATCTGCTGGTTCCTTTGAAGAAGCATGGCGTGTCGATGACACGCCTGGAATCGCGCCCGGCCCGCACCGGTCAGTGGGAGTACTACTTCTACATCGACCTGGACGGTCATCCGTCGCAGCCGCATGTCGCGGCCGCACTGGCGGAGTTGCGGGAGCTGTGCGCGTTCTACAAGGTCATCGGCGCCTACCCGCTGAAGTCCTGACGCTGACGCCCTGAGCGAAAGAGGTTTCTCGCGATGTACAACCAACTCGGCGTGATCGGTTGCGGCCTGATGGGCGGATCGTTTGCGCTGGCCATGAAGAAAGCCGGCCTCGTGCGCCGGGTGGTCGGCTACAGCAAGAGCCCGTCCACGACCGAGACCGCCCGTCGCATGGGCGTGATCGACATCGCCGCGGAATCGGCGCTGCTGGCCGTGTCCGGCTCGGACATCGTGCTGATCGCCGTGCCGGTGGCGGCCACCGAGTCGACGCTCAAGGCGATCCGCCATCTGGTGCGCGCCGATGTGCTGCTGATGGACGTGGGCTCGACCAAGAGCGACGTGGTCGACGCGGCCAAGCGCGCGCTGGGCAAGCAGTTCTCGAGCTTCGTGCCCGCGCACCCGATCGCCGGCAAGGAGAGCGCCGGCGTGCAGCATGCCGACGCGGCGCTGTACCAGGGTCGCCAGGTCATCCTGACGCCGCTGGAACAGACCAAGCCGGAGATGGTGCAGAAGGCGACGGACCTCTGGTCGGCGCTGGGCTGCCAGGTGCTCAAGATGGCGCCGCACCACCACGACGAGGCTTTCGCCGCGGTCAGCCACCTGCCGCACCTGCTGGCCTACGCGTACTTCAGCTCGGTGCAGAAGCAGCCGTCGGGCCGCGACTTCCTCAGCCTGGCCGGCCCCGGCTTCCGCGACTTCACCCGCATCGCCGCGAGTGATCCCACCATCTGGCGCGACATCCTGATCGCCAACAAGCAGGACCTGCTGACGCAATCGCAGCGTTTCCGCGAAGTGCTGGACCAGATGGAGCAGGCCATCCGCGAGGGCGACGCCCATGCGCTGGAGGCGATGATCCGTCAGGCCTCCGAGGGTCGCGCGCAGTGGCAGCTCGGCGCCCCCGCGCCGTCGTCGTCGAAGTCCAAGTAAACCTCCTTCCCCTCTCCGCCGGCACGTCGCGCGTGCCGCGACAGCGCCATGTACAAGATCCCCTTCCTGGACCTGCCCCCGCTGCGCGGCGCCGCGGGCACCGTGTCGCTGCCCGGCTCCAAGAGCATCTCCAACCGCGTGCTGCTGCTGGCCGGGCTGTCCGACGGCGTCACGCGCGTCCACGACCTGCTGGATTCGGACGACACGAAGGTCATGCTCGCCGCGTTGCGCGAGCTTGGCTGCCGGCTCGAGACGGGCGCCGACGGCGTGCTGTCGGTGACCGGCATCGGCGGGACGCTCCGGACGACAGCGGCCAAGCTGTTCCTCGGCAATGCCGGCACTGCCATGCGGCCGCTGACGGCGGCGCTGGCGCTGCTGGCCGCGACGCAGGGCGGCACGTTCGAGCTCTCCGGCGTGCCCCGCATGCATGAGCGTCCGATCGGCGACCTCGTCGACGCGCTGCGCGCATTGGGCTGCCCGATCGACTGCCTCGGCCAGGAAGGGTATCCGCCGCTGCGCCTGAACGGCCCGGCCACGCTGACGCTCGACGCGCCCGTGCGCGTGCGCGGCGACGTGTCCAGCCAGTTCCTCACCGCCCTGCTGCTGGCGCTGCCACTGGTGAGCGCGAACGACGTCGTCATCGCAGTCACCGGCGAGCTGATCTCCAAGCCCTACGTCCACATCACGCTCGAACTGCTGGCGCGCTTCGGCGTGCACGTCCGCCGTGACGAAGACTGGCAGCGCTTCGTCATTCCCGCCGGCAGCCGCTACCGCTCGCCGGGCGAAGTGCACGTCGAGGGCGACGCGTCCTCGGCGTCCTACTTCGTCGCGCTCGGCGCGATCGCGGCGACCGATGCGCCGCTGCGCATCGAGGGCGTCGGCTCGACCTCGGTGCAGGGCGACGTCCGCTTCGTCGAGGCCGCCCAGGCGATGGGCGCGCGCGTCGAGATCGGTCCGAACTGGCTCGAGGTCCGTCGCGGCGCCTGGCCGCTGAAGGCGCTGGACCTCGACTGCAACCACATCCCCGACGCCGCGATGACGCTGGCCGTGATGGCGCTCTACGCCGACGGCCCGACGACGCTGCGCAACATCGCGTCCTGGCGCGTCAAGGAGACGGACCGCATCGCCGCGATGGTCGCGGAGCTGGGCAAGCTTGGCGCGCAGGTGGAGGAAGGTTCCGACTGGTTGCGGGTCCACCCGCTGAAGGCCTGGAAGCCGGCGGCAATCCACACCTATGACGACCACCGCGTGGCGATGTGTTTCTCGCTGGCCGCGTTCAACGGGCTGCAGGACGATCGGCAAGGCGTGGCCGTGCCGGTTCGCATCCTCGATCCGCAATGCGTCGCCAAGACCTTCCCGGACTACTTCGAGACGCTGTTCGGCGTCGTCCGCGCGAACGTCGAGGACATCCCCGTCATCACCATCGACGGTCCGACGGCCTCCGGCAAGGGCACGCTGACGGACGAGGTCGCCCAGGCCCTGGGCTACGACGTCCTGGATTCGGGCGCGCTGTACCGGGTGACGGGCTTGGCGGCGTCGCGCAAGGGCATCTCGCTGGACGACGGCGAGGCCGTGGCGGCCATCGTCCCGACGCTGGACCTGAAGTTCGAATCCGGCCGCGTGCTGCTCGACGACGAGGACGTCTCCGGCGACCTGCGCCAGGAAGCGACCGGCCTGATGGCGTCGCAGGTCGGCGCCCACCCGGCGGTGCGCCGCGCGCTGCATCAGCTGCAACTCGACTTCCGCCGGCTGCCCGGGCTGGTCGCCGACGGACGCGACATGGGCACCGCGATCTTCCCCGCCGCTCCCCTGAAAGTCTTCCTGACCGCGAGTGCCGCCACACGGGCCGAGCGACGCTACAAGCAATTGATTTCCAAGGGCATTTCGGCTAATATCGAAAGCTTGCGCGCTGATCTTGAAGCGCGGGACGCACGCGACAAGGGTCGCAGCGCCTCCCCGCTGCAGGCCGCCGCGGACGCGATCGAGCTGGACAACTCGCAGCAGACCATCGGGGAATCCCGTGACCTGGTGCTGAGCTGGTGGAACGAACGGCGCCCGTTCAAGGCCTGACCCTCGCCGGAAGGGTCGAGCGCAATCAGGAGCGTCACCCCTCCCTCCGGACGTCAGTCCACTGGGGGTGACGCGTTCGACAACCTAACCCGCAAGTCCGCTTGCAACACACGCCCACGCACCTCTCGGATCAGGCTGCCTGAGTCACTTGTCAGTGCTCAAGCCGCCGGACGCTCTGTGCCTGGCAAGGAAATCTCACATGTCCCAAATGGAATCTTTCGCCGCCCTGTTCGAGGAATCGCTGCAGAAGGCCAACATGCGCACCGGCGAGGTCATCTCGGCCGAAGTGGTCCGCATCGAGCACAACTTCGTGGTGGTGAATGCCGGCCTGAAGTCTGAAGCCTACGTGCCGGTCGAGGAATTCAAGAACGACCAGGGCGAAGTCGAAGTCCAAGTCGGCGATTTCATCTCGGTGGCGATCGACGCCATCGAAAACGGCTACGGCGACACCATCCTGTCGCGCGACAAGGCCAAGCGTCTGGCCTCGTGGCTGTCGCTGGAGAACGCGCTGGAATCCGGCGAGTTCGTGACCGGCACCGTCTCCGGCAAGGTCAAGGGCGGCCTGACCGTCCTGGTCAACGGCATCCGCGCCTTCCTGCCCGGTTCGCTGCTCGACACCCGCCCGGTGAAGGACATGAGCCCGTTCGAGGGCAAGACCATGGAGTTCAAGGTCATCAAGCTGGACCGCAAGCGCAACAACGTTGTGCTGTCGCGTCGCGCGGTGGTCGAGGCTTCGATGGGTGAAGAGCGCGCCAAGCTGCTGGAGACGCTGACCGAAGGCGCCATCG
The DNA here is from genome assembly GCF_050626985.1 of Roseateles noduli. Taxonomy (NCBI): domain Bacteria; kingdom Pseudomonadati; phylum Pseudomonadota; class Betaproteobacteria; order Burkholderiales; family Sphaerotilaceae; genus Roseateles; species Roseateles noduli. The sequence continues at coordinate 2,629,013 of NZ_CP192463.1, forward strand.
TCAACGGCGTGGTCAAGAACATCACCGAATACGGTGCGTTCGTGGACCTGGGCGGCATCGACGGCCTGCTGCACATCACCGACATGGCCTGGCGCCGTGTCCGTCACCCGAGCGAAGTGGTGACGGTCGGTCAGGAACTGACCGCCAAGGTCCTGAAGTTCGACGCCGAGAAGAACCGCGTCTCGCTGGGCCTGAAGCAGCTGGGCGACGATCCGTGGTTCGGCGTGTCGCGCCGCTACCCGGCCAACACCCGCCTGTTCGGCAAGGTCACGAACATCGCCGACTACGGCGCGTTCGTCGAGATCGAACCCGGCATCGAAGGCCTGGTGCACGTCTCCGAAATGGACTGGACCAACAAGAACGTGGCGCCCTCCAAGGTCGTCTCGCTGGGCGACGAAGTGGAAGTCATGGTCCTGGAGATCGACGAAGACAAGCGTCGCATCTCGCTGGGCATGAAGCAGTGCCGCGCCAACCCGTGGGAAGAGTTCGCCGAGAACGTCAAGCGCGGCGACCGCGTCAAGGGCCCGATCAAGTCGATCACCGACTTCGGCGTGTTCGTGGGCCTGGCCCAGGGCATCGACGGCCTGGTGCACCTGTCCGACCTGTCGTGGAACGAGCCGGGTGAAACCGCCGTCCGCAACTACAAGAAGGGCCAGGAAGTCGACGCCATCGTTCTGGCCGTGGACGTCGAGCGCGAGCGCATCTCGCTGGGCATCAAGCAGCTGGACGGCGACCCGTTCACGACCTTCGTCTCGGTCAACGACCGCGGCATGATCGTGACCGGCAAGGTCAAGACCGTCGACGCCCGTGGCGCCGAGATCGACCTGGGCGAGGAAGTCACCGGCTACCTGCGTGCTTCGGAAATCGGCCGCGACCGCGTGGAAGATGCCCGCAACGTGCTGAAGGAAGGCGACGAAGTCTCCGCCGTGATCGTCAACGTCGACCGCAAGTCGCGCAGCATCCAGCTGTCGATCAAGGCCAAGGACAGCGCCGACGAACAGCAAGCCATGCAGCGTCTGTCGCAGAACAACGAGCGTGAGAACGCCGGCACGACCAGCCTGGGCGCCCTACTGCGCGCCAAGCTGGACAACCAGAACAACGGCTGATCTTCTTGAACGTCGGGCGTGGCGCGCAAGCGTCGCGCCCGGTCTCAAGAGAATCCCTTGTTCTGGCTGGAGGCGGGCTGAGTTAGCCTGTTTCCCAGACGCCAAATCGACGCACAAGCGCTTCGACAGGCTCGCTCCGCAGCGAGCCTGTTTTTCTTCAGATGCCGACGACCATGACCCGATCCGACCTGGTGGCCCACTTGTCCGAGCGCTTCGGCCAGCTCACGCAACGAGACACCGAGTTCGCGGTCAAGACCATCCTGGACGCGATGTCCGACGCGCTGGCCCGCGGCCACCGCATCGAGATCCGCGGCTTCGGGAGCTTTTCGATCAACCGCCGTCCGCCGCGCATGGGCCGCAATCCGCGCAGCGGCGAGCAGGTGCTGATCCCCGAGAAGCTGGTGCCCCACTTCAAGCCGGGCAAGGCCCTGCGCGAAGCCGTCGACGCGCAACTGCCCGTCACGGACGACGACCAGCAGGCCGCCTGAGCGCCTCACCGCTCGAACAGAAGCGCCGCGTTCCGCGGCGCTTTTTTTTCGAACGATGCACCGGCAGGCGCCCACTGATTTGCATCATCCAACCTCCAGTGCCGGACTCGTCGGCCCGGGCTCATGCTGCAACTCCTGAAGACGGTCTTCGACTCGCCCCCGAGCGCCTCCAACACTGCCGATTTCCTGAAGAAATCGCAGCCGCTTCACCGCGACCTCGAGCGACATCGGGAGGTCGGCGAGGCGCTGTACCGCGAACTCAACCACCTGCAGTTCCAAGGAACGAGGGAGCGCCAGGTCATACCCGGGGGCCGTGACGCCACGGCGCCGCCGGTGTGCGAGTCGACGCTGCTGAAGCCGGACTTCGAGATGCCCGGAGGGTGCATCCATCTTCATGCCAATCTGCTGCCGGCGGACCGCCTCATCCTCATGAGACCTCCAGGGTTCGCGGAGGCCGTGGCCTGGGCCGACGCCTGCATCAGCAACCGGGTTTCCTGCCTGGTCGACCTGGACGCGCCAGAGAAGCGGCAGGGGCATTGCATGAATCGCGGGACAACCACGTGGGGCGCGGCTCGTTATCGTGTGGATTTCGAGCGGGCAGCCAACGCGAATCCGACCTCGGGGAGCCACGCGGAGGCGAACTTTGAGGTGTCGTTGCTGCGCGCCGGTCAGGACGCCAACACGGCGCGCACGCAGCGGGTTCGACGACTGCAGGCGGCGCCCATGGATCCCCATGACCCCGTCACCCCCCAGCGGATGCTGGATCTCGTGAAGGCGATTGATGATCAAGCTCAGGGCGACGGCGAGGCCGTCGCTTTCCAGTGCGCGGACGATCACGCCTCCGCCCTGATGGCCGTGGCCTTGTCGGCCTACCGCCGCCTGAAGCGGGGGGATGAACCCAGCATCGACGACCTCAACGACTTTGTTTTCAACAAGTGCGCGGAGGTGCGGGCCTACCGCAACGTCGACATTTTCGAATCGCGTCACCTCACGACGCTGGTTGCGTTCAACCATCTCGCACTGGCGCTGACAAGGCGGGGCCAACCGACAGCCGCCCGGCGCATGTCCGGCGGCGCCTCTGCGCTGCGCGAGGATCCGGCCTCGGCAAGCGCGGTCAGTGGCGAAGCCTCGCAGACACCGGCGCAGACCAAGCTTCAGGCCATTCGCGCGGACATCACCACACTGCCGGTCGATGTCATCGTCAATGCCGCCAAGCCCTCTTTGCTGGGCGGAGGGGGTGTCGATCGCGCCATCCACCAGGCAGCTGGAAAGGAGCTGCTCAAAGCCTGCAAGCCGCTGGGCGGCTGCGACACCGGCGACGCCAAGGTCACCCGCGCCTTCCTCCTTCCGGCGCTGTACGTCGTGCACACCGTGGGACCGAAATGGCAGAACGGCCGCCATGACGAGGCCAGTCTGCTCGCCAGTTGCTACCGCCGCTCCCTGGAAGAGGCGTCCAGGAAAGGCGCTCGCAGCGTGGCCTTCCCGTGCATCAGCACAGGCTCGTACGGATTCCCTGCGCCGGAAGCCGCCCAGATCGCGGTGCGCACGGTGACCGACTTCCTGACCAAATCGACGTCGATCAAGGAGGTGATCTTCTGCTGCTCCTCCGACAGGCATCTCGAACTCTACTTGCAGGAACTGGACAAGCTGCCAGCGTGACCTTGCAGGCCGGCCCGTCGATGACCCGCCAGGCACGCGCGGCACGGAGATTTCAAGCGCCGCCTGATCCAGGCCCGGGGTAGGAACGCTCGTCGATCGATGGCCGAATGTATGCAGGGGTTAACTCGCCCTGCCATCGGTCATGGCGTACTCCGCACGCGCCTAGAATCGCCCCCCATGCGAATCCTGGTCTGGCTCTTCCGAGCATTCCTGTTCTTCTGTCTCTTCGCCTTCGCGCTGAACAACAGCCAGGAGGTCGTCGTGCACTGGTTCTTCGGCCAGTCCTGGCGCGCTCCGCTGGTGATCGTGGTGCTGCTCACCTTCGGGATGGGCTGCGCCTTCGGCGTGCTGGCGATGGTCCCGGCCTGGTGGCGTCACAAGCGCGCCGCCGCGCGATCGCTCCCTCCGGCGGACGACCTGCCGCCTCCCTCGGCGACCGCGACCGCCAACGACCCCAAGATCCCCGATGGAATTTGATCTCAGCTGGCTGCTGATCGGCGTGCCCCTGGTCTTCGGACTGGGCTGGCTCGCGTCCAAGCTGGACGCACGCCAATGGAAGCGCGAACAGCGCGACGCCCCGCGCGCCTACTTCAAAGGCCTGAACCTGCTGCTGAACGAGCAGCAGGACAAGGCCATCGACGCCTTCATCGAAGCGGTGCAGGCCGACCCCGACACCTCCGAGCTGCACTTCGCGCTGGGCAACCTGTTCCGCCGCCGCGGCGAATACGAGCGCGCCGTGCGCGTGCACCAGCATCTGCTGTCGCGCGGCGACCTGCCGAAGTCCGAGCGCGATCGCGCGCAGTATGCGCTGGCGCAGGACTTCTTCAAGGCCGGGCTGTTCGACCGCGCGGAGTCCGCCTACGAGGCGCTCAAGGGCACGGCCTTCGACCACGAGGCCGCGCTGGCGCTGCTGTCGCTGTACGAGCGCTCGCGCGAGTGGGCGAAGGCGGCCGAAGTCTCCGAGCAGCTCGAGGCGGCCGGCACCGGCAGCTTCGCGAGCCGCATCGCCAACTACTGGTGCGAACTGGCGCTGGAAGCCCAGGCCCGTCAGGACGAGCCGCAGGCGCGCCGCTGGCTGGACCAGGCCCGCGAACGTGCACCGCAATCGGCGCGGGCCTACGTGCTGCTCGGCCAGATGCTGGCGCGCCAGGGCGACCAGGCCGGTGCGATGGGCCTCTACGGCGACCTGCTGAGGGCCAACCCCGACGCCTTCAACCTCGTCGCGCGCGACTATGCGCAAGGCGCGCAGGCCACCGGCACGGTGGCGCAGGCGCTGGCGCTGATCGAGGCCCAGTACCGCCGCCATCCGAGCATGGCGCTGCTGCAGGCCATCGCGCTGCTGGAGCCCGCGCCCGACGCGCAGCGCCGCCGCCTGACCGAGCACCTGCGCGTCGAGCCGGCCCTGTCGGCCGCGACGCAGTTGCTGCAGCAGAGCCAGACGCGCCAGCAGCCGCTCAACGACGACGAGGCCCAACTGGTCGGCACCGCGCTGCAACGCGCCGTGCGGCCGCTGCAGCGCTACCGCTGCGCCGCCTGCGGCTTCGAGTCGCAACACTATTTCTGGCAATGCCCGGGCTGCCTCAGCTGGGACAGTTATCCGCCCCGCCACGTCGAAGAGCTCTGACACTGATGACCACCCCGATGAGCTCCGCTCCGGCCCCGGCGGCCCACACGCCGGCCAATGCACCGGCCGGCACCCCGGCAACACCTGTCCCCGCGTCCGGCGACCGCGTCATCCTGTGCATGAAGTGGGGCACGAAGTACGGCCCAGAGTACGTCAACCGCCTGTACGCGATGGTGCGCCGGCACCTGCGCGGCGACTTCCGCTTCGTCTGCCTGACCGATCGCGGCGAGGGCGTGCGTGCCGAGGTCGAATGCCTGCCGATCCCGCCGCTGGACCTGCCGCCCGGCAGCCCGGAGCGCGGCTGGACCAAGCTGACGACCTTCAGCGACGACCTCGTGCAGAAGTACGGCCTGCGCGGCACGGCGCTGTTCCTCGACCTGGACGTGGTGATCGTCGACAACATCACGCCCTTCTTCGAGGAGCCCGGCGAGTTCCTCATCATCCATGACTGGAAGCGCCCCTGGCGCATCACGGGCAACTCCTCGGTCTACCGCTTCACGCTGGGCGCGCACCCGGAGGTGCTGGTCAAGTTCCGGCGCGAGTTCGACGCGATCCGCCAGCAGTTCCGCAACGAGCAGGCCTACCTGTCCGACGAGATGCATCGCAAGGGCCTGCTGAAGTACTGGGACGACCGCTGGTGCGCGAGCTTCAAGTACCACAGCATCCCGCGCTGGCCGATGAACTACTTCCAGGCGCCCTTCATCCCCGACGGCGCGCGGATCCTGATCTTCCACGGCGTCATGAACCCGCCCGACGCACTGGCCGGCCGCAGCAACGGCAACTGGCGCCGTCCGAAACCGGCGCCGTGGATCGCCGATCACTGGCACGAGTGAGCCACGCAGCATGAACGGCCCCCTTCCGTCCACACCCTCACCCGACCGGCAGGCCCAGGACACTGCGAGCCCGGCCGGTGGGGCGACGCCCTGGCTGTCCGTGCTCATTCCCGTGCACAACGTCAAGGACTACCTGCGCGAGTGCCTGGACTCCGTCCTCTCGCAAGCGGATGCCGGCGTCGAGGTGCTGATGGTGGACGACTGCTCCACCGACGGGTCCGACGAGCTCGTGCGCACGCTGGTCGCGGCGCACGCCGACGGCCCGGTGCGCGTGCGGGGCCTTTTCCACGGGCAGAACCAGGGACTCTCCGGCGCACGCAACACCATGCTGCAGGAGGCCCGCGGCGAGTACGTGTGGTTCCTCGACTCCGACGACTACCTGATGCCCGGCGCGATCCCGCGACTGCGGCAGGTGGTCCAGGGGCACGCGCCGGCGCTGGTGCTGTGCGACTTCTTCATGCTGCGCGAGCGGATGAAGCTCAAGCACCGGCTGCGCGGCGAACTGCATCGGCGCACCTTCGCCGGTCCGAAACGCCAGCTGCTGCGCGATCCGTCGCTGCTGATCCACGGCCTGTTCGAGGCGGGCCAGATGCACAGCTGGTCCAAGATCGCGCGGCGCAGCGTCTGGGGCGAACAGGTGCGCTTCCCGGTCGGCCGTTATTTCGAGGACATGGCGACCACGCCCTTGCTGGCGCTGCTCGCCGAGAGCTCGTGGTACGAGCCGGAAGTGTGGGTGGCCTACCGCCAGCGGGCCGGCTCCATCCTGAGCACGCCCAACATGACCAAGGCGGAGCACCTGGCCCATGCGCTCGCGAACCTGCGCGACGCGGCGCTCGGAGCGCCGCTGGACGATGCGGCGCGTTTCGCCTGGGCGCACTTCGCGGCGCGCAACTTCATCGGCGCCTCGCGCATGGCCGACAAGGCGCAACCCGGCGGCTGCGCGGGCATGGTGGCGATGTTCCGCCAGGCCTTCGAGGAAGCGTCGCCGATCCCGCTGCGCGAACTGGACCGCGCCTACAAGCGTCGGGGCTGGTTCATCCGCGCGATGCGCCTGCGCTACTGGCTGCGTCGCGCCGAGGACCAGCGCAGCGCCGCCACGGCCTGAGGCGGGCGATCACGCCGCCGCGCGGCCGGACGAAACCGGCCCGCGCCGCCCTTCGATCTCAGAGCGCCAGCAGCATGTCCTCGTAGCGCCGCATCATGAGGTCGACGCCGTGCTCCTCGATCGCCCGCGCACGCGCCGCGGCGCCGAGCCGTCCGGCCAGCGGCGGATCGCGCAGCAGCCGCTCCAGCGCGCCGGCCAGCGCCGCCGGATCCGCCTCCGGGACGAGCAGGCCGGTGCGCCCGTCCTCGATCACGCCTTCGACGCCGGGCACCAACGACGCCACGCAGGCGCAGCCCGCCGCCATCGCCTCCAGCAGCGCCAGCGGCATCCCTTCCCAATGCGTCGACAGCACAAAGATCTGCTGACTCATCAGCAGGCCCGGGATGTCGCCGTGATGCCCCAGGAAGCGCACCTGGTCGTCCAGGCCCAGTTGCCGGGTCAGGCGCTCGGTGGCGCGCCGGTAGGCCTCCTTGCCGCCGCCGGCCAGGTGCAGCACCGGCCGCAGGCCGCGCTCGCGCAGCAGCGCCAGCGCGCGGATCAGCGTCTGCGGATCCTTCTGCCGCGCAAAGCGCGCCGACATCACGATGCCAGGCTCGCGGCGCTCGACCGGACGCTCGTCGGCGGCGGCGAAGCGATCCAGCCGGATGCCGTTCGGAATCGCCGTGGTCTTCTCTGCCGGCATGCCCAGGTCGACCAGGCGTCTTCGAACGCCCTCCGACACGCCGACCAGCCGCGCGCTGACCTCGCTCAGCCGACGCGCCTGCGCGCGCTTGCAGCGCGTGTAGCGCTCACGCGAGTTGTGCTCGACCTGCACCAGCAGCGGCACGCCGGCCAGGCGCCCGGCGCGACGGCCCAGCAGGTGTTCGGGAAAGCCATGCGCCATCAGCACGTCGGGGCGCAACTGTTCGCAGAGGCGACGCAGCGCCCAGATCGTCGCCAGGTGCGCCCAGCCGGGCACGACGTACACGGGCAGGCCCTGCTCACGCAGCGCCTGGATGCGGGCCAGCTTGGTGGCGTTCTCGGTGCGCATCTTGCGGCGCAGGACCAGGATGGGCGCGATGCGCTCGCTCTTCAGCTGCGCCAGGCACAGATCGACCGCCACCTGCGTGGCGCCGGAGAAGCCGCCGGTCACGAAGTGCAGCACGCGGCGGCGCTCGGGCGCCGCCGGGCCGCTCGGGGAAATCTCAGACATCGCGGCAGTGTATGCGGGGCACGTTCGGTTACCGGCGAGGAACACCGCGGGCACGACGGCTGCTCAAGACGGTCGGCTGGGCGCTGAGAAGCCCCGCTAAAGCTGGGTTGTTCCGGAGCATCGCGGCCGCAGCGGAGATCACAATCCGAACGAATTGAAAGCAGGAGACAGCCCACCGGGCTCGACCATGAAGACTGATTACCTGATCGTCGGCGCCGGCTTTGCCGGCTCGGTCTGCGCGCGCGTGCTGGCGGATGCCGGCAAGACCGTCCACCTGATCGACAAGCGCCCCCACATCGGCGGCAACGCCTACGACGAGCGCGACGCCCACGGCGTGCTGATCCATCCGTACGGGCCGCACATCTTCCACACGAACGCGAAGAAGGTCTTCGAGTTCCTGTCGCGCTTCACCACCTGGCGCTTCTACGAGCATCGCGTGCTGGCCAAGGTCGGCGAGCAGCTGGTGCCCATCCCCATCAACCGCACCACGATCAACACGCTCTACGGCCTGTCGTTGACCGAGGACGAGGTGCAGGGCTACCTCGAGACGGTGCGCGAGCCGCGCGACCCGATCCAGACCAGCGAGGACGTGGTGCTGAACAGCGTCGGCCGCGACCTGTGCGACAAGTTCTTCCGCGGCTACACGCGCAAGCAATGGGGGCTGGACCTGTCGCAGCTGTCGGCCGGCGTCGCGGCGCGCATCCCGACGCGCAGCAACGACGACGACCGCTACTTCAGCGACACCTTCCAGTTCATGCCGGCGGACGGCTACACGGCGATGTTCGAGCGGCTGCTCGACCATCCGGGCATCACGGTCCGCACCGGCGTCGATTTCCAGGAGGTCCGCGGCGACTTCCCCGGCGCGCACATCATCTACACCGGCCCGATCGACGCCTACTTCGGCCACTGCCACGGCGCCCTGCCCTACCGCAGCCTGCGCTTCGACCACGAGCACCTGCCGGCGACCGCGCAGGTCCAGCAGGTGGGCACGGTCAACTACCCGAACGACCACGCGTACACCCGCATCACCGAGTTCAAGCACCTGACCGGCGAGACGCATGCGGGCACCTCCATCGTGCGCGAGTACCCGCAGGCCGAGGGCGATCCGTACTACCCGGTGCCGCGCCCCGAGAACGAGGCGCTCTTCAAGAAGTACGCCGAGATGGGCGAGCAGGCCCAGGGCGTCACCTTCGTCGGCCGGCTGGCGCAATACCGCTACTACAACATGGACCAGATCGTGGCCGCCGCCCTGAAGACGGCCCAGGACCTGCTGGAGACGCCGCCAACATAATGGCGGGATGAGCGTTTATTCCGAAGACCGGACGCCGCCCGCGATCCGGCGCCCCGTCGTGCTGGTGTCCTGGGACGGCACGAGCGAACCGCTGAGCCTGGTCCACCTGGACGCCTCGCCCGAGTTCGACTGGATCCTGTTCGACTACACCGGCCGGCAAGCCGCCGGTGCGCGCCTGCTGCGCGGCCAGCCGACGACCGTGCTCGCGGCGAAGACCGAGTGCAAGGGCGAGATCTTCAAGCACCTGTCCGATCACCTTGCCGCCACGGCGGAGGATGCCGGCGCCGGCCCCTGGCCGGAGTACGTCGGCATGATCGACGACGACATCCTGCTGTCGGTCAGCCAGCTCAACACCGCCCTGCACCTGGGGCGCGCCGAGCGCCTGGACGTGTTCTCGCCCTCGCTGAGCCACGACAGCCCGTACTCGCACCAGTGGATGCGGCACCAGCCCAACCGCATCTACCGCGAGGTGGACTGGGTCGAGGTGATGATGCCCTTCTACCGCGGCGACCTGTTCATGGCGGCGCGCGCGTACTACCAGGACAACGTCTCGTCCTGGGGGCTGGACCGCTTCCTGATCCCGACGCTGCAACAGCTGCGCGGCCAGACCCGCACGGTGCTGCTGGACGCGGTGATGGCCAGCCACCGCCGCCCGGTGACCAGCGGCGGCAAGGTCTACCGCAACGGCCGCACCGCGTGGCAGGAACGCCAGATCCTGCGCCAGGCCAGCATGGACCTGATTGCCCGGGAAGCGCCCGGACTGGTGAACGGCCCGTGGTACCACCGCACGTTCGTCGCGCGGGAAACGCCCAACAAGTGGATCCGCTGGAAGCGGCGCGCCGCGCGCGTCGTGACGGCCTGGCTCGACGAATCGAGCTGAGCCGCGACTCCGGCACAATCGCCGCTTCCTCCCATCGATCCCCTGGCCGGGGCCGGCGCATCGCGTCCGGCGCCGACCTGCGCCATGACCGACCAAGCCTCCGCCAAAGACAACGAATCGCTCGGCCCCACCGCGAGCCGCCTGTGGCGCTTCATGAAGCCGCACCGCTGGGGGCTGCTGCTGTCGGTGGTCTCCTTCGTGCTGGTGGCGCTGACCGAACCGCTGATCCCGCAACTGCTGGGCTTCGCGCTCGGGGAGGGCTTCCAGGGCAAGAGCGCCGCGGCGACCACGCTGCCCGGTGGCACGGCCGTGCCGAGCATGCACGTCCAGTACAGCTTCCCGATCTGGATGGTGCCGATCGTGCTGATCGGCCTGTTCGCCTTGCGCGGCCTGTTCAGCTTCTGCGGCCAGTACATGCTGAACTGGACCATCTCGCGCACCGTCATGGATCTGCGCGCGGCGCTGCTGCAGGTGCTGCTGCGCGCCGACGCCCGCGTCTACACGAGCCTGCAGCCGGCCACCGCGGTGACCAAGGTCGTCAACGACCCGCAGCATGTCGTGACGCTGATCGCCGGCGCGCTGGTCACCATCCTGCGCGACGGCCTGCCGGCGCTGGCGCTGATGGGCTACCTGTTCTTCATCAACTGGAAGCTGACGCTGCTGTCGCTGATCACGGTGCCGGGGCTGGCCTTCGTGGTGCGAAAGGTCAACAAGCGGGTCCGGCGCATGGGCACCTGGGCCTATGACGCGCAGTTGCGGCTGGTCTCCGTCGTCGAGGACGTCACCCGCGCCTGGCGCGTGGTGCGCAGCTTCGACGCGGCCGATTACGAGACGCGGCGCTTCGCCGACCGGGCGCGCGAGGTGCAGCGCAGCTCGCTGAAGACGGCGGCGTCCAATGCGATGGCGCAGCCGCTCTCGCAGCTGATGGCGAGCATCGGCATCTCGCTCATCGTGAGCCTGGCGCTCTACCAGTCGCGGGTGAACGGCACCGGCGTGGGCGAATTCGCGGCCTTCGTCGCGGCGCTGCTGCTGATGAGCTCGCGGCTGCGGCATCTGAGCGACGTGATGCAGCCCATCACGAACGCCCTCGTCGTCGCGCGCGGCTGCATCGGTCTGCTGGACACGCCGGCCGAGCCCGACACCGGCACGCGCGAGCTGAGCGACGTGCGCGGCGACATCGCCCTGCAGCAGGTCACGCTGCGCTATCCCGGCGCGAACCGCGACGCGCTGGCCGCGCTGAACCTGAACATCCCCGCCGGCAGGACGACGGCGCTGGTGGGCAGCTCGGGCGCGGGCAAGAGCTCGGTGGTCAACCTGCTGCTGGGCTTCGAGCGTCCGGACAGCGGCCGCATCCTGCTGGACGGCGTCTCGATCGATGAGTTGACGAAGGCCAACCTGCGGCGCCAGTTCGCGGTGGTGTCCCAGGACATCGTGCTGTTCGACGCCTCGGTGGCGGACAACATCGCCTACGGCCAGGAACGCGACGACGCGAAGCTGGAACAGGCGTTGCGGGCCGCGGCCTTGTGGGACTTCGCGCAAGCGCTGCCCGAAGGCCTGGACACGACCGTCGGCGCCAACGGCAGCAAGCTGTCCGGCGGTCAGCGCCAGCGTCTGGCGATCGCGCGCGCGCTGTACAAGGACGCGCCGGTGTGGATCTTCGACGAGGCGACCTCGGCGCTGGACACCGAGAGCGAACGCGCCGTGCAGCAGGCGCTGGAGCAATGGCAGGGCCGCAAGACGCTGATCGTCATCGCGCACCGCCTGTCGACGATCCGGCGGGCCGACTGCATCCAGGTCATGGCCGACGGCCAGGTCGTCGAGTCCGGCGACCACGACGAGCTGGTGGCAAAGGACGGCGTCTACGCCGGCATGGTGAAGGTCCAGCACTGAGCGCCGCCCACCGCGCCTCGGACCAGTCCTCGGTCCGAGCCTGCGGAAACCGGCCCGGGGGAGGCGACCTGCGGTGAAGCCCCGCCAGCGTGGGAGCAGACCCCGGGCCGGTTTGCGCAGGCGAGCCACGTCTTGTCAGCACTGACACAAAGACGATAAGCCCCCGACAACGCCGATCGATCCAATGCGGAGCATCCCTTTCAGGAGCTCCGCATGCAGCCACACCGCCACACCCCGCACGAATCCGGCCACGATCATGATCAAGGCCTCGCGCACGACCTTGCCGTGCTCCAGCAGCGCCGACGCGCGCTGGGCCTGCTGGCGGGCGTCGCCGGCCTGGGCGGCCTGACCTTGCTGGGCTGCGGCGGTGGCGGCGCGGACGCCGGCACGAGCACCGTGGGCACGGGTTCCACGGGATCGACCGGCTCCACGGGATCGACCGGGAGCTGCTCGGTGATCCCCGAGGAAACCGCGGGCCCCTATCCCGGCGACGGCTCCAACAGCAACGGCAGCGGGATCACCAACGCGCTGGCGCTCAGCGGCATCGTGCGCAGCGACATCCGCACCAGCATCGGCACCGCGAGCGGCACGGCCGGCGGCGTGCCGCTGACCCTCACGCTGAAGCTGGTGACCGCGAGCAGCAGCTGCGCGGACCTGTCCGGCTACGCGATCTACCTGTGGCACTGCGACCGCGAGGGCCGCTACTCCCTCTACAGCGCCAGCGTCGTCAACGAGAACTACCTGCGCGGCGTGCAGAGCACCGGCAGCGACGGCACGGTCACCTTCACGACCATCTTCCCCGGCTGCTACGACGGCCGCATGCCCCACATGCACTTCGAGGTCTACCGCAGCGCCGACGTCGCGACCTCGTACGCCAACAAGATCAAGACCTCGCAGATCGCGTTCCCGACGGCGGTCTGCACGACGGTCTACAGCACCGCCTCGGGCTACAGCAGCAGCCTGACGAATTTCAATCGCATCACCTTCGCCTCCGACAACGTCTTCAGCGACGGCTACACGACCCAGCTGGCCACGCTCACCGGCGACGTCGCGAGCGGTTACGCCGCGACGCTGACGGTGGGCATCGCCGCCTGATCCGGACGCCCATGCCGCGCTTCATCCCCACGACCCGTCCCGGCCTCCCGGACCCCGGTGTATCGTCCGAGGCTGGCCCCGGCATGCCGCCGGTGGCGCCGGTGGAGGTGCGCATGACGCGGTGTCTGGTGGTCGACGACGATGCGGAGATCCGCCGGTCGCTCGACGAGTATCTGCAGAAGTTCAGCGTCGCGGTGAGCACCGCCGGCGACGGCCGCGAGATGCGCCGCCTGATGGCGACGCAGGTCTTCGACGTCGTCGTGCTGGACCTGATGCTGCCCGACGAGAACGGGCTGACGCTGTGCCAGTGGATCCAGCAGCACCACCCGTCGGTGCCGGTGATCATGCTGACGGCGCACGGCGATCCGATCAGCCGCGTGCTCGGCCTGGAGATGGGCGCCGACGATTACCTGGCCAAGCCCTTCGAGCCCCGCGAACTGGTGGCCCGCATCCATGCGATCCGGCGCCGCGCGCGTCGCGGCGAACACGAAGCGCAGACACGCCGCGAGTTCCGTTTCGAGGGCTGGGCCTTCGACCGGCTGCTGCGGCAGCTGGTCTCGCCGCAGGAGGTGGTGGTGCCGTTGTCGAGCGCCGAATTCCGCATGCTGAGCGCGCTCGTCGAGCGGCCCGGACGCGTGCTGAGCCGCGAGCAGCTGATCGAGCTGACGCGAGCGCCCGGCGTCGAGGTCAACGATCGCAGCGTGGACCTGACGATTTCGCGGCTGCGGCAGAAGCTCGGCGACTCGCCCAAGGAGCCGCGCCTGATCCGCACGATGCGCGGCGAGGGCTACCTCTTCGACGCCCAGGTGCAGACTTGAGCGCTCCTGATCACGTGACGGACCGCGTGTCGGATCACAGGACGGACCGGATGACGCATCGCCTGAAGCGGCGGGCCGTCGTGATCCGCGACGGATTCGCGCGGGCCTTCGGCGACACGCTCGCACGGCGGATCTTTCTCCTGCTGTGGGTCACGCTGGTGGTCGCGCAGGCGCTGGCAATCGGCGTCGTGACCTGGACCCGGGGCGATCCCTATGCCCTGCGCATGCACGGCGCGCCGTCGCTGCCGCCGATGCCGGCACTCGTGCGCGGGCCGCAGGCGCCCGGACCCGGACAAAGACCCGGAACCGAACCCGGGTCTGGACCGGGACCGGGACCGGGACCGCAGGGCATGGGCGCCGACTCCGAATTGCACGACGAGCCGCCACTCCCGGGCGACATGCCGATGCCCCCGCGCGAGGGCTTCCGCGGCTTTGCGCCGCCGCCCTCGCAGACGCAGGGCGCGCAGCCCTCCGGACCGCCGCCGCAGTGGCGAGGCCCGTTCCGCGCGTTGACCGCGTGGGAGCTGACGCTCGACTACGGCATCCGCCTGCTCGTCACCGGCCTGGCGGCCTGGATCGCCTCGCGCTGGCTGTCGCGCCCGATGCGCGATCTCGTGCGGGCGTCGCAGGAACTGGGGCAATCGCTGCACAAGCAGGACCGGCTGCCGCTGCTCGACGAGCAGCGCGGCACCCTGGAGGTCCGCGAGAGCGCGCAGGTGTTCAACGCGATGGCGCGCCAGCTGCGGCGGCAGTTCAACGAGCGCGGGCTGATGGTGGCGGCGATCTCCCACGACCTGCGCACGCCGCTGACGCGGCTGCGCATGCGGCTGGAGACGCTGGACATCGAGGAGATCCAGCGCCAGCGCTCCGTCGAGGACATCCGCGAGATGAATGCGCTGGTGGACGCGGTGATGGAACTGTTCCGCGGCGACGGCCCGGGTGCGGCGGAGCCGCTGGTCGACGTCGATCTCGGCGCTTTGGCGCAGGCGCTGACCGACGACCTGATCGAGCAGGCGATGCCGGTGCGCTTCGAGGACGACAGCGCGTCGTCTGACGACGAGTCGATGAACGGCGCGCCGGTGCTCGCCAAGGGCCAGCCGATGGCGCTGCGGCGCGTGCTGGGCAACCTCGTGGGCAACGCGGTGCGCTACGGCGGCAGCGCGGAGGTCCGCGTCGGCCGGGACGCGCAAGGCGCCTGGCTGCGCGTGACCGATCCAGGCCCCGGCATTCCAGAGGACAAGCTGGAAGCGGTGTTCGAGCCGTTCTACCGCCTGGAGGACTCCCGCAACCGTCACACCGGCGGCGCGGGACTGGGGCTCTACATCGCGCGGGAGCTGACGCTGAGGCAGCGGGGATCGCTGACCTTGTCGAATCGCCCGGAAGGCGGGCTCATGGCTGAACTCCGCCTGACGACCTGAAGCGTCACCGTCCCTCGGAAAGATCCATCGCCTCCGGCCCCGTTCGGCACGGTGTGGTGCGGCGCAGTGAGAAGCGGGTGTGGGTGCGGGCGCAGGAGCGGGCTCGATCCAGGTCCCGGTTCAGGCCCCCGACGAGGCCACCAGGCGGGGCGGCCCGGGAGGATTGGGCGGGACCTGCAGCGCGAAGCCGCCGGCGCGCTTGCGCATCGCTGCGGGGTCCATCTGCGGCGCCTGCGCGGGCCAGTCGAAGAACCGCTGGATCTCGACGCGACGGGCGAGCGTGTCCGACATGCCGAGCGTGATGAGCTCGTTCGTGTACTCGGGCTCGAAGAGCAGGTAGCTGACCAGCGCCGAGCCGCTGGCGGTGGCGCCCTCGCCCGACACGCCGACGCTGCGCAGCAGCGCGCGGATCGGCGGCGGCAGCGCGCCCTGGTGCTCGGCGGCGAGGCTGTCCAGCGGACGGCTCGGCGCGATCACGAGCGCCTCGATCGGCTTGAGCGGCGTGTTGCGCAGCGCCTCTTCCGGCAGCAGCGCGAGCGTGCTGTTGATGCGCTTGAGGCGCTCGATGTCGACGGCCAGCGCGTCCAGGAAGATATTGGACAGCGCGTGGCCGGCGATCTGCGCCAGGCTGGGATGGCCGGCGGGCGTCGGCCCGTGCTGGCCTTCGCCGCCGGCCTCGTGCATGCGGCCGGCGCCGATGACGAGGACCTTCTCCGCGCCCAGGTGCACGGCCGGCGAGATCGGCGCGGTCTGGCGCATCGAGCCGTCGCCGAACCATTCGACCTCGCCGCCGAGTTCCAGCGGCTCGGCCGGAAAGATGAAGGGGATGGCGGACGAGGCGACCAGATGCTCGATCGAGAGCTTCGGGATGCGGGTGGCGATGCGTTGCGTGCGGACCCAGGGATCGCGCTGCTGGTGCGTCTGATAGAAGGTGACGTGGTGGCCGGACGTGTAGCTGGAGCCCGTCACCGCAAGCGCGTCGATGTAGCCCTTGGCGAGCATCTCGTCGAGGCGGTCGAACTTGATCCACTGGTCCAGCAGGGCGCGCAGCGGGGTGTTGTTCAGCAGGCTGCGCGGGCGGGTGCGGCGCCAGCGGTTCAGCGCCCAGCCGAGCGAGAGCATGCTGAGCCACTTCGCGCCGGAGCGGATCACGCCGAAGGAATCGGCGGCGTAGACCTGGTTGACGTGGATGTTCTGCCAGATGTACATGAGGCCGTCGACGGCGGAGCAGAAGTCGTCGGCCTGGCAGGCGAGCGTGGCGGCGTTGATGGCGCCGGCGGAGGTGCCGGAGATCACCTGGAAGGGGTTGTCGCCGGTGGTGCAGGCATCGCGGCGCAGCTGCGCGATGGCAGCCAGCACGCCGACCTGGTAGGCCGCGCGTGCGCCTCCTCCGGTAAGGATCAGGCCGGTCCGGGGCTTGGCATCCTGCATGGGGGCAGCTTACGCCTGACACCCCCGGCGTGGGGTGGCGTCAGTACCCGTCAAATGGGGGATGGCGAGACAGACCTGCCAGAGGTCAAAGCGCAGAGATCAGCGGTGGGATAGCCTCCAGCTCATCGCGAACGTGGTTTCCGTGGCCTCACCCGCAAGGGCACAAAGTCGGCCATGAGTTCTGAAAGCTCCTTGTCTGAGCCGAGATTCGACAACGAATCGAAGGTCCCCTCCAGTCCGAGCGCCCATAGGACCATCAGCACCGATCCAATCTGGACTGAGGGCGTGCCCTTCTCTACTGCCAGCAACGTGCTGAGGCCAATTCCCGCCTTCGCTGCCAGATCTTGCTGGGTGAGCCGTCGAGCTCGCCGTGCCAACGAAATGCGATCGCCGAGATCTTCCAGCGAGTCTTCCAAGATGAAGGGGTAATTCTTATAACTCTTCATAAAGCACGTTTTAGACGCGACAAAGCTTCTTGGAACAACCTTTGTTCCGAAGACGGAAAAACAAGACGACGCCTTGCCACCTTGAGAGGTGCCTCGATTCGACACGACGTGCCTGCAACGGCCTAAGACTCCCGGTCCCATCAGCAACGTCAGCGTTGGCGGCGCAACCGTGGCCACGAACGAATCGCTCGCCGACGACGGGGTCCAGATGGTGCTCACGCCAGTGCAGCCGGCAGCGGTCCTCGCGGGAGAAACGATCGATGAGGAACCCACCTTGTCGAATCGCCTCTGGGGCGCAAGGAAGCTGCTGGGTGGTGCACTGGAGTTGGTCGGCGCAATGCGCCGCCAAAGGCCTTCAACTATCAAGCCGCGTCTGTGGTCGGCGAAGGCGTGGTACGAGCCACAGGACAGTTGCAGCAGATGACAAAGATGGTCGTCGTCCTGCGTCGAGTTCAACAGCAGAATCGCATGGACTTCATCCTGACCGCATACCCCAAGCCCTGACCATGCCGAGTCCAACTTCAGAAGACCCAGCGCTCAATCCCGACCTCGCCGAGTTCATCAGCGGCCGGTTCCACCAGGACTTCGACATCAACGGCGATACCCTGGAGGAGGTCGTGGGCGCATTTCGTCGCGATGTCCCGGCGGACTACGCCCAGCGGCTTGGCCTCGACATCGATCGCTTCCTCGCCTGGTAGGACGGCGATCTGAACGATCGGTTCCGGCGGATGTTCCAGCCAGACATCATCCCGACGGCGTTTCGACCGACCACGCGGGAGTTCCTCGAAGCGATCCGCAGCAAACTCTCGACAGCCGGTTGAAGCGCGCCGAGGCGCGCCACTTCAGCCGCCCGCGTCGTACACGATCTCCGCCGGCTTGAGCTGCTCCAGCGCCTCGTCGCTGGGCCAGAACTTGCCCGCGCCGCCCAGGCCCAGTTCCGCGACCGCGCCGTTGCGCTTGATCGGGATGCGCAGCTCCAGCCCCTGGCTGAGCACGCCCTGCTCCGTCTCCACGCGCTTGGCCGGCCAGCTCCTGACCAGTTCCAGCACCGTCGACGCCGGCAGGTTCGGCGCCGTGCGCAGGTAGCGCCCGAAGCGCGCCCGCGCCGCCGCCAGGCTGAACACCTGCTGCACGTTCATCCGCAGCCCGCCGGAGAAGCGGTCGTTCTGCACCTTGCCCACCGCGATGATCAGCTCGTCCTCGGCCAGCAGTTCCTTGTTGGCGTTGAGCATCTCCTCGTTGGCCACCGCCTCGATCGCATGCGTCTTGTCGTCGATCTTGAAGATCGCCACCCGGCCGCGCGAGCCGTTGATCACCCGCATGTCCGACACGATGCCCGCCACCGTCGTCGGCTCGCGGCTGTCCTGCAGGTCGACGATGCGGCGCTTGACCATCCGGCGCAGCTCCGTCTCCGCCTGGTCGAACAGGTGCCCCGACAGGTAGAAGCCGATCGCCGTCTTCTCCAGGCTCAGGCGCTCCTTGATGCCCCACTCGGGGACGTCGACGAAGTCCGGCTCCGCCGTCGACGAGCCGTGCCCGCCGTCGAAGTCGAACAGCCCGCCCTGGTTGACGTTCTGCGCCAGGTTGTCCGCATAGGTGTAGCCCAGCGCGACGCTGGCCAGCAGCCGCGCGCGGCTCGGGTGCAGCGCGTCGAAGGCGCCGGCCTTGATCAGCGCCTCGACCACGCGCTTGTTGACCGCCTTGCGGTCGACGCGCGCGCAGAAGTCGAAGAAGCTGGTGAACGGACCGCCTTCGGTGCGGGCGCGCACGATCGCCTCGATCGCGCCCGCGCCCGTGCCCTTGATCGCGCCGAGGCTGTAGTTGATCTTGCGCGCACGCGGCGTGGTGCCGGCCTTGCCTTCCTTGGCCACCGTCTTCGACGTGCCCTCGTCCGCGGCCATCGGCTCGAAGCGGCCGACGCCCAGGTTGATGTTGGGCGGCTCGAACTCGATGCCGAACAGCTTGGCATCGTTCATCAACACCTTGAGCTTGTCGGTGTCGTCCGATTCGATGGTCATGTTCGCGGCGAAGAACTCCGCCGTGAAATGCACCTTCAGCCAGCCCGTGTGATAAGCGAGGAGCGAGTACGCGGCCGCGTGCGACTTGTTGAAGCCGTAGCCCGCGAACTTCTCCATCAGGTCGAAGACCTCGTCGGCCTTGTCCTGGCCGATGCCCTTTTCCGCGGCGCCCTTGCGGAACAGGTCGCGGTGCATGGCCATCTCTTCGGCCTTCTTCTTGCCCATCGCGCGGCGCAGCATGTCCGCGCCGCCGAGCGAGTAGCCGCCCAGCACCTGGGCGGTCTGCATCACCTGCTCCTGGTAGACCATGATCCCGTAGGTCTCGGACAGCACCGGCTCCACCAGCGGATGCGGGTACTCGACCACCTCCTTGCCGTGCTTGCGCGCGACGAAGCTCGGGATCAGGTCCATCGGGCCCGGCCGGTACAGCGCGTTCAGCGCGATCAGGTCTTCCAGGCGCGACGGCTTCGCGTCCTTGAGCATGCGCTGCATGCCGCTCGATTCGAACTGGAACACCGACTCCGTCAGGCCGTCGGAGAACAGCTTGTAGGTCCGCTTGTCGTCGAGCGGGATGGTCTCGAACGCGAAGTCCTTGTGCTCGGGATACCGGTCGACGATGAAGTTCTTGGCCAGCTCGAGGATGGTCAGCGTCGCCAGCCCCAGGAAGTCGAACTTGACCAGGCCGATGGCCTCGACGTCGTCCTTGTCGTACTGGCTGACCGCCGAGGTCGAACCCGGCTGCTGGTACTGCGGGCAGAAGTCGGTGATCTTGCCCGGCGCGATCAGCACGCCGCCGGCATGCATGCCGATCGAGCGCACCGTGCCCTCCACGCGCGCCGCCATCTCCAGCAGGCCGGCGACTTCCTCGTCCTGCGCCTCGCGTTCCTCGATCTCCGGCGACTCGTGGCGCGCGTAGACCATCTTGGCCTTGTCCGGATCGAAGTCCGGCGGCAGCTTGGCCAGCGTCACCGTCTTGCCCGGAGGCGCGGGCACCAGCTTGGCGATCGAGTCCACATGGCCGAAGCCCATGCCCAGCACGCGGCCAATGTCGCGCAGCGCGCCCTTGGCCGCCATCGTGCCGAAGGTCGCGATCTGGCTCACCGCCGGGCGGCCGTACTTGTCCTTGACGTACTCGATGACGCGGTCGCGGTTGCCCTGGCAGAAGTCGATGTCGAAGTCGGGCATCGAGACCCGTTCCGGGTTCAGGAAGCGCTCGAACAGCAGGTTGTACTGCAGCGGGTCCAGGTCGGTGATCAGCAGCACGTAGGCGACCAGCGAGCCCGCGCCCGAGCCCCGGCCCGGGCCCACCGGGCAGCCGTTGTTCTTCGCCCAGCGGATGAAGTCACCCACGATGAGGAAGTAGCCGGGGAAGCCCATCTTGATGATGGTCTCGAGCTCGAACTCCAGCCGGTCCACATAGCGCTGGCGCACCGCCTCGCGTTTGGCCGGATCGGGGTACAGCAGTTGCAGCCGGTCCTCCAGACCCTCGTGCGAGAGCATGCGGAAGTACTGCTCCATCGGCATCGGCGTGCCGTCGGCCTGGATCGGCGTGGGGAAGTTCGGCAGTTGCGGCTTGCCCAGCACCAGCGTCAGGCTGCAGCGCTTGGCGATCTCCACCGTGTTGGCGATGGCGCTGGGGATGTCGGCGAACAGCGCCTCCATCTCCGCCTGGCTCTTGAAGTGCTGGCTGGGCAGGAAGCGCTTGACCCGCTTCGGGTTGGACAGCGTCTCGCCGTCGGCCACGCAGACGCGGGCCTCGTGGGCCTCGAAGTCCTCTTCGCCCAGGAACTGGATCGGGTGCGTCGCCACCACCGGCAGACCCGCCTTGGCGGCCAGCGGCACGAGCTGGCGCAGCAGCGCCTCCTGGCCCGGCAGGCCGGCGCGTTGCAGCTCGATGTAGAAGCGGTTCGGATAGATCGCGGCGAGGCGTTGCGCCACATCCAGCGCGCGCGCCTCGTCGCCGGCGATCAGCGCCTGGCCGATCGGGCCGAACTGCATGCCGCCCAGACAGATCAGGCCGGCGTTGAGCTCCTGCATCCATTCCAGTTTCAGCAGCGCCTGGTTGCGCTGCACGTTCTGGATCCAGGCCCGCGACAGCAGCTCGCTCAGGTTGAGATAGCCCTGGTTGTCCTGCACCAGCAGCAGCACCCGCGACGGCGGCCGGTCGACCGCTTCGGGCTCCAGCCAGGCCTCCACGCCGAGGATGGGCTTCACGCCCTTCTTGCGGCAGGCGTTGTAGAACTTCACCCCGCCGAACATGTTCGCGAGGTCGGTCAGGCCCAGGGCGACCTGGCCGTCCTTGGCGGCCGCGGCGGCGGCGTCGTCGATGCGCAGCGTGCCGTCGACGACGGAGAACTCGGTGTGGGTGCGGAGGTGAACGAAAGCCATTGCGCGATTGTAAGAAGGCTATGCTCGCCCCCCATCGAACACTCTCGCGGAGCGCCCGGATGACGATGAGCAAGACGACGATGACGGCCCTTCCCCTGATGGCGGCCCTGGCGCTGTGCGCGCCGCTGCTGTCGCACGCGGCCGAGCCCGCGGCAAAGGCCGCCAAGCCCGCCGCGGCATCGACGGCGACGGCGAAGAAGCCCGCCCAGCCGCCGCGCAGCAGCGCCGACATCCTCGCCACCGCGCCCGCCTCCGTCTGGCGCGATGTCGATCCGGACAACCTGCTGGTGATGGCACTGCCGCAGGGTCAGGTCTTCATCGAGCTGGCGCCGCGCTTCGCGCCGGCGCACGTCGACAACATCCGCGCGCTGGCCCGCGGCGGCTACTACGACGGACTGGCAATCGTCCGCGTGCAGGACAACTTCGTCACCCAATGGGGCGACCCCAACGCGGACGACGAGGACACCGGCCTCAAGGGCAAGGGCAAGCCCTTCCCGGCGGGGGCGAAGTCCCATCTTCCGGCGGAGTTCTCGATCCCCCTGAAGGGCGTGCCGATGACGGTGCTGCCGGATGTCGAGGGCTGGGCGCCGCGCGCCGGGCAGGTGGACGGGTTCCCGGCCGCCGCGGATCCGAAGACCGGCCAGGCCTGGCTGGCGCATTGCTACGGCACCGTCGGTGCGGGTCGCGGCAACGCGAAGGACTCCAGCACCGGCGCCGAGCTCTACGCGGTGATCGGACACGCGCCGCGCGGGCTGGACCTCAACATCACGGTGGTCGGTCGCGTGCTCAAGGGCATGGAGTTCCTGTCGGCGCTGCCGCGCGGTGGCGCGGCGATGGGCTTCTACGACAAGCCCGAGCAGCGGCTGGGCATCGATCGCGTCTCGCTCGCCTCCGCGCTGCCGGCCGAGCAGCGCCCTGCCCTGCAGGTCCTGCGCACCGACACGCCCACCTGGACCGAACTGCTGAACGCGCGCCGCAACCGCGGCGGCTGGTTCGTCCACAGCCCCGGCTACACGGACCTGTGCAGCGCCGCCGTGCCAGTGCGCATCAAGCCCGTACCCGCGCCCGATGTGAAGCTCAACGAACCCAAGTCGCCTGAAGCTCGCCGCTGAATCGGCCGCCTACAATTGCGCGTTTTGCTGAACCTGCGCGGCCGCCGCGCCGCCGCAACGGCATGAACACTGCTGTCCCGACCGATTCCGACTCCAAGACCGTCCTCAACATCTCCTGCTACCAGTTCGTCGCCATCGACGCGCCGGATACCTTGCGGGACACGTTGCACGAGCGCGCCCAGGCGCTGGGCCTGAAGGGCACGGTGCTGATCGCTGAGGAAGGCATCAACCTGTTCCTGGCGGGCACGCCGGACGCGGTGAAGGCCTGGGTGCACGCCTTGCGTGAGGACCGGCGCTTCGCCGCGCTGGCGCCCAAGGAGAGCTGGAGCGACGAGGTCCCGTTCCGCAAGCTGCTGGTGAAGGTGAAGCCGGAGATCATCCGGATGAACCACCCGACGATCCGCCCGGACCAGGCGCCGCGCGCGCCCGCGCTGCCCGCCGCCACGCTGCGGCGCTGGCTGGACCAGGGCCATGACGACGAGGGACGGCCGGTCGTCACGCTGGACACGCGCAACGGCTTCGAGGTCGACGTAGGCGCCTTCGACGGCGCGATCGACTGGCGCATCACGAAGTTCAGCGAGTTCCCCGACGCCTTCCAGGCCCATCGCGCGGAGCTCGCCGGCAAGACCGTCGTCAGCTACTGCACCGGCGGCATCCGCTGCGAGAAGGCCGCGCTCTACCTCGATCAGGAAGCCGTCCGCCACGGCCTCGACGCGAAGGTCTACCAGCTCGAGGGCGGCATCCTCAAGTACTTCGAGGAAGTCGGCAACGCGCATTACCACGGCGACTGCTTCGTGTTCGACGAGCGCCGCGCGGTCGACCCCGAACTGGCGCCCTCGCCCGACTCCGTCGTCGAATGATCGAGCGCATGACCGAGCGTCCCACCGTCGGCGCCCGGCTGATGAAGCTGCTGGGGTTCGCCGTGCTGGCGACGGCCCTGCTCGCGATGGCCTTCCGCGCGCCGGAACGGCCGTTGGAAGGGCTGGTCGCCCGCTGGGCGCCGCCGCCGTCGGACTTCCTCGAACTGAAGCTGCCCGGCGGGCAGGTCCAGCTGGTCCACTTCCGCGACCAGGGCCCGAAGACCGACACCACGCCCGTCGTGCTGCTGCACGGCACCGCCGCGAGCCTGCACACCTGGGAGGGCTGGGTGAAGTCGCTCAGCGCGACGCGCCGCGTGATCACGCTCGACCTGCCGGGCTTCGGCCTCACCGGCCCTTCCGTCCTAGGTGATTACAGCGACGATGCCTATGACTCGTTCCTGTTGTCGTTCTTCCGACAGTTGCAGATTGACCGCATGGTCCTCGGCGGCAATTCGATGGGCGGCGGATTGGCCTGGTTGTATGCGGCGCGGCATCCCGGACAGGTCGCGGCGCTGGTGCTCGTCGACGCCGGCGGGCTCGATGTCCGCAGCGAGGCGGTGCCCGCCGGGTTCCGCGTGCCCGACTCGCGCGTGCTGCACTGGCTGGCCGGCGTGTTCCTGCCGCGGCCGCTGGTGGACCGCAGCCTGCGCGAGGTCTACGGCGACCCGACCCAGGTTTCCGCGGCACTGGTGGACCGCTACTTCGAACTGACGCTGCGCGAAGGCAACCGCGAGGCGCTGGCGCAACGACTGGCACAGCGCGCGCCCGGCCGGTACGCCGATCTGCTGCCGCGCATCCAGGTCCCGACCCTGATCCTGTGGGGCGGCAAGGATCGCCTCATCCCGCCTGCGGCGGCCGAGCGCTTCCATCAGGCCATCGCGCACAGCACCGTGCAGGTCTTCCCCGAATTAGGGCATGTCCCCCAGGAGGAGGACCCCGCGTCCACCGTCCAGGCCGTTCACACGTTTTTGCACTCTCCTTAACCCTGATGGCCGCCGCACGTGCGGCATTGCAACAATGCCCCCCAGTCCGGACGACCTCTCACGAGGTCGGGCTCGAACCGCCCGAGGTCGTCACCGGATGTCCATTCCACGCGTTTCCACGCTTTCCTGCTCATCACAAGGAGCCCACATGCAACGACGACAACTGATCGCCCGCGCCGCCCTGGCGGCCTGCGCCCTGCTGGCCACCGCCGGCGCCGCGCACGCCCAGGCCCCTGAATGGAAGAAGATCCGCATCGGCGTCGAGGGCGCCTACCCCCCGTTCTCCGAAGTCGGCGCGGACGGCAAGCTCAAGGGCTTCGAGATCGACCTGGCCCTGGCGCTGTGCGCCGAACTCAAGGCCGAGTGCACGCTGGTGCAGCAGGACTTCGACGGCCTGATCCCCGCGCTGCAGTCGCGCAAGGTGGACGCGATCATCGCGTCGGTGTCGATCACCGACGAGCGCAAGAAGGTCATCGCCTTCTCCAACCCGTACTACAACACCCCGGCCCGCTTCACCGCCAAGGCCGACGCCAAGTTCGACTTCTCGCCCGCCGGCCTGAAGGGCAAGAAGATCGGCGTGCAGCGCGCGACCATCCATGAGAAGTTCGCCGCCGACACCTTCAAGCAGAGCGAGATCGTCCGCTACGCGACGCAGGACCAGGCTTTCCTGGACCTGAAGTCGGGCCGCGTGGACCTGACGCTGGCGGACCTGGTGGCCGCCGACATGGGCTTCCTGAAGACGCCGGCCGGCAAGGGCTACGCCTTCGTGGGCCCGAGCTACGACGACGTCAAGTACTTCGGCACCGGCAGCGGCGTGGGCCTGCGCAAGGCGGACGAGAAGACGCTGGGCAAGAAGTTCAACGACGCCATCGCCGCGGTGAAGGCCAACGGCACCTTCAAGAAGCTCAACGACAAGTACTTCGAGTACGACATCTCGGGCAAGACGGGCAAGTGATCCCACCGGAGGCGCCGCGCTCGCGGTGTCTCCGCCCCTGTGCGTTGTGGCCCGGCACCGCCGGGCCTCTTCCCTTCAGAACGAACAAGGTCCGTCGAATGTTCCTGCACGGTTATCTGCCCAGCCTGCTCGAGGGCGCCGTATTGACCCTGGGCGTGGCCCTCAGCTCGATGGCGCTGGCCATGGTGCTGGGGATGATCGGCGCGATGGCCAAGCTGTCGAAGTCCCGCGTCGCCAGGGGCGTCGCCACCGTCTACACGACACTGATCCGCGGCGTGCCGGACCTGGTGCTGGTGCTGCTGATCTTCTTCGGCGGACAGGTCGCGGTGAACGCCATCGCGCTGTCGCTGGGGCATGAGGACCCCGTCGACATCAACCCCTTCGTCGCCGGCGTGGTGACGATCGCGTTCATCTTCGGCGCCTACCTGACCGAGGCCTTCCGCGGCGCCTTCCTGGCGATCCCGCCGGGGCAGCGCGAGGCGGGCCTGGCCTTCGGCATGAGCCCCGCGCAGGTCGCGTGGCGCATCACGCTGCCGCAGATGTTCCGGCATGCGCTGCCGGGCCTGTCCAACAACTGGCTGGTGCTGATCAAGAGCACGGCCATCGTCTCGGTCATCGGGCTGCACGACCTGATGATGCGCGGCTCGCAGGCCGCCGCCGGCACGCGCGAGCCCTTCGTCTTCTATCTCGCCGTGGCGCTGATCTACCTGCTCTTCACGTCCGTGTCCGAGCTGGTCTTCGACCAGCTGCAGAAGCGCCTGTCCATCGGTGTGCGTCGCCACTCGCTGTAATCACGATTCCCCATGAACCTGGACGCCATCGTCGAGAACCTCCCGCGCTACTTCGAGGGCGCGCTCATCACCTTCGAGCTGCTGTCCATCTCGCTGCTCATCGGCCTGACCCTGGCCATCCCGCTCGGCGTGCTGCGCACGCTGCCGATCAAATGGCTGTCGCGCACCGTCTGGGGCTACACCTACGTCTTCCGCGGCACGCCGATGCTGGTGCAGCTCTTCCTCATCTACTACGGGCTGGGCCAGTTCGAGTGGATGCAGCAGAGCGCGCTGTGGCCGCTGTTCAGCTCCGCCTGGTTCTGCGCCTGCCTGACCTTCGTGCTGAACACCGCCGCGTACACGACGGAGATCGTCGCCGGCTCGATCCGCTCGCTGCCGCACGGCGAGGTCGAAGCCGCCAAGGCCCTGGGCATGAGCCGCTGGGTGATGCTGCGCCGCATCGTCGTGCCGCATGCGCTGCGCCGCGCGCTGCCCGCCTACAGCAACGAGGTCATCTTCATGCTGCACGGCACCGCGCTGGCCAGCCTCGTCACCATCATGGACGTCACCGGCGTCGCCCGCGACGTCAACGCCACCTACTACATCCCGTTCGAGGCCTTCATCACCGCCGCGATCTTCTACTTCACGATGACGCTGGTGCTGGTCGGTCTCTTCCACCAGGCCGAGAAGCGCTGGCTCAAACCACTGATGCCCCGCTGACGCCCCGCTGGCACCCAGCTGACACGGCAGTGCCCCGCTGACACGGCGGTGCGCCGCCCCGAACGGAACACATCCCATGCAACTCCGACAACACCCGCTCCCGAGCCCGACGCCGGGCACGCAGCGCGAGCTCGTCTCGCTGCACTACGGCCAGCCCGGCCAGGGCCAGAAGGTCTACATCCAGGCCTCGCTGCATGCGGACGAGCTGCCGGGCATGCTCACCGCCTGGCACCTGCGCCGCCACTTCGATGCCCTGGAGGCCGCGGGCCGCCTGCGTGGGGAGATCATCCTCGTGCCGATGGCCAATCCGATCGGCCTGTCGCAATGGTGGCTGCAGACGCACCTGGGCCGCTTCGAAGGCCTGTCCGGCGAGAACTTCAACCGCCACTACCCGGAGCACATCGAGGCCGCCGCGCGACACGCCGAGCCGCGCCTGGGCGCCGATCCGGCGCGCAACGTGGCCGTGCTGCGCGCCGCGCTGAAGACCGAGGTCCAGGCGTCGCCCGCGGACACCGAGCTCAAGGCGCTACGCAAGACGCTGATGCTGATGGCCTGCGACGCGGACGTGGTGCTGGACCTGCACTGCGACGCGCAGGCGGTGATGCACCTCTACACCGAGACGCCGTGCTGGCCGCAATGCGAGCCGCTGGCCGCCTTCCTGGGCGCCGGCGTGACGCTGCTGGCGACGGACTCTGGCGACAACCCCTTCGACGAGGCCTGCTCGCAGGTCTGGTGGAAATGGGCGAAGCACTTCGGCGACCGCTTCCCGATCCCGCAGGCCTGCCTGTCCGTGACGGTCGAGCTGCGCGGCCAGCAGGACGTGCACCACGACCTGGCGGCGAAGGACGCGCAGGCGATCGTGGACTTCCTGACCCATCGCGGCGTGATCGCGTCCGACGCCCCGGACGGCGCGACGCCGCCGGTGCCCACGCCGGCCGGCGATGCGCGCCCGCTGGCGGGGTCGATCCCGGTCCCGTCGCCGGTCGGCGGCGTGCTGACCTTCCTGCGCGAGGTCGGCGAGACGGTGCAGGCCGGCGACGTGATCGCGCAGGTCATCGATCCGATCAGCGGGTCGGTGACCGACCTGAAGAGCCCCACCGACGGGCTGCTGTTTGCACGCGACACGCTGCGCCTGGTCACGGCCGGGGCGCGTGTCGCGAAAGTCGCGGGGCGCGAAGCGACCCGCACCGGAAAACTGTTGGGAGCCCGTTGATGTCCGCGGCCAGTCTTGTTGTCGACAATCTCCATAAACGCTACGGCGAACGCGAAGTGCTCAAGGGCGTGTCCCTGGCCGCCAAGCCGGGTGACGTGATCACGCTGATCGGATCCAGCGGCTCGGGCAAGAGCACCTTCCTGCGCTGCATCAACCTGCTGGAGCAGCCTTTCGAAGGCACGCTGAAGCTGGGGACGGAAGAGCTCAAGCTCGTGCGCGACCGCGACGGCAGCCTGAAGTCCGCCGACGCGGCGCAGCTGCAGCGCTGGCGCGCGCGGCTGGCGATGGTGTTCCAGAACTTCAACCTGTGGGGTCACCGCACGGTCCTGGAGAACGTCATCGAGGCGCCGATCCACGTGCTGAAGCAGCCGCGCGCCCAGGCCATCGAGAAGGCCGAGGCGCTGCTGGCGCGCGTGGGCGTGTCGCACCGCAAGGACGTCTATCCGGCGCAGTTGTCGGGCGGCGAGGCGCAGCGCGTGGCGATCGCGCGCGCGCTGGCGGTGGAGCCGGAGGTGATGCTCTTCGACGAACCGACCTCGGCCCTGGATCCGGAGCTGGTCGGCGAAGTGCTGAAGGTGATGCGCGACCTGGCGGCGGAAGGCCGCACGATGATCGTCGTCACGCACGAGATGGGCTTCGCGCGCGAGGTGTCGTCGCACACGATGTTCCTGCACCAGGGGCGCGTCGAGGAGCAAGGCGATCCGCGCGAGGTGTTGGCGAAGCCGCAGAGCGAGCGGCTCAAGGCTTTCCTGAGCGGCGGTCTGAAGTAGCCCTCGAGCGCGCCATCACCAGAAAGCCCGGGCATGCCCGGGCTTTCTCGCATCTCGACGAGCTCATTGAAGCTCCGACGGAAGGAAGATGGCGTGAACGCCGCGATCGCGGACCAGATGCAGCAGGCGCAACGCCGGACCCTGCGGACGGTCCAGGCCCTGCTCCCACCGTCGCAGTTGTCGCGACGTCGTGTTGATCAGATCCGCAAACACGGCCAGTTCCAACTTGTCCCGCTCGCGGATGGCGCGCACTTCCTCCGGCTCCAGCGGCATCGGCGCGGGCATGCAGACGATCTCGCAGGACCGACGACGCTCATCGCTGATCAGTCCGTGAGCGTGCCACAAGCGGCCTTCCGCAAGTACGCGCTCAACGATGGCGGACTTCCTTTTCCTCATCACACATCACCTCCTTCAGGTGGCCATGGCCGACGACCGCGGCCAACTCCTTCTGCGACAGGCCTATGAGCCAGGAGCCCTCCTCTCGCAACGCGCGGAGTGCTTTCGGCTCGATGTTGTCCAGTCGGTTCTTTGCATAACCATCCACGAAGAACCACCGTCCTGCGGGATGCCTGGCGACGATCACGCGATAGCCCTCGCGTTTCCCAGCACCGGATCGTCCGATCCGCTTCTTGAAAAGTCCACTACCGAGATTTGCATCGATCAAGCCACTTTCCATTTCAGCCACGGCGCGACACAGGTCGCTGTCTTTCCAGCGCCTGCTTGCGCATCCATCGTTGAAAGCCCTCGACCAGATAAACGGCACGCGTCACGTCGATTCCTCGCGTCATTGCGACAGGCGTCAGTGCCAAGTCTTGCCGTCTGGAATCTCGTCCTGAAGGTGGCCCACCGTTGGGGGAAGGCAGTTCGATCCACGCAAAGGAAATGCCGCGCAAAGGAAATGCCGCGCAAAAGAAAAGCCGCGCAGAGGCGCGGCTTTCGTGGGATCGAGGGGCCGATGGATCAGCCGTAGACCGACTTCTCCGGCCGTCGCGCCAGCACCGCGATCGGGGGCGCCCAGCGCTCGCCGCGCGGCTTCTTGCTCGTGACCAGCGTGATCTCCGACGGCTCGAAGACCTCGACGTTGTGCGTGATCGGCGTCGTCAGCAGGTACTGCGCCCGCGTGCTCTTCAGGAAGTGGCCGACCAGCTGGATGTTGCGCACGTCCAGGTGGGCGAAGGGCTCGTCGATGAAGACGAAACCGCCGGGCGCGTCGTCGTCCTTCATCAGGCCCACCAGCAGGATCAGGCTCTTGAGCACCTGCTGCCCGCCCGAGGCCTCGCCGTCGTTCATGCCCACCTCGCCCTTGCCGTCGAAGTTGAACTTCACGTGCAGCCCCGCCTGCGCCAGCACCGTGTCGTCGTTGTCCAGGTGCGGCAGCTCGGCCTGCGCATGCACGCCGGCCAGTTCGCCCAGCTCCTGCACGTTCTTCTTGTAGCGCCGCACCGTCGCGCGCAGCACGTCGATGTAGCGCTCGCGCGCGTTGAACGCGGCGATGCGCGCCATCTCGTTGCTCGCGCGGCGGTCGTCGAGCTGCGTGGTCTGCTCCAGCACCGCCATCTGCATCCGCGCATGGCGCTCCTGCACGCCGGCATCGGTTTCCCACACGCCGGTGTCCAGTTCCTGCTGCACGTGGCGCGACGCGATCTCCGCCTGCTTGGCGTTCTCGAATTCATCGCGCAACGCGTTCAGGCGCATCGGGTGCACCCAGATCGCGGGGAACTTCGCCCGGGCCTCGCGCGAGGCCTTCGCCGTCGCGATCAGGTCGTCGCGCCGGGACGCCCAGTCGCGCTCGGCGCGCGAGACGTTGTCCTCGCTGGCCTTCAGGCTGGCCTGCGCGGCTTCGTAGTCGCGCTCGGTGCGCGTCGCCGCGGCCACCGTGCGGTCGTGCTCCTGGTCGAGCGCGCCCATGCGCGTCGCCGCCTCGATCCGCGACTGGCGCAGGCCGGGCAGGCGCGCACGCGCCTCGGCGAATTCCTCGGAGCGCTCCACGAGCTCCTGCGCCGCCTTGTGGCCTTGCGCCGCGCGTTGCGCGTCCTTGAGCTGGCGCTCGATCTCGAGCTGCTCCTTGGCGAGCTTGGACAGCTCCAGGTCGTAACGCGTCAGCTCCTTGTCCAGCGAGGCCCGGCGCGTGTCCAGCGCGGAGTCGCCGAACTGGTACTCGCGCGGCTCCACCCACAGGCTGCGGCCGCCGCGGCCGTCGCGGTAGTAGGCCTCTGGCGTGATCCATTCGCCGCCGGACTGCGCGCCCTTGTCGGTGTCCGCGACACAGCGGATCGACGCCAGCTGCCGCAGCAGCCAGCCGGGCGCCTTCGCGTTGAACTTGAGCACGGACAACAGGCTGTCCTTCGGGCTCACCGTCGGCGCGAACTCCCCGTCGGCGACGACGTAGTGCCGGTAGCGCTCGCGCGACGCGAGGCGGTAGGCCTGGCCCTCGTCGCTCGCATGCGCGAGCACCACGACCCAGCGCGACGGCCGCAGGAAGCCTTCGGCGGCGGCGCGCCACTGGTCGTCGGCGATGTCGATCGCGTCGGCCAGCACGTGGTGCGCGATGCCGGCCTCGTCCAGCGCCTTGCGGAAGCGGGTGACCTCGACCGGCGGCGGCGGCAGCCGCTGCCCGGTCAGTTCGTCCATCGCGGCCTGAGCCTTGCGCTGCTGGTCGTTCTGGCGCGTGAAGCTCTCACGCAGCTGGTGCTGGCGCGTGCCGAGCTCCTCCAGCTTCGCCGTCAGCGCCGCGCCGTCGGTCTCGACGGCGGCAAGCGCCTTCAGGTCCTCCTCGCGCTTGGCGAGCTGCTCCATCGGCCGCTCGCCGTCACGCGCGGCCTCGAAGGCCTGTCGCGCGTCCTTGCGCTGCTGTTCCAGATCGGCCAGCTTGTCCTTGGCCGCCTCCTGCGCCTTGAACAGCGCCAGCAGATGCGCGCGCTTGTCGCTGATGCCGCGCTCGTCGGAGCGGGCGAAGAGGCGCTGACGATGCAGCTCGCGCAGCTGCTGCGCGGTGCGCTGGCGCTGCTCGCTCCACTGCATCACGGGCACGACCTCGGTCGCGAGCCGCTCGCGCTCCTTCAGCCGCAGCTGGTACTGCTGGTAGCTGTTGACGCGGTTGGCCAGGTCCGACAACTGCGCCTGGGCATGCGACAGCTCGTGCGTCGACTGGTCGACTTCCTTGAGCAGCTGCTGCTGGTGGTTGCGCGCGAGCTCGTAGCGGTCCAGCACTTCCTGGTCGCCGAAGACCTCGAACACCAGTCGCAGCAGCTCCTTGGACGACAGCTCGCAGAGGCGGTCCGTCTGGCCCTGCTCCAGCGCGAGCACGCGGCCGATCGCGCGCGTCAGCCCGGCGGCCTCCAGGCGCTTCTTCCAGGCCTCGATGCCCAGCCAGTCCTTGTCGGCGCGGGTGTCGAGCTCCTCGATCTCCTGCACGCCGTCGACCAGCGTGTAGCGGCGCACCCAGTCGCCGCCCTGGCGCGAGATGCGGCAGGCCAGCGTCACCTGGTCCGAGTACAGCAGCGAGCTCGCGAACGGGCGGCTGCTGTTCTGGCGGTTGCGCGGCCGGTTGTCCACCAGCGCGCGCAGCCAGGCGTGCTCCGCGTTGGCGTGGCGGGCGTAGGTCTTGTAGGTCCGGCCGCCGGAGCACTCCAGCCCCAGCAGCGTCCGCATCGCGTCGAGCAGCGTCGTCTTGCCCGAGCCGTTCGGCCCGGCGATGGTGATGATGTTGCCGTCCAGCGGCATCGAGACGCGGCGGCAGTAGTCCCAGTGCAGCAGTTCCAGGGATTGCAGGTGAAACATCAGGCGTCGCTCAGATCGGATTCTTCGTTGTGGCGGGCGGCCAGGATGGCGGTGAGCATCGGGCCGGACTCGGCGTCCGTGCTGCGCGCGAGCACGTCGGCCAGCGCGCCGTCGAGGATGCGCGGGGCCAGCGTGTCGTAGTCGAGCAGCAGGTCCAGCAGCGGGCCTTCGCAGATGTCCTCGCCCTTGCGGGTGATGAAGCCCTGGCGCTCGAGCAGCTTGAGGTTGGAATCGAGCCGCATCTTCTTGCCCAGCTGGTTGCCGAAGTCGGCCAGCAGGCTGCGATAGGACAGTGTCGGCGCGCTGCTCGCGGCGCTGGGCAGCGGCTTGTCCTTGGAGAACATCTCGCCCTGCCCTTCGGCGGTCTCCTCGGCGCGGGAGAGCTGGCGCTGGCGCTTGGGCAGCACGATCAGCGCCCACACGACCACCAGCAGCGCCACACCGTCGCGCGGCAGGTCGAGGTTGTTGTTGGACGCCAGGCCGGTCTCGCCGAACACGGCGACCTCGGCCGGGCGCAGCATCGCCAGCGTGATGTGGTCCGCGTAGACGTTGTCCACGACGCGCAGGCCGACGGCGGCGACGCGCTCGTTGACCGCGCGCCAGAGTTCCTGGTCGATCAGCGCGCGGCGCACCAGCGGCTGGTTCCGCGGCAGCCAGCGGCGCGCCAGCAGTTGAGCCGCCAGTTGGGCGGCGTCGTCGAGTTGATTGCTCATGCCTGGGAAACCTGGGAGGCCTGGGAAGGGGTGTCGGCATCGACGTCGGCCGCACTCGGCGCGTCCGGAGACGGCGTCGTGTCGGCGATCGATGCGGGGGAATCGGGCATCGCCACGGCCGTGTCGGCGGCGGCATCGAGGGTCGGGGTTTGCGCGCCCGCGTCCGAGGACGTGTCGGCGGCCCCGGCGGCCGCCTTGCGGCGTCCGCGCTTGGGCGCGGGCGGCTCGGGCGGGCGCCACTTGGGTTCGGGCTCGGGCTCGACGGGCGGATCGACCTCGGTCGAGTGCAGCACGCCCTGGCTCATCCAGCGGACGTGTTCGTCGTCGATCTCGCCCTGCTGCGCGGACCAGCGCACACGCCACGGCTGGCGCGCCATGTCGCCGGTCGCGCCGGCCAGATGCTGTGCCTGCACGTCGCCGAGCAGCGGCAGCAGCTGCGCGCGGTAGGCCGCACGCGCATAGCTGCCGCCGAGCACCGCCGGCCGCAGGTCGTTCATCTGCACGCTGTCGCCGGTCCACAGGCCCAGCAGCGCCTGCAGCTGGTTCATCTCGGGCGGCAGGCTCATGACGGCGAGCTCGCCCGGCGGCGCGGCCAGGCCGGTGGGCAGCGGCTCGGGGGTCGGCGGCACCGGGCGGTCGCGTTCGAACTCGGCCTCGCAGCCGTCCAGCAGTTCATGCTGCGCGACGAAGACCGGGTGGACGGGCCGCGACAGCGCGCCCAGCGCGAGGTTCTCGAGGAACGGGACCTCCTGCAGCCAGCGCCGCACGTCGGTCGTCGTGATGCCGGTAGAGCCCAGCGTGACGCGCTGGCGGTCGGCCTGCTGCAGCGCGCGGTTGAACTGGCTCGCCATCGCGAGCAGCCGCGCCTGCGCCAGGCCCAGCTCGCGCGCAAGCCGCTCGAGCCGCGCGTTCCCGTCGTCCTCCGCCTGGCGGATGATCGCGGACAGCGCCTCGCTGGCCCGCTCGACCAGCTTGAGCGCGCGCTCGAAGCGCATGCGCGCGCGGCGCAGGTGGAACTCGGAACCGGACGCGATCGCGTCGGCGAATTCGTTGTAGAGCCGCGAGAGCTGCGCCAGCAGATGCTGCAGCTGCGCCGGCTCCAGCGTGCCGAGCTGCTGCGCGCCGGCCACGTTGGCCAGCAGGCCGGCCAGGTCGCCGTCCTCGTCCGCGGCCTGCCCCTGCGTCAGCGGCGACACCATCGCCATCAGCTGCTGCGCGAGCGGCGTCACGCCGTACTGCTGGTTGGACGCGTCCCAGGCCAACAGTTGCGCGTCGCGCAGGCGCTTGAGCACGAGCTCCAGCGCCTCGTCGCGCAGCACGTGGAAGTGGCGGTTCAGGTCGTCGCGCGAGAGCCGCGAATGCGGCAGGCTCATCAGCTCGATGAACACCCAGACGCGCAGCCGCACCAGCGTGGCCGGGCCGTGGAACAGCGCGCGCTGCGCGCCCAGCAGGGCCTCGTTGCGTTCCAGCTGCCACCACAGGAGCGAATCCTGCGGGAGCTGACCTTCGCGGAAATGGTCTTCGAATGAGGGTTCGGGGAGATCGTCGCGCAGCACGTCGTCCACGCCTCCCGGGGTCACTGTCATAGGGGCGGATTATCGCCCCTCGGAGCGCCCCTCCCGACCCGCCGTCACACGGGTGTCAGGGACCGCCGCATCAGGGTTGCCCCGGAGCCGAAGCTGGCGAGTTTCTCGGTCAGCGCGGCGCTCAGCGGCGCCTCGGCGTCGGAGAAACCGTGGCGCTCCCAGTAGGCGCGCGAGCCCTGCACCGCCACCAGCGCGACCTGCGTCAGGCCCATGTCCTGGGCGCGATGCACCACCTGCTGCACCAGCTTGTGGCCCAGGCGCTTCGCGCGCCCCGCCGGCGAGACCGCGAGGTCGTGCAGGTACAGCGTGCGCGGTGCGCGCGCCGGCGTGATCGACGGCGCGTCGAGCGCCGGCAGCTGCCCATCGTCGACCGGCAGGCTGACGACATAGGCCAGCGGCTCGCCGGCCTCGACGGCCAGGTAGGAACAGTGGAGATGGCGCGCCGCGTTCAGCTTGGCCTCGAAGGCCTCGGCGCTTTCCAGGAACTCGGGCCCGTAGCACTGGGCCTGCAACGCGAGCACGTGCGGGACGTCCTCGGTGCCAATCACTTTCAACTGCAGCATCAAACGAATGAGCCGGCCGATCGCGCGTTCCAGTGGTCGGAGATCCCGGAGAAGAACGGCGTCAGCAGCGGCGTAAAAAGACAGACGAAGGCCAGGATGTTGAGTGCGACGCTCAACCAGAACACCCGCCGGAAGGTCGGCTTGGCGCTCTTGTGCCGCAGCAAGTGCTGTGCCAGCAACGCGCCGGGCCAGCCGCACAGCAGCGCGAGCACATGCAGCGTCGATTCCTTGACGCGCCATTGGCCCAGTCGCGCCGCGCGCTTGTCCAGCGCGTAGACGATGAAGGTCGCGAAGCTCATCGCGACGTAGACGCCCCACAAGCCGCGCGGCAACGGCCACGCCAGGTGCGTCAACAGCACCAGCGAGGCAAAGCCTGGCACCAGCCACAGCGAGGCACCGGTGTCGGCGGAAGTCTGGGGGGATGAAGCAGCGGAAGCACCGCGCGCGGACGGCGCGGGCCTGGATCGCGCGCCAGCGCGGGCCGTGCCGGCAGAACCGGACGACGGACCACGCCGGGGCGCGGGGCCGGCGGGCGCCGGCTTGGGCTCGAGGCTCCGGACCTTCAGCGCGCGGGGCTTGCCCTGCGCATCGGATCCAGGCTCGTAGTCGACGCGTTCGCCGACGAAGGGTCGACGGGCCCGCAGGCCGAAGGCGCTGATGTGCGCGAAGCGCTTCGGCCCGCCATCGGACGGCGCGATGAAGCCGTAGCCCTTCGCGTCGTCCCATTGGACGATCCGACCCTCGACGCGCATCCCTCAGCGCCCCTCGTCAGCCGAGCCGTGAGGCTCAGAACTTGCGCGGGCCCTTGCGCGGCACGAAGCCGCCGCGCTCGCCACGGTCGTCGCCGCCTTGCGGACGCGGGCCCTTGCTGAACGCCGGCTTGGCCGGACGACCTTCGAAGCGGTTGTCGTCGCCCTTGTTGAAGGCCGGACGCTCGGCACGCGGTGCGTAGCGGTCGTTGTTCTCGGCCGAACGGTCGAAGCGCGGGTCCGGACGACGCTGGTCGAAACCACCGCCGTTGCCGCCTTCGCGCGGGCCGCCGAAGTCACGCTGCGGACGGTCGCCATAGCTGCGCGGCGCGCCGCCGAAGCCTTGACCGCCTTGCGGACGATCACCGAAACGCGGACGGTCGCCTTGCGGACGGTCGCCTTGCGGACGATCGCCGAACGGACGGTCACCTTGCGGACGCTCGTTGCGGTGCTCGAAGCGCTGACCGCCACCGAAACCACCGGGGCCACCTTGACCGCCTTCACGGCGCTCGCCGAACGGCGGACGGCCTTGGCCTTCCGGACGCTCGAAGCGCGCGCTGTTGTCGAAGCGGTTGTCGCCGCCACGATAGCCGCCGCCTTGCGGACGGTTGCCGCCGAAGCCGCCACGGTTGCCACCGTAGCCGCCGCGATTGCCGCCGAAGCCGCCACGGTCGCCGCCGCGATCACCGCGGTCGAAACCCGGGCGCGCCGGGTAGATCTTCGGATCTTCGTTGCGCGGCTCCAGGCCTTCGATGCGCGAGACCGGGATCTGTTGCGTCGTGAACTGCTGGATGCGCTTGATCATCGAGATGTCGCCACGCTCGGCCAGCGTCACCGCGAGGCCGGAGCGACCGGCGCGGCCGGTACGGCCGATGCGGTGGACGTAGTCCTCCGCCTTCATCGGCAGGCCGAAGTTGATGACGTGCGAGATCGTCGGCACGTCGATGCCGCGGGCGGCCACGTCGGTGGCGACCAGCACGCGCAGGTCGCGACGGCGCAGCGCCATCAGCGTGCGGGTGCGCTTGCCCTGCGGCATGCCGCCGTGCAGCGCGGCGACGCGGTGGCCGATGGCCTCCAGCTGCTCGGCCAGCCACTCGGTGTCCTGCTGGGTGCTGGTGAACACCACGGCCTGGTCGACGTCGCGCAGACCCAGGATGTGTTCCAGCAGCTTGCGCTTGTGCTGACCGTTGTCGGCCCAGTGCAGGCGCTGCTCGATGTTCTCGTGCGAGTCGGTGTGGCCCGAGACGTCGATGCGCTGCGGGTCCTTCATCAGCTGCGACGCCAGGCGGCCGGTGTTGCCGGCGAAGGTCGCGCTGTACATCAGCGTCTGGCGCTCGGAAGGGATCTGCTGGGCGACGAAGTTGATGTCGTCGATGAAGCCCATGTCCAGCATGCGGTCGGCTTCGTCGAGGACGAACATCGTCACGTTGTCGAGCTTGCAGCGGCCGCTGTTGATGTGGTCCAGCAGGCGGCCGGGGGTCGCGATCAGGACGTCCAGCGGGCCGCTCAGCGCGCGCAGCTGCTGCGCGTAGGGCATGCCGCCCAGCACGGTGGCGACGCGCAGGCCCTGGATGTGGCGACCGTAGGTCATCGCGGCCTTGGCGACCTGCATCGCCAGTTCACGGGTCGGGGCCAGCACGAGCACGCGCGGGCCGACGGTCCGGGTCTTGTTGTTGGTGGCGGCGCGTTCGGCGCGGGCGTTCAGCACCTGCTGCAGCGCGGGCAGGATGAACGAGGCGGTCTTGCCCGAACCGGTGCGCGACGAGACCATCAGGTCCTTGCCGTCGAGCGCCGGCGGGATCGCCTGCGCCTGCACTTCGGTGGTGTTCTCGTAGCCGGAATCCTTGACGGCGCGCAGCAGCGCGTCGTGCAGGCCCAGGGCCGAGAACGGCGTGCCGGTGGTCGGCGCGTCGGCGCCGAGTTCGCCGGGTTCGATCGCCAGGTCGAGTTCGCCGTCCGGCGTCTCGTTCAGGGTCTCGTTGATGTCCAGGATCTGGGCGTCGGCGTTCTTGTCGTGGTCGAAACTCATCTGTCTTTGCAATCCAAAGGTGCACAGCCGGGCCGACGCCGTCAAGACGGAGTCCGCGCCGGAGCGCCTGGTCGCCGCGCAAGATCGTTGTGATCGCGGCAGAACCGTGATGTCGCTGGGAGAAAGCTCGCGTCGATCACCAGGAAAGAAAGACACATGCGCGGCGCGATTGCAGAGCAACCGCCGTGGTCGGCATGAAGGGCCTGGTGAGGCGCCGGGGAACAGTCAAAGCGACGGCATCGCCGCCGACCGAACCCGAGGGCATGCAGTGCGCGCTCCCCGTGGCGGGAAACAGCTTCGGCGGAGAGCCGGAGCCTGCGTGGGAGTCCGTTCGGATGCCCGGCGCAGCGGTCTGCAAGAGGTCAGAGGAGACGTACGAAGCACCGCCAGAAGCGGTGAAGCCCACGACTATAACAGCGTTCGGGGTTTTCACCTAGCACATCATTGCGACGGGCTTTGGAGCGGCCTCATGGTGACGCCATGAGGCCGCTCAGGGCCTCACAGCCCTTCCAGCAGCTTCGGCAGCACGGCCATCAGCGCGTCGAGCTGATCGCCCGCCAGCCAGGCGGGGCTGGCATCCAGCCAGTCGGGGAAGACGACGCCGTCGCGCTGCGCGCGCAGCACCGCCGCGTCGAGGGAGTCCTCGATCAGCAGCAGCGCCGACGGCACGCCGCAGGCGTCCTCACCGCAGGCCGCCTCGATGCGGCGCGCCAGCACGGCAGGCTGCCAGGGCAGGTCCGCGTGGACGATCGCGACGCGGTCGCCGGCGAGAGCACCCTCGTCCAGGCTGCCGAGCGCGTCATCGCTGGCCAGCAGCACGCCGGCCTCGGCGCCTCGCCAGGCCGACAGCGCCGCCTCACGGACGTCGGCCGCATCACCGGCGCGCAGGCGCTGCGGCGGCAGGCGGCGCAACTGGGGCGACATCGACAGGCTGTCCAGCAGCGTCTCCGAGCGCGCGCAGATCACCAGGCGCGCGGCGGCCGGCACGGCGGCGGCCTGGATCCATTCGCGGCGCAACGCGAGCACGGCCTCGGCCTTGGCCGCCAGCGCCTGGCGCGAGGCCGGCGGCAGCAGCGCGAGCGCCTCCAGCAACTGCTGCTGCTCGGCGCTCGACAGGAAGCGCAGCGCGGTCCAGCGCTCGACCAGTTGACGCAGCTGCTTCAGCGGCGCGGCCGGCAGGCTGGCGCCTGTGGATCCGGCACCATCCAGCCACAGCGGCGTCAGCAACGCGGCGGGCAATTGCTCGTCCAGCTCGCGCTTGCGACGCGACAGCAACACCGGCTCCAGCGCGTCGCGCCTGACCTTCTTACCGGCGTCGTCCGGCAGCACCCGCAGATCGGACAGCGGGCCGCGACGCATGTCGTCGAGCCAGTCGACCCACTCGGCCAGGCGCGCGTCGCCTAGCGGCTCCTCGTGCGCGATGAGCAGCAACTGGGCGGCCGGCAGCGCGCGCAGCGCGGCCAGACGATCCGCGCCCATCAGCTCGATGCCGTCGACGATCAGCAACGCGGCCTGCGGCTTCGCGGGCGGCGCGGCGGCCACCGTCACCGACTTCGCGTCGTCGCCGAGCCAGCGCTTCAGGTCGCGCTGCCAGGCGGCATGCGCGGACTCCGGCGCGATGACGACGGCGGGCTTCACGCCGAACAGCGTCGCCCACAGCTGGATCGCGGCGATGGCGGCGCCGCGCTGGCCCAGCCCGAGGTCGTCGGAAATCAACGCCCGCCCGGCGCAGACGGCAAACAGCGCGGCCTCCCACGCATGCGTCGGCAGCTCGTCGCGCAGCAGCGCGCGCATCGCGGCGCCGTCCGCCATCAGGGTTTCGAGGCGCTGCACGCGCGCCTGCGCGTCGCGTCCGCAGGCCAGTTGCGGCCACACCGGCGCATCGACGCGCAGCACGACGCCCAGCGCGCGGGCATCGCTCAGCACCTGCTGCAGCCACGCGTGGCCACCCTCGGCGCGACGGCGTTGTTGAACGTCCAGGCCCGCCTGCTCGCGCAATCGTTGCGGCACCTCGCGGCCGCAGACCCATTGCAGTTCACGCTCATCGCCGGGCACGAGCCAGACCTCGGCCTCGCGCGCCGGCCAGCCGGCATCGAGCGCCGCGTGCTGGTCCGCGTCGAACAGCGACAGCAGCTGGTCGCCGTGCTCGCACGCGCCTTGATCCCGATAACCGGCGCAATCGCAGCGCCAGGTGTGGCGACCCAGCAGGCGCAGGCGGAACGTGCCGCCGGTCTCGCCATCGCGCAGTTCGTAGTCGCCGAACACGCCGTCGTCCTCGCGCGCGCCGAGCGTGAAGCGCGGCGGCTCCGCCGGAACTTCCTCGACGGCGGCCTCGGCCTTGGGCTTGCGGCGCCCCTTGCGGGCGGGGGCGGACTGGGCAACGGCATCGTCGGCGGCAACGGACTCGGCCGGCGGTGCGGGCGCCTCGGCGACCGCCATGACTTCGACGGCCTCCAGCATGACCGCGACGGCGGGCTCCTCGACCGCCACGGTCTTCGGTGCGGCACCGCGCTTGCGCGGCGGCTTCGGTGCTGGCGCATCGGCGTCGACGACGGCCTCCGCCACC
This sequence comes from Roseateles noduli, assembly GCF_050626985.1. Lineage (NCBI taxonomy): Bacteria > Pseudomonadati > Pseudomonadota > Betaproteobacteria > Burkholderiales > Sphaerotilaceae > Roseateles > Roseateles noduli. The sequence continues at coordinate 2,670,064 of NZ_CP192463.1, forward strand.
ATCACGACCGGCGTTTCAGCGGCTTCTGCCGTCGCCACGGGAGCGACCTCAGACAACACCGCCGGTGCAGCAGCTTCAATCGCCTTGGCGCGGGCAGGCCGCTTGCGCGCGGGCTTGAGCGCTTCGCTCGCCGGGGTCGGCACCGCCTCGGCCGCCGCTTCGGGCGCGAGCTCGATCACCGTGTCCACGGCGGCGTCGATCGCAACCGGCGCGGCCGCTTCATTGACCGCTCGGGTCTTGCGCGCCGCGGGGCGGCGTCGTTGGGAAGTCGTCGTCATGAGGATCCTCGTGCCGCAGCCGCACTTCGCGCCAGCCGCGGACACCGTTGAAGATGGCGAGCGCATGCGCCCGCCGCAGATCGTCCAGGGTCAGCCGCGCCTCGCGCAGCCGGCCATGTTCCAGCAGTTCCTCGCGCAGCGTGCCGGGCAGCAGGCCGGCCGCGGCGCGCGGCGTCAGCCACGGCCCGTCCGGCGCCTGTTGCAGCGCGAGGTTGGTCAGGCAGCCCTCCGTGAGCTCGCCATCCCGGTTGAACAGCAGCACGTCGAAGCAGTCCGCCGGTTTGGCATCCAGGAAGACCTGGTACACCTCGCGACGCGTCGTCTTGTGCTGGATGAATTCCGCCGCCGGACCGCGCGTGTCGATCGGCGTCCGGGCCAGCGCCACCATGAGTGGCTCGCCCTTGTCCGTCGGTGCCGCCGGGGCCGTGGGTGCCGGCAGGGCCTGCACCGTGTCATTGAATGTGCCGTCGCGGGCCAGCGTCAGACGGACGCGCCACGCGCCGCGCGGATGGCGCCGCGCGATGTCGACGAGGCACGCCTTCGCCGCGTCCGCCGACCACGCCAGCCCGAAATGCCGCGCCGTGCGCTGCATCCGCGCCACGTGCCGGCCGGCACGGGCGAACTCGCCGTCCTCGAGCCGCATCGTTTCCAGGGCCTCGATGGGCGCCTGGGCTCGAGCCAGGAAGCGCGCCTTGGCGCGCCACTCGTCGATCTCGTCCCCTGGCCGCGAGTCCAGCGTGATGCCGCTGCCCACGCCGCAGCGCAGGGCGCGCCCCGTCTGCTCGACGGTGCGGATCGGCACGTTGAAGGTCACCGCCCCGCCCGGCTGCAGCAGACCGAGCGCGCCGCAGTACCAGCCGCGCGGGCCGGGCTCCAGTTCGTCGATGACCTCCATCGCCCGCTTCTTCGGCGCGCCGGTGATCGAGCCGCAGGGGAACAGCGCGGTCATGACCTCGTCCAGCGCGAGGCCCGAGCGCGTGACCGCGCCGATCGTCGACGTCATCTGCCAGACCGTCGGCAGCGCGTGCAGCTCGAACAGACGCGGCACACGCACCGAGCCCGGCACCGCCACGCGCGAGAGGTCGTTGCGCAGCAGGTCGACGATCATGAGGTTCTCGGCGCGCTCCTTGGCGCTGGTGCGCAGGTAGGCCTGCGCGGCCTCGTCGCCGGCGCGGTCGCGGCCGCGCGGCGCCGTGCCCTTCATCGGCTGCGCCGACAGCAGCCAGGTGTGGCTGGCCTGCGGCGTCTCGGGCAGCGGACGCCAGTCGAAGAAGAGTTCCGGCGAGACGCTGGCCACGGCACCGCCGTCGCCGTCGCCTTCGGTGCAGGCGCCAGTCCCGGTCCGCAGGAACATCGAGAACCCGCCCGGCTGCGACGCATGCAGCGCGAAGAAATGCGCGACCTCGTCGAAGCCGTCGAGCGCCTCGGCACTCAGCCGCGTCGTGAGGTTGACCTGATAGCAGTCGCCGTCGCGGATGTACGCGCGGATGCGCTCGACCTGCGCCTGCTCATCGGTCTCGGCCTGCGTGTCGCGCCACGCCGTCATCGGATGCGCGCCGGATGCGCCCGCCGCGGCGAGGTCTTCCGGCCACGGCGCCGGCGCTTCATGCCAGACGTGGAATTCCGCCAGCGGCGCCTCGCCCGCCGGCCGCGTGCGCAGCACCGCGTCGAGCGCGCCCGCCGCCTCGTAGCGCAGGCCGCCCAGCACCCACGCCCCCGCGCGCGACGCGGCATGCGCCAGACGCAGCACGGCGCGCAGGCGATCGGGATCGCGCGCGATCAGGCGCTCCGACGGCGGCGCGAAGAAGGCGCCACGCAGGCGTTCGCCGTCCTCGCGCGCCAGCGGATGACGCGGAAAGTCGAAGGCCGCCCACAGGTCCTGGGGGCGGCGCGGGGTGTCCATCGTGTCTCAGTCGCGCGGGGGCGCGTTCCTCGTCAACAGCGGGAGGGGGACGTAAGCGGGAGCGGCGGGCGCGCCGGAAGCCGGACTCAATCCAGCTTCAGGAAGTGCTCGCGGTAGTGGAGCAGTTCGTCGATGGATTCGTGGATGTCGGCCAGGGCCGTGTGCTTCTGGGCCTTCTTGAAGCCCTCCATCGCGGCGGGCTTCCAGCGGCGCGCGAGCTCCTTGAGCGTCGACACGTCCAGGTTGCGGTAGTGGAAGAAGTCTTCCAGCTTGGGCATGTAGTTGGCCAGGAAGCGGCGGTCCTGGCAGATCGAGTTGCCGCACATCGGCGACTTGCCGGCCGGGATGTAGGCCTTCAGGAAATCGATGACCTGCTGCTCGGCATCGGCCTCGGCGATCGTCGACGCCTTGACGCGGTCGATCAGGCCGCTCTTGCCGTGCGTGCCCTTGTTCCAGGCGTCCATGCCGTCCAGCATCGCGTCGGACTGGTGGATCGCGAAGACCGGACCTTCGACGCGCACCGTCAGCTGGGCGTCGGTGACGACGACGGCGATCTCGATGATGCGGTCCTTGTCCGGATACAGGCCGGTCATCTCCAGGTCGATCCAGATCAGGTTCTGGTCGTTGAGCGGCAGCACGGGATTGGCGCCGGCGCCAGCGGCGGGGGCGACGGTGGTGTCGGTGGTCATGGGGTTCTTGTCCTTCAGGTTGGGCGCGATTGTCGCCGAGTCAGGCCCCTCTACACTTGCGTCCATGCAGATCTCTCCCGCGGCGCTCGCCGCCGCTCCGTCGCCCTCGCCGCTGAGCCACTCCCCGCTGATGCTGACCGCGGCCTTCGTCGCCGCGGTGATGCTGTCCTTCCTGGTCAAGCTCTGGCTGTCCTCGCGCCAGATGCGCCATGTGGCGCGGCATCGTGGCGCGGTGCCTTCCGCGTTCGTCGGGACCGTGCCGCTGTCGGCGCATCAGAAGGCGGCCGACTACACCGTCGCCCGCGGCCGCTTCGGCACGCTGCACCTGGCCTGGGACACCGCGCTGCTGGTGGGCTGGACGCTGCTGGGCGGGCTGGACCTGCTCAACCAGTGGATGCTGTCGTGGCGCCCCGAGCTCGGCGACATGGGCTACCAGCTCGGTCTGCTGGCCGCGTTCGCCATGCTGTCCGGCGTGCTGGACCTGCCCTGGTCGATCTACAACACCTTCCGGCTGGAAGAACGCTTCGGCTTCAACCGCACGACGCTCAAGCTGTTCCTCGTCGACGGGGTGAAGGGACTGGCGGTCGGCGCGCTGCTGGGCCTGCCGATCGCGGCCCTGATCCTGTGGCTGATGGCCCAGGCCGGCAGCCTCTGGTGGCTGTGGGCCTGGGGCGCGTGGATGGGCTTCAACCTGCTGATGCTGGTGATCTATCCCACAGTCATCGCGCCGCTGTTCAACAAGTTCCAGCCGCTGGAGGACGCCGTGCTGCGCGAGCGCGTCCAGACGCTGATGCAACGCTGCGGCTTCGCGGCCAAGGGCCTGTTCGTGATGGACGGCAGCCGGCGCTCGGCGCACGGCAATGCGTATTTCACCGGGCTGGGCGCGGCCAAGCGCGTCGTCTTCTTCGACACGCTGCTGGAACGCCTGAACCCGCCGGAGGTCGAGGCCGTGCTCGCGCACGAGCTGGGCCATTTCAAGCGCCGCCACGTGCCGCAGCGCATGGTGCTGATGTTCGCGTTGAGCCTGGCCGGCTTCGCGCTGCTGGGCTGGCTCAGCGCGCAGGCGGGCTTCTACCTGGGCCTGGGCGTGCGGCCCAGCCTGGAAGCGCCCAACGACGCGCTGGCGCTGCTGCTGATCATGCTGGCGCTGCCGCCGTTCGCGTTCTTCCTGACGCCGCTGATGTCGCTGTGGTCGCGCAAGCACGAGTTCGAGGCGGACGCCTACGCCTGCGCGCAGGCCAGCGGCACCGATCTGTCGAACGCGCTGCTGAAGCTGCATGAGGACAACGCCGGCACGCTGACGCCGGACCCGGTGTTCGCGCGCTTCTACTACTCGCATCCGCCGGCCAGCGAGCGGCTGGCGGCGATCGCGTCGCTCGTGACGCCATCGATGCCCTCCACGCCGACGGGACAACCCGCATGAGCACGAGCACGGGCAAGGACGTCCAGACCGGACTGGTGGTGCGAGGGCACGGCCGGCATTACGTCGTCGAGGACACCGACGGCCAGCGCATCCACTGCCTGACCCGCGGCAAGAAGAGCGATTGCGTCGTCGGCGACCGCGTGCGCTGGCAGCGCAGCAGCGATCACGAGGGCGTCATCGAGAAGGTCGACCCGCGCCGCAACCTGCTGTTCCGCCAGGACGAGTGGAAGACCAAGAGCTTCGCGGCCAACCTGGACCGGCTGCTGATCCTGGTGGCGGTGGACCCGCAGTTCTCCGAGTCGCAGCTCACGCGCGCGCTGATCGCGGCACGCAGCGCCGGCATCACCGCCGACATCGTGCTGAACAAGACCGACCTGCCCGGCGCGGACGCGGCGCGCGAGCGCCTCGCCCCGTACAAGGCGATGGGCCAGCGGGTGCTGGAGCTCAGTTTCAAGGGCCGGCCGGACGAGGCGAGCGACACGCTGCGACCGCTGCTGCACGGCCAGGCGACGCTGGTGCTGGGCCCCAGCGGCACCGGCAAGAGCACACTGATCAACTTGCTGGTGCCGGACGCGAAGGCGCAGGTGGGCGAGATCTCGGTGGCGCTGAATTCAGGACGCCACACGACGACCACGACGCAGTGGTACTGGATGGATTCGGCGCGTGAGGCCGCGCTGCTCGACTCGCCGGGCTTCCAGGAATTCGGACTGCGGCAGATCACGGCCCCGGACCTGGCGAGCTACATGCCCGATTTCCAGCCGTATCTGGGCGAGTGCCGCTTCCACAACTGCAGCCACCGGCACGAGCCGGGCTGCGCGGTGCTGGTTGCCGTCGAGGCGGGCAAGATCAGCCCCTCGCGCTACCGCATCTACGACGAGCTCTGGGACGAGCTCAGCGCACCGCCGAAGTATTGAGCGGCCCCACGCAGTCAGCGTTCCAGACGCGGATCCACGTTGGGGACTTCGCGGACTTCCGCGTCGATCACCTCGCCCTGCGGCGCCCGGCCGCCGTTCATTGCGTTCATCCCACCCGGCCGGAAGGCCTGCGAACGGAACTGCGCCGCGCGGCGGAACGTGGCCGTGTGCAGCGTCGGCTTGCGGCCGCGGATCAGGCTCCACAGCAGCACGACGCCGAAGATCACCAGCCCGGCGGCGAGCACCACCAGGAACAGCACGATGGAAGCCACCGCCAGCACGAGGCGGGCGGCGATCGAGAAAAGCGTGGAGAGAGCGTTCATCGTTCCTTCAGATCGGGGCGATCGCGCGGATTCAAGTCCGCGGGGCCATCACGCCCCGGATCCCCCAAAAATCATCCTCGACCAATGTAGGGCATCTTGGTGGCCATGACCGTCAGGAACGGCACGTTGGCTGACAGCGGCAATTCCGCCATGTAGAGCAGCGCGCTGGCGGCATGCGCGACGTCCATCCGCGGTTCGACCATCGTGCCGCCGTGCGCCTGCGGCACGCCGTGCACGAAGCGCTCGGTCAGGTCGGTCTCGGCGTTGCCGATGTCGAGCTGGCCCGCGGCGATGTCATGTTTGCGGCCGTCCAGCGCCAGCGTCTTCGTCAGGCCGGTGATGGCATGCTTGGTCGAGGTGTAGGCGATCGACCCCGGCCGCGGCGCATGCGCCGAGATCGAGCCGTTGTTGACGATGCGTCCGCCGCGCGGCGACTGCCGCTTCATCAGCCCGAAGGCGGCGCGGGCGCACAGGAAGCTGCCGGTCAGGTTGATGTCGACGACGGCGCGCCAGGTCTCGATGCTGAGCTCGTCGATGTCCGACGCGGGCGCGCCGCGACCGGCGTTGTTGAACAGGAAATCGAGTCGGCCCCAACGGCGCTCGATCGCGTCGAAGGCGGCGGCGACCTGTGCTTCGTCGGCGACGTCGGTGGGCAGCACGAGCGCGCGCTCGGGCGCGAACGCGGCAGTCTCGCGCAGCATCTCGTCGCGGCGGCCAAGCAGTGCCACCTGCCAGCCGGCCTGCATCAGCGCCTGCGCGGCGGCGCGGCCGATGCCCGACCCGGCGCCGGTCACGGCGGCGAATCGCAGCTTGGAGGGCGTCGCTGCGGCGAGCGGGACGACCGCAGGCGAGGCGGTCACGTCGGCAGCGACGGAATCGAGGGCGGCGTGGGCAGAGTCCATCCCCGCATCATAGGGAGCACGGGGGAAATCGGCTGACGCGAGGCTGAAGCCGCGGCGCGCTCTGCGCCCGACATCGCCTCGTGGGCCGCCCCCTGCATCGCCCCTTGGAGCGGGCCTGGCCACGACAGGCGGATGCCGGACAGGACGTCGTGTTCGCTCATCGCGCGGCCACCTGTTCGCCGTCCATCGGACGATCCGCGCGGCGGGCCGAGACGACGACCGTCGGCAGCGTCCGCACGTCGCCGGCGGCGCGCAGCGCGGCCAGCGTCTGGGTCGACTTGCCGTTGATGACCACCGTGGGCAGTCGCTGCGGCTCTTCGGCGCGGCTGGGCAGCGCCAGCAGCAGGCCCGCGGCGATGCCGGTCGCGACGCCGATCAGCGCGGCGACGCGCTTGACGTTCGTGAATCGGTCGTAGCAGCGAATGGTGTTCATCTCGTCCTCCGGGGCCGCGGGTTGCTCTTGCGGCATGGGACGAATGATTGCCGGGGTTAACCCCTAGCGGAAGTCGGCTGCGACCAACCCGTGCCAGCCGGCGATGAACTGCGGCAGGGCGCGATGAATGACACCCATCGGAAGGGTTTACCCCATGAACTAGGGGCCCCTTCCGGGGCCCCTCTTCGGCCGGATGTCCGCCTGATATCCGACTGATATCCGACTGATATCCGCGCGGCATCCGCGTGATGTCAGCGCACGAACATCAGGCGGGGATCAGTCCCCGGCCCTTCAACATCGGCTCCACGCGCGCATCGCGGCCACGGAAGGCGCGATAGGTCGCGCCCGGTTCGCGGCTGTTGCCGACCGACAGGATGTTGGCCAGCACCGATTGCGCGGTCACCGCGTCGAACGGGTCGCCGGCTTCGACGAAGGCCTCGAAGGCGTCGCAGTCCAGCACTTCCGCCCACAGGTAGACGTAGTAGCCGGACGCGTAATAGCTGCCCGAGAACAGGTGCTGGAAGTGCGTCAACCGGTGGTTCATGCCGATCGCCGGCGGCAGGCCCAGGCGTTCCAGCGTCTCGCGCTCGAAGGCGACCGGATCCGGCGCCTCGGCCTGCTCCCGCCCGTGGAGCGCAAGGTCCACCAGCGCCGACGCGCAGTAGCGCACCGTCTCGTAGCCCTGGTTGAAGGTCGCGGCCGCCTTCAGACGGTCGAGCAGCGCATCGGGCAGCGGCTCGCCGGTCTTGTAGTGGCGCGCGTGCCGCTTGAGCACCTCGGGCTCGGCCATCCAGTGCTCCATCAGCTGCGACGGCAGCTCGACGAAGTCGCGCAGCACCTGCGTGCCGGACAGGCGCTCGAACTCGACGTCCGACAGCAGCCCGTGCAGGCCATGGCCGAACTCGTGGAACAGCGTGCGCACGTCGTCGAAGGACAGCAGCGTCGGTTCGCCCGGCGCGCCCTTCGCGAAGTTGTTGTTGTTCAGGATGATGGGCAGCGCGTCGATGCCGTTGCGGGCCTGCCAGCGCAGCGCGTTCATCCAGGCGCCGCTGCGCTTGGTCGGACGCGCGAAGTTGTCCTGGACGAAGATCCCGCGCAGCGAGCCGTCCGGCCGCTGCACCTCGTAGACCTTCACGTCCGGGTGGTAGCCGGCGACCTGCGGCTGCGCCACGAAGCGCAGGCCGTAGAGCCGCGAGGCGCAGTCGAACATCGCCTGCACCATCGCGTCCAGCGGGAAGTAGGGCTTGACCTCGGCCTCGTCGAGCTGGAAGCGCTGCTGGCGGACCTTCTCCGCGTACCAGCGCCAGTCCCAGGCCTCGATCGTCAGGTCGTGGCCAAGCTGCGCCCGGACCTCGTCGAGCATCGCCCGCTCGCGCGCGGCGGCTGCCTTGGCCGGTTCCCAGACCTGGTCCAGCAGGCCCTGCACGGCGGATTGCCGGCCGGCCATCGTGTCGGCGAGCGCATAGTCCGCGAAGCTGCGATGACCGTGCAGCGCGGCCTGCTCATGGCGCAGCGCGAGGAGCTCGCGCACCAGCGCTCGGTTGTCGGTCTCGCCGGGGATCTCGCCGCGGCCGACCCAGGCGCGCCAGGCCTGCTCGCGCAGGTCCCGGCGTTCGCTGAAGGTCAGGAAGGGCACGATCAGCGAGCGCGACAGCGTCACGACGTGCACGCCCTCTTCTGCCTGCCCGCGTTCCAGCGCGGCCTGCCGCGCGGCGGCGCGGACGAAGTCCGGCAGCCCGGCCAGTTCGGCCTCGCCACGCAACACCAGCTGGTAGCCGCTTTCGTCGGCGAGCACGTTCTGCGCGAAGCGGGTGTTGAGTTCGGCCTGCCGCTCCATGATCGCGGCGTAACGCGCGCGCGCCTCGCCCTGCAGGCGGGCACCGGCGCGGACGAAGTCCAGGTGCACGCGTTCGAGCAGCCGCAGCGACTCGGCCGGCAGGCCCAGCGACGCGCGCTGTTCATGCAGCCGCTCGACGCGCTCGAACAGCGCCGCGTTCAGGTAGATCGCGTTCGTGTGCGCCGCCAGCGGCGCGGCCATGCGGCGTTGCACGGCCTGCAGCTCGGGCGAACTGGCCGAGGCGCTCAGCGTCGAGAACAGATGTTCCAGCGCGGTCAGCGCGCGGCCCGCGCGATCGAGCGCGGCCAGCGTGTTGTCGAAGTCCGGCGCGGCCGGATTCGTGGCGATCGCGTCGAGCTCGGCGCGGTGCGCGGCGAGCGCGGCGTCGAAGGCGGGTTCAACGTGTTCGGCGCGGATCGCGTCGAACGGGGGCAGCCCGTACGGACCGGTCCAGGCGGACAGCAGCGGATTGGTGCTCATCGGGTCTGCCCCTTCCTCATCACTTCTTGTTCTGTTCCTTCTTGATCGCGATCTCGTCGGCCTCGTCGTACGAACGGTTGCCGCACTTGAACTTCCAGTCGTTGCGCTTGTCGTTCAGATCCTCGACGGCCTCGTTGAAGTCGTCGGCGATCTTCTGGTGCGCCTCGACGCGGACGTTGAAGGCCTTGTTGCCTTCGACGCGGTCGTTGCGGGCCTTGTTGAAGGCGTCGATCTTCGGCTGCAGCGCGTTGGCGCGGGCCTGGTACTCCTCCTGCTTGGCCTTCAGCTCGGCCTTCTCCATCTTGGCGGCGCCGGCCTCGATCTCCGCGCCGAACGCCTTGACGCCGTCGATCTCGGCCTTCAGCGCCGTGCTCTGCGCCTGCATGTCGGCCTCGAACTTGTCGGAGTCGGCCTTGGCGGCGCGCAGCTCGTCGCGCTCCTTCAGGACCTCGGCCTTCTTCTTGTCGAGCTCGGCGGCGGTGGCTTCGTTCTGCTGATTGGTGTTCATGCAGGTGCGCAGCTCGTCGCGCGTCATCAGCTTGCCCTTGCCACCCTTGGTGGTCGTGGCCGCGGCCGGAGCGGCGGACGTGGCAGGCTTGGCGGCGGGCTTGGCCGGCGCGTTCGTCTGTCCGCTCGTCTGGGCGCAGGCCAGACCGCAGGCCAGCAGTGCCGCGACGGCGAGGGAGGTGCGAAGAGTGTTCATGTCGTCTCTCAAGTCATTGCGCCGGATGGGCGCTGTCTCGTCGGTACGGACCGTCCGGCTCGCGACCGGTCCGCTGTGCGGGTCGGCATGATGCCACGACCCGGATAATGCGCCGCTTCAGATCGTTTCCGGCCCGCGTGCAGCCCGCACGGCAGGCTGTCCACCCCGCACACGACCGCCTCAGGCGGCACCCCACCATGGCGCTCAAGGCCACCATCCACAAAGCCCAGCTGCAGCTCTCCGACATGGACCGCCATGTCTACGGCGAGCACTCCCTGACCGTCGCCCGCCACCCGTCGGAAACCGACGAGCGGATGATGCTGCGCATCCTCGCGTACGCGCTGAACGTGCCGGCCGACGACCTGCACGGCAAGCTGGAGTTCAGCAAGGGCCTGTCCGACGTCGACGAACCGCCGCTGTGGCAGCTCGACCTGACCGGCCAGGTCGTCCACTGGATCGAACTCGGCCAGCCCGACGAACGTCGCCTGCGCCAGGCGCATGGCCGGGCGGACCGCGTCACCGTCATCGGCTACGCGTCCAGCACGCCGGTGTGGTGGGCCGGCATCCAGAACAAGCTGCAGCGCACGCCCAAGCTGGCCGTGTGGCAGATTCCGGCGGAGCAGGCCCAGGCGTTGGCCGCACTGGCCGAGCGCGGCATGCAGTGGCAGGTCAGCATCCAGGACGGAACGGCGTACGTCAGCACCGAGAAGGGCGCGGTGGAGATCACGCCGCAGCTGCTGAAGGAACGCGAGGCCTGAGACCTGGAGTAAGGTGAGGACCGGGGTCAAGGCATGACGCCTGCCGCGGTGACGTCGCAGTGCGCCGACCCCAGCCCTCGCCCCTGCCCTCTCCCGCAAGCGGGAGAGGGCGCAAGACATCGATCAGGAGTTCGTTGTGTCGCCACCCGTGCCGTCCGCTTCCATTGAACCCGCCGCCTCCGCCGCAGCCTCCGCGGCCGGGGACGATCCGTTCCTGTGGCTCGAAGCGCTCGAGGGCGACGAAGGCGAACGCGCGCTGCAATGGGTGCGCGAACGCAACGAGGCCACGCTCGCCGCGCTGAAGGCGGAGTCCGAGTTCGAGCCGGTGCGCGAGGAACTGCTGCAGATCCTCAACGCCCGCGACCGCATCCCGCACGTCGCGCGGCGCGGCGACTGGTTCTACAACCTGTGGCAGGACGAGGTCCATCCGCGCGGCCTGTGGCGGCGCTGCACGCTGGAGGAATACCAGCTCGCCGAACCGCCCTGGCGCCTGGTGCTGGACCTGGACGCGCTGGGTCGCGACGAGGGCCGCAGCTGGGTCTTCCACGGCGCGACGGCGCTGGCGCCCGAATACCGGCGCTGCCTGGTGTCGCTGTCCGACGGCGGTGCCGACGCGCACGAGCTGCGCGAATTCGACCTGGAGACGCTGCGCTTCATCGCGCCGGCCGACGGCGGCTTCTTCGTGCCCGAGGCCAAGAGCGACGTCGAATGGCTGGACGCCGACACGCTGCTGGTCGGCAGCGATTTCGGGCCGGACTCGCTGACCGAGTCGGGTTATCCGCGGCAGGTCCGGCGCTGGGCGCGCGGTACGCCGCTGGACGCCGCGCCGGTGATCTTCGAAGGCGAGAAGGCGGACGTCTCCGTCTCCGCGTCGGTGGATCGAACGCCCGGCTTCGAGCGTGTCGTCTTCAGCCGCGCGCTGGACTTCTACAACGAAGCGCGCTTCCTCTGGAAGGACGGCGCCTTCGTCCCGATCGACCTGCCCAGCGACATGAGCGTCCACCTGGAAGGTCCATGGATGCTGCTGCGTCCGCGCACCGACTGGGCCATCCCGCACGGGCCGACCTATCCGTCGGGCTCGCTGCTGCTGATGGAGGAAGCCTCGTTCTGGAAGAACGAACGGCACGACAAGCACATCCGGGTGATGTTCTCGCCGACGGCGGGCCGCTCGCTCGAGGACTACACGCTGACGCGCCACCACCTGCTGATCAACGTCAGCGAGCACGTCGCGAGCCGGCTCGAGGAATGGGACCTCTCGCACCGGCCGCCGACGCTGCGCCAGGTCAAGGCGCCCTTCCCCGGCACGCTGAGCGTGCAGAGCCTGCACGACCCGGAGCTGCTGGAGGACGCGCTCGGCGACCGCTACCTGCTGCACTACTGCGATTTCCTGACGCCCGATGTCGTCTGCCTGGCGCAGGCCGGCGTCGACACGCGCGAGACGCTGAAGCAGCGCGGCGCGCAGTTCGACGCCCACGGCATGACGGTCGAGCAACGCTTCGCCACCAGCGCCGACGGCGAGACGGTGCCCTACTTCGTCATCGGCAAGCGCGGCCGCAGCGCGCAGGCGCAGCAGGAGACGCCGACGCTGCTCTACGGCTACGGCGGCTTCGAGGTCTCGCTGCAGCCGTGGTACTCGGGCGGCAACGGCCGGGCGTGGCTCGCGCGCGGCGGGCAACTGGTGGTCGCCAACATCCGCGGCGGCGGCGAGTACGGCCCGCGCTGGCACCAGGCGGCGACGCTCGAGCACAAGCAGCGCAGCTTCGACGACTTCATCGCCGTGGCTGAGGACCTGATCGCCCACGGCCTGACGCGGCCTGAACGGCTGGGCATCATGGGCGGCAGCAACGGCGGGCTGCTGGTCGGGGCCTGCATGGTGCAACGGCCGGAGCTGTTCGGCGCGGTGGTGTGCCAGGTGCCGCTGCTCGACATGAAGCGGTATCACCTGCTGCTGGCGGGCGCGTCCTGGATGGCCGAGTACGGCGACCCGGACGACCCCGACGACTGGGCGCACATCGCCGCGTACAGCCCCTACCAGCAGCTCAAGCCGGGCGTCACGTATCCGAGGGCGCTGTTCGCCACCTCGACGCGCGACGACCGCGTGCATCCCGGCCATGCGAGGAAAATGGCGGCTCGCATGCTGGCGTTGGGCCAGGCGTGCTTCTATTACGAAAACATCGAGGGCGGCCACGGCGGCGCTGCGGACAACCAGCAGCGGGCGCTGTTGCAAGCCCTCGAGTTCGCCTACCTGTGGCGGCAACTCGGCAGGGAGTCCCCTCGTGGAGACGTATCTTGAATCTGGTCATCCAGCATCATCCCGACGCGAGATGCTTTCTTGCGCAGCCGCAACCCGGACTGCAATGCCGGCTCGACTATGAGCGCCACGGCGAACAGCTGATCATCACCCACACCGGCGTCCCAGCGCAGCTGAGCGGGCAAGGCCTCGCCGCCGCGCTGGTGGAGGCCGCCGCGCGCTGGCTGGCCGAGTTCCCGCTGCAACTGGTGCCGGGCTGCAGCTACGTGAGGCACTGGCTGCTGCGGCATCCGCGCTGGCAACGGCTGCTGACGCCGGCACCGGCGCAGCGCGTGCTCAACGAGTGGTTCGGCCTGCCCGGCAGCGAGCAGGACGGCCAGGTCCAGATGAAGTGGTTCAAGAAGGATGCGGCCTTCGACGCCGCGCTGCGCGAGCGCTTCGCCCCCGTCATCGACCAGGCGCTGCACGGCGGCCTGCGCGAATGGGACTCGACGGCGTGGGGCGCGCTGGCGCGGATCCTGGTGCTGGACCAGTTCACGCGCAACGTCCACCGCGACACGCCGACCGCCTTCGCCGGAGACGCCCTCGCACTGGAAGCCGCGCTGACGCTGCTGCCGCGCGCGCAGGATCTCGGCACGCTGGAGCGCTGGTTCGTCGCGATGCCGCTGGAGCACGCCGAGGACCTTGCGATGCAGGACCGCAGCGTCGCGATCTTCGAGACGCTGGCCGCCGAGGACGAGCGCCTGAAGGACGCGCTGGACTACGCGCGCAGGCACCGCGACGTCATTGTCCGTTTCGGTCGTTTCCCGCACCGCAACGAGATCCTCGCCCGCGAGAGCACCCCCGAGGAGAGTGAGTTCCTGCAACAGCCCGGTTCGCGATTCTGACTGCCCTCGGGCAGGGCCGGGGCAGGCGACGAAGTCGTGCCGTCAAGACTGACCAGGCGCGTTCTGTCTGACCGCAGCGAGCCGGAGGTGAGCGAAGGGAGTTGAGCGCCCGAGGCACGACGGGAGTCGCCTGCCCCGGCCCTGCCCGAGGGCAGTCGGCGAGGAGCTCCTAAGTCGGTTCCTTCTCCTGCAGCAGCCGCCACATGACCTTCCCCGACCCCGACTTGGGCAGCGTGTCGACGAACTCCACGATGCGCGGCGCCTTGTAGGCGGCCATGTGTTCGTGGGCCCAATCGATGATGTCCTTGTCGGTGGTCTTGCCCTTGGCCTCGGCGCGCAGCACGACGACGGCCTTCACCGTCTCGCCGCGATAGGCGTCCTTGGCCGCGATGATGCAGGCCTCCTGCACGGCCGGATGGCGGTACAGCAGCATCTCGACTTCCGACGGCCAGACCTTGTAGCCGCTGGCGTTGATCATCCGCTTGAGCCGGTCGGTGATGAAGAAGTAGCCCTCCTCGTCCATGCGTCCCAGGTCGCCGGTGCGGAAGAAGCGCTTGCCGTCGAGCTCGACGAAGGCTGCGTCGGTCGCTTCCGGTTGCCGCCAGTAGCCTTGGAACACCATCGGGCCGTGCGTGATGATCTCGCCCACCTCGCCGACCGGCAGTTCCTCGAGCGTCGTCGGATCCACGATGCGCGAATCGACGCCGAAGATCGGGATGCCGAGGCACTGCAGCTTCGCGCGCTCGGGCGGATTGCCATGGCTGGGCGCGGCGGTCTCGGTCAGGCCGTAGCCTTCGGCGAAGGTCAGGTCGAACTCGTCCTGCAACCGCTCCGCCACGGCCTTTGGCATCGCCGCCCCGCCGCCGCTCAGGTAGCGCAGGCTGCGCAGGTCGAAGGACTTGTAGTTGGGGCTGGCGAACAGGTCGATGATCATCGTCGGGATGCAGGTCCAGTGCGTGACCTGGTAGCGCGAGATCAGCCGCCCGCAGAGCTCGCGGTCCCAGCGCGGCATGATCACGAGCGTCATGCCGATGAACACGGGGCCCAGCACCCCGTAGAGCGTGCCGGTGATGTGGAACATCGGCACCACCGCCAGTCCCACCGATTCCGCGCTGGCATAGCCCCACTGGCAACCGCCGCAGCTGTTGGCCATCAGTGTCGCGTTCGTGTGCACGCAGCCCTTGGGCAGACCGGTGGTGCCCGACGTGTAGGGCAGCATCGCGAGATCGTCCGGCCCCGCGGTGTGCGGCCCCGGCACGAGGCCGGCGGCGATCGCCTCACGCCAGTCGGTCGCGCCCGGCGGCAGCTCGTGCACGGCGGTCAGCCAGGCGCGCATCGCCTCGGGCGCATCGCAGGCGGGATCGGGGCCGGCGGGCGGCAGCATCTGCCAATACTGCGTCACCAGCACCGCGCGCGGCCGTTGCGATTCGGGCAGCTTGCCGGCGGCCTTCGCGACGATGCCGGCGAGCTCGCCGCTGCAGATCACGACCTTGGTCTCGGGATCGGTCAGGTAATGGCCGAACTCGTCCTCGCGGTTCATCGGATTGACCGGCACCACGACCGCGTCGGCGCGGTTGATCGCATAGAACGCGATCAGGTACTGCGGGCAGTTCTGCAAGAACAGCGCGACGCGGTCGCCCTTGCCCACGCCCTGCGCCCGCAACCAGCCGGCGAGCGCCTCGGCCTGGCGGCGCATCTCGCGCAAGCTCAGCGTCGCACCGAGGAACTGCGTCGCCGCCTTGTCCGGATAGCGGTTCGCGGCGACCTCGAGGTTGAACCACAGCGAGGTCCGCGGAATCGCCAGCCGCCGCGGCAACCTGGCCGGCCAATGGCTGTACTGCACGTCGGCGTTCTCGGGACGGGGGGTGACCACGCGCGTCATCGATCTGTCTCCTGTCATTGTTTGGACCGATCTTCAGCCGGTCTCACGACCCACCTTGTCACGGCAGCGACAACACCGCGCCCGAGGCGGTTCCGCTGTGGGATGCAGCGCTAGGCGCAAACCACAGCCATAGCCCAGCTATGGCGAGGATTTGCAACGACGCGGGGCGCCCACAGCGGAACCGCCTCGGGCGCGGTGTGGCGTAAACAAGACTGCATCCCCGCCATTGGGGTGGTCCCGTAGATGCTCCGCGCGGGCGCCGCGCGTAGCATGCGGGCTTTCACCAATGTCCCGTACGGCATCCGCTTCCGGTCCGGCAGCGTCGATGCGAGGCCGGGTCGTGCCTCCGTCCATGCTGATCGCGCGCCGTTCCACCCTGCTGGGGCTGTTGACCTGTGTCCTGGGATCCACCGACGCATCGACGGCGTGGGCGATCCCCGCCGCGCCGCCGCTGGACCTGCCCGCCGGTCCGGTCGTGCTGACCGTCGGCGGCGCGCTGCGCAACGCCAACCGCGACGGCCGTGCCGCCTTCGACATGGCCATGCTCGAAAGGCTGCCGCAGGTCAGCTTCAGCACACAGACCCCCTGGTACCCGAGCCCGCGCAAGTTCACCGGCCCGCTGCTGCGCGACGTGCTCGCCGCCGCCGGCGCGCAGGGCCGCACGATCGAGGCCCGCGCGCTCAACGACTACCGCGTCAGCATTCCCTTCGACGACAGCGCGCGCTACGACGTGATCGTCGCGCGGCTGATCGACGACAAGCCCATGGCCGTGCGCGACAAGGGCCCGCTGTTCCTGATCTACCCATTCGACCGCGCGCCCGAACTGCGCAACAGCATCTTCTACGGTCGCTCGGCGTGGCAGCTCACCCACCTGGAGCTGCGCTGAGCATGACACGTGACGCCGCCCGCCTCTTGAGCGCCAAGGCCAGCGCCAAGCGCCGCTGGCGCATCGCCGTCTCCGCGATGGGCCTGCTGCTGGTGCTGGCGCTCGCGGGCGTCGCCTGGCTGCAGGCGCGCCAGTACGAGGCGCTCAACGGCACGCGGCGCTACCAGGACGACTACCTCGTCTGGAGCCTGTTCCAGTTCGAGACCGAATACCTGAAGCTGCGCCTGGCGCTCGAGCAGGCCGCCGGGCCCAGCGTGGCGGTCGATCCCGACCAGGTCGCGCAGCGCTACGAGATCTTCGTCAGCCGCCTGAACCTGGTGGAGAGCGAACACGCCGCGCTCGTGCTGGCGCATCACCCGGACTACCAGCGCACGCTCGCGCGCACGCAGGACTTCGTGCGCTGGGCCGATGCGCTGCCGCTCAACGGCGCGCTGATCCGCGAGCATCCGGAGCGGATCGTCGCGATCATCGACCGGCTGGAGCCGCTGGCCGATCCGATCCGCGACCTGTCGCTGACCTCGACGCACCACGTCGCCGAGGACGTCACCCGGCGCAACGACATCGTGCGCAACCAGAGCCGCGTGAGCCTGGGCCTGACGGCGGCGCTGTCGGCGATGACGCTGCTGTTCGCGGCCGTCATCTACCGCCAGTTCCGCGGCCTGGAGCGCTACGGCGACAAGCAGAAGGCGCTGGCCGCCCGGCTCATCGACGCGCAGCGCGAGGCCGACGCGGCCAACCGCGCCAAGACGGTGTTCCTTGCCAACATGAGCCACGAGCTGCGCACGCCGTTGCAGGGGCTGCTGGGCATGCTCGGGCTGATCAAGGAAGCGCCGTTGACGTCCGCGCAGCAGGAGCAGTTGAAGGCCGCGAACGACTGCGCGCGCCATCTGCTGGCGGTCCTGGGCGACATCCTGGACGTGACGCGCATGGAGGCCGGCGGCCTGTCGATCGCGCCGGAGCCGCTGCAGCCGGGCGCGCTAATGAAGGAACTCGAGGCGCTGAGCCGGCCGCAGGCGGCGGCCAAGGGACTGTCGCTGCATTTCGGCGTCGACGACGACGTGCCCGGCTGGTTGCTGGCCGATCCGACGCGGCTGCGCCAGATCCTGCTGAACCTGCTCAGCAACGCGCTGAAGTTCTGCGACCGCGGTCAGGTCGGCTGCCAGATGCGGTGCGGCGTGGGCGCGCTGGGCGAGGACCTGCTGATGGTCGAGGTCAGCGACACCGGGCCCGGGATCGACGCGCAGACGCAGGCGCGGCTGTTCCAGCGCTTCAGCCAGGGCGACGCAAGCACCTCGCGGCGCCACGGCGGCGCGGGGCTGGGGCTGGAGATCTCGCGCCGGCTGGCGCGTGCGATGGGCGGCGACATCCACGTGCAGAGCGTGGTCGGCCAAGGGGCGCGCTTCACGCTCGCGCTGCCGCTGCGCGCCGGTGCGGAGCTGCCACCGGGGCGCATGGTGCCAGGTGTTGCGGAGGCCTCGAATGCGGCCAACGCCTACCCTGCGGCGCAGGACGCGGCGGACGCCGCCCAGCCGGTCACCGGCCTGCGCGTGCTGGTCAGCGAGGACAACCCGACCAACCGCATCGTCATCGAGGCGATGCTGGAGCGGCTCGGCCATCATCCGACGCTGTGCGAGAACGGCTTGCAGGCGCTGCATGCGTTGCGTCAGCAACCGTTCGACATCGTGCTGATGGATCTGCACACGCCGCAGATGGACGGTTTCGAGGCGACCCGGCTGATCCGCGAACTGCCGGCGCCGCGAGGCCGGCTGCCGATCATCGCGTTCTCGGCGGACGCGTTCGAGGAGTCGCGCCGCAAGGCCGACGAGGCCGGCATCAGCGCCTTCCTCGCCAAGCCGGTCGAGCTGGAGACGCTGCGCGCGTGCCTGCAGACGCTGGCGCCGTCGCGGGCGCGACCTGAAGCTGCCTGAAACGGCTTGGAAGTGGCTTGAAAGTGGCTTGAAAGCGCCTCGGAAATGGCCCGGCCGCGCCGACGGCACGGCGGACCGTCTTCGTTGAAGACCACGAGCCTTCTCTTATAGTCCCTCTCCACCACGGAGAGCCCCGCCCATGTACCTGTCCCGGATCGCGCTGACCAACGTGCGCTCGATGGCGTCGCTGGCGATCGACTTCGGCGCCGGTCCGGACGCGCCGGCCGGAACGAACCGGCGCTGGACGCTCCTGCTCGGCGAGAACGGCTGCGGCAAGAGCACCGTGCTGCGTGCGATCGGCCTGCTGCTGGCGGGCAGCGAGGCCTTGCCGGAACTGCTCGGCGACACCGACAGCTGGATCCGCAACGGCGCGCGGCAATGCCGCATCGCCGGCACGCTGGTGACGGCCAAAGGCGAACCGCGCGAGATCGCGCTGGAGCTGCATCGCGGCGACGGCCTGCGCGAGATCTTCGAGCGCAACGCGCAGACCCTGGAAGCCCTGGACGCGGCGATCCGCCATACCGACCGCAACTACTTCGTGCTGGGCTACGGCGTCTCGCGCCGCCCGCCGGAGGGCGGCAAGCGCTCAAGCGGTCCGCTGGACGATTCGGCGCGCTCGTCGCGGGCACGGGCGCTGGCCTCGATGTTCTCGCCGGAGGCGTCGCTGGTGTCGCTGCAGCGCTGGGCCATGGACCTCGACTACCGGCGCGGCGACGCGGCGCTGGCGCCGATCCGCGCGGCGCTCAACCAGTTGATGCGGGGCATGAACTTCTCGCGCATCGACAAGGAGTCGGGGCAGTTGATGTTCAGGACGGTCGACGGCGAAGTGCCGTTGAACCAGCTGTCCGACGGCTACCAGAACATGGCGGCGTGGTGCGGCGACCTGCTCTTCCGCATCACCGAAGCCTTCCCCGATCGCAAGGATCCGCTGGCCACGCGCGGCGTGCTGCTGATCGACGAGCTCGACCTGCACCTGCACCCGGTGTGGCGTCGGCAACTGGTGGACTTCCTGTCGACCCTGCTGCCGCACTTCCAGTTCATCGCGACGACGCACTCGGCGCTGACCGCGCAGCAGAGCGGTGAAGGCGAGCTCTTCGTCATCCGACGCGAAGGCCCGAAGCAGCGGCCGACGCTGGTGCCCTTCGTCGGCGAGCCGCGGCTCATGATGCTGCACCAGCTGCTGATGAGCCCGATGTTCGGGTTGGAGTCGATGGACTCGGTGGCGGTGGAAACCGCGCGGAACACGGCCCGCAAGCTGCACACGAAGACGAAGACGCAAGGCAAGGCGCTGACCTCGCGCGAGCGCACGCAACTGCAGCGCAGCGCCGAGGTGCTTCGCGTCGCGCCCGAATGGGACGCGGTGCCCGATTACGCGCGGCAGCAGACCGCGCTGCTGAAGGAACTCAAGACGACGATCGCGAAGCAGGCGGCGAAGTCCGCGCCCGCCACGAAGGCCGCGGCCGGCAAGCCCGTGGCGAAGAAGTCCTCGGGTACCACAGCCGATCGGAAGCCGGCCAAGCCAGCACCGGCACCGGCACCGGCACCGGCGCTGTCACCGACCAAGCTGAGGGCGGCGGTGAAGCGGGTGGAGCGCTCGAAGTGATCCGCCTGCGGCGCGGCCGCGACGCCGCGAGCCTGGGCGCGTTCACCGGCGCCAAGCTGCAGCAGCGGCTGCTCAAGCTCGAGGGCTACTTCTACGAGGACGGCGGCCGGGTCGACTTCAAGCCCAAGGCGCGCCAGATCTGGTCGACCGCGAAGCCCGCGCTCAGGCTCGATTCGGCTGGCAAGTGCGCGTACTGCGAGGCCGACACGGCCGTGGTCGCGCATGGCGACGTCGAGCACTTCCGGCCGAAGGACCTGTACTGGTGGCTCGCCTACTGCGTCGACAACTACACCTTCAGCTGCCAGGTGTGCAACCAGGTCTACAAGGGCAACAGCTTTCCGGTCACCGGCGCGCGATTGAAGCCACCACGCATGCCGGCCGCACAGCCCATCGACGCGGCCAAGGCGGCGGCGCTCGCCGCGAGCTTCTGCCTCGATCCCGCGAGCGCCACGGACGCATCGCTGAAGCGCTTCTTCGCGGGCGAGCAGCCGCATCTTCCGGATCCCTACCTCGTCGATCCCGAGAAGCTGCTGTCGTGGAACGCGATCGAAGAGACCAAGGAGGTCTGGCTCACCGCGCGAGGACGTTCAGCGAAAGCCAAGGCCGCGGCGAAGGCGGCCGAAGAGGTGCTAGGACTCAACCGCACGGAGCTGCTGCGCCTGCGCTGGAATCACTTCGACCTGCTGCGCACGCTGGCGCTTGCGTTCCAGGAGATGGATCCGGCGTCACCGAACGCGGCGAAGGTCCTCGCCGGCATCCGCCGCCGCGCCGACGGCGATCAGCCGTTCGCGGCGATGACGCGGCATTTTCTGCGGACGTGGGGATTGCTCTCCTGATCCCCCAAAGGTCTGCCCCCTTCAACCCCTCTTCGGAGGGCGGCTTTTCGACTAGCGCCTCGCGCCGATTCGGCAGACATTGGACGCATTCCTTTCGTCCTATCAGGAGCCACCCGATGAGCAGTCCCATGTCCAATGCGTTCATGGGGTCAGGTGTTGCCGGAGATCCTCGCATGACGTCGCCACATCACCTGACTCTACCTGTCGAGGCCATTGACCGCGCCTCGGTGCCGACCCACGATCGCGGCCTTGCCGTCAGGGTGGCGGTCCTGGAGACCCACGTGCATGGATTGAAGAACGAAGTCAGCGAGTTGAAGAGTGAGTTTCGCGAGTTCCGAAAGGAGATGCGCGCCGACATCACGGCGATCCGCACCCACGACTTCCGGTTGTTGTTCGGCGCGCTCATCACTGTCGCGCTCAGCCTCGTCGCCGTCATGGCCAAAGGCTTCCACTGGATCTGATCAGACGACCACCGGCTCGGGTTCCAGCCGGATGCCGAAGCGGCCGTAGACGCTTTCCTGGATCGCCCGCGCCAGCGTGACGACCTCGGCGCCGCGGGCCTCGCCGCGATTCACCAGCACCAGGGCCTGCTTCTCGTACACCGCCGCGCCGCCGACGCTCTTGCCCTTCCATCCGCAGGCATCGATCAGCCAGCCCGCGGCCAGCTTGAAGCTGCCGTCAGGCATCGGGTAATGCACGATGTGCGGGTCGCGCGCAATGATGTCGCGGCACTGTTCCGCGCTGACCACGGGATTCTTGAAGAAGCTGCCCGCGTTGCCGATGCGCGCCGGGTCCGGCAACTTGGCCCGGCGGATTTCGCAGATCCACTCGAACACCTGGCGCGCGTCGGGCGCCGTGATGCCGGTCTCGGCCATCTTGCGTTCGATGTCCAGGTAGCCCAGCTGCGGCTGCCAGGGTTTGGGACAGCGCAGGCGCACCTTGGTGATCACGCTCTTGCCCGCGAGGCCGCCGTAGCCGGTCTGCTTGAACACGCTGTCGCGGTAGCCGAAGCGGCACACCGCCGCGGGTAGCGTCACGCGGCGCCCCGTCGTCAGGTCGACGACGTCCACGTTCTCCAGCCGGTCCTTCAGCTCGACGCCGTAGGCGCCGATGTTCTGCACCGGCGCGGCCCCGACGGTCCCGGGGATCAGCGCCATGTTCTCCAGCCCCGGCACGCCCTGCGCCAGCGACCCGGCGACCGCTTCGTGCCAGGGCACGCCGGCGCCGGCCTCGACGATCCAGCAGTCGTCGCGCTCCTCGACGCTCAGGCCCATGATCTCCATCTTGAGCACGACCGCATCGACATCCCGCGTCAGCACGAGGTTCGACCCGCCGCCCAGGACGAACTTCGGCGCGCGGCCCAGTTCCGGATGGTCGACAACGCGGCGGACGTCCAGTTCCTCGCGGATGCGCACCAGCCGGCGCGCCGTCGCGGGCAGGCCGAAGGTGTTGTAGGGCTTGAGGTTGACGTCGTGCTCGATGACGACGCCCTCGCGGCGCTCGGTCGAGGGGGGGATGGCGGGAGACTGCATGGCTAGAATTCTCGCCCAGATCCCCGAATAGCCTCGAAGATCCCCTCGGAGGCGAGCCCCCGACAACCGGTCGCCGCCCTCCCCCTCTGAAAGAGCCGTACACATGCCCAGCTTTGACACCGTCCTCGAACCCGACATGGTGAAGGTCCGCAACAGCGTGGACGCCAGCGCCAAGGAAATCGCGACCCGCTTCGACTTCAAGGGCACCAGCGCCGCCATCGAGTGGAAGGACAAGGAAAAGGAAGTCCACGCCACCGGCGACGCCGAGTTCCAGCTCGAGCAGATCGAGGCCGTGCTCTATTCGAAGCTGACCAAGCAGGGCGTCGTGCTCGGCTTCGTCGACAAGCAGGACAAGATCGAGAAGCTCGGCGGCGACCGCGTCAAGCAGGTCTACAAGATCAAGAACGGCCTGGAGGCGCCCGAGGCCAAGAAGGTCGTCGCCGCGATCAAGGAAAGCAAGCTCAAGGTGCAGGCCCAGATCGAGGGCGACATCGTGCGCATCACCGGCAAGTCGCTGGACGACCTGCAGGGCGCGCAGGCCGCGCTGCGCAAGGCGCTGCCCGATCTGCCGCTGAGCTTCGACAACTACCGCAAGTGATCCTCGGCGCGGACCGGGCGGCCATCCGGCGCCGGTCCCGCTCCGCCACGCGGGCGCCCTGCCCGCCTGCGCGCCGCGACGGCATCCGCCGCGCAACAGAACAACATCCCCGGGGGACGACATGAGCACTCTTCGCAAGCCTGGCTGGCGACGTCCCGCCGCTGCGGCGTTGACGGCGGCGTTTGCGGCGGCGCTGCTGGCGCTGTGCGCTCCGGCGGCGCAGGCGGACAGCGCCAAGGCCGCGCGCTATTACGAGGACGCGCTCAAGCGCTTCGAACGCCAGGACCTCGACGGCGCCGTCATCCAGCTCAAGAACGCGCTGCAGCAGGACGCCCGGATGCTGGCGGTGCATGTGCTGCTGGGCAAGGCGCTGCTGATGCGCGGCGAGGCCGCGGCCGCCGAGATCGAGTTCAACGAGGCGCTGTCGCAAGGCATCAACCGCGCCGAAGTGGCCGTGCCGCTGGCGCAGGCGCTGGTCGCGCAGGGCAAGCAGCCCGACGTGTTCAAGCTGCCGGCGCTCGTCCCCGACGGCCTGCCCGACAACATCCGCAAGCCGCTGCTGCTGGTGCGCGCGGCGGCGGCCTCGGACCTCGGCGACCCGACGCGGGCGCAGGCCCAGATCGACCTGGCGCGCGCCATTCCTCCGGACAACGCCGACACCTGGCTGGCCGAGGTGCCGCTGCGCCTGCGCGCGCGGCAGTTCGACCAGGCCACCGCCGCCGCCGACCAGGCGCTGCGGCTGGCACCGGGCAACAGCGAGGCGCTCTACCAGCGCGCCACCGTGCCGCATGTGCAGGGCAAGCTCGATGAAGCGCTCAAGGGCTACGAACGCGCGATCGCGGCCGACCCGCGCCACCTCGAGGCGCAACTGGCGCGCGGCGGCCTGCTGATCGACCTGAACCGCGACGCGGAAGCGCTGACGCAGGTCCAGTCCGGGTTGAAGCTGGTCCCCAGCGAGCCCCGCGCCCTCTACCTGAGCGCCGTGCTCGCCGAGCGCCGCAACGATGCCGCCGCGGCCAAGGCCGCGCTGAAGGCCGTCACCGCCGAGCTGGATCCGGTGCCGATCGAGTTCATCCGCTTCCGACCCCAGGCCCTGATGCTCAACGGCCTGGCCCATTACGGCCTGGGCGAGATGGAGAAGGCCAAGCCCTACCTCGAATACGCCCAGCGCCAGACACCCAACAGCCCGCTGTCCAAGCTGCTGGCGCAGGTCTATGTGGCGGAGCCCAATCTCGACCGTGCCGGCGAGGTGCTGGAGTCCTACCTCAAGGCCTACCCCGGCGACGGCCAGGCGCTCGTGATGATGGCCACGCTGCAGATGGCGCAGGGCCGCCATGCGCGCGCCGCCACCTTGATGCAGGAGGCGCTGAAGTCGCGGGACGCGCCGGAGTTCCGCACCGCGCTCGGTCTGTCGCTGCTGCGCGGCGGCCAGTCCGGCGACGCGGTCGGCGAGCTGGAAAAGGCCTTCCAGCGCGACCCGCGCCAGGTATACGCGGGCATGGCGCTGGTCTCGCTCTACCTGCGCGGCGGGCAGACGGCCAAGGCCGTCGGCATCGCGGACAAGCTGGTCAAGCAGGATCCGAACAACCCGACGGCGTGGATCCAGCTCGGCGTGGCGCGCCGGGCGGCCAACAACGCGGCCGGCGCGCGCGAGGCCTATCAGAAGGCCAGTCAGCTCGACCCCGGCCTGGTCGAGGCGCAGCTCGGGCTGGTGCGCGTCGACATCACCGAGCGCCAGTTCGACGCGGCCCAGACGCGGTTGACGGCCCTGTTGAAGACGGACGAGAAGAACGCCGAGGCGCTTTATGAGATGGCGCTGCTGAGCGAGGCCCGCGGCCAGACGGCCGAGGTGCAGCGCTGGCTGTCCAAGGCCACCGACGTGAGCACCTCGCGCAACACGCGGGCGGACCAGGCGCTGGTCGCCTGGCTGCTGAAGCAGGAACAGCCGGGACCGGCGCTGGAAGCGGCCCGCAAGCTGCTCGGCAAGGCACCCGACGATCCGCAGACGCTGATCACCTACGCCCGGGCGCAGCTCGCGAACCGCGACGTCAAGGGCGCCACGGCGACGCTGACCAGCGCGGCGCGGCGGTCGGGATTCGGCGCGGATCCGCTCGCGCAGATCGCCGGACTGCAACTGGATGCGCGCGACCTGGTCGGCGCCGCCTACAGCCTGGACAAGGCGCTGCAGACCGCGCCGCAGCATGTCAGCGCCCTGGCCTTGTCCTCGACGGTCGCGATGCAGCAGGGCAATCTGGCGCTGGCCGAGAAGCAGGCGAAGCAGGTGATCCAGCTGCGGCCCCAGATGGCGCTTGGATATTCGCTGCTGGCGGACGTGGCGCAGGCTCGCAAGCAGCCCGCCCAGGCGCTGGAAGCGCTGCGCAAGGCCCATGAAGTCCAGCCCACCAGCGGCAGCCTGCTGGCGCTGATGCGGGCCTTGAGCCGGCAGGACGCGAGCGGCAAGGCCGCCCAGGACCTGGCCGAACGCTGGCTGAAGACGCGTCCGGCCGACCTCGCGGCCTGGAAGGCATTGGGCGACGCCCAGGCGCGCGCCGGGGCGTTCCCGGCGGCCCGGCGCAGCTACGAGTCCGCGCTGAAGCTCAGACCCAATGACGTCGAGGCGCTGAACAACCTGGCGAGCACGATGATCCGTCAGGGCGAGGCGGCGGCCGCGGCGGCGATGGCCGAAAAGGCCCTGGCGCTGGACCCGCGCAACCCGTCCGTGATCGACACGGCCGGCTGGGCCTACCACCTGGCCGGCAACGGCGAGCGCGCGCTGCCCCTGCTGCGCGATGCGCGCCTGCGGGAACCCAACAGCCCGGACATCCGCTACCACCTCGCCGCGGCGCTGGCCAAGGCCGGGCGCAAGGCCGAAGCCCGCGAGGAACTGGATGCCGCGCTGCGCAGCTCCGCGTTCGACAGTCACAAGGAGGCGCTGGCCTTGAGCCAGACTCTGCGCTGAGGGCGGAAAGCCCCTCTGGTGAGGGGTTCCTGCGCTTGTCGGAAGAACTTACAGTCCCGTTCCAAGAGCGGACACATCCAACGGCAAGTGCTTGTGCCGCAAGGCATTCAAGACGTTGGCCCGGGCCTTGCTAAATGAAGGTCGAACGAATCTGACACTCCGATCACGTCGGGGCACCGAGGGGAAACCATGCAAAAAGTTCAACAACGACTGATCGGAATGGCTGCCGTGGCGCTTGCGTCGCTGCTGCCGTTCAGCGCGCATGCGCTTTCCACCTGGACGGCGGGCAATTGCGTCAGCAACTGCAGCGAGACCGGCGACGCGGCGCCCAACGTGAGCTACTCGGCCTATTCGGCCGTGATCAATCAAACCAGCGGCGGCGCGTATTCCAGCACCGGCGGTTTCGCGCAGAGCACGCTGGCGTACTACAGCGGCAGCGGTTTCGGTGTCACGGCGCCGGGCGGTGACTCGCAGTCGCCCAACCATGCATTGGACAACTTCGGCTACCAGGACCTGATCCTGTTGAAGTTCGACTCCGCCGTGAACCTGACGCAGCTGAAGCTGGGCTGGTGGCAATACGACAGCGACATCACCGTGCTGGCCTACACCGGCAACACGAGTGGCGGCAACGCCGCGAGCACCATCGCCGGCAAGACGGCGGCGAACCTGAAGTCGGCCAACGGCTGGTCGCTGGTGAACAGCTATGCGGATGTCGGCAGCGCCAATTCGCTCAACCTGAACACGAGCCTCACCTCCAGCTGGTGGATCATCACCGCCTACAACTCGCAGTTGGGCGGCGCGGCGACGGGCAACGACGGCACCGCCAGCGGGCTGACCCGCGGCACGGGCAGCAGCAGCTACAACGGCTACGACTTCGTCAAGCTGTTCTCCGTCTCGGGCAACAAGGCGCCCGGCGGCGGCAGCAACAACGGCAACGTCCCGGAGCCGGCCTCGCTGGCCCTGGCCTCCGTCGCCCTGCTCGGCCTGGTCGGCGTGCGTCGCCGCAAGCAATCCCAACGCTGAGCCTCCCTGCTCCGCGAAAGGCGACCCGATGGGTCGCCTTTCTTTTTGCCGAAGCGCAGCCCATGCCGAAGCACAGCCCACCCAACGAGCACCCAAAGAAAAACGCCCGATGCAAATGCACCGGGCGTTTTCATCTCACATCGTCCTCGGTCGCAAAACCGAGGCAGTGAGACAGTGATGGGGGACGGCTGTGCTTGGGGTTTTGCCGCTTGCCGGCAAGGCCCCATGCACTGGCGGCCAGCGCCCGAACCTCCGCAGTCCAGGCTCCTCCGGAGATCAGCTCCGCAGCGCGCGCTTGCGCTCGTTTTCCGACAGGTGGCGCTTGCGCAGCCGCACCGACTTCGGCGTGATCTCGACCAGCTCGTCGTCCTCGATGAATTCAACGCCGTATTCCAGCGTCAGGTCGATCGGCGGCGTCACCTTGATGGCGTCTTCCTTGCCGCTGACGCGGAAGTTGGTCAGCTGCTTGGTGCGGGTCGCGTTGACGATCAGGTCGTTGTCGCGGTTGTGGATGCCGACGATCATGCCTTCGTAGACCGGGTCGTTCGGCTTCACGAACATGCGGCCACGGTCGTCGAGCTTGCCCAGCGCGTAGGTGAAGATTTCACCCGCGTCCATCGAGATCAGCACGCCGTTCTTGCGACCGGCGATATCGCCCTTGTGGGGTTCGTAGCCGTCGAAGATGTTGGAGATCAGGCCCGAGCCGCGCGTCAGGTTCAGGAACTCGTTCGAGAAGCCGATCAGGCCGCGGGCCGGGATGCGGTACTCGAGGCGCACGCGGCCACGGCCGTCCGGCTCCATGTTGACCAGTTCGCCCTTGCGCTCGCCCAGCGCCTGCATGACGCCGCCCTGATGGGTTTCTTCCACGTCGGCGGTGACCAGCTCGATCGGCTCGCACTTCACGCCGTCGATGTCCTGGAACACCACGCGCGGCTTCGACACCGCCAGCTCGTAGCCTTCGCGGCGCATGTTTTCCAGCAGGATGGTCAGGTGCAGTTCGCCGCGGCCCATCACTTCGAAGATGCCATCTTCGTCGGTCTCGCTGACGCGCAGCGCGACGTTGGCTTGCAGTTCCTTCTGCAGGCGGTCCCAGATCTGGCGGCTGGTGACGAACTTGCCTTCACGGCCGGCCAGCGGCGAGGTGTTGACGCAGAAGTTCATCGTCAGCGTCGGCTCGTCGACCTTGAGCATCGGCAGCGGGGCCGGGTTGCTCGGGCTGGTGACGGTCACGCCGATGCCGATCTCCTCGATGCCGTTGATCAGCACGATGTCGCCGGGACCCGCCTCGGTGGC
Source organism: Roseateles noduli (assembly GCF_050626985.1). Taxonomy (NCBI): domain Bacteria; kingdom Pseudomonadati; phylum Pseudomonadota; class Betaproteobacteria; order Burkholderiales; family Sphaerotilaceae; genus Roseateles; species Roseateles noduli. The sequence continues at coordinate 2,698,385 of NZ_CP192463.1, forward strand.
CTGCACGCGGTCCAGACCCTGGAAGGTCAGCACCTGGTTGATGCGACCCTTGGTGGCCTTGCCGTCCGGACCTTCCATGACGACCACGTCCATCGACGGCTTGATCGTGCCCTGGCTGATGCGGCCCACGCCGATGCGGCCGACGAAGGTCGAGAAGTCCAGCGCGGAGATCTGCAGCTGCAGCGGCGCATCCGGATCACCCTTCTGGGCCGGCACGTGCTTGAGCACGGTGTTGAACAGGGCGGACATGTCCTCGCCCCACTTCTCGCCCGGCGCGCCTTCTTCCAGCGACGACCAGCCGTTGATGCCCGAGGCGTACACGACCGGGAAGTCCAGCTGTTCGTCGGTGGCGCCGAGCTTGTCGAACAGGTCGAACGCGGCGTTGATGACGGCGTCCGGCTTGGCGCCCGGCTTGTCGACCTTGTTCACGACGACGATGGGCTTGAGGCCCAGCGCCAGCGCCTTCTTGGTCACGAAGCGCGTCTGCGGCATCGGGCCTTCCTGCGCGTCGATCAGAAGCACCACGCCGTCGACCATCGACAGCGCGCGCTCGACTTCACCGCCGAAGTCCGCGTGTCCCGGGGTGTCGACGATGTTGATGTGCGTGCCTTCCCAGCTGACCGCGCAGTTCTTCGCCAGGATGGTGATGCCGCGCTCGCGTTCGATGGCGTTGTTGTCCATCACGGTGTCGACGACCTTCTCGTGCTCGGCGAAGGTGCCGCTCTGGCGAAGGAGCTGGTCCACCATGGTGGTCTTGCCATGGTCGACGTGGGCGATGATGGCGATGTTGCGGATTTGCTTGCTCATGGGGCGGCTTTCGCTAGGGGCTTTCTCTGGATTCGGAGGAAGTCGGGGAACTCGGGATGTCTCGGATTTTTTAGGCGATGCGGGCTCAGGCGGCCTGCATCAGCATGGAAGCGATTTCGGTCGGGCTCAGCAGCCGGTCGGCGATCAGCTCGCCGCCGGCCACGTGGGCGCTGCCCAGGAAGGCGCGCGGCGCCTGGCCGTACACCCGCACCTGCGGCATGTCCGTCAGCGTCACGCGTCGGCGCATGCCGGACAGGAAACGGCCGGCCTCGTCGTTGCTCAGCTCGACCTCGGGCCATTCGCCCAGCAGGCTGTCCGGCGCGGTCAGCAGCGACAGGCGGGCCTCTTCGTCCAGCGCCTCGATCTGCTCCAGCGTCACCGCCCGCTCGATCGACACCGGACCGCTCGCCGTCCGGCGCAGGCCGGCCAGGTGCGCGCCGCAGCCCAGCTTGGCGCCGATGTCCTCGCCCAGCGTGCGGATGTAGGTGCCCTTGGTGCAGCGCACGTCGATCACGAGCAGCAGCTCGGCAGCTTGCCAGTCGACGATGTCCAGCGCATGAATGGTCACATTGCGCGGCTGGCGCTCGACGGTCACGCCTTCGCGGGCGAGCTCGTACAACGCGCGGCCCTGATGCTTGAGCGCCGAATACATCGGCGGCAGCTGCGAGATCGCGCCCCGGAAACTTTCGCAGGCGGCGCGGATCGTGTCCAGGTCCAGCGACTTCGCGACCTCGTCGCGCTGCTCGAGGATCTCGCCCTCGCCGTCGCCGGTCGTGGTCGTGATGCCCAGGCGCAAGGTGGCGCGGTAGCCCTTGTCGGCCTCCAGCGAAACCTGGCTGAACTTGGTCGCCGCGCCGAAGGTCAGCGGCAGCAGCCCGGTCGCCCGCGGATCCAGCGTGCCGGTATGACCGGCCTTCTCGGCGCGCAGCAGGCGCTTGACCTTCTGCAATGCGTCATTGCTGGTCAGGCCAATCGGCTTGTCCAGCATCAGCACGCCATGCACGGCGCGCTTCACGATCTTGGGGCGGGGGGCTACTGCGCTCATCACAACGCGGCGGCCCTCTCGGGACGCCGTCTTTCTGGCTCGGAGGACCTCAGTCCTCGGTGGTCTCGTCGTCCTTGGCTCGGGACAGGTTCGCTTTGCTGATCAGCGCGCTCATCTCGGCGGCGCGCTCGATCGTGCGGTCGAAATGGAAATGCAGGCTCGGCACGGTGTGGATCTGCAGCCGCTTGAACAGGCCGTTGCGCAGGAATCCCGCCGCCTCGTTCAACGCCGCGCCGGTCGCTTCCGGATCGCCGACCAGCAGCGAGAAGTAGACCTTCGCGTGCGCGTAGTCGGGCGTGACCTCCACCGCGTTGATCGTCACCATGCCGACGCGCGGGTCCTTGAGGTCCCGGATCAGCTCGGCCAGGTCGCGCTGGATCTGGTCCGCCACGCGCAGACCGCGGTTGGGGATAGATCGCTTGTGACGCATGGCTCTTTCCTCACTCTCTCAAACAACAAAGCCCGGCGGTGCGAACCGCCGGGCATGAAGCTGCGGCAGGCTGGTTTACAGCGTGCGCGCCACTTCCTTGATTTCGAAGACTTCCAGCTGGTCGCCTTCCTTGATATCGCTGTAGTTCTTCAGCTTGATACCGCACTCGAAGCCTTCGCGGACTTCCTTGACGTCGTCCTTCAGGCGCTTGAGCGACTCGATCTCGCCGGTGTAGACCACGACGTTGTCGCGCAGCAGACGGAAGCGCGCGTTGCGCGTCACGTGACCGCTGGTGATCATCGAACCGGCGATGGTGCCGATCTTGGTCGCCACGAACACGGTGCGGATCTCGGCGGTACCGATGATCTCCTCGCGCTGCTCCGGCGCCAGCATGCCGGCCATTGCCGCCTTCACCTCATCCACGGCGTCGTAGATGATGTTGTAGTAGCGCAGGTCGACGTCGTTGTGCTCGGCCACCTTGCGCGCGCCGGCATCGGCACGCACGTTGAAGCCGATCACGACGGCCTTGGAGGCGATCGCCAGGTTGATGTCGGACTCGCTGATGGCACCCACCGCGGCGTGCACGATCTGCACCTTGACCTCGTCGGTCGACAGCTTGAGCAGCGAGGAGGCCAGCGCTTCCTGCGAACCCTGCACGTCGGCCTTGATGATCAGCGGCAGCGTCTGCACGTCGCCGGCCGTCATGTCGGCGAACATGTTCTCCAGCTTGGCGGCCTGCTGGCGGGCCAGCTTGACGTCGCGGTACTTGCCGGCGCGGAAGGTCGCGATTTCACGGGCGCGGCGTTCGTCGCTCAGCACCATGAACTCGTCACCGGCGCGCGGGACTTCCGTCAGACCCTGGATCTCGACCGGGATCGACGGACCGGCTTCGGCGGCAGCCTTGCCGTCCTCGTCCAGCATGGCGCGGACGCGACCGTAGGTCGAGCCGGCCAGCACCACGTCGCCACGCTTGAGCGTGCCCGACTGCACCAGCACCGTCGCGACCGGGCCGCGGCCCTTGTCCAGCTTGGCTTCGATGACCAGACCCTTGGCCATCGAATCCTTCGCGGCCTTCAGTTCCAGCACTTCGGCCTGCAGCAGCACCTGCTCCAGCAGATCGTCGATGCCCTGGCCGGTCTTGGCCGACACGGGGACGAACGGCGACTCGCCGCCGAACTCTTCCGGCACGACCTGCTCGGCCACCAGCTCGCTCTTCACGCGCTCGGCGTTGGCATCGGGCTTGTCGATCTTGTTCATCGCGACCACGATCGGCACACCGGCCGCCTTCGCGTGGTGGATGGCTTCCTTGGTCTGCGGCATCACGCCGTCATCGGCGGCCACGACCAGGATGACGATGTCCGTCGCCTGGGCACCGCGGGCGCGCATGGCCGTGAAGGCCTCGTGACCCGGGGTGTCGAGGAAGGTGATCATGCCGCGCGGCGTGTCGACATGATAAGCGCCGATGTGCTGCGTGATGCCGCCGGCTTCGCCCGCCGCCACGCGGGCGCGGCGGATGCTGTCCAGCAGCGAGGTCTTGCCGTGGTCGACGTGACCCATGACGGTGACGACCGGCGCACGGGGCAGCAGCTCGTGCTGGCCTTCGGCGGCGGCGCCCTCTTCCTCGAGGAACGCGTCCGGATCGTCCAGCTTGGCCGCGAAGGCCTTGTGGCCCATTTCCTCGACCAGGATCATGGCCGTCTCTTGGTCCAGCTGCTGGTTGATGGTGACCATCTGACCCAGCTTCATCAGCTGCTTGATGACCTCGGAGGCCTTCACCGACATCTTGTGCGCCAGATCGGCGACCGAGATGGTTTCGGGGACGTGGACTTCCTGGGTCACCGGCTCGTTCGGCGCCTGGAAATTCGACTGCGAGGCGCCGCGATCGTCGCGACCGCCACGGCGGCCCGACGGACCGCCACGGCCCGGCGCGCGCCAGCCGGTACCGCCGCCCGGACGGGCCGGACCATCGGTGCGGCCGCCACCCGGCTTGCCGGCGACGCCACGCTTCTTGGCGTCATCGGCCCAGCTGGACGACAGCTTCTCGGACTTGACCGACTTCTTGTCGCCGGGCTTCGCGCCCGCGGCGGCCGTCGTGCCGGCGGCGCCAGGAGCACCGCCCGGCTTCTTGTGGATCGTGCCCTTGATGCCGGCAGCCGGCGTGGCTTCGGGCTTGGGCTCTTCCTTCTTCGCGACCAGCACCTTCTTGGGTGCATTCATCATCGCGCGGATGGCGGCAGCCTCGGCTTCGGCGGCCTTGCGGCGGCGCTCCAGCTCGACCTGACGCGCCTTCTCGTCGGCGGCGACATCGGCGGCCTTCACCACGCGCAGCACGGGCTTCGCGGGCTCGACCGGAGCCGGCGCCGGAGCAGCGGCCACGGGAGCCGGCGCCGGTGCAGGCGCGGCAGCCGCCGCGGCCTTCTCGGCAGCCTTGTCGGCGGCCTTCTCGGCCTTGGACTTGGCGGCGTCGGCGATCTTGCGCGCTTCGGCGTCGGCGGCGGCCTTGGCCGCGGCTTCGGCGGCGGCCTGTTCAGCCGCTTCGCGCGCGGCGCGCTCTTCCTCGCGACGCTTCTCTTCGGCTTCGCGCGCGGCGCGCTCGGCGTCCTCGCGCTCACGCACCTTGCGGGCGAGTTCTTCTTCCTGCTGGCGCAGTGCCTCGGCCTGCGCCTGCACTTCTTCCTCGCGGCGCTTCAGCTCGGCTTCCTCGGCGGCGGCGGCGGTGGCGTCATCGACACCGTCCTCGCGCTTGACGAAGACGCGCTTCTTGCGCACCTCGACCTGGATCGTGCGGGCCTTGCCCGAGGCATCAGCCTGCTTGATCTCGCTGGTCGACTTGCGGGTCAGCGTGATCTTCTTGCGCTCGGCGCCGCCGGCTGTCCCGTGCGCGGTGCGCAGGTGATCCAGCAGACGTTCCTTGTCGCTTTCGTTCAAGGTGTCCTCGGCGGACGCCTTCTTGACGCCCGCAGCTTGGAGCTGCTCCAGCAACGTGGTCGCAGGCCTGTTGAGCTCTGCGGCCAGCTGGGCGACGGTGGTCACGGCCATTGTTGAAATCCTTAAATCTTGTGTGGGGCGGAGCGGTCTGGTTTCGCTTGAAGTCGCTTCAGAGCGTGTCTGCTCGGGCGTTATGCGTTGAACCAGTGCTCGCGCGCCTTCATGATCAAAGCGCGTGCCGCTGCCTCGTCCAGGGACGAAATCTCGACCAGTTCGTCAACGGCCAGGTCTGCCAGGTCGTCACGGGTATGGATGTCGCCGGCCGCCAGCTTGGCGATCAGCTCGGGGGTCACGCCGTCCAGGTCGCGCAGGTCCTGGGAGACCTCCTCGACCTTTTCCTCGCGGGCGATTTCCATCGTCAGCAAGGCGTCCTTGGCGCGGGTGCGCAGCTCGTTGACGGTCTCTTCGTCGAAGGACTCGATCTCGAGCATCTCCTGCATCGGGACGTAGGCGACTTCTTCCAGCGAGGCGAACCCTTCGGCGATCAGGATGTCGGCGACTTCCTCATCCACGTCCAGCTTCTCGACGAACAGCTTGCGCACCCCGTCGGATTCCTCGGCCTGCTTGGCCGCGGATTCCTCGGCGGTCATGATGTTGATCTTCCAGCCGGTCAGCTCCGAGGCCAGACGCACGTTCTGGCCGCCGCGACCGATCGCGATCGCGAGGTTCTCCTCGTCGACGACGACGTCCATCGCGTGGCGCTCCTCGTCCACGACGATCGACTGCACGTTCGCCGGAGCGAGCGCGCCGATCACGAACTGCGCCGGATCCTCCGACCACAGCACGATGTCCACGCGTTCGCCGGCCAGCTCGTTGGTCACGCCGTTGACGCGGGAACCGCGCACGCCGACGCAGGTGCCGATCGGGTCGACGCGCTTGTCGTACGAGACGACGGCGATCTTGGCGCGGCTGCCGGCGTCGCGGGCGGCGTTCTTGATCTCGAGCAGGCCCTGCTCGATCTCCGGCACTTCCTGCGCGAAGAGTTCCTTCATGAACTCGCCGGAGGAGCGCGACAGCATGATCTGCGGACCGCGCTGCGTCGGGTCGATGCCCAGGATGACTGCGCGGACGCGGTCGCCGGTGCGCAGGTTTTCCTTCGGGATCATCTCGTTGCGCTTGAGACGGCCCTCGACGCGGCCGGACTCGGCAATGATGTCGCCCTTGTCCAGACGCTTGACCGTGCCGACGAAGATGCGCTCGCCGCGCGACATGAAGTCGTTCAGCAGCTGCTCGCGTTCGGCGTCGCGGATCTTCTGCAGGATGACCTGCTTGGCGGCCTGGGCACCGATGCGGCCGATCGGCACGGACTCGACGCCTTCCTCGATGTGGTCGTCGACTTCGATGTCGGCGATCTGCTCCTGCGCTTCGAACAGCAGGATCTCGGAATCGGGGTTCTGCAGGCCGGCCTCGTTGGGCACGACGTGCCAACGGCGGAAGGTCTCATACTCGCCGGTGTCGCGATCGATGGCCACGCGGATGTCGACCTCGCCGCCATACAACTTCTTGGTGGCCGAAGCCAGTGCCGCCTCAACGGCGCCGAACACCACATCGCGCTCCACGCTCTTCTCGCGCGAGATGGCGTCCACCAGCATCAACAGTTCGCGGTTCATTGATCGAGACCTCCGTCAACCTTGTCATCCGTCTGCCGGGACTTGGCATTGCTCTTCTTCTTCGACGCCTTGGGCTTCGCAGCCGCTCCGTCAGCAGATTCCGATCCGGGCGCCAAGCCCGTGTTCTTTTTCGCCGCGTCATCCGCGGCAGCGCCGCCCGCCGGCTTCGGCGGGCGACCCTTGAAAACGATCTCCGGCACCAGCTTGGCCGAGCGCACTTCGTCCAGCGCGAAGTCCAGCACCTGCTCGGTCTTGCCGTCCATGAAGATCACGCGCCAGGCGGTGTTCTGCGCCAGCGCGTTCCAGTCGTCCTGCGCCACGCCTTCGGCCGCGACCAGGACACCCCGGTACTTCTTGCGACCCTGGAAAGCCTCGCGCAATGTGATTTCCACTTCGTGACCGCGGAACCGGGCGTAGTCGCCTGCATTGTTCAGCGGACGGTCCAGGCCGGGGGTCGACACTTCCAGGCGCGTGTAGTCGACTTCCTCGACTTCCATCACGTAGCGCAACTGGCGCGTGACGCGCTCGCAGTCCTCGACGTTGACCGGCTGCTCCGGCTCCTGACCGTTCACGAGCGCCTTGTCGATGTACACGCGCAGCAAGCCCCCGGCGCTGCGTTCGCAGCCCACCACCTCGTAACCGAGTCCGGTCACGGTTTTTTCAACAACGGCTTGCCAGCTCAAATTCATCGACGAAAGTATTTGCCCTGTGACGGACACGTAGGTACAGCCAAAAAAAATGGGCTGGATGAATCCGCCCACCGTTCACTTTTTCAGCGAAGCTAGAAGTGTACTATGCAAACAGCGTGCCGACAAGGCTGCGTCATCCTTCACGGCATGACGTGCGAGAATCCCTGCCTTCCTTGAATCTATGAATACCAGGAGCAGACATGGGATTTCTCGCCGGCAAGCGACTGCTGATCACGGGCGTGCTGTCCAACCGTTCGATCGCCTATGGCATCGCCAAGGCCTGCCACCGCGAGGGCGCTGAACTGGCCTTCAGCTACCAGGGCGAGCGCTTCAAGGATCGCATCACCGAATTCGCCGCCGAATTCGACTCCAAACTGGTGTTCGACTGCGACGTGAGCGACGACGCCCAGATCGACCGTCTGTTCGCGGACCTCGGCCAGCACTGGCCGGAATTCGACGGTTTCGTCCATTCGATCGGATTCGCGCCGCGCGAGGCGATCGCCGGTGAATTCCTGGACGGCATGACGCGCGAGAACTTCCGCATCGCGCACGACATTTCGGCCTACAGCTTCCCGGCGATGGCCAAGGCCGCCCAGCCGCGCCTGCGCGCGGGCTCCGCGCTGCTGACGCTGTCCTATCTGGGGGCGGACCGCTTCGTTCCCAACTACAACACGATGGGCCTGGCCAAGGCCTCGCTGGAAGCCAGCGTGCGCTACCTCGCCTACGGCCTGGGCGGCAAGGGCATCCGCGTGAACGGCATCTCCGCCGGGCCGATCAAGACGCTGGCCGCCTCGGGCATCAAGGACTTCGGCAAGCTGCTCAAGCAGTTCGCCGACAGCGCCGCCATCAAGCGCAACGTCACGATCGAGGACGTCGGCAACACGGCCGCCTTCCTGCTGTCAGACCTGGCGGGCGGGATCAGCTCGGAAATCGTCTACGTGGACGGCGGGTTCAGCCATGGGGCGATGGCCGGGACCGAGTGATCGGTCTTGGCTGACTCCGGTCACCGGCGGAAGCCGGGCCGGGGTCTCCTCATACGTCTCGCAGGCTCCACAAATCGTCGACCCCGGCCCGGCTTCCGCCGGCTCCGAATGAGGTCCACCAACGAAAACAGGCCCCTCGGGGCCTGTTTGCATTCGCGGGGCGCTGAGCTGCTTACTTCTTCGCGTCGATCACGCAGTCCACGTAATAGCGCGTGACGCCGTCCTCGCCCTTTTCCGCCACCAGTCCGTGGACGTCGGTGGCGAAGCCCGGGAACTTGGCGTTGAAGTCTCTCGTGAACTTCAGGTAGTCCACGATCCGCTTGTTGAAGCGCTCGCCCGGGATCAGCAGCGGGATGCCCGGGGGATACGGCGTCAGCAGCGCAGTCGTGACGCGGCCTTCCAGCTTGTCGATCTCGACGCGCTCCGTCTTGCGATGCGCGATGTGCGCATACGCATCCGACGGCTTCATCGCCGGCTCCAGCTCGGACAGGTAGACCTCGGTCGTCAGGCGCGCGATGTCGCCCGACGCATAGGCCTCGTGCACGCTCTGGCTCAGGTCGCGCAGGCCCATGCGCTCATAGCGCGGGAACGCCGCCACGAAGTCCGGCAGGATGCGCCAGATCGGCGCGTTGCGGTCGTAGTCGTCCTTGAACTGCTGCAGCGCGGTCAGCAGCGTGTTCCAGCGGCCCTTGGTGATGCCGATGGTGAACATGATGAAGAACGAGTACAGCCCCGTCTTCTCCACCACCACGCCGTGCTCGGCCAGGAACTTGGTGACGATGCTGGCCGGGATGCCGGTCTTGGCGAACTTGCCGCTCATGTCCAGCCCCGGCGTGATGACCGTGGACTTGATCGGATCCAGCATGTTGAAGCCGGCCTCGATCGGCCCGAAGCCGTGCCACTTCTCGTTGGCCTTGAGCATCCAGTCGGCCGCCTTGCCGATGCCGTCGTTGGCGAGCTTGTCCGGCCCCCAGACCTTGAACCACCAGTCCTTGCCGTAGTCCTTCTCGACCTTGCGCATCGCGCGGCGGAAGTCCAGCGCCTCGCTGATGGATTCCTCCACCAGGGCCGTGCCGCCGGGGGGCTCCATCATCGCGGCCGCGACGTCGCAGCTGGCGATGATCGAGTACTGCGGGCTGGTCGAGGTGTGCATCAGGTACGCCTCGTTGAACAGGTGCTTGTCCAGCTTCACGTTCTGCGAGTCCTGCACCAGCACCTGCGAGGCCTGCGAGATGCCCGCCAGCAGCTTGTGCGTCGACTGCGTGGCGTAGACCATCGCGGTCTTCGGACGCGGACGGTGCTTGCCCATCGCGTGGTACGAGCCGTAGAAGTTGTGGAACGCAGCGTGCGGCAGCCACGCCTCGTCGAAGTGCAGCGTGTCGATCCAGCCGTCCAGCTTCGACTTGATGGTCTCGGTGTTGTAGAGCACGCCGTCGTAGGTGCTCTGCGTCAGCGTCATGATCCGCGGCTTGGCCTTCTTCGCGTCCACGCCCTTGAGCAGCGGGTTCTTCGCGATCTTCTTGCGGATGGTCTCGGGCGAGAACTCGCTCTCCGGGATCGGGCCGATGATGCCGTAGTGGTTGCGCGTGGGCGTCATGAAGACCGGCACCGCGCCGGTCATGATGATGCTGTGCAGGATGGACTTGTGGCAGTTGCGGTCCACGACCACGATGTCGCCCGGCGCCACCGTGTGGTGCCAGACCATCTTGTTGGACGTCGACGTGCCGTTGGTGACGAAGAAGCAGTGGTCCGCATTGAAGATGCGGGCGGCGTTCTTCTCGCTCTCGGCGACCGGGCCGGTGTGGTCCAGCAGCTGGCCGAGTTCCTCGACGGCATTGCACACGTCCGCGCGCAGCATGTTCTCGCCGAAGAACTGGTGGAACATCTGTCCGACCGGGCTCTTCAGGAAGGCCACGCCGCCGGAGTGCCCCGGGCAGTGCCACGAGTACGAGCCATCCTGCGCGTAGGCCATCAGCGCCTTGAAGAACGGCGGCGCCAGGCCGTCGAGGTAGCTCCTCGATTCACGGATGATGTGACGCGCCACGAATTCCGGCGTGTCCTCGAACATGTGGATGAAGCCGTGCAGCTCACGCAGGACGTCGTTGGGCAGATGCTGCGAGGTCCGCGTCTCGCCGTACACGTAGATGGGGATGTCCGCATTCTTGAAGCGGATCTCCTGGATGAACTTGCGCAGGTTCAGGACGGCCGGGTCGAGTTCCGCGCCGTCGCCGTTGCCGGAGAACTCCTCGTCGTCGATCGACAGGATGAAGGCGCTGGCGCGGCTCTGCTGCTGCGCGAACTGGCTCAGGTCGCCGTAGCTCGTGACGCCCAGGACTTCGAAGCCCTCTTTCTGTATGGCCTCCGCGAGCGCGCGGATGCCCAAACCCGAGGTGTTCTCGGAGCGATAGTCCTCGTCGATGATGACGATGGGAAAGCGGAAACGCGGCGTCATGGAAGCCTCCGGATCGGGGCAGGTCAAACAAGAAAGGCGCGAAGTGTAGGGCTAGAGCCGTGTCACGCAAGTGTTGATCGGGGGTTGTCGCAGAAACAGAACGGCCATGCCGCCGACCGCCTGCCGACGACCTGCCGACGGGCCGTCGATCACCCCTCGCCCGCTGGCTCGACGGCCCGGAAAAGCAGGAGGCAAGCCCCCTTTGGAGCGCCCTGGCAAGCACCGGCCCGGGGCGTACACTGACCCGACTCGAAGGACCGGGCGAATCACGGATCGCCCGGCAATCAGCTAGGAGGAATCGATGGACTGGAGTCTCGCCACCTGGTGGTGGGTGATCTGCGGCGTACTGGTGGCGGCGGAGCTCGCGACCGGCACGACGTTCTATCTCTTGATGCTGGCGCTGGGCGCCGCCGCGGCGGCATTGACCGCCCACGTCGGCGGCCCGTTCTCGGCGCAGTTGGTCCTCGCCGCGCTGATCGGCGGCGGGGCGGTGACTTGGTGGCATCTGCGGCTGCGTCGCCATCCAAGACTGCCGGCTGCAGAGAACCCCAACGTGAACCTCGACATCGGCCAGAGCCTGGAGGTCGCGCACTGGCGCGCCGACGGCACCGCCGAAGTCCGCTACCGCGGCGCGGCCTGGCAGGCACGCTTCGTCGGCGCCGGCACCCCGGCCATCGGGCGCCATGTCATCCGCGCGGTCGAGGGCAGTTGCCTGCTCGTCGAGCCCGCCTGATCCGCGCCACCCGTTTCAATTTCAATCCCGGAGGAGAGCCCCGCTCATGGAAATCATTGCCCTGGTCATCTTGATCGTCGCCATCGTCTTCGTCATCCAGTCGGTGAAGGTGGTCCCCCAGCAGAACGCCTGGGTCGTGGAACGCCTCGGCAAATACCACGGCACGCTGACGCCCGGCCTGAACATCCTGGTGCCCTTCGTGGACCGGCTGGCCTACAAGCATTCGCTCAAGGAGATCCCGCTGGACGTACCCAGCCAGGTCTGCATCACGCGGGACAACACCCAGCTGACGGTGGACGGCATCCTGTACTTCCAGGTCACCGACGCGATGCGCGCCAGCTACGGCTCAAGCAACTACATCATCGCGATCACGCAGCTGGCGCAGACGACGCTGCGCTCGGTGATCGGCCGTATGGAGCTGGACCGGACCTTCGAGGAACGCGACGTGATCAACAGCTCCGTCGTGCAGGCGCTCGACGAGGCCGCGCTGAACTGGGGCGTGAAGGTGCTGCGCTACGAGATCAAGGACCTGACGCCGCCGGCGGAGATCCTGCGCTCGATGCAGGCGCAGATCACCGCGGAGCGCGAGAAGCGCGCGCTGATCGCGGCCTCGGAGGGCCGCCGCCAGGAGCAGATCAACATCGCGACCGGCGAACGCGAAGCAGCGATCGCGCGTTCCGAGGGCGAGAAGCAGGCCGAGATCAACAAGGCGCAGGGCGAGGCCGCCGCCATCCTGTCGGTGGCGGAGGCGAGCGCCGAAGCGATCCGCAAGGTCGCCGCGGCGATCCAGCAGCCGGGCGGCAGCGACGCGGTGCAGTTGAAGGTCGCGGAGAAGGCGGTCGAGGCCTTCTCGCAACTGGCCCAGAAGAACAACACGATGATCGTTCCGGCCAACATGAGCGAGGTCTCGGGCCTGATCGGCACCGCGATGGCGCTGATCAAGAGCGACAAGGTGATCCAGCCGGGCCGCTGAGGACTCGACCACCCTCCTCCGCCTTTGAGCGCTCAGGCTCTGCAAGCTGCGCCGCAAGTTGCTCGGCAACTCGTCTCCGCAAGTTTGATTCAGGGCCAAAAATCTGCGCTATGATGGCGGGCTTCGGAGAGATGGATGAGCGGTTTAAGTCGCACGCCTGGAAAGCGTGTGTAGGTTAATAGCCTACCGAGGGTTCGAATCCCTCTCTCTCCGCCAGACATCCAGTACAACGGGCCTCGAGTGATCGAGGCCCGTTTGCTTTTCAGGGCGCGATGTCGGGCGTCACTGCGGGCGCGCTGTCCGGGTCGGCTTCCGGTGCGATCTATCATCCCGCCCCATGCTGACCTTCGAACAATTCTTCGGTTTCCTGCTCGCCGCCACGCTGATCACCGCGTCGCCCGGCCCCGACAACCTGATGGTGCTCGGCATGGGTGTATCGAAGGGACGGCGGCACGGGATGGCCTTCGGCCTGGGCTGTGCGCTGGGTTGCCTGAGTCACACGGTGCTGGCGGCGATCGGCGTCAGCGCGCTGATCGCGGCGTCGCCGGTGGCCTTCACCGCGCTGAAAGTCTGCGGCGGGCTCTACCTGATCTGGCTCGGCATCAAGGCGCTGCGCAGCCGCGGCGGCGCGACGGTCGGGGATGCGTCGCAGGTCGAGGACTCGCTCTCGCGCCTGTTCTTCAAGGGTGTCTTCGCCAACGCGATCAATCCGAAGGTCGTGCTGTTCTTCCTGTCCTTCCTGCCGCAGTTCGTTGTGCCGGCGCAGGGCCACGTGGCGGCGCAGACGGCCTTGCTCGGACTGACCTTCACGCTGCAGGCGGCGGTGCTGTTCGGCCTGCTCGGCTACTTCGCCGGCGCGATCGGCCAGTGGCTGCAGCGCAAGCCGCGCGCGGGACTATGGCTGGATCGCGTCGCCGGCGCGGTGTTCGTCGCGTTGGGCCTGCGGCTCATCGTGGCGCGCTGAGCGCGCCTACCGATCCAACGGGGTAGGCGAAACCAGCCAGCCCGTCTGGTGGCGCCACGCCTGAAGCTGGCGGACGGGGGCCCGCCCCAGCCTGAGCTGGGGCGATCCGCTCACGCCGAGGCCAGCGGCAGCGCGTGCCCCTCCCCCTGCGCCAGCACCGGCGCGTCGTACAACGCGCGGATCGCGTCGCGCCCCACCGCCACCGTGCTCAGGATGCGTCCGTCGGCGCCTACCCAGAGCGCGCTCGGCGTGGCGATCACGCCGAAGAGCTGGTTGATATCCTGCCCCGACTGCAGCACCACGCGATCCGGCGCGAGGTTGTTGAAGGTCGTGCGGTTCGACTCCGCGCTGCCGCTGCTGATGGTCAGCCAGTGCACGGGCTCGCCATCCTGACGGCGCCAGGACGCCATCTCCCTCATGACCTCGTGGCACGGCGCGCATTGCGGCCCGACGAAGACCAGCAGCTGCGAGCCCGACTGCGCCACGTACTCCGCCAGCGATCGCGTATTCCCCGCCACCGTGGGCGCGGCAAACGCCGGCGCCGCCTGTCCGACGTGCAGCACCTGGTTCGACACCAGCGTCTCCAGGCTCGGCACACCGCCCGCGGGCTCGATGCCCAGCGACTGCAGCCGCAGTTCCAGATGATCGATCTTCAGCAGCAGGCGGCCCTGCTGGCGTGCCAGATGCAGCACCAGCCAGCCCAGCAGTCCCACCGCCAGCACCAGCACCGTGGAGAGCAAGACCTGACCCCGTCCGCCGGAGACCAGCGTGCCGGTCAACGAGGCCGCGCCCTCGACCGCCAGCGCGCTGGACAGCAACCAGGCCGCCAACGCCACCAGCAGGCCGTTGCGGACCACGCTGGCCCACGAGATCGGCTGCGAGCGCGTCTGTCCGAAGCAGTTGCACGAGGGCTTGTTGCCCTGCGCCAGCTGCACCGCCATCGCCGCGGCGAAGATGGCCAGCAGGCCGGCGGCCGATGCGATGCCCAGCGCCGGCGCCCACGGCAGCACCACCAGCAGCGCGACCGCGAATTCCAGCAGCGGCAGCAGCCAGGCGCCCGAGCGCGCCAGCGCCGCGGGCGCGCCGAAGCTGCGCAGCGCCTGCGCCGTCGCGTCCGGCTCCGCGAGCTTGGACCACGCCGCGAGCGCGAACACGCCCGCCAGGAACCAACCCCCCAACACGATCAGGATGTCCACGATGCGTCTCCCTTCCCGTTCCGTTTGTCCGGTGTCGCCACCAATGGTTGCGCCCGGCCGAGCGGCCGGGCGACATGACGGCGCCCTGCATCGTGACGGACATCGCGAAGCGAGGCGCTGCTCGAGACCCCGATCACTGGCGCGGATAGCCGACGCGATCAGGGGTTTGCCTGCGGCGATCGCGGTTATTTCGCCCGCATCTCGTCCGAGCCGGGTGCCGGACCCGCCGTCGTCATGCCGAAGCTGGGAACCGATGCCGAGCGGCTCGCCAGGCTCGATCCCACGACGAAGCAAGGCCGGATGCAGATCGGCGTCGAACCGCAGCAGGTCACGCTGACGCAGGCCCATCCCGACGGGCAACCGGCGGACGAGGAGCAGGTCGGCAATCCCGCGCACGATTGCGGCAGGTGGCAGAAGCCGCGGCCCTCGATGGTCTGGAAGCAGACGCAACCGGGGTCCTGGCAACTCGGCAACGCACCGCAGGTGCCGCCGGGGCAGGTCGGGCAAGGCTGCGTGCCGCAGCAATCGCAACCGGCCTGCTGCGCGGCGGTGAAGGCATCGCCGCCGGCATTGTTGACCGCCTGGTAGTACGCCCCCGCCGCCGCCTTGCAGGCGGCGCGCTTGACCTTGTTGCTGTCCACGGAGATCGGTCCGATCTGGACCATGCTGACCGGATACGCCGCGTCGCAGGAGCCGGTCATGCAGCTGTAGAAGGTGTTGTCGCAACCGGCCTTGGCCTGGTTGCACTCGCCGTAGCAGCAGTCGTGGCCGTTGCAGCAGCCCAGGAAGCTGGCCGCGCCGTATTGCGACGGGAATTGCGTGCCGCCCGCCGCGCCGCAGCCGTTGGGCGTGCAGCTATAGCCGGGATGCGCGACCCGGTTGGGACAGGCCGCGAGATCCGCCACCGGATGTTTGTTGGCGATGGCGCCGCTGGGCAGGCAGCACTGCAGCGCCGGGTCGTAGAGCTGGCGACCGCACAGGCAGTCCGCCGCCGCCTGCGCCGTCCGCGGCAGCAGTCCGCCGGCCAGCGTCGAGAACATCCCCAGCACCGACACCTTCAGCACGTCGCGGCGCGAGCCCTGGCTGCCCAGCGAGCGGGTGAAGTTGTCGAAGGCGTTGTCGGCCAGGTGTCCCTGGAGATCGATGGCGTCATCCGAGCGCAGTGCGGGCGAATCGCTGGCGGAGAAACCGCCCATGCCGCGCCGCAAGAGCGCGGCGACGCGTTGCCCGAAACCGAAGGTGCGTTCTGTCATGGATCACTCCTTGCTGGCGCGGCTCAGGCCCGCGACGGCGTCAGCGTGTAGTCGGCGGCCACCTTGCCGGCGTCATCGGCCGCGTGGTTCCAGGCGACCAGGCTCGCGCCGGTCGACTCGGAGCTCGTGCGCGGGCTCATCAGCTGGAAGCCGGACAACGACGCCCCGGGCGACACATGATTCGGATAAGGCGGCAGCAGGTCCGAAGCGACCCAGGTCACGTAGGTCATGCCGTCGGTGTCCGCCTCCCATCCCGCCGGCGTGCCCGTCACCGTCACCGGCGCGTTGACGGTCAACGACAGCGTCGCGATGCGCTGCGGGCTGCCTGCCGACTCGTTGTTGGTCAGCGTGTAGCTCCAGTAGTTGGGCGTGGTCGTGACCGCGAGCGAGGCGCGCAGTTCGTCGGCCGGGAAGCTCCCCGCGGCCGGCACCCGCACGTAGCGGCTGACCGTCAGGCCGTAGGCCACGCCGGCGACCAGGTAGGACCCGCGCACCGTCAGCAACAGGTTGGCGTTGTCGGCCAACCCCGCGTCGGAGAAGCGGCCGGCGAAGGTCGTCGACGACGAGGCCCCGAGCGTGCCCAGCACGATGGGCGCGTTGGGCGGGCTCTGCCGCGTGGCGCTGCCGTAGGTGATGCTGGTGATCTGCACGCCCTGGAGCGCCGACTCACCGATGTTCATCAACGGGATGTTCAACCTCACCTGACCGGCGAAGCGCTGGATGAATGGCGCGCCGAGGGTCACGCGCGCGGAGACGACTGTGGCCATGCCTGCCCCTTGTGATGTCTCGAAGAGAGTCGATGTGGACCCGTCGTGCCCGACCGCGACCGCCTGATGCCCGAAGGCCGGTTCGCTGCTGGAGACGGGAGAGGAAACTGGCCGGCGGCGCGATCCGCCGGCCATCCGTTTTCATGTGCCGGCGGGCAGCGTCGCGGTCGGCGCCGACGGGCCCGACGCGCGGTTGGCGCGTCGGACGACCAGCGGCGCGAGCGCGATCAGCGCCAGGGCAAGCGTGCCGGGTTCCGGCACCTCGCTCGCCGCCGCGGCGCGCACCGTCACCGCCACGGACACCTCGTCGGCGAAGTTGCCGTTGATGTCCTGCAGCAGGATGGAGAGGTTGAAGTTCAGGTCCGCGAGGATGTCCGGCAGCGTCGCGATCATCAGCAGGTCCAGCACCGGGCTGATCGTGCGGTCCGGGATCAGCACCTCGGGATCGCCCAGCAGCGGCGTGACGTCGACGTACGGGAACGGGTAGCCGCTGAGCGACAGGAAGAAGTCGGTGGTCAGCAGCGGACCGCCGCTGACGTTGGTGATCTGGCCGGTGATGACGAAGTTGTCACCGGCATCCAGCACCACCGAAGTCTGGGTTGTGGTGAGCGTGATCGGCGCGGCCGCGGCAGGCGCCGCGGACAGGCCCAGCAGGCCGGCCGCGGAGGCCGCCATCAGGAGCCCTCTCGCCAACCATCCGCCACAGGCGTGTCGACTTCTCTGGAACCAGGTCGTCGCGAGCATGATCACCCTCCCGTGCGCCGATGGCGCCCCTGTTGCGATGCGATTGCTGCGAAGTCTAGGAGGCGCCCCGCGGCCCGCGCACCCCCTACTCCTTAAGCGGGGACAGCCCCCCTCATTTGAGGCAGCCTGCCGGAAAGATCCGTGTTCATCGGGGTGGCAAGGCATCCCCGCGCCTCTGAAGCCACGCCTCGTTCCCCTCGGCGGGCGGGTGTCCCGACCCGGCACGACGGGGCCGGGCGAGGGACACACGCGACCACCACCTCGGTGACAGGCAGGGGACAGGCGGGGGACAGGCGGAGTTGGCGCGGGGGACAAGGCAGGGACAGACGTGGTCTTCGCGCGCGCTTGACATCGCGTTCGAATTCATGCCTTGGCATGGGTATGCGGATGGCCAGCCGCGGCGCCCGGACCGAATGCTTGCGCAGGCATGGGGCTTGCCAAGCTGATACGTCCGGTTTCAGACCGCTTCATCCACTTGCAGAGAGGTTCCCACCATGAACAGCCCAGTCGGCCCGCTCAGCCCGATCGTCCAGGTCGGTCCGGTCGGCACCGCCGTCCCGCACATCAACGACCAGGCCAAAGCGCTGCAGCGCCACCTGATGCAGTGCGCGAAGGCCCGAGGGCGATGGTTCGGCGTCGCATTGTTCGCCGAACGTGCACGGGGGCTGGTGCTGCCCCGGCTGGCCACGACGGCCGCCCTCAGCGCCATCACCTTCGGCCTGTTTGCCCACTGGCTATGACCGAAGTCCGGAGCGCGAACGACTCACATCGACCTCCGGCGCGCCCGTCGGAGGGTCCGTCGGACCGCTCCTCCGAGCCCGGGACGGAATCCTCCCCGGAAATTGCGGAAGAACTTGCGCTGCTCGACCCGGCACTCGGCACGATCGAGCCGCCGGTCCGGGCCGTGTTGTTCGGTCTGGCGCGCTTCGAGCAGCACGGGCGCAGCCTCGCGCAGGCGCAGGCGGTCCAGGGCACGGCCGGCGCAGGCCAGTTCTTCCCCCGGCTCGACGACAACGTCGCGATGCTGCAGCAGGCGCGGCGCCTGATCGAGAAGCGCCATCGCGACTTCCGCCACCTCGGCGCCGCCGGCAAATGGCTGCTGGACAACGCCGCGCTGATCGACGAACAGACCCATCAGGTGCGGCGCGGCCTGCCGCGCGGCTTCTTCCGGCTGCTGCCGCGCCTGCGCGACGAACCGCTGGCCGGCCTGCCCCGCATCTACGGCATCGCCTGGGCCTGGGTCGCGCACACCGACGGCGGCTTCGACACCGAGCTGCTGGCCGCCTACCTGCGTGCGTACCAGGAGGAACGCGCGCTCTCGATGGCCGAGCTCTGGGCGTTGCCGACGACGCTGCGCGTCGTGCTGGTCGAGAACCTGCGCCGGCTGGCCGAACGTTTCGCGACGCTGCAGGCGGCGCGCGACGTCGTCCATCACTGGTACGACGGCCGCCCCGCGGAGACCGGCATCGAGGCGATCACGCGGCTGGAGCCGCGCATGAAGGAACGCGGCGTCCTCGAGGCGTTCTGGCTCCAGGTCGATCATCGCCTCGAGGAATTGCCGCAGCCGCTGATGGGCGAACTGGCCGCCTGGCTCAGCACGCGCCTGCCCGCGCCCGCGCAAGCGCTCGCGCGACAACAGGACGAATCGATCCGCGACCTGCAGAGCATCCGCAATGCGATCACCGCGCTGCGGCGCATCGACCAGACGGACTGGCGCCGGCTGATCCAGACCGTCAGCCCCGTGATGCAGACGCTGGACCGCTCGCCGGTGTTCGCCGCCGAGGCGCCCGACACGCAGGACATGACGCTGCACGAGATCGAGGCGCTCGCGCGCAAGTGCGACAAGAGCGAGCTCGACATCGCCCGGCAGTTGCTGGAACTGACGCAGCGCGCCAGCCCGCCGGAGGACGGCGAGCCCGACCGCCGCAGCGCGCCGGTCTATTGGTGGCGCGGCGCCGGCCGGCCCACGCTGCTGGCGGCGCTGGGCCTGCAGGAGCGCCGCTGGCCGCCGCACGACACCGCGCCCGGCCAACGCTGGGCGGCGGTGGCCTACCTCGGCGGCCTCGCGCTGCTGGGCCTGCTCGGCCTGTACTGGCTGATGAGCCAGGCCCATCCCGGCGCGGCGACCTGGCTGCTGTGGACCGCCGCCGTGCTGGCCGCCGGACCGATCAGCGAAGCCGTCGTGGCCTTGACCAACCGCTGGGTCAGCGAGCTCGCCCGCCCCGCGCGCCTGCCGCGGCTGGACTTCTCCGCCGGCCTGCCCGACGCGGAACGCACGCTGGTCGTGATGCCGGTGCTGCTGCCCAACGAGGACGCCATCGCGCCCTTGATCGCGCAGCTGGAGCAGCACCACCTCGCCAATCCCGAGCGCCTGGTGCAGTTCGCGCTGCTCAGCGATCACGCCGATGCCTACGAGGAACACCAGCCCGGCGACACGATGATCGTCGTCACCGCGGCGGACGCGATCTCGGCGCTCAACGAGCGCCACGGCCCGCTGTCCGACGGCCAGCCGCGTTTCCTGCTGCTGCATCGACAGCGCGAGTGGTCGTCGACCGAGCGCCGCTGGATCGGCTGGGAGCGCAAGCGCGGCAAGATCGAGCTGCTGCTGCGCACGCTGGCGACCTCGGCAGGGACATCGCCCTTCGTCGACTTCGGCCCGATGTCGCGGCCGGCAGACGGCGTGCGCCACCTGATCACGCTGGACGCGGACACCGACATGCCGCCGGGCCGCCTGCGTGCGCTGGTCGGCACCGCCGCCCACCCGATGAACCGCCCCCGCGTGGACGCCGAACGGCGCCGCGTCGTCGAGGGCTACGCCATCCTGCAACCGCGCGTGCTCGCGCCCATGCCCGATGACAAGGAGAGCACGCCGTACCACCGCCTGTTCGTCGGCCAGTTCGGCATCGACCCGTACAGCGCGGTCAGCTCGGAGATCTTCCAGGACCTGTTCGGCGAAGGCAGTTTCACCGGCAAGGGCCTGCTCGACGTGCGGGCCTGCCATGCGGTGCTCGATGCGCGGCTGCCCGAGGGTCAGGTGTTGAGCCACGACCTGCTGGAAGGCAGCATCGCGCGCTGCGCCGGCATTTCCGACATCACGCTGGTCGAGGACTCGCCGATGCATGCGGACGTCGCGCATGCGCGGCTGCATCGGTGGACACGCGGCGACTGGCAGCTGCTGCCCTTCATTGCGCGCGCGGGCCGCTACGGCATCGCGCCGATCAACCGCTGGAAGCTGATCGACAACCTGCGCCGCTCGCTGGTCGCGCCGATGTCGCTCGGCCTGATGCTGCTGGTGCTGGGCACCGAGGTGCTGCCCTTCTGGCTGACGCTGGCGGTGGTCGCCGGCGCTTTCGCGATCGGGCCGCTGGTGGGCGCGCTGGCCGGATTGGTGCCCAGCCGCGACGGCCTGGCGCGGCGGCACTTCTACCGCGAGACCGCGCTCGACCTGCGCCGTGCGCTGGGCCTCGCGGCCTGGCATGTCGCGCTGCTGCTGCACCTGTCGCTGCTGTACCTCGACGCGATCGGCCGGGCCTTGTGGCGCCAAGCCGTGTCGGGCCGCCGGCTGCTCGAATGGACGACGGCCGCGGCGTCACAGGCCGCCGCGCGGCGCGAGCTGCCGGCCCTGGTCCGTCAGCATCTGCGCGTGCCCATCGCGGCCGCGGTGCTCGGCGGCGTGCTGGCCGCCGCCGCCCTGTCCGGCGCGCCGGTCGAGGGCACGGCGGCGGTCGTGCTGCTGATCGTCTGGGCGCTCTCGCCGCTGTGGATCTGGTGGACCAGCGCGCCGCGGGCGCCGCTGCTGAACCGCGAGGCCGAGCTCGATCCGCAGGGCCGCGACTACCTCTGGCAGCTCGCGCGCGACACCTGGCGTTTCTACGACACGCACGTCGGCGCGGCCGACAACCATCTGCCGCCGGACAACGTGCAGCTGACGCCGCACCTGCTCATCGCGCACCGCACCTCGCCGACCAACATCGGCCTCTACCTGCTGGCCGTGGCCTGCGCGCGCGAGATGGGCTTCATCGGCGTCGTGACGATGTCGGAACGGCTGTCGGCGACGCTGGACACGCTCGAGCGTCTGCCGCGCTGGCACGGCCATTTCTACAACTGGTACGACACGGAGTCGCTGGTCGTGCTGGCGCCAGGCTACGTGTCGGCGGTCGACAGCGGCAACTGCTCGGCGCACCTGCTGACGGTGGCGCGGGCCTGCGAACTGGCCGCGGAGATGACGCCGGACCAGCTCGCCGCCGCCCCGCGCGAGGCGTTGATGAAGACGCTGCACCGGCTGCGCGTGATGCATCCCCCGCTGGCCAATGACGGCGTGCTGGGCGCGGGCGCCTCGCTGGTGGCCGCGTTGATCGATCCCGAGAACGCCGGTGCCGGCGCCGAGGAACAGCAGGCCGTGCTGCGCGTGCAGGTGGCGGCGGCGCGCGCGGAGCTCGACGGCCTCGCCACCGCCGAACACTACGAGGCGACGGCGGCGCATTGGCTGCTGCGCGACCTGATCGCGCAGCTCGAATCGTTCTGGCGCGATCACGGCGCGGGCTTCGCCGAGTCGCGCCAGCGCCTGCGCGAGCTCGCCCAGCGCGCGCGGCGCCTCGGCCTGGAGGCCGACTACCGCCCGCTGTTCGACCCCGAGCGGCGCCTGCTGCGCATCGGCTGGCGCGGCGACGCGCAGCAACTGGACGACAACCACTACGACCTGCTTGCCAGCGAGGCCCGGCTCACCAGCCTGATCGCGATCGCCAAGGGCGACCTGCCCCCGGAGCACTGGCGCTCGCTGGGGCGGCCGTTCTTCTCCCGCGAAGCGGCCGGCGACTCGCTGGGGCTGAAGTCCTGGACGGGTTCGATGTTCGAGTACCTCATGCCCTCGCTGGTGCTGCGCGAGCCGGCCAACAGCGCGCTGGGTCGTGCCATCCGCACGGCGGTGGCCGAGCAGCGCTTCGAGGCCCGCGGCAAGGGCACGCCGTGGGGCATCTCGGAATCGGCGATCGCCGGACAGGACCACACCCTCGCCTACCAGTACGGCCCGCAGGGCGTGCAGACGCTGGCGCTGGCGCGGCTGGCCGTCGACGAGCGCGTGCTGGCGCCCTATGCGGCCGTGATGGCCGCGATCGTGGCGCCGGTGCGCGTCGTGTCCAACCTGCAGGCCTTCGAGCGCCTGGGCGCGCGCGGCGCGTTCGGCTTCATCGAGGCCGTCGACTACACGCCGCAGCGGCAGACCGCCGGCGCGGGATTCACGCTGGTGCAGACCTACATGGCGCACCACCAGGCGATGGGATTCGTCGCGCTGACCAACCTGCTGGCCGACGACGCGCCGCGCCGCTGGCTGATGAGCGATCCGCACGTGAAGGCCGTCGCGACGCTGCTGCATGAGCGCGCGCCGCGCGAAGTCGCGCCGCTGTCGACGGCGGTCGTGGATCCGACGCTGCGCACGCGCCAGGTACGCAAGACGCGCATGGTGCGCGAGAGCGAGCCGCTGAGCGAGACGCTGCCGCTGACGCACATGCTGACCAACGGGCGCTATTCGGTGGTGCTGCGCAGCCATGGCGGCGGCTACAGCAACTGGGACGGCGTCGCGGTCACGCGCTGGCGCGACGACCTGCTGCGCGACCAGCACGGCAGCTTCACGATGCTGCGCCGGGCCGGCGAGGACGACTGGTTCAGCAACACCGCCCGCCCGACGCCCGATCCGCGCGCCCGCTATGCGGCCCGCATGCAGGCCGAGCGCGTGATCTTCGAGGCCGGCTGGCCGGACCTGCACAGCTGCACCACGGTGTGGGTGAGCCCCGAGGACGACTGCGAGCTGCGCCAGGTCGAGCTCACGAACCGCGGCACGACGCCGCTGTCGATGGACCTGGTGTCCTCCTTCGAGGCCACGCTCGCGCCGCAGCGCGGCGACGAGGCGCACCCGGCCTTCTCCAACCTGTTCATCCAGGCCCGCTGGGACGAGGCGGAACACGCGCTGCACCTGCGGCGCCGGCCACGGCTGTTCGACGAAGCGGCGATGCGCGCGGTGTTCTTCCTGGCCGGCGTCGACGGCGGCGCGGCCTGCGGCAAGGCCGCGCGCCGCGACGACGTCCGCGCGGCCGACAGCCGCGGAGCGCATGACGCCGGCGGGCGTGACGGCCTCGACATCCGTGCCGACGGCTACACGGTGCGCGAGGTCTTGCCGATCGCCGATCGCGGACGCTGGCTGGGCCGCTACGGCAGCACGACGCGGCCGGTCGGCGATGCGCGGCCGGAGTTCGTCGACGACGAGGCCGACGTGACCGCCGCCGGCGAACCGGGCCGGCTGCTCGACACCGGCCTGGATCCGATCGCCGGCCTGCGCGTCGGGCTGGACATCGCGCCGGGCGCCACCGTGCGGCTGACCTTCTGCACGGCGGCCTCGCGCGACGGCGACCTGTTGCGCGCGCTGGTCGACAAGTACCGGCAGGCGGCGCACGTGGAGCGCTCCGCCTCGATGTCGCACACGATGGGCGGCATCCGGCTGCGCGAACTGCAGTTCGACACGGCCACCTGGGGCGCGCTGCTGCAGCTCAACACGCTGATCACCGGCCAGGCGGTGCGTGAGCCCGCGCATGTCCGCGAACCGCGCGGCCGCTGCGACCGGCGCGCGCTGTACCGCTTCGGCATCTCCGGGGACCGGCCGATCCTGATGGTCACGGTCACCGGCGAGGAAGGCATCGACCTGATCCGCGCGCTGAAGAAGGCGCTGCGCATGTGGACCACGCACGCGGTGGGCGTCGACCTCGTCGTGCTGAACGAGGAACCTTCGTCGTACAACGCGCCGGTGCAGCAGGCGCTGCAGGCCTTGCAGGCCCGGCTTCAGGGCCAGGCGCAAGGCAGGCCGGGCCACCTCTGTTCGGCGCTGCACGTGCTGCGCGAAGGCGACCTGCACCCCGACGAGCGCTTCACGCTGCAGACGCTGACGCGCCTGCGGCTGCAGGCCGATGGCCGCTCGCTCTCCCAGCAGCTCGAACGCTGGATCGAGGACTCCGCGCCGGCGAACGAATCGGCGCTCCTGCCGGTGGCGCATGCACTGGCCGAACGGCCGAGACCGGAAGCCAAGCCGCGACCGCCGGAAGGCCGCTTCGACCCGGAACACGGCGGTTTCTCCTTCGAGGTGTCGCCGGACCGGCATCCGTCCAAGCCCTGGGTCAACGTGCTCGCGAACCGCGACTTCGGCTGCCAGGTCACCGAGCTCGCGGCGGGCTACACCTGGGCCGGCAACAGCCGGATGCACCAGGTCACGCCGTGGTCCAACGATCCGCTGATCGATCCGCCCGGCGAATGGCTGCTGCTCCACGACCTGGACAACGACCGCGTCTGGCCGCTGGGCCGGCAACTGCGCCGCGAGGCGCCGCTGTCGATCGAGCACGGCATCGGCTACTCGCGCAGCCGGCAGCGGCTGGGCGATCTCCAGGTGGACCTGTGCTGGTGCGTGGACCGCGACGCCTCGGTGAAGCAGGTGCAGGTGCGCATCGATTCCGGGGCACGATCACGCCGCCGCCTGCGGCTGGTGGCGCTGGCCGAGTGGCAACTCGGCAGCGCGCGCGGTGAGCGCCTGTCGGTGACGACGCACAACGACTGGCTGACGGTGGGTGAACTCGGCGCCGGGCTGCCGCAGCCGGAACGCGCGCTCGCGCTGCAGGCGACGCAGCTCGACCACCTCGGCGGATTCGGCGACGCGACGGCGGCGCTGTGCATCCGCCCGCGACAACCGACCGACGGCGTCATTGCGCGCGACGGTGCCGAGGCCGGCGCGTCGCGCGTGCGCCTCGACCAGCAGGACTGGACCTGCGACCGCCGGGAGTTCTTCGACAGCGCCGGCCGCATGGTGCTGCCCAAGGCGCTGGGCCGTCGCAGCGGCGGCGGGCTCGACGCCTGCGCGGCGCTGGCCGCCCGCCTCGAACTCGACGGCACGCAGCCCGCGGAACTGACCGTGCTGCTGGGTCACGCCCCGACGCCGGAGGCCGCGCATGCGCTGATGGAATCGGCCTGGCGGCTCGATCCGGCCACCCGGCTGGACCGTCAGCGGCGGCAATGGCCGGAGCTGCTGGGCGGCCTGCAGGTGTCGACGCCGGATCCGCGCTTCGACGCCTTGACCAACCACTGGCTGCCGTACCAGACGCTGGTCTGCCGCATGTGGGCGCGCGCCGGCTTCTACCAGGCGGGCGGTGCCTTCGGTTACCGCGACCAGCTGCAGGACGCGATGGCGCTTACGGACGTCGCGCCGCAACTGCTGGCCGACCAGATCCGCCGCAGCGCGGCGCGTCAGTTCCCCGAGGGCGACGTGCAGCACTGGTGGCATGAACCGGGCGGCGCGGGCGTGCGGACGCATTTCTCGGACGACCGGCTGTGGCTGCCGTACGCGCTGGCGCACTACCTGGTCCGGACCGGCGACCTGACGCTGCTCGAGGACGCGGTGCCCTTCCTCAACGGGCAGCAGGTGCCCGAGGGCGCCGAGGACATCTACGAGAGTCCCCGCACCGACGGTCCAATGGCCACGGTCTACGAGCACGCGGCCCGTGCGATCGACCGGAGCCTGGGCAGCGGGCAGCACGGCCTGCCGCTGTTCGGCACCGGCGACTGGAACGACGGCATGAACCGCGTCGGCCACGAGGGCAAGGGCGAATCGGTGTGGATGGCCTGGTTCCTGGCGCAGGTGATCGAGGACTTCGCGCCGGTCGCGACCGCGCGCGGCGAGCATGAGCGCGTGCAGCGCTGGAAGGCGGCGCGCGACGGCTGGGTGGCGGCGCTGGACGGCCCCGGCTGGGACGGCCAGTGGTACCGGCGCGGCTTCTTCGACGACGGCTCGCCGCTGGGCTCGTCGGAGAACGCGGAGTGCAAGATCGACCTGATCGCGCAGAGCTGGGCGGTGCTGACCTCGGCGGCCGATCCGGCGCATGCGCGGCAGGCGATGTCGAGCGCCTGCGCACACCTGCTCGATCCGGTGGCGAAGCTGGCGCGGCTGCTGCATCCGCCGCTGGCGATGGCGCAGCCGAGCGCGGGCTACATCCAGTCCTATGCGCCGGGCGTGCGCGAGAACGGCGGCCAGTACAACCACGCGGCGGTGTGGGCGCTGATGGCGCTGGCACGGCTGGGGCAGCGCGACACGATGTGGCAGGTCTACACGGGACTGAGCCCCGCGCACCGATGGGCCGATCCGCGGCTGGGACCGATCTACGCGATCGAGCCCTACGTGATGGCGGGCGACATCTACTCGCACGCGCCCTGGGTCGGGCGCGGCGGGTGGAGCTGGTACAGCGGCTCGGCGGGTTGGCTGCTGCGGGCGTCGCTGGAGTCGATCTGCGGCGTCGTCATCGAGCAGGGCCGGCTGCGCGTCACCGCCTGCCTGCCGGTGCACTGGGACCAGGCCGAGGTGCGCATCCGTCACCAGGACCGCTGGCTGCGCGTGATCGTCTGCGCCAACGAGACGGCCTGCCGCGCCGCGCAGACGCGCGAGCCCGGCGCCCGGCGCGAGAACGCGGGGGAATCGATCGAGCTGTCCTCGCTGTCGCCGGACCAGACGCTGGTGGTCGTCAGCGTGCCGGAGACGGTGCGCTTGCCGGAGGCGCCGGCGCTGCGCACGACCGGACGGTGAGGAGGACCGGGACGACGAGCGGGGCGCCACACGTCCGGCGTCGTTCCAGTGCCGACGACGTGCCGCGACCTCCTTCGGCTAGAGAGGGATTTCACTGACCGGACCGCCCGGGACGGCGCGGACAGAATGGTCCGCATGGACGACGCCCAACCCGCTCAGAACCTGCAGAACCGCTTCATCGCGGACCTGCTCAGCAATCCCAACAACCGAACGATCCTGGCGCGCTGGGAGGCGCTTGCGCTGCCCGACGGCTGGCTGGTGGCCGGCTGCCTGTTCCAGACGGTCTGGAACCTGCGGGACGGCAGGCCGCCGACGGCGGACATCAAGGACTACGACCTCTTCTACTTCGATCCGGACGACCTGAGCGCCGAGGCCGAGCGTCGCGTCCAGGCCCGCGTGGACGCGGTGCTGGGCGATCTCGGCATCACGACCGAGGTCGCTAACCAGGCGCGCGTGCACCTCTGGTATGAAGCGGATTTCGGCGAACCCTACGAGCCGCTGCGCAGTTCGCGCGACGGAATCGAGCGCTTCCTGGTGCCGTCGACCTGCGTCGGCGTGCGACCCGGCGAGATCTACGCGCCGTACGGCCTGGAAGGGCTGTACCAGGGCGTGCTCGAAATGAATCCGCTGGTGCCGCATCGCCGGCTCTTCGAGGGGAAGGCCGCGTCGTACCAGCGGCGCTGGCCGTGGCTGACGATCAAGCTTCCCTAGGCACCGATCCGGCTCGGCGCGCGTCGGTGCCCGGGCGAGTGGCCTATTGAGCCTATTGAGCCAATTGAGCCGCTTGAACTGCTTGCACCGGCCGGGTCGGTCAGGCCGACCGACCCGATCGGACCGCCGGCTGCGCCGCCTGGGCGAGCTGAGCCAGCCGCTGATGATTCTCCAGATCGTCGGCGCTGAAGCCGAGCGCTTCCAGCGCCCTCGCCTCGCCCAGGCCCGAGCGCGCCATCGCGTCGAGCAGTTGCCGCGCGGAGGATTTCAGCTCGGCGTGCCGGGCTTCGAAGCGCTCGACCTCGGTGCAGGCGCGCAGGTCGTCCTCGATCGCATCGCGCATCAGCGAGACCAGCATGCGCACGCCCGAGGAGGTCTCGCGCGGGCGCTCGTCCATCACGCACACGGTGCCGACGACGGTGCCCTCGACATCGCGGATCGGCTCGCCGTAGTAGTGGACCAGGCCGAGCGCCGCGGTCGGGTTGCTGTCGCCGATGGCGGGCAGCCGACGGACGTCGCCGACGAGCAGATGCTCGCCGCGACGGATCACGTTGGCGCAGTAGCTGTTGACGGCGAGTTCGAGGCGCCCGTTGCGCGGGAAGCGCTGCTGCTCGTCGCGCACGCCGAAGAAGACGAGGTCGCTGCCGTCGACGAGGTTGATCATCGCGACCGGCATGTCGAGCTGCTGAGCGAGGACTTCCAGCATGCGCTGCCAGCGGCCGTACAGGCGTTCCGAATCGGCGAGGCAGTGAGTCGGCATGCGGTCCTCCGGCGCGGCAGCGCAGATGCATCAGCGTGCATGAGCGCCGATGATCGCGCGATCCCGCCAACCGGACCAGCCCCCAGGACGAAGGGCCATGCCGGCGGGGTTTTGCCGGACCTTGCCGGACCTTGCGGGACACCGCCGACCGGGTGCCCGGATCGCACGCGATCACCCACGATGGCCACGATGGCGACCCTGCGTGTCGGCCGTGCAATTCCATGTCCGGAAACGGCGCGACCGGGCTTCTCTGGAGCCCTATCGTGAGCGCATCCACCACTCGGACGGCCACCGCGCCGCGCTCACATGGACTTCCGCATCCTGGGTCTCGACCCTGCCCCCTTCCGCCCGATGTTCGGCATGACCGACGCGACGCTGCGCGAGCACGGCGTGCTGCGCGTGCGCGTCGACAGCCCGCGCTCGGCGCCGGACCGGGTCACGCTGGACGACGCCGCGCCCGGCGAGACGGTGCTGCTGCTCAACTACGTCTACCTGGACGTCGACACGCCGTACCGCGGCACGCATGCGATCTACATCCGCGAGGCCGACGCCGAGCGCTTCGATCGCGTCAACGAGGTGCCGAAGGCGCTGCGCGGCCGGATGCTGTCGGTCCGGGCGTTCGACGCGACGGGGATGATGGTCGACGCGGACCTCGTCGACGGCGATCAGGTCGAGCCTCTGATCGAACGCTTCTTCGCCCACCCGGATGTTCGCTACCTCCAGGTACATTTTGCGAAGCGTGGTTGTTATGCAGCGAGGGTGGAGCGATGTACCTGACTCGAAATCAGGTGCGCGAGCAAAGTATCGAATTCGATGCTTTCCCCGCGCGATGTATCGAATTCAATGCACGGCCTCCGCCAATGCGTCGAACCCGGCCTTCTTCACCGCCTCATCGATCGTCGGCATCAACTTGCGCGCGGCCTCCAGGTCCTGACGGCCCTTCTCCGCCTCGTTGAGCTTGAGCTGCGCCAGGCCGCGGCCGTACAGCGGCCAGGCCCAGGATCTCAACTCGATCGTCTTGTCGAAGGCCTTCTTCGCGCGGGACGCATCGCCCAGGCGCAGGTAGGTCCAGCCCAGGCTGTCGCGATACGCCGGCGTGTCGCCGTCCAGGTCGACCGCCTCCTTGCAGTCGTCCAGCCCCTGCGCCACGTCGACGTTCATCCGCGCCCGCAACCAGCACCGGCCGTTGTAGGCCTCGGCCAGTCGCAGGTCGTTCGGGTGGCTCTTGATCCAGAGCTCGTACTGCCTGAGCGCGTCAGGCACCTGGTTGAAGCGGGCGTGAAACTCCGCCATCGTGACGCGCAGGTTCGACGCCGCCGGCAGCGTCGCATCGAGCGCCGCCAGATCCGCCTTCGCGCCGTCGCGGTCACCGGCGGCCACGCGCAGCGGCACGCGGCGCAGGCGCGCCTCGGCCAGCGAGGGGTCCAGCGTCAGCGCCGTGTCCAGGTCCGCCAGCGCCAGCTTGGGCTGCTTCATCGCCTGGTGCACACGTGACCGCGCGTCGAAACAGCCCGCAACCTCGGGCTTGAGTTCGCAGGCGCGGTTCAGGTCCTCCAGCGCCCGCTTCGGATCGCCGGCCGCCAGCGCCGCCGCGCCGCGCCGCAGCAAGCCGTCGGCATCGTCGGCAGCGATTTCCTCCGCCTTCGCGGCGTAGCGCTGGTCGTACTGGGTCGCATCGGCGCGGCCCTGCGCGAAGACCGGCCCACCGTTCCAGGTCGCGTACACCTTGCCTTGCAGCCGCGACACATAGACCCGGTGCGACAGGAAGTAGTCCAGCCCCAGCAGCATCCCGTGGTCATAGGTGTCCACGTCGGCGATCGGCAGCCGGTTCCGGGTGATCTTCTCGCCGGCCAGCTCGAAGGTCTCGACATCGGCGATCCAGCGTTCGGCGTAGCCGCTGCCGATGCCGCTCGCGCGGCCGAAGGGCTTCATGTCCGCGTCCTTGATCCCTGCCCGTCGCGCCGCCTTCAGCGACAGCGACGTCCCCGGCGCCCCCGTGTCCATCAGCGCGGTCACGCGCTCGCCGTTGATCTTCGTGAGGACGCGCACCGCCGTGTCGTTGCGGCGGCCGTTGGTCTCGATGGGCGCCTCGATCACCGGCGCGTCGCCGGCCCAGTACGCGAGGTTTGCCTTCTCGCAGTCGCCCTTGGGGAAGACCAGGCGCAGCATGCCGTGCGCGAGGTCGTACTCGGTGTCCGCCGCGGACAGGAAGTTGCGGCCCAGGATGCCCATGATCCCGGCGTTGAGCTCGTTGCCGCCAACGAAGAAGTCCACCTTCTTCAACGTGGCCAACTGCAGGCCCACCTCGTCCACCGTCGTGACCCGCAGCGACTCGACCGAGCCCGCATGGCCCTGGATGGTGAAGTTGGGCGGCGGACGCCGCAGCTTCAGGTTCAGTTGCGCCGCCGTGGCCGCGCTCATCATGCTGTAGAAGGCGCCGCTGTCGACCAGCATCGGCACCTCGACCCCGTTCAACTGCACGGTGGCCACCGGCCGGTGATCGACCAGCCGCACCGGGATGTTCATCGCCTCGATGCCGCAGCGGGCCTTGCCCGGTTCCTCCGCGGCGGCGGCCCCCGTGGCCGCCAGGATCAGCGCCAGCAACGGCGCAAGTCGTCGTGCGTTCAATGTTCCCTCCCTGGGTTCAGGAGGCTGACGATACCCGTCCCGAGCGACTGAAACGCTCCTTCCGAAGGGGGTGTCGACGTCCGCGCCACACGATGGCGACGGCGCAAACGCGTTCTCAACGACTTCTCAACGCGGCCTTATTGCCCGGCCGCCGCCGGCTTCAGCACCTCGGCCCACAACGCCGCCGCGCGCGCGGTGCCCTCCACCGTGAAGTGGCACCCGTTGCGCAGCGGCAGGCTGAGCGTGTCCGTGTCCGGCCCCGCGCGGAAGCCGCTGTCGGGAATGGCGAGCAACTCGCGCACGGCCTCGCGCACCTGACCGCCGTCGTGCGGCGGGCAGTAGGTCGAACGCGCGATCCACCACGGCGCATCGATGCCTCGCAGGGCCACGCCGGCGCGCAGCGCCGCCAGCGCGTCGCGGTAGTCGGCCATCGCCGTGCGGTCGCGCGCATCGGCTTCGCCCTGCTGCCACAGCACCGCCGCCACCGGCCAGCGCGTGCCCTTGATGCGGTCCATCTGCGTCTGCCAGTAGCTGCGCAGCGCGCTGTTCGGTTCGGTCCATTCGGCGATGGAACTGCCATCCACGGCCACCACCGCCCACACGATCGGACGGCCCTTCCAGCGTCCGCCCAGTGCCTGGTTCACCGCCGGCCAGATGCTGCCGCCGTTGCCGGTCGCGCCCGGCACCGGTGAACTTGCCAGACCGCAGCCGCCCAGATGCAGCACCGGCATCGGCGGCACCGGCGCGGCGGCGGGCGGGATCGGGTCGGCGTGATTCGATGCGTTGGACTGCCCCATCACCACGATCACCACGGGCTCCTCGTTCTTGAACACCGTGCCGCAGTCGGGCGCCGTCACCGGCATGTCGTGGATCGCGGCGATCCGCGCCGCGAGATCGTCGGCGGGCGTCGAGGGCTTGCCGTTGCGCAACATCGCCACGCCCGCTGCGATCATGCCGCCGCAGGACAGCAGCGCCACTGCGCCGATCGCCAGCGGGATCAGGGAATTCTTCCGTTCTTCGGTCATCAGGAGCGTCGTGCTGAGGAGAGTGAACGCGCATTGTCTCCGCACGCAGCACGCAGCACGCAGCACGCAGCAAGCCGCATGGCGCATGGCGCATGGCGCATAGCGCATGGCGCGCTTCGAGCTTGGGGGCGCCGGTGCCCCTCGAAGCGAATGCCGAGCGTGAGGAGGCGATTGAGCGGAGAGGGGTACCGGCGCCCCCAAGCGGGCGGGGTGCGCAGTGCGCAGTGCGGAGTGCCCAGTGCGCCTCAGCCCCCGGCGGGTGCGGGTGTCGACGTCTGCGTTCGCGCGCGATAGCGGTCGCGGATCCAGCGCATTCCTGGCTGTTCCACCA
This sequence comes from Roseateles noduli, assembly GCF_050626985.1. Classification (NCBI taxonomy): domain Bacteria; kingdom Pseudomonadati; phylum Pseudomonadota; class Betaproteobacteria; order Burkholderiales; family Sphaerotilaceae; genus Roseateles; species Roseateles noduli. The sequence goes on from NZ_CP192463.1 coordinate 2,731,081, forward strand.
ACGTCGTCAGCCCGTGGGCGAGCGCCATCGACAGGGTCATTGTCAGCGCGATGGCGAGGTGCACTTCGACGCCCCAGGCCTCGAGCCGACGCAGCACGGCCCAGCCGATGTTCTCGTGCAGCAGATACAGCGTGTACGAGATCGCCCCCAGCCACAGCAGCACCCGATGCTCCAGCCAGGTCCATCGCCCGCGCGCCGCGCCGAACAGCACCGCGTAGAACACCGCCGCGAGTGCCGCGAGGCTCCAGTCCTCGACCAGCCCGATCACGAGGATCGCCGCCGCCGCCAGGGCCCAGTCCCAGGCGGACCCTGCGCCCTTGCGACTCAATCGATAGACCGTCACGCCGAGCGCGAACCAGCAGATGTAGGGCAGCAGCAGCCAGCGCTGCCCGACCCAGGGCAGATCGACGCCCCAGAAGGTCTTCGCCCCCGCATAGACCAGCCGCAGCGCCAGACACGCGAAGAGGAAGTTTCGCAGGCCCGCCGCGCCGCCGAAGCGGAAGCTCAGCAGCGCCCAGGCATAGAACAGCAGCTCCACCTCCAGCGTCCAGTACACGCCGTCGACATGCGCCACGCCGAAGAAGCCCTGCACCATCGTCACGTTGACCAGCAGCACGTCCCAGCCCACCGTCTTGCCGGGCAGTCCGATCGCGTGGGTCAGCGCGAAGGTCAGCAGGATCGCGCCCCAGTACGCCGGATACAGCCGGCTGAAGCGCGAGACGACGAAGTCCATCGGCCGCGCGGTGCGCTCCAGCGTCATGAAGATGACGAAGCCGCTGATCATGAAGAACAGGTTGACGCCAAGGTACCCGTACGGGAACGAGACCACCGGCGCCTGCGCGTGACCGAAGAGCTGGTCGTAGCGCGTCGTGTAGTGGAACAGCACCACCGCCAGCGCCGCGATGCCACGCAGGGCATCGAGCTGCGCCAGGCGTGGAGCGGAACTCACACCAGGACCTCGGCCGCGCCGGGATGGCTCAGGAAGCCTTGCGGGCTCGCCGTGATGCCGTAGGCACCGGACTGGAAGACGACCACCAGATCTCCCGGCTCGGCGTGCGACAGCGTCATGCGCTCGCCCAGCAGGTCCAGCGGCGTGCACAACGGTCCGACCACGGACACGCCCGCCTCGGTCTCGCCGCCGACGCGGTTGCCGATGGCGACCGGATAGTTCTTGCGGATCACCTGGCCGAAGTTGCCCGAGGCCGCCAGGTGGTGATGCAGGCCGCCGTCGGTGACGAGAAAGACCTGACCCCGCGAGACCTTGCGGTCGACGACGCGGCACACGTAGATGCCGGCCTCGCCGACCAGGTAGCGGCCGAGCTCGACGACCAGCTTCGCCTGCGGCAGCTCGACCGCGGCGCGCTCGATCAGCGCGGCGAGGTTGGCGCCGATGGTCGTCAGGTCCAGGCGCTGCTCGCCGGGGAAATACGGGATGCCGAAGCCGCCGCCCAGGTTCAGCACCTTCACCGGCGCCGGCGCGTCCTTCGCCAGCCGCAGCGCGAGCTCGAAGCTCTTGAGCTGCGCCTCGACGATCGCCTCCGGCTTCAGGTTCTGCGAGCCGGCGAAGAGATGGAAGCCCTCGAAACCGAGGCCCGCCTCGCCGATGCGCGCGAGCAGTTCCGGCACCAGCTCGGCGTCGACGCCGAACTGCTTCGGACCGCCGCCCATCTTCATGCCCGAAGACTTCAGCTCGAAGTCCGGGTTCACGCGAACGGCGACGCGCGCCGCGTAGCCGGTCTCCGCGCACAGCGTGCGCAGCAGCTCGACCTCGCGGAACGATTCCAGGTTGATCAGGATGCCGGCGGCCAGCGCCTGCTTCAGTTCCAGCGCGCTCTTGCCGGGACCGGCGAAGCTGATCTCGCGCGGGTCGGCGCCGGCGTCCAGCGCGACCTGCAGCTCGCCGGCCGAGGCAACGTCGATGCCGTCCACCAGCGTCGCGAGGTGAGCGACCAGCGCCGGCATCGGGTTGGCCTTCATCGCGAAGTGCAGCTCCAGCTTCGCGGGCATCGCGGCGCGGAGCTCCTCGACGCGACGCGTCAGCAGCGCGCGGTCATACGCGTAGAACGGCGTGCGGCCCACGCGGTCCGCGAGCCGCGTCAGCGGCTGGCCGCCGATCTGCAGCACGCCGTCGCGCGCGACGAACTGGTCCATCGGCGCGTGTTGCGGCGCGGCCTTGGCGGGCGCGGCGGGAGAGGTCTTGTCGTCGTTGTTCACGGCAGTCGTCACGAGGTTCTCACTGGGCTTCCTGCTTCGCCACCCATTCGGTGCTCAGCAGCTTGCGATCGATCTTGCCGTTGGGGTTGCGCGGCAGCGGGCCGGCCTTCTGCTCGACGCCGGCGGGAATCATGTAGGCCGGCATGCGCGCCTTGCACAGCGCCAGCAGCGCGGCGCTGTCGAGGGTGTCGGCACCGGCCGGCGGCGTCGCGATCACCTGGATCGTCTGGCCCAGCGTCGCGTGGTCCACGCCGAAGGCCACGCATTCGCCCACCAGTTGCGTCGCGTACAGGATCTCCTCGACCTCGGTCGGGCTGACGCGATAGCCGGAGGTCTTGATCATCTCGTCGCGCCGGCCGATGAAGTACAGGAAGCCTTCGGCGTCCATGCGCACGTTGTCGCCGGAGAAGACCGCGTACTCCGGCAGTTGCAGTCCGGCCTCGCGGCCCGCCGCGCCGGGCGGCAGCAGCTTGTAGCGCTCGGCCGTCTTCTCGGCGTCGTTCCAGTAGCCCATCCCGACCAGCGCGCCGCGGTGCACCAGTTCGCCGGGCTCGTCCGGCGCGCAGGGCGAGCCGTCCTCGCGCAGCACCAGGATCTCGGCGTTCGGGATCGCCTTGCCGATCGAATCGGGCCGGCGGTCGACCTCCTCCGGCGGCAGGTAGGTCGAGCGGAAGGCCTCGGTCAGGCCGTACATCAGGAAGGGCTGCGCCGACGGCACGCGCTGGCGCAGCAGGTTCAGCGTCTCGCGCGGCATGCGCCCGCCGGTGTTGGCGAAGTAGCGCAGCTGCTGGTCGATCGCCGCCGGCCACTCCAGCTGCGCGAGCTGGATGTACAGCGGCGGCACGGCCGTCAGGCCGGTGATGCGGTCGCGCTCCAGCGCCTTGAGCACGTCGCGCGGCATCAGGTAGTTCAGCAGCGACACCGACGCGCCCGCGTGGAAGGCCGTCGTCAGCTGGCTGAAGCCGGCGTCGAAGGACAGCGGCAGCGCGGCCAGCAGGCGATCCTCGGGTCGGTTGCGGAGGTAGCTCGCGACGCTCTTCGCCCCGGCCACCATGTTGCGGTGCGACAGCACCACGCCCTTGGGCCGGCCGGTCGATCCGGAGGTGTAGAGGATGGCCACCATGTCGGTGTCGATGACGCGATGCGCGGTCTGCGCCGGTGCGTCCAGCAGGTCGCTGTAGCGGACCCAGCCGTCCGGCGACGCATCGGACGAAGCCTCAGACGACGAATTCGGCGCGGGATCGACCACGACGACGTGACGCACGGACGGGCAGTCGGCCAGCACCGTCCGCAGCGACGCGAAGCGGTCGCGCGAGGTGATCAGCACGCGCACGTCGCAGTCGCGCACGATGAAGCCGACCTGCTCCGGCTTGAGGATGGGGTTGACCGGCACGAACACGCCGCCCGCGGCCGGCGCCGCGAAACTGGCCACCACCGTCTCCAGCCGCTTGTCGAGGTAGATGCCGACGCGCTCGGCCCGTTGCAGGCCCAGCGACAGCAGCCCGTTGGCCAGCGCGCGGACCTGCGCGGCGAGTCCGGCGTAGTCCAGCGCGCGGGCGCCGTCGCGCAGCGCCGGGGCCGCCGGATCGCGCTCGGCGCTGTGCCAGATCAGGTGCGGAAGCAGGTGGCTGTCGGTGGCGGCGGTCATGAAAAAAGTATCTCACGCGGTCCCCTGGCAATCCCGCACGAAGCCCGCCGGATCCCCTTGGATCCCCTTGGGATGAGGGGGCGCCCCGGGGGTTCCCCCAGAGGGCGACAGTTAAGATCCTCCCCGACCATGAACAGCCAACAACACCTGCTCGCCATCCTCGACGACGTCCTCAGCCTGGAAGGCCGGGCGAAGGACTTCACCGTCGACACCGCGCTGCTGGGCGCGATCCCGGAGCTCGACTCCATGGCGGTCGTCAGCCTGATCACCGCGCTCGAGGAACAGTTCGGCATCGTCGTCGACGACGACGAGATCGACGGCGCCACCTTCGCCACCGTCGGCGCGCTGCTCGACTTCGTGAACGGCAAGCTCGCCGCCTGACGGGCGCCGCGACCGCCACGATCGCCGCCACCGCCGCGCCACCTGCCCATGGCCGCCGCCACCACGCCGCCCTCCCCATCCACGCCGTTCTTCCTGGATGACGGCGCCGGCGGGCAGCGGCTGTGCGTCCACTACCCCGCCACCGGCGCCGCGCGCGGCCAGATCCTGCTCCTGCCGCCCTTCGCGGAGGAGATGAACAAGTCCCGCCGCATGATCGCCCTCGCCGCGCGCGCGTTCGCCGCCGCCGGCTTCGAGGTGCTGACGATCGACCTGCTCGGCTGCGGCGACAGCAGCGGCGACTTCGGCGACGCCACGTGGACACGCTGGCAGCACGACGTGCGTCTGGCCGTCGACTGGCTCGACGCCCGCGCCGTGCCCGGCCCGGATGGCGCGGACCGCGGCGGGAAGCCGCCGCTGTGGCTGTGGGGCCTGCGCGCCGGTGCGCTGCTGGCGCCCGCGGCCTTCGACGCGCTGACCGACCGGCCGCTGCATCTGCTGCTCTGGCAGCCCTTGGCCGCCGGCAAGCTCCAGCTCCAGCAGTTCATGCGCCTGCGCGTCGCGGCCGACCTCATCGGCGGCCAGGCCAAGGGCGCCGTCCAGGCGATGCGCGATCAGCTCGCGCGCGGCGAGCCGGTCGAGATCGCCGGCTACCTGCTCGCGCCCGCGCTGGCCGAAGGTCTCGAATCCGCCCAGTTGAAGCCGTCGGCGCGCGTGCGCCGCGTCGCATGGCTGGAGCTCTCGCCGCGCGAGGACGCGACGCTCACGCCCGCCGCGGCGATGGCCGTCGACGCCTGGACCGCGCAAGGCGCCGAGGTGCGCGCCGCCGTCTGCCAAGGTCCGTCGTTCTGGGCCGCCACCGAGATCGAGGAAGCGCCGCGCCTGATCGAAGCCAGCCTCGCCGCGCTGAACGCCGACGCGGACTTCGCGACCCGACCGGTCGAGGCGGTGCCCGCATGAACGCGACCGCCGCGCCCGCCCATCGCGACAGCGTGCTGCGCATCGACTGCGACGGCCAGGCGCTCTTCGGACTGCTGAGCGAGCCCGTCTTCGCGATCACCGCCGCGTCGACCTCCGCTTCCACGTCCACGTCCGCCGCTGCTTTCACCTCCGCCTCCGCTTCCACGTCGATGAACGCGCCCGCTCCCGACACCGGCGTGCTGCTGATCGTCGGCGGCCCGCAGTACCGCGTGGGCAGCCACCGCCAGTTCACGCTGCTCGGCCGCGCGCTGGCCGGCGCCGGCGTGCCCTGCCTGCGGCTGGACCACCGCGGCATGGGCGACGCGCAAGGCGAGCAGCGCGACTTCGAACAGCTCGACGCCGACATCGCCGCCGCCATCGATGCCTGGCAGCGCGAACACCCGTCGCTGAAGCGCGTGGTGCTCTGGGGCCTGTGCGACGCCGCCTCCGCCGCCCTGCTCTACGTGCATCGCCGTCGCGACCCGCGCGTCGCCGGCCTGTGCCTGGCCAATCCCTGGGTCCGCACCGCGACCAGCCTGGCCCGCGCGCAGGTCAAGCACTACTACCTGGACCGCCTGCGCCAGCCGGCGTTCTGGCGCAAGCTGCTGAGCGGCCGCGTGGGCCTGGGCGCCGTGCGCGAGCTGCTGGGCAAGCTCGCGCAGAGCCGCGCGCCGGCATACGCCGCGGGATCGTCGAGCGCGACGAGTCTGGTCGACACCCGCCACTACACCGAGCAGATGGCCGACGGCCTGCGCGCGTTCGGCGGCCCGGTGCTGCTGATCCTCTCGGGCGACGATGTCTGCGCCAATGAATTCCTGGACCGCTGCCGCGACGGCGGCCCCGCCTGGCAGGGCCTGCTGACCCGCCCCGGCCTGCGCCGCGAAGACCTGCCCGACGCGGACCACACCTTCTCGACCGCCGCCTGGCGCGCCCACGTCGAACGGCTGACCGCCGCCTTCGTGCGCGGCGTGCCCGCCGCCGCCTGACCGCCCTGACCGGTACACCCGGCCCCACCGGAGCCCCGCCATGTCCGTCCCTGCTACCCCCGGCGCCCCTCGTGCCCCCCGTGCCCCTGGCGCCTCTCAAGCGCCTCGCGCCCGCTGGCGCACCCTCGTGCTGGCGCTGGCCGGCGTCGTCGCCGCCCATGCCGCCGTCGCGCAGGGCATGGGCTGCGGCGGACTGGCCAACAACTACGGCCCGTACGACTACCGCCAGTACAAGGACGCGCCCGAGATCGATCCGGTGACCAAGCAGATGTCGCCGCTGCAGATGGTCGAGGGCGCCCACTTCATCGACACCTGCGAGGCGCTGGTCAAGTGCAAGCGCGGCACCATCGGCAGCGACATCGACTACACGCTGCGCGCCTTTCCCAACCACCACCGCGCGCTGGTCGCGATGATGCTCTACGGCGATCGCACCAAGCGCGACCAGCCGCCGGACGCGCTGTTCACCGTCGACTGCTACTTCAAGCGCGCGCTGGCCTGGAAGTCGGACGACGTCATCGTGCGCCTGATCTACGCCGGCTACCTGAACGGCAAGGGCAAGCCCGCGCCCGCCAAGGAGCAGCTGGAAGCGGCGTCCAAGCTGACCGGCGACAACGCCTTCTCGGTCTACAACGTGGGCATGGTCGCGCTGGACCTCAACCAGGTCGACCTGGCGGTCGAGTCCGCCCGCAAGGCCTACGGCGCCGGCATGACGCACCCGGTGTTGCGCCAGCGGCTGATGGCGATCAACCGCTGGCCCGCGGACTTCGTGCTGCCCGGCGAAGCGGCCTCCGCGCCGGCGTCCTCGCCCGCATCGTCACCGGCATCGGCCGCGGCGTCCGCCGCCTCGGCACCTGAGTCCGCCGCGCCGGCCACCGCCCGCTGACCGGGAGGCCGCCGACTTGAGCCCGCCGCCCACCATGATCGCGCCGCGACTGCCTGTCATCGGCTGGCGCACCTTCGCCGGCGCCGCGCACATCGACCAGCACAGCCTGCTCGACCATCCGCGTCACCTGTCGACCACCAGCGGCCGCGCGGCGATCCTGCTGGCGCTGGAATGCCTGGACGTCGGTCCCGGCGACCTGGTGCTGCTGCCGACCTACCACTGCCCGACGATGGTCTCGCCGGTGAAGACGCTCGGCGCCGACGCCGCCTTCTATCCGATCGACGAGCACGGCGCGCCGCGACTGGACTGGCTCTCGGCCCACGTGCCGCCCGCCACCAAGGCGCTGCTGGTGCCGCATTACTTCGGGCTGCCGCAGCCGATGGAAGCGGTGCGCGCCTGGTGCGACGCGCGCGGCATCGCGCTGATCGAGGACTGCGCGCACGCGATGTTCGGTCGCGCCGGCACGCGGCCGATCGGCTCCTGGGGCGACGTCGCCATCGCCAGCCTGACCAAGTTCTTCCCGACGCCCGAGGGCGGCATCCTCGCGCTCAACCGCGCCGACCTGGCGATGCCGGCGCTGACACCGGCCTCGCGGATCGACCAGGTCAAGGCCGGCTCCGACATCCTCCACATGGGCGCCGCGCACGACCGGCTGACCGGCCTGAACCGGCTGATCCGCGGCGCGTTCGCGCTCAAGAGCGCCCTGCGGCATCTGGTGAAGGGCCGGGCGGGCGGCGCGGACGCGACGCCGAGCCGCCATGGCGAGCTCGACGAGGCCGAGGAGATCGACGCCAACATGGCGCTGATCGACCTGCCGCTGTCGCACCGCGCGTTGACGCGCGCCAGCGGATGGATCTCGCGGCGCGTGCCGCGGCGTCGCATCGTCGAGGCGCGCCGGCACCACTACGCGTTCTTCACCGAAGCCTTCTCGCGGCGCGAGGGCGTGCGTCCGCTGCTGCCGACGCTGCCGGCGGACTGCGCGCCCTACGTCTTCCCGCTGTGGGTGCGCACGCCCGATCCGGGCTACGCCGAGATGCGCAAGCTCGGCGTGCCGGTGTCGCGCTGGGACCGGCTCTGGCCCGGCGTGCCGGCGCTGCCCGGCGACGCCGGCAAGTCGTGGTCGCACCACGTGCTGCAGCTCGCCTGCCACCAGGACCTCAGCGACGCCGACCTGCGGCGCATCGTCGAGCAGGTCGAGCGCCTCTTCATCGCGCCCGCGCGCTGAGGGCCAGGCAATGCGGCGCGTGCTCATGGTCTCCTTCCAGTTCCCGCCGATGGCGGGGACCAGCGGCGTGCAACGCGCGTTGCGCTTCGCGCAGCAGCTGCCCGCGTCGGGCTGGATACCGAGCGTGCTGACCGCGCATCCCCGCGTGCATGCGCAGACCGGCACCGACCTTGTCGAGGAGATCCCCGCCGACCTGATCGTGCGCCGCGCCTTCGCGCTGGACGCCGCGCGGCACCTGTCGATCGCGGGCCGTTATCCCGGTTTCCTGGCGCGCCCGGACCGCTGGCACAGCTGGCTGCTCGGCGCCGTGCCTGCCGGCTTGAAGCTGATCCGCGAGACCCGCCCCGACGCGATCTGGAGCACCTACCCGATTCCGACCGCGCACCTGGTCGGAGACTGGCTGTCCCGCCTCAGCGGCCTGCCCTGGGTCGCCGACTTCCGCGATCCGATGGCCCACGACGGGTATCCCGCCGACCCGGTGCTGTGGCAGAGCTTCGCGGCGGTCGAGCGCAAGGTCTTCGCGCGCGCCGCTCGCTTCACGTTCACGACGCCCGGCGCGGCCAGGCTCTATGCGAAGCGCTTCCCCGCCGCCGCCGACCGCATCCGCGTGATCGAGAACGGCTACAGCGAGGACGCGTTCCGGCAGGCTGAACAGGCCATGGGCGTCGGCGGCGAGCGCAGCGGTGCGGAGGCCTCTCTCACCGCCCACGCGGCCCATGCCGCCGAGGTACGCGGCACCGGCCCGCGCGTGCTGCTGCACAGCGGCGTCGTCTATCCCGACTGGCGCAGTCCGGTGCGGCTGTTCGAGGCGCTGGCCGCCGCCAAGGCCGCGGGCCGCATCGATGCCTCGCGCCTGAAGCTGCGCCTGCGCGCGACCGCGCACGACGACTTCGTCCGCGAACTCGCGTTGCGCGTGGGCGTGGCCGACCTGGTCGAACTCGCGCCTCCCATCCCCTATGCCGACGCGCTCGCCGAGATGCTGCGCGCCGACGGCCTGCTGCTGCTGCAGTCCAACGATTGCAACGACCAGATTCCCGCCAAGGCCTACGAATACCTGCGCGCGCGCCGGCCAGTGCTGACGCTGGCCGATCCGGCCGGCGACACCGCGCAGCTGATGCGCCGCGCCGGCCTGCCGCACAACGCGGCGCTGGAAGACGGTCCCGGCGTGGCCGCCGTGCTCGACCGCTTCCTCGACGACCTGTTCCACGGCCGTGCCGCGCTGCCCGCGGCGCCGGCCATCGCCGCAGCCTCGCGCGAGTCCCGCAGCGGCGAACTCGCCCGCGTGCTCGACGAGGCCTGCGCCCCCCAGATGCCTACCGCCGAGGCCCGCCCATGACCCCGACGACTCCGCCTTCCCCGTCTTTCCCGCCTGCCTCGACGGCCTCCGCCGCCCTGCGCTGGACCCTGATCCCGCTGCCGCAGCCCGACGCGGCGGCCGCCTTCGCGCCGCATGCCGCCGCGTGGGACGCGCTGCAGGCGCGCGTTGCGGGCCTGCCGTTCCTGGAGAGCGCCTTCCTCGCGCCGCTGCTGAGCGTCTTCGGCACCGGCCGCGAACGGCTGGCGCTGCTCGGCGATCCGAAGGCTCCACGGGCCGCGGCGATCGTGACGCCGGCCGGCACCGCGCAATGGACCACCTTCCAGCCCTCGCAGCTGCCGCTGGGCGCCTGGTTGAGCGCCGGCGGCGAGGCCCTCGAGCCCTTGGCGGACGGCCTGCTGCGCGCGCTGCCGCTGCCCGCGCTCGCGCTGGGCCTGACGCAGATCGACAGCCTGTTCCACCCTCGCCCCGCCGACGGCACGCGCTGGCGCGGACAGGACTACATCGACACCGCCTGGGTCGACCTGACCGGCGACTTCGCGACCTATTGGGAAGCACGCGGCAAGAACCTGCGCCAGAACCTGAAGAAGCAGCAGAAGAAGCTGGATACGGCGGGCACCATCACGCGACTGGAGTGCCTGACGCGGCCCGAGGATGTCGCCCCCGCGCTGACGAACTACGGCCGGCTGGAAGCCAGCGGCTGGAAGGGTTCCGAAGGCACGGCGATCGCGCCGGGGCATCCGCAGTACGAGTTCTATCGCGCGATGCTGGAAGCCTTCGCGCGCGCCGGCCGGGTCCGGCTCTACCAGTACTGGTTCGACGACGCCGTCGTCGCGATGGACCTGTGCATCGAGTCGGGCGGCAAGATCGTGATCCTCAAGACCGCCTACGACGAGGCGCACAAGGCCGTGTCGCCGTCGACGCTGATGCGCCAGCTGCAGTTCCAGCAGCTGTTCGACGCGGCCGCGGCCGGCGGTCCGATCCGCCGCATCGAGTTCTACGGCAAGGTCATGGAGTGGCATACGCGCTGGACCGCCGACGCGCGTCCGGTCTATCACGCCACGCTGTACCGCTGGGGCTGGGTGCCGGCGCTCAAGCGCCTACTGCGTCGCGGCGGCGGCGAACCCGGCGCCGAGGCGGCGCAGGAGAGTGCGGCCAAGACCCCTGAGGCGGCTTCGGCAGGAATGCCGGACGCGGCTTCTGCAGCGATGCCGGAGACGGCCTCTGCAGCGACGCCCGCGACGGCGATGGCATCGACATCGCCGACGCCGCCCCCGGCGCGCGCGGAGTCCGCGTCGTGAAGGCCGGTTCATGAGCAAGAGCCCGTCCGTGCGCGGCGCGCTGGCCTGGTCCTTCGGCGAGCGCTACCTGAGCCTGCTGATCACCGTGCCGACCACGATGATCCTGGCGCGGCTGCTGACGCCGACGCAGGTGGGCGTCTATTCGCTGTGCGCGGTGGTCACGAACCTGGCGTCCATCCTGCGCGACTTCGGCGTCAGCGAGTACCTCATCCAGGAGCGCGAGCTCGACCGCGAGAAGCTGCGCAGCGCCTTCACCATCACGCTGCTGATGGCCTGGAGCATCGCGCTGGTGATCCTGGGCGGCCGCTTCCTGCTGGCCGACTGGTACCACGAGCCGCTGCTGGCGGACCTGCTGCTGGTGCTGAGCCTCAACTTCGTGATGCTGCCGCTGGCCTCGCCCTCCTTCGCGCTGCTCAACCGCGAGATGGCCTTCCACCAGATCTTCCTCGTGCAGGTCAGCGCCAACGCCGCCAACTCGGCCACCAGCATCGCGCTGGCCTGGAGCGGCCATGGCGCGATGAGCCTGGCCTGGGGCCCGGTGGTCGGCATCGCGGTGCAGGTGGCGATCCTCGTCTGGCTGCGGCCGCGCGACGCGCTGCTGATGCCGCGCCTGCGCGGCGCGGGCCGGCAGTTGCGCTTCGGCGCGATGTTCACCGGCTCGCGGCTGGTGGAATCGGGCTCGCGCAACGGCCATGAACTGATCATCGGCAAGGTCTTCGGCTTCACCTCGCTGGGGCTGTTCAGCCGCGCGACGGGGCTGATCGACCTGCTCGGGCAGACGGTGAGCTCGGCCATCCTGCGCGTCGCGACGCCCGCGCTGGCGGCGGACCACCGCGCCGGCCACAGCCTGGTCGGACCGTACGCGAAGGGCACGGCCATCTTCACCGGCATCGCCTGGCCCTTCATGGGCGGCGTGGCGCTGATGTCAGGCGACATCATCGCGCTGCTGTTCGGCCCACAATGGCACGAGGCCGCGCCGCTGGCCACGCTGCTCGCGCTGGCCGGCCTGCCCTACGCGCTGACGATGCTGGCGCCCAACGCGCTGGCGGCCACCGGCCAGATCCGCCGCCGGCTGTCGGTGGCTCTCTGGTACGGACCGACGCACCTGGCCTGCGTCGGGATGGCCGCGTTCTGGAACCTGCACGCGGTGGCGGCGGTGTTCGTCATCGGCAACCTGGTGCAGGTCGCGATGTACACGCGCCACCTGACCGAAGTGCTGAAGGCCACGCCGCGCGAGCTGTTCGCGCCCAGCTGGGTCAGCGTGCAACTGACCTTGGGCTGCTGTGCCGGCCTCGGGCTGGCGCAACTGGCCAGCCATGAGTTGAGCCTGCCGTTGATCCCGCGCATCGTCCTGTGCGTCGTCGCCGGCGCCGGTGCTTGGCTGGCCTGCGCCGCGCTGCTGCGGCATCCGGCGATGACCGAGGTCCGTCGCGCCCTGACCCATCTCCGGAGCCGCCATGCCTGAGCTGACACCGTCCCTGGCCGTGCCCGCCACCGCCGCGCCGATCCGCCCCGGCGAGGCGCTGCGCTGGGCGATGTTCCGCGCGCTGGAGCGCCTCAGCGACCTGCGCGGCAACAACACGCTGGGCGCGTTCTCGGTGACGCCGGCCGACGCGTCGGGTCCGGCGCTGTGGTTCTACGTGACGACGATCGGCGAGCTCAACGCGGTCGCACCGATGATCGAGTGGCTGATCGCACAGCGGCCCGACCTGCGTCCGGTGCTGATCACCGAGCATCCGCATTACCGCGACGCCTACCTGGCCCGGCTGCCGCAGGCGGTGGTCTGCACCAGCCGCGGTCACAGCGCCGATGCGCGCCGGCTCGCCCGCCTGCTGCCGCCGGCGATGCTGGCCGTGGCGGAGATCCCCTGCCTGCCGTCGGAGGCGCCCTGCCGCTTCTCCTACGCCTTCCTGCGCGAGGCACGCCGCCACAACGCCGCCACGCTGATGCTCAACGGCTGGCTGTACCACTACGACCCGCCGGCGCGGCTGGACCAGATGGAGCGCCGGCTGCTGGAGCGCGACTTCCTGAACGCCTTCGACGTGCTGTGCGTGCAGGACGCCGAGACCGCGCGACAGCTCGAGGCGCGCGGCGCGCCGCGCGAGCGGCTGCAGGTGACGGGCAACATGAAGTTCGACGCGATGCGCCGCGCCGACTGGGGCGTCGAGCAGGCCACGCGCAGCCCGCGACTGCTCGGCCATCTGCTCGCGTCGGCCCGGCCCATCGTGGTCGGCGGCTGCGTCACCGAGCTCGCCGAGCAGCACCAGGTGCTGGCCGCCTTCGAACGGCTGCGGCGCACGCATCCCGACGCGCTGCTGATCCTGGCGCCGCGGCATCCGGAGAACCTCGAGCGCATGGGCGAGCTGCTGGGCCAGCTCGGCGAGGCGGGACTGCGGGTCACGCGGCGCTCGCAGATCAAGGACGCGCCGCTCGCGGCCGACGTGCAATGCCTTGTGCTGGACACCGTCGGCGAGCTGCGGGACTTCTACGCGGCGGCGAGCGTCGCGCATGTGGGCGTGGACCACAACGTGCTGGAGCCGCTGGGGCTGAACAAGCCGCTGACGATCCGCGGCGGCTGGGACACGACCTATCCGTCCTATCCGGTCTACCGCCTGCTGCGCGATCGCGGCGTGCTGCACGAGTGCGACGACGCGGCCTCGATGTGCGACTACTGGCTGGCCGCGATCGAACGCGCGCCGCGCATCGCCGACGACCTGCGACGCACCGAGGACGCGCTGGCGTCGATGCGGGGATCGGTGGCCCGGCACCAGGCCGCGTGCGCGGCCCGGATCGGGCGCTGAGCAGCCGGTGCAGTCCTGGTCCGCCGGACCGATGGACCCCTCAATCTTTCTGCTTCAACGCGTCGCGCGTCGCTTCCAGCAGCGCGCGGCCGTTCAGCGCGTCGGGCTCGAGGTGGTTGCCCTCGGCCCATTCGTTCCAGGCATTGATGAACACCACCTGACGCTGCGGCGGCTGGTGCTTGCGCGTCCACGCGAGCGCGGCCTCGAGCCAGCGGCGATAACGCTGCGGCGTGCTGTTCATGAGAATCGTCGCGCCCCCCGAGGAGCGCCGCGCGCTGTTGTCGAAGCCGGGACTGACGCAGCGCAGGAACGGATAGTCCGGCGCCGGCTTGGCCAGCACGCCGTCGACCATCCGGTCGTAGTCGAAGAAGTTGTGCTGGCCGTAGGCCTTGGGCAGCAGGCCCAGCGCCATCGCCAGGCGCGACTTCCAGCCGGTGAAGTGCTTGCCGCCCAGGCGCCGCCAGTCCGGTGCGAATTCGATGGACAGGTCCAGCCCGACCTCGCGCGGATCGGCGCCGGAGCCGGTGCCGCTCCATTCGAACTGGGCCAGCGTCAGCTCGCCGACGCCCTCCTCGCGCGCGATGCGGCGCCACGTCGCCAGCGTGCGTCGCGGATCGGGCAGGTGATCGACCTTGTAGACGATGAACAGCGGCTTGCCGTCGATGCGGATGTAGCGCGGATCGCGGAAGTGCGGCAGCAGCGTGCGGATGTGCGCCTCGTCGTCCTCGTCCGAGTAGCGCTGCTCGATCAGCATCTCCCGGTCCTTGCCGTTCCAGGCGCGGGTCCAGTTCTCGTTGGCCCAGGCCAGGCAGTAAGGGAAATCGGGCTCGCCGCTGGCGCGGATCTCCTCGATCGGACGCTCCATCAGGCGCTCGCCGGTGAACCAGTAGTGGTAGTAGCAGAAGCCGCCGATGCCGTGCTCGCGGGCCAGCTCGGCCTGCGCGGCGCGCGCCTCGGGCAGGCGCAGGTCGTAGAACCCGAGCTCGCCCGGCAGGCGCGGCTGGTAATGGCCCTTGTACAGCGGCCTGGCCTTGGCGACGTTGCGCCACTCGGTGAAGCCCTTGCCCCACCAGGCGTCGTTCTGACGGAACGGGTGGAACTGCGGCAGCACGATGGCGATGGCGAGCGGGTTCTCCGCGGAGGAGGCCGGCGTCGAAGACGCGTGCGCGTCCGCGCGGTCCGGCGTGGCGAGGGAATCGGGCGTCATGCGGTTCATCGGGAAACGAGGGCTTGCAGCGCCTCGCGCCATTGGGCGGCGATGGCACGCGTGGAGTAGTCGCGCTCGATGGCGGGCATCGCGGCACGCGCGCGGGCGGCCAGCGGCGCCGGATCGGCGATGTGGTCGGCCAGGTGGTCCCAGTCGTCCAGCGCGCAGTGCGCGCGCCACGGCTGGTAATCGGGCAAGGGGTCGGCCATCACCGGCACGCCCTGGGCGAGCGCCAGCAGCATGCGGTTGTTGCTCTTGGCCATCGTGAAGGCGGTCATGCGGGTGGGCAGCAGCACCAGGTCCTGCTCGCCGAGCAGCGACAGGAAATGCAGGCGGTCCCAGGGCCGGTAGCGATGCGGGAAGGCGGCGCGACCGAGCAGCTCGCGATAGCGTTGCTCGGAGTTGCTGACCACCGTCAGCCGCAGCGGCTGACGCCGCGAGGCGGCCTCCAGCAGCGGCAGCAGCGGTTCGAGCTCGGCCATGCCGCCGGTCGCGTAGGCGCTGCCGTGATTGCCGAACCACACCAGTTGACGGGCGACGCGGCGCTGCGCGCGGTGCTCGCGCAACTCGCGCCAGGCGCGCCACTGACCGCGCCAGCGACCCGGATGCATGCGGTGCGGCCAGGATTCGAAGTCGCGCGCGGCGGCGGGCGTCTCGACCGGATCGCCGACGACCCGCACCGGCGCGGCGGCACGCAGGTCGGCGGGCAGCTCCGCCTCCAGCAAGGGCTTCAGGCCCGGCGAGGACACGGTGAACAACGCGAACAGCGGCAGTGCCTCGCGGTAGGCGGTCAGCAGCTCGGCCCGGGCGGGGTCGCCGGACTCGTTCAGGAAGTAGTTGTCGAAGCTGTCCAGCACCAGCCGGACGCCGCGTTCACGGGCCTGGGCCAGACGCCGGGTCCGGTCGCGCAGCGCGGCCGGCGAGCCGGCATCGAGCAGCCATTTCGCCTGGACCACCAGCACGCCGTCTTCGGGCAGCGGCTGCGAGTCCGGCGCCGGATCCAGCACGCGCGAGACCAGACCCGAGCGGCGCAATTCGCGGCTCGGCATCAGGCAGCGCAGGCGCACGCCGGCATAGGCCGGGTTCAGCGCGTGAGGCATCCAGTGAATCTGCAAACCGGCTCCAGCGCCCGCCTCCGGCGGCGGGCAGGCCGCGATTGTGCGGCATGGTCGGAAGCCGCCCCCCGAAGCGCGGCCCTCCAAGTGGGTGGGGTCGGGGACGGGTGCGCCGACGCATTTCCACGCCAGAATCCGCCGGGGGAATTCCACGCCGCGTGGGCGCCCCTTCCCTTGCCTCCTGGCCGCTTCGCCGGTCCGTACACAACGATGACGACGAGCACCGCCACCTTCCTTTCCACTGGTCAACCGGTGCTGCCGGGTCTCTCCGCCGATGTCCCGGCCGCGCAACGCGACGCCGCGTGGCAGACGCTGCTGTCGGCGACCGATCCGGCGCCGGCGCTGGCGCAGGTCGGCGGACGCTTCTCGGTGGCATGGCAGCAGCCCGGCGGACGCACGCTGCTGGCGACGGACCGCTTCGGCATCGAGCCGCTGTGCTACCGCATCGTCGGGCACGAGCTGCAGTTCGCGACCCGCGCGGACGACCTGGCCGGGGACGACGTCGACCTCGACCCGCAGGCGCTGTTCGACTACCTCTACTTCCACGTCATCCCGTCGCCGCGGACGGTGTTCCGCAACATCTTCCGGCTGCCGCCGGGGCACGTCGCGATCTTCGAGCGCGGCGAGCTGCGCGTGACGCCGTACTGGACGCCGACCTTCCGCGCCGATCCGTCGCCCCGGCTCGAGGACCTGAAGGTCGAGTTCAAGGAGATCCTGCAGCGCTCCGTGCAACGGGCGATGCACGCGCCGGACGCGGCCTGCTTCCTGAGCGGCGGCACGGACAGCTCGACGGTCGCGGGCATGTTGAGCCGCGTGGCGGGGCGGCCGGCGGACACCTACTCGATCGGCTTCGAGGCCGAGGGCTACGACGAGATGGCCTTCGCGCGCATCGCGGCCAAGCACTTCGGCTGCCGGCATCACGAGTACTACGTGACGCCGAAGGACCTGGTCGACGGGATCGCGAAAGTCGCAACGCATTACGACCAGCCCTTCGGCAACAGCTCGGCGCTGCCGGCCTACTACTGCGCGCGCCGGGCCTACGACAACGGCGTGCGGCACCTGCTGGCCGGCGACGGCGGGGACGAGCTCTTCGGCGGCAACACCCGCTATGCGAAGCAGACGGTGTTCTCCTGGTACGGCAACGTGCCGGGTCCGCTGCGCGACTTCGTGCTGCAGCCGGTGTTCGGCTCGCCGATCGGCAAGCTGCCGCTGCTGAAGAAGGGCGCCAGCTACATCGACCAGGCGCGGGTGCCGATGCCGGACCGGCTGCAGAGCTACAACCTGCTGACGCGGCTGGGCATGGCCGACGTGCTGGAGACGGACTTCCTGCGTCGCGTGGATCCCCTGGGGCCGCAGAAGCAGCAGCGCCAGGTGTGGGGCGGGCTGAAGACCGGCAAGCTGGTGGACCGGATGCTGGCCTTCGACTGGCGCTACACGCTGGCGGACACCGATCTGCCCAAGGTGGTCGGCACGACGCGGCTGGCGGGGACCTCTGTCGGATTCCCGATGCTGGACGACGAACTGCTGGCCTTCTCCGAGCGCCTGCCGGCGGACTACAAGCTCAAGGGGCTGCAGCTGCGCTGGTTCTTCAAGGAGGCGCTGCGCGGCTTTCTGCCCGACGAGATCATCGTCAAGAAGAAGCAGGGCTTCGGCCTGCCCTTCGGCGTCTGGGCCACGCGCGACGCCAACCTGCGCGCGCTGGCGGAGGACTCGCTCGGCAGCCTGGCCACGCGCGGCATCGTCCGCCCGCAGTTCATCCAGAGCCTGCTCAGGGAACGGCTGCCGGAACACCCCGGGTACTACGGCGAGATGGTGTGGATCCTGATGATGCTGGAGCAGTGGCTGCGGGGGCGGCGGCCAAATTACCGGGTCTGAGTCCGCTGCCTTTCGAACTTTCGGACTTTCGGACTTTCGGACCGCCGGACGTCACGACACCAGCACAGGGAAGTCCAGGGGCTGCCCTGTGAGGACGGGTGGCGACACGTCGTCCGGGTCCCCTCGAAAGTCCATGATCGGATCCAGCGACAGCAGCCAATCCGCGGCGCGCTGGTTCTCGAAGGCGAAGCCCAGGCCGCGCCAGATGATGCCGCGCGCCACCAGTCCGTCGAGGGCCGACTCGATGTCCTCCCGCGCAGGATCCGGGGCCCGGGGAACACCCAGCAGCATCTCCAGGACTTCCGCGGCGCGTCGACGGCACCACGTGGCATGCGGCGAGAAGCGAGGTCCGGTTTCCGCCATCACACGCAGCAACGCCAGTTCCAGGTCGGCCAGCGATCGGAGCTTCGCGACGAACTCCCCCTTGCCCTCGGCAGCACGATCGGCGACCAGCAACTGGAACAGTTGATCGACCGCGCCTTCCGATCGGATGTCGGTCTCTCCCAATTGCTTGCAGACATCCATCAGTTCGCGAGGACGATGCAGCAGCAGCTCAAAGCCCTTGACCATCAGTTCCGGGTTCAGCCTCAGCAGGCCCGGCATCTGTTCCCTGAGCCAGAAGACGAACCCGGTTCCGAGATGGGGCAGATCCCGCACCGTGGCGTCATAGAACGCCTCTTCCTTGGAGGACAGCAGTTTCCTCAGCTTGTGCGTGTGCGATCCCGTCGCCACGACGCGCACGCCGGTTCCTCGGCCGATGTTCAGGTGGTCCGAACTGCGCATGAGGGCAAAGAGCACGTTGCGCCCGTGCTCCGTGGACTGGCTGCGCTGCACCTCGTCCATGACGATGACCAGGCGCTTCCCGGCCTTCTGCGAGAGCGCCTTGAGCACATCGAGCACACCGTCCGTGTAGACCGCCTGGGCCTGGGCCACATTCATCTCGAGGCCGCCCAACCGGATGTTCGTGAGCCCGAGGCTCCGCGCCGCGCGCAGCACCACGCCATCGAAGCGCTGCAGCTCCGTCCTCAGTGCGTGCAGGCTTGCTTGTCCAGGCTCCGCGTTCCGATAGGCCGCCAGATCGATATGGACCACGTGTACGTCGTGCTCGGCGTGCAGCATCGGGAGCAGGTCTTCGCGGACGAATGTGCTTTTGCCGGTGCGACGCGGACCGGTGAGCAGCAAGCCCGACTCGCGAGGGCGCGACATCAGGTCATTCGCGATCTGGGACGCCAACTGACGACGGGGAAAGAGCAGACCCGGGTCGTCAACGTCGAGATCGGAAGACTCCGGATCGCACTGACTGACCGGGCGTGGAATTTGAAGCATGGATCACCTCCAGACCACAAATTCTTAGCCCGTCCGAACACGTCGAAATTCAACGGGGCCGGCGAAACGGGGTCAGTCGTTGCGTCGCGCCCACGAACTGGCAGGAATCTTTTGGGGGTGTTTGTCCACAGACAACCGAAGTTCCATCCCTAGAACTTTTGCGTCCGAAAAGCGACGATCCGCAGCGGCACCCGGAGGCGCCGGGCGTGCTCAGACCACCGCGGCCGGTCCGCCCATGCGCGCGTTGCGCATCATCCGCGCGGCAAACATCGCGGTGGAGTTCCCCCACGGCGTGTAGCGCGGCAGCTGGAACAGGTCGGCGCCCGGCAGCGCCACGCCGGGGGCGGTGCTGACCGCTGCCTCGAAGCCGAGATCGCGCAGCATCGCCGCGTGACCCGCGTCGTAGTCGCGCACCGGCCGACCGTTCGGATACGCGAAGCTGCGCACCGGCCGCCCCAGCAGCGCCGCGAGGTGGTCGCGTCCCGCCTGCACCTGCTCGCGCGCGCCGTCGGGCGACAAGGTCGTCAGCACCGTGTGGTCCACCGTGTGGCCGCCGATCTCGTGGCCCGCGTCGGCCAGTTGCTTCAATTGCGCGTCGGTGAGCATCAGGTCGTCCGGCATCGCGCCGACCGGCTGCGCCGCCAGCATCCGGCGCAGTTGCGCCTCGCGCTCGTCCGGCGCCAGGTACTTCAGCTGCACCTGCAGCGCGGACACGGCCTTCAGACGTTCCTCGGTCGTCGCGACCGGATGCACGCCCATTCCCACCGCCGACAGGTCCAGCACCGGCCCCGGCACCAGACGCACGAACTCGACCACCGTGTCGCTGAACATGCGGCCGCCGTTCAGGTAGCCGGTCGCGATGAACACCGTCGCGCGCGCGCCGTGACGCGCCAGGATCGGATGCGCCACCGTCCAGTTGTCCGCATAGCCGTCGTCGAAGGTGATGCACGCCGCGCGCTTCGGCAGGCGCCCCTCGCGCAGCGCAAGCGCCGCGTCGCTCACCGTCATCAGCGAGAAGTGCCGCGACAGGAAGGACACCTGCGCCTCGAAACGCGCCGCGTCGATCTCGCCCGGCCGCATCGCGTCCGGCGCGGGCAGCACGCGGTGATAGATCAGGATGCTCAACGCCGGCTCGCCGCGCGGCCAGCCGAGCAGGCTCAGCGACGCCAGCATCAGGTGCCTCCCCAGTACGGCGAATGCACGTCCCGCGGCGCCTGCCCCGCCGCGACGGCGGCCTGCTTGCGCCCCGCCACCTCCGCGGCGACGACGCGGTTCGCCACCACCACGATCAGCACGAGGTAGTACGGCAGGTCGAAATACACGAGGCTCAGGAACGCCCCGCCAGTCGCATAACCGATCAGGCCCACCTGGCACATCGCCGACAGGTCCCGCGCCCACTGCAGTTCGGGCAGGTCCTTGGCGGACCGGATGGTCGCGCTCGCCAGCCGCCAGGTCGTCGCGAAGATGCCGACGAAGATCGCCAGGCCCAGGAAACCGTGCTCCCCCATCGCCTGGAAGTAGATGCTGTGCGCCGTCAGCGGCACCGACGGATCGGGCGCGTACTTCGCGAACACCGCCGGCCCCGCGACCGTGAAGCCGCCGCCGAACGGGAACAGGTCGATCGCCAGCCGCCAGGCCATCTGCCACGCGTTGATCCGCCCCATCGCCGACGAGTCCTGGTCGTAGGTCTTGATGGTCTCCATCCGGCTGGTCCAGCTGTCCGGCATGAAGACGAAGATCAGCGGCAGCGCCACCAGCACCACCAGCGCCAGCGGCAGCTTGTTGCGGCTCTTCATCCACATGAAGAACGACATCGTCACGATCGCGAGGAAGGCGCCGCGTGACTGCGATCCCACCGCCGACGCCATGCACAGCAGCATCGCCGCGGTGGCCAGGTGGCGTTGCCAGCGCTTGGTGGCCTGCAGCTGCAGGTAGCGGATCAGCGGCACCGTCATGATGGTCGCCAGCGCCAGCGAGTTGTTGTCCTCGATGAACGAGCCCTCCGGCCCCCACACCCGCGCCGAGCCGCCGGACAGCACGGTGAACACGCCGCCCTTGATGCCGTAGTAGCCGATCGAGATCACCAGCACCAGCACCAGCCAGTCCAGGTCGCGCCGCCGCTTCACCACCAGCAGCGACACCAGCACCATCAGCAGCACCTTGAACGCGCGCGACCAGAAGTGCATCTCCTTGTCCGGGTAGAACGAGAACAGCAGCGGCGACACGCCGATCCACAGGATCCAGATCGACAGCAGGATGGTCACCGCGTTGACGGGGAACTTCACCAGCTTGTCCCGGTGCACCATCAGGCTCGCGAACAGCGCCAGCGCGATCACCATCGACCACGGCGCGTCGTGCGCGAAGCCGTAGGCCAGGCGGTGCGGGTTCATCACCCCCATCCACACCCAGCCCAGCACGCCCCACATCGGGTCCTTGAAGGTCTTGTAGATCAGGGCCACGAACAGGCCCAGCATCAGCAGGTCACGCATGGCGCAGCTCCGGCGACCGCCGCGCGGCCAGGATGCGGTGGAACAGGTCGAGCTGGCCTTGCGTCGTCGCGTCCCAGCTGAAACGCTCGGCGTAGCGCCGCGTCGCCGCGCGGTCGCGGGGCGACGCGCGCAGGCGGCGCACGGCCTCGGCCACGCCCGACGCGGTGCGTTCGGGCATCAGCTCGCCGGCTTCGGGGCTGGCCACGACCTCGGGCGTGCCCCACACGTTGGACGCCGCCACCGGCGTGCCGCAGGCCATCGCCTCCAGCAGCACGTTGGCCCAGCCCTCGCGGCTCGACGCCAGCACCAGCGCGTCCACGCCGGCATAGACCTCGCGCAGCCGCGCCTGCGGCAGCGCGCCGAGGAACCGCACCCGCGACGCCACGCCCAGCGACTCGGCCAGGCGGCGCAACGCGCCCTCCTCCGGGCCGGTGCCGGCGATCAGCAGATCGACGTCGGGCAGTTCGGCGAGCGCGCCGATGACCAGCTCATGACCCTTGCGCTCGATCAGATGGCCGACCGAGGCCAGCGTGAAGCGCCCGGCCGCCAGGCCCAGCGCGGCGCGGGCCTCGTCGCGGCCGGCCGGATGGAAGAGCGTCAGGTCCACGCCGTTGCGCAGCGCGGTCACCTTCGCGGCGTCCGCGCCCAGCGCGACCAGCTCGTCCTTGAGCGCCTCGCACACGGTGATCATCGCGTCGGCCTGCGCCGCCGCGCGCAGGATCAGCTTGCGCGGGAAGGCGTGCTGCGGGATCAGGTTGATGTCGGTGCCGCGCGCGGTGATCACCACCGGCTTGTTCAGCGCCCGCGCCACCATCACCGCGGCGACGCCGTCGGGATAGAAGTAGTGCGCGTCGATCAGGTCGAAGTCGTAACCCGTCGCCTGCAGTTGCCGCGCCGCGCGCAGGAAGGTCCAGGCCAGCGTGTAGGGCGCGCTGCTCATGCCGACCTTGGGCAGGCGCACGAAGCGCGGATGCGTGATGTCCAGGCCGTGGCGCGACTCGCGCGCCGGCGTCGCGGCGAACTTGCCGTACTCGCCGAAGCGCTCGCCCTTGAGCGGAAACCACGGCACCGGCGCGATGACGCGGGATTCAGCCTGCCCCGACGCGACCAGGTGACGCAGCCGGGTCTCCACGAAGATGCCGTGGCCGGGCATCACCGCGCTCGGGTACAGCGTCGAGAAGGTCAGCAGCTTCAGCATGGCTCAGGCCTTCGCGTCCTCGGCAGGGGACGTCGCCGCGGTGGCGGCCTCGACGGCGGGCGTGACGGCGGACGTGATGGCGGACGTGACGGCGCCCGGGGCAATGGCCGCGTGAGCGGCCTGCTGCGCCTCGCAAGCGCCCTGCCCGCTCTTCAATGCCCGGCCCAGCGCCACGACGCGCGCGGCGTTGCCGTGCCAGGTCAGCTGCAGTCGACCAATCGTGGCGCGCGCGCCCTCGCCCAGACGTCGGCGCAGCGCCTCATCCGACGCCAGCCGCGCCAGCAGCGCTTCCAGCGCGCCGGCCTGCGCCGGATCGAAGAGCAAGGCGTTGAGGTCGTCGTCCAGCACTTCCTCGATGTTGGGCTGGTTCGGCGCGACGATGGCCTTGCCCAGCGCCAGGTATTCGAAAAGCTTGAGCGGCGACGCGTAGGCGACCACCGCCGGCTGCAGCGCGATGTCGAAGGCGGCCACGTAGGCGGGTACCGCGTCGCGCGAGACGACGCCGGTGAAGCGCACACGCTCGCCGAGCTTCAGCTCGCCGGCCAGCGCTTCGAGCTCGGCCCGCGCCGGCCCGTCGCCGACCAGCAGCAGCCGTGCATTGGCGGGCGCCGCGTCCGTCGCCATCCAGCGGATCACGCGGTCCATGCCGTGCCAGTCGCGCACGAAGCCGGTGAACCCCAGCACCAGCGCGCCGTCCCAGCCGAGCGTGCGCTTGGCCTCCTCGGACGACGGCGCCGCGTCGAAGTGTTCCTCGTTGATGCCGTTCGGGATCACGACCAGCCGCTCCTGCGGCACGCCGCGCGCGCCGACCATCGCGCCGAGCACCTGGGTCACCGGCAGCACCGCGTCGGCGCCGCGCCAGACGGTGTCCTCGGCCCAGCGCGCGATGCGCGGCAGGGCCAGGCCGCCGAACTTCGCGCGCTCGTCGACCAGCGGCGCGTTCACCTCCAGCAGCAGCGGCACGCGCAGGCGGCGCTTGAGCATCAGCCCGCTGAGCAGGAAGAGGTTGTAGCGCTCGTAGATCAGGTCGGGCTGGAAGTCCCGGGCCGCCGCCGCGAGTCGCCGGTAGGCCACCAGCGAGTACGCCAGCTCCAGCAGCTCGTAGACGAACTTGGGCAGCTTCGCGCGCAGGCGATGCACCCAGCCGGTGTCGTCGCCCATCTTCGCCTTGTCCTCGGGCGCCGACTCGCCGCCGGGCGCGACCACGCGCACCTCGTAGCCGAGCGCGCGCAGGGAGCCGATCATCTCCTCGATGTGGACCGCCTGGCCGTCCTTGGACGCGGTGCGATGGTGGTAGAGGATCTTCACGCCGCCTCGCGCATCGAGGTCGCGCCCATCACGTTGCGCAGGAACGCGTCGTACATCAGCAGCGTCCACAGCGGCGTGCTGTGATCGCGGCTGCCGTTCTCATGCTGCTCGACCATCTGGCCGACGGTCTTCAGGTCGAACATGCCGGAATCCGCGAGCGGCCCGCCCAGCAGCGAATGGCGCACGCGCTGGCGCAGCGGTCCGCGGAACCAGCGCGACAAAGGCACGGCGAAGCCCATCTTGGGCCGGTACAGCACGTCGTTGGGCAGGTGCGGCTCGAGCGTCTTCTTGAACAGGTACTTGCCCTCGCCGCCGCGCAGCTTCAGGTGGGACGGCAGCGTCGCCAGCCACTCGACCAGCGGGTGGTCCATCAGCGGCTCGCGCACCTCCAGCGAATGGGCCATCGACGCGCGGTCCACCTTGGTGTTGATGTCGCCGACCAGGTAGGTGTGCGTGTCGATGTACTGGATCAGCGCCAGCGGATCGTCGGTGTTGGCGCGTTCGGCGTGCTGCAGGAACAGGTCGCGCGCGTTGTAGCCGCCGAGCTCCGACTTGAAGCGCGCGCTGTACAGCGGCATGCGCTCGTTGTCGCGGATCACGGACATCGTGTGGAAGTAGGCCTCCACCGAGTTGCGCGCCAGCGCCTGGAAGGTCGTCTTCGCGCGGAACACGCGCGGCGCCCAGTCCGCCTTCGGATAGAGCCGGCCCAGCGTGCCGAACAGCGGCTTGCGCAGCCCCAGCGGGAGGCTGGCGCGCATGCGCTCTTCCATCATGTGCAGCTTGTAGCGGCGGTAGCCGCCAAAGCTCTCGTCGCCGCCGTCGCCCGACAGCGCCACCGTCACGTGCTTGCGCGCGAGCTGGCAGACGCGGTACGTCGGGATCGCGGAGCTGTCGGCATAGGGCTCGTCGTAGAGCCGCGCCAGCGTGTCGATCAGGTCGAAGTCGTCGCTCTGCACGGTTTCGACGTGGTGCTCGGTCTGGTAGCGGTCCGCCACCCTCTGCGCGAATTCGGACTCGTTGTACTGCGGGTCGTCGAACGCGATCGAACAGGTCTTCACCGGCCCGTTGGTCTCGCCGGCCATCATCGCCACGACCGCGCTCGAGTCCACGCCGCCCGACAGGAAGGCGCCCAGCGGCACTTCGGCGATCAGGCGCAGCTTGACCGACTCGCGCAGGCGGCGGGTCAGTTCTTCCTGCGCCTGGACCTCGTCGATCTTGCTGTCGGTCGTGAAGCTGACGTCCCAGTAGCGGCGCGGCTGGCCCAGCGGCTCGCCGCGCCGGATCACCAGCGTGTGCGCCGGCGGCAGCTTCAGCGCCTGACGGAAGATGGTGCGCGGCTCGGCGACGTAGCCCAGCGCGAAGTACTCCTCCACCGCCTGCGGGACGATGTCGCGCTTCATGCCCGGATGCGCGAGCAGCGCCTTCAGCTCGGAGCCGAAGACCAGCGTGCCGTCGTCCAGCAGCCCGTAGAACATCGGCTTCACGCCGAGCCGGTCGCGCGCCATGAAGAGCTGGTCGCGCGCCTTGTCCCAGATCACGAACGCGAACATGCCGCGCAGCTTCTGCACGCAGGCCTCGCCCCAGGCGGACCAGGCGTGCACGATGACCTCGGTGTCGCTCTTCGTCTGGAACTGGTAGCCGAGCGCGGTGAGCTCGTCGGTCAGCTGCTGGTAGTTGTAGATCTCGCCGTTGAAGACGATGCCCACCGAATGGTCCGCGTTGAACAGCGGCTGCTGGCCCGTCGCGATGTCGATGATGGACAGCCGGCGGTGGCCGAAGGCCAGCCCGGGCTGCAGGTGGATCGAGCCTTCGTCGGGGCCGCGATGGTGCAGCGAGTCGTTGATGCGATGCATCAGCGCGCCGTCGAAGTCGCGCCGCCCCCGGGTATCGAAAAGTCCGCTGATTCCGCACATGGTCGTACCCCGTGTCAATTCTTGTGGCTGGCGGCATTGTGGCCGCGCAGCGTGTCATACAGGCCCTGGTACCGAGCGACCATGGCACGCATGCTGAAATCCTGCTCGACCCGCGCGCGGCCGGCCTCGCCCATCGCCACCGCGCCCTCCGGATCGCGCGCCAGGCGCAGCAGCGCCGCGGCCATCGCCGCGGGATCCGCCGCCGGCACCAGCAGTCCGCTGACGTCGCGCGTGACCAGGTCCGCGTTGCCGCCGACCTCGGTCGCGACCACCGGCAGCCCGCTGGCCATCGCCTCGAGGATGGTGTTGGAGATGCCCTCCGCCAGCGACGGCAGCGCGAAGACGTGCAGACCGCGCATCACCGCCGGCACGTCGGTGCGTTCGCCGGGGAGCCAGGCGAGCTCGCTCAGGCCGGCCTCGTCGAGCAAGACCTGGCACTGCGCCCGCAGCGGACCGTCGCCGATCAGCACCAGCCGCGCGCGCGCGCGCAGGTCCGGCGCCTGGCCGATCAGCGCGATGAAGGCGCGCGTCAGCATCAGCTGGTCCTTCACCGGCGCCATGCGGCCGACGGTGCCGATCAGCCAGTGCGCGGCGGGATCGAAGGGGCAGCCCGGGATGGCCTCGACCTGCTGGCGTTGGAAGCGCAGGGTGTCGACGCCATTGACGAACTGGCTCACGCGCGCCGGCGGCACGCCGACCGGACCGGTCAGGTAGTCGCCGAGGTCGCGCGAGAGCGCGATGTAGTGCGAGACGAAGGGCTTGTAGAAGCGCCGCACGCGCTGGTAGGCGCGGTTGCGGCCGTCCAGGTCGCCGACGTCGCGGCCGTGCTCGCCGTGGATGCGCACCGGCACGCGCGCGGCCCAGGCCGGCAGCTGGACTTCCAGCGCCGCCAGGTTGCGGCTGTGCACGATGGCCGGCTTGAGCGCGCGGAACAGCTTGTAGAGCTTGGGATAGAGCCAGAAGCCCTGCCCCGGCGGCTTGTCCAGCGCGAAGCACTCGACGTCGTCGCGCTGCAGCCGCTTGCGGAAATCGGTGACCTCGGTGAGGGCGACGATCGCGTGCCGGTAGCGGTCGGCCGGCATGTGGTTGATCAGGTTCACCACGCCGTTCTCGAGACCGCCCGTGTCGAAGCGGTACATCACGTGCAGCACCAGCGGCCGCTCGTCCGCGGCCGCGAGCGCGCGCTCGACGCTCAGGCCGGCGCTCATGTCGGCGCCCCTGGCGACGAGGGCGTCAATGTCGTTGGCGTCGTTGGCGTCGTCGAAGGCGCGCCCCGTGCGCCGCCGTCGCGCACGCGGCGGAGTTCGCCATCGATCGTGCCCCAGTGCTGGCGCAGGAAGAGCTCCAGCCGCTGCGGCGCCAGCTCGTCGGCCTCGGTGTAGACGAGCACCAGCGCCGCGTCGTCGCCGCGGCCCTGGAGCCGCTCCAGCGCGCCGCGCACGCGCGCCTGCCAGGCGCTCGTCATCGGCCGGCCGTTGATCCAGTACACGTGCCACACCAGCATCCGCGGCGCGGTCACCGCGTCCAGCGACGAGGCGCGCACCTGCGTGGTCAGCACGGGGACCGGCGCCGCCGGGACGCCGGTGACCGGCGAGAACGCCGCCTCGCCGCGGCCGGTGACGGCCCAGTGCTTGTCCTCGGCGGCCACGACGGCGTTGCTGGAACTGACCAGCTTGCGTTCGTAGTCCTGATCGCGGAAGTACTGCAGGTGCAGCCCGACACGCGGCTTCCCGGCGCCGACCTGGGCCGGGCCGGTGAACTCCTGGTGCAGCGCGGCGTTGGCGCCTTCGAAGTCCGGCACCCAGGCGTCGGACGGGACCGTCTGGTCCGACCAGCCCGGCTCCGCGGACACCGCGGGCAGCGCGGCGATCGGGGCCGAGTGCCCCTGGCGCAGCAGCACGCCGGCGGTGATCGGCAACGCGATGGCGAGCAGCACGGCGACGGTCGCCAGCCAGCCCGCACCGGTCGCGGCCGGCGCGACATCGCGCGGCGGCGGCACCAGCGGCAGCTCGGGCTGCGCCCAGCGCGCGCCGATGAGGAACATCGCCAGCATCACGATACCGAAGAACAGCCAGCCGTAGATCAGGTGGTCGACGCCGACCGCCAGCGTGTTGCCCGACAGGTGGCCGATCATCACGATCAGGTAGGCCCGGGCCCAGTTCGCCACCAGCGGCAGCGCCAGCGCGAAGGCGATGAAGCCCAGCCGACGGCGGTTCGAGTGGTAGCTGATGTAGGCGTACAGCGTGCCCACCATCGCCGACGCGATCAGGTAGCGCACGCCGGAGCAGGCCTCGACGACCGACCACTGGCCGCTCGGGATGATGAACTGCAGGCCTTCCTGGTAGACCGGCAGGCCGCTGAGCCGCAACGCGACGACGGTGAACTTCGCGGTCCAGTCCATCAGCTGCGGCAGCAGGAACTCCCCGACCGGCACGCAGAAGAACAGGAAGCCGAGCGGGAAGACCATCTCGCGCGCGATGCGCCAGCCCAGCACGGCCGGCACCAGCAGCACGAGCATGGCGACGAGCGTGAACTGCGTGACCGCGTTGATCGCGGCGAAGTCGGCGAACAGCCAGACCGCGCCGAGCGCCACCAGGGGCAGCGCCAGCCACGGCACCGGCCGCGGCGTCAGCGGCGCGACCATCCCGCGGCGGCGCCAGGCCAGCCACAGCACGATCGGCGGAACCAGGAAGGCATGCGTGAAGGTGCCGGACCGCCACCAGATCGTGACCATGCCCAGCGCCGTCTGCCGGTACAGCAGCAGCAGCGCGACGACGAGCAGCACCAGCACCGCCAGCGGGCGGCGCCAGGCATCGGGGACACCGCGCTGCTGAAGCGCCGACGGCGTGGTGGCGCTCATTGCTGCCCCTCGTCTGCGGCAAGCCGCAGCCGGTCCCCCGAGGGGACGCTGAGCTTGCTTGGGGCGGCCCTGCGCGCGCGCAGTGTTGCCCCCTCGTCTGCGGCAAGCCGCAGCCGGTCCCCCGAGGGGACGCTGAGCTTGCTTGGGGCGGCCCTGCGCGCGCTCATGCAACTTGTCCTTGCGGCAGATACCCGTCCAGCTTGGCCAGGTGCGCCTGCCAGCTGAACTGGCGCAGGACGCGTTCACGCGCCTGCTGGCCGATCGCCTGCGCGCGGGTGGGCGCGCTGAGCAACGCGTGGAGCAGTTCGAGGTAGTCGGCGGCGCTGTCGGCCGAGAGCAGGTCCTGGCCGGCGAGCACGCCGTCGGCGCCCAGCGCCTCGACGCAGCTGCGTGCCGCCACGACGGGCCGGCCCACGGCCATCGCCTCGAGGATCTTGTTCTGAACGCCGCGCGCCAGGCGCAGCGGCGCGACGACAGCCGCCGCGTGCTGCAGGTAGGGCCGCACATCGGGCACCGTGCCGGTCACGCGCACCGCGTCGCCCGCCAGCGCCAGCACCGCGGGCGTCGGCGCACGGCCGACGATGGTGAAGCGCAGCGTCGGCCAGCGTTGGCGCAGCTGCGGCAGCACCTCGGCCGCGAACCACTGCACCGCATCGACGTTGGGCCAGTAGTCCATCGCGCCGGTGAAGACCAGCGGCAGCTCGTCCGCCGCGAACGGGTTCGCCTGCTGCGGCAGCGGGGCGAAGTAGCCGCTGTCGACGCCGTTGCCCAGCGCCTCGACCGGCGCGCCGGTGGCCGACAGGCGCTGGAACAGCGCCTTCTCGCCCTCGGTGACGAAGAACGAGCAGCGGGCCTGTTCCGCGACGCGGCGCTCGTAGGCCAGCAGCTCGCGGCCCTCGCGCCGGTACAGCCACGACATCGGCCAGCGGTTGGCCTTGGCGTAGTCGGTCCACTTGGCCGAGTCCACGTCGACGAAGTCGATCAGCATCGGCACCGGGCCGGCGACGGCCCGCAGCTGCTCGGCATACTGCGCCATCGTCGACGAGAACACGACGATCGCGTCGAAGCGCTGCGTCTTGGCGATCTGCGCGATCCAGTC
The DNA here is from genome assembly GCF_050626985.1 of Roseateles noduli. Classification (NCBI taxonomy): domain Bacteria; kingdom Pseudomonadati; phylum Pseudomonadota; class Betaproteobacteria; order Burkholderiales; family Sphaerotilaceae; genus Roseateles; species Roseateles noduli. Next base: position 2,761,182 of record NZ_CP192463.1, read on the forward strand.
GCGCATCGCGCGGTGGCGGTAGTACGGCAGGCTCAGCGCCTCGCCGGTCGCCAGGCCGCGCAGGCTGGCCACGCGCGCCAGCAGCGGGTTGAGGTCGGCGGCGAAGAGCTGCTCGCACTGCGCCTGCAGCGCGGGCACGTGGGCCCAGTCCTCGGCGTCGTCGACGAAGGTGCCCAGCCAGACCTTGTGATGCGCGGTCAGGTGCTTGAGCAGGTGGTACGAGCGCAGCTTGTCGCCCTTGTTGGGCGGGTACGGCAGCCGATGGACCAGGTAGAGGATGTTGGCCATGCGTCGTCCTCAGCCCAGGCTGCGCACGATGTGCGGACCGAGCCAGTTGGCGACGGCGATCGGCAGCTTGCGCCAGGCCTTGATCATGAGCTGGTACTTGGCGTTGCTGGGGTTGTTCTGCGGCACGCTGTCGCGCCGGTAGAGGCAGTACTCGTAGTGCAGCGGCGTCGGCTCGAAGCCCCAGTTCTTCTTGAACGAATAGCTGCCGGTGCCCTGCTTGCTGCGCCCGTAGTCGAAGACCTTGAGCCCGCGGGCGCAGGCGCGGCGCATCAGCTCCCAGTACTTGAAGTCGTTGGCGGCCAGGTCGCGCGCGGCGACCGCATCGCCGGCGTAGTACGGCAGCACCTCGTCGCGGAAGTAGAAGCTCAGCACGCCGGACAGCGGCTGGCCCTGCGGGCTGCTGACGATCAGCACCTCGGCGGCGTCGCCGAACTCGTCCAGCAGCGCCTGGAAGTAGCGCTTGGGCATCGCGGGCGTGCCGTGGCGATGGACGTTGTCCGCGTAGAGCGCGAAGAAACGCGACACGTCGCGGTCGATCTCGGCCTTCAGTTCGTTCTTGATGCCCTTGCGGACCATCGCGCGCTGCTTGCGCGGGATGGCCAGCATGTTGGCTTCCTCGTCCTCGAGGATCTCCTTGCGGAAGGTCACGTAGAGGTCCTGGTGCGGCCAGTCCTCGTGACGGCGCTGGACGTTGCGGAACTCCAGGTGGTCCGGATCCAGGGTCTTGCACAGGCTTTGCGCCATCTGCTCCAGATGGTCGGCCGCCTCCAGGCTGTCCGCCGCCACGCCGCCGTAGACGGCGAAGGGCAGGCTCACCAGCGCATGGCCGAACAGGCGGCTCTTGACCTGGGCCAACGGCAGTACGCCTTCGATGCGGCCGTCGCGCTCGGCGTAGAGGAAGAAGCACCGGTGCTTGAACTGACGGCTGATGATGCGTTGCCAGCCGGACAGGTGAAAGAAGGTGGCGTAGGCGCAACCGCGGACGAACTCGTCCCAGCGCCGCGCGGTCGCGCTGTCCGCGATGTCGAGTTGACGGACCTCGAGCAGGCCCGCCGCGGTCGCGCCGACGGCGGTCGGCGCGGCCACGTCCGTGGCGACGCCCGGAATCGACGGTGCGGCCGCGCTCATGCCGCCAGCCGGTCCGTGCCGGCCTGCGGCAGGAAGATCTCGTCCATCCGCGCCCAGGCGAAGTCGCCCAGCAGTTGCTCGATGCGCGACTCGGTGCGGCCGATGTTGACGTAATGGCGGAAGCGCGTCTTCGCGTCGATGCCGGGGATGCGTGGCTGTTCCGGATCGATCTCCCAGGGGTGGAAGTAGAAGACCGCGCTGCGGCCTTCGATGCGGTTGAAGCGTTCGATCATCCAGCGCGACACGCCGTAGGGCAGCAGCCGGAACCAGCCGCCGCCGCTGCTCGGATAGTTCTTGCCGCGCCAGCGCAGCGTCGTCACCGGCACCTCGATCAGGCCCGGGCGCACTTCGTAGGCGAAGCGCGGCGAATCGGGCATGCCGTAGTGGTCGTGCTCGATCGGGTAGACGCTGGAGCTGTAGCGGTAGCCGCACTCGGCCAGCACGTCGAAGGCCCAGAGGTTGTCTTTGCCGATCGAGAAACTCGGCGCGCGATAGCCCTTGACCTCGACGCCGCCCAGGTCCTCGAGCAGCGCCTTGGCGTCGCCGACGTCCTTCAGGAAGGCGGCGCGATCCAGATCGCTGGCGCGCTCGTGGCCGAAGCCGTGGCTCGCGAGTTCATGCCCTCGCGCGACGATCTCGCGCACGATCTGCGGATAACGCTGCGCGATCCAGCCCAGCGTGAAGAAGGTGGCCTTGACGCCCTTGGCGTCCAGCAGATCGAGGATGCGCGCGATGTTGCGCTCGACGCGGCACTCGCGCGCGTCCCACTCGCCACGGGCGATGTAGGGCGCGAAGGCGGAGACCTGGAAGTAGTCCTCGACGTCGATGCTCATCGCGTTGCGGATCTTGTTCATCGCATCGCTCCCACGAGTTTCTGCAGCAGCGCCAGCGTCTGCTGGTTGATCCGTTCCAGGCGCATCAGGCTGTCCTCGATGCGCTGCAGGCGCGTCTCCTGGCCGTCCAGGTTCAGGCCCGCGAGTCCGTCGGCCAGTGCGCCAAGTTCCCCGTTCAGTCCGCCGCCCTGCGCCACGCGCGAACGCAGCCGCGTCAGGTCCAGGTCGACCGCGAGGTCGCCCTCGGACGCATGGCCGTTGATCTCCGACCCGTGCACCGCCGGCGCCGGCGCGGACGCCGACTCGGCGGACAGGTCCTGCACGACCTCTTCCACGTCGGCCGCGGTCAGGTGCGGGTTCTCGTGCATGAAGCCCAGCAGCAGCAACCGGTCGCACAAGGTGTTGATGCGGCGCGGAATGCCGTGGCTGGCGCGGTGCAGCGCGGTGAAGGCGTCGGCGTCGAAGCTGGGCTTGTCGGCGGCGCCGGCGCACTTGAGCCGGTGCTCGATGTAGCGCTGCGTGTCTTCCTCGTCGAGCGGACCGATGTGGCAGCTCGCCGCGATGCGCTGGCGGAACTGCTCCATCTCGGGCCGCTGCAGGATGCCGCGGAACTCCGGCTGCCCGACCAGGAAGGTCTGCACCAGCGACTGGTTGCCGAACTGGAAGTTGGACAGCATGCGCAGTTCCTCGACCGCGCGCGCGGTCAGGTTCTGCGCCTCGTCGACGATCAGCAGGCAGCGCTTGCCGCGGCTGGCCTCGCTGACGAAGAAGGCCTCCAGCGCCATCAGCACTTCGCTCTTGGGCAGGTCCTTGACCCGCACGCCGAAGGCGGCGCCGACCAGGCGCAGCGTGTCCTCGGCGTCCAGCTGCGTGGTGACGATGTTGCCGATGACGACGTTGCTGCGGTTCAGGCTGTCCAGCAGCCCGCGCACCAGCGTCGTCTTGCCGGCGCCGATCTCGCCGGTGATGACGATGAAGCCGTCGCTGCGCAGCACCCCGTAGTCGAGGTAGGCCTTGGCGCGGCGATGCTGCTTGCTGCCGAAGTAGAAGCTGGGGTCGGGACTGAGCTGGAACGGCTTGCTGGCCAGCCCGTAGAAGGCCTCGTACATGTCGGTGACTGCTTAAAAGCGCTGGGTCAGCGATGCGTAGATCGCGTGTTCCTGATAGCTGGTGGCGAACAGGCTGGTGTCGTCGAACCTGGTCTGGCGCAGGCCGAAGGCCGCGTCCGTGCGCGGGCCCAGCCGGTAGGTGGCGTTGGCGGTCAGCGTGCGCATGTCGTTGCCGCCCACGCCGCCGTCGCCGCGCGAGTTCTGCCGCGAGTAGCTGAGGTTGGCGTTGGCCAGCGGGGTGAGCCGATAGCCCACCGACACCGTCGCGCCGCGCTGGCGCACGCGGTCCGTCAGCGCCAGGTCGCCGCTGCCCACGCCCAGCGGCGAGTTGATGAGGCGGCGGCTGTTGTTGTCGTTGCCGCTGAGCGTGACCGTCATGCGCGGTCCGGTCCAGATCAGCGACAGGTCGCTGCGCCGCTGCAGCGACGCGGTGTTGCTCAGGAAGCCGGTGCCGCTGAACGAGTTCGGGTCCAGGCCCAGCGCGGCCAGCAGCCCGCGGACGAAGGCATCGCGCTTGACCGGATCGGGCTCCAGGCTGCCGAACTGCAGGTCCAGCAGCTGGTAGTTGGTCGCCTGGGTCGGCGTCTCGCCGGTGCTGACGCTCTGGCTGCTGTTGGCCCGCACCGAGAACTGCGCCATGCGGTGCTCGAAGCTCAGGTTGTGGCTGTCGCCGTAGCTGTGGTGCTGCCAGTCGGCCGAGAACTTGGTCCGCGGTCCCGGCGACCAGCGCAGGTTGGCGCCGTAGACGGAGGTCGTCTCGGGTCCGAAGTAGTCGCTGCGCTCGCGACCGCCGGTGAGGCCGACGCCCCAGTCGACGTCGGGCACCCAGTTCAGCGACGCGATCACGCTGGTGGTGCGGTAGTCGATGCCGGTCTGCTCGAAGTGCATGCGCGACGTCGACGCGTTCAGGCCCCAGTTGAGTTCACGGCCGGCGGGACCGAACAGGTTCAGCGACAACGCGCCTTCCTTGCTGTTGCCGCTGCCGCCGGCGGCACCGGTGCCGCCCTCGCTGGAATCGCGCATCTGGCCCATCGCCCGCAGTTCGAAGCCCGCGAAGCTGCCCAGCCGGCCGCGCCAGTACGGCGAGACCTGCAGCGTGCGCGTCTCCGTGCGGTTGGGGTTGTCCAGCGTGCCGTCCGGCGACTGCTGGCCGAAGGCCGAGACCGTCTGCTGGCTGATGTTGCCGGTGACGTCGACGAACAGCGCCGACTGCACCAGTTCCGCCGTGATGCGGGTACTCAACTGGTTCTGCAGCCGCGCGTCGCGGTCGCTCTTCGTGTAGACGATGCCGTCGAGCGTGTAGTCGAAGCTGCCCCGGATCGCGCCGGTGGTGCTGGAGATGGTCAGACCGGGCGACACCGTCGTGATGAACGCGCGATCGCGCGAGTTGTCGGGCGACAGCGCCAGGTTGTCGGTCCAGGTCTCGGAGACGCTGACCCGCGGCGTGAACGCGATGCCCTTGCGCGAGCCCGCGGCACTGGTGCCGTCATCCTGGGCGGCGGCCGGCGTCTGCGCCAGGGCCGCGGCCAGACCCATCGCCGCCAGACAGGCGACTCGGACCGGAGACAGCGGCCGGCGGCGGAGGTCGTTGGCCCGCGTCATCGTGTCAGGCCCGATCCGGGCCGGCGGCCGGGCTGGGCGCGGCGTCCGGCGCATGGCCCTGCCCGTCCGCGCTGCCGTACCCATAACCGTAGCCGTAGCCGTAGCCGTAGCCATAGCCATAACCGCTGCTGCGCTTGTTGCTGGCCTGGTTGAGCAGCAGCATCTTCAGCGGGCAGTGCTCGATCGCGGCGACCGCCTGCTGCACGGCGCTCTGCGGCGTGCGCTCGGCCTGCACGACGATGACGATCTGGCCCATGTGCGTGGCCAGGACCCGGGACTCGGTGGTCAGCAGCAGCGGCGGGCTGTCGAAGATGATGATCCGGTCCGGATAGCGCTTGGCCATGTCGTCCAGCAGCGCGGTCATCGCATCGCTGGCCAGCAGCTCCGTGGCGCGCGCATGCGGGCGGCCGCTGGGCAGCAGCGTCAGCTTGTCGACGTTGGTCTTGAGCAGGACGCTGGCCATGTCGGCCTCCTTCTCCAGCACGTCGAGCAGGCCGGGGCCGGGCGGCAGGCCCAGCATGCGCAGCATCGACGGGCGGGCGACGTCGGCGTCGACCAGCATCACGGTGCTGTCGAACTCGGCCGCGATCGACATGGCCAGGTTCAGCGAGGTGAAGCTCTTGCCCTCGCCGGGCAGCGCGCTGGTCACCATGATCAGGTTGGCGTGATTGAGCGACGAGGCGCCCTTGTTCATCGCGTTGCGGATCAGCGGGCGCTTGATGTTGCGGTACTGGTCCGCCATCACGGTGCGCGGCGCGTTCGGCGTCAGGAAACCCTGGGCGGCGAGCGCCTCGAGGTCCAGGTCGACGCGCTTGGAGGTCACGTCGCCGGGGGTGCGGATCACCGCCGGCACGGCAGCCGGCAGCACCACCGGTGCGACCGCGGGCGCCACGTGAGGCGCCGGCGGCGCGGTCGCGGGCACGGTCGCCGGTGCGGCGGCCGTGGCCAGGCCGACGTCGACGCCGGCCTGCTTCAGTTGTTCCAGCCGCGCGGCGGCTTGTTCGATCAGGCTCGTCATGCGAAAGCTCCCCTCACCCGGCCTGGCGGCTGATCCAGATGGCCATGCCGATCAGGCCGACCGCGTACAGGCTGACCAGGCTGCCCGACGCGACACCGAAACGCAGCAGGTCCACCTTCTGGCGACGCCGGTCCTCGCGCGTCTCCTGGCGCGACACGGCGCCCAGGATCGGCAGCTCCAGGCGGTGGCGCAGCTCGTTGAGGTCGTGGAAGACCGGACGGATCTGGCTGGCGGCGAAGGCCGTGACCAGGCCGGCCAGCGCCGCCACCACCAGACCGGCGGCCAGCAGCATCAGGCGGTTCGGCGACACCGGCTTGGGCGACGCGCGTGGCGGGTCGATGATGCGGAAATCGGCGACGCCGGAGGTGTTGTCCAGGTCGGTCGACAGAGAGGCCGACTCGCGGCGCTCGACCATCTCCTGGTAGTTCTTCTTGATGATGTCGTAGTCGCGGTTCAGCTGCGAGAACTCCGCCTCCAGTTGGGGCGCCAGCTTGATCGAGCCTTGCGCGGAGGCGTAGCGCGAGCTGTACTCGTCGACGCGGGCGCGGATCTGCGCGACCTCGACTTCCTTTGCCGCCAGGATGCGGGCCAGCTCCTGGTTGGCCAGGCTGTCGTTGGGGCCGCCGGTCGGCACCGGATTGGCCAGCGCGGCCTTCTGCAGCTCGGCGACCTCCTTGCGGCGCTGCTCTTCCAGATCGCGGATCTGGCGCTTGACGTTGACGATGTCCGGGTGCGCGTCGGTGTAGCGCTGCTGCAGCTGGTCCAGGTTGCGCTTGAGCTCGACGATGCGGTTGTCCAGCTCGGGCGTCGCGAACTTCTGCGCGCTCTCCTGCATCAGGCTCTGCAGGCTGGTGCCGGGCTGGCTACGCTTGCGCTCGGCCTCGATCTGCTGGCGCGCGGCGTCGCGGGCGTTGACGGCCTCGCGCAGTTGCAGGCGGGCGGCCTCGAGCTGGTTGCTGGTCTCGGCCAGGCGCGCGGCGGCGTCCTTGCCGTCGGCCTGCGTCAGCTGCAGGTTGCGCAGGCGGAATTCCTTGCGGCGCGCCTCGGCCTCCTCGAGCTTGGTCTCGTAGGTCTTGATCTGCTCGTTCAGGAAGGTCGCGGCGGTCGTGCTGTCCTTGCGGTTGGCGCCCAGGCTGGACTCCATGAAGATCGACAGCAGCGAGGCCACGACCTTCTTCGACGTCTCCGGCGACGAGTCGCGGTAGGACAGCAGGTACAGGTTGTTGGCCGAGTTGCCGGCGGTCTGGATCGACAGGTTGCGGGTGACGCGGTCGATCAGCGCGTCCTGGTCGGACTTGCTGGTGGCCTTCAGGTCCAGGTCGGCCATGCGCACCAGCTTCTCGACGTTGGGCCGGCTGATCAGCGTGCGGCTGAGCATGTTGACCTGCTGCTCGGTGTTGGACAGCACGGCCATGCCGGACATCAGCGGCTTGAGGATCGACTGCGTATCGACGTAGACGCGCGCGCTGGCCTCGTAGCGGTCGGGCACCACGAACACGACGACGGCCGCGGCGATGGCGGTCAGCCACGACGCGATCAGGCCCGGCCAGCGGTAGCGCCACATCCGCTTGAACACGGCCATCAGTTGCGCGATGAGGGAATCCATGCGGCGATCTCGGTTGCACCGGCGGGAGCGCCGGCGGGGCCCGGTTCGGGGCGGGCCGATACTGCGGGAAATGCGGGAAATGCGGGCAACGATCCGGGTCTCGCCCCCTGGCCGACCCCGGCGCCCCGGCGGGCCGCGCGCGCGGCCTTCCGGGCAAAGGTCAGAAGAAGCTCTGCGGAATGATCAGGATGTCGCCGGGACGCATCTCGACGTTGGCGGACACGTCGCCGCGACGGATCAGGTCCTTGAGGCGCACCGAGTACTGCTTGTTGCCCTCGGCGGTCCGCAGGATGGAGGCGGAGTTGCCGGCGGCGAAGTCGGTCAGGCCGCCGACGGCGATCATCACGTCCAGCAGCGTCATCTTCTGCTTGTAGGGCAGGAACATCGGCTTGGCGGCTTCGCCGACGACGCGGATCTGCTCGCTGTACGGGCCGACGAAGCTGGTCACGATCACGGTCACCACCGGATCGCGCACGTACTTGCCGAGCTGCTTCTCGATGTCGCGGGCGACCTCGACCGAGTTCTTGCCCTGCACCTGCAGCTCATCGATCAGCGGGGCGGCGATCTTGCCGTCGGGGCGGACCGGCACCGTCAGCGACAGCTCCGGGTTGCGCCACACGATGATGTTGAGCTGGTCGCCGGCACCGACGACGTAGCTGTAGTCCGCCTGCGAGGCGGCGACCGGCGCGGGCGGCAGGTTGCCGGTGGTCGAGCAGCCGGCGAGCGCCGCGGCGGCGGCCAGCAACGCGGCGTGCGCCGCCTTGACGGAAGCGATCTTCAATCCAGTGTTCTTCACCATGTCCACCCCTCTGGAAGCTGACCGGATTGCACCTCAGCGCGCACGGGTGTGGAACCCCCTGGACTGAGGGCGATCCCTCCCTGACGTGAGCGATTTCCGTGCTAGCGGATCCGCCTTGGGAACCGCCCGGATACACCCCCGAAACAACTCGGCGCGAAGGCGCTTCGAAATCCCCCCGGGAAACCTCATGACGGCGTCATGGAAAACCCGCAAGCGGGAGGCCTCAGACGCTATTTCCCGCGCAGCACCGGCTTGATCAGCGCAATCAGCAAGCGCTGCAGCGGATGGGCATTTCCCCAAGGCCGCCAGGTGTGCTTGAGCCGGCCGCGATAGGCGTCGAAATGCAGGCCCCACGGCGCGGCGCGCAAAGCGCCGCGATTCAGCAGCAGCTTCAGCACGCTGGTGCCCATCAGGCCCGCGCACAACTCGCAGGCCATGCCGGTGGAGGGTCCTCGCTTCTCCTTGAAATTCACGGCCTCGGGCGCGACCAGATACTGGCGGCTGAGCATCGCCGGCGATACCCCGGCGATGAAGCGCGCATATTGATCCTCGTGGTCGCGACCCTCGACCTGGAAATAGTCCTCGAAACTCATCCCGGTCGGGCTGAAGTACAGGAAGGCGGTGCCCATGCCCAGAGGCGCGGCGGTCATCGCGGGGATGCCCAGCTCACGACAGCGGCGGAAAACCTTGCGGCGCACCTCGAGGACGAAGAAGTCGAGGCTGTCGACATACACGTCGACCCCTTTCAGGAACTCGTCGAGGTTGGCGTCGGTGACGCCCTCGCGGAAAAGACGGATGTCGCTTTCCGGATTGATGTCGCGGGCCATTTCCGCGACCACGTCGATCTTCGGGCGGCCCATCGACGACATGAATGCCGCCGCCTGGCGATTCATGTTGTGGACGTCGAACTCATCGAAGTCGGCGATATTGAAATTGGCGATTCCCAGACGCGACAGCGTCAGCACATGGGCACCGCCGACGCCGCCCAATCCGGCCACCGCCACGCGCGCCCGCCGCAAGCGCTGCTGTTCGTCCTTCGTGACCCAGCCGATATTGCGCGAGAACGCGCGGTCGTAATCGAAGACGAAACCGGAAGGAGTGTCTCGCGTCATGGGGTCTCCCTTTTATTCGAATCGCGCCGCCGCCGGATCGCACGAAATCGGTTCGCACAGCGCAGGCGAGGAGTATGCGCCCGCGCCATGACGGCAAAACGCTGAAAGCATCCTCGCCGGGCATCGCGCCAAGGACGCCCGGCCTGGCCCCTCCCCCCCCTTGACACCCCCCGATATGCGGGCCAGACCGCTGTCGAAAAACTTGACAGGACCCGTCGAGGATTCCCGCATCAGAATGTTAAGTCATTGATTTAAAAAGATGAAAGTGCGCTGGCACGGTTGTCGCTTTGATGTCCGCCAAGAAGCCGGCACGTGCCGCTTCCTAACGTGCTTCTGGCAAGACGCATCCTCAAGGAGAGACACATGTTCAAGCAAGCAAAGCTCGCACTGGCAGCGATGACGCTGGCAGCCGCGACGTTGCCGGCGATGGCAGCACCGCTGTACATCAACACCGGGCAGGACTTCAATCCCGAGCCCAACGGCTCGACGAACACCACGGTGTTCGACCAGCTGGGTTACAGCGGGACGCTGGCGACCTCGATCTACCTGGGTTCCCCGGCCACCCCCGGCACCACGGTGATCGACACCAACATTCCGTCGGTGATGAACTTCTACGGCTTCTCGGCCGGCACGCATCCCACGCTGTCGGGCGGTTCCGCTTCGTTCAACTACCCGAACGCGCCGGCACAGACCAACATCGACTCGCTGAACAACCCGGTCAACCCGACCGACCTGAACGGCTTCGTCGGCGGCGTGGGCTTCCCGGCCTACGGCTTCGGCAACGTCGGCGGCCTGGGCGGCGCCTGGGGCCTGACCTACTCGTACCAGATCGTCGGTACGACCGTGGACTCCACCGGCGACGGCGTGTCGGACTACGTGTCCTACACCAGCGGCGTCTTCAGCGTGTTCTATCAGAGCGCCGCGACGGATCCGAACAACGGCAAGGAAGTCCTGCGCCTGATCGTCACGGGTTCGGACATCCAGCTGACCAACCTGAATGTCAAGGGCTATGTCGACTACAGCTACGCTGGCGGCGACACCTTCATCCAGAACTTCTTCAACTCCGGCGAAGGCCTGGGCTCGCTGTACAGCAACTGGCTGAACAACAGCATCTCGGTGAGCTGGGTGCTCGACACCAACGTCGATCCCCCGATCCCGACCCCGGACCAACTGTGGAACTCCGGCAGCGGCCTGATCCGTCAGTCGACCCTGGACGGCTCGCTGGTCATCAACGTGCCGGAACCTGGCACGCTGGCCCTGGTCGGCCTGGCCCTGGCGGGCGTGGGCTTCGCCCAACGCCGCCGCGCCCTGCGCAAGTAATCAGCCTCGGCTGAATGCGAAAGCCGCCCCTCGGGGCGGCTTTTCCTTTTCCGATTCCTCTTCCCGCTCAACGCAGCGGCGTCACCACGCCGCGCCCTTGCGACCAGATGATCGCCACGACCTGCTGCGCGTCGTAAAGCGCGTTCACGTGCGCGATGCGGTTCGAGTAGTAGTCGCCCTCCGCCGCCATCACGTCGAACAGCGAGCGCTTGCCGAGCTGCTGCCACTGCTGCAGCGTGAAGCCGCGGACGCGTTCGCTGCTGCGCAGGATGTCGACCAGGCGGCGCGAACGGTCGAGCGACGAGGACGCGGCCTCGTACATCTCCTGCACGCGGTAGCGCTTGGCTTCGATCGTCTCGTCACGCTGCAGCGAGGCCGCCTGCGCGCGTCGCCGCGCCGAGGTCAGCGCCGAGTCGGCGCCCGGCTGCACGATCGGGATGTTGACCGTGACGCCGCCGATCCAGTCGGTCTGCCGCGCCTGGCCGATCGTCGAATTCCCGCTGACCAGCAGGCTCACGCTGGGCTGCTGCCCGGCGCGCACCGATTCCGCGTAGCTGCGCTGCGCCTGGGCCTGCGCCGCGGCCGCCGACACGTCGGGCGACACCATCACGTCGGCCAGCATCTCGTTGAGATCGGGCAGGCGGGCCAGCACGGCACTCATCGCCGCGCCGCGCGGCAGATCGTCGCCGACGAAGCGCTTCAGCCTCACCTCGGTCTGACGCAGCGCCGAGGTCGTCTGCTCATACGACAGGTCGGCCTGCTGCAGACTCTTCTGCGCCTGCACCAGCTCGCTGGCGCGGCCGCGGTCGGCCTTGGTGATGATCTCCAGGGCCTCGACCAGGCAGGACATCTTGCGAACGTACTGGCTGTAGACCTGCGCCTGCAATTGATAGCGCCCGCGGTCCAGCGCCAGCGACACGGTCTGGAGGGCGACCTGCTCCTCGGCGCTCGACTGCCCGTAGCGCGCGGCCTCGAGCAGTTGCGAGCGCCATTCGGTGAGCTTGGTGATGCGGCCGGAATCGTAGATCGGCGCGGTCACGCTCAACGAGCCGCGCCCTTGCAGGCCGCTGGAGTTGTCGATCGAGCCGTTGCCCGGCACGACGGTGCCGGTGTGACCGGCCGTGATGCCCATCGTCACCGTCGGCAGGCGCTGCGACTTGGCTTCCTCGAAGTCGGCCTCGGCCGCCAGCGTGAGCAGCCGCGTCGCGCCCAGCGCCTTGCTGCGGTTGAGCGAGCGGTTGACGAGGTCCTGCAGCTGGGCGCGCGGATCGGAGTCGCCGACATCCAGCAGCGCCGTGTCCTTGGCGGACAGCTGCGCGGGCGGCAGCGTGCGCTCGTCCGAACAGCGGCTGGGCGGCGGATCCTGCGCCCAGGCGGACGCGCTGAACGCGCAGAGCGCCGTCAGGACGACGGTCGCGCCGGCGCTCAGTCGGAAGGAGGAGATCGAGGCGCGCCGCAGGTTGCGGCGCCGGGTGGTGTCGGTCATGGTCACGCGTACTGCAAGCAATTTCCCATGCCTCAACTGGACCATTCCAGCGGGAAATCGAAGCGCCGATAAGCGGCGCGCAACCGGACTGTTTCAGCCCTGACTCAGCGCTCTCGCAGCGCTTCCTTGGACTTCAGCATCGGCCGCAGCAGATAGCTCAGGACGGAGCGCTCGCCGGTGCGGATGTCCACCATCGCCGTCATGCCGGGGATGACCGGCAGCGGCTCGCCCTTGGCGCGCAGCGTGTTGCGCTCGGCCGTGATGAGCACGCGGTAGTAGGTGCCTTCGTTGTTCTTCTCGGTCTCGCCGAGCGCGTCGGGGCTGACGTACTCGATCTTGCCGTGCAGGCCGCCGTTGACGTTGAAGTCGTAGCCGTTGAGCTTGACGATGGCCGTCTGCCCGACCTGGATGTAGCCGATGTCCTTGGGCTTGATGCGCGCCTCGATCAGGATGCGCGGGCCGATCGGGACGATCTCCATGATCGGCGTGCCGGACGTGACGACGCCGCCCACCGTGTTCATCTTGATGTTCTTGACCAGGCCCTTGACCGGCGACTTCAGCACCGAGCGCGTGACCGCGTCGCGGCGCACGACGAGCTGTTCGTCCAGCTGCGCGAGGTCGGTCTGCGCCTTCGACAGTTCGGAACTCGAGTCCTGGCGGAAGCGGCTGATGCGCTCGTTGCGCTGCTGCTGCAGCTCGTTGACCTGGCGGGTGACGCGCATCACCTCGACGTTGGACATCAGACCCTTGGACGCCATGTCCTGCGCCATCTTCTGCTCGGTGGCGAGCAGCCCGATGCTGCGGTTGATGCTGGCGGTCGCCTCCTCGAGGACGCGGCGGCGGGTGTCGAAGACCTCGGTCTCGCTGTCGACCAGGCGCTGCACACCTTTGACTTCGTCGGGGAATTTCAGCGGCACGCCCAGCGCCTCGGCGCGCAGGCGGGAGACCTGCGCCATCAGACCCAGACGCTTGGCCTGGCTCTCGTTCTCGGCGGCCTCGGCGCGGGTCGGGTCCAGCTCGGCCAAGGCCTCGCCAGCCTCGACTTCCTCGCCTTCATGGACCAGCAGCTTGCCCAGCGTGCCCGACTCCAGGCTGGCGATCACCTGCTCCTTGCCGTCGGGCACGATGCGCGCGTCGCTGCGGGTGACCTCGTCGACCGTCGCGATCGACGACCAGGCCAGCCCCACCAGCAGCACCGCCGCCATCAGGTAGAGCGCCCAGACGGCGCGCGGCAGCGGCTCGTCGATCAGCGCCGACTGGACGCTGCCGACGAACAGGCCTTCTTCGCGGCTGAGGGTGCGGGACTGCGACATGGGGCGGACTTCTTCAGATCGGACGTCGGACGGCCATCACACCGACGCGGCGCGGTTCACCGCCTGCGCGGCCGGATGGACGTGAACGGGCGCGGCCTGCGGCTGCTGGCCCGGTTGCGGTTGCTGCTGCTGCGGCTGGCCGGGCGGGCGGGCGCCGGAGAGCGCCGCCAGGACCTGGTCGCGCGGACCGTCCATGACGAGGCGACCGGTGTCGACGACGACGATGCGCGACACGAGTTCCAGCACCGCCGGACGGTGCGTGACCATGATCAGCGTGCAGTCGCCGGCGGCGTCGCGCAGCTGACGGAGGAAGGCGATCTCGGACTGGGCGTCCATCGAGCTGGTCGGCTCGTCCATCAGCAGGATCTGCGGCTTGGTGACCAGGCTGCGCGCAAGCGCCACCAGCTGGCGCTGGCCGCCGGAGAGCAGCGAACCCATCTCGCCTACCGGCAGGTCCCAGCCCATCGGGTGACCGGCCACCACACGGTCCAGGCCCGTGAGCTTGGCCACCTCGACGAGCCGCTGCGCATCGACGTGACGCCCCATCAGGACGTTGTCGCGCAGCGTGCCGTGGAACAGCCGCGGCTCCTGCGACACGAAACCGACCTTGCTGCGGAACTCGGCCGGATCGACCTGGCGCAGGTCGATGCCGTCGATCTCGACGTGACCCTCGGTCGGCTGGTACAGGCCGGCCAGCATGCGCAGCACGGTCGACTTGCCGCTGCCGATGCGGCCCAGGATCGCGAGTCGCTCGCCCGGTTGCACGCGCATGGTGACGTTGCGCAGCACCTTGGGCGACTGCGCGTCGCCTTGCGCCGGGTACGAGAAGCCGATGTCGTTCAAGCCGATGCGGCCGGTGATCTGGTTCAGCGGGACGTAGTTGCGGGTGGAGTCGCGCTCCACCGGCGCGCTCATCACTGCGTTCAGCGACAGCATCGCCGCGCGGGCGCCCTGGTAGCGGGTCGCCAGGCTCACGAGGCTGTTCAGCGGCACCGTGGCGCGGCCGGCGAACATGACCGCGCCGATCAGCGCACCGGCGCTGATCACGCTCTCGTTGATCAGGTAGACGCCCCAGACCAGCATCACGAGGTTGATCGCCTGCTGCATGGTCATCGAGATGTTCATGCTCCAGCTGGCCATCGTGCGGGCCTTGAGCGCGGACTCGGCGACGATGGCGGTGCTGTGCTCGTAGCGGCGCAGGAAGCGGCCTTCGGCGCCGGTGGTCTTGAGGTCCTCGAGGCCTTCCAGCGCCTCGACCAGCGTGCCGTGCAGGTCGGCCGCCTCGGTCATGTTGGTGCGCATCGCGCGGCGCAGGTAGCCCTGGATGCCGAAGCTCATCAGCAGCATCAGCGGGATCGCCGCCATCAGCACCCAGCCCAGCGGGCCGCCGATGACGAAGGTCATCACGACGAAAAGCACCACGAACGGCAGGTCTGTCAGCACCGACATCGTGGCCGAGGTGAAGAAGTCGCGCACGACTTCCACCTGCGCCAGGTAATGCGCATAGGAGCCGGCCGACGCGGGGCGGTGCTCCATCCGCACCCCCAGCGTCTGGCGGAACAGCTTGGCGCCGACGAGCAGGTCGGTCTTGCGGCCGGCCAGGTCGATCAGGTGAGCGCGCAGCTGGCGCGCGAAGAGGTCGAAGACCAGCGCCAGGCCGGCGCCGACGGCCAGCGTCCACAGCGTGACGAAGGCCTGGTGCGGGATGACCTTGTCGTAGATGACCGAGGTCACCAGGCCCGACACCAACATCAGCACGTTGCTCAGCAGCGCGGCGAGCATCGCCGAGCGGTAGTACGGGATGAAGCGTTTCAGCGTGCCGAACAGCCAGTGCGAATCGGCCTGCAGCAGCGGGGTGTCGTCTTTCGCGCCGGCGATCGGCTTGGCCTGCGAGACCTCCTGGGGAGCGATCGCGAGGATGAAGCCGCTGTACTCCTGGTCCAGCTCGGAGGCCGGGGCGACGCAGCTGGCGGCCTCGGGGCCGGGGAACACGACCTCGTAGCGGACGGCGCCCGAGCCGTCGTCGTCCAGGCGACGCACCAGCACGCAGGCGTCGCCGCCGTTGAGGAGCAGCACCGCGGGCAGCAGCAGCTGGTTGATTTCCTCGATGCCCTTGCGCAGCAGGCCGGCGTTGTAGCCGGCTTCGCGCATCAGGCGGATGGCCTGATCGGGGCTGAGCGCGCCTTCGACAGGCGCGCCGGCACGCAGCGATTCGACCGAGCGGGCGCGGCCATGATGCTGCGTCAGCCAGGACAGGCACTGCAGCAGCGGATCGACGGCCGGCTGCTGCGCCAGGTCCGCGAGCGGGTCGTGCGGCGCGTCCGGGATGCCGGGCGCACGCTGGCCATCCTCCGCGGCCAGGCGCAGGCCGGGGCCGCGGGCGCGCTGGTCACCGTCGAAGAAGGGGTCGTGCGGCCGGTTCATTGATCAAATCTTTTCAGTTTCAGCCTCGATGCGCGAGGGCCAATTGCTCGAATTCGCGCTCGATGTCACGAACGATCGCCGGCATGTCGAAAAGTGCGCTGTTGCGCCCTTCGTCCCGCAGGTAGCGCTTGTAGGACTTCGCACGGCCAGGATTGAGGCCGATCTGGATGGCGCGCTGGACGTATTCCTCGACCGAGAAGGTGACCAGGTCCGGCAGGCCCACGGCTGTCAGCAGGCTGCCGCACATGCGGGAGATGTAGCTGCGGCCGGAGCGGGTCAGGATCGGAGTGCCCATCCACAGGCAGTCGCTGGCGGTCGTGCCGGCGTTGTACGGGAAGGTGTCCAGCACCAGGTCCGGCAGCTGGAAGCGCGCCAGGTAGTCGGGCGGCGCCACGCGCGGGGCGAAGATCAGCCGCGAGGGATCGACGCCCGCGGACTCGGCCTCGCGCCGCAGGTTGGCCTTGGCCCACTCGTTGTCCGCCAGCAGCCACAGCACCGAGTTCGGCACGCCCTGCAGGATGCGCATCCAGGCGCCGAACATCTCGGCGTTCATCTTGTGGTTGTTGTTGAACGAGCAGAAGACGAAGGCGTCCTCGGGCAGCTCGTACTGGGCGCGCGTGGGGGTCGCCCCGATCTCGCGCTTGCGGTCGCTGACCTGATAGCAATGCGGCAGGTAAATGGGCTTTTCGCTGCAGTACGGCAGGTATTCGGCCGGCATCGTGAAGCGATCCGCCAGGATCCAGTCCACGCCAGGCAGCAGCGAGGTCGCCGGCAGGCCCAGGTAGCTGACCTGCACCGGCGCCGGCCGATGGGCCAGGATGTTGGGGCGCGCGCCGCTGGTCAGGCCCTGCAGGTCGACCAGCACGTCGATCCCCGCCTGCGCGATCAGCTTGGCGGCCGTGGCGTCGTCCATCGCGTTCAGGCGCCAGACCTTGTCCATGGACATCAGGATCCGCTTGCGCAGCGCGGTGCCATCGTCGCGGCTCCAGTCGAAGGCATGGATCTCGAACTTCTCGCGGTCGTGCAGCTCGTACAGCTCGGCGGTCAGCAGGCCGACGGCGTGCATGCAGAGGTCGCCGGACAGGTAGCCGATCTTGAGCTTCCCCTGCTGGCGCGCGGCCACGGAAACGGGATGGCGCCAGAGCGCCTCCTTTTGCTTCGTCACCTTCTCGTGGACGAAGCGCTGGGCGGCGCCCATCTGCAGCGCGGGATCGTCGGTGGCGCTCAGCGTCGCCAGCAACGAGGTGGCAATGAGCAGCCTGTTGTGTGTAACTTCGCCGAACGCCTCGTAAACCGGCCACTTGCACTGCTTCTGGCGGATGTGCACGTAATGCTGCATCACGTCCGTCTGCTCGGGATTGAGCGTGAGGCTGCGCACCATCAGCGCTTCCGATTCGTCGTAGCGGCGCTGCACTTCGAGCAGCCGGGCCGCGTTGTTCAGGGCATGCGTGCGCAGGCCGGTCTGGTCGGCGCCGAGCGCCTCCATCGGGCCGGCGCCCTCGTAGACCTCGCGCCAGGCGCCGAGGGCCTCGTCCACCCGCCCGAGGTGCTCCAGCTGATGACCGAGATTCAGACGGGCCTGGGCAAAGGTCGGGCTGATCGCCAGCGCCTGGCGATAGACCTGCTCGGCGCGCTCATGCTGCTGGATGTTGCCCAGCACGGTGCCCCAGTTGTACAGCGCCACCAGACGCGCGGCGGGCGGCTGGCCCTCCTGCGCGAGCCACGTCTCATAGAGATGGGCGGCGGCGTCGCCAAGATTCTGGCCCTGGAAGAAATTGCCCCGGTCCATCAGCTCCGGCAGCGGGAGCGAGCCCTCGCGGGCACGGGTCAGCAATTGCTCCCATTCCTGGGCCAGCGGGGCGGGAACGCTCAAGTTCGGCATGCTGGGGTGGGCGATGTCCATGTGATCGGGCTTTCGGGGCACGGTGGAGCGATCCGGCGGGCGCGGCCGGACACGCCGGCTCGGGCCCACGGGCCGCCTGTACGGGATTGTGTCCGTGCGTTCCCGGAAGCATCCCGGCAAATGGACGGTGCCGACCGCCCATTTCCCCGCCTGGGACCTCCGCCCTGGGCACGCCGCGGACACCGGCGACCCGCCCATTCAGCCCTTTATCGGCCGCCGGAGTGAGAACTTGAGCACGATTTGAGGCCCCCGTCACCGCCTTATTCGAGCTTCTTGTTACATGGCCGACTTCCACAATCGTCTCGCGATCCGGGCACTCAGAAGTCCGGACGCCGCGCGATAGAGCAAGCCCGCAAAGGGACGTCGAGGGACGCGCGTCCGATCAACCAGGACAAGAAGAACGCAGCCTATGAAAGCGATGCCGAGTCTGTCCCGTTGGGATGAGATCGTCGAAGCCGCGGAAGCGGTGGATTCCGTGGCGCCGGACGATTTCGAGACGCGGGCGGCAGAGACCCAGACCTGGACGGAACCGGCGGTCCGCCTCGGCGGTGCCGGCGGCGCGGCGATGAACGATGCGCCGACGCGGCGGCGCAACGGCGATTCCATCTTCCAGAGCCTGATGCGGCTGTGGCCCGGCGAAGGTCGCCGGCCCCAGGCCAGCGCCCGGGCGATGGCCCGGCTGCGCACAGCCTTCCGCGCCAGCGTCACCGACCTGACCGACGATGCCGATGTCGACACGCAGGAGCGCGTGCGCGCCCTGCTCCGGCACATCGTCCATGCCCGGCATCCGCAGGACCTGTGGCATCTGCGGACGGCGATCTACACGGAAGTGGCCCGGTGCGTCGACCAGGCGGAAGCCGAGGCGCGCCTGATCGCGCTCAATCGGCAGCTCGAGCAGGGGAAGAGCCTGCTGCGGCGGCTGTTGGGCTGACGCCCGCTGCGGCGGCCCGAGCGAAGGTCGCCATGGCATGGGGCCGCGGGCGGCAAGCGCCTGAACCCCAAGCCATGCCGCCCCCAACCACTGCCGTCCTTCGACGGTTTTGCGACTGAGGACTTCTGGGGGCCGGGTAGATGTGGCCCCGGGGCCGCTGGGCGACTTACTTCGGCTGACCCAGGAAATCCATCTTGCCCAGCGGCACGCCGGCGTGGCGCAGCAGTGCGTACAGCGTGGTGGCGTGGAAGAAGAAGTTGGGCAGGTTGAAGAAGCGGGTGAAGTCCTGCCCCTGGAACTGCAGCGGCTCCTTGTCGCGGCGCGGCACGCTGACCGCACGGGTCTCGGAGCCGTTGATCTGCTCGGCGCTGACCGACTTGATGAAGTCGCGCGTCTTCTGGATGCGCTGGATCAGCTCTTCCAGCGTGGCTTCGCTGTCGGGCCAGCTCGGCACCTCGATGCCGGCCAGGCGCGCGACGCCGCTCTTCGCGGCATCGCTGGCGATCTGGACCTGGCGCGGCAGCGGGAGCATGTCGGGCGCCAGGCGCAGCGTCAGGTAGACCGATTCGTCGAAGCCCTTGGCCAGGGCGTGATCGCGCGCGGTGCGGATCCAGGTCTGCATGTTGCTCAGCATGCGGTCGAACACCGGCACGGTGGCGGCGTACATGTCCATGGGAGTCTCCTTGTCTGGGATGGGGGGATGCGATGCGGGCGCGATGCTAGTGCCTGTTCCGATCTGTTGCACGACGCTCGCCCAATGGCCTTGGGGCGACCGTTTCAGGCGAGTAGGATCGGAGCCCGCACGCCTATGAACATCATCATCCTCGACGACTACCAGGACGCCGTGCGCAAGCTGCCTTGCGCCGCCAAGCTGGACGCGCTGAACGCCAAGGTCTTCACCAACACCGTCAAGGGCATCGGGCAGCTGTCGGTCCGGCTGCGCGACGCCGAAGTGCTGGTGACGATCCGCGAACGCACCCACTTCCCTCGCCAACTGCTGGAGAAGCTGCCCAAGCTGAAGCTGATCTCGCAGACCGGACGCGTCGGCAAGCACATCGACGTCGACGCCTGCACGCGGCTGGGCATCGCCGTGGCGGAAGGTGGCGGGTCACCGATCGCCCCCGCGGAGCTGACCTGGGCGCTGATCATGGCCGCGATGCGGCGGCTGCCGCAGTACATCTCCACGCTCAAGCACGGCGTGTGGCAGCAGTCGGGCCTGAAGTCCGGTTCGATGCCGCCGAACTTCGGCCTGGGCATGGTGCTGCGCGGCAAGACGCTGGGCATCTGGGGCTACGGCAAGATCGGCCAGCTGATCGCCGGCTACGGCAAGGCCTTCGGCATGCAGGTGCTGGTCTGGGGCAGCGAGGCCTCGCGGCTGCGCGCGCAGGCCGACGGTCATCAGGCCGCGGACAGCCGCGAAGCCTTCTTCGAACAGGCGGACGTGCTGACGCTGCACCTGCGGCTGTCGGACGAAACCACCGGCATCGTGAGCGCCGAAGACCTGGCGCGGATGAAGCCGACCTCGCTGTTCGTGAACACCTCGCGCGCGGAACTGGTCGCCGACGGCGCGCTGGTCTCCGGACTGAACCGCGGCCGGCCCGGCATGGCTGCGGTCGACGTGTTCGAGTCCGAACCGATCCTGCAAGGCCACCCGCTGCTCAGGCTCGAGAATGCCGTGTGCACGCCCCACATCGGCTACGTCGAGCAGGACAGCTACCAGATGTACTTCGACGCGGCGTTCGACAACGTCCTGAACTACATGGCCGGCAAGCCGAGCAACATCGTCAATCCGGATGTGCTGAAGGGGCACCGGTGAGCGCGGGGCCCTCCTCCACGCCGCCACCGTCCCCTGAAGGCGCCGAGCCAGGCGCCGCCGCCGCCGCGCCCGAACCCGCGCTCGCGCAACCCGAATCCCTCTCCCAGCTGTTCTGGGCCTTCACCTGGCTGGCGCTGCAGGGCTTCGGCGGCGTGCTGGCCGTGGCGCAGCGGGAACTGGTGGAGCGCCTGAACTGGATGACGCGCGAGGAGTTCGTCGAGACGCTCGCCGTCGCGCAGGTGCTGCCGGGGCCGAACATCGTGAACATTTCGCTGATGATCGGCGACCGCTTCTTCGGCCTGCGCGGTGCGATGGTCGCGCTGGCGGGAATGATGCTCTTCCCGGCCGTGATCGTGCTGATCCTGGCGGCCCTGTCCACGACCTGGCTGGCCTCGCCGCGCATGACCGGCGCGCTGCGCGGCATGGGGGCGGTGTCGGCCGGACTGATCCTGGCCACGGGCTTCAAGCTGCTGCCCTCGCTGAGGAAGAACCCGATCGGTCTGATGCCCGGACTGGCGCTCGCCGCGCTGGTCTTCGGCGCGACGGTCTGGCTCAAGCTGCCCTTGTTCTGGATCGTGCTGAGCGTCGGCGGACTGGGCATGACGCTGGCGCTGATCGCACTCAAGCGCAGCCGCGTGGGAGTGCGCACGTGAGCGTCGGCGCGCAGGTCGGTCCCCATGTCGTCGCGCACGTCGGCTGGACGCAGATGCTCGTCGGCACGCTGAGCTGGCCCGAGCTCGGCGCGCTGATGCTGCACTTCCTGATGCTGTCGCTGCTGTCCATCGGCGGCGCCATCACGACGGCGCCGGACATGCATCGCTACCTGGTGGATGAGCGGCACTGGCTGACGGACCAGAGCTTCACGAGTTCGATCGCCCTGGCGCAGGCGGCGCCGGGGCCGAACATCCTGTTCGTCGCGGTGCTCGGCTTCAACGTGTCGGGACTGCTGGGCGCGGCGGCGGCGATGGCCGGCATCCTGCTGCCGTCGACGACGCTGGTGGTCGCGGCCACGCGCTGGGCCCGCAACAACCGCGAGCACCTGGGCGTGCGCGCCTTCACCGTCGGCATGGCGCCGCTGACATTGGGCCTGATGATCGCGACGGGCTGGCTACTGGCCGCGCCCTACCTCGTGGAGCCGGACCACCGCTGGGCGACGCTGGCGATGATCGTCGCAACGGTGGTGCTCACGATGCGGACCAAGATCGGCATCGTGTGGCTGGTGCTGGCGGGTGGCGTGCTGGGAGCACTCGGGGTGGTCTAGCGGCGGCAGCTCTGCACCGGAGCGGGCATATCAGTCCGACCGGCACGCCTCGAATACGATGGACCGATCCTCCATCGGCAAAGACCCAGCCCATGCGACGCCTCGGCATCACGCTCACGCTCACGCTCACGCTCACCCTTGCGGCCGCCACTCATGCGGGTGCCCAGGACGGCGAGCGCCCCCGCAACGCGCAGGCCCGGACCTTGCCCGCCCAGGACGGCAAGCCATGACCCCGATCCAGCAATGGCATGCCACCCGCAGCCTGCGCCTGCTGGTGCAGACGGTGCGCGACATGCTGGTCTCGATGGGGCCGTTGCTGCTGCTCGGCGGCGGTCTGCTGGTCGCGGCCTACTGGTGGCTGGATCCGCAGCCGCCGCGCCAGGTGCGCCTGGCCACCGGCCCGGTCGGCAGTGCCTACGCCGGCTTCGGCGAGGGCTATGCGAAGGCGCTGGCGCGCGAGCGCATCCAGGTGGCGCTGATCGCCAGCGAAGGCGCGCAGGACGATCTGGCCCATCTGCGCGCGGGCACGGCCGATGTGGGCTTCGTCCGCGGCGGCATGGCCGATCCGGTGGCCGATACCGAGGCCGGCATCGTCTCCCTGGGCAGCCTGTTCTACGAACCGATCTGGATCTTCTATCGCCGCGATCTCGGCATCGCGCGCCGCCAGCCCGGCGGCGAACTGCAGCGCCTGACCCAGCTGCGCGGCCTGCGGGTCAATGTGGACCAGGACGGCAGCGGTGTCCCGCAGATCGTCGAGAAGCTGCTGGCGCTGAACCAGTTGAAGCCGACCGATCTGCAGCTGTCCAATCTGGCGCCCGACGACGCCGGCGCGGCGCTGCGCCAGGGCCGGCTGGACGCCGCGGTGCTGATCTCGGCGCCGCAGTCCGGCCTGATCCGCGCGCTGCTGCGCGACCCGGCCATCGCGCTGATGGCCTTCGAGCAGAACGAGGCCTATTCCCGCCACCTGCCCTTCCTGTCCACCGTGACGCTGCCGCGCGGCGTGGTGGACCTGGCGGCCGATCTGCCGCCGCACGACGTACCGCTGCTGGCCACCACCACCGCCCTGCTGGCGCGCGAGCAGACGCACCCGGCGCTGCGCCAGCTGTTCGCGCAGGCGGCCCTGGGCCAGCACAGCGGGGCCGGCTGGTTCAACGGCGCGCGCGACTTCCCCAACACCCGCACCAGCGAGCTGCCGGTCAGCGCCGAGGGCGACCGCGCGATCAACGGCACGCCGCCGGCCTGGGCGCGCTACCTGCCCTTCTGGGCCGGCAATCTGCTGGAGCGCATGTGGCTCGTGGTCGGCGGCCTGCTGGTGCTGATGCTGCCGCTGTCGCGCGTGGTGCCGCCGCTCTACACCTTCCGCGTGCGCTCGCGCGTGTTCCGCTGGTATGCGCGGCTGCGCGAGGTGGAAGCCAAGCTGGAAACCGGCACCGGCGAGCGCGAGGCATTGCTCGACGAGCTGGACGAGCTGGATCGCGTCACACACCGCATTGCGGTGCCGCTGTCCTATGCCGAAGAGCTCTACGCGCTGCGCAACAACATCTATGCGGTGCGCAAGCGCCTGTTGGCGCAGCGGTCCCGGCCAACAGACGGACCGACCGAGGGACCGACCGAGGCACGGATCGACTGATCAACGACCGGTCGTATCGATCATCCCTTCACCGCACAAGGACCTCAGACGTCCTTCGTCCCGAAGATCTTGTCCCCGGCGTCGCCGAGGCCCGGGATGATGTAGCCGTTCTCGTTGAGGTGCGAGTCGATCGCCGCGGTCCAGCAGCGGATGTCCGGATGCGCCTTGTTCAGCGCCGCCACGCCTTCCGGCGCCGCCACCAGCACCAGCGCGCGGATGTCCTTGCAGCCGCGCTGCTTGAGCAGGTCCACCGTCGCGATCATCGAGCCGGCCGTCGCCAGCATCGGATCCACGATCAGCGCGGTGCGCTCGTCCAGCTTGCCGACGAACTTCTCGAAGTAGTTCACCGGCTGCAGCGTCTCGTGGTCGCGCGCCAGGCCGACCACGCTCACCTTGGCGTTGGGCATCATGTCCAGCACGCCGTCCAGCATGCCCAGGCCCGCGCGCAGGATGGGCACCACCGTCACCTTGCGGCCCGCGATCTGGTCGATCTCGACCTGGCCGCACCAGCCCTCGATCGTCGTCTTCTCGAGCGGGAAGTCCGCCGTCGCCTCGTAGGCCAGCAGCCGCGCGACCTCGCCGGTCAGCTCGCGGAACTTCTTGGTGGACATGTCGCCCTCCCGCATCAGGCCGATCTTGTGCTTGACGAGGGGATGCGTGACTTCGATGACTGGCATGGCGCTACCGGGATGCGGAGGGTGGAACGGCGCCTCGTGGGCGCCGGAATGGACGCGATTATCTCGCGTCGGGTGCTCAGGCCTTCTTCTGACGTTGGCGCAGCGCCTCGTACAGGCACACGCCGGCGGCCACGGAGACGTTCAGGCTTTCCACCGCGCCCTGCATCGGGATGCGCACGAGCTCGTCGCAGGTCTTCGCGGTCAGCTGGCGCATGCCGTCGCCTTCGGCGCCCAGCACCAGCGCCACCGGACCCGTCAGGTCCAGGTCGTACAGCGTCTTCTC
The DNA here is from genome assembly GCF_050626985.1 of Roseateles noduli. NCBI lineage: Bacteria > Pseudomonadati > Pseudomonadota > Betaproteobacteria > Burkholderiales > Sphaerotilaceae > Roseateles > Roseateles noduli. The sequence goes on from NZ_CP192463.1 coordinate 2,785,721, forward strand.
CGCCTGGTCCGAGGTGCCGATCACCCAGATGTCGCGTTCCTTGAGCTCATTGAGCGAACGCGCCAGGTTGGTCACCATCAGGTAGGGCACGGTCTCCGCGGCGCCGCTGGCGACCTTGGCCACCGTCGCGTTCAGCCCCACGGCATGGTCCTTGGGCGCGACCACCGCATGGGCGCCCGCACCGTCGGCCACGCGCAGGCAGGCGCCGAGGTTGTGCGGATCGGTGACGCCGTCCAGCACCAGCACCAGCGGCGGCCCCTCGACCTGCTCCAGCACCTCATCCAGCGAATGCGACTGCGCCACCGCCTTCACCCGCGCCACCACGCCCTGGTGGCGGTGCGTGCCGCACAGCGCCTTCAACCGGTCGTCGTCGCTCTCGACGAGCTTCGCGCCGGCCGCTTCGGCCTTCTCGAGGAAGCCCCGCATGCGCTGGTCCTTGCGGGTGGCGTCGAACAGGATCTCCTGCACCGAGGCGGGCGCGGTCTTCAGCCGCACGGTGACGGCGTGGAAGCCGAACAGGATCTGGGTCTTGGAAGGAGAGGAAGAGCTCATGGGCGCGATTGTCGCGCACCCGTCACGGCCTGCCTGACAGCCAGCCCAGCGTGCGCGCCGCCGCCAGCAGGCCGATCATGACCGGCTGGTGGAGCATGTAGTACGACAGCGACCACCGCCCCATCACCGACAGCGGACGCACCGCCGGCAGCACCGGACGCTGCATCCAGGTCCGCACCGCCTCGACGCGCATCAGCGCGCAGCCCCACAGCATCGGGCCGAGCCACGGCAGCAGCGGGACGTAGTCCTCGGTCAGGGGCTTGCGCGTGACCAGGCCGAGCCAGTTGGTGGTGCGGGTGTCGAAGAAGGGATGCGCGACGAAGAACGGCAGCGCGATCGCGACCGCGCCCAGCAGCCACAACGCCGCGGTAGGCAGTCTCGAGAAGCCGAAGCGCACCAGGATCAGCATCAGCGCCATGCCGTGGAGCACGCCGAAGCTGATGAAGGAGCGCGGGAACATCCACCACGACCCGATCGACACCAGCAGCGCGCAGGCCATGACCTGGCCCCAGCGGCGCCAGAAGCGGTAGGCCGTCTGGCCCTGCGCCAGCGCCACCGCCTGGCCCATGCCGGCGCACAGCAGGAACAGGCTGACGATGGCGCTGCGCTGCCAGGTCCAGAACGGGTCGCGGTAGAAGTCCTCCACCACGATCTTGTAGTAGCTCAGGTCGAAGCAGAAGTGGAAGACGGTCATCCAGACCATGGCCAGGCCCCGTAGCGCATCGAGGCGGTCGAAGCGCGGGGTCGTCTGGAAGTCGCGCGCCACGGCGTCCAGGCCGGGGTCAGGCGTTGCGGTCGGAAAGCGGGCCGGCGGATTCATCGGGGAAACAGTCTACATAAGCCGCCGGACCGCGCGATGACGCCGGTCCGGCAATCGACCGCCGCCCCCGGGGCCACCCCCCGCATCCGGGTGGTTCCCTCCCCTCGATGAGCCAGTCGGGGCCGCTGCTTCCCCCCGTCCGCCGCATTGAGCCGGCGCAACGGGGCATCGACGATCCCCTCTTCGACTCCCGCCCCCTCTTCCCTGCCTCCGGTGCTTCTGCCGCGGCCCGTCTCCTCTCCCCATTCCTCGCTCCCCTCGTCCCTCCTCCCCGACTCTCTCCTCCCCGACTCCCCATGCGCCCTTCCCCTCCCTCGCTGTTCACCGTGCTCAGCCTGTCCGTCCTGGTCGCCGCCTGCGGCGGCGGCAAGGGCGACAAGAGCCCGGACATCGTCGCGCCCGCCTGCACGGTGCTGCGCGTCACCCCCGAAGCCTCCGTCACGGCCGGGTTCATCGATCCGTCGGTGACCATCGACTACACCGCCGCCACCGCCGGCGCGTGCGACGACTTCAAGCTGGTCGACAAGACCCAGGCGACCGTGCCGACCACCGTCGTCGCGTCCAGCGAATGGGCGAACCCGAACGGGGGCCTCGCCGGCTCGCGCACGATCGAGCCGCGACAGACGCTGCAGCCGGACACGTCCTACGGGCTCCAGCTGAACGGCAAGGCCGTGTCCGTCTTCAGCACCGGCCAGCAACGCCGTGGGGCGCTGGACGGGGACGTCACGGACCTCCCGGTGGAGTTCGGCGGCCTGACGGGCTCGTCGCGGATCGCCCGTTCGCAGATCAACGACCTGGTCAGCGTCCTGGTGGAGGACTACGCGAGGGGCAACCCCGTGACCGCCGCGGTGCTCAAGCCGCTCCTGCGCCACGAACTGCCCCACATCGCCTCGCCGAACGCCGCCTTCGACGCCCAGGTCAAACGCGTCCGTTATCGGAGCATCGACGCGTCCGGCGCGCCCATCACGCTCAGCGGCCTGCTGGTCTATCCCGTGCCGTCGGCAGGCGGCCCACCGGTCGACTACAACGGCCGGCCCGTGGTGATCGGGCAGCGCGGTGCCGAATCCAACGAGTCCGACGCCCCCTCGTCGGGCAGGAACGCCATGGTCCTGATCGGCCTGGGCGCGGCGGGCAAGGGCCACATCTACTTCACCCCCGACCTGATCGGCAAGGGCGACACGGCGGCCTCGCCGCAGGCCTTCCTGATCGCCGCGGACACGGCCGCGCACACCGTGGACATGCTGAGCGCCGTCAACGAGTACTTCATGCAGGTCCACCGCGCGCAGCCCGGGATGGACCTGCGCATGATCGGTCCGTCGCAGGGGGCGTTCTCCGCCATGGCCTCGATCCCGCACCTGGCGCGCCAGACGACGATCCGGCTGGTGTCGACCGGCGACGGTCCCTTCGAGATCCGCCGGACGCTGGACTCGTCCCTGCGAGCGGCCGCCGGCGAACCGCGCGACGAGTATTCGGACAAGGCCGATCTGAGCCGCATCCCGGACTACCTGGGCCGCACGCTCGCGGCACTGCGCGACTACCAGCACCTGTCCTACGACCCCAGGACGGTCTTCGGCGCCGATGGTCAGGTGCTGCCGGCCTTCCTCGCCGACTACCGGGCCGGGAAGCTCAGCGGCCTCACGCCGCATCTCCTGTTGAACAGCCTGGCGTCCGGTTCGCAGCGATACGACCTGCCGCTGGCCGAGTTCAGGATGTTCCACAACAGCAAGGACTCCCTGATCCCGGCGCGCAACACCGAGGACATGATCGCGCGATTGAAGACCGAGGGTCAGCGCGTCGCCAGCGTCGAGCGGGGCGACTGTCGCGAAGACTCGCTGCTCGTGAAGACGCTACTCGAGTTCAGCCACAGCAAGTCGCTGCCGCACACGATCTGCCTGCCGTTCCAGATCGACGATTTCGTCGGCCGCCTGCCGTCCTCCTGAGCGCCCCCGTCGGGCGTCGAGCGTCAGGTCCCGTCAGGGCGACAGCAACTGACGCACGCGCTGCCGGTGCATGCCGCGCAGCGCCGGCAGCAGCGCGCCGACGTCGCTGTACTCGGCGCCGGACAGCGCACCCGCCAACGCGCCGGCAAGCGCGCCGGCCTGCTCCGGCGCCATCGACGGCGCCGGCCGCGCGGCCGACTCGAGCTGCTCATGCAGGCGGGCCCGCGCCTGCGCGACCTTGGGCTGCGCCTGCAGCAACTGTCCCAGCGCCTGGCGCTGCCCGGTCGCTTCCTTCAGGTCCCAGCGCTGCGGCTGCAGCGCGTCCGGCGCCGGCTCCAGCAGCGCGCGCACCGGCTGGCCGCTGGGGAAGCGCTTGCCTTCGCCGCGCAGGGTCAGGCCGTCGCGCAGCGCGGGCCACTGCGACTCGGCCACGCTGAACACGATCTCCGTGCCCTGCGCCTGCACCGACAGCCCCGCCGGAGACAACGCCTTCGTCAGCGCCTGCAACTGCTGCTGTGTGCCCTCGCCGTCCAGCGACACGGCAATCACCGTCGCCTTGCCCGGCGCGCCGCCTTCCTGCGGCTGACCCGGCAGCTGGAGTCTCAGCGTCTCCTTGCCCCCTTGCTGCAGCACGGCCAGATCCAGGCCGCGCAACTTGAAGCGCTGGCGCGCCGCGCCGTCCTCGGGCGCGGCCTGCAATTCGGCATCGACGCGACCGCCGGCCTCGCGGCTGCGCTGCGACCAGAGCTGACGCAACTGGTCGACCTGCCCGCCCAGCGTCGCCGACGGGGGAGTCTGGCGCGCCAGCGTCTCGCTGAGACCGCCCTTGAGCTGCTGCATCGCCGCGGCCAGCCGATCGAGGTAGTCCAGCCCCTGCTGGAGTTTGCCGAGCTGAAGTTGCGCGCCCGGTTCGCGAGCGGGTGAAGCGCCGTCGCCCGCGCGCAGCGGCGCCGCGGCGACCTCGATGACGAGGGGCTTCTCTGCCGTCGGCGCGGTCGGCGCAGGCCGCATGCCCGGCGCATCGAGGGGCGCGGGACGTGCCGCGGCGACGCCGGCACCGCTCGTCGCCAAGGCGGGCGCGGTCGGCAACGCCGCCATGCGAGCGCCGTCGGCGGACCGCGACGCGCGATCCCCGCCGAACACCGGCGCGGTGAGCGCGTCAGATCGCATCGAACAGGCTCAGCTGGCTGACCTTCGCATAGGCCTTCTGCGTCGCCTGCAGCGCCAGCGTGTAGCTGTTGAGGCGCGTGGCGGCCTCGCCGTAGTCGATCTGACCGAGGTCCAGCGCGGTCTGCCGGTTGGCCAGGCTGACCGACGCATGGTTCGTGTCGATGGTGTCCAGGATGTTCTGCCGTCCGCCGAGCTGGCCGATCTTGCCCGCCACGTCGCCCAGCGTCTGGTCGAGCGCGGCGATCATCGCGGTCACGTCGGCGTGCACGCCTTCGGCGGTGACGCCCGGCGTGGCCAGCTGGCCGCCCAACGTGTTGAGCTGGCGCAGGAACGCGCCCATGCCCTCGAGCGACACGTTGCCGCCGATGGCCATGTTGTCCGCCACGGCGACCTGCTGCGTCTGCGAGTTGCCCAGGAAGTTGTAGCCCGCGTCGACGGTCGGCTGGTCGCTGGCCGTGCCGGAGAACAGGTAGCGGCCTTCCGCGTTCTTGCTGTTGGCCAGGAAGAGCAGGCTGTCGTGCAGCGTCTTCACCGAGCCCGACATCGCGTTCAGGTCGTCGCCGGTGTTGCCCGCGTCGGCCGCCCAGACCAGCAGGTCGCGCGTCGCCTGCAGGTCCTCGCGGATGCTGTCCAGCGACACCTCGCTGGTCTTGAGCCGGCTCTGCAGCGCGCCGATGTTGTCGCGGTACTGGTCGAGCGAGGCCTCCTCGCGCGACAGCCGCGCCAGGCGCAGCGCCGCGATGCTGTCGTCGGACGGCTTGAGCACGCGCTGGCCCGACGCCATCTGCTGCATCACGTGCGTCAGGCCCTCGTTGGCGGCCTGCAGCGCGCTGTTCATCGTCGTGTGGTACTGGTTGCTGGCGATGCGCATGGCGGCTTCTCCGGAAAGCGACGATCTGAACGGGGCTGAAGGGGATGGACGACGCCGGGCTCAGCCCAGCATCTGCAGCGTGCTGTCGAACAGCTGGTTCGCCACCGCCACCACCTTCATGTTGGCCTGGTACATCTGCTGGTACTGCATGAGGTTGATGGCTTCCTCGTCGGTGTTGACGCCGGCGCTGGACTTCCAGTCCTCCTCGGACTGGTCGCGCACCGTCGTCGCGGTCTTCTGCGAGCTCTGGTTCAGCGAACTCGCCACGCCCAGCTTGCCCACCAGCTGCGTGAACACGTCGCCGGTGATGATCTGCGTCGTGCCGGCGGCGTTGCCGGCCGCATCGAAGGTGGTGATGGTCATCGGCCGGTTCTTCAGGCCGATCAGCGCGGTGAGGTTGCCGCTGTCGCCGCTGACCGTGGCGCTGGCGGAGAACGCCAGCTGCGACGCGGTGATCCCGGTCATCTTGAGCGTGCCGCCGCTGGTGTCGAACAGCGCCGCGCCCGGCGTCGTGGCCGGCGGGGCGAAGCCCAGCGCCAGCTGCGCGTTGAACGCGTTGCCGATGCCCAGGGCGAGCTCGGAGATCGTCGTGCGCATCGGACCCAGCACCTGCTTCTGCAGATCGGCCAGGCCGCCGAGCTGACCGCCCTGCCCCACGTCCGACAAGGTGAACGAGGTGTTGGCGAACTGGATCTTCAGCGCGCCGGGCCCGGACGTGGACATCACCGCCGCGTCCGCGCCGACGACCAGCGGCTGGCCGCCCTTGAGCGACACGCTCTTGGCGCCGTCGGGCGTGTCGACGACCTGCAGGCCGACCAGCGCGGACAGCGCCTTGATCTTCTCGTCGCGGGCGTCCTGCAGCCCGGCGTCGTTCATGCCGGTGGCGCGGCCGCCGGCGATCTGCTTGTTCAGCAGCGCGATGTCCTGCGTCAGCGCGTTGACCTGGTTGACCACGCCGTCGCGCTGCGTCGCGATCGCCGTCTGCTGGTTGGCGAACAGCTGCTGCAGGCTGTCGAAGCGCTTGACCAGGCCGTCGGCGGCGGTCAGCACGGCCTCGCGCAGCGGACCGGATTCCGGCTGGACGCTGGCCGCGTTCAGCGCGGCGAAGAACTGGTCGATGCCGTTGTTGATGTTGGCCGTGTCGTCGGACATGACCTGCTCGAGCTGCGTCATGTAGGACTGCCCGGCGCTGTACTGGCCGAGCTGGCTGGTCGCCTGCCATAGCTGCACGTTCTTGAAGCTGTCGGCAAAGCGCAGCAGCTTGGACACCTGCACGCCGGCCCCGCCCTGCGGCGTCTGCAGCGAGCCCAGCAGCACGCCGGTGCGGGTGTAGCCCGGCGTCATCGCGTTGGCGACGTTCTGGCTGGTGGTGCCCAGCGCGGCCTGGGCGGCCTGCGCGCCGGTGAGGCCGTTGAGGAGGATGCTCATGGGGTGGAGGTTCCTGAGGATGCGGGGGCGCCCGCGGGGGTCTTCCCTCCGGAAGGCGACGCGCCGGCGCCGGAACTTAAGCCCGCCGCGGGAAGGACCTGCTTGAGCATCAGGTCGGCGATGCCGAAGGCGCGCTGCTGGGCCAGCGCGTCGGCGACCATCCCGTCGGCCAGGTCCAGCATGTCCTGGTTGGCGCGCTTGTTCTCGACGCTGTCGTCGTCGGCCAGCGCGCGCGTGCCGGCGCGCATCTGGCTGATCATCTGCTTGATGAAGAAGGCCTCGAACTTGACGGCCGCGTCGGTGGCCTGCGCCTTGATGCGGGCGTCGGGATCCTTGGCGCCGTCCAGCGCGGCGACCGACGGCATCGGAGAAGAAGTCGGGAAGTCGCTCATCAGATCACCTGCAGCTCGCCCTCGATCGCGCCGGCCTGATCGAGCGCCTGCAGGATCGCCATCAGGTCGTCCGGATTCGCGCCGATGCTGTTGACCATGTCGACGATCGCCTGCAGCGAGGTGCCCGCCGGCCAGCGGAACATCCGGCCGTCGCCCTGGTCCACGCGCAGCTGCGACTGCGGCACCGTCTGCGTGCGGCCCTGGCTGAACGCGTTGGGCTGGCTGACCTGCGGGCTCTCGCTGATGACGACCTTCAGCGAGCCGTGCGACACCGCCGCCGGCCGCACCTTGACGCCGTCGGCGATGACGACGGTGCCGGTGCGGGAATTGAAGATCACGCGCGGCAGCGCCGGCGCGGCGTCGATGGACAGACCCTGCAGCTGCGCGACGAAGGCGACCCGCTGCGTCGATTCCATCGGGGCGCGCACCGACACGCTGGTCCCGTCGCGCGTCGACGCCGTGCCGCTGCCGAAGCGCTGGTTCAGCGCGTCGACGATCTGCGTCGCGGTCTGGAAGGCGGGGCGCTTGAGGTTCAGCACCACGTCCGGCCGCGAGTCGAAGTCGCTCGCGATCTCGCGCTCGATCGACGCGCCGTTGGGCACGCGGCCGGTCGTCGGCGTGTTCACCGTCACGCTGGAGCCGCTCTGCCCCTGCGCGTTCAGGCCGGTCACGACCAGGTTGCCTTGCGCCAGCGCATAGACCTCGCCGTCGGCGGCGTGCAGCTCGGTCAGCAGCAGCGTGCCGCCGCGCAGGCTCTTCGCATCGCCCAGCGAGGACACGGTGATGTCGATGGACTGCCCGCGGCGATAGCCCGACGGGAAACTCGCGCTCACCATCACGGCCGCCGCGTTGCGCGACTTGGCCTCGGTCTTCTCCGGCAGCTTCACGCCGAACTGCTTCAGCAGGTTGGCCACCGACTGGCCGGCGAACTTCACCTGCGTGCTGTCGCCGCTGCCGTTCAGGCCGACCACCAGGCCGTAGCCCAGCAGCTGGTTCTCGCGCACGCCCTCGATGTCGACGAGCTGGCGCAGCGGCTGCGCCGCGAAGGTCGGCATCGCCACGCCCAGGCCGAGGACCACGCCGAGCACCAGGCCGAGCACCAGGCCGGTGGACAGGGGAATCGATCGATTCTTCATGGGGGACTCGCGATGGAGGGGGATCGGATTGGTCATCTGACCGGATCTCAGATCGGATTCCACGGGCTGTTGAACCAGCGCGTGAACCAGCCCGGCGTGGCGGCATCGGCCAGGACGCCCCGGCCGCTGTAGGCGATGCGGGCGTTGGCCACGCGCTGCGAGGACACGCGGTTCTCGCTGTCCACATCCGCCGGGCGGACGTAGCCGGCCACGCGCATCAGCTCCTCGCCCTGGTTCAGCGTCAGGCTCTTCTCGCCGTGCACGCGCAGCAGGCCGTTGGAGGTCACCTCCTGCACGACCACGGTGATCGCGCCCTGCAGCGTGTTCTGCTGCGTGCTGCTGCCGCTGCCGTTGAAGTCGCGCCCCGCGTTGATGCCGTACGAGCGCTGCTTGCCGTTCAGATCCAGGCCGAAGCTGCCGCCGCTGGTCTTGCCGCTCTGCGTGTTGGCGCTCTTGCTGGCCTGCGTCGCCTCTTCGAGCACGATGGTCAGCACGTCGCCGGAACGGAAGGCGCGCGTGTCGGCGATCAGGCTGGCGCTGCGGCCCGCGGCGAACACGCCGCCACCCGACGGCCGGACCGTCTCCGCGATCGGCAACGGCAGGCCGCCCGGATCGGCGCTGGGCAGTTCCGGCGGCGCGATGATCGCGCAGCCGCCCAGGGCCGTCGCGAGTACCACGGCAAGGACCGCGGCCAGGGTCGCGGAGCGCGCGGAGCGGTCGAGGCGGTCGGCTCCGGTGGAAGGTGCGGCGGCGGGCGGTGCGGCGGCGTTCATCGACGTCTCCTCAGCGTGCGGCCTGCGCCAGCACCTGCAGCATGTTGTCGGCGGCGGAGAGCACCTTGGTGTTCATCTCGTAGGTGCGCTGCGCCGCGATCATGTCGACCATCTCCTCGACGACCTGGACGTTCGAGCCTTCCAGCGCGCCCTGCTTGAGCTTGCCCAGGCCGTTCTCGCCGGGCACGCCCTCGGTGGGCGCGCCGCTGGCGCCGGTCTCCTGGTACAGGTTGTCGCCCAGCGCCAGCAGGCCGGCCGGGTTGACGAACTGCGTCAGGCGCAGCTGGCCGATCTCCTGCGGCGCGGCGTTGTCGGCGACGGTGATCGACACGACGCCGTTCTCGCCGATCGTCAGCGACTTGGCGTTGACGGGGATGGTGATCTCCGGCTGCAGGCGCTGGCCCTGCGCCGTCGTCAGCCGGCCTTCCGGGCTGACGTTGAGCTGGCCGGCGCGCGTGTAGGCCGGCCGGCCGTTCGGTCCCTCGACCTGCAGGAAGCCGTTGCCGACGATGGCCACGTCCATGCTCTGGCCCGTCGTCTGCAGGTTGCCGTTGGTGAACACCTTCTGCGTGCCCACCATGCGCGTGCCGTTGCCCAGCTGCACGCCGGTCGGCGCGGCGGTGCCGTCCTCGGCCTGCGCGCCGGGCTGGCGCTCCACCTGGTAGAAGAGGTCCTCGAACATCACCCGGTCGCGCTTGAAGCCGACCGTGTTGACGTTGGCCAGGTTGTTGGCGATCGCTTGCAGCTTGGCGTCCTGCGCCTGCACGCCGGTCTTGCTGATCCACATGGCGGGGTTCATCGGGGGCTCCTTGGGGAAATGCGGGAATGTCGGGGGAACGGGATCGAGATCGAGATCGAGATCGAGGTCGAGGTCGAGGTCGAGGTCGAGGTCGAGGTCGAGGTCGAATTCGAATGCGAGATCGCGGTCGAGTGAACGGAGGGCCGCGTCACTCGCGGACCAGCCGGTTGCCGGTATCGGCCATGCCGTCGGCGGCCTTGTAGAGGCGCATCTGCAGCTCGAAGTCGCGGGCCAGGTTCATCGTGGCGACCATCTCCTCGACGGCCGACACGTTGCTCGATTCGAGCTTGCCCTTGGCGACCTGCACGGCCGGATCGGCGGCCGGCGTGCTGCCGTCGCGCGTCACCAGCAGGCCGGCCTCGTTCTTGGTCAGCTGCGAGAACGGCGGCTTGACCAGCTTGAGGCGGTCCACCGTCTGCAGCTCGGGCTGGCCGTTGGCCAGGACCGAGATCGTGCCGTCGGCCTGCACTTCCAGCCTGTCGTGCGGCGGCAGCACGATCGGACCGCCCTCGCCCAGCACCGCGTGACGGCCCAGGCGCAGCGTGCCGTCGGCGTCGACGGTGAAGTTGCCGCTGCGGGTGTAGGCCTCGCGGCCCGCCGGTCCGTCCTGCGCGACGGCGAACAGGCCCTCGCCCTCGACCGCCAGGTCGAGATCGCGGCCCGTGTCGCGCTGGCTGCCGGCGCGCGCGCTGACGACGTCCGAACGCGCCTGCGCCAGGTGCCGCGCGTCGTAGCCGTAGCCCTTCACCTGCGCGGCGCCGGCCTGCTCCAGGTTGGCGCGGAAGCCGGCCGTCTCCATGTTGGCCAGGTTGTTGGCATGCACGGCCTGCGCGCGCTGGATGCGCTCGGCGCCGCTCATGACGGTGTAGATCAGGGCGTCCATCGGGGGCTCGCTTCAGTCCGGGTGGTCGGGAAGAACTCGCGGGAGAGCTCGCGTCAGACGGCCTGCATCAGCGCCTGCATCATCTCGTTCTCGGTCGAGATGAGCTTGGTGTTGGCCTGGTAGTTGCGCTGCGCGCTCATCAGGCTGACGAGCTCGCCGGTGACGTCGACGTTGGACTGCTCGATCGCACCGGCGCTGAGCTTGGACGCCGTGCCCGCGCCCGGGCGCGAGTACAGCGCCACGCCGCTGTCGATGGTCGACGTCCAGCTCGTGTCGCTCATCGGCTTGAGCGCGTTCTCGTTGGCGAAGGTGGCCAGCGCGATGGTGCCGACGGTCTGCTTCTCGCCGTTGCTGTAGTTGGCCACCAGCGAGCCGTCCTCCGACAGGCTGGTGCCGGTGAGAGTGCCGGCGGCATAACCGTTGGACTCGTTGGTGCGGGTCGTCGTGTCGCCGGCGTACTGCGTGGTGGTGGTGTAGTCGATGCGCATGGCGATCGGCGCGGCGCCGTTGGCCGGCGCGGCGTTCAGCGTCACGGCGGGCACGGCGGTGAGCTGGCCCAGCGCGTCGAAGTTCAGCGTCGCGCCGACGCCGGCCGGGGCCGCGCCGTCGAAGCTGTAGTACGCGTTGACGGCGCCGACGCCGGTCTTCACGAAGTACTGCGTCACGCTGTGCTTGGTGCCCAGCGAGTCGTACACGACCGAGGTCACCGAGCTGTTGTAGCTGCGCGAGTCGTCCTTGTCGAAGGGCGCGAGCGCGGGCACGGTCCAGTCGGCGCTGAGGTTGCCGTTGTAGGTCAGCACGTCGCTGGCCTGCGCCGGGATCGTGCCGGCGTTGACGCGCAGGTCGCCGAAGGCGCCCAGGCCGGCGCCCGGCACCGGCCGGCCGTTGGCGTCCAGCACCGCGGCGTAGCCCTGGGCCTTGCGGCCCAGGCTGTCGATGACGTTGCCGTCCTTGTCGACGTCGAACAGGCCGACGCGGGTGAACACGGTCTGGCCGTCGTCGCCCTTGACCGCGAAGAAGCCGCGGCCCTGGATCATCGCGTCCATGCCGCGGCCGGTGTTGAACAGGCCGCCGCCGGTCTGGATGCTCTGCGAGATCGAGCCCACTTCCACGCCGGTGGGCGAGCTGTCGGCGTACATGGACGAGAAGTTGCTGCGGCTGGACTTGAAGCCGTAGGTGCCGGAGTTGGCGATGTTGTTGCTGATGGTCTCCAGGCTGGCGTTGACCGCGTTGATGCCCGAACGTGCGATTTCGAAACTCATGGGGGCCTCCGAAGGCGTTGGATGCTGGGAACTGGGGAAGACTCTGAAGAACCTGGGAAGGGACGCGCGTCAGGACGCGGCGCGGCCCTTGAACTGGGTGATGGCCTGGCTGGTGACCTCGCCGACGCCGGCCAGCTGCAGCATCACGCTGCCGTCGGCGGACAGGCGCACGCCGTCCAGGCGGGCGACGGTCTCCAGGCTCACGTCGCGCTTGTCCTTGGCCTCGAACTTCAGGCTGTACTGGCCGTCGCGCAGGCCCAGCTTGGCCGGGTCCAGCGTGTAGCCGTGCTCGCCCTTGCCGAGCGAGCCGAGATCGATGCGCTGCTCGGTGCCGTCGCCGGCCGTCACCACCAGCGTGTTGGCGGGGCTGCTCGAATCCAGCGCGTAGCGCAGCTCGACCGGCTCGCCCTGCAGCTGCACCTGCGACACGGTGGCCTGCAGCGTCGATCCGACCTGCGCGCCCAGCGTCATCAGCTGCAGGCTCGCCAGCATGCTGGCGTTGGTCTGGCCCTGCGAGGTGAGCTTCTGCATCGATTCGACCTGGCTGAGCTGCGTGAGCTGGCTGACGAACTGCGACGGGTCCTGCGGCGACAGCGGATCCTGGTTCTTGATCTGCGCGACGAGCAGCGTGGTGAACAGGTTGCTCAGGCCGGCGCTGTCGCCGTTGCCGGCGACCGCGCTGGACGACGAAGCGCCGTTGCCGCTCGAGTTGTTGTTGACGGAAGTGGTCATGTCGGTGCTCCGTGGAGGATCGGGGTCAGGTCTTGATCAGGGTCGGATCAGGCATGGATCAGCCTTCGCCGAGGCGCAGCAGCGACTGCTGCATCGACTTCACGCGCGACAGCACCTCGACGTTGGTCTCGAAGGCGCGCGAGGCGGACAACATGTCGGTCATCTCGGCGACCGGGTTGACGTTGGGGTAGAAGACCTCGCCGTTCTCGTTGGCGAGCGGGTTCTCGGGCTCGTAGGCCTTGCGCAGCGGCTCCTGGCTCTCGACGACGTCCAGCACCTGCACGCGCGTGCCGGCGAGCTGCTGGTCGCCCAGCCCTTCGCGCGCGGCGAGCGCGGCGAACACCGGCTTGCGGGCGTGGTACGTGGCGGTCTCGGTGCCGGCGGCCGACTGCGCGTTGGCCAGGTTGCTGGCGATCGTGTTCAGGCGCACCGTCTGCGCGGACATCGCCGAACCGGCGATCTGGCTGATCTGCTTGAAGGACATGACAGCTCCCGTTTTGTCGCTTATTGACCGCTGATGGCCTTGGCCACGCCCTTGAGCTTCATGTTCACGAAGCTCAGGCTGGTCTGGAAATCGAGCGCGTTCTGCGCGAAGGCGGCCTGCTCCACGCCGAGCTCGACCGTATTGCCGTCCTGCGCCGGGTGATACGGGACGCGGTACTTCATGTCCTGGTCGCCGGTGTCCAGCGCGAGCTCGCCGTTGAACCCGTCGCCCGATCCGTCGCCGGATCCGAGTGCGCTGCGCAAGGACGCGGCAAAATCGATGTCGCGCGCCTGAAACCCTGGCGTGCTGACGTTGGCGATGTTGGAGGCCAGGACCTTGGTCCGCTCCGCGCGCAGACGCAGCGCGTCGTCATGCACCCCGGCCGCCTTGCTGAAATCGATGCTCATGCGCGACTCCCTCTTTCCGTTCGTTTCCGAATCCGTTGCTGTCTGTCGTCCGCTGTCGATCGCTCTGGCGATCTCAGCGTTGTCCTTGCCCTGCGGGCTGCCGGCCGCCCTGGCCGCGGGTCCGGCACCTCAGGCGCCGAGCGCCTCCAGGGACGGCACCGCCCAGCTCGACGCCCAGGTGCTGGACACCGCCCGGACCGCGTTGCTCGACCAGGCGCAGCAGGCCGGCCTGATCTCGCCGGAGCTGCAGCTTCAGCAGCCCGCGCCGCGCCCACGTCCGGCCTGCCCGGCCGGCTGGGACGTCGCGCTGCAGGACAGCCGCAGCCTGATGCGCCTGCGCCTGGTGGCCCGCTGCACCGACGACGCCGCCCGCGTGCCGCCGCAGGACTTCCTGCTGCGCGCGACGCTGAGCGCCGAGGTGCTCGTCGTCACGCAGGGCGTGGCCAGCGGTCAGCCGGTCACCGACGATCAGCTCCAGCTGCAGCGCCGCGACATCAGCCAGACGCCCGACGCGTTGTCCACGCTGGAGCCCGGCTTCGCCGCGCGCACGACGTTGCGCCCGGGCCAGCTGCTGCAGAAGCGGCTGCTGGCGGCGGCCATCGTGGTCAAACGCGGCGACGCCGTGCGCATCCAGGCCAGCCGCGGCGGCGTCAGCGTCGAGGGCGCCGGCGAGGCGCTCGACAGCGGCGCGCGACAGGGCCTGATCCGCGTGCGCAACAGCGCCAGCGGTCGGGTGATCCAGGCGCGCGTGCTGGACGCCGGACTGGTCGAGCCCGCCGAACTGCGCTGAGGCGATCGCCGCGAAGACCGGCTTCATTTCGCAGCTCCCGTCGCGCGAGCGGCGGCGCCCGTCGAGGTCGACATCCGAGTCGCCATCAAATTCGAGTTCGAGTTCGAGGTCGAGGTCGATCGTTGAGCGGTGTCGATGTGCGCCGTGACGCGAGCCGCCACCTGCGTGAGCTTCTCCGCATACGCCGGATCGGTGGCGTAGCCGCCGCGCTGCAGCGCGACGCCGTAGGCGCGTGCGTCGGCGCCGGCGTTGAGCGCGCCCTGATAACGCGGGCTCGAGCCGACCAGCCGGGCCAGATCGTCGAAGGACTGCGACGGCGACGCGTAGGCGCGGAACGCCTCGCTGCGTGCCACGGGCGCGCCGCCCTCGACCTCCGTCGTCATCGCCTGCGCGACGGCACCCTGCCAGCCGGTGGCCTTGATGCCGAAGTAGTTGTGGCTGCTCGCGCCGTCCGCCGCGCGGATCGGCGAGCGGCCCCAGCCCGTTTCCAGCGCGGCCTGCGCGGTCAGCACCTCGGGCGCGACGCCCAGCTTCGCGCCGGCGCCGCGCGCCAGCGGCAGGACTTCGTCGATGAAGGCCTGGCGCTGCGCATCGCTGACGGCGTCGTCCGCGGAGCCGCCGGTGCCCGGCGCCGCGTCCATGCCGGCCACCGCCTGGGACCGCACGCGGCCCCACGCCCCTTCAGGACTGAGACCGCCGCCGGAGCCGCCGTCGCCCTGCTCGATGTAGCGGACGACGTCGCGGTTCAGCTCGTTGAACAACGCGTCGAAGCGCGGCGTGCCGAAGCCGCCCGCGCCAGCAGTGCTCGTGGCGCCGATCGGGCTGACCGCGCCCACCGCACCGATGGCACCCGCGCTGGCAGCGCGCGCCGGCGCGACTTGAGCGCTCGCCAGCGACGGGAACTCGCCCGCGCGGAGTTCAACGTTCCGCATAGATGTGCTCCTCGCGGCCCAGCAGTTGCTGCATCAGCGCCTGCTGCTCGCCGATCAGTTGCGCGTTGCGCAGGTTCATCGCCTTGCATTCCGCCAACCCGCGTTCGATCGCTCGGCGCAGCGCGGCGATCGGCTCGGCCGTCGCGGCGGGCAGGCGCTCCAGCAACGCACGCAGGCTGGGCTGCGCCGCGCGGCCGAGCAGCCCGACCAGCAGCTCGCGGCGACGCGCGCGTTGCGCCTCCATCTCCGCGGCCTGCGCGAGGATCTCGGCGGACAGCGCCGCCATCGCCTCGGCTTCGTGGCGCAGCGCGGCGTGGAACTGGCGGTCCAGCAGCGCGCGCAAGGTCTCGTAGCCGCGCAGGTCCTGCGAGAGTCCGTCGACGAGCTGCTGCAGCATCACCGCGGCGGTGCTGTCGGCGCGGCGCGCCGTGCGGGTCAGCGTCGCGGTCACGCGCGGCCTCCGTGATAACGCTGGATGAGCTGCGACAGGCGATTCGCGTCGAACTTGATCTCGCCCTTGGCCAGCGCGTCGCGCAGCGCGGCGACCTTCACCTCGTCGACTTCCGGCATCGCGGCGAGCGTCGCCTGCGCGGGCTTGAGGACCTCGCTCGCCAGTTCGCCGGCGAGCATCGCGGGACCGGACGACGGACCGGCGCCGAGCGCGCGGTCGGTCGACTCGACGGACGCCGACGACGTCGTGCCGGCGGCGGGATTCAACGGGTTGGTGCCAGTGATCTTCATTCGTTCACCCTTGGATCTGGTGCGCATGCGGCCTCCGTCAGCGGGAGGCCGCCGGCTGCGGCTTCATCAACGCGCCGCGGACCTGCTCGGCGGCATCGCCGTCGCGCGCCGGGTCGCGCAGCCCGGCCGGGCCGAACATCCCGGCGATCGCCTGCGCCTGCTTGGCGGTCAGCAGCATCAGCTCGATGCGGCGGTTGGCCGCCGCGGTCGGCGCCAGCGGGTCCAGCGGCGCGGCGTCGGCCATGCCGGTGACCTGCAGCACGCTGGACTCGGGCATGCCGCCGACCAGCAGTTCCTGGCGGGCCGCCATCGCGCGGTGGCTGGACAGCGCCCAGTTGGTGAAGGCGCCCGGGCCCTTGTCCTGATAGGCCGTCGCATCGGTGTGCCCGACGATCAGCAGCTGGTTGCGGATCTCCGCCAGCAGCGGGCCCAGCTTGCGCAGCAGCGCGCGCAGCGGCGCGGCCGGCTGCGCGCTGCCGCGCTCGAACATGCCGCTGGCCTCGGTGTCGTGCAACTGCAGCCGCAGCCCCTGCGGCGTGACGGCGCTGCGCAGGTGGCCCTCCAGGCCCTCTTCCTTGGCCAGCGCGGCGATGCGACGCGCCAGCGCCTGCAACTGCTCCGGCGAATCCAGGCTGGGCCGCCCCATGCGCGAGTCGGTCGAACCGTGCTGCGGATCGCCGGGGCTGGGCTCCTCGCTGCGTGCGGGCACCGGATGGCGCTCGATCATGCTGCCGCGCGAGCCGGCGGCCAGCGAGTTCGTCAGCCCCTGCCCGTCCTCGATCAGGTTGGCGCCCGCGTTCTGCAGCACGACCTGCATGCGTTCGGCGTTGCGCGAGGCCAGCAGCCACAGCACCAGGAACAGGCACAGCAGCGCCAGGCAGAAGTCGGCGAACGCGACCTTCCATGCGCCGCCGTGGCCTTCGTCGTCGGCACGGCGCGAGACGCGCTTCACCACCGTCGGGTGGTGGTCGCGCGAGGTCCGGCCGCCGACGCCGCCGGGACCGATGGTCACGACCTCAGGCTGCACGGCGTTCCCCCTCGCCCGGCGCGCGGTCGCCGGCGCGCCGGCGCGACGCGGCGGACGCGTCGTCGCCGCTGAGCGCGTCGATCCAGCCCTCCAGCTGCGCGAAGCTGGGCTTGATGTTGAGCTGCACCAGACGGCGGCCGGCGTCGATCGCCAGCAGCGGCGGCTTGCCCGACACGTGCGTCACCAGCACGACCTTGACGGACTCCAGCGACGCCAGCTCCTCATGCACCAGCTGCTTCATCATGTTGGACAGCGGGTCCATCACGCCGTAGCAGAAGAAGATGCCGATGAAGGTCCCGACCATCGCGGCGGCGACCATCACGGCGATCTCGCCGGTGCCCGCGCCTTCGGCGACGTGGTTCATCGCCATCACGATGCCCAGCACCGCGGCCAGGATGCCGAAACCGGGCATCGCCTCGGCGATCTTGTGCAGCGACTTGGACGGCTGCATCAGCTCGTCGTGGATGGCCTCGAGCTCCTGCTCCAGCACGCCCTCGAGCTCATGCGCGTTGATCTTGCCCATCGCCATCAGGCGGAAGTTGTCGACGATGAAGTGCAGCAGCTTGCGGTTGTCGAGGATCAGCGGATAACGCTGGAACAGCGCGCTCTCGTGCGGCGCCTCGACGTGCGCGTCCAGCGCCTTCAGGCCGCCGGCGGCCGTCTGCAGCAGCTCGTACATCAGCAGCAGCAGCTGGCGCTGGAACTCCTGCCCATGGTCGTTGCGGCGCACCAGCTTGCGCAGTTGCAGCAGCATCTCCGACAGCACGTGGCGCGGATTGCCCAGCACGATCGCGCCCACGCCGGCGCCGACGATGATCAGCAGCTCCACCGGCTGCCAGATGACCTTGAACTGCCCGCCGTGCAGCATGAAGCCGCCGAAGACGCAGCCCAGGACGATCCCGATTCCGATGAGTGCCTGCATGTCCGTTCCTTTTTCCTGTTCCGCCGGTCTTCAGACTTGCTGCAGAAAGGCGCGCATCTTGGCGAGCGCGGCCTTGTTGATCTGGGAGACGCGCGCCTCGGTGAGATCGAGCACGGCGGCGATCTCCTTGAGGCTGGCGTCGAATTCGTAATAGAGCTGGATCACCCGCTGCTCGCGCTCGTTGAGCGCCGTCAGCGCCTGCGCGATCGAGCGCGTGACCATCAGCTGCGCTTCCGGATTGCGATGCTCGCTGGGCATCTGCGCCAGTTCCTCGACCAGCTCGTCGAAGCTGGCCATCTCCTCGGCCACCTCGGCCTGGAGGAAGTCCTGGTACTGCTGCGGCGTGAGCTTCAGATGGCGCAGGATCTCGGCCTCGGTCGCCTCGCGGCCGAGCTGGCGCGTCAGCGCGCGCAGCGCGTCGCGCTGCCTGTGGCTGTCCTGGCGCACGGTGCGCGGACGCCAGTCCTGGCGGCGCAGCTCGTCCAGGATCGCGCCGCGCACCCGCAGCGCGGCGAAGGCGCCGAAACCGCCGTCCGGTTGTCCGTAGCGGCGCAGCGCCTCCAGCAGGCCCATCAGGCCGATCTGCTCCATGTCCTCGCGGTCCATCACCGCGCTGGCCTGCGCCGACAGCTGCCGCACCACGCGCTTGACCAGCGGCGCGTACTCGCGCAGCGCGCGCTGCTCGAGCTCGGCGCTTTGCGCGGCGCTGAGGCCCGCCGTCGCGACGGCGCCCCATTCGGCGTAGGCATGCTGCACGGTGCTCTGTCCCGGTGGTGCTGGTGGTTCTGGTCGTGCTGGGGATCGCGCGCGGACGGGACCGTCACTCGATGATCAGCTTGCCGATCAGCGCCTCGGCGAACGGCGCGTCGCGCCGGTCCGCCGCATAGCTCTCGGCATAGGCCTGGTTGAGCAGCTGCGCGAACTGCTCGACGCTCATCGCCTGCGCGCTCTCGACCGTGTGCGTGGACAGCGCCTTCACCGCCACCGTGCGCAGCAGCGGCAGGTGGTCCTTGGTGCGCTTCTCCTGCTCGGGCAAGGTCTTGAAGACGATGTCCACCGCCATGTAGTGCGACACCGCCGAGCCGTTCGGACCGCGCAGCATCACCAGCACCTTGTCCAGCGTCACGTACTTGTAGTCGGGTGCCGGCTTGCCGTCGTCCTTGGGATCCTTGGCGTCCTTGGCCTCCTTGCCGCCATGGGCGGCATCGGCGCCGGCGGCCGTCTTCGTGCCGTCGGCCTTCAGCCACCACACGGCGGCGCCGGCGCCGCCGGCGGCCAGCAGCGCGACGACGGCGATCACGCCGATCAACTTGGTCCTGCTCTTCATCGCGTGGTCCTCGTGTTGCCGACCGTGATGCCGCCCGTGATGCCCATGGCGCCCACACCGCCCGCCCCCGCGGCGTTGCCCGCCAACGCGTCCGCGAAGCCGAAGGCGGCGGAAGCGCCCGACGTGCCGTGGTCGTCGTCCTGCAGCGCGCGGCCGGGCTGGCGTTGCGCATCGCGTTGCTGACCGCCCGATTGCGGCTGTCCGCCCGCGGCGGCGCCGTCGCGACCACGGCCGTCGCCGGCCGCCTGCGCGCCCGAGGCGACCTGCACCGACACATCGCCCGAGTGGCGCTGCACCAGCTCATGGCGCAGCGGCTCGGCGATCTGGCGCAGTTGCTGGCACACGTCGTCATTGCTGGCGGAGAGCTGCACCTGCAGCGCGCCGCCTTGCTGGCGGATGTCGATCTCGATGCGGCCCAGCTGCGGCGGCTCCAAATGGAGGCGAGCGCTGTCCGCGCGCTGCGCGATCTGCAGTTGCAGCCGGTCGCCCAGCGCCTGCAGCAGCGGCTGCTGCCAGGCCTCGCGCGAGGCGGGCAGCGTGAGCGTCGAGGACGCCGAGGCACCGACGTCGGTGCCGCCCGACATCGCGCCCGGCGTCATCGTCGTCATCAGGTCGGCGCTCCAGCGCTGCAGCCCTTGCCACGAACCCGCGTCCGTCGCGTTCGCCGGCACCGCGACGTCCGCGCCTTGCAGCGCGAGCAGACGCGCCGCGTCGGTGGTCAGTGCCGATGGCAGGGTCGTCGCACCTTGCGAGGACCGCGTGGATGGCGAGGCCAGCGCGTTCGACGCCGCGCCGGCCGGATAACCCGACGCGCCGGCCGCATCGCGTGCCACCGGGGTCGGCGGCATCACCATGGGGATCAGGGTCGGCATCAGCATCGCCATCAGCGGCGTGGTCGCGCTCCCGGGCAGCGCAGCGTCCTGCGCAGCGGAAGTCTCACCCTCGGTGCCGTCGCCCGCCGGCCGCGCGCCCCCTACAACGACGCCGATCGCGTCCTGGCCCGCACTGGCCGCCGGGCCGCGGCCCAGCAGTTCATCAAGCGCCTGCATCAGCGCGGCGTCGAGCACGTCGACGTTCCCATCGGCGTTGCCGCCCGACGCGTCGGCCCCGTGGGGCTGCGCGGCATCACGCTCCCCCGCGGGCGCCATCAGCGGCGCGAAGGGCAGCACCACGGCCGGCGCGGCGGCGGTCCCGTCCGCCGAGCCCGCACGGTCCGCCTTGCCGCCGGTCGCGTTGCCAGGAGGGAGCCCCGGCGCCGTCGCGGCGGACGGCGAGGCGGCGGCATTGGCCGCGGCGGCCATCGGATTCATCGTCATCGTCATGCTTGCGCCTCCGTGCCCCAGTCGGCGGACTCCGCATACGCGGACCACCCCTGGCGCTGCTGCCGCATCTGTTCCAGCGTCTGCCCGAGCCGCTCGAGTTCGCGCTGGCATTCGCCGCTGACCTGCTGATGGAGCCGGCGCAGCTGCTGCAGCGCGGCGCGCTCGCCGGGCGTCAGCGCCGCGGCGTCGAGGCCGCCCAGAAACTGGGCCAGTTCCGCGTCGCCGCGGGCCAGCGCGGTCCAGTTGCGTTGGGCGCAGGCGTCGCGCAGGCGCTCGCCGAGCATCTGCAGGCGGGCGGTGATCGGCACCGGTCGGAGGGTCTGGGGCATCGCCATGTCCTCCTCACCCGTGGCGGGCGAGCACGCCCTGCCAGCCGCCGCGGATCTGCGCGAGCAGGCCGCGCACCTCGTCGACCAGCGCGACGTCCAGCTCGACGCCGGCGCGGTACAGCCGCTCCGCGCAGTAGTCGTAGAGCCGAGCCAGACTGACCACGACCTCCCCGCCCGTGTCCAGGTCCAGCGCGCTGGACAGCCCGTTGATGATGGCGACGCACTTGTCCAGGCTGGCGGCCTTGAGCTCGAAGCGCCGCGCCTCGATGTGGGCGCGGGCGCGGGCGAGCTCGTCCAGCAGGCCGTCCATCAGCACCAGCACCAGTTGGAGCGGCGAGGCCTGCGCGGTCTGCGCCTGCAGATGGACGGACTGGTAGCTCTGGTAGGCGTCGTAGCTCATGGGGTCGTCGTGGGCGTGTCGTCGAGGAGGTGCGCGGCGCTCAGGCCGCGACGGCGTCGAACAGGCTGCCCGTGCCACCCAGTTGCGTCTGCAGGTTCTGCAGTTGCGTGAACTGTTGGAGGTAGCGCGTGTACGCCTGGTTGTATTGCTGGTCCAGACGCAGCTGGCGGTCGCTGATGCTCTTCTGCTGCGACTGGATCGTGGTCTGGCGCTGCTTGATCTGGCCGTTGGAACTGTTGGTCCAGGTGTCGGCGAGCTTGTCCATCGCGCCGAGCAGGCCCGACGAGTTGGACAGCGCGGTCGAGCCCAGCACCTTGTCCAGCGCGTCGGGCGTGGCCGACAGCGCCTTGCCCAGCTTGGTGCTGTCGAGGGAGGCGCTGCCGTCGCGGCCGATGGACACGCCCAGCGTGCGCAGGCTGGCGCCGCCGTAGTCGTTGCGCAGCACGTTGCCGATGCGGTCGCGCAGCGCGCGCACGCCGGCGTCGCTGGCGAAGGCGCCGTTGGCCGTGCCTTCCTTGCCGACGACGGTCAGGTCGTCGAGCGCCTTCTCCAGCGTGTTGTACGCGTCGACGAAGCTCTGCAGCTTGGCGCTGGTGGCCGTGTCGTCGCGCGCGACGGTCAGCGTCACCGGCGACTCGCCGGTGGCCTGCGCCTTCTTCAGCGTGATGGACACGCCCTGGATCGCGGTGACCGTGTTGCTGGCCTGCTGCAGCCGCACGCCGGTGCCCTGCGCGCCCAGCCAGACGACGGCGTCCTGCGCGCCGACCAGCTCCTTGCGCTTGCTCGTGTCGTCCAGCGCGGTCTTCAGCGGACCGGACAGGCCCGAGGTGTCGATCGTCAGCTTGCCGCCCGCGCCGCTGACCCCGGAGGTCAGCACCAGCTGCGTCGCGCCGCCGACGGTCACGACCATCGCGGTGGCGTTGCCGCTGGCCGCGGTGTTGATCGCACGGGCGATCTCGGTCTGCGACAACGTGCCGTCGCCGTCGCCGTCGGCGCTGGCGAGGTCGACGTTGAAGCTGGTGCCGTTGGCCAGTTGCACGGACATGCTGCCCGGGCCGGCCGGCACCGCGGGCAGGTCCTGGAAGGCGACCTGGTTGGTCGTCGCGAGCTGCTCGACGAACAGCGGCGTGCTGGTCGGCTGCGCGCCGGACGCGGCGGTCGCGGTCATGACCGCGCTGTCGCTGGGCGTGGCGCTGTACTGCGTGACCGACTGGCCGGGCTTGGACGACAAGGCGGCCAGCGCCGTCTTGAACGCGCTCAGCGCGCTCTGCAGCTTGGTCAGGCCGCTGGACGCGGTCTGCGCGGCCTTGGTCTGGGCGTCCAGCAGCGTCTGCGCCGGCTGCGTGTACGCGGTGGCCAGGCTGGTGGCCGTCGAGGTCGGATCGAAACTAGTCGCCATGGCGGGCTCCTCCACAAGGTCCGGGGTTGAGACTTCCCTGGTGGTAGGCGACCGGCAGCGGCCGGAACTTAAGCAGGCGCCGCCCGACGCCCCGCGACGACGGTGGCCTCTGGCGGCGGGCCGCCTGACGGGCGCAGGTCTCAGCCACGGCGCCCCCGATCGGTGATGCGGGTCATGGCGCCCGGTCCGAGCGCACCGAAGGCGCTCAACCCCCCGAAGGCGCTGTCGTTCTGGGCGCCGACCGCCCCGCCGCGCTGGGCCGTGCTCTGCGACGCGATCTCGTCCTGCCCCTTCTGGTCGCGGCGGGCCTGCTCGGTGCGGACGCGCGCGTCGGCGCGGTCGACCAGCTGGCGCAGCGTCTCCTGCTTGCGGGCGGCGGCCAGCGTGTCGGCGCGGGCCAGCTCCAGCTCGGCCTGGCGACGCGCCAGCTCCGCGCGCTGCTGGTCGGCCCAGCCGCGCATCGCCTGCTTGTAGGCGGCGCTGTTCTGCGCCAGGCCGGGCAAGGCGACGCCGCTCAGGGTCGCCTGCGCGCCGAGCGCATCCAGCCGGTCGACCGTGCCCTGCACGCGCTGGCACAGCTGCTGCTGCGCGACCAGCTTCGCCTGCTGACGATCGAGCTGGAACTGCTGCAGCTCGGCCAGCTTGCCGAGGCTGCGACGCAGCGAATCCTGGCTGCCGCTCATGCGAGCACCTCCGTCAGTTGGGCTTGTGTCGATGCCAGCGGCGCGCCCTCGTGGGTGCCCTGGTGGAGGAAAGCCTCGATGCGCGGCCACAGCGCGACGGCGCGGTCCGTGGCGGGATCGGCGCCGGGCACGTAGGCGCCCAGCGGCATCAGTTCGCGGACCTGCTCGAAGCGGGCCATCAGCTGCTTGATCTCGCGTGCGGCCTGCTGCTGGCCGCGATCGGCGACCAGCGCCATGCAGCGGCTGATCGACTGCGCGACGTCGATGGCGGGGTAGTGCCCGCGCTCGGCCAGCGCGCGCGTCAGCACGATGTGGCCGTCCAGGATCGCGCGGGCCGTGTCGACCACCGGGTCCTGCTGGTCGTCGCCCTCGGCGAGGACCGTGTAGATCGCGCTCATGCTGCCCTCGCCCTCGCCGTTGCCGGCGCTCTCGACGAGCTCCGGCAGCAGGCTGAAGACCGACGGCGGATACCCGCGCGTGGCCGGCGGCTCGCCCAGCGCCAGCGCGACTTCGCGGCGCGCCATCGCGTAGCGCGTCAGCGAATCGACCAGCAGCAGCACGTGCTGGCCCTGGTCGCGGTAGTGGGCGGCGATGCTGTGGCAGAGCTCGGTGGCGCGCAGGCGCATCAGCGGCGACTCGTCGGCCGGCGCCACGACGACGACCGCGCGCGCCAGGCCCTCGGCGCCGAGCGACAGGTCGATGAACTCGCGCACCTCGCGCCCGCGTTCGCCGATCAGGCCGACGACGACGACATCGGCCACCGTGTTGCGCGTGATCAGGCCCAGCAGCACGCTCTTGCCGACGCCGGAGCCGGCCATCAGGCCGACGCGCTGGCCGCGGCCCAGCGTCAGCAGGCCGTTGATGGCGCGCACGCCGACGTCGAGCGGCTCGTGCACCGGCTTCTTGCGCAGCGGATTGACCTTGGGCGGCACCATCTGCAGCGGCAGGTCGCCGCCGAGGCGGCCGCGGCCGTCGATGGGCTCGCCCAGGCCGTTGACGATGCGGCCCAGCCACTGCGGACCGATCATCAGCGACGAGCGCTCCGGCGCCGGCAGCACGCGCGCGCCGGCGGCCAGGCCGTCGGGTTTCTTGAAGGGCATCAGGTAGGCGACCTGGTCGCGGAAGCCCACGACCTGCGCCGCCAGCCAGCCGTCGGGCGAACCTTCGCTCGCGCCTTCGAGCCGTTGTTCGATCAGGCAGCGCTGACCGGTGCGCAGCGTGCAGCCGCTCGCTTCGAGCAGCAGGCCCGAGGCGCCGACCAGACGGCCGGTGGGGGTCGACACCGGCACGTCGCCGAGTTCGACGCGACGCAGCGCGTTGCTGATCATCGGGCGCCCTCCCCGGCCGCGCCGAGCGCATCGAGCTCGCCAGCCGCCGTGTGCGAATGCGATGGCGCGGCACCGCCGTCGGACCCGTGGCCGTCGATCGTGGTCTCGGGCATCAACTGACCCCGCACCTGATCCATGCAGGCCGCCAGGCGCTGGCGGCAGCCGGCATCGGCCTCGCGACCGCCGGCGATGACGCGGCACTCGCCCGGGTCCAGCGAGGCGTCGGCATGCAGCGTCCACTCGTGCACGCGCTCGGGACCGAGCTCCAGCAGCCGCTGGCGATCCTCGGGATTCAGGAAGACCTCGACGCCGTCGCGCGCCGGCGGCATCGCCGACAGCGTCTCGTCGACCAGCGCCATCAGCTGCGTCGGCCGCAGCGTCAACTCGGCACGGATCACCTGGCGCGCGACGCGCTCCACCAGCTCGACGACCTCGCGCCGCATCGCGGACTGGTAGTCCTGCTGCAGCTGGCACAGGTGGGTGAGCAGCGTGTCGACCGCCGCCACGGGGCTGACCAGCAGCGCCCGCGCGTCCTCGCGGCCGGCGGCCAGTCCTTCGGCATGGCCGGCCGCCTCGGCGGCGCTGCGCGCCTCGTCGATGCCGGTCTGCAGGCCGCTCGCATAGCCTTCCTCGTAGCCCTTGGCCAGGCCTTCCTGGAAGCCCTGCGCCAGGCTGGCCTGCAGCTGCGCGCCGGACTGCCCGTCGAGCAGCGAGGACGCGCGGCCGACCTGGGCCAGCGGCGGGAAGCGATGCGGGCGCAGCGTCTTCATTCGACGACGTCCTCGGCGAACAGCTGGACCTGGATCTCGCCGACGTCCACCAGCGCCTTGACCTGCGCCATGATCTCGGCGCGCGCCTGCTCGACGCGGCTCATCGGCATCGGACCGCCGCGGCGCATCAGGTCCTCGAAGCTCTGCGCCTGGCGGCGCGGCATCGCGGCCAGCAGCGCGTCGCGCACCGGCGGCTCGGCACCCTTGAGCGCCACGGCCCACAGCTCCAGCGGCACCTCCTCGATGAGGCGCGTCAGCGTCGCCTCGCTCTGGCGCGAGAGCATGAAGAACTCGTACATCGACGACTCGATCTCGCCGACCACGCCCGGGTCGTGCGCGCGCAGCAGTTCCACCATCTGCTGGCGCTGGCCGGGCATGCGGTTGAGGATCTCGGCGACCTGCTTGACGCCTTCGACGGTCGCGCCCTGCTGACCCAGGCCGGAGAGGCAGCGCTCGACCAGCTCCTCGAGTTCCACCAGCAGCTCGGCGTCGACCTCCGACAGCCGCGCCATCTGCAGCAGCACGCGGTCGCGGCCGCCGGCCGGCCCTTCGGGCAGCGCGGCGACGACGTCGCCGGCCAGCGCGCTCGGCAGGAAGGCCAGGAAGACCGCCTGCATGC
The DNA here is from genome assembly GCF_050626985.1 of Roseateles noduli. Classification (NCBI taxonomy): domain Bacteria; kingdom Pseudomonadati; phylum Pseudomonadota; class Betaproteobacteria; order Burkholderiales; family Sphaerotilaceae; genus Roseateles; species Roseateles noduli. The sequence continues at coordinate 2,811,959 of NZ_CP192463.1, forward strand.
GCTGGTGCTCATGGCTGATCTGCTCGGCCAGCCACTTCGGCGAGGCCCATTGCAGGCGCTGCATCTTGGGCCGGATCGCGTCGCCGTAGATGCTGTTGAGCACGCTGGCCGCGATCTGTCCGCCCAGCGCCAGGTCCAGCGATCGCTTCAGGTAGGTGCGCGACGCGCCGTGCACGCCGCTCTGTTCGCGATAGTCGTCGAAGAAGGTCTGCAGCGAGGTGCGCACCCAGTCGACCTTGATGCCCGACAGCCGCGACATCACCTGCGTGACGTCCAGCAGCTCGTCGCGCGACAGGCAGCGCAGCACCGCGGCCGCGGGCTCCTCGCCCATGCTCAGCAGCACGATGGCGGCACGCTCGACCGGGCTCAGCGACGACGCGCTGCCGGGCGGAATGAAATCACTCGCTTCGGCCATTTTTCTTCTGCACCCATTGCTTGACGACTTCCGCCACCCGCTCCGGCTCCTTGGCCGCGAGCACCTTCAGGTGGTCCACCAGCACGTCCACCGGGGATCCCGGCGGCGGCAGTTCGTAGTTCTCGAGGAGCGGCGTCACCGCGGAGCCGGACTGCCCGGCACCGGCCAAAGCGCCCATGCCGGCGCCCATGCCGGCGCCCATGCCGGCACCGATCGGGCCGCCGAGCGCCGGAACGCCCTCGCCCGCCGGCGCCATCGCCGGCTGAGCGCCCAGGCCCGCGCCGGCGGCGCCGGACAGCGGCTCCAGCGGCGTGATCCCGGGACCGTCGGCGCGGCGCTCGGCGCGGCCGTCGTTGCCACGTTCCTTGCGCCGCGCGCCGCCCATGCCCAGCGCGTGCTGGCCCATGCGCAGCAGCGGACGCGCCAGCAGCAGGTAGCCGAGCAGCGCGGCCAAGGCATACGCGCCCCAGCCGCCGAACTCGACGATCGTGTCGCGCTGCTGGTACCAGGGCTCGACGACCGGCGGCGCCGGGAAGGCGAGCGTGGAGACGCTCAGCGTGTCGCCCCGCTGCGTGTCGATGCCCAGGCCGCCGTTGAGCAGCCGCTCGACCTTCTGCAGGTCGGCCGGCGTCCAGTCCTTCGCGCCGCCCGGCGCGGCGGCGGTGTTGAGCAGCACGGCCACGCTCAGGCGCTGCAGCCGGCCGCGGCTCTTCTTCACCTGCGTGATCGAGCGGTCATAGGCGTACTGGCGCGTGGAGGCGTTCTTGCGGGCGGTGTTGCTGTTGGCGTTCGCGCCGTTGGGATCCTCGCCCTGCGCCGCGGACGCGGCGGCCGCCGCCAGCGCGGCCGGCGGACGGTTGCTCAGCGAGCCCGGCACGCCCAGCGCGATGCGCTCGCGGTCCTGCTCCTCGCGCATCGCCTCGTTGGTCAGCTTGGGCGAGTCGCCGTACTGCTCGCGGGTTTCCTGGATGCGATCGTTGTTGACGTCGGCAGTGACGCTCAGGCGATAGTTCTGCTCGCCCAGCACCGGGGCCAGCAGCTCGTGCACGTTGCGGCGGATGTCGTCCTGGATGCGGCGCTGCGCCTCGTTGCCTTGCGCGCCGCCGTCGAAGCCCTCGCTCAGGTCGACGCGCGCCGACAGCAGGTTGCCCTGCTGGTCGACCAGGCTGACCCGCGCGGGATCGAGGTTGGCCACCGAGCCGGCGACCAGGTTGATCGCCGCGGCGATCTGCTCGTGGTTAAGCGAACGGCCCGGCTTGAGCGTCAGCACGACCGAGGCCGAGCTCTTCTGCCCGTCGTTGAGCACGAAGGAGCTGCTCTTGGCGACGGACAGATGCACGCGCGCGCCCTCGACGGCGTCGAGCGCCATCATGCTCTGGGCGAGCTCGCCCTCGAGACCGCGGCGGAAGCGGATGTCCTGCACGAACTGGCTCACGCCCAGCGGATCGTTCTGGTCCATCAGCTCCAGGCCGGCCGGCAGCTTGGCCACGACGCCCTTGGCGGCGAGCAGCATGCGCGCGCGACCCAGGTCCGAATCGGGCACCAGCACCTGGCCGCTCTCGGGATGCAGGCGGTAGGCGATGTGTTCGGCGTCGAGCACCGACAGCACGTCGGCGGTCGGCACATGCTCACGCTGGCCGAAGACCGGCTTGTAGCCGGCCTGGTCGCGCCACAGCAGCATCAGCACCAGCGCGGTGACGGCGGCGGCCAGGATCAGCAGCGGCGCGGCCGACCGGAGCAGCGGCAAACCGGCGCCCGCGGCGGGCGCGGCCCTGTTGAAGCCGCCCAGCGCCTGGCCGAGGCGGCGGCGCCACGCCGGCATGCCGCCGTCGCCGGCGGTGCCGGTCGCGTTCTGAAGGGTCTGCAGCTCGTTCATCTTGTGCGTCCCGCAGGCCTCAGAGCTGCATCTTGATCAGCTCGTCCACGGCGCCGACGACCTTGTTGCGGACCTGCATCAGCATCGAGAACGACAGGCTGGCTTCCTGGCTGGCGAGCATCGCGCCGACCAGGTCGTCGCTCTCCCCGCGTTCGACCGCTTCCATGCGGGCCGCGGCGGCCTGGTCGCGGTCGTCCACGCGCCGCAGCATCTGCTCGAAACCCGGTGTGGACAGGTTATCGCCCACGCCTTGTGACAGCGCCTGGGCGTCCCGCTGCAGCCGCACGCTGTCCTGTTTCAGCAGGGATTCCATCGTCGATTGACCGATGGCGGCATTGAGCATAGTGGCCGACATACCTTGGCTCCGGGCAAAAAGGGGCCTCGCCGCGCCGGACGGCGCGGGTTTTCCCCTGGCTATTCATTCACCTCATCCGCCCATTCCATCTGGTTAATGGCGCGGTTTTGGCATCGATATCTTTCAATCTCCGGGCGGAGATTCATGACGGATCGAATGTCGCTGTTCTTTTTGTCACCGTGTTGGCGGCGCGTATTTTTGCAGCGACATTTCCTCGATATTTACAGACCGTTTCATTCCCTGAGATTCGGACAAAGAGATTCCCTCGCGCCAGTTTGGCTGCGATATCGATATAGAGAATCTCCGGGGAATATCCGAAACCCATGCGGCGGCGAGCCGCATTCGGCCGGGCGACGCTGGCGGAACGACTCCGACAGTGCCGTCGCGGGCCGGGTCAGGGAATGAAAAGGTGGCTGTGAATGACCATGTCCGTCCTCTCTGTGCAAGACGGGCGCACCTCGGCGAGAGGGCAGGCAGGGTCACAACAGGCCCGGGTGGGGCCTGGCAGGCGAGCGCCTGTGAACCACGCGTCACGCGGCTCGCAGACTCAGGTCTGGCAACCCCGCTATCGTGATCCGGCGCCTGGCTGAAAGGGTTTCAGCTGGCGCCCGACGGTAGACCGGAGGCTTTGCGACCCCGGCTTTCGCTCGGGTGTGCCCTGATGTGTCCGGACTGTAGTCAATGTGAGCGTGCGCAACAAGAACCCTTTTTGCACCGCACCAAAACAGCGTCCGCCGGTGTGACGGATGTCACGAACCGGCGTCGATACTCGCGGGACGGCGATCCGCTGCTCGCGCATTTGCCTCGAAATAAGTCGGTTTTGTTTCGGGATTGATAAATGTGAACAATGTAATTCACCCTGCGCTCGTCGGGATATTAACGACCCATCCAGAGAGAGACTTAAACGCGCCGCTTCCGCGATGTGCGATTCGCGATCGGCGGTTTGTGATTTATTCCCCGCATGTTCCGAACCAGCAGTTCCAATGCTGGCTGAAATCACCATCGATTCCTAGAATTCGCTGGTTATGGCGTGAAATGCAATCGTCGCCCGATGGTTGTGCCGGCCGTTGTCGTACGACAGTTTCATTCAGCACGCCTCCCTTCTTCTCTGGAACCACGGATGAACCAGCCTCGCTCCGCCCAGCCGCACCGGCCCGCCGCGCTCGATCCGCGCAGCCTGGGCCGCCCCGTGCATCTGCTGCCGCAGGTGGCGCAGCGCCTGCGCGAGGCGCTGCAGCGCCTGCTCGTGCAGCCGTGGAATCGCCGCTATCACAGCCGTCATGAGCTGCACGCGCTGACGCTGCGGCCGCTGGACGGCGCAGGGCTCCAGGCCGGCGAGGTCGGCGACCTCGGTGAGGTGGGCCCGGCGGGGGACGGGCCCCGCTGGCTGCGCACCACGGGGCCGTCGGGCCTGCTGGCCTGCCGCATCGACCGCCCGCTGGTGCTGGCGCTGATGGCCAAGCGGCTCGGCCTGGGCGCGGACACCGCGCTGGCCACCGCCGACACGCCGCCCACCGCGACCGAGGACCGCCTGCTGCACCTGCTCGCCGGCCAGTTCGCCGGGCTGTGCGTGCACTGGCTGGCGCAGGCCTCCCGTCCCGATGGCGACGCCACGCAAGACCTGACCCCCGCCAGCGATCTGCCGCCGCTGCAGGGCGGCGCCCTGCCCGCCTTCGGCCCCGACGGCTGGGAGCTGATCGCCTCGCTGCGCGACGGCGACCAGGAGGCCACGATCTCGCTCGCCCTGGCCGGCGCCTATCTGTTGCCGCTGCTGCGTCAACTGTCCGCGCAGCACCGTCCGTCGCGGCCGCCGGCGCAGCAGCAGCCGCTGGACCGCCGCCTGGCGCTGACCGTGCAGGCGCGCCTGCTGGAGCGTGAACTGGACCTCGGCAGCGTGCTGGACCTGCGCCCGGGCGCGCTGATCCCGATCCGGCTGACCGATGCGACCGTGATGGTCGAGGGCTCGGCGCTGATGAGCGCGGCCGTGGCCGAACACCAGGGCAAGTTGTGCCTGACCTCTTTCCAAGACCTGGAGTGATTGATGATGAGCGATACCGATCTGATCGCCGGCCTGCTCGACGAACCGATGGCGGAGGACGCCCGCGTGGTCGAGAGCCGACCGGCCGGCCGCGACCTGCCCGCGCTGATGCGCAAGATCCCGGTGACGCTGACGCTGGAGGTCGGCGAGGCGCGCCTGTCGCTGCACGACCTGGCGCAGCTGCAGGCCGACAGCGTCGTCGAGCTCGACACGCTGGCCGGCGCGCCGCTGGTGATCAAGGTGAACGGCACGCCGATCGGGCATGCCGAGGTCGTCGTCAGCGGCGACAGCCACGCGCTGCGCGTGCTCGACATCGACGGGCTGGACCTGGACCGGCTGGGTTCATGAGGACTGGGGACGCGATCGATCGCGGCGCTCCACGGACGTGGGGAGCGCGCCGCCCGTTGGCGCCCAGGCTCGTCGCGCTGGGCGGCCTGCTCGCGCTCGCGTCGATCGCGGCCGACCCGGCGATGGCGGCGATCCGCATCGCCGGTGCCGGCGCGGGGGGCGGCGACTTCACGCTGAAGACGCAGGTGCTGGTCATCATGACGCTGCTCGGGCTGCTGCCCGTGCTGGTGCTGATGATGACGAGCTTCACGCGTTTCGTGATCGTGCTGTCGCTGCTGCGCCAGGCGCTGGGCCTGCAGCAGGGCCTGCCGAACCGGCTGGTGACCGGCATCGCGCTGATCCTGACGATCCTGGTGATGCGCCCGATCGGCGCGCAGATCTACGAGCAGGCGATGGTGCCCTACGACAGCGACAGGATCACGCTGATGCAGGCGCTGGCGATCGCGGAGAAACCGATCTCGCGCTTCATGCTGGCGCAGACCGGCAAGAGCGCGCTGGCGCAGATCGCGCAGCTGTCGGGCGAGACCAACGTGGCCAAGCCGGAGGACCACAGCTTCCCGGTGAAGCTCGCCGCCTTCACGCTGTCCGAGCTGAAGACCGCCTTCCAGATCGGCTGCATGCTGTTCATCCCCTTCCTGGTGATCGACCTGGTGGTGTCCTCGGTGCTGATGGCGATGGGGATGATGATGCTGTCGCCGCTGGTGATCTCGCTGCCGCTCAAGCTGCTGCTGTTCGTGCTGGTCGACGGCTGGACGCTGACGGTGAACACGTTGGTGTCGAGCGTGCGCGGGGTGGCGGGATGACGCCCGAGATCGCCGCCGACCTGATCGGCGAGAGCCTGCACCTGACGATGCTGCTGGTGCTGGTGCTGATCCTGCCGGGGCTGGTGACGGGCCTGATCGTGGCGCTGTTCCAGGCCGCGACGCAGATCAACGAGCAGACGCTGGCCTTCCTGCCGCGGCTGCTGGTGACGCTGCTGGTGCTGGGCATGGCGGGCCGCTGGATGGTGGGCCTGCTGATGGACTACTGCGTCTCGATCTTCGAGCGCGCGGCGCAGCTGGCCTCGTAGCCGGTCCCGTCGAGGAAGCGCGCCGTGGAGATCGAATTCAGCCAGCTCACCGCCTGGCTCAGCGCGCTGTGGTGGCCGTTCTGCCGCATCCTGGCGATGCTGGCCGCGGCGCCGACGATGGGCGACGCCGGCATGCCGATGTCCGCGCGCGTGCTGCTGTCGCTGGTGCTGGCGGTGGTGATGATGCCGGTCGCGCAGTCGACGGCGGTGCACATCCCGGTCTTCTCGATGCAGGGCGTGCTGGCCGCCGCCGAGCAGGCCGTCCTCGGCCTGGCCATGGGCCTGACCTTCCACCTGGCGATCGCCGTGATCGGGGTGCTGGGCTTCCTGCTGTCGTCGCAGCTGGGCCTGGCGATGGCGGTGATGAACGATCCGATCAACGGCAGTTCCTCGGACGTCGTCGGCGCGCTGCTCAACATCCTGTGCGTGCTCGCCTTCTTCGGCATGGACGGACACCTGCTGTTCACGGCGGTGCTGGGCGAGAGCTTCCGCGCCTGGCCGCTGGGCGCCGGGCTGTCGCTGCTGACGCTGCAGAACCTGGCCTACAACCTGGCGTGGGTGTTCTCCGCGGCGCTGCTGCTGGCGCTGCCGGTGGTGGCGGCGACGCTGGTCGTGCAGCTGGGCATGGGCTTCCTGAACCGCGTGGCGCCGGCGCTCAACCTGTTCTCTCTGGGCTACTCGCTGGTCACGCTGTTCGGGCTGTTCATGCTGACGCAGATGCTGGCGCACGTGCCGGCGCACTACCTGCGCATGACGCAGCAGCTGCTGCGGATGCTGGAGCAAGGCATGCGCGGCGTGCCCGATGCGGCAGGCGTCGTCGGCATGATCGGACCGGGGGGCCTGCATGGCTGAGTCCGACACCGCCGACAAGACCGAGAAGGCCTCCGAGCAGAAGCTGCGCAAGGCGCGCGAGCAGGGCCAGGTCGCGCGCAGCAAGGACATCGGCGCGGCGATCGGCCTGCTGGCCGGCTTGAAGCTGCTGATGATGATCGCGCCGTCCTACCTCGAGGACTTCGCGCGGCTGTTCCGGCTGGCGCTCGCGCCGCTGGACGGCAACGATGCGCTGCAGGGACTGGACGCGCTCTGGGGCGAGGCGGCGCATGAATCGCTGTGGCTGCTGGCGAAGATGCTGATGCCGCTGCTGGCCTTGCCGGCGGCGGTGATCCTGGCGACGCAGCTCGGCGGCGGCATCGTGTTCTCGCCGTCGCAGTGGGCGCCGAAGTTCTCGAAGCTGAATCCGCTGGGCAACCTGGGCCGGCTCTTCAGCGCCAAGCATTACACCGAGCTCGCCGCGACGCTGATGAAGACCGGCGGCGTGCTGGCCGTGCTGTACTGGGTGACCACGGCCTACGCGGCGCAGTACGTGCAGTTGCAGGCGCTGAGCCTGCCGCTGGCGCTGACGCGCGCGGCCGCGCTGGTGATGGACGGGTTGCTGACGCTGGCGGCGGTGCTCGCCTTCTATGCGCTGGTGGACGTGCCCTTGCAGCGCCTGCTGTTCCTGCGCAACCAGCGCATGAGCAAGCAGGAGGTCAAGGAGGAATACAAGCAGAACGAAGGCCGGCCCGAGGTGCGCCAGCGCATCCGGCAACTGCAGCAGCAGCTGGCGCGGCGCAGCGTGCGCAAGTCGGTGCCCGAGGCGGACGTCGTCATCGTCAACCCGTCGCACTACGCGGTCGCGCTGCGCTACGACAGCACCAAGGCGGAGGCGCCCTACGTCGTCGCCAAGGGCGTCGACGAGATGGCGCTCTACATCCGCTCCCTCGCGCGCGAGCACCGCGTGCAGTTGCTGGAGCTGCCGCCGCTGGCGCGCGCGCTCTACAACAGCGCGCAGGTGCAGCAGCAGATTCCCGCGTCGCTGTACCAGGCGGTCGCGCAGGTGCTCAGCTACGTGATGCAGCTGAAGGCCTTCCACGCGGGCCGCCGCCCGACCGAACCAAGCCTGGCGGGCGACCTGCCGGTGCCGCGCCATCTCTCCGATCCGGAGTCCGAATGAAGTCCTCTCCGCCCTCCTCGTCTTCGCCGTCCGCCGGGGCCGCGCGTTTCAGCCGCTTCGGCCGCCTCGGCCAGCAACTGCGCGACCTGCGCGTGGCCGCGCCGCTGTTCCTGCTGGCCATCCTGGGGATGGTGATCCTGCCGCTGCCGCCGGTGCTGCTGGACGTGCTGTTCACGTTCAACATCGTGCTGTCGCTGGTGGTGATCCTGGTCAGCGTGAACAGCCGACGGCCGCTGGACTTCTCGATCTTCCCGAGCGTGATCCTGGCGACGACGCTGATGCGGCTGTCGCTGAACGTCGCGTCCACGCGCGTGGTGCTGCTGCACGGGCACGAGGGCACGCACGCGGCGGGCAAGGTGATCGAGTCCTTCGGCAACGTCGTCATCGGCGGCAACTTCATCGTCGGCCTGGTGGTGTTCGTGATCCTGATGGTGGTGAACTTCATCGTCGTCACCAAGGGCGCGGAGCGGATCTCGGAGGTGTCGGCGCGCTTCACGCTGGACGCGCTGCCCGGCAAGCAGATGGCGATCGACGCCGACCTCAACGCCGGCCTGATCAACCAGGAGCAGGCGCAGAAGCGGCGGCAGGAGGTCGGCACCGAGGCCGACTTCTACGGCGCGATGGACGGTGCGAGCAAGTTCGTGCGCGGCGACGCGATCGCGTCGATCCTGATCCTGCTGATCAACCTGGTGGGCGGCGTCGCGATCGGCGCGTTGATGCACGGCCTGTCGCTGGGCGAGGCGATCCGCCAATACGGCCTGCTGACGATCGGCGACGGCCTGGTCGCGCAGATCCCGGCGCTGCTGCTGTCGGCCGCGGCCGCGATCATCGTGACGCGGGTCAGCGACTCGGGCGAATTCGAGCAGCAGGTCAGCGATCAGATGCTGGCGTCGCCGCAGGTGCTGTACAGCGCGGCGGGCGTGATGGGCGTGCTGGCGCTGATTCCCGGCATGCCGTGGCTGGCGTTCGGTGCGTTCGCGGTGGCGCTGGCCTATGCGGCGTGGCGGATGGGGGACCGGTCGCGCGACCGCATCCAGCCGGCGGCGCCGGTGGAGAGCGCGCTGGTCGCCGGCGCGCCGCCGGAGATCGACTGGCGCGCGCTGCCCGTGGTGGAGGCGGTGTCGGTGAGCCTGGGCTACAAGCTGGTCGGCCTGATCGATCCGGCGCAGGGCGCGCCGCTGCAGGCGCGGGTGCGCGGCATGCGGCAATCGCTGAGCGAGTCGCTGGGCGTGCTGCTGCCGACGCTGTCGGTGCGGGACGATCTCTCGCTGAAGCCGAGCCAGTACGCGATCTCGCTGAGCGGCGCGGTGGTGGCGCAGGCGGAGGTCTATCCGGACCGCCTGATGGCGATCGCGTCGGGCCAGGTGTGGGGCGATGTGGACGGCATCCCGGGTTTCGATCCGGCGTACGCGATGCCGATCACGTGGATCGACACCGAGCACAAGGCGCACGCGCTGGGGCTCGGTTACCAGGTGGTGGACGTGGCGAGCGTGGTCGCGACGCACGTGTCGAAGGTGCTGCGCGAGCAGTTGCCGGAGCTGCTGAAGTTCGACGACATCGCGGCGCTGATGGAGCGCCTGAACGCGATCGCGCCCAAGCTCGGCGGTGCGCTGGACAAGGCGTACACGCACGCGCAGCTGCTGAAGGTGATGCGCCTGCTGCTGGCCGAGGGCGTGGCGGTGAAGGACATCCAGAGCATCGCGTCGACGCTGGTCGAGAACGCGGAGGCGACGAAGGATCCGGTGCTGCTGGCGGCGGAGGTGCGCTGCGCGCTGAAGCGGCAGATCGTCTCGCAGCTGCAGGGGCCGCAGGGGGCGCTGGGGGCGCTGAAGGTGTTCAACCTCGGCAGCGATCTGGAGAACCACCTCTTGAACGCGCTGAACCAGGCGCGCGCGGGCGGCGCGAAGGTGCAGCTGGACAGCTATCCGGTGGATCCGCAGCTGCTGTCGCAGCTGCAGCAGCACATGCCGGGGGCGCGGGACCAGATGAAGTCGCTCGGCGCGCCGCCGGCGCTGCTCGTCATGCCGCAGGTGCGGCCGCTGCTGGCGCGATACGCCCGGCTCTTCGCGCCCGGGCTGGCCGTGCTCTCGTACAACGAGGTGCCGGATCAGAAGGAGATTGCGGTGGTGGGGACGCTGGGGTGACTTTCTGTGAACGCCCGCGCCTATGCTGATTCGGGCTGCGCAGCACGCATGACCCTGGCGGACAGATCCGCGCCCGACATGTCCTCGTAGCGAGCCGGAATCCTGTTTTTCATTTGAAGCAGGCGACAGTGCGCGGAGCGCGTGAGTTGCCCATAGGTCACCGCGCGGACGCTGCCGCGAATCAGGCCGCCGGCCACGAATGGCATTTCAAGTTCCGCGTCCTCTCCGATCGCGTGACCGACGACGAATGCAGTCAGCTGCGACGGCCCGTCCAATGCGCCGCAGCGATAGAAGTCGTCCAGATAGCCGAGCGTCTGCCAGAGATCAACGCGCTGCAGCACATGTCCGCCACGCTTGAGTTCCACCAGCAGTACTTTCTGCTGCCGGATCAGGCGCTCGTCTCCGGGCCCGAAACCCTCCGTCCCGACGACACAACAGGTGGCATCCGCAAGCATCACCAGATCGGGGCGCTTTCGGTGATTGGAGAAGTCCATCGGAGACAAGCGCTTCTTGAAGATCTTCTCCGCCGCGGTCCGAAGCGACACGTTGGACACGTATTCGGCGCTATCGAACTCTGCTCCGAAGAGCCACCGGGATTGGGCCACCAACGGATGCAGGACCTGCAATTCGTCCGCCGTCGGGTCGCCGCTCAACTGGTCGAGCGTGGCGAGCACGGCCATGCGGTGGTCGATCTCGTCCAGCACGGTGAGCGCGTCCCGGACGGTCCATTGGTCCAGAAGACGACCCAGACCTTCGATGTCCGAGTCCCCGAACACCGCCAGCCTGTCGAGCAACCCTGAGCCACCACGCGATTGTTCAAGGCGGATGGCCGCCAGCACGGCCGCGGACAGGATGTCCTGGGAAACAGCCGGCGTGGCCTTCACCAGCTCCCGCGTGAAGGTCGCGACTCCCGCGCGCTGCATCGGCGTCAGCATCCCGAAGGCCGCTCGATGGCACATCAATGCGTCCTCGGAACTCTTCTCGGACACCGTGCCGCCCCATTTGTCGAGCGAGATGCTGACGTAGTCGCGCACCGCGAGACGCATGGCATCGACCATCGCGCCTGGCCTGAACTCACGCCAGTCCCTCCCGACTTCCGGCAACCACCCCTCCCCCGCCTGAACGACGATGGCATAGCGCTTCGCGAAACGGCCGTGTGCATCGATCAGGGATTCGCCTTCGATCGTCCAGCTCGGCATTCCAACGCGCCGTCCATTCACCCAGAAGGAGATGCCGGCATGGCTGGCGACCCGACCGGCGCGAGTGGCGTCGACAACGCTCACCGATACCGGCGGGCGACCGTCCAGCCGCAGCGCGGTGCGCTCGATTGAACCGGACAGATCCGCGGTCGTCACAGCTTCACCATTCACACGCACCAGAAATCGTGGGTCATGGAGGAACCCCGCCGCGAGCAGCGCGCGGATCTCACCAGCTTCCGGAAGCCGTCGTTCAACGACGACGGCGATGCGCGTCCCATGACCATCGCGGAGAGCACGAAGCTCGTTCTCGATACCGAAGGGCATCGACACCGTGGGCGTAGCGAGGGTTACACACGTGGCCTCACCATCGCGCCACGTCTCGACCGAGTACCTGTCCGCGAAGCAGAGCAGCCCGTGACGCCCCATGCCGCTGCGACCATAGGCGAAGCGCCGCCAACCCTTGCGCAGCGGAGGGAACTCGACCTCGACCCCTTGACGCTTGAGTCGGTCGTACCCCAGCGTCATCCACCGCTCCCGGAACTGGTCGGCGGTCATGCCGTGACCGTCGTCCTCGACCACCAGCGTCCCGCCAGTCGCCTCCGGAATCGTCAGATCGACCAGCGATGCGCCAGCGTCCCACGCGTTGGCCACGAGCTCCGTCAACGCCATGCCGGCGTCTTCCGCGATGGGACCGATCGTCCGGAGAAGGAAGTCCTCTTCAAAAAGCGAGGTCGTCGATTCGTCGTTCTGTGATTGGAATGCGGTCATGTCATGTCTCTTCAGATCAATGCATGACGGCACTCTATGGCCGCTCCGGCGGGGCGCAAACCAAGGGCCTGGGCATCGTGGTTCGGGCGTCTCACCCTCTGGAGCGACTGAGATCCCCCAAAGGTGCAGGACTCACGCCAGGGCCGACTTCAACAAGCCAATCGGACCTGACGATGCATCAACCATTCCGCGGTCTTCCCTTCGACCGGCAGCGACGGAACGCCCACCGATCCATCCCGCTTCAACTCATGGAGCAAGGCCTTCGCCCGCTCCACCGTCTCCGGGCTGACGCTGTTTGACACCAGTGCCCACCGCAACCATTCGATGGTGCGGGGGCGTTCACGCTTTCGCCCCTTGAAACCTCGAAAGACTTTTTCCAACGGTCGCCCGCGAAGCACTCTGTTGCGCGGTGCAACGGCCGTCGCGGCTTCTGCAGAAATACATTGGCAACAAACCAGTCAATGAGCCGCCTCCATGCAGAAGCCACGCCTCCTCCGCCGTCCGTTCACGGGCATGAGCCCGATCGCCGCGGCGTTCTCGCTGGCGATCCTCACGGCCTGCGGAGGCGGATCGGGATCGAGCGAAGCCCCGCCGCCGCCGGTGGCGACCACCCCACCGTCGACCGGCGCCAGTTCACCGACGACGCCGGAAACGCCGTCCACACCGACGACACCAACAACGCCGACGACTCCGCAGACTCCGCAGAATCCGCAGAATCCGCAGAATCCAGAAACGCCGACCACCACGCCGACGCCTGCGCCGGTGCCTCCTGCCGGGGCGGACGATCCCCAGACGGCCGCCACCTTCACCGCGACCGACGCCGAACTCCCGAATCCCGAGCGCGGCTTCTTCCGCTGGACCTGGGCCAACCTCGACGCCTTCACACGCGCCGATGCCGATGACGCCTACAAGGCCGGCTATCGCCTGCTCTTTTCCAAGCTGGACCTGTCGGCCTATCGCGGTTCAGACCTGACCCCGGCGCTGCTCGCTCAAGTGGAGACGGCGCTCGGCCATGCGCGCGCCGCCGGCGTCAAGCTCGTGATCCGCGTGGTCTACAACTATCCGGAATCGGAAGTCGACTACCAGAACGCCAAGGACGCGCCGCTGTCACGCGTGCTCGCCCACATCACGCAGTTCAAGCCGGTGCTGCAGCGCAACGCCGACGTGATCGCGTTCATGCAGGCGGGCTTCATCGGCGCCTGGGGCGAGTGGCACACCTCCTCCAACAACCTGACTGCCCCGGCCAGCCGCAACCAGATCCGCGATGCGCTGCTCGCCGCGCTGCCGGCAAGCCGCTTCATCCAGCTGCGCTATCCGCCCTACGTGATGGACGGCACGCCGACGCTGCCGCCCTTGAGCGCCGTGCTGACCGGTAGCCTGCGCGTCGGGGTGCACAACGACTGCTTCCTCGCCAGCAAGACCGACGTCGGCACCTATGACGACGACACGGCCACCGCTTCGAAGCAGCGCGACTACATCGACCGGCTGGGCGATCTCGCGCCCTTCGGCGGCGAGACCTGCAACCCGGCCGACGAAGCCGGCGCCGTGCCGCGCAGCCAATGCGCCGACATCCTCGCCGAGGGCGCCCGCTACAACCTGACCTACCTCAACGACGAGTACTACCGCACCGCCTTCCACGACAAATGGGTGCAAGGCGGCTGCATGACCGAGGTGCAACGGAAGATGGGCTATCGACTGGCGCTGGTGAAGGCCACGCACGCGGCGTCGGTCACGCGGGGTCAGGCCTTGAGTGTGCGTCTGGACCTGCGCAACGACGGATGGGCGCGCGTGTTCAATCCGCGCGGCGTGCAGCTCGTGCTCACGAACGCCGCGAACGGCGGGGTGCGCCGCATCGATGCTTCGGGCGCCGACCCGCGCACGTGGCTGCCCAGCGGCGTCGACCAGGCCGCGACGCTCACCGCGCCCGTGCCCGCCGACCTCCCGATTGGCCGCTATCAGGTCAGCGTGGCGCTGCCCGACGGCGACGCCCGTCTGAGCGGCGACGCGCGCTACGCGATCCGCTGGGCCAATGCGGACAACGCCGCCTCGGGTCAGCGCTGGGATGCGACGCTGGGCGCCTTCTCGCTTGGCACCGTCGTCGACGTGAAGTGACGCGCTCTTCTCCCTCTCCCGCTTGCGGGAGAGCAACCGTGTCAAGCGCTTCTTACTCCCTCTCCCGCTTGCGGGAGAGGGCGGGGGTGAGGGCCAACGGCGGCGGACGTGCTGAAGCCTCGCACTCGCACTCGCACTCGCACTCGCACTCGCACTCGCACTCGCACTCGCACTCGCACTCGCACTCGCACTCGCACTCGCACTCGCACTCGCACTCGCGGGCGAGGATCTTCGATCAGCGCGCAGCCACCGCGACCGCGTGCAGCCGACCGATGGCCGTCACCCGCTGCAGTCGCTTCAAGGCCTGATGGGCTGACGGCCCGTCGCAGTCGTCGTATTCCAGCGTGGCGGCCAAGGCGTCGCGCAGTCGCGCGATGTCGTTCGCAGCCGCGGCCCGGCGGAACCAGACGCTGAAGCACAGCGAGGACAGCGCCGCCTGCTCGCGCTCCTCCAGCGCGAGGAAAGCCCGTTGCCAACGCGGCACGAGGGGCCTCGGCGGCAGGCGCCGCAACAGGTCGCCATCGAGCCGATGCCGCATGTTCAGGGCCTGCTCCGCCATCAGCGGTTCCGCGGGCGGCTCCCTGCCCGCCTGCAGCGCGACGGCGCACAGCATGCCCATCACGAGGTTCGCGTGATACGAGGTGCGCTGCACGACGTCCTCATGCGAGAGACCGTGTCCAGTCGCCGCCATCCATCGCGCATGGTCCGGCCCGGGCAGGAAACCCTGCGCGTCCTGCGCGCTCGCCAGCACGTCGAAGGCGAAGACCGCCGCCGGGCTCCAGGGCTGCTGCAGCATCGGCCAGGTCCACAGCAACTCCGCCGCGAGGTCGAAGTTGTCCGCGTCGAGTGCCGCGGCCAGTCCCGCCTCCGCCTCGGCGAGGATCTCCTCCACCGGTCGTGGCAGGTGCACCGGACGCCGCCCCATGTCGGAGGCATACATCACCACGTGCGTGAACATGTAGAGGTCCAAGGTCGAGCACCCCAGCACGTCGAGCGGCCAGGCGATGCAGGTGCTCATCAGCAGCTCTTCATCGATGGGCTCGACATCGACGCGACCGCGCCGGATCTGATCGAGCCACGCGCATTCGAGCTGGTGATTCGGCAGCCGCTCCGGCCCGCAGGCCTCGTTGCCATCGAGGATGTCGCCGAGCAGGCGATCGAACGCCTCGTCCGGATACCCCGCGTCGCCGAGGAACAGATGCGCCGACGCATGCTCCAGCGCGCAACCCGCGTCGTTGCACAGGCGCTCCCGCACCCTCGCCCCGCGCGCCTGCGCCACGAGCTGCACCGCGAGCAGGCGCGCCTCGACATCGAGCGTCTCGTCCTCCCCGCGCAAGGGCGCCGTCGTGCGCAGCAGCATGGCGGCCTCGCCGACGACCTTGCCCAGCACCAGCACGGGCGGCTCGTCCGTGGCGACTTTGGCGAGGCCCTCCTCCTCCGCGGCCGCGGCCGCCTTCAAGGTTCTCCGGGCCAGGCGCACCGCGAGGTGCACGCGGCCCAGCAGGTCGTCCCGACGCCGGGTCGCGACCGACCGCCTGCCAACCATCGGCCGGACACTGGGCATCGAGACGACCGCGCTCATGGCGTCACTCGCGCAGTTGAGGGACGTTGCGCAGGATGTCCAGCTCCGGTCCCGGCCAGCCGCAGTTCCAGATGGCGTGGCGGTTGATGATGGTCACCAACGGTTCGCCCTGCAGCAGGGCGCGCTCGCCGAACTTGGCGAAGGTCGCGCTGACCGCGTCGATGTTGATGGCCTTGCTCTCGACGAGCGCTTCGATGACCTGCTGCTGGAATGCGGTTCTCGCTTCGGTTCTCATGGCTGACTCCTTGGTAATGCCGTGAAGAGGCCTGCGTACGGCCTCGGCGCATCGGGAACAAAGCGGACTGCTTCCCCTCGATCGCCTACCGGTTGTAGATGCCGCTCCGGCGACCCACTACCCCTAGCTCTCCTCCCTCTGAAGTGGTCCCTCCAATGGGCGCCCGCGAATGAGCGCCCCCCATTGGGGGACACCAGAAGCACCGCCGCATCGATTCCGGCGACTGCCCGCCATCGCCAAACCGGCTCGATTTCCGCCTCATGTCTTGCGCGAAGAATGATTAGGTGATTACCCGCAGTTGTACGACCTCCCTCTTGAACCGTGAGGTCGTGCTCGCTACCATCCGGCTCACGCTGGTACCGGTACCAATCCAGGTGCGATGAAGGGTCCAGCGCTGTTGTAGCCACGGAGACAAGCCCCCTCATGACCTCGCCCCAAGCCCTCAAAGAGACGATTTCCCACGGCCTGCTGTCGTTCCCGCTGACCGACTTCGACGCCCAGCTGAACTTCGCGCCCAAGCCCTACGCCGAGCGCCTGGAGTGGCTGATGCCCTACGGCGCCACCGCCCTGTTCGCCGCCGGCGGCACCGGCGAGTTCTTCTCGCTCGAGCCCAAGGAATACAGCGACGTCATCCGCGTCGCCGTCGAGACCTGCAAGGGCCGCATGCCCATCATCGCGGGCGCCGGCGGCCCCACCCGCGTCGCCATCCAGTACGCGCAGGAAGCCGAACGCCTCGGCGCCCAGGGCATCCTGCTGCTGCCGCACTACCTGACCGAAGCGTCGCAGGAAGGCCTCGTCGCCCACGTCCAGGCCGTGTGCCGCAGCGTCAAGTTCGGCGTCATCGTCTACAACCGCGGCGCCTGCCGCCTGACGCCCGAGTCGCTGCTCAAGCTCGCCGACACCTGCCCCAACCTGATCGGCTTCAAGGACGGCTTCGGCGACATCGAGTCCTTCGTCTCCATCCGCCAGACCCTCGGCGACCGCTTCAGCTACCTGGGCGGCCTGCCCACCGCCGAAGTCTTCGCCGGCGCCTACCGCGCCATGGGCTGCCCGGTGTATTCGTCCGCCGTCTTCAACTTCATCCCGAAGACCGCCATCGACTTCTACAACGCCCACGCCGCCGGCGACACCGCCACGACGGACCGCCTGATCAAGGAGTTCTTCCTGCCCTACATCGCCCTGCGCAACAAGGGCCACGGCTACGCGGTCTCCATCGTCAAGGCCGGCGCGACCCTGGTCGGCCACACCGCCGGTCCGGTGCGTCCGCCGCTGTCGGACCTCAAGCCCGCCGAAGTCGACGAGCTGGG
The DNA here is from genome assembly GCF_050626985.1 of Roseateles noduli. Classification (NCBI taxonomy): domain Bacteria; kingdom Pseudomonadati; phylum Pseudomonadota; class Betaproteobacteria; order Burkholderiales; family Sphaerotilaceae; genus Roseateles; species Roseateles noduli. The sequence continues at coordinate 2,829,400 of NZ_CP192463.1, forward strand.
CGCACTGATCTCCAGGCTCGGCCCGCAGTAAGCCCTGCGGCGCGCACCGACGCCGTGTCGGCGCGCGCCCAGGATCCCGACGCGAGCGCAGTCCAAGAAAGAGCAGTCCGCATGTTCAAGAACCTCATCAACGGCGAGTGGGTCGACGGCCCCCGCGCCTCCCGCAACATCAATCCGAGCGACACGCGCGACGTGGTCGGCGAATACGCCCAGGCCGACGTGACGCAGACCCGCGCCGCCATCGCCGCCGCGCGCAACGCCTTCGGCAAGTGGAGCCTGGCCACGCCGCAGCAGCGCTTCGACGTGCTGGACGCGGCCGGCGCCGAGATCCTCGCGCGCCGCGCCGAACTCGGCGACCTCCTCGCCCGCGAGGAAGGCAAGACGCTGCCCGAAGCCATCGGCGAAGTCGTGCGCGCCGGCAACATCTTCAAGTTCTTCGCCGGCGAGGCGCTGCGCGTCGGCGGCGAGGTCGTGCCGTCCGTGCGCCCCGGCGTCGGCGTCGAGATGACGCGCGAACCCATCGGCGTCGTCGGCCTGATCACGCCGTGGAACTTCCCCATCGCGATCCCCGCGTGGAAGATTGCGCCCGCCCTCGCCTTCGGCAACAGCGTCGTGCTCAAGCCGGCCGACCTGGTGCCCGGCTCGGCCTGGTCGATCGCCGACATCCTCCAGCGCGCGGGTCTGCCCGACGGCGTCTTCAACCTCGTCATGGGCCGCGGCGCCGAGGTCGGCGCCGAGCTGCTGGAGAACACCGGCGTCGACGCCATCAGCTTCACCGGCAGCGTCGCCACCGGCCAGCGCGTCGCGGCGGCCTGCGTCGCGCGCGGCGCCAAGTTCCAGCTGGAGATGGGCGGCAAGAATCCGTTCGTCGTGCTGGACGACGCGGACCTCGACGTCGCCGTCGCGGCCGCGATCAACAGCGGTTTCTTCTCGACCGGCCAGCGCTGCACCGCGTCCTCGCGCCTGATCGTCACCGAAGGCATCCACGACCGCTTCGTCGCCGCGATGGTCGAACGCATGAAGACGCTGAAGGTCGACGACGCCCGCAAGGCCGGCACCGACATCGGGCCGGTCGTCGACGAGCGCCAGCTCGCGCAAGACCTCGAGTACATCGCCATCGCCAAGGCGGAAGGCGCGACGCTCGCCGCCGGCGGCCAAGCGCAGGCCAGCAGCAGCGCGGGCGCGCCCGGCTTCTACCTGACGCCGGCGCTGTTCACCGAGACAGCGCCGTCCATGCGCATCAACCGCGAAGAGGTCTTCGGCCCGGTGGTCAGCGTGATCAAGGCCAGGAACTACGACGAAGCGCTGCACCTGGCCAACGACACGCCGTTCGGCCTGGCCACCGGCATCGCGACGACCTCGCTGAAACACGCGACGCACTTCAAGCGTCACGCGCAGGCCGGCATGGTGATGGTCAACCTGCCGACGGCGGGCGTCGACTATCACGTGCCCTTCGGCGGTCGCAAGTCGTCGAGCTACGGCCCGCGCGAACAGGGCCGCTACGCCGCCGAGTTCTACACGACGGTGAAGACGGCCTACACGCAGGCCTGAGTGCTCCCCTGATTCCAAGCCCGACCCCGGGCCTTTCCGACAGGCAAGCCGGCGCAGACCGGCCCTCGATACGATCCGGAGACAACATGCAGTTATCCCTCTCCTCCTCGGCCGCGACCGGCATCGGCCGCGCGCGCTTCGGCGTGCTGGCGATGATCTTCGCCGTGACCGTCCTGAACTACGCGGACCGCGCCACGGTCGGCGTCGCCGGCCCCGTCCTGTCCAAGGAACTGGGCATCGACGCGGTCCAGATGGGCTTCATCTTCTCGGCCTTCAGCTGGTCCTACGTGCTGGGTCAGCTGCCCGGCGGCTGGCTGCTCGACAAGTTCGGCGCCAAGCAGGTCTACGCGTGGAGCATCCTGCTGTGGTCGCTGTTCACGATGCTGCAGGGCAGCGTGCACCACATGGGCATGAACTCGATGCTGTTCGGCCTGCCGCTGGCGGTGTCGGCGCTGTTCCTGATGCGCCTGATGGTCGGCCTGGCCGAGTCGCCCTCCTTCCCCGCCAACGGCCGCATGGTCGCCGCCTGGTTCCCGGTGAAGGAACGCGGCACGGCGTCGGCGATCTTCAACTCCGCGCAGTACTTCGCCACCGTGCTGTTCGCGCCGATCATGGCGTGGATCGTGCACGCGATCGGCTGGTCCGAGGTCTTCTACTTCATGGGCGCGCTGGGCATCGTGATGAGCGTCGTGTGGATGCGCACGATGCACAACAGTCCGGCCGACCACCCGACCATCACGGCCGCGGAGCGCGAGCACATCGAGTCCGGCGGCGCGCTGCTGTCCGGCGACGGCAAGGCCAAGACCGCGTCGGGACCCAAGCTCGGCTACCTCAAGCAGCTGCTGGGCAACCGCATGCTGATGGGCGTCTACATCGCGCAGTACTGCGTGAACGTGCTGACCTATTTCTTCCTGACCTGGTTCCCGATCTACCTGGTCAAGGAGCGCGGGATGTCGCTGCTGAACGCCGGCATCGTCGCGGCGCTGCCCGCGATCTGCGGCTTCGCCGGCGGCGTGCTGGGCGGCGTGATCTCGGACTGGCTGCTGCGCCGCGGCCACTCGCTGACCTTCGCCCGCAAGCTGCCGATCGTGGTCGGCATGCTGCTGTCGACGTCGATGATCGCGTGCAACTACGTGGGCATCGAGGCCGTCGTCGTCGGCATCATGGCGCTGGCCTTCTTCGGCAAGGGCCTGGGCGCGCTGGGCTGGGCGGTGGTGTCGGACACTTCGCCCAAGGAGATCGCCGGCCTGTCGGGCGCGCTGTTCAACACCTTCGGCAATGTCGCCGGCATCGTGACGCCGATCGTGATCGGCTACATCGTGCAGACGACGAAGTCGTTCAACGGCGCGCTGGTGTTCGTCGGCGCCCACGCGCTGATCGCGGTGGCAAGCTATCTGCTCATCGTCGGCGAGATCAAGCGCGTCGAATTGAAGCCCGTCTGAACGTCCGGACGCGAGGGCGCCGAGCACCGCGCCCTCGCCCTTCCCCCATTTCCCCAGGTTGAATCGACCCAGGACACCGCCATGATCACCTCCCCGCTGACCATCCAGATCCACGAGGCCGACAACGTCGCCATCGTGGCCAACGACGGCGGACTGCCCGAGGGCACGGTGCTGGCCTCCGGGCTGGTGCTGCGCAACCACGTGCCGCAGGGCCACAAGGTCGCGCTGGTCGACCTGCCGGCCGACGCGGCGGTGCTGCGCTACAACGTGCCGATCGGCTACGCGCTGCAGGACATCCCGGCCGGCAGCTGGGTGCACGAGCGTCTGCTGCGCATGCCGCCGGCGCGCGAGCTCGAGGGCCTGCCGATGGCCACGGTGAAGGCGCCCGCGCAGGAACCGCTCGAGGGCTACACCTTCCAGGGCTACCGCAACGCGGACGGCTCGGTGGGCACGCGCAACATCCTGGCGATCACGCAGACGGTGCAATGCGTGTCGGGGGTGGTCGAGTTCGCGGTGGACCGCATCAAGCGCGAGCTGCTGCCGAAGTACCCGAACGTCGACGACGTCGTCGGCCTGGAGCACACCTACGGCTGCGGCGTCGCGATCGATGCGCCGGACGCGGTGATCCCGATCCGCACGGTGCGCAACATCAGCCTGAACCCCAACTTCGGCGGCGAGGTGATGGTCGTCAGCCTCGGCTGCGAGAAGCTGCAGCCCGAGCGGCTGATGCCACCGGGCGTGATCCCGATCGCGGATCAACGCGGTGAGTCCGCGACACCGGAGACGCTCGACGTCGTCTGCCTGCAGGACGCGAAGCACGTCGGCTTCATGTCGATGATCGATTCGGTGATGACGCAGGCGGCGGTCCATCTGGAGCGCCTCAACCAGCGTCGGCGCGTGACGGTGCCCGCGTCGGAGCTGGTGGTCGGCGTGCAGTGCGGCGGCAGCGATGCGTTCTCGGGCGTGACGGCGAATCCGACGGTGGGCTTCTGCGCCGACCTGCTGGTGCGCGCGGGCGCGACGGTGATGTTCAGCGAGAACACCGAGGTGCGCGACGGCATCGCGCAGCTGACCTCGCGCGCGAGCACGCCGGAAGTGGCCGAGGCGATGGTGCGCGAGATGGCCTGGTACGACGCGTATCTGGAGCGCGGCAGCGTCGACCGCAGCGCCAACACGACGCCGGGCAACAAGAAGGGCGGGCTGTCCAACATCGTCGAGAAGGCGATGGGCTCGATCGTGAAGAGCGGCAGCTCGGCCATCTCGGGCGTGCTGTCGCCGGGCAACAAGCTGACGCGCGAGCAGCGCGGGCTGATCTACGCGGCCACGCCGGCCAGCGACTTCATCTGCGGCACGCTGCAGTTGGCCGCGGGCATGAACCTGCACGTCTTCACGACGGGCCGCGGCACGCCCTACGGCCTGGCGGAATGCCCGGTGATCAAGGTCGCGACGCGCAGCGATCTGGCGCGCCGCTGGCACGACCTGATGGACATCAACGCCGGCCAGATCGCCGACGGCGAGAAGTCCATCCAGGAAATGGGCTGGGAGATGTTCCGGCTGATGCTCGATGTGGCCTCAGGCCGCAAGACCTGGGCGGAACAGCACAAGCTGCACAACGCGCTGGTGCTGTTCAATCCGGCGCCGGTGACCTGAGGGGCCGGCTCAGCGGCTCAACGGCTCAACGGCCCGCCGGCGTCTCTTCATCAGACGGCGGATCGGTCCACTGCACCGGCACCTCGCGCATGTCGGTGTCGTTGTAGACGGTGACCGTCGCCCAGTACGTCGACTTGCCGGCGACGTGGTTCATCGCGACGCGGGTGGTCTGGTAGCGATAGGTGTCCCCGAAACGCTCACGGGCCACCTGCTCCGCGTGTCGGGCCGACTCACCGTTCAGTCCCCATGCAACGCCGCCGGCCATCACCACGCAGAACAGGACGCCGATGACGGCAGGCACGCGCATGTCGCGCCGTTTCAGCCCGGCCGACTCGCGGGCCGCCAGCACTTCCGGACGCCCCAGGCGCGAGGCGACCCATCCCAGAAGCGCCAGTCCCGCCACGGTGAAGACCGTCAGACTCAGCATCGTCCACCACGGCATCAGCCTGATCTTCACGCGCGTGAGGTCCCATGGCGTGATCCAGGGCATGACCAGCGTCGCGGCAAGGGCGGCACTCAAGCTCAGGACGGCGATCCACCGCACGATGCCGGCCGACTTGAGGCTCCCCCTCATCAGCAACCAGCCGGCGACGACGGCGAAGACGTTCACCGATGACGAGTAGGCCTTGCCCATCACGATGCACGCCACCATCACCGCGATGTCCAGCAGACCCACGATGAACAGCACGCGGCCCGTCTTGAACAGGATGTCGCGCCAGGCTTGATCGCCGCCTTGCGTCGGCATGTCATCGTTGGCGGCCATCACCGGACCGCTCGTCGTCGTATCCATCTCTCGCTCCCTCGCCCCTCTGCCGGGTGCGGCGAAACGATATCACCGGTGAGCTGGCCGACCGCCACCGGCATGGCCGCGAGGACCTTCGGGGCCTCTCCTGCTCTTGTCGTGGCTACACTTCAGGTCCGCTGTTGGAAGGCCGGGGTCATCTCGGCTTTCCAGGAACGGGCACCTTAATGGCAGGCGATGGGACTCGAAAAATCATCAACCAAGTTAAGGCGTTTTCATGAAGAAGATCATTTCGCTGTTCCAGCGCAATTACGAAGGCAACCGCAAGGTCCGCGACGAAGTCACGCCCGACGCCCGATGGGTGCTCGACGGTGAAGGCCAGGCCACCCGCAAGTGGGACGGCCTGGCGGTGATGGTCAAGGACGGCGCGGTGTTCAAGCGGTACGACGCCAAGACCGGTCGGACGCCGCCCGCAGGGTTCATCCCGGCTCAGCCGGATCCGGACCCGGTGAGTGGCCACTGGCCGGGCTGGGTGGCGGCCGAGGGACCGGACTCGCGCTACATCCACGAGGCGGTGCAGGCGGCTGCCACGCGGTATCCGCGAGGCATTCCGGACGGCACCTACGAGGTCTGCGGACCGCGCATCGGCACCCGTCACGGCGCGAATCCGGAGAACCTCACCGAGCACGTGCTCATCCCGCACGGCGAGGATGTGCTGGCGGACGCTCCGCGGACCTTTGCCGGTCTCATGGCGTACCTGCGGGACAAGCCGATTGAAGGCATCGTGTGGCATCACGAAGATGGCCGCAGGGTGAAGATCAAGAAGGCGGATTTCCCGTTCTGATCCTGTCCTGATCGTGTGTTCAAGGAGGAGCCGAGGCTCCTCCTTTTTTATGCGCTGTCGGCCGCGCAGGAATGAGAGCCACTGCTCAGGGCACCATCGTCGCCTGCCTGAACGACACCGCCAGGATCTCCGCCAACTGGTCCAGCAGCTGTCCCGTGTCATCGTCCGGCAGCGGCTCATGCGCCGCGGCCTCCGCGCGGCTCGACCCGAGCAGCGCATGGAACGGCGTGCACCCCAGCGCGCCGATCGGCTGATGCTCCCCCAGGGAGCGATCCTGATACGGCGTGAACGGCCGCACCGTCAGGTCCACCATCGTGCCCAGCATCCGCTGCACGTTGCCGCGGTGATCGCGCTGCACCACCCGGCCACGCGACAGCACGCTGCGATAGCCGGAGCCGTTGCTGCGCAGGCGGAAGCGCTGCTCGTAGGTGTCGGTGAAGCCGTCGAAGTGCGCCCGCAAGGACAGCATCATCGGCTCGAGGTCCTCGGGATGGACGCGGCAGCGCCAGAACGCCGTGCTGTCGGGCTGGTCCGGATGCGGAAAGCCCAGGTGCTCCTTCCAGCGCGGCGAGTAATGCACCAGCTCCAGCGGCGGGTTCAAGTCCCAGACGCCGAAGGCGCCCTGCTCGACCGCCGTCCGCCAGTTCCTGACTTCGTCATGACGGATCCCCATGAAGAGGTATCTTGCGCGCCGCCCCAGAGACGGTCAACGCGCGTTCCCCCTGACGGCGGGGAAAGCAGCCGACACGCCACACCGACCATGAGAGGCTTGACAGCCTGGAGGCCTACCCCAGCGCCGTCACCAGTTCGGCGGCCGCCGTCAGCAAGGCCGTGTCCGATCGCATCGGCGGCGAAGGATCCACCGGCACCCACAAGGGCTGCTTGCGCCAGCCCAGGCGCCTCAGACGGAAGCCCGCCCGCACCAGCGCCGCGACCACGCGCGGCAACTCGCCGCGCAGCGCCGTCAGCACGTGGTCGTGCTCGGCCAGGACCGTCAGCGCCAGCGCCGCGCGCGTGCCCTGGAGCTGCAGGCCGACCGCCTCTGCGCGCCAGCGCAGCAGGAGACTCAGCGCGGGCTCCTCGCCTTGCGCGGATGCGGCCGGCGCGTGCAGCACGTCGTCATGGCGGGCGGACGATCCAGTGCCGGAAGGCCGTCCTGGCGGGTCGCCAGGGTCACGGCCCTCTCGCCGGACCCAATAGGAAATCGGCAGCAGCCACAGCGGCTCACCGCCTGGTCCCACGGGCATCTGGCCGTGCGCCAGCGCCAGGGTCCAGGCCGACACCAATCCGGCCGGCGTGCGCGCCGGCGGGGTCTCGACGATCGCGGTCAAGAGCTGCCGCCGCCATTGCGCCAGGTCCACCCGCAAGGCGGACAGCTGCCCCCAGGCGCTGGGCATCGCGCCGTCGCCATGCCCCCCGGCAGCGCCGGCGTTGGGGGAAGCCGCACCGACATTGGCGGGATCCCGGCGGCGCTCGATCACTTCGAGCTCCGTCCGCGGCACCACCGCCCGCACGCGCAGCAGCACCTGGTCGCCCGGCAGCAGGTCGTCCAGCGGCGGCTCGATCAGCGTCATGATCTCGCCGCTGTCGAGCGACTCCAACCGCCATCCGGATCCGCCACCATTGCGGTCGCCGCCGCCCGACAGACGCAGCACCGCGCCGGGCGTCAGTCCGCCGACATCGCGCAACGACGCCTGCAGCCGCCCGACGGCGCCGATGCCGCTCACGCCGCCGACCGCGCCGGCATTCGATGTCGATCCCGCCATGTGCCCCCGCCTCGCGCGGCCGTTCCGGCTGCCGTCGAAAAAAGAAAGGGCCGGACGTTGCCGTCCAGCCCTCGCGTCGATGTCGTCGGGCGCGCCGCGCGGCGCGCCCCGCGGTCATCAGCCCAGCAGCGACATGACCAGGCCGGACATGCTGTTGCTCTGCTTGAGCATCGCCGTGCCCGACTGCATCAGCATCTGCTTGGTCGTCATCGTCGACGATTCGGCGGCGTAGTCCGTGTCCATGATCCGGCCCTTGGCGGCGGCCGTGTTGGTGCTCATGTTCTGCAGGTTGTTGTAGACGTGGTCGAGGCGGTTGGCCGCGGCGCCGAAGGAGGCGCGCAGTTCACCGACCTTGTCGATCGCGCCGCCGATGGTCGTCAGCAGCGTGTTCGTCGTGGCCGACAGTTCGGTACCGGCAGCCGGCGTGGCGGCGTACTGCGTCGACACGGTGCCCAGCGCGGTCGTCAGGGCGGTCAGCTGCGTGCTGACGTCCACCGACATCGATTCGCCGGCCGAGGCGCCGATCTGGAAGCTCATCGCGGCCGACATCTTGCCCAGCGTGCCGTCGATGGTCGTGCCGTCCGAGAACAGCTGCGTGCCGCCGAAGGACGTGTTCTTGACGATGTTGGTCAATTCGGTGCCGAGCGCGTCGTACTCGCCCTGCATCGCGGTCTTGTCGGTCGCGGTCGAGGAGGCCGAGAAGGCTTCCGTGGCCAGGTCCTTCATGCGCAGCAGGATGTTGCTGACTTCGTTCAGCGCGCCTTCGCCGGTCTGCAGCATCGAGATGCCGTTCTGCGTGTTGCGCTGGGCCACGGCCATGCCGCGGGTCTGGGCATCCAGACGCGTGGCGATCTGCAGGCCGGCGGCATCGTCCATCGCGGAGTTGACGCGGAAGCCGGTCCCCAGACGGGTCATCGACGTGGCCAGGCTCTTCTGCGTCGAGCTCAGCGAGTTCTGGGTCGACAGGGCCGAGGCATTGGTGTGCAGGCTCAACATGGTGTTCGCTCCTTGAGAGTGTGGGCAAGCGCGGGGGCGCTTCGTTGATCGAAGGGCTTGAGCTGCCCTCCCACTCACAGGACGACCGGTCGGCGGGGCGACTTAAATGCGGTCCGAAAAAAACTTCGGCAGGCCAAGCGCGGGCACCTGGTCGAGTTCCGGGAAAACTTCGGGAGGCCTGGCGCGGGCACTCCACGGTGCAGGGGGCGCCCCTCCAGGGACCCCCAGCACCATTCCGGCCCCACAAGCGCCCGTTGACCTCGGGCCTTGGGAATGCGGTCAGCGGGCGTCGTACATGTGGCGGCGCGTCAACGGCACGGGGGCTGGGCCACCATCACGCTTGCTCGCCAGGATCTGGTACAGGCCCAGTTCGCCGGTCTCGAACTCCAGCGCGGAAGCCGCCATGTACAGGCGCCAGATCCGGTAATGCGCTTCGTCCACGTACTGCAGCGCCTGGTCGTGCCCCTCCTCCAGCTTCGCGACCCAGGCGCGCAGCGTCTTCGCGTAGTGCATGCGCAGCGCCTCGACGTCGTGGAGCTCGAACTGCTCCTGCTCCATCACCCGCATCACGTTGCTCGCCCGGTCCAGTTCGCCATCGGGGAACACGTAGCGGTTGATGAACTTCGACGACAAGGCCTGCCCCCACCCCTCCTCCTCATGGGTGATGCCATGGTTGAGGAACAGGCCCGCCGGCTTGAGCAGCCGGTTCACGCTCGCGAAATAGGTCGGCAGGTTCTTCAGCCCGACGTGTTCGAACATGCCGACGCTGGAGATCTTGTCGAACTGTCCTGTCATGTCGCGGTAATCGCACAGGCGGACCTCCACCTGCCCCTGCAGCCCGGCCGAGGCGATGCGCTCGCGGGCCAGCGCCAGCTGGCGTTCAGACAAGGTGATGCCGGTGGCCTTCACGCCGTAATGTCGCGCCGCATGCATCACCAGCGCGCCCCAGCCGCAACCGATGTCCAGCAGTTCCTCGCCCGGCTGCAGCCGCAGCTTGCGGCAGATGTGATCCAGCTTGGACCACTGGGCCTGGGCCAGCGCCGTGTCGTCGGTCTCGTAGTAGGCGCAGGAATAGACCATCGCCGGGTCCAGCCACAACGCATAGAAGTCGTTGGACAGGTCGTAATGGAAGGCGATCGCCGCCTTGTTCTCGGCGCGCGTGTGCCGGCGCACACCGCCCGAACGCAGCTCGGCGTCGGTCGCGGGCGGCGGCGGGGCCAGCAGCCGAACGGCCAGGCGCAGGCGGTCGCTCCAGGACAGCGTCAAGTCCGGCAGGTGGTCCTTGAGCTGGAGCGCGGCGAAGAAGTCGCCCTCGACATCGATCTGGCTGGTGAAGTAGGCCTCGGCGAACCGCAAGGGGTCGCGACCGAGCAGCAGGCGCCGCAACGCGGTGGGGTCGTTCAGCACCAGCGTGAACTCGGCCGGCTGCTGTGCTTGCCGGCCCAGCCGCGTCGACCAGTGCCCGAGCCGCAGCCCCATGCTGCCCGGGTAGGCGGAAAACAGCCGCTGCAGCAGCGTGAGCCCCGCCGGTGGCAGCGGCGGCGCGCCGGCCACCTCCGGGATCACCTCGGCCGCGCGGGGGGCGGCGCTGGCGGTGGGCGACAGCAGTTCCTGATCCATGGATTCCTCGTCCGGAAAGCTACGAAAGAATGTTGGTCGGAAGCGCCCCGGGGTCAGTTCTTGTCGGCCAGGGTGCCGGCGGCCTGGAAGTCTTCGGGCGATGTTAGCCAATGCCTCCCCCCTCGCCCGGACTGGGGACATTGATGCAAGCCGCATGCCCGCGCCCCTCCGGCGGGGGCCCCCGCGAGGGGTCGTTGCGCCCTCGCACAAGCTCGCCCGAAGGAGTCATCACAAGCCCGCCGCCCGAGGCCACAATCAGCCCCGACATCCCATCCCATCCGACCGAAGAGAAACCGTCCCGCCTCCTCGACGGCCAGGAGCGCGCCAGGACCCCCAAGCCAAGGAGTCAGCCATGCCCCATGCATTCGCCAACACCGTCGCCAGCTTCAAGACCGCGTTCGGCAAGAGCGGCAAGTACTACTCGCTGCCCAAGCTGGCCGAGCGCTTCCCCAACGTGAACCAGCTGCCGGTCTCGATCCGGCTGGTGCTCGAATCGGTGCTGCGCAACTGCGACGGCAAGCGCGTGACCGCGGAGCATGTCGAGCAGCTCGCCAACTGGCAGCCCAACGCGCCCCGCAACGAGGAGATCCCCTTCGTCGTCGCCCGCGTGGTGCTGCAGGACTTCACCGGCGTGCCGCTGCTGGCCGACCTGGCCGCGATGCGCAACGTCGCCAAGGCCCAGGGCAAGGATCCCAAGACGATCGAGCCGCTGGTGCCGGTCGACCTGGTCGTCGACCACTCGATCATGATCGACCACTTCGGCAGCCCAAAGGCGCTGGACCTGAACATGAAGCTGGAGTTCGAGCGCAACCGCGAGCGCTACGAGTTCATGAAGTGGGGCATGCAGGCCTTCGACACCTTCGGCGTCGTGCCGCCCGGCTTCGGCATCGTCCACCAGGTCAACCTCGAGTACCTGGCCCGCGGCGTGCACAAGACCGGCAGCGGCGCGGACACCGTCTACTACCCCGACACGCTGGTCGGCACCGACAGCCACACGACGATGATCAACGGCGTCGGCGTGGTGGGCTGGGGCGTCGGCGGCATCGAGGCCGAGGCCGGCATGCTCGGCCAGCCGGTCTACTTCCTGACGCCGGACGTCGTCGGCTTCGAGCTGTCGGGCCGCCTGCGCGAGGGCGTCACCGCCACCGACCTGGTGCTGACCGTGACCGAGATCCTGCGCAAGGCCAAGGTCGTGGGCAAGTTCGTCGAGTTCTTCGGCGAGGGCACCGCCTCGCTGACCGTCCCGGACCGCGCCACCATCGGCAACATGGCTCCCGAGTACGGCGCGACGATGGGCTTCTTCCCCGTCGACGAGCGCACCATCGACTACTTCAAGGGCACCGGCCGCACGGCCGACGAGATCGAGGCCTTCGAGAGCTACTTCCGCGCGCAGGGCCTGTTCGGCGTCCCCAAGGCGGGTGACATCCGCTTCAGTCAGGTGGTCTCGCTGGACCTGGGCACCGTGGTGCCGTCGCTGGCCGGCCCGAAGCGCCCGCAGGACCGCATCGTCATCACCGACCTGGCCAAGACCTTCGCCTCGCTGTTCACCAAGCCGGTCGCGGAGAACGGGTTCAACCAACCCGTCGACAAGCTGCCGAAGTCCTTCCCGCTCGGCGGCACGCAGAAGGGGCTGGACATCTTCAACGGCGACGTGCTGATCGCCGCGATCACCTCCTGCACCAACACGTCCAACCCGAGCGTGATGCTCGCCGCCGGCCTGCTGGCCAAGAAGGCGGTCGAGGCGGGCCTGAAGGTCCAGCCGCACATCAAGACCTCGCTGGCGCCGGGCTCGCGCATCGTCACCGAGTACCTGCAGAACGCCGGCCTGCTGCCCTACCTGGAGAAGCTGGGCTTCTCCGTGGCCGCCTACGGCTGCACGACCTGCATCGGCAACGCCGGCGACCTGACGCCCGAGATCAACGAGGCGATCACCGGCAACGACCTCGTCTGCGCCGCGGTGCTGTCGGGCAACCGCAACTTCGAGGCCCGCATCCACCCCAACATCAAGGCCAACTTCCTGGCCAGCCCGCCGCTGGTGGTCGCGTATGCCATCGCCGGCAACGTGACGCGCGACCTGATGACCGAGCCGGTCGGTCTGGGCACGGGCGGCAAGCCGGTCTACCTGGGCGACATCTGGCCGACCAGCGACGAGATCCACGCGCTGCTCAAGCTGGCGCTCAACCCCGACGCCTTCCGCTCCAACTACGGCAAGGTCAAGTCGGAGCCCGGCAAGCTGTGGGAAAAGATCAAGGGCAGCACCGGCCAGGTCTACGGCTGGCCCAAGAGCACCTACATCGCTCAGCCGCCCTTCTTCGGCAAGTTCACGCAGATCCCCGAGGCACAGGAAGTCGGCGTCAAGGGCGCGCGGATCATGGCGCTGTTCGGCGACTCGATCACCACCGACCACATCTCCCCGGCCGGCTCGATCAAGGAGGTCTCGCCCGCGGGCGCCTACCTCAAGGCGCAGGGCGTGCTCAAGGCCGACTTCAACAGCTATGGCTCGCGCCGCGGCAACCATGAAGTCATGATGCGCGGCACCTTCGCCAACGTCCGGATCAAGAACCTGATGATCCCGGCCAAGCTCGACGGCGCGCGCGAGGAAGGCGGCCTGACGCTGTTCCAGCCGGGCGGCGAGAAGATGTTCATCTACGACGCCGCGATGCGCTACATCGCCGCCGGTACGCCGACGGTGATCTTCGCCGGCGAGGAGTACGGCACCGGCTCCAGCCGCGACTGGGCGGCCAAGGGCACGCAGCTGCTGGGCATCGGCGCGGTCGTGGCCAAGAGCTTCGAGCGCATCCACCGCTCCAACCTGGTCGGCATGGGCGTGCTGCCGCTGCAGTTCCGCCCGGGCGACTCCTGGGAATCGCTGGGCCTGAAGGGCGACGAGATCATCGACATCCAGCTCGGCGACGAGATCAAGCCGCAGTCCGAGGCGACGCTGGTGATCCGCGCGGCCGACGGCGTCGCGCCGGAGCGCCGCGTCCCGCTGATCCTGCGCATCGACACGCCGATCGAGGTCGAGTACTACCGCCACGGCGGCATCCTGCCCTACGTGCTGCGCCAACTGCTGGCCGCGTGATCGGGCGACCACGGGACCCATCGATCCGCCACTGAAAAGAACGTGGGGCCGCTGTCGACGGTGTCGAAAGCGGTGCCCGCCGAACGTCATGAGGGTGAGACGCGCCATTCATTCAATGGTTCGTCCACCCTCTTTCATTTTCAGGACTGCATCAGGAGACCGACATGCGATTCATGGTCATCGTCAAGGCGGACGAGCACAGCGAAGCGGGCGAGATGCCCAGCACCGAACTGCTCACCGCGATGTTCACGTACAACGAGGAACTGGTGAAGGCCGGCGTGATGCTGGCCGGTGAAGGGCTGCAACCGACGAGCAAGGGCGCGCGGGTGCGTTTCTCCGGCAAGGAGCGCAAGGTCGTCGACGGCCCCTTCGCTGAAACGAAGGAACTGGTTGCCGGTTACTGGATCTGGCAATGCGCCTCCTTGCAGGAGGCGATCGAGTGGGTCAAGAAGTGCCCCAACCCGCAGATGACCGACTCGGACATCGAGATCCGGCAGATCTTCGAAGCCGAAGATTTCGGCGAGGCCCTCACGCCCGAATTGCGCGAGCAGGAAGAGCGCCTGCGCGCCGAGATCCAGCAGCAATAGAGGCAAAAGCAAAGCCCCACCCCGCACATCACGACCTCAGAACCGAGGTCGTCAACTGCTGCGAGTGGGGCCGGAATGAGGCTGGGGGTTCCCGGAGGGATGCCCCCTGCCTCGTGGAGAGCCCGCGCTTGGCGAAGCGCAGTTGGGCGGTCCCCCGACTCGCCCCGCTCCCGCCATCAACGACCCATCACTTCGTCGTCGGCGGCGTCGTCGTCGTCGTGGTCGTGGTCGCGGGCTTCTTCGCCGCCGGCTTGGCGGCCGGCTTGGCGGCCGGCTTCGGAGCCGCCTTCGCGGGCGTGGCGGCCTGGTCGACTTCCTTGGACGCCGCGGTCGAACCGCCCTGCACGCCCAGGCGGCCGCCGGTGCCCAGACCGCCCTTGACCTGCTGCGCCTTGTAGTTGCGCAGCGCCTTGACCATCTGGTTGTACGAGTCCGCGAACGCGGTCACGATGACCTTGCCCTGCGGCGTCTTGCCGTAGGCGCCGCCGGCGATCGCGGCATTGCCGAAGAAGCTCGCACCGCCGAAGCCGAAGTCGAAGTTCTTGGCCGTGCCTTCCGCGGCCGAGATCTGCACGCCGGAGCGGTTGTCCACCAGCAGCAGCGTCGTGGATGCCTCGTTGGTGCTGACGTTGGCGGCCACCGCGGTGAGCAGGCCGATCGCGCCGGTCCCGATGCCGCCGCCACCGCCGCCGGTCTTGCCGGAGAACTGGATCTCGGGGCTCATCGTGTAGTCGGCGGCGACCATCTGGCCCTGGCCGAAGTTGCTGCCCGAGCGGACTTCGCCGGATTGCATCAGCGCGCGCTCACGTTCCATGTTGGCGAAGGCGCGGCCGCGTTCCACGATCACGAAGCAGTTGGACTGCTGGACCATCAGGCGCAGCACCGGCGTGGTCGAACCCAGCTGGCGGTCGCGCAGCTGCGACCACCACGGGGCGTTGGTGTCTTCGAAGATGGCCAGCGTGCCCAGCGTCTCGTCGCAATGCTCGAGCTTGCTGTTCTGGTTCTCGGCGGTCGCGCCGCCGGCGGCGCCGGAGACGGTGCCCTTGTTCTCGCCCATCGTCGGCGCGGTGGCCAGGCAACCGGCCAGCAGCAGCGGGGACAGCATCAGGGCGGACTTCAGCACGAGGCTGGACGACGAAACAAGACGGGAAGTGGCAAGCATGGAATCCTCCAGGTTTTCTAGCGACGTCCGGGACGACGTCTCACAACGAGCAACAAGAACGAGCAACAAGAACGAGAGACAACGAGCAACTGCGAGCGACTGCTGGCGACGACAAGGACGCGGGCAACGGACGCGATGCCCCGCCCGGACCCGACCGGACGGAGCCGGGAACTCAGGGATCAATCGAGGGGCGTGGCCGGCGCGACGCCGTAATAGCCGCCGACCGGCTGGCCGTGCGGATTGCCGATCCAGATGCTGGTACCGAACACGTCGCTGCACCCGCCCCAGGCGATCTCGAACGCGCGCGCCTCTTCATTGCGGGTCTGCGCGTAGACCGACACGGTGCTGTCGGACGGGCCGATCGTGTAGCAGACCCGCGCCCAGACCGGGCGCGGCGAGGACGAGACGACCGAGGCCGCGCCTTCGGCATCGCCGTCGGAGGCCTTGGCCACCCACTTCGTCCCGCGGGACGGTCCCGGGTTGTAGCTGAACACGTAAGGCACCTGGGCGACCGCCGCGAGCGAGGCGGCAAGCAATCCAGCAACCATCAGGCCTCTGGCCAACATTCGTTTCCCCTTGCGCGAGTGGTTCGAAATCAGACGGATTTCAAAGGAATGTTGCGGATTGTCAGCCGCCTCCCGGCGAAAAAGCGAGGCCCCCATCGTGGTGGTATGCCCGGGGCCCACGTTGATGGGATGGCGGATTCGAGAATTCCGCCACGCCCATGTTCCACAGGCCGCACGGAGGTCTTTCGACGGACACCGCACGGCAACGCCTGCCCCCGGCGAAGCGAGCAACGGCGCGGGCTGGCGGGGTGAGGCGCGAGGGCCGATGGCCACGGGGCAAAGTCGGCGGCGGCCATCGCGGGGGCCGTGTCCCGCACGCGGCCAGGGCGGCGGCGGGGACTTTCGTTCAGGCGCCGCGCGGGCGCATCTCGCCGTCGCGATGACTTAGGTCATCTGGTGTTGTAGGGATGGCGAATGCGGGGACATCGACTATGGGTCGACCTCGCGAGCGCGACCCCGCCGACCGTGCCGGCTATGCGTCGAGGTCCAGGCCCCGCTCCTGCGCGAACAGCTTCAGCGCCGGCATCAGCGCGCCGATCTTCTCGGCGACGGCGTCGCGGACGGTATCCACCATCACCTGCGTCTGGCGCTCGATCTCGATGTGCAGCGGCGCCCCCTCGCCTTTGTCGGCGAAGGTGGTCATGCGCAGCGTCTCGGGGATGAGCCAGACCTCGAACCAGCCCGAGCCATCGGCGTTGCGGCCGGCCTCGGCCACCGTCAGGCTGGCGCCGTTCACCGCGATGTAGCCCTTGGCGAAGATGTAGCGCATCCACGGCGCCGGCACGGCAATGCGGATCACGTGGTTGTTGGCGGGGCGGCGGATCGACTCGACCTTCGCCATGAAGTCGACGTGGCCCGACAGCGGATGGCCGCCGATCTCGGCGCCCTCCTTGGCGGCGCGCTCGACGTTGAGCCGGCCGCCGACGCCCAGTTGTCCCAGCGCCGTGAGGTTCAGGCTCTGGAGCATCACGTCGAAGTCGGCCTCATGGTCACCCTTCAGGGCGGTGACGGTCAGGCAGACCCCGTCGCAGGCGACGGACGCGCCGATCTCCAGGTCCTGGCAGAAGCCCTCGGGAAAGTCGAGCGTGAAGCTGCGCAGTCCTTCCCTGTCGGTGATGGCGGCGACCTGCGCGATGCCTTGAACGATGCCGGTGAACATGGCGGACCTCCGATCAGCGTTTCGCCGCTTTCGCCGCTTCAGCAGCGTGCGACGCGAACAGCTCGGGCGAGAAGCCCAGGCTCAGCCGGCCTTCCTCCCATTCGACGACGGGGCGCTTGATCACGCTCGGCTGCTCGACCATCAGCGCGGCGGCGCTGGTCGCATCCGTCACGCCGGCCTTGGCGCCGTCGTCCAGCTTGCGCCAGGTGGTGCCGGCGCGGTTCAGCACCTTGTCCCAGCCGAGCTCGGCCATCCACTGCGGCAGCTTCGTCGCGGGCACGCCCTGCTTCTTGTAGTCGTGGAACTGGTACGCGAGGCCCTGCTCGTCGAGCCAGGCGCGGGCGCGCTTGACGGTGTCGCAGTTGGGGATGCCGTAGAGGGTGATCATGGGAACGAGGGGGGCGCCGACGGGCGTGGAACGAAGGCGGCACGCTACCATGAAGCGGATGATCCCCTGGCTCGACGATGACTCTCTGGACTTCCCGCCGACCCGCCGCGCGCTGGGGCCGCGCAGCGATGCGCCGGGGCTGCTCGCGGCCGGCGGCGACCTGAGGCCCGCCCGCCTGCGCGCGGCCTACGCCCGGGGGATCTTCCCCTGGTATGGGGAAGGCCAGCCCATCCTGTGGTGGACCACCGACCCGCGCATGGTCCTGCGGACGGAGGATTTCAAGCTCTCGCGCTCGCTGCGCAAGACGGTGGCGAAGTTCATCCGCACGCCGGGCTGCGAGATCCGCGTCGACCACGCGGCCGAGACCGTGCTCAAGGCCTGCGCCAGCACCTCGCGCGACGGCCAGGACGGCACCTGGATCGTGCCGGAGATGCAGCAGGCCTACCTGCAGCTGGCGCGCGAAGGCACGGTGCATTCGGTCGAGACCTGGGTGGACGGCGAACTGGCCGGCGGCCTGTACGGCGTCAACCTCGGCCGGATGTTCTTCGGCGAATCTATGTTCATGCGCAGGACCGACGCGTCCAAGATCGCCCTTGCGGCGCTGATCTGCCTGTGCCGGGAATTCGACATCCCCTGGATCGACTGCCAGCAGCAGACGGCGCATCTCGCCTCGCTGGGCGCGGCGCCGGTCGCCCGCGACGCGTTCGAGGCGCACCTCGCCGCGCACGCCGGCCTGCCTGCGCCCGGGGATTGGTCCTATCATCCGCGCCTGTGGGCCCACCTGGGCCTGAGCGACTCTTTGAGCGACTCCCAGAACGACCCGCCCTGAGCCACCAAGCCCCCGAGCCCCAGAGCCCGTGACGCACCCCAAGGAACTCCCGCTGGCCGAGCTGCAGTTCTACGCGACTGCGCCCTACCCCTGCAGCTACCTCAGCGACCGCCAGGCGCGCTCGCAGGTCGCCACGCCGAGCCATCTGATCCACGCCGACGCGTATTCGAGCCTGGTCGCCGCCGGCTTCCGGCGCAGCGGCATGTTCACTTACCGTCCCTACTGCGACGGCTGCAAGGCCTGCGTGCCGATGCGCATCCCGGTGGCGGACTTCCAGCCCAACCGCAGCCAGCGCCGCGCCTGGACGCAGCACCAGGCGCTGCAGGCCCGCGTCATGCGGCTGGGCTACAGCGACGAGCACTACCAGCTCTACCTGCGCTACCAGGCCGGCCGTCACAGCGGCGGCGGCATGGACCACGACAGCGTCGACCAGTACACGCAGTTCCTGCTGCAGAGCCGGGTGAACTCGCGGCTGGTGGAGTTCCGCGAGCCCGACGGCGCGCTGAAGATGGTCTCCATCCTGGACATCCTGGGCGACGGGCTGTCGGCGGTCTACACCTTCTACGAGCCCGAGCCCAACGTCAGCTACGGCACCTACAACGTGCTGTGGCAGCTGCGCCAGACCCGCGACCTGAGCCTGCCCCACCTCTACCTGGGCTACTGGATCGCGCAGAGCGACAAGATGGCCTACAAGGCCCGCTTCCTGCCGCACGAGTTGCTGCGCGACGGGTTGTGGTCGCGCGTCGAGCGCTGAGTTCCGACGCTGTCGCGCCTCCCCGGCGCGGCCCCCTTGTCGCCCCTTTGCCTCCCCTTTTCCTCCCCTTGCAGCCGGTCGGGAGACCGCGTGTGGCAAGAATTGGTCCCACACTGGTTTTTCCTGTCGACCTCTCCGGTCGTACCGGTTTTCCCTTTGATTTGCATCAATTGACGTCCATACACGTCATTGACGACACCATTACGACACGTTACGCAGGTCCTGCGGGTTAACCTGAATGATTCGAGCGCTAGTGGTATCTACATTGCATACCACTATGAGATCAGCAGCGGTATTGGTCTCCTAGACGCCGCGGTTGCAAACCGCACGCCGTCCGCCGGGATCAGCCCGCGGACCGCACGTCGACAAGCCAGGGAGTGACTGCCATGTCTGCACGCGCCTTTTTCCGTACCGCCGACCGCGCCGCCGGCCCCGTGCCGGCCGCGGCACCGCTGATCCGCCCCGCTGCCCCCGAGTGGCCGGCCTGACCACCGTCTGAGGCCGGTCCCCGGCGGCCGAGCCCGAGCGGCCGCCGCCTTCGCCGGTTGAACCGACCGGCGCTTTTTCTTCCCGAGCCCTGACCGTTTCCGCCGCGCTGCGTCCGCAGTCGCCCGGTGCGGCGGCGCTCATCCCTGCAGTTCCCGAAGACGACCACAAGACGTCCGCAAGACGTCCCCAAGACGTCCACCACGCCCCCCGTCAGGAGCCCCCCCGATGAGACAACGTCCCTGCGCCCGTCCCCACCCGATGCTGCCGTGGCTGATGCCGATGGTGCTGGCCGTCGCCGGCACCTCGGCGATGGCCTACGACTGCACCGGCGTCACCGATTGGAACGCCGCCACCGCGTACAGCGGCAATGCGATCGTCAAGCAGACCAGCACCGCCTACCAGGCCAAGTGGTGGACGCAGAACAACCCGCCGGAGACGAACTCCGGGCAATGGGACGTGTGGAAGGTGCTGGGCGCCTGCGACGGTGGTGGCGGCGGCGGCACGAACAAGCCGCCGACGGTGGCGTTGAGCGCGCCGACCGCGGGCACCTCGCCGACCGCCGGTGACACCGTGACGCTGGCCGCGACTGCCGCGGACAGCGACGGCTCGGTCGCCAAGGTCGGCTTCTACGTCAACGGCGCGCTGGTCGCCGAGGACACCACCGCGCCGTTCAGCGTGAGCTGGACCGCGCGTGCCGGCGTGGCCGACATCACCGCCCGCGCCACCGACGACAAGGGCGCGACCACCGACACCGCCGCGCTGCGCGTCACCGTGCAGGGCCAGGTCACCGGCGACGAGCGCTGCCGCCCCGAGGGCCTCGCCACCACCGCCGGCACCGCGCCCGCCTACTGCAAGGTCTACGACGACCAGGGCCGCGAAAAGATGGGCGCGGACAAGCCGCGCCGCATCATCGGCTACTTCACCAGCTGGCGCACCGGCAAGACCGGCCAGCCCGCGTTCCTCGCGCACCAGATCCCGTGGGGTCAGGTCACGCACATCAACTACGCGTTCGCGCATGTGGACGCGGCCAACAAGCTTTCCGTCGGCAACACCGCCGACGCGACCAACCCCGCCACCGGCCTCACCTGGCCCGGCATCGCGGGCGCGGAGATGGACCCGGCTTATGCGTACAAGGGCCACTTCAACCTGCTCAACAAGTTCAAGAAGCAGTACCCCGCCGTCAAGACGCTGATCTCCGTCGGCGGCTGGGCCGAGACGGGCGGCTTCTACACGATGACGACGAACGCGGACGGCTCGACCAACACGGCCGGCATCAACGCCTTCGCCGATTCGGCGGTGGCCTTCCTGCGGCAGTACGGGTTCGACGGCGTCGACATCGACTACGAGTACCCGACGAGCATGAACAACGCCGGCAACCCGGTGGACTTCGCCATCAGCAACGCCCGGCGCGGCGCGCTGATGAAGAACTACGTCGTGCTGATGCGCACGCTGCGCGCGAAGCTCGACGCGGCCAGCCAGTCCGATCAGCGCCATTACCTGCTCACGATCGCGGCGCCCTCCTCCGCCTACCTGCTGCGCGGGATGGAGGCCTTCCAGGTCACGCAGTACCTGGACTACGTGAACATCATGAGCTACGACCTGCATGGGGCGTGGAACCAGTTCGTCGGACCCAACGCGGCGCTGTACGACGACGGCAAGGACGGCGAGCTCACCGCGTGGAGCTACTACAGCGCCACGCAGTACGCGCGCATCGGCTACCTCAACACCGACTGGGCGTACCACTACTTCCGCGGCGCGATGCCGGCGGGCCGCATCAACATCGGCGTGCCGTACTACACCCGCGGCTGGCAGGGCGTGACGGGCGGCACCAACGGCCTGTGGGGCCAGGCGGCCCTGCCCGACCAGAGCAAGTGCCCCGCCGGCACCGGCGGCGGCACCGTGCAGAAGTGCGGCAACGGCGCCGTCGGCATCGACAACCTCTGGCACGACCTCGACGTCTCCAGCAAGGAAGTGCCCGCCGGCTCCAACCCGATGTGGCATGCGATGAACCTCGCCTCGGGCCGCCCGGGCAGCTACCTCGCCGCCTACGGCCTGAATCCGGCGACCAACCCGGCCGACCAGTTGACCGGCACCTACGTCCGCAGCTACGACGCGACGCTGGTGGCGCCGTGGTTGTGGAACGCGCAGAAGAAGGTCTTCATCAGCACCGAGGACGAGCAGTCGCTGGGCGTGAAGGCGCAGTACGTGGCCGATCGCGGCATCGGCGGCGTGATGTTCTGGGAGTTCGCCGGCGACTACGCCTTCGACACGGCGCGCAACGAGTACTTCATCGGCAACACGCTGACGAGCGCGCTCTACAACAAGCTGAAGACGGCACCGGCCTACGGCAACCGCCTCAGCTCGGCGGCGCTGCCGGCGCAGACGCTGGACATCGCGTACGCGCTCGGCGGCTTCGCGCTCGGCGACAGCAACTACCCCATCACGCCCAAGCTCACGCTGACCAACAACAGCACGACGACGCTGCCCGGCGGCACGGAGTTCCAGTTCGACGTCCCCACCGCGATCCCGTCGACGGTGACGGACCAGAGCGGTTTCGGCCTCACGGTGATCAGCAACGGCTCGAACCCCGCGGGCAACAACATCGGCGGGCTGAAGAACGACTTCCACCGCGCCAGCTTCAAGCTGCCGTCGTGGCAAAGCCTGGCCCCCGGGGCCAGCGTGACGCTGACGATCAACTACTTCCTGCCGTCGACGATGCCCAGCAACTGGACCGTCACCGTGAACGGCCGCAGCTATGCGCTGGCGCAGGAAGCGCGCCGCGGCGCGGTGCCTGCCGCAGCACCGGCGGCGGCGGCGGCGAAGACCTCCGCCAAGACTTCGGCCGCGCGATGAACGACATCGGCGCCGGCCTCCCGGACCTCCCCACCACCACCCTTTGACCCACAGGAGATCGACATGAAGAGACAGATGGTCCGCCTCGGCGGCATCGCCCTGGCCGCCGCGATGGCCGCCGGCACCGCGCACGCCTACGACTGCACCAACGTGCCCGAATGGTCGGCGTCCGGCATCTACACCGGCACCTCCAACAGCTTCGCCAAGCAGAACAACGTCGCCTACCAGGCCAAGTGGTGGACGCAGAACGAAGCGCCCGCCACCCACTCCGGCCAATGGGACGTGTGGAAGTCGCTGGGCGCCTGCACCGGCGGCGGCACCGACACCACGCCGCCGACCGTGCCCTCGGGCCTGACCTCCAGCGGCATCACCAGCAGCAGCATCACGCTGAGCTGGGGCGCGTCCACCGACGCCGGCAGCGGCGTCAACAACTACGAGCTGCTGCGCGGCGGCTCCCTGATCGCGTCGCCCACGGCGACCAGCTACACCGATTCCGGCCTGTCGGCGGGGACCTCGTACAGCTACCAGGTCCGCGCGAAGGACAAGGCGGGCAATGTCTCCGGCCTGAGCAGCACGCTGCTGACCAGCACCGCCAGCAACGGCACCTGCGCCGCGGCGCCGGCCACGCCCTCGGGCCTGAGCTCGCCGTCCAAGACGTCCACCAGCGTCAACCTGGCCTGGAACGCCGTCGCCGCCGGCCCGAACTGCACGGTGCAGTACCGCGTCAACCAGGGCTCGACGCAGGTCGCGCAGGGCGCGGCCACCAGCGCCAGCGTCACCAACCTGACGGCCAACACGAACTACACCTTCACGGTCTCGGCCTTCAACCAGGCCGGCTCGTCGCAGCCGTCGGCGCCGATCACGGTGAAGACCGACACGCAGTCCACCGGCGACAAGGTGCTGCTGGGCTACTTCGCGCAGTGGGGCATCTACGGCCGCAACTACCACGTCAAGAACATCGACACGAGCGGCTCGGCGGCCAACCTCACGCACATCAACTACGCGTTCGGCAACGTCCGCAACAACGTCTGCGAAGTCGGCAAGATCATCCCGAGCAACGAGTCCACCGGTGAAGGCGGCGACGCCTTCGCCGACTACGGCAAGTCCTACGGCGCCGACCTCAGCGTCGACGGCGTGGCCGACACCTGGGACCAGCCGCTGCGCGGCAGCTGGAACCAGTTGAAGAAGCTCAAGGCCAAGTACCCGAAGATCAAGGTGCTGATCTCGCTGGGCGGCTGGACCTGGTCGCGCGGCTTCTCGAGCGCGGCGCGTCCGGAGAACCGCGTCAACTTCGTCAAGAGCTGCGTGGACGCCTACATCAAGGGCAACGTGCCGGTGACGGACGGCGCGGGCGGCCCGGGCGCGGCGGCCGGCGTGTTCGACGGCATCGACCTCGACTGGGAGTACCCGAACGCCTGCGGCCTGGCCTGCGGCACGGCCGAGGATCGCGCCAACTTCACCGGCCTGCTGGCCGAGTTCCGCAAGCAGCTGGACGCGGTGCGTCCGGGCCTGCTGCTGTCGATCGCGTCGGGCGCGGGCGTGGACAAGGTGCGGGCCTATGACCCGGACCAGATCCATCCGTACCTGAACTTCATCAACGTGATGACGTACGACTTCCACGGCGGCTGGGACACGATCACCGGGTTCCACTCGGCGCTGTACCCGCCGGCCAACGATCCGTCGACGGGTGACGTGAAGAAGTACAACACCAACGACGCGATGCAGGCCTTCCTGGACAAGGGCGTCCCGGCCTCGAAGCTGAACGTCGGCATCGGCTTCTACGGCCGCGGCTGGACCAACGTCCCCAACGTCAACAACGGCCTGTACCAGAGCGGCACGCCGGCCCCCGGCACCTACGAGGCGGGCAACGAGGACTACAAGGTCCTGAAGAACCTGCAGGGCTACACCAGCCGGATCGACGACGTCAGCAAGGCGCAGTGGATCTACAACGGCTCGACCTTCTGGAGCTTCGACACGCCGGCCACGATCGCCATCAAGATGGCCTACGTGAAGTCCAAGGGCTTCGGCGGCGCGTTCTTCTGGGAGTTCTCGGGGGACGATCCGACGGCCTCGCTGTCCAAGGCGATGGGCGCGGGCCTGAAGTAAGGCCTGAAGCCCTCCGGAGCGGCACCGGCCGCTCCCCCGACAGGGTGCCAAGAGCCCCCGCGCGGTCCTCCGCGCGGGGGCTTTTTTCATCCTGCCCTTTCCCCGCATTCCGCCCGCCCCCCCCCGCATTCCGGCCGCATTCCGCCCGCATTCCCCCTGCATTCCCTCCTGTGTTCCCTCCGGAATCCCCCTCCTGCCAGCGCGTGGCAGCTACCCCCAGGATCGCGATTGAATACTGTACGTTCATCCAGTATTCTCGTCCTACCCATTCAGCAGCCGAGCCACCGAGGAACCCGTCATGCGTCGCTACGAAGTCATCCTGGAACGAGTCATGGTCCCCTATCACCAGCGCGAGCTGGCATGCGTCATCGCGATGCAGGTGCTGGACGCCCGACTGGGCGGGCCGGCGGGCGTGGTGGACGCGTTCAACGCCGCGCGTGCGGTGACGGGCGGGGACACGCGGTGGCCCATCCCGGAAGCCGCATCCCGGGCCGACGTCGCCGCGGTGAAGCGCTGGCGCCGCGCCACGGAGGCGGCGCTGGATGCCATCGAGCAGGGCTTCGCGCACGTGTTCGTGGGCATGTCGGCGCAGGAGATCGAGCTCGCCCGCGCGGACGAGTCCCTCAGCATCGTCCCCCACCTGTTGGAGGTGCCGGCCCGCCTGCTGGCCGAGGCCCGCGTCGGACTGCCGTGGTCGGCGACGGCCGCGGTGGTCGTCAGCGCCGCGGCCCAGGCCGCGATGGTGCCGCCGCCCTCGATGCTGACGCACATGCCGACCCTGGCGCACGCGGCGATGATGGCCCATTGAGGCGCCGCGAGCCGCGAGGCCCGCGCCTGGAACACCGGGAACGCCAGGAACGCCTGAAGCGCCAAGCTCGCTTCAGGGGCGTTTCAGGGGCGCTTCAGGAGCCCGGCGACGGCTCCGCCAGCTCCGAGATCTCGATGAGGTTGAGGTCGGGATCCCGCAGGTAGACCGAGCGGATCTTTCCCGTCGCGCCGGTGCGCATCACCGGCCCTTCGATGATGGCCACCTGCAGCGCGTTCAAGCGTTCGATGACCTGATCCAGCGGGATCGACGCGATGAAGCAGAGGTCCAGCGCGCCCGGCACCGGCGTGTGCGCCTTGGGCTCGAACTCCCGGCCCTTCACATGCAGGTTGATCTTCTGCGACCCGAAGAGGAAGGCCTGGCGCGTGACCGGCGGCGTGCCGCCGACGAAGCGCTCCAGCCGCATGCCCAGCACCTCGGTATAGAAGCGGATGCAGTCCGCCTCATGGGCGGTCGTGAGGACCAGGTGGTCGAGGTGATCGATCAAGGCAGACTCCCGTCAGGCGACAACGCCGGGATTCTGCCTGCCCTCCTCAACTGGCGCGGAACACCAGCTCCTTGATCCGCGCCAGCCGCGGCGCCACCACGGGCACCGTCAGCATCGTCGACCCGACGGCCATCAGCAGCAGCGCGGTGAAGGTCTCGCTGGTGATGATCTGCTTGTCCAGCAGCACGTTGGCAAAGATGATCATGATCAGCGCCTTGGTCTGCAGCAGCCAGCCGATGATGCCGGCCTCGCCGGGCGCCCATCGCAGGATGCGTCCCGCCACGTGCGTGCCCAGCAGCTTGCCGCTGACCGACGCCGCCAGCAGCAGCGCCGCCGCCGCGAACACCGCGCCGCCCTCCAGTCCCCACTGCGTGCGCAGGCCCGTGCTGAGGAAGAAGACCGGCATGATCACCAGCAGCACGTGATGGCGCAGCGCGTCCATCTGTTCCTGGTCGAACCATTCGGCATCCATCACGACACCGGCCAGGAACGCCCCGACCATGTAGTGCAGCCCCGACCAGTCCGCGCCGAACGCGATCACCGCCAGCCAGACCAGCCCCACGTACCAGCGGTCCCGCGCGGGAATGGCGCGCATCAGGCGCCGGAACAGCACGGTCGCGATGGCGAATGCCGCCAGGAACAGCACCTGCTTGCCCACCCGCGACCAGTCCATCAGGATGATGGCGAGCACGGCCCAGATCAGGATGTCGTCCAGGCTGGCGTAACGGAGGATGCGCTGCCCGATCGGCTGGCGCAGGATCTCGAGTTTCTCCATCAGCAGGATGAGGATGGGCAGCGCCGTCACCGCGCACGCCATGCCGACGCCAACGATGAACTGCCAGGTCTGCGCCTGCGCGCCCATCCACTGCGTTCCCATGCCCAGCAGCACCACCGCGGCCACGGAGCCGAAGGCCATCGGCACGCCCAGCGCCAGGCCGGCCGTGATGCCGCTCTCGACGCGATGCACCCAGGCCTTCTTCAGGTCGAGCTCGATGCCGGCGATCCACACGAACAGCATCACCGCCCACCAGGCCACGCCGTTGAGCGACTGCACGACCGACGGGTTGAAGACGAACTGGTAGTACTCGGGGAAGGCCCGGCCGAGCACGCCCGGGCCGAGCAGGATGCCGGTGATGATCTGCACCACGACCAACGGCGCGAAGTAGTCCGTGCCCCCCAGTCGCCACACCAGGTAGGGGACGGTGAAGATGATCGCCATGGCGATCAGGAAGATCTCGGTCGTGCTCATCGGCGGCTCCTCTGCGCTGTCCGCCGCCCGGTGCGCCACAGCGCCCGGGCAGTCGATGACAACGTTGTCTCTCAGGGATTCGATTGTGAGGGGCACGCCCCCGCAATCACCGCCCTCGCTTTCCCTAGGCTCTTATGAAAGCGGTTTCAGAGGATTTCACTCCGGCAGCCCGGCGCCGGCAATAGGGGCTCTCCCGCTGGTCGCGGCGATCAGGCCGAGCACGCGGCCCGGCTCGGCGCCGACCATGTCCCAGGTGAAGCGCCATTCCCAGTTGCCGCCGAGGGTGCCGGGGATGTTCATGCGATGGGCGCTGTCCAGGCCCAGCACGTCTTGCAGCGGATAGACCGCCACGTTGGCCACCGAGTTCGCGCAGGCGCGGATCATGGCCCAGTGGATGTCGTGGTCGCCGCAGGCCAGGTATGCGGCGACGTAGGCGCGTTCGTGGGCGCTGGCCTGGTTCCACCAGCCGCGCACCGTGTCGTTGTCGTGCGTGCCGGTGTAGCAGACGGCCGCGCGCGGCCAGTTGTGCGGCAGGAACTCGTGCCCGCCGTCGCCGCCGAAACCGAACTGGAGGATCTTCATCCCGGGATAGGCCAGCGCGTCGCGCAGCTCATGCACGTCGGGCGTGATGAATCCCAGGTCCTCGGCCACGATGGGCAGCTGGCCCAGCGACTTCGCGATCGCGTCGAACAGCGCCTTGCCCGGACCGGTCTTCCAGACACCGCGCGTCGCGTCGGGGCTGTCGGCGGGGATCTCGTAGTAGGCCGCGAAGCCGCGGAAGTGGTCGATGCGGAACACGTCGGCCGAACTCAGCATGCGCTTGACGCGCGCGGTCCACCACGCGAAGTGCTCGTGGGCCATCTTGTCCCAGCGGTACATCGGATTGCCCCAGCGCTGACCGGTCGCGGCCATCGCGTCCGGCGGCACGCCGGCGACGACGGTGGGCTGGAAGTGCTCGTCGAACTCGTACAGGTCGGGACGGGCCCAGCAATCGGCGCTGTCGTGGGCGACGAAGATCGGCAGGTCGCCCATGATGTGGACGCCGCGTTCATTCGCGTAGGCCTTCAGCGCGCCGACCTGGACGTCGAAGCACCATTGCACAAACTGCCAGAACGCGACCTCGTCCGCGTACTGCTCGCGGGCAGCCACGAGCGCGCGCGGCTCGCGCGCGGCCAGGTCGCGCGGCCAGTCCCACCAGCCCTGCCCGTCGCGTCGCGAGCGGATCGCCATGAACAGCGCGTAGTCCTGCAGCCAGTCGCGCTGCGACACGCACCAGAGTTCATAGGCGGCGCGGTCGGTGGCCGCGCCCGTCGTGAAGAAGCCCTGCGCGGCGGCGCGCAGCTGCTGCTCGCGCCACGGCAGCACGCGGCCGTAATCGACGCGTGCCGCGTCGAAGCCGCCTTCGGGCGGCACCGGCTGTGCGAGCCAGCCCTTGGCCACCAGCGGCTCCAGGGCCACCAGCCACGGATTGCCGGCGAAGGCCGACACGCCCTGATAGGGACTCTCGCCCGGGCCGATCGGGGTGCTGGGCAGCCACTGCCAGATCGACTGGCCGGCCGACTGCAACCAGTCGACGAAGTGGTAGGCCCCGGGCCCGAAGTCGCCGGCGCCGTTCGGGCCGGGCAGCGAAGTGACGTGCAGCAGCACGCCGGATTGGCGTTTGTGGAGGTCGATCGTCATGGTGTCGCTCTGAGGGGTTCTGCGGAATTCTCGATGCACAGCAGCAGGCTGCGCGCGGGCGCCGTGAGCGCGGTGAAGGCATCGTCGCCCAGGGGCGCGGCCGTGAGTTCGCCGCTGCTGTCCAGCAGCAGGCGCCACGCGCCGGCAGACACGATCGCGCCGGCTGCATGGGCTGCATCGGCTGCATCGGCCACGGCGGCCGGCAGCGTGAAGCGGCGGGGCGTCGCCGAGGGATTGGCGATCAGCAGCAAGCGCTCGCGGCCATCGCTCAGCAGCACGGCGAGCGCCGGCGCTTCGTCATCGCGCCAGTCCGGATCGCGCATCGCATGTCCATCGGGATGGAACCAGCGCAACGCCGGGCGGTCGATCGCGCCTGTGCCCGTGTCCGGTGCGGCCTCGGTCTCATCGGCCCCATCGGCCTGCGGCGCGGCAAACCAGCGCGCGTGACGAAGCAAAGGGTGCGTGCGGCGCAGCCGCGCGAGTTCAGCGGTGAACGCGATCAGCGCCTCGTCGGCGTTCGGCCAGTCGAGCCAGCCGATCTCGTTGTCCTGGCAGTACGCGTTGTTGTTGCCGCCCTGCCCGTTGCCGAACTCGTCGCCCGAGTACAGCATCGGCGTGCCCTGCGACAGCAGCAGCGTCGCGAGCATCGCGCGCCGGGCGCGCTCGCGCGCCTCGCGGATGTGGGGATGGTCGGTCGGCCCTTCCACGCCGAAGTTGCCGCACAGCTCGCCGTCGCGGCCGTCGCGGTTGTCTTCGCCATTGGCCTGGTTGTGCTTGCGGCTGTAGCTGACGAGGTCGTTCAGCGTGTAGCCGTCGTGCACCGCCAGGAAGTTGATCGAGGCCAGCGGCGAACGCGCCCCCCGCTCGTCGCCCGGCCCTTGCGGATGGAACACATCGCGCGACGCGGTGAAGCGTCGCGCGAATTCGGCGCGGCCGATTGTCGTGCCGTCCGGCCCGTGGCCGAGCCAGAAGCCGCGCGCCGCATCGCGGAACTTGTCGTTCCATTCCATGAATCGGCCCGGGAAACGTCCGAGCTGATAACCGTCCGGCCCGACGTCCCAGGGCTCGGCGATCAGGTGCACCTGGGAGAGCAGCGGATCCTGCCGCAGCGCCGTGTAGAAGGCCGCCTGCGGATCGTGCCCCGCCGCCGTGCGGCCCAGCACCGGCGCGAGGTCGAAGCGGAAGCCGTCCACGCCCATCTCGCCGACCCAGAAGCGCAGCGAGTCCAGCACGAGTTGCGCGACGCGCGGGTGCTCGACATTGACGGTGTTGCCGCAGGCGGTCAGGTTCTCCATCCGCGAGGGATCGTCGGCCTGCAGCCGGTAGTAGCTCTTCTGGTCGAGCCCGCGCAGCGACAGCGTCGGCCCCCACTCGTTGCCCTCGGGCGTGTGGTTGTAGACGACGTCGAGCACGACTTCCAGTCCGGCCTCGTGCAGCGCCCGGACCATCGCGCGGAACTCGGCGGCGACGGCGGTCGGGTCGTGGCGCACGGCGGCGGAGGCCAGCCGCGGATCGGGCGCGAAGAAGCCCAGCGTGTTGTAGCCCCAGTAGTTGCGCAGCCCGGTGCCGGAGAGATGCGGCTCGTCGACGGCGAACTGCACCGGCAGCAGCGACAGCGTGGTCACGCCGAGCCGCTTGAAGTGCGCGATCGCCACCGGATGCGCGAGCGCGGCATAGCTGCCTCGCAGCGCCTGCGGGATCTGCGGATGGCGCATCGAGAAGCCCTTCACATGGACCTCGTAGAGCACCACGTCGCGCGGCGCATGACGCGGCGCATTGGCGCGCGGACTCGGGCCGGCGGGCGGCGCGGCGACACGCGCCTTCAGCGCGGTCGCGCCGTTGTCGCGCTCGTCCAGCGCGAGCGGGCCGTCCGGATGGCCGAAGGGGTAACCGTGGTCCTCGGGCAGGTTGCGGAACTCGCCGACGATCTCGCGCGCGTACGGGTCCAGCAGCAGCTTGCCGGCGTTGAAGCGGTGCCCCTCGCGCGGCGCGTGCGGGCCGTGCGCGC
Organism: Roseateles noduli; assembly: GCF_050626985.1. NCBI lineage: Bacteria > Pseudomonadati > Pseudomonadota > Betaproteobacteria > Burkholderiales > Sphaerotilaceae > Roseateles > Roseateles noduli. The sequence goes on from NZ_CP192463.1 coordinate 2,860,236, forward strand.
GCAAGCCGTAGAGTTGGCCCGCCCGCGCGCCGGGCAGGAAGCCGGTCCACACGCCGTCGACCGGCTCGTCCAGCGCATACCGTTTCAGCTCGACGGTCCCGGTCTCGTCATAGAGGCACAGATCGACGCCCGTCGCGTGGGCCGAGAACACCGCGACGTTGACGCCCCCGTCGCGGACGGTGGCGCCCAGCGGCTCATGGCGGCCCGCTGACAAGGCCTCTGGGAAGACGGTCATCATGGTTCGAAGTATCTCTCAGGCGTTCACAGGAATGTAGTTTCACTACATCGGGTAATCCCGAATTCGATTGCAAGCTGTTGATTTCATGAGATTCATTGATTAAACGCGGGGCGAGTCCGCGTTGTGAATCGCTGGTCTGGCATGTATATTCTCTACAAACAAGGAGACACCCCGTGGCGGATGTGAAGCTGCAAGCCGTGGCCAAGGCCTATGGCGAGACCAAGATCCTGCATGGCATCGACCTGGAGATCCGGGACGGTGAATTCATGGTCTTCGTCGGTCCGTCGGGCTGCGGCAAGTCGACGCTGCTGCGCACGATCGCGGGCCTGGAGGACATCACCGGCGGCGAGCTGCGCATCGGCGGCCGGCTGGTCAACGACGTGCCGCCGGCCGAGCGCGGCATCGCGATGGTGTTCCAGAGCTACGCGCTCTATCCCCACATGAACCTGTACGACAACATGGCGTTCGGGTTGAAGCTGGCGAAGGTGCCCAAGGACGAGATCGACCGCGCGGTGCGCTACGCCGCGCGCATCCTGCACATCGAGCACCTGCTGGAGCGCAAGCCCAAGGACCTGTCCGGCGGGCAGCGCCAGCGCGTGGCCATCGGCCGCGCGATCGTGCGCAAGCCCGAGGTCTTCCTCTTCGACGAGCCGCTGTCCAACCTCGACGCCGCGCTGCGCGTGCGCATGCGCTACGAGTTCGCGAAGCTGCACGAGGACCTGAAGACCACGATGGTCTACGTCACCCACGACCAGGTCGAGGCGATGACGCTGGCGGACCGCATCGTCGTGCTGAGCGCCGGCACCATCGAGCAGGTGGGCACGCCGCTGGAGCTCTACGAGCATCCGGACAACCTCTTCGTGGCCGGTTTCATCGGCAGCCCGAAGATGAACTTCATCGAGGCCGAGATCGTGACGGCCGGCGCCGACCATGCCACGGTGCGATTGAGCGATGGCGCGACGATCCGCACGCGCGTCGACGCGTCGCGCGCGAAGGCCGGCGACAAGGTCACGCTGGGCCTGCGACCGGAGCACTTCGAGGTCGGCGGCGACGCCAACCTGATCGCCAGCACGGTGACCTTCGTCGAATCGCTGGGCGGCGTGACGCATGCGTACTGCGCCTATCCGGGCGTCGAGGACGCGCTGACCTGCGAATTCGACGGCAGGACGCGCGTGCGCGCCGGCGACACCCTGCAACTGCACCTGCCGCCGGACCTCTGCTATCTCTTCGACGCACAGGGCCTGGCGTTCAAGCGGCTCGGGGCGGCGCAATGACGCGGCCCTTCACGGCGTCCTTCACGCGCCCTGCCTCTCGTGCAGGCGGGCGCGTGGCGGTGGCGCGCGTCGCGCTCGTCACGCTGGCGGCGGTCGCGCTGCTCGGCGGCTGCGAGAAGGTCGCCGCGCAGACCGCCCCCAAGCTGCTGGTCTGGATCAACGGCGACAAGGCCTACAACGGGCTGCAGAAGGTCGGTGACGCGTTCGAGCGCGAGTCCGGTGTGAAGGTCGTCGTCGAGCATCCGGTCGACGCGCCCGAGAAATACACGCAGGCGGCCGGCGCCGGCAAGGGGCCGGACGTCTTCTGCTGGCCGCACGATCGCGTCGGCGAATGGGCCAAGGCCGGGCTGCTGACGCCGGTCCAGCCGCGCAAGGCGCTCTACGACGAGGTGGAGTCCGCCGCGTGGCAGGCCTTCCGCTACCAGGGCCGCCTCTGGGGCTACCCGATCGCGATCGAGACGACCGGCCTCATCTACAACAAGGCACTGGTGAGCAAGCCGCCCGCGACCTGGGATGAACTGATCGCCGTCGACAAGCAGCTGCGCCAGCGCGGCAAGCACGCGATCCTGTGGGACTACAACAAGAGCTTCTTCACCTGGCCGATGTTCGCGGGCGCCGGCGGCGTCATCTTCGGACGTGACGCGCAAGGCGACTTCGATGCGCGCCAGGTCAAGGTCAACAACGACGGCGCGCTGGCCGCGGGCCAGATGCTGGAGCGACTGATCACCGAGGGCGTGATGCCGCGCGGCGCGCGTTACTCCGAGATGGAATCGGGCTTCGCGCGCGGCGAGGTCGCGATGATGATCTCCGGCCCCTGGGCCTGGGAGAACGCGCGCAAGGCCGGCATCGACATCGGCGTCGCGCCGATCCCGGCGGTGGTGGCGGGCAAGCCGTCCAAGCCCTTCGTCGGCGTGCTGGGCTGCATGATCTCGGCGCCGTCGAAGAACAAGGACCTCGCGCGTGAGTTCATCGAGCACCACTTGATGCGCCCCGCCTCGCTGAAGGTCCTTGACGCCGACGTGCCGATCGGCGTTCCAGCCAACAAGGCCTTCTACCAGCAGCTGTCGGTGAACCCGCTGATCCGCGCGAGCATGGAGAACGCGCGCGCCGGCGAGGCCATCCCCAACATCCCCGAGGTGGGGCGTTTCTGGACCGCGATGGACGCGGCGCTGGAGGCGATCACCAACGGCCTGCAAAGCCCCAAGGACGCGCTGGACGGCGCGTCGGGCCGGATGCTGCTGAAGCAATGAACGCCACGACCGCATCGACTCCGGCACCGTCAGGCGCCCTGTCCAGTTCCAGGGCCGCCGCCCTGCCCGGCTCGCCGCTGTCCGAGGCCTACACGCGCCAGCCGCCCGGCGTGCTCGACCGGATCACCCAGGCGCTGTACTGGCCGACGATGGCCGTGATCGCGCTGGGGGCGCTGTACCTCGTCTTCATGCTGTACGCGGCCGGGCTGACAAGCTGGGCGCTCGGCGTGCTGCTGCTCTTCGGCACGGGCTTCGCGGTCTATCTGTCGAAGGCCGGCTTCGCCTACCGCTACCTCTTCCCCGGCGTGGCCGGGATGCTGCTGTTCATCGCGTTCCCGCTGGCGTACACGACGCAGATCGGCTTCACCAACTACTCGTCGGCCCACCTGCTGAGCCAGGAACGCGTGCGCGAGTTCCTGCTCGACCAGCACGACACGGCGCTCGAGGCCGTGCGCGACTACAGCGTGCACGGCGCCGGCAGCGACTTCCGCGTGGTGCTGCGCGACCCGTCGAATGGCACGGCGCAATTCGTCTCTCCGCCGCTGGCGCTGCGCCAGGGCACGAAGCCGGTCGACGTCGCGATGCAGGCGACCGGACCGGCCGATGCGACGCTGGGCACCGCGCTCACGCTGAAGGAACTGGTCGAGCACCGCCAGGCGCTGGCGCAACTGCGCTTGCGGCTGCCGGGCGAAAGCGGCGGCACGGCGGCCACCGGCGGCGCGGGCGACGCCTCGACGCTGCGCTACCTCGGCCTGCGCGAGTTTGGCCCGATCCGGCCCCACTTCGAGGAGCAGTCCGACGGCAGCTTGAAGCGCGTCGCCGACGGCGCCCTCTTCCGCCCGGACGCGAGCACCGGCTACTACGAAGGCCAGGGCGCGGCGGCGGGCACGCACCTGGCGCCCGGCTACAAGGTCATGGTCGGCGCGCAGAACTACAAGCGCATGCTGTTCGACGCGGAGTTCCGCGGCCCCTTCCTGTCGATCTTCGGCTGGACGGTGGTGTTCTCGCTGCTGACGGTGGTCTTCGCGACGGCGATCGGCATGATGCTGGCGGTGCTGCTGAACTGGGAGGACCTGCGCTACCGCACGACCTACCGCACGCTGCTGTTCCTGCCCTACGCGGTGCCGGGCTTCATCTCGATCCTGGTGTTCAAGGGCCTGTTCAACCAGAACTTCGGCGAGATCAACGCGATCCTGGACGCGCTCTTCGGCGTGCGGCCGGCGTGGTTCGCGGACCCGTCGCTGGCGCGGACGATGCTGCTGATCGTCAACGTGTGGCTGGGTTATCCGTACGTGATGATCCTGTGCACGGGGCTGCTGAAGGCGATCCCCTCGGACCTGTACGAGGCCTCGGCGCTCGCGGGCGCGGGGCCGCTGACCAACTTCTTCAAGATCACGGCGCCGCTGATCATCAAGCCGCTGTCGCCGCTGCTGGTCTCGGCCTTCGCGTTCAACTTCAACAACTTCGTGCTGATCGCGCTGCTGACCGATGGGCGGCCGGACTACCTGTCCACCAAGATCCCCGCGGGGCAGACCGACATCCTGGTCAGCTACACGTATCGCATCGCGTTCCGCGACTCGGGCACGGACTTCGGCCTGGCCGCGGCCATCTCGACGCTGATCTTCGTGCTGGTCGCGGGGATGTCGCTGCTCAACCTGCGCCTGATGCGCAACGCCAACCGCTGACGCGGCCGAAGGACAAGGACACGACATGGCCATCGTTCGAGGCAAACAGGCGCGCTGGCGCGTCATCGCGGCGCATGTGCTGCTGTGGGTGTTCCTGGCGATCACGCTGTTCCCGCTGCTGGCGGTGGTGTCGATCTCGCTGCGGCCGGGCAACTTCGCCACCGGCAGCCTGATCCCGACGACGATCAGCCTGGAGCACTGGCAGCTGGCGCTGGGCATTCCGTACCAGGCGGCGGACGGCTCGCTGGTGCAGCCGCCCTTCCCGGTGCTGACGTGGCTGTGGAACTCGATCAAGGTGGCGACGATCTCGGCGGTGCTGATCGTGGCGATCTCGACGACGGCGGCCTACGGTTTCGCGCGGCTGAAGTTCCCGTTCAAGGCCAGCATCCTGAACAGCATGCTGCTGCTGCAGATGTTCCCGGCGGTGCTGGCGCTGGTGGCGATCTACGCGATCTTCGAGACCATCGGCACCTTCGTGCCGTGGCTGGGCATCGAGACGCACGCGGGCGTGATCGTGGCCTACCTGGGCGGCGTGGCGACGCACATCTGGACGATCAAGGGCTACTTCGAGACGATCCCCGTGGAGATCGAGGAGAACGCCAAGGTCGACGGCGCGTCGCACTGGCAGGCGTTCCGGCTGGTGCTGCTGCCGATGGCGGTGCCGATCCTGATGGTGGTGTTCGTGCTGGCCTTCATCGGCTGCATCATCGAGTACCCGGTGGCGTCGGTGCTGCTGCGCGAGGAATCCAACCTCACGCTGGCGGTGGGGTCGAAGTACTTCCTGCACGACCAGCGCTTCCTGTGGGGCGACTTCGCGGCCGCGGCCGTGCTCTCAGGCCTGCCGATCACGGCGGTGTTCCTGCTGGCGCAGCGGTGGATCGTGTCGGGGCTGACGGCGGGTGGGGTGAAGGGCTGAGGCCCTGCTGCGTTCAACGCGCCTGGGCAAGGCACGCTGCGATCCAGCTCAAGTTCATTCCGAATGCGTTCCCTCGCCATCAAGCCCCGTGCGCATCGCAACCCATTCCGCGTGTGTGCATCGCTTCACGTAACTTTGCGAAACGTGCCAGGCCTTGCCTGGCAAGGGCCCTCACGCGGCCTTGACGACGAGTGACACGGATCCGTCATGCGTGATTTCTAGAGTGCGCGGCGTTTCGAACAGCCTCCTCCCCGAGGCCCACGAACACAGCCATCGCCACCACTCCAGGACTCCCATGCGACACAGCAAATCCACCGCGCTGAACGCCTCGCTCACCCTCGTTGCCGCCGCCATCCTGGCGGCCTGCGGCTCCGATAGCGACACCCAGTCGCCGAGCGTCACGATCAACGGCGTCGTCACCGCCACCAGCTTCACCGCCGGCAGCGCGACCGATCCCAAGATCGACCCCGCCTACTACGTCGGCGCCAAGGTCTGCGTCGACACCAACGGCAACGGCGTCTGCGACACCGCCGAGAACCCCGTCGTCACCGACGCCAAGGGCCACTTCTCGCTGACCCTGCCGGCCAACGCCGCGCTGATCGCCGACATCGGCACCGACGCCACGCTGTCCACCACCGGCGCCAAGGTCTCGAGCCGCGACGTGCTGCGCGCGTCGCTGGACCAGGTCATCGAGCAGGCCGGCAACGTCGTCATCAGCCCGCTGTCGTCGGAAGTGCAGCGCCTCGTCGAGGCCAACGGCACCAGCTACGCGACCGAGAAGCAGACCGTCGCCACGCGCATCGGCGTGTCGCTGGCCAACGTGCTGGCCGACGCGAGCACCGTCACCGGCGCCGAGCAGGTCGCCCTGCTGGCCGAGTCCAAGGCCCTGGACAACCGCTTCACCTACGCGATCACCAAGCTCGACCGCGGCGACCTGTACCCCGACGCGCTGGCCGCGCCCGGCGGCGATCCGCGTCTGGCCGGCGCCGCCAACGTGAGCGTCGCCACCGCGCCCACCGGCACCGACGCCCGCACCAAGATCACCTTCGCGCAATCGCAGCAGGCCGCGTTCGCGCTCGAAGGCGTGCCGCGCTACGACCACATCTTCATCGTGATGCTGGAGAACAAGGCCACGCTGTCGATCAAGGGCTCGCCGTGGGCGCCCAAGATCAACGCGCTGCTCGCCGCCGGCAACCAGCTGACCAGCTACTACGCCACCGGCAACCCGTCCGAGCCGAACTACACGGCCCTCGGCGGCGCCGACGACTTCGGCATCACCGACGACAGCCAGTGGAACTGCGACGCCACCGGCGCCAATGCGGTCCAGGACCTGCCGCTGCCCGACAAGACCCAGCCGGGCCTGGCGAGCTCGCCGTTCGCGGCCAGCTGCACGCAGACCGCGGCGATCAACCACAACATCGTCGGCAAGCCCAACCTGTTCAACGCGATCACGGCCGCCGGCATGACCTGGCGCACCTACAGCGAGTCGATGAACCCGGGCCAGGACTTCCGCACCGACTCCGTCGCCGACGCCGCCGTCACGGCCGCCGACAACGTCTACGCGCCGGGCACGATCAACGGCAACACCGCCGCGGTCGGCACCGCCGGCCTGACGCTGCCGATGCCCGCCGGCCTGTACAAGACCAAGCACCATCCGGGCATGGCCTACCAGAACGTCCGCAGCGCGCCGGAGTTCAAGTACAGCAACCGCACCATGGGCGGCGGCCAGTGGGACGCCAACCTCAAGAGCAGCTCCGCCTACGCCATGCCGGCCAACTACGACGTCGACCAGCTCGGCACCGACCTGGCCAGCGGCAAGGTCGGCACGCTGAACTTCCTGGTCCCCGACCAGTGCGACGACATGCACGGCATCAGCGTCATCGGCAAGCTGGCCAGCGGCAGCACCGCCACGGCCAGCGACTGCGGCAGCGTCGCCAACAACGTGGCGCAGAGCTCGGCGGCCAACATCATCACGCGCGGCGACAACTACGTCGACGCGCTGGTGAAGAAGATCCAGGCCTCGCCGCTGTGGAAGAACCCGGCCAAGCGCGTCGCCATCGTGCTGATGTTCGACGAAGGCAGCGCCACCTCGGGCTTCAACTCCTGCTGCGGCTGGAACGTGTCCAACAGCGCGGTGGCCAAGCCGGTGGTCGTCGATCCGAAGACCGGCGCGGTCACGGTCGACGCCAGCATCAACAACTACACCAAGGGCAACCGCGGCCACGGGCAGAGCATCTTCGGCATCCTGACCAACCAGGCCGACGCACCCAAGGGCGTGTCCGACGGCGATGCCTACAGCCACTTCTCGTTCGTGCGCACGCTGCAGGACATGTTCCAGCTGGCCGACCCGGCGGTGGATGCGTCGTACATGAACCGCTCGAAGTACACCGAGAAGTTCATCGCGGCCAACATCCTCAACCTGCCGGAGTACGCCGGCAGCGCCGACACCCACTTCGACTCGGTGCGCGCGATCAACCATGCGTGGAAGGCCCCGGCCAACTACACGCAGAAGCAGTCGTCCGACGTGAACACGGCCGCGCAGATCGGCGCCGACGCGGTCCAGACCAACGTCTGGGCGCTGAAGAAGTAATCGCGGTCCGCCGCGTCTGAAGCCGGCGGCGCGCGAGCGCCGCCGGCCCTCTCATTGCCTTCCCTGCTTGCCATGCGTGACCTCCTCTTCCCTGTGCGCGGCGCGATTGACGCCTTTGTCGGCGCGTGCGTGTGCGTCGGCCTCGGCGCCCTGCTCGCCGCCTGCGGTCCGTCCGGCAAGACCGACGCCGATGTCGCCGCATCGGGCGCGGCATCAAGCGCCGCATCGGACGCTGCGTCGAATGCCGCCGTCGGCACCGCGCTGAACCCGGTCACGCCGCTGAGCCCCATCGCGCAGGTCGGTCAGAAGATGTTCTTCGACGCGACGCTGTCGGGCTCCGGCCGCATGGCCTGCGCGACCTGCCACGCTCCCAAGAATGCCTACGGCCCGCCGAACGATCTGTCGGTGCAACTCGGCGGCCCCGATCTGAAGAGCGCCGGCTTACGCGCCGTGCCGTCGCTGCGCTACAAGGACGCGACGCCGCCCTACGCGGACCTGCTCGACAACCCCGACGGCGTCAGCGTGCCCGGTCCCGGCGGCGGCTTCGCGTGGGACGGCCGTGCGGCGACGCTCGCCGAGCAGGCGGGCCTGCCGCTGCTGGACCCGAACGAGATGGCCAACGCCAGCGCCGCCGACGTCGTCAAGAAGCTGCAGGCCGGCCCGTATGCCGAGCAGTTCCGGCAAGCCTTCGGCGCGCGGATCTTCGAGGACGCCGATCAGGCCTTCGCCGCCGCCGGCAAGGCGCTGCAGGCCTTCCAGCTGGAGGACGTCAGCTTCCATCCGTACTCGAGCAAGTTCGACCTCTACATCGGCAACAAGATCGGCGGCGTGCTGACCGCGGCCGAGGCGCGCGGCCTGAAGGTCTTCGCCGACCCGAACGGCGGCAACTGCGCGTCCTGCCACTACCAGGGCGCCGGCCTGAACGGCAGCACGGCGATCTTCACGGACTTCTCCTACGAGGCGATCGGCGTCCCGCGCAACGCGGCCATTCCGGCGAATGCGGACCCGGCCTACGCCGACATCGGCCTGTGCGGTCCGCTGCGCACGGACCACGCGCCGGTGAAGGGCAACACCTTCTGCGGCATGTTCAAGTCGCCGACGCTGCGCAACGTGGCGACGCGCGGCAGCTTCTTCCACAACGGCATCTTCCATTCGCTGGAGCAGACGATCCGCTTCTACAACACGCGCGACACGATGCCCGAGCTCTGGTATCCGACGGTGGGCGGCACGCCCAAGGCGACGCCGGATCCCGACTTCCCGACCTACGGCCTGATCACCACGCAGTACGTCGGCGGCAAGGTGCGCAAGTTCGACGATCTGCCTCCGCAGTTCGTCGGCAACATCGACTCGCAGATGCCCCTGGACGGCCGCGCGGCGCACAGCAAGCCGCCGATGTCGGAGCAGGACATGCCGACCTGCTCTGCTTCCTGAACACGCTCAACGACAAGGACACCCAGCCGGCGAAAGCGCCCGCGCCGGGAGCCTGCACGTCGTGATGAGCTCTTCCGAATCCCCCATGTCCATCTTCCGCATGACCGCCGTTTCCGTCCCTCGTGGCGCTCCGCGTCGCGCTCTGCATCGCCTGACGCGCGCCGCCGGTCTCACTACGGCGGCGCTCACGCTGTCCGTGCTCGCCGCCTGCTCGCGGCCCGCGCAGCCGGCCGGCCCCACGGCCGCGGCCGAGCCGACCGCCGATCACTTCGTGCAGGGCATGCAGGACTACCTCGCCAAGCGCGGCGACCTGTGCCTGGCCAAGAACGAGTGGCCCATCGACCTGACCCAGCGCGAGATCGACGCGGGCGCGCGCAACGCGCTGCAGATGCCCGTGCTGGAGCGGCTGGGGCTGGCGAGTTCGACGGTGGCGGAGGTCGACGTGAAGGACGACAACGAGGTGTCGCACCACATGAAGGTCCGCCGCTACGCGCTGACCGAGAGCGGCAAGCAGTTCTACGTGATGCGCGAGCAGCCTCGCCCTGACGGCGGCAAGGAGACGCGCGGCGACTTCTGCGCGGCCAAGCTGAGTCTGGACAAGGTCGTGCATTGGGAGCTCGGCGGCGAGGGCAAGGACCGGCACGCGATCGTCAGCTACACCTACCAGGTCAAGGCTGCGCCGTGGACCGGCGATGCCGAGCTGCAGAAGGTGTTCCCCGTCGTGGCGCAGGTGATCCGCGGCGCGGGCAGCGCGCAACTGCAGGAGACGTTCAAGAAGACGGAGACCGGTTGGGTCGCCGTGGACCTGCTCTGAGGCGCGCGGCGACATGACGACCGTCGTGCGTTTTCCTCCCGCGCTGGGCGACTGGGTCCGCCAGCATCTGGACAACGGCGTGGCGCCGGACGAGCTGCGCGGCGCGCTGCAGGAGCGCGACATCGCGGCCGAGGCGGCGCAGGCGATCGTCGAGGCGTTCGTGCGTGCGCGTCGCGGGGAGCGCGCGATGCCGGTGGATCAGGTCGAGCTGTCACCCACGCCGATGCCGACGGGCATGTCGACAGGGACGCCGACGGGAATGCTGATGGCATCGGCCCTCGACGGCGCACCGCCTTACCGGTACGAGACACCGCGCTTTCGCCCCGGCACATCGCTGGTGACGGACAACCGCCTTGTGCGCGTGGCCGCGCGTGCGGAGCGACCGATGCTGGCGGTGCTCAACGGCGTCTTCAGCGCGGAGGAGTGCGAGGAGGTCATCGCCCTGGCGCGAGGGCGCCTGCGGCCTTCGACGCTCGTCGATCCGCGCACGGGGCGCGACGTCGTGAGCGGCTTGCGCAGCAGCCTCGGCATGTTCTTCCGCCCGGCCGAGACCCCGCTGATCGCGCGCCTGGATCGGCGCATCGCGGAGATCATGAACCTGCCGGTCTCGCACGGCGAAGGGCTGCAGATCCTGCACTACCCCGAAGGCGCCGCCAGCGCACCGCACTATGACTTCCTGGTGCCGTCGAATCCAGCCAACCAGGCGTCGATCGCGCGCAGCGGGCAGCGCGTCAGCACGCTCGTCACCTACCTGAACGACGTGCCCGCCGGCGGCGAGACGGTGTTTCCGGCGGCGGGCTGGGCGGTCTCGCCGCAACGGGGGAACGCCGTCTACTTCGAGTACGCCAACTCACACGGCGAACTGGACCACGCCTCGCTGCACGCCAGCAGCGCGGTCACGCGCGGCGAGAAGTGGGTGGCGACGAAGTGGATGCGGGAGCGGGCGTTCGTGAGCGCTTGAATCAGCGCCCTCGTCGAGCCGCAGGGTCAGGCCTTGCGCGCCACCCGCAGTCGCCGCATCACCGGCTCATTCAGCTGCTTCGCCAGCGCATTCCACTTCGCGCTGACCTTGTCGATCTTCGCCAGCAGAATGTGAACACCCAATCCGACGAATGGCATCGCCTTTTCCTCCCGAGTTCAACCGCCGTATCGGCTTTTTTTTCGAGCGCGGATTCTGCACTGGGGGAATGAAGGCGCCAAGGCGGCCGAAGGTCATGCCGGAAACGACAAAGGCGCCACACGGGCGCCTTCGGATCGGGGTCGAGGAACGGAACGTCGGCTCAGTGCACCAGGCCGATCCATTCGCCGCGGCGCTGGTAGGCGTCGAACAGTTCTTGCGCGGCCGCCTGCAGCCGCGCGTCGCCGCGGGCGTGCGCGGTGTTCAGGCGCTCCAGCGCGTAGAGGCGGTCGTACAGCATGCGCGTCGGTTGCAGGGTCAGGCCTTGTCCGGCCATCAGGTCCTGCAGCGCGAACAGCTCGTCCATGCTGGCCGTGCCGGCCACCGTCAGGCCGAGATCCGGCACCAGTCCCCAGGGAGCCTGGGCGGTTTCGGGCATCAGGTGCGGCGGGATGGTGGTGTGCATGGCGGCCTCGGAACGATTCATGTCGGCGTGGGAGGGATCATGAATCGGGCCGGAAAAAACTTGAGCGGGAAAAGCGGGGTCTTTCCCGGTCAGTTCATCGGATCACCCGTCGGGGTGATCCATCGAAGCGACCCATCGTCCTCGCGTCCTCGCGCACGGCTTCCGCCAGCCGCCGGGCACCGCTCAGGTCCGCGGCTTGGCGATGAAGCCCGACAGGTCGGTGCACCAGACGGCCGACGGCACGTCGAGCTCGTTGAGCGCCAGCACGTCGATCCGCGCGTCCGTCAGCATCTTGGCCGAGGCCGTGTTGAGGCCGATCTGGTGGTCCTTCTTCTCCAGGTAGACCACCCGCTGGATGCCCACCTGGATGATGGACTGCACGCAGCGCGGGCACGGGTACTGCGTCGTGTAGATGGTGCTGCCGGTCAGCGGCAGCACGACGCAGTTGAGGATCGCATTGACCTCGGCATGCACGATGTAGCTGTGGCGCGAGTTGGCCGGATCGGCGTCGTCGTCGGACCAGTAGGCGGGGTCGTTGTCGTCGCAGCCGCGCGGCAGGCCGTTGTAGCCCACCCCGACGATCTTGTAGTCCGCGCTGGCGATGCAGGCGCCGTTGCGCTTGCGGCTGTCCTTGGAACGGGCGCTGGCCAGCAGGGCCACACCCATGAACATCGAATGCCAGTCGATCAGCGGTTGGTTGTCCATGACGGGAGCGGGAACGCGGAGGTCCAGGAAGGCGGAGAAGTGTAGTGGAGCGGTCGGGGCGCCGCGGCACGCGGGACGTCGACCCGGCGAACCCATCGCGGAGCGGGCGAACCGCCGCGTCGGTTTTCTACAAGACCCGGCCGCCGCCTTGTCCGACAGTGAGGCCATTCCCACCCCGCCAAGGAGCCGACATGAACACCGCCATCCATCCGTTCCGGATCGAGATCGCCGACTCGCAGATCGACGACCTTCGCGCCCGCCTCGCCGCCACGCGCTGGCCGCAGCCGGTCGTGCGCGATTTCAGCCACGGCCAGGCCGTGTCGCTGGTGCGCGAGCTGGCCGACTACTGGCGCGACGGCTTCAACTGGCGCGCCCAGGAAGCGCGCCTGAACGCGCTGCCGCAATTCACGACGGAGATCGACGGCCAGACCCTCCACTTCATCCACGTGAAGTCGCCGGAAGCGCAGGCCTTTCCGCTGATCCTGACGCACGGTTGGCCGAGCTCCCCGGCCGAGTACCTGGACCTCATCGGTCCGCTGACGGACCCGCGCGGCCACGGCCGCGACGATGCGCCGGCCTTCGACCTGGTCATCCCGTCGGTGCCGGGCATGGGCTTGTCGTCGCCACTGGCGGCTGCGGGCTGGGATGCCGCCCGCACCGCGGCCGCCTGGGACACCTTGATGAAGCGCCTGGGCTACGAGCGCTACGGCGCGCAGGGTGGCGACGTCGGCGCGCTGGTCGCTCGGGAGATGGGCATCCTCGCGCCGGAAGGTTTGGCTGGCGTCCACGTCCAGCAGATCTTCGCGTTCCCCGCCGGCTCGCCCGACGAGATGCAAGACCTGACCCCGTTCGAGATGTCGGGGTTCGAACGCCTGGGCTACTTCAGGAAGTACGCCGCTTATGTCGACATCCAGTCGAAGCGGCCCGGCACCCTCGCATTCGGCCTGGTGGATTCGCCGGCGGCGCTGCTGGCCTGGAATGCCGAGCTGTTCTTCGGCTTCGAAGGAGAACGCGCCGCCGAGGTCGACCGCGACCGCTTCCTCACCCACCTGTCGCTCTACTGGTTCACCGGCACCGGCGGGCAGGCGGCCGAGATGTACTTCGCCAACGCCGCCAGCGGCGCGGGTTATCGCGACCTGCCCAATCACACGCCGACGGCCGTGGCCGTGTTCCCCGACGACTTCCGCTCGGTCCGAAGCTTCGCGGCGCGCTCGCATACCCGGCTGCTACAGTGGACCGAGATGCCGCGCGGTGGCCACTTCGCCAACGAAACGGACCCGCAACTGGTCGTGGACGACCTGCGCCGATTCTTCGGCGCGCTGCGGGCGCAAGCGTCCCGAACACCCCGAGAGGGTCTGGATGGAAGGACCGATCGCTGAGGAGGAGCGTCCGGCGGATTCGCCCCTGGTGGCGAAGGTCCGCCGCGTCCGGCATCTCGCGGACAACCGCGAGACGGCCTTGCCCGACGGTTCGTGGGACCTGCTGTTCGTGCGCCGCGGCGACGGCCCGGTGACCGTGATCCAGACCGGCCAGATTGCCGCCCCGCTCACGATCGACAACCGCGCGGGCGACGAGATCCTCAGCATCGCCTTCAAGACCGACGTCTACATGCCGCGCCTGCCCGGGCGGCTGATGGTCGGCCAGGGCGTGGTCTGCCCGGTCGACCGGCGGGGGCGCTTCCACCTCGGCGAAGAGCGCTTCGAGATCCCCCGCTTCGACAGCGCCGAGCAGCTCGTGGCGGCGCTGGCCCGCCAGGGCGTGCTGGAGCGGGATCCGGTCGTCCTGCGGGCGATGCAGGGCGCGCGGCAACGGCAACGGCTCGACGAACGCAGCATCCAGCGGCACTTCGCGGAGGTGGCGGGGCTCGGTCTCAAGACGCTGCAGCAGATCGCGCGCGCCCACCGGGCCGCCGAACTGCTGCGCCAGGGGTGGACCGCGTCGCAGGTCGCCGCCGAGCTCGGCTTTTCCGATCAGGCGCACATGAGCCACTCGCTGAAGCGGCTGCTCGGGAAGACGCCGAGAGAGATCGCGCAAGGATTGTCGCCAGCGGTACGTTGAAAGCGCCCTTCCTATTCGGGATGTTGCATTTCCTAGGTACTTGTGGACTTCTACATGGCGTTTCCAACGCACGCGCCCATCGAGCACCTCGGCAGCGCGCCATGGCACTGCGCCGATGGACAAGCCTGCGGCCTACTTGGCGACCAGCACACCCTTGTTCGCCAACGCATCCGCGCGTTCGTTGCCCGGATCGCCGGCGTGGCCCTTGACCCAGCGCCACTCGACCGTGTGCAGCTTGCGCAGCGCCTCCAGGCGCTGCCACAGGTCGGCGTTCTTCACCGGCTTGCCGTCCGCCGTCTTCCAGCCGCGGCGCTGCCAGCCCGCGATCCACTCGGTCATGCCCTTGCGGACGTACTCGCTGTCCGTGTAGATCACGATGTTGCAGCTGCGCTTGAGCGAGGTCAGCGCCTCGATCACCGCCGTCAGCTCCATGCGGTTGTTCGTCGTGTTGCGCTCGCCGCCGAACAGCTCCTTCTCGTGGTCGCCGCTCTTGAGCCACGCGCCCCAGCCGCCCGGGCCCGGGTTGCCCTTGCAGGCGCCGTCGGTGTAGATGACGACGGGCGGCTTGGCGATCTTCGGCGCGGCGGGAGCGGGAGCAGGAGAAGCGGAGGTATCGGTCATGAAGGAGTCGGAAAGGAACGGGGAACGTCGAAGTCAGGTCGGGATCACGCGTCCGGCAGCCGGGATGGCGTGAGGATCAATCGACCTCGGCATCGTCGCGATGATGATGGTGATGGTGGACCGCCGCGACCGCCGGAGCGGTCTTGGCGGCGCGCTTCTTGCTGCGCGCCAGGCCGATCAGCCGCATGCCGTGCACGCGCTTGACCGCAATCACGCCGTACAGCGCGCCCAGCACCGTCCACCACTTGCCGCCGGGCTTCTCGATCCACTGCCAGCGCGCGAGCCACGCATCGCTGAGCAGCGGCGGCCGGTAGCAACCGAACTGCGCGCGTTCGACGTCGAAGGACAGCAGCCGCAGCCAGTCGCGCAAGCGCCAGTAGCCGAGGTACTCGCGCTCCTCCGGCAGGTAGAGGCGCGGCGGGCGGCCCAGCATGCGGCCGTTGACGCGGGCGAGATTCTGCCTCACCGCCCACAGGCTGGCGGGGTTCATGCCGAGGATCACGACGCGCCCCTCGGGACGCAGCACGCGCTCCACCTCGCGCAGGCAACGGTGGGGGTCGGCCGCCTGTTCCAGCGTGTGCGGCAGCAGCACCAGGTCCAGGCTGTTGGACTCGAACGGCAGCGCATCGAACTCGCAATAGACCGCCGCGCGGCCCGCGCCGTTCAGGCCCGGGGCGAGTTCGGCCTGCGGCTCGGGCTGGTACTCCAGCGGGTGCATGCTCAGCCCCTCCCGCGGCGGGCCGGCGACGCCGTCCTCGAAGGGCCGGTGGTTCAGCGCCAGCCAGCGGTTGGTCATGCGGTTGGTCCGCAGGCCGTGCAGTTGCGGGAAGCCGAGCTGCAGCGCGTGATACCCGAACCAGTCGATGACGGCGGCATCGATGAAGCGCTGCTCCCACGCGAGCAGGTAGCGCCCGGCAGGCGTGCGCAACCAGTGCGCGAACTCCGCCGCGGCGGTGTCCGGCCGGAAGTGCGCCTCTACAATCGGCGGCTTCTCGTCGCTGTCGTCGTCCTGGCCCGGAGTCTTCATCGCTGGGACCTGATCCCCTTGCCTGCATGAACCTGGTCGCCGTTCCCGCCTTCACAGACAACTATCTCTGGCTGCTGCATGACGGCCGGTCGGCGCTCGTGGTCGACCCGGGCGACGCCGCACCGGTGAAGGAGGCGCTGCGCTCGCTGGGACTGGACCTGCAGGGCATTCTAGTGACCCATCACCATGCCGATCATGTCGGCGGCCTGCGCGAGTTGATGCCCTTGCTGGCCGAGGGCGCAAGGATCTGGGGTCCCGCTGGCGAAAGCATGCCAGTGCCCGTCGAACCGTTGAGCGAAGGCGACCGCTTCGAGGTCCTCGGCCAGGTCGTCGACGTGCTCGACGTCCCCGGTCACACCGCCGGTCACATCGCTTTCGTGTTGAAGCAGCCCACCGATGGCGGCGCGCCGATCCTGTTCTGCGGCGACACGCTGTTCTCCGCCGGCTGCGGCCGGCTCTTCGAGGGCACGCCCGCGCAGATGCACGAGTCGCTGTCCAAGCTCGCGGCGCTCCCCGGGGAAACCCGCGTTTGCTGTGCGCACGAGTACACCTTGTCGAATCTGCGTTTTGCTCGCACAGTCGAGCCCCAGAACGAGGCGGTCGCGCGCCACGAGGCCTGGTGTCTGGCCCGGCGCGAGCAGTCGCTGCCCACCCTGCCCTCCACCATCGCCGTGGAGCTCCAGATCAACCCCTTCCTGCGCTGCGAGCACGCCGCCGTCCGCGAGGCCGCCCAGCGCCGCGATCCGGGCGTCACCTCGCAGCCGGTCTCGGTCCTGGCCGGACTGCGTCAATGGAAGAACGAATTTCGCTGAGCCTCCGATGCATCGACACCTGACCCCGCCCCGCACGACCGCCCGTTCCCACCGCGCCGCGACCGGCGCGGACGCCGTCTCCCCCACTGCCGCCCACGGCACCGCGAAACGTCCCGCGCTGACGCTGATCGCCGCGCTGCTGCCGCTGGTGCTGGCCGCGTGCGCGACGAACGCGCCGCGGGCCGACAACCAGGAAGCCCAGGCCGTCGCGCAGCAGACGGTGCAGGCGGTCGAGTCCGCGGCCTCCGCCGTCCCGTCGCCGGCCACGCCGGTGGCGCGCGTCGCCACCGCACCGGAAGAGAAGCTGGACGTCCTGCTCGAGGACAACCTGAACCCCGGCGAGAAGGTCGACCTCGACGCCCCGAAGACGCACGTCGACCTGTGGGCGCGGATGCGCGCCGGCATGGCGATGCCCGAGCTCGACAACGACCTGGTCCGCAAGGCCGAGGACTGGTACAGCAGCCGGCCCGACTACGTCGCGCGCATGACCGGCCGCGGCAGCCTCTACCTCTATCACGTGGTCGAGGAAGTCCAGAAGCGCGGCATGCCGATGGAGCTGGCGCTGCTGCCCTTCGTCGAGAGCGCGTTCCGCAACGACGCGCAGTCCAGCGCGAAGGCCGTCGGCATGTGGCAGTTCATGCCCGCCACGGGTCGTGACTTCGACCTGAAGCAGAACATCTTCCGCGACGACCGCCGCGACGTGCTGGCCTCGACCAAGGCGGCGCTGGACTATCTGCAGCGCCTGAACAAGCTCTTCGACGGCGACTGGCAGCTGGCGCTGGCCGCCTACAACTGGGGCCAGGGCAACGTCAGCAAGGCGGTCGCGCGCAACCAGAAGGCCGGCCTGCCGATCGACTACGACAGCCTGCGCATGCCCGACGAGACGCGCTACTACCTGCCCAAGCTGCAGGCGGTGAAGAACATCGTGATGCGCCCCGAGGCCTACGGCCTGGAGCTGCCGGCCGTGGCGAACCATCCGTACTTCCTGTCGGTCAACATCGACCGCGACATGGACGTCACGCGCGCCGCGCAGCTGGCCGAACTGGACGAGGAGACCTTCCGCCAGTTCAACCCGTCGATGAACAAGCCGGTGATCCTGGCGGCCAGCAGCGGCCAGCTGCTGCTGCCCTACGACAACGCCAGCACCTTCGTCGCCAACCTCGAGAAGCACCGCGGCCCGCTGGCGTCGTGGACGGCCTGGGTCGTGCCGAAGACGATGAAGCCGGCGGATGCCGCGAAGCAGGTCGGCATGAGCGAGACCGGCCTGCGCGAGATCAACCGCATCCCGGCGCGGATGCTGGTGACCAAGGGCTCGACGCTGCTGGTGCCGCGCACCGCGTCGCGCGACCAGGACGTGTCCGAGCACCTGGCCGACAACGCCCGGATCGGCTTCGCGCCCGACGTGCCGCCGATGCGCCGCGTCACCCTCAAGGCCAACAAGGGCGACACGGTGGCCAGCATCGCGCGCCGCTACCGCCTGGGCACGACGCAGCTGGCGCAGTGGAACCGCGTCAGCACCAAGGCCGCTTTCAAGCCGGGCCAGCAGGTCGTCGCCTACGTGCGTGAGGGCCAGCAGCTCGCCGCGGCGGAAACGTCGACCGGGCCGTCGAAGTCCTCGTCGAGCAGGACGATGAAGTCGGCGAAGGTCACCAAGGTCGCGTCGAGCGCGGCCAACAAGCCGGCCAAGAGCAGCGCCAAGACCCGCAGCGCGAAGGTCGCCGCCAGCGACGGCAAGGGCGCTCGCACCGTGGCGACGAAGACGGCCCTGCGCTGATCCACGGCGCGCGTCGGGAGAAGAACGGGCGCTCGATCGAGCGCCCGTCGACATGTTCCTGGGGGGCGCGAAGCCACGGGACGAAGCTCGCCCCGAGCGCTGAATCGCCTCGTCAGGCGAAGGTCAGGCGAAGGTCAGGCGAGGATCAGGCGAAGAACAGCGCCACGCTGAGCGCCGTGCCGACCGCCCAGGCGAGGCTGCGCAGGCTCGGCTGGTCGGCGATGTAGAGCGCGACATACACGACGCGCGTGATCACGAACGCGATCGCCAGCAGGTCGATGCGCGACTGCGCGTGCTGCATCTGCTGCGCGGCCAGCACGCCGGCGATGAACAGCGGCAGCGATTCGAAGCCGTTGGCCTGCGCCGCGTTCGCGCGGGCCTGCCAGCCGCCCTGCCGCGTCAGCCAGCCGCGCGGGTCGTGATTGTCGAAGCCGCCGTCGCGGCGGCGCTTGCCGAAGCCCTTGGACTTGGCCAGCGCGGCGCACAGCACCGGCATCAGGCAGGCAACGATCAGGCAGTAGTTGGCGATGGTCATGGGGTATCCCTCACCGGGTCGGGAGGCCGTGCGTCGACGGTCCGCATCAGGGGGTCGCGCCGGAGCTGATGCGTCAGGTGGACCGACGATCCACCAGCGCATGCGCGATGGTGCCGAGGTCGACGTACTCGAGCTCGCTGCCCACCGGCACGCCGCGCGCCAGCCGTGTGCTGCGCAGGCCGCGCGCGCGGAGCGCCTCGGCCAGCACATGCGCGGTCGCCTCGCCTTCGGCGGTGAAGCTGGTGGCGAGGATCACCTCCTCCACCTGCCCGTCGGCGGCGCGCTCCAGCAGTTGATCGACGCCGATCTCGCGCGTGGACACGCCATCCAGCGGACTGATCCGGCCCTGCAGCACGAAGTAGTAGCCGAAGTAGGAGGCGGTGCGCTCCATCGCGGCCTGGTCGGCCGGCGACTCGACCACGCACAGCAGCCGCGCGTCGCGCTGCGGGTCCGAGCAGATCGGGCACAGCGGCGCTTCGCTGAAGGTGTGGCACCGCTCGCAATGCCGCACGTTGGTCGCCGCGGACTGCAGCGCGCGGGCCAACGCGTCGGCGCCGGCGCGGTCGTGCTGCAGCAGGTGGTAGGCCATGCGCTGGGCCGACTTCTGGCCCACGCCGGGCAGACGCCGCAGGGCCTCGATCAACTGCTCGAGCGCGGTCACCGCAGTCCGATCCGATCGATGATCAGAACGGCGATCAGAACGGGAACTTCATGCCCGGGGGCATGGGCATGCCGGCAGTCAGCTTGCCCATCTTCTCCGAGCTGACCTGCTCGGCGCGGCGCACGGCGTCGTTGAACGCGGCGGCGACGAGGTCCTCCAGCATGTCCTTGTCATCGGCCAGCAGGCTGGGGTCGATGGCGACGCGCTTGACGTCGTGCTTGCAGGTCATCGTGACCTTCACCAGGCCGGCGCCGGACTGGCCTTCGACCTCGATGTTGGCGAGCTCGTCCTGCGCCTTCTTCAGGTTGTCCTGCATCGCCTGCGCCTGCTTCATCAGGCCTGCGAGTTGACCCTTCATCATGATCGTGATTCCTTGTTCAGAGATTCAATGGGGCGGTGGAGGGCCGCCCCGGAGATGACCCGGAGGTCGATGCGATGGGCGGGATTGTCGCCCACAGCGCGCGCCTGCGCTGGCGCCTCGTCGTGGTGTCCCGCGATCGGCTGTCTGCGGTCGAAGGTCGGCGGTCCGCGGCCGGATCTTCAGACCGGCTTGATCGAGCCTGGCAGGATCCGCGCCGTCTTGAACTGCGCGAGCAGCTGCTGGACTTCCGGATCTTCCAGGATGATGGACTCCGCCTGCCGCTGGCGGGCGCGCGTGGCCTGCGTGTCGCGCAGCGCGGGCGAATCGGATGCGCGGCCGGCTTCGATGTCGACCCGCACCGGCTTGCCGACGAAGCCCGCCAGCACCGACTGCAGCTTCTCCAGCAGGCCGGGTTGGCGCAGCGATTCGCGCTCGACGCGGAAACGCCAGCGTTGCGGCTCGGCGGTCTCGTCGATCTCCAGGCATTCGGCCTGCAGCGCCAGCTCGCGCGCCAGCGCGTTCAGACCCAGTTGGGGCACGACGGCGTACCAGCGCTCGCCCAGCGCCGTCGGCACGAGCTCGACCTCTTCGATCGCAGTCGACACGTAGATGCCGTTGCCGCCACCGCTGCCGCCGCCGGAATCGCCGGACGACGGCATCGGGTCGTCCATGTCCGGCATCGACATGCCGACGGACGCTTCCTCATCGGACGGCGGCGGCACGTCCATCCAGGGCGGCGGACCGTCGTCGTCGTGCGGCGGGGACAGGTCCTCGGGCTCCTCGCCGTCGGCCTCCGCCTTCGCGGCGGGCAGCGGCGCGGCGCGCGGGCGCAGGCGCTCGCTGAAACGGGTCGCGGGCGCACCCGCGGTGGCGGCGCGCAGCGGCCCCGACGGAGCGGGTGCGCGCGGCGCTGCCTGCACTGGCGCTGGTGCTGGTGCGGCCACGGGTTCAGGGGCAGGCGCCGCAGCCAGGGGCGTCGGCGCTGGCGCACGCTCAGGCGGACGCGCCACGGCAGGCTCTGCAAGTTCTGCGGGCGGTGCGGGCGCTGGCGCGGCGGCGTGAGGCGGCGCTTCAGCGACTGCGGCCGCGGCCGCCGGAGCGGGCGACTCGGGAGCCGGCGCCGCTGCGGGCGCTTCCGCAGGCTCGGGTTCGGGTTCAGGCGCCGCCGCCTCGGCGACGCGCGGCACGGCGGGCGCCGGAGCAGGCGCGACCGGCAGCGGTGCCGCGGCTTGCGACGCGGGCGCGGCGGGCGGACGAGCGACCGGCGCGGCGCTCGCGGCAGAAGCCGGAGCGGAACGCGCCGCGCCTTCGGGCGCCGACGGCTGACGCGCGCCCTGCCCGTTCGGCCGGAACGCCATCATGCGCAGCAGCACCATCGTGAGGCCGGCGTACTCGTCCGGCGCCAGCGGCAGTTCCTGCCGTCCATGCAGCGCCATGCTGTACATCAGCTGGATCTCATCCGCCGGCAGTTGGCCCGCCAGCGGCAGCAGCTCGGCCAGGTCGGGGTCGCCCGCGTCGAGCGCGCCCGGCGCCGCCTGCGCGACCGCCAGATGCTGCAGCGCGACCGCCAGATCCTCCAGCGTGCCGCCCGCCGACAGGCCCATGTCGCGCAACCGGTCCGACGCGCCGACCAACGAGGCGCCATCGCCCGCGATCAACGCGTTCAGGATGCCCAGCACATGGCCGCGGTCGACGCTGCCCAGCATCTGGCGCACGCCGGCTTCCTTGAGCTCGCCGGAGCCGAAGGCGATCGCCTGGTCGGTCAGCGACAGCGCGTCGCGCATCGAGCCGCGCGCGGCGCGGGCGAGCAGGCGCAGGGCACCGGGCTCGTTCGGGACGTGCTCGTTGGAGAGCACGCGCGTCAGGTGCTCCAGCACCGTCTGCGGCGCCATCGGGCGCAGGTTGAACTGCAGGCAGCGCGACAGCACGGTCACCGGGACCTTCTGCGGATCGGTCGTCGCCAGCACGAACTTCAGGTACTCGGGCGGCTCCTCCAGCGTCTTCAGCATCGCGTTGAAGGCGGTGTTCGAGAGCATGTGCACTTCGTCGATCATGTAGACCTTGAAGCGCCCGATGACCGGCTTGTAGACGGCCTGGTCCAGCAGCTGGGAGATCTCCTCCACGCCGCGGTTGGAGGCGGCGTCCAGCTCGACGTAGTCGACGAAGCGGCCCGCGTCGATGTCGCGGCAGGCGTCGCAGACGTTGCAGGGCTGGGCGGTGATGCCGCCGGTGCCGTCCGGTCCGACGCAGTTCAGCGACTTGGCCAGGATCCGCGACACCGAGGTCTTGCCGACACCCCGCGTGCCGGTGAACAGATAGGCGTGGTGCAGGCGTTGCTGCGTCAGCGCGTTGGCCAGGGCCTGCACGACGTGTTCCTGACCCATCAGCTCCTCGAACGTGCGGGAGCGGTACTTGCGTGCGAGGACCTGGTAACTCATGGCGGGGCATTCTACGGGGGCGGCTTGGCACGCCCGGACGGGCGGCGGCGGGAACGCGTCCGGGTTTGTCAGGAGAGGCGTTCGGCGCTGACGGATAATCCGCGCCCATGAGCACCCCGCACGATCCCTCCTCCGGCACGCTGAGCTACGAACAGGCCGGCGTCAACTACGACCTGATCGACCCGCTGAAGATCAGCGCCCAGCGCGCCGCGGCCGCGACCGCCGGCCATCTGAGCGCCCACGGCTTCACCGAGGTGAAGGCATCGCGCGGCGAGTCGGCGTACGTCGTCGACGTGGGTCCGTTCTACATCGCGTCGATCGTCGAGTGCCTGGGCACGAAGACGCTGGTGGCCGACGAGATGGCGACGCTGACCGGCAAGAGCTACTACGACGGCATCGCGCAGGACACGATCGCGATGGCGGTGAACGACCTGATCACCGTCGGCGCGACGCCGCTGGTGGTGCAGGCCTACTGGGCCGCGGGCGGCTCGGACTGGTTCGGCGACGCGCAGCGCGCGCAGGCGCTGGTGGCGGGCTGGAAGAAGGCCTGCGATGTCTGCCAGGTCGCCTGGGGCGGCGGCGAGACGCCGGCGCTGGCGGGCATCGTCGAAGGCGGCCGCATCGACCTGGCCGCGTCCTGCACCGGCCTGATCAATCCGAAGGAACGCCTGTCGGTCGGCGACAAGCTGGGCGCGGGCGACGCGATCGTGCTGCTGGCCTCGTCGGGCATCCACGCCAACGGCCTGAGCCTGGCGCGCAAGCTGACGGAGCGCCTGCCGCAGGGCTACCTGACCGAGGTGCAGCCGGGCCTGACCTACGGCGACGCGCTGCTGGCGCCGACGGCGCTGTATTCGCCGGTGACCGAGGCGCTGTACAAGGCCGGCATCACGCCGCACTACTGCGCCAACATCACGGGCCACGGCTGGCGCAAGCTGCTGCGCCACCCCGGCAAGTTCACGTACCGCATCCACACGGTGCCGCCGGTGACGCCGGTGCTGAAGTTCATCCAGGACCACGCGCAGCAGGACGACCGCGAGGCGTATTCGACGCTGAACATGGGCGCCGGATTCGCGATCTTCGTGAAGGCGGACCAGGCGGCGAAGGTGGTGGAGATCGCCAAGGCCTGCGGCATCGACGCGTGGGACGCGGGCCGCGTCGAGGACGGCGAGAAGCAGCTGCTGATCGAGCCGCTGGACATCCGCTTCGGGGATGACGATCTGCAACTGCGCTGAGCGGGGTCAGGTCTGAAGGAATGAAGGGCGCTGAGGCGCCCTTCGTCGTTCATGCAGGTGGATTTGTGGTCGCGACCTTGTTTCCTCGTTCGAGGCGGTACTTCTCGCGGCCCGCGATCACCTGGAGCTGGGCGCGGATCTGACGGGACCGCCTCATTGCGTCATCGGTGTCCTGTTGACTCACATGGCGATCGGTCGCGTAATCAGCGTCGTTCCTGCTCTCGCGCAGCAGTCGCAAGTTCTTGGCCAGTACCTTCTCCCCTTCACGCTCGTAGTGCTCCAGGGTCCATCGATGAACCTTGGGATGCCGATCAGAAATGTTCGCCATGTCGCGCGCCCTCAGGAACACACCATAGTAGGCGCGCGACACTGCACTGCGGTTGCTCGCTTCGTCGTTTCGCGTCAACAAGTGTTGCGCGACGACAAGGACCTCATCAGGATCGAAAACTGTCATTGCGCTGTCCTCACCTCACCAGATGGCGGTCCTCATAGCGACCGGGGCAGGTACGGACCAACGCTGTCAGCCAGAGGCGATCTATTGCCGGCACCGTCGTGTGCAATGCTTCAAATGCCTCAACCTCCGCGTAGGGGTAGCCAGAAGTCGGCGGATAGCCGAAGAGCGTGAACATCAAGAGCAGGTCGTACTCCTCGGGATCCCTTTTCACATGGACACTGATCTGCCGCCCCCCCGCGCACCGGGCGAGCTCTCGGTCGACCGTATCGAAGTCCTCGCGCTGCAGATGCGGATGCTTGCGGGCGAACCAGTCGATGATGTCTTCGTAGTCTTGCGTGCCACGCAAGGCCTGGAGGTCATAAGGCCATTCGCCGGGCACGCAGGGGTTCATCCACGGACGGAAGAGATACGGCGCCTGGGACTTGCTGTGCACTCACACTGGTCGCGCACGACCGGTGGCGCGCGACTCCAGCGCCGCCATCTGTGGCGCTTCCATGATTTCAACTTGCTGCAACATCGCTGCTTGCCTTTCCATCACCGACCCACGTCGATGCAATGCGCTCATTCTCGGAATCGAGAGGCGTTCTGCCATGACTCAAAGTTGTGGGCGGCGGGGGATGCGGAGAGGGCCCTCTTCCGAGGGAAGTCGGGGGATTTGCCGGGCGCCCTGCCCGCCTCGCGTTCCCCAGGTTGACATCCCCCCGCCGGGTGACGAAGCTCCCCGGTCATGGACTGGTTCTACGGCCCGATGGTCAAGATGCATGCGCTGCTGGCGTGGTGCAGCATCGGGCTGTTCCTCGTCCGCGGGCTGGCGCATCAGTTCGGCGCCGCGTGGGTGGCGGACGAACGGCTGCGCACGCTGGTGTTCAGCAGCCACGTGCTGATCGTCGTGTCCGGCCTGAGCCTGTGGGGCGCGCTGCACCACGACCCGCGCTACGAGCCCTGGATGACGGCGAAGTTCATCGCGCTGGGCCTCTACTTCGCGACCGGGCACTGGGCCTTCGGGCGCGGGGAGTTCCGCATCCTCGGCTACGTGCTCGCGCTGGTGGCGCTCGCGTATGTGATGGCGGTGTCGGTGACGCGCCAGGTCTTGCTCGGGCTCTGAGACGCGCCTCGATCGGTCGAGGAATCGGTGCTGGACGGCCGATCGGTCGACGGGCGATCACGCCCACGACGCGGGCTTGACGTCCCCTCGCCCCGCCGGGCGTAGGATCATCCGATGCCCTCGAACACGTCCATCCACGACGCCGCGCAGCGCGGCTACACCAGCGCCTCCGACAACTACCAGCGCGGTCGCCCCGAGTACCCCGACGCCCTCGCCGGCTGGCTGGGCGAGGCGCTCGGCGTCCAGGCGGGCGCGCGGGTCCTCGATCTCGGCGCGGGCACCGGCAAGTTCACGAAGCTGCTGGCGCGCACCGGCGCGACGGTGACGGCGGTCGAGCCGGTCGACGCGATGCGCGCGCGTCTCTCGGAAAGCCTGCCCGGCGTGCGGGCGCTCGCGGGCACGGCGGAGGCGATCCCGCTGGCCGACGGCGATGCGGACGTGCTCGTCTGCGCCCAGGCCTTCCACTGGTTCGCGAACGGCCAGGCGCTGCGAGAGATGCATCGTGTGCTGCGACCTGGCGGACGACTGGGCCTGATCTGGAACGTGCGGGACGAATCGCGCGACTGGGTCGCCGAGATCACCGAGATCGTCACCCCCTACGAGGGCGACGCGCCGCGCTTCTACAAGGGCACGTGGAAGCAGCCCTTCGAGGGACAGGCGCTCTTCGGACCGCTGCGGCGGACGGTGCTCCCGCACAGCCACGTGGGAACGTTCGAGCAGGTCGTGCTCGACCGCATCCTGTCGGTGAGCTTCATCGCCGCGCTGCGGGAGGCGGAACAAGCAATCGTCGCGGATCGGCTGCGCGCCTTGAAGGATCGCCACGCGGAACTGCGCGCGCCGACGATCGCCTTCCCCTACGCCACCGAGGCGTGGCTCGCGGAGCGGCTCGTCACGGCGTGAACGCGGCCGCCAGGTCGGGGACGCAGGTGGGACTCTCCAGACGGCTCGCGAGGAACGCGGAGACCCGCCTCGTGTAGTCCTCGGGCGCGAAGTCGAACAGGTCCACATGGGCCGCGCCCGGGACCATCCACAAGGACTTGGGTTCGGTGGCGGCGGCGAAGAGCCGCTGCGTCTCCTCGGCGGTGGTGTGTCGGTCGTTGCTGCCGGAGATCACCAGCAGCGGCGCGTGTAATTCGGCGATGTGGTCGATCGGGCGCAGTTGCTGCGCGGTGATGTCGAGCTGAAGCGGCAACTGCGACAGCAGCAGCGGCGACAGCCCGCCGGCCCACTCGCCGAGATGCAGCTTGAGCCGGTCGGAGACCGCGTCCTCGATCGTCGGGTACATCGACTCCAGCACCACGGCGTCGATCCGTGGCCGGTCTCGCGCGAGCACGGTCGACGCGGCGCCCAGCGAGACGCCGATGACGCCACGCCGCTCGCAAGGCGCCTCCTTGGCGAGGAACTCGAGCGCGGCGACGACGGCTTCGGACTCGCGCCAGCCGAAGGTGATGGCGGTGCCGCCGCTCTCACCGTGGCCGGGCAGGTCGATCAACAGCGCGCCGCGTCCCTGACGATGCAGCAGCTGTGCGCGTCGCAGCATCTGGCGGCGATCGCCGCGCACGCCGTGCAGCAGCAGGACGGTGCCGAGACCGGGACGACCGGCACTCCACCAGCCTGACACGAGCACGTCGGAGGACGTCACCAACTGGATCTGCCGCGCCTGCAGCACCGGCGGCGGTGCGCCGATCGGGCGGAAGGCCGGTGCGGCGAGTTCCCGACCGGCGAGCCAGAGCGCCCCCACGCCGAGGACGGCGAGCGCGACGATCACAAGGAGGATCCGCGCCAGCCGTCTCATCGACATCCGATCAGACCAGCTTCCAGCCGGCCAGCCAGAGTTGGTGGACGGCGGCGGCGTGGAGTTGGCGACGCAGGGCGGCGGGACGTTCGCCGGGCCGCGCGACGCGCGGCGAGCTGAGCCACTGCGGGCCGACCTCGCGCGAGAAGCGGGCGCGCCCATGGCGATCGGCGCGCAACAGCGCGAGGCGCCAGGCGGCGTTCAGGCGATGGGATTGGCCGTCGTCGGCGAGCGCGCCGATCCAGTCGTCGGCCTGGAGGCGGAACGCGGCCTTGAGCAGTTCGAGGTCGGACGGGAAGCGGGAGAACTCGGCGACCGGTTCGCCCCAGGGGTCGCGCAGGGTGCGCGGGGGCTGGGCGGGCGTGGTGGTGGTGGCGCGAGCGGCGCGACGGCGAGACAGCAGCGAATCGAACTGGGCGAGACGAGCGGACATGAAAAAACTCCGAGAGCCCACAGAGATCACCGGCGTTTGCCGGCCCGGGGGCAGTCGGAGCCGCAACGCTTTAGCCGCATTTGTTGATCGCCCGCAAGTAGTTGGTAAATCGGCGATGGCACTGGAGGGCTGGCGCCCGCGAGGTCCGGAACGGATTTAACCACAGGCGCGACGGGTGAGTCGACGGCGGGGCGGTGTTGTTCGCACGCGGGTCGCACGGCGAGAGGTGCGCGACGGCGCGAACGGGGGGCGGCTCGTCCGGAGCCCCTCGAAAGCTCGGATAGAATGCGAGGTGACGGGCCTCCTCGCATGGAAGCGCGGCCAACCGGGTCAGATGGGGAACCAAGCAGCCCTAACCGTTGTGACCAGTGCCGAGGGTAAGGCTCGTCAACCTTCTTTCCTTTTCCCCAGTGTTCATGCGGGATCCCCGTGTTTATCGGGGTTCCAAGCATCCGACTGTGTACCGATGGTGTGTAACTTCAGGGTCCGCTCATGACGAATGTGAGCGAAGACATGAAGCGAGCCACGGGGGGTCCAAAAGCGGCCCGGTAGCACGTCCTGGCACTGGGGCATCAAAGCACCGAGCGACCTCAAGCACCTCTACGCAGGTCAGTGGGCACACCGCTGCTCCCTTGAGACCGCCGACCTCCGCGACGCCAACACCAAGGCTGCTGGCCTTCGGGCCGAGTGGATGGAGCGCTTCAAGCATCAACGCAAGGGCGAGATTGTTGGCCCGCAGCTCGCGAACCCAATGGCACCGGTCGTGCTGACCGAGGCGCTCATCAAGGAAGCCTGCGACCTCATGCATGTCCGCATGCTGGAGTCGGACGAAGCGCGCCGCCTGGGTGGGTTGTCTGCGCAGGAAATGGAAAGCCTTGCCACGGTCCTAGAGGTCGAGCGAGCACAGCTCCGACAAGCGAATGCATCGGGCAATTCGTGGCCGGTCGAAACCATCGTGCCGACATGGCTCCAAGCGCTCGGGCTGACGGTCAGCGCGACCGATCCGCTTCGCCCCTCGCTGGCGCGAGAGCTGGTGAAAGCTCGCCTCCGGGCAATTCAGGCCATCCTCGCGCGCCATTCCGGCGACTTGGTGGACACCCCGCCCGAGCCCCCAACCGATGCCCTGGAGGCCGTGCAAGCGCCCGCAGGGTCCACCGAGAGCGACTCCCACGCCGAGCCACGCGGCACACCCCGGACGCTGCGTCAGGTCTACACGCGCTGGAAGGCTGCGAAGGTCCGCTCATCGGATGCCGAAGAAGCATGCGACCGCGCGCTCAAGTTGTTCGAAGGCAAGTTCGGCCATCCAATATCTCGCCCTGCACTTGCCCCGCGCATACGTACCGCCACCTCGGTAAGCCGATGTCGCCGTCCCCTACTTCGGCATGCGAAGGACTTAGGTCACTTCGTGTGCCACGCCGCGCTACCCACACTGCTCCCTCTGTTTTACCGGGAGCATTAGATGAGCGTTACCTTGAAGGATGTGCTTCATTCCTTGGGCGAGGATCACAACTACTTTGATGGCAAAGTGCCTGTGAATCTTTGGCGCGGTCTTCACACCAAAAAGGGTGGCGGTCTGTTCGACCTCATTGAAGAGGTCGTTGTTTACTCGGCTGGCCGCATCCGCCCTCCAGACATCGACATCGTGAACCGAGGTGGCAGCAAATGGGTCACCGTCGCGAGGAGTCCCCGAGGCATCAGCACTTTCGACATGGTCGGTGTGCCGCCTGGAAAAGACTGGTCGTACTACAGAATTTCAGCGGGGACAGTGCTGCCCCACGGGCTGGCAATCGTGAAAGACAATTTCAATGTGCGCTTAGGCGCCACCCACTACACCATCGCTCCGGCGCATGACATGCCGCTGGACCAGTTCAAAATGCTCTTGAACCAACTCGCTGTGAATGCCATCAAGGAAGCCGCATGATCACGATTCCCAACCCGTACGCGGCGCTGCTCATGACCGCCGTGCGCGACGCGGTTCTCTACCAAGAGGGTTTGCTTCGAAGCGAGACCGTCCGGGACCGTTCGGAGCACGAGGAGCACTACGTCTACCTCACGCAGTTCTTTGAGTTCCTCAAGAAGGAATATAGGCAGAACGAAGCGGAAATCGGATTCCCTTTGGAGAAACTTCTTCCCGACGAATAAACAAGCGTTGCGGGCGAGCAGCCTGACTCGTCCGCCCGCCATTCGCCGTCGAAGATTGCATCCGGCATAGACCGCGATCCAGCACACACTCCTCGTCGCGACTTGAGGACCGTTTTATGACCATGATTGCCGCATTTCGCTCGATAGGCATGCCAGCGCTAATAGGCGATTTGCTCGTCACGCAACATGGGAATGATGTCGGAACAATGAAGAAAATCGTCATTCTTCATCCAAAGCTCGCCGTAGGCTACTCCGGAAAATTGATATCCATTCAGCCGGCAATGCGAGCCCTTCGGAATTGGGCGAGCCAAAACCAAATCTCAAAATCCACGCTTGAAGCCTTCTTGAAATCCGAAGAGATGTCGGAACACGGCGATGGCAACCCATACTTCTGCAATATCGTTGGCTGGGTGATAGACGAGGACCAAAGTTCACATTGCTTTTCATGGTGGTCGAACTACCCATCCGGCGTCTATTACGATGACACGCATTATCAGGGCACTGGAGGTGCTGAAGCAAAAGCACTTCTCTTCGAAGGCCCGAAAAGTCCCGACGACGATGACGAGTTAAAGCGGATTTGCGTTTTCAATGCGGCAGTGGGGTTAATGAAGGAAGAATTGGCGCCGTCTGGGAGGCATAGAGATGCCTACGGCTACGCCTTTGAAGCCATAATTTACAATGGCACTCAATTTGAATACATCACCGATTCCGCGATGTATTACCACGTCATATGCAATTTCAACTCTGAGAGGCGTTTGACCAACGCCTCGATCAACCCCAATTTAGTGATAGTCCGGCATAGAGGCGCATTCACCGAAGTATCCAAAGTTTGCCTTGGAAAAAACCGAGAGGCAAATGTCAACCTCATCTCGTCGGCAGCAGCCACAAAGGATGAAGTAGCAAGCGCAACTGAGGAAATGAAAGCCCGGCTGGCACTGGGATTCGACTGGTCATACTCTGTCGGACTTGAATGGATACGACTGGTATACCCCAAAGTTGAGATTCCCGACTTATATTGCACCCGGGACAAGGCACATCAGACTCTGAGCATTGGCGAGGCAATTAAATACAGTATTGAACCGTCCTTCCTGGAATGGACTCTCAGCAGCATATTAGAAGACATGCAAGTAAAGGCGGCGCCGAACTCTGTATAACGAGTCGGCGCCTTCAAGTTTGCTATCTTGTCGCCAAGCTCACCCTTGCGTTCCAGTCCGCCACGCCGGACAGCATCGAGGCCCGCAGTTCTCGAGCCCGGGTGTCCTCGACCATGACGCCCGCCTTGTTCCGATAGGAAACGCGGGTCACCTCCGGCACTAGGCAGCAGTACCACGCGCCCTTCCCATCGCGCTTTGCATACGGGCTCGGCACGAAGCTGAGGTGACCCACAAGGGGGGGTCTGAAGGCGAAGCTCGGCGGGCGTCAGCTTGACACCTAGCTTGCGGAGGCGGAGGGCATGGACCAACATGGCAACTACTGTATATTCATACAGTGTAGCAATTGGCCTGTTGGAGGCGAGCGTGCCGTACCAAGTTTTCATGCACCAAGTCGCGGTTCTTCAGCGAAACCTTGAGGGCGCCGAGCTGGTCGTGCGGAGGGTGCTGGAGGAGTGCCTAGGAGGGCCTGAAGGGGTGCTTGCGGCGTACCTTGCTGCGCCCCAGCTCCTGACCCCTCATCTGCCGGCCAGCGATGCTCAGCGCGCGGCGGCGAGCCGATGGTGGGCGGCGGTCGAGGTGGCGCTTGATGCAGCCCGCACGCAGTTCCCTGCGTTGGCTTTGAGGCTGGATGACGAGGCCCTTGCTGAGGCCCTTGCTGAAGAGTTGGTGACCATCGAACCGTTGGCAGCGTGATGTTCCGCTTCGCAGCGATTGCTGACGGTCGCAGACCCTCGCGGACGGCGTCCATACGACAGCGTTGCCCGAAGCAGACATCGCGACAGACCTGTCAAGCTTCCAGAAAGCTGCCGCTCAACGTTTGAGATGGGATGACCCGGCTTACAGGAACATATCCTCTCGATTGGGGTTAGGCTTGGCGCGAGATTCTGTGAGGGACCTGGATTGATTGCCTCTATGGAGATTTGAGGTACAGGGCAATGGAGACTGAACCTATGAGAACAGACCAGAAGACAGCTAGGAAGATCAAGGTTCCTCTTCCATAGATTCCGGTGGGGCTCAGATCATCTTCCAGAAAGGACTTAGGGGAGTATCCATATGCGATTGCTTGCCAGCCTGTGATGGCCGCTGCCCACAGCAGGGAAAACCAAACCATGTGCATCTGTTCAAAATAGTAGGCAATGATTGGCAAGACGAGCAAAATTGACGCGTTGCGAAACAGCCTCAGCCGCAGTGGCTTTGGAATGAAGAATCGATCCTTATTCAGGTCGATCTCTTTCGTAAAGACGACTTTGTTCGTTCGATCGAATGAGAAGAAAAATTTCATAGCCATGACTAACTTACTAATTTATCCCGCGCACAGGGCCTGCAACTAGAACAGAGCCGTTAACAATGCATCGGTGGCTACTGCGTCGCCCTGGTTGTAGAACTCCGATGGTGGCGCTCGAAGCAGGCTCTTTGCTGCCAGCTCGTCGCCTGCCAACCATCTACTCCAGTCGTCATGCTGGATATGGACCACAGCCCGCTTGTCCTGCGCATTCTCAGGCAGCTTTGGGTCCGGCTTGTGCAACCTGCGGAGCAGCGGGTGGTTGTCGCAGTTGATGGTCAACATGCTGTAGCTCGGCACCAGCTCACCGGTCTCGGGGTCGACCCACTCGTTCCAGATTCCCGCGAGCATCCACGGGAGGCCATCAGCTCTCCGCATGTGCCACCAGATGTTCCGGCCAGTTTCCCAGTTCGGCTCCTGGTACCACACCGCAGGGATCAGGCAGCGCCGACCCTCGGTCCACGCAGCCCGGAATGTTGGTGAGGTCGCCACGGTCTCAGCTCGGGCGTTGTTGGTGCTCCTCGCGCGGGGTGCCGGAGGCTTCTTCCCGGGCACTGCCTTGGGAGCCATCATGTCCTTGCGAGCTGGCGCACCTGGTCTGATGAGACCCCACTGGCCGAGGACGCCATGCAGTCCGTCCTCGCCGTCCGAGCGGAGGAACATGCCGGTGTCGAAGGGGCCCACGAAGGGCTTCGCGGGGGCTTCCCCGCAGGTAGAGCTTGAACAGGTGTCGCCGGATG
This sequence comes from Roseateles noduli, assembly GCF_050626985.1. Classification (NCBI taxonomy): domain Bacteria; kingdom Pseudomonadati; phylum Pseudomonadota; class Betaproteobacteria; order Burkholderiales; family Sphaerotilaceae; genus Roseateles; species Roseateles noduli. The sequence continues at coordinate 2,893,346 of NZ_CP192463.1, forward strand.
TAGACCTCAAGGTCGTTCTTCGGCGTCATGTGGTACAGGTTGCACATGGTGACTCGCTGCGAGTGGCTAGAGACGATTAAGCACCAACTCAGGACGACCTCCATATCGGTGTTTTAAGCAATCCCCCTTCGCATTCAACTGCGACTAAGCTGCTGACCGTGCCTACGCCGCGACGCTAACAGCCATGCACTACGTTTCCAGGAAAACGCTGCGAACCATTTCGGAGAATCTCAACTACGTCAAGCTCAAGACGTTCGATGAAAGCCACGTAAAAGAGCTGATGGTCGATTTGCGAGAACTTGCTCGTGAATCCCCAAAGTTAAAGATCAATCACCCCCAAGCGCACATAATCAGCGACTTCGCTGAAGTATGTGATTTCATAGCCCACCCGAGCCGCACACAGGGCGCGTTTCGACGGAAGATTCGCGAGAAGCTCGGCCACATCGGGAAATTTATCCAAGAAGGTAAGCAACTTGCAGAATGGGGATCTATCGGGCGAAGGTATCAACACTTTCACGCAGATCAATATTCCTTTGGCTTGCTTTCAACCGCTGCCCTGCATCCCCTACCTGGTGACTATGCATTTACTTCAGCAAACACCACCAAACAGTTAATAAGAGAAATCAACGTTTGCATCGCTTCCATTCTTCAAGATGCTCGCGTAGATTTGGGGGATGAGGGGCAGGCGTTCTTACGCTTGCGAGAGCATCACGGATTCTGGTGGCTGTACTGCCGGGTTCACTTTTCGAAGATCACCTCGGCGCCGATAGAGTTTCCCGTGATGCAGACAGACATGCCAACATTCTGTTCTCCAGTCACCCAAGAAGAACGGCGCCCGTATATAGAGGTTGTAGATGAGCAACTGGCATTCCCATTGTACGAGACGGAACGAACGGTTGAGGGCCGTTTGATATTAACGCCCTTTGCATAAGCTCTCGCAGTCGTTACCGTTATCGACGCATCATGCTAAGCAGCAATCAAGAGCATCTAGTTGAGAAATTGTTCTCCGAACGATTTGGCGCCTTTCACCTCTTCCGACCGCAGAACTATAGACAGGGTTTCACGTCGAAGGAACCATGCGATCTATTCTGGTCGAATGGTCGACATGTCGCCCTGTTCTACTTGCACGATTCCGCTGCGCCTTTGGCGAAGCAATATCGGCATAACCAACAGCAGCAACATCGATATGTCCGCCTCTGGCACGAAGGGGGCAGGAGCAACAATCACGCTTTCGACTTAACCGGCTTCAATCGATTCGGAGACAGCTGCACCTTGCAATATAAGGATATGGAGTCGGTTTTAGTCATATCCATTATTACCGCACCTTGCGCTGCGCTTCCAGAGGCAATCAAAGATCGAGGATGCCCAACGGGGATGGTTACTATAAGCGAGGCCCTACTGGCTTACGTTGCATCAAGCGGTGGCACTTTTCTCGATCTGCTAGCACTAATCACAGGTTCCATCGCCACAAACGGCGCTGCAGAGGGCCAAAACGCACTAAACGGAATTATTGAAGCGGCTCGGCTTCATTTGTTGGTTTCTTGGGCTACCTCAGCTCCGATGCGAAACGGGCGCGATGACGGAGTGACAGCGGACCTCTGGAAGGAAACGTCCTCCCACCTTCACACCTACAGACTTCGATCAAATGGAGCGAATGGCGCTGCTGCGGATGCCGGCGACGCCTTTGAAAAAAATTCCCGAGATGCGTTGTCAAAGGTGTTCGGAGACCTTTACTTAAAAGACTTTCAGTACATCAGCTATGCAGTGGCAGCCACTTTCGCCAATGCCGGTTATCCAACATTTCCAAAGTGGGCCACTTCGAAAATCACGTGCGGCGAACGAGACTATCAAATTTCGGTCTTCATGAGTGGCGCAGTATCGGTGGATAAAGTAATGGGTAGCGTTCTTGAACACAACACTCCGAATACCACGATCCTCGGATACATGATGATTCCTGGCCTTCCTCCAATTTTTTCGCCTCAACTCATCACGCAAGCCCGGGATGGACGATATTTCATCCAATCGGATCGGCTACTACGCGCTCTGGTCGCGCAAATCCAAAAATCCGAGCCTGGTTGATACGCGCCCTTCTGCAACCGTACCCACGACACAAGTCACGCCGCTAGCGTTTGATAAAGTGCGCAACTGCGGACCCGGACTGTGTACCGACACGTCCACCTCATCGGCCACAAGCCCGATGAACACTGGGTTCTCGCTGTTCACCGGGGAGGGTAAGGCTCGTCAACCTCATTCAAGTGAAAACCGCCGGGAGGCGGTTTTTTCGTTTGTAGCGGCCAACCAAGAAGCCGGAAGCCTGCATGGGCACACCTAACTTCTCCTTCCTCACGAAACCCTTGGCGACGAACGGACCTCCGCTAGCTGTGCTTCGGCTCGCCGCAATTCTCTGGAAAGCACGGACAAGGCCCATCGCGGCAAGGACACGCTCGGCCACCCTCGCTGGCGCAGATGCTGTCTAAGTATGAAGCGTCAAGATGTTATGTCCGGAAGCATTGAGCTCGGTCATTGGTGCGACATCGCCGATGCCGCTGTGAGGACGATGCCATTTGCAGTGGCGCATCCAACTGGCCAAGGCTACGGTGGGATGCCTGGAGTGCTGAGACACCCAGCCGTAGGCCCACTCGCGCAGCGCAGACTAGATGAAGCGTTCGGCCGTGCCGTTGGGCCCGCGGTCTATAGGCCAGGGTGAAGCGGTGGTGGATGCCCAGATCCTTACACGCGGCCACGAAGTCGCGGGGTCTGAAAGCTGAACCGTTGTCGGTCAGCGGCCGCTTGAGGCGCACGCCGAGCGACGCGTCATGCGCCGCGGCGTCGCACAAGAACTGCACAGCCTTCGGTGTCTTCTCGTCAGGCTGCATCTCCGTAAAGGAGATACGAGCGTGGTCGTCGACGGCGACGAGCAATGTCTCCCACCTAGCGCCGCCCGCGCTGTCACGGCGGTCGCCGGTGACGCGATGGCTGGGCCGCATGATGCGCCCGAGCTTCTTCGGGTCGATGTGCAGCAGACCTCCCGGCGCCTCGTGCTCGTAGCGCTGCACCGGCTCGACCGGCTTGGGGTCGCTGAGCTTGGACAGTCCCGTACGCGCCAGCACGCGGCTGACAGCCGACTCGGAGACGCCTACGGATTGCGCGATGCGCGCTTGCAGCAGGGGCCGACGCCGCAACTCCACGAACAGCAGTGCCTTGGTCGGGGAGATCGAGCGAGGTGATTTCGCAGGCCTCGGGGACTCATCCTCCAGTGCGGATTCATCACCCGCGAGATAGCGGGCCAGCCACTTCCGCGCCGTCGCCAGGGTCACGCCGTGCTCGGCTGCGGCCTGAGCGAAGGAGAACCCTTCGAAAGTTAGCTGCTGGACCATCTGGCGTCGACGCGCGAAGGTGAGTCGGGCATGCTTGCGAGTGTTCATCCGGCTGCTCTCCTGAGTGACTGGGGTCTGGCGATTTCCCGTCTCAAATTCAGTCCTGGTGAACACCCGATACAACCTATTGAAGCTTCACATCTAGGTGGAGGAGAGGAGGATGCGGAGAATGAAGCATTTGGATTTTGCGCAGTTCGGGCTCGAACGCGAACGCCAGGAGCCGATGTGGGTCTGCCAGGATTGCCTGGGCGACTCGATGCTCAAGAAGCTAGGCGCCCGCACACAAGAGCCGCATTTGTGCGAGGCATGTGGCCAGGAGAAGACCAACTTCCTGGAGCCATCGAGACTCGCGGCATTCATTGGCAAGTACTTGCCCATGCACTTCGAGGTCGACTTCGGCCTCTACCCCGGCTACGAGCAGTCACTGGCGCAAATCGTACAGCGCGCCATAGGCTGCGCGTCCAAGGAGGTCTGCGAGGCGGTCGCCCGCTGCCTAGAGCGCCCGAGTGACGACGAGGAGGGCTTCTTTTGGCCGGGGCAAACGTATTCACGCCGCGGGAACCCCTTCGATGACCAGGAGCATGAACGTTGGTATGTGACCGGCGAGTGGCACAGCATCGCCCGCGATTTGATGCATGGCCAGCGCTTCTTCAATCCGCGGGCTCAGCGATTCTTCGAGTCCCTGGTCGGTGCAGCTCTGGGTGCGCGACGCAGCGAGGGATCCGATGAGTCCGCGATTTCGACGATGCTGCCGGAGGGGACTTACTTTTACCGAGCGCGCGCCGCAAGCAGTCGCAAGGAAGTCGAGGAATTCACCGAGAAGCCAGCGGAAAAGCTTGGTGCACCTCCGTTGGACCGTGCGGCCAACAACCGGATGAGTGCTTCTGGCATACCGCTGCTCTATGTCGCCAAGGACATAGAGACCAGCATCGCTGAGATCCGTCCATCGATCGGGGATCTAGTGGTCGTGGGTCGCTTCAGATCGACGAAGACGTTGACGTTCTTCGATTTCAACGTGCTGGGCCATCGCCTGCACCACGAGCCGTTGAGCTTCTTCGAGCACGATTACGAGAAGCGAGATCACCATCGGATCTTGCTCGAGTATCTCCACGACGAGATCGCGCGCCCAACCCGGTTCGGCGACGTCGACTACGTGATGACCCAGGCGCTGGCCGAGTTCATCCGTTTCAATAAGCCCAATGCGTTCGACGGCATCTCGTTCCGGTCCGTGCAGAACAAGGGCGGTGTTAACTACGTCCTGTTCGACAGGCACAGTCACGCGGAACTGGGCCGGGCGCGCTTTGACGTGACGATCGAGAGCGCAGACGTCTCGACCCACGAAATCTCGCAGGTCAAGTACCGCCGAAAGGACCAGGACGATGGCGAGGCCGCCTGACGCTCCAGGGCAGTCGGACCGACGAGACAGGACATCGCGATCGACCAGTCGCGGCTGACGGGCGATTGCAAGGTCTTGGAGCAGAACGCCGACGTCTTGCTGGTGTCGTTGACGGCGTGGCTGGTGTTTGTGGTGATCGCAACGGCCAACTGCTGGCTGGTGGTGACGACGTTCCAGTAGGGCCCCGTTGTGGACCGCCGCCTTATTGCGGCGGCGACAATCTTCCAAAGGATCCAAGGGAGGACCGAGATTGGCAGGCGATCCGCAGGGAGACTTGCCGGCGTTGTGGAAGACCGACTTCACCGTCGACAACCTGATCGACTACGCAAGGGCCGCCTGCGCACTGTCGCACTACGTCCGGTTGCTGGCTCAAGATGGGTATGGCCAACTGGTCATCCCGAGTCGCGGAGCCATGCCGTTCGTGAAGGCGGCCCACATGGCTTGGCGACTGGACGCACGTGCTCAGCCAACGCTTGAGGGAAAAATCAACGCGCTGGGCGAGCTCAATGGTTCCCCGTTCTTCGAAGAGATCGTGCTGCCGTTCTCCGCAGATCCGAATGAGCAGACCCAGACGACGGCGGCGATCAGAACGTACTGGACTCAAGTTCTCGCGGCAATCGTCCGCCGAGACGGCAAAGATTCTCGCTTAGTGTTCTACAAGCAGTTGGTCGAGAAGCTGGCGAAGCAGGAATGGCTGGGCTACATGCCGCGCGACCTGCCCAAGGAACGGTTCATCTTCGTGGACACGGTCGTTTCTGGGCGAGCCGTCTGCGAGATCTTCAAGGCCTTCGAGGAGGAGGGGCTGACCCAGTGCCATTTCCTGCTCATCGTCGATGCGCAGGGAAAGGAGTTGAAGCCGCAATATCGACGCCTCATCGACGCAATGGTGATGGCACAGCGCTGCACGCTCATTCAGGTCAATCGCTTGTTCACCGAAGACCGAGGACCGGCGGTCAGCGGGATCTGGAGCACGGTGTACCCGCAGGTGTTGGAGGGCATGCGTCAGAGATTCCCGTGGGCATCGCACGTGTACGGCGCCGGCTCCTACTACCTGCGGGTGTCGAGCTCGCAGGTCGAGCCAGAGGAAGGGCGAGGCGACGTTGAGTACAACATGCCCATCACGCGCATGTACGCCACATTGTCTGTCTGCTACTACATGGGGGTACAAGCACTCCACGATCAGGAGCGCTTGCCGGCGGAGTTGTCCCGAACCCTTGGATGTGCAGTGACGGAGACTGATCCGCTGGTGGTGAAGGGCCGAGCGGACATCGAGGAGCGGCTCCGGCGAATGCTGCAATACGAGCTTCGGCATTTCGTGGACACGATCGAAGAGCTCAAGCCACTTTCGCCTCTGGACAAGCGTACGACGCAAATTCTGGCCGAGCCACGGGTGCTGGCCGAGCATCCGAATGCGACCGTCGATGTCTCGAGCTCACACTTGGTGCGGGTGACCCTGCCGGACGCAGAGATCGAGAGCTTCCTTCGCGAAGCCGAGCGCGAGATCGCGCTCGGGCATGACGTCCTTGCCGACGACTGGTTCCGATGACGGGCGGCAGCGGCCGGACGCCACACCTGTCCGACCACTGCATATTCCCGTCGCTGGCGGCTACTCGTCGTCGAACTCGGCATCGAAGCCGTCGCCGAAGCCACCACGGATCATGGGCGTAAGCACCGTGGTGCGCGATGGCGAATACCGCATGCCGGACGCGACGGCCTCTTCGACTTTGTGTCGCTCCCACCCCGCCGCCGCCATGTCGTTGGCAACGTCCGGCGAGATCATCAGGCTAAGCTCCTCGCTGAACAGTGCTGCGAACTTGGACTGGAAATCCTGAGTCTTGTTGATCAGCCGCCGCGTCTCTTCGAGCGGATAGCCCATCAGCATGTGCTTGCCGACCTCGAGGGTGAAAGGTCTCCAGCGAGAGCGCAGCGCAGCCCAGCGTATGCCATAGACGATGTATCCGCCGAGGCGGTTCGCCATGCCCGCAACGCTTTTAAGAACTCCACTGTCCTTTTGTCGGAGCTGTCAGGGAGGGTCTCCTTAAACTCCAGGGTGGGCCCCTCGTCCATCCAGTCTGAGACGATTTGCTTCAGCGGGACCATCCACCTGCCCTGCAGTTGCAGTTGCAGTTGCAGTTGCAGTTGCAGTTGCAGTTGCAGTTGCAGTTGCAGTTGCAGTTGCAGTTTGCAGAATCTAAGCAACATAAGACTTCGAATGAGGCAGGGGGATGCATTGAACAAGCTGCTCAGACCGCTGCCGGCATTGATGGCGCCTCTCATTTCCCGGGCCGCCATGGCCCACGGCGGCGGCTTGAACGCCGATAGTTGCCACACCAACCGCAAGACGGGCGACTATCACTGCCATTGCCCGCCAGCGCGCCCCGCGCCGACGCAACAGGCATCGAACAGCTCGTCTCAGGTTGCCCCTGCCGCGACTTCCGCCTCCGCTGCCGCGACGAGGCCCCCTCCGCCCCTGTTTGCTACACAGGCCTTCGCGGCGGCACCTATACGTTGACGAAAGGCGGAAAGAAAAACTACGGGGAATGTTGAGTGGTTTCAGTTGGCGGTTGACGTTCCCCTGATTTCTGACGTCATTCGAAGACTAGAGTTCGACGATCCCACGCTAGCCCTCCATGCCCAAAGCCTTCAATCTCCAACGCTTCCTCGACGCTCAAGCGCCGCAGGTGATTGACGTCCTCGCCGAACTGAAGCGCGGCCGCAAGCTCAGCCACTGGATGTGGTACTTCTTCCCCCAGCTTCGCGGGCTGGGCGTGAGCAGCACGGCGCAGTTCTACGGGATCCAGTCGCTGGATGAGGCGATCGCCTATCTCGACCACGAAGTCCTCGGACCGCGCCTGCGCGAATGCGTGGCGCTGATGAACACCCACCGCAACAGGACCGCCGAGCAGATCCTGGGCGTCGTGGACGCGATGAAGTTCCGCTCATCGCTGACGCTCTTCGCGAAGGCGTCTGCCGACGAGGCCGTGTTCACCGAGGCACTGGATCGCTACTTCGGCGGCCAGCCGGATCAGCGCACGCTGGATCTGCTCGCCTAGACGGCGAGCACCGCTTCACGGCGTCGGTTCCGCCGCTGGCGTCTTCACGACGTCTTCCGACGGGAAAAGCCGCAGCCAGGCGACCGCCACGTTCCACAGCGCCAACAGCACGAAGGCAAAGACTGGCACCGCGGCCAGCTTGATCGGCGACTTCGTCGCGACCAACACCACGATGTAGCCGAGGATGAGCGCCCACAACGTGTTCACGACAAGCGACGCCCAGCTCGCAAGCCGCTTGGAGTCCGCCCGGCCCGCGATCAGCGCAAGCCCCGGCGGCAGCAAGGTCAGGACCCCCGAGAGTTCTCCGCCGATCGACACCGTCAGCATCGCATTGCCGATGAGCATCAGCCCGAAGAGCACGAGCTGCACGATGTTGGCCATACGAAGCGAGGTGGGCATGAGCGCGGGAACCAGTGAGGGCGTTGAGGACGCGCGATTATGGGTGCCTCGGCCTTGCTAGAGTCGCTGCATCCTCCGCGCCGCGCCATGCCCGCCTTCACCCGCCTCCCCTGCCCGCTCCCCGGCGTCGACATCGTCGCCGCCGACAGCGCGAAGGCGTTCCCGCGTCACATCCACGATGAGTTCGGCATCGGCCGCATCGATCGCGGCGCGCAGAAGACCGCGAGCGGTCGCGGCATGGTCCAGTCCGTCGCGGGCGATGTGATCACCGTCAACCCGGGCGAGGTCCACGATGGCCTGCCGCTCGGCGATCACGGGCGCGCCTGGCGCATGCTGTACCTCTCGCCCGAGTTGGTCGGCGATCTCGTCGCCGACATCGCGGAGGGCCGCGCCATCGGCGGCGTCGAGTTCCACCGACCCACGCTGCACGACGACCGCATCGCCGGCCGCTTCGAGGCGCTCTTCCATGCGATGGCCGGCACGCCGACCGGGGCCACTGACACGCTCCGCATCGACGGCGCCCTGCTCCTGCTGCTGCAGTCGCTGCTCCAGCCGCGCGCCGCCAGCTTGCCCGCGATCCCTGTCGGCATCGCGATCGCACGGTCTCGGCTCGATGACGACCTCACCGCGCCAGTCAGCCTCGCCGACCTCGCGCGCGAAGCGGGCCTCAGCCGCTTCCAGTTCCTGCGCGGCTTCACCCGCGCCACCGGCCTGCCGCCTCACGCCTATCTCGTGCAGCGCCGACTGCAGCACGCGCGCCGGCTGATCGCGCTCGGTACGCCGCTCGCAGATGTCGCCGCCGCCAGCGGCTTCTTCGACCAGAGCCATCTGACGCGCCACTTCGTCCGCTGCTTCGGCATCGCGCCGGGCGCGTACGCGGCCGCTCTTCGCTGAAGCCACGAGGCTCACTGAAGGTCATCCAGTTCGCTGAGTACCGAGGGGGCCAAGGCCGACGGGTCCATGGGTCGACAGACCAGCCTGCAATTTCATCCAAGACGCGCCACCGGCGCGCGCCGACGATGACCTCCCCGCCTTCACCGCACCAAGGTCCGTCGTGCCCTTCTCCTCGCTCTCGAACCCCGAGTTCCTGATCACCTCGCTGATCGTCGTCGCCTCGCCCGGAACCGGCGCGCTGGTCACCCTCGCCGCCGGCCTGGCGGGCGGCGCGCGGGCATCGCTCCACGCCGCCCTCGGCTGCACGATCGGCATCGTCCCGCACATGCTGGCCGCGATCACCGGCCTGGCCGCGCTGCTGCACGCCAGCGCCGTCGCCTTCGACGCGGTCAAGTACATCGGCGTCGTCTACCTGCTCTACATGGCCTGGATGTCGCTGAAGGACAGCGGACCGCTCGCCGTCGACGCCGACAGCCCGCCGCGCTCCGCGCGTCAGGTGGTGACCCACGCGGTGCTCGTGAACCTGCTCAACCCGAAGCTCTCGATCTTCTTCCTCGCCTTCCTGCCGCAGTTCATCGCCCGCGATGAGCCGCACCCGACGCCGCTGATGATCGAGCTCTCCCTCGTCTTCATGGCGATGACTTTCGCCGTGTTCGCGGTCTACGGCGTCTTCGCCGCCGCGATGCGCGATCGCGTGCTCACGCGACCGCCGGTGCTGCGTTGGATGCGCCGCGGCTTCGCGGCCGCCTTCGTGGGGCTGGGTGTCAAGCTCGCGCTGGTCCAGCGCTGACGGCGACGTCCGTCAGGGTCTAAGCCGCTTCGTCCGCCGCCGGCACCACGCCGTCGAAGGCGAACAGCTCCACCTTCTTCGGTTGCCCCGATCGCCGCTCCACCTTGTGCTGCGGCCCGATCGCCTTGCCGGTGCGGGCGTCGATGAGCTTGAGCTCCACCGGCTCCCCGGTCTCCGTGTCGATCAGGCGCACCGGCTTGTTCTTCAGTGCCGCGTGCTTGTTGCCCCAGGTCAGCAGCGCCAGCATCACCGGCCGCAGGTCGCGGCCCCGTTGCGTCAGCACGTACTCATAGCGCGGCGGCTTGTCGCTGTAGAGCCGCTTCTCGAGCAGCTCCCGTTCCACCAGTTCCCCCAGCCGGCGCGTCAGCGTGTTGGACGCGATGCCCAGCTCGGTCACGAACTCGTCGAAGCGGTGATGCCCGTAGAACACCTCGCGCAGGATCAGCATGCTCCAGCTGTCGCCGAGGATGTCCGTCGCCCGCGCGACCGGGCAGGCCATGTCTTCGAAGCTCGTGCGGCGCATCGGGGTCTCCTTGTGGTGCCAAGGCCGCCGCACCCGATCGGCGCGACGGCGGTCCGGCGATTCTCACTGACTTTCATCATGAAAGTTAGTTGACGAATCCGCAACAGTGCATTCCGCGCCAAGTGACTTCCATGATGAAAGTGACGTTCCTATAGTCCGCTCCATCGCTCGCCGCCCGGCGGGCCCTCGACGCCGGAGTCCTTCCATGACCGCTTCAACGCCTTCCGCCTCCCCCGCAGCCACGACAGCCGCGGCAACCCCCGCGACGGTCGCGCCCGACGCCACGCCGCGCAGGTCCCTCGGCCGCGCCTCGCTGAAATGGGCCGTGCTGACCGCCGTCGTGCTCGGGGCCGGTGCGTACGGCGCGCACTGGTGGACGGTGGGCCGCTTCCATGAAGAGACGGACGACGCCTACGTCGGCGGCGACGTGACCGTGATCGGCGCGAAGGTCACCGGCTACATCACCGAACTGCCGGTCACAGACAACCAGTTCGTCCACGCCGGCGACCTGCTCGCCCGCATCGACAGCCGCGACTACCAGGCCGCGCTGCAGCGCGCCATCGGCGCGGTCGAGGCGCAGGACGCCGCGATCGCCAACCTGGGCGCGGCCGCCGCGTTGCAGCAGGCCGTGATCGCGAAGGCCCGCGCCGGCATCGACGCCGCCTCGGCCGAGGAACAGCGCGCCCGCGATGACTTCGCGCGCTACAAGGACCTGGTCGGCCGCGCGGCCGTGTCGGTCGAAAGCAGCCAACGCGCCGAGGCGAACTTCAAGACCGCGCAGGCCGGCTCCGCGCGCGCCCGCGCCGAACAGCAGGCGGCCGAGCGCCAGCTCGACGTGATCGCCACGCAGAAGCGCCAGGCGCAGGCCGCGCTCGACCAGGCCAGGGCCGAACGCGACATCGCCCAGCTCAACCTCGGCTACACCGAGCTGCGCGCGCCGCGCGACGGCTACATCGGCAACCGCAAGGCGCGGCTCGGCACCTACGTCGGCGTCGGCACGCCGCTGCTGTCGGTGGTCCCCGCGCAAGGCCTGTGGGTCGACGCGAACTTCAAGGAAGACCAGCTCGCGCGCATGACCACCGGCCAGCCGGTGACCATCCGCGCGGACGCCTGGCCCGGCGTCGTGCTGCATGGCACGCTCGGCAGCCTCGCGCCGGCGACCGGCTCGCAGTTCAGCGTGCTGCCCGCCGAGAACGCCACCGGCAACTTCACGAAGATCGTCCAGCGCGTGCCGGTGCGCATCCAGCTCGATCCCGCCGACGATCGCCTCGGCCGCCTGCGCCCCGGGCTGTCCGTCGTCGTCGAGATCGACACCAACCATGCCGGCGCAGGCACCAAGAACGCCAGCGCGGCTCCCACCACGAGCGCCGCCAAGGCGACCACGGCCACGGCCACGGCCACGGCGAGCGTGCAATGAGCACCGCCCTCCCCGCCACGCCGGGCGCCGGGGCGCCCGCGGACACGGCGGCCCTCTCGCGCAAGCGCCCGCCCTTCTGGTCCGACATCGTCATCCCCATCGACCAGTTGACGACCCGCGACAAGGTGCTGGCCTTCGCGACGATGTGCGTCGGCATGTTCATCGCGCTGCTGGACATCCAGATCGTGTCGGCCTCGCTGCGCGACATCGGCGGCGGTCTCTCGGCCGGCGCGGACGACACCACCTGGGTGCAGACCAGCTACCTGATCGCCGAGATCATCGTGATCCCGCTCTCGGGCTGGCTCGCCAGCGTGATGTCCACGCGCTGGCTGTTCGCGGTGTCGGCGCTGGGCTTCACGCTGACCAGCCTGCTCTGCGGCCTGGCCTGGAACATCCAGAGCATGATCGCCTTCCGCGCGCTGCAGGGCTTCATGGGCGGCTCCATGATCCCGATGGTCTTCACCACCGCGTTCATGTACTTCAGCGGCAAGCAGCGCGTGATCGCCGCCTCGACGATTGGCGCGATCGCCTCGCTCGCACCGACGCTGGGCCCGGTCGTCGGCGGCTACATCACCGACGTGCTGTCCTGGCAGTGGCTCTTCTACATCAACCTGCTGCCGGGCCTGGTCGTGACCGTGGTCGTGCCGCTGATGGTCCGCGTCGACAAGCCCAACCTCTCGCTGCTCAAGGGCGCCGACTACCTGTCGATGGTGCTGCTCGCGGTGTTCCTGGGCTGCCTGGAATACACGCTCGAGGAAGGGCCGCGATGGAACTGGTTCAGCGACTCGACCATCGTCGCCACCGCGTGGATCGCCGGCGTGACGGGCGTCGCCTTCATCGCCCGCAGCCTGACGCATCCCCATCCCATCGTGGACCTGCGTGCGCTCAAGGACCGCAACTTCGCGCTGGGCAGCCTGTTCTCGTTCATCACCGGCATCGGCATCTTCGCGACCATCTACCTGACGCCGCTGTTCCTCGGCCGCGTGCGCGGCTACGGCGCGCTCGACATCGGCCTGGCCGTGTTCTCGACCGGCGTGTTCCAGGTGATGTCGATCCCGCTCTACGCCTTCCTCGCCAGCCGCTTCGACCTGCGCTGGATCCTCTTCGCCGGACTCTCGCTCTTCGCGATCTCGATGTGGGAGTTCGCGCCGATCACGCATGACTGGGGCTCGCATCAGCTGCTGCTGCCGCAAGCGCTGCGCGGCATGGGCCAGCAGCTCAGCGTGCCGCCGGTGGTGACGCTGGCGCTCGGCGCGCTACCGCCGTCGCGGCTCAAGCTGGCCTCGGGGCTGTTCAACCTGATGCGCAACCTCGGCGGCGCCATCGGCATCGCGGCCTGCGCGACCATCCTCAACGACCGCACCAACCTGCACTTCCAGCGTCTGGCCGAGCACCTGAACACCAGCAACGAGTCGATGACGCAGTTGCTGGCCTCGGTGAGCTCGTCGCTGTCGGCCTCGATGCCGTCGAGCGATGCGGCCACCGCCGCGCTGCGCCAGCTCTGGTCCCTGACCTACCGCGAGGCGCTGACGATGACCTTCGCCGACGCCTTCCTCATCGTGATGGGCTGCTTCGTCGTCGCGCTGGTGTTCGTGCCGATGCTGCGCAAGATCGCGCCGCCGGCCGCGCCCTCCGCCGATGCGCATTGATGCGCAGCGATCCACTCTGATGCCGACGCCCCACCGCCCTCACTCGCTCCGAACCCTTCGATCCCCTAGGAGACCCGCCATGACGCTCCTGCATTCCGCCTCCCTCCGCCCGCTGGCCCGGCTCGCGCCGCTCGCGCTCGCGGCCTTCCTCGTCGCCTGCGCTCAGATGCCGGGCGCCGGGGAGCGCCCCCGCGCGCTCGACGACCGCTTCGCCGGTCAGGCCCTGATCGCGCAGCATCAGAACGGCGCCGCGCCGGCCACGCTCGGCACCTGGTGGCAGGACTTCGACGATCCCGCGCTGACCGCCATCATTCAGCGCGCGTTGGATCAGAACCTGGACCTCGCCATCGCGCTGGCGCGTGTCGAGCAGGCGCGCGCCGCGGCGCAAGGCGCCGGCGCGTTGCGGCTGCCTCAGGGCGCTGTCCAGGGACAGTTGCTGAGCCAGCGCCAGTCGCTGAAGAGCCCTGAAGGCTCGCTCGCGCACGGCTTTCCCGGCTACGACCGCAATCAGACCCTGCAGACGCTGGGCGTTGGCGCCAGCTGGGAAGCGGACCTCGCCGGCGGCCTGCGCCAAGGCGAGGCCGCGGCCGTCGCGGAATGGCAGGCCGCCGAAGCCGCGCGGCTGGGTGCCCGCGTGACCGTCGCCGCGGAGGCCGCCGACGCCTACTTCCGCGTGCGCGGCGCGCAAGCCCGCATCGAGGTCGCCGAGGCCCATCTGCGCACGCAGTCGCAATTGCTGCAACTGATCCAGGATCGCTTCAAGGGCGGGCTCGCCGCGCAGCGCGAAGTCGCCGAGGCGCAGGCGCTGCAACTGCAGGCGCGCGGCACGCTGCCGCCGTTGCGGACGGAGCTCGCGCAGCAGCAGCATCGCCTGGACGTGCTGATGGGCGAGCAGGCCGGCACCTATGCGGCGAAGCTGATGTCCACCTCGCAGACGCTTTCGCGGTCCTCGACGTCCTCGCAGTCCCCGACGTATCGCGTGCCGTCGCTGCCGGGCGATCTCACGCCCGCGACGCTGATGCGCCGTCGTCCCGACGTCATCGCCGCCGAACGCCAGCTCGACGCCAGCCAGGCCCGCATCGGCGTGGCGACGGCCGAGTACTACCCGCGTCTGACGCTGGGCGGCGTGCTCGGTGCGTCGAGCCTGCATGGTGGGCTGTTCAGCTCGGAGGCCTTCCAGCCGCAGGCCCTGCTCGGATTGCACTGGCGGTTGTTCGACTTCGGCCGCGTCGACGCCGAGGTCGCGCAGGCACGCGGCGCGCGGGCCGAAGCGCTCGCGCAGGTGCGCCAGCGCATGCTGCGCGCGACCGAGGATGTCGAGAACGCGATCGTCACGCTCTCCGAGCTCGAGCAGCAACGCGGCGACCTCGCGCAGGAAGTCCGCGCGCACCAGGTCGCGCGCGACGCGGCCGAGGACGCCTACAAGGGCGGCGCCGCCAGCCTGATCGAGGTGTTGCAGGAGGATCGCCTGCTGCTCGCCGCGCGCGACCAGCTCGCGCAGCTGGACGCGAACCACGCGCGCGCGGCCGTGTCCGCGTTCCGCGCGTTCGGCGGCGGCTGGGACGCGACCACAAACGCCGCGACGCCCGCTCCATCCGAGAAGGCGCAGGAGACGCTGCCCCTCCCGCCCTCGCCCACGACGGCGCTGCTTTCGCCCAACGCGACAGGGGGCGTGGCGCGCTAGCCGCCCGCCTGGCGGGAGGGCCTCGTTAGCATCGGGGTCTTATGAGCCCGCCGCCCTCCGCGTCCAACGCCCCTGCTTCGCCGGCCGCTGCGCCTGCGCATCGCACGCATGGGTCCGGCGGCCTGCTGCCGCTGCTCTTCGTCGCCGTCTGGAGCACCGGCTTCATCGGCGCGAAGTTCGGCCTGCCGGACGCGGAGCCGCTGACCTTCCTCGCGTGGCGTTATGCCGCCGTCATCGCGTTGATGCTGCCCGTGGTGCTGGTGCTGCGCGCGCCCTGGCCCCGCTCGATGTCCGCGTGCGGGCACATCGCGGTGACGGGGTTGCTGGTGCATGGCGTCTATCTGGGCGGCGTGTTCACCGCGATCGCGCATGGACTGCCGGCGGGCATCACCGCCCTGGTCGTCGGCCTGCAGCCGCTGGTCACGGCACTCGGTGCGCGCGCGTTCCTCGGCGAACGCATCGACCGGATGCAGTGGCTGGGTCTGGCGCTGGGCTTCCTCGGCGTAGGACTCGTCGTCGCGCAGAAGATCGCGGCGGTCCCCGGCAACGCGCTGCTGACGATGCTGTTGCCGGCCGTGATCGCCTTGATCGGCATTACCGCCGGCACGCTCTACCAGAAGAAGTTCTGTCCGTCCTTCGACCTGCGCACCGGCTCGATCATCCAGTTCGTGCCCAGCCTGCTCGTCACCGGCGCACTCGCGGCGGCGACCGAGACGATGGCGGTGCACTGGACCGGCCAGTTCCTGTTCGCGCTGGCGTGGCTGGTGCTGGTGTTGTCGCTCGGCGCGGTCAGTCTGCTGAACGTGCTGATCCGCAGAGGCAGCGCGGTCAATGTCGCCAGCCTCTTCTACCTGACCCCGCCGACGACCGCATTGATCGCCTGGTCGCTGTTCGGGGAGACGCTGACCGGCCTCGCCATGGCCGGCATGGCGCTGGTCGCGATCGGCGTGTGGCTCGCGCGCCGAGCGCGCTGAAAGCGCTCCAAGCAGCTTCAGGCAGCGTTCAAGGCACTGCAAGGCACTGCAAGGCACTTTGCAAGGCAAAGCGGCAATCTCGCTGCCGTCGGACGTACGGCGGGGTCGCGCAACGACCGCCGCGCCCATGAAAAAGGCGGCCCCTCGGGCCGCCTTGCGTGGTGATGACAGCAGGATCAGTTGCGGTCGGCGCGGGCCGGCAGCGTGCTGTCGGTGTTCGTCGTCGACATGTCCGTCGACGAGGTACCGGCGCTCGGCGCGCTCATCGGCATCGGGTCCGTCTGCGTGCGGACGTTGGGGTCCTGACGCTGCTCGGTCGTCGTGTTGTTGCCGTTGTTCTGGCTGCTGGTGGCCGGCTGGCTGTTCTGCATGTCCGTGGCGGTCGCGGGCTGGCCCGTGCTCGGATTGGCCGCCGGGGTGGCGGGCGGCGCCTTGCCCTGATTGTTGTTGTTGGACAGCGGATCATTGGTCTGGTCGCGCGCGCCGACGGAGCCGGAGCTGCCGCCCTGGCCGCCGCTCTGGGCGTGAAGGAAGCCGACGCCGGAAGCCAGCGCAATCGCCATTGCCACGGTGGTGATCTTGGAACGGGGGTTCATGGTGGATCTCCTGGAAGCTGTGGATTGAGGTCTTGCCGGGGGCCCCGCGTGGTCCGGTTTGCGTCGTATCGCATCTCGAACCATCACAGCACCCTTGCAAGAGAAGACTGGCAATCCCGATGCCCGCGGCGCTTGCCGATCACCCCTTGACCATCGCGGTCTGCGCGGGTGAAGGCTCGAGTTCATCGAGCACCGCGCGGATCGCGACCGGCGCGCCGGTGGTGACCGGAGCAACGACCTCCTGCGCCAGCGGTTGAACGAGCGCGCGGGCTTGCGCCGCGCCACGTGACTCCGCCGGTGCCGCGAGCGATCGCAGCCGCTGCCCGATCGCATCGAGGCTGTTCTGCGCCGTCTCGTCGTCGGCCTGCGCGTCGAAGGGGTCGAGGCTGATGCGTTCCGGCGAGAGACCCAGCCCCAGCGCGTGGAAGTAGCTCGCCTCGGTGACCACGCTGAGCTGGCTCGCGATCAGGCGATGCACTTCCAGATCGGGCATGTCCAGCTGAACGCCCTGTACCGTGGCGAGTACCGGCGTGCGCGTGATGCCTCCGGCCAGGCCCGCGAGGCGATGCGCGTTCGGCAGATGCGCATGGAGCACCGCCGCCTGCCTGTTGCGGATCAGCCCGATGAGCACCTGGATCGCGTGCCACGGCGGGTCATCGGGCATGGCGACGATCACGATGTCCGCACCCAGTCCGCGCAGCCGTTCCGCGTACGGCCCGTCCGCCGGGCAAACGACGGTGAAGCGGACGTTGCCGCTGCTGCCCAGCCGATCCACGAGCCGCGCCACCAGCTGCGTAGCGCCGAGTCGGTCCGACGCCGATGCGAGTGAGGCGTGATCGTCCGCCGCTTCGTCCGGCGGGACGGCACCGATGATCTCGACGACATGCAGCGACAGCGCGGGGTTCACCGTCGTCACGGCAGAGAGCGTCGGCGTCATGCCGGGGCGTCGTTGTGCAGGGCGGTCCATCGCGAGCCTCTTGAAACCGCATCATGCGGTGAGCACGCATGGCAAGGCCCATACCCGACGGGGCAGCGTGCTCGCAGCCCATCAACCACCCATCAACCAGCGATCAACAGCGCATCAGCGGCGGCTCGCAGCGACTCACAGTAGCTCACAGTGGTTTCAACGACTGCAGCACCGTGGGCAGAAGTTCGCTCACCGTCGGGTGGATGCGCACACCGCCGGCGGTGACGTCGGTGTACGGCCGCTTCGACGCGATGACGTCGAGCAGCGATTGCACCGCCTCGTCGCCGTCGACGCCGAGCACCATGGCGCCGAGGATCGCCTTCGACTCGGCATCGACGAGGATCTTGATGAAGCCCTCGGTCTCGCCCTTCTCGATCGCCCGGCCGACGCGCGCCATCGGCCGCGTGCCGATCAACGCGGGACGGCCGCTCGCTCGCACTTCCTGCTCGCCGAGACCGATGCGCGCCAGCGGCGGATCGGTGTACAGCGCGTAGGTCACGACACGATCGCCGACGCCGCGCGCGGCGCCGTCGAAGAGATTCGCCGCGGTGACTTCGAAGTCGTTCCAGGCCGTGTGCGTGAACGCGCCGCGGCCGTTGCAGTCGCCGAGCGCCCAGATGTGGGGCACGCTGCTGCGCAGTTGGTCGTCCACGACGATGTTGCCGCGTTCGTCCACGCGCACGCCGGCGCGGTCCAGGCCCAGGTCGTCCGTGTTGGGCTTGCGGCCGGTGGCGATCAGCACGTGGCTGCCGCGCACCTCGGGCTCGCCGGTCTGGCAGTTCACTCGCACGGCGACGCCCTCCTCGGCCGGCGCCAGCTTCACGCACTCGGCGCCGGTGCGGATGGTCAGGCCTTCTCGTTCAAGGATCCCGCGCAAGGCCTCGGAGACATCGGCATCCTCGCGCGGCACCAGCCGCGGGCCGCGCTGCACGACGGTCACCTCGGACCCGAAGCGCCGGAACATCTGCGCGAACTCCAGCCCGATGTAGCTGCCGCCGACGACGACCAGGTGCCTGGGCAGTTCGTCGAGTTTCATGATCGACGCGTTGGTCAGCCAGGGCACCGAGTCCAGGCCCTCGACGCCCGGCTGCGCGGGGCGGCCGCCGACGTTGATGAAGAAGCGGTCCGCGCGCAGGCGCCGTCCTTCGACGCTGATGGTGTGCGGATCCTCGAAGCGTGCGTGGCCCATGACGAGCTCGACCTTGTCCATGCCGCGCAGCCATTTCTCGACGTTCTGGCGCGACTGGCCGGAGATCCGCTCCTTGCGCGCGATGACGGCGGGCAGGTCGACGCCGGACTGCGCCGGCGCCCGCACGCCCCAGCGCGCGGCTTCGCGCACGACCCAGGCGGCATGGGCGCTGGCGACCATCGCCTTGGTCGGGATGCAGCCGGTGTTGACGCAGGTGCCGCCGACGCGCGAGCGCTCGATGACGGCAACGCGCCAGCCGGCCTGCGACATGCGCTCCGCCAGCGCGGGGCCGGCCTGGCCGACTCCGATGACGATGGCGTCGAAGGCGTCGGGGGACTCAAGGGATTCACTCACGGCAACGCTCCAGGAGAGGGGTCGTCGCCGAGTCTGCCATCGTCGGGCGGCGATGCGGTGTCATCCCGCTCAGGTCGCGCCGTGGCGCCGCCGGATCGCGGCGAGCGCGCCCCGCTGCTCCAACACCTGGATCGCCTGGTCGATGCGCGCCAAGTCGCGCTCGTCGAGCCGACGGCGGCTCAGCATCAGGCACACGGGCTGCACGCTGCGCCCGAAAGGCTGCCGAAGCAGTTGCACGCCCGAGGCGCGCGCCTGCGCATGCACGTCCAGGTCGTCGCCGAGGATCAACGACGCGCGTCCGAGCTGCAGCATGTCGACGCCCTGGCGCGTGGTCTGGTAAGGGAGCAGGAGGCCTGCGTCGGAGAGGCGCTTGCGCCATTCCTCGAAGTCGGCACCGAGGCCGAGCGCGTCCACATGCAGCAGCGGGATGCGACGCTGGAGCACCTGCTCGAAGCCCTTCAGCCCATCGAGCAGGGGATCGCGGCGGTCCGCCGCCGCGACCATGAAGGCCTCGTTCCGATAGGTCCGGCTGTACATGACGATCCGGCCCCGACCGGGCACCGGCGTCGCCGAGAAGATCACGTCGAACTGGTCGTTCAGCAACTCGCGGAAGCGCCGCTTGCGCCATTGCGCCGAGCCGCGGATCCAGTTCAGCTCGTAACCCGCCTGCGTGCAGATCGCCTGCAGCAGCTCCGCATCGAGGCCGCGCACGCTCCCGTCGGTGCCGGGCACGAGATAAGGCGGCCAGGATTCCACCAGCGCGCGCAGCACGCGGGGTCGGGGACTTCCCCACACGGAGGCCCCCCAGGCGAGCGCCAGGCCGCCCACGACGGAGCGACGGCGTGGCCCTCGATCGGCGGACGGGCCGGATGGATTCATTGCCTCGTTGAGAGCCATCGCGGTGGGGGTTCGGTCCAGTGTGCGCCTGGCTCCCCGGAGCCACAAGGCAGGGACGGCACCTCCTTCGGCGACGCCCCCGGATGGGGGCTTGTCATCGACGACGTCCAGAGAATGTCACGTGGTAGCGCAACCGTTCGGTTTTCCACATGGTTCTGTCAATTTTAAAAGCGCAAAATTGATACATGAAAGTCGTTCTTGTCGAAGACTCCCCGCTGGTCCGCAAGCATCTGTTGGCGACACTGAAGGAACAGCCCTTCCTGTCGGTCGTCGGCCTCGCCGCCACCGAGGCGGAGGCGTTGTGCACCGTCGGACTGACGCGCCCGCATGTCGTGGTGCTGGACCTGGCGCTGGCCTCGGGCTCCGGGCTGGAGGTGCTGCGCAAGCTGCGCCTGGCCGGCTTCGGCGGGACCATCCTGGTCCTCAGCAACCGCGAGTCGGAGATGTATGGACCGCTGTGCGTGCAGAACGGCGCCAACGCCTTCTACGACAAGGGCCGCGACTTCGAGCAGTTCCTGGCTGACCTCAACGTGCTGGCCGAGGCTCCACGACTGGCGGCGAGCCGGCCCATGAGCCTGAGTTCGCTGCATATGCGCTGAGACCGCCATCGCCATCGCTGGCGATTCGGGAACCGGTGCCGGTGAGTTACGCAGCGGAGTTGTGGAAACTCCAATCAACTCACTGCGGACAAAAGAAAACCCGCTCTAGGCGGGTTTTCTAAGTGCTTGATTCAACAAGCTGTTCTGGAGGAGAGGGGGGGATTCGAACCCCCGAGACGTTTCCGTCCGCCTGATTTCGAGTCAGGTACATTCAACCACTCTGCCACCTCTCCGGAATTCGGTGATCGCTGTGGTCGTTAGCGACTAAGCCTAAGAGTATAGCGAGGTTTCAGAGGGCTTGGCAAGAACTCGCGTGAGTTTGTGCGAAAGACGCGTCGGCGACCGCTACAGCCGCCGTTCCCCCGTTTCTCCCCCGCCCTACCAGCCAGCTCAGGCCTTCAGCACGTCCTTGCCGCCGAGGTAAGGACGCAGCGCTTCCGGCACCGTGATGCTGCCGTCGGCCTGCTGGTAGTTCTCCAGCACCGCGACCAACGTACGGCCCACCGCCAGACCCGAGCCGTTCAGCGTGTGCACCAGCTCGTTCTTGCCCTGCGCGGTCTTGAAACGCGCCTGCATGCGACGGGCCTGGAACGCACCCATGTTCGAGCACGAGCTGATCTCGCGGTAGGTGTTCTGCGCCGGCAGCCAAACCTCCAGGTCATAGGTCTTGACCGAGCCGAAGCCCATGTCGCCCGCGCACAGCAGCACGGTGCGGTACGGCAGGCCGAGCTTCTGCAGCACCGCTTCGGCGTGGGCGGTCATCTCTTCCAGCGCGGCCATGCTGTGCTCGGGCTGCTCGATGCGGACCATCTCGACCTTGTCGAACTGGTGCTGGCGGATCATGCCGCGCGTGTCGCGACCGGCCGAGCCGGCCTCCGAGCGGAAGCACGGGCTGTGCGCCGTCAGTTTCACCGGCAGTTCATCGACCGAGAGGACGCTCTCACGGACCGAGTTGGTCAGCGAGATCTCCGAGGTCGAGATCAGGTACTGCTCGCTCTGTTCGTCGTCACCGCCGCGCAGGACCCAGAACATGTCTTCCTTGAACTTGGGCAGTTGGCCCGTGCCTTCGAGGATCTCGCGGTTGACGATGTAGGGCGTGTAGCACTCGGTGTAGCCGTGCTCCTGCGTCTGCATGTCGAGCATGAACTGCGCGAGCGCACGGTGCAGGCGCGCCACCGGGCCCTTCAGGAAGGCGAAGCGCGAGCCCGACAGCTTGGCGCCGAGTTCGAAGTCCAGGCCCAGCGGAGCTCCGAGGTCGACGTGGTCCTTGACGGCGAAGTCGAACTCGCGCGGCTGGCCCCAGCGACGCACCTCGACGTTGCCGGTCTCGTCCGCACCGGCCGGCACGCTGGCGTCGGGCAGGTTGGGGACGCTCATCAGCATCGTGTTGAGTTCATGCTGGATCAGGTCCAGCTTCTCGGCGCCGGCCTTCAGTTCGTCGGCGATGCCGGCCACCTCGGCCATCACGGCGCTGGCGTCCTCGCCCTTGCCTTTCAGCATGCCGACCTGCTTGGACAGCTGGTTGCGCTTGGCCTGCAGTTCCTCGGTGCGGATCTGCACCTGCTTGCGGTCGGTCTCCAGCGTCTTGAAACGCTCGACGTCCAGGAACGGTTGGGGGTTCTTGCGCTGTTGGAGGCGCTCGATGACGGCGTCCAGGTCCTTGCGCAGCAGGGTGATGTCCAGCATGGTGTGTCTTTCGTGTTCTGCGCCGACGGCGGCCCGCTTCGGGGGGGCGTCGGCGATGGCATGGGGGGATGTCGATCAGCGTGAGCTCAGCCGGAGCTCATCGGGAGCTCGGCGGGCCGCCCTCCGAAGAGGGAAGCCACGACGATCAAGATCGGCCGCTGGTGACCTCGGCCATCGACTTGTCGCCCAGTCCCATCGGAAGCGGGAAGCGCACGTGCTCCTCGACGCCCGGCAGCGTGCGGACCGTCGTCGCGCCCAGTTCGCGCAGTCGCGAGATCACGGCCTGCACCAGCACGTCCGGCGCCGAAGCCCCCGCCGTGAGGCCCACCTTCGAGCGACCTTCCAGCCACTCGGCCTGGACGTCCTCGGCCGCGTCGACCATGTAGGCCGGCGTGCCCAGGCGCTCCGCCAGCTCGCGCAGGCGGTTGCTGTTGGAGCTCGTCGGGCTGCCGACCACCACCACCACGTCAACCTGCGGCGCCATCACCTTCACCGCGTCCTGGCGGTTCTGCGTGGCGTAGCAGATGTCCTGCTTCTTCGGCTCGCGGACCTCGGGGAAGTGCTTCTTCACGGCGCGCAGGATCTCGGCAGCGTCGTCGACGCTCAGCGTCGTCTGCGTGACCACGGCCAACCGGCTCGGATCCTTGACCCGCACGTGCGGCACGTCCGACGCTTCCTCGACGAGATAGATCCCGTCGCTGAGCTGGCCCATCGTGCCCTCGACCTCGGGATGTCCCTTGTGGCCGATCATGATGAATTCATAGCCCTCGCGGTGCAGCTTGGCGACCTCGACATGGACCTTCGTCACCAGCGGGCAGGTCGCGTCGAAGATCTGGAAGCCACGCTCCTGGGCCTCCTTGCGCACCGCCTGGCTGACGCCGTGGGCCGAGAACACCAGCGTCGCGCCGGGCGGCACCTCGGCCAGGTCCTCGATGAAGATCGCGCCCTTGGCCTTCAGGTCGTTGACGACGTAGGTGTTGTGCACGATCTCGTGCCGCACGTAGATCGGCGCGCCGAACTTCTTCAGCGCGCGCTCGACGATCTCGATCGCGCGGTCCACGCCGGCGCAGAAGCCGCGCGGCTCGGCCAGCACGATGTCCTTCATGTTCACGTCCATGGCCGTCATCACAGCACCCCGATCAGCTGCACCTCGAAGCTGACGGGCTGTCCCGCCAACGGGTGATTGAAGTCGAACAGCAACCAGTCCTCGCCCAGCTCGCGCACCACGCCGGCGTACTGGCCCTGACCGTCCGGCGTCGGGAACTGCACGACGTCGCCGACGTGGTACTCCTCGTCCGGATCGCCCAGTTGGCGCATCAGCGCGCGCTTCACGCGCTGCAGCAGCTCGGGGTTGCGCTCGCCGAAGGCCTCGCCCGGCGCCAGTTCGACGCGGGTGTGCGTGCCCTCGGCCAGGCCGACCAGGCGCGCCTCGATCGCGGGCGCCAGCTCGCCGGCGCCCAGCGTGAGCGTGGCCGGCAGCTTGTCGGCGAAGGTGTTGATCAAGTCCTGGCCGTCCGGCCCGCTCAGCCGGTAATGCAGGGTCAGGAAGGATCCTGGTTGAACGAGGTTCACTAGTCAGGGGGATTTTGGGAATCGAGGGGTGATTTTAGGCTGGAGCGCCACGATCCTTCCTCCGAGTCTCCTCATGACCGTTCTCGCCGCCCCGATCGCCTTGCCCAGGCCCTCTGTCATGTCGGTCATCGCCGCGCTGCCACCCGAGGCTCGTCCACGGGAGAAGCTGCTCGCGCAGGGCCCTTCCACCCTCTCCGACGCTGAGTTGCTGGCCATCGTGCTCCGTACAGGCCTGCCCGGTCGCCCGGTCCTGACGTTTGCGCGCGACGTGCTCGACCAATGCGGCGGTTTCAAGTGCCTGCTGAATGACCCCGCCCACGCGCTTGCGGGCATCAAGGGGCTGGGGCCATCGAAGCGAAGCATGCTGCTGGCGGTGCTGGAGATCACGCGGCGCTCATTCCGCCACGCACTCGGCGACGGCCCGGTCTTCGAATCGGCTGAAGCCGTCCGCGACTACCTGCGCCTGGAGTACGACGGCAAGAGCGCCGAGTGCTTCGCCGTGATGTTCCTGGACACCCAGCATCGGCTGATCGCCCTGGAGACGCTGTTCCACGGCACCCTTTCCCATACCATTGCATACCCCCGGGAGGTGGTGAAACGCGCGCTGATCCTGGACGCCGCCGCGGTGATCCTGGTTCACAACCACCCTTCGGGACGTACCGATCCGTCGCCGCAGGACGTCCAACTGACCCGCGCGATGATCGAGTCGCTGGCGCTCATCGACGTGAAGGTCCTGGACCATTTCATCGTCGGCGTGGGCCAGCCCGCATCGATGACCGACCTGGGCCTGCTGTGACCGACCGACTGCGCAGCCTGCAAGACCTGCAGACGCTGCATCGAGAACTGAAGCTCCGCCAACGCGCGGAGGAAGAGCGCCGCGAGCGCGAGGCCGCGCTGGCCCGCCTGCGCGACGAGGAAGCCCGCATCTTCGAGCGCACCGTCGGCATGGTCGTGCCGCTGCCCGACACCAACCGCGTGATCCTGAACCTCGGCAGACCTGAGCCGGAACCCCGCCAGCGCGAACTCGACGAGCAGATGGCGTGGAAGCAGGCGCTGTCGGACGATTTCGACGTCGATTCGCTGCTGGAGACGGATGAGACGCTGTCCTTCCGCCGACCGGAGATCTCGGCCGAATCCGTGCGCAAGCTCAGACGCGGCCATTGGTCGCTGCAGGCGCAGATCGACCTGCACGGCCTGCGCCGCGATCAGGCGCGCGAGGCGCTGGGCCACTTCATCCACGACAGCGCCCGGCGTGGCCTGCGCTGCGTGCGCGTGGTCCACGGCAAGGGCAACGGCTCGCCGGGGCGCGAGCCCGTGTTGAAGGCGCGCGTGCGCCGCTGGCTGGTACAGAAGCAGGAAGTCCTGGCCTTCGTCCAGGCCCGCGCCAGTGATGGCGGCAGCGGCGCGTTGATGGTCCTGCTGAACGCGACCTGACCCCTCGCGACGGGTCCCCCTCACGAGGGAGCAACCATCGAGCGTCGCCGCTCTCCCCGCCCCTCGCCCACACGGGCTTTCCCCTCCCCCGCTCCACGTTGTTTTCCGGAACACGCGATTGCATCGCCGTGGCCGCGTGGCTAGTCTGCGGACATGCCGGCGTAGTCGAGAACCGTTCTCAACAAATTGAGTCTCCACAACCACGCAGCCATCGTTTCGATGGGGAGGGAACACGCATGTTGATGTCCACGTCGCCGACCTTTCCGGCTCTCGCTACCGCCGCCAGGATCCGCGGCCGGATGCGCGCTCCAAATGCCCGCACCACCGGCCTCCTCCTGGTCGGCCTCGTCCACCTGCTGATGGTTGGGGCCCTGGTGAAGGGCTTCCAGCGCCACGCCGTCGAGGCGCCGCCGCTCATCAAGTTGAAGACGATCGTCGAACCCGAGGACAAGCTCAAACCCGCCGAGCCGCTGCGCATCCTGGAGCCGACGATCCAGACCCCGCGCGTGGTCGAGGTACCGATTCCTCCGGTGGACATCACCCAGACGAAAGAGCCGGTCATCGTCGCCGTGGGGGTGACCGACGGCAGGACATCCACGCCATCAGAGGTGACGGAACCCGGCGCAAAGCAAGAGGTGACCCCCACCCTGACGACCCCGCCCACCACCATCAAGACGCCCGGCGCGATCTGTACGCAGATGGCGGCGCCGGAGATGCCCGCAGTGAACTGGACCGGTGAAGCGGTATTCCGCGCCGTGGCTGACGTGCAGGGCGGCCGCGTCGTCGCCGTGCAACTGCAGACGCTCGGCGGATCGATGGATGCCCGCACCCGCCGCGCGTTCTCCAACGCCATCGAGGGCACGCTGAAGTCGCGCTACGTCTGCCCGGGCGAGCACCGCTTCCAGCAGGATTTCGCCTTCCGCATGGACTGACATCCCGCGCTGGCTTCGTGCAGAGGCCGAAATGACAAAAACGCCGGCACGCGAATCGCGTGGCCGGCGTTTTTCCTCCTGCGTCAACGCCTCGCCCTTCCGGGCGGCGACATCAGTGAAGCATCAGGCTGCCGTAGGGAGACACGGGCGTCGTGAACGCCATCAGCAGCCGCTCCGGGCGGAACTCGCCGACCGACTCGGCGCCCTGCCAGTGCGTCTCGATCGCATGCTCCAGGCCCTTGAGCACGCAGAACGACATGAAGGCGTGCTCCGCCTCCTCGCCGTCCATGTCCACATGCTGCAGCCGCACGCAGGCCGCGCGCAGGAAGTTCAGCATCTGGATGGGGCTGTCGGTGTCCGGGCAGTAACCGGCGCAGACCTCGATGTCTTCACGGGCATCGTCGGACAGCCAGAGGCGGCCATCGTCGATCCGGACATGCATCAGGTCGGGATTGGCGTCGATGCCGACCTCATCGTCGTGGAGCAGCGTGTACATGATGGTCGCGACGGTAGACGAAGGCGGCGGGGCCGTGTTCATCGGTGCCCTGACGCGACCCGCGCCAGTGTCAGATATGCACGCTGGAAGCTCCGTTTACATCATTTCCAGTCACTGCAGACTATGCCCGGACGCGGCGAAGCACCCGCAGTTCAGACGTTGCGCATCCAGTCCGCCGTGTTGGCGAAAGACGCCGCCAGGCGCCGCTGCAACTCGACGTCGAGCTCGCACTCGGCCATCGCCTGCGTCATCGCCGTCATCCACTGGTCGCGCTCGGCGATGCCGATGCGATACGGCATGTGGCGGGCGCGCAGGCGCGGATGGCCGAAGCGCTCCACGAAGTGGTCCGGCCCGCCCAGCCAGCCGCAGAGGAACCAGAACAGCTTGTCCCGCGAGCCATCCAGCGTCGTCGGGTGGATCGCCCGCAACTGCGCGAAGCGCGGCTCGAGGTCCATCAGGTCGTAGAAGCGGTCGACGAGTCGCCGCACCGCGTCCTCGCCGCCGACCCACTCGAAAGGGGTGGCGGGAGCGGCCCCCGTCGGGGTGTCTTCGGTGCTCGCCGTGTCGTCGGCGGCACCGGTATCGGTGGAATCGGTCATCAGGAAGCGGGGAGCAGGAAGCGCGAAGCGGAGGGGGTCACGCGTGACCCGCACAGTATTCCAGCACCTTCGACGCAAGTCCGCGGATCCCCTGCGCGGCGTCGCAGCCGGGGTAATGCTCCAGCAGCAACTGCCGCTTGAGCACGGCCTGCCGCACCATCGGGTCGTTCTTGACCTCGCCGAGCAGCTCCAGCTTGAAGGTCTGCCCCGGCGTCGGTCCGACGAAACGCTGCAGCACCTGCTGCAGCTGGCCGCAGATCAGCTTGCCCTCGCCTGGCCGGTTGGCCTGGTTGACGATCAGGCGCACCAGGCGGCGCTCCTGCTGGGTCGCGAGCACCTTGATCGTGGCGTACGCGTCCGTCAGCGAGGTCGGTTCCGGCGTCGCGACGACCAGCACGTCATTCGCCATCGACACCGAGAACAGCACCACGTCCGAGATGCCGGCGCCGGTGTCCAGCAGCACGTAGTCGAACCGCGGCCGCACGACCTCGAGGATGTGCAGCAGCTTGTCGCGCACGTCGGGCGTCAGCCGCGAATACTCGACCATGCCCGAGCCCGCCAGCAGCACGTGGAAGCCGCCCGGCGCCGGCAGGATCGCCTGCTCCAGGGTGCAGCGCTCGGTGAAGACATCGTGCAGCGTGAGCTTGGGGTGCAGGTTCAGCACCACGTCCAGGTTGGCCAGGCCGAGGTCGGCATCCAGCACCAGCACGCGCTCGCCGCGCGCGGCCAGGGCCGCCGCCAGGTTGGCGGTGACGAAGGTCTTGCCCACGCCGCCCTTGCCGCTCGTGACGGCCAAGGTGCGAGCGCCTCCGCGGGCATTCGATGCAGCAGGAGCTGTTGTATTGCTCATTCACTATCCTGTTGCGTTACGGCGAACAACATGCCCTTTTCCTCGGCGCTCACCAGCGAGTCCACATGGCTCTCGAGGCAGGCGCGGTTGCGGCCTTCGGCCTTGGCGCGGTAGAGCTGGCGGTCCGCCCGCTCCGTCCAGATCAGCGTCGACGACCGCACCCACTGCGGCGCGAACGCCCCGCCGATGCTGATCGTGCAGGTCAGCGGCGCATGGCCGGCGCCGGCGCTGATCGCCAGCGCCTGCACCCGCTGCCGGATGCGTTCCGCGACCGTCACCCCGAACGACGTCGGGCAGTTGGGCAGGATGATGGCGAATTCCTCGCCGCCGATCCGTGCCACCGTGTCCATCGGCCGCACCGTCTGCGCGATCGACTGGGCGACCGCGCGGATCACCATGTCGCCGGCCGCGTGGCCGTGCTGGTCGTTGACCGCCTTGAAGTGGTCGATGTCCAGCATCAGCAGCAGCGCCGGTTCCCCGGACCGCGCCACGCGATCGACCTCGCGGCCCAGTGCCATCTCGAAGCTGCGGCGGTTGACCAGCCCGGTCAACGCGTCCTTGCTGGAGAGATCGCACAAGGCGTCGAGGATGCCCTGCAGCCACGGCTCCGAATACGGCTCCGCGTCGGGCAGCATCGCACCGGCCTGCTGCAGCAGCTGCAGGGCCAGGTCCAGGCGCAGCTTGTGGGCTGCAATGAGACTTTGCGGAGCGTCCAAGGTCGATTCAAGCAATTTCCGGCGCAGTCTAGCGGCTTCCCCCTCAAATGAGCGCGCAGAAAAGAGGGGTTCCCCCCACCTCTTTCACACATCAAATGGACCAAACACAATCAAACTAGCATTGTCGACAATGGTGATCACCCGGTGCTACGGCATCTCCTCTTCGAAGAAAACCAAACAGCCCCATGCGCCAAGGTCAACCGGTCTCGCTCGCGGCCCCGTCGCCGGTGGAGGCGATCGATCATGAGTTCAGCTTCAGCAAGGCCGACTTCGAACGCGTCCGCCAGCTGATCTACCAGCACGCCGGCATCTCGCTGCACGACGGCAAGCATGCGATGGTCTACAGCCGGCTGTCGCGCCGCCTGCGCGACACCGGCTACAAGAGCTTCGCCGACTACCTCCAATGGCTGGAGGGCGTCACCGGCCCGCAAGGCGACCAGGAGTGGCAGGAGTTCGTGAACTGCCTGACCACCAACCTGACCTCGTTCTTCCGCGAGGACCACCACTTCACGTCGCTCACCGACGACCTCAAGACGCTCACCGGCAAGCCGATCCGCATCTGGTGCTGCGCGGCATCGACGGGCGAGGAGCCCTACTCCATCGCCATGACCTGCCAGGAATCGCTGGGCGCGAACAGCGGCGTGCAGATCGTCTCCAGCGACATCGACACCAACGTCCTGAACACGGCGCGCAAGGGCGTCTACGCGGCCGAGTCCCGCGGCCTGTCGCCGCAGCGGCTCAAGCAGTTCTTCCTGCGCGGCACAGGGGCCAACGCGGGCCGCATCCGCGTGCGCCCCGAACTGGCGAAGATGATCGACTTCCGCCCGCTGAACCTGATGCATGCCTCGTGGTCGCTGGGTGATCCCTTCCACGTCGTGTTCTGCCGCAACGTCATGATCTATTTCGACGCCCCGACGCAGCGCAAGGTGCTGGAGCGCATCCACAAGGTGATGCGTCCGGGCGGGCTGCTGTTCGTCGGGCATTCCGAGAACTTCACCGATTCCCGCGATCTCTTCCGCCTGCGCGGCAAGACGATCTACGAGCGCGTCGGCTGATCGCCGCGAACGATCCGCCGCACGACGATCCGAAGAACCCCCATTCAGCGACACCCCCATGACCCTGCCCTCCGCCTCCTCCGCGATGCAGCAAAGCGCGGCGCTGGCCAGCGCCGGCGCGGCCCGCGTGGCCCAGCTCAAGTCGGTGACGCGCAAGAACGGCGAGGCGTCGTTCTTCTTCTACGAAGCGCATTTCAAGAACGCCGCGGTCAAGGTGCTGCCCGGCGAGTACTTCGTCGACAACGACGACCTGCTGGTCATGACCACGCTGGGCTCGTGCATCGCCGCCTGCCTGTGGGACCGCCACGCGCAGATCGGCGGCATGAACCACTTCATGCTGCCCGAGGGCCACGGCGACTCGGGCCGTTACGGCTCGTTCGCGATGGAACTGCTGATCAACGAGATGATGAAGCGCGGCGCCTCCAAGAGCCGCATGGAAGCGAAGATCTTCGGCGGCGGCGCGGTGATCGCGGGCATGAACACGATCAACGTCGGCGAGCGCAACACCAACTTCGTCATCGATTTCCTGAAGCTCGAGCGCATTCCCATCGTGTCCAAGGACGTGATGGACGTCTACCCGCGCAAGGTGTGTTTCCTGCCCAAGAGCGGCAAGGCCATGGTCAAGCGCCTGGCGCCGACCAACACCGATGCCCTGGTCCAGCAGGACAAGGCCGCGGCGCAGCAGGCGCAACCGGTGGCGAGCACCGGCGGTTCGATCGATCTGTTCTGAGAAGACACTGACACCACTGAGGCAGCACGGAACAGCAGCGTGCCCGGAAGTACCGAGGAGTAAGAACCAATGGCCAAGACCACCGTCGTCGTCGTCGACGATTCCGCGCTGGTGCGGAGCATCCTGACCGAGATCATCAACCGCCAGCCCGACATGCAATGCATCGGGGCCGCGAGCGATCCGCTGGTCGCGCGGGAGATGATCCGAAACCTCAACCCTGACGTGATCACGCTCGACGTCGAGATGCCGAAGATGGACGGCCTCGACTTCCTGCAGCGCCTGATGCGCCTGCGACCGATGCCGGTCGTGATGGTGTCGACGCTGACCGAGCGCGGCGCCGAGGTCACGCTGAAGGCGTTGGAGCTGGGCGCGGTGGACTTCGTCGCCAAGCCCAAGATCGGCGTGGCCGACGGCATCCGCGCGCTGGCGCAGGACATCACGGACAAGATCCGCATCGCGGCGAAGGCGCAGATCCGCCGCCTGCACGCGCCGGGCCCGGCCGCCGCGCCGGGCGCCCCCGCGCCGGCGGGAGGGGCGACGCCGCCGCTCAAGCCGGCCTCTCCGATCGCGAGCCTGGGCCGGCTGTCGACCGAGAAGATAATCTTCATCGGCGCGTCGACCGGCGGCACCGAAGCGACCAAGGACGTGCTGATCAACCTGCCGGCCGACTGCCCGGCGGTCTGCATCACGCAGCACATGCCGGCGGGCTTCACCCGCAGCTACGCGGCGCGCCTGGACGGCCTGTGCAAGATCCGCGTGAAGGAAGCGCAGGACGGCGAGCGCATCCTGCCCGGCCACGGCTACATCGCACCGGGCGGCATGCACTTCAGCGTGGAGCGCTCCGGCGCCAACTACATCGCCCGCGTGCAGGACGGCGAGGCGGTGAACCGCCACAAGCCGTCGGTGGAGGTGCTCTTCAACTCCGCCGCGCGCGTGGTGGGTCAGAACGCGCTGGGCATCATGCTTACCGGCATGGGCGCCGACGGCGCCAAGGCGATGAAGACGATGAAGGACGCGGGCGCCTACAACCTCGTGCAGGACGAGGCGACCTGCGTCGTCTTCGGCATGCCGCGCGAGGCGATCAACGCTGGCGCCGCCGACGAGGTGCTGCCGCTGCACCAGATCGCCACGCGGCTGATCGAGCGCCTGCGCAGCACGGCGGGCATGTCGATGAACCGCGTGTGATGTGCGGTTGAATGGCGGTTGAATACGGGTGACCGGCGGTTGACCGTCACTTCCCGGCGGGGATGTCCTCGCCGGACACGAAACGGGCGCTGACGAGGCGCCCGTTTGCGTTTGGCCTCATTGCGCGCGGCTCTTCTTGTCTTCGCTGGTCCGGTCGCTGGTCCGGTTCACAGCTGGCTGCACGCGAGGCGCCACGGCGCCCTGGCGATCGTTGGCCGCGGCGACCAGCGTCGCCTGGCGCGCAGCCTGCTCGCGCGCCACGCGCTGCGCCTCCACCTTGGCGACGCGCTGCTCACGGGCGGCGATCTGCAGTTCGGCGTTGACGTCGTTGAACGCGTTGGCGTTCGAGACCAGCGCCAGCGCCGAGACGATCGCGATCAGCACCGTCAGCGCCGGGCCGACCACCGGAAAACGCGCCCACGGCGAGTAGGCGTAGCACGGCACCTGCGGGGTCACGCGGGGGCGGAGGCAGGCGGTGATGTCGGGCTCGTTCATGGTCGTTCCTTCGTTCATCGGGGGGAGTTCGGGATCAGTGCTGGTAATGCTAGATGCCCAACAAGCGCTCCACAAACGCTATATCCTTGCCTCCTTGAGTAGCCAAACTTTCCAACGAGTCGCTACAGTCGCCCTCGCCTTCCCTTCCCGTTCTCCCGGAGGACACCCGATGCGACTTCCCCGCCTGCCGCTCCAGTACCTGGCCGCCTTCCGGGCCGCCGCGCTGCACCAGAACCTGCGTGCCGCGTCCGAGGAACTCAACCTGACGCACTCCGCGGTGAGCCAGCAGATCCGTGCGCTGGAACTGCAGCTCGGCTTCCCGGTCTTCGATCGACAGGGGCGACGCGTGGTGTTGAACGCCGCCGGCGCAGCCCTGCTGCGCGGCGTGGAGCGCGCCTACCAGGAACTCGACCAGGGCCTGCGCGCCGCGACCTCCGCGCACGGCGTCGGGCAGCGCAGCCTGCGCGTGACGGTACTGCCCTCCTTCGCGCAGCGCTGGCTGCTGCCGCGGCTGGGCCGCTGGCACGCACGGCATCCCGAAGTGACGATCGAGATTGAGGCGACGGCCCGGCTCATCGACCTGGAGCGGGAAAAATTCGACATCGCGTTGCGGCAAGGCCTCGGTCCCTGGCCAGGCCTGACGAGTGAACCGCTCTTCGACCTCTCGATGCTGCCGGTCGCGTCGCCCGCGTTGGCGCACCAGTTGATTGGACAGCCGCTGGAGGCGCTGGCCCAGGCGCCGTTGCTCGGCGATCCGGCGCAGTGGGAGGACTGGTTCGCGCAGGCCGGGTTGCGGCGCCAGGTCGTGCCCGTCGCCATCTTCAACGACTTCGGCATCCTGCTGCAGGCGGCCGAGCAAGGCATGGGCGTCGGCCTGACGCGCGAATTGCTGGCGGCGGATGCACTGCTCGACGGCCGTCTCGTCCGCGTCGCGCCGCGGCAGGCGATGCTCAAGGAGCCGCAGCGGTATCACATCGTCTACGCGCCGCAGTCGCGCGAGGAACCTGCCGTGCGCGCCTTCATCGACTGGCTGCACGAGGAGACCGCGCAGTCGCGCGCGGCGCTGGACGGGTCGATGACCTGCCTGGCGACCGGCCGTGTCACGGGCCCGGCCACCGGCAAGGTCACGATGCCAGAAACAGTTCCTGCAGATCGCTGAGGAAGTCGAAACCGCGCGGTGTCGCGCGGATCACGGCCGGATCGGGATCGAGCAAGCCCTTCGCGCGCCCCTGCGCCATCGCCTTGGCGATCGCCGACGGCGGCAGGCCGGTGCGCTCGAGGAAGCTCTGCAGCGTCACGCCCTCGCGCAGGCGCAGCGCGTTCAGCATGAACTCGAAGGGCAGCTCGTTGCGGGCGACCTCGTTCTCGTTGGACACGGCCTGCCCCTCGGCCGCCTTCTGCATGAAGGTGGCGGGATCGCGCCAGCGGACCTGCCGCAGCAGCCGATGCGCGAAGCTGAGCTTCGTGTGCGCGCCGGCACCGATGCCGAGGTAGTCGCCGAACTGCCAGTAGTTGGTGTTGTGCGTGCAGCGATGGCCATCGCGCGCATAGGCCGAGACCTCGTAGCGCGACATGCCCTTCGCGCCGGTGCGCGCGGTGATCAGGTCCAGCATGTCGCTGGCCAGGTCGGGATCCGGCAGGTGTTCCGGCGGCGAGTTCGCAAAGCGCGTGTTGGGCTCGATCGTCAGGTGATAGACCGACAGGTGCGGCGGATCGAACGCCAGCGCGATGTCCAGGTCCTGGTCGAGTTCCGCCAGCGTCTGCCCCGGCAGCGCGTACATCAAATCGATGTTGAAGGTGCCGAAGGCACGGGCCGCCTCCTCGATCGCCGCGCGCGCCTGCGTGCCGCTGTGGATGCGCCCGAGCGCGTGCAGCTTCGCGTCGTCGAAGCTCTGCACGCCGATCGACAGCCGCGTCACGCCCGCCTGCGCGAAGCCGGCGAAGCGGTCCTTCTCGAAGGTGCCGGGATTGGCTTCCATCGTGATCTCGCAGCCCGGCTCCAGCGGCAGTCGCGCGCGCAGGTCGGAGATCAGCTCGGCGATCTGCTCCGGAGCGAACAGGCTGGGCGTGCCGCCGCCGATGAAGATCGACACGACGGAGCGGCCCCAGATCAGCGGCAGCGCCGCTTCCAGGTCCGAACGCAGCGCGGCGAGGTACTGGCGCGCGGTCTCCACGTCGAGCTCGCGCCCGTCGCGGTATTCATGCGAGTTGAAGTCGCAGTACGGGCACTTGCGGATGCACCACGGCAGATGCACGTATAGCGACAGCGGCGGCAGCGCCGACAGCGTCAGCGTGCCGGGCCGCATCATGCGGATGATGTCAGCCAAGGTGCCAGCTCTCGCGCATCTGGCGCAGCAGGTCTTGCGACGCGAGCGCGCGATGGCTCAATCGGTTCTTCACCTCGGCGCCCAGCGCCGCGACGCTCTTCCCGAGTTCGGGAATGAACAGCAGCGGGTCATAGCCGAAGCCGCCCTCGCCTTCCAGCGCATGCAGGATCTCGCCGTGCCAGCGGCCCATCGCGATCAGCGGTTCCGGGTCGTCGGCCGAACGCACCGCGACCAGCGCGCAGACGAAGCGGGCGCGCCGATCCTCGATGCCATCGAGCTTCTCGAGCAGCACACGGTTGTTTTCGGCGTCGCTCTTCTCGCGGCCGAACAGCGTCGCATAACGCGCCGACAGCACGCCCGGCATGCCGCCGAGCGCGTCGACCGCCAGACCCGAGTCGTCCGCCAGCGCCGGCAGGCCGCTGGCCTTCGCCGCATGACGGGCCTTGGTCAGGCCGTTCTCGACGAAGGTGTGGAAAGGCTCTTCCGCCTCCGGAATGCCGAGACTGCCTTGCGTCACGAGTTCGATGCCCAGCGGCTCGAACAGCGCCTGCAGTTCCTTCAGCTTCTTCGCATTGTTGGAGGCCAGGACCAACTTCATCGCTTGCTCCAATCGACGGAGATTACTGGGGATTCATCGGGCCTCCGCCCGCGAGGGTCGCCGGCGGAGCTCCCTGGAAAATCACTTCAGGCCGAGCGCCTCGCGCTGCGCGACGAGCAGCTCGCGGATGCCCTTCTCGGCGAGGTTCAGCAGCACGTCGACCTCGGCGCGCGTGAACGCGACGCCTTCGGCCGTGCCCTGCAGCTCG
The DNA here is from genome assembly GCF_050626985.1 of Roseateles noduli. Classification (NCBI taxonomy): domain Bacteria; kingdom Pseudomonadati; phylum Pseudomonadota; class Betaproteobacteria; order Burkholderiales; family Sphaerotilaceae; genus Roseateles; species Roseateles noduli. The sequence goes on from NZ_CP192463.1 coordinate 2,928,987, forward strand.
ACGAAGTGTCCCGCACCGGTCATGACCACGTTCATGTCGGTGTCGCAGGCGGAGTCCTCGACGTACTCGAGGTCCAGCAGCGCCTGGCCGTCCAGGATGCCGACCGAGATCGCGGCGACCGCATCCTTCAGCGGCGACGCGGTGATCTTGCCCTGCGCGATCAGCCAGCTCACCGCGTCATGCGCGGCCACGTAGGCGCCGGTGATCGCCGCGGTGCGCGTGCCGCCGTCGGCCTGCAGCACGTCGCAGTCGATCTGGATCGTGCGCTCGCCGAGCTTGGACAGGTCGAACACCGCGCGCAGCGCGCGACCGATCAGGCGCTGGATCTCCTGCGTACGTCCGGTCTGCTTGCCGCGCGCGGCCTCGCGGTCGCTGCGGGTGTGCGTGGCGCGGGGCAGCATGCCGTATTCGGCGGTGACCCAGCCCTCGCCGCTGCCGCGCTTGTGCGGCGGCACCTTCTCTTCGACGGAGGCGGTGCACAGCACCTTGGTGTCGCCGAACTCGATCAGCACCGCGCCTTCGGCGTGGCGGGTGTAGTGGCGGGTGATGCGGACCGGACGCAAGGCGTCCGCCGCTCGCCCTTGCGGGCGGCTGGCGTTGCTGCTCATGAGGAAATCCTTTGGTGCCTTCAGTGGGGCTTCTTGCCGGCCTTGCGGATCGCGTCCTGGATCTCGCGCACGGCGGAGTCGATCTCGGCTTCGTCGAGCTGCACGTCCTGGGTCGCCCCATGGATCGTGGAGGCGAAGCCTTCCTGGTCCAGGTCCTGCGTGGAGATCGAGTCCGGGGCGTCGCCCTCGCCTTCCCACTCCACGGCCAGGGCCGTCACATTGTCGCTGCGCGCGCCGGCCTGGCGCAGCGCCTGCTCGACGAGCTCCGGCACCGCGTCGCCGACCGAGCGGCTGTCGGACATGTGGCGCAGGATGTCCACGTCGCTGACCGAGCTCCACAGCCCGTCCGAGCACAGCAGCATGCGGTCGCCGTTCTGCAGCAGCACCGGGCCGTTGACGTCGATCATCGGCTTGCCGGGGCTGCCGAGACACGTGAACAGCACGTGGCGGTTGAAGCGCTCGGCGCCGGTCGCGTGGCGGCCCAGCGCCTCCTGCAGCTCGCTGTAGGAGTGGTCCCGCGTGCGGGCGATCAGCTCGGTCTCGCGCAGCAGGTACATGCGGGAGTCACCGCAGTGCGCCCACCAGATCTGACCCTGTTGCATCAGCCCGACGACGATGGTCGTGCGCGGCGTGTCGTTCATGCCGCGCTGCTGCGCGTAGGTCAGCAGCTGCTGGTGCGCGAGCAGCACGGCCGTCTCCAGGAACTGCGACGGCTCCTTGATCACCGGCTGCGCGTCGCGCTGGAACAGCGCCGCGACGTTCTGGAGCGCCAGATGGGCGGCGACCTCGCCGTCCGGATGGCCGCCCATGCCGTCGGCCAGCGCGAAGAGACCGGCCTCACGGGTATAGCAATACCCCATGCGATCCTCGTTCTTCTCCCGGCCGCCACGGCGGCTCACCTGGTAGACGGAGAACTTCACGCCTTCGCCCCGGTCTTCAGGTTCTCCAGCTGCAGCTTGAGGCGCTCACTGAAGCTGAGCTTGGTGTAGCGGCGCTCGGTCTCACGCGAGAGCTCCTTCTGCAGCGCGAAGACGCTCTGCGGACGGGTCAGCGGATCGAGCGACATGCACCACTCGGTCACTTCGAGCAGGTTGTCGGAATACACGTTGCGCAGGCGCGAGAGCGACAGCCCCAGGCGGTCCTTCTCCAGCCGCTGCGGCGCGTCGTTGGGCGGATAGCCCTGCATGCAGGCGTAGATGCAGGCGCCGATCGCGTAGATGTCGGTCCACGGGCCCAGCGAGCCGTCGCGTCTGTACATCTCGGGCGCGGCGAAGCCGGGCGTGTACATCGGCCGGATGAAGTTGCCTTCCTTGGACAGCACCTCGCGCGCCGCGCCGAAATCGAGCAGCACCGCCTTGTTGTCGTTGGTGATGAAGATATTGGCCGGCTTGATGTCCAGGTGCAGCATCTTGTGCTGGTGCACGATGCGCAGGCCCTTGAGGATTTCGTCGAAAAGCGACCGGATGGTCGATTCCCGGAACACCTTGTCACGCTTCAAATCGCGCGCGGTCACGATGAAATCCTGCAAGGTATCGCCTTGCAGGTAATTCATGACCATATAGACGGTCTCGTTCTCGCGCAGGAAATTCAGCACCGAGACGACGCTCGGATGCGAAATCTGCGCGAGGGAACGACCTTCCTCGAAAAAGCTGCGCAACCCCAGGCGGTATAGGGGCTGCTTCTCCGGTTTCACGCGAGGCGTGAGTTCTCCGGGAGATCGTTCTGCAAGGGACGAGGGGAGGTATTCCTTCAGAGCGACCAAGTGATGGTCGGGGTCTTCGGCGAGATAAACCACGCCGAATCCACCCGCAGCCAATTTCTTGATGATCTGATAGCCCCCCACCACCGTGCCTGCGGGCAAGGGCGCCGGTTTCGGCTTTGACATAATCGCGGTTCGATTGTTCTACCGATAGCTGATGCCAGTTTACAGCATGACCGGTTATGCCAGCGCCACGGCACAACCCGCGAACTCCGGCGAAACCCCTAGCCCGGCCACCCAACCTGCGGTCACGGTGGAGGCGCGCTCGGTGAACGGACGCTTCCTCGACCTGAGCTTTCGCATGCCCGACGAGCTGCGCTCGCTCGAGCCGGCCCTGCGCGAGCTTGTCTCGGGCAGCGTCAAGCGAGGCAAGATCGAACTGAGGATCAACACCCATCGAGACACCGACAATTCCTGGCCGAACCCGCAGCCAGAGCAGCTCAACCGGCTTTCGCGGCTGGAATCGCAGGTGCAATCCTGGCTGCCGAAAGCGCAGGGACTGAGCGTCCAGGAAGCCTTGAACTGGTGCAAGACCGGCGCGACGGGCGTCTCGGCGAACGACGAGACGGTGCTCGACGCCGCGCGTCACTGCATCCAGGGATTCCTCGAGGCGCGTGAGCGCGAAGGCGCCAAACTGGTCACGATGCTCAAGCAGCGCGTCGCCACTTTGCGGGACCTCGCCACACAAGCCGAGCCGCTGATCCCGGCCGCGGTGCAACGTCAGCGCGAGCGTTTCCTGGAACGCTGGCAGGAGGCGCTGAGCGCCACCAGCGCCACGCAGACGATCTCCGAGCAGACCCTGCAGGAGCGCGCCGTCAACGAGGCGGCCGCCTACGCGCTGCGCATCGACGTGGCCGAGGAGCTCACGCGGCTGCGCTCGCACCTGGACGAGATCGAGCGCCTGCTCAAGAAGGGCGGCGAGGTCGGCAAGCGGCTGGACTTCCTGATGCAGGAACTGCACCGCGAGGCCAACACGCTGGGCTCGAAGGCCGCGGCCATCGAGCTGACCAACATCTCGGTCGAGATGAAGGTCGCGATCGAGCAGATGAAGGAACAGGTGCAGAACATCGAGTGAGCGGCGTGGCCGTCATGCGACGGCCACCCTCTTCCTCAGCACCACAGGCCCTGGCATCACGGCGATCACCGTATCCAGCGCCTCGCTCGCCCGCTCCAGCACCACGCGGCCGTCGGCTTCCACGACCGGCAGCGCCTGCGACGCGAAGTCGAGCCAGCGCACATCGAGCCGCCCCAGCAGCGCCAGCCGCTTGCGCCGCACGCGCTCGCGCAACTGCGTGCGCTGCGCCGTGGTCAGGCCGTAGCGATCCTCGGTCTGCGCGCCGCTGCCGCGCGGGATGAACGGCAGGATGCTCAGTCGTCGCACGCCGAGCTGGAGGCAATGCTCCGCCATCCAGTCGAGCACCCATTCGCCACCGGCGACGATGGTTGTCTGGACGGTGGTCGGCACGCGCGCGACGAGCATCTCGCGCAGATGCGCCGTCGCCAGATCGAAGGCCGGCCGCCCGACGATCGCATCGTGATGCGCCTGATCGCCATGCAGGCTCAGCTTCACCGTGGTGCCCGTCGCGCGCAGCGCGGCCAGCAGCCTGTCCGGCAGCGCGATGCCGTTGGTCGTGAGTCGTGTCGCGCAGCCGCCGGCCCGCGCGTGGACGAGCAATTCCGCGAGTCCAGGATGGATCGTCGGCTCCCCGCCGCAGAAGTGGACGGTCCGCATGCCGTGGGCGACGAGCCAGTCCACCCGCTGCTTCAGCAATCCGACGTCGGGATGCACACCGTCCGGCGGCGCCAGGCAGAAGCCGCAGCGCGCATTGCAGTAGCGCGTCACGCGAAAGCACATCGTCGCCGGCAGCCGCGGTTCCATGGTGATGTCTCCCTGGCCCGCGAGGTCGGCGCCGATGCGCCGGTGCATGGAAGCGCTGGCGCGTTGATGCATTGATGCACCTTCGCGCTTGCGCGTTTCAGCGCTGCCGACTCTCCGCGAGCATGTTGCAGAAGAGTGCGCCCTGCTCGATCGCGTCGTCAAGCGCGACGTGGGAATGCGGCAGATCGTCGAACCAGCGCTTGGGCATCGCGCTCTTGGTGCTGCGGCGGTAGTCGCGGCGCAGCATCACCATGGCCATCGTCTTGACGTCGAGCGCCGAGAAGCTGAACGGGCTGCGCCCGGCGAAGCGGATCAGGTACCAGTAGACGAACATGAAGTCGAAGGACGCCGGATAGCCGACGAACACGGGCTGTCCGGGCAGCGCCTCCAACCAGTCGACGTAGTCGACCATCGCGGCCTGCGGCGCACGCGGGTCGACGCGCGAGGCCTCCCAGGCATCCGGATGCTGCGCCCACCACGCCATCGTGTCGGGATGACCGGCGGCGTCGGGCAGCGTCTCCAGGTTCGCCGAGAAGGTCGCCACCAGCGTCTTGTCCGCGAGGTACGCGGCCGAGCCGAAGCTCAGCATCGAATGCGGGCCGGGGATCGGGCCGTCGACCTCGACATCGGTGCTGACGTAGATCTCGGTGCGGTTCTTGTCGATCATGAGGCCGCAGTATCGACGCTGCGCAGGTGTTCGCGAAGCCAGCGCGCCACGTCGGCGCGACCCCGCTTGCACAAGGCCGTGTTCCAGTCCTTGCAGCGCGCGGGCGGCGGCAGACGCCTCACGCGCGGCAGACGCCGCGCATACGCGGCCGCCTCGCGTTCCCCCGGCCGGTTGCCGTCGAATCCCAGCCAGGCCAGCCGATCAGCGCAGACCTCCGGCAGCCATGGCGCCCAGCGTCCGATCGTGGCCACGCCACTGCAACCGCAGACCGCCAGCGACAGCGCGTCGAAGACGCCCTCGACGAGGATCAACGGCTCGCCGCGCCAGCCGTCCCCGATCGCCACGACACCGCCGCCCGGACCGATCGTCAGCATCTTGTCCTGCCCGCGTTGCGTGTCGAGATAACGACCGTGGACCGACACCATCAGGCCCGCGTGGTCATGCAGGGCCACGAGCACCGCGGGTCGTCCCGCCCAGTCCGGATCGAAGCGCAGACCCGCCGCATCCGCGACGGCCAGCGGAATGCCGCGTCGTTCGACGTACGCCTTCCCCGGCGTCCCGGCCAGCGGCAGCGCCCGCGCGAAGCGCTCCGTCGGCGATTCGCCGGACCGGGGCATGCAGACGGGGTCGCGGGTGAAGGGGACCATGCCGCGATCTTCCTCCTCGTCAGGACCGGCTGTTACCTGGCGATCCCCCCAGTTCCGCAATTGACCTCTCCGGAGCGGTGGCCTAGCTTGGCGACTAGAACTGCGGCACCAGCGCCCAGCGATGAGGACCAAGGGGAGGAACATGGCCAAGCGACGATCGCAGGCAGGTCGAATGACGGGAGCGCCCCCATGCTGAGCGAGCGCTCGCCCCAGCTCGTCGGCCGCGCGCCGGCCTTCCTGCAGGCGCTGACGCTGATCGAGCGCATGGCGCGTTACGACGCGCCCGTGCTGATCGTCGGCGAGACCGGCACCGGCAAGGAACTGGCCGCGCGCGCGATCCATTACCAGTCGGAGCGGCGCGACGCGCCCTTCGTGCCGCTGAACTGCGGCGCCGTGCCGGAAACGCTGATCGAGAGCGAGCTCTTCGGCTGCGAGCGCGGCGCCTTCACCGACGCCCGCCAGGCGCGCAGCGGCCTCATCGCGGCGGCCGAGGGCGGCACGCTGTTCCTGGACGAACTCGACTCGCTGCCGCTGCGCGCGCAGGTGTCGCTGCTGCGCTTCCTGCAGGACTACCGCTACCGCCCGGTCGGCGGCACGCGCGAATGCAGCGGCGACGTGCGCGTTGTCGCCGCGGCCAGTCCGCGCCTGCACGAGCTGCTGGAAACCGGCGCCTTCCGCGACGACCTGGCCTTCCGCCTCAACGTGCTGCTGCTGGAGATGCCGCCGCTGCGCGACCGGCCCGGCGATGCGCGCGTGCTGGCGGAGCACTTCATCGCGAGACATGCGCGGCAGCACGCGCTGCCGCCGCGCGCGCTCGCGCCCGGCTGCGTCGACTGGATCGCGCGTTACGCGTGGCCCGGCAACGTGCGCGAGCTCGACAACCGCGTGCAGCGCGCGCTGCTGCTCTCGGACGGCGAGGAGCTCGATCTGCGCCCGTGTGCCACGAGCGCAGCGAGCGCAACGGGCACGGTCGCCGCGGGCGGTGCCATCGTCCCCGCCGGCGCCTCACGCACCGGCGCTTCAGGGGACGGCCGCGCGTCCGCCGGCGACCTCCGCGCCTTCAACGATGCGCGCGACGAGGCCATGCTGCACTTCGAGCGCAGCTACCTCGAACAGCTGATGCATTCGGCTCACGGCAACGTGACACACGCCGCCCGCCTCGCCGGCAAGGAACGCCGCGCGCTGGGCAAGCTGCTGAAGAAGCACGGGCTCGAACGCGGCGCGTTCGACTCCCCGAACTGATCCCGCCCCCGGACGTCCACGCCGCCGCGCACCTCGCGGCGGCTTCGCCGCGATCATCACGCAGGCGATGACCTACGCCGCGATGCTGTTCTTCTTCCGCAGCGGGTCCGACCGGCGGCACCTGATCCCCTGGGGCGCGGCGGACCCAGCGGGTCGCGACAGGCGGGTCCGCGATCACCCACTCGGCGGCCTCTTCCGCCCGCCTCTCCTCTGACAACTGTCGTCGGCACCTCCCCGCAACACCTGGCACGTTCCTCGCATTGAGGGATCACAACGTTGCTGGAGACGCCGTTGTGCGAAGACGCAGGCACGAGAAGACGGCGAGCGGAGTCGGCCATCCTGGCCCACCTCGCCCGCCATCCGCTCGCCGCCGACACCGAGCAGGGCATCGCGCAATGGTGGTTGGGCCCGATGGGCGTGGACGTTCCGCTGGCCGACGTGCGGCAGGCGCTGGAGGCGCTGCTGCGCGACGGCCGCATCGAACGCGCCACGCTGCCCGACGGGCGCGCGATCTTCCGCGCGCCGCGGTCGGCCGGCCCCTGACCTGGCGACGTCCGCCGACACGCATTCCCAGTCAATCCCGAGGCACCCAGAGGACTTCAGGCGCATGGCCAACATCCAGGCGATCCACTCGGTCGGCCACTCGATCGTGACCTACCTGCGCAACACCTACCCGGCCGACGCCGGCGGGTCGGCGATGCCGGAGTGCGACGTCGTCCTGCTGTCGTCCGGGGAACTCGCGGGTCCGCAGGAGGACACGACGCGGCTCTCCCTGTACCTGTACCGCGTGACGGTCAACGAGCATCTGCGCCAGCACCGCCCCGACCGCATGTCCGGCGAGCAGCAGGCGCCGCTCGGACTGGACCTGCACTTCCTCCTCAGCGCCTGGGCCAGCAACCCGCAGGACGAGCTGCTGCCCTTCGCCTGGGCGATGCGGCAGCTCTACGAGCACCCGATCCTCGACGCCTCCGCGTTGTCGCCGGAAGCCGGCTGGGGGCCCGACGAGGTGATCCAGATCATCCCGTCCGAACTGTCCACCGAGGACATGATGCGCATCTGGGACGCGCTGGAGCCGGCGTACCGGCTGTCGGTCTCCTACATCGCGCGCCGCGTGCGCCTCGATCCGGACAGGATCCTCGACGCCGGACCGGTCGTCGCCACGCGCTTCGGCTACGGCACCGCCGTGCCCGCGGGGAATGCGTCGCCGGGCGCGCCTGGAGCCGCGCCATGACGCTGCTGATCCGTGAGCTGGAACGCATCGACACGCGCGTGCTGGGCGCGCTGCGCTGCATCGACGCGGCCACGCGCGTGCAGGTCGCCACGCCCCTGGACGTGCGCATCGCCGGCGCGACGGTGCGGCGCAATCGCAGCGGGCTGTACGTGATCGTGCGCGCCGAGGCGCCCCTCACGCTCGCGGCGCACGAGGCCGCCTTCGACAACGCGCCCGGCACGCCGACCGTCGGCGACGTCACGCTGTCCGTGACCGTCACCGACCCCGCCGGCCGCTATCTGCCGCGCCGCGCCGCGCTCGCGCTGCCGCGAGATCCGCAGCCCGCGAATGCCGCGTCGCCCGAGTCCCTGTTCCGCCCGGTCGAGTTGCCCCTGTACCCGTCCGCCATCGCGCCCACGGGCATGAACTGGTCGGTGCTGCGCCTGAGCGTGCACGAGACCGGCAGCCTCGACGCGCTCGGCGGCGCCCTGCTGCTCGTGCGCGCCGGCGGCAACGTGCTGGCGCGTGCCCTCACCGACTGGCGCGGCGAAGCGCTGCTGCCGGTGCCCGGCGTGCCGGTGACGACCTGGTCCGACGATCCGGACGAGGTCGTGGTCACCGAGCTGGCCGCCCGCGTCGAATGGTGCTTCGACCCCGCCCCCGGCGCGGCCGGCACCCGCACGCCGGCGGCCCAGGTGCGTGCCGGCCGTGCGCCGGCGGTCCTGCCGCTCGTCGATCCGGACGACCTCGAATCCCGCGCCGCCGCGCTGCCCAACGCCACGCTGGACGTGGCGCTGGCGGCGGGGCGTTCTCAGTCGTTTTCCCTTCCCCTCGCACTGCCATGAAGGACTTCCTGAAGGCCCCGCGAGTTGTTCGTCACGGCGATTCCCACCGCGGCACGGTCCGCGGATGCGCCTTCAGGCAAAGGAGATAGGCCATGCCCGAATACCTGGCACCCGGCGTCTACGTCGAAGAGACCAGCTTCCGCGCCAAGTCCATCGAGGGCGTGGGCACCAGCACCACCGCCTTCGTCGGTCCGACGCGACGCGGCCCCGTCGACGGCGTGCCGGAGATGGTGACCAGCCTCACCGATTTCGAGCACGTCTACGGCAGCCTCGAGAACCTCGGGCTGAGCGACGTCACCGACGCGCGGCGGCGCCTGAACTTCGTGGCGCACGCGGTGCGGGCCTACTTCGACAACGGCGGCTCGCGGCTCTACGTCGTGCGCACCTTCAACGCCGCCGGCACCGCAGCGGGACGGCTGCGCGACCCCGGCGGCACGCCGGCCGAAGGCGCCTTCATCCGCGCGCGCTTCCCCGGCGCGGCCTACAACGGCCGGGTGCTGTTCCGCGAGTCGCGCCGCCCCGCGACGCTGCGCACCATGGGCACGGCGCCGGCGGGCAGCATCCTTGCGGTGACCCCGAACGGCGGCACCGAGACGCTCTACACCGGCAGCGGCGCCACCTGGGTCGACTCCGCAGCCGCCGCGCTGTCGCTGGCGGGCCTCGGGCCGGATGACGTGCCCGGCGGCGCGGGCGCCACGGCCACCCTCGTGACGTTGGCGCTGGACGTGATCGACGCCGACGGCGGCGCGCAGACCTGGGAAGACATCGGCGTGGCGCGCGCGCATCCGCGCTGGCTCGGCGCGGTGCTGGCGAGGACGCCGGCCAGCCGCGCGGAGGCGCTCATCAACACGGTCTGGGCCGACATCGGCGACGCGGTCGACGGCTTCGAGCTGATCGCCGCGATCCGCGCCCTGCCGCTCGTGCCCGGCGACGCCGACGGCCGCCGCGTGCTCGCGCTGGGATCGGGCGTCGGCAGCGAAGCGGGCAGCGACGGCGTCGCGCCGACGCTCGGCGCCGAGACCACGCCCGGCAGCTACGCCGCGGCGCTCGCGATCCTGTCCGGCGTCGAGGACGTCTCCATCGTCGCCGCGCCCGGCAGCAGCGCCTACGCCGAGGCGCAGGCCGTGCAGAACGCGCTGATCGCGCATGCCGAGCGCCGCCGCGCCTACCGCATCGCGGTGCTGGACAGCGCGCCCGCGCAGACACCCGGCGACATGCGCGTCGCGCGCGGTCGCGTCGACTCCAAGTACGCCGCGCTCTACTACCCCTGGGTCGTCGTCGCCAACCCGCTCTCCCGTCCGGGCCGCGACGACATCCCCAAGGAGATCGCACTGCCGCCGTCGGGTTTCGTCACCGGCATCTACGCGCGCAACGACATCCAGCGCGGCGTCTACAAGGCGCCGGCCAACGAGGTCGTCACCGGCGCGCTGCGCTTCGAGTCCGACGTCAACTTCGCGCAGCAGGAGCTGCTCAATCCGCTGGGCGTGAACTGCCTGCGCTACCTCAGCGGGCGCGGCTACCGCGTCTGGGGCGCGCGGCTGGTCTCCAGCGATCCGGAGTGGAAGTACGTCTCCGACCGGCGCTACTTCAACTACCTCGAGTCCAGCATCGACCGCGGCACGCAGTGGGCCGTCTTCGAGCCCAACGGCGAACGGCTCTGGGCCAACGTGCGCCAGACCATCTCGGACTTCCTCTACAACGAATGGCGCAACGGCGCGCTGCTGGGCAGCACGGTGGAGCAGGCCTTCTTCGTGCGCTGCGACCGCAGCACGATGACCCAGAACGACCTCGACAACGGCCGCCTGGTCTGCCTGATCGGCGTGGCCCTCATCAAGCCGGCCGAGTTCGTCATCTTCCGCATCGGCCAGAAGACGGCCGACGCGGCATGACGACGATGTCCGGCCCGGGCCGCATGCCCCGCCCGACACGCACAACACGCACAACGCGCACGACAAGCACGACCCCTCTCAAAGGCCCTGTCGCTTAGGAGCACCCCACCATGGCCAACCGCACCACGCCCTACGGCGCCTTCAACTTCCTCGTCAACTTCGACGGCGGCGAGGTCTTCGGCGGCTTCTCGGACGTCTCCGGGCTGGGCACCGAGCTCACCGTGGCCGAGTACCGCTTCGGCAACGACAAGGAGAACCACGTCCGCAAGGTCGCCGGCGTGCACAAGGTCTCGGACGTCACGCTCAAGCGCGGCATCCTCAACTCCAAGGCCCTGTTCGACTGGATCGGCGAGGCCCGTGTCAAGGGCCCCGCCGCGCAGAAGAGCGTCACCGTCACGCTGCTCGACGAGGCGCAGAAGCCCGTCCAGTCCTGGGTGCTGCGCGGCGTGATCCCGATGAAGTACACGGGACCGACGCTGGCCGGCAAGGGCGGCGGGGACGTGGCGATCGAGGAAGTCGTGCTGTCGGCCGAAGCGCTGGAGTTGACGGTGTGATCTGCCGTACTGCCACGGCCGCTGGCCCTCACCCCTGCCCTCTCCCGCAAGCGGGAGAGGGAGCAAGAGCGCGCTCATGAGCCTCGTCTTCGAACCCGCCGCCCCGGCCGCGCCGCCTGATGCGCAGCGCGCCGACGTTGCCTGCTTCGTGGGTTTCGTCGGCCGCCGCGCGGGGCGCCCGCTGCCCGACGCGCTGCGCACGCAGCTGGATGCGGGCGGCTGGGTGACGGGTCCGTGGGCACGTCCGGCGGCGCAGGTCGAGGCCCTGCTCAACCTCCCGCTCGTGCTGGACAGCTGGCATCTGTTCGACCGCTTCTACGCGTGGGACGAACGACCGGTCGACGTGCCGGCAACACCTGACCCCCTCGATCCGCTCGACCCGATCACGCTGGCCGAGGCAACGCCGCGCCGCTGCGCCACCTACCTGGGCGCCGCGGTGCGCAGCTTCTTCGCACGCGGCGGCAAGCGCGCGATCGTCATCCGCGTCGGAGATCCCTGGCCCTACCTCGAGGACGCCGCCCAGCGCGCCACGCAGCGCGCCGCCCGCCTGGCGCTGCTGCTGCCCGGCATGGTCTCGACATCCGCGCCCTTCGCGCCGCACGACCCCGCCACCTGGCAAGGCGTGCAGCACCTCTACGGCCTGCCGGACGACAGCCTGCTGCTGCTGCCCGACCTGCCCGACGCCGTCGCCACCGTGCCGCCGCCGCCCGATCCGGACCGGCCGTCCGCGCCGCAGCCGGAGGGCTTCGCGCCGTGCGACGTGGAAGCGCCGGAGCCGCGGGACACCTCGCTGCTCCGCATCCCCGCGCCGCGGCTCGACGATGCCGGCTACACGCGCTGGCGCCAGGCGATCCGCGACACGCGGGACTTTCTCGACCGCCGCCAGCGCGCGGCGATGCTGCTGGCCGCGCTGCCCTTGCCGCTCGCGGGCAGCCTCGCCGCCAAGGGCCTGCATGCGCAGGCCGATCCGCGCACCTGGCTGGAACAGACGCAGATCCTGCGCAGCGCCTTCGACGAAGACACGCCGCAAGGCCGCCCTGCCGAAGCGCTCTCCCAGCTCGCCTGGCCTTGGCTGCGCACGCGCGCCGCGCGCACCGACCTGCCGCAAGGTCTGGAGCCGGCGGACGGCGTGCTCGCCGGCCTGATCGCACAGGGTGCGATCGCGAACGGCACCTTCCGATCCGTGGCCGGCGACGCCTCGGTGCCGCTGCTGCGCGACCTCGGCGGCGCGGAGCCGATGCCCGCCTGGGGCCTGGGCGACGACAGCCCGGCCGGCCGGCTCGCGCAGCGCGTGTGCCTCTTCGCGCCGGGCGCGGACGGCTGGGCGCTGCAATCCGACGTGACGACGTCCGCGATGGACCCCTGGCGCTTCGGCGGCGCAAGCCGGCTGATCGGCACCCTCCTGCGCGCCGCGCGGCGCGCCGGCGACGGCGCCGTGTTCGAGCCCAACGGCCCGAAGCTCTGGGCCCATCTGCGCGGCACGCTGGAGGACCTGCTCGCCGGCTTCTGGCGCGAAGGCGCGTTCAACGGCGGCGCGATGTCAGAGGCCTTCGAAGTGCTGTGCGACCGCACGACGATGACACAGAGCGACCTCGACGCCGGCCGGCTTGTCGCCTACGTGCGCGTGCGCCCGGCGATGTCGATCGAGCGCATCACCGTCGTGCTCCAGCTCGGCCAGGCGGCCGGCTCGGTCGCCGCCACCGTCACTCAACGGGAGGCCGCATGAGCGCCGACGACCTCTTCATTGGCCTGCACGTCTTCCGCTTCGAGGTCACCTTCAAGCGGGTCGGCACCGGCAGCGGCCCCGTCGAGGTCTGCGGCGGCGCGTTCTCGGACTGCACGGGCCTGGAAGCCACGATGGAGCCCAAGCTCATCAAGGCCGGCGGCGCCAACTACGGCGCCACGCAGCGCGCGGGCACCGTGAGCTTCGCGACGGTCGTGCTCAAGCGCGGCTTCACGCGCAGCCGCGACCTGTTCCGCTGGTTCCAGACCGTGGGCGGCGGCGGCTACGCCTACCGCCTGGCCGCCGAGATCGCCGTGCAGGACACGCAAGGCCAGACCGTGCTGACCTGGGGACTGGACCGCTGCCTGCCGGTGAAGTTCAAGGCCGCCGACCTCAACGCCAAGGGCAGCGACATCGGCATCGAGGAACTGCACCTGGCGCACGAAGGCCTGCGCCTGCTCGATGCGGGAGGCGCGTGATGCCCTGGCTGCCCGACGCTCCGACGGTGGCCTCGGCCACGTTCAAGGTGCTGGAAGGAACCGGCGCCGGCGGGCCCGCGTTCGACGTGCAGTTCAACCCGGCGTCGCTCGAATACACGATCAGCAATGAGTTCGACGACCGCAACGGCAACAACGGCGCGCGCCAGTTCGTCAAGAAGAGCAGCGCCAAGCTGACGATGACGCTGATCTTCGACACCACCGAGACCGGCGCGTCGGTGCGCGACGTCACGGCCAACATCGCCGGGCTGCTGGAGCCGGCCAAGGATGGCTCGAAGAAGTTCGCGCCCAAGGTCGAATTCGGATGGGGCACCTACGCCTTCAAGGGCGTGGTCGAGCAGTTCAAGGAGACGCTGGACTTCTTCTCGCCCGAAGGCGTGCCGCTGCGCTCCAGCATCAACCTGACGCTGGGGAGCCAGGAGGTCGAGTTCCAGAGCAGCAGGAACCCCGCCCCGGCGGTCGACCGCAACGCGCAGCCCGAGCCCGTCAGCGCGGCACCGGGCGCCGGCGCGGCCGACGTCGCCAACGCGCTCGGCGATCCGCGCGCGGCCCGGGCCATCGCCGGAGCCAACGGCGCGGCCAGCCTGCGCTTCGGCGCGGAGGCCGGGCTGTCGGTGGGCGGCAGCATCTCGCTGTCGGCGGCGGCGGACTTCTCGGTCGGCGCGAGCGCCGGTGCCGGCATCGGTATCGGCGGCGGCGCCGGCATCGGTGGGGGCATCGGCGCCGGCATCAGTGGCGGGATCGGTGGTGGCATCGGTGCCGGCATCAGCGGAGGCATCGGCGCCGGCGTCAGCGGCGGGATCGGTATCAGTGGCGGCGTCAGCGCCGGGGCCGGTGTCGGCATCGGCGTCGGCGCCTCGGCGGGCGCCGGCGCGTCCATCGGCGGTGGCGCGTCCATCGGCGGTGGCGTGTCCGCCCACGGCGGCTTCAACGTCGGCGCCGCGCTGACGGCCACCGCGGGCCCCGCCTTCGCCGACCTGCGCCTCTCGCCGCCCAGCATCAACGTCGATGTCCTCGACGCCCGCGCCGCCCTGCTGCCCGCGCCGCGGGTGGCCGGATCCGCCAGCTTCAGCCCCGGCGGTCGCGCCGTGGCGCAGGCCGGCGGCAGCCTCAGCGCCGATGTCGGCGCGCACGCGGACCTGCACGGCCGCATCCGTTTCGGGAGTTGATCCGCCATGCCCATCACCTTCGAGGAAGTCACCGCCGACATCGAGCGCGACCCGCAGGAACGCGGCACCGGCGCGCAAGCCCCCGCCGCGGACGCCGCGCCCGACATCGGCGAGCAGATCGAGCAGGCGCTGCGGCTGAAGGCCGAGCGCGCCGCGCGCCTCTGCGACCTCTGACCGCGCTCTCCGACCACGCCCCGACCGCGCCCCGACCACGCCTCTCACCACGACCGCCGACAACGCGTCCTCCTCCACCGAACGTCCGTCATGCCCGAAACCAGCGTCAGCCGTTCCGCCATCTTCAGCGCCCGCCCCACGCTGCGCATCGCCGGGCAGGCGGACGAACGCCTGTCGACGCTGATGACGGCGATGAAGATGGAGGAACGCGAAGGCGGCATGAGCGCGCTGGAGCTGCACGTCACCAACTGGGTCGCGACGGGCGACGGTCGTGCCGAGCTCGCGTTCAACAGCGGCTCATCGCTGAAGCTCGGCGCCGAGCTCGGCGTCTATGCCGGCGACGAAGCCACGCCGCGCGAGATCTTCAAGGGCAAGGTCAGCGCGCTGGAGATGGTCTGCAACTACGGCGCGCCGCCGGAGCTGGTCGTGCTTGCCGAGGACGGCCTGACCGCCGCGCGCCGCGCGCGCCGCAGCAAGGTCTTCACCGACATGACGCCGGCGGACGTGGTGAACGCGATCGCGGGCGATCTCGGCCTGACGCCGTCCGTGACCGGCCTCACCGCGCCGCAGGGCAC
Organism: Roseateles noduli; assembly: GCF_050626985.1. NCBI lineage: Bacteria > Pseudomonadati > Pseudomonadota > Betaproteobacteria > Burkholderiales > Sphaerotilaceae > Roseateles > Roseateles noduli. The sequence continues at coordinate 2,944,425 of NZ_CP192463.1, forward strand.
CTGGGCGCAGCTGGACGAGACCGACCTCGGCTTCCTGCGCCGGCTGCTCGCGCGCTTCGACGCGGACCTGCAGGTCGTCGGTACAGCGCTGCAGGTCTCGCCGCGCAAGGACGTGCAGCGCGGCACGATCGACCTGACGCTCTACAGCCAGCTCGCCCGCGTGCGCCTCACCGCCGACCTTGCCGACCAGCCCACCGCCGTGAGCGTGGCCGGATGGAACGCGAAGGACGGCTCCGCGGTGAAAGGCGAAGCGAGCGCGGTGGCCAACGCCGGCCCCGGACAGGGCCGCACCGGCGTCGCCTGGGCGAGCGAGGTCTTCGGCGACCGCAACGAACATCTTGCCGCCCCCGCGGTCTACAGCACCGACGAGGCGCGCGCGGTCGCCGAGGCGGCGCTCGACCAGCGCGCGCGCCGCTTCGTCCGCGCCGAGGGCGTGGCCGAGGGCAACGCGCAACTGCGCGTCGGCGCCTGCGTGCGGCTGGCCGGCGTCTCGCCGCAGTTCGACAACACCTACTACGTGGTGCGCGCCTGCCACCTCTTCGACATGAAGCAGGGCTACCGCACCGAGTTCAGCGCCGAGTGCGCCTTCCTCGGGACCTGAAGCCGCACGCAACACGCAACACGCCAGCAGCCAGCAGCCAGCAGCCAGCAGCCATACACCAGACACCACCCACGGCCACACGAGACCCCGTCATGCAACGCGACCTGCCCTCCCCCCTGCCCTTCGGCGTCCCGCTGCCCTGGGCCGCGGGCGCCCAACTGGCCAAGGTCAGCTCGATCGACGATCCCGAGCGGCTGAACCGCGTGCAGGTGCGGCTGCTCGCGTTCGACGACACCACCGGCCAGGACGCCGCGATGTGGGCGCGCGTGGTCGCGCCCTTCGCGGGCGACGACCGCGGCACCTTCTTCGTGCCCGACGTGGACGACGAGGTGCTGGTGGTCTTCGCGCAAGGCGACCCGCGCCACCCGCTGGTGCTCGGCGGCCTGTGGAACGGCAGCGCCGCCGCGCCGGCCGACATCGAGAGCGGCGGCCTCAACCGCTACAAGCGCATCAAGTCGAAGAACGGCATCGTCGTCACGCTCGACGACCAGAGCGGCCAGGAGACGCTGACGCTGGAGACGCCCGGCGGCTGCAGCCTCACGCTCAAGGACGGGCCGGGCACGGTGACGCTCGAAGACAGCAACGGCAACAGCATCAAGCTGGAGACCTCCGGCATCACGGTCCAGGCCGCCGCCAAGGTCACGGTGCAGGCCAGCCAGGTCAACGTCACGGCCGGCATGGTGAAGGTGGACGCGGCGATGTCGGACTTCTCCGGCATCGTGAAGTGCGCCGTGCTGCAGACCAACGCCGTCATCAGTGCCAGCTACACGCCGGGCGCCGGCAACGTCTGGTGAGGGAACGGACCATGAACCACCCGCACCATCCTGTCGTCGTCAGCGCGCCGCGCGGCCTGGCCCGCAGCCTGCAGCCGTGGCTGCTGCAACGCAGCGACGACGACTTCATCCCGGCCACGCTGGACGATCTGCGCAGTGCGGGCGGCTTGAACAGCTCGAACGGAGCGAACGGCGCGAACGGACTCACGCGGCTGCGCGACCTGCGCGCACGGGCCACCAACAAGAACGGCACGCTCAAGCTCTTCCAGCCGATCCAGCGGCAGTTCCACCTCGCGCTCGTCGAAGCCTGGTGCGACATGCCCGGCGAGCCGCGCGTCGACCCCGCCAGGATCGAATCCGCGGGCCTGGTGCTGCGGCGGCTCGGTGCCGGCGGACAGCCGGAGGGCTGGATGAAGTCCAACGGCCGCATCCGCGGCTGGGTGCCGATGTCGCGCGTCGGCGGCGCGGATGCCGACCCCGCGCCGGCGCAACGCGCGCAGCGCGACCTCACCGGCGTGGCCGACATCGATCGCCAGCTCGTCGCGTTCTCGCGCGAGCGGCCCGACACCGCGCTGGAGGAACAGACGATCCCGCTGTACCTCGCTCCGCCGGACGTCTGCGCCGAGGCCGGCCAGACGCTGTACTACGGCCTGGTGCCGACCGTCAGTGGCGAGATCAGCGAGACGGACGCCAGCTTCGGCGCGGCCACGGGCTTCGACTTCGGTCCGTCGTCATCGGCCTTCCGGGGGCATCTGGTGCAGGCGCTGCGCGGCGAGTCGATGACGCTGCCCAAGGTCGGCCAATCGGTCAGCCGCGGCTGGCTGGAAGAAAGCGAGCAACCCGGCGCCAACAGCAACCTCGTCCGCTTCGTGCTGATGCTGAGGCAACTCGCGGGCGAGTTCGACGCGTTCGGTCCCGCGGGCACGGCGATCCTGCAGGCGCTGCATCCGCTGCAGCTGCCGCTGGTGCGCCGCAACGGCGAATGGCCGCAGCGCACCGTGCGCGCCGATGAGTTCCTGACGAAGGCCCACACGCTGATCCTGGCGCAGGGCAATGTCTCCGGCACGGTGGAGATGCCCGAGACCTGGCCCGCGATGAGCGCCGGCCAGACGCAGCAACTGCTGGGCGCCATGCACGCCGCGATGCGCGCGCGCTTCGCCGCGATGAAGGCCAAGACCGGCCGCTTCGACGAACCCGACGCGCGTTATCAGCTGCGCGCCTTCGTGCGGCTGAAGGCCGACGGTCCCTGCCCGGCCCGCGTCGTCTGGAGCGCGCCGAGCGAACCCTTCGTGATCGCCGCCTGGTACGAGGGCGCGGGCGCGCCGCCGGTGCAGATCGCCCTGCCCGATCCGGCCGACAAGCAGCTGCTGGCCGCGCTCAAGCCCAACGTGGCCTTCGTGGTGCCGCCGTCGCTGCAGAGCCTGCTGATGGGCTCGGCCAAGGACCTCATCGACGGCAAGAAGCCGCCGCCCATGAACCCGGCGCTGACGTGGATCTGCGGCTTCAACATCCCGATCATCACGATCTGCGCCTTCCTCGTGTTGAACATCTTCCTCTCGCTGTTCAACCTGTTCTTCGGCTGGCTCTTCGCGATGAAGATCTGCCTGCCGTTCCCCAAGATCCCGCCGCAGGAGTGACGCGATGACCTCCGCACTCATCGGCTGGCCGCTGCTGCCGCTCCCGGGCGACGACGGCGGCCTGGCCTGGCCCGACCTGGCGCGCAGCGTGCGCGACGGGCTGCGCCTGATCCTCAGCACCCGCCCCGGCGAACAGCTGATGCGGCCCGAGTTCGGCGGCGGCCTGGACCGTCTGCTGCACCAGCCCAACACGATCGCGACGCGGCGCGAGATGCGCGACCTGGTGCGGGATTCGCTCGCGCGCTGGGAGCGCCGCATCCTGCTCGACGCGGTCGAGGTGTGGGAGGTGCCGGGCGCGCCCGGCCAGGTGCGCGTCGAGATCGCCTACCGCCTCGCGCGCACCGGCGAGCCCGGCGCGATGAACGTCACCGTGGACCTGGAGGGCTGACGCCATGGCTATCCTGCCCCCCTCGCTCGACGACCGCCGCTTCGACGATCTGGTGGAGGAGCTGCTCGCGCGCATCCCGGCCCACACGCCGGAGTGGACCAATCCGCGCCTGGGCGACCCCGGCCGCACGCTGATCGAGCTGTTCGCGTGGCTGGGCGACGCGCTGCTGTACCGCGCCAACCTGATCCCCGAGCGCCAGCGGCTGGTCTTCCTCAAGCTGCTGGGCCTGGGCCTGAAGCCCGCATTGCCGGCGCGCGGCATCGTGAGCCTGTCCTTCGCGAAGGACACCGAACGCGGCGCCCACACGCTGGCGCCGGGCGGCACGCTGAAGGCGCCGATGCCCTTCGAGACGCTGTCCGAGACGACCGTCCTGCCCATCACTGGCGAGGCCTACATCAAGCGCCGTCTCAGCAGCACGGAGACCGCGCGGCGCAGCGACGTGCTGCAGGGATTGGCTCGCATCCATCGGCTCAGCGGAACGTTGAAGGCCTATGAGACGACGCCCGTGTTCGCGCAGGGCCGCGCGGTGCCGGACGGCGTCGACGTCTTCGCGCAGAGCGCCGACCGCGCGCTGTGGATCGCGCTGCTCGCGCCCAAGGCGCCGCAGGCCGACCAGCAGGAGGCCGTCAACGAGGCGGTGAAGTCCGCGCTCGGCGGCGGCGACGCGGCGCTGCCGCCGCTGCTGTCGATGGGCGTAGTGCCGGCCCTGAAAGCCCCGGCGCTGTTCGAGGACGTCACCGCGCCGACGCCGGTCCCGGTGCTGTGGGAAATCACGACCCGCGGCCGGACCGACTTCGACACCGACTACCTGACGCTGCCGGTGCAGCCCGGCACCGACACCAGCAAAGGCCTGTCGCGCGCCGGCACGCTGCGCCTGCAGATGCCCGACGAGCGCCAGATCTGGGCGCCGAAGAACGACGTCGGATTGAATCCGCAGGCCGGCGTCGGCGACGCGCCGCCGCGGCTCGACGATCCGGAGCGCGCCGACCGGCTCGTGGCGTGGCTGAGGTTGCGCCCGCAGCCGGGGCCTTCCGCGAATGCCGCGGCGCCTTCGGCGTTTGCAAGGTCCGCGGCCTCCGCGACCTCGGTCGGCGTCGCGGCGTCCGCGGCTTTCGCGATGTCGACCGCATCGGCGGCGGCGGGGGCTGCGGCCACGGCGGCGGGCGCGTCCTTCCAGGCGGCCTCCTCGGTCCAGCATCTGCCGCTCGCGTGGATCGGGGTGAATGCGATCGAGATCGACCAGCGCGCCACGGTGACCGGCCGCGTGCTCGGCGTGTCGACCGGCGCGGCCGATCAGCAGTTCCCGCTGCCGATGAGCGCCGTCGATCCGACGAGCTTGCAGATCGAAGTGGAAGCGCCCGGCCGCGGCTACCAGCCGTGGACGCGGGTCGATGATCTGGGCGCGCTCAGCGCCGACCCCGACGTCGCGCGCGACGCGACGGCCTACGAGCTCGACGCCGAGGCCGGCACGCTGCGCCTGGGCGACGGGATGCGCGGCAAGGTGCCGGAGTCCGGCATGCGCGTGCGGCTGGCGCTGGGTCGCTTCGGCGGCGGACGCGCGGGCAACCTGCCGCCCGAGTCGCTGGCCGAGCTGAACGCGCGCCGCATCGACGGCCAGCCCGCGCCGCCGATCAAGGTGCTGCAGCCGCTCGCGCTGACCGGCGGCGAAGACGCGGAGACGCTGGCCGTTGCCGAGCGCCGCATCCCCGCGCGCCTGCGCCACCGCGACCGCGCGGTCACGGAGGAGGACTATCGCCGCCTCGCGCTGGAAGCGCCCGCGGTCGACGTCGGCCGGGTCGAGGTGCTGCCGCGCTTCAAGCCGCGCGGCCGGCGCTTCCACGTGCCGGGCGTCGTCAGCGTGCTGGCGCTGCCGGCCGCGCCGCTCGCGCCCGCGCCGAACCCGCGGCCCGATCGTCCCTTCATCGAGCGCCTGCATGCCTACCTCTCGGTGCGCACGCCGCTGGCGACCGAGCTCTACGTGATCGGCTGCGACTACGTGGCCGTGGGCGTGTCCGTCGCGGTCGCGATCCGCGACGGCTATGCGCGGGACCAGGTGCTGCTGGAAGTGCGCGAGTCGCTGCGCCGCCTGCTGTGGCCGCTGGCGCCGGGCGGCCTCGACGGCCAGGGCTGGACGCTCGGCCGCGCGGTGCGCAGCCGCGAACTGGAAGTCGAGGTCTCGCGCGTGCCGGGCGTCGACGAGCTGCGCGGCCTGCGCCTGTTCCGGCAGGCGGGCACCGAGTGGCAGCCGCTGCCCGCCATTGCCGCCGACGGCGCGCAGATCCTTGCGCTGCAGCCATGGCAATTGCCCGAGCTGCTGTCGGTGGTCGCCATCGAAGGCAGCGCCGCGCCGACCGACCTGCGCGCGTTGCCCAACCCCTTCGCCGAGGCCGACGCCGTCGCGGTGCCGGTCGTGCCGGAGCTGTGCTGATGGACGCCAACGGCCTGCGCTTCTGGCTGCTCGGCGACGCCGCGCATTTCCCCGCCGTGCAGCATGCGGTGTGGGACGGCGGCTGCCGGCGGCTGCGGCTCGCGTCCGAACGCACGCTGGTGCCGGCGATGTCGCCCGCCGATGCCTTCGCCGCCGCGCAATCGGCGCTGGAGCGCGTGCCGCGCGCGATCGACGCGCTCGAGTGCGTCGCCCGCTGGGACGCGGCGACGACCAGCGTGCTCGTCAAGAGCGTGCTGCCCGATGAGGCCACGCTGCTGGTGCTGGACGACACGCCCACCGACCTCTGCGCCGCGCCGGACGGCGTGCTCTACCTCGCCTTGCCGAATGCCGCGACGCCGGCGGTTCGCATGCACGACCTGCGCGGTCGCTGGAACGACGTGAACGTGTCGCTCGCGGGCTTTGCTCCCTGGCGGCTCGCGCCCGCGGCCGACGGCGGCGTGTGGGCGCTGGAGCGCTCGACCGGTCGCATCGCCCGGCTCACCGGCCGGCCGATGCGCACGGAGACGCCGCAGCCCGACGACTACGACCCGCGCGTGTTCAGGCCCGCCCCCGAGAACGCCTGCGCGCCGCGGCTCGCGTTGATCGGCTCGACACCGCTCGACGTCGCCGAGACGCCCGTCGCCATCGCCGGAGGGCCGGACGGCGCGCTCGCATTGCTGAGCTGGACCGGCGGCATCGGCACCGCGCGCGTCCGCCGCTGGTGGTCCGACGAACGCCGATTCGCTCCGCCGCAGACGCTGCTGGGCGCGACCTATGCGTATGCGGTCGCGTGGCTCGCGCCGGACCGCGTCGCGGTGCGCGTGCCCGGCCGTCGCGACGCGCCGGCCTTCGACCTGGGTCCCGCAGGCGCCAGTGCAGCCGCCGCAGCTGGTGGGGCCGGCGGATCAGGCGGATCGGGCGGGGGCTCGGGCGGCGCTGCCGTGGCGCCATTCCGCGAGCTGATGCCGCTGGGCGATGTCTACCCGCTGGCCACCGACGCCGTCGAAGGCCCCTTCGCCAACGGCGCGGCGCAGCCGCCGCACTATCCGGCCGGCGCGGCCAGCGCGGAGCCGCTGCATGCGCTGTCGCTGCGGCAGCTCGCGCGACGCGGCGAGGCGCGCCACTACGCCGACGGACCCTCGGGCCTCGTCGCCCGCATGATCGACAGCGGCGACGGCGGCACGGTCTGGCACCGTCTCTTCGCCGAAGCCGCCCTGCCCGCCCACACCGGTTTCGTCGCCTGGCTCGCCGCCACCGAGGGTCCCGTGCCGCCGGCCGACGACGACCGGCTCGCCTGGCATCCGCACGGCTTCGGGGCGGACATCCCCCAGCTCGACGACGCGATGCGCGCGCCGCAGGTGCCGCTCGCGGTGTGGGAACCCACGCCCAGCGAGCTGCCGCATCACCCCGGCCTGCTCGGCGGCGAGCGAGAGGCCGGCGTGCGCGGCCTGTTCTCGGTGCTGGTGCAGAACGCGCGCCAACGCGTGCGCACGCTGTCCGGCCGCTACCTGTGGCTGCGGCTGGTGCTGCACGGCGACACGCGCGCCACGCCGGAGATCGCCGCGCTGCGCGTGTGGGGCAGCCGCTTCTCCTACGCCGACCGCTACCTGCCGCGGCTCTACCGCGAATCGCTGTTCGGCGCCGCCGCGCAGGCGCCGGGCGAGCGCGTCGGCCAGATCGACACGAGCTTCGCCGCGGCCCTCGATGCCGGCGGCGCGCCCGACGACGCGTTGCGCGCCCGGCTGCGGCTGGAGCAGGTGACGCTCGGCGACCGCGCGGCGGTCGAGGTCGAACACGCCGGCGACGCCTGGCTGCTGAGCGACGCCAGCCGCGCCTGGCGGCTCCGGCGGGAGCCCGATGCCATCGCGGTCTACCGCCCGCGCGCCACGCCGGCCGACTTCAACGCGCGGATGCTGGCCAGCTTCGAGGGCGTGCTCACGCGCCTCGAGGACCAGGTCGCCGCCGCCCATCTGCTCACCGATCCGAACGTCGTCGCCGATGCGCAGCTCGACTGGCTGGGCAGTTGGATCGGCGTCGCCTTCGATCCCGCGCTGCCGGCCGCGCGCCGGCGCGACTGGCTGCGCGCGGCGCCCGACCTCGCGCGCTGGCATGGCACGCGTCTGGGCCTGCGGCTGGCGCTCGACATCGCCACCGACGGCGCGGTACGCGGCGGCGAGGTGCTGGTCATCGAGGACTTCCGGCTGCGGCGCATCCTGGCCACGCTGCTCGGCGTGGACCTGAGCGACGAACACGATCCGCTGCTGCCCGGCCTGCAGGTCAGCGGCAACTCGGTCGTCGGCGACACGCTGGTCATCGGCGATCGCGAGCGCGTAGAGCTGATGGCGCTGTTCAACGCCGACGCCGACGTCACCAGCGCCACCGCCGCCGCCGAGAACCAGGCCGCGATCGACTTCGACGCCCGCCTCGCCTTCCGCGCGACGGTGCTGGTGCACCAGTCGGTGGCGCCGCAGGACCTCGCGCTGATCCGGCGCATCGCGCAACTCGAGGCGCCGGCGCATGTGGAGATGCGCGTCGTGTCCGCGACCTGGCCGCTGATGGTGGGCATCGCCGCGCTGGTCGGCGTGGACACCTACCTCGGTCCGCCGCGGCTGCCACGGCCGGTGCAGGTCGAGCGCAGCGGCCTGGGCCTGGGCGACTACCTGATCGGCGCCGCCGTGCTCGATCCCCGGCTGTCCGGCGCGCCGCCGGTCAGCGCGCCGCCGCCGGAGGCCGATGCGGGCCTCGACGCCGTGGCCGCGCCCGGCGCCAGTTTCATGCTCGACGCCCGCGGTTCGCGCGCGGCCTCGGGCCGACAGATCACCGAGTACCGCTGGCGCCTGTTGCCGCCGACGGATGTTTGACCCCGCAGGAGAGTGGCCATGGCCGAATTCATTCCCGGCACCGACATCAGCACCGACGTCCCGACCATCGAGGTCACCGTCAACCCCGACAAGCCGCTGGCGATCGGCCGGCAGACCTTCCGGCTCGTCGTCGTCGACGACGCCGGCAATGCGTCCAAGCCCGACGAGGTGACCATCATCGTCGCCGACCAGGACGCGCCGACCGCGGTGATCCGGGGGCCGCGCATCGCGTCCTTCGGCAAGAGCTTCGAGCTGGACGGCTCCGCGTCCTTCGACGTCGGCGGCGGCAAGGTCGTCAAGTACGTCTGGACCTACCTGGGTCCGGTGACCTGACCGGAGCGGCGCGATGGCGACGTTCGCACCCGGCAAGCCCGTGACGACGGAGACCGCGACGGTCGAGGTCGACGCGGGCCTGGCCGTCGGCGCGCACCGCTTCCGCCTGTCCGTCGTCAACGCGGCCGGGCTGCCCAGCCGCGCGGCCGACGAGGTCGTCGTGCAGGTGACGCAGTCGCGCGTGGTGTTGCCGCCGATCTCGCCCCCCATCGCGCCTCCGATCGCGCCGCCGCTGCGGCCCGCCGATCCGAGGCTGCCGCTTGAACCGGCGTCCCCGGTGCCGCCGCTTGAACCGATGCGGCCCTCGCTGCCCGCCCGACCCGCGCAGCCGGTCAGGCCCGCGCCGCCGGTGATCCCTGCGGCGCCGACGACGCCGGCAGGGCCGAAGCATCCGACCGGGCCGATGACGCCAGAAGCGTCGGCGGAGCCCGCCGAGCCGCCGAAGCCCGCGGAAGCGAAGAAGCCGGCGCAACCGAAACGACCTCCGTCCCCACGCACGTCGAGGAGACCCTCATGAGCATCCAGGCGACCAACGCCGATCCGCTGGTGGCGCAGCCGCGCGCGGACCGCCTCGCCTACGCCACCGGCATGCTGCTGGACGCGCAGGACTTCAGCGACGAGCAGACCTATCACCGCGGCCGCCTCGCGCGCGCGCTGGCCTTCGTGGCCGGGCCGGGCACGCTGGCGGGCCTGGAGGTGCGGCACCTGCCGGAGTCGCCCACGCAGGTCGAGGAGATCAGCGTGTTGCCCGGCGTCGCCGTGGACCGGCTCGGCCGCCTGGTCGAGCTGCCACGCGATGCCTGCCTGCGCCTGCCGCGCTGGTACGACGCGCAGCGCCTGGCCGTCATCGGCGACGGCACGCCCACCGGCAACGTGCCCGGCAGCGCGCTGACGCAGGCGGCGTACACGGATCTCGCGCGCTTTGCCTCGCCGCGCATGATCGCGTCGGGCGTCGCGCTGCCGGCGCTGGCGGTCGTCGCCGACGTGTTCCTGCGCTTCGCGGCCTGCGCGCGCGGGCTGACGCCGAGCTTCGCGCAGGGTCCGTTCGATGCGCTCAATGCGGTGTCGATCTCGCGGCTGCGTGATGCCTACGAGCTGTTGATGATCCCGCGCATCGGGCTCGACGATGCCTACAGCGGTCTGCCGCTGCCGCCGGCCGATCCGGTCGCGGGCGATCCGGACGCGGCCCCCGAGGCGCGTCGCGACGCGCTGCAGGACGCGGTGCTGCACGGCTGGGCCGGCAGCGGTCATGCGGGCGGCGACGGCGGGCTGGAGCCGTCACCCGAGCAGCCGCGCAACCTGGACCCGAGCGCGGTGTTCCTCGCCCGCGTCTTCATCCCTGTCGACAACGCGACGCCGCCCGCGCGCCTCGCGGCGGCGCCGCTGGTGGACAACTGGGGACGGCGCTTCCTCCCGCCCTCCGCGCTCTTCGCGCAGTGGGCGGGGCTGTAGCAACGCCTGACCCCCGCAGCCACCAGCCACCAGCCGCCCCAGCCCCGCATCCGACTCCGCCGCAACGAGCCACCGACAGCAGCACGAGCCGCACCGAGCTTTTCAGGAGACCGACATGGCGATCAACCTCACCCTCGGCGCCGCCCGCGAGCGCATCGATCCCGTCGAGGCACCGACGCTGCGCAACCGCGGCGTGCTGGTCGAGGATCCGCGGCGCCAGCGCCCGCGCTACTTCGACGGGCGCTTCCTGGCCGCGCGCGACCTGATCCGCGACCAGCAGTACTTCCTGACGCGCGAGTCCGACCTGGGCCGCGCCGCCGGCAGCGGCGTCGCGCACGGGCTGTCGGTGTCCGAAGGCGCGACGCCGCAGACGGTGCGCATCGCCGCCGGCGAGGGCCTGACCGGCGCCGGCGAGCTGGTGCTGCTGCCGCGCGAATTGACGATCGACCTGGCCGACATCCCGCAGACGGAGCAGCTGTCGGCGCGCTTCGGCCTGTCGCGGCTGCCGGTGGCGCCGCTGCGCAGCCGCACCGGGCTGTTCGTGCTGGGCCTGCGGCCGGTGGAGTTCACCGCCAATCCGATCGGCGCCTATCCGACGACGCTCACCGGCGCGCGCACCGTCGAGGACGGCGACGTGATCGAGGCCACGGCCGTCGTGCTCGTCCCCTGGCAGGACGACGGTGCGGCCGATGCGCTCGACGCGCGCCGCGGCACGGCGGCGCGGACCATCTTCACGCAGCCGGGCGCGCCCGGCTGGTCGGCCAACGTGCTGCCGGTCGCGATGCTCGCGCTGCAGTCCAACTCGCTGGTCTGGATCGACGAGGCCATGGTGCGGCGCGAGCTCGGCGCCGACCGCGGCGACCTGCCCGGCCTGGGCTTCGCGCCACGTGGGCTGCGGCTCGCGCACCTGATGCAGCACCAGAACCATCTCGCCGACGTCGTCGCGCAGTTCCACGGCCGCAGCTTCCCGGCGGCCACGCAGTTCCCCGCGCTGCCGCCGGCCGGCCCGCTGCCGGCTGGCATCATCGACACGGCCGACTTCACGCAGCGCTACTTCCCGTCGGAAGTCGACGTCGACTTCTCCATCATTCCCGAGGACGAGCTGCCGGCGCTGGTCGAGGAGGCGCTCGCGCTGCCGCCGATCGACTTCCTCGCGCCGCAGGCGGCGCTGGACCTGACGGCGGTGCTGGTGCTCGCGCCGGTGCCGCGCGCCGACTTCGCCGCCGTGCGCGCGAAGCTCACGACCGTGTCGCGGCCCCTCAAGCCGGCCGCGCCCAACCTCGTCGCGCAACGCAAGCCGCTGGAGATCCTGACCCGCCTGCGCATTCCGCTGCCGCTGCGTCCGGTCGATGTCTCCAACCCGTCCGATGCCGAATGGGCGCGGCTTGCGAAGCTCGACTCGCTGTGGTTCGTGCGGCGGCGCAACCTCGCCTACCGCGACGACCTGGTCGGCAAGCCGATCGCGGTCGCGGGCGGCTCGGACGTCGTCGTCGAACGCGCGATCACCGCGCGCATCGCGGAACTCGGTCTGACGCCCGCGCTCGACAAGGTGCTGGCCGCGTCGAGCGCACGGGCCGCGTCGAGCGTGATGTCGCTGCTGGCCTCGCCGCGCATCGCCGCTTCGCCTGCGCTCACCGCCGCGGCGCTCGGCGCGCTCAACGCGAAGCCCGCCGGGGAACGCGAGGCGGGCCGCGACCCCGGGCTGGACCATGCCCGCGTGCTGCAGGTCGGCGCGGAGCTCTCCGACGGTGCCGTCGGGAACGGCCTCGAGAAGCTCGAACGCCATGCCGGCGACGCCGTCACCCGCACCGCGCTGGTCAGCCTGGCGAGCAACGACAACTGGCGCAAGCTCGACACCGCCGCCAGCAGCGCCGAGGGCACGAAGCTCGATCAGCTGAGCGCCCGTCTCACGCGCGTTCCAGGCGCGCCGGCAACGCCAGCGCCAGCGCCAACGCCGGGACCGGAGCCGGTCGTGGTCGATCCCGCCTCGAAGGCCGGCCCCGCAGCGAGGGCACCGACGACGTCGACGGGAAGGCCAGCAGCCAAGCGGTCGGCCACCGCGTCGACAGCATCCGTGCCAGCTTCCAGTGCTTCGACCGCCACAAAGCCGTCGGCGGCGAAGACCACCGCTGCGAAGACGGCGACGGCGGCGACGGCCTCGGCAGCAGCAGCAGCGAAGAAGACACCCGCCAAGAAGGTCGCGGCAAAGAAGACCGCCGCGACCAGGCGCCCGCCGCAATCCTGATCCCAGGCTCCGAGGAGACCCATCGTGAGCACCACTCCCATCCGCGATCCGCTGGCCGGTGAGCGCGTCGTCGGGCTGTCGCCCGGCAGTGCGATCGAGGCCGCCGGCGACTGGCGCCGACGTCCCCACGTCTTCCCCGGTCGCGCCCTCACCGCGGGCGCGCTGACGCAATGGCAGGCCTGGCAGGCCGGCCATCTGGCCACGCGCGGCCAGGACTGGACCGCCGGCATCGTCAGCGGGCTCGAGGTCCAGGCCGGTCCGGTGATCCCGCCGCCGCCGCCGCCCGCCCCCGCGCCCGTGCCGCCGGCGCCGACCGGCTTCCACGCGGTGGAACTGCAGATCACCCGCGGCCTCGGCCTGGCCTGCAGCGGCGAGGATCTGGTGCTGAACCAGCCGCTGCGCTGCGTGCTGGCCGATGTGCCGGTGGTCGCGCCGCCGGGCTTCTTCGTCGACGGCAGCGGCGTCGAGCCGGGCACGGAAGGCGCACCCTCGACGCTGCGCGCGCGCAAGATCGGCGCCGCGCTGGGCGCGCTGGAAGCCGCCTCGCTGGCGACCTTGCCGCCGATCGGCGTGCTGGTGCTGCAGCCGGTGACGGGCGACCGCTCCAGCGCCGACCCGATGGATCCCTGCGAGCGCAGCGCCTGCGACGAAGGCACCTACGGCGATGCCGCCGCCTTCGAGGACTGGCGGCTGGGCGACGGCGCGCGGCTGCTCTGGTACGTGTGGCCCGGCGAATGGCGCGGACTGCCCGCGGTGCCAGCCGTGCAGCTGCGCAACGCGCTCGCGTGGACGGTGTTCCAGGCCGAGGACGCCTTGCCGGAGGGCCAGGTCTTGCCCTGGGAGGAATTCGGCCTGCCGATCGCGCTCGTCGCGCTCGACAGCGTGACGCGCGAACCGCTGTGGCTGGACCGGGCAAGCGTCGTGCGGCGCGGCGGCAATGGCCGCGATTCGCGCCTCGCGTACACGGACGGCGCGCTGATCGCCGGCGCCCGCAAGCCGGCGCTGTGGCAGGCGCGCATCGAGCAGCTGGCCGAGCAGGTCGCCGCCGCCGGCGAGCCCGCACCGCTGCCCGAGACGCTCAACGACGCCTTCGGCCGCTTCCTGCCGCCGGTGGGCCTGCTGCCGCGCAACGCCTTCGATCCGGCGACGCTCAAGAGCGGCTTCTTCCCCGTCGGCTTCGACCTTGACGCCGTGCCGGTGCCGGTGGAGCAGCTCGACCTGGCCGTGCGCGCGAGCGCGTCGCTGGCGCCGCTCTCGATCGCGGCGCCCGAGGCGGTGCGACTGCTCGTGCCGGTGCCGCTGGGCTCATGGGAGCCGCGCCTGCTGCACAAGGAGATCGTCGATCCGCTGTTCCAGCAGACGCTCGACGAGAACCTGCTGCGTCGCGCCCGCACGCTGGGCCTGCGCCAGGGGCTGCGCAACAAGGCGGCGATGCTGTCGCACGCGCTCGACGGCAAGTCGCCGGTCGTGCCGCCGTTCAAGAGCGATCCCGACGCGGTCGAGACCGAGTCGCTTAGCCCCTGGGGCGAGCCCCCACCCGGCGGCGGCCATCGCAGCGACCTGCGCGCCGGTCTGCATCAGCACTTCTTCGACGGGGCCAATCCGCCCTTCGCGGTCCAGACCGGCGAGTCGCTGTTCTGCTGGGTCTGCCTGGATCCCGACCACCCGCCGCGCACGCTGATGCTGCAGTGGCACACCGACGGCAACTGGGAGCACCGCGCCTACTGGGGCGAGGACCTGATCGGCTGGGGCTCACCGGTCGGATCGGCCGCGCACTTCCGCGCCGGCGACCTGCCGACGCCCGGCCAGTGGGTGATGCTAACCGTGCCTGCGTCCGCGCTGGGCCTGGCGGCGAAGAACCTCGACGGCATGGCCTTCGCGCTCTTCGACGGCCGCGCGGCCTACGGTCTGACCGGCGCGCGCACGCCGCAGGTGTGGCGCAAGTGGTTCTGCAACTTCCTGCCGCCGGGCGCCCGCGTCCAGGGCGAGGAGCCCTGGGACCTGCTCACCGCCAACGACCTGTGGACGCCGTTCGAGCCGCACGACGGCGTCGTGCCCAGCCTGCCGCAGCTGCAGTCGCAGGACGGCGGCGACATCTTCAATCCCGGCGCGGGATCGGCGTCGGCGCTGGCGGTGCCGACCAGCGGTTTCAACCTCGCCTATCCGCCGGCGTCGGGCTGGCGCGGCCACACGCTGATGAACAAGGACGGCTCGCCGATCACGGTCATCGAGAAGGGCGCCGCCGACACGGTCACGACCTGGCTCTACCTGGACGAGCTGAATCCGCCGCGCTCGCTGTGGATCGGCGTCTACGGCCGCGGCCTGCGGGCGGACAACACGCCGACGTCCAGCATCCAGATCAAGTTCGCCTACTGGGGCGAGAACCGCTTCGCCGAGCTGCGCAAGGCGCTGCCCGGCCTCGAGACGCTGCAGGCGATGACGGTGCGCGGCGGCGCCCTGCCGCGCTCGGGCAGCTGGGTGGAACTGCCGCTGGCGATCCCCGACAGCAACGTCGTCGGCGAAGGCGGCGCGCGGATGTCGGTGTTCGGCATCGTCGTCATGGCCTTCGACGGCACGCTGGCCTTCAGCGACCTGCGGCGCAGGCCGGCCGCGGCCGGCGCGGCACCGGAGCTGATGTGGCCCAAGCAGGTCAGCGACGATCCGCGGCCGACCACCGTGCCGCTCTACAACCCCCTGCTCAACGCGGCGCTGCAGCCGCAGCACAACCTCGGCGTGCTGACGCCGACGCCGTCCTCGCGCATCGGCACCGTGCGCGTCTACACGGAGCTGGTCGCCGATCCGCTGATCCAGCGGCTGTCCGGCCACGAGCAGTCGCAGCTGCTGCTGCGCGGGCTGGAGGGTTTCGCCGACTACCTGCGCCGGCGCATCGACCGCGCGGACGACATCACCGACTTCGGCTTCGCGCACATGCAGGTCGACATGCACCGCATCCGCCAGCTGACGATGAGCGCCAGCGACGCGGGCCGGCTGGCCGTCTCGCCGACGCTGGCGGCGCTGGCCACCAGCGAAAGCGCGCTGGTCGTGCAGCAGCAGATCCAGGAGTACATCGGCAAGGTCAAGGCCACGGCGACCGCGCCGGCGCCCGCCGGCGTGCCCAAGGGCACAGCGGGCATCGCGGCGGCGGCGGGCTTCAGCGCCACCGCGGCGGCGACCGCGGCCGCGATCAACGCGGCGGCCAACGATCGCGTGGCCACGATGGCGCAGTCGAGCGCCGGGCTCAATGCCGGCCTCCGAGCCGACCTCAATGCCAACGCCAACTTCAATGCGCAGGCCAACGCTCAGATCAATGCCCAGGCCAACGCGTCACTGAAGTCGCAGGCCAACGCCCAGCTCAACGCCCGCATCGATGCGCGCGCGCAGGTCGAGGCCGTGCTGATCAAGCCGCCCAAGGCGCCGCCGCCGATCATCTATGCCAATCCGGTGGTGGGGCTGTCGGAGATCCGCACCACGGCGATCGCCGAGCGGCTGAAGAACCCGCCCTCGCCCGAGGCGCGCAACTACGCGCTGGCCAACCGGCAGCGCACGGTGATGTCGTTGCTCGGGCTGCTGGAGTCCTTCGCCGCCGAGGACAGCGGCGAGTTGCCCGCGCTGTTCCAGGACTTCCAGATCCCGGGCCTCGCGAACGATCCCTTCCTGGCCAACACGAACGCGCAGCAGCGGCCGCTGACGGACTTCCGCAACAACCCGACGCTGCAGGCCGCGCTGGCCAAGCCGCCGACGGGATCCGACGCCGCGCTGGACGAGGCCACGCTGTTCACGCAGGCGGTGAGCCTGTCCGACATCACCATCGCGGTCCTGCGCCAGCTGGAGGCGCGGCTGACGGTGTACCGCGATGCGCTCAACCGCTGCGACAGCGCGCTGGAATCGCTGCGCGGCGAGATCGACACGATGACGGCGCGGCTGTCCCAGGTCGGCGATGCGCTGGCCGAAGCGCGGCACGATGTCAGCGTCGCTCGCGCGCTGCTCGCCGAGGAGACGGAGCGTGTCGCGGGCATCAACACGCGCCGCGCCAAGGTGCTGGCGGAGGAGGTGACGTTCATCGCCTTCATCCGGCCGCGCGAGGCCGACAACCTGCTGTCCGCGCCGACGCGCGCGGTCGATCCGGGGCTGGTCGATCCGGCCGTGCCGGCCTGCCTGCGCGAGCATCCCGACGCGCCCGACGAGCTGCTGGACATGCTGCGCGTGGTGCGCGAGGCGCCGGCCAGCTGGTTCGTGCGCGCGCCGACGCTGCTGCACCGGCTGGACAAGGTCGATCACCTGGTGCGGCTGGTCGGCAGCGCGCAGGCCCGCGCGGTGGCCGGGCTCGCGGCGCCGATGCTGGCGGTGCGGACGATCGCGGCCAGCACCAAGGTCGCGGCCGGCATCGTGCAGGTCGCGACGCGCCAGGCCGATGCACTGGCGCCGCGCATTGCGACGCTGCGCACGCTGGACCTCGGCCTGCTGAAGGTCGCGACCTGGCAGGGCGTGCGGCAGCAGGCCGAGCAGGTCGTGAGTTTCGGTGACCTCGCCGAAGGCGGCCACGGCCGCGCCGACGTGGCGCGCGAGGCGGCGGCGGAGCTGGACCGCATCCGCGCCGTCACCGCCTGCCTGCATGCGGAGTTCAGTGGCGTGCTGCCGGTGATCCGGCTGCAATGGGCGGAGATGCTGTCGGAGTTCGACGCCGCGCCCAACCTGCGCAACCTCGCCAGCCTGCCGCGCTGGGGCGAGATCGCCTACCTCGACCGGCGGCGGATGCAGTCCTACGTGGACTGGCTGTTCGCGCAGATCGAGCCCGGCCAGCCGCAGGCGGTGGCGCTGGTCGACGACGTGGTGCGCATGGCGCTGCTGCTGGCCAGCCACGCGCCGGTGGACCGCATCGTGCAAGGCCGGATGGCGCGGCCCACGCCGGGCGTGATCCCGGGCACGCGCATCCCGCTGACGGTGCTGGACACGACCAAGCTGCGCGTGGGCATGCAGGCGCTGATGTACCGCGGCGACACGCTGGTGGCACGGGCGACGGTGGAGGACCTCGGGCAGCAGGAAGTCGCGGCGCGCGTGATCCACACGGTGTCCGCCAAGGTCGACCTGGGCGACGACGTGCGGGTGCACTTCGACACGACGGCGATGGTCAGCCTGTCGGCGGGGGCGGCGAAACGGACGCTGTTCAAGGCGAGGTGATCGCATGGCCGCGCCTGAACGCATCGTCCGTCACCTGCGGCTGCGTGCGCCCGGCGAGGCGGCGGTGCGCCGGATCATGCCGACGCTGGAGGACGCGCTGCGCTGCGCCAGTCTGGGCGACGACGGTGGGCGGCTGATCGTCGTGAGGAAGCTGGCGCTGGGGTCCGTGACGGCACGCGCGACGTCGCAGGTGCTGTCGCGGTTGATCGAGCAGAAGACGGCCGCCGTCTCGCGACAGTGGGTGACGGCGTCGGGCGATGCCATGGGCGCGACGACGGACGTCGACAACAGCGCCGCGGACCAGGCGGACTGCGTCGTCTTCGCCGGTGTGCTGGAGGCGCGGACGCAGTTGGCGTCGCGGTTGCTGCGGGGCCGACGTGCCGACGCGTGGTACTGGCCGCTTGCGGTGCCGGAGTTCGATGCGAAGCTGACGGTGCGGCACAACCTCGCGCGGATCGCGCTTGCGATCGCTCGCACGCCCGAGGGCCGCGTGGCCCTGCCGCAGTGGGCGGCGGCGCTCGTGCGGGGTGTCGGTGCCGCGCGCGTGGCCGCGTGCTTCGACGAGGCAGAGGGCCATCGCCTGCTGGACCTCGCCGGTCTGGCGCGGGTGCCAGGTCTTGCGTCCGCCGGCGCGTCGTCCCGCTCCGCGCGGATGGCCTCGAACGAAACGTCGAGCGATACGTTGAACGAGGCCGCAGGCGCGATGGGATCGCGCGCGAATCCCTCGTCCTCGTCGACGGCGTCGGCGACTCGTTCCCCCACGACGGGTGCGGACGATGCGGCGCTCGTGCCGCGCTGGCTGCACCGGCTTCTGGAGGCCGCCGGCGCCACTGCTGCGGCGACCAGCAGTCGCGAAGGAGCGTCCCGGCCGTCGAGTGCCGAGCTCCGACCCAGCCCGACCAGCGCGGGCTCGCTCTGGAATCAGCGCCTCCGGGCACTCGACCACCACGATGACGACGCCACCTCCCTGAACGGTGCCGTCGATCGTGCCGATCCGGCGCTGCAGTCGGAGACTCCCCGCGCGTCGCCATCGACGTCGAACGATGCGCATCGCCAGACACGGTCCCGTTCGCACGCGCTTGCCGAGGACGACGCCGACGGCCCGGGCAGTACGCGCGCCACCATCGACCCGCTGCGATCGGGCGCGTGGCCGTGGCTGCAGCCGACGAGATGCGGCGGGCTGCTGTTCCTGCTCCCCGTGCTGGCGCACCTCGGCGTGCCGAGACGCGCGCCGGACGACGAGTCGGCTTGCCGCCTCGTGGCGGCGGTGCTCCACCTGGCGCTCCAGCGCTCGCACGCGCCGCGGGATGATCCGATGTGGCAGCTCGCAATGCCCCGCGACGTCGATGCAACGACGAGGGCCCGCCTACCGGCGCAGGCGCAGGCGCAGGCGCAGGCGCAGGCGACAACTGCGACTGCGACTGCGGCGGCAGTGTCGGCGGTGGCCGCGACAGCGACCGAAGCAGAAGGGCAAGGCGAGGCGGCGATCCTTCTGGCCGACGCGCGCCGCTGGCTGCACCGCGCCGGGCGGATCGGACTGGTGCGACTCGTCCGGCGCCGCGGACACGTGTGCGCCACGGCCACGCACGTGGACCTGCATTTCCCGCTCGGCGACTGCGAGCTCCGATTGCGAAGGCTCGGGCTCGACATCGATCCCGGCTGGCTGCCGTGGTTCGGGCGCGTGGTGGCGTTCCACTTCGGCGGGGAGCACTCGGCATGAACGCACCGCTGCGTCCCGATCTGCGTCCGCCGACGGCCGACGCCGCCTCGCTGTCCGCTCCCACTGCCAACGCCGCTGCGGCCACGCTCGCCGACCTGGCCTTCGCGCTGCTGGCGCCGACGCACGAGTACAGCCCGGCGGCGGGGGCCGCGGCTCCTGCCGGGAACGCCGCGAGCGGTGCGGGCGCCGAAGCCGCCTGGCTGGCCGAGTGCGCCGCGCGTGTCGACATCGGCGCGCTGGACGTCGCCGCCTGGCTGTCGCGCTGGCGCGCCGCGCCCCCGCCGGCCGACCGCCGGCTGGTCGCGCTGTCCGCCACGCTGCAGCTGACGCTCGCCGAAGAGGTGGCCGTCGCCATCGCCCGCGCGGCCGAGACAGACGCGATGGCCGCGCGTGTCCTCGCCTGGCTACAGGCGCCCGTCGGCGGCGCCCGGCCGACGGTGGGCCTGGCCGCACAGGTGGCCGCCGCGCTCGGCGAGCCCTACCCCTTCCCGGCACTCGCCACCGGCGTGGCGCGGCGCAGCGGCCTGCTGCACATCGACGACGATCACCGCGCCCTGCCCGAGGCCACGCTCACCGTGCCGCAGCCGATCGTGTTCGCGCTGTCCGATCCGCCGGCCTTGCAATGGCCGGGCCTGCGCATCGGCCGCGTGGACGACACGCCGCTGCCGCCCAGCCTGCAGGACGCCGCCCGCTCGCGGGCGCAGGCGCTGGGCCGCGGCGCGAGCGCGGTGCTCGTCGTGCGCAGCGGTCATCCGAAGGAAGCGCAGGCCGCCGCCGCCGAGGTCGCCCGCCAGTTGCGCGCCCGCGCCGTGTTCATCGAGGGCGACGTGCCCGAAGGCCTCGGCCCGTGGCTCTGGCTCGCCGCGGCGGTCCCGGTCGTGAGCCTCGAACTCGCCCCCGGCGAACGCCGCCGCGTGGCCGCGATCCCCGGCTGGCACGGGCCGCTGCTCGTCGCCGCCGGTCCGGACGGCAGCATCGAGTTCAACGGCGACACCGCCCCCGGCTGGTCCGTCCCGATTCCGCCGGCGGAAGAACGCACCGCGCTCTGGCTCGACGCGCTGGGCGATGCCGGCTTCGCCCAGGCGCTGGGACACCGGCACTGCCACGCGGCGGGCCGCATCGCGGAGCTCGGCCGCGCGGCGCGCTTCGAGGCGCAGTCCGCCGGCGCCGAGACCGTCACCCCCGCCCACGTCGTGCAGGCCGCGCGAGGCGGCAGCGCGGGCGATCTCGGCGCACTGGCCGAACTGCTCGACGACCCCGTGCCGGACGAGGCGCTGGTCCTGCCCGCGCCGCTGCGCGCCGAGCTCGACGCCTTCGCCGACCGATGCCTGGCGCGCGACACCGCCGCCCGGGGCCTCGGTCCGGCGATGCGCGCGCGCTTCCGCACCGGGGTGCGGGGGCTATTCGTCGGGCCGTCGGGCACCGGCAAGTCGCTGGCCGTCGGCTGGCTCGCGACGCGGCTGGGCCTGCCGCTGTACCGCGTCGACCTGGCCTCGGTGACCAGCAAGTACATCGGCGAGACCGAGAAGAACCTCGCCCAGCTGTTCGCCCGCGCCGAACACGCCGAGGTAGTGCTGATGTTCGACGAGGCCGATTCGCTCTTCGGCAAACGCACCGACGTGAAGGATTCCAACGACCGCTTCGCCAACGCGCAGACCAACTACCTGCTCTCGCGGATCGAGTCCTATGCGGGCATCGCCGTGCTCACGAGCAACAGCCGCGCGCGTTTCGAATCGGCCTTCACGCGGCGGCTGGACGTGATCGTCGAGTTCCCGCCGCCCGGGCCCACGGAGCGCCGCGCGTTGTGGCTGGCGCATCTCGGCGACGGGCACCGGCTCGACGGCGGCACGGTGAACCAGCTGGCCGCCGGGTGCGAGCTGGCCGGCGGCCATGTCCGCAACGTGGTGCTGGCCGCCGCGGCGCGCACGCACGGCGGGCCGGTCGGCGCGGCGGATCTGCTGCCGGCGCTCGTCGCGGAGTACGGCAAGCTCGGCAAGCCGCTGCCCGCCGCGCTGCGGGCGCTCGCGTCCGACGGGGCCGCGCCGGAGGGTCCATGAACACGGCGGCGCCTCAGGCCCGGGCCAAGGCCGTCGCGCCGACGTCGGCCGGTCATCGCGGCACCTCGCACTGCGATTGCGCGGAGGGCGAGTCGGCGGCCGCCGGCCTGCCGCGCTTCCTCGCCCGCCACGGCGCGTCCGGTCCGGGCTGCG
The DNA here is from genome assembly GCF_050626985.1 of Roseateles noduli. Classification (NCBI taxonomy): domain Bacteria; kingdom Pseudomonadati; phylum Pseudomonadota; class Betaproteobacteria; order Burkholderiales; family Sphaerotilaceae; genus Roseateles; species Roseateles noduli. The sequence continues at coordinate 2,966,251 of NZ_CP192463.1, forward strand.
GCGTCCAGCCCAAGCTCACGATCGGCCGGCAGGACGATCCGTTCGAGCGCGAGGCCGATGCCGTCGCCGACGCGGTGGTGCGCAACCAAGCGGTGAACGTGCCCGGACTTCCCGCTGCGTCCGGGGCTGCCGGCGCATCAGGTGCATCAGGTGCATCAGGTGCATCAGGTGCATCGGGTGCATCGGGTGCACCCGGCGCATTCACCGTCTCAGGTGAGACGCCCGTCGTCCAGAGGCTCTGCGCGGAATGCGCCGCCGAAGCAGACACGTCGCTCGACGACGCGCTCGTGCAACGCAGCGGCACGGACAGCGGGGCAGACACGGCGGGCGAAGCGCCAGGCGCCGCGGCACTGCCGCACGCGCCCGACGCCGGCAGCCCGCTGCAGGCGGGCGTGCGCACGCGGCTGGAGTCCTCGCTCGGCGCGGACCTCGGCGACGTGCGAGTGCACGCCGGCCCCGCCGCCGACGGCATGGCGAAAGCGCTGAACGCGAAGGCCTTCACCCACGGCGAGCACATCTGGCTCGGTCCGCAGCAGCGCGCGGACGACCTGCCGCTGATGGCGCACGAGGTCGCGCACGTGATGCAGCAGGGCAGCGGCCGCGCCCGTCCGGAGGCGGTGCAGCGCGCGCCCGCCGACTACCGCCATCCGGAGGACGGCGGCGGCGTGCTGTCGCGGATGCAGGGGAAGATCAGCGCGGCCAGCGAGGGCCACGAGGACGAGCAGCCGACCGGTGACGCGGCGGCGCGTGCGCACACGGCGCGCAGCGCTGCCGGCGGCGTGGACCGCGGCGAACTGGCGCAGGAACGCGGCAAGCTGGAGCCTCAGGCCAAGCCGTCGGTGGACCGGCCGGCGCAGGAAACACCGAAGGTCGAGGAGGCCGCCGCCCAGACGGAGCAGGCAGCGGACGCCCCCGCCGATCCGCTGGTGGAGGCGGACGGACCGCCCGCGGCCGGCGGGAAAGGCGGCGGCAAGGGCGCCGCGGGCGGTCTCGCGGACGGCGGTGCGGGACAGGCGCAGGCCGCCTTCGGGACCGCGGCGGGGACCGCGATGCCGGCACCGGAGATGCCGGTGACCGTGCCGGCCGCGGTCAGCGCGCCCACCGATGCGGGCGGTGGGCCGTTGCCCGCCGATCCCGCCGCCGACGAGCAGGTCGCCGGCCTCGCGGCACAGGCGCAGAGCCTGCGCGAGCAGAGCGGCCGCATCCGCTCCTTCGCCACCGAGGAACGGCGCAACGCCACCACCCTGCGCGGCAATCTGGCGCTGGTGCGCGGCGGCGTCATGCAGGCCGAGATGGGCGTCTCGAAGTCGCGCGAGCACCTGGCCTTCCGGCAGGAGCTGCTCGGTCAGGCGCGGCAGGGACTGGGCGTGTCGCAGGAGAAGGCCGCGACGGTCGCGGCCGAGGCGCCGAACTTCGAGTCCAAGGCGGACGAAGGCAAGGCCGAATCCGGACCGATGGCCAGCGAGGCCTCCGGTCTCGCGGCCGAGAACGCCGCCAACACGCCCGACGACGCCGAGGCCGCGGCCAACGCGCGCGAACAGGGCGGCGCGATGAACCAGGCCGGCAGCGACATCGGCACGACCGACGACGCCGTCACGCAGACGCGTGCCAAGGCCGGCACGCTGGGTCAGGACGCCGCGCAGGCGCAGCAGCAGAACGCGGTCACGCAGAGCCGGCTGGAGGGCATGGACCAGACGCTGGCGGCCACCAGCGACAAGCTCGGCACGATGGGCGAGCAGACGGGCGCGGCGCGCGGCGAGATGGAGTCGCTGGCGAGCGCGCCCGACGAGCACACCGGCCAGGCCGCCGCGATCGACGACCGCGGCGCGGCGCTGGCGGAGACCTCGAACGAGCTCGAATCGCGCCTGCAGACGGTGCAGGGCGACTACGCCGCCAACATGGCGGCGGTCCCGGCGCCGGAACCGTGGACCCGCGAGAAGGTCGTCGAACTCTATGGCGAGGAAGCCCTTGGCGAAGAGGCGGCCGGCGACGCGCCCGCGGCGACCGCGGACGAGACCGTTGCCGCCGACGATGCGGCGCAGGCCACCGGGGCCGAGCCACCGGCGGCGATGGCAGCGCAAACCGAAGCGGCAACGGAAGCGGGCGCTGGAACGGGAGCGGAAGTCGAGCCGGCGGATGCGGGGTCGGTCGACGGCGGTGACCAACTGGTGCAACGCACGCCCGCGGACAGCGGTGACGTGGAGACGCCGCCACCGCCCCCCGCCCCGCCGCCGCAGGCGGCAGCGGGCGGCGGCAGCGCCGCGGACGGCTCGCCGGACGGCGGCGCAAGCGGCGCTTCCGATTCCACAGGCACAGGCACGGGCGCGGCCCCGGAGGCCGACGCGAGCGCCGGACCGGACGCGCTGTCGCCGCAAGGCAATGCCGGCGCGGGAGCTGATGCGAGCGACGCCGGCGATGCCGGCGCGATGGCGGCCGAGGGGAGTAGCGACGGTGGTGCCGATGCCTCCGGCGGCGCAGCGGACGTCGGTCCCATCGCCGCTGCGGCACCGGCCGCGCCTGCGGCGCCGGAACGCGAGCGCGTCGACGCGGCCGGCGCGGTGTCGGGCGCCCTGCCCGCCTGGCTGACCGGCGTGGAGCCGCCCAACGAGGAGGCGCGCCAGCAGGCGCAGCAGGCCGCCGCCGAGCGCCGCGCCGCGCAGATCGCGGACATCGAGAGCCAGACCGAGGGCGGCTTTGCCGCCATGACCGCGACCGACCGCATGGGCTGGGCGCTGCGGCAGACCGGCCGCAACCTGTTCGGCTCGGTGGGCAACATCCAGTGGCCCGGTTTCGGCCACCTCGCGCTGGGCCTGATCGACCCGCGCGGGCCAATGATGGGCGTGGTCAGCGGGCTGGGGATGATGCTGTCCGGCGGCGCCAACCTCCTCAGCGCGGAGCAGTGGCGGCGCGATCCGCTGGGCAACCTGCTGAAGTCGGCGGCCGACATCGCCACCGGCCTGACGATCGTGCTGGGCTCGATCACGGCACTGGCGGGCGTGATCATCGCGATCATGACGGCGATCACCATCCTGTCCTTCGGGACGGCGGCGCCGGTGACCGGCCCGGTGATCGCGTTCTGCACCACGGTGCTCACGACGGTCGGCGGCTGGACCATCGCCGTGGGCAAGGTGGCGCTGGTGCTGCAGGCGCTGGTGTTCATCAAGAACCTCATCGACGCGGCCTGCGCGCAGACCGCGGCGGAGCTGCAGTCCGAGGCCGACCAGATGACGGAGAACGTCAGCGACGCCGGCAACGTGCTGATGCAGATGGGCATGGCCAAGGCGGGACAGCTCGGCGGCCGGGCGGCGGCGTCGGAGATCCGCGCCGCAGGCGGCGGCGTGCGCTACGCCGCGCAGATGGGCGCGCGGGCCGGTGTTGGCGGACGGGCGGCACTCGGCGCGGCGGGACGCGGCCTGCGCGCGCTGCCGGCCGCGGCGGCCCGCGGCGTGCGCGCCTTGCCACGCGCCCTGGCGCGCGGCGCGCAGGCGGCGCCGGGCGCGATCGGGCGCGGGGCGCTGGCGACGGGGCGGGCCATCGGTCGCGGCGCTGTCGCGACCGGCCGGGCCATCGGTCGCGGCACCGTGGCCGCGGGGCGCGGCATCGCGCGCGGCACCGTGGCGGCGGGACGTGCGGTCGGGCGTGGCCTCGGCGCGGCTGGCCGCGGCGTGCGCGCCCTGCCGGGAGCCGTCGCGCGGGGCGCGCGCGCGCTGCCCGGGGCCGTGGCGCGCGGCGCACGGGCCCTGCCCGGCGCGGTGGCGCGCGGTGCGCGGGCCCTGCCGGGCGCCGTGGCGCGCGGCGTGCGCGGTCTGCCGGGCAGCGTCGGGCGCGGTGTGCGCGGCGCTTGGTCCGGCACGCGCGAGTACTTCGGCAGCCGCTTCTCGCGCAGCTTCATCGTCGGCGACGACATCGCCAACCTCGGCATGGCCCGCAACGCGTCGGCCGAGGCTCGCGCCGCGGTGTGGGCCGAGGCGCGCGCACCCGGCGGCGCGCTGGCGGGCGAGGCGCGCGTGGCCGGTGCCGCGGACGACGTCCATGCGCCGGGCGCCGTCGACGAGCCGGTTCCGGCCGCCGCGGACGACGCGGTTCCCTCGGCCGCGGACGACGCTGTTCCCGCCGCCTCCGACGAGGCCATGCCCTCCGCGTCCGAGAGCCGCGCGCGCGTCGAGGACACGCCGCCCGCGACCGGCGCGGAGCGGGACGCATCGGTGTCGCGCAGCTCGCGGATGGAGAGCGACCAGATCACGCCGCGCGAGGCGGCCAACGAAGTGGCCTTCGTGGACGATCACCCGAATCTCGTCGAAGGCCAGCCGCCGAACCAGCGTGCCACGCTGGGCGAGCACGAGATCGTCGAGCTGCCGGGCGGCGGCTGCGTGCGACGCTCGAATGGCGCCTTGCCGATCCCGTGCCCGGACTGCTTCACCCCGGCGGAGCAGGGCGTGCGGGATGCCTTCGCCGCCCGCGTCTCCGCGGAGGGCAAGACGATGGACGAGGTGCTCGACGAATTCGGATTCCACACGCCGGAACAGCGCCAGGCGCTGTTCAAGGGCGCGGCCAACGAGCGCGACGTGGTCGCCCGCCTGCGCGCCGGTCCGGACCTGTCCGGCGGCGGCGCGGCGGACGACGTGCTCTCCATGCACCGCGAAGCGACCGCCTCGCCCGAGATCGCCGGGCGCGAGGAAATGGGGGCCTCGCGCCTGCGCCGGGACGATCCGGGCTGGAGCGCGCGCGCGAGCGCGGTCGAAGGCAGCGGCTCCTATGGCCGAACGGCGGAGCACTTGGGCAACGAGTTCCTTGCCGAGAACTTCGACCGGGTCTCGCGCCAGGTGCGCATCCGCCCCCTGCTGGACAACAAGCAACCGGCGGACTTCTTCTTCATCGCCGACAACCTCGGTAACAGCCGTATCGACGGTCGCCTGATCGCGTTTGACTCCAAGCTCAGCGCAAGCGCACCATTCACCGAGAACCAGCTCGCAGGGTATCCGCTGCTGGCGCGCAACGGCGGGATCGTGGAAGCCAGCCGCGCCGCCATCCCGCACGGCACGACACTGCCACCCACGAGCACCTACCGCCTGCAACCGCGCTTCAACATCCGGCCTCGCCCCGGCGTTCCGGACGTCAACCTCGGCGCCGTCGAGCCTACGTCGGAGTTCTTCCGCCTTTCGCATGCCTTCTGACCTGCCCCTGCCCACGGACCGAGGACCTTCATGCCTGAACACCCGCCCCGCCGCCGCGTCGACCTGTTCCGCCTGCTGACGCCGGTGGCGCGCTGGGTGTTCGCGATCGCCGTGATCGTGGCGATCGCGCTCGCCGGCTGGTGGACCGGGCGCGACCGGCCGGTGCCGGCGTGGATCTCGCAAGGGCTGGTGCCGTGGCTCGGCTGGGCCTACCTCGCGCTGGTCGCGGTGGCGCTCGTGTCGTGGTGGCGGCGCCGGCGCGCGAGCTCGCAACAGGAGGAGCCATGACCTACAAGACCCATGCCGCCGGCGCCGCCGCGCGCCGCGGCGGCGAACCGGCCGGCGGCCGCCGATCCCCGAAGGCCGGCACGCCGCGCTTCCTGCAGCAGGCGGCCGTCCGCCCCGTGCCGGGCGGCACCGTCGCCCTGGGCCGGCCACGCGACAGCTTCGAGCGCGAGGCCGATCGCATGGCCGATCGCGTGCGCCAGTCCGCTGCTCCCGCGGCTTCTTCCGCTGCTTCTCTTGCTCCTGCTCCCGCCGCGGCCCCTCGCGGCACCTCCGCGCCCGCCCTGTCCGCCCTCCCCTCGGACGGCCGGCCGCTGGACACGGCCACGCGCGCCGCAATGGAACCCCACTTCGGCATGGACCTCGGCCACGTGCGCCTGCACAGCGGCAGCCAGGCCGCCTCGCTGAACCGCGACCTCGGCTCGCGCGCCTTCACGCTGGGCGGCGACATCTACTTCGGTGCCGGCCACGGCCCGCAGGACCGCGACCTGATGGCGCACGAGCTGACGCACACCGTGCAGCAGGGCGGCGGCGCGACCGGCGCGGGCGTCACCGGAGGCATCAGCGCGCGCGGCGGTCCGCCGCTGATCCAGCGCGACCTGATGCAGAGCATGCCCGTGCCGCTGGGCGGCTTCGAGATCGGCATGGCGACCCAGCAAGGCGTCACCAACACCCCGCCCACGCCCAGCGGCATGAGCGGCACCATCCGCTTCATCCCGGACGTGGACGCGCCGAACTCCAACGTCATCTCCCTGGTCCAGGTCGTCAGCGACACCGATGCCGGCGCCGACGTCGCCATCGCCACGATGGGCGCGCTGCAGGCGCCGCGCGGCGCGCTCGGCGATCCCGGACTGCGCACGCAGGAGGACACGACACGCGGCGTCGAGGGCGGCTTCTTCATCGACGCGCTCCACCAGCCCTTCGGCGGCGGCGCGGCCGCGGCCCCGGGCAGCGCGCTGTCGCCGAACTATCCCTTCGGACCGGGCGGCGGCGCGCAGCAGACCGGCTTCAAGCGTTCGAGCGATCCGGCCGACATCCGCTCGGCCCAGATGTTCGATGCGCCGGGCACGACCGGTCCCAACAACCGGGACTTCTCCTTCGAGACCGTGGCCCGCAGCGAGGACACCGGCGTCGTCTACGGCTCGCTGAACTGGGGCTTCCAGGTCCGCGCCGGCGTCGTCCAGAACGAACGGGCGGTCGCCGTCGGGGGGACGTCCGCGACCTTCGACGAAGCGCTCGAGCGCCACCGTGATTTCTACGTGCACGAGCCGGTGACCTTCTACTTCGACTTCGACAGCGACGTGCTCACGCCCGCCGAGGCCGGCAAGATCGACGCGTTCCTCGCGTACATGACCCGCAATCCCACGGTGCATGTGTCGCTGGAGGGTTTCGCCGACCAGGTCGGCGGGGCCAGCCAGTACAACGTGGACCTGTCCGGGCGACGCGCGGCGTCGGTCGAGGCCGGCCTGCTCGCGCGCGGCATCGATGCGGCGCGCATCGACGGCATCGTCATCACCCACGGCGCCTCCACGGCGGCGACCGCCGATGCCGGCACCGGCGACCAGGGCGGCAATCCGGCCGTCGGCGCCGACCAGTCGCGCGACGCCAACCGGCAGATGAACCGGCGGGTGCTGCTCACCTTCACCGACACCGCACCGCCGGGCGCCGCCCCGGTGCCCGTGCCGGCCCCTGCGGGACCCTGACATGACCCAGCCCTCGCACCGCACCCCGCCGCACGACCTGGTGACCCAGCTGGACGCGGCTGATCCGAACGCACGGGCACTGGCGCTCGCTGGGCTGGTGGGTCAAGGGACGGCGGCCACGGCCGCGCTCGTGGCCGCCTTGCCGCAGGCCTGCGCAACGACGCGTGCGCAGATCGCCCAGGCGCTGGCCGAGATCGCCGATCCCGGATCGGCCGAGGCGCTGGCGGGACTGCTCGCCGATGCCGACCCGCTGGTGCGGGGGCGCGGCGCGCAAGGCCTGGCCCGCCTGAACGATCCGCGCGCGGCGCAGGCGCTGGCTCACACGATCAACGACCTGCCGGACGAGCTGCACGGTCCCTACACGGTCGCCGTGTTCATGCTGATCCAACGCGGGGAAGCCGCTCTGCCCCTGGTGACGCCGCTGCTGGGCGCCGCCGACGCGCCGACCCGGACGAGGGCGGCACTGGTCGTGCGCGACGTGCTGCAGCAGTCGCGCGGCAAGCCCGCGTGGCAGGTCTTGACCGACCGGCTGGGCGATCTGGATCCCCAGCGCGCCGACGGCGTCGAGCCTGAGGTGGCGCGTCGCTGGCAGGCCTGGCTGGTGGCCGGCGCCCGCTGAAGCCGCTGAGGCTGCGCAAGCCGAGGAAGACCGCGAGCGCGCGTGGAACGCTGCGGAAGCCCCCTAAAATCGGGGCATGGAATATCCGGGCAATCTCTTCGTCGTCGCCGCGCCGAGCGGCGCGGGCAAATCCAGCCTCGTGAAGGCGCTGCTGGAGCTGGACGCCAAGCTGAGCGTCTCCGTCTCCCACACCTCGCGCGATCCTCGAGGACAGGAGCAGCACGGCCGCGAATACCTGTTCGTCACGGTGGACGAGTTCCGCGGGATGATCGACCGCGGCGAGTTCTTCGAATGGGCGCATGTCCACGACAACCTGTACGGCACCTCGCGCGCGGCGATCGAGGCGCGGCTCGCGCATGGCGACGACGTCGTGCTGGAGATCGATTACCAGGGCGCGCTGCAGATCAAGCAGCTGTTCCCGCACGCGGTGCTGATCTTCATCCTGCCGCCGAGCTGGGAGGAGCTGAAGCAGCGCCTGATCCGCCGCGGCGACACGGCCGACGAGGTGATCGCCAAGCGGATGAAGACCGCGCGCGAAGAGGTCGCGCAGGCGAAACACTTCGATTTCGTGGTCATCAATGCCGTGTTCGAGACGGCGATTTTCGACCTGAAGTCGATTGTCCAGGCGCAGCGGCTAAAATACGCGACCCAACGCCGTAACCGGTCGACCGTCTTCCGCGCGCTCGACCTCATCGACGACGTTACCGAATAACCCCGACTTTCAGGAACCAGCATGGCCCGCATCACTGTCGAAGACTGCCTGACCAAGATCCCGAACCGCTTCCAGCTGGTGCTTGCCGCGACCTACCGCGCCCGCATGCTGAGCCAAGGCCACGCGCCCAAGCTGGAGTCGAAGAACAAGCCCGGCGTGACCGCGCTGCGCGAAGTCGCCAACGGCGACGTCGGCGTGGAAATGCTGCGCCGCGTGCCGGTCTGATCGCAGACTGGATCAGGACCACGAGGTCCTCATCAGCGCTCCAGCAGCGCTGAGCCGACGCCCCGCTCCGCGGGGCGTTTGCATTTGCGGCGTTCATTCCCGGCGTCCGTCGGGACGGCCGAGGATTCGCGACCAGCGGCGATGGCTCGTTCCAGCGCCTACTTCCTGCGCCTACTTCCTGCGCCAGAACTCGGCATCGATCACGACCTCGTTGCCGCTGCGCTCGTTGATGATCCAGAACCGCGCCCCGTCGGGCGCGATGCGGTCGACCTCGCCGACGAGCCGGCCCGCCGCCACGCGCAGACCGCGCGTGTTGAACGGGAAGTCCGGCGCCTTCGCCAGCGTTAGCAGCGGCACGGCCTCGCGCGCATCGCCGGCCAGCCGCATCCGATGCACGATGGGCGCGAGCACCTCGTTGGTCAGGTCCGCCGACGAGAGGCAGATCACCACCTTCGCCTGCGCGCGGCTCAGCGCGACGTTGAGCAGCCGGCGCGCCTCCTCCGTCTTCAGGAAGGGCTGCGTGCCGTCGGCCGGGTCGAAGAACACGACCGGGGCCTCGCTGCCCTGCGCGCGGTGGACGGTGCTGACCTTCACGCCGTCGTCGACGCCGAGCGCGTCCAGCCGCTGCCGGATCAGCGCCCGCTGCGCGCGGAACGGCGTCAGCACGATGAGCTCGTGCGGCGCCCAGTCGCCGCTGGCGAGCGCCTGCGCGATCAGGCCCGCGATGGCATCGGCGGACTCGCGCCGGATCGGGCCGCGGTCCTTCGCGGACCAGAAGCCCTCGCGCGTGATGCGATGCACCTTCACGTGGACGTCCGCCGGGATGTCGCCGAGCGCGCGGGCGCGCGCCTGGTGCCACGCCTCCGATGCCAGCGCATCTGCGGCGACGCGCAGCGCGCCGTCGTAGAAGAGGTCGCTGACGAGCGCCCCGATCGGCGCGGCCATGCGGGACTGCTCGTCGAGCATCGCCACCGGTCCCCTGCCCTGGCCGCTCTGCTCGACTTGCCCGACTTGCCCACTTTCCCCGCTCTGTCCGCTCTGCCCGCTCTGTCCGCCGCGCGGCATCGCCGCGAACGGCGAGCGTCCCAGCCACTGTCGCGCGAGGCGGTCCTCGCCGCGCAGCACCGGCGAGAGCTGCTGCGGATCGCCCGCGAAGAGCCGCGCGCGGCCCAGCGGCATCAGCGCCAGCGCGTGAGCGAGGCTCACCTGGCTGGCTTCGTCGAAGACGACGAGGTCGAACGGCGGCTCGCCATCGGGCGAGAGCTCGCGCAGCGTCTTCAGCGTGAAGGCGGCGCGTGTCGTCGTCATCGTGGCGAGTCGGCATCGCTCCAGCACCTGTGGCGACGGTGTGCCCGACGACGGGATCAGATGGCCACGTCCCTCGTAGGCATCGGCATCGAAGCGCGAGCCGAGGCGCTGGACTGTCGGACGCAGAGGCTCGCGACGGCCCTTCTGCAGCGCCTTGTCGACGGCGAGCGTCGCGAGGTCGACGGCATGGTTGGTCGTCGAGAGCAGCAGCACGCGTGCCGCGGGACGGCGGTCGAGGTATTCGGCGAGCAGCACGCCGAGCGTCGTCGTCTTGCCGGTGCCGGGCGGTCCCCACAGGAAGGCGTCGTGGAAGCCGACGAGCTTCAGCGCGTCGCGCTGCGCCGGCCGCAGCCATCGGAACGGTGAGCCGTCGAGCGAAGGCGCGTCGGCGCGCACCTGCGGCGTCGAGAGCCCCGGCCAGCAGTCGGCGGCGCGGCGCGCCCAGGTGTCGTCGCGCCATGCGTCGGCGACGGCATTGAGGAATCTCGGCGGATAGATGCGCAGCAGATGGCCTTCGCCCGGCGGCGGCGCGCTCGCGTTCTGCAGCACGAGTTGATCGTCCTCGACGACGACGGCGCGCACGCTCGCTGCGCCCTTGGTCGGCGCGCCCCACCAGGCGGAGGCGCCTTCGAGTCGCTCGTCGAGCAGCGTGTGCGCGGACGCCTGCCCCGGCCGCTGGCCTTCGGCGTAGACGTAGTCGGGCTCGAGCGTCACGCGCCAGAGCGCGCCGTCGGCCGTGCTGCGGAGCACGCGGAAATCGTAGAACTCGGGCGTCGCGGCCAGCTCGGCGTCGATCGCCGCGCGGATGTCGGCCAGGGGCATGGGTCGCGACGAAGGGCGGGGAATGCGAAGGAGGCGGGACTATAGCGGTCCCGCCTCGGCCGACTCGCTCGGAAGCCCGCCCTCCTGCGACGTCGTCAGCCCACCAGCGCGCCGATGAGCGCGACGTCGGCCACGCCGGTGGCCGGCAGGCCGCGGGCGATCTGAGTCTCCTTGACGCAGCGCGCCGAGGCGCCGCCAAAGACGCCGTCGGCCTTGATGTCGGCGCCGAGGTTGGAGAGCGCCAGCTGAAGCAGGCGCGCGTCGAGGCCGCGCTGCAATGGCTCCTGCACCGACAGCGCCCGCGTGCCCGGTGCCGGGCCGTCGTAGCAGCCGGGCGGTGTGCCGCTGAGCGCGGTCATCGAGATCTCGGCGCCGCGCACCACGAGGGGCAAGGCCAGGCCCCACTGGTTCTGGTCGATGAGACGGCGGAACGCGTCCATGCGATAGACGGTGCTGCGCAGGATCGTGATGCTGTGCGTCGCCAGCCATCTGCGGCGCGTGGTCACGTAGCCGCTGATCCACGCCTGCTCGCCGAGCTGGTCGAGCGTGCCGACCTCGCGGTCCGTGTCCTTGCGGATCTTGTCCCAGGACCCGTGCACCAGGCTGTCATAGACGACGGCGATGCCCAGCGCCGATCGCACGCCGATCTTCGCCGCGGCGCGGACGGCCGGTTGCCAGAACCCGATGTCGAAGAAGCGATCCTGGGTCTCGCGCATCACCGGATCGTCGGCGCAGGCGCGCAGCAGGTTGTGGAGGCGGCTGTTGGTGTCGAGGTCCTCGCCCTGCGCGGCGATGGCGGGCAGCCAGGCGTTGATGGCGGCGCCGAAGCGCGCGCCGGGATTGCCTGCGTACTGCTGGAGCAGCTCCGCGAGCTTGCCGGACATGAGCGTCGTCTGCGACCGACCGTAGGTCAGACGGCCGGGATCGTCCGTCAACACGGTCACCTGGCCGTAATCGCCGAGCACATGGCCCGTCTCGAACAGGTTGACGATGGACTTGGCGGTGCGGGCCTGCGTGTCGGTCAACGGGATGTCGCCGGAGACGGCGGGCGGTGCGGCGGCCGCGGCGGCCGTGGCGGCTCTCGCCACGGTCGGCGGCGCGGCGAATGCAAGACCGGTCGCATGCACCAATGGCGTCGCCGCTTGACTCGACGGCGGGTCGAATCGAATCACGCACATGCCGGCCAGGGTGGGATGCGGATCGCATCCGTGCACCGTGAAGCCGGCCTTTCGGAAGTCGGCGGCAGCGGCCTCGCAGCGCCCACAAGGGATGATGTTCTCAGGCACGGACGGCTCCTAGGGGTTGGGGACCAGTCGGCAGACCAGGCCCTGGTGGAACTCCAACGCCGTGGTCATCCTGGGCTCCCAGGCGTCGACCAGATCGAGGTGTTGGTAATAGAGTTGCCGCTGCTGTCGGGGCCCACCGGCCTGCCGGATGCGCTGCGCGACATTCCCGTACTTCGGAAAGAGCGGCAGGTCCTCCACGTTGGTCCAGACCCGCTCCAGCCTGGCATCGTCGATCCGGTCCACGCAGAGGACGATCTTCATGATCAGGCGCCGCTGGACGGCCTCTGATTCGAGGTATTTCTGGACGTTGCCGGCGGCGGCCTCGGCGGCGTCCTTGAACCGATCCTGGATGCTCGGCCTGGCCGCCAGGTTCTCGGCCGCTTCACCCGTTGCGAAGAACTGCTGGATGCCGAAGTCGACCTTCACCGCGGAGGTCGGGCTCGACGCCGGAGCCGACGCGGCCAGCGCCACCCCGACCGCGTTGCTGAGGCTGCCGAGGACCGAGGTGTTTTGATGCGCCTGGTCGACCGGCACCATCGCGGCCTCCTTGCGTCGATAACCGATGGTGAGCGAAGTGGGCGCGACGCTGCCCTCGGTGAAGGCCAGCTTCAGTCCCGTCGTGGTCCCGGTCGCGAAGATCAATGTCCGACGCCGGTCTTCGGCGCCGGCGCCGGCGCCGGCATCGGAGCTTGCGCGGGCGGGCGGCACCGCCGACGCGGCGACGAGCGGGGCCGAGGCAGCCACCGACGCGTCGCGCGCCGCGGCCTGGCCTGCCGCGCCCCGGGTGGCGATCAATGCCGCATGGCCACCGACGAAGACCTGTCGCACGCTGCGATCGGCGATCTGGCCGTTGGTCTCGATCATGCTGGCGACGGGATAGGCCGTTCCGTCCGCGAAGCGCGGGCCGGCATAGCCTTCCACGCGGTCATAACCGATGCTGATCGACGCGGGCGTGGTGTCGATGTCGGCGATCGACATCGACGTCTTGGTCACGAAGATCGCCGAATCGCGCGGCGACGCACAGGCCGCGAGCAGCACTGCCAAGACGATGGGCACCGCCCGCGTGTGGGGACGACTACTTCTTCGACGCAGCATGACGCTCTCCTTGCGGGACCTCGCCCGGCTTGCGCAGTTCATCGGCCCGCACGAGCACGTGGTTGCGCAGGTGGGCCAGCGTCGTATCCTGGTAGCCGACGGCGAGCGAGGACTCGATCTCGGCCCGCGTCAGGGCGACGCCGAGGGTCCGTGTCCGCACGGCTTGCCCCGCCGATTCCGACGGTGGCGTGACCGTCACCCACGCCAGGCCGATGACGTTCGTGCGCCCCTGGTCGTCGACATAGACGTGCGCGCAGCCGCAGCAACACGCGGCGATGCCGACCACCGCCCAGCGCCCCGACGGGGCTCCCCATCGGCGCATCGATCGCGCGCAGACACTGCTTGCCGCTCCGCTCATGACGACTCCTTGATGACCAGTCAGTCTGGCCTTCGCGTCCCGGCGCGGCATCCGCAATTCGGAGGATGCCCTGACACCTGAAACGGCGTCGTTTCCGGCCCGAGAATGCGCCCCATGCTCGGCCTACCCACCACCGCCACCGCCCCGTTCTGCCCCTCCGAGGTCCACGGCTCGATCGATCTGCGCGAGAGCGCCGCGTTGTGGAAGCGGTTGCTGCGCGTCGCGGGGCCGGGGCTGCTGGTCTCGGTCGGCTACATGGACCCGGGCAACTGGGCCACGGACATCGAGGCCGGCTCGCGCTTCGGCCATGCGCTGCTGTGGGTGGTGCTGGCGTCGAGCCTGGCGGCGATGCTGCTGCAGACCTTGTCGCTGCGGCTGGGGCTGGTGTCGGGTCTTGACCTGGCGCAGGCCTGCCGCGAGCGCTACCGGCCCGCGGTGCGCCTGCCGCTGTGGGTGATGGCCGAGCTCGCCATCGTCGCCTGCGACGTGGCCGAGGTGCTGGGCACGGCGCTGGCGCTGCACCTGCTGTTCGGGATGTCGCTGCTGGCGGGCGTCGGCATCGCGGCGCTGGACACGGTGATCGTGCTCGGGCTGAAGGGCCGGGGCTTCCGGCAGGTGGAAGCGATCATCCTCGGCCTGGTGATGACGATCGCCGTCTGCTACGCGGTGCAGCTGCTCCTGATCGGGCCGGACTGGGCGGCGGTGGCGCGGGGCTTCGTGCCCAACGGCGTCGCGGTGCAGGACCCGAAGGCGCTGCTGCTGGCCATCGGCATCCTGGGCGCGACGGTGATGCCGCACAACCTCTACCTGCACTCGTCGATCGTGCAGACGCGGCGCGTGGGGAGCACGGCGTCGGCCAAGCGCGACGCGATCAAGCTGTCGACGATCGACACGCTGGTGTCGCTGACGCTGGCCTTGATGGTGAACGCGGCGATCCTTATCCTGGCCGCGACGGCCTTCCACGCGCACGGGCACACTGAGGTGACGGAGATCCAGGACGCGTACCACCTGCTGGATCCGCTGGTGGGCGGCTCCATCGCGTCGGTGCTGTTCGGCGTGGCGCTGCTGGCGGCGGGCCAGAGCTCGACGTTCACCGGCACGATCGCGGGTCAGGTCTTGATGGAGGGCTTCCTGCGGCTGAAGATCCCCTGCTGGCAGCGCCGGCTGGCGACGCGGTTCCTGGCACTGGTGCCGGCGTTCATCGGCCTGTGGTGGTTCGGCGAGGCGGCGGTCGGACAGCTGCTGGTCGCGAGCCAGGTGGTGCTGAGCCTGCAACTGCCCTTCGCGATGTGGCCGCTGATCCGCCTGACGGGCGACCGCGCGGTGATGGGCGAATTCGCCAACGGGCCGGTGGTGCGGGTGCTGAGCTGGGGGCTCTTCGCGCTGGTGACCGGGGCGAATGCGGCCTTGCTGTGGTCGCTGGTCAGTTGAAGAGGAAGGCCGTGTCGAAAACGGCGCGGATCGATCGTCGTGAGGATGAGGTCAGGCACTGACCCGACGATCACCAGCCAACCAGGAGCGATTCATGAGCACCGAAGAGAAAGTCAAAGGCCCCGCGTCGTACTTCCCGTCCATCGAGAAGAAGTACGGACAACCCATCGATCACTGGATGGGCGTGCTGAAGGCCGCGGGGCCGACGAAGCACATGGAGCTGGTCGCGCTGCTGAAGACGGAACACGAGATGGGCCACGGGCATGCGAATGCGTTGGTGGCGGCGTTCTTGGCGAAGCAGGGTTGAAGGCGGGCGCGCTGACACCTCGACTGCGAGGTGTCGGTTCCGCGCGTCACCCCTCGCGGCCGAAGGTTTTGCGCCGTCCTATCCTGCTCTGCATGAACCTGACCGTCTTGATCGAAGGTGACGAGCACAGCGAGATGCTCGTCGGCAGCGTGCCCGCCATCCGCAGCGCCTACACGCAAGGCGCCAGTACCGCTGAGTTGCTGGCGAACATGCGCGAGGTGCTGGAGATGCTCCGGGAAGAAGGAATGTTCGACGCCGAGGGCGGCTTCACGCTGTGCGCCGAGTACGCAGCAACTGCCGCGTAGCTCCGGTCACTTGGATGGCACAAGCGCGTAGGGACCGCCTCGTTCCAGCGCCCGCTGGTAAGCGGGCCGCGCGTGAATGCGCTGCAGGAACTCGGTGATACGCGGTTGGCGCGCCGCGGCGCCGCCGCGCTGCACGGCGGCTTCGAGCGGGAAGCTCATCTGCACGTCCGCCGCGCTGAACTCTGACCCCGCGAACCACGGGCTCTTGCCGAGCTCGCCTTCCAGGTAGTTCATGTGGTTGTCGATCTGCGGCTGCACGAAGGTCGCCTTGGCTTTCGCGGCGATGCCCTTGGCGATCGGCTTCACGAAGAACGGCACGGGCGCGCGCTCGATGCGGTCGAAGACCAGTTTGAGCAGCAGCGGCGGCATCGCCGAGCCCTCGGCGTAGTGCATCCAGTAGCGGTAGCGCAGCGCGTCAGGCGTGCCGACGGCGGGCTTGAAGCGGCCCTCGCCGTAGCGGTCGACGAGGTACTCCAGGATCGCGCCGGATTCGGCGATCACCAGACCGTCGTCGCTGATCACCGGCGACTTGCCGAGCGGGTGGACGGCGCGCAACTCGGGCGGCGCGAGCATCGTCTTCGGGTCGCGCTGGTAGTGCTTGATCTCGTACGGGAGCCCGAGTTCTTCAAGCAGCCACAGGACCCGCTGCGAGCGGGAGTTGTTGAGGTGGTGGACGGTGAGCATCGGGGGAGTCTATGCGGCGCGAGAGGCCGGCGTCTGTCGCCGATGCAATAGTGCCGCTCACCCTCGATCACCACGTCGCGGCGTCCAAGCCGAGCCGCCGGGGCACTCCGTGCCAAGGAACCAGAGTCCACGCTGCAGTGCATCCTCAGTTTCAGGAAGCGCCTTGACGATGGACATCACTTGTTGATCCACGTCGCCGGGCAGTGGCGTGTCGGTGAACAACACGACCAGCTTCACGTCCCCTTCCTCCAAAAGCCGCTTGAGGACATGGAAGAACAGCCGTTTGCGCTCCTCGTAGGAGCCGCCCTCCTCTTCCAGATGCGCCCAGACCGCGTCCAACTCCATCCCTTCACAGTTGTCGCGAATCTCTTCGAATCTCTCCTGCTTCACCTGAGGCAGGAACCATTCGGTCGCCACCTGAAGCAGGTCGGCGAGCGCCATGACGATCTCCGCATCCGGGCGATCGTCAAAGAGACTGAACTCGGCGCAATCAGCGCCCATCCAATGCTCATTTCAATACGCCTTTACTGCCGCAGCAAACCAGCTGCTTGACTACTCTTTGGCCGGCTCATCTTGCTGAAGCACATGAAGCTCGAACGACGCCGCATTGACAAGGAATTCAACGGAGCTTTGGAATCCCTTCAGCGACCCCGAGAAAGCATATTCAGTCCCGCCGGTTCCGGCGCACATTACCTTAGAAGAAATGGGGGGAGTCCAAGTCACACAGTCTTCCGAGCGCGAAAATATTGATGTCTCGAATTCAACTAGGGAGACATCCAAGAACTTCAGAATGCAGTGACCAACACACCCCACTCCGTTCGATCGAGAGAAGAGCGGCTTCAGGTCCTCAGAGACGAACAGCCAGTTGTTCACATAGATGGAAAACTCATTGCCGGAGAGAACGTGAGCGCCATATTGACAATCAAGAACACCCAGAGAATCCCAGCAATCTATTAATATTTTCATCACCCCTCCTTCGATAGCGGCCCTCAGCCCCGGGGATGCCCGACGCAGCGCCTACTGGATTTCATTATTTTTCTTCTCTTTGTCTGTACAGACTTTCGAGACAACACTCGGACCGGATTGATCGCCAGTGCAACGTTTCCGGAAATCACCGCGTGGCCGAAATCCGCGTCTCTGCGACTGCGCGAAGAAATCTGCCAGCAGATCTTCGCGTTTCATTCATTCACGATTTTTCAATCAAGAAACGCCACCTTAATCGGATCCGATCTCGAATCTTGGAGAAACAACAAGAATGTCCTTACTGCGAATTGGAATTGCGCGAATGAAACAACCCCGCCCTCCCCCTGTCCATAAAGACCCTCAAACAAAACCTTTTTCCGATTCAAGAATACAACCCAGCCATTACCATCGCCTTCGACAGAGGTCTCCTCTCCAGACTCGATTTTCTCAATCCAATCCAGAATTTCGGCGCTTCGAATGTCACTATCAATCGCGGCGCACATCATGTCAAATCTATCCACATGATTGCCGAAGCGATCCACAACATCGATCAGGCGTCCCAAGCCTCCACCGGCTCCCAAGTCTACGCGTTCATGGCAGTGCAAGAAGATTTCCACACATTTTCTTTCGGCAAAAGAAAGTCGCCCATTCTCATTAACCATCATTCATTGCTTTTCGGATGGCCCTACAGAAGGCATCAACCTCAACGCGACGAGTTATTGAACATCGATTTTCAACATCAAATTATTGATCTGGAAAGAGTTATTCCCCATCGATCGATTGAATCCGTTTATGCTTTTTCTTTGCGCGCCGGGCATCAATTTCCGACTCAATTTCTGCCAGCAATTCCAAATCTTCTGCCGTATGGCGAGAAACGGGGGTCGCCCAAACTCCATCCTCCACTATGGGGAACCAGCCAGGATATGCCTCAACAAAGAATGAGAGCTTCTGAATAGAATATTTCCCGGAACTCATCGACCGCAAGGAAATCAGTCCATTGCAATTGAAAGTGACCGTAGCCCCGCCCATAGCAGGGGCCCTAAGTTCGACCATTTGCCGCTCCCAACCTTCCACGAAACCGCTCATGGCGGGCAGTGGCGGAACAAAGCTGACGGAAAATCCGGTCCCGTCCACTCGGCAAATACATGGAATATTCTCGTGACCAAGAAGAGTTTGATGCGGAACATCATCCGGAACATCAATTCGCAAAATCAATTGATTGACAATCATTATTTCCCCTTCTTAGGAAGAACCACATTACCGGTGAAATACTTCTTGAATGTAGTCACGGGACTAAAGTAAGCAGCACCACCATCCGGATCACGCACCGCTACGACGTTCACTCCGTTCCTCACGGTAACGCCGTCAACGACAACAAAGTGAGAGTATCCGTCTGGGCCTGCAATCCGAGCAATCACCGGCGTCCCTGTCTCAGTATATCTCACAAGATCTGCAATGTTGCGCGACTCCACATTAACCGCACTCACCCCATTGGACTTAAAAATATCCACAATTCGTTGACCATTGATGCCATTCTCAGCAGGCGGAAAGCGCTGAATAAGATCAGCCGGATCAACCTTATTGCCGAATGAATCCAATACCATTCCGCAGGAATTATGTCCACACGACACTGTTCCCGGGCCTTGATCGAGAATTCCGCGCGAAGTGAGTCGATCGATTTTTCCAGGATCGGCTTGCAATGGGTTGACGACCCCTCCCCCGCCCGTTTCAACTCCTTTTCCGTTCTGCGGTCCGGCAAGAGATGACGACCCTTTTCCTTGAGCCACATATTGACCGGCGATTGCTGCGCCATAACCAAGAAGGCCCAAACCGACGTCAGCCAAACCAGCGGCGGTATCTCCTTCGCGAATCTGCGCGATACCCATCCCAATCTGAGTACTGCTCTTGGCGGCCTGCACAGCTCTAGCGACTGTGCCAACCGGCCCCGTAAGCACTTCCAGCGCGGGGGTACCAACCTCCGCCTGTCCCTCGTGAACCGCGTTCACCAAAAGCAGCGATTGCGCCTTTAGCGACAGCGCGGGAATGTCACTCGCATCGGCGGACGCTCCTGGGCCGAACTTGACCAGATCAGCAGCCATCTGCTTCCCGTAACTCGCGGCGTAAGCCCCGAGATAAACGCTCAGCTCGTTGATCTCCTGCGCAGAGAGCGATCCGGGCCGCTGGCGATACGCATTCAGCAGCGTGTCGCTCCGGAAGTCCATGTACCGCATGGCTTCCTGAGTCTGAGCCGCATCCATCACTCCGCTGGTCGGATTCATCAGCTTCTCGAACCAGTTCTTCTGCTCATCCGCTCTCAGAACGGCAAGCGCCTGGTTCTTGGCCAATCGACTAGGCGCGGAAAGGAAGTTGTTGGCGGTGGCATCGAACCCGATTGCCGCGCCTTCAGCATTGCCCGTTACCGCGCCGATTGCTGTGCCCGCCGCCAGCACCAGGCCCTGCTTCAGTTCAAGCGGAAGATCTGTTTCCTTGATCAGATCGCCAAGCTTCGGCACCGCGTATTGACTGCTCAAGCCTCCCAAAGCCCCATCAAGGCCGCCGGTCAGGCCGCCAATGGCGGTATGAAGCGCAACTCGGTAAGCACCACCCTCGTCCCACTTCTCCGCTTCGGCCCAGAGTTTTTCCGCCTCGTCCCGCTTCCCTTCGGCGAGCGCTTTCTGGGCGCTTTCTCGAATGTCGCCGGATTGCTCGTCCGCAAACTTGCCGGCCTGCTTTGTCGCGGCAGCACCGAACTCCGCCAGGATCTGCGCATTCACCTGCCCCTGGTCCATGAGCTTCTGCCCATCCCAGCCCTGCGAAACCTTGCCCACCGTATCGGCGCTGGTCGCGCCTCGATCAATCTTGTCCAACGCTGTCTGACTCGCCGGGTCACCACTGGTGATCGTCGTGGCCGCCGTGCTGATCGTGCTTCGCGCGGTCCCGCGCTCGTCCCCCTTGTCCTGATAGGCCCCGGCCATCCCGCCGCCCGTCCCGCCGCTCACCGTCACCGCACTCGCGCTATGCGTGCTCCGGTTCTCGATGTCGCTGGTCGTCAGCGTGCCCGTGCTGAACACGTTCTTCCCGGCGTCGATCGCCGCCTGGTTGCTCGTGATCGCTCCCGCCTTCAGGTCGGTGTTCCCCTTCACCGAGATCTGGAACCCGCCCTCGCCGGCCGCGATGCCGCTCTGCTCCATGACCGAGGCGAAGTTCCCCTTCGCCTGCGCGCTGCTGAAGCTGCCGCTCACCGAACTCGCGCCGTAGCAGAACGGCGGAATGCAGATGCTCACGCCGACGCCCGCGCTCTGCTGCTTGGCGGAGTACGTCGCGGAGTCCTGCAGGCTCTCGATGTTGAGGTTGCCGCCGATGTCGCCGGTGACCTTGCCGCCAGTGATCACCGCGCCCTTGAGCGTGGTGTCGCCGCCGGACTCGATCGCGACCTGCGTGCCGTTGACGTGCGTCTGCGTCTGCTCCGAACCGTTGCCGTTCGCCCGGCCCTTCCCCTTGTTGACGGACGCGTCCAGCGTGAAGCCGTTCTGCGTGCCGCCGAACGCGTAGCCGATGCCGATGCTTCCGCCGCTGCTGCTGTTGCTGCTGTTCAGGCTCTGGCTCGATTGCGCCGCCGCCAGCGTGATCGCGCCGTCGGCCTTCAGCGACGCCTTGCCGTCCGCGACGATGTCGGACCCCGCGACGTTCAGCGTGCTGTCCTGCCCGCCGCCGGTCGCGCGGATCGACACGTCGCCCTGGCCCTTCACCTGGCTGCCCACCACCGTCGTGCTCTGCTCGGTGCTGCTGCTCTGGCTCTTGGACGTCCCCAGGCTCACGCTGATCTTGATGCCGTCGGTCGGGCTCTTGCCCATCAGGTCCTGGCCCGCCTTGACCGCATCCATGCCGGCCAGCGCGGCGTTCAGCCCCGCCAGCGCCTGCATGCGCGAATCCTCGGTCTTCTCCCCGGCCTTCACCGCGTTCAGCACGCCCTGCGCCGCGCTCACGATCGGCACGCTGACCGATCCGCCCAGCGCCGTCTTGCTGAACTTGCTCGTCTGGTTGCTGCTGGCGCTGTTCTCGGCCGCTTCGATGACGACCTTCCGGCCCTCGATGTCGACGTTGCCGCCCAGGCCACTGGCGTCGGCCTTCGCGATCACGCTCGACCCCGTCTGCGTGTAGACCTCGCCCGCCTTCAGCATCACGTCGCCGCCCAGGCTCGCCACCTGCGAGCCGGTCTGCGAGCTGCTCTGCTGCGCACCCGTGGTGCTCGTCTTCACCGTGCCCACCGCGGGCTGCCACCAGCTGCCGATGAAGCCGCTCTTCTTGCTGCTCGACGAACTGCTGCCGGACTCCGTGCTCTCTGCGGTGGTCAGCGTCAGGTTGCGCCCCGCGCTGATGAACACGTCACTGTCGGCCACCACCGTCGCGCCTTGCAGCGCGGCGTCGCGTCCCGCGCGTGCAATCACGCTCCCAGCGCTCACCGTCGTACCCACCGCCTCGTTGACCGTCTTCGTCGCGTCCTGCAACGCGTTCAGGTTGGCGATCGGCAGGAGCGACCCGAGCGACAGCACCGCGCCGAGGCCCGTCGTCTTCTTGATCGTCTGGCTGAAGTCCGTCGTGCTCCTGCTCTCCGTCACGTTCCCCAGCAGCAGATCCCGCTTGGCATCCAGCAGCGCCAGGCCGTCGGCCTTGATCGTCGCGCCTTCCGTGCGGATGTCCTGCCCCGCCGTCACCGTCACCTCCGTGCCCGTGAGCGAGGTCCCGATCGCCAGCGTCTGCTCGTCCTTGTTGTACGTCGTCGTGGTCTTCTTCTTGAACAGGCTCTTCTTGGTCTTCTGCGTCATCTCCTCGACCGACGAGGTCGCCTGACCCGTGAGCAGCTGCACGTCACGGCCGGCGCTCAGGTTCACCTCGCCCTGCGCGCTGGCGATCTGCGCCGCCGCCGCGGTCAGGTCCTGCCCCGCCTTGAGCACGACCAGGCCCTCGGCCTGCACCGCCGTGCCCACGTCCTGGCTCTGGCTCTCCTTCTTGAAGTTGGTCGCGTTCTTGATCTCGTCGCGCGCGCTGGCCGTCGTCACCGTCGTCAGCGACAGATCGCGTCCAGCCTGGATCAGCACGCCGCCGTCCGCGCCCGCGCCGTCCGCCCCGCCCTGCGTGATCTGCACCGCCTGCATCGACACGTCGCGACCGGCCTGCACCACCATCACGCCGCCCGCGCTCAGCGAAGCGACCTGATCCAGCACCGTCGCCTTCGTCGTCACGTTGCCGCGCTGCGTGCCGCCGCTCGCGATGGTCGTCTCCATCGTGATGTCGCGACCGGCCACCAGGCTCATGTCGCCCGTGGCGTTCAACGAACCGCCGATGTTGCGCAGGTCGTCACGCGCGCTCAGCGCCAGCGTCGTGCCGCGCATGTCGCCCGTGTTGGCGATGTTCTGCGCGGTGATGTTCACCGCGCCGCCGCGCACGTCGCCGCCGTTGGTGAAGTCGCCGCTCAGCGCCATCTCCACGCGGCCGCCGGCGATGAGCGAGCCGCTGGGCAGCAGGTCGCCCTCGCGCGGCACCAGGTACACCTGCGGCACCAGCACGCGCTGCGTCGTCCCGTCCGCCAGCGTCACCGTCTGCTCCACCAGCCACACCAGGTCGCTGGTGAGCTGCGACATCTGCTCCGCCGTCAGCGCAACACCTGGCACCAGCTGGTGCTCCTTGGCGAAGGTCGCGCCGTTGGTCAGCAGCGCGCGGTACTGGGACTCGTCGTCCGCGTAGCCCGACAGGTAGCCCGTGCCGGTCAGCTGGCCGATCTGCTCGCGCACCAGGCGCTGCTCGTAGAAGCCGTCGCCCAGGCGCTTCTGTGTGACCGTCGGGTCCAGCGCCATCGCCTGCAGCAGGAAATCGCTGGACAGCCATTCCTTGTAGTTGGCGAAGCGCGGATCGGTCTCGATCAGGTATTTCGACGTCGGTTCCTTGTGCGTCTTGAACAGGCTGTTGGAGGGCGGTGTCAGGTTGACCCGCACGCTCAGCGCCAGCGGCTTGCCGTTGAAGGTCGCGCCAGAGCCGCTCAAGGTCACGCCTTGCGCAGCGCCCGGGCGCTGCGATGTCGATGCCGACGACGCCAGCACCTTGGTCGCCTGCGTCATCGCCTTGCCGTCGGCCTGCGCCGATCCGTCCGCTTGCGCCGCCGCCGCCGCACGCAGCGCCTGCGCCACCGCCGAACGGCCGGTCTGCGCGCCGCCCTGGATGGTGGCGGATACGTTGGCGTCCTGGATCTGTCCGACTTGCTGGGCCGTCTTCACGGTGGCATTGCGGAGCTCGACCTCGGCCGTGCCCGCATTGCCTGCGCCATTGCCGGCATCGACCGCCTGCGCAAGCATCTGTCCACCGCTGCGCACCTGCGCGCCGCCCTGGGCGCCGGTCACGACCGCGTTGCCCGCGTTGACCTGCCGCATCACGCGGCCGATCAGGCCGCTCAGACCCGAGCCTCCTCCCGCAGTCGCGCGGGTGTCCCCCTGCGTGCCCTGCTGCGACGCGCCGCCGCCGAGGCTCACGCCACCGGCCTGTTGGCGGCCGTCCGCGCCCTGCGACGCGGGGATGAACGACTGCGCCTGCGACGGCAAGTCCAGCACCGCTGTCTGGCTCACGCCCTGCGCATTGACCACCTGCACCGAATGCGCGACGTTGTTGACCTTGCCGCCGCTGATCGCGACACCGTCATAACCGATCACTCGGCTCATGTCGTTGGTGATCGTGTTCGCGCCGATCACGGTCAGTTGCCCGCCGACGATGATGTTTGCCGCCAGCGACTGGGTGACTGTCGCCAGGGCGCCCGTCCCCTCCACGGTGTAGCCGACGATGGTGTCGTTGGGGTGGGAGCGTGACCATTCCGCCACTGCATCATTCGCCGACTTGCCGTTCAACGGCACGTTGATGAAGAACTGCTGCGTCATGGTCTGCGTCGACTTGTACGTGACCCGCGCATAGGCCCCCGTGGCACCCGGATTGGTCGTCCAAGCCAGGTAGGGGTTGAGGTTGTCGATCGTGCCGGCCTGCAGCAGCAGGTCGCCGCGCGCCTCGATGTTGGCCCCGCTGTTGAGCAGCGACGCGCCGGTCAGGCTCATGTTGCCGCCGCTGCGGATGAAGGCCTTCGTGTCAAGGAAGCTCACGCCGCCGCTGCCCGTACCCGCGGACACGTCGCCGCCGCCGGCGGTCTCTTCGGGCGCCGTCTCCGTCAACTCTCCGTTGCCCGGCTTGCCGCCGCTGCCGCCGCCACTGCTTCCCCCGGTACCGCCCGACGCCGCGCCCGCGACCTGCCCCGTGCTCACGCCCGCCAACACCGTCCGGTTCACGATCCCGCCGGTCATCTGGATCCCCAGCGCATGGCTGGCCTCGATGATCGAGTTCTCGTTGAGCAGGCTCGCGCCCGACATCGTCAGCACGCCGTCCGCGAAGATCAGCGCGCCGCCCGTGTTGGACACGTCGCGCGTCATCGCCGCATCGATCGAGCGCCGGCCCGCGATCACCGCGGACACGCCGCCCTCCGCGCCGTTGATCAACTGGCCGCCATCGATGACGATGTCGCCGCCGTAGATCCGCCCCGTGCCCATGTTGAGCACGCGATCCGCCGTCAGCATCACGCCGTCGCCGTCGATCAAGCCGCGGTTGTTCAGTTGGCCCGCCGCGGTCAGCAGCGTCAGCGCGCCGCTGAGCTCACCGCTGGCGGCGTTGTCGATGTTGGTCGCCTGGATGGACAACCCGCCGCCGCTGCGCAGCGTGCCCTGGTTGCTGAAGTTGCCCGAGACGTTCAGCGTCATGTCGCCGGTCGCCTGGAACTGGCTGCCCGCGCCATAGCTGAAGTCACCCGCGAGCTTGACCGTCATGCCCGCGCCGCTGCTGATCTGCCCGCCCACGCCGCCGGCCAGCTCGCGCAGATTCAGGCCCATCGCGTCGCCCGACCAGATGCGGCCGCCGGCGTTGTCGAGCGACAGCGCCGAGGCCTGCGCCCCATCGCCGATCGTCTGCTGGCCCGAGGCACCCAGCGCGCCGCTGGCGTTGTTCAGCACCTGCGTGATCGTCAGCCCGAGGTTGCCGCTGGCCAGCACCTGGCCGCCGACGTTGTCGAGCTGCTGCGCCTGCAGCGTGACGTTGCCGCCCTGGATGCCCACGCCGCTGCCGGCATTGCCGGTGTTGTCGATGCGGCCGGCCGCGTTCAGTGTCAGCGTGCCGCCGCCGTAGATCAGGCCGCCCTGGTTGAGCACCTGCTGCGCGGATGCGCTCAGCGATTGCCCGCCGATCAGCCGGCCGCCCTGGTTGTCCAGCGTGCCGCCGACGGTGAGGCCGAGCGCCGAGGCCGACAGCTCCGCCCGGTTGGTCAGCTGACTCACCGTCAGTTGCGCCGAGGTGCCGGCGCTGATGCCGTTCTCGTTGGTCAGCGTGCCGGCGGCGATGGTCATCGCGCCCGTGGCGCGGATGCCGGTGGGCGTCGAGACCGCGCCGTCGCGCGTGTTGACCAGCGCCGCGCCGTGCGTCTGCACCGACAGCCCGCCGCCCGATTGCAGCAGGCCGCCGCGATTCTCCAGCGTGCCGCTGTCCGTCATCAGCGACTGCGACGCGAGCAGTCGCCCGCCGGTGTTGTCCAGCGTCTGGCCGCGCGTGTCGACCACGATCGACGCGCCGGACACCTCGCCCTGACGGTTGACCAGCGAGGTCGAGAGCAGATCCACCGTCTGCGCCGCCTGGATCGCGCCTTGCGTGTTGTCGAGCGCGCCCTGCGCGCGCACGGTCACGTTGCCTTGCAGACTGGCGATGCGTCCGGTCTGGTTGCCGACGGACGCCGCACCCAGCGTCAGGCCCTGCTGCGCCAGCAGGCTGCCGCCGCCGTTGAGCAGGTTGCCGCCGGTGGTCACCGTCAGCGCGCCGTCGCTGCCGGCCCAGCCGCCGCGGTTGTCCACGGTGCCGGCATTGAGCGTCATCGCGGAGCCGCTGCGCAGCCGGCCGCCCTGGTTGTCCAGCGTGCCGCCGAACGTCGCCTGCAGCGTCGAATCGCTCTGCAGCAGCCCGTTGCCGCCATTGCTCAGACTGGCGCCGCGCACGTCGAGCGCGCCCGCGCTGGCGAGCGTTCCGCCGGTGTTGTCGATCGCGCCGACGATGTTCAGCTGCGCCGCGCCGGTGCTCACCAGGTTGCCGCCGCGATGGTCGAGGCTGCTGCCGGTCACCGTCACGCCCGCGCCCTGCGTCTGCGCATTGGTCAGCGTCACCGCGCCCGTCGCGCCGACCGTCAGCGCGCCGTTGCTCAGGATCTGCCCGCCGGCGCCGGACAGCGTGCCGGTCGACAGCGTGAGCGGGCCGCTGCCCGCCTGCACCAGCGAACCGCGCACGTTGTCGATCGCCTGCGCCTGCAAGCGCAGCAGCGAACCGCCGGCCTGGATGCGGCCGTCGGTGTTGAGGATCTGGCCGCCGACCGTCGCGGTCAGTTGGCCGCTCGAGCCGAGCTGCGTCAGCGAGCCGCCGACGTTGCGCCAGTCGCTCGCCGTCAGGCCGACGCTGGCGCCGCTGAGCGTCGCGCCGTCGGTCGACAGCAGGCCCGCGCTCGCCAGCATCAGGTTGCCGGCGCTGGCGAGCGCCGCGCGGTCCAGCCGCAGCGGGCCGCCGGTCGAGGTCAGCGAGGCGGAGGCCGCCTGGAGGCGGCTGTCCTGGAGTTGGAGATCGCGTCCATTGAGCACCAGCGCGCCGGCCGACAGCATCGCGCCGCCCGATTGCAGCGTGCCGCTCGTGCGCACGGTGAGATCGCCTTGCGTCGCCAGCGAGTTGTCCGGTCGCAGACCCGCAGCGAGCGAGCCCGTACCCGACAGCGACGCGGCATCGATCGTCAGCCCGCCCTGAGCGCCGATGGCGCCGGTGTTTGCCAGCGCGTTGCCGACGTTCAGGACGGCATTGCCCTGCGCGTAGACGGAGCCGCTGTTGCTCATGTCGCCGGTGACGGTCAGGCGCGTGTCCGTGCCGGACTGCAGCGCGCCCGCGTTGGTCAATTGGCTCGCGCCGACCGTCAACGCGCCTTGCGCATTGATCAGGCCCTGCGCGCCGTTGGTCAAGGTCCCGGTCGTCAGGTCGACGTTGCGGGCGCCGATCTGGCCGCCCGTGTTGTCGAGCGATCCCGCCTGCGCGAGCAGGTCGCGCGTGGCGACGATCGCGCCGCCGGCGTTGTCCAGCGCGCCGGTCACGCGCAGCTGCGCGTCGCCGGCACTCAGCAGTTGTCCGCCTTGGTGGCGCAGGCTGCCAGCCTCGATCGTGACCTGGGCCCCTTGCGTCTTCGCCTGGCTCAGGTCGACCGCACCGGTCACGGCCAGCGTCACCGCCTGCGCGCCGAGGATCTCGCCACCGACGCCGCCCAGCGAGCTCGCATCGATGCGCAGACCCTCGCCCCCCGCGTGAACGACGCGCCCCTGGGTGTTGTTCACCGCGCCGGCCGAGATCGCCAACGTGCGACCGGCCGAAGCGATCTCGCCGCGCGTGTTGTCGAGCGCGCCTTGCAGCGTCGCGCTCAAGGCGGCGCCCTGTCCGCCCTGGCCGGTCTGCGTCACCGTGCCGTCGACGTTGGACCAGCGCTGCGCCGCGATGGCGATGCTGTTCCCCGAGACAGCCGCCGCGCCGGTGTCGAGCGCGCCGGTGCTGCCCAGCGTCAGCGCGCCGGCGGAAGCCACGGTCGCGCGGTTCAGTTGAAGGGCACCCGCCGTGGCCGTCAAGCCGACGGTCCGTGCCTGGAGCTTCGCGTCCTGCAATTGCAGGGTCGCGCCGCGCAGGGACATCGCGCCTGCCGCCAGCGTCTGGCCGCTCTGCTGCAGCACACCGGTCGCGCGCAGTGTCAGGTCGCCCTGCGCGCCCAGCGTGTTGTCCGGATTCAGCCCGGCAATGAAGCCGCCGCTGCTGGCGATGCTGTCCGCCTGCACCGCCAGCGCGCCTTGCGACGCCAGCATGCCGGTGTTGCCGAGCACGTCGCCCGTCGTGATCGTCAGCGGGCCGCGCGCGTACGCGGTGCCGGTGTTGGAGAACGCGCCGTGGACGGTCAGGTCCATCGCCGCCTGCGACTGAAGGCTGCCGGCGTTGTCGAGCCGGCCCGCGGCGATCGTCATCGCCTGCGTCGAGGCGATCAGGCCCTGCGCGCCGTTGATCAGCGCGCCCGACGTCGACAGATCCACCGCCCGGCCGCCGATCTGGCCGGCGGTGTTGGCGAGGGAGGCCGCGTCGATGCGCAGGTCCTCGGCAGTCTGGATCACGCCGCGGGTGTTGTCGACCGCGCCGGCCGCCGTCAGCGTCGCGCCGCTCTCGCTGACGAGCTGGCCGTCACGAAGGCTCAGGCTGACCGCGGTCATGTCGACACGACGCGCCTGCGTCAGCGCGTCGTCGAGCGTCACCGCGCCGTCGGCGCGCAGCACCAGCGCGCCCTTGCCGAGGATCTCGCCACCGGTGCCGTCCAGGCGCGACACCGTCAGCGCCAGCGTGCCCGAAGCCGCGCCCGCATGGACGATCGAGCCCGCGCGGTTGTCCAGCACGCCCGCGACTATCGTCAGGTCGGCCGCGTTGCCCGCGATCGAGCCTCGCTGGTTGTCCAGCGTGCCGGCGACCGAGACGGTCAGGGTTCCCGCCGACGCGGTCTGCGCGATGTCGCCGGCGACGTTGCGCCAGTCGCCCGCCGTCACGGCCACCGAGCCTGCGCTCAAGACCGCGGACGAGGTGTCCAGCACGCCCGCCGTGGCGAGCATCAGACGCTCGCCGCCCGACAGCGCCGCGCCGTCCAGGCGCAGGTCGCCGGCCAGCGCGTTCAGCGTGACGCGCTGCGCCTGGAACTTGCCGCCCTGCAGGGCCAGTTCGCCGCCGGTCAGCGTCATCGCGCCGCCCGCGAGCGCCGTGCCGCCCTGACGCAGTTGTCCGGTCGCGGCCACCGTCAGGTCGCCGGTGGCGGCGACGGTGTTGTCGTCCCGCAGACCCGCGGCCAGCGCGCCGCTGCTGTCGATCGTGGCTGCATCGAGACCGAGCGAGCCCCGCGCCGCGATCGTGCCCGTGTTGGTCAGTGCGTCGGCACGCAGTTGCGCGTCGCCGCCTGCACGGATCATTCCCGCGTTGTCCAGCCGGGCGCTCGCGCGCAGGTCGACGTCGCCGCCGGCCTGCAGCGTGCCGGCATTGCCGAGGCTGCCCACGTCGACCGACAGGCGCTGCTGCGCCGCGATCAGGCCGAGGCCGGCGTTGTCCACGCTGGCGCCGGTCAGCGTCACGTCGACGCCGCCGATCTGGCCGTTGCGGTTGACCAGCGATCCGGCCGACGCGGCGACCGCGCCGCCGGACTGGACCAGCCCGCCGGTGTTGTCGAACTCGCCCATCACCGCGAGTTGCGCGCCGTTCTGAGCGACCAGCTTGGCATCTCGCGTGCTCAGGCTGCCCGCGGTCACGGACACGCGGTCCGCCTGCGTGACCGCCGACGCGCCGCCCAGGTCGGCATGACCGCCGACATTGAGCGTGAGCCGCCCCGCGCCGGCGATGGTGCCGCCCGCGCCGTCGAGGGTGGCGGCATCCAGCCGCAGTTCACCGCCCGTGCCGCCGGCATGGATCACCTGACCCGCGACGTTGTCGATGCGCTGCGCGCTCAGCGACAGCGCCGAACCGTTGCCGGCGATGCGGCCGCCGCTGTTGTCCAGCGTGCCGCCGATGGTGGCCGTCAGGCGGCCGGCCGCATCGGTCTGGCCGATCTCGCCGCCGGCGTTGCGCCAGTCCGCGGCCGACAGCTTCACCGCGCCGCCGCTGAGCTGCGCGTTGTCCGTGACGAGCGCGCCGCCCGCGTTCAACTCGAGTCCACCGGTGGCGACCATCGCCGCGCGATCCAGCCGCAGGTCGCCGCCGTGCGAGCGCACGATCAGGTCGGCCGCCTGCGTCTGGCTGCCTTGCAGCTGGAGATCGCCGCCGTCGATGCGCGCGAATCCGCCCGCCAGCGTCGTCCCCGACTGCTTCAGCGTCCGCGCCGCGTTCAGCGCCAGGTCGCCTGTCGCGGCGATTGTGTTGTCGGTCCGGAGACCTGCGGCGAAGGTGCCGGTGCTGTCGATCGCACCCGCGCGCACCGTCAGTGCGTTGCCAGCCGCCAGCGTGCCGGCGTGCGTCAGCGTGTCCGCCTCGACCGTGGCCGCGCCGCCGGCGCGGATCAGGCCGCTGTTGGCGAGCGTGCCCGCGCCGGCGATCGTCGCGTCGACCTGCGCCTGCAGCGTGCCGGCATTGGTCAGCGCATCGGCGCGGATCGTCAGGTTGCCCGTCGCCGCGATCAGGCCGTTGCCGGTGTTGTCGAGTTGGCGGCTGGTCACGCCGACCTGCCCGCCGCTCAGTTCGCCGTCGCGGTTGTCGAGCAGGCGCGCGTCGACACTCAGGTCGCCCGCCGTCGTCACCGTGCCGCCCTGGTTGGCGAGAGACTCCGCGCGCAGGTTCAGCGCATTGCCGCCAGCGACGATCTTGCCGGCGGTGTTGTCGATGGTCTGCGCCGTCAGCGAGACGGTCTTCGCATTCGCCTGGATCACGCCCTGGCGGTTGTCCAGCCGGCCGGTCAGCGCGACGGACAGGTCGCCGCTGCCGCTCAGCGCGAGCTGGCCGCCGGCATGGCGCCAGTCCTGCGCCTGCAAGGACAGCGAGGTGGCGCTCAGCCGCGCGCCCTCGGTGTTCAGCTCGCCGACGCTCTTCACGTTCAGCGTGTTGACCGCCTGGACCTGCGCGCCGTTGAGATCGAGGCCCATCGCATCGAGGCTCGCGTCGACCGCCAGTACCTGGCCGCGCAGCGTCATCTCCGAACCGGCCGTCATGGCCAGGGCGCCTTGTGCGCCGATGTGCCCATCGGTGCCGAGGCCGGCCGCGACGGTCGATCCGGCGCTGGTCTGCAGGCGCTGCGCCGCCGTGGCGCTCAGTTGCCCTTGCGCGGCCAGCAGGCCTGCGACGCTCAAGGTCCCGCTGGCGGACGCGGTGACCTGCGCGCCGTAGACCGATCCGCCCAGCGTCGCGCTGTCGCGCGCCGTCAGGCCGAGCGCGCCGCCCGCGCGCAATTGACCGTCCGACAGGATCGCCTGCGCGTCGATGTCGAGCCGGCGGTTGGCCGAGACGCTCGACGACGCATCCTGACGGAGCTCACCCTGCAGCGTCAGCGTCACGTCCTGGCCGCCGATCGCGGCCCCCTGCTCCTGCACCAGCGAACGTCCCTGCACCGACACGCCGTCGCGCGCGGCGATCAGGCCGGCGGCGTTGGCGATGTCGGCCTGCCCGACGATCGCGATGCCACCCGACGCCGCCTGCAGTTCGCCGCGATCGTTGCGCAGCTCGGTACCGGCCTGGACCGTCAGGCCGCCATCGGCGGCGACGCGGCCGTCACGGTTGTCGACGCGGTCCGCGCTCAGCGTCGCGGTGCCGGTCGTGCGCAGCGTCGCGCGTTGCTGGCTCAGCGTGCCGTCGGCTTTCAGCGCGATGGCACGCGCTTGCGCGTCCGCGCCATCGAGCGTCAGCTGCGCCGCCGTCGCCGACAGCGCGCCGTTGGACCACAGCGTGGCGCCATTCAGGTGGACCGATTGGCCGTCGATGCTCAGCGCGCCGCTGCCGTACTGCTCCAGGCTCGCGCCGATCGCGCTGAAGGCGTTCGCCGCGATCGACAGCGACGCGCCATTGCTGGCGATGCGCGCGGCGTCGGCTGTCATCGTGCCGTCCACGCGCACGGACAGCGCGTCCGTGCCGATCTGCAGCCATTCGGCCTGGCGCAGATCGGCGTCGTGCGCCGCGATCGCCAGCTTCCCGCCAGCGAGGCTCGCCGCCTGCGTGCTCAGCGTGCCGTCCGCCTTCAGGCTCAGCGTGCCGGTGGCCGACAGCTGCGCGCCGTCGGCGATCAGCGTCGGCGCAGTGGCAGCGACCGTGGCCGCCTGCACCTGCGCGCGCGTCAGATCGACGGAGGCGCTGCCTGCTACGTCGATGCCGCTTCCGGCGATCAGCAGCGACTCGCGCGCCGCGACGGTGTCGCCGCCGAGCGCGATCGATCCGGCCTGGGCCTGCGCACCGCCGAGATCGAGCGCCGGCGCCTGCACCGCCAGGCGGTCCGCGGCCAGCAGCTGGCCGGCCTGCTTCGCCGACTGCGAGGCGGTCAGCGACAGCTGGCCGCCGCCGGCCACGATCGCGCCGTCGGCGGTCATGCCCGCCGCGGTCACGCTGCCGGTTTCGCCGTTCAGCTGCGGCGCGCGAATGTCGGCCGAGCCGCGCGACGCCAGCCAACCCGCGTTGCGCACGCCGGCGTTCGATTGCACCGTCAGCGCGGGCGTGCCGTTGGCATCGGCCTCCTGCGCGTAGACCGTGCCGGTGTTGTCCAGCCAGCCGTCCGCGCGCAGCGTCAGCTGGCCGCCGACCACCTGCCCGGCCTGGCGCACGCCGAGACCCGCCTCGGTACCCACCAGCGTGATGCGCTGCGCGTAGATGCCGCCGAGCGCGGTGCTGTCCAGCGCGTAGCGCGGGCGCTCGCCCGTCGGCGCGAGCGACTCGCCGCCGGCGACGCCGGTCTCGTCCACCGTCATGACCTGCGTGCCGGTCTGGATGCGGGCGTCCTTGGCCCAGATCCCGGCGTTGATCTCGACCGCGCGCGCGAGCAGCGCCGTGTAGTCGGTCGACGAGCCGTCCAGGCCCGCCCCGTCCACGCGGATCAGGCCGCCCTGCACGCCGTAGCCGGCGATGCTGCCGTCGACGTTGAAGCGCGGCGTGCCGGTGGTCAGCACGGCCGCGCTGGCATTGATGAAGCCGGCGCCGTCGACCTGGATGCCGGACGGGTTGGCGATGACGACCTCGGCGCGCTGGCCGGCCACCTCGACGTAGCCTTTGAGCTGACTGGGCGCGCTGCTGTTGACCTCGTTGAGGATCACGCGCGCCCCGCCCTTGGCGAGCCACGGATTGGCCTGCACGTAGCCGCCGAGCTGCGTGCTGACGTCGGTGCGCGAGTTGTTCAGGATCACGCCGCGCTTGTCGACGTCGAACTGGCTGTAGCTGTTGCGCGAGACGCCGGCGGCGCTGGGCGTCTGGATGTTGACCTGCACCGTGCCGTTGGCGCTGTTGACCACCGTCGGCTGCTGGCCCTTGGGCGCGTTGGGATCGGCCTTGACCTGCGCGAGCGCGTCCGGCGTCAGTGTGATCGCCGCGCCCATCGCGAAGGCCGCCGCCAGCGCGAGCAGCGAAGGCGGACCGCGCGACGCCGCGGGCGCCGTCTCCGCCGTCCCCAGCGCGCGACGCGCCGGCGCATCGCTCTCTCCGCTCGTGCCGCCCTTGCTGTGGCTCAAGGCGGTTTCCGCCACGGCCATCAGTTGGCCGCGTTGCTTGTTGAAGACGATTCGGTACTGAAGACGGTTCATCGCGATCTCAACGGAAAGAGTTCAGGGCCTGGCTCGACGGGAGCTCAGCGCGAATAGGTCAGGTTGAAGCCCGCGACGACGCGGGCTGCGGGGAAGCGGGACGGTTGCCACAGCGGCGCGCCGGCGAACACCTCGAGCGAGAAGCCCTGCGTGCGCACACGCGAGCCGATGACGGCACCGGTCAGGTGGCGTCCCGCGAGGCGCTCGGCGCCATGGCCGCCGACCAGACCCGCGTCGACGCCGAGGTACATCGACACGGCCGGCGACTGCTGCGCAGCGGACAGCGGAAGTTCGGCCTCGTTGCGCCAGAGCAGGCCGTTGTCGGCGGACAGCGACGCGTCGCTGCCGAAGCCGCGCACGGTGTAGCGGCCGCCGATCGAGAAGCGGTCCTGCGGCGTGAGCCGGTTCAACGCGTACTGGCCGCGCAGCGAGGTGCTCAGCTGCAGCTGCCGGGCGCCGAGCGTCAGCGCGCCGTTGAGGCTGTAGCCGCCCTGCAGCAGGCGCACGCGCGAATCGCCTTCGCCGAAGGCTTCCTCGGGTGCCGACAGCGCGTGGAAGGCGCCTGTGCCGCGCTTCAGGCTGAGCTCGGCCTCGCTGCCGATGCCGCCGGCATTGCGCTTGAGGTTGATGCCGGCCTCCCAGCCGCCGGTGCGGCGGCGCTGGACCTCGACCTCGGCGTCGTCGATGTAGTTGCGCGAGCCGCGGCCGAACAGCTTCACATAGCCGCTGAACTTGTACTGGCCGTCGCGCCAGAGCATGCGGGTCAGCTTCAGCTCGCCGTTGCTGCTGGCGCCGCGGTAGACGTAGGTCTGGTTGGCGCCGATGACGACCTGGCGATAGCCGCTGCGGCTGACCGTGACGCTGATCAGCGAATGGCCCCACGGCAGCGAGTAGTGCAGCACGTGGCCGCCGGTGCCCTTGTGCGGACCCTCGCGGTGGTCGACGCGGCGCGCGAGCCAGTCGGCATCGCGGTTCAGCGTGACGTAGAAGAGGTCGTTGAGCGTCAGCGCGTGGTCCAGCGACGCCGTCAGCGCGAGCGGGTAGCGACCGGTGGCCTCGCTGCCGCTGTCGTCGAGCGAGACCTGCCAGCGCCACTGACGGCCGCCCTGGTAGCTGACGGCGAGGTCGCTGTAGCCGGGCTCGCTGGTGCCCAGCGCGGGCTCGACCTGGATGTCGGCCTGCGCGCCGGGGACGCGCTGCAGGTTCTCGAGCGCCTGCTCCATGTCGCGCAGGTTGAGCACGTCGCCCGGCTTCACCGGCAGCGCGTTGGCGAGCCGCACCTGCGGCGACGTGCCTTCGCGCAGGCGGATCGCTTGGACGCGGCCGGGCACGACGGTCAGCACGAGCCGCCCGGTGGACAGGTCCTGCGGCGCCGCGAGCACGCGCGTGGTGATGAAGCCTTCCTCGATCAACGCGTCCTGAAGGCGCGTCACCAGCGTGGCGATGCTGCCGGCGCCGAGGCAGCGGCCGATCGGCGCGTCGTCGCCCTGGGGACCGTCGAGCGCGCCGATCTGGCGCGCCATGCGGGGTTGGCCGTCGACGCCGCGCAGCTCGATCTGCGTGATCTGGAAGCAGGGGGACTCGTCGTCGCGCAGACGGGGGCGCGCCTGCGGTGCGCTGGCGCGCAGACGGACGTCCGGTTCGCGTTCGAGCGACTGGCGCTGCTGCGCCTCGCGCTGCTGCTGGAGCTGGCGTTGCGCATCGGGGTCGACGGTGCCCGGGGGCAAGGACTGACCCCAGGCGGTTGCCATGCCGGCGCACAAGGCGGCGGCGATCGCGATCGTGCTCACCGTCGGCACGCCGACGGCCGGACGCCGCCGCGCGGGCGTCCGCATTTCATACTTCTCTTGCATCCCTGCCTGCCGTTGGTCTGGCGTTGTTTTTTCGACCCAGGACGGGCCGGACAAGCGGCGATGCGTCACGAACCGGTCGATGCCGGTACGGCAACCCCGCTATCTCGAGTCGTGACATCTTTGGGATGTCGGCGCCGAGACCGGAGGCTTTGCGTCGCCGGCTCGCGCCGGTTTTGCCCTGGTCAGCCCCCTTGGTGTGATTTCCCTCACGGAATGCACGCCCTCAGGGGGAACCGAAGTAAATGACTGTATCGGATGGCAACAGCGCCGATACATCGCCAACCGGGGGTGGTTGACGGACGGGTGGGGCATGCGTTAGTGGCATCACCCATCCGGCGGATGCTTCACGAGGCGCGTCGAGACACCCTCCTACAATCCGCGCGCCTTGTCAGGAGCCCGCATGTCCGCACCGATCGACTTCTATTTCGACTTCGCCTCGCCTTACGGCTACATCGCCGCGCAGAGCATCGACGAGCTCGCGTCCAGGTACGGCCGCACCGTCAACTGGCACGCCATCGTGCTGGACGCCAACTTCCAGTCGCTCGAACGCATCCGCGTCCCCAACAGCGTCATGCGCAGCGACTACGTCCGTCGCGACGTCGTCCGGCTCGCCGCGTTCATGAAGGTGCCCTACAACACGCCGTCCTCGCTGGGCCTGCACACCGAGATGGCCGCGCGCCTGTTCCACTGGTTCAACGACCGCGACCCCGAGCAGGGCCGCAAGTTCGCCCAGGCCGTCTACAAGGCCTACTTCGTCGACGACCGCAACATCGCCCAGGGCGAGGTGCTCCAGGACCTCTGCGCCACGCAGCACGTCTCGCCCGACCAGCTCCAGGCCATCGCCAACGACACCGCCGCGCGCGCCCGCCTGAAGGCGGAGATCGACCTCGCGGAAGCCCGCGGCGTGTTCGGCTCGCCGTTCTTCATCGTCGAGGGCGAACGCTTCTGGGGCAACGACCGCCTGCCGCAGCTCGAACACTGGCTGAAGAACGGCCCGTATTGATCGGGCCCCGGCTCGACCGGGATGTCGGGCCTGCAGGGCCTGCAGGGCCTGCCGCTCCGTTCGATGGCGGGCTCACCGACCGTTACTCCGTGTCCGCCGCGTAATGTCCGGCGTGACCGGTCATCGGCGACCTCGGGGACCGCGTTGTCTGACGCATGCAGTCCCCTTCATGGAGGTCCCACATGCGAACGCTTCGTCCCCTGCTGCTCGCGCTGGTCGCGGCTCCGCTGGTCGCGACATTGACCGGCTGCGTCGTGGTTCCGGCCCATCGTTATCACGGCTACGACCGCGGCTACGGCGGCGGTGGTGGCTACGGCGCTGGCTATTCGGACGGCGGCCCGGTCGTCACCGGCACCATCTGGATCGACGGCTACTGGGACAACCGCGGCGGCGGTCGCCGCTGGATCCCGGGCCATTACGGCCCGCGTCGTTGAATCTCAGCTCGCCTGCTTGAAGGCCATCACGGCCTGGTTGCGCAGCGTGCGCAGCAGTGAGAGCTGCTTCTCGTCGAGCACCACGCTGCCCGGCTCCGTCTTGTCCGCGTAGATCATCGCGAACGGCGCGCCGCGCAGCGCCATCGGCAGGATCAGGAAGCTGTGCGCCTTGGCCCCGCTGAGGAACCACGGCGGCAGCCGCTCGGCGATCTTGGGCTGCGAGGCGTCGGCGATCAGCGTGTCCACGCCCTTCGTGCAGATCGCCGTGAAGAGGTCCGCCGGCAGGCCCGGCATCACCCGCAACGGGACGCGGAACAGCGGCACCACCGCCTCCACCCCGTCGCCCAGGCCGAAGCGGCCGGTGAGCGTCTCGGTCTTCGGATCGCGCAGGCAGAAGATCACCCGGCGGAAGCCCAGCCCGCGGTACATCGTCTCCAGGATCATCCGCAGGATCTCGTTGAGCTTGAAGCTCTCGACCATCGCGTTGGTGATGTCCTGGATGCCCGCGGCCAGCGTCGCGGCCGCCTGTTCGGGCGGGATCACGCCGGCCGGCGGCTGCCCTTCCACCATCGTCGCCTGCAGTTGGTGCGGCGAGAGGGTGTCCTCCGCCGACGGCGTCAGCGGCGCCAGCAGGCGCTGCGCCGGCGAGTTCTTCGCCAGCTTGATGTCCATCGCCTGCGCCAGCTGCGTCAGCCGCTGCCGCGCCTGGTCCGCCGCGGCCTCGAAGGCCTTGGCCTCGACGCCCAGTGCCCGTGCGTAGCGCTGCGCCATCGCGCGCACCTTGGCATGCGCCTCGGCGGGATCGCTGTTCAGGATGACGTCCGCGACATCGTTGCTCGCGCGGCCCAGCCAGCGCATCCGGTCGGTCGAGTGCTCCACCAGCCGCGTCGGCGCGTCACCGTCGGGCCGCTGCATGCTGCGCTGCAGGGTGTCCGGGAAGCCCCACTGCCGGGCCACGCCCAGGCCGAGGCTCTCGTAGCTCAGCCCCAGCACCTGCGCCGACGCGGCCGCCTCGCTCAGCGGCGGCGCGGCCTGCTCGCCCATGCCGCGCTCGGGCCGCACGACGCGGCGCACCTGCTGCGCCTCCTCGGGCAGGTAGAACTCGGCCAGCAGCCGGCCCAGACCCTGGAACATCGTGGCGAGGAAGGATTCCTCGTTCTCCCGCGGCACCAGGCACAGCTCGCGCGCCAGCGAGCCCGCCATCAGCGAACGGAGGAACTCCTCCTTCAGGCGCTGCGCGTGGCCCTTGTTCTCCATCCGCTCCAGCAGCACCAGCGACAGCGCCAGGTTGCGGATGCCGCCGAAGCCCACCAGCGCCACCGCGCGCGACACCGTGCTGATGTGCCCGCCGCCCGCGTGGCTGAATTGCACCGTGTTGACCAGGCGCAGCAGCTTGTTGGTCAGCGCGACGTCCTTGAGGATCTCGTTGGACAGCGAGGTGAGGCTCTCGTTCTCCGACTGCGTCATGCGCTGGATGCGCGTCACCGAGTCGGCCATCGCGGGGAAGTCGCTGCGATGCCGCATGCGGCGCAGCAGGAACTCCAGCGTGGCGTTGCCGCCCTCGCCCGCCTCGGGCGCCTCGCTGGCCGGATGCAGCCACGCGGCCAGCGCGTCGTGGAAGGTCTTGGCATCGGCCCAGCGCTGCGACGACTCGCGCGACAGGCCGCGCAGCAGCACGGCGCGCAACGCGTCGTCGCTGTCGGGCCCGAGATCGGCCGGCGGATCCAGCGTCTGCTCCATCGCGCGGCGCACCGCGCGCCACGGATCGGGGTCGTAGTTGAGCCGCTGGCCGGACAGCATCTCGCTGAGCATCACGGCCGCCGCGAAGACGTCCATCACCGGCGAGGCGGCGTCGCCCCGGGCCGCTTCCGGCGAGATGTAGCCCGGCGTGCCGACGATGCGATTCGGGCGGGGGGCCGCGCCGGCCGTACCGCCCGCAGCGGTCGCACTGACCGCACCGGACTGGATGCGCCCCGCGATGCCGAAGTCCATCACCTTGGGCCGGCCCGTCGAGTCGATCAGGATGTTGGACGGCTTCAGGTCGCGGTGCACGACGCCCGCCTGGTGCGCCGCGTGCAGCCCGTCGAGGATGCCCAGCATCATCGCGACGGCCTCGCGCGCCGGCAGGCGGCCGCGCTGGCGCAGCCGCTCGGTCAGCGTGCCGCCGGGCACGTACTCGAAGACCATGTAGGCCTGGCCGCCCTCGATGTCGGCCTCGAAGACCGGCACGATGTTGGGATGCGTCAGCCGGCTGACCGCGCGCGCCTCGTGCAGCCAGGCGTCCACGCTCGCGCGGTCGACGGCCTGCGTCAGCACCTTCAGCGCGACCTCGCGGTCCAGCCGCGGATCGTGGGCGAGCCACACCACCGCCTGGGCACCCTGCCCAAGACTGCGCAGCGGCTTGAATCGCCCGACGGCGGGCGGCATGGCGGTCATGGTCGGTCCTTGCCGGGCTGGGATCTGCCGGGCGGGTACGTGCCGTTCGGCGATCCTGGCTGGGCGGTACTGTTCGCGTTGTTGTTGGCAGTGTTCGTGGCCGCAGGGGCGGGAGCGCCGGACTCGGCGCGCTCGCGCAGCCGGGAGCGCGGCGCCGCGGTCGCAGCCGCGCCGACGGCCGGATCGCTCATCGCGCCGAGGCCGCTCTCGCCGGCGTCGGTGATCGCGCCGCTGGTGCCGAGCGCGTCGTAGATCTCGCGCAGGCCCAGTCCGAGCGCGCGCGCATAACGCCGCGTCGCGAGCTCGATCGCCGCCTGGCG
Source organism: Roseateles noduli (assembly GCF_050626985.1). Taxonomy (NCBI): domain Bacteria; kingdom Pseudomonadati; phylum Pseudomonadota; class Betaproteobacteria; order Burkholderiales; family Sphaerotilaceae; genus Roseateles; species Roseateles noduli. The sequence continues at coordinate 3,005,944 of NZ_CP192463.1, forward strand.
CTTGCGCTCCGGCAGCGCGAGCGCGTCCACCAGTTCGTTGGCCAGGCTGCAGGTCAACCGCAGCAGCTCCGTGTCGCCGTCGGCATGGCGCACCGGCGCCTCCTGCGGCTGGCGGCGCATCATGTGCTGCAGCTCGTCGCCAAGGCCCCAGTACCGGGCGACGGCCAGGCCGAGGCTCTCCAGGTCGCAGCCCAGCACCGCGTAGGCGGCGGACTGCTCGCTCATGCCGCGCGGGTTGGGGTTGTCCTCGGTCGCCTCCGGCGCGACCTGCAGCTGACGGATCTGCTGCGCATCGTCGGGGAAGTGGTACTGCACCAGCAGCCGCCCCAGGTTCTGCATCAGCGAGATCAGGTAGATCACCTCGCCGTCATACCCGGCCGGACGCAGCGCCTGCGCCACCTGGCCGGCGCGCTGCACGCGGCGCATCACGCTCTGCATGAACTGCGCCTGGCCCTCGTTCATCGGACCGGGCCAGGGCTTGAGCGCCCGCGCCGCGTCCTCCAGCCCGTTCAGGCCCAGCATCGCGATCGCGCGCTGCAGGTTGAGCACCGTGCCGCCGCTGGTCGGACCCTGCTGGCGCAGCGCGTTGTTGACGCGCCGGATCAGCTCCAGCGCCAGCGCCATGTCCTTCAGCGCCATCGACGCCAGCTGGCTGCCGTGCTGTCCCGCCATCGCCGACGAGGACACCGTCGTCACCAGCCGGGTCGAGGTGCTCGGCAGATGGCCGAAGCGCTGCATCTTGTCCTTCAGCAGCGCGATCGGGCCGCCGTCGTCCTGCTCGGCCGACAGCCGCCAGCCGTCCAGCGCGCGCCAGAAGCTGCGCGCCAGGTGGTAACGCTGGCGCGTCTGCCGGTCGCTGGCGCGGTTGACGATGGCGCGCAGCGGCTCGGGGATCGCATACGGGGTTTCCCAGCCCAGGCGCACGAGGTCATGCCCCTGCGGCTGCATGCGCTGGAGCACGACCTGCAGGTCGGACTCCTCCAGCACCGGCTTGCCGCTGAGCAGGCGATGCAGCACCAGGCCGACGCAGACGACGTCCTCCTCGGCGGCCTCGCGCGCGGCGCGGCGCGTGGTGGTGTTGAAGTCGGCGTTCGGCGGCACGACCTCCTGCGCGACCTCGAGCCCCAGCACGCGGACGTGGTTCGCGCCGTCGACGACGATGTGGGCGAGCTGGATGTCGCGGTGCGCATGGCCGGCCTCGTGCGCGAAGGCCAGGCCCTCGAGCGCCTGCGACGCCCAGCCGGCGGCATCCAGCGGCAGCGGCGGCGCGCCGCGGGCGATGCGCTCCTCCAGCGTCTCGCCCAGCGCGCGGTCGTAGGCGACGTAGGGCCACGGATCGACGCGGCCGGTCTCGACGACATGCGCCAGGTTCGGATGATGGATGCGCGACGCACCGTCGACCGTCTTCAGCCAGTGCAGCATCGCCGCCTCGCTGTTGGGCTTCTCGCGCGGCATCATCAGGAACAGCTCCTGACCGCTCTGCGGGTCGAAGACCACCCACAGCATCGAGCGCAGGCTCTTGTGCAGCAGCGCGCGCAGCTCGAAGCGGCCGAAGCGCCGCATCGGGGCGGCGGAGGATGTTGTGGTGTTGTCAGACACGAGCGATGTGCGGCACCCGACGGTGCAGGGCCACGGACCTTTTGTAGCTTGAATTGGACCGAAAACCCGAGATCCCCGCCTGAAGAACTGGGGGGGATTCTCCGCTCAGTTCTGTAACTGCGCCCACACCTTTTCCAGGCGCTTGACGCTGACGGGCTGCGGTGTCCTCAGTTCCTGCGCGAACAGGCTGACCCGCAATTCCTCGAGCTGCCAGCGGAAATCCTCCACCCGCGCGTCGGTCGTGCCCCTGAGTTCCGCCAGGCGGCGCGACCAGCGCTGCTCCAGCGGGCGCAGCTCCGAAAGCAGCTTCGCGTCGCGCGCCGCGTCCGCGCGCAGCTTGTCCAGCCGCAGCGTGATCGCCTTCAGGTAGCGCGGGAAGTGCTGCAGCTGGCTCCACGGCGTCTGCAGCACGAAGCGCTTGGGCATCAGCCGCTGCAACTGCGCCTGCAGGTCCTCGACCACGTCCTTGGGCGCCGTGCGTGCGTCCTTGAGCTTGCGCAGCGCGGCCTGGTACTCGATCAGCACGTTGAAGGCGAGGCGGGCCACCTCCTGCGCGATCAGGTTGAGGCGGGCGCGGCCTTCCTCGAGGCGGGCCTTGAACGTGAACTCGTCGACCGGCAGCGGGTCGGACAGGAAGGCGCGCTCCAGCGCGACCGCGATGATCTGGTCGCGCAGCTCCTCGGCCGTGCCCAGGCTCATGTAGGCGACCGACATCTGGGTCAGGTCGGGGATGTTCTTCTCGAGGTACTTCAGCGGTTCCTTCAGCTGCAGCGCGACCAGGCGGCGCAGGCCGGCGCGGTGCTTCGCGGCGGCGATCTCGGGCTCGTCGAAGACTTCGATCTCGACGTGCTGACCCTTGTCGATCAGCGCCGGAAAACCGATCAGCGTCTGCGGGCCGCGCTTGATCTCCATGAGCTCGGGGAGTTCGCCGAAGGTCCAGGACGTGTAGGTCTTGGCGGCGTCGGTCGCGGGTTTGGTCGGTGGGATCACCGTCGCCTTGATGCCGCGGGAGGACTGGCCGTCGCTTGACGTCGGCCGTCCTCCGTCGACCGCAGCCCTCACCCCTGCCCTCTCCCGCGAGCGGGAGAGGGAGTCGTCAGCGCCTCGGCGCTCCAGGGACTCTTCCGAGTCTTGCTGCTTGGACGAGTCTCCCGAACCGTGGAGCTTGAGCGCGGCGAGGGCCTGGAAGGCGGAGCGCGCTTGGGTGCCGAGCTCTGCCTTCAGCGTCGCCAGGTTGCGGCCCTGGCCGAGTTGCCGCCCGTGCTCGTCGACGACGCGGATGTTCATGAACAGATGCGCGGGCAACTGCTCCAGCTTGAAGTCGTTGCGCTGCACGGCGACTTGCGATCGCTCCTTGACCGCCTTGAGCAGCACGTCGACCAGGCCGCCCTGCGCGAACGGATTCAGCTCGACGAACTCGGCGACGAACTCGGGCAGCGGCGTCAGCCGGTTGCGCGGCTTCTGGTGCAGGCTCTTGAGCAGCGCCGTCACCTTGGCCTCGAGCATGCCGGGCACGAGCCAGTCGACGCGCTCGTCGCTGACCTGGTTGAGCGCGTAGATCGGCACGGTGACGGTCAGTCCGTCGCGCGCGTCGCCGGGCTGGTGCAGGTAGGTCGCGCTGCAGTCGACGCCGCCCAGGCGGATCGTCTTCGGGAAGGCATTGCTCGTCACGCCGGCGGCCTCGTGCCGCATCAGCTCGTCGCGGCTGAGCTGCAGCAGGCGCGGGTTGGCCTTGCTCGATTCGCGGAACCACTTCTCCAGCGTCACGCCGGAGTACACGTCCGCCGGCAGCTGCTGGTCGTAGAAGGCGTAGATCAGTTCGTCGTCGACCAGCACGTCCTGGCGGCGCGACTTGTGTTCGAGCTCCTCGACCTTGGCGATCTGCTTCTGGTTGTGGGCCAGGAAGGGCAGCCGCGTCTCCCAGTCCCCGTTGACCAGCGCCTCGCGGATGAAGATCTCGCGCGCGGCGACGGCGTCGACGCGGCCGAAGTTCACGCGCTTGTTGTTGTAGAGCACGATGCCGTAGAGCGTCGCGCGTTCAAGCGCCACGACCTCGGCCGCCTTCTTCTCCCAATGCGGCTCCAGCAGCTGGGTCTTGATCAGGTGGCCGGCGATGCCGGGCAGCCACTGCGGCTCGATCGCCGCGATGCCGCGGCCGAACAGCCGCGTCGTGTCCACCAGCTCCGCCGCGACGATCCAGCGCCCCGGCTTCTTGCTCAGGTGCGCGCCCGGATGGCGCCAGAACTTGATGCCGCGCGCGCCCAGGTACCAGTCGTCGTCATCGGCCTTGACGCCGATGTTGCCCAGCAGGCCGGCCAGCATCGACAGGTGGACCTGCTCATAGGTCGCCGGGGCGCCGTTCAGGCGCCAGCCGTGCTCGGCGATCACCGTGTGCAGCTGCGAATAGATGTCGCGCCACTCGCGCACGCGGCGCGGGTTGACGAAGTTGTCGCGCAGCAGCTGTTCCTGCTTGCGGTTGGAGAGCTTGTGTTCGCCCTCGCCTCCGCGGGACTCTCCAAGCCACTTCCACAGCTTCAGGTAGCCCATGAACTCCGACTTCTCGTCGTCGAACTTCTTGTGCTTCTCGTCGGCCTGCTGTTGCTGCTCCATCGGCCGGTCGCGCACGTCCTGACCGGACAGCGCGCTGGCGATGATCAGCACCTCGCTCAGCGCGTCGCGCTGGCGGGCCTCCAGGATCATGCGGCCGACGCGCGGATCCAGCGGCAGCTTGGACAGCTCGTGGCCCATCGGCGTGAGCTCGTTGCGCTCGTCGACGGCGCCCAGCTCGTTGAGCAGCTGGTAGCCGTCGGCGACCGCCTTGCGTGGCGGCGGTTCGATGAAGGGGAAGTCCTCGACCTGCCCCAGGTGCAGCGCCTTCATCCGCAGGATCACGCCCGCGAGCGAGCTGCGCAGGATCTCCGGGTCGGTGAAACGCGGACGGGAGAGGTAGTCCTTCTCGTCGTACAGGCGGATGCAGGTGCCGTTGCTGACGCGGCCGCAGCGGCCCGCGCGCTGGTTGGCCGCCGCCTGGCTGATGTTCTCGATCTGAAGCTGCTCGACCTTGTTGCGGTAGCTGTAGCGCTTGACGCGCGCCAGGCCGGGGTCGATCACGTAGCGGATGCCGGGCACCGTCAGCGAGGTCTCGGCGACGTTGGTCGCCAGCACGATGCGCGGCTGGCCGTGCGGCTGGAAGACGCGGTTCTGCTCCTGCTCGGACAGGCGCGCGAACAGCGGCAGCACCTCGACGCCGGGCGGATGGTGCTTGCGCAACGCCTCGGCGGCCTCGCGGATCTCGCGCTCGCCGGGCAGGAAGACCAGCACGTCGCCGCGGCCGTCGCGCCAGAGTTCGTCGACCGCGTCGCAGATGGCGTCGTTGACGTCGTACTCGCGCGATTCCTCGAAGGGGCGATAGCGCTGCTCGACGGGGAACAGCCGTCCCGACACCATCAACACCGGCGCCGGTCCCTTCGCCGAGGCGAAGTGCTGCGCGAAGCGGTCCGCGTCGATGGTCGCCGAGGTCACCACGACCTTCAGGTCGGGCCGGCGCGGCAGGATCTCGCGCAGGTAGCCGAGCAGGAAATCGATGTTGAGGCTGCGTTCGTGCGCCTCGTCGATGATCAGCGTGTCGTAGGCGCTGAGCAGCGGATCGGTCTGGGTCTCGGCCAGCAGGATGCCGTCCGTCATCAGCTTGACCGAGGCGCCCGGCTGCAGCCGGTCCTGGAAGCGGACCTTGTAGCCGACGACGTCGCCCAGCGGCGACTTGAGCTCCTCGGCGATGCGCTTGGCGACGCTGGACGCGGCAATGCGGCGCGGCTGCGTGTGGCCGATCAGCCCGCCGCCGTTGCCGCGGCCCCGGCCCATGGCCAGCGCGATCTTGGGCAACTGCGTCGTCTTGCCGGAACCGGTCTCGCCGCAGACGATCACCACCTGGTGCTCGGCCATCGCCCGCATGATCTCCTCGCGACGGCCGGAGACCGGCAGCGATTCGGGGAACTCGATCGGCGGGATCGGGGTGGCGGGCGCCGGGGGGCGGCGAGGACCGGCCTGGCGCGGTGGACGCGGCGGGCGGGGAGGCCGAGGGGGACGCGGGGCGGGGGCGTTGGGATCTTGACTCACGGGGCGCGGATTATCTCGCGCTTCACTAGAGGGATCCGGTCACAGGCCCCTGGCCCTCACCCCTGCCCTCTCCCGCAAGCGGGAGAGGGAGTCCGGCACTGCTCCTCTTGCCCCCTCTCCCGCTTGCGGGAGAGGGAGGGGTGAGGGCCAGCGGCGGTGGCAGTGCTGAAGCCTCATTTCTTTTCGTCAGGCATCTCGGCATAGGTGATCACGTTGATCACCGCGCCCTGCGGATCCTGCAGCGTCGCCATGCGGCCGACGGTGGGCACTTCCATGATCTCCATGAGCACCTTGCCGCCCATCGCCTTGGCCTGGGCCACCGTCTCGTCGACGTTGTCCACCGTGACGTAGATCCCCAGGCGGGCGGCATGCCCTGCTGCGGGCAGGCCATCAGGCCGCCGATGGCGTCGTCCGCCCCGCGCGCCTTGATCACGTGGTACGGCGGCGCATCCGCCGGACCGCCCGGCATCGGCATCACCTCGATCGTCCAGCCGAACAGCTTGCCGTAGAACTCGGACGCCTTCTTCGTGTCGGTCGTCATCAATTCCGACCAGCTGAAGGCACCATGTGTCTTGAAGACTTCCATGTCTCGCTCCGGGGGGTGTTGCGGAGGCGCCATGCTCCGCTCCCGCACAGCGTCCCGCAAGTGACCTTGCCGCCGCGTTGCGGGGACAGCCTGTTGCACAATCCGCGCCCATGAGCCTGGTCTTCCCCCATACCTTCGTGCCGTGGTTTCGCGCGGTGGCCCCTTATATCCATGCGTATCGCGGAGAAACCTTCGTCGTCGGCATGACCGGGGAAATGATCGCCGCGGGCAAGCTCAACAGCTTCGTCCAGGACCTGGCCATCATGCATGCGATGGGCATCAAGATCGTGCTGGTCCACGGTTTCCGCCCGCAGGTCAACGAACAGCTCGCCCTCAAGGGCCATCAGCCGCAATACAGCCACGGGATGCGCATCACGGACGGCATTGCGCTGGACAGCGCCCAGGAAGCCGCCGGTCAATTGCGATTCGAAATCGAAGCGGCCTTTTCCCAGGGCCTGCCCAACACGCCGATGGCCAATTCCACGGTGCGCGTGGTGTCGGGCAATTTCCTGACCGCGCGGCCGGTCGGCATCGTCGACGGCGTCGATTTCAAGCACTCCGGCATCGTGCGCCGCGTGGATGCCGCCGCGATCCAGCGCGCCATCGATATCGGCGCCATCGTGCTGATGTCGCCGTTCGGTTTCTCGCCCACCGGCGACGCCTTCAATCTGATGATGGAAGACGTCGCGACCGAAACCGCGATCGCGCTGCAGGCCGACAAGCTGCTGTTCATGACCGAGGTCGAGGGCGTGCGCGAAAACCCCGAGGACCCGGAAAGCGCGATCGACACGGAACTGGCGCTGGCCGACGCGAAACGGCTGATCGCCAAACTCCCGCCGCCGACGCAGCCGACCGACGTCGGTTTCTATCTGAAGTACTGCGTGAAGGCCTGCGAATCGGGCGTCGAACGCTCGCACATCCTGCCTTTCGTCGTCGACGGCGCGATCCTGCAGGAGGTCTATACCCACGACGGCATCGGCACGATGGTCGTCGATGAAAAACTCGAAAGCCTGCGCGAGGCGACGCACGACGATATCGGCAGCCTGATCGCGCTGATCGAACCGTTCGAGCGCGACGGCACGCTGGTCAAACGCGAACGCAGCGAAATCGAACGCGACATCGAGACCTATACCGTCATCGAGCACGACGGCGTGATATTCGGCTGCGCCGCGCTGCATCCCTATCAGGAAGCGCGCACCGCCGAAATGGCGGCACTGACCGTGTCCAGCGCCGTGCAGGGCCAGGGCGACGGCGAGCGCATCCTCAAGCGCATCGAGCAGCGCGCCAAGGCCATGGGCCTGACCAGCGTCTTCGTGCTGACCACGCGCACCATGCACTGGTTCATCAAGCGCGGATTCCAGCCGGTCGACCCGAACTGGCTGCCCGAGGAACGCAAGCGCAAATACAACTGGGACCGGCGTTCGCAGGTCCTCGTCAAGAAACTCGCCTGACCCGCGATCCCCTCACCCTTCCCCAGCATCCCGTCATCCGGGATCGATCCCGCGGCAGCGGCCCAGCGTCGGCCGGCTGCCGCACTCCCCCACACTTTTTGAGCATCGAGGTTTGATATGGCCCGCACCGTCCAATGCGTTTATCTGAAGAAGGAAGCCGAGGGCATGGACTTTCCCATCTATCCCGGCGAACTCGGCAAGCGCATCTATGAGAACGTGTCCAAGGAAGCCTGGGCCGCATGGATGAAGCACCAGACCATGCTGGTCAACGAAAACCGCCTGAATCTGGCCGACCAGCGCGCGCGCCAATACCTCGCGCGGCAGATGGAACAGTTCTTCTTCGGCGACGGCGCGGAACAGCCCGCCGGATATGTCCCGCCGACGGAGTGATTTCCCCATCGCGGTGCGCGGCGGGGTCCGATTCCGGGGCATTCCCGCCCCACCGATCCAGGCGGGCGCCATCGTCAACTCGTGTCAGGCGAGACACGTTTCCTGACAGTTGATCCGCTGGAAACTCAAGGAAATGCCGTTTCAGCGTGCCGTTTCAACGCCGGCCCGGGAATTTACCCCCTTGCGGTGATACTCGATTCCCTGCCTATAATGCGGCATTCCCTTTCGAGGGAGCCGTTGAACTACGCGAGGAATTGCATAAATGGCATCGCTCAAAGACCTCCTGGCCCAGCGGGCCGCCCTCGAACAGCAAATCGCGGAAACCCAGGACCGCGAACGGTCCGACGCGATCGGCAAAGTCAAGTCGCTGATGCAGGAATACGGCCTGACGGTCGCCGACCTGACCGCGCGCGCCGCCAAGACCGGCACGCCGAAGTCCTCCAAGGTGGCCGCGAAGTATCGTAATCAAGCCACCGGCGAAACCTGGAGCGGCCGCGGCCTGCAACCGAAATGGCTGAAGGCCGCCATTTCCGGCGGCGCCAAGCTGGAAGATTTCGTGATCTGAGCGCCAGGTTCCGAGGGCGACGCGCCTTCCGACACCATGAAAGCCACCTTCGGGTGGCTTTCTGCTTTCCGGCTGCTGCTTTCCGGCTGCTGCTTTCCGGCTGCTGCTTTCCGGCGGCCACCTTTCGTTGCCACGTCCGGCGCGGCACCCTCATTCCGGGGGGGAGCGCCACCCCCGGCAGGGATAGCGCTGACCGGTCGGCGTCAGCGCAGGGCTAGCATGCCTGCCGGTCCCACCCGCGCCCCGCGCGGGCCCGCTCTTTCCCCTCCTACCCCGCCGCCATCTTGAAGTCCGAGCTGTCCGCCACCGCCGGCTGGGCCCCGCCCGCCCTGCCTCGACGCCTGCCCGCGGTGGCGCCGTCCGTGCTGCTGGTGGCCGCCACGGCCCTGCTGCTGGTCGCCGGCGCGCTGTGGCCGACCTGGCGCACGGTCGCCTGGTGGCTGCTGCCGCTGCTCGGCCTGGGCGCGGTCCTGCACGCTCGCACCCTGCGGCAGCGCGCGCTCGATGAGCGCCGCGAATGGCGCACCAAGATCGACGAGGCCGGCCTGTCCCTGGCGCAATGGATCCCCGGCGAATCGGTCGCGATGTCGCCCGGCTGGCAGACGCGGCTGGGGCCGCTCGATCCCGCCGATCCGCTGGCCTGGCTGACGCAGGTGCACGCCGTCGACCGGATGAAGCTCGAGGAACGCCTGCCCGCGTTGCTGCAGGGCGGACAGACGGCCGGGCCGCGCAACACCGACGACCAGGACCCGACGGCGCACCAGCCCGACACCCTGCACGACACGCTGCACCACGCGCTGCGCCTGCCCGACGAGGACGGCGGCTGGGTCTGGCACGAACTGCGGCTGCGCGTCGCGCGCCGCGATCCCCGCGGCCGCGCCCGCCAGGTGCTGGCCAGCCTGCAGGACATCCAGTGGCGCCGTACCGCCGAGGAGCGCCAGCGGATGAGCAGCGGGCTGTTCCAACACCTGCACGAAGGCCTCGCGATCACCGACCTCGAGCACCGGCTGCTCGACGCCAACCCGGCCTACTGGACGCTGATGTCCGCGCTGCTGGAGCCGCCCGCGGGCCTGGTCCTCGAGAACGACGGCCAGACGCCGGACACCGCCGAGGCGCTGCGCCGACGGATGCTCGGTCAGCCGGCGCTGCCGCTGGACGAGGCGCAACTGCGCCGGGCCGGCCACGATCCCGACGCGATCGCCGAGGCGCTGGCCGATCCCGCCGGCCATTGGCACGGCCTGGTCAAGGTCCGCGCCGCGGGCGGCCAGCCCCGCACGCTGCGGCTGACCGTGTCCTCGATCCCCGAGCCCGACGGCCCGCCCCGCTACCGCGTGCTGGCGCTGAGCGACCTGACGCAGGAACTGCAGCGGCAGCAGGCGCTGGAGCGGCTGGGCCGCTTCGACCTGCTGACCGGACTGCCGAACGAGCAGGAATTCCAGCGCCGGCTGCAGGCCGCGCTCCACACCAGCCGCCAGGTCGGACCGGGGTTCATGCTGTGCGTGGCGCGCGTGGACCTGGACGGCTTCGCCGCCTTCAACCGGCGGCACGGCATCGTCCGCGCGGACCAGGCGATGCGGGAACTCGCCCGGCGCCTGACGCTCGCGCTGCGCCAGGCGCCGCAGTGGTCGGACGAGGTCGCCCGGCTCGGCGGCGATGAATTCGGCCTGCTGCTGCGCGTGCAGAGCCTCGAGGAAGCCCAGCAGGCGCTGGACCGGCTCGTGCAGGTGCTGCGCCGCCCCATCGATCCGGACCACGAGAGCGGCGAGGGCCTTGCCGGCAGCGCGGGCGCGGGCTCGAGTCCAGGCCCGGACAGCGGGGACATCGACGGCCACGATGCCGGCGCCGAGGACACCGAGGACGCGCCCGGCGGCGCACTGCGCCTGAGCGCCAGCGTCGGCGCGACGCTGTACCCGCAGGACGGCGGCGAGGCCGAGACGCTGATGCGTCACGCCGCGCACGCGCTGTATCGCGTCAAGCGCAGCGGCCGGGACGGCGTGCAATTCTTCGACGTCGAGAAGCGCCGCAGCCGCGAGGCGCAAGCCCAGGCCGCGCTGCGCGTGCAGCAGGCGCTGGAGGCCGGCGAACTGTGCCTGTACTACCAGCCGAAGCTGGACCTGCTCAGCGGTGCGCTGCTCGGCGCCGAGGCGCTGCTGCGCTGGCGCCATCCGCAGCGCGGGCTGCTGGCGCCCGCCGCCTTCCTGCCGACCGTCGAGCACAGCGGCATGGCCGCGCAGCTCGGCCATTGGGTGCTGGAGCAGGCGCTGGAGCAGAACCGGCTCTGGCGCGCCGAGGGGCTGGACCTGGAGCTCAGCGTCAACATCAGCCCGCGCCACCTGGCGGCCCCGGCCTTCGTGCCGCGTCTGGAGGCGCTGCTGGCGCGCCATCCCGACGTGCCGCCGCACCGGCTGGTGCTGGAGCTGCTCGAGTCCAGCGCGCTCGACGACGTCGCCCACGCGCGCCGCCTGCTGACCGACTGCAAACGCCTCGGCCTGCGCCTGGCGATGGACGACTTCGGCACCGGCTACGCGACGCTGTCGGTGCTCAAGCAGCTGCCGCTGGACCAGCTCAAGATCGATCGCTCCTTCGTGCAGACCATGCTCGTCGACCCGCAGGACCGCGCGCTGGTGCAGGGCGTGATCGCACTGGCCGGGCAATTCGGCTGCGAGCTGGTGGCCGAGGGCGTCGAGTCGGCGGCGCACGCGCAGGCGCTGATCGCGCTGGGCTGCGGCGTCGGCCAGGGCAGCGGCCTGTGCGAGCCGCTGCCGCCGCAGGCGCTGCTCGCCTGGGCGCGACGCCGCACGCCCCTGCCGCCCCGGGAAGTGCCCGTCCAGGCGATCACTTAAAATCCCGCGGTGATCCCGCCCGGCTTTATTCAGGACCTCCTGGCCCGCGTCGACATCGTCGACATCGTGGGCCGCCATGTCGACCTCAAGAAGGCCGGCATCAACCACAAGGGGCTGTGTCCGTTCCACGGCGAGAAGTCGCCGAGCTTCACGGTCAGCCCGTCCCGCCAGACCTACCACTGCTTCGGCTGCGGCCAGCACGGCAACGCCGTCGGCTTCCTGATGGAGCACCTGGGCATCGGCTTCATCGACGCGGTGCGCGACCTCGCGCAGCAGGCCGGCATGCAGGTGCCCGAGGACGACCGCAGCCCGCAGGAGCGCGAGCGCGAGAAGGCGCAGAAGCAGCGTCAGGCGACGCTCACCGAGGTCCTCGCCAAGGCCGGCCAGCACTACCGCCAGCAGCTCAAGGCCAACCCGCGCGCGATCGAGTACCTCAAGGGCCGCGGCCTGACCGGCCAGATCGCGCTGCAGTTCGGGCTGGGGTATGCGCCCGACGGCTGGCGCTCGCTGGCCAACGCCTTCCCGTCCTATGACGATCCGCTGCTGGTCGAGACCGGCATGGTCATCCTGCAGGACGACCCCGGCAAGAGCGAGGCCGAACAGCGCCGCTACGACCGCTTCCGCGACCGCGTGATGTTCCCCATCCGCAATGTGCTCGGCGAGGTCATCGGTTTCGGCGGCCGCGTGCTGGACAAGGGCGAGCCCAAGTACCTGAACTCGCCGGAGACGCCGGTCTTCCACAAGGGGCGCGAGCTCTACGGCCTCTACGAGGCCCGCCCTGCGATGCGCCGGCGCGGCTACGCGCTGGTGGTCGAGGGCTACATGGACGTCGTGGCGCTGGCGCAGCACGGCTTCGGCAACGCGGTCGCGACGCTGGGCACGGCCTGCACGGCGGAGCACGTGCAGAAGCTGTTCCGCTTCACCGAGTCGGTGGTGTTCAGCTTCGACGGCGACGCCGCCGGGCGCCGCGCGGCCGGGCGCGCGCTCGAGGCCGCCCTGCCCCACGCCAACGAGACGCGCACGATCAAGTTCCTGTTCCTGCCGACCGAGCACGACCCCGATTCGTATGTGCGCGAGCTCGGCGCCGACGCGTTCGAACGCTGCGTCGAAGGCGCCGTGCCGCTGTCGCGCCAGTTGATGGAGACCGCCGCCGACGGCTGCGATCTGGGCACGCCGGAAGGTCGCGCGAAGATGCTGAGCGTCGCCAAGCCGCTGTGGGCCGCGCTGCCGGACGGGCTGCTGAAGCGGCAGCTGCTGGGCGAACTCGCCCGCCGCGCGCAGTTGCCGGATGCCGAGCTGCAGGCGCTGTGGGCGAACGCGCAACCGCCGGCCGCCCCCGGCTCGCGTCCACGCGCGGAACGGCCCGCCGCCCCTCCGAAGGCGGCCCCGCGAACCGCCTCCCCCGCTGCCGACGGCCCCCACGACGAGCCGTACTTCGACATCCCCGCGTCCGCCTACGGTGATGACGCCGCCCATGCCGGCGCGGACGACATTCACATCCCGCCGGACGCGTACGGCGCGGGCGCGGGTGCCGCGCCCGCCCCTCAGGCCCAGGGTCAGGGCCAGGCAGAACGCAAGTGGGTGCCCAAGGGCGAGTTCAAGGGCAAGGGCGGCAAGGGCAACTGGGGCAAGGTCGACTGGCGCAAGCGCGACCAGGATCCGACCATCGGCATGCCGTTGGAACTGCCGCCGGCGCCGATGAACCTGGCGGTCCGGATGCTGCTGCTGCACGGCGAACTCTGGCAGCAGATCGGCGAGCAGGACCTGCAGTTGCTGCACGAGCTTCCCGGCGAACACGGCCAGTTGATTGCCTGGCTCGAACGTTCGCTGGTCGACAACGGCCCGGCGCCGTGGGCGGTGCTGCAGGTCGCCCTGCAGGAGGCCGACCTGATGGACCTCGCCCAGCGCGTCAGCGGCGGCCCGCTGAGCGCACCGCCGCCCGATGAGCATGTGGAGGTCGAGTTCCGCGTCGTGATGCGCAAGCTGTGGGTCGGCAAGCTCCGTGCGGAGGCCGATCGCATCGCGCGCAGCCCGCAACCGGACATGACCCGGTTCCAGGCCTTGCTGCGGCAGATCCGCGAGCTGGAAGCCGCCTGAATACGCTGCCGGAACGTGTGCCGGCGCGTCCGCCGGAACGTCCGGCAGAACATCGGCCGGAACGCGCTTTTTGACCGAATGGGAAAATTCGCAGATAATCTATGGTTTTCGCGCGTCAAGAGTGACCGCAGCGCCAACCGGTCCCCGGCCCCCCACTGACCCTGGGTTCATACACAAAGTGGCCAACTTACACCGCCTGGGCTGCAACAACAAAGGTTCACGCTAACCTTCACGCGCAAAGCCTTGAATGGCAGTCGGTTTGCCCCGATCTGTCACTCGAGGCCTGAGTTCGAGCCGCCTGGCTCGCTCGCGCCGCATAGCCCGCAGGAGTCGGGAGTTTGCGGGCGCCAGCGGGGCAGGTGGCTGTTTGCATTGCCTGCACCCACTGCGATTTCCCCGCATTCACCTACTGGCCCCTGAGCCACCGAGGAACTGCATGACCGCCAAAAAGACCGCGTCCAAGGCCGCCGCCGCAGAAACCGAAGAAGTCAAGAAGCCGGCCGCCAAGGCCGCCGCGAAGACCACCAAAGCCGCCACCGCTGCGGCGTCCGACGACGACGCGAAGCCCAAGCGCGGTCGCAAGCCCAAGGCCGAGACCGAGTCGAAGAAGCCGGCCGCCAAGGCCAAGGTCGAAGTGGAGGAAGAGGACTTCGCCGACGTCGACGCCGACGGCGAGACCGAAGGCGACGCCGACGCGGAAGTCGAGACCGTCGAGGCTGTCGAGGTCGAGGAAGTCGGCGAGGACAAGCCCAAGGCCAAGCCGCTGCGCATGAAGGTCAGCCGCGCCAAGGAGCGCGCGCTGATGCGCGAGTTCGGCCTGGACGAGACCGCGCTGACCGAAGAGGAAGTCGCCAAGCGCCGCCAGGAGCTGAAGACCCTCATCAAGATGGGCAAGACGCGCGGTTTCCTGACGCATCAGGAAATCAACGACCACCTGCCCGAGAAGCTGATCAACGAGGAAATCCTCGAGGCGATCGTGTCGATGCTCAACGACATGGGCATCGCCGTGTACGAGCAGGCGCCCGACGCCGCCACGCTGCTGATCCAGGGCTCGACCTCGCCGACCGCCACCGAAGAGGAAGCGGAAGAAGCGGCCGAGGCCGCGCTGTCGACTGTCGACTCCGAGTTCGGCCGCACGACCGACCCGGTGCGCATGTACATGCGCGAGATGGGCACCGTCGAGCTGCTGACCCGCGAGGGCGAGATCGAGATCGCCAAGCGCATCGAAGGCGGCCTGCAGGCCATGATGCTGGCCATCTCGGCCTCCCCGACGACCATCGCCGAGATCCTGGCCATCGCCGCCAAGATCCGCGCCGGCGAGATGCAGATCTCGGAATCGGTGGACGGTTTCGTCTCCGATGACGAGGCGGACGACTACGTCGCGGAAGAAGACTTCGACGAGTTCGACGAAGAGGACGACGACGACGGCGCCGGCGGCTCCAAGGCCCTGACCAAGAAGCTGGAAGAGCTGAAGAACGCGGCGCTGGTGAAGCTGGATTCGCTCGCGACCAACTTCGACAAGATGCGCAAGGCCTTCGAGAAGGACGGCTACAAGTCGGCCAACTACAACAAGGCCCAGTCCGCGATCAGCCAGGAGCTGATGACGATCCGCTTCACGGTCAAGACCATCGAGAAGCTGTGCGACATCCTGCGCTCGCAGGTGGACGACGTGCGCCGCTTCGAACGCGAGATCCGCAAGATCGTCGTGGACAAGTGCGGCATGCCGCAGGAACACTTCATCAAGACCTTCCCGCCCAACGTGCTGAACCTGCAGTGGGCGGAGAAGGAAGTGGCCTCGGGCAAGCCGTACGCGAACATCATGTCGCGCAACCTGCCCGCGATCCAGGAGCTGCAGCAGAAGCTGATCGACATCCAGGGCAAGGCCGTGGTGCCGCTGGACGACCTCAAGGGCATCAACAAGCGGATGAACGAGGGCGAGAAAGCCTCGCGCGACGCGAAGAAGGAAATGATCGAGGCCAACCTGCGCCTGGTCATCTCGATCGCCAAGAAGTACACCAACCGCGGCCTGCAGTTCCTGGACCTGATCCAGGAAGGCAACATCGGTCTGATGAAGGCGGTCGACAAGTTCGAGTACCGCCGCGGCTACAAGTTCTCGACCTACGCGACGTGGTGGATCCGTCAGGCCATCACCCGCTCGATCGCGGACCAGGCCCGCACCATCCGCATCCCGGTTCACATGATCGAGACGATCAACAAGATGAACCGGATCTCGCGTCAGCATCTGCAGGAGTTCGGTTTCGAGCCGGACGCGCCGACGCTGGCCGAGAAGATGGAGATGCCGGAGGACAAGATCCGCAAGATCATGAAGATCGCCAAGGAGCCGATCTCCATGGAAACGCCGATCGGGGACGACGACGACAGCCACCTGGGCGACTTCATCGAGGACACCAACAACACCGCGCCGATCGAGGCGGCCATGCAGGCCGGCCTGCGCGAGGTGGTGAAGGACATCCTCGACAGCCTGACCCCTCGCGAGGCCAAGGTGCTGCGCATGCGCTTCGGCATCGAGATGAGCACGGACCACACGTTGGAGGAAGTCGGCAAGCAGTTCGACGTCACCCGCGAGCGCATCCGCCAGATCGAAGCCAAGGCGATCCGCAAGCTGAAGCACCCGTCGCGGAGCGACAAGCTGCGCACCTACCTGGACAATCTTTGATTGACCAAGGGCGTGCCCGCCGCAGGCGGATGACGACGCAGTCGGCATGCAGCGAGCGGCGAAGCCACAAGCTGCGCACGTACCTGGACAAGCTCTGATCCAGCCTCAGATCCGGCGCCCAGCGATGGGTACCGGATTTGCCGAAGAAGCCGGCCACGTCCTCGGACGCTGGCCGGTTTTTTCTTTGTGGCCGCCGCTGCCCGGGCCGCCCTCGCATCCCCTTCGGGATCCACCGCTCGGGGGCCGCGTACGGCATTCGCCCGCCTGTTGGGGGGAGGTGTCGTACAGGGGCCGACAGGCCCCCAAGGCGAGGGCTTATCTCCACGTGACGCCCAAGGTGGCGCGGCTACACTGAGACTTCCATCACACCTTAGCCCCTTCCCAGGCCGATGACCCAGATCCGCGAGCGCACCGTCCTGTTTGCCGACTTGCGCGGCAGCACGGCGCTGTTCGAGACACTGGGGAATGCGGAAGCCTCGGGGCTGGTGACGCAGACGGTCGCCCTGACCGGCCAGGCGGTCGAAGAGAACCGCGGCAACATCATCAAGACGCTGGGCGACGGCCTGATGGCCGCCTTCGACAATCCGCGCGACGGCATCAAGGCAGCCATGCGGATGCAGGAGCTGCTGCTGAAATCGTCGGCGCGCAGCGAGCGCCTGCGCCACACCCACCTGCAGATCGCGCTGGCGCGCGGCGAGGTCGTCGAGATCCACGGCGACTGCTTCGGCGACGCGGTCAACGTCGCGGCGCGGCTGCTCGACCACGCGGGCGACGGCGAGACCGTCGTGACGGCCGAGGTCGTCAACGGCCTGACCAGCGCGCAGAAGTCCCGCTTCCGCAGCCTGGACCACATCAGCGTGCGCGGCCGCGCCGAACCGGTCCACATCTACGTGCTGGACCAGGGCACCGGCGATCCGGGCGCCACGCAGTTCGGCGAGATCGCCCGCAGCGTCGCGCCGGAAGGCATCCGGCTGGTCTGGCAAGACCTGGACCGCGTCTTCGACATCGAGCAGATGCCCATCGTGCTGGGCCGCAGCACGCAGGCGACCTACTGCATCACCGACGTCCGCGTCAGCAGATCGCATGCGCGCATCGACTGGCAGGGCAGCAGCTTCAGCCTGACCGACCTCAGCTACAACGGCACCTTCGTGCGCTTCGGCGCCGGCGGCCAGACGCTGAGCCTGCGTCGCGGGTCGTGCACGCTGCACGGCGCGGGCGCGATCGGCCTCGGCGGCGCGGCCTCGGAGTCGCAGGCCCCGACCGTGCGTTTCGAAGTGCTGCACCTGGCCGAAGCCGCCTCGCCGGCGCTGCTGCGCCGCGGACTCTGAACTGTCCGCGTCGCAGGCACGTCGCCCTCCCCTCGTTCCCTCTTCTTCGCGGTCTTCCGCCCCACGCCGGATGAGCTTCCGTCCCGAACCCGATCACACCCACGGGCGCGCGCCGACGATCGGCGTGCTGCTGGTCAACCTCGGCACGCCCGACGCGCCGACGCCCGAGGCCACGCGCCGCTACCTGGCGCAGTTCCTGTCCGACCCGCGCGTCATCGAGATCCCCAAGGCCGCATGGTGGCCGATCCTGCACGGCGTGATCCTGCGGACACGCCCGGCGAAATCGGCGAAGAAGTACGCCAGCATCTGGATGAAGGACGGCTCGCCGCTGATGGTCTGGACGACGAAGCAGGCCAAGCTGCTGCAGGGCCAGCTCGGCGAGTTGGGCCATCGCGTCAAGGTGCTGCACGCGATGCGCTACGGCAACCCGTCGATCGCGTCGCAGCTCGACGCGCTGCGCGCCGACGGCGCCACCCGCGTGCTGGTGCTGCCGGCGTATCCGCAGTACTCGGGCGCGACGACCGCCAGCGTCATCGACGACGTGGCGCGCTGGTCGCTGGCGCATCGGCACGTGCCGGAGTTCCGCTTCGTCAACCGGTACCACGACGACAAGCGCTACATCGCCGCGCTCGCCGAGAGCGTGCGCGCCCACTGGAAGACCGAGGGCCGCGGCGAGCTGCTCGTGATGAGCTTCCACGGCATGCCCGCGCGCACGCTGGCGCTGGGCGACCCGTACCACTGCGAATGCCTGAAGACCGGCCGGCTGCTGGCCGAGGCGCTGGGGCTGTCCGACGCGCAGTACAAGGTGACCTTCCAGAGCCGCTTCGGCAAGGCGCGCTGGCTGGAGCCCTACACCGAACCCACGCTGCGCGAGCTGGCAGGACGCGGGCTGAAGTCCGTCGACCTGATCTGCCCGGGCTTCTCGTCCGACTGCATCGAGACCCTGGAAGAGATCGACATGGAAGCGCGCGAGGCCTTCCTGCACAGCGGCGGGCAGCGCTTCAGCTACATCCCCTGCCTGAACGACCGCCCGAGCCACATCAGGGCGCTGGCGGCCATCGCGGAGCAGCACCTGCAAGGCTGGCCCACGACCGCCGTGCCCGACGAGGCACAGGCGGCCGCCCTCGCCCGCCAACGCGACGCGGCGCTGACCGCCGGCGCGACGCGCTGAGCAAGGACACGGTGAACAACGACGCGCCGATCGACTCGGCGCTGCGCGCCCCCTCACCCGCACCATGACGAAGGGCCCCTCATCGGGGCCCTTCGTCGTTCGTCGTTGCGCGAGGCGTTGATCCGTTGATCAGCCGATCGCTGCCGCCTGCTGGCGCGCCTTGCGCGCGCTCATCCACTTCAGCACGCGCGGCAACAGCAGCACGATCACGACGATCGCCAGCAGGCCGGCCGACAGCGGGCGTTCGAAGAACACGCTCCAGCTTCCGCCGCCGATCGCGACGCCGTTGCGCAGGTGCGCCTCGGCGAGCGGGCCCAGGATCATGCCGACGACGACCGGCGCGGTCGGGAAGTCGAAGCGCCGCATCACCACGCCCAGCAGGCCGATGGCCAGCATCACGTAGAGGTCGAAGGCGCTCTGGCGCATGCCGTAGACGCCGACCGTCGCGAAGATCAGGATGCCGGCGTACAGCGGCGCGCGCGGGATGCGCAGCAGCTTCACCCACAGGCCCACCATCGGCAGGTTCAGCACCAGCAGCATCACGTTGCCGATGTACAGCGACGCGATCAGCGCCCACACCAGCGTCGACGAGGTCTCGAACAGCTGCGGTCCCGCCTGGATGCCGTAGTTCTGCAGCGCCGACAGCAGAATCGCCGCGGTCACCGAGGTCGGGATGCCCAGCGTCAGCAGCGGCACCAGCGTGCCGGTCACGGCCGCGTTGTTGGCCGCTTCCGGTCCGGCCACGCCCTCGATGGCGCCGACGGTGCCGAACTCCTCCTTGTGCTTGGACAGCTTGCGCTCGGTCGCGTAGCTCAGGAAGGTCGGGATCTCGGTGCCGCCGGCCGGGATCACGCCGAACGGGAAGCCCAGCGCCGTGCCGCGCATCCACGCGGGGATCGAGCGTTTCCACTCCTGGCGCGTCATGTGCACGCGGCCCATGGTGTTCATCGTCAGGTTGCTGCGGCCCTCATAGAGCGCCACGTAGAGCGTCTCGCCGACCGCGAACAGCCCCACCGCGACCAGCACGGTCTCGATGCCGTCCATGAACTCGGGCACGCCGCCGGTGTAGCGGATCTGGCCGGTGATCTGGTCCATGCCGACCAGCCCCATGGCCAGGCCGATGAACAGCGCCGTCATGCCGCGCAGCGTGCTCTGGCCCAGCACCGCGGAGACGGTGGTGAAGGCGATCAGCATCAGGCAGAAGTACTCCGGCGGGCCGAGCGTGACGGCGAAGTCCGCCAGCACCGGCGCGAACAGCGTGACCAGCACGGTCGCGATGGTGCCGGCGAAGAACGAGCCGATCGCCGCCGTGGCCAGCGCCGCGCCGGCGCGGCCGTGGCGGGCCATCTTGAAGCCTTCGAGCGCGGTCACCATGGTGCCGGTCTCGCCCGGGGTGTTGAGCAGGATGGACGTCGTCGAGCCGCCGTACATCGCGCCATAGTAGATGCCGGCGAAGAAGATCATCGACGCGGTCGGGTCGACCTGCGCGGTGATCGGCAGCAGCATCGCGACGGTCACGGCCGGGCCGAGGCCGGGCAGCACGCCGATCGCCGTCCCGAGCGCGCAGCCGATGAAGGCCCACATCAGGTTGGCGCCGGAGGCGGCCGTGGCGAAACCGCCCATCAGGTGGGTCCAGAGGTCTTGCATGTCGGAACTCCGGTTGGGTTAGAGCCAGCCGCCGGCCGTGACGGCGGGCAGGTTCAGCGCGAGCAGCTTGTTGAACAGCCAGAACACCGGGGCTGCGATCAGCAGGCCGGTGATGGCGTCGATGACGACCTGGCGCACGCCGCCGTGGGCCTTGCCCTCGGCGCGACGCAGGCCGCGCACCGCCAGCACGAAACACAGCGTGCAGGCGAGGACGAAACCGATCGTCGTGATCAGCGACGCATTGGCGATGACGGCCGCGGCGACCCAGGCCGCCGACAGCCAATCGGCCTTGGGCGCGCCCGACGGCGGCTCCATCGAACGGAAGCCGCCGCTGCGCGCTTCCCAGATCAGCCAGGCGCCGCAGATCAGCAGCACCACGGCGACGAACCAGGGCAGCGCGTTCGGGCCGATGCCGGAGTAGCCCGCATCGGACGGGATCGCGGCGGCGCCGAAGGCCATCACGCCGCCGACGACCATCGCAGCGGCGCCGACCAGGGTTTGATAGAGCGGGCCCGGTGTGGCCTGCAGAGTGGAATCAGTCATGGAGACCTCCCGGTCCGGAATCAAGTCGATCAGTCCGCGCCGTTTCTACCAAGCGGAGCCGTGGAACCAGCTCCGCCAGGCGACTGGGCTCGCCCCCTCGAGGGGGGCCGAGTCGGACACCAACAGTCCTGAGGACTGTTGGTGCCTACGAGGCGCCAACGCCTCTGGCGTTGGCCGGCGTAGCCGGTAGGGGGTGGGTCAAACCATTCCGGACTTGTGCATGATGGCGCGCAGCGAGGCGAACTCGTTGTCGACGAACGCCTCGAAGTCCTTGCCCGTCAGCACGGCCGGCGTCCAGCCGTTCTTCTCGAGCGCCTCGGCCCACGCCTTGGACTTGGTCGCCTTCACGACCAGGTCGATCAACACCTGGCGCTGCGCCGGCGTGATGCCCGGCGCGCCGTACACGCCGCGCCAGTTGCCGATCTCGACGTTGTAGCCGAGCTCCTTCATCGTCGGGATGTCCAGGCCCTTGATGCGCTGCGGCGCGGTGATGGCGATCGGGCGCATCTTGCCGCTCTCGATGTAGGCCTGGAACTCGCTGTAGCCGCTGCCGCCGATGCTGACGTTGCCGCCCAGGATCGCGGCCACGGCCTCGCCGCCGCCACGGAAGGCGACGTAGTTGATCTTGGTCGCGTCGACGCCGACCTCGCGCGCCAGCATCGCCGCGGCGATGTGCTCCGTGGCGCCGCGCGAGCCGCCGCCCCACTTCACCGAGCCCGGGTCCTTCTTCAGCGCCTCGACCACGTCCTTCATCGTCTTGAACGGCGAGTTGGCCGGCAGCACGAAGACGTTGTACTCGCTGGTCAGGCGCGCGATCGGCGTGGCCTGCGTCAGCGTGACGGGCTGCTTGCTGGTGATCAGGCCGCCCAGCATCACGGCGCCCATCACCATCATCGCGTTCGGGTCGCCCTTGGCGGCGTTGACGAACTGCGCCAGGCCGATGGCGCCGGCGGCGCCGCCCTTGTTCTCGAAGGTCACCGCGCCCGCGGCGCCCGCGTCCTGCAGCGCCTTGCCCAGCGCGCGGCCGGTGATGTCCCAGCCGCCGCCGGGGTTGGCGGGCACCAGGATCTTCAATGCCGCGGCGGCTTGCGCGCTCAGCGGCAGCGCGCCGGTGGCGCCCAGCGCGGCGAACGCGGCCGCGGACTTCAGGAATTGGTCTCGACGCATGCTCATGTCTCCTGTTGTAGATCTCGTCATCGGGGGCAGAGCACGCGCCCGACGTTCGTTGTAGGCGTGAATCCTGCACAAGGTGGCTTTCAATCGGCTGTCGGAAAACTCAGGGTTGACCCTGAGCGGCGGCGCCTCGGCGCGTGGCGGACACTGCCGGGCATGAGGCTGCTTTTCGTCGAGGACAACGCCGCGCTGCAGACCACGGTGGCGCGCTCGTTCGAGCGCCGCGGGATCCAGGTGCAGGTGTTCGCCGAGGGCCGCGCGGCGCTCGAGCGATGGCGCGCCCAGCCGCCGGATGTCGTGCTGCTGGACCTGTCGCTGCCCGACATCGACGGGCTGGAACTGCTGTCGGCCGCGCGCGCCGAGCAGCTCACCACGCCGGTGATCATCCTGACGGCGCGCGGCACGGTGGGCGATCGCATCCTGGGCCTGAACATCGGCGCCGACGACTACCTGCCCAAGCCCTTCGATCTCGACGAACTCGAGGCCCGCGTGCGGGCGCTGGCGCGGCGCAGCCGCGGCGCGGCGGGATCGGCGGGCCAGACCGGCCAGACGGGCGGCATGGGCACGCACGAGGACGACGCCTTCCACGGCCTGCGCGTGGACGCCGACAGCGGCGCGATCTACCACCTCGGGCTGCCGCTGGACCTGCCGCCGCGCGAGGCCGCGCTGCTGCGCGCGCTGCTGGCGCGACCGGGCCAGGCGGTCGCGAAGGAGCGGCTGACGGAGATCGTCTTCGCCGACGACCTGGACGTGCAGCCCGACGCGGTCGAGGTCGTCGCGTACCGGCTGCGCAAGCGGCTGCCCGCGGACGGCGCGCGGCTGGTGACGCTGCGCGGCCTGGGCTACCTGCTCAAGGCGCCGGACTGAGTGGCCGAGGTGACCGAAGGCCGGAACCGGGTGCCGCCGGCAGAAGCGCCGACGCGGACACAGACGCCGACGCCGCTGCCGCCCCTGATGCAGCCGCCGACGCAAGCGCGCCGGCGCTGGCTCTCCTCGATGCGCAGCCGGCTGCTGGTGGGCATCCTGGTGCCGGTCGGGCTGCTGATCGCCGCCAACGCGCACCGGCTCTACGAGGACGCGCTCAAGGCCATCGACACGGCCTACGACCGCACGCTGCTCGCCTCGGCGAAGACCATCGGCGAGCAGCTCGACGTGCACGGCACGCGCGAGGCGCCGCACCTCGTCTCCGAAGTCCCCTACGCGGCGCTGGAGGCCTTCGAGGCGGACAACCGCAGCCGCATGTTCTATCGCGTCACCGGCTTCCAGGGCGAATGGGTATCGGGCTTCGACGACCTGCCCGCGTGGCACGGCAAGCTGCCCGATCGCGGCGCCTACGCGGCGCTGGTCGATTTCTACGACGACGTCTACCAGGGCGAGGCCGTGCGCGTCGCGGTGCTGAAGCAGCCCGTCTCGGGCGAGGCGGGCCTGGGCGTGGCGACGATCCAGGTCGCGGAGACGCTGGAGATCCGCCGCACGCTGGCGCGACAGGTGCTGGTCTCCACGCTGTGGCGGCAGGCGGCGCTGCTCGCGGTGATCGCGATCGTGGTCTGGGGCGTGGTGCTCTTCGCGACCTGGCCGGTGCGCGAGTTGAGCCGCTCGATCGGCGCGCGCGCGGACGACGACCTCAGCCCCATTCCCATGCCGGGCGTGCCCGCGGAACTCGCGCCGCTGGTGGTCGCCATCAACGAGGCCTGGCACCGGCAGGCCGGCCTGTTCGCCCACCAGCAGCGTTTCGTGCGCGACACCTCGCACCAGCTGCGCACGCCGCTGGCGGTGCTCAAGGCGCAGGTGCAATCGGCGCGGCGCGGCGATCTGCCGCTGACGCAGGCGATCGACGAGATCGGCGCCACCGTCGACGGCGCCACCGCGCTCGCCAACCAGATGCTCGCGCTGGCCAAGGTCGAGCAGCTGCGGCAGCAGGGCGATCCGCCGCGGCTCGACCTGGCGGAGACGGTGCGCGAGGTGGCGCTCGACCTCGCGCCGCTGATCGCGGACGCGGAACTGGACTTCGAGCTCTTCACCGACGCTGCGCCGGTGCGCGGTCATGCGTGGGCCCTGCGGGAGCTCGTGCGCAATTTGCTGCACAACGCGCTGCGGCACTGCCCCCGCGGCGGACGTCTGGAAGTGCGGGTGACGCGGGGCGCGGGAGCCGACGGCGGCGTCGAGCTGCGCATCGCCGACAGCGGCCCCGGCATCGCGGCCGCGCTGAGGCCCAGGCTCGGCCAGCCCTTCGCTGCCGGTGCCGGCGGGGGTTCGGGGCTCGGGCTCGCCATCTGCCGGGAGATCGTCGGCTCGCTCGGCGGCACGCTGGCGCTGGACAACCGCGAGCGGGATGGGGTCATCGCCGGCCTGGACGCCGTGGTCCGGTTGCCGGCGGCACCATCCTCCGATCCGATCTCGCCATAGGACAATCGACGCTGATGTCTTCCCACGCCCGCTCCCGCTCCGCCGGTGCCGCAGCCGCTCCCGCCGCCGCCGCGGCCGCTTCCGGCCCGGCCGGCATGCGCCTGGACAAATGGCTCTGGGCCGCGCGCTTCTTCAAGACCCGCTCGCTCGCGGTCGACGAGATCGGCAAGGGTCGCGTGACCATCAACGGGCAGGCGGCGAAGGCCTCGCGCGACGTGCGCGTCGGCGACCTCGTGAAGCTGCGCCAGGGTCAGATCGATCGCGAGGTGAAGGTGGCCGGGCTCAGCGCCATGCGCGGTCCGGCGCCGGTGGCGCAGGCGCTGTACGAGGAAACGCCCGACAGCATCGCGACCCGCGAGCGCGCCGCCGAGGCGCGCCGCCTCGCGCCCGAACCGGCCGACGCCATCGAGCAGGGCCGCCCCACCAAGCAGGACCGCCGCCGCCTCGCGGACTGGAACCGCTGGTCCGCCAGCCTGGACTGACGCCCCCGTTCCGCCGATCCCACGCGGCCCCGCGCCGCCCGGTGGGCATCGGCGCGCCGCATGGTCCGCCGCAACGCGAGCAGCGAGGGCGACATGATCGGCATCCCCAGGCACCAGGCGCTTCACGAGTTTCCGCTCGCGAAGGAGGACGAGGTCGTCGCCGACGACCACCCCTCCGAGGCGCGGCCGACGCCCGACGCGATCGATGCGTCTCCGGTGGCACGCCCCGATGCCCGATCGATGGCCCGGGTCCTCTTCCGCGCGGACGCCGGATGGCGGGTCCAGTCCCTGGCCCAGGCGACGAGCCGGTCCCAGGCCGTCGCGCGCTTCGACGAGATCCGGCAGAGCGCCGCGACGCTGTCGCCCGGCCATCCCGAGGTGCTGCGGGCCATCGGCGCCCTGGCCCTCAACATCGGCGGTTCCTCCGGCTGCGGATTCGGCATGGGCCGGGGCACCGGCGCGGCGATCGCCGAACTCGGCATCCGCTACCACTTCGACACCCGCATGCCGCTGGGCATCGGCGAGGACCGCAACTACGTCGACCAGGACACCGACCTCGCCCTGCAGCAGATCTCCGCCGTCGTGACCCTCCGGTGGCTGGGCGCCACGCTGGTCGGCGGCGCCTTCGCGGCCTTGGGCGGCGTCCTGGCGCCACGGGCCGCGGCGTTGACCGGCCGTCAGCTGGCGGCCATCGCGCCGGAGCGACTCATCCCGGACCACGTGGCCGACCTGCTGGACGAGACCGGCGCGCCGTACGGCGACAAGGGCGTGGACCGGCTCCGCCGGGAGGTCCGGCAGGTCCAGCAGGCCACCGGACAGATCGACGGGACCACGCACGTGCGCAGCGGCGTCGTGGCCTTCGGCGTCCTGAACGCGGTGCGGGGCGCCGCGCTGGGCCAGTCGCCGGTCGGCGTGCTGCCGGACATCGGCATCTCCACCGCCGTGTCCTTCATGGCCGGGATGGCCACGGGCCTGATCGCCGGCACGCTCATGGCCAGGAAGCGCCATCTCGTGCCGGACGCCAGGCACACCGGCGACGGTCAGGCGCCGCTCGTGCAGGTGCCGCTGTTCGAGGTGAAGAAGACGGCGCCGGTCATGCCCCGCTTCACCGGGACCGGCGCCTGCAACGGCCTGGGCAACCTCGCCCGGGGCATCGGGGACCGCATCCGGCTGCTCGCCGTCTCGACCTGGCTGCTGGCCCTGCTGGGCGTGCTCGTCAGCTTCGCGGGAGCGGCCACCCGCCGCGAACCGCTGAACTGGATCCATCGCGTCGGCAAGGCGATCGAGCTGGGCGTCGGCGTGGGGGCCGCCGTCGAGCCCTACTTCGGCGGGCTGCCGGCCGTCCTCGCACGTGATCGTGCCCGGCTGGAGCGGCAGCAGGCGCAACTCGAATGGGCACGGCTCGCGCCCCTCGAGCCGCGTGCCGACGCCGAGTCGCCCATCGAGACGCTCGCACTTCGCCAGATCTAGGGAACTCACCCCTGGGCGACCACCCCCGGTAGCAGGCCCGGGGTTTGCCCGCGCACGGATGCCAAAATCCCCCTCTTGAAGTTCCGGCCATGGGCCTCAGATGCGGCGGGTCGCCCGACGCAGGCTGGCCGTCCAGAGGCCGGCCGCGCCTTCGCAGAGAGGCCCGGGCATCCGCATTGGGGCATTCCAACCATGACGACTGACAACCAACATCCCGATCCGACGCTGGACGAACTGACCCAGCAAGCTGCCGCCGCCGCCGCCGCGGCGGTGCCCGAAACGCTGGAGGCCAGGCTGGCCGACACCGAGCGCCGCCTGGCCGAGATGTCCGACGCCTACCTGCGCGCCAAGGCCGAAGTGGAGAACACCCGCCGCCGCGGCGAGGACGACACGACCAAGGCCCGCAAGTTCGCCGTCGAGGGCTTCGCCGAAGCGATGCTGCCGGTGCTGGACAGCCTCTCGGCCGCCATCGCCCTGCCCGACGCCAGCGTCGAGCAGGTCCTCCAGGGCGTCCATGCCACGCTGCGCCAGCTGCAGTCCGCGCTGGAGCGCAACAAGGTGGTCGAGATCAACCCGGCCGCCGGCACGAAATTCGATCCGCACCAGCACCAGGCCATTTCCGTGGTGCCGGCCGAGCAGGACCCGAACACCGTCGTGACCGTGCTGCAGAAGGGTTTCCTGATCGCCGACCGCGTGCTGCGCCCGGCGCTGGTCACCGTGACCGCGCCCAAATAAACGCACCGACTTCGCACAAAAACGCAGCCGGGCCCTTGAACCCGGGCAAGTTATCCACAGATCAGAAGCATCCCCTCAGGAGCACCACATGGCTAAGAAGAAGATCATCGGCATCGACCTGGGCACGACCAACTCGTGCGTCGCTGTCATGGAAGGCAACACCACCCGCGTCATCGAGAACGCGGAAGGCGCCCGCACCACCCCGTCGATCATTGCGTACCAGGAAGACGGCGAAGTGCTGGTCGGCGCCTCGGCCAAGCGCCAGGCCGTGACCAACCCGCGCAACACGCTGTACGCGGTGAAGCGCCTGATCGGCCGCAAGTTCCAGGAAAAGGAAGTCCAGAAGGACATCGACCTGATGCCCTACACCATCGCCGCCGCCGACAACGGCGACGCGTGGGTGGAAGTGCGCGGCAAGAAGCTGGCCCCGCCGCAGGTCTCCGCCGAAGTCCTGCGCAAGATGAAGAAGACGGCCGAGGACTACCTCGGCGAGGAAGTGACCGAAGCCGTCATCACGGTGCCGGCCTACTTCAACGACGCGCAGCGCCAGGCGACCAAGGACGCCGGCCGCATCGCCGGCCTGGACGTCAAGCGCATCATCAACGAGCCCACCGCCGCGGCCCTGGCCTTCGGCCTGGACAAGCACGGCGCGGGTGACCGCAAGATCGCGGTCTTCGACCTGGGCGGCGGCACCTTCGACATCTCGATCATCGAGATCGCGGACGTGGACGGCGAGAAGCAGTTCGAAGTGCTGTCGACCAACGGCGACACCTTCCTCGGCGGCGAGGACTTCGACCAGCGCATCATCGACTACATCATCGGCGAGTTCAAAAAGGAACAGGGCGTCGACCTGACCAAGGACGTGCTGGCCCTGCAGCGCCTGAAGGAAGCCGCTGAAAAGGCCAAGATCGAGCTGTCCAACTCGTCGCAGACCGACGTCAACCTGCCGTACATCACGGCCGACGCCACCGGTCCGAAGCACCTGAACATCAAGCTGACCCGCGCCAAGCTGGAGTCGCTGGTGGACGAGCTGATCGAGCGCACGATCGCCCCCTGCCGCACCGCGATCAAGGACGCCGGCGTGTCGGTGGGCGAGATCGACGACGTCATCCTGGTCGGCGGCATGTCGCGCATGCCCAAGGTGCAGGAGAAGGTCAAGGAGTTCTTCGGCAAGGACCCGCGCAAGGACGTGAACCCCGATGAGGCCGTGGCCGTCGGCGCCGCGATCCAGGGCCAGGTCCTGGGCGGCGAACGCACCGACGTGCTGCTGCTGGACGTCACCCCGCTGAGCCTGGGCATCGAGACCCTGGGCGGCGTGATGACGAAGATGATCAAGAAGAACACGACCATCCCGACCAAGTTCAGCCAGACCTTCTCGACCGCCGAGGACAGCCAGCCCGCCGTGACCATCAAGGTCTACCAGGGCGAGCGCGAACTGGCGCAGGCCAACAAGAGCCTGGGCGAGTTCAACCTCGAAGGCATCCCGCCGGCGCCGCGCGGCCTGCCGCAGATCGAGGTCAGCTTCGACATCGACGCCAACGGCATCCTGCACGTCGGCGCCAAGGACAAGGGCACCGGCAAGGAAAACAAGATCACCATCAAGGCGAACTCCGGCCTGTCCGAGGCCGAGATCGAGAAGATGGTCAAGGACGCCGAGGCCAACGCGACCGAGGACAAGAAGAAGGTCGAGCTGGTCCAGGCCAAGAACCAGGCCGACGGCCTGATCCACTCGGTGCAGAAGTCGCTGACCGAGCACGGCGACAAGCTGGAAGCCGGCGAGAAGGAAAAGATCGAGGCATCGATCAAGGACCTGGAAGAAGCCATCAAGGGCGAGGACAAGGCCGACATCGACGCCAAGACCGAAGCCCTGATGACCGCCAGCCAGAAGCTGGGCGAGAAGGTGTACGCCGAGGCGCAGGCCGCCCAGGCGGCGGCCGGCGCGGCGGGTGGCGCCGCCGGCGCGACCGGTGCCGAGCATGCGGAAGCGGCGGGTGCGCAGGCCTCGGCCAAGCCGGCCGACGACAACGTCGTCGACGCCGAGTTCAAGGAAGTCAAGGACTCGAAGTAAGCGTCGTGCATGCCGACCCTCACGTCGGCATCGCGCACGGCAATCGCTGTCGATTGACAGCCGCCGCGCGAGGCCGCCAGCCTCGCGCGGCGTTTTGGTTTGAGGCCCGCAGGAAGATCCATGGCAAAGCGTGACTATTACGAAGTCCTGGGCGTCGCGAAGAACGCCAGCGAAGAGGACATCAAGAAGGCGTATCGCAAGCTCGCGATGAAGTACCACCCTGACCGCAATCAGGGCGACGGTGCCAAGGAAGCCGAGGACAAGTTCAAGGAGACCAAGGAAGCCTACGAGATGCTCTCGGACGGCCAGAAGCGGGCCGCCTACGACCAGTACGGCCACGCGGGCGTGGATCCGAACCAGGGCTTCCGCGGCGGCCAGGGCGGTGAAGGCTTCGGCGGCTTCGCGGAGGCCTTCGGCGACATCTTCGGCGACCTCTTCGGCCAGCAGGGCGGCGGCGGTGGCCGGCGCCAGGGCGGCGGCCAGCAGGTCTATCGCGGCAGCGACCTGAGCTACGCGATGGAGATCACGCTGGAGGAAGCCGCGCGCGGCAAGGAGACGCAGATCCGCATCCCGTCGTGGGAAGGCTGCGAGACCTGCCACGGCAGCGGCGCAAAACCCGGCACCAGCGCCAAGACCTGCGGCTCCTGCGGCGGCAGCGGCACGGTGCACATGCGCCAGGGCTTCTTCAGCATCCAGCAGACCTGCCCGCACTGCCACGGCACCGGCAAGATCATTCCGGAGCCCTGCACGACCTGCAACGGCGCCGGCAAGATCAAGAAGACCAAGACGCTGGAAGTCAAGATCCCGGCCGGCATCAACGAAGGCATGCGCATCCGCTCGGCCGGCAACGGCGAGCCGGGCGTCAACGGCGGTCCGTCGGGCGATCTCTACATCGAGATCCGCATCAAGCAGCACGACATCTTCGAGCGCGACGGCGACGACCTGCACTGCACGATGCCGGTGTCGATCACGACCTCGGCGCTGGGCGGCACGATCGAGGTGCCGACGCTGGGCGGCAAGGCCGAGATCGAGCTGCCCGAGGGCACCCAGCACGGCAAGACCTTCCGGCTGCGCGGCAAGGGCATCAAGGGCGTGCGCTCGAGTTATCCGGGCGACCTGTACTGCCACATCAGCATCGAGACGCCGGTGAAGCTGACCGAGCACCAGCGCAAGCTGTTGAAGGAACTCGACAAGAGCCTGCGCGACGGCGGCGAGCGTCACTCGCCCAACGCGAAGAGCTGGACCGACCGGGTCAAGGATCTCTTCAAGTAAATCGCCAGCAGCGACACGCAAGCCCTCGCCACGATTCACGAATCGGGCCGTTCCACCCACGCAAACCCGGGGGGCCGGCCACAGTCGCCGGGCGGACAATCGGTCCGTGGTTGACGACATTCGCACAAATCGTTGGGGTGCTGCCGGCCCGCTCTCTTCGGAGGCGGGCTTTTTCACATGGGCGCCCGCCCGGCACGGGTGGCGCGGCGCCGCGGGGCGGCGGCCATGACGCTCGCCAGTCCGCTGGGCAAGACGCAGGCGCTGGTCATCGACGGCAACGCGAACTCGCGCAGCCTGATGACGGCGCAGTTGCGCGAGCTCGGCGTCGGCCACGTGCGCCAGGCCACCCGCGTGCGCGACGCCCGCGTGATCCTGGAGACGCAGCCCTACGACATCGTCCTGTGCGACTACTACTTCGACGGCTCCGAGCTGTCGGGCCAGGATCTGCTCGACGAGCTGCGGCGCGAGCAGCTGCTGCCCTACTCCACCGTCTTCGTGATGGTCACGGGCGAAGCCTCGTACGCGAAGGTCGCCGAGGCCGCCGAGGCGGCGCTGGACGCCTACCTCGTCAAGCCCTACACGAGCGCGGCGCTGGCCGACCGGCTGGCCAACGCCCGGCATCGCAAGCTGGAGCTGAAGGGCATCTTCGACGCCATCGACGCGCGGGACTTCAACCGCGCCGCCGACCTCTGCCTGGAGCGCTTCCAGCTGAAGGCGACCTACTGGCTGTACGCCGCCCGCATCGGCGCCGAACTGCTGCTGCGCCTGGAGCGCCACACCGAGGCGCGTGAACTCTACGAGGCCATCATCGCCGCGCGCACCGTGCCCTGGGCGCGGCTGGGCGTGGCGCGCACCGAGGTCGCCAGCGGCAACCTCAGCGCCGCGCGCCGCACGCTGGAGACGCTGATCGGCGACATGCCCGACCAGGCCGACAGCTACGACCTGATGGGCCGGGTGCAGATGGAACAGGGCGAGATCGACGCCGCGCTCGCGACCTACCGCACCGCCGCGACGCTGACGCCCGGCTGCCTGCTGCGGCAGCAGCATTGCGGCACGCTGGCCTTCTACGCGGGGCAGCGCGACGAGGCGCTCAAGATGCTCGAGCGCAGCGTGGCGCAGGGCCTGCGCTCCAAGCTGTTCGATGCGCACAGCCTGGCCCTGATCGCGCTGATGCGTTTCGATGCGAAGGACGGCAAGGGCCTGAAATACGCGATGGACGCGCTGATGCAAGGCATGGACCGCGCACCGCGCGACCAGCGCCTGCAGGGCTTCGACGTGCTGATGCAGGGCCTGCGGCTGCTGATGGAACGCAAGCTGGCCGACGCGCTGCTCCTCGCGCGCCGGTTCGCGCGACGCGCCGTCGACGAGGACTTCGACCTCGAGGCCGCCAGCCTGCTGGTCGCGCTGTGGGTGCGCATGGCGCGGCAGGACATCGAGCTCAGCGAGATGGAGACGCTCATGAGCCAGCTCGGCCTGCGCTTCTGCAGTTCGAAGTCGGCGACCGAGGTGATGATCCGCATGGCCGAAGGCCACGAACCCAGCACGCAGCTGCTGCGCGACGCGAATGCCCGGGTGTTCGCGATCTCCGAGACGGCCATGCGCCATGCGATGCGCGGCGACGCGCAGACCGGCGTGCAACTGCTGGTCGAGCAGGGGACGCTGACGCTGAACGCCAAGCTGATCGACATGGCCGCGCTGGTGCTCAAGCGCTACCGCGACCGGATGAGCGACCCGGGGGCGCTGGAGCCGCGGATCGAGGACCTGCAGCGCCGGTATGTGCAGACCGGCGGCCACGGGCTGAAGGCCGCCCGGGGCGGCGGCATGGCCTTGCGAGGATGACTGCGCATTCCGGGCGGGGCTGCGGGCCTGCGGAGGGATGCTTCAGGGGAGCTTCAGGTAGGACAACTACAAGGGCGGGTTTCCTTTTGCCGGCCTGACACGACACGATGCCGTTTTCCGATTCATCGACCTCGCGGACCCGCGAGGCCGCCGCTGCAGGCGCCAAGGGAGGCCGTTCGCCGCTGGTGTTGACATGGCTGGGCGCCCTGTGGGTCGGCGTGCTCGGCAACTGGCCGCTGTGGCAGCGGATGTGGGGCATGCCGGACTACGCCGGTGCCTCGGGCAAGCTGTTCGTCATCGTCTTCGCCGGCATCGTGATCATGGTGCTGGCCGCCGCCTTCAGCCTGCTGGCCTGGCGCGTGGCGGTGAAGCCGCTGCTGACGCTGATGCTGCTGATGACGGCGCCGCTGGCCTACTTCATCGGCAGCTACGGCGTGATCATCGACAGCACGATGATCACCAACGCGCTGCAGACCGACGTGCGCGAGACGCGCGACCTGATCGGCTGGGGACTGGCGGCGCATGTCGCGGTGATCGCGCTGATCCCCTTGGTCTGGATCTGGCGGCAGCGCCTGAGCGACACGCGCTGGTTCAAGCGGCTGGGATGGAACCTGGCGAGCGTGGCCCTGGCGCTGGCGGTCGGTGTCGGCCTGGCGGCGACGCGGACGGCCGACCTGGCCTCCACGCTGCGCAACAACAAGACGTTGACCAAGATGGTCAGCCCGATCAACGCGATCTGGGCGAGCGCCGCGTTGGCCGCGCAGAAGCAGAAGAAGCCCAAAGGTCCGCTCGAGGTCGTCGCCGCCGATGCCAGGCTCACGCCGCGTGCCGCGGGCGCGCGGCCGCCGCTGGTGCTGCTGGTGGTCGGCGAGACGGCGCGCTCCGACAACTTCCAGCTCAACGGCTACGACCGGCCGACCAATCCGGAGCTGTCGACGAAGCCGGTGGTGAGCTACCGCGAGGTCGCCTCCTGCGGCACGTCGACGGCGGCGTCGCTGCCGTGCATGTTCTCGCAGCTGGGCCGCGAGGTGTATGTCGACCATCCCGGCAACCAGCAGACGCTGCTGGACGTGCTGCAGCGCGCCGGGCTGGCGGTGCTGTGGCTGGACAATCAGGCGGGCTGCAAAGGCATCTGCGACCGCGTGCCGAATGCGCAGGCCATCAATCCCGCCCGGCCCGATCACCCGATTCCCGCGGGCCTGTGCCGCGCGGACGGCGAGTGCCTCGACGAGGTGATGCTGCACGACCTGGACGCGCGCATCGCCGCGCTGGATCCGCAGCGCGTCGCGCGCGGCGTCGTGCTGGTGCTGCATCAGATGGGCAGCCACGGCCCCGCCTACTACCTGCGCACGCCCG
Source organism: Roseateles noduli (assembly GCF_050626985.1). Taxonomy (NCBI): domain Bacteria; kingdom Pseudomonadati; phylum Pseudomonadota; class Betaproteobacteria; order Burkholderiales; family Sphaerotilaceae; genus Roseateles; species Roseateles noduli. The sequence continues at coordinate 3,039,758 of NZ_CP192463.1, forward strand.
ACGACCGCAAGCCCTTCCAGCCCGAGTGCCGCAGCAACGCGCTGCAGCAGTGCGAGCTGGACCAGGTCCGCAAGGCCTACGACAACACGATCGCCTACACCGACCATGTGCTGGCGAAGGCGATCGACTGGCTGGGCACGCAGGAGCAGCGTTTCGACCCGAGCCTGCTCTACGTGTCGGACCACGGCGAGTCGCTGGGCGAGAACAACCTGTTCCTGCACGGCATGCCTTACGCGCTGGCGCCCAAGCAGCAGAAGCACGTGCCGCTGATCCTGTGGCTGCCGGAGCAGACGCGGCAGTCGCAGAAGCTCGACAGCGCCTGCCTGACGCAGCGTCGCGACACGCCGATGTCGCACGACGGGCTGTATCACACGGTGCTGAGTCTCAGCGGCGTGGAGACCTCGGTCTACCGCAAGGACTGGGACTGGGTGGGCGCCTGCCGGCGCGGGTGATCACAACTGAGGTTTGGGCGACCTCCAATTGGGTGCCGTTGGTCCGCGAACGGTCCCGCAAGACTTCGCCACATTTCCATGACGGATTTTTCAAGCAGCTCACGCCCTCGACTCAATGGCAACCAGTCTCTGCGTGATGCGCCCGGAAAACATTCCCTCCGAAGAGCGTTTCAACGGGGGGTATTGATCTCGGTAGGTCACTCCCCCTGCGCATACTGAGGAAGGTCATTGCGTCGTCGACGAGCCAATCTCGCCGACGAATCGGGGACAGGTCTTGCCTGGCCTAAGACGTGACCGCGCGATGTCTTCAGAACAACGACTGCTGTCCCACCACCTTGGCCGGCGGACGGAACTCGCTGAAGTCGAACTGGTGCCGCTCGCGGCCCAGGCCCAGGCGCTTCGAGGCCTTGCGCAGCCGCTGCTGGAGCAGCTCGGCCCAGATCCCCTCGCCGGTGAAGCGCGTGCCGAAACGCGGATCGTTGTCCTTGCCGCCGCGCATGTCGTGCAGCCGCGCCATGATGCGCGCCGCCTTGTCGGGTTGATGCAGCCGCAGCCAGTCGTGGAACAGCGGCGCCACCTCCCACGGCAGCCGCAGCGGGATGCTGAAGGCCTTTGTCGCCCCGGCTTGCGCGGCGGCTTCGAGGATGCGCTCCAGCTCCGGCTCGTTGAGGAACGGGATCACCGGGGACACGCTGACACCGACCGGCACGCCCGCCTCCGCCAGCGTCCTGATCGTCTGCAGCCGCCGCTGCGGCGAGGCCGCGCGCGGCTCCAGGATCCGCGACAGCGCCGGGTCCAGCGAGGTCACCGACAGATAGACCGACACCTGCCGCCGCAACGCCATCGGCACGATCAGGTCCAGGTCGCGCTCGATGCCGCTGGACTTCGTCACCACCGAGAACGGATGCCGCGCCTCGGTCAGCACCTCCACGACGGCGCGCGTGATGCCCAGCTTGCGTTCGATCGGCTGGTAGGCGTCGGTCGCCGTGCCCAGCACCAGCGGCGCGGGCCTGTACGCGGACGAGGCCAGCGTCTCCCGCAGCCGCTCCGCGGCGTTGACCTTCGCGATGATCTTGGTCTCGAAATCCAGGCCCGGCGACAGGTTCAGGTAGCTGTGCGTCGGCCGCGCGAAGCAGTAGATGCAGCCATGCTCGCAGCCCCGGTACGGATTGATCGACAGGTCGAAGCCGATGTCCGGCGACTGGTTGCCGCTGACGATCTTCTTCGCGTGCTCCTCGATGATCTGCGTCCTGGGCGCGATGTGTTCCTCGAGCGCCTCCTGGTCCAGCGTGCCCCAGCCGTCGTCGTACTGCTCGCGCTCTCGCGATTCGAAGCGGTGCGGCATCGCCCAGGCGCTGCCCCGGCCCTTCAGCGCGTCGGCCTGGATGTACAGCGGCGGGGGTGCGATCCTGGTGTCTTGCGGCATACTGTCAATTTATACAGTATCGCCGACGAATGCCAGTGCCCATCGGCACCCATCGACATCCGTCGACACCCATCGGCATCCGTCGGGCTCATGCCTTCTGACCGTCCGTGACGACCAGCACCGCACCGAGCAGCGCCGCCACCGCCCCCAGCGCATACACCGCCGCGTATCCGAAACGGCCGGCCACCAGCCCCGCCGCCGGGCCGGCCAGGCCGTAGGCGATGTCGAGGAAAGCCGCGAACGCGCCGATCGCGCTGCCGCGGCTGGCGGGCGGCACGCGCTTGAGCGCCTCGACGCCCAGCGCCGGGTAGATCAGCGCGCAGCCCAGGCCCGACACGAAGGCGCCGGCCAGCGCGACGGCCTGCTGCGGCCCGTACCAGACGAGGCCCTGCCCGATCGCCTCCACGACCAGCGACCACAGCGCCACGCGCCGACCGCCGATCCTGTCGGGCAGATGTCCGAGCAGCAGCCGCACGGCGATGAAGCCGACGCCGAAGCAGGTCATCACGATGCCGGCCTGCGACCACCCGCGCGCCGCGAAGTACAGCGACGCGAAGGCCGTCAGGCCGGCGAGCCCGACGCCCTGCAGCGTCAGGCCGAGTCCCTGGCGCCAGATCTGACCCACGACACGCCGGAACGGCAGCCGCGGGCCACCGGCCATGCGCCACGCCGGCGTCGCCAGCGCGATGGCCCAGGCGGCCAGCGGCGCCGCGATGCAGGCGGCCATCACGGCGGCCACGCCGTGGGCGCCGTCATGGCCGCCGCCGTGGCCGCCGCCGTGGCCGCGATACAGCCACATCCCCATCGGCGCGCCGATGGAGAGCGCGCCGAACATCGCGATGCCGGTCCACGACATCGACAAGCCGGCGCGCTGCGGGCCCACCGAGGCGATGGACCAGGACACGCAGCCGGTGACGAACTGGCTTTCGCCGAAGCCGGCCACCAGCCGCCCGGCGACGACGATCGCCAGCGCCGTCGCGGACGACCAGCCGGGCAGCGCGGCGACCAGGTACAGCAGGCCCGCCACCGCGCAGCCGAGCGCCCCCTGCAACGCGGAGCGCCGCCCGCCCTGCCCGTCGACGAGGCGTCCGGCGTAGCCGCGCGTCAGCACCGTGGCGGCGAACTGCAGGCCGATGACGAGCCCGACCGTCAGCGCGTCGAAGCCGAGCCGCTCATGGATGAACAGCGGCAGCACCGGCAACGGCAGGCCGACGGCGAGGTAGCCGCAGAACAGCGCTGCGATGACACCCGGGGCGGGACGCGTCAGCACGGGCGTGGGCGCGGGCGCGGGCGTGGGCACAGATGCGGATGCGGGCACGGGCACGGGCACGGGCGTGGAGGTGGCTGTGGGCGGCGGCGCGGCGTCGAGCCGCGCCGCCTCGTCCACGCGGGATGAAGCGATGGCAGGCATGGGATCTCCCGGGGGCGGTGGGCCGATCAGGCGGCTGTCTTGAACAGGTCGACGCGATGCCCGCTGGCGCTGAGCAGGAAGTCGCGCGACGCGGCCGCGTCGGCGGCGAGCTTCGCCAGATCGACATCGACCAGCCGCCCCCCGCGCTTGCGCAGGCGCCCGCCGACCACGACGGTATCGACGTCGGCGCGCTCCACCGCCTGCACGATCGTGGCGATCGCGTTCGTCACCGGGAACACGGCCGCGCCCTGCGTGCGGACCATGATGAGGTCGGCCGCCTTGCCCGGCGTCAGCGTGCCGACACGATCCTCGAGGCCCGCCGCGCGCGCGCCGTTGACGGTGGCGGCGCGCAGCACTTCCTCGACGCCGATCGGCGCGGGGACGTCCGCCTCGCCGCGGAAACGGCGATAGCGCATCGCCGCGCGCTGCTGGTGGAACAGCGCATGCATCTCACCGAACAGGTCGCTGCCGAAGGCGGTGTCGAGGTCGATGCCCAGCGCCGGCGTCAGGCCGTGGTCGACGGCCACCTGGTAGGCGAAGGTCTCGTCGTCGAAGCCGAACAGCGCGTCCGAGCGCGGATTCACGGTGATGTTGACGCCGGCGTCGGCGAACAGCCGCCACGTCGCCGCGGGGACGCGCGTGCAATGGTTGAAGAGGTTGTGCGGACCCAGCACGCCGGGCTTCGCGAACTCGGGGCCGAGCTGCGCGAGGTCGCCGATGAACTCGGTCAGGATGCGCATGTCCAGGCCGCGCGCGACCTCCCACCAGTCCAGCTTCAACTGGCCGAAGAGGCCGACCTTCACGCGGCTGCCGCTCGCGTTCCAGCGCGCGGCCAGGCGCGCCAGATCGCCCGGCAGATGCGCCGACGACGCGCCCTTGTCCATCGCCGGACCGACCATGTGCAGCGCGCGGATCCCCGAGGCATCCAGCGCGTCGAGCGCGGCATCGGTGTGCTCGGGACTGCGCGCGCTGTGGCAGGCGTCGACGATCGTCGTGATGCCGGCGTCCAGCGAGGCGGCCGCCGTCAGCATCGTGCTGGTGAACATGTCCTGCGGGCGGAAGTGCGCGCCGAGCCGCTCGGCGACCACGTCGATGTAGGCGAAGAGGTCGTCGACGTCGGGCATCAGCCGGCGCATCACGCCCAGCCAGGCGTGGTGGTGGGCATCGACCAGGCCGGGCATCACGATGCAACCGGCGGCGTCGATGACCTCGGCGTCGCCGGCCGGCAGGGCCGCGCCGACGGCGGCGATGCGGCCGTCGCGCACCAGCACGTCGCCGACGGCCAGGTTGGGCAGCGCGGGATCCATCGTGATGACGGTGCCGGCCTTGAAGAGGATGTCGCGATCGGTCATGGGGAACTCCGTTGGGGGGAATCGCTGGGATTCGTTGAGGACTCGGGAGGGAGTCGACTCGGGATTGAGGCAACGGACCGAATGATGCGAAGCGGGCGACTTTTGATAAAGGTAGAGTCGCTCAAATGATCTTTGCTGAAATTCAAAGATGCACTCACCGATGACGTACTCGCCGGAGGCAGGCGACGACGGGCACGCGTTAGGGGACCGGCAATGAGGGGCAGGCAATGGGACAGGCAATGGGACAGGCAATGGGACAGGCAATGGGACAGGCGATGAGGGACAGGCGATGAGCATCGACGGACGTCTGCTGGCCGGCATGAGCGTGCTGGCCGCGGTGGTGGAATCGGGCAGCTTCAGCAAGGCCGGCGAGGTGCTGGGGATGTCCGCCTCGGGCGTGAGCCGGGCGGTGTCGCGGCTGGAGGAACGGCTGGGCGTGCGGCTGCTCGACCGCACGACGCGCTCGCTGCACCTCACCGGCGAGGGCGCGCGGCTGTACGAGCACGCGGTGCCGCACCTGGAAGGCATCGAGGAGGCGGCCAACGTCGTCTCCGGCGCGGCGGTCAGCGTGCGCGGCGCGCTGCGGGTGAGCCTGAACCCGCTGTTCGCGCGCTACGTGCTCGCGCCCGCCCTGCCCCGGCTGCAGGCGCTCTACCCGGACCTGACGCTGACGATGGTGCAGTTCCCGGGCAGCGGCGACCTGGTCGCGGAGGGCGTCGACGTGGCCGTGCGCTTCGGGCCGCAGCCGGCGTCGACGATGACCTCGCGCAAGCTGCTGGAGAACCGCGTGCTGACGGTGGCGGCGCCGTCCTACCTCGACCGGCGCGGACGCCCGCGCAAGCCCGCGGAGCTGGCGAAGCACGACTGCCTCCAGTACATCGATCCGCAGCGCGGCCGGCCGTTCGAATGGATCTTCGTCCGCGGCAAGGGCCGCGCGAAGGAACAGCTGACGGTGGCCACCTCGGGCTCGCTGACGATGACCGACGCCGACGCGATGGTGCAGGCCTGCGTGGCGGGCGCCGGCGTGGCGCAGGTGCTGGCGCTCAGCGTCGAGCACCTGCTCGCGGACGGCACGCTGGTGGAGCTGTTCCCGGACTGGCCGGGCGAGACCTTCCCGCTCCACATCGTGCGGCCGTCGCGGCGGCTGCCGCCGGCCTCGGTGGAGGCGTTCATGGCGTTCTGCATCGAGCTCTGCGCGCCGTCGGGCACGGCGGCCTGAGCTTCCATAATCGTCCCCCATGGATGCCCTCAAAGACCTGTTGCGCAACGCCCTCCACGAGATGGGCCGCGGCCGCTACGCCGAGGCCGTCGCGCTGCTCGAACCGCATGCGCAGGTCGCGTCCAACGAGCTCCAGCGCTACCTCGGCGAATCGCTGCGGCGCAGCGGGCGCGTGCAGGACGCGATCGGCCCGCTGATGCAGGCGTTGGCGCTGAAGATCGACGACGTCGACGCCTACCTGCAGCTGGCCTTCGCGCTGCAGTCGCTGCAGATGAAGGCGGAGGCCGCCGAGTGCTTCCGCACCGTCGCCGCGCTGCGACCCGACAGCGTCATGGCGCAGGCCTACCAGGCCCACGGCGACCAGCAGTGCGCGCGCTGGTTGGACTTCGACGAGAACCTGCGCGCGCTGCACGCCGTCATCCGGGCCAAGCCCGACGACGCCGACGATGAATTCGGCGTGCCCTTCGCGCTGGCCACGCTGCCGCACGAGGCGGCGGATCTGCTGAAGGTCGCTCGGCTGAGCACGCGTTTCCTGAGCCGGGGCATCGCGGCCCTGCCGCCGGTGACGGCCGTCGACAAGCCGAAGCTGCGCATCGGTTATCTGTCTTCCGACTTCCACGCTCATGCGACCGCCGCGTTGATGGTGGAGGTCCTCGAGTGCCACGATCGCGAGCGCTTCGAGGTGCTGCTGTTCTCGCATGGGCCCGACGACGGATCGCCGCTGCAGCAGCGCGTCCGCGCCGCCTGCGAGCGCTTCATCGATGTCGGCGATCTCGATCCCGCCGGCATCGCCGCGCGCATGCGCGCCGAGGGCGTCGACATCGCCGTCGACCTGAAGGGCCACACCGCCGGCAGCCGCTTCATCGCGCTGGCGGCGCGACCGGCGCCGGTGCAGGTCGCGTGGCTCGGCTTTCCGGGCACCTGCGGCGCCGACTTCATCGACTACGTCATCGGCGACGCGATCGTGACGCCGCTCGACGAGGCGCCGTTCTACGCCGAACGCATCGCGCAGTTGCCGCGCTGCTACCAGCCCGGCGACGCGACGCGGCGCATCGAGCCGACGCCGCGCGCTGAACTCGGCCTGCCGGACGACGCGGTCGTGCTGCTGTCGGCGAACGTGGTGCTGAAGATCACGCCCACCGTCTTCGACGCATGGATGACGATCCTGCATCGCCTGCCGCAGGCGCTGCTGTGGCAGTTCAGCGGCGGCGAGCAGGCCGACGCGCAGCTGCGCGCCGAGGCCGCGTCGCGCGGCATCGCGCCGGAGCGGATCGTGTTCATGCCGCCGGTGGGCATGGCCGAGCACTGGAACCGGCTCGCCGCGGCGGATGTGGCCCTCGACACCTGGCCCTGCAACGGGCACACGACGACCAGCGATGCGCTCGCGGCCGGCGTGCCGGTGGTGACGCTGCGCGGTGAGGGGTTCGCGTCACGCGTGGCGGAGAGCCTGCTCGTGCAGGCCGGGTTGTTCGGGCTGGTCTGCGACACGCCCGAGGCGTATGTCGACAAGATCTGCGCACTCGCCAGCCGAGCGGTTCAGGCAGGTCAAGTAGATCAGTCGGATCAGGCGGATCAGTCGGATCAAGCGGATCAAGCGGATCAAGCCGACCGGGCGCTCCCGGCGATCCCCGCATGGATCGACTCGCCGGCCTTCGCGCGCGACCTGGAGGCGCTCTACGAGCGCATGTGGACCCGTGCCGTGGCGGGCCTGCCGCCGGAAGCCCTGCAGGCCGGACGATCAGGCAATTGATCCGGATCTGACGGCATGGCCGTCCGCGGCCCGGTGGCAGATCATGTCCGGCATGAACACCCACCAGCATCCCCTGCCCTCCGGCCTCGGCCCCACGACCACGGCGACGGACATCCTGCGCGACGTCGACCTCACCGGTAAGCGCGTCGTCGTGACCGGCGGTTATGCGGGTCTCGGCCTGGAAACCGTGCGTGGGCTCGCCGCGGCAGGCGCGCGGGTCGTCGTGCCGGCGCGCAGTCCTGACAAGGCGCAGGTCGCCCTCCAAGGACTCCCGAACGTCGAGCAGGCCGCGATGGACCTGCTGGACCCGGCCTCGATCGCGCGTTTCGCGGACGAGCTTGTCGGCCGCGGCGACGCGCTCGATCTGCTGATCCTCAACGCCGGCATCATGGCGACGCCCTTGCGTCGCGACGCGCGGGGTCACGAAAGCCAGTTCGCCGCCAACCACCTCGGCCATTTCGAGCTGACGCTGCGGCTGTGGCCCGCGCTGCTGCGCGCGGGCGCCGCGCGTGTCGTCGTGCTGACCTCGCTCGGTCACCGCTTCGCGCCGGTCGACTTCGACGATCCGGACTTCGCGCAACGCCCCTACGACAAGTGGCAGGCCTACGGCCAGTCCAAATCCGCCAACGCGCTCTTCGCCGTCGGCCTCGATCAACGAGGCGCGGCGCAGGGCGTGCGCGGCTTCGCGGTGCATCCGGGCGCCATCCTCACGGACTTGACGCGCGATCTCACCGCCGAGGACTACGCCGCCTTCGGCCTCTCTCCGGACAACGCCCATGGCGTTGCCCCAGCGGGCATGTCGGTCGAGGAAGGCGGGCGCTACAAGAACCTCTCGCAGGGGGCGGCCACCACGCTGTGGTGCGCGACCAGCCGCCAACTGGACGGCCTCGGTGGCCTCTATTGCGAGAACTGCGATATCGCGCGCGTCGTGGCCGACGGCGAGGTGTTCGACGGCGGCGTGCGGCCCTGGGCGATCGACCCGGCGCAGGCCGAGCGGCTGTGGTCGCTCAGCGAGCGGCTCACGGGCGTAACGCTCAACACCTGACCCCGCCGCATCGCCCCCGAACCGCATGAGCCCATGCGGCTCCAGGGCGTCCTTCATCGCGCAGCGCTCAGGCGGATGCCTTCTTCGCCCGACGCGAGAGGCTGACAGTCAGCCAGATGCCGGAGATGAGGAAGTACAGCGCGCCGACGCCGGCGTAGCCCGCGACATTCACGATCGAGGGAACGTCGGCCTTCTGCGCCTGCGCGATGAAGAAGCCGCCAGCCAGCGCGGATTGGGCGCCGCTCAGCACCATGACCCATTGCCCGCCCTGCGACTTCCAGCGGCGCAGCGCCGTGCCGAGCTGCATGAGACCCGACGCGATCGCCCAGGCCCCGAAGACGCCGAGCACGGCGTTCATGCCCGCGGTCAGCGCCAGGCAGACGGCGAGCGTCGTGATACCGCTCGCCCACACGTTGATGCGCTGCGTGCGGTTGGCTGCCAGGCCGCCACTGGCGTTGGCATCGACCCAGTTCGCGGCGGCGTCCCAGGCCGGATAGAGGACCAGCAGCACCGCGGCGATCGCGGGCGACCGGCTGCCGATCACGATCGCGGCGGCGACCCAGACGATGGAGAACAGCGCGCGGGTGAGGTAGTAGCGCTTGAGCCAATGGTCCTGCTTCAGGACGGAGGAGACGGAGGAGACGGAGGAGTCGATGTGTTTGGACATGATGAGGTGAATTCCAGTGGATGATCAGATGCCGGCGTACCACTCGTAGCCGCGGTCTTCCCAGTAGCCGCCCTTGCCGCCCCAGAGGCGGTCGAAGCCCGCCACCACTTCCAGGCGCATCAGGTACTTCGCGTGCTTGTAGCCGAGCTGTCGTTCGACACGCAGCCGGAGCGGGGCGCCGTGCTCGACGGGCAGCGGGCGGTTGTTCATGGCATACGCCAGGAGCGTCTGCGGATGCCAGGCGTCGAAGAGGTCGATGCTTTCGTAGTAGCGGCCGCTGCCGTCCAGCGTCTGCTCGAGTTCGTCCGCGCAATGGAAGACGACGTACCGCGCGCCCGGCGCCAGCCCCGCCGCGGCGAGGACCCGGCTGAGCTGCACGCCCTGCCATTTGGCGATCGCGCTCCAGCCTTCAACGCAGTCGTGCCGCGTGATCTGCGTGCGCGACGGCAGGCTCATGAGATCCGCCAGCGACAGGCTCAGCGGTTGCTGCACCAGGCCATCGACGCGCAAGCGCCAATCGGAGAACTTTCCCTCCAGGAGCCGCGCGTATTCGTCGGAGTCCGGCATGCGCGTGCCGTTCGCCCGGAAGACCGGCGAGAGATCCGCCTCGGTGAACTCCGCGGCCAGGCGCTCGCGCTGAAGCGCACGCTGGGCCTGCATCGTCAAGCGCTCGGTGCTGCGGAGCACGCGATCGACGCCGGCGTCCTGGATCACACGGTCGCATCCGGCCAATGCGACGGTGCCCACGCCGGCGATGGCGCCGCCGAGGAATCGGCGTCTCGAGAACTGGTTCATGGCGGGGTGCTCCGCTCGATCGGGGTCGCTGGATCGGGTCTGGTCTCCGCCCAGGGATCGGGCGCCGGTTCGGGTTCGGGTTTGATCTCGATCGCGTAGCGGCCCGTCACCATCGACCGCAGGTTGTTCCACGCGCCCGAGGCCACGACCATGACCAGGTGCACCACCACGAAGCCCACGAGCGAGCAGGCCGTCAGGAAGTGCAGCGTCCGCGCGGTGGCCCGGCCGCCCAGCAGGTCGGGCAGCCAGGGCATCGCTGCGTTGAGGCCTGGCGACAGGGTCAGACCCGTCACCACCATCAGCGGCACCAGCCCGAAGATCACGACCAGGTAGGTGAGCTTCTGCAGCGCGTTGTAGCGGCGGGCCGCTTCGCCCTTGGGGAATCGGAAGCGCGCGTGATCCTTGATCTCCTGCCAGAGATGGCGGCGGGACAACTCTCCACCGCTGGGCAGCAGATCGCGCCGGACATGAGCGCGCCAGACACCGTGGCCCAGGTAGACCAGCCCATTGATGACGAGGAGCCACGCGACGCTGAAGTGGACTCGCCGCCCCGCGCCGAGGTCGTGATACGAGGGCAGCGTCGCCCAGCCGGGCATGGCGGGGACCTCGAACACCGCCACATCGTGGTCCGCCCCGGCCTGGCCCAGGTAGAAGCGCGGGTGGGCATTCAGGATCTGGAGACCGCTGGCGAGCAGCAAGGTGAAGCAGAGCACGTGCAGCCAATGCGTCAGACGCACCGTCACGCTGTGGCGGGGCACGAGGCGCCGCTGTACGGGGGTGCGTTCGGGGACGCGTTCGGGGGCGCGTTCGGGGGCGCGCCCGAGGTCGGAGATCGATGTGTCCATGGCGGGGCCTGTACGAGAGACCGGCCGGCGGATCGCCGGCCGGGTCGACCTCACATCGGCGGGACGACGCCGTTCTTGCCGACCACCAGGCGGCCCGACGACAGCTTGCCGTCGGCGTCCTTCTCCGCGACGACGAACACGACCGCGCCGGCCTTCACGTCATCGGCGGTCGCCTGCGTGAGCGTCACCACCGGCGTGCCGGTGGGGATCGCGATCTTCTTCTCCTGGCCGTGGTACGTGACCGTCACCGTGCTGCCCTCGACCGACTTCACCGCGTTGGACACGGTCGCGTTGGTCATCGTGCTGTTGGGCTTCAGATCCCAGCCGAAGCTGCCTTCCGCGGCACCCTTCATCGCGGGCGGGAAGATGACCACTTCGAGCGCGCCGTCGCCGCCCTGCGACTTCGGCAGCGAGGCGATGCCGACGTAGTCGCCCGGCTTGATGTCGGCGATGGAGGCCGCCGCGACGCCGGAGGCCATCCAGCCCTCCTTGAGCTTGATCGTCACGACATTGCCTTCGCGCGACTTGACGTCGAGCTGGTCGCCGCTGCGGGAGATCACGGTGCCACGGACACGCACGCCGGCGTCAGCCGCGGACGAGAGCGACGGGGCGGCGGCGCTGAACGCGATGAGGGCGACGGCGAACAGCGAATGGAGGCGTTGAAGGCGCATCTGGGTACTCCTTGCGACGGGGGTCGCGATTGATGTGCCCGAAGTTTACCTACTAGTTGGTAGAGATCAACGTTGAAACTTAAGCCGGCCTGAATGGCCGTCGGTTTTTACGTGGTTGGGCAGGGGGGCGTTCGACGCCGCGGTGCGTTCAGGCGCTCAAGCGCTGACAGCGCGCTTGCGTCCTGCGCGCTTCGGCGTCGCGCAGTCGGCGCAGCGCCCATACAGCGTCAGCTCATGGCGCGCGACGGTGAAGCCCTCCGGCACCAGCTGTGCCATGTCGCCGGGGCAGGCGTGCACGTCGAAGACGCGGCCGCACTCGGTGCATTGGAAGTGATGGTGGTGGTCGTGGTGCGCCGACTCGTAGCGGGGGCTGTCCCCGGGCAGCGAGACCGCCTGGATCTCGCCCGCCTCCAGCAACTGCTTCAGGTTGCGGTAGACCGTCGCCAGCGAGAGCCCCGGCACCTCGCCCTGCGCGGCGTCCAGCACCTCCTGCGGCGAGAGCGGACGACCCGCGTCGTCGATGACGGTCCGGATGGCACTGCGCTGTCGGGTCGAACGTTCCATGGGTGTCAAGCCGCGGGCGATCAGAGCACCGCGAAAGCATGTCGATAGGGCCCGCGCATTCTGTCATGCTGCTATATTGCGAATGCGTTCGCATTAGCATCAAAGCCGAGGCGAACGGAAATACTTCCCCCCACAGGAGACGCTCATGTCCGTTGCCGACGCCGCCGATGCCGCCGCCTCCGCCGTTGCCTCTGCCGTTGCCGCCACCCTTCCCCGCCGCCTGCCCGCCACGGTGCTATCCGGCTTCCTCGGCGCCGGCAAGACCACGCTGCTCAACCAGGTGCTGCGCCACCGCGGGCCGCTGCGCGTCGCGGTGATCGTCAACGACATGAGCGAACTCAACATCGATGCCGACCTCGTCCGCGACGGCGCCGAGCGCGCCGGCGTCGGCCTGTCGCGCACCGACGAGGCGATGGTCGAGATGAGCAACGGCTGCATCTGCTGCACGCTGCGCGACGACCTGCTGCAGGAGGTCGGCCGGCTCGCCCGCGAAGGACGCTTCGACTACCTGCTGATCGAGTCCACCGGCATCTCGGAGCCGATGCCGATCGCGGCGACCTTCGATTTCATCGACGAACACGGCCAGGGACTGCGCGAGCTCGCACGCATTGACACGATGGTCACGGTCGTCGATGCGCTCAACCTGCTGAACGACTATGCAAGCGACGACTTCCTGGCACAGCGTGACAGCGGCGTCGACGCGCAGGACCGGCGCCGGCTGGTCGAACTGCTGGTGGAGCAGATCGAATTCGCCAACGTCGTCGTCGTGAGCAAGACGGATCTGGTCGATGCCGCGCGACTCGCGCAGGTGCATGCCGTGATCCGGGCGCTCAACCCGGGCGCTCGGGTCATCGACGCCCGGCACGGCGACGTGCCGATCGGCGAGCTGCTCGGCACCGGCCTCTTCGACCTGGAACAGGCCGAGTCGCAACCCCGATGGATCCGGGCCCTGGAGGGGCACGACCATTCCGAAGCCGATGAATACGGGCTTTCGAGCTTCGTCTACCGCGCCGACCGGCCTTTCGATGCCGGTCGCCTGCACACGCTGATCGCGCATCCCTGGCCGGGGCTGCTGCGCTTCAAGGGTTATGTCTGGCTGGCGAGCCGGCCGGACTGGCTCGCCTGCCTGTCCGGCGCGGGTCGCGGCCATCAGCTCGATCCGGTCGGTCGTTGGAGCGTGCCGCCGAGCGAGCGCGGCCAGGAACTGGTGCTCATCGGCCAGGACCTCGACGTCCCCACCCTCACGCGCGCGCTCGACGCCTGTCTGACTTCGACCGCGGCGTCTGGCGGACCCGACCCCTGGCCGGCGTGGGACCTCACCTCCCCTCACGAAGGAACCCATTGAGATGATCATGACGAAGACGCCGGACACGGCAGTGAACGAGGCTTCAAACAAGGCTTCAAACAAGGCATCGAGCAAGGCATCGAGCAAGGCATCGAACAGGCGCGCCAAGGCGCTCTCGACACGGGCCTCGGCCGCCGTGCTCGCCGCCGGCCTGATGGCGTTCGGCGCCGCGCAGGCGCACGGCGACAAGCACGAGCACGGCGTCGTGCACCTGGACGTCGCGATCGAGGGCGACACGCTGGCGATCCAGCTGGAGTCGCCGCTCGACAGCGTGCTCGGCTTCGAACGCCAGCCGCGCACGCCGGCGGAACGCCAGTCCGTCGAGCGGATGCTCGCCACGCTGCGCGGCGGCGCGGTGCTCTTCACGCCGGACGCACGCGGCCAATGCCGTTTCGAGGGCGCGCAGCTCGAGTCCGCGCTCATTGCCAGCCCCTCCGCCGATAACCCCCCGCCCCGGTCGGAACACCTCGACGTCGACGTCAGCTATCGATTCCGCTGCGCCGCGACGGCCGAGCTGACGACGCTGTCGCACCAGCTGTTCGCGCTGTTCCCGCGCATCCAGCGCATCGACGCCCAGGTCGCGACGCCGAAGGGGCAATCCCGACAGGTGCTCAAGCGCCCGGCCGCCACCTTGTCCCTCGGCGGCTGACCATGGTGGTGCCTGTCCTGGAAGCCAGGGACCTGACGTTCCGATGGCCGCGCGCCACGCGGGACTGCCTGGACATCGCGGCGCTGCGCATCGAGCCGGGCGAGGCCGTGTTCCTGCGCGGTCCCAGCGGCTCGGGCAAGAGCACGCTGCTGTCGCTCATCGCGGGCGTGCTGACGCCGCGCGCGGGCAGGCTGAAGCTGCTCGGCCATGAGCTGGCGGACTGCTCCGGCCGGCAGCGCGACCGGCTGCGCGCCGACCATGTCGGCTTCATCTTCCAGCAGTTCAACCTGCTGCCCTACCGCTCGGCGCTGGACAACGTGCTGCTGACCTGCGAGTTCTCGCGTCGCCGCGCCACGCTGGCCGACCCGCCGCGGGAGCGCGCGCAGGCGCTGCTCGCGCGGATGGGCCTGGGGCCCGAGCTGATCGCGCGGCGGGCGAGCGAACTGTCCGTCGGCCAGCAGCAGCGCGTGGCCGCCGCACGCGCGCTCATCGGGCATCCGGACCTGGTGATCGCCGACGAGCCGACCTCCGCGCTCGACGACGCGCATCGCGACGCCTTCATGCGCATCCTGCGCGAGGTCTGCGCCGAGTCGGGCAGCGCGCTGCTCTTCGTCAGTCACGACACGCGACTGGCCGCGCGTTTCCCGCGTTGTCTGGATCTGCCCGCGCTGCAACGCGGTTCGGCGCGCGTGGAGGAATCCGTCACATGAGGGCCCCGACATGAAGGCACTCTTCCGCCTCGCCGCGCAGAGCGCGTGGAATCGCCGCTTCGTGCTGTCGCTCGTGGTCCTGTCGATCGCGCTGTCGACGCTGCTGCTGCTCGGCATCGCCCGGCTGCGCGACGATGTCCGCAAGAACTTCGCGCAATCGGTCTCCGGCACCGACCTGATCGTCGGCGCCCGCACGGGATCGGTCCAGCTGCTGCTGTATTCGGTCCTCCGCATCGGCGGCGCGACCAACAACATCCAGTGGTCCAGCGTGCAATCGCTGGCCCGGATGCCCGGCGTGGACTGGGTCGTGCCGATCTCGCTCGGCGACTCGCACCGGGGCTTCCCGGTCGTCGCGACGACGGGCGACTACTTCCGCCGATTCCGCTACGGAGACGCCCAGCCGTTGGCATTGGCGGAGGGACGCGCTTTCGACGATGCGCCCGCCGATCCGAATGGAGCGGACGGATCGAACGGATCGAACGGATCGAACGGATCGAACGGATCGAACGGATCAAGAACGCTGCCGCCCGATCTCTTCGGCGTGGTGCTCGGCGCCGACGTCGCGGCCTCGCTGGGCTACCGGATCGGCGACCGGCTCGTCCTCAGCCACGGCGACGGCGCGCTCGCGGCCAACGACCACGCCGACAAACCCTTCCACGTGATCGGCGTGCTGGCGCGTACCGGCACGCCGGTGGACCGCTCGCTCCACATCAGCCTCGCGGCGATGGAGGCCATCCACCTCGACTGGGTCGCCGGCGCGCCGATTCCCGGTCAGGCGGTCAGCCTCGACGCGTTGGCCGGGCAAGACCTGACACCACATCAGGTCACCGCCGCGCTGGTCGGCCTGAAACGGCGCACGGCGGTGTTCTCGACGCAGCGACGCGTCAACGACTTCGCCGGCGAGCCGCTGATGGCGATCCTGCCCGGCGTCGCGCTGGACGAGCTGTGGGACGTGGTCGCGCTGGGCGAGCGCAGCCTGACGCTGATGAGCGCGCTGGTCGCGGCGGTGAGCCTGTGCGGACTGGTCGCGGTCATCCTCGCCGGGCTGAACGAACGCCGCCGCGAACTCGCGATCCTGCGCGCCGTCGGCGCCAATCCGGCACGGATCTTCAGCCTGCTGGCGGTCGAGGGCATGCTGGTCACCGTCTGCGGCGTCGTGCTCGGCGCGGCGCTGTGCCTGCTGCTGATCGCCGGTCTCGGGCCGTGGGTGCAACTGCGCTTCGGCATCGGCCTCAGCGCCGGCCCGCCCTCGGCGGCCGAATGGCCACTGCTGGGCATCGTCATCGCGCTGGGATGGGCAGCGAGCCTGCTGCCCGGCTTGCGCGCCTACGCGCTGTCGCTCGGCGACGGCCTCTCTCCGAAGGTCTGACATGACATCCCTGCCCGCTCCTGCTCCCCCGCGTACGCCCGTGCATGCGCCCGTGCATGCGCCCGTGCATGCGCCCGTCGGCGGCGCGATCATCGCGGCCATCGGCACCGCGCTCGCCGCGTTCGCGGCGTTCACCGTGCTGGTCGCGCTCGCCGTCGTCCTCCCGGTCTCTGCCGCCGACGCGGCTCCGGCCGCGCCTTCCGCGCCAACGGCCGCTCCAGCAGCCAGCACGCCGACCTCGGGGTATCGCGACCTCACCTGGATCCAGCTCGTCCCGCCGGGCTGGGATCCGATGAAGCGCTTCCGCGACGTCGGCATCGGGCGTCTGAGCGACAACAGCCCACGCACCGCGGCGCTGATGGCCGACCTGCGCGACGAACTCGACAACGCGCCCCTGGTGGAGTCGCTGCAGGACACGCCGGTGCGGCTGCCCGGCTACGTCGTGCCGCTGCAGACCGATCGCGACGGTGTGCGCGAGTTCCTGCTCGTGCCCTACTTCGGCGCCTGCATCCACATGCCGCCCCCGCCGGCGAACCAGATCATCCTGGTGAAGCTCGCGCAGCCGGCGAAACAGCTGCGCGCGATGGACACCGTCTGGGCCAGCGGCGTGATGCGCCTGGACCGGCAGCCCAGCGACATGGGCGTCAGCGGCTATCGCCTCGACACGGCGAATGTCGAGCCCTACCGGAACAAGCCGCGTTGATCGCACGGATCATGCGGTCCTGGCGCTTCCCGTTGGCGGCGGTGGCGCTGGTCACGGTCGCCGCGATCGGGGTTGCCGCGGGCATCGTGCTGAACCGGACCGATCCGTCCCGGGCGATCGCCTCCGCGCCGCTCGCGACCGACCCGCCGGCCGACGTGACGGCGATCGAATGGGCGGAGTTGATGCCGCCCGGCTGGGATCCGCGACCGAAAACCGATCAAACTGGCCAGAGCGGCCAGAGCGGCGGGATCGACATCTCCCAGCTCGCGGACGACGATCCCGTCGCGCGCCAGATGATGAGCGAGATGCGCGAGGCCTTCGATCACGCGCCGGTGCGCCAGGAGCTCGACGGCCGTCGTGTGCGGCTGCGCGGGTACGCGGTGCCGGTGGGTGTCGGCTGGGGCGGCACCGACGAGTTCCTGCTGGTGCCTTCGTTCGGCGCCTGCATCCACAGCCCGCCACCGCCGCCCAACCAGATCGTCCACGTGAAGGCGCCTTCGAAGATCGACGGCCTGCGGGCCATGTCGGTCGTGACGGTCACCGGCACGCTCGAGGTCCGCGCCCTCAGTTCAGCCCTGGCGACCAGCGGCTATCGGCTCGTGCCGGAATCGGTGCGCGTGGAGCGTTGATGCATCGCTGCAGTGCCCGCCCCCTCAGGCGGAGGCGGCGCACCGGCGGATGGCCACGACGGAGGCGTCGACGTCGGCTTCGCTGGTGGCCCAGTTCGAGACCGAGATCCGCATCGCGGCCATGCCGTGCCAGGTCGTGCCACCGGCCCAGCAGGTGCCGTCCTGCTGGACCGCGGCGATCACCCGGCGCGTGAAGGCATCGATCGCGTCAGCGTCGACGTCAGCATCGACGTCGAGGCCGCCCCCCGGCCGCGCCGTCGGAGCGAAACGCACGAGCACCTGGTTCAGCACCACGTCATTGAGGATCGCCACACCGGGCGCATCGCGCAGCCCGTCGGCCAAGCGCCGGGCCAGCGCGCAGCAACGGTCCACCAGATCGGCGACACCTGCCCGGCCCAGTTGGCGCAAGGCCGCATAGACCGCGAAGCCGCGCGCCCGCCGCGACGAGTCCGGCACCCAGGATCCCGGTTCCCGGGCGCCTCCGTCGCCGATCACGTAATAGGCGGCACCGAAGTTGACCGCCGCCCGATGTGCGTCGGCGTCGCGAACGATGACCACGCCGCAGTCGTAGGGCACGTTCAGCCACTTGTGCGCATCGGTCGTCCAGGAGTCGGCGCCGGCCACCCCGTCGACATGCGATCGAAGCGCGTCGGAGGCCGCCGCCCACAGCCCGAACGCGCCGTCCACATGCAGCCAGGCATTCGGGTGTGCGCGGACGGCGTCGACGATCTCCGGCAGCGGGTCGAATGCGCCGGAATTGACGTTGCCCGCCTGGGCCGACACCAGCACCGGACGGTCTCCGAGTTCCGCAAGCAGGCTGCGCAGCGCGCCCGGCCGCATGCGTCCTTGTTCATCGCTGTCCACGCGCCGGGCCCGGCCGCTGCCCAGGCCTGCCATCTGCAAGGCGGACAGCACCGTGGCGTGCGCCTCGGAGCCCAGCACGACCGTCAGCGGCGGCGCGCCGATCAGGCCGTCGCGTTCGACGTCCCAGCCCGCGCGCGACAGCACGCGGTGGCGACCGGCCAGGATGCCGGTGAAGGTGGCCATCGTGGCGCCGGAACTGAATCCGACCGAGGACGACGCCGGCAGTCCGAGCAGATCCAGGATCCAGCCGGCGGCCACCTCTTCCACGACGGCGGCGGCCGGCGACATCACCCAGGAGAACGCGTTCTGGTCCCAGGCGCTCGCCAGCCAGTCCGCCGCGAGCGCGGCGGGCAATGCGCCGCCGGTCACGAACCCGAAGTAGCGCGGACCGGCGCTCGCGACGACGCCCGGGTCCGCGAAGCGGGCCAGGTCCTCGATCACCTGGTCGGGGGTCAGTCCTTGCCGGGGCAGCGCCCCACCCAAGGCGGTCAACAGTCCTTCGCGCGTGGCCAGGCCGCCGACGTGCCGTCGCTCGATGCCCTCGAGGTAGCGGGCGGCCAGCGCCGCGGTCTGGTGAAGGAGTGGACGGTGGTCAGGCATGGTGCTTCTCCCGGAGCCTGCCCGGCCCCGTCGGTCAATACTCGTCGCCGCCCGGGCTGACGTAACCCGGCGCCAGATTCTCGAACTTCGTGTTCTGCCGCGCGAAGGCCAGCTTCACCGTGCCCACCGGACCGTTACGCTGCTTGGCGATGATGATCTCCGCCACGCCGGGTTCCTTGCACTCGTCCTTGGTGTAGTACTCGTCGCGGTAGATGAACATGATGTTAAGTAGTGGAATTTCCTGGTTCAGCAGCAAATCTGCCGGTCTTTTAAGCAAGGGCGCACAACTGGGGCGTCCTCCGGATTTCCACGGTTAGGACGCTCGGCCACCGCCTGGCGCAAGCAGCAGCGCAAAGCTCGCCCGAAGGACCCGCATCGCATCAATCACGGGTCGGTGGCGGCCGGCCGCGTCGATCAGTTCCGGGTCCAAAGATCGAACGCACCGCGCTCAGTGCTTCCATGGCGGTTCCATGTGGCGACAGCACGCATGTCTTGCCAGATTCGAACTGCAGGATATGGGCTGTCCCCAGCGTGTTCGGCTCCTCCGCCACCATCACCCCTGCTACCCGGTTGAACCGCCAAGCACCCGGTGTGACATCAGGCAGGCAATTTCAATGGTTGTATCGAAAGCCACCGGCTCGTCCAAAAAAGCGCGACGAGGGAGTGAACATCGGGTAGCAGGAGGGTTCGCGGTCTTCCGACATCCTCAGCTTGATCACCCGAGATCCGTATCAGGACGAGTTCGATGCGCCCGCGCAACTCGACAACACTCCAGGGCCTACATCCGACCGGGCCAAGCACCGCCATCAGGGGCAACTCGTGCTCCGGGTACGTGCGGGACATCGCTAGGACGAGACTGAGCGTAGATGACGAAAGCGCTGCCCAAGGTCGCACTGGTCGCCTGCATGCGAAAGCTACTCACCTGCCTGAACGCAATGGTCCCCGGCAGGTCGGGGCTCAGTTGCCGATACGTCTCTCTTCTTTCCATTGCCACACCTCACCTGGCTGGGGGTGTGGCTCTTCAGATCTGGGACCGTCCCGTTCAGAACTTCCCCAGGATGTTCAGGAACACCCCGCGACTGCGATAGCTCAGGTCGGTCAGGTCGTCCGAGAAGTCGGTGAAGTTGTAGCCCACGCCCACCTTGAGGTTCTCGTTCACGTGGTAGTAGCCGGCAGTGAGCAGGCCGGTCTTGCGCTCGCTCAGTTCGCCCGCGCGCAGCATGCGCAGTTCCAGCAGCCAGTCGTACTGCCGCACGACCTGCCAGTCCACGCGGGCAATCGCCAGCTGTGCGCTGCTCTTGAACCACGGCGCGCTGTCGTCCCGGCTGGGACGCAGCTCGCCGACGCGCCAGGCCAGCTTGCCGCCGATGGTCCAACGCGCGCTGAGGTCGTAGGTCGCATCCACGGCCGCCACCTGGCTGCGCTGCTGGTAGTCGATGCCGGTGGTGCTGATCGTCGTCTGCGTCACGTCGGTCGTGCTCACCTGCCCCGGCGACGACAGGTCGTACAGGTAGGTGTACTTGAGCAGCAGGTTGAGCTTGTCGTTGCTCACCGGCCGGAAGGCATACCCCAGCACCGCCTCGGTGTACTTTGCCGCGGCCAGCGCACCGACCGCGCTGTCGCTGTCGGCCCAGTTGAGCTTGCCCAGCCAGCGGGCGTTCGGACCGTCCTGCACGCTGACCGAGTTCTTCAGCAACCAGCTGCGGCGGGTGTCCGTGTTGCTGCGATCGCGCCGGTACTCGACGCCGCCGGCGTACTTCAGGGACGCATCGACGAAGCCGACGCTGAACCCCGCGGCGTCGCGGTCGGTCTGTCCCGCGTTCTCGGCCTCCAGCCGGCCGGTTTCGGCGCTGACGCCAAAGGTCCAGCGATCGTCCGGCGCGTACTGCACGCCGTAGGCATGCGTCAGGCCGCTCAGGGTGCCGGTGCTCTGCTTGTGCTCGGTATAGGCGCTCAGCCCGTCCGCCAGCCGCGACTTGATGCCCCCCACCAGCGTGCCGCCGCGCGCGTTCAGCGTCTCGTCGGTGCGACCGGTGTCCAGCGCATAGGTCACGTAGACGTTGGAGCGGTCGTCGTACTGGTAGTCGACCCCTGCCTTGCCGGCCGCGCCGCCGTCGCCCCCCGAGGCCTCGCCGCGCAGCGTCAGCTTGTCGTTGAGCCGGTAGCGCGCGCCCGCGCCCAGGCGGTCGTTGTCCTGTCGCGTGCCGGTGCGCTCCAGCGTCTTCTGACCGAAGCCGTAGACGCCCCAGCCTTCACCGCTGTCGTAGTCGACCTGCGTGGCCGCATCCGACCGCTCGCCGGTGACCGCGCCCGAGCCCGGCAGCAAGGGCGAGGTGTTGACCGTGTCGGTGGACTTGCGGTCGGCGCGCACGCCGGCGCTGACGGTCCAGTGCTCGTCGACGCGCGTGACCACCTGGACCTCGCCGGCATCGGTGTTGTAGCCGTTGAGCTCGTCCTTGTGGTCGCCCTTCAGGCGGACCTCGGTGCGCTCGCCCACCGGCGCGCTCACGGTGGCGCCGGCCTGCCGCGTCTCGTTGGACGCGACCTGCCCGGGCGCCGAGAAGCCGGCCTCCCGCAGCTGCGCATAGGCGCCGACATGGCCGCTCTTCGCGACGCCGAGGTCGACCAGATCCGCCTGTCCCTCCACGCGCCAGGCGTTCGCGCCGCGCGTGTCCCCGGCCAGCGTGTTCTGCGAGAACCCGAAGCCGCCGTCCAGCGACGTCGTCGTGCCGATGCCGGGACCGTCGCTGCGCGCGGCCTCGATCTTCAGCGTGGTGTTCTCGCTCTGGCGCAACAGCAGGTCGACGCCGCCCAGACGCTGGTCGCCACCGGTCTGGCGCTGCTTCGCCGCGGTGACGCCGACGCGCACGCCGTCGGTGACCCACCAGGCGGTGCGACCGCCCAGGGCCAGCGTGTCCAGATCGCCCGACAGCGGCGTGTACTCGTAGTCCACCACCAGGTAGGCCGGCTGGCCGCTGAGCCCGCCGGCGCGCACCAGCAGCCCGTTGTCGGCCAGGCTGGGCAGCGGCGAGGTCAGCAGCACGCGACCCTGCAGGTAGTCGACGTCGTAGTCGCTGCCCGGGATCAGCGCCCGACGCTGGAGGACGAAGCCGGAGTCGCGGTCGCGGATCTCCAGCCAGACCTTCTCGGCGCCGCGGCTCACGTCCTGGTGGCGCAGGTAGTACAGCGAGCCGCCGGTGCCGCGGAATTCCTCGCGCGCGGCCAGCGTGCCGGGTTCGGCCGCGTAGACGTCCAGGGTCACGCGCGCATCGCCGAAACTGGTCGCGTCCTCGCCGACGTAGTGGCCCTTCAGACCGTACAACCCGCGGTTGACCTGCGCCAGCGTGTTGTCCGCGCCCAGGTTGAGCTTGAAGTTGCCCCACAGCGCCTGCGAGCGGCCGTCGTCCACGCGCAGGTACACGCGTCCCTGGGTGGGCGCATCCTCGATGCTGGTGGAGTCGTCGCCGAAGGTGCCCCAGCTGTCCACCGGATCCATCCGCCGGAACAGCGACGTCGGGTCCTTGCGATCCAGGTTGCGGAACAACTCGCCGAGCGGCCGCTCCTCGGTGTCCAGGCTGGCGGTCAAGGTCCAACGATCGTCCAGCATGCCCTTGCCGTAGAAGGCCAGCCGGCCCTCGGTCCAGGTGTCGTTGTTGTAGCGGTTGCGCTCCTGCGTCACCAGCGCGGCCGGGCCGGCGGTGCGATCGCGGCCGACGGTCAGGTCCGCTTGGCCGACGAAGAAGAAATCGCGCCGCGGCAACTCGAAGTCCCGGCGATAGATGCGCTCGTGGCCATCGGTCCCGCGCACCGCGATCTCGCCGGTCTGCACGCGTCGCGGCACCAGCTGCTGCATCACGAACCGGCCTTGCGTATCCACCGGCACCGCGAATCCGAGCGCGCGCACCTGTTCTCCCGGCGCGATGCCCTCCCCGCTGGCCGTCACGGTGCCGCCCGCGATCGGGATGTTGGCGACGGCCAGCCGGCTCTCGCCGTAGCCGGCCAGCAGGCGCTGCGCCGCGTCGGGTTCGCGCTCGCCGGTCGGCGCATGGCGATCGGCCAGCGCGAGCGGGATGTCCTCGGTCTCGTCGAAGCGCCCCGACCCGTCGTAGACCCGCACGCGCCAGTAGAGCTTGCGCCGCGCCAGCGGTCCTTGCGCCCACTCGGCGGGAACGGTCCACTGCGCGCGCAGCTCGCCATCCAGCGGCACGGTGGCCAGCAGTTGCGGGCGCATGTCGCCGTCGGTGCCGAACAGCCTCAGCTCCGCGCGCATCAGATACGGCCGGTAGTTGCTGTAGCCGCTGAAGCGCACCGTGTCGCCCGGCACCGCGGTCGCGGGCCAGGCCGTGCCATTGAGGCGCCTGGGCTGCGACAGGTTGTCGTACTGCAGGCGCAGGTGGTCGCGCTCGAGCCGCACGTCGATGCAGCGCTGGCGGTCGGCACTGGCGCTGTCCGCGCCGACCACCGGCTGACCGTCGATGGTCAGGCGCAGCGCGGCGTCGTCGTTCGCGTAGGGCGTGAGCATGCCGCAAGCGGTCGGATCCACGAGCTTGACGCTCGACGTCGTCTCCACCTGCGCCGGCGCGGTCTCGCGCCAGTACACGCGCACCTCGACGCGCCGGTTGGCGGACCAGTTGGCGCGGTCCTGCGGCGGCGAGGCCAGCGGCTCATCCGGTCCGCGCGAGTCCGCCGCATAGGCGCTCGCCGGCAATCCCAGCTGCTGCGTCAGGTAGCGGCCGACCTGCTCCGCGCGGGCCAGGCCGAGCGCATGGTTGTCGGGGAAACGCGGACGCAGCTCAGGCTTGATGCGCTGCACGTCGGTGTGGCCGACGATCTCGAAGCGCAGGCCCTCGCGGCCGCGCACCTGCGCCACGATGGCGTCGAGCCTGGCCTTGTCCTCCGGCTTGAGCAGGTCCTCGCCGGAATCGAAATGCGGCGTGTGCGATTCCTCGCGCGGCCGTACGGCGCCGGGGACGCTGCGTGTTTCCTCCTCGAGCCGCTCCTGCAAGGCACGTGGATCGCCCAGGATCACGGTGAGCTTGGGCAGCTCGCGCTCGCCGGACGCGGGGAGATGGTCGCGTCCGTCGATCTCGACGGCGCGCCGGTCGGCCTGGCATCGGTCGCTGAAGCGGCCGCGCGCGTCGGCGCGGCAGCTGCCGTCGTCGCTGCTCGCGTCGGCGGCCGAGGCCGGCAGCCCGATGGCCAGGCAGGCGGCGGCCGCGGCGCTGGCGAGGGCCGCGCGGGGAAAGGTGGAGCGAGTCATGCGGGTGGCACAGATGAAGGTCGTGGACAAGGACGTGGTCATGGGGCGCCCCTGCATCAGCGGTTGAGCAAGGCCGGCACGCGCTCGACCTCGATGTCCAGGTTGAACAGCGCCCGGTCCTGCGACCGGCGCATCGACTTCCCAAGTTCGCGCCAGCGGTCGAGCAGCGCGGCCCGCATCGCGGCGACGCGGGCGTCGCCCAGCTCGCGCGCTTCGTCCGGCGCCGGCTGATAGGCCAGGCGCAGGATGGACGGACGCTCCACCAGGGCGGCGATGGTCTGGGCCAGGCGCGTCTCGTAGGCCGGCAGCAGCACGACCTGACCCTCGACGAAGGCGGCCGCCTTCAGGTCCAGGCGCACGACGCGGTGCACGGTCGCGCCGAAATTGACCTTCAGCGCCTTGCCGCGCGTGGCGCGCTCGGCGGCCGGGTTCTCGGTCGTCACGCGATAGCCCGAGGGCAGCGTGCGTTCGTCGACCTTGAGCACCAGGTTGCTGCCGGTCCCCTCCTTGGGCACCGCCGCGCAGGCGATGTGATAGCGGCCGTCGGCGTCGGTGCTGACGAGCAGGCCGTTGACCGTGGCCACGCGCACGTTCGGGATGCCGGGTTCGCCCTCATCCTGGACGCCGTTGGCGTTGCGGTCGTCGTAGACCTTGCCGATCACGTCGGTGCAGTCGAACAGCGCGTCCGGCACGACACGGACCGAGGCGCTGGCCGTGTTGGACAACACCCGTCCCGCGATGCCCTGCGTGGCCACCACCGTGTTGACGTACTGGCCCTCGCCCACGCCGACGCCCACCGCCAGCACCATCGAGATGCGCTTGGTCTCGCCGCGCAGGAAGGTCTGGTCGGCCAGCGTCAGCTGCCGTCCGACGACGGTCGGCTTGACCGTCACCACCGGCCCCGCCGGCAGGGTCTGCACCGTCAGCGATCCGTCCAGGTACTTGAAGCCCGGCGGCAGCGTGTCCAGCAACGCGACGTTGCCGATGGGGCCGCTGCTGGCGTTGCGCGCGGTGATCACGTAAGGCACGGGCTCGCCCTTCTTCACGGTCAGCTTGGACGTGGTCTTGCGCAGCTCGATGGCCGTGCCGCTGCCCTCGCGGTCCAGCGGGATGTGGTTGTTGACCACCTGGCGCGCGGCGCCGCCCGACTGCCAGCTCAGGAAGTACGGGGCCGCCGGACCGGCCGCCGGCGACGCGGCCGCGCTGATGACGCAGGCCTCGCTGCTGCGGGTGATGGCGGTGCCCGGCGCGCTGCAGTTCAGCGCGTCGAGCGGACCGGCCGCCGCCGGATAGGTCACCGACGGCAGGTAGCCGGCCGGCGGCGTGATCGTGACGGCATAGGCGCCGGCCGGCGCGCCGGGCAGCAGGAAGAACTGGTACGCGCCGTCCGGACCGGTGGTCAGCGCGGCGTTGCCGCCGAGCAGCTGCGTGGCCGCATCGAACCCCGCAGGACCGACCAGCGTCACCACCGCGCCGGGGATGGGCTCGGCGCTCAGGCTGTCGTACACCACACCGCCCGGATCAAGCGGCAGGTCCTGGTTGACCACCGCGGCGCCCGCGGTCACGGTCAGCGGGATCCAGCCGCGTGGCGCCATGCCGGAGACGGTGGGGAACGCGCCGCCCGCGCCGTTGAGCGTCGGATCGGTGGGCCACGTGCCGCCGACGAGCCGGCCTTGCGCGTCGCGGAAGCGCACCTGGTACGGGCCGGGCACGACGTTGTCGAATCGATAGCCACCGTCGGCCGCGGTGGTGCGGGTGTCGAGCACCAGCGCGCCGCTGTTGGCGCAGGCGGTGCCGCCGTCGGCGCAGGCCACCAGTTCCACGGTCCATCCGGCCACGGCGGGTTCGCCGCCGTCGGCCTGACGGTCGTGGTCGGTGTCGCGCCAGACCCGGCCGCTGACCGCCGCGGGCGCGGTGGAGCGCTCGAAGAAGTCGTAGGCCGTGCCCTGGGCCGCCACGCCGGGCAGCCTGACGTTGAGCTGGCGCGCGGCCGGCACGCTGCCGCCCAGCGAGCCGGGCGTCTCGCCGGCGTGGGTGGAGCTGGGCACCGGCGACTGCACGATCGTGTAGCCCGCGCCGTTGTCCAGCGGCAGATCGGCGAAGCGGTAGCTGCCGTCGCGCGCCGTCACCGCGGTGCGGCTCACCGCCTGCCCCGTGGCGTCGGTGCCGGCCAGCGTCACCGTCACGCCCGCCAGCGGCAGATCGCCGGCGTCGCGCCTGCCGTTGCCGTTGGCGTCGTTGAAGACGCTGCCCGCGATCGAGGCGCCCAGCTCGCCGAAGTCGTAACCGTCGCCGGCGCCTCCGGTGTAGACCAGGCCGCCGATGCGGTCGTTGCCGCTCGTCACGCCGGTGGTCGCGCCGCCCAGGCGGCCGATCGTCTCGCCGCCATCGGCGTAGGTGAGAGGCTGCGTTTCGGCGATGACGTAGCCGGCGGCGTCCGAGGGCAGCACGCCGTCGAAGAGGTACTGGCCGTCCGCGCCGGTGACTGCGGCGATGCTCACGGGCAGCCCGCCCGCGCTGGTGCCGGTGAGCGTCAGCGCGACGCCCGCGATCGGCGGCTCGCCCGCGTCGCGTCGGCCGTTGCCGTTGCTGTCGGCGTAGACGTGGCCGGTGATCTGGCCGCCGCGCTCGCCGAAGTCGTAGTCCGTGCCGGCCTCTTCCGACGCCAGCGCGATGCCCCCGAACCGGTCGTTCGCGCCGCCCGGGTTGGCCACGCCGCGCGGACTGCCGTTCATGCCGCCCAGGTGCTCGGGACCGTCGCCGGTGCCGGCGGGCTGGGTCTCGTCGATCTGGTAGTTGCCCGGCAGCAGCCCGGTGGCCGCATAGCCGCCGTCGGCTGCGGTGGTCAGCGCGACGGAGACCGCGCGTCCCAGGAAGTCCGTGCCGGTCACGGTGACCGTGACGCCGGGCATCGGCGGCTCGCCCGCATCACGCTGGCCGTTGGCCGGCGCGATGTCGGCATAGACGTGCCCGGCCAGCGAGGCCGCGCGCACCGACGCGAAGTTGTTGCCGCTCGAGCTCGAGCCCGGAGCGCCGAGGCGGATGTTCTGCACCACCGGCGCGGTGGAGCCGTTCGGACCCGCGCTGACGCCCGCGCCGACGGTGGGCACGCTGCCCGCGGTCGATCCGGCGCCCGTCACCGTGCCCGCCCGCGTCAGGCCGGGCAGATAACCCGCCGGACGCGTCTCGCTCAGCGTGTAGGTACCGGGGGCGATGTTGTTGAAGACGTAGTCGCCGCTCGCGTCGGTGGTCGTCGTCGCGGAGACCGGAGTGCCGTTCGCATCGGTGCCGCTCAGCGTGACGCTCACGCCCGGAATGCCGGGCTCGGTGGCCGTCGCGCCCTGGCTGCCGTCGCCATCGCGGTCGTAGAAGCTGCGGCCGCGGATCTGGCTGCTGGTGAGCTCGCCGAAGAGATAGTCGCCCAGCGCGGCGGGCGTGCCGCTGAGCGGGATGAACACGCCCTGGACGACGTTGCCGCCCGGCTGCGCCGCGCCGGCGTTGCCGTTCGGGTTGGCCTTGCCCGGTGCGTAGGTCGACGGCTGCGTCTCGGTGATCGCGTAGCCGCCGGCCGCCGAGGGCGGCACGTTGAGGAACTCGTAGCGGCCCGGCTGGCCGGCGACCGGCGTGGCCACGATGTCCACCGGCGTGCCGGTGGCGGACGTGCCCGTCAGGTGCAGCGTCACGCCGGTGATGCCGGCGTCGCCCGTGGCGGGCACGCCGTCGTTGTCGGCGTCCTCGAAGACGCGCACGCTGACGCGCGTCAGGCGCTCGCCGAAGTTGTTGCCGGTCGCGGCGGTGTTGCTGCCCAGCGTGATGCCGCCGATGCGGTCGTTGACGGTGGTGCTGCCGCCGGCCGTGCCGGCCGTTTCGCCGCCATCGGCGAAGCCGTCGGGCTGCGTCGGCTCGATCACCGTGTAGCTGCCCGGCAGCAGGTTGGCGAAGCCGTAACTGCCGTCGGCCGCGGTGGTCGTGCTGGTGTTGACGGCGTTGCCCTGCAGGTCGGTGCCGATGAGCTGCAGCGTCACGCCCGCGATGCCGGGCTCGCCCGCGGTATAGGCCCCGTTGTAGTCGGCGTCCTGGTAGACGCGGCCCGCCAGGGACGCGGCATGCACTTCGCCGAAGAGGTTGCCCGTCGAGCTGCCGCCCGCGCCCAGTACGATGGTCTGGATCACGTTGGCGTTCGAGCCGTTGGGGCCGCTGACCACCCCCGCCCCGCCGGCCGGCACGCTGCCGGCGGTGCTGCCGACGCCGCTGGCACTGCCGGCGCGCGTGATGCCCGGCAGGTAGCTGGCGGGCTGCGCCTCGGTGACGGTGTAGGCGCCCGCGGGAACGGAGAAGCTCCAGTTGCCGTTCGAGTCGGTCGTGGTCGTGCGCGTGACCGGATTGCCCAGGCTGTCGGTGCCGCCCAGCGTCAGCGTCACGCCAGCGATGCCGGGCTCACCCGCGTCGGCCTGGCCGTTGCCGTTGACATCTTCGTAGACGCGGCCCGACAGCGTCGAGGTCTGCACGGTGATCGAGCCGCTGGCGAAGTTGTTCCCGGCCGCCGGGTCGGCGCCGCCGTTGGTGTCGCCGGAGCCGGTGGTCACGATGGAGACGGTGTTGGTCAGCACCGTGCCGTTGGCCGGATTGCCGCTCAGCTGCACCGGGATGCGCAGCGTGGCCGCACCGCCCGAGGGCATGCTGGCGATGGCGCAGGTCGTGCCCGTGCCGCCGGCCGTGCCGGTGCAGGTCGGCGCTGCGGGCGTGAAGGTCCCGGCGGTCACCGTCAGCGCCGGCGCGCCGGCCAGTTGCAGACCCGCGGGCAGCGTGTCGCCGATGCTGGTGATCTCGGCCGCCTGCGGGCCGTTGTTGCGCACGTGGATCAGCCAGTCGAAAGCCTGGCCCTGCGCGATGGCGCTCAGCGGCGTGGTGGTGCCGGCGATCACGGCCGCCTTGTCGAGGGCCTGCACGTCGGCCTTGTAGCGGAAGGTGGTCGGCTCCGAGACGCTGTTGTTGGCCTGCGGATCGAAGGCGTCCTGCGCCGCGCTGGCGAAGCGCACCGAGGCGGCATTCGAGAAGGTGCCCTTGTCGGCGCCCTGCAGGCGCACGCGGACCTGGACCGAATTGCCTTCGCCGGTGGACCCGCCGCCGGTGCCGCCCAGGCTGGCGATGGTGCAGCCGATGCTGCCCCCGGCCGCGCCGACGGTGACCCCCGAGGTGTTGCAGCTCACGCCCGCGGGCAGCGGCGTCACCAGGGCCACGAAGGTCGGCGCCCCCGCCGTCGACGGCAGGGTGTCGGTCAGGACCACGTTCTCGGCGGTCGACGCGCCGTTGTTGGTGACGGTGATGGTGTAGGTGACGTTGTCGCCGACGCTGACCGGGTCCACGTCATCGGTCTTGTTGACGATCAGGTCGTAGGACGGCGCGGTCACCGTGGTGCTCTGCGTCGCGGTGTTGTTGGCGGCGCCGCCGGCGATCTCGGGCGTGGACGTCGACACGGTCACCGTGTTGGTGATGGCGCCGCTGCCGCCCAGGGCCGCGGCCAGCGCGGCGGTGGCGCGCACCCGCACCGTCACCGTCTGCTGCGAGCCGCGCGCGATGGAGCTCCAGCCGCAGATCAGCGTGTCGTTGCCGGGGCCGGTCGTGGTGCCGGCCACGGGCGTGGTCGTGCAGCTGCCGCCGCCGTTGGCGGTGGCCGACAGGTACACCAGGCCGGCCGGCAGGCTGTCGTCGATGGCGACGTTGAAGGCGCGGCTGCCGCTGGTGGCGGCCGGATTGCTGGCGGTGATCGTGTAGGTCAGCAGCTGGCCGGCGGACACCGGATCGGGGTTGTCGGTCTTGCTGACCGCCACGTCGGCGCGAGCGATGAAGTAGGCCGTGGCGGGCGTGTTGTTGTTGGCGTTGTTGTTGGCGAGGTCGGGATCGGCCTCGTTCTGGGCCAGCGCGAACGCCGTGTTGGTCGCGGTGAACGGGTTGTCCGAGGCGGTGCCGTCGCCGAAGTGGCGCACCGTGATCTGCAACCGCGGGCAGTCGACGCCGGCGGTGCAGACCGGAAGGCTCGCGATCGTGCAGTTGCTCAGCGACACCGCCGAGGCCGACGGCGCGAGGCTGCAGCTGCCCAGCGTGGCGCTGCCGGCCACCGTGGCCAGCGCATACTGGCTCGCGTTGGCGTTGAAGACGTTGTTGACGGTGTCGGTGACCGCGACGCCGGTGGCGGTCTGCGGACCGGCGTTGACAACCTCGATCTCCCAGGTGATCGGGGAGCCGGCCTCCTGGCGGTTGCCCGCGGCGTCGCCCAGTCCGACCACGCGCTTGAGCACCGACACGTCGGCCTGCGCGGCATTGGCCTGCGGGTTCACGCCGACGCTGGCGCAGTCGTTGGCGGACACGTTGTCCGCTGGCGCGTTGGCCGAGCCCACGCACATCTGGTTGGTCAGCGTGCCGCCCGCGGCCGTGGCCTGCGCGTTGATGGTGACGTTCGAGGTCGTGGCGTTGACCGCCAGCGCCACGTTGGCGCTGGTGCAGGTGATGGTCACCGGGCCGGCCTGCGGGAAGCTGGCGCCGCCCGAGGACAGGCAGGTGAAGCCCGCCGGCGCCGCGATGCTGTTGACCCGCAGGTTGGCCGGCACCGTGTCGGTCAGCGTGATGGTGCCGCTGGTCGGGATCGCGCTCGGGCCGAGGTTGGTCGTCGAGATCGTGTAGTTGAACGCCTGGTTCACCGGCACCGCGGCCTGCGGCCAGCTCTTGGCCTTGTTGGCGCGCAGGTCCGCGGCGGGGTCGATCACCGTCGTGTTCACCGAGCCGTTGACCGGCGACACGCCGGTGGCGCTGGCCGTGGCGGTGTTGACGATGCCCACGCCGCTGGTCAGCGCCTGCATCGGCGCGCTGATGGTGCCCAGCGAGACGTTGCTGCCCGCGCTGCCGGTGCCGCCGCGGGTGCAGCTCAGCGTTCCGCCCGCGGAGGGACAGGTGCTGGAGGCGGTGCAGGTCCAGCCGCCGCTGCTGAAGGTCGCGGGTGCGACGGCGCAGAAGTTGGCGGGCAGGTTGTCCGTCAGCTGCGCGCCGGACGGGAAGTCCCCGCTGTAGCGCACGTTGAACTGGAAGTTGAAGGCCTGCCCGGTCTGGACGGGGTCCGCGACGGACTTGGTCTTCGTCACCGACAGGCTGCTGCCCGCCGTGACCGCGGTAGTGGCGTTGGCGATGTTGTTGCTGGTGTCGCCGTCGGCGACGCCTCCGCCATTGGTGACGTCCGCCGAGTGCGTCAGCGTGGAGTTGCCGCCCACGCCGATCACGCCGGTGACGGTGATGCTGGTGCTGCCGCCGTTGGCGATCGCGCCCAGGGTGCAGGTGAGCGTGTTGCCCGACAGCGAGCAGCCGCCCGGTGTCGCGCTCAACGCGAAGCCCGGCGGCACGTTGTAGGTCAGCGTCGAGGACGGCGAGGCGTCGGGCCCCGCGTTCGAGACCGTTAGTTGCACGTTCTGCGTGCTGCCGGCCGCCACCGACGCCGGTGCGTTGATCGACAGGGCCAGATCCGCGCCGGTGTTGACCGTGGTCGTCTCGCTCTGCGAGGAGCCGCCCACGACGGTGGCCGTGACCGTCATCGTGCCGGCCGCGGTCGACCGCACGCGCATCGGCAGATGCGTCACGTCCAGCGACGGCACGTTGATCCCGGTGCAGGTCACCGTGCCGGGTCCCGCCTGGCCAACCGCCATGCCGGCGCAGCTCACGCCCGCCGGCAGGGTGCCCGTGCCGGCGAAGCGCCCGTTGGCCGGCACGGCGACGTTCACCGTCACGCCGTTGCGCGCCACGCCCAGGGCGTCGCCGATGCCGATGTCGTAGGTCACGACGCCACCCGCGGCGACCGGATCGGGCGTGTCCGGCATGCCGGTCACCACCAGCTGTGCCTGGGCGGCACCGGCCAGGCCGAGGCCCAGGCCGACAAGCACGGCGGCTCGCCGGAAGGCGGCCCGGCAACGGGCAAGAGGATTCAACACGCGGGCAGACGTCATCGTTGTTTTACGGGCGGCGCGGGGCCGGTCCGTGCTGAGACTGAAAGTCGGAGGAGCGGTCCACGCGAACCCGGGCCTGGCGGCCGTGGTCGGCGGATCGGTTGTCGATCGGTGGTGGTTGCGTCGCGCAACGGATGCGTCGTCGCGAGCGGGCGGACCGTCGCGGGCGGGCCGCCACAAGTCCTCACGAACGCATCACGCTGGCCGACCGGTGCGAATGTGGCCGGAGGCGCGCGCTCGCGAGAAGCCGGCGCGACGCTGCGTCAATGTGGCGTCGGCGCGGGAGGATGGGCGGGCTGCGGGTCCTGCCCGGCGAACAGCACCCGGCCGAGCAGCGCGCCGGCCACGGCACCGGCGATCGGCGCCAGCCAGAACAGCCACAGCTGACCGAGCGCCCAGTCGCCAGAGAACAGGGCCACGCCGGAGCTGCGCGCCGGATTCACCGAGGTGTTGGTGACGGGAATGCTGATCAGGTGGATGAGCGTGAGCGCCATGCCGATGGCCAGCGGCGCGAAGCCCGCCGCGGCCTGGCGCGTCGTCGCCCCCAGGATGACCAGCAGGAAGCCGGCCGTGAGCACGGCCTCGGTCAGCGCGGCCGCCGCCATCGAGTAGCCGCCCGGCGAATGCGCGCCGTAGCCGTTGGCCGCGAAGCCCCCGGCGGCCAGGTCGACACCGGGCTTGCCGCTGGCGATCACGGCCAGCACCGCCGCCGCGACCACCGCCCCCAGCACCTGCACGCCGATGTAGGGCAGCACGGCGCGTGCCTCGAAACGCCCCGCCACGCACAGTCCGACGGTCACCGCCGGATTGAAGTGCCCCCCGGAGACCGGCCCCACCGCATGCGCCATGGTCAGCACCGTGAGGCCGAAGGCCAGCGAGACGCCGAGCAGTCCGATGCCCCATTCCGGATAGGTGGCCGACAGCACGGCACTGCCGCACCCGCCCAGAACGAGCCAGAACGTGCCAATGAATTCTGCGATGAGCGCTTTCAATGCCTTCTCCCAATTCGTGCCGCAGGAACAGCGGCGGGCGGACTGTAGGAAGGCGCGGCGGGAGGCACCAGCGCCGCTGACGATTGTTGACGTTTGAAGCGTCAGTCCGCGGCGCGCGGCAAC
The DNA here is from genome assembly GCF_050626985.1 of Roseateles noduli. NCBI lineage: Bacteria > Pseudomonadati > Pseudomonadota > Betaproteobacteria > Burkholderiales > Sphaerotilaceae > Roseateles > Roseateles noduli. Next base: position 3,073,187 of record NZ_CP192463.1, read on the forward strand.
TCGATGAAGAACACGTTCGCGTCGTCGTCGGGGCGCCAGCCGGCGTCGCCGCCATGCCGGCGAGCCACCGAACGGACGATGGCCAGGCCCAGTCCCGCTCCCGAGGCCGAGGGCGCGCGACCTTCGGGCGCGCGCATGAAACGGTCGAACAGCGTGGCCGCCACGGCAGGCGCCAGCGCCTGGCCCTGGCTGCGCACGTCGATGCGCCAGCCCGCGCCGGTCGCGCGCAGGTCACAGCGCACGGTGCCGGCCTCGCGGCCATGCTTCAAGGCGTTGTCGAGCAGATTGCCGACGGCGCGCACGAGCAGGGCGGCATCGCCGTCGCAGAGGGCGTCGTCGGCCGGCGCCTCGCTCTCGATCGAGATCCCGCGCTGCCGTGCGTCGGACCAGGCACCGTCCATGGCCTCGACGACCACGTCGCGCAGATCGAGCGGCGTGGTCCGCAGCGCCTCCGGCGCCTCCGCTCGGGCCAGATCGACGAAACCCTCGGCCAGCGCGAGCGCCCGACGGGTCTGGGCCTCGATCGCCGCGAGCGTGCGCGCGTCCGCCACCGGCCCGGCCATCTCGATCAGCGCGAGCGTGGCCGACAGCGGCGCGCGCAGATCATGGGAGAGGAAATCCACCGCTTGCCGGCGCTGGACTTCCAGTTGACGAAGCCGGCTCGCCGCCGCCGTCAAGGCGGCCATGCGCCGCTCCATCGGGTCCCCGCCCGACGACGCGGCGACGGCCCCGTCGCGCGGCGGCAGCCGCTCCCGGACACGATGGAACTCGCGCTCCAGGTAGGCCATCGCGGTCTCCAGCCGTTGCCAGCTCCACAGCGGAATCACCAAGGCCACGCCGATCAGCGCCGCCGACGGCGCCCACAAGACTCCGGCCAGGTGATGCAAGGCCCAGGCGAGCGCCACGATCGCCGGTATCAGGCCCAGCGTCACACCCAGCCCCACGCGCGGCAGCGTCCGCCGCAGCACCGCCAGCGCCAGCAGCAGCGGCGCCACCGCCAGCACGGCGCCCTGCCACCGCGTCGGCACGCGCAGCGAGCGGCCGTCGCGCAGCGCGATCAGGGCCTGCGCGGAGATCTCCACGCCCGGCATGAGCGCCTCATTGCGCGACACCGGCGTGGGATAGGCGTCGGTCAGGCCCGCCGCCGTGGCGCCGACCAGCACGATCGCGTCCTTGAAGGTCGCCGCGGGCACCCTGCCCTGCAGCACGTCGATGTAGGACACGCGCCGGACGCTGCCGGGCGGCCCGGAGAACGGGATGACGAATCGCGCCGCCCGGCGCCAGCGGCCGTTGTCCGCACGCGCGGAGGGATCCGGGGCCGGCTCGAGGACCTCCTGCGAAGGACGTGCCTGCTTGAGCAGGGCCACGGCGAAATGGTCCCAGGTCACGTCGCCGAAGCCCTCCCTGAGGAACAACGCGCGCACGGCGCCGTCGGCGTCGCGGTCGACATGCAGCTGCCCCAGTCCGGCGGCCGCGGCGGCCAGCGCGGGCACCGGCAGCGACACCACGCCGGCATGCGTCTGGGCCGGCGCGAAGTGCAGCGGCAGCACGATCCGCCCATGGCGCCGCATGGCGGCGGCGAGCGCCTCATCGTGGGCCGGGTCCGGCTCGGCGAGGATCAGGTCCAGCCCGACCGCGCGGCTCCCCGAATCCGTCAGCACGTCCAGCAGCCGCGCATGGACGTCGCGGGACCAGGGCCAGCGCCCCAGCGCCGCCAGGCTGGCGTCGTCCACGGCGACGATGACGACGTCGTCCGGGATCGGCCGCGGGGAGTAGTGCAGGAAGGCGTCCGTGATGAGGGCGTCCAGCCGCCCCAGCCCGCCCGAGACACCCAAGGCGCCGGCACCGGCCACGATGCCCAGGAACAGCGCCCACCCCAGGGCATGGAGCCGGCGACGGAAGTTCCCGTCGGCGATCCAGCCGGTCCGCATCAGCGCTCGACGCGCACGCCGACGCCGCCGCCCTCGACCGCCGCGCCGTCCTCGGTACACAGGCCGGCATCGCCGCTGATCAGCCGCGGCGCGCCGAAGTCCGATCGGCGCCCCAGCGCATCGATCGCCTGCAGTCGCACGGCCAGCGTGCGGCACCCCGTGGGCAGCGTCAGGCGCGCTTCCGGCACGTCGACGTCGACATCGGACAGGACCTGCTCGAACGCGGCATCCGCCGCCACCTGGACCCGGTAGCGGCTGCCCGCCGCGCCGGCCCAATGGAGACGGTCGCCCTGCAGCGACAGGTCGTCGCCCGCTGGCGCCACCGGCAGCGGACGGATCTCCAGCCGGCTCCGATCGCTGAACGGCCCGCGTTCGAGACGGCCGTCCGGCTCCGGCGCCAGCGAGGCGACGCGCCAATACAGCGTCCCCGTCGGCACCGGGCCGAGCGTGAACGTGCAGGCGTCCGGCGGGACTTGCCGCTCCGCCAGCAGCCGCTCGAAGCCGGGCTCCTCCGCGACCTGGAACAGGTAGCCCTGAGCGCCGGGCACTTCCGTGCAGCGAAACACCACCGGCGCGGGCGGCACGACCTGACCCTCGGAGGGCGCGCGCGCGATGGGCGCGTGCGGCAGCGTCTTGACGCGCACGCGCGACGCGGATTCGAGGCCGAACAGGCCCTCCGCGTCCAGCAGGCGGCCGCGGATCCGGTAGTGGCCGTCGGGCAGCGCCGGGACCGTCAACGGCGGTCTGCCTTGCAGCGTCGCGACCACCCGGGTGAAATCGTCGTCCTCCGCGATCTCCACGCGCACCTGCTGTCCGTCGCGCACGTCGCCCATCGGCAGCACGCCGGGCAGTTGCTCCAACCGGAGTTCCTCCGTCCAGGGCGGCGCGGGCGGCAACGGCCGCAACGCCAGCGCCCGGCCGGGACGCACGACGGCGCCCTGCCCGATCGAGACCTCCGCTTCCGCGGCGCCCGGCGGGGCCGCACCGACCGCAGCGACCGCACCGACGGCGACCAGGCCCTCGATCACGTCGGTGGCGGTGAGCGCGCCGTCCGCCGCCATCGTCACGCCGAATCGCGTGCCGCGCACGCCCGCGGTCGCCAGCGGCGTCTTGACCCGGAAGCGCGAGCCCGGCGTCTGAGGAGACACTCGCAAGTCGATCCGGCCACGATCCAACTGGATCAGGGTATTGCGCGTCTCGCGCGGCAGATCGCGCAGGCGGACCAGGCGGGCCGTGGAGTCGGACTGCAGTTGCAGCAACGAGCCGTCGGCCAGCGTCACGCTGATGAATCCCTGCGACGGCACCGTCAGCGTCGCGGCCTCCTCGATGCGGTCGCCGATGCGCAGCGCCGCGCCGTCGGCGAGCACGCCGCCCCGGACGTAGGCGACCGTGGCCTGGCTGGCCTGGCCCTTCATCAGCGCCAGCGGCAGCAGCAGACGTTGTCCGGGCTGCAGCTTCGACGGGCGCGCGAGGCGATTGAGCCGCGCGACCTCGGGCCAGCGGGCGGGGTCTTCCAGTTGCTCCTGCGCGATGCGGTACAGCGATTCGCCCGTTTGCACCACATGCACCACATGCGCCACGGTGTCCCCGGCCTGCGCGTGCCCGGCCACCGCGCCCGCCGTCAGCACCGCGGCCATCAACACGGTCATCACCGCATTCGTCGGCGCCCGCCTCATCGGGCGGCCTCGCGCGCGGGCGCCGGCGTGTCCTGCCGCTCCTGTGCCTCCAGCGCTTCGAGCCGGTAGCCGTGTCCATACACGGCGCTCAGCCGATACCCGTGTTCCGGGCGAAGACCCAGCTTCAACCGGATCGCGGAGATGTGGGTGTCCAGGGTGCGCGTGGGCACCTCGTCGTCCCGTCCCCAGACGGCCTGCATCAGGTAGCTCCGCGACAGCACCCGCCCGATCTGGCGGAACAGGCAGACGCACAGGTCGAACTCGCGTGGCTTGAGCTCGATCGGTTCGCCGTCCCTGCACCAGGCGCGCGTCGACGCGTTCCATTCGTAGGGTCCATGGCGTTGCAGGGTGGCCTGCTCCGGATAGGCGCGGCGGAGCAAGGCCAGCAGCCTCGCCTTCAGCTCGGCACCGCGCACCGGCTTGACGACGTAGTCGTCGGCGCCCTTGGTCAGGCCCTGCACCACGTCGCGCTCGCCGTCGCGATGGGTCACCATCACGATCGGCATGCCGGCCCCCTCGGCGCGCAGTGTCTGCACGATGTCGACTCCGGACAGGTCCGGCAGTTCCCAATCCACGAGCAGAAGGTCGAAGGTGCTGCGTCGCATGGCTTGCAACAAGCCCTGACCGTCCGTGAATCGGTGGCTCACATGCCCCATGGTTTCCACAGCTCGCGAGAGCAGCTCCAGCTGATGGAGGTCATCGTCCACAACCGCGATTTGCATGAGTGACATCCCCTAAACCTGCTAGTGGCGGCGGATTTTGCACAAGAACGTCGGCGCGCAAGACCGAGTGGGCGGTCTACGCCCGGCATGTGGATCTGGGGCCGCTGGATGGCGGCGTTCGCGCAGGCTCCCACGCGATTCCTCAAGATCCGCAAAGCGCCCGGGACATCGGCGACGGGCCAATTTTTGGTTTCGCCGAAGTCCTTGGAATAGCGAGAGGCGGCCGGGTGCCGCACCTGCCAAGTCGGAGTTGTCGAGACTCCCATTCGCAGGAGGCAGCCATGGCGCATCCCGGTTTAATCCTCGCCATGGCGCCTGGGAAGGCTACGAGATCGAGCATGACGACGACCTCCGCCTGGCCGGTGTGGTTTGGTGCGTCACCTACCTGGGGACCGTGAGGCCAGCGCGGCGCTATTGCAGCGGCTGCGGTGAGTGGGCCGTGGCGGGTCCTCGATTTACAGGAGCGGCGCGTACGGGACCTGCCATCTGCGCCATCCACAACGGCACGCAAGCGGCTCTGTCAGCGGAACTCCTCCACCCGTCCTGGTGCTTCTGGATCTGGACACGCCAGAGCTGAGCGGCTTCGAGTTCGCGACCTGCATACGCTCAACCGCGCCCCCTGAGACACCGCGTCTGGTCGCTCTTGCAGGTCGCAGCAGCGACGCAGACCGCGTGCTGACCTGCGCGGCGGACTTCGATCTTCACGGGCGCAAGGCCATCCCCTGCGAACAGTTGAGGCAGCCCGGGGAGTGGGCTTGCCGAAAGTCGGCATGACGGTGCATGGGCGATGGCGTCGGGCATCTCCAGCGTCATGCCTTCGCAGGAACGCGGCCTGCCGGTTGTTGCCACCCCTCGCCACGCTTCTGCCACCTACTTCAGACGGATGCCAATATGACTTCGAGTTCACGAGCGCTCCTGCTTCTGGTCGGCGCCGTCCTGTCCTTTTCTGCCAGAGCACAGCAGGGAGACGGAACCGACGTGCCCATCCGAGCCCACGTCTTCAAACCCGACAAGGTGGAAGCCACTGGGGCTCGCGTGGCGGGCCTCAAGGCGCCACCCGGCTTCAAGGTGTCCGTCTTTGCACGCGACCTCAAGAACGCGCGGATCATCGCCGTCGCACCGGACGGACGCATCTACGTCAGCCGGCGCGACACCGGCGACGTCGTCATGCTGGAGGATCGAGACGGCGACGGCGTGGCAGACGGCCCGGCTGTCAAGGTGCTCGATCGCGCCGGCGCCCATGGTCTGGCCATCCACGACGGAAAGCTGTACGTGGCGACGGTCAAGGAGATCTTTGTTGCGCCCCTGCTGGCTGACGGCCGCGTGGGCGACCTCAGGCTCATCGTTGGCGACTTACCGGACTCAGGTCAGCATCCGAATCGGACGATCGGGTTCGGGCCGGACGGCATGCTCTACATCAGCGCTGGCTCGACCTGCAATGCGTGCAACGAGAGCAACCCCGAGAACGCGACGATCCTGCGTGCCTCGCCCGATGATCAGAGCCGCGTGATCGTGGCCAGCGGTCTGCGCAACACGATCGGTTTCGACTGGCATCCTGCTAGCGGGGAGCTGTGGGGCATGGACCACGGCATCGACTTCCTGGGCGACGAGGTGCAGCCCGAGGAACTCAACCGCATCGAACAGGGCAAGCGTTACGGTTGGCCGCACGTCTGGGGCGACGGCGGCATCAACCCGCAGAGCACCCCGGCAGGCGAAGTCACCAAGGCCCAGTGGAAGGCGGACAGCGTGCCGATGGTGTTGGGCTACAAGGCCCATGCCGCGCCGATGCAGATGATCTTCGCCAGAGGCGGCGGCCGCTTCCCTGCCGAATTCGCGGGCGACGCCTTCGTGACCATGCGCGGCTCCTGGAACCGCAAGGAAGCTTCGGGCTATGAGATCGTCCGCGTCCGATTCGCGAACGGCAAACCGCAGCGCTTTGAACCCTTCGTCACCGGGTTCCTGACCGATCGGGGTCGTACCCACATCGCGCGTCCGGTAGGACTTGCATGGGCCAAGGACGGGGCGATGTTGATGGCCGACGATGCCAACGGCGTCATCTACCGCGTGGCGTACGAGGGGACTGCCGCGCCAGCGCCGGCGATGCCAACTTCGGCGGACGAGATGAAGCGCCAGTCGCAGCGCGGAGTCGGCGTTCCACTCGCAAAGGATCGCCCCGAAACGGCGTCAAGGGGCTCCTCCTCCGTCGAACTCATATCGTCCGCATTCGCGCCCGATGCAGCCATCCCTGCGAAGCACAGCGAGTATGCGGACGGGGTGTCGCCGGCGCTGTCTTGGAAAGCAGTGCCGGGCGCGAGAAGCTATGTCCTGATCGTTGAAGACCCCGACGCCAAACCGATCACACCCTTCGTCCACTGGGTCGCTTGGAACATTCCGGCCAACGTGACCGCGTTGCCCGAGGGTCTGCAGGAACAGGAGCGGCTTACCGAGCCGCCGGGTTTGATACAAGGTGCCACCAGCCGTGGCTCCGTAGGCTACTACGGCCCCCGGCCTGCCGTTGGGGATCCGCCGCATCACTACCACTTCCAGATCCTTGCGCTCGATACGCTGCTCCAGCTTCCCTTGGGAGCAAGTCGCGACGACGTGCTGGCCGCTGCGAAGGGACACGTCCTCGGAAAGGGCGAACTGATCGGCACCTACCGCCAGGAGATCAAGCCTCCCAAATAACCGCTGACTCCAGCAGGCACCGGGTATGGAACACTGGAGCCGACGATGTTCGAATAGCACGTTGCATGGCGGGAACTGTTGGCTCGCGCCGCGCTCATCGACCTAGCACTGCGGGGGATGGCCCTCGCGGCTTCCACGGCGGCCCCCGCGATGTGTTCTGCACCGTCGAAGGCCAGCGGGTTGATGAAATCGACCAACAAGAGCACCTTGCGGGAACGCGGCATCCCGGTGGAGCTTGCGACCTGGTGCTCGATCTCGCATCTTGCCGCTGTCGCCATGGCGCGCTTCCCCCCAACCGGTACGGCGACCTCTCTCCGTGAGACGTCGGGTACCGAGCCAGCAGCTCGGCCTTGCGACTCTTCAGACGTTGCCCCAGTTCCACCACGTCAAGCTTCGACTTCTTCGCCCTGGGGAACATCTCCTTCTGCTCTTCCTTCACGTGATGCTTCACCCATTCGCTCATGACCTTGACCTTGGCGTCATGGTCCTCGCCAGTGGGCTCGACGCCTTCGACGGCGGCGATCAGGTCCTTGATGCTCTGAGCTCAACCTTGGCTTCCGGGACAAGTTCCTTGTCGAACAGCGCGGCCTGGATCTCGGGGTCGAAGATCTCTTCCTCCACCTGGGCGCGGTGAGTTCCTGGCAGATCTGCGCGACCAGTTAGCGCTTCTTCGCGGTCGATCGCGCCTTCTCGAACTGGTCGAACAGCTCGCTGCTCGTGCGGCAGTGATGGCGAGATGCTCAGATAAGACTTGAGGCGATCTGATCGGATGCCAACCGGCAACATCCGGGTCCGCCGAGGTTCAGGCATATCGCAACAGCAGTCGCCCCGCCATCGGACATCGCAGCCGCCATGCAGCCTTGTTTTAAGCTCGGCATGACCACACTTCGCCGGTTGTCATGAGTTCACCACGACCCCGCCTCCGCTGTACCACCCCCATCAATCTCTCGGCGCCACCTGTCGAAGTGGCGCAGGCCTTGATCGGATGCACGCTGTTGGTCGACGGTATCGGCGGGCGCATCGTCGAAACCGAGGCGTACGACGTTGACGATGAGGCGTCACATAGCTTTCGCGGCATGACGCCGCGCAACGGAGCGATGTTCGCTTCGCCTGGTACCACGTACGTGTACCGTTCCTATGGGCTGCACTGGTGCTTCAATATCGTGTGCCGAGAAGCCGGGCACGGTTCGGCCGTACTCGTTCGGGCCATTGAACCAACGCACGGTATCGAGGTCATGCGGCGCAGACGCCAAGTCGAGAGTCTGCGCAACCTTTGCTCGGGCCCTGGAAAGCTGGCGCAGGCGTTGGGCGTCACCGGAGCGCTGGACCATCAGCGAATCGACCAGCCTCCGTTTGTCCTCGCGTCTGCACATGCCGCGTCGGTTGTCAGCTGCGGCGCACGCATCGGCATCTCAAAAGCGCAGCACCTCCCGTGGCGCTTCGCGCTGTCGGGGTCGCACTTCCTCAGCAAGAAGCTTTGAACTGCATCCCGCCAGCCGCATGCTCTCGGAGTGGGGACTTCGTCTAACGTCGAAGCCAAGTCCAGAACAACAAGACGAAGAGTTCGGCGATGGTCGCTATCGCTGCAGGCCTGAAACCGTTCAGGGCACAAAGGCCGGCGCCGATCGCGCCCGCGGCGACACAGATGAGCGCTCTGAGCACCAGCGACAGGTCACGCATGAGGCCCTCCCTGAACCGTGCAGTGGCAGCTGGCGTGCCGAGATGAGTTACCTGAAAAACCCTGGCCAAAGCCGAGCGGCCACGCACGGGCGTGGGTCCGACTGGGGCAGGAATCTTGACGCGCCGTTCATGCATAGCGAGCACGAAACCCCGGGAATGTGATGTGCCGATCATCGGGACTTCACCGATGGAGCCACCATGTCTGAAGAAGCAAGCTTTGCAGCGCCACCCAATGACGCCGATGGCGAAAGGATTGACATCGCCGATCCTGCCCAGCTCAAGAGTTGGGCCGACAAGCTCAGCACGACGGAAGAACAGATCCGACAAGCGGTGACCGCCGTAGGTGCGTCGGCGTCAGACGTCGAATTGCACCTGAAGGGTAGCCGCGCGACGACCAGTGCGGAGCAGACCCAGCGCACGCGGACGTCCTGAGCGGCCGCACGAGGGCCAACAACCGTAGGGGGAAGAATCCAGTGTGATGGAGTCCTCCTCTTTCCATATTCCAGATGCCAGCCCCAATGTTCATCGCGGTGGTCGTTGTCATACGCCCACGTGGTGCCAGCGAGGGACGCAGTGAACGCGGTCCGATGAACGCTTCCCGTTGAGCTGGGCAGTCTGCTCGCACGGCCGCTGCAAGGTCCACTCGGCAAGAGAGGAGCGGCTTCATATGAACGTCAGGCGCGCGGGATTCCCGTTTGCCAAGTCCTGCATCATCAATTTGAGGAGTGTTTCATGGCCCTGAACCGTTACTCGCGCCCCCCCGCCCTGTCCGCCATCGCTGTGGCGTCGGTCGCCATTGCCGGGCTTATGGCTGGTGGCCTCGCGTCTGCGCAAACCACCGCGCCAGCAGCCGCGTCCGCTGCGCGCGCCGCCCATGCCGACAGCAGTTTCCTGAAGGACGCCGCCGAATCTGGCCACGCCGAAATCGACGCGGGCAACCTCGCGCTGCGAAAGGGCAACGCCGCGGACGTCAAGTCCTTCGCGCAGAAGATGGTCGACGATCACAAGAAGGCGCACGCCGAGTTGGAGGCGCTGGCTGGCTCCAAGGGCGTGAAGTTGCCGACGGAGGCCACCATGGTGGCCAAGGGCAAGGCCAAGCTCTTGGAAAAGCGTGAAGGCACGGGGTTCGACCATGCCTACGCGGAGAACCAGGTGTCGGCGCACAAGGATGCGGTCAAGCTGTTCGAGAAGGCGGCCAAGGACGCCAAGGATGCGGACGTCAAAGCCTGGGCTGCCAAGACGCTGCCGACCCTGCAGCATCACCTCCAGGAAGCGCAGGCCTTGGAGGCCAGCACCAAGGCCGCCGACAAGCGCAAATGATCGGGTGTGTCGAGCTCCGGGCGCCGCCGCGGTCCTGATGGGCAGCGGCGGCACTCGAGCAGCATCGCGACTGCGTGGCGTAGAGCGTCGTGAGCGGCTCACCTCATGGCATTTGGCTCGCTTTCGCGACGAGGTCGATCGGTTCGAGCGCCAGTTGCTCAAAGTCGAACGGCTGGAGCCAGTACGCGGTGGCGCCAACACGGAGCGAAGCTCCAGTGTCCGCGCGCTCGCTGCCTGCCGACGGCACGACAACCGGGATGTCGGCGAACGACGCAACGCTACGACATCTTCTGAACACCTCCAACCCGTCCAACTCCGGCAGATGGCGCTGCCGTCAGTCTGTCACCCTGCCAAATTCGACGTCGCAAAGCAGCCGCTCAACGAGCGCGTGCGGCAACGCCGTCATCGGGCGGACTGCGTCACGACCAGCGGGTGCTCGATCAGTTTTCGTGTCTCTCACGGCCTCGACCGATGTATCCCTTGAGGCCGAACTCCTCGGCCAGAGTCTGCACCCGCTCCAACAGCGGCGAGCGATATCCGTGCTTGCGGGTCATCCACGCGATCCTTCGCCGCAGCGCCGGAAGCGCAATCGGCAACGGCTTCAGCCCGAATCGAGGCCAGGGACTGCACCGACCAACTGCTACTGTGTGAGCAACGGTGTCCCGCACAGCAGCCGCCTCGACCCTCACTTTCAGGGGTGGCAGTCCCGACGATTGAACCAAGCGTTCCAACTCGCGCCGTAGCCGCGTATTGGGGACAGCCACAAAGTTAGGAAACCGGAGACCGCAAGAGCTCCACTTCAACGTCAAGTCGTAATGCAGTTACTGCTCGCCGCTTGGCTTGGTTTCATACGCCAGAGCCACCTAGAGACTGCCGTCGTCAGTACTCGTCGCCGCCCGGGCTGACGTAACCCGGCGCCAGATTCTCGAACTTCGTGTTCTGCCGCGCGAAGGCCAGCTTCACCGTGCCCACCGGGCCGTTACGCTGCTTGGCGATGATGATCTCCGCGACACCCGGCTCCTTGCACTCGTCCTTGGTGTAGTACTCGTCGCGGTAGATGAACATGATGATGTCCGCGTCCTGCTCGATGGCGCCCGACTCGCGCAGGTCGGACATCATCGGCCGCTTGTCCGGCCGTGTCTCCACCGAACGGTTCAGCTGCGACAGCGCGATCACCGGGCAGCGCAGCTCCTTGGCCAGCGCCTTCAGGCCCCGCGAGATCTCGCCGACCACGGTCGCGCGGTTCTCCTCGCTGCCGCCGCCGTTGCCGCTCATCAGCTGCAGATAGTCGATGATGATCAGGCCGATCTGGCCCGAGATGCGCGCCTGGCGCCGGGCTCTGGAGCGCACTTCGCTGGGTGAGAGGCCCGGACTTTCGTCGATGTAGATCGGCGCATTGCCGAGCTTGTCGACGGCCTCGGCCAGCCGGCCCCACTCGTCGTCCTTCAGGCGGCCGGTGCGCAGGTTGCTCTGGTCGATGCGGCCGATGGAGCCGACCATCCGCAGCGCCAGCTGCGCCGCGCCCATTTCCATCGAGTAGATGATGACCGGCAGGCCCTCGTTGATGGCCACGGCTTCGCCGATGTTGATCGCGAACGCGGTCTTGCCCATCGACGGCCGCGCCGCCAGGATGATCAGGTCGCCGCGCTGCAGGCCCGCGGTCATGCGGTCCAGGTCGTAGAAGCCGGTGCGCACGCCGGTGACGTCCTCGGCGCCCTGCTCCGCCAGCTCGTTGACGCGGTCCATCAGCTCGACCATCAGCCGGTCCATGCTCTGGAATCCGGTGCCGCCGCGCGAGCCCTCTTCGTTGATGCGGAAGATCTTGCCTTCGGCCTCGTCCAGGATCTCGTTGACCGCGCGGCCGGCGGGATTCAGCGCGGCCGTCGCGATCTCGTCCGAGGTCGCCACCAGCTTGCGCAGGATCGCGCGCTCGCGAACGATCTCGGCATAGCGGCGCAGGTTGGCGGCGCTGGGCACGCCCTGCGCCAGCGCGTTCAGGTAGGCCAGGCCGCCGCACTCCTCGGCCTTGCCGACCGAGGTCAGTTCCTCGAACACCGTCACCACGTCCGCCGGCTTGCCGCCGTTGATCAGCTTGCCGATCGCGGCATAGACCTGCTTGTGCTCGTAGCGGTAGAAGTCGGAGTCGCTGAGCGTGTCCGCCGCCTTGTCCCAGGCGGTGTTGTCGATCAGCAGGCCGCCGAGCACGCTCTGCTCGGCTTCCACCGAATTGGGCGGCACGCGCAGTCGCGCGATTTCGCTGTCGCTGGCACCTGACCCGGGCGTGGTGAAGATCGCGGACATTGTGGACAAGCCTGTGGATGAGCTTTTGATAGCTTGTGGAGCGAGCGGGATAACTCAACCCCCGGAAAAGCAGAAAGCCGACGGCTTCGCAGCTGTCGGCTTTCTTGATGTTGCCCCGATCTTTGCAGGTCGTGTGACCCGCGAATCCGGTGACAACCCCGATGGACGCGCAGAGCGCCCAAGGGGTGTATCGAGCAATTACTCGACTTCGGCGACGACCTTCACGGTCACTTCCACCACCACGTCGGTGTGCGGAGCGACGTTGATCGGGAACTCGCCGACGGTCTTCAGCGGACCGTTAGGCAGACGCACTTGCGACTTGACGATGGCCGTGCCGGCCTTGGTCAGCGCTTCAGCGATGTCGGCGTTGGTCACGGAACCGAACAGGCGACCGTCGACGCCAGCCTTCTGCGAGATCGTCACGGTGTTGCCGTTGATCTTCTCGCCCAGGGCTTGCGCGGCGGACAGCTTCTCGGCGGCGACCTTTTCCAGTTCGGCGCGCTTGGCTTCGAATTCCTTGATCGCCGATTCCGTGGCGCGGCGCGCCTGGCGGGTCGGGATCAGGAAGTTGCGGGCGTAGCCGTCCTTGACCTTGACGACGTCGCCGAGGTTACCCAGGTTGGCCACTTTTTCCAGCAGGATGACTTGCATGGGGTGGACTCCTTAGACCTTGTGCTGGTCGCTGTACGGCAGCAGGGCCAGGAAGCGGGCGCGCTTGATGCACACCGACAGCTGACGCTGGAAGAAGGCGCGCGTGCCGGTCAGGCGGGCGGGCACGATCTTGCCGTTTTCGCCGACGAAGTCGCGCAGGACGTCGACGTCCTTGTAGTCGATCTGCTCGACACCGGCGACGGTGAAGCGGCAGAAACGCTTGCGACGGAACAGCAGCGATTGTTGATTGCGCTTGGGCTTGCGGTCCTTCGAGAACCGACCTTTACCACGTGGCGGGGGCATAGTGAACTCCTGCTATCTATCCAGATTTAAACGATCTGCGCGACCTGTCCGTCCCGTTCAGTCCGCGAAGCCGGTGATGTGAAACACCGTGCCTCGCCCTTGTCGCTGTGCCGAGAGAAATCCGGTGAACACCGTCTTCTCCGTCAGGTCCAGCGCCTGGACCCGCTTCACGACATCACCGATGGCCACCGCCTTGATCTCCAGCGCGACCTTGCGCGGAGCACCGGCTTCGTCGACCACGGACTCATGCTTGAGCATCAGGTCCAGGGCCGGGAGCCCGGCGGGGGTGTATCGGATCGCCGCGGTTTCGAGGATCTGTGCCTGCAGTACCAGTCGGTTCATGCGGGCGCGGATGCTCTGCGGGTCAGGAATTCGGGAACGTCAGGGATCGCGCTTGTCAGCTCAGGCGGACGCTTCTTGCGGGGCCTTGCGGGCTTCTTCGCGCTCGACGGCCTTCATCATCACCGACGGGTTCGTCTCGGCCTTGTCCTTGACGACGGTCAGGTGACGCAGCACGGCGTCGTTGAAGCGGAAACCGGTCTCGATTTCAGCCAGGATTTCCTTGCTGCACTCGATGTTCAGGCACAGGTAATGCGCCTTGGCCAGCTTCTGGATCATGTAGGCCAGCTGACGGCGGCCCCAGTCTTCCACGCGATGCACCTTGCCACCACCGTTGGTGACCAGGCCCTTGTAGCGCTCCAGCATCGCCGGAACTTGTTCGCTTTGATCCGGATGGATCAGCAGAACGATCTCATAGTGACGCATGTGTGCTCCTTGTGGGTTTCAACGACCGCCGGCACCAACATCGGGTGATGTTCTGCCCTTGGCCTGAAAGCCGGACCCCAGCGTCTACTCCTGGGCCCGGCAAGGGGAATCGCGGATTCTAGACGACTTTGGCCCTTGCCGTCCACTGGCCGGCCGAGAGGCGCGAAGAGCCGCCCCATTCCCGGGGGATCAAGGCGTTCAAGGCGCTCAGGGTGCGGCGCCCGTGACCCGGGCCTGCAGCGCGCGGGCCGTCGGCGACGGCGGCGGCGTCAGCAGGCTCACCACGACCAGCGCGGCGATGCCCGCCGGCAGTCCGAACAGCGCCGCCGCCATCGGCTGGATGCCCCACCACAGCTGCGGGTCGCCGCCGATCCCGAGCGCCTGGCGCAGGCCGGCGTGGGCACCGACCATGTAGTACAGCGTCATGCCAAGGCCGGCGAGCATGCCCGCGGCGGCGCCCTGCTTGTTGGCGCGTTTCCAGAAGATGCCCGCGACCAGCGCCGGCACCAGCGTGGATCCCGACAGCGAGAACGCCGCCGACACCAGCAGCAGGATGTCCGCCGGTTTCTGCGCGGCCACGGCGGCGGCGGTGAGCGCGGTCGCCAGCAGCAGCGCCTTGGAGATCGTCACCCGCTGCGTCATCGAGGCGCGCGGGTTCATGACGCGGTAGTAGACGTCGTGCGAGAGCGCGCTGGAGATCGTCAGCAGCAGCCCGTCCGCCGTCGACAGCGCCGCCGCCAGCGCGCCGGCGGCCACCATCGCGGAGAGCACGTACGGCAGGCCGGCAAGCTCGGGCGTCATCAGCATGACGATGTCGCCGCCCAGCCGCAGTTCGCCGAGTTGCAGGATGCCGTCCTGGTTGATGTCCTGGATGTTCAGCAGGCTGGGATCGACGCGCATCCACTGCTTCATCCACCCCGGGAGTTCCGCGATCGGCGAACCGACCAGGTGATGCAGCACCTCGTGCTTGAGCATCACCGCCAGCGCCGGCGCGAACAGGTAGAGCAGCGCGATGAAGAACAGCGTCCACGCGACCGAGGTGCGCGCCTCCGCCACCGTCGGCACCGTGTAGTAGCGGGTCAGGATGTGCGGCAGCCCGGCGGTGCCCACCATCAGCACGAGCACCAGCGCCAGGAAGTTGCGGCGCGCCAGCGTGTAGGCCTCCTGCTCGGCCGGCGTGCCCTCGGGATCGCCGGCGAAGGGCTGCGCGTGCAGCGGCATGCCGGCGAGCGGCTCGGCGCGCTGTCGATTGGCGGCGACGGCGCGCAACCAGAGCTCGCGGGCCTCCGCCTCGGTGCGCGGCAGCGCGGCGCGGACCTTTTCCGCCGCCTGGATCTGCGCGAGCGGCGCATCCTCGAACTTCAACTGCGCGATCACCTGCGAGACGCGCAGGCGCTCCGCGTCGAGCGAGTGCGGCAGACCGGCGAGCAGGTGCTCGAAATCCTTGGCGCGCTGCTCATAGAGGCCGCGGACCTGCAGCTCCTTCGGATCGTGCAGCAGCTGCTGCTCGCGGGCGGTGATCTCGCGGATCTCAGTGCCCGCGGTGAACTGCGGCAGCGGCGAGCCGGTCTGCAGCGTCGACAGCCACATCACCGGCACCACGTAGGCCACGATCATGATGATGTACTGCGCGACCTGGGTCCAGGTCACGGCCCGCATGCCGCCGAGGAAGGAGCACACCAGCACGCCGCCGAGCCCGACGAACAGGCCGATCTCGAAGGTCAGCCCCGTCAGCCGCGTCGTGATCAGGCCGATCGCGTAGATCTGCGCGACGAGGTAGATGAAGGACACCAGCACCGCCGCCGCGGCGCCCATCACGCGCAGGCCGCGGCTCTCGAATCGCGCGCCGAGGAAGTCCGGCACCGTGAAGCCGCCGAAGCGGCGCAGGTACGGGGCAAGCAGCAAGGCCACGAGACAGAAGCCGCCGGTCCAGCCGAGCACGAAGGCCAGCCCGCCGTAGCCCGCAAGGTACAAGCTCCCCGCCATGCCGAGGAAACTCGCCGCGCTCATCCAGTCGGCGCCCGCGGCCATGCCGTTGTAGAACGCCGGGACGCGCCGGCCGGCAACGTAGTACTCGACCGGGTCGGTGGTGCGGCTGAACACGCCGATGCCGGCGTAGATCAGCACCGTCAGCAGCAGGAACGAGAACCCTAGCCATTGCTTGGGCATCCCCATGCGCTCCAGCACGCCCAGCAGCCCCACCAGCAAGACGAAGCCGATCGTGTAGGCACCGTAGATGCGATGGAGCCGGCGGCGGAATGCGGCGTCTGGCGGGGGAGTCGACATGGGGGCGGATCATCACCCTCTTGCGGTGCGGGCGCATCCACAACTTCCCCCGGGCGTGTGCGTTGGCCGCCTACCTGCTGAGGCATGGGCGTTGGCCGCCTGCCTGCTGAGGCCTGGGCGTTGGCCGCCATGGCGTGGGGCCCCGGAGGCAAGCTCCGAAACCCCACGCCATGCCGTCCCCAACCACTGTCGTCCTTCATCGGTTTTGCGACCGAGGACTGCAATGGGAAACGGCCCCGAAGGGCCGTTGCGTGGTGGGGTGCGAGGGGTCAGCGCTTCGCGAGACGCTGCCAGGTCTCGACCACCGTGTCCGGGTTCAGGGACAACGAGGCAATGCCTTCCGCCGCCAGCCATTCGGCGAAGTCCGCGTGGTCGCTGGGGCCCTGGCCGCAGATGCCGATGTACTTGCCCGTGGCGCGGCAGGCAGCGATCGCGCGCGAGATCAGGGCCTTGACCGCCGGATCGCGCTCGTCGAAGTCGCCCGACAGCAGCTCCAGGCCGGAGTCGCGGTCCAGGCCCAGCGTCAGCTGCGTCAGGTCGTTGGAACCGATCGACATGCCGTCGAAATGCTCCAGGAACTGCTCGGCCAGGATGGCGTTGCTCGGGACCTCGCACATCATGATGACGCGCAGGCCGTCCTGGCCGCCATTGGCCGCGCGCTTCAGGCCGCGCTCACCCAGCATCTCGACGACCTTCTGCGCCTGCTTCACCGTGCGCACGAAGGGCACCATGATCTCGACGTTGGTCAGGCCCATGTCGTTGCGCACGCGCTTGAGCGCCTCGCATTCCATCGCGAACGCGTCCTGGAACTCGCCCGAGATGTAGCGCGACGCGCCGCGGAAACCCAGCATCGGGTTCTCTTCGTCCGGCTCGTAGCGCGAGCCGCCGATCAGCTTGCGGTACTCGTTGCTCTTGAAGTCGGACAGACGCACGATGACCGGCTGCGGCCAGAAGGCCGCGGCGATCGTCGCGATGCCTTCGGCCAGCTTGTCGACGTAGAACGCGCGCGGCGAGGCATGGCCCCGCGCCACCGACTCGACCGCCTTCTTCAGGTCGTTGTCGATGTTCGGATAGTCCAGGATCGCCTTCGGGTGGACGCCGATGTTGTTGTTGATGATGAACTCGAGCCGCGCCAGACCGACGCCGCTGTTGGGCATCTGCGCGAAGTTGAACGCCAGCTGCGGATTGCCGACGTTCATCATGATCTTCACCGGGCTGTAGGGCATCTCGCCGCGGTGGACTTCGCTGATTTCGGTCTCGAGCAGGCCGTCGTAGATGAAGCCGGTGTCGCCCTCGGAGCAGACCACCGTCACCAGTTGACCGTCCTTGAGCTTGTCGGTCGCGTCGCCGCATCCGACGACCGCCGGGATGCCCAGTTCACGCGCGATGATCGCCGCGTGGCAGGTGCGGCCGCCGCGGTTGGTCACGATCGCGCTGGCGCGCTTCATGACCGGCTCCCAGTTCGGATCGGTCATGTCGGTGACCAGCACGTCGCCGGGCTGCACGCGTTCCATCTCGGCCACGCTGTCGACCAGGCGCACCGGGCCCGTGCCGATCTTCTGGCCGATCGCGCGACCTTCGGCGACCACCGTGCCCGAACCCTTGAGCTTGAAGCGCTGCTCGACCTGGCCCTCGGCCTGGCTCTTCACCGTCTCCGGGCGCGCCTGCAGGATGTAGAGCTGGCCGTCGTTGCCGTCCTTGCCCCACTCGATGTCCATCGGGCGGCCGTAATGCTGCTCGATGATCACCGCGTACTTGGCCAGTTGCACGACGTCCTCGTCGGTCAGCGAGTAGCGGTTGCGCTGCTCCACCTCGACGTCGACGGTCTTGACCAGCTTGCCGCTGGCGGCCTTCTCCTCGGGCGTGGAGAAGGTCATCTGGATCAGCTTGGACCCCAGGTTGCGGCGGATCAGCGCGAACTTGCCGCGCTGCAGCGCCGGCTTGTGGACGTAGAACTCGTCGGGGTTGACCGCGCCCTGCACCACCGTCTCGCCCAGGCCGTAGCTGGAGGTGATGAAGACGACGTCCTTGAAGCCGGACTCGGTGTCGATGGTGAACATCACGCCGGCGGCGCCCAGGTCGGAGCGCACCATGCGTTGCACGCCCGCCGACAGGGCCACCTCGCTGTGCGCGAAGCCCTTGTGCACGCGGTAGCTGATCGCGCGGTCGTTGTAGAGCGACGCGAAGACTTCCTTCATCTTGTGCAGCACGTCCTCGATGCCGACGACGTTCAGGAAGGTCTCCTGCTGGCCGGCGAAGGAGGCGTCGGGCAGGTCTTCCGCGGTCGCGGACGAGCGCACGGCGAAGGACGCGTCCGGGTTGTCCGCGGTCAGGCCGGCGAAGGAGGCGCGGATCGCCGCTTCGAGGTCGGCCGGGAACGGCTGCGCTTCCAGCCAGCCGCGGATCTCGGCGCCGGCCACGGCCAGCGCGCGGACGTCATCGGTGTTGAGGTCGGCCAGGCGATTCTGGATGCGGACATCCAGGCCTTCATGCTTGAGGAACTGGCGGAAGGCGTGGGCCGTGGTGGCGAAGCCGCCGGGCACGCGCACGCCGGTTTCGGCCAGCTGCGAGATCATTTCGCCGAGCGAGGCGTTCTTGCCGCCCACCGACTCGACGTCGGTCATCCTCAGTTTCTCGAAGGGTACGACCAGGGCGGTCGCCTCGAAGCGTGCATCAGACATGGGAAAACTCCGTGATGTTGAGAAACCGGGGCTCCCCGCGCACTCCCGAGCAGGCCGATCGCATCGGCGGCTTCGAGGGAGACAGGCATGACGCGGCGCACGACAGGTGTTGTCGATTCTTGTGGGCGGCGCGAGGCGGCGTTCATGCGGCGTTCATGCGATGGGCAGGGGCAAGTTGCGGACGATTCTAGTGGGTCGCCGATCTATGATGTAAGCCCCCGTTCGGGGCCGGGCCGAGGCAGAACAACGGCCGTTCTTCCCGCTTCGGCATGCGGCATGCCCGATCCGGCGAAGGCTCCCGGGCCGCTCGCGGTTCGGTCCCGGCATGATTCAAAGGCCCTCCATGTCACAGCACACCGTCTACTTCGTCTCGGATGGCACCGGCATCACCGCCGAAACCTTCGGTAACTCCATCCTGGCGCAGTTCCCGGTGAAGGCCCGTCATGTGCGCCGCCCGTTCATCGACAGCGGCGAGAAGGCCCGCCAGCTGGTCCAGGAGATCAACGAGACCGGCGAGCGCGAAGGCGTGCGACCCATCGTCTTCGCGACGCTGGTCAATCGCGAGGTGCTGAACGTGGTGCGTCAGGAGTGTCAAGGCCTCGTGATGGACATGTTCGGCACCTTCATCGCGCCCTTGGAAGACGAGTTCCGGATCAAGTCCAGCCATCGCGTCGGCCGCTTCTCCGACGTCGCGAAGAGCCAGGAGTACCACGACCGGATCGAGGCGATCAATTTCTCCCTGGCCCACGACGACGGACAGTCGGCGCGCAACCTCGACTCGGCGGACGTGATCCTGGTGGGGGTCAGTCGTTGCGGCAAGACGCCGACCTCGCTGTACCTGGCGATGCAGCACGGCATCAAGGCGGCCAACTACCCGCTGATCCCCGAGGACTTCGATCGCGGCCACCTGCCCTCGCTGCTGATCCCGCACAAGAAGAAGTGCTTCGGCCTGACGATCGATCCGGAGCGGCTGGCGCAGGTCCGCAACGAGCGCCGCCCGGGCAGCAAGTACGCCGACCTCATGAACTGCCACTACGAGGTCCGCGAGGCCGAGACGATGATGAAGAAGGCCGGCATCAACTGGCTGTCGTCGACGCACAAGTCGATCGAGGAAATCGCCACGACGATCCTGCGCGACATCCGTCCCGATCGCCTGATGTATTGAGGGCCCCCGCGACCGATGCCAGCCAGCGCGCTCGCCCTGGTCGTCGCGGCCGCGCTGATCCACGCGCTGTGGAACTTCGCCGCCAAGAAGGCGCAGGGCAACCATCATTTCGCCTGCATGACCGCCGTCGGCGTCACGGTGCTCTGGCTGCCCGTGGTCGTGCTCGTCGGACTGGACGACCTGCCCGCCTGGGGCTGGCAGGCGTGGACGGCCACGCTCGCCAGCGCGGTCGTCCATCTGGCCTACTTCAACGCGCTGCTCGCCGGCTACCGCGCCGCCGACATGACGGTCGTCTATCCCGTCGCGCGCGGCAGCGGGCCGCTGCTGTCATCGCTGGTCGCGGTGGTGCTGCTGGGCGAGCACCTCGGCGTGGGAGGCGGGCTTGGACTTGCGGGTGTCGTCGGCGGCATCCTGCTGATGGCGGCGGGACCGACGTTCTTCTCGAAAGGCGCGAATCACGATCCGGAACTGCACCGCAAGCGCAAGCTGGGCATCGCCTGGGGCGCGCTCACCGGCGCGACGATCGCCGCCTACAGCGTCATCGACGGCTACGCGGTGAAGGTGCTGGCGCTGTCGCCGATCCTCTACGACTACATCTGCAACCTGCTGCGCGTGCCGGTGAGCCTGCCCGCCGTGCTGCGCGACCGTGCCGGCTTCATGCCCGCGCTGCGCAGGCAGTGGAAGCATGCGCTGGTCGTCGCCGTCGGCGCGCCATCGGCCTACATCCTGGTGCTCTATGCGATGAAGCTCGCGCCGCTGTCGCGCGTCGCGCCGGCGCGGGAACTGTCGATGCTGTTCGCCGCGCTGATTGGCGGACAGTTGCTCGGCGAAGGCGAGCGCGGGTGGCGCATCGCGGGCGCGGTGTTCATCGCGTTGGGAGTCGCCGCGCTCGCGATGGCGAGATGAATGGTTCGACGCGCAGAGCGTGTGGGACGGCCGCTCAGACCAGACGGCGACGAGCCGATTCGTAGAGGCAGATCGACGCGGCGCTGGCCACGTTCAGGGACTCTTCGCCGCCCGGTTGCGGAATGCCGACGCGCAACGCGCAGCGCTGCATCAGCGCCTCGGCGACGCCCTGCCCTTCGTGGCCCATGACCCAGGCGCAGGGGTTGGGGAGATCGGCCTGATGGAGCATCGCATCCGCATGCGAACTGGTCGCCAGCAGCGGCACCTTCAGCGCATCGAGGTCCTCGATGCTCAGACCTTCCACCAGATGCAGGCCGAAGTGCGCGCCCATGCCGGCGCGCAGCACCTTCGGCGACCACAGAGCCGCAGTGCCCTTGAGCGCCAGCACCTGCCGGAAGCCCAGCGCACCCGCGCTGCGCAGGATCGTGCCGACATTGCCTGCATCCTGCAGGCGGTCCAGCACGACGGAATCGGCCTTCGCATCGATGCGCGGCTGCGTCGGAAGCGCCAGCTCGAAGCCGATCTGCGCCGGCGACTCCAGCCCCGACACCGTCTTGAACAACGCCGGCGAAACGACCAGCACCTTGGTCGCCACGTCGGCGAGCGCATGCAGCGCCTCGTCCGCCGCGGCCACGTCCGTGATCAGCGCGAGCGACGGCTTCACGCCGCGTTGCACCGCCGCGCGCACGAGGTGGTCGCCTTCCAGCCAGACACCACCCAGCTTGCGATAGGCACCCCCGTCCTGCGCCAGCTTGCGCAGTCGCTGCAGGTTCGGGTTGTCGCGCGCGGTGATCGACTGCCAGCTCATCCGGGTCTCATTTCCTCGTTCAGCGCGGGCTCGACGCTCCGTGGGGGCGCGATGTTCGCCAGGACCCGATCACCCAGGTCCAGCGAACGCACCGGCGCGAAGCTCTGCCGATGCCACACGCTCGCGCCATGCACGCGCAGCGCGTCCAGGTGCTCGCGCGTGCCGTAGCCCTTGTGGTTGTCGAAGCCGTACTCCGGGTGCTGCGCGTGCATCTGCAGGCAGAAGCGGTCGCGGTGCACCTTGGCCAGGATCGACGCGGCCGAGATCGCCGGCACCAGCGCATCGCCCTTGACGATGGCCTCGGCGGGGATGCGCAGCACCGGCAGCCGGTTGCCGTCGACCTGCACGTGCGCAGGCTTGAGCCGCAGGCCCTCGACCGCGCGGCGCATCGCCAGCATCGTCGCCTGCAGGATGTTGATGCGGTCGATCTCCTCGACCGTCGCTTCCGCGATGCAGAAGCACAGCGCCTTGGCGCGGATCTCGTCGAACAGCTGCTCGCGCTTCTTCTCGCTGAGCACCTTCGAATCGTTCAGCCCCTTGATCGGGTTCTGATCGTCCAGGATCACCGCCGCGGCGACCACCGGGCCCGCCAGCGGACCGCGGCCCGCTTCGTCCACGCCGCACAGCAGGCCCTCGCGGACCCATTCGAGGCCCAGTTGCGTCGGAGGCTCAAGCGCCGAGGATTTTCGCGATCGCATCGCCGGCCTTTTGCGCGGTGTTGCAGCGCAGCTGTTGGTGGATCTCGAGGAAACGCTCGCGCAGCCGCTCCCGACGCGGCGCGTCGTCCAACCAGGCCAGGCCCTCGCGGGCGATGCGCTCGCCGGTGCATTCGTCCTGCAGGCACTCGGGCACCAGCGTCTCGCGCGCGAGCACGTTCGGCAGCCCCACCCACGGCAGCAGCGCCTTGCCCTTCATCCGCCACGCGTTGAACCAGTGCAGCTTGTAGGCGATCACCATCGGTCGCTTCAGCAGCGCCGCTTCCAGCGTCGCGGTGCCGCTCGCGACCAGCGTCAGGTCGCAGGCGGCCAGCGCCTCCTGGGCACGACCGTCGACCAGCGTCATCGGCAGGCCCTGGCCATGCTGCGCCATCAGCGCCTCGACCATCGGACGCAGTCCCGGCGCGATCGGGATGACGAAGCGCAACGCGGGGCGCGCCTGGTGCATGCGCCGCGCGGCGTCCAGCAGCGGCGGGCCGATGTAGTCCAGTTCGCTGCGACGGCTGCCGGGCAGGATGGCCACGATGGTGTCCCTCTCCGCAAGGCCCAGGTCGCGTCGAGCGTCCTCGCGTGGCGGTTCGAACGGGATCTGGTCGGCCAGCGGGTGCCCGACGTAGGTCGACGGGATGCCCGCCTTCTCCAGGATCGCGGGTTCGAACGGGAACAGGCACAGCACGTGGTCCGCGCTGCGCTTGATCGTCTGCACGCGCTCCGGGCGCCAGGCCCAGATGGACGGGCAGACGAAGTGGACCGTCTTGATGCCGGCCTCGCGCAGGCGCTGCTCCAGGCCGAAGTTGAAGTCGGGCGCATCGACACCGACGAAGACCGACGGCCGTTCGGCAATCAGGCGGTCGCCGAGCTGGCGGCGGATCGCGAGCAGCTCGCGGATGTTCTTGATCGCGTCCCAGTAGCCGAAGATCGACAGCTTGTGGCTGGGCCACCAGGCGTCGAAGCCTTGCGTCTGCATCCTGGGGCCGCCGATGCCGACCGAGCTCAAGTCAGGCCAGCGCGCCTTCAGGCCTTGCAGCAGCAGGCTGGCGAGCAGATCGCCGGAGGCCTCGCCGGCCACCAGGCCCAGTCGAGGATCCGTGGCGCTCATGTCAATCGTCCGGGTCGTTCAGCGGACGAGGCCGCGCTTGGCGCCCGCCAGGAAGTCCAGCATCGCCTGGATGTCGCGGATCGACTCGGCGTCCTGGCCCTGCTTGAGCGCCTCGATGTTCGCGACGGATTGCTCCAGCGTCGTGCCGTCGCGGAACAGCAGCTTGTGGATCTGGCGGATCACGCCGATGCGGTCGTTGCTGAAGCCGCGGCGGCGCAGGCCGGTCAGGTTGACCGCGCGCACGCCCAGCGGATTGCCGTCGACCGTCATGTAGGGAGCGACGTCCTGCGCCACATGGCCCTGGAAACCGATCATCGCGTGCGCGCCGACGTGCACGAACTGGTGGACGCCGGTCAGGCCGCCGATCGTGGCCCAGTCGCCCACATGCACGTGGCCGGCCAGCGTGGCGTTGTTGGCCAGCACGCAGTGGTCGCCGACCACCACGTCATGCGCCAGGTGCACGTAGGCCATGATCCAGTTGTCGGAGCCGACGCGCGTGACGCCCTGCTCCTTGAACGTGCCGGTGTTGAAGGTGCAGAACTCGCGGATCGTGTTGCGGTCGCCGATGACGAGCTCGGTCACCTCGCCGCCATGGCTCATGTCCTGCGGCATCGCGCCGATCGACGCGAACTGGTAGATGACGTTGTCGCGGCCGATCGTGGTCTTGCCCTCGATCACGGTGTGCGGACCGACGCGGGTCCCCGCGCCGATGCGCACCTCGGGGCCGATGACCGCGTACGGGCCGACCTGGACGGTCTCGTCGAGCTGCGCCTGCGGGTCGATGATCGCGGTGGGATGGATGCGGGCCATGGGCGTCCGGATTCAGCGGCTGTTCAGCGGGTGTTCAGCGGGTGTGCAACGACGACTCAGCAGTCGAGCTTGCGCATCGTGCACATCAGGCCGGCCTCGGCCACGATGTCGGTGCCGACCAGCGCCTTGGCGCCGAACTTGTAGATGCCGGCCTTCGCGCGATCCAGCGTGACCTCGAGGATCAGCTGGTCTCCCGGCTCGACGGGGCGCTTGAAGCGCGCGTTGTCGATGCCGGCGAAGTAGACGACGTGGTTCTCGTCCAGCGTGAAGTTGTAGCTCTCGACCGCCAGCAGCGTCGCGGCCTGCGCCAGCGCTTCCAGGATCAGCACGCCCGGCATCACCGGACGGTGCGGGAAGTGGCCGTTGAAGAACGGCTCGTTGATGCTGACGTTCTTGATCGCCCGGATGCGCACGCCCTTCTCCACTTCCAGGACGCGGTCCACGAGCAGGATGGGATAACGGTGCGGCAGCTTCTCGAGGATGCCGTGGATGTCGATGCGGGTCTCAGTCATGTCGTCTTCTTTTCCAGGGCACGCACGCGCTGGCGCAGCTCATAGAGCCCGCGCAGGGCGGCGGCGTTCTTCTGCCACGATGCGGCGTCCTCGAAGGGCCACATGCCGGCGTAGGCGCCGGGCTTGTCGATGCTGTTGCTGATGTTGGCCGTCGGGCCGATCTGCACGCCGTCGGTGATCCGGATGTGGCCGTTGATGCGCGCCGCGCCGGCCACGATGCAGTTGGCACCGATCTCCGCGCTGCCGGCGATCGCCGTCGCGCCGGCGATCGCCGTGCCCTTGCCGATCTTCACGTTGTGCGCGATCTGGACCAGGTTGTCGATGATGACGCCGTCGGCGATCACCGTGTCGCCCAGCGCGCCGCGGTCGACGCAGGTGTTGGCGCCGATCTCGACGCCGTCGCCGATGCGCACCGCGCCGAGCTGCTCGATCTTGACCCACTCGACGCCGGGCTCGCCGTCCGAGCGTTTCGTCGGCGCGAAGCCGAAGCCGTCCGCCCCGATGACGACGCCGCTGTGCAGCATCGAACGCTCGCCGATCACGCAGTCATGGCCGAACACCACGTGCGGAGCGAACCGCGTGTGCGCGCCGACGCGGGCATCCTGCTCGACGATCGTATGCGCGCCAATGCGCACGCCGTCGCCCAGCACCGCGCCGGACTCGATCACCGCATGCGGGCCGACTTCGACGTCCTGGCCGATCACCGCGTCCGCCGCGACGGTCGCGGTCGGATGGATGGCCGGCGTGGCGCGCGGCTTGCGCATGTTTGCGGCCCACCACTGGGTCAGCCGCGCGAAGTAGAGGTAGGGATCCGGCGCCACGATGCAGCACGCGGTCGTGCCGGCGCCCTGGCGGGCCGCGGCGGCCTGCGCCAGCTTGGGCGACACGATCACGCAGGCGGCCTGCGTGGTCGC
Source organism: Roseateles noduli (assembly GCF_050626985.1). Classification (NCBI taxonomy): domain Bacteria; kingdom Pseudomonadati; phylum Pseudomonadota; class Betaproteobacteria; order Burkholderiales; family Sphaerotilaceae; genus Roseateles; species Roseateles noduli. The sequence continues at coordinate 3,099,118 of NZ_CP192463.1, forward strand.
GAGCTGCGCTTCGTACCTGGGATTCGAGAGGAAGGAAATCGCGTCCGCGCCCGCATCCTCCAGCGGCGCGATCGCGCGGATCGCCGTGGTGGAGGCACCAACAAGATCGCCGCCCAAGGCGGCGATCAGATCGGAGACCAGAACCTGCTTCATGGTCACTTCCGGCATCACGTCCGGTGTCATTTCTGACTGTTGAGCGCGTCGATCACCTTCTTCGTGATGTCCACGCGGGGGCTGGCATGAATCGCGTCCTGAACGATCAGATCGTACTTGTCCTGCTCGAAGATCTGCTTGATGACCTTGTTGGCCTTCTCGATCACGGCGGAGAGTTCCTCGTTCTTGCGCTGCGCGACGTCCTCGTTGAACTCGCGGCGCTTGCGCTGCAGGTCGCGGTCCTGCTCGATCAGCTCGCGCTGGCGGCGGCCGCGTTCGGCCTCGCTCAGCGCGGGGCTGTCCTTGTCGAGCTTCTCGGCCGCGCCGCGCAGCTTGGTCTCCAGGTCGACCAGCGCCTTCTCGCGACGACTGAACTCGGCCTGCAGCTTCGTCTCCGCCGCCTTGGCCAAGTTGGTTTCGCGCAGGATCCGCTCGCTGTTGACGTAGCCGATCTTGACTTCCTGGGCTTGCGCGCCCAGGCTCGCCGCGCCCGCCAGAAGGACGGTGGCGACGATCTGCGACAGCTTGCTCTTCATCAGAATGCAGTCCCGATCTGGAATTGGAATCGCTCGATTCTATCCGTGGGCTTCTTGCGGATCGGCGAGCCGTAGCTGAGCCGCAGCGGGCCCATCGGCGACAGCCAGCTGATACCCGCGCCAGCCGAGGCACGCACATCACCGAACTTGAGCTTCTCGTCCTGACCCCACACGTTGCCCGCGTCCAGGAACGCGAACAGACGGAAGCTCTTGTCGTTGCCCGAACCAGGCACCGGCACGTAGAACTCGGTGTTCAGGTTGAACTTGCGGTTGCCGCCGGTGTAGGAGCCGGTCACGTCGACCGGGCCCAGCGTGCCGGGCTCGAACACCCGCACCGAACCCAGGCCACCGCCGTAGAAGTTCTTGAAGATCGGATACGGCCGGCCGCTCAGGCCCTTGCCGTAGGCGAATTCGCCGTTGACCATCAGCGAGAACTTGCGACCCAGCGGGAAGAACTCCTGGTACTGCAGGTTGGCGATCGTGTAGCGCGAATCGCCGACCGGGCTCAGCTCCAGGTTCACCCGCTTCATCGCGCCGGCGGTCGGCGTGATCACGGAGTCGCGGTTGTCCTTCTTCCAGCCGATCGTCAGCGGGATCGACATCGCCGACGAGCCGAACTGCTCGCGGAACAGCCAGTAGCTGTTGGGCAGGCCGGTGCGGGTCGTGATGCGCGTCGTTTCGTAGCCGATGCCGAAGAACACGGTGTCGTCCTCGGAGAACGGCACGCCGAACTTGACCGAGCCGCCGTACGAGGCGAACTCGTATTCCTCGCCGAGGTTGTTGATCGGCTTGACGGTCCGGTAGAACACGTCGATCGCGCGGGATACGCCGTCGACGGTGAAGTACGGGTCCACCGTCGTCACGCCCAGCGAGCGGCCGGTGCTGGCGGTGTTCACCTGGATGCCCAGGTAGTTGCCGGAGCCGAACACGTTCTCCTGCGAGATCGAGCCCGACAGCGACAGCTTGCTCGCGCTGGAGTAGCCGGCGCCGATCTGGATGTTGCCGGTCGGGCGCTCGGTCACGGTCAGCGTGACGTCGACCTGGTCGGGCGAACCCGGGACCTCGGTCGTGTCGATCGTGACGTCCTTGAAGTAGCCCAGGCGTTCGACGCGGTCGCGCGAGGCCTTGATGCGGGCGCCGTCGTACCAGGACGATTCGAACTGGCGGAACTCGCGGCGGATCACTTCGTCCCGCGTGCGGGTGTTGCCCGAGATCAGCACGCGCCGCACATAGACGCGGCGCTGCGGCTCGCCGACCAGCGTCACCGTCACCTGGCCGGTCGCGCGGTCGATCTCCGGGCGGCTCTCGACACGCGCGAAGGCGTAGCCGAAGGTACCGTAGAGGTCCTGGAAGTTGCGCGTGGTCTGCGCCACCGCCTCGCCGTTGTACGGCTGGCCGGGCTTGAGCGCGATCAGGCGCTTGAACTCCTCGTCGCGACCCATGAAGTCGCCTTCGAGCTTGATCCCGTTGACCGTGTACGGCTGGCCTTCGTTGATCGTGATCGCGATGCTGATGCTCTGCTTGTCCGGCGAGATCGTGACCTGCGTCGACTCGACGTTGAACTCGAGGTAGCCGCGGTTCAGGTAGTACGAGCGGATCGTTTCCAGGTCCGCGTTCAGCTTCGCGCGGGAGTAGCGGTCGGTCTTCGTGTACCAGGTCAGCCAGCCCGACGTGGTCTGCTCGAGCAGCCCCGTCAGCGTGCCTTCGCTGAAGACCTTGTTGCCCAGGATGCGGATCTCGGCGATCTTGGCCGGCTCGCCTTCCGTCACCGAGAAGCTGACGTTGACGCGGTTGCGCTCGATCGGGGTGATGGTCGTCGTGACCTCGGCGCCGTACAGCGAGCGGGTCAGGTATTGACGCTTCAGTTCCTGCTCGGCGCGGTCGGCCAGCGCCTTGTCGAAGGGCTTGCCCTCGCCGATGCCGACGTCCTTCAGCGACTTGGTCAGTGCCTCGGTGTCGAACTCCTTGAGGCCGACGAAACCGACGTTGGCGATGATCGGACGTTCCTCGATCACGATGACGACGGCATCGGTGTCGAGGTTGATGCGGACGTCCTTGAACAGGCCGGTCGCGAACAGCGCGCGCAGCGCGGCGGCGCCCTTCTCGTCGTTGTAGGTGTCGCCGATGCGGAACGGCAGCGCCGCGAACACCGTGCCCGGGTCGGTCCGCTGCAGACCTTCGACGCGGATGTCCTTGAGAACGAACGGTTCGGCGGCCCAGGCGGAACCGGCTTGCAGCGCGGTGGCCAGCACCGCCAGTTGGATCACGTGGGGGCGCAAGGCGTCGGGCAGGAATCGGGGCATGCGGAAGCTTCAGTGCAGACCCAGCGTGCGGGTCAGATCGTTGAAAAGGGCCAGGCTCATCATCAGCAGCACGACGGCAATGCCTGCGCGTTGCAGCTGCTTGTGCCACCACTCAGAGACAGGGCGGCCGCTCAAACCCTCGAAAAGATAATACATCAGGTGTCCGCCATCGAGCATCGGCAGCGGCAGCAGGTTCAGCACGCCGAGGCTCACGCTGACGGCGGCGAGGAAGCTCAGGAAAGCAGTCAATCCGAGGCTCGCCGACTGGTCCGCCGCCTTGGCGATCGTGATGGGTCCGCTGAGGTTCTTTACCGAAGCTTCACCGACCAACATGCGGCCCAACGTCTTCACCGTCAGCGCGCTGAGTTCCCAGGTACGGGTCAGGCCTTGCCGTACCGATTCGATGGGGCCGTAGTGCACCTTGACGCTCGCAGGCCGGGCGTCGAAGCCCGCGCCGATGCGGGCCACGCGCTGGTCGCCGACGATCTCGACGCGCGGCGTGACCACGCGTTCCAGCTGCTGGCCGTCGCGGCGCACGAGCACGCGCAGCGGCTCCGGCTGGCCATCGACGATGGCGCGGCGCACGCGCTGGATGAACCAGGCCACGTCCGGCACGACCTCGTCGTTGACGCGCAGCACGCGATCGCCGGACTGCAGTCCCGCGGCCTGCGCGGGTTCGCCGTCGACCATGCGGCCCAGCACCGGTTCGATGAACACGCCGCCCAAGCCGATGCGGCCGATGGTCTTCTCGTCGAAGTCGCGGCTCTCCAGGGTGTCGGTCTCGAGGCGCACGGTGCGGCGACCGTGGCCCGCCGCATCGCTGACGCTGAGCAGCAGCGGCTGCCGGTCCGCGACGGACTGCGCCAGTTGCCAGCCGAAGTCCGGCATCGAGCGGACGTCTTCCCAATCCTGCCCGTCGTTGGACCAGGCCTGCACCCAGTCACCGGCCCGCAGGCCGGCGCGTTCGGCCAGCCCGCCCGCCGTCGGGGATCCGAGCAGCGCCTTCGGCTCTTCCCGTCCGATCCAGCCGACGACCGCGAACAGCAGCACCGCCAGGATCAGGTTGGCCGCCGGGCCCGCCGCGACGATCGCCGCGCGCTGCCACAGCGTCTTGCGGTTGAAGGCCTGCGATTGCTGGTCGGGCGCCACCGGGCCGTCGCTCTCGTCGAGCATGCGGACGTAGCCGCCGAGCGGGATCGCGCTCAGCGTGAACTCGGTGCTGTCCGGCGACTTGCGCCGGCGCAGCAGCACGCGGCCGAAGCCCACCGAGAAACGCAGCACCTTGACGCCGCAGGCGCGCGCCACGCGGTAGTGGCCCCACTCGTGGATCACGATGAGGATGCCCAGCGTGACGAGGAAATAGAGGACTTGGGAAAGCATCGCGGGCGTCCTGGATCGAGGTCTGGGGCTGGGCGGCGGTCGTCGACCGGAGGATCAGACCGCTGCGGCGAGCGCCGCGATCTGCTGTCTCGCCTGTCGGCGGGCGCGTCCGTCGAGGGCCAGCAGCCCCTCGACGCTGTCGACCTCGCCCGCCTGGGGATTCACGGCTTCAAGCACCTCGCGGTTGACGCGGCAGATGTGATCGAAGCGAAGCTGGTGATCGAGGAAGGCGGCGACCGCCTCCTCGTTCGCGGCGTTGAGCACCGCGGTGCTGCCTTCGGCCGCGCGCAGTGCCTGCCACGACAGATGCAGGCCGGGGAAGCGGCGCTCGTCAGCCTCTTCGAAGGCGAGGCTCGGTGTCTTGAGCAGGTCCAGCACCCCCGCGCCGGAGACGATGCGTTCGGGGAAGGCCAGCGCATACGCGATGGGCACGCGCATGTCGGGCGTGCCCAACTGGGCCAGTACCGAGTGGTCGCGGCACACCACCATCGAATGCACGATGCTCTGCGGGTGGATCAGCACCTTGATCTGTTCGGGCTTCAGGTCGAAGAGCCAACGCGCCTCGATGACCTCGAGCGCCTTGTTCATCATCGTCGCCGAGTCGACCGAGATCTTGCGGCCCATCACCCAGTTCGGGTGGGCGCAGGCCTGCTCGGGCGTGACATCGGCCAGCGAGGCCGGATCGCGCTGGCGGAACGGCCCGCCGGACGCGGTCAGCACGATGTGATCGATGCGCTGCGGCCAGGTCGAGCGGTCCTCGGGCAGGCACTGGAAGATCGCGGAATGCTCCGAATCCACCGGCAGCAGCGTCGCGCCGCCCTCGGCGACCGCGCGCATGAACAGCGCACCGCCGAGCACGATCGCTTCCTTGTTGGCGAGCAGCAGGCGCTTGCCGGCGCGCGCCGCGGCCATCGCCGGCGGCAGGCCGGCGGCGCCGACGATCGCGGCCATCACCGCGTCGACGTCGGGATGCGCGGCGATCTCGCTCAGCGCGGCCATGCTGTCGAGCACTTCGGTGCGGGAGCCGGCTTCGCGCAGCCTCGTGCGCAGTTGCGCGGCGAGCGCCGCATCGGGCAGGACAGCGAAGCGCGGCTGGAATTGCACGCACTGCGCGGCGAGCTCGTCGACGCGGCTCATCGCCGACAGGGCGAAGACGCGATAACGGTCCGGATGACGCGCGATCACGTCCAGCGTGCTGGTGCCGATGGAGCCGGTGGAACCCAGCACGCAGACCTGCTGCGGGCGGTGGAAGTGGTCGGTCATCGCAGAAGGTCTCGCGGAGGGATCCGGAGGATCAGAGGGAGGTCAGCGCCAAGGCCAGGGGGAGCACCGGCAGCAGCGCGTCGACACGGTCCAGGACACCGCCGTGGCCGGGCAGCAGCTGGCTGCTGTCCTTGGCGCCGGCGGCCCGCTTGACCAGGGATTCGAACAGATCGCCGACGACGCTCATCGCCGACAGGAAAACCAGCGCCAGCAGCGACACGATGCCGATGCGCTTGACCAGCACCGTGTACAGCGAGGCCGAATCCACCGGGACGCGCACGTCGATCACGTGGACCCAGACGAAGCCCAGCACGATCACGCCGACGAGGCCGCCGATCGCGCCTTCCCAGCTCTTGCCCGGGCTGATCGCCGGCGCGAGCTTGCGCTTGCCGAAGGCCTTGCCGGAGAAGTACGCGGCGATGTCGGCCATCCAGACCAGGCACATCGCCGACAGCAGGAAGTTGATGCCGCGCTGTCGCGCGACGATCAGCGCCAGCCAGGCGGCCCACAGCAGCACCGCGCCGAGCACGAGTCTGAGCACGGGCGACAGCTTCGGCCATCCGGCGACGCCGGCCGCCAGCGCACGCACGCCGCCGAGCACCCAGATCCCGCCGGCCAGCCACCAGCACCAGGCCGGCACGTTGAAGCCGACGGCGTAGAAGGTCGCCGCACAGGCCGCCGCGAGCACGGCGCCGAACGCGAGCGCCGTCGCGCCGGGCTTGCCGTTCAGTCGCGACCACTCCCACCCGGCCGCCGCGATCATCACCAGCGTCAGCAGCGCGAACCACATCGGATTCGACGCGAACAGCGCCGGCAGCAGGATCGCCAACAGCACCAGGGCCGTGATCACGCGCTGAAGCAGCATCTCAAGCCTCCTGGGCCACGCCCGGCACGTTCACCCCGCCGAAGCGGCGGTCGCGCGCCCGAAACGCGGCGATCGCCTCGTCCAGTTGCGCCTCGCCGAACTCGGGCCACAGGCAGTCGGAGAACACGAACTCGGTGTAGGCGGTCTGCCACAGCATGAAGTTGCTGATGCGCAGTTCGCCGCCGGTGCGGATGAAGAGGTCCGGGTCCGGCGCATAGCTCATCGCCATGAACTCGGACAGTCGGGCTTCGGTCAGCTCGTGCGCCGGGATGCCCGCCGCGATCGCCTTGCGACAGGCCTGGACGATGTCCCAGCGGCCGCCGTAATTGAACGCGACGTTCAGCGTCAGTTTGGAATTGTGGGCGGTGGAGCCCTCGGCCTCGGCCCAGGCGGCACGCAGCTTGTCGGACACCGCCTCGCGGTCGCCGACGATGCGGATGCGCACGCCCATCGCGCCCATGCGGGCCAGATAGCGCGACACCGCCGCCAGCACCAGGCCCATCAGGCCGGACACCTCGTCGCTGGGGCGCTTCCAGTTCTCGCTGGAGAAGGCGAAGACGGTGAGGTACTCGATCTCTCGATCGATGCAGGCCTGGACCACCCGCACCAGGGCGTCCACGCCCTGCTTGTGACCGAAGAAGCGCGGAAGGAAGCGCTTCTTCGCCCAACGACCGTTGCCATCCATGACGATGGCCACATGGCGGGGCACTCCCGCCTTGCTGTCGGCGCTCACGAGGATGCGACGATCAGACGGCCATGATCTCGGCTTCCTTGGCCGAGAGCAGCTTGTCGATGTCCGAGACGACGCGGTCCGTCAGCTTCTGGACCTCGTCCTGGCTGCGGCGCTCGTCGTCCTCGGTGATGACCTTGTCCTTGGCCATCTTCTTCGCCTGCTCGTTGGCGTCGCGGCGCAGGTTGCGCACGGCCACCTTCGCATCCTCGGCGGCGCCCTTGGAGACCTTCACCAGGTCGCGGCGGCGTTCTTCCGACAGCGGCGGCATCGGCACGCGGATCAGGTCGCCCATCGACGACGGGTTCAGGCCCAGGTCCGATTCGCGGATGGCCTTCTCGATCTTCTGGCTCATGCCCTTTTCCCAGGGCTGCACGCTGACCGTGCGGGCGTCCAGCAGCGTGACGTTGGCCACCTGCGAGATGGGGACCATCGAGCCGTAGTAGTCCACGTGCACCTGGTCCAGCAGGCCCGGGTGGGCGCGGCCGGTGCGGATCTTCTGCAGTTCGTTCTTGAACGCCTCGACGGACTTGGCCATCTTGGCTTCGACGTTCTTCTTGATGTCGGCGATGCTCATGTTCTTTTCCTCGATCAGGGGGGCGGCGTGGTCTCTAACGCGCCAGCCCGGTCAGACGTGCACCAGCGTGCCCTCGTCCTCACCCATCACGACGCGCTTCAGCGCGCCCGGCTTGAAGATCGAGAACACCCGGATGGGCAGCTTCTGGTCGCGGCACAGCGCGAAGGCGGTCGCGTCCAGCACTTGCAGGTTCTTGCCGATGGCCTCGTCGAAGCTGATGCGCGAGTAGCGCGTGGCCGTCGGGTCCTTCTTCGGGTCGGCGGTGTAGACGCCGTCGACCTTGGTCGCCTTCAGCACGATCTCGGCGCCGATCTCGGCGCCACGCAGCGCGGCGGCCGTGTCGGTCGTGAAGAAGGGGTTGCCGGTGCCGGCCGCGAAGACGACGACCTTGCCTTCTTCCAGGTACTGCAGCGCCTTGGGACGCACATAGGGTTCGACGACCTGCTCGATCGCGATCGCCGACATGACGCGCGCGGTCATGCCTTCCTGGCGCATCGTGTCGGCCAGGGCCAGCGAGTTCATCACCGTCGCCAGCATGCCCATGTAGTCGGCCGTCGCGCGGTCCATGCCGACCGCGCCGCCCGCCACGCCGCGGAAGATGTTCCCGCCGCCGATGACGACCGCCACCTCGACGCCGAGCTTCGTCACTTCCTGGATTTCCTGGACCATGCGCACGATGGTCGCGCGGTTGATGCCGTAGGCGTCGTCGCCCATCAGGGCTTCTCCGGAAAGCTTGAGCAGGATGCGTTTGTGGGCGGGCATTGTTACCTCGTCAATACGGCCGATGGAGGGAGTGTCGTGCGTAGGCCTGCTGGCGCAAGCGCACAAGTGTAAAGGGCGCCAGAGGCGCCCTTTTTGAGTCGCGACGCTTATTGCTGCTTGCTTGCAGCCGCCACCTGGGCAGCCACTTCGGCAGCGAAGTCGTCGACCTTCTTCTCGATGCCTTCGCCCACGACGTACAGGGTGAACGACTTCACCGTCGTGGCCTTGTCCTTGAGCATCTGCGCGACGGTCTGCTTGCCGTCGGCGGCCTTCACGAAGACCTGGTCCTGCAGCGAGACTTCCTTCAGGAACTTCTGCACCGAGCCTTCGACCATCTTGGCGACGATCTCGGCCGGCTTGCCGGACTCGGCGGCCTTCTCGGCGGCGATCTTGCGTTCCTTCTCGACCAGCTCGGCCGGGACTTCGGCGGACGACAGCGCGGCCGGCTTCATCGCGGCGACGTGCATCGCGACGTCCTTGGCGGCGACTTCGTCACCGTCGAACTCGACCATCACGCCGATGCGGGTGCCGTGCAGGTAGGAGGCCAGCTTGGCGCCTTCGTAGCGCTTGAAACGGCGGATCGTCATGTTCTCGCCGATCTTGCCGATCAGGCCGGCGCGCACGTCCTCGACCGTCGGGCCGAAGCCTTCCTGCGACAGCGGCAGGGCGGACAGGGCGGCGATGTCGGCGGGGTTGCTGTCGACGATCAGACCGGCCAGCGCGTTCACGAACGCCAGGAAGGCGTCGTTCTTCGACACGAAGTCGGTTTCGCAGTTGACTTCGATCAGCGCGCCGGCGTTGCCCTTCACGGCCGCGGCGACGACGCCCTCGGCGGTCACGCGCGAGGCGGCCTTGCCGGCCTTGCTGCCCAGCTTGACGCGCAGGATCTCTTCAGCGCGGGTCATGTCGCCGTCGGCTTCGGTCAGCGCCTTCTTGCACTCCATCATCGGGGAGTCGGTGCGGGCGCGCAGCTCGGCGACCATGCTTGCGGTAATTGCTGCCATTTCAATCTCCGTATGTCGCGGCCCGGAACGACCCGGCACCGCTGAAATCTGAATCTGCTTGGACGAAGGGGGCTGAATCAGCCCCCTTGTCAGAACCCGTCGAGGGTCAGGGCCTGGATCAGGCGCCTTCGTTCACTTCGACGAACTCGTCGCCTTCAGCGGCGACGGCCGTGACGACTTCGTTCGACGAGTTGGCACGGCCTTCCAGCACGGCGTCGGCGACAGCCTTGGCGTACAGGGCGACAGCCTTGGCCGAGTCGTCGTTGCCGGGGATGACGTAGTCGATGCCTTCGGGCGAGTGGTTGGTGTCCACGACGCCGATGACCGGGATGCCCAGCTTCTTGGCTTCCAGGACGGCGATCTTGTGATAGCCGACGTCGATGACGAACAGGGCGTCCGGCAGCGCGACCATGTCCTGGATGCCGCCGATGTTCTTCTCGAGCTTGTTGATGTCGCGCGTGAACATCAGGGCTTCCTTCTTGATCGCGGGCTGGGTGCCGGCGTCGATCTGGGCCTGCATGTCCTTGAGGCGCTTCAGCGAGGTCTTGACCGTCTTGAAGTTGGTCAGCGTGCCGCCCAGCCAACGCTGGTTGACGCTCGGGACGCCGGCGCGCTCAGCTTCGGCGGCGACGATGTCGCGGGCCTGGCGCTTGGTGCCGACCATCAGGATCGTGCCGCGCTTGGAGGCGAGCTGGCGCACGAACTTCAGGGCTTCCTCGAACGCGGGCAGCGTCTTCTCGAGGTTGATGATGTGGATCTTGTTGCGATGGCCGTAGATATACGGGGCCATCTTGGGATTCCAGAAGCGGGTCTGGTGGCCGAAATGGACGCCGGCTTCCAGCATCTCACGCATCGTGACGGACATAAGTAACTCCGAAGGTTGGTTCTAGAATCCGGCACGAATTGCGACGTCTGCTTGTACGTTGCAACACCTTGATTCGCCGGACTCGCGAATTTGCGATCGATGGACAGGCCTTGAACAAGTCTGGGCCCCAACCACCTGCCGCGTTCTCCACCGGACTCCAGCCCCAACGGCTGGCTTATCCGGGAAAAACCCGACGAGTATAACCCGTTTTCGCATGCCGATCGACCTGACCGAGGCGCTCGCCTCCCTGCGTGTGGGCCGCCACGCCGCGCGCAGCCTGCTGGACGAGAGCCTGGCGCTTGCCGACGGCGCCGCGTGCGAGCACGTCTTCCTGCGCCGCTTCGACGAGGAGGCCCGCGCGGCGGCCGACGCCTCGGATGCCGTGGTCGCTCGCGGCGGACCGCGCCCGACGCTCGGCGGTCTGGCGGTGTCCGTCAAGGATCTGTTCGACGTTACCGGGCATCCGACGACCGCCGCCTCCGCCACCATGGACGATGCGGCGCCCGCCGAGCGCGATGCCCCGGTCGTCGCCCGGCTGCGCGATGCCGGCGCCGCGCTGATCGGCCACACCAACCTGAGTGAGTTCGCCTTCTCCGGCGTCGGGATCAATCCACATCACGGCACGCCCCGGAATCCGGTGACACACGCGATCGACGGCCTGGCGCGCATTCCTGGCGGATCGACCTCCGGCGGTGCGGTCAGCGTCGCCACCGGCGCCGCGTGGGCGGCGCTCGGTTCGGACACCGGCGGGTCGCTGCGCATCCCGGCCGCGCTGCAAGGGCTGATCGGCTTCAAGAGCACGGCGCGGCTGGTGCCGCTTGACGGGTGCGTGCCGTTGTCGCCCTCGCTGGACACGGCTGGCGCGATCACGCGCTCGGTGCGGGACGCCGCGCTGCTGCACGCGGTGCTGAGCGGCGCACCGGCCGACCTCGATGAACGCCCCTTGTCGGCATGGCGCTTCGCGATCACGCCGGACTTCATGCAGGACGAGCTCGAGCCCGCGGTGGCCGCCGCGTTCGAACGCGCGCTCGCGACGCTGAGCGCTGCCGGCGCCCGCATCGAGGAACGCGCGCTGCCCGCCCTGCCCCGTGTGGCGGAACTGCAAACACAAGGCGGCATCACCGCGGCCGAGGCCTGGGCATGGCACCATGCGCGCCTCGCCGAACGCGGCGACCGCTACGACCCGCGCGTCGCGATGCGCATCCGCCGCGGCGAGGCCATCCCTCCCGCCACCTACCAGGCGATGCTCGACGCCCGCCGCCGCTGGATCCACGACATGACGGCCGCGATGGCCGGCATCGACGCCTTCCTCAGCCCCACCGTTCCCCTCCAAGCCCCGGAGATCGCCCCCTTGCTGCACAGCGACGACCTGTTCCTTGCCACCAATGCGCGCCTGCTGCGCAACACCGCCGTCGTGAACCTGCTCGACGGCTGCGCGATCTCGATCCCGTGCGAGCACCCCGGCGAACTGCCGGTCGGCCTGATGCTGTGGGCCCCCGCGCTGCGCGATCACGCGGTGCTGGGCGCTGCGTCGCGCGTCGAGGCGGCGCTCGCCGCGGGGATCCGCTGAAATGCGGATCGCCATCATCGGAGCCGGTCTGGCCGGCGTCACCAGCGCCTACGAACTCGCGCTGCAGGGCCATGAGGTCCATGTCTTCGAACGCGACACCAGCGTCGCCACCGGCGCGAGCTTCGCGCCGCCCGGGCTGATCGCGCCGGGCCTGATGGCCGCGCGGCCCGACACGCCGCTGGCGTGGCGCGGCAAGCCGGGCCAGCTCGGCTGGAAGTTCGCGCATTGGCGCGCCGGCCGCGCGCGCGGCCTGCAGGCGATGCCGGAGGCGCTGCATGCGCTGGCGCTGCGCGGCCAGGCCGTGATGGCGGTGTGGCGGCGCGAATTGAAGATGGACGTCGAGCGCGAAGCCGGCGTGCTGCTGCTGTGGCGCACCGCCAAGGACTACAAGAGCGCGGCACCGCTGCTGGCGCGGCTGCAGGAGCGGCAGGTACCGCATCGCGAGCTCGACGCCGACGGTTGCCGCGCGCAGGAACCCGGACTCAACGCCGAGACCGCGCTGCACGGCGGCATCCTGCTGACGCAGGACGAGGCGGCCAACGCCCGCCAGTTCAGCCAGGCGCTGAAGCTGGAGGCGCAGCGGCTCGGCGTGCAGTGGAACTTCAACACCGACGTGCTGCGCGTCGAGCCCGGCAGCCAGCCGGCCGTGCACGTGGCCGCGGGCGAGCCGCTGCGGGTGGACGCGGTGCTGGTGTGCGCCGGCAAGGGCGCGGCGCCGCTGCTCGCCGCGCAAGGGCTGAAGCTGCCGTGGGGAACGGTGCACACGCACACGCTGACGGCGCCCTTGCGCATGCTGGAGGCGCACCCGGACCTGGGTCCGCGTGCGACCGTCATCGACATGGCGCTGGGCGTCAGCCTCACGCGACTCGGTCAACGCGTGCGCGTCGGCGGGGCTAACGAGCTGGGCGGCTCATCGTCGCAGCCGGATGGCCAGTCGATGGGCGCGCTGCACCAGGCTGCGCACGACTGGTTCCCGGGCGCCCTGCTCGCCGGCGGTCAGCAGCGTTGGAAGACCTCGCGCCTGCTGCTGCCCGACGAGCTGCCGCTGATCGGCGAGTCCGGCCTGCCCGGCGTGTGGTTGAACATCGGTCATGGCGAGCACGGCTGGACCATGGCCGGAGCCGCCGCGCAACTGTTGGCGGCCCGGCTCGCGAAGAAGGATCCGGGCATCGACGCCGCGTTGCTGGAACCGGCACGGCTCCAGTGAGCTGAGACGGGGATAGAGTCGGCGCCATGCTGCCGGTGCTGCCCACGTCCCACGACCGATCCCTCCATGACGCGCCGTCGAGCCGGCGCATCGAGGCTGCGGCGCTGTCGCTGCATCCGCCTCACACGCTGATCGAGCGCGCCGGGCTTGCCGTGGCACGCCTGGCCATGGCACTCCGACCTTTCGGCCAGCACGCCGCCGTGTTCGCGGGTCCGGGCAACAACGGCGGCGACGGCCTCATCGCGGCCCGCCACCTGGCCGCCCGCGGATGGACGGTGGACGTGCTCCTGGTCGGACCGGAACCCCCGCCAGGCAGTGACGCCGCGCATGCGCTGGACACCGCCCGGCAAGCCGGCCTGCGCCTGCACGCCGATCTCCCACACATGCCCCGGTGGGCCGATGGCACGATCGACGCCCTCCTCGGCCTCGGCGCGAACCGCGCACCCGACGGGCCCATCGCCTCGGCCATCCAGGCCATCGACACAATGCGCGACGCCGGCGCCACGGTGCTGGCCGTCGACGTTCCCAGCGGCATCGATGTCCGCACCGGCCAGCCATTGGGTGCCCATGCCGTGCGCGCGCATCACACGCTGACCTTCCTGACTCTCAAGTCCGGCCTGTTCACCGGAGAAGGCCGTGCGCTCGCGGGGCGGGTCTGGTTCGACGACCTCGGCGTGCCCGTCGACGACAAGGGCGTCGGCGTGCTCTTCGGCGCCGGCCGCATCGCGCGCTGGCAAAGCGCGTTCGCGCGTTCAGCGGCCAGCCACAAGGGACGGCATGGCGATGTCGTCGTCCTGGGCGGCGCGCCGACGATGCGCGGTGCCGCGTGGCTCGCCGCGACCTCGGCGCTGGCCGCCGGCGCGGGGCGCGTGTACGCGGCACTGCCTGAGGACGACGGCCAACCATGGCCCGCGCGACCGGAACTCATGCATTGGGATGCCGCGCGCTGGAGCGCTTCGCCGGACACCTGGCGGGACATCGTCGCCGTGTGCGGCTGTGGCGGCGGGACTGCGATCGCGTCGGCGCTGTCAAAGGCATTGCACGGCGCGACGCGCGTCGTGCTCGATGCCGACGCCCTGAACCTGGTGGCCGCCGACGAGACACTGCAGCATGCGCTACGCCGTCGCGCCGCGCACGGCTGGCCCACGATCCTGACGCCGCATCCGCTGGAAGCGGCGCGGCTCCTGGGACTGCCGTCGGCGGCCGATGTGCAGGCCGATCGCCTGGACGCCGCGACGCAACTGGCGACGCGCTTCGCGGTGACCGTCGTGCTCAAGGGATCGGGCAGCCTCGTGGTCACGCCCAAGCGGCGCCTGTCGATCAATGGCACCGGCTCATCAGCACTGGCCACCGCAGGCACGGGCGACGTGCTGGCCGGCTGGATTGGCGGACTCTGGGCGCAGTCGCCGGGCATCGCGCCGCACGACCTCGCCTGTGCCGCCGTGACCTGGCACGGCGCGGCGGCGGAAGGTCATGCGGGCCCCCTGCTCGCCGCCGACCTGATCGACGCGATGGCCGCGCTGCACAGCCTTTCCGCCTGAACGACGGCGAGCGCGTTCGTCAGAAAGACCAAGAGCCTGGCATGACCAGGCCCTTCTTCATCGGAGACTCGATCGCGAGGGACCGACACCCGTCAGGCTGCGCTCACGCGCCGTTCATGCGCCGCGCTTGCGCCGCGTCGTCTTCGCCGCGGGCGCGCCACTGCCCTTCGCGGCGACCGACTTCGCCGCACTGCGCGCCGTGCGTTTGGCTGCCTGGACCGGATGCGTCGACGAGCCCTTCGTCGCGCGCTCCGACTTGCGGCGCTCGGCCTTCAGCACGCGGTCGGCCTGCTCGATGCGCTCGAGCGCGTCGACCGCCGTCGGCGGATCAGGCGGCGGCAGCGGCATCGGCTCCACCGTCGCGGCCGGCGCCGCGGCCGCCTCGCGGCGCGCACGGTGCTCGGCGCGCTTGTCCTGCTTCCTCGCGGGACCCTTGCCATCGCCGCCACGCCGGTCGCCGAACTTGTCGCGATGGGCGCCGCGCAGCAGCCGCTGCTCGTCGCCGTCGCGCACCAGCCGGAAATCGATCTTGCGGCCGTCCAGGTCGACACGGCTGACCTGCACCTGCACGCGCGCGCCGGTGGCGTAGCGGATGCCGGTGCGTTCGCCGCGCAGCTCCTGGCGGACTTCGTCGAAACGGAAGTACTCGCCGCCGAGTTCGGTGATGTGGATCAGGCCTTCGACATACAACGCGTCGAGCTGCACGAACAGGCCGAAGCTCGTCACCGCGCTCACCGTGCCGGCGAATTCCTCGCCGAGGTGGTCGCGCATGAAGCGGCACTTCAGCCAGGCCTCGACATCGCGCGAGGCCTCGTCGGCGCGACGCTCGTTCGCGCTGCAGTGCGCGCCGACGACTTCCCAGCGCTCCGACTCGGTCGACGCGGAGGCCGGGCTCGGCGCCTTCGAGGCCGGCTTGCCCGGCCGCTTGGGCATCGGGTTCGCGGCTTCCATCTTGTGCGCGTCGAGCGCGTACTTCTTGGAGCCGAGCAGCGCCTTGATCACGCGGTGCACCAGCAGGTCCGGGTAGCGCCGGATCGGGCTGGTGAAGTGCGTGTAGGCCTGGTAGGCGAGACCGAAGTGGCCCGCATTGGCCGGGGTGTAGATCGCCTGCTGCATCGAGCGCAGCAGCATGGTGTGGATCTGCTGCGCGTCGGGCCTGTCCTTGGTCGCTTGCGCGATCGTCTGGTACTCGCCCGGCGTCGGATCGTCGCTGATGCCCATGCCGATGCCCAGCGCCCGCAGGTAGGCCTGCAGCGTGCCGCGCTTCTCGGGCGTCGGGCCCTCGTGGACGCGGTACAGCGACGCATGCTTGCCGCCGGCGATGAAGTCCGCCGCGCAGACGTTGGCGGCGAGCATCGCCTCCTCGATCAGGCGGTGTGCCTCGTTGCGCGTGCGGGGCACGATCTTCTCGATGCGGCCGTTGTCGTCGCAGACGATCTGGGTCTCGGTGGTCTCGAAGTCGATCGCGCCGCGCTTGGCGCGCTGCGACAGCAGCGCGCGGTAGACCTCGTGCAGATGCAGCAGGTGCGGCACCAGCGCCTTGCGCTTGTGGGCCTCGGGGCCGTGCGTGTTGCCGAGGATCGCCGCCACCTCGGTATAGGTGAAGCGCGCATGCGAGTTGATCACCGCCGGATAGAACTGGTAGGCGTGCAGCTCGCCAGCCTCGCTGACCAGCATGTCGCAGACCATGGACAGGCGGTCCTGCTCCGGATTCAGCGAGCACAGGCCGTTCGACAGCTTCTCCGGCAGCATCGGGATGACGCGTCTGGGGAAGTAGACCGAGGTCGCACGCTCGTAGGCATCGCGGTCCAACGGTTCGCCGGGCTTCACGTAGTGGCTGACGTCGGCGATCGCGACCAGCAGCCGCCAGCCCTGGAACGCCGTCTTGCCCCGGCCCTGCTTGTGGGGCTCGCAGTAGACCGCGTCGTCGAAGTCGCGGGCGTCCTCGCCGTCGATCGTCACCAGCGCCACGTCGCGCAGATCGATGCGGTGCTTCATGTCGACCGCGCGGACCTTGTCGGGCAGCTTCGCCGCCTGCGCCAGCGTGTCGGCGCTGAAGGCGTGCGGGACCTCGTACTTGCGCACGGCGATCTCGATCTCCATGCCGGGGTCGTCGATCTCGCCCAGCACTTCGGTCACGCGACCCACCGGCTGCGAATACAGCGACGGCGGCTCGGTCAGTTCGACGGCGACGATCTGTCCCGCGGTCGCGTTGGCGATCGCGTTCTTCGGAACCAGGATGTCCTGGCCGTAGCGCTTGTCTTCAGGGGCGACGAGCCAGATGCCGGACTCGAGCAGCAGCCGGCCGATGATCGGCTTCTTGCGGCGTTCGAGGATTTCCAGCACGCGGCCTTCGGGACGATTGCGCTTGTCGTGGCGCACGATGCGCACCCGCAGGCGGTCGCCGTGCATGACGGCGTGCATCTCCTGCGAGGACAGATAAACGTCCGGTTGACCATCGTCGGGCATCAGGAAACCGTGCCCGTCGCGGTGACCCTGCACCGTGCCTTCGATCTCCCCCATCAGCTGAGCGCCTTGAGCGCCCTGGGGGCTTGCATTCTTGAAGTTTTTGATAGTAGAATCCTTGTCTTTCCTGAAACGCAGAAGCTCTTTTGCGTTTCGAGAAACCGAGGGCTCAAGAATACTTCAAGAAGTTCGTCATGAAGTGGCTTGAGCTGGTTTCCCGAGAAGCTGGCTTCTGACCTTGCCCAGGTGGCGGAATTGGTAGACGCACTAGTTTCAGGTACTAGCGGGTAACTCCGTGGAGGTTCGAGTCCTCTCCTGGGCACCAAATTCGAAAAGCCGGCCTCGTGCCGGCTTTTCTCATTGGCGCCCCGTCGAGGACTCGAATGGCAGTGCCGCGCGCCCGAAGGTGGGGCTGCCGGCACCCCTCTCCGCTCAATCGCCTCCTCACGCTCGGCATTCGCTCCGAGGGGCGCCGGCAGCCCCACCTTCTCGACACCGAGCATGCGTACTGCAGCGGCATGGCGCGCAAGAAAAAAGGGCTGACACGTGTCAGCCCTTCGTTCATCAGATCGCGAATTTCTTCGCCAGCGCATCGGGGCGCAACGCGTCGTAATCTTCGAACGGCTGATGGATCCACGGGCTGGTTTCCAGCATCTCGACGTAGTAGTCCGGCGTGTATTCCGAAACGCTCTTCGTCCAGATCACTGCCGAGCGCAGCTCGCTGATCGACGGCATGCCGCGCAGCCGTTCCACCACGGCCTTCAGCGTCACGCCCGAGTCCGCCAGGTCGTCCACCAGCAGCACGCGGCCCGCCAGTTCGCCCTTGGGCATGGTGATGTACTTGGCGATGTCCAGACGCCCCTGGATCGTGCCCGCTTCCGCGCGGTACGAGCTGGTGGACATGATGCCCAGCGGCTTGTCGAACACGCGCGACAGCACGTCGCCGGGACGCATCCCGCCGCGCGCCAGACACAGGATCTGGTCGAACTCCCAGCCGGAGGCATGCACCTTCAGCGCCAGGCGTTCGATCAACAGGTGGTATTCATCCCACGACACGTACAGATGTTTGCCGTCGTCGGTCAACATGGGGGAGGCTCCTCAGCGATGGATGGGGTCAGGTCTGGATAAGACGGAAAACGACAGGGGCCGAGCGGTCGCTCAGTCCTTGAACGGATGCTGCAGCAGGATGGTGTGCTCGCGATCGGGGCCGGTGGACACCATGGCGATCGGCGCGCCGATCACCTCTTCCACGCGCTTCAGGTAGGCAATCGCGTTGGCCGGCAGTTGGTCCCACTTCGTGATGCCGAAGGTCGACTCGGTCCAGCCGGGGAAGACTTCATAGACCGGCTTGCACGCGACGATCTCGTCGGCGTCCAGCGGCAGGATGTCGATCTGCCTGCCGTCGAGCTCATAGCCCACGCACATGTTGATCTCGGCCAGTCCGTCCAGCACGTCCAGCTTGGTCAGGCACAGGCCGGTGATGCCGTTGATGATGATCGAGCGCTTCAGCGCGGCGGCGTCCAGCCAGCCGCAGCGGCGGGCGCGACCGGTGACGGTGCCGCGCTCCTGGCCGACCGTCGACAGGTGGTGACCCACGGTGCCCGGGGTCTCCCAGTCCAGCTCGGTCGGGAACGGGCCCGAGCCCACGCGCGTCGCGTAGGCCTTCGTGATGCCCAGCATGTAGTGCAGCATCTGCGGACCCACGCCGGCGCCCGCGGCGGCGTTGCCGGCCACGCAGTTGCTCGAGGTCACGTACGGATAGGTGCCGTGGTCGATGTCCAGCAGCGTGCCCTGCGCGCCTTCGAACAGGATGTTCTGACCGGCCTGATGCGCCTTGTGCAGCATGTAGCCGACGTCGGCCATCATCGGCCTGATCTGGTCGGCCAGCGACATCGCATGGTCGAAGATCGGCTGGAACTCCAGCGCCTTGCCGTTCAGGTAACCGGTCAGCGCGACGTTGTGCAGGTCGATCAGTTCCTTGAGCTTCTTCGCGAAGCGGTCCGGATGCTTCAGGTCCTGCACGCGCAGCGCGCGGCGGGCGACCTTGTCCTCATACGCCGGGCCGATGCCCTTGCCGGTCGTGCCGATCTTGCCGCTGCCGCTGCTCTCGCGCAGCGCCTCGCGGGCGCGGTCGACCTCGACGTGGAAGGGCATGATCAGCGGGCAGGACTCGCTGATGTACAGGCGCGAACGCACCTCGACGCCGGCCTTCTCCAGGCGCTCGATTTCCGACAGCAGATGGGTCGGGTCCAGCACCACGCCGTTGCCGATGTAGCAGGCGACGCCGTCGCGCATGATGCCCGACGGGATCAGCTGCAGCGCCGTCTTCACGCCCTTGATGACCAGCGTGTGGCCGGCGTTGTGGCCGCCCTGGAAGCGCACCACGCCTTGCGCGTGGTCGGTCAGCCAGTCGACGACCTTGCCCTTGCCTTCGTCACCCCATTGGGTGCCGACGACCACCACATTGCGCCCGCGCGCGATCTCACTGCTTTGCATGTCGTTCATCCGATGATTTGGAGGTTGAGGGTGGAGGGGCGAATCGCGTCGCTCACAGCGATCGCAGCACCCATTGACCGCCGGACTGCACCAGCTCGCGGTCGCATTCGAATTCGTCGTTCTCTTGCTCGTGGCCCGGCAGGACGCAGACCACCGTCTCGCCCTGCTCGCGCAGACGGCGGACCGCCGCGCGCAGATGGGGATCCTCGCCCCACGGGGCGCGCACCGCGGCCCGCAGCGACGTGGCGGGGATCAGTCCCACCAGCGTCTTCAGGTCCAGGCTGAAACCGACGGCGGGACGACGCCGGCCGAAGACCGCGCCGACCTCGTCGTAGCGGCCGCCGCGCAGCACCGCATCGCTGCCGCCTTCCGCATACAGCGCGAAGCGGACGCCGCTGTAGTAGCCGAAGCCCGGCAGATCCGCCAGATCGACACCGATGCGAACGTCGGGATACGCCGCGCGCAGGTGATGGACCAGCCACTCCAGATCGTCCAGCGCGGCCGTGACCAACGCATTCACCGGCAGCGCGCGACGCGCGTCCGCCAGCACCTCGACACCGCCATACAGGCGCAGCAGCGTCTGCAGCGCGGCGACGACGTCGTCGGGCAATTCATTGGAGAACGCCGCCACGCCGGCAGCGTCCTTGGCGGCCATAGCAGCCACCAGTGCGCTCAGACGATCCTCGCCGAGCGCATGTTCGCCGAGCACGCCGCGCACCAGGCGCGCGTCGCCCAGGTCCAGCACCAGGCGCGTGACGCCGGCGCGTTGCATCGCGTCGATGGCCAGTTCCTGCGCTTCGAGATCGGCTTCGAGACCGGCATGGCCGTAGATCTCGACGCCGAACTGGAGCGGCTCCCGCGTCGCGGTCAGGCCTTCGGCGCGCGTGTGCAGCACCGGGCCGCAGTAGCACAGGCGCGTCACGCCGGCGCGGTTCAGCAGGTGGGCATCGATGCGGGCGACCTGCGGGGTCGTGTCCGCGCGCAGGCCCAGGCTGCGACCGGAGAGCTGGTCGACGAGCTTGAAGGTCTTGAGATCCAGCGCCTGGCCGGTGCCGGAAAGCAGCGAGTCGAGATGCTCCAGCATGGGAGGCATCACCAGCTCGCAACCGTAGGTCCGCGCCATGTCCAGCAATTCGCGCCGCAGTTCTTCGATGCGGCGAGCCTGGGAGGGCAGGACGTCAGCAATGTGCTCGGGCAGCAGCCAAGCAGAGGCCATGGACGTTCAGGGAGGGGGTTAAAAACGGCATTGTACCGGGGTCGCGACGTGCCTCGACCGCCGGAACCCTCAGGCGGGGGTCCGGCGCGGGTTCGTCAACGATCCAGCAAGGCTTCGCGATGGGCCGCGCGCGGCCCGATCACCGTCTTGTGCGTCGTCCCGCTGCCTCGCAATGCTCAGAGCAAGAGCAGCAGCAGGGCGCCGCACAACAGACTGGCCAGGCCGAGGAATCGCAGCTGGCCGTCGCTCATGGCCAACAGCTTCGAGAACAACTGGCGCCATGCGCCAGGATTCAGGAAAGGCAACAGCCCCTCCATGATCAGCAGCAACGCCAGCGCCGCCAGCCACTTGTCGCCGTTCATGATGGGGCCGCCCTCCCCGGCTGCTGCCGGTCAGCCTGCTGACGAGGGCCGGTCGACCCGGAGGTCGCCAGGGCCGGCCCTTCCAGAAGTCACTTCTTCGGCGCAGCCGCTGCCGGGGCGCCGG
Source organism: Roseateles noduli (assembly GCF_050626985.1). Classification (NCBI taxonomy): domain Bacteria; kingdom Pseudomonadati; phylum Pseudomonadota; class Betaproteobacteria; order Burkholderiales; family Sphaerotilaceae; genus Roseateles; species Roseateles noduli. The sequence goes on from NZ_CP192463.1 coordinate 3,120,538, forward strand.
GGCCGCCGTTGCGCATCGCGTTGAAGAAGGGGCTCGACGGGTCGAGCACCATCACATCGTTCTTGCCCTTGAACGACGCCTGATAGGCATCGAGCGAGCGATAGAACTGCGCGAATTGAGGATCGCGGCTGAAGGCCTCCGAATACAGCGCCGCCGCCTTGGCGTCGCCCTCGCCCTTGATCTTCTGCGCGTCGCTGTAGGCCTCGGCGGTGATCACGTCGCGCTGCTTGTCGGCATCGGCCTTGATCTTTTCGCCTTCGGCCGCGCCGGTGGAGCGCTGCTCGTTGGCGGCGCGGGCGCGTTCCGTCTTCATCCGGTTGTAGACGGCCTCGGTGATGTTGGCCGCGAAGTCGACGCGCTTGACGCGCACGTCGACGATCTCGATGCCCAACTCCTTGGCAGTGCCCTCCAGACGCTTGCGGACGTCCTGCATGACCTTCTCGCGCTCGGTCGCCAGCACGGCGGCCACGGTGCGCTTGGTCACCTCCTCGTTCATCGCGGAATTGACCACCGGGCTCAGTCTCGATTCGAGATTACGCAGCTGGCTGCCGTTGTTGCGGATGAACTGCTTGGGATCGACGATGCGCCACTTGACCAGCCAGTCGACGACCAGGCTCTTCTTCTCGGCGGTGAAGATGGCGCGGGGCTCGGACGAGTCCAGCGTCTGGACGCGGCGGTCCAGGAAGACCACGTTCTGCAGCGGCGGTGGCAGCTTGAATTTCAGGCCGGGTTCGGCGATCACGTCCTTGATCTCGCCCAGCGAGTAGACGACCGCGTACTGACGCTGGTCGACGACGAACAAGGTCGAGCTGGCGATCATGAACAGGATCAGCAGACCGACGACGACGGAGACGATGCGATTCATTGTTGTGGGCTCCTGTCGATCAACGGCCGTCGCGTTCGCGGCTGCGCATGCTGTCGCGCGAGCGCGGGTCGGTGCTCAGCGCGGGACTGGCCGTCGACGCATCGGCCGGCGCGACCGTCGGCACGCTGGTCGTGACGGTCCCCGTCTGCTGCTGGATCAGCTTGTCTAGCGGCAGGTACAGCAGGTTGGAACCGCTCTTGTCCACCATCACCTTGGTGACCCGCGAGTAGACCTGCTGCATGGCGTCGATGTAGAGGCGGTCGCGCGTCACGGCCGGCGCCTTCTGGTACTCGGCCAGCACGGACTTGAAGCGCTGCGCATCACCCTCGGCGTACGAGACGACCCGGGCACGGTAGGCCTCGGCGTCCTCGCGCAGGCGGGCCGCCTGGCCCTGGGCGCGCGGGATCACGTCGTTGGCGTAGGCCTCGCCCTCGTTCTTCAGGCGTTCGCGATCGGCGTTGGCGCGGAAGGCATCCTCGAAGGAGGCCTGCACCTGCTCCGGCGGTTGCACGCTGTTCAGGTTGACGGCGGAGATCTGGATCCCCGTCTTCAGCCGGTCCAGCTGCTGCTGGATCGATGTCTGCAGCTCCGTGGCGATCTGGTCGCGCTTCTCGTAGAGCACGGCATTCGCCTCGTTGCGACCGACGATCTCGCGCACCGCCGACTCCGACGCCAGCGTGACGGCTTCGTCGGTGTTGACGTTCTCGAACAGGTAGTCGCGCGAATCCTTCAGCCGGTACTGCACGGTGAAGCGCACGTCGATGATGTTCTCGTCCTGCGTCAGCATCGACGAATCGCGCAGGCCGGTCGCCTGACCGACCGTGTTGCGACCGATCTCGACCGACCGAAGCTGCGTGACCGAGACGACCTCGTGCGCCTGGAACGGATACGGGAAGCGGTACTGGATGCCGGCATCCACCGTGCGGCTGTACTTGCCGAACGAGGTGACCACGCCCTGCTGACCTTCCTGCACGATGAACAGGCCGCTGGCCAGCCAGCCGAGCAGCACCACGCCGACCACCAGGCCGGCGCCGATACCCGCGCCGCGCATGTCGGGCTGGGGATTGCCGCCGCCCGAGGAGCCATTGCCGTCATTGCCGCCGCGGCCGCCGAACAGGCGCGAGAGCTTGCGGTTGAAGTCGCGCCACAGCTCGTCCAGGTCAGGCGGGCCTTCGTTGCGGCCATTGCTCATCCAGAGCCCCAGCCGGCGGCGCAGGCTGCCGGCTCCACCCCGCGGGTCACGTCCACCACCGGCGACGGACATGCGATCGTCTTGATTCATACGCATCCTGATGAGGAAGTCTTGTTGCAAGTATCGGGCATCGGCGAACGGCCTCAGCCTGTGCGTCCCTGCGGATGATCCTGCGGGTCCGACTGATTTTGGGGCGGGTCCTGAGGGTTCAAGTCGACATCGTCGGCATCGCTCCCATCCGCCTCTCCAGCCTCTTCGGCTCCGTCGTCGGCATCCGTCATGCCGCTGTACTCGGGCACCGGGGCGGCCTGCATCAGCGACGCGATCATCGTGCGCAGCTCGTCCAGGCCTTCGCCCTTGGCCGCGCTGACGAAGATCCGCGGCAGACGCTGTCCGCCGTGCTCGCCGCCGACGCGCGTCAGCCAGTCCTGCAGCTGGCGCGGACGCTGGTTGTCCTCCAGCAGATCGAGCTTGTTGTAGACGAGGATCTGCGGGATGTGCTGCGCGCCGATCTCGGCGAGCACCCGCTCCACCTCCTCCATCTGCTCGGTCAGCACCGGGCTGGCGGCATCCACGACATGCAGCAGCAGGTCGGCGTCGGCCGCCTCCTGCAGCGTGGCCTTGAACGCCTCGACCAGCTTGTGCGGCAGATCGCGGATGAAGCCGACGGTGTCGGACAACGAGACGCTGGTGCCGGCCTCCTCGAGGTACAGCGAGCGGGTCGTCGTGTCGAGCGTGGCGAAGAGCTGGTTGGCCGCATAGGCCCGCGCCTTGGTCAGCGCATTGAACAGCGTGCTCTTGCCGGCGTTGGTGTAGCCCACCAGCGAAACACGGAACACGCCGTTGCGCGCACGGGCGCGACGCTGCGTGGCGCGCTGCTTCTGGACCTTCTTGAGCCGTTCCTTGATCGACTTGATGCGGTCGTCGATCATCCGGCGGTCCAGCTCGATCTGGCGCTCGCCGGGGCCGCCGCGCATGCCGATGCCGCCGCTCTGACGTTCCAGATGGCTCCAGCGACGCACCAGGCGCGTGGCGAGGTACTGCAGCCGCGCGAGTTCCACCTGCAGCTTGCCCTCGAAGCTCTGCGCGCGGGCCGCGAAGATCTCCAGGATCAGCGCGGTGCGGTCGGCCACGGGCACGCCGAGGTGGCGTTCCAGGTTGCGTTGCTGCGCGGGGGAGATGGCCTGGTCGAACAGCACGGTGTGGGCGCCGAGCGCCTGCACCATCAGCTTGATCTCGTCGGCCTTGCCGGAACCGATGAACAGCGCCGCGTCGGGCGCCTTGCGCCGCGCGACGACCCGCGCGACCGGGGTGTCACCGGCGGACTCTGCCAAAAGCGCAAGTTCGTCGAGGGTGGGGTCGAAGGCCTCGCCGCGGCCCAGATCGACCCCCACCAGAATGGCACGCGCCGCCTCGGGGGGCGGCGTCGAATGGGTGGGGTCTTGTGTGGTCAATCAGCTTCAGCTGGCGTCGTTGCTCTCGCCGGTGTGGAAGTTCACCGCACGGCCCGGCACCACCGTCGAGATGGCGTGCTTGTAGACCATCTGCGTGACCGTATTGCGCAGCAGCACCACGTACTGGTCAAAGGACTCGATGTGGCCCTGCAGCTTGATGCCGTTCACGAGGTAGATGCTCACAGGAACATGCTCCTTGCGCAGCAGGTTCAGGAAGGGATCTTGCAAGAGTTGTCCTTTGTTACTCACGATATGCTCCGTGTTAGAGAGGGAGAGGTGTTGGAACCTCGCACCTTATCACAGCACCGGGTTTCCCCGGGCCGGCCCGTCCTCAGGTTTCGGCGAACGGGTTTTTCGAGGAACGCAACTCGATCTTCATCGGCGTGCCCACCAGCTTGTAGTGGTCGCGGATGCGCCCTTCCAGATAACGCTTGTAGACGTCGCTGACGCCTTCGAGCGCATTGCCGTGGATGACGACGATCGGCGGATTCATCCCGCCCTGGTGGGCGTAGCGCAGCTTCGGACGCGAGATGCCCGAGCGCTGCGGCTGCTGATGCTGCACCGCTTCCTGGATCAGGCGCGTCAGCACCGGCGTCGTCATCTTGCGGTAGGCGGACGAATAGGCGTCCGCCAGCGCCTTCCACAGCGGGCCCAGGCCCTGCCGCTTCAGCGCGGAGATCTTCAGGATCGGCGCGAAGCGCAGGAAGCCCAGGCGCGTCTGGATCTGGCGCTCGATGGTCTCGCGCTGGTAACTGTCGATCGCGTCCCACTTGTTGATCGCGATGACGACCGCCCGGCCGCTGTCCAGCGCGTAGCCGGCGATGTGCGCATCCTGGTCGGTGACGCCCTGCGTCGCGTCGATCAGCAGCAGCACCACGTTGGCGTCGGCAATCGCCTGCAGCGTCTTGACGACCGAGAACTTCTCGATCGCCTCGAAGACCTTGCCCTTGCGGCGCAGGCCGGCGGTGTCGATCAGCTTGAACTTCTGGCCGTTGTGCTCGAAGTCGACGCTGATGGCGTCGCGCGTCGTGCCGGGCATGTCGAAGGCGACCAGGCGTTCCTCGCCGAGCCAGGTATTGATCAGCGTGCTCTTGCCGACGTTGGGACGGCCGGCGACCGCGAGGCGGATCGCCCGTTCGTCGTCAGGACCGGCACCCTCTGCAGGTTCCTCGTCCTCGACCGGCGCCTCGAAGCTGTCCAGCACCGCCTCGAGCAGCGAGCGGATGCCCTGCCCGTGCGCGGCCGAGACCGGATGCGGCTCGCCCATGCCGAGCTCATGGAACTCGGCCAGCAGCGGGCTGTCGCTCATGCCTTCGGCCTTGTTGACGGCAATGAAGACGCGCTTGTTGCACTGGCGCAGATAACGACCGATGTCCAGGTCCTGGCCGGCCAGGCCTGTGCGGACGTCCAGCACGAAGATGACGGCATCCGCCTCGGCCACGGCCTGGCGGGTCTGCTTGGCCATCTCCTTGACGATGCCGGTGGTGCTGTCGGGCTCGAAGCCGCCGGTGTCGATGACGATGAACTCGCGATCGCCCAGACGACCGTCGCCGTAATGGCGGTCGCGCGTGAGGCCGGCGAAGTCCGCGACGATGGCGTCGCGGCTCTTCGTCATCCGGTTGAACAGCGTGGACTTGCCCACGTTGGGGCGGCCCACCAGGGCGATCACAGGTTTCATATCAGTCTTGGCGCAGCGCGAACAGGCGTCCGCTGCGGGTGGCGATCAGCACCGTGCCGCCGAGCTGCACCGGCGCCGCGGCGATGCCGGAGCTGTCGGTCTGCAGGCGCTGCACGGTCAGACCCTTGTCCTTGGACAGGAAATGCACGTAGCCCTCGCTGTCGCCGACGATGACCGACTTGTCGGTCACCAGCGGCGCGCTGAGCTTGCGGTTCTGGAACTGGTCGGCGGTCCAGACGACGTCGCCGGTGCGGGTGCCCCAGGCCGTCAGGCGGTCGGAGGCGTCGCCGCCGACGACGATCGTCGCGTCGGCGCCCACGCCGCGCAGGCCGGCGTTGTTGCGGGTCCAGACCGTGTTGCCGCGTTCACCGTTGACGCAGGCGACCGCCGACTGGAACGCACGGGCGCAGAAGACGTCGTTGTCCCGGGCCAGCGGACCGACCAGGTCGGCCAGGCGTTCGACTTCGTTGGTGCCGCGCGGGTTGGCGATGGTCGCTTCCCACATCAGCAGGCCGCGGGTGGGGTCGATGCCCGCCAGGCGCGAGCCCTGCCCCACCAGCAGCGTGTTCTGGTAGGCACCGAGCACGCCGGCCTGCTGCAGCGTGAGCGGCTCGCCCGGACGGCGCAGTTCCCACAGGCGGCGGCCGTCGACGGCGTCGAAGGCCAGCACCGCGCGGTCCAGCGTCAGCACGAACACGCGCTCGCCGGCGACGAACGGCGACGTCACGACCGGGGTCGTCATCGTCTTGCGCCACAGGATCTTGTCGCCCTCGGTCACGACCAGTTCGTTGTCGCGCGTCACGGCCGCGGCGAAGCGGCCATCGCTGCCGACGCCTGCCGTCAGGCCCTTGCCGATGTCGGCGCGCCACAGCGTGGTGCCGTCGTTCGCGGAGATCGCGCTGATGACGCCGTCGGAGCCGCCGACGACGAAGCGGTCGTTGACCGCCGTGATCGTCAGCGGGAACTTGACGCTGTCCACGCGCGCTTCCCAGGCCACGCGGGCCTGGAGCGACGGCGTGATGTTCTCCAGCGCCGCCGGCTTGGGCGCGGTGGAGCTGCTGAACAGCGAGCAGGCGCCCAGCGTCGCCGCGACCCCGCCCAGCAGCAGCGCGCGGGCCAACCGACCGAGGGTCAGGCCGGCGCTCATTGAGGGGCTCCCGCGGCGGGCTCGTCCCCGCCGACGGCCACGCCCAGGCTGGCCAGCTTCACTTCGAGCAGGCGGCGATAGTCGAGCTGCTTGTCCAGTCCGTCATAGGCCTTCTTGAACTCGGTCTTGGCGACGTCCGGCTTGTTCTGCAGCAGCGCCAGGTCGCCGCGGCGATCGGCCACCAGGGCTGCGAAGTCCGCGCTCTTGACGGCGTCCAGCGTCTTGCCGGCTTCGTCGAACTGCTTGGCGTCCATCTGCAGCGCGGCCAGGCGCAGGCGCGCCAGATCGCGGTAGGCATCGCCCTTGGCGTTGGCGGCGGCCCAGGTCAAGGTGGCGCGCGCGTCGTCGGCCTTTTCCTTGTCCAGCTGCAGCTTGGCGGTCAGCAGCGCGGCCTGCGCGGCGTAACCGGTGCCGGCGTAATCCTGCTTCAGGTTGCCGAAGACGGCGACGCTCTTGCCCAGGTCGGCGGCCTGCGTCGCACGCTGCAGCTCACCGAACATCGCGGCGGCCTTTGCGGCTTCCGTGCGCTGCCAGTAGTTCCAGCCGGTCCAGCCGGCGTAAGCCACCAGCGCCAGCGTCAACAGCCAGGTGATCGGATTGCCCCAGCGCTTCCAGAACGCCTTGAGCTGCTCCAGCTGTTCCTGTTCTTCGAGATCGAGATGAGACGCCATGTGCGAGTGAGGGTCCGGGTTGAAATTCGAGGTCGCGATTATGCGGTGCGCAGGTCGGCCGCCCATGCAGCGACCGTGTTAAGCGGGCGTGTCACCTGTTCGCCGTCGCCGCGCAGCGGCTTGACGGCGACTTCGCCGCGGGCGAGTTCGTCGGGACCGAACACCAGCGCAAAGCGCGCGCCCGAGGCGTCGGCCTTCTTGAACTGCGACTTGAACGAGCCGCCGCCGGCGTGCATCTGCACCGCGACGCCTTCGGCGCGCAGCGCCTCCAGCACGGGGATGGCCTGCGGCAGCACGGCCGCGTCCGGCAGGATGGCGTAGACGTCCGGGGCCGACGACGGCACCGGCAGGCCGAGCTCGTCGATCAGCAGCAGCAGACGCTCGATGCCCAGGCCGAAGCCCACCGCCGGCGTCGGCTTGCCGCCGAGCTGCTCGAACAGGCCGTCGTAGCGACCGCCGCCGCAGACCGTGCCCTGGGAACCGAGCTGGTCGGTCACCCATTCGAAGACGGTCAGGTTGTAGTAGTCCATGCCGCGCACCAGGCGCGTGTTGATGCGGTACTCCAGGCCGGCGGCGTCGAGGATCGCGCGCACGGCGTTGAAGTGCGCCAGCGTCTCCTCGCCGAGGAAGTCCATCAGCTTGGGCGCGGCTTCGACCACGGGCTGCATGGCCGGATTCTTCGTGTCGAGGATGCGCAGCGGATTGGTGTGCAGGCGGCGCTTGCCGTCTTCATCGAGCTTGTCGGCGTGCGCCTCGAAGTGGGCGATCAGCGCGGCGCGGTGCGCGGCGCGCTCCTCCGGCTGGCCCAGCGAGTTGAGCTCCAGCCGCACGTGCTCGCCGACGACCAGACCCAGCTCCTGCCACAGGCGGCGGACCATCAGGATGATCTCGGCGTCCACGTCCGGGCCGGCGAAGCCCAGCGCCTCGACGTCCAGCTGGTTGAACTGGCGGTAGCGGCCCTTCTGCGGGCGCTCATGGCGGAACATCGGACCCAGCGTCCACAGACGCAGCGGGCCGTTGTACAGCGCGTTGTGCTCGACCATCGCGCGGACGATGCCGGCGGTGGCTTCCGGACGCAGCGTCAGCTGGTCGCCGTTCATGCTGTCGGTGAAGGAGTACATCTCCTTCTCGACGATGTCGGTCACCTCGCCCAGGCCGCGCACGAACAGCGCGGTCGGCTCGACGATCGGGGTCAGCATGTACTGGTAGCCGTAGCGCTGCAGCACGCCGCGCAGCGTGGTCTCGAACCAGCTCCACAGCTGGCTGCTCGGCAGCTTGTCCTTGCGGTCGACGCTGGCCGGGAGGATGTCGTTCATCCCCTTGACGGCCTGGATGTTCTTGCTCATGCGGTGGTGGTAGGCGCGCCGAAGCGCTTTTCAATGTAGGTCTCGACCAGGGCGTGGAACTCGCCGGCGATGTTGTCGCCGCGCAGGGTCAGCGCCTTCTCGCCGTCGATGAAGACGGGCGCTGCCGGCGCCTCGCCGTTGCCCGGCAGGCTGATGCCGATGTCGGCATGCTTGCTCTCGCCCGGGCCGTTGACGATGCAGCCCATCACCGCGACCTTCATGGTCTCGACGCCGGGGTACTTCTCGCGCCAGACCGGCATCTGCGCGCGCAGGAAGTCGTCGATCTGCTTGGCCAGTTCCTGGAAGGTGGTGCTGGTCGTGCGGCCGCAGCCGGGACAGGCGGTCACGCTCGGGTTGAACGCGCGCAGGCCCAGCGACTGCAGGATCTCCAGCGCGACGACCACTTCCTGCGTGCGCGATTCGCCGGGTTGCGGCGTCAGCGAGACGCGGATCGTGTCGCCGATGCCTTCCTGCAGCAGCACCGACAGCGCCGCGGCCGAGGCCACCGTGCCCTTGGTGCCCATGCCGGCCTCGGTCAGGCCCAGGTGCAGCGCGTAGTCGCAGCGCCTGCTCAGCGCGCGGTAGACCGAGATCAGGTCCTGCACGCCGCTGACCTTGCAGCTGATGATGATGTTGTCGGGGTTCATGCCCAGTTCGCGGGCATACGACGCCGACGACAGCGCCGACTGGATCAGCGCCTGGTACATGACCTGCTTGCCGTCCCAGGGGGCGGCGCGCTTCGCGTTCTCGTCCATCATCTGGGCGAGCAGTTCCTGGTCCAGGCTGCCCCAGTTGACGCCGATGCGCACGACCTTGTCGTACTGCATCGCGGCCTCGATCATCTGGGCGAACTGGCGGTCCTTCTTGTCGCCCTTGCCGACGTTGCCCGGATTGATCCGGTACTTCGACAGCGCCCGCGCCATGGCCGGATGCTCGGTCAGCAGCCGGTGGCCGTTGTAGTGGAAGTCGCCGACCAGCGGGACGTCGATGCCCATGCGATCGAGCTGCTCGCGGATGTGCGGGACGGCGTCGGCGGCCTCGGCGTTGTTGACGGTGATGCGGACCAGCTCCGAGCCGGCCTGCGCCAGCTCCTTGACCTGGATCGCCGTCTCGATGACGTCGACGGTGTCGGTGTTGGTCATCGACTGCACGCGCACCGGCGCGTCGCCGCCGATGGTCACCACGCGGTTGCCCCAGCGCACCTGCGCCTGGCGCGAGCGGCGCGCGGAGGGCGCGGCGGCGGCGATCAGGTCGGACAGATCGTGGGCTTCGGCGTTGGCTTCAGCGTTGGCTTCGACGAAATCGGGAGTGGCTGGCTTGTCCATCTTGCGGCGCTCTTGCGAAAGGGGTACGGCTGGTGCGGCGCCCGTTGGCTCGGGTGGGTTCAGTTCAGTTCGAGACGGGCGACGTTGTCGCGCGACCGGGCGGCGAGGTCCACCGTCTGGCCGCGGAACACCAGTTCCGTGCCGGACACATTGCCCACGCGCAGCTTCAGCGGCGCGACGCCATTGACGTCGACGAGATCGCCCGGACGCAACAGTCTGGACAACAACACCTGGCCCTTGGCGTCGACGACCTCGACCCAGGACTCCGCGCTGGCACGGACCTTCAGCGGCGAGGTGCCGGGCGCGGGGGCGCCGGCCTGGACCGGTGAGCCGGCAGTCGCGGATGCGGTAGCGGTCGGGGCCGAGGGCGTGGCCTGGGCGGCGACATTCGGCGCAGGTGCCATGGTCGCCGGTGCGGTGGTGACCGGTGTCGGTGCCGTCGTCGTCGCGGTGGCGCCTTGCGACGGCGGCGTCGACGTTCCGGCTGCCACCTGGCCCCCGGGCGTGGTCTCGGAGGCGCTCACCACGGGCGCCTCCACGTTGGTCGACGGCGCTTCCGTCACGGCCGGCGGCGTGCCGGCGACGTTGTCCGGTCCCGGCGCCGTGGCGGCGGAGTCGGCCGGCCGCAGGCGCTGCGTGACCTGATCGATCCAGCTCGACGGGATGGCATAGACGGCCACGGCGGCGATCAACAGCACGCCGATCCCCAGCACGGCCGGGCGCTTGAGCAGTTCCGTCGACAGCGCGGGCTCCTGGCTCACCGAGCGCTCGCGGAACGGCTGGTTCAGGCCCGGTGTCACGCGGTCGAGCGAGGCCTCGCCGCCGCCGCTCGGCAGCATCTTCAGCACCGGTTCGGCCTCGACTTTCAGCACGCGGCACATCGAGCGCGCCAGCGCCCGCGCGAAGGTTGCATCGGGCAGATCCTTGTAGCGATCGGCCTCCAGCGCCTCCAGCTTCGATTGCGGCACCTTCAGCGTCGCGGCCAGCGCGGCGATGTGCAAGCCGCGAGCTTCGCGCGCGCGGCGCAGGGCCTCGCCCGCGGTGACCGGCGCCAAGGCGGGGGCGGGTGCGTGCGTGGATGCCGGGGCGGAAGCGCCAGGCGCTTCCCCGTTCGTCGCCTCGTCGGCGGCCGTCGGAGTCATGCGATGTCCCTCATTCATCGAATCGACCGTTGTTCAATGCTTGCGTCTCGGCCGACTGCGGATACTTGCGCCGCATCTGCTGGCCGAGATCGTCCATGTTGGACGTGTTGCCCAGGCGGCGTTCGATGCGCAGCTCCAGCCAGAGGCTGGCGGCGTTCGCCTGTTCCACGTTGCTGTTGACGCGCCGCGCGTAGAAGCGCGCGCGTTCGTATTCCCCCTGGCGGTACAGCACTTCGCCCAGGTTCATTGCGATCGTCGGATTGCCGGGCTCGGCCTCGAAGGCCCTGGTCAGGTGGGCCTGCGCCGGCACCAGACGGCCTTCGCGCGCCTCGCAGGCGCCCCACGCCAGCAGCGTGCGCGACGGCGTGCGGTAGGCCGGCAGGGCCAGGGCCGCGTCGAACTGCTGGTAGGCCTCGGCATAGCGCTGGCGCTGACACAGGAACCAGCCGTAGTTGTGCAGCGAGTCGGCGTTGTTGCGGTCGCGGGCGATCAACTGCTTGAAGCCGTCCTCGGCCAGACCGTACTCGCCCATCGCGGCGTAGATCAGGTTGCGCAGGTTGATCGCCTCGGGCAGATCCGGCTTGGCGGCCATCGCGAGCTTGACCTCGTCCAGCGCCGTCTCGTACTGGCCGCGGGCGAAGTAGCCGCTGGCGAGCTCCAGCCGCACCTGCGCCCGGCGGTCGTTGTCGGTCTTGTCGCTCTCCGTGCGCGGCTGCTGTTGCTGCTGCGCACCGCCCGCGCACCCGGCCAGGGCCGCGGCGATCAGCAGCACGACGGACAGGGTCCGGGCGGAACGACGCGGAAGGAGGGAGCCGGGCGACGAAAGGGTCATGGACGTGGGCCTGTGGGAGTGACGGGAGTCGAAGGCGCGGCGGCCGCGGGCGCCGCGCCCGAAGTGCCGCCGGATGTCGCGCCGCGCTGTACCACCACGGGCGCGCGCACCATGCGCAGATGAACCCGGGTCCGGTCCTGCACTTCGCCGGCCAGTTGGCCGCAGGCGGCGTCGATGTCGTCGCCGCGCGTCTTGCGCACGGTCGTCACGATGCCGGCCTGGATCAGCAGATCGGCGAAGGCCTTGACGCGCTCGTTGGTGCTGCGCTTCAGGCCCGACGCGGGGAACGGATTGAACGGGATCAGGTTGATCTTGCAGGGCACCTTGCCCTTGAGCAGCGCGATCAGCTCGCGGGCCTGCTCCGGCGCATCGTTCACCTCCTGCAGCATGCAGTACTCGAAGGTGATGAAGTCGCGGGGCGCCTTGTCCAGGTAGGCGTTGCAGCTCGCCAGCAGTTCCGCGATCGGGTACTTGCGATTGAGCGGCACCAGCTGGTCGCGCAGCGGGTCGTTGGGTGCGTGCAGCGACACGGCCAACGCCACCGGCGCATCGTCGCGCAGGCGGTCGATCATCGGGACCACGCCCGAGGTCGACACCGTGACGCGGCGCCGCGACAGGCCGTAGCCATGGTCGTCCAGCATCATCTTCAGCGCGGGGATCAGCGCGCCGTAGTTCTGCAGCGGCTCGCCCATGCCCATCATCACGACGTTGGAGATGATGCGTTCGTCCTTGCCCAGGCGCTGCCGCAGCGAGTGCTCGGCATACCAGAGCTGGGCGACGATCTCCCAGGTCTCGAGGTTGCGGCTGAAGCCTTGATGGCCGGTCGAGCAGAAGCGGCAACCCACGGCGCAGCCGGCCTGGCTGGAGATGCACAGCGTGGCCCGGTCGTCCTCGGGGATGTAGACCGCCTCGACGGCGTTGCCCTGGCCGACGTCGAACAACCACTTGATGGTGCCGTCGGCCGAGACATGTTCGGAGATCACCGGCAGTGCGGTGATGTGGGCGCGCCCGGCCAGCTTGTCGCGCAGCGACTTGGCCAGGTCGGACATCTGGGCGAAGTCCGACGCGCCCTTCTGATGGATCCAGCGGAACAGCTGGGTCGCGCGAAAGCGCTTCTCCCCCAGCTGCTCGCAGTACGCGGCCAGGCCTTGCAGATCGAATCCGAGCAGGTTGACCGCGTCCATCGTGTGTACTCCTCTTTCGCTAGGGCCTGCTGGCCCGGGGTCCAGAGGCGTTGACGGCTCAGCGGCCGTTGATTTCCAGACCGGAGAAGAAGAACGCGATCTCGACGGCCGCGGTCTCGGCGGCGTCCGAGCCGTGCACGGCGTTCGCGTCGATGCTGTCGGCGAAGTCGGCGCGGATGGTGCCCTTCTCGGCCTTCTTCGGGTCGGTCGCGCCCATCAGGTCGCGGTTCTTCAGGATGGCGCCTTCGCCTTCCAGCACCTGGATCTGCACCGGGCCGGAGATCATGAAGGTCACCAGGTCGTTGAAGAACGGGCGGGCCTTGTGCACGGCGTAGAACGCTTCGGCTTCGGCGCGCGACAGCTGCTTCTGCTTGGAGGCGATGACCTTCAGGCCGGCACCTTCGAAGCGGGTGTAGATCTGGCCGATGACGTTCTTGGCCACGGCATCGGGCTTGATGATGGAGAGGGTGCGTTCGATGGCCATGTCTTTTTCCTTGAAAATCTTGGGCTTGGCAAAGCCCGGCATTGTAATGCGTGAAGTCAAGCCCCCAAGTGACATCCCGTTTTCAGCCGGGTGTCGCCGGAAGGCAAAAAGCCGGGATGGAACCCGGCCCCTGCCGCCCTGCCCCGCCGGATGGCGGACGCCGGGCGTTCAAACCTGATCAGCGGCGGCCGCGGCCTCCGCCGCCACCACCCCCACCACCGCCGCCGCCGCCGCCGCGGCGACCACCGCCCCGGTTGTTGCCGCGATTGATGAAGGCGTCGGCACCGATGTAGCCCATCGAGGTCTTCATCGGATCCGGCTGGTGCTCGCCGCCCGGGCCCCGCTTGTTGCCCTGATGGGGGTTGTGGCCGGAATCGCTGCCGCCCTTGCCGAAGCCCTGCGGGATGCGCTTGCTGCCGGTCGCGAAGCGCCGGTCGAAGGTCTGCTCCAGCGGGTTGATGTGCTTCGGGATGAAGTCGTCATCGTCCTCGTCGCGGGGGCGGCGATCGCGTTCGCGCTCCTGCTGCTGCTGTTGCTGCTGCGGGCGTTGCGCCTGATTCTGCGGGGGACGCTGCTCGTTCCGATCGTTGCGCTGCGGACGTTCCTGACGGTCGCCGCGCTGATCGTTGCGGTCGCCGCGCTGATCGCCACGGTCTGCCCGCTGCTCGTTGCGATCGCCACGGAACTCACCGCGCTGCTCGTTGCGACCCTGCTCCGGACGGCTCGGACGCGGACCGCCGCTGTTGCCGCGGCGGCGCTTGTCGCCCCGGTCGTTGCGATCGTTGCTGCGCGGCGGGCGCGGCTCGTTCCCGGCCAGTTGCCGGATGATCCGCACGTCGGCGTCGCCAAGCTCGATGTAGACGCCACGACGCAGGCCGCGCGGCAGCACGACGGTGCCGTAGCGGATGCGGATCAGGCGGCTGACGGCCAGGCCGACGGTCTCGAACAGCTTGCGGACTTCGCGGTTGCGGCCTTCGGTGATGACGACGCGGTACCAGCGGTTCACGCCTTCGCCGCCGCCGTCCTCGATGCTCTTGAAGCTGGCCTGCTGCCCGTCGACGTCGACGCCGGTCAGCAGCTTCTCCTTCTGTTCCTTGCTCAGCGAGCCCAGCACGCGGACCGCGTACTCGCGCTCGACGCCGAAGCGCGGATGCATCAGCTGGTTGGCAAGCTCACCGGAGTTGGTGAACAGCAGCAGGCCTTCGGTGTTCAGGTCGAGGCGACCGACCGACTGCCACTTGCCCTGCGGCAGGCGCGGCAGGCTGCGGAAGACGGTGGGACGGCCTTCGGGGTCGTTGAAGGTCACGACCTCGCCGACCGGCTTGTGGTACGCCAGGATCCGCGGCGCGACCGGCGCGATGCGGACCTTGATCGGCTTGCCGGCCACGGCGACGCGGTCGCCGTAGGAGATGCGCTGACCGACGTGGGCGACTTCGCCGTTCACCGTGATCTGGCCCTTGGCGATCATGTCCTCGATGTCGCGGCGCGAGCCGACGCCGGCCTGCGCCAGCACCTTCTGCAGCTTGGGCGCGTCGACATCGGGAGCGAGCACGCGCTTGGCGGGCTGGTCGGCGGCATCGGACTCGCCGTCGTCGGACGACGCCTCGACATCGGCGATCTCGGCGGGCTCGGCGCCGTCGTCCTCGGCGTCGGCATCGAAGGCACCGGACACCAGCGCGTCGAAGCGCGCCTGCGCCTCGGCCTGGAGCTGGGCGCTGTCGACCTGCGTCGGCGCGGACCCGGCGCCTTCGCCGGCATCGGAAGCCTCACCCTGCGCCTGGACCGGCTGACCTTCACGCGGTTCGCGATCACGGTCACGGCCGCGGCGGCGACGATTGCGGCCACGGCCTTCGCCGTCGCTGCCTGCGTCGCCGTCGGCGCCTTCACTCGCCACCGGACCCGCTTCTCGCGACTCAGGAGACTCCTGCGACACCAGCTCGACAACCGCCCCGGCCACCGGCGACACCGGCGCGGGCGAAGCCTCGACGGTCGCCACCGGCACGTGGATCACGGCGCGGTCGGCCTGCGCCGGCGCGGCGTCCGCCTCGGCGGTCTTCTTCGTGGTGCGGCGCTTGGGCTTGGACGCCTGCGCGTCTTCGGCCGCGGGCGTTTCGGCCTGGACCTCGACCGGGGCCTCGGCAGGCACTTCCGCCGCGGCGGCCGTCTTGCGGCGCGCTCGAGGCTTCGGAGTCTCCTCGGCCACGGGCGCGGCGCCCGCGTCGGTCGCCTCTACCGGGGCCGCGGCGACCTTGCGGGTGCGCTTGGGTTTCGCGGGCGCGTCGGACGGGGTGTCGGCCGGACCGGCCGTCAGCGTCTCGGGCTTGGAATCGTCGATATCGTTGGAATTCATGTGTCGGCTTGCACCTTGTCAGCGGTGGACACGGCCCCTTCCCGGGGCGCTCAAGTGGGCTCGGGGTTGACGGCCCCGGCCTGTGGTTCTTCACCCGGATCACGCGAGGCGGCCGGCTTGGATTCGTCTTCAGTGGCGGCGTCCGAAGATTCGGGCGCCGCCAGGTTCGTTTCAGCGGTCTCGACGGTCTCGGCAGCCTCTGCCGTCTCCGCGACT
The DNA here is from genome assembly GCF_050626985.1 of Roseateles noduli. Lineage (NCBI taxonomy): Bacteria > Pseudomonadati > Pseudomonadota > Betaproteobacteria > Burkholderiales > Sphaerotilaceae > Roseateles > Roseateles noduli. Next base: position 3,136,424 of record NZ_CP192463.1, read on the forward strand.
TCCGCCATCTCGGCAACTTCTGCCGCGTCGACGGTTTCGGCGGGCTCGCCGGTGTCGGCGCTTACCACCGCTTCAGCGGCCTCGACCGCCGCCACCGGCTCGCCCGGCTGGATCTCCGGCGCCGGCGGATCGAGCTCGACGACCACGTCGCCGGGCGGTTCCTCGAGCAGCGAGGCCTGCAGCGCCCCGGCGATCGGCGTCGGGTCGCCGCCCTGGATCAAGGCCGGCAATTGCTCCAGCGAATGCAGCCCCAGGTCGTCCAGGAAATGCTTCGTCGTCGCATACAGCGCCGGCCGGCCCGGCGCCTCGCGATGCCCGATGACCTCGATCCAGTCGCGGTCCTCGAGCTGCTTGATGATGGGCGTCGCCACCACCACGCCGCGGATGTCCTCGATGTCCCCGCGGGTCACCGGTTGACGGTAGGCGATGATCGCCAGCGTCTCCAGCACCGCCCGCGAATACTTCGGCGGCTTCTCCGGGTGCAGCCGGTCCAGATGTTCGCGCATCTCGGGCCGACTCTGGAAGCGCCAGCCGGAGGACAGCGCCACCAGCTCGACGCCGCGCCCTTCCCACTCGCGCAGCAACTCGTCGAGCAGCGTCCGCACGCTGTCGCCGTTGAGCTCGTCCGCGAACAGCGAACGCATGTCACGCAGCGTCAGAGGCGCCTGCGCGCACAGCAACGCCGTTTCCAGGACCCGCTTCGCCTCCTGCGTATCCATGAACTCAGTTCGTCAGGCCGGCCTGGAGGCCGGTCAAATCGGTGTGTGTCGCCATCTTGGGCGCCGGCGACGGCAACGGGCCGCGCCGGACGGATTCGATCTGCTTGCTTGGGAGCTCTGTGCTCCAACGGCCGCCGCTCAGTGGTGGATCCGGCCGGTCAGTGGGGCGCCGCGTCGGTGTGCGGCCTGCGCTGCGAACGGGGTCGACTGCCAGCCCGCCGCCGTCTTGCGCACGCTCTTCACGTTGGTCTCAGCGCAAGTACTGGGACGCATTGTAGCGCGAGCGGGCGCACCGCTCTCAGAACACCGGATCGGGCAAACCCGAGACGCGCCACCCGGTGGCCAGATCGGCCGGCAACGGAGCCTCGAAGCGCAGCGGCTCGCCGGTGATCGGATGCGCGAAACCGAGCCGCGCGGCGTGCAGCGCCTGGCGCGGCACGCCCAGCGCCTCGGCCCCGCCGTAGAGGGCATCCGACACCAGCGCATGTCCGCGGTGCGCGGCATGCACGCGGATCTGGTGCGTGCGCCCCGAATGCAATACGCAGTGCAGCGCGGACACCGTCCGGTTCAGACCACGCGCGTCCTGCCACTCGCCCTCGGCCAGCTTGAAGAAATCGGTGCGCGCCGGCTTGCCGCCACCCACGACGGCCATCCGCGTGCGCGACTGCGGATCGCGGCCGATCGGCGCGTCGACGACCCACTCGTCGGGCGTGCGGCCGTGGACCAGGGCCAGGTACTCGCGATGGACCTCGCGCGCCGCGATCATCCGCACGAGCGCAGTGACCGCCGGCAGCGTCTTGCCGACGACCATCAGTCCCGACGTGTCCTTGTCCAGCCGATGCACGATGCCCGCGCGCGGCAGCGTCGCCGCCTTGGCGTGATGGGCCAGCAGGCCGTTCATCAGCGTGCCGGACCAGTTGCCCGCGGCCGGATGGACGACCAACCCGGCCGGCTTGTTCACCGCGAGCAGGTGCTCGTCCTCGAAGACGATGTCGAGCGCGAGGGGTTCCGGGCGGAAGGCCAGCGCCTCTTCGGTCGGGACCAGGTCGACGACCAGCGTCTGCCCGAGGCGGGGCTTGCGCGACGCGTGGGTGACGAGCTGTCCATCGAGCGTGACGCAACCGCGCTCGATCAGGCCCTGCAGGTGACTGCGCGAGAACTCCGGCGCCAGCTGCACCAGCCATTTGTCGAGGCGCAGCGCGATCTCGTCGCGCCCGGCCTCGGCGCTGCGGCGTTCGGGGACGTCGACCCCGACGTCCTGGGCGTCGTCGACGCCCTCGGAGAGGGCTGCGTGCACCGGCGCCTCCCCCGGTTTCTCACCAGGGTAAAGCCCGTCCTGCGCCGCCGGGTCGTGACCGACCTGAACCATATAATCGCCGCTCCAATTTCAGATGAGGGCCGCCGTGGCGCGCGCCCTGTGGACCATGATCGAGACTCGGGTGTTGCGCCGCCGGACCGCGGATTCTTCTGAAGCGTCCGGCTCCTGGCGCGCCGCGTGGCGCTGCGTGGCGATGACCGCCGCGGCCGCTGCCGTGCTGGGGCTGGCGGCCTGTTCGTCGGCCCCCAAGGAGGACCCGAATTCCCAGGCCAACCTGGAGAAATTGTACGCAGAGGCCAAGGAGGACATGCTCTCCGGCTCCTACGACCGGGCGATCAAGACGCTGGAACGCATCGAAGGCCGCGCCGCGGGCACGACGCTGGGCCAGCAGGCGCAGCTGGACCTGGCCTGGGCGAACTACAAGAGCGGCGAGCGCGTGCAGGCCGTGACGGTGCTGGACCGCTTCATCAAGCTCAACCCGTCGAGCCCGGCGCTGGACTACGCGCTGTACATGAAGGGCCTGGTCAACTTCAACGACGACCTCGGCCTGTTCGGCCGCATCGCCCGCCAGGACATCAGCGAACGCGACCAGCAGGCCGCGCGCGATTCGATGCAGGCGTTCAAGCAGCTGGTGGAGCAGTTCCCCGAGTCGAAGTACGCCGAGGACGGCCGCATCCGCATCGACTACATCACCAACAGCCTCGCGGCCTACGAGGTGCATGTGGCGCGCTACTACTACAACCGCGGCGCGTATCTCGCGGCGGCGAACCGTGGGCAGGCCGCGTTGATGGAATTCCAGAACGCACCGGCGCTGGAAGAGGCGCTGTTCCTGATGGTGCAGAGCTATGACAAGCTCGGCCTGGAACAGCTGCGCGATGACAGCCGCCGCGTGCTGCAGGCAAGCTTCCCGGACAGCTATTACCTGACGACTGGCAAGGCCAAACCCAAGGACAAGGCCTGGTGGGTCATCTGGTGATGATCTGGTGGGCTGAAGCTCGCCATACGTCGTTGCTCGGGGCCTTGCATAGCGCTGCTATGCGGCGGCCCCTCGCGCCTAGTCTGGCAAGCTTCAGCCCACCAGATCTCGGCGCGCTCGAAACCAGATCTCGGCGCCCTCGGAAAATGCAGCCCGCTCTTGAGCGGGCTGTTTCGTTCAGGCGTCGTGGGAAGCCTTCAGCTCGGCGAGCCAGGCCTGCGCCGTCGTCTCGTCGGGTACCTGCGTCATCGGAGGGAGCGCCTCGCGCAAGCGCTTGCCGTAGTGCGAGCCGGCCAGGCGCGGATCGCAGACGACGAGCAGGCCGCGGTCGGTCTCGGTACGGATCAGGCGGCCGGCGCCCTGCTTCAGCGCGATTGCGGCCTCAGCGACGAAGTACTCCATGAAGGGGTTGCGGCCCTCGGACTCCAGGCGCGCGACGCGGGCCTCCACCAGCGGATCGTTCGGCGGCGGGAACGGCAGCTTGTCGATGAGCACGCATTGCAGCGCGTCGCCGGGCACGTCGATGCCTTCCCAGAAACTCGCCGAGCCGACCAGCACCGACGCCGGCTGATCGACGAACTGCTGCAGCAGCTGGCGCTTCGGCATCGTGCCTTGCACCAGCACCTCGATGCGATGGCCGCCTTCCTCGAAGCGCTGACGCAGCACGTCGGCCACCGTCTGCAGCTGACGCAGCGTCGTCGTCAGGATGAAGGTGCGACCGCCGAGCCGCGCCGCCAGGCGCGCGCCGAGCCAGCCCACCGATTCGCCATGGTCGGGCTCGGAGGGCTTCGGGAAATGCTTGGGCACGTAGAGCCGCGCGTGCGACGCGTAGTCGAACGGGCTGCCGACACGCAGCGTGCGGGCCTGACCCAGACCTGCGGGCTCGGTGAACCAGGTGAGCGCGTCGTCTTCGCCCAGCGTCGCCGACGTGAATACCCAGGCCTTGGGCGTGCTGGCGAGCGCTTCCTGCATCGCCTCGCGGATGTCCAGCGGCGACTCCATCAGGCGGACCTGGTGCGTGCCGACATCGACCCAGCGCACCGCGCCCGGATCCGGCGCCCGTGCGAACAGCTGCGCCGTCTTGTAGAGCTCAACCGCGCGCTCGTGCAGGCGCACGAGGTCCGGCCCGACTTCCATTACCGTCGCAAGAGCGTCCACGCTGAGCTCGATCGCCTGCGTGACCTGCACCAGCGCCTCTTCGAAATCGGCGCGGCCCGAACACTCGCTCCAGCGCAGCTTGAGCACGCCACGCAGTTCGCGTCCGCCGGCACAGGCCAGCCGCAGCGCACGGGCTGCGCGCTCGACGCCGCCGGAGATGGCCTGCCACTCCTGCAGCCCGCGCGCATGCACCAGGCCTTGCGCGAGCATGTCGCGTCCGAAGTCGAACAGTTGGGCGCTGCCCAGCAGACGGCCCAGAAAGTTCAGACCGGCTTCGGGGAGTTGATGCGCCTCGTCGAAGATCGCGACCTCGACGCTGGGCAGCAGCTCCGCGACGCCGCTGTCGCGCAGCACCAGGTCGGCGAAGAACAGGTGGTGGTTCACGACGACCAGATCCGCCTCCATCGCCTCGCGCCGTGCCTTCACGACGTGGCAGTCGCGGTAGGACGGGCAGTCGGTGCCCAGGCAGTTGTCGCGCGTCGAGCTGACGATCGGGATCACCGGCGAGCGCTCGTCCATGCCGTCGATCTCCGCGAAGTCGCCGGTGTGCGTCGTCATCGCCCATCGCTCGATGCGCGCGAGTTGCGCGACGGCGCGTCGATCAGGCAGCTCCGCACTGTGGCGCGCCTGCTGCAGCCGGTGCAAGCAGAGGTAACTCCCTCGCCCCTTCAGCAACGCGGCGCGCAGCGGCAGCGCGAAGGTGTCCAGCAGGCGCGGCAGGTCGCGCATGAAGAGCTGGTCCTGCAGGCTCTTCGTCGCCGTGCTGATCAGCGTGCGGCCGCCGCTGAGCAGCGCCGGCACCAGGTACGCGAAGGTCTTGCCGACGCCGGTGCCGGCCTCGACGACCAGCGTGTCGCGCCCGGCGATCGCCTGCGCGACGGCCAGCGCCATGCGCTGCTGAGGCTCGCGGGGGGCATAGCCGGGGCCATGTCGTGACAGCGGGCCGCCCGTGTCGAATGCGGCGATCACCGACTGCTCCAGCTCACCCGGGCGAAGCTCCTCGGCCGCCGCGCGGGCGCGCGACGCCGCCAGCGCCGGCGACGTCTCGGCCGCGCCCCAGGGAGCGTCAGCCATCAGATCGTCGGTCGAATCCTCGGAGGAGTGGTCGGTCGAGTCGTTGATGGCGGGATCGTGTCGGTCAGGCCGGCTCATCGGGATCGCTGGCCCGTTCGAGCCGCGCGATCTCGTCGCGCAGCGCCAGGCGTTGCTTCTTCAACCGGCGCAGCGTCAGTTCGTCGACGGGCGGCAGAGCCAGTTCGCCACCGATCGCCGCGATGGCCCCGATGGCCGTCACCGGACGGATGTCCGCGACGACGTCGGCGCGCACGGCGCCCATCAATGCGTCGATACGGCCGTCCAACTCCGCATGCGCGATGCGAAGTTCAATCAGACGGCGCGCTGGAGAGTGAAGTTGTTCATCCATAAACGGGGAACCACCCGACCGGGAAGCCGAGCCGGACGATTATAGTTTTGGGATGAGTCGCAACACCCCAGGCTATCGCCTCAGCGCCGCCACCGGCATCCATCGCGGCGATCGTCTGTACCAGCAGGATCAGGTCCAGGTCATCGCCCATCCCAGACAGAGCGGTTGCGTGCTCGGCATCGTCGCCGACGGCATGGGCGGCAAGAGCGGCGGTCGCAAGGCCGCCGACCAGGTCATCCTCACCGCCCAGCAACTGTTCGAACGTTTCGTCCCCGGGGAGGAGGATGAATCCGAGCTGCTGCGCCAGATCGTGTCCGAAGCCCACCTGATGATCCGCCTGACGGCGATCTCGGCCGAGGAGGAGCCGCACAGCACGCTGGCGGCCTACCTGCTGACGTCGGACCGGCGCTGCTTTTGGATCCATACCGGCGACTCGCGGATCTACCACTTCCGCGGCCCCAACATGGTGACGCGGTCGCTGGACCAGTCCTACGTGCAGCGCCTGGTCGACGAAGGTCAGATCACCGAGGACGAAGCGCTGGTCCATCCGCAGTCGAACCTGCTGACCGCCTGCCTGGGCACCGTGCAGGAGCCGACGCCGGTCGAGTCCTACATCGAGCACCTGGAGCACGGCGACACGCTGATGTGCTGCAGCGACGGGCTGTGGCACTACTTCTCGCCGGCCGAGCTCGGCACGGTGATGCACAGCCTGCCGCCGCGCGACGGCGCCGAGCTGCTGGTCAACAAGGCGCGCCAGCGGGCCAAGGGCACGGGCGACAACCTGTCGCTGGCGATCGTGCGGGTGGATCCGCTCGAGTGACGCCGGGCGGGCGCCCTCCCCGCCTCCCCATGCAAAACGCCGGTCTCGCGACCGGCGTTTTGCATTGAGCGCCTCGGGGATCGGATGACGCGCTCTCCACGCTTCGACGCTTCAGGGCTTGGGCAAGGCACGGATGTCGGAGGCCGACGGCGTCGGCAGATGGGCCGCGGGCGGCTTCGTGTTCTTGCCGACCGGCGCGGACGCCGCGGAGGCGGCCTTCCCCGCCGAGCGCAGCTGCTGCTCACCGGCCTTGCGCTGGCGATCCAACGCCTTCTGACGGCGCTCGGCGGCGGCCTCGCGGCGCTTGGCTGCCTCGGCCTTCGCCTCGGCATCCAGTTTGGCCTCGCGGCGTTGATGCAGTTCCGGATTGGCGCGCGGCGTCCGCGCGCCTGGCACCGTCGGCGCGGATGCCGGCTGAGCCGCTTCCCGCACCGATTCGGTCTTGCGCCGGGCCTCGTCCTTGGCCGCCTCGCGTTCGTTCTGCTGGACGCGCTCACGCGCGGCGGCGCTGCGGCGCTGGCGCTCCTCGGCATTGACCTGGTGCTCGGCGTGGTCCAGCGGACGCAGCTGGCGGATGCGTTCGTCGCGGGCGTCTTCCAGGCAGCCAGTGACGACGAAACGCTGGTTGCACTCGCGGACCTTCGCCTGGTAGGTCTGCTCGACGCGGGCGCGGGCGGCACCGATCTCGGCGCGGGTCATCTCCGCCGCGCAGACGGCCGTCGAGGCGGCCATGCCCGACAGCGCCATCGGCAGGAGAACAAGGACTGGGCGGAAAGTCATGGACGTGATCATCGCATCCGGCGACGCTCGTTCCAGTGACACGCCCGCCGGTGACTTCCCTACACCCCAATCGGAGGGAACCGCGAGTGGGGATGGGCGTGGACGCGCAGGAACAGGGGTCAGGTCAACCGGGTATCGACGTCGCGACGCTCGAGCTCCAGGTATTCCTTCGACTGCATCTCCTGCAGCCGCGACACGGTGCGCGGGAACTCGTGCGCCAGCGGGCCTTCGGTGTACAGCTGCTCCGCAGGCACGGCCGCGGAAATGATCAGCTTCACGCGCCGGTCGTACAGCACGTCCACGAGCAGCGTGAAGCGGCGCGCCTCGCTGGCCAGACGCGGCGGCATCGCCGGCACGTTGGACAGGATGATGGTGTGGAACTGCGTCGCCAGCTCGAGGTAGTCGTTCTGCGAGCGCGGCCCGCCGCAGAGTTCCGCGAAGTCGAACCACACCACGCCGCCGGCGCGACGCCGGGAGCGGATCTCGCGATGCTCGATGTGCAGGATCGGATCTTCGTCGCGCGCCTCGGCCAGCGATTCGAAGGCCGTCGTCAGCGCCGCCTCGGTCTGCGCGTTCAGCGGCGTGTGATAGAGCTCGACATGCTCGAGCGAGCGCTGCCGGTAATCGGTGCCGTTGTCGACGTTGATGACTTCCAGGTTCTGCTTCAGCAACTCGATCGCCGGCAGGATGCGGTCGCGGTGCAGCCCGTTCGGGTAGAGCCCGTCGGGATGGAAGTTGGATGTCGTCACGATCGACACGCGGTTCTTGAACAGCGCGTCGAGCAGCCGGTAAAGGATCATCGCGTCGGTGACGTCGGCGACGTGGAACTCGTCGAAGCAGATCAGCCGGAAGCGCCGCGCGATGCGCTTGCCGAGCTCGTCCAGCGGGTCCTGGATGCCCTTGAGTTCCTGCAGCTCGCGATGGACCTCGCGCATGAATTCGTGGAAGTGCAGCCGGGTCTTGCGCGTCAGCGGCACGGCCTGGAAGAAGCAGTCCATCAGGAAGCTCTTGCCGCGACCGACGCCGCCGAACATGTACACGCCGCGCGGCAGCGGCGGCCGCACCAGGAACTTGGTCACCGCGTTGGAGCGCCGCGCCTTGTAGTCGGCCCATTCGTCCTGGCAGCGCTGCAGCGAGGCGACGGCGCGCAGCTGCGCGGCGTCGGCGGTGTAGCCGCGTTCGGCGAGGGTCTGGTGGTAGAGCTCGGTAACGGTAGTCATGCGGTGGTCAAGCGGCGGCGTTCGAGACGTTCAGATCAGGGAACCTGCGCAGCGCGGACAAGATGGAAAAAGGGGCGACTCGCGCCGCCCCTTCCGTTCATGCGTCCGATGCGCTTCGAGCCGGAGCTCAGAAGTTCAGCGTGCGCTTGTCGATGGCCAGGGCCGCTTCCTTGGTCGCTTCGCTCAGCGACGGGTGCGCGTGGCAGATGCGGGCGATGTCCTCGGCCGAGGCCTTGAACTCCATCGCGACCACGGACTCGGCGATCAGCTCCGAGGCCATCGGGCCGATGATGTGCACGCCCAGGATCTCGTCGGTCTTGGCGTCGGCCAGGAACTTGACGAAGCCGGTCGTGTCGCCCAGGGCGCGCGCGCGGCCGTTGGCCAGGAACGGGAACTGGCCCGCCTTGTAGGCCACGCCGTCCGCCTTCAGCTGCTGCTCGGTCTTGCCGACCCACGCGATCTCGGGGCTCGTGTAGATGACCCACGGGATCGTGTTGAAGTTGACGTGACCGTGCTGGCCGGCGATGCGCTCGGCCACGGCAACGCCTTCTTCCTCGGCCTTGTGCGCCAGCATCGGGCCGCGCACGACATCGCCGATGGCCCAGACGCCCGGCAGGTTGGTCTTGCACTCGTCGTCGACGATGACGGCGCCGCGCTCGTCGAGCTTCAGGCCCACGGCTTCGGGGTTCAGGCCGATGGTGTTGGCCGTGCGGCCGATCGAGACGATCAGCTTGTCGACCGCCAGCGTCTGCTCGCCGCCCTTGGCGTCGGTGTACTTCACCGCCACGCCGTCCTTGCCGTTCTCGACGCTGGTGATCTTCACGCCCAGCTCGATGTTCAGGCCCTGCTTCTTGAAGACCTTGGCGGCTTCCTTGGCGACGGACTCGTCGGCGGCGCCCAGGAAGGCGGGCAGCGCTTCCAGGATCGTCACCTCGGCGCCGAGGCGGCGCCACACCGAACCCATTTCCAGGCCGATGACGCCGGAGCCGATCACGCCCAGCTTCTTCGGCACGGTCGGGATGCGCAGCGCGCCGTCGTTGGACAGGATGTTGGTCTCGTCGAACGGGGCACCCGGCAGTTGGCGGGCGTTGGAACCGGTGGCGACGATCACGTGCTTGGCCGTGATGGTCTCCTCGGCGGCGCCGGCGACCTTCAGCTCGTAAGCGCCGTCCTTCGCCGCCACGAACGAGCCGCGGCCGTGGAAGAACGTGACCTTGTTCTTCTTGAACAGGTACTGCACGCCGTCGTTGTTCTGCTTCACGACGGCGTCCTTGCGACCGATCATCTTGGCGATGTCGATCTTCAGGTCGTTCATCGAGATGCCGTGGTCGGCAAAGCCGTGGCCGGCGTGCTCGAAGTGCTCGCTCGACTGCAGCAGGGCCTTGGACGGGATGCAGCCGACGTTGGTGCAGGTGCCGCCCAGGGCGGGACCGCCCTTGTCGTTCTTCCACTCGTCGATGCAGGCCGTGTTGAAGCCCAGTTGCGCCGCGCGGATCGCCGCGATGTAGCCGCCGGGGCCGCCGCCGATGACGACGACGTCGAATTGCTTGCTCATGTGTCGATCGTCCTTGGCTTAGATGTCGAACAGGAGGCGAGCCGGATCTTCCAGCGCGTCCTTCATGGCCACGAGACCCAGCACGGCTTCACGGCCGTCGATGATGCGGTGGTCGTAGGACATCGCCAGGTAGTTGATCGGACGGATCACGATCTGGCCGTTCTCGACGACGGCGCGGTCCTTGGTCGCGTGCACGCCCAGGATGGCCGACTGCGGCGGGTTGATGATCGGCGTCGACAGCATCGAACCGAAGGTGCCGCCGTTGGAGATCGAGAAGGTGCCGCCGGTCATCTCTTCGATGCCGAGCTTGCCTTCCTGGGCCTTCTTGCCGAACTCGGCGATCTTCTTCTCGATGTCGGCGAAGCTCATCTGGTCCGCGTTGCGCAGGATGGGCACGACCAGGCCGCGCGGCGAGCCGACGGCGATGCCGATGTCGAAGTAGCCGTGGTAGACGATGTCGTTGCCGTCGACCGAGGCGTTCAGCACCGGGTACTTCTTCAGAGCGTGGACGGCGGCCTTGACGAAGAAGCTCATGAAGCCCAGCTTCGTGCCGTGTTCCTTGGTGAAGCTGTCCTGGAACTTCTTGCGCAGCTCCATCACCGGGGCCATGTTCACTTCATTGAACGTGGTCAGGATGGCGTTGGTCGATTGCGATTGCAGCAGACGCTCGGCGATGCGGGCGCGCAGGCGGCTCATCGGCACGCGTTGTTCCGGACGGTCGCCCAGATTGGCGGACACGGGCGCGGCGACGGCCTGCAGCGGCGCCTTGGCGGGAGCGGCCGGGGCCTGCACCGGAGCCGGGATCACCGCCGGCTTGGCGCCGCCTTCGATCGCGCCCAGCACGTCGCCCTTGGTCACGCGGCCATCCTTGCCGGTGCCGGACACCGAGCCGGCGGCCAGGTTGTTGTCGGCCATGATCTTCGCGGCGGCGGGCATCGCGACGCCGGCTTTGCTGTCCGACGAGGCGGCAGCGGCGGCCGGAGCGGCGGCGGCGGCGGCGGGTGCCGGAGCGGCGGCGGCCGGAGCAGCGGCGCCGGCCTTGCCTTCGGAGTCGATCTTGGCGATGACCTGGTCCGACGTGACGGTACCGCCGTCGCCGACGACCAGCTCGGCCAGCACGCCGGCGGACGGCGCCGGCACTTCGAGCACGACCTTGTCGGTCTCGATCTCGATCAGGATCTCATCGATGGCCACGGCGTCGCCGGGCTTCTTCTTCCACTGGAGCAGGGTCGCTTCGGCGACCGATTCGGACAGCTGGGGGACTTTGACTTCAACGATTGCCATGATGTTTCTTCTCTCGGTTTTTCAGTAAACCGGAGCCTTGCGCCTGCCGGTCGCCGGGGAGCGTGTGCCCGTCCCCGGCGCCGGTGTCATTGCGGCGCGCGGCGTCCGCAATGACTCACTTGGTCAGCACGAAACCCTTCAGTTTCCCGAAGGCCTGCTCCAGCAGCGCCTTCTGCTGTTCCTGGTGCAGGTGGGCATAGCCGACGGCCGGCGAGGCCGAGGCGGGACGGCCCGCGTAACCGAGCTTCTGGCCGTCGGCCATGTTCTCGTGGATGTAGTGCTGCACGAAGAACCAGGCGCCCTGGTTCTGCGGCTCGTCCTGGCACCACACGATCTCGGCGAGGTTCGGGTACTTCTTGAGTTCGGCCGCGAACGCCTTGTGCGGGAACGGGTACAGCTGTTCGACGCGGATGATCGCGACGTCCTTCTTGTCGCCACGGGCCTTGATCAGGTCGTAGGCCACCTTGCCGGAGCAGGCGATCACGCGCTTGACCTTGCTCGCGTCGATCTCGGCGCTCGTCTCGCCGATGACGGTGCGGAACTCACCCTTGGTGAACTCGCTGACCGGGGACGTGGCGTCCTTGGCGCGCAGCAGCGACTTGGGCGTCAGGATGACCAGCGGCTTGCGGAACATGCGCAGCATCTGGCGACGCAGCAGATGGAAGATCTGCGACGCCGTCGTCGGCTGGACGATCTGCATGTTGTTGTCGGCGGCCAGCTGCATGAAGCGCTCCAGGCGGGCCGAGCTGTGCTCGGGGCCCTGGCCTTCGTAGCCGTGCGGCAGCATCATCGTCAGGCCGTTGGAGCGGCCCCACTTCACTTCGCCCGAGGCGATGAACTGGTCGATGACGACCTGCGCACCGTTCACGAAGTCGCCGAACTGCGCTTCCCAGATGGTCAGCGTGTGCGGGTCGGCGGCGGCGTAGCCGTATTCGAAGCCCAGCACCGCCTCTTCCGACAGGATCGAGTCGATCACGACGAACGGGGCCTGGCCTTCCGCGACGTTCTGCAGCGGGATGTAGATGCCTTCGTCGAAGCGCTCGCGGTTCTGGTCATGCAGCACCGCGTGGCGGTGCGTGAACGTGCCGCGGCCGCAGTCTTCACCGGACAGGCGGATCGGGTAACCCGAGGCCACCAGCGAGGCGAAGGCCATGTGCTCGCCCATGCCCCAGTCGACGTTGATGTCGCCGCGACCCATGGCCGCGCGGTCGGCGATGACCTTCTCCACCAGCGTGTGGGCCTTGAAGTTGCCGGGCAGCGTGGTGACCTTCTCGGCCAGGCGCTTCCACTCGGCCACCGGCAGCGCGGTGTCGCAGCTGTCGGTCCACTTCTTGCCGAGGAACGGGGTCCAGTCGGTCGCGTACTTGCTCTTGAAGTTGGTCAGCACCGGGTCGACGGTGTGACGGCCTTCGTCCATCGCGGCGCGGAAGGCCTTGACCATGCCGTCCGGACCGTCGGCGTCCAGCACGCCCTGGGCCACCAGCTTCTCGCCGTACAGCTTGCGGGTGCCCGGATGCTTGGCGATGGTCTTGTACATCAGCGGCTGCGTCAGCGCGGGCGTGTCCTGCTCGTTGTGGCCCAGCTTGCGGAAGCAGACGATGTCGACGACGACGTCCTTCTTGAACTGCTGGCGGTAGTCCAGCGCCAGCTGCGTGCACAGCACGACCGCTTCCGGATCGTCGCCGTTCACGTGCAGCACCGGGGCCTCGATCATCTTGACGACGTCGGAGCAGTACAGCGTCGAGCGCGTGTCGCGCGGGTCGCTGGTGGTGAAGCCGATCTGGTTGTTGATGACGATGTGGACGGTGCCGCCGGTGTAGTAGCCGCGCGTCTGCGCCAGCGCCAGCGTCTCCATCACGACGCCCTGGCCGGCGAAGGCCGCGTCGCCGTGCACCAGCACGGGCAGCACCTGCTCGCCGGTCTTGTCGCCGCGGCGGTCCATGCGCGCCTTGACCGAGCCCTCGACGACCGGGTTCACGATCTCCAGGTGCGACGGGTTGAAGGCCAGGCTCAGGTGGACGGGGCCGCCGGGGGTGGTCACGTCGCTGGAGAAGCCCTGGTGGTACTTCACGTCACCCGAGGGCAGGTCTTCCGGGGCGGTGTGGTCGAACTCGGCGAACAGGTCCTTGGGCATCTTGCCCAGGGTGTTCACCAGCACGTTCAGGCGGCCACGGTGGGCCATGCCGATCACGATCTCCTGCACGCCGCGGACGCCGGCGCACTTCACCAGCTCGTCCATCGAGACGATGAAGCTCTCGCCGCCTTCCAGCGAGAAACGCTTCTGGCCGACGTACTTCGTGTGCAGGTAGCGCTCCAGCCCTTCGGCGGCCGTCAGGCGCTCCAGGATCTGCTGCTTCTTCTCGGCCGTGTAGGTCGGCTTGCTGCGGATCGCCTCCAGGCGCTCCTGCCACCAGCGCTTCTCGGTCGGCTCGGTGACGTGCATGAACTCGGCGCCGACGGAGCCGCAGTAGGTGTCACGCAAGGCCTGCACGATCTCGCGCAGGGTCATGCGCTCGGCCTTGGTGAAATAAGTGTTCGTGGCGCTGAAGGTCCGGTCCATGTCGGCTTCTGTGAGGCCGTAGGACGAGGGTTCCAGTTCCGCGATCTTGGCGCGTTCGGTGCGCTTGAGCGGGTCCAGGTCGGCCCAGCGCGAGCCCAGCGTGCGATACGCGGCGATCAGCGACTGGACGTGCACCTGCTTGCCGGCCACTTCGAGCTCGGCGGAGGACACCTTGTTGTTGAGCGCGTTGGCCTTGGCGCGCTGCGCGAAGGACTCGACGACGGGGGCGTGCGGGACGTCGCGCTTGTCGCTGCCGTCCACCGCGGGGACGTGCTGCAGCGCGTCGAAGTAGGCGCGCCAGTTGTCGGGCACGGCGCCCGGGTTGTCGAGGTACTGCTCGTACATCTCCTCGACGTAGGGAGCATTGCCCCCGAACAGATAGGAGTTCGAGCTGTATTGCTGCATCATCTTTCGCTCACCTCTGCCCCGGCTTCCGGAGCTATCGGCTGGTTATGAACCTTCCGCGACACGGCTTGACCGGTTGGCGGATTGCGACCCGCCTTTGCTGTTGCCAGAAAAGGGGTACGGGAAGGACCTGAAGTCACAAGCGCAGGACTGTAGCACCACGCTGGAACCCGTGCTGTTGCGGGATCGCCCACTTCCAGTGCGCCCCGTCCATGACATGGATCAAGCGAACGGATCCTCACGATCTACAAACGTTTGCGAGCAAGCAACTCAACGCAGTAGACTGCTGGTTGGCGTACCGCCCCGACATTGAATGGCGGACTGCCCGGGACACAGGAGATCCCACATGCAAGTTCGAGTCGTCGACTACCGCGCCGCGGATGCGGCCGAGCAATTCACCCGCTCCCTGCACGAGACAGGCTTCGGCGTCCTGGTGAATCACCCACTGCCCCAGGAACTGGTCGAGAAGATCTACGCCGACTGGCTCGGCTATTTCAACGGGACCGAGAAGCACGCGCTGGCGTTCTCCAAGGAGACCCAGGACGGTTACTTCTCCACCGAGATTTCGGAGACCGCCAAGGGCCACGCGCAGAAGGACATCAAGGAGTACTTCCACATCTACCCGTGGGGAAGGATCCCGGCGTCGCTGAAGGAGGACGCGATGCGCTACTACGGCATCGCCAATGACCTGGCGGCGGAATTGCTGTCGTGGGTGGAGAAGCACACCCCTGCCGACATCGCGAAGAACTATCGCGAGCCGCTGTCCAACATGATCAAGGACAGCCGGCACACCCTGCTGCGCGTGCTGCGCTACCCGCCGCTGACCGGCAACGAGCCGGCGGGCTCGCTGCGCGCCGCGGCGCACGGCGACATCAACCTGCTGACCATCCTGCCGGCCGCCAACGAGCCCGGCCTGCAGGTGCAGGGCAAGGATGGCGAGTGGGTCGACGTGCCCGGCGACTTCGGCATGCTGATCATCAACATCGGCGACATGCTGCAGGAAGCGTCGCAGGGCTACTACCCGTCGACGCAGCACCGCGTGGTGAACCCGACCGGCGAAGGCGCCAAGAAGAGCCGCGTCTCGCTGCCGCTGTTCCTGCATCCGCGCGAGGACGTGGTCCTGTCGGACCGCTACACCGCGCACGAGTACCTGGAAGAGCGCCTGCGGGAACTGGGCGTCAAGACCTGACCCTCGGAAAGTCACCCGCACGAGGCCCCTTTCCCTCCCGGGAACGGGGCCTTCTCATTTCGGGGACCGCGGTCCACCGAGAAGCCCGAGGCGCCGGTGCCCCTCGGAGCGAATGCCGAGCATGCGCAGGCGATTGAGCGGAGGGGGGCACCGGCGCCTCGGGCTTCCGCTCGCTCACCCGCAGTTCTTTAGAGGCTCTTCAGAGGCTCTTCAGCGGCACCACATCCTTGCCCTTGAGCGTGAACACCGTGACGGCGGACGACTTCAGGTCGTGCTTGTCGTCGTAGGCGTACTCGCCGGCCACGCCGACGTAGGTCGACTTCGCCAGATGTTCGCCGACCTTCTTCGGATCGGTGGACTGCGCCGCTTCCATGGCGCCGGCCAGCAGGTAGGCGCCGTCGTAGAAGGACGCGGCGTAGGTCAACGGATCGCGCTTGAACTCGGCCTTGTACTTCTCCAGGAACTGCTTGCCCTTGGCGCTGCGGTCGATCAGCGCCCCGCCCTGCGTGCAGTAGGTGTTCAGGTCGTTCGCGATCTGCGACAGCGTGGCGGTCTCCGACGAGCAGATGCCGTCGCCGCCCAACAGCGGCACCGTGATGCCGAGGCCTCGCATCTGACGCAGCATCGGGCCGCCCTGCGCCGAGTAGCCGCCGTAGAACACGGCGTCGGGCTTGGCGGCCTTCACGGCGGTCAGGATGCTGCTGAAGTCCGTCGCCTTGTCGTTGGTGAACTCCTTGGACACGACCTTGATGCCGAGCTTGGTCGCCTGGGCGGTGAACTCCTGCGCGACGCCCTGGCCGTAGGCCGTGCGGTCGTCGATGACGGCGACCGTCTTCACCTTCAGGTCCTGCGCCGCGTAGACGGCCATCTTCGCGCCGAGCTGGTTGTCGGTGGCGCCGATGCGGAACAGGTTGGACTGGTTGGGCTGCTGCGTGATGCGGGGGTTGGACGCCACCGTCAGCACGATCACGCCGCCGTCGGAGAACACGCGCGAGGCCGGCATCGTCACGCCCGAGTTGTACGGGCCGAGCACGAACCTGATCTTCTTGTCGACCAGCGCCTGCGCCACCTGCACGCCCTGACGCGGATCGGCCACGTCGTCGTTGACGTCGAGTTCGAACACGACCGGCTTGCCGGCGACTTTCACGCCCTTGGCGTTCAGCTCCTTGATGGCGAGCGCGGCGCCGTCGCGGTTGTCGATGCCGTAGCCGGCCTGCGGCCCGGTGACCGGGCTCATGAAGCCGATGCGCACGCGCTCCTGCGCCTGGCTGCCCAGCGCCGCGAAGCCGGCGACGAGCACCAGCAGTTTCAGAGAGAACTTCTTCATATGTCTTCCTCGGTAAGGTCTTCCCCGGCAAGGGGGACGTCGAGTCTACGTAATGCGGCCGTGAAGGACGCGGATCAACCCCGTCTACAGTGGTGCATGTCCTCCCCATCAGGCAGCGTCATCTGGATCCATCCGGAAGCGCCACCCAAACCGGCCCTCGGCCAGGCGTGCAACGGCTGCGGCGTGTGCTGCCTGGCCGAGCCCTGCCCGCTCGGGATGCTCGTGAGCCTGAAGCGCGAAGGCGCCTGCCGCGCGCTGCTGTGGTCCGGGGAAGACCGGCAGTACCGATGCGGCATGCTGGTGCATCCGACGCGCTATGTCGGGTTGCGAACACTCCGGCCGGACGGTCTCGTCAATCGCCTGATCCGCCGCTATGCGCGACGCATGATCGCGGCCGGCATCGGCTGCGACGCGGACATCGAGCCGACGACGGCCCCGTCGTCCCCGGCATCCTCGCCCTCATCTCCGGAGAAGCGCTAAGCAACGCCTGCCCCCGTCGGGCATAGCATGGGCCGAGCATCGCCTGACCAGGCTTCATCGGAGTCCGCCCATGTCCCGTGTCCCGACATCCCGCTTCCCGAGAGCGTCCCGAACCGTCCGCGCCCCCATGACGCTGACCCTGGCGATCGCGTTCGGCGCCATGGCCGCCGTGCCCGGCGCGCAGGCCGTGCCGCTGCGCTGGGCCGCGCAGAACGACGTGCTGACGCTGGATCCGCATTCTCAGGACCACACCACCACCAGCGCCATCCTGCAGCACGCCTACGAAGGCCTGACCCGCTACAACGAGCGGTGGGAGATCGAGCCCTGCCTGGCCACGAAGTGGACGCAGATCAGTCCGACGCAGGTCCGCTTCGAGCTGCGCAAGGGCGTGAAGTTCCACGACGGCTCGCCCTTCACCGCGGACGACGTGATCTTCAGCTTCGACCGCATCCGCCAGCCGCAGGGCACGATGCAGATCTACGTCACCGGCATCAAGGAGATCAGGAAGGTCGACGACTTCACCGTCGACCTGATCCTCGACTCGCCGCAACCCATCCTGCTGCGCAACCTGGTCGACTTCCGGATCATGAGCAAGGTCTGGGCCGAGAAGAACAAGGCGACGCAGATGGCCGACTACAAGGCCAAGGACGAGAACTACGCCAGCCGCCACACCGACGGCACCGGCCCGTACGAGATCGTCTCGTGGCAGCCCGACCAGAAGGTCTCGATGACGATCAACAAGACCTGGTGGGACAAGAACAAGGGCAACATCACCGAGGTCAGCTACATCCCGATCAAGTCGGATCCCACGCGTGTCGCGGCGCTCACCTCGGGCGACGTGGACCTGCTGACCGAGGTGCCGACCCAGGACGTCGCCGCGGTGAAGGCCGATGCGAAGCTCAAGTCGATCGAAGGGCCCGAGACCCGCACCATCTTCTTCGCGATGGACCTCGGCAGCGACGAGTTGCGCGGCGCCTCGGTCAAGGGCAAGAACCCGTTCAAGGACGTCCGCGTGCGGGAGGCGCTCTCCATCGCCATCGACCGCGAGGCGATCAAGCGCAGCATCATGCGCGGCCTGTCGGTACCGGCATCGCTGATGGTCCCGCCCGGCGTCAACGGCTACGACGCCGCGCTGGACAAGCCCGCCAAGCCCGACCTCGCCCGCGCGAAGAAGCTGCTCGCCGACGCCGGTTATCCGAACGGCTTCGAGCTGCCGCTGAACTGCCCCAACAACCGCTACGTCAACGACGAGAAGATCTGCCTGGCCGTCGTGTCGATGTGGAGCAAGATCGGCGTCACGGCGCGGCTGACCGCGCAGCCGATGTCGCAGCACAGCCAGCTGTTCCAGCGCTTCGAGGCGCCGCTCTACATGCTGGGCTGGGGCGTGTCCACGCGCGATGCGCTCTACTCGCTGCAGGCGCTCGCGCGCACGCGCAGCGGCGGCGCGGATGGCAGCTTCAACTTCTCCAAGGTCAGCGACTTGGCCCTGGACAAGCTGATCGACGCCGCCAAGAGCGAGATCGACACCGCCAAGCGCGACGCGATCCTGCGCGATGCGCTGGTGCGCACGCGCGATCAGTACCTGTTCATCCCGTTGCACCACCAGGTGCGCCCGTGGGCGATGCGCGCCAACCTGCAGACCCTGCACCGCTCCAACGACCGGCCGGAAGCGCGGTTCACGACGATCAAGTGACGGTTTGATGCGCGGATCCCGGATGTCCTTGCTCGGCGGCTGAATTTTCCGGTCCGCCCTTGGGGCAATCCCCAGGGTGGACCGGCCACCCGCCGAGGGTCCCGGCAGCTAGCATCCAGGCGACTTCACGTTTGCTTAACGACGTTGCCAAGGGAGCTACCGCTCATGTCGAGGAATCACTCCGGATCGATCCGATCCGCCCGCACTGCCCTTTGCGTCGCCGCCATCGCGGCGATGGTCGGGATCGCCCAGGCGGCGCCGCTGCGCTGGGCCGCTCAGAACGACGTGCTGACGCTGGATCCGCACTCGCAGAACCACAGCACGACGAACGCGATCACGCAGCACGCCTATGAGGGTCTGACGCGTTACGACCGCCAGTACCAGGTCGAACCCTCGCTCGCCACGAAGTGGACGCAGATCAGCCCCACGCAGGTCCGCTTCGAGCTGCGCAAGGGTGTGAAGTTCCACGACGGCTCGCCGTTCACCGCGGACGACGTGGTGTTCTCGTTCCAGCGCATCAAGCAGCCGGTGGGAACGATGCACCCGTTCGTGGCAGGGGTCGCCGAGATCAGGAAGGTCGACAGCCACACCATCGACGTGATCCTGGCCGCGCCCAATCCGATCCTGCTGCGCCAGTTCGTCGACTTCCGCATCATGAGCAAGACCTGGGCGGAGAAGAACAAGGCGCTCAACCTGCCGGACTTCAAGGCCAAGGAAGAGACCTACGCGACGCGCAATGCCAACGGCACCGGGCCGTACCGGATCACCGGCTGGCAACCCGACCAGCGCATCACGATGGTCCAGAACAAGGACTGGTGGGACGCGAAGAACGCGACCAACGTCGACGAGGTGATCTACACGCCGATCAAGTCCGATCCGACGCGGGTCGCGGCGCTGCTGTCGGGCGACGTGGACCTGCTGTCCGACATCCCGACGCAGGACGTCGGCCGGCTGAAGGCCGATCCGAAGTTGAACGTCGCCGAGGGCAGCGAGACCCGCACGATCTTCATCGGCATGGACCAGGGCAGCGAACAGCTCAAGGGCAGCAGCGTGACGGGCAAGAACCCGTTCAAGGACAAGCGCGTGCGCGAGGCGATGTCGCTGGCCATCGACCGCGAGGCCATCAAGCGCGCGACGATGCGCGGCCTGTCGGTACCGGCCGGCATCATGGTCGCGCCGGGCGTGAACGGCAATGCGCCCGACATCGACGTGCCGACCAAGGTCGACGCCGAACGCGCGAAGAAGCTGCTCGCGGAGGCCGGTTATCCGAACGGCTTCGACGTGCCGATGAACTGCCCCAACAACCGCTACGTCAACGACGAGGAGATCTGCCTCGCCGTGGTGTCGATGTGGAGCAAGGTCGGCATCAAGGCGCGGCTGCAGACCGAGTCGTTCAGCACCTTCAGCCCGAAGCTGCAGGCCTTCGAGTACCCGCTGTTCCTGTACGGCTGGGGCGTGCCGACCTATGACGCGCTGTACACGATGCAGTCGCTGGCGCGCACGCGCAGCGGCGGCGCGGACGGCAGCGGCAACTACTTCCGCCTGAGCGACGCGAAGCTCGACCAGATCATCGACGCCGCGAAGATCGAAGGCGACGTGGCCAAGCGCAACGCGCTGCTGAAGGAAGGCCTGGTGCGCATCCGCGACGAGGTGTTCTTCATCCCGCTGCACCACCAGGTGCGCCCGTGGGCGATGAAGAAGAGCGTCACGACGCCGCACCGCTCCGACGACCGTCCGGAAGCGCGGTTCACGACGATCAAGTGACGGACGCTTGAACGCGGGGCGGGCCGTCCACAACGGCCGCCCCGGCGCCGATCACGCCTGGAAGGCGGCACCGTGCGATGCGCGATGCCGCCTTCGTCGTTCAGGACGAACGGGCTGGCGAGCGCCCCGGCACGGCGGTCTGCGGCACGAGCGCCTGGCGGACCAGCTCGGCCTGCTGCCAACGATGGATCACCGGCGAAGCCGTGGCGCCCGCCGCGGTCACGGCGCGGGAGACCTCGCACAGCCACGCGCCGTCGGGCAGGAGCGCCTCGAGCTCGTCGCGGACGAAGTGCCACGCGCCCTGGTTGCGCGTTTCCTCCTGCGTCCAGACGAGTTCCTCGAGGAGCGGGTACCGCCGCAGCACGGCCGACAGCGACTCGCTCGGGAACGGGTAGAGCTGTTCGACCCGCACCAGCGCGGTCGCGCCCGCCATCGGATCGGCGAGCGACCCGGCCATCGCCTGGCGCGCGCTCAGCAGGTCGTAGTGGACCTTGCCGCTGCTCAGCACGACCCGGCGTACACGACCCGCCTGTGCCTCGTCGAGGGTGTCGTCGTCGAGCACCGGCTCGAAGCGACCGGCCGCGAGCACGCCGACCGGCGTGTGGCTGCGCGGCTCCGCCAGCAGCACCGCCTTGGGCGTCATCACGATCAGCGGCTTGCGCACCGGATCCAGCGCCTGGCGCTGCAGCAGCGCCGCGTACTGGCCCGATGTCGACGGCATCGCGACGCGCAGGTTGTCCGCGCCGCACAGCTGCAGGATGCGCGCGAGGAAACCGTTCGAGTGCTCCGGCCCCACGCCCTCGTAGCCATGCGGCAGCAGCACGGTCAGTGAGGAGGTGTCGCCCCACTTCTCTTCGCCGGAACTGAGGTACTGGTCGAGGTAGACCTGCGCGCCGTTGACGAAGTCGCCGAACTGAGCTTCCCACACCGTCAGCACATCGCGCGCATGCACGCTGTGCCCGTACTCGAAGCCCAGGACCGCCTCCTCCGCCAGCAGCGAGTTGACGACCTCCAGTCGCGCGCCCGCCGATGCGAAGCGGGACAACGGCGTCCACGTCGAGGGATCGCTCGGGCGCTTGTCCTCGTGCACGTCATCGCGCTTGTCCTCGCGCACTTCAGCGTGCATGACATCGCGCGCGTGATCGCGCATCCTGCCCGCGCCCGCCATGGGCAGGCCGCCACCGGCATCGACCTCCCGCCGCTGGTGATGCCACACCGCATGCCGATGCAGGAAGGTGCCGCGCTGCACGTCCAGGCCGGAGATCCGCACGCCCGTCCCCGCGCGCAGGACCTGCGCCCAGGCGAGCGTCTCCGCCGTGCACCAGTCGGCGGGACGGCGGGCGTCATCGGCCATGCCGCGCCAGCGGCTGGCCTGATCGCGCAGCAGCGGGTGCGGCTCGAAACCTTCGGGCACCTGCGCCAGCGCTTCCAGCACATCGTGCAGATCGCCGATGGGGGCGTGCCCCTCCGGCCGCAACGGCGCGTCATCGGCGATCGGCGCGGCACCTTCCAACGGTCGCGACGGATCGAAGGCATCGACCTGCGCGGCGACGGCCCCGGCGTCGTCTTCCCGAAGACGGCCCTCCGCAGTCAGGCGCTTCGCATACAGCGCGGTCACGCCCGGCTTCGCTGGCATGCGCCGGTACAGCGCGGGACTGGTGAGCTGCGGCACGTCGTGCTCCGAATGACCGAGGCGGCGGTACCCGACCAGGTCGATGACCACGTCGGTACCGAAGCGCGCGCGGTAGTCGACCGCCAGCCGCGCGGCGCGCAGCACCGCCTCGGGATCGTCGGCATGGACGCGCAGCACCGGCGCGTCGACGCCTCGCGTCGCATCGGTGCAGTAGCGGGCCGCGCCCGCATCCATCGGGTTCGGCTCGGTGAAGCCGAGTTGATTGTTGATGACGACATGGATCACGCCGCCCACCTCGTAGCCCGGCTTCAGGCCGAGCGCCAGCGTCTCCATCACCACGCCCTGCCCGGCAAAGGCCGCGTCGCCATGCATCATCACGGCCATGCACCGGTCCGGCCGGTCACCCGCCGCCGAGCGCGCCGCGCGCGTCATGCCGACGACGACCGGATAGACGCTCTGCAGGTGCGACGGGTTGCTCGCCAGTCGCAGGCGCACGGCGCCATGCGCGGTCTGCACGCGCGACGTGCCGCCGAGGTGATAGACGAGGTCGCGCTGTCGTTCGGGATGCGCCGGCGCGGGCTCGAAGTAGTCGATCAACGCGTCGATGGGATGGCCCAGCAGGTTGGCCAGCACGTTCACACGGCCGCGATGCGGCATGCCCATCAGCACCTGGTCGACGCCCAGTGCCGCGCCGGCCTCCAGCACGGCGTCGAGCAAGGGCAGCAGCGCCTCGTTGCCCTCGAGCGAGAAGCGTTTGCCATGCGGAAAGCGATTCGCCAGATGACGCTCCCAGCCCTCCACGCGAGCGAGCCGGCGCAGCAGCGCGCGCGCCGCGTCGGCGGACAACGGCGCATCGTCCGACTCGAAACGCGCGCTCCACCACGAGCGGCGCGACTCGTCGCGCACCGCGCTCAGGTCGAGTGTCAAGGCGCCGCAGTACAGCGCGCTCAAGCGCTGGCGGAGCGCCCGCGCGTCGGCGACGCCGAGCACCGAACCGCCCTCCTCCGCGACAGCGTCGCCGTCCGCGAGGCCGAATCGCGACAGGTCGAACGCACCGGCATCCGCGTCGGCCGCGGCGCCGATGCTGGTGCTGGTGCTGGTGCTGGTGCCGGTGCTGGTGCCGATCGATGCGTCACTGCCGCCTGGACCGGGCTCGGCACCGGCGTCCGGTGCGGCCGGCGGTCCGGCCAGCGGATCGAGCCGCGCATGGCGATGGCCCTGCCGGCGGAATGCATCGATCAGCGCGGCGATGCCGGGCCGCAGACGCGGTGAAGAAGACGGTGAGGCGGCCGGCGAAGCGCTCGCGTCCGACGGATCGGTGTCGCGATCGAAACGGCAGCGGAGCGCCCAGGCGTGGCGCCCGAACGAGGTGTTCACGGACATGTCGACTCCCTTGACGTTGACTGACGCGGCTCGGATGAGCCCTGCTCGTCACGCCTCCGGGCGACCCCGGCGCTCTGCGGCACCTGTGCCGATCCTTCGCGGCCCTCGCGGGCCGTCGATCAGTCGGCGGTCGGATCCTCCCGGGCTGCGCGACCTCCGGCTCTGCGGCCGGTCCCGTCTCCAGTCCCCTCCAACCTGACGCGACGGCGCGCGGCCGCCGCTCACGGATTCAAGACGCGATCACGGCGCGTTCATGCGTCGCGCGCGCACGGCGGCCTCATAGCGCGAAGGCGCGCACGGCGTCGTTGAGCTGATGCGCCTGCTCCTGCAGCGCGCGCGCGGCGGCGGTGCTCTGCTCGACCATCGACGCGTTCTTCTGCGTCGAGTCGTCCATCTGCACGACCGCCGCATTGACCTGCTCGATGCCGGCGCTCTGCTCGCGGCTGGACGCGCTGATCTCGGTCACGATGTGGCTCACGTGCCGGATGCTGCCCACGACCTGCTGCATCGTCTGGCCGGCCTGTTCGACCATGCGGCCGCCGGCCTCGACCTGCGACACCGAGTCGTCGATGAGCCGCTTGATCTCCTTGGCCGCCGTCGCGCTGCGCTGCGCCAGGCTGCGCACCTCCGACGCCACGACCGCGAAGCCGCGGCCCTGCTCGCCCGCGCGCGCCGCCTCGACCGCCGCGTTGAGCGCCAGGATGTTGGTCTGGAACGCGATGCCGTCGATCACGCCGATGATCTCGACGATGCGGCGCGACGCCGCGGAGATCGAACTCATCGTCTGCACGACCTGGCCCACCACCTCGCCGCCCTGCGTCGCGATGCCGGACGCGGACGAGGCCGAGCGGTCGGCCTCGCCGGCGTTGTCGGCGCTCATCCGCACGGACGCGGTCAGCTGCTCCATCGCCGACGCCGTTTCCTCCAGCGCCGCGGCCTGCTGCTCGGTGCGCGCCGCCAGATCCTGATTGCCCTGCGCGACCTCCTGGGCCGCGTTCGCGATCGTGTCCGCGCCCGTGCGGACCTCGGTGACGATGCGATGCAGGTTCTCGACCATGTTCTGCAGCGCCGCCATCAGCCGCGCCACCTCGTCCTTGCCGCTGGCGCGGATCCGGTAGGTCAGGTCGCCGGCGGCGACGCGCTCAGCCAGCTCGATGGCGCCCTCGATCGGCTGCGTGATCGAACGCGTGATGAAGAACGCGGTCGCCACGCCCATCAGCAGCGCCAGGGCCGACGCGACGATCATGTCGAGCTTGGCGCCCTGGGAGCGCTCGTTGGCCTCGGCCACGTCCGCCGCCATGCGGGCGGCCTGGAAGTCGACCATCTTGTCGATCAGCGCGTAGTAGCGCGCCTGCGGCCCCACCATCTGATCCTGATAGACCGCCATCGCGCCGTCGCGGTCGCCCGCGGCCAGCAGGTCGAAGATCTTGCGCACCACCGCGCCGTAGTCCTTGCGCGCCGCCGACTGCTCGGCGAAGAGCTGCCTGCTCTGGTCGTCCGCCAGCAGCTTCTCGAGCTTGGCGAGGTTCTCCGAGTTGGTCTGGCGGATGCCGGCGTACTCGTCCATGTACTTCTTCGCCGCATCCGGCGTGCCGGCCAGCAGCAGCCGCCCGATGGTGATCGCGCCGCGGTCGCCCACGCTCTTGACCTGCGTGGTCAGCGCGATCAGCGCGTAGCGGTCCTCGACCACCCGCCCCATCGTCGCGTTGACCCCGTCGATCACGCGGATCCCCACCCCGAGGATGACCAGCAGCAACACGAAGACGACCGCGAATGCTGCGGCAAGACGTGACCCGATCCGAACGTCGGCCAATTTCATTTGATTGCTCTCCCTGACGACTGAATGTCCGGAGATAACACCACTGCTTACATTTCAGGTCTATCGACTCAGCAATGCGAAATTAGCATTCACGTTGTGAAATCGTTGGACCGTGAGGTTTTCAACGGATCGAGGCCCCCATCGGTCTCACGTGCGTTCGATTGACAACCCGCCATGGCCACCAATCGCGCAATGTGGGCGATGAGCGCCCTTACCCACCCCCGATTGAGGGGGCATTCCCTGCAGGCCGTGGATGGAAGCAACGGGACCAGGGTCGACGGGGGCCACCGGACACTGGGACGCCCGGTGGGAGACGCGGCAGAAATGGAAACGCCCCGCAAGGCGGGGCGTGAGCTGCGGGAAGCGTGTCGCGCGCTGTCAGGCCAGCGCCAGACGTCGACGCGCCGCCTGGTACTCGCGATCGAAGCGTGCCACCAGCTCGCCGGCCGGCAGCACCTCGCGGATCGCGCCGATGCCCTGGCCGCTGCCCCAGACATCCTTCCAGGCCTTCGCGCCCGTGCCGCCGAAGTTCATCTTCGTCGGGTCGCTCTCGGGCAGGTTCTCCGGATCGAGCCCGGCCTTCACGATCGAGCCCTTCAGGTAGTTGCCGTGCACGCCGGTAAACAGGTTGCTGTAGACGATGTCGTCGCTGTTGCTCTCGACGATCATCTGCTTGTAGTCGTCCGAGGCGCGCGCTTCGTCGGTCGCGATGAAGGCCGAGCCGATGTACGCGAGGTCCGCGCCCATCGCCTGCGCCGCGAGGATCGCGTCGCCGCTGGCCATCGAGCCCGACAGCGCCAGCGGGCCGTCGAACCACTCGCGGATCTCCTGGATCAGCGCGAACGGGCTCTTCACCCCGGCATGGCCGCCGGCGCCGGCCGCCACGGCGATCAGGCCGTCGGCGCCCTTCTCGATCGCCTTCTTCGCGAACTTGTTGTTGATGATGTCGTGCAGCACGATGCCGCCCCAGCCGTGCACCGCGGCGTTGACGTCCTCGCGCGCGCCCAGCGACGTGATCACGATGGGCACCTTGTACTTGGCGCACAGGGCCATGTCGTGCTCGAGCCGGTCGTTGCTCTTGTGCACGATCTGGTTGATCGCGAACGGCGCGGCCGGCGACTCCGGATGCGCGCGGTCATGCGCGGCCAGCGTCTCGGTGATCTCGGCGAGCCAGTCGTCGAGCAGCTCGGCCGGGCGGGCGTTGAGCGACGGCATCGAGCCGACGATGCCGGCCTTGCATTGCGCGATCACCAGCTTGGGGTTGCTGATGATGAACAGCGGCGAGCCGATCACCGGCAGACGCAGCTTGCTGAACAGCGGGGGAAGTGCCACCTCGGAATCTCCTCGGGTCAAGTCGACGGATCGATGCCGTCCATGGTGACCCCCGCGCTCGCCATCACGCGTCGCGCAGGGGACGTTGCAGTCAACACATCAGGCGTCAGAACGCGTCGACGGGCAGCGCCATCACGCTGTCCGCGCCGTTCACGATCGCGTCGCGCTGCGCGGCGCAGCGGGGCAGGATGTGCTCGGCGTAGAAGCGCGCGGTGGCGATCTTGGCGTCCATGAAGGCGACGTCCTGGCCGGTCGCCTTCAGCTCCTGCGCGGCGAGCAGCGAGCGCGCCAGCTGCCAGCCCGCCATCAGGTTGCCGCCCACCATCAGGTAAGGCACCGAGCCGGCGAAGGCCGCATTCGGTTTGGCCTTGCCGTTGGCCGCGATGAAGTCGACGACCTCGACGAAGGCCGCGCGGGCCGCCGCCAGTTGCGTGCGCACCGCCTGCGCGTCCGCGCTGCCGTTCGCGGCCAGTGCGCCTTCGGTCTCCTCGACCTGCGCCGCCACGCTGCGCGCGAACGCGCCGCCGTCGCGCACCGTCTTGCGGCCGACCAGGTCGTTGGCCTGGATCGCCGTCGTGCCCTCATAGATCGGCAGGATGCGCGCGTCGCGGTAGTACTGCGCCGCGCCGGTCTCCTCGATGAAGCCCATGCCGCCGTGCACCTGCACGCCCAGCGAGGTGACCTCCAGGCTCATCTCCGTGCTGTAGCCCTTCACCAGCGGCACCATGAACTCGTAGAAGGCCTGCGCCTGCTTGCGGGTCTCGGCATCCTCGTGGTGATGCGCCATGTCGTAGGCCGCGGCGGCGTCGATCGCCATCGCGCGGCAGCCTTCGACCAGCGCGCGCTGCGTCATCAGCATGCGACGCACGTCGGGGTGGTGGATGATCGCGGCCGGACCGGATGCGGAACCGTCGACCGGGCGCGACTGCACGCGGTCCTTCGCGTATTCGACCGCCTTCTGGTACGCGCGATCGGCCACCGCGATGCCTTGCACGCCGACGCCGAAGCGGGCCGCGTTCATCATGATGAACATGTACTCGAGGCCGCGGTTCTCTTCACCGATCAAGGTGCCGATCGCGCCGCCGTGATCGCCGAACTGAAGGACGGCCGTCGGGCTCGCCTTGATGCCGAGCTTGTGTTCGATCGACACGCAGTGCGCGTCGTTGCGCGCGCCCAGCGAGCCGTCGGCGTTCACCAGGAACTTCGGCACCAGGAACAGGCTGATGCCCTTCACGCCTTCCGGCGCGCCCGGCACGCGCGCGAGCACCAGGTGGACGATGTTGTCCGCCATGTCGTGCTCGCCCCAGGTGATGAAGATCTTCGTGCCGAAGACCTTGTAGGTGCCGTCGCCCTGCGGCTCGGCGCGGGTGCGCACCATCGCCAGGTCCGAGCCGGCCTGCGGCTCGGTCAGGTTCATCGTGCCGGTCCACTCGCCGGAGATCAGCTTCGGGATGAAGGTCTGCTTCTGCTCCTCCGAGCCCGCCACCAGCAGCGCCTCGATCGCGCCGTCGGTCAGCAGCGGGCACAGCGCGAAGCTGACGTTGGCGGCCTGCACGATCTCGCCGCAGGCCGCGCCGATCGTCTTGGGCAAGGCCTGACCCCCATAGGCCTCCGGATGCTGCAGCCCCTGCCAGCCGCCCTCGACGTACTGCTTGAACGCCGCCTTGAAGCCCGGCGTCGCGAAGACCTCGCCGTTCTTCCAGTACGACGGGTTCTTGTCGCCTTCGACGTTCAGCGGCGCGATCACGTCCTCGTTCAGCCTGGCCGATTCCTCGAGCACCGCCTGCGCGGTGTCCAGGCCGTGGTCGGCGAACGCGGGGATCTGCTCGGCGAGCGTCTGCAGGCCGGCCAGGGCCTGCATGTCGAACAGCATGTCCTTGATCGGGGCGCGGTAGGTCATGGGGGTTGTCTCCGGATGAAAAAAGGGCGCCGCGCGTCGTCGGCGGGCGCCCTTGGTCTTGTCGGCGACGGTCTTCGCCGTCGCGGTTCGTCAGCGTCCGATTTACAGCGCCTTGACCAGTTCAGGCACCGCGGTGAACAGGTCGGCTTCGAGGCCGTAGTCGGCCACCGAGAAGATCGGCGCTTCCGGATCCTTGTTGATCGCGACGATCACCTTGGAGTCCTTCATGCCGGCCAGATGCTGGATCGCGCCGGAGATGCCGGCGGCGATGTACAGCTGCGGCGCGACGATCTTGCCGGTCTGGCCGACCTGCCAGTCGTTGGGCGCGTAGCCCGCGTCCACCGCGGCGCGCGAGGCGCCCAGCGCGGCGTTCAGCTTGTCGGCCAGCGGGGTCAGCACTTCATTGAACTTGTCGCTGCTGCCCAGCGCGCGGCCGCCCGACACGATGATCTTCGCGGCGGTCAGTTCAGGACGATCACTCTTCGTGACCTCGCGGCCGACGAAGCTGCTCTTGCCGCTGTCGGTCACGCCGGACAGCGATTCCACGGCGGCGCTGCCGCCTTCGGCCGCGGAGTCGAAACCGGTCGTGCGCACGGTGATCACCTTGACGGCGTCCGTCGACTGCACGGTCGCGATCGCGTTGCCGGCATAGATCGGACGCTCAAAGGTGTCGGGGCTGACGACCTTGGTGATGTCGCTGATCTGGCCGACGTCCAGCAGCGCGGCGACGCGCGGCGCGACGTTCTTGCCCGAGGCGGTGGCCGGGAACAGCAGGTGCGAGTAGTCCTTGGCGATGGCGATCACCTGGGCGGCGACGTTCTCGGCCAGGCCGTCGGCGAACTGCGCGCCGTCGGCGTGCAGGACCTTGGCGACGCCCGAGATCTTCGCAGCGGCCTGC
Organism: Roseateles noduli; assembly: GCF_050626985.1. NCBI lineage: Bacteria > Pseudomonadati > Pseudomonadota > Betaproteobacteria > Burkholderiales > Sphaerotilaceae > Roseateles > Roseateles noduli. The sequence continues at coordinate 3,166,060 of NZ_CP192463.1, forward strand.
GCGGCGGCGCCGGCATTCGAGCCGACGACCAGCACGTGCACGTCGCCACCGATGGCGGCGGCGGCGGTGACGACGTGGTGCGTGGCACCCTTCAGCGAAGCGTTGTCGTGTTCAGCGATGACGAGGATGGTCATGTTTGTTCTCTCCAGAGGCGTCGGTCTGCCGACGCTTTGATGTCTTACCCAGCGGAGCCCACGGAACCGGCTCTGCCGGGCCGTCGGGCTCGCCCCCTTGAGGGGGCGCGCGAAGCGCGTAGGGGGTGGGTCAAATCACCTTGGCCTCGGTCTTCAGCTTCGCGACCAGCGTGGCCACGTCCGGCACCTTGATGCCGGCGCTGCGCTTGGGCGGCTCGGCGACCGACAGCGTCTTGATGCGCGGCGACACGTCCACGCCCAGGTCGGCAGGCTTGACCACGTCGAGCTGCTTCTTCTTCGCCTTCATGATGTTGGGCAGCGTCACGTAGCGCGGCTCGTTCAGGCGCAGGTCGGTCGTCACGACCGCGGGCAGCGTCAGGCTGACCGTCTCCAGGCCGCCGTCGACTTCACGCGTGACGTTGACCTTGCCGTCGGCGACTTCCACCTTCGACGCGAACGTGCCTTGAGGCAGGCCGGTCAGCGCGGCCAGCATCTGCCCGGTCTGGTTGCAATCGTCGTCGATGGCCTGCTTGCCCAGGATCACCAGCTGCGGCTGTTCCTTGTCGACCAGCGCCTTCAGCAGCTTGGCCACGGCCAGCGGCTGCAGCTCGAGGTCGGCGGGGGTCTCGACCAGGATCGCGCGATCGGCGCCGATGGCCATCGCGGTGCGCAGCGTTTCCTGGCACTGCGTGACGCCGCAGGAGACGGCGATCACTTCCGTGACCACGCCCTTCTCCTTCAGGCGGACGGCTTCTTCGACGGCGATCTCGTCGAACGGGTTCATGGACATCTTCACGTTGGCGATGTCCACGCCGGTTCCGTCACTCTTGACGCGCACCTTGACGTTGTAATCGACGACTCGTTTGACGGGGACCAATACCTTCATCGAAGCACTCCAAGCGGATTGACGTTAACGTTAATCAGATTCTATGGGAGCCCCGGGGCGCTCCCGTGTCTCCCAGCCGTCATGCGCCCCTGCTCCCGTCCCGGGCATCCCGGAAAACCGCGAGCGTCTCCTCGGCGCTGGCTCGAAAATAAAACGAACGATCGTTCTATTCTAGCCATTGCTTCGCGGCTGCCAAGCGGTTCACGGCAGGAATGAGGGATTCCTCTAGACTGCGCTCCCGATACGCCAGCACCACCGCCCCCAACGATCACGACCGCGAGTTCCGTGCCTCCTCCCTCCTCTCCATCGATCGCTCCCGCGAGTTCCCTTGACACCGACGCGCGCGTCCCCTGCATCGGGGTCTTCGATTCGGGCGTCGGCGGTCTGACCGTGCTGAAGGCGCTGCGCGAGCAGTTGCCCGATGTGCCGTTGCACTACGTCGCCGATACCGCTCACGCCCCTTATGGAGACCGCAGCAGCGAGTACATCGTCGAGCGCAGCGTGCGCGTGGCCGAACGCCTGCGCGAGGTCGGCGCCCGGATGGCGGTGGTGGCGTGCAACACGGCGACGGCGCATGCGGTGCAGGCCATGCGCGAGCGCTGGCCGGACTGGCCGGTCGTGGGCATCGAGCCCGGCGTGAAGCCGGCCGTGGCCGCGACGCGCAACGGCCGCATCGGCGTGATGGCGACGACGGCGACGATCGCGAGCCGGCGTTTCGAGCAGCTCGTCGCGGCACATGCCAGTGATGTCGAGTTGATCAGCCAGCCCTGCCCCGGCCTGGTCACGCTGATCGAGCAAGGCGATCTGCGCAGCGCCGAGCTCGGCGACCTGATCGAGCGCTTCTGCGAGCCGCTGCGGCAGGGCGGCGTCGATACGGTGCTGCTCGGCTGCACCCACTACCCGCTGGTGCAGGCACGCATCCAGGCGGCGTTGGGCGACGGCGTTCAGTTGCTCAACATCGAGGACGCCGTCGCGCGTCAGGCGAGGCGCGTGTGGGAGGGACTCGGTTTCGCCGCGTCGGGCCCCGCGGCGATCGTGCTCGAAAGCACCGGCGATCCCGCGCCGCTGCAGCACCTGGCGCGCGAGGCCCTCGGCTGGCGCGACGTGACGGCCACGCGCATCGCGGCCTGAGCGACGGCCAGCGAGCTGACCGGCCTCAGATCAGGTTCAGATCAGCGCCCGCGCCAGTCCGCGCGTCATGTCGACGCGTCTCAGCAACCAGTAGCCGAGAACGAAGAAGACGCCGGTCGCGAGGATCGCGAGACGGTGATTGCCTGCCGTCAACACCGTGACGGCGCCGTAGGTCAGCGGACCGATGATCGCGGCGAGGCGGGTGGCGAAGGTCCACAAGCCGAAGAACTCGGCCAGGCGGTCGTGCGGCGCGAGGGCACCGGCAAGCGCACGGCCGCAGGACTGGCTGGAACCCATGCACAGGCCCGCGATCACCGCGGCGATCCAGAACAACCAGGCGCTCGTCGCCAGGAAGGCCAGCAGCGTCATGACCATCCAACCCACCAGCGTCACCGCGAGCGCGGGCTGGTGGCCGATGCGGTCCTCGTAATAGCCGAACAGGAAGGCACCGACCGCGGAGGCGATGTTCACGAGGAACACCAAGGTCATCGTCTGCGCCTGTGTGAAACCGAGCGCCTGCTCCGCATAGACAGCGGCGAGCGCGATGACGACGGCGATCCCCGCCTGGTAGCTCGTGCCGCAGGCCAGCAGTCGCAGAAAGTCCGGATAGGCACGTGCACGCTGCCAGGACGTCCACAGCTGGGAAAGACCTGACCCCATGCGAGCGGCCCGACGCGTGGCGCAGGGATCGGCGCGCTCGCGCAGCAGCAGGAAGGTGGGCAGCGCGGCGAGCAGATACAGCCCGGCGGTGATCAGCATCGTGACCGGGACGAAATGGTCGGCTGTGTCTCCGCGCGCCTGGGCGCTCAGCACGTAGCCCAGGCACAGGCCGAGCGCGAGCATCCCGCCGAGGTAACCGAAAGCCCAGCCCCAGCCGGACACGCGCCCGAGCGCATCGCGCCGCGCCAGCTCCGGGAGGAACGCCGCGATCAGCGATTCGCCGTAGGAGAAGAACACGTTGGAGAGCACAACCGCCGTGGCCGCCCACCACAGCTGGTCCGCGCCGAATACCGCGAGCGCGGCGGTCGACAACACGCAGCCGATCGTGCAGAGCCCCAGCAGTTTCTTTTTCGCCCCATGGGCATCGGCCCAGGCGCCCAGCCCCGGCATCGTCACCATCACGAGGAAACTGGAGACGGCGATCAGCACGGTCCAGAGCAGCGTCGCCGACGGCTGGCCCTTGGCGATGACGCCGACGAAGTACGCGTTGTAGACGGCCGTCAGGACGACGGTCGTGTAGCCCGAATTGGCGAAGTCGTACATCGACCAGCCGAAGACTTCGCGCTTGCGAACGCCCGGGTTCAACAGTTCCTGCACAAACATGCCCATGTGCTGCAGTCTCTGGAAGCCGATCGCGTGGTGCCTCGAACGGGACTCGAACCCGTACGCCGGTTGAGGGCGGCGGATTTTAAGTCCGCTGTGTCTACCAATTTCACCATCGAGGCGCGACGACTCCGCATCGATTCCATGTCGGAGTGAGCGCGCATTATCACGGCGACCGACAAAGAAAAAAGGGAAGCCAAACTGGCTTCCCTTTGTAGGATTTGGAGCGGGAAACGAGGCTCGAACTCGCGACCTCAACCTTGGCAAGGTTGCGCTCTACCAACTGAGCTATTCCCGCATCGCAGGACAGCGGAGTGTTCAATCACCCCACCGACCTTTGGTGTCGTTGGAGCGGGAAACGAGGCTCGAACTCGCGACCTCAACCTTGGCAAGGTTGCGCTCTACCAACTGAGCTATTCCCGCAATGTCCATTCTTTGGAGGCGCGATCCGGAGTCGAACCGGACTGACCGGATTTGCAATCCGGGGCATAACCGCTTTGCTATCGCGCCCCAGAACCCTGGACGGGATTCTGTAGAAGCCGGATTTGGTTGTCCGACTTCGATAAAAAATGGAAGCCTGGGCTTCCATTTTTTGAACCTGGAGCGGGAAACGAGGCTCGAACTCGCGACCTCAACCTTGGCAAGGTTGCGCTCTACCAACTGAGCTATTCCCGCAGGGTCTTCAACACACTGCCTGCTTCAACTGCCGTGCAATTCTTGCGAATTGCTTTGTCGTCGCTGCACCGTTTGCGCTGAAGCCGAGAGTATAGAACGGTTTTTGACGCTCTCGCAAGAGTTCGGCGACTTCTTTATGAAGATCGCCCAAGTGCCGATGCCAAGCCCAAAGAAAAATGGCGCCCGAAGGCGCCATTGTCGTGTCGAGCCCGGGCTCAGTGCTTCAGGGAGTCGCCCGCGTCAGGCTTCGGGTCCGCCACCTTCTCGGCCGGCGTCGCCGTCGCAGCGACCTCTTCCTCAGGCAAGGCCTGCGGATAGGTCTCGAGGGCCACTTCCAGCACGCGATCAATCCAGCGGACCGGCACGATCTCGAGCTGGTTCTTCACGTTCTCCGGAATGTCCTGCAGATCCTTGACGTTCTCTTCCGGAATCATGACCGTCTTGATGCCGCCGCGATGCGCCGCCAGCAGCTTTTCCTTCAAGCCGCCGATCGCCGTGACCTCGCCGCGAAGCGTGATCTCGCCGGTCATCGCCACATCGGCCCGCACCGGAATCCCGGTCAGCGCCGACACGAAGGCCGTCGTCATCGCAATGCCCGCGCTCGGACCATCCTTGGGCGTCGCGCCGTCCGGCACGTGCACGTGGATGTCGCGCTTCTCGAAGAGCTCATCCTTGATGCCCAGCCGGCGAGCCCGCGAACGCACCACCGTGCGCGCCGCCTCGACCGATTCCTTCATCACGTCGCCCAGCGAGCCGGTGCGGATGATGTTGCCCTTGCCCGGCATCGCGGTGGCTTCGATGGTCAGCAGATCGCCGCCCACTTCGGTCCACGCCAGACCGACCACCTGGCCGACCTGGTTCTTCTTCTCCGCACGGCCGAAGTCGTACTTGCGAACGCCCAGGAATTCGTTGAGGTTGTCCTCGTTGACGACCACCTTGCTGTCGTAGGCCTTCAGCTGAAGACCCTTGACGACCTTGCGGCAGATCTTGGAGATTTCGCGCTCCAGCGACCGCACGCCGGCTTCCCGCGTGTAGTAGCGGATCACGCCGCGGATCGCGTCTTCGGTGACCTCGAGTTCCTCATCCTTCACGCCGTTGTTGCCGCGTTGCTTCGGCAGCAGGTAGCGCTGGGCGATGTTGACCTTCTCGTCCTCGGTGTAACCCGACAGACGGATCACTTCCATCCGGTCCAGCAGCGCCGGCGGGATGTTCAGCGAGTTCGACGTCGCCACGAACATCACATCGCTCAGGTCGTAGTCGACCTCGATGTAATGGTCGGCGAAGGTGTGGTTCTGCTCGGGGTCCAGCACCTCCAGCAGCGCCGACGACGGATCGCCGCGGAAGTCCATGCCCAGCTTGTCGATCTCGTCGAGCAGGAACAGCGGATTGCGCGTGCCGACCTTGCTCAGGCTCTGCAGCACCTTACCCGGCATCGAGCCGATGTAGGTGCGGCGATGACCGCGAATCTCGGCCTCGTCACGCACGCCGCCCAGCGCCATGCGGACGAACTTGCGGCCCGTGGCGCGCGCCACCGACTGCCCCAGCGAGGTCTTGCCCACGCCCGGAGGTCCGACCAGGCACAGGATCGGCGCCTTCACCTTGTCGACGCGCTGTTGCACCGCGAGGTACTCGAGGATGCGTTCCTTGACCTTGTCGAGGCCGTAGTGGTCCTCGTTGAGCACCGCCTCGGCATTGGCCAGGTCGTGCTTGATCTTGGTCTTCTTCGCCCACGGCAGGTTGACCAGCGTGTCGATGTAGTTGCGCACGACGGTCGCTTCCGCGGACATCGGCGACATCAGCTTGAGCTTCTTGAGCTCGGACTCGGCCTTCTTGCGCGCTTCCTTCGGCATGCGAGCAGCCTGGATCTTCTTCTCCAGCTCCTCCATGTCGGCGCCTTCTTCGCCGTCGCCCAGTTCCTTCTGGATGGCCTTGACCTGCTCGTTCAGGTAGTACTCGCGCTGGGACTTCTCCATCTGGCGCTTGACGCGGCCACGGATGCGCTTTTCCACCTGCAGGATATCGACCTCATGCTCGAGCAGGTCCAGCAGCTTCTCCAGACGCTTGCCCACTTCGGACAGGTCCAGCACCGACTGCTTCGCATCGAGCTTGAGCGGCAGGTGCGCGGCGATCGTGTCGGCCAGGCGGCCGGCATCGTCGATGCCGGCGATGGACGTCAGGATCTCCGGCGGGATCTTCTTGTTCAGCTTGACGTACTGGTCGAACTGCTGCGTCACGGCGCGGCGCAGGGCTTCGACCTCGGGCTGATCATCGGCTTCCGGCGGAATGGGCACGACCTCGGCGGTGAAGTGCTCTTCACCGTCTTCGATCTTGCTCGTCGTCGCGCGTTGCAGGCCTTCGACCAGCACCTTCACCGTGCCGTCGGGCAGCTTCAGCATCTGCAGGATGCTGGAGACGCAACCCATCTCGAACATGTCGTCGGGCTTGGGTTCGTCCTTGCCGGCCGCCTTCTGCGCGACCAGCATGATCTGGCGCCCTGCTTCCATCGCCGCTTCCAAGGCCTTGATGGACTTGGGACGACCCACGAAGAGCGGGATCACCATGTGCGGGAACACGACCACGTCGCGCAGCGGGAGCAGCGGCAGCGTGATGGGTTCCGCGGGGAGGATCGGATGACCGGACATGAAAACCTCTCTTTCTCAAGCCCATCTAGGGCCCGAGCTACCAATTACAAGGTGCCGTTCAATAGCCTTTGAGCAATTGCTTTCCACGTGAAGTGATGGCAAGCGAATCGCCCGGGGGTGTCTTCGCGACCTCAGGCGCTGGCCTTGGTTTCGCGATAGACCAGCAACGGCTTGGTGTCCTCGTCGATGTTGTGTTCGTCCAGCACGACCTTGGCGACGCTCTCGAGCGAAGGCAACTCGAACATGGTGTCGATCAGCGCATGCTCGACGATCGAGCGCAGGCCACGGGCCCCGGTCTTGCGGGCCAGCGCCTTTCGCGCGACCGCGCTCAGCGCCGACGGACGCACTTCCAGTTCCACGCCGTCCATCGAGAACAGCTGCTGGTATTGCTTGACCAGCGCGTTGCGCGGCTCGGTCAGGATCTGCACCAGCGCGTCCTCGGTCAGTTCCCCGAGCGTGGCGATCACGGGCAGACGGCCGACCAGTTCCGGGATCAGTCCGAACTTGATCAGGTCGCCCGGTTCGACTTCGCGGAACAGCTCGCCGACCTTCTTGTCGCTCTTGCTCTTGACGTCGGCGCTGAAGCCGATGCCCGAACGTTCGGAGCGGTTCTGGATGAGCTTCTCCAGGCCGTCGAAGGCGCCGCCGCAGATGAACAGGATGTTGGTCGTGTCGATCTGCAGAAAGTCCTGGTTCGGGTGCTTGCGGCCACCCTGAGGGGGGACCGAGGCCATCGTGCCTTCGACCAGCTTCAGCAGCGCCTGCTGGACGCCCTCGCCCGACACGTCGCGCGTGATGGAGGGGTTGTCCGCCTTGCGGCTGATCTTGTCGATCTCGTCGATGTAGACGATGCCGCGCTGCGCGCGCTCGACGTCGTAATTGCAGTTCTGGAGCAGCTTCTGGATGATGTTCTCGACGTCCTCGCCGACATAGCCGGCTTCGGTCAGCGTCGTCGCATCGGCGATCACGAACGGGACGTTCAGGACGCGAGCCAGTGTCTGCGCCAGCAGCGTCTTGCCCGAACCGGTCGGTCCGATCAGCAGGATGTTGCTCTTGGACAGCTCGACGCCGTCCTTGGTGTCAGCCGCGTGGCGCAGCCGCTTGTAATGGTTGTAGACCGCGACGGACAGGGTGCGCTTGGCCACGTCCTGGCCGATCACGTACTGGTCGAGCGTCGTCTTGATCTCGCTGGGGACGGGCAGGTCCGACTTGCTGGCACGTCCGCCGGTCGCCGCCTCGGCGGGGACCTCGTCGCGGATGATGTCGTTGCACAGCTCGATGCACTCGTCGCAGATGAACACCGACGGGCCCGCGATCAGCTTCTTGACCTCATGCTGGCTCTTGCCGCAGAAGGAGCAATACAAGACTTTTTCGCTGGAGTTGCCTTTTTTCTCGGCCATGGGAGTGCTGCTGGGGCTGCTGAAGGGCTGCGGGGAATACAGGCAAGTGCCTGCATTGATGATAGTTCAATTGCCGGCACCACCCTTGGGGGGATAAAAGCCCCTAAGAGTGGTCAGTTGGTGCGGTCAACGGGCGGTCAGTTGACAAGCGGAGCCGGCGGTTCGCTCCGCACCAGTCAGAAGACTTCCCGATCTTGAGAAATCTCCTGCTCGGAAGCGGCAGCGGAGGGCGGGGGAAGACAAGCGGCGCCCCTCAGGGACGCCGCTAAAAGCCGGAAGTGAACCGGTCCCCGATCCGCGATCAGCGCTTCTCGATGACCTTGTCGATCAGGCCGTAGGTCGCCGACTCGGCGGCCGACATGAAGTAGTCGCGCTCGGTGTCCGCCTGGATCTTTTCCAGGCTCTGCCCGGTGCGTTCGGCCAGGATGCGGTTCAACTGCTCGCGGGTCTTGAGGATCTCACGGGCGTGGATCTCGATGTCGGTGGCCTGACCCTGGGCGCCGCCCAGCGGCTGGTGGATCATGATCTTGGAGTTCGGCAGCGCAAAGCGCTTGCCCTTCTCGCCCGCGGCCAGCAGGAACGCGCCCATCGACGCGGCCATGCCCATGCACAGCGTCGAGACCGACGGCTTGATGAACTGCATCGTGTCGTAGATCGACATCCCGGCCGAGACGCTGCCGCCCGGCGAGTTGATGTACAGCGAGATCTCCTTCTCGGGGTTCTCGCTCTCCAGGAACAGCAGCTGCGCCACCACCAGGTTGGCGACGGCATCGTTCACCGGGCCGACCAGGAAGACGATGCGCTCGCGCAGCAGGCGGCTGTAGATGTCGTAGGCGCGCTCGCCGCGGCCCGACTGTTCGATGACGATGGGCACCATGCCCAGGTTGCTGGTTTCAAGCGCGCTCATGAAATCCTCTGATGTGGTTCGAGATCACGACAAACCATTATGTCGTGCGCTCCATCCCCTGACCGTGCGAGGGTTCCCTCCCGGGAGGGGCCCCACCCGACGGTAGCGCCGGGGAAAGAAAAAGGCGCCGGCCTTTCGGCCTGGCGCCTTACTTGGCGATGAGTTTGCGGCGAATCAAGAGCAACGCCGAAAAAGCCCGCGCCAAAGCAGCGTGTCCGCGGATCAGGCCGTGGCCATCAGCTCGTCGAACGGCAGCTGCTTGTCGGTGATCTTGGCCTTGCCCAGGATGAAGTCGGTGACGTTGTTCTCGATCACGACGGCTTCGACCTCGGCCATGCGCTCGCGGTCCGACAGGTACCAGCGCACGACTTCCGCCGGCTTCTCGTAGCTCTGCGAGATCTCTTCGATGTGGGCCTGCAGCTGCTCGGGCTTGGCCTGCAGGTTCTGCGAACGGACCAGTTCGGCCACGACGAGGCCCAGGCGCACGCGCTTCTCGGCTTGATCGTTGAACAGCTCGGCGGGGATCGGGGCCTTGTCGGCGTCCTTGATGCCGCGCTTCTTCAGGTCTTCGCGGGCGTTGGCGACCATGCGCTCAGCTTCGCCGGCGATCAGCGACTTGGGCACGTCCAGCTCAGCCTTGCCGACCAGCGCGTCCATCGCGGCGCCCTTGTTCTTGGCCAGCACGCGGAACTTCACTTCGCGCTCGAGGTTCTTCTTGATGTCGGCGCGCAGGGCCTCGACCGTGCCTTCCTTGATGCCCAGGGCCTTGGCGAACGATTCGTTCACTTCGGGCAGGTGCTGGGCCTCGATCTTCTTGACCGTGACCAGGAAGTCGGCTTCCTTGCCGGCGACGTCCTTGCCGTGATAGTCGGCCGGGAACGCGAGCGGGAAGGTCTTCGATTCGCCGGCCTTCATGCCGCGCACGGCCTTCTCGAAAGCCTCGAGCATCTGGCCTTCGCCCAGCAGGAACTGGAACGCTTCGGCCTTGCCGCCGGCGAAGGGTTCGCCGTCGATCTTGCCTTCGAAGTCGATGGTGATGCGGTCGCCATCGGCGGCCACGTCCGCGGCACCCCGCTGGGCGAACGAACGGCGCTGCTTGCGCAGGATCTCGACGGTCTTGTCGATGGCTTCATCGGTCACGTCGGCGGCGACGCGCTCGATCTCGGCCTCGGCCAGATCGGCGATCTTCACTTCCGGGTAGACCTCGAAGGTCGCGTCGAAGGCCAGCTGGCCTTCGGCCGCTTCGTCCTTCTGGGCGATGCTGGGCATGCCGGCGACGCGCAGCTTGGCCTCGTTGGCGGCGGCGCTGAAGGCCTCGCCCAGCTTGTCGTTGACGACTTCGTACTGGACCTGCGCGCCGTAGCGCTGCGCCACGAACGACATCGGCACCTTGCCGGGACGGAAACCGTCGGCCTTGACCGTGCGGGCCAGCTTCTTCAGGCGCGACTCGACTTCGGAGTTGATGTCAGTGGCCGCCAGCGTGAGCGTGATGCGGCGTTCGAGCTTTTCGAGAGTTTCGACGGTGACAGCCATAGTGGACTCGGAATCAGTTGAGAGTGTGGTGCGCGGGGCCGGACTCGAACCGGCACGCCCGTGAAGGCGTCAGGACCTAAACCTGGTGCGTCTACCAATTTCGCCACCCGCGCCGGGTGAACTGAGGTCGTCGCGATCGCTGCGCACAGTCCTGCGCGACGGCCCCTTGGTAATTCATGAAGCGAAGGAAGAGCCCAGGGCCCGCCCTCCGCGATCCGGAAAACCGGCGATTGTAATCAAGGAATCGATGCTTTCCGACGCACCCCCGCCCGTCCCGGGCGGGGGAAACCCCTGCGAGGTCGGCGCGGGGTCAGTGCGCGATCAATGCGTGGACGGCGCGATGCCGGCGTCCTTGTCCCGCTCGACGCGGAACCAGGCCGCGTACATCGCCGGCAGCGCCAGCAGCGTCAGCACGGTGGCCACGATCAGGCCGCCCATGATCGCCACCGCCATCGGGCCCCAGAACACGCTGCGAGACAACGGCACCATCGCCAGCACGGCGGCGGCCGCAGTCAGGGCGATCGGGCGCAGACGACGCACGGCGGACTCGACGATCGCCTGCGCCGGCGGCACGCCGCGGCTGCGGTCCTGCTCGATCTGGTCGATCAGGATGACCGAGTTCCGCTGGATCATGCCCATCAGCGCGATGACGCCCAGCAGCGCGACGAAGCCGAACGGCCGGTTCAGGATCAGCAGCGCCGCGGACACGCCGGCGATGCCGAGGAAGCCGGTCAGGAAGGCCAGCATGGCGCGCGAGAAGCTGTGCAGCTGCAGCATCAGCAGCGTGAAGGTGATGAACAGCATGATCGGCACGCCGGCCGCGATCGAACCGGTGCCCTTGCTGCTCTCCTCGACCGCGCCGGCGATCGAGATCGAGTAGCCCGGCGGCATCTCCTTCTGCATCGCGTCGAGCGCGGGCCAGAGCTGGTTCGTCACGGTCGCGCCCTGCAGGCCCTCGATGACATCGCCTTGCACGGTGATCGCGAACTGGCGGCTCTCGCGGTGCATCACGCCGGGCTCCCAGGTGAACTGGGGCTTGGCGACCTGCGTCAGCGGCACCGAGCGGCCGGAGGCCGTCGGCACGTAGGCGTTGGCGAGTTCGGACAGCGTGTCGCGCTCCTGCACCGGCTGGCGCAGGACGATGTCGATCAGCCGGTCGGCCTCGCGGTACTGCGCCACGGTCGTGCCCGTCACGAGGATGCGCGCCGCCTGCGCGATGCTCTGGCTGGTCACACCCAGCGCGCGCGCCTTGTCCTGGTCGACCTGCAGGCGCAGGACCTTGATGGCCTCGTTCCAGTTGTCGTTGACGCCGACCATGTTCGGATTGGCGCGCATCTGCTCCTTGGCGCGATCGGCGTAGACCCGCAGTTGCGCGGGATCGTCGCCGGCGATGCGGAACTGCACCGGGTACGGCACCGGCGGCCCGTTGGGCAGCAGTTTCACGCGGCCGCGCACCTCGGAGAACTCCTGGGCCAGGATCTGCGGCAGCTTGTGGCGCAAGGTCTCGCGGTCGGCCAGCGACTTCGGCAGGATGATGGCCTGGCTGACGTTGGTGTTGGGCAGGATCTGGTCCAGCGGCAGGTAGAAGCGCGGCACACCCGAACCGACCCAGGTCGCGATGCTGCCCACCAGCGGCTCCTTGGCCATGCGGGCCTCGAAGCGCTTGGCGATGACGTTGCTCTCCTCGATGGTGGCGCCTTCGGGCAGCCACAGGTCGACGAGGATCTCCGGCCGGCTCGAGTCCGGGAAGAACTGCTGCTGCACCTTGCCCATGCCGGCCAGGCCGAGCACGAACACCAGGATCGTCAGGCCGATGGTCTTCCAGCGGTTGAACACGCACCACGCGACCCAGCGACGGAAGCGGTTGTAGAACGGGGTATCGAAGACCTCGTGCGCCTCGCCCTCGTGGCCGGCGCGGGTCTTCAGCAGCAGCGCGCCGAGGTACGGCACGAAGTACACCGACACGATCCACGAGATCACCAGCGCCGCCGCGGTCACCGCGAAGATGGCGTAGGTGTACTCGCCGACGGTGGACTTCGCCAGGCCGATCGGCAGGAAGCCGACCGCGGTGATCAGCGTGCCGGTCAGCATCGGCTTGGCGGTGGCGTCGTAGGCGTACGTCGCCGCGTGCATCTTGTCGTAGCCCTCCTCGAGCTTGCGCACCATCATCTCGACGGCAATGATGGCGTCGTCGACGAGCAGGCCGAGCGCGATGATCAGCGACCCCAGCGAGATCTTGTGCAGTCCCACGCCGGCGTAGAGCATCACCACGAAGGTGATCGCCAGCACCAGCGGGATCGTGATGCCCACGACCAGACCCGGCCACACGTCGATGCGCAGCGGCTTGGTGTGCAGGCCCAGCGCGATGAAGCTCACCCCCAGCACGACGATGACGGCCTCGATCAGCACGTGCACGAACTCGCCCACGGAGCTCTTCACGGCGCTCGGCTGGTCCTGGATCTGTTGCAGCGTGATGCCGGCGGGCAGTTGCTGCTGGAGCCGCTTGACGCTGGCCTGCAGCGCCTTGCCCAGCGCGATGATGTCGCCGCCTTTGCCCATCGACACACCCAGCGCGACGACCTGCTTGCCGTTGAAGCGGACCATCGTCGTCGCCGGATCGACGTAGCCGCGGCGGACCTTGGCGATGTCGCCCAGGCGGATGCTGCTGGCCACGCCGGTCTGCGCATTGGTGCCGCGAATCGGGAATTCGCTCAGCGCCTGGACCGAGTTGAGCTGGCCCTCGATGCGGATCTGCACGTTGGCACTGCCGGCGTTCATCGTGCCGGCGCTCTCGACCGCGTTCTGCGCGTTGAGCTGCGACACCACCTGGTTGAAGTCCAGGCCCAGTTCGGCCAGCCGCTTCTGCGAGATCTCGATGAACAGCTTCTCCGCCTGGACACCGAACAGATCCACCTTGGCCACGTCCTGCACGCGCAGCAGTTCGGAGCGGACCGCCTCGGCCTGCTGGCGCAGTTCCTCGATCGAGAAACCGCCGTCGGACGACAGCGCGAAGATCGAGCCGTAGACGTCGCCGAATTCATCGTTGAAGAACGGTCCCAGCACGCCCTGCGGCAGCGTGGCCCGCAGGTCGCCGATCTTCTTGCGGACCGTGTACCAGAGCTGCGGCACCTCGGTCGGCGCGGTGTTGTCCTTCACCTGGAAGATGGTGAGGGACTCCCCCGGCTTGGTGTAGCTGCGGATCTTGTCGGCATGCGGCACCTCCTGCAGGGTGCGTTCGATCTTGTCGGTGACCTGTTCGGCCATCTGCTGAGGCGTCGCGCCGGGCCAGTAGGCCTGCACGACCATCGCGCGGAAAGTGAACGGTGGGTCTTCGTCCTGGCCCAACTGGAAGTAGGCGGCGAAGCCCAGCACCATCAGCACCACCATCAGGTAGCGCGTCAGCGGGGCATGCTCCAGCGCCCAGCGCGAGAGATTGAAACCGGCGCGGCTCGGGTTGCTCATTCAGGGCTCCCGAGAATCAGCGCGAGGCGGTCGCCGAGGCGGGCGCGGGCGCGGGTGCCGCGCCCTCGATCGGCGTACCCGGCGGGACGAAGCGCTTGACCTTCTGCCCCGGCGTCAGCACATGGCCGCCGGCGGTCACGACCTCCATGCCGGGCGACAGGCCCTGCACGACCAGCTCGTTGCCTTCGGCGCCGACGACGGTCACCGCCTGCGGGCGCACCGCCATGGTCTTCGGGTCGAGCAGCAGCACGGAACTCTTGCCCTGCACTTCCATCACGGCGCTCAGCGGAAGCTTGATCGCGTTGTCCGACGGCGCGCCGGTCAGCACGACCGTCGCGGTCTGACCGAGGTGCACGTTCTGGCTGTTCAGCTCGGCCTTCACCAGGAAGGTCCGCGTCACCGGATCGGCGGCGGCAGCCAGTTCACGCAGCTTGATCGGCTGCGCGTCGGCCTTGGTATCGGTCCAGAGGCGGACCTTCAGGCCGTCCGGACGCGCCGCGGCGGCGCGCACCAGCGCGACCTGGTCTTCGGAGACGGAGAACACGATGTCCCGCGGCCCGTCGTTGGCCACGCGCACGACCGGCGTGCCGGCGGCCACGACCATGCCGGGCTCCGCGTCGACGCCGGTGACGACACCGGCCGCATCGGCGATCAGGCTCGAGTACTGCGCCTGGTTGCGCTGCACGTCGGACTGGGCACGGGCCGATTCGAACTGCGCCTGCGCGGCCTTGAAGGCGGCGTCGCGGCGATCCAGTTCGGCGGCACTGATGAAGCCCTGCTTGTGGAGGTCGATGTAGCGCTTGTAGTCCGCGCCCAGCTGGTCGCGGTTGACGCGCGCCGCCAGCACGTTGGACTTGGCGGCTTCTTGCGCCAGCACCAGGTCCGAGCTGTCGATCCGCGCCAGCACCTGCCCGGGCTTGACCACCGATCCCAGGTCCACCTTGCGCTCGAGGATCTTGCCGGCGACGCGGAAGGACAGCCGGGATTCGACCCGGGCCCGCACTTCAGCCGCGAACTCGCGTTGGAGACCGGCCGATTGCGGCGTCAGCACCAGCGTGCGCACATAGCGTTCCGGCTCCGGCGGCGGGGCCTGCTTGCCGCAGGCCGCCAACACGGCCATGGCCGCCAGGGCGACGGCAGCCGCCAACCACTTCGAGACGCGCCCCCAGGATCCGGCGAAGGCGGATTCGGACACGGCGCCGGACGTTCCGGCGGGCAGGGACACAAGAGACCGTTGGGGCATGAACACCTCGACAAAGCCACGACGCCCGACTTCGGGCATCGGAGTAACTGACTGACTGGTCAGTAATGTATTCAGCGTGTCCGAACGTGTCAAACCGACGGCGTACGGTTCACCGGGGTACTGCTCGTGGTCTGCGGAGATTGACGACCAGGGCGAACCGCGCGTGGTTCGGGACGTCAGGTTGACGCAAACGACATTGCCCGCTCAGCGGAGAATGCCGCCCGTGAGCATAGAGCACTACGAAAACTTTCCTGTCGCTTCCTGGCTGAGCCCGCCGGCCTTGCGTCCCGCGATCATGGCGATCTACCGGTTCGCCCGGACGGCCGACGATCTGGCCGATGAAGGCGATGCAATGCCCTCGCGGCGTCTGCGCGACCTGGCCGACTACCGCGCCGACCTGCGTGCCGTCGCCGCCGGCAAAGCGCCCTCGCCTCGCTGGGCGGCACGCGTGTTCGCGCCGCTGGGACGCGTCCTGATCCAGTACCGCCTGCCGGTGCCGCTGCTGGAGGATCTCCTCGATGCCTTCGAGCAGGACCTCGTGAAAACCGATTACGCGACCCGCGCCGAGCTGCTCGATTACTGCCGCCGCTCGGCCAACCCGGTCGGGCGCCTGCTGCTGCACCTGTACGGCATCGACGACGTCGGGTCGCTGCGGCGCTCCGATGCGATCTGCTCGGCGCTGCAACTGATCAACTTCTGGCAGGACTTCACCGTCGACGGTCCGCGCGGCCGGATCTATGCGCCACTGGAGGACCGCCGGCGTCACGGCGTCGAGGGACAGGACCTGCTGTCGCTGCGCGACAGCCCGGCCGCCCGTGCGCTGATCGCAGAACTCTGTGATTGGGCCCGCGACCTGATGGCCGAAGGTGCGCCGCTGGCCCGCCGGATTCCGGGCCGGGCCGGCTGGGAGCTGCGCTTGGTGGTACAAGGCGGCCTCCGCATCCTCGACAAGCTGGCATCGAACCGTTTCGACGCCTTGCTGCGACGGCCGACGATCGGTGCATCCGACGCGCCGCTCCTGCTGTGGCGCGCGATGACGATACCGGCAGACCGTACGAACACACGCCGCGAAGGGACGGCGCGATGAGCACCAAGACCGACAAGACCTCCGACACGACGACCGCCGGCGCCTCCACGCCGGAGCAGTACGTCCAGCAGAAGGCCGCCGCGAGCGGCTCGAGCTTCTATTACGCGTTCCTCTTCCTGCCGCCGCCGCGCCGCGCGGCGATCACCGCCTTCTACGCGTTCTGCCGCGAGGTCGACGATGTGGTCGATGAGGTGTCCGATCCTGGCGTCGCCGCGACCAAGCTGGCCTGGTGGCGCAAGGAAGCCATGAGCGCCTTCAACGGCCAGCCGTCGCATCCCGCGATGAAGGCGCTGATGCCGCACGTCAAGGACTACGACATCCGCGTCGAGCACCTGCTCGCGGTCATCGACGGCTGCCAGATGGACCTGGAGCAGACGCGCTACCTCGACTACCCCGGCCTGCAGCGCTATTGCCACCTGGTGGCGGGCGTGGTGGGCGAGGTGGCATCGGGCATCTTCGGCCGCACGGATCCCGGCACCATCGCCTACGCCCACAAGCTGGGCCAGGCGATGCAGCTCACCAACATCATTCGCGACGTCGGCGATGACGCGCGACGGGGTCGCATCTACCTGCCGGTGAGCGAGCTGCAGCAGTTCGACGTGAAGGCGCACGAGATCCTCAAGCGCGACGCGCCCTGGGGCTACAGCGATCGTTTCACGGCGCTGATGAAGTTCCAGGCGGACCGCGCGCACGCGCTGTACGACGAGGCGGTGGCGCTGCTGTCCGACACCGACCGCAAGGCGCAGAAGCCCGGGCTCATGATGGCCAACATCTACCGCACGCTGCTGCGCGAGATCGAGGCGGAGAACTTCCAGGTCCTGCACCAGCGCATCGCGCTGACGCCGCTGCGCAAGCTGTGGATCGCGATGAAGACGAACTGGCGCGGGCGCTGACGTGACGCGCTTGGCCGTCATCGGCGGCGGCTGGGCGGGGCTCGCCGCGGCTGTCGAAGCCGTCTCGCTGGGTGCCTCGGTCACGCTGTTCGAGATGGCGCCCACGCTCGGCGGGCGGGCGCGCAGCCTGGAAGGCATCGAGCCCGCGCTCGACAACGGGCAGCACATCCTGATCGGCGCCTACACGGACACGCTCGCGCTGATGCGACGCGTCGGCGGAGACCCGGACGCCGACCTGCTCCGCATGCCGCTGCGGCTGCGTTATCCCGATCGCGAGACACTTTGGCTCCCGCCAGGGCCGCCCACCCTCGCCTTCCTGCGCGGCGTGATGGGCTGCGCGGCGTGGTCGCTGCGAGACCGGCTGCGCTTCCTGTTGACAAGCAGCCTGTGGACGATGCGGGGCTTCCGCTGCGATCCGGCGCTGACGGTCGCCCAGCTCTGCGCCGGGCTCCCTCGGACCGTGCGTGACGACCTGATCGATCCGCTGTGCGTCGCCGCGCTGAACACACCGTCCAGCCAGGCCAGCGCGCAGGTCTTCCTGCGGGTGCTCAAGGACGCACTGTTCAGCGGCCCGGGGAGCGCGGACCTGCTGCTGCCCCGGCGCGGACTGGGCGCACTGCTCCCGACACCCGCGCGCGCATGGCTGCAGTCGCGCGGCGTGGCGATCCGAACGCAGCGGGTCCAGCAACTCGACGCGGAGGGGCGCCGCTGGGCCGTCGACGGCGACGCCTTCGACGCGGTCATCGTGGCCTGCACGTCCGTCGAGGCGTCCCGGCTCACTCGCGATCTGGCGCCGCACTGGAGCGCAGCCGCCGGGGCGTTCGAATTCCAACCCATCGTCACCATCTACCTGGAGAGCATGGGGTCGGCGCTGCCGGCGCCGATGGTCGCGCTGCGCGAATCGGCGACAGAGCCTGCCCAGTTCGCCTTTGATCTGGGCCAGCTCGGTCAGCAACCGGGGCTGTTCAGCCTGGTCGTCAGCGGCGCCGCGCCGTGGGTCGCCCAAGGCTTGGATGCCACCGGCGCCGCGGCACTGACGCAGGCCCGGGAACTTTTCCGATGGGCGACGCCACCGCGGATCGTTCGCGTGCTCAGCGAGAAGCGAGCGACCTTCGCCTGCACACCGGGCCTGACCCGCCCCGACCCAACGATCGCTCCCGGGGTCTGGGCTGCCGGCGACTATCTGGCCGGGCCGTACCCCGCGACACTCGAAGGCGCCGTGCGCAGCGGGCTGTTCGCGGCGCGTTCCGCAATGCGGCAATCCGTCGGCGACACCTCGTCCTGACGCACGTCACTGCCCGGTCCGCGCACCGCTGATGGGCAAAAACGACGGATTGCGCCCTCTGGATGCCCCTCTCGGTTTCGCCATGCAAAACCGGGGAGAAATCCTTCACAATCGTCCGCCATGAAGTCCAAGGAGTTGCAGACCCCCGCCATCCAGGTCCTCGAGCGCACTTTCGCGCTGCTGGACGTTCTGGCCCAGCATCAGGACCCCGTGTCGCTGAAGTTGATCAGCGAGACGACGGGCCTGCACCCGTCGACCGCGCACCGCATCCTGAACGACCTGACCTTGGGACGTTTCGTGGACCGGCCTGAAGCCGGCAGCTACCGGCTGGGCATGCGACTGCTGGAGCTGGGCAACCTGGTGAAGGCGCGGCTGGACGTCCGCGAAGCCGCGATCGGCCCGATGCGGGAACTCCACAAGCTGACCCACCAGCCCGTCAACCTGTCGGTGCGGCAGGGGGATGAGATCGTCTACATCGAGCGGACCTATTCCGAACGCAGCGGCATGCAAGTCGTGCGCGCGGTGGGCGGCCGGGCGCCGCTCCACCTGACGTCGGTGGGCAAACTCTTCCTGGCGAGCGACGATCCCCAGCGTGTGCGCGCGTATGCCACGCGCACCGGCCTCTCCGGCCATACACGCAACAGCCTGACCGAGATCACCCTGCTAGAGCGTGAAATGGCACTGGTACGCCAGCGCGGCGTCGCGCGCGACGATGAAGAACTCGAACTCGGCGTTCGCTGCATGGCCGCAGGCATCTACGACGACCAGGGCAAGCTGGTGGCCGGCCTGTCGATTTCGGCACCCGCGGACCGGCTGGAGGAAGGCTGGTTGCCCCGACTGAAAGAGACGGCGACGCGGATCTCGGCCTCGCTCGGCTTCCGGGGCTGAGTTGGCGGAGCTCGGCCAGCCCGGCAGCCGGCGTTGACAGTGCGGACCAGACACGACGCGCAGGCAATGTCGAGTCGGAAATGACGAAGCGGGCGCAAGGCCCGCTTCTTTCATTGCGAGACCGGCTGTCTACTTGGCCGAGAGCACCGGAGTGAGTGCCGTCGCGCTGACAGCGGCCGGCGTTGCCACGGCTGCCAGCGGCGACGCGGCTCCCGTCAGCCACTTGCGCACACGCTCGGCGTCGCCGATGCGTGAGTACTTCCCGGCGGAATCCAGGAACACCATGATCAGCTTGCGGCCGGCGAGCTGGGCCTGCATCACCAGGCATTGGCCAGCCTCGTTGATGAAGCCGGTCTTCTGCAGGCCGATGTCCCAGTCGCCCTTGCGGACCAGTCCGTTCGTCGTGCCAAAACGCACCTGCTTGCGACCCAGCGCGACGGTGTACTCGGACGAGGTCGACAGCTCGCGGATCAACGGGAACGCATGCGCCACCTTGACCAGCTTGGCAAGATCGGCAGCGCTCGACTGGTTGCGGCTGGACAGGCCGGTCGGCTCGACGTAATGCGTGTCCATCATGCCCAGCATGTGGGCCTTGGCGTTCATCGCCGCGACGAAGGTCTCCAGGCCGCCCGGGTAGCTGCGTCCGAGCGCATGCGCCGCGCGGTTCTCCGAGGACATCAGCGCCAGATGGAGCAGTTCACCGCGCGTCAGCGTCGTGCCGACGGTCAGGCGGGAGCCGGTGAACTTCTCGGTGTCCTTGTCCTCGTCGGTGATCTCGATCTTGTCGTCGAGCGATTGGTTCGCCTCGACGACCAGCAGCGCGGTCATCAGCTTGGTGATCGACGCGATCGGCAGCACCGCCGACGGGTTCTTCGAGAACAGGACCTCGTTGGTGTCCTGGTCGACGACGTAGGCGACGCTGGATTTCAGGTCGAGGGGATCTTCGGTGTCGTGCAGGCCGTACATCGTCCCGAATGACGGTTTGGACGGGACGACTTCCCGGATCGGGGCTGCCGCGCGGGCAGCCACCTTGCGTGGAGAGCGGGGGGCCGGCTTGGCCTGCCGCACGCTCTTCACCTTGGCTTTGGAGGACGACGAGGTGGCCGCCTGCGCCGATTGGATCGGCGCGAGACTGGCGGTCAAGCCCGTCAGCAACATGACGCCGCTGAGCGCGGCACCAGACAGCAATGTCGCAATGGTCTTCAATCCAGTCCCCAGGTCAGTGGGCGCGAGTGTAGGGGATCGCTGAAAGACCGGCAAGATCAATGACTTAACGCAGGCTCTTAAAGTACCTGAATCCGTGCCATCCGACGCGCCCAAGGGCTCCGCGTGCGCTGTCCTGTCAACCTTGGGCGGCGACCCGCTCCATCTTGCTCTGCAATTTGTTGAGAGCGCTCAAATATGCTTTGGCCGAGGCGACCACGATATCGGGATCTGCCCCCACGCCGTTCACCACGCGCCCCGCATGTTGCAGGCGCACCGTGACTTCGCCTTGCGATTCTGTGCTGCCGCTGGTGATTGCGCTGACCGAATACAGCAGCATTTCCGCCCCACTTTGGACCTTGCTCTCGATCGCCTTGAGCACCGCGTCCACCGGGCCGTTGCCGTCGCTCTCGGTGCGGTGTTCGATCTCGCCCTCGGCGAAGACCACCTGCGCCTGCGGCCGCTCACCGGTCTCGGAGCGCTGCGCCAGCGCCACCAGCCGGTAATGTTCCTGGAGTTGGGAGACCGACTCGTCCATCACCAGCGCGATGATGTCCTCGTCGAAGATCTCGGACTTGCGGTCGGCCAGGTCCTTGAACCGGACGAAGGCGGCGTTGATCTCGGCCTCCGACTCCAGCACCACGCCCAGTTCCTGCAACCGCTGCTTGAACGCATTGCGGCCGGACAGCTTGCCCAACACGATCTTGTTGGCGCTCCAGCCGACGTCCTCGGCGCGCATGATCTCGTAGGTATCGCGGGCCTTCAGCACGCCGTCCTGATGGATGCCCGACGCATGTGCGAAGGCATTGGCGCCGACCACCGCCTTGTTCGGCTGGATCACAAAACCGGTGGTCTGCGAGACCAGCCTCGACGCCGGGACGATCTGCGACGGATCCACCCGAACGTCCAGGCCGAAGTAGTCGCGACGGGTCTTCACCGCCATCACGACCTCTTCCAGCGAGCAATTGCCGGCGCGCTCGCCCAGGCCGTTGATGGTGCACTCCACCTGGCGCGCTCCGCCGATCTTCACGCCGGCCAGCGAGTTCGCCACCGCCATGCCCAGGTCGTTGTGACAGTGGACGCTCCAGATCGCCTGGTCGGAGTTCGGCACGCGCTCGCGCAGCGTCTTGATGAACTGGCCGTAAAGCTCCGGGATCGCGTAGCCGACCGTATCGGGGATGTTGATCGTGCGAGCACCCTCGCGGATCACCGCCTCGACGACGCGGGCGAGGAATTCCGGATCGGAGCGGTAGCCGTCCTCCGGCGAGAACTCGATGTCGTCGGTCAGGTTGCGGCCGAAGCGCACGGCCTGGATCGCCTGCTCCAGCACCTGCTCGCGGGTCATGCGCAGCTTCTTCTCCATGTGGAGCTCGCTGGTCGCGATGAAGGTGTGGATGCGGGCGCGCGCCGCCCCCTTGAGCGCCTCGGCGGCGCGGGCGATGTCGCGGTCGTTCGCGCGGGCCAGCGAGCAGACCGTGCTGTCGCGGATCGCGTCGGCGATCGCCTTCACCGCCTCGAAATCGCCCTGGCTCGCCGCCGCGAAGCCGGCCTCGATCACATCCACCTTCAGCCGCTCCAGCTGCCGCGCGATACGCAGCTTCTCGTCCTTGGTCATGGACGCGCCGGGCGATTGCTCACCGTCGCGCAGCGTGGTGTCGAAGATGATCAGGTGGTCGGACATGTCGGGGCTTCCTTGCGGTGGCGGGCCGCGGGCCGGAGCGGCCCGATCAGCGAGTTTAGGCGGCGGCACGAGTGAGACGTCTTCATGAGACGTCCGAGGGCGGCGCCGGGGCCGCCCCGGTCCCTCACACGGCGACGCGGTCGGCGAGCTTGAGCACGCCGCGTTGCGACGCACGACGCAGGCCGGAGACGATCGCCTTCAGCGAGGCCGACGCGATGTTGCCGTCCATGCCGACACCGAACAGCGTCGCGTCGCCCACGCGCAGCTCCAGGTAGGCCACCGCCTGCGCGTCGGCGCCACTACCCATCGCGTGCTCGTGGTAGTCGAGCACCCGCACCTGCGTCTTCAGCAGCTTGTTCAGGCCCTCGACGAAGGCGTCGATCGGTCCCTTGCCCTGGCCGTCGATCTTGACCATACGGACGCACAGGTCCGCCTGCGCCTGCACGCGAGTCTGGCCATCCTCGGCGGTATCGATCTGCGGGTGCAGCGACGGCGCCTGCTTCACGCCGTACTCGCGGTCGAAGATCCGCCACAGGTCGGCCGCGCCGAGTTCCTTGCCGTTCGTGTCCATCACGCCCTGGACGATCTGGCTGAACTCGATCTGCAGGCGACGCGGCAGCTCGATGCCGTACTCGGCCTCGAGCAGGTACGAGATGCCGCCCTTGCCCGACTGGCTGTTGACGCGGATCACCGCCTCGTAGCTGCGGCCCAGGTCCTTCGGGTCGACTGGCAGATAGGGGATCTCCCAGATGTCGCCCTCCTTGCGGGCGGCGAAAGCCTTCTTGATCGCATCCTGGTGCGAACCCGAGAACGAGGTGTAGACCAGTTCCCCGACGTACGGATGACGCGGATGCACCGGCAGCTGGTTGCAGTGCTCGACGCAGCGGCGGATCTCGTCGATATCGGAGAAGTCCAGCTCCGGATGCACCCCTTGCGTGTACAGGTTGAGCGCGACGTTCACCAGATCCAGGTTGCCGGTGCGCTCACCGTTGCCGAAGAGGCAGCCTTCGAGGCGATCCGCGCCGGCCATGATCGAGAGTTCGGCGGCGGCCGTGCCGGTGCCGCGGTCGTTGTGCGGGTGGACCGACAGCACGATGCAGTCGCGTCGTTGGACGTTGCGGCCCATCCACTCGATCATGTCGGCGAACAGGTTCGGCGTGGAGTGCTCGACCGTCGATGGCAGGTTGATGATGATCTTGCGTTCCGGGGTCGCGCCCCAGGCCTCGGTCACCGCGTCCACGACGCGCTTGGAGAAGCTCAGTTCGGCGCTGGAGAACATCTCCGGCGAATACTCGAAGCGGAAATCCGTCTCCGGCTGCTTCTCGGCGAAATCACGGATCATCCGCGTGTGGGTGACGGCCAGGTCGACGATCTCGTCCTCGCTCATGCCGAGCACGACGCGACGCATGACCGGAGCAACCGCGTTGTACAGATGGACGACCGCGCGCTTGGCACCGACCAGCGATTCGAAGGTGCGCTCGATCAGCGGCTGACGCGCCTGCGTCAAGACCTGGATCGTCACGTCGTCCGGAATGTGGCCCTGCTCGATCAGCAGCCGCACGAAGTCGAAGTCGGTCTGCGACGCCGAAGGGAAGCCGACCTCGATCTCCTTGAAGCCGATCTTCACCAGCATCTGGAACATGCGCAGCTTGCGCTCCGGATCCATCGGCTCGATCAGCGCCTGGTTGCCGTCGCGCAGGTCGGTGCTCAGCCACAGCGGCGCCTTCGTGATCTGCACGTCGGGCCAGCGGCGGTCCGGAAGGGCGATGGGGGCGAAGGCGCGGTACTTGGTCTGCGGTTGCTTGAGCATGAGAGCGTTCCTGTGGGTTCAGGGGCGCAACTCGCAGACTCTCCAGAAACAGGAACGGCCCGTTGCGAGTTGCATTCGGGCCGTTGATCTGGGATGAGCGTCTGGATGGACGGACGTGCGCGATCTAGCGAACCCGAAGGTCACCTAGTAGTAGCAGCGCAATTCGGGCCGGGGACGTCATAGCTGTTGAATATAGAGGCGCGGCCTATGCAGCGTCAACGTCAGTGGGCGAATGACCGAGCCGCAAGCATTCGCTATCGGTGAAGGCCCGCTTCATCAGGCTCATCGGTCGACATCGCGATGACGCTCGCCGGTTTGCCCTTGGCGCGCCGGACCGCATAGACGACATAGCCAGAGATGCCGTACGCGCAGAAGACGCCGAACAGCACGCGCGGCGGGTCGATGTTGATCGCCGCGATGGCCAGCATGATCACGACCAGCACGATGAAGGGCACCGAACGCTTGAAGGTGATGTCCTTGAAGCTGTAGAACGGCGCGTTGGTCACCATCGTCAGGCCGGCGTAGAGCGTGAAACCGAAGGCCAGCCACGCCAGCGTCGGATCCCGGTGGATGTCCTTGTAGCCAGAGCTGTCGAGCGCCCAGATCAGACTCATCACCAGCGCGGCCGCGGCCGGGCTGGGCACGCCCTGGAAGAAGCGCCGGTCCACGACCGCGATGTTGGTGTTGAAGCGCGCCAGACGCAGCGCCGCACCGGCGATGTAGACGAAGGCCGCGAACCAGCCCCACTTGCCCAGGCCCTGCAGCGCCCAGGAATACATGATCAGCGCCGGCGCCGCGCCGAAGGAGACCATGTCGGACAGCGAGTCCATCTGCTCGCCGAAGGTGCTCTGCGTGTTGGTCATGCGGGCGACGCGACCATCCAGGCTGTCGAGCACCATCGCGGCGAAGATGCCGTAGACGGACTGCTCGAAGCGGCCGCCGATGCCCATCACGATCGCGTAGAAGCCGCTGAACAGCGCCGCCAGCGTGAAGAGGTTGGGCAGCAGGTAGATGCCCTTGTGGCGCGGGCGCTGCGGGGCGTCGATGCTGTCCGCCTCGTCCTCGTCGAGCAGGTCCACGTTCTTGTTTTCGGTCGAATTCATGGGGCCGGAGGATAACCCAGCGCATCAACGGAAAAGGCCGCGCGGTGCGACCCGCGCGGCCTTCTGGACTGATCTGACGCGATCTGCGTGGATCAGTTCTTGGACTTGTCGACCAGCTTGTTGGCCTTGATCCACGGCATCATCGCGCGCAGTTGCTCGCCGACCTGCTCGATCGGGTGCTCGGCGGTCAGGCGGCGGCGGCTGATCAGCGTCGGGGCGCCGGCCTTGTTCTCCAGGATGAAGGACTTGGCGTACTCGCCGGTCTGGATGTCCTTCAGGCACTGGCGCATCGCGTCCTTGGTCGCCGAGGTCACCACGCGCGGGCCGGTCACGTACTCGCCGTACTCCGCGTTGTTGGAGATCGAATAGTTCATGTTGGCGATGCCGCCTTCATAGATCAGGTCGACGATCAGCTTCAGTTCGTGCAGGCACTCGAAGTAGGCCATTTCCGGCGCGTAACCGGCTTCGGTCAGCGTCTCGAAGCCCGCCTTGATCAGCTCGACGGCGCCGCCGCACAGCACGGCCTGTTCGCCGAACAGGTCGGTCTCGGTCTCCTCGCGGAACGAGGTCTGGATGATGCCGGCCTTGCCGCCACCGTTCGCGGCCGCGTAGCTCAGGGCCAGGTCACGCGCCTTGCCGGTCTTGTCGGCGTAGACGGCGATCAGGTGCGGCACGCCGCCGCCCTGCTTGTAGGTGTTGCGCACCGTGTGGCCCGGGGCCTTCGGGGCGACCATCCACACGTCCAGGTCCTCGCGCGGCTGCACCTGGCCGTAGTGGACGTTGAAGCCGTGAGCGAAGGCCAGCGACGCGCCCTGCTTGATGTTGGGCTCGACTTCCTTCTTGTAGACGTCGGCGATCTGCTCGTCGGGCAGCAGGATCATGACCACGTCGGCAGCCTTCACCGCGTCGGCGATCTCGGCGACCTTCAGGCCCGCGCCTTCGGCCTTGGCCCAGGACGCGCCGCCGCGGCGCAGACCCACGGTGACCTTCACGCCGCTCTCGTTCAGGTTCTGGGCATGGGCGTGGCCTTGTGAGCCATAGCCGATGATGGTGACGTTCTTGCCCTTGATCAGGCTGAGGTCGGCGTCCTTGTCGTAATACACGTTCATGGTGGTCTCTCCGGGGAAAACAGGTCAGGGGGTTGTTCAGTGAAGGATGCGCTCAGACGCGCAGGATGCGTTCGCCGCGGCCGATGCCGCTGGTGCCGGTACGCACCGTCTCGAGGATCGCGCTGCGGTCGATCGCATCGATGAAGGCGTCGAGCTTGCTGGCGTCGCCGGTCAGCTCGATCGTGTAGGTCTTCTCGGTGACGTCGATGACGTGGCCGCGGAAGATGTCGGCGGTGCGCTTGAGTTCCTCGCGCTCCTTGCCGACGGCGCGCACCTTGATCAGCATGAGCTCGCGCTCGATGTAGCGGCCCTCGGTCAGGTCGACGACCTTGACGACCTCGATCAGCCGGTTCAGGTGCTTGGTGATCTGCTCGATCACGTCATCGCTGCCGCTGGTGACGATGGTCATCCGCGACAGCGACGGGTCTTCCGTCGGCGCCACGGTCAGGCTCTCGATGTTGTAGCCCCGGGCGGAGAACAGCGCGACGACGCGCGACAGCGCACCCGGCTCGTTCTCGATGAGCAAAGCAATGATGTGTTTCATGAAGTCTCGTCCTTCGCGCTCTTCAGACCGCCGGCGGTAACCGGTCGGCCCTTGGCCACGCTCTTCGATCTAGGAAATCAGGTCGGTTCACCCTGAGCGATTCGGACCGTCCGCCGCCGGTCGCGACGCGCGCGGTAACGCGCGTCTCGCCGGACGGCTTCGGGCCGTCACCGGTCTCAGAGGTCCTCGGACCCCAGCAGCATCTCGGAGATGCCCTTGCCCGCCTGGACCATCGGCCAGACGTTCTCGGTCGGATCGGTGCGCACGTCGATGAAGACAGTGCGGTCCTTCAACCGCATCGCTTCCCGCAGCGCAGGCTCCACGTCCGAGGGCTTCTCCACCAGCAGGCCCACGTGTCCGTAGGCCTCGGCCAGCTTGACGAAGTCCGGCAGCGCATCCATGTAGCTGTGCGAGTAACGCTTGCCGTAGTCGAGCTCCTGCCACTGCCGCACCATGCCGAGGTAGCGGTTGTTCAGCGAGACCACCTTCACAGGCGTCTTGTACTGCTGGCAGGTGGACAACTCCTGGATGTTCATCTGGATGCTGCCCTCGCCGGTGATGCAGAACACATCCGACTCGGGCTTCGCGAGCTTGATGCCCATCGCGTATGGCAGGCCCACGCCCATCGTGCCCAGGCCACCGGAATTGATCCAGCGACGCGGCTCGTTGAAGCGCAGGAACTGGGCGGCCCACATCTGGTGCTGGCCGACGTCCGACGTGAAGTAGGCATCGCGGTCGCGGGTCAGGTTCCACAGCGTCTCGAGGACGTACTGCGGCTTGATGACCTCGTTGGACTGCTTGTAGGCCAGGCAGTCGCGCTTGCGCCAGTCGTTGATCTGGCTCCACCAGGCGTTGATCGAGTCGGCGTCAGGTCTTGCCTGCGCTTCCTTGATCTGCGCAATCAGTTCCTGCAGCACGTCCTTGACGTCGCCGACGATCGGGATGTCCACGCGCACGCGCTTGGAGATCGACGACGGATCGATGTCGATGTGGATGATCTTGCGATCGACCGACGAGAAGTGCTTCGGGTTGCCGATCACGCGGTCGTCGAAGCGCGCGCCGACGGCCAGCAGCACGTCGCAGTGCTGCATCGTCATGTTCGCCTCGTAGGTCCCGTGCATGCCCAGCATGCCGAGGAAGCGTGGATCGCTGCCAGGCATCGCGCCCAGGCCCATCAGCGTGTTCGTGCAGGGATAGCCCAGCAGGTCCACGAGTTGGCGCAACTCCGCCGTGGCTTCGCCCAGGATCACGCCGCCGCCGGTGTAGATGTAGGGTCGCTTGGCGCCCATCAGCAGTTGGACCGCCTTGCGGATCTGCCCGCTGTGGCCCTTCTTCACCGGGTTGTAGGAGCGCATCTCGACACGCTCCGGGTAGTGGAACGCGGTGCGATTGAGCGAGACGTCCTTCGGGATGTCCACCACGACCGGACCGGGACGGCCCGTGCGCGCGATGTGGAAGGCCTTCTTCAGCGTCGTCGCGAGGTCGCGCACGTCCTTGACCAGGAAGTTGTGCTTCACGATCGGGCGTGTGATGCCGACGGTGTCGCATTCCTGGAAGGCGTCGAGGCCGATCGCGGGCGTCGGGACCTGACCGGTGATGACCACCATCGGGATCGAGTCCATGTACGCCGTCGCGATGCCGGTGATCGCGTTCGTGACGCCGGGACCCGAGGTCACCAGCGCAACGCCGACTTCGCCGGTCGCCCGGGCATAGCCGTCGGCGGCATGCACGGCAGCCTGCTCATGACGTACCAGCACGTGCTGGATGGCGTCCTGCTTGTAGAGCGCGTCGTAGATGTAGAGGACGGCACCGCCTGGATAGCCCCAGAGGAACTTCACGCCTTCGGCCTGAAGACTCTGAACCAGGATTTCGGAGCCATTCAGTTCCTGACCGGAACTGACGGAATGGGGGTGCGGTTGTGAGCGAGCTTCCGTGATCGCTGCACGTTTGATGTCCGCGGCAGACATGTCCATATGTCGAACCTCTGAGTTTTTTCTCTGACGAAAAACCATCGGTGCTTCTCCTCGCGCTCTTGTGAAGCGGACTTGAAACGTCGCGTCAAAAACAGGGGCGCCCCGGTTGGGCGGCCTACTTGAGACAGAAAATGCGGTGTGCGAGCCGCCGATTATGCATGCAAACCCGCACATGTCTGGATTCGATCGCAGTCTGTAGCGCTGATGCGATAATCCGCGCCGTTTTGCCCGCTCGACCGCCCTAGACCCGCCCTCCGACGGCGCCAGCCCTTTGGCCACAGACAAAGAACTCAACGACTTTCTCAAGACCGCCGATCGACGCGCCTTCAAGCGCACGGTCTACATGGTTCGAGACGAGGACGCCGCGCTGGACATCGTCCAGGACGCCATGATCCGGTTGGCCGAGAAGTATTTCGACCGCCCGGCGGCGGAGCTGCCCCTGCTGTTCCAGCGCATCCTGTCCAACGCCACGATGGACTGGTTCCGGCGGCAGAAGGTGCGCAACGCGCTGTTCAGCAACCTGTCGGACTTCGAAGGCGCCGATCCCGGCGACGACTTCGACCTGCTGGAATCGCTGGAGACGCGGGAAGGATCGATGGGCGCGCTGTCGGCCGCGGACGAGGTCTCGCGCGTTCAGGTACTGGCCGCGATCGAACAGGAAGTTGCAGCGTTGCCGGCACGTCAACGGGAAGCCTTCCTCCTGCGTTACTGGGAGGAACTCGACGTCGCCGAAACGGCAGCGGTCATGGGTTGCTCGGAGGGCAGCGTGAAGACACACTGCTCCCGCGCTGTGCATGCGCTGGCCAAAACGCTGAAAGCCAAGGGAATCTCGCTATGAAGAAGAACACGTCAGGAACGCCGCTGCCGCTCGAGGCGGACGCGCGCGTGACCCGTTTCGGACTCCGGGTGGCCGCGGGCCTCACCGAGCACAGCGAGACCTTGTCCGGCGACATCCAGGAACGACTGCGCTTCGCGCGTGAGCAGGCGCTCGCCAAGGCGATGGCGGCGCGTGCCGCGGCCCCTGCGCAGACCGCCTCCGACATCCGCCAGGTGGGCGGCGGCACGCTGGCCCTGGGCGGCGGCGAGAAGACCCCGCGCTGGAGAAAGGCCGCGACGCTACTGCCGCTGGCGCTGCTGCTGGGTGGCCTGCTGCTGATCCAGCACAGCCAGTGGTACGAGCAGATCCGCAGCGCGGCCGAACTCGACACCGAGATGCTCTCCAAACCGCTGCCGCCGGCGGCGTATAGCGATCCTGGCTTCCGCGAATACCTGAACGAGGATCAGACCGACCCCAGCAACCCGAACGGCGCCGCCGACGGTGAGAAGTCCGACGAAGCCAAATCGTCGCAATGAGGCGGTGCGTGGTCAGTTCCTTCCGTTTTCTCCCATTCGCGAGGGGTGATCTGAGCGTTTTCCCTGATCCTTCCACATCGCACCGACAGGCTCGCCGCCTGAGCTCGGCAGCCGCCTGCTGCATGCTCGCGTTCAGCGCCGCGATGGCTTCGGCTCAGGACACCGCCGCGTCCGCGCCGGTCGACGGAGGCCCCTCGGTCGCCTCGCCCGCACCGCGCGCCTCGTCGCCAGCCAGACCCGTCGCACCGACAGTCACGCCCGGCGCACTGACCAGCAGCCAGAACTGGGCCTCGCTGAGCGCGTCGCAGAAGGAGGCGCTGACCCCGCTGTCCAAGGAATGGGATCAGCTCGACGGCGCCCGCAAAGGCAAGTGGCTGGAAATCGCCGCCCGCTATCCGACGCTGCCCGTCGAGCACCAGCAACGTCTGCGCGAGCGCATGGTCGAATGGACCAGGATGTCGCCAGCGGAGCGCCAGCGCGCTCGCATCGGCTACCAGCACGCGAACGAGCTCCGCGCGCCGGAACAGGAAACCAGACTGCGCGAGAAGTGGGACGCCTACCAGGCGCTGCCACCTGAGAAGCGCCAACGCCTGGTGGAGCGCGCCGCGGAGAAGGCCTCGGCTGCCGGGCGTGTCGCGCCCCCGACACCCAATCGCGCGAAGGCGCCGATCCAGCGCACGCCGCTGACCGCGACGACCGGCCCGACGATCGTCCAGGCCCTGCCCGGCGCCACCACGGTGCTGATGACGCAGCGCGCCGAGCCGCCGCTGCCCGGCGCCAGCGCCGCGCCCGGCCGGCCGATCCGCTCGCCGCGCGATGCGAAGCTCGACCCGGACACGCTGCTCCCACGGCGCGACGGAGCCAGCCGCTAAACTGGCCGGATGACCTCCGCCCCCGCCGCCGGCAAAGACACACCGCCGGGCCTGATGCGCCGCCTCGCCGCCTTCATCTACGAAGGCGTCGTCCTGTTCGGCGTCGTGTTCATCGCCGGCTGGCTCTACTCGACACTCACCCAGCAGCGCAATGCGCTGGTCGGTCAGCATGGCCTGCAGGCCTTCCTGTTCCTGGTGCTGGGCATCTATTTCATCTGGTTCTGGTCGCGCGGCGGCCAGACCGTGGCGATGCGGGCCTGGCACCTGCGCGTCGTCGACGCGAACGGCCGCCCGCTCACGCAAGCCCGCGCCACGGCCCGCTACCTGGCCGCCTGGCTCTGGTTCCTGCCGGCGCTGGCCAGCGTGCACCTGCTGGGCCTGGACCGCAGCACCGGGGCGATCTTCGGCGCGATGTTCGCCGGCATCGCCGGATACCTGCTGCTGGCCCGACTCCATCCCCAGCGGCAGTTCCTGCACGACGTGATCTGCGGCACCCGCCTGATCACGCAGTTGCCGCCGCCTCGGCCAAAGAAGTCCGCCGCGCTGCCGGCTGACTCCTGATCCCTCTGATCTCCCGCCCCCGACGATGAGCAACCCCCACAAGGGCCGCACCGGCCTGGATCGCATCCTGCACGCCGCCGGTTATTCCTGGGCCGGTCTGCGCGCCGCCTACCGCGGCGAAAGCGCCTTCCGCCAGGAGACCTGGCTGACGATCATCGGCCTGCCGCTCGCGTTCTGGGTCGGAAGGGACTGGGTGCAGGTCGCGCTGCTGGCCGGCTCGCTGATCCTGGTGCTGATCGTCGAGTTGCTGAACTCGGCGGTCGAAGCGGTCGTGGACCGCGTGTCGTTCGAGCTGCACGACCTCAGCAAGCGGGCCAAGGACATCGCCAGCGCCGCCGTGCTGCTGTCGCTGGTGCTGGCCGGCGGCATCTGGGCGGCGGCCATCTGGCAGCACCTGCGCTGACGCCATCGACACCCGAGCGCCTGAACGACGAAGGGCGGACGCCAACCGGCGCCCGCCCTTCCTTGTTGGTGCCGGACCCGTCGGGGTCCGCGCGGTCAGACCGCTGCTTCGTCCTGTTCGCCGGTGCGGATGCGGATGACCTGCTCCACGGCGGTGACGAAGATCTTGCCGTCGCCGATCTTGCCGGTCTTGGCGGCCTTCAGGATGGCGTCGATGGAGCGCTCGACCTCGTCGTCCTTCACGACGACCTCGACCTTGACCTTCGGCAGGAAGTCGACCACGTACTCGGCGCCTCGGTACAGCTCGGTGTGGCCCTTCTGGCGGCCGAAACCCTTCACTTCCGTGACCGTCAGGCCGGACGCGCCGACCTCGGCCAGCGCTTCGCGCACTTCGTCGAGCTTGAACGGTTTGATGATGGCGGTGATCTGTTTCATCACGGGGCTCCGAAAGGGGGATTGGCGGGCAGGACTGGCTGTGATTTAAGCACGGATCGCAACGACGTCAGTCCGGAATGCGGTCGAGTTCGGCGAGCCACACGGCGGGTTCCGAATCGCTCGGCGCGCGCCAGTCGCCGCGCGGCGAGAGCGACCCGCCACTGCCCACCTTCGGCCCATTGGGCACGCAGCTGCGCTTGAACTGGCTGCCGCGGAAGAAGCGGCTCACGAAGATCCTCAGCACGCGCTTGATTTCGGCGAGCGGGTACTCGTTGCGCTGGACGTGCTCGCCGTCGGGCCACTCGCCGCGCGCCCTGTCGCCCCAGGCGTGGCGCGCCAGGAACGCGATCTTGGCCGGCGAGTAGCCATGGCGGATCGTGTAGAACAGGTTGAAGTCCTGCAGCTCGTAACGGCCGATCTTGTCTTCGGTGCTCTGGAGACCGGAGCCCTCCACGCGCGCATCCTGCGGCACAAGTTCGGGACTGATCTCCGTGTTCAGGATATCGAGCAGCACTTCCTGCCCCGCGTGACCGAGCTGCGCCGTCTCCGCGACCCAGCGCACCAGGTACTGGATCAGCGTCTTCGGCACCGAAGCGTTCACGTTGTAATGCGACATGTGGTCGCCGACGCCGTAGGTGCACCAGCCCAGCGCGAGCTCGCTCAGATCGCCGGTGCCGAGCACCAGCGCCCCGGTGTGATTGGCCAGGCGGAACAGATGGCTGGTGCGCTCGCCGGCCTGGACGTTCTCGAAGGTCACGTCGTAGACCGGCTCGCCGGCGGCGTACGGATGCCCGAGGTCCTTGAGCATCTGCTCGCAGCTCGGACGGATGTCGATCTCGCGCGCCTCGCAGCCGATCTCGCGCATCAGGCGCAACGCCTGGTCACGCGTGCGTGTGCCCGTGGCGAAGCCCGGCATCGTGATGCCGAGGATGTTCGTCCGCGGCCAGCCCATCTGGTCCATCGCGCGCGCGGCGACCAGCAACGCATGCGTCGAGTCCAGCCCGCCCGAGATGCCGATCACCAGCTTGTGGATGCCACTGGACACCAACCGCTGCACCAACGCCTGGACCTGGATCTGGAAGACCTCGTTGCAGCGCTCGTCGCGACGTTGGCGGTCCGACGGCACGTAGGGGAAGCGCTCGATGCGGCGTCGCAGCGGCAGCGCCTGGGCGCGATCCAGTCCCAGCTCGAACTCGACCGTGCGGAAGGTCTTGAGCAACGGGGCATGTTGCCGCACCGAATCGCCGAAGCTCGTCTGCCGCATCCGCTCGCGCGACAGCCGCTCGAGGTCCACGTCGGCCGACACGAACTGCGAGCGGCGCTGGAAACGTTCGCTCTCGGCGAGGAAGCTGCCGTTTTCATAGACCAGTGCCTGGCCGTCCCAGGCGAGATCGGTGCTGGATTCGCCGGCGCCCGCCGAGGTGTAGACGTAGGCCGCCAAGCAGCGCGCCGACTGCTGGCCGACAAGCTGATGGCGATAGCTTGATTTGCCGACCGTGATGTTGGAGGCCGACAGGTTCACGAGCACGGTCGCGCCGGCCAGCGCGGCGTAGGACGACGGCGGGATCGGCGTCCAGACGTCCTCGCAGATCTCGACATGCAGACGCAGCAGCGGCTGGTCGGTCGCCGCAACGACCAGCCGCGTCCCGAAGGCCACGCGCTGGCCCAGCAAGGTGATCTCCTCGGAGATCGCCTCGTCGGCGGCATTGAACTGACGTGCCTCGTAGAACTCCCCGTAGTTGGGCAGGTAGGTCTTGGGCAGCACGGCCAGCAGCCGGCCACGCTGGAACACGACGGCGCAGTTGAACAGTCGATGCTCGATGCGCAGCGGCAGGCCGACGATCGCAACGGTGGGCAGGTCGCGGGACACGGTCAGCAGATGCGCCAGCGCCGCCTCGCAGCCGTCGAGCAGCGGACGCTGATGGAAGAGATCGTCGCTGGTGTACGCGGCCAGACCGAGCTCGGGGAACGCCGCGACCGCGGCACCGTCCGCGGCGGCCTCGCGCAGCAGCTGCGCGGTCTGCTCGCCGTTGAAGCCCGGATCGGCCACGCGGCACAACGGGATGCCGACGGCGATGCGGGCGAAGTCGTGGGTGTAGAGGTTGTCGAAGGACGGCGCGGCGGAAGGGAACGTCGTTGCGCCAGTCGGGGTGGAAGTCGTCGTCGCTTGCATGGGAAGCATCCTGCCATCAAAGCGAAGGGTTTGAGCTTGCGCCTAAGATTTGCCGCGCATGACTGCCCCGCCCTCGCCTCCTCCCTCCGCCGACGTGCCGGAACACGACGTCGCCCAGCCGCTCATCCGCGTCGACGACGATCCCGCCGCACTGCCCCGCGATCAATGGAACGCCCTGCTCGCCGCATCGCCGCTGCCGTCGCCGTTCATGAAGCTCGAGTACCTGAGCGCGATGCACGCGTCCGGCTCCGCGGTGCCGAAGAAGGGATGGCAGGCGCAGTTCCTCAGCGTGTGGGACGGCGACGAACTGATCGCCGCCTGCCCGGCTTACCTGAAGGGCCACTCGTACGGTGAATACGTGTTCGACTGGGCCTGGGCCGATGCCTACGAGCGGCACGGGCTCGCGTACTACCCCAAGCTGCTGGTCGCCGTGCCGTTCACGCCGGTGCCGGGCAGCCGGCTGCTGGCGAAGGACGACGCCGCGCGCGAATGGCTCGTGAAGGCGCTGAAGGCACTGACGGCGCGCTCGGAGCTCTCGTCGGTGCACGTCCTGTTCGGCGACGACCAGGACCAACGGGCATTGACGAGCGACGATTGGCTCGCGCGGCAACAGGTGCAGTTCCACTGGACCGGTGACGGCGTGCCGCGTCCGTTCGCGGAGTACCTCGCGACGCTGCAACGCGAGAAGCGCAAGAAGATCCAGCAGGAGCAGCGCAAGGTCGTCGATGCCGGCGTCCGTTTCGAGGCGCTGCGCGGAGCCGCGATCGCGTTGGAGGACTGGGACTTCTTCTACAAGTGCTACACGCTGACCTACCTCGCGCATCGCAACAAGCCTTACCTGACGCGCGACTTCTTCGCACGGATGGCGACGGACATGCCGGAGCACTGGCTGATGTTCATCGCGCGGGATGCGCAGGGCGAGCGCGTGGCCGCGTCACTGGTGGCGATCGACGAGTCGCAGCGCGCGGCGTACGGGCGCTACTGGGGCTCGACGCGCTACATCCCCAACCTGCACTTCGACGCGTGCTATTACCAGCCGCTGGCCTGGTGCCTGGAGAACGGCTGGCGCCGCTTCGAAGGCGGCGCGCAAGGGGAACACAAGATGGCCCGCGGCCTGATGCCGGTGACGACGTACTCGGCGCACTGGCTGGCGCATCCGCAGTTCCGCGAGGCGGTCGCGGACTTCCTGGCCCGCGAGGGCGAGGCGATGGGCGAGTACATCGACGAACTCGAACGGCATCAGCCGTTCAAGGCCGCGGCGCCGGGCGACGCGGCCTGACAAGGACGGACGCGACCGACCGCGTTCAGCTCGTCCTCGTCGATGTCACCAGGCGTGGCTGCGTGCGCACGGCTTCCCCCGCGTGTTCGCGGAAGAGCTTGGCCAGCCTGGTCGCGGCCTCGTCGACGTCATGCCGCGCGAGCACGCGCACGCGCGCCGCTTCGCCCATGCGCTGGAGTTCTGCATCGTCGAGCTGCAGGCAATCGATCATGGCCTGCGCCAGCGGTTGAGGATCGCCGGCCGGCACCAGCCAGCCGTTCTCCGGCCGGACCAGTTCCGGGATCGCCGCGATTGCGGTGCTGATCACCGGTCGGCTCAAGGCCATCGACTCCATCACCACCACCGGCAGGCCTTCCGCGAAGCTCGACACGACGAGCGCCCGCGACGCCAGCATCTCCTCGCGCACCTGGTCGCTGCTGATCCAGCCGGTGATGCGCACGCGGTCGCGCAGGCGCAGCGCGTCGATGCGCGCCTCGACCGGCTCACGCAGCTCGCCGTCGCCGGCCAGCACCAGTTCGAAATCGATGCCCTTCGCCGCCACCAGCGCGGCCGCTTCCAGCATCAACAGGTGACCCTTCTGCTCGCACAGCCGACCGACGGCCAGCAGACGGCGGCCGCTTGCCGGCGCGGCCGCCTTGGCATGGAACGCCGGCTCGACGCCGCAAGGCACGATCGGCACCTTGGACCAATGCGAGTGATCCACCCACCGGTAGATCTGGCTGCGGCAGAACGACGAGATCGCCACGACGAACCGCGAGCGGCGGATCTTTTCGCCCAGATGCAGCATCTCGGGCCGGTCGAACTCCTCGGAGCCGTGGCAGGTGAAGCTGTAGCCGGGACCGCCCAGCGCCTCGATCAGCGCGGCGACTTCGGTCGCATTCGTCCCGAAGTGCGCGTGCACGTGGTTCACACCTTCCGCGCGCAGCAGCGGCACGGCCAGGCAGGCTTCCGCAAGATAGATGAAGTGCACCGGCAGCGGCCGGTCGGCGCGACGTCCCAGCTTGAAGGTCAACGCCAGTGCGGACAGGAACTTCGCCGGCGAGGTCAGCGCCTGGCGCGCCATCGCCTTCAGCAGCGGACCGACACCGCCGCGCAGCAGGTAGTGGGTGCGCGACTTCTCGTCCTGGTCGGTGGGATCGGGGGCGGCATCGTCCCAGCCACGCACGGCCAGCCGCATCACGTCGACGCCCTGCTGCTCCAGCGCCAGGATCTCCCGGCGGATGAAGGTGTGGCTGACCTTGGGATAGTGATTGAGCAGGTAGGCGACTTTCACGTGACGATACTTCCGTGGTGAGGTCGCCCATTTTGGTGCCGCACGCACCAGTACACAACGTCAATCCCCAAAGCGGGGACATCTCAGTTGTAACGCACCGTCATGGCATCGTGTTTGCCATGCGGACATTCTTGCGGTCAGAAATGAAAAAGCGCCCACATGGGGCGCTTGTCGTCCTGCGGCGAGCCTTGCGGGCCCGACGCTCCGGTCCCGCGATCAGGCCTGCTGGGCCTTCGCGTAATTCGCCATGCCGTCGGTGATTTCCTTCTTGGCGGCTTCCGGGCCTTCCCAGCCCTTGACCTTCACCCACTTGCCGGCTTCGAGGTCCTTGTAGTGCTCGAAGAAATGCTGGATCGCCTTGAGGCGCATCTGGTTGATGTCCTCGGGCTTGGTCCAGTGCTCGTAGATCGGCAGGATCTTGGTGGTCGGCACGGCCAGCAGCTTGGCGTCGCCGCCGGCTTCGTCGTCCATCTGCAGCACGCCGATGGCGCGGCAGGTCACCACCACGCCCGGGGTCAGCGGGAAGGGCGTGATCACCAGCACGTCGACCGGATCGCCGTCGTCGGCCAGCGTCTGGGGGACGTAGCCGTAGTTGCACGGGTAATGCATCGCCGTCGTCATGAAGCGGTCGACGAACAGCGCGCCGCTTTCCTTGTCGACCTCGTACTTGATCGGGTCGGCGTTCATCGGGATCTCGATGACGACGTTGAACTGCTCGGGCGCCTTCGCGCCGGGGGTGACTTTGTGCAGGCTCATGGTGGTGGACAGCGGTGAAAGCGGGGGAATCCGGAGCGAACCGGAGAAGCCGCGATTCTAGAGGTTCCCCTGATACCGGCCTGACGGCGGCCGCGCCCCCGCGTTCGCGGGGGCGGCATCCCCCATCGGCCGGAAGGTTTGCGCCGCTGCTCGTGCAGAATCCGGCCCGCCCCGTGTGCCAACTTCGTCACACGCAGGAAACAAACAAGACGGATTCGGCGCCGGCTGCGCCTGTGAGGGAGGTTTCGATGCTCGGGATGAATGTCTTGCGCGCGCCCGGTCGGGCGGCGCGGCTGCTGGCTGTCGTGGTCCTGATGGCGCTCGCCGCATGCGGCGGCGGTGGCGGCGGTGGCGCAACCCCCCCGCCCGTCGCCACCACGCCCCCGCCCGTGCAGCCGACCCAGCCGCCGCCGGAGCCTCCGCCCCTGAGCGTGTCGATCGCCACCGTGTCCGGCACGCCCGCACTGGTCGGCAATGGCATCCAGTTCACCGGCAACGCCAGCGGCGGCACTGCCCCCTACGTCTACGCCTGGAGCTTCGGCGACGGCGCCTCGGGCACAGGCCTGAGCGCAGAACATGCCTACGTCGCGTTCGGCAGCTATGCCGTCACGTTCCACGTCACCGACGCCCTCGGCAAGACCGCGCAGTCGACGACCAACGTCGTCGTCGAGTCCGCCACCGGTCTGGCCATCGTCACCGAGCGCACCGACTACACGGTCGGCCAGACGGTCAAGCTGCGGGCCTCGTCGAGCTGGCGCATCGGCACTGAAAGCTATGAGTGGGATCTCGGCGACGGTCGCCGGGTCAGCGGCGAGAGCGTGGAAGTCGCCTACGCCTCCAAGGGCCAGTTCACCGTGTCGCTGGCCGGCGTCTTCGGCCCGAACGCCAGACGCACGGCGAGTGCGACGATCAACGTGTCCTACGACGCGCTGGCGCTGACCATGGCCGCGCCGGACTTCATCTATGCGCAGCTGTCGACACCGCTCACCTTCACGCCGGCATTGACGAGCGGGGAATACATCCTGCTCCAGTTGGACGACGGCACGCAGGGTTGGTATTACCCGGGGTCGACGGGCTATGCCTTCCCCAAGGCGGGCACCTATCAGGTGAAAGCCACGCGCACCAACCCGACGGGCGCGACCGCGACGGCCACCATGTCGGTCACGGTGCTGCCGGCACCGGCGCCCTCCGGACTCACCCTGACGCATGCGCAGGTGACGACCAAGCCCGCCGAGGCCAGCGCCGGCGTCTCGTTCACAGTGGGCGTCGCCGCCGACGCGGGCAACTACGGCGTCCTCTACGCGTTCGACTTCGGGGACGGCAAGACGTCCGATCCGGCGTTGGGCTCCTGGTTCACCCACACCTACGCCGCCGCCGGCAGCTACACGGTCACGGTCACCGCGACGAACGCGTACGGTCGATCAACGACGGGCACCGCCACGATCGGGGTCGGCCCGCGCCAGGCGCTCAAGCTGCTCGCCGGTGACGGCGTCATCAACACACGGATCGACGGCCCCGCGCTGTCGGCCCGCTTTAGGGAGATCAGCGGTCTCGTCTTCGACGCCGCCGGCAACCTCTACATCAGCGATGCCGGCAATTCGGCGGTCCGCAAGCTGACGCCGGGCGGCACGGTCTCCACGATCGAGGCGCTCTCAGGCTGCGGCTATTACGGCGGCTGGGGCCATTCGATGATCGCCCCGCGCGACGACGGCGTGCTCGACGCGTTGATGTTGACTTGCGGCGGCCTGACGCGGCTGGCCGCGGACGGCACCACCGTGCTCAAGCGCGACGGGTTTTCCTACGGCACGGAGATGTCCGTGACCGGGATGGCGCGCACGGCCGACGGCCGACTCACGCTCGGCGGCTCCGGCGTGATCCGGCGGTTCGAGGGCAACGGCACGATGACCTATCTCGCGGGTTCGCTCAACAGCAGTTCCGGCGCCGACGGCCAGGGGGCGGCGGCGGGCTTGGGCTACTCGATGCGGCTGCGATACGGCCCGGACGGGCTCCTCTACGTCTCCGACGGCTACCGGATCCGCACGGTGACCGAGAACGGCACCGTCAGCACGCTCGCGGGGCGGCTCGCGACCCCGCACGCCACCGTGGATGGACAGGGCGCGGCGGCCGACTTCGAGTGGATCGAAGACATGGCGATGGCACCGGACGGGACGATGATCGTGTTGCAGTCCAACGGCACGCTCCGCAAGGTCACCGCGTCCGGCGCGGTGTCCACGATGCCGGTATCGCTCGCCGTGGCGGGCGATCCGTCGGCGATCCCCAGCGCGGTGGCGGTGGGTCCCGACGGCCTGATCGTGGTGGCCGATTCGCACGCCAACATCGTCCGTCGCGTCAATGCCGACAACACCTTGACGACCATCGCCGGCACGCTCCCGATCCTCGGTCGCGTCGACGGCCTGCGGGATGCGGCGGCCTTCTCGCGGCCGCAGGGCATCGCGCAAGGCCCCAGCGGCGCGCTCTACGTCGCCGACTCCGGCAATCGGGCGCTGCGCAAGATCACGCTCGATGGACAGGTCACCACGCTGGCCGTGTTCTCGGGCAACTCCGTCCAGATGTACGGCTCCCATCCTTATTGGCGCGGCGTGCCGGACCTCGGCGGCGTCGCGGTGGATGCCCAGGAGAACGTCTACGTCGCGGACGCCTTCATGAACGTGGTCCGCAAGGTCGCGCCGGACGGCACGCAGAGCATCGTCGCGGGGCGGGAGCGCACGATGGGTTATGCGGACGGGACCGTCGCGCAGTCGCGCCTCTATGCGCCGCTCGGGGTCGCCGTCGACGCAGCCGGGAACGTCTACGTGTCGGACTTCAATCACGCCATCCGCAAGGTGACGCCGGCCGGCATCGTGTCCACGATCGCGGGCATCGCCGGCTACGTGGGCAGCCAGGACGGCATCGGGAGCGGCGCGACGTTCAATTTTCCGAGCCATCTGGTGGCGGCCGCGGACGGTACGGTGTACGTGACGGACTACGGCAACGGCACCGTGCGCAAGATCGCGCCCGACGGCAGGGTCACGACCGTCGCGGGCCGCCTCTACGCTTCTTGCCAGATCGACGGACCGATCGGCACCAACTGCATCTGGGAACCCCTGGGCCTGTCGCTCGACCACGCCAGCGGCGAGCTCTACCTCACGGGTCAGGCGGGCGTGTTCCGTTTGCGGACCGACGGCTGGCTTGAACGGGTCATGGCGAGCGACCGGTCGCGTCGGACCGTGGCGGGTTATCTGCCCAGCAGCATCAGCAGCGCGGAAGGCGTTGCCGTGCTGAGCAACGGCCAGCTCGCGATCACCTCGGAGAACGCGGTTCTGGTCACCAGCTTCGAGCGCTGAACGACGCTGTCTATCGCATCGGCGCCGGTCGATGCGATGGATGCAGCGGTGCGCGCTTGTGCCTCAGGTCGTCAGGCTGTGCGTCGGCCGCTGACCGGCCAGCGCCTGCGCCAGGCTCTCCAGCACCATCCGGCCCATCGCGGCGCGGGTCTCCTCGGTCGCGCTGGCGCGATGCGCCTGCAGCACGACGTTGTCCAGGTCCAGCAGCGCCGGCGGCACGTTCGGCTCGTCGGCGAAGACGTCCAGCCCCGCGCCCGCGATGCGCTTCTCCTGCAGCGCCTTCACGAGGTCGGACTCCTTCACCAGACGGCCGCGCGCGACGTTGATGAGGAAGCCACTCGGCCCGATCGCGTCGAGCACCGTCGCGTCGATGAGGTCGCGGGCCTTGTCCGCCGCGGCGCAGACGATGAGCGCATCGCTGTCGCGGGCGAGTTGCACGAGGTCTGACTCGAACGCCCACGGCACGCCGGCGATCTCCTTCAGGTCGGTGTAGCGCACCGGGCAGCCGAAGGCGCCGACGCGCTCCGCCACCGCGCGGCCGACCCGACCGAGACCCACGATGCCCACGCGCATCCCGCTCACGCGACGCGCCAACGGGATCGCATTCGGCTGCGGGAACTTGGGCCACAGGCCGCCGCGCACGAAGCGGTCGACCGACGCGACGTTGCGGGCGGTCGCCAGCAGCAGCGCCAGCGCCATGTCCGCGACGTCCTCGGTCAGCGCGCCGAAGGTGCCGGTCACCGGCAACCTGCGCGAGCGGGCGTACTCGATGTCCACGGCGTCCGTGCCGACGCCGTTCACCGCGACGACCTCCAGCGCCGGCAGCCGCTCCATCATCGAACGCGAGATGCCGGTGTGCCCGCCGGTGATCACGCCGCGCAGGATCGCGCCGTGCGTCGCGAGATAGGCGTCC
The DNA here is from genome assembly GCF_050626985.1 of Roseateles noduli. Taxonomy (NCBI): domain Bacteria; kingdom Pseudomonadati; phylum Pseudomonadota; class Betaproteobacteria; order Burkholderiales; family Sphaerotilaceae; genus Roseateles; species Roseateles noduli. The sequence continues at coordinate 3,208,333 of NZ_CP192463.1, forward strand.
GGATCGGACTGCTCGAAGAGCCGGTGCATCGTGTACAGCGCGTCCAGCTCCGCGTTGATCGCGGGCACGAGGATGGGATTGAGTTGCAGGATGTTCGGCTTCATGGCGTTCTCTACTTCAGGAAAGATCGGAAAAGATTCATTCGGGCTCAATCGGGCTCATTCAGGCTGGATGCCAGCCGTCTTGATGACGGCGCCCCAACGCTTGTATTCGGCGGCCTGGAAGCTGGCGAGTTCCGCCGGCGTCGACGTGAACGGCTCCATGCCGTTCTGCTCGACGAAGCGCTTCACCGGCTCCGCGGTCATGGCCTTCTGCATCAGCGCGTTGATGCGCTCGACGACGGGCGCCGGCGTCCCCGCGGGCGCGTAGACCGCGTTCCAGTAGCTGATCTCGTAGCCGGGCAGGCCGGCCTCGGCGATGGTCGGCAGGTCCGGCACCAGCGGTGAGCGCTTCGGGCTGCTCACGCCCAGCGCCTTGAGCTTGCCGGCCTTCACCTGCGGCAGGCTGGTGGTGAGGTCCACGATCATCAGATCCACCTGACCGCCGACCAGATCGACCATCGCCTGCGGATTGGCCTTGTAGGGCACATAGGTCAGCTGCGTCTGCGTCATCTGCTGGAACAGCTCCGCCGCGACGCGCGCCGACGAGCTGCCGGCGCCGAAGGTGAGCTGCTGCTTCTTCGCGATCGCGCTGAGCTCGGTGACGTTGCGTGCCTGGATGCGCGGATTCGTCACCAGCAGCAGATAGCCCTTCACCAGTGCGCCCACCGGCGCGAAGTCCTTCACCGGGTCATAGGCGAGCTTGCGGAACAGATGCGGATTGGCGGCCTGCGTCGTGTTGGTCGTGATGAAGAGCGTGTAGCCGTCCGCGGCCGAGCGCGCCACCGCCTGCGCGGCGATGCCGCCGCTGGCGCCGGCCTTGTTCTCGACGATCACCGGCACCTTGGTCGCGGCGGTGATCTCCGCGCCGAGGGCGCGCGCCAGGCCGTCGGTGGTGCTGCCAGGGCTGGAGCCGACCACGAGGGTGATGGCGCGGGAGGGGAACGTCTCGCCCTGCGCGAGCGCGCCGAAGGAGGCCGAGGACGCGAAAAAGGCGAAGGAGGCGGCGGCCGCGAGGGCGAACGAGGCCCGGCGTCGGTCCGGCTGGAAGCGAGGGATGCGGTTCATGCGGTTGTCTCCATGGAAGGGGCATGAGGGCCGGCATCGCGGAGGCTTCTGGGCGGTCTCCGTCGATGTCGCGTGGACTCATGCTGGCAGCGCGAAAACAACTGGTCAATATTGATGATCAATATCAATCTGAGGCACGGGTACTCCCATTGATTCGACTCAATCGACCCAATGACCGGCGAACGTCGGAACCTGGACAGGACTTATGTTGATGAATACATTGACGACATCAACGACACGAGACCATGCCCCGATGGCCGCCTGGATGACCCTGGATGAAGCACGCGACGCGCTGGGCGTGCGTGCGCAGACGATCTACGCCTACGTGAGCCGCGGACGCATCGGTGTCGAGCCCGATCCGCAGGACTCGCGTCGCAGCCTGTACCGCGCTGAAGACGTGAAGGCGCTGGTACGCCGCAAGGAGACGGGGCGCACGCGCGAGACGCTCGCCGCGACGACGCTGTTCGGCGCCGAGCCCAGCATCCCGACGGCGGTCTCGACCTTCTCGGGCGGACGGCCGTTCTACCGCGGCGTCGATGTCGTCGAACTGGCCGCGACCGCAACGCTGGAGGATGCGGCGAGGCTGCTGTGGAACGTCGAGACGCCGCCGGCGTTCCCGCGCCCCGCGGTCGCATCGGGCTCGCCCTCGCGCGCCGCGCTCGATGTCGTCGCCGCGCTGCCGAATGGGCGCGCCCGCGCATTCGCCGAACTGGCGGCGCTCACCGCCACCGGACATTCGACGCGCGGCCGCGTGCCGCGCGTGCTGATCGAGGAAGCGTCGGCGCTGGTCGGTCGACTGGCCGTCGCCTTCGGCGCCTCGGATGAGGAGGCGATGCCGCTGCACGAGCGCCTCGCCCGCGGCTGGGGCCAGCCGCGGGCAGTGGCCGCGCTGCTGCGCAAGACGTTGGTCCTTGCGGCGGACCATGAGATCACGAGCTCGGCCTTCTCCGCACGCATCACCGCGTCCACCGGCGCTTCGCTGCCGGCGTGCCTGCTCGCGGGACTCACCACCTTCTCCGGCCCGCTACACGGCGACGCCTCGGGACGCGTGCGCACGCTGTTCGACGAGGTCGAGCGCGACGGGGCCGATGCCGTCGTCGACCGCTATCTGGCTTGCGCGATGCCGCTCCCCGGCTTCGGTCATCACATCTATCCGGACGGCGATCCGCGCGCGGCGTCGCTGATGGCGGACTTCAAGCCGCCCGCCGCGATCGCCCGCCTGATCGAGCGCGTCGTCGCGCTGACGGGCCTGCCGCCGTCGATGGACGTGGCGCTGGCCGCGCTCGTCGCGCGTTACAAGCTGCCGCCGGACGCCGGGTTCGCGATCTTCGCGATCGCGCGCAGCGTCGGTCTCCTGGCGCACAGCATGGAGCAGCTCGCCATCGATTCGGTGATCCGTCCGCGCGGCCGCTACATCGGCCCCAGCGCTGCGGGCCCGGTCGATCCCCGCAAGGAACGTCGCAAGCGTTGACGGGGCGGTCCTCGGTCCGGAGAAGCCGGCGGAGCCGGTGCCCCTCGGAGCGAATTCCGAGCGGCGAGGAGGAGATTGAGCGCAGAGGGGCACCGGCTCCGCCGGCTTCGGGCGCAGCGCACCGGCTGCGTGTAAAGGTAACGTGACGAGGCACATGACATGCCCGGGGCCAGTCGTTGCCCCTGTCCTGTCGCGCGCCCCTGCAAAGCCTGACACCCGCCTTGCAAAGCCCGTGAATCCGCTGGTAAACGCTCATGCCATGCACTATTCACGGCCTTAGCATCGATCGACGGACTGTTGCTGTTGCGTGCGCGCAGGCCCGGCGCCCGCTGGATGGAACCGTCTCACGGATCAAAGAATCAGCGAGAGGAGACAACCCTATGTCGACGAGTTTGGCGCTGTACTTCGCGCTGGCCTGCGGGCTGGCGGCGGTGCTTTACGGCTTTATCCAACGCAGCTGGATCCTGAGCCAGGATCCCGGCAATCCCCGCATGCAGGAGATCGCCGGCGCGATCCAGCAAGGTGCCGCGGCCTATCTGGCGCGGCAGTACCGCACCATCGCGATCGTCGGCGTCGTGCTCGGCATCCTGATCGGCGTCGCGCTCGACTGGAAGACGGCCTTCGGCTTCTTCATCGGCGCACTGCTGTCCGGCGCCTGCGGCTTCATCGGCATGAACGTCTCGGTGCGCGCCAACGTGCGCACCGCGCAGGCCGCGACCAAGGGCATGGCGCCGGCGCTCAACGTCGCGTTCAAGGGCGGCGCCATCACCGGCATGCTGGTCGTCGGCCTGGGCCTGCTCGGCGTGGGCCTGTTCTTCATGTGGGTCAGCGACAGCGGCACCCGCGCGGACAGCCAGACGCTGAAGCCGCTGCTGGGCCTGGCCTTCGGCTCGTCGCTGATCTCGATCTTCGCGCGGCTGGGCGGCGGCATCTTCACCAAGGGGGCCGACGTCGGCGCCGACCTCGTCGGCAAGGTCGAGGCCGGCATCCCCGAGGACGATCCGCGCAACCCGGCGGTGATCGCGGACAACGTCGGCGACAACGTCGGCGACTGCGCCGGCATGGCGGCCGACCTCTTCGAGACCTATGCGGTCACGCTGATCGCGACGATGGCGCTGGCGGCGCTGACCTTCGGCGGCATGTCCATCGCGGCGATCGTCTATCCGCTGGTGCTGGGCGGGGCGTCGATCATCGCGTCCATCATCGGCTGCAGCTTCGTCAAGGCCAGCCCCGGCATGAAGAATGTGATGCCGGCGCTCTACAAGGGCCTGATCGTCGCGGGCGTGCTGTCGGCGATCGCGTTCTGGTTCATCACCCGCGCGCTGTTCCCGCAAGACCTGACGCTGCCCGGCGGACAGACGATCGGTGCCACCGCCCTCTTCCTGTCCTGCCTGGTCGGCCTGCTGCTGACCGCGGCGATGGTGTGGATCACCGAGTACTACACCGGCACCAACTACAAGCCGGTGCAGCACGTCGCGCAGGCGTCCACCACCGGTCACGGCACCAACATCATCGCGGGGCTGGGCGTGTCGATGCGATCGACGGCGTGGCCGGTCCTGTTCGTCTGCATCGCGATCCTGGTGGCGTTCAAGCTGGCCGGGCTCTACGGCATCGCGATCGCGGCGACGGCGATGCTCAGCATGGCGGGCATCGTCGTGGCGCTCGACGCCTACGGCCCGATCACCGACAACGCCGGCGGCATCGCCGAAATGGCCGACCTGCCCGCCAGCGTGCGCGACATCACCGACCCGCTGGACGCCGTGGGCAACACGACCAAGGCCGTGACCAAGGGCTATGCGATCGGCTCCGCGGGCCTGGCGGCACTGGTGCTCTTCGCCGACTACACCCATGCGCTTGAGCAGCGCGGACTCTCGGTCAGCTTCGACCTGAGCAACCACATGGTCATCGTCGGCCTGTTCATCGGCGGGCTGATCCCCTACCTCTTCGGCGCGATGGCGATGGAGGCGGTCGGACGCGCCGCGGGCTCGGTCGTTGAGGAAGTGCGGCGCCAGTTCCGCGAAATCAAGGGGATCATGGAAGGCACCGGCAAGCCCGAGTACGGACGCGCCGTCGACATGCTCACCGCCGCGGCGATCAAGGAGATGATCGTGCCGTCGCTGCTGCCGGTGGTGGTGCCGGTCGTGGTCGGACTGGTGCTCGGACCGGCCGCGCTGGGCGGGCTGCTGATGGGCACCATCGTCACCGGGCTGTTCGTCGCCATCTCGATGTGCACGGGCGGCGGCGCCTGGGACAACGCCAAGAAGTACATCGAGGACGGCCACCACGGCGGCAAGGGCTCCGAGGCCCACAAGGCCGCCGTCACCGGCGACACCGTCGGCGATCCCTACAAGGACACGGCGGGACCCGCGGTCAACCCGCTGATCAAGATCATCAACATCGTCGCGCTGCTGATCGTGCCGCTGCTGCCCACGGCCGGGATCAGCGGCCCCGCGGCGGGCGCGCACACGCCACCGGCCTTGACCGCGCCGGCCCCCGATGCCTCAGCGCCCGCGGGCGTGCCGGACGCGGTGGCCAGCGGGCCGACGGAAGCCGCCAGCGCGGCCTCCGCGCCCTGACGGTCAGGCCGACTGGGCGAGGCTCGCCCGAGCCTCGGTGAAAACGCTGAGAAAAACAGCCCCGCGAGGGGCTGTTTGCGCTTTGAAGGGTCATGCGCTCACGGCAGAATCGGCTGTCGATACCAGAACGTCCAGGGACTTCGCTCAACATGCTCAGCCAGGCCATCACGCCGCGCGAATTCGAACGCCGCCGCGAGCAATTGGCCGAGCTCCAGCGCTACCTGGCCTCGCAGGAATCCGAGTACGCGGAATGCCGCCAGCGCATGCAGCGCTTCGTCGACCGTTACGTCGCCGCGCTGGGTCCGTTGTACATGGAGCTGGACGCGCTCGAATCGCAGCTCTACTGCGCGATGCGCTACCTGCACGACGCGCTGGCCCGCAACGGACTGGATGTCCGCGCCCTCGATTCGCCCCGCGCCACGGCCATGCCGCAACTGCCGGTGCTGCCGGCCGGCGCCCCGCTCCCTGCCGAGCCGGAAGGCGGCCTGGTGCAGGTCGGTCCGCCGCCGCTGAAGACCCTCTACCGCCGTGCCGCGAAGCGGCTGCATCCGGACCTCGCGCCGGACGATGCCGAGCGCGTGCATCGCGAACGCAAGATGGCCGAGGTGAACGAGGCCTATGAGGCCTGCGATCGGGATCGTCTCGAAGCGCTGCTGCTGGCTGCCGGGGAGAGCCTGGTGAAGGTTCGCGGCGGCGATGCGGACGCGGTCATGGAATGGCTGCGCAGCGCGGAGCGTTCGGTGCAAGGGCGGCTGCGCGTCGTCCAGGCCCACCTGGCGCTACTGAAGAGCCACACGATGCATGAACTTGGCGAGTCGATCGAGCGCGCCGAGAAGCGCGGCCTGGATCCGCTCGGGATCATGGCCAATCGCCTGCGCGCCCAGATCACCGAACGGCGGCAGGAGCTCTACATCGGCCAGCGCCTGCAGCCTGCCTCGAGCATGGCCGAGGCCTTCCTGCGCCAGCGCCAACAGCGCATGGGTGGCGGAATCGCCGCCTCTCACTGAAGACTCAGCCCCGCCTCTCCGCTCCTCGCCTCTCAAAAGTCCTCGGTAGCAAAACCGAGGAAGTACGGCAGTGGTTGGGGACGGCTGTGCTTGGGGTTTCGGAGCTTGCCTCCGGGGCCCCATGCACAGTCGGCCAACGCACCGCCGGGTGCAGGTGGGCAGCCTGCCGCTCAGCGCCGCCCCCGCGCCTGAGGCACGCGGGGAGACAAGGTCGCCGCCCAGGCCGCGATCTCCGGTCCGAGCGCATCGACCGCGGCCGCGGTCGCCTTGACGGCGCCTTCAGCGCTCGCGCCAGCGGGTTCCGACCGATCGAACGCGCGCTGCGTGCCGTCCTCGGCGGTGGCCATCACCCGCACCTGCACGTCGCTGCGCGAGGCGCTGGAAAAGTTCTGGAGGCTCTCTTCAAGCTCCAAGGTCACGCTGATGGCCACTTGCGGATCGGCGCCTGCGGCGACGGGCGCACGTGCGATCTGCTGGCGCAGCCGCGAGCCGACGAGCACCGGGAGCGGTGCCGCCCAGCGCGAGTCGCGGTAGACGCGCCGCGCATACGGATCGGAGTCGACGAGCCGGTAGGCGATGCCGGTGCCTTGCAGCGTCTCTGGCGCGGTGACCGCCTGGAGTTCGACCCGCTTGGCCAGCGTGGTCTGCTGCGGCCACGCGGGCGCGGGACCGAGGTCCATCTGCGTCGGCGCCGGCGGCCGGCTGCCGCAGGCGCTCAGCATTGCTGCGAGCGCCAGTCCGCCGAGCAGCGCCGCGCGGCGCACGCCGCCGGTCCGCGGAAGTTCGATGTGGTCGTTCATTTCTTCGCTCCCGCCTCGAATCCCGTCTCACCGGGTCCGGGCGCACCGGGCGTCGGCCCGAGGATCAGGCTCTGCGGTTGATCGCCGATGTTCTGTGCCGCGCGCTCCAGGGCGCGCGCCGCCGCCGACAGATCGTCCAGCACCGCGCGTTGACGCGGCTTGTCCGCCGAGCCCACCAAGGACAGTTCCACGCGGCGCAGCGTGCGCTGCAACTGCACCGCCGCGTCGCCCAGTTGATCGATCGCAGCCGCCTTGCCCTTGTATTCGTCGACGAGTTCGCCGCCCTGCTTCGCCAGCGTGTCGACGTTGCCCAGCGTGTTCCGACCCGCGACCATCAGTCCGTCGGTGTTCTTCACCAACCCCGGCAGCGCCTGCGCCGTCGGCCGCAGCTCCTTGACCAGCTCATTGAGCCCCGCGGAGGCCTCGTTCAGTTGCGCCAGGGTCTGGCTCAGCTGCTGCTGGTTGCTGTCGCTGAGCACCTTCTGGATGCGGTCCATCGTCGCGAGCGCACCAGCCGCGAGCTTCGGTCCCGCGTCCTGCAACTGGTCGAGGAAACCGGGGGCGAGCGCGATACGTCGCGTCTGCAGCACGCTCTGCTTCGGATCCGTCGGATCCGGCCCGTCGTACAGGTCGATGAACGACAGCCCGGTGATGCCCTGGTAGCCCAGCTTGGCCTGCGTCCCCGGCGCGATCGGCGCGTCCGAATCGACCTCGATGTCGACGAGGATCTGCCGCGGCTGCGCCGGATCGAAACGGATGGTGTCGACCTTGCCCACCTGCACGCCGCGCAGCTTCACCGGCGCCTTCACATTGAGCCCCGGTACACCCGAAGCGGTCACCACGGTGAAGGTCTGCGTGTCCCCGCGATCGTCGCGGAACCACAGGATGACCACCACCAGCGCCGCCCCGAGCAGCAGCACGAAGAGGCCTGTGGCCAGTGCATGTGCCTTGTTTTCCATGTGCTCGTCCGGGTCCTTGTGATGGGTCGTTGTTCGTCGTCGACTTGGCGTCTGGTCGCTGCGTCGCCGTGCTCAGGCGGGCATCTCGTCGCGGTGCTGCAGCGCGTCGCGGTAGCTGCGCAGGTTGTCCGCGGCGCAGCGGTCCGCATGGCCGAGGAAGAAGTTGCGGATGAACGGATGCTTCTGCTTCACCACCAGCTCGAGCGGCCCGTGTGCGATCAGGTGCTGGTCCGCGAGCACCGCCACCCGATCGGCGATCGCGAACAGCGTGTCGACGTCGTGCGTGACCATCACGACCGTCAGCGCCATTTCGCGCCGGAGACTCTCGATCAATTGCACGAAGTTCTTCGAGCTGGCCGGGTCCAGCCCAGCCGTCGGCTCGTCGAGGAACAGCAGCTGCGGATCCATGATCAGCGAGCGCGCCAGCGACACCCGCTTGATCATGCCGCCCGAGAGTTCCGCCGGCATCTTGATGCCGTCCTCGGGCTTGAGCCCGACCTGTTGGAGCTTGGTCATGACCAGCTCGGCGATCAGGTCCTTGGGCAGGCTCTTGAGCTCGCGCAGCGGCAGTGCGACGTTGTCGAACACGGACAGCGCCGAGAACAGCGCGCCCTGCTGGAACAGCACGCCCCAGCGGTGCCGCACCTGCGCCAGGTCGGTCGCCTCGCACTTGCCGAGCTTGTGGCCGAAGACCAGCACCTCGCCCTCGCTGGGCCGCTCCAGGCCCAGCATCAGCCGCAGCAAGGTCGTCTTGCCGCTGCCCGAGCCGCCGATGATGGCCAGCACCTCGCCGGCGGTGACCTCCAGGCTCAGGTCCTTGTGGATGCGCACCCCGCCGAGCACCGTGCCGACGTGACGCACCTCGATCACCGGATCGCCGGGCTGGACGTTCAGTTCCTCGACGGCTTCGGCCGAGGTCGGTTCGATACATCCGCTCATGCTTTCAACCCCACGTCGGAGAACATCACCGCGAAGATCGCATCGACGATGATGACCACGGTGATCGCGCTCACCACCGAATCGGTGGTGCCGGTCCCGAGGCTTTCGCTGTTCGGCTTGATCCGCAGCCCGAAATGGCAGGCCACGAAAGCGATCATGACGCCGAACACCGCCGATTTGGCCAGTCCCAGCCACAGGTTGGCCACCGGCACCGCGGCCGGCAGGCCTTGCAGGAACTGGATGTAGTCCAGGCCCAGCGTGGCGCGCGCGGCCAGCATGCCACCCAGGAGCACCATGCTGCTGGTCCAGGTCATGACCAAGGGCAACGAGAGTGCCAGGGCCACCATCTTGGGCACCACCAGCCGGATCGTGTGCGAGATGCCCATCACCGACAACGCATCCAGCTCTTGCGTCACCCGCATCACGCCGAGCTGCGCCGTCATCGCCGAGCCGCTGCGTCCCGCCACCAGGATCGCCGCGAGCAGCGGCCCCAGCTCGCGCCAGACGCTGATCCCGAGGATGTTGATGACGTAGATGTCGGCGCCGTAGCTCTGCAACTGCTTGGCGGTCAGGTAGGACAGCGTGATGCCGACCAGCACGCCCACCAGCGCCGTGATGCCCAGCGCCTGCGCGCCGCTGCGGTAGATGTGGGCGGAGATGTCCTTCCACGCGATCAGGTTGGGGTGGCGGGCCAGCGTCCCGAGGTCGCGCGTGACCTGGCCGAGCAACGCGGTCGCATCGAGCAGATGGCTCGCGAGGTTGAGCAGGCCCTGCCCGAACTGGCGCACGTTCTGCGCGCGCGGCGGCTTCGCCGGCTTGCCCTGCTTGCTGCCCAGGCGTGCGAACAGCGCCTGGAACATGTCCACCATCGGGGCGGGCGGCCAGCGCAGATCCTCGGGCTGGCGGCGGCCCCAGGCCTGCCACAGCAGCAGCGCGCCGGTCGGGTCGAGCCGGCGCACCGCGCTCAGGTCCCAGGACACATTGGCGGTCGGCACCTCGCCGAGTTCGCCGCGCAGCGCCTCGACGCGCTCGCGCAGCGCCAGCAGCGTCCAGTCGCCCTCCAGCCGCACCTGGATGCGTCCGCCCTCGCCGGACTCGCGCAGCAGGCGCGGGGACGGGTCGGCGACGTCGTGGGGTTCCAGAGGGGCGTCCATTGGGGTCAGAGCATAGCTGCGCGCGAGCCCTCCGGTGAACCCGGCGGACAGGAGTTCGCCCCGTCAGACAAGACGCTGCCGCAAGCGCTCCAGATAGGTGCGGCTGCAGGGCACGCGGCTGCCGTCACGCAGGCGCAGGTGGGCATCGCCGGCCTCGGTCGGCTCGATGGCCTCGATCAGGCTCAGTCGCACCAGGTAGCCGCGGTGCACGCGCACGAACGCCGCCGGGTCCAGGCGTTGCTCGAAGGCGCCCAGGCTGCTGCGCAGCGGGTAGTCGTGCTGCTGCCGGCGCAGGTTCACATAGTTGCCGCAGGCCTGCACCCATTCGATCTCGTCCATCGGCAGCAGGAACTCCTTGCCGAGCTTCTTCACCAGCAGGCGCTCGGGGAGCGCGGGCCGCTCCACCGGGGTCGCGGCGGCGAGTCCAGGAGAGGATCCAGGCACGGGCGTGGCCAACGGCGCCGATGGTGAGGGTGTCGCTGCAGGCGTCGACGTGGCGGGCTCTTCCGGCGCGTCCGCCAGCAGGCTCGCCTCGCCCTGCCAGCGCCACACGAACAGCCGGTACGCCCCGACGATCACCAGGACGAAGGCGTAACTGCGGACGTCCTTCAACGCTTCGTAGAACAGTTCGAGCGGCCAGTTGCCGAAGTCGTAGACCGCGTCCTGCGTCGCGTACGCCAGCTTGCGCAGGGCCACCATGCCCAGGACATGCGCGAGGCTGGTCACCAGCGCGAAGAGGACGTGCCATGGCAGATGCCTGCGCAGCAGCCCCCAACGCAAGGGCCTGGTGTCAGCCGCGCGGACGATCCACGGGATCAGCGCCATCCAGACGATGGCGCTGGAGAACTCCCAGACCGCCGGTTCCCAAGGCTCGAAGGGCAAGCCGGCACGACGGATGTCCAGATTCGTGGTGATCGTGTTCGCGATGGCCGAGCCAAGCAGCAAGGCGCTCCAGATCCCGCGCTCGACCCAGCGCCGTCGCTTCAGATAGATCGCCAGCCACTTGTCCTCGGTCATGGCGGCGCAGTGTAGGGGCGCCGCGCGCCGATGAGCCCGTCGAGCGGCCCCTGGGACGGGGCGGGTCGTCACCCGGCGGGGGCGGCTCGTCACATTCCCTCCGTGAAAGCGGCCTGCGCGACGAAGCTCCGACCCATGAACACCACCATTCCCGCCGCGCGCAGCGTGGCTGCGTCGTCCCGGCTGACGGAGCTCGACTGGCTCCGCGTCATCGCCTTCGGCCTGCTGATCCTCTACCACTCGGGCATGTTCTACGTGAGCTGGGACTGGCACGTGAAGTCGCCGCGACTCGTCCCCGGACTCGAGTCCTGGATGCTGTGGCTGAACCCGTGGCGGATGTCGCTGCTGTTCCTGATCTCCGGCGCGGCGACCGCGCTGATGACGGGACGCGCCAACGGCGGCTCCGGCCTGATCGCGACGCGCAGCAAGCGGCTGCTGCTGCCGCTGCTGTTCGGGATGACGGTGATCGTGCCGCCACAGGCCTACCTGGAGGTCGTCGAGAAGCTGCACTACGCCGGCAACTATGGCGACTTCCTGACGCTCTACTTCCAGGCCTATCACGGCTTCTGCCGCGGCGACGACTGCCTGAAGCTGCCGACCTGGAATCACCTCTGGTTCCTGCCCTACCTGTGGGCCTACACCGTGCTCGTGCTGCTGGCGTTGCGGCTTCGGGCCGTGCGCGCCCTCGTCGCGCATCCGGGCTGGCGTCACGTCGTCGCCGGAGGCCGCTTGCTGTGGGTGCCCTGGCTGGTGTTCGCGCTGCTGCGCCAGCATCTGCTGGAACGCTTCCCCAGCACGCACGACCTCGTCCATGACTGGTACCAGCATGGGGTGTACCTGACGGTGTTCGTCCTGGGCTTCGCGCTCTACGGCAGCCGAGACGATCGCCATGGCGCCTGGGAAGGAGCCCGCCGACTTCGCTGGGTCGCGCTGATCGCTTACGTCGTGGTGCAGTGGATGTCGCAGATGCTCACCGACGAGTGGCGCCTCGCCCACGGTGATGACTTCCCGCAGTGGCTGCTGATGGCGCTGCGCGCGCTGAACGCCGGCAAGCAATGGCTGCCGATCGTGGCGGTGCTGGGGTTCGGGAGGCAGTGGCTGGCCGATCGCGATTCGCCGTTGCTGCGTTGGCTGACGCTCGCCGTCTTCCCCTTCTATCTGGTCCACCAGACGGTCACCGTGGTCGCGGGGCACCTGCTCGCGCCGCTGCAGTGGCCGCTCGCGATGGAGGCCATCGCGCTCGTCGCGATCACCGCGCTGGGCTGCCTGCTCGCCGCGCTGCTGGCGATGCGCGTGAACGCGCTACGTCCGTGGCTGGGACTCGCCCCTCGCACATGAAGATCACGCTTCGCACATGACAGTTGCGTGCCAACGGTACCAGGTCTTGCGGGCCCACCCCTCGGAGGGATTTTCCGAGCGCAAGGTCTGCCCAATAGTCGGCTGCGGTGGTGCGGCTTCACGCGTTGCGAACGCCGCCTCCACCGCTCATCAACAGGGAGATCCTCAAAAATGATGTTGAAGCCATTCACGCTGCCGAAGCTGTCCGCGCTCGTCGCCGCGGCCACGCTGTCGCTGGCCGCGCACGCTGGCGGCACCTTTGTTCCGGTCTATTCGTTCCCCGCTCCGACCAACACTTCGGCGACGTCCCCGGGCAGTTGGCCCGCTTGGGATCTGACGCTCGAACCGTCGACGGGTCTGCTGGTCGGTGTGACGCCTAACGGCGGCGCGGGCGGCGGCGGCGCCCTCTATACCGTCACCACCGGTGGCGCCGTCACCACCTTGCGCAGCTTCGGCACCAGCGGCGACGCGCAGGGCAGCCGACCCAACGGACCGGTGCTTGCGACCGGCTCCGCATATTACGGCGTCACGCAGTCCGGCGGCGCCAATGGCAAGGGCGTACTCTTCAAGTGGAGCAGCGCATCCGGTTATCAGGTGCTGTATCACTTCGGCACCGGCACGGACAGCGCCTCGCCCTCCGGTCCGCTGCTGCTGGCCAGCAACGGCATCGTCTACGGCAGCGCGACCGCCGGTGGCGCTTGCGGACTGGGCACGGTGTTCCAGTTCCCGCTGTCCAGTCCTGGCAGCGTCACGACCACGCATTCCTTCTGCGGCGCCGAGGGCAGCGGCCCGATGACCGGCGTGATCCAGGCCAGCGACGGCAAGCTGTATGGCACGGCGTACAACGGTGGCGACAACGCCGGCGGCACACTGTTCAGCATCGATCCCGCCAGCAACAGCTTCGCCCGTCTGTACAGCTTCGGCAGCGCCACGACGGATCCGCGCTTTCCAGCACGCCTGATCCAGGCGCGCGACGGTCTGCTGTATGGCACGAGCTATCGCGGCGGCAATGCCAGCGACACGGGGACGATCTTCTCCAGCACGCTGGCTGGCGCGGTGACGGTGCGCACCGTGATGCCGAGCAACCCTTCGCCCTGGTCCGCCCTGAACGAGCGCTTCATCGGCGTGTTCTACGCCAACTCGTGGGGCTCGGACGCCGGTCGCCTGTACCAGTTCCGATCGTCCAACAACAGCCTGTCGACCATCTACCAGTACGCCTTCGGTGGTCCGAGCTGGCCCAAGGCGGGGCTGACGGTCGGCGCCGATGGCAATCTGTGGAGCGTCACCACGGACGGCGAGTCCACCTGGTCGGGCTACTACGGCACGATCTTCAAGATCCAGTTCCTGACCGCTAATCCGTAAAGCAAAAAGCCCGGCATCTTGCGATACCGGGCTTCCTGATTCTTCTTATAAATGGTCGGGGCGGCGGGATTCGAACTCGCGACCCCTTGCACCCCATGCAAGTGCGCTACCAGGCTGCGCTACGCCCCGACTAAGCCTTAGATTCTATACGTATTCGAGAGGCTCATGCAAGCAAACTCTCTCGAATCGCCAACAACTCATCCCTGACCTGCTCCAGCGTGAGCTTCTCGAGCGACACGGTCGTGTGTGCCGCGCTGTGTGCAACGTCCGCCGCCAACGCGCGCGACGCCTCGCGATGATCGCGGTACGCGTCGAGCTGCGCAGCCGCCAACGCCTCGGCGCGGAACTCCTGGGCGCTGACCCCGGTGTGGCTGACGTCGATCAACTGATTGCGTGCGCCGCTGATCGTGAAGCCCTGGTCGTAGAGCAGATCGCGGATCCGGCGGATCAGCAGCACTTCGTGATGCTGGTAATAGCGCCGGTTGCCCCGCCGCTTCATCGGCTTGAGCTGCGTGAACTCCTGTTCCCAATAGCGGAGCACGTAAGGCTTCACGCCGCACAGTTCGCTCACCTCACCGATGGTGAAGTAGCGTTTGGCAGGAATGGCGGGAAGCTGGACGTCCATGGGGATCAACGGCTCCGGCAGCGGCGGGAAGGGTCAGACTCTACTCGAAGTCACCACCCGAAGGCGTGTTGCCTTGGACGGCTTCTTTCAATTTGTGACTCGCATGAAACGTCACGACGTTGCGGGCCTTGATCGGGATCGCCTCGCCGGTGCGCGGATTGCGGCCCGGTCTCGGCGCCTTGCGCCGGATGTTGAAGTTGCCGAAGCCCGAGAGCTTCACTTCACGGCCGCTGGACAGGCTCTGATGAATGATGTCGAAGAAGGCCTCGACCATGTCCTTGGACTCGCGCTTGTTCAGGCCGAGCTTGTCGAACAGCAGTTCCGCCAGCTCGGCCTTGGTCAGCGTGGGCGTCTCCAGGCTGCCGAGCAGCACGCGCGCCTGATCCTTCAGATCGTCATCACTCATGGTGTCCCTCCCCTCCCTCAGCCCCGCAGGCGCGCGCCGAGGCGTTCGCCCAGCTGCGCCACCACCTTCGCCACCGCCTGCTCGATGCGTTCGTCGGTCAGCGTGTTCTCGTCATCGAGCAGCTCCAGGCGCACGGCCAGGCTGCGCTCGTTCGCCTTCAGCTCCACCGTCGGTTGGGCCGGCTTGAAGACGTCGAACAAACGCGCAGAGCGTACCAGGGCTTCGCCGCTGGCTTCGATCGCCCCGAGGAGGGAGGCATAGGTCACTTGCTCATTGACGATCAGCGCCAGATCGCGTTGCACCGCCTGCAGGCGGGGCACGCCCTGACCCTGCGGCAGCGTGCGGGCCAGCACCGCGTCCAGCGACAGCTCGAACAGGACCGGCGCGCTCGGCAGTTCGTAGCCTTGGCGCCACTTCGGATGCAGCTCGCCGACGACGCCGATCGCCTCGCCGTCCAGCAGCACGCGGGCGCTGCGGCCCGGATGCAGCGCGGGATGCGCGGCGGCTTCGAAGCTCAGCACGCGCGGCGCGAACAGCGCCTCCAGGTCGCCCTTCACGTCGAAGAAGTCGACCGCGCGGTCCTTCTGCGCCCACTGCTGCTGGTCCGCCGGCCCCCAGGCCAGGCCGGACAGCCGCATCGGCTGCGCGATACCGGCGATGGTCGTGTCGCTTTCCTGCACCGACGCGTCGCGCAGGAACACGCGGCCGATCTCGAACACGCGCACGCGCGGCGACTTGCGCGCCAGGTTGTTGCGCAGCGCCTGGACCAGCGAGCCCATCAGCGAGGTACGCATCACCGCCAGCGGCGCGGCGATCGGGTTCAGCAGCTGGATCGGATCGGCGTTGCCGGCGAGCTCCTGCTCCCAGCGCGCCTCGACGAAGCTGAAGTTGATCGTCTCGAAGTAGCCGAGGCCGGCCATCGCGTGGCGCAGCGCGTGCGTCGCGCGGCGCGATTCCGAGCCCACCTTGCCGACCACCGGCGCCAGCGGCGGCGTCGACGGCAGCTTCGGATAACCCAGCACGCGAATGACTTCCTCGATCAGGTCTTCCTCGATCTGGATGTCGAAGCGGAAGGTCGGCGGCGTCACCGTGATCACGCCGGGTGCCGAGGTGAACTCGAGGCCCAGACGCTTGAACACGCCTTCGCAGTCCGCCTGCGTCACCGGCATGCCGATGACCTTGGCGGCGCGCTCGACGCGCAGCGCCACCGGCTTGCGCTCGGGCAGTTGCGTGGTCTGGTCGTCCATCGGGCCTGCCTCGCCGCCGCAGATCGACTGGATCAGTTGCGTGATGCGCTCGATGTGGTCGACGGTGCCCGCCGGATCGACGCCGCGCTCGAAGCGGTGGCCGGCGTCGGTCGAGAAGTTGAATCGGCGCGAGCGCCCCATCACCGCCTTCGGCCACCAGAACGCGGCTTCGACATAGATGTTCTTCGTGTCGTCGGAGACGGCCGTGGCGTCGCCGCCCATGATGCCGGCCAGCGACTCGACCTGCTCGCGATCGGCGATCACGCCGACGGTCGCGTCGACCTCGATCGTGTTGCCGTTCAACAGCTTGAGCTGTTCACCCGGCTTGCCCCAGCGGACGATCAACTCGCCGTGGATCTTGTCGAGGTCGAAGATGTGGGATGGGCGGCCCAGCTCGAACATCACGTAGTTCGAGATGTCCACCAGCGGCGACACAGAGCGCTGGCCGCAGCGGGCCAGGCGGTCGACCATCCACTGCGGCGTCTTCGCGGTCGTGTCGACGTTGCGGATCACACGGCCGGAGAAGCGGCCGCACAGGTCAGCAGCCTCGACGCGCACCGGCAGCTTCGCATCGGTCGCGACGGCGGCCGGCTTGATCTCGGGCGCGAGCAGCGGCGCGCCAGTCAGCGCGGCCACTTCACGCGCGACGCCGTACACGCTCAGCGCGTGCGCCAGGTTCGGCGTCAGCTTCAGCGTGAACAGCGTGTCGTCCAGGTTCAGGTGCTTGCGGATGTCCTCGCCGATCGGTGCGTCCGCGGCCAGTTCCAGCAGACCGCCATGGTCCTCCGCCAGCTTCAGCTCGCGGGCCGAGCACAGCATGCCGAAGCTCTCGACACCGCGCAGCTTGCCCTTGCCGATCTTGAAGGGCTTGCCGTCCTCGCCCGGCGGCAGTTCGGCGCCGATCGTGGCCAGCGGCACGCGGATGCCGACGCGCGCGTTCGGCGCGCCGCAGACGATCTGCAGCAGCTCGGGGCCGCCGGCGTTGACCTTGCAGACGCGCAGGCGGTCGGCATCCGGATGCTGGACGGCCTCGACGATCTCGGCCACGACGATGCCGTGGAACGGCGGCGCCACCGGGCGCAGCTCTTCCACCTCGAGGCCGGACATCGTCAGCAGCTCGGCCAGTTCTTGCGTGTTCAGCGCGGGGTTGCAGAAGGCCCGCAGCCAGGACTCAGGGAATTGCATGGGGTTCTCTCTTGCTCTCTAGGCGACCGGGGGCTCGAATTACTTGAACTGCGACAGGAAGCGCAGGTCGCCGTCGAAGAACAGGCGCAAGTCGCTGACGCCGTAGCGCAGCATGGCCAGGCGGTCGATGCCCGAGCCGAAGGCGAAGCCGATGTAGCGCTCGGGATCGAGCCCCATGTTGCGGATCACCTGCGGGTGCACCTGGCCGGAGCCGGAGACTTCCAGCCAGCGCCCCTTCAGCGGGCCGGAGCCGAACATCATGTCGATCTCGGCGCTGGGTTCGGTGAACGGGAAGTAGCTCGGACGGAAACGGATCTCCATGTCCGTCGTCTCGAAGAACTGCTGCATGAAGTTCACGTAGACGGACTTCAGGTCCTTGAAGCTGATGTTCTCGCCGACCCACAGGCCTTCGACCTGATGGAACATCGGCGAATGCGTGGCGTCGCTGTCGACGCGGTAGGTGCGGCCCGGCGCGATCACCCGGATCTCGGGCATCGGCTGGCCGGCGTCGATCAGCGCGCGGTGCTTCTTGACATGCTGCACCGCATAGCGGATCTGCATCGGGCTGGTGTGGGTGCGCAAGACATGACCCCCTTCGATGTAGAAGGTGTCGTGCATCGAGCGCGCCGGATGGTCCTCCGGCGTGTTCAGCGCGGTGAAGTTGAACCAGTCGTTCTCGATCTCCGGGCCGTCGGCGACGTCGAAGCCCATCGAGCCGAAGATCGCCTCGATGCGCTCCATCGCCCGCGTGATCGGGTGCAGGCCGCCGGTGCCGCGCTGGCGGCCGGGCAGCGTGACGTCCAGCGCCTCGGCCTTGAGCTGCTTCTCGAGCTCCGCGTCCGCCAGCGCCTGGCGGCGCGCGGTCAGCGCCGCCTCGATGCCCTGCTTCAGCTGGTTGATCTGCGCGCCGCGGGTCTTCTTCTCCTCGACGGGCAGGCTGGCCATGCCCTTCATCAGCTCGGTGACCTGACCGGTCTTGCCCAGGAAGCGCGCCTTGGCGTTCTCCAGGTCGGCGGGAGTCGTGGCGGCGGCGAATTCGCCGGTCGCCTGGTGCAGCAATTGATCGAGGTCGTTCATCGCGGGGCGGCGACTGGGCGTCGGCGTCGTTGGCGGAAATCGAATGGCACGACGGTGGAATGGCGAACATCGCACCACCGCGCCGGAATGAAAAAAGGCCGAACACCGGGGTGTCGGCCTTTGAAAGAGGCAACCCCGGCAGGGCCGGAGCGGCCAGTCCGCTCGCCGGAGAGCACCGGCGGGCGGACCATGGCTATCAAGCCAGAGCGGCCTTCACCTTGGCGAAGATGCTGGCGAAACCAGCAGGGTCGTTGACGGCGAGGTCGGCCAGGACCTTGCGGTCGATGTCGATCTCGGCCTTCTTCAGACCGGCCACGAACTTGCTGTAGCTCAGACCCAGGCCACGGCTTGCCGCGTTGATACGGGCAATCCACAGCTGGCGGAACACGCGCTTCTTGGCACGGCGGTCACGGTAGGCGTACTGGCCCGCCTTCATCACCGCCTGCTTGGCGATGCGGAAGACGTTCTTGCGACGACCACGGAAGCCCTTGGCCAGAGCCAGGACCTTCTTGTGACGAGCACGTGCGGTTACACCACGTTTGACGCGAGGCATGTTGTATCTCCTTGTCTACTGCTGGATTACAGACCAGCGAAGGGCAGCATCGAAGCGATGTGGCCCATGTTGGTCTCATGCACGGTCGTCGCACCACGGAGGTGGCGCTTGTTCTTCGTGGTCTTCTTGGTCAGGATGTGGCGCTTGAACGCTTGACCGCGCTTGACGGTGCCACCCGGACGAACGCGAAAACGCTTTTTCGCGCTGCTCTTGGTCTTCATCTTGGGCATGACTGCTCCTTCTATGTGCGTCCCTCCAGGCGACCGCGGATTCCGCGGTACTTGACCGGCCTGCAGGAGACTAATAAGCCCGCCGACGACCAGATCGGCGGGCTGAAACTGTGGCGGGGCCTGCCGGCCCCGCCGAGTCGATTCTTCAGAAGCTCAACGCTTCTTCGGTGCGAGCACCATGATCATCTGGCGCCCTTCGAGCTTGGGCATGTGCTCGACCACCGCCACGTCCGACAGCTCATCGCGGATGCGTTCCAGCATGCGCATGCCGATGTCCTGGTGGGTGATCTCGCGGCCGCGGTAGCGCAGCGTGACCTTGCCCTTGTCACCGTCCTCCGCGATGAAGCGGCGCAGGTTGCGCATCTTGATCTGGTAGTCGCCTTCGTCCGTGCCCGGACGGAACTTGACTTCCTTGACCTCGATGACCTTCTGCTTGGACTTGGCTTCCGCGGCGCGCTTCTGCTCCTGGTACTTGAACTTGCCGTAGTCCATCAGCCGGCAGACCGGCGGAACTGCAGTGGCGGCAATTTCGACCAGATCGACGTCCAGGTCACCGGCCATCCGGAGCGCTTCCTGGATCGAGACGATGCCGATCGGCTCGTTCTCGGGGCCATTGAGACGGACTTCAGAAGCGATGATTTCGCGATTCAGGCGGTGCTTGCGCTCCGGAATCGCACGACGGTCAGCAAAAGTAGCGATGGTGGTTACCTTTAGGCGGGCCTTGGCAAGGGTCCGTAATGATCAGTACAACGCAAAAAGCGCCCGACTCAGGTCTTGTCCGCGATGGCGGTCGAGAGCTTCGAAACGAAGTCCTCCAGCGACATCACGCCCAGATCCTGGTTGCCTCGGGCGCGCACTGCGACTGCGCCGTTCGCCTTTTCCTTGTCGCCGACGACCAGGATGAACGGCACCTTTTGCAGTGAATGCTCGCGGATTTTATACGTGATTTTCTCGTTCCGCAAATCTGCCTGGACCCTAACCCCTTGTTTTTGCAGCGATTTCACAATGCTGGAAACGTAGTCCGATTGGGCGTCGGTGATATTGGCGACAACGACCTGCGTCGGAGCGAGCCAAACCGGCAGCGCGCCGGCGTGTTGCTCGATCAGGATCCCGATGAAACGCTCCAGGCTGCCGACGATCGCGCGGTGCAGCATGACGGGGGTGTGGCGCTCGCCGTCCTCGGCCACGTACTCGGCGCCCAGGCGCGCGGGCATCGAGAAGTCGACCTGCATCGTGCCGCACTGCCACTGGCGGCCGATCGCGTCCTTGAGCGTGTATTCGATCTTCGGACCGTAGAAGGCGCCGTCGCCCGGGGCGATGATGAACTCCACGCCCGACGCGCGCAGCGACTCCATCAGCGCGAACTCGGCCTTGTCCCAGACCTCGTCCGAACCGATCCGGGCCTCGGGACGCGTCGCGACCTTGTAGATGATGTTGTCGAAGCCGAAGTCCTTGTAGACCTTCTGCAACAGCGCCGTGTACGCCACGCACTCGGCCAGGATCTGGTCTTCCGTGCAGAAGATGTGACCGTCGTCCTGCGTGAAACCGCGCACGCGCATGATGCCGTGCAGGCCACCCGTCGGCTCGTTGCGATGGCACTGGCCGAACTCGCCGAAGCGCAGCGGCAGGTCGCGGTAGCTCTTGATGCCGTGCTTGAAGATCAGGATGTGACCGGGACAGTTCATCGGCTTGAGCGCGTAGTCGCGCTTCTCCGATTCCGTCGTGAACATGTTGTCGCGGTACTTGTCCCAGTGGCCCGTGGCCTCCCACAGCGTCTTGTCCAGCAGCTGCGGGCCCTTCACTTCCTGGTAGCCGTTGTCGCGATACACGCGGCGCATGTACTGCTCGACCTCCTGCCAGATCGTCCAGCCCTTGGGATGCCAGAACACGACGCCCGGCGCATGCTCGTCGATGTGGAACAGCTCCAGGTCCTTGCCGAGCTTGCGGTGGTCGCGCTTCTCCGCTTCCTCCAGCATGCGCAGGTAGTTCGCGAGGTCGTCCTTCGTCGCCCAGGCCGTGCCGTAGATGCGCTGCAGCTGCTCGTTGCGGTGGTCGCCGCGCCAGTAGGCGCCGGCCACCTTCATCAGCTTGAAGAACTTCAGCTTGCCCGTCGACGGCACGTGCGGGCCGCGGCACAGGTCGGTGAAGCCGCCCTCGGCGTACAGCGAGACGTCCTGGTCCGCCGGGATGCTGGCGATGATCTCGGCCTTGTAGGCCTCGCCGATGCCCTTGAAGTACTCGACGGCTTCATCGCGCGGCAGC
This sequence comes from Roseateles noduli, assembly GCF_050626985.1. Classification (NCBI taxonomy): domain Bacteria; kingdom Pseudomonadati; phylum Pseudomonadota; class Betaproteobacteria; order Burkholderiales; family Sphaerotilaceae; genus Roseateles; species Roseateles noduli. The sequence goes on from NZ_CP192463.1 coordinate 3,229,707, forward strand.
ACCGAGCGCGTGACCTTCTCGTCCTTCTTCGCGAGCTCGCCCATCTTGGCCTCGATCGCCGCCAGATCGTCGGGCGTGAACGGGCGCTTGTAGGAGAAGTCGTAGTAGAAGCCGTTCTCGATGACCGGGCCGATGGTGACCTGCGCGTCGGGGAACAGTTCCTTGACCGCATAGGCCAGCAGGTGGGCCGTCGAATGGCGGATGACCTCCAGCCCGTCCGGATCCTTGTCCGTGACGATGGCCAGCTGCGTGTCCTTGTCGATGAGGAAGCTCGTGTCGACGACCTTGGCGTCATCGCCCGAGCCGACGCGGCCGGCCAGCGCCGCCTTCGCCAGGCCCGTGCCGATGGAGGCCGCGACTTCGGCGACGGTCACCGGTTGCGGGAACTCGCGCTTGGAGCCGTCGGGCAGTTGGATGGAGATGTGGGACATGTGGGGGAACTCCAGAAAACAAAAAAGCGCGACCACTTGCCGCGCTTTTTCTGGGGTGCTGACTTTTTCCGGACAGCTGATGAAAGACGTGACGAGCCGCGGTCGCTCAAACCTTCGCAGTGGAGGTGGTAGTCCGCGGTGTCATAACCATGTCGCCTTTCCCGGTCCTTGTTGGAAAAAGAAAAAAGAGATGGCCAGTGTAGCTCAGAGCGCCTGGATGTCGAGGGTCGGCCGGGCGCAGGCTTCGCGGAACTCGTCCCTCAGCCGCTCGCCTTCGCGGACGGCGCGTAGCCAGTCGCGGGCCCGGCCGGGGACGTCGTTCAGGTAGCGCTGGAAGTCGTTGCGATCAGGCAGCTTGCCGTTGGGCAGCGTCTTCACCCATTCGGGGTTGGGCGTCAGCAGCACGACGTTGTCCAGGAACGCGCTGGTCCGATGCCGATGCTTGAACGCCTTGTCGAGCCAGCCCGGCACGACGCTGGCCTGGAAATGCGGATACAGCGCGATGCCGTCGCCGACCATCGCGGCATAGTTCAGATGCAGGTGGTAGTCGGTGATGCCGCCGTCCCAGTAGGCGCCGGCCGGGGCACCTTCGATGTCGTGCACGGCCTGCAGCCAGAAGGGGATGGAGCAGCTTGCCAGGATGCTTCGCTTCAGGTTGCCCGCATCGAGCGCCACCTGCCGGCTGCGGTAGTCGGCCAGCGGCATCGGCAGCGGCGAGCGCTTGTCGGAGAACACCACCCGCTCCAGCCAGGCGCCCATCGCGCGCCGCGACATCGCGTTGGCCGCGAACGCGCCCAGGTAGCCGAGCGGCGTGCGCAGCCGCCCTTCCCGCCCGAGCACGTGCTTGCCGCGCGACGTGAACACATGCAGCCGGAACTGCGGATGCGACAGCACCTCGGCCTCGCGGCCGCCGAAGATCTCTCCGAGCTTCTCGGAGAATGCGCGCGAGACCGTCGCGGCGGTCGGCCGCTTGCCGGGCGCCGACTCGTAGTCCTGATGGGCGTAATCGTGGGCGAGGCGCTCGAACTCCGCGTTCGCCTGCGCGGCGTCGCGGGTCAGACAGGCCGTGGCCATGCGCCAGGCGCCGATGGAGGCGCCGAGCAGATGGACCTCCTGACCGCCCGACGGCAGGAACTCGCCGAAGAGATGCGCGTCGAGCGTGCTGAGCACCAACCCCTTCGGGCCGCCGGCGGCGCCGGGCACGACGCGCACGTCGGCGGCCCGAAGGCCATGGTCGCGCAGCCGTTGGCGCGCACGGGGTCCGGCAAGGATCTGCAAGGCCTGCATCGGGCGGGTCGTCCTTTCAAGAAACGGAAACGCCCGACGCGGACCTGAAGGCCCTCGCTCCGGAGAAGGCTCAGAGCTTCATCTCCAGGTTGAGCTGGAACCACGGCTTCAGACCGCGACCGGTGGCGTAGAACTGATCACCGGGGAGCTGGGTCTCGGCCCGGGCGTCGAGCGGGAACAGATTATTGGCCGAGAAGCGCACCGAGGTCTTCGGGCTGACCATCCACTGGGCGAAAACGTCCAGGCCGCGGTTGCGCGAGTACTCGACGCTCTGACGATCGGTCTGACGCACCGTGTAGACCGGTGTGTAGTTCAGGTTGGCGCCGGTGGTGACCGGCACGCTGCTGAAGCGGTAGTCGAAGCCGAGGTTGGCGGTCCAGGGCTGCTGCTGGTCGAGCCGGTTGTCCGGGCCGTCCACGGCCTTGACCCGCGAACGGTAGACGCTCACGGAGCTGCGCAGGTTCAACGGCAGCTTCGGATCGAACATCGAGGGGAACAGCTCACCCGCACGGCCCTTGAGCTCCATCTCGATGCCGCTGGTGGTGGCGCTGGAGAAGTTCATCGGCCGGATCACGTATCGCGGCACCGTGGACAGCGGCGGATTGGCCGGATCCAGGGTCACGACGTTGCGGATCAACTGGCTGATGTTGCGGTGGAAGAGGCCCACGCTGAAGAGGCTGCCGCCGGTGAGGTACTTCTCGTAGGCGACATCGAAGCCGGTTGCGAGCTCCGGCTTCAGGCCCGGATTGCCGATGCGGTCGGGATTGAACTCGTCGTTCTGCTCGCCCGTGGCGGGGCTCGGGAACTTGCTGTTGGGCGTGTAGCGGCCCAGCATCTGCGTCAGCTCCGGCGCCTTGTAGCTGCGGGTGATGCTGGCGCGGATCATGTCGCGACCCTTCGGGTCCAGCTTGTAGGTCAGGTGCCACAGCGGCGACAGCACGCTGGAGCTGTTGCGCGCATCGGTGGCGATGCCGCGGCTGGTGGTCACGATCTGCTCATGCCGCAGGCCGAAGTAGGTGGACCACTGCGGATTGATCTCCCACTCGTCCTGGATGAAGAAGGCCTGGCGGCGGATGCGGGCGCCGAAGTTCTCGCCGTTGAGTCCGGGGCTCTGCTCGTCGCCGGCGACGAGGGTGTTGCGGATCTCGTCGCGCTTGCGGAACTCGAAGTCCCAGCCGACCGTCAGCGTGTGCTCCTCGCCGAGGATCTGGCTGTACTTGCCGGCCTGCGTCAGGCTGCGGTCGCGGCTGTCGAGCAGCGCATCGACCGGCCTGCCGGTGAGCGTGTGGTTCTCGATGTGGTTCTTGGCGTCCTGCACGCCGGCCTTCAGCTCCCACTTCTGGGTCTCGCTGAAGCGGTTGTTCCACTGCGCGTTGGCGCGCAGCATCTGCCACGTGCCCTGGTTGTCGGCGTTGTCGTCCAGTCGCGTGCCGGGGCTGTAGACGGCATCGGGCGTGAGCCGCACCGAGTTGTTCCAGAAGCCCTTCTGCGCGAAGCCGATCAGCGACACGGTCTCGTCGTCGCTGATCTTCCAGGTCGCGCGCGGCGCGGAATTGAAGCCGTGCCCCCAGTTGCGCATCTTCCCGTGCTGGGAAGCGATGACCGGCTGACCGTCCAGGTCGGTACCGTTGCGCTCGGTCGTGGACTTCATCTCCTGCAGCCACTGGAACGCCGACAGCGGCACCGATACCGACACCGGGCCGAAGCGCTCGCCGTAGGTGAAGGTGGCGGAAGGCACCGGGTGGTTGATGTTGTAGCCGGCCCCGACGCGCAGGTCGCGCTGCGACATCTTCGGCGCTTCCTTCAGGATGATGTTGATCGCGCCGGCGACGGCCTGCGCGCTCTGGTCGGCACTCGGGCCCTTGGTCACTTCGATGCGTTCGACCTGGGCGGGATCCAGCTGGTCCAGCTTGAAGCCCGGAGGCGCGGGGTCGCCGTTGATCAGGATCAGCGTGTAGCCCGAACCCAAGCCCCGCATGCGCGGCGCGCCGTCGGACACGTTCACACCCGGCAGGCGCTTGAGCACGTCGGCGACGCTCGTGTCGCCGTACTTGTCGAGCTCGTCGCGCCCGTAGATCTGCTTGGCCACCGGGGCGCGGCGGCGCAACTCGGAATCAGTGTTCCGGCCAGTGATCTCCACGCGGTCCAGGCGCTTGCCCGAGGTCGGCTCGTTGCCCAGCCCGGGAGGAGCGTCTTGCGCAAGAACGGCAGTCGCAGGTGCAAGCGCGGACAGACAGACAAGGGCGCAGGCCCTGGCGATGGCGTGGGTCTTCAAGGGAACTCCCGAGGATTTGGTGTCGACACTGTGTAGGTCTGTCGACTTTTGTCTTTGACGGTAAACGGCGCGCAGCGTAGCCGTACACCGCGAGTCCTGACACCTCAGGTGCGACCAGCCGCGAAAAATGTGGGATCAAACGCGATCAGGAGCCGTGGACGGCGTTCACTTCTTCGAGCAAGCGCATCGGGACAACCGGGGCCCCTTTTCTCCGTGTCCCTCCTTCGACTGCCTCCCGGCAGTCGAATTCCCTCCTTGACCTCCGAAAAGGGGCCCCGGTCGTCCCGATCCGAGGCACCGAGCTCATCAGCGTCTCAGCGTCTCAGCGCTTGAGTTTGGCGAAGGCCGCGGCCATCGCGTTGCCACCGACAGGCTGGGCGTCACGCGCGCCCGATGGGCGAGCACCGCCCTGCCGTTCGTTGCGGCCAGCGGGGCGGAAGCTGTTGTCCGGCTTCGAGCCGCCGCGCGGCGCCTGCGCGTCCAGCTTCATCGTCAGCGAGATGCGCTTGCGGGCCAGGTCGACCTCCAGCACCTTCACCTTGACGATGTCGCCGGTCTTGACGACCTCACGGGCGTCGTTGACGAACTTGTTGGCCAGCTGGCTGACGTGGATCAGGCCATCCTGGTGCACGCCCAGATCGACGAAGGCGCCGAACTGCGCGACGTTGGACACGGTGCCTTCCAGCACCATGCCCTCCTTCAGATCCTTGAGGTCCTCGACGCCGTCGTTGAAGCGCGCGACCTTGAAGTCCGGTCGCGGATCGCGGCCCGGCTTTTCCAGCTCGCCGAAGATGTCCTTGACGGTGATCGCGCCGAAGCGCTCGTCAGCGAAGGCCTCGGGCTTCAGCGCGCGGATGACGTCGGACTTGCCCATCACGTCGGCGATCGGACGCTGGACCTGCGCCAGGATGCGCTCGATGACGGGATAGGTTTCCGGGTGCACGCCGCTGACGTCGAGCGGGTTGTCGCCGTCACGGATGCGCAGGAAGCCGGCCGCCTGTTCGAAGGTCTTCGGACCGAGGCCGGTGACGTCCAGCAGCTGCTGGCGATTGCGGAACGCGCCGTTGGCGTCGCGCCAGCGCACGATCGAATTCGCGACGCTGGCCGACAGCCCCGACACGCGCGACAGCAGCGGCGCGGACGCGGTGTTCAGGTCGACACCGACCGAGTTCACGCAGTCCTCGACGACAGCGTCCAGCGTGCGCGCGAGCTCGCTCTGGTTGACGTCGTGCTGGTACTGGCCGACTCCGATCGACTTCGGATCGATCTTCACCAGCTCCGCCAGCGGATCCTGCAGGCGGCGGGCGATCGACACGGCGCCGCGCAGCGACACGTCCAGGTCGGGCAGTTCCTTCGATGCGAATTCGGACGCGGAATACACCGACGCGCCGGCTTCGCTGACGACGACCTTCTCGATGATCGTCTCGGGCGCCATCGATTGGATGCGCTTGATCAGGTCGGCGGCGAGCTTGTCGGTCTCGCGCGAGGCGGTGCCGTTGCCGATCGCGATCAGGTTGACACCGTGCGTGGCGCACAGGCGGCCCAGCGTGTGGATCGACCCTTCCCAATCGCGCTTGGGCTCATGCGGATAGACGGTCGAGGTGTCCAGCACGCGGCCGGTATCACTGACGATGGCGACCTTCACGCCGGTGCGGATGCCCGGGTCCAGGCCCATGACGACGCGCTTGCCGGCCGGCGCGGCCAGCAGCAGGTCGCGCAGGTTCTCGGCGAAGACCTTGGTGGCGACCTTCTCGGCCTCTTCGCGCAGCCGCGCGAAGAGATCGCGCTCCAGGCTCAGCGAGAGCTTGACCTTCCAGGTCCACGCCACGGTCTTGCGGATCAGTTCATCACCGGCGCGCTTCGCATGGCTCCAGCCGAGGTGGCGCGCGATGCGGCCTTCGGCGAGCGAGGGCTGACCGAGGACAACTTCCTCATCCAGCGCCAGCTTGGCGTCGAGGAACTCCTGCGTGCGTCCGCGGAAGACGGCCAGCGCCCGGTGCGAGGGCACGGTGCGGATCGGCTCGGCGTAGTCGAAGTAGTCGCGGAACTTCGAGATGTCGGGATGGTTCTCGTCCTTGCCGTCCATCAGCTTGGACTTGAAGAGGCCCTCCTCCCACAGCCACTCGCGCAGCTTGCCGATCAGCAGGGCGTCCTCGGCCCAGCGCTCGGAGAGCAGGTCGCGCACGCCGTCCAGCACCGCGAAGGCATCGGCGAAGCCGGCGTCGGGGTTGAGGAAGGCGGCGGCTTCCGTCATCGGATCGAGCGACGGATCGGCGAACAGCTTGTCGGCGAGCGGCTCCAGGCCGGCCTCGCGGGCGATCAGGCCCTTGGTGCGGCGCTTCTGCTTGTACGGGAGGTAGAGGTCTTCCAGCTCCTGCTTGGTCGGCGCGGCGGCGATGGCGGCGGCGAGTTCGGGCGTGAGCTTGCCCTGTTCCTCGATGCTCTTGAGCACCGCCTCGCGGCGGTCCTCGAGCTCGCGCAGGTAGCTCAGGCGGGCCTCGAGTTCGCGCAGCTGGATGTCATCGAGGCCGTCGGTGGCCTCCTTGCGGTAGCGGGCGATGAACGGGACGGTGGCCCCGCCATCGAGCAGTTCCACGGCCGCGTTGACCTGAGCCGGACGGACTTTCAGTTCGGCGGCAATCTGAAGCAGGATCTTGTCCAAAACAGCGACGGGCCAACGGCCCCGAGAGCAACGAAAGCGGACGAGTTTAGGTCACTGGAACAGCGACGCTGGCGGGTCGGCAGGCGCCGGTGTCCCCCCGAGCGACTTGGGGAGCCTGCGAGTCGTAGGAGCGAGGGGGGATACCGGCGCCTGCCGACGGGCTCGGTCTCACGCGGGAAACGCTCGCTGCAGGAGCGCATCGACATCGACGGCCCGCGTATCGAGCGCACCGGCCACCGCGCCCCATCGCGGATCGAACCGGCTGGCGGCGAACGCGTCCGCGACGACACCGGGCGAGTGCCTGCGCAGCAGCGCGGCCTGCGCCAGCAGCACCAGGCGCGACGCAAAGCGGCGGCCGAGCGCTTCGAGCTGTTCCGGCGGCGTGGCCAGCAAGCCGCGCAACGCATCGAGTTCGGCGCGCAACGCGCGGTCGTCGCCGAAGTCCGCCTCGAACTCGTCGAGCAGCGCCAGGAAGGCTTGCGGATCGCGCGCGACGGCGCGCATCACGTCCAGGCACATCACGTTGCCGGAGCCTTCCCAGATCGAGTTGACCGGCGCCTCGCGATACAGCCGGCCCATGACGCCGTCGTCGATGTAGCCGTTGCCGCCGAGGACTTCCATCGCCTCGCCGGTGAGCTCGACCGCGCGCTTGCAGACCCAGAACTTCGCCGCCGGCGTGACCAGCCGCATCCAGGTGCGCTCGCGCGGATCGTCCTGGTGCTCGAAGGCCTGTGCCAGACGCAGGCTCAGCTGCATCGCGGCCTCGCTCTCGAGCGCGAGGTCCGCGAGCACCGCCCGCATCAGCGGCTGCTCCACGAGCCGCCTGCCGAAAGCCGTGCGATGCCGCGTGTAGTGCAGCGCCTGCGCCAGCGCCTGCCGCAGCATCGCCGCGCTGCCGACGACGCAGTTCAGCCGCGTGTAGGTCGCCATCTCGATGATGGTCGGGATGCCGCGGCCCTCCTCGCCCATCAGCACGCCGTAGGCGTCCTGGAACTCGACCTCCGAACTGCTGTTGCTGCGGTTGCCGACCTTGTCCTTGAGGCGCTGCACGTGGACGGCGTTCTTCGTCCCGTCGGGCCGCCAGCGCGGCACGAAGAAGCAGCCCGGCGCGCCGTCCGGCGTCTTGGCGACGACCAGGTGCGCGTCGCACATCGGCGCGGAGAAGAACCACTTGTGCCCGGTGAGGCGGTACTCGCCACCGCGGCCGCCGGCGCCCACCGGCTCGGCGCGCGTCGTGTTGGCGCGCACGTCGGATCCGCCCTGCTTCTCCGTCATCCCCATGCCGAGCCAGATGGAGCGCTTCTGCGCGAGCGGCACGTCGCGTCCGTCGTACGCGGTGCTGAAGAGCTGATCGCGCAACGCGTCCCACAACTGCGGCTCGCGGCGCAGCACCGGGATGCTGGCCTGCGTCATCGTCGCCGGGCACAGCGTGCCGGCCTCGACCTGCCCGTGCAGGTAGAAGCCCGCGGCCCACGCCGCCCAGCGGCCGGGACGCTCGTCCCGGAACGGCATCGCGACCAGATCCGCCTGCCGGTACATCGCGAGCAGTTCGTGCCAGCCGGCGTCGAACTCGACCCGATCGATGCGGCGGCCGCGCTTGTCGAAGCTGTCGAGCGTCGGCGTGACGCGGTTGATGCGCTCGGCGATCGCGAAGGTCTGCGCCCGCCCCAACTGGCTGGCGTAGGCAGCAAGACCCGGCACGAAGGCGTCGGCGCCGGCGCGCGCGAGCGCCTCCTTCAACGCCGGATCGGTCTCGAGGAGCGAGTAGTCGGCGAGTTCGTCGACCTGATTGGCGACCTCGTGGGTGCGCCATCCCGAGGCCGCGGCGGCGGCCGGCGTGGGGTTCGTGTCCATGGTCGTCATGGTGTGCGTCTCCTGATGCGTCCGTCATCGACGTCCCTCGTTTCCAGCATGTCCTCTGGATCGGGGTCGCGACAATCCGGATCCTCGCCTATCGCGCGCACGCCAGCCACGGACGTGCCTGGAAACTTCGTTGCAAGGGTTACACCGGCTGTAAGCCCTGACAGTCCGAACCGGCCCGCGAAGCCCCTACATTCGCCCAGTCGTCCGGACCACTCAAGACCTGACCTCGGGACCTCCGGGGCACCCGGCGACACCTCGGGACGCGGCGCCAGCCGCACCTCCAAGAACATCTGGCACGGCCCCACCACGGGTCGCGAACAGAGGGGGCCGTCCCGTTCCCACCTGAGCGAGCACGGCCATTTCTTCGGGAGATCTGATCGATCCATCACGAACGAAAGAGGCTTATGTCCAAGGTTTCCACACAGGCATTCATCCAACGCGCCATTCGCGCGACCCTCATCGCCGCCGCGGCCACCGCCGCCTGCCAGGCGATCGCCGCAGACCGCGTCCTGCTCGACGACGCCTCCCCGGTGAACACGCAGATGCGCGCGTCCAGCGCCGCTCCGCAATCGGCCGCCACGGCGCTGGGCCTCGCGGCCAGCGACCTGCAGCCGGTGCGCAGCCAGACCTACGCCACCGGCAAGGTCGTCACGCGCCACCAGCAGTACTACCAGGGCGTCCCGGTGTGGGGCGAAGGCGTGGTCGAGCAGCTCGACACCAACGCCGGCACCTCGCGCTTCTCCGGCAGCATGCTGGCCAACATCCAGCAGGACCTGGCCACCACGCAGGCCAGCCTGACCTCGCAAGGCGCGCTGGCGCAGGCCAAGGGCGCCATCAACGCCGCGATCACCGAGAACGAGCAGGTCAAGCTCTACGTCCGGCTGAACCAGAACAACAAGGCGCAGCTGTTCTACCTGGTGTCCTTCGTGCGCCATGACGCGAAGCAGCCGAGCCGCCCCCACTTCATGATCGACGCCACCACCGGCGCGGTGCTGGAGCGCTGGGAAGGCCTGGCCCACAAGGACGCGACCGGCCCCGGCGGCAACGCCAAGACCGGCCGCTACGAGTACGGCACCGACTACCCGGCGCTGAAGGTGACCGACACCTGCCAGATGAACTCCGGCAACGTCGTCACCGTCAACCTCAACGGCAGCACCGGCGCCAGCAACACGCCCTTCCAGTTCACCTGCTCGCGCAACGAGTACAAGCAGATCAACGGCGCCTACTCGCCGCTGAACGACGCGCACGCCTTCGGCGAAGTCATCTTCAAGATGTACGGCGACTGGTTCAACATCCGTCCGCTGACCGGCACGCTGTACATGCGCGTGCACTACGGCAGCAACTACGAGAACGCGTTCTGGGACGGCACGGCGATGAGCTTCGGCGACGGCCGCACCACCTTCTATCCGCTGGTGTCGCTGGACGTCTCCGCGCACGAGGTGAGCCACGGCTTCACCGAGCAGAACTCGGGCCTGACCTACTCCGGCCAGTCGGGCGGCATGAACGAAGCCTTCTCCGACATGGCCGGCGAAGCCGCCGAGTACTACCGCAACAACGGCAGCAACGACTGGCTGGTCGGCGCGCAGATCTTCAAGGGCAGCGGCGCGCTGCGCTACTTCGACGATCCGACGCGCGACGGCAGCTCGATCGGCCATGCGTCCAACTACCGCAGCGGCATGGACGTGCACTACTCGAGCGGCGTCTACAACCGCGCGTTCTACCTGCTCGCGACCAAGCCGGGATGGAACACGCGCAAGGCCTTCGAGGTGATGGTCGACGCCAACCGCCTCTACTGGACCGCCAACAGCACCTTCAACCAGGGCGCCTGCGGCGTGGAAACGGCGGCGACCAACCGCGGCTACAGCAAGGCCGACGTGACCGCCGCCTTTGCCACGGTGGGCGTGAGCTGCAGCGGCACCACGCCGCCGCCGACCGCGACCCCGCTGACCACCGGCGTGCCGGTGACCGGTATCTCGCTGGCCAAGGGGGCGACCAAGCTCTACAGCATCACCGTGCCGGCCGGCCGCACCACGCTGACGATCAAGCTGTCCGGCGGCTCGGGCGACGGCGACCTGTACGTCAAGCGCGGCTCCGCGCCGACGACCACGAGCTACGACAAGCGCTCGATCGGCTCGACCAACGCCGAGACGATCACCTTCTCGGCGCCGACGGCCGGCGTGTACTACGTGCTGCTGAGCGCGTACTCGACGGTCACCAGCACTTCGCTGGTCGGCACCTACTGATCCCCGCCTGAACGACCCCGGTGCCGCCTCGCGCGGCGCCGGGGGCTCCGGCGCGCTGCCCTGCGCGGCGCGCCGGCTTCGCCATTCCTGGAACGAATCCGGAGACAACACCCATGCGTTCATTCCTCACCATCACCGCGGTGTGCGTCGGCCTGGCCGCGCTCACCCCCGCATACGCGGGCGACAAGGTCTGGATCAGCCTCGGCGACGCCGCGCTGGCCCAGTTGCAGAAGCACCGCCCGGCCGCGCGCGCCGTGGCCAGCGTCAAGGCCGATGCCGCGCAGGACGCGTCGGCGCTGTCCTTCGCGGCCAGGCCCGAAGGCATCCACCTCGTCGAGGTGGACGAAGAGGCGCTCGCCTCGCTGAGCCACTCGATCCACGAAGAACTGCGCCGCTGCGGCGGCTACATGTACCACCCGACCCAGGAGGCCGGCCTGGCCTCGCTGAAGCGTCACAGCACGCCGGTCGCCTCGCAGCAGCTGGCCGCCGCGCTGGTCGCCACGCGGCCCAGCTACACGATCGATCAGCAATCCGTCGTGACGCCGATCCTGTCGCAGATGCAGGCGAGCAACATCGGGCAGACCATCGTCGACCTGTCCAACTACACCAACCGCTACTACACGAGCAGCAGCGGCGTGAACGCGTCCAACTGGCTCAAGCAGAAGTGGACGACGCTGGGCGCGGGCCGCAGCGACATCACCGTCGAGCAGTTCACCCACCCGGGCTGGGCCCAGAAGTCGGTGATCGCGACGATCCGGGGCAGCGACAACGGCAGCGAGGTGATCGTGATGGGCGCGCACCTGGACTCGATCAACCAGTCCGGCGGCTCGGGCGAGACCATGCGCGCGCCCGGCGCCGACGACGACGCCTCCGGCGTGGCCAGCCTGACCGAGGTCCTGCGTGCGCTGGTGCAGGCGAACTACAAGCCGCGTCGCACGATCAAGCTGATGGCCTATGCGGCGGAGGAAGTCGGCCTGCGCGGCTCGCAGGAGATCGCCAACAGCTTCGCCGCGGCCAACACGAACGTGGTCGGCGTGCTGCAGCTCGACATGACCAACTACAAGGGCGCCGCCAACGACATCTACATCTTCAGCGACTACACGGACAGCGCGCAGAACACCTTCCTCTCGAACGTGATCGCGACCTACCTGCCGACGCTGCGCGTGGGGACGGACCGCTGCGGCTACGCGTGCTCGGACCATGCGTCATGGAACGCCAAGGGCTACTTCGCGAGCATGCCCTTCGAGTCCGGCATGAGCAGCTCCAACCCGTACATCCACAGCGCCAACGACACCTACGCCAACATGGGCAGCCAAGCCGACCACGCGCTGAAGTTCGCGCGCATGGCCGCGGCCTACGCGGTGGAGCTCGGCAGCGACGGTCCCGGCACGCCGCCGCCGGCGGACAAGACGGAGAACTTCAGCGGCAGCCTGACGCGCGGCCAGAGCAGGAGCTTCGGCCCGTTCAAGGTCGCCAACGGCGGCAGCCTCGCGGCAAGCACGACGGGCACCGGCGACATGGACCTCTACGTCCGCAAGAGCGCCGTGCCGACGACGAGCACCTACACGTGCAAGTCGGACGGCTCGACGGCGACCGAGGGCTGCAGCGTCACCATGACGGCCAATGGCGACGTCTATGTGCTGGTCTACGGCTACTCGGCGGGCAGCTACCAGTTGAAAGTGACCTACCGGCCGCAGTGACGGCTGCAGTGACGGCCGCAGCGGCGGCCGCAGGAAGATCGCCAGGTCGGGCGTCCGCCCGGCTTGGCGCCGGGACATCGTTTCTTCGGCGAGAGACGTCAGGGGGTTTCATTCGTGCTACATTAGCCGGATAGATTCGCACAAGACCTTTCTTCTGAGGTCTTCTCTGCAGCCGCCGCCGGCCCTCCCCGGGCCTCTCGTGCGAGCGGACTGCTTCAGCAACACCCCCCCGCTGCAAGCTCTTGAGTGTGTCTGTCCCGGCCCGCAATCGTGCGCCGGGTTTTTTCCTGTCATTCATTCCAAAGGAAACAACATGACGACCAAGAAAACCGGCACTGTGAAGTGGTTCAGCGACGACAAGGGCTTCGGCTTCATCACCCCGGAAGACGGCTCCAAGGACCTGTTCGCCCATCACAGCGAAATCCAGAGCTCCGGCGGCTTCCGCACGCTGGCCGAAGGCGCCAAGGTCGAATTCGAGACCAAGGACGGCCCGAAGGGTCCCCAAGCCTCCGGCATCCGCGTCATCTGAACGCGGGCTGAGTGAGCTGACAGGCGCATCTCCCCGGAGCCGCGCCTTCGAGCCTCACAGCTTCCACCCGTCGCTGCTCAGCGACGGGTCGAGCGCTCTCCTGATCGCCTGCGCAGCCGCCTCGCGATCATCAGCGACGCCCTCCACGTGGAGCACCCTCCGCGTCGGCAGCCCCGGCCGCTGAAAGATCACCGCCCCGACGTCCGTCGCGGGTGCCGTGACAAAGACCAGATCAAACGAATCGATCCGCAGGCCGCTGATGTTGGCCAGACGCGTCCGGATCAGCATGGCATCGCCGCCGCGGTGGTCACGCCAGCTCCTGCCAGTAGATGCCCTCGCCGACCTCGGTCAGGCACAAGGCCCCACCCCGCCATTCCAGCCAATGCTGGCTCACGAGCCGATCGATCAGCAGTTCGGGGATCTCGCTCGCGCGACGTCGGTGGAGCGCGTCCACGCACGTGCGCAATGAGGCCCGGAGGGCTTCCAGGTCCTGCGGTACAGCCATCGTCCTACTCCTCGCGTTTCGAGCCACGACATGCGGCGCGAACAGAAGCGCCAAGCGATCAAGGCGAGGACTTGCGGCGCATTCGACACGCTCGAACGGGGCAAGGACTTCGGGATGACAACCTCACGGTCTATGGGCCGATAGTAGCGCAGACGCCTTCCGCGCAGTCCGCGGCGCCAGGCGGCCCGGATTCACTCGTGTCCGCTGATCGCGTGCGGTACGTAGGGCGCCTCCAGCGCGGCGATCTCGTCGGCATCGAGCGCGACATCGAGCGCACCCACCGCGTCCTCCAGCTGCCCGATCTTCGAGGCGCCGATGATCGGCGCCGTCACCTGCGGCTTCGCCAGCACCCTGGCCAGCGCAACCTGCGCCATCTTCGCGCCGCGCCTGGCCGCGAGGTCCTGCACGGCCTGGATGACCGGGCGGTCCTGCTCGCCCGACCCGTCGTAGAGCCGCTTGCCGACGTCGTCGGTCTGCAGCCGCGGCGTGGCCTCGTCCGCGGGGCGGGTGAGGCGGCCCCGCGCCATCGGACTCCACGGGATCAGCCCCACGCCCTGGTCCGCGCACAGCGGGATCATCTCCCGCTCCTCTTCGCGGTACAGCAGGTTGACGTGGTTCTGCATGCTCACGAACGGCGTCCAGCCGTTGCGGCGCGCCACCTCCTGCGCCTTCGCGAACTGCCACGCATACATCGAGGACGCGCCGAGGTAACGCGCCCGACCCGAGCGCACCACGTCATGCAGCGCGCACATCGTCTCCTCGATCGGCGTGTCGTGATCCCAGCGGTGGATCTGCAGCAGGTCGACGTAATCGGTGCCCAGGCGCGCCAGGCTCGCATCGATCTCGGCGAGCACCTGCTTGCGCGACAGGCCGCGGCGATGCCTGACGCCTTCAGGCGTCTCGTACGGGGAGTACATCTTGGTCGCGAGCACGACCTCCTCGCGGCGCGTCATCTCCTTGAGCAGCACGCCCACCATCTGCTCGGAGGTGCCGCCGGAGTAGCTGTTGGCGGTATCGAAGAAGGTGATGCCGCTGTCGACCGCCTTGCGGAAGATCGGGCGGGAGGCGTCGAGGTCCAAGGTCCAGCTGTGATTGCCGACGTCGGCGGCGCCGAAGGTCATGCATCCCAGGCACAGCCGCGAGACATCCAGTCCCGTGTTGCCCAGCTTGGTGTACTTCATGCCTGCAGCTCCTGGTTTGAGATCGAGCGAATGCCGCGCGACAGCCATGCATCGCGGCGCATGACGTCGCACAGCGGCGGCGTCCGCGGTCCATTCGACATGCCGCCGCAGGATAGTCGAGCATCGCGAATGGGAGACACTCGGCCTCTTGATGGCCCTCCCCGATATCGGAGCATTCATGACCTCAGCGCGTTTCTATCCCATCGGCACTCCCGGCGTCCCGTGGGGCGACGCCGAACGCACCGCCTGGCGCGAACGCCAGGTGGCCTCCCGGCGTTATCAGGACGACGTCGTCACGCGCGTCGAGGCCCTGGCCGACCGCTTCGAGATCGTCCGCTACGGGCAACTGGCCTATGGCGCCGATGCCTATCCGCTGCTCGCGTTGAAGAGCCGCTCGTGGGATCCGTCGCGCCCGGTGGCGCTGATCACCGGCGGTGTCCACGGCTACGAGACCAGCGGCGTGCTCGGTGCGCTTCGCTTCGCCGAGGAACACGCCGAAGCCTTCGGCGATCGCGTGAACGTCCTCGTCGCGCCTTGCGTGAGCCCGTGGGCCTATGAGCGCGTCTGCCGCTGGAACTATCACGCGGTCGATCCCAACCGGAACTTCGGCGCGCGCCGCGAGGCGGCGGAGTCGTCGGCGCTGATCGAGCTGCTGGCGCCGTACGCCGGCCAGTTCCTGATGCACATCGACCTGCACGAGACGACGGACACCGACATCACCGAGTTCCGCCTGGCGCTCGCGGCGCGCGACGGCAAGCCGCTCGTGGCCGAGGAAGTGCCCGACGGCTTCTACCTGGTCGGCGACAGCGAGACGACCCGGCTCGATTTCCAGCAGGCGATCATCGAGGCGGTGGAGCGGGTCACCCACATCGCGCCGCCCGATGCCGACGGCCACATCATCGGCTCGCCCTTGAGCGCCCGGGGCGTCATCGAGTTCCCGGTGCGCCAGTCGGGGCTGTGCGCGTGCGTGACGCGAGCGCCGTTCACGACCACCACCGAGGTCTATCCGGACAGCCCGCGGACCCACCCGGAGGAATGCGTCGAAGCGCAGGTGACGGCGGTGCGAGCCGCGCTCGACTTCGCCATCGCGCACCGACCCTGAGGCGGGCGTGAGACGGGCGTGAGACGGGCGTGAGACGAGCGTCCGGGTCTGCTGCCAGAACTGGACGGCCTCGCGCGGAAACTGGGCCGGTCGACCACTCGACCCGAGGCCCGCCATGCACACGCCCCCTTCTTCAGGCGCCGATGACTTCAACTTCGAATTCGGCGCCTGGACCGTCCAGCACCGCCGATTGAATCGACGCCTGAGCGCTTGCGACGACTGGACCTCCTTCGAGGGTCGCTGCACGACACGGCCCATCCTGGGCGGTTTCGGCAACCTCGAGGACAACGAGCTGGATCTCCCTGAGGGCAGCTATCGCGCGGTGGCGCTCCGATCCTTCGATGCCACGAGCGGGCAATGGGCGATCTGGTGGCTGGACAGCCGCGCGCCGCATGCACTGGACGTGCCGGTCAAGGGCCGCTTCGATGGTCCGATCGGCCTCTTCTTCGCCGACGACGTGCTGGACGGCCGAGACATCAAGGTCCGCTTCACCTGGGACAAGCGCAACGCGGACGAACCGCGCTGGGAGCAGGCGTTCTCCGCCGACGGCGGGAGCACCTGGGAGACCAACTGGGTGATGCGCTTCACGCGGGTCTCCACGGCGAGCTAGGGCAGCGCCGCATCACAGCGGCAGTCGTCCTACCCCCACACCGCCACCGGGCAGTCCACCTTCCCGTCCCCGTACCGCACGCCGGGCACGACGTCCTGCAGCAGGATCGTCGGCCCGTCGAGGTCGACGATGTCGCACAGCTGGCCGACCAGCATCGCCGGCGCCATCGCCAGGCTGGTGCCGCCCATGTTGCCGACCATCACGCCGAGCTTGAGCACCCGCGCGCGGTGCGCCATCAGCAGCCCTTCGGTCAGGCCGCCGCATTTGTCGAGCTTGATGTTGAGCACATCGAAGCGACCCGGCAGCGCCTCGAGTTCGTCGAGGTTCAGGCAGCTCTCGTCCGCCGCCGTCGGCATCGGGAAATCGACAAGCGCCATGTCGGCCTCGCGGCCGCGCGCGAAGGGCTGTTCGACGAGGCTGACGTCGCACGCGACCAGCACCGGCAGCAGCGGCTCGATCGTCGTCGGCGTGAAGCCCTGGTTGGCGTCGACGCTGAGCCACACGTCAGGCCGCGCGCCGCGCACCGCCCGCACTCGCGCGATGTCCGCGTCGGTGTCGCCGGTGAGCTTCAGCTTGAGCGCACGCATGTCGCGCAGCGCCTGCGCGGCCGTCGCCATCGCGCCCGGCTCGTCGGCGCCCAAGGTGATCGTCGTGGCCAGCGGTCGCGGCTCGCTGAGCCCCGCCATCTGCCAGACGGACCGGCCGGCGCGCCGGGCTTCGAGTTCCCACAGCGCGCAGTCGACCGCATTGCGCGCGCCGCCAGGCGGCAGCAGGCGCCGCAACGCCTGCCGACCGATGCCGCCCTCGATGGCCTCACGCACGGCCTCCAACTGCGCCGGCATGTCCGCCGGACGGTCGTCCAGGTAGTAGACGCCGGCCGCTTCGCCGCGCCCTTCGTACGGGCCGTCCCGCAGGACGACGCGCATCGCGGGCATCTCGGTGAAGCGGTAGCCGGAGATGACGAAGGGCTCGCGGAGCACAAGCTGCTCGACATGGCTGGACAGTTGGAGGCGGGTCATGGCGTCAGGGACTGGGCGTGAGAGGCCGGACGTCAACGCGAGGCGCAAGGGCCAGGCGTCGACGCTTGAAGTTGCGATCGCGGATGAGGTGCGATCGCGGCTGAGGGGCGATTGCGATTGCGGTCGCGGTCGCGCTTGAGGGTCAGGTGTTGCGGAAGCGCTGGGGAGAGAGGTCTCGGGCACGGACACCCGCTGAGGCGATGTCCTCGGGCAGGTCGCCGCCCAGCGCGAGCGCCGCCGCCGCGCGGCCCAGCGCGGGCGCGGTCTGGATGCCGTAGCCGCCCTGCCCCGCGCACCAGAAGAAGCCGGGCGCCGTCGGATCGAACCCCACCACCGGCGTGCGGTCGGGACTGAACACGCGCAGCCCGGCCCAACGATGGCGCACCCGCGCGACGCGTTGCCCGCTGAGCGTCTCGAAGCGGTCCACCGCGATGGCCACGTCCAGCTCCTCGGGCTGCGCGTCGCAGGGCGGGCTCGGCGTCTCGTCCGCCGGGGAGATCAGCAGCAGACCGGCGTCAGGCTTGAAGTAGTGGCTCTCGTCGATGGCGATGACCGCCGGCCAGTCGGCCGCCTCGGCGGCGGCGACGCCCGTCGGCACGTCGATCAGCGCGGCGGTGCGCCGCAGCGGCTGCAGGGACAAGGGCGCGACGCCGGCCAGTTGGGCCACCGTGTCCGCCCAGGCGCCGGCCGCGTTGATCACCAGCGGCGCGCGCACGCTGAAGCTGTCGGTGCGGGCGAGCCAGCCCTTCTTCTCCCGCACCAGCTCGCGCAGCGGCGAGCCCAGGTGCAGCCGCACGCCACCGGCCCGGGCCTGACGAAGGAAGCCTTGATGCAGCGCGTCGACATCGATGTCCGCCGACGTGTCGTCGAGCAAGGCACCTTCGATCCGATCGCGCTGAAGGATGGCCAGGCGCCTGATCACCTCGTCCGCATCCAGGCGGCGCGTCTGTGCGCGCACGTCCTCATCCGCGGCGAACCGGTCGGCGACGGCCTGCTGCCCGGCGCCGATCAGGTAGAGCGTGTCGCGCGCGCGCAGCAGCGGCACCTCGGCGAAGCCCGCCGTCGGTTGATCGAAGAACGGCCGGCTCGCCCGCGTCAGCGCCCGCACCGGCGCATTGCCGTAGAGCGCCGAATACAGCGCCGCGGACCGGCCGGTCGTGTGATACCCGGCATGCGCTTCCGCTTCGAGCACGGCCACCGTCATGTGCGGCGCCAGGTTCGCCGCGACCGACGCCCCGGCGATGCCGGCCCCGATCACCAGGCAATCCACGCTGCGGGCGGTCGTCTCACTCATGGTTTTTAGCTACTTTCCAAAATGGAAAATAACTCTACCATCCAGACAACTCGATGCACAACCTTGTTTGTCACGGGAAGACCCGCAGACATCCTTCCGGAGGCACCGCGACGATGAGCGCCACCATGACCACCCCCAGCCCTGCCCCCGACGCCGCGACGCCCATGCGCGCGACCTGGTTCGGCCAGCCGCGCGGGCTCACCGTGCTGTTCCTGACCGAGATGTGGGAGCGCTTCTCCTTCTACGGGATGAGCGCGCTGCTGGTCTATTACATGACCAAGCAGCTGCACTTCTCGCAGGCGGACGCTTCACTGATCTACGGGCTGTACACGGGCGGCGTGTTCCTCACGCCGATCGCCGGCGGCTACCTCGCCGACCGCTGGCTGGGACGGCGCCTCGCGATCGTGATCGGCGGCAGCCTGATGGCGGTCGGGCACTTCGCGCTGAGCTGGGAGGCGCTGTTCTACCCGAGCCTCCTGCTGATCGCGCTGGGCAACGGCCTGTTCCTGCCCAACCTGCCGAGCCAGGTCGGCGACCTCTACGCCGAGGACGATCCGCGCCGCGGCGGCGCCTACAACGTCTACTACGTCGGCGTGAACCTCGGCGGCCTGCTCGCGCCGCTGGCCTGCGGCACGCTGGGCGAGGTCTACGGCTGGCACTGGGGCTTCGGCGCCGCGGGCGTGGGCATGTGCGTGGGCCTGGCGATCTATCTGCTCGGCGGGCGGCATCTGCCGCAGGACCGGCCGCGCGACACGTCGGCCCGCGCCGCCAACGCCGCGAGCCCCGA
This sequence comes from Roseateles noduli, assembly GCF_050626985.1. Taxonomy (NCBI): domain Bacteria; kingdom Pseudomonadati; phylum Pseudomonadota; class Betaproteobacteria; order Burkholderiales; family Sphaerotilaceae; genus Roseateles; species Roseateles noduli. The sequence goes on from NZ_CP192463.1 coordinate 3,249,195, forward strand.
TGCGGCGGGGGCCGCGGGCTCGACCGGCTCCATGGGCGCGGCAGGATCTGCGGGCGGGAACGCGCGACGCAAGCCCGGCGGTGCGGCGATCGTCGTGCCGCTGCTGCTCGTGGCCTTGTCGGTGATGGTGTTCCGCAGCGCCTACGCGCACAGCGGCAACACGCTGGCGTTGTGGGCGGACACGAGCGTCGATCTGCACGTCTTCGGCTTCGCGGTCCCGGTGACCTGGGTGCAGTCGCTCAACCCGCTGTTCGTCTTCCTGTTCACGCCGCTGCTGATCCGCGCATGGCGGCGCGCCGCCGTCCGGGGCCGCGAACCGGCGCCGGTCCGGAAGATGGCGATCGGCGCGGCCGGCGTCGGCGCGGCCTACCTGCTGCTGGCGGGGATGGCCGCGATGTCCGATGGCAAGCCGGTGAGCGGCCTGTGGCTGCTGGTGTTCTTCGCGGTCTACACGATCGGCGAGCTCTACATCCTGCCCGTCGGCCTGGGACTGTTCGCTCGGCTCGCGCCGTCGGGCATGGGCGCGACGGTCATCGCGGCGTGGTTCCTCGCGGCCTTCGCGGGCAACCTGCTGTCGGGTGTCGTGGGACGCGCGTGGGAGTGGCTCGGCCCCGCAGGGTTCTTCGTGCTGCTCGCGGCGCTTGCTGCCACGGCCTCGCTGGCGCTGGTCGCGCTGGGACCCATGCTGAGGAGGTTAGAGGGGCCGCTGGCCCTCACCCCTACCCTCTCCCGCAAGCGGGAGAGGGAGTAAGAAAGGCTCAGGCGCGACACACCCTCCGCAAGCGGGAGAGGGGTCCAGAACCGTGCTCGGTCGGACACCCTCTCCCGCTTGCGGGAGAGGGAGGGGTGAGGGCCATCAGCGCTTCGAGCCGCGCGACTTTGCAGCCGTGGCTTTCGCGCCCTTGCCGGAAGACGCCGGTGCCGGCTCCTGCAGACGCCGCGAGACATCGATGAAATGCTGGCTGAAGCCGTCCGGCGTGCCGCTGCTGCGCGGCGCGCAGGTCGCCAGCACGCGGCAGCGCTCGTCGGACGCCTTCAGGTAGGCGTGCCCCATCTCGCTGTCGAAGTAGATCGAGTCACCCGCCTTCAGCACCACGGGCGCATACAGCTCGCAGTGGAAGGCGATCTCGCCCTCGAGCACGTACGCGAACTCCTCGCCCGGATGGCGGATGAGGTCGCCGAACTCCGCCTTGAACTCGTCCAGCGTGCGGGCGCGGACTTCGGCGATCAAGGGCGTGACGCGCTTGTTGAGCAGCTCCGTCGCCAGGTAGAGCTGCTGGTAGCTCTCGGTCACCACCTGCTGCCCTTCCCCCGCGCGCTCGACGATGCGGCGCCCACCGCCGCCCGGCGCGGCGCGCGTGCCCGGCACGTCGGCCAGCAGCTCGGCCATGTCCACGCCCAGCCCCTTGCTGAGCAGCATCAGCTTGTCGTAGGACAGCGAGACGTTGCCCTTTTCCAGTTTGGAAAGCGTCGACACCGCCAGGCCGGTCCGCCCGCTCACGTCGCTGAGCGTCAGGCCCAGCCGTCGGCGCACGCTGCGGATGTGGTCACCAGGAAGGTTCGATTCGATGGCCATGGTCGGGAGAAGCAAACAGTGCGGCGATCTTAGCAAGGCCTCCCCGGCGGACCACCGCGATCACCCTGGGTTGAAGCTTCGCGCGATAGCAGCTAAGGTTTCCACCAATGCGAAAGCTTTTTCCAAAATGGAAACTTGTGGCTCAACTTCGCCCGCCTCGCCAGGAGTCCACCGAATGAACGTCTCCCCCCGCTCTCCCCGCTCCGGCCGCCGAGCGTCCGCCGCGCGACGCTTCGCCGTAGCGCCGCTGCTGCTGCCCTGCCTGGCGGCGATGCACGCGTTGCCTGCCTGGAGCCAGGCCGCCGCACCGGCGGCGCCCGCCTCGCCGGCCTCGTCCGCGATGCCCGCGGAGAAGGACGGCGACCGCGCCGCGGTCAAGGCGGAGAAGCTGGAGGTCGTGACCGTCACCGCGACGCGCCGCCGCGAGCCGCTGCGCGACGTGCCGCTGCGCGTCGAGACGATCAGCACCGAGGGCCTGGAGCGTTCCGGCGCCGGCTCCTTGGTCGACTACGTGGGCAACCTGCCCGGCGTGGACGTGAGCAGCGACGGCGGCCCGGGCCGCGGCCAGGTCAGCATCCGCGGCATCAACGTCGGCAGCGCCGGCACGGCGACGGTCGGCACCTATGTCGACGAGGTGGCCTACGGCTCCAGCACCGCCTTCGGCGGCGCGGCGGTGGCGGCGCTCGACATGTCGCTGCTGGACCTGCATCACATCGAGCTGCTGCGCGGCCCGCAGGGCACGCTCTACGGCGCGGGCGCGATGGGCGGCCTGCTCAAGTACGTCACCAACGAACCCGACACCCTGGAGTTCTCCGGCAAGGTCGGCCTGGGCGTGCGCGGCATCAAGGGCGGCGCGCTCGGACACACGGAGAACGCGGTGGTGAACGTGCCGCTGAGCGCCGGCGTCGCCGCCCTGCGCGTGGCCGCCTTCAACGACCATGACGGCGGCTACATCAAGGCCTCCGGCCTGGCGCCGGGCAAGCACGTCAACGACGGCGACACGCGCGGCGGCCGGGTCTCGCTGCTGCTGGAGCCGATGTCGAAGATGAAGGTCCGCCTCTCCGCGGTCGACCAGAAGATCGAGCGCGACGGCACCGGCGTGGTCCAGTACGACGTCGCGACGGGTCAGCCGATCCACGGCGACCTGACCCATGACCTGTCGATCTCCGAGCCCTACAGCATCCGCACGCGGCTGCTCTCCGCCGACGTCGACTACGACTTCGGCTGGGCGCGCCTGAACGCCATCGTGTCGAGCCAGCGCTTCAACGGCGACACGCTGCTGGACGCCACCGAGATCCTCGGCGGCGGCGCCTTCGACTTCGTGCAGCTGGACAACCGCACGAAGCTGCGCAAGGAAACGCAGGAGCTGCGCCTGACCTCGGCGCGGGGCACCGTCGAATGGCTGATCGGCCTGTATCACAACAAGGAACGCAACAACTACAACCAGCGCCTGTGGGGCCGGCCCACCGGCGCCGACGCGGACATGGAGCTCGTGCGCGTGGGCCAGCCCGCGAGTTACGAGGAGAACGCCGTCTACGGCGACGTGACCTGGAATCCCAGTTCGGCGCTCTCCTTCACGCTGGGGGCCCGCGTGGCGCGCAACAAGCAGGCGTACGAGACGCTCACCAACGACGTCCCGGACTTCCCGGAGCCGGCCACGTCCAAGGACCGGTCGAACACCTACCTGGTGACGGGTCGTTATTCGCTCGACAAGCAGAGCAGCGTGTACGTCCGCGCCGCCAGCGGCTACCGCCCGGGCGGTCCCAACCCGCAGGCCATCGACGAGAACGGCCAGGTCATCCCCGGCGCGCCGACCTCGTTCGAGGCCGACACGCTCTGGAGCTACGAGGCCGGCTACAAGGCCGACCTGCTGGACCGGCGCCTGTCGCTGGAGGTCGCGCTCTTCGACATCCGCTGGAGCAAGCTGCAGCAGCCGCTCGCCTTCGGCGCGACGACGGTGATGGGCAATGCCGGCAAGGCCGAGGTCAAGGGGCTGGAACTGGCGTCGCGTTACGCGATCAACGACGACTGGCGGCTGGAGGGCAGCCTGGCCTGGACCGATGGCAAGCTGAAGGAAGAGGCGCCGGCCCTCGGCCCCTCCGGCGCGAAGCTGCCGAACTCGGCCCGGCTGTCCGTGTCCCTGGGCGCGCGCTACGCCTTCGCGCTGGCCGGCAAGCCGTCCTACGCCAGCCTGCAGGTGCGGCACGTCGGCAAGCGCAACGCGGGCTACGACAGCGACACCACCTCCATCCCCAACTTCGTGATGCCGGCCTACACGCTGGTCGACGCGCAGTGGGGCATGGACTTCGGCGCCTGGCAGCTGTCCGCCTTCGTCCGCAACCTGACCGACAAGCGCGCGATCCTCGGCGCCGACACCGCACTCACCGCCTTCGGCGGCCCGCTGCGCGCGACGCCGGCGCAGCCGCGCACGATCGGCGCCACGGTCACCTACAACTTCTGAACGCCGCTCCATGAAGCCCCTGACCCCGCGCTTCGGCGCCCCGATGTTGGCCGCGCTCGTCACACTCGTCGCGCTCGCCGCATTCACGACCTTCGGCGCGGCGATGCCGATCGCGTCCGCCCAGACGCCGACGACCGGCACCCAGTCACCGGCGATCGCACCGCCGATCGCACCGCTGACCGCGACCGCACCAGCCTCGGCGGCCTCCTCCGGGTCTGCGTCTGCGTCTGCGTCCGCTGCCGCGCCTGCCGCCGGCACGAAGGCCGCCCAGCCGATGACGCTGGCCGACACGCAAGCCTGGCTCGACGGACTGATGCCCGCCGCGCTGAAGATGGCGCAGGTGCCGGGCGCCGTCGTCGTCATCGTGAAGGACGGCCAGCCGCTGATCCAGAAGGGCTACGGCTACGCCGACTGGGACCGACGCCTGCCCGTCGACGCGGAGCGCACGCTGTTCCGCCCGGGCTCCGTGTCCAAGCTGTTCACGTGGACGGCGGTGATGCAGTTGGTCGAGCAGGGCAAGCTCAACCTCGACGCCGACCTCAACCAGTACCTCGACTTCAAGATCCCGCAATTCAACGGCAAGGCGATGACGCTGCGCCACGTGCTCACGCACACGACCGGGTTCGAGGAGACGGCCCGCGATCTGATCACCTATTCGGGCAAGTCGCCCGACCTGGCGAAGGTGCTCAAGGACTACATCCCGCCCGCGCTCTACGAGCCGGGCGCGCGGCCGGGCTACTCGAACTACGCGACGGCGCTGGCCGGCTACATCGTGCAGCGCGTGAGCGGTCTGCCCTTCGACGACTACGTCGAGCAGAAGATCTTCGCGCCGCTGGGCATGCGGCACGCGAGCTTCCGCCAGCCGCTGCCGCCGTCGCTCGCGCCGCTGATGTCGCAGGGCTACGAGAAGCAGGGCGAGCCCGGCAAGGGCTTCGAGATCGTCAGCCTGGCGCCCGCCGGCAGCCTGTCGGCGACGGGCGCGGACATGGGGCGCTTCATGCAGGCCTTCCTGCAGCAGGGCCGCCTCGGCGAGGCGCGCCTCCTCAAGCCCGAGACCGTGCAGCAGATGCACGGCCAGTTGACGAAGCCGATGCCGGAGCTGCTCGGCATCGGGCTGGGCTTCTACCAGCACGACATCAACGGCCATCGCGTCGTCGGCCACGGCGGCGACACCATCCTCTTCCACACCGACCTGCTGCTGTTCGTCGACGACGGCATCGGGCTGTACATCTCGGTCAACTCGCCGGGCAAGGACGGCCAGGGCAAGTGGCTGCGGGACACGCTGCTGGAGTCCTTCGCCGACCGCTATCTGCCCGATGCGCGCCCGGCGACGCCGCGGCAGGTCGACGACGCCACCGCGAAGCAGCACGCGCAGCAACTGGCCGGCTCGTACCAGAGCACGCGGCGCGAGGACTCGACCTTCTTCTCGTTGCTGCCCCTGCTCAGTCCGCTGAAGGTGCAGGCGCTGGACGACGGCCGCGTCGCGCTGGAGCTGGCCGGCACGCGCAGCGTGTTCCGCGAGGTCAAGCCGTATCTGTGGGAAGAGGAACACGGCAAGCGCCGCCTGCAGGCCATCGTCGAGAACGGCCGCGTGTTGCGCTGGGGTCTGGAGCCTTACGTCTTCGCCTTCGTGTTCGAGCCGGTGCCGGCGTTGTCGAGCGGGCTGGCGCTGCTGCTGGTCGGGCTCGCGCTGGTGACGATGCTGCTCACCGCGCTGCTGTGGCCGGTGGCCGCGGTGCTGCGTCGCAAGCACGGCGTCGCCGCGCCGGGGCGGCCGTTGCTGGCGGTGCGAGTCGCCAGCGTCCTCGTGCTGCTCACCGTGGCGCTGTGGACGCTGGTGTTCACGCGGCTTGAAGGCGACGGCGACCTGAGCGTCGTCCTGCCGCTCGCGCAAGGCCTGACCCTGCTGGCCTTCATCGGCGGGCTGCTCGCGGCGCTGTGGCACGCACGGCTCGCCTTCAAGGGCGGCAGCAAGACGGCGAAGGCGCTGGCCGTCGTCTGGGTGCTCGCCTTCGCCGTGTTGATCGTGATCGGCGGCGCCCACCACCTGATGAGCTTCAACCAGAACTTCTGAACCCGAGGCTCCCGGGATGGAGTCGGGGCGCGCCCACAAGGCGCGCCTGTTTCGCTTGAAGGATGCTCGATGAATCCGATGAATCCGATGAAGAAGGCCGGCCTCGCCGGTCTGGTGATCCTGGCGCTGACGATGTCCGCGACCTTGCCGTCCCACGCCCAACCGAGCGGCCAGCCCGCGGCGCTCCCGCCAGAGAAGCCACGCCTGCCGACGACCGCCGCCACGCCGGAACCGCCAGCGCCGTCCGCGTCGGCGCCTCGCGCGGCGGTCGCGCTGACCGCCGCCGACCTCGAAGCCTGGCTGGACGGCCGCGTCGCCTACTCGCTCGAGGCCGGCGACATCGCCGGTGCCGTCGTGTCCGTGGTGAAGGACGGCAAGGTCCTGCTCCAGAAGGGTTACGGCTACGCCGACGTCAAAGCCAAGGTGCCGATGAGCGCCGAGACCTCGATGGTGCGGCCCGGCTCGACGTCCAAGCTGTTCACGTGGACGGCGGTGATGCAGCAGGTCCAACTCGGCAAGCTGAATCTCGACCGCGACGTCAACGACTACCTCGACTTCAAGATCCCGCAGACCTTCGGCAAGCCGATCACGCTGCGGCATCTGATGAACCACACGGCCGGTTTCGAGGAAGGCCTGAAGGACCTGCTCGCCTACGACCCGAAGCTCGCGCCGTCCAACGAGGACTACCTGAAGCAGCATCCGCGGCCGATGCTGTTCGCGCCGGGGCAGGCGCCTGGCTACTCCAACTACGGCGTCGCGCTGGCGGGCTACATCGTGCAGCGGGTGTCGGGCGAGCCCTTCGACACCTACATCGACCGCCACATCTTCCAGCCGCTCGGCATGCGGCACTCGACGACGGCGCAGCCGCTGCCGGCGAAGTTCGAGCCCTTCATCGCGAAGGGCTACCGGCAGGCAAGCGATCCCGCGCCCTCCCCGTTCGAGCTCGTCGTCACGGCACCCGCGGGCAGCGGCAGCGCAACGGCGGCGGACATGGCGCGCTTCATGCTCGCGCACCTGCAGCAGGGCAGGCTCGACGGCCACGAGATGCTGAGCCCCGCCACCACCGCGCTGATGCACAGTCCGTCCGCGCAGGCGCGGCCCGGCTTCAACGTGATGGCGCACGGCTTCTTCCGGGAGTACCGCAACGGCCGCACGCTGCTCGGCCACGGCGGCGACACCATCGTGTTCCATTCCGACCTGAGCCTGCTGCCGGACGAAGGCGTCGGGATCTTCGTGTCCTTCAACAGCCGCGGAAAGGACTCGGCGGTCTACCTCGCGCGCAAGGCCTTGATGGAAGGCTTCCTCGACCGCTACTTCCCCGGCCAGCCGGTCGTCGACGCGCCGGCGCTGGCCTCGGCGCCGAAGGACGCGCCGTTGATCGCGGGCCGCTACCAGACCTCGCGTCGCGTCGAGCATGGCTTCCTCAGCGCGCTGTACCTGATGAACCAGACGGTGATCGCCGCCAATCCCGACGGCACGATCCTGGCGCCGTCCGGCCCGACCGGCGAGATGGCCACCTTCCGCGAGGTCGCGCCGCAGCTGTGGCGCAAGCAGGGCGGCACGCAAGAGCTCGCGCTGGCCGACGTCGACGGCGTGAAGACCGTCATCGACAGCGAGAACCCGGTCTCCGTGCTGCAGGAAGCGCCCTTCCTGCGCTCGGCGCCGTTGACGCTGAGCATCCTGGGGCTGTCGCTGCTGGTGCTGGTCAGCGCGCTGGTCGCGTGGCCGCTGGGCGCGCTGCTGCGCCGCGCGGATCGGGCCACGAGCGGCGCGTCGCCCGCGCTGCTCCGGCTGCGCCGCTGGCAGCGCATCGCCGTCGTGGTGGACGTCGTCTACCTGGGCGCCTGGATCCTCCTGATCATGCCGGTGCTCAGCACCGACCTGGCGATCTACAACGGCGGCAACGACTGGCTCTTCGGCCTGATGCAGCTGAGCGGCGTGTTCGCGCTCGCGGCGGCCATCGTCGGCGTGTGGGTGGCATGGCGATTGTTCCGCGTCGATGCGACGCGTCTCACGCGCATGTGGGGCGTGCTGGTGGCGCTCGCGCTGGTGGGCATCGTCTGGATCGGCGTCGTCGGCCAGTTGATGAGCTTCAACCTCAACTACTGAGCGCCCGCCATCGCACTCGGCGGTCCTCGAGGCCCTCGAGGACGTCTACCGCCCTTGAACGCCATTGCACGCCCTTGAACGCCCTTGAACGCCCATGAGCACCGGACGACCCATGAAGTTCTTCATCGCGCACCTCGCCACCGAGACCAACACCTTCGCCCCGGCGCCGACGGGGCTCGGGGGCTTCGCGGAATACGGGATCTTCCACGGCGACGCGAGCGTCCGGGATCCCGAAGGCACCGGCGCCTTCCTGCGATTCCTGCGCGATCTGATCGAGGCGGACGGGCATGAGGTCGCAGAGAGCCTGTGCGCGATCGCGCAGCCCTCGGGCCGCACGGTGCGGCATGTCTACGAATCGCTGCGCGACGAGATCCTCGCCGACCTGCGCGCGGCGATGCCGGTCGACGCGGTGCAGTTGCTGCTGCACGGCGCGATGGCCGCCGAGGGCTATGACGACTGCGAGGGCGACCTCGCGGCGCACATCCGCGAGGTCGTGGGCCCGGACGTCCCGATCGGACTCGAGCTCGATCTGCATTGCCATCTCACGGCCTTGATGCAGCGCTCGGCGGACGCGATCGTGGCGTTCAAGGAGTACCCGCACATCGACGCGGAGCCGCGCGGGCGGGAGCTCTACCGGATCCTCGTCGACACGGCGTCGGGCCGCGTGCGGCCGGTCACGGCGACCTTCGACTGCAAGATGGTCGGGCTCTGGCACACGACGCGCGAGCCGATGCAGTCCTTCGTCGCGCGCATGCAGGCGCTGGAGCAAGCGCCGGGCGTGCTGTCGGTCTCGCTCGGCCACGGCTTCCCGTGGGGTGACGTGCCCGAAGCGGGCGCGAAGCTCTGGGTCGTGACCGACAACGACCCGGCGCTGGCGCGCTCGCTCGCCGAGCAACTGGGCCGCGAGTTCTGGGACCTGCGCGACGAGATCGGCCCGGAGCTGATCGATGTCGACGGCGCGCTCGATCGCGCGCTGGCGCTGGGCGAAGGCCCGGTGGTGCTGGCCGACATCGCCGACAACCCCGGCGGCGGCGCGCCGTGCGACAGCACCTTCCTCCTGCGCCGCATCGTCCAGCGCGGCATCGGCAACGTCATCGTCGGCGCGTTGTGGGATCTGGGGGCGGTGCACATCTGCCGCGACGCGGGCGTGGGCGCGGAGCTCGACCTGCGCATCGGCGGCAAGTGTGGACCGGCCTCGGGCGATCCGCTGGACCTGCGCGTCGTGGTGCGGGCGGTGGTCCAGGACCACACGCAATCGGCGCTCGGCACGCGGGAGCGGCTCGGCACCTGCGTGCGCGTCGAGGCGGCGAACGGCGTGCACATCGTGCTCTGCTCGATCCGCACGCAGACCTACGGCACGGACGCGTTCACCGGCCTGGGCCTGACGCTGGAGAACAAGGCGCTGATCGTCGTGAAGTCGACGCAGCACTTCCACGCGGAGTTCGCGCCGATCGCGGCCGCGGTGCTCTACGTCACCACGCCCGGCGCGATGAACTGCGATTTCGCGAGCACGCCCTACCGGGCGAGGTCGTTGGACTATTGGCCGCGGGTGGCGGATCCGCACGGGTTCGGTTGACGCGCCGTCCGGCGAGAATGCGGCCCCATGGCACAAGGCAAACGCATCTCGGTGGACATCGACGAGGACGCCCTGCAGGCGATCAAGGCGCTGGGCGCCGCGGCCAAGGCCGCGCGCACGGCGGCCGGCGAGAGTCAGGGCGCGGCAGGCGCGCGGCTGGGCGTGCATGTCCAGACCATCGCGCGCATCGAGTCCGGCGAGCCCGGCGTCGCGATCGGCCATGTCTTCGGCATGCTGGCCCTGTATGGGATCAGGCCGGCCCTGCCCGATTGAGGCGCGATCACTCCGCCCCCTGAGTCTCAGGCGCCGCCGCGGCGCGTCCTGAACGCCGGCACCTTCATCCGGTTGCCGCATCCCCCTGGCCCGCACGCTGCGCCGCCTCGAACGCGCCGACCTCGGCATGCCATCGCAGGTCCGCGCCGCGGGCGACGCTCGTCGGCCCGCAGGGCAGTTCGTCACGGCCCGTCGGCGGCGTGTCGCGTGGCGGTCGCCTCGACCGTGGCGGACATCGAGACTCCGGCCTCCGATGACCGATGTTCGAGGGGAACGAATGAAATCACTTGTCGTGCTGGCGCTGTGTGCGCTGCCGGCCGCGGCGCCCGCTCCGGCAACGGCCGGGACGTCACAAACCTCGCAGGCGTCGCAGGCGTGGCGGACGTCGCAGGCGTCGCAGACCTCGCAGACGGCCAAGGCGCCACCGATCGCCACGACCGGTCGAGCGCCCGCGCCCGTCCCGCGGACGACGAGTTGCCTGATCGGCGCGTATCGATTGAAAAATGGCCAGACGCTCGACATCGCGGCGGCCCACGGCAACAGCTTGCGCTGGACCGCCCTCGGCGGCGAGACGGGCCGGCTGCGCCCTCTGCCCGATGGCGCCTGGACCGGCACCGTCGGATGGACCGACAGACCGGCGACAAGCACGCTGTCCTCGGCCGACTGCGACACGGGCGAGATCACCTTCGGCGGACAGCGCGGCCAGCGCATCGCCTTCGACGTGAGCGAGACCACCTTCGATGCGGGCGGCGTCCCGCTGGTCGGGCGCCTCGTCATGCCCAGGGGCCGGGGCCCCGTGCCGGTGGTGGTGCTTCTCCACGGCTCCGAATCCGATTCCGCACGCGAAGGCAATGTGCTTCAACGCGTGTTCCCCGCGGAGGGCATCGGCGCGTTCGTCTACGACAAGCGGGGCACGGGCGCCTCCGGCGGCGCCTACACGCAGGACATCGGCGTGCTGGCCGACGACGCGGTGCGGGCGATGCAGGAGGCCCGCCGACTCGCGGGATCGCGCGCGGGCCGCCTCGGCTATCAGGGCGGCAGCCAGGGCGGGTGGGTCGCGCCGCTGGCGGCGGAGCGCGCGCCGGTGGACTTCGCCATCGTGAGCTTCGGCCTGACGGTCTCCATGCTCGAGCAGGACCTGCAGAGCGTGGCGCTCGAGATGCGCGCCCACCGGCACTCCGCGCAGGACACCGAAGACGCGCTGGCGCTGGCGCGCGCCGGCCAGACCGTCATCGAGACGCGCGGCAGGGAAGGCTACGAGGCGTTCGACGCCCTGCGTGAGCAGTACCGGTCACGGGCCTGGTACCCGGACGTGCGCGGCAACTTCCTGCATCTGGTGCTGCCGCTCGACAAGTCGCAGATCGTCGAGGGACTGAACACGACCTACAAGTTCGACGTGTCCTTCCGCTACGACCCGATGCCGACGCTGCGGGCCTCGCGCACGCCGCAGCTGTGGATCCTCGGCGCCGACGACCGCGTCGCGCCCAGCGCCGGCGCCCAGGCGGACATCCGGTCCCTGATCGCGTCGGGCCAGCGCTACACCCTGGCCGTGTACCCGGGCGCCGATCACGGCATGACCGAATTCGAGCTCACGCCCGAGGGCCGGCGGATCGCCACGCGCTACGCCGGAGGCTACTTCGCGCTGATGCGGGATTTCATCCGGGACGGCGACATCGGCGGTGCCAGCGACCGCTACGGGGAGGCGGTCATCACCCGGCCCCTGCCGGTGAAGTGACCGGGGCTCGCGGCAGTAGTAGAGTGCCGCCATCCCGACCCTGAACGACCAGAAGGAAATCAAGCCATGCCAAAAGGCGAGCAACGCAACGACAAGGCCAACAAGAAGCCCAAGAAGGACACCAGCACCCCCAAGGAGTCGTCCTCCGTCTCCACCCGGCCGGTCGCGCCGATGACGTCCGTGATGCCCAAGGGCAAGCTGAAGAACAAGCCGGGCTGATCGCCCGCTTCGTCCTGCCGGTCCGGATCGACCGGTCCGGACAATGAAAAACGCCGGCGGGACGCGAGTCCCGCCGGCGTTCTCACTGGTACCGGGCAATCAATGCTTGCCGGCGTCCTTGGCCGCTTCCTTCACGTCGCCGTAGGCCTTCTGGGCCTTGCCGTCGACCTGCTTGGCCAGGCCCTTGGCCTGCTGCTCGGTGCTGCCGACCACTTCACCGGTCTTCTGCTGCACCTTGCCAGCGATGTCCTTGGCGGCGCCCTTCACTTGGTCCTTGTTCATCATCATCTCCGGAAGTTACTGCGTGTCCCGCAGGGTGCGATGGCACTGAAATCATCCTAGGCGGGGCGTCTCCCGCCGCGTGACGGCGGGCGGCGCATCCTCCCGTCGGAGCGGTCCTACAGGTTTTCGAACAGGCGCTACCGCCCATCGCACGCCCGGGAGAACGGATTGCGCCGGGGCATGTTGGCGATCTCCTGCAGCATCCACAGCTCGGCCGGCGTCATGTGGATCAGTTGCCCCAGCGCGGGCAGGCGGTCCGTGGGGATCGTGCGGCCGCCCGTGCGGGCTTCGCTGACGTGCTGCCGGGGGACCTTCAGATGGCGGGCCAGCGCGGCCTGGCTGCCGCACAGGCGCACGGCCCGATCGACCGCGCCCTGCCAGGTCGGCGTCGACATGGGCGCGGTGGCCTCGCGGGCGACCGAAAGAACGCCTGAAATGGCGCCTGAAGTGGCACCGGGGATGGCGTCGGGGATGGCGTCGGGAAAGAGGGTTCCAAGAGTTTCCATGACGAGAGATCCTGCTGCCGCGTCGGCGGACAGCCGATGGCGCCGCCTGGGCCCGCGGGCATGGCGGCGTGACCGCATCGATCGGGCGCAACGACGGCGGCCCGGGCGAGGCGGAACGGCGGAGCGCGCGCCGTCCGCGCCAAGGGCGTGGACGTGTTCGCGCGCCATCACGGCCGTTCAGCGCCGGGGCGGTCGCTCCAGTCGTGTATCGCCGATGCTGCGCCAGGTCGGCGGCTCGGCGCGTGGCCAATGGCCGTTGGCGCTCGCGGGCGCCGGCACGCGCGGCATGTCGACGTTCGCCATGGGCAGGACATAAGCGCCCAGCGCCGCCGCGTCGCCCGGGGAAGGCCCGTCGTGATCGTCGAGCACGACGGTGGGATCGCCGGCCTGGTGGTGGTGGCGCTCGAACGGACCGTGGGCATGGACATGCGCGGGCTTCCGGTGGCTCTGGAGCTGCAGCTGCTGCCGGGCCCGCGCGGTGTCGAGGGCCTGTGCGGTCTCCTGCCCTGCCAGCACCTGCAAGCCCCGATGGACGAGGTCACGCCATGTCTGCGCCAGCGTGCGCGCGTCGTGAGCGTGATCGACGGCGGCCGCGGTCCGGTGGTGATGCGTCGGGCCGAGCGTGCTCAGCCGCGCGCCGGCGGCGCCGTACAGCGGGACCGCGGCGCACAGCAGCAACAGCAGCACGCCTCGCGACTGGCGCAGCCAGCCGGCGAGCATGCGGGCGAAGGATCCGGTCGCAGGGCGCATCGCGACGCAGCCTCGCCGAGCTTCATGTCAGCCGCATGACCGGACACCCGGAGCGCGCGCGGCGTCCCAGGTTCCCGGGTCGCCTTTCCGGATGGCGCTTTGAGGCGCCGCATCTGCGGGCGCAGCCAAGGGGCGGAGCGTCGACGCTACGCGATGCCGTGCGTCCAGCCGGGCACGTCGACGTAGTAGCGCACCGCCTTGCCCGCGCCGTGCGCGCGCAGTTGACCGGCCGCGGTCATCTCCGACAGGTCGCGGGTCGCCGTCGCCTTCGACACGCCGGTCATCTTCATGTACTTCTCGGCGTTGAGCCCGCCGAGGAAGCCGCCGTCGCCGTCGTCGAGCAGGCGCTGCAGCACCTTGCGCCGGCGCTCGGCGAGCGCCCCGGCGGCATGGGTGTCCCAGAAGCGGCGCTTCTGGACGGCGGTGTCCATGACGTGATTGGCGGCATCGCAGGCGCCGGTGTACTGGCGCACGAACCATTGAACCCAGGCCGTCAGGTCCATCCCGCCACGCGAGCCCTCCAGCGCCGCGTAGTACTCGGTGCGCGCGGTCAGCAGTTGCCTGGACAGGCTGTGGAGCCGCATCGGCGGTCTGAGATGCTGGGCAATCGCCATGTCGATGATCGCCCGGCCGACGCGGCCATTGCCGTCCTCGAACGGATGGATGCTCTCGAACCAGAAGTGCGCGATCGCGGCACGCGCAAGACCGTCCAGTCGCGGGCCATCCTCCGACGGCGGCGCGCCCTTGCGCGGCGTGGTGGCGGCGAACCACGCGAGGAAGCGCGCCATCTCGGCGGGCACGTCACGGGACGGGGGCGCCTGGTAGTGCACCACCTCGCGACCCGGCCGTCCGCTGACGATCTGCATCGGATCCGCATGATCGCGGTATCGGCCCACGGCGATGCGCTGGAGGCCGGAGAGTCCGTCCGGGAACAGCGCCGCCTGCCAGCGGCAGAGGCGGTCGTCGTCCAGCGGTTGATCGATGTGCGTCGTCGCGTCCGCGATCATCGCGACGAGTCCGTCGACGTGACGGTCGACCGGCCCCTCCTCGCTCAGGCCCATCCGCCGGAGCACCGACGAGCGCACCGCATCGGCGGAGAGCCGTTCCCCTTCGATCGCCGCCGTCGCCAGGACCTCGTCGGCGAAGACATCCAGCACGACAGGACTGGTCACTCCAAGCCCGATGGCCATCGCCTTGCCTTCGACGGTGCCGTGCAGGACGTAGGCCTCGAACAGATCGGGCGCGACGGCCTGGGCGTCGTAATGGAAGGCCGGCCAGTCGGGGCGCTGCCAGATCCAGGTCGGCGGAGCGGTCTTGCGGGTCATGAGCCGCATTCTGGCATTTACGGCTCATCCGGTGAGCCGTATTTCGTCAAATGCGGCTCACGCCACCGATTCAACCCAGATATGCCGCCGCGCCGTCCCCGGCGACCAGGCCGCTGGCCATCGAGGCCGTCAGCAGGTAGCCGCCCGTCGGCGCTTCCCAGTCCAGCATCTCGCCGGCGATGAACACGCCGGGTCGGGCCTTCAGCATCAGCCGCTCGTCGAGCGACTCGATCGTCACACCGCCCGCGGTGCTGATGGCCTCGGCGACGGGGCGCGCCGCCCGCAGGCGCAGCGGCAGCGCCTTCAGCGTGCGGGCCAGCGTCGCCGTGTCGGCGTACTCGTCCTTCGTGAGCACCTCGTGCAGCAGGCCGGCCTTCAGGCCTTCGATGTTCAGTCGGCTCTTGAGGTGTGAGGACAAGGACCGCGAGCCGCGCGGATGGGCGACCTGCTCCAGCACCCAGGCCGCGTCGCGGCCCGGCAGCAGGTCCAGGTGCACGAGCGCTTCGCCGTCGCGCTCGAGCTTCTCGCGCAGCAGCGCCGACGCCGCGTAGACCAGCGAGCCTTCGATGCCGGTCGCCGTCACGACGAATTCGCCCTGGCGCGAGAAGCGCCGGCCGTCGATGCCCTCGGCGGTCAGCGCCACCGGCTTGACCGGCTGGCCCGCGAATTTCTCGGCGAAGAACGGCGACCAGCCCGGCGCCGCGCCGTCACGCGTCGTGCCGAGATCGAAGCCGCAGTTCGCGGCGCGCAGCGGCGACACGGTCGCGCCGACTTCGGCGAGCAGCGGCGCCCAGGCGCCGTCGGACCCCAGCTGCGGCCACGAGGCGCCGCCCAGCGCGAGCACGACGGCGTCCGCGGTCACGGTCGTTTCGCCTTCGGGCGAGCGCAAGCGCAGCGCGCCCGCCGCGTCCCAGCCCAGCCAGCGATGCCGCATGTGGAAGCGCACGCCCTGCGCGCGCAGTCGGGACAGCCAGGCACGCAGCATCGGCGCGGCCTTGAGGTCCCTCGGAAAGACGCGCCCGGATGTCCCGACGAAGGTCTCGACGCCGAGGCCCTGGGCCCAGGCGCGGAGGGCTTCGCCGTCGAAGCGGTCGAGCCAGGCGCCGACCTGGCGCTGGCGCTCGAAGAAGCGCGAATCGAAATCGGGGCGAGCCTCCGAGTGCGTCAGGTTCAGACCGCCCTTGCCCGCCAGGAGGAACTTGCGGCCGACCGAGGCCATGGCGTCGTAGAGGTCGACGGAGAGACCGGCACGGGCGAGACGCTCGGCGGCCATGAGGCCGGCGGGGCCGCCGCCGATGACGGCGACGCGACGAGGGGATTCGGAGATGGGCATGGGATGGAGGGTACTGCGCAAGGCCGCGCAGTGTGCCAGACGGTCGCGGATCTCCCGGATCCGGGCGATCGGGCGGCCCCCGGGCGCAGCCGTGCCGTGGCCGCCCCACCCGGAAGAGGTACGGCGAATCGCCGCGCTTACCGTTGATTGCAGCTCTTGCGCCTGCGCGTTGGAACCGCTGTCAGCTCACCGAAAAAATGGATCGATTCGAGTCGCGCCGCTGTCGGCCGCGTCGGTTCCCCACAAACGCCAGAGAGAGCAGCGCATGCACCCTTCCCACCGCCCGAGCTTCGGCAAGCGCCCGGCCGCGTCGACCACGATCGCGCTGGCCTTCAGCGTGCTGCTCAGCGCCTGCGGCGGTGGGGACGCGGCAGGCCCGTCGAAGGACCCGACCGATACACAGGGGTCCGCGCCGGCGCCGGCTCCCAGCCCGGTGCCGGAACCCGCGCCGTCGCCGGCACCCTCTCCGGCCCCCTCTCCCTCTCCCTCTCCCTCGCCAGCGCCACCTCCAGCTCCCGCGCCTTCACCGGCCCCGTCTCCGGCGCCGAGCCCAGCCCCGGCACCTGCACCTGCACCGTCCCCGGCGCCGCCTCCCACGCTCACCCTCCCCATCGAGGTCTTGGGCGCCGGCGCTCCCGATGCGCCGACCATCGCCAGCGCCGAGCTGTCGCTCGATGCCGCCTCGCTCTCCACCGCCACCCAGCTGGTGGTGCGCTGCCACCGCTGCGGCTTCTACAACTCACCGGAGTTCGAGGCGCTCAGCAAGCCGCTGACGCCCATCGCCGGCAGCCTGCGCGTGGTCGGCGCCGCCAACGCCAACAACACCAGCGCCGCCGCGTGGATCCCGATCAGCGACACCGGCGTCCAGCTCGACGATGTCGAGCGCTCACACGGCGGCGTCAACGGCGGGCTGCTGACCATCCGCTTCCGCGTGCCGCTGGACAGCACCGCGCGGGCGCGCCTCGTGGCGATGCCGGCCACCAACCGCATCGAGTTCCGCTTCAACGGCACCGACGGCAACTCCAACGGTTTCCGCATCCTCGACCTGCAGCTGCAGGACGCGAGCGGGCGAAACCTCGCGACCAATCCGCGCCGTTGGGCCGACATCGCCGTCGAGAAGCAGGCCGGCCGCACCTGGACGGCCGATGCCGACGCGGGCAAGGCGCTGTGGAACGCTTCGGGCCTGCTGCTGAAGTCGCCGGTGGTGAACAGCCGCATGCGCGCCGCCTGTGCGTCCTGCCATGCCGCGACGGGCCGCGACCTGCAGTACTTCAACTATTCCAACCATTCGATCGTCCAGCGCTCGCGCTTCCACGGCCTGAGCGAGACGCAAGGCCGGCAGATCGCCGCCTACCTGCGCGCGGCGCTGACGCAGGTGCCGCACGTGCCGCAGGCCACGCCGTGGAATCCGCCGTACCAGCCCGGCCCCGGGCTGGACAGCAGGCCCGCGGTCGAATGGGCGGCCGGCGCGGGCATCGACGCGGTGCTGCCGGACGCGAAGTCCTTCGTCAACGTCTTCGTCGGCAAGGCGGCCGGCAGCACGGCCGCGGTGACGCAGGCCGAACTCGATGCCGCGATGGATCCGAGCCCAGGCAAGGTGCTGAACACGCGCGAGATGCCGATCCCGCTGCAACTGCCCGACTGGAATGCCTGGCTGCCCATCACGCATCCGCTGGACATCTGGACGCCGGACGCGGGCCAGGGTCAGGGCTTGTTCGAGACCCAGGGCGATGACGGCTCGAACCCGATCAAGGTGGTCAAGCGCATCGCCGACTGGCTGGCCGCCAACAAGAATCCGAACGGCGTGTACGGCGACTGGAGCCACCTGAGCGCGGACCAGCGCGAACGGGCGATGTACTGGCTGACCGATCCGGGCATGAAGACGCTGGACTTCGTCGGCGGCGGTCGCGGCAGCCGCGTGTCGTCCAATCCGTCGCAGCCCTACGGCGCGGAGATCGGCGGGCGCAAGCTGCAGGCCCTGCTGTCGCCCTCGACGCAGTCGTCGGCGAGCGCGCTGTATCCGAACGCCAGGGCCGGCTACAGCAAGGAGGCCTTCATCGAGCGGGCCATGTTCGGGACGATCCACTGGATGGGCGTCAAGCAGTGGGAGCTGGCGCACGAGTACGGCCTGGAAGGTCCCGCGCCATGGTTCCGCGGCCGCAAGGACGCCAGCGGGAAATGGGTGGGCGAAGGCGAGAAACGCGGCTGGCCGTTCAGCTGGCCCAGCGTGTTCTACATGGCGCCGCACATGCTCTACGCCGACGAGCAGACGCCGCAGGGCAAGCGCGAGTTCTACTTCTCGTGGGAGCCGCGCCTCACCTCCTACTACCGCACCAACCAGTGGTACCAGCTGCAGATGACGGTGAACCCGGGCTGGTCCGGGGCCTCGGAGGGGCCGATGGACTGGCCGTACCACATGGGCTTCACGACGGCGGTGGTGGACGACCTGATGACGGCGAAGGCACCGTCGCAAGTCTCCGCTTCTCACCTGGCGCGCTACTTCCAGGTGCGGACCAAGCTGGCGCAACTGGCCAACACCACCCTCTCCTTCAACAAGCCGGATCCCGCCGCGCCGACCGACCTGTTCCGCAACGAGGGGCACCGCAGCCGCGCGTCGCTGGCGATCCACAAGCTGGGCGTGGGCGAAGTCGTCGATCGCGGGCCGGAGAGCTGGGAGAAGTCGCGCTTCCGGCTGCTGGACGACGTGACGCCGGGACTGCACCTGATGTTCATCAACAGCTCGATCTCGCTCTACAACGCGATGTACGCGAACACGAGCTACGAGCAGTGGCGGCGCTGCGACCCGAACGCGCTGTTCGGCAGCGAGCCGGAGACCAAGTCGGGCTTCCGCTTCTGCCTCGACGCGAAGCGGACACCGCTGCCCTTGAACGGCAAGGGCCAGCCGCACCTGGTGGGCGGATGGGTCGACTGGACCAGCGAGCAGTACATCACCTGGAGCGTGATCTCCGCGCGCAACCACGGTGCCGAGGCGCAGCGGCTGAAGACCTTCTCCGACTGGAGCGGACGCATGTGGCGGGAGTGACGGGACCGGAGACGAGGCAAGGTCGGCCGCGGTGGCGGGAGCGACGTCGTCGGGGGCTTCGCCGGTCGTCGAGGACTACGCCGCTGCCGGCACGGCCGGCAGCTCCAGCGTGAAGCGGGAGCCTTGTCCGCTTTCGCTGTCGACGAGGATGCGCCCGCCCATGCGCTCCATGAGCTGCTTGCAGATGACCAGCCCGATGCCGTGCCCGGGCTGGTCCTCGCGCCCGAGCCGGTTGAACGGCTGGAACAGCTGCGAGCGCTGTTCGGGGCTCAGCCCGATGCCGTTGTCGGCGACCTCGATGCGGAAGCCGCGCGGTTCCGCGCAGGCGCGGACCTTCACCCAGCCGCCGCGCCGGTTGTACTTGATGGCGTTGGAGATGAGGTTGTGCAGCACCTGCTCCAGCCGGATGGGATCGGCCTGCACGAGCGGGAGCGTGCTGTCCTCTTCGGGCGTCATGCCCATCTGCAGGTCGACGCCGGCCGCCGCCGCCGCCGGCTGAGCGAGTTCCACCACGCGGCGCAGCACCGGCCCCGCCTGCAGCGGCAGCGACTGCACGGTCAGCGTGTTCGCCTCGACGCGCGACAGCGTCATCATGTCCTCGATCAGCACCAGCAGATGCTTGGCCGCCTCGTCGATGTGCCGCAGGCGCGACTGCTGCACATCGTCCAGCGGCCGCTTCGGATCGTGGGCCAGCAACTGGCTGAAGCCCAGCACCGCGTTCAACGGCGTGCGCAGCTCATGACTGGCCTGGGACAGGAACTCGCTCTTGGTCTTGCTCGTGACCTCGGCCAGCTCGCGGGCCTGGTCCACGTCCTGCAGCCGCATGCGCTCGCCGAGCTCGCGCTGCAGCAGCTCGCCGCGCAGCCGCACCTGGCGCTGCAAGGCGCGGTTCCACAGCAGCGTCACGCCGAGCCCGGCGACGACCAGCGCCAGCGCGACACCCACTCCCCACAGCGCGCGGCGCTGCCAGCGCATCGCCGCCGTGTCCTGCGTGATCCAGCGGTCGGCGATGGCCTGGCGCTCGGTGTCGCCGATGCGCGTGAGCGCCTTGTCCAGGATGCGCCCCAGCATCGGCCAGTCGCGCCGGTAGCCGATGCCCAGTCCGTACGCGTAGCCGATGTCGTCCACCACCCGCAGGTTGCCGATGCCGTCGCGCCGCATCAGGTAGGTCGCGCCGGCCAGGTCCATCACCGCCGCGCCGACCTCGCCGCCGGCCAGCCGGCGCAGCACCGTGCGGTCGTCGACCTCGACCTGCAAGGGATTGGTGGCGTAGCGGTCGCGCAGGAACTCCGCCACCGCGTAGCCGCGCGCCACCGCCACCGCCTCGCCGGGACGCAGCGGGTCGTCGCCCGCGCCGGCGCGGCGCAGCAGCACCGCGGGCACCGTGATGTAGGGGCGGGTGAAGCCGAAGCGCTGCGTGCGCTCCGGCGTCTCGCGCAGCGACATCTGCACGTCGAGCGTGCCGGCCGCCAGCGCGTCCAGGTTGTCCGCGAAGGGCCGCGGCGGCTGGAACTCGAAGCGCAGTCCGGTGAGCTCCATCAAGCGCCGCGCGTAGTCCACCGACAGGCCGGTGAGGCGGCCTTCCTCGTCGACATAGGTGAACGGCCCGTAGCTCGCCGAGCCCCCGACCCGCAGCACCGGATGCTGCGCCACCCAGGCGCGCTCCTCGGCCGTCAGCCAGTCACGCGGATCGGCGTGCCCCTGTCCCGCCAATGCCAGCCACGCCGCCACGGCCGCGGCCAGGATCGGCAGCAGGCGCGGCAGCGCGCGCAGAAGTCGGGGGAGTGCGAACAGGACCACGCAAGGATTGTGGGCCCGCCTCTCCCGCGACAGGGGAAGGGCTCTCCCGCATCCGGGGGAGGTCCCTGTCAGAAGTGTCAGGTGTCTCCGACACCTTGCCGTGCGCCGTCCGGTTCAGCCGCGCAGCGAGGCCCGCAATTTCGCGCCGATCTCCGGCTTGTCCTCGAACGGATCGGTCGGGTTGCGCAGCTGCATCACGTCCTCCAGCCGCGTCTGCACGCCCTTGAGCGCCTGCGGGTGGCTGAAGATGTAGAAGCGCTCCTCGTCCATCGCCTCGAACACCAGGCGCGCGACGTCCGCCGCCGTCAGCTTGCCGGAGCTGACCGCCTTGTCGGTCATCGCCTGCGAGATGAGCTGGCTCTTGGTCGGCTTGTCCGCGCCCAGGTGCCCGGGTCCGTCGGCAGGCCGGTTGCGATGACTCTGCGTGATGCCGGTGGGCACGAAGAAGGGGCACAGCACCGACGCGCGCACCTGGTCCGTCACCAGCGCGAGGTCCTGGTACAGCGTCTCGCTGAGCGACACCACCGCGTGCTTGGACACGTTGTAGACGCCCATGTTGGGCGGGTTCAGCATGCCGGCCATCGAGGCGGTGTTGACGATGTGCCCCTGCCATGCGGGATCCCGGCCGGCGGCCTCCAGCATCATCGGCGTGAACAGGCGCACGCCGTGCACCACGCCCATCAGGTTGACGCCCAGGACCCAGTCCCAGTCCGACAGCGCGTTCTCCCAGATCAGCCCGCCCGAGCCGACGCCGGCGTTGTTGAACACGAAGTTCGGCGCGCCGAAGCGCGCCTTCACCGCGGCCGCCAGGGCCTCCATCTGGTCGGCCTTGGACACGTCGACGCGTTGCGCCAGCACCGGGTGCGCAGCGAATTCCGACGCGGCCCGGTCGAGCGCGTCCTGCTGCACATCGCACAGCACCAGGTTCATGCCGCGCGCGGCGGCGATGCGCGCCACCTCGAGCCCGAAGCCCGAGCCCGCGCCGGTGATCACCGCGGTCTTGCCTTGATAGTCCTTCATGCGCTTGTCTCCTTGATGCGTTCTTGTCCTGCGTGCCACGCAGGCACCCGGGCCCGTCGTCGCGGGCCCGTCTTCGCGGGCCCGATCGGGCTATGCGCGCTTCAGCGTGTAGCGGATGCGCGGGAAGTGCACGTGCACTTGGCCGGCGCGCTCGTCCTCGCGGGCCAGCGTCACCGTGCGGCAGCTCAGGCCCACGACCGTGCCGGCGACCGCGTCGCGGGCGTAGTCGTAGGGCGTGACCGTCACGGCGTCGCCGGCGGCGAAGCCCAGGCCCTCCTCGACCCGCGCGGGACGCGGCGTCGAGGCCTTCGCCAGCGCGATCGCCGCGGCGCCGTCAAGCTTGCCGGCCCGCTCGCCATGACCGATCGCGGCGACGCGGCCCATCCAGGCCCGCAGCGCCTCATGTGGCTGGAAGATCTCGGCCAGCGGCCCGGTCCGGGTCACGAACCACAGCGGGTGATAGACGCTGAGGTCGGCGATGCTCGTCTCGTCGCCGAGCAACCAGGGCCGGCCGTCGGACAGCATCGACGAGAGCCACTCGAGGTACTGCGTCAATGCCGCGCCGGCGTCGACGCCGCGCACCTGAGGCATGCCCTCGCTCATCGCCTTGCGATCGGCGACGAAGATCTTCAGCATGTCCGGCGGCGCCCCGGCGAACAGCGCGGTCGCGCCCGCCGGCTGCATCGCATACGGCAGCGCGGTCCAGAACAGGTCCGTGTCGGCCCACTGCGCCAGCATGCGCGCGTGGCCGGCGACGGCCGCGGGGTACAGGCTGGGCGTCGGACGACGGCCTTCCAGCACCTCGGCGATCAGCGCCGTGTCGCAGTAGATGTCCGCGCCGAGCTGCAGGAACGGCGTGCGTCGGTAGCCGCCGGTCAGCGCCACGACGTCGGGTTTGGGCAGCACCATCGGCACCGTCACCGAGTGCCACGCCAGGCCCTTGAGGCCCAGCATCAGCCGCGCCTTCTCCGCGAACGGCGAGCTGCTGTAGTGATGCAGGACGAGGTCGTCGGCCGACGGCAGGCCGGCGGAATGGGGGGACTCGTGGGTGGGGCCGCTCATGGCGTCGCGTCCTTGCGCATGTCGATGTGGGGGATGCCGTCCTCGTCGTAGACGTCCGAGATCGGCGTGAAGCCGAAGCTGCCGTAGAACTCCCGCAGGTGGGCCTGCGCGCCGAGTTCGACCGGCTGGCCCGGCCAGAGCTTCTGGCATTCGCGCAGCGCCTGGCTCATCAGCGCGCGGCCCAGGCCGCCGCCACGGGCCGTCGACGCCGTGATGACGCGGCCGATGCGCGCCGAGCCGTCGCCGATCGACGGCGGCAGCAGACGCGCGTAGGCCAGGAGTGCCTCCGCGCCGTCCACGCCCTGCCCCAGTCCTTGCCCCAGTCCTTGCAGATGCCAGGCGTGCTCGTCGAGCCCGTCGGGGTCGAGGTAGAGGCAGCGCTGCTCGATGACGAAGACCTCGGCGCGCAGGCGCAGCGCGCGGTACAGGCCCCGGACGCCGAGCTCGTCGAAGGGCTGGTTGATCCAGCGCGGGCCGACCATCAGATCAGCTTCACCAGCTGCTTGCCGAAGTTGCGGCCCTTGAGCAGCCCCAGGAAGGCCTCGGGCGCGTTCTCCAGGCCCTGCGCGACGCTCTCGCGGAACTTCAGCTTGCCGGTCGCGACCAGCGTGCCGAGTTCCTTCAGCGCTTCCGGCCAGACGTCCATGTGCTCGGAGACGATGAAGCCTTCGATCTTCATCCGGTTCGTGAGGATCAGCTGCGGCAGCGTCAGCGGGATCGGCTCGCCGTTGTAGCCGGCGATCATTCCGCACATCGCGATGCGGCTGAACGCGTTCGAGCGCAGCATCACGGCGTCGAGGATCATGCCGCCGACGTTCTCGAAGTGGCCGTCGATGCCGTCCGGGCACTCGGCCTTCAGCGCGGCGGACAGCGACTTGAGGTCGGCGTGCTGCTTGTAGTCGATGCACGCGTCGAAGCCGAGTTCCTCGACGACGTAGCGGCACTTGTCGGCGCCGCCGGCGATGCCCACCGCGCGCGCGCCGCGGACCTTGGCCAGCTGGCCCACCGCGCCGCCCACCGCGCCGCTGGCGGCGCTGACCACCACCGTCTGGCCCGGCTTCGGATCGATGATCTTGACCAGGCCGTACCACGCGGTCACGCCGGGCATGCCCACCGCGCCCAGGTAGGCGGACAGCGGCACATGCGTCGTGTCGACCTTCTGCAGCACGCCGCGCTGGTTGGCGTCGACGAGCTGGTACTCCTGCCAGCCGCCCATGCCGACGACCTTGTCGCCGACGGCGAAGTGCGGGTTCTTCGACGCGACCACCTCGCCCACGGTGCCGCCGATCATCACCGCGTCCAGCGGCTGCGGCGCGGCGTAGCTCTTGCTCTCGTTCATGCGGCCGCGCATGTAGGGGTCGAGGCTCAGGTAATGGTTGCGGACCAGCACCTGGCCGTCCGCGAGTTCGGGGATCGGCTGCTCGACCAGCTTGAAGTTGTCAGTGCCGGCCTCTCCGGTCGGGCGGGACACCAGATGGATCTGGCGGTTCACTTGGCTCATCGGGGGCTCCTCGGTCGTTGTGGATCCATGTCAGCGCATGGCTCATGAAAGGGAATCGCGGGCGGAAACCCGGCCACGATCCGTGACGGAATGCCGACGATTGAACCACGCCCTCTTCCCCCTTCACGTCCCTCGGGTGACAGAAAAGAACGAGCGTGCTTTTTCTGAGGCGACCTGCAGATTCGTGTCAAGAACCGCGGCCCGCGGCTGTCGACTGACATCGTCCTTCCAGCCCTACGCCACGTCACCATGTCGCAGATCTTCCGTCGCTCCCATCTCCCCTCCTGGCTCGGCGGCAATGACGGGCCGGCGCAGGCGCCGAGAGATCCTCAGGTGCGCAAGTGGATCGAAAAGGAGAAGCACGGGAAGGAGGCCCTCGCCGCGGCCCGGCTGATCGAGAAGGCCCTGGTCCGCAAGCCGGAAACCCTGGATCTGTCGGCGGTGCCGCATCGCCTCCTGGACGGGCTGACCGGCAGCCTGATGCAGCGCCTGAGCGGGCCGACGCGGACCCTGGTGCTGCCGCAGGATTGCCCTGTGGACATCGCCTTGCGATTGATGTGCGTGATCGGCGCGCGTCACATCGAGCCGAAGCCGATGATGGCGGCGGTCGAGGAGGCGCTGTCGCCACGGCCTTGTTCGAAGCCGCGGCGGCTGCGGCCCCGGACACCGCCGGTGCCCGTCGCGCCGGCGCCGGCCAGCACGGACTCATCGGTCTATGACGTGCCGCCCCGCCTCACCGGCCACGAGTACGCCATTCCTCCGCGCCGCACCGGCCACGAGTACGCCATTCCTCCGCGCCGCACCGGCCACGACTATGCCGTTCCTCCGCGCCGCGGCGACAACGACGACGTCATTCCGCCCCGCCGCAGCAAGGACCACGACGTCCTTCCCCGCCGCGACAGGGGCATCTACGAGCGCCCCGAATCCCTGGTCGTCGCCAAGGGCCCGGCCTCCCTGCAGCCTCGCGATGGCAAGGACCCCGCCCTGGACGCGAGTCCTTTCGAGGGCGCGATCTATGTGGAGGGCCCGGACGAGGTCGAGGGCTCGAACTACGTGTTCGCCGAAGCTCGCCGCGCGCCCGCCGGTCTGGCGGATCCGGTCCATGTCAAACACAAGGCGGACGCGATGGAGATGCGTCGTCAAGGCGTGCCTCTCGACATGGCGACGCCGCGATCGTCGCTCGGCGCGACGATTCAGCAGGTCTGCGCAGCGGTGGATGCGCTGCGCGCGCCGATGGCCTGGCTCCAGACCCGCGCCGGCGACGAGGGTCAACACCCGCGCTGCGCCATCTCGTCATCGGATGCGATCGCCATCGCGCGCGCGTTGGTCGCCGTGCCGCCGGGTCACCTCAGGCCGGCGGAACGCCAGTCGATGATCGAGGCGAAGATGGTGCTCGTCTCGAGGCGCCCCGCTGCCCCGCTCGAGCTTGCGCCCGAGACCGTCCGTCATCTGGGCATCGCACTGGATGTCGTGCGCCGGCTGGTCGCGGACGAGGATCCGACGCCCCCTCCACTGCCGGCGCGGAACTCCGCCACCGAGCGACTCCGGTCGGTCCGGAGCACGGCGCAAGGATGAGCCCTCGGGCCGACGGGCTCAGTCCTCGCTGCGCTGCAGCGCCTTGAGGCTGCGGCCCTTCCCGGGCAGCGCCTTCAGATACTTGAAGGTGCCGGTCGAATGGGCGCAGAGCTTGCCGTCCTCGCCGTAGACCGCGCCGTCGCAGAAGGCCATCGTCGTCGAGCGGTGCAGCAGCCGGCCGACGGCCCGCAGCGCGCCCTCGCCGGGGCGCATGAAGCTGGTCTTCATCTCCACCGTCACCACGCCGGGCCCGAAGCCCGGCTGGTCGCGGTGCACGCTGCGCGCCGCGTGCGCCATCGCCACGTCCAGCAGCGTCATCAGCACGCCGCCGTGCGCCACCGCCCACGAGTTCAGATGCGGCTCGCGGATGTCGACACGCAATTCGGCCTCGCCCTCGTCGATGCGGACCAGTTCGAAACCCAGTTGCTGGACGAAGGGGATGTGGACGGGGAACTTCAACGACGGCTTTTCAGTCACGGCAACCTCGAATCACGGGCAGAGGCGCCCACGCCAGCATGACGCCGTCCCAGCCAAGCGGAGCCCGGAGATCCGGCTCTGCCGGGCTCTCGGGCTCGCCCCCCGGTGGGGGGCGCGCGAAGCGCGTAGGGGGAGGAGCCATCAACTGCCGTGGACGGCGGAGACGCCACCGTCGACCGCGAGGATCTGCCCGGTGATGTGCTTCCCGGCGCGGCTCGCGAACAGCAGGGCGGCGCCCTTGAGGTCCTCATCATCGCCGATGCGCTTGAGCGGGGCGTGCTCGGCGAGCTTCTCCTCGCCGATCGCCGCCATCAGGCCCTTGGTCATCTTGCTGGGGAAGAAGCCCGGCGCCAGCGCGTTGACGGTGATGCCGTACACGCCCCATTCGCCGGCCAGCGCGCGGGTGAAATTGACCGCCGCGCCCTTGCTGGTGTTGTAGGCGATCGTCTTCATCATGCCGCTGTTGCCGCCCAGGCCGGCGATCGAGGCCACGTTGATGATGCGGCCCGACTGGCGCGGGATCATGCTGCGCTTCGCGACTTCCTGGCTCATGACGAACAGGCTGCGGATGTTCAGGTCCATCACCTTGTCCCAGGCCTCGACCGGGTGGTCCTCCGCCGGGGCGCCCCAGGTCGCGCCGGCGTTGTTGACGAGGATGTCGATCTTGCCGAGCTTCGCGAGCGTCTGGTCGACGATGCCCCGCGCCTGCGCCTCGTCGGAGGCGTCGGCGGCAATGAACTGCGCCGCGATGCCGCGCGCCTTCAGATGCGCCACGGCTTCCTCCAGATCGCCCGCCTTGCGCGAGCTCAGCATCAGCGTCGCGCCGGCCTCGCCGAGCGCCTCCGCGATCTGCAGCCCGAGGCCGCGGGATCCGCCCGTCACCAGCGCCACCTGGCCGGTCAGGTCGAAGAGGTCTTGTACCTTGCTGCTCATCGTCGTCTCCTTGATGTTCTCGATGTGGGTCATGTCAGCGTCGCCGCCGCCGTCGACCGCGCGACTGCGGCGACGGCGGCGACGGCGGGGGTCAGAACCAGGCGTCCTGCATCTCGCGCGTGAGCGCCTCGCGCCGCGCGACCACGCCGAGCCAGGCGTGAATCTTGGGCAGCTCATAGGCGAAGAAGTAGCGCTGCGCGGCGCGCTTGCCGTGGGCGAAGTCGTCCTCCCGCCCATCGAGCGAAAGGGCCACGTCCAGCCAGATCCACGCCAGCACCGTGTGCCCGAAGGCCTGCAGGTACGGTGTCGCGTTGGCGAGCGCCGCCTCCGGCTCGCCGGTCGACCAGGCCTTCTTGGTCGCGCCGCCGACGGCGGCCAGCGCCGCGCCGAGTTCGTTCGCCGCTTCGGCAAGACCTGGCACCTGGCCGGCGCGCTGCGCGGTGTCGCTGATGCGCGCGGCCAGCGCCATCAGCGCCTGCCCGCCGTCCATCACGACCTTGCGGCCCAGCAGGTCCAGCGCCTGGATGCCGTGCGTGCCCTCGTGGATCATGTTCAGGCGGTTGTCGCGCCAGTACTGCTCGACCGGGAAGTCACGCGTGTAGCCGTAGCCGCCCAGCACCTGGATCGCGAGCGAGTTCGCCTCCAGGCACCACTCGCTGGGCCAGCTCTTGGCGATGGGGATCAGGACCTCGAGCAGCCGCTTCGCCGCGGCGGCCTCGTCCTCCGACCCCGTGTGCTGCTCGTCGACCAGCCGCGCGCAGAACAGTTCCAGCGCCAGACCGCCCTCGACGAAGCTCTTCTGCGCCAGCAGCATGCGCTTGACGTCGGCGTGCTCGATGATCAGCGCCTGCGGCCGCGCCGCGTCCTTCCCGCCGGAGGTGGTGACCGGCCGACCTTGGGGGCGTTGACGCGCGTACTCGAGGCTCGCCTCGTAGCCCGCGTAGCCCAGCATCACCGCGCCGAGGCCGACGCCGATGCGGGCCTCGTTCATCATGTGGAACATCTGCCGCAGGCCGTCGCCGGGCTTGCCGACGAGGTAGCCGATGGCGCCCTTCTTCCCGCGCGGCGTGTGGCGCCCTTCGCCGAAATTGAGCAGGCAGTTCGTCGTGCCGCGATACCCGAGCTTGTGGTTCAGGCCCGCCAGCGCCACGTCGTTGCGCTCGCCGGTGAGCCGCCCCTCCGTGTCGACCAGGTGCTTGGGCACGATGAACAGCGAGATGCCCTTGGTGCCCGGCAGCGGCTTGCCGTCGGGTCCGGGGATCTTCGCCAGCACCAGGTGGACGATGTTCTCGGTGATCTCGTGCTCACCGCCCGAGATCCACATCTTGTTGCCGGTGAGCCGGTAGCGCGGGCCGAGCGGATCGGCCTCGAAGTCCGCCCCGTCGCTGTCGGTGCTTGTGCCGGTGCTGGTGGCGGTGTCGGGCTCGGCGCGTGTGGCGACGTCGGACAGCGACGATCCGGCCTGAGGCTCCGACAGGCACATCGTGCCGAACCAGCGCCCGGACAGCTCGTTCATCGCGAAGACGTCGCGCTGCGTGTCCGTGCCGTGCGCCATCAGCAGATTGGCGTTGCCGTTGGTCAGCATCGCGTAGCCGCCGAGGGACACGCTGGCCTTGCTGAAGAAGCAGTTGGCGGCCATCTCGACGACGCAGGGCAGCTGCATGCCGCCGTGCTCGTAGTCCTGCGCGGCGGCCAGCATGCCGGAGCCGACGTAGGCGGCGAGCGCCTCGTGTGTCGCCTTGGGCAGGTGGACGCGCTCGCCGTCGAATCGCGGCTCCTCGGTATCGGCCAGGCGGTTGAACGGCGCGAACTTCTCGCGGGCGATCTTCTCGCAGGTGTCGAGCACCGCGTCGAAGGTCTCCCGCGAGTGCTCCGAGAAGCGCTCGCGCCGGCCGAGGTCCTGCACCTTCAGCCAGTCGTAGAGCAGGAAGTCGAGGGTCTGGCGCATGGCGCCCTCCTGGATGAGGTCAGGCCGGGCGCGTGCCGCGCTCAGCCGTGGATGTTGAACGCGAACTCGCGCTGGATGCGCCACTGCGTCGGCACGTCGGCCGGCTTGGTGAAGCGCCGCAGCGCGCGGTGGCTGGTCTCCTGGAGCGCGGTGCGCAGCGTCTGCTTGACGCGGGCGCTGTCGCGCTCGCGCACGTCGTCGCCGCTGATCGCGCCGCCCATGTTGCCCATGCGCAGCTCGAGTTCCTCCCACTCGACCGTGGCCGCAGCCGGATGGAAGTCCATCTGGTAGCGGCCGTAGACCGCGTAGGCGGTGCCGACGCTGGGGTACTCGATCTCCCCGGCGATCGCGGACGCGACGCCCACCAGGTACACGCAGGCATCGAGGCGGCCCGCGGGCCAGCGGCGCAGCTGCGCCACGTAGGCCTCGGGCTCGCTGCGCAATTCCCGGCCGGCCAGGCATTCGTCGGGCAGTCCCGACGGATCCTCGAGCGCCCAGTACATCGCCGCCGCGCGGTCGCGGCCGCCCTCGGCCAGGCCCGCGATCATCCGCTGCAAGCCTTGCGGCTCGCCCGCGACGTGCGCCTGCTGGTACAGGCGCGCGGCGCGCTCCCAGTCGGGCTTCAGGCAGAGGCCCTGCTCGTACAGCGTGCCGGCCAGCAGATAGACCGACGGGTACTTGCGCTTGAGCCCGTCGTTGAGACGGCTCGCCACCAGCGCGCAGTCGCTGGCGCGCAGCGCATCATGGATGCCGTCGATCGCCTGCGACTCCGGCACGCTCGGCGGTTCCTTGCGACCAGCGGCAGCGGCGGGCGTCGCCGCCAGCGCGAACAGCAGGCCCATGACCGCAGCCGCGGCCGCGGCGACCGCAGGCGCCGCAGACATCGGCGGCGTCGCCAACGGCAAGCAGGCCACGGAGGCCACGGACGTCGTCATTGCTTCGGACCTGCGCGGGTTCACAGGACTTCGAACACGCCGGCGGCGCCCATGCCGCCGCCGATACACATCGTCACGCAGACGCGCTTGGCGCCGCGGCGCTTGCCTTCGATCAGCGCATGGCCGGTCAGGCGCTGGCCCGACACGCCGTACGGGTGGCCGATCGCGATCGCGCCGCCGTTGACGTTCAACCGGTCCATCGGGATGCCGAGCGTGTCCGCGCAGTACAGCACCTGCACCGCGAAGGCCTCGTTGAGTTCCCACAGGTCGATGTCCGACACCTTCAGGCCCAGGCGCTTGAGCACCTTGGGCACGGCGAAGACCGGGCCGATGCCCATCTCGTCGGGCTCGCAGCCGGCCACGGCGAAGCCGAGGAAACGGCCCAGCGGCTTGAGGCCCTTCTTCTGGGCATAGGCCTCGCTGACGATCGCGCAGGCGCCGGCGCCGTCGCTGAACTGGCTGGCGTTGCCCGCGGTGACCACGCCGCCGGGCACCGCCGTGCGGATGTCCTTGATGCTCTCGTAGGTGGTGCCCACGCGCAGGCCTTCATCGACGCTGACGGTGACTTCCTTCGTCATCATGCCGCGCACCTTGTCGGCGACGCCGGCCATCACGGTGATGGGCACGATCTCGGCGTTGAACAGGCCCTCGGCCTGCGCGGCGCAGGCGCGCTGCTGGCTGGCCGCGCCGTAGCGGTCCATGCGCTCCTTCGGGATCTTGTAGCGCTGCGCGACGTTCTCGGCCGTCTGCAGCATGGACCAGTAGATTTCGGGCTTGTGCGCCGACAGCCAGCTCTCGTGGCCCATGTGGCGGTTGGCCTCGTTCTGCACGCAGGAGATGCTCTCCACGCCGCCGGCGACGAACACGTCCGCCTCGCCCGCGATGATGCGCTGCGCCGCGGTCGCGATGGTCTGCAGGCCGCTGGAGCAGAACCGGTTGACGGTCTGTCCGGAGACGCTCACCGGCAGGCCGGCGCGCAGCGCGATCTGGCGCGCGATGTTGCCGCCGGTGGCGCCTTCGGGCGTGGCGCAGCCCATGAGGACGTCCTCGACCTCGCCGCCCTCGATGCCGGCGCGCTCCAGCGCCGCGCGCACCACGTGGCCGCCCAGCGTCGCGCCGTGGGTCATGTTGAACGAACCCTTCCAGCTCTTGGCGAGCGGGGTGCGGGCCGTGGAAACGATCAATGCCTTGCTCATTCTTTTCTCCTGATGCGGTCCGCGGGGGTCAGTCGTTGAAGCCCTTGCCCTGGTCGGCCAGGCGCTGCAGCAGCGGCGCGGGCTCCCAGAACTTCCCGTCGTCCAGCGGGTTCTTGGCGAAGCGCTTCATCGCCTGCACCACGTTGTAGAGGCCGACCGTGTCGGCGTAGCACATCGGGCCGCCGCGATGGAGCGGGAAGCCGTAGCCGGTGAGGTAGACCATGTCGATGTCGGAGGCGCGCAGCGCGATACCCTCCTCCAGAATCTTCGCGCCCTCGTTGACCAGGGCGAAGACCAGGCGCTGCACGATCTCCTCGTCGCTGATCTTGCGCGGCGTGATGCCCAGCGCCGAGCGGTGCATGTCGATCATCTCCAGCACCGTCTTCGACGGGATCGCGTCGCGCTTGCCGGGCAGGTAGTCGTACCAGCCCGCGCCGGTCTTCTGGCCGAAGCGGCCCATCTCGCACAGCAGGTCGGCGGTCTTGGAGTAGCGCAGGTCCGGCTTCTCCAGGTAGCGGCGCTTGCGGATGTACCAGCCCACGTCGTTGCCGGCCAGGTCGCCCATGCGGAACGGGCCCATCGCGAAGCCGAAGCGCTCCACCGCCTTGTCCACCTGCTGCGGCGTGCAGCCCTCTTCCAGCAGGAAGCCGGCCTGGCGGCTGTACTGCTCGATCATACGGTTGCCGATGAAGCCGTCGCAGACGCCGGAGACGACGCAGGTCTTGCGGATCTTCTTGCCCAGCGCCATCACGGTGGCCAGCACGTCCTTGGCGGTGGCCGCGCCGCGCACCACCTCCAGCAGCTTCATCACGTTGGCCGGGCTGAAGAAGTGGGTGCCGATGACGTCCTGCGGGCGCTTGGTGAAGGCCGCGATCTTGTCGACGTCCAGCGTCGAGGTGTTGCTGGCCAGGATCGCGCCGGGCTTCATCACCGCGTCGAGCTGCTTGAAGACCTGTTCCTTGACGCCGATGTCCTCGAAGACGGCCTCGATCACCAGGTCCGCCTGGCCGATCTCGGCGTAGCTCAGGGTCGTGCCCAGCAGGCTCATGCGCTGGGCGTAGCGGTCTTCCTTGAGCTTGCCCTTCTTGACCTGCGCCTCGTAGTTCTTGCGGATGGTGGCGACGCCGCGGTCCAGCGCGTCCTGCTTCATCTCGAGGAGCGTCACCGGGATGCCGGCGTTCAGGAAGTTCATCGCGATGCCGCCGCCCATCGTGCCGGCGCCGATGATGGCGACCTGCTCGATCTTGCGCAGCGGCGTGTCCTCGGGCACATCGGGGATCTTGGACGCGGCGCGCTCGGCGAAGAACGCGTGGCGCAGCGCCTTCGATTCGGGCGTCAGCATCAGCTGCTGGAAGGCGTCGCGCTCGGCGCGCATGCCGTCCTCGAACTTCATGGCCACCGCGTTCGCGACCGTTTCCACGCACTGCAGCGGCGCGGGGAAGTTCTTGGCCATCGCACCGACGGTGTTGCGCGCGAACTGGAAGTAGGCCTGGGCTTCGGGATGCTGGGCCTTGATGTCGCGCACGCGGGGCAGCGGGCGCTTGTCGGCGATGCTCATCGCGAACTGGACGGCGCTGTCGATCAGGTCGCCGTCGACGACCTTCTGGAACAGCACCTGGCCGGGGACCTGCGCGAGCTGCTCGCTGAGGACCGGCTCGCCGCTGACGATCATGTTGAGCGCGGGCTCGACGCCCAGCGCGCGCGGCAGGCGCTGCGTGCCGCCGGCGCCGGGCAGCAGGCCCAGCTTCACCTCGGGCAGCGCGATCTTGGCGCCAGGCGCGGTCACGCGGTAGTGGCAGCCCAGCGCCAGTTCCAGGCCGCCGCCCATGGCGACGCTGTGGATCGCGGCGACGACCGGCTTGGTGCAGGACTCGACGCGGTTGATCAGCGAGCCCAGGTTGGGTTCGGCCAGCGCCTTGGGCGAGCCGAACTCGCGGATGTCGGCGCCGCCGGAGAACGCCTTGCCGGCGCCGGTGATCACGATGGCCTTGATGGCGGGATCGTTCTCCGCCTTCTCGACGCCCTCGGCGACGGCCAGCCGCGTGGCGTGACCCAGGCCGTTGACCGGCGGATTGTTGAGCGTGATCACCGCGACCTGACCGCGGACTTCGTAGCTGGCACCCATGCTTGTTCCTTCCGATGCTGAAGAGTCGCCTCGCCGCGGCCGCGTGTCTCCGGAGGCCGCCGGCGAAAAGAACGATCGTTCGATTCTAGGCAGCGCCGAGGCGCGCGGATTGTCTCTGCTGTGACAGGGCGCTACGGGGGAAGTGCGGAGCCCGTCGGCAAGCCCCGCGGCCAAGTCTCGGCGGCGGCCTGGCCCTGCCGTGACAAAGGGCCGAGGAGATGTGCGGAGGGCGGCGGCCTGAACGGATCGGGCGAACCTGAAGGCGGAACAGACAACTGAACCGTCGTCTCCCCATCCCTGACGCTCGCCATGTACCTTCCCATCTCAACACACCCGGCCTTGTCGTCCGCGCCCACCGACGTGTCCGACGGCATCCCGTCCGGCAACCCGTCGCGGGGTGTCGCTCCCTGGCGCACACGGGACGATCAGCAGACCGTGCAAACATCGCTCGCGCTGGCCGGCACCTGGCATCCGGCACCGGATCAGCGCGCCGCCCTCGGACGTCTCGGCGCCCTGATCAACGACTGGCGATTCGACACCGCCGAAATCGACTACAGCCCGGAGCACCGCACCTATCCGACGTTCACGCTGACCAACGACGACGTGGCCACCGTGCTCACGGTGCTCGACGCGGCGCCCGAATGCCTGCTCACGTTGGACGGCATCCAGAGCACTCGCGAATGGCGGGAACGTCTCGCTCGGGGTCCGCAGCCGATGAGCGCCGATGAACTGGCTGACCTGTGCCACGTGGGCGCCATGAGCCTGGCGGCGTGCCGACGCTCCCTGGAACCCGACGCCAAACGCGCGGCGCTGCGCCGGGAGGCTTCGCTCGCGGGCTGGCGGGATGCGGCGCCGGACGCGCCGACCGCGGCACGCCGCGATCTCGTCCTCGCGCTCCTCTCGAGGTCCCTGTCGAACGGGCCAGGGTTGACCGCGACGTTCAATGAGCTGCGGGAACCTGACGACGGCCCAGGCTTGGAACTGCCGCCGCTGGAACTGCTCAAGGGGTTCGAGGGCCAGCCCTGCAAGCTGACGCTGACTCACGGCCGCGTCGTCGCGCCCGAACAGTTCGCCGCCCGTGCGACCGCGCTCAAGGTCCAGCAATTGCGCCTGCCGCTGCGCGACGGGCGTCTGCCCGACTGGGCGACCGGGGTCCGCACCCTGCGCGAGATGGAGCTGTCGGCGGACGGGAGTGCCAGCAAGCCGACCTGGCGGGCACTGTTCCACCAGTTCGGCAAGCTGCCCAAGCTGGGACTGGTCACGTTGGCCAAATCCATGGGAGCCCCGAGCGACGTGCCGTCCGGCTGGGTCTACGATCGATCGGAACGGCGCCTGTGGGCGAAAGACGAGATCCTGGCGTCACCGTACCTGCGCGCGGCCAACAGCTCGATCGTGCGGCGGGGTCCGTGAGCTTGCGTTCAGCGGAGATTCAGCATGCATGCCCTCCCCCGCGGCGCGGCACAGGCCGCATCCTGCGGCGAAGCCGACTCGACGACGCTCGTGCCCGCGCACGAACATCCGTGGGGCGACTTGCCCGACGACCCGTGGCTGGAGGCGCTGGCGGGCGGCGAGCCGCTTCCCGTCTCGGAGACTCAACGGGCGGCGTTGCGCGCGTTGCCGGATTGGCTGGCGACCGTCCAGGAGCGGCTCGTCCATGCCCATGACGGCGCGTTGAGCCTCGACGACCTGGCGCCACTGGCCCGGGCCGAGCGCCAGGAAGCGCGGGCCTTGTTGATGCTGCTGCCCCCCGGTCTGCTCAGCGCCCGGCACCAGGCGCAAATCCGCGAGTGCCAACAGCTCCTCGGCGGCGATGCGCCGCGGGACTGTTCGTACGAGCAGCTGCTTCGTCTTCGCGAGCTGCTGGGCGAGCTCCAGCCCCTGTTCGATCGCGTCGTTCCGGGCGGCGCGAGATTCGACGCCGAAGTGCTGCAAGGCCTGGCGGGCCTCAAGCGGTGGGAGCGTTCGCAGCACGACACGGTCCATCCCTACATCCGCCAGGACATGGCGGACCTGCTGAGGCTCGCGGCCGTGACCGATCCGGAGCGGGACGCGTCTCCCACGGTGCTCGGCGCCTGGCGCTCGGGGGCTGATCGCCTGGGCGAGCTGGCGGCGCCCGATCTTCCGGACGCGGAACTCCTGCGTCAGCTGCACCTTCCCCCGGGCCTCGTCCGGATGGAGCTGGAAGGTCAATGGCCCAGGGACTGGGACGAGCTGCGCCGCAAGGCGGAAGCGGGCGGCATCGCGCTCATCGGCTGAAGGGCCGGCGCGCCGGCCGCCGCCACGGCTCAGAAGGGCTTGTCGAGTTGCGTCGGCATGAAGCCGCGCGAGTTCGGGCCGTCGTCGTCCTGGATCTCGGTGCGGGCGAAGCCGCCCTGGGCGGCGCGCTCGCGGGCGCGTTCCTGGCGCTCCAGCGCGGCGTCGACGCTGGCGACCGTGGGCGCCGGCGCGTGCTGCGGCTTGTCGATCGGACGGAATGCCGGCAGCGGCGTGGGCGCGCTGATCGGCGACACGGAATCCAGCGGCAGGATGGAATCAGCCCCGTCGCCCGTGTCGTGCGGCGCGGCGGCGATCGCCGCCTTGCGGCGCAGCCGTTCGACGACCAGGCGAAGCTCGCCGAGCTCCATCTGCTGCCGCTCGATCTGACGACGCGCCTGCGTGGTCTGCTCGTTGAGCAGCAGACGCGACGATTCGATCCGGTCGATCAGCCGGCGCGCGCGCCTGAGCTTGGGCCACCACCACCCGCTCACCGCGGCGCCGCCGACCGCCAATCCGGCCAGCGTCCCGACGACCATCATCCATGGCTGCACCGAATTCATCTGGGAGGCTCCCTGTTCTTGTTGCCTGCCGGTCAATGTAGTGCGACGGCCGTGCGACGGGGCCCCGCGAGCCACCCGGATCAGGGGACGGCGCAACGGCGCGGAGGGACCATGAACGTGGGGGGTGGGGATGTCGGGACAGGAACGCGGGGCCGAAACGGCCAGGGCATCGCGGCACTCGACGAACCGGCGGAAAGACCTGGGCACTACTTTTCCCCCTCGGTTCGGACACCGCCATGATCCCTCCCGGCTCCACCACGGCTGCCGCCTACCCCGCGCGGGACGCGGGCGCTGATGTCGAGCACGCCCCGCATCCGGCCGCCACGGCGCGATCGTTCGCCTGGTCGCTTCCCGCGGAGGAGATGACGAAGTTGGAACGACTCGAACGAGGCGAGCGGTTGGCACTCTCGCCGCCGGTCGAACGATGCCTGAATCGACTGGCCGCGGTCGACGACCACGTGTCGGGCAGCGCGTTCCGGAGAGCATTCCTGGAACGCCGGCTGGCACGCCCCAGCGACGAGGAAGCGCAAGCGCTGATCGCCGAGGTGCCCCTGTGCCTGCTGAGCGCCGGACAACGGCAGCACGTCCTCGCGCTGCGACGGCACGGGCTGCGCGGATCGCGTGCAAGCGCCCCGTTCTTCGATCCGGCGGCCCGCAGGGAGGACCTGTGTCTCGCGACGCTGGACATGTTGAATGCCGCCCGCGGCGGCATGGGAAGTTCCCGGGCAACGGTGCTGGCGACGCTTGCCCGATGGGAGTCCGACGTGTCCTCGGAACCCGAGGCGAATGCCCGGGCGAGCGGTGGCCGCGCATTGCGCGAGGTGGTGAGGGACCCGGGCGAAGGGCTCCTGCAACTCGACGGTCACGGCTTGACGGACCGCCCCGCGCCTGAGTTCTCCCTGCCGCCCCGCGCGCTTGTCGAGGCGCTGGACCTGCGGGGGCGGGATCTCGTCGCGGAACTGGGCGCGGCCCGTCCCTGGGATCTCCGGGCCTTCCTCGACACCGAGCGCGCCATCGACCTGCGCGACTGGAGCCTGCGCCTGGGCCGCGACGATCCGGGCTTGTCCCCCCTGTTGATTCCGGACGGCGCCGAGCACGTGTTCCTCTGGGGAGATCCGGACCGCTGCGCCCGCTTCGCGCTGGCATTGGCCCGTGGGGAAGCGCGTCGACTCCGGGAAGTGCGCGTCAATGAACCCATGCCGCATGGGCTGGGTCCGCTTCCGGACGGCTGGCACGCCGATTCGATGGCAGGGGTATGGCGCCTGTCTGCCGCAACGCCCGTCGAAGCCCCGGATCCCGCGTCGGCATTCGCGTACTGGGGCGGCGACGAGCTCGCGGATCTGAGGGACTGGCTCGGCGCGTCCGACGACGGTCGGCGCCTGATGGAATTCCTCGACACGTTCAGGACGAAGCTGACCGAACTGAGTGAGCCCGGCGCGCCCGCGCTGCGCGGAGACATGATCGCCCGCGGTCGACGCCTGCTGCGGATGCTGGCCGACCAGCCAGAGTTGTTGTCGGAGGTGGTCTGCGATCTGGTGGACCTCGGGCCCTGCGTCGACGCGCTGGGGCAGGCGCTCTCCGACATGGAACTGACGATGCGCACGGGCGGCGCCGGCTCCGCGGACGACGCCGCCGGCGCGCTGCTCTGCATGGGCTCGCGCAGTCTGGGCCAACTGCACGTCAGCTTCACGGGCGGCAACATCGCCGAAGACATCGAACGCGCCATCGGGCTGCAGGCCTTGCTCGACCTCCGACTGGCGCAGATCACGGGGAAATCGTTCATCCGCGCCGCGCTGCCCTTCTACGCCGAGATCGGCGGCATGAAGCACCGCGTGGTGGATCGCGAGCCCACGGTGGACGACTGGAAGGACGGCCCGCGAGCGGCCGCCGAATTGATCCTCGCCAACGAGGTCCGTGCCGACTTCCCGATGCTGCGTGAACTCATGAAGTCGACCCGCGGGCCGGCCTGTCGCGCCACGCAACGGCTGATCCTCGATCCGTCCTACCAGGCGGCGAATGCCGAGTGGCGACAGCGATTCCTGGAGGCAGGAGAACGCGCGGACGAGGACCCATCGGACCTCGAGGCCGAGCGGCGCTACAGGGAGATCCAGGCGCAGATGCCGCTCGAGCTGGACAAGCTGACCTTCGCCCTCATGGACGGGTGGCTCGATCCCCTGCGCAAGGCCTACCCCGCCTCGGCGGACTCCTGATCGGGCCGAGCGCCCCGCCGTCCGGACGCCGGACACATGACCACGGTCAACGAACCTGCGGGAAGGACTGAGCACTACCTTACCCTCAGTTTGGACAGCGTCATGATCCCTTCCAGTCAAGCCACAGCGTCTCTCGGCACCACGACGTGGGACGACGACATCCCCCTTGAACATGGCACGCGCCCGACCGGCCTGCCGCCGCCCTGGTCGCTGCCGGCGCACGAGGTGGCGAAGATGGAACGACTCGAACAAGGCGAGACGCAAGCCCTCTCGCCCCTGGTCGAGCGCTGCTTGAATCGACTGGCGGAGGTCGAAGCTGGCTGGCCACAAAGCCCGTTCCGGAGGGTCTTCGCGCCCAGCAGGCGACGCATGCTCCCCGGCACCGAGGAAATGGCGGCAATGATCGCGGAGGTGCCCTTGTGCCTGCTGAGCGGTCGCCAGCGGCAGCAAGCCCTCGCGCTGCGGCAGCAAGGCCAGGGCACCTCGGAGACGCCGGCGCCCGACTTCGATACGCATGCGTCCCGCAACGACCTGATCATCGCGTGCATGGACGCCTTGCAGGCCGCTCGTGGCGACACGGGCGCCCCCTGGACGAAGGCGCTGGCCAAGCTCGCCCGATGGGAGACGGACGCGTACTCGGATCGGGACGCGGAGGCCAGGGCCAGCGGCGGGCGAGCGTTGCGTGAAGTCGTGAAGGACACGTTGCAGGAGAACCTGTATCTCGACGGTCAAGGTCTGACCCGCCAACGCGCCAGCCGGTTCTCACTGCCGCCGCCGGCGCTCCTGGCCGAACTCGACCTGGAGGCGCGCGACTTCAATGTCATCCTGCGTCACGCCCGGCCCCTGGATCCGGACAGCGTCCGCGATGCGCTGAGCGGCCTCGATCTGCGCAGCTGGACCGTTTTTCTCGGCGACGAGCCGCACGAGCGCCTCTCATGGATGCCGGACTGCGCCACACACGTCGATCTCCGGGGCGACTCGGATCGCTGTGGCCGCTTCGCCGTGGCGCTCGCCAGTCAGCCGGACCGCGCGCTGCTGCTGGTGAGAATGCCTGCCGACACGGAAGACCCGCTTGAAGCCCCCAGCGGGTGGCGCGCCGAGCGCTCGGCGACGTCATGGCAGCTGACCAGGGAGACGCTCCAGCAGGCCCAGGGGTCTGCCGCGGTGCTCGCCGACTGGGGAGCCGAGGATCCCGAGGCTCTCTGGCGGGCGATCGAGGGGTGCGACGACGGCCAGCTCCTGGTGGACTTTCTCGTGGAGTCCAGCAGGCAGCTGGCCGCGCTGGGCCCGCTGTACGCAGGCATCGTCCGCCAGGAGATGAGGACCCGCAGCCAGAGCCTCCTGCGGATGCTGGCCGCCGAGCCTGCGTTGCTGTCCGAGCTGAGCAACGACCTGGCGGGCCCCTGGACCTGCATCGATGCGAAGCGCAAGACGCTCGCCAGCATGGACCAGATCCTCCGCGCGGGCAGCGACCCGGGCGCACTGATGCGCATGAGCCTGCACCACCTGGCCGACCTCTACGTCGGCATCCATGACCCCGACGCGGAAAACATCGAACACAGCCTCTCGCTGCAGGCGCTGATCGACTTCCGGCTGACGCAGATCACGGAGAAGCCCTTCACCCGGACCGGCGTCCCCTTCTTCGTACAGCAGAGCGGCATGAACAACGGGGAGCTGAATCGCGAGCCCGTGCTGGAAGACTGGTCGGACAGCCAGCGGCAAGAGGTCGACGTGATCCTCGGCAACGAGGTCCGCGCCGACTTCCCGACGCTGCGCGAGTTCATGCAATCGACCAGCGGGACGGCCCATCGCGCCGTGGAGCGGTTGCGGCTCGATCCGTCCTACCAGGCGGCGAACGACGAGTGGCAACAGCGATTCCTGGAGGCCGGAGAACGTGCGGACGAGGACCCATCGGACCTCGAGGCGGAGCGGCGCTACAAGGAGATCCAGGAGCAGATGCCGCTCGAGCTGGACAGGCTGACCTTCGCCTTGATGGACGAATGGCTCGATCCCTTGCGCAAGGCCTACCCCGCCTCGACAGGCCCCTGACCGGGCACGTCGCCCTCGCGCCGTGCCGACGACGGCACTCGACCCACGGAACCGCGATGGCCTCCAGCCAACTCAACGCCCCCCGATGCAACTGGAATCCACATGAACCTGGACTCGACGTCCTCGATGCCTTCCATGCCTTCCATGCCTTCCATGCCTTCCATGCCTTCCATGCCTTCCATGCCTTCCATGCCTTCCATGCCTTCCATGCCTTTGATGGGCGTCCCCGCCGGGACCGACGGCATGCCAGAGAGGCGCGCCGGCGTGCCTTGCACCCCCGACGCGTGGCGGCTCGACGACCGCCAGACGCTGCTGATGGATCGCTTGGCCCTGGACGGCAGGTGGACGCCGTCTCCGGAAGAACGCGCGGGGTGGGAGACCGTCGAAGACATCGTGAAGAACGCCGAGGACTGTCTGCGCGCCAGCACGTCGGGCCGCCACGGCGCGCTGCTGTTGAACGCGGCCCAGGCGGCCGCCGTTCGTGCGGCGCTGGCGTCGCTGCCGGAATGTCTCTACCGCCCCTTGCCCGGCATCCACAAGCTGCGCGAGCTCGGCGACAAGCTCGATGGCCCCGCCGGGTGCGCGCTGACCCGCGGCGATCTCGAGATCCTGGCGACGACCTGGCATCTCACGAAGGATCTGCGGATCGGCACATACACGCAGAAGCCGGGGGACGACCGGGCGCTGCTGGCACAGCGGGCGCGCTTTGCGCAGTGGATCCACGCCGCGCCCACATCGGACCGCGCGCTCTGTCGCGCGGCGACGGTGGACGCCATCCTCGACGCGGCGGACCGGATGGAGAAGCACGGCGGGGCCGGGTTCCCGACCGTCCTGCCCTTCTCGGTGCTCGAATGCGCCGAACTGCCGCCGCCCGGCCTCATCGGCACCGTCTGCTATCGCGCCGGGGCGGCGCTGATGCTGAGGAGCATGCACCTGTATCGCATGCCGGATCCGGCCCAGTTCAAGGAGAGCGCCGAACGGCTGGGGATCGAGCACCTGGACTGCCGGGCGCCGGACGGGACCCTGGTCGAGGGATGCAACCTCTCGACGCTGTCGATGCTCTCGCTCTGGAGCGCCGACCCCTCACGCCTGGATGTGGCGCGCCTGTTCGGCCAGATGCGGGCGATGCCTCGCCTGCGATGCGTGATGCTCCCGCGCGGCCTCGAACTGCCGGGCATTCCCAAGGGCTGGGACTACGGACCCGCGCTGAACGTGCTGCAGCGATACCGATGAACGGCCATCGCGCGCGGCTTCAGACCTCCAGCCACTCCTTGCGCACGTAGGCGTTCGCGCGCAGGTCCGCGGGCGTGCCTTCGAACACGATGCGGCCGTGGCCCATCACGTAGCAGCGCTCGGAGATCTCCAGCGCGATCGCCAGCTTCTGCTCGACCAGCAGCACCGACACGCCGCGCCGCTTCAGTTCCTTGAGGTACTCCGCGACCAGCTCGACGATCTTCGGCGCCAGGCCTTCGGTCGGCTCGTCGATCATGATCAGGTCGGGATCGCCCATCAGCGTGCGGCACAGCGTCAGCATCTGCTGCTCGCCGCCGGACAGCACGCCGGCCTCGGTGTGCTGACGCTCCTTCAGGCGCGGGAACATCGCGTACATGTCGTCGAAGCTCCAGCGCGGCTTGGCGGCGCCTCGACGGCCACCCCCGCTACCTTTCTCGCCTAGCAGCAGGTTCTGGTGCACGGTGAGCTTGGGAAAGATGTCGCGGTTCTCCGGCACGTAGCCGATGCCGCGGTGCGCGATCTCGTAGGCCTTGCGGCCCAGCAGCGCTTCACCGCCCCACGCGATCGAGCCGGTGCCGTCCACCTGGCCCATGATCGTCTTCACCGTCGTCGAGCGGCCCGAGCCGTTGCGGCCCAGCAGGCTGACGATCTCGCCGGGCCGGACCTCCATCGTCACACCGTGCAGCACATGGCTCTTGCCGTAGAAGGCGTGGACGTTGTCGAGCTGCAGCGCGCGCGAGCCCGCGACCGCCGCGGCACCCGTCGATGCGGCGCGCATCGCGCCGATGTTGGTGTCGTTCATCGCGACGCTCATGCCGGTGCTCCCGCGGTCTGCGATTCGGCCAGCACCGATCCGAGATACGCCTCCTGCACGCGCGCATTGGCGCGCACCGCATCGGGCGTGTCGAAGGCGATCACCTCGCCGTAGACCAGCACCGCGATCTTGTCGGCCAGGCCGAAGACCACGCCCATGTCGTGCTCCACCGTGAGCAGCGTGCGGCCTTCGGTGACCTGGCGGATCAGCTGGATGAAGCGCTTCGTCTCGCTCTTGCTCATGCCCGCCGTCGGCTCGTCCAGCAGGATCACCTGCGCGCCGCCGGCGATCGTGATGCCGATCTCCAGCACGCGCGCCTCGGCGTAGGTCAGGTTCACCGCCGGGACGTCGCGCTTCTTGTCGAGGTGAAGCATCTCCAGCAGCTCCTCGACGCGGTCGTTGACGTCGTCCATGCCGGCGAGGAACTTCCAGAACGCGTACTTGTGGCCCATCGACCAGAGCAGAGCGCAGCGGATGTTCTCGAACACCGACAGCCGCGTGAACAGGTTGGAGACCTGGAAGCTGCGCGACAGCCCGCGGCGGTTGATCTGGTACGGCGCCAGCTGGTCGATGCGCTCGCCGAAGAGCCGGATCTCGCCGCTGGTGGGCGCGAAACGGCCGCTGACCAGGTTGAACAGCGTGGACTTGCCGGCGCCGTTCGGGCCGATGATCGCGACGCGTTCGCCCGGCTTCACCGCCAGCTCCGCGCCGCGGATGATCTCGCTCTTGCCGAAGCTCTTGCGGACGGATTTCAGTTCCAGCGCATAGGGAGCCGAAGCAGTCATGGTCTCGCTCACAGGCTCTCCCTCCGCTTGATCTCTTTCTCGATCTCTTCCTGCGCCCGGTCCCACTCGGCGCGGAACTCCCGGCGCACGAGTTCGAACAGGCCCAGGCCGGTCAGCAGCACGAAGCCCGCGCCGAACCAGGATTCGACGCTCTTGGCATTCAACGCCACGCCCAGGTAGCTCATCTGCGGGCCGAGCGCCTCGTTGAGCTGCAGGTGGTAGAGCATTTCCACCATCGCCGAGCCGCCCACCAGCATCGTCAGCGCCGCGCCGGCCAGGCCCAGGTAGGACGGCCACAGCGCGCGCAGCTTGCCGAAGGCCGCCAGCCGCAGGTTCATCATGATCAGCGAGGCGATGCCGCCCGGCGCATACATCACCATGAACAGGAACACGAGGCCGAGGTAGAGCAGCCAGGCCTTGGTCAGCTCCGACAGCAGCACGGTCGCCACGACCATCAGCACGGCGCCGATGATGGGCCCGAAGAAGAAGGTCGCGCCGCCGAGGAAGGTGAACAGCAGGTAGGCGCCCGACCGCGCGGCGCCGACGACCTCGGCGTTGACGATCTCGGTGTTCAGCGCCGACAGCCCGCCGGACACGCCGGCGAAGAAACCCGCGATCAGGAACGCCAGGAAGCGCACCCACTGCGTGTCGTAGCCGATGAACTCGACGCGCTCGGGGTTGTCGCGCACCGCGTTGAGCATGCGGCCCAACGGCGTGCGCGTGAACGCGAACAGCAGCGCCGTGCAGACGAAGGCGTAGATCGCGATCAGGTAGTACACCTGGATCTGGGGACCGAAGGTGATGCCCCACACGGCCTTGCCGACGACGCGGTTGGAGGAGACGCCGCCCTCGCCGCCGAAGAACTCCGGCAGCATCAGCGACATCGACCAGATCAGCTC
Organism: Roseateles noduli; assembly: GCF_050626985.1. Classification (NCBI taxonomy): domain Bacteria; kingdom Pseudomonadati; phylum Pseudomonadota; class Betaproteobacteria; order Burkholderiales; family Sphaerotilaceae; genus Roseateles; species Roseateles noduli. The sequence continues at coordinate 3,293,835 of NZ_CP192463.1, forward strand.
GCCCACGCCCAGCGTGATCATCGCGAAGGGCGTGCCCGACTTCTTCGTCGACACGTAGCCGAACAGCGCCGCGAAGAACAGGCCCGCGAAGCCGCCGACGATCGGGACCAGCCCGACCGGCAAGGCCAGCTGACCGGCGCCGACGACGTTGAGCGTGTGGATCGCCAGGTAGGCGCCCAGCCCGGTATAGACGGCGTGGCCGAAGCTCAGCATGCCGCCCTGCCCGAGCAGCAGGTTGTAGGACAGGCACGCGATGACGGCGATGCCCATCTGCGACAGCATCGTCTGCGCCAGGCCGCTGGTCCACATCAGCGGCGCCACGAACAGCGCCAGCGCGTAGAAGCCCCAGATCAGCCAGCGGCCGACGTTGTGCGGTTTGAAGTGGTAGGTCTCGCCGCGTTTCGCGCGGGCATGGACGCGATGCGCGCCGCCGGACGGGGTCGCGGAGGACGGGCCCGGCGACGATGCCGTGGGCGGAGCGGCGGGCGCGGAGGAGGAAGGCATGACGACGGACATCGATCAGCCCTCCCGCGTGCCGAGCAGGCCCTTGGGCCGGAAGATCAGGATGAGCACCATCAGCAGGTAGGGAAGGATGGGCGCGACCTGCGCCAGCGAGAGCTTGAGCAGCGGGTAGCCGAAGGTGTCCGGGCCGAGCTTGAAGACCTGGGCCAGCGACGCGTCGATGGTCAGCGGCAGGGTCTGCAGCAGCCCGATGACGATGGAGGCGACGAAGGCCCCGGCCAGCGAGCCGATGCCGCCGACGACGACCACCACGAAGATGATGGAGCCGACGAGCACCGCCATCGACGGCTCGGTGACGAAGGTGACGCCGCCGATGACGCCGGCCAGCGCCGCGAGCGCGCAGCCGCTGCCGAACACCAGCATGAACACGCGCGGCACGTTGTGACCGAGCGACTCGACCATCTCCGGATGCGTCAGCGCGGCCTGGATGACGAGGCCGATGCGGGTGCGCGTCAGCAGCAGCCACAGCGACAGCAGCATGAACAGCGCGACCAGCATCATGAAGGCGCGCGTCAGCGGGAACTTGGAGCAGCTGGCCGCGGCGCAGACCGCGGCCGGCGCGTCGCCCCAGGCCAGCTGCAGCGCCTGGCCCGGCGCGTGGACCAGCGTGAAGGCCGCGCCCTGCAGCGACGGCGGCGGCGGGAACGGCACCGCCGTGCGGCCCCACACCAGCTGGACCAGCTCCAGCACGACATACGACAGGCCGAAGGTGATCAGCAGCTCCGGGACGTGGCCGAACTTGTGGACGCGCCGCAGCGCGCCCCGCTCGAACACGGCCCCGAGGCCGCCCACCACCAGCGGCGCGAGGAACAACGCGGGCCAGAACCCGATCCACCCGGCGATGGAGTACGCGACGTACGCGCCCAGCATGTAGAAGCTGGCATGCGCGAAGTTCAGCACGCCCATCATGCTGAAGATCAGCGTGAGGCCGGAGCTCAGCATGAACAGCAGCAGTCCGGAGGACAAGCCGTTCAGCAGGTTGATAAGTATCTGTTCCAAGACATCATCCTCATTCAACGAGCCGGGTTGGCGTTGATCCCGTCGCGAGCGGGCCGAGGTCGGGCCGAAGCGCGGAGCCGTACTCCTGTACGGCGAGCACTGCGGGCCAGAGATCGGCTCGCGCGGCAGGGAGACGCGTCAACCCGGGCGCTTCATCTGGCAGCTGGTCGGCGTGCTCGACACATACGCGTCGTAGGTCTTCACGACGGCGAAGTTGAAGCCCGTGTTCTCGACGTTGTACGGGCGCTTGGCGTCGACCTTCTCCCAGCGCGAGATGTAGATCGGCTGCTGCAGCTGGTGGTCGCCCTTGCGGATCTCGACGTCGCCGTTGAAGGACTTGAACTTCAGGCCTTCGAGGGCGGCGGCCACCTTCACCGGATCGGTGCTCTTGGCCTTGGCCATCGCCGCGCCCAGCGCCGAGTAGATGTGGATGACGCTGCCGGTGTAGAAGTCGTCGTTGAACTTGGCCTTGAACTCGTTGGCCCAGGCGTCCATCTGGCCGCCCATGTTGTTGTAGTTGTAGGCCGCCTGGTAGACGCGCCCCGCGCCCGCGGCGCCGATGGCCGTCGGCGTGCCGGTGACGCCGGCGTAGTAGGTGTAGAACTTGCCGTTGTAGCCGGCCTCGGAAGCGGCCTTCACCAGCAGCGCCAGGTCCGAGCCCCAGTTGCCGGTGATGACCGTGTCCGCGCCGCTGGCCTTGATCTTGGCGACGTAGGGCGCGAAGTCGCGCACCTGGGCCAGCGGGTGCAGGTCCTCGCCGACGATCTGGACATCCGGCCGCTTCTTGGCCAGCCCCTCCTTCGCGTACTTCGCGACCTGGTGGCCGTGCGCGTAGTTCTGGTTGAGCAGGTAGACCTTCTTGACGTCGGGCTGGTCCTTCAGGAAGGTCGTGATCGCTTCCATCTTCATCGACGTGTCGGCGTCGAAGCGGAAGTGCCAGTAGCTGCACTTGCTGTTGGTCAGGTCTGGATCCACGGCCGAGTGGTTGAGGTACACGACCTCCTTGCCGGGATTGCGCTCGTTGTGCTTGTTGACGGCGTCGATGATCGCCAGCGCCGCGCCCGAGCCGTTGCCCTGCGTCACGTAGCGCACGCCCTGGTCGATCGCGGACTTCAGCGCGTTGAGCGACTCGGCAGGGCTGAGCTTGTTGTCGATCGGGATGATCTCGAACTTCACGCCGGCCGGATTGGTGGCGTTGAACTTCTCGGCGAAGAACTGGAAGGACTTCACCTGGTTCTGCCCCACCGGCGCCATCAGGCCCGACAGCGGATCGATCCAGGCGATCTTCACCGTCTCGCCCTTCTGCGCGTAGGCGCCGGTGGCGGCGCACAGCGCGCTCATGGCAACCGCGACGAGCACCGTGCGGCGCGGCGTGACGAAGGTCGAAAGCTTGCGGGTCTGGTTCATGTCTGTCTCCGGAGATGTTGTTGATGTAGGACTGAACAGCAAGGAAATCGCAGGGATCCCGATGACGCGCGGGGTCGCGGGAAGGCGGGGGCTCAGCAGCCCGGCAGCTTGTGGCCCTTGAACTGCTCGCGCAGCTTGAGCTTGAGCATCTTGCCGGTGGCGGTGTGCGGGATCTCGTCGACGAAGACGACGTCGTCGGGCACCTGCCACTTGGCGATCTTGCCCTCGTAGAAGCCGATCACGTCCTCGCGCGTGAGCGCCGCGCCCGCCTCGGTGGGCTTGCGCACGACGACAAGCAGCGGCCGCTCGTCCCACTTCGGATGCGCGACGGCGATGACGGCGGCCTCGTGCACGGCGGGATGCGCCATCGCGATGTTCTCGACGTCGATCGAGCTGATCCATTCGCCGCCGGACTTGATCACGTCCTTGCTGCGGTCGGTGATCTGCATGAAGCCGTCCGGGTCGATCGCGGCGACGTCGCCGGTGGGGAACCACAGGCCGGCGTCGCGGCCGTCCTCGCCGGTGACGCGGATCAGCGGCGAGCCCTCATGACCGAAGTAGCTGTCGATCACCCAGGGACCGCGCACGACCAGGTTGCCCGAGCTCTTGCCGTCCCACGGCAGCGCCTGGCCGCCGTCGTCGACCACGGCCATGTCCACGCCGTAGATCGCCTTGCCCTGCTTCTCGAGCAGGTGACGCTGCTGTTCCTGGGGCAGTTCCAGTTGGCGGCTGCTGAGCCGCGACAGCGTGCCCAGCGGCGACATCTCGGTCATGCCCCAGGCGTGGATCACGTCGACGCCGTAGTCGTCCATCAGCGTGCGCAGCATCGCCGGCGGGCAGGCGGAGCCGCCGATCACCGTGCGCTTGAAGGTCGAGAACTTCAGGCCGTTGGCGCCGACGTAGTTCAGCAGCCCCAGCCACACGGTGGGCACGCCGGCGCTGAAGGTGACCTTCTCGGTCTCGAAGAGCTCGTAGAGCGACTTGCCGTCCAGGTGCGGCCCGGGCAGCACCAGCTTGCAGCCGACCAGCGCGGTGCTGTAGGGCAGCCCCCACGCGTTGACGTGGAACATCGGCACCACCGGCAGGATCACGTCGCGCCGCGAAGCGGCCATCGCATCCGGCAACGCCGCGCCGTAGGCATGCAGGACCGAGCTGCGGTGGCTGTAGACGGCGCCCTTGGGATGGCCGGTCGTGCCGCTCGTGTAGCAGATGCTGGAGGCGGTGTTCTCGTCGAACTCGGGCCAGACGTAGTGCCCGTGCTCGGCGTCGACGAGTTCCTCGTAGCAGCGCAGGTTCGGGATCGAGGACTCGGCCGGCATGTGGGCGCGGTCGCTCATCAGGATGAAGTGGCGCACCTGGCCGAGCTGCGGTGCGATCTTCTCGACCAGCGGAAGGAAGCTCAGGTCGAAGCACAGCGCGCGGTCGTCGGCGTCGCCGGAGATCCAGGCGATCTGCTCGGGGAACAGGCGCGGGTTGATCGTGTGGCACACGAGTCCGGAGCCGGACGTGCCGTAGTAGATCTCGAGGTGGCGGTGTCCGTTCCAGGCCAGCGTGCCGACGCGATCGCCGGGCTGGAGCCCGAGCCGCGCGAACGCCTGCGCGAGCTGCCGGGCACGGAACTCCACCGCGCCCCAGGTGGTGCGATGCAGGTCGCCCTCGACCCGCTTGCTGACGATCTCGGTATCCCCGGCATGGCGCGCCGCATGCTGGATCAACGATGAGATCAGCAAGGGCATCGACATCATCTGGCCCATCAGTGCCATGTCGTCTCCTGGATATTGTGGCCGGGCCTCTCGGCTGCCGGGCCGCGCGGGACGCGATCCGGGAGCGCTCGGGCGCCTTGATTTCGGCTGTTCGAGTCAGTCTATCGACCGCCCCGGGCGCCTCGCGTCACCCTAGTGACGCGGCGGCGATTCCGGCATAGGGGATTACACGGGACCGCGACGGGCGCAATCACTCTTGGCAGCGTCACGAAGCGATGCTCAGAATCGGTGCGTCCAGGTCCTCTCATCGAAAAACCAGAACCTCCAGGAGACAACGATGCGGCTCAACGACCTTCCCCTGACCAGCAAGCTCAACGGCGCGATCGTGCTCCTGATCGTGGCGATGCTCGTGGTGGGCATGTTCACGCTCTGGCGCAGCGATCGCATCACCAGCGAGTCCACCGCGGCGATCCACGACGCGCAGGACATCATCCGCAAGTCCGTCCAGTGGCACGGCATGACGCAGACGGCGGTGGCGCGCAGCATGGCCAGCGCGATCAGCTCGGACCCGGCGGTGGGCGAGCTCTTCAAGGCCAACATCGCCAACGACGCGCCGGAGGTGGCCAAGCTGCGCGAGCAGATCTCCGCCGAGGCCAAGCGGCCGGAGGACCAGGCCAAGCTCAAGGAGATCGTCGGACTGGGGCAGACGCTGCTGGCGGCCAGCAGGAAGGCACGCGAGGCCGGCGCCTCCGGCGACTGGAGCGCCACCAGCCGCATCGTGCAGAACGAGTACGTGCCGTCGGTGAAGGTCTACCTCGACGCGATCGGACAGTTCATCGCGATGCAGGAAGCACACGAGGAGGAGGCGCGGCAGGCCGCGGCCGACGCGCGCACGGCGCTGCGCTGGCAGGCGGGATTGGGCGCCGTCGTGATCGCGGCGGCGGGGCTGTTCACCGCGTGGCTGCTGAGCCGCGCGATCGTGACGCCGATGGCGCAGGCGGTGAAGGTCGCCGAGGCCGTGGCGGCCGGTGATCTGCGCTCGGAGATCCGCGTCGACAGCCGCGACGAGACGGGACAGCTGCTGAGCGCGCTGCAACGGATGAACGAGAGCCTCACCCGCATCGTCGGTCAGGTGCGGATGAGCAGCGACTCGATCGCGACAGGCACCGGCGAGATCGCCAGCGGCAACGCCGACCTGTCGCAGCGGACCGAGGAGCAGGCCTCCAACCTTGAGGAGACGGCGGCGTCGATGGAAGAGCTCACCGCGACGGTCAAGCAGAACGCCGAGACCGCGCGCACGGCGACGCAGCTGGCGCAGAGCGCGTCGACCGTCGCGGCCGAAGGCGGCCAGGCGGTGCAGCAGGTGGTGGCGGTGATGCGTCAGATCGACGAGAGCTCGCGTCGCATCACCGACATCATCGGCACCATCGACGGCATCGCCTTCCAGACCAACATCCTCGCCCTGAACGCGGCCGTCGAAGCGGCGCGCGCCGGCGAGCAGGGACGCGGCTTCGCGGTCGTGGCCAGCGAGGTGCGTGCGCTGGCGCAGCGCAGCGCAGCGGCCGCCAAGGAGATCAAGACATTGATCAGCGACAGCGGCACCAAGGTCGAGGCCGGCACCCGCATCGCGGGTTCGGCGGGCGAGACGATGAGCCAGATCGTCGACCAGGTGCAGCAGGTCTCGGTCCTGATCGCGGAGATCAGCAACGCGAGCGCCGAGCAGAGCCAGGGCATCGACCAGGTCGGCGACGCCATCACGCAGCTGGATCAGGTCACGCAGCAGAACGCCGCGCTCGTCGAGGAATCGGCCGCCGCGGCCGAGAGCCTGAAGCAGCAGGCCGCCCAGTTGAATCAGGCGGTCGCTGTCTTCAGGCTGTGAGGGTCAGAGCCTGCGGCCTTCCGGCAGCTCGATCTTGACTTCGAGGACTTCGAGGTCGTCCTGGCGTTCCATGTGGACCTTGATGTCGTCCGGGTTGATGGAGACGTACTTCGAGATGACCGCGAGCAGCTCGCGCTGCAGTTGCGGCAGATAGTCGGGGCTTGCGCCGCGACCGTTGCGTTCATGGGCGAGGATCAGCTGCAGGCGCTCCTTGGCGACGCTGGCAGTGCTTTTCTTCTCGCCCAGGAAGAAGGACATGAATCCCATGGTCTCTCCCTTGGGTGTCAGCGACTGAACAGACGCTTGAAGAAGCCCGGCTTCACGGCCTCGACGAAACGCATCGGCTTGTCCTCGCCCAGGAAGCGGGCGATGACATCGGCGTAAGCCTCGGCAACATCCGTTCCCTTCATGTGGATCGCCGGCAGACCCTGGTTGGAGGCCTGCAGCACCACTTCGCTTTCCGGGATCACGCCGATCAGCGGCGTGCGCAGGATCTCGTGGATGTCCTCGAGCGAGAGCATCTGCCCGCCTTCGACCCGGTTGGGGTTGTAGCGCGTGATCAGCAGGTGCTCCTTGACGGGCTCCTTGCCTTCGATCGCGCGTTTGGTCTTGCTGTTGAGCATGCCCAGGATGCGGTCGCTGTCGCGCACCGAGGAGACCTCGGGATTGGTCACGACCAGCGCCTCGTCGGCGTAGTGCATGGCCATCAGCGCGCCGGTCTCGATGCCGGCGGGCGAGTCGCAGACGATGAAGTCGAACTCCATCGCCTTGAGCTCCTCCAGCACGCGCTCGACGCCTTCCTGCTTGAGCGCGTCCTTGTCGCGCGTCTGCGAGGCGGCCAGGATGAAGAGCTTGTCCAGCTGCTTGTCCTTGATCAGCGCCTGGCTGAGCTTGATCTCGTCGTTGATGACGTTGATCAGGTCGTACACGACGCGGCGCTCGCAGCCCATGATCAGGTCGAGGTTGCGCAGGCCGACGTCGAAGTCGATCACCGCGGTCTTGTAGCCGCGCATCGCGAGGCCGGTGGCAAAGCTGGCACTGGTGGTGGTCTTGCCGACGCCGCCCTTGCCGGAAGTCACCACAACGATCTTGGTCATGGGTCGAGGTCCTTTTTTTCAGAGTGTCTGGTGGGGGATGGTCCGCGGGCTCAGGCGCCCAGCGGCTCCATCAGCAGCTTCTCGCCGTCCAGGCGGACCTGCGCGGCCTTGCCGCGGACGTTGTCCGGCAGCGGGTTCTCGCTGGTGCGGTAGATGCCGGCGATGGCGATCAGCTCGGCCTCGAGCTGCTGCGCGAAGATCCGCGCGTCGGTGTTGCCGCGCGCCCCCGCGATCGCCTTGCCGCGCAGCGGCGCGTAGACGTGGATGCTGCCGTCGGCGATCACCTCGGCGCCGTGGTTCACCGCCGCCAGCACGACCAGGTCGGCGCCCTTGGCGTAGACCTGCTGGCCGGAGCGCAGCGGCTTGTCGACGTAGACGGTCTTGGTTTCGGTCGGCACCGGCACTTCCACCGGACGCTCGACGACGACTTCCTTGATCACCTGCTGGACGACCTTTTCGACACGAGGCTCACGGGATTCGCGCTCGGCGCGCACCGGCAGGTCGGGCGCCTCGGCCAGGCCCAGTCGGGCCGCCTGCGCCAGTTCCGCGGCGTTCGCGCCGACCACGCCGACCGGCTGCAGGCGATGACGGCGCAGCAGCGGCAGCAGCGCGGCGATGTCCACGCGGGCGACGGGTTCGGCGCCCTCGCTGGCCGCGTTGGCCGCGTTGGCCGTGTCGGCCGGCGTCTCGGCCTCCAGGCTCAGCTGCCCCTGGCCGTCGATCGCCGGCTCCGCGCGCTGCGCCGTCGCCTCGGCGGCGTCCGTCACCGCCGGCAGCTGGCTCAGGTCGAGCAGCAGCGGGTCGTGGTGGAACGCGTCGGGCGTCTCGCCCAGCTTGGCCTGGAGTTCCGCGTCGAGTGCGGCCGCATCGGCCGTCTTCAGGACGAGGGCGAGCAGGCTCAGCGAGGCGCTCTTCAGTTCAAAAAGTTCCGGGGACTTGCCGGCGGCCGACCGCCCCGATGAATTGCCCGCCACTGCCTGCGTCATGAAAGAAATGAGGAATGCGTTTGCAAAGTCGCGGATTTTAGCGGTGCGCCGAGGCCCGCCCTTTAGGGGCCTGCCCGCCCGCGCGGTGCTGAAACCCATCAGCGCCCCGTCGCCGGCTTGTCATGTCCCGTCCGCGCGTTGTCACGAACCGGCCACGGACTGCCTCATTTTCAGGCAAACCACCGGAATACCGGTCGTGACAAGCACTTGCAAGCGTCATCGTCAGGTGACACACATGCTTGTCCACAGGGGCGGGGGACAGATCGCCCGTTCGGAGGAAGGACCGCCTGTCCTGCCGGTCGCCTCTTTCGGCGTCATCGGAGGGATGTCAACCCAAAAATCGAGGATGCGGGGCTTGACTTATCCCCATTGAGCCGCTCCACCGGTCCGGTGGAGCCCGCTGCTGCGTCGCAGCTGCTCGTTTTCCCGCGACGCCGCCAAGTCATTGATTCATATAGCGCGATTTCGCTTGCCCGGAAATGAGGCACGGAACCTCGGGAGTCCGTCGATCAAGGGTTTAGAGCAGTCCCCGGCGGGTTTCCCACACAGTTATCCACAGTCTCGGTGGATAGCTTTCTGCGGTCTTTGAAATCAAGCATTTAGCGCACTTGCTTGAACCGCAGGACGAGGTCGGACACCCCTTCGACGGGGTGCCGAGGGGTGTCCGGGCACTGCGACAGGCCCCCGGACCGTTACAAATCCGGTCAGATCTGCCGGTCAGAGGCTCGCCCGGCTGGGCGAATGCCGTCACGAATGCACCAGGCCGCGTCACGAATCCGACATCCAGGGCGACCAGCGTTTCAGCAAGCGGTCAAATCGGCGGGCGGCAAGGCCAATGACAGGTGGGCAAGTCACGGTCCCGATAGAGTCCCAGCCTTTGTGCCTGCTTGGGCCACCCCTGGCTTGCGGCAGGTTTCCTGTTCCCCCGATGGTGGTGACGTGCCGGCCGCGCGCTGGCGAAAGGTTCGCGATGGGCATCCGGTCCTGGCTCCGCAAGGAATGGTTTCTGCTGGCGCTCGTCGGCGCGGTGGCGCTGGCCAGCTTCTGGCCGGAGCTGGGCCGCAGCGGCGGATGGCTGCGGCTGGAGGTGGTCAGCAACTGGGGCGTGGCGCTGGTGTTCTTCCTGACCGGGCTGGGCCTGTCCGCCGCGGCGCTGCGCGACGGCGCCCTCAAGTGGAAGGTCCACGTGCTGGTGCAGCTCAGCACCTATGCCCTCTTCCCGCTGCTGTGGTGGGGATTCAGCGCCCTCTTCGGCCGCTGGCTGCCGCAAGACCTGGCCCTGGGCTTCGCCTACCTCTGCGCGCTGCCGTCGACGATCTCGTCGTCCGTCGCGATGACGGTGCTGGCCAGGGGCAACGTGCCGGCCGCGATATTCAACGCCAGCGTCTCCAGCCTGCTCGGCATCGTGCTGACGCCGCTGCTGGTGGCGCTGATGGCCGGCACCAGCGGCGCGACGCTGCCCTTCGGCGAGGCGGTCTGGAAACTGACCCAGCTGCTGCTGCTGCCGCTGGTCGCCGGCCAGTTGCTGCGCCCGCTGCTGCTGGGCTTCTACACGCGCCACAAGTCGCGGATCACGCTGATCGACCGCTGGGTGATCATCCTGCTGGTGCTGTCGGCGTTCAGCGACTCGGTGGCCTCGGGCCTGTGGCGCGACCACGGCGCGGAACTGCTGGTCAAGGCCGCCCTCGGCGCGGCGCTGTTCCTGGCCGTCGTCATCGTGCTGAGCCGCCTCGCGGCCCGCGCGATGGGCCTGTCGGTCGAGGACGAGATCGCCGCGGTGTTCTGCGGCTCGAAGAAGACGCTGGCCTCGGGCGTGCCGATGGCCAAGCTGCTGTTCGGCGCGCATCCGGCGGTCGGCGTGATCGTCCTGCCGATCATGTTCTATCACCAGCTGCAGCTGATCCTGTGCTCGTGGCTCGCCCAGCGCTACGCGGCGCGCCCCTCTCCGCCATCCGGCGCCTAAAATGCTCGGTTCCCCCTCGCGCGACCGCACGGCCCATCCAGGGTCCGGGCGTGGGGAGGAGAACCGCAGCCCCCAGAGCAGCCCCATCGCGCCATGACACGCAAGATCTTCGTCACCACCGCCCTCCCGTACGCCAATGCGAATTTCCACATTGGCCACATCATGGAGTACACCCAGGCCGACATCTGGGTGCGCTTCCAGCGGATGCAGGGCAGCGAGGTGCACTTCGTCTGCGCCGACGACGCGCATGGCGCGCCGATCATGATCGCGGCCGAGAAGGCCGGCAAAAGCCCGCAGCAGTTCGTCGCCGACATCGCGTCGGGGCGCAAGCAATACCTGGACGGCTTCCACATCAGCTTCGACAACTGGCACTCCACCGACGGCGCGGAGAACCACGAGCTGTCCAAGGAGATCTACAAGTCGCTGCGCGCCAACGAGCTGATCGCCGTCAAGACGATCGAGCAGTTCTTCGACCCGCAGAAGTCGATGTTCCTGCCCGACCGCTTCATCAAGGGCGAGTGCCCGAAGTGCGGCGCGAAGGACCAGTACGGTGACTCGTGCGAGGTCTGCGGCGCGGTCTACACGCCGACGGAGCTGAAGAACCCGTTCTCGGTGCTGACCGGCGCGACGCCGGTGATGAAGAGCTCGGAGCACTACTTCTTCAAGCTGTCCGATCCGCGCTGCGTCGACTTCCTCGAGCAGTGGACGCAGGCGCCCGGCCGGCTGCAGCCGGAGGTGCTCAACAAGATCAAGGAATGGTTCGCCAAGGACGAGGACGGCAAGGGCGGCCTGGGTGACTGGGACATCAGCCGCGACGCGCCCTACTTCGGCATCGAGATCCCGGATGCGCCGGGCAAGTACTTCTACGTCTGGCTGGACGCGCCGATCGGCTACCTGGCCTCGCTGAAGAACTACTTCGGCAAGATCGGCCGCGACTTCGACGCCTTCATCCAGGACGGGTCCACCGAGCAGATCCACTTCATCGGCAAGGACATCACCTATTTCCACACGCTGTTCTGGCCGGCGATGCTGCACTTCAGCGGCCGCAAGACGCCGAACCACGTGTTCGTGCACGGCTTCCTGACCGTCAACGGCGGCGAGAAGATGTCCAAGAGCCGGGGCACCGGCCTGGATCCGCTGAAGTACCTGTCGCTGGGCATGAACCCGGAGTGGCTGCGCTACTACCTGGCCGCCAAGCTCAACAGCCGGGTCGAGGACGTCGACTTCAACCCCGAGGACTTCGTCGCCCGCGTCAACTCGGACCTGGTCGGCAAGTACATCAACATCGCCAGCCGCGCGGCGGGTTTCCTGTCCAAGCGTTTCGGCGGCCATCTGTCGGCGGATGTCGGCGTCGAGGGCCGCGCGCTGCTGGACGGCCTGCGCGCGCACAAGGCGACGATCGTCGAGCTGTACGAGACCCGCGAGTTCGGCAAGGCGCTGCGCGAGATCATGCTGCTGGCCGACCGCGTCAACGAGTACGTGGACCAGAACAAGCCCTGGGACCTCGCCAAGCTCGAAGGCAAGGACCAGGTCCTGCAGGACGTCTGCACCGTCTGCATCGAGGCCTTCCGCCTGCTGTCGATCTACCTGAAGCCGGTGCTGCCGGCGCTGGTGGCCAAGGTCGAGGCCTTCCTGCAGGTCGCGCCGATGGCCTTCGTCGACGCCGATCGCGCGCTGGGCGCGCACCAGATCGGCGGCTATGAGCATCTGATGCAGCGCGTCGACCCGAAGCTGCTGGAAGCGCTGTTCGAGCCGCCCGCGCCGCCCAAGGTCGTGCCCGGCGGCGAGGACCTCGCGCCGGAGATCAAGATCGACGACTTCGCCAAGGTCGACTTGCGCATCGCCAGGATCGTGAAGGCCGAGCTGGTCGACGGTTCGGACAAGCTGCTGCGCCTGACGCTGGACGTCGGCGAGGGCCGCCTGCGCAACGTGTTCAGCGGCATCCGCAGCGCGTATCAGCCGGAGCAGCTCGAGGGCAAGCTGACCGTGATGGTCGCCAACCTGGCGCCGCGCAAGATGAAGTTCGGCGTGTCCGAAGGCATGGTGCTGGCCGCCAGCCACGCGGATGAAAAAGCCAATCCCGGCATCTTCGTGCTGGAACCCTTCCCGGGCGCGCAGCCGGGCATGCGCGTGCGATAAGCCCACCCCCTGCCGGCTGACGCCGGCCCCCTCAAGGGGGCGAGCCCGAAGGCCCGGCGGAGCCGGCGCCTCGGACTCTGCCTGGTCAATACCTTAAGATTCACTGTTCACACACGAGAATTCGCCATGCCGCTGTTCTGGAAGAAGTACGAATCCGAAGTCACCCAGTTCATCAACGGACTGAAGGCCCAGAAGCCGACGCTGGAAGCCGAACAGCGCGCCGGCCGCGCCCTGCTGTGGGACCGCGAGCAGGACCGCCAGGCGCAAGCCGGCTACAACGACGCGCGCGTGTCGCAGCAGCCCTACGTCTACCAGACCAAGTCCGAATAAGCGGGACCGCGGCCTCCCGCCCGTCCGCCTGCCGTCGTTCCCCGCGTGAGCAACGCAGACGACCACCGTGACACCGCCCTGACGCTGCCGGATCCTCCGGCGGATCAGGGCGGCGACGCTTCCACGCCTGAAACGGTCGACCATGTCGCCGTCGCGCGGCTGTACGGCGAACCGCTGTTCGCCATGCCGCAGGACCTCTACATCCCGCCGGATGCGCTGGAGGTCTTCCTGGAGGCGTTCCAGGGGCCGCTGGACCTGCTGCTGTACCTGATCCGCAAGCAGAACTTCAACATCCTCGACATTCCGCTGGCCGAGGTCACGCGGCAGTACCTGAGCTACGTCGAGCAACTGCGCAAGCACAACCTCGAGCTGGCCAGCGAGTACCTGCTGATGGCCGCGATGCTGATCGAGATCAAGTCGCGGATGCTGCTGCCGCCCAAGAAGTCCGAGGACGGCGGCGAGGTCGAGGATCCGCGCGCGGAACTGGTCCGCCGGCTGCTCGAGTACGAGCAGATGAAGCAGGCGGCGCTGCGGCTGGATCAGATGCCGGTGCTGGGCCGCGACTTCCTGCGGGCGCAGATCCACATCGAGCAGTCGCTCGCGCCCCGGCTGCCGGACGTGCACGTCGACGACCTGCGCGCGGCCTGGGCGGACCTGATGCGTCGCGCCAAGCTCAACCAGCACCACAAGATCTCGCGCGAACAGCTGTCGGTGCGCGAGTACATGTCGCACCTGCTGCGCCGGCTGCAGGGCGAGCGCTTCGTGGAGTTCGAGGACCTGTTCGACCTGGACAAGGGCCCGCAGGTGCTCGTCGTGTCCTTCATCGCGATGCTTGAGTTGGCGCGCGAGCGCCTCGTGGAGATCACGCAGGCGGAAGCCTTCGCGCCGATCTACGTGCGGCTGGCCTACTCACCCAGCTGACTGCCGGCGACCGTCGCCAGCGATGGCCGTCAGCCATGGAAAACGCCGGGTCAAGCCCGGCGTTGTTCTTTCGGCGAGCGTCGCGGGGACGTCTGACCGGGTCTCAGCGGAAGGTGGTGAACGCGGCATTCGGCTGCCGCTGGACCATCTGCCCCACGGCCAGCACGGCCTGCGTGCGCGAGCTGACCCCCAGCGCCTTCAACACCGCGGCGACGTGGTCCTTGATGGTCTCGACCGACACGCCCAGTTCGCGCGCGATGATCTTGTTCGGCTTGCCTTGCAGCAGCAGCGCCAGCACATCGGTCTGGCGCGGCGTCAGCTGCAGGCTCTCCAGCCCGGCCGTGGTCTGGTAGCCGGCCTGGCTGGCCAGTGCCTGGACCTGATGCAGCTTGGCGTTCCCCGACGTGGCGTCGGCGATGGCGACGGGCTCCGGTTCCGGCGCCACGTCCGAGCCCAGCGACATCGGCGGCACGTAGATCCCGCCCGACATCACCAGCTTCAGCGCCTGCGCCAGCACGTCGTTGCTGGTGCGTTTGGGGATGAACCCCATCGCGCCCTGGTCGATCGCGCGGATCACGTCGCTGGCGCGGTCGGAGGCGGAGATCACCACCACCGGCAGCGACGGGTATTGCGCGCGGAACTCTTCCAGCACGTCGAATCCGCTGGCATCGCCCAGGTTCAGATCGAGCAGCACCAGGTCGAAGTCCTGGCGCGACTTCAGCGTGTCGCGCGCCTGAGCCGCACTGTCGGCGCCCAGCACCTGCACATCTTCTCCCAGACCTTGAATCACGGTCTGGAGCGCGGCCAGGATCAGCGGGTGGTCGTCGATCAGCAAAACCCTCACGGGTGTCTCTCCTTGGATGGTCGGACTTCGACGAGGGGAGACTCCCCACCGGCCGCACCGAGTAACTTTCGAATCAGGGCGCGATCATAGGCGGGCGCTTCCAGGCAGGCACTCCCCCTTACGGTGGCATCTGACACAGTAGAAAGTTCTATTGGCAAACCAATTTTCTTGTATTCGCACATCGATGTATCGACGTGTGAGGGCCGTCCGTCGAGTGTGACGGCGGAAAAATCCAGCGTCCGAAATGATGGAAATGCCACCGACGGGCGATAATCGCCCGACCATCCGGGCGTCTTCGGTGAGTCGGTGGCGACCCGTGGGGGAGCAGATCAGCGGTACTGGCGCGTCAGCGATTCCGCGATGCAGACCGGCTTCCCGCCGGCCTCGCGCTCGACGGTCACCTCGACCATCATCTGCACCCCACCGTCGACCGGCTCCAGGCGCTTGAGCACGAAGCGCCCCCGCAGCCGGCTGCCGACCGGCACCGGTGCCGGGAAACGCACGCGATCCAGCCCGTAGTTGATGCCCATGCGGACCTCCCTGACGCGGAAGGCGGTCTCGTAGAAACGCGGCAGCAGGCTGAGCGTCAGGAAGCCATGCGCGATGGTGGTACCGAAAGGCCCTTCCGCGGCGCGCGCCGGGTCGGTGTGGATCCACTGCTGGTCCTCGGTCGCGTCGGCGAAGGCCTGGATCCGCGGCTGGTCCGCCGCGATCCAGTCGGACACGCCGATCTCCTGCCCCACCAGGGACGCCAGGTCTTCCAGCTTCTCGAACATCCGCATCCCGGTCTCCTGTCGTTCTGAACACTTCAGCGCCGGCAGGTCCCGGGAATGGCAGGCAAGGGGTCAGGCCTTGCCTTCCTTCACCGGCCGCTCCAGCCAGGCGCAGAGTCGTTGCCACTGTTCCAGATCGCGGGCCACCCGGCCGGGGGCGATGTCCCAGAGCGTCAGGCCGCGAGCGGCCAGTTGCACGTAGTTCTGGGTGTCGCGCAGCTCGGCCAGCAGCGGCAGCCCGAGCTGCTCGATGAACTGGTGCAGCTGCTGCTGCGACAGCGTCCCCTCGCGCACCCGCATCGCCACCAGGCCGATGTCGGGCCCGCCGTTGGACTTGTCGCCGGGCTTGCCGCGATCCTGGGACGCATCTTGCAGTTCGCGCACGAAGTCGTATGTCGCCTGGATGTCAAAGAGGCTGGGCTGCAGCGGCACGACGACGCGGTCCGCCACCTTGAGCGCCTGCGCCAGCTTCTTGCCGTGCAGGCCGGCGGGGGTGTCGAGCACCGCGTGCGAGACACCTTTCGGAGCCCGCAGCTGCTCGGTCGAGGCGAGCTCCCAGCCCCGGACCGCCGGCACCTGGGCGGGACGCTGCGCCAGCCAGCGCGCGGAGGACTGCTGACGGTCGATGTCGCCCAGCATCACCGCACGGCCACGATGGGCCAGATACCCCGCGATATTGCTCGCGAGCGTGCTCTTACCCACCCCACCCTTGGGATTGGCCACCAGGATCACCGGCATCGCAGCACCCTTCGTTCGGATGAAGAAACGCGGGAATCTTAGGTGATCCGCGACCGCAAAAATCAGGCGGCCGCCAAATACGCCCCCGCGTCCGCCGCAGCCGCCGGGTTGTCATCCGACAAATCGTGAGCGGCCACTCCCCACCCAATATTGCTGGTTGACCAGCCCATAGCTGCGCACTCCCGAGTTTTGGCGCCAACTCGTGTCATTCAAATACGAATTTCGAGCTGAACAATTCGTCTTCGGAATGTCCATCGGGAATTTTCTTGTGCATTCGAGCCGCTTGGGCCTCCTCGTCACGAGGGGAGCCGCTTGAAACCGCCAGCGCAAAACACCGGCCCGGCACCGATAACCCCACGAGCCCCAGAAAACCGGATCACATACCCCGCGACCACAGGTATCCCTATTCCATATCCCTTCCAGAAATTCCTGAACAGGCAACAGCCATGAATACTCGATTCAAACTGATGACCGCCGGCGACTGGCTTCGCGCGGCATGGCCATTCACCCTCGTGGCCGGCGGCGGCGCACTGTGGTTCGGCGACGACATCCTCCGCTCGATCCGGAACACGCCCCACCCGGCCCTGGTCTACATCATCCTGGGGGCCTTGACGGCCGCCGTCGCGCTCGCCTGGCTGGTCCTGCACCAGTTGACCCGGGAAGCGCAGACGGCCCTCGCATGGCGGGGTGCGGCGCCGGAGCAGTTCGCGTCGCGCCTGGGCTTCACGGCCCTCCGGTCGCCGTACCGCGATGCGTATGCGCTCGTGGCGGAGCACGCGCTTCACCCCAAGGAAGTGAACCGGCAGGAACTGGAGCGCCGGCTCCAGGCCGCCGAACTCGCCTATGCGGAGCGGCTGTCCCTGCCGGGCTTCATCGCGGGAGCGCTGGTGGGCCTGGGACTGGTCGGCACCTTCATCGGCCTGCTGGGCGCGCTGCAGGACCTGGCGGCACTCTTCTCCGGCATGAGCGCCGCGTCCGGCGGCGACCCCGCCACCCTCTTCGGCGGCATGCTGCTCAAGCTCCAGGCCCCCATGAAGAGCATGGGCACCGCGTTCATCGCATCCCTGTACGGCCTGCTGGGCTCGCTCATCCTCGGCCTCACGCTGGTGGCGGTGAACAACGTCCGGCTGCGTGTCAACGCCACGGTTCATGACGCGATGTTCGATGCCTTCAACGGCATCGCCCTGGCCACGCCGACCCGCGTCCGCCGTTCGGATGATCGGGACCCTGGGGACCCTCGGGACGACCGGGACCTGGCGTCCGAACGCTTCGTGTCGGCCCTGCTGTCGCTGACCCGCAAGCTCGACGAGCAGGTCGCCGCCCTGGCCGGCCTGCGCCATCCGCAGCTGTGGCTGGACGCCTGGTCGCAGATGAATGAGCAGTTGGCCCGGCTGCGCGCGCAGGAAGTCAGCACGTCCCAGGCCCTGCTGCAATCGCTGCGCGATCAGACGCGGACCGTCGAGCGCGTCGCCGAGACGACCGCCGGGATGCACGCCGTGATGACGCAGTCCACCGCGCAGGACGCGCAGGCCGGCGTCGACCTGCGGCACGCCCTGCAGGAATGCCGGCTGGCCTTCGAGGACGTGGCCGGGCGGCTGCGCTCGGTGCTCGCCCTGCAGCTCGATCAGGCCGATCGGCTCGCGGCTGCCGTCGACACGACCGTCCTTCCCCCCGTGAACCCCGCACCGGATATCGCGCTGGCCTCGAACGCCAGCTGATCCGCACTCTCCATGGAGCCGCGCAATGGCTAACACTTCCCCCACTCCCGCTGCCACCCCCGGCAAGAAGACCGTCATCAAGGTCCAGGCCTCGCTCGCCGACATCCACAACATCCGGCTGATGGACACCGACCTGGTGATCGTCCTGAAGTCCGGCAAGACGGCCGTGGTCCCCGACGGCGCGATCCGCGCCATGATGGATCCCGAGTTCACCCTCCAGTTCGACGACACCGAGGTCGCCGGCAGCGCCTTGCTGCGCCAGGCCGGCCGGATGGAGATCGGCGATCTGGCGTCGGTGGCCGTCAGCACGCCGCCACCCGACGATGCCGCGGTCTGGCTCAACGGCGGGCCGTCGCCGGTCGCGGAGGCCACGGGGACGACCGACCCGCTCGGCGGCAAGCTCGGCGGCAAGCTCGGCGCCCTGTCCGCACCGGAACCGAAGGGCTTCTCCGAGCGCTGGGGCCCCTTGGCCAGCATCGTCGCCGCGGGCGGCGCGCTGCTCGCCGTCGCCATGGGATCGTCGAAAGGTCATGGCGGGAGCTCGAGCTCGACCGCGTCGATGGCCTCGGCCGCGTCAGCGCCGGCCGGCGCGACGGCCGATCCGTTCTCGGTCTTCGGGACGATCACGGCCGGGCCGGTGCTGCCGAGCAACGACCTGCGCGTCGAAGTCCGCGACACCAGCGGTCGCGTGCTCGGCGCGTCCACGGTGGATGCGAACGGGCGCTACCAGATCAACGGCCTGAACGGCGCCTACGCCGGTCCCTTGCTGGTGACGGTCTTCAGCACGGGCGGCAACGTCGATTACGTGGACGTGGCCACGCACGCCGGCAAGGACCTGGCCTCGCCGCTGAGGGCCGCGGCGGTGCGCGGGAACGAGACCCAGTTGCAGGTCAACGTCACCGCCGTCACCGAGCTCGCGGTGCGGGTGCTGGCGCCGACCGATGGCAAGCTCCCGGCCGACAGCGCCGCCGTGACGCACGCCAACACGGCCCTGCCCCGATTGCTCGGCCTGGGCGATTCCGACATCACGGCCAGCGCCGCCAGCCCCGTGATCCTTCAGGACGGCAGCGTCAGCAGCCATTCGAACGACTACGGACGCGTGCTGGCGCTGTTGTCCGGTGCCGCGTCGACCGATGGCGGCGACGAGGCCGCGATGTCGCGACTGCTGGGCCTGATCGACACCTCGGGAACGGACTACCAGTGGAAGGCCGGCGCACCGGACCAGCCCCCGCTGTCCGCGCAGTTGGCCCTGGCGTTCAACGCCCTGCCCGGGACGAGTCGCACGGACGACCTGCGCGTCGCGTTGAACAAGGCCCTCGGCGCGAGCGGCGACACGATCGCGCCGGTGATGCGCAGTGTCACGCTGACCGGCGTCGACAGCCATGGCGACGACAAGACCGGCAAGCTGGTGTCCGGCGACAAGGTCCGTGTCACGCTGTCGACGGATGAATCGATGCTCGTCGTCGGATCGCCGACCCTGGGCCTCGACCTCGGCGGCCACACGGTCCAGGCCGCCTACACGGCCACGACGGCCGACGGCCGGCTGGTGTTCGAGTACGCGGTGCAGCCGACCGACTATGCGGCTTCGGGCACGATCAGCGTCGTCGGCGTGACCGCGGATGATCTCGACAAGCTGGTGGATGCCGACGGCAATGCGCTCGCCATCGCCCTTCCCGTCGCGGATCAACCCCATCCCATCGCGGTGGGGACCGTCCTTCCCGTGGTCGGCGTGCGCGTGGACGCGGCCGACGACACAGGGGTCCGAGCGGACGACGGCATCACCCAGTCCTCGCTCCTCCATGTCTCTCTCTCCGGCAGCGTGGGCAATACCGTCCATCTGTTCGAGGACCTGAATGACAACGGCAGGCCGGACGACGGCGAGGCAATGGGTGAAGCGTTGATCCCGCCCGGCGCCAGGGAGGCGACGCTGGCGATCACCCTGCAGGAGGGACGTCACGCCCTGCTGGCGTATCAGCAGGATGCCGACGGCCTGACGGGTGCCAGTTCCGCGCCGTTCACCGTGGTCGTCGACAACAGCGCGCCGGTCGGCGCCAGGCTGCAGCTGGCCGGTCCGGACCAGGTCACGCGCGGCGGCATGCCGTTCTCGCTGGTGGCGCATCCGAGCTTCTCGATCACGGCGGAAAAGGGCAGCCAGGTGTCCGTCTTCGAGGATCGCAACGGCGACGGCGTGCAGAACGACGATGAGCCGACGCTGCTCACCCACCTCCAGACCGGGTCCATGGACACCGTCGAGAGCGCCGTCGCGCTGGGCGACGGCATGCATCCGCTGCGCATCCTCAGCACCGATGCCGCGGGCAATCGCAGCGTCTCGGACCTCCAGACCATCGGCGTGGCGACCACGCCGCCGCCGGCGCCCCGGGTCGGCCTGCTGCCTCAGGAAGACAGCGGCGCCAAGGATTCGGACGGCATCACGAGCAAGTCCCTGCTGCATCTGCAGGTCAGCGGCGAGCCAGGCAACACCGTGTTCTTGTTCGACGATCTCAACGGCAACGGCCAGTTGGATGACGGCGAACTGATCGGACAGGGACCGGCGTCCGCTCAGGCGGGAACGCCGGTGTCGCTGCCGGCGAGCCTGGCCGAGGGTCGCCACGCGCTGATGGCCTATCAGCAGGACGACAACGGCTTCACCAGCGACCTGTCGACGCCGCAGATCGTGGTGGTCGACAAGACCGCCCCCGCTCAGGCGACGCTGGCCTTGGGCGGCTCGGAGCAGTTGACCGTCAACGGCCTGCCGGTGTCGCTGAACGCGATGCCGACCTTCGAGCTCACCGCGGAGAAAGGCGCCCGCGTGCTCGTCTTCGAAGACCTGAACGGCGACGGCGTGCAGGGCGCGGACGAACAGACCCTGGCCGAGCACACGCAGCTCGGCGGCCAGGACGAGGTCGACAGCGACATCAGCCTGAGCGGAGGCCGCCACGACCTGCGCGTCATCACGACCGATGCCGCGGGCAATCGAAGCGTCTCCGACATCCAGACCATCGGCATCCTCAGCAAGCCGATCGCCACGTCGTCATGGACGCTGGCGCCGGCGGACGACACCGGCGACCGCGCCGACGACCTGATCACCAGCCGCTCGACACTGCATGCGCAGGTGAGCGGTGATGCGGGCAACACCGTCTACCTGTTCGACGACCTGAACGGCAATGGCAGGCAGGACGACGGCGAGCTGCTGGCGTCGGCGCCCGTGCGGGACGGGGAGGCCCAGGCCGCCCTGGTCTTCAGTCTCGCGGAGGGGAGCCATGTGCTGCGGGCCTATCAGCAGGACGTCAACGGCTTGTCCGGCAACGTCTCCGCGCCGCGGACGGTCGTCATCGACCGGACCGCGCCGGCCGTGGGCAAGCCGGAACTGGGCGGGCCCGACAGCACGACCCTGAATGGCGTGCCGGTATCGACGTCGGCGACACCGCTGTTCGAGATCACCGCCGACAAGGGCAGCCGCGTGAGCGTCTTCGAGGATCTGAACAGCAACGGCCAGATCGACGCGGGCGAGCGGACGCTGATCGCCGATCACCTGCAGATCGGCGCTCGCGACGAGATCGCCAGCGCCGTCGCGCTGGCCGACGGCAGCTACGAGCTGCGCGTCCTGGCGACCGACGTCGCGGGCAACCGCAGCGTGTCGGCGATCCAGACCCTCTCGGTCGCGGCGTCCGCTCCGATCGCCCCCACGCTGGGCCTCGCGGCGGCGGACGATACCGGCGACAGCAGCAGCGACCTCCTCACCAACAAGCGCACCGTGTCGATCGAGGTGGACGGCACGGCGGGCACGACGGTGAAGCTCTTCAACGACTTCAACCAGAACGGCAAGGAGGATGTCGGCGAGTCCGCAGGCTCGATCGTCCTGTCCGCACGGGATGCGCACGGCAGCGGGGCCGTGCAGCTCATCGACGGGGTCAACCACCTCCACGCCTACACCGTGGACTCGCTCGGGCGAAAGAGCGCCGCCGGGGCTGACCTCGCCATCACGCTGGATCAGCAGGCGCCCGCGGCGCCCACCGTGCAGCTCGCGGTCGGCAGCGACACGGGGACGGCTGGCGACCAGGTGACCACGCTGGAATCGGTCGCGCTGGAGATCACGGGGGCCGCCGGCGCCCGCTTCGACCTCTTCGACGACAGGAACGGCAACGGTGTGATGGACGCGGGCGAGCTGGTGGCCACCGGCGCGCTGACGGGTTCCACGACGGAGGTCCAGGTCTCGCTGCACGAAGGCGTGCACGCGCTGGGCATCACCGCCCACGATCCTGCCGGCAACGTGAGCGCGACCACGCCATACACGCTGACGGTCAATCACTCGCTGCCGACCTTCGTGGCGGCCCGGCCCCTCGAGCTCGACGGGCGTGCGCTGGCCAACACCGATGCGAACGACGGCCTGCTGCCCAACACGCCGCTGGGGGGCGAGCGCCTGACGGCCGAGCACCTGGGCCTGTCCGACCCCGCGCCCGCGGAGGTGCTGATCACCTTCGGGCAGACGACCAACGTCACCCTCAGCGTCGACGGCGTCACGCTGGCCAGCGGTGGCAGCGTCTCCTTGCAACAGGTGATGGACGGTCATGTCGGCATCGCCTACAGCCAGGACAACGCGTCGCTGCAATCCGGCGGTGTCTTCGCATCCGCGGACTTCGACGTGTCCAAGCCCGGCGCGACGACCGACACGGCGAGCGGCTCGCTCAACTTCGGCATCCACCACGACGGCGGCGGGATCGTCGCCTATGGCGACGGGTCCGGCTACGGCCACGCGGGATCCAACAACAACACCGATCCGACCTTCACCGCACAAGCCGGCTCCGCGCAGGCGGACCAACTGCTCGGCACCAGCCAGGGCGATCTGATCTTCGGCGATGGTTCGGGCGGGGGCGCGGGAGCGTCTCAATACGCGGGATTCCCGCAACGCGGAGGTCAGGCGGGCGGCGCGAACGACGTGATCTCGGGAGGAGACGGCAATGACGTCCTCTTCGGGGACGGTTTCTCCGGCAGCGATACCACCAGCACCGCGGGTGCCGGCGGGTATGGCGGCGGCGGTGGCGGCGGCAATGGCCGAAGCTACTACACCGCCGGTGTCGGTGGCCTCGGCGGCGTTGGCGCCGGCGACGGCGGGACCCAGGAGGGCTCGGTCGTCAACGGTCAACCCAATACGCTCGGCGTGGCGCTGGGCGGCGGCGCCGGTACCACCCGGGGCAGTTTCATCACCGGCGGCGGCGGCGCCAGCGTTGGAGGAGGCAGCACCCAGTACACCGCCGAGTTCGACGGCGCCCAGGACGCCGCGCTGCACCAGTACGACAACACCGGCTCGGCGGACAGCGCCATCGCCGGTGCGCGCGCCGCCTTCCTGGACGGCCCCGGCGGCAGCAATGGCGAGAACCGCCTGTTCACCCAACGCATGGGCGTCGGCAACGACACCATCGACGGCGGTGCCGGCGACGACGCCATCATGGCCGGCAACGGGGACGACGTGATCATCGGCGGTCGTGGCAACGACATCCTGTACGGCCGCGGCGGTTCAGCGGCCGCGGGCACGGACAGCGACCTCTTCGCCTGGCACCGCGGCGACGCGGGCACCACCGGCGCCATCGACGTGATCCGCGATTTCGGCGCCAGTGACGGCAACCAGGATCGGTTGTCCCTGCTGCCGATGCTGGAGGGCCGCGCAGGCCCCGCCGACGACCTCTCGGCGTGGATCAAGGTCTTCAACAACGCGGCGGCACCCGCCGGCGTGGCGGGCGCGGATGCGGGCACGTCCGGCGCACTGATCGTCATCGACGTGGACGGTGACGGGCCGGGCCACGTGCTGCAGCAGATCTACCTGAGCGGCGTCACGCTGGCCACGACCGACGTGCAGACCCTGATCAGCAACGGCACCGTCCTCTGAGCGTCCATCATGCGAGCGTCCTCCAGAAGCCCCAATGTGTGGCCGGGCTACGTCGCCGCCGTCGCCGGGCTGGCGATCACCCTGCTGCTGGTGATCGCCATCCTGGGCGGCAACCTGTTCCTCGTGAGCCAGGCGGCCATGCATGAACGGCGCCCGGCCGACCGCGACGACGATCCGGCCAGCCAGTCGCCGTTGGCGGCTGCGCCGCCCGAGCTCGTCGATGCCGGCGCGCCCGTGCCGGTGCCGGTGCCAGCGCCGGTGCCGGTGCGAGTGCCGGAGCCGCCGCGCCGGGACTGGCCCACCGTGTCAGCGGCGGCGCCATCGCCGCCACCCGGTCCGCGCAGCCATCGCGAGCCGGGTCCAACCAGCCATCACGCGCGGCACCCGTCCACGACCGTCGGGCGCATCGCCTTGACCTTCGACGAGGACGCCCATGCGCTGGACGACGAGGTCCGCGCATCGCTGCGGACCGCGTTGTCCTCGCTGCCTGCGGAGCGAGGTGTGCGGCTCACCGCCGTCGTGCCCATCGACGCGCCGGGCACCACCCGCCGCGCCGCCTACATCCGACTCATGGCGGTGCGCAACGCACTGCTGGACCTGGACATCGCGGCAGGCCGCATCCAGTTCGCGCTGGACGAGGCCGGCGCGCCGGCCGATCCATCCGCCGCCGAACCCGGCGCGCGAACCGTCGTGATCGAGGCGGTCCCGTCCGCGATCGAAGGAGAACGCCATGCACGCTGAGCGCTCGGACGCCATCGACTTCTGGCCCGGTTACGTCGACGCGTTGATCAACGTGGTGCTGAACCTGCTGTTCGTGGTGTCGATCTTCTGTGGCGGCCTGCTGGCCACCGGATTGCAGATCGCGAGCCCCACGCGGGTCCGCGAGCCGCCTCCCGTGGCCGTGACGTCCGCTCCCGTCGATCCGGCCCTCGTCGAGCCGGCCCTGGTCGAGTCTGCCCTTGTCGAACCGGCGCTCGTCGCGCCGGCTCCGCGGGCTCCGCAGACGTCCGCAATGCCAATCCGGCCAGCAACGCGCGAGATCGACATGCGCGAGGCCGCCGTACACGAAGGCGGATCGCCAGCACCACGCGGTACCACCGCGTCCGCGCTGGAGAACGATCCACCCGGCTTGCCGACGCTCGCGCTGCACGTCCGGTCGTCCTCCGCGTCTGCGGTCGAGGCAGCGCCGGTCCGCATCGCGCAGGCTGCGCTGCCCGCAGGCGGCTGGCGTCTGCAGCTCAGCTTTGCGACTGGCGCGCTGGGCTTGGATGAGGCGGCGAATGCGACGCTGGCACGCTGGATGACGGCCGAGCGGCGGGACCGGACGATCCAGATCGCCGCCGCCACCGACCTCGAACAGACCACTGCTCGCCAAGCCACCTATCGCCGCCTGATCGCCGTCCGCGATGCCCTGGTCGCCGCGGGCCACGCGCCGGCGAGCATCGAGGTCCGCCTCCTGCCTGGCGGCGCATGGCCCGAGCGCCGAGGCGGCACGGTCTGGATCCAGGAGGGGTCCGAGGCGCCCCTGGCGGCGTTCCCTGCAGCGCCCTCTGCAGCATCCTCTGCGACGGTGTCCGCAACGCCGTGACGAGCCCGGCCGGGTCTCCCTCCGGGGAGGCCCGGCGGCGGCGGAGGTGCCGGATACTCCGGTTCCATGAGCCCGTCCGCCCCGACCCCCCCCACCTCGCCCTCCTCCGCCCCTGGCGCGCCGCCGATCCTCATCCTGGCCGCGCATCCTGACCTGGCCCATTCCCGCGTCACGCGCGCGATGCTGTCCGCCGCACACGGGCTGCCCAACGTCCGCGTGCGCGACCTCTACGCGCTGTATCCGGACTACGCCATCGACACGCATGCCGAGCAGGAGGCGCTGCGCGACGCGGAGATGCTGGTCTGGCTGCATCCGCTGCACTGGTACGGCATGCCCGCGCTGATGAAGCTGTGGGTGGACGAGGTGCTGAGCGTGGGCTTCGCCTACGGCCAGACCGGTCACGCGCTGCACGGCAAGGAGCTGTGGCTGGTGACGTCGGCCGGGGGGAGCGAGCACTCCTACAGCGCGGAGGGCTACAACCGCCATCCGGTCGGCGACTTCCTGCTGCCCTATGCGCAGACGGCCGCGCTGTGCGGCATGCGCTTCCTGCCGCCGCTGATCCTGCACGGCGCGCAGAAGGCGCCGGCCGAGCAGGTCCAGGCCCATGCGCAGGCCTTCGTCGAGGGGCTGCGCGCCCTGCCCGCCTGGTGCGAACACCAGCCCGACCCCGCGCAGGAGACGGTCCCCGACGACGAGCGCCCGGTGCGCGAGGAAGGAGCGCCGGTCTGATGGACATCTCCACCCCGATGTCCGCGGCGTCCGCCGCGATGACCGCCGCCTCCGCCGCCGTGACCGCGACGGAAGCCGCGGCGCATGGCGCCCATGGCAACTGGCTGCTGACGCCGCTCGTCCTGCTGGCCGCGGCGGTGCTCGCGGTGCCCCTGGCGCGCGGGCTGAAGCTGGGCTCGATCCTGGGCTACCTGGTGGCGGGCGTGCTGCTCGGCCCGCAGGTGCTGGGGTTGATCAGCCAACCGGCGACCGTCCTGGAGGTCGGTGAATTCGGCGTCGTGCTGATGATGTTCCTGGTCGGCCTGGAACTCGAGCCCAAGCGGCTGTGGGCGATGCGCCGGCCGATCTTCGGCTGGGGCTCGGCGCAGATGCTGGGCTGCGCGGCGCTGCTGCTGATCCCGTCCTTCTTCCTCGACGCCGACTGGCATGCCGCCGTCATCGCGGCGCTGGGACTGGCGATGTCGTCGACGGCGGTCGCGCTGGCCACCCTCAGCGAGAAGAACCTCGGCAACACGCGCGCCGGACAGAGCGTCATCAGCGTCGCGCTGCTGCAGGACATCGCCGCGATCCCGGTGCTGGCGCTGGTGCCCATCCTCGCGAGCCAGGGGCGGCCCGCCGCGGGGCACTCCGGCGGGCGGATCTGGCTGGCATTGGGCGCGCTGGTGCTGATCGTGCTCGGCGGCCGGCTGCTGTTGCGACCGCTGCTGCGCTGGATCGCGCGCAGCGGCACGCCGGAGATCTTCACCGCCGCCTCGCTGCTGCTGGTGCTGGCCGCGGCGATGCTGATGCAGAAGGTCGGGCTGTCGATGGCGCTGGGCGCCTTCGCGGCGGGCGTGCTGCTCGCCGAAAGCGAATATCGCCGTGCCCTCGAGGCCGACCTGGAGCCGTTCAAGGGCCTGTTGCTCGGGATGTTCTTCATCGCCGTGGGCATGGGCCTGGACCTGACGGTGCTGTGGCAGAAGCCGTTCGCGGTGCTCGGCCTGCTGGCCGCGCTGTGGCTGTGCAAAGGCCTGGTGCTGGCGGTGCTGGGCCGCGCGATGGGCCTGCCCAGGCCGGAGCGCGCGGTCTTCGTCATCCTGCTGGCGCAGGGCGGCGAGTTCGGTTTCGTCGTCTTCCAGCTCGCGGAACAGGCCACGCTGCTCGACGCGGGGCAGCGCTCGGTGCTGGTGGCGGCCGTCGCGCTGTCGCTGGCGCTGACGCCGGCACTGCTGGCCTGGGCGCAGCGGCGCGCCGGCCAGATCGAGCGCAAGTCCCCGCACGAGCTCACCGAACAGCAGGAGTCGACAGTGATCATCGCGGGCTTCGGTCGCTACGGGCAGATCGTCGGGCGGATGCTCTTCGCCAACGGCATCCCGGCGACGGTGCTGGACCACGACGCCGACACCGTCGAATCGCTGCGGCGCTTCGGCTGGCGGGTGTTCTGGGGCGACGCGACGCGGCTGGAACTGCTGCGCACCGCCGGCGCCCAGCATGCGCAGGTGCTGGTGCTGGCCGTCGACGACTTCAACCACAGCGTCAAGATTGCCGAGATCGCCCGGCAGCACTTCCCGCACCTGACGATCGTCGCGCGGGCGCGCAACGTCCAGCACTACTACGCGCTGCGCGAACTGGGCGTCGAGCTGATCGAGCGCGAGACGCTGGACTCCGCGCTCATGAGCGCGCGCAGCGTGCTGCAGCAGCTCGGTTGGGAGCCGCACGCGGCGCGGCAGATGGCGTGGCGCTTCCGGCGGCATACCGTCGAGCAGACCGAGGAACTGCGCCCGCACCGCGGCGACCTCGACACCTTGATCGCAATGTCCAAGCGCGGTCGGGAACAGTTGGAGGAGCGGCTGGCGGCGGAACGCAAGGCCCTGGCGGAAGGCAAGGCCCGCAATCCCTGGCAGGAGCCGCACCTGGCGCCGGGTGCCGCCCCGGGCGCGGCGCCGGTGCCTTCGTCCGAGCATCCCCAACCCGACAAGGCCTGACGCGGGCGGCGACAATCACGCGCTTATGTTTGCCCCATCCCAACTCGAAGTCCGGCGCTTCTTCTGCCAGACCTTCCGCAAGTACCGCGACAAGCTGCCGCTGACGCCGATGGAGGCGATCGCCTCGGACTGGATCGAGCAGCACCCGGAGTACCACGACGAACTCGCCGATGAAGACGCCGCGCTCGCGGCGGTCTACACGGTCGAGGACGGTCGCACGAACCCGTTCCTGCACCTGTCCATGCACCTCAGCCTGATGGAGCAGCACCAGATCGACCAGCCGACCGGCGTGCGCCAGGCGCTGGACCTGCTGGCGGCCCGCCGCCAGTCGCTCCACGACGCCCACCACGAGGCGATGGAGTGCCTGGGCGAGATGATCTGGACCTCACAGCGCAGCGGGCTGCCGCCGGACGGCCACGTCTACCTCGACTGCTTGCGTCGCAAGGCGACGCGCACGCCGACCTGACCGCCCCACACCTCCCCCTCCTCGCCCAAGGTCCTCGGTCGCAAATCCGTCGAAGGACGCGAATGGTTGGGGACGGCTGTGCTGGCGGTTTTGGCGCCTGCCGCCAAGGCCCCCTGCACTGGCGGCCAGCGCACCGACCTCCGCACGCGAGTTCCCCAAAAGCAAAAAGGCCACGCACGGCGTGGCCTTCGTCATTCGAGAGGAACCGGGCTCAAGCCTGGATCGCTCCACCCAGTCCCGACTTGCGCTCGCTCTTGCCGGAAGCGCCGTACAGGCCGCTGGGTTCGCCAGGCATCAGCACGTCGATGGCGCGGTCCAGCGCCGCGGTGGCGCGGGCCAGCGACTCACGCTGCGCGGCCACACGGCCACCGGCCTGCATCAGGCGGGTGCGCAAGCCTTGCGGCACGGTGCCGGTACGAGCGGCCGCGCTGAACTGTTCGATCGCGCGTGCCAGCGCCGCGTGCAACGACGCCGCGTGCAGCTCGATCGCCTGCGAGTCGCGTCGATGCAGCGCGTCGCCCAGCAGGTTCAGGCAGCTTTCGACGTCCTGGAGCGGCTGCTCCAGGTCGACGGGGGTCGTGGTCAGAGGCGTGGCGGTCATGGGCGTCACCGGAAAGGCTGGGGTCTTGGCTCGCTACAGCTCGGCGTCTTTCGACGGAGCGGTTCAGTGCGACTGCTGGGTGCGGCCCAGCATCTCGGACGCGTTGGCGATCAGCTTGTCGGCGATCGCGTCGGCGTTGATCTTGAACTCGCCCTTCTCGATCGCACTGGCGATGCGGGCGACCTTCTCCGCGTCGAAGCTGCCGTCGTCCGTGCCGGTGCCCGAGATCAGGCTGCTCGCGGTGCTCGACAGCTCGACCTTGGACCCCTCGTTCGAGGGGGCCGCGGCGCCGCCCTTGGCGGTCTTGGCTCCGCCCTCGGTCGCGCCGGCAGCGGTGCCGCCGACTTTCGAGTAGGCGTTGATGTCAGCGTTGTTACCGATCTTCATGGCAATTCTCCATGGGCCCGAGGACTTCCGGATCCCTTCCATTAGCGGGTTTATCGACCTGCCTGGACGGAACTTGAGGGGCGAGCTTCACAAATTAGACAGATCTCTCGGTGAAGGGCATCACAGTACCACCTCCACCCGTCGTTCACCGATCGTACGCCCGGTGGCCATGCGGCCATTGTCGAAACGTACACGGACATCCTGGCCTTCCAGCCCGACGCCCATCGCCTGGCCTTCGCCGGCGATCGCATAACCGTCGCCGGTCGCCATGACCTGCACCCGGTCGCCCGGCTGCACCCATTGGCGCAGCTTCAGGTCCACGGATCGCAGTGCCTGACCGGCCGCGACGGGTTTGGCCAGATGACGCCCGAGCCAGCCATCCGGTTGGGTATAGATGGCGCCGGCCTCACCGGCAATATCTACTTCGGCCAGCCGGAGATGTTCTTGAGTCAGCAGCGTGCCGGTCGGCAGGTCCGCCGCCGCGACGAAGGCCTGACCGTAGACCTTGATGGTCAGCGGCAGCGTCACGTTCCATTTGGTCACGCCGGCCACGCAGCGCAGGCCCAGGCGGCTGCGGCCCCACATTCTGGTGCCGGGCGGCAGGTAGGGCTGGATCTGCGCGCACGGCGCCAGGCGCAGTCGCGGGTCCAGCTTGCCGATCTCGATCTCCACGCGGGCCTGGTTGGGCGCCACCTGGCGGGCGCCGGCCATCGCCAGCGTCTGCAGGCGGTCTTCCAGCGTCGCGTCCAGCGCGCCGAGGCCTGAGCCCCCCGGTTCGCTAATCGAAATGTTGGGCGCCACCGCGACCTGCACGGGCGCCGCGGGCTGCGCATCGGCCTCGTCCACGAGCCCGAACATCAGCCACACGGACATCAGCGCGCCCGCCAGCAGGGCGGGCAGCGCCTGCGCGTGGCGGGCATGGGTGGAGTGGCAGCTTTGCGGCATGGGTCGGAACTGTACGGATCCGGGGCTCGCCGATGGCTTCGAAATGCGCCGGGATCACCCGTCTTATCGCGCTCATGTTTTCGGACCTGCTGAACACAATGCTCGAACGTGACAAAACCGGGTGACAGCCAACGGGCCGCGTCCCGATGCCCCCGCCCCGTCCGAAGGAGAAACGAGATGCTGAACAAACTGACCGACGCGATGAGCTTCCAGTCCCAGGCGCTGACCCTGCGGGCGGAGCGTCAGCGTCTGCTGGCCAGCAACATCGCCAACGCCGACACCCCGGGCTACCAGTCCAAGGACATGGACTTCGCCAAGGCGCTGCGCGCGGCGACCTCCCCGGCGGCCAATCCCTCGGATTCCAACCAGACCCTGACCCAGCGCACGCAGGCCGCGTTGCAGAGCAGCCTGAGTTCGATGACCAGCATGGACAGCAACACGGTCGACATGGACCGCGAGCGCGCCAGCTTCGCCGACAACACGGTGAAGTACGAGGCCTCGCTGCGATTCCTGAACGGCTCCATCCGCACCATGCTGGATGCGATGAAGTCGCCGAACGCGTCCTGATCGAGCGCTGAAGCAAGGAGCCCGTCATGTCGATGTTCAGCATCTTCCACATCAGCGGCAGCGCGGTGAGCGCGCAGAGCCAGCGCCTGAACGCGGTCGCCAGCAACATGGCCAACGCGGACACCGTCGCCGGCCCGGACGGCCAGGCCTACAAGGCGCGCCAGGTCGTCTTCCAGAGCGTGCTGGCCCAGAACGGCACGGACCAGACCGACGTCGGCGTGCAGGTGGTGGGCGTCCAGGAGAACCAGACCCCCGGCCGCCGCATCCACGATCCCAGCCACCAGCTGGCCGACGCCGACGGCTACGTCACGTACAGCAACGTCAACAGCGTGGAGGAGATGGTCAACATGATCTCCGCCTCCCGCTCGTACCAGAACAACCTCGAGGTCATGGGCACCGCCAAGTCGCTGCTGCTCAAGACCCTGCAGATGGGCCAGGGCTGATCGCCCGCTCCTCCCGAATAACCGAACGGAACGCCCATCATGGACTTCACCGCCCTGAACGCCAACACGAAGACCGGCGCCGCCTCGAACACGGCCGCCGCGAGCGCCACCGGCACGAGCGCGCAGGAAACCTCGGACCGCTTCCTGAAGCTGCTGGTCGCGCAGCTGCAGAACCAGGACCCGATGAACCCGATGGACAACGCCGCCGTGACGACGCAGATGGCGCAGATCCAGACCGTCACCGGCGTCAGCACGCTCAACAGCAGCATCCAGGCCCTGGGCAGCCAGTTCGGCCAGATGCAGGCGCTGCAGAGCGTGAGCCTGGTCGGCCGCGACGTCACCGTCCCCGGCAACAAGATCAGCGTCGCCGACGGGAAATCCACGATGAGCTTCGACCTCGGCGGCGCCGCCGACGCCGTCAAGCTGGAAATCCTCAACGGCGCCGGCGAGGTGATCTCCACGCAGGACCTCGGCAAGATGAAGGCCGGCATGCAGTCCTACACCTGGGACGCGTCCAAGGCGACCGAGACCACCAACCTGAGCTTCCGCGTCACGGCGACCAATGCCAGCGCGCCGGTCACCGCGACCACCCTCACCCGCGACACGGTGCGCGCGGTGAATACGAGCGGCGCCACGCTGCAGCTCGAACTGAAGAATTCCGGCCTGGTCGATTACGACAAGGTCCGTTCGCTGGGCTGATCCCAGCATTTCCGCCCTCAGCCCCGCCCCCCGCTTGACCCCGCAGATTCGCGCCTGAATCGCCCAAGGACACGACCATGAGCTTCCAACAAGGCCTCTCCGGACTGAACGCTTCCAGCAAGAACCTGGAAGTCATCGGCAACAACATCGCCAACTCCCAGACCTACGGCGCCAAGTCGTCGCGGGCCGAGTTCGCCGACATGTACGCGGCTTCGCTCAACGGCGCCGGCACCAGCGACGTCGGCATCGGCGTGCAGGTCCAGACGGTGGCCCAGCAGTTCACGCAGGGCAACATCTCGATCACCGAGAACCCGATGGACCTGGCGATCAACGGCGCCGGCTTCTTCCAGGTGTCCGACGGCAAGAGCCCGACGGTGTACACCCGCAACGGCCAGTTCAAGGTCGACAAGGAAGGCAACATCGTCAACAACGATCAGCTCAAGCTGATGGGGTATCCCGCCGACGCCAACGGCGTGATCCAGCCCGGTCTGGCGCAAGGCCTGAAGCTGCCCACCGGCGGCATCGATCCCAAGGTGACGAGCGACATCAAGATGGAGTTCAACCTGGACTCCCGCGCCGGCCCGACCGCCGCCTACGACCTGACCGATCCGGCCGACCCGAACTCGCCCAAGATCGACAAGACCGGCATCACGCTGAACGACCCGACCTCGTACAACAACGCGACGTCGATGACGGTGTACGACGCCAAGGGCCAGCCCACCGCGCTGACCATGTACTTCCAGCGCGCCAACAACGACGACGCCAACGGCAACACCGTGTGGAACGTCTACCTGACGGCCAACGGCAGCGCCGTGCAGTTCGACTCGGCGGGCAACCCGATCGAGACCGACGACGGCACCGCCAAGGGCAACCCGCTGACGCCGTTCACGCAGATGACCTTCCTGCCCACCGGCGGCAAGCCCGTCTCGCCCGGCCCGAGCGAGTTCCTGAACCTGAAGATCCCCGCCGGCACGAACTCGCAAGGCGCGCCGACGCTGCCGATCCCGGCGCCGCCGGCCGACCCGTCCGATCCGTCGGTGCAGGGCATCAGCTTCGACCTGCGCTCCGCCACCGAGAACGGCTCCAACTTCGCCGTCACCGACCTGAACCAGAACGGCTACGCGCCGGGCCAGCTGGTCGGCATCAAGCTGGAAGACAACGGCATCGTCACCGCCCGTTATTCGAACGGTGAATCGAAGCCGGCCGGCCAGGTCGAGCTGGCCAACTTTCGTAACCCGCAAGGCCTGCAGCCGCTGGGCGGCAACGTCTGGGCGCGCACGAATTCGTCGGGCGATCCGGTCGTCGGCGTGCCGGGCGACGGCAACCTCGGCTCGCTGACCCCCGGCGCGCTGGAGGAATCCAACGTCGACCTGACCTCCGAGCTGGTGAACATGATGACCGCGCAGCGCGTCTACCAGGCCAACTCGCAGACCATCAAGACGCAGGACCAGGTCCTGCAGACGCTGGTCAACCTGCGTTGATGCAGGCACCGGCGTCCTGACCCATCCCGTTGCCGATCGCTGAGGAGTTCCGATGGACCGCATGATCTACCTGTCGATGAGCGGCGCCCAGGCGGCGATGTCGCGCCAGGACGTGCTTTCCAACAACCTCGCCAACGCCAACAGCAACGGCTTCCGCGCCGAGCTGCAGGCGTTCCGCGCGGTGCCGATCCGCGGCGACGGCTCGTCCACCCGCGCGTTCGCGCTGGAGACGACCACCGGCCACGACCTGACCGCCGGCCCGATCACGACGACCGACCGCAACCTGGACGTCGCCATGAAGGGCAAGTCCTGGATGGCCGTGCAGGCGCTGGACGGCACCGAGGCCTACACCCGCGCCGGCTCGATGGACGTCGACCAGGACGGCGTGCTGCGCATGCGCAACGGCCTGCAGGTGCTGGGCGACGGCGGTCCGATCACCGTGCCGCCCAACTCGACGATCTCGATCGGCGACGACGGCACCGTCGTCGCCAAGGCCGACGGACAGCGTCCGGTCAACATCGGCCGGATCAAGCTGGTCACCGAGGACGGCCGCTTCACGCGCCGCGACGACGGCCTGTTCATCGCCGAAGGCGGCGATCCGCTGCCCGCCGATCCCGCCGCCCGCCTCCAGTCGGGCGCCCTCGAGGGCTCCAACGTGAGCCCGGTCGAGACCATGGTCGGCATGATCGCCGCCGCCCGCCAGTTCGAGCAGCAGATGAAGATGCTCTCGATCGCCCAGACCCACGGCCAGGCAGCCTCCAAGCTGCTGTCCGACAGCTGATCCGACTGCGCACAGTTCGCAGCACGGAACCGCTAGCCACAGGATTCAGGAGACTTCAATGCTTCGTTCGCTCTGGACCGCCAAGACCGGCATGGAAAGCCAGCAGACCCAGCTGGACGTGATTTCCCACAACCTGGCCAACGTCTCGACCAACGGCTTCAAGAAGTCGCATGCGGTCTTCGAAGACCTGATGTACCAGACGCTGCGCCAGCCCGGCGCCAACAACACCGAGCAGACCACGCTGCCCACCGGCATGCAGGTCGGCCTGGGTTCGCGCGCGGTCGCCACCTCGCGCAGCCACTCGCAGGGCAGCCTGACGCAGACGTCCAACTACCTGGACGTCGCCGTCAAGGGCAACGGCTTCTTCCAGGTGCAGATGCCCGACGGCACCACCGCCTACACCCGCGACGGCAGCTTCCAGCTGGACGCCAACGGCCAGGTCGTCACCAACAACGGCAACACGGTGCTGCCCGGGATCATCGTCCCGGCCGACGCCAAGTCGCTGACCATCGGCGCCGACGGCACGGTGAGCGTCACCACCGCCGCCAGCGCCACGCCGACGACGCTGGGCCAGCTGCAGCTGGCGAACTTCATCAACCCGCCGGGGCTTGAGTCGCTGGGCGGCAACCTGTACGCCGAGACGGTCGCCTCCGGCACGCCGCAGACCGGCGCGCCCGGCCAGAACAGCCTGGGCACCGTGCAGCAGGGCTTCGTCGAAACCTCGAACGTCAACGTCGTCGAGGAACTGGTCCAGATGATCCAGACCCAGCGCGCCTACGAAATGAACTCGAAGGCGATCCAGACCACCGACCAGATGCTCCAGAAGCTGTCGCAGATCTGACCGGACTGACGGGCTCACTTCGGTCGATCGGGCGCGCATCGCCCGGGCGACGATGAGGGTCCCGTCGTCCAGATCCCGCCGGCCCCGCGCGGTGCACCCACCCGGTGCCACGGCCGGCGTCCCGACACGCCGCGAATCCAGGAGTTGTTCATGCATTCGTTCCCGTCCTCGCCCCTGTTGCCCACGTCCAGCCTCGCCCGATCGGCGATGCGGCTCAGTGCCTGCGCCACCGTGCTGGTTCTCACCGCCTGCTCGACGATGTACCCGCAGCCGCGCGTGGACATGCAGCCCGCGCCGGTGGTGAAGATGCCGGAGCCGATCCCGGCCTCCGCCAACAACGGCGCGATCTACCAGAACGCGAACTACCGGCCGCTGTTCGAGGATCACCGCGCCCGCCTGGTCGGCGACATCGTCACCGTCACGATCACCGAGAAGGTCAGCGCGACGCAGAAGTCGAGTTCCGAACTCGACAAGAACGGCGCCATCGGCGCCAGCGTCAGCGCGATCCCCGGCATCGCCGCCAACTCCTTCGGCGGCGGCCGGGCCGAGCTGACGGGCTCCTCGTCCAACAAGAGCACCGGCAAGGGCACGAACGAGAACACCAACGACTTCTCCGGCACCATCACCGCCGTCGTCACCGGCGTGCTGCCCAACGGGCACCTGCTGATCTCGGGCGAGAAGCAGGTCGGCGTGAACGCCAACGTGGACGTGCTGCGCTTCTACGGCCAGGTCGACCCGCAGTCGATCCGCCAGGGGAACATCGTCGCCTCGACGGCGATCGCCAACGTCCGGGTCGAGCAGCGCGGTCGCGGCGCCGTCGCCGACGCGCATGGAATTGGCTGGCTATCCCGCTTCTTCTTGAACCTTTCGCCCATTTAAGTTTCCCCACAATCGGTCACACGAGTCTGCAACCGTGTGACCGAGATGTACCCCAACACCCTCCCCCGCTTCTTCTCCCGCTCCCCTCGCCTGCTGGCCTCCGGCCTGCTCGCGCTGATGGCCCTGCTCGCGATCGCGACGCCGGCCGAGGCGACGCGCATCAAGGAAGTCGCCGCGGTGCAGGGCGTCCGCTCCAACCCGCTGACCGGCTACGGCCTCGTCGTGGGCCTGGACGGCACCGGCGACCAGACCACGCAGGCCCCGTTCACGGGCCAGAGCATCACCGCGATGCTGCAGCAGTTCGGCGTGCTGCTCCCGCCGGGCGTGACCATGCAGCCGCGCAACGTCGCGGCGGTGATGATCACCACCTCGCTCCCCCCGTTCGCGCAGCCCGGCCAGCCGCTGGACGTCGTCGTCTCGTCGATGGGCAACGCCAAGAGCCTGCGCGGCGGCACGCTGATCGCCACGCCGCTGCGCGGCGCCGACGGCCAGGTCTACGCGATCGCCCAGGGCAACATGGTCGTCGGCGGCGCCGGCGCGTCCGCGGGCGGTTCCAAGGTCCAGATCAACCACCTGAGCGCCGGCCGCATCCCCGGCGGCGCATTGGTCGAGCGCAGCGTGCCCACGCCGCTGCAGCAGAACGAGTGGCTGCAGCTGGACCTGAACGCCTCCGACTTCGGCACCGCGCGCGCCGTCGCCAAGGCCATCAACAAGTTCAAGGGCGAAGGCACGGCGATGGCGCTGGACGGCCGCGTCGTGAAGGTCCGCGCGCCGCTGGCGCCGGACGCGCGCGTCGCCTTCCTGGCCGACATGGAGAACCTGAGCTTCGACCAGGAGATCCCGTCCGCCCGCATCGTCATCAATGCCCGCACCGGCTCGGTCGTCATGAACCAGGCCGTCACGCTGCAGCCCTGCGCGGTCGCGCACGGCAACCTGGCGGTGACCATCTCCAGCACGCCGCAGGTCAGCCAGCCCAACGCGCTGTCCGGCGGCCAGACCACGGTCACGCAGAAGACCGACATCTCGATCAAGCAGGAGCCCGGCTCGCTGATCCAGCTGCCGGCCGGCGCGCGCCTGAACGACGTCGTCAAGGCCCTGAACACCCTGGGCGCCACCCCGCAGGATCTGCTGGCGATCCTCCAGGCGATGAAGAGCGCCGGCGCCTTGAACGCCGAACTCGAGGTGATCTGACATGGCCCTCTCCACCCCCCTCAGCACCGCGCTCGGCATGGGCGTCAACGGTCTCTCGTCGGACACGCGTTCCGTCGAGCAGCTCAAGGGCACCGCGTCGCGCGACCCCAAGGCCGCCGTCAAGGAAACCGCGCGCCAGTTCGAAGCCCTCTTCATGCAGGAGGTGATGAAGAGCATGCGCCAGGCCACGATGAACAGCGGGATGATGGAGAACTCGGCGACCCAGATGGGCGGCGAGATGCTGGACCAGCAGTACGCCGCGAAGATGACCGGCCTGCCCGGCGGCCTGTCGCAGGCCATCGAGCGCCACCTGCAGCGCCAGCTGGGCGTCAAGGACGGCGAGCTGCCGACCGCCAAGGACGCGACCAAGGTGCCGCAGCTGCCGGCGCTGGCCGTCAAGAACGTGCAGCCGCACGTGCAGGACTTCATCCTGAAGCACGACGCCGCCGCCAAGTCGGCGCAGGCGTCGACCGGCATCCCGGCCAGCTTCATGATCGCGCAGGCCGCGCACGAGTCCGGCTGGGGCAAGCGCGAGATCCTGAACAAGGACGGCTCGAGCAGCTTCAACGTCTTCGGCATCAAGGCCGGCGCCAACTGGACCGGCAAGGTGGCCGAGGTGCAGACCACCGAGTACGTCGACGGCAAGCCGACCAAGGTGACGGCCAAGTTCCGCGCCTACGGCAGCTATGAAGAGGCCTTCAAGGACTACGCCAAGCTGATCGGCAACAACGACCGCTACCGCGACGTCGTCGCCAAGGCCAACACCGGCAGCGCCGAGGGCTTCGCCAAGGGCCTGCAGAAGGCCGGCTACGCCACCGACCCCGACTACGCGACCAAGCTGGCGCGCACGATCAACACCACGATGCGCGTGCAGCGCGCGCTGGCCTGATCGCGCGCCCCTGAGTACGTCCTGAACGCCCGGAACGCCCAGGAAAGACCGAGGACCCCGACATGAGTACCTCCCCGCTGCTGTCGCTCGGCATGCGCGCCATGTTCGCCAACCAGGCGGCGCTGCAGACCATCGGCCAGAACATCGCCAACGCGAACACGCAGGGCTACTCCCGCCAGGAAGTGGTGCTGACCACGCCCGAGGGCCAGTTCACCGGCGCGGGCTACTTCGGCAAGGGCGTCAACGTGCAGACGGTGACCCGCTCGCACAACGAGTTCCTGACCCGCGAGGCCGCGGCCGCCAAGTCGCAGGCCTTCGCCGACACGACGATGCAGTCGCAGCTGGCGCAGCTGGAGAAGCTCTTCCCCACCGGCTCGGACGGCCTGGGCCAGTCCGCCAACGACTTCCTGAACGCGCTGGTCGACGTGGCCAGCCGCCCCTCCGATCCGTCGGCGCGCCAGGTTGTGCTGGGCAAGGCGCAGGCGCTGGCCGCGCGGTTCCAGAGCGCCGGCCAGCAACTGGCCGACCTGCAGTCGGGCGTCGTCAGCGACATGAACGCCGACGTCAAGCAGGTCAACGAGCTCGCCAAGCAGATCGCCGCGGCGAACGACCAGATCGCCCGCTCGGCCGGTACCAGCCACACGCCCAACGACCTGCTCGACAAGCGCGATCAGCTGATCTCGCAGCTGAGCCAGTACGTGCAGGTGAGCACCGTCCCCAACGCCCGCGACGGCACGACCGGCGTGTTCATCGGCGGCGGCCAGGTGCTGGTGCTCGGCGGCCAGGCGCAGCAGCTGTCGGTCACGCCCGATCCGTACGACGGCGCGCGGGCGCAGCTCTCGATCACCGACACCAGCGGCACCCGCGCGCTGGACGACAGCACGCTGACCGGCGGCTCGCTCACGGCGATGCTGCGTTACCAGAACACCCACCTGCAGGACGCCCGCAACCTGCTCGGCCAGATGGCGACCGCGATCGCGACGCGCGTCAACGAGCAGCAGAGCCTGGGCATCGACCTGAAGGCGCAGGCCGGCGGCCCGCTGTTCACGATCGCCAATCCGACGGTGCTCCCGGCGGCGACCAACCGCGGCGACGCCAAGCTCAGCGCCGCCGTCACCGACGGGGCGCTGGTGCCGGCGCTGTCGTTCACGGTCACGCCGGACCCGACCGGCACGCCCGACAGCTACCAGATCGCGGTGCGCCCGGGCGGCCAGCCGACGATCATGAACAACGACCAGATCAAGGCCGCCTACGGCATCAGCCTGTCGACGACCGGCACCATGCAGCCGGGCGACAGCTTCCTGCTCGAGCCGGTGGCCAACGCGGCGGGCAGCTTCAAGCGCGCGCTGGACGATCCGGCGGGCCTGGCGGCGGCGTCGCCGATCATCGGCACGACCAACATCAACAACAAGGGCACGGCGACCGTCGACACGCTCTACGCGATCAACGACAAGTTCGACAAGAGCAAGCAGCCCGCGACCGTCGAGTTCGGCGCCGTCAACGCCGACAACAGCATCAACTACACGATCACGCTGTCGGACAACACGCAGGTCAGCGGCACCTGGAAGGCCGGCGGCAAGATCGGCAACGATCCGGCCAACGGCGTGGACCTGGGCTTCGAGCTGAGCCTGAACGGCGTGCCGCGCGAAGGCGACAAGATCGCGCTGCAGGTGTCGGACCAGGTGGTCGCCACCAACAACGGCAACGCCAAGGCCTTCCTCGCGATGCAGAGCGAGCCCTTCCTGGGCAAGCAGCTGCAGGTCGACGGCACGCTGTCGCGCGGCCAGACCGTCAACGAGGCCTACGCCGCCGCGATGGCCGACATCGGCTCGCGCGTGCAGGGCGCGGATTACCTGGCGCAGGTCTCCACCACGGTGGCCTCGGACACGGAGCAGACGCGCTCCAGCCAGGCCGGCGTCAACCTCGACGAGGAGGCGGCCAAGCTGATGCAGTTCCAGCAGGGCTACCAGGCCGCCGCCAAGATGCTGCAGGCCGCGCAGAGCCTGTTCGACCAATTGCTGAGCGTGGTCGGCCGCTGACGCGGCCGGATACCCGATGCGCGACCGATCGCCTGAACACTGAAGGACGCAGCCATGCGACTCTCGACCAACAACATGTTCGACACCAGCATCGCGACGCTGCAACGCCGCCAGCAGGAGATGCAGGAGGCGCAGCAGCGCCTGACCAGCGGCAAGCGCGTCGAGAAGGCCAGCGACGACCCGACCGGCGCCGCCCGCGCCGAGCGCGCGCGCACCTCGCTCGGCCAGGTCGACGCGAGCCAGCGCGCGCTGGACGCCAGCCGCAACAGCATGACGCTGGCGGAAAGCGCGCTGGGCGACGCCAACGAGCTGATGCAGCAGATCCGCGAGACGCTGGTCGCCGCCGGCAATGCCAGCTACAGCGATCCGGAGCGGCAGGGCCTGGCGACCAAGGTCCAGGGCCTGCGCGACCAGCTGCTGTCCATCGCCAACCGCACCGACGGCGCGGGCGGCTACCTGTTCTCCGGCCAGGGCACCTCCGGCACGCCCTTCCTCGACAACCCGGTCCAGCGCGACGCGTCGGGCGCCCGCATCGGCGGCGGCGTCGGCTTCGAAGGCGTCTCCGGCAGCGTCACGACCGGCAACCTCGAGAACTACCCGCTCAGCGTCGACGGCCGCCAGGCCTGGGAGCAGGCGCGCAGCGGCAACGGCACCTTCGAGACCGGCCCCGCGCCCAACGCGCTGACCGGCAAGGCCTCGACGGGCTACATCGACTCCGGCCGCGTCACCGATCCCGCGCTGGTGACGGGCGACAGCTACAGCATCGTCGTCAGCGGCACGGCGCCGGCGCAGACCTACACGGTCTTCAACGAATCCCAGGGCCACGTGCCGGTCGCCAGCGACAACTACGCCGCCGGCCAGACCGTCAAGTTCGACGGCATGGCGATGACCATCGCCGGCGCGCCGTCAGACGGCGACACCTTCACCGTCAAGCCCTCGACGGCCGACCTGAAGCTCTTCGAGGTGCTGGACCGCACCATCGAATCGCTCAAGACCACGGGCC
Source organism: Roseateles noduli (assembly GCF_050626985.1). NCBI lineage: Bacteria > Pseudomonadati > Pseudomonadota > Betaproteobacteria > Burkholderiales > Sphaerotilaceae > Roseateles > Roseateles noduli. Next base: position 3,335,231 of record NZ_CP192463.1, read on the forward strand.
GCACCGGCCCCGAGATCACGCAGTCCAACCTGGTGAACCTGCGCGACCTGGACGCGGTGATGAACAACCTCGCCAACGTGCGCAGCCAGGTGGGCGAGCAGATGAACAACCTGGACGGTTCGGAGTCCCGCCTGCAGACGCTCAAGGTTTACAACCAGGCTGAGCAATCTGCCGCAGAGGATCTGGACATGACCCAGGGCATTTCCGACTTCCAGAATCAGCAGACGGGCTACGATGCGGCGCTGAAGACCTACTCGATGGTGCAGCGCATGTCGCTGTTCCAGTACATCAACACCTGATGCGCCGATCTGCATGAACTCGACACACGCCGTGCTGGGCCAAGTGGCCCTGGGGTACGCGCCCCTGGTTTCCAAGTCCTTCGACATCGAGGCCACCCGCGTCACGGTGTTCGCGCTTCGCCCCGAAGGCACGCCCGACGCGGGCGAACTGCTGGCCGCGCTGGCCGAGGCCTTCCCGACCAAGGCGGTGCTGCTGAACGTGGCGCACGAAGGCCTGCTCAAGGGCCTGCTGGCCGCTCCGCTGCCGGGCAATTTCAAGATTGAGGTCCCCGCCTTCCTGCTGTCCGACGCCGACCTGGCCGCCCAGGCGCAGGCACGCGGCGCGCTGCTGAAGGGTCGCTCCGACGCGGCCGGCTTCAAGCAACTGGTGCTGGACCTGCAGGAGCTCGGCGGCGGTCCGCTGCCGTCGGGCAAGTCGGTACTGGTCTCCGGCGCCCGCAACGGCGGTGATTTCAAGCAGGCGCTGGATGCCGGCGCGGCCGGCGTGCTGGGCTGGACCGTGCACGGCGAGTTCGAGGCGCCGGCCGCTCCGGCCGCTCGCAACGACTCGCAGGCCGACCTGCAGGTGATCGTCGAACTGATGTCGCGCGTCGACCAGGGCGAGGACGTCGAGCGCCTGGAGCAGACGCTCAAGCGCGACCCGAGCCTGGCCTTCAAGCTGCTGCGTTACATGAATTCCGCGGCCTTCGGCCTGTCGGTCGAGGTGTCCTCGTTCCGTCACGCGATCATGCTGCTGGGTTATGCGCGCCTGCGCCGCTGGCTGGCGCTGCTGCTGGCCACGGCCAGCAAGGATCACGCGATGCGCCCGGTGATGTTCGGCGCGCTGCGCCGCGGCCTGGTGATGGAAGAGCTGGCCAAGAGCATGACGGACTCCGAAGTCCGCGACGAGATGTTCATCTGCGGTCTGTTCTCGCTGCTGGACCACATGCTGAAGCAGCCGTTCGAGAAGCTGCTGCAGTCGATCCCGGTGCCCGAGCGCGTGCGCCAGGCGCTGGTCGACCAGAGCGGCCCGTACAAGGGCTACCTGGATCTGGTGCAGGCGATCGAGAACGAATCGGTCTTCGACGTCCGTGCCGCGCTCGACACGCTGATGCTGGGCCCGGACGAGGTGAACCACGCCGTGCTGCGCGCGCTGCACAAGGCCTCGCAACTGGAATAAGAAGGGGCTCCAAGCCCACTGCAACGAGGCCTCGCCGGCAACCCCGCGAGGCCTTTTTCATTGCAGTCCCCGGTCGCAAAACCGTGGAAGCAAGACGGCGGTCCGGGACGGCAGGTCGCAGGGTTCTGGCGCTTGCCGCCAGGGCCCTGCGACCTGGCGGCCAACGCTCAATCCGTTGCAGATAGGCGGCCTCCACCCGGCATAAACTCGGCCCGTGTCGACCCAACTCCCCCTCGCCTCCCCCGATCTCGACGCGCTGCGCGCGCTGCTGACCGCGCGCGGCCTGGCGCTGGCCGACCTGCTCGCCGGCTTGTGGGAGGGACCGTGGCCGGCCTTCGTCCTGGACGCCAAGGGCCAGGTCTTGCTCACCAACGCACGGCTGCAGGGGCTGATGGGCGAGGTCTCCCTGAAAGGTGAGCGCCTGCTGCCCAGCGGCAAGGCGCAGGAGCTGCGTCTGGTCGACGACCAGGGCCGCGATCACCTGCTGCAGGCCTGGGTGCATCCACTGGACGGCGGGCTGGGCCTGGCGCTGCTGCAGGACCACAGCACCGAACTCGCGGCGCGGGAACGCGCGGAACGCATGCAGTCGGAGATCGACCAGTGGCTCGATCTCTGCCCGCTGCCCGCGCTGATGCACGACGACCAGGGCCTGCTGCTGCGCTTCAACGGCGCATTCGCGGCGCTGTGCCGGCGGCTGAGTCCGCAGATGCCGATCAGCCTGCACGAGCTGCCGCCCGAGTGGCGCGATCTCCTGCATGCGAAGGCGCCGGAGTCCGGCCAGGAAACGCACCGCAATGCGCTGCTCGCGCCGCCCGGCGATCGTCGGCGCTGGATCCGCGTGCGCGCGCGCCGGCTGAGCGGCCCGTGGACGCGGCCGCGCACGCTGGTGATGCTCGAGGACCGCAGCGCGGAGCAGGATCTGGAGCTCGCGCAGCAGCAGTTGCAGACCTTGATGGACACGGCCGGCGTCGGGCTGGCGACCTTCCAGGCGGAAGGCGGCTGGTCGCGGCCCGGCACCGGCGCGCCACCGCCGCCGCCGATCCCCGGCGACGAGGGCATGCGGCCGGCGCCCGCGCTGCAGGGCGTCAACCGCGACATGGTCGAGCCCGAGTCGCGCGCCGAGTACGAGAAGCTCCAGCAGGCGCTGAAGCAGGCGACGCCGACGGTGGCGCGCTACGCGGTCCGGCATCCCGAGCACGGACTGCGCTGGCTGATGACGCGCGTCGAGATCGGCCAGCTGGCCTCGGGCCAGAAGACGACCTCGGTGCTGACCGTCGACATCACCGATCACCAGCAGGCGCAGGAGCGCAACGAGCTGCTGCAGCATTCGCTGAACCTGCAGACGGAACGCGAGCGCGCGGTGCTCGACTCGGTGCTCGTTGGCATCGTGACGGTGGGCCGGCAGGGCATCGAATGGATGAACCGCTCGGCGCGGCGGATGTTCGGCGGGGACCTGCCGGAATTCGCCGGTCAGCCGATCAGCAGCGTCGCGACCGAGGCGCCGGATCATCCGTTCCGCCAGACGCATTACCTCGACGATTTGCCCGAGGGTCAGGCCGAGACCTTCGAGTGCCGCGTGGTCGCGCGTGACGGGCGGGAGTTCTGGGTGGTCGGCAACGCCGTGGCGACGGTCGGGCCGGACAGCTCGCGCCAGCTGACCTACGCGCTGCTCGACATCGAACGCCGCCGCCAGGCCGAGGCGCAGAGCCAGCAGGCGCAGGCCTCGCTGCACCGGATCATCGAGGCCGCGCCCATCGCCATCAGCCTGCACGACGCGCGCACGCTGCAGGTGCGCCAGATCAACCAGGCCGCCGCCGCTCTGGCCGGCCGGCCGGAGGAAGAGCTGCTGGGCGCGAGCCTGGAAGCACTCTTCGGCAGCGGCGACGAGGCGGAGACGATCCGCTCGGACATGGAATTCGCGCTGCAGAGCAGCGAGGTGCTCCAGCGCGAGTACCGGCTGACCGTTCGCGGACAGGCGCGCGTCTGGGACGCGCGCTTGCTGCATCTGGCCGGCGTCAACGACGCCAGCGGCGAGCTGGAGCCGGAGCAGCTGCTGCTGGTCGCCACCGACGTGACGCAGCAGCGCGCGCAGGAAGCCGCCCGTCTGGAGGCCGCGATCGCGCAGCGCGAGCTGCTGGTGCGAGAGGTCCACCATCGGATCAAGAACAACCTCCAGGGCGTGGCCGGACTGCTGCAGCAGATCGCGGCGCGACGGCCCGAGGTGCGGACGGTCATCAACGAGGCCGTCGGCCAGGTGCAGGCGATCGCGCAGGTCTACGGGCTGCAGGTGGGCATGTCGGGACCGCTGCGGCTGCGCAAGGTGGTCGAGGCGGTGATGGGCTCGGTGCAGCGGATGTTCGGACGGGAGATCCTGGTCGAGATCGACGGCGCGATGGCCGAGCAGTCGCACCGCTGGGGCCTGCCCGAGGCCGAGGCGATCCCGATCGCGTTGACGCTCAACGAGCTGTTCACCAACGCGGTGAAACACGGCGGCGAGACGCCGGTGCGCTGCGAACTGCGCTTCGATCCCGAGCAGGTGGTGCTGCGCATCGTCAACCAGGGGAAGCTGCCGGCGGGATTCGACCTCGCGCAGGTGCGCGGCGGCGTGTCCGGACTGGGTCTGGTGCGCGCGCTGCTGCCCAGGCGCAGCGCGCTGCTCGGCTTGACGCAGGACGGCGATCAGGTCGTCTGCGAGCTCAGCCTGTGGCCGCCCGGCGTGCAGTTGCTGGAGGCACTCTAGGATTCGGCGCGACACGCTCCCGTTCCCCGTGCAAGCGCAGCGCCGCGCTTGGTCCGCGGGGTCGGTTGTGACCACCCGAAACCGGGGTCCGGCCTCTGCGGACCCGTCCACGGCATTTCGGTGACAATCTCCAGTCCCCCGTTGATCGGGGTTGCCTTGGATTCGGGAGCAGCGTGGACAGCGTGAGCAAGGACGTGGGCGCGAGCGGCAAGGGCCGCATCCTGGTCGTGGACGACGACCGGCTGGTGCTCGCCACCCTGACGCACGGCCTCGCCCAGGCCGGGTACGAGGTGCTCGACGCCGACAACGGCGACGACGCCATCCTCATCGCGCGCCAGCACCGCCCCGACCTCGCGCTGCTCGACATCCGCATGGAAGGCATGACCGGCTTCGACGTCGCCGGCTACCTGCGCGACTACCTGCAGCTGCCCTTCATGTTCCTCTCGGCCTTCGCCGACGAGGCCACCATCGCCAAGGTGAAGGAACTCGGCGCCCTCGCCTACCTCGTCAAGCCGCTGGACATCCACCAGATCGTCCCCGCCGTCGAGGCCGCCTTCGCCAACCGACCCGCCCGCACCATCGCGGCCCCGCCCCCGCCGGCCGTCGAGCCGAGCGCGTCACTCGAAGTGATCGAGGCGATGGCCTTGGGCGTGCTGATGCACCGCTATTCGCTGACACGCGCGCAGGCGCTGTCGCGCCTGGAGCGCATGGCCGCGGAACAGTCGATCGAAACCGGGGAGCAGGCCCGGCGCATCGTCGAGGCCGTCGAGCAGCTCGCGCTCGGGAGCTGAGCGGCCCGCCGGCTCGGCCCGCGTGGGTTGCGGGCGCAGAGGCAGAGGCAGAGGCAGAGGCATACGCGGAGTCGTCCGCGGCTCTGTCGCCGCTCAGTTCGGCAGCGTGAAGTAGAACCGGGCGCCCTGCCCGACTTCCGACTCGGCCCAGATGTCGCCGCCGTGCCGGCGCACGATGCGCCGCGCCGACGCCAGCCCGACGCCGGTGCCCTGGAAATCGCTCGCGCTGTGCAGCCGCTGGAACACGCCGAAGAGGCGGTCCGCGAAACGCATGTCGAAGCCCGCGCCGTTGTCGGTGACGACGAACACCCGCTCGCCCTGGCGCTGCTCGGATTCGAAACGGATCTCGGCGTGGTCGCGCTTGCCGCTGTACTTCCAGGCGTTGCCGAGCAGGTTCTCCAGCACCATCCGCAGCAGCGTCGGATCGCCCTGCACGCGCAGGCCCGGCTGGACCTGGGCATCGACCGCGCGGTTCGGGGCGCCGCGGCGCAGTTCGTCCAGCACCTGCGACGCCAGCAGCGACAGGTCCACCGTCTCGTGCCGCAGCGCCTGCGACGACAGGTGCGACAACGCCAGCAGCGAGTCGATCATGCTGTGCATCCGCGTCGACGCGCCGAGCACCCGGTCCAGGTGGTCGTTGCCGGCGCGGTCCAGCAGCCGGCCGTAGTCTTCCTTGAGGATGCGGGTGAAGCCCTCGACCACGCGCAGCGGCGCGCGCAGGTCGTGCGACACGGTGTAGCTGAACGAGGCCTGGTCCGCCCGCGCCTGCTCCGCGGCCTGCATCGCGAGCGCCGCCGGCACGGTCTCGACCGCGCCCTGCGGCCAGAGCGTCAGCAGCGTGCCGCCGCCATGCGGCAGCGCCGTCAGGCACAGCCACCAGGCGCCGCACGCGCTGCCGGATTGCAGGTCGGGCTGCGCCAGCGCCTGGCGCAGCTCCTCGGGCAATCTTTCCTCGCAGGCGCGCCACAGCTGACCCCGGGCTTCCGAGCCGCCCATCATCTGCGCGGCCGCCTCGTTGAAATCGATCAGGCGCGTGGAAGAGCCGGACCCGCCGCCCGCACCGCCGTCGCTCAACAGCCAGGCGGGGCCGGGCAGTGCCTGCAGCCAGTCCGTCGTGGCGGTGGCGACGGCCCCCGCCGAGGCGGCCGACGGTGCCGTGTCCGGACTCGTCGCCGACGCTTCGTCGAGCACGCGCGCCGCGCCGAGATAACCCGCGAATCGGCCCGCGGCGTCGGTCGTCGCCTGGCCTCGCAGTTCCCAGCGTCGGCCCTGGCCGTCGACGACACGCAGGCGGTCGAAGCTCTGTCCCGGCTCGACATGGCGACGCACGTCCTGAGGCAGGCCGTCCGCCGGTGAGTCGGCCGACCCGGGGGACAGGACGGGCAAGGACTGGAAACGTTCCCACAGCCGCTGCGTCACCGCGCCGTTCATCGCCGTGCCGGCCCAGCTCGAGGCGGGCGCGCCCTGCGGCGCCTGCCAGCGGACGAGGTGGTGTTGCGCGTCGGTCTGCCAGAGCCAGTCCGGCTGCAGTTGCGTCAGCGACAGCGCCTGCTGCCGGCTCTCGCGCAGCAGCTCGCCGAATTGCGCCCGCGCCAGCCGCACCGCGAGGTGCCAGGTCAGCGCGGCCACGAAGATCATCAGCGCCGCGCCCGCCATCACGGCGGTCAGCACCAGGCCGGGGCCGGTGGGCTCGAGGTTGAGCGCCAGCAGGAGAAGCAGGACCACGACCGCCAGCCCCAAGGCCAGCGCGGCTCCCTTCCATGGCCGACGGCGCGCGGCGGCTTCCCCCAACCTGTTCATGCGGACCATTGTAGGCAGGCAAGCGCTGACCCCCGGGCCTCGAACGCGGGGCGGGGATCCCCGGCGCTTCGCTTCAGGCGGCATGGATGCGACACCCACCCCAGGACTTACCCCGAGCGGCGTCTCCAAGAACACCAGAATTGACTGCTTTTTCGCACGCTCGCATCCTTGCGGTGAACGACAATGGTCGGCAACTCCGCGTGGAACCTCCTGCGGCGCCATGATCAGAAGATGTCACCAGACTACGCCACGACCATGCCCTCCCGGACACAGCCCGAACCCGCCGTGCTGGACGATCAGGCGCTCGCCCGTCTGCGCGAGTTGGACCCGGCCGGCGTGAACCATCTGCTGGAACGTGTCGTGGCCGCCTTCCTGAAGTCGCTGGACCAACAGGAGCAGATCCTTGCGCAGGGGCGCGACGCGCCGCGCGACCTGAACGCGCTGCGCCATGTGGCGCACACCTTGAAGTCCGCCGCGGCCAGCCTGGGCGCGACGGTGCTGTCGCTGCGCTGCGCCGAGATCGAGGGCCTGGCCCGCGCCGGCCGCGAGGACGGCCTGGCCGACCTCATCGGGACCGTGCTGGGCGACATCGCCGCCGCCCGCCTCGCCATGCAGCAACTGCTTCACCCCCCACGATGAGCCGCGTCGTGAAGGAAGGCGAACTGATCGAACGGCCGCGCGTCCTGCTGGTGGACGACGACGCGGTCAACCTGATGCTGATCGAGGCGGCGCTGCAGGAACACGGCTTCGAGGTCACCGCGCTGACCGGCGGGCAGCAGGCGCTGCAGCTGGTCACGCAATGGACGCCCGAGCTGATCGTGCTGGACGCGCTGATGCCGGACCTCGACGGCTTCGAGACCTGCGAGCGCCTGCGCCACCTGCCCGGCTTCGAGAACGCGCCGATCCTGATGCTGACCGGCCTCGACGACGAGGCCTCGATCAACCGCGCCTACCAGGCCGGCGCGACCGACTTCTTCGTCAAGTCCACCCAATGGCGGCTGCTGGCCGGCCGGCTGCGCTACATGCTGCGCAGCTCGCGCACGCGCCAGGAACTGGAGCGCAGCAAGTCCAAGCTGGCCCGCGCGCAAGACCTGGCCCGCATGGGCAGCTTCGAGTGGCAGACCGGCCACGGCTTCAAGCTGGCCAACGAGGCGCTGCGCGTCTTCGGCCGCGGGCCCGCCGATCCGCTGGACTTCATCGGCGTGATGCGCATGGTGCCGCGCGAGGAGCGCCTGCTCTTCATGCGCCTGCTGCGCGACGTGGTCGCCCACAACTCGGTGCTGGTGACCGACCTGCCGTTCACGCTGCTGGACGGGCGCAAGCGCGTCATCCACATCGAGGCCGAGCCCGAGTTCAACGAGCACGGCAACGCCTGCGGCTACACCGGCGTCATCCAGGACGTGACCGACCGCCGCATGGCGGAGGACCGCATCCGCGAGCTGGCCAACTTCGACGCGCTGACCGGCCTGCCGAACCGCCGCCAGCTGATGTGGCGCGCCGAGCGCGCCATCGAGGCCGGCCGTCGCATGGGCCACGAGGTCGGCCTGCTGCTGATCGACCTGGACCGCTTCAAGGTCATCAACGACACGCTGGGCCACGCCGCCGGCGACGACCTGCTGATGGAAGTCGGCCGCCGCCTGCGTTCCTGCGTGCGCCACAGCGACCAGGTGATGGAGGGGATGCTGGAATCGGTCGGCACGCGCTCGCACCGCACGCTGGAGGCGGTGGGCCGCCTGGGCGGCGACGAGTTCGTCGCGCTGCTGCCCGAGGTCGGCGACGAGAGCGACGCCGAGCGCGTCGCCCAGCGCGTGCTGGACGCCCTGCGCGAACCGATCTTCATCGCCGGCCAGGAATGCTTCGTGACCGCGTCGGTGGGCATCTCGCTCTACCCGCGCGACGGGCTGACGATGGCCGACCTGCTGCGCAACGCCGACGTGGCGATGTACGCGGTCAAGAACCAGGGCCGCAACGCGTCGGCGCTGTACTCGCCGATGCTGGCGGGCCGCGGGCGCGAGAAGCTCGAGCTCGAATCCGCGCTGCACAAGGCGATCGAGCGCGACGAGCTGGTCCTCCACTACCAGCCCAAGATCGACGTCCGCACCGCCCGCATGGTCGGCGCCGAGGCGCTGATGCGCTGGCGCCGCGGCAACACGCTGGTGCCGCCGGGCGACTTCATCCCGCTGGCCGAGGAGACCGGCCTGATCGTGCCGCTGTCCGAATGGGCGCTGCGCGAGGCCGCGCGCCAGGCCAAGGTCTGGCAACTCAACTTCGGCTTCAGCGAGTCCATCGCGGTGAACCTGCCCAACCGGCTGTTCGAGCGTTCGGACCTGGTCGAGCACATCCACCAGTTCGTCAGCCAGTGGGGCGTGCCGCACCGCGCGATCCAGCTCGAGATCACCGAGACCGGCCTGATGAAGGACCTGCAGAGCGTGATCCCGTCGCTGCACCGGCTCAACGAGGTCGGCGTCGAGATCTCGATCGACGACTTCGGCACCGGCTACTCGTCGCTGGCGTATCTGACGACGCTGCCGATCTCCGAAGTGAAGATCGACCGCAGCTTCGTCCGCGACCTGGGCATCACGCCGCAGAGCTCGGCGGTGGTCACCGCGATCATCGCGCTGGCGCGCTCGCTGGGCCTGCAGGTCGTCGCCGAGGGCGTCGAGACGCTGCGGCAGATGGAAGTGCTGCGCAGACTGGATTGCAGCCTGATGCAGGGCTTCCTGTTCAGCAAGGCGCTGCCGCCGGACGACCTGGAGCGCTGGCTCGCGCAGACCGTGCTGCCGCGCAAGGCTCCCTGGATCCTGCCGACGTCCGACGCCGGCGAAGACCTTCCGACACGCTGATCCCGGTTCCGGCCGCGAGCGTCAGCGCCCTTCCCCGATTTCACCGAGCTTTGACCGATGCCGCAGCAGCCCCCCGCTCTCCTGGCAAAAGCGGCCCTGCGCCGGCTGGCGCTGGACAAGCTGGAACCCACCCCCGAGAACTACGCCCGCGCCTACGCGCAGGAGTCCGGCGAACCCGCCCGCGGCGGCGCGGGCACGCAGTTGCCCGAGCGCGCGCAGGGCTCCGTCGCGCGACTGCTCGGCCTGGCCGTGCCGGATCCGCAGCAGCGCCAAGGCTTCGCGACGCAGGTGCGCGAGGGCAAGTGGGACGAGCTCCAGCGCGCGCTGGAGGGCCTGCAGCAGACGCACGGGCCCGGCGCACAGGCGGAGCAGCTGGCCCAATTGATCGAACGGATGATGCGCGGCCTGGAACGCGGCGGCCGGCAATGGACGCTGGCGCGCAAGAAGGACGGCGTGCTGCGCGTGCTGCAGAGCAACCGCAGCGACCCGCAACGACTGACCCTGCGCCTGAAGCAGCTGGTCGCGAGTTGGGACAGCGACGTGGGCGACTCGCGCGTCGAGACGCAGCCAGCGCCGCTGGATGAATTGCCGTCGACCGTCGGTACCGGTGCGGCGCCTGCCGCCTCGGCCGCGCAAGACGATGACGACGAGGACGACGAGCGCTCCGGCACGCCGACGCAGTTCTTCACCGACGAAGAGAGCGCGCAGCCGCCCGCCGAGGCTGGCGCCGCCGCGGCGCCGAATGCCGAAGGCGGCCGCTACGGCACGCTCGACACGTTGATGGGTGGCTCGGCTGCGGATGCCGCGGCGACTGCGGATGGCGCTGCGGCCGGCGGTGCCTCGGAGCCGTCCGGCCCCGGCCTGCAATCGTGGCCGGAGGTCGGCACGCACCTGAACGGCACGGTGCGGCACGCGCTGCGCTCGGACGACGCGCGGGCGCAGGAATTGATCGACGAACTCGGCGTGGCGCATGCGGAGCTCATCCGCGACGGCGCGACGCCCGAGCGCGCGGCGCAGATGGATGCGCTGTGCATCCGCGCGCGGCGCTGGCTGGACCACCGCAATCACGCGTTCACCGAGCTGGGCAAGCTCTGCGGCGAGCTGACCGGCAGCCTGACCGACCTGGCCGAGGACGACTCCTGGGCGCAGGGCCAGTGCGAGGCGATGAGCCAGACGCTGGCGCAGGGCCTGACGGCGCGCAGCATGCGCTCGGTCAGCGAGCTGCTGCACAGCACGCGCGAGCGCCAGCACAGCCTGCGCGAGGAACGCGGCCGCGCCCGCGACGCGCTCAAGGGCCTGATCAACCGCATGCTGCAGGAGCTCGGCGAACTCGGCCAGCACACCGACCGCTTCAGCGACAGCGTGGGCAAGTACGCGACCGTGATCGAACAGGCGGACTCGCTGGAGAGCCTGGCGGGCGTCGTGCGCGAGATGGTCGAGGAAAGCCGCAGCGTGCAGTCGCTGGTGCAGAACACGCAAGGCCGCTTGCGCGACGAACACGACCGTGCGACGCAACTCGCCGGGCGCGTCGAGCAGTTGGAAGGCGAGTTGCGCCGGCTGTCCAGCGAAGTCCAGACCGACCAGCTGACGCAGGTGGCCAACCGGCGCGGCCTGATCGCGACCTTCGAGACCGAACGGGCCAAGCTCGACCGCGATCCCAAGCCGCTGGCGCTGGCGCTGCTGGACATCGACAACTTCAAGAAGCTCAACGACAACCTCGGCCACGCAGCCGGGGACGAGGCGCTGAAGGCGCTGGCGTCGCGGGTGTCGGGACTGCTGCGACCGGGCGACAAGGTCGGGCGCTGGGGCGGCGAGGAATTCGTGCTGATCCTGCCCGAGGCGCCGCTCGAGGAGGCGCAGGCGGTGCTGCTGCGGCTGCAGCGCTCGCTGTCGGCCAGCCTGTTCATGCACGAGGGACGCGACGTGTTCGTCACCTTCTCGGCGGGCGTGACGCTGTTCCGCGCGGGCGAGACGATGGAGCAGGCGCTGGACCGCGCCGACGAGGCGCTCTACGAGGCCAAGCGCACCGGCAAGAACCGGGCGTGCGTGGCCTGAGGCGCATCATGCGTCCGTGGCGGCGCGCCTGACGCCGCCGTCCTGCTCGACTGCCCTCGATGGCGCCACGAACCGGTGCCGCGCCAGGAGCCCGACCGATGGACCACACCGCGATCGATCCGACCCAGTTCATCCACATCCGGATGGTGCTGAGCATGGTGGTCAGCCTGTCGATCGCGCGGCTGCTGTCGGGGCTGGCGAAGTTCGTGCAGCACCCGGGCCGGTTGAAGGTCGACGGCGTCCACCTGCTGTGGGCGCTCTACATGCTGGTGACGCTGATCCACTTCTGGTGGTGGGAATTCGCGCTGAGCCGCATGGGCCCGTGGCACTTCCTGCAGTTCGCGTTCGTGGTCGGCTACAGCGCGGTGCTGTACCTGCTGTGCGCGATCCTCTTCCCCGACGACATCGCCGAGTACGCCGGCTACCGCGACTACTTCCAGTCGCGAAGACGCTGGTTCTTCGGGATCCTCGCGTTCACGCTGCTGCTGGACGTGGCGGACAGCGCGCTCAAGGGCGCGACGCACCTGCAGGAACTGGGCACGGCCTACGGCGTGAAGACGGCGGCGGCCATCGTGCTGTGCGGCGTCGCGGCGCTGGTCACCAGCCGGCGCTTCCAATGGGCGCTGGTGCTGGTCGCGCTGGCGGTGCAGCAGTGGTGGATCCTGCGGCTCTACAACGTGCTGTCGTGAGCGTCAGGCCTTGATGCACTTGCGCACGGTGTCGACGGTGCGCGTGGTGATCTGTTTGCCGAAGGTCTTCTCCAGCATCGTCATGAACAGCGGTCCCTTGTCGTTGGGCAGGTAGTGGCTGTAGACCTCGACGCCGTCGAGCTTGCAGATCGCGGCGCCCTCGCCTTCGAGCGGCAGCGAGACCTGGCCCTCGTGCGGCTTCTTCAGGAAGGTGATCAGCTGCTTGGCCGCGGCCGGTGGATTGAAGACGGCGTGATGGTCGGCGTCGACGATCTGTCTGAGGTGTTCGACCGGCCGCACGGTGGTGCCGAAGGTCTTGCCCAGCGTGTCGGTCATCGCCTGCTCGGCGATGCGTTCGAGCTCGTCGACCGGTGCGCCGGGGTGATCGAACACGACATTGCCGCTGGAGATCACCGTCTTCACCCGCGTGAAGCCGGCAACCTCGAACGCACGGATCAGGTCCGGCATCCGGGCGTTCATCGGGCTGACACCGCGGAGGAAGGCGACGTAACGGGGCATGGTGAGATTCCGGGCAGAGGTGAAGGATTCGCGGAGTCTACGAGGCCCGGCGCTGCCTTCCACGCAAGCCGAGCAAGTCGATGGCGGTCGACGCAGTCCTGTTGCCTGATCGGCAACACGTGATGCTCAATAGACAACACCTGTTGTCGAATCGGCCACGGCGGAGACCGTCAGCGAAGCGCGTCTCAGCGCTGCGCCAGGATCGTCACCGCATACAGCAGCAGTCCGATGACGCCGCCCACCAGCGTGCCGTTCAGCCGGATGAACTGCAGGTCGCGGCCGACGCTCAGCTCGATCTGCCGCACGAGGCTGCGGTCGTCCCAGGCTTTGACGGTCGACGCGATGTGGCGAGTGATGCCTTCGCGCATGCCGCCGACCATGCGCTCCGCGGCGGACAGCACGTGCTCGTTGATCGCCCGCACCAACGCCGGATCGCGGCTCAGCCGGTCGCCGAGCGCCGCCAGCGACTGGTCCAGATGCCGCATCAGCACGGAGTCGTCGCGGCGCAGGTCCTGCTCGATGGTGGCGCGGACTTCCGTCCAGACGCCGTCGAGGTAGGCACGGACGTCGTCGCTCTGCACGACGCGGTCCTTCATCGCGTTGACCTCGCGCGCGAACTCGGGGTCGTGGCGCAGTCGGTCGATGAACTCGTGGATCCAGTCGTCGAACTGGCGGCGCACGGAATGGTCGGGCTGCGAGAGCGCGGTCTGCACTTCCTCGACCAGCTGCAGCGCGAGCTTGTCGGACAGGCTGTCGGCCATCTTGTCGACATTGGCGATGGTGTCGACGAGCTTGACGGCCTTCGGCCACTGGGTGCTGGCGAACTTCACCAGCCGCGCGGCGACGAGCGCCCTCACCTCGGGCGTGGAGAGGTAGTCGCGGAGCTTGGACAGCGCCCCGTCGAGCACGTCCTGGTGGCGGCCGGACTTGGTCAGCACATCCAGGACCGAGGCGGCCGTGCCGGTGGCGTTCCAGGACAGCGCGCGGGCGACGAGGAATTCGCCGATGGCGCGGCGCACGGCCTGCTCGTTGAGCAGCGAGAGCGCCTCCACGGCCATCGTGCGGACGGAGCCGGTGACCTGCGCGAGGTTGACGGGCTCGCGCAGCCATTGGCCGAGGCGCTCGGCGGGGTTGAGGATCTCCAGCTTCTGCAGCAACACCTCGGGGTGGAGGAAGTTGTCGCGGACGAACTCGGCGAGGCTGTCGGCGATGCGGTGCTTGCCCTGCGGGATGAGCGCGGTATGCGGGATCGGAATCCCGAGCGGGTGCCGGAACAGCGCGACGACGGCGAACCAGTCAGCCAGGCCGCCGATGGCGGCAGCCTCGCAGAAGGCCTTGAGCCAGGCCCAGGGGCCCTGGGCGCCCATGACGAGACTGACGATCAGGCCGGCGAGCGACGCGAGCAGGCAGCCCAGCGCCACACGCTTCATGCGGCGCAGGTCGGCGGCGCGGGGGTCGGATGGATTCGGTGAAGGGATCAAGGGCATCGGCGACGGGGCGGCAGGTTCGGTGCCTGGGGCACTTCCTGGCCGAGCGGGGCGATAGGGAGCTTGTATCACCTCCGGCCGCACACGCCCGTCTCGGCAGAACACCACCGCCGCGCCGGTCCGGATGGAGGCCTCGCAGGCCCGGATCAGACGGATGCAGTGGAAGGACCCCTTGCCGAAGACCTTCCACTTGGGACCGATCTCCCAGTCCGGACGACACGGGAGTTCACCCGAGACGTCGAGGTGCAATGAGGGGCCAGGCGTTGCCCGTTCGCCCGCTGGCAGCGTCAGGCGTCCTCTTTGGGAACCAGACCGCCGTAATCGTCCGAGTACACGTACTCGCCGGCCAGGACATCCGAGACGTACTGCCTCAGCCACGCTCCGAAGCTATTCGCAAGGAGCCCTCTCTCGCTCGAGTCGTGCCACATCGTGATCACCTGACCGACTTCTCCACCCTCATCCGGCGCGAGGTCGAGGCAATAGTGATCGCCTGCGCCGTTGTAGGTGAAAGGGATCCAGAGCGCGTTCCACCAGTCGTTGCGGACGCCCTCTTCCGGTTCGGACTCGATGCCGTCGAAGTCACCCGACTCGAGCAGTTCTTTCCAGACCGTCCATTGGTCCAGGATGGCGGAGGTGGACAGGAAGTCGGCGTTGTCGAACAGCCCGCCGGCCGAGTCCGATTGCCCGTTGTGGACTTTCAGGCAGTCGATGAAGTCCTGAGGGAGTCGAGCGCCGAGCGCCTGCTCCAGCGCGGAGATCTCCTCGTCCGTCGCAGGCGGGTTGAGGGAAGCCAGTCCCTCGGGCCAATGGACGGCGAGCCAGTCCTCGAATTGTTTCCAGAGATCGTTCATCAGCTTCAGTCCTCCGATGCGCCCAGTACCAGGGCTGACGAATGGATCACCGCTCAGAAGTCCCGGTATTCCCCACCCGGCTCACCGTCGTATTCGTCGGGATCCACGCCGCAAACTTCCGCGGCGTCGATGAACAGCGGGACCAGCAGCTCCCGCTCGTCGGTTTCGAGCAGGCCATCGTCGGCGGCCTCCATGACCTCATACAACCCATCGTAGAGTTGCTTCATCTCGGCCAGCACCAAGGCGTCCGTCGCCGGCTCCGGCAGAGCCTTCAGGCGATCGAAGAACGCCTGGATCTCGGCATCGATGGCGTCGGTCGCCGCCTGCGTATGCGCCGAGCCTTCCCCCTCGCGCATGGACGTCCAGTGCGCTTCGATCTCGGGCCTCTTGTCGGCCAGCAGATCATCCAGCCGTTGATTGCGCTCGCTCATCGCTCCATCTCCCTTGGGGTTGTCACGCCGCCAATGGGCGGCGCGGGGCACTCTATCAGTCCGCGTTCTTCGCGAGGCGGGCGGCGAGCTTCATGAGCGTCGGCACGCGCTTCCTGCCGTGCATGGATCGCAGTCGAACCTTGGCCGCGCCGATGTCGATGCCCGCGCAGGTCACCACCAGCGGCGGCGTTTCCTCTTCGCGCATGACCTCGAACTGCGACGACAGACCCGGCAGGCTCTTCTTCGAGACACCGACAACGGGCACCCGGCCGCCCAGCGCGTGGTACAGGTGCTGACCGAGGCCCGGCGTGTCATCGGCGTCCAGATGGACGAAGCCGTCGATCAGGAGGAGCTCGGGTTCCAGGTTGTGCTCGCGCAGCAGTTGCATCACGCAGGGCAGTTCCCGCAGGTCGAGTTCTCCGCGGACAGCCTTCTCCACATGGGCGATGCGCGAGACGTAGGTCTTCTCCGCTTCAGCGGCATCCCAGGCATCGAAGGCCACGGCGGCGGCATTCGCCTGCGCACCATCGAAATGAACAGCCACTACAAGTTTCATGCGGGGATTATGGGTCGCGACAGTGCTCGCGCTGGGCATTCGGCGGCGGCACTGCACGGGTAGCCACCGACGCGAGGCACCGACAATGCCCGCATGGACACACCCTGGGTCATCCGACGCGTCGCCCCTTCCGACGCTGATCAAGTCGCGGCGCATGGCTGCTTTCGCGAGGACGATGCCGAGCGTCGCCCCGCCTACTCGGCCTGGGTGAAGCCGCGCATCGGGTCCGGCAGCTATCTGGGCTGGTTCGCCGTCGACGACGGGATCGTCGTGGGCGGCGCCGGCGTGGTCCTGCTGGACTGGGGACCGACGCGCGGCAATCCCGGCGGGCAGATGGCCCGGGTCACGAATGTCTTCACCGCCGGCACCAATCGCCGCTGCGGGGTCGCGAAGGCGCTCGTCGTGACCGCACTCGATCACCTGCGCGGGCTGGGCATCAACGAGGTCCGGCTCGGCGCGACCGAGGACGCCCGGGAGCTCTACCGGTCGCTGGGGTTCACCGAGTACGCGGCGGAAATGCGGACGCGGTTGCAGACGACTGGGGCGTGAACACGGCGGCGTCGGCGATTGCAGCGGACTCACGCATAGCTTCTCCCCGAGTTTCCAAAGCGCGTCATAGGCGCGGAACGCCGCCGATCTTGCGGTCGTTGTAGGGCGGGACCAGCGACCGGTCGTTCCGGATCACGTCGCCGGGGATCTCATCGAGCCGATAGGTGTAGCTCTGGTTGTTGTCCTTGTTGACGAGCGTGGTGCGGTAGCGGCCGCAGAGGTCCATCACATCGTTGTGGTGCGTGCTGAACAGCAATTGCGCGATCGGCTCGCCAGGAGCCTTCTCCTGGAGGAAAAGGCCGAGCAACTTGGGCAGCAGATGGGGGTGCAGATACAGGTCAAGTTCGTCCAGGACAAGGACTGACCCCGATGCGACCACGGCGGCGATCGGCAGCATCAGACGGAAGATCTGCTTCGTGCCGGCGGACTCGGTGGCAGGCATGACCTGGCACTCCTGGCCATCCACGTCATGGATGAACACCGGGAAGAAGCGCCGCTTGCCGTCGGAGCCTTCCTCGCTGGCGATCTGCAGCCGCGTGATGCCAATGTCGCACTCCTGGAGGAACTGCTCGACGTAGACGCGGACGTCGTCGTGCTCGCTCAGCAGTTGGGCGACCTTGTAGATGTCCATGAACAGCGACTCGCGTGTCCCGCTGATGCCCACATTGAAGTGGATGTTCTTGAAGAACGAGTGGACGGGGACGAGTTCGTCGATCTGATGGTGATACGCGGCGGAGATCACCGACGCATTGCGACGGACCTTCACCCCCTCCAGCACCTTCAACCGAGCGACGGCCCTGACGCCGTCCGGCGTGCGCTCAAACACGAGGGTCTTGCGCTTACTCGACTTGAAGAGCGCTTCCCGAACGACGCCCGAAGCGGTCACATCGAGCTCATAGCGATAGGTCGCGTCGTCGATCTTGAAGTCGACGTAGAACGAGCTCGGCGCCGGATCGGCGAAGAACGGGGCGACGGGAATCTCGGCGTCCGGGTCGGAGGAGAACGACGTCGATACGAAGCTCGCCACGAAGGCCAGCGCCTTCAGCAGATGCGTCTTGCCGCTGCCGTTGGCGCCCTTCACGCACATCACGGTGGCGGCGGGCAAGTTGAGCGAAATCCGCGCTGGTACGTTGGCGTCCAGCTGGAAGGACACCGAAGCGCCCTCCTTGAAGGACAGGAAGTTGCGGAGGCCGTATTCGAGCAGCATGGAGTCTTGTCGCCACTTTCCGTCATTAGTGTCGAAAGTTTAGCAATTTCAACACCTGCAAAAGCAGAGTATTGGGTCTTTTATCCAGACTTGGCAGCGTAGCTAGAGCCGGTAGCGCGGCGCGAAAAGTGCCGTTCTGACGGCACCGGGAAGCCGCGGCGCCAAGCCGCTTTCAACTTGTCTTCAACCACGCATTCAACATCCCAAAAATCAGAATTCAACATACCGACCGTCAACAATAAATCTAAGTCATTGTCAGCAAACAGAATTTCCTGCAAGATTCAACATACCAAAAAAATCGATTCAACTTACACGACACATCATGGCGAAGTTCGTCGACCATCCACTGCGCTTGTTGAACCCCAGCTTCTCGTCGCCACTGCTCGACGTCCTGACGGATCTGGAGCAACTGAGGCGGCTTGAGATCAAGGGATCGACGCCCCCGACGGTGTTCTTCCAACTCAAGCAGGTGTTCCACCTGCTGGAGAGCTTGGCGTCCGCTCGGATCGAGGGGAACCACACGACGCTGGCCGACTACGTCGAGACCAAGTTCGCCGATCCCAAGGCGTCGGAGCCCTCGCTGGTGGAAGCAGATGCCTTGCGAGAGATCGGGAACATCGAACTCGCCATGGATGAGATCGAGGGCGCCATCACGCCCGGATCGCCGGTCACCGCGCATCTCCTGCGCGGCTTGCATGCGATGACCGTTGACGGTCTCCAGCGCGAGGGTGACAAGACACCTGGCGCCTACCGCAGCGGCGCAGTGGAGATCGCGCTGTCGGAGCACGCACCGCCTGACGCGATGCAAGTCGATGCCTACATGCAGGAGCTCATCGACTTCGTCAACCGCGACGACCAACGCAAGTACGACCTCATGAAGGTGGCGCTCGCGCACCACCGCTTCGCATGGATCCACCCATTCGGCAATGGGAATGGGCGCGTCGTGCGGCTCTTCACTTACGCGCTGCTGATCAAGTACGGGTTCAGGGTGAGCGCTGAAGACGGACGGCTGCTGAATCCCGCCGCCGTTTTCTGCGCGGATCGCGAGAAGTACTACGAGATGCTGTCCTTGGCAGACTTGGGGACCGATGAAGCGCTGGAGGCGTGGTGCACCTATGTGCTGTCAGGCGTGCGGGATGAAGTGCGCAAGCTCGACCGCTTGGCGGACTACGGAAACCTCACTACAGAGATCCTGCATCCGGCGTTGGCCCATGCGCGAGCGCGCCAGCTGATCACGGCGCAAGAAGAACGCATCCTGAAAGTGGCCATCAACAAGAAGGTCGTGAAGTCGGCCGACCTGGCCGAAGCGATGCCCGGGATGAGCAGCCAGCAGCGCACGTATCAGATCCGCAGGCTGCTGGACAACGGGATGCTGCAGCCGACGCATCCGGAGGCGCGGCAGTACACGCTCGGGTTCAGCAACAGCATGCTGCTGCGGGGGGTGATCAGGGCGTTGACGGATCGGGGATTCATTCCGAGAGCGGTGGCCGCCGCCTGAGACACATGGATGCCACTTCCGCAATTCCGCAATCCACGCCTTTGGGCGCGTGGAGCCCCCAATAGAGAACTGAGCGCGAGGATTGGGTGCAGCCGCGCAACTCAGCCGCTGCAGATTTCTCAGAGCGCGTTTCGATGCTCGCGGCCTGAAGAGGTTCCTCCAGATCTTCTTGCAATACATCCAGATCTCTTCAACCCTGATGAGAAATGCGCTTGCGGGAATACGCCAATGCGTCAAGCCAATGGTTGTGGTGCGCTGATCAACACATGGCTCACCCCTTGAGCCAGCCATCTGTCATCTTATGAGCATCCTTGAGGATTGCAGTTTGACAACATCGCCCTATCGGGGGGATTGAGCCGCCGCTTATCCTCGATCGCTTGAATGATGTGAGGGCCCTCTTGAGCTCCACGAATAAGATGCCGAAACTTGAAGTAGCATCCCACCGACACCAGCAAAAGAATGAGGCAAATGGTAGGGAGTACGTTGGCTTTCAGAATTCCAAACCATTCGTCTTCGTTGGCAAATTTGCAATCTAAACAAATTTCTAGAGAAATTTTGTTAACGAAAATCAGAACGAACAGCAGCCATAGGGATAGGAGATACATCCCAATTTTGACCAGTCGTTGAATTCGAGCACTATCAATTTTCATAGTTTCCCCACGAGCTAACATGTACGACGACACTTCTCGAGGAGAGTGACAAACAGACCGCGTGCCTTTGTTCGGCAATGTAACGACAGGTAAGAACTCCGAGCATTTGGTATTTCTTGCAACCTATGTAGTGCCCCTAGTTGGTTTCGGACTGGATACACCACGCCAGATGATCAACCTAGGAATTACGCTTTTCCTACTCGGCGCCCTATATGTTCGAACCAACCGGTTCGAGGTGTTGGCGGAAGACGTGCTTAAAGTCCTTCCAGGTTTTGACCTCATGCTAATTGATGGTGAGTTCTACGTATCCAGCCTCAAGCGATTTGAAAAAGAGTTTTCGTTCGAAGCCGTTGCAAAGAAGGCAATGACCGCCGTCGTGGACATGATTGTTCAACTGGATATGGTCGCTGACGTCAAAGGACATTTAGAAAAACTAGACCTACCAAAGCAACACGTCCTTCGCGCCAAGCACAGCCCGGTGTTCACGATGGAGTCACAAGCGATTATCAATTTTGTTAGCGAACACCCCACATACGGCTTAAAAGTTGTGGACGGAAAAATTCAACTAACTTCAAAGAAAAGTGTGAGATTTCTCTTTAAATTACTCAACGAAGATATTCTCAAATCCGAACTTACGCAGACTGTTTATGACGCACGTGCGAAGGACGTTTTCGAACCATCGGAGCATGCCGACAGTTGAGAACATAGGAAGCCAGAGCGATCAACTCAGGGATCAAAACAAAAACGAGTGCCACACGCTTCCGCGTGGGCACTCGTTTTTCTTTTGGTGGTCTGGAGATGAGAGGGGAGGTCTGAAACCCGACACCGTCAGCCCGCCTCGATCGAGTTCTTCAGCTGGCGACTGTGGTCTTCCACGGCTGCGATCTCGATCACGGCGAAGAAGCTGGCGACATCGTGAAGGAGCTCGACGGCGATATGGCGGGGGTTGCCTCCGACGCCCTCCTCCACCTGCAGCGGGTGTCAGTTTAAAACGCCCAGTTGGCCCGCTCCGGGTGAGCCCAAGAGCGGCTTTCACGAATGCTGGTCGGAGGCCTTCAAATGGACTGAGAAGGACTTCGGCGTCGGATCCGTCCTGGACTTGTGGAACTTCCGGGGAAAGGACAAGCTAATCGCGCAGGGTGTGTTGAAGGCGAAGGACGTCTCCCTCGAAGACTTGGGCTTTGACGGAGAAGAGCCTGGCATGTCCGGGATGACTGCGAAACACCGTCAGTGGTACTCGTGCCAGCCGGCATGGCCAGGCGGCGGCACGTACTTCTTCAACAAAGATGGCTACCTGGCGGCCCGGGCCGACTGGAAGTACCCGCTGCACTGCATCGACTTTGAGACCAGCGCGGTGGCGATTCCGTTCGTCAAGAACCATCGGCCGTACGAGGTCACCGCCTTCCAGTTCTCACACCATGTCATCCATGACACCGGTCGCGTGGAACCGAGCGTGCGCCGGGACCGGGATCCAACTCGATATGTTCGAGGGCGACAAATTCCGAGAGACGGAAATTGCTGTCAGCGACGTCGTGGATGAAGCGAGTAGTGCGCATGGAAGTCCTTAACTAAACGGCAGTTGAGGGACGACCACCTGAGCAATTGAATGCGGAGGGTGGGCGAGATGTCAAAACACGGATTTCCAACGTGCGATCCTCCTCACGGACAGATCCATCTCGCCCGCAGAAGCGGGACGAAAACATTGTGCAACAGCACTCGTCGGAAATACGATGTTTTGAGCATCTGCTTCGCATGATGCCAACATCGGTCGGCAAAGTCGATTACCGATTCCTGCTGAATTTTCAATGTATGCGACTCAAATCTCTAGTCGCCACCCCCAAGACAAGTGACGCAGCCCCTCCTCGGAGAAAATTCATGGCTTGGTTACCTGAGGGATTTTTGCGGGGAATTCATAGATGAACTTAAGAAGCATCTCTAAGAATAAGATCAACTCCTCCGCATCGCCGCGCGACATTAATGCAATCTCATGTGTCGCTTCGTTGCCCTTCTTCCTGATGTGATCGACCCATTGGCGTCCGTTGGGCGGAATGAAGCCGCCAGACGCCAAATACTCGACGTAAGAAACAAATGAACCGCCCGCCGTTGCCCCTTGCTCAACTGCAATGTTCATCAACATCTTTCTACTGATCAGAACGGATGCAGTGAAAGCTCCCGCAGCCACGCACGCTCTAGCTTCTTTATAAGATGAGGCTAGGTCAGTAGGAAGATGTTGGACCTCATTCCCCGGTGACACGCCCGGAACTTGTAGACCGTGCGTATCAAAATATGTTGGCAATTGACAGTGCGGGCAGATAAAGATGTACGAACCAAAGCCTTCACTATAGCCTCGCTCGCTTGCCACCAAACTAGCACAGAATCCACATTGAAACTTTTTCGCCTTGAGCGAACTCAGGTTGTGCCAATTTGTCATCAAATCCCTCGACTGTCAGCCGCAATAATTGCGCTCCGCAATTATCGCCCTTTCCAGGCATATCCCTTCTTCACAATTCGACCGATATACGAATTTAACCCACTCCCCCGCACGTGCCAGTCGCTGCATTTCAGCAATATTAACTGCACTAGTGGACGCAGTGGTATACAGATAAATCATTCCATCTTGAAACCGGACTTTGATGGAACCTTGCCCAATCTCAAAAGCAACCACTGCAGAGTCACCATTATTGTTGGCATATCTCTCCATGACGTCCTCCCTGTTAAAAACTAGAAATTGAACGCTAGACGCAAACCGCCCCAATGCCTCCCAGCAACGGTGACGGGCGCCGAAGCCTCCTTGAGCAGCACGAAGTTCCCACCGCCCATATCCCGGCGATAGGTTTGCAGAAGGAACGGTCGTTGATTCCGGGCTGAAGCCAGCCCTGTCCGGTCGTTGAAGATCCTGCGGTAGCGGCTATTGGCTGTATTCCAAGCCACGTCGCCCGCTCGCTGGGGCTGGCAGTACCGCTTGTTATGCGTCGCCACGTACCCGTTGCGGTCCACCGCGATGCAGAACACCACCTTGTCCGAGAACTTCAGCATCCGCTCCTGGACCTCCGGGAACAGCTGATCCGCGATCTGCGTGAATCTCGTCGTGAACTGCTGCGGGTCGGTCCCCGCGATCGGCTGGTACTGCTCGTCGAAGAGCGACGACGCATCGATCCGCTTCTCCTTCACCGCGCGTTCGAGCAAGCCCGCGATCTCCGCCGACGCGGTCTGTACCGCCTGGATGTACGGCGAGTCCTCGACCTCGATGCCGCTCGACGCGATCTGCTCGATCATCTGCTCGGACAGCCGCAGGAACCGGTCGCTGCACGCGAACGCCGACTCCAGCTTGCGCATCGCCTGCTGGATCTCCACCCCGAGCTCTCCCGAGCGTTCCGCCAGCTGATGCGTCGTCGCCTGGCTCTCCTGCGCCGATTTCGCGATGAGGTCGACGTCGACCTCCACATCCGCGAACGCCTGCAGGATCTTGCTCTCGCCGGCTCCTCCCGAGCCGTCCGCCCTCAACTCCCGGCTGAAGGTCCCGATGCGCGCATCCAGCGTCCCCACCGTGCCCATGATGGCCTTCGACGACGCCTCCACCTGCGCCGCCAGGTCCTTCACCGCATCCGCCACCACGCCGAAGCCGCGACCCGCCTCGCCGGCGCGCTTGGCTTCCACCGATGCGTTGAACGCCACCAGCCGCGTCTGCAACGCGATCTTCGTGATCTCGGACGCCGCCCCGGACACCTGCCGCAGCGTCGCCACGATCCCGCCCACCTCGTCGCCCACGCCCGACAAGGCCGTGCGCGCGCGCCCCACCGCCTCGCGCGTCTGGTTCGTCGATTGATTGATGCCGTCCTGCGCATGCCGGACCTGCTGCAGCTCCGAGCCCAGCGCCTGCATCGCCTGCGCCTGCGAGGTCACGACCTTCTGCGTGTCCTCCAGCAGCCCGCGGACTTCGGCCGCGTCACGGCCCAGTTTGGAAACGCCGGAGGAGAGCTCCCGGACGACCTTCGCCGTGTTGCCTTGCATCGCCGGCTCGCGAAAGCCGATGTCGGCTCCCCCCACCGACGCATCTGGCGCCACCTTCCCGGCGCGCCTGCGCCATGAGTCCCACATCGGTCGCTCCCCTCATGGTTTATGGACCACAAGAACTGCGGCCGCTGTGCGGCTCGTTTTACCAGTCGCGCAGCTTCACGCGCAATCGGGCAATCGCTTGACTGTGTAGTTGGCAAACCCGCGATTCAGTCACTTTCAGCACCGCGGCGATCTCTTTCAGGTTCATGTCATGTTCGTAGTACATGGACATGACGTAGGCCTCGCGCTCCGGCAGGTTCTTGATCGCCTCCACCAGCGCCTCGCGCATGCGGCGGTCGCGCAGCATCGACATCGGATCCGCCGATTCGTTGCTGACGTGACGGTCGAGGTAATCGTCGCTGTCGTCGTCCCCGGAGATGTCCTCCAGATAGACCAGCTGCGTCCCGCGCACCTTGCCCAGCATCTCCTGGTACTCGGTCAGCGAGATGCCCATCTCGACGGCGATCTCGGACTCCTGCGGCGGGCGGCCGAGCTTCTGCTCGAGCTTGTGCACCGCGCTCTCGATCGAGCGCTGCTGGCGGCGGTTGCCGCGGCTCATCCAGTCGCTGCCGCGCAGTTCATCGAGCATCGCGCCGCGGATGCGCTGCGTCGCGAAGGTCTCGAACTGCACGCCCTGCGCCGTGTCGAAGCGCGACAGTGCGTCCGTCAGGCCGATCAGGCCGACCTGGATCAGGTCGTCCAGTTCGACGTTGGCCGGCAGTTTCGCGATCATCTGATGCGCCAGACGGCGCACCAGCGGGCTGTACTGGCGGATCAGCGAGTTGTTGTCGAGTTGACCCTTGGCGGTGTACATCGTCTCGTCTCCAATCCGGCGTCAATGCGCAGCGAGGGTCACGCCTTGCGGGGCGCGGCCAGCCTTGGGCTGCCACATCGGCCGCGGACGCAGCGGCATCGCATCAGCGGCGCTGTCGAGCGCCGCACCCGGTACCGAGGCCAGCAGCAGCTCGCGCGCCATGTGACGCAGCTCGTGCGTCAGGGGCGCGGAGACCGGCTGGCGGGGATCCATGCAGGCCCACTCGCGCAGCACCGCGCCGAGGAAACCGTCGCCGCAGCTCGAGAGCTGCTGGGCGATCCGCTCCGCCAGGCGCAGCTGCGGGTTGCAGGCCAGCAGCAGGCTGTAGACCATCAGGCCCGCGCGCTGCGTCAGCCATTTCATGCCGGCGTAGGCGTAGGTCACGCTCTGCACGTCGGTGTCGGCCAGCAGCACCGGACGCACCTCGCGCGACACCAGCACGCGGCTCAGTTCCGCGGCGCTGGCATGCAGCAGGACGACGTCCGCGAACGGCGCCGCGTCGGTCACCGCTTCCAGGAACTGGGCGGCCGAACCGTTGGCATTGATGTAGCGCAGCGGCAGTCCGCGCGCGGTGAGGAAGGACACCTTGGCCGACAGCGGCTCCACGCAGGCCGCGAGGTCCACCGCCGCGAGGTCCGACGGCGCCGCGGCCTGCTCGCCCGCGTCCACGACCAGCGTGTGCAGGCCGAGTTCGCCGAACGCCGCGCACATGCCTTCCAGCAGCGCGCCGCTTCCCACCACATGCGGATTGCTCACCACCGGCACCACGCGCACGCGCGCCGTGGCGAACAGACGGCGCAGGCCGTCGGCCTGGTCCTTGGGAGCATTGCTGAAGTCGCGCATTGGGCTGCTCTGTGTCTCTTGCGTGTTTCCGCTCCAGCCACCATGTCCCTCTCGAAAGGAACCGGCCATTGCTGGAGCCGTTACCGGAAGTTTCGCCCCGGGGGCCACTCCTTGACCGGGAATTGAAAGGGGGAAACACCCCGCTTTTCTCTCCTGGCACCCTCACCTCGTGGACCTCTCACACAACGACGTCGAGTCGTCCCCCGCCGCAACGGAAAAAGGGGGAAGAGCCCGAGCCCTTCCCCCTTTCTAGAACTTGTGACCGGGTTTGGCAACTCCCGTCCCCCGGAAGCCCCTCCGGCCGAGCGGTCAGCCCTTGGTCAGTTCATCCCCATCGGCGAGGATGCGCCCGCCGATCCGGCCATCGTGCCGGCGGTGAAGATCAGGTTGACGTCGGAAGCATCCACGCGCCAGGCCGCCTGGCCGTGGCTGCGCAGCGCGCGCTGCACCAGGGCCTGCGACGACAGGCGATGCCAGTCTTCCGGCACGCGTTGGCCGTTGGTGACGCCCAGGACGCGCAGCTTGTGACGGATCACGGTGTCCAGCGCCGGGGCCAGCTTCACCGCTTCGTCCAGCTTGGACAGGATGACGCCTTGCGCTTCCGCGCCGCGCCAGGCACCGACCACGTCCTCGATCGTCTCGCCCTGCTGGGCGGCGTTGACGACCAGGATGCGCTTGATGCTCTTGTGCGCCAGCATCTCCAGCAGCTCGGCGGTCCGGCTGTCGCGCTGGGCCGTGCCGGCCGTGTCGATCAGCACCATTTTCTTGGACGACAGCAGGTCCAGCAGGTCTTCCAGCGAGGCGCGGTCATGCGCCGTGTGCACCGGCACGCCCAGGATGCGGCCATAGGCGCGCAGTTGCTCGTGGGCGCCGACCCGATAGGCATCCAGCGTGATCAGGCCGAGCTGGCTCGCGCCGTACTTGGTGGCGAAGGCCGCGGCGATCTTGGCCGTCGTCGTCGTCTTGCCGACGCCGGTCGAGCCGATCATCGCGAACACGCCGCCTTGATCTTCCAGGGCCGGTTGCTGCTCGGCGGTCTGCACGTTGCGCGACAGCACGTTGGCGGCCCACGCGTGGGAATCGGCTTCCTCGGTCGTCTGCGCCGGCAGGCCTTCGACCAGCTTGCGCACCAGGGCCGGCGAGAAACCGGCATCCAGCAGCTTCTGCGTCAGGCGGGCCTTCGCCGGCTGGCGCTGCAGCTTCTCCATGAAGGCCAGCGCGCCGAAGCGCTCTTCGATCATGCCCTTCATCGCGCGGAGCTCGGTCATCATCTCCTGCTCGCGACGCGAGGACGCCGGCATGTCGTTCAGCGGATGGTTGCCCATGCCGCCGAAGCCGTGGCCGATGCCGCCCAGGTCCTGCAGGGACTGCTGCTGCACGCGGATCTCGTCGCGCAGCACCGGGGGCACGACGCGCGGCGCGGGGGCCGGCGCGGAGTCGTAGGCACGCTCGTCGACACGACGGGCGCCCAGGGTCTGCATCGCGGAACGCGCGCGCTGGTCGCGCTGCGCGGCCATCGAGGCGACCGATTCATTCATTTGCGACTGCGAAAAGGCGGGCGCCGGCTCGTCCATCATCGGATCGGGCAGGCCGTTCATCTCCGCCGAGCGGCGCTTGAGCATGCGCTCCCGGACGTAGTCCTGGAAGGACAGCGTGCTCATGGCCATCGCGTTGACGTCCTCGCCCACCGAGGCTCCGGAGCCACCGAAACCGGGCTCCGCGCGCTGCGGGGCCGGCGACGCGGACAGACGCTGCTTGAGCGCCTGACGCGGTGGCACGTCTTCCCGTTGCTGCTGGCGCTGCGGTTGGGCAGCCGGCTGACGCGGCGCGGCGGCGCGGGGCGCAGCAGCTGCGGCACGCGGCGTCGAGGCGGCGACGCGCTCGATCTGCGACATGCCTTCCGGCGCCATCGCCAGCACCTCCACCCCTTCGGGGCAAGGCTTGTTCGAGAGCACGACCGCTTCGTCGCCGAAGGCCTGGCGGACCAGGGCCATGGCTTCGCGGGAATTGCGGGCGGTAAAGCGTTTGACGTTCATGCCGTGCCTCCGATGATGGAGCCGATGCGGATCGTGTGCGTTTCAGGAATCTCGCTGTGTCCCAGCACCTTCAGCCGCGGCGCAGCGCGCTTGAGCAGACGGGCCAGGGGAGCGCGAATCAGGTCGGGCACCAGCAGGCAGGCGGGCAAACCGCGATCCTCTTGGGACTGCGCGGTCTGCGCGGCACTTCTTGCAAGCGTGTCGGCCACGCCGGGATCCAGCGCCGCGCCGTGAGGCGAGTGCAGGGCCTGCGAGACCAGACGTTCCAGCTCGGGGTCGAGGGCGATGACGTCGAGCTCCTTGGCCGGTCCGTAGATCTGCTGCACGATCGCCGGAGCGATGTGGATGCGGATGCGACGGGCCAGCTCGGCGGGATCGGTCGTCTGCCCGGCGTTTTCGGCCAGGCTTTCCACGATGGAACGCATGTCGCGGATATGCACGCCCTCTTCCAGCAGGAACTGGAGGACTCGTTGCAGGGCGGCGACATTGACCATCTTGGGAATCACGTCTTCGATGAGTTGGGGCGCTTGCTTGGTGAGGTGATCCACCAGCTGCTGGGTTTCCACCCGGCCCAACAACCGGGCCGCGTGAACTTGCAGCAAGTGTGAAAGATGCGTGGCCACCACGGTCGCGCAATCAACGACGGTAAAGCCCGCCATTTGCGCCATATCCCGTTGCCGCTCCTCGACCCAGACCGCCGGGAGTCCGAAGGCGGGATCCGTCGTGGGCGTCCCGATCAGCTTCTGCGTGGCGTGACCGGGGTTGATCGCCAGCCACATGCCCGGGTAGGCCTCCGCTTCCCCGATCACCGCGCCGCGCAAGGTCACGCGGTACTGGCTGGGGCGCAGTTCCAGGTTGTCCCGGATGTGCACCGACGGGGGCAGGAAACCGATGTCCTGCGCGAACTTGCGGCGCACGCCCTTGATGCGGCTCAGCAGGTCGCCTTCGCGGGTCTTGTCGACCAGCGTGATCAGGCGGTAGCCGACTTCCAGGCCCAGCGTGTCCACCGCGACGACGTCGTCCCAGGAGGCTTCGGCATCCGGGTTCGGCGCGCCGGGCACCGGAGCGGCGGCCTTGCGGGATTCGGCGGCCTTCGTGGCCTGCTCCGTGGTGCGCAGCCAGTAGGCCAGGTAGCCCAGGGCGCCGGCAATGATCATGAAGACCAGGTGCGGCATGCCCGGGATCAGGCCCAGGATGAAGACGACGCCCGCGGTGATGGCGACGGCCTTGATCGAGCCGAACACCTGCGAGCCGATCATCTGGCCGACGTCCTTGTCCTTGCCGACGCGCGACACGACCAGGGCGGAGGAGACGGAGATCAGCAGCGCCGGGATCTGCGCCACCAGCGCGTCGCCGACGGCCAGCAGGATGTAGCTGTCGGCGGCCTGGCTGGCGGTCAGACCGTGCTGGACCACGCCGATGACGAAGCCGCCGACGATGTTGATGAAGAGGATCAGGATGCCGGCGATCGCGTCGCCGCGGACGAACTTCGAGGCACCGTCCATGGAGCCGAAGAAGTCCGCCTCGTCGCCCAGTTCGGCGCGGCGGCGCTTGGCTTCCTTCTCGTCGATCAGGCCGGCGGACAGGTCGGCGTCGATCGCCATCTGCTTGCCGGGCATCGCGTCCAGGGTGAAACGCGCGCCGACTTCGGCGATCCGCTCCGCACCCTTGGTGACCACGATGAAGTTGATGACCACCAGGATCGCGAACACGATCAGGCCGACGGCGAAGTTGCCGCCGATCAGGAAGTGGCCGAAGGATTCGATGACCTTGCCCGCGGCGCCGGCGCCGGTGTGGCCTTCCAGCAGCACCACGCGGGTCGAGGCCACGTTCAGCGACAGGCGCAGCAGCGTCGTGATCAGCAGGACGGTCGGGAAGGCGGCAAAGTCCAGCGGCCGCAGCATCTGCGACGCCACCAGCATCACCATGATGGACATGGCGATGTTGAAGGTGAAGAACAGGTCCAGGGCGAAGGCCGGCAGCGGCAGCACCATCATCGACAGGATGATCATGATGGCGATCGGCGCCCCGAGCGCCTGCACGATGGCGGCGCGGGGTCCGAGGAAGTTCTGCAAACGGGCCATCAGCTCGTTCATCGGTGCTGCCTTCAACCTGTTGGATGCCGGAGGGGAATTCACTTGCCCGACACTGCCGTCGGGCCACGCCATTGTTCGGCGAGAGCCAGTTTTCCTTTAGCCGGATAAAGGGGGGAATTCCCCCCCGGAATCGCGCCTACCTCGGCGCCACTCCGGAGCGCCCTCGCCAGAGGGGCCCGGGCCGGTGCCCCCTTGGAGCGAATTCCGAGCGGCGAGGAGGAGATTGAGCGGAAAGGGGGCACCGGCCCGGGCCCCTCCCGCTCGGTACATCGAACAGCCGCGATCAGGCCGGCTTGCCTTCCGGGAACTGATCGTCCAGTTCCTCTTCCGGCGGCGTCCAGCCCGGCTTCTTGTGCGGGTCGAGCTCATCGGGCACCGGCGGGTTCGGCACGGCCTGAGGCGAGGCGCCTTGCCCCTTCAACGCGGCCTTCAGCTGGTACACGTAGGCCAGCACCTGCGCCACGGCGCCGAACAGCGCGCCGGGGATCTCGCGGTCCAGCTCGGCGTGGGCGTACAGGGCGCGGGCCAGCGCTGGCGCCTGGAGCACCGGGACCTTGTTTTCCTTGGCGATGTCGCGGATCTTGAAGGCCAGCAGGTCCAGGCCCTTCGCCACCACGCGCGGCGCGCCGAACTTGGTTTCGTCGTAGGCGATGGCGACCGCATAGTGGGTCGGGTTCATCACGACAAGATCGGCCTTCGGCACCGCCTGCAGCATCCGGCGCTTCACCAGCTCCCGCGCCTTGGCGCGCATCTTGTGCTTCATCTCGAGGTTGCCTTCGGCTTCCTTGAGCTCGTTCTTGGCTTCCTCGCGGGACATCTTCAGCCGCTTCAGGTACTGGTGGCGCTGCAGCGGCACGTCGATGACGGCGAACAACGCCAGGCACAGGCCCAGCATCATCAGCCCGCCCATCAGCTGCTTGCCGGCGAAGGCCAGCGCCGACGGCAGCGGCACCGACATGATCCCGATAAAACCGGCGATGCGGTCCTTCAGCGCCATCGCGCCGACGACGCCCAGCACCAGCGACAGCGCCACGGCCTTCAGCGCCGTGGTCAGGTTCTGCATCTGGAACAGTTTGCCGAAACCGGTGATCGGATTCAGGTTCGTGAATTTCGGGGCCAGCGGCTTCATCGTGAAGTTCCAGCCGCCCGAGGCGATGTGCGCGGCGATCGCCGCCATCGCCAGGATGATCAGCGCCGGCAGGCCCAGCATGAAACCCTGCCAGGTCAGCGTCGACAGGCGCTCGGTCATCATGCCGGCCGTCCGCAGCTGTTCGGCGTCAAACCGCAGCGCACCTTCCAGCATGCGCTGCAGGGTTTCGACGGCGTACGGCGTCGACGTCGCGAACAAGGCGCCACCCGTGGCCATCACCGCGAAATGCGGCAGGTCCCGGGAGCGCGGCAGTTGACCTTCCTTGCGAGATCTTTCGATCTTTTTCTGCGAGGCGGGTAAGTTGCGGTCTTGTGCGTCTTGATCGGCCATGGGGTGGTCACGGCCCTATGCCGTGGCCCCGCCATTGTTTGGCCGGAAGGGGTTTCGCCTTGGCCGGATAAGGGCCCGAAATCTGCCCGACTTCCGATCTCGCCACCCCAGAAAGCAGAAACCCGCGCCGAGGCGCGGGTTTCGTTGCGGCGATGCCGGCTTCGAAAGATCAGAAGCCCAGAGAGGCCAGCAGATCGTCCACTTCGGACTGGTTGGCCACCACGTCGGCGCGGCCTTCCGGGTTCACGACCGGGCCCTGCAGGATGCTCGGGTCGACCTTCTCGCGCTGTTCCGGCGGCACCACCGAGACCAGCAGCTTCACCAGCGAATCTTCCAGATCGTTGGCCAGCGTCACGACCTTGGCGACCACCTGGCCGGTCAGGTCATGGAAGTCCTGCGACAGCATGATGTCGGTCAGGTGGGTATCGATCTTCGACGTGGAGGACTCGACCTCCTTGACGAAGTTCAGCACCGCGCCCGACGCCACCGCGCGGACCGGGTCCGCGGTAATGGCCTGGGCCATCGCGTTGGCGGCCTCGGTGATCTTGGCGTGCTCGGCCTTGGCCTGGTCGACCGAGTTCAGCACCTTGTTGGCGGCGTCGGCGGTCTTGTTGGCGATGTAGGTCAGGCGGCTGCGTGCGTCGGGCAGCCCGTCGGTCGCGACCTGCAGCTTGGGCATCACGCCCAGCTGCTGCATCGTGTCGTGCAGCACGCGCGTGATCGTGCCGATCTGTTGGAACACCTCGGGCGAGACCGTCAAGGGCTCGTTGGATTGCGAGGTCAGTTTGGCCAGCTCTTCCATCTGCATGGTGGGACTCCCAGCGTCAGGCCGCAGCGGCCAGCTTCTGCATGATCTTCAGGACCTTCTCCTCCAGTGTGGCCTTCGTGAACGGCTTCACGATGTAGCCCGCCGCGCCGCTCTGGGCGGCCAGGACGATGTCTTCCTTGCGGGCTTCCGCCGTCACCATCAGCACCGGCAGGTGCTTCAGCGTGGCGTCTTCCTTGATGGCCTTGAGCAGCTCGAAGCCATTCATGTTGGGCATGTTGATGTCGCTGACGACGAAATCGTATTTCGCCTGTTTCAGCATGCTCAGGGCCTCGACGCCGTCTTCCGCCTCTTCGGCGTTGTTGTAGCCGATCTCCTTCAGCAGACCGCGCACGATCCGGCGCATGGTCGAGAAGTCGTCGACGATCAAGAATTTCATGTCAGTGCTCATGGCGTTCCTCTGAGGGGACTGGAGGGCTTAAGGCGAGATCTGGTTATAGATGACAGAACGTCGATCCGGAACGTTATCGGCCCGCGGGCGCGGAACTTGAGGCCTGCGGCGCGCTCGCCGCGGGGTCTGAAGTGTCCTCGTCCTCATCGGGCAGGTTCTTCAGCACCGCATCCTCGGCATCGCGATTCATCACGATGATGCTGATGCGGCGATTGACTTGGGCTTTGGGGTCTTTCGTGTCCAGCAGTTTGCTTGACGCTAACCCCTGCACGCGAAGAACCCGGGCATCCGGCAGACCGCCCGCCACCAGCTCTCGCCGCGAGGCATTGGCCCGGTCCGCCGACAGTTCCCAGTTGCTGTATCCACGCTCGCCCGCAGAAAACGGCTGTGAATCCGTATGTCCTTCCAGCGTCAGCCGGTTGGGCACCTCGGACAACACGTTGCCGAGTTCCTGCAACAACTCGCGCATATACGGCTTCACCACCGCGCTGCCGCTGTCAAACATCGGACGATTATTCTCGTCCACGATTTGGATCCGCAAGCCCTCGCGTGTCATATCGAGCCGGATTTGCCCACCTAATGCCGCAATTTTGGGGTTCTCCGCGATGATTTTCTCGACCTTGTCCTTCAACTGCTGCAGGCGTACGCGTTCCGCCCGTCGCTGCTCTTCCTTGAGGGCCTTCAGGTTGATGGTTTTCCGAGGGGATTCGACGTCGCCGGCCTTGACCTGGCCGGTCTGGCGCGTCAGGTCCTGACCGCCACCCTTGATGATGTGCGACGCGTCGCCCGAACCCGAGCCGCCGAACATGGCGACCTTCAACGGCGAGGCGAAATAGTCCGCGATGCCCTTCTTGTCACCCTCGGTCGTCGAGCCGAGCAGCCACATCAGCAGGAAGAAGGCCATCATCGCCGTCACGAAGTCGGCGTACGCGATCTTCCACGCGCCGCCATGGGCGGCATGGCCGCCCTTCTTGACGCGCTTGATGATGATGGGCTGGAGTTTCTTGGCGTCACCGGCCATGGTGATTCACTCCGTTCACTTCTTCTTCACGTGGCCTTCGAGCTCGGCGAAGGTGGGGCGCTCGGTCGAGTACAGCACCTTGCGTCCGAATTCGATCGCCACCTGCGGCGCGTAGCCCTGCATCGAGGCCAGCAGCGTGGTCTTGATGCACTGGAGTTCCTTGCCGGCCTCGTCGACCTTGGCTTCCAGCGCGCCAGCCAGCGGCTCGGCGAAGGCGTAGGCCAGCAGGATCCCGAGGAACGTGCCGACCAGCGCCGAGCCGATCATGCCGCCCAGCACCGCCGGCGGTTGGCCGACCGAGCCCATGGTGTTCACCACGCCGAGCACCGCGGCCACGATGCCGAAGGCCGGCAGGCCGCCCGCCAGGCGCTGCAGCGCGATCACGGCGAGGAAGGCCTCGTGGTGGTGGGTGTCGATCTCGGCGTCCATCAGGGACTCGATCTCGTGCGCGTTGAGGTTGCCCGAGACCATCATCCGCAGGTAGTCGGTGATGAACTCGGTGACGTGGTGGTCGTTGCCCACCGTCGGGTATTTCTGGAAAAGCGGCGAGCTGTGCGGGTCCTCGACATCCTTTTCGATGGACATCAGACCTTCCTTGCGCGCCTTTTGCAGGATGTCGTAGAGCAGCGCCAGCAGCTCCATGTAGCGCGCCTTGGTGTACTTGCTGCCCTTGAAGCAGTCGCCCAGGCCCTTCATGGTGGCCTTCATGACCTTGGGCGGGTTCGTGGCCAGCATGCCGCCGATCGCCGCGCCGAAGATGGTGGTCATCTCGAACGGCAGCGCGTGCAGCACCACGCTGATGTTGCCTCCGTGCGCGATGAACACGCCGAAGATGCAGGCCAGTGCCAGCAGCCAACCGATGATGACAAACATGGAATTCGTTCCGTCCTGAAGTTGCCGCCGCGTCCCCTCGCGGTCCGGGCCATCTCATCCCTTATCGACCGGCTCCCCGCCCGCTTGAGCCCGGTCTGTGACGGCCGGTGTCTCGCGGGCGCCGGTCGGGCGTCGCTGTCTCGTGTCGTTCGACATCGATGGAGCGCGTCCCGGCCTCAGGCCTGCAGGTCGCGCACCCGGTAGGCGTAGAGCTGGTGGCGGGTGCCGGTATCCAGCTGCGCGAAGACGGGTTGTCCCGGCAGCGGGAAGTCCAGGCTGACCAGCCAACTGCCCGGTCGCATTTCCGTGCGCGCCTTGTCCAGCGCGCGCGGCATCGACTCGGGCCGCTGGAAGAGGTAGACCAGGTCCGTGTCGCGCCACGACTGGGCCCACAGGTCGCCCCGGGCGATATCGGCCCAGGGGCAGCGCAGGCGGGCCAGCAGCCACAGGAAGCCACTGTATTCAATGCCCGCGAAACGCACGCCCGGATAAGCGCGGCGAAGGGCCACCAATCCGTCGCCTAGCCCGCAGCCGGCGTCCAGCACGCGGGCGCCGCCGTGCAGCTTCACACGCTCGGGGAGCGCGCGCAGCGCGTCGTGCGGTGTCGGGAACAGCGGGGCGTCGCTCCAGCCTCGGCGGGGATAGGCGAGCACCAGCACGCCCAGCGGGATCAGCCAGATCCAGGCCGGCAGGTCGGTACCGGTGAAGAGCAAGGCCATCGGAAAGCCGGCGGCGACGATCATGCGGCGCCAGGTCTGGCGATGCAACCCGGCGAGGATCAGCCCGAGGCCCGAGGCGACGATCGCCGCCGGCCAATCGGGCCCGAACAGGCGCCAGACGGCGAAACAGGCGGCCCAGCTCAGCAGCGCCAGCGTCGGCCAGCGCAGCGCGGAGCGGGCCTCTCCCGAAGCGGCGTGAGGGAGTCGGGCGGCCATGACGGCGCCCTCAATGCATCTGGATGCCGCCGGCCGCCTTGCCCTTGCCGGCGCGCGCCGGAGGGTTGCACAGGCCGCAGACGTAATGCTTGGCGACCTCGTGCGGGTGGGTCACGAAGTGGCCGCCGCACTTGCTGCACTTGGTCATCGTCAGCATGCCGTTGTCCACGAACTTCACCAGGCGCCACGCGCGGGTGACCGACAGCAGTTGCTCCAGGTTCTGCGCCGCGGTCTGTTCCTGGTACAGCTGATAGGCCTTGATGACGACGTCGATCTCGTCCATCTCGGCCACCTTGTTCAGGTACTCGTGGATGTTCAGGAACAGGCTGGCGTGGATGTTGGGCTGCCAGGTCATGAACCAGTCCGTCGAGAACGGCAGTTGGCCCTTGCTGGGGCTCTTGCCCGAGACTTCCTTGTACAGGCGCAGCAGACGCTCGTAGCTCAGGTCCGTTTCCGACTCCAGCACCTGCAGGCGGGCGCCCAGGTGGATCAGCGTCACGGCGCGATCGATCTGCTTGGCTTCGGTCAGGATGGACTTGGTGCGCATGTCGGTGTCTCCGGCTTCAATTCAGCTTCAGTTGACGCGTTGGGCGTCGATATAACTTAGGCGGCTTCCTGATGACGTCCAGCCATCAGGATGGAGGCATGCAGGCGGGAGACGCTGTCGTTGGCGGCCGGCTTGCCGTGCGAGGTCAGCAGGCCCCACACCAGGTCATCGTCCATGCGGAAGCGGCACAGCAGCGTATTGCCCGAGGCGATCTTCAGCATCTGGGCGGCGCTCAGCGTGGTCAGCAGCGTCGCGGTCTCTTCCGAGATGCCCAGGCGATACAGCGCCTGTTCGCGGTCGGCGCGGATCAGGCTCTGGGCGAGCATCAGGTACGACAGGTTGGCTTCGCGGATCTCGGCGAGGATTTGGTCGGCGTTCATCGTTCGGCTCCTGGGGTGTTGGGTGCTGATGTCGTTTTGTTTCAGCGTGAGACGAACTGTAGAGATCGCGACACGCAAGCAACATCAGGTCGCTTCCATCTCCGGGTTAGGGAGCGCACCGACGCGCTTGTCAGATGAATTCCTACAAGATGCCAGATCAGCGCCATCCCGGCGCTGCTTTTTGAGGGATCACCGCGCCTCGCGCAGCACCCTCGCCTCCTCCGCGCGCCCGGTGGCGTCCAGGACAAGCGCCAGGTTGTAAGCGGCGAGATGACTGCCCCGTCCCTCGACAGCGCCCGGCTGGTCAGGGCGTTCGCCAATCTCCAGACAGCGACGCCAGGCGCCTTCGATCATCGGGATCAAGGCTTCGGCTTGCTGCGGCTGGTCCGCCGCCCAATCCAGCAACAGATCGCCCAGCGCGAAGAAGAAGTCCGGCGAGTCCCCGCATCGTTGCAGCTGCGTTTCCGCGAAGACCAGGCCGTCGGCATGGCGCTTGAGAGACTTCAGACGGAAGAGTCTTCTCGCGACCAGATCGTTCCACCATCCAGGCGGCAGGGGCAACGAGGTCAAGCGGTCGACGGCATTCACGAACGCTGCTTCCGCATCCGCGAAGCGGTCATAGACCGAGAAGTCCTTGCCGAGCTGGTACCAGAGATACGGGTTGGCGGGATCTTCATTGACCGCCGCACGTAACAGCTGCTCGTTGCGTCCCCGCTTCAGGTGAAGCCGTTCAGGCAGGTAGCCGTCGTGCGCGACATGGATGTCGAGCGCCCTGACGGGCAACTCATGCGCAGGCTGTTCATGGATGCGGCCGGTGTAGCGAATGCGCCCCGGCAGCACGCGGCTGAGACGCGACTGCGCGGTACCGCCGTCGAAATGATCCTGAAGCGCGACCGTGCCGACGAACTCGGGGGCGGTGCTGCGCAACGCCTCGAGGGCCGCACCACTGCCCTCCCCGATCAACCATTCATCCGCATCGAGCACCACGTGCCAGTCGGCGCCGGCCGCGTCAAGCGCCGCATTGCGCGCCGCGGCGAAATCGTCGATCCAGCGGAAATGCACGACCCGGGCGCCGGCGGCTTCAGCCAGACGAAGGGTGTCGTCGGTGGAGCCCGTATCCATGACCAGCAGTTCATCGACGAACGGACGAACGCTGGTCAACAGCCGGCCGATCGTCGCCGCCTCGTTACGGGCGATGACGACCAGGCAGCTGCGCCAGCGGGTAGACATTCGACGAAATGATCCTGACGCGATGCGCTCAATGCATCTGGATGCCGCCGGCCGCCTTGCCCTTGCCGGCGCGCGCCGGGGGGTTGCACAGGCCGCAGACGTAATGTTTGGCGACCTCGTGCGGGTGAGTCACGAAGTGCCCGCCGCACTTGCTGCACTTGGTCATCGTCAGCATGCCGTTGTCCACGAACTTCACCAGGCGCCACGCGCGGGTGACCGACAGCAGCTGCTCCAGGTTCTGCGCCGCGGTCTGTTCCTGGTACAGCTGATAGGCCTTGATGACGACATCGATCTCGTCCATCTCGGCCACCTTGTTCAGGTACTCGTGGATGTTCAGGAACAGGCTGGCGTGGATGTTGGGCTGCCAGGTCATGAACCAGTCCGTCGAGAACGGCAGTTGGCCCTTGCTGGGGCTCTTGCCCGAGACTTCCTTGTACAGGCGCAGCAGACGCTCGTAGCTCAGGTCGGTTTCCGACTCCAGCACCTGCAGGCGCGCGCCCAGCTTGATCAACGTCACGGCGCGATCGATCTGCTTGGCTTCGGTCAGGATGGACTTGGTGCGCATGGGGTGCTCCGGAGGCTGTCGGATGTTCTCGGGCGGCAATTTCTCTGCCTGAGGCAGTTGCCTGAATCTTCTGGATCAGGCAGCGGCTTCCTGATGACGGCCCGCCATCAGGATGGAGGCATGCAGGCGGGAGACGCTGTCGTTGGCAGCCGGCTTGCCGTGCGAGGTCAGCAGGCCCCACACCAGGTCGTCGTCCATGCGGAAGCGGCACAGCAGCGTGTTGCCCGAAGCCATCTTCATCATCTGTGCCGGGCTCAGCGTGTTCAGCAGCGTCGCGGTCTCTTCCGAGATGCCCAGGCGATACAGCGCTTGTTCCCGGTCGGTACGGATCAGGCTCTGGGCCAGCATCAGGTACGACAGGTTGGCTTCGCGAATCTCGGCAAGGATCTGGTCGCTGTTCATCGGGTGGCTCCTGGTGGATGGCGTTGCTGCGATGGAATGAATTCTGAAGAAACACCCATTCGTGCGACATCAGGGTGGCGCCAGATACAAGCTAGGGCGTGGGACGACCGCCTTGTCAGCCTGATTCCTACACGTTGCCAGCCCCCAAAGAGAAAACCGCCGCCCGAAGCCCGTGGTTGCGGGCTCGGCGGCGGTTTTTCGGGGAGACAGCCTGTCAGGGCCGTCCCGGCGGCGACGGATCGTCGGCCGTTCAGGCGGCTTGGAGGCGTAGCAATTCGGAGTCGACGATGGCCATCAGCTCCGGCGAATCGCGGCGCAGCATCTCGAGCGCCTGTCCTTGATTGAGGATGCTCAACACCTCGATCGCGGCCTTCACCTCGCCCAGGCCCGACAGCGCGAAGCCGAGGGTGTAGAGAGAGGGCGCATGCTGCGGCGAGAGCTCCACGGCACGATGCGCATACAACGCGGCGTCGCTCAGTTGCCCCGCGGCCAGCAGCAGCGCGCCGACGTCGGACAGCAGGTCGACGCTCATCGGCGCCATTTCCAGCGCGTTGTAGAGCAGCGCGACGCCGTCGCCGATACGCCCCTGCGCGGCTTGCGCATAGGCGGCGTTGCGCGCCTGGGCCAGCAGCAGGCGAGCCTCGCTGGATCCCGGACGGATCGTTCCGTGACATTGTTCCTCGATCGACGCGTCGATCATCGACACGGTGGACCGTGCCTCGGTTTGCGCTTGCAGTGGCATAGACCTCTCCATGGTCGTTGGGACTCGTCGATCGAGTCCGGTCTCGAGCCGAGACCGGTCCCGGCGAAGGTGGCGGATGCGGCGATCCCGCAAGTCGGCATCGCCAGGAGGCACTTTAGGGGGGCACCCCCGTGATCGAGCACACGAAAAGCGCCGGCATTCCCCCTCAATACCGCCGCGATCAGGCCGTAGATACCCCCATGTCCGTCGCCAGACCGACACCCGGGCACGAGTCCGGGTCGAAGTCAAACGACAAACAACGCGTTGCAAGACCTGCTTATCCAAGGATCACAAGTCTTGACAAATTGCCCTCAAGTTCTAAGGAGAGGGGCCCGATAACCAACACAACGGGGCTGCTGAATGCAGCGACAGGCAAGCAAAGACAAGTGGTCTTGCTAGCAGGTCGAAGCAGGCAGGCGGCACGTGGTCCGGTTAGAAGGCCTGACGTTCTTGGCTTCCGATGAGGGGTGGGACGGCAACGGTTGACTAGCGTCGGACTGGGACCGAACCGGGAAATGGCCCGGGCGGTTCAGCAGGAGCATCCGAGATCCTCGACCGGTTCGCCTCACGGCGGGTCGGAGGATCGGAGGACTCAGGCGCTCATGTGTGGTTCGGCGCTTTTGCCGGTATTTACGTATAGCTGTTAGGAGCAATCATGGCCCAAGTCATCAACACCAACCTGCTGTCGCTCAACGCCCAGCGCAACACCAGCACCAGCGCCACCTCGTTGGCCACGTCGATGCAGCGCCTGTCTTCGGGTCTGCGCGTCAATTCCGCCAAGGACGACGCCGCCGGTCTGGCGATCGCCGACCGCATGAACTCGCAAGTCCGCGGCATGAACGTCGCCCAGCGCAATGCCAACGACGGCATCTCCCTGTCGCAGACGGCTGAAGGCGCGCTGTCCAAGGTGGGTGATTCGCTGCAGCGCATGCGTGAACTGGCGGTGCAGGCCCGCAACGCCACGAACACGACGACCGACCTGGACTCGATCGGTCAAGAATATGCCCAGCTGGGCTCTGAAATCCAGCGCGTCCTGGGCGGCACGACCTTCAACGGCCGCGCCATCCTGGCAGGCGACTCCGGCACGCAGACCTTCCAGATCGGCGCCAACACGACGGCCAACGACTCGGTCGACGTCACGACGACCAACATGACCACGGACACGACCATCACCGGCGTGACCAGCGGCGCGATCACCAACGCCTCGACGACGACCGACCTGGCCACCGTGATCGACAACATCGACTCGGCCATCAAGACGGTCTCGGGCGAACGTTCGAAGCTGGGTGCCTCGCAGAACCGTTTCGACGCGATCGTGTCGAACCTGCAGATCTCGGTCGAGAACCAGACCGCTGCCCGCAGCCGGATCATGGATGCCGACTTCGCTTCGGAAACCGCCAATCTGAGCCGTGCGCAGATCCTGCAACAGGCCGGCAACGCGATGATCGCCCAGGCCAACCAGGCGCCCCAGCAAGTTCTGGCCCTGCTGCGTTAATAGTAGGAAGCGGTTTCCGTCGACGCCAGCCGTCGGCGGATCCCCAGAGCCTCGAAGGGGACGCGGTCCCCTTCTCTTTTCGCATCACCAGCACGGCCGGGGTGTGAAAAGAGAAGTCAACGAGCGAGGGTGGGGCCGGAATGGGGCTTGGGGTTCCCGGAGGGACGTCCCATGCCCCGCGGAGAGCCCGCGCCAAGCCTCCCGAAGGCTTTGTACCGAATGGCCTCCGCGCCGGCCAGAAACCAGCCGGAAAGGCGTTTGACACCGGCGTGCCGCAAGAGCCCGCCCACAGTGGCCCCCGCCACTTCTTCACGCCCGCCACGGGGCGTTGCAAGCTTTCTTTTCAAGAAGGCCTCAAGTCCATTCCTGCGCGTCCCGATAACTGCATCAACGGGTCCGCAATTCAACAGCAAGGGCCACGTGGTCCGGCTCAGTCGGACGATTATTCAACCGTCCGCCGAGACCGCAGAAGGTCTTTGAAATTTAAAGGAATGGATCATGGCTCAGATCATCAACACCAACCTGCAATCGCTCAACGCCCAGCGCAACCTGTCGTCCTCGCAGTCGTCGCTGTCGGTGTCGATGCAGCGCCTGTCTTCCGGTCTGCGTGTCAACTCCGCCAAGGATGACGCCGCCGGCCTGGCCATCGCCGAGCGCATGAACGCCCAGGTCCGCGGCATGAACGTCGCAATGCGCAACGCCAACGACGGCATCTCCCTGGCGCAGACCGCTGAAGGCGCGCTGTCCAAGGTGGGCGACTCGCTGCAGCGCATGCGTGAACTGGCGGTGCAGGCCCGCAACGCGACCAACACGACGTCCGACCTGGAATCGATCGGCAAGGAATACGCCCAGCTGGGTCAGGAAATCGGTCGCGTCATCGGCGGCACGACCTTCAATGGCAAGTCCATCCTGGGCGACGACGCCGGCACGCAGACCTTCCAGATCGGTGCCAACACCAGCGCCAACGACTCTGTCGACGTGATCACCAACAACATGACCAACGACGCGACGATCACCGCCGTGACCGGTGGGGTGATCGACAAC
Organism: Roseateles noduli; assembly: GCF_050626985.1. NCBI lineage: Bacteria > Pseudomonadati > Pseudomonadota > Betaproteobacteria > Burkholderiales > Sphaerotilaceae > Roseateles > Roseateles noduli. Next base: position 3,377,131 of record NZ_CP192463.1, read on the forward strand.
GCGTCGACGCCGGACTCGCTCAAGACCGTCATCGACAACATCGACGCGGCCATCACGACGGTCAGCGGCCAGCGCGCGATCCTGGGCGCCTCGCAGAACCGTTTCGACGCGATCATCTCGAACCTGTCGGTCTCGGTGGAGAACCAGACCGCCGCCCGCAGCCGCATCATGGATGCCGACTTCGCCGCGGAAACGGCCAATCTGAGCCGCGCGCAGATCCTGCAGCAGGCCGGCAACACGATGGTGGCGCAGGCCAACCAGCTCCCGCAACAGGTGCTGTCGCTGCTGCGCAGCTGATCCCCTTCTATCGGTCGACTCCTCAAGCACCGGCCTTCGCGGCCGGGCCTCCAAAGGCTCCGCATCGCCCTTCCGGGACCGATGCGGGGCCTTCTTTTATTGGTTGGTTAATGGCCGGTATTCCGCCCGTTAATCGGCCAATCGGCGTTGAAGCACGTTTCGCACAATGGGAACCATCGAGCACGTAGTACCGCTCGACCACCGGTCCAACCGGCAGATCCAAACAATGACTGCGATGGCGCAGCGAGGATCCGCGGGTGCGGTCGGGAACCGACCCACCTAACCGGGATCGCAGCCAGGACAGGATCTCCGCAGGAGTGCATCAATGCCACAGACCATCAACACCAACATTGCCTCGCTGAACGCGCAACGCAATCTGAACTCATCGCAGTCGTCGCTGGCGACCTCGATGCAGCGCCTGTCGTCGGGCCTGCGGGTGAACTCCGCCAAGGACGACGCCGCCGGCCTGGCGATCGCCGAACGCATGAACGCGCAAGCTCGCGGCATGACGGTGGCGATGCGCAACGCCAACGACGGCATCTCGTTGTCGCAGACCGCTGAAGGCGCGCTGGGCAAGGTGGCCGATTCGCTGCAGCGGATGCGCGAACTGGCGATCCAGGCCCGCAACGCGACCAACGCGGACAGCGACAAGGACTCGCTGGACAAGGAGTTCGGCGAGCTCGCCAAGGAAATCCAGCGCGTCACCGCGGGGACGACCTTCAACGGCAAATACATCCTCGGGCAGGACGCGTCGACACCGCAGACCTTCCAGGTCGGCCCGAACACGACGTCCAACGACGAGATCACGGTCACCACGCCGAACATGTCGGAAGATGCGACGATCACCAACGTCGCGGGCCAGGACGCCAACGGTACGGGCCGGGCCGTCATCGACCGCACGGCGGACGCGGCGGCGATCGCCGCCGTCGTGGCCAACATCGACACCGCGCTGGACACCGTCAACAGCCAGCGCGCGACGCTCGGTGCGACGCAGAACCGCTTCGACGCCGTGATCTCCAACCTGCAGGTGGCCTATGAGAACCAGACCGCCGCCCGCAGCCGGATCATGGACGCGGACTTCGCGGTGGAAACCTCCAACCTGAGTCGCGCGCAGATCCTGCAGCAGGCGGGCAACGCGATGGTCGCGCAAGCGAACCAGTTGCCGCAGCAAGTGCTGTCGCTGCTCAAGGGCTGATAGAAAAACGCAATCAATCCCCCGGGTCGCCGTCCTAAAGTCGGTGCGAGGGGCGCCGATATGCAGGACAGGGCCTCACGCGGTTCACGCGAGGCCCTGTCGCGCATGGGGTTTCCGATGAGGAAATCCGGCAACAGTGGCCAGGGTCACAGGGAGTACGAACGATGGCATCCATTACTTCGGCCGGTCTCGGCAGCGGCCTGGACGTCGAGAGCATCGTCACGAAGCTGGTCTCGCTCGAGAAGCAGCCCATCACCGACCTGCAGACGCGCACCGACACGATCAAGACGCAGATCTCCGAATACGGAAAGATCAAGAGCGCCTTCAGCGCGATGCGCGATGCAGCCGCCAAGCTGGCCAATCCCAGCACCTGGGCCGCGCTCACCGCCACCTCTTCGGACACGAGCATGGCGACCGTCATCGCCGGCGCCGGTTCGGGCGCAGGTTCCTACGCGCTGAGCGTGACCAACCTCGCCTCGCCGCAGTCGTTGTCGAGCAAGGCCTTCGCGACCAACGCGACGGTCGGGGCGGGGTCGATGACCATTGAACTGGGCCAATGGAGTTCGGACAACTCGACCTTCACCGGCAAGAACGGCTCGTCGCCGGTGAGCGTCTCCATCTCGGCCACCGACACGCTGTCCAGCATCCGCGACAAGATCAACGGCTCGGGTGCGGGCGTGCTCGCCTCGGTCGTGACCGACGCCAACGGCCAGCGCCTGGTGATTCGATCCAAGGACACCGGCGAGGCGAACGGCTTTCGCATCACCACCGCCGACGACGACGGCAACGGCTCGGACGCCAATGGCCTGTCCGCGCTGGCATATGACCCGACGGCCTCGGTCACGTCGATGACGCAGAACACCGCGGCCAAGAATGCCAACCTCACGGTCAACGGCCTGGCGATCAGTTCCGCCTCCAACAACATCGAAGGCGCCGTGGACGGCCTGACGATCAACCTGCTCAAGGGCGGCACGAAGGACCCGTCGGACCCCACGGGTGCAACGATCATTCCCGCGCAGTCCACGATCACCGTCGGCCAGGACAAGGACAGCGTCAAGAAGGCGATCAACGACTTCGTCACGTCGTACAACAGTCTCATGACGCTGATGCGCAACGACACCAAGTACGACGATACCAACAAGACCGCCGGCACGCTCCAGGGCGACAGCACGGCGGTCGGCCTGCAGAGCCAGCTGCGCAACATCACCGCCTCGGGCAGCACCCTGGGCGGCCAGTTCGGCCGGCTCTCGGACATCGGCGTGGACATCGGCGCGGACGGCACGATGAAGGTCACCGACACCAAGCTGACCAGCGCGCTGGGCAGCATGGGCGATCTGAAGAACCTGTTCATGGGCGTGGACAGCAGCGACCCGAACAACAACGGCATGGCCACGCGCTGGCGCGCCTTCGCCGACCAGGTGACCGGCTTCGACGGCTCGATCACGACCCGGACCACCGGCTTGCAGTCTCGAGTGACCGCCAACGGCAAGCGCGTGGACGAACTCAACGACCGTGCCGACGCCTACGAGAAGCGCCTGCGCGCGCAGTACACGGCGCTGGACACGCAGATGGCCAAGCTCAACGACCTGCAGAGCTACGTCAACAAGATCACCAGCATGATCAGCAGCAGCAGTTGACGCGACAACTGCGGTCGCGGTCGGAACAGGACCGTCGCCACCGCCCTTCTCCGGCGCTTCGAAAAGGGCGCCGGCAAGCCTCCTCACGGAGGCTTTCCTTTTTCTTCACACGAGCAGAATTTCGAGACAAATTCGACACGGGGGAGGCTCAAGTTGGGCCAGCGGGGGCCGAAAACTGATTCAAGCACTTCAGCACACCGCAGCAACAATCATGTACGGCAACTCCTCCCCCTTCGCCTCCCACGGTCAGCGCGCCAGCAGCATGTACAACCGCGTCGGCGTGGAAACGGACGTGATGACGGCCACGCCGCATCGCCTGGTGAGCCTCCTGCTGGACGGCGCGTTCGATTCGATGACGCAAGCCATCGGCGCGATCCGCTCCGGCAATGTCGAAGTGAAGAACCGCAGCCTGAGCCGCGCGGTCCGCATTCTGGACGAAGGCCTGAAAGCGGCCCTGAACCTGGAATCGGGCGAACTGGCGCTGGACCTGCGCGACCTGTATGCCTACATCTGCACGCGGCTGACCTATGCGAACCTGCGCAGCGACGATGTCGCGATCGAGGAATGCGTGAAGCTGCTGCAACCGATCAAGGAGGCCTGGGCCAGCATCGCCCCGACCGCCGCCGACCAACGTGCCGCGGCCTGAGCCCCGGACGCCCCCTTCAGCCTGACGACTTGAGAAGTTCCATGTCCAAGTACACCGCCAAGCCCCAGACCTCCGCCGCCCAAGCCGCCCCGACCCCGGACCGCCTCATGAGCACCCAACTGTTGAGCTACTACGAAGCCATCGAACAAGCCAGCGCCGACATGCTGAGCGCCGCCCGTTCGGGCAACTGGGACGAGGTGGTGAAGCTCGAAGGCGCCTGCGTGCTGCTGATCTCGCAGCTCAAGCATGCGGCGTCCAGCCAGAACCTGGGCCCGGACGAAGCGCAGCTGAAGACGCGCATCATGCAGCGCATCCTGGTCAACGACGCCGAGATCCGCCACCTGGCCGAGCCGTGGCTGGAAGATCTGGACCAGCTGATGAAGGGCAAGTCCAAGACGGTCCACTGATCGGCACGCTGATCGGTTCCTCGTCCGATCGCCTCCGATCCGAGACATCGGTCACGCAAGCGCGTTCCGGACTCGCGACGGCGCCGCGACCGGCCCCTTGAACGCATGGGGTCGGCGCGGCGTTTGCCTTGGGGATGCGAGAGAATTTTTCCAACGAATCCTGCCGGATGCTGGCCTTGAGCGATCTGAAGCTATCCCCGAGCCCCCCCGACGCTGCGGACACCGATTTCCGGATGGACGCGCCCGGCGAGATCATGAACTGGCTGCGCGAGCTGCTGGAGTCGCAAGCGCGCATCCAGCTGTCGACGCCGGACGGCGAGGCGATCCACACGGTGCTGCGCGCGCTGGACACGCCGCTCGGGATGCTGACGATGGAAGCGCCGCAGGTCGGCGGCACGCTCGCGCCGGTGCTGGCCAGCGACGAGCTGGTGGCGACGGCCTTCCTGGACAAGATCAAATTGCAGTTCGACGTCTCGGGGCTGGTGGCCATCCGCGGCGACGGCGCCGAGGTGCTGCGCTCGCCGGTGCCGCTGCGGCTCTACCGCTTCCAGCGGCGCCAGGCCTATCGGGTCGCATCCGCCGGGCAGCTGTATCCGGCGCTGAAGCTGGCCGACCCGGCCCTTCCCCGCATCCGCGTCATGAACGTGAGTGCCGGCGGCGTCGCACTGCAATGGCCGGCCAACGTCATCCCCGTCCCCCAGGCAGGCGAGGAAATCAGCGGGACGCTGGAACTCGAGCGCGAAGTCAGCTTCTCCACGCTCTTGCGGATCCAGCACATGTCGGACGCCGAACAGGGCGCGCCGCGCCAGGCGGGCTGCGCATTCGTCTCCTTGTCGCCCAACGCGGCCCGCGCGCTTCAGATCTTCATCGACCAGGCGCAGAAGCGCGAACGTCTGATGCGTCGCAGCCTCTGATCGTTCGATCCGGAAATGCAAAAAGCCGCCCGAGAGGCGGCTTTTTCGTTCGCGCTGCGCTGCTCCGGGCAGCGAAGCCGTTCAGACCTGCATGTTCATGATTTCCGAGTAGGCCGACACCAGTCGGTTGCGGACCTGCAGCGTCGCCTGGAAACCGATCTGCGCCTTCTGCATGGCGACCATGGTCTCTTCGAGGCTGACGGTCGGATTGTCCAGCTGAACCTCCCGCTGCAGCCGCGACGCCTCGTTCTGCTGCGTGCTGACGGACTTCAACGCCGAGCTCATCGCATCCGCGAAGCTTGTGCCGCCCGACGCGGCCTTGGCCACCGGCTGACCCTGGGGGGTCAGGCCGGCGCGCGCCACCGCGTTGGCGAAGTCGAAGGGTTTGAGTTTCAGGTCCACGGAACGCATCGTACGGATCCACGCGCCGTCCATAGCTCCGAACTGGGGGGCCTTCTTCGGCCTGTTCCCACCATTCTTGAGGGCTCCGATCGAAATAATCCAGACCTGTGCCGAGGCGTCCGCCTGGGTACTCCGTTCGACACCAGCCGTACACCACCGCCCCATGGACAACGCCCTGAGCAGCCCCGCCGCCGGACTCCCCGAGGTGCAGCAGCCCGCCAAGCCGGCCGGCCTGCCCGCCCGCCTGGCGGCAATGCCCACGAAGAGCAAGATGATGCTCGGCGGCGGCGTGGCCGCGCTGCTGGCGGTCATCGTGGCGATGTCGATGATGACGGCCAAGCCCGACTACCGGCCGCTGTTCTCCGGACTGTCCGACAAGGACGGCGGCGCCGTCATCGCGCAACTCGCGCAGTTGAACGTGCCCTACCGCAACGACCCGGGCGGCGTCATCATGGTGCCCGCCAACCAGGTCTACGACCTGCGCATGAAGCTGGCCTCGGCCGGCCTGCCCAAGGGCGGCGTCGTCGGCTTCGAGCTGATGGACAAGCAGTCCATCGGCCAGACCGCCTTCAACGAGCGCCTGAACTTCCAGCGCGCGCTCGAAGGCGAGCTCACCCGCACCATCACCGCCATGGCCGACGTCGCCGACGCGCGCGTCCATCTGGCCATGCCGCAGCAGAACGGCTTCTTCCGCGAGCAGCAGAAGCCCAGCGCCTCCGTCATGCTGACACTGCGCGGCGGCCGCACGCTGGACCGCGCCCAGATCGCCGGCATCGTCCACCTGGTGTCCTCGTCGGTGCCGGAGCTGAACCCCAAGGCCGTCAGCGTGCTCGACAGCACGGGCGCCCTGCTCTCCCAGAACCCGGACGGCAACGCCATCGGCCTGGACAGCCAGCAGCTCCAGTACAAGCAGCAGATCGAAGCCAACCTGAACAAGCGGATCGCCGAGCTGCTCGAGCCGATGGTCGGCCGCGACAACCTGCGCTCGACGGTCACCGCCGATGTCGACTTCAGCCAGGTCGAGTCGACCGCCGAGGAATACAAGCCCAACCAGGGCCCGAACACGCAGAGCAGCGTGCGCCGCCTGACCTCCGAAGAGCAATCCGGCGGCACCGCCGGCGTGCCCACCGGCGTGCCCGGCGCGACCACCAACCAGGTTCCGCCGCAGGCCGCCGCGCCGATCAACGGCCAGGCCCAGCAACTGCAGCCGGCCGGGCAGTCCGGCGGCACGCAGAACCTGCGCCGCAACAACGACACGCAGTTTGAACTCGACCGCACCGTGCGCGTCACCCGCAACGCGATCGGCCAGATCCGTCGCCTGAACGCCGCCGTCGTCGTGAACCAGAAGACCGTCACCGACAAGAACGGCAAGACCTCCAGCCAGCCGCTGTCCGAGAACGAGATCCAGAAGCTGGACTCCCTCGTCAAGGAAGCGTTGGGCTTCTCGCAGGATCGCGGCGACTCGGTCAAGGTGCTCAGCGCCCCGTTCGTCTCCGACAAGATCGAGAACGCCGACGTGCCGCTGTGGCAGCAACCGTGGCTGCGCGACGTCGCCCGCGACTTCGCTGTCCCCGCCGCCCTGGTGCTGGTCGCGCTGATCGCCGTGTTCGGGCTGGTTCGCCCTGCTCTCAAGGCGGCTTTCCCGCCGCCCGTCGAACAGAAGGACGACACTGCCAGCAACAACGCGCTCAGCGTGGTGGAGGACGAACAGCTGGCGCTCGGCGGTCCGCGCGGTCCCGGCGGCCTGCCGGCCCTGGAGGCGCCGATCTCGAACGACAAGCTGGAGCGCGCCCGCCTGCTGGCCAAGGAGAACCCGATCGCCGTGGCCAACATCATGCGCGCCTGGGTCAACGGCGAGGAGCTGGAAACGGCCGCCGCCGCCGGCGGCCGCCGCTGAGCACCGCCGACCAGTACGCCCACCCGGATCGATAGCGAGACACCACCATGGACGACAAAGGCGTAGAAGACGCAGCCATCCTGCTGATGTCGCTGGGCGAGGAAGAGGCCTCCGAGGTCTTCAAGCACCTCGCGCCCAAGGAAGTGCAGAAGCTCGGCGAGACCATCGCCAAGATGAAGGTCGTGCCGCGCGAGCGCGTCGAGCGCGTGCTGGACAAGTTCGACCTCGTCGCCGAGACCCAGAGCACCCTGGTCAGCGACACCGACGAGTACGTCCGTTCGGTGCTCCGCAAGGCGCTGGGCGAGGACAAGGCCAACCTGCTGCTGGACCGCATCCTGCAGGGTTCGGACGTCTCCTCGATCGAATCGCTGAAGTGGATGGACCCGGGCTCGGTTGCGGAACTGCTGCGCAACGAGCATCCGCAGATCGTCGCCGCCATCCTGTCGCACCTGGACTTCGACCAGAGCAGCTCGGTGTTGCGCGTCTTCACCGAGCGCCAGCGCAACGAGGTGCTGATCCGCATCGCCACGCTGGACGGCATCCAGCCGATGGCGCTGAAGGATCTCAACGAGGTCATGGGACAGATCCTGGCCGGCGGCGAGCGCATGAAGAAGTCCAACCTGGGCGGCGTCAAGACCGCGGCCGAGATCATCAACATGATGGGCACCAGCGTCGAGGCTTCGGTGCTGGACTACATCCGCGAAGCCGACTCCGACCTGGCACAGAAGATCATGGACAACATGTTCACGTTCGACGACGTGGACAAGATCGACGACCGCGGCATCCAGGCCATCCTCAAGGAAGTGCAGTCCGAGTCGCTCATCGTCGCGCTCAAGGGCGCCGGTCCGGAACTGCGCGAGAAGATCTTCCGCAACATGTCCACCCGCGCCGCCGAAACGCTGCGCGAGGACCTGGATTCTCGCGGTCCGGTGCGCCTCTCCGAGGTCGAGGCCGAGCAGAAGGAAATCCTCAAGGTCGTCCGCCGTCTCGTCGACGAGGGCCAGATCGTGCTCGCCGGCGGCGGCGACGACCAGTTCCTGTAATACGCTGGTCGACCCTTCCGCCGACGGATACCCGCACCGATGGTCACCCGCCCACCCCGCCAAGTTCCGCCACCGCCACGCGCCGACGGCGACCAGCAGCGCGGCAGTACCTATGGCCGCATCATTCCGCGCGAGGAGCTGTCCGGCTTTGCCGCATGGAATCCCGGCGCCCTCGAAGGCGGCGCCGCGCCGCGCCGTCCGGCTGTCACCGCGCCCGCCCCGGTCGAACCGCCGCCCCCGCCCCCACCACCCGGCCCGAGCATCGAGGAACTGCTGCAGCAGGCCCGGCAGACCGGCTACCAGGACGGCTACCGCGACGGCATGGCGGCCCTGGACTCCTTCAAGCAGAGCTTTGCCAAGCAGATCAGCGCCCAGGTGGGCCAGTTGGTCGCGAGCTTCGACCAGGACCTGTCCGCGATGGAACAGGACATGGCCGAGGCACTGGCGCGCACGGCCGTCGAGCTGGCTCGCCAGGTCGTCCGCAATGAACTGGAAACGGCACCGGAGCTCGTCTCCAAGGTGGCGCATGACGCCGTCGAAGCGCTGTTGATCAACGCCCGCCATGTGCGCGTGCGCGTGCACCCCGACGACCTCCCGCTGGTGCTGGACGGCGCCGGCCAGGAACTGCGCGCCCGCGAAGCGCAGGTCATCCCCGATCCCATGATCGCCCGCGGCGGCGTCAAGGTCGACGCCGACATCTGCAGCGTCGACGCCTCGCTGCCGGCGCGCTGGCAATCCGCGGTCGGCGCGCTGGGCCAGACCTCCGTCTGGGAGAACCGCCGCAGCGCCGCGGATGAACAACGTGATGCGCGGCTGGACTTCCGCCTCGAGCCCACGCCAAGCCAGTACGGCGGCCTGCCTCATGGAGCGAACCAGGGTGCGTCGGAGGACCGCGAGTCATGAGCGCACGCACCGACCGCTGGCGCCAGTACTTCGACGACCTGCAGGCCTTCGCCGGCAATGCGCCGCCGATCGAGCCGCAGGGCAAGCTGGTGCGTGTCGCCGGCCTGGTGCTGGAAGCCACCGGCGTGAAGGTGCCGGTCGGGTCGGTCTGCGAGATCCACATGCCCTCGACCGCCGCCTCGCCGCGTCGCGGGCAGCGTCCGGTCACGGCGGAGGTGGTCGGGTTCTCCGGCGACCGCGCCTACCTGATGCCGACCGACGAGATCCAGGGCCTGTCCAGCGGCGCGATGGTGTTGCCGCGACCGGCGGCGCTGCACGGTCCCGTGCTCGGCGAGGAGCGCCATCCCTGGCGGCGCGACGAGGATCGCGGCCTGCATCTGCCGATGGGCGATGGCCTGCTGGGTCGCGTCGTCGATCCGCAGGGCCAACCGATCGATCGCCGCGGCCCGCTGGCCGACATCCGCGATGAACCCATGGTCCGCCGCCCGATCAACGCGATGGACCGCGATCCGGTCCGCCGTCCGCTGGACACCGGCGTGCGCGCCATCAACTCGCTGCTGACCGTCGGCCGGGGCCAGCGCCTGGGCCTGTTCGCCGGCACCGGCGTCGGCAAGTCGGTGCTGCTGGGCATGATGGCCCGCTACACGCAGGCGGACGTCATCGTCGTCGGCCTGATCGGCGAACGCGGCCGGGAAGTGAAGGAATTCATCGAGGACATCCTCGGCGAGGAAGGGCTGCGCCGCAGCGTCGTCGTCGCCGCCCCAGCCGACGCACCGCCGCTGCTGCGGATGCAGGGCGCGACCTATGCCACCGCGATCGCCGAGCACTTCCGCGACCGCGGCCAGCACGTGCTGCTGCTGATGGATTCGCTCACCCGCTACGCCATGGCGCAGCGCGAGATCGCCCTCGCCATCGGCGAACCGCCGGCGACCAAGGGCTATCCGCCTTCCTGCTTCGCGAAGCTGCCGCAACTGGTGGAGCGCAGCGGCAACGGTTTGGCCGGCGAAGGCTCGATCACCGCCTTCTACACCGTGCTGTCCGAAGGCGACGACCAGCAGGATCCGATCGCCGATGCCGCCCGAGGCATCCTGGACGGCCACATCGTGCTCAGCCGCGAGTTGGCGGAGAGTGGGCACTACCCTGCGATCGACGTGGAACGGTCCATTTCGCGCGTCATGACCAGCGTGGCCGACAAGCGCCATGTCGAACTGGCGCGCCGATTCCGGCAATTGCTCGCGAAGTACAACAAGGCGCGCGACCTGATCCAGCTGGGCGCCTATCAGCCCGGTCATGATCCGGAGTTGGACATGGCGGTCCGCCTGCATGGCGACATGGACCGATTGCTCCAACAAGACATGCATTCCCCCGCTTCTTTGAACGATTGCCTCAATCAGTTGACCGCCACACTTAACTTTGCGTGATAGCTGCCGACATCCGTAGAGCGAGGTCATCGATATGAGTAGTTCCAATCTGCAGGCCCTGAACGTTCTCCTCGAACGCGCGGAGGCCGAGCGCGATGAAGCGCTGCGTCATCTGCAGGACGCGCAGTCGCGTGCGAACGCGGCGCGCAACCAGCATGACCAGCTGTCGCAGTACCGCACGGACTACCGCACCCGCTGGTCGCAGGAATTCGCCCAACGGACGACCGTGCAACTGCTGGGCTGCTATCAGAACTTCGGCCAGCGGCTGGACCAGGCCATCGGCCAGCAGGGCGGCATCGCCGACTATGCCGACCAGCGCCTGTCCGCAGCCCGCGACCTGCTCCGGGAGCGCGAACTGCGGGTCGCGTCGGTGCGCAAGCTGATCGAGCGCCGCCGCGCCGAAACGCTGCGCAGCCAGATGCGCCAGGAACAGCGCGCCACCGATGAGCAGGCCGCCCGTGCGGCTTCGCGCGGCGGCAATCCGATGTCCCGACTGGTCGCCTGATCGCGACCCGGTCCTCCCGGAACCTCCCTCGCCATGACGCAGATCCAGAACACGACTCCGATGCCGGGCGCCCTTGGCGGCCTTGGCGCGAACAACCCCGCCTATGCCGGCCGCAAGGACGGCGCGTCGGCGGACTTCTCCCGCCTGCTCAACCAGAGCAACCAGCAGCTGCAGAATCAGTCGGCTCAATCGGCCAAGACAACCATGGCTCAACTGCAGTCGCAGCAGTTGGCGAGCCAGCAGGCGCAAACGCAGCAGCAGAATCGGCAGTTGGAAGCCCAGCAGCAGGCGCAACGCCAGGAGTCGGCTCAGCCGCCCAAGCCTGCCTCTGCGCCCGCTCGTGCGCCCGAGAACACCGCCGCCAAGGACGAGAGCAAGCTGGCCGCGCGCAATGCCGCCGCCCGCAGCAGCGCGAACAAGGCCGAGGACGCCAAGACCGCGTCCCGTGCCACGAAGGCTGATCCGGCGAATACCGGCGAGGTGGCGGACGTCACCGACGCTGCCGAGGCGACCGACCCGCAGGACACCGCCCGGGCCGATGCCGCCGGCGGCAAGGACGCCGAACGCATCGATGCCAAGGACGGCGGCGACCAGGACAAGCAGGACGCCAAGGCTGCGAAGGACAGCGCCGCCACGACGGCTGAGCAGATCCTGGCGATGCTGCGCGGCGAAGCGCCCGCCGAAGCCAGGATCGCTCCGCGCGCCGGCACCGCCGCAACGGAAGGGGACGAGGCGGGCACCGCCGCACTGCCTGGCGGCGCGCATGCGCATGGCAAGCAGCCCACCACCGGCGACGCGTTGCGCGAGCGCCAGCAGCTCCAGCGTGAACTGGGCCAGGCGGCCGCAGGCACTGCCGGCGCGGCCGATGGCACCGACAAGACTGCCCGGACCGAGGCGTTGCAAGCCGCCTCCAGCGGCGCGCACGAGATCTCGATGGGCGACGGCGCCGCCAAGGGGCCGCAGCCGAGCTTCGAAGCGCTGCTGGCCGCGGCGCAGCAGACCGGCGCCGCTTCCGGCACCTCGGGGGCCGATGCGACGTCGGCGACCCAGGCCCCCAGCGTCCCGCTCAGCCAGCCGTTGGACAGCCCGGAATTCGCACCGGAACTGTCCGCCAGCGTCAGCCTGCTCATCCAGGACGGCGTGCACGAGGCACAGCTCCAGCTCAACCCGACCGACATGGGGCCGGTGTCGATCAACATCCAGCTCGACGGCCAGCAGGCGCAGGTGAACTTCCATGCCCAGCACGCCGCGACCCGCGACGTGCTGGAACGGAGCCTGCCGGACCTGGCGGCCGCCCTCCAGGCCCAGGGCTTGACCCTGAGCGGTGGTGGGGTGTTCGCCCAGTCGCAGTCCAGCGGCGGCCAGAATCGTGGTGATGGATCCGCGGACGGTGCCTCGAACGGCAATGGCCGCCGGGGTGGTCGCGGCCAAGGCTCCGACGATGACGGCGCGATCGCCGCCGGCGGCCGGTCGGAGCGCCGCTCCGCACCGCGTGGTCTGGTCGATCTGTACGCCTGACTGTCCGCGAGTCTGACCGGAATCCGCCGCCTTTTCGCGCGTTGAGCGCTCGGGCGGCGCTTCACAATGGGAGACATTGCCGGGTCGTCAGGTCCGGTTCCCCGCCAACTTCCCTCTTTTCATCACCGGAGCGCCCATGGCCACAGCCGCCGCAGGCAACGACGCCGCCGTCAAGGGCGGCGGCAAGAAGAAGCTGATCATCATCGTCGCCATCGTCCTGGTGGTGGTGCTGGTGGGCGTCGCCGCGTTGCTGATGATGAAGAAGAAGTCGCATGCCGACGACGAGGACGGCGCCGCCGCCGAGGAGAAGCCCGCGGCCGCCGCCCACGCCAAGGCAGGCACCCCGCCGACCTTCGTCCCGCTGGACCCGTTCACGGTGAACCTGGCCGACAAGGAAGTCGACCGCTTCGCGCAGATCGGCATCACGCTGGAAGTGAACGACGCGAAGTTCGCCGACCAGCTCAAGGGCTACATGCCGGCGATCCGCAACAACGTGCTGCTGGTGCTGTCGCACAAGACCTCGGCCGAGCTGCTGAGCGCCGAAGGCAAGGAAAAGCTGGCCAAGGAAATCCGCCGCGAGGCCGTGCGTCCGATGGGCATCGAACTCGACGACGAGGATGAGGACGAGGACGCCGCGCCGAAGAAGAAAAAGAAGAAGAAGCGCCAGGTCGAGAGCCCGGTGACGCAGGTCCTGTTCTCGACCTTCATCGTGCAGTGACGGGCCGGACAGCAAGGAGCGCGCGATGAATCAGCAGATCCTGTCGCAAGACGAAGTCGATGCCCTGCTGCAAGGCATCACCGGCGAGAGCCAGAAGCTCGAGGCCGAAGAGGTCCAGACCGGCGGCATCCGCGAGTACAACCTCGCGAGCCAGGAACGGATCGTCCGTGGGCGCATGCCCACGATGGAGATCATCAACGAACGCTTCGCGCGGAACATCCGCATCGGGCTGTTCAACTTCATCCGCAAGAGCCCGGAAGTGGCCATCGGCGGCATCAAGGTGCAGAAGTACAGCGCCTTCCTGCGCGAGATCGTGGTCCCGACCAACTTCAACATCGTGTCGGTGAAGCCGCTGCGCGGCAGCGGACTGATCGTCTGCGATCCGACGCTGGTGTTCGCGGTGATCGACTCGCTGTTCGGCGGCATCGGCAAGTTCCACACCCGCATCGAGGGTCGGGACTTCTCCGCCACCGAGCAGCGCGTGATCCTGCGCCTGGTCGAAGTGATCATCCAGGAATACACGAAGGCGTGGAAGGGCATCTATCCGCTGGAGCTGGAGTACCAGCGCTCGGAGATGCAGCCGCAGTTCGCCAACATCGCCACGCCCAGCGAGATCATCGTGTCCACGTCGTTCACGCTGGAGATCGGCGAGACCAGCGGCACCGTGTACTTCTGCATTCCGTATTCGACGCTGGAGCCCATCCGCGACGTGCTGTACAGCACCACGCAGGGCGACTCGAGCGAACCCGACCGCCGCTGGGTCAACCTGCTCAAGCACCAGATCCAGTCGGCCGAGGTCGAACTGGTGGCGGAGCTGGCCAAGGCCCCCGCGACGGTGGAACAACTGCTGGCCTTCAAGCCGGGCGACTTCATCGAGCTGGATCTGGAGCAGATCATCCAGGCCAAGGTGGACGGCGTGCCGGTGTTCGACTGCCATTACGGCACCTCGAACGGCAAGTATTCGATCAAGATTGAAAAGATGCTGACCGGCCCGGATGCCGGCTGGCTGGGAGCCCGCAATGGCTGACAACACCCCGATGGACGAACAGGACGCGATGGCCGCCGAATGGGCGGCGGCGCTGGCGGAAGCCGGCGGCGGCGGCGAGGTCGCGGCCGAAGTGCAGCAGGTGACCGAGCAGGTCGCGCCGGCGGCCTTCACCAACTTCTCGCCGACACCGGGCAACCTGCCCGGCAGCGACATCAACATGATCCTGGACATCCCGGTCCAGCTCACGGTTGAACTCGGCCGCACGCGCATCCCGATCAAGAACATCCTGCAGCTGGCGCAGGGCTCGGTCGTCGAACTCGACGCGCTGGCCGGCGAGCCGATGGACGTGCTGGTCAACGGCTACCTGATCGCCCAGGGCGAGGTCGTGGTCGTGAACGACAAGTTCGGCATCCGCCTCACCGACATCGTGACCCCGTCCGAACGGATGCGGCGCCTCAGCAAGGCCTGACCCCTCAGCCCCACTCCGGTGGGGCTGATGCGTTTCAGGGACGCATAATTCAACGCCATGAACAACAGCCTCGTCCCCCTGCTCTGGTTCCTGGCCATCCTGGCCTTGATCCCGGTCGTGCTCTGGCTTCTCAAGCGCACGCCGCTGGGCGGTGGCGCGATGGGCGGGCAATTGCGCACCGTCGCGCAGTTGGTGATCTCACCGAGCCAGCGCCTCGTGATCGTCGAGGTCGGCCAGAACGAGGACCGCCAATGGCTGGTGCTCGGCATCACCGGCCAGCAGATCCGCACGCTGCATGTGATGCCGCCGCAGGCCGACGCGGGCGCGGCGCTGCAGGCGGCGCAACCGTCGTTCTCCTCGATGCTCAAGCGCAGCCTGGGCGGCAGGCACGCCGATGGCCCCGGATCCAGCACCTCGGCCTGATCGGAAACGGCGCATGACCGCTTCGACCTCCCCCGCCTTGCCCGCCTTGCCCGCCTTGCCCGAGCCCCGTCGCCCGCGGCTGTCACGGCGCGCACTGGGCATCGCCGGCGTGCTCGCGCTCGGCGGCCTCGGTGCCGCGGCCTGGGCCCAGCAGGGCGGCGCGCCCGCGAGCGTGCCGCTGATCATCGGCCAGGGCGCTGGCGGCAACAGCTACTCGGTGCCGATCCAGACGCTGCTGTTCTTCACCGCGCTGGGCTTCCTGCCGGCCGTGCTGCTGATGATGACCGGCTTCACCCGGATCGTGATCGTGCTGTCGCTGCTGCGTCAGGCGCTGGGCACGCAGGCGGCGCCGCCCAACCAGGTGATCGTCGGGCTGTCGCTGTTCCTGACCTTCTTCGTGATGAGTCCGACGCTGGACCGTGTCTACGCCGAAGCCTGGCAGCCCTACCAGGCCGGGCAGATCGGCTTCGAGGTCGCGCTCGACCGCGCGCAGGTGCCGATGCGCGCCTTCATGCTGAAGCAGACGCGCCAATCGGATGTCGCGCTGTTCGCCAAGCTGGCCAAGCTCGAGCCCAACGTTGCGCCCGAGAACGTGCCCTTCCGCGTGCTGGTGCCGGCCTTCGTGACCAGCGAACTGAAATCCGCGTTCCAGATCGCGTTCCTCATCTTCATCCCGTTCCTGGTGATCGACATGATCGTCTCCAGCGTGCTGATGAGCCTGGGCATGATGATGCTGTCGCCGGTGCTGGTGTCGCTGCCGTTCAAGCTGATGCTGTTCGTGCTGGCGGACGGCTGGAATCTGCTGCTGGGATCGCTGGCGGCGTCGTTCGCGCAGTAGCGGCCCGCCCGTTCCGACGCGAATCGAAGGACAAGTCATGGATGCTCAACAGGTCTTCTCCATCGGCCAGCAGGGGCTGTACGTACTGCTCATGGTCGCGGCGCCCATCCTCCTGACGGTGCTGGCGGTCGGGGTGCTGGTCTCGGTGTTCCAGGCGGCGACGCAGATCAACGAATCGACGCTGTCGTTCGTGCCCAAGATCGTCGCCGCCGTGCTGGTGCTGGCCGTCGCCGGACCGTGGATGATCACGACGCTGGTCGAATACATCCAGCGCACGCTGCAGAGCATCCCGCAGGCACTGGGCTGAGGCGCACGCCGCTGCCTGCCCTGCCCCGCCACCGCCGCAAGATCCCACGGCCCCGATCCCGATGATCTCCTTCAGCGAAGCGCAATTGCTCGCCTGGATCAATCCGATCCTGTGGCCGTTCATCCGCACGCTGGCGTTGTTCGCCGGGATGCCGGTCTTCAGCCAGCGCCAGGTGCCGGCGCGCGTGCGCATCGGGCTGGCGCTGTTCATCGCGGTGGCGGCGCAGCCGTCGCTGCCAGCCATGCCGGTGATCCCGCTCGACTCGTTGCCACAGCTCCTGACGGTGACGGCGCAGCAGCTGCTGATCGGGCTGTCGATGGGCTTCGCGGTGCGGGTCGTGTTCGCCGCGCTGGAATTCGCCGGCGAGCTGATCGGTCTGCAGATGGGGCTGAACTTCGCCGGCTTCTTCGATCCGTCGACGGGCTCGCAAGGCACGTCGACATCACGCTTCCTGGGCTCGATGGTGGCGTTCCTGTTCGTCGCGATCAACGGGCATCTGATGCTGATCAACTCCCTGGTCGAGAGCTTCCAGGCCTTCCCGGTCGGCGAGGAGCCCTTCCGCTTCCTGCGCATCGCGCAGCCCCAGGTGTGGGGTGCGGAAATCTTCCGCATGGGACTGTGGATCGCGCTGCCGCTGATCACGATGTTGATGTTCGTGAACCTCGTGCTCGGCATCATCTCGCGCGTGGCACCGCAGTTGAACGTGTTCTCCGTGGGTTTCCCGCTGACGGTCAGCATCGGCCTGGTCGGTCTGGTCGCGACGCTGCCGCTGATGCATCAGCCGTTCATGATCGCGCTGGAGAGGATGCTGGCGGCATTCAACTGACCGCGGCGGCACTCACGCCGGCCGATGCTTCCCAGCGCCGGCCGGCGTTTCACGTCACAACTCGCGCAGCGCCGTCGTGACCGGCAGGCTCGCGGCCCGCACCGCGGGGAACAGGCCGCCGATGAAGCCGATGGCCAAGGCCCACTTCAAGCCCTCCCACAGCAGTTGGCCCGAGACCCTCAGCTCGAAACTCAGCTTGCCGACGGACCCGGCCGCCATCGTCGACGCCGCGTGCCCGTTGAAGATCAGGTAGGCGATCCCGCCACCGATGACACCGCCGATCGCTGCGAGCAGCATCGTCTCCAGCATGACCGCCACCACCACCGGCAAGCCGGGGAAGCCGATCGCGCGCAAGGTGGCGATCTCACGGGCCCGTGTGGCGACGGCCGCGAACATGGTGTTCAACGCGCCGAACACCGCGCCGACCGCCATGATCGACCCGACCACGATCCCGATGATGCGCAGGATCTTGGTCATCTGCTCCGACTGTTTCGCGAAGAACGCCAGCGTCGTCGTCGCGTCGACCTTCAGTTGCGGATTGGCTTCGAGCGCCGCCTTGAACTCCTTGAAGGCCTTCGCATCGGTCAGCTTCACGGTCACCGAATTGCGGCTCGCGCCACGCCGGTAGGTTTCGGCGACCACCGGCGCATCGGCCCACAGCTCCGATTCCATCGAGTCTCCCGACGCGAACACGCCGGCGACCGTCCACATCTGGCTGCCCAGCCGGATCTGCTTGCCGGGCTCCAGGCCTTCGAACTGACGCGCGGCGCCCTGGCCGACGATCAACTCCTTCAGGCCCGGCTGGAACTTGCGCCCGGCGACGATCCTGACCTGCGGCCGCACCGCGAAGGCCTCGTCGCCGACGCCTCGCATCTGGACGCTGCCCTCCTCGTCCGTCTTCGTCCCCTTGACCGGCAGGTTGGCCGCGACCACCGTCTCGGCGGACAGCAGCGGCTCGCCCTTCGCGGACTTCGCCACGCCGGGCGCCTGCCCGATCTGCGTGATGTCGTCGCGCGTCATGACGGACGCCACCTCCGCCGCCGAGGCGCCGCGGAGCACGATGGCGGTGTCCTCGCTGCCGGACTTGCGCAGCGTCTCCGAATAGCCCTCGGCCATCGCCAGCAGCGCCACCAGCACGCCGACCACGCCCGCGATGCCCACGACGATCACCGCCGACGAGCCGATCCGCTGCGGGAGCGTGCTCACGCCGACGCCGGTCACCGAGCGCGCCTGGGCGCCTCGCCGCGTCAACAGCATCCACAGCGCCAGCAGCACGGCCAGGCCGAGCGCGCCGACCCACGGCAGCATCACCCACGCCACCAGCACGAGCACCAGCAGCAGCACCAAGCCCAGGTTCTTCAGGAATTTCATGGTCAGGCCCTCCCCGCCAGTGCATCGGTGATGTTCAGCCGCATCGCGTTCAAGGCAGGCAGCGCGCCGACGATCACGCCGAACAGCACCATCAGTCCGACGCCGGTCGCCCAGCTGTTCAAGCCGGCGGCCGGCAGGTTCAGCGTGCCGCCGCTGCCCGCGCTGACTGCCGGCCCGATGACACTCGCCAGTCCCAGGCCGATGACGCCGCCGATCAGCAGCAGCAGCACCGACTCCGCCAGCACCATCGCCAGCACGCTGCGGCCGGAGAAGCCGATCGTCTTCAGCACCGCGATCTCGCTGGTGCGCTCGCGCACGGCCTGCATCATCGTGTTGCCCGACAGCAGCAGCAGCGTGAAGAACACCGCGCCCATGATCGAGCTGACGATCAGTCCGATGTCCGCGACCTGCTTCATCCACGAGGCCATCGCCGCCTGCTCGGTCTGCGTGCGCGTCTCATGGTCCGAGTTGGCCGAGATCGCGTCGATCGCCTTGGCCACGCGATCCGCCTGGTTCGCGTCCGCGACCCGCGTCACGTACCAGCCGACCGCGCCCTGGTTGTAGGGCGTCGTGTCGTCGAAGTACTTCCAGTTCAGCAGGAACATCTGGTCGTACCAGCCGCCGGACTTCTTGTCCGCGGCATGGATCAGGCCGACGATCTCGAACTGCCAGTTCTTGCTGCCGCTGCGGTCCGGGAAGATCGTCGATTGCAGCGGGATCTTGTCCCCGACCTTCCAGTTGAAGCGCTTGGCGAGACCCTCGCCGACCAGCGCGCCGATGCGCGTCGTCGCGAAGGCCTGCCTGGCCTGGTCGGTGACCTGCATCTCGGGATACATGTCGAGGTAGTTCGGCGCGACGGCGAAACTGAAGACCTGGTTGTGCGGATCCTGGTAGGCCCCACCGAACCAGTTGGCATGGGTCACCAGTTTGACGCCGTCCACCGACTGGATGCGCTGCGTCAGCGCCATCGGCAGGGTCTGGATGAACGACAGCCGCGAGCCGGTCTGCAACCGCGACGCGCCGTTGGCCGACTGGCCGGCCTGGTCGAAGGAGGTCCGGACCGCGTCCAGCAATCCGAACAGCAGGAACGCCGTGATGATGGACACCAGCGTCAGCACGGTTCGGAGCTTGCGCCGGAACAGCGCCGCCCAGATGAGATGGAGGTATTTCATGGCGAGCCCTTTCTTGCGGGACTTGACCTTGCGCGCGCGGCTTCAGGCCGCGGTGGACACGGTCTGCTCGACCAGCGTGCCCTTGTCCAGGTGCAGCGTCTGGCGGGCGCGCTCGGCGGCCTTCGGATCGTGCGTCACCATCACGATGGTCTTGCCGTGATCGCGGTTGAGCGCCTGGAGCAGCGCGAGCACGTCCTCGGCCGATTGACGGTCCAGGTCGCCGGTGGGCTCGTCGCAGACCAGCAGCGTCGGATCGGACACGATCGCCCGCGCGATCGACACGCGCTGCTGCTGGCCGCCGGAGAGCTCGGTCGGCTTGTGGCTGGCGCGGTCCGACAGTCCCACCAGTTGCAGCGCGATCGCGGCGCGCTTCTTGCGCTCGGCCGCCGAGAGCTTGGTCAGCAGCAGCGGCAACTCCACGTTGCGTTGCGCCGAAAGCGTCGGCATCAGGTTGTAGAACTGGAACACGAAGCCCACCTTGGCGGCGCGCCACTTCGCCAGCGCCGCGGAATTGAGCTGGTCGATGCGCTCGCCGCCGATCGCGATGCTGCCCCCACTGGGCTGGTCCAGCCCGCCGATCAGGTTCAGCAGCGTCGTCTTGCCCGAGCCCGACGGCCCCATCAGCGCCAGGAACTCGCCCTGCCTCACGTCCAGGTCGATGTGATGCAGCACCTCCACCTTCTGCTTGCCGCGGGTGTAGACCTTGGACAGGTCACGGATCTCGATCAGATTGCTCACGGTGACTCCTCGCTTCGGTTTCCTGCACTTCCAGCGGGGACTGCACGTCCCCACGCTGTCGGCTTCACTTGCCGGCCGCCGGCTTGATCTCTCCGCCGTCGCGCAGGGCTTCGGGGGGATTGAGGACGACGGTATCGCCGGCCTTCACGCCGTCGAGTACCACCGCCTGGTCGCCGACCGGCGTGCCCTGGCGCACCTTGCGCTGGGCGACGGTCTGGCCGTTCACGACGAACACGATGTCGCCGCCGTCGCGCGACACGATGGCCGACTTCGGCACCAGGACGCCCGGTGGCGGCGCGGTCTGCGCGCTTTCCTTGGCGGCGAGGAAGGACACGCGCACGCCCATGTCGGGCACGACGCGTTGATCCTTCTGCTCGAGCGCCACGCGTACCTTGACCGTCGCCTTGCCGCGGTCGGCAGAGGGCACGACCGCAATCACGTGAGCCGGAATGCGCCAGTCGGGATACGCATCCAGCACGGCCTGGGCCGGCATGTCGGCCTTGACCTGGCCGATGTAGGCCTCGTTAACGTCGACATCCACCTCCAGCGACTCCATGTCGACGATGGTGCCGACGCCGGTCCGCGTGAAGCCACCGCCGGCGGACAGCGGTGAGACGATTTCGCCGACCTGTGCCGCCTTCGCGGTGATCACGCCGGAGAACGGCGCCTTGACGACCGTGTAATCGAAATTGACCTGCGCCTGCGTCGCCTGGGCCAAGGCGGCATCGGCCTCGCGGCGGCGCGCTTCGAGCTGCGCCGCATAGGCGTTCACCGCGGTACGGGCCTGCTCGGCGGACTGCCGGGTCGTCATGCCGCTGAGCGCCAGTTCGTCCTGGCGCTTCAGGTCGGACTGCGCCTGCAGCCACTGCGCGCGCGTCGCCTCGATGTTGGCCTGCGCGCTCTTCACGTTGGCCCGGGCCATGTCCAGCGCGGCGCGCAAGGCATGGTCCTCGAGCCGGGCCAACACCTGCCCCTTCTGGATCTTGTCGCCTTCCTCGAACAGGACTTCGGTCAGCGTGCCGGTGATCTGCGTCGACACCGTCGCGGCGCGGCGCGCCGTCACGTAGCCGGTGGCCTGCAGAACGGCATTGCCACCTGCGCCGCCGCGCGCCTGGGCCGAGGCGGTCTCGACCTCCGGGACCTGCGACTGCCGCCACCACCACCAGCCGCCCGCGGCCAGCAGCGCCAGCACGACCAGCACCGCCAGCAGCGTCCAGACCCATCGGGGCGGTCCACCCCCGTGGTCGTCGCGCTCGCTCCCCTGGATGCGCAGCTCTTTCAACAGTGCGGTATCGATGACAGCCCCCTGTGTGTCAGTACGGGGCGCATTCTCCGAGGCGCCCCCTGCTCGTCAATGCTGACTTGCGATGAACGGCGGCTGGCTGGCGTGAACGTCCCCGGATGACGACGAACGGGGACGACGGATTTCGACTCAGCTCTCGACCAGTCCGTTGCGGATGGCGTAGACGGTCAGCTCCGAGTTGTTGGACAGGGCCAGCTTCTCCAGCACCCGCGCGCGGTACACGCTCACCGTCTTCGGGCTGAGCATCAGCTCCTCGGCGATGTCCGACAGGCGCTTGCCCGAGGCGATCATCACCAGGGTCTGCAGCTCGCGGTCCGACAGCTTCTGGTGGGCCTGCTCCGGGGCCGGCGCGGTCAGGCTCTCGACCAGCATCTGCGCGATTTCAGGCGTCACGTACTTGCGCCCCTGGGCCACCGTGCGCACCGCCTGCACCAGCAGTTGCGGATCGCCGCCCTTGTTCACGTAGCCGAAGGCCCCGGCGCGCAGCGCGCGGATCGCGTACTGGTCCTCCGGGTACATGGACACGATCAGCACCCGGGTCGTCGTGCCCTCGTCCTTGAGGACGTGCAGCACGTCGAGGCCGCTGCGCCCCGGCATGTTGATGTCCAGCACCAGCACATCGCACTGCCTGTCCGCCGGCAGCGTGCGCATCAGGCTGCGCAGCTCGCCGTAGTCGCCGGCCTCGCCGACCACTTCGATGTCCGGTGCGTCGGACAGCGTGTCCCGGATCCCGCGGCGGATCAGCGCATGGTCGTCGCAGAGGATGACCTTGATCATAGGGCGCCCCACGAGGAGGGATCATGCCCGGCACCGGCCGGGATCGGCTCCCCGTCGTCGTCGAACTCGAAGTCGCCGATCATGCCGCGCAAGGGCACGGAGAGGATCAGCGCCGTGCCCTGCAGACCGCTGCTGAGGTCGACCCAGCCGCCGACCGTCGCCGCGCGCTCGCGCAACCCGCGAATGCCGAAGCTGCGGGCCTTGCTCAGGTCGCCCGGCGCGACGCCGTGGCCGTTATCCTTGATCTCCAGCGTCAGCACGCCACCCTCCATGCTCAACTCCACATCGACCTTGGTCGCTCCGGCATGTTTGGACACGTTGGTCAGCGCCTCCTGCGCACAGCGGTAGGCCACCAGCGGGACGCCCGCCGGCAGCTGGAACTGTTCGCCGACATGCCGTACCGCGGTCGCGATGCCGGTCCGGCGCTCGAAGCGCGCGGCCAGCCACTGCACTGCTGCCAGCAATCCCTGTTCCAGGATCGCCGGGCGCAGGTTGTGCATGATGCGCTGGCTCGATTCGATGGCGCTGGTCACCGTCTCCAGCGCCGACTGCACGCGCAGCTGGACGTCCTCGTCCTTGCTGTGCCGCGCGATCCAGGCCAGGTCGAACTTCAGCGCCGTCAGCGATCCGCCCACGTCGTCATGGATCTCGCGGGCGATCGCCGCCCGCTCCATCTCGACGCTGGTCTGCAGGTGCCCCGCCAGTTCGTGCAGTTGCTGCTTGGACTTGAGCAGCTCGCGGTCGGCCTCCTGCCGTGCAAGCTGGGCCTCGCAGGACTCGATCGCGTGCAGCAGCGCCGGCGCCAGCCGCGCCAGGTTGTTCTTGAGCAGATAGTCCGACGCGCCGGTGCGCATCGCCGCGACCGCCGTGTCCTCGCCGATCTCGCCCGACACCAGCACGAACGGGAGCACCAGTTGCCGCTGCTTGATCATGTCCAGCACGACCAGGCCCGAATACCCCGGCAGGTTGTAATCGGAAATCACCGCATCCCAGTGCCGGTCGAGGGCTGCCTCGATATCGGGCAGCGTGTCCAGCCGCGTGATCTCGAATCGCAATCCGGCTCGCTGCAACTGGGCCAGGATCAGTTGATGATCCAGGTCGGAATCCTCGATATGAAGCAGGCGCAGAGAGCGCTCGGCCAGGGGGAGAGTCGGCATGGCCGGGAGTATGCCAAGTTTGTCGCGTATCCCTCATCTATGCAGGGAAGCCCCACGCTTTATTCATCTGGAAACCGTAGAGTCTTGGGTTTACCCTTATCGAGATTTGTCACGGTCAAGTCGATGGCCAACCGATCTTCGCTATTGGGACGACTTTGCACGGTTAGTCCCGTCGACAGATGCGTGGCAAAAGCCGAAGATTCTTGCCAGCCGACAAGTCCGGGCGCATGTTTGAGTTGGGCAGACATGAAGACGCACCAGGACACCCTATGTGGAGCCAAGATGCAAATCGATGAGACGTCGGTCGAGCCGGAAGGCACAGGACTGATGCCGCTGCTCGCCGCTGCCGAGCTGCAGGACCATCTGATGACGGTCAACAACGATCTCGAGCGCCTGCAGCGCCTGCTCGACGACGCCTGCGAAGCGTTGTCGACGCATTTCTTCGGCGCATCGGGCCTGGTGGACCAGATGCGCGAACGTCTGCCAGAAGCCAAGGACCAGGATGCGCTGCAGCAGTTGATGTTGCATCTGGCCGGTGCGATCACCGCGCTGCAGTTCCAGGACATGTCGACGCAGTTGATCGCACACACGAGCCAGCGGCTGCGCAACTGCTCGGACCAGCTCGCCCGCGACACGTTCGGAGATGATGAAGACGGTCTGGCCGTGGTCGAGACCGCCCCCCTGCGTCCCAATCCCGTCACGCAGGACGAGATGGACGCCGGCTCGGTTGAACTGTTCTGAATGTTCCCCCGATCCGTCCGTTAGGTCACGAAATCACCGGGCACCGTCACCAGACCGCCCTCAAGGTCCTCAAGAATCTTCAGGTCCACCCGAAAACCGCTTGTCATCCGGAGAACTCAAAATGCCCTCGATCCTCGCCGTAGACGATTCGGCCTCCATGCGCCAGATGGTCTCGTTCACCCTCAAGAATGCGGGTTTCAACGTCGTGGAGGCGGTGGACGGGCAGGATGCCTGGGAGAAGTCGTCGCAACGCGATTTCGACCTGGTGCTGACCGACCAGAACATGCCCCGGATGGACGGCATCAGCCTGACCAAGAAGCTGCGCGACAACCCCAAGTTCAAGACCACGCCGATCCTGATCCTGACCACCGAGTCCAGCGATCAGATGAAGCAGGCGGGCCGCGCGGCGGGCGCCACAGGCTGGCTGGTGAAGCCTTTCGACCCGGCCAAGCTGATCGAAGTGATCGGCAAGGTGATCCGCTGAAGGCAAGCTGGAGAGATTCATGGGAGATATGACCTCCGAAGGCGCAAACCTGGGCGCAGGCATCGACCTGAGCCAGTTCTACCAAGTCTTCTTCGAGGAAGCCGGGGAGAACCTCGACAACATGGAACAGCTGCTGCTGAACCTGGACATCGAGAACCCGGACGACGAGCAGATGAACGCCATCTTCCGCTGCGCCCACTCGATCAAGGGTGGCGCGGCGACGTTCGGCTTCAACGACGTGGCCGAGCTGACGCACCAGATGGAAACGCTGCTGGACAAGCTTCGCCGCCATGAACTGGCGCCGACCTCGCCGATGGTGGACGTGCTGCTGCAGTCCGGCGACGCGCTGAAGGCGCAACTGGCCCGGCATCAGGGCTCGGGCGCGGACGCGGTGGACACCTCCGCCCTGCTGAGCAGCATCCGCACGCTGGTGGAAGGCGGCACGCTGGACGGCGCGCGCGCGCCGACGGCCCCGGCCGCCTCGGCAGCACCTGCTGCCGCTCCCGCGACGGCTCCGGCACCCGCCCCGCTCAAGTCGAACGTCCGACAGCTCGAACTGCTCGTCGGCCCGCTGAGCAACACGGAGCAGGCAGACAACCTGGTCGAGCTGTTCAAGGAAATCACCGACCTCGGCACCATCGAGCCGCTGGACGGCGGCATCCCTGCCGATGGCATGCGTCGCTTCAAGGTGCTGACGAGCAGCACCGACAACGACCTCCTGGACCTGTTCACCTTCCATGTCTCGCGCGAGCAGGTCAAGCTGCTGCCGCTGAGCGAAGGCTTCGGCTTCCATGAGGGCGCGCCCGGCGCGCCGGTGGAGACCAAGAAGGACGAAGACCCCGGCTATGGCTTCTTCGACGACGCGCCCGGCGTGCCCGAAGCGACCGCCGCCGAAGCCAGGGCCGAAGCGCCCAAGGCCAGCGTGCCGGCGCCCGCCGCCAAGCCGACAGCGCCCGCGCGCACCGAGGTCGCCCCGCGCGCCGGCGGCGCGAGCCCTGACCAGTCCACGCTGCGCGTGTCCGTCGAGAAGGTCGACCAGTTGATCAACCTGGTTGGCGAGCTCGTCATCACGCAGGCGATGCTGGCGCAGAACAGCCGCAACCTGGACCCGGGCCTGTATCAGCAACTGGCCTCCGGCCTGGCGGATCTGGAGCGCAACACGCGCGATCTCCAGGAATCGGTCATGTCGATCCGCATGATCCCGATGTCGGTCGTGTTCAACCGCTTCCCGCGCATGCTGCGCGACCTGGCGGCCAAGCTCGGCAAGAAGGTCGAGCTGGTCACGCAAGGGGAAGCCACGGAACTGGACAAGGGCCTGGTCGAGAAGATCACCGACCCGCTGACCCACCTGGTGCGCAACAGCTGCGACCACGGCATCGAGTCGCCCGCCGACCGCGTCGCCAAGGGCAAGCCCGAACAGGGCACGATCACGCTGGTCGCTTCCCATCAGGGCGGCTCCATCGTCATCGAGGTGCGCGACGACGGCCGCGGCCTGAACCGCGAGAAGCTGATCCGCAAGGCCCGCGAGAAAGGGATCGACGCGCCGGACACGATGACCGACCAGGAGGTCTGGGGCCTGATCTTCGCTCCGGGCTTCTCGACCGCCGATCAGGTCACCGACGTGTCCGGCCGCGGCGTCGGCATGGACGTGGTGAAGAAGAACATCACCTCGCTCGGCGGCACGGTGGAGATCGACTCCGCCGAGGGCTACGGCATGAAGGTCTCGGTCCGCCTGCCGCTGACGCTGGCCATCATGGACGGCATGAGCGTGGGCGTCGGTGAAGAGGTCTACATCCTCCCGCTGTCGTCGGTGGTCGAGTCCTTCCAGGTCCAGTCCGACACGATCAAGACCGTCGGCGGCTCCGGCCGCGTGGTCGAAGTCCGCGACGAGTACATGCCCGTCGTCGAACTGGAGCAGGTCTTCAACGTGCCCCGTTTCGACTTCGAGCATGTCAGCTCGATCATGGTCGTCGTGGAGGCCGAGGGAGGCCGGGTCGCCATGCTGGTGGACGAACTGCTCGGCCAGCAACAGGTCGTGGTGAAGAACCTCGAGGCGAACTACCGCAAGGTGACGGACGTTTCCGGCGCCACCATCATGGGCGACGGCCGCGTGGCGCTGATCCTGGACGTGGGCAGCCTGGTGCGCCGCTCGCGTCATTGAGATTGCCGGGCGTCTTTGAATCAGGGAGGACGTCGGCCGGAAGGCCGGCGCCCAACGCATAAGAGGTAGACATGAATTTCAGCGCGTTGATGCGTCAATTCAGCATCCGGACCCGCATGATCGGCGCGATCGGCATCGTGCTCGCATTGCTGATGGTGGTCGGTAGCGTGGGCCTGTTCGGCATGCAGTCGATGCGCGGCCAGACGCAGGAGTTCCTCGAGAAGTCGACCGCGCGCGGCAATCTGCTCGGCGACCTCGCGGGCACGATGGGCAAGCTCCGTGTCCATGAGAAGGACATGATCATCAATTACGAGAAGCCGGAGGTGGTCAAGGATCGCCACGCCAAGTGGGATGCCGCCCGCAAGAAGGCTTCGGAACAGCTGGCCGAGCTGGCCAAGCTCAGCGGCGCCGACGACCAGGACGCGATCAAGAAGCTGCAGACCGCGCTGGAGACCTACAGCGCGAAGTCCGCGAACGTGGTGACGCAGCTGGAGGCCGGTGCGTACGACCACGCGGCGGTCGCCGACCGGCTGCTGCAGCCGGCCAAGGACCAGGTGGTCGAGGCCGAGAAGCAGCTCGAAGAACTGGCCACGCGCCTCGAGGCCCAGTCGGAATCGATGCGCAAGGGCATGGAAAGCACCCAGGGCGGCGTGCTGTGGACCTTCGGCCTGGTGCTGGTGTTCGCGGCGATCGTCGTGGTGCCGCTCACGCTGCTGAACATGCAGACGATCTGCGCCCCGCTGGCTGACGCCGAGGCCCTGGCGGCCGCGATCGCCGAGGGTGACCTGTCGCGCACGATGAAGCCGGTCGAAGGCGTCGACGAGGCGTCCAAGCTGATGCGCTCGCTGCACCACATGCAGGAAGCGCTGCAGTCGATGGTCGGCCAGTTGCGCACGGCGGCCGATTCGATCCGCACCGCTTCGGTCGAGATCGCCACGGGCAACCAGGACCTGTCCAGCCGCACCGAACAGACCGCCTCCAACCTGCAGGAAGCGGCGTCCTCGCTGGTCCAGCTCACCGGCACCGTCAAGCAGACGGCCGACTCGGCGCGCACCGCCAACCAGCTCGCCTCTTCCGCGTCCGGCGCGGCGGCCAAGGGTGGCGAGGTGGTGAGCCAGGTCGTCTCGACGATGGACGAGATCAACGCCAGCTCCAAGCGCATCAGCGACATCATCGGCACGATCGACGGCATCGCGTTCCAGACCAATATCCTGGCGCTGAACGCCGCCGTGGAAGCGGCCCGCGCCGGGGAACAGGGTCGCGGCTTCGCGGTCGTGGCCGGCGAGGTCCGCTCGCTGGCACAGCGCAGCGCGGAAGCCGCGCGCGAGATCAAGACCCTGATCGGCGCCAGCGTCGAACGCGTCGAGACGGGTTCGCGCCTGGTGCAGGAAGCCGGCAGCACGATGAGCGACATCGTCTCCAGCGTGCAGCGCGTGACGGACATCATCGGCGAGATCACCGCCGCGTCCAGCGAGCAGAGCGACGGCATCAGCCAGGTCAACCAGGGCGTCAGCAACCTGGACCAGATGACGCAGCAGAACGCGGCACTGGTCGAGCAGTCCGCCGCCGCGGCCGAAAGCCTGAAGGACCAGGCCGAGCGCCTGGGCGGCGTGGTCGACCGCTTCCGCGTATCGGGCCACGCGCCCGCGCTTTCGGCGACGGCATTCACCGCCAAGTCGAGCACGGAAACGAAGCCGTTCACCCCGTCGACCGTCGCAGCCTCGACGACGACGATGGCGCCGGTCAAGCCGGCCGCCAGGTTCGAGAGCAAGGCCGCGCCGGCCAAGCCCGCGGCCGCGAAGGCGGCGTCAAAGGCCAAGCCGGCAACGCCGGCCGCGGCGACCGCCGCCAGATCCACCACGACGACCGCGGCCAGGCCGGCCGTCGTCAAGCCCGCGGTCTCGTCCAAGGCCGCGCCCGCACCGTTCACTCCCAAGCCGGCAACCCCGGCCACCACCGCCGATGACGGCGACTGGGAAACCTTCTAATCAGCCGCACGAGGTCAACACATGGAAATCGTCCAACAAACCGGCACGCAAGTCGTGCACGCGAACGCTGGCGCGCTGGTCCCGCAAGGTGCCGCGAATGCCGCCCCCGCCGGCGGCGAGTACTTGACCTTCCGCCTGGGTCAGGAGGAGTACGGCATCGACATCCTGAAGGTCCAGGAGATCCGCTCCTACGAGCAGCCGACCCGCATCGCCAACGCGCCCGACTTCATCAAGGGCGTCGTGAACCTGCGCGGCGTGATCGTGCCGATCGTCGACCTGCGTCTGAAGCTGGGCTGCGCGACGGCTGAATACAACAGCTTCACCGTCGTGATCGTGCTGAACGTCAAGAACCGCGTCGTCGGCGCGGTGGTGGACTCGGTGTCCGACGTGCTGGAACTGAACCGCGACGTGATCCGTCCGGCGCCGGAACTCAGCGCCAGCACCGTCAACACCAGCTTCATCATGGGCATCGGCGCCGTCGCCGAGCGCATGCTGATCCTGATCGACATCGAGGGCCTGATGTCCAGCGCGGACATGGGACTGATGGACGCGATGACGGTCGCCTGACCGAACGACGACAACGCCCGGCTCGACCGGGCGTTTTTTCTGGTCGGTCCGCGCCATCAAGGCGCGTGAAGAGAGCGTGGTTCGTGGGGGGATGGCGCCAGAGAGCGGATGGCCCGGCGCCGCCAGCAGGCAACAGGCACAAGCCAAGGAGCCCGTTCATGTTCGACTCGATCAAGACCCGGCTGATCGCGCTGGGCGTCGGCATCGTCGCCCTGACGCTGCTGGCGATCACCGTCGCCAACTACGTGACCGTGCGGGGCCATACCCGCCAGCAGGTTTCCCAATCCCTCGATGAACTGGCCGCGGCGCGCTCCGACGCCATCCGCCAGTGGGTCCGCTCGCAGCGCGACATCGTCGCGTCCTTGCAGCCGGCCGTCGCAGCCGCCGATCCGGTGCCGCTGCTGCAGCAGGCCGCGAAGTCGGGCCGGCTGGAGGCCGCCTACGTCGGTTTCGCCGACAAGAAGATCGTCTTCAACACGCCGCAGAACCTGCCGGCCGACTACGACCCGACGCGGCGGCCCTGGTACACCAGCGCCGCTGGCGCGTCGGGCACCGTGCTGACCGCGCCCTACATGGACGCGTCCAAGGGCCGGCTGGTCGTCACCTTCGCCGCGGCGGACAAGGGCGGCGGCGGCACCAAGGCCGTCATCGCGACGGACGTGTTCCTCGACGACGTCGTCGCGACGGTCCAGGCGATCAAGCCGACGCCCGGCGGCTTCGCGTTCCTGATGTCCAAGGACGGCAAGGTCGTCGCGCACCCCGACGCCAAGCTGGCGCTGAAAGACGCCACCGCCATCTCCGAGCAGTTGACGCCGCAGGCGCTGGCCACGGCACTCGATCCGGCCGCTGGCTGGGTGGAGGCGGCCGTCGGCGGCGACACCTTCCTCGTGAGCGGCACGCCGATCGCGGACACCGACTGGCAGCTCTTCGTCGCGGCGAAGAAGGACGAGGCGCTGGCGTCCCTGAGCGCCCTGCTGCGCACCGCCGTGATCACGGCGCTGGTCATGATGGCGGTCGCGGCGCTCGCGATGACGGGCACGATCAGCGCGATGCTGCGCGGCGTGGACCGCGTGCGCGCCGCGCTCGACGACATCAGCGCCGGCGACGGCGACCTGACCCAGCGCCTGCCCGCCGGCGGCCGCGACGAGGTCGGCCGCATCGCGTCCTCGTTCAACCTGTTCGCCGAGAAGATCCAGCGCATGCTGCTGGACGTGCGCGCGGCCAGCAACTCGATCACGACAGCGTCCAGCGAGATCGCGATCGGCTCGCAGGACCTGTCGCAGCGCACCGAGGAGACGGCGTCCAACCTGCAGCAGGCGGCGTCGTCGATGGAGGAACTGACCGCGACGGTGCGCCAGACCGCCGACGCGGCGCAGACGGCCAACCAGCTCGCGTCGAGCGCCTCCAGCGCCGCGGCGCGCGGCGGCGAGGTCGTCGGCCAGGTGGTCTCCACCATGGACGAGATCACCGCGAGTTCCCGGAAGATCAACGACATCATCGGCACCATCGACGGCATCGCGTTCCAGACCAACATCCTGGCGCTGAACGCGGCGGTGGAGGCCGCGCGCGCCGGTGAGCAGGGCCGTGGTTTCGCCGTGGTCGCGAGCGAAGTGCGCTCGCTGGCGCAGCGCAGCGCGGAGGCGGCCAAGGAGATCAAGACGCTGATCGGCGCGAGCGTCACCAGCGTCGAGGCCGGTTCGCGGCTGGTGCAGGCGGCGGGCGAGTCGATGAGCGACATCGTGGGCAGCGTGCAGCGGGTGACCGACATCATCGGCGAGATCACCGCCGCGTCCACCGAGCAGAGCAGCGGCATCGCGCAGGTCAACGACGCCGTCGTGCAACTGGACCGGATGACGCAGCAGAACGCGGCGCTGGTCGAGGAATCGGCCGCCGCCGCGGAGAGCCTCAAGGACCAGGCGCACCGGCTGACCGAGATCGTGTCGGTCTTCCGCCTGGGCACGGACGGGGCGGCACCGGTCGCCCGGCCGGTGAAGCCCGCTTCGGCGACCCGACCGGCGTCCGCCGCCGCGTCACCGGTGGCGCCCTCGAAGTCCCTGAGTTCCGGCGCGCCGATCGCGGGGCAGAAGGCAGTCCCCTCGCCGAAGGGCTCCCCCGCGTCGTCGGCCGCCGCACCGAAGCCACTACCAAACGCGCTACCAAAGGCGCTACCGAAGTCGTCCCCGAAGCCCTCAGCGCCGGTCTCCCCGCCGCCGCCCCGGCCCGCGCCGGCCGCCGACGATGGCGACTGGGAGACGTTCTGAGGCAGAGAATGCAGATCTCGTGCGCGGCCGGTCCGGCTTGATAGCCCGGACGCCGCCCCCACGATAGAAACCTCCCGCGCATCCGCGCGCGAAAGGCTGAGACACTGTCCCGGCATTTCGTCAGACTCACGAGGCCTGCATGACCGACTCCACCGCCGCCGCGCCAGCCGCCGCATCTCCTGCCGCGAACCCCCTGCTCTCCACCGCGCCGCTGCCCGATTTCGCCGCGATCGATCCTTCGCACATCCAGCCCGCCATCGCCGAGCTGCTGGCCGAGGCCCAGAAAGCGCTCGACCAGGTCACGGCCGCCGACGCTCCCGCCGACTACGACTTCCTGTCCCGCACGCTGAACGTGGCCTCCGAGCGCCTGGGCACCGCCTGGGGCGCCGTGGGCCACCTGAACGCGGTCGCCAACACGCCGGCGCTGCGCGAGGCCTACAACGCGATGCTGCCGGCGGTCACCGAGTTCTACACGGCGCTCGGCGCCAACGAGGCGCTCTACGCCAAGTACAAGGCCATCGCCGCCCTGCCCGACCTGACGCCCGAGCGCGCCCAACTGCTGAAGCACGCCATCCGCGACTTCGTGCTGTCCGGCGCCGAACTGCAGGGCGAGGCCAAGGAACGCTTCGCGAAGATCCAGGAACGCAGCGCCGAACTCGGCCAGGCCTTTTCCGAGCACGTGATGGACGCCACCGACGGCTGGAGCTACCTCGCGAAGGCGTCGGAGCTGAAAGGCGTGCCCGCCGACGTGATCGCCAACGCGCGTGCCGCGGCGGAGAAGGACGGCAGCACCGATCCGGACACGCACAAGCTGACGCTGCATTTCCCCGTCTACATGCCGGTGATGCAGTACGCCGAGGACCGCGCGCTGCGCGAGCGGCTGTACCGGGCCTACGTGACGCGCGCCAGCGAACTCGGCGACAAGCCGGACTGGGACAACGGCCCGCTGATGCAGGAACTGCTGATGCTGCGCCAGGAAGAGGCTCGCCTGCTGGGCTTCGCCAGCTTCGCCGAGGCCTCGCTCGTGCCCAAGATGGCGACCTCGCCCGCGCAGGTGCTGGAGTTCCTGCGCGACCTGGCGGGCCGTGCCCGTCCGTATGCGCAGCGCGATCTCGACGAACTGCGCGACTTCGCCAAGGCGGCGCTGCGCATGGACGACCTGCAGGCCTGGGACCTGCCGTTCGTGTCCGAGAAGCTGAAGGAAGCGCGCTACGCGTTCTCCGACCAGGAAGTGCGGCAATACCTGACCCTGCCTCGCGTCCTGGACGGACTGTTCCGCATCGTCGACCGCCTGTTCGGCGTGCAGCTGGTGCCGGCGAAAGCATCGGTGTGGCACGAGTCGGTGCAATTCTGCGAGCTGCGCCGCGACGGGCGGCTGATCGGGCAGGTCTACCTGGACCTCTATGCGCGCACCGGCAAGCGACCCGGCGCCTGGATGGACGAGGTCCGCAGCCGCTGGGCGCGGCCGGACCTGGCGGGCACGGGCGCCGAGCAGATCCCCGTCGCGCACCTGGTGTGCAACTTCCCGCAGGGCGCCGACGGCAAGCCGGCGCTGCTGACGCACGACGACGTCACGACGCTCTTCCACGAATGCGGCCACGGCCTGCACCACCTGCTCACGCGGGTCGCTGAGCTGGGCGTGTCGGGCATCTCGGGCGTCGAGTGGGACGCCGTCGAACTGCCGAGCCAGTTCATGGAGAACTTCTGCTGGGAGTGGGAAGTGATCCAGCAGCTGTCCGCGCATGTGGACACCGGCGAACCGCTGCCGCGCGCGCTGTTCGACAAGATGCTGGCGGCGAAGAACTTCCAGGCCGGGCTGCAGACGCTGCGCCAGATCGAGTTCTCGCTCTTCGACATGCGCCTGCATGCGGAGCCGGGCGCGGAGACGCGCGTGCAGGAACTGCTGGACGAGGTCCGCGGCGAGGTCGCCGTGCTGCCGCCGCCGGCGTTCAACCGCTTCCAGCACAGCTTCTCGCACATCTTCGCCGGCGGGTATGCGGCGGGCTACTACAGCTACAAGTGGGCGGAGGTGCTCTCGGCCGACTGCTGGAGCGCGTTCGAGGAAGAAGGCGTGTTCAACCCGGCGACGGGCCGGCGCTACCTCGACGAGATCCTGTCCATGGGCAGCGTGCGCGACGCGATGGACAACTTCAAGGCCTTCCGCGGTCGCGAGCCGCGCATCGACGCGCTGCTGAGGCATCAGGGCATGGCCTGACGTTCGCCGCGTCAGCCGGCCCCCCGGGGGCCGGCATCGACGTCGGCCTCGGGATCAGCCCGGCGGTTTCTTCCACGGCACCGTCTGGATGAGTCGCTTCGCGTCGTCCGCCGGCAGCGCCTTGGCGAACAGCCAGCCTTGCGCCACCTGCACGCCGAGTTCCTCCAGCAGCGCGGCCTGCGCCTCCTCCTCGACGCCCTCGGCCAAGGTCTGCTTGCCGAGCGCGTCGGCGAGACCGACGATCGTTCGCACGATCTCGCGGGACTCGCGACCGGCGCCCAGCCGCATCACGAAGCTCCGGTCGATCTTCAGCGTGTCGAACGGGAAGCGGTGCAGGTAGGCCAGTGACGAGTACCCCGTCCCGAAGTCGTCGATCGACAGCTTGAAGCCCATCCGCGCCAGCTCCTGCAGCACCTCGGCGCTGCGCTGCGGATTGGCCATCGCCATGCTCTCGGTGACCTCGAGCTTGAGCTGCGCGGCCGGCACGTCGCCGAGCGCCTTGAGCGTCTCTCGCGCGTCGTTGAGCAGTTCGTCGTCCCGCTCCAGCTGAACGCCCGACACATTGACCGCGATCTCGCCCTTGAAGCCGATCTCGCGCCAGCGTCGCAGCTGCAGGGCCGCCTCGATCAGCGTCCAGCGGCCGATCTCGACGATCTGGCCGCTCTCCTCGGCCACGGGAATGAAGTCCCCGGGCATCACCATGCCTCGCGTCGGATGCTTCCAGCGGATCAGGGCCTCGAAGCCGAGCAGCGCGCGGTCCGACAGCCTCACGAAGG
Organism: Roseateles noduli; assembly: GCF_050626985.1. Classification (NCBI taxonomy): domain Bacteria; kingdom Pseudomonadati; phylum Pseudomonadota; class Betaproteobacteria; order Burkholderiales; family Sphaerotilaceae; genus Roseateles; species Roseateles noduli. Next base: position 3,412,196 of record NZ_CP192463.1, read on the forward strand.
GCTGGTAGTGGAGCTGGAACTCGCCCGCTTCCAGACCGCGGGCGATGTTCTCCTTCACCCAGCGCCGCGACTGCTCGACCAGTTGCTGCGCCGGATCGAACAGGCGCGCGTGGCCGGCGCCGGCGGCCTTGGCACGCGCCAGCGCGCTTTCCGCGGCGGACATCAAGTCGTCGGGACTGAAGTTGCCCTGCCCCGTGAATGCCCAGCCCGCGCAGGCGGTCAGGCGATGGGCCCCGGTGCGCGCGACCGGACCGCCCGGCGACGCCGCCGTGGTTGCCGTGGTTGCCGTGGTTGCCGTGGCTGCCGTCGCCTCCGCGCCCTGGCCGGCGTCGAGGGCTTCGAACAGGAAGGGCTCCTCGATGCGGGCCAGCGCCCACTCGGGCACGCGATCGACGAGCGCGCCAGCCTCGATGCGAGCCTCGAAGAGCAGGCCGAACTGGTCCGCGCCCAGCCGCGCGACCACGCGTCCGGCGCGGGCCGTCCGCCCCGTTCCACCGACCAGTCGACGCGCGCTCTCGATCAGCACGGCGTCGCCGGCCAGCAGGCCGTGACGCTCGTTGAACGCGCGGAAATCGTCCAGGCCCACCAGCGCGACGCCGATCGGCACGCCGGGCGTCGGATTGGCCAGCCGCTGCGCCACCAGCTCGACGAACAGCGCGCGATTCGGCAGTCCCGTGAGCCGGTCATGCAGCGCCTCGTGCGCGACCTGGGCCTGCAGGCGTTCGTTCTCGCTGATGTCGGTCAGCGAGCCGGCCATGCGCACCGGCCGGCCGTCCTGGCGCACCGCCACGCCACGCGCCAGCAATGCGCGCGTCTGACCGCCCTGCTCGAAGTGAAGCACATGGTGGAACTGGAAACTGCGGCCTTGCAGGTGCGCGTCGAGATCGGCGCGGAACAGCCCCGCCGCCGGCTCGTCCAGCGGACGCGTGAAGCGCTCGATGCTGCCGCGCGTCATGTCCTGCGCCGCAGTCTTGGCCGCTCGACGCCAGAAACGCCGCGTCGTGCCGCCACCGGGCGCCTCGCCCGGCGCCCTGGCATCACCCATCAAGGCGAGCCATCGCGCCGACACGTCGAGCCGGTCCGCGGCGATGTCCCAGTCCCACAGCCCGTCGTTCGCGCCCAGCGCGGCCAGCGCGTAACGCTCCTCGCTCACGGTCAGGCGCTTGAGCGCCTCGCGCCGGCGGGACTGATCCGCGAGGGCCCGCAACGTCAACGCGGCCAGGCTCGCCGCAGCCACCGCCAGCAGCGGATAGGCCAGCGCCAGGACGAGGTGTTCCTCCTCGAAGGCCCACTGCGCGCCGTAGAGGCCGCCGCCGACGAGCAGCGCCACGACCGGCAGCCCTCGCCACAGCGATCCGCGCGCCAGCAGCAACGCGCACAGCAGCGGCAGCACCAGCAGCGCGGCCAGCTCGGCGAGCGACGCCCACGACGGCCGCGTCAGCGTGCGGCCGGTGAGGATGTTGTCGACGACGGTCGCGAGCCGCTCCATGCCGGGCAGGCCGGCGTCGAAGGGACTCGGGAAATGGTCGCCCGCGCCCAGCGCCGACACGCCGATGACCACGATGCGGTTGCGCAGCGCCTCCTCGGGCACCTTGCCGTCGACGAGGTCCGCCACCGTCACCGACGGGAAGGTGCCCGCCGGGCCGTAGTAGTTGACGCCCTGCCGCGACAGCAGATCCAGCGGCACCCGCAACGATCCCCAGCGCAGGTCGCGGCTCCAGCGCAGCGTGGCCTCGGACCACGGCTGGCGCATCGCATCGCCGGCGATGCGCACGGCCAGCGACGGATAGACCTCGCCGTCCAGCGGCAAGGCCGGCAGGTCGTGACGCAAGGTGCCGTCGACGTCGCGCTCGGCCTGGACATGGCCGAGCGACTTCGCCGCCGACAGCAGCGGCTCCGGTGGCGCATCGGCGCGCTCGGGGAGCAGCGCGCTGCGCGGCATCCCTTCGGCGCGCATGAAGGCCTGCGCGAGCAGGGCCGACGGAACCCCTCCGGAGGGCGCCGAAGCGCCACCGGCGGCAACGCCCACGCTGCCACCATTCCCTCCAGCGCCGCCACCGCCGCCACCGCCGCTGATGCCACCAGTGCCCGGCGGCATCGCGAACGGCAGCAGCACCGGCGCGCCGCCGCGCATCGCGGCCGCGAGCACTGCGTCGCTGTCCGGCTTCGCGTCCAGCAGCAGCATGTCGACGGCGATCAGACGCGGCTTGGCCGCCTGCAGCCGGGTGATCGCGTCGGCCAGCAGCGGGCGGCCCGGCGCCATGCCGCCGAAGCGCGCGGCGCTGGCGTCGTCGAAACGCACCAGCGTGATCGGGTAGGCCGTGCCCGGCGAGAGCCTGCCGCGCCATTGCGCCTGCGCGTCCTGCACGAGCCCGTCCAGGCGCGCCAGCGGCCCCGCCTGCAAGCGCGAGAGCCACAGCATCGCCACGGCCGCCGTGACCAGCAGCGCGACGATCATCTGGGCCCATGCCCAACGCGAGGGCCAGCGCATCAGACCCCCGACAGGCGGTCCAGCACCGCACGGACCTTGTCCGCCGGCCATGGCGTCGCGGCGGCACAGCCCTGCGACACGTCGCACTCCGTGCCGCCGGCGCGGTCGACGACCACAGGCAGTTGCGCGCCCAGTCCGCGGGTGCGGCCCGCAGCGCGCGGTCCCGGCAGTACAGCGACCTGCCCGGACTGCACGTGCACCGAGGTCTGCTCGTTGTCGCCGACCTCCACGAGGAACTCCGTGCCGCGAACCGCCGTCACCGCCGACGGCGTGCGGACTTCCCACTTGCCCGAACCGGATGGCGTGACCTTCTGCCCCAGCAGGCCACGTTCCAGCATCAGCGACACATCGCGCGCGCCGTCCGCGTAACCGGGCGTGCCGCCGGTGCCGAGGTTCAGCTTCGTCAGCGTCAGCTGGCTGCGGTCGCCGACGACCAGGCTCGATCCGTCCGGGCAGCGCAGCCGCACGCGGCCGCTGTCGCCGGTGCGCAGCTGGGCGCCCTCGCCCACCGGCTCGCCGAGCTTCAGCGGCTGTGCCCGACCGGCGACGACGCGCGTCGCGTCGCCCGCCAGCGCGGCGACCTCGCAGGCCTGCGCCCGCGCGGCCAGCGAGACCATCGTCATCACCGCGATCAGCGCGGCATCCCTCATCACGTGTGTCATCGTTGTGGTCATGGTGTGTTCATCGCGGGTGAATGCGGCGGCCGACATCATCACTGCGCCGGGTCGCCGAACAGCGCGTAGGCCGCCCAGTAGTACGGATGCGTCCAGCGCCCCTGCCCCTCCTGGCCGTCGGCGAGCCGGAGCTGCGCCTGACGCAGACCACCGGCGCGCGTCTCGGCCGGCTGCAGCGCGGCGCTGGTCAGCGCGGCGGCGGACGCGGACTCCACCGCCCAATGCGTCGCCAGCACCGACCGCGCGCCGGCGAAGAAGAAGCCGCGCACCAGCCCCGACATCGCCGCCCCGCCCTGCTCGCCGGCCGCCGTGTTGCAGGCCGACAGCAGCACCCACTGCGCGTTCATGCGCAGCGTCAGCACGTCGTCGAGTTCGAGCAAGGGCGAGGCGGCGTCGTCCGCCTCGGCCGCCAGCGCCAGCGCCGGCTTCGAGATGCCCGGCAGCTCGCCCGGCATCAGGCCGTGCGTCGCGAAGGCGAGCACGCGCCGATCGGCCAGCGGCGTCGTCAGCACGGCGGTGCGTGTCGCGGCTGCGCCCAGGCGCAGATCGGCGACCGGATCGGCGCCCAGCGTGCGCGCGATCGCGAGCAGCTCCGCGCGCGTCTCCGGCAGCGGCGGAATGTCGGCATAACGGAAGCCGAGCTGCGCGTCGTAGCTGCCGGCGGCGCGCGTGGGTGTCGGGGCGAGCAGAGGGCGGGCGTCGGCCCCGGGCTTGGCCTGCCGGGTCTGCGAGACCCGCGATGTCTGCGAGGCGGCACCGCGATCGAACGCCGGATCGCCGAACCCGAGGAGCGCCTTCGGCGCCGTCGCCAGCGGGCCGGCACGGCGCAACGCCTGCAGCGAGGCGCCCGACGGCAACTGCACCACCGCGTGCTGCCGCAGCAGCCAGGCCACGGGCCGCCCGGCGGTGGTCTCCTCCGTCACGAGCGCCGCGAACGGCAGTCCCGCCAGCGGTCCATCGCCCGCGACGATCAGCGTCTGCAGCCCCTGACGGTTGAGCGGCGCCAGCAATTCGCGATGGAGCGCGTGCAGCTCCGGCAACGCCTGCGCGAGCGGCGTCTCGCGCCCGGCCGGCATCGCGCTGAGGTCGAGCCGCTGGCGCAGCGCCTTCACGCGCCGGGCCAGCGCGGCCGCGCCCTCCGGCACCGCGCGGAACTGCGCCGGCGCATCGGCGCGCAGCAGCCAGACCAGCGTCTGTTCATCGAGCGCGTGCACGACCAGCAGGCCCTCGCCCGCGCGCAGGCGGCTGCTCAACGCGGCCGCGCCGGGCGTCGCCGGCGTGATCAGGTCCGCGTACGCGGGATAGGCCGCAGCCAGCTTCTGCCGGTGCACCGCGAGCGCCTCGCGCGCCGTGGCGGCCACGCCCTGCTGCGCCTGCAGTTGCTGGCGCAGCGCCTTCAGCGCGTCCTCGCGCGGCTTGCGCTGTTCCTTCGGCAGCGCCTTGAAGGCCTCGCCCGACAACTCCTTGCGCAGCTTGTCCTCGTCCGCGATCAACGCGGCCACCTGGCTGTACTGCCCGGACGCGGCCTTGCGCAGCGTCTGCTCCTCGTCCAGCCATCCCCGCAACTGCGGCGTCGCGGCCAGCATCCGCGCGGTGCTGTCGGCCAGCGCGCGTTGCGTGCTGCCGAGCTTGCGCCGGTCGGCGATCTGCAGCGCGCGGTCGACCATCGCCGGCGGCAGCGTCTCGCTCGCTACGGCGCGCCGCGCCGCATGCGCGAGGAATTCGTCGAAGGCCAGTCCCAGCACGAAGCCCCGGAAGCCGCGCGCGTCCAGATCCACCCAGCCGTCGCTGCGGTCCAGCGTCGCGGCGAAGAGCTGCTCGTAGTCGCTCATCGCGCCGCCCGTGTCGCCGCGCAGCAGCCGCACGACCGCGCGCACGCCGGCGCTCTCGCGCGTCTGCGGATGGTCCTGTCCGTAGATCCGCGTGCGGTAGCGCAGCGTCCGCTCGGCCGTCTCCAGCGCCTCGTCCAGCCGGCCGGCCTTGGCCGCCAGCAGCGCGCTCAGCCGGTTGTCCTGCGCCCGGCTGCGCGCGACGCCGTCGCCGCCGAGCTCGTCGAGGAACTGGCGATAGGCCTGGTCGGCCTCGACCCAGCGCTTGAGGCCGAGCAGCGCCCGCACGATCTCCTGGCGCGCGAGCCAGCGCGTCTGGCTCGCCGCCGACGCATTCGCCCGCGCGAGCATCGCCTCGGACTGCAGCGCGGCGGCCAGCGCCTCCTCGTGCTGCTGCGAGGCATTGAGCGCCGTCGCGGCGCGGTAGTGCCAGCGGGCGCCGGGGCCCTCCTCCAACTGACCGGCCCGCCACAGGGCAAGGTTGTCCTGCGCGATGTCGGCCGCCTCGCGCGTGCGGCCCTGCGCGACCAGTGCATAGACCAGCATCCCCTGGGAGCCGTCGAGCCAGCCTTGCGATTGCCGCATCGTCTCCGCAGTGACGCGCTGCTCGCGGTCGCCGCGGACCAGTTCCCGCGAGCGCGCGACGGCCTGGCGCAAGGTCGCGACCGCCGCCGCGCCGTCGCCGGTCAGGCGTTCGACCTCGGAGCGCACCTGCAGCCGGTCGATCGTCAACGGCAGCGCGGGCTGCTGCTTGAGCGCCTCCGCCGCCAGCGCATCGGCCCGGCTCCAGGCGCGAAGCATCACGTTGCGGTCCTGGCCGCCGTTGGCCAGGAAGTAGGTCTGGCGCAGCGCGACGCCCGCACGCACCGCCGGGCTGAGCCGCCGGTCGGCCAGCAGCGGCTCGCAGGCCGCCAGCGCGGCGCCGGAGCTGCCCCAGGTGTATTCGGTGATCAGGTAGAGCCGGATCCAGCCCTCGCCGTCGGGCCGCCCGCGGCCCAGCGTCATCAGCGCCCGGGCGATCTCGATCTGACGGGCGCGGTCCTCGATCCGTCGCGCGGCCGGCCATTGCCGTTGGAGCAGCGCATAACGCGCATCCGGCGCATCCGGCGCATCGGGCAGCGGCTCGGCGAGCAGCCGACGCGCCTCCTCCACACTGAGCCCCCCCGCCAGGGCCTCCTGCGGATCCACGTCCTCGGTGGCCGCGCTGCCGGACGCCTCCTCCTGCGCGCGCACGCCCGAGGCGAACGCCACGAGCGCCGCGCCGGCGATCACCCACGCCGCCGTTCGCTGTCCGAAGGCTCGTGTCGGCGCGCATCGACGCCGCGTCGGTGTCCGGCGCGTTCCCAACATCTTGTGCGGCTCCTGTCCCGGACATCGCCGGGTTGGGACCATCCTAGGTCAACGACTTCCACCACCCAACACCGCGACTCAGTGTCCATCGGCAGGGAAAGCACCACTCAGCCGGCCCGCCAGAACGTTCGGAGCTTCGATTGCTTTCCTTGCCTTCCCTCACCCCCGCCTCCGCCGACCCCGCGGACGCCCTGTTGGAGCCGGCCTCGCCCTCGCCCGGATCCGTCGCGCTCAAGGACTGTCCCCGCCTGGCAGCGCTCGTCGACTACGTGGGTCCGGATTGCCGCTGCGCGGTCGATCTCGACGCCGGGCTCGCGCGGTTGACAGGGGGAGACCCTGGACGCGCCACCGAGCTCCGGTTCCGCCCGCGCGTGCCTGGCGCGGACGGCACCGGCCTGCCTCGGCTGGAACGGCTCGCCGCCGGCACGCTGCATCTGCTGAAACGACTCCAAAACGCCCCGATGGACGTGCTCGACACCTACTGGCCCCTGCCTCCCCGGCTCGTGCTGGACGGCGACGTCCTGCAGACCGGCAAGCTCGTCGTCGGCCGGTTCAATCCCGCCCGGGACTTGTGGTGTTTTCCGCGCCACCACCTCCGGGAACTGCGTTCGCTCCTGTGTCCTGGCCGCCCCCCGCAGCGGCACGTCGCCAACTGGGCGCCGATCAACCTCTACGGCGCGGACACGTCCGCCGGGGGGGCGCCGATCGCCGCGAAGCACGAGCGCGTGTACATCGTGCAGTTCTCGCCCTACCTCATCCCGGACGTCAAGTGCCAGGACTTGCCCCGGGTGCGCGCCTTGCAGATCGACGCCGCAGGCCAGAGCCGCGTGCTGCCGGCCCCGCATGTCGCGCCCTGGGCGTCGAGCCGTCCGCCCTCGCTGCGCGTCGTGCTGCGGGGCGGCTCATCCGTCAACCCCGCCACCGGCGGCATGCGCCTGTCCGGTCGCGACCCCGAGGCGCTGGCCGCGGTGGCGGTCGAGGCCGTCAGGACACTGTCGAAGGAAGACGGGCTGGCGATGCCGGCCGTGCCGGATCACATCAGCCTCGTCAGCTGCTACATGGACAACGACGTGTTCGAACCTTTCGGACCACGCTTCCTCCGCGCCGCGGCAGGACCGCAAGGATTCGACCGCCCCGGCCTGTCGGCCAGCGTCCGCACCAACGCGATCGGCAGCGGAGAAGGTTCAGCCGCAGGCCGCAAGCTGGTGCTGGGACCGGGCGACGATCTGCGACACCGACAGCCTGGCGGCACCTTGATGCTGACCCTGGACGGTGAGTCCGTGCGAGCCACGCCCAAGGTGGTCGAGGACGGACGCAGCTTCATCCTCAACGGCGGCCAGCATGCGGCGCCGCTGCTCGCGTGGTGGAACGCGCGCCACGCGCTGCATCGCCCGGCTGCAAGCGCAGGAAACGACGGGCCGGCGTTTCTGATGGGCGAAGTCCTGATCACGCGCGGTCTGCTGGATCGCATGGGCGCCGGCCAACTGGAAGACCCCTCGCTGCCGGATGCCCTGCTTGCGTTGCGCTTCGATCCGGCGCGTCTCGCGGCGTTCCTGGCGGAACGTGCGTCGCCGGCGGACACGGTGCAGGCCCTGCGTCTGCTGGCCCAGTGCCAGCGCGCCGACCAGGATCCCGCGACGCCGAGCCAGGTGGATCGATCCGCGACGACGGGCCGGCCATCGCCCGAGCTGACGAAGCTGCTGGCGCTGGCACGCTGCGCGGTGGATGACGACCTGATGCTCCCTTCCGCCGTCTGGACGGCGCTGTGGCCGGCGGGTCAGGCGCCGGCCTTGGCGCCTCGCCCCGAAGCAGAGCCCTTTGCCATCGATCCCGAGCCCGACCCTGTGATTGAAGACCTGATCGAAAAGCGCAGCGAGCGCTTGTTCACCCGAGCGCATCGCCTGGACAAGGAAGTCGAACAGGCAGCGGCCCTGCACGCTGCCGCGGCCCCGCCCACCGGATTGGCCTGAGGCCCGCGACGCGGCGTTCTCCGACAGCGCCTACCTCCGCGCGCCGACCCGGGAACGCCGCTCGCCCACTTAAGCTGGAAAACGGTCCATCGACCGCGCGAGGAGCTCGCCATGCGTTCGATCCTTCCCCATTCGTCCTTCGCCCATCACGACCGGCTTCGGAAGCCGGCGGCGCCGCACCATGGCCCGATGTTCTGGCTGACGCACGCGGCGGTGCTGCTGGCGCTGCTGCTGATCGCGACCGAGGTCTCCGCCGAGCAGGGCGCGGGCCTGCGCGCGCAGTACGAGCAGATGGCGCCGCAACTCGCGAAGAGTCCGTTCCAGAAGCCGATCGTGCTGAACTCCGCCGACAGCACCGAGCGTCCCACCGGCGAGATGCACGCGGTGGTCCAGCATCCGTTCGGCACGCTGTCCGGCGCGCTGCGCAACGCCGACGCCTGGTGCGACCTGCTGACGCTGCCGGCCAACGTCAAGCGCTGCGCGGTCGAGGACGATCCGGCACCCGGCGCGACGCTGCACATGGCCGTCGGCCGCAAGTTCGACCAGCCCATCGAGGATGCGTATGCGCTCGACTTCCGCTTCCAGGTGCTGGCGGCGCAGCCGCAGTACCTGCTTGTCGAGATGAGCGCGAACAAGGGCCCGATGGGCACCAGCCACTACCGGTTGACGCTGGAGGCGGTGCCGATCGACGCGAAGCGCTCGTTCGTGCGGCTGCGCTACGCCTACATGAACAACCTCGCGGCGCGGGTGGCCACCAGCGCCTATCTCTCCACGTCGGGTCGCGACAAGGTCGGGTTCACCGTGGTCGGACGCGACGACGAGGGCCGCCCCCGTTATGTAGGCGGCATCCAGGGCATCGCGGAGCGCAACACGATGCGCTACTTCCTGGCGATCGAGTCCTACCTCGACACGCTGCCGGTGCCGCCCGAGCATCGGCTCGACCGGCGACTGCGCGACTGGTTCGCGGCCACCGAGCGTTATGCGCGCCAGCTCCACGAGCAGTCGCTCGATGAGTACGTCGCCATGAAGCACAAGGAAGCGCGCCGGCAGGTCGCCATCGCGCCGGGCGGCTGAACGTTCAGCGCGGAGGGGCCTCGATCTGACGCGCGGCCCATTGCGCGCCGATCAGCACCGACGCCATCAGCCACAGCGGCGCGGCCGCGACGCTCGCCGCGGCCAGCACGCCGAAGCCCAGCGGCATCGCCACGGTCGCGCCGTTGGCCGCCAGCATCCGCAGGCCGAGCGCCTGACCGTGGCGGTCCGGCGGCGTCACCTGATGCATGGTCGCGAGCACCATCGGCTGCACCGCGCCGAGCGCCAGTCCCAGCACCGCCGAACCGAGCATCAGCCCGAGCGTGCCCGGCAGCCACGCATAGACGATGAGCGTGAAGGTCGCGACCGCCATCGCGAGGCGCAGCGCCTTCACGTCGTCGATCCGGTGGGCCCAGCGCACGATGGCCAGGCGGACCAGCGTCGCTGCCGCCGCGAAGCTACCCAGCACCAGGCCGATGCTCGACGCCGACAGCCCCTTCGCGTGGCCCACGACAGGCACGACGAAGCTGTGGGCGTCCCAGCACGACGACATCGCGACGTTGACGATCAGCAGGTTGCGCAGGCCGCGGTCCTTCAGCAGGTCCCACGCCGGACGCGGTTTGACGCCGACGGCGGCCGGCGCGGGCGCATGACGCGGCACGCGCCGCGCGACCGCCCAGGCCGCGAGCGGCAGCAGCGTCGACAGCACCAGCGCGGCCGTGAACCCGGCCGTGTCGATGACGATGCCGGTGATGACCGGCGCGACCGCATTGGACAGCGCCGGACCGAGCGCCACCCAGCTGAACACGCGCTTGAGCTGCGAGGCGTCGCGCGCCATCAACCCCGCCTCGCGCTGGATCGCCACGGCCGCGACCGCCACCGCGCCGCCGCACAGCAGGCAGCCCAACGCCAGCAGCCAGATCCAGCCCAGCACCTGCGCGACCAGCGCCAGCACCGCGCCGGCGAAGGCCATCGCCACGCCGATGCCCACGGGGCGATGGAAGCCGTGGCGATCCGCCAACCGGCCGGCCCAGAGCGACAGGCCCAGCGGCGCGACGGCGAACAGGCTGAGCAGCACGCCGACGAAACCGCCGCCGTAGCCCTGGTGCAGCACCCACAGCGTGGCCGCGACGCGCGTCGTCGCCATGCAGGCATGCACCGCGACCAGCGACGCGATCACGGCCACGAAACCGGCGCTCAGTCCGGTGTAGCCCTTCGTCGCCGACGCGTCATCGTTCATCCCGCGGCGCCTTCGTCCTCGAGCTCGGCATCGCCCCCGGTTCCGATGCCGGCGCCGATGCCGCCTTCGCCCAAGGCGCCGGCCCCCAGCTTCAGCACGCGCGCGGCCTGGTCTTCGGGCAGGGCCTCGACGGACTTCAGCTCACGGGTCATGACACGGGTGCGCCGCTCGGCGAGCTCGATGTTGTTGCTGGCCTCGTCGAGCTTCTTCTTCGTCTTGGCCAGCACGTCGCCGAACTTGCCGAACTCCGTCTTGACGGCACGCAGCACGTCCCACACCTCCGCGGAGCGCTTCTCCAGGGCCAGCGTGCGGAAGCCCATCTGCAGGCTGGACAGCGTCGCCAGCAGCGTCGTCGGGCCGACCAGCATCACCTTGTGCTCGCGCTGCAGGGCCTCGCTCAGGCCGGGACGGCGCAGCGCCTCGGCGTACAGGCCCTCGGTCGGCAGGAACAGCAACGCGAAGTCGGTCGTGTGCGGCGGGCCGAGGTACTTCTCCCGGATGCTCTTCGCCTCCAGCCGCAGCCGGGTCTCGATCGCACGGCCGGCCAGTTCCGCCGCGGGCGCGTCGGCGCGCTCCTGGGCGTCGAGCAGGCGCTCGTAGTCCTCGCGCGGGAACTTCGCGTCGATCGGCAGCCAGATCGGCTGGCCGTCGTCGCGCTGGCCCGGCAGCTTGAGCGCGAACTCGACGCGGGCGCCGGTACCCGGCACGGTCTCGACGTTCGAGGCGAACTGCTCGGGCGTGAAGACCTGCTCCAGCAGCGCCGCCAGCTGCACCTCGCCGAAGATGCCCCGCGTCTTGACGTTGGTCAGCACGCGGTTCAGCGAGCCGACGTCGCGCGCCAGCGTCTGCATCTCGCCCAGGCCGCGGTAGACCTGCTCCAACCGCTCCGCGACCTGCTTGAAGCTCTCGCCCAGGCGATGCTCCAGCGTGGCGTGCAGCTTCTCATCGACGGTCGCCCGCATCTGCTCGAGCTTCTTCTCGTTGTCCTGCTGGATGGATTGCAGACGCGCCTCCACCGTGCGACGCGTCTCGGCCATGCCGGCCTCGTTGCGCTGGGCGAGGGCCTGCAGCTGTTCGGTCAATGCGGTCGTCATGCGGGACGCGGCAGCGTCCTGCGCTTCACGCGCGTTCGCGGCCTGCTGCGCCAGCACCTGCTGGAACTGCGTCAGCGTCGCCAGCGTCTCCTGGCGCAGCCCGGTGTTGCCGCGATTGAGTTCGTCGCGCAGCGCGCGCTCCAGGCGATCGAGCCGCTCGCCCGTCTGCTGCAGGAGCGGCGCGAGCACCGCGTCGGGATCGGTGCGAATGGGCCGCCGGAACAGAAGGGCCGCGAGCAAAACCAGGACAACGAAGATCAGGATCAGGCCCGCGAGGACCACGATCATCGGGAGCGGCAGATTCATGCGTCCGATTCTCTCAGCGCTTCAACACCTCGGGATTCAGCGCCGTCGGCGGCACGCCGCCGGTCAGCGCGGCGATCAGGTTGTCGACGGCCAGATCGCTCATCGCGCGACGCGTCGCGATCGTGGCGCTGGCGATGTGGGGCGTGAGCACGACGTTCGTGCAGGCGAGCAGCGCCGGGTGCACCGTCGGTTCGCCTTCGAACACGTCCAGGCCCGCGGCAGCGATGGTGCCGGCCTGGAGTTCGGCGGCCAGCGCCGCGTCGTCGACGACGCCGCCACGCGCGATGTTGGTCAGCGTCGCGGTCTTCTTCATCAGGCGCAGCTCGCGCTGGCCGATCAGGTGGTGCGAGGACGCGCTGTACGGCACGACGATGACCAGGTGGTCGGCGCGCTGCAGCAGCTCGTCCTTCTCGACCCACTGCGCGCCCAGCGGTCCTTCCTGGTCCGCCGGCAGCCGCGAACGGTTGTGATACAGCACCGGCATGCCGAAGCCGAGATGCCCGCGCCGCGCGATCGCCGCGCCGATGCGGCCCATGCCGAGCACGCCCAAGGTCGCGCCGTGGACATCGGCGCCGGCGAACATCGTCACCGACCACTGCTTCCATTCGCCGCGACGCAGGAAGTGTTCGCTCTCGGTGATGCGGCGGGCCGTGGCCATCATCAGCGCGAAGCCGAAGTCGGCGGTGGTCTCGGTCAGCACGTCCGGCGCGTTGGTCACGACGACCCCGCGCGCGGTGCAGGCCGGCACGTCGATGTTGTTGTAGCCGACGGCCATCGTGCAGACGGCCTTCAGCTCGGGACAGGCGTCGAGCAGCGTCGCGTCGATCTTGTCGCCGCCGGCGATGTACGCGCCGGACTTGCCCTGCAGACGGCGGATCAGCTCGTCCTGCGACCAGCCGGTGTCGCTGTCGTTGGTCTCGACCTCGAAGTGCGGGCGCAGCCGGTCGACGATGTCGTCGAAGGTCTTGCGGGCCACCAGGACGCTGGGCTTGCTCATGGACGCATCTCCTTGCAGGGAAGCGCCAACTGTAGGACGGACGGGCGCCGCGCCCGCTCACGGATCGCCCACGAATCCGTCGCGCCCCGCCGCCGGCCGGCGCGATTCAGCGCCGACGGGTCATTCGAGGAAGCGGGTGAACGACGCGACCGGATCGCGCTCGGTGACCAGCGTGTTCTCGACGGCCGCCGGATCCGCGTAGCCCAGGGACATGCCGCAGACCAGCTGCTGTTGCGGCGACAGGCCGAGCTCCTCCGCGATCACGCGGTGGAACTGGGTGAACGCCGCCTGCGGGCAGGTGTGCAGACCGCGACCGCGGGCGGCGACCATGAGGTTCTGCAGGAACATGCCGTAATCCAGCCAGCTGCCCTGCTGCATCACCCGGTCGATGGTGAACATCAGGCCGACCGGCGCGTCGAAGAAGCGGTAGTTGCGGCCGTGCTGCTCGTGCATGCGCAGCTTGTCGCCCTTGGTGATGCCCAGCAGGCCGTACAGGTCCCAGCCGACCTTGCGGCGGCGGTCGATGTAGGGCGAGATCCACTCGCGCGGGTAGTAGGCGTACTCCTCGCCGTGGGTGGCGAGTTCCTCGGGATCGTCGTACGCCGCCTGGATGCGCGTGACCAGCCGGTCCTTGGCCGCGCCCGTCAGCACGTGGACCTGCCAGGGCTGCGTGTTCGTGCCCGAGGGCGCGCGGGCCGCGACGGCCAGCAGCTCCTCGATCAGCGCGCGCGGCACCGGCGTCGGCAGGAACGCGCGCATCGAATGCCGCGTGACGATCGCGGCCTCGACGGCGGCGGACTGCTCGGGCGTGGGCGGGACGAAAGGATCGGGGAAGGAGGCGGGGAAGGAAGCGGGGAAAGTCATGGCATCTCCACCGCGCTGAGCGCTTTCACGTAGGACTCGGGCAGTTGCGCCACCGGGCGTCGCGTCTCGCGATCGACATACACATGGACGAAATGGCCGCGCGCCGCGCACAAGGGCTCGCCTTCGGCGAACAGGCCGATCTCGTAGCGGACGCTGGAGCGGCCGCGCCTGGCCACCCTCAAGCCGGCCTCCACATGCTGCGGGAAGGCCAGCGACGCGAAGAAGTTGCAATGCGTCTCGATGACGAGGCCGATGACCTCGCCCTGGTGCAGGTCCAGCGCGCCCTGCTCGATCAGATAGCGGTTCACCGCCGTGTCGAACAGGCTGTAGTAGACGACGTTGTTCAGGTGACCGTAGACGTCGTTGTCCATCCAGCGCGTCGGGACCGGCAGGAAGCGGGCGAAGGCCTCGCGTGGCTCGGGGGCCGGACGGGCCTCGGCGGCGGAAGCGGTGGTGTCGGCGGTCATGCGCCGATTCTTCCACCGGCGCGCGGGGTCAGGTGTCGCGCGGGCTACTGCCGGTGGACGTGGCGGGTGTCCGATTCAAGTCGGCGTGCCGCCACCGCTCCCAGGCACGCGCGGCGGCGTCCAGCGTCCGCATCTGCACGTCGACGGTGACGTTCAGGTCTTCGCCGTAACCGCCGGCCATGCTCAGCGCGACCGGGATGCGGCGCTCGAACAGGGCCTCCAGCACCAGGCGGTCGCGGCGCAGCAGGCCGTCGGCACTGAGCTTGAGCCGGCCGAGCCGGTCGCCCTCGTGCGGGTCGGCGCCGGCGAGGTAGAAGGCCAGACCGGGCGGCCGGTCCGCCATCCGTCGCCAGACCTCGGCGAGCGCCGCCTCCAGCGCGTCGAGGTAGACCGCGTCGCCGCAGGCGTCGGGCAGGCCGACATCCAGGTCGCTGGACTCCTTGCGGAAGGGAAAGTTCTTGTCGCCGTGGATCGAGAGGGTGAACACGCTGTCGTCGTCGCGGAAGATGCTCGCCGTGCCGTTGCCCTGGTGGACGTCCAGGTCGACGACCAGCACGCGCAGTCCCGGTCCCCCGGGATGTCGACGGTGCCATTCGGCCTGCATCAGCCGCGCCGCGACGGCGACGTCGTTGAACACGCAGAAGCCGCTGCCCTTGTCCGCATACGCATGGTGCGTGCCGCCCGCCAGGCTGGCGGCGACGCCCTCCTCCAGGGCGGCGCGCGCCGCGGCGATGGTCGCCCCCACGGAGCACATCGAACGCCGCGGCAGCCCCGGCGCCCAGGGAAAGCCGATCTCGCGCTGCGCCGCCGCGCTCAGGGTGCCGTGCAGGACCGCGTCGATGTAATCGGGCGTGTGGACCAGTGCCAGCGCCTCCGTCCCGGCGGCTTCCGCCACCTGGGGCCGCATCACGCCCGGGTTCCGCTCGACCCGCTCGCGCAGCATCTGGTACTTGGATTGCGGGAAGCGGTGACCCGGCGGGAGCGCCAGCGTCAAATGGTCGTAATGGAAGGCGAGCATGGTCCGACCCTAGCAGAGGGCCCGGAACCCCGCTCCGGCAGGCGTCCAGGGCGCTGCGGGAAGGCCGGTGGCCGAACTTTGCTGCAATGCACAAAAAAGGCTTGCAATCATCGGACGCGGTCCTATACTGATTACATGCTGCACCGCAACAAATGTGTGGCGACGGCGCTCAGCCCGCCGCGTTGTCCCCGGCTGACCTCATTCCTTAAGGAGATTTCGCATGCTGACTGCTGACCAAGTGCTCGACCAACAAAAGAACCTGCAAGCCTCGTGGTTCGGCCTGACCGCCAAGGCCTTCGAAGGCTATGAAAAGCTGGTCGAGCTGAACCTGCAGGTCGCCAAGACCGCGCTCGGCGAAGCCGCCGAAACCGCCCAGCAGGCGATCACGGTCAAGGATCCGCAAGAGCTGTGGGCCCTGCAGGCCGCGCTGCTGCAACCGTCGGCTGAAAAGGCCGTCGCCTACAGCCGCCACCTGTACGACATCGCGACGTCGACCTCCTCGGAGTTCGTCAAGCTGGCCGAGTCGCAAGTGGCTGACGCCCAGGTCAAGTTCGGCGCCGTCGTCGACAACGCGACCAAGAACGCGCCGGCTGGCACGGAAAATGCTGTTGCTTTGGTGAAGTCGGCGGTCGCCGCGGCCAACAACGCTTACGAAAGCCTGCACAAGGCCGCCAAGCAAGCCACCGACATCGCGGAATCCAACTTCAACGCCGTGACCAACACGGCGGTGAAGGCGACCCAGAACGCCACCCGCAGCGCCAAGCGCGCCACGGCCTGAGCGAACGAGTTGCCGTATCGGTTGTCTCCTCGGTACCCAAGGAAGTCAAGCTTCCCAAGTGCCCTTCAAGCCCAGCTTCATGCTGGGCTTTTTTTCGCCTGTACGGATCGGATCGCCGCGGTCTCCGCGCGGCGCCTCTTCTGCCGCGCCCCACGGGGCGTCACGGGCACCGGGATGGTGCTCCGGCAATCGCCCAGGCGCCCGCGTGATGGGCACGTGATGGACGCGTGACGGCGCGTGAGCCCGCGGGCTTCAGTCCGCGGCCGTCGGTGACGCCGCCGGCGCGGGGGGGACGGTGGCGCCTGCGGCGAACCGCGCGTACTGGTCCGTCACATCGCGCAGCACGCCCTGGACGGTGAACTCGCGCAGCGCCTCGCGATCGTAGAGCGGGTAGCGCGGCAGGCCGATCACCATCATCAGGTAGCCCATGGTCCGCACCGACATCTGGTCGCACATCGAGCGGATCGCGACCTCACCCGGCTCGAAGCCGTCGGGCGCGCAGGCGGCGACACGTTCCCGCATCAGCCCGAGCAGCCGGTTGTACACGGGCTGCTGGGCCTGGCCGATCTCCTCCAGCGTGCCGGTCTGCGTCAGCGACATGTAGATCATGCGGAACTGCTCCGGATGCCGCTCCCAGAAGTCGAGCAGGCAGCGCGTGTGCGCCTCCAGCACCTTGCGCGGCCCGCGCTGGTCCTTGGAGGCATCCAGCAGCTCGTCGGTCAGCGACTCGAACACCTCGATCCACAGGCCGTCCAGCAGCGCCTTCTTGCTCTCGAAGTAGCTGTAGATCGCCATCGTCGAGATGCCGAGCTCATGCGCCAGCCGGCGCATGCTGAGCGCTTCGACGCCTTCGTCGCGGTAGATCTTGCGCGCGCGCTCCAGCATCTCGCGCTTGAGCGCGGCCATCTCGGCCGGACCGCGCCGCAGCCGGGGCCGCTCGCGGTCGGAGTCCTGATCGTTGTTTCGCACGGCGTTCCTGTCTCTGAAGGTTATTGTCAGCGTACGTTATCTCATGCCAGGGACCACATCAAATACTCACGAACCCTGGTTGTTAAGCATCATTGCTGTTCGCGTACGAGTACGACAAGTACGGCAAACGGCATGCGCGCGCCAGTTGGGCGGGTTCCCCTGCGGGACCTCGAATCGGCATCGCCGCGCGCCGCGCCTTCGATCCACCAGGAGGTTCTCGCCGCGCCGCGGGCGTACCGGCTGCTGCGGACAGAGGGCAATGCACGCGCCAGCGGCATACTGGCGCCCCATGGCCACCCGCACCCCGATCTTCTTCGCCAGCGCCGCGGCGTTCCGCGCCTGGCTCGACGAGCATGCCGCCACGGCCACGGAGGTCCTGGTCGGCTTCCACAAGCGCGCGACCGGCGAGCCCAGCCTGGCCTGGCCCGAGTCGGTCGACGAAGCGCTGTGCCACGGCTGGATCGACGGCGTGCGCACCCGCATCGACGACAAGCGCTACAAGATCCGCTTCACGCCGCGCAAGGCGGTGTCGATCTGGAGCGCCGTGAACATCGGTCGCGCCGAGGCGCTGATCCAGGAGGGCCGGATGAAGCCCGCCGGCCTCGCGGCGTTCGAGCGCCGGCAGGAAGAACGCTCGCGCGTCTACGCGTTCGAACAGCCCAAGGAACTGGTCGAGCTCTCGCCGTCGCACGAGGTCATCTTCATGCGCGACGCCAAGGCCTGGGCCTTCTTCCAGGCGCAGCCGGACGGCTACCGCCGCACCAGCATCTGGCACATCCTCAGCGCGAAGAAGCCCGAGACGCAGCTCGCGCGCCTGGACAAGCTGATCGAGGCGAGCGCGCGCGGCGAACGGCTCTGAGCCGTGCGACGGCGGCCCCGCTCCGCCACCGTCGCCGATCCGATCAGCGGCACAGGGGCCGTGCCGAGGCGGCGCTCAGCGCGTCCTCAGCGCGTCCTCAGCGCGTCTTCGCCGCGATCTTCCTGCGGATCTCCGGCAGCATCGCCGTTGCCACCTCGCGCCCGAGCGTGATGGCGCGGCGGCGCGTGGTGAAGTCCGAGCCGCTGAAGCCGTCCAGCTTGGGCCGCAGCACGACGTCCGCGCCCTGCAGCTCGTACTGGTTGATCGACTTGCCCATGATCGAGAAGGTCTGCAGCAGCATGCGCATCGCATCGCCGGGGATCTTGGGATCGGGCGGTTCGCCGATGTCGACGGCGATGACGAACTCGGCGCCCATCTGCTTGGCGAAACGCACCGGCACTGGCGCGACCAGGCCGCCGTCCACGTACTCGCGGTTGCCGATCTTGACCGGCTGGAACACCGCCGGCACCGCGCTCGACGCGCGCACCGCGGTGCCCACGTCGCCCTGCCGGAACAGGATCGGCGAGCCGTCGCCCAGGTCCGTCGCGACGATGCCCAGCGGCAGCGGCAACTGCTCCAGCCCGCGGTTGCCCGTCATCTGACGGACGTAGCGCGCCAGCGCCTCGCCGCGGATCAGGCCGCGCATCGGGAAGGTCCAGTCGGTGATGGCGCCCTCGTCCATCGCCTCGGCGACGGTCTGCAGCTCCTTGCCGGTCCGACCTGCCGCGTACAGCGCGCCGACCAGGCTGCCGGCCGACGTGCCGCAGACGAGGTCGACCTTGATGCCGTTCTCCTCCATCACCTGGATCACGCCGATGTGCGCGAAGCCGCGCGCGGCGCCGCCGCCCAGCGCCAGGCCCACGCGCGGCGGCTTGGGGATCGGCTTGGGCGTGACGGGCGTCGGCAGCTCGGGGTCGGGTGTTGCCACGACCGGAGGAGGCGCCGAGGACGGCGTGAGCGTCGAGCACGCGCTCAGCGCGCTCAACCCGAGCGCGCCGGCGGCGGTCAGCCAGCGTCGGCGGGAAGGCAACGCCGGCAGGGCGGGGACAGGCTTGGTATGGTCGCGGTCGTCTCGGGGCATGGCGCGGGATTCTAGGGAAGCTCTGTAGCAATGCTGTTGCAGCGCGCACGCACAATCGCGGCCCGAAATCAGGACCCGACATCGAGGCCGCCATCAGGGCCCGGAGCAGGAGAGCACATGAGTGGAAAGAGCGCGCTGCGGCGCTGGACCGTGCGGAGCCTGGTCGGGCTGCCGTTCCTGCTGGTGGCGCTGGTCATCGCGGCCTGGGCCTGCGTACGCGCCAGCCTGCCGCAGCTGGAGGGCGACGCCGGGATTCCCGGTTTGAGCGCGCCGGTCAGCCTGGGTCGCGATGCGCTGGGCACGCTGGTCGTCGAGGGCCGCACGCGGCTGGACGTCGCTCGCGGGCTGGGTTTCGCGCATGCGCAGGAACGCTTCTTCGAGATGGACCTGACGCGCCGTTCCGCGGCCGGGGAGCTGTCCGCGCTGTTCGGCGCCAAGGCGCTGGAGCGCGACCGCGCCCGCCGCGTCCATCGCCTGCGCGCGCGGCTGACCGACCGCTTCGAAGGACTGTCCGGCGAGGACCGGCTGCTGCTGCTCGCGTACACGGAGGGCGTCAACGCCGGCCTCCATGCGCTGCCGATGCGCCCCTGGCAGTACCTGCTGCTGCGCGCCCGGCCGCAGGACTGGGCGCCGGTGGACTCCTTGCTGGTGATCTCGGAGATGTACTTCATGCTGCAGTCCGGCAGCTTCGAGGCGGGCTTCGACCGCGCGACGCTGCGCGAGCACGCCGGCGATGCGCTCTTCGACTGGCTCAGCCCGCGCGGCGGTCGCTGGGACGCGGCGCTCGACGGCAGCCAGTTGCCCTCGCCGCCGATGCCGACGCCGGAACAGCTCGACGTGAGCCAGGCCCGCGCCCCGGCGACGCCCGCCACGCCGGCCAGCGCACCCGCCAGCATCCCGGCGGGCACGCCGGCCAGCGCCCGCTCGAGCGGAGAGTTGCCGGTCCTGGGCAGCAACCAGTGGGCGGTCGCCGGTTCCCGCTCGACGCATGGCGGCGCGATCCTGGCCGACGACATGCACCTGGGCCTGGGCGTGCCCAGCATCTGGTACCGCGCGCAGTTCCAGATCGGCGCCGGACCGGGCGGCCTGCGCGCGGCGGGCGTGACGCTGCCCGGCCTGCCGGCGCTGGTGGTGGGCTCCAACGGGGCCGTCGCCTGGGGATTCACCAATGCCTACGGGCAATGGTTCGACTGGATCGAGGTCCCGCCCGATGCGAAGGTCTCGACGCGCACCGAAACGATCGAGGTCCACGGCGGTCCGGCGGTGACGCTGGACGTGAACGAGATCGACGACGCGCCGATCGTGACCGTCGACGGCGGACGCCGTTTCGCGCTGCACTGGATCGCGCACCAGGGCGCGGCCTACAACCTGGAACTCGACCGCATGCTGCAGGTGCGCCACGTCAGCGAGGCGCTGGCGCTCGCGCAACGCGCCGGCATGCCGCACCAGAACCTGCTCGCCGCCGATCGCGACGGCCAGATCGGCTGGACCGTCGCCGGACGCCTGTGGGCGCAGCCGGCCCTGCCCGAGGGCTACGGCCGGTTCATCGCACCGTCGGCGATGCGGCGCGACTGGCTCGATCCGGATCGCGCGCCGCAGGTGCTCTCTCCCGCCCAGGGTCAGTTGTGGACCGCCAACAACCGCCAGCTCGACGGCGCGCCGGGCGAGCTGCTGGGCGACGGCGGCTTCGACCTGGGGGCGCGCGCGCAGCAGATCCGCGACCGGCTCTCGGCCCGGGAGAAGCATGACGAGGCCTCGATCGGCGCCATCCACCAGGACGACGAGGCGCGCTTCATGAAGACCTGGGCGGCACGGCTGCTGGCGGCGTCCCGCACCGATGCCGGCGCCAATCCGACGCATCGCGCCTTCGTGCAGCTGCTGGAAAACTGGAACGGCCGCGCCGATGCGGATTCGGCGGCCTACCGGCTGGTGCGCCAGGCGCGCCTGCGGGTGCTGGACACCTTGTGGGATGCGTGGACGCTGCCGGCGCTCGGCGAGCGGCAGCTCGACCCGGCACGGCGCATGCGCTGGCGCAACCAGTTCGAGTACAGCGCCGCGCGCGCCGTCGACGAGCGGCCGCCGCACCTGTTGCCGGCCGCGTTCGCGAGCTGGGATGCGCTGCTGCTGGCGCAACTGGACGGCGCGGCCCGCGAGATCGCGCCGGACGGCAACCTCGGCGGCGCCACCTGGGGCGCGCAGAACGCCAGCCGCATCCAGCATCCGCTGGCCAAGGCCATCCCGGCGCTGTCGCGCTGGCTCGACATGCCGTCGCTGCCGCAGAGCGGCGACAGCAACCTGCCTCACGTCGCCGGACCCGCGTTCGGACAGTCGGAACGGCTGGTCGTGTCGCCGGGCCGCGAGGAGCAGGGTTGGCTGTCGATGCCGGGGGGACAGAGCGGTCATCCGATGTCGCCGTTCTACGGCGCGGGGCATCAGGACTGGGTCGAAGGCAAACCCACGCCGCTGCTGGCCGGTCCCGTCGTCCATCGGATCACGGCGCATCGCGACTGAGCGGCGCGCGTCCGGCCGGCCGCGCGCCGACAGAGGTCGACGCCGTGGTCTCGCACCGGCGCGTCAGCCGTGAGCCGTGAGCCGTTAGCCGTTAGCCGTTAGCCGGCTTCACGTTGAACACCTGCCGCAGGTAGGCCAGGAAGGTCTGGTCCTCGCACATGGTCTTGCCGGGACTGTCCGAGAGCTTGGCCACCGGCTGACCGTTGACGTGGGTGAGCTTGATGACGATGTTGAGCGTCGGCAGGCCCACGTCGTTGCTCAGCTTGGTCCCGATGCCGAAGCCCAGCTGGACGCGGTCCGCGAAGTGCCGGTACAGCGCCAGCGCCTTGGGCATGTCGAGCGCGTCGGAGAACACCAGGCGCTTGGTGTTGGCGTCGATGCGCAGCTGGTCGTAGTGCGCCAGCGCCTTCTCGCCCCATTCGACCGGATCGCCCGAATCGTGGCGCAGTCCGTCGAACAGCTTGGCGAAGTAGAGATCGAAATCGGCCAGGAACGCGTCCATGCCGATGACGTCCGTCAGCGCGATGCCCAGGTCGCCGCGGTACTCCTGGACCCAGTCCTCGAGCGCGGCCTTCTGGTGGTCGCGCAGCCGCACGCCGGTCGCCTGGTAGGCCTGCAGGTACTCGTGCGCCATCGTGCCGATCGGCACCAGCCCGAGCTCCTTGGCCAGCAGCACGTTGGAGGTGCCGCGGAAGGTCTCCGGCAGCTCGTCGCGCAGCGTGCGCAGGACCTCCTCGTGCCAGGCGCCGGAGAAACGCCGCCGCAGGCCGAAGTCGAAGAACTGGAACGGGTGGCGGCGCGGCGCCTCGTCGCGCGCGAAGGTCCGGATCGAGGCGATCTTCTCCGCCAGCCGTCGGCGCCCCTCCTCGATCGCGGCCGCCTGGTCGAAGCGACGGAAGTACAGCTCGTTGACCATCGCCAGCACGAAGATCTCGAAGGCCATCACGTGGACCTGCGGGCCGCGCACGACGATGTCGAGCTTCTCGCCGTCCGCGCGCACCGTGATGAACGCGCGCTGGAAGCGGAAGATGCGCAGCAGGTCGATGAAGTCCGGCTTCATGAAGCGCAGGCCGCTCAGGTACTCGAGCTCGTCGGCGCGGAAGGTCAGCGCGCAGAGGTGGTCGATCTCGCGCTCCAGGTCAGCGACCAGTTCCGCCAGCGGGTACTGCGGCGTGTTGCGGCAGGCGAAGCGGTACTCGGCCTGCGCCTGCGGATAGCGATGCAGCATCGCCTGCCACATCGTGAACTTGTAGAGATCGGTCTCCAGCAGGCTGCGGATCACGGGGGCAGTGGCGTCGGGACGGCTCATGGGCGGGGACTGTACCCGGGGGCCGCTCAGCTCGGCGATGATCGCGGCTTCGCCACACGCCGAACCCGCCCTTCGTGCACGAGCCCCTCGCCCACCGCCGCAGCCTCGGCCTCCTTCGTCGCCTGTGCGCCGCGGCGTTGCTGCTGCTCGTCACGGCGGCGGTGCGCGCCCAGATCCCCATCGCCATCGACAAGCCGCCCGATGCCGCCACGGCGATGAAGCTGGTCTACGGGGGCAACACCTGGCGCCACGAACGCGCGGCCGCCTTCTTCGGCGGGCGGTCGCCGACGCTGCGCGCCGAGGTCCGCGAGGTGTTCCGCGCGCGTTACGTCGAATCGAACGTCGACAAGCTGATGCTGGTCTACCAGCTGACGCCCGGCCCGCGCGACCAGTTCCGCTGCGCGGCCTGCGTGCCGGCGCTCGGCGCCGCCGTGCTGGCCGCCGACGAGGCCGGCCGCTGGAAGCTCCACGCCAAGGGCCTGCTGTTGATGCCGGGCGCGCCCGGCTCCGGCGACGAGGACCTGCAACTGCTGCAGATCGCCGACGAGCGCTGGATCCTGCGCAGCCGCCGCTACGACGTCGACCGCGGCCGCGAAAGCCGCACCGAACGGCTGGTGCTCGAGCGCGACGGCGAGATGCAGCTCGGCGCGGAACTCGGTTTCGACAACAAGCCCGGGCCGCTCGCCTGCGGCGCGAATGCGGCGCCGCAGACGTCGGGCGTCAGCGTGCTGAGCCCCGGACGCGGCCCGCGTGTCGAGATCGTGCTGCGCTTCAACGAGGGCGCCTGCAACGCGCTCCGCGCGGTGGTGCAGCGCACGCGCATGGAGCTGCGCGACGGCCGCTTCCAGCTCGAACCGGATGCGCCCGAGCCGGACGACGACGATGCGCCGACGTCCGCCAGAAGCGTGGAGCCGCAGAGGCGCTGACGCGCCGATGCGCCGATGCGCTGACGCGCTCAGGCCAGCTTGTACGTCTGCAGGTGGATGCTGGTCTCGGTCGCGCCGATGCCCTTGATCAGACGCACGCGTTCCAGGATCTCGGCCAGCTCGTTGAGGCTGTCCGCGCGCAGCTCGGCCAGCAGGTCCCAGCGTCCGTTGGTATCGAACAGTCCCGCCACGCCGGGCTCGCCCAGCAGGATGCCGACGACCTCGCGCGTGCGGTTGCCCTCCACGGCGATGCTCATCCACGCCGTGATGTGCGGCTGGACCACGTCGGCCCGCAGCTTCACCGTGTAGCCGACGATCTGCCCGCTGTCCTCCAGCCGCGTCAGCCGGTTGGTCACGGTCCCGCGCGACACCTTCAGCTTGTGCGCCAGTGTCGCGATGCTGGCGCGGGCGTCCTGGCGCAGCAGCGCGATCAGTTGATGGTCGAGTGTGTCCATGTTGGTGCGCCGGCGGCCGCCTTGCGCGCGGACCGCCCTGGGTTAACCCGAATTTCACGGCATTTCGTCAGAGTTCGCTGACGAAATGCGCAAGGCACTTCGATTATTGATCAGTTCTCCGGCTTCCTGCTGACACGCCGATCCGAAGAATGGAGGCATTCCCACAGCCATGAGACTGCCGATGACG
Source organism: Roseateles noduli (assembly GCF_050626985.1). Taxonomy (NCBI): domain Bacteria; kingdom Pseudomonadati; phylum Pseudomonadota; class Betaproteobacteria; order Burkholderiales; family Sphaerotilaceae; genus Roseateles; species Roseateles noduli. Next base: position 3,436,603 of record NZ_CP192463.1, read on the forward strand.
ACCCGCCTCCTCCTCACGCCCGACGTCGCCCGCGTCGTCCGGCACGACGGCATCGCCCGGAGCTTCCAGACCCTCGCCCGCTACATCGCCGACGACTACGTCCGATGGAGCCAGTTCGACAAGAGCGCCCGTGTCGCCAACCATTCGGACGACGGCGTGATCGAGCTGATGCCGATCTCGGATGCCTCGCTCTACAGCTTCAAGTACGTCAACGGCCACCCCAAAAACCACCTCGTGGGCCTGCCCACCGTGATGGCTTTCGGCGTGCTCGCCGACGTCGCGACCGGCACGCCGCGGCTGCTGTCGGAGCTGACACTCAGCACGGCGCTGCGCACCGCGGCCACCTCCGCGCTGGTCGCGCAACACCTGGCACGCCCCGGCTCGCGCAAGATGGCCTTGATCGGCAACGGCGCGCAGAGCGAGTTCCAGGCGCTGGCCTTCCACCACCTGCTGGGCATCGATGAGATCCGCCTCTTCGATGTCGACCCGGCCGCGACCGACAAGCTCGTCCGTCACCTGTCGCGCATCGACGGTCTGACGCTGATCCGCTGCCGCGACACTGCGGAGGCCGTGCGCGGCGCCGACATCGTCACGACGGTGACGGCCGACAAGCGCAACGCGACCATCGTGACGCCCGACATGATCGAGCCCGGCATGCACGTGAACGGCGTGGGCGGCGATTGCCCCGGCAAGACCGAGCTGCATCGCGACGTCCTGGCACGGGCCAACGTGTTCGTCGAGTACGAGCCCCAGTCCCGCATCGAAGGCGACGTGCAACAGATGCCGGCCGACTTCGCGGTCACCGAGTTCTGGCGCGTGCTGCGCGGCGAGGCGGCCGGCCGGCGCAGCGACGACGAGGTCACCGTCTTCGATTCGGTCGGCTTCGCGCTCGAGGACTTCGCGACGCTGCGCTGGTTGGGCGACCGCGCCGAGGCCCTCGGCCTGGGTCGCGAGCTCACGCTGGTGCCCGAGATGGACGACCCGAAGGACCTGTTCGGCGAACTGGACCTCACGCCCGTCGCCGAAGCCGAAGCCGAGACCGCGACAGGCGTCCCGGCGGGCCTCCGGGCGGCCCTCTTAAACTGCGTCCCTCACCGGAAGGACGCATGGACTACGCCCCCCTCCTCAAGGAAATCGGCCGAGGCGCTCGCGGCGCCCGCGACCTGACGCGCGAGCAGGCGCGCGCGCTGTTCGCCGCGCTGCTGGACGGCACCGTGCCGGACCTGGAGCGCGGCGCCATCCTGATCGCGATGCGCATCAAGGGGGAAAGTCTCGACGAACTGCTCGGTTTCGTCGAGGCCATGCAGGCCGGCGCGGCCCGCGTGGACGCGCCGGACGGCCCCCGTACCGTCGTGCTGCCGACCTTCAACGGCGCACGCAAGCAGGCGAACCTGATGCCGCTGGTGGCGATGCTGCTGGCACGCGACGGCATTCCGGTGCTGATCCACGGCCGGCACGACTTCGACAGCCGCATCAGTCCGTTCGAACTCTTCGAGGCCCTGCAACTTCCCGTCGCCAGGGACGTGGCCGAAGCCGGCCAGCGCCTGGCCTCGGACCGCCTGGCGATCCTGCCGACCGACGTCCTTCATCCCGGTCTGGACGCGATGATGGCCTTGCGCCCCCGCATGGGCTTGCGCAACAGCAGCCACAGCGTCGCCAAGCTGCTGGATCCGCTGCCGGGTCGCAGCGTGCGCGTCGTCGCGGTGACCCATCCGGAATACGTGGACAGCATGGGCCAGGCGCTGCCGCGGCTGAGCGCCGACGACGGCCGCGCGTTGCTCATGCGCGCCAGCGAGGGCGAGGCCTACCTGCACCTGCGGCGCAAGGCCCACCTGCAAGGCTTCGCGAACGGGCAAGGTCTGGATCTCAACCCGGCAAGCAACGAGGATCTGGACTGGCCGCTCTCGACCGCCTGCGAGCCTGCCGCCAACGCTGCCTTCATCCGCGCGATCCTGGCCGGCACCGAGCCGCTGCCACCGCGGATCGCCGATCAGATCGCGGCCCTGAGCCGGCTAGCGCGGGACTGAGCGCGGCCTGCGGCCGCCAAACCCACCCTCGCCCCCTCCCACTCCCGCCCCTTCCGGGAGGGGATCAAGCCGCGTCCGGGCCCTTTGCAGGATTCTTCATATGCTTATCTGGCCATAAGCAATCTACGAATTTGTAGTTCTCATATATATAAAGCGTTCATAGAGTGCAGACTCCCGGCCAGCCCTGGGCCAGCCGCGGTGTCAGTCGACGCGGCGGGGACCCCTGTGAAACCCGGCCGGGCCCTAGCTGACGCCATGTACGCCTATACCGATTTCGACCGCCAGTTCGTCCACGCCCGCGCGGCCCAGTTCCGCGACCAGCTCGAACGCCATCTGGCGGGTCAGCTTCCCGACGACGACTTCCGCGCGCTGCGCCTGCAGAACGGCTGGTACATCCAGCGCCATGCGCCGATGCTGCGCATCGCCGTGCCGTACGGGGTGCTGGACAGCCGCCAGCTGCGCCAGCTCGCGCGCATCGCCCGTGAGCATGACCGCGGCTACGGCCACTTCACCACGCGCCAGAACCTGCAATTCAACTGGATCCCGCTGCCGCAGTCGGCCGATGTGATGGACCTGTTGGCCGACGTCGACATGCACGGCATCCAGACCAGCGGCAACTGCATCCGCAACATCACCAGCGACGTGACCGCTGGCGTGGCCGCGGACGAGCTGATCGATCCGCGCCCCTATGCCGAGGTGCTGCGCCAGTGGTCGACGCTGCATCCGGAATTCGCCTTCCTCCCGCGCAAGTTCAAGATCGCGATCTCCGGCGCGAAGGAAGACCGCGCCGCGATCGCGTGGCACGACATCGGCCTGCAACTGCGCAAGAACGACGCCGGCGAGATCGGCTTCCAGGTCTTCGTCGGCGGCGGCATGGGCCGCACGCCGATCATCGGCCAGGAGATCAGTCCCTTCGTGCCGTGGCAGCACATCCTGCTGTACCTCGAGGCGATCGTGCGCACCTACAACCGCTTCGGCCGCCGCGACAACATGTACAAGGCGCGCATCAAGATCCTGGTGAAGGCCGAAGGCCAGGCCTACTTCGACGCCGTCAACGCCGAGTACCAGGCCATCCTGAGCGACGACACCGGCAGCCACGAACAGATCATCCCCGAGGCCGAGCTGGCGCGCGTCGCCGCCAGCTTCGTCGAGCCGCAAGGCGTGACCCCGGTGCCGGGCGTCGACATCTTCGACGGCGCCTCGCCGGCCTACCACCGCTGGCTGGAACGCAACGTCCACGCGCACCGCGTCAGCGGCTACCGGTCGGTGACGCTGTCGCTCAAGCGCGTCGGCCTGCCGCCGGGCGACATCACCGACGCGCAGATGGACGCGGCCGCCGCGCTGTCCGACGCGTACAGCCACGGCGAGCTGCGCGTCTCTCACGACCAGAACCTGCTGCTGCCCTGGGTGCGCGAGAGCGACCTGCCCGCGCTCTTCGAGGCCGCCAAGGAACACGGCTTCGCCACGCCCAACATCGGCCTGCTGACCGACATGATCGTCTGCCCCGGCGGCGACTTCTGCGCGCTGGCCAACGCGCGCTCGATCCCGGTCGCGGCGGAGATCACCGACCGCTTCCAGGACCTGGACGAGCTCTGGGACATCGGCGACATCGACCTGCACATCAGCGGCTGCATCAACAGCTGCGGTCACCACCACAGCGGGCACATCGGCGTGCTCGGCGTCGACAAGGACGGCAGCGAGTGGTACCAGATCACGCTGGGGGGCTCGGACGGCTCGACGCTGTCGGGCACCGCGGTGCCGGGCAAGGTGATCGGTCCGTCGTTCGCCGCCGATGAGGCGGCCGACGCGGTCGAAGCCGTGATCGCCACCTACCGCCGCGAGCGCGAGGCCGGCGAACGCTTCCTCCAGACGGTCCGCCGCATCGGCCTGGACGCCTTCAAGCAGGCGACCAACGAGATCCGCCGCACCACCGCCAAGCACTGACCCCGAACACGGACCGCCGCCGCATCATGAAGTTCGTCTCCAAGGCCCAAGACCCCTGGCACACCTGCGCGGGCGAGGACGGTCCGCAACCGCACCCCGCCGCCGCCGACCACAAGCTGCTGACGCTGGAGCAGTGGCACGCCGTGCGCGACACCTGGCCGGAAGGCCTGGCCACCGGCGTGATCCTGCCCAACGACATCGACGTGCTCGACCTGAAGGCCGACCTACCGCGCCTCGCGCTGGTCGTGCTGCAGTTCCCGAAGTGGGTCGACGGCCGCGCCTACAGCCAGGCGCATGTGCTGCGCTCGCGGCTGCGTTACGCCGGCGAGGTGCGCGCGATCGGGGAGGTCCTCGTCGACATGCTGCCGCTGCTGCAGCGCTGCGGCGTCGACGCGGTCCAGCTGCGCGGCGATCAGAACCAGGAAGCGGCCGAGCGCGCGCTGGGCTTCTTCCCCGGCCACTACCAGGCGGACGTCAACGAGACGCGCCCGCTGTTCGCCCGCCAGGGGCGCAAGGCCGAGGCCTGAGCATGAGCGGCGAGCTGTCTTCGCTGGACTTCGCGCCGATCGGCGGCGCCTCCGGTACCCCGTCGAACGGCGTGTCCGCGCTGCCCGGCGCCGCCGATGCGGGCGTCGGCTCGGCCATCGGCCTCTACGCCCGCAAGACCGCCGGCTTCGACGAACGCGTCGCGCGCACGGTCGAGGTGCTGAAGCAGGCCGCTGCGGACTTCGGCCCGGGCGCGCTGCAGTCGACCTCGCTGGGCGTCGAGGACATGGTCATCACCGACCTGATCGCGCGCCACGGCCTGCCCATCGCGCTGGCGACGCTGGACACCGGCAAGCTGCACGAGCAGACGCTGGCGCTGATCCCGCGCATCCATGAACGCTACGGCATCGCGGTGGAAGTCTTGGCGCCGGTGAACGAGCAGGTCGTCCACTTCGTCCGCGCCAACGGCGAGGAACCGATGTACCGCAGCGTCGAGCTGCGCAAGGCCTGCTGCGGCGTGCGCAAGCTGGAGCCGCTGTCGCGCATGCTGGCCGGCCGCAGCGCGTGGATCACCGGCCTGCGCCGCGAGCAGAGCGCCAACCGCGCCGAGGTTCCCTTCCGCGAAACCGAAACGACTGGCGACGGCCACGGCCGCACCAAGATCAATCCGCTGGCCGAGTGGACCTGGGCCGACGTCTGGTACTACGTGCAGCAGCAAGTCGTCCCCTACAACCCGCTGCATGACCAGTTCATGCCCAGCATCGGCTGCGCGCCCTGCACCCGCGCGATCGCCGTCGGCGAGGACTTCCGCGCCGGCCGCTGGTGGTGGGAGGACTCCTCCAAGGAATGCGGGCTGCACGCCACGCACGCCCAGCCCGACACCGCATCTGAACCCGAAGCGTCCCCCCCGACGTTGAACGCGACCTCCGGAGCCCCGGCATGAACGCCCCCGTGAACCTCGAACAACTGCTGCCGCTGGCGGACCACCGCCACCTGGACCACCTCGAAGAAGAGGCCATCTTCATCCTGCGCGAGGTCGCCGCGGCTTTCGAGCGCCCCGCCCTGCTGTTCTCGGGCGGCAAGGATTCATGCGTCGTGCTGCGACTGGCCGAGAAGGCCTTCAAGCGCCGCATCGCCGGCAACGAGTTCGCCGGCAAGCTGCCCTTCCCGCTGGTCCACGTGGACACCGGCCACAACTTCCCGGAAGTGATCGAGTTCCGCGACCGCCGCGTCGAAGAGATGGGCGAGCGCCTGGTCGTCGGCCACCTGGAAGACTCGATCAAGAAGGGCACGATCCGCCTGGCGCATCCGCTGGAATCGCGCAACGGCCACCAGACGGTGACGCTGCTGGAGACGATCGAGGAACACCGCTTCGACGTGCTGATCGGCGGCGCCCGCCGCGACGAAGAGAAGGCGCGCGCCAAGGAGCGCATCTTCAGCCACCGCGACAGCTTCGGCCAATGGCAGCCGAAGGAGCAGCGGCCCGAGCTGTGGAACCTCTTCAACACCCGCATCCGTCCGGGCGAGCACTTCCGCGCCTTCCCGATCAGCAACTGGACCGAGCTGGACGTGTGGCTCTACATCGCCCGCGAGAACATTCCGCTGCCGTCGCTGTACTTCGCGCACGACCGCCAGGTCATCCGTCGCAAGGGCCTGCTGGTGCCGCTGACCGACGTGACCCCGCCCGAAGCCGGCGAGACCGTCGAGACGGCGCAGGTGCGCTTCCGCACCGTCGGCGACATGACCTGCACCTGCCCGGTCGAGAGCCCCGCCGCCAATGCCGCCGACATCGTCGCCGAGACGCTGACCGTCACCGTGTCCGAACGTGGTGCCACGCGCATGGACGACCGCACCTCCGACGCCTCGATGGAACGTCGCAAGAAAGAGGGCTACTTCTGAAATGACGCAGCCCCCACGTTCACTTCGTTCACTGCCCCCCGAGGGGGCGCGGGCCTCCTTTGGGGCGGCCCGGCAGGAGTCCCGATGACCGTCCTTCACAAGATTCAGCAATCCGACGTCGACACGACGCACCGCGCGCTGCGCTTCCTGACCGCCGGCAGCGTCGACGACGGCAAGAGCACGCTGATCGGGCGCCTGCTCTTCGACAGCCGCGCGATCCTCGCCGACCAGCTCGACACGCTGGCCAAGCGCGCCGCCGGCCAGCCGATCGATCTGAGCCTGTTGACCGACGGCCTCGAAGCCGAGCGCGAACAGGGCATCACGATCGACGTGGCCTACCGCTACTTCGCGACCAAGCAGCGCAAGTTCATCATTGCCGACGCGCCGGGCCATGAGCAGTACACGCGCAACATGGTCACCGCCGCCGCGGGCAGCGATGCCGCGGTGGTGCTGGTCGATGTGACCAAGCTGGACCTGTCGGTCGACGACGTCCCGCTGCTGCCGCAGACGCGCCGCCACAGCCTGCTCGCGCACCTGCTGCGCGTGCCGGGCATCGTTTTCGCGATCAACAAGATCGACGCCGCCGCGAATCCGGGCGACGCGTTCCGCAAGGTCTCGGCCGCGCTGGAGAAATTCGCGTCGGCCGCCGGCATCCGCGTGACCGCGATCGTGCCGGTCTCCGCGCTGCGCGGTGACAACGTGACGCAGCCGCTCGAAGCGGACTGGTACGACGGCCCGTCGCTGCTGCAGGTGCTGGAGTCGCTGCCGACGGTGCAGGAAACGGTCGAGGCGCCGCTGGCGCTGCCGGTCCAGTACGTGGCCAAGGACGGCGACGGCACCGGCAACAACCCGCGCGTGCTGTGGGGCCGGATCGCGCAAGGCCAGGTGCAGGTCGGCGATGAAGTGCAGATCCTGCCGAGCGGCCAGACCGCCATCGTCGGCGAACTGCGCCGCGCCGGCGAGCCGGTGGCCGCCTCGGTCGCCGGCGAATCGGCCGGCCTGCTGCTGGACCGCCAGGTCGATGTCTCGCGCGGCGACTGGATCGTCGCCCCGGGAGCGGCCACGCCCCGGCGCACCTTCGAAGCCACCTTGGCCTGGCTCGACACCGAGCCCGCCGTCCTCGGCCGCAAGTACTGGGTGCGTCACGGCAACCGCTGGGTCCAGGCCCGCATCGCCGCCATCGACCACCGGCTCGACATCCAGACGCTGGCCGAGACCGAGGCGCATGAGCTGTCCGTCAATGAGATCGGCCACGTCACCATCGAGCTGCAGGCCGAACTGCCGCTGCAGCCGTACGCGGACAACCGCGTCGGCGGCGCGCTGATCGTCGTGGACCCCACCAGCAACCGCACCAGCGGCGCGCTGCTGGTCCGCTGACCTCGCCCACCCCGAACGACCGCCAGGAGCCACCGCCATGGGACGTGTCCTCTTCGTCAGCGCCGGCCCCGGCGCCGCCGACCTGATCACGCTGCGTGGCGCGCGGGCGCTCGCGCTGGCGGACGTCGTGCTCTTCGACGCGCTCACCGACCCGGCGCTGCGCGACCTCGCGCCGCGGGCGAAGTGGCTCGATGTCGGCAAGCGCGGCTTCTGCCATTCCACCAAGCAGACGGCGATCAATGCCGCGCTGGTCCGCGAGGCCAAGGCGCATGACACCGTCGTCCGCCTGAAGGGCGGCGATGCCAACGTCTTCGGTCGCCTCGAGGAAGAACTGCTGGCGCTGGCCGAAGCGGACATTCCGTACGAGATCGTCCCTGGTGTCACGGCCGCGATCGCGGCCGCGGCGCAGACCGGGCGTCCGCTCACGCGGCGCGGCGCGGGCCGCAGCGTCGCGCTGACCACGGCGATGACGCGCGAGGGGGACCTCCAGGCCGGCAAGTCCGCCGACACCGAGGTGTTCTACATGGCTGGCCAGCAGTTGGCCGCCCTCTCCCGCCGGCTGCTCGCCGCGGGCTGGGAGGCCGCGACGCCGGTGAGCGTCGTGTCGCGGGCGGGCTGCGCCGATGCGCTGTCCAGCGAGCACGAGGTGGCGTCGCTGGGCGCGGCGTCGATGCTGCACAAGGGGCGGCCGACGGTGGTGATCGTCGGGGCGGGCGCGGCCCCGCTGGCCGGGTTGCCGGTCGCCGATCTGGGCGATTACGCGACGCCGTCCTCACGCCAAGACCTTGAGCCGCGCGGGCCGGAATCCCTGGTCCAAACCCCGAACGTTTAAAATCTCCCGTTTTCCGTCAGCGCGACCTCGCCCATAGCCAGGGGATCGCTGATTTTCGAGGGCCCCTCCGCCGGCCCCGCCACTAGAAGAGCCGCCATGACCCACGTCGTCACCGAAGCCTGCATTCGCTGCAAATACACCGATTGCGTCGATGTCTGTCCCGTCGACTGCTTCCGCGAAGGTCCGAACTTCCTGACCATCGACCCCGATGAATGCATCGACTGCGCGGTCTGCATCCCGGAGTGCCCGGTGAACGCGATCGTGCCGGAGGAGGACGTGCCCGGCGACCAGCAGATCATGATCAAGCTGAACGCCGACCTGGCGAAGAAGTGGCCCAGCATCACCAAGCGCAAGGCCCCGCTCCCGGACGCCGAGGAGTGGAAGGACAAGACGGGCAAGATCGATCAGCTGGTCCGCTGACCGATCCCCTCATCCCGCGGCGTCGGACCCTGCCGGCGGCCGCCCCACACAAGAATGGAAACGCAAGTGACTGAAGCGACCTCCGCCCCGCACGCGGGCGTGATCGAGACCGATGCCGTCATCGTCGGCGCGGGCCCGGTAGGCCTGTTCCAGGTGTTCGAACTGGGCCTGCTCGAGATCAAGGCCCACATCATCGATTCGCTCGCCTATCCCGGCGGCCAATGCATCGAGCTGTACCCGGACAAGCCGATCTACGACATCCCGGCGCTGCCGGTGGTGACGGGCAAGGAGCTGACCGACAACCTGATGAAGCAGATCGAGCCGTTCGGCGCGACCTTCCATCTGGGCCAGGAGGTCACGACGGTCGAGAAGCAGGACGACGGGCGTTTCTTCGTCGCGACCAGCAAGGGCACGCAGTTCCTGACCAAGACCATCTTCATCGCGGGCGGCGTGGGCTCGTTCCAGCCCCGCACGCTGAAGATCGAGGGCATCGACAAGTTCGAGGGCTCGCAGGTCCATTACCGCGTGCGCAACCCGTCGCAATTCGCGGGCAAGAACCTGGTGATCATCGGCGGCGGCGACTCGGCGCTGGACTGGGCGCTGAACTTCTGCGCGGCCAATGACGACGGCAATCCGCACAAGGCGGAGAGCGTGATCCTGGTGCACCGTCGCGACGGCTTCCGTGCCGCGCCGGCCTCGGTCGCCAAGATGAAGGAGCTGTGCGACGCCTACGAGATGCAGTTCATCGTCGGTCAGGTCAGCGACCTGGACGAGGGCGAGGATTCGCTGAAGGGCCTGAAGGTCACGGGCGCGGACGGCGTGACGCGCATCGTGCCGGCGGACCAGGTGCTGGTGTTCTTCGGCCTGTCGCCCAAGCTGGGCCCGATCGCCGAATGGGGTCTGGCGCTGGAGAAGAAGCAGATCCAGGTCGACACCGAGAAGTTCCAGACCAGCGTGCCGGGCATCTTCGCGGTGGGTGACATCAACACCTACCCGGGCAAGAAGAAGCTGATCCTGTCGGGCTTCCACGAGGCCGCGCTGGCCGCGTTCGGCGCGATGCCGATCATCAACCCGGACAAGCGCGTCCACCTGCAGTACACGACCACCAGCCCGAAGCTGCACAAGGTGCTGGGCGTCGAGACACCGAATTTCGATTGACCTCTGATCAAGCGCTCCGATGGGGCGCTCCGGAACACAAGCCCGCCTGGCGAAAGCTGGCGGGCTTTTTCTTTTCGCCTGGATCCGTGGGGTCCTTGCGGAGCTGACGGCACACAAGCACAAGCTCGGCAAGAAGGTGGATCCGAAGCTGCTGGCCGCGGCGATGTGAGCCTCACCCTTCTCCAGCGTGACGTCGATCCGCAATGGCCCGCCCAGCGGATGCGAACGGGCTATTTCTCTCGATCAGTCCCTCCGCAGCGGAGGCGCCGACACCTCCGTTTTGTCCTCCACCAACTCCCGCGCCAACCCCGCCAGCAACGACGCCGCATCGTTGAAATCGAACGCCCGCCCCGTGGCCAAGTTCTCGATCCGGCCGCTCACCAGGCCCTGAGCCGGATCGGCCTGCCGATCCAGCTTGAGGACGTAATGCCGGCGGGCCGGATGCAGCGGGTCCTGGGTCAGGGTCATGGCCGCGCTCCTGGGCTCAGTGCCCGGCCTCGCTCATCGCCACCGCGCGGCTGGGCCGCGGCGCGAGCCAGATCGCGAAGGCCGAGATCACGAACAGCGCCGCCACGATCCAGAAGATCTGGTTCGTCGCGAGCATCACGCTCTGGCCCGTGAGCAGGTTGTCGAGCGTCGCGTTGCGCGCATCCGGCGCCAGTCCCAACCCGGTGAGCGAGCGCATCACCTCCCCCGACCGGTCCAGCGAGCCCACGAGGTCGGCATGGATCGCCGTCGTGCGGTTCTCCCAGCCCGTGGTGACCAGCGAGGTCGCGACCGCGCCGGCCAGCGTGCGCATGAAGTTCTGCAGTCCGGCCGCGGACGCGGTCTCGTGCGGCTCGACGCTGCCCAGCGACAGCGCCGTGAGCGGCACGAAGAAGAACGGCATGCCGACGCCCATCAGCAGCAGCGGGATGGCGATCTGCCAGTAGCCCATCTGCGTCGTGCCCACCGTGCGCAGCATCATCACGCCGCCCAGCCAGGCCAATCCGAAGAACACCAGCGGACGCGGATCCATCTTGCCCGCGAGCTTGCCGGCGATCGGCGCCGCCGCGACCGCCAGCACGCCGGACCACGCCGTCGCCAGACCGGCCCACGTGGACGTGTAGCCCATGAAGCTCTGCAGCCACAGCGGCGTGAGCACGTTGGCGCCGAACATCGCGCCGAACCCCAACGCGATCGTCAGCACGCCGACGGCGAAGCCGCGGTGGCGGAACACCCGCAGGTCGACGATCGGATAGGGCTCGGTCAGCTCCCAGATCAGGAAGGCGACGAAACCGACCGCGGCGACCACCGCCAGCGCGATGATCTCGGTGGACTCGAACCAGTCCTTCTCCTTGCCCAGGTCCAGCATCAGCTGCAGCGCGCCGACGAAGACGATCAGCAGCAGCAGCCCGACGCGGTCGATCGGCTTGCGTTCGAGCGGGGTCTCGTAGCGGCGCAGCAGCCGCGCCGCGATCGGCGCGACGGCGAGCGCGATCGGCACGTTGATGAAGAAGATCAGCGGCCACGAGAACGCGTCGCAGAGCCAGCCGCCCAGGATCGGTCCGAGGATGGGCGCGACCAGCGTCGTCATCGCCCACAGCGCCATCGCGCTGCCGGCCTTCTCCTTCGGGAACACGCGCAGCAAGAGGGTCTGCGACAGCGGCATCAGCGAGCCGCCCGACAGGCCCTGCAGCACGCGGCCGGTGACCAGCAGCCCGAGCGTCGGCGAGAGCCCGCACAGCGCCGAGCACAGCCCGAACAGCACCATCGCCGTCGAGAACACGCGCACCGCGCCGAAGCGGCCCGCGATCCAGCCGGTGAGCGGCACGATGCAGGCCTCGGCGACGGCGTACGAGGTGATGACCCAGGTGCCCTGGCTCGCGCTGATGCCGAGGCTGCCGGCGATGTCGGGGACGGAGACGTTGGCGATCGTCATGTCCAGCACCGCGATGAAGTTCGCGGCGGCCAGGACGATGGCGGCGAGCCACAACTGCCCGCCCTCGAGGGGGCGGTCGTTGGCGCTGGCGTTGGCGGGATGGACGGCGGCGGTCATGGCGCGACTCCTGGGCTGCGGCTCACTCGGCGCGCGTGTCGACGGTGGCGCTCATCGACAGGCCGACCTGCAACGGGCGCTCAGCGAGTTCGCGCGGATCCAGCGCGATGCGCACCGGCACGCGCTGCACGACCTTGATCCAGTTGCCGGTCGCGTTCTGCGCCGGAATCGCGGCGAAGGCCGAGCCGGTGCCGCCGGACAGACCCTGCACCGTGCCGTGATAGACGACCGAGCGGCCGTAGAGATCGGACTCGATCTCGACGCGCTGGCCGATGCGGACCTTGTCGAGCTGTCCTTCCTTGAAGTTGGCATCGACGTGCACCTGCCCGATCGGGACGATGCCGAGCAGCGGCGTCCCCGCCGCGACCTGCTGGCCGAGTTGCACGGCGCGCCGGGCGACGACGCCGTCCACCGGCGCGCGGATGACCATGCGCTCGAGGTTGACGCGGGCCTGGTCGCGCCGGGCGCGGGCGAGCGCGACCTCGGGGTTCGTGTCTTCGCTGGCCCCGGCGATCAGCGTGGCATTCGCCTCGCGCTGGCCGACAGCCGCGACACGGTTGGCCGAGGTCTGCGCGGCGGACGCCTTGGCTGCGGCGAGCGCGGCACTGGCGGTCTGGAACGCGTTGCGGGCGCGGGTGATCTCGTCCGCGGAGACGGAGCCCGAATCGGCCAGTGCCTCGCGCCGCTGCAGGTCGACGCGGGCGCGGTCGAGGTCCGCGGCGGCGGAAGCGAGCTGCGCCTCGGCACGGATGCGATCGGAATCACGCGCCGCGACCTGGGCCGCCAGGCTCGCGTCGTTGGCGACGTAACCGCGCACGCGGCGCTGGGCACGGCCGAGTTCGGCCTCGGCCTGGTCCAGCGCCAGGCGAGCGTCGACATCGTCGAGCACGACCAGCACGTCGCCGCGCTTCACGGCCTGCGTGTCGGAGACGCGCACTTCCCGCACGATGCCGCCGACGAAGGGCGTGACCTGCGCGGTCTCGGCCGCGGTGTAGGCGTTGTCGGTGCTGACGTAGCGCGACGCGAAGAAATGCTCGTAGGCGAAGACGCCCACCGCCGCGGCGACGACCGTCAGCGCAAGCAAGGTGAACAGCTTCCGGCGAGTCTCCGGACGGGCCGGCGCGGCCGGCGCGGCGGGTGCGGCGGAGTCCGCCTGGTCGACGGCATGCAGATGCTGCGGCTGATGTGGAGGCTGATGTGGAGGCTGATGCGGCTGGGCATCGATGACGGCTTCGGACATGATGGGACTCGCTTTCTTTATCGGGTTTGTCTGGAAAATTCGCCTCGGTTCCAGCGGCTGACGAGGCTCCGATTTGGGATGCACCGCTAGGCGCAAACCGGAGCCATAGCCCAGCTATGGCGAGGATTTGCAACGACGCGGGGCGCCCAAAGCGGGGCCGCGTCAGCTGCTGGAATAGCCGCCGAGGGCGCGCTTCAGCGCCACGTCGAGCGTGAAGGCACGCGAGCGCAGGTCGGTCTGCGCGCGGCGGTTGGACAGCCACGCGTCCTCGGCGGTGAGCACTTCCAGGTAGGTGGACAGGCCGCCGGTATAGCGGCGCTGCTGGATCTCCCAGGCCTCGCGCGCGGCGTCGACGCCGGCGTCGGTGCTCGTGAGCTCACCACCGAGCGCGCGGGTGCTGGCGGCAATGTCGGCCACTTCCTGCAGCGCCTGCACGACGGCCTGGTCGTAGCTGGCGACGGCGGCATCGACGTCGGCGCGCGCGCCGCGGAACTGACCGCGCAGCCGGCCGCCATCGAAGATCGGCAGCGAGATCGCCGGGCCGATGCTGCCGATGAAGGCGCCGCCATCGGTCAGCTTGGACAGGCCGAGCGACTGCATGCCGGCGAAGGCGGTGAGGTTCACGTCCGGGTAGAACGCCGCCTTGGCGGCATCGACGCGTCCGAGCGCGGCCTCGACGCGCAGACGGGCCGCGACGATGTCGGGCCGGCGACCCAGCAACTGGGCGGGCAGGTGTTCCGGCAGGCCGAACTCGCGGGCGATGTCCAGATGCGGACGGGCGAGCGCCAGCCCCCGGTCCGGTCCGGCGCCGGCGAGCGCCGCCAGGCGATGCCGCTGCAGCGCGAGCTGCTCGCGCGCCGACAGCAGATCGGCCTCGGCCATCGCGCGCCGGGCCTCGACCTGGCGCACGCTGCCGAGCGTCTCCAATCCGTTCTCGCGACGCATGCGGAACAGCGCGACGGTCTTCTCGCGCACGGCCAGCGCGGCCTCGGCGGTGTCCTGCACGGCCCAGAGCCGGGCGAACTCGGCGTAACCCGAGGCGATCGAGGCGGCCAGCATCAGCCGCGCCTGGGCCGCATCGACCTTGGCGGCCTCGGCATCGGACAGCGCCGCCGCCAGCGCCGCCCGGTTGCGGCCCCAGAAGTCGAGGTCCCAGGAGAAGTCCAGCGTGGCGCGGCCGTAGTCCTTCCAGCCCTCGGGCACGGCGGCGCGCGGCGTCAGGTACTCATAGCTCTGCTTCTGCTCGTTGATCGAGGCGTTGGCGCGCAGCTGCGGCCGGTCGGCCGCGCGCGAGGTGGACACCGTGGCCTCCGCTCGCGCCAGACGCGCCTGGGCGGCGGCGATCGACGGCGAGCCGACGAGCGCCTCGTCGATCAGCTGGTCGAGCTGCGCGTCCCCGTAGCCGCGCCACCAGGCGTCGGACGGCCAGTCGGCACGGGCAGCGGCGAGCGTCTGCGTCGCCGCGTAGCTGTCGATCGGCCGCGGGGTGGTGAGCGGCGCAACGTCGGGCAACGCGGCGCAGGCGGCCAGCGCGAGCGCCACGGCCGAGACCAGCGCGGGGCGAGCAAAGCGTCGAAGGCAGGGGGACATCGTCTTCTCTCCAGGTCGTCACGGTCGGCGCGAAAGGCGCGGCGACCATGGACTGAAGCGTAGGGACGACGGTCGGAGAAGTCGTTCGGGAACGGTCGGGGAACGGTCGGGGAACGGTCTGGAAACGGTCGGGACGCGCGTCGACACGGCAGGGCCGGGGCAGCCCCGACACCGGCCCGGCACGACTCAGGTCAGGTGCACTCCGGGCGAGCGATCAGCGGCCGGACGAGATCAGCGCATCGACACGCGCGAGCACGGCCCACGGCTGCGCGTCCCGCCAACGCGAGCGCACCTCACGCAGGGCGGCGAGGTCCGCGGCCGTCGCGTCGGGCAGCTCGCAGAGCGTCAGCCTGGCGACGAGTTCCGCCGTCAGCGCGCCCTGCTCCCGCGAGATGCGAGCCGAAGTCTCGGCCGCCGTGCGCGCGCCGGCGCCATCGCCCTCCCGGGCCGCCAACAGGGCGCTCGACACCCACAGGTCGGGCAGATGCAGGGTCTCGCCCAGCCGCTCGGCCATCTCGAAGCCGTCCGCCAGGTGGCGCCGCGCCGCGCCCAGGTCGCCGGCGGCCAGCGCCGCATCGACGGCCATCCGGCGCAGCCCCGAGGCCTCGAACCACGCACCGGTCGCCGCATGGGCCACGCAGCCGGCCTCCACCTCTCGCAACCCCGTCACCGCGTCGCCGGTGCACGCGCGGGCCCAGCCCAGCATCGCCAGGCTCGGACCTTCGCCCTGCCCGAGCTGATGCTCACGCACCAGCTCGCGCATCCGCAACGTGCGCACCATCACCGCCTCCGCGCAACCGAAGCGCACGTCGACGCTGCTGGCGCAACGCGCCGTGAAGCCGAGCATCAACGGCAGTCCGATCTTCTCGGCACGGGCGACGGCGGCATCGGCCCACTGGCGGGTGATCTCGCCCTCGCCGACGCAGGCATGCGCAACGGCCCCGACGCCGAGCGCCAGCGCGGTCGGGTCGTGGAGGACCATGGGCGGCAGGCGCGGATGCCCCAGGGCCTCGGTGAGCGCGCGCGCCTCGCGCGCCAGCGGCAGGACTTCGCGGAGGCGACCGCGCTGCAGCAGCGTGACCGCCAACGACACGGCGCCCGCCGCGCGCAGCAGGTCGTCGTCGAAGGCATCGGCCGCGGCGCGCAGCCGCAGCGCGATCGCCTCGGCCTGGCGGTACTCGCCGCTGGCGATGAACATCCAGACCAGCCCCGTCATGACCCAGGCGCGCGGCCGGGTCGGCGGCAGCATCTCGCAAAGCGCCGCGCAGCGGAGGTAGGCGTCGCGGCCCTCGGGCGTCGTCACGCCCGTGGACTGGGCGAGCGACGCGCCGCGCAGTTGCTGCAGCGCCAGTTCGGCCACGCGGCGCGGCTCGCCGTCGGGGCAGCGTTCGAGCAAGGCCAGCCCGCGCGTGGCGAGCAGCAACCCCTCGCGCGGCGCGAAGCGCCCAAGCGCCCGCTCGGCCGCGGCGGCGTAGGCGCCCATGGCGGCGAGCGCCTCCAGCCCTCGCTCATGGTGCAGCGCGAGCGCGGCGGCGAAGACGCCGATGCGGTCGGCATGCAGCTGCGAGAGCGCGGCCGCGGCGCGCCGATGCAGACCGACCCGCACGGACGGTGCGATCCGTTGATAGAGCGCCTGCCGGTACAGCGCGTGACGGAAGGCGAAGCGCGCCTCCAGCGTGCCGTCGGCGAGCGTCTCCAGCACGGACGGGGCCAGCCACGCCTGCCGACGGACCAGTTCGTCGCAATGCGCGGCGACGACCGCGACATCGAGGCCCAGCATCGCGGCGACGGTCGAGCACTCGAACTCGACACCGCAGACCGCGGCCGCCTCCAGCAGCGTGGCCGCTTCCGGCGCGAGGCGGGCGCGCTGACGCTCGATCACGCCGGCCAGCGAGTCCGGCACGGCCCAGTCGTCGGAGGACACCGCCTCGCCGGTCGAGGCGGCGAGCTCATCGATCGCATTGGCGACGAACAGCGGCAGTCCGTCGGTCTGCCGGTGCAGGCGCCGCACGTGCGCCTCGTCGGCGACCAGGCCCGGTCGATGACGCGCGAGGTAGACGGCCAGTTCCGCCTCGCTGAACGGATCGAGGAGCAATTCCTCGCAGAGCTTGCGGGCGCGCAGTTCGTGGCGTAGGCCGTTGAGCGGATGCTCGTGGGCCACGAGCTCGGGCGTCCGATAGGTCGCGATCCACATCAGCCGCGCGGGCGGCCGGCGGCGCGCGACGTGGTCGATCAGACGGACGGTCGCCTCGTCGCACCAGTGCAGGTCCTCGGTGACGAGCAGCAGCGGACGCACGGCGGTGAGCTGTTCCACGAGCTCCGAGAACTCGCGCAGCATGCGGTCCTGGGTCGAATTCGCGAGGCCGGCCTGCAGCCGCTCCTGCTCGTCGCGGTCGATGAGCCAGGGCAGCTGCAGCAGCCAGGTGGGCGCGACGCGACGCAACAGCGCGATGAGCGAGGGCTCCGTCCGCGCCAGGCCGGCGAGCGCATCCAGCACGGGCAGGTAGGGCTCGCCCTCGCCGACCTGCTCGATGCACTGGCCGTGCGCCGTGGCCACATCGCCGAGCGTGGCGACGAAGGCGTCGACCATCGCGGTCTTGCCGATGCCGGCCTCGCCGGCGACGCAGCACAGCTGGCGTTGGCCGCCCGAAGCGCGCGCCCAGGCGGCGTGAAGCTTGGCGAGTTCGGCGTCGCGGCCGATGAGGCTGGAGGACGCGGCCGTCGACGTCGCGCCTTCGCGGTCATCTCCACCGTCGACCTCGCCTTGCCGATCGCCGTTCTGCTCTCCCTTCTGCGCGCCCTTTGGCTCGCCACTCCCGGGGCCCGCGATCGGGCCGATGAAGCGATACCCGCGGCGCGAAGCGGTCTCCACCCAGCGCGGGCTCTTCGCGTCGTCGCCGAGCGCGGCGCGCAGCTCGCTGATCGTCGTCTTGAGGACCGATTCGCTGACGTACCGATGCCCCCAGACGGCATCGAGCAAGGCGTCCTTGGTCACCAGCTGGCCGGCGTTGCGCAGCAGTTCCGCGAGCACGCCGAAGGCCTTGGGCGCCAGCGCCACCGGCTGGCCATCGGCCAGCAGCCGCGCATCCGCCTCATCGAAGGCGTAGGGGCCGAAGCGCAGCGACAGAGGGGCTCGGGAAACGTCCATGGCGGCCGGAATTATCGGCCTGCGCGGACGTCGGCGCCGGCGCCCCGACGTGCTCAAACGCCAGGGGTGGCAGGGGTGGTGGAGGCGGCCGGCGTGGTGGTTGTGGCGGGTGTGGCGGCGGGTGTGGCGGACTGCTTCACCAGTTGGATCAGTTGGGAGAGCCCGTGGTCGAACTGCTTGTCCAGCTTCTCGTAGTCGGCAGACCCGACCCCTTTTTCCACGGGATGGGCGAGGTCGATCAGCTTGGCGACTGAGTTCTGCGGATTCTTCTCGTCGATGGCGATCAGGATGCTGCTGGCCACGAAGGTGACGTCCGTTGCCTGCATCTTGGTCCTGATGCCTTCCAGCTGCGTGAGCAGGTGGCCGGCGACCTCGGGCCCCTTCCCCTCCGGAACGTTCAGCATCTCCTGGATGTTCGGGTTGCTGGCGCGACCCGCCGAGAACCGGGAGGGATCGGGGTTGTCGCCGTGCACGGTGCGACCGGTCAGGCTGTATCCCCGATCCTCCCCGACGAGGGAACGCGAACCGCGCGCCAGGTCGGCGACCGTCATCTTGGCCTTCTTGAGACGCGCGGCCCCGCTGCTCGCGCCCGCATCCTCCAACTCCGTGCGCGAGGCCGTGCTGGCGCCGATCTTGATGTCGAGTTCGCGCTTGTCCTCCTTGGGGATGTTGCCCCCGACCGCCGCCATGATCACGACCTGCTGCCCGGTCTGGGCCGCCTTGGCGTTCAGCCGTTGCAAGGCGGCGGATTGATCCGCCGACACGCCCTGCAGTTGCGCCGCCTGGGCGACCGGTACGGTGTCGGGAATGGCGCCCTGCAGTTGCTGGCCGAATCGTTGATAGATGCCCGCCTCCTGCGCGCTCGTCATCTTGGCGATGTGCGACGGTCCCAGGCGGGCGAACGATTCCGCATGCCCCGCGGCGGTCTTTTCCGGGGCTTTCGCCGGCAGGGCGGCCCGCGGCGCCGAAGACGAGGAAAGCCGCGTGGAATCCCGGGACTGCAGACCGGCCAGGGCGCCTGTCGGCGCTCTCGGTGTCGGCGAGGATTGGCCGACATCGGCGGAAACCGGCTGCATGCCGGTGGAGGACAAGGACGGCGACGATGGCCGATCGATCCTGGCACTCATGACTCTCACCCCATTGAACGCTCGCACGGCCAGACACGCGCGACTCGAGTGCGCGGGGTCGGCAACGGCGGCAGGATTGCTGGAGCCGCATTCGGCTCGGATGTCTTCATCAGACATCCAGTCGCGGGGTGTGAAGTCGAAGGGGGCGAAGCGGAAGCGTCCGGAGCGAAGCGCCTCGGAGCGCGGCGTCAGGCGTGGTGCGCAACGCGCGCAGCCGGGCCTGGAAGCACAACACCCGGCACGGGCCGGGCGTTGAGGGGAGCGGGAGCGGCAGAGGCGGTTTCAGCCGGAGCCTCGCTCCATCGATACAGCGCAACCGTCAGGGCTTACTGGGCCGAAGCGACCTGGACCGCGTCGGTCGACGTGTCGCGGCGGCCGGTGATGTAGACGGTGGGCAGTTGCTCGCGCTTGGCGGTGATCACCACCGGATCCAGCGTGACGATCGAAGCGCGCATCTCGCGCTGACCTTCGGCGTGGGCGATGCCCAGGCCCAGCACCACGGCGGTCACGGCGCCGAAGAGGACGGCCTTGACGGTGGTTTCGGTGGCGGAAGCGATGTGGAAGCGGGTGGTGGTCATGTCGTTCTCCTGAGGCGGTTTGCTGTGTCGATGGAGTCAGTGTCGTCATCGACCCCGTCGCTTGCGAGCGTCAGGAGACGAAGCTGCGCGGCGGCGGCGTGAGCTGCATCTGCGGCGGACAAGCGGGAGCGGTTCCCAGCGGTCCTCAACGGAAAACGCCGCCAGGACCTGCGTTCTGGCGGCGCTGTGCGGGTTGATTCAAGGCTCAGCGAGCGGACACGCCTTCGGTGACGGCGCCCTTGCCTTCCTTCGCAGCGAAGCGCTGCACCAGCGCGGCGTACTTCGGCGAAGCCTTCAGCTCGGCGTAGCGGGCTTCTGCCTTGGCGCGTTGGCTCGCGTTCAGCGTGAAGTCTTCCGTGCGGTCCGCGGCGGCCAGGCCGGACTCGCGGTAGATCTCCAGGTCGGCCAGCACTTCGGCGCGGCTCTTCTGGCTCTGCGTGATGGGGTCGAGGTGGCTGTAGCTCTGCGCGAAGGCCGGTACGGCGGCAGCGGACAGGGCGATCAGGGCGGTAGCGATCAGGGTCTTGGCGGTCATGATGGTTTCCTTTGAGAGAGCGTTGGATCGGGGTGTCTGGGGTCTTGGGCCGGCTTCGTTTGCCGATGACTGAAGGTTAGGTGCGCGCCCCGTTTGGATAAACGGGCGGCGTCGCAATGGGCCGTTGTGATCGCCGCAACAATCGCTCGCCCTCAGCCGCGCAAGCGCGCGAACCTCGACGCGCGTCCCTGCTGAAGAGCGCCACGCGCTCCGCACAAAGCAAGACGCCCGGCATGAGCCGGGCGTCTTGCATGGGAGCGAACCGAAGTCGTCAGTCCGTGGATCGCTCCACCGATACAGCGCGACCTGGGACGTTCACTCGGCCGAGGCGACTTGCGTGTCGACCGCGTCGGCGCTGCGGCGGCCAGTGATGTAGACCGTGGGCAGTTGCTCGCGCTTCACGGTGATGACCACCGGATCCAGCGTGACGATCGAGGCGCGCATCTCGCGCTGCCCTTGTGCATGAGCGATCCCGAGACCCAGGGCCAGCGCCGCGATGGCACCGAAGGCGACGGCCTTGACGGTGGTGCTGGTGGCGGAAGTGATGCTGAGGCGGGTGGCGTTCATGTCGATCTCCTGAAGACGTTTGCTGTGTCGATGGAGTCAGTGTCGTCATCGATCCGCTCGCTTGCGAGCGTCAGGAGACGAAGCTGCACGTCGGCGGCGTGAACTGCATCTGCGACAGACAAACGGAAAGCGCCATCCGGCGCTTTCAATGAGAAACGCCGCCGGGACCTGCGTCCGGGCGGCGCTGCGGGGAGGCTGGATCGGGGCTCAGCGCGCGGAAACGCCTTCCGTGACGGCGCCCTTGCCTTCCTTGGCAGCAAAGCGTTGAACCAGGGCAGCGTACTTCGGCGAGGCCTTGAGTTCTGCGTAGCGGGCTTCCGCCTTGGCGCGCTGGTTCAGCTCCAGCGACGTGTCTTCGGTGCGGTCGACAGCAGCCAGGCCGGACTCGCGATAAATCTCCAGATCGGCCAGCACTTCTGCGCGGCTCTTCTGACTCTGCGTGATCGGATCGAGGTGGCTGTAGCTCTGCGCGAAGGCCGGTACGGCCGCGGCGGACAGGGCGATCAGGGCGGTAGCGATCAGGGTCTTGGCGGTCATGATGGTTTCCTTTGAGAGAGCGTTGGATCGGGGTGTCTGGGGTCTTGGGCCGGCTTCGTTTGCCGATGACTGAAGGTTAGGCGCGAGCTTCGTCTGGATAAACGGGCCGCGTCGCAATGCCTCGTTGTGAGGCTCGCAACAATCGATGGCCCGCGAGATTCGCAGTCCTCGTTGGCCGCTCGTCGCGGCCGGCACAAAGCAAGACGCCCGGCATGAGCCGGGCGTCTTGCATGAGAGCGAACCGAAGGGCGTCAGTCCGTGGATCGCTCCACCGATACAGCGCGACCTGGGACGTTCACTCGGCCGAGGCGACTTGCGTGTCGACCGCGTCGGCGCTGCGACGGCCGGTGATGTAGACCGTGGGCAGCTGCTCGCGCTTCACGGTGATGACCACCGGATCCAGCGTGATGATCGAGGAACGCATTTCGCGTTGCCCTTGTGCATGAGCGATCCCCAGACCCAGGGCCAGCGCCGCGATGGCACCGAAGGCGACAGCCTTGACGGTGGTGCTGGTGGCGGAAGTGATGCTGAGGCGGGTGGCGTTCATGTCGATCTCCTGAAGGCGTTGGCTGTGTCGATGGAGTCAGTGTCGTCATCGACCCGGTCGCTTGCGAGCGTCAGGAGACGAAGCTGCACGGCGGCGGCGTGAACTGCATGGGCGGCGGACAAACGGGAACGGTCCTCGGCGCGCGACAGGCCTGGCCGTCGATGCGGGCAGTGATGCTCGACTAGAATCAGCACCACTCGCCGGCCCGTCCGGCGAGTTTCGCTAGGGGTGCTGCGCCATCGATCCGTCGACGGCGCGGCTGAGAAAGTCCCTTTGAACCTGTTCTGAAGCCACCGGCAACGGTGGACTTCGATGCCGCCCTCGGGCGGCAGAGGTAATCCTCGCGCAGGGAAGCATGCCTTCGACACGCCTCGTGTCCCGCACGCCGCCTTCTCATCGGCGTGTCCGGTTTGCCGACCTGCCATCGCATTTCTGGCTTCGGCACATCGATGGCAACTTCGTCCGCTCTGAATTCCTTCCCGCTGCATCGGCTCGCGATCGCGCTGATCGCCGGCGGCGTCTCGGTCCATGCCGGTGCGCAGTCGACGACGTCGGCCGCCGCGCCCGCCACTGCGTCGGCCAACACGTCGAGCAGCGCGCAGGCCACCTCCCCCGCCCTGCCCAGCGTCGTGGTCAAGGGCACGTCGGAAGCGCCCGTCATGGCCGGCGGCTTCGGCGACACGCCCGTCGCCAAGCTCCCGATCCAGGCGAGCATCGTCACCGCCGAGCAGCTCACCGATCGCGGCCTGTTCAGCATCGCCGGACTCACGCTGCTCGATGCGAGCGTGGGCGACTCGTACAACTCGGCGGGCTACGTCTCCTATCTGAAGATCCGCGGCTACGACCTCGACAACCGCTTCAACTACCGCCGCGACGGCCTGCCGATCAACGCCGAGACCGCGCTGTCGCTGGCCAACAAGAGCAGCCTCGAAGTCATCAAGGGAACGACCGGAATCCAGGCCGGCACGAGCGCTCCGGGCGGCCTGGTCAACCTCGTCGTGAAGCGCCCGACGGTGGAGCTCACCAGCGTGCGCCTGGGCGTCAGCGAGCGCGGCACCATCGAGTCCGCGATGGACTGGAGCCACCGCTTCGGCGACGGTCACGGCAACGACAAGGCCTTCGGCCTGCGCGTCAACATCGAGGCCGCCAAGCTGCGCCCTGAGCTGCGCGATGCCGACGGCAACCGCTGGATGATGGCCGTCGCCGGCGACTGGCGCGTCACGCGCGACACGCTGGTCGAGGCGGAAGTCGAGATCAGCCGCCAGTCCCAGCCGAGCCAGCCCGGCTTCAGCCTGCTCGGCGACAAGCTGCCCGATGCGAAGTCCATCGACCCGCGCATCAACCTGAACAACCAGTCGTGGAGCCAGCCGGTGGTCTTCGAGGGCCGCACCGCTTCGCTGCGCGTGCAGCATCAGCTGAGCGCGGACTGGAAGCTGCAGGCGCACGCGGCGATCCAGCGCCTGGTGAACGATGACCGCCTCGCCTATCCGTTCGGCTGCACCGCAGGCGACGGCACGTATTACCCGAGCACCTACTGCCCCGACGGCACCTTCGATCAATACGACTTCCGCAGCGACAACGAGCATCGCAACAGCGATGCACTCGACCTGTCGGCGCAAGGGAAGCTGAACTTCCTCGGCATCGAGCACCAGGTGTCGACGGGCGTGCTGTTCTCGCGCTACAAGAGTCGGCTGCAGGGTCAGGCCTACAACTGGGCGGGCACCGGCAACATCGACGGCACGCTGCCCACGGTGGCCGATCCGACGCTGGGCTCCACCAACACCGACCGCACCGAACGCAGCACCGAGTTCTACTTCCGCGACGCGATGCAGTTCAGCGCGCAATGGCAGGGCTGGCTGGGTGTGCGGCACACGCGTCTGGATCGCGAGTCGTTCAAGGTGAACGTGCCCACCGGCGAGAGCGACGAAGCGACGAGCTATCGCCAGTCGGTCACGACACCGTGGCTCGGCGTGAGCTACGCGATCGATCCGCAACTGCTGGCGTATGCGAGCTGGGGCGAAGGCGTCGAATCGGCGGTCGCGCCCAATCTGCCGATCTACGTGAACGCGGGCCGGCCGCTGGCGGCGATCCGCAGCAAGCAATGGGAGATCGGTCTGAAGTCGGGCAGCCGCACGGTGGACTGGTCGATCAACTACTTCGACATCAGCAAGCCGGCGACGAACGATGTGCCGGTCGTGGTGGGCGGCGAGGACAGACTCGAGAGCCGCATCGACGGCAAGCAGAACCATCGTGGCGTGGAAGCCCAGGCCGACCTGAAGTGGTCGGGCGGCGGCCTGATGGTGAGCGGCATGAAGCTGCACGCGCGCCGCGACGGCAGCGCGGACGCGACGCTCAACGGCCTGAAGCCGACGAACGTGCCGGAGACGGTGCTGAAGCTGCAGGCGCGGCACAGCGCGGGCATCCCCGGGCTGGAGCTGCAGGCGGGCGTGGTCTACGAAGGCAAGCGCATGGTGGTGCCGGACAACTCGGTGGCGATCCCGAGCTGGACGCGACTGGACCTGGGCGCGCGTTACGAGCAGAACGTCGGACGGCAACTGCTGATCTGGCGAGTGGGCGTGGACAACGTGACGGACCGTCGTGCGTGGCGCGAGTCGCCCTACCAATACGGACACGTCTACCTGTACCCGCTCGCCAATCGCACATGGCGGGCGTCGGTGGAGTGGGTCTTGTGAGGGTCTGATTTTTCTGTGTATACTCTTAGGCTCTGATCCCCGATAGCTCAGTCGGTAGAGCGCCGGACTGTTAATCCGTAGGTCCCTGGTTCGAGCCCAGGTCGGGGAGCCAAGATCAGACAACGAAGGTCCTCGGACCTTCGTTCTTTTTCAGCCGGTGTCCGACCGAAGACGCTGGCCCAAGAATTCAGATCGATTGGATCTGAGCAGACTTTTCCTCGATAGCTCAGTCGGTAGAGCGCCGGACTGTTAATCCGTAGGTCCCTGGTTCGAGCCCAGGTCGAGGAGCCAAAATTGAAGCCCCATTCGTGCAAGCGAGTGGGGCTTTTTCTTTGGGTCGACTGGACCTGTGAGAGTCGCGGCCTTCCCTTGGTCGGTTAATTCGGGGCTGACGCAGGTGGTGCAGCAGGTGGTGCAGCAGGTGGTGCAGCAGGTGGCAGCTGAGTGCCAGACCCAGACACTGGCTTTGAACCCAAAGGAGAGGTTGGCCGCCGCAAAGGTTCCGCGTCGCGGAGCGCCTTCTGGATGATCTTCGAGTTCGCACTTGCCTCCGTGGGATCCGTAGTCTGCACAAGCACTCCGATGGCTGCGGCCTCGTTGGCAGGACAGGACAGCGCGACTGAAGCTGCGCGCTGATCAGGTGGCAAGAAGGGCAATCTAGCGATCGCGTCGTTGCACTGCTCCCCTTTTCCACTCTCCGCGAGAACTGCATTGACGATTAAGACAACGGCATTTGAAACATGATCGGTAACGATGCCTGCGGCCCCACCCGCCTTGGCAATCGACGCAGTGCCTGCAGCAGACGCTCTCACCCTGCTCTGGGCCATCAATAGAGATGATTGCGCAGCAGCCACCTTCGCGTCCGCATTCGTGCTGGACCGAGCCAATGCATCGACGTCAATCTTCAGGACCTCCAGCTCTCGCTGCTTCGTCGCAAGCGTCGATTTTTCGCTATCTAGTGAGTCCTGCGCCGACTTCTTAGCGGCATCCGTAGCGTCTTTCGCGGGGTTCGAGACAATCGTCTGCGCGCTGGCAACCTTAGCCTCCTGATCAATCACCGCCTTGCGTGCGGCCGCGAGGTCAAGCTTTCCCTTCTCGTAGGCCTTCAGGGCATCGTTCTGCTCCTTCTTCGCTTCGTCGAGCGATGCCGCCTCCTTATCTGTGTTGTCGCTACCGGTGGCCGTCGCCGCAGCCGTGTTGAGCGCCACTTGGTCTGCCTTAACCACGCCTGTGAGTTGCTCAATCGCAAGCAAACCCAGAGTGAAGTTCTGACTACGACGCTGCAACTGATAGAACTCGTTCGGCTTTAGCGCTCCGCTCATGTAAGAAATGCAGTTGGAGAACAAGCCATCCCGTAGCAGTTGAATGGATTGCGTCCGCAGGCCTACAGAACCGGCCGCCTCTGCCGAAGCGAACCCAGCTTGCACCGGCGCTCCCGATGCACGCGCTGTGCCGAGCCCTCCAGAGGCCGCGTACGCGGAGAGCGCATCCGGACTCGGTTCAGCACAGACGACGATCGCCTCCGTTTTGGTTCCATCAGCCAGCTCGGCCTTCCGAGGCGCAGAAAAAATTGCTCTTTGCTTAATATCGAGCGCGACTGCCTGTCCGCTTGATCCGGCGACGTCGAGCGAACGGTAGATCGAATTGAGATTGGCACAGCCCCCGAGACATCCTGAAACCACAGGCAAAAGAAAGTGTCTCGCGCGCATAGTGCCTCCGCAGGTGTCAATCTTGGGCGGGAGTGTCAGACCGTCGCGCAGCTTTGTCGTCCTCAAGCCAGATGACGACGGCGCTCTGGCTGCATTCGGCCGAAGTTCTTACCTTTGAAGAGCCACACCGTCCGCCTCGCCATGAAAGCGATTAGTTATTCCGCCTCATACTGAAACTGAGCCAGTAGACCGTCGACGCGATTCGTTGGTCGAGCCCAGGTCGAGGAGCCAAAATTGAAGCCCCATTCGCGAAAGCGAGTGGGGCTTTTTCTTTGTGGCGACCGGCCGTCTCCATCCCGCCTCGCTGCACACGCCGATTGATCCTCGCGTCCCCCATGACCGTCGACCTCATCATCGTCCTGATCTGCCTGGCACCGGTCATCGTGGTCGTACCGTATCTCATCGTCGGATACCGCAGGATGCCCGAGGTGAAGGAGAAGGAGCGGGAAGTCCTCGCGCAATCGCGGTTGGCCGCCGAAGCCCAGTACCGGGCGCACCGCGTGTCGTCGAACGACCCGCGCTACTGCGTAGACCCCGATACGGCCACGATCGTCGTGGACGACGAGGTGTATGGCAGGTCTCAACCCTCGCAGACTTGGTACTACCGCGTCGAGCACATCGTTCGCAATCCCAGCGGCGAGTACTTCAAGATCATCTACGGCACGTCGGACATCCTGCGGTGCTCTCACATCGCACACCGCGTCGCCAAGATCGTGCTGAAGGCTCGGTATCTCCCGCCGGGGAAATAGCCACGTCGGGACGCCAGCATCATTGCCCCCCCAACATCGCAAGGTGTCGGGGCATTTTTTTGTCGGCTCCATGGCCGATCCGGTGAGCTGCCGAGTTCCCACCTCACCATCTCCCCACCACACAACACCTTCTCGTCACCGTGACCTCTGCGGCCGACAGCTCCTTAGCTGATTCGATGGTCGCTTCTGCGTCCTATGACACCCCTCGACCGCAGCAGCCCCACAGCCGCCGCCCGCGAGGCTCGACTTCTGACCGAAGCTCCTCGCTCCTGAGCGCGCTTCGCACCGAACGAACCAGCCAAAACGCTGAGCTGATGCTCGCTTCCACCGTAAGCACTTGTGTGCACGAGACGTACATTTGAGAGCGGAGCCGTCATCGAGACTGCGCTGCTGGTAAAGATGCGCGAGGGAGCCCAACGCCGGCGAATGTCTCACGCAAAAACCTAGCACGCAGACCCCGTCAATTGAGTAGCATCCAACAGCCAACCTAGAGGAGGGACCATGGCAAGCACTTGTGGCGACCCAGATCGCCTGATCAAGCACATCGCGAACTCGTATCCCAAAGCGACACCATCCCCAGCGACTGCAATCGGAACTGTGAAGATCACGTTCCCGGATGGACTCATTGTGAACGTCTTCAAGAACGGTACTGTGAATTTCCAGGGCAAGGCGAGTGACGTCCGAGGAGAGATCGAAGCCCAGATCGACATCATCAATCGAGAGTAGGACGTACAGCGCCCTCGTTCGAACTTGGATCAAGAAGCCAGCGGCGAGGGCGCTTGTGCTCCAATGCGCACATGGACATTGCGGCAATCACGGCTCTCATCGGCGGCGTCAAGACAGCCTCCGAGTTGGCGAAGGCAATCAAAGACAGCGGCTCCACTCTTGAGCAGGCCGAAGTCAAACTAAAGCTGGCTGACCTGATTTCCACCTTGGCTGATGTCAGACTCGAAGCAGCTGGAGTCCAAGAAGAGCTTCTCGCAGCAAAGGAACAAATCCGTTCCCTCGAAAGCGCGGCCAAGCAACGTGCTGCGTTAGTTTGGAAGCAACCCTGCTACTGGCTACCCAGGGACGGCGATGCAAGCATTGAGGAGCCCTATTGCCAGCCGTGTCACGACAACGATAAGCGTCTTGCTCGTCTACATCACGACAGCAAGGGCGCATTCACTTGTATGGTGTGTAAGAGCAGCTTTCGCACTGACGCCCGCGTCGCAGCGGACAGTGAAGCCTTCAAAGCAGCAAATGCCCGACGCCGTGTGACACGGACCAGCATGTATTGATCCGCGAGGAGTTCAGGGCGCCTCCTTGCGGCTTCAAGCGGAAGACGCTAGCTCATGCCGCCCACACCTTGGGAAGGCCACGCGCTGGCTTGGGCGGAAGCGGGTCAGTCCGGCTAGGAACTACCTACAGCTCATCGTCATCTAGTACAGCCTTCTGCGCCTCCAAAAGCCTGATCAGCTTTCCAATTTCGCGTGGGCCCATTTCTCCGCTCACCATCAAGCGATAACTAACGTCTCGCGACAACGG
This sequence comes from Roseateles noduli, assembly GCF_050626985.1. NCBI lineage: Bacteria > Pseudomonadati > Pseudomonadota > Betaproteobacteria > Burkholderiales > Sphaerotilaceae > Roseateles > Roseateles noduli. Next base: position 3,465,331 of record NZ_CP192463.1, read on the forward strand.
TCCCCGCAGCCACTCGCGCTCACCTGCCAACGCCGCCTGGGGCAAGCTCTGAGAGGCGGAAGCCAAGCTGAGCGTCGGAGAAGACTTCGTAGGTACCTTGGACTGCCGTCCTATGCTCAAAGGATAGGGACAGGATTTCTACCCGACCAGGGGCAGTCCACCAACGGCTCAGGACTGTCTAGGAAATCCGGGGCGATTCAATGCTCATTCAGGGGCCGGCCATCGTGGTAACGCGAATCCACCACTGGGCGAACCAATTAAGCAGGCTGCGTTGATTGCCATGTATCCAACAATTCCTGCATACAACGGCGCCCTTTCGGAGGCTCGCCTGAGGCAGTTCTTACAGCAAGCCACCGATAGCTTGAACTAACCGTGAGACAGTTTTAGTTCTTGCCGGCAATGCGTTCAAGATCAAGTTCCGCAGCGTCCTTCATGCACCGGATCTTAGGCGTGCGACCACCATTCCAGGCAGCGGATTCAACCAGTCAATGCATTGCCGATCATCGAAGGCCGTTAGGACTCATCATACGTGCCCGAAGAAACCGCCCACCACTATCCGCCAACTCATTGCGATTGATGAGCTTGCCGGTGAACTCGAAGTTTTCGTTGATACGTACGATCAACAACTGCTCGAAGGCCCCCTGGCTCTTAACGATCACCTGATCACTTGCCTTCTCTGGCGAGATGGTCTTAACCTCGACGAGCTTGCTGCCGATGGTTCCGTCGGAACCTGCGTGGTGGGTGCCATGCCGACGCAAGCCAAACCTGACCTCAGCGTAGATCTCACCTAGCTCACCCCACATCTGTAGATACCTTCCCGTGTTCCTAAAGTGGCGCTCGGCGCAGTCGACGAGATCCTGAAGAATTTCAGCCTGTTCAATGACTGAGAACGGGAAGCCATCCCTGCTTTTGAAGGGCTCCCTCGGCTTCAGCGACTTCGGCAGGTCCGGTGTCTGGTCCCGCAGCTCGCACTCGATCCATTGTCTTGTGAGGTAGATCTCTTCCCACGGCGCGTACCCGAGGCCGGCCGCCAGCGCAATGTCATCGGCGCTGTAGCCGCGCTCGTGCATCTCATGCAGAAAGTCCCAGTCGCTCATGCTCGCTCCTCTCTTGCGCGGATCTGCGCCAGTCCAACGCTAGGTGGACCTGGCTTTCAACTCGACGCGCTAATGTCGCCCGAACAAGACGTGCAGATGCGTTTTACTACCCTTTGCGGCGTCCATGACCATGATCGAGGCCGGTGCACGCTCGCATTGACGCATAGAGGGCGCTTCATTGGAGAGGGCTGCTTCGAGCTCAAACTCTCTTCGGGCTGGGACCAGGCCTCCGCGCAGGGTCGAGCTATCGGTCCGCCGCAGAAGTAGCTCTACAAGGCCGAGAGCAATCGCGTCAGGTCCGAAGCGGCCCAGATATGAGCGGCGGCGCATTGGGGAATTCATTCACCAATTGCGCGAGAGATTTCATTTGATCAAGCCACGGATGCGAGAGGTTAAGTACCCGATACTGATGAGCTTCGTTGTCTTCGATGTACGCGCTTCTAAGATATCGAAAATTACCCGAGCATACTAAGAACTCGGCCACATGCCGTTCAAGTAGACACGCTTGAACCTGCCCACCAATGTAGGGCTTCGAGTCGTCCATTATCGAGGACTGCAAAACGCGAATCGCGGCAAACGCGAGGACTTCCTCAAGCCGGACATCACAGTAAGAACAGGCGCCAACTTCCGAAAGGATTTGCTCTCGCACCGCCGTCGCGCCGTCTCCATGGACGGAAAATAGCAAGCCCTCGAATTCTTTAACCTCCCTATAGCTTGGCGTTGAAGCAGCACCTAAACACTCCCACTCAAAAATCCTTGCTTTGCCTTTGTGGTTGTGAAGGCCAATCGAGTACGTGATGTCCTTGCTGATCGCCTCTTCCCAGAAGCCCCACAACTTGTCGCGAATAATGTTGACGATTGCGTCTGCCCAGGTCCCTGACTCGCCTTTGAGGCACGCATCCAAGTAGAGGACGCTCTGAAGGCCGAGCGACAGCGTTCCCGAGATGCCGAAACAGACATCGAATCGGGACGCCGGGTAAATAGTGTTCTCTTGCGTTGCATAGTGGAGCTTGACCGCCAAGTCGGTCCTCCATGCTTTTTCTTTGCTTTCGAGAGTAAGCCGGGAGTCCGCAATTGACAGCACTGTCTGATCGGGGCGCCGGAGCATGATGCAAAGTGTCAATTTTCCCTCCTCGGTGTCAATGCGTCATCTTGGCACTATCCGAAACCTCATTCACTTCAGCGTCCATACGATCCGCAGTCCAGGACCGATCGCTTCAGGCCGGCAGCCATCTTCCATGGCTAACTGGCTGACCGTCAGCACTCTCTCCATAGCAGCCATCGATGCTCCCATGGCGGTCCGACGAAAAGGGCGATCTAAGCCATCACCGGTTTTCGCTCGCCTAATAGGCAGGTAACCCGTTGATTAAATTGAACAATTTTCATGACTGAGGCCGCTACATCTATGACGATCTCGGCTTTGGCTCGGCTTCGCCATCAGGCACAGCTACAGCGGTAGACCTAGCCTTAAGGATCGTGGGCTTACGTAAGCGCCTGCCCTCCGCAACCCTGGACTGTTAATCCGTAGGTCCCTGGTTCGAGCCCAGGTCGAGGAGCCAAAATTGAAGCCCCATTCGTGCAAGCGAGTGGGGGCTTTTTCTTTGCACCGACGGACATTCCGGTCCCAGGTCAGGAAGCGAGCAGTGAAGGCCCATTCGACAAGGCAGTCGTCGGGGCATTCCCTCTGGCCCGTCCAAGCACGCCCAGACCGATCAGGCCGACCATCCAGAGCAGCATCGTGGCCGGTTCCGGCACGGCAATTGGAATCGGCACAGTCAGATCAGGCCCGACGATGCGCCCGAAATCGACCGGCAGATTCTCCGGACCGGCATTGGCGCCGGAATAGATGAAGAAGTTGTTGGCCGTCCCCGTGTCGGGCGCATGGGTCGTGCTGAATGAAAACGTCATCAGCTTTCCGGGGTCCGTTTCGGGCGTCAAAGTCACCCACATCCAGAACGAGCCCGCGACCTCAATGCCCGGCTGCGTCCAGCCGCCGACTGCAAGGTAGAGGTCCCAACCCGCCGGCTCGGTATGCGATACCCAACGCGGCGCGTCATGGCTGGGCGTGCTGTTCGAGAGCACGCCGAACTCATGGAACCCACCCGGCGGAAGCTGACTGGTGTCGAGGACATAGGTGTAGGTGTACAGCCCCGTCAATTGGCTGAACGTGACGTCTCCAGTCACGGCCGGCGCCGACTGCGCGGCACCGCTCAAACAGGCGAGACACAGGATCAACAGACGCATCAGCTTCATTGCGATCTCCCATTGGGTCGGAGCAGAAGCTTGTCCACGCGACGGGCTGGACGCAAGGCACGCGCACCGGAATTTCCAGCGACAGGGGCAGGCACGCCAACGCGAATGTCGATGAGGGAAGATCGTCGGAACACCATCGGCAACATCTCAGGTCAACTGCAGCGTGCATCGGTGCGTTCGATTCGTTTCAGGGAGACTTCATATGAAAAAAATCCGGCCAACCTTCATCGGCGTGCTGCTCGGCGTCTGCGCCGCGATGGGCGCCCACGCCCAGGTCTGGAAATGCACCGTCGACGGCAAGACCCATTACTCGGACCAGCCGTGCGCGGCGAAGGGCGAGCAGATGAAGCCGCAATCGCTGCAAAGCAATGTCATTGATACGTCGGCGGACCGTGCGGCTGCAGAGCGTTCCAGAGCAGCGGCTGAACAACAGCAGGCCAACGCGCCTCAGGCTTCAGCACCGACCGTTCCGTCCAACTACTGCCCCTCCGATCGCGACATCGCCGCGATGGAGACCAAGGCCAGTTCCATCTCGCTGAGCGCGGACGCCAAGCGCTTCGTCCAGGACGAGATCCGCCGCGCGCGCCAATGCCAGAAGGGCCAGGGCAACTACACCGCCTCCGACTGGAACGTGAGCAAGCAGGCCGTCGACGCTCAGAGCAGCCTGACCGGCGGCGCCGACGCACGCCGTCGCGCCGAGGCGATGCACAGCGCCGCCAACGCCAGTGAGGGCGACCGCATCGCGCGTCAGCGCGAAGTCGACGATCGCAATGCCCAGCGCCGAGTGAACCAGCAGCAACCGCTGCGCGATCGCTGAGGTCGGACGCCCCCCGGTTGCCGCTCAATGCGTCAACCGGCTCTTCCGCCAAGCCAGGTAGCTGCCCAGTTCCGGGAACGGCAGGAAGCCCTCGTCATCGGGGTCCGCGGGCACTTCGCAGACTTCCACCAGATCGACCTCCGTCGCGGCCGCCTTCTCGCCGAGCGCCGTGTCCAGCATGATCAGCAAGCCGTTGGCGAAGTCATCTTCCTGGTCGACGTTGAAGCCTTCCATCGCGATTCGAAGACCCAGCACCTCCGGCGCGTCGGGATCGACCAGCGGCTCGAACCAGATGCCTTGAGGGTTCAGTTCGAGACCTTCATATTTGATGCCGAAGTCGAAACCCATCGCCGGCTTGAGCGCCACGGGGATCCACCCCGGCAGCTCAGGCGCCACCGACACCATGGCCTCGACCAGCGGGAACAGCTCCCACTCGCCTTGCGCGGTGATCACCAACTCGCGCTCGCTCTCGCCGGCCGCCGAGACCTCGAACCACAGGCCTTCGTTCAAGGCTTGAAGACGTTCCAGCAACTCGTCCCAGAACGGGTCGTCCGGCGATTCCATGGCATCCAGGTCCGACTGGCGCGACACCAGCCAGGCCCAGAAGGCGTTGATCTTTTGGGGGTCGAGGTCGACGTCGAGGTGGTCTTGCATGCGGGGCTCCAATCCGCGCGATTGTGCCGTCCGCCCAGCGCTTCACCGCCCTCGCAGCAACAGCGCCCGCCACCGTCCCCAATCCCTTGCCACCGGCGGCAACGCCAGCACGAACAGCACCGTCGCCAGCGGTATCACGCACACGAAGCCGAGGTATTTGAACCCCAGCGCCCCCGCGCCTCCGCCGAACACGAACGCCGCCAGCAAGCCGCCCGCGCGTTTCGCGCGCAGCCGGTCATGCCGCACCGCCGCGCGCTTCACCGACGGCTGCCGGTTCCAATAGAGCATCTTGCCGAGCTCCATCCCGAGGTCGGTGATGTTCCCCGTCATGTGGGTGGTGCGGATGCTCCCGCCCGAGGTCTTCGATCCCACCGCGTTCTGCAGCCCCATGATGAACGCCAGCAGCAGCACCGTCAGCGGCACCGCGAACGGCGTGTGCCACGTCAGCGTGATCGCGCCCATCAGCCCGAACGGGAACAGCAGCGCCGCCTCCAGCATCAGCGGCAGCGCATAGACGCTGCGCAGGCCGTGCTGCCTCGCCCAGTTCACCAGCACCGCGCACACCGCCGCGCCGGCCAGGAAGGCCAGGAGCGCCCCCAGTGCGTTCAGCACCAGCGTCCCCTGCCCCATCACCGCGCCGTCCGCCAGCTGCGAGGCGAAGCCCGTCATGTGCGACGTGTAGCGCTGCAGGACCAGGAACCCGCCCGCATTCACCGCCCCCGCGTTGAACGCGAGCAGCAGCCCCAGCGCCTGGTTCGTCGACGGCGCGCGATGGCGGCTCGTCAGGTGCAGCAGTCGCCTCACGGCGTCTCCCGATGTCGTTCACGGTGCGGCCGATGATACGGGCGCTCCCGTGCAACGCCGGCTGTCGGAAGCCCTCAGTAGGTCGAGGGCTGGCCGTCGAGCTTCGCGCCGTACTTGGTCAGCGTCTTGTGCAGGCGGCCGAAGTCGATCGGCTTGACGAAGTAGTCGTCGAAGATCAGATCCTCGGCGGACTCGAAGTCCGTGTTCAACGGCGTGCCGCTGACCGCGATCGCGATCAGCGCCGGCAGGCTGAGCTTCAGCCGCCCCGCCAGATGCCGGCCGTCGGCGTCCGGCATGTCGATGTCGGTGATCAGGATGTCCGGCTCCCACTTCAGCCCGATGCCGATCGCCTCCAGCCCGCTGCGCGCCACCCGCAACTCGAAGTTGTAGACCGTGAGCAGTTCGCGCAGGAGATCGAGCGAGTCCGGCTGGTCATCGGCGACCAGGACCTTGAGGCGTTCCGACATGGCGTGCAAGGAATGACTGTTGGGGCGGCAATAGCAATCGGCGGGCCTGGGCGAATGCCGGGGCGGCAATCGCAGCGCATTCTTCCATCGGACCCGCACCGGAGTAGGATCATCGGGCTCATGAAAGCGGTTTCACCATGAAGAGAAAGAAGCCCCTCCTGCCGACGTCCAGCGAGGTCACGCTGGGCATGGTCGCCACCGCCAGCGGCGTCTCGCCGAGCACCGTGTCGCGCGTCCTCAGCGGCAGCGCGCAGGTGAGCTCGGACAAGGCCGAGCGCGTCCGGCGCGCGATCGACGCGCTGGGCTTCGTCCCCAACACCATCGCCCGCGCGCTCGCGGACGGCCGGACGTTCAACGTCGGGCTGCTCGCGCAGTACTTCGAGAGCCCGTTCTACGCACTGATGCTGCGCGGCATCGAGGAAGTGCTGACGCCCGCGGGCTACGGTCTCGTCGTGGCGAGCGGGCACTGGCAGCCGGACGAGGAGCAGCGTTGCATCGCCTCGCTGCGATCGCGGCGCGTGGACGGGATCATCGTGTTGACCGGTGGCCTGAGCGATGAGTTCCTCGCCGCGCTCGCGCGGGAGCTGCCCGTCGTCGTGACCGGACGCGCGCTGCAGGCAGCCGGACTTCATGCGTTGAAGACGGACGACGTCGAAGGCGCGCGCGTAGCGACGCGACACCTGATCGAGCGCGGACACACGCGCATCGCGTTCATCGGCGGAGACGCCACGCATGCGGATGCCTCGGAGCGCGAGCGCGGCTACCGCGCGGCGTTCGCCGAAGCTGGCCTCGCTGTCGACGAGGCCTTGATCGGCGGCGGCAACTATTGCGAAGTCGGCGGTGCCGCTGCGATGACGCGGATGCTCGACCACGGCGCGCAATTCACGGCAGTCTTCGCCGCCAACGACCAGATGGCGGCCGGCGCCGCGCGCGTGCTGCACAGCCGCGGTTTCCGCGTGCCGGAGGACGTCTCGCTCGTCGGCTACGACGACCTGCTGAACACCGCGCATGCGAGCCCGCCGCGCACGACGGTCGACGTCCACATCGCCGAACTCGGCCGGCGCGCGGCCTCCGCGATGCTGGATCTGCTGCGGACCGGGGGCTCGACGATCGAGCCGCCGATGCCGCAGCTGATCGTGCGGGAGTCGACCCGGCGCTTGCCGTCGACGGCGGCCAGCGTCTGTTGATCGAATCAGGAACTGACCCGTTCCCGCCTTGCTTTTCGTCAACTGCCCGTCACAAAACCTCGGCAGAATGCAAGGCATCCGAGACAACAACCGGCTGCACTACTGGGCAGAGAGCTGGAACCCGTCACCAGCGTCACGGATACCCTATTCAGAAGCGAAGCCACCCGATCGGGTGGCTTCTTTCATTGGGGCGCCGAACGACGATCGCCGCGCCGCAACCCCCCAGGCGAAGGGCGCCACCCTCGGGTTTCCCCGCCCCTGCGTCGCGCCCACCCATCACCTTGGGTAAAGAACTTTGAAAGTCCGCGCTCGCCTCCGTCACGAAACGTACAGCGTGCGATCCTTTCGACCAAGCCGCGACGCATCGCCCTGCGCATCGTCCGCGACACCCTCACCACCTTCCGCGCCACCGTCCCAGCCATCGCCAGATCGGGCCGCGCTTGCTCCTGCCATTGCTTCCGATGACAAGCACCCGCCGACCTGCCCTGCATCCGCTCTCCTTCGCCTTGATGCTGGGCCTGAGTTCCTCCGCCTGGTCCCAGGCCACCCCGCCCGCGAAAGCACCGGCGCCCGTCCCTGAGCGCTCGCGCCCCGCGGCGCCGCCGTCCGTCCCCAAGCAAGCCGACAACCCCACGCAGCTCGACCGCGTCGAGGTCCAGGGCACCTCGCGCGACGACGACCAGCGTCGCGCCTCCACCGCCTCGAAGATCATCATCGGCCGCGAGGAGATCGAACGCTACGGCGACGCCACCATTGGCGAGGTGCTCAAGCGCCTGCCCGGCGTCACCACCGGCGGCCGACCCGGCCGCGGCGGCGAGGTCCGCATGCGCGGCATGGGCGGCGGCTACACCCAGATCCTCGTCAACGGCGAACGCATGCCGCCGGGCTTCTCGCTCGACGAACTCCCGCCCGAACAGATCGAACGCATCGAGGTGATGCGCGCCCCCACCGCCGAATTCGGCGCGCGCGCCATCGCCGGCACCATCAACGTCGTCCTGCGCGAAGCCATCCAGCGGCGGCTCAACGAGGTCCGCCTGGCCACCACCTTCGAGCGCGACCACGTCACCCCGAACTTCAACTGGACCCGCAACGACAAGATCGGCGACAACGGCGACGCCTACAACTTCACCGTCAACGCGATGCAGCACAAGCGGCTGGACGACATCGACTCGCAGTCGTTCACGCAGCGCTTCGACCCGGCCACCGGCGCGCCTCAGAGCCAGACCCTGCTCCAGACCCGCGGACAGACCGCCGACGAGCGCAAGTCGCTCAACATGACCGGCCGCCTGCAGCTGCGCCTGGGCGGCGGCGACACCATCGCCCTGCAGCCCTTCGTCATGGTCAATCGCGGCAGCGGCGGCAGCAGCTCCCGGCAGACCCAGTCCGCCGTGCCCGACGAGAACGCCTTCGAGCGCATCAAGTACGACACCGCCACGAGCGACAGCACCAGCCGCTCCGCCATGGCGCGTCTGAACCTGCAGTGGAACAAGCGCATCGACGAGCGCACCCGCATGGAAACGCGCCTCGGCGCCGGGCGCATGACGATGGACAGCAGCGCCCATCGCGAGGAAGACCTCGACGCCACGCCCGGCGTCTTCTATCGCACGCAGGACGACACGACCAAGAGCCGCGACACGCAGTGGAGCGTCAACCTCAAGCTCACGCACCAGATGGACAACGAGCACAGCCTCGTCGCCGGCGTGGAAGGCGAAGGCACCGAGCGCACCCAGACGCGCGGCTGCTACGAGGTCTTCGGGCAGACCATGAGCGGCAACAACTGCGCCTTCCTCGCCGACTTCGGCGAGAACGTCAGCGCCTCCACGCGCCGCCTGGCCGTCTACGGGCAGGACGAGTGGAGCGTCGGCAAGCAGTGGGGCTTCTATGCCGGCCTGCGCTGGGAAGGCATCCAGACCGACAGCACCAACAACCAGGGGCCGGTGAAGAACACCTCCAGCGTCCTCACGCCGCTGCTGCACGGCGTCTACAAGATCGACGAGAAGAGCCGCGAGCAGATCCGCGCCAGTCTCACGCGCAGCTACAAGGCGCCCAACCTGAACGACGTCATCGGCCGGCTCAGCATCAACAACCAGTTCACATGCCAGCCGCCGGACGTGCTCTGCGGTCCCAACCTGATCAACTACCCGGACCGCTTCGGCAACCCCGACCTGAAGCCGGAGATGGCCACCGGTGTCGAGATCGGTTACGAGAAATACCTTTCGAAGGGCGGCCTGCTCAGCGCCAATGTCTTCTACCGCCGCATCACCGACCTGATCCGCAGCCAGGCGCAACTCGAGACGGTGCCCTACGCCACCGAGCAGCGCTGGGTCATCCGCCCGCGCAACATCGGCAACGCCAAGACCTACGGCGTCGAGCTCGAGGCCAAGTTCCGTCTCGACGAATACCTGACCGACGCACTCCCGGTCAACGTGCGCAGCAACCTCTCGCTGTTCCACTCGGCCGTCGACGGCATCCCCGGCCCCAACAACAAGCTCGATCAGCAGCCGCGCTACACGGCCAACCTGGGCGCGGACTACCGGCTGCGCTCGGTGCCGCTGACGCTGGGCGCCTCGCTGAACTACACGCCGACGACGCTGCTGCAGCAGAGCGACCAGGTGCTCAACGACATCGACAAGAAGCGCGTCATCGACCTCTCCGCGATGTGGACCTTTTCGCCCACGGTGGCCGTGCGCGTGGCCGCGAGCAACCTGGTCCCGCTGACCTACGGCAACGGCAGCATTGCCACGACGCCGGGCCGCATCGTCACCAGCGAGAGCACCGGCCGCAGCTTCACCGTATGGACCGTGCGCCTCGAACTGAAGGTCTGAGGACGCAAAAAAGGCTGCCCGCGGGGGCAGCCTGAAAGATGCGGAGCGAGAGGGCCTCCGCGAGGGCGACGGGGCTGCAGGTGCCAGCCCCAAGGAGTCAACTTGTCAGCGGCGGGCCTGGCCTTGGGTCAGGTCTTGCGCCTGGCTCAGGAACTTGCCGCCGATTGCATGGCTGGCGGGTGCCCACACGGTGGCGCCGACGCCCAGCACCAGCAGGGCCAGGACCGTCCATGTCAGCGGCGAGGTGCGACGGCGGGCGATCGGACGCGGCGGCCGCGAGGCCATGCGGGCGGGGCGCAACTGCGATGGCAGCTTGAATTCCTGCAGGCGCTGCAGCCGCACCGCCTGTTTGCTGCCGTCACTTCTGGACACAACCTCGAAGCTCAGGCGCTCGCCTTCCTGGGGTGTCTGGCCGTCCATCGGAAAGGCCGACACATGCACGAACAGGGCATCCCCGCCCTGTGCCGGCTTGAGCATCCCGTGACCGCGCTCGGCATACCAGCTGTCCAACGTGCCTTCGAATCGCATGATCTGATCCCCCATCGTGTAGAAGCCCGACGAGCCCCGCAGGCTTGTGGCCTGCTCGGGCGTCCTGGACCGGGCGCTTCTTTCTCTGTCTGGACAAAAAGGCCCGGCACTTGGCCGGGCGCTTTTTGCTTCTGGGGGCATCGTGCCTATGCCGGGGCGAAGCCCGGCAACAGCCTGTAAACCGTGCAACTTCACACGGTTTTAATTCTTCAAGCCGGGCTTCAGGTACTTGTCGAGGAACTCGAGCATCTTCTGGTTGGCCTCGATCTGGTTCTTCTTCTTCGAGAACCCATGGCCCTCGTCGTCGAAGACCACATACTCGACCGGCACGCCGTTCTTCTTCACCGCGTCGACGATCTCATCGCTTTCCGGCTTGATGACGCGCGGGTCGTTCTTGCCCTGGATCACCAGCAGCGGCTTGCGGATCTCCTTGGCATGGAACAGCGGCGAGGTCGCGACCAGGAAGTCCTTGTCCTTCACCGGATCGCCGATCTCCAGGTACAGCGCCTTGCGGAAGCTCTCCCAGTACGGCGGGATCGACTCCAGCGTGCGCAGCCAGTTGGACACGCCGAAGATGTCGATGCCGACCTTGAAGGCCTCCGGCCGGAAGGCCATCGCCGCCAGCGTCATGTAGCCACCGTAGCTGCCGCCCATGATGCCGATGCGCTCGGGATCGATGACGCCGGTTCCGGCAAGGTAGGTCTTGGCCTCGATGCAGTCCCACAGCGGTTCGCGGCCGTGCTTGCCGTCGTCCGCGGTGAAGAAGGTCTTGCCGTAGCCGGAGCTGCCGCGGTTGTTGATGCCCAGCACCGCATAGCCGTGGTTGACCAGGTACTGCACCATCGCCGAGTAGCCGCGCGTGGTCTGTCCGCCCGGGCCGCCGTGCACCATCACGACGGCCGGCACCTTGTGGGTCGGCGACGCCTCCTTCGGCTCGTAGTAGACCGAGGGGATGACCATCCCGTCGAAGGAGCGGAAGCGCACGATGCGGCCCTCGACGAGTTCCTCCGGATCGATGTCCTTGGACAGCGTGCGCGTCAGCTGCCTGACCTGCTTCGTGCCGAAGTCGTAGACGTAGAGATTGCTCGGCGAGCGGTCGCCGTTCAGGTAGAACGCCATGCGCTGGCTGCTCTTCGAGAAGGTCACGCCGCGCAGCTCGCCGCCGGGCAGCTTGGGCAGCACGACCGGCTTGCCGTCGGCGGTCTGCACGATGCGCAGCTCCAGGCTGGCATCGGCGTTGACGCCGGTCACGCGGTAGCGGCCGTCACGCGAGTAGCTGCTGTAGACGATGTCCCAGTCCGCCTTCTCCAGGTCGCGCTTCTGGCCCGAGGCCAGGTCGTAGGCGATCAGGCGCTGGAACTCGGAGCCCTCGTTGGACAGGATCAGCAGCGTCTTCGACTCCGGATCGAAGTCCGTCGTGCTGAACGAGGCCACGCCCTGGTGCGGCGTCAGGTGCTTGGTCTCCTTCGACTGCGTGTCGTACAGGTAGACGTCCGAATCCGCCGTCGTGTTGGTCTTGCCCAGCGCCACCCAACGGCCGTCGCCGCTGACGTCGAACACCGCGTTGCCGTCGTTGTTCTGGTAGATCAACGTGCGCGCGTAGGTCTTGGCGTCATAGCGGTAGACGTCGATGTAGCGCGCGTCGCGCTCGTTGGTCGTGACGAAGAAGGCGTCGCCGTCGCGGCTCCAGCCGGAGAAACCGGCCTTGACCTTGTCGCCGGGGGTCAGATCGCGCTCGCTGCCGTCGAGCTCGCGCACGATCAGATGGTTGTTCTCGTTGCCGCCCTGGTCGCGCGTGAACAGCACGCGGTCGTCGTTGCGGAAATAGCTGACCGCGTAGTGGCTCTCCGTCGTGGACTTGGTCAGCGCCACCGGCTCGCCGCCGTCGACGGACTGGCTGTAGACGTTGAAGATCCCGGTCGCATTGCTGCTGAACAGGATGCGGCGCTCGTCCTGCGAGAACGACGCGCCGCGGACGGACGTCGTCGCCATGAACTGCTCGATCGTGTAGGGCTTGGCCGGTCGCGGCTGCGAGGGCCTGGCTTGAGCCTTGGCCGTGGCGGCGGTCGCGGGGGTCTTCGCGACCTTCTCCGTCGCGGCCTGCGCCGGCATCGCCGCCATTGCGCCCAGCGCCAGGCACAGCGCCGTCAGCGCCACACGCGGCGCGCCCATCGGGGACAACTTCGTCATCGGGGATCTCCTCTCCTGATCGGTCCCGGGGACGTCCCGGGAACCCCCGACTGTAGGCATCAGGGTCAGGATTTGACTAGCCCGGGATCCACGCGCTGCGCGCCGCCGCGACAGGACGCATGCAGGCGCGACGAACGGCAGCCGCGGCCTTCTCAGGGCCGGCGATAGCGCGGCACGCCCGCGACGTAGCTCGCCACCAGGTTGCGGTCGTCCGACAGCGTCATCCAGGCGAAGGCGCGCTCATGCGGATCGCGCGCCAGCGCCATGCGGGCCTCCGCGACCGGGCCGGCGGCCCAGTCCCAGATGCAGACGTCGGCCAGGGTCTTCGCGCCGAAGTGGCCCAGCTCGTCCGACAGTCCCAGCGCCTCGGCCGCGCCGAGCGTCGCGGCATGCAGCCCCGCCCAGGCGGTCAGGCGCTGGCCGTTGAGCGCCTGCACCTTGTAGCCGTCCGCCAGCGTGCGCTGCGCCGACAGCGAGGTCCCGCCGCCCACGTCGCTGGCCGCGCTCACGCGCACGCCGGCGGCGAGCGCGCCGGGCCAGTCGAACAGCCCGCTGCCCAGGAAGAGGTTGGACGATGGGCAGTGCGCGATGTGCGCGCCCGTGCGCGCGATCACGCGGCGGTCCTCGTCGTCCAGCCAGATGCCGTGCGCCAGCACCGCGCGCGGATGCAGCAGGCCGACGCGGTCGTAGACGTCGAGGTAGCTGCGCGCCTCGGGGAAGAGCTTGGCCACCCACTCGACCTCGCCGCGGTTCTCGGCCACGTGGGTCTGCATGTAGAGGCTGGCATCGGCGCGGCACAACGCGCCGGCCATCGCGAGTTGCTCCGGCGTGCTCGTCGGCGCGAAGCGCACCGTCACGGCATAGGACAGGCGTTCGCGCTGGTGGTGCTTCGCGATCAGGTCGAGGCAGTCGCGCTCGGCCTGCACGACATCGTCGCGCAGCGCCTCCGGCGCGTTGCGGTCCATCAGCACTTTGCCGGTGATGAGGCGCATGCCGCGCGCGGCGGCGGCGTCGAACAGCGCATCGGCCGAGACCTTGTGCACCGTCGGATAAACCACAGCTGACGTCGTGCCGTGCGCCAGCAGCGCGTCGAGGAACCGGCCCGCGCCCACGTGCGCGACCTCAGGGTCCATGTAGCGCTGTTCCGCCGGGAAGGTGTAGGTGTTGAGCCAGTCCAGCAACTCGGTGCCGTAGGACGCGATCACGTCCAGCTGCGGGCTGTGCACATGCGTGTCCACGAAGCCCGGCAGGATCAGCCGGCCGCTGTGGTCATGTCGGACCCAGCCCTCGCCCGGGTCCTCGGGCTGCGAGCCGACGATGCGACCGTCCTCGATCAGCAGCCAGTGATCCGGACGGAAGCGCACGGCGGGGTCGTCCACGCGCGCCCATTGCGGCGCGGCGGTGAAGTCCAGCAGGTCGCCCTTCAGGGCCAGGCGTGCGGGAGCGGCGGATCGGTCGGTCGTCATGCGTTCAGAGGAAAGGGATTCAGGAACATCACTTCACGAGTTCGCGCGCGACTTCGCGCACCTGCTCGCGCAGCCAGCGCAGGGGTGCGCTGTTGTGGCTGACGTCATGCCACAGCTGGTAGTACGTCATCGGCGGGAACGCCACCGGGCAGCGCAGCACCGTCACCGGCAACTGGTCCAGGTAGCGGTTGCAGAACAGCCGGCCGGTGGTCAGCACCAGCAAGCTGCGCGCCACCATCTGCGGCAGCTGTCCGAAATGGGCGCAGCGCACCGCGATGCGGCGCTCCAGGCCGAGCGAGGCCAGGTGCTGCTCGATCACGCCCGGCTGGCCGCGGCTCAGCGGCATCGGCGCCAGGTGCTGGCAGTCGAGGTAGCGCTCCTGCGTCCAGGCGCGCGGTGCCATCCGCGCCGCGGGATGATCCTTGCTGACCAGGCAGACGACCTCGTCCACCAGCAGCCGGCCCATGTGGAGCTCGCCGGGCGGCTCCAGCCAGTTGCCGATCACCAGGTCCACCTCGCCGCGGGCGAGCGAGGTCCGGTAGTCGAAATCGGCGTTCAGCGGCTGCAGGTCGAGCTGCACGCCCGGCGCGAGGCGCTGCAGGTGGGCCACCAGCATCGGCAGGAACAGCGGGTCGAGGTAGTCGCTGGCCGCGACGCGCAGCCGCAGCTCGGCGGTCGCGGGGTCAAAGCCGGACTTGCGCAGCCGCGCGCCGAACAGCTCGTCGGCCTCGCGCAGCAGGCGCTCGGCGGGCGCGAGGAGCTCCAGCGCGGTCGCGGTCGGCGTCATGCCGGCGCCGCTGCGCACCAGCAGCGGATCGCCCGTCAGGGTGCGCAGACGCCGCAGCTGCGCGCTCAAGGCGGGCTGCGTGCTGCCGAGCCGCATGGCGGCCCTGGACACACTGCGCTCGGAAATCAAGGTATGCAGGACCCGCACCAGAAGAAGATCGATCTTGTCGAAGTTCAGCGCTTCCGACATGGCCGATGGCGTATAGATGTCATAAGACCCATCGTATAACCATAGCGACGTCGGAGGAGTACCGTTCCGGTTAATTGCATCCGGCTTCGCCTGCTGCGAACCTCGCCCGCTTCTTGCTTGCCAGCCAGCGCCCTTTCCAGCGCATCAGCCCTCTTCCCGTCCATGACCGATCCCCGCCCGATCCGCTTCTTCCACCAGGGCCGGCTGCAGTCCGTCACCGGGCTGCCGCCGACCACCACGGTGCTGCAGTACCTGCGCGAGCACGCCCGCTGCGCCGGCACCAAGGAAGGCTGCGCCGAAGGCGACTGCGGCGCCTGCACGGTGCTGGTCGGCGAGCTGGATGCGGACGGCAAGGCCGTCGAGCTGCGCAACGTCAACGCCTGCATCCAGTTCCTGCCGATGCTGGATGGCAAGGCGCTGCTGACGGTCGAGGACCTCGGCGACAGCGCCGACCTGAACCCGGTCCAGCAGGCGCTGGTCGACTGCCACGGCTCGCAATGCGGGTTCTGCACGCCCGGCTTCGTGATGACGATGCAGGCGGTCTATGAGCGGCACCAGGCCTGCGGCACGCGGCCGGGGCGTCAGGCGCTCGCCGACGACCTGTCGGGCAACCTGTGCCGTTGCACCGGCTACCGGCCGATCCTGGACGCGGGCGAGCGCATGTTCGATGCGCCGGCGCGCACGATCGATCGCGCGCCGATCGTCGAAGCGCTGCGCGCGCTGGCCGAGGATCCGCCGCTCCATTACGAGGCGCCCTCGCGCGCCGGTTCGCCGCAGCGTGTCTTCGCGCCGCGCTCGATCGATGAATTCGCCGCGCTGCGCGAATCGATGCCGCAGGCGCGGCTCGTCGCCGGCGCGACCGACGTCGGCCTGTGGGTCAACAAGGAGCATCGCGAGCTTGGCGACGTGATCCTCACGGGTCGTGTCGAAGAACTCCGGCGTATCGACACGGTCACGGTGCAGGACGAGCCGACGATCAGCGCCGGCACCATCAGCGTTGCGAACGCCGCGAGCGCGTCCTCCAGCGCCACGCTGCGCATCGGTGCCGCGGTCCCGCTGGAAGACGCCTGGTCCGCGCTGACCGCGCGCGTGCCCGCCCTGCGCGAGCTGTGGCTGCGCTTCGCGTCGCCGCCGGTGCGGCACGCCGGCACGCTGGGCGGCAACATCGCCAACGGCTCGCCGATCGGGGACGGCGCGCCGGCCTTGATCGCGATGGGCGCGCATATCGTGCTGCGCCGCGGCGCGACGCGGCGCTCGCTGCCGCTCGAGGCCTTCTATCTCGACTACATGAAGAACGCGCTCGAGCCCGGCGAGTTCGTCGAAGCGCTCGAGGTCCCCACCCCGCCGCCCGGCACGCGGCTGCGCGGCTACAAGCTCGCCAAGCGCTACGACAGCGACATCTCCGCCGTCTGCGCGGTGCTGAGCCTGCGGCTAGAGGACGGCGTCGTGCGCGATGCCCGCTTCGCGTTCGGCGGCATGGCCGCGATCGTCAAGCGCGCGGCGAAGGCCGAGGCCGCCGTGAACGGCCGCGCCTGGGACGAGGCGGCCTCGATCGCCGCGGCCGCGGCGCTGCGCGAGGATTTCAAACCGATGACCGACCTGCGCGCGAGCGCGAGCTACCGCGAGCGCACCGCGGCGAACCTGATCCGGCGGTTCTGGCTGGAGACCCGCGCCAACGCGCCCGTCGCGGCCGAGTCGGCCAGCGTCTGGCAGGCCGTCAACCTGCAGCGGAGCGTCGCATGAACAAGCCGTCGGAACTCCCGGTGGGATTCAACGCCGACGCGCCCGATGCGGCCATCGGCGCGCCGATCACCGCGCCCAATGCGCCCGATGGATCCGATGGGTCCGACACGGCCCTGAGGCCGCAAGTCGGCATCAGCCGTGCGCACGAGGCTGCGCACCTGCACGTCAGCGGCGAAGCCACCTACATCGACGACATCGCCGAAGCGCAGGGCACCCTGCACGCGGCGCTGGGACTGTCGCCGGTGGCGCACGGGACGCTCGTCTCCATCGATGTCGACCTGCTGCGCCGCCAGCCGGGTATCGTGGCGGTGCTGACCGCCGCCGACATCCCCGCCGATAACAACTGCGGCCCGCTGCTCCACGACGATCCGATCCTCGCCGACGGCGAGCTGCGATACGTCGGCCAGCCGGTCTACGCGGTGATCGCCACCGATCGTGAACTCGCGCGCCGCGCCGCCGCGATGGCGAAGCAGGCCGTCGTCAGCACGCCCTTGCCGGCGGTGCTGACCGCGCGCGAGGCCCATGCCATCGGCCAATACGTCATTCCGCCGATGCACCTGGCACGCGGCGACGCACAGACGGCGCTGGCTGCCGCGCCGCACCGCCTCGACGGCGAATGGGCCGTCGGCGGCCAGGAGCAGTTCTACCTGGAAGGCCAGATCAGCTACGCGCTGCCGCAGGAGAACCAGGCGCTGCTGATCCACTGCTCGACGCAGCATCCGTCGGAGATGCAGCAGCTGGTCTCCCACGCGATGGGCTGGCAGGCCCACCAGGTCACCGTGCAGTGCCGCCGCATGGGCGGCGGTTTCGGCGGCAAGGAATCGCAGTCGGCGCTCTTCGCCTGCGTGGCGGCGATCGCGGCCCACAAGCTGCGCCGACCGGTCAAGCTGCGCGTCGATCGCGACGACGACTTCCTCGTCACCGGCCGCCGTCACGGCTTCGACTACCGCTGGTCGGTCGGCTTCGACGACGAGGGCCGATTGCTCGCCGCCGAGATCGACCTGATCTCCAACTGCGGCCACAGCGCCGACCTGTCGGGACCGGTGATGGCGCGCGCGCTGTGCCATTTCGACAACGCCTACTGGCTGCCGAACGTGTCGATGCACGGCTACGCCGCGAAGACGAACACGCAGAGCAACACGGCCTTCCGCGGCTTCGGCGGCCCGCAGGGGGCGCTGGCGATCGAGATGATCCTCGACGGCGTCGCGCGGCGGCTGGGGCTGGATCCGCTCACGGTTCGGCAGCGCAACTTCTATCGCGACGGCCAGGACGTCACGCCCTACGGCCAGCGCGTCGAGGACAACCAGATCCAACCGCTGACGGACCAGTTGGTCGAGACCTCCGGGTACCACGCGCGCCGCGCGGAGATCGCCGCATTCAACGCGGCCAACCCGGTGCTCAAGCGCGGGCTGGCGCTGACGCCGGTGAAGTTCGGCATCTCGTTCAACGTCGTCCACCTGAACCAGGCGGGCGCACTGGTGCATGTCTACACGGACGGCTCGGTGCTGGTGAACCACGGCGGCACGGAGATGGGCCAGGGGCTCAACACCAAGGTCGCGCAGGTGGTGGCGCATGAGCTGGGCGTTCCGGCCTCGCAAGTGCGCGCGAGCGCCACCGACACGAGCAAGGTCGCCAACACCTCGGCGACGGCGGCGTCGACGGGCTCCGACCTCAACGGCAAGGCCGCTCAGGATGCGGCGCGCAAGATCAAGCAGCGCTTGAAGCCGCTGGCGGCGCGGCTGCTCGGATGCGATGAGGAGGCGCTCGTCTTCGATGGCGGCGAGGTGCGCGTCGACGGGCGGGCCGATGGCAACGGCGACGGACACCGCGAGGGACTCGACGAGCCGAAGGCGATCAGCTTCAAGGAGCTCGTGGCCAAGGCCTACCTGGAGCGCATCCAGCTGTGGAGCGACGGCTTCTACGCGACGCCTGGCCTGCACTGGGACCGCGCCAAGCTGCAGGGCCGCCCGTTCTACTACTACGCCTTCGGCGCGGCGGTGTCGGAGGTGCTGGTCGACACGTTGACCGGCGAGACGCGCGTGCTGCGGGCCGACGTGCTGCACGACGTCGGCAAGTCGCTGAACCCGGCGCTGGACATCGGGCAGGTCGAAGGCGCGTTCGTGCAGGGCCAGGGCTGGCTGACCAGCGAGGAGCTGGTGTGGCATCCGCAGTCGGGGTTGCTGCTCACTCACGCGCCGAGCACCTACAAGATCCCGACGGCCAACGACATGCCACAGGACTTCCGCGTCGCGCTCTACGACGCGCCGAACGCGGCGGACAGCATCCACCGCTCGAAGGCGGTCGGCGAGCCGCCGCTGCTGCTGCCGTTCTCCGTGCTGCTCGCGATCAAGGACGCGGTCGCGGCCTGCGGGCCGGAGCGCTGCGATCCGCCGCTGCGCGCGCCGGCGACGCCGGAGGCGGTGCTGGATGCGATCGACGCGATCCGAGACGTGCGCTCACCCAGTCTCTGAACAGAGGACGCCCGTCCGGGTCGCGATCGTGATCGCCGGCCCTCGTCGTGAGGGCCCGCTTCCCTGTATCGTCACGCCTACAGACAAGGTCCTGGGGAGGACGTGGTGAGATCGACGACATGGGCCGCCGCTGGCGGCGTGCTGGGCGCATTGCTTGCGGCGTTCATCTTCTTCCGTGCGGAGGCTCCCGCCACCAGCGGGAATGCTTCAACGGCGGCATCGAACATCAGCATTTCGCACGGCGCATCGGCCGATCCAACGATCCCATCGCCTCCGCCGTCGACCTCGACCTCCCTGCCCACCGTCGAGCCGACGCACACAGCCCGTCGCGCCTGGGACCAGGCATTCGCCCAGGCCCGTCAAACCAACATCCGCGTCGCGGCGCATCAGGCCGCGATCTCCGGCTCATTGATCGATGCGATGGCGGTGGAGCGGGCGCGGCAGCGTTGCCTCATCCTCAACGCCCAGTTCCGGAGCGCGCTGTCCCTTCACAAGGAGAAGGTGCCCGACAGCATGCAGCAGGCGGCCGCGCGACTGGAGCAGGTCTGCGAAGGTGCCATCACCGTCGGCCCGCCGAAGCTCCTGTCCATCAGGGACGACGCCGGTTTTGGCGACCTGGCGGAGGCCCTGCTGAACAGGAACGGCATGCTTCGGGACAGCGCGCTGCGCGAACGTCTTCTGCAGCGGATCCTGGAGACCCAGTCGCTGGAGCTGCTGGAGGCCTTTTCCCCGAGCCTGTTGAGGCAGGACACGATGCCCTTGCTGGGGCTCGAGCCCTCGGCTGACCTCCTAGCCGCGCCCGACGAGGCGATGTTGCGGCTCGCGGTTCAACTCCGGGCCTGCAACGCTCGCGGCGATTGCGACCGCGTGGCCCAGGAGAACTTCACGTGCATCGAGTCTCAAAGCTGTCTGTCGGACCTGAACGACTTCCCCGACCAGTTGATCTTCGTCCCGCCGGCTCAACGCTCTTTTGTCTACAGGCTCACGGAGAAGCCCATCGACGAAGCGGTCCTGCGCCGGCGCTGGGCGGAGATCCAGGCAGCGGTGGCCCGCATCGGCGGATGACGCGCGCTGCGGGGCGTCGACCTCCTGGGCTCGCCTCGCTGATCACCGGAACAACTTCCCATTCAAGACGATCGCGACGGTCCTCACGAACAGCACCGCCAACGCCACGCTCAACGCGCCGAGCAACACGATCGCCAGCACCTGGAGCGGCAGTCCACCTGCGTGATGCGCGTACTTCAGCGCCGCGCTCGCCAGCGCCGCGATCGGGAAGCTGATCCCCCACCACGCCGGTGAGAACGCGATGCTCCGACGGAACACCTTCGGCGCGATCACGAGGAACAGGAACAGCCCGAAGTAGAAGAGCACTGCCGCGAACCGATCGACGCCACCGATGATGTTGGTGTACGCGAGGAAGCCCACCTCGAACGGCGCGACCAGCATCATCAACGACGGCGTCACCCCCGGCGCCAGCGGATCGCGGTGGACGAGGCGGCTCACGATCATCACGAACAGCACCGGCGCCAGCATGGCGCCGACCGCACCGGCGATCAGGTTCATCTCCGGCGCCCACGCCATGGGCATGTCGCGGCCCGTGACCGCGATGTCAAGCGTCGCCACGCCGGAAAGCAGCCACGCGGGCATGACGAGCGCGGACTCCAGCTGCCCCTTCAGCAGCCGCGAGACCGCGATGAACGCGAGCGTGAACGCACCCAGCCCGCCGAGCGTCCACAACGCATGGGCCGTCGTCGCGCTGTAGGGCTCGATCAGCGACGACAGCAGCAGCAGCGAGATCGCGATCGTGCCGAAGAAGTTGCCGCCCACCGGGTGATTGAACTCCGCGCGCACGGCGTCCGGATGCGTCGCCAGCTTGAACAGATACCCCGCGGCCATCAGCACGAACACGGCGACCGCGAGCGCGCCGACCGCCTCGCCGATGAACGCGGGCACGTCGAGGTTGCGGTGCGCGAGGCGCCAGGCCAGCGCCAGGCCGGACAAGCCCATCACGGACGCGAAGAGGTTCACCGGCAGGTGACGGATCGAGGTGCCGGCGTGGGCGGAAGACGCCGACGGGCCCGGCAGGCTCGGCGTCACGGACATGGGCTCAGAAATGGGCTGAGACATGGGCGGGAGCATGGGAGGCGAGGCGTGCATGGCGGGCGTCCTTGGCTGGGTCGTTGGCTGTATTTGCGTGTGCTGTTATTTTCTGCCAAGCTCCCCGGAGCGTGCCCACCCACGGCACGGCGTTTCCTGCCAATCACCGGGCATTCACCGCCATGCGCATCGCCATCCTCGCCTTCCCCCGCTTCCAGCTGCTCGACGTCGCCGGACCTGCCGATGTCTTCGCGGAAGCGTCCCGGCAGCTCGGCGATGCCAAGGCGTATCAGGTGAGCGTCATCAGCACGGACGCAGGTCTGCTCCGCAGCAGCGGCGGACTGCGCTTGGCGATCGACGCGACGGTGGCGACGCATCGCGGGCGCATCGATACGCTGCTCGTCGCGGGCAGTCCCCGGCGCGAGGACATGGCAGTCGACGAGGACCTGCGGCGTTGGCTGCAACGCCAGGCGCGCACGGCGCGTCGCTACGGCTCGGTGTGCACAGGCGCCTTCGCGCTGGCCTCCGCCGGCCTCCTGGACGGCAAACGCGTGGCAACGCACTGGAACTCGACCGACCGTCTCGCGGCCGACCATCCCGACGCCTGCGTCGAGCCCGACGCGATCTACGTGAAGGACGGGAATCTCTTCACGTCGGCGGGCGTGACCGCGGGCATGGACCTGGCGCTCGCGATGGTCGAGGACGACCACGGGCGCGAGCTCGCACTGCGCGTCGCGCGCCAGCTGGTGATGTTCCTGAAGCGCCCCGGTGGGCAGAGCCAGTTCAGCGCCCATCTGGCCGCGCAGACGGCGGAGCGCTCCGACGTGAGCACGATCCAAGACTACGTGCTCGCCCATCTGCGTGCGGACCTGTCCATCCCGGCGCTCGCGCGCCGCGCGGGCATGAGCGAGCGCACCTTCGCGCGCGTGTTCCGCAGCGAGACGGGCACGACACCCGCGGAGTTCGTCGAGAACGCCCGCATCGATGCCGCGCGCCGCATGGCGGAGGACTCCGACCTGCCGGCGAAGCGCCTGGCCGACGCGGTCGGCTACGCGAACGTGGACGGCTTCCGGCGGGCGTTCAGCCGAAGGCTGGGGTTGAGCCTGGTCGAGTACCGCAAGCGCTTCGCCTAGGCCCGCTGCGCGCGTTGGCGCGTCTACTCCCTGGCCGGTGGCTGCGGCGCCAGATATCCCGCCAGCAGGAACAGCGCCCCCATGCCGAGCAGGCTGCCGACGATCCCCATCGGAGACAGCGCCAGGCTGCCCAGCGACAGCAGCAGCTTGACCGCCGAGCCCGCCAGGACGACGGCCGAGACCTGCCAGGCCAGGCGGCGACCGCCGCGCGTGCTCAGGAACAGGAAGCCCACGCCGACGGCGGCCAACGCCACCGGCAGCAGGTAGCTGTTCCACGCGAGCTCGAACGCGAGTTGCGGCGGATCCGTGAGGCCACGGACGACGACGTAGCCCATCGCCACGCCCGCCGCCGAGGCGGCGACGCTGCGGACCTGCGCGGGCACGCCCTCGCCGAGCTTCCACCAGGTGACCAGCGCGGCATAGAACGACGCTGCCGCCATCGCCCATTCCACACTGTTCGTGCCGACATAGGGCCAAGCCGCCAGCACCAGCGGGACCGGTGATCCCAGCAGCGCCGCGTGCGCCACGCTGTAGGGCGTGACGTAGAACGCCTTGGCCGCCGGCGCATCGACCCTCAGTCGACGCAGCACATGCGCGAAGGCGGCGGTACCCGCGACCGCGAGCAAGGCGATCAGCGCCCAACTGCTGCTGAAGATGAAGGCCACGAGCGCCGGCAGCAGATGCGCCAGCCAGAGCAGCGCCTTCGCGCGCTCGGCCGCGCCTGGGCTGAGCGTCCTGCGCAGCGACCTCAGCGCCACCACCGCGCCGAAGACCACCGGCGTCACCAGCGCGCCGAGCGCCAGGCCTCGCGGCGCCTCCCGCGCCACCGTCAGTGTGAGCAGCCATCCCAGCGCCAGGACGGCCGCGTAGATCGTCGGCACGAATCCGACGCCAGCGATCTTCGAATCCTCCGCATGCTTCGCGGAGGACACGTGCATCGCATCACCGGCTTCGTCCGACACGACCGACGCGGCCGACGATCGGCCCAGCACATGCGCCAGCGCGGTCGCTCCGAGCATGATCAGCGTGAACACGGGCAGGAGGCGGAAATCGAGCCCGGCATACCGGTACGAGAACGCCGCGGCGGCCGAGACCGTCACAGCCGCTGCGAGCGCCGCGTCCACCGCCCTGCCCTCGCGCTGCATGCGCAAGGACATGGCAAGACCTGCCACAAGCAGCAGCGCGACCGGCCACAGCGCCGGCACGTCCATCACGGCGACGGCGCCCACGGCGAAGAGCACGCGCGCCAGCACGCGCCGGATGACGGACTGCGCGCGCGTCGTCAGCATCAGGATGGCGCCTTCGGCGAAGAGGCCGAAGCTCGCGACCGAGCGCGCGAGGTCGCCCTGCACCAGTCCGGCGGCGACGCTCAGCGCGCTCAGCACCCAGGCGGTCTCGCGCAGCGCCTGCTGGCGGAACACGCGGAGGCCGATGAAAGCGAGGACTGCCGCCGTGATGAAGGCGACGACCATGAAGGCGGTCGGCGCCAGCAGCCAGCTCTCCAGCGCGATGAACACGACGGCGGTCGTCGAGAAGCAGGCGCTCAGGATCGGTATCTCGCGCGCCGGCGCGGACGAGACGTCGCCACGCGCCAGCTCAGCGGGACTGTGCCGTTGCGCCCAGGCGATGGCCCAGCCCGCGAACTGGGCGACGTAGGCCAGCAGCAACGCCTGCTGCTGCCACGCGGGCAGCGCGGGCTCGTGGCTCGCGCCTGCATAGGCCAGCGAGGCCAGGCCCGTCGCGCAGACATGCGCGTGGATGCCGATCTCCTGCCAGCGGCGCGACAGGCTCACCCACAGCGCGAAGGCCGTGACGATGAGGCCGTAGCCGAGGTTGAAGAGCAGCCCGGCGTGGCCGTACATCGCCAGCAGCGGCGCCGCGTAGGCGCCCAGGAAGCCGACGCCGGCCAGCACCTTCGCATCCTCCTTCAGCGCGCGATACACCAGCACGCCGGAGATCGCGGTGAAGAGCACCAGCGCGATGGTCGGTGAGATGACTTCGTATCCCGACGCGCCGACATAGGTCGCCAGGAAGCCGATGGCCGCCGCCCCGCCCTGCACGACCTGACCCCAGAGCCCGTTGCGCGCGCTCAGCTTGATGCCGGCGAAACCGAGCGCCGCCGCCGCGGCCCAGCCCAGCGACACCTTGGCCAGCGGCGACAGCAGATGGCCCCACTCGATGGAGCGGAAGAGCACGACGAAGCCCAGCAGCAGCAGGACGATGCCGGCGACGGCGAAGAGGTTCTTGCGCAGCAGGTCGAAGAAGGCGACCTGCCACGGCGGCGTGGCGGACTGAGCCGGCGATGCCGGCGCGGCTCGCGGTGCTGCTGGCGGGCGCGCCAGGACCGTCGTCGATGTCACCGCCGCGGCGGGCACGGATACAGGTCCGGCGGGCACGGACACCGGCTCATATGGCGCGTGCGCCGCCGGCGCCTGCGGCGCCTCGACGGGGCGAGGCGTTGGCGGCGGCTCGACGGAGCGCGGCGTTGACGGCATGCCCTGAGGCGACATCGGCACGGTTGCAGTTGCAGTCGCGGCGGCGATCGGCGATGTCGCCGCAGGGAGCGCGGCCGGCTGCTTCGGCACCGGGGCCGCCCCCTGTGACGATGGTGCCGTGTCGACGGATGCGGACAGCGGACGCGCAGCGTCCTGTACCGCGAGGCGCTCCTCCAGGACCCGGACGCGCCGCTTCACGTTGGTGAGCTGCCACCACAGATAGCCCAGGGCGGCGAGCAGGCAGAAAGCTTCGAAGGAGTCCATGTCGCGCGCGGCCGGAGCAGGTCGGGAGAAGGACCGCAGTGTCTTTCAGGGGCACGCCGCGTCAATGGACGAAAGTCCTGGGTATCTTGAGGCGATACCGGCAGGCTCGGTCACCGGAACGAGAACGCCCCGCGGATGCGGGGCGTCGAGGGAGCGTGCGCCCCGATCAGGCGCAGCGCTCAGGGCCGTCGTGGGCCGATCGGGCGGCTGATCAACGCGCCGACTCGATCCGCTGCGCGTTCAAGCCATCCGACACGATGAACTCGAAGCGGCCGCCGGCCGGCAGCTCATGCGTGTCCAGCGTCGTCTCGCCGCCCTGCAGGTCTTGCGCCAGGTTCAGGCGGCGGGTGCCGTCCGTCCAGGTCACGCTCAGGAACGGCGCGGACTCCGCGTCCCAACGCAACGTCGCCTTGCCGCCGGCTTCCTTCACCGTCACCTGCGCTCGGCTGCCGCCGGCCGCCAGCGACTTCGCACGGGCGTTGGTCACCTTCGCCTGGGCCTGCGCCAGCGTCACACCGTCCTTGATCACGCTGATGCTGGCGATGCTGTCGACCTTGGGCACCAGCACGCTGAAGTGCTGGTTGTCGCCGTCATGGTCCAGCGCCATCGCCGTGAAGGCCTGGTCCTGGATCTGGCCGCCCGTCGTCTGCACGCGCAGCACGTACGGGCCGGAGGCCGCGTCGGGCTTGGCGAACAGCGCCTTCACCGGGTTGATCTCGACCTGACGGCCGTTGATGCTGCCGCTCACCAGCAGCACGTCCTGCGCCACCGCCTTGGCCTCGGCCGCCTGCGCCTTGGCCGTGTCGGCCGGCGTCAGGAAGGTCTGCATGATGCGGTAGTTGTAGTCCGAGAACACCTTGCCGCCGCAGTAGCTCATGATGTCGTGGCGGTCCGTCGGGCGCGGGTCGTAGAACGTGTTCGTGTCCGACAGGTAGCTCCAGATGTAGCGGCCCGGCTTGCCCAGGTTGGCGTCCGGGTACGGGTACTTCGGATCCGGCGACCCGGCGCCGCCGCAGGCCGCATGCGGCAGCGAGAAGTTGTGGCCCAGCTCGTGCGCGACGACATCGCGCACCGTGTCCGGATTGCTCGGCATGTCGAAGCCGACCGCCGAGTTGCCTGGCACGTAGCCCAGGCCCGCCAGACCCCAGGTGCGCTTGGGGATGAAGCCGAAGTAGTAGTCGTGACGGGCCGCGCCCTCGATGCGGTGCAGGTCGGCGAGCTCGCCCAGGATCTTGCCGAAGGCGTCGCTCCACTGCGCGTCGGTGCTCGGCAGCGTGGTGACCTTGCTCGACACGAAGGCCGGGTGCGATTGCAGCGTGACCGTCGACACCGGGAACAGCGCGCGCAGATGCGCGCTCTGGTCCGTCGGCAGCTGGCCCGTCGTGCCGGCGATGCGCACCGGGATCGGCACGAAACGCATCGGCGTGCCGCCGCCCACGCGCGGCGTGAAGCTCTGCGCCGCGGCGCCGGCGACGGTCACCGTCACCTTCAGGCCGCTCTTCACCAGCTCGGCCGGGATGCTCACGCTGTAGGCGTCGTCGAAGGATTGCGTCTCCGACACCGTCGTCGGCAGGCCGCGGCGCGGTGCCGCCAGCACCAGGTCGCGGCTGCTGCCGTCGACCGTGTTGTCGACGCGCACGAGGCCCGTCGGCGCGGCGGTGCCGGCCGGCGCGGTCACGTTGACCTTCAGCAGCGCCGGCTTGTTGGCGACCAGCACCAGCTGGTTGTCCGTGCTGCCGTAAAGCATGGACTGCGCGAATTGCACGGAGGCCAGCGTCACGTTCGACGCCACCACCTTCGTGACGCGCATCGACGACACCGCGTCGTTGAGGCTGACCGCGGCCAGGTTGGCGTTGTCCGCCGTCAGCGTCACCGAGCGGCCGCCGAAGTTGATGTCGGCGAAGAGTTCCACCTTGAAGCCCGCCGGCACGCGGAAGGACGAGATGCGGTCGTTCCAGGTCGGGCCGATCCAGCTCGTCGTGGTGCTGCGGCACAGGCCGGCGCCGGCGTAGTTGGCGTGCTCGTAGAAGCAGACCTGCGGATCGGCGGCCGCCGTGACGGCGCCCGCGGACGCGGTGCCACCGCCATTCTGCTGAGCCGCGGACACCAGGGCGCCGGCGCCATCGCTGCCGCCCCCGCAACCGACGAGCACGCCGGCCAGGGCGAGCGACAGGGCCAGCGGATGCAGGCGGAGAGCGCCGTCCTGGCGCGCGGTGGTGATCGTCATGAATCCGTCCTTTGGAGGTAGGCGGCGGATTATTCGGAGCGCTCTGCGCACGCCGTGCAACGGGTCGCGCCGATTGGTAAGCGGGCGCAAGCAGGTTTCCAGCGTTTCGCGCTTTACAAGGCGGACACGAGCCCGCATGGGCGCCGAACGGTGCAACGCCTCGTTGCACTCGATACGGAACACGCGTCGCCGATTCAGGGACAACCATGAAAGCGATTTCACGAAACGCCACAGAATCGCCGGCGATCGGCAGAGGCCGCGCGGATGTCGCGCTGCGCCCGACCGATCCCTCAACCCCAAGGGAGCTTGCGATGACACTGTCCGAATCGTTCCGCCGTCCTGTCCTCACCGGCCTGCTGGCCGCGCTCGCGCTGTGCGGCGTGGCGTCCAGCGCCCTCGCCCAGACCAAGGTGGTCGGCTACATCCCGGGCTGGAAGGGCCTGCGTGCCGTGGCCGACCGCACCGACCTGACCAAGCTCACCCACGTGAACCTCGCCTTCGCGAATCCGTCGGGCAGCGGCGCCTTCCTCAGCAACGGCAATCCGACCTGCATGGACGCCTCCGCCGCCGACATCCGCTACGTCGTGCAGAAGGCCCACGCGGCCGGCGCGAAGGTGCTGATCTCGGTGGCCGGCGGCGCGATCCCCGGCTGCTCCGGCAACTGGCAGACGCTGCTGCAGCCGGGCAATCGCGCGGCCACGGTCAACGGCCTGGCGCAGTTCGTGAACACCTTCGGTCTTGACGGCGCGGACATCGACATCGAAGGCGGCGTGCTGACCGCCATCGACCGCGCCGGCAACTACACGCCCTTCATCCAGGCCTTGCGCGCCGCGCTGCCCGGCAAGCTGATCACCGCGGCCACGGCCACCTACGAGGGCGGGATGATCCCGGTCTCCTCGATCCCGCACTTCGACTTCGTGACCATCATGTCCTACGACAACGTGGGACCGAACTGGGGTCAGGTCGGGCAGGAGCACTCGACCTACGCGATGGCGCAACGCGACGTCGCGACCTGGCAGTCGCGCGGCCTGCCGAAGGAGAAGCTGGTGCTGGGCGTGCCGTTCTACGGCTACGGCTTCAACGGCTACGCGTCGGACTACGGCTTCAACGACATCGTCAACCAGTTCGGCGCGGCGGCGGCGCAGAAGGACCTCGTCGGCACGCTGTGCGCCAGCTGCGGCTACGTCACCTACAACGGCATCCCGACGATCAAGGCCAAGACACGGCTGGCGCTGCAGCAGGGTTCGGGCGTGATGATCTGGGAGCTGTCGCAGGACGGCACCGGCGCCAACAGCCTGCTGAGCGCGATCCGCGCCGAGATCGGCGGCACCACGCCGCCGCCGACGACGAGCCGCCTGATCGAGGCCGAGAGCTTCACCAGCCAGAGCGGCGTGCAGACCGAGGCCTGCAGCGAAGGCGGCAGCAACGTCGGCTGGATCGACACCGGCGATTGGATGGCCTACGCCAACGTCAACTTCCCGACCAATGGCAGCTATCGCGTCGAGTACCGCGTCGCCAGCCCGAGCGGCGCGCGGCTCTCGCTGGACCTGAACGCCGGCAGCATCCAGCTCGGCCAGGTCGCGATCCCGGCCACCGGCGGCTGGCAGAACTGGACCACGGTGTCGCACACCGTGAACGTCAACGCCGGCACCTATGCGCTCGGCGTCTACGCGCCGGCCAGCGGCTGGAACCTGAACTGGGTGCGGATCACGAAGCTGTGAGCACGCGCTGATGCAGGAATCCCTCTCCCGCTTGCGGGAGAGGGAGTGAGCGTGCCGCGTCGCGCGCGCATCAGCGCCGCATCAGCGCCGCATCAGGAATCCCGGCCGTTGTAGTGCGTGACCGGAATGCTTTCCAGCTCGATGCCTTCGAGGCAGCGGACGTTGATCGCCGCCATCGCATTGCCCTTCGGGTCCGTGCCCTCGGCATACGGATGGATCCCGCAGACCGCGCAGAAGCGGTGCTTGATCGCGTGCTTGTTGAACAGGTAGGTGGCGGCCGCCGACTCGTCGGTCTTCAAGCGGAACTGCGCGCGCGGCACGAACCACAGCAGCGAGCCCTTGCGCTGGCACATCGAGCAGTTGCACGACATCGCGCCGTCGATCTCGCCGTCCACCTCGTAAGCCACGCGGCCGCAGTGGCAGCTTCCCTGGTATGTCGTCATGCCGTCTCCGAATCTTTTCCTGGATCGTGAAGCGGCCGACCTTACCTCAGTGCCGCGTCACTTGAGCATCAGCTCGACGTCCTGTCCCGGATCCCCGCAGCCGTCCAGGCGCAGGCGCAGGAAGTCGAGGTCCAGGTGGAGATGCTCGACCAGCTCGGGCACCGCGGTCGTGAGCGCGGCGATGCGGTCGACGTCCTGGTCGCAGGCGTCGGCGACCACCTCGGCCAGGTGCAGGATCGCGGCGAGCATCGAGAACGGCCGCACGTCCAGCGGCGCGTTCGTGTCCTTGAAGGCCTCGACCAGATCCGCCGGGAAGTGCCAGTGCGCCGCGAGCGCCGCCGTCACGTCGGCATGCGTGCAGCCGAAGCGGTGCGACTCCAGCGAGAAGCGGCTGCCGGGCTCGCCCGCGTGGGCTTCGACGTCGGCGACCTGGTCGGGCTCGCTCATCGCCATCATCAGCTGGCCCGTGCGCAGCATCAGGCCCGCGAGGTAGGCGGCGTCCGCGTCGCCCTGCAGCAGCTTGGCCAGCAGCCGCGCATGACCGGCCGTGCGCACGCTGTGCCGCCAGAAGCGCTGGCGGTCGAGGCCCTTCACGTCGGGGAAGGTGCCGGAAAGGCTGGCCGCCATCGCGAGGTTGCGCAGCGTCTCCAGCCCCAGCGCCATCGCCGCGTCCTGCAGCGTGCTGATCGTGTGCGACGGGCTGTAGCGCGCCGAATTGGCCAGGCGCAGCACCTTGGCCGCGAGCGTCGAGTCCTTGCCGATCAGCTCGGCGATCTGCCCGAGCGAGACGCCGTCGTCGTCCAGGCTGCGCAGCAGCTTGCGTCCGACCTCGGGCATCACGGGGAGGCTGGCGTGCCCCCCGAGGAAACGTTCCGCGCTGGAACCGGCAATGGTCACGGCAGTCAGGGGGGTCACGCTGGCGATCGTCACATTGGCCTCCTCGGGACGTAACGACAAGTGTGGCAGCGAGTCTAAGCCGCTCAGCGACCGCGCGCCAGCGCCAGCAGCTTGACCCGGTCCAGCAGGCCGATGCGGTAGCCCTGGACCGCCAGCACGCCCCGATCGGCGAGCTGCCGCAGCGTGCGCGACAGCGTCTCCGGCGAGATCGACAGTTGCGCCGCCACGTCGCGCTTGCGCTCGCTGAACTGCACTTCCCCGGCGGCCCCGGCCTGCGCCAGCAGCCAGGCGGCCACGCGACCGGTGGCGTCCTTCATCGTCAGGCCGCGGATCGCGTCCTGCGCGTCTCGCAGCTGCGTGGCCGCGGCCCGCACCAGCGCCTCCAGCACCAGCGGCTGCGAGCGCAGCCACATCGCCGCGACGGACATCGGCCAGACCATCACCACCGCCGACGCGGAGACGACGCTGACGTCCTCCTCGTAGCGGCCCTCGAGCCAGGCGGTGTGCAGGTCCAGCCACAGCGGACCGGTCAGCGGCGCGCGCGCGGCGACCTTGCCCTCGCACAGCGCCAGCATGGCCACCGCGGCATCGCCGCGGCGGACCGCCAGCTCGCCGGCCTTGCAGCGGCGCAGCTGTGTCATGGCGGCCAGCGCGGACCAGCTCTCGCCGTCCAGCAGCAGGTCGCCCAGCAGCACGCGCCAGGGGATCGGATGGCCGGGACCGGGAACGAGTCCGGCACCGGCCGGAGGGAAAGCCGCCTCGGAGGCGAGACGGGCCCCGGCGGGGATGGCGGCGGGAGTGGAGGCGGGGATGGAGGCAGGAATGAGGGCAGGAATGAGGACGGGCGCGGGGCCAGCCACGGGCGCGGAATCGCTGGACTCAGCGGATCCGTCAGGGTCGGACGTCAGGTGGGCGATCACGGGCACTCTCGGAAACCGGAAATGCCGGACTGTCCTCGCCCTGAACGGAAATTGCCTTGAGGCGCGTCAACATCCGTTCAATTTCCCCCGTCGATTCGCTCGATGGGGGGATATCTGTGAAACGCCTCAGCGGATCAGCAGCGCGCGGAAGTCGTTGACGTTGGTCTGCGTCGGCCCGGTGATCAGCAGGTCGCCGAGGGCCTCGAACAACGCGTAGCCGTTGTTGGCCGCCAGCAGGTCCGCCGGCTTCAGGCCGAGCGCGCGGGCGCGCTCCAGCGTGCTGGGGCTGAGGAAGGCCCCCGCGTTGTCCTCGACGCCGTCGATGCCGTCGGTGTCCGCGGCCAGGCCCCAGACCTCCGGCTGCCCGTCCAGCGCGATCGCGCAGCCGAGCACGAACTCGCCGGCACGACCGCCGCGTCCGGGCTGCGGGACCAGCGTCACCGTCGTCTCGCCGCCGGACAGGATCAGGCAGGGCTTGGCGAAGGGCTCGCCGTGCCGCGCGACCGAGCGCGCCAGCGCCGCATGCACGCGGCCGACCTCGCGCGACTCGCCTTCGATCTCGTCGGAGAGCACATGCGCGGTGATGCCGAGCGCGCGGGCCGCCTCGGCGGCCGCCAGCAGGCTCTGGCGCGGCGCCGCGATGATGCGCTGCTCATGGCCGTCGAAGCAGGCATCGCCGGGTTTGGGCGTCTCCCACTCGCCGCGTTCCAGCGCGTCGATGGCGAGCTGGGGCAGCGCGATGCGGTAGCGGCGGCAGATCGCCAGCGCCTCGGCGCAGGTGCTCGCGTCGGGCACCGTCGGGCCGGAGGCGATCACCTGCGGATCGTCGCCGGGCACGTCGGAGATCATCAGCGTCAGCACCTTGGCCGGCGCGCAGGCGGCGGCCAGCCGCCCGCCCTTGATCCCGCTGAGGTGCTTGCGCACGCAGTTCATTTCGACGATGTTGGCGCCGCTGGCCAGCAGCGCGCGGTTGACCGCCTGCTTGTCGGCCAGCGTCAGCCCCGGCGCCGGCAGCGGCATCAACGCCGAGCCGCCGCCCGAGATCAGGCAGATCACCTGGTCGTCGACGGTGGGGTTGAAGTCGCGCACCTTCTGCATCATCCGGGCCGCGGCGCGCTCGCCGGCGGCGTCGGGCACCGGGTGCGCGGCCTCGACCATCTCGATGCGGCGCGGCCGGTAGTCCGGCGGGATGTGGCCGTAACGCGTGATCACCAGCCCGGTCATGGGCGCGCTCGCCGGCCAGGCGGCCTCGAATGCCTGCGCCATCGATCCGCCGCCCTTGCCCGCGCCGATCACCAGCGTCCGGCCCTTCGGCGGCGGCGGCAGGTGGCTCGCGAGGATCTTGCCCGGCAGCGCCCGGTCCACCGCCACGCGGTAGAGATGCTTGAGCAGCGCGCGGGGATCCGCGAGCAGGGCCTCAGCCGCCGGCGATCCGGCGACCGGCGACCCGGCGGCCGGAGCGCCCGGACCGGGCGAACCGGGACCGGACGTCGGGGCGGCCGGGGAAGCGGCCGGGGAAGCGGAATCGTCGTGGGGCTGGCTCATGACCGGCGATTGTGGAGACCTGTCCCCTCAAGCGGCGTCCGTAGTGCTACCGACCTCGTGCTTGGCCAGCACTTCCAGCGCCCGCACCAGCGCCGAGTGGTCGAGCTGGTCCCAGCCCTGCGCCGCGGCGGCCTGCATCAGCTGCGCGGTGTTGGCGGTGTTGGGCAGCGCGAGGTTCATGGCCTTGGCGCTCTGCAGCGCGAGGTTCAGGTCCTTCTGGTGCAGCGCGATCCGGAAGCCCGGGTTGAAGGTGCGCTTGATCATGCGCTCGCCGTGCACCTCGAGGATGCGGCTGGAGGCGAAGCCGCCCATCAGCGCCTCGCGCACCTTGGCCGGATCGGCGCCGGCCTTGGACGCGAAGACCAGCGCCTCGCTCACTGCGGCGATGTTCAGCGCCACGATGATCTGGTTGGCCACCTTGGTGACCTGGCCCGCGCTCGCGCCGCCGACCAGCGTGATGTTCTTGCCCATCAGCTCGAACAGCGGCCTGATGCGCGCGAAGGTGGCTTCCTTGCCGCCGACCATGATGGACAGCGTGCCGGCCTTGGCGCCGACCTCGCCGCCGGAGACCGGCGCGTCCAGCCACTCGGCGCCGAGCGCCTCGATGCGCTGCGCGAAGTCCTTGGTCGCGATCGGCGAGATCGAGCTCATGTCCACGACCGTCTTGCCCGCGCCCTTGCCGCCGGCGAACGCGGCGGCGATGCCGCCTTCGCCGAACAGCACGCGTTCGACGTCCGGCGTGTCCGGGACCATCGTGAAGATCACCTCGGCCTGCTGCGCGACTTCCGTGGCGCTGTCGCAGACGGTGACACCAACGGCGGCGACGTCCTCACGGACCTTGGAACGGGTGTGGACGAACAGCTGATGCCCGCCCTGCGCGAGACGCACCGCCATGGGCGCGCCCATGATGCCCAGGCCGATGAAGCCGATCTTGATGCTCATGAATTGCTCTCTTTCACTGCCGAGATGGATGAAGCGGAAAGGACCGCGGCCGCCAGCGCGGCCCGGGTCCTCGGATCGATGACGGGGTCAGTCCTTGAACTTGTCGCGCAGGCCCTGCGTGGCGGCGCGGAAGACGCCGAGGTCGCTGCCCACGGCGACGAAGGTCGCGCCCTGCTCGATATAACGACGCGCGTCGGCCTCGACCGGCGCGAGGATGCCGACCGGTTTGCCCGCCGCCTTGCACGCGGCGTAGATCGTCGCCATCGCCGCCTGCACGTCGGGATGCTGCGGGTTGCCCAGGTGGCCGTAGCCGGCCGCCAGGTCGGACGGGCCGATGAACACGGCGTCCACGCCCGCCACCGCCGCGATGTCCGCGACCGCGGCCACGCCCGCCGGGCTCTCGATCTGGACGATCACGGCGATCTGCTCGTTGATGCCCTGGAAGTAGCCCGGCACCGTGCCATAGCGGTTGTTGCGCTGCGAGACCGACACGCCGCGGATGCCCTGCGGCGGATAACGCGTCGCGGCGACGGCGCGCGCCGCCTCCTCGGCGGTCTCGACGAAGGGGATCAGCAGGTTGGAGAAGCCCGCGTCGAGCAGGCGCTTGATCTCGACGGCGTTGTTGCTGCTCGGCCGCACGACCGGCGCGCTGACGCTGTCCTTCAACGCCATCAGCTGCGGCACGAAGCTGCTGACCTCGTTGGGCGAGTGCTCGCCGTCCAGCAGCAGCCAATCGAAACCGGCCACGCCCAGCACCTCGGTGCTGATCGGGCTGGCGAGCGAGCACCAGCAGCCGATCAGGCGTTCGCCCGCGATCAGGCGTTGCCGCAGCGTGTTGGGGAAGGCGGAGTAAGGCGTGGTCGGCGTCGGCATGGCAGGGATCCTCAGGTCGAGATCAAACGGGATCAATCGAGCGGCAATCGAGCAGAAATCGATGCATCAGTCGCGGGTCGATCGCGGGTCGATCGCGGCTCGATCGCGGGTCGATCGGGTCAATCGAGCTTGAGCCCGCTCTTGCTCACGACACCCGCCCACTTCTTGCGCTCGGCGTTGAAGAAGGTATCCATCTCGGTCGGGTTCATCGTGCTGACCTCGGCGCCCTGCGCGGCCAGACGCGCGCGGACTTCCGGCGAGCGGATGATGCTGATCAGCGCGGCCGACAGCTTGTCGATGTTGGCCTTGGGCATGTTGGCCGGAGCCAGGATGCCCTGCCAGGTGCCGGACTCGAAGCCGGTGGCGCCCTGCTCGGCCAGCGTCGGCACGTTGGGCAGCAGCGGCACGCGGGTCGCCTTGCTGACGCCGATGACCTTGAGCTTGTTCTGCTGCACGAAGGGCAGCGTCGCGAGCATGCCGTTCATCAGCACCTGCGTCTGGCCGGCGATGGTGTCGGTGACGGCCTGCGAGCCGCCCTTGTACGGGATGTATTCCCACTTGGCGCCGGTCAGGTTGGCGACCTGGAAGCCGGCCAGGTGCGGCGCGCTGCCCATCGCGGTGACGGCGAAGTCGATCTTGGACTTCTTGGACAGCTCGACCAGTTCCTTCAGGTTGTTGGCCGGCACCGACGGGTGGACGACCAGCATGTGCGGCGAGTAGGCCAGCATCGCCACGCCCTTCAGGTCCTTGGACGGGTCGAAGGCGAGCTTGGTGTACAGCGACGGGCTGATGGCCAGCGCGCTGACGTCGCACAGCATGATGGTGTAGCCGTCGTTGGCCTTGGCGGTCTGGTCGGCGCCCATGTTGCCGCTGGCGCCGGGCTTGTTCTCGACGATGACGGTCTGCTTGAGCGCTTCGCCGAGCATCGGCGAAATGATGCGGGCGATGATGTCCGAGGATCCGCCCGGCGTGTACGGGACGATGATCTTCAGCGGCTTGCTGGGCCAGGCGGCCTGCGCGAAGGCGCTCGGGGCCACGCCTGCCACCGCGGCGACGGCGGCCGCGGCGATCAGCGCGCGGCGGGTGATGGGGGACGTCTTCTTGTGTTCGTGCATGTCTCTCTCCGGGTGTCGTTCGGGGGGATCGTTCAGCGGACCATGCAGGGCCGCTTGGGATCGAACTTCCAGTTGGGGATCAGGTGCTGCATGGCGATGGCGTCGTCGCGCGCGCCCAGGCCGTGCTGCAGGTAGAGCTGGTGGGCGGCGTCGACGGCCTTCATGTCGAGCGTGACGCCCAGGCCGGGCGCGGTCGGCACGGCGACTTCGCCGTCCACGATCCGCAGCGGCTTCTCGGTCAGGAACTGGCCGTCCTGCCAGATCCAGTGCGTGTCGATCGCGGTGAGGCGCCCCGGCGCGGCGGCGGCGGCATGCGTGAACATCGCCAGCGACACGTCGAAGTGGTTGTTGGAATGCGAGCCCCAGGTCAGGCCGAAGTCGCGGCAGGTCTGCGCGACGCGGACCGCGCCCGACATGGTCCAGAAGTGCGGATCGGCCAGCGGGATGTCGACCGACTGCAGGCTCAGCGCGTGGGTGAACTGGCGCCAGTCGGTGGCGACCATGTTGGTGGCCGTCGGCAGGCCGGTGGCGCGGCGGAACTCGGCCATCACCTCGCGGCCGGAGAAGCCTTCCTCGGCGCCGCAGGGATCCTCGGCATAGGCGAGCACGCCGCCCAGGTCGCGCAGCAGGCGGATCGCGTCCTTCAGCAGCCAGCCGCCGTTGGGATCGAGCGTGACGCGCGCCTCGGGGAAGCGCGCCTTCAGCGCCTGGATGGCCTCGACCTCTTCCTCGCCGCGCAGCACGCCGCCCTTGAGCTTGAAGTCCTTGAAGCCGTAACGCGCCTGCGCCGCGGCGGCCTGCTCGACGATGGTCTCCGGCGTCATCGCGACGTGGTGGCGGACCTTCAGCCAGGCGTCGGCGGCGGCATCGCTGCCGGCCTCGTCCTCGGGGGTCTTGTAGGCCAGGCCCGTCTTCGTGCGGTCGCCGACGAAGAACAGGTAACCCAGCATCGCGACGCTGTCACGCTGCTTGCCTTCGCCGAGCAGCTCGCACACCGGCACGCCGAGGTGCTGGCCCAGCAGGTCCAGCAGCGCGCATTCGACGGCGGTGAGCACGTGGATCGTGGTCCGCAGGTCGAAGGTCTGCAGGCCGCGGCCACCGCTGTCGAGGCCCTTGAACTTCTCGCGGACCTGCGCCAGCAGCGCGTTCCACTTCGCGACCGGCTGGCCGACGAGCAGCTCGCCGGCCTGTTCGAGCGTCTTGCGGATGGGCTCGCCGCCGGGGATCTCGGCGATGCCGACGTGGCCGGCGTCGTCCTCGAGGATCAGCAGGTTGCGGGTGAAGAACGGCGCGTGGGCGCCGCTCAGGTTCATGAGCATGCCGTCGCGGCCGGCGACCGGGATCGCGCGGGCGGAGGTGACGATGGGACTGCTTGCGCTCACGCGAAACTCCTGGTCGGTCTGCGGGGATCGGACAACGCGATCCGGCAATGGGATCAATCGGCGGTGATCTTGCGGGTCTCGATGACCTGCTTCCAGCGCGCGAACTCGGTCTTCTGGAAGGCCTGCGCCTGGTCGGGCGTGTTGGCGACGGTCTCGATGCCGATGTCGGAGAACTTCTGCTTCACCGACGGGTCGTGCAGCGCGGCGACGATGTCCTTCTGGAGCTGCGCGCGCACGGCGGGCGGCAGGCCCCGGGGCGCGGCCACGCCTTGCCAGGAGTAGACGTCGGCGCCCTTGATGCCGGACTCGGACAGCGTGGGCACGTTGGGCAGCACGGCGGAACGCTTGTCGCCGGTCACGGCCAGCGCGCGCAGCTTGCCGCCGACGATGTGCGGCAGCACCGCGTTGATGTTCTGGAAGGACGCATCGACCTGCGCGCCCAGCAGGTCGCTGATCGCCGGCGCGCCGCCCTTGTACGGGACGTGGAGACCGTTGGTGCCGGTCTGCAGCCAGAACAGCTCGGCGGTCAGATGGTCGGAGGAGCCGTTGCCCGACGAGGCGAAGCTCATCTTGCCCGGGTCCTTCTTGAGCGTGTCGACGACGTCCTTGACGCTCTTCAGCGGCGAGGCGGCGGGCACGACCAGCACGTTGGGCGCCTGGATGGCGACGGTCAGCAGGTCGATGTCCTTGAGGGCGTCGTACTGGACGGCCTTGAGCAGATGCGGCGCGATCACGAACGGCCCGAGCGAGGAGACGAGCAGCGTGTAGCCGTCGGGCGCGGCGCGCTTGACCTGGGAGGTGCCGAGGGTGCCCGTGGCGCCGGGGCGGTTGTCGACGATGACGGTCTGGCCCCACTTCTTCTGCAGCTCGGCGCCCATGGCGCGGGCCAGCATGTCGGTGGAACCGCCGGCGGGGAACGGGACGACGATGGTCACCGGTCGATCGGGGAAGCCGTTGGCATGGGCCAGGCCGGCCGCAAAGGTGGAGAGGACGGCGGCGCCAAGGGCGGCACCGGCTTTGACGGCCAGGCGGCGGGTCAGAAGGGTCATGGTTTGTCTCCGGGGAAGGAACCGTGGAAACCGCTCTTGGTGCGACGCCGGGGCTCAACCCGTCGACGCTTTGGCGATCTTGTTGTCAGTCATCATACAAGTTGAGTCGAGCGGATGACAAGGCGGCGTCAATCGCTCATCGATGAGGGAAAACACGCAGAACTACCGATTGCAGTAGGACAGCAACCCATAAAAACTATGGGAAGAACGCAACACCGCTTTCGCGCCGCCACCTCGGACACGCCTACGATGCAACCCATAAAAATTACGGGGAGCAACCAGGCGCGAAGGCACGACTGAAGTGACGTTCAAGAAGTTTTCAATCCCACAACTGGAACGACACATCCGTCGCATCGTCAAGCAACCCACGCAGATCGATTGGACTCGTCATGCCAAACAACGGATGCGGCAGCGCCGCGTCAACATCGAAGACGCCTTGGAATGCCTTCGCAAGGGCCAGATCGGGAGGCAGCCGGAGGTGGACATCAAGTCGACACTGCTCATCTGTCGCGTCCAGTGGTACGGGGGTGAGCGGGACCTGCAGGTATGTGTGGGTCTGGACGACGACAACCCCGGATTCATCGTCGTGACCGTGATTGCTTAGGAGAGGACATGACGCTGTACCACTTCACCGAATGCGGGCTGGACAATGTCTGGCTGAAGAACGGCTTCACCTGCAAGGAAACGCCCTTCGGCCCCGCTGTTTCGTTCGCGGCATTGGAGCAATTGCTCGATGCCATCGCTGCGCACCTCGTTCGCAAACCGGGGCGACTGACGGGCAAGGAGTTTCGTTACCTTCGCTCAAAGATGCACCTCTCGCAGACAGCCATGGCCAAGATGCAAGGGGTCAGCGAGCAGAACATCAGCCTGTGGGAACGTCGAGGCCGGGTGCCGAAGTCCAACGACACCCTCCAGCGGCTGCTTTATCTCAAGCACGCTGCCGGAGACGAGTCCTTGAAGTCGGCGTTTGATCGGATCATGACCGTCGAACGCCTCGTGCATCAGAAGATCGTGGCCACCTCGGGTCGCAACGGCTGGAAGTTCAAGGTGGAAGAGATCGAGCGAAGCGAGAACCAGGAACCCGTCGAAGCCTGAATCGTTGGCCGTTCAGCGTCGTACCGCTCAGCGCTTGTCCTGCAACGCCAACGCCGCGCGCCGGCGCCGTTCGCGGCTGTTGGCCAGGTGCGTCCGCATGGCGGCGCGGGCGGCCTCGGTGTCGCGCGCGGCGATCGCGTCGAGGATGCTCTCGTGCTCCGCGTTCACGCGCAGCAGGTAGTCGCGCTGCGCCACCGGGTCCTCGTCGCCCGCGGCCGCCAGGCTCGCCAGGCGCGCGCGCGGGATGCTCGGCGCGCCCAGCGTCGCCATCAGCTGCTCGAAGTGCGGGTTGCCGGTCGCGCGGGCAATCTCGAGGTGGAACTGGAAGTCCGAGGCCACCGCGTCGCGGCCCGCCAGCGCCGCCTCCGCGAAGGCCGACAGCGCGGCCCGCATGTTCAGCAGGTGCGCGTCGGTGCGCCGCTGCGCGGCCAGCGCAGCCGCCTCGGTCTCGATGCCGATCCGCAGCTCCAGCACCGCGACGACATCGTGCAATGTCGCCATCTGCTCCGCGCCGATCCGGAACGGCCCGCCCTCACCCAGCCCCAGGACGAAGGTCCCGATGCCGTGCCGGGTCTCGACCAGCCCCGCCGCTTGCATCTTCGAGATCGCCTCCCGGACCACCGTCCGGCTGACCTCGAACTCGGCCATGATCGCCGCCTCGGTCGGCAGCTTGTCGCCGTTGGCGAGCGCACCCGCACGGATCCGGTCCTCCAGCGCACGGACAAGTCCGAGTGCCAGCGATTTCGGGCGGGAACGGGTCAACGAAGCATTCATCACAGGGTCAGTTGTACGACAACATGGGCCTCAACGACAACCGCGTTATCGCGGTGTCGCGCCGATGCAGCGTGTCTTTGGAAGGGAGACGACGGGACGCGACACCCGGGAGCGGGAAGCGAGAAGCAGCGCAAAGCAGCGGGAAGCGGATCGGGATTGTCCCGGACCCGGCCGCGCTGAGTGCGTCAGGCGGCGTCCAGCGGGAACGCCGTGCAACCCAGGCGGGCGGAAATGTCCCGGCTGGCCGCCTGCAGCATCGCCACGACCTCGGGCGCCTTGGCGTCGTCGTAGCGGAAGGTCGGGAAGCTGACGCTCATGCCGGCGATCGGCTGGCCCAGCCGGTCGAAGATCGGCACGCCCAGGCAGCGGATGTGATCGTCGAATTCCTCGCGGTCCTCGCCGAAGCCCTGGCGCTTCACCCGCTCCAGTTCGGCCTGGAAGGCCGCCGGCTCGGTGATGGTCTTGTCGCGGAAGCGCTGGAACTCGGCCCCGGCCAGCACGCGCGCCCGGCGCTCCGGATGCTCCCAGGCCATCAGCACCTTGCCGATCGCCGTGCAGTGCAAGGGCGCGCGCCGCCCGATGCGCGAGTACATGCCCAGCATGTGCTTCGAATCGACCTTGTGGACGTAGATGATCTCGCTGTCGATCAGCGTGCCCAGGTGCACCGTCTCGCCGGTGGCGTCGGCCAGCATCTGCATGTGGTGCTTGGACAGGTCGACCAGGTCCGGATACTGCAGCGCCCTCGCGCCGATCTCGAAGACCTTCATCGCCAGGCCGTAGCGCTCGCTGTCGGTCTCCTGGCGCACGTAGCCCAGCGTCTTCATCGTCTGCAGGAAACGGTAGACCGTCGCCTTGGGCATCGCCAGCCGCACGGACAGCTCCGAGATGCCGGTGTCGCTGCGTTCCGACAGGGCCTGCAGGATGGCAAAGACCTTGAGCACCGCGGCCACGGACTCGGGCTGCTGCTTGCCATCGTTCAGTTCGTCATCCATGCGCAAGGTGTTCTTGGAAAGGGAAGATTTCACCACAGCCGGCCCGTCCCCGCGCCCGCGCGAACCCGTGCCGCCACATCGCCCGCAAGCTCGATGGAAAGCCGGTACGGCGGCGTCCAGCCGGCCTCGCCGACGACAGCCTTGTCAGGGTTCGCGGCACGCAGCCAGCGCAGCGGATCGATGGGCGCGCCGTTGAAGTTCGAACCTCGATCCTCGAAGCGCTCGCCCTTGAGCAGACGCACGACGCGCTCCGGGCCGATGCCGGCGGCGGCCTCCCAGGCGTTGGCCTCGCTCAGCACGTGCGATTCGATGCCGACCCCGATCGAGTAGCCATAGGGGTAGTCCCCGCCGGCGGCGGCGACATAGAGGTTGTTGGCGACGTGCACCTGCCCGTAGCGCACGCGCGGCGTGCGCTCCTTCACCTGCTCCCAGAGGTTGTGGTGCAGCGTCACGCGCAGGTGGCCGCGATCGTCGCGATGGCCGTCGCCGCCGCCGATCAACATCGTCTTGTCGTGGCGGCGGAAGACGTTCCAGGACACGGTCACGAAGTCCGAGCGGCGCGTGATGTCGAGCAGCCCGTCGTGCCGCTGCAGGCGCTGGCCCAGCGCCACCGGCTCGCGCGGATCGGGCCGTTCGCCGTCGTCAAAGGCGCAGTGGTCGATCCACACCTGCGTGGCCTCGCGCAGCGAGACGGTGTCGTACTCGGAGTTCCACTCGCCGTGGCCGTTGTCGTTCGGGTCCCAGGCGGGGAAGAAGTCGTAGGCATCGGAGAAACGCAGGTTGCGCAGGATCACCTGCGACACCTTGTCCAGCATCAGCGAGCCGC
Organism: Roseateles noduli; assembly: GCF_050626985.1. Lineage (NCBI taxonomy): Bacteria > Pseudomonadati > Pseudomonadota > Betaproteobacteria > Burkholderiales > Sphaerotilaceae > Roseateles > Roseateles noduli. The sequence continues at coordinate 3,507,599 of NZ_CP192463.1, forward strand.
CGTCGAAGCCGGCGTCAGGCGTGACGCCGACGATCGTCGTGTTCGACGGCACCTTGATCACGACCTGCGCGGCCTGCTTCTTCACGGAGCGCTTGCGCGCTTCCTCCAGCGGACCTTCGGGCGCGCGACGGCCCCAGGTCGCGGGATCGTATTGCCGGACGAAGGCCTTGAGGTCGAAGGCGGGATCGCGGAAGTCCTCGACGCCCAGGCGCCGGCCCGTGGCATCCGCCGCGAGGTCGATGCGCGCGGCGAGCGCGATCAGCTTGGGCGCGTCGCCGAGCGCAAGCGCCGCATCGAGCTCCGCGCGCGTGCGCACGACACGGATCGCGTCGACCTTCGCCTGCGCGCCGCCGAGGGTCCCGCCGTTCATCGACGCCCAGCCGTCGCCCGGTGCGATCGCGTCGAACGCCGCGGCGGGCAGCGCCACCGGCAGCGCGGCGTTGCGGTACTCGGCCATGCGGTTGGCGGCCTCGCCGGTAGCGCTGAACGGGCGGCGCGATGTCGATGCGGACCACGGCGCGAGGTGTGGCCCCAGCAGGCTGTCCCGGATCACCGCCTGACCGTTCGGCACGGTCGGCGACGCGCGCCATTCACCGCGCGCGATGCCGCGATCCCAGGCGCGACCCAGGCTGATGCTGCCCGCCGTGACGCCCGGTTCAGCGAGCCAACGCGAACGCTGAATCAGGAACCCGCGCGACTGCGCGTTGGGCGTGCTGGGCGCGATCACGTGTCCGCCGTGGCCCGGCACGCGACGACCGGCGCGGCTGACGATCAGGCTGTCGTCGATGACCAGCGTCGCGCCGCCGAAGATGAAGTCGACATCGCCGCGGATCTCGCTGGCATGCACGAACACGCGGGTCGGAAGGGCGGCGCCCGCGGCGGATTCCGTGCCGACGGCGCCACGTTCCGCATAGAACGTGTCCTGATGCCCGATCAGGCGGACCCGTTCCATCTGGAGGCGATCGCCACGCGTCATCAGCGCGACGGCCTGTGCGCCGCCGCTCTCGCCGACGCCGGCGGGATAGCCCTGCCCATCGCGCACGCGGTCCATCGCATCGTTGGCGATCGTCAGTTGCGCGAGCTGCACGTCGTCGCTGAACAGCATCACGCTCGCGCTGCCGGGGGTGCCGTGCGTCTCCGCGTCGAGCAGCGGCATGCAGCGATGCGCCGCCGTGCCACGCGGCTTGGACAGCGCGTTGTAGCGCCCCTCGACGATCACGACCTGCGACGGGTCGCCCGCGCCGTAGAGCGTGAACGGCGCCTTGTCCTGGATGCAGAGCGGCTCGCGATACGTGCCGGGCTTCACGAGCACGTAGGCGCGCGGCGCCGATGCCGGGCCCGACGCCTTCGCGGGCAGCGCGTCGATCGCGGCCTGCACCGTGCGGTGCGTGCCGCTGCCATCGGCGGCGACGACGAAGGTCGGCGTCCAGCGCGAAGGATCGAGCGGCACAGGCTGCCAGTCGCCGAGGTAGGCGGCCACCGTGGCCGTGGCCGCCTGCGCATCGGTGAGCTGGGGACGCTCCTGGACAGGAACCCCCGGTGCCGACGTGTGGATCGCTTCCGGGCCGGCCGCCGGCTGTGCCGCGCCAGCGCCGCCGGACAGCGCCGCCAGGCTCACACCCGCCGCCACGACCACCGACCGGACTCGCATCAGAGGTCCGCCAGGTACAGCGCCGGCTCGCCCTCAGCGTCCGCGCTGAAGAGCACCTGCTTCTCATCCGGCGTGAACGACGGATGCGGATGCGTGACCTGCCGGTTGCCCTTGTAGACGCGCCACGAGCTGTCGTGCCGCGCGACGCGGCGCTCGGTGCCCGCCTTCAGGTCGAAGAGGTGCAGGAAGGGATCGGTCGCGATCTGGTGGCTGCCGGTGTCGGCGACATCGGCCGGCGAATCGCAGCCGTCGCCGATCAACAGCGTGCCGTCCTGGTTGCTCATCAAGTGCGAGCACGGCGGCATCCGCGTCAGGCGCTTCGATGCGAGCGTCACCGGATCGAGCGAACAGATCCAGCGGTCGCGCTGCCCCTTCAGGTAGGAGACATAGATCATCGCGGAGCCGTCCGGCACCCAGAACTCATGCGTGCAGCTTTCGCCCGGATCGTGGCGGCGGCCGCAGCGCACGTTGCGACCATCCTCGTCGATGAACCACATGCGCGCATCGACGAGGTCATGCGGCCCCTCGTGGCAGTACGCGACGGTGTGGTCGTCGCCGGGCCGGTACTGCGGGTGGCCGAGCCAGCCCTGCTGCTCGAGGATCACCTCGCGCGCGCCGGTCGCCAGGTCGATGCGGATCAGGCGGCAGCGCGGCTTCGCATGGAACATCTGGTGGAACTTCTGCCAGTCGCTGAGCGGGAACCAGTCGCTCGCGGCGATCTCGATGCCGACCATCTTCGTGCAGGCCGTGTTCGCGACCCAGGTGCCGTAGCCGACCCAGCCCTCCGGCACGGTGTAGACGACCTCCTCGCCCAGATCCCGCATGGACAGGCGGATCAACTGACGCTCCGCGCGGACGAAGTAGAGATGCCGGTCGTCCGGGCTGAGGAAACCGCCGAAGGTGTTCTCGCCCGGCTGGTCGGTGAGCTGCGTCGCCACCTGCGTCTTCAGGTCGAGCAGGTGGTAGTTCCAGCTGGTGCCCGGCCCGAACTCGGCGCCGAAGATCAGCTTGGCCCCGTCGTTGGTGAAGCACTTCTGATAGAAGTAGTTGCGATGGCAGGTCACGTCGGTGGGCGTCAGCCGCGTGACGCGCGCGCCGGTGTCCGGATCCTCGCGGGTGACGAAGTGGAGCTGTCGTTCGTTGGCTTTCATGGTCGCTCTGATCGTTGGTGCTATCGATGGCGCTTTCGCTGCTGGCGTTCTCGCTGGCGTGGCGCGTTCACTTGATCCGTTGCAGCAAGGCCTGACCCTCGGTGACCAGGCGGCGCGCGGCGTCGACGTCGCTGGTCTTGTTGTAGGCGACGGTCTCGAAGACCTCGCGCATGAACTTGTGCAGCCGTGCGTGCTCGAACAAGGGCGCCGGACGCTTGAGCCGGCCCGACTCGCGCTGCAGCTTGATCTGCTCGTGCGCCGCGACCTCGAGCGGCGGCAGCTTGCCGGCGGCCTTCAACTGCTCGTAGGGGCCGCGCGCCGACGGCAGGCCGCGCGTGCGGCCGAGCAGCGCCGCGGCCTCGGGGTCCGTCAGCAGGAAGTTGACGAGCTTGGCGGCCATCTCCGCGCGGCCGTTCTTCTCGGCATGGCGGCTGACCGCGTACATCACGGTGGGACGTCCGAACATGCCGCTGTCGCGCGCGCCCGGCAGGGTCGGGAACTCGCCGAGCACCAGCTTCTGCTGCTTGTCCAGCGTCGACGCCCGCAGCGCGATGACCGAGTCCCAGGTGTAGTTGCCGGCCCAGCGGCCGACGACCCAGTCGGGCTGCTGCTCGGTCGGCTTCTCCGCGCCACCCAGGCTCGCGCGCAGCGGCAGCGGCGTCGCGACGTGGTCCGTGACCAGCCGCTTGTAGGTGCGCACCCAGTCGAGCGCCGCGCCTTCGCTCATCGCCACGCGCGGCTGCGCCGGATCGACGTAGGCCGTGCCGTGCCGCTGCTGCACCCAGGCCTGGGACAGCAGCATCATGTCGTAGAGCTCGCCGTCGAGCGGGTAGGCGTCCTCGCCGAGGATCCGGCGGAATGCCGGCCCCGTCGCGAAGAGTTCGTCCCAGGTCTTCGGCAGCGCGAGGCCGGCGCGATCGAACGCCGCCTGGTTCCACAGCATCACGCGCGCGCTGAAGGACACCGGCAGCGCGTTCAGCTTGCCGGCGACGTCGCCGTAGGCGAGGTCCTCGCGGTCGAACTGCGCGAGGTCCATCAGCCCCGCGTGCCGGTTCAGATCCGCGAAGCCGTTGCCGCGCTTGCTGAACATCGCCAGCCAGGCCCAGTTGATCTGCATGACCTCGGGCTCGGAGCCGCCGGCGATCTGCGTCGTCAGCCGCTCCAGGTAGCCGTTGAAGCCCATGTACTCGGCCTTCACGCGCACGCCATGGCGGCGCTCGAAGAGCGCGAGCGCCTTCAGCGTCGCCTCGTGCCGGCCCGCGCCGCCCCACCAGGCAAAGCGCAGCACGGTGGGCTTGTCCTGCGCGCGCGCCGGCGCGGTCAGCGCCGCGGTCACGCCCGCGGTCGCCGCGATCGCGGCCGACCCCGCGGCGATGCCGAGCAGCTGTCGTCGTGGCAGGCTCATGCGTCGCTTCCCGAGGACGAGGACGAGGACGAGGATGCAAAGGTCGACGAGGTCGAGGAGGAGGTCGACAGCAGATTCAGGCCGTTCGTCGCGTCGAACAGGTGGCAGGCCGAGATCTGCAGGTGCAGCGTCAAGGCGTCGCCGCGTGCGAGTCCGTTCAGCGCCACGGCCTGCTCCGCGGGCACGCGCGCGGTGATCGGCAGCGGGCCGAGCTCGGCGTGCAGGTAGACCTCCGACCCCATGTGCTCGGTGAAGCGCAGCCGCGCGCCGACCGCGACGCTGTCGCCCTGCGCGCGCGGCGCGAGGCCGATGTGCTCGGGCCGCAGACCGAAGGTCACCGCGCCATCCGCCAGGCGCGGCAGCGCGGCGACGCCCGCCGACTTCTCCGCCGGCAGCGGCAGCCGCGCACCGCCCACCTCGACGGCCAGGCCGACGTCGGTCGCGACCAGCCGAGCCTCCAGCAGGTTCATTTCCGGCGAGCCGATGAAGCTCGCCACGAAGGCATTCGCCGGCCGGTCGTAGAGCGCCGTCGGCGTGTCGACCTGCTGGATCACGCCGTCCTTGAGCACGCAGATGCGCTCGCCCATCGTCATCGCCTCGACCTGGTCGTGGGTGACGTAGACGGTCGTGGCCGGCTGGCGGCTTTCGCGCAGCGTGCGGTGCAGTTCGGTCAGCCGCACGCGCATCGCGGCGCGCAGCTTGGCGTCGAGGTTGGACAGCGGCTCGTCGAAGAGGAACACGTCGGGCTTCTTCACGATCGCGCGCCCCACCGCGACGCGCTGCGCCTGGCCGCCGGACAGCTGCTTCGGATAACGGTCCAGCAGATGCTCCATCTCCAGCAGGCCCGCGGCATGGCGCACGCGCTGGTCCAGCTCCGCCTTCGGCGTGCCGGCCAGCTTCAGGCCGAAGGCCAAGTTGTCGTAGACCTTCATGTGCGGGTACAGCGCATAGTTCTGGAACACCATCGCGATGCCGCGCTGCTTGGGCGGCAGCGCGTTGACGGCGCGGTCGCCGATGCGCAGCTCGCCGCCGGTGATGCTCTCCAGCCCCGCGATCATCCGCAGCAGCGTCGACTTCGCGCAGCCCGACGGACCGACGAAGACCATGAACTCGCCGTCCCGCACTTCCAGGTCCACCCCGTGCACGGCCTTGAAGCCGTTCGGGTACACCTTCTCGATCTTGTTGAGGCTCAGTCTTGCCACGGTGCTTGTCTCCAGCTCTCGTACTTCGTTGCATCGAGGGGTGTCGGGCCGCCCTCTGGGCCCCTCCCACTCCATGTCCCCCGCCCGCTCCGCGGGCTCCTCCTGATACTTCCGTGGGAGGGGCCCAGAGGGCGTCCCGACGCGCAGTACCGAGCACTCATCCTTTCACCCCGGAGGAGGTGGCGCCTTCGATGAAGTGCTTCTGCGCCGCGAAGAACACCGCCACCGACGGGATCAGCGCCACCACCGAGATCGCGATGACGTTGGCCCACTCGACCTCCTCGGTGGCGCCGATGCTCATCTTCAGCGCGAGGGAGACGGGGTACTTCTCGACCGACGCGAGGTAGATCAACGGGCCCATGAAGTCGTTCATCGTCCAGATGAACTGGAAGACGACCACGGAGATGATGGCCGGCTTGAGCAGCGGCACGATGATGTGCCACAGCAGCTGCAGCGCGTTGCAGCCGTCGATCTGCGCGGCCTCTTCCATGTCGCGCGGGATGCCGCGCAGGAACTGCACCAGCATGAACACGAAGAAGGTGTCCGTCGCGAAGGCCGAGGGCACGATCAGCGGCAGGTAGGAATCGAGCCAGCCGATCTCGCGGAACACCAGGTACTGCGGCAGCCGCAGCACGATCAGCGGCAGCATCATCGTGGCGATCATGATGCTGAACAGCGTCTTGCGGCCCCAGAACTCGAAGCGCGCGAAGGCGTAGGCCACCAGCACGCAGGAGATCACCGTCACGATGATGCGCGGGATGGTGATCAGGAAGCTGTTCAGGAAGTAGGTCGCGAAGGTGTACTCGGTGCTGGTCTTCCAGCCTTTGGCGTAGGCGTCGAAGTCGAAGCGCTCGGGCCAGAAGCCGGCGGAGCTGAAGATCTCCGCATTGCTCTTGAAGGAGGCGCCGATCAGCCACAGCAGCGGGTAGAGCATCACGATGGCGACCGCGGCCAGCGCGAGGTAGCGCAGCGTGCGGTTGCCGCGGTCGCGGACCAGGATCAGGGTGGGCGCGGTGCCACCACCGCTGCCCTCACCCCTGCCCTCTCCCGCCAGCGGGAGAGGGAGTTGGGCCGACCGAGGCGCGTTCACGTGCGCGGACGCGGGCGGGCGGCTCATCGCTTGGTCTCCTTCTCGCCGGAGTAGAAGACCCAGTACTTCGAGCTCCAGAAGGACAGCGCCGCCAGGCCGCCCACCAGGGCGAAGAGCACCCACGACAGCGCCGCGCCGTAGCCGAGGTTGAAGAAGCGGAAGCTCTGGTCGTAGATGTACAGCGCCAGCACGTAGGTCGAGTGCAGCGGACCGCCCTCGGTGATCATGTACGGGCCGTTGAACTCCTGGAACGCGTGCACCATCTGCATGATCACGTTGAAGAAGATCACCGGCGTGATCAGCGGCACGGTGATCTTCCAGAACTGCTGCATCTTGCTGGCGCCGTCGCACTCGGCGGCCTCGTAGAGCGAGATCGACACGTTCTGCAGCGCCGCCAGGAAGATCACCATCGCCGAGCCGAACTGCCACGTGAACAGCAGCACGATGGTCCACATCGAGTAGTGCTCGTCGGCGAGCCACGCGATCGGCTCGATGCCGAGCTTGATCAGCACCAGGTTGACGAGCCCGTTGCGCGCGAAGACGAAACGCCACAGCACCGCCACCGCGATCGAGCCGCCGAGGATGGACGGGATGTAGAACGCGGCGCGGAAGAAGTTGATGCCGCGCAGCTTGAAGTTCAGCACATGTGCGATGAAGAGCGCGAAGCCCACGCGCAGCGGCACCGCCAGCAGCGCGAAGAGCAGCGTCACGCCCAGCGACTTGCGGAACAGCGGATCCGCGGTCGCGAGTTCCTCATAGTTCCGCAGCCCGACGAAGGTCGGCGGATCGATCAGGTCGTACTGCGTGAAGCTGAGCGCGAAGCTCATCACGAAAGGGAAAAGCTTGAACAGCAGCACGCCCAGCACGAATGGCAGGACGAACAGAAAGCCCAGCTTCTTGTTCTCGTACATCGATCCCCCGTTGTCTCGTCGGTGGCCGATCAAAAAAACCGCGCACGTGGTGTCTTCATCCAGCGGAACCCGCGGACCGGCTTTGCCGGGCCGTCGGGTTCGCCCCCTTGAGGGGCGCGCGCAGCGCGTAGGGGGTGGGCCGTTATCTGGCCAACCATCCCCCATCGACCGCGACGGTATACCCGTTCACATAGTCCGAGGCCTTGGAGGCGAGGAACACGACCGGGCCCGCGAGGTCGTCCGGGCTGCCCCAGCGACCGGCCGGGATGCGGTCGAGGATCGCGGCGTTGCGCGTCTCGTCCTGGCGCAGCGCGGCGGTGTTGTTGGTCGCCATGTAGCCGGGCGCGATCGCGTTGACGTTGATGCCGTGCGAGGCCCACTCGTTGGCCATCAGCCGGGTGATGCCCATCACGCCGCTCTTGCTGGCCGTGTACGACGGCACCCGCACGCCGCCCTGGAAGGACAGCATCGACGCGACGTTGATGATCTTGCCGCCGCCGCCCTGTGCCAGGTATTGCTTCGCGACCGCCTGCGAGAAGAAGAACACCGTCTTCAGGTTGAGGTCGACGACGTCGTCCCAGTCCTTCTCGCTGAAGCGGATCGCGTCCTCGCGCCGGATGATGCCGGCGTTGTTGACCAGGATGTCGACGCGGCCGGTCAGCGACTTGGCCTCGGCCACCAGGCCCTCGATGCAGCTGATGTCGCCCAGGTTGGCGCGCAGGTCGAGGAAGCGGCGCCCCAGGCGCTCGACCTCGGTGCGCGTCTCCGCCGGGTCGGACACGTTGACGCCGACGATGTGCGCGCCGGCCTGCGCCAGCGCGACCGCCATCCCTTGCCCCAGGCCGGTGTTGCAGCCCGAGACGATGGCCACGCGGCCGTCCAGTTGGAAGTTGTCCAGGATCATGTGATTCGTTCCGTTGATTGCCGTGACACCACGATCCGCGCTCAGCGCAGCGTCGTCATCGGCACGTGGTCCATGTCCTTGAACACCTGGTTCTCGCCGACCATGCCCCAGATGAAGGTGTAGGCCTGCGTGCCGACGCCGGAGTGGATGGACCAGCTGGGGCTGATGACCGCCTGCTCGTTGCGCACGACCAGGTGGCGGGTCTGCGTCGGCTCGCCCAGCATGTGGAACACCACCGCGTCGGACTTCATGTCGAAGTAGAAGTACACCTCCATGCGGCGGTCGTGCTGGTGGCAGGGCATCGTGTTCCAGAGGCTGCCCGGCTCCAGCTGCGTCATGCCCATCAGCAGCTGGCAGGTCGGCAGCACGTCGGGCACCAGGAACTTGTGGATGGTGCGGCGGTTGCTGGTCTCGGGCGAGCCCAGCGTCTCCGGCGACGCCTCGGCCAGCGTGACCTTGCGCGTCGGATACGCGGTGTGCGCCGGCGCGCAGTTGAAGTAGAGCTTGGCCGGGTTCGTCGCGTCGACGCTCTTGAACTCGACGATCTTGGCGCCCTGGCCGACGTAGAGCGCCTCGCGCGGGCCGACGTCGTATTGCGTGTCGTCGACGAAGACGCGCGCCGCGCCGCCGATGTTGATCAGGCCCAGCTCGCGCCGCTGCAGGAAGTAGTCGGTGCCGGTGTGCTTGCCCAGCTCCGCCGAGAAGGTCACCGGCTTGGTCACCGGCATGATCCCGCCGACGATGATCCGGTCGATCTGGCTGTAGGTCAGCGTCGCCTCGTCGGGCTTGAACAGGTCCTCCACCAGGAACTGGCGGCGCAGGCCTTCGGTGTCCAGCGTGCGGGCGTGTTCACTGTGGATGGGTTGGCGGATTTCCATGTCTCGTCTCCTGACTGTCCGGGGCTGTGTGCAGGGCTTCGTTGGCTCTGATGGGATCGCAGCGTACGGGTCTGCGGACTTTCCCGGAACTATGGTTTCTATGTAGTGAACCGCTGTTTCAATTTTTCGTGACGTCGTTATAGTTGCTCGCAACGACGGCCCAGAACCGTCCTGAATCCAGGAGACGCCCCGATGACCAGCCCGTATTTCCTGAACGACGCCGAGCCGTGGACCGAACTCGGCGACGGCATCCGCCGCAAGATCGTCGGCCACACGCCGGAGCTGATGTCGGTGCTGGTGCAGTTCGACCAGGGCGCCATCGGCACGCCGCATGCGCACGACGCGCATGACCAGATCGCGTTCGTGATCAGCGGCTCGTTCGAATGCGACGTCGGCGGCGTGAAGCGCGTGCTCAAGCCGGGCGACGCCTTCGTCGCGCCGCGGCTGACGACGCACGGCGTCGTCGCGCTGGAGGCCGGCAGCACGCTGCTGGACCAGTTCTCGCCGCGGCGCGAGGACTACCTCTAGTCCTCGGCGTCCCCGCAGTTCCCCAGGGTCCGCGCGCGGCGCGGATCGCATCCGCAGTACCGAGGTGGCGATCGCACTGCAGCGATGGCCGCTCCCGCCCTGCCGGCGCCCTGCGTGCGCCCGCGACCGACCGATGCCGCGAGAGCGACGGGCCACGATCCCGTGCCCGCGGCCAGAAGAACCTTGGAGACAACGTCATGCCCCACCGTATTGGGACTCGCCTCGGGACGTCCACGTCCGACCGCTCGCGTCGAGCACAGCGCACCCAGCCCGCGTCCGCGACGTCGCCGACGCCTCGCCTGACCCGCCTCGCCGCCTGCCTGCTGGGCACGGCCACCCTGTCGCTGCCCGCGTGGAGCCAGGACCAGGCCGCGCCCGCGCCGGCCGCGGCCGCCTCGGCCGCCTCGGCCGCCGCACCTGCCGCCGCGACAGCGCCCGCCCCGACCACTGCGGCAGCAACACCTGCCCCCGACAAGGCCCTGGACACGGTGGTCATCACCGGCATCCGCGCCTCGCTGGAAAGCGCGCTGAACGCCAAGCGCCAGGACCGCGGCATCGTCGACGTGATCAAGGCCGAGGACATCGCCAAGTTCCCCGACACCAACCTGGCCGAATCGCTGCAGCGCATCCCGGGCGTCGTGATCGACCGCGACGCCGGCGAAGGCCGCAACATCACCGTGCGCGGCCTGGGCGCGGACTTCACGCGCGTGCGCATCAACGGCATCGAAGCGCTGGCCACGACCGGCGGCACCGACAGCTCCGGCGGCGCGAACCGCTCGCGCGGTTTCGACTTCAACGTCTTCGCCGCCGAGCTCTTCAACACGATCACCGTGCGCAAGAGCAGCTCGGCCGAAGTGGACGAGGGCTCGCTCGGCGCGACCGTGGACCTGCAGGCCGCGCGGCCCTTCGACTTCAACAAGCGCGTCGTCGCCGCCTCGGTGAAGGCCCGCTACAACGACCTGGCGCGCGAGACCGACCCGCGCGCGGCCTTCCTGCTCAGCGACGTGTTCCTGGACAAGAAGCTCGGCGTGCTGGTGTCGGGCGCGTACTCCAAGCGCCGGCTCTTCGAGGAAGGTTTCTCGACGGTACGCTGGGACAACGGCGCGTCCTCCGGCGGCTGGTGCTCGCCGCAGGGCGTGACCCCGGCGAATCCGACGACCACCGCCGCGAACTGCGGCCCCGCCGCGCAGGGGGTGCCGCGCCTGCCCGCGTCGGCGGGCGCGACCGCGGCCTACAACGCGGCCAGCAGCGCCGACAACTTCCACCCTCGCCTGCCGCGCTACGGCCGCTTGTCGCATGACCAGGACCGGCTCGGCCTGACCGGCTCGATCCAGTTCCGCCCGACGGACCGCACGCTGCTGACCTTCGACATGCTGTATTCGAAGCTCGACGCGACGCGGCGGGAGGACTTCCTCGAGGCGATCTCCTTCAGCCGCACGGCCAGCCAGGGCGGCAAGCCGCAGACCAGCGTGGTCGAGGCGCAGTACGCGCCCAACGGCGCGCTGCAGTACGGGGTGTTCAACGGCGTCGACATCCGCGCCGAGTCGCGCTATGACGAGCTGACGACCACCTTCCGGCAGCCGAGCCTGACGCTGGAGCAGGACATCACCGACCACCTCAAGCTCAATGCCAAGGTGGGCCGGGCGGATTCCAAGTTCCGCAACCCGGTGCAGACGACGGTGACGCTGGACGCGCTGAACGTCAACGGCTACACGCTGGACTTCCGCGACAACGACCGGCTGCCGGTCATCAAGTACCCCTTCGATCCGACCGCGCAGAACGGCGCGCTGCAGATCGTCGGCGTGCCGCAGGTCACGACGGGCACGCAACCGACGACGGTCACCAACACGACCACCAGCGAGGTCCGCATCCGGCCGCAGGGCGCCAACAACGTCAACGACATCGCCCACCTGGACCTGGCCTGGGAAGTGATGCCGGACACGCTGACGCTGAAGGCCGGCTTCGACTACAAGAAGTACAGCTTCGACACCTTCGAATTCCGACGCATCAACCAGAACGACACGATCTTCTCGCCGGCGGCGGGATCGGGCGTGCTGACGAAGATGCTGACCGGCTTCGGCCGCGGCCTGAGCCTGCCGGCGGGGACGCCGACCTCGTGGGTCATTCCCGACCTCAACGCGATCGCGGCGGCCTACGACATCTACTGCAACTGCATCAAGAGCGGTCCCGCGGGCGGCCCGGGCGACTACACGCTGTCCTCGACCACCAACGGCAACGCGCGCGGCAACAACCGCGCGGTGGTCGAGAAGGACACCGGCGGCTTCGTGCAGGCGGACTTCGAGGGTCGCCTGCTCGGCCTGCGCCTACAGGGCAACGTCGGCGTGCGCTACGTCGTGACCGAGCAGGACGCCACCGGCTACCTGGCCACCGGCGGCGGCACCGAGGTCGTCATCGGGCAGAAGTACAAGGACTGGCTGCCGGCGCTGAACATCTCGGCCAACCTGACCAAGGACCTGATCGCGCGCTTCGCCGCGGCCAAGGTGATGGCGCGTCCGCAGCTCGGTAACCTGAATCCGGGCGGCACGATCAGCACGACCGGCACGCTGTCCATCACCACGGGCAACCCGTACCTGAAGCCCTTCCGCGCGAAGACCTTCGACGGCAGCCTGGAGTGGTACTTCGGCCGCAACGCCTTCATCGGCGTGGGCCTGTTCCAGAAGAACATCGACACCTACATCCAGAGCCTGCGCACCAACGCACCGTACAACCAGACGGGGCTGCCGCTGTCGCTGCTGCCGTCCAACTTCACCGGCGAGGAAGTGTTCCAGCTCACGACGCCGATCAACACCCCCGGGGGCAAGCTGCGCGGCATCGAGCTGAACTACCAGCAGCCGTTCACCTTCCTGCCGAGCTGGGGGAAGAACTTCGGCACGGTGCTGAACTACACCTACGTGAAGTCCAAGATCACCTACCTGATCTCGCCGACCAGCAACACGACCATCTCGGACGACCTGCTCAACATGTCGCCGAAGTCGTGGAACGCCACGCTGTACTACGACGACAACATCTTCAGCGCGCGGGTGTCGGCGTCCAAGCGCTCGTCGTTCCTGACCCGGGTGCCGGGGCAGAACAACAACGACGTCGAAGGGAAGAACGCCTCGCTCAACGTGGATGCGTCGATCTCGTACAAGGTCAACGACAACCTCACGATCACGCTCGAGGGCGTCAACCTGACCAACGAGGCGAACGACCAGTTCATCTCCCGGGCGCGCAACAGTCCCGTGGTCTATCACGTGACGGGGCGGGAGTTCCTGCTGGGGGCGAGCTACAAGTTCTGAGCTTGCCTGCTTGACTGCGTGAGGCGGAGCGACGACGCTTCGCTCCGTTCCTCTCGCAGCACCGTGGAGGATTCGCGAACGACTGCGGAGGACGAGCGCCGACTCTCCACGAGGCATGGGGGATCCCTCCTGGACTCCCAAGCCTCATTCCGGTCGCATCACCTCGGAGAACTCATGAAGAAGGCATGGCTCGCGGCGCTCGTCCTTGTGGCCGGCGCCGCGCATGCGCAGACCACGGCGTCCTCGTTGCGCGTGATCCTCGTCGGCGATTCGACGATGGCCACGAAAAGCGGCTACGGCGACGCGCTCTGCGCACGCTTCAAACCCGAAGTCACCTGCCTCAACGTCGCCAAGGGCGGGCGCAGCACGAAGAGCTTCCGCGCCGAAGGCCTCTGGGGTCAGGTCTTGACGCTGCTGCGTGATCGGCCGCCGGGCCAGGCCGACGTGGTGCTGATGCAGTTCGGGCACAACGACCAGCCCGGCAAGCCGGGCCGCTCCACGGACCTGCAGACCGAATTCCCCGTGAACCTGGCCGGCTACATCGCCGACGTCGCGCCGACCGGCGCGCGTCTGGTGATGCTCACGCCGCTCACGCGCCGCAGCTTCGATGCGCAAGGCAGGCTCGAGAACAACCTGCGCCCCTGGGCCGACGCGACGATCCGCGTCAGCGCCGAGCACCAGGTCCCATTGATCGACTTGAACGCGATCAGCCACGCGGCGGTGCAGACGATGGGCGAGACCGAAGCCGACACGCTCGCGATGGCGCCGAAGCCGATCGATGCACCTGCGCAGGCCGCGTCCTCGCCCGAGCGCGCGGGCGCCGCGAATCCCGTCTTCGACCGCACGCACCTGGGCGCCAAGGGCGCGCAGGTGTTCTCGGCGATGGTCGCCGAGCAACTGGTCGTCGTGATGCCAGAGCTCAAGCGCTGGATGCGCTGAGCACGGCGTTCCAAACCTCCAACGCAGACTTCAGCGCGAAGTCGGCGCGGAGTCGGTGCGGAGTCGGCCCGGAACCGGCGCGGATTCAGAGCAGATCTGCCATCGCCTCGGCGGGAATGATCGCGCCGGGGTGACCGATCACACGCGCCGCCACCCGGTTCCCATGCGCCGCCGCGCTCACGGCATCGTGCCCCGACAGCCGACGCGCCAGATAGCCGCCCGCGAAGGAGTCACCGGCCGCCGTCGTGTCGACGACGCGCTCGACCCACTGCGTCGGCGCTTCGAGCCACACGCCCCGTCCCTCCCCCTCTCCCGCTTGCGGGAGAGGGTTGGGGTGAGGGCCAGCGGCCTGCGCAGGTTGCCCTTGCGCCTCGGCAGCACGAACGAGCGTCGATGAAGCGCCGCGCTTGATCAGCACTTCGGGTGTCGACAAGGCCTTCGCATGAGCGATGGCCGCGTCGAGGTCCGGCAGGTCCATCAGTGCCTGATGATCGTCCGCCGTCACCAGCGCGATCGTGGCGAGCGAGAAGGCCCGCTCGAACTCGACACGCGCCGCATGCCGGTCCGCCCACAGGCGAGGCCGGTAGTTGTTGTCGAAGACGACATGAGCGCCGCGCTCGCGCATCGCGGCCATCAATGCATAGAGACGCTCCCGCCCCGCCGGCGGCAGGATCGCGAGCGTGATGCCGCTGAGGTAGAGCGCGTCGAACTCATGCGCGTGCGCCTCCAGCGGCGTGAGTTCGACCTCGAAGTACGCCTTCGCCGCGGCGGTGTCGCGCCAGTAGTGGAAGCTGCGCTCGCCGCGTCCGTCGACCCCGATCATGTAGAGCCCCGGCATGCGGCCCGCGAGGCGCCGCACCAGGCGCGTGTCGATGCCCTGCTCGCGCCAACGGTCGAGCAGGCCGGCGCTGAGACCGTCCTCGCCGAGGGCCGTCGCATACGCCACCTCCAGGCCCGCCGCCGCGCCGCAACGGCGCAGATAGACGGCGGTGTTGAACGTGTCCCCGCCGTAGCCCAGCGTCATCGCGCCAAAGGCCTCGCCCTTGAGCTCCAGCATGCATTCGCCGATCACGGCCACGCGCGTTGTCATCGGAATCCTGTTCGCTTCTGATTTTTGAAACGTTGTTTTGAATTCTGATTCCGGAGCACGCCAGACGCTACCGGAATGACCCTAGCAAACACGTCGGCCCCACGTTCGCGCGCGAGGGATGAAGCGCAGAGGAACGAGTCAGGATTCCCGCGGAGCCACCTCCAAAGGGGGATGCTCCATCGGGAACGCAATGGGCCCGTGCCCTCCCTAAAGGGTCCCCGCATGCATGGCAGGAAGCTCCGATGCCCAGTGCAACCCACCTTCTCGGTCCGACTCATTCCTCGACCAGCGTCGAGGAGTTCGTCATCCGCTCCCACAGTCCGCATGCCACGCCGAGCCACTCGCAAGAAGAGTTGCTTCAGGGCGTCGAGGACTCCGCAGAGGATGTGTTGTCCCTGCTGCGACCCGGCGATCCGGACAGTCGGGCCACCGAGGCGTTCGAGAAGGCCATGGTGGCCAGCGCCCGCAAGCACCTGGAGACGCGCATTGATGAGATGGCCCTGGGTCTGGCCGAGGCCACCGGACGGTCGCCTGATGCCATCAGGACTGACGTCCTGATCGCCTTGTGCGATCTGGCCCAGAGCCCGAACGTGGCCGACACCCGGCAGCAGCTCATCGATCGCACATGCGTGAACGCCAACGGGCTGCGCCTGGCCATTCATCAGGCCACGGCAAGCGACCTCCACACGATCGAGCAGGCGATTCTTTCCAACGGCCGGCAGGCCGACGAGGAGGCATCGTTCGAGCTGGTGGTGGACCAGGTCCGCCAGACATACGGCGCCCACGGCCCGCTGGATCTGCTGGCTTCCGCCGACATCGAACAACAGGTCCGGCAACTGACGAACTACCTGGCTCCGGGCCTCGCCGAGGCGTTCCAGAAATTCGGACTGTCCCGTCTCGCTCATGAGGCGGACTACATCACCACCTTGCGCAAGGCCGCCATCATCCTGGTGGACCATGGCATCAACACGACGATGAAGGTCAACAGGTTCCTGACCCGGGCGCAGGCGCATGACGACAAGGTGGCCTTCGCCACGGGGGCCTTGGGCCAGGTGGGCTACGGCGCCGGCATGGGCGCGTTCATGTACGCCGTGGCGCCGAAGATTGCCCCAGCGTTGCTGGGTGGGATCGGCGGCGTGGGGGGCGCGATCGCGTTCGGCGCAGTCGCGGGCACCATCGTGGGCTACCTCGACTGCATCGCGGGCAGCGGCGCGAGTGCGCTCAAGGACGCGCTCTCCTACGCGGGATCGGGCCCGCTGACGAGCGATGTCGCACGGAAGATGCGCATGAGCGAGTGCAAGGACATCGGGACGCGGGTCGGCATTTCCGCGGCGGCCACGTTCACGAAGAATGCGCTGCTTCGTGCCGTGGTGCCTTCGGTCGTTTACGCCGTGGCCTTCCCGGCCGGCATCTCCCGTGACGTGCGTGACGGCATCGACTTTGCCGGTGACGCGGGCGGCGGACTGATCTCCGGCGGCGTGGCCAACGTGTTGAATCGCAAGACCTTGGACAACCGGCAATCCAGCAACTTCAAACTGCTTGCGCAACGGAATCTGCCGCAGCTCCTTCAGAAAGACCAAACCCGTCCAAGGGCGAGATCGGCCTGCATGCCCTGCTGGCATACGCCAGGGGTCTTGGCACAGGCGCCATTGCGCCCTCCACCTTCGCCGTCACGGGTGCGGTGATCACGCCGATGGTGGGATTGCTGCTGGGCATCAACGTCGGCGTCATTCCGGAACTGGGTCTGTCGATGACGGCCGCCAAAGTCATCCCCGGGGCCATGCTGACCACCGGCGCCACGGCGGCGGTCAGTCTCGACCAGACGCCGATCCTGGCTGCCGAACACGCTCTGAAGGCGACCGTCAGCACACTCATGATGGGTGGGCTGGCCGCCGGTGCGACGGCGGCCGGACATTTCGTGGGGCGCCGTGCCGATGCCGATTGGCTGGCGGCTGTCTTTGGCGCCGTACGACGTGCCGCTCTCCTGTTGCGAGCGGGCACCTCCCCCGCGTCGGAGACTCTGCTCACCGAACTGACGGGCATTCGTCGCAGGACGATCGCTCGAACAGGAAGCGGTTGAGCGCGGGCGCCTTCATCGCGAAGCCACGGACGTAGATGAGCGGATGAGGGCTTTCCCTCGATGCGGCAATGGATGGGGTGACCGGTCGGGATCGAACCGACGGCCTCCGGGGCCACAACCCGGCGCGCTGACCCACTGCGCTACGGCCACCCTTGAACTGGACTCGACGCCCGGATTCGAACCGGGGACGGCTTGCGCCAACGGATTTGCAATCCGCCGCCTTGAACCTCTTGGCTACGTCGAGATGAATGCGTGAGATGTCCTCTCTCGGCTGTGTCCGCACGCGAGCCCGACCGTCTGCACGGTGCGTCTCGCTGCATGCCGACGCGGCCGCGTCGGCACACATGCACGTCGAGCCGGCCCGCCGCTTGTGCGCGGACACACCCGAGAAAGGAAAACCAAAAAAGAAAGAGGCCCGGATCCTTGCGGAATCCGGGCCTCTTTCGAGTCCTGCGAATCTTGACGCGCTTGTCGGCTAGGCCCTGCGCGCTGTGTGATCCGCCCCGTCATCCGCAACAGCCATCCGGAAAGGATGGCCTTCGGTTGCATGGCAATGACAGCAGCGGTGATGCGCGCCCACCATGGACGCAGCCACACCGCCGGCAGGCAGTGCGTTGGTCGGGAGGGCGATGGCGCGGTTCATGATCAGCTCGTTGACTTCTAAAGGGAGCAGGTCGTTCGACCCGTTCCGTTGTTCTGGAATGAAGCGGATTGTGAACACCGTTCACATCGTCGTCAACTAGAATTTGTGAATACTTTTCACATCAGCCCGTGACCACGCCCACTTCGACCGTCCGCCGCCAGAACGTCCTGTCGCTCTTCCAGGAGTTTGTCGAGCAGAGCATCGCCACCGGCGGATCGCCGAAGGGCCTGGAAGCTGCCTTCGCGGAGAAGCTCGAAGTCAGTCGCGCGACATGGAGCATGGCCAAGTCGGGAGAACGCCCCATCGGGGACAAGCTCGCGCGCCAGTTCGAGGTTCGCTGCGGCCAACCGTCCGGTTGGCTGGACGAGGAGCGCGCCCCCAAGGGCATGAGTCAGGCCGAACAGCAGTTCGTCGCGCTGGCGCTCAAGACCTATCGGGAGACCAACAGCGACGGGCGGAAGCGGCTGCGGCAGATGCTCAAGACCTGGCCAACGGACGCCGCGTGACGCACGTGCGTCCGCTCACCGCGCCTTGAACCACCGCCCCAACGCCGCCCGTTCCTCATCGGTGATGCCGGTCGAGTTGTTCAGCGGCATGGTCTTCTGCACCACGACCTGCTGGTAGATCTCGGCCGCGTGCTGCTCGATCATCTGCGGCTCGTGGAATTGGATCCGCTTGGGCGCCAGTGCCGCGTTGTGGCACGCCAGGCAGCGCGCATTGACGATCGTTCTGACCTGCTCGAAGGTGACCTTCGTCGGGTCGCCACCAGCGCCCGCCGCACCGGGGTCAGGCGTTGCCGAAGAAGACACCGCCGGTGCGGCCGTGACCGGCACCGTCGCCGGCTGCGGCGCCAGCCACGCGATCAGCACCGCGAGCAGCATGACCACCGCCACCAGCAGCGGCCATGCGTCGATGCCCTTGTGGCGCTTCACGAACCAGGTCCGCACCAGCGCGCCCGTCAGCATCAGCATCACCAGCACCAGCCAGTTGTGCGCGTGGCTGTACAGCATGCCGTAGTGGTTGGACAGCATCGCGATCAGCACCGGCAGCGTGAAATAGGTGTTGTGCACGCTGCGCTGCTTGCCGCGCTGGCCGTGGACCGGGTCCACTGGCCGCCCCGCCCGCATGTCCGCGATCACCTGCTTCTGGCCCGGGATGATCCAGAAGAAGACGTTCGCGCTCATCATCGTGGCGATCATCGCGCCCGTGATCAGGAAGGCCGCACGGCCCGCGAAGAGCTGGCACGCGCCCCAGGCCGCGCCGACGACCGCCACCGCGATCAGGCCGAGCACCACGCCGTCGTTGCCGATCGAGCCGTCGGCCTTGCGGCCGAAGCGCCGGCAGATCTGGTCGTAGACCAGCCAGCCGCCCACGAGGAAACCGAGCGCACCGGCCACGGCCGCGGGCGCGCTCCAGTCGAAGACGCGCTTGTCGATCAGGTAGGTGTCGGCGTTGAAGAGGTACAGCAGCGCGAAGAGCGCGAAGCCGCTCATCCACGTCCAGTAGCTCTCCCAGTAGAACCAGTGCAGGTGCTGCGGCAGGTTGGCCGGCGCGACCATGTACTTCTGCGGGTTGTAGAAGCCGCCGCCGTGCACCGCCCACAACTCGCCGTCCACGCCCTTGGACTTCAGGTCCTCGGCCTGCGGCTTGAGCAGGTGGTTGTCCAGCCAGACGAAATAGAACGAGGCGCCGATCCAGGCGATGGCCACGATCACGTGCAGCCAGCGCAGCAGCAGATTGGCCCAGTCAAGCAGGTAGCTGTCCATCAACGAACGTCGAGCAAGATCCGGACCACCACTGCGGGCGCTGTGAACCGGCAAGCGTCGCGCTGAGAAAACCTGGGCGCCGCGGCGACGTCTAGGGGCGAAGTGTATACAGTCTTGGACGCGGACTGCGACGGCCGCTGGCCCTCACCCCTGCCCTCTCCCGCAAGCGGGAGAGGGAGCCGGAAGAGCTCGTCCATCGCTTGTGCCAGGTGGCTGCATTGCTCCCTCTCCCGCTTGCGGGAGAGGGCGGGGGTGAGGGCCCGCAGCGGTGGAAGTGCGGCCCTCCTGCTCCCTCTTCCGCAAGCGGGAGAGGAGCCTTACAGCGGCTCGGTGGGCTCCTGCATCGCCTGCGCCACGACCGACAGGGCGACCATCTCCGGCTGCTTGCCGGGGATGCCGGGAATGCCGATGGGGCAGGTCACGTGCGCCAGCTCGGCGGGCGTGAAGCCGCGCGCCTCCAGCCGGTGGCGGAAGGTCGCCCACTTGCTCTTGCTGCCGATCAGGCCGATGTATGGGAGATCGCGCGACTCGCGCTGGCGCTTCAGGCAACTGGCGAGGATGTCGAGGTCCTCGGCGTGGCTGAAGCTCATGATCAGCACGTGCGAGCCCGGGGCCAGCGTCGGCACCGCGCCCTGCACGGGCTCGGAGTGCTCGGCACGGACGTTGTCCGGCAGCGGCTCCGGGAACACGCCCTCGCGGCTGTCGATCCAGTGCACCGTCGCCGGCAGCTTCGCCAGCAGGTCGACGATCGCCCGGCCCACATGACCGCCGCCGAACAGCGCGATGCGACGCCACTCGCGCTGATCGCCCAGGCGATCGGCCAGTCCGGCGATCGACTGCGCATCCAGCCATTCGAAGGCCAGCCAGACGACACCGCCGCAGCATTGCCCCAACGAGGGCCCGAGCGCGAAGCGCTGGCGCGCCTCCATCACCCGTCCCGACGCCAGCGCGGCCCGCGCCTTGGCGATCGCGTCGAACTCGAGCTGCCCGCCGCCGATCGTGTTCACCACGTCGGACGCGGTCACCGCCATCCAGGCACCGACCTCCCGCGGGCTGCTGCCCTGCAGCTCGTCAACGCGCACCAGCACCGCCGGCTCGCGCGCGAGTCTCAGGGCCAGCGTCTGCCAGGAGCGCATGCGAGGACCTCAGCTGCCTCGGTAGGTCGAGTACGACCAGGGGCTCGCCAGCAGTGGCACGTGGTAGTGCGCGCCGGGATCGGCGATGCCGAAGTCCAGCGGCACCTCGTCCAGGAAGGCCGGCTCCGGCAGCGTCACGTGCCGGCCGCGGAAGTACTCGGCCACCGCGAAGACCAGCCGGTAGCGCCCGACCTGCAGCGCCGCGCCGTCGAGCAGCGGCCCGTCCGCGCGGCCGTCGGCGTTCAGCGTCAGCGCCTGCAGCAGCTGCGGTTCGCCCGCTTCGATCCGGTACAGCCGGACGGCCATGCCTGCGGCCGGGCTGCCATGCATGGTGTCGAGGACGTGAGTCGTGAGCTTGCCCATCGGCGCCTTCGGTCAAAGGGGAGTGAAAGCGCAAAGTGTATACACTCTCGAACACCATGAACGCCCGGGACATCGATGCCAGCGCTTCCGTCACCGGACGCATCACCGCCGCCATCACGCAGGCGATCGTCGAGCGCCGGCTGATGCCGGGCACCAAGCTGGTGGAGCAGCAGCTGGCGGACATCTTCGACTGCTCGCGCACGCTGGTGCGGCAGGCGCTGAACCAGCTCAGTCGCGATCGGCTCGTGCGGCTGGAGCCGGCGCGCGGCGCCTTCGTCGCGCAGCCCAGCGTCGAGGAAGCGCGCCAGGTCTTCGAGGTGCGCAAGATGCTCGAGGCCGCGATGCTGGCCGACCTCTGCCAGCGCATCACACCCGCGCAGATCAAGCAGCTGCGCGCCCATCTGAAGCAGGAACGCGAGGCCGTCGCCCGCACCGACGTCCCCGGCCGCACGCGGCTGCTGGCGGACTTCCACGTCGTGCTCGCCCGCATGCAGGGCAACGAGGTGCTGGCGCAGCTGCTCACCGACCTGCTCTCGCGCAGCTCGCTGATCGCGCTGATGTACCAGAGCTCCCATTCCGCCGCCGAGTCGCAGGCCGAGCACGACGCCATCGTCGACGCGCTGGAGGCCCGCGACAAACGCGCGGCGCTGAAGCTGCTCGATGCCCACCTCGGCAACGTCGAGGCCAACCTGCGGCTCGATCCGCGCGTGCAGGACCTGAAGTCGGTCCTTCAACGCTGATCGCGCCGCCCTCCTCCGACACCTCCGACACCTCCACCCAACCCGTCGCATGACACCCGTCGCATGAAGCCCGTTGTCTCTCCCGGTTATCCCCGCGACCTGATCGGCTACGGCGAGCATCCGCCGCACGCGCAGTGGCCGGGCCAGGCGCGCATTGCCGTGCAGTTCGTCCTCAACTACGAGGAAGGCGGCGAGAACTCCGTGCTGCACGGCGACGCCGGCAGCGAGCAGTTCCTGTCCGAGATGTTCAACCCCGCGGCCTATCCCGCGCGGCACCTGAGCATGGAAGGCATCTACGAATACGGCTCGCGCGCCGGCGTGTGGCGGTTGCTGCGCGAGTTCGAGAAACGCGCGCTGCCGCTGACGGTCTTCGGCGTGTCGATGGCGCTGGAGCGGCATCCGGAGCTGACGAAGGCCTTCGTCGAGCTGAACCACGAGATCGCGTGCCACGGCTGGCGATGGATCCATTACCAGGGCGTCGATGAATCCATCGAGCGCCAGCACATGGACATCGGCATGGACATCATCCAGCAGCTGACCGGCGAGCGGCCGTCGGGCTGGTACACCGGCCGCGACAGCCCCCACACGCGCCGGCTCGTGGCCGATTTCGGCGGCTTCGAGTACGACAGCGACTACTACGGCGACGACCTGCCGTTCTGGCTCAACGTCCGCAAGACCGACGGCGCGCTGACGCCGCATCTGGTCGTGCCCTACACGCTGGACTGCAATGACATGCGCTTCGCGCTGCCGCAGGGCTTCAGCCATGGCGATGAGTTCTTCGAGTACCTGCGCGACACCTTCGACGTGCTCTACGCCGAGGGCGCCGAGTCGCCCAAGATGATGAGCATCGGCATGCATTGCCGGCTGCTCGGCCGGCCGGGCCGGATGCGCGCGCTGCAGCGTTTCCTCGATCACGTCGAGAAGCACGACCGTGTCTGGGTCGCCCGCCGCGTCGACATCGCCCGCCACTGGCGCGCCACGCATCCGTTCGATGCGGACCAGGCCTTCGTGTGGGGCTGAATCGATGAGCATCCGATGAGCACCTCTTCGCCAACACTTCCGCCCTCGCCGTCCCTGTCCCTCGCCGCGCTGGACGCGGCCGGCGAGGACGCCTTCGTCGCGCTGCTGGACGGCGTCTACGAGCACTCGCCGTGGATCGCGCGACGCGCCTTCGCCCGGCGCCCCGCGGGCGGCTTCCCGAGCCTTGCGGCGCTGAAGCATGCGATGGCGACCGTCGTGCGCGAGGCCGCGCTCGACGAGCAGCTCGGCCTGATCCGCGCGCACCCGGAACTCGCCGGCAAGGCGATGGTGGCGCAGGCCTTGACCGCCGAGTCCACGAACGAGCAGAGCAAAGCCGGCCTCACGAACTGCACGCCGCAAGAGTTCGCAAGGCTGCAGCAGCTGAATGCCGACTACAACGCGCGCTTCGGCTGGCCCTTCATCCTCGCCGTGCGCGGCCCGCGCGGCGACGGCCTGACGCGGCAGCAGATCATCGATACCTTCGCGCGGCGCCTGAACGCGCACCCGGACATCGAGCGCGCCGAGTGCCTGCGCAACATCCATCGCATCGCGGAGATCCGGCTCAACGACAAGTTCGGCGTGGCGCCGACCCTGGGCAACCAGGTCTGGGACTGGTCGGAATCGCTGGCGCGGTTCTCCGATCCCGGCTTCGCGGAGAACGGCCAGCTCACCGTCCTGTACCTGACCGACGCCCATCGCGCCGCGGCGGCGCAACTCGCCGACTGGATGCGCGAGTGCGGCTTCGACGAGGTCGGCATCGACGCGGTCGGCAACGTCGTCGGCGTCTATCACGGCGAGCAGCAGGGCCAACAACCAAGCGAACAGCCGAGCGAACAAAAGGGCGAACAAAAGGGCGAACGACAAGGCGAACACCGCGATCAGGCCGACACCCCCCCGCGCCTGCTGACCGGCAGCCACTACGACACCGTGCGCAACGGCGGCAAGTACGACGGGCGGCTGGGCATCCTCGTGCCGATGGCCTGCGTGCGCGAGCTCAAACGCCAAGGGCGCCGGCTCAAGCACGGCATCGAGGTCGTCGGCTTCTCCGAGGAGGAAGGCCAGCGCTACAAGGCGACCTTCCTCGGCTCCAGCGCGCTGGTCGGCCGTTTCGATCCGGCGTGGCTGGATCAGGCCGATGCCGACGGCGTCGTGCTGCGCGACCTGATGCGCGACGCCGGCCTGCCCGGCACGATGGAGGCGATCCAAGCCTTGAAGCGAGATCCGGCGCGCTACCTCGGTTTCATCGAGGTGCACATCGAGCAGGGTCCGGTGCTCAACGAGCTCGACCTGCCGCTGGGCATCGTCACCTCGATCAACGGCAGCATCCGCTACGTCGGCGAAGTGCGCGGGCTCGCCTCGCACGCCGGCACGACGCCGATGGACCGGCGACGGGACGCGGCCGCGGCGGTCGCGGAGTTGATCCTCTACGTCGAGGAACGCGCCGGCGCGGTGCCCGAGGTCGTCGGCACCGTCGGGCAGCTGCAGGTGCCCAACGGGTCCATCAACGTGATCCCGGGCCGCTGTCGATTCAGCCTCGACCTGCGCGCGACGACCGATGCGGCGCGCGATGCGCTCGACGCCGACGTGCGAGCCCGTCTCGCCGAGATCTGCGAACGCCGCGGCGTCAGCTTCACGCTGGAGCGCACCGAGGCCGCCGCCGCCGCGCCGAGCGATGCGGCGTGGCAGGCGCGTTGGGAGGCAGCGGTCGATACGCTCGGTCTGCCGGTGCACCGCATGCCCTCGGGCGCCGGCCACGACGCGATGAAGCTCCATCAGGCGATGCCGCAGGCCATGCTGTTCCAGCGCGGACTGAACCTCGGCATCAGCCACAACCCGCTCGAAGCGATCAGCAACGACGACACCGAACTCTGCGTGCAGGCCTTCCTCGCGCTGCTCGACCGGCTGTGAACGCCGCCCGATCTCCCGGACCAGACCTCCCATGACCGCTTCCGCACCCACCTCCTCCCAGACCTCCTACGACGCGCTCGACGCTTGGATCGACGCCCACTTCGACGAACAGGTCCGCTACCTGCAGGCGCTGGTGCGCGTGCCCACCGACACGCCGCCCGGCAACAACGCGCCACATGCCGAGCGCACGGCCGAGCTGCTCGCCGAGATGGGCTACGTCGCCGAGAAGCACCCGGTGCCCCAGGCGCAGGTGCGCGAGTACGGGCTGGAATCGCTGACCAACCTGATCGTCCGCCGCCGCTTCGGCTCCGTGGGCCACGGCAACGGCAACGGCAACGGCAACGGAAAGAACGATGGCAGCGGTAGCGGCAACGG
Source organism: Roseateles noduli (assembly GCF_050626985.1). NCBI lineage: Bacteria > Pseudomonadati > Pseudomonadota > Betaproteobacteria > Burkholderiales > Sphaerotilaceae > Roseateles > Roseateles noduli. The sequence goes on from NZ_CP192463.1 coordinate 3,532,678, forward strand.
CGGTGGGAATGGGAACGGCGATGGCGATGGCCTTGCCGGCCCGGTGATCGCCCTGAACGCGCACGGCGACGTGGTGCCGCCGGGTGATGGTTGGACGCACGATCCTTATGGCGGCGAGGTCGTCGACGGCAAGCTCTTCGGACGCGCGTCGGCCGTCAGCAAGAGTGACTTCTCGACCTACACCTTCGCGTTGCGCGCAGTGGAAGCGTTGGCCGCGCAAGGTGTCGCACTGAAGGGTGGCGTCGAGTTGCATTTCACCTACGACGAGGAATTCGGCGGCGAGCTCGGCCCCGGCTGGCTGCTGCAACAGGGGCTGACGAAGCCTGATCTGCTGCTTGCTGCCGGCTTCAGCTACCAGGTGGTCACTGCGCACAATGGTTGCCTGCAGATGGAGGTGACGGTTCACGGCAAGATGGCGCATGCCGCGATCCCGGACACCGGCATCGATGCGCTGCAGGGCGCGGTGGTGATCCTGAACGCGCTCTATGCGCGCAACGTCGCGTACCGCGAGGTCACGTCGAAGGTCGAGGGCATCAAGCATCCTTACCTGAACGTGGGCCGCATCGAGGGCGGCACGAACACCAATGTCGTGCCGGGCAAGGTCACGTTGAAGCTGGATCGCCGGATGATTCCGGAGGAGGATCCGGTCGTTGTCGAGGCGGAGATCCGGGACACCATCGCGAAGGCTGCGGCCTCGTTCCCTGGCATCACGGTCGACGTGAAGCGCCTGCTGCTGGCGCGCGCGCTCAAGCCGCTGCCGGGCAATCAACCGCTGGTCGACGCATTGCAGCGTCATGGCGAGGCGGTCTTCGGCGAGCCGATTCCGACGTCGGGCACGCCGCTGTACACCGATGTGCGTCTCTACGGCGAGCACGGCATTCCTGCGGCGATCTATGGCGCGGGCCCACGCACGGTGCTGGCGTCGCATGCCAAGCGTTCGGACGAGCGAGTCGACTTGGACGACCTGCGCCGCGCGACGAAGGTCGTCGCCCGCACTCTCTTCGATCTCTTGAGTCCGACCTGAGTCCGCGACTCGTCGAACGCGAAGCGGGCATGGCCGGGGCCGGCGGCGAAGCCGAGCGTTCAAGACTGACTTGCGCGCCGTCTGTTTGAGTGCAGTGAGCCGCAGGTGAACGGAACGAGTTGGCGCGCCAAGCGAGGCGCGAGCCGCCGGCCCCGGCCATGCCTGCTTCGCGCGCTCCCCCTAGAATGCCCCGCGTGATGCCCCCGCATTCCCCCACCGTCTTCGCCCGCTGGATGACCGTCCTGGTCTTCTGGCTGGCGGCGCTGCTGCCTGCCGCGTCGATGGGTGCGCAGGCATTGAGCGGGGATCTGGCGCCGTGGACGCAGATCTGCCGCTCCAGCGTCGTCGGCCCGCGCGCCGCCGAATTGCGTGCGGGGTTGGCGGACAGTGGCATCGACGACCAGGACCACGCGCTGTTCCAGCACTGTGCGTTCTGCCACCTGCACCAGGACGTGCTGCCGCTGCCGCCGGTGCCGGGGGTGCTGCCGCTGCGCACCGAGCTGCGCCACGGCCTGCCGGAGCGCTTCTACAGCGCCGCGGTCACCGCGCACGCCTGGCGCAGTGCGCCGGCGAGGGCGCCGCCTCTGACGGTCTGAAGTCTGCCGCGCCGGCTTGCCGCCGGTGCTTCTTCATTCCGTTGGAGTTCCTTTCCATGCACAGCATTTCCCGTGCGCGCCGGCTGAGAGCCGGCGCGCTCACGGTGCTGGCGTCCGCTTCCGCTGCCGCGTCCACGATCGTGTACGCCGCGGAGGACGCCGACGTCCGCGCTCTTTCCCTGGGCATCGTCCGTGTCGACGGCGCCGCGCCGACCTCGCTCCCGAGCCGCATTCCCACGACGATGGAGGGCGTCACCGGCGAGGCGATCGCCCGCGACATCAATGCCACCGATGCCGAGGATGCGCTCAAGTATCTGCCCAGCCTGCTGGTGCGCAAGCGCTACATCGGCGACTACAACCATGCCGTGCTGTCGACGCGCGCGTCGGGCACCGGCAACAGCGCGCGCTCGCTGGTTTATGCGGACGGCATCCTGCTGTCCAACCTGCTGGGCAACGGCGCGACCTTCGCGCCGCGATGGGGCCTCGTGTCGCCGGAGGAGATCGCCCGTGTCGACGTGATGTACGGGCCGTTCTCGGCGGCGTATTCGGGCAATGCGGTGGGTGCCGTCGTCGACTACCAGACGCGCATGCCGACGCGTTTCGAGGCGCATGCGCGGGTGGGCTACAGCCATCAGCCCAATGAGCTCTACGGCCACAAGCGCGACTACGACGCGAAGCAGGCGAGCGCGTCGATCGGCAGTGCGGAGGGCGCGTTCTCGTGGTGGCTGCACGCCGGCCGCACCGACAGCGAGGGCCAGCCGCAGACCTTCGCGAACAGGACCCTGAGCTCGGCCGCTCCGGCGGCCGGCGCGGTGCCGGTCACGGGCGCGGTCGCCGGGCTCAACCGCGCCAACCAGCCGTGGCTGCTGCTGGGCAGCGGCACGCGATACGACACGGTGCAGGACCAGGCGAAGCTGAAGCTCGCCTACGACATCGATCCCGGCCTGCGCGCGATGTATGTGTTCGGGCTGTGGAGCAACGACTCAGACGGCCGCTCGCAGAGCTTCCTGACGGACGCGAACGGGCAGACGATCGATCACCGCTCCGGTGGCGGCATCACCCAGCCGGTCAGCATCGACGGCAAGGGCTACTCGCTCAGCGCGAGCGACTTCCCGCAGACGCGCGACGAGCTCGAGCACCGCATGCATGCGATCTCGCTGAAGCGCCGCGTGCGCGACGGGCTCGGTTGGGAGGTGTCGGGCAGCCTGTACGACTACCTCGCCGACCGCTCGCGAGCCTACGCGCCGACGAGCGCAGCCCCCAACGCCGGTCGGCTCACCGACCAGGCGGGCACCGGCTGGAACACGCTGTCGGGGAAGCTCACATGGACGCCTGTCGGCAGCGATCACACGATCGATGCAGGCGTGTCGCAGGAGCGCTATCGGCTGCGCACTCGGGTCTCCGCGTTGGCGGACTGGCGAGATGGCGATGCCGGCGCACTGACCTCGCGCTTCGACGGCGACACGCGCGTGCGGGCCGTCTTCGCGCAGGACGCCTGGGCCTTCGCGCCTGATTGGACAGCGGTGCTGGGTCTGCGCGGCGAGCACTGGCAGTCGTTCGACGGCGTGACCCAGTCGACGACGAACCTGCAGAACCACCCGTCACGCGCGCAGACCGCGTGGTCGCCGAAGGCGGCGCTGTCGTACGGACTGAGCGATCAGTGGGTGATCAAGGCCAGCACCGGCCGCGCGGTGCGCTTCCCGACGGTCAGCGAGCTGTTCCAGGGCGGCTTCAACGCCGCGGGACAGTTCATCAACAACGATCCCGACCTGAAGGCCGAACGCAGCTGGACCAGCGAACTCAGCGCCGAATGGACCGGCAAGGATCGTGACGCGCTACGGATCACGCTCTTCCACGAGGACAGCCGCGATGCGCTGTACTCGCAGCTGAACGTCGCGACCAACGCGAACACGGTGCAGAACATCGATCGCATCCGGACGCGGGGCGTCGAGTTCAGCGGCACGGCGGGACTGCCGCAGCGCGTGAGCCTGACGGGCAGCGTGACCTTCGCCGATTCGGTCATCCTGGCCAATGCCGGCTATGCGACGGTGCCCGGCGACACGATCGGCAAGTGGCAGCCGCGCGTGCCGCGCTGGCGCGCGACGATGCTCGCGCAATGGCAGGCGCGCGACGACCTCAGCCTGAGCCTCGGCGCGCGCTACAGCGGCAAGCAGTTCAGCACGCTCGACAACAGCGACGTCAACGGCTTTGCCTACATGGCGGCGAGCAAGTACTTCACCGTCGACCTGCGGGCCCAGTGGCGACTGGACAAGCAGTGGTCGCTCGCGGCCGGCGTCGACAACCTCAACAACTACCAGTACTGGAACTTCCATCCGTATCCGGGGCGGACGTTCCAAGTCGAGGCGAGGTGGGATTACTGAGTCCGCCTTCCCGGCAGCTCGGCTTCGGGCCAACGCCGTGCCGCATGGATCACACGGCGGATGATCAGATGCGGCGGCGGTGACTGGTAGAGCACCTTGTAGCTGCGCTTGACCGGGAAGACCCGCACGTTCTGATTCCTCGTGCGGGTACCGATGCCTGGCTGGTTGGACAGCAGTTTGAACTTGCGAAAGAACTCCTTGGCCATCTTTTCGGCGGCAAAGGGGTCATCCGCCTTGATACGACTGAGGATCTCGAAGAGGTCCTGACGCGCCTGCCGCGTGATCGCCGCGCTCAAGACTGCGCCGGAAGATCTTGCGACCCGTCCGTTCCGAATTGATCTTCGATCTCCGTTTCCACCTGCTCCAGGGGCAGGTCATGCCCGAGGATGGTGGACTGGAGCGACTCGCGCACGAGGCGGTATTCGTGCGCCTCCCAGTTGTCCGGATCAAAGAACTCCGGGCTGTTGATGAAGATCGCTTCCTCGAGCAGCCAGGCCACGTGCTCGTCCATCGAGAGGTTCGATGCGGCGGCTCCCGCTTCGAGTTTGCGCATCAATTCAACGTCGATGCTCACCGTCAACGGGATGGTCTCGGACTCAGGCTCGGACGCGGACATGGGAGGCGTGAAGTAGATCGGATCCACGAGGGCATTCATTCTGCACCTGCACTTTCCAATGAAGAGGGATGCGGGATTCTGAGAACGATCCGGCACCGCGGGATTCGAGCCAAAGGCCAAAACAACCAGGACAAGTCAGTCGTCCGCGAAAGACGATCACTTTGAGCCACCGTCGCCGCGATGGATTCGATGAAGTTCGTCCACCCCGTACTTCCCCGCCCTGACCAAAGGCACCCCACGGACAGCGGGGCACAATTCCCGCCCACCGCCCCGAACGGCCACGAGCCGCGCCGGGCGGCTTCCCGACTCCAGGAGCACATCGCATGCATTCCCGTCTTTCGTTGACCGCCGCGCTGGTGGTCGGGCTCGGCGCCGCGACGGCCGCCACCGCGCAAACCGCCTCGGCCCCCGCCACGACCTCCGCCAATGCGTCGGCCGCCTCGCAGGGCCTGACCTACCCGGTCACCCGCAAGGTCGACCAGACCGACAACTACCACGGCACCACCGTCGCCGATCCCTACCGCTGGCTCGAGGACGACAACAGCGCCGACACCAAGGCCTGGGTCCAGGCCGAGAACGCGGTCACCGACAAGTTCCTCGCCGCGATGCCGCAGCGCCTGCCCGCGCGCAAGCTCTACACCGACCTCTACAACTTCGAGAAGTTCGGCGTCCCCTACAAGGAAGGCGGCCGCTACTTCTGGACCCGCAACAACGGCCTGCAGCAGCAGGCGGTGCTCTACACCGCGCGCAGCCTGAAGGACACGCCGCAGGTCGCGCTCGACCCCAACACGCTGTCCAAGGACGGCACCGTGGCCCTGACCGGCAGCGTCGTGTCCAAGGACGGCCGCCTGCTGGCCTACGGCACCGCCGGCGCCGGCTCCGACTGGCAGACCTGGAAGGTCCGCGACCTCGACACCGGCAAGGACCTGGACGACACCATCGAGTGGGTCAAGTTCTCCGGCGCGTCCTGGACGCCGGACGGCAAGGGCTTCTTCTATTCGCGCTACGACGCGCCCAAGGAAGGCGCGGCCCTGACCGGCGCCAACTACTTCCAGAAGGTCTACTACCACCGCCTGGGCACGCCGCAGTCCGCCGACACGCTGGTCGTGGAGAACCCGGCCGAGAAGGAATGGGGCTTCAACGTCGACGTCACCGACGACGGCCGCCTCGGACTGATCAACGTGTGGAAGGGCTCCGCCCGCAAGAACGGCCTGATGCTGCTGCCGCTGGACAGCAAGGGCGGCTACGCCGGCGCCAAGCCGGTGCCGCTGACCGTCAGCTTCGACGCGGAGTACGCGCCCGTCGTGCTGGACGGCCAGCGCCTGATCGTCAAGACCGACAAGGACGCGCCGCGCGGCCGCCTGATCGCGATCGACCTGGACAAGGACTGGCAGGCCAAGGATCCGAAGACCTGGACCACGCTGGTGCCCGAGACCAAGGACGCGCTGAACGCCGCCAACGGCGTCGGCGGCCAGCTGGTGCTGAGCTACCTGCAGGACGCCGCCACGCTGGTGCGCGTGCACGCCCCCAGCGGCAAGCATGTGCGCGACATCCAGCTGCCCGGCGTCGGCACCGCCGCCGGCTTCGGCGGCAAGTGGAACGACCCGGAGACCTTCTTCAGCTACACCAGCCTGACCACGCCGGGCGAGATCTGGCGCCTGGACGCGAAGACCGGCAAGGCCGAGCTGTTCAAGCGCGCGCAGACCGCGTTCGACGCGAGCGAATTCGAGAGCAAGCGCGTCTTCGTCACCAGCAAGGACGGCACCAGGCTGCCGATCTTCATCGCGCACCGCAAGGGCCTGAAGCTGGACGGCACCAACCCGACGCTGCTCTACGGCTACGGCGGCTTCAACGTGCCGATGACGCCGGGCTACGGCGTCACCGCCGCGACCTGGATGAAGATGGGCGGCGTCTACGTGCTGGCCGTGCTGCGCGGCGGCGGCGAGTACGGCGCCGCCTGGCACGAGGCCGGCACCAAGGGCAAGAAGCAGAACGTCTTCGACGACTTCATCGCCGCCGGCGAGTACCTGGTGTCCAGCAAGTACACGCAGCCCGCGAAGCTCGCCATCAACGGCGGCTCCAACGGCGGCCTGCTGGTGGGCGCGGTCGTGAACCAGCGTCCGGACCTGTTCGGCGCCGCCGTGCCGCAGGTCGGGGTGATGGACATGCTGCGCTTCCACAAGTTCACCATCGGCTGGGCGTGGACCTCGGACTACGGCAGCTCGGAGAACGCCGCGGACTTCCAGTGGCTGAAGGCCTACTCGCCGCTGCACACGATCAAGAGCGGCGCGCGTTATCCGGCCATCCTGGTGACCACCGGCGACCATGACGACCGCGTCGTCCCGGCCCACAGCTTCAAGTACACCGCGACGCTGCAGGCCGCCGACACCGGCCCCGCGCCCAAGCTGATCCGCATCGAGACGCAGGCCGGCCACGGCGCCGGCAAGCCGACCTCCAAGATCATCGAGGAGCGCGCGGACATCCTGGCCTTCATCGCGAACACGTTCGGGATGGACGTCAAGTGATGCGCGTGATGCGCGTGATGCGCGTGATGAGCGACCTGCGCGTGATGCCCGACAGGGCGACGCGCTGACCCGTCGGTGCGCTTGCCGCGCACCGGACCGCATCATCTTCAGGCCCGGCCCGTCCCGTACGCGCCGGGCTTGTCGTTGGTGGAACCGACCTTGATCGAACCGGGGGGTCCCGGACGGCAACTGACCCGTTGGACCACCGCCTCCGACGTCGCCATGCCTTCCAGGTGCCCTTGCGCCCGCCGATTCCCTGAAGGCCCGGAAATGGACGAAAAAACCGGCCACTTGTTTGGCCGGATTTGCGCCCTGTTCTTTCCTTCTCGGCTTTTCCGGCCGCGGCGATGATGCGAAGCATGACGACACGCCGCACGCCCGCCTCCCCGCAGTCCACGCCCCCGCGTCCCTGCCCCGGAAAGCCAGCCCCGGCGCCGGTTCCGCCCCCGCGGACCTGAGTTCTCACGATCCACGCGCCCAGGCCGCGTCCCGTCGCGGGTCGCCTCATGGCCGGCGCGCAAGCGCTCCCCATTCGCCACGCCGCAGCGCCACGCCCTCAGCAGTCAGGGCGTTCAGGCGGCGTCACAGCGCCCTTGCCCGGCCTCTCCACGAGGGGCCGGGCTTTTTTTCGTCTCTTCGGCGTCGGACAACCGGATGTCCTCGGTGAACCAGCGACGAACAGCGTCGACTGACACTCTTTCGTCATTCCGAGACTGCCATGTACCTGCCCCCCGTCGCCACCCTTCCCCCCGCGTCCTTGCCCGACTCCGAAGTCGACTTGAACGCGGCCCGCCAATCGTTCCTGGCAGCGCTCAAAGCCGGCGACGCGCCATCACTCAGCGCCTCGCTGCAGGCGCTGCACGCATCGCCCGTCGAGCTCGCCCGGCTCTTGAAGGAGCCGTCCGGTCACCATCGTCAGAGCGCACTGCGTGGGGCCATGGCGAACGGCCACGAAGCATCGGTGCAGTTGCTGCTCTCCGCCGCCGGCGTGCTCCGGAAGGACAAGGCGATCGGGGTCGAGGACGAACGCAAGTTGCTGACCGAGGCGATGAGCAACGAGGCGCTCGACCATCCGGACGTCTTCGCGCCCTGGCTGCAGGCGCTCAAGCTGGCCGTGGATGGCGGCCGCATGAACGCCAGGGAGGCCAAGCAGGCCCTGCTGCCGACCAGCTTGAGATATCACGCCGACATCCGGACATGGGCGGGGGATCCGGGGAAGGCCGATCGCCTGCGCCAGTGGGGCATGCTGATCTCGCAGGCGCAGGCCACCGGCCTGATCACCGCGAAGGAAGCCCGGACAGTGCTGCTGGGCCCCTACAACACGACGTTGAAGACCATGCTGGAGCGAAGCAACAAACCCGAGGCGCTGGCGGCCTACATGGATGCACAGGCCATCGTGGCGGCCAAGGGCTGACCCGGTCCGCTCAGCGCTTCTCCAGCGCATACGCGCGCACATGGTCGCCGGGCTTCGTCCCGGTCGACCCGTGGCCGCCCGCGATGACCAGCACGTACTGCCGCCCGTCCGCGCCCAGGTAGGTCATCGGCGTGGCCTGACCACCGGCGGGCAGGCGGCTTTCCCACAGCACGCGGCCGTCGTTGACGTCGTAGGCGCGGACATAGTCGTCCATGCTGCCTGACAGGAAGGCCACGCCGCCGGCCGTCATCATCGGTCCGCCCAGGCTCGGCACGCCGAGCTTGAACGGCACCGGCACCGGCGACAGGTCGCGCACGGTCCCGTTGCGATGGCGCCAGACGACCTTGCCCTCGTTCAGGTCGACCCCGGCCACCGTGCCCCACGGCGGCGCCTGGCACGGGATGCCCAGCGGCGAGGTGAAGGGCTTCATCTTCGCGGCGAACGGCGCGCCGAAGTTCTCGTTGAGCGCCGGCAGCGCGCCCTTGGGCGGCCCGCCGTCCTGCACCAGCAGCGAGGTGTCGTCGCGACGCGGCACCAGCGTCGAGGTGAAGCCCAGGATCGCCGGCGTCGTGAACGCGATGCCGCGCACCGGATCGACGGCGATGCTGCCCCAGTTGAAGACGCCGAAGTTGCCCGGGTTGATCAGCGAGCCCTGCTCCGACGGCGGCGTGAAGCGGCCCTCGTAGCGCAGCCTGTGGAAGGCGATGCGGCACCAGAGCTGGTCGAACATCGACACGCCCCACATGTCGCGCTCGCGCAGCGCCGGCGGGTTGAACGAGATCGCCGACACCGGCTGCGTGGGCGCGCTGAAGTCGCCCGCCGCCGCGCCCTGCGGCGCCGGCGTCTCGGTCACCGGGAACACCGGCCTGCCGTCGCGGCGGTCCAGCACGAAGAGCTCGCCCTGCTTGGTCGGCTGCACGAGCGCGGGCACGCGCCGGCCCTTCACCGTCAGGTCCACCAGCACCGGCTGCGCGGGCACGTCGTAGTCCCACAGGTCGTGATGCACGGTCTGGAAGACCCAGCGCACTTGTCCCGTCGCGAGGTCCAGCGCCACCACCGACGACGAGTGCTTCTCCACCGCCGCGGAGCGCTTGCCGCCCCACTGGTCGGGCGGCTGGTTGCCCATCGGCAGGTAGACCAGGCCGAGCGACTCGTCGACGCTGGCCACCGACCAGCTGTTGGGCGAGTTGGCCGTGTAGGTCTGCCCGGCCGCGATCGGCGCGGTGGCGTCGGGGTTGGCGGAATCCCAGTTCCAGACCAGCGCGCCGGTCTCGATGTCATAGGCGCGGATCACGCCGGACTGCTCCTTCGTCGACGCGTTGTCGAGCACCGTGCCGCCGACGATCACCAGCTTGCGGGTCACCACCACCGGCGAGGTCGAGTAATAGGCGCCCGGCTTGGCGTTGGGCATGCCGGCCATCAGGCTGACCGCGCCCTGCTGCCCGAACGAGGGGCAGGTCTTGCCCGTCGCCGGATCCAGGGCGATCAGCCGCGCGTCGGCGGTGGGCATGAAGAGCTTGGCCGCGCAGGCGGCGGGCTGCGCTCCGGCCGCCGCCATCGTGTCCGCCGGCGGCTGGTAGGACAGGCCGCGGCAGGTCAGATGCTGCAGCGCCAGTTGTCCGCGCACCTGCGGATCGAAGCGCCACAGCTCGCGGCCCGTGGTCGCGTCGAGCGCCAGCACCGTCTGGTGGGGCGTGCAGAGGAAGAGCCGCTCGCCGACCTTCAGGGGCGTGACCTCGAAGGTGGTCTCCACGGGGTCGCCGGGCCGGCCGCGGACATCGCCGGTGCGGAAGTCCCAGGCCAGCTTGAGATCGCCGACATTGGCCGGCGTGATCTGCGCCAGCGGCGACCAGCGCTGGCCGAAACCGGTGCGGCCGTAGGCGTGCCACTCCCCGTCGGGCACCGAGGCCGCGCCGGAGGCCGGCACACCGGGCGGACGCGCGGCGCCGTTGGCCGGCATCGTGCCTTCGACGGCATGAAGGTCGCGTGTCCACGACGTCAACGCGACGACAACGAAAATCCCGAGCACCACCGCGAGCGCGAGCGCCGGCGGACTGCGCCAGGCGACGCGGCGGAGATCGTCGACGGGCAGATGACGGCGCATCGTCGGCACCAGCGCGAGCAGCACCGCGCCGATGAGGAAGGGCACGCCGATGCGCGCGCCCAGCGGCCACCAGTCCAGGCCCACTTCCCACAGGCTCCACACGAGCGTGGCGAGGAAGTAGAGCGCATAACCGAGCACCGCCTCGCGCAGCCGCCCCCACATCAACGCGCCGATGATGGCCCAGGCCAGTCCCGACAACGCGTAATACCAGCTGCCGCCCAGCGAGGCCAGCAGGCCGCCCGCGGCGAGCATGACGAAGCCGAGGATGAGCAGCGCGGCGCCGAGGACGCGGGCCAGCCAGGGGACGGGAGCGGGGGACGGTGCAAGGAGGTTGGACATCGAGTCGCCTGGAGCGCCGCAAGCACGGCCATGGCCCCGCATGGCAAGTTTCATTCCGGCAACTTCGCGAACCGTCCCGGGCGCCTGCGCACCCAGGACTCATGACTTTTCCTTCTTCGTCTTCCTGGGCGCCCAGCGTCCAAACCTCTTACAGCTTCGAACCGGCGTTCTTCGACAGCAAGCACGCCGAGGAGAGCAGGCTGGACGGCGCCCGGGCCGATGGCCTCGATGCCGGACCCGCGCCGGCGTATGCCCCGCCGCCGCCGCCGAATTCAGAAATCAGCGAGTTCAAGCCGATGCTGCAGAGGCAGAACCGCGAGTTCCTCGAGAGTCCCGACGGCCATCGCGCACGGGAGGAATGGCAGACGGCGATCACGGCGGTCCTCGAGTTCACCGAGCAACATCGCCTGACGGCGGCCACGACGGAACTGTCGCATCTGCTCGCGTTCCGCAAGAAGCACGCGGGGCCGAAGCCCCAAGGGGAGATCGAGCTCTATCGACCCGAGTGCAAGCAGGCCCTGGAAGCGGTGGTCCGTCATCTCGGCAACGAAGACATCAGCCTGCAGCACCGCTGCCAGACGCTCCTGCGCATCGAGGGTCTCAAAGAGTGCCCGCAGCGCCACGCCTCGGAGCTCAAACGGGCGGCGCTGCGGCTCGCGGGGCTGGCGGGCGGACTCGGCGCTTCGGTCTGGTCCGCGTTCTCCGACGTGGCCCTCGTTCATCTGAGGGAGCTGCTGCGCGGCGAAGCCAGGCTCGCGCACCATGATCTCTCGACCCCCCACGCGCTGGACCCCTTCGCGGCCGCCTTGCGCCTGCCGGGCTTCTCGCTGGCGTCGGAGTTGACCGACACCTTCATCATCGACGTCCGCGCCCATGCGGACGAGATCAGGCGTTGCGCCGACGGCCTGGCGCAGCGCATGGACATGACGACGATCGCGGAGCATCTCGCCGACGACTGTCTGATGGAAGTCGGCCAGAAGCTGGAGGACGAACTGAAGGGGGCCACGCTCGCCGTGTGGGAGGACCTCGACCACTGGCCCCTGCTGGAGAAGGCCCTGCAAGCGTTCGTCCCGCGCTTCGGCGATCTGCATGTCCACCAGGTCGCGGCGCTGGACGACGAGGGCGATCTCACAGGCGGCCTGACCGACGATCCGCGCCTCCTGGCCATCGGCATCCGCCACAACATGGCGGAACAGCACATCGCCCCGTCCCCGCGGGAGCAGGTGCTCCAGGAGCGTCGCGTCCACGGCAAGCGCGAACGCATCGTGCTGTTCGAAGGCCGATGGCCATATGTCGTGCTCGACGACGGAACCGGGGAGGAATTGAATCCGCCGCGGCGCTTCCTGAACCGCCGGGAGATCGATGCGCTGCTCCGGCCCACCGGGCTGCCGCGCGGGCTCGACGCGCGGACCCGGCAGGCACTGAGGGCATTCGCCGATTCGTCGGCGGCGGCGCGATCGGACCCGCAAGGCACGCGTGAGCGCGTCGCGGCCTGCCCGTCCGCCGCGGGCCTCGAGACCGTGATCGAGCGCCAGGGACTGGACGACCTGACACTGGCCTCGTGGCTGAGCCAGGCCGCGCCGAATTGGGAAGCCGACGCCCTGGACCACGCGCTGCATCTGCTGCTCCGCGGCCACGGGGGTGCGCCGCTCGCAGCGCTGCTGGCGTCCTGGGACGCCGAAGGCTTCACCGACAGCTGGCAGCGTCAATTGCACGAGCAGGCGGCGCGCGACCGGTCGTTGAACACCGAGGCGCGGGTCCGGGGCGGGGACGGGGTCGAGGACGGAGACGCGGAGGTCGTCGACCGCCCCTCGCCGCAACGCCAGTTGATCGGCCGCTTGGCGAAACAACTCGGACGTACCGTTCCCCTTTTCCCCGCGCGCGTTGGACTGGTCCGTTTCAAGAATGCCTATCCGCTCGGCAGCGATCGATCCCAGGTCGGCGGACCCGCCTGGGATGGTCTGATCTCAGCGCTGCAGTCGCTGCGCAGCGGGCCCGGACGCCGATTGACGGCGCCGCTGCTCAACGAGTCCGCTGGCTTGTCCGACGCGCTGGAAACGACGTTCTACCAAGGCGGTCCGGAGCGTCTGCTGGTGGAACTCGCCCTGATCCGCCGGCTCTCGATCCAGCTCGAGCTCAGCGCCGAGGAGACCGCCGCCCTGCTGCAGGTCAGCGGCACCGCCCAATACCCGGTGCCGTCACCGCTCATGAGCGCCGCGCTGATCGCGGGGAAGCCATTCCTGGTGGACGGCCTGTTCAAGTGGGTGACCGCCATGGTGCGGGAGGAGCGGCTCGACAGTGCGGCGGCTCGGCGCATCCTGCTGTCCGACGCGCGGGAAGCGGAGCAGGTCGTGTCCACCGTCAAGGAGCCGCATGTGCACGCGGCCTTGACCCGTTACCTCTGCGGATTGGATACCGCGTGCGCGGCGGGCGTACTGCGGCCGGTGGATCTGCTGTCCGCCGCCGGGTATCCCAAGGGCACTCCCTGCACCTTGCTCCGCGTCGCCGCGGCGCGCGGCGGCGGCGAGGGCCACCTCCAGGCCTGGCGCGCGTCGCTCCCGGGCCTGCTGGCCGCTCAGACGGGCTCGAGCCTGCCTTCCACGCGCAGCAGCGTCTCCAGCGCCTGACTGCGCAGGCCGTAGAAGCGCTTGATCTCGTCGAGCTGCGCCAGCAGCTCCGCGCGGCGCGCCGGGGTCGGGTCTTGCGGGCGCTTCACGGCCAGCACCATCTTGTTCTTGCTGGTGTGCTCCAGCGCGATGAACTCGATCACCTGCGTGTCGTAGCCCATCAGCTCCAGCAGCAGCGCCCGCAGCGAGTCGGTCACCATCTCCGCCTCCTGGCCGAGGTGGATGCCGTGCTGCAGCAGCGGCCGCAGCGCGGCCGGCGTCGTCATCTGCGGGCGGATCTCCTTGTGGCAGCACGGGGCGCACATGATGATGCGCGCGCCGCTGCGCAGGCCGAAGTGCATCGCGTAGTCGGTCGCGATGTCGCAGGCATGCAGCGCGACCATCACGTCCAGCGGCTGGTCGCCGCGCTCGCGCACGTCGCCGTGCTCGAAGCTCAGGCCCTCGAGCCCGTGACGCGCCGCCGCCGCGTTGCCCAGCGCCACCATGTCCTGCTTGAGCTCGACGCCCTGCACCCGCGGTGCCAGGCCTTGCGCGCGCAGCCAGTCGTGCATGGCGAAGGTCAGGTAACCCTTGCCGGAGCCGAAGTCGGCCAGCCGCACGGGCGTGCCGGGTTCGTCCAGCCCGGCCTTGCGGACCGCCGCGCCGAAGATCTCGATGAACTTGTTGATCTGCTTCCACTTGCGCGCCATCGCCGGCACCAGCGCGGGCTGGCCCTTGAGCTCGTGCGTGACGCCGAGGTCGCGCCAGAACGGGCTGCCGGTCGACAGCTCGCGGGGCTTGGCACGGTCATGCCCGCCGGGCGCCGTCGCGCCGTTCGAACCGTCCGCATCCGCCTCGGCATCGCTGCCGTCGGCCGCGGCGGGTGCGCCTGGTGCGCCCGCACCCGCCTTCTTCCCCACCTGCAGCAGCGGCTTGCCCTTGCGGCTGAAGCGCAGTTGCACCTCCTCGCCGAGCGTGTCCAGATGCGCCTGCTGGAAATCGCGCCCCAGCAGGCCGTCGATCAGCGCGAGGCCCTCATCCAGCGGATGGTTCTTGGTGACGTCCTTGGTCTTGTGCCGCCACAGGAAGCTCAACGCGCGCTCGCCGCGCAGCTCGATGTCGCGCACGGTCAGCCGTTCGAGCGAGGCGTCCTCGCCCTCGTGACGGTTCAGCAGCAGGCGCTGGAAACGGCGCTCCGCCAACGCGGTGCGCAGCAGGCGGAGGAAGCGCTCGCGCGCGTCGGACGGCGCGGCGCCGGCATCGGGGGCAATCAGGGAACTGAACATCGGCGGTCCTGGGGCAATCCGTGATTGTCCCGCCAAAGCCGGATGACCGCCTGGCGACCTGTTGCCGACCAGGAAACCGTTCCGGGATGGCGATGCACACAGCCGGATGCTCGAACTTGTTCTTCACCAGCCCGCCGCCGATGCGGGACCGCTCGATTTCGGTTTCCGGCGCGAGGTCTTTGCCGACGATCCTCCGGCCGTCGACGTCCTGGCCGCGGCGGACGCCGGCGAGCCGGTGTACGGCCCGGAGGATCGCCACGCCTTCGAGGCCTTCCGCCAGAGCGAGGACGGGCGCCGCGCGACGACGCAGATGATGCACTGCCTCGAAACGATGGAGCGTTATGCCCGCGATCGCGGCGAAGACCCGATCGCGACGGACATCCATCGCCTGGTGGTGGTTCTGACGTCGCCGACGCCCGACGCGCTCCAGCGCATCTATCTGCCGGACCTCTTCACCCGCGGCAAGCGGTCCCTGGAGCTGATCGCCGCCATGCTCGGCCGGCTGGAGGCCCGAGGCGACGATCGCCGATCGGGCGCCCTGCGGTGCCTGCGGCGATTGGGCGAGGGCCTTCGCAACTGCGGTGGCCGGACCGTGGGGGAACTGATCGATGCCGAGTACGGGATGCGGCAACTGGGCGACGGTCTGAAGAACGCCGTCCAGCGCGTGTGCCGGAACACGGCGAAGGCCGCGATCGTGCAGGCACTCGCCAGCGGCGGATCGGCGTCGGATCAGTACCAGACGAATCCGCATGTGGTGCTTCAATTCGAGAAACGGATCGGCCTGCCTTGGGCGTACGCGCCCGACAACGATCCCTGGTTCCGCGAACCCGACGATTTCCCGCAGCGGGTCCGGGACTGCCGCAGTGCCGTGCGGCAGTCGGTGACGCCGGCTTCCGTCGCCCGAACGCTCGCCCACGAGTGCATGGGCAAGGTGCGTCGCGCGCTGTGCAAATGGACGGACGCGACGTCGACCCTGGAGGGCGAGGACTGGCCCACGCTGGATCGCACGGTGCGCAAGGCCGGCAGTCGTTTCGGCAAGCTGGAGGCGCGCCGCTTCGTGCGCGGCGACGGCGTCCTGGAGCCGCTGGTCCTCACCGACGACCCGCAGGCCGTGCTGTCGAACATCCGGAAGAACCTGGTCAAGGATCGCCTGGTGGAAGAGAAGGCCGACCTGACGGTGTGGCAGGAAAACGCCGACGCCACGCGATGGGCGCTGGTGCTGAAGCAGGGCGATGTGCCGTCGGTGATCGAGGAGGACGACGACGGCCCTCGCGAACGCACGCCGCGGCCCGCCGACGTCCTCCGGGTGCTGCGCGAGGCGGCGTCGTCCGGCGCGCTCGACCTGCACGCCGCGGGGCAGGCGCCCGCCGCGAGGCCTCTGTCGGATCCGAAGATCCTCATGCGGGTGATCGACGGCGTCATCGCCGTCCAGACTACCCCGCCCGAGACCTGGGAGTCGGCCTGGCTGGTGGTGCCGGGCGTCCTCTCCCAGGTGTGCGCGTCGCTGGAGGACGAGGCCGCCGCGCGACTGCTCGGGGATGTCGCCGCACGGGCCGATGCGGCAGGCTCGGGGCTCACCTGTCGCGCGTTGGAGACCGCACTCCACCGGCGACTTCCGGCCGCGGCGCTGGGCCTGATCGGCGCCATGGACCTCGAGAACCTGCGCGCCGCGTGGCCGCTGGTCCTGCCGCATCTGCCGCAGGCGCTGCGGGAGGGGAACGATGCGTTCGCGGACGCGTGCCTGGCGGCGCTGGATCGCCTCCGCGCCGCGGCCGACGGGGTCCGCTGGACGCCATGCCGCAAGGCGTTGAATGACTTCCGGCGCGGCCTGCTCGCGCGCTGGACCGCCTCTGCGACGCTGCCGCCATGGCCCGACGCCGTGTTGCAGCGTCTGGGGACCTTGCATCGCGAGGGCCTGCTGTCCGGACCGGTGATCGTGGCCTTGCTGCACGCCGACGTGCGACTGGGCGCCTTCCTGGACTTCTCCCGCATACAGACCAGCCCCGAGCCCCTTCGTCAGGTGCTGGCCTGCCTCGCCCGCGCCGGTGACGAACTGGCCTTGTCGCCACGGGACATGCGCACCTTGCTGCACCCGACGCCCGACGAGCCCGGCGACCCGGGCGGCCTCGGCGGCCGCCCCGCGACCTCGCCGCTGTGCAGCGCCGTGATGCACGGCCAGCGGGCTCACGTGTCCACCTTCCTGTCCTGGATGACGCAGCACGCGAGCGCCCCCTGGATGCCGCCGATCCAGGCCCTGGCGCTGCCGGACGAGGTGCTGGTGCCGCGGGTCAACCGGTCGGCGGTGATCGCCGGGGCACTGAAGGCCTATCTGGAAGGGCTGGTCACGCTCCATCAGCAAGGCCATCTGTCCGCGCACGGACTGGCACGGCTGGTCCGCGTGCCGCCCGTCGGCACGCCGGACGGCCTGCCGACGGGACAGGGTCTCGAACTGGTCCGCCGCGCCGTGGCGACCGCCGGCGAAGACGGGCCGTGCGCAGCCGTTCTGCGGGAATGGCGCAGGCTGGCCGCCCAGCAACTGGCGGGCATGCCGCCGCCCATGGACGGTGCCGCGGCCGACAGCGGTCCCCCGGCGTCGCTGACCGTTGGCGCCGCGCCCAGGAACGGCCCTGCAACGAACGCACCAACGGCGACCGGACCGGAGGCGGTGCTGCCCGACTCCAGGCGATGGACACCGCCGCAACTGGAGGAACAACTGGTCCACCGCTTCCGGCAGGGCTACCTGGGCGTCGATGAATTGAGCGAGAGGCTGTCCCTGTCCCTGTCGTCGACCGCTGCGCGCGCCGCCGGCATGAGCCCACTCGACCCTGAGCGGGGTCTTGGCCTGCTCAAGCGGCTCCACGCGGAGGGCCTGTTCTCGCTCGACCAATGCATCGCGTTGATCAAGCCGGACGAGTGGAAGAAGGAGGCGATGAGCGCCCACTGGGTGTCCGTCCTGCGCGCCTACTTCGACCTGGTGGCGCAGCTCGCCGCCAGGCACGGCCGCGTTGTCGATGTCGACGGGCTCCTGCACGTCCAGTCCTTTGACGTTTCGGTGACGCTGGCGGGTTATTGCCGGCAGCTCGGCAAGGCCCCGTCCCCCTTGTTCAACCTGGCGCTGGACAGCGCGTTGCTGGCGCGTCAGCGCGGCTGGATCGATTCGACGCAGTTGTGCAGGCATCTCGCCGCGACCCATCACAGGACGGACGACTCCGTACTGCTGCTGTTGCTCGACACGACGCGTCAGACGGCTGCGCCGGCCGACGCCGCCAATGACGCCGCAGCCGCTGAAGCGCAGGCGATCGGGGACAACGGCCTGCGCGACTGGCTGGACCGTCTGGGCACCGCCGAGGGCGGACGATGGCTGAGCAGCGGCGAAGTCGTCGAACTGCTGGGGATGGCGCACCGCACGCGCGAGGCGACGTCGATGTACAAGGCGATGACGCAGGGGAGCGCGCGACGGCTGTCCATCCTCTTCGACTGGCTGGTGACGGCCACGGCGACGAACCAGGTCCTGGCGCGTCGGCTTGTCCCCATCGTCCAGGGAAGGAACGACGCCCTGGACCGCCACGGCGCCTTCGAGGCCTTGCGCCTGGGCCGCGTGGACACGCTGACGGCCTGGCTGGCCGGCATCCAGCGACTGCGCGAGGCGGACCGCCTGTCCAACGGGGACTATGTGACCCTGCTGGTGGCCGATGCCGACGGCGACCGGCGCGCGATCGAGGCGGCCTCCGACGGCTCCCTCGCCGCCGACGACCTGCGCCCACGCGCCTGCGCGGCGCTGTTGCGCGAGGCCGCGGGAGAAGCGCGGTCCCGCGGCTGGATCGATGCCGACGAGTGGCAGGAAATCGTGGCCCCGCTCGACACGCCTGGGCTGATCAGCCGGACTTGATGGACCGGGGCGCAGGACGCCGGGGCCTGCCGGGCTCGCGGGAGCGCGGGAGCGCGGGAGCGCGGGAGCGCGGGAGCGCGGGAGCGCGGGAGCGCGGGAGCGCGGGAGCGCGGGAGCGCGGCGGACGCTGCGATTGTCCCGCCAATGCGGCGGGCCCGCGCCACTGATCGGGCCATGCAACCGCCCTCTTCCTCGGCATTTCCGTTCGGTTTCGACGCGACGCTCTTCGACCCCGACGACGATGCGCCGTCCGACGCCCGCCGCTCCGGACATGCCGGGCACATCGACGCGAGCGCCGTGGCCGACATCGTGGACTACGACGGCCCCTGCGACGCCTCGGGGCGTCTGCCGCCGGAGTTCCTCGCGTTCCGCGCCGGCCCCGACTGGCCGCGCGCGCGGGCGCAGATGCAGGCCTCCATCGCGACGCTCCAGGCTTTCGCGCGTCGGCATCCCGTGGCTCCGGAACCCTTGGGGGTCTTCCACCAGCACCTGATGGACAACGACGGGGCCTTCTACGAGTCCTACCTGCCCCAGCTCTTCGGACGGGGCAAACGCCTGCTCGCGGCATGCGTCGAGGGCTTGTCGAACGAGGATCTCCCGGCCAGGGAACGGTGCGGGATCTTCCGCCGGATGGTCGCCGGCATGGGCCTGTGCGGGATGCGCATCGTCGACGACTTCGCGCGCGCCCGGGCCGCGCTGGACCTGCTGCGCGACGGCAACCTGCGTCGCCGGACCGGCGCCGCGATCCGGGGCATCCTGGAGCAGGAAGCCTGTTGGGCGGAGCACCGCACCCCCTACCGGCCGGGGCAGCAGCGGACGACGTCGCTGGAGGTCCACCTGGTCGCCGCCGCCATCGAGGAACTCCGGCTGGGCGGGCGCGCGCCGCGCAGGGACGATGTGTTCACCCCGCACGACGGACGTGTCGCGGACCTGGTCGAACCGCTGCGGGAACGCCTGGCGAAAACGCTGACGCCGATGTGCGTGGCGCGGCACCTGGCGGAAGAATGCGTGTCGCGCGTGTCGGCGGACCTCGCGGGCTGGCTGGGTGATCAACCATTGGATCTGAGGTCCGGAACGCGGAAGGAGGACGACGGCGACACCACGCATTGCGCGCGTCTCTCGATGCTGGTGCAGGGGCTGGAGGCGGCCTACGGGCCGCTGACGATGGACGCCTTCGTCCGGACGGACAGCGACGGTGCGATGACGCTCCACCGCGATGCCACGCTCGTGGGCGCCCAGATCCGCCGCAACCTCGCCAGGCAAGACCTGACCCTGCCGGCGCGCGAGCGTTCGCTGCACGAGTGGCCCGGCACGGGCGGCCCGCGTCGCCTGATCCTGCTGGACGACGACCTGGCGGTGGTGAGCGCGCAGACGGGAGACGCCCCGGTGGATACCTTGCCCGAGGCGCGCCATCTCCGCCGCGTGGAGCGCGCGGGCCTGCTGGGGAGCCCGTCGACCGCCGATCCGGGCGGACGCCTCGACGCCCCCGCGCGTGCCGCCTTGCTCGAGGTCGTGCTGCGGCATGCCCCCGTGGACGAGATCACCCGCCTGCCCGCCCTCTGGTTCGTCCGCGTGGAGGACGCGCTCGCGATGGCGCGGCGCCTCGGGGACGACCGCTTCCGATGCTGGTGCAAGCTCCGGTGGGAGGACACGCTGCCCGTCGAGGCCGCGCGGATGCTGATCGCCGTGGCCGAATCGCGGGGGGACGTCGAGCTCATCGTCTACCTGCTGAAGAACGTGGGCGCGCAGCGAAGCCTGCAGCTCTGGCACAACGGCGCCGTGCTGCCTCACTGCCTCGCCCAGCTCGCGCGGGGCCAGGATCCGGTGGCGGAGGCCTACCTGGACTCGCTGGCGACCGCGCTGCCCTTGCTCGACGCACCCACGGTCGCCATGCTGCTGCTGGCGGTCCGCGCCGAAGGGTCGGCCCGGCCACTGCTGCAGGCGGCCGGCCCGACCGTCCTCGACCGCTACCTGACGCTGGTGGAAGCGGCGGCCCGGGAGAACAAGGCGCGCGGTCCGGCATTGGCCGCGGCGCTGTTCAGCGCGCCCCGGGACCGGCCGCACTGGCTGCGCGTCCTGATGACGCAGGGCACGCAGGCCTCGCGGCTGGCGACGATCCTGGGCACCTTGGGGCGCCTCCATCAGCGTGGGCATCTGGACAGGGCGCTGATCGGACAACTGCTGATCGAGCCGGAGGCGTTCCGGGACGACACGGGGGACGGCTCCTTGCAAGCCACCCCGGCACGCCGCGCCTGGCCCTTGTGCGAGGGCATGGCGGGCGACCACGATGCCGCTGTCCTGGCGGTGCTCGGCTGCCTGCTGGCGCTGTGCCGGCCGGACGCCGGCGATGGGGTGTGGCTCGAGCGGATGTTGCGTGCGTCGGACGGCGGAGCCGAGACCACCGCCCTGGTGCAGGGGCTGTCTCACGGCGCCACGACGGCGCTGGCCTTCCATCTGCAGGCGATCACCGTCGCGCTGGGCCGGCGGCTGCTGTCGTTGCCGCAAGCCATCGATCTGCTGCGCATCCAACCGCCGCCGGACGGCGACCGCGTCGGTGCCCTGGCCCTCGCGCTGCGCCAGGGTCACCTGGGCACGGTCGAGGTGTACTGGCAGCGCATCCTGGAGATGCATGCGCGGGGGATCCTGCCCGCGGATCAGGTCCGCCCCCTGCTGCGGGCGGAGAGCGCCGGCGGCGTGCCGGCGCTCGCGGAAGCCTTCGAGCACCGTATCCCCGGCGCCCTCGACCGGTACATGGCCCTGGTGCAGACCGCCGTCGTCGGCTCGGAGCCGATGTCGGCGCAGCAACTCGGCTGGCTGGATCTGCGCGACGCCGGGGGGCGTCTGTTCTGGCCGCCGCCGCCCGGCATCAGTCCGACCGACGGCTGGCCAATGCTCAAGCGCTACCTGCGCGGCCTGCGCGCGCTCGTCGAAGACCGGCGCCTGTCCCCGCCGCAACTGCGCTCGCTGCTGGCGACACGGTCCGGCGAAGCCCCCTCGCTGCTGGGCCGGCTGATGAGCCTCGATGATCGCTCGATGCTGACGCAGTGTCTGGACGAGCTCATGTCATGGCCGCGGCGGTCGGACCGTCATGTGCCGGCGCTGGCGGCCGTGCTCGACATCGACGAACTGGACGACCTCGCCACGACGGCGGTGCGCTACCCCGGTCTCCCCGATGTGCTGCAGGCGCTCGTCTCTGCCGTCTCACGGCGGTGGATCGACCGCGCGACGCTGCGCCTGCGCCTGGAGGGCAAGGACGGAACGCGCCCGCCGCTGGCGATCGCCTTCGAACGCAACCGGCCCGATGTGATCGAGGCCCTCGCCAGGGCGACACTGCGAGCCGGACGCGAAGCCCGGATGTCGCAGCCGCTCGTGCGGCGCCTGCTCGAAGCAGGCTCCGCGTCCGAGGGCGCCGGCGCGCATGTCGCCTTCGCGCGTGGATACGACGAGGCGTTGAAAGTGTGGCTCGACGCGGTCCTGCAGGCCCGCGCCGACAAGCTGCTGGACGACGGCGACCTCCGGGAACTGCTCATCGCCTATGGCGCGGATGAGCGCCCCGGTCGCGACGCGGCATCGGAGGGCGATCACCCCCGCTGCCTCGAGGTCTGGCGCGAGGCCTTGCGGCGGAGCGCCCGGCGCGGGTGGCTCAGCGCCGACGACCTGGCGGCCCTCGATCCGGCGCCGGCGCCGCCTGAGGCCTGACCCGGTCCGCAGCGCAGGGGACCGCCCGGCGCGGCGCTCCCGTCATCGTCCTGCGGGCTTGGGCGTCCCCAGGGCCGAGCGGGCACTTTCCACGGCCTGCCCCACGTCAGGCACGCCCAGGCGCCGGCACAGCGCCTCCAGCCGCATGCGATAGGCCGCGTCCCCCAGTCCCAGCGCCCGGGCCTGCTGGTCCGGCGCGGGTTCGCCGAGCAGGCCGAACAGCAGCTCCGCGTCCGACAGCGGCAGGTCCAGCGCCTTGGCCAGGGTCGCGAGGCTCGCGGCCTCGTCGGCCTCGTGGAGCACCAGCAGCCAGTGTCCGTCGCCGATGACGGCGGCGTCCGCCATCATCAGCGTGAAGCTCAGGCGCTGCCGCGGCGCCCCCGACGGCGGCGCGATCGTCAGCGACGAGGGCGGCGCGCCCGCGCGCCGACGCAGCGCCTCGCGATGCAGCCAGGCCAGCACCTCCGGCGGCAGACGCGCGTGCTCCGACCAGGGCGGCGGGAAGTACGCCGCCATCAGGGCGCGCGCCTGCGGCGTCTGCCACGCGCAATGGCCGTCGCGTTCCCGCACGGTCATGCTGGCCGTGGGCCGGCGCGGCGCCGCGGGCCCCGCCGCGGGCGCGGGGTGCAGCAGGCGTTCGACGCGCGCGAGCAGTTCGCTCAGCCGCACGGGCTTGACGAGGCACTCCGCGGCCCCCGCCGCCAGCAGGGCGCCGAGCCGCAGCGGATCGCGCGGGCGGCTCAGCGTCAGCACCGGGACGCCGCCGCCGCCCAGGCGACGCAGCAGCTCCAGCGGGCCGTCGCCGGGCAGCTCCGGCAGCTCCATGTCCATGATCACCAGCGCCGGTCCCGCGCCCAGGCCTTCCATCGCGGCGATCGCATCCGCCGCGCGCAGGAGCTCATAACCGCTCTCCTCCAGCACCGCCGCGAGCGGCTGCACGGCCAGCGACTGGACGACCAGGAGTCGCGCCGGCGCGGCGGTGCGCGGAAGGGGCAGGTCGGCGGGCGGCGGCATGGGCATGGCCTTCACCATACAAGTCCCGTGCCCGCCTCTCAAGACGCCGCCGTCGCGGGAAGGACGCGGGGCCGAAGCCGCGAACTCCGGGGCGATCGCCCCCGTCCCGCGACGATCGGCGCCGCGGGCGCTGACGCACAATGGCCGGCGCCATGGACGATACCCCCGCCTCGCCCGACATCGATCCGACCGCCCCGCCCACCGGCGGGGCCGCCGCGCCCGTCCCCGCGCCCGCCGCCCCCGCGGCGCCGTGGGAAGGACCGTCGCCGGATGTCGTCGCCTGGCTGCTGGTGAACTGGCACAACAAGCATCCGCTGGCGCGCCGGCTCGCCATCGCCGACGTCCACACGGTCGGCGCCGTGGCCCTGCCCTTCATGGCGCAGGCGCTGCCCAAGGAGCCCAGCCTCGAGGGCGGCACGCCCGCCGAGGCGGCGCCCTCCCCGCCCCGTCGCCGACTGCCCTGGCAGCGCAAGGCCGCGGGCTCGGGGCCGCGGCCGGCGTGGATCGAGGAATTCATTCCCGGCCTGAAGACCGCGGCGGTCGCCACGATGGCCCTGGACAACGGCTTCACCACCGCGCCCGACGAGTTGCCGCTGCGCCGCGTCGACATCGACGAACGGGCACTGGCCGCCGACGCGAACCAGCCTGGTGCGTGGCCGATGGAATTGGTGCTGCTGAGCGCCGCTTTCGATGCAGGTCCGGCGCGGCGACGCGTGCTCGTGGGGCGCCGCGACCAGGTGCTGGGACAACGCGCACTGGATCCCGCGCGGCTGGGCGTGGCCGGCAGCGTGGCGGCCCTGGTGCTGATCGCGGCGATCTGGGCCCTGTGGCCCTCGTCGACGCCTTCCAAGGAGGCGCTGGCCGCGCTGGCGGCCGCCGAAGCGGCCTCCGCCGCGTCCGCCGCCCAGGCCGCCTCAGCAGCCGCCCTGGCTGCCGCGGCCGGTCAGGCGGCGCAGGCCGCGCAAGCCGCCTCCGCGGCGTCCGCATCTGCGTCCGCCGTCGCGGCCGACGAGCCGGCTTCGGCCTCCGCGCCGGCGCAGAGCCCCGCCGCCTCAACGCCCGCCGGGGCGATCCCAAACATCCGCCCGACATTGCAGAGCGCCGTCGAACGCGCCGCAGGTGAGAAGCCGCCGACGCCGGCAACGACGGCACCCTCGGGGTCGGCGGGTGCAACGGCCTCCGCCGATCCGGCCCGGCCGGGCGCCTCCGCCCCGACGTCCGAGGCCGAGCGCCGCGTGAGCGTCGACGACGCCGGCCTGACCAGTCTCATGAGACGCGACGCCGCGCCCGGCGCCAAGCTGGTGGCGCTGGTGGGCCAGCCGCACAAGGACAAGGCCGACGCCGAAGCACAACTGGCGCGCATGCGCGAGATGATCGGCGCCACGCTAGGCGGCCGCATGGTCCCGAACGGCGAGGTCTTCCAGACCAAGGACGGCTGGCGCGCGGCCGTGTGGCCCTTCGGCAGCCGCGAGGAAGCGCAGCTGATCAACGCCACGCTGCTGGCCCGCGGGATCCGCGGGACCCGCGCCGTCGACTTCTGATCGGGCCCCTCAGAGGCCCTCAGGGCGCTTCAGGACCGCTCGGGATCCCATGCGCCCTGGAGCCTCAGGACACCCAGGACACCCAGGACTCAGGACCGGTAGTCGGCGTTGATCGTCACGTACTCGTGGCTGAAGTCGCAGGTCCAGACCGTGGTCTGGGCCGATCCGCGGTTCAGGCCCACGCGCACGGTGATCTCGCTCTGCTTCATGACGCGCTGACCGTCCTCTTCCTTGTACTCGGGGCGGCGGCCGCCCTGCGTGACCACGTGGACGTCGTCCAGGTGCAGGTCGATCAGGCTCTGGTCGAGGTCGTCGATGCCGGCATAACCGACCGCCGCCAGGATGCGGCCCAGGTTGGGGTCGCTGGCGAAGAAGGCGGTCTTGACCAGCGGCGAGTGCGCGATCGCATAGGCGGCCTTGCGGCACTCGGCCTCGTCCCTGCCGCCCTCGATCACCACCGAGATGAACTTGGTCGCGCCCTCGCCGTCGCGCACGATGGCCTGCGCCAGCTGCTGCGACACCGCCACGACCGCGTCGCGCAGCGCGCGGCCCTCGGCACTGGTCAGCGAGGTGATCGGGGCGTGACCGGCCTGATGCGTCGCGATCAGCACGAACGAGTCGTTCGTCGACGTGTCGCCGTCGATCGTGATGCGGTTGAAGGACAGGTCCGCCGCTTCCTTGACCAGCGGCTGCAGCAGCTCCGGCGCCAGGACCGCGTCGGTGGCGACGAAGCCCAGCATCGTCGCCATGTTCGGACGGATCATGCCGGCGCCTTTGGAGACACCGGAGATCGTGACCGTCTTGCCCCCGATCGAGACCTGCTTCGAACAGGCCTTGGGCAGCGTGTCCGTGGTCATGATGCCGGCGGCGGCCTCGGCCCAGTTGTCGGCCTTCAGCGCGGCGATCGCGGCCGGGAGGCCCGCGATGATGCGGTCGACCGGCAGCGTCTCCATGATCACGCCGGTCGAGAACGGCAGCACCTGCCGCGCATCGAGCTGGAGTTCGGCGGCGAGCGCGTCGCAGGTCTGGCGCGCACGGGCCAGGCCGTCCGCGCCGGTGCCGGCGTTGGCATTGCCGGTGTTGATCACGATCGCGCGGATCGCGCTGCCGGCGGCGAGGTGCTCGCGGCAGACCTGGACCGGCGCGGCGCAGAAGCGGTTGGCGGTGAACACGCCCGCGACGCTGGCGCCCTCGTCGAGCGCGATCACGGTCAGGTCGCGGCGATTGGCCTTGCGCACCCCCGCCATCGTGACGCCGAGGCGGACGCCGGGCACGGGCAGCAAGGCTTGCGGATCGGGAGCGGTCAGGTTGACGGGCATGGCAGGGCGAAGAAGGTAAGGAGAGACGATGTCCGGACAGACGCGTTCGGGATGGGATCAATCGACAACATCAGTGCACGGAATTGTAGAAGGACCCACTGATCCCAGTCTCTGACATGACTGCCAAAGGCCTACCCGATGTTCAAGCTCCCGTTGCCGGATGCCTCTCTCTGCGTAACGACGCCTTATCTGGCAGCGTCCGCGCCGCCGGATGAACCTCCGGGTTACGCCAGTGCCTGCCTCGACGCGGTGTTGGCCGAGGCGCGCGCAGCCCGCTTGGACGAGGACGCCATCGTGCGCCGGCTCACCGACTGGCAGCGTCCCGGATCGCCTGCCATGATCGTCCAGTGGATGCAGGACGGCGACAGCGCGGCGGCGGGACATTGGTACCGCACCTTGTCGGCATTGCGCGAGTGCCGCGCCATCGGCGATGGCAGCTTCATGCGATTGCTGGCCGGGCGCGGTGCGGAGTCGGGTCGCTCGTCGACGGAACGCGGGCTCTTTCACGTGCTGGCGTCGACGGCTACTCCCTCACTCGTCGACATGCACATGAATGCGTGCATGGACGCGCAGCGCGAGACGCACTGGCTGAATGAATCGGACATGGCAACGGTACTCATCGGTTCGCCGCAGTGCGGCACGCTGCTGCAGGACGTCATCCGCGGTCGTTGCTTCCCCGATTCCTTCGATGCCTTTCTGACAAAGATGCGCCACTGCAACAACTGGACATTCGGCCTGCGCAGTGAACACGTCGCCACCTTGATGCTCGGAAAAGGTCCTCAAGGTACGACGCTCGACGCGGCGTTCGATCATCCCGAAGCGGCGCTCCTAGGCGCTTACATGAGCCATCTGCTGGCCTTGCATGGCCATCACCTCAAGCGATGCCGCGACCAGCGCGTCTACAGCAATGGCCTGTTGGACATCGACGAGTCGCAGTATCTGAGCTTGGCACTGCCATCCGATACCGCATCGAACGCTCCGTTGCGTGAAGCATTCCGATCGGGGAAAGGCGCCCACCTCAGCCTCTACTTCAAGCGGCTCTTCGATGCCGCCAAACACCACGAGTTGCCCGTTGACGGCCTGCGGGAGGCCTTCAGCCGCTGCCTGCCACGCGGCTGGTCCATGGGCGAACTGGCCCAGCGTCAGCCCGACTGCCACGCGCTGCTGATCAAGTGCATCGATCGCGCCCTGTTGCAGGGATGGCTGAGTCACAGGGAAGCGACGGATCTGACAACCACCGGTCGGGCGGCACCGATGCAGACGCGCAGCTCGTGGGACCGCGTCCCGCCGTCTCCGGCCGTGCCGAAGGAAGGCGCCACCGCCACCGCCACCGCTGCCGCTGCCGCTCCAGCGCGACAGACCGCGCACAGTCGTCAGGCCAGGCGCAGCAACCTGCTCAGTTGCTTCGTCGGTCGTCGCGCCTGATCAGGACTGGCGGCGGCGGCGTCCGAGCATCGCCGTCACCAACACGAGTCCGCCGATGAACATCGCGTAGCTCTGCGGTTCCGGCACGGCGCTGGCCGGCAGCACGTTGAAGGTGCCGGAGTAGCTCGCGGCAATGCCGTTGGTGCCGGCCGCCAGGTTGCCGCCGGCGTAGCCCTTGACGATCAGCGTGTAGTCGCCGGCCACGAGCTTGCTGGGCAGGCTGGCGCTGATCCAGCTGGTCCCGTTGCCGTCGCCGTCCGGCGCACCGATGGACAGCGCCTGGCCGTTCAGCGTGGCTTCGCTGAAGCTGATCTGCTGCGACTGGCCCGAGTACACGGTGATCAGCGACGCATCGACCCAGCCATTGCCGGTGAAGCTGAAGTGGAAGGTGTCGACGAAGCTGCCGACCTCGGTGTGGATCGCGAACGGTGCCGCGGTCAGGCCCGCGCCCGCGCCGGCCAACGGCACGTTCTGGGTCAGGTCCACCGCCTGGGCGCCGGTCGCCGCCACGGCCAGCAGCGCCGCCGCGGCACCGCCACGGACCAGGGCTTGCCGACGGCGCGCCACGATCAGGCCGCCGCCCAGCAGCGCCAGCACGGCCAGCGCCAGCGTGCCGGGCTCCGGGACCTGCGTGACGTTGATCGTGCCGGAGTAGCTCGCGCTGATCGGCGTGCCCGCCGCCAGGCCCTGGCCGGCGTAGCCGCGCACGGTCAGCACCAGCGGCCCGCTCAGGCGCGCATCGGGCAGCGCGGCGATCTCGAGCGCGTTCCTGTAGCCGCCCATCGTCGAGCGCGTGAAGTTGTAGGTCGCGCCGTTGAGCACCGCGCTGACGAAGTTGATGTCGAAGGCGGCCGACATGCCGATCGTCGTCAGGCTGGCGTTGACCATGCCCCAGCGATCGATGCCGGAGAAGGTGAAGGTGTCGACGAACTCCCCGGCCGCCGAATGCACGATGCTGAAGCCCGCCGTCTTGGTATCGGCGCTCGCGCCCTGCTGGAGCGCGACGGACTGGGCCGCGGACACCGGCGCGGCCAGCGCGGCGGAAGCGGCGGCGGCGGTCAGGATGGCAACGGCGAAGAGACGGGTCGTGAGCTTCATGGCGATGCGGTCCGGAGACCTCGGAGACCCGCGGCGGCAGGTCGATGCGGCGGACTCTATCGAGGGGGTGCCGCACGGTGTCCCCCGCGCCACGGGGGGAGAGACGCTCGCCCGAGCCGGTCCCGTGACAAAGCGCACGGGGCGGACACGCCGCGTCGGCCCGGCGCCACGCACGACCCATGACGCCTCACGCAAGGACTGACCCCGGCACCGCGCTGCTGCACGGCCCCTTTGCCGCACGCCCGGCGGCTTGCCGAGCGGATCCCCGGCCGGAAACGACGACGGCGCCCCGAAGGGCGCCGTCGATGTGGGCAGAAGCGACCGATCAGGCCAGCTTGCCGTGGCAGCTCTTGAACTTCTTGCCGCTGCCGCACGGGCAGGGGTCGTTGCGGCCGACGTGGCCCCACTCGGTGGGCACGGCCTCGGTACCGCCGGCGATCGGCGCCGCGTCCTGCGACACCGACCCGTCCTCGTTCGGATGCGTGTAGGTCACGTTGCCGACGTTCTCGGCGCGCTGTTCGATCGCTTCGGCGGCGGCGGAGGCCTCCTCCTGCGACTGGATGCGCACGTTCAGCAGCACGCGCGTCACTTCCAGCTTCACCGCGTCCAGCAGTTGCGAGAACAGTTCGAAGGCCTCGCGCTTGTATTCCTGCTTCGGGTTCTTCTGGGCGTAACCGCGCAGGTGGATGCCCTGGCGCAGGTAGTCCAGCGAGGCCAGATGCTCGCGCCAGTGCTGGTCGATGCTCTGCAGCAGCACCATGCGCATGAACGGCGTGAACTGCTCCAGGCCGACACGGTCCAGCTTGTCCTGGAAGGATGCGTCGCCCGCCTTCAGCACGGCGTCCAGCACGTCCTCGTCGGTCATCGTCTCGCTCTTCTTGAGCATCTCGGCCAGCGGCACCTCGAGCTTCCACTCGTCGCGCAGCACGCGCTCCAGCGCGGCCAGGTCCCACTGCTCTTCCAGCGATTCCTCGGGGACGAAGCCGCGGACCACGTCCGTCAGCGTGCCCTTGCGCAGATGGGTGATCTGCTCGAGCACTTCCTGCGCCTCGAGGATCTCGTTGCGCTGCTGGTAGATGACCTTGCGCTGGTCGTTCGACACGTCGTCGTACTCGAGCAGCTGCTTGCGGATGTCGAAGTTGCGGGCCTCGACCTTGCGCTGCGCGCTCTCGATGGAGCGCGTGACGATGCCGGCTTCGATCGCTTCGCCTTCGGGCATCTTGAGCCGGTCCATGATCGCGCGGACGCGGTCGCCGGCGAAGATGCGCATCAGCTGGTCGTCCAGCGACAGGTAGAAGCGCGACGAGCCCGGATCGCCCTGGCGACCGGAACGGCCGCGCAGCTGGTTGTCGATGCGGCGGCTCTCGTGACGTTCGGTCGAGATCACGCGCAGGCCGCCCGCGGCCTTGACCTGCTCGTGCAGCTTCTGCCACTCGGCCTTCAGCGCGGCGATCTTGGCCTGCTTGTCGGGCTCCGACAGCGACTCGTCGTTCTCGATGGCGACGACGTCCTTCTCGATGCTGCCGCCCAGCACGATGTCCGTGCCGCGGCCGGCCATGTTGGTCGCGATCGTGATCACGCCCGGACGACCGGCCTGCGTGATGATGTCGGCCTCTCTGGCGTGCTGCTTGGCGTTCAGCACCTGGTGCGGCAGCTTGGCCTTGGTCAGCAGCTCGGCGACCTTCTCGGAGTTCTCGATCGAGGTCGTGCCCACCAGCACCGGCTGGCCGCGCTCGTGGCAGTCGCGCACGTCCTGCGTGACGGCGTCGTACTTCTCCTTGGTCGTCTTGTAGACCAGGTCCAGCTCGTCCTTGCGCACCGTCGGCCGGTTCGGCGGGATCACCACGGTCTCGAGGCCGTAGATCTCCTGGAACTCGTAGGCTTCGGTGTCGGCCGTGCCGGTCATGCCCGACAGCTTGCCGTACATGCGGAAGTAGTTCTGGAAGGTGACCGAGGCCAGCGTCTGGTTCTCGGCCTGGATCTGCACGCCTTCCTTGGCCTCGACGGCCTGGTGCAGGCCGTCGCTCCAGCGGCGACCCGTCATCAGGCGGCCGGTGAACTCGTCGACGATGATCACTTCGCCGTTCTGCACCACGTAGTTGGTATCGCGGTGATACACGTGGTGGGCGCGCAGCGACGCATACAGGTGATGCATCAGCGTGATGTTGGCGGCGTCGTACAGCGACGCGCCCTCGGCCAGCAGGCCGGCCTGGCCCAGCAGGCGCTCGGCGTTTTCGTGGCCGTCCTCGGTCAGGTAGATCTGGTGCGACTTCTCGTCGACGGTGAAGTCGCCCGGCTCGATCACGCCTTCGCCGGTGCGGGGATCCAGTTCACCGATCTGGCGCTTCAACTGCGGCGAGACCGCGTTGATCGCCACGTACATCTGGGTGTGGTCCTCGGCCTGGCCGGAGATGATCAGCGGCGTGCGCGCCTCGTCGATCAGGATCGAGTCCACCTCGTCGACGATCGCGTAGGCCAGGCTGCGCTGCACGCGGTCACGGACCTCGTAGACCATGTTGTCGCGCAGGTGGTCGAAGCCGTACTCGTTGTTGGTGCCGTAGGTGACGTCGGCGCCGTAGGCGGCCTGCTTCTCGTCGCGCGGCAGGCCCGAGTAGTTGATGCCCACGGTCAGGCCGAGGAAGCGGTACAGGCGACCCATCCATTCGGCGTCGCGGCGGGCCAGGTAGTCGTTGACCGTCACGACGTGCACGCCCTTGCCGGTCAGCGCGTTCAGGTAGACCGGCAGCGTCGCCATCAGCGTCTTGCCTTCGCCGGTGCGCATTTCAGCGATCTTGCCGGCGTTCAGGACCATGCCGCCGATCAGCTGCACGTCGAAGTGACGCATCTTGAGGACGCGCTTGCTGCCCTCGCGGCAGACGGCGAACGCCTCGGGCAGGATGTCGTCGACGGTCTCGCCGTTGGCGATGCGCTGCTTGAACTCCTCGGTCTTCGCGCGCAACTGGTCGTCGCTCAGGCCCTCGAACTGCGGTTCCAGCGCGTTGATGCGCTCGACGTCCTTGCGATAGGTCTTGAGCAGGCGCTCGTTGCGACTGCCGAAAATCTGGGTCAAAAGCTTGGGCAACATGCGGCTTTTTGAAGTTCTGTGGAAGGCCCGGTCGACCGGGCCTGGACGCCCGGCGGACCGCCTCGTGGGCGGCCTGATGAGGGCAGCGCCGCGCGACCGGTGCACATGAGGACGGGAGCCTCGGGTTGCAAGCGTCTGCGCGGAGAAAAACCGGCGGAGTTTAGCACCGGCCCCCTGGCGGCACCGGGTGGCGGCCACCGCGCCGGACCGGCGGCGGACTCCGGGTTTCCGAGCGGCGGCACTACACTGACGCCCCATGGCCACCCGCTATCTGCCCCCCCGCGCCAAGCCCGATGCGCCCGATCCGCTGGACTTCGGCCGGGCCATGTCGCAGAACGGCATGCTGGCGCGCCTGGGGAACCAACTGGCGCTGTCGCGGCGGCATCTGGCGGCGGTGAGCGTGGCGCTGCCGGGCGCGATGAAGCGCTTCGTGCAGGCCGGCACGCTCGACGAGCAGGGCTGGACCCTGGTCGCCGACAACGCCGCCATCGCGGCCAAGCTGCGGCACTTTCAGCCCACCCTGCTGCGGCTGCTGCGCGAGGAGGGCCTGTTGCTGGAAGGCGAGCTGCGGATCCGCGTCAGGCAATCCTGATTCCGACCCGGGCGAGCTCAGTCCGGGCAGTCCCGTCGGGCCGAGAAAAACAAAACCCCGGCTCGTCGGTGGACGAAACGGGGCTTCGGAACAGGCTCGTCGCCTGTGATGTTCGATGGTGCCGGCTATCGGATTCGAACTGATGACCTACCGCTTACAAGGCGGTTGCTCTACCAACTGAGCTAAGCCGGCACTAGGAAACTGGAGCGCCGCAGAAGCTGCGGCGCGGGCTGCATTCTAGACGCAGCTTCGAGAGGTCCGGAGCAAAAAACCGCGCCTTCCCTCTCGACTCGCCCCCCGCACTTGGACGGGGTTCGGATGATCACTTGATGCGCTTGAGCGCCGGGCGACCGCCCGACGGACCCGCGCCCGGATCGTCGTCGTCGGACGGCGTTGCCGCCGCTGCCGGTGCGACCGGCTCCGGCTTGGACTCGCCTTGCGGCGTACCGCCGTTGACGTCGGATGCCAGGCGCAGACCTCGCGGCGCGTTCGGCGCCGGCTGACGCGTGGCGGCATCTTCCGGATTCGGCGGCGGGAAGGCCATGCCCTGGCCGTTCTCGCGCGCATAGATCGCCACCACGTGATCGACCGGCACGATGATCTCGCGCGCCACGCCGCCGAACCGGGCCTTGAACTGGATCAGTTCATTGCCCAGGTCCAGGTTGCTGGTCGCGTCGAAACCGACGTTGAGCACGATCTCGTTGTTGCTGACGTACTCCAGCGGCACCTGCACCGTGCGATCCACGTGAACCGCGACATAGGGCGTGAACCCGTTGTCGGTGCACCACTCGTGCAGGGCGCGGATCAGGTACGGCCGCGTCGAGCTGGCGGCGAGACCGCCGCCGTCCTTGCTGTCATCCATGGGAGCCAGTGTATTACTTGCGCATCACCTTCTCGGACGGCGTCAGCGCCTCGATGTAGGCCGGACGCGAGAAGATCCGCTCCGCGTACTTCAGCAGCGGCACGGCGTTCTTCGACATGTCGATGCCGTAGTAATCCAGGCGCCACAGCAGCGGGGCGATCGCGACGTCCAGCATCGAGAAGTCGTCGCCCAGCATGTACTTGTTCTTCAGGAAGATCGGCGCCAGCTGCGTCAGGCGGTCGCGGATCTGCGAACGCGCCTTTTCCAGCTGCTTCTCGGTCGGCTTGACCGTCTGGCCGCGGTTCTCCAGCACGTTGACGTGGGCGAACAGCTCCTTCTCGAAGTTGAACAGGAACAGGCGCACGCGGGCGCGGGCCACCGGGTCGCCGGGCATCAGCTGCGGATGCGGGAAGCGCTCGTCGATGTACTCGTTGATGATGTGCGACTCATACAGGATGAGGTCGCGTTCCACGAGGATGGGCACCTCGTTGTACGGGTTCATCAGCGCGATGTCTTCGGGCTTGGCGAACAGGTCGACGTCACGGATCTCGAAGTCCATGCCCTTCTCGAACAGCACGAACCGGCAACGGTGCGAGTAGGGGCAAGTGGTTCCGGAATAAAGCACCATCATGGCAGTGGACTCCTGATCGAAGCCTCTCGGCTTCATCGATTTCTACAAACAACACAGCTCAACGCCGGCGCGGTCAAAGACCGAACAGACAAACGACAACGCAGTGGGAGCCTGTTCGGCGCCCCACTGCGCTTGAGGACCCGGCCTTCGGCCGAGTCATCGGTTCTTACTTGATGTCCTTCCAGAAGGAGGCATTCAAGCGCCAGGCGAACACGGTGAACCCCAGCAGGAACAGCACCACGATGATCCCGAGCCGGAAACGCGTCCCTTGCGCCGGTTCACCCATCCACTGGAGATAGGCGACCAGGTCGGCAACGGACTCGTCGTATTGCTGCGGCGTCATCGTCCCGGGCGTCACCTGTACGAAGTCCTTGAAGACATGCGTGACCTTGCTCGGGTCATGCGGGTCTTTTTCTTCCTCGAACCTGGCGGTGCGGACGCCCTGGAGCTCCCACAGCACATGCGGCATGGCAACGCTGGGGAAAGCGAGATTATTCCATCCCGTGGCCTTGGTTTCGTCGCGGTAGTATTTTCTGAGGTAGGTATAGAGGTAATCAGCCCCTGTTCCCTTGGCGCCGTCGGCCCGCGAACGGGCGATCACGGTGAGGTCCGGCGGCAGCGCGCCGAACCATTCCTTGGCCTGTTTCGGGTCCAGCGAGACCTTCATCGTCTCGCCCACCTTGTCTCCGGCGAACAGCAGGTTGCCCTTGATCTGCTCGTCGGTCAGGCCGATGTCCTTCAGCCGGTTGTAGCGCATGAAGTTCGCGCTGTGGCAGTTGAGGCAGTAGTTGACGAAGATCTTGGCCCCATGCTGCAGCGCGGCCAGGTCGTTCATCTTCTGCGTCGGGAAACGGTCCCACTCGATGCCGCCCTCAGACGCGAGCGCCGTCGACGTCAGACCCGCGCCCAGGCACAGCGACGTCAGCAGCGTGGCGATGATTTTCTTCATTCGTTCGACTCCGTGACGTTGGCGGTTCAGTGCGGGTGAAACGTGACGCGATCGGGCACCGGCTTGAACTGGCCGGCCTTGCTCCACCACGGCATCAGCAGGAAGAAGCCGAAGTAGTACAGCGTGCCGATCTGCGACACGATCGTTCCCGCATCCGACGGCGGCTTGACGCCCAGGTAGCCCAGCACCAGGAAGAGCAGCACGAAGATGCCGTAGAGGTACTTGTGCCAGTCGGGCCGGTAGCGGATCGACTTGACCGGGCTGTGATCCAGCCAGGGCAGGAAGAACAGGATGATGACCGCGCCGCCCATGACGACCACGCCCCAGAACTTCGCGTCGAAGGTCAGCAGCAGCGCGATGCCGACCACCGCCCCGACCACCACGATCCCCTTGCCCAGGACCGAGAGTCCGCCGCGCAGCAGCGTGATGATCGCCGACAGCGCGATCACGCCGCACAGCACCTGGACCATCACGTCGGTCGTGGCCCGCAGCATCGAATAGAACGGCGTGAAGTACCAGACCGGCGCGATGTGCGGCGGCGTCTTCAGCGGGTCGGCGGGGATGAAGTTGTTGTACTCCAGGAAGTAGCCGCCCAGTTCCGGCGCGAAGAAGATCACCGCCGAGAAGGCCATCAGGAACAGGCCCACGCCGAAGATGTCGTGAACCGTGTAGTACGGATGGAACGGGATGCCGTCCAGCGGATGGCCGTCCGGCCCCTTCTTCGCCTTGATCTCCACGCCGTCCGGGTTGTTCGAGCCCACCTCGTGCAGCGCGATGATGTGCGCGACGACCAGCCCCAGCAGTACCAGCGGCACGGCGATCACGTGGAAGCTGAAGAAGCGGTTCAGCGTCGCGTCCCCGACCACGTAGTCGCCGCGGATCAGCAGCGCCAGGTCGTTGCCGACGAAGGGCACGGCGGCGAACAGGTTCACGATCACCTGCGCGCCCCAGTAGGACATCTGGCCCCACGGCAGCAGGTAGCCCATGAAGGCCTCGGCCATCAGACACAGGAAGATCGCGCAGCCGAAGATCCACACCAGTTCGCGCGGCTTGCGGTACGAGCCGTACAGCAGTCCGCGGAACATGTGCAGGTAGACGACGACGAAGAACGCCGACGCGCCCGTCGAGTGCATGTAGCGGATCAGCCATCCCCAGGGGACGTCCCGCATGATGTACTCGACCGACGCGAACGCGAGCGTCGAGTCCGGCTTGTAGTGCATCACCAGGAAGATCCCGGTGACGATCTGGATCACCAGCACCAGCAGCGCCAGCGAGCCGAAGATGTACCACCAGTTGAAGTTCTTCGGAGCGTAGTACTCCGACATGTGCTCCTTGTAGAGCTTGGACGCGGGGAACCGGTTGTCCACCCAGGTCATCAGCTTGACGCCCAAGGGGGCTCCGGCGGGTGCTTCCTTGAATTCAGCCATGTGTTGTCTGCCTCGGTCCTGTTCCTGGGGAGTTAGGCTTTCTTGTCTTCACCGATCAACAGCCGGGTGTCGGACAGGAACGCGTACGGCGGCACCTCGAGGTTGTCGGGCGCGGGCTTGTTCTTGAAGACGCGACCGGCCATGTCGAAGGTCGAGCCGTGGCAGGGGCAGAGGAAGCCGCCGTGCCAGTTGTCCGGCAGCGAGGGCTGCGGACCGGACTGGAACTTGTCGCTGGGCGAGCAGCCGAGGTGGCTGCAGATGCCCACCACGACCAGGTACTCCGGCTTGAGGGAGCGCCATTCGTTCTTCGCGTACTCCGGGATGGGGAACGCCTTGCGATCGGACTGCGGGTCGGCCAGTTCCGGATCGTTGCCTTTGAGCGCGTCGAGCTGCTCCTTGGTCCGGCGGACGATCCACACCGGCTTGCCACGCCATTCGACGGTCAGCTTCTGACCGGGGGCGAGGCCGCCGATGTCCACCTCGACGGCGGCACCGGCCGCCTTGGCGCGCTCGCTCGGAGCGAAGGTACTGACGAACGGGACGGCGGTGGCCACGCCGCCTACTGCTCCCGCGCAACCGGTGGCGATCAGCCAGGTGCGCTTGCCTTGGTCCACTTGTGGGTCACTCATGAGGGTCCTTACAGGGAACTTCTGATCAGGGGCAACCAAAGATTCTAGGTAAGAAAGTTCCGGTCCGCCCCTAGGCGCTCTACCGATGTGCATCGGTGCACCAGGTTGACATTTGTCGTGGTGCAAACGCCGTTAGGATGCTTGCCCGGAGGCGGAGGGCGCCCCCGGGAAAGCGCTTGGTAGTTGGCGCCTTCGCACACGTGGAGCACAAGGAGCAAGCGATGGGTTTTTTGACCGAATTCCGTGAGTTCGCCGTCAAGGGCAACGTGATGGACCTCGCCGTGGGCGTGATCATCGGCGCCGCCTTCGGAAAGATCGTCGACTCGGTGGTCAAGGACCTCATCATGCCGATCGTCGGCAAGGCGGTCGGCGGACTGGACTTCAGCAGCTACTTCATCACCCTGTCGGACCCGCCGGCCAACTATGCCGGGCCGATGACCTACGAGGCCCTCACCAAGGCGGGCGTGCCGCTCTTCGCCTACGGCAACTTCCTGACGGTGCTGTTGAACTTCATCATCCTGGCCTTCATCATCTTCATCATGGTGAAGCAGGTGAACCGCCTGAAGCGCGACACCCCCGCCACGCCGGCGGAACCCGCCGCGACGCCGGAAGACATCCAGCTGCTGCGCGAGATCCGCGACGCGCTGAGGCGTGACAAAGCGTAAAGCTGCTCTCATTCGTCACCTTTTGCGCACAAGCCGGGTGAGCCCCACCCGGACGGGGGATGGCCATCGCCGATACTTGGCGTGTGGTGCGGTCACCACAATGTGCTCGATGCCTCGATGAACCGTCTGAACCCCCACGTCGACGCTGCGCTCCAACGCGTACGCCTCGCGGCGGAACAAGCCGCGGAACGCGGCGCTGAAGGTCTCGGTCTCGCCGCCCTGTCCTCTGGACAGGCCAAGCGGCGGGATGCGCTGCTGTCCGCGCAATTCCTCTTCCGCAAGCACCAGGCCCTGTTCTCCCAGCGCTTCGACCAGTCGATGCGCCAGCAGGCGGCCGAAACGCCGGGCGCCGGGTCCGCCCCGGCCGCCGCGTCGCGCGCGGCGCCCAAGGCGACGCAGTGGGACGAGCTCTCGCTGATGGACGACGACCAGGTCAACACGATGGTCGCGACCGACCGGATCGGCCTGGCGCTCGGTCACCAGAGCGAGTGGGAGCTGCGCGAGGTCAATTCCTACATGGGCGACATCCCCGGCATCGCCGAGGACCGCCACCCGCTGCGCCCGCAGGCGATCGCGCAGGCGCTGATCGAGGGCGTCAACGCCGTCACCGACGATCCGGACACGCGCCAGCTCCTGACCGACGAGCTCACCCGGGCGCTGGCGCTGGAGATGCGCGCCTGCTATGCCGACATCGCCGGCCTGTTCCGCAGCCGCGGCCTGCGTCCGCAGGACCTGCGCGTGCGGGCGACCGCGGGGGCCACGCGGGGTCAGTCCTTGCACGGCGGCACGACATCCGGCGTGCCGCTGCACGACAGCCGCTACGCCACCCTGCCCGGCGCGCTGCATCCCGCCGTCCACGGCAGCCGCGCGGGCGGCCTGCATAGCGTGGCCGGTGGATTCCACGGCGGCAGCCACGAAGGCTACGCCACGACCGGCGGCGGTCCCGCCGGTGGCGGCATGGGCGGATGGTCGGTCGATCCGCAACTGATGGACCTGATGCGGCGGCTGGCGATGACCCCGTCCGTCGGCATGCCCGTGACCGGCAGCGGCGCGCTGCCCTTGAACAGCCAATGGCAGGGCTGGGACGGCGATCCCGGCAGTTATGTCGAAGGCGGCCCGATCGTGCTGCCGCCCAACCTGATCCACCTGCACCGCGACGAACTGCGGCAGGCGGCCAGCGGCTCGCTCGATCACATGGTGATCGACGTCGTCGCCGGCCTGTTCGACCAGATCCTGTCCGACGCCAAGCTGCCGCCGCTGATGGCGCAGCAGATCGCGCGACTGCAGCTTCCGGTGCTGCGCGCGGCGCTGGGGGATCGCTCCTTCTTCTCTTCGCGCCGGCACCCGGTGCGACGGCTGGTCAATCGCATCGCGACGCTGGCCGCCGCCTACGACGACTTCACCGACGAGCCCGGCAAGTCCTTCCTCGCCCTGGTCCGCGACCTGATCCAGGACGTGGTCAGCGGCGACTTCGACCGCATGGAGCTGTACGAGTCCAAGCTGGGTCAGCTCGAACAGTTCATCCAGGACCAGACCGCCCAGACGCTGAAGTCGCAGGGCGACACGGCGGCCTTGCTGGAGCGCAAGGAGACCGAGCTCCGCCTGCAGCGCCGCTACATGCAGCAGCTGCAGCAGGCGATGTCCAGCGTGGACATGCGCGATTTCCTGCGCGACTTCCTCACCCAGACCTGGAGCGAGGTCCTGGTGCACGCCTCGCGCCATCCGGATCTGGACGCGGCCCTGGTCGAGCGGCTGCGCAACATGGGTCGCGACCTGGTCCTGTCGGTCCAGCCGAAGACGACACCGCAGCAGCGACAAGGCTTCCTGGCGTCGCTGCCGGTGCTGATGCGCACGCTCAACGAGGGCCTGGACCTGGTCCGCTGGCCCGAGCCGGACCGCAAGAAATTCTTCGCCGAGCTGCTGCCGGCGCATGCCGATTCGCTGAAGGGCCAGGCCCTCAGCCCGCTCGAATACAACCTGCTGGCCAAGCAGCTGGAGTCCGTCTTCGGCATGGCGCCTCCGCGCGAGCAGGACCTGCCCGCGGCCGGTTCGACGCCGCTGGACCTCGACCTGAGCGAGAAGCTCTCCGATGAGGAAGCCAAGCGGCTCGGCCTGATGGAGGACGAGCACGTCGACTGGGACGGGCATGTCGACATCGACCTCGACCTCGGCGCCGACGAACACCAGCCGCTGCAGGCGGTGGACATCAGCATCGACGGCCTGCCCGCCGCGGAGGAGGCCCCTTCCCCGCCCACGGGCGAGCTGCTGATCGACCACCTGCAGATCGGCACCGCCTACCGGATGCACCGCGACGGCGACTGGATCAAGGTGCGGCTCGCCCACATCAGCGCCACGCGCAGCTTCTTCATCTTCACCCACGGGACGAAGCACCAGGAGACGCTGACGATGACCTCGCGCATGCTGCACAGGCTGTGCGAGGCCGGCCGGCTGCGGGCGTTCGAACACGCCCACCTGCTGGAGCGCGCCACGGCGCGGGCGCGGCAGCAACTGGCGGCGCTCGGCGCCAAGCACTGACGCCGGGCTGAATCCAGGTTTAATCCGGGTTGAATCCGGGTTGAATCCGGACTGAGCCTCAGCCCGCCAACGCGCGGGCCATGCGGATCGCCGCGGACATGCTCGACGGGTCCGCGCGGCCCGTCCCGGCGATGTCGAACGCGGTGCCGTGATCGGGACTCGTCCGCACCAGCGGCAGGCCCAGCGTCACGTTGACGCCCTCTTCCACGCCGAGGTACTTCACCGGGATCAACCCCTGGTCGTGCGTCATCGCGACCACCACGTCGAACTCGCCCGGATGCTTGGGCGGAGCATGGCGCGCCCGCATGAACACCGTGTCCGGCGCGAACGGACCGCGCGCATCGATGCCCAGCGTGCGTGCCTGCGCGATCGCCGGCGCGATGTGCTCGATCTCCTCGCCGCCGAACAGGCCGCCCTCCCCGGCATGCGGATTCAGGCCCGCCACCGCGATGCGCGGCGCGGCGATCCCCGCGCCACGCAGCGCGGCATCGGCGATGCGGATCGTCTGCAGCACGCGGCCCGTGGTGATCTGATCGACCGCCTGTCGCAGTGCCACGTGGATGGTCACCAGCACGACGCGAAGCTCCTCGTTGGCGAGCATCATCCGCACCGGCGGCAGCCGACCGTCCGGGTCCGCGCACAGCGCCTGCAGCAGCTCGGTGTGGCCGGCATGATCGATGCCCGCGGCATGCAGGGCTTCCTTGTGGATCGGCGCCGTCACCAGCGCGCGGGACCGTCCCGCCAGTTGCTCCTGCGTGGCGGCGACGATGCAGCGAGCCGCCGCGGCGCCGGCGGCGGCGCTCACCTGGCCCAGCGGCTGCGCGAGCAGATCGCCGGGCAGTCCCGGCGGCTGCCACACCGGCAGGCAATCAGGGGGGGGCGCATCGTCGGCGCGTGCCAGCACCGCCACCGGCAAACGCAAACCCATGACGCCCAGCGCCCGTCGGAAGACCTCGACGTCGCCGACCAGGCGCAGGTCCGCCCCGCGATCCTTCGACCAGGCCGCGACGGCGATCTCGGGGCCGATGCCGCAGGCATCGCCCATCGTCAGCAGCAACGGGCGGGAACTCTCGATGACGGTGCTCATGCGGGGTTCGGGATGTCGATGAAGCGGCATTGCAGGCCCAGCTGTTCGGCCACCTGACGCCCCAGCGCCTGCACGCCGTAGCGTTCGGTCGCATGGTGTCCGGCGGCGATGAAGGCGACACCGGTCTCGGCCGCGTAATGCGCCTGCGGCTCGGAGATCTCGCCGGTGATGAACACGTCCGCGCCCGCGGCGATCGCGGCCTCGAAGTAGCCCTGCGCCCCGCCGGTGCACCAGGCGACACGCTTGAGCGGACGACCATCCCCGGCGGCCTGGATCGTCGCGCGGCCAAGCCGCTGCTCGACATGGGCGCTCAGCGCATCCAGCGACTCGAACGCCGCCGGCAGCGCGCCGATGCAGCCCAGATCCTGGTCGCCGAACCGGCCCTCGGCGGCCCAGCCCAGATGTTTCGCGAGTTGCGCGTTGTTGCCGAGTTCCGGATGCGCGTCCAGCGGCAGGTGGTAGGCGAACAGGTTGACCTCATGGGTCAGCAGTCGCGACAGGCGCTGCTTCATCCAGCCGGTGACGCGACCGTCCTGGCCGCGCCAGAACAGGCCGTGGTGAACCAGGATCGCATCGGCGCCGGACTCGATGGCGGCGTCGATCAGCGCGAGGCTCGCGGTGACCCCGCACACCAGTTGCCGGATCTGGTCGCGGCCCTCGACCTGAAGACCGTTCGGCCCATAATCCTTGAAGCGCGTGGGCTCCAGCGTGGCGGCGAGCAGCCGCTCCAGCTCCGTGCGATGTGCCATGACAGGATCTCTCTTGCGTCAAACCTGGCTGATTTTCTCCCAGGCCACCACGGTGGCGCTGGCCGGCTATTTCGTCGTGTCGACGCTCAAGCCCGAATGGTTGCACGAGGCCCCCCGGATCGTGCCCACGCTGCCGGCCGCCGCGGGCGCGCCGCCGCGCGCGTCGGTCCAGTTCAGCTTCGCCGCGGCGGCGCAGGCGGCGTCGCCGGCGGTCGTCGCGGTGCTGGCCAACAAGCCCGCGCCGAGCCAGCGCGAGATCGACGCCGATCCCTGGCTGCGTTTCCACTTCGGCAAGCGCCCGCAGCAGCAGCGGCCGCAGACGGGCCTGGGCTCCGGCGTGATCGTCTCGCCCGAAGGCTACGTGCTGACCAACAACCATGTCGTCGCCGGTGCGACCGAGATCCGCGTGCAGCTCGCCGACGGCCGCGACACGCCGGCGCGCCTGGTCGGCACCGATCCGGAAACCGACCTGGCCGTCCTGCGCATCACGCTGCCGGCGCCGCTGCCGGTGATCCATCCCGGCAAGGCCGGCGAGCTGCAGGTCGGCGACGTGGTGCTGGCCATCGGCAATCCGTTCAACGTCGGCCAGACCGTCACCTCCGGCATCATCAGCGCGCTGGGCCGCACCCAGCTCGGCCTGAGCACCTTCGAGAACTTCATCCAGACCGACGCCGCGATCAACCCCGGCAACTCCGGCGGCGCGCTCGTCGACGTGCAGGGGCGGCTGGTCGGCATCAACACGGCGATCTATTCGCGCACCGGCGGCGGCAGCCTGGGCATCGGGTTCGCGATCCCGGTGGACTCGGCGTACCAGGTGCTGGAGGCGCTGGTGAAGGACGGCAAGGTCTCGCGCGGCTGGCTGGGCGTGATCACCGGCGACATCAACCCGGAGGTCGTCGACACGCTCAAGCTGTCGGTCGACCACGGCGTGCTGGTCAAGGAAGTCTTCAAGGCCAGTCCGGCGGCCAAGGCCGGCCTGGAGGCGGGCGACGTCGTCACCGCGGTGGCCGGCCAGGCGGTGCGCTCGCCGCGCGAGCTGGTCAACGTCGTCGCGGCACTGAAGCCGGAGAGCCAGACGCTGATCTCGGTGCAACGCGGCAAGGAATCGCTGAAGCTGCCGCTGCAGGTGGGCCTGCGGCAGCCGCAGACGACGGACGACGCCGTGCCGGAATGAGGGCGGAGTGACCCATGGATGACGACCAACTGCTGCGCTATTCGCGCCACATCCTGCTGGACGACATCGGCGTCGAGGGCCAGCAACGCCTGCTGGACGCGCACGCGCTGGTGATCGGCGCGGGCGGGCTCGGATCGCCCGCGGCGCTGTTCCTGGGCACGGCGGGGGTCGGCCGCATCACGCTGGTCGATCACGACCGCGTCGACGTGACCAATCTGCAGCGCCAGATCGCCCACAGCCTCGCGCGGGTGGACCAGCCCAAGGCCGAATCGGCCGCGGCCGGCATCGCGGCGATCAATCCGGAACCGCGCGTCCGGGCCGTCACCGAACGCGCCGACGCGACGCTGCTGGACGAACTCGTGCCGTCGGCCGACGTCGTCCTCGACTGCACCGACAACTTCCCCACGCGCCACCTGGTCAACGCCGCCTGCGTGAGGCACGGCAAGCCGCTGGTCTCCGGCGCGGCGCTGGGCTTCGACGCACAGCTGAGCGTCTACGACAGCCGCGATCGCGCGTTCCCCTGCTATGCCTGCCTGTTCCCTGCCGACCAGCCGCCCGAGGAACAGCGCTGCGCGGTGATGGGCGTGTTCGCGCCGCTGGTCGGGATCATCGGCAGCATGCAGGCGGCCGAGGCCCTGAAGCTGCTGACGGGGATGGGCTCGACGCTCCCGGGTCGGCTGCTGATGCTGGACGCGCGCCGCATGGAATGGACCGACCTGAAGGTCGCCCGCGACCCGCGCTGCCCGTGCTGTGGCACGGACTGACCCCGTCGAGGAGCGCGCAGGCGTCCCCGCGCAACAAACCACCGCCCGGAGTCGCGCGCGGCACCGGCGAACGAACGGAAATTAAGTGCCAACGCCCGTAATCTCTCGGGCCATCGAATCATGATCAGAAGCGACAAACTCACCGCCCGCAACTTCCCCTCCGCGCAGGAGGAGGTCCAACAGCAGGCCTCTTTCGAAACGACCTTCGACGCGAATCCGCCCGCCGCCTACCAGCTGGCGTTCACCGACACCGACTTCCTGGTCCGCCCCGAACTGCGCCCGGTGCGCATGCAGCTGGAACTGCTGAAGCCGGAGCTGATCCAGCAGGAGCTGAACATCCAGTCGACGGTGGTGATCTTCGGCAGCGCGCGCATCGCCGACCGCGAGTCGGCGCAGGCCGCCGTCGACGCCGCCCGCGCCGCCAAGGACGAGGCGGCGGTGCAACGCGCCGAGCGCCGCCTGGTGATGAGCGGCTATTACGAGGAAGCGCGCAAGTTCGCGCGGCTGGTCACCGAGACGACCAAGGACTTCGCCCATCCGCTGTACGTGGTCACCGGCGGCGGGCCCGGCATCATGGAAGCGGGCAACCGCGGCGCGCACGAGGCCGGCGGCCGCAGCATCGGACTGAACATCGTGCTGCCGCACGAGCAGCGTCCGAACCAGTACATCACGCCGGAGCTCTGCTTCCGCTTCCACTACTTCGGGCTGCGCAAGATGCACTTCCTGATGCGCTCGGTGGCGCTGGCCGCGTTCCCGGGCGGCTACGGGACGCTGGACGAGCTCTTCGAAACGCTGACGCTGATCCAGACCGGCAAGTGCCGTCGGCGTCCGATCCTGCTGTTCGGACGCGAC
The DNA here is from genome assembly GCF_050626985.1 of Roseateles noduli. Lineage (NCBI taxonomy): Bacteria > Pseudomonadati > Pseudomonadota > Betaproteobacteria > Burkholderiales > Sphaerotilaceae > Roseateles > Roseateles noduli. Next base: position 3,577,555 of record NZ_CP192463.1, read on the forward strand.
TTCTGGTCGCGCCTGATCGACTTCGAGCTGCTGATCGACACCGGCATGATCAGCCCGGGCGACGAGCAGCTCTTCCACTACGTTGAAACCGCCGACGAGGCCTGGGCCCTGCTGAAGAAGGAATACGACATCGGCGGGGTCACGAACGGCACGAGCAGCACCAGCGGCACGAGCAGCACGACTGGCAGCCCCGGGACCGGCGCGGTCCCGGGCGACGGCCCCTGATTCCGGCCCCGCGGGGCCATCCAGCAAGCAAGAGAGGTTCGACCATGACCGCAGCACGACACGTGAGCCTGATCGGCGCCCCGACCGACGTGGGCGCCGGCGCCCGAGGCGCCAGCATGGGACCGGAGGCCCTGCGGGTCGCCGGACTGGCCGAAGCGCTGCGGGCGCACGGCGTCGAGGTCAAGGACTGCGGCAACCTCGTGGGGCCGTCCAATCCCTGGCAGCCGCCGACGGACGGCTACCGCCACCTGGACGAAGTGACGGCCTGGAACCAGGCCGTGCACGACGCGGTCTACGCGGAGCTCAACGGCGGGCGCATGTCCGTCCTGCTCGGCGGCGACCACTGCCTGGGACTGGGATCGATCGCCGCGGTGGCCCACCACTGCCGCGACACCGGCAAGAAGCTGCGCGTGCTGTGGCTCGACGCGCATGCCGACTTCAACACCAGCAAGCTCACGCCCAGCGGCAACATCCACGGCATGCCGGTCGCCTGCCTGTGCGGCTACGGTCCGCAGGAGCTGATCGAGATCGGCGGCAAGGTCCCGGCGATCGATCCGAAGTGGATCCGCCAGATCGGCATCCGCAGCGTGGACGAGGGCGAGAAGCGCTTCGTGCACGAGGTCGGCCTCGAGGTCTTCGACATGCGCTACATCGACGAGATGGGCATGCGCCACACGATGGAACTGGCGCTGGCGACGATGGACGCCAACACCCATCTGCATGTGAGCTTCGACGTCGACTTCCTCGATCCGGACGTCGCGCCCGGCGTCGGCACCACGATCCCCGGCGGCCCGACCTATCGCGAAGCCCAGCTCTGCATGGAGATGATCGCCGACACCGGGCGGCTGGGGTCGCTGGACATCATGGAGCTCAACCCGGCGCTGGATGTCCGGAACAAGACGGCGCTGGTCGCGGTGGACCTCGTCGAATCGCTGTTCGGCAAGTCGACGCTGATGCGCAAGTGACGGGCGACGGGCGACCTGCCACCGCCGCGCGCTTCATGCACGCGCGGTCGGTATCCGAGCTCGCGCCTGCCCTTCTCAGTCCCGACTGAGTTCGGCGAGTCGCACCAGCGTGTGCAGCACGCGGTTGGCGGGCGTGGGCACGCCCAGCACCTCGCCACGGCGGACCAGAAAGCCGTTGAGATGATCGATCTCGGTGCGCTTGCCACGGCTCATGTCCTGCGCGGTCGAGGAGAACTGTCCCGGCATCGTCTCGGCGATCCTGCGCACGGCCTGGCGCACGTCCCCCACCAGCGTGACGCCATCCGCCGCGGCCACCGCCAGGCCCTCGTCGACGAGCTGGTCCATCACCGTCCACACGCCCTCGCCCTTCACCAGCTCGCCGTAGGGCTGCTGCGCCAGCGCCGACAGCGCGTTGTAGGCGCAGTTGATCAGCAGCTTGGACCACAGCGCGCCGCGCACGTTGTCCGAGACCTCGGTGGGCACGCCCGCCGCGATCAGCGCCTGCGCGACGCGATCGGCGCCGGGAGCCGGCTCGATGACCAGTTCGCCGCGCCCGTGGTGCTTCACATGGCCGGGACCGGCCATCTCCGTCGCCACATAGACCACCGCCGCCGACACGGGCTGCGGCACCGTCTCGCGCAGCCGCTCGGCGTTGTCGACCCCGTTCTGCATCGACAGCAGCAGCGTGTCCGCGCCGATGTACGGCGCCAGCGCCTGCGCGGCGGACACCGTGTCGGTGGACTTCACGCAGAACAGCACCACCTGCGCGCCGCGCGCGGCGGAAGGCTCGGTATCGGCGCGCAAACGGACCTGCTCATCGAACATCCGCGTCTCCATGCGCAGGCCGCGGTCACGGATCGCTTCCACATGGCCGGGGCGGCCGATCAGCGTCACATCGTGCCCGGCGCGCGCCAGCATGCCGCCGAAGAAGCAGCCCACGGCGCCCGCGCCCATCACGGCGACCTGGAGCGGCGTCTTCGGGGTCGGCGTGTCATCGATGCGGGTCATGGCGTCATCCTCGTGGTGGGAAGTCGGGGAAGTGGGCGGGGAAGTGGGCAAGGAGGTGGGCAAGGAAGTTGGCAAGCAAGTGGGCGGAGAACGGACAGGCCGTCAGGCACAGACGATCCAGCCCTCGAGCGGATCCATCCCGGCGGGCAGGCCGTAGTCCGGGCGCGCATCGGCCCAGGCCGCCTGCATCAGGCAAAGCACCGCGTCGAGCTTGTCGCCGCTGCCATCGTCGGCGAGTTCGTCCCGCTGCGCGTGGCTGAGCTTCAGGCGCAGGCCCAGACGGCTGCGGCCTTGCTCCAGCGCTTCGATCAGATCCTTGCGGGCGATCAACCGGTCGGGCGTCTGCTTGGCACGATCGTCGCTCTTGTAGCTGCGTGTGCCGATCAACTCGCGCGCCAGCAGGCCCGGATAGGCCTCCAGGGCCACGCGCGTCTCGTCGCCGGCATGCAGCCCCGGCAGATGGACGCCCGCCCGCAGCAGACGCGGCACGCCGGCATGCAGCATGTAGGCCACCGGCGGATTGACCCACTTCATGCTGGGCGACGAACCCGCCGGACCGTCGCAGGCGCGGTGCGCGAACTTGCCGCCGACCGGTCGGGCATCGCAGAACGCGGCGAAGGTGTCGCGGATCTGCGGGCGCGACAGGCTCGCGTAATGCGCGATCAGCGCCGCCCACTCGGTCGGCCAGCCCAGGGTGACGACGAGCTCGCGCGGCAGGCCGAACGGCAGGTCGAAGCCGCCGAGCCAGGGCGCGGGTTCCGCGAGCCACGCCTCGAAGGCGTCCAGGCTCGCGATCGCCACCTGGCGCTCCAGTTTCAGGACGCTCCCTTGCCGACGGCCGAAGGCCAGCCGGATCGGCTTGCGGGCGGTCGGCGCGCTGGTGAAGTCGACGCCCACCAGCGCGCGGTCCACCGCGGTCGCCGGAGGCGGCTCGGCGATGCGACCGGATGCGGCAGGCGCTTTCGAGACTTTTGGCATGCCTGCGACTGTATCCATCGTCCACTGGGGCCAGTCGCCATTGACGTGCGCTATGCGGCGGCGAATGCTGCGGCATCAAGGTCGACAACATCGACGGAGGAGAGTCCGCCTTGTTCCAACGCGAACTGGCCCGAGCCCTGCATCTGAGCCGCCGCGGTGCCTACCGCGACGCCACCGATGCGCTGGAGCTGTCCCTGGTGGCCGCCGACACGGTGCGCGACCGGGCGCGGGCGCTGATCCTCATCGCCCACAACCTGCCCCGCCAGGGCGACCTGCAGGGCGCGCTGCGGCGCGCGAGCGAGGCCGCGGCGCTGGTCCGGCTGATCGACGGCGAGGACCAGGACGCCTGGACGGCGGAGGCGCTCACCGAGCTCTGCTACGTCTACGCGCAGTTCCAGATGGGCCGGGACGCGATGCAGGCCGGTTGGCAGGCCCTCGCGGCGGCCCGTCGCGCCGAGGATCCGGCCCGCGAGGCCTGGGCGCTGAACCGGCTGGCCGTGGCCTTCGCGGTGTCGGACCAGGTCGAGCAGGCCTGCCAGCACACGCTGCAGGCGCTGGAGATCGTCCAGCAGCAGGCGCCCGGCGAGCGGGAACTGCTGCTGTCCTGCCTGAACAACCTCGCCCATTTCTGGTTGCAGGCGCATGGGGAAGCGATCCGGGACGAGGACAGGACCGCCTCCGCCGAGGCGCTCGCCCAGGCCGAGCCCTACGCGGTGCGGGCCGCCACGCTGGTGCGGGAGGAAGGCAATCCCTTCCTGGTCGTCGTCTCCCTGTCCAATCTGGTCGAACTGCAGCTCGGCACCGGCGCGATCGAGGAGGCGCTCCAGATCGCCGATGAATACGAGCGTCTCGCGCAGCGGCACGGTTATGCCGGCATGGTGCTGCAGGCGCGGGCGCAGCGGGCGCTGCTGCAGCTCAAGCGCGACGACGCCGCGGGCGCGCGAGACGCCTTGCCCGCGCTCGAGACGCTCCAGGACCTGGTCGGCCAGCAGGCGCCGCAATCGCTGCCGGCCCGCTTGCGGCGGCAGCTCACGCTGGCGATCTACCGCGGCTACAGGCTCCGCGGCGACGCGGTGAAAGCGCTGGCGGCGCACGAGCAGCTGACCGCGCTGGAGCGCCAGTCGGCGCGCAACGCGATGGCCTTGCAGACCGAGGCGATGCTGATCCGGCAGGAGTTCCAGCAGGCGCAAGCGCGCGCCGAACACGCGATGCAGGACGCGCGGCGCGAGCGCGAGCGCGCGGACCTCGCGGAACAGGAGCAGCAACGCCTGCGGCGTCAGGCGGCCGAGCTCGGCCGCATGGCGCATGAGGACGCGCTGACGGGGCTCAACAACCGCCGGCATGCGGAGTTCGCGCTGCCCTTGCTGCTGGAGCGCGCGCGGCAGGAGGACAAGCCGATCTCGCTGGGCTTGCTGGACATCGACCACTTCAAGCAGGTCAACGACGCGTTCGGCCATGGCGCGGGCGATCAGGCGCTGCAGAAGGTCGCGCAGTTGCTGCGGCGCCAGTTGCGCAGCGCGGACCTGCTGGCGCGGGTCGGCGGCGAAGAATTCATGCTGGTCTTCGTCGGCGTCCCGCCCGAGCGCGCGCAGGACATCTGCGAGCGACTGCGCGGCGCGATCGCCAGCCACGACTGGGGCGAGCTGGTGGCGGGCCTGCAGGTCACCGTCTCCATCGGCCTGGCTGCGGGCGAGCCGCCCGCGAAACCGTCCCTCCTGGTCGAAACCGCCGACCAGGCGCTCTATGCCGCGAAGCACGCGGGGCGCAACCGCGTGCAGTTCATGGCCTGCTGAATCAGTGGAGCTTGAAGACCGCGACCGACTGAGCGAGCGCGTCGGCCTGATGCTGCAGGCTCTGCGCGGCGGCCGCGGACTCCTCGACGAGCGCCGCGTTCTGCTGCGTCATCTGATCCAGCTGCGAGATCGCCGAGCCGATCTGGTTGATGCCGCCGCTCTGCTCCGCGGTGGCGTGGCTGATCTCCGCCACGATGCGCGACACCCGCGAGATCGAGTCGGAGATCTCGTTGATCGTCTGGCCGGCGCGCTCGACGAGCGCGGCGCCGCTGGAGACGCTCTCGCCGCTGGCGGTGATCAGCTGCTTGATCTCCTTGGCGGCCTCGGCGCTGCGCTGCGCGAGCGACCGGACCTCGCTCGCGACCACCGCGAACCCACGGCCCTGCTCCCCGGCGCGGGCCGCTTCCACCGCCGCGTTCAGCGCCAGGATATTGGTCTGGAACGCGATCCCGTCGATCGTGCCGATGATGTCGCCGATGCGCGCCGACGAGGTGCTGATCTTGCCCATCGTCTGCACGACCTCGCCCACCACGCTCACGCCGCGGACGGCGACCTCGGCGGCCTGCTCGGCCAGCGCCTTCGCCTCGCCGGCGGACGCCGCGTTGTGCTGCACGCTGGAGGTCAACTGGCCCATCGCCGAGGCGGTGGCCTGCAGATTCGACGCGGCCTGCTCGGTCCGCTGGCTCAGGTCGTGCGCGCCGGCGGCGACTTCGCGCGACGCCGTCGCGATGCTGTCGGTGGCATTGCGCACGCCGCTGACGACCTCCCGGATCGAGGCCTGCATGCCCTGCACCCCGCGCGCCATCGCGGCGGTCTCGTCGGCGCCTTCCGCCTCGACGGGCTGGCTCAGGTCCTTGCGGGCGATGCGTTCGGTCGTGCTCACGGCCTGGGCCAGCGGCGCCAGGATGGAGCGGATGTTCAGCACGGTGAGCAGGCCGATCAGCGCGGCGCCGATCAGCATCACGATGCCGAGCACGCCGCGCACGCTCGACTCCCGCGTGCCGAGGCGTTCAACCTCATCCTGGCCGTGCCGCAGGATGGCCTGCGTCATCTCACCGACGCCGCTGTCCATCGCCTGCACGGGCGCCTTGATGACGTCGGTGGAGCGGTTCGCCTCGGCGGCGTCCACGAAGTCGGCGTTCAGGATGCGTTTGGCGATGTCATCGACGCCGGCCTTGTAGGCCTCGAGCGACTGCTTGAGCTTGGGCGGCAGTCCGCGGATCTCCGGGCTGGTCTCGAGCGCGGCCAGGGTGTCGAGCGAGCGGATCACGCCGGCGTAGGTCTTCTGCCAATCGGCTTGTGCCTGCTTGACGGTGCCGTCGTCGCCGATGTTGATGAGCATGTCCTTCTCAAAGCGGCGCAGGTTGCCGATGCCGGCGCGGACTTCGGAGAGCTGGGTCAGCGCGCCGACGTCCTGCGCGACGTACTGCTGGAAGTCGGACCGCGAGCTGCCCATGGCCCAGAGGCCGGCGCCGCCGATGACCAGGAGTGCGAGGACGGACAGGAGGCCCAGGCCGAGCAGGCGTGTCCGGATCGTGTAGTTGCGCAGAGACTGCATGTTTTCCCAACGAGATGGATCGATGGGAAAAGCCTAGCAGCCGCCATGCCACCGCTCGAGGACGCCGCACTCTAAAGCCTGACAAGCGTGGAGTTCTCCCGCACCGATGTCACACCCGACGGCCCGCCCCAGCGCCCGCCGTCCTCGGTCGCAAAACCGCCGAAGTACGACAGTGATCGGGGACGGCATGTCGTGGGGTTTTGGCGCTTGCCGCCAAGGCCCCATGACATGGCGGCCAACGCCCCGACAGTCGAAGGACAGGCATTCAACCCAGCTTGAACACCGCCACCGACTGAGACAGCGCATCCGCCTGATGCTGGAGACTCTGCGCCGCCGCCGCCGACTCCTCGACGAGCGCGGCGTTCTGCTGCGTCATCTGGTCGAGCTGGGAGATCGCCGAGCCGATCTGGTTGATGCCGCCGCTCTGCTCGGTGGTGGCGAGGCTGATCTCGGCCACGATGCGCGACACGCGGGTGATCGAATCGGAGATCTCGTTCATCGTCTGCCCGGCGCGTTCGACGAGGGCGGCGCCGCTGGAGACGCTGTCCCCGCTGGCGGTGATCAGCTGCTTGATCTCCTTGGCCGCCTCGGCGCTGCGCTGGGCGAGCGAGCGCACCTCGCTGGCGACGACGGCGAAGCCGCGACCCTGCTCGCCCGCGCGGGCCGCCTCGACGGCCGCGTTCAGCGCCAGGATGTTGGTCTGGAAAGCGATCCCGTCGATGGTGCCGATGATGTCGCCGATGCGCGCGGACGACGCGCTGATCCTGCCCATGGTCTGGACCACCTCGCCCACCACGTGGACGCCGCGTCCGGCGGCGCCGGCCGCCTCTTCCGCCAGCGCATTGGCCTGCCGCGCCGAGTCCGCGTTGTGCTGCACGCTCGCGGTGAGCTGCTCCATTGCCGACGCGGTCTCCTCGAGGTTGGAGGCGGCCTGCTCCGTGCGGTAGCTGAGGTCGTGCGCCCCGGCCGCGACCTCGCGCGAGGCGGTCGCGATGCTGTCGGTGGCGCTGCGCACGCCGCTGACGACGTCGCGGATCGAGGTCTGCATCCCCTGCACGCCGCGCATCATCGCGGCGGTCTCGTCGGTGCCGAGCACGTCGAGACGTTCGCTCAGGTCCTGGCGCGCGATGCGTTCGGTCGTGCTGACCGCCTGGGCCAGCGGCGTCAGGATGGACGCGATGTTGAAGAAGGTGAAGGTCCCGATCACCAGCACGCCCACGAGCATCACGCCGCCCAGCGCCATCCGGATGCGGGTCTCTTCGGCGTCGATGCGCTGCACCTCCTGGTTGCCGCGGTCCATGATCGCCTTCGTCATGGCCCCGAGCTGCTTGTCCATCTCGCGGACCGGGCCCTTGATCGGCTCGGTCTGCCGGTTGGCCTCGGCGGAATCGGCGAACTCCTGCTTCAGGATGCGCTCGACGATGCCGTCGAGTCCGCTGCGATAACTCCCCAGCGAGGTCTTCATCGCCGGCGGCATCGACTTGATCTCCGGCAGGATGTCGAGCTGGCCGATGGCATCCAGGCTCTTGTTGACGCCCTCGAAGGCCTTGCGCCATTCCTCCTGGTAGCGCTTCACGGCGGCATCGTCGCCGATGTTGATCAGCATGTCCTTCTCGTAGCGCCGCAGGTTGCCGACGCCGGCCCGGATCTCGGAGAGCTGCACCAGCGACTCGACGTCCTGCTTCACGTAGTGCTCGACGTCCTGTTTCGTGCGGGCCATGGCCCACAACCCGTCGCCGCCGATCAGCAGCATCGCGAACACCGACAACAGGCCGAGCGCCATGAGGCGCGTCCGGATCGTGAAGTTACGCATGGACCACATGGCATTCCCACCGTTGAAGAAGGAGTGGGAAAAGCCTAGCAGCCGGCGTGCCTGCCGGACATCCTGCGGAAACGGGGGGTCAGCGCCAGAGCGTGTTCATCGTCGCGACGAAGTCCTCGCGGCGGCCGGCATCGTCGATCGCGCGCCGCTGGCCGGCGACGTAGACCTCGCGCCAGGTCGGCCCCTGGCTGGCGAAGACCAGGCCATCGAGCAGCGCCGCCTCCGGCAGTCCGGCCAGGCCGCTCGCGGCCGTGTCGAGCACCAGGAAGTCCGCGCGCGCGCCAGCCTTCAGGCCCCATGCGGACAAGCCCGCCGCCCGCGCGCTGCCCGCGACGCAGGCGTCGAACAGCCGGGCCGCCGTCGACGGTTGCCGTCCCGGCCGCGCCGCCACGTTGCGTCGTTGCAGGCCGAGGCGCTGGCCGTATTCCAGCCAGCGCAGCTCCTCGACCCAGCCGCGCGTGACCTGGCTGTCCGAGCCCACCGTCAGCGGCACGTCCGCCGCCAGCCAGCCGGGCAGGTCCGCCAGCCCGTCGCCGAGGTTGCCTTCGGTCCCCGGACAGATCACCACGCCGGCACCGCTCGCGGCGATGCGCGCGATCTCGTCCCGCGTGCTGTGCGTCGCGTGCACCAGGTGCCAGCGCGGATCCAGCCCGTAGTCGGCCAGCAGGTCGATCGGCCGCTTCCCGGTCGCCGACACGCAATCGTCGACTTCCTGCTGCTGCTCCGCGACGTGCACGTGGATGGGGATATCCGCATCGCCGACGAGCGCCTGCAGCGCCCGCACATCCTCGGCATGGGCCGCCCGCAGCGAGTGCACCGCCACGCCGGCGCGCACCAGCGGCAGGCCTGCCGCGTTGATGCGCTCGCAGGCGCGCCACACCCATGCCGCATCGGTGCGGAAGCGCCGCTGCGTGTCCCGCAGGCCCTGGTGCGCGAAGCCGGCATGCGCGTACAGCACCGGCAGCAGCGTCAGGCCGATGCCGGTCTCCTGGGCCGCCTCGGCCAGCGCCATGGCCATGGCGAGTTCGTCCTCGTACGGCGTCCCGTCCTCGCGGTGATGCAGGTAGTGGAACTCGCAGACCTGCGTGTAGCCGCCGGCCAGCAGCTCGATGTAGAGCTGCGCCGCGATGGTCTTCAGCTGCGCCGGCGTCACGCGCAGCGCGACGCCGTACATGCGGTCGCGCCAGGACCAGAAGTCGTCGCTGTCGCTGTCGCGCTGCTCGGCCAGTCCCGCAAAGGCGCGCTGGAACGCGTGGCTGTGCGCGTCGACCAGCGTCGGCATCACCGGCCCGTCCAGGCGCACGGCGTCCACCGGCGCCGGCGTGCCGGCGACCAGCTCGACCCAATGGCCATCGGCCCCGGCGCGCATCAGCACATCCGCCTGCCAGCGTCCGTCGAGCCAGGCCAGCGCCGCGTGGAAGGTCGTCGGACTCATGCGGCGTTCCGCGTCGGATTGGCCAGCAGGTAGGCCTGCAGCAGCGTCGTCAGCACCGGCCGGACGCGTTCGACGCAGTCCACGTCGAGCTCATAACCGGTGAAGCCCAGATCGTTCTCGACCATGTAGCAGCGATAGCACATCTCCAGCTGCACCGCCTGCTGGCCGAGTTCCGGCCGCCCGTACTGACGCGTGATGTAGCCGCCCTTGAAGCGCCCGTCGACGACCCAGCTGAAGCGGTCCTGAGCCTGCAGCGCGATCTCCATCGCCTGGCGCGTGACCTGCTTGCAGGACTTGCCCTCGACGGTGCCGATGTTGAGGTCGGGCAGTTGGCCTTCGAAGAGCCAGGGCAGTTCCGAACGGATGCTGTGCGCCTCGAACAGCAGCGCGAAGCCGTGCTCCTGGCGCAGCCGCTGCAGCTCGCCCTGCAGCGCCTGGTGGTACGGCGCCCAGTAGGTCTCGATGCGGCGCTGCTTCTCCTCGGCATCGGGCGCGAGACCGTCCTTGTAGAGCGGCTCGCCGGTGAAGAAGCGCGTCGGGCACAGCTCGGTGTTGGAGGCGCCGGGGTACATCGGCGTGTCCTCGGGCGGGCGGTTCAGGTCGATCAGGTAACGCGAGAAGCGCGGCACCAGCAGCCCCGCGCCGAGCTGGTCGGCGATCGGCGCGTACAGCGGCTCCAGGTGCCAGTCGGTGTCCTCGCTGCCGAGCGCGCGCTCGACGTAGCGGTGGTGCTGGTCGGCCGGGATCTCGCGGCCCACGTGCGGCATGCTGATCAGCAGCGGGGTGCGGCCACGCCGCAGTTCAAAGACGTCGTGCTTCATCGCTCGTTCCTCTTGTCTCCATGAGGCGGCGGCAGGCGCCTCGAGCGCGCCGCGGTCTCATTGTTCGTCTCAGCCGCGCGGCCGGCCGCCCACGACCGTCTGCCGCAGCGGATTGCGGCCGAACCAGTAGCTCAGCTCGCGCGGGTGCGTCGCGTCCCAGACGCAGAAATCGGCGCGCTGGCCTGCCGCCAACCGCCCGCGATCGGGCAAACCGAGGGCCCGAGCCGCGTTCGTCGTCAGGCCGCGCAGCGCCTCTTCCGGCGTCATCCGGAAGAAGGTGCAGGCCATGTTCAGCATCAGCAGCAGCGACAGCCCCGGCGAACTGCCCGGGTTGTGATCGGTGGCCAGCGCGATCGGCACGCCGGCGTCGCGCAGCGCCTGGATCGGCGGCAGTTTGGTTTCGCGCAGGAAGTAGAAGGCGCCAGGCAGCAGCACCGCCACGGTGCCGGCCCGGGCCATCGCGGCGATGCCCGCATCGCTCAGGTACTCGAGGTGGTCGCAGGACAGCGCGTTGAACTCGGCGGCGAGCGCGGCGCCGCCCTGGTCGCTGAGTTGCTCCGCATGCAGCTTCACCGGCAGGCCGAGCGCGCGGGCCGCCTCGAACACGCGACGCGTCTGCTCCGGCGTGAAGCCGATGCGTTCGCAGAAGGCATCGACCGCATCGACCAGACCCTGCTGATGCAACTCCGGCAACCACGCGCAGACGGCGTCGACGTAATCGTCCTGACGGCCGTCGAATTCGGGCGGCAGCGCATGCGCGCCGAGGTAGGTCGTCTTCACCGTCAAGCCGAGCTCGCCCAGCTGCCGCGCGACACGCAGGCACTTGGCCTCGTCCGCCAGCGACAGGCCGTAGCCGGACTTCACCTCCAGCGTCGTCAGACCCTCGGCCATCAGCGCCCGGGCGCGCTCCACGGCGAGCGCGTGCAGCGTCGGCTCGCTCGCCGCCCGCGTCGCGGCGACCGTCGAGCGGATGCCGCCGCCGGCGCGCGCGATCTCCTCGTAGGTCGCGCCCTGCAGGCGCAGCTCGAATTCCGCCGAGCGCTCGCCGCCATAGACCAGATGCGTGTGGCAATCGATCAAGCCCGGCGTCACCAGCAGTCCGCCCAGGTCGCGCAGCTCGCCCGCGCTGTCGCGCAGGTCGGCCGGCAGGTCCGCCATCGGGCCGACCCAGCGCAGTTGTTCGCCCTCGACCAGCAGCGCGCCGTCGCTCACCAGGCCCCAGTCGCGGTCGCCCGCCAGGGTGGTCAGCGTCGCATTGGCGTACAGCACGCGCCGCGGCGCACCTGCCGACGCCGCCGCGGCCGTCGAGGACTCGATCGTCATGACTCGCTCCAGATCAGCCACCAGGCGGGGCCGTGTTGATCGCCATCGTCGAAGACGCAGCTCTGCGAGGCCGGCGACTCGCACCACGCCAGCGTGTGCGGCGCCACCGGCACCGAACGATGACCGTGGATGATCATCCCGCCCTCCTGCGTGAACAGCCCCAGCCACTGCGCCCCGTGCGGGATCACGGGCCGGTCGGCCGGCTGCACGCGGAACACGCCCGCGTCGCGGCGGTGCATCGCGTTGAAGTCCTGCGTCGGACCATCGATGAGCACGCAATTCGGCGCGTCCTCGCCGGCGAACTGCACGATGCCCTCGTTGGGTTTCAGCGCCCGGCCGCGCAGGATCACGCCTGCGCCCGACAGCACGCCGAACCAGCGGTCCACGCCCGGGAAGGCGGAGAACGGACCGTCGCGGTCGATGTCCGCGATGCTGACGCGGACCTTCCAGTCCGCCACGTGCGGCCAGGCGAGCAACTCGCGCGTCCGGCCTCCCCCGTTGCGCCACGGGGTGGGCGCGACATCATCGGCGGTGATCCTCATCCAGCTCATGTCCGGCAGCTTGTTGGTTTTTGTTGAAGCCCGGGATTTTCGAAGACTCATCCATCTGGTCACGTCACGAAACGTCACATCCGCCCTCCTGCCACAACTTGCCCGCCAACTCGTGAACAGCGTCACGCCTGGAAGCTGCCTTCAAGGAAATAGCGGCTGGCCGGATGCACCAGCCGCACCGCCGTCACCGTGCGGCCCTGGCTCGACGTGGCGCGCTTGACCACGAGGCAGGGTTCGCCGCGCGGCATGCCCAGCAGTTTCGCCTCGAGGGCATTGGGCATGGCCGCCTCGATCGTATAGCGCGCCTCCGACAGCGGTGCGACCTCCAGCAGGTAATGCGTCGGGGTCACGCGCTCGAAATCCTGGTCCATGTAGCCCGGGGCGCAGGCCGGATTGACGAGGCGATCCTCGCACTGGATCGCGATGCCGTTCTCGCGGTGCACGATGACGCTGTGGAACAGAGTCGCGCCGGCGCGCAGGCCGAGCATCGCGGCCTGTTCGGCGCTCGCCTTCAAGGTCTCCAGCACGTGGACCTTGGCCTCGTGCCGGTGACCGCGCTCGGCGATCTCCTCATGCACGTCGCGCACCGTCAGCGTCGAGGCGATCCGGTGCAGTTCCGCGACGAAGGTCCCCACGCCCTGCACGCGGTCGATCATGCCTTCCTGATGCAGCTCGCGCAGCGCGCGATTGACCGTCATCCGGCTGACGCCGAAGGTCCCGGTCAGTTCCGCCTCGGACGGCAGGCGCTCGCCCGGACGCCAGCGTCCGCTGGCGATGCCTTCGCGCAGATGCGTCTTCACCTTCAGGTATTGCGGCGCGGGACCGCCGCCGCCCGGGCTCGATGAGGGGGTCGCCATGGGGCGGCATCCTACTTGACTGTACTTGTATAGACAACCACGGAAAGCGATCCTATGATCGCGCCCCATCGGACCGCACAGCACCGGCCGGCCGAGCCATCCACGGCGGCCGAACCTCGCAGCTCAGACCAGGAGATCTCGATGACGACGACACCGACGACCACGACGCCCATCCACTCCGCCCAGCCGCGCCCGGTGCGCGCCCCCACCGGCACGCAGCTGAGCTGCAAGAACTGGCTGATCGAGGCCGCCTACCGGATGATCCAGAACAACCTGGATCCGGCCGTGGCGGAGAACCCCGATGCGCTCGTGGTCTACGGCGGCATCGGCAAGGCAGCGCGCAACTGGGACTGCTTCGAGCAGATCCTGAGCTCGCTGAAGAACCTCAACGAGGACGAGACGCTGCTGATCCAGTCGGGCAAGCCGGTCGGCGTGTTCCCGTCGCATGTGGACGCGCCGCGCGTGCTGCTGGCCAACTCCAACCTCGTGCCGGCCTGGGCGAACTGGGAGCACTTCAGCGAGCTCGACCGCAAGGGCCTGATGATGTACGGCCAGATGACGGCCGGCTCGTGGATCTACATCGGCTCGCAGGGCATCGTGCAGGGCACGTACGAGACCTTCGCGGAAGCCGGCCGCCAGCACTTCGGCGGCGACATGGTCGGCCGCTGGGTACTGACCGCGGGCCTGGGCGGCATGGGCGGCGCGCAGCCGCTGGCGGCGACCTTCGCCGGCGCCTGCTCGCTGACCATCGAGTGCCAGCAGTCGCGCATCGATTTCCGCCTGAAGACGCGCTACGTCGACGAGCAGGCGACGGACCTCGACGACGCGCTGGCGCGCATCGCCAGGTACACGGCAGAGAAGAAGGCCGTCTCCATCGCCTTGCTGGGCAACGCGGCGGAGGTCCTGCCCGCGCTGGTCGCGCGCGTGAAGGCCGGCAGCGCGATCAAGCCGGACCTGGTCACCGACCAGACCTCGGCGCACGACCTGATCAACGGCTACCTGCCGGCGGGCTGGAGCGTCGAGCAATGGAAGGCCGCGGCCGCCGATCCGGCCAAGCACGCCGACCTGAAGGCCGCCGCCGCGCGCGGCTGCGCGGTGCATGTGCAGGCGATGCTGGACTTCCAGGCCATGGGCATCGCGACCGTCGACTACGGCAACAACATCCGCCAGGTCGCCTTCGACCAGGGCGTGAAGAACGCCTTCGACTTCCCCGGCTTCGTGCCCGCCTACGTGCGCCCGCAGTTCTGCGAAGGCCGCGGCCCGTTCCGCTGGGTCGCGCTGTCCGGCGATCCGGAGGACATCTACAAGACCGACGCCAAGATCAAGGAGCTCTTCCCGCACCATGCGGGCGTGCACCGCTGGCTGGACATGGCGCGCGAGCGCATCGCCTTCCAGGGCCTGCCCGCGCGCATCTGCTGGCTGGGCCTGGGCGAACGCCACAAGGCCGGCCTGGCCTTCAACGAGATGGTCCGCACCGGCGAGCTGAAGGCGCCGATCGTCATCGGCCGCGACCACCTGGACTCCGGCTCGGTGGCCAGCCCCAACCGCGAGACCGAATCGATGCGGGACGGCTCCGACGCCGTCTCCGACTGGCCGCTGCTCAACGCGATGCTCAACACCGCCGGCGGCGCGACCTGGGTCTCGCTGCATCACGGCGGCGGCGTGGGCATGGGCTACTCGCAGCACAGCGGCGTGGTCATCGTCTGCGACGGCAGCGAAGCGGCCGACAAGCGCATTGCGCGCGTGCTGTGGAACGACCCCGGCACCGGCGTCATGCGCCACGCCGACGCGGGCTACGAGCTGGCGGAGAAGACCGCGCAGGAGCGCGGCCTGAAGCTGCCGATGCTGGGCCGCTGAGCCCCTGCCGGCCCGGCCCCGCGTCTCCTGAATCCGCCCGCCTCAGACTTCGCTCAGACTTCGATCCGAGATCCCATGACGACCTCCCTTGAACTCATCCCCGGCAAGCTCTCGCTGGAGCAGCTGCGCCGCATCCGCGCCGGCGGCGTGACGCTCGCGCTGCACGCCGACGCCTGGCCGGCGATCCGTCGCGGCGCCGCCGTCGTGCAGGCCGCCGCGGCCGGCGACGACCCGGTCTACGGCGTCAACACCGGCTTCGGCAAGCTCGCGTCCAAGCGCATCGGCAAGGATGAACTGGCCGCCCTGCAGCGCAACCTGATCCGCTCGCACTGCGTCGGCGTCGGCGCGCCGCTGGCGCCGCCGGTCGTGCGGCTGATGCTGGCGACGAAGGCCGCCTCGCTGGCGCGCGGTTTCTCCGGCGTGCGCGAATCGGTGGTGCAGAGCATCCTCGACGCCTTCAACGCCGGCCTCGTGCCCTACGTGCCGGCGCAAGGCTCGGTGGGCGCGTCGGGCGATCTGGCGCCGCTGTCGCACATGACGCTGGCGCTGATGGGCGAAGGCGAAATGTTGGTCGACGGCCAGCGCCAACCCGCGCTGGCGGCGCTGGAGAAGGCCGGCCTGAAGCCGCTGGTGCTCGAGGCCAAGGAAGGCCTGGCGCTGATCAACGGCACGCAGACCTCGACGGCGCTGGCGCTGGAAGGCCTGCTGCGCTTCGAGACCGTCTACGCCGCCGCCGTCGTCAGCGGCGCGCTGAGCCTGGACGCCGCGCGCGGCAGCGACGGCCCCTTCGATCCCCGCATCCATGAGGTGCGCGGCCAGCCCGGCCAGATCGAGGCCGCGGCCGCCTACCGCGCGCTGCTCGCCGGCAGCCCGATCCGCCAGTCGCATCGCGACGGCGACGACCGCGTGCAGGACCCGTACTGCCTGCGCTGCCAGCCGCAGGTCATGGGCGCCTGCCTGGACCAGTCGCGCTACGTCCGCGACGTGCTGCTGCGCGAGGCCAACGCGGTGACGGACAACCCGCTGGTGTTCGCGTCGGAGGACGGCCCCGCCGCGATGGTCTCCGGCGGCAACTTCCACGCGGAGCCGGTGGCGCTGGCCGCCGACGCGCTGGCCTGCGCGATCGCCGAAGTCGGCGCCATCGCCGAGCGTCGCATCGCGATGCTGATCGACACCGGCGTCTCGCGCCTGCCCGCCTTCCTGACCGATAACGCCGGCCTGAACTCCGGCTTCATGATCGCGCACGTCACCGCCGCGGCGCTGGCCAGCGAGAACAAGTCGCTCGCGCATCCGGCGAGCGTCGACAGCCTGCCGACCTCCGCCAACCAGGAGGACCACGTCTCGATGGCCACCTTCGGCGCCCGTCGCCTGGGGCCGATGCTGGACAACACCGCGCACATCGTCGCCATCGAGCTGCTGGCCGCCGCGCAGGGCATCGAGTTCCTGCGGCCGCTGCGCAGCTCCGCGCCGCTGGAGGACGTGCACGCGCTGCTGCGCGAGCGCTGCCCGGCGATGCCCACCGACCACTACCTGGCGCCCGACATCGAGCGCGCCTTCGTGCTGGTCAACGACGACGGCCCGCGCGGTCCGGCCGCGCTGCTGCGCGCGCGCACGGAGATGGTCGTGCTGGACTAATATCCGAGGCCTCGGCGGGCCTCGCCCGCCACCGCCTCGCGAGTCCCGCATGCCACACACCGCCTCGACGGCGCGCTCTCCGCGCGCCGTTCGCGTTTCCACCCTGCCCGCGCCGGAACGCGCCTCGCCCCAGCTTGTGCGCTTCGTTGCGGGCCTGTTGCTGCTGATCGCGGCGATGCTCGTCGCGCCGCACGCCTTCGCCGCGACCAAGGTCGTCTTCGACATCGACATGCGCGAGGAGATCGCCGCCGGCCGCTTCGATCCCGCCAAGGACATCGTGGGCGTGCGCGGCGGCGCGGCGCCGCTCAACTGGGGGCGCTCGCTGGTCGCGCCGGCCGCGGGCCTGGGACGCGAGGGCTGGTACAGCGCCACAGCCGTCTTCGAGCGCATCCCGCCAGGCGGCAACGTGCCCTACAAGTTCCACGTCGAGCATCCCGGCCAGAACGATCCCGAAGGCGACTGGGAGACCGGCTCCAACCGGTCGCTGGAACTGGTCTCCGACGAGGTGCGCGTCACGCGCGCGTTCAACGCGCCGGGCGCGCCGATCTCGCTGAGCCGCGCCGGCACGATCGAGCGGCTGGCGCCGCTGCCTGGCAACTTCGTCGCGCAGCGTCCGGTGCAGGTCTGGCTGCCGCCCGACTACGAGCGCAACACCGAGCGCCGCTACCCCGTGCTCTACCTGCACGACGGCCAGAACGTCTTCGATGCCGCCGCGGCGGGCGCCGAGTGGCAGGTCGACGAGACCGCGCAACGCCTGGTCGTCGATGGCCAGATCCAGCCGCTGATCATCGTGGCGGTCAACAACACCTCGCGCCGGATCGACGAGTACACCGCGACCGCGCGGACGTACGAGGGCCAGACGCGGGGCGGTCTCGCGCCGGCCTATGCGAGCTACCTGATCGAGCAGCTCAAGCCGTCGATCGACGCGCGCTACCGCACGCTGCCCGACGCGGCGCACACGGCGGTGGGCGGCTCCTCGCTGGGCGGCATCATGAGCCTGTGGCTGGCGGTGCATCACGGCGACGTCTTCGGCACGGCGCTGGTGGTGTCGCCGTCGCTGTGGTGGGACGACGAGTTCCCGATCCGCGACACGCAGAAGACCCCGCTGCCGATGTCGCTGCCGCGACCGAAGCTGTGGCTGGACATGGGCACGAACGAAGGTGCGGACTCGATCAAGCAACTGCGCAAGCTGCGCTCGGTGCTGTCCGCGCGAGGCTGGGCAGGCGCCGACATCGGTTACCTCGAAGCCGAGGGTGCCGGACATGACGAGGGCAGCTGGGCCGCGCGTGTCGAGCCGATGCTGAGATTCATCGACAGGCAGTTCAATGCGCCGGCGAGCAGCGGCAACAAGACGCAGCAGGATCCTTTCCCGACCGGCGTGCGGCCGTCGATGCCGCCGGGCCCCGGCACCTACACCAAGTGACCCTGCAGTCATCGGTCCCAGACCGCTGAAGTCAGCGACTGCGAGTGGGGCCGGAATGCTTCTGGGGGTTCCCGGAGGGACGCCCCCTGATGCGTGGAGAGCCCGCGCTTGGCGACCCGCAGTCAATAGCGCCCGGTCGCCCCCGCCACCCGCAGGTAGACGTAGGCGACCCACGCGACGAGCGCGCGACCGAGGAAGCCGCGCAGCCCGCGCCCGGCCGTCGGCTCGACGCGGTGGGACTTCGCCACCGCCGCGTCGAACTCCCGCGCGACATCTCCCGCGAAGGCGGCGTCGCGCACGACGACGTTGGCTTCGAGGTTGAGCAGCAGCGACAGCGGATCGATGTTGGAGCTGCCGATGGTGGCCCAGTCGTTGTCGACGACGCAGATCTTGGCGTGCAGGAACGCCGGCGTGTACTCGTAGATCTGGACGCCGTGCCCGAGCAGCTCGTCGTAGAGCGCATGCGCGGCCAGCGCGGCGATCTTGTAGTCGACCTTGCCCTGGAGCAGCAGCCGCACCTGGACACCGCGCTGCGCGGCGTCCTTCAGGGCGCGACGGAAGCGCTGCCCCGGATAGAAGTACGGCGTGATCAGATCCACGCGCGCGGTCGCGGCGCGGATCGCGTCGACGTAGGCGCGCTCGATGGTGCGGCGCTGGCGCAGGTTGTCGCGCAGCACGAAGGCCGCGCGCACCGGCGGCAGGCGGCTGGGGTCGCGCCGACGGTGTTCCCCGCGCGGCATCCGGATGCGCCGCATCAGGCGCTTCGCGCGCCGCGCCGGCGAGGCGCTGCGGATCATCGCCCGCATCTCGTCGCCGAAGTCGTGGCCCAGCCACGCGCGCGTCCACACGGCACGCGCGGCCTGCTCGATGGCCCGCACCGCGGGCCCGCCGACGCTGACGGCGAAGTCCAGCCGCGGCGACTCGGTGCGGCCGTGGTGGAGGTCGACGCGGTCGTCGATCACATTGATGCCGCCGACGAACCCCACGCGTCCATCGACCACGCACAGCTTCTGGTGCAGCCGCCGCAACTGACCGGGATGCAGCCAGTTCCACCACCGGTCGATCGGACGGAACACCGCCAGCGCCACCGGCGTGCCGTCGACTTCCCCCCGCAGCCAGCCCAGGCTGCCCTTCGAGCCGAAGCCGTCCACCACCACCCTCACCCGCACGCCGCGCAACGCGGCGCGCTTCAGCGCCGCCACGGTCGCGGCACCGGCCTCGTCGTCGTGGAAGATGTAGGTCGCCAGCCAGACCTCCTGCTCGGCCCGATCGATCGCCTCGATCTGCGCCGGGAACAGCGCATCGCCGCCGCACAGCAGCCGCACCGCGTTCCCGCCGGTGAAGCTGGGCTGCGACCCGAGGGTCCAGGGAAAGAGGGGTTCCGGCGGCCGCTTCAAGTCAGCACGAGCTCGGCGAGCAGCGGCAGGTGGTCGGACATGCGCGCCCACGCCGGACCGCGCGGCACCTTCATGTCGACGCAGCGCAGGCCGCGCATGTAGATCCGGTCCAGCGAGAACACCGGCACCCGCGACGGGAAGGTCGGCAGCGAGCGCTTCGCGCCGGGCAGCATCGCCCGGCCCAGGCCGGTCGCGCGCATGGGCTCGTCCAGCCGCTCGCCCCAGTCGTTGAAGTCGCCGGCCACCACCAGCGGCGCGCCGTGCGGCACATGGTCCTCGATGAAGGCCGCCAGCTTCTGGATCTGGCGCACCCGGCTGCCATGGATCAGGCCCAGGTGCGCCACCACCGCGTGCACCTCGGTGCCCTGCCAATGCACCGGCACGTGCAGCAGGCCGCGCTGCTCGAAGCGGTGGTCCGACACGTCATGGTGGCCGATGTCCCCGAGCGGATAACGCGACAGCAGCGCATTGCCGTGCTCGCCGTGGCGCGTGACCGCGTTGGTGCGGTAGGCCACCTCGTAGCCTTCCGGCGCGAGGAACTCCGCCTGCCCCTGCTCCGGCCAGCCGAACCAGCTGCGGTCGAACTGGCGCGCCTCGCGGTGATGGAACAGCCGGACCTCCTGCAGGAACACCAGGTCCGCGTCCAGCGCCTGCACGCCCATGCCGAGGTTGTGGATCTCCAGCCGCTTGCCCGGGCCCATCCCGCGCACACCCTTGTGGATGTTGTAGGTCGCGACGCGCAGGCGACCGACGCTGTCGGCGGGCGAGGTGTCCGTGGTCGCCGAATTGGCCAGGGCCGCGTGTCGCGGCGTTCGGCGGATCATGACGCGGCCTTTTCGTGGCGCGCCCGGATCGACGCGATGTGGGCGGGCAGTTGGAGGATGGCTTCCGCGTTGGATGGCGAGAAGCACAGGTCCGCCGCCTCGCGCCACGGCAGCCAGCGGAAATCGAGGTGCTCGCGCGGCGCCAGCGTCACCGCCGTGCCCGACGGCACCGTCAGGCCGAAGACGTGTTCGGTGTTGCGCGTCACGCCCGGCGCGTAGCGGTGGCGCCAGACCGGGTAGATGTCGTAGACGTTGGCCACCTGCCAGTCGACGAGCGCCGCCGGGGCCAGGTCTTGCACGCGGATGCCGGTTTCCTCCAGCACCTCGCGCCGGGCGGTCTCGCTCAAGGGCTCGTCGGGCGTGTCCTTCGACCCGGTCACGCACTGCCAGAAACCGGGCCGGTCGGCCCGTTCCAGCATCAGCACGTCCAACGCGTCGGTGTGGATCACGACCAGCACGGATTCCGGGATCTTGTAGGCGCGCGCGGCCGGTTCGGTGGCGGCCGTTTCGGCAGTGACCGTTTCGGCGGCGGCCGGGAGCGGGGTGGCGGCAGGGGCGAGAGGCACGTCGCTCATAGCAGGCAAGCATATCCCAGGGTCATGGCGCGGCCGGCGTGTGCCAGGCCTGGCACGCCGCCGACATGGACTCCCACACGCGCGACAAACAGCCGACACGAACGGGCGCATCGCGGTGCCTGACACGCCGGCCGCGTGCGCGGGCAACGCTTGTTCACAGTCGGCGAACAACGGCGTCGGCAGATGTGCGGCAGGAAATATAGAAAGTTTGTAGAGCCGTCGGACGCCGCTGTTCATGAGGGCATCCGCCGTGCCGGCCCCCGGAAGAATGGCTTCCATCGTCACCACCACCCAGGAGAAGTCATGTCCACCGTCCCCACCACGACCGGCACCGGCGCTCCGCTGGTCGCCTCCCGTCAACTCGTGAACCGCCCGAGCGGCAGCTTCGAGATCAACGCCCGCGAGTACGGCACCGTCGCCGCCGGCGCGATCGGCCTGGCGCAGGCCGCCTATCAGGGCGGCGAGAACGCCGTCAGCACCGTCGTGCATTGGAGCGAGGAAGGCTTGCAGGCGCTCGAGGACGGCGCCAAGGACGTGGGCCACGCGATCTCGACCGGCCTGTCCGAGGTGAAGGAGCTGGCCGGCGATGTGAAGGATGCCGTCGCCAGCGGCACCAGCACGGTCATGAAGGAAGCCGGCGAGTTCGGCAGCACCGTCGGCGGCTACCTCGCCGCGGGCGCCGTCGCCGGCAAGGCGCTGATCGACGAGATCCTCTGATCATGCGCGCCGCCGTCGCCGTGGCCCGCGCCGTTGCCGTGGCCAACGCCGTCGCCCGGGCCCGCGCCAGTGCCCGAGCGCTCGCCAGCGTCTTCACGACCGCGCTCGTGATCGGCACCGCCATGCCGCTGGCCGGCTGCTCGCTGCTGAGCCCGATGCCCACCGTCGAGCTGGCCAAGGCGACGGCCGGCATGGCGACGATGGCGATCGGCCAGGGGCCGACGCGGGCGACGCAGACGGTGTTCCACGACGCGGCGCTGCCGGAGCGCGTCTGCATCGAATACAACCGCTCGCTCGCGCTGCCCGAATTCGTCCCGGCGCTGATCGCGGAACTGCGCGAGCACGAGGTCCAGGCCCGCGTCTTCGAAGCCGGCGTGCGGCCCGGCGACGAGGCCTGCCCCGCCTGGGTGCACTACCAGGGCCTGCAGAAGTGGGACAAGCCGCCGCTGTCGGACCAGATCCGGCCCTACCTCGCGCAGGCCACGCTGAGCCTGCACGACGCCGGCGGCCGCCTGATGGCCGCCAGCAGCTACCGCAGCGACGACGCGGCGCTGGGCATGGGCAAGTGGGCCAGCACGCGCAACAAGCTCGCACCGGTGGTGCGGGCGCTGCTGACCGGCTTCGAAGGTTGAGCGCGGCGCCGGACATCAGGGCCGCGCCCGGAAGAACTCCAGAACAACGATCGCATCGACGAGGGAATCATGGTCAACGTCTCCACGGCCGCACGACGCGGCATGCTGCTGCCATCACTGCTGGCGTCACTGCTGGCGTCACTGCTGGCGTCATTGCTGTCGCCGCGGCTGTTGGCACGGCTGTTGGCGCTGCCGGGCGCCGCGGTCCTGGGCGCCTGCGCCTCGCACGACGCGCTGGTCCAGGGCCCGGTGCAGGTGATGCCGGTGCCGGACGGCGCCTATGTCGAGCGCGTCAACAACGGCGCGATCTACCAGCCCGGCATGGCCGCGGCCTCGCTCTTCACCACCGAGCGCCGCGCGCGCCAGGTCGGCGATTCGCTGAAGGTCGCCATCAGCGAGTCGCTCAGCGCCACGCAGAAGAGCAAGACCGACACCAGCCGCGACAACAAGCTCGCGGTCAAGGGACCGGGCGGCTCCAGCAACGTCGGCATCGTCGACCGCCTGCTCAAGGCCGACGCCACCGCGTCGGGCAGCGATTCGTACAAGGGCTCCGGCGATACCGAGGCCAGCGGCAGCCTGAGCGGACAGATGGCCGTCTCCGTGATCAACGTGCTGCCCAACGGCCACCTCGTCGTGGCCGGCGAGCGCAGCATCGCGATGAACGGCGGGCTGCAGACGCTGCGCTTCTCCGGCGTCGTCAATCCGCAGGACATCCGCACGGGCAACCAGGTCCAGTCCGCGGACGTCGTCAATGCGCGCATGGAGATCGCCGGCAAGGGCGAGGTATCAGACGCGGCCCGCCGCAGCTGGCTTCAGCGCGTGTTGACGTCGAGCCTCGCCATCTGGTGACCGCGTCCCGCGAAGCGCGTTCCGCCAGGCACGTCAGGACGTCGGCTCAGGCGAGCCGCGCGGCGAGCCGCCGCGCGAGCTCGAGCGCTTCCGTCAGACCGGCGCGCCCCGCGTCGGCATCCGCGGCATCGCCGGGGCTGCTGGCAAGCCGCTCCAGCACCGCCACCAGCGTCCGCGCCTGCGCCCCCGGGTCGGCGGCGTCGGACGTGCCGCCCGGCGCTTGCGGCGCGGGCAGTTGGGCGATCAGGCGCTGCAGCCAGCCGGCGAGCCGCTCGGCCCGGCTGCGGTCGGCGCGCGACCAGACGGCGCCTTCCGCCCGTTCCAGCACCAGTTCCCCGACCACCGCGCCGGCCGCGTTCCTCAGCGACAGCGTCTGCGACGAGCGGCCCGCGCGCGCCGCGGCGCCCACGAGCGAGGCGGAGCCCCCCGCGGTCCAGCGCAGATCCAGGCCCGTCAGCGCCAGCGCTTCCAGCAGCCGCGGCCGCGCCTGGCCCCATTGCGATTCGACGTCCGCGGTCGTCGCCACCGCCGCGCCGGATCGTCCCAGCGTCAGCAGCAATCCTTCCGCACCGTGCGGATCCGTGTCGAAGCGCGCGAGCTGTTCCAGCCGCGCCGGCAGTTCCGTCTGCCCCAGCGTCGCCTCCAGGCGCTGCCGCTGCTGCTGGTGATACCAGCTCGGCCCGAGCTGCTCCTGCTCCGCCATCAGCTGTCCCAGCCGCCCGTGCGCCGCCGCCTGCAAGGACCTCGACTGGATCTCCTCGCCCAACGCGAGCGCCTGCTGCGCGGGCGGCACGGCCTCGGTCCCGCGTCGCAGCTCGCTGATCAGCAGCAGCGTCTGCGCCTGCAACCAGCGGTAGCGGCAGCGCCGCGAGAGATCTTCCGCCTCCGCCGCGAGGGTCAGGGCGTGCTCCACCGCGCCGCTGTCGCGCGCGCAGCGCGCGTGGTGCCACATCGCCTCGGCCTCGTAGTCGCGGTGGCCGACGGCGCGCGCGTCGGCGCGGGCCTCGTCCAGGCGCGGCAGCGCGGCCTGCGGTCCCTGCGTCGCGCGCAGCGAGACGGCGCGGTTCAGCGCGATCTTGGAGCGCATGTAGGGGTCGTCGCCCAGCTGCGGATAGTGCAGCTCGGCCTGATCCAGCACCCGGCCGCCGCGCGCCCAGTCGCCGAGCGCGAAACACAGGTGCGCCAGGCCGATCCGGGCCAGGCAGGCCCAGCGGGTCTCGTCGTCGGCCAGCTCCAGCGTCTGGCTCCAGGCATTGCAGGCCTGGACGTAGTCGCCACGCTGGTAGTGCATGCGGCCCAGCGCCTCGCTGAGCTCCGCCGCCTCCTCCAGCAGCCGGTGCTGCAACGCGCGGGCGATGGCGCGTTCCAGTTCGGCCTGCAGTTCCGGTCCGCGGCCCCAGCGTTCGAGGATGAAGAAGGCGCCCAGCAGCGCCTGGAACGGCGGCTCGCCCTCGCGCGCGATCAGGCGCTGCAGCCGCGGCAGGGCCAGGCCGGGGCGACGCATCACCAGCCGTTCCCAGCGCGCCTGCGGCGTCAAGGGCAGGCGTCCGCCGCCACCGGCGCCACGTCGCGCGCCCGTCTGCCGTGCCCGCCCGTCCCTGCCCTTGCCCCCGCGTTCGCCTCGCTCGCCCGTCGCCATGTCCGTCCCGTTCAATGCCGCCCCGCTGCGGGGAACGACCGGAGCATAAACGCCCCGATGGATCGCGCCGTCGGGGCGCTTTTTCAACGATTCCGACTGATAACCGGGCTGAGCACACTCATTCGAGTCGGTGGAGGACGAACTCTCACTCACTCGTGCCATTGAAGGGGATCACGTCAAAACAGGAGGATCGCCATTTCTCTTCGACATCCCCTTGCACATGACAACATCACACCCCCACCCCACCCGCACCGCCTGCGCCATCGTCCTGTCCACGGTGATCACCGCCGCGATCTTCGGCCTGGTCATCGTCCTGCCGGCGAAAGCGGAGACGCCGCCGCCGCCGGTGCATCCGGTCGCGTCCGCCGCCCAGCACAACAAGCTGGCCGGCCCCGCGTCGAGCCTGCATCGACCGCCCCTCGTCACGCGCCTCCTGACCCGTGGACCGACGCGCTCGACGTTCGCCGGCACCGAGGTCACGAGCCGTGAGCGCGGCGTCGACGGCGATGTCCTCGAGCATCGCACCGTGACGTCCTCGTCGGGCAACAAGACGGTGGAAACCCGGACCGTCCTGCGCCACCACGACACGCGACTCGTCGGCGATCAACAGACTGGCGCTCCCGGCATCAACTACGGCCCTTCGCGCGAACGCAGCCTGCAGGGCCGCGGCGCCGACACACCCGCCAGCGTCGAATCGTTCCGATACGGATACAGGCTCAAGCTCGATTGATGGGTCCGGATTGAAAAGACAACGCCCCGACGGCTTGAGCCTCGGGGCGTTGTGCTTCGTGCGGCGGCGCCTTCAGCGCCACCGGTGGGCGATCGTCAGGCCGTCGCGGCGCCCGGGTTGCGCAGGCGGATGTGCAGCTCGCGCAGCTGCTTCTCGTCGACGAAGGACGGCGCGCCGGTCAGCAGGCACTGCGCGCGCTGCGTCTTCGGGAATGCGATCACGTCGCGGATCGACTCGGCCTTGGTCATCAGCGTCACCAGGCGGTCCAGGCCGAAGGCCAGGCCACCGTGCGGCGGCGCGCCGTACTGCAGCGCGTCCAGCAGGAAGCCGAACTTCACGCGCTGTTCCTCGGGGCTGATGTTGAGCGCCTCGAAGACCTTGGCCTGCACGTCGGCCTTGTGGATACGCACCGAACCGCCGCCCAGCTCCCAGCCGTTGAGCACCATGTCGTAGGCCTTGGCCACGCACTTGCCCGGGTCGGTGACCATCAGGTCCTCATGACCGTCCTTGGGCGCGGTGAACGGGTGGTGCACGGCGGCCCAGCGCTTGTTCTCCTCGTCTTCCTCGAACATCGGGAAGTCGACGACCCACAGCGGCGCCCACTTGTCCTCGAACAGGCCGCTGGTCTTGCCGAACTCGCTGTGACCGATCTTCAGGCGCAGCCCGCCGATCGCGTCGTTGACGACCTTGGCCTTGTCCGCGCCGAAGAAGATCAGGTCGCCGTCCTGCGCGCCGGTGCGCGACAGGATGTCCGCGACCGCCTTGTCATGCAGGTTCTTCACGATCGGGGACTGCAGGCCCTCGCGGCCCTTGGCGGTCTCGTTGACCTTGATCCAGGCCAGGCCCTTGGCGCCGTAGATCTTGACGAACTCGGTGTAGCTGTCGATCTCGCCGCGGCTCATCTGCGCGCCGCCGGGCACGCGCAGCGCGACCACGCGACCGCCGGGCGTCGTCGCCGGACCGGAGAAGACCTTGAAGTCGACATCGCCCATCACGTCGGTCAGCTCGGTGAACTCGAGCTTGACGCGCAGGTCCGGCTTGTCGGAGCCGAAGCGGTGCATCGCCTCGGCGTACTTCATCACCGGGTAGTCGCCCAGCTCGACATTCAGCGCCTTGCGGAAGACGTGGCGGATCATGCCCTCGAACATCGCGCGGATCTCTTCCTCGCCCAGGAACGAGGTCTCGATGTCGATCTGCGTGAACTCGGGCTGGCGGTCGGCGCGCAGGTCCTCGTCGCGGAAGCACTTCGTGATCTGATAGTAGCGGTCGAAGCCCGCCACCATCAGCAGCTGCTTGAACAGCTGCGGCGACTGCGGCAGCGCGAAGAACATGCCGTCATGGACACGCGACGGGACCAGGTAGTCGCGCGCGCCTTCCGGGGTGCTCTTGGTGAGCATCGGCGTCTCGATGTCGACGAAGCCGTGCTCGTCCAGGAACTTGCGCGCTTCCATCGCCACGCGGTAGCGCAGCATCAGGTTGTTCTGCATGTACGGGCGGCGCAGGTCCAGCACGCGGTGCGTCAGGCGCGTGGTCTCGGAGATGTTCTCGTCGTCCAGCGGGAAGGCCGGCGTCACCGACGGGTTCAGCACTTCCAGCTCGTGGCACAGCACTTCGACCTTGCCGCTGGCGACGTTGGCGTTCTGCTTGTCGGCCGGGCGCGCGCGCACCTTGCCGACGACCTTGATGCAGAACTCGCTGCGCACGCTTTCGGCCACCTTGAACATCTCGGGGCGGTCGGGGTCGCAGACGACCTGCACGAGGCCTTCGCGGTCGCGCAGTTCGATGAAGATGACGCCGCCGTGGTCGCGGCTGCGATGGGCCCAGCCCATCAGGGTCACGGTCTGGTCCAGCAGCTTCTCGCTGACTTGGCCGGCATAGCAGGTACGCATGGGGGTTCTCCGGAAATTCTTCAGTGTTCGGGGCGGGGCTGGCGGCGCGTCTTCGATGCGTTGTCGGCGCGGGGCTCGACGACGGGCGCGGCCAGCGATTCAAAAGGGCGCTGGCGGGGTCCTGCGGACCCTCAGGACTGAGCGCTTGCCGGGGCGCTCAGCCCGGTCAATTTCGGGTAGCTTCGCTCGGCGGGACGATCGCGGGATCCCCTTGAGGAGCGACGACGCCCATCGAGATGATGTATTTGAGCGCTTCGTCCACGCTCATCGCCAAAGGCCGCAACTGCGCCCGGGGCATCATCAGGAAGAAGCCCGAGGTGGGGTTGGGCGTCGTGGGCACGTACAGCGCCACGTGCTCGTCGGCCTCGGCGCCGCTGAGCGTGCCCAGCTGCTGGGCGACCTCGCCGCGCGGCGTGCCGGTGACGAAGGCGATGGTCCAGGAGCCCTGGTGCGGATACGGCACCAGCACCGCCTCGCGGAAGGCGTTGCCGCTGGACGAGAACAGCGTGTCCGAGACCTGCTTGACCGAGCTGTAGATGCTCTTGACGATGGGGATCTTGTAGAGCAGCCGGTCCCACTGGCGCAGCCACCACTGGCCGAAGATGTTCGCGACGAACATGCCGGTCAGCATCAGCAGCGCGACCATGACGACCACCCCCAGGCCGGGGATGTCGTGCAGCCGCTTGAGAGACTCCTGGGCGGCCAGCGGCAGCACCGCGCCGACGGCCGACAGCAGCCACATGAAGACGCCGTCGATCATGCCGAGCACCCAGAGGAGCACCCAGACGGTGATCGCGAGCGGGAGCCAGACCAGCAGGCCGGTGATGATGTACTTGCGCATGCCTGGGTCCGGGCCTCGATCTCAGTGGCAGGCGCAGGAGCCGCCGCAGGCCGTGCCCGACGACGACGACGTCGACGTCGCGCCGGAGGACGACTCGGACGCGGCGGCGGAAGCACCGCCCGACGTCGCGCCGCCCTCGGCACCGGCGGCCGGCGCGGCGGCGGACGTCGCCGCGGCCGCGGTCGAGCCGCCCCGGAAGTCGGTCGCGTACCAGCCGGATCCCTTCAACTGGAAACCGGCGGCGGTCACCTGCTTCGAAAAGCTCTCCGCGCCACAGGCGGGGCAGACGGTCAGCGGGGCGTCGGACAGCTTCTGCAGCACGTCTTTGGCGTGGCCGCAGGCGCCGCAGCGGTAAGCGTAGATCGGCATGTTGTGGGGACTACCGGGTCAAAAACCCGAAATTATATAGAGGGCGCCGCCGACGCCCGACTCATGCCGGACTCATGCTGCCCTCTGGCTGCCCTCTTGCCGGGCTCGCGCCGTGCGCGCCGGGCCCTCTCCGGGCTCAGGCCCCGCCGGCCAGGCGGTGGTGCGATCCGTGGGAATCCCGGATCGCCTGCGGCCCCAGCGACCCGACCAGCATGCCGACGATGCCCGCCAGCAGGCCCGCCAGCTGCGCCGGGAACTGCTCGCCCGCGGGCGTCACGAGGAACAGCAGCCAGGTGACCACGCCGAGGGCGATCGCGAAGATCGCGCCCTGCGTCGTGGCGCGCTTCCAGTACAGGCCGAAGACCAGCGGGACGAAGGCGCCGACCAGGGTGACCTGGTAGGCGCTGGAGACCATCTCGTAGATCGAGGTGCCCTGCAGTGCGATCGCGTAGCCGCAGACGCAGACCGAGAACAGCAGCACCGCGATGCGCATGGTGCGCAGTTCCTGCTTGTCCGAGACGCGCGGGAAGAACTGGCGCCAGATGTTCTCGACGAAGGTCACCGACGGCGCCAGCAGCGTGGCCGAGGCGGTCGACTTCAGCGCCGACAGCAGCGCGCCGAAGAAGATCACCTGCATGATGAAGGGCATGCGGTCCATCACCAGGCGCGGGATGACCTGCTGCGGGTCCTCGGCGATCAGCTGCTTGGCGGCCTCCGGCATGATGATCAGCGCGCTGACGACGATGAACATCGGCACGAAGGCGAACAGGATGTAGCAGATGCCGCCGATGACCGGACCGCGCGTCGCCGCCTTGATGTCCTTGGCCGACATCACGCGCTGGAACACGTCCTGCTGCGGGATCGAGCCCAGCATCATCGTCACGGCCGCGCCGAGGAAGAACACGATGTCGTGGAAGCTCGGCTCGGGCAGGAAGCGGAACATGTCCTGGCTGCTGGCCAGGGTGATGACCTTGTCGGCGCCCCCGGCCATGTCGGCGGCGAACCAGGCAATGATGGACAGGCCGACCACCAGGATGATCATCTGGATGAAGTCGGTCACGGCCACCGACCACATGCCGCCGAACAGCGTGTAGGCCAGGATGGACGCCGTGCCGATCATCATGCCCACGGGGATGCTGATCGCACCGCCCGACAGCAGCTTGAACACCAGCCCCAGCGCCGTCACCTGCGCCGCCACCCAGCCGAGGTAGGACAGGATGATGATGAAGCTGCAGACCACCTCGACCACGCGGCCGTAGCGCTCGCGGTAGTAGTCGCTGATCGTCAGCAGCGTCATCTTGTAGAGCTTGGCCGCGAAGAACAGGCCCACCAGGATCAGGCACGACCCGGCGCCGAACGGGTCCTCCACGACGCCGTTCAGTCCCGTCTGCACGAACTTGGCCGGGATGCCCAGCACGGTCTCGGAGCCGAACCACGTCGCGAACGTCGTCGTGATGATCATCACCAAGGGCAGGTGTCGCCCGGCAATGGCGAAGTCCGCCGTGTTCTTCACCCGCTTGGCGGCCCACAGGCCGATCGCGATGGTGACAAGCAGGTAGAGGATGACCAGGGTCAGGAGCATGGCAGCGGGCCTTGGGAATGCGGGGATGCAAACGCGTGGGGGGTCCACACACAAAAAAGCGCGCGGATTATCCCCGGAACCTCACATCGGGGAGGCCAGGGTCCTCCCGCCCCGCGAACTCCGCTTTCCGTCGCCCCTACTGATCGTTTCAGCGCCGAGCGCGCCTTTGAAAGGATCAACACATGTTTGGAATGGGCTTCGACCCCTCATCGCAGATGTTCTCGAACCAACTGACCCAGGACCAGAGCGAGGACATTGGCCAGGCAGGCCAGCAACTCGCTCGAGACAAGCAGTTGGCCGTCTTCAGCCAACGAATCACGGACACGAAGATCGAAATGACGAACGGACAGTTGGGTTCGGTCGACAAGGTCAGCTTCCGCTAATTCTCCCGCCTCCGCGAGCGCCAGACGCGCTCGCTCTTCACCCTCAAACTAAAGAAAGGACTCTTCCATGTCTGGAGAAGTCACTCAGCTGAAAACGCAACTCGCCTACCAAACGGGCGTCAACGACGGCATGCGACAAGGTGGCATGACAGGCCAGCGCGGCTTCTTCGGTCGCGGCATGGACTTCGCGTCCAGCTTCTGCGACTCGATCATGGGCAACTGCGCCGCCGGCATGTCGAAGTGCTTCCGTCGCTTCGGCTTCTGGTAACGGCCTGATCGTCGATCTTCCCGCTGGGCGGCGCCGCGCGGCGCCGCCCGCTCCCGCGGCGCACGGCGCCGCTTTTCATCCGCCAACGCCATGATCGATCTTGCTCCCGCAGCCGAACAGGCCCCCGTCCCGGCGCACGTCCTGGAGAAGCGCGCCTGCATCGCCGCCTTCATGGACAGCCATGGATTCGGAATCGGCGCACCGGCCGCGCGAGTCGTCGATGGATGTCAGCCAGCAGGTCGCCTACCGGCAACTGGCCGGCATCGTCGACGTGACCCTGTCCGGACTGTCGCCCGACCTGCGAGGCACCTTCGACCTGGCCTGCCTGCAGGAAGAGTCCTACCGCGACGTCGCCGAGATCCAGGCGATCCCGATCGGCACGGTGCGCTCGCGCGTGAACCGCGTGCGGACGCTGCTGCGCTCGCGCCTGAAGCAGGGCTTCGCCGACTACGCCACCTGACGCGCGACCTGACGCACGACCTGACTCGAAAGCCGGCTTTCCCTTCCGCTTCCCCAGAAAGCCCCCAAGAGGGGTCCCTTCCCCCATCCGTCCACCGCCCCCACGAGGGGCGGTTTGCGCGGCCACGGCGCGGCGAAAGATCCTCAGGCCATCCAGCGCATCGCCAGCTGGGTGAGCACGAGCGCCAGCGTGAAGCCGCCCACGCCCCACAGCAGTGCCTGCAACAGGTGATTGGTGCGGCGCTGCTCCACCAGCAGCTGACGCGTCAGGTCGGCATGGCCGTCCCCGGCGCGCTGGCGCAGCACCTCGTGCATCAGCCGGGGGAACTCCGGCACCATCTGCGCAAAGCGCGGCGCCTCCTTCTTCAACTGGCGCAGGAAGGCGCGCCAGCCGATCTGCTCATCCATCCAGCGCTCGAGGAAGGGCTTGGCCGTCGCCCAGAGGTCCAGTTCGGGATCGAGCTGCCTGCCCAATCCTTCAATGTTGAGCAGCGTTTTTTGCAGCAAAACCAGCTGAGGCTGAATCTCCACGTTAAATCTGCGGGAGATCTGAAACAGGCGCATCAACACCTGGCCCAGCGAGATGTCCTTGAGCGGCTTGTCGAAATGCGGCTCGCAGACGGTGCGCACCGCGCCCTCGAGCTCATCGACGCGGGTCTCGGGCGGCACCCAGCCGGACTCGATGTGCAGCTCGGCAACGCGCTTGTAATCACGGCGGAAGAAGGCGATGAAGTTCTGCGCCAGGTAATCCTTGTCGACCTCGTTCAGCGTGCCGATGATCCCGAAATCCAGCGCGATGTAACGGCCGAAGGTGTGCGGCTCCAGGCTGACCTGGATGTTCCCGGGGTGCATGTCGGCATGGAAGAAGCCGTCGCGGAACACCTGCGTGAAGAAGATCGTCACCCCGTCGCGGGCCAGCTTCCTGATGTCCACGCCCGCCTCGCGCAGCCGCTCCAGCTGCGAGATCGGCACGCCGCGCATGCGCTCCATCACGATGACCTCGCTGCGGCAGAGCTCCCAGATCATCTCCGGCACCATCACCAGCTGCAGGTCCTGCATGTTGCGGCGAAGCTGCGCCGCATTGGCGGCCTCGCGCACCAGATCCAGCTCGTCGTGCAGGTAGGTGTTGAACTCGGCGACGACCTCGCGCGGCTTCAGCCGCCGGCCGTCGGCGGAGAAGCGCTCCACCCAGCCCGCCAGCGTGCGCATCAGCGCCAGGTCGTCCTCGATGATGTCGAGCATGCCCGGCCGCAGCACCTTGACGGCGACTTCACGCCCGTCGTGCAGCGTCGCGAAGTGCACCTGCGCGATCGAGGCGCTGGCCACCGGTTCGGCGTCGAAGGTGGCGAACAGCTCCTCGATGCGGCGGCCGAAGGCGCGTTCGATCAGCTCGCGCGACAGCTCGGCGGGGAACGGCGGCACGTTGTCCTGGAGCCGGGACAGTTCCTCGATCATGTCCGGCGGCACCAGGTCGCGCCGCGTGGACAGCAACTGGCCGAACTTGACGAAGATCGGCCCCAGCCGCTCCAGCGCCAGCCGCAGGCGCATGCCGCGGGGCTGGTCCCAGGCGCGGCCGACCGTGATCAGCCGGCGCAGGAAGCGGAACCGGCGGCGCTTGAGCGTGGACAGCGCCAGCTCGTCCAGCCCGTGTCGATAGAGGGTCCAGACGATGACCAGCAGGCGGGACAGATACCTCATGCCCGGATCCCGGTCCGGGCGCTCATGTCCGGCCCTGGCCGTCGGGCATGAAGCGGCCCGCCTGCCGGGCCAGCGTCGCCATCGCCCCGGCGGCCGCCCGGCCGACACGGCCGAGCTGGTGCGCCACGGCCGGACCGGTGATGGCCGCGAGGTCGTCCTCGATGTCCCAGCGCACGTGGTCGATCAGCCAGTTGAAGTCGCCGGCCAGTTGCGCGTCGCCCTGCACCCGCACTTCCGGACGCGCGCCCGAGAGCGCCGCGAAGGCCGCGGCGGCGGGGTTGGACGCGTCCAGCTCGATGAGCAGGTCCGGTTCTTGCCTAGGGGCATCCTCGTCGCCCATCCGTTCCAAAAGACCGGCCGGGGTGATGCGCAAGCGCAGATCCGGCGCGGCCGGCAGCATCGCCGGCCAGCCGGCCAGACGCAGTCGCAGGGTCTTGCCCGTGTGCGGGGCCAGGCGCGCGGTGGCGACGGGCTCGCGGGACATGACATGGTTGAGCAACAGCGTGATGCGATCCTGGACCGCGGGGGCGAAGAGCTTGGACCATTCTTGAAGCATGGGGCGGATTGTAGGCAGGGCGCGAGAGTGGCCCGGCCGCGGCGGAACCGGTGACAAGCTAGGGGGTCCGGTTACGAGTCCGCGCAACTTATTGAGCGAGAATTTCCGGCTCTTGGCCGGGGAAGGACCACTGGGTGATGTTTGAGGACCGAAATTACAAAAGAACCTTCTACAGCGCGCCGCAGTCGGTCCAATCCTTCATCGCGGCCTTCCTGGAACCGACACTGATCGTCCTGGTCTACCTGATGCTGCTGGCCTGGTTCGGCGAGCCGGTGATGCGTTCCACGTACACGCTGTGCATGCTGGTGTTCGCACTGACCTTCCCGGGACGCAACCGCTTCGCCGACCATCCCGCCAGTGCCGTCACCGACATCGTCGGTTCGTGGCTGATGCTGCTGCTGATCCTGGGCATGTTCGCCTACGCGACCAGCAGCTTCCATTACTTCGAGCGGCCGGTGCTGCTGTGGTGGGCGCTGCTGACGCCGCTGGCGCAGATCATCGCGGTCGAGATCGGCCGGCGCGTGCTGCGCTGGCGTTCGCGCCAGCCGTGGATCCGGCGCACCGCGGTGATCATCGGCGCGGGGCCGCTGGGGGCGAAGGTCGCGCGGGCGCTGCAGTTCGGCCCCGTCGGCGGCGCGGACTGCCTGGGCTTCTTCGAGGACCGGACCGACGACCGGCTGCATCCCGACTGCCTGGGCCGCGTGCTGGGCACGCTGCCGCAGCTCAGCGACTACGTCCGCGCGCACGGCGTGCGTGAGGTCTACATCACGCTGCCGCTGGGCTCGCAGCCGCGCATCCTGCGTCTGCTGGAGCAGTTGCAGGGCACGACCGCGTCGCTGTTCTTCGTGCCCGACGTCTTCGGCATCAGCATCATCCAGGGCCGCCTGCAGGACGTGAACGGCGTGCCCGTGGTCGGCATCCTGGAAACGCCGTTCACCGGCGTGAACGAGGTGGTCAAGCGGATCAGCGACATCGTGCTGGCGTCGCTGATCCTGGTGCTGATCTCGCCGATCCTGGTGATGCTGGCCATCGGGGTGAAGATGAGCTCGCCGGGGCCGGTGATCTTCCGCCAGCGCCGCAACGGCCTGGACGGTGAAGAGATCATGGTCTACAAGTTCCGCTCGATGCGCTCGATGGACAACGGCGCGGTCGTCAAGCAGGCGACCAAGGGCGACCCGCGCATCACGCCGTTCGGCGCCTTCATCCGCAAGACCTCGCTGGACGAGCTGCCGCAGTTCATCAACGTGCTGCAGGGGCGCATGAGCATCGTCGGGCCGCGCCCGCACGCGGTCGCGCACAACGAGGAATACCGCCAGATCATCAAGGCCTACATGGTCCGCCACAAGGTCAAGCCGGGCATCACCGGCTGGGCGCAGGTCAACGGCCTGCGCGGCGAGACGGACACCGTGGACAAGATGAAGGCGCGCGTCGAATACGATCTCGAGTACCTGCGCAACTGGTCGCTGGGACTGGATCTGCAGATCATCGTCCGGACGGTCCGGCTGATGCTGTTCGATCGCCATGCCTATTGATGACGACAGCAGATGACGACCACAAGAAGGGGACCCCACCGATGAAGCGACTCCACCGCCTGGCCCTGCCGGCCGCCCTCCTGGCCGCCGCCTCGGGGACCGTCCGGGCGCAGAGCGATGCCGGCAGCCCCTGGTACCTCGGGGCCTCGCTGGGTCATTACTACACGGACAACGTGTTCCGCTCGAATGCCGCCTCCAACAGCGACCAGCTGACCTCGCTGAGCCTGCTGGCCGGCGCCGACACGCGGCTGGGTCGTCAACGCGTCCATGCCGACGCGCGCTTCAACGACACGCGCTACCAGGACAACAGCAGCCTGAACAACCGCGGCTACAACATCGACACCGGCCTCGACTGGGAGACCGCCGGCAACCTGTCGGGCACGCTGGACTACACCACCGCGCGCACGCTGGCCGACTTCAACAGCAACACCGGCATCGCCCCGACCACCGAGCGCAACCTGCAGACCGACCGCAGCCTGGGCGGCAGCATCCGGCTGGGCCTGCCCAACCTCTCGCCCTTCACGCTGGAAGGCACGTTCTCGCGCCGGGAGCGCGACTACTCGCTGGCGCTCTGGGACAGCCAGGAATACCGCCAGAACATGTCGTCGCTGGGGGTGCTCTACAACGCCAGCAGCGCCTGGCGCTTCGGCGTGGCGGGCCGCTACACCAAGGGCCGCGTGCCGTCCAACGGCTTCGAGTGGGACCGCAAGGACATCGACCTCACGGCGCGGTGGCGCGCCACGGGCTCCAGCAGCCTGGACGCGCGGATCAGCCGCAGCACCTCGGACTCCTTCACCGGCGTCACCGGCTCGCTGAGCTGGAACCTGTCCCCCGGCGGCCGCTGGTCGCTCAACACCAAGCTGTCGCGCGACACCGGCGTCGAGGCCTACTACCTCGGCATCAACAACGGCCTGGCGGACTTCAACCGCGTGCAGACGGCGCTGCAGTCGCAGCTCAGCTACCGGCTGAGCGGCAAGGTCACCGCGACGGCCGGCCTGGGCATCACGAAGCTGAGCCGCAACGGCGACATCGCCCTGCCCGGCGCCGGCGCCAAGGACGACTCCAAGCAGTACAGCCTGGGCCTGAACTGGGAAGCGCTGCGCAACGTGACCGTGGGCTGCTCGTACACGCGATTCGATCGCGACACGTCCAACGTGCTGTACTCCTACAACGCCTACACCGCCGGCTGCTACGTGCAAGGCATGATCCGCTGAGACCCGGGAGCTCCACATGGCCAACGACACCATCCTGCTGACCGGCGCGACCGGCTACATCGCCTCCCACACCTGGCTCGCGCTGCAGGCCGCCGGGTACCGCGTGGTCGGCGTGGACAACTTCAGCAACAGCTCGCCCAAGGTGCTGGAGCGCCTGGCCGAACTCAGCGGCCAGACGCCGCTGTTCGAGAAGCTCGACGTCTGCGACGGCGCGGCGCTGGACGCCGTCTTCAGCGAGTACCAGCCCGCGGCCGTGGTGCACTTCGCCGCGTACAAGGCGGTCGGCGAGTCCACGACCAAGCCGCTGAGCTACTACCGCAACAACATCGACGGCCTGCTGACCGTCTGCG
This sequence comes from Roseateles noduli, assembly GCF_050626985.1. Classification (NCBI taxonomy): domain Bacteria; kingdom Pseudomonadati; phylum Pseudomonadota; class Betaproteobacteria; order Burkholderiales; family Sphaerotilaceae; genus Roseateles; species Roseateles noduli. Next base: position 3,614,310 of record NZ_CP192463.1, read on the forward strand.
AGACGATGCGCCGCCACGAGTGCAAGCGCATCGTCTTCTCGTCCAGCGCGACCGTCTACGGTCAGCCCAGGACCCTGCCGCTGCGCGAGGACGCGGAGCTGATGGCCGTCAACCCGTACGGCGCGACCAAGCTGATCGGCGAAGGCATCCTGCGCGACCTGGGCGCGTCGGATCCGCGGTGGCAGACCGCCTGCCTGCGCTACTTCAACCCGGTCGGCGCGCACGAGAGCGGCCGCATCGGCGAGGACCCGCGCGGCATCCCCAACAACCTGATGCCCTACGTGACGCAGGTGGCCGTGGGCCGGCGCGCGAAGCTGTCGGTCTTCGGCGACGACTACGACACCCCCGACGGCACCGGCGTGCGCGACTACATCCACGTCGTCGACCTGGCCGAAGGACACGTCGCGGCGCTGAACTTCCTGCTGCGCGGCGACGAATCGATCTGGGTCAACCTCGGGACCGGCCGCGGCTACAGCGTGCTGGAACTGGTCCAGGCCTTCGCAGCCGCCAGCGGCCGCGAGGTCCCGTACGAGATCGTCGCCCGCCGCCCCGGCGACGTCGCCGCCTGCTACGCCGATCCGGCGCTGGCGCGGGACAAGCTCGGCTGGACCGCCCGGTTCGACCTGCAGCGCATGTGCGAGGACAGCTGGCGCTGGCAGTCGGCCAATCCGAACGGCTTCGAAGGCTGATCGGCCGTCGGCGACACTACCGCCCTTTTCCAGAATCCGCAGAACCACACGCGCCCTCGTTCGACGGACGGGCGCGCCCAGACAGAGGGAGCAGTACCTTGAGCAAAATCGACACGCAACCAGTGATCATGGCCGGCGGCAGCGGCACACGGCTGTGGCCGCTCTCGCGTGCCGGCTACCCGAAGCAGTTCCTCGTGCTGAGCGGCAACAACAGCCTGTTCCAGCAGGCCGCGGAGCGGCTGGCCGCGCTGTCCGCCGAGGACATCGCGGTGAAGGCCCCGATCGTCGTCGGCAACGAGGAGCACCGCTTCATGGTGCTGGACCAGTTGCGTGAGCAGCAGCTCGTGCCCGGCGCCGTCGTGCTGGAGCCGGTCGGCCGCAACACCGCGCCGGCCATCACGCTGGCGGCGCTGCAGGCGATCGAAGGCGGCGAGGACCCGGTGCTCGTCGTCACCCCCGCGGACCAGACCGTCACCGACAGCCCGGCCTTCACCGCCGCCTTGCAGGACGCGGTGCGTCAGGCCAGGGACGGTGCCATCGTGATCCTGGGCATCACGCCCGACCGGCCGGAAACCGGCTACGGCTACATCCGAGCCGGTGCCGAGGGCGCCGGCCTGCGCGTCGAGGCCTTCGTCGAGAAGCCCGACGCGGCGACCGCGCAGAAGTACCTCGACCAGGGCGGCTACTACTGGAACAGCGGCATGTTCGTGCTGCGCGCCAGCGTCTGGCTGCAGGCGCTGCAGCAGTTCCGCCCCGACATCGACCAGGCCACGCGCGTCGCCTTCGCCGCCAAGGCGGTGGACGGCGCCTTCGTGCGGCCGGCCAAGGACGCTTTCGCGGCCGTGCCGTCGGAATCGATCGACTACGCCGTGATGGAGCGCTGCCCCGGCAGCGCGATCGCGCTGCGCATGGTGCCGCTGGACGCCGGATGGAACGACCTGGGCGCCTGGGAAGCGGTCTGGCAGGTGGCGGACAAGGATGAGTCCGGCAACGCGAGCCGCGGCGACGCGATCATCGCGGACAGCCGCAACACGCTGGTGCACGCCACCAGCCGACTGGTGTCCGCGGTGGGGCTGGACAACATCGTCGTCGTCGAGACGCCGGACGCGGTGCTGGTCGCCGACCGCAGCAAGAGCCAGGACGTCAAGAAGATCGTCAACCAGCTGACCGCCACGCAGCGCGGCGAGCAGAACCTGCACCGCAAGGTGCACCGCCCCTGGGGCTGGTACGACAGCATCGACATGGGCGAGCGCTTCCAGGTCAAGCGCATCATGGTCAAGCCCGGCGCGTCGCTGAGCCTGCAGATGCACCACCACCGCGCGGAGCACTGGATCGTCGTGCAAGGCACGGCCGAGATCGTCAACGGCGACAAGACCCTGCTGCTGACCGAGAACCAGTCCACCTACATCCCGCTGGGCCAGGTGCACCGGCTGTCCAACCCCGGCAAGCTGCCGCTGGAGATCATCGAGGTCCAGTCCGGCTCCTACCTGGGCGAGGACGACATCGTGCGCTACCAGGACACCTACGGCCGGAACTGAGCCCCTCCCGCCCGGACCCTCACCCGGGGGGACGGTCCGGGCGGCGACGCGAAAGACGGACGAAAGTCGGATACAAAGCCGACCTCGGAAAGAACAGGAGAAGGCCGTGTCCGTGATCGCCGTCGTCGGGTTGGGATATGTGGGACTGCCGCTGGTGGTCGAATTCGGCAAGCACGGCCGGACGATCGGGTTCGACATCGCGGTGGACAAGGTCGCCAAGTGCCGCGCCGGCACCGACCCCTCGCGTGAACTGACGGACGAGGAAGTCCGGGCCGCCGTCCACGCCGAGTACCACAGCGATCCGGCCTGCCTGGCCGAGGCCGACGTCATCATCGTGGCCGTGCCGACGCCGGTCGACCAGGCCCACATCCCCGACTTCAAGCCGCTGATCGGCTCGTCCACCAGCGTCGGGCGCCACATGAAGCGCGGCGCCGTCGTCGTCTACGAATCGACCGTCTACCCCGGGGCGACCGAGGAGGTCTGCATCCCGGTGCTGGAACGCGAATCCGGCCTGAAGTGGAAGCAGGACTTCTTCGTCGGCTACAGCCCGGAGCGCATCAACCCCGGCGACAAGGCCCACACGCTGACGAAGATCCTCAAGATCGTCTCCGGCGACACGCCGCAGACGCTGGACATCGTCGCGAAGACCTACGAGAAGATCATCGTGCCCGGCGTGCACCGCGCGTCGAGCATCAAGACGGCGGAGGCCGCCAAGGTCATCGAGAACACGCAGCGCGACCTGAACATCGCGCTGATGAACGAGCTGGCCATCATCTTCGAGCGCATCGGCCTGGACACCTCCGAGGTGCTGGAAGCGGCCGGCACCAAGTGGAACTTCCTGAAGTTCAAGCCGGGCCTGGTCGGCGGCCACTGCATCGGGGTGGATCCGTACTACCTGACCCACAAGGCCGACATGCTGGGCTACCACCCGCAGGTCATCCTGGCGGGCCGGCGCATCAACGACGGCATGGGCAAGTTCATCGCGGAGCAGACCATCAAGCAGATGATCGCCGCGGGCTCGCACGTCAAGGGCGCCAAGGTCAACGTGCTGGGCCTGACCTTCAAGGAGGACTGCGGCGACCTGCGCAACTCCAAGGTCATCGACATCATCCATGAGCTGCGCAGCTACGGCGTCGAGGTCTTCGTGACCGACCCCGCCGCCGAGGCCGACGAGGCGATGCACGAATACGGCGTGCAGCTGCACGCCTACGAGGACCTGCCGCGCGCCGATGCGATCGTCGCCGCGGTGGCCCACCGCGAGTACAAGGCGCTGGACGCCGCCGACCTCGCCGGCAAGCTGGTCGAGGGCGGCGCCTTCATCGACGTGAAGGCCGCCTTTAACAGCGACAATCTGCGCGCGGCCGGCCTGCGGGTCTGGCGACTGTGACGCCGGACGGCGCCGGGTCGCCGTCGCCGCGCCCGCCTTCATCACCGACGATCCGCGTGGATCACAGACATTTCAGGGAAGTTCCATGACGATCCTCGTCACCGGCGGCGCCGGCTTCATCGGCAGCAATTTCGTGCTCGACTGGTTCAAGACGTCGGACGAGCCGGTGGTCAACCTCGACGCCCTCACCTACGCGGGCAACCTCGAGAACCTGGCCTCGCTGAAGGACGACGCGCGACACGTCTTCGTCCAGGGCGACATCTGCGACCGCGCGCTCGTCGACCAGCTGCTCGCCACGCACCAGCCGCGCGCGATCGTGCACTTCGCCGCCGAGTCGCACGTCGACCGCTCCATCCACGGTCCCGGCGCCTTCATGCGCACCAACGTCGAGGGCACGTTCACGCTGCTCGAGGCGGCGCGCGCGTTCTGGTCGGCGCTCGAGGGCGAGGCCAAGGCGGCCTTCCGCTTCCACCACGTCTCGACCGACGAGGTCTACGGCTCGCTGAAGGCCGAGGATCCGCCCTTCGCCGAAACGAACGCGTACGAGCCCAACAGCCCGTACTCGGCCTCCAAGGCGGCCAGCGACCATCTGGTCCGCGCCTGGCACCACACCTACGGCCTGCCGGTGGTCACGACCAACTGCAGCAACAACTACGGCCCGTACCACTTCCCCGAGAAGCTGATCCCGCTGATGATCGTCAACGCGCTGGCCGGCAAGCCGCTGCCCGTGTACGGCGACGGCCAGCAGATCCGCGACTGGCTCTACGTCACCGACCACTGCTCGGGCATCCGCGCGGTGCTGGCCGGCGGCACGCTGGGCGAGACCTACAACATCGGCGGCTGGAACGAGCAGGCCAACATCGACATCGTGAAGACGGTGTGCGCGCTGCTCGACGAGCTTCGCCCCGATCCGGCCGGTCCGTACGCCCGCCTGATCACCTACGTCAAGGACCGCCCCGGCCACGACCGCCGCTACGCGATCGACGCCCGCAAGATCGAGCGCGACCTGGGCTGGCGCCCGGCCGAGACCTTCGAGACCGGCATCCGCAAGACGGTGCAGTGGTACCTCGCGAATGAGGAATGGTCCTCGCGCGTGCTCTCGGGCGCGTACCGCGAGTGGGTGTCCAAGCAGTACGGGAGCACCCCATGAACGCGCGAGTCGAGCGCCGGGCCGCCCCAAGCCGACTCGCATCCCCTCGGGGGATCGCGGGCCGTACCCGGCACGCGAGGGGCTGACATGAAAGTCCTGCTGCTCGGAAAGAACGGCCAGCTGGGTTGGGAGCTGCAGCGCGCGCTGGCCCCGCTCGGTGAGCTGATCGCGCTGGACCGCAGCGAAGGCGGCGACCTCGGCGACAGCGACACGCTGCGCGCCACGGTGCGCCGCGTCGCGCCGGACGTCATCGTCAATGCCGCGGCCTACACGGCCGTCGACAAGGCCGAAAGCGAGCCCGACGCCGCCCGCCAGATCAATGCGCTCGCCACCGGCGTGCTGGCCGAGGAAGCCAAGGCCCTCGGCGCGCTGCTGGTGCATTACTCGACCGACTACGTCTTCGACGGCGTCGGCGACGACTGGCGCTTCGAGGACGCGCCCACCGGTCCGCTGAGCGTCTACGGCAAGACCAAGCTCGAGGGCGAGCAGTTGATCGTCGCGGCCGGCGCGGACGCGCTGGTGCTGCGCACCAGCTGGGTCTACGCGGCGCGCGGCGGCAACTTTGCCAGGACGATGCTGCGGCTGGCCGCCGAGCGCGAGCAGTTGAAGGTCGTCGCCGACCAGATCGGCGCGCCCACCGGCGCGGACCTGCTCGCCGACATCACCGCGCACCTGATCCGCGCGACGCTGCAGGACCGCGCCCTGTGCGGCACCTACCACGCGGTCGCCAGCGGCGAGACCAGCTGGCACCAGTACGCCAGACACGTGCTGACCCGCGCGCGGGACAAGGGCGTGACGCTGAAGGTCCAGCCCGAGCAAGTCGAGGCGCTGCCCAGCAGCGCCTACCCGACGCCGGCGCCGCGCCCGCTGAACTCGCGCCTGGACAACCACAAGCTGCAGGACCGTTTCGGCCTGGTGCTGCCGCACTGGCAGACCGGCGTGGACCGGCTGCTCGACGAGATCCTGTGAGAGGAGACAGCACGATGGGCAACGACACCCGCAAGGGCATCATCCTGGCCGGCGGCTCCGGCACCCGGCTGCATCCGGCGACGCTGGCGATCAGCAAGCAGCTGCTGCCGGTCTACGACAAGCCGATGGTCTACTACCCGCTCAGCACGCTGATGCTGGCGGGCATGCGCGACATCCTGCTGATCAGCACGCCGCAGGACCTGCCGCGCTTCGAAGCCCTGCTGGGCGACGGCGCGCGCTGGGGCATCAACCTGCAGTACTGCGTGCAACCCAGCCCGGACGGCCTGGCGCAGGCCTTCATCCTGGGCAAGGACTTCATCGGCGGCGCCCCGAGCGCGCTGGTGCTTGGCGACAACATCTTCTACGGTCACGACTTCGCCGGCCTGCTGGGCAACGCCGACGTGCAGACCGACGGCGCCACCGTCTTCGCGTACCACGTGCACGATCCCGAGCGCTACGGCGTGGTCGAGTTCGACGCGGACAAGCGCGCCGTCAGCATCGAGGAAAAGCCCAAGGCGCCCAAGAGCAACTACGCGGTCACGGGCCTGTACTTCTACGACCGCCAGGTCTGCGACATCGCCGCCGACATCCAGCCCAGCCCGCGCGGCGAGCTCGAGATCACCGACGTCAATGCGCGCTACCTCGCGCAGCAGCAACTGCGCGTCGAGATCATGGGCCGCGGTTACGCATGGCTGGACACCGGCACGCACGACAGCCTGATGGAAGCCGGCCAGTTCATCGCGACGCTGGAGAAGCGCCAGGGCCTGAAGGTCGCCTGCCCGGAGGAGATCGCCTTCCGCAAGGGCTGGATCACGGCCGAGCAGCTTGAGAAGCTGGCGCAGCCGATGCTCAAGAACGGTTACGGGCAATACCTGAAGCAGGTGCTCAACGAGAAGGTGTTCTGATGAATGTGATTCCGACCGCGCTGCCCGAGGTGCTGATCATCGAGCCGAAGGTCTTCGGCGATGCGCGCGGCTTCTTCATGGAAAGCTGGACCGAGCCGAAGTTCAACGCCGCCGCCGGCGATGACGTGCGCTTCGTGCAGGACAACCATTCGCGCTCCAGCCAGGGCGTGCTGCGCGGCCTGCACTTCCAGCTGCCGCCGCATGCGCAGGGCAAGCTGGTGCGTTGCACGGCGGGCGCGGTGTTCGACGTCGCCGTCGACATGCGCCGCTCCAGCGCCAACTTCGGCAAGTGGGTCGGTGTCGAACTGACCGGCGAGAACCACCGCCAGCTGTGGATCCCGCCGGGCTTCGCGCACGGCTTCCTGGTGCTGAGCGAGACGGCCGACTTCCTCTACAAGACCACCGACCTCTATGCGCCGCAGGCCGAGGGCTCGGTGCGCTGGGACGATCCGACGATCGGCATCGACTGGCCGAAGCTGCCCGTCGAATTCAAGCTCGCCGAGAAGGACGCCAAGGCGCCGTTGCTCGCCGACGCGAAGTTCTTCGAGTAGTTCGCTGATGGCCGCGCCGCTGCTGCACTTGATCGCGGGCGCGCGGCCCAACTTCATGAAGCTCGCGCCGCTGGTGCGGGCGCTGCGCGCCGATGGGCGGCTCGCGTGGCGGCTGATCCACACCGGGCAGCACCACGACGCCGCGATGAGCGGCGTGTTCTTCGACGAGCTCGGCCTGCCGCCGCCCGACGTTTCGCTGGACTGCCATGGCGGCGGTCATGCGCAGCTGACCGCGCGGATCATGCAGGCCTACGAGCCGCACGTGATCGCGGACCGTCCCGCGGCCTGCGTCGTCGTCGGCGACGTCGATTCCACGCTGGCCTGCGCGCTGACGGCGCGCAAGCTCGGCGTGCCGGTGGCGCACGTCGAGGCCGGCCTGCGCAGCGGCGACATGACCATGCCCGAAGAGATCAACCGCCGCGCGACCGATGCGATCGCGGACTGGCTCTTCACGACCGAACCCAGCGCGGCCGCGCACCTGCGCCGCGAAGGACATCCGGATGCACGCATCGTCGAGGTCGGCCACGTCATGGTCGACAACCTGCTCTTCCAGCTGCAACGGCTCGATGCCGGTGACGCCGACGCTCAGGCCGCCGAAGCGGCGGCGCAGGCGGCGCTCGCCGACGCTGGCGCCAGCGGTACGACCCTGGGCCGATTCGGTGTCGTCACGCTCCACCGGCCGGCCAATGTGGACGATCCGGCTCAACTCGCCGCGCTGATGCAGGCGCTCGGCACGCTGGCGGCGCGGCTGCCGCTGCTGTTCCCGGTGCATCCGCGCACGCGCGCACGCCTGGAGGCAATCGGCCTCACGTCCGCGCCGGGGCTGCACCTGCTGCCTCCCCTGCCCTACCGCCCGTTCCTGGCCTTGTGGCGCCGCGCGGCGCTGGTCCTCACCGACAGCGGCGGACTCCAGGAAGAGACCACCGCGTTGGGCATCCCCTGCCTCACGCTGCGCGACAACACCGAGCGGCCGGTCACGGTGGACCTCGGCACCAACCAGATCGCCGGCACTGATCCGGCGCGGATCCTGGCTTTGGCGCTGCAACGGCTCGATGACATCGACGGCCGCTGGCCCTCACCCCTGCCCTCTCCCGCAAGCGGGAGAGGGAGTGGCAGGAGCAGTGCGGAACTCCCTCCCCCGCTTGCGGGAGAGGGTGGGGGTGAGGGCCAGCCCCACATTGAAGTACGCCGCCCGCCACTGTGGGACGGCCACACCGCCGCGCGCATCGTCTCCCGGCTTGCCGAGGACCTGCTCCGCTGAGCCTCCCCCTCGTTCCGGGGGGGTCTGAAAGAACTGCTTACAGGTAGGTGCACGTGAGAGGTGCGCCCCTCGTACAGTCATGCGCTCAAGCGCACGGAGAGGTGCACTGAGAGGCGCAAGAAGCGCCCGGCTGGTGCAGAGGAGGAGGTAAGCCATGCACATTCCCATCGCCCCGCCCGGGGAGGTGACCGGTTCCCCCATTGGCGGACCGTCCGCCACCGCGACAACCGCGGCCGCCGGCTCGGCCGGCATCGACTTCGACAGGATCCGCGCCACCCTGATGGTGCTGGGCATCGCCTTGCATGCCGCGGACGTCTTCGTCAGCGCCGGCAACTGGCTGGTCGCCGACACCCACCGCGGCGTCGCCTTCGACGCCCTGGTCGCGCTGATCCACGGCTTCCGGGTGCCCGGCTTCTTCCTGCTGTCGGGACTGCTCTTCGCCGGCAGCCTGACGCGCCATGCCGCGCCGGACCTGGCGCTGCGCCAGACGGTCCGCCTGGGCGTACCGCTGCTGACCTGCTGGGCCCTGCTCAACGCCGCGCAGACCGCCCTGCTGGCCTGGCACAGCGGCGGCGATCCCTGGGCCGCGCTGGCGTCGTTCTCGACGCCGATGTCCCACCTCTGGTTCGTTCGCGACCTGCTGGTGATGAACCTGCTGGTACTGGCGTGCGTGGCGATCCGCGGCGTGATGCCGACACGGGCTGCGCAAGCGGTCGCGCGGGGGATCGATGCGCGATGGATGGCTCCGATTGCCTGGATCGCACGCATCGCCCGGAAGCCGGCGCAGCGACTGACCGGATTCAGCGACGCTGCGGCGACCCCGACCCATTGGCTGACCGTCGCACTGGTCGGCGCCCTGCTGAGCCACGCCCTGCTCATCGTCGTCCGGCTGAGCGGCCTGGCCTATGCGCCAGGCCCAGGCGGCCTGACGCTGTTCAACCTGGCTTTCTACGCACCGATGTTCCTGGCCGGACTGACGATGCGACAGCATCCGACATGGCTGGACGCCTGGCTGCGCACGCCGTGGTGGCTGCTGCCGGTGGCGGCTTTCGCCGCCAACTGGGGCGACGGCGCCAGCGGCACCTTGCCACACGCGCTGGCGCGCGAGGCGGCGCTGGCGGTGGAACTGCTCGGGATGTGGCTGGCCACCGGCGCGGCCATCGGCCTGCTCGCCCGGTGGCGGGGCCGCCCGCACGGCGGCGTGGGCGAGCGTCTGAGCCGCGCGCTCGCCGACGCGAGCTACACGATCTTCCTGGTCCACCACCTGATGGTGGTGGCGCTCGCGCTGCTGCTGCTGCCGCTGGACTGGCCCGCGGCGCTGAAGTTCGCGCTCATCGCCTGCGGCACGCTGGCGCTGAGCCTGGCCTTCCACCGCTGGGTGGTGCGGCCTTTCGCCGTGACCCGGCTGCTATTCAACGGCCGCCTGCCGGCAGCCACGCAGGAACGGCCCGTCACCCCCACGCCAGGACGGGCCTGACGGGCGGCCTGCGCCTCGGCGCCCTGCGCCGCGGCACGCCTCACTGGGTGTCGAGCGCCGGGAAGCCCTTGACCAGGTCGTCGACGGCCTTGACCTGTTCCAGGAAGGGCCTGAGCTGCGACAGGCGCAGGGCGCTGGGGCCGTCGCAGAGCGCCTTTTCCGGATCCGGATGCGCTTCCAGGAACAGCCCCGCCAGGCCGATCGCCATGCCGGCGCGGGCCAGTTCCGTCACCTGGCCGCGGCGGCCGCCCGACGCGGCGGCCCCGGACTCGCGCTGCTGCAGCGCATGGGTCACGTCGAAGATCACCGGCTTGTCGCCGCTGACCTGCTTCATCACGCCGAAACCCAGCATGTCGACGACCAGGTTGTCGTAGCCGAACTGCGCGCCACGGTCGCACAGCATCACGTTCGGGTTGCCGCCCTCCTGGAACTTCTCGACGATGTTCTTCATCTGCGGCGGGCTGACGAACTGCGGCTTCTTGATGTTGATGACCCGGCCGGTCTTGGCCAGCGCGATCACCAGGTCGGTCTGGCGCGCCAGGAAGGCCGGCAGCTGGAGCACCTCGCAGACGGCGGCCACCTCGGCGGCCTGGTGGGGCTCATGCACGTCCGTCAGCACGGCCACGCCGTGGGCCTTCTTGACCGCCTCGAAGATCCGCAGGCCGGCTTCCAGGCCGGGACCGCGATAGCTCTTGATCGAGGAGCGGTTGGCCTTGTCGAACGAGGCCTTAAACACGTAGGGGATGCCCAGTTCCTTCGTCACGCGGACGTACTCGCCGCAGACGTCGACGGCGAACTGCTCCGACTCCAGCACGTTGACCCCGCCGAACAGCACGAACGGCCTGGCGTTGTCGACCACGATGTCATTGATCTTGACCATCTCGATTCCCTCAGACGAAGGCGGCAGTATCCCACGCGCCCCCAGCCCACCCGCCCCGTGTCCACCCCCCTCGATCGGCGGGCGCGCCGACCCGCGCCGGCGTGATGACAGCGTTTCGCCGACACGTCCCGGCGGTTTTTTCCGACCCGATTCCGTGCGTTTTGCGGGTTTCAATTTCGAATATCGAACGGAATATCCCGCTCGACCTCAGAGTATGTAACGGACCGCAATAACTCCGTGATCCGAGACATTCGTGGGGTTGTCAATCCTCGACCCGAATGTTTCAAACGGTACGTCGCGAGAGGCGCCGAATATTCCACGGAATCACACCACGCGACCCGACGAACGGGTGGAGAACCCCTGCGTCATCTCCCCATACTGACTCATGGCTGCAACACCTCCCGGGCAGGGAGGCAATCAGCAGCCAGGTATCCAGGTCGCCAACATCCAGTAACAAGAATCCCGCCCGATGAATGACGTGTCATTCGCGGCGCGCAAGAAGAAGAGATCGAGGCCTATTAATCGTCAACGCGCTCAGGCGCATCAGCAGTAATTCAATCACCATGACGAATATCTCTTCTTCCTTGCGAGTTTCCACCGGCCTGAGCGCCTGCGCCCTGGCGGCCGGCCTGCTGCTGACCGGTTGCGGCGGCGGCGGCAGCGGCGCCCCGGTCGCCGTCCAATCGATGGAAACGCCGCCCATCGTGGCCTCGGCGCCCGCCGTCACGGCCGGCACGCCGGCCAGCCCCGCGGCCAGCGAGGCCGTCGCCGGCGTGTCCGTGGTGCTGGCCACGACCGCCCGCCCCGCCGCGGCGGCGGCCTGCACGGCCGGCAACTTCGGCAGCTTCGCGCGTCCGTTCAGCCCGGACTCGCCATGGAACAGCCGCCCCGTCTCCCCCGTGCTGGGCACGGCAACGATTCCCACCGCGCTTTACACCCCGACCGTCGCCGCCGGCGCCTGGTCGAGCGCCGCCTTCCAAGCCTCCGCCAGCGACGCGCCGATGGTCGTCACCGGCGCCACCACGCAAGGCGTCTGGGACCCGGACAGCGAGGTCTATCGCCCCAGCGTCACCATCGCCCACTGGCCGGCCGCGACCACGCCGGCCACCGGCACCGACGGCCACGCCGAAATCGTCGACCCGAGCACCGGCATCGTCCATTCGTTCTGGGGCCTCAAGCAGGTCAACGGCGCCTGGGTCGCGAAGCAGTACGCCTGGACCCCGCTGGCCGGTCGCGGCATGGGCGATCCCTCGCACTACTACCAGGGCGCGCGCGCGGCCGGCGTGTCGACGCTCGGCGGCCTGATCCGCACCGCCGAAGCCGTCGACGGCGACACGATGTACCGCCACGCGCTGGCCATGTCGCTGGACGCCACCGGCCTGAGCGCCGCGCCCACCTACCGCTTCCCGGCCACGTCCGCCGACAGCAATGCCGCGACGACCAACAGCGGCCAGATCCCGATGGGCACGCTGATGATGCTGCCGGCCAGCTTCAACGCGCAGGCCCTGGCGACGCCCGAGCTGCGCAAGGTGGCCGAGACGCTGAAGGCCTACGGCGCCTACGTGGTGGACCGCAACACCGGCACGCCCTTCGTCATCTACGTCGAGATCGGTGCCGACCTCAAGCTGCATCGCAACGGCTGGAGCAACGCCACCGCGAACGACCTGGAGCTGATGCGCGCGGCGATGCGCCCGGTGGAAAGCGCCTCGGCCTGGAAGGACGGCAACGGCAACACCAGCTCGACGGTGACCAGCACCGCGCTGAACCTGCTGTCGATGCGCGGCGGCTGGTGGCGCACCAAGGGCACGGTCAGCGGCGAGTTCGACACCTGGCGCCAGGCGCTGGTGTTCCCCGCGACGATCACGCAGATCGAGCAGGCCAACGCCACCGGCCGGGCGATGAACCCGGTCACCTGGGCCGTCCCCGCCACCGGCGAGACCTTCCGCCTGGACGTCGACGCGACCGGCGGGGCCTCGTTCCGCATGACCATCGCGGACAAGGTCAGCGGCGCCGTCGTCTACGACAGCGGCTACCTGACCGACGGGCAGTCGACCACGCTGGTCTGGCCCAACGTGGCCAGCTTCAAGGTCACCACCTGGGCCCGCAGCGGCGTGGACAACGTCGAATCGACGCTGCGTCCGACGCTGGTCAAGACCGGCGGACCTGCCGGCAGCGTCTGCGCCGGTTGACCGGACGGGCCGCGGCGGGCTGATGCAGCCTGCCGCGGCGCTTGATCAGGCGGTCGGCAGCACGACGGTGAGCGGGCTTCGGCGGGCCTGATCAGACGGGCTTGGGCCCGGTGCCGCGGCCGATCGCATGGTGCTCGATGCCGAGCATCGCCATCGTCGCCGGCTCGTACAGGTTGCGGCCGTCGAAGACCACCGGCTGCTTCAGCGCGGTCTTGATGCGGTCGAAGTCCGGCGTGCGGAACTCCTTCCACTCGGTGATCACGATCAGCGCGTCGGAGTCGCTCAACGCGTGCTCGGCACGCTCGCAGAAGCTGACGCCGGGCACCTGGCTCAGCAGCTTGGCCGCCTCGCCCATCGCGACGGGGTCGTAGGCCGCGACCGCCGCGCCGCGCCGCGCCAGCTCCTCCACCACCACCAGCGACGGCGCCTCGCGCATGTCGTCGGTGTTGGGCTTGAAGGCCAGGCCCCACAGCGCGAAGCGCCGGCCGCTCAGGTCCGGGCCGAAGCGCTCCACCACCTTGTCCACGAGCACCAGCTTCTGGCGGTCGTTGGCTTCCTCGACGGCGTTCAGCACCTTCAGGTCCTGGCCGTGTTCGCGTCCGGTGCGCACCAGCGCCTTCACGTCCTTCGGGAAACACGAGCCGCCGTAGCCGGCGCCCGCGTACAGGAACTGGTAGCCGATGCGCGGATCGGAGCCGATGCCGCGGCGCACCAGCTCGATGTCGGCGCCGACCTTCTCGGCCAGCAGCGCCAGCTCGTTCATGAAGCTGATGCGCGTGGCCAGCATCGCGTTGGCGGCGTACTTGGTGAACTCGGCGCTCCTGACGTCCATCACCATCAGCCGGTCGTGGCTGCGGGTGAACGGCGCGTACAGCGCGCGCATCATCAGCGTGGCCTGCTCGTCGTCGGAGCCGACGACGATGCGGTCCGGCTTCATGAAGTCTTCCAGCGCCGCGCCTTCCTTCAGGAACTCCGGGTTGGAGACCACCGAGAAGTTCACGTCGACGCCGCGCCTGGCCAGGGCCTCGGCGACGGCGGCGCGGACCTTGTCCGCGGTGCCGACCGGCACGGTGCTCTTGTCGACGATGACCTTGTAGTCGGTCATGCGCTCGCCGATCGAGCGCGCGGCGGCCAGCACGTACTGCAGGTCGGCCGAGCCGTCCTCGCCCGGGGGCGTGCCCACGGCGATGAACAGCAGCGTGCCGTGCGCGACGGCGGCGTCCACGTCGGTGGTGAACTGCAGCCGGCCCGCGGCGCGGTTGCGCGCCACGACCGCGTCCAGACCCGGCTCGTGGATGGGGATGCCCCCGTCGTTGAGGACCTGGATCTTGTCGGGGTTCACGTCGAGGCACACCACGTGGTTGCCCATTTCGGCCAGGCACGCGCCGGTCACGAGACCCACGTAGCCGGTGCCGATGGTCGTCACTTTCATTCGTTCTCTCCAGCTGGAAGCAGTGGCAGTCGGTGGTGGCGGCCGGTCAGACCTGGTAGTAGTCGCGGTACCACGCGACGAAGCGGCGGATGCCCTCGGGCACCGGCATCGCGGGACGGAAGCCCGTCCACGCGGCCAGTTCCTCGACGTCCGCATGCGTGGCCGGCACGTCGCCGTCCTGCAGCGGCAGGAACTCCTTGACCGCCTCGCGGCCCACGGCCTGCTCGATCGCGCCGATGAAGTCCATCAGCGGGATCGGCGCATGGTTGCCGATGTTGAAGACGCGGTACGGTGCGTTGGAGCGCGCCGGGTCCGCCTGCACCGGGTCGTAGCCGGGATCGGCCGTGGCGGTGCGGTCGAGCACGCGCACCACGCCTTCGGCGATGTCGTCGATGTAGGTGAAGTCGCGGATCATCTTCCCGTGGTTGAAGACCTTGATCGGCTCGCCCGCGAGGATCGCCTTCGTGAACAGGAACAGCGCCATGTCCGGCCGGCCCCAGGGCCCGTACACGGTGAAGAAGCGCAGCCCCGTCGTCGGCAGGTTGAACAGGTGGCTGTAGGTGTGGGCCATCAGCTCGTTGGCCTTCTTGGTCGCGGCGTACAGGCTGACCGGGTGGTCCACGCCGTGGTGCTCGCTGAAGGGCATGTGCGTGTTGCCGCCGTAGACGCTGGAGCTGGACGCGTAGGCCAGATGCTTCACGCCCGAATGGCGGCAACCCTCGAGGATGTTGGTGAAGCCGACGATGTTGGACTCGATGTAGGCATGCGGGTTCACCAGCGAGTAGCGCACGCCGGCCTGCGCGGCCAGGTGCACGACGCGGTCGAAGCCGTGCTTGGCGAACAGCTCGGCGATGCCCGTGCGGTCGGCGACATCCATCTGCACGAACTCGAAGCCCGGCTTCCCGCTCAGCCGCGCCAGGCGGGCGTGCTTGAGCGTCGGGTCGTAGTAGTCGTTGAGGTTGTCCAGGCCGACCACCTGGTCTCCGCGGGCCAGCAGGATCTGGCTCACGTGCATGCCGATGAAGCCGGCGGCGCCGGTGACGAGAACTTTCAAACCTGCTCCCCGGGGATGAGACGTAACGCGAAGGCGCCGATTCTCACCCAGCCGGATGACGCCGCCGCGTCCCCGGCCCCGCTCAGTCAGGGGTAAACGCGGGTGGTCGGCTTCCCGGAAGCGGCCGCCGTGCCTGCCGCGGCGGCCGGCGTCGCGCCCAGGGTCGCATCGAGCGTCGAATCGAAGGCGGAATCCGGCGCCGTCGCGCCGGGCGGCGGGCGCAGCGCGCGCTTGAGGCGGGTCAGCCCCTGGTAGAGCGCCTGCGGCATCAGGCTCATGCGCAGCAGGCGGCGGCGCTCGTCGGCGAAGACCTGCGTCTGGACGCCCTTGAGCACCGAGCGACCGGCGAACTTGTCGCCGTACTTGATCTGGTGGTGCGCATGGGAGATGCGGAAGAAGTTGTGGAACTCCTCCATGTCCGCGCCGACCTGGACCGCCTCCGGATGGGCGCGGCGCCAGGCCTCGCCGGTCTCGAAGAACCGGTAGCGGGCCGGCGGCGCATGGCGGTTGAGCGCCCGGTCGTCGCCGTCGGCGTGGTAGCAGGCGCCGGGCTTGGGGTCGAAGACGATGGGCCCGGTGAACATCAGGCGGATCCAGGTGTCGAGGTCCTCGCCCAGCCGCACGCCGACCGGGAAGCCGCCGACGTTCGCCAGCGCGGCCTTGTCCACCATCACCGCCGACGAGCACACCGGCGAGCCTTGCAGCGCGATGCGGTAGTAGTTCGCCGGCGTCAGCACGACGCGGGGTGCGGTCTCGGAACTCACGCCCGGCGTGCGGCGACCGTCGGGAGAGGCGACCTCGTAGTTCGTGGCCCAGCCGACGGCTTGCGGGTACTCGAGGCGCAGGCGCCAGAGCCGCTCGAGGTGATCGGGGTACCAGGTGTCGTCGGCGTCCAGGAAGGCCACCACCGGGCATCGCGCCGCCTCGACGCCGAGGTTGCGGGCGGAGGACACGCCGCCGTTGGGCTGCCGCAGGAGACGCACGCGTGGATCGCCATACGCCTGGACCAGCGCGGCGCTGGCGTCGGTGGAACCGTCGTCGACGACGACCACCTCGAAGTCACGGACCGTCTGCGCGCAGACCGAGTCGAGCGCGCGGACGATCTGCCCTTCCTTGTTGTAGAGCGGGATGACGACGGACAGACGTACGTCGTCGGACGCAGTCGCAGGGATGGACGAGGTGCTCATGGCAGTCCCGGTGGCGATCACACGCGACCGGGAGCCCGCGAGCCCGGCAAGGACGTCGGCGCTCCACGTTGTTGCTGCGGGAGCTTGGATTTGCCCCGGCCTGGTGCCGGCTGCACGCCATACGCACCAAAGAGGTTAACGCCGCACCAACGCGGCGTCCTGGCGGCGTTGTCCCCGAAGGACGGCTCGGCGGCGAGCCTTCAGCGCTCGCCGTGGGCGGCGGCGGTCACGGGCGTGTCATGGCGGCGTGGCGCGGAACCGGCCAGACGACGGCGCCAGACGGCCGGCAACTCGAACAGCGCCATCGCGGCGCGACCCTGGACGGCGCGCCAGAACCACCAGGGCAGCAGCGTGCCGGCGGCCACGCCGATGAGCAGGTGCGGCCAGGGACTGGTGATGCCGAACACCTTGGTCAGCACGATGCGGACACCGCTGGCCACAAGGATGTGGGCCAGGAAGATGGCCATCGACGCCCGCCCCAACGCCGCCATCCGCTGCCCGTGGCCACCGGTGGCCAGCGCGATGGCCAGCACGCACACGAGCGACAGCCCCAGCGTCGCGGCGGCGAGCCGCAGCAGCTTGGCTTCGCCGATGCCCGCGGCCTGCAACGCGATGAGGGCGACACCGCCCGCGAGCACGCCCGCCAGCGCGAGCCGCGAGGCGGCCGCCGTGCCGAGCCCGCGTGCGCCGAGCCAGGCACCGGCGGCGAAGTACAGCAGGTGGCTGGACACCAGCGCCGCCGGCATCGGCCAGTCGCGCTGCTGCAGGGCCATCAGCGCCGCGCCCGTGAGGGTCAACGCGGCGACGCCGGCCTTCGGGCGGCGCCAGCACATCGCGACGCCGAGCAGGCTCATCAGGAACAGCGCGTAGAGGAACCAGAACTGCGCCCGCGGCGTCCAGCCCAGCGCGAGCACCTCGGCCAGCGAGACGGGCTTGCTGGTCCAGCGCGACATCAGCAGCTCGATGCCGCCTTGCAGCAGCGACCACAGCACGTAGGGATAGAGGACAGTGGCCACGCGGCCGGCGAGGTAGTCGCGCGGGCCGCGCCGCGTCAGCGAGCCGACGAAGAACCAGCCCGACAGCAGGAAGAACAGCGGCATGTGGAAGCTGTAGATCGCCGAGTCCAGCGTCGTGAACCACCACGGATCCATCGCCACGCCGCCGTTGACCAGCCCGCGCGCGACGTGGCCGTACACCACCAGCAGGATGCCGAAGCCCTTGGCGATGTCGACCCAGTCGGATCGCGCCGCGTCGGGAGAGGAGAGCCGCGCCGTCGTCATCGTCGTACTGCCTTGAGCGTCCTTGAACTGCCTAACGCGGATCCAGGACCTCGCGCTTGCGCAGGCCCTGCTCCTGCTTGAGCTTCAGGTAGTGCCGGCCGCCGTCGACCATCGCCTGAAAGGCCGCCATGTCGCGCGTGCCGATCTGCACCGCCGGATTCCCGCCGAGGATCGCGCCCGGCGGATGGGACTTCGTGACCACCGCGCCGGCGCCCACGATGGTGCCCTCGCGCAGCGTCACGCCGGGCAGGATCATCGCCCGCATGCCGACCCAGACGAAGCGCTCTATGGTGACCGGACGCAACAGGTCGACCTCGTCGTACGGGACCATCGTTGCGTCCTTGTAGCGATGCATCGAGGTCATCACCGCGACGCCGGGCGCGAAGATGACGTGGTCGCCGATCGTCAGCCCGCCCTGCCCGTTGAAATAGCCACCGCCCTCGATGTGGACGTGGTGGCCGAGCGAGATCCGTTCCGGGAATACGAAATCGTTGCGGCCGGCGATGCCGCAACCGTCGCCGCGCGACTTGAACGTCACCGTCGGCGCCGGTCGTCCCAGCAGGCGCCGCACCATCCTCGAGAGCCTTCCCATGCCGTGTTTCTCCGTTGTCCGTCCATCGTGGCGGCACCGGCTGCTCCCGTGGAGGATGCTGGTCCCGCCGGTGCGCCGTCGCAATGCGCGCGCGCCCCTGAATACCGTCTCAAGCGCGCGGCCTCAGCCCGCGCGTTTCAGCTTGCGCCGCAGCTTGCCCAGCACCGCGTCGCGATCCTCGCGCCGCAGGAACGCCGCCCACAGCATCAGCACCGCGCCGGCGCCCACGCTGCAGGTGGCCAGCGCGAGCGCGGGCCAGGATGCCGGCACCGCCAGTCGCGACACCGCCAGCGAGGCCAGGAAGACCAGCGTCGCCATCATCAGGATGGGCAGCGCCTCGCGGGCGAAGGTCCACCAGGGCCGCTGCAGGATGTGCGCGGCGTACAGCGGCGTGAAGATCAAGTTGCGCAGCAGCAGCACCAGGCCGCCCGCGATGGCGATGCCGTAAAGGCCCCAGGCCCTGGCCATCGCGATCGCCAGCACCAGGTTCACCACGCCGGCCACGACCTGCAGGACGCCGGGCACCTTCACGTGGTTGGTGGCCAGGCTGACGTTGTGCAGCGGCAGGTAGGCGAGGTTGAGCGCCAGATGCCCGGTCGCGAGCACCATCACCAGCCACAGCGGCGCGAACGTCGGGCCGAGCCAGACATGCAGGATGGACTCCGAAAAGCCGCAGACGATGCCGATCGGGATCGCCATCACCAGTCCCAGGTTGCGGACCGAGGCGCGCGCGTAATCGATCATCTCGTCGAGCCGGCCCTGCGCGTGCAGCGTGAGGATGGTCGGACCGAACACGCCGGACACGACCAGCGCGAAATTGCGCAGCAGCATCGACCACTGCAGCACCAGCGCGTACTGCCCGCCCGCCGCCGCGCCGACGACCTTGTTGGCCACCAGCAGGTCGATGTTGATCAGCAGCAGCGTGCCGATCTGGCTGATGAAGACCCAGCCGCCGGTGCCGCCGAGTTCCTTCACCACCGGCCATGAGAAGCCGTCCAGACGCGGTCGCAGCGCGGGCGCGAGCCGGCGCGACGCCACGATCACCACGCCGATCGTGGCCAGCGCCGCGCACAGCACGCTCGCGCCGACGTGCCAGAGCTTGGGCATCGTGATGTGGAACAGCACCAGCACGACGACGACGCGCGCCACCAGGCCGAGGATGTTGCCCAGGTTCTGCAGGTCGAAGCGGTTGCGGCTGTAGACCACCGACTGGAAGGGCGTGCCCAGCGTCGTCACCGCCAGTCCGCCCACCGTGAGGAAGAACAGCCAGCCCGCGTCGCGTTCCCAGCCGGCCGGCACGTCGATCCAGTGCGCGATCTGGGTCAACAGCGGCAGGCCCAGCACGCACATCAGCAGGCCGACCAGCGCGGACGCCCACAGCGAGGAGTTGAAGATGCCGTTGGCGCGCGCCTGGTCGCCGCTGCTCATCGCCACCGTCAGATGCCGCCCCACCGCGGCATTCAGGCCCGCGGTGATGACGTTGAAGTAGCCCGCCACGGTCACCGCCAGCGGCACGAGGCCGTAGGCGGCGACGCCCAGCTGGCGCACCAGGTAGGAGACCAGCCACAGCGAGACGACGATGTTCAGCGCGAAGAACGCGACGTTGCTGACCAGGTTGGCCCCGAGCTTGCCTTGTCCCACGTCAGCCCCGCGACGCCTGCGTGGTCGACGAAGGCGACGAGGTCGACGCCGACGGCGCCTCGGCGCGCCGCCGCAGCGTCGCCTGCACCCGTCCCAGCGCGCGGTACAGCGGCTGCGGCAGCAGGCTCAGGCGCTTCAGGCGGTCGCGTTCCGCCGCGAAGGCGCGCGAGCGGCAGTCCTTGAGCACCGCGCGCCCCGCGGCCTTGTCGCCCCACTTGATCTGGTGATGCGCATGCGCCAGCCGGAAGAAATCGTGGAAGGCCTCGATGTCCTGCGCCACCTGCGTGGCCTCGGGATGCGCGCGCATCCAGGCCTCGTCGGTGTCGAAGAACACGTAGCGCGGCGGCGGCGGGTTGCGCACCAGCGCGCGGTCGTCGCCGTCCGCGTGGTAGTACGCGCCGGGCCGTGCGTCGAAGGCGATCGGCCCCGAGAACAGCAGCCGGATCCACGTGTCCAGGTCCTCGCCCAGCCGCACGCCGGCGGGGAATCCGCCGACGCGCTGCAGCGCCGCCTTGTCCACCGCCACCGCGGACGAGAACACCGGCGTGCCATGCCGCGCGATGCGGAAGTAGTTCTCCGGCGTCAGCACCAGCCGCGGCTCGGTCACGACCGACACGCCGGGCGTCAGCCTGCCGGCCAGATCCACCACGTGGTAGTTCATCGCCCACGCGACGGTGCCCGGGTAGTCCGCGCGCAGCTGCCACAGGCGTTCGAGGTGATCGGGGTACCAGGCATCGTCGCCGTCGAGGAAGGCGATCACGTCCGCCCGCGCGAGCTCGACGGCGCGGTTGCGCGCCACCGACACGCCGGCATTGGCCTGCCGATGGAGCCGCACGCGCGGATCGGCGATCGCCGCGACGATCTCGGGGCCGCGGTCCTTGGAGCCATCGTCGATGACGACAACCTCGAAGTCCTGGAAGCTCTGCGCGAACACGGAGTCCAGCGCACGCGCGATCTGGCCTTCCTTGTTGTAGAGCGGGATGACGACGGAGATCCGCGGCGCGCCGTCGGCGGCGGACACCGGGGAAGCGTCGGAAGACGCGGAAGACGCGAGGGAAGAAGACGGGGCGGACATCAGCGGCGCCCCTCGCTGTACGGCGCGGCCGTGAAGTTCAGGCGCGCCATCTCGCACGAGTCCTGGATCGAGCGCGTCCACGGCGGCGCGGCGCGGCCGCCGACGGCCAGCTTCGCGATGCGGCGCGCGGCCTCGACCGGATCGGTGGTCGCATCGCCCACGCGGCCCTCGGGCCGGTAGCCGATCTCGTCGAGGAAGTCGCCGCACTTGCGGTGGTACTCGACCAGGATGAAGGGCACGCCCGCCGTGTAGGCCAGGATGCACGCATGCAGCCGCACGCCGAAGATCGCGTCGCAGCGCTGCAGCTCGGCGTAGACCCGCTTGGGATCGTCGTCGTACGGCAGCCGCTCCACATGCGGATAACCGTCCAGCGAGGCGATCACCTCGTCGGTCACCGCGTCGTCGCCCGACGCCGCATGCCCGTTGAACACGAAGAAGCGCAGCGCGAAGCCCTCCTCCGCCAGCGCCTTCACCGTCGCCTTCACCGAGGCCACGCGGCGCTGCTCGTTTTCCAGGTTGCCCTTGCCGTAGTAGCGCTCGACGTTGCACACGCTCACGCCGATCACCGGCCGTCCCGTCGCCCGCGCCGGCAACACCGGCGCCGGCGAGTCCGCCATCACGTCCAGCATCAGCAGCGCCGGATCGAAGGCCTGGATCACCGGCGTGTCGACGTTCATCGCCTTCACGATCTCGAACGACGCGCGATCGCGCACCGCGATGTAGCTCATCTCGCCGATCAGCTTGCGGATCTCGCGTTCACCGTCCGTGGATTTGAACGGGCCGACCGACACACCGGCCGCCGCGATCGACTTGCGACCGACCTTCTGCACCAGCGACTGGCGCAGCAGGTTCACCCACAGCTCCTGCGGCGAGTGCAGCGTCGAGCCGCCGAAATACACCATGTGCCGCGCGCTCAGGCCCGACAGCGTGCGCGACAGCGTCTGCTGGCCGGGGTAGCGGCGCTCGATCGGGATGATGGCCTGCGCGGGCTGGCTCAGCACCGGCAACTCGGTGGCGACGAAGGCCAGGTCGCGGGCGCCCCAGTACTTGCGGCTGCCCCAGTCCGCCACGACGCAGAACACGTCGTCGCCGGTGTTGCGGTAGCCGTAGTAGCCGTTGAACAGGAAGTCGGTCATGCGGAATCCGGAAAGGTGGGACCAGGTCGGGGGCCGTGGGGGGCGGGACGGAATCTGGCGTCGGGAGTCGGAAGTCGGGACGGGTTCGGAATACAGCTCGTGATCGCCGCGGGGCCAGGTCTTGCTCAGACTGCGGAACTCCGGCCGCGCCGCGTGGCCGATCGCCACAGCAGCCCGGCCGCGAAGGGGATGCCGTCGACCAGATAACGCCGCGCCAGCCGGCCGGGTTCCTGCGTCAGCCGGTGCACCCATTCCAGGCCGCTGCGCTGCATCCAGCCCGGCGCGCGCTTCACGTCGCCGGCCACGAAGCTGAAGCTCACGCCCACGCCCAGGTACCAGGCGCGCGGCGCCAGCGGTCGCAGACGCGCGGCCAGCTTCTCCTGCTTGGGCGAGCCCAGCCCGATGAAGACGATGTGCGGCTGCCAGCCCGTCAGCAAGGTCTCGATCCTGGCCATCTCCTGCGGCTGCTGCTCGAAACCGAACGGCGGGCACAGGCAGCGCACGCGGCCCGCGGCCACGGCCTCCGGGATCAGGCGCGCGGCGGCGGCTTCGGCCGCGCCTTCGTTGCCGCCGATCAGCGCGATGCGCAGTCCGGCCGCGGCGGCCGCGCCCATCAGCGCGTTGAACAGGTCGGAGCCGGTCAGCCGCGTCGGCAGCGGCGTGCCCTGCAGCTGGCTGGCCCACACGATGGGACGGCCGTCTGCGGTGAACACCGTCGCATCGGCCACCAGCGCGCGGAAGGCGGGCTCCAGGCGCCAGCGGCGCAGGATGTCGATGTTGGGCGTCACCACCCAGCCGCCGCGGCCGGCGGTGGCCTCGTCGACGATGTGGGCGGTCAACACCGGCACCGTGGTCGCGACGAAGGGCAGCCCGTCGACGTGGATGGTCGGCAGCGCCGCGGGGCCGGTGTCCATGGCGCCGGCGGGCGTCACGGGCGTCACGGGTGTCGTGGACGCCGTGGGCGGGACCGGAGGGAAGGACGTCGCGGGCGTGGCGGGCGTCGCCGGCGGAGGGGGTGTGAGGCTCATGGGATCAGACATCTCGTTTGGTTCTCACCCAGTCCACCTGACGCTTGACGATGAAGCGCAGGTACAGCGGAATCTTGGCCAGCAGGATGAACGGCGCACGGGCCAGCTCGCCCAGCGTCAGGATGTCGGCGGCCCAGCGGTGCTGCGCCAGCACGATGGCCAGCAGCAGCGCGCCCAGGCCCAGCAGCGACAGCACGAACGGCGCCGTCCAGCCCAGCACCAGCGCCAGCAGCAGCTGGACCAGCGTCCAGCCCACCAGCAGCATGCCCAGCAGCGCCAGCGGCGGCACCAGCATGTCCATCACCTGCAGCAGCTGCGCGCCGCGTCCCGGACGCATCGACTGCCACAGCAGCCGTGGCCCTTCGCCGACCAGCATCGCCAGGTGACCGTGCTCCCAGCGCGTGCGCTGGCTGGCCTCGCCCTCGCTGCTGTTGGCGAAGACGCTGGTCACGCGCGCGTCCTCGCACAGCAGCGGCGGCGCGCCCAGTTGGGCCAGGCGCACGCCCAGCTGCATGTCCTCGGCCAGGTGGCCGCTGGCCAGCGGCGCCTGCACCGCCACGTCCCAGGGGAAGGCCATGCCGGTGCCGTAGAGCCCGCAAGGCAGGCCGACCTGGTGCATGCCGCGCGGCCGCACCAGGTTCTTCACGCGCATCGCGAACTCCGCCACGCGCGCCTTCAGGCCGTCGTTGGCGGCCGACATCAGGTAGGTCGCCTGCACCGGCCGGCCCGTCGCATGCGCCACGGCGGCGATGCGCGTCAACAGCTGCGGGCCCAGCGTGCAGTCGGCATCCAGCACGATCACGACGTCGGGCGCCTGCCCGGTCTCGAGCGAGATCCGCTCCAGCGCGCGCACGCCGAAGTCCAGCGCGTAGCCCTTGCCGCGTTCGGTCGCATGCGTGCGCTCGACCACGGTCACGTCGAACTCGCGCGCCTGCGCGGCGGTGTCGTCGCTGCAGTTGTCGGCCACGACGACGATGCGGTCCGATGGTCCGAGTTGCGCCAGCGCCTGCATCAGCGTCGGCCGCAGGCCGCGGCCTTCGTTGTGCGCCGGCATGACGACGGCGATGCGCGGTGGCCGCTCGAACGCGGGCAGCTCGCGGCGGTCCGGCAGCAGCGCCAGCAGCACCTGCCACAGCACCAGCGCCGCCGGCGTGAGCACCAGCAGGCTGATCACGAGCATCAGCACCCAGGCCACGGCGGACACGGTGGACAACAGCTCAGGCATGCGCCCCCTCCTTCGCGGCCGATGCGGCACGATGAGGCGAATAGGTCTTCGCGGGCGAAGCGTACTCCTCGAACAGCGCGACCAGCTTGGCGGCCTCGCGATCGACGTCGTGGCGCTCCAGCGCCGAGGCCCGCGCGCGCTGGCCCACACGCGCCAGCTCGGCGTCGTCCAGCCGCAGGCAGGCGAGCATCGCGCGCGCCAGCGCCTCGGGATCGCCGGCGGGCAGCAGCCAGCCGTTCTCGCCGTCGCGGATCAGCTCGGGGATGCCCGCGATGCAGGTGCTGACGCAGGGGCGGCCCAGCGCCATCGCTTCCATGATCACGACCGGCAGGCCCTCGGCGAAGCTCGCCAGCACCAGCGCGCGCGCCGCGAGCAGCTCGCTGCGCACGGTGTCGCTGGAGATCCAGCCGGTGATGCGGACATTGCGCCGCAGGCCGAGCTGCGCGATGCGCTCCTCGATGGTCTTGCGCAATTCGCCGTCGCCGGCCAGCACCAGTTCGAAGTCCGGCACCTCGCGCGCGACCAGCGCGGCGGCTTCGATCAGCAGCAGATGGCCCTTCTGCTCGGTCATGCGGCCGATGCAGATCAGGCGCTTGCCGTGCGGCGGCGGCGCCTCGACCGAATGGAATTCCGGATCCAGCCCGCAATGGACGATGCGCAGCTTGGGCCACTCGGTGTACGCGACCCAGCGCGACAACTGGCTGCGGCAGAACGAGGTGATCGCGGCGACGAAGCGCGCGCCGCGGATCTTCGCGCCCAGGTGCAGGAAGTCCGGCCGGTCGAATTCCTCCGGACCGTGCACCGTCATGCTGTAGCCCGGACCGCCGAGCGCCTCGATCAGCATGCCCACTTCCGCGGGGTTGGTGCCGAAGTGGATGTGCAGGTGCTGGATGCGCGCGGCGCGCAGCACCGGCATCGCGGCGCAGGCCTCCATCAGGTAGACGAGGTGGAAGGGCCAGGGCCGGTCGGCGCGGCGGCTCATGCGCAGCGCCAGCTTCAGCGCGGACAGGAAGCGGCCCGGCGCGCGCGCGGCCTGCGCCAGCGTCGCCTTCAGCAGGCCGACCGTGCCGCCCTTCAGCAGATAGTGCGTGCGGGCCTTCTCGGCCTGGTCGATGGGATCGGGCGCGTCGTCGTCCCAGCCGCGGATGGCCAGGCGCAGCACGTCCAGGCCCTGCTGCTCGACCGCGAGGATCTCGCGGCGGATGAAGGTATGGCTGACCTTGGGGTAATGGTTCACCAGGTAGGCGACGCGCGGGCGCGCGCCGGCCGAGGGCTGGCCTTGAGGGGCTTGGTCATCCAACTGCTTCGTGATCAATCGTTCCTCCCGGATTCAGCGCGGATCTGTCAGGTCGAGACCGGCAGCAGGTCGCCGCGGGCCCAGCAATCGCCCGACGCCGTGGCACGCACCACCAGGCGCGAGCCCGCGAATTTCTCCGGCCACTCGAAGGTGACCGACTTGCCGTCCGCCAGGTCGCCGCTGTCGAAGGCGACGGCGCCCTTGGCGCCCTGCTCGCCGCCGCGCAGCTGCAGGCGCAGCGTCGCACCGTTGCCGGTGCGCGCGGTCAGCGTGAGCTTCTGCCCCGGCTGCGGCTTGGCCCAGGTCACCGCGGTGATGTGGCGACCCGAGTTGTTGACGACGGCCAGGCCCGCCTTGGCGTCCTTCAGCACGACGGCCTGCTGCCAGGTCTCGAAGCGCGCCCGCGCGTCGTCGCGCTCGGAGCGCCACGCGCCGCGCATCGACAGCAGGTTCATCGGCTGGCGCAATTCGACCGGCTTGCCGTTGCCGTCGAGCCAGCCCTTGGCCGAGCTCACCCGGCGCAGCGCCAGGCGCATGCGCTCCAGGTCGCTGGCGGCGCGGCTGTTCCAGAGCTTGGCGGTGTGCAGCTTGGCGTTGCTGCCGATCTCGCAATAGACGACGAAGGGCGTGCCCACGTTGCGATCGACGACGTAGCCGCCGTAGACCTTCAGCGCCTCGGCGATGCGGCGCAGCCGCGCGTCGTCCACCTTGGCCGTGTCGAAATCCGGCGGCAGCATCAGCAGCGCGCCTTCGGGGATGCGGCCGTTGTTGTTGTTGAGCCCGGCGTCCGCCGAGGTCGCGGGGAAGACGTACCCCGGGTCCGCGCTCAGCCCGTTGAAGGTCAGCGAGATGGCCAGCGCGTGGCGGATCGGGCCGGCGCCCTCCTCCAGCTCATGGCGGCGCACCAGCCCGCCCATCGTCGGTACCGCGGCCGCGCGCGCACCCTGGAAGTAGTGGGCCGGGTCGCCCCAGCCGCGGCCGTCCAGCCGCGTCCAGGCGTACTGCTTGGCGCACCACTGGTCGTCGACCCGGGTGAGCTTGTAGAAGGAATGGATGATGCCGGCCTCGGCGTCGACGATGTCGGCATGGCCGTCCAGGCCCTCGGCCGGATTCACGCTGGCAGGCCAGTGCGGCAGCACGACCTCGGGCTGCGTGGTTTCGGCGTCCGGATCCCAGACGCCCTTCTGGCCCGGCAGGCCGAGCACGCGCATCGGCGGATCATCCGGCTGGCAGACGAAGACGCCGGTCGACCACTTGCCCGACTCCAGCGCCGGCGAGTAGGACGCCTTGGGAATCTCCCAGTCGTCCAGCACCGGCTCGACCGGCCGGCTGTTCCACGGCGACTGCGCCGAGAACGGCCGCAGCACCGTGCCGAAACGTTCGCCCCTGGCCGCGTCCGGCGTGCGCGTGTCACGCGCGGCGCGGGCGTCACGCCCCTCCCCGGCGGCCCACAGCGCCGATGGCAGCGCGCCGGCCGTCAGGCTCAGTCCCGCGGCCGCGCACCAGCGTCGTCGATCCCAGGTCATCGCGTCATTCCTCCATGGTCATCGGGGACGCGAGGTCCGACGGAACGCGCGCGGCGGCCTCGTCGGACGACGGCGTCATCTCACGCGCGACGACCCGCGCCGGATTGCCGACCGCGGTCGCGCCCGCGGGCACGTCGCGCAGCACGACCGACATCGCGCCCACCTTGCAGCCCGCGCCCAGGCGCACGCCGCCCAGCACCTGCGCATAGGCGCCGAGCTCGACGCCGTCCTCGAGCACCGGGCACGGCCCGTCCTCGACGCGGTTGCCCAGCGTCACGCCCTGGCGCAGGGTGCAGTTCGCGCCGATGACGGTGCCCGGGTTCACGAACACGCCGCCGAAATGCCAGATCCGCAGGCCGGGCCCGATGCGGCATTCCTTGGGCAGGCTGATGCCGGTGACGGTCTCCACCACGCGGAAGGCCAGCCAGTAGAAGCGCAGGGACCAGCGCCGCGCGCCGCCCTCGGGCATCGCATCGACGCGCCGGCCGTAGCGGTAGACCCGCAGCGCCCACAGCGACTGCTCGCGGCGCAGCGCGGACGCACCGCCGCAGCGGGCCAGATCGGCCTGCCAGTCGGCGTCTTCGCGGGCATTGCGAGGCGCGCGCGGCACATGGGTCGTGGACGTCATCTCAGACCTCCTTCAACCGTTGGCCGCGCCCGGCGCCGACGCGCTTGGCGAGGTCGTTGAACCGGCGCTCGATCTGGAAGGTCGACACATGCGCGATCGCGAACAGCGCGATCAGCAGCAGCGGCCGCTTCAGGTACTTGGTGACCACGTCGCCGCTGCCCAGCCAGGTGGCGGCCAACGGCAGATGCCAGATGTAGAGGGCGTAGGAGACCGTCGCGATGTAGATGAACACCCGCCCGCCCAGCGCGCGCGACAAGCGGTGCGTGGGCTGCGCCAGCAGCGATCCGACGAAGGCCGCGGCGACATACGGCCGCAGGAAGCCCAGCGGATTCACACCCGGATGCGGCAGGAAGCTGCAGGCCAGCAGCACGACGAGCAACAGCGGAACCATGCCGGCACGTGCAAGCACGTCGCGTGCCACGGCCCAGTGCCGCGAGTGCATCAGCAGCGCCAGGCAGGCGCCGGCCAACAGGTCGTCGCAGCGGAACCAGGTGATGCTGGACGCGGTCACCTGGTGCCCGACGCGCATCGCGGTGGTCGCCAGCAGCAGGGCCGGGAACAGCCACCAGATCGCGCGCGGGCGCAGCCACAGCAGTAGCGCCGACAGCATGTAGAACTGCACCTCCAGGCACAGGCTCCAGAAGTGGTCGGTCGGCGGCACCAGCCGCTGCGGTGGCAGGTTGGCGTAGAAGAGCAGGTAGCTGAGCGCCGTTTCCAGGCTCTCCGGCTTGACCGACCAGACCACCGCCAGGCAGATCCACGCGGCCGGCACCACGCGCAGCAGCCGCCGCGCGATGAAGGACGACACCGTCGGCCGCTTCAACAGCTGCCCGGTGATCAGGTAGCCCGACAGGATGAAGAACAGTGCCATGCCGAAGATGCCCAGCGACTCGTTCAGCGGCGTGCCGCCGACGCGCAGCGGGAACAGGTGGGTCCACAGCACGGCCAGGATGCTGACCGCGCGCACGCCGTCCAGCGCGGGCTGGCGCTCGCTGGGCCGGTGGCCGGCGGCGAGGGCCAGATCCAGGCCCTGGTCGCGGTGCTGGTCGCGGTCCGGGTCGACGCTCATCGCGCGTGCTCCGCGCCGTGCATCGGCAGCGTGGCCGAGAACTCGCTGACGCGGGGCAGCGTGGCGGGGAACTCGCTGACGCGGTCATGCGGCTGCCGCGGCCGGTACTTGCTCGGGCGGATGCCCCACGGCAGGCGCTTGCGCGCCTCGGCCGCGCCGGCGATGCGGCAGGCCAGCGCGCACACCACGCCCATCGTCAACCAGAAGTACCAGTTGTAGATGAGGTAGGACAGCATGTTGTCCGACAGCGAGACCAGGAAGTTGGACAGCAGCAGCGCCAGCGCGATCAGCGCCAGCAGGTGACGCACCGGCAGCAGCGCGCGCAGCATGCGCGCGGTCGACAGGAAGACCCAGCCGTAGGCCGCGACGCCCAGCGCCCCGTACTCGAAGAACACCTGCACCACCGCGCTGTGCGCGCCCCAGCTGCGGCCGCCGGCCATCGAGAAGAAGGTCTGCGAGTGGAAGACGAAGGACTCCGCGCCGTAGCCGAAGGCCATGCGCGAGGTGGACATCCACGACAGCGCGTCCGCCCACAGCAGCTTGCGCCAGGCGAAGGAATTCAGCTTGGCGAACTGCACCACCTGGTTGCCTTCGGCCAGGCCCACGACGCGCTCGCGCACCTCCGGGATCAGCATGGCCAGCATGGCGCCGATCACCAGATAGATGAGATAGCGCCGCTCGCGGAACAGGCCGTAGACGACGAAGATGAACAGCACGGAGATCCACGCGCTGCGGGTCTTGGTCGCGAACAGCAGCCCGATCAGCAGCAGCAGATAGAGCACGACCGTCGCGGTCGCCAGGACGCCGCGGCCGGCCAGACCGCTCTTCCAGCGATAGAAGATGACGCCCACGGACAACACGAGATAGAACGCCAGGATGTTGGCGTGAGGGAACGGTCCGCCGTACCGGCCGGCGGAAGCTTCGAAGGCGTCCACGCTACCAGCGGTCCTGCCCAGGCCGATGTAAATCAGCGTGACAACTGCGACAGGCACCGACGACCAGGTGACCAACTTGAGCATCCTGTTCAGATCCGCTTCTTCCTTGACCAGGTAGAAGCTGACCAGGAACAGCGCCATCACCGACAGCTGGCCCAGATAGAGCCGCAGCGCCTGCACCTTGTCCGGCGAATACAGCAGCCCCAGCGCCTGCACCGCCACGAAGGGCAGCCACACCATCCAGGCGACGCGCGGCACGCGCTTGGGATCGCGCGCGATGATGATCCCCGCCAGCACGATGATCAGCGCGTTCAGCAGGCCGCCCAGGCCGCCGATGGCCGCGAGCCGGGTCTCCTCGAAGATCGGATTGGCCCCGGCGCGCACCAGCAGCACCGCCAGCAGGAAGGCCTCGCGGCTGTAGAGGAACAGGAAGGCCGTGACCAGCATCAGCGGCAGCACCGCCAGCAGCGCGGGGCGGTCCGATGCCATGCCGCCGACCATCACCGTCATCAGGCCGATCGCGACGGCGCCGGCCAGCAGCCCGGCCAGACCGAGCAGGGACATCCCGTCCAGGCCGTCGCGCCAGACGCGCCACACGCCCGCGACCCGTCCGACCGCGCCCGCCGCCCGATCTCCGCGCCCGATCTCCGTGCCTGATCCTGTCCGCAATCCGATCCTCATGCCGCCGTCATCCTGTCATCCGGGCTTCAGCGCACCAGCAGCGGCCGCGTGCCCGGAGGCACCGCGTCCACCAGCTCGCGCAGGAAACCTTCCATCACCACCTGCGACTGCGCGGCGCCTTCAGGCCGGTTCAGCCGCTGCGACGCGCGCACCAGCATCCCGTCGGGGATGCGGCCGCGGAAACCCTCGTTGAGGATGTACCAGCGCGCCGCCAGTCCGTCGCCGCCGTATTGCGTGCCGATGCGGATCCAGTAGCGCACCGCCTCGTAGCCGCCGCCGCCGCGGGCCTCGGTCAGCAGTTGCGTCGTGGGCACCGGCTCGGCCCGACCGGCCGTCGGCACCGGGCGGCCGTCGCCGATCGCGCGCACGAAGTAGCCTTGCGCCGGATAGCAGACCTCGGGCCGGTGGACCTTGACGTCCTGCCGCTGGCGCTCGCCCCAGGCCAGCGCCACCATCACCTGGTCGCCGCGGCTGTTGACGTAGGTGCGCATAACCGTCTGGTCGTAGGGCTGCTCCTGCACCGTCTCCACGCCCTGCGAGACGTCGATCTGCGGCGCCGAGTCCACGATCGCCCGCCAGTCGCCGAAGGCCTTGGGCACGGTCGCATCCAGGCTGGGCGCGCCCTGCACCGCCTGCAGACGCGGCGTGGCCAGCCACGCGCCGCCGGCCGCGACGGTCATCAGCGCCACGCCGGCCAGGCAGGTGGCCACGGACAGCTTGGGCAGTCGCAGCATCGCGGGCGGCGTCGACGCCGGCGGCGGGGTCGCGGGCGTTCCCGGGGTTCCCGGGGTTCCAGGATTCATGGACGTGCTCATGCCGCCTCCTTCCCACGCCAGCGGGCCCAGCGCAGCGAGAACGTGCGCAGCAGGCCGTCCACGACGACGATCAGCATCAGCGCCGTCAGGAACAGCGCCATGCCGGAGAACTCGTGCATGAAGCCCTGCCCCACGTCGTCGCCGAAGTGGTAGGTCAGCAGCGCGAGGATCAGGATGCGGATCACGTTGGAGCAGTACGAGATCGGCACGATCAGGATGGCCAGCGCGATGTTGCGGAACACCGATTCATGGCGCACCACGTTCATGTAGAGCAGGCCCAGCGCCTCGAGCGTGAACAGCGAGTTCAAGCCCGCGCAGGCGTCGGCCACCATCAGCTGGTAGGGCCCGATCTGCAGGATCACGCCGGCGCGGGCCACCGGGTAACCCAGCGCGAACATCATGTGCTCGGCGCCCCAGGACGCGGCCAGCTTCATCGGCTGGGTGATGACGTCGACGATGGACGCCGGCAGCGGCACCGCGAACAGCAGCAGGAAGAACGCGAACCAGTAGCGGCGCGCGATCGCAGGACCGGCCAGGATCAGCGCCAGTCCCAGCAGGACCGGCAGCAGCGAGCCCAGCTCCAGCAGCGCGATCGACTGCGAGCGTCCCAGCACATAGCCGGCCAGGCCCAGCACCAGCACGGACCAGCCGGCCAGCGGCGCGGGCCGCACGTCGAAGGTCTCGCCCTGCGAGGCCAGCCGGCGGGTCTGGAAATAGAAGTACCAGGCCGAGAGCGCCAGCACGATCGGACCGTGGGAGTTGCGGTCGCCGCGCCACGGGCCGTGGATGAAGTCGATGAAGGTCGGCACGTACAGCAGCGCCAGGCCAACGGCCAGCGCCACCAGCGCCAGCCGGTTGAGCGCCCAGAAGCCGCGACCCGGCCCGGGGCCCGCACGGTCACCCGAGCGTAGGAACAGATTGCTAGCCATGACTTTCACTGCGATCCCTGCAAAGACGGTCGGCGACGGGCAGACGGCGGCGCCGCGATCCGGCAAGGATCGCGCGCGTCGCGGCGGAGGCCCGGGACGTGCCGGGCCGGCAAGGGCTCTTGGCGGCCCCGAATCAATACTCGTTCATGACGGTCCCGACCAGTGTCGTGGAGACACCGTCGAGGCTGTCGGTGAGTTCCTGCAGCGCGGTGACCCGCGACTTGTTCTGTCGCGCCAGCACCAGCGCCGCGCCGCAACGCGCGGCCACGATCGCCGCGTCGGCGCCGTACTGGCCCGCGGAGGTGTCCACCAGCACGTGGTCGAACTTGCCGGCCAGCTCGCGCATCAGCAGCCCGAAGGCGGGCCGCTCCAGCAGCTCCACCGGGTTGGGCGGCACCGCGCCCACCGGCAGGATGAACAGGCTGTTCATGCCCTCCACCTGCTGGATCACGCGCGGCTCGCTGCGGCCCGACAGGATCGAGGACAGACCGGCCTGGTTGTTGACGTCGAAGATCTCGTGCTGGCGCGGGCGGCGCAGGTCCGCGTCCACCAGCAGCGTGCGGCCGCCCAGCTGGGCCAGCGTCACCGCCAGGTTGGCCGTGAAGTAGCTCTTGCCGTCCAGCGAGTCGGGGCTGATCACGGCCAGCGCGCGGCGCGGCTCGTTCTCGCGATACAGCCGCATCGTGATCTGGCTGCGGATGCCGCGGAAGACTTCGGCCTGCGACGAGAACGGCGTGTTCAGCGCCACCAGCTCCGGGCTGCGGACCTTGCGCTCGCTCGGGGCGTAGGGATAGTGGAACTGCTTGGACAGCGCTTCCAGCACGTCCTCGGCGTTGGCGTAGCCCAGCGCCACGGCGGCCTCGCCGAAGCGGATGCCGCGTTCGCGCTGGTACTGCAGCACGCGCTCGACCTGGTCGGCGCTGAGGTTGCGGGTCTCGGCGATGATCGCGCCGATCGAGCGGTCATGCACGCCCGGGCCGGAAGACTTGCTGTTGGTCGGTGCGTCCACGGATTTCCTCTGGGCCAACGGAATGGGTTCCTTCACATCGGACATCAGGCGGTCCCTCGGCCGGGTCGGGCGGTATGCCCGAGCAGTCGACGTTCCGCCGACGGCAGCGCCGAGGCGCGCCGACCCGGCGCGGGCAGCACGCCCAGCATCGGCAGCGGCAGCACGGCCATGACATCGTCGGCATCGCGCACCTTGCGGTCGCGCATCTCCAGCAGCAGCGCCAGACCGACCGCCAGGATCACGCTGGCGACGAAGGCCAGCGCGGTATTCAGCAGGATCTTCGGCGACGAGGGCTTCAGCGGCGCGACCGCCTCGGTCAGGATGTTGACGTTGCTCTGCGTGGTCTGGCTCTCGAGGCTGGTCTGCGTCAGCCGCGTGGTGATGTTCTCGTAGGCGCGCTGGGCGCTCTCGGCCTCGCGCATCAGGCCGCTGGCGTCATCGCGCGCGGCCTTGAGCTTGGCGACCTTCTCGCGCTGCGCCTCCAGCGAGGCGCGGATCTCCGCCTCGCGCTGCTTGTTGATCGTGTTGGTGACGGTGACGCCGCCGCTGACGCGCCCGATCTCGGTGCGCAGCTTGCTGCGCAAGTCGGTCACCGTGGCCTTGGCCTCGATCACCTGCGGGTGGTTGTCGCCGTAGCGGGTGCTCAGTTCCTGCAGCTTGCTCTCGGCGCGGCTCAGGTCGGCCTTGAGCTGCATCACCACCGGGTTGGCCAGCACGTCGGGCAGCTGGTCCGCGCCGCGCGCGGCCTGGCCCTGGCGGCTGCCGGACTCGGCCGACAGCGCCTGCAGCGCCACCAGCTGCGAGGACAGCTCCGAGAGGCGGTTGCTCTCGACGTCCAGGCGCTCGTCGGTGGCGATGATGCCGTGCTCGCGCTCATAGGCGGAGAGCTTGGCGCGCGTGCTCTCGAGCTTCTCCAGCGCGACCTTGGCCTGCTGGTCGAAGTAGCCGGCGTACTGGCGCGCGGGGTCGACGCGCAGGTCCAACGTCGTCGAGACGTAGGCCTTGACGAAGGCGTTGGCGAGCGCGGCTGCGAACTGCGGATCCGGCGCGCGGTAAGCCACCGTCAGCACGTTGCTCTCCTTCGAGGGCTTCACGTCCATGTTGGCCTGCAGGAAGGCGATCAGCCACTGCTCGATCGTGCCCTCGCCGCTGGTGGCGGTCTGCCACTGCTCGCGGATCGCGGGGACCTCCGCCAGGCGCAGGTCGCGCACGACGCGCAGCGCGACGCGGTCGCTGCTGATCACGTCGACCTGGGTGTTCATGAAGGCCGGCGACGCCAGGCCTGGATAGATCAGGGCCGAGATCGGATCGGGCTTGGCGTCCACCACCACCGAGGCCGTGGCGACGTACTTCTTGGGCAGCACCATGCTGACGGCGAAGGCGGTCAGCGTGGTCAGCAGCACGACGAGCAGGACCAGGGACCAGCGCGCGCGCAGGATGGAAAACAGTTTGCTTGGCGTCACGGGCACTCCTCAGCCGGACCTCGACGGCCCGGCATCACACAACTCAGAACAGGCTCTCTCGGACGAAGATCACGTCGCCGTCCTTCAGCGCCTCGTCCATG
Source organism: Roseateles noduli (assembly GCF_050626985.1). Classification (NCBI taxonomy): domain Bacteria; kingdom Pseudomonadati; phylum Pseudomonadota; class Betaproteobacteria; order Burkholderiales; family Sphaerotilaceae; genus Roseateles; species Roseateles noduli. The sequence goes on from NZ_CP192463.1 coordinate 3,649,409, forward strand.
GCGGGCTTGATCTCCTGCACCTTGCCCGACGCGTCCTTGCGATGCACGCGGATGCCGCGGTCGGTGCCGCGCAGCGTCAGACCGCCGCCGGCCGCCAGGCCCTGCAGCAGCGTCATGCCGCGCTCCAGGCGGATCTGGCCGGGCTTCTGGACCTCGCCGTAGATGTAGACCATCGGGAAGCGGTCGACCCACAGCACGTCGCCGTTGAGCACGACCACATCCTGTTCACGGCCGTTGGCGCCGAACAGCGTGGGCAGGTCCACCTCGAGGCGGAACGGCTTGCCGCCGCGCACGCCGGACAGCACGACCGTGTCGCCGCCGGTGGACGCCACGCCGCGCGCGTTGGCCAGCAGGTCGGTCAGGCGCGTGTCGGCGACCTCGAGCGGGTAGCGGCCCGGCTGGTTCACCTGGCCCAGCACGCTGGCCTGGTTGCCGGTGACCTTCAGGACCACGATGGTGACCTGCGGCTGCTTGACGAAGTTGCCCTTCTTCAGGCCGTCGGCGATGCGCTGTTCGGCGTCGCTGATCGACAGGCCGCCGATGCGGATCGATCCCAGCAGCGGGAAGGTGATGGTGCCCGCTTCGGACACGCGGGTCTCGAGCAGCATGTCCGGGTTCTGGAACACGCTGATGCGGATGGCGTCGCCCGATCCCAGGCGGTATTCGGCGGTGGCGCCGGAGGCCAGGCCGGTCGGCGCGGCGGGCACGGTCGACACGGCGGCTGGACGGGCCGGCGCCTGCGCGACGGCGCCGCCGGCGAGGGACAGCGCGAGGACCGCCGTGACGACCGTGGAGGCCGCCGAAGCGAAGGAGAGGATCGGGAAGCGACGCGTATTCATCATTTGATGCCTAGGCCCTTGGCAAGGTTGTTGTCCACCGGGCCGCTGGCGCCGGTGGGGCTGTCGGAGGCGGCGGGCGTGATGGCCGGCACCGCGGGATCGGGGATGGGCGCCGGTGATGCCGGCGACGCCGGCGTGCCGGCGGGCGCGGACGCGGCCATGTCGGCGAACTTGCCGACGTATTCGATCTTGGCGTTGTCGCGCATCGCCTTGATGTCCTTGGCGACCAGTTCCGCGCGGCGCTGGTTCAACAGGAACATCTCGATGGACGGGCGCGCCTGGGCTTCGGTCGCGGGCTGGCGTTGCGAGCCGGCGAGGAACAGCACGGTGAGCCCGTTGGTCTGGCCGTTCATGATGAACTGGCCGTCCTTCAGGCGCGAGATCGCGTCGAGGTTGTTGAGCGGGATCTGCTCGGCCGAGCGCACCATCTGCGAGCCGACGAACTTGAAGTTGTCGGCCTTGAGCGCTTCGAGGAATTCGGGGAGGGTCTTGGCACCCTGCAGCTTGGCGCGGATCGCTTCGAACTGATCCGGCTTCGCCTCGATGTTGATTTCCTGCAAGTTGTAGATGCGACGCTCGGCAAAAAGTGCCGGTTTGTCGTTGTAGTACTGCTTGATTTCCTGGTCCGTCGGCTTGGTGGCCGTCTCGCCGATGCGGTCAGCATAGGCCCTGGCGATGATCTCCCGCTTGGCGGTTTCGATCTGTTGCACCACCCGCGGATCGCGATCGACCTTGAGGTCCTGGGCCTTCTGCACGGCCAGTTCCTGGTCGATGAGGCGCTCGAGGATCTGGCGCGACGCGGCGTCGACCTGCTCGGGCTTCACGTTGGGCTGGCGCTGCAACACGAAGTTGATCTGGTGGACGGTGATCTCTTCCTTGTTCACCTTGGCCGCGGTCTGCGAGGCCTTGGCGCCGCTGCCGCCGCCGCACGCGGCGAGCACGACCGCGGCCAGTACGGCGGCGGAGACGGCAGCAAAGGAGGCGACCGCCGGCGTGGCCTGTCGCGCTTGATTTCCGTGATCCCGATTCCTCATCGCATGCATGGTGTCGACCTTGATGTTGTATCTGTCCGGCGGCCCCTTGAGGGGTGCTCTACGCGTACGCGAGCGGCGAGTGTAGCCCTGCACCATGACTGAACTTACCCGTTCCGGCAGGCTTCAAAGCCCCCATCCCGGGTTCGCAGGGGTCCATAGCAAGAATGGGTCCTGGGTCAGGCCCTCAGGCGGGCGCGGACCCCGCGAACAAGGGGGATCCGCCCTGTAAAGCCGGTGTCTGGAATCCCCTCCGGCACGTCATTGCAACGACGTGAAAAAGCCGTCAGCAGGCGAGCGTGAAACGCCGTCTCGGGCACGCCGGGACACCCCAAAGAAGGGCGCGAGAGGAAGGCTCCAAAAAGAACAAGGCCGCCGACCTTTCGGACGGCGGCCTCGGAGGCCTTCAGACGCCCCGGTCAGACCGGGACGACGAGACGCGCGCTCAGGGCAGCTTGTTCAACGCATTCACCGCGTCGATCAGGCCGAAGCCGTCGTACAGGCTCCAGCCCTTGACCGCGGCGCCGCCGGAGAACGGGATCACCCGCGCCGCCGGCGTCGTCTGCAGGATGCTCTTGACCTGCTTGGGCGTCAGCGAGCCGGGGCCACCGGCCTTCTGCAGCATCAGCGCCGCGACCGCCGCCGCGTGCGGCGCGGCCGCGCTGGTGCCGAAGAAGTTGTTGAAGCCGTCGCCTTCGTAATCCGAGCTCGGATAGAAGAAGGTCGTGTTGCCGCCGTCCGGCGCGGCGATGTCAGGCTTCTTGCGGGTCTCGGGCACGGCCAGGCGGTTGCCGGCGGCGTCGAACGCGATCGTCACCGGGCCGGGGCTGCTGAAGCTCTCGAACGCGGGGATGAACGGGCTCTGCTGCGTGGCCGGGAAGCTGTAGCGGTAGGCCGCCACGCTGTTGGCGCCGGCCGCCGCGCTGTGGCCGAAGGTCGTCGGGCCGCTGCGCACCTGGAAGGGCGCGCCGCCCCAGCCGTCGAGATTGACCAGGCGCACGCGCGAGGCCAGCTTGGTGCCGGCGCTCGTGCGGCCGACCATGATGCGGTAGGTGCCGCTGGCGCCGCCCGACAGGCCGACGATCTCCTCGCCGAAGTCCGCCGCGATGTTGTTGGTCGCGAAGGTGAAGACGCAGTTGCCCGCGGCGTTGATCAGGTAGAAGTTCAGGTCGGTCGTGACCTTGCCTTGGTAGAACAGGTCGTCCCACTGCAGCAGCAGCGTCGAGCCCGCGCCGCTGTAGGTCACCGGCAGCGCATAGGTGCCGCCGCCGAAGTCCAGGAAGCCGCCGCCCTGGTTGGCCTTGGTGCTGCCGGAGGCCGGCGAGCTGGTGCAGGTGTTCAGCGACGCCAGGTTGACGTTGCCCAGGTTGGTCGGCGTGGTCGAGAAGGTCGCGACCGGCACGTCGATCGCGCCGCCACCGCCGGCCGAGCCCTGGTTGCCCGCGGACGAGAAGTACGAGACCGGACGGCCCGCCAGCGTCGTGCTGTTGACGACGTCGTTGACCGCCTGCGCGACCTGGCCGTCGGAGAAGAAGGGCTCGTCGTAGTAGAAGACGTCGTCGACGATCACGTCGGCGCGGCACGCGGGTTCCGTGCGCAGCCGGCGGATGTTGTCGGCGAAGGCGGCCTCGCCGGCGAAGGCGGTGGCGAAGCACTGGTCCGCGCCCGGGGCCACGTCTTGCACGATCTGCATCATCGCGCGGCCTTCGTCGGTGTTGCTCGGGTCGGCACCGATGTCGAGGACCCACTTCGGCGGACGCAGATCGCCGGAGGCGATGTCGTTGGCCGCGCGCACCGTCGTGAAGCTCAGCGGCGATGCGTCGTAGGAGTCCGACAGCACGCCCACCGTGATGCCCGCGCCGGTCCAGCCGGCGGCGTTGGCGACGTTGCTGCGCAGCACCGGCGCGCCCTGCGAGGTGGTGAGCCCGACGTTCTTGTGCGGGCGGCGCGTCAGCTTGGCCAGATGCAGGCCGCTGGTGCCCGACAGCGCGGTCAGCGCGGACGTCGGCACGTAGGCCGAGATCGCGCCGTGGTTGAACGCGCGGTTGACGCCGGTCACCTGCGCGCCGGCCGCCTCGAGCTGGGCCTTGAAGTCGTCGATCGAGGTGCCGGCCTCGAGGTAGATGTCGACCAGCACGCGGCCTTGCGCGTCGGACATCGACTTGACGTAGGGCTTGATCTCATCGGTCTCGACGGCCAGCGAGCGCAGTTGGCGGCGCGACTGCTGGTCGACGATGTCGGACAGCGCGCCGTCGAGCTTGGCGTGCTGCGCGTAGGCGCCGCCGCAGGCGGCCAGGGCCAGCAGCGCGCTCAGGACGCGCAGGCGGGGGGCGGTGTTGTGCTTGGTGTGGTTCGAAGTCGTCATGGGGCGGCTCCTCAGGCTTGTGCGGTGGTGACGGGCTTGCGGCGGCGGATCAGGCCGGCCACGCCGAGGGCGGCGCCGGCCAGCAGCAGGCTGCCGGGCTCGGGCACGTCGGAGGCGGCGGAGGCGCTCGCGCCGACCAGCTGGATCTCGTACTCGCCGAACTCGCTGGTCAGGCTGCTCCAGCCCGTCAACGCGCCGGCGCCGGGATTGGCGGCGACGTTGCCGCCCTGGCCCAGCAGCGACGGGAAGATCGCCGAACCGCCGCTCACCGGCGTGTAGCTCGCGCCGGTGATGGCCAGGTAGTACAGGCCGCTCACGGTCGGGATGTAGTTGCTCAGCGTCGATTGCGAGCCGCCCACGTCGCCGTCGTCGTCGTTGCCGATCAGGCCCTTGCCGGCGGCATCGAACAGGTACAGCACCGTGTCGAAGAAGTTGTAGTCGATGCCCGATGCGGTGGTCGTGGCGGAGAACGCCGTGCCAGCGGTCAGGTAGATCGCGAACAGGTCCGCGTCGCCGTCGACCGAGCCCTGGATCGCGTCGATCGGGCCGCTGCCCAGGAAGGTCTTGGCCGTGACGATGGTTTCGCCGGCATCGCCGCCGCCTTCGATGAAGACCGCGGCCGCCTGCGCGGACGTCGCCGCGCCGAAGGCCAGGGCTGCGATCGGCAGCCAGGTGTTCTTGAGGCTCTTGAAGCTCTTGATTCGCGTGAACATCGGACGTTCCCCTGAAAAGATGTGGACACCCCGCGCGGCACAAGCGCGCTTGGTGCGGTGCTGAACAGAGGGAACGATGCACAAGCTGTGCCAAGTGTCACGAAATTCCGAGGTAGCTTCCAGAGAACCCCGATGGCATCGGCATTTGCGGGTGCCGTGCGGCGTACACCCCGATCCACGGGGGATCCCCGGGACGCGGGGGTGTAAAGGCCGTCGACTCCGGGTTAGCCCGCGTACGACGCCCCGCCCCGGCCCCGTGACGCCGCGCCGTGCGATGTCAGCCGGCGGGCGGCCGGGCGGCGGAGCGCCGCAACGCGCCGGGCGGCTGGCCCACGATGCGCTTGAACGCGCGACTGAAGGAGGCCTCGGAGTCGTAGCCGAGCCGGTCCGCCGCGACGGCGACGCGCATGCCTTCATGCGCGATCCAGCGGCGGGCCTGGAACATCTTGACCTTGGCGACGTATTTCGCCGGGCTGTCGCCGACGACCTTCGTGAACGCCTCGGCGAAGCGCGAGCGCGAGGCCCCCATCAGGCCGGCCAGCTCGGGCACGCTCCAGTCGCGTTCGGGCTCGGCATGGATGGCGGCGATCACCTTGCCGATGCCGGGGCACTGCACGGCGGCGATCCAGCCGCTGGCGTCGTTGCAGGCACATTCCACCCAGGCGCGGATGATGGTGGCGGCCAGCACGTCGGCCAGCCGCGCGAGGATGCCGCAGGCACCGATCCGGTCCAGCGCCACCTCGCGCTCCATCGCCTCCAGCAGCGTCGGCACGGTCGGGTCGCGACGCGCCAGGTCATTGGCGCGCATCGCGTCCGGCATCATCGCCAGCAGCGGATGCAGCGGGTCCAGGTTGAAGCGCATCGCACCGCAGAACATGACGTCGGGCGGATCCTCGCCGGACGCGGACTCCGCATCCGTGCCCGTGCCTGTGCCCGTGCCTGTGCCTGTGCCTGTGCCTGCGTCTGCGCCTGCGCCTGCGCCGGCCACCGCCTCCGCGCCGACCAGGTAGATGTCCTCCGCGACCGCGCGGCGCGCGATCGAGTCGATCTCCACGGCCGGCAGGTCCGGCGCGCTCGCCAGCACATGCGCACTGCCGCGCGGCAGCAGCACGGCATCGCCGGCGTTCAGTTGGACCCAGTCGGCGCCCGGCGTCATCAGCCAGCAGGTGCCGCGCGCGACGAAGTGGAAGCGCGCCTCCTTGCGCGCCGGGAAGGCGACCGCCCAGGGCGCGCGCAGCAGGCAGCGCCCGTACTCGACGCCCTCCAGCCGCAGCCCCAGCAGGATCTGCGTCAGCAGGTCGGCGGGCTTCAGCGGCGTCGGCGGCAGCGGCTCCGCGGGAGCTCTGGAGGAATCGTCATGCATTTCGGCTCTTCCGGCATGGAAACGCCAGGATCCTACCCATAAGCTGAAGGCCATACCCACTGTCCCTCTTCTCCGCCGTGTCTTCCACCTGCACCGACTGCCTCGACGCCCCCCACACCCCGGTGGGCGCGCCACCCGGGTCCGCATCCCCTTCCCCCACACGCGGAGAGTCCGTCTCCGCCGCGCTCGCGTCGGCGGCGGCCGCCGCCGCCCCGGCTGCGCCTGCGCCTGCCCCTGCCGCTCCTGCTGCCGAGGAAACCGCCCACTGGGCGGCGATCGCCTCGCTGACGATCGGGGTCTTCGGCCTGGTGACGGCGGAGTTCCTGCCCGCGAGCCTGCTCACCGCGATGGCCGCCGACCTGAACATCAGCGCCGGTGCCGCCGGCCAGACCGTCACGGCGACCGCGCTGGTCGGCGCCGTGGCCGCGCCCTCGATCCCGCTGCTGACGCGGCGCTTCGACCGGCGCCTGGTCCTGATCGCGCTGACCCTGCTGCTCGTGCTGTCCAACGTCATGGCCGTCACCGCCTCCAGCCTGGGCGTGCTGCTCGCGGCGCGCGTGATCCTGGGCGTCGCGCTGGGCGGCTTCTGGTCGATGGCGGCGGCGCTGGCGATGCGGCTCGTGCCGATGCACCTGTTCGCGCGCGCCATGTCGGTCATCCTGGCCGGCGTCTCCGTCGCCACCGTGTGCGCGGCGCCGATCGGCGCCTGGATGGGCGAGATGTGGGGCTGGCGCAGCGCCTTCGTCGCGGCGGGCGTGCTCAGCCTGGTGACGCTGGCGGCGCAACTCCTGACCCTGCCCAAGCTGCCGCCCAAGGACAACCCGAACCTGCGCGTCCTCGGCGAGCTGCTGAGCCGCCCCGGCGTGCGCGTCGCGCTGCTGGCGGTGCTGCTCGTCATCTCCGGTCACTTCGCCGGTTTCACCTACATCCGTCCGCTGATGGAGAACATCACCCACCTGCCGGTGTCGATGATCTCGGCGGTGCTGCTGGGTTACGGCATCGGCGGCTTCTTCGGCAACCTCGTCGGCGGTTTCCTCGCCGAGCGCAGCGAGCGGCGCGCCATCGTTGCCGGCGGCTCGTTGATCGTGGTCCTCGCGGCGGCGCTGCTGATGGCGGGCAGCTCGGTCTGGGTCACCGCGGTCGCGGTGGTGCTGTGGGGCTTCGCCTTCGGCGCCTTCCCGGTCGGCTTCCAGACCTGGATCGTGCGGGCCGCGCCGGACCAGGCCGAAGGCGCGGGCGGGCTGCTCGTCGCCGCCTTCCAGATCGCGATCGCCAGCGGCGCCATCGGCGGCGGGATGCTGGTGGACCACATCGGCGCGCTCGGCGGGCCGACCTTCGCGGCGGCGGCGATCACGCTGGGCACGCTGCTGACGCTGCGCCACGGACCGCGCGCGGCGAAGGCCTGAGGCGCACGTCCTTCGAGCCCCCGGGGCCCTGGCGCCCTGGCGCCCTGGCGTCCCTCGATCACTGGAAAGGCTTTCGCATGACCGCCTCTTCGATCTCGACCACGACGACGACCTCGGCTTCATCCTCCAACCTGGGAAAGGCGGTCGTCGCAGTCGCCGCGCCGTGACAGAGGCGTCAGGCCTGCACGCATCGATCGCGCCGGGGCCGGAGTGAGGCTGGGGGTTCGCGGACGCGATGCCCCCTGCCTCGTGAAGCGCCCGCGCTTGGCGAAGCGCGGTCAGGCGGCCTCAGCCGAGCCGGAACTTCGCCACCGACGCGACCAGCGCCTGCGCCTGCTGGCGCAGGCTTTCCGCGGCGGCGGCGGACTCCTCGACCAGCGCGGCGTTCTGCTGCGTGACCTGGTCCATCTGGTTCACCGCCTCGCCGACCTGGTTCACGCCCTGCGACTGCTCACGCGTCGCGCTGCTGATCTCGCCGACGACGTCGGTCACGCGGCCGATCGCCGCGACGATCTCCGCCATCGTCGCGCCGGCCTGCTCGACCAGTCCCGTGCCCTGGTCGACGCGCTCGACGCTGGCCGCGATCAGGGCCTTGATCTCCTTGGCCGCCTCGGCGCTGCGTCCCGCCAGCGAGCGGACCTCGGAGGCCACCACCGCGAAGCCCTTGCCGTGCTCCCCGGCCCGTGCGGCCTCGACGGCGGCGTTCAGCGCCAGGATGTTGGTCTGGAAGGCGATGCCGTCGATGGTGCCGATGATGTCGGCGATGCGCCGGCTGCTCTCGTCGATGCCGCGCATCGTTTCGACGAACTGCGTCACCACCGCGCCGCCGCGATGCGCCACCTCGCTGGCGGAGCGCGCCAGGCGGTCCGCCTGCTGCGCGTTCTCGGAGGTCTGGAGCACCGTCTCGCCGAGCTCGGTCATCGTCGCCGCGGTTTCCTCCAGCGCGCTGGCCTGCTCCTCGGTGCGCTGGCTCAGGTCGTGGTTGCCCATCGCGATCTGGCCGCTGGCGCTGGCCACCGATTCGCTGCCCTCGCGCACATCGCCGACCACCTGCCGCAGGCCGGTCTGCATCGCCTTGAGCGCCGCGATCAGGCTGCGCTCGTCGCCGGGCCGCACGCGGATCTCGCCGCTGAGGTCGCCCTCCGCGACCTGCCGCACCAGGCGGGCCGCCTCGGCCGGATCACCGCCGAGCTGTCGCCGCACATGCCCCAGCAGCAGCACCGCCAGCCCGACGGCCACGGCCACCGACACCACCGTCAGCGACAGGCTCCAGCCGTGCCCGGCGGCATAGCTCTTCGCGGCATCCAGGCGCGACTGATCGCTGCCGGCGGCGTTGTAGTCGGCGCTGCGCTCGATCGCCTTGACCCAGTTGTTGAAACTGTTGCGCGAGTCGGCGCGGAAGAAGGCGCGCGCCTCGGTGTCCGTGCCGTCGCTGCGCGACAGGTGCAGCAGCTTCTCCTGCGCCGTGAAGTAGGCGTCGCGCGCGGCGGCGACCTCGGCGTAGAGCCGGCGCTCCTCGTCGTTGGTGATGAACGGCAGGTAGGCCTTCTCCGCGTCGGCCAGCTCCTTGCGGGCCTGCACGATGTTGCGCTCGATCTGCGCCTGCTCCTGCCGGTCTTCGGACAGCAGATGGTCCGGCTCCATGCGACGGATCTGGTTCGCCTTCACGCGGATCGCCGCCATGTTCTGGATGCTGGGCAGCCAGTCCTCGGCGATCTCGGTCGTGCTGTCATGCACGCGGTTCAACTGCAGCAGGCCCATGCCGCCGACCAGCGCGCACAGCGCCACCAGCATCACGAAGGACACGGTCAACTGCGTGGACAGACGCCAGGTGCCGATGTTCATTGAGCTCTCCTCCCAGTGGCCAGACTTGAATGACATCCCCGGCGTGCGGGCGGATCCCGGGACGCTCTGCACAATCCCCGAGGCCGCCGCGGCGAGTGATGCAGGGCTTCCCTAGCCGACGTCCCGCCGGGGCGCTTCCCCATTCATCGGCACATCGTGCACCGAAGTTGAGCGGAGCGATACGGCAGTCGCCCGCACCGTTCCCGCTGTCACCCGTTGCGGGGACCGTCCCGCGGGCCTGCGCATCAGGCGCAGCAGGCCCGACGGCGCCGCGCCCGCGGCCCGCGCGTGGCAGGGTCGCAGCGGCGCCGGGGCAGCGCAGGTGACAAGGCGGATCATGCCGCCACCGCCCATTCGGAATGCACCTGCCCGGCGATCCGGATCTGACCCTTGCCGGTGCGCTTGACCGCGTACATCGCCTCGTCGGCCGCGTGCAGCAGCTCGCGGCAGGCATCGCGGCCGCCGCCGATCACCGCGCCGATGCTGGCCGCGACCGAGACCTTGTCGCCGCTGTCCAGCGTGATGCGGCGCTGGATCGAGAACAGGCAACGCTGCAGCGTCTGCTCGACGTCCTCCGGCCGGTTGACGCCCGCGAGCAGGATCGCGAACTCGTCGCCGCCCAGGCGCGCGACGACGTCGTCGCCGCGCACCAGGCCCTGCAGGCGTTGCGCGACCTCGGTGAGGACCTCGTCGCCGGCCTCGTGCCCGTGCTGGTCGTTGATGGGCTTGAAGCCGTCCAGGTCCAGGTAGCAGACCGCGAAGCCGCGCCCGGTGCGACGCGCGCCGTTGATCGCGTCGCCGACCTTTTCCTCGAACAGGCGGCGGTTGGGCAGTCCGGTCAGCACGTCGCGCAGCGCCAGGTGCTGCGCCTGCTCCTCGCTGCGCTTGAGGGCGTCGATGTCGACGAGCATCCACATCGATTCGTTCTCCGACAGCACCGTGCCGTGCAGGTCGACCCAGAACTCCGCGCCGTCCAGCCGGCGCATGCGCAGCTGCGTGTGGAAGCGGCCGCCCGATCGCATCGTCGCCAGGCTGGCGTCGCGGACGCGCGCGTGTTCCTGCGGGCTGAGGAAGAGCGTCTGCGCCGCTTGGCCGACGATGCCGCCGGGCAGGCAGCCGAACATGCGTTCCATCGCCGGGTTGCCCCACAGGGCGTGGCCGTCGCGGATGCGGACCATGCCGATCAGGTCGTTCTGCAGCATCGCGTCCTGTTCACGCGCCAGATGCTGCAGCGCGTCCTTGGCGCGGCGTTCGCGGCGATGGATGCGGTGGATCAGCGCCGACGCGGCGGCCACGGCCAGCGCGACCAGCGCCGCCAGCAGCGACTGCTGCACGACCTGCCCGCGCCAGCCGGCCAGGAAGTAGTTGCTGCTCATGCCGGTGAACAGCGTCATCGAATACCCGGGGACCTTGCGGTAGGCGGTGATGCGCTCCACGCGGTCGAGCGCCGTGGGGGTGATGTACACGCCGCGCTCGCGGTTCTGCGCCAGCGAGCGCAACGCCTCCTGGGACAGGAGCTTCGCGCCGAATCCCTTGGTCGAGCTGGGCTCGCTGGCGGAGTGGCGCGCCACGAGGTTCATGCCGTCGGAGCGCAGCGACACCGCGCCCGAGGGGCCGAGCGCGACGCCGCTGAAGCGGTCGACGAAGTGCTGGGCCGTCACCACGGCGTAGACGATGCCGGCGAACTGGCCGTCGTGGTCGATCAGCCGGCGGGCCAGGATGACGCACCAGTGGTTCTGCGCGCGGCTGTTCAGCGGTTCGGAGACGACCATCGCATCGGTCAGCCGCGCCTGCGAGAAGTAGGTCCGGTCGCCGACGTTGAAGGGACGCTCGCCGGGCACCAGGCCGGTGGTGACGGTGCCGTGGATGTCGGTCACGCGCAGCGCGACGACCTGCGGCAGCAGGCCGCGCTGTTCGTCGATCAGCCGGGCCACCATCGCCGTCTGGTCCGGCGACTGGCGCGTGCTGCGGTAGCGCAGCGCGATGGTGGCCAGCGCGTTGTCGGTGTTGCGCAGTTCGGCGCCGACCTCGACGGCCAGGTTCTGCGCGAGGTTCTCGACCACGTCGCGGGCGCGGTCGGTCTCCGTCTCGCGGTGGTTCCAGAGGCTGAGCGCGGTCATCGCGGCCAGCGCCACGATCAGCAGCAGGTTGCCGACCAGCAGCCAGGAGGCCATGGGTCCGCGCGGCGCCCAGGACAGCGTCGGCAGCGGGAACGGCAGCCGGGGCAGTGTCATCGTGAGCTTCATGGCGGGTCCTCCCAGGTCGCTGGATGCGGATGGTCCGGGCTGTGCGTGCCGGTTCGTGGATCGGGAACTCAACCGTTGGCGGCGGCACGCGGGCCGGCGCTCCACGGGACATTGGCGACCCCGCGCCGGCACAGGTCGTTCAGGTCGGCGAGCAGCTTCTCGAAATCGAAGGCCTTGTCATAGAAGGCATCGGCGCCGCCGCGGTGGCACGGTGCGGCGTGGGTGCGGGCGTCCTCGGCGGTGAGCACGAAGACGCGGCCCGCGTAGTCGCGGTCGCGCAGGCGCGACAGCACCGACAGGCCGCAGCCCTGCGACAGGTTCAGGTCCAGCAGCACGACGTCGGGCGTGGTGGCCATGACGACGTCCACGGCCTCGTCCTCGCCGGAGGCCTGCGCGACGACGGTGATGCCGCCCAGCTTCTGGGCGCGACGGACCAGGAGTTGGCGGACGGGGACGTTGTCTTCGATAACGGCGATGTTCATGGGTGTCATCCTCGTCGCCGGACGCCGTCGTCGCCAGCGAGCGGCTGCCACTCGCGATGAGCGCCGCCTGCCGCAGCTGCTGTAGGGACTTGACCTACAGCGCCGCCGGGACGACGGAACCCGCCATCGCCGGGCCGGCCGGGCGTGACATCCTGCGCGCACCCGGGCGTCGTGTGCGCATGGTGCGGGGCCTCCCCATGATCCGGAATCGGACGGCCTCGGCGCCGGTCCGGCGCCGGCGACGGCAAGCCGCATACCCATCGGCCTCCTGATTTCCCCCGTGCCGCGCGCGCCGCGGGCCGGCATAGTCGCCGGGGCATTTCGACAACAGCCCCACAGAGTCGCCGCAGCGACCACCCGACCCTCGGGACCTGGAGACAAGACATGACCCTGGCCTTTCCGACGCAGCGCGGCACGATCCGTCAGTGGCGCGCGCGCAGCCGTGCGCGCTGCCGCGAGTTGATCGTGGCCCTGGCCGCCGGCACCGCGCTCGGCGCCCTCGCGCAGACGACGACGCTGGGCACGCGCGGCACGCTCGCCGCGCCGAATCCCGCCGTGACCGCCAACGCCGGCGCGGCCTGGCCGTCCGCGGCTTATACGCGCGGTCCCGACCATCCCCGCGCGGTGACGCTGCCGCTGCAATTCATCCGGCTCTCGTCGGGCAAGCAGCTGGCGGTGCTGGTCTCGATGCCGGCGGACTTCCTGGGCTTCCCCAAGTCCGGGCGCTATCCCGTGGTGCTGACGCAGACGGCCTATCGGATCGACGTCGGCCAGTTCCTCGGCGTGTTCACGCCGGCCGGCGGCAACACGCTGCTGATCGGCGGACTGGACCAGTTCATGGTGCGCCGCGGCTACGTCACGGTCGCGATCGACGCCCACGGCACCGGCATGAGCGGCGGCGTCACGCAGCTGATCGGCCCCGACGAGCAGCAGGCCTACCGCGAGGCGGTCGAGTGGGTGACGCGGCAGCCGTTCTTCAACGGCAGCATCGGCGTGGCGGGAACGTCCTACCTCGGCATCAGCTCGCTGCTCACCGCGGGGCAGCAGCATCCGGCGATCAAGGCCGCGTTCGCGACGGTGCCGATGGGCGACGCGTACCGCGGCGTCGCGGCGACGGGCGGGCTGTTCAACGCGCAGTTCCTGAGCACCTGGCTGCCGCTGACGCAGTCGCTGAGCGTGGCCAACGCGCCGGAGCTGCTGCTCAATCCCTGGTACGCGAGCCAGATCAACGCCGCGACCGGCGATCACGTCGCGGCCATCGACACCTGGTATGCGCCGACCTTCGACGGCTTCGTCGGCAACGCGAGCGGCATCGCGACCGACGACGGCTCGTTCTGGGCGGGCCGCTCGCCGGTGGAGAGCGCCGGGCGGATCCGCGTGCCGACCTTCATCGTCGGCGCGTCGCTGGACATCTTCCAGCGCGACCAGCCGCTGCTGTACGAGCAGCTCAAGCGCAACGTGACGGCCAAGCTCGCGATCCTGCCGGGATCGCACCTGCAGTCGGTGCAGGGAGGGATCAGCGGCTTCGGCGGCGCGCCGTCGTACGGACCGCCGAGCACGACCTCGCTGCTGCTGCAGTGGTTCGACCAGTACCTGAAGGGACGCGCGGCCGGGGCCGACGCGCTGCCGACGGTGACGCAGTTCGTCGACGGTTACGGCAGCGGCGGCACGCCGCGGTTCGCGACGGCGAGCGACTGGCCGCATCCGAAGATGGCGCCGCAGCGCTGGTACCTGCAACCGGACGGCAGCCTGGCCGCGCGCATCCCGGCGGGCGCGGCGGGGTGGACGGTCTCGGAGCCGCCGGCGCCGACGGCCACGCGCGGGACGGTGCTGGGCACGATCTTCACCGCGAGCGTGCAGATCCGCGATCACAGCGACTGCTCGGCGAGCCAGGTGCAATGGACGCTCGGCCTGGCGGGGCTGCTGCCCAAGCCGTGCTACTCGGACAGCGCGCGTGTCGAGTCCCTGCAAGGCGCGGCCGTCTACGAGACCGCGCCGCTGGCCCAGGACCTCTACCTGAACGGACCGATCCAGGCAGACCTGTGGATCTCGGCGTCGAAGTCGCAGGCGGCGCTGTCGGTGCGCATCGACGATGTCGATCCGGCGACCGGCGCGGTCAAGCCGCTGACGCACGGGTTGATGTCCGCGGCGCACCGCGCGGTGGACACCAGCCGCTCGCGCTTCGTCAACGGCACGATGATCCAGCCGTGGCATCCGTTCACGGCGGGCGCGGCGCTGCCGGTGGTGGCCAACGAGCCGATGCTGGTGCCGGTGGAGGTCTTCCCGGTCGCGGCATTGGTCCGCGCGGGGCACCGGCTGCGCATCGCGGTCAGCGCGAGCAACCAGGCGCAGGGCATCTGGCCGACGCCGCTGCAGCAGCAGGCCAACGGCAATGTGACGACGATCCACGCCGGACCGCTGCGGCCGTCGAGCATCGTGCTGCCGGTGGTGCCGGCGGGGGAACTGAACTGAGTGCCTCTCTCTGCGCGTTGTCGTGAGACAAGCGGGGCAGGCAACGCCTGACCCCGCGAACGCCAATCCCCACTATCTGTAAGCGTCGGGGGAACGACCTACTCACAGGTGTATCCCCCGCCCAAGCGCTCTTCCGAGGGAGTGATTTCCTCAGCTCGCCTGCCGAAACTCCTGGTCATTCGCGATGGCTTCGCAGATCGAAAGGATGAGCGAGATGAGTGCAGTGTTGAAGGAATTGGAAACGCCAGAACAGGCTCCGATCGAAGTACCGATGGCGTTGCAGAAGGAAATATCGGCGCCCGCTTGGACTGAAGGTGTGGATGCGCTGCTCCACCTGCTGCGGTATCCGGAGAAGACCAATCCCTATGTGATTGGCCAGATCCCTGCCCCGGTTTTCAGGCACATCGACTGGGCGGAGGTCCGGGAGGTGCTCTGCCGGCTGTTCGAGGAGAACAGGGAGACATGCGTCGATGCCTACCTCGAGGTCAGGCTGGCCCTCGGCGTGCTGGCGAACAACTCGGTGCGCTTGTGCCGGGGGCCTGTGGACATCAGCCATTGCCTGGCGGAGGACGGTTTCCAATTTGCGCGCGTGACACTGAGTGTCGACACGGACGACGATCGCACCTACGAGCTCGAGGACGAACTACGGATGAACCTCGTGCATTGTCACCGTCGCAGCGGCGGATTCCTGGTGGGCTTCAGGTCCATCCACCCTTGTCAACCCAAGGACTGGAGCGCTTGTCCTCATCCAGATCTCGACGGGGACAATGACGATGGAGACGAGGAGTAACTCACCATGAAGTCCATCGCTGCCAAAGAACTCCTCAAGGACGCAGAGGCGCTTGCCAACGGATTCACGTCGGAGGCTCGGCGCCGATCCGCAGTGTCCCGCGCGTACTACGCTGCATACCACCGGTGCCTGGCATGGGTCAGTCTTCTTCCGAACCGTCCAGAACCGCCGAAATCCGGGAGCGTTCATGTGTGGTTGATCAACTGTCTCAGGGATCCTGACCCCCTGTGCGATGCAAGGATCGCCAAACGCTCTCGGGCGCTCGCCCTTCTGATGAGGGCGCAACGCGACCGGCGAGTTCACGCCGATTACGAGTTGCAGAAGCCGGTCGATCAAAAAGTGATGAACGAACAGATCAAGGGCGTTCGCGAGACCTTCGCGACCTGCGCACACACCGACACCTGAACGTGTCATTGCATCCCCTATGCTTGCGCCGTCCGGCCGCCGTTCCGCGGCCGGACTGACCTGCACATGGACGGTTTTATGCGCCACAGTTCTTCCCGCTTCTCCTTTGTTTCCGCTGCTGCTGCGGCCATTGCCGCGCTCGCGGGCTTCGCGACGATGCCGGCCCACGCCGACAGCATCGTCACCTCCGCCTCGAGCGCCGGCTCGGTGTCCTCGCGCCAGCTGTCCGACTCGATCGGCCAGTCCAGCGACAGCTCCAGCAAGGACCGCAAGGTCGCCGAGGGCGAGTACAAGGTCCTCGCCGTCGAGGACGCCGCCGGTCGCGCCGACACGCAGCGCCTGCGCCTCCAGCCGGTCCGCGCCGAGGGTGGTACCGAGTTCTTCCTCTACGTGCCCAAGCAGGCGATCGCCGGCCAGCCGCTGCGCGTCGGCGACCACGTGCTGGCGCACAAGCGCGACTACGGCTACGAGTTCGCCCGTGCCGAGAACAAGCAGGCCTTCCTGCTCGCGCTGCACGACGACTGGCACCGCGAGCTCGAATCGCATCCGGTGACGCTGTGATTCCCGCCGGGCCCCGCACGCGGGCCCGCGCGGCAAGTCGTCGCACGCTGAGCGGCACCGGCATCGTCCCGGTGCTTCGCGGCCTCGCGTCAACGGTGATCGCGATGACTGCGCTCGCTGCGGCGTCGGCGTCGCAAGCCGCCACCTTCTGCGACCGCGGCGGCGAAGTCAGCGCCACCGAGCAGGACCGCCAGCTCCAGGTCGTCGCGATCGCGCGGCGGGCGCTGGAAGCGAGCGGCGCCTCCGCCGCACTGGTCTCGCGCTCCGGCACGGACCTGAGCCGCTTTCACCTGCAGTACTCCCACAGCGGCATCGCGCTGAAGGACAGCCGCAACAGCCCATGGTCCGTGCGGCAGCTCTACTACGCCTGTGACGAGTCCCAGGCGAAGCTCTACGACCAGGGACTCGCCGGCTTCCTGCTGAGCGCGGGACGCACCGAGCCGATCCGGCTCTCCATCGTCACGCTGCCCGAACGCGACGGCGCCCGCCTCGCCGCCCGCGCGCTGGACAACCGGCTCGCGCTCGCGCTGCTGTCGCCGCGCTACAGCGCCAGCGCCTACGCCTTCAGCACGCAGTACCAGAACTGCAACCAATGGGTGGCGGAGCTCATGGGCTTCGCCTGGGCGCCGCGCGACGACGAAGCGCCCGCGCGCCTCGACGGCGAAGCTCCCGCGCGCCTCGACGGCGCTCCGCCTGTCGAGGGCAGCGCGCCGACACGTCAGCAGGCACAGCGCTGGTTGAAGGGGCTCGGCTACGACCCCTTGCCGGTCGTCGTGCCGTCTCACGCCGTCATGTTCGCGGCCCAGTTCGTCCCGCTGATCCACAGCGACGACCATCCGATCGACGACCTCTACGCGATGCGTCTGAAGGTTTCGACGCCGGCGGCGCTCGAGGCCTTCGCGCACCGGCTCGTTCCCGACGCGCAGCGCGTCGAGTTCTGCGCCATCGGCTCGACGATCGTCGTGCGCAGAGGCTGGGAGCCGCTGCCCGCCGATTGCCGCGCCGCCGACGGCGACGAGGTGCTGCCGCTGGCCGGTGCGATGTAAGACCTGTTTCAGGGGACCCGCCCTCATCAGGGTCATCATCAAAACTTCATCCACTCGGCCCTACCCTTCGGGCGCCATCTGGCCTCACGTTTTTCCAACGCGATCGTCACCCCGCATGAACACGCGGCAGCGACGACGCGCCGAACGTCGATTCCATCCGAAGGAGACATCCGATGAAGCTGCTGCGCACTGCTGCCCTCGCCACCCTCGTCGCCGCCTCGCTGGCGACGGCCGCCTGCGCCCACGGCGGCCAACAGCCCCCGCGCGCCAAGGAGCCGCTGCTGATCGCGCACCGCGGCGCCAGCGGCTACGTGCCCGAACACACGCTCGCCGCCTACTGGCTGGCGATCGAGCAAGGCGCCGACTACGTCGAGCCCGACCTCGTGCTGACGAAGGATGGCGTGCTGGTCGCCCGCCACGAGAACGCCATCGCGATCCTGAATCCCGACGGCTCGGTGCGCGAAGCGACGACCGACGTCGCCGAGCGTCCCGAGTTCGCGTCCCGCAAGGCGACGAAGTCCATCGACGGCGTCGCGATCACCGGCTGGTTCACCGAGGACTTCACGCTG
Source organism: Roseateles noduli (assembly GCF_050626985.1). Lineage (NCBI taxonomy): Bacteria > Pseudomonadati > Pseudomonadota > Betaproteobacteria > Burkholderiales > Sphaerotilaceae > Roseateles > Roseateles noduli. Next base: position 3,667,542 of record NZ_CP192463.1, read on the forward strand.
GCCGAGCTCAAGACGCTGCGCGCCCGCGAGCGCATCCCGCAGATCCGCCCGGCCAACGCGCGCTTCAACGACATGTTCGAGGTACCCACCTTCGAGGAGGTGCTGCAACTGGTCCAGCAGGCCAACGAGCGCCGCAGGGAAGAGGACGGCAAGTCCGGCCGGCATGGCCACGGACACGGCCAAAAGGTCAAGCCGATCGGCGTGTATCCGGAGACCAAGCACCCGACCTACTTCGCCGGCATCGGCAAGCCGCTGGAGGAGCCGCTGGTGCGCCTGCTCAACAAGTATGGCTACCGCAGCCCGGACTCGGCGGTCTTCATCCAGTCCTTCGAGGTCGGCAACCTGCGCAAGCTGAACCGCATGACGCGCGTGCCGCTGGTGCAGTTGCTCAACGGCTCGGGCCGGCCCTACGACTTCACGCTGAGCGGCGACACGCGCACCTACGCGGACCTCGCCCAGCCGGCCGGTCTGGCCGAGATCGCGAGCTACGCGCAAGGCATCGGCGCGAACACGAACCTGATGATCCCGCTGGTCGCCGGCCGCCTGGGCACGCCGACGACGCTGGTGAAGGACGCGCATGCGGCCGGCCTGATCGTGCACGGCTGGACCTTCCGTGCGGAGAACGTCTTCCTGCCCGACGACTTCGACAGCAGCGCCGATCCGACGGCGATCGGCAACCTCGCCGGCCAGATCGAGGCCTTCCTCAAGCTCGGCATGGACGGCCTGTTCAGCGACCAGTCCTTCCTGGCGCGCAAGGCGATCGACGCCTACGTGAAGAAGTAGGCTCGTGGGGCGCCGGCGCAAGGGAGTCATGCCACTTCGCTAGACTCCCCCCATCCGACCGGAGTCTTCCACGATGCCTGCCCCCGCGCCTCTGCTGCTGCCCCCGCCCGAGCTCAAGGGTGTCGACCAGGTCGTCGCCGATCCCTTGCGCTTCAAGGCCAAGCTCGCCATCGGCGAGGCGGCCTACGCCTCGCTGCGCATGATCAACCGCGGTCGCGAGGTGTGGGACGTCCTGGGCGCCGCGGGCGCGGGCGCGGCCGTCGCGAAGACGGGCATGGTCGCGTCGCTGCTCGGCGCGTCGGCCACGCCGATCGGCTGGGTCGCCTTTGCCGCGCTCGCGTCGGGCGGCGCCTGCTACGGCATGTACCGCCTGCTCAGCTCGACCAAGGGCGAGCGCGTCATCGAGATCCCCAAGTACCTCAACACGCCGCTGGACACGCTGGGCCTCGCGCTGTTCGACCTCATCGCGCCGCTGTCGCTGCGCCTGGCCGCCGTCGACGGCGCCGTCGAGCCCGCCGAACGCCAGTACCTCGTCGACCATCTGATCGCCGACTGGGGCTTGAATCGCGCCTTCGTCGAGCAGTCCGTGGCCGCGGTCGAAGCACGACTCGGCGGCAGCGAGCTGGAGGCGATGGCCATCGAAGGCGCCGGCTTCCTCCACCTCAACCCCGACTGCAACCACGCCGCGATCGCCAAGGACCTCGGCGTCTTCATGCGAGGGATGCTGGAAGCCGGCGGGCCGCTGACGCCCGAGGAGAACCAGTCGCTCGACACCGTCGTGCGCCTGCTCGCGACCGCGCCGCCGGGCGAGCTCTCCAAGCGCTGGAACCAGACGGTGACGCTCGCCGGCGCCGCGGCCGGACAGGTGCGCACGGTGCTGGTCGATACCGCCGACTGGACGCAGCAGCGCCTGCCGAGCGCCGATCAGGTCCTCGTCACGACGGCCACCGCCGCGACGCAGGCCTGGGACGCCGCGCGCAAGACCGCGGACTGGACGCAGCAGCAGCTTCCGTCGGTCGACCAGGTCCGCGCGCAGGCGGAGAGCACCGTGGCCCAGGCCGCCGATGTCGCGAAGAAGGCGGCCACCTGGACGCAGGAGCGGCTGCCGTCCGCCGAGCAGGTCCGCAACACCACCGCCGAGGCCGCCAACCAGGCGATGGGCGCGGCGAAGAAGGGCTTCGCCTGGGCGAAGGACCTGACCGCGCGCGCCGCCGACACCACCGGCGTCGACAAGCTGCTGCAGCGCGACGATCCGCCGAAGAAGCCGTAAGGGATACGTTCAGCGCGCCACGCTCACGGCGTTGCGCCTGCGGCATCGCACTCACGGCATCGCACTCACGGCATCGCGTAATCACGCTGCGTGACCAGATCGATCCCGCAGCTGATCGACCCCACCCAGTCGATGAACTGCCGCACCGCGTCGCCGACCAGCGGCGCGCCGTGCTGCGGGACGATCATGCGGATCGGCAGCGGCCGGACCATCTCCGCCCACAGCTTCAGCACCTTGCCGCTGACCATGTAGCGACGGTGGAAGGCCGCCATCGACGCGATGTGCGGCCCCAGCGCCGCGATCGGCTGCGTGGGATCGACCCCGATCGACACGCCCAGGTCGCCCGAGAACAGGATCCCGCTCGCCGCGTCCCAGAACTGGAAGTTGCCCTCCGAGTGCATGAAGTGCGCGGGCAGCGCGACCAGCTCGCTCGCGCCCACGGCGATGCGAGTGCCGCGGTCCGGGATGCCGATCACGCGGCCCGCCGTCTTGCCCGGCTTGCAGAAGTGCGGGACGAAACGCTCCCAGATCGTCGAGATGTAGACCGGCGCCGAGGTCGCCGTCATCCATCGGTCCAGCGACGCGATGATGTCCGGATCGGCGTGCGAGGCCAGGATCGCCGACAGCCGGTGCGGCGGGAAGCAGCCCGTCATGCCGAGGTACAGGTCGTTGTAGGCCAGGTTGCCGCCCGGGTCGATCACCGCGCCGGTGTCGCCGTCGACGATCAGGAACTGGTTGGCCTGCACGCCGTCCCCGTGCCCGAAGTCGCTGAACATCAGGCAACGATGACCGCCGCCGTTGAAGAGTTCCATCGGCATGACCGCCTCCCTGATCACTGTGGATCGTTGTGAAAGGCGGCGACGATAGGCGGCGGATCAGCACGCGCCGCGCGCAGTCTGCGCCTGCGGAGCGCGGACCTTGACAATTCGCAAGAGGATCTCAGCACTGCCGCGGCCGCTGGCCCTCACCCCCGCCCTCTCCCGCACGCGGGAGAGGGAGCAAGAGGTGCGTCAATCCAGGTCGGACAGCTTCCGGTGCTCTCCCGCAAGCGGGAGAGGGAGCAACAGTCGCGTCAATCCAGGTCAGACAGCTTCCGGTGCTGGATCAGCGTCAGCCCGATCAAGCGCGACACGACCGCCGCGAGGTACATGACGCCGACGAACATCTCGACCGTCGTGACGGCGCGCGCCAGCGGCTTCACCGGGATCACGTCGCCGATGCCGGTGCTCGACAGCAGCGCGAAGCTGAGGAACATCAGTTCCGTCCACGTGCGCGGCAGCTGCGGATCCACCGCCGCCGCGAAGCTGCCCGGATGCAGCGCCTGCACGACGACGAACACATGCGCGAAGCCCCAGGCCAGCAGCGTGAAGGTGGCGCCGGCGGCGAAGAGCTCGTCGGTCGTCGCGTGCCAGTCGCTCATCATGTAGGAGATCAGGCTCCCGGCGGCATAGAAGTAGAACAACGCCTCCAGCCCCGAGGACCACGGCAGCAACTCCTCCATGTGCCAGAACACCTGCAGCAGCAGCAGCGCGACCGCGGGCAGCGCGATCGTCACGCTCAGCCAGGTCAGCCCCGGCGTTCTGCGCACCATGCGCGTCGTGAAGATCAGGACGACGATGCCGAAGGCGCCCAGCGCCAGCGGCGCCGATCGGCTCGCCTCCAGCAGGGGATAGAGCACCAGCCCGAGCAGTTGCACGATCAGCAGGATCGCGGACGGATGACGCCGCGTGACGGCGAGGACTCGAAGGACGCGCATCGGCGCATTCTCACCGCCGCCGACCGGTCCGCGAAAGCAAGGACGGACCGGCCCCGCCGAAGGAGCCGCCCGACACGCGGATGCGGCGCCGTCCTACGTGCGTCCGCATCGCGAAGCGCTCCAATGAGCCACCCCGACACCGTACGACATGCGAGGCGACGGCCGGGGCGCGTTCATTTCAACATCACATCGCAAACACTGGAGGACGTCATGGGTGGCATTCGATTGATCGCCGTGATCCTGATCGTCGCGGGCGTGCTGGGCCTGGTCTACGGCGGGTTCTCGTACACCAAGGAAAACACCGCCGCCAAGCTCGGCCCGATCGAGCTCAAGGTCGAGGAGACCAAGCGCGTCAACGTGCCGCTGTGGGCCGGCATCGCCGCCATCGCCGTGGGCGGCATCGTGCTGGTGGGAGCGGGCCGGAAGTAAGCCTCAGCGCCGGCCGAGGTTCATCAACGCCGTGCCCGCGATGGCCATCGTGCCGCCGACGAGCAGCGACGCGTCGATGACCTCGCCCAGCCCCAGCGCCGCGAACACGACGCCGAACACCGGCACCAGCGTGATGTAGCCGGCCGCCGCGCCGGCGCCCAGCGCCTTCACGCCGTCGAAGTACCAGGCATAGGCCAGCGCCGTCGAGCCGACGACGATCCCGGCCATGCACAGCCACGCGTTGCGCGGCGCGGCCAGCACGCCGGCCACGCCGTCCGTGCCGTCGACAACCAGCGTCAGCGCCAGCAGCATCAACGCGCCGATCGCCGCCGTGACGGCGGTGGTCGTCAGCGCATCGACGCCGACCATCACCTTGCGACCGATCAGCGTGTAGGCGACCCAGCACGCGACGCAGCCCAGCAGCAGCACTTCACCGATGCCGACGCGGCCATCGAACACATGCCAGGGCTCGCCCTTCGTGATCACGATGGCGGCGCCGACCGCGGCCATCGCCATGCCCAGGCCGATCCGCGCGTTCAAGCGCTCGTGGAAGATCCACGCCGCCAGCAGCAGCGTGATCACCGGGTTCAGCGTGATCACCAGCGCACCCTTGCCGGCGGGCACGTGCCGCAGCCCGCTCATGAAAAACGTCGCGTAGCCGAAGACGCCGAAGCTCGCGGCCAGCACCATGCCGGCCCAGCGTTGCACGCTCCAGTCCCGCAGCGCCGCGAGCCGGCCGGAGCGCGCGAGCCACAGCATCAGGATCGCGCCCGCGAAGAGGAAGCGGCAGGCCGCCGCGGCCAGCGGGGGCATCGTCTGCGCCAGCACGCGGCCCATGGGCCAGGAGGCGCCCCAGAGCACGGCCATGCCGACCAGTCGCAGATGGACGGAAAGGAGCGAGGGGGAAACGGCGACGGAGGTGGACATCAAGGCGGGGCTTCAGTGCGGGCGGGACGGGTTCAGCCGGATCGATGCGGCTGGGTCAGTGCGGCTGATTCAATGCGACTGGATCAATGCGGATAGGCCAGGCGCTTCTCCATCCACTTCTGCACCTGCTCGAAGGCGAAGCTCAGCACCCAGTAGATCAGCGCCGCGGCCATGTAGAGCGGGAACGGCTGGAAGGTCGTGGAGATGACCTCCTTGGTGGCAAGCATCAGCTCGGTCACGGCGATCACCGACACCAGCGAGGTGTCCTTGATCAGCGAGATCAGGCTGTTGGACAGGCTCGGCACGGCGGCGCGCAGCGCCTGCGGGCCGATCACGAAACGCAGGGTCTGATGACGGCTCAGTCCCAGCGAGGTGCCCGCCAGCCACTGGCCCTGCTCGATCGCGCCGATCGAACCGCGCAAGGTCTCGCTCATGTAGGCGGCGACGTTGAGCGTCAGCGTCAGCACGCCGGCCACCAGCGGGGAGAACTCGATGCCGATGCTCGGCAGCCCGTAGTAGACGATGAACACCTGCACCAGCAGCGGCGTGCCGCGCATCGCGCTCACATAGACCGCCATCACGCGGTCCAGCACCGGCAGCTTCAGCACCCGCACCAGCGTGATCACGGCCGCCAGCGGCAGGCCGAAGATCATCGCCATCACCGCGAAGAGCAGCGTGTAGCCGGTGCCCTTCAACAGCACCGGCCAGGCCAGCTCGGCCAGGGAGAGCAGGGAGTGGAAGTCCATGGAGTTCTTGGAGATGCGCGCCTCTCGGCGAAGGCGGCATGTTGCCATCTCCTGGCCTGCAATCTCCGAGCGCGGGCTCTCCGGGACTTCCGTCTCGCCAAGCGCGGGCTCTCCAGGACTGCCATCGCCAAGCGCAGGCTCTCCAGGACTGCCTTGGCCAAGCGCTGGCTCTCCAGGACTGCCTTGGCCAAGCGCTGGCTCTCCAGGACTGCCATTGCCAAGCGCGGGCTCTCCGCGACGCAGGGGGCGCCCCTCCAGGGACCCCCAGCATCACTCCGGCCCCAGTGGGACCGTGGCACGCATCAATGCGAGGCCCGCTCCGCCCGTTGCATGAGCAATCTCAGTGGGGCCGGAGTACTGCTGGGGGTTCCCGGAGGGACGCCCCCTGCTGTGCGGAGAGCCCGCGCTTGGCCGTTGCAGTCAATACGCGAGCGCGCGCACCTTCCCCCGGAACACGCGATAAGAGAAGACCGAATACGCCAGGATCACCGGCATCGTCAGCGCCGCGCCGACGAGCAGGAAACGCAGCGACTCGTCCGCCGCCGCCGCGTCCCGGATCGTGATCCGGTCGATGACGACGAACGGGTAGAGGCTGTAGGACAGTCCGAAGAAGCTCAGCGTCAGCACGACCACCATCAGCGCCAACGGCGCCCAGCTCAGCTTGCCCAGCACGCGGTGCGAGTTGAGCAATCCACGCAGCGCCGCCAGCGCCAGCAGCGCGACCAGCGGCAGCGGCGCCAGCGCGATCAGGCCCGGCATGTCGAACCAGCGCGCCCGGACCGTGGGGCTCAGCCACGGCGATGCGATCGACACGACCAGCAATCCCGCCACGACCACCGGCCAGGCGCGCTTCGCCCAATCGATCGCCCGCCGTTGCAACTCGCCCTCCGTCTTGATCAGCAGCCATGCGGCCCCCAGCAGCGCATAGCAGGCCGTCAGCGCGAGCGCGATGCCCGCAGCGAAGACCTGCGCGGCGATGCTGTCCTCGAAGCCCGTCACGTAGCGCCCGAGCATCCAGCCCTGCGCCAGCGAAGCGAGCAAGGAGCCGCCCGCAAAGGCGGCATCCCACCACCGCTTGTGCGCGGGGTCGCCCTTGGCTCGGAAGTCGAAGGCCGCGCCGCGCAGGATCAGCCCCAGCAGCATCAGCACCACCGGCCCGTAGAGCGCCGTCAGCACCACGCCCTGCGCCTTCGGGAAGGCGATCAACAGCAGACCGACGGCCAGCACCAGCCAGGTCTCGTTGGCATCCCAGAACGGCCCGATCGACGCGACCATCCGGTCGCGATCGATGTCCTTCGCCGTCGCGGAGAGCATGCCCACGCCGAGGTCGTAGCCGTCCAGCACGACGTAGATCAGCAGCGAGAGCCCCATCAGGGCCATGAAGATCACCGGGAGCACGCTCCCCTCCCCTGCCGGCAGGGTCGCCAACGCATTCATGTGAAGCTCCTCGAGATGACGGCGCCGACCGGCACGCCGCCCGGCGAGTGGGCAGGATCGACGGGAGCGGCGCCTGGCGCGGCCTTCTCCGCCATCCGCTTGATCGCGGCGATGTACGCGATCAGCAGCGCCAGGTAGACGGTTGCGTAGCCGGCGAGCGAAGCCGCGATCATCGACCCCGGGTTGTGCGCCGCGACCTCCTGCGTCCGCAGCACGCCGTAGACGATGAAGGGCTGCCGGCCGATCTCGGTGACATACCAGCCGGCCACGGTCGCGATCCAGCCGGAGAAGCTCATGAACGAGAGTCCCCACAGCCAGACGCGCGGCAACCGCTGCCAGCCCGAGCGCCGGTACAGCCACCACCCGCCCCACGCGAAGACCAGCATCAGCATCCCGACGGCCACCATCACGCGGAAGCCGAAGAACAGCGGCTTGACCGGCGGGTGCGCGCCCGCGAATTCATCGAGCCCGCGGATCTCTCCATCGGCATCGTGCTTGAGGATCAGGCTGGCCAGGCGCGGGACGCCGATGGCGAAGCGGTTCTCCTTCGCCTGCTCGTCGGGCAGCGCGAACAGCAGCAGCGGCGCGCCGCGCTCGGTGGTCCACACGCCTTCCATCGCGGCGATCTTGGCCGGCTGATGCTTCAGCGTGTTGAGCCCGTGCATGTCGCCCGCGACGATCTGCAGCGGGATCAGCACCGCGCCCAGCGTCAGGCCGAGTCGCAGCACGCGGCGCGTCTCCGCCTTCCCGCGGCCCTTGAGCATCTGCCATGCGCTGACACCGGCCAGCAGGAAGGCCACCGTCAGCCCCGAGGCGAGCAGCTTGTGGACGAGCCGGTACGGGAAGGACGGATTGAAGACGATCGCCCACCAGTCGACGGCATGCATGACGCCGTCGCGGATCTCGTAGCCGGTGGGCGTCTGCATCCACGAGTTGAGGCTGAGGATCCAGAACGCGCTGAGCGTCGTGCCGAAGGCCACCGTCGCCGTCGCGATGAAATGCACACGCGGGCTGACGCGTTCCCGCCCGAACAGCATGATCCCGAGGAAACCGGCCTCCAGGAAGAAGGCCGTGAGCACCTCGTAGCCGAGCAGCGGTCCGGCGATGTTGCCGGCGCGCTCCATGAAGCCCGGCCAGTTGGTGCCGAACTGGAAGCTCATCGTCACGCCGCTGACCACGCCCAGCGCGAAGCTGAGCGCGAAGACCTTGGTCCAGAACTGGTAGGCCGCGAGCCACGCGGACTCGCCGCTGCGCCGCCAGCGCCAGAGCATGAAGAGCACGACCCAGCCCAGCGCGATCGTGATCGTCGGGAACAGGATGTGGAAGGTGATGTTGAGCGCGAACTGCATGCGCGCCAGGATCAGGGTGTCCATGGCCCTGAAGTGTTCCGAAGTCGGACAGTTCGCGGAAGGGACAGATCGTCCTAGGACAAGCTGCCCTAGGACGGATTGCCCTAGGACGGTTTGCCCTAGGACAAATCGCCCCGGCCGGGCGCGCGCGCGGCGGTGGCGCGCGACGCCCTCGTCGGGGCCGGGCGATGCTTGCTCAGTCGCTCGACAGCGCGCGGTACGCCGCGCCGCCGATCAAGCCGCCGACGAGCGGCGCGACCCAGAAGGCCCAGAGCTGCTGCAGCGCCCACGGCTCCGCGAAGAGCGCCACGCCGGTGCTGCGCGCCGGGTTCACCGAGGTGTTGGTGACGGGGATGCTGATCAGGTGGATCAGCGTCAGCGCCAGGCCGATCGCGATCGGCGCGAAACCCTGCGGCGCGCGCTTGTCGGTGGCGCCCATGATGATGAACAGGAACATCGCCGTCATCACCACCTCGCACAGCAGCGCCGCGCCCATCGCGTAGCCGCCAGGGGAATGCTCGCCGAAGCCGTTCGACGCGAAGCCGCCGACGGTGAAGCCCGGCTTGCCGCTCGCGATCAGGTAGAGCACGCCGCCCGCCAGCGCGCCGCCGACGACCTGCGCCACGATGTAGGGCAGCAGCCGTTTCGTCTCGAAGCGGCCGCCGGCCCACAGGCCGACGGACACGGCCGGGTTGAGGTGGCAGCCGCTGATGTGTCCGATGGCGAAGGCCATCGTCAGCACCGTCAGCCCGAACGCGAGCGACACGCCCAGCAGTCCGATGCCCAGTTGCGGGAATGCCGCGGCGAGCACGGCGCTGCCGCAGCCACCGAGCACGAGCCAGAACGTGCCGATGAGTTCAGCAATGATGGCCTTCATGGGGATCCTCCCTTGGCGAAGCGATGCGGAGCACCGCCTCGACTGCTTCCGCGCACGCCGGCCGCGCTTTTTTCGCGCCTGTCTCCGGCATGCAAGCGGCGATTCTGTCCGCGCGTCGAACGGCCCGGCATCCCACAACGTAGGGGCTTGCGCGCCGGTCGGAGGGCGCCTGCCATTCCACCGCCGCAGGCCCTCACCCCTGCCCTCTCCCGCAAGCGGGAGAGGGGGTAAGAAGAGCGCCTGGCGGACTCCCTCTCCCGCTTGCGGGAGAGGGCGGGGGTGAGGGCCAGCGGCCGTCGATCACCACCCGCCGTCGTCTCCCTCGCGCTGAGGCTCGAAGCGTTCGAGCAGGAAATCGACCAGCGCTCGCGTCTTCGCCGACAGCTGCGCGCGCGGCGGATAGATCAGGTGGATGTCCGCCGGTGGCAGCGACCAATCCGCCAGCACCGGTCGCAAGCGCCCCGATCGCAGCATCGGCGCCGCTTCCCAGAACGAGCGCATCAGCACGCCGTGCCCATCGAGTCCCCAGGCGAGCACGCTCTCGCCGTCGTTGGCGGCCAGCGGCCCGCGCACCTTCACCGTCTCCTTGCGCGTGCCCTGCTGGAAGTGCCAGGTGCCGAAGGTCTCGTCGCTCTCGCGGATGAAGAGGCACGCATGGCGCGCAAGCTCGCGCGGCGTGGCGGGCTGGCCGGCGCGCTTCAGGTACGCGGGCGACGCGCACAGCACGCGCCGGTTGCGCGCCAGCAGCCGCGCCGTGAGCCGCGCATCGGGCGGCTCGCCGACGTGGACCTCCAGATCCAGTCCCTGCTCGATCAGATTGACCGGACGATCCGTCAACTCGAGCTGCACCTCGACATCGGGGAACTGTCGCGCGAACTTCGACAACGCCGGCGCCACATGCTTGCGCCCGAAGCCGAAGCTCGCCGCCACGCGCAGCAGGCCTTTCGGCGCAGCGCGGCTGCCGGCCACGGTGCGCTCCAGCGCCTCGAGGTCCTCCAGCACGCGCGCGCCGTCCACGAGGTAGGTCTCGCCCTCGGGCGTCAGGCCGATGCGGCGCGTGGTCCGTTGCAGCAGCCGCACGCCGAGCCGGCGCTCGATCGCCGCGAGCCGCTTGCTCACCGCCGGCGGCGTCACGCCGAGCTGCTGCGCCGCGGCGGCCAGGCTGCCCTGCTTCACCAGCAGTGCGAAGAAGGCCAGGTCGGAGAAGCCGTCCATTGATGAACCTCCGGAACGAAAGAACTGCCGAAGCGGAAATTATGTGCCCTGCATTCACTTCCAGAATCGGGGCCAACGAGGAGTCGGCCATCGCCGACCGTGCCGCCGCACCCTCCCCGTCCCTTCCGGCGGCACGCCCGATCAGGAGACCCCATGCAAGCTTCCCCAGGCGGCCATGCGCTCGATGCGCTGTACCCCGGCTTCCAGCATCTGAGCCTGCCCACCGCCGACGGCGTCCGCATCCATCTGACGATGGGCGGCACCGGCCCCGCGCTGCTGCTGCTCCACGGGCATCCGCAGACGCGCGCGATCTGGCACAAGGTCGCGCCGACCTTGGCCGAGCACTTCACCATCGTCGCCGCCGACCTGCGCGGCTATGGGGACTCGTCGAAGCCGGAGGTGCCCGAGGCCCTGCAGGCACTGCAGTCGCCGCCAACGCCGCCCACGCCGCCGGCACCGAACGACCATGCCGCCTACAGCAAGCGCACGATGGCCGCCGACATGCTGAGCGTGATGCGCCAGCTCGGGCACGAGCGCTTCGACGTGCTGGCGCACGACCGCGGCGGGCGCGTCGCGCATCGCCTCGCGATGGACGCGCCGGACGCGGTGCGGCGGCTCGCGCTGCTGGACATCGCGCCGACGCTGGACATGTACGAGGGCACCAACGTCGCCTTCGCGCGCGCCTACTGGCACTGGTTCTTCCTGATCCAGCCGGCGCCGCTGCCGGAGCGCCTCATCGAGTCCGACCCCGGCGCCTACATCCGCGACGTGATGGGCCGCCGCAGCGCGGGCCTCGCGCCTTTCGACCCGCGCGCGCTGGCCGAGTACAAGCGCTGCCTCGCGCTGCCCGGCACCGCGCACGGCCTGTGCGAGGACTACCGCGCCAGCGCCGGCATCGACCTGGACCACGACCGCGAGGACCGCGCCGCCGGCCGGCGGCTGCAGATGCCGCTGCTCGCGCTGTGGGGCCGGGAAGGCGTCGTGCACCGCTGCTTCGAGCCGCTGACGCTGTGGCGCGGCGTCGCCGACGACGTGCGCGGCGAGGCCCTGCCCTGCGGCCACTACATCCCGGAGGAAGCGCCGGAGCAACTGCTCGATCGCGTCCTGCCCTTCTTCACCGCCGACGCCACGGCCGGCGCCGCCCCCGGCGCCTTCAACGTGACCAACACAGTCGCCACCACCGACGCCATCACCGATCGGATCGCCGATTCGATCGCCCTCGATGGTCAGGAGAGCCAGCCATGACCGCCACGCTCACACACGCCGGATCGCGCACGCTCTATCGCAAGCTCGTCGACAGCCACACGGTGGCGGCCCTCGACGAACAGAACGTGCTGCTGTTCTGCGACCTGCACCTGATGAACGAGTACACCAGCCCTCAGGCCTTCACCGGCCTGCACGAGCAGGGCCGCGGCGTGCCGATGCCGGGCCAGAACGTGGCGGTGGTGAGCCACATCATCCCGACGCACCCGGTGGCGCCCAAGCTGCGCGTGATCGCCGACAAGCCGTCGGCGCTGCAGGCCACCAACCTGAAGTCGAACTGCGATCGCCACGGCATCCGGCTGTTCGACACCACCGACGCGCTGCAGGGCATCGAGCACGTGGTCGCGCCGGAGCACGGGATGATCCGCCCTGGCATGGTCGTGATCTGCGGCGACAGCCACACGACGACCTACGGCGCGCTGGGAGCCTTGGGTTTCGGCATCGGGACCACCGAGGTCGAACACGTGCTAGCCACGCAGACGCTGGTCTACCGCGTCGCGAAGGACATGCGGATCCGCGTCGACGGCGCGCTGCCGATCGGGACGACGTCCAAGGACCTGATCCTCGCGATCATCGGCCGCATCGGCGCCCAGGGTGCGCGGGGCTACGTCGTCGAGTTCTGCGGCGAGGCGATCACCGCGCTGTCGGTCGAGGCCCGCTTCACGCTGTGCAACATGGCGGTGGAAGCTGGCGCGCGCGGCGCGCTGATCGCGCCGGACGCGACGGCGATCGACTACGTGCTCGCCCGCTGCCCCGACCTCGCCGGCGACTGGCGCGAGCCCGCCCTCGCCCACTGGGCGACGCTGCACAGCGATGAGGGCGCGGCGTTCGACATCGAATACCGCTTCGACGCCGCCGAGGTGGCGCCGCAGGTGACCTGGGGCACAAGCCCGGACCAGGTCGCCGCGATCGATGCGCCGATCCCGGATCCTGCGCGCATGGACGAAGGCCCGACCCGAGCGAGCGCGGAGCGCGCGCTGCGCTACGCCCGCCTGCACGGCGGCGTGGCCTTGGAAGGCACGCCGATCCAGCACGTGTTCATCGGCTCCTGCACGAACGGCCGCATCGAGGACCTGCGCGCCGCGGCGACCGTGCTTCGCGGCCGGCGCGTGGCGCCGGGCGTGCGCGCGATGGTCGTGCCGGGTTCCGGCGCGGTGCGCGCGATGGCGGAGGCGGAAGGCCTCGATCGCGTGTTCCTCGATGCGGGCCTCGAATGGCGGCAGCCCGGCTGCTCGATGTGCCTGGCGATGAACGACGACGTGCTCGCCGACGGCATCCGCTGCGCGTCGACGACCAACCGCAACTTCGAAGGCCGCCAGGGCCGCGGCGCGATCACGCACCTGATGAGCCCCGCGATGGCCGCCGCCGCCGCGGTCACCGGCCGCCTTACTGACGTCCGCCGGTTGGCGCCAGCATCGGAGCCCTCGCCGGCGTCCACGTCCACGTCCACGTCCACGTCCACGTCCACGTCCACGTCGTCGAGCCTCGCTGCTGCTGCCGTCGCCACTGCCCAGGAGATCCCGCGATGAACCCCGTCCGCCAAGTCGAGGGCCGCACCGCGGCGCTGCGCCTCGAGAACCTCGACACCGACCAGATCATGCCCAAGCAGTTCCTGCGCGGCATCGACAAGAGCGGCCTGCGCGACGGCCTGCTCTACGACCTGCGCTTCGACGCCGACGGCCGCGAGCGCGAGGACTTCGTCCTCAACAAGCCGGAGTACGCGGGCGTCTCGGTGCTGCTCGGCGGCAACAACTTCGGCTGCGGCTCCAGCCGCGAGCACGCGGTGTGGGGCCTGCAGCAGGCGGGCATCCGCGCGGTGATCGCGCCGGGCTTCGGCGAGATCTTCTATTCGAATGCGATGGGGAACGGCTTGCTGCTCGTGGCGCTGCCGGAGGCGGAGGTGCTCCGGCTGATGGCCGAGGCGGACCACGTGCCCGGCAACGCCGTCACCATCGACGTCGAGACGCTCACGCTGCGCAGCGCCGGCGGCGTGGAGGCGCGCTTCGACATGCTGCCGCGCCATCAGCGGATGCTGCTGGAAGGGCTCGACGCGATCGGGCTCTCGATGACCTACCGCGAGCAGATCGATGCCTTCGCCAGGGCGCATTGGGAAGCGCAGCCTTGGGTGAAGGATGTGGCGAGGCAACGACTGGCTCCGTGATCTGACATCGGAGGAGGTCCCTACTGAGATAGGTCATCGACGGGCGCGTTCGCCGGAACTAGCATTTGCTGCATCGATTCCGGTTTCTCCTGAAAGGAGTGAGCGAATGTCCGACATCACCAAGATCACCAAGGTGACCGATCTGCCCAATTTCAAACAGCTCGAAGCCATGGCGCTTGAGGTGGCGAGGATGCTGTCTGAATCGAAGGAGCTGTGCGAGTCGCTGGCGATGGCTCACCAGCAATGCCGAGAGCGAATTCTCGCCAGGCGCGGGGGCGTTCCATCGGACACGATCGAGAGCAGTTCATCTTCCGAGTTGCTTGCCCGTTTAGCTGCGAAGGGCCCGTTCTACCTGTCGCGGAAGTTCACGGATATCTGAGCAACCCTCTGAGCAGGCGAAGGCACGGGAGCCCGTGCCTGGTTCGTTTTCATGAATCCACTTGACTTTGAACGCGGCCTCGGACCGGAAGCAGTGGCCGCCGCGTCGACGAATGAATTCTGTCGTCTGATGTACGTGCTGGCCGGCGCGTTCGCGGACCCGAATCCGTTGGATCTCGATTTCCGCGCGTTGAACGCTCACACGTCCATCTTCAACGCCGAGGACGCCGGTGCGGCAGGCACCTTGACCGAGCTCTACATGGCGGGCGTCATCGGATTCACCAGGGAGGTGCTGATCAACAAGGACAGCCCTCACTACGGGTTGGCGTCGACTCACGGCCTCATCGATCAATACCTTGACTACTTCGATATCACCCGCGATGGACCGGACATGCTGAAGTACTCATTGGCGTTCGGCATGGCCCTCTCGCTGTTCTTTAAAAGCGATGGGGAACGCCACATCTTGAGTGCGCTCGCCCGAATGCGCACCCTCCGGGTGATGCGCTCCGCTGCCTCGGAAGCCCGTCCCGATCAGGCAGCCCCTGCAAGGGTGATGGTGGAGAAGCTGCAGAAGATCTGGAAGGAAGAGGAACACGAACGCCTGACCGGTTTGTTCGGCACCTACATGCTGTTCAAGACGTGGAGCCTGCCTGGCGAGGTCAGCGGCATCCCTGCACGAGAGCAAGGCGACGAGCAGCAGGAGAGAGCGCTCGCCGGAATGACCGGCGACGTCAAACCGGAAACGGCAGACTCCGGATCCGCTTCCCCGTCAACGCCGCCATCGCATTCGCCATCGCTGGCGCAATCGGCGGGACGCCGCATTCGCCCATGCCCGTCGGCGGGTCGGCCGACGGCACGACGTGCAGGTCCACCTTCGGCGCATCCACATGGATGGGCACGCGGTAGTCGTTCCAGTTGCCCTGCTCGACCTCACCGTTCTTCAACGTGATCTGCGCGCCCGGCAGCGTCATGCCGACACCCATGACCAGCGCGCCCTGCACCTGCGCCTCGATCGTGCGCGGGTTCACCGCGAGGTTGCAGTGAACCCCCGCCGTGACCTTGTGCAGCACCGGCCGGCCGTCCTTGATCGAGACCTCGACCACGTACGCGACCACCGTGTTGAAGGACTCGTGCACCGCCACGCCCCAGGCGTGGCCCTTGGCGAGCTTGGTCTTCCCGTAACCTGACTTCTCGACCGCCAGATCCAGCGCCGCGATGTGCCGCGCATGCTTGGCGAGCAGTTGCCGTCGGTAGGCCACTGAATCGATCTTGCCGGCGCGCGCCAGCTCGTCGACCAGCGTCTCCATCACGAAGGCGGTGTGCGTGTGGCCGACCGAGCGCCACCACAGCACCGGCACGTTGACCTTCGGGTGGTGGACGTCCAGCGCGATCGGGAACGGGTAGGCGCTCTCGGCGACGCCTTCGGTCATCGTCGCGTCCGCGCCGTTCTTCACCATGAAGTCCGCGAACGGCGTGCCCATCGTGATCGACTGGCCGACGATCACATGCTTCCACGCGAGCACCTTGCCCTTGCCGTCATGCGCGATCTCGACGCGGTGCAGGTGCGTCGGGCGGTAGAAGCCGCCGCGCACGTCGTCCTCGCGCGTCCAGATCATCTTGATCGGGCCGCGCTTGCCCGCGGCGTGGCGCGCCTTCGCCACCTGCGCGGCTTCGACGAGGTAGTCCGAGGTCGGCGTCGCGCGCCGGCCGAAGCCGCCGCCCGCCGTCATCGTGTTTAGCGTGACCTGCTCCGGCTTCAGGCCGAGCACGCCCGCCACCTGCGCCTGGTCCACCGTCTGGAACTGCGAGCCGACCCACACCGTGCAGCGATCGCCGCGGAAGTCGATCGTGCAGTTGAGCGGCTCCATCGGCGTGTGCGCCAGGTACGGGAAGGTGTACTCCGCCGTGATGCGGGCCGGACCTCCCTTGCCCGCGCTCGTCGCGCCCGTCGCGTTCATCGCGTCCAGCGCGGAGGTGTCCGCCTTCTGCACCGACGCGCCCGGCTGCTTCGCCAACGCGCGGAACTGCTCCAGCTGCGCCGCGCTGTCGACGCGCTCCAGGCCACTCAAGTCCCAGTCGACCTTCACCAGCTCGCGCGCCTTGCGTGCGGGCCAGAAGCCGTTCGCGATGATCGCCAGGCCGCTCGCGCCGCTGCTCAGCGGGACCTGGATCACCTCCTCGACGCCGGGCACGGCGAGCGCCGCCGCCGCATCGAACTTCGCCACCTTCCCGCCGAAGACCGGCGGGTGGACCATCACCACCGTGCGCAGGTCCGGCAGCTTGACGTCGATGCCGAAGTCCTGGCGCCCCGTCGACTTCGCGCGTGCGTCGAGCCGGTTCATCGGCTTGCCGATCAGCTTGAACTGCGACGGCTCCTTGAGCTTCACCGTCACCGGCACCGGCTCGGCGAAGGCCGCCTGCGCCAGCACGCCGTAGCCCAGCCGCCGGCCGTCCGGCGCGACGACGCTGCCCGACTCGGTCCGCAGCTGCGCCGCCGGTGTGTTCAGTTGCTTCGACGCCGCGGCGACCAGCATCGCGCGCAGGCGGGCGCCGATCTCTCGGTACTGCTGCCACGACGCCTTCATGCTGGTCGAGCCGCCCACCATCTGGATGTGGAAGAACGGATCCTTGTAGGCCTCGCCCGCCGGCGCGAGCTCGCAGCGGACCTTGCTCCAGTCCGCATCCAGCTCCTCGGCCACCAGCATCGGCAACGCGGTCTGCACGCCCTGGCCGAAGTCGATCTTGCCGATCGTCACGGTGACGACGCCGTCGCCGTCGATCGCCACGAAGGCCGAGGGCTGCTGGAACGGCTTGAGGCCTTCCGGCGCGCCCGCGGCACCCGGCGCACCCGCCGCGGAAGCGCCGCTGCCCGCGGCCTCCTGCGCACCGGCACCGGTCGCGTACAGCGCGAAGCCCGACGCGAGGCTCATCTTCAGGAACACGCGGCGGCCGAGGCCTCCCGCATCGGCGATGGCCGAAGCGTCGGTAGCGGCAGTGGCGGCGGCGGCATCCTCGATGCCATCGGGCAACTCGCCGCTCAGGTACTGGAACATGGGTCGCATGTCGATCTCCTTCAGGCCAGCGCGAGCGCGGCGTCCTTGACGGCGGCATGGATCCGCACGTAGGTGCCGCAGCGGCAGAGGTTGGCGCTCATGGCGGCGTCGATGTCGGCGTCGCTGGGCTTGGGGTTGGTCTTGAGCAGCGCGACGGCGGCCATGATCTGGCCGCTCTGGCAGTAGCCGCATTGCACGACGTCGTGCTTCACCCACGCGTCCTGCACGGCCAGCCCGATGCGGTCGCCGCCGATGGCCTCGATCGTGGTGATCTGCTGGCCAGCCACCGATTCGATCGGCGTGACGCAGGCGCGGCGCTGCTCGCCGTCGATGTGCACAGTGCAGGCGCCGCAGACCGCGATGCCGCAGCCGAACTTCGTGCCCGTCATGCCCAGCGTGTCCCGCAGGACCCACAGCACCGGCGTGTCGCCCGGCACGTCGACTTGTTGCGCTTGCCCGTTGAGGCGGAACGAGATCATGGCTGGCTCCTGGTCACGCCGGCCTGGGCGGCGTTGTTGCTGTTGCTGTTGCTGTTGCTGTTGTTGCTGTTGGCGTTGCTGGCGCTGTTGCCGCCGGCGCCGCCGCGGTTGGCGGCGTTGCCGGCCGGGGCGTCATCGGTGGCGAGGGCGCGCAGGTGATCGACGACGCCGCGCGTCGCGTCCGCCTTCGTCGTGCCGACGGACTTGCGCAGCGGCTCGGTGGCATCACAGGGCGCGCCGTTGCGGATCCAGGCTCGGACCTGCTCGTCGAAGGTGGCCTTGTCCAGCGGCGGCAACGCGCGGCCAGGTCCCGGCTTCCAGCCCCAGGCGACGAGGTGGTCCGTGACCATGTGCTGCTCGATCATCGCCAGCGAGCGGTTGCCGTTGGTCCTGGGCTCGCGGAAGACCTTGCACAGCGCCGCGCCTTGCAGGCCGACCCAGTTCATCTTCATGTTCGCCGGCGGCATGTGCCAGCCGGGCTTGCCGTCGGTCTCCAGACCGGGTGGCGCGTGCTGCAGCGGGCTGTTCTGCGTCGAGTGGCAGGTCGCGCATTGCAGCGGCGCGACGCCCTTGCCATCGGCGCCGCGCTGCACCGGTGGGTAGTGCAGGCGGCTGAAGTCCCCCTGCAGCGGGGAGTCCGGCACGTGACAGTTCAGACATCGCGGATGCTTCAGCACGCGCTCCAGCTGTGCGAAGGCGGCGAGCCCTTCCTGCCGGTTCGGCGTGGCCGAGATCGGCGTCGGTTGGAAGTTGGCGGGGCCGTCGGCGGCCTCGACGAGCGGCGCGGCGGTCGTCAGCCCCAGCACCGCCGTGCACGCCATCGCGCAGGATGAGGTCAGCGGCCCGGACCACAAGGAATCCCGCAAGGAACCCCACAAGGAATGCCAAGAGGAACCCCACGAGGATTCCCAAGCGAAGCGAGCACCCATCTCGACCTCCTGATTGCTGCGTCGTGACCCCGGCAGAAGCCGTGCAGGCCTCCCTACGGAGCGCCCCTGGCAGTCTAGGAAGGCACAAGGGGTCACGGCTTGCCTGATGCGACGCGAAACTTGCCCGATCCAGCGGCGGCGGTGACGGGCAAAACCTGCGCCTGCTGGCATCGGCATCGGCATCGGCGCCGGCGCCGGCGTCGAAGGCAACGCCCCGCGGCCGCACCGGATCTGCTGCCGCGCCCAAGCGCTCCGAGAGCGCTCCGAGAGCGCTCAGCGGGCGTTCAATGGGCGCTCAACGGGCGCTCAACGGGCGCGGTTCAACCGGTCTGGACGCCATTTCGCCCGGCCGCCTTGACGCGATACAGCGCCTCATCGGCTTGGGCGAGCATGACCGCCGGGTCGACCGGCTGCAGGGTCTCCGCCACGCCCGCGCTGATCGTCAGTGCCGGACCGTCTGGCCAATGGGTGGGGCCGTGGGCGTGCAGGCGCTCCCGCACGCGGCGGCAGACGGTCGCCGCCGTGCCGCGGTCGCCCTGGACCACCACGACGAATTCGTCGCCGCCGAGCCGCGCGGCAAAGTCCGTCGGCCGGCATTCCGAGACCAGCAGCTTCGCGACGATGCGCAAGGCCTCGTCGCCCGCGGCATGGCCGAAGCGGTCGTTGACCTGCTTGAAGTGATCGAGGTCGATCAGCGCCAATCCGACCCCGGCGCCGAGCCCGGCGCGGTTCAGGACCCGCGCGAAGAGTTCATCGAAGCCGCGCCGGTTCATCAATCCGGTCAGCGCGTCATGCCGCGACTCCCGGTGGGCGCGGTCGAAGTCCAGCGTGACCGCGAGCGAACGGGCCCGCTCCTCCGCCAGCGCCAGC
The DNA here is from genome assembly GCF_050626985.1 of Roseateles noduli. NCBI lineage: Bacteria > Pseudomonadati > Pseudomonadota > Betaproteobacteria > Burkholderiales > Sphaerotilaceae > Roseateles > Roseateles noduli. The sequence goes on from NZ_CP192463.1 coordinate 3,687,464, forward strand.
ACCTGCGCCTCGCGCCAGCGATAGAACTCCCGGTGCGCCGCGAGCGCGCTGCGGTAGTCCCCCAGCTGTTCGTGCGCCAGCGACGTCTGGAGCTCAAGTTCGTCCAGCAGGACAGTGGCGCCGCTGCGGGTGGCCGCCTCCTTGCCGCGCGCCAGCGCGTCGAGCGCCTTGGCGGGCTCGCCGGCTTCCAGCCAGGCGCGCGCCCGCGTCAACGACGCATAGAGCAGGCCCAGGTCGTTGCCGTGCGCGGTGAACGACGCTTCCGCCTCGTCCAGCGCACGATGCGCGTCATCCAGGGCCCCCTGGGCGACCAGCGCGGTGGCGAGCGTGTCCAGGAAGGCGGCCCGGTCCCCCGGCAGCAGTTCCTCGCCATGTCGCCACACCTGGTGAGCTTCCGCGACGGCTTCGTCGGCCCGCGCCCGCCAGTCGTCCTCCTGACGACTCTTGGCGCGCTGCGCGCCGCGAGCGAGCGCCAGCGCGACGTTGCTGCGCAGCCGCAGCCTCAACGGGCTGGACACGCTGGGGGCGGGCAGATCGAGCGCCTCGCGCAGCACGCGCGCGGCCTCGTCGTGGCGGCCCATGTCGTTGAGCACCACGCCCAGCACGTTGTGGACGCAGGCCTGGACATCGGGCCAGCCGCTGCCGCGGGCCAGCGGCAGCGCACGGTTCAGGTCCTCCAGCGCCAGCGCCTGACGACCGCCGACGAGATTGCGGATCGCCAGCGAATGCAGGACCAGGGCCTCGCCGCTGAGGGCGCCTTCTTCCTTGAAGAGTTGCCGGGCCCGCAGGGCCGTCACGTCGGCGGCGTCCAGATCGCTCTGCAGCGCCTGGACGCGCGCCAGCAGCGCCAGCGCATAGGCCAGGTGAAGACGCTGCCCGGAACGGGTGAACTCGCCGATCTCCTGCTCCAGCTGCGCATGGGCCTGCGCATGGCCCAGTGTCAGCGTGCGCATCAAGCGCGCGACGTCGGGATCGGCGCGCAGATCGCGCTCGAAAGAGAGGACGGGGTCGGACATGGTGGCGAATGACTGCTTCGGTCGTCGGGCGGCACAGGCGGTTCCGCGAGCCGATGACAAGGACGTTATGGCGAGGGGTTCCGGTACACCAGCACCTTGAGCGAACGTTCGTCCGACAGGTCGGCGAAGGCCTCGGGATTGGCGACGCGTTCGATGAACTCGAGCGCAGGCGCTTCCGTGGCGATCGTGTCGCGCAGGAAATCGGTGCCGAGCTTGGGCGTGTTCAGGCACACGAGCGCATGGCCGCCGGGCGCGAGCAGTTCGGGCAGCTTGCGGGCGAGCCGCGCGTAGTCCTTGGTCGCGACGAAGCTGCCCTTCTGGTAGCTCGGCGGGTCGAGCACGACGAGGTCGTAGGGTGCGCCGCGCCGGATCTTTCCCCAGGAGTTGAAGATGTCGTGCGCGTGGAACGCGGCGCGGTCCTGCACGCCGTTGAGCTGGTGGTTGCGGCGGCCGGTGGAGAGCGGGCCGCGCGCCATGTCGTAGTTCTCCACGGCGCCGGCGCCGGCGTGCAGCGCGACGACGGAGAAGGCGCAGGTGTAGGCGAACAGGTTGAGCACCCTGCCGCCCGGATGCGCCTGCGCCCAACGCCGCACCCAGCGGCGGCCTTCGGCCATGTCGAGGAAGAAGCCGTGGTTCTGGCCGTGCGGCAGGTTGACGTGGAAACGGACGCCGTCTTCCTCGACGACGTGCTCGTCGGGCAGCGCGCCGGCCATCAGGCGGTTGGTGGGGCGGTTCTCGTCGCGATGCTGGAAGAGCCAGTTCAGCGGCTCGCCGGGCGCGATCCCGGCCCAGCGCTCGGCGAGCGCGTCGCCGATGCGGGCGAGTTCCTCGTCCGCGACCGGCGCGAAGCTGGTCAGCAGGAACACCGGCGGATAGGCGTCGAGCGCCCACTGCTCGCAACCGGGGAACCGGCCGCCGCGGCCGTGGAAGACGCGACAGGCGTCGGTGGGCCGCTGGAGCGTGGCGATGGCGTCGAGGAGCGCTTGCATGGGAGGGTTCGGGGAAGGGGCGTCAGTGTAGACAGGCGGCGCTGACTTCGACTGGTTAGCTTCCTTTCGTTATTTTCGAGTTCATGGTGACGGCGCTAGGATAAGCCGCATGAGCACCTCGAAGCCTTCCACCTCCGCCCGTCCGTCTCGCAGCCGCCGGGCGACGCCGCCGCCCGCGCCGACGGCGGAGATCGAGAAGCCACGACGCAGATCGAAGCCGATGCGTCTCGCGCCGGGCGCGAGCAACAGCGCGCCGGAGTCCGTCAGCGCCGCCATCCAGCGGGCGCTCGCGATCTGCGCGCATCTGAGCGAAGACGATCCCTACCCGGCACCGGAGGCCCTGGCCGACGTGCATCGCACCCTGGAGCAGGCGCTGACCGATCTGGAAGTGCTGGCGAGTTCGGTGATGCGGGTGAGAGATCAGACATTTGGGGATCGACGAGTGAAAGTCGACTATCTGATGGATCCGACCCAGCCGGGATCGGTGCTGCTCAGGCTGGTGCCGTCGACGGCACCGGGCGTGGTCGAGCCCGCATCGGATCTGATCCGGACATCGGAGGCGGCGAAGCTGCTCGGCTTGAGCCGGCCGCATGTGGCGATGCTGTGCGATCGGGGCGAGTTCGGGCCGACTGAGAACACGGATGGCGGTCACCGCCGGGTGTCACGCCCCGGTGTCATGGCCTTCAGGGAAAAGCACTTGCGTGAACGGGCGGCGCTCGATGACATCGAAGTGCTGACGCAGGAACTGCGCGCACGCGAGCACAAGGAACTGCTGGCGGCGGCCGCTGCATCCGGTATCCGGTGGACAAAGATCTCCGAACAGGGCCAAAAGAAGTCAGGGCGCGCGGAGACGTCGAAGACCATCGCGCTGTCGAAGCGGGGGAAGGTCGCTCGATGAAACGTCAGATGGAATGCACCAGCGCCTCGTTGGACGCGCTGTTGGAATCGACTCATGCAATCGCTTTTCTGGATGCCAACATCCTCGTGCCGCAATACCTGAGGTCGACCTTTCTCGACCTCGCTCAAGCAAGACTCTTTCATCCTCGCTGGACCTCACTTGTCCTCGAAGAGACTCGCCGCAACCTGCTTGACGTGGAAGGGCGATATCGACTTCATCCCGCCGCAGTGGAAAAGTTGTTCAAGGACATGGAACGCTCCTTTCCCGATGCCATGGTCGGTGGCGCCGATCCACTCATGTCGCTCTTCGACGGAAAGACCGACGTCAAGGACCGGCATGTCGCCGCGGGTGCGTTACGGGCCAGCCTGATGACAGCACCGCGGACCACCGTCGTCCTGGTGAGTCACAACATCCGAGATCTTCCACAGGGTGCGTTCGATGCGCGAGACGTGCTGGTGGCGACTCCCGACCACTTTCTGCGTCGTCTGATTGCACGCTTTCCCGCAGTGGCTTGCGGCGTGTTGTCCAAGCTATGTGCCAGGTTTCGTCGCCCTCCGGTGTCCAAGCAGGTGTTCTTGGCGCTCCTGGCCGGCTCCGGCTGTCGCCGCACTGCATCCACGCTCGCTGGACTGTGGGGCTTCGAGGCGTAGAGGACGATCGTCTGGCCGGTATGCGATCCCCTCAAGGGGTGATGCAGTCCTCGAGCCCCCTTCGCTACAGTCCTGCGTTCCACAAGAACAAGCGATTCCAGGGAGGGCGCCATGGCATTTCAGGCGCGGAAGAACATGCAGCGGTCCGACTTCAAGGACTGCCTGAGGACAACGGCGATCGCGGCCGCGCTGACGTTGCCGGTCCTCGCCGCGCAGGCGCAGCAGGTCTACAAATGGGTCGACGCCAATGGGCGGGTGCAGTACTCGCAACAAAAGCCGACCGACGCCGCCACGCCCCACACCGAGGTCAAGCCGCCACCGCCGCCCCAGCCCGTACCGGCGCCGCCCCCCGTCGCTCCGTCGGCACTGGAGTCCCGGAAGAAGCAGCCGGCAGCCACTCCGGCACCGCGGCAGACCCCGTCCGTGCCGCCCTCGCTGTCGGAAGGCCTGAACCGGGAGACTGACGCCTATCGATGCGCGCTGGCCAAGGACATCTTGGCCGGCGCGGTCCGGCACTCGAATGGGGCCCGGACCGACGACCACGATCGCCAGGTCGCGCAGAGCGACATCCGCTTGTTCTGCAAGTGAGCGCCAGGCCGTGGGAACGGCCTCATGTCGCCAAAACGCGATTTCTGCGACACGTTCCAGCGATATGTCGTCGCCGACGACATGACATCGGACTCATGTCGTCAAAACGCGATTTCTGCGACATGAGCCTTTTCCCATGTCGTCGGAACTCGATTCTTGCGACACGTTCTGTCGACGTGTCGCTATCAGCGGCATGTCGTGTTGTTGCGCCCGACGACGCCAACGACACCCCCGGCTACACCCGTTGACGAAGCTTTACCGGCGGCGCATCAACGGCAGCGCATCCGGCGGCGAAGCTACGGACTCCACTTCAGCGGAGTTCACATGAAAGCAGTCCTGACCGCCATGGCCGGCGCCGTGATCGCGACCCTGGCCCTCACCGCCCTGCCCGCGCATGCGCAGAACGGCAAGGCCGCCCAGAAGCTCGAGGACCGGTTCGCCGCCGCGGACAAGGACCACGACGGCAAGCTCACCAAGGCCGAAGCCGAGGCCGGCATGCCGCGCCTGGCCAAGCACTTCGACGAGGTCGACACGCAGAAGTCCGGCGCCGTCACGCTCGACCAGGTCAAGCAGTACGCCGCCGCCCAGATGAAGGACCGCAAGAAGTAAGACCTCCGCCCGCACGCGCCGCACGCTCCAGGCAGCGCAGGGCGGACGACAGGCAACGACTGGCCCCTTTCGCGGCGCCCCGCCCTCCCCGGCGTGGGCGCCGCGCCACATCCGGGCCACAAATCCGTTGGCGGACATCGACCGCCCCTCCCCGATCGTGAGCAATCAGTTTGTGGGATCTGCGGGAGCCTCGCCCTCTTCCAGGGGAGTCCGGCCGGTCGACAACCACCCATCTGGATAGCCCGACGGCATCGACGTGTGGTGCATCCACACATCCGCGCCATATCCAGGTCGTCGAAAGTCCGGAAGCCTCGGCAAGAGCATGTCTCCGGGAGGAAATCAATCCTCTTTCGGAGCCCCCTCCCCGCCGACGATCCGACGGCGTGGAAGCGTCCAAGAATCCGACCTGTTGCCGCAGCCGCGGCGTCACGGGCGAACACACATCTCATGTTTCGGGCAGCGGTCAGGGAGGCACGGCAGGCCTCATGGATGGGGAGCATCCGCGTCGCGCAGCGGCCGGAGTCCGCGCTCGTCGCGGCGATCGCGGTGGTGTTGGCGCTGGCGTTGATCGGCTTCGCGCTGATCGGACAGGTGTCGCGCAAGGCGCGGGTGCCCGGGCTGCTGATGCCGGTCGGCGGACTGCTGCAGGTCGCCGCGCCCCTGGCGGGTCAGGTGGAGGAACTGCTCGTCGACGAAGGCGACGAGGTGCGACGCGGACAGGCGCTGGTGCGCGTGCGCAGCGAGCGCCTGGTCGACGGTGGCGACATGACCGCGCTCAACCTGCGCGCGGTCGAGGCGCGTCGGGAGAGTCTCGACACCGAGCGTCGACTGCAACGGCGTCAGGCGGAGGAGCATCGCGAGACGATCATCAGGCGACTGCGCAGCCTGCGCGTCGAGACGGCCCAGGCGAGCGAGGAACTGGACATGGTCCGCCAGCGCGTCGCGCTCGCGCAGCGGAGCCGCACACGCTACGCGGCGCTGGCGGCGAACGGCTACGTGTCCGAGATCCAGGCCCAGCAGAAGGACGAGGAACTGCTCGACCTCCGGGCGCGGGAGCGCGGCGCGCAACGGGCCATCGAGACGCTGTCGCGCGAAGCGCAGGCGCTGGAGGCGGAGCTCGCCTCGATCCCGACGGGCCTGGCCACCTCGTTGACGCAGCTCGACCGCGTCGTCGCGCAGCTGGAGCAGGAACGCGCCGAGCTGCAGGCCCGGGCCGGCGTCGCCGTCACCGCGCCGCGCGACGGACGGGTGAGCGCGCTGCCGCTCCACGCCGGGCAGGCGGTCCAGGCCGGTCAGACCCTGATCACCCTCGTTCCGACGCCAGATGCACTGAATACGTCGAACAGGTCGAACAGGTCGAATACATCGGGCACATCGGGCACATCGAATGCATCCAGCGCATCGGCCTCATCGACCAGCTCGCGCACATCGATCTCGTCGACCGCTGGCGCAGCGCCGCGCCTGCTCGCCCAGCTCTACGCGCCGAGCCGCACGGTCGGCTTCGTCCAACCCGGCCAACCGGTGTGGCTGCGCTACGCCGCCTATCCGTACCAGAAGTTCGGCATGGCCAGGGGCGAGGTGGCCCACGTGAGCCCGACCCCCATCGCGCCGCAGGACCTCCCCGCGGGCCAGGCGCAGGCGCTCGTCAGCGCGGCGCAGGCCAACGAGCCGCTCTACCGGATCGACGTGCGGCTGGACCGCGAAGACATCGCCGCCTACGGCCGCACGCTGCCCCTGCGGGCGGGCATGGCGCTGGACGCCGACGTGACGCTCGAACATCGCCGCATCTGGGAATGGGTGCTGGAACCGCTGCTCGCAACGGCCAAACGGGTCCAGCCTTGAACGTCCGCGCCCAGCCCCTCCTCCAGTCCGAGATCGCCGAATGCGGCCTGGCCTGCCTGGCCATGATCGCGACAGCGCACGGGACCGCCGTGACCCTGCACGAGCTGCGCCGCCGCTTCCCCGTCGCGCTCAAGGGCATGCAGTTGCGCGACCTGATCGACGCGGCGGCCGGCCTCGGCCTCGCGGCCCGGCCGCTGAAGCTGGACCTGGCGCTCCTGGGCAAGCTGACGATGCCCTGCATCCTGCACTGGGACCTGAGCCATTTCGTCGTGCTGACGAAGGTGCGCGGCCGGGTCGTCACCGTGCTCGATCCCGCCGTCGGCGAGCGGCGGCTGACGCTCGACGAGGTCTCCGCGCATTTCACCGGCGTCGCCGTCGAGCTCAGCCCCACGGCCTTGTTCCAGCCCGCCGCGCCCGCGCCGCGCGTGTCGCTGGGCGCGCTCACCGGCAAGGTGCTGGGGCTGCGCCGCTCGCTGACGCAGATCCTGCTGGTCGCGCTGGTGCTGGAGCTCTTCGCGATCGTCGCGCCGCTGTGCAACCAGCTCATCGTCGACGACGTGCTCAGCGCCGGCGACCGTGACCTGCTGAAGGTGCTCGTCATCGGCTTCGGCCTGCTGCTCCTCACGCAGACGGCGCTCGGCCTGGCGCGCTCGTGGATGCTGATCCTGCTCACGCAGACGCTGTCGCTGCAATGGCGCGGCAACGCCTTCGCGCACCTGCTCCGGCTGCCGGTCGGCTTCTTCGAGCGACGCCACCTCGGCGACATCACCTCGCGCTTCGGCGCCGTCGAGGCGATCCAGAAGACGCTGACCACCTCCGCGATCGAGGCCGTGCTCGACGGCCTGATGGCCGTGGCGGCGCTGGTGATGATGGCGCTGTACGCGTGGCAACTGGCGCTGGTGGTGCTCGGCTCCGTGGCGCTGTACGGACTGCTGCGCTGGGCCGCCTACCGGCCGCTGAAGGAGGCCTCGGCCGAGCGCCTCGTCGTCGCCGCGCGCGAGAGCACGCACTTCCTCGAGACGCTGCGCGCGATGACGCCGCTGAAGCTGTTCGGCCGCGAGCAGGAACGTCGCGCCCAGTGGCAGAACCTGATCGTCGAGGTCCAGAACCGCGACGTCCGCACCGCCAGACTGTCGATGGCGATGAGCGCGGCCAACACCTTCCTGTCCGGCGTGGAGAACCTGCTGGTGCTGTTCCTCGGCGCCGGCCTGATCCTCGACGGGCAGCAGGCCGGTGCCGTGACGATGACGGTGGGCATGCTGTTCGCGTTCCTCAGCTACCGGACGCAGTTCACCGGACGCGTGTCGGCGCTGATCGATTTCGTGGTCGAGTTCCGCATGCTCGGCCTGCATGCCGAGCGCCTGGCCGACATCGCGCTGGAACCGCCCGAGTCCGACGAGGCGCCGGTCAGCGACCTCGCGCACCTGGACGCGAGCCTGGAGCTGCGCGACGTCAGCTTCCGTTACGGCGAGCGCGAGCCGTGGATCCTGCGCCATGTGAGCCTGACCGTGCCGGCGGGCCAGAGCGTCGCGATCACCGGACCGAGCGGCGCGGGCAAGACGACGCTGCTGAAGCTGCTGCTGGGCCTGCTGGAGCCGGTCGAGGGCGAGGTGCGCTACGGCGGCATGCCGATGCGGCAGCTGGGTCTGAAGAACGTGCGCGCCCGGATCGGCACGGTCATGCAGGAGGACGTGCTGCTGACGGGTTCGCTGGCGGACAACATCGCCTTCTTCGACGCCCGGCCGGACCTCGAACGCGTGCGGGCCTGCGCGTTGATGGCGCAGATCGACGAGGACATCCGCGAGATGCCGATGGGATACCAGACGCTGGTCGGTGACCTCGGCAGCGGCCTGTCGGGCGGCCAGAAGCAGCGACTGCTGCTGGCGCGCGCGCTGTACCGCGGGCCGACGATCCTCGCATTGGACGAGGCGACGAGTCACCTGGACGTCGAGCGCGAGCGCGCGGTGGCGGCGAACCTCGCCGACCTGCCGCTGACGCGGCTGATGATCGCGCACCGGCCGGACACGATCGCCGGCGCGCAGCGCGTGGTGGTGCTGGAGCGCGGCGCGTTGCGGGAGGCCACGCCTCTCCCCCTTCCGGTGGCCCCCATCGCAGCCCTCTCGCGGGGGAGTTTCTTCCCGGGCTCGTCGACCTAGAGTTGATCGCACATCGACGACGGAACCGGCCTTCCAAGGCGACCTCGCCGATGCGTGTTCATCCGCGGCATGGGGCTGCGGATGAGTGGATCCTCATGACTGACATGACTTGAAAGGTCGATGATGTTTGAAGAGCTGACGACGCAGGAGATCGCGCTGGTGAGCGGCGGTGATAGCTGGGCCGGAACGCCCGAAGGCCGCGCACTGTGCCAGGCCACGGCGGAGTTCCTGACGGGCACGGCGAGCGGTGCGCAAGCGCAGGGAGACGTGGCGGGCGCGTACGCGCTGGCGAAGACGCAGAACAAGAGCCGCTGATCGTGGCCCTCGGGCCGGGACGTCTGCGAGAGGCTTGCAGACGTCCAAGAGAAAAGGGCCGGCGCGAGGCATCGCGTCGGCCCGCTGCGGTGATCCATCGATCACCGGCGGATCATGGGATCGATCCGCAAGTTCGATCGGCCATCCGGCGGCGATCCACCGGACGTTCCGCGATCACTTGTTCTCGATCGGCTTGCTGACGTCGCGCTCGAACCATTTGGTCGAGATCTTGGCGTAGGTGCCATCGGCCTGGAGGTCGGCGAGGGCCTTGTCGATGGCGGCCTGGAACTTCGGGCTGCCCTTGCGGAACGGGATCGCGTTGGTGGCGGGTTTGCCGATGGCGGCACCGGCCTTGATGGGCAGCTTGGTCTTGTCCTTGAGGTAAGGGATCAGCAGGCTGTCGTTGAGGGCGGCGTCGATGCGGCCGGTGGCGAGGTCCTGCAGGTACTCGGTGGCGCCGGGATAGGTGCGCACGTCGGTGCCTTCCCAGGACTTGGCCAGTTCGGCGAAGTTGCTGCCCTGGCCGACGCCGATCTTCTTGCCCTTGAGGTCCGCGGCGGTGTTGAGCGGGCGGGTCTCGTTGGCGCGGATGATCAGCTGGGGATACGAGGTGACGTAGGGGGCGCTGAATTCGAAGGTCTTGCGGCGCTCGTCGGTGGCGGCGACCTGGTTGACGATGACGTCGTACTTGCCGGCCTGCAGGCCGGCGAGGATGCCGCTCCACTCGGTGGTGGTGAATTCCGGCTTGACGCCGAGCTTGGCGGCGAGGGCCTTGGCGATGTCGACATCGAAGCCGTCGAGCTGGCCCTTGGCGTCCTTGAAGTTGAACGGCGGATAGGTGCCTTCGACGGCGACGCGCAGCGTGCCGCGCGACTTCACGTCGTCGAGCAGGTCGGCGGCCTGGGCCGCGATGGAGGCGCCGGCGAGCAGCGCGGCTGCGATCAGGGAAGTGCGGAGTGCTTTCATGGGGCCCCTCGTTGTTCGTAGGAAGGGCCGATGTTGCCACCAGTCGCCCACGTCAACGGGCATATGGATATGCCGTGGAAGACATGAGGGACAGGCGGCGGTCAGGCGCTGCCGAGGTGCTCGCGGAAGAACGCGATCGTGCGGTCGTTGGCGAGGGTGGCGGCCTCGGCCTCGTAGTGCTGACCGCCGCGGCGCGCGAAGGCATGCGATCGGCCGGGGTAGGTATGGATGGTGATGTTCGGATTGCCGGCGAGCGTGTCGCGGATCTGCTGCTGGGCCTCGGCGGACATGTACTCGTCGCTGCCGGCGAGGTGCATCAGCAGGGGCGTGGCGATGGTGCGGCCTTCCTCGACGTAGCGCTCGGTGGCGCCGCCGTAATAGGCGACGGACGCGTCCGTGCGCTCGCGGGCGGTGGTGAGGAAGGTCAGCAGGCCGCCGAGGCAGAAGCCGGTGATACCGACCTTGCCGTTGCAGCCGGGCAGGCCGCGCAGGTGCTGCATCGTGGCGGCGGCGTCCTCGACGCCGGTGTCGACGTTGAAGGCCTGGTAGAGCGCGAAGCCCTTCTTCCATTCCGCCTCGGAGCCGTCGGACATCTCGACGCCGGGTTCGAGGCGCCAGAACAGGTCGGGGCAGGCGGCGATGAAGCCCTGGTCCGCGAGCCAGTCGCAGGTCTCGCGCATGTCCTTGTTGATGCCGAAGATTTCCTGCATCACCGCGATGGCCGGCGCGGAAGACGCCTTCGGTCGGGCGAGGTAGGCGCCGAACGAGCCGGCGGGCGTCGTGATGGTGATGCGTTCACCCATGGCGGATCTCCTTGAACGGTTGGCGACGAAAAGTTGGCGACGGAAAGTCAGAACGCGTGCCGCATGCCCAGCGCGAACACCGTGGGCTTTTCCCCCACGCCGACGCCCAGCGGGTTGATCGCGAAGTCGTAGGCGGCGCGCGCCTGATTGTCGATGCGCGAGACATAGGCGTAGAAGCCGGTGCGTTTGGACAGCGTGTAGTCCGCGCCGAGCGTCCATTGCCGCGAGCCGGTGTCCTCGCCCGCCGAGATGAAGCCGATGCGCGTGCCGGCGGGGCCCTTGCCCTGGCCGGCGTGAGTGAAGCTGGCGCGCAGACTGGTTGCACCGATCTGCCAGGTGGCGGCGAGGAAGACGCTGTCGCGCGTCAAGGCGCCGAGCGGCGTCTCGTAGCGCAGGCGCTCGACCGCGGCGGCGAGGCGGCCGGGGCCGAAGCGATAGGCGGCGCCGAGCTTGGTGGCGGAGTCGGTGAGGTGCGGGCCTTGGTAGTCACGGTGCTGCTCGTGGGCGAGCGCGAGGTTCCAAGGGCCGTCGTCCCAGGTGATGGAGGCGGAGAGGAGCTGCGGGCGGGCGCCGTTGGGGCCGACCTCGCCGTCGTTGAAGGCGTAGGCGACGCGGCCTGTGAGGCCGTTCCACGCGGGGGTCCAGTACTGGACGATGTTCTGCTGCCGCCGGTCGAAGGACGCGGTGTTGCCCAGGTGGTTGGTGGTGGGCGCGGAGCCATTGGCCATCAGGGCCATGTAGCCGGCGGTGGTGGGATACCAGGGGTCGAGGGTGTTGGTGGACAGCAGGTACGGCGTGCCCCAGTGGCCGGCGAACAGCAGGCCGTACGGGGTCTGCAGCCCGACGCGGGTGTCGCGGTTGGCGAGGGACGGCCCGACGCCGGTATCGAGGGCGAGCGAGCCCTCGATCTGGAACAGCGCCTGGACGCCATCGCCCAGGTCCTCGACGCCGCGGAAGCCGATGACGGAGCGGTTGTTGGACTCGCGGTTGACGGCGCGGTCGCGGGGGGCATGGCTGGCGTCGGCGTGCTCGAGCGACACGTTGAGCCGGCCATAGACCGTGACGGTGGATTGGGCGTGGGCGGCGGTCGCGGCGAGCGCGAGACCGCCGAGCATGAGCGATGGGAAGGAGCGGTACTGCATCGGAGCGGGCGAGGTGGCGTCACGCCGATGTTGGCGTGATGCCGCAGATCGCGGCTCTCTCGTTCGGGGGAGAAACAAGCCGCCGTGCGTTCGCCTCGGCTGACATGCGCCACCACCATTCGAACGCCACAGCGAGCGCCAGCACCAGCGCGCCAATGAGCGGTGCCGCGCCAGCGAGGACGTCCGACGGGATGAACAGCGCGAGCGTGAACTTGGTGCTATTGATCAGCGAGAGGGCGATGTTGAGCGTCAGGTGCAGGGCGGTCGTGCAAACGATGGATCTTGTCCGCATGAAAACGACCGCGAAGAGCAAGCCCCCCGGCAGGACAAACACAGCGCTTTCCGGCGGATGGAAGGCGGCGAAATGGAGCGCGCTGGCCACCACGCCGGCCCACTCGCTGCGGAAGAGCCGACTCAACAGAGGTTGGACGAGCGCTCGGTGGACCACCTCTTCCTGTAGCGCAGCGACGAACAGCGGCAGCACGGCCCCAAGCCAGAAGTGCGGACTGGTGGTGAATGGGCTGAGAGGAGCAAAGAAGCCTGCGCGGAACGCGTCGGGTACCGCAATGCTCGCGGCCAGGAACGGCACGGCTGCGGCCACGACCACCAGGCCGAAGGTCGCTTTCGGACGGACCGCCAAGAGTTCGCGCAGCCTGGGTCCCTTGCCCAGCGCCGCAAGTGCGATGACCGGCACGGCGGCCTGGATTAACAAGTCCATGCGCGTCACCAGCCCTCGAGTCATCCATTCGTTGATATCGATGACGGATCGCCACGCGGGTGCGAGCAGCCTGCCGGTGAGCTTGAAAAGCACGTATGCAAAGAACATCAGCGCCAGGCTCTTCGCGCTTGCCTGGGTCAACTGAAGCAGGCGGGGCGATCGCCGATACCGGAGTTCGACGCCGACCGCGAGCAGCAGAAGACTCAGGACCACGAGCGCCTTGGTGCCCACGAACTCGCTGGGTGTCAGAAAGCTGGCAACCATGAAGGTGCCGCCTTGCAGGATGCCCAGCGACAGATCGAGGGCGACACGAATCGCCGTGGTGCAGAGCAATGACCGGGTGTGCATGAACACGATGCCCAGAAGCACGGCGGAGCAAAGGGTCTCGACGCGATGGCCGTGCTGATCCATCACCAGCAGGATGACCGTGAAGCCCAGGCCGATCCACCTGTTGCCGGACATGCGGGTGAGCGCGGACTGCAGGATCGCGCGATTCCAGATTTCCTGCTGGAACGCGCCGAGCAAAAGCGCCAGTACGGAAATTGACCAACTCGGGAAATGAGTGACCGGATTGACCGGGCGGAATGCCGAATGAATGGCTTCGGGGTTCACCACGAATGTCATGACGGCAACCAGCACCAGCGTCGCGGCGACCAGCGTGAGGCTAAGTGGAATCTGCGGACGCAACAACTGGCACCACTTGGGGCTTGCATCCCAATGCACGAATACCGCCAGCAGCGCGAGGCCGGAGAGGGTCAATTCGATATTGAGGAAGAGCCGGAATTCCCCGCGGTATCCAAAGTCAAAGATCGACCACAGGTGCGGCCCCTCAATGAACTCGGGCCAGTTCCTGAGCGCCACCGCCACGATGAGGAAGGGCACCCACCGTGCGATGCACAGCAGCTTTCGGAAGACCGACGTTTGATGGAAAAGTCGCGCGGAAAGTTCAGACATGACTCAGAGCAGAAGCCATTGGAGCGCTGCATCCTAGGCATGCAAATGGCCTGCAGATATGCGCAGCTTTGTGTCAGCGCTTATGAGGAATATTCGAGCGGGCCATCAACCGGTAACTTTCGCGTCGTGGATCTTTCGCTTCCACTCGCACCGAGCGACTCTCGGAGATTCGAAAGCAAATATGCAAGTCTTGACTGAACAAGAAATCGACATGGTGTCCGGCGGTGACAGCTGGGCCGGCACGCCCGAAGGCCGCGAACCGGTCCCGATGCAGAGCTATATCGAATGCGTGAGAGATCAGTCCGGCTGGTCAGGCGTCGGGGAGAATTCCGCCATGATTTCCTGTGGCGTCCGAAAGATCCTCGAGATGTTCTCGACCGACTGAGGCATTCCGTCGCACGGGGCGCTTCGGCGCCCTTTTTCTTGCCGCTCGCGCTCCCCCAACGCTTCCTTCACCAAGCCTTCAACCATCGCGGCTAGTCTCCCCACCGAACCGGACACACTGGTGCGGAAGAGAGCGATCGTGGGCATGCAGCGCGTCGAGGGCGTGAGCGTCGGGGAGGATCCGCAGTTGGCGGAGGGAGTGCCCGCCCTCGCGCGGGGGATGGGCGTGCGCCGCCGCGCGGTGGCGCTGGCGCCGCTGCTCGCGCTGGTCGCTGGCGGGAAGGCGGCGGGTGCGCCCGTGATGCCCGTGATGCCGGTCGTGCCGCTCGCGCTGCCGGAGGGGATCAACATCGCGCGGATCAAGCCGGTGCTCGAGCTCATCGGCCGGAGCGCGGAGCTGGCGTGGGACTGCCAGCTGGTGCCGGTGCCGCGCATGCTGGCGATGGTGGAGAACGGCTGGACGATGGGGTTCGGGGCCGGGAGGTCGTCGAACCTGTCGTCGCGGCTGCTGTTCTCGGAGGACGTCTTCGTCAGCGGGGTGTGGCCGATCGCGCGGAGCGAGGTGGATCGGGAACTGCGCGCGGTGGAGGACCTCAAGGGCCTGCGGGTGTGCGTGGTGCGGGGGCTCGACTACGGCCGCGCGCTGGAGGCGGCGAAGGGGCCGATCTACGCGGCGGAGTACGTGTCCGGGGATTTCCGGACGAGGGTCCGGCAGCTCATGGCCGGCCGGTGCGACGTGCTGCTGGCGAATCACTTCAACACGGATGTGCGCGCGCTGAGGCAGCGCATCGCCGACTCGGGCGGCAACCTGGAGCGGCTGAAGGTCGGCCCGTCGCCGCTGGGGACGCTGGGCGAGCGCTTCGTGACGGCGCGGGGGAGCAGCCTGGCGGCGCTGATCCCGGTGCTGGATCAGGCGGTGAGGAGCAATCGGCGCGAGATCGGGCAGTTGCTGAGAGCGGAGGACTGAGCGCTCCGCCTCCTCTTTCAAACGGGCTCTGCGACGCCTGAACGCGGCTCCGACATTCGGCACTCACGGCGAAGCCCGATGCTTCGCGGACACAGCGGCAGCGATACTCGACGGACGTTTTCAGGGAGAGAGCCGAAATGGCCAGAAGGAAAAAGGGATCCTCGGTCGAGGTCCTGCTGGATCTGTTCGCGTTGATGCCGTGGTGGGCGTGTGTTGCGCTCGCGGCGGTCGCGTACCTCGCCTTGCATGCCTGGGCTGCTCAGCCGGCGCCGGCGCCGACGCCTGCAGGAGGGATCGAGCAGCTCCCTGCCGTCATGGTGGGCGCGATGATCATGCAATTCGTTGTCATCGGGCAGTACGTCTTGCCCGTGCTTCTGCTGGCGGCGGCGGTGATGTCGGCCTTTCGGAGGCGGACGAGAAAGCAGCTCCTGGAGCAGTCCGCCCAAGGCCAGGACGCCGACGCCATCCACGGCATGACCTGGCACCAGTTCGAGCTGCTGATCGGCGAGGCGTTCCGGCAGAAGGGGTTCACCGTGGTCGAGATCGGCGGCAGCGGCCCGGATGGCGGCGTCGACCTCGTGCTGCGCAAGCCGTCGACGAATGGGAACGAGACCTACCTCGTCCAGTGCAAGCACTGGAAGGCCTACAAGGTCGGCGTCAGCGTGGTGCGGGAGCTCTACGGGGTGATGGCGGCGCGCGGCGCGGCCGGTGGGTTCGTGGTGACGTCCGGGGCGTTCACCAAAGAGGCGACCGCGTTTGCCGAGGGCCGGCACATGCGGCTCATCGACGGGCCGAAGTTGAAGGCGCTGTTGGCGACCGTTCCCGCGCCGCAACCCACACCGCAGCAAGCGGCAGCGGACGTCACGATGGTGGTCTGCCCGGCTTGCTCGAATCCGATGGTGCTGCGCACGGCCAAGCGCGGTCCGAATGCGGGGCAGGCGTTCTACGGATGTTCGACGTATCCGGTGTGCAAGTGGACGAGGCCGGCGTGAGCCATAGCCATCACTTCTGCACGGTGCAGATCCCGTAGCTGCCGATCTCCGGGCGACCGACCGGTTCGTCCTTGAGGTCACACACGAGACGCAGCGGCTTGCCGCCGAGTTCGCCCATGTCCTCATAGTTGTGCTTGCTATGGAACCATCCGCGGAAGGTCTTGCCCTTGTAGACGAAGGTGGCCCAGCCGATCTGCAGGCATCATGTTGTCCTTGCGGCCAAAGGAACTGACGACCTATTGCACTATTCGGAGCCGCGCACGCTGACGGTTCGCGAGAACGCACGATTGCAAACCTTTCCCGACTGGTACTCATTCCAAGGCAAGTACACCACTGGCGGGCATCTCCGGAAGCAAGAGGTGCCGCGATTCACGCAAGTGGCCAACGCGGTCGAGCAGGAACTGATCTGCCTTGTCGCCAGTTCTGTGTGTAGAACGAGAGAGACGAGGGTGCGTGTTGGTCAGTCCGATTGGCAAGACCCGGGAGAGTGCCCCATTCACCCCACGTTGCAGAATGAAGTGATAGAGCTGCTCCTCCTCTTTCAAGGCTGGTCGATGGGGGAGGAGTTCGCGGCAAAAGGCGTAGTCCAATGCGCGCAAGGTTTCAAATGTGAGAGCTTCCGAAGGGATCTCGTAGCCGCTCATGCGGGTACGCTGATCCTCAATTGCATCTCTCAGCAACTGCTCAGCTAACTGTGTCAAGGTCGGCACTCCATTGACGTTTAAGCTTGCCAACTGCCGCGCTGCGCTGTCCTTTCCCCAAGACCTTGGGGCGAGGAATAAGACGAAGATCTCCGATTCGCAGACACAACTGCTGGTAGGCCGTACAGGACTTGAACCTGTGACCAAAGGATTATGAGTCCTCTGCTCTAACCAACTGAGCTAACGGCCCCCGGGGGTAATCGCATATACGAACCCTGGCGGGTTCGTTGGTTCCGGCGTTGCACCGGAGCGGCGGATTGTAAGCATGCTTGGGGGCCGGCCTGACGAGCCGCGAAGCGCGGCTACTTCTGCGACAACGCGTTGCTCACCATCCTCGACGTGATGTCGACGATCTCGATCATGCGGTCGTAGGCCATGCGCGTCGGGCCGATGACGCCGAGCGTGCCCACCACCTCGCCATCCACCTCGTACGGCGCGGAGACGATCGACAGCTCTTCAACAGGCACGACCTGGCTCTCCCCGCCGATGTAGATCCGCACGCCTTCCGCGCGCTCCGACACATCCAGCAGCCGCATCAGCTGCGTCTTCTGCTCGAACATGTCGAACATCCGCCGCAGGCTCCCCATGTCGTGGCTGAAGTCCTGCACCGTCAGCAGGTTCCTCTCCCCCGAGATGATCATCGGCTCGTGCTCCGTCACCCCCTGCTGCCCGACGTCCACCGCCGCGCTCATCAGCTTGGCGATCTCCCCGCGCAGTTGGTCCACCTCGGACCTCAGGCGGTCCCGCACCACGTCCAGGCTCAGCCCCGCGTAGTGCGCGTTCAGCCGGTTGCTCGCCTCCGTCAGGTCCGACTGGGTCAGGTCTTGCGCCGTGAACACCAGCCGGTTCTGCACATCCCCGTCCGGCGACACCATGATCACCAGCACCCGTCGATCCCCCAGACGCAGGAACTCGATGTGGTGGAACACCGCCGTCTTCCGCGGCGACGTCACCACCCCCACGAAACTCGACAGGCTGCTCAGCAGATGCGCCGCGCTCGCGATCACCTTTTGCGGTTGGTCAGGCAACAACTGGCTCTCGAACGACCCCACCCCCTCGCGCGGCATGCCCGGCTTGGCCGTCAGCAAGGTGTCCACGAACAGCCGGTACCCCCGCGCCGTCGGAATCCGCCCCGCGCTGGTGTGCGGGCTCGCGATCAGCCCCAGCTCCTCCAGGTCCGCCATCACGTTGCGGATCGTCGCCGGGCTCAGCTCCAGCCCCGACGCCTTCGACAAGGTGCGCGACCCCACCGGCGAACCGTCGGCGATGTACCGCTCCACCAGAGCCTTCAGCAGTGTCTTCGCGCGATCGTCGAGCATGTTTTTCATTCTAAAGAAGCCGGCGGCGCCACCCCCCGCATACCCCCGGTCCCAGCAGTTCGCTGTGGTGTAATTCCCGCCATGTCCAAGCGCTTCCGCCATGTGGCCATCGTCGGAAAACCCCAGTCGCGGGGCATCCGGCCCATCCTGGAAGAGATTGCCGATTTTGTCGCCTCCCAGGGATTGGATGTTTCCCTCGAACAGGCCACCGCCGACAGCACCGGCATCACCGCCCTCCCCGGCCTGTCCCACGCCGAACTGGGCACCCAGTGCGACCTGGCCATCGTCGTCGGCGGCGACGGCACCATGCTCGGCTTCGCCCGCCAGGTCGCCCGCTACAACCTCCCCCTCGTCGGCATCAACCAGGGACGCCTCGGCTTCATCACCGACATCTCCGCCGACCAGTTCAAGGAATCCCTCGCCCCCATCCTCGCCGGCGACTTCGAGATCGAGCACCGCTCCCTCCTCGAAGGCGCCGTGATCCGCGACGGCGAACAGATCTTCTCCGGCGTCGCCCTCAACGATGTCGTCGTCTCCCGCGGCGCCACCGCCGCCATGGTCGAACTGCGCGTGGACGTCGGCGACGAGTTCGTCGCCAACATGCGCGCCGACGGCGTCATCGTCGGCACCCCCACCGGCTCCACCGCCTACGCCCTCTCCGCCGGCGGACCCATCCTCCACCCCGGCATCGCCGGCTGGGTCCTCCTGCCCATCGCCTCCCACGCCCTCTCCAACCGCCCCATCGTGCTGCCCGACAACGGCGAGGTCCGCCTCACCATCGTCGCCGGCCGCGACGCGTCGGTGAACTTCGACATGCAATCCCTCGCCTCCCTGCTCCACGGCGACTGCATCACCGTGCGCCGCTCCCAGCACCGCGCCCCCTTCCTCCACCCCCGCGGCTGGTCCTACTACGCCACCCTGCGCCGCAAACTCCGCTGGAACGAAGGCACCACCTGATGCTGCGCCGCCTCGCCCTCAAGGACTTCGTGATCGTCCCGGCGCTCGAACTCGACTTCGCCGCCGGCTTCTCCGCCCTCACCGGTGAAACCGGCGCCGGCAAGTCCATCCTCATCGACGCCCTCCAACTGGCCCTCGGCTCCCGCGGCGACGCCGCCGTCGTCCGCGAAGGCGCCACCCGCGCCGAAATCTCCGCCGAGTTCGACCGCCCCGCCGTCCTCGCCCCCTGGCTCGAGGAAGCCGGCTTCGACTCCGCCGTCGACGGCGCCGATGACACGCTGCTCCTGCGCCGCGTGATCGACGCCCAAGGCAAGAGCCGCGCATGGATCAACGGCGGCACCGCCACCGTCGCCCAGCTGCGCGAACTCGCCGAACACCTGCTCGACATCCACGGCCAGCACGCCTGGCAAGGCCTGACCCGCCCCGTGAGCGTGCGCGAGCTGCTGGACAGCTTCGCCCAGATCGAGACCAGGCCGATGGCCGCCGCCTTCACCGAGTGGCGCCAGGCCACCGAGGCGCTGTCCGCCGCGCAGTCGAAACAGGCCGACCTCGCCCGCGAGCACGAGCGCCTGAGCTGGCAGATCGGCGAGCTCGGCCGCCTCGCGCCCGGCGCGGACGAGTGGGACGAGCTGAACGCGGAACACCAGCGCCTGTCGCATGCGCAGTCGCTGATGGACGCCGCCCGCGGCGCGCTCGAACGCATCGCCGAGGCCGAGATCAACGCCGAGTCGCTGACCGACGAGGCGCTCTCCGCGCTGCAGGACGTGCTCGTCTACGACGCTGGCCTGCAGGACACCGTCAGCGCGCTGCTCGGCGCGCAGGCGCAACTGCAGGATGCCGCGCACAGCCTCAGTTCCTACCTGAACGCCGCCGACCTCGACCCCGACCGGCTGCAGCAGCTCGACGAGCGCGTGTCCGCCTGGGTCACGCTCGCGCGGCGCTACCGCCGTCAGCCGGCCGACCTGGCCGCGCTGCTCGACGAATGGAAGGCTGAGCTCGCACAGCTCGACGCCGCCACCGACCTCGACGCGCTGCAGGCCAAGCAGGCCGCCGCGTTGAAGCGGTATCAGAAGGAAGCCAGGACCGTCAGCACCGCGCGCGCCAAGGCGGCGCCGACGCTGTCCGACGCCGTCTCGCAGGCGATGCAGCAGCTGGGCATGTCCGGCGGCCGCTTCGAGGTCGCGCTGCTGCCGCAGGACGAGCCGCAGAGCTTCGGGCTGGAGTCCGCCGAGTTCCTCGTCGCCGGCCACGCCGGCAGCACGCCGCGCCCGCTGGCCAAGGTCGCCTCCGGCGGCGAGCTGTCGCGCATCGCGCTGGCCATCGCCGTCACGACCAGCCAGCAGAACAGCGGCGCCGGCACGTTGATCTTCGATGAGATCGACGCCGGCGTCGGCGGCGCCGTCGCGGAGACCGTCGGCCGGCTGATGAAGCAGCTCGGCCAGCGCGCGCAGGTCCTGGCCGTCACGCATCTGCCGCAGGTCGCCGCCTGCGCGGATCACCACTTCCTTGTCGCCAAGGCGCTCAAGGACGGCAAGACCAACTCCGACGTCCGACCCATCGCCGGCGAGGCCCGCACCGCCGAGATCGCCCGCATGCTCGGCGGCGAACGGCTGTCGTCGACCTCGCTCGCGCATGCGCAGGAAATGCTGGAGCTGTCCGCCAAGGGCAGCCCCGCCGATCAGGCCGGCAAGTCCCCCAACAGAAAGGTGAAGCCGTGAGCGCGCCCCATACCGCTCCGGTGCCCCCGGCCCTCGCCACCCCCACCGACACCTCGCCCCGCGGCGAGGTCGTGCTCGTCACCGGCATGTCCGGCGGCGGCAAGTCGATCGCGATGCACGCGCTCGAGGATGCCGGCTTCTTCTGCGTCGACAACCTGCCGCCCGAGCTGCTGCCGCAGTTCCTCGACCTGGAACGCCAGCGCGGCTGGCGCCGTGTCGCGATCGCGGTGGACGTGCGCAGCGCCGGCTCGCTGCCGCAGCTGCTGCTGCACATCAAGGAAATGCGCCAGGAAGGCGTCTCGCTGCGCGCGATCTTCCTGGACGCCGACGACGACACGCTGCTGCGCCGGTTCTCGGAGACGCGTCGCCCACACCCGCTGCGCGCCCGTCACGACCTGCGCGACGACGGCGACACGCACCGCGCGCTGCAGGACGCGATCGCGCTCGAGCGCGAGCTGCTGACGCCGCTGCGCATGGAGTCCACCGTCATCGACAGCAGCCAGCTCCGCCCCGCGCAGCTGCGCGGCTGGCTGCGCGACCTGGTGCATGTGAGCGGCTCCTCGCTGACGCTGGTGTTCGAATCCTTCGCGTTCAAGCACGGCGTGCCCAGCGACGCGGACTTCGTCTTCGACGTCCGCGTGCTGCCCAACCCGTATTACGACCGCGAACTGCGTCCGCTCACCGGCCGCGACGAACCGGTCGCGGCCTACCTGGAGAGCCAGCCCGAGGTCCGGCTGATGCTCAGCCAGATCGGCGCCTTCATCGCGCAGTGGCTGCCGAACTTCGCGCAGGACCAGCGCAGCTACCTGACCGTCGCCATCGGCTGCACCGGCGGGCAGCACCGCTCGGTCTACCTCGTCGAGACGCTGGCCAAGCAGTTCGCCTTCCACGGGCAGGTGTTGAAGCGGCATCGGGAACTCGACGCGCGCTGAGCCGACGCGGGCTTGCGCGCGCGGCAGGCGCGGCAAGCGCGGACGGGGTCGCCCCCGCGGCGTTCAGCTTTGCTCGACCGCCTGGTGCTCGATCTCCTGCACCTGGTTGAACAGCAGGATGCCCAGCACGACCGACGCGAAGGGCATCAGCACCAGCATCAGGATCATCCAGAGCACCACGCCGCGCTCCGCGCGCTTGACCGCGATGCCCATGTACGCGAAGTGCGCGCACAAGCCCGCGAAGAGCCCCATGCCGAGCATGGTCAGCTTGGCCGGATCGCCCTCGCCGGCCACCTGGGTCTCGCTGATCAGGAACCACAGGCACACGCCGCTGGCGAGCAGCGCGATGAAGGCCGATTCCAATGCGCTCTTGATGGCCGCGGCCCGGCCCGGCTTGACGTCGTTCGACATGGTGTCCCTGGATGCGGTGGAAGCGGATGCGGAGCCGCCCTGGCCCCCCGTCCGTGATCCGCGCGAGCATAACGGAGCAGCGCCCGCCGGCAACGCGCGGAACCCCGGAGGCGCCCGCGGCCACCGAGCCGGAGACGCCTGACCACCGGCGTCTGCGCGGGCACCGGCCGGACGTCGCGCGACAGCGGCAGGTGCCACCCGGGAACCTGATCGGTTATCAGACGACTGACTCTCCTTGCACGCAATGTCCGCAGGAAGATCAGCATGACGACCATTTCCGAACGCCCCGGCGCTGGCACCCGCCTCGACACCGACCATGCCATCGACGAAGCGCTGGCGGCGCTCGACATCGAGACGAACTTCAGCCCGAAGAACAATCCCGGCATCGAGGACAGGGTGAAGAAGCGGGCGGTGTGGCTCAACACGGTCGCGCGACAGTGGCCGGGCGCGGACAACTCGCTGCGCGCGCAAACGCAGACGCTGTCGCGGCGGGCGAACGAGTTCCTTGGCAATTCCCCGGCGAGCGCCACCCAGTTGTACGAGCTCGACTGCGACATCAACCAGTTGCCGCAAGGACTGCATCACGTCGCCGCCCACCTCGACGCCTTCGCGTACGACCAGCGGGAACTCTCCCGGCTGGGCACGGCGCTGGATCGCATCGCCGGGGGCGGCCACCGGTATGGCATTTCCGAACCCGACTTCGCCAGGATTCGCGCGACCGCCCAGCGCATTGCGTCGGCGATCGATGCAGGTCGCAGCGACCTCATGGCCGGCCGCATGCGAGACCTGCACGACGACGTGACGAAGATCAAGGGGCAGACCGCCAGTCTGCGCGGCCTCCTCGAACGCAAGAAGGTCATCCACCCGGACGACGCACTCCCCGAGACGCCGCATCCCGAACCGATCCCGAGCGCCGCACGGCGCACGGTCTCCCCCGCCACGCTGCTGCGCGGCGCACTGTCGCGTGTGGCCCATACCGCGCAGTCGGCGCGGAACGCCTTGGTCCAGCACCTGTCGCCGCAGCGGATGAAAGAAGCGAAGCTCGCCGAGATGGCGCGGCGCAAGGAAGCCCAGGCGCCGCTGCGCGAGGAGCTGTCGCTGCTGGACGATGACCTCTCGGGGGCGGAGTTCCGCGTGAGCATCTTCGGTTTCAAGCCCGGCGTGCCCGATCCGCAGTCAGTGGCGCAGTGGGAGGACCGCACGGCGTGGGTCAGTCGCACCCTGAACCCGATCCTGAAGGCAGCGCGACGGACCCAGGCGGCCGGGTTGCGCGCCCTGGCCAGGAGCAGCAAGCCCGAGGCCGTCGCCCAACAGGCGATCGTCAAGCTCCGCGCGCAACTGACGGCATTCAATGCCGCCCTCGACGAGCGCGGCGAAGACATGCGGAACTTCAAGTTCCAGCAGCGCCCCTGGCCGCCCGTCGCCGGTCCGGACCGCGAGGGACGCGCCGCTTGAGTCCCGCGGCGCTGCCCTAGTCCAGCAGCTTCTTCAGCGGCGCCGGCAGCGCGTACTCCGCCAGCCGCTCGCGCGCGACCCACACGCCGTCGCCGGCGGGCCGCGTCTCGCGCGTGAGCAGCGCGCGGCGCGGGTGCAGCAGCCAGTCGAAGTGCGTCAGCACATGCTTCACCCGCGGCAGCGTCTCCGGCGCTGCGACGCCCAGCGCCGCGCTCTGCGCCGTCAGCGCCGCCTCGTCATCGAACAGGGGCAGCGTCCACAGGCCGCCCCAGACGCCTTCGGCCGGCCGCTGCTGCAGCCAGATGCGGCCCTCGTGCTCGACCCACAGCCACCAGTTCTCCCGCTGGCCGCGCTTGAGCTTCTTCGTCTTGATCGGATATCTCGTCGGATCGCCCTCCGCCAGCCCCGCGCACAGCGAGGCCACCGGGCACAGCAGGCATTGCGGGCTGCGCGTCGAACACAGGCTCGCGCCCAGGTCCATCATCCCTTGCGTGTAGGCCGGCATGTCCGCGGGCGACGCCGGCAGCAGCGCCTCCGCCTGGCGCCACAGCCGCTTCTCCTGCGCCGCCGAGGCCAGGTCGCCGTCGAAGGCCAGCAGACGGCCGAGCACGCGCTTCACGTTGCCGTCCAGGATGGCGACCCGCTCGTCGAAGCAGAACGACGAGATCGCTGACGCCGTCGACCGGCCGATGCCGGGCAACTCCGCCAGCACCGCCGCGCTGCGCGGGAACGCGCCGCCATGCAGCGCCACCACCGCCTGCGCGCACTTGTGCAGGTTGCGCGCGCGGCTGTAGTAGCCCAGTCCGGCCCAGGCGGCCATCACCTCGTCGTTGGGCGCGGCGGCCAGCGCGGCCACGTCGGGGAAGCGCTCCAGGAAGCGCCGGTAGTAGCCCAGCACCGTCGTCACCTGCGTCTGCTGCAGCATGATCTCCGACAGCCACACGCGGTATGGATCGCGCGTGTTCTGCCAGGGCAGGTCATGGCGGCCGTCGCGGCGCTGCCAGGCCAGCAGCCGCGGCGCGAAATCGCCGCGCACCGCCTCGACGCGGTCGTCCAGTTCGTCGTCGGTCATCGGAGGAGTCGGCGCAGAGATCGGCGCAGAGGATGCCGGCAAGGAGGGCGCGGGGGTCAGGTCTCTCAAGGCTGGCGGCTCGGCTCGCGGTTTGGCGCTCATCGTTTCTGGCAGCCCGGGCAGAAGAAGGTCGACCGCTGCCCCTGCACGATGCGCCGGATCTTGGTGCCGCACACGCGGCAGGGCTCGCCCTCGCGTCCGTAGACCCGCGCCTGCATCTGGAAGCTGCCCGCCACGCCGTGCGCGTCCTTGAAGTCGCGCAGCGTGCTGCCGCCGGCTTCGAGCGCCTCGCCGAGCACTTGCCGCAGCGCGCCCGCCAGCTTCTCCGCGCGCGGCTTGCTGAGCTTGCCCGCCGGCGCGCGCGGGTCGACGCCGGCCATGAACAGCGCCTCGCACGCATAGATGTTGCCCGCGCCGACGACCACGTCGCCGGCCAGGATCGCCTGCTTCACCGCGACGCGCCGGCCGCGGAAGCCTGCATGCAGATAGGGGCCGTGGAATTCGATGTCGAAGGGCTCCAGCCCGATGCGGGACAGCAGCTTCGCGGCCGGTTCCACGTCCAGCCCGTCCGACCACACGACGGCGCCGAAACGCCGCGGATCGGTCAGCCGCAGCACGCCGCGGTCGGTGACCAGCTCGAAATGATCGTGCGGCCCCGCCGGGGGCGGCTGCTCGCGGAACGCCAGCGAGCCCGACATCCCCAGATGCATCAGCAGCCCGCCGCCGTCCTCCTCCGGATGGCCCGGCTGCTCGGCGGTCGGCACCAGCGGCAGCCACAGGTACTTGCCGCGCCGCGTCGTCTCGCCGACGCGTCGTCCGACCAGCCGTTCGGCCGCGACGCCGAGCGGCCAGCGCAGCGGTTTTCCCAGCCGGACATCCAGCACGCGCGCCCCGGCGATGGCCGGCGCAAAACTTCGTCGTGTAACTTCAACTTCCGGTAACTCGGGCATCCCGGGATCATAGGCGCGACCTGGTTCCGGGGTCCCTAGAATGGTCCGCGGCCCCCGGTTTGCCCCGCGAGCCTTCCCGCCCAGTTCAGGAGTCACGTCATGCCCGCCCTTGTGCGCCACCGCTGGTGGCTCTCCGCCGCCCTCGCCCTGAGCTGCGCCGCCCACGCCCAGATCTCGCCGTCGCCCCAGTCCGATCCGTCTCCCGCCCCGGCGGCCGCGGACGCGCCCGCCTCCGCCGCCTCCGCGCCCGTGGTCAATTCCGACCTCGACGCGCCGATGTTCTATCAGCTGCTGATCGGCGAGATGGAACTCCAGGGCGGCGAACCCGGCGTCGCCTTCCAGGTGCTGCTCGACGCCGCACGGCGCAGCGGCGACGAGGAGCTCTTCCGCCGCGTCGTCCAGATCGCGCTGCAGTCGCGCGCCGGCGACCAGGCCGTCATCGCCGCCCGCGCCTGGCGCGAGGCGATCCCGAACTCGGTCGAGGCGCATCGCACGCAGATCCAGCTGCTCGCGCTGCTGAACCGCCCGGCCGAGATCCCGCCGGTGCTGCGTTCGCTGCTCGCGATGACGCCGGCCGACGGCCGCGGCCCGCTGATCGCCGCGCTGCCGGCGCTGTTCCAGCGCAATCCGGAACCGGTGCGCATCCAGGAAGCCTTCGAGCCGATGCTGCGCGAGACCGCCGCGAGGCCGGAGACCCGTTTCGCCTCGCTGCTGGTGCTGGCGGAATTCGCCAAGAAGGCCGACCGCTACGAGACCGCGCTGATCCACGTCCGCGCCGCCGCGAAGGACTTCCCGGACCGCGAGGAACCGCTGCTGATGGCGCTGGAGCTGCTGCCCCGCCGCCCCGAGGCCGAGGCGCTGATCACCGCCGAGCTGCAAGCCAAGCCGGACAAGCAGTCGCTGCGCCTGGCCTACGCCCGCGCGCTGGCCCGCGCGCAGCGCCCCGGCGACGCGGCGCGCGAGTTCCGCACGCTGACGCAGCAGTCGCCCGACGAGCCCGGCCATTGGCTGGCGCTGGGCTCGCTGGAGCTGGACCTGCAGCATCCCGACGCCGCCGAGGACGCGCTGCAGCGCTACATGAAGCTGGTCGAGAAGCCGGACGTCTCGTCGCTGGCCGAGCGCGCGATTGCCGCCGCCGGTCTGGACAAGGCGGACCGTGAAGCGAAGCAGCAGGGTCAGTTGTTGCTCGCCCAGGCCGCCGAGATGCGCGGCGACTTCAAGACAGCCGAGAAGCGGCTGGCCGCGATCGAGGCGGCGCCGGGCAACCTCGACATCGCCTATCGCCGCGCCTCGCTGCTGGCGCGCCAGGGCAAGCTCGAGGAAGGCCGCAAGCTGCTGCATCAACTGCCCGCCGACCGCGAGCAGGACCGCCGCGCCCGCACGCTGGCCGAGTCGCAGCTGCTGCGCGACAACAAGCAGTGGCAGGCCGCCTATGACCTGCTCGGCACCGCGATCAAGGACGCCCCCGAGGACGCCGACCTGCTCTACGAGCAGTCGATGATGGCCGAGAAGCTCGGCCGCGCGCAGGAGATGGAAGCGCTGCTGCAGAAGGTGATCCAGCTCAAGCCCCAGCACTACCACGCGTACAACGCGCTGGGCTACTCGCTGGCCGATCGCAACGAGCGGCTGCAGGAGGCGCGCGACCTGATCTCGAAGGCGCTGAGCTTCGCGCCGGGCGAACCCTTCATCGTCGACAGCATGGGCTGGGTGGAGTTCAGACTGGGCCGGCTCGGCGAGGCCGAGCGGCTGCTGCGCCAGGCCTACGGCTCGCGTCCGGATGCGGAGATCGCCGCCCATCTGGGCGAGGTGCTCTGGGCCGCCGGACAGCAGGACGAGGCGCGCCGTGTCTTCGCCGACGCTGCCCGCCGCGATCCGCGCAACGAGGCGCTGCAGTCGACGATGCAGCGACTGCAGGTTCGTCCCTGATGCGGCGGCGGCAGTTCAGCGCGGGCGCGATGGCGGCGCTCGGCGTGGCGGTGCTCGCCGGTTGCAGCTCGGTGCCCAAGGCATCGGGCACGGACGCCGCGGCGCTGGCCGATGCGCCGCGCCTGACCGGCAAGTTCGGACTGATCGTCCCGGCCGGTGCCGGCGGCCAGCGCGGACAGAACGTCAACGCCAACTTCGAACTGCTCGGCGATCCGCGCCGTGGCCAGCTCGAGATGAGCACCCCCATGGGCAGCCTGGTGGCGCGCGTGTCGTGGCAGCCGGGCTCGGCCTGGGTCAAGACCCCCGATGGCGACCGCGCCTATGACGACATCGACGCGCTGACGCAGGAGCTGCTCGGCGAGACGCTGCCGCTGCAGGCGCTGTTCGACTGGCTGCGCGGACGGCCGTGGCCGCAGGCGCCGTCGCGGGCCGACGGCGAAACGGGCTTCCAGCAGCTCGGCTGGCAGGTCGACCTCCGGCGCTTCGACAATCAATTGATCTCCGCCCAGCGCCTCAATCCGAACGGGCCGGAACCGCTGGCCACGCTGCGCCTGAAACTCGACGCGCCGGCGTCGCCCTGAATCTCTCTGGCCATCCTGTCCCCACGTCCACGACGTCCATGATCTCCTCCCCCTCCGCGGCGCCGCTCAAGGCGCTCTACGACGTGCCGGCGCCGGCCAAGCTCAACCTCTTCCTGCACGTGGTGGGCAAGCGGCCGGACGGCTATCACCTGCTGCAATCGCTGTTCGTGCTGATCGACTGGGCCGACACGCTGCACTTCGAGCGCCGCGACGACGGCGCGCTGCATCGCCACGACCAGGGCGACACGCTGCCGCCGGACGACCTGTGCCTGCGCGCCGCGCGCGCGTTGCGGCAGGCCAGCGGCTGCGCTTTCGGCGCGGACATCCACATCGAGAAGCGCCTGCCCTCCGGTGCGGGCATGGGCGGGGGCTCGTCGGACGCGGCCAGCACGCTGCTGGCGCTGAACCGGCTGTGGGGACTGAACTGGTCGCGTGAGCGGCTGCTGCCGATCGCGCTGGCGCTCGGCGCGGACGTGCCGTTCTTCGTCGGCGGTCGCAACGCCTTCGTCGAAGGCATCGGCGAGGTGCTGACGCCGCTGGAGGTGCCGGAGCTGCGGCTCGCGGTGGTCAAACCCGCGGTCAGCATCGGCACCAAGGAAATTTTTTCCAGTCCGCTGTTGCAAAGGTCAGAAAGCGTGGCTATAGTAGCGGGCTTTCCTGCAGCGAACGGCCGACGCAGCGAAGGGATTCTGGTAACAGAATCTCAGAGTAACGAAGCCAATAGCTGGGGTGAACGAACAGATAGCCCAAAAGGCAATATTGTCCGCGATCACCAAACGTCGGAAATACTCGTTCAGCAGTTGTTTGAAGGATGGGGCAGAAATGATCTGCAACCTCCCGCGGAAGCTGCAAGCAACGAAGTATCGAAGGCGCTTGAATGGTTGCAGACCCGCTACGAAAATTCTCGTATGACGGGCTCAGGCAGTGCAGTTTTTGCTATAGTTCGACCCTCGCTGAATGCAATGCAGACAGCAGCGGAAAAGATAGATGCAGTTTCCGGCCTGGAGAGCAATCTCAAGGCGACACCGGAAGGTGAGTTCCAAAAACTCCCGGACGGTTGGGTCGGAAAAATGTGTCGCAGTCTGTCGGTTCACCCCTTGCGGGGCTGGGCTGAAGATTGAAGGTTGTAGGGTGCTGTTCTACGAACAGTGTCCGGTGTAGGGGAGTCGCCAAGTTGGTCAAGGCATCGGATTTTGATTCCGACATGCGAGGGTTCGAGTCCTTCCTCCCCTGCCAAATTCTCAGTTTCAATCCGGGACCCGCTGGGTTGGCCACCGGGCCATAAGTCTAAGGATGGCCCGCTGTGCTGCTCAATACCGTCCTCTTCACGGGTAACGCAAACCCGACCCTCTCCAAAGAAATCGCCACGCATCTGGGCCTCGAGCTCGGCAAGGCCGTGGTCGGTCGGTTCTCCGACGGCGAGGTGGCTGTTGAAATCCAGCAGAACGTGCGCGCCCGCGACGTTTTCATCGTTCAGCCCACCTGCGCGCCGACGAACGAGAACCTGATGGAGCTGCTGATCATGGTCGATGCGATGAAGCGCGCCAGCGCGCGCCGCATCACCGCCGTGATCCCCTACTTCGGTTATGCGCGCCAGGACCGCCGTCCGCGTTCGACGCGGGTGCCGATCTCGGCCAAGGTCGTGGCCAACCTGCTGGAGACCGTCGGCGTCGAGCGCGTCCTGACGATGGACCTGCACGCGGACCAGATCCAGGGCTTCTTCGACATCCCGGTCGACAACATCTACGCCTCGCCGGTGCTGCTGTCGGACCTGAAGGCCCGCAACTACGCGGACCTGGTGGTGGTCAGCCCCGACGTGGGCGGCGTGGTCCGCGCCCGTGCGCTGGCCAAGCAGCTGGGCTGCGACCTGGCGATCATCGACAAGCGCCGTCCGTCGGCCAACGTCTCCGAGGTGATGCACGTCATCGGCGAGATCGACGGCCGCAACTGCGTGATCATGGACGACATGATCGACACGGCCGGCACGCTGGTGAAGGCCGCGGAAGTGCTGAAGGAACGCGGCGCCAAGAGCGTCTTCGCCTACTGCACGCACCCGATCCTGTCGGGCCCGGCCATCGAGCGCATCGCGGGTTCGCTGCTGGACGAGGTCGTCATCACCAACACCATTCCGCTGTCGGAAACCGCCAAGGCCTGCGGCAAGATCCGCCAGCTGTCGGTGGCCTTCCTGTTCGCCGAGACCATCCGCCGCATTTCGGACGGTGAGTCGGTGACCTCCCTCTTTAGCGAGCAGAACAACAACTTCTGATCGCATCCTGAGTTCCGGCCGCTGTTCGTCAGGACAGCGGCCGTTTCGCGAAGGCGCCTGGTCGCGGGGCCTTCATCCGGAGCGTCAATCCTGGCGCTTCGTCCATTCTTGGAGATTGATATGAAATTCGTCGCTTTTGAGCGCAAGCTGCAGGGGACCGGAGCGAGCCGCCGCCTGCGCCACGCTGGCAAGGTTCCTGGCATCGTTTACGGCGCCGGCACCCCGGAAGTCATCGAGCTGGATCACAACGCGCTGTTCCACGCCATGAAGAAGGAAGCTTTCCACAGCTCCATCCTCGACATGGAAGTGGAAGGCAAGACCACGCAAGTGCTGCTGCGTGACTTCCAGATGCACCCGTACAAGCAGCAAGTGCTGCACGTCGACTTCCAGCGCGTCGACGCCACGACCAAGATCACCAAGAAGGTGCCGCTGCACTTCGTGGGTGAAGCCGAGTCGCCGGCCGTCAAGACCGACAAGGGCACCGTGAACCACGTGCTGACCCAGCTGGAAATCACCTGCCTGGCGCAACAGCTGCCCGAGTTCATCGAAGTCGACCTGAGCGGTCTGACGATGGGTCACTCGATCCACGTGAACGACCTGAAGCTGGCCGATCACATCAAGATCGTCACGCACGGCAAGCCGAACCCGGTGGTCGCGACCCCGGTCCCGGCCGCGGCGGAAGAAGTCATCGTCGTGGCAGCTGCCCCGGCCGACGACAAGAAAAAGAAGAAGAAGTAATTTCTTCCTCTCCGGACGCTGGCCTGACGAGGTCTGCGTTCGTTGCCGGGAGGCCCCCTTCGGGGTGGCTTCCCTCCAAAGAAGGCCCCGCTCGCGGGGCCTTCTGCTTTTGAGCTCGACACTGATAATCGCGCCCCATGATTCGTCTCTTTGTCGGCCTGGGCAATCCCGGCCCTGAATACGAGGACACCCGCCACAACGCCGGGTTCTGGTGGATCGATGCGCTGGCGCGCGGCCTGAAGGTCACGCCGCAGCTGGACACCAAGTACTTCGGCCTGGTCGCGCGCGTGAACGACGCGCCGGGCGCGTCCGGTCCGATCTGGCTGCTGCAGCCGATGACCTACATGAATCTCTCGGGCAAGTCGGTGGCGGCGCTGGCGCGCTTCTTCAAGATCGCGCCGGAGGAGATCCTGGCGATCCACGACGAGCTCGAGATCGCGCCCGGCGAGCTCAAGCTCAAGCAGGGCGGCGGCAACGCCGGCCACAACGGGCTGAAGGACATGCAGGCCCAGCTGGGCAGCGGCGACTTCTGGCGCCTGCGTCTGGGCATCGGCCATCCGGGCCACAAGGGCGAGGTCGCCGGCTACGTGCTGCGCAAGCCGCCGGTGGCGGAGCGCCAGGCGGTCGAGGACTGCATCGGCAAGTCGCTCGAGGCCTTCAAGCTGATGACGGGCGGTGACATGGCCAAGGCCGTGGCGCTGCTGCATGCCAAACCGCCCCGGCCCAAGCCGCCCAGACCTGCCCATCTGCCCGCCAATCTGCCGACGGGCCTGCCGCCCAAGCCCGGTGCCGCAGGCGCCGCGCCGACGGCTGGCGCCCCGGTTGCCGGCACGGTGGTGACCGCGGCCTCGACGGCCGCCGCCACGGCAGCCGCCGCAACCCCTGCCACTGCCACTGCCACTGCCACTGCCACTGCCCCTGCTCCTGTGCCTTCCCCGGCAGTTCCCCCTGCCCCACCCCCTATCCCCGGAGACTGACATGCCCGCGCGCGCCGCCCTGATCCTGACGACTGCTGTTCTGGTCCTCATGCTTGGCGCGGCGAACGCGCAGGACGTGCCCAAGGCGCCCCCGCAGCAGGAGCGGACCTTCGGCTTCTACCGCTGCGGCCCGGAGGGTCAGGACTTGCGCGACAGTCCCTGCCCCGAAGGACAGGGCCGCAAGGCCGAGGTCCCGAAGGACCCGGTCGATCCCAAGGAGGCCGACACCGCGCGCAAGCGCACGGCCGCCGAGACGCGCGACCTGGCTGTGCGCGAACGGGAGCGCGAACGCCAGTCGGCGAAGGCGCCGCCCAAGGCCGCCGGCATCGATGGCCGCCTGCCGGGGCAGCGCGCTGCGAAGCCGGCGAAACCCGCGGATCCGAAGAAGCCCAAGCCCAAGGATCCGAAGAAGCCGCCGAAGAAGAAACCCAAGGTGCCGAAGTCACCGGATGGCGCGCTGCAGCCCAAGCCCACGACCAGCGACAGCACCACGACGCCCGCAGCTCGCTAGAATGCGCGCCGTTGGTGCTCGCGCGGACATTGCGTCCGTGCAGTTAAACGGGAATCAGGAAGTGGTCGCATCCCCGATGCGCGAACCAACCTGAGCTGTCCCCGCAACGGTAAGTGGCCGCCGGTCGCGCGCCCGGGATCCTGAAGAGGGAACACCGGGCGGCAGCCGGCACTGCCTGTCCCCACGTCCACTGGCGCGTCTGCGCTGGGAAGGACACAGGCAGCGGCCACCAGCCCGGATACCGGCCAACAGGTGGCGTCTCCAGCCGATCGCGCGACGCGTCCTTCGTGAGCTTTCACAAGGACGATCCGACGACGAGCCGGCGACGCCGTTTCTCAGAGGCCCTGCGGGTGAGCAGGCGTCTGAACTCCGTCGTTGGTCCGTTCCTCATGCTTCCGTTCGTTTCGCGCGCGCGCGCTGGTGCCCGCTCGCTGCCTGCCCTCACCCCGATGGCGCTCGCCCTGTCGACGCTCCTGGCGTTCCCGGCGCTCCCGGCGCTTGCGACGTTCTCCACGGCCGCGGCCGCGCAGTCCGCCCCCTCCTCCGCTTCCGCCTCCCCCGCGACGTCCCCCGCGGCCTCCCCCACCGTCACCCCTTCGAGCCGGCTCGACGACGTCACCGTCACCGGCACGCGCAGCCCGATGAAGCTGTCCGACGTCGCGGCCGACCTGACCGTCATCAACCGCGACACCATCGAGCGCCAGGGCTTCGGCAACATCGCCGCTCTGCTGCGCAACGTCGCCGGCCTGCAGATGACCAGCAACGGCGGGCCGGGCAATTCGACCTCCGTCTTCGTGCGCGGCGCCGAGACCCGGCACACCGTGGTCCTGATCGACGGCGTGCGCGTGGACGGTCAATCCTCCGGCGGCGCCAGCTGGCAGAACCTGCCGGTCTCGCAGATCGAGCGCATCGAGGTCCTCAAGGGCCCGGCCAGCGCGCTGTACGGCTCCGACGCCATCGGCGGCGTGGTGCAGATCTTCACGCGCCGGGGGGCGGGCCGCACGCAGCTGGACCTCGGCCTCGGCGGCGGCAACCTCGGTCAGGTGAAGGCCGACGTCGGCATCAGCGGCGGCACGGCGGACTTCGACTACGCCGGCTCGCTCGCGCTCGACCGCGGCACCGGCTTCAACGCCTACCTGAACACGGCGGCCCGGAGCTACAACCCCGACGCCGACGGCTGGCGCAACTACAGCGGCAGCCTGCGCCTGGGCGCTCGCGTGGCCGAAGGCCAGCGCCTCGAGTTCATCGGCTTGAAGAGCCGCAGCAACGCCGGCTACGACGCCGGCAAGAACGCCGACGACCGCGGCATCACCGAGACGCTGGCGGGCAAGCTGAGCCTGAACTCCACCTGGTCCTCCGTGCTGTCGACCCAGTTGTCGGCGGGTCAGTCCGAAGAGAACTACGAGACCAAGCCGAGCTCGCCCTACCTGACGAAGACGCGCATCCGCAGCGCCTCGCTGCAGGGCTTCTACCGGATCAACGAGCAGCATCAGCTCAACGCCCTGCTGGAGCGTCGCGAAGATCGCCTGGTCAACACCGACCTCGTCGGCGGCGGCAAGGGCGATCGCGACCAGAACGCGCTCGGCCTGAGCTACCTCGGCACGCTGGGCGCCTTCAGCCTGCAGGCGCACGGCAGGCATGACGACGACAGCGAATTCGGCGGCATCGACACCGGCAGCCTGGCGGCGGGCTTCAAGATCGGCGGCGGCTGGCGCGTGACGGCCTCGGCCGGCAATGCGTTCCGGGCGCCCACGCTCTATCAGCGCGGCAGCGTCTACGGTCCCGACACGACCAAGGCCGGCGTGGAGGCACTCCGCCCCGAGCGCGCGCAGAACCGCGAAGCCGGGCTGGCGTGGGCGCAAGGGAACTTCGACTTCTCGGTCACGACCTTCCACAACCGGGTCACCGACCTGATCGCGTTCGGCGCGGCGGGGACCTGCCGCTCGACGACCGGCTGCTACAGCAACGTCGCGCGCGCGCTGCTCAAGGGCACCAGCCTCAAGGGCGGTGCGCAGCTGGGTCCGGTGAACCTGAGCGCCACGGCGGACTTCCTCGACCCCACCGACGCCAACAGCGGCCGGCAGTTGCAACGCCGCGCCAAGCGCTTCGGCACGCTGCGCGCCGAGACCACCCTGAGCGCCTGGACGCTGGGCGCGAACGTCGTCGGCTCGGGACAACGCTTCGACGACGCCGCCAACAAGACCCGCCTGGGCGGCTACGGCCTGCTCAACCTGGACGCGCAATACGCATTCGCGAAGGACTGGCGCCTACAGCTGAACGTCGACAACGCCTTCAACCGCGACTACCAGACGGCGAACTTCTACCAGCAGGCGCCGCGCACCTGGTTCGTCGCGCTGCGTTATTCGCCGTCGCTGTAATCCGACGCGGCAGGCCCAGGCGGTAAGGTCTGTCTCTCGGCGTCAATGCCTGGCTTTCACTGGAGATTCCGGATGTCCGCTCATCACCTGATCATCGGCGGCCAGCGCAGCGGCAAGTCGCGCCATGCGGAGCGCCTCGCGCTGCGCTGGGCGCGCACGCCGACGCACCGGGTCACCGTCATCGCGACCGCCGAGGCCCATGACGACGAGATGCGCGAGCGCATCGCGCGCCACCGCGCGGACCGACCGGCGGGCTTCGACACCCTCGAAGCGCCGCTGCGCCTGTGCGAGGCGCTGCGCGCCGCGGCCTCGCCGCAGCGATTGATCGTCGTCGATTGCCTGACGCTCTGGCTGACGAACTGGCTGATGCCGATGGACGGCGCGCCGCGTCTCGGCGACTGGCGCACCGAATGCGCCGACCTCCAGCGACTGCTGCCGCAACTGGCGTCGCCCGTCGTCTTCGTCTCCAACGAGGTCGGTTGGGGCGTGATGCCGATGGGTCGCGAGGTGCGCGCGTATGTGGACGAACTGGGCTGGCTCAACCAGCTCGTCGCGCGGCAGTGCGCCGAGCTCACCTTGATGGTGGCCGGACAGCCATGGACGCGGCCCGTCGAGGATCTGGACGGCGCCGGCCAGACCGCCGAGGCGTCGAACGAAGCGAACGAGGAGCACAACGGATGACGTCGATGGAACGCTGGATGCAAGGCGCGATGAGGGTCGCGGCGGGTGGCGCGAGGCTGGGGATGTTCGCGACGTTCGCGGTCTTCTCGACTTTCGCGACATTCGCGACGACCGCGATCGCCACGCCGATCACGCTGAAGGACGACCGCGGCCACACGGTCACGCTGCCCGACGTGCCGCGACGCATCGTCAGCCTGCTGCCCTCGCTGACCGAGACCATCTGCGAGCTCGGCGATTGCGCGAAGGTCGTCGGCGTGGACCGCTTCTCCAACTTCCCGGTGAGTGTGCAGAAGCTGCCGCGCCTGGGCGGTCTCGACGACACCAGCATCGAGGCGCTGGTGGCGCTGAAGCCGGACGTCGTGGTGCTGGGCGTCTCCGCGCGCGTGATCGACCGGCTGGAGGGCCTCGGCCTGAAGGTCGTCGCGCTCGAGCCCAAGAGCATGAACGACGTCCAGCGCGTGCTGGGCAAGATGGGGCAGATCCTCGGCAAGGAGGACGACGCGCGGCGGCTGTGGAACCGCGTCGACGGCCACATCGCGCAGAGCGCCGCGACGCTGCCGCCGGGCGCGCGGGGCGTCAGCGTCTATTACGAGGTCGACGCCGGCCCCTACGGCGCGGGCACGGCGTCCTTCATGGGCGAGATCCTGACGCGGCTCGGCGCGAAGAACATCATCCCGGCCGAGCTCGGTCCCTTCCCCAAGCTCAACCCCGAATTCATCGTCCGCGCCGATCCGCAGGTCATCATGGTCGGCCAGCGCAACGCGGCGGGACTGCCGCAACGACCGGGCTGGCCCGCGATCCGCGCGGTGAAGAACCAGCGGATCTGCGTCTGGATCCCATCGGAGTCCGACGTGCTCGTCCGCCCCGGCCCCCGCATGTCGGTGGCCGCGGCGCTGATGGCGCGTTGCCTGCGTGAGGCGGCGGCCGGCCCCGTGCCGCTGCCGACGGTGCCCTTCAACGCGCCGCCCGGGGGCATGCGCTGATGCGGCCCTCCTCCCTGCTCTCCCCCAAGACGGCGGCGCAGCTGACGGCGCTGCTGCTGCTCGGCGCCGCCCTGCTGGCGCTGGGCCTGGCCATCGGCAGCATGGGATGGAGTCCGTGGACGGAGAGCAGCGACACGATGCGCATGATCCTGTGGGACATCCGCGCGCCGCGCTCCATCGGCGCGTGGCTCGCCGGCGCGCTGCTGGCGCTGGCCGGCGCGATCGCGCAGGGCCTGTTCCGCAATCCCCTCGCTGATCCGTACCTGCTGGGCTGCTCCGCGGGCGCTTCGCTCGGCGTCGCCGCATTGCTCTTCGTCATGGGCGTCTCGCCCGCCGCGGCCGCGCTGGCGCTGCGCGTCGGCATGACCGGCGCGGCCTTCGTCGGCGCCATCGGGGCGGTGCTGCTCACGCTCGTGCTCGCGCGCGGCGTCACGCAGAGCCTGCGACTGCTGCTGGCGGGCGTGGTCGTCGGCGTGGTGCTGGGCTCCGGCTCCGCGCTGCTGACGCTGATGAATCCCGACATCCTGCGCGCCATGCAGGCCTTCATGCTCGGCAGCACCGGCTATGTCGGCTGGAGCGCGGTGCAGGTCATGGTCGTCGCGATGGGCCTGTGCCTGCTGGTCGCGCTCGGCTGCAGCCGCACGCTCGATGCGCTGACGCTTGGCGAAGACACCGCGCGTTCGCTCGGACAGCGGCTCACGTTGATCCGACTGCTCCTGATCGCCGCGCTCTCGCTCGCGACCGGCGCGGCGGTCGCGCAATGCGGACTGATCGCCTTCGTCGGCCTCGTCGCGCCCCACCTCGTGCGCAGCTGGGGACCGACCACCCACGGCGCGCTGCTGCTGCTCTCGGCGCTGACGGGGGGCGCGCTGCTCCTCGCCGCCGACATCGCCGCGCGCTGGGTCATCGCGCCGCAGGAACTGCCGGTGGGCATCATCACCGCCCTGCTCGGCGGCAGCTATCTGCTGTGGCTGATGCACCGGCGCAAGGCGCATTTCGGTGGCGCCGGAGGCTCGCGATGAGCGCCGCCCGTTTCAATGAGTCTGGACGACCCGCCGATGGCAGCGTGATCGACGGCACCGGCATCGCCACCGGCACCGGCACCGGCACCGGCACCGGCACCGGCACCGGCATCGCCTACGGCACCGGCATCGGCGCCGACATGGGCACTGGCGCTGGCGCCGTGGACCTCGGCCACGTGCCGTCACTGCGCATCGAACTGAAGTCACTGTCGTTAGGCCATCGCCCGGTGCTGCACGCGTTGACGCTGGCACCCGCGCCACGCGCGTGGACCGCCATCGTCGGGCCGAACGGCGCGGGCAAGTCGACGCTGCTGCGCGCCATCGCGGGCCTGCTGCCCTTCGACGGCGCCGTGACGCTGGACGATAAGCCGTGGACCGCGTGGCCGGCGAAGGCGCGCGCACGGCAGGTCGCCTGGCTCGGTCAGAACGAGGCAGCGTCCGAAGACCTGACCGCCTACGACATCGCGATGCTGGGCCGCCTGCCGCATCAGCCGTGGCTGGCGCCGGCCAGTGCGGCCGACCATGAAGCGGTCGAACACGCGATGCGGCAGACGCAGAGTTGGGACTGGAAGGACCGCGCGCTGGGCAGCCTGTCCGGCGGCGAGCGGCAGCGGGTGTTGCTGGCCCGCGCGTTGGCCGTGCGTGCCGGCGTGCTGCTGATGGACGAACCGCTGGCCCACCTGGATCCGCCGCATCAGAGCGACTGGGCGCGCATCGTGCGCGAGCGTGTCGCGGCGGGCGGCGCCGTCGTCAGCGTTCTTCATGAGCTCAACGTCGCCCTGCAGGCGGACACGCTGGTCGTGATGGATGGCGGTCGCATCGTCCATGAGGGCGCGCCGCACGACCCGGCGACACACGCCGCGCTGCAGCGCGTCTTCCACAACCGACTGCTGATCCTTCAAGTGCAAGGCCGCTGGGTCGCGCTCAACGAATGAGCAACACCGACACCGACATCGACGCAAGCACCACCAACGTCCACCTGATCCCGTTCCTTTCACGATGACTGCCTGCCCTGCCTTCCTGATCAGTGCTCCGGCTTCCGGCCAGGGCAAGACGAGCGTGACTGCGGCGATGGCGCGTGCGGCGCATCGGCGCGGACTGCGTGTGCGTGTCTTCAAGACGGGTCCGGACTACCTGGATCCGATGGTGCTGGAGCGTGCGAGCGGTCACACGGTCTACCAGCTCGACCTGTTCATGGGGGGCGAGGCGCATTGCAGGCAGCTGCTTGCTCGCGCGGCGGAGAGCGCCGACCTGATCCTCGTCGAGGGTGTGATGGGTCTTTTCGACGGCAAGCCGAGCAGCGCGGATCTGGCGGCGACGTTCGGGTTGCCGGTGCTCGTGGTGCTGGATGCATCGGCGATGGCGCAGACCTTTGCGGCCTTGGCGACGGGACTGGCGCGCTTCCGCGATGACATCCATGTTGCCGGCGTGATCGCCAACCGTGTCGGCAGTGATGCGCACGCGCGCATGGTGGGTGAAGGTCTTCCTGACGACCTGCCGCTGATCGCAGCGTTGAAGCGCGATGCAACGCTGTCCCTGCCTGAGCGGCATCTGGGTCTGGTGCAGGCCTTGGAGCTTCCGGACATCGACAGGCAGTTGGAGGCGTGGGCGGACGCGTGGGAGGTTGGCGCGCTGCGGGACATTTTCCAGAGCGGATCGAAGACCGACGGGCGGTGGCCCCTTTTCGGAGGTCAAGGAGGGAATTCAGTTGCCGGCAGGCAACTGAAGGAGGGACACGGAGAAAAGGGGCTACCGCCCGTCGGTCTTGCGCTCGATCGTCCGTTGGAGGGGCGGCGCATTGCCGTAGCGAACGACGCGTGTTTCTCCTTCATCTACCCGGCGAATCTTGATGTGCTGCGCGAGTTGGGCGCGGATGTCCGGGAGTTCAGTCCGATCACGGGCGAAGACCTTCCCGAATGCGACGCCTTGTGGCTGCCCGGTGGTTACCCCGAACTGCATGCGCGGACGCTCCGCGAGCATCCGCGCTTCTTCGGCGATCTTGCGTCGCACCTGGCAGCTGAGAAGCCGCTGCTTGCCGAATGCGGCGGGATGCTGGTGCTGCTTGACGAGTTGAGCGATGCCGACGGCGGTGCGCAGGCGATGGCGGCGCTGATGCCGGGCCGCGCGGCGATGCAGAAGCGGCTGGCCGCGCTGGGGCTGCAGACGATCGCCTGGCCTGAGGGCGAGCTGCGGGGCCACACCTTCCACTACTCCGCGATGGAGACGCCGCTCTCCCCCATCGCCACGGCGACCAACCCCAACGCCGGCCGCGCCACCGAGCGCCTGTATGCCGTCGGCTCGCTGCGCGCGAGCTACGTCCACCACTACTTCCCGTCGAACCCGGGCGCCATCGCGGCGTTCTTCGGCGGCACCGATTCATTCTCCAAGCGCTGAGCCCACCGACCATGTTCCTCGAATCCGGATTCGCCCACATCGCGCAGGCCCTGTTGTGGCCGGTGCTGATCCTTGTTGCCCTCGGCTTTGTCTACGCGTTGTGGACGGCGGGCGCCACGGTGATGGAGGCCGTGCAGCGCCGCCACCCCGGCTACCGTCAGTTGAAGGTGCATGCGACCAGCAACCTGGAGACGCTGGAGCTCCAGATCGTCCGCAGCCTCGAGGCGCCGCGCCTGCTGGGCCGTGTCGCCCCGCTGCTGGGCCTGATCGCGACGATGGTCCCGCTCGGCCCGGCGCTGCAGAGCGTCGCCGCCGGCCAGGGTCAGGCGGCGCTGGCGGTGTTCAGCTCGGCGTTCTCGGGCGTCGTGCTCGCGCTGGCGGCGGCCGCCATCGCGCTGGTCGTGTACTCGATCCGTCGCCGCTGGCTGCTGGCCGAACTGCTCGCCATCAAGACCGAGCAGGGCTGGGCATGAGCGCCGGCCGCCGCCTCTCCATCCTCGCCGAAGAGGATGACGACCCGATGCTGTCCGCGGTGAACCTGGTGGACGTGTTCCTGGTGCTGGTCGTCGCGCTGCTGACCGCCGTCGCGCTGCAGCAGCAGTCGCACGCGGACGAGACGGTGATCCGCAACCCCGGCCAGCCGGGCATGGAGATCGTCGTGCGCAAGGACGGCCAGGAGATCAAGTACCGCGGCAACGGCGGCAGCGCCGAAGGCCAGGGCGAGCGCGCCGGCGTCGCGTACAAGTTGAAGGACGGCTCGATCATCTACGTGCCCGAGGCCGGGGAAGCGCCCAAGCCATGAGGATCGCGTCCCTGCTGGCGCGCGGCCTTGCGGTCGCGGTCCTGTCGCTGTGCGTGCCGCTCGTCGCGAGCGCCGCGAACGCGTCGTCCCGCGTGCTGTTCCTCAGCGTCGACATCACGCCCGCCGCCAAGCATGCGCTGCTGGAGCGCGAGGGCAAGGCCCTCGGCTTCGAGGTGCGCCAGATCGAGTACCCGCTGCGCGGCGCGCCGGTCGACAAGGATGCGGCGCTGGATCGCGCGTTGCGCGAAGCGGATCTCGTCTGGATCGACATCCCGCATGCCACCGCGGAAGCGCGGCTGCATCAGATCCTCGACGCCGCACTGCAGCGCGCCGCCCTGCCCGCCCAGCGCGTGCTGTGGATTCCCGCGGGCGAGCCCGCCGCGAGCGATCGCAGCCTGCGCGCTTATCTCCAGGCCGGTGGTCCGGCCAACACGCGCGCGGCCTTCGCGATCGCGCGAGCGCAGCTCGATGGCAAGCACGCCCCCGACCTCGGCCCGCCGCAGTTGATCCCGCAGCGCGGCATCCACTATCCCGGCGCCCCGAAGCTCTTCGCCGACGCGGCGGAGTTCCGCGCCTGGGCTGCGCAGCAGGGACTGCGCGGCGAGCCCGTCGCGGTCCTGCTGCATCGCTATCACTTCGTGCAGGGCAACACCGAGTGGCTGGACCGCTGGCTCGCGATGTTCCGCAAGCAGGGCCTGCTCGCCTACGCCGCCTTCAGCGGTCAGCTCAGCGACAAGCCCTTGTCGGAGCTGCTCGAGCGCGACGGCCAGGTGCAGGCGCGCGTGATCGTCAACCACAGCCTGCTGCCGCAAGGCGCGACGCTGCAACCGACCTTCGAGCGCTGGGGCGTGCCGGTGCTGCAGACGCAGCCGTATCGCCAGGATGGCGCATCGGTGTGGGAAGGCAGTGAGACCGGCCTCGCGCAGGCCGACATCCCGTTCTACTTCGCGCAGCCGGAGGCGGCCGGGCTCATCGATCCGGTCGTCGTCGTCGCGCATCCGAAGCGCGGCGAGCCCGAGCTCATCGAGCGTCAGGCCGCCAGCGTCGCCGGCAAGGCCGCGCGCTGGGTCGCGCTGCAGACCAAGGCGAACGCCGACAAGCGCCTGGTCGCCTTCGTCTACAACTACCCGCCCGGCGGCAGCAACTTCGGCGCCTCGTTCCTCAACGTGCCGCGCAGCCTGGCGCGCGTCAGCACCGGACTCAAGGACGCGGGCTACGGCGTCACGCCGATGGCGGAGGCCGACTGGATCTCGGGCCTCAAGCCGATGCTGTCCGCGTACTACCCGGGCACCGATCTGCAGGCGCTGCTCGACGCGGACCAGGCCGAGGCGCTGCCGCTCGCGCGCTACACCGCGTGGTTCGACGCGCTGCCCAAGGCCGTGCGCGATCCCATCGTCGCGCGCTGGGGCACGCCGGCCAGCAGCCGCTACGTCCTGCGCGTGCGCGGCGAGCCGGTCTTCGCGATCCCGCGCCTGAAGCTCGGCGCGCTCACCGTGCTGCCGCAGCCGCCCCGCGAGGAGACGCTGCGCAACGGGCAGGACCCGTTCATGCATCGCAGCAAGACGCCGCTGTCGCACCACTACCTCGCCACCTACCTGTGGGCGCGGCAGGCCGACGCCATCATCCACTTCGGCACGCACGGCACGCAGGAGTGGGCGCCGGGCAAGATCCGCGGCCCCGACGTGATGGATCCGGTGTGGCTGCCGCTCGGCGACACGCCGGTGGTCTATCCCTACATCGTCGACAACCTCGGCGAGGCGCTCACCGCCAAGCGCCGCGGCCGCGCGCTGATGGTGAGTCACCGCACGCCGAGCTTCGCCCCGGCCGGTTTCAACGCGCAGATGGCCCACATGCATGAGCTGATGCACGAGTGGGAGACCGTCGATCCGGGTCCGACGCGGCAAGGGTTGGAGCGGCAGATGATCCAGCAGTTCGTCGAGCACAACCTGCATCGCGACCTGGGCTGGAGCGCCGAGCAGATCGCCGCCAACTTCAGCGGCTATCTGGAGCTGCTGCATCCGTATCTGGATCGGCTCGCGCAGAGCTCGCAACCCCAGGGGCTGGCGGTGTTCGGCGTCGTGCCCGACGAGGACCAGCGCCGCGGCTCCATCCTGCAGCTGCTGCGCGTGCCGCTGATCGAGGCACTCGGCGAGGACATCGACGAGGCTTTCCTCATCAACCACGAGGGCGTGGCGAAGGCGCGGCCGGCGCGCTGGCTGGACCTCGCGCTGAAGGACGCGGACGCGGCGAGCCATCTGGATCTGCGTCCTTCCGCCTGCATCGCGGCCGGCACGGCAGCGGCGGCATCGGCTGCATCCGCAGTCGCGGCGGAGCTCAAGCACGCAGCGTCCGCACCCGGCACCGCCGCGAGCGCTCCCCTTGTCACCTGCGGCGACGGCTTCGTCCCCAATCGCGCCGCGCGCAAGCCGATCGACCAGGCCGCGCTGTACCAGCTCGCGCTGCGCGCGCAGGAGATGTCGACGCGGCTCTCGACCGAAGGCGAGATGCCGGGGCTGCTGCGTGCGCTCGATGGGCGCTTCATTCCCGCGGCCTACGGAGGCGATCTGCTGCGCAATCCGGAGAGCCTGCCGACCGGCCGGAACCTCACCGGCCTCGATCCCAACCGGCTGCCCACGCGCCAGGCCTTCGAGGCCGCGCAGGCGCTGTTCAAGCGCTGGTACGAAGAGCAGGCCAAGGCCGGCACCGCGCCTCGGCGGCTCGCGCTGTCGCTGTGGGCGGGCGAGACGCTCCGCCATCAAGGGATCATGGAAGCGCAGGCGCTGGTGGCGCTCGGCGCCACGCCGGTGTGGGACGCGACCGGCCGGCCGACCTCGATCAAGCTGATGAGCCCGAAGGAACTTGGCCGCCCGCGCGTGGACGTGCTGCTGTCGATCACCGGCTCCTACCGTGACCAGTTCCCGGCGTTGATGAAGCTGATCGACCAGGCCGTGGCCGCGGCCGGCGAGGCGGAGTTCGACAACGCCATCGCCAGCAACAACCGCGCGATCGCCGGTGAGCTGCGCAAGGCGGGTTTGAAGCCCGCGCAGGCGCAAGCGCTGGCGCAGGCGCGCGTGTTCGGCAACCCGGCCGGCGACTACGGCACCGGCATCGCGGACGCGGTGCAGGACAACGGACTGAAGGGCCAGGACGGCCAGACCGATCCACGCCTGGGCCAGCTCTTCCTGTCGACCATGAGCCAGCCCTACGTCGACGGCGAGCCGCTCAGCGTGCCACCGGCGCAGGCGCGGCAGGCGCTCGGCGCGCACCTGCGCCACACCGACGCGGCGCTGATGTCGCGCAGCAGCCACCTGTACGCGATGGTCAGCAGCGACGATCCGTTCCAGTACCTCGGCGGCCTGGCCGCGGCGGCGAAAGTCGCGGGCAACACGACGGGCGTCGCCCTCCACGTGAGCCAGTTGCAGGACGCCGCCGAGCAGCACACCGAGACCGCCGCGCAGGCGATCGCGCTGGAGATGCAGAGCCGCTACCTGCACCCCGGCTGGCTGAAGGCGCAGCAGGCCGAGGGCTGGTCCGGCGCGCTGCAGGTGCTCAAGGCGGTGCAGTACAGCTTTGGCTGGCAGAGCATCGCGCCGGGCACCGTGCGGGCGGACCACTGGCAGAGCTTCTACGACGTGCTGGTCAAGGACAAGCACCAGCTCGGCGTGCCGGAGTGGCTGAAGCAGAACCCGCAGGCCTATGCGCAGGCGCTGGAGCGCCTGGTGCAGGCCGACCGCATGGGCTACTGGAAGCCGGATGCGCGGACGAAGCAGGAGATCGCCTCGCTGTACCGCGACCTGACGAAGGCGGCGCCGTTGAACAACGAGCTGGCTGCCGTGCGCCGCTGGACGGCGGATCAATTGCCGCAGGACGTGCCGGCCCTCCAGCCGGCGTCACCCGCCGCGCCGCAGCCCGCCAACAAGGCGCAGAAGCCCCCGGAACAGCGTGCGACTCCCGCCGCGCCGCCGGTTCCGACCGTGCGTGGTCTCGCGCTGCAGCGCGTGCCCGAGCCTCCGAAGCCGACACCGGCCGCGCCGACGGCACAGCGCCTCGAACAGGCACTCGCCTGGGTCGCCATGGCGCTGCTGATGTGCGGCGGCGCGATGTGGCAATCGC
This sequence comes from Roseateles noduli, assembly GCF_050626985.1. Lineage (NCBI taxonomy): Bacteria > Pseudomonadati > Pseudomonadota > Betaproteobacteria > Burkholderiales > Sphaerotilaceae > Roseateles > Roseateles noduli. The sequence goes on from NZ_CP192463.1 coordinate 3,732,340, forward strand.
GTCGATCGGCCGCCTCGCGCTCGTTCAACCATCTGCACGGCGGCCCGTCGCCCTTCCATAACAACAACAACGTGATCCCACAGGGAGCCGCATGAACTCGAACAACAAGTCCACCGGGGCATTGACGGCCACAGCGACCACCGCCGCCGTCGCGGGCGCGATGGCGGTGCTCGCGGCCGCCGCGCAGGCACAGGGCGTGCCGCCGGCCGCCGCGTCGACGGCAGCGGCAGCGGCCGAGACCACGACCTCGCGCACGCTCGACACCGTCCGCATCAGCAGCCGCGCGCAGCTCGGCGAGGCCGAAAGCGCCTCCGAGGGCGAAGTCGGCATCGAGCGTCTGGCGCTGCGTCCGCTGCTGCGCCCGGCCGAGCTGCTGGAGGCGATGCCCGGCATGACCGTCACGCAGCACAGCGGCGACGGCAAGGCCAACCAGTATTTCCTGCGCGGCTACAACCTCGACCACGGCAGCGACTTCGCGACCTTCGTGCTCGGCATGCCGGTGAACATGGCGAGCCACGCGCACGGCCAGGGCTACATGGACCTGAACTTCCTGATCCCGGAACTGGTCGACAGCCTGCGCTACCGCAAGGGCGCGTTCAACGCGGAGGACGGCGACTTCGCGACGACCGGCGCCGCGCGCATCGGCTACCTGAGCGAGATCGAGCGCCCCTTCGCGCAAGTGACGGCCGGCCCCTACGGCTACCGGCGCGCGCTGAGCGCCGGCAGCGCGAAGGTCGGCGGCGGCTGGTCGTTGCTGGGTGCGGTCGAGGGCAGCGTCTACGACGGCCCGTGGGACCAGGCCGAGGACCTGCATCGCCGCAACGCCGTGCTGCGTCTGACACGCGGCGACGAGCGCAACGGCGCACACGTCGACCTGCTGAGCTACAGCGCCGCCTGGCGCGCCAGCGAGCACGTGCCCGAGCGCGCCATCGACAGCGGCGAGATCGGCCGCTACGGCACGCTGCTGGCCAACGACGGCGGCCGCACGCACCGCCACAGTCTGAGCGGCGGATTCGCCTACAACCAGGGCAGCGGCCAGTGGACCGCCGACGCCTGGGTGGTGGACTACGCGCTGAACCTGTTCTCCGCGCCGTCCGGCTTCATCAACGGCCCCGACGGCGACCAGCACGAGCAGGCCGATCACCGCAAGCTCTGGGGCGGCTCGCTGAAGCACCAGCTGCCCGCCGCGTGGCTGCCCGCCGATCAGCAACTGACCTGGGGCCTGCAATGGCGCCACGACAAGATCGGCACGCTCGGCCTGTACGACACCGTCGACCGCGTGCGCACGCACACCGTGCGCGAGGACCGCGTCAGCCAGGACAACGCGGGCGTCTTCGTCGAGCTCGGCAGCCGCTGGACCGACTGGCTGCGCAGCACCGTGGGCGCGCGCTGGGACACGATGCGCGCGACGGTCTCGCCGACCGCGGGCGAGTTCAACATGGACAACGGCGGCAAGGCGAGCCAGTCGCAGTTCAGCCCGAAGCTCGGCCTGATCGCGCGCGTCGCGGCGGACACCGAGGTCTACCTGCATTGGGCACGGGCCTTCCGCTCGAACGATGCGCGCGGCGCGACCTCGACGACGAATCCCGCCGACGGCAGCGAGGTCGATCGCCTGCCGCTGCTGGCGCGCACCAAGAGCACGGAACTGGGTCTGCGCACCAAGCCCGTCACGGGTTGGACCACCAGTCTGGCGCTGTGGCAGGCCAACCTCGCCTCGGAGCTGGTCTTCGTCGGCGACGAGGGGGTGACCGAAGCGCGCGGCGCGTCCAAGCGCGTGGGGCTGGAATGGTCCAACGACGTGCAGGTCGGCCGCGACTGGCTGATCGACGCGGACGTGGCCTGGTCCCGTGCCCGTTTCGTCGAGGCGACCGAGACCGAGTTCGGCTGCGGCAAGCGCGTGCCCAACGCGGTGCCGTGGTCCGCGTCGATGTCGGCCAACTGGGCGCCGGCGGGCCCGTGGTCCAGCGGCTTCAAGCTGCGGTACCTGGGCGCCTACGCGCTCGAGGAGACCGGCACGCAGAAGTCCAAGGCCGTGTTCACCGCCAACTGGCGTCTGGGCTACCAGCTCAGCGATCGCTGGCAGCTCGGCCTGGACGTGCTGAACCTCTTCGACACCAAGGCCAACGACATCGAGTACTGGGGCGCCGCCTGCACCCGGGCCGAGGGCGCGGGCTGCAACAACGGCGAAGGCATCAACGGACGCCTCGTGCATCCAATGGAGCCGCGCACCTTCCGCCTCAGCCTGCGCGCGCGGATCTGAAGAGGCTTCTGCACTTCCACGGCCGCTGGCCCTCACCCCTGCCCTCTCCCGCAAGCGGGAGAGAGAGAAAGAAGAGCACTGACATGGAAATCGAAAAACCGCCCGTCGACCGGGTGCGCATCATTCCCGACGGCGAACGCCGCGGGCTGGTGATCGTCCACACCGGCAACGGCAAGGGCAAGAGCACGGCGGCCTTCGGGCTGGCGCTGCGCGCGCATGGGCGCGGCAAGCCGGTCCACATCTACCAGTTCATGAAGGTGCCGAGCGCGCGCTTCGGCGAGCACCGGCTGTTCGAGCAGATCGGCGTGCCCATCGAGGGTCTGGGCGACGGGTTCTCGTGGAAGAGCAAGGACCTGGACCATTCGGCGCAGCTCGCGCGCGACGGCTGGGAGCGGGCGAAGGCCACCATCCTGGCCGGCGATCACTTCCTCGTCGTGCTGGACGAGATCATGTATCCGCTGCGCTACGGGTGGCTGCCGCTGGAGCCGGTGCTGGAGACGCTGCGCGAGCGGCCGTCGCAGGTGCACGTCTGCCTCACCGGGCGCAATGCGCCTCAGGAATTGATGGATCTGGCAGACACGGTGACGGAAATGACAATGGTGAAACATCACTTCAAGGCAGGAGTGCCGGCCCAGCGAGGAATCGAAGACTGACGAGGACGCTCATGACGGCAGAATCCGCCCACTCGTCGTTGCAAATGCTCGCAGTAGCGCCGCTACTGCTCCGCTTTGCGCCTAGATTGGACGGATTCCGCCGCCCTGCTCGCCCTCGTCAGCGCGCTTGCTGACATCCTTCTTGTGAACTCCATGTCCTGGCTGCTCGCCCTCGCGATCCCCATCGCACTGCTGCTCGACCGCTGCTTCGGCGAGCCGCCCGCCGCCGTGCATCCGGTCGTCGGCATGGGTCGTTTCCTCGGGCTCTTCGGGGACCGGCTGTGCGGGATGTCGCCGAAGGCCGCGTTCATCGGCGGCGCGCTCGTCTGGACCGCGGGCATCACGCTGTCCGCCGTCACCGCGTGGGCGATCGAACGCGCCGTCATCGCGGGCCTTGAACCGTGGTTCGGCGGCTGGCGACTCGCCGTCGCCGCGCTGCTGATGGGACTCGCGCTGAAGCCGATGCTCGCGTGGCGCATGCTGCGCGACGAGGTCGCCGCCGTGGAGACCGCGCTGGCGCGCTCGCTCGACGAGGGCCGCGCGCAGCTGTCGCGTCTGGTCAGCCGCGATACGACGCAGCTCTCCGCGCTGGAGGTCCGCGAGACCGCGATCGAGACGCTCGCCGAGAACCTCAACGACTCCGTCATCGCGCCGCTGTTCTGGTTCATGGTCGCCGGCCTGCCGGGTGCGGCGGTCTACCGCTTCGCCAACACGGCCGACGCGATGTGGGGCTATCGCGGCCGTTGGGAATGGGCCGGCAAGTGGGCCGCGCGCGCCGACGACGTGTTGTCATGGATCCCGGCGCGCCTGACCGGACTGGCGATCGTCGCGCTGCGTCCCGCGCTGCTCGCGCCGCTGTTGCGCGAGGCCACGCGCACACCCTCGCCCAACGGCGGCTGGCCGATGGGCGCGATGGCACTGCGGCTCGGCCGCGCGCTGAGCAAGCCCGGGCACTACCGGCTCAATCCGTCCGGTGGCGCCGTCGCCGCCGAGGACATGGTCACCGCCCAACGGCTCGCCGCCCGCGCGATGCTGGGCCTCGCCGCGCTGCTCGCGCTCGGTGCCGCCGCCCTGCGCGGCGGGCTCACCTTCGTCTTCCTGCTCGGCATCGGTACCGGCATCGACGTGGCTTCGAGCGTCGGGAGCGCGCGATGAACCGCCTTCCCACCTTCACGCACGGCGGCACCGACGCAGGTCCGCCGGTGCGTCACGACTTCTCGACCAACGCCCACCCGCTCGGCCCGCCGCCGGCGGCGCTCGACGCGGTGCTGCGCGCCGATCGGCTGCGTTACCCCGACCCGGCCTACGCCGCGCTGCGCGCCCGCCTGGGCGACTGGCACGGCGTGGAGCCCGAACGCGTGCTGCCCGCCTCCGGCGGCTCGGAAGCCATCCGCCGCCTGACGCTCGCCGCAATGCTGTCGGGCGTCACGCGTGTCTGCGTGCCGCAGCCCGGCTTCGGCGACTACGCGGCGGCCGCCCACGCGCTCGGCCTGCAGGTGACCGGCTACGACGACGCGTTCGAGCTCGCCGACGCGCTGACCCTGCCCTCGCTGGTGTGGGTCTGCGATCCCAACAATCCCACCGGCGCGAGCTTCGGCCCCTCCGAATGGACGGCCGTGGCGCTGGCGCTCGGACAGAGCGGCTCGCAGCTCGTCGTCGACCAGGCCTACGACGCGCTGCGCCTGGCCGGCAGCTGCGCGCTCCCGCAGCCCATCGCCGACGGGGCCTGGCGGCTGGTCTGTCCCAACAAGGCCTTCGGACTGACCGGCGTCCGCGGCGCCTACCTGATCGGTCCGCGCGACGGCCTCTGGATCGATCGCGTCGAGGAGCTCGCACCGAGCTGGGTGCTGTCGTCCGAGGGTCAGGCCTTGCTCGAAGCCTGGACCACGCCGTCCATCCGCAACGAACTCGAAGCCTCGCTGCCGCTGCTGCGCGAGTGGCGCGAAGCGCAGTGGGCGCGCATGGCAGCGATGGGCTTCGACCAGATCGACGGCGGCACCGCCAACTTCTGGCTGGCCGCCCTGCCGTCGCCGTGGCACGGCATGCCGGAGCCGCTGCTCGAAGGGCTGCGCGCGATGGGCATCAAGCTGCGCGATGCGACGTCCTTCGGCCTGCCGGGGCTCGTGCGCGTGTCGGTGCAGGCGCCGGAGGCCGTCGACGCGCTGGCCGCCGCGATGCTCACCTTCGGCGGCCACACGCCGCTGCCGGCGCCGCCGTCGCGCCATGGGGCGTTCGACACGACCCATCCGTTTGGAGAAACGCTGTGAGCAGTCCTGCGTCGGATGACGTCACCCGGGCCGCCAAGCGCGGGCTCTCCACGGGGCATGGGGGATCCCTCCAGGACCCCCAAGCCCCATTCCGGCCCCAGGGTGACTCGCTGACCGCGGATGGAGCGTCCGGGGGGCGTCGGGGGCGGGCCGTCATGGTGCTGGGCACCACGAGCGGCGCAGGCAAGAGCTTCCTCACCACGGCGCTGTGCCGCTGGTATGCGCGGCAGGGCCTGCGCGTCGCGCCGTACAAGGCGCAGAACATGAGCAACAACGCGCGCGTGGTGCCAGGTCTTGATGGTCGGCAGGGCGAGATCGGCTCGGCCCAGTACTTCCAGGCGCTGGCCGCCCGCGCACGGCCCGACGTGCGCATGAACCCGGTGCTGTTGAAGCCGGAGAAGGACACCGCCTCGCAGGTCGTCGTGATGGGCGAGGTCGACGAGGCGCTCAGCCGCGCGCCGTGGCGCGAACGCAGCGAGGCGCTGTGGACACGCGCACGCGGCGCGCTGCACGAGCTGCTCGACGAGAACGACGTCGTCGTCATCGAGGGCGCCGGCTCGCCCGCCGAGATCAACCTGCACAGCAGCGACTACGTGAACATGCGCACCGCGCGCGAGGCCGGCGCCGCCTGCCTGCTGGTCACCGACATCGACCGCGGCGGCGCCTTCGCCCATCTGTACGGCACGCACGCGCTGCTGCCGGCGGACGAGCGCGCGCTGATCCGCGGCTTCGTGCTGAACCGCTTCCGCGGCGACGCCGCGCTGCTGTCGCCCGGTCCGGAGATGCTGCAGCAGATGACCGGCGTGCCCACGCTCGCGACGCTGCCGATGTGGCGCGGCCACGGGCTGCCCGAGGAGGACGGCGTCTTCGACGACCGCACGACCGGCGGTCTGGGCACGGGTGGCGTCCATGGCGGCGGACACGGCGTGATCCGCGTCGCCGTGATCGCCTATCCGCGGTTGTCCAACCTCGACGAGTTCCAGCCGCTGCGCAACCTACCCGACGTGCGCCTGAGCTGGGTCCGCACGCCGGCCGAGCTCGACGGCGTGGACTGGATCATCCTGCCGGGGTCGAAGGCGGTGGCGTCCGACCTCGCCTGGCTGCGCGCGCAGCGGCTCGACGTCGCGGTCGCGGCGCACGCGGCCGCCGGCGGGCGGGTGCTGGGCATCTGCGGCGGCCTGCAGATGCTGGGCGAGGCGCTGGTCGATCCGCACGGGCTCGACGGCAACGCGCCGGGCCTGGGCCTGCTGCCGCTGGTGACGCTGTTCGAGCGCGAGAAGCTGCTGCGCGAGGCCGAATGCCGCTTCGCGCCGTCGCTGGATGCGCCGTGGTCGTCGCTCAATGGCGAAGCGGCGCGCGGCTACGAGATCCACCATGGCCGCACGGCGCAGCACCCCGGACTGCCCGCGGCGCGGCCGGTGCTGTTCGACGGCCTGGGCGAGCCGGTCGGCTGGCAGCACGGGCCGGTGCTCGGCCACTACCTGCACGGCCTGTTCGAGGACGACCGCGTGCTGGCCGCGCTGTTCGAGCGGCCGGCACGTCCGCTCGATCAGGTCTTCGACGAGTTGGCCGACTACATCGACCGCCACTTCGCGCCCGGCGTGCTGATGGGCCTGCTGTCGCCGTCGCCGCCTCCTTCACCGGCGCCGTCACCGTCTGCATCGGCATCGGCATCCACCTCGTCGTCGTCGCCATCGCCATCGCCATCGCCATCGCCATCGCCATCGTCGTCGTCGCCATCGCCATCGCCATCGCCGTCGTCGACGTTGTCGCCATCGACGCAGCCGTCTCCTCCTTCCCTCTGATGTCCCGAGAAGTCCCATGACCAAGCAAGACCTGATTCCCTCGATCCCCTCGTTGCACGATGCGGCGCTGGCGTCGGCGCTTCAGCACCGCATCGACCGCAAGACCAAGCCGCTGGGTTCGTTGGGCCGGCTGGAGGGCCTGATGATGCGTCTGGGGCTGATCCTGGGCACCGAGCAACCCAAGCTGGTGGACCCGCAGATGATGGTCTTCGCGGCCGACCACGGGCTGGCGGCGCACGGCGTGTCGGCCTTCCCGTCGGACGTGACCTGGCAGATGGTGGAGAACTTCCTGGCCGGCGGCGCGGCGGTCTCCGTGCTGGCGCGCCAGCACGGGCTGCAGTTGAGCGTCGTCGACGCCGGCGTGCGCCACAGCTTCGAGCCGCGCCCGGGCCTGCTGATCGCGAAGATCGCGATGGGCAGTCGCGACATGCTGGAGGGCCCGGCGATGACGGTCGACGAGTGCGCGACCGCCATCGCCGCCGGCAAGACGCTGCTGCAGAAGCGGCCGGGCAATGCGCTGCTGCTGGGCGAGATGGGCATCGGCAACACCTCGTCGGCGGCGCTGCTGCTGTCGCGTCTGGGCGGATTCGCGCTGGCCGACTGCGTGGGTCGCGGCACCGGCCTGGACGACGCGCAGCTGCGTCACAAGCTGGGCGTGCTGGCGCGCGTGCTGGAGAAGCATCCGCGCGCGATCGAGCCGCTGGCGGCGCTGGCCGCGCTGGGCGGGCTGGAGATCGCGATGATGGTCGGCGCGGTGCTGCAGGCGGCGCTGGAACGCCGGGTGATCGTCGTCGACGGCTTCATCACCGGCGCGGCGGTGCTGGTGGCCGCGAGGCTGCAACCGGCGGTGCTGGAGCGCTGCATCTTCGCGCACCGCTCCAACGAGCAGGGCCACCGCCTGATGCTGGACACGCTGCAGGCGCAGCCGCTGCTGGACCTGGGCCTGCGCCTGGGCGAAGGCTCCGGCGCGGCGCTGGCCTGGCCGCTGCTGGAATCGGCCTGCCGCGTGCTGGGCGAGATGGCGAACTTCGATTCGGCGGGCGTGAGCGACAAGACCTGACCCCGCTTCCGCGAGCGGTCAGGCGGGCAGCCGACGCTATGCTCGCGGCTCCACAAGGATTCGAACCGCCATGTCCAACACCGAGCGCTCGTTGCTCGACACGCTCCGCGCGCTGGAGGTCGAGCTCCACCACCCCGGCGTGCGCTGCAGCGCCGAGCGGCTGTCGCAGCTGCTGCATCCGGACTTCCACGAGGTCGGCCGCTCCGGCCGCCAGTACGACCGCGAGACCATCATCCGCTGGCTTGCCGACGACCACGAGCCGCCGAAGGTCGTGCCGGACGAGTTCCGCATCGCGCCGCTCGCCCCCGACGCGGCGTTGCTGACCTACCGTTCGGCGCATCGGCAGGAAGACGGTTCGCTGGTTCATCACACGCTGCGGTCTTCGCTCTGGCTGAAGACGGCGGAGGGGTGGCAGATGCGATATCACCAGGGGACGCCGGCGGCACAAGCCTGGTGAAGCGCACCGCCACCACGCACGTCGTGGTGCACGCGCGCACGATCCGCGTGCGACGCCGGGTCAGGGGACATGGGCGCGGAAGTGGCCGAAGGTCACGTCCCGGGAAGGCCGATGGGCGCTAGATTCGCGGCGGCTCCGCTGCTGTCCAGAGCGGCGGGGTTGGCCGGGTCCAGCCGGTCGTTGTACCGACTCCCCGCTCCTCCCATGATCGATCCCACCGACTTCGCCGCGCCCTTCGGCGACCTGCCCGTTCCCGAGTCCCTGCTCGCGCTGCTGCGCTTCCAGAATGACGTCGGCGATGGCAACTACTCCGCCGCGCTGACGCTCACCGACGACGACCACGACGGCCTGCGATACGGCTGGTCGGAGGATCCCGCCTTCCTGTCCCGGCTGATCCCGTTCGCGCGGGCGACCGCGTCGGGATCGTTCTATGCGCTGTGGAATCCGGACCCGTCGCAAGCGCCGATGCCGGACCGATGGCCGGTGGTGGCCTTCGGCGACGAAGGCGGCGAATGGATCGTCGCGCGCGATGTGCGCGAGTTGCTGCGCGTCAGCAGCTGCGACGCGGAGCCGCGCATCGACTTCGACCGCATCCACTACTTCCGCAGCGAGCACCACTACCGCAAGAGCGAGGGGCTCGACGCCTACATCGACTGGCTGCGGGCGCAGCTGCAGCTGGCGCCGGTCGACGATCCGGAGGCGATCCTCGAGGCCGCTCAGCGCGAGTGGCAGGACGAATTCGAACGGTGGCTCCAGCCGTTCCTGCAAGGATGAGGCCGCGCGCGGCGGCCTGCGTTCAGCCCGGAACCGTCGTCAGCAGCGCCTCGGCCAGGCGCTCGATCTCGCCGCGCATCGCGAGCCGTTCCAGCCATCGCGCGGGAATCGCCGATGCGCCGTAATGTGCGCCTGCCAGTTGCCCCGCGATCGCAGCGACCGTGTCGGCATCGCCCCCGAGATTGGCGGCAGTCAGGATCGTTGCCTCGAAGGAGGACGATCGCGCGAAGCACCACATCGCCGCTTCGAGCGAGTCGATGCAATAGCCGGAACTTCTGATCTGGTCGACGGTCTTGTCGCGCAGCGACGGATCGGCGGCCATGCGGACCGTCGGACTCAGGTGCGCGTCCCGCGGCGAGGCCCACAACGAGGCCTTCGCGTCGCCGTCGATGGCGCGTGCCAGCAGGTCCGCGAACAGCTCGCACGCGTCGACCGCCTCGATGGCGGCATGGGTGGTCATCGAGCTCAAACGGGCGTTCCGCCGCAACGCCGCGCGGTCCGACAGGAAATGCAGCGCCACCGGCGCGAGCCGCATCAACGAGCCGTTGCCGGCGCTGCGTGGATCGGTGTCGCCCGCGTACGGATCGCCCGAGACCTGGTAGCGCTGCAAGGCCTTGGCGGTGGTGAGGCCGATGTCGAAGCATTCACCGGTGCTGCTCAGGTAACCCCATTGCCACCAGTTGACGTAGCGGTTCATCTGATCGACCGGATCGAATCCGTCGCGATGGACCAGGCTGGTCGCAAGGCACAGCGCCATCGACGTGTCATCCGTCCATTGCCCGGCGGCGAGCGAGAAAGGGCCGCCGCCCACCATGTCGGTGACCGGCGCGAAGCTGCCGCGCGCCTCGAACTCCACGGTGGTGCCGACAGCGTCGCCGCAGGCCAGCCCCAGCAAGGCCCCGAGCGCCCGATCGCGGCGAAGCGCTTGTGTCGATGTCGTCATCTCACTCCCCCTGTCGCGGACTGAAGGTCCGCGGGAACACCACCGCGCTCTTGCGGTCCCGCAGGCGATAGCCCATCGCGGCGCGCTTGGCGTCGCCGGCCATCGGTCCGGCCTCCTCCAGGAATCCGGCCGCGAGCATCCGCGTCCGGAATCCGCTCTTGTCGACCGGCCGGCCCAGCACGACCTCGTACATCCGCTGCAACTGCGGCAGCGTGAAGGCCGCGGGCAACAGGAACGCGGGCAGCGAGGTGTACTCCACCTTGCCGCGCAAGCGCTCGACGGCGGTCTTCAGGATCGCCGCGTGATCGAAGGCGAGACGGGGGCGCTTGAGCAGCGTCTCCACCTCGAACCAGCCGACGTCGGCGGCGTTCGCGCCTTTGGCCAGCGTCACGCCGTCGGCGGGCATCAGCGCGAAGTACACATGGGTCGCCGACCATCCGCGCGGATCGCGGTCCCTGCCGCCCCAACTGCCGAGCTGCTCCAGATACGGGCTGGCGACGCCGGTCTTCTCCGACAGCTTGCGCCGTGCGCAGGCCTCCAGATCGCGGTCGCGATCAACGTCCACGAAACCGCCCGGCAGCGCCCAGCGGCCGGGGAACGGCTCCTCGTCCTTCGAGGGACGTTGCACCAGCAGGACGCGCAGCTGGTCCTCGAGCACCGAGAAGATCACCACGTCGACCGTCGTGAACGGCAGCGGGAAGGGAGGGATCGCCGCCGCGGGCTGTGGTTTCCGGCGCGAAGCATCGGTCGTCATCGTCGTTCTCACTTGATCGGGTCGGCGGAGAGTTGTATTGTGCAACCTTCGATGAGTTGCACTATACAACTCGTTCGACGAACAAGCGGAAATCACGACAACGACAACCGCAACGACAACAACAACAATCCGATGGAAGGGAGAGATGGGATGAACACCATCAACGACAAGACACTGACCTCGCTGAGCAAGCTGCTCAGCCTGACGCTGCGGCACAAGCCGGAGACACTGGGCCTCACGCTGGACGAGAACGGCTGGGTGGCGGTCGATGCGCTGATCGCCGGCGCCCGCGCCGCGGGCAAGCGGATGGATCTCGCGCTTTTGCGCGAGATCGTCGAGACCAACAACAAGCAGCGCTTCGCCTTCAGCGAGGATGGCCTGCGCATCCGCGCGAACCAGGGGCACTCGGTCGAGGTGGCGCTCGACCTGTCTCCGGTGACGCCGCCCGAGACGCTGCTGCACGGGACGGCGACGCGCTTCCTGGACGCCATCCTCGCCGAGGGGCTCGACAAGCGGCAACGCCACCACGTGCACCTCAGCGAGAACGCGGACACGGCGCGCCAGGTCGGCTCACGCTACGGCAAGGTCGTGCTGCTGGAAGTCGACGCCGGCCGGATGCACCGGGACGGTCATCAGTTCTTCAGGACGGAGAACGGGGTCTGGTTGACGGATGCCGTGCCGCCCGGCTATTTGAAGGTGATGCCATGACGTCCCCTACCGTCACGCTCTTCCGGCCGACCGGCCCGCGGGAGCTGGCGCTGGTGGCGCAATCGGGCTACCGCCGGTGGCCGCCGCGCCTCCCGGATCAGCCGATCTTCTTCCCGGTCACCAACGAGCAGTACGCCGTCGAGATCGCGCGAGACTGGAACGTGCCCGCCAGCGGCGAAGGCTTCGTCACGCGCTTCGAGAGGAATTGCCGCTACTGGTACTCGCAGGCCGATTGCTGCTTGTTCCAGCGGCCACCATTGTCCAAGCAGGAGTCAATTTTGAGTTGCCCGTACAGCCAGAACCCAATCAAAGCGACGAGCACAACAACCACCACTGCAATGACTTTCCGCTTCATCTTCGAGCCCCTCCGCGGGCGATTCTGCCGACCTTGGCGCGCCTCTCCCTGTGAGCATTTGCATCTGCGGCTCTTCGGCCGACGTCAAGTCCCTGTCACCCGGAGCCAGGTCTTGCCTTATGGTGCGCGCCACCGCACGACGGCCTCGAACGATGGAAACTCCGCACGGCCCGCGTCGGTGGCTAGTGTGAGGAGGTAGTACTGGACGCCTTGCGCGGGCGTCACTTCCAGTTGGAGGTCGAGGACACGCGGACGCCTCGGAACGAAGAGATCCTCGCGAGGAACACCGTCGCGATCGACGAGCCTTGAATGAGCTGGATCGCGAACAGCTCGATGTCGATGCGCGCCTGGAGCGAGATCCGGTCCGCTGCACGATGCATCCCGAGCGCCGCCAGCAGGCGCTTCCTTCGCGCCCGCCAGCTCGCTCGGGCCAGCGTGCAGTCGATGGCGAGCCGGAAGTGCTTGCCCTGCTCATCCGCGAATGGGCCCAGGGACCGCAGCCACCGATCCGGTTCGGTCGAAGGCAGTCCCGCGAAGACGTCGTCGCTCATCGGCGGCCTACTTCCGGCCTACTTCGAGTAGCCCATGTCCTTGATGAACACGGCCCGCTGCTTCTCCCCGTTGAACGCGAAGAGCACCCGTTCCTGCTCGCCGTTCTCGCGCTCGACGACCATGGCCCAGCGGTCGAGGCGATAGCGGCCCGCAAAGTCCGCGCCATTGCGTCGCTGGCGCTGCGCGCCGCCCGCCCCCGCGCCCACGGCGCTGACCGACGACGTCGTCGCGCTGCCGCCGCGCGAGTAGGTGTTGGTCGCGATCCCCGCCACGCCGTTCGCCGCAGCCATGGCGCCGGTGCCGAAGACCGACTTGCCGGTCTGCTCGAAGCTGCCGTCCGAATCGAAATGGAAGCGGTTCTGCGAGCTGCCGCCGCCCAGGATCGAGTACCAGGAGTGCGTGTACGTGCCGTCGATCCGCTGCCCCGCCGCGGCCGGCGTCGCGGGCGTGCCGCTGATCGTGCGCCAGTCCTTGTCGTCGTGGTCCTTGATCTGCCAGTCGCCGCCGCTGCGGCGCCACTGGATCACGCGCTCCGGCTTGAAGCGACGCGCCGCCGCCATGTCGAACTCGTCCGGCGGAAGATCGAGGTTGCGATAACCGGTGCCGTCCTTCAGCAGCAGGTGCAGGTTCTCGACCAGGCTCTCGCCGCTGGGCTGGTACCAGGTCCAGAGCATGAAGGCGATGTCGCGCTCCGCGACGCCCTTGCCCGGCGCGACGTGGATCGCGCGATCGGCAGCTGCGCGGCGTTCCAGCGTGGCCGCCCGCTCGGCGGCTTCCCGTTGGCGACGCTCGTCCCCGGCCAGGGCCTTCAACGCAGGCCACAACTCGTTCGACTTCGAGGACAGCGTCTTCAATCCACCGCCGTAGCGCTGCAGCAGCGCCTCGTCCTGCGACATCGCGATGCGCATCCATTCGAGCTGGCCGTTGCGCGACGGTCGCATGTAGATCTGCGTCTCGATCGGCGCGCCGTTCACGGTCGCCACGCAGTTCTGGAGCACCACGCCGGCCTGCAGCATCTGCGGCGGCTTGCACGCCGGCTGACCCGCGGCGCCGAGGCCGCGCATCGGCTCCTTGATGCGCGCGAACGCGGCGAGTCCGTCATCGCGCCCGACCTCCAACGGCGGCGCGACCCAGAGCTGCATCACCTTGCCCGGCGGCAGGTCCGCGGGCTGCAGCAGCAGGCCGTCCTCGTGCACGCGCTGCGTCCAGCCGGGCGGAGCGTCGAACGCGAGCGCGGGCGCTAGCGGCGCCGACAGTGCGACGGCCGCTGCGGCCAGTGCAGCGACGGAGGCCGCATGGCCAAGGATCGATGAACAACGACGGACGACTTCGAGACAACGCATGGTCTTCCTGCAGCAACGGGAAGGGCGCAGTGTCCCGGCGATGCGCGCGAATGCGTCCCCCAAGGGCTAGGGAGTGCGTCCGGACCTCGCGGTTCCAGGTCTTGCCACGCCCCCCCGCCCGCGAGCCCGATCTTTTATGGCGCTCAAATGCAAAGCGGGCCCGCAGGCCCGCTCGTTCACCAGGATCCGGAGGGATCGATCCGATCGACGATCAGATCGAATATCCCAGCAGCATCGCCACGCCGGCTTCCCGGTTCGGACGCTTGAAACCGTCGCGCGTCAGGCGGTTCATCGGGATCGACAACGCCGCGGTCTGGAACCACTTGTTGTAGAGCTGCTCGATCTCGCCGCTGCTGTAGACGCGGCCCAGCGCGCGGTCCACGGCCGCGGCCAGCCTGGCGTCGCCCTTGCGCATCATGATCCCGTAGGGTTCCACCGAGAACGCCATCTGGCCCAGGCTCAGGCTGTCCAGCGCCTTGTCCTTGGACGCCAGGCCCAGCAGCAGCGCATCGTCCTGCGCGAACGCGCGGGCCTTGCCCTCGCGCAGCGCCTTGAAGGCATCGGTGTTGTTGGGGAACTGGACCAGCTGCATCTTGGCCTCGCCGGAGGTGTTCAGCTGCGTGAACAGCTTCTCCGAGGTCGTGCCCTTGGTCAGCGCGATCGTCATGCCGTCCAGGTCCTTGATCGTGTCGACCTTGGCGCCGCTCGGGATCATCACGCGCATGCCCGCGACGAAGATCGTGTAGCTGAAGTCGACCTGCTCCTGACGCGCCTTGGTGTTGGTCGTCGAGCCGCATTCCAGGTCGATGTCGCCCTTCTGCAGCTTCGGGATGCGGTCCGCGCCGGACACGACCACGTAGTTGACCTTCAGCTCGGGCAGCTTCAGTTCCTTCTTGATCTCCTCGACGGCCGCCAGGCACAGGTCGACCGAGTAGCCCTGACCCTGCTTCTGCTCATTGACGAAGGAGAACGGCCGCGACGATTCGCGCACGCCCAGCGTGATCACGCGGGTGTCCTTGATGCGGGCCATCGTGTCGACCGCGGGGCCGGCGGCGGCGGCCGACAGCGACGTCAGCGCGGCGGCGGACAGGACGAGAGCGCCGCTCAGGCGCCGGATCGCGAAGGACATGCTCGAATTCCGGGTTGGTGAAAACCCTGAATTCTAGGGAGCGGATGTTCCGCACTTGTAACCAATGCCCCCCGCTCGGGGGCTCACTCTAGACGGTTCGGCAAGAAGGCCGGCCGATCCGTGACTTCCCTCACGGATCGATGGATGAACTCAGCCGGCCTTCACCGCGGCGGGCACGCCGGCTGCTGGCCGGCCGCGCACGAGCTGGCGCATCAGCAGCGCCGCGACCAGCGTCGACGCGATGACGACATACCCCACGTACGGGAAGTCGTTGACGTGGCCGTCCGGGCCGATGTGCACGATGTGCCCGGCCACCAGCGAGGCCAGACCGCCGGCCAGCTGCTGCAGCGCCGAGTTGATCGCGTTGAACGAGCCGCGCTGCTCCGGCGCGGGCACGCCGGCCAGCGTCACCTGCGCCGGGATCATCCGCGAGAAGATGCCCACGAACATCACCACGTTGACCACGATCAGCACCCACAGCGGCGAGGGGCCGAGGTGCGTGTAGAAGGCCACCGTGGCGATCGTGATGGCGCAGCCCGCGTAGAAGACGGGCATCGCGCCGATGCGGTCGGACAGGCGGCCGATCAGCGGCGAGAACACCAGGGTGCAGATGCCCGTGATCAGGTAGATGATCGGCAGGTGGTCCAGCGGGATGCCGACGTTGTGCACGACGAAGGCGCTGGCGAAGGGCATCAGCATGAAGCCGCCGGTGGTCAGCAGCGCGGTCAGCGCGAAGGCCAGTTGCTGGCGCGGGATGCGCACCGTCTGCAGCAGGTGCCGCGCCGCGCTGTGCTGTCCCGTGCCGCCCGCGCCCAGGTGCGCATTCACCGGCTGCAGCTTGAAGGCGATCACCAGCGCCGCCAGCAGCCCGAACAGGACGATCGCGATGAACGGCGCATGCCAGTCGAAGCGCGACGCCAGGAAGATGGAGAACGGCAGCCCCAGCACCTGGCTGGCCGCGAAACCGCCCTGCAGCAGACCCATCACCCGGCCGCGCTGCGCCGGCGGGAACAGGTCCGCGGCGATCGCCATGACGATCGAGCCGATCACGCCGCCGAACAGCCCGGTGACGATGCGCGCCGCCAGCAGCGAGGGGAAGCTCGTCGCCAGGCCGCACCACAGCGTGCCCAGCAGGAAGCCGCAGAAGAAGAACAGCAGCAGCCGCTTGCGGTCGAAGCGGTCGGCGAAGCCCGCCGTCAGCAGCCCGGCGATGCCGGCGCTGAAGGCATAGGCGGACACGGCCAGGCCGAACTGGCCGGCGCTCATGCTCAGCGCCGGCATGATCATCACGCCCAGCGGCGACATGATCATGAAGTCCAGCACGACGGAGAACTGCAGCAGCGCCATCAGCCCGGCGGCGAGCTTCTGATAGGGCGTGAAGGCCAGCATCGGGGCAGGCGCGCCGGGCTGGGCGCCGGCCGTGTCCGCGGCGGCCACGCCGGCGGGGAGCCCATCGGCTGCGGAGGATTTGTTTTCTGACATGGGGCGCGATTCTGCGCATCCCCCGTATCCGCAGCGTAAAGACATGGCCTCCATCGGGAAATTCCCCGAGGCCATCGGTGCCGCGCCGCAACGTCACCGGAAACAGGGGATGAATCGCGGCGACGCCAGGTCTAGACTGGCGGCACGACGGCAGGTGGTCCCGCGCATCGATGCACGCAGTGCGCGCGCGGAGGAGGCCGGCGTGGGCCAGGGAGCGAGTTCTTTCGGGGCGGTCGATGCCGAGCCGGGAAGCACTACTCCGCATCATCGATATCCACAGCCAGGTCGCCCAGCTCGGGCTGGACCTCGCGGGCGTGATGTCGCTGTCGGTCCACGGCACGCTGGAACTCGTCGACGCCGACGGCGCCGCCATCGAGCTGGCCGAGGGCGATGACCTCGTCTACCGCGCCGTCGCCGGCGCCGCGGGCCATCAGCTCGGCGTGCGCGTGCGACGCGACGGCAGCCTCTCCGGCACCTGCCTGCGCCAGGGCATCCCGCTGATCTGCGACGACGTCGACGCCGACAGCCGCGTCGACATCGAGGCCTGCCGGCGCGTCGGGCTGCGCTCGATGGTCGTGTTGCCGCTGACGCACCAGGGCACGCCGGTCGGCGTGCTCAAGGCCTTCTCGTCCCGCGTGCGCAACTTCGGCAACCGCGAGGTGGAGGTGCTGTCCCTGATGTCCAAGGTGCTGGGCGCCGCGATGTACTGGGCCACGCGCTACGGTCGCGACGACCTGTTCCACCGCGCCACCCACGACGACATGACCGGGCTGGCCAACCGCTCGCTCTTCATGGACCGGCTGCGACACGCCACCGCGGAGGTCGAGCGCGGCGATCCGCCGATCGCCATCGTGCTGCTGGACATGGACGGCCTCAAGCACATCAACGACACGCTCGGCCACGCGGCCGGCGACGCGGCGCTGATCGAGTTCAGCCGCCGGCTCGCGAGCACCACGCGCGAAACGGACACGGTCGCCCGGCTGGGCGGCGACGAGTTCGCGATCCTGCTGACCCACGCGGGATCTCCGACGACGCTGGAGGCGACGCTGCTGCGCATCCACGCGGGGATCGAGGGATCCTTCGCCTACGCCGATCGCGTGCTGCAGCTGCGCGCCAGCATGGGGGCGTCACGCTGTCCGGAGGACTGGCGCGACGCGACGGCGCTGATGGAATGCGCCGACATGCGCATGTACGAGGCCAAGCGCACGCGACAAGGCCGGGACCGCACGGGGCCGATGCCGCTCGAGCCTTCCTGCTGAGATCCCGACGGATTCCCGCCCATGTCGTGCGAGGGTCACACCGGTGGCCGCCGCGGCACGCGGCTCGGTCTTCCCATGTCACCTCCGGTGTTGATAATGGCTCGCAACAAAATCAGCCAGGGAGGAACCGATGACCGACATGGTGTTCGCCGACGAGCTGCCGGATCCCGCAGAGGACACCCGGACGCGCACGCTCGATCCGTGGCTGGTGATGATCGTCGACGACGATCCGGCGGTGCATCAGGTGACCCAGCTGGTCATGGCGGACTTCGAGTTCGCGGGGCGGAAGCTGCAGTTCCTCAGCGCCTACAACGGCGCCGAAGCGCGCGACCTGCTGCGCGACCGCCAGGACATCGCGCTGATCCTGCTCGACGTGGTGATGGAGTCCGAGCACGCCGGGCTCGACGTGGCGCGTTTCGTCCGCGAAGAGCTGCGCAACACCCACGTGCGCATCGTGCTGCGCACCGGGCAGCCGGGCCAGGCGCCCGAGGAACACGTCATCAAGACCTACGACATCAACGACTACAAGGAGAAGACCGAGCTGACCAAGCGCAAGCTGATCACGGTCTTCTACTCGGCGCTGCGGTCGTACCGCGACATCGTGATCCTGTCGCAATCGCGCGCGGCGCTGCGGCGCTCGATCGACGCGATCACGCAGATCCACGACTCGAGCAACCTGCGCCACTTCGCGTCGGCGCTGCTGGAGCAGGTCGGGCACATGCTCGGCTACCAGGCGCAAGGGCTGTGCGCGAGTCGCATGTACGCCGCCTCGCACATGGAGGGCCGGCTGCAGGTGCTGGCGGCGACGTCGGAGTACCAGGGGCTGCTTGCCGACGCCCAGGTCTCGGACCTGCCCGCCGACGTGCGCGAGGCGCTGGACCGCGCGCTGGCGACCCGGCAGAGCAGCTTCGAGGACGGGCGCTTCATCGGGTACTACCGGACGCACTCGGGCAACGAGAGCCTGCTGTACATGGTGCTGTCGGATCCGCTCGACGACGACGGGCGGGAGATGCTCGACATCTTCTGCGCCAATGTCGCGATCGCGTATGAGGGGCTGCTGGAGCGGGATCGGCCGCGCTGAAGCGCCCTATCATCGCGGCCGGTTCCCCGGTCCGCGTCCATGCATCAACTCCGACTCTTCTTCATCGCCCTGCAGTTCTTCACGCGCGTGCCCGTGCCGCGCTGGGTCGGGTTCGAATCCGCCTGGCTGCAGCAGTGCGCGCGCTACTTCCCGCTCGTCGGCGCGGTGGTGGGCGGCATCTCGGCGCTGGTGCTGTGGGGCGCGTTGCAGCTCTTCCCGGCCACGGTCGCCGTGGGTCTCGCGATGGCCGCCAGCATCTGGCTGACCGGCGGGTTCCATGAGGACGGACTGGCCGACAGCTGCGACGCGCTCGGTGGCTCGGTCTCGCGCGAGAAGGCGCTGGCGATCATGAAGGACTCGCGCATCGGCAGCTACGGCGCGCTCGGCCTGATCCTCGTGCTGGGCCTGAAGGCGACGGTGCTGCTGGGACTCGCGGACCTCGATCCGACGCTCGCGATGCTCGCGATCGTGTGGGCGCATGTGGCCTCGCGCGCGGCGCCCGTTTGGCTGCTGCATGCCCTGCCCTACGCCGGCGACGCCGAACACGCCAAGGCCAAGCCGCTGGCGACACAGATCACCGGCCCCGGCCTGATCATCGCGCTGGCGCTGGTCGTCCTCGCAACGATCGCCGGCGCGTGGATCACGCCGGAAAACGTGCCGGAGATGCTGGCCGCCGTGGTGGTGTCCGCGGGGCTGACCTTCTACATGCAGTCGATGCTGGAGCGTCGGCTGCAAGGCTATACCGGCGACACGCTCGGCGCGACGCAGCAGGTGGTGGAGCTGGGCGCGCTGCTGGCGTTCCTGGCGATGGCACCGCTGTTCCCGGCGGACTGAGCGTAAGCCCGAGCATGAGCGCGGACGGCAGCGCCGATATCACTGTCTGGCGGCATCCGCGGCCCGAAGGGGCGACGGGATTGTGCGTCGGCGCGCGTTGCGACCTGCCGGTGGAACGCCGCCGTGCCAAGCGGCTTGCGCGGCGTGTCCAGGCCCACGCCCGCCGGCACCGCCTGCCGCATGAGGTGTGGACCTCACCGCTGCGGCGTTGTGCCGACGTGGGGCGATGGCTGAAACGCTGGGGATGGCGGCATCGCGTCGATGCGGCGCTCGCGGAGATCGACTTCGGCGCGTGGGATGGCCGGCCCTGGGCGGAGATCCCAAAAGACGAGGTCGATGCATGGGTCGCCGACTTCGCTCGCTTTGCACCGGCGGGCGGCGAGTCGCTCACGGCCTTGCTGGAGCGCGCCTCGACATGGTCGCGCGGCGCGCTGGTCGTCAGCCATGGCGGGTGGATGCTGGCGAGGCGGTGGGCGCAGGAGCATCCCGCCGCGCCGCCTCAAGCCGACCAGTGGCCGCGACCGCCAGCCTACTCGGAGCGCTGGGCGCTCTGAGTCCCGGCATCAGCCTCAGCTATCGAGACGTCTCTCCAACACAGCCACGAGGCCGGCTGCAAAGATGTCTCGATAACTGCCGACACGACCTTCGGCAATGAGTTGGTCGGCGTCCTCGATCTCGGTGCCGTCGATGACTGGCATCACGATCGCGCTGCCACGCTGATCGCGGCGCCATTGCAGCGCCGCGGCAAGGTCGGGCTCGCATCCGCAGGCGCGATCCCGGCTCTTCGCCATCACCTGCGTCACTTCATGCCGCAGCGCCGTCACCTCGCAGCCCAAAGGCTTGGACAGCCGGACCTTGTAGTCGTTGTACTTGCTGGGCTGGGCGTTGTGCAGGGGATCGAAAAGCACGATCTGGAAGACCTCATCGGCATCGAAGAATCCGATCAATCGCCCCTCTGCCCTGGAGATCGCGATCTGCAACAAGACAAATTCGCTGCCTGGTCGATGCTGGCCCTCATCGATCCAATCGAAATCCTCCGGGCGGATCGGAATACTCTTGGCTGCCCAATCAATGTCGTGGATACGCAGGGTGCCCTCGCGCAGTGATCGATCGTTCATCACATCGAGGACACGAAGCCCAGAGAGCTCGCTCAGCCGATGAAGAACAGAGACCAGCCAACGCCTGTCGATCTCGGCGGAGTCGAAACCGAAGTACTTGATCTCCCGGAAGAGCCGAAAGCCAAAAGACCACCGAGGATTCGTCGAAGTACGCCTGCGCCGCGTGGACGGATGCGTCGTCTCGGCATTGCCCCCTCGGGCTTCAGATGGTCGGTAGCCGCGTTCAGGCGACCGACAGACGGGCTTGAACTTCATCGGTCTCCTCCATCTGCGCCCGAAAGCACTTGCGCATCTCGTCGTCATCCAGTTCCGCGTCGCAGCGGGCTTCAATGGGCAACCGCCCACGCGCCTTCAGCCAGGGAGAGTCTTCCCTTGACATGCGCATGAGCTGGAACGTCGGATAGATGCCATAGCCATCGAGCACCTTGTCGACGTGATTGCGTTCCGCAGGCGTGAGGCTGCTGGCCGCGAAGCACTCGCGCACATCCTCCATGCCAACACCCGCGTAGAGCGAGCGGCTCGACGCAAACCGGTCGAAGAGCACTCGGCAGATCGGCCCGTGGACCCAAGCCTGGAAGCGCTCGGGGAACAGCGGCCTGTCATGCACCGCCAAGTGCCAGCCCTGAACGTAATAGAGCAACTTGTGAAGCCGATGAACGCTGGGCATCTCGCCCGCCTCGCTCAGCTGCACGATCAAGTAGTCCGCCACATCATGGATGTCCGCCATCACCACCGTCCTTGCGTTGAAGCGATCCCGGCGCAGCGATCGGCATCGGCACGACGCTCACAAGGGTTCCGGAATCAGAAGGCGGTGATCTTGCGCCGAGGCGGTCGGCGCTTCAATTGCCCATTCAAGTAGGCGAATGCCTCATGCGTTCTGCTGGGTCAGTCGCACGTACTTCTGCATCAGCGTCTCGCGCGACTCGACGTGCTCGGGATTGACCGGAATGCAGGCCACCGGGCACAACATCGCGCATTGCGGCTCGTCGAAATGCCCGACGCACTCGGTGCACTTGCCGGGCTCGATCTGGTAGTACTCCTCGCCCATCGAGATCGCATGGTTGGGGCACTCGGGCTCGCAGACGTCGCAGTTGATGCATTCGTCGGTAATCATCAGCGCCATACTGCGCCCTCCCAGCAACCGACGAATACGGCAAGCGCTCGTAGGCGCTTGCCGCGCTCGGCGGGGCAAGGCATGCCTTGCCTGTTTCCGCCTCTCGTGTCGGTAATCATCAGCGCCATGGCCTACTGCTCCACACGGTTCTTGGCGATCCGCTCTTCCAGACGCTCGCGGACCAGCGGCGAGACGAACTTGGAGACGTCGCCGCCCAGGGTGGCGATCTCTCGCACGAAGGTCGAGGAGACGAACTGGTAATGGTCCGACGGCGGCAGGAAGACCGTCTCGACCTCGGGCATCAGCTGCCGGTTCATGCCGGCCATCTGAAACTCGTATTCGAAGTCCGAGACCGCCCGCAGCCCGCGCACCACGACCTTGCCGCCGTTCGCGATCACGAAGTGGCTCAGCAGGCCCTCGAGCGCGACCACCTCGACATTGGGATAGGGCGCCACCAGCTGGCGCGCCATGTCCAGCCGCTCGTCGATGCTGAACATCGTCTTCTTGTGATGTCCCGCCGCGACTGCCAGCACCAGGCGTTCGAACAGCCGGCTGGCACGACGGACCAGATCCTCGTGGCCGAGGGTCATCGGGTCGAAGGTGCCGGGATAGACGGCCGTCAGCAGGATCTGGGAGGTCATGGGCGGGATTATCCGCCGCGCCGCAGCAGGCGGTAATGCACCGCCCCGGCCCGCCCTTCCTTCCACACGGACAAGCCCAGCGCCGCCGGCGCCTCGATCGCCTCCGGCGACTCCAGGTAGATCAGCCCGTTCTCGGCCAGCAGCGGGGCCGCGGCCGTCAGGGCGTCGACGAACAGCCCCTCGGCGAACGGCGGGTCCAGGAACACCAGGTCGAACGATCCCGCGGCACCCCGACGCATCCAGGCGAGCGCGTCGGCGTTCACGATCGTCATCGGCACCGTGCCGTCCTTGTCGAGGCGCTTCAGGTTGGCGCGCAGCGCGTTCGCGAGCTGCGCGTCGCGCTCCAGCAAGGTCACGCCGGCCGCGCCGCGCGACGCGGCCTCGAAACCGAGCGCGCCGCTGCCGGCGAACGCATCCAGCACGCGCCAGCCGCCCAGGTCCTGGCCCAGCCAGTTGAACAGCGTTTCCCGCACGCGGTCGGGCGTGGGACGCAGACCGGGAACGTATGGCACCGGCAGCTTGGATCGCTTCCAGACACCGCCGACGATGCGAACCTCGCCCGGCCCCGCTTCGCGCGGACGCGGCTTGACCGCGCCGTCGCCGACCGTCACGCGCGGACCGGGACGGGCCGCCCGGCGCAGGCCGTCGATATCCGGCGCCTGCTCGCGCTCACGGCCGTCACGGCCGTCACGGCCATCACGGCCATCCCGGCCATCCCGGCCCTCGCGACCCTTGCCTCGACCACCGGACGTGCTCATTGGCGCACCGGGATGCCCTGCGACGCCATCAGCGCCTTGGCTTCACCGACGGTGTGATCGCCGTAATGAAAGATGCTCGCGGCCAGCACCGCATCGGCGCCGCCCTTGGTGATGCCGTCGGCCAGGTCCTGCAGCGATCCCACACCGCCCGACGCGATCACCGGCACGCCCACGGCATCCGACACCGCGCGCGTCAGCGCCAGGTCGAAGCCGCTTTTCGTGCCGTCGCGGTCCATGCTGGTCAGCAGGATCTCGCCCGCGCCGAACGCGGCCATGCGGGTCGCCCATTCGACGACGTCCAGGCCCGTGTTCTTGCGGCCGCCGTGCGTGTACACGTCCCAGCCTTGCTGGCCGTCGGCGCCCTGACGCCGCTTGGCGTCGATGGCGACCACGATGCACTGCGCGCCGTACTTGTCGGAAGCCGCGCGGATCAGTTCCGGATCCGCCACCGCCGCCGAGTTGAAGCTGACCTTGTCCGCCCCCGCATTCAGCAGCCGCCGCACATCGGCGACCGCGCGCACGCCCCCGCCGACCGTCAGCGGAATGAAAACCTGCGAGGCCACCCGTTCGATGATCGGCAGGATCAGGTCGCGGCCGTCGCTGGTCGCCGTGATGTCGAGGAAGGTCAGTTCGTCGGCGCCCTGCTCGTTGTAGCGGGCCGCGATCTCCACCGGATCACCGGCGTCGCGCAGCTCGAGGAAATTGACGCCCTTGACGACGCGACCGCCGGTCACGTCCAGGCACGGGATGATCCGCTTGGCCAGCACCGGTCAGTCCCCGTTCAGCTCGTCGGCGCGACGCTGCGCCGCGGCGAAGTCGAGGTCGCCGGTGTAGATCGCGCGGCCGCAGATCACGCCGCCCACGCCCTCGGACTCGACCGCGCAGAGCGCCTCGATGTCGGCGATGTTGGACAGCCCGCCCGACGCGATCACCGGGATGGACAGCGCCTGCGCCAGCTTCACCGTCGCGTCGATGTTGATGCCGGTGAGCATGCCGTCGCGGCCGATGTCGGTGTAGATCACGCCCTCGATGCCGTAGTCCTCGAACTTTTTCGCCAGGTCGATGACCTCATGACCGGTCAGCTTGCTCCAGCCGTCGGTGGCGACCTTGCCGTCCTTCGCGTCCAGGCCCACGATGATGTGGCCGCCGAAGGCCGACGCCGCGTCCTTCAGGAAGCCGGGGTTCTTCACCGCGGCCGTCCCGATGATCACGTACGACAGGCCGTCGTCCAGGTAGCGCTCGATCGTGTCGAGGTCGCGGATGCCGCCGCCCAGCTGCACGGGGATGTCGTCGCCGACCTCGCGCAGGATCGCCTTGATCGCCGCCTCGTTGACCGGCTTGCCGGCGAAGGCGCCGTTCAGGTCCACGAGGTGCAGACGCCGGGCGCCGGCATCGACCCATCGGCGAGCCATCTCGGCGGGATCCTCGCCGAAGGTCGTGGAGTCGTTCATGTCGCCTTGCTTGAGGCGGACGCATTTGCCGTCTTTCAGGTCGATCGCGGGAATCAGCAGCATGGCCGAGGCAGTGGGGGTGAAGGAAGGGGAAGGATTCGGCGGGACTCGAGAACGGCGCGTGCGGCGCATCCGGCACGGGACGCCAGGCCGCGCGTCATGCGCTCAGGGCGTCCAGTGCAGGAAGTTGCGATACAGGGCGAGCCCGGACGCGGCACTTTTCTCGGGGTGGAATTGGGTGGCAAAAATGTTATCCCGCGCCACCGCACAGGTAAAGCGCGGGCCGTACTCGCTCTCACCGGCGCTGTCGCGCGGGTCCGACGTCTCGGCGTAGAAGCTGTGGACGAAGTAGAACCAGCTCTCGTCCGGCACCTCGCCCCAGACCGGATGCGCCCGCGTCTGGTGCACGCGGTTCCAGCCCATCTGCGGCACCTTGTAGCGGCTGCCGTCGGGCTGCACCTGGCCATCGAGCCGGAAGCGCTTCACCCGACCCGGAATCAGCCCCAGCCCCGGCGTGTCCTGCTCCTCGCTGTGATCGAGCAGCATCTGCATGCCCACGCACACGCCCATCAGCGGCTTGCGCGCGGCGGCGTCGAGCACCGCCTCCTTCAGGCCGCTGTCGGCGAGTTCGCGCATGCAGTCGCGCATCGCGCCCTGGCCGGGCAGCACGATGCGCTCGGCGGCGTAGACCTCGTCGGGCCTGGACGTGATGAGCACGCGCACGCCCTGGTCCTGCGCCGCCGCCAGCACCGCCTGCGACACCGAACGCAGGTTGCCCATGCCGTAGTCGACGACCGCGACGGTGCGCGGCTGGCTGGCTCCGGAGGTGCTCACAGCGTGCCCTTCGTCGATGGGATGACGCCGGCCGAGCGCGGATCCAGCGTCATCGCCATCCGCAACGCGCGGCCGAAGGCCTTGAACATCGTCTCGCACTGGTGGTGCGCGTTGTGGCCCTTGAGGTTGTCCACGTGCAGCGACACCAGCGCGTGATTGACGAAGCCCTGGAAGAACTCGTAGGTCAGCTGCGTGTCGAAGGCGCCGACGGATCCGGCGGTGAACTTGACCTCCATCGCCAGGCCCGGGCGGCCGGAGAAGTCCACGACCACGCGCGACAGCGCCTCGTCCAGCGGCACGTAGCTGTGGCCGTAGCGGGTGATGCCCTTCTTGTCGCCGATCGCCTGCGCGACGGCCATGCCCAGCGTGATGCCGACGTCCTCGACGGTGTGATGGCCGTCGATGTGCAGGTCGCCCTTGGCCTCGATGTCGAGGTCGATCAGCCCGTGGCGGGCGATCTGGTCGAGCATGTGATCGAAGAAGCCGATGCCGGTGTTCAGCGTCGACTGCCCGGTGCCGTCGAGATTCACGCGCACGCGGATCTGCGTTTCCTTGGTGTCGCGGCGGACTTCGGCGATGCGTTCGGAGCTCATGGGGATTCCAGGGAGATCAGGAAGGATCAAGGAGGGACGGTGGACGTTCAGGTCTGCTTCAATGGGTCTTCAAGCCTGCTTCAGACTGGCTTCGATCGCCGCCAGCATCGCCGCGTTCTCGTCCGGCGTGCCGACCGTCAGGCGCAGGCAGCGCGCCAGCAGCGGATGCATGCCGGAGACGTTCTTGACCAGCACGCCGCGGGCCTTCAGGTCCGCATGCAGGCGGTTGGCGTCGGGGACACGCACGAGGATCATGTTGCCTTCGCTCGGATAGGCATGCACGTCCGCGGTTTTTGCCAGGGCGGCGAGCGCGGTCTGCAGCGTCTCGCGCTCGGCACGCAGTGCGGCGGCCTGCCGCTCATAGACCTCGGCGTGTTCCAGCGCGAAGAGCCCCGCTTCCGCGTTCAGCACGCTGACGTTGTACGGCGGACGCAGCTTGTCGATGTGGCCGATCAGCTCGGCGTTGCCCATCATGTAGCCGATGCGCACGCCGGCCAGGCCAAACTTGCTCATCGTGCGCATGACCAGCACCTGCGGATGCCGCGCCATCAGCGCCATCGAGTCGCGCGCGGCGAAGGGCTGGTAGGCCTCGTCCATGACGACCAGCCCCGGCGCGGCCTGGGCGATGCGTTCGATGACGGCGTCGTCCCAGAGGTTGGCCGTCGGATTGTTCGGATAGGCCAGGTACACGATCGCGGGACGGTGCTCGGCGATCGCGGCGAGCATCGCGGCCTCGTCGAGCTCGAAGTCCGCCGTCAGCGGCACGCCCACGAAGTCCAGGTGCTGGTACCTCGACGACAGCTCATACATGACGAAACCCGGCACCGGCGCCAGCACGACGACGCGCTCGCCCGGCTGGCAGACGGCCATCGCCAGCAGCGAGATCAATTCATCCGAGCCGTTGCCCAGCATCAGCGCCTGGCCGTCCGGCAGCTTCGCGTGCGCGGCCAACGCCTGCGCCAGTTCCTGGGTGCGCGCGCCCGGGTAGCGGTTGATCGCGACGGCGCCGAGGCGCTCGCCCAGCGCGCGCTGGAGGTCGGGCGGCAGCCGGAAAGGGTTCTCCATCGCGTCCAGCTTGATCAGGCCGGCGGACGGATGCACCTGGTAGGCATGCATCGCGCGGACATCCTCGCGCAGGACACCGAGGGCTCGATCGAGGGCAGCGTTCATGGGGCAAGCGCCGCGGCGGGCAGCAAGTCGGAAGGGGAAACACCCGCCGGCAGCGCGCGCAGCGGATCGACGATCAGGACGCTGTCGTAGAGCTGCCCGTGCGGCAGCGCCCGGCTCAGCACGATCTCGCAGCCCTGCGCCTTCGCGGCCGCGACGATCAACGCGTCGGCGTACGGCAGCGAGAAGCGGCTCTCGATCGACCAGGCCGATTCGACGGTCGCGTGGTCGGTCGACCACGGCGCCCAGCGTTGGTAGCGGCGGACCTCGGCCCGCGCATCGCCGTTCGGCATCGCGGGCGAGATGCGCGTCGTCACCGAACGGTAGAAGTCATTGAGCACCTGGCTGGACGTCCGGCCCAGGCGCTGCTGCCACAGGCAGCGCAGCCAGGCCATCGCCTGCGCGCGGCAGGCAGGATCGGCGCCGTCCTCGCTGAGGATCAGCACGGAGGTGTCGACGAAGACCGGCGCGGTCAGTTCGACGGGGGCGCTCACAGCAACTCCCGGCCCGGGTAGGGCTGGCCGTCGGACGACCAGGTGCGCTCGCGGTGCAGCCAGTCCTGGAGGGCGCGCTCGTAGGCGTCGTCGTGACGCATCTTCTCGGCCAGCAGCTCGCCGACCAGCCGCGAGACGCTGGTGTTGCGCCGCGCCGCCTCCAGCCTCGCCCACTCGGCGACGCTGTCTTCCATGGTCACGGTGACGTTCTTCATCAGGGCTTCAGAGTAACACGAAGTTCGTGGTGCACGAACTTCGTGTTCTGTGAAGACCGACTTTGGGAGGCCAGGCGCGGGCTCTCCACGACTCAGGGGGCATCCCTCCGGGAACCCCCAGAGTCATTCCGGCCCCACAGAGACTCGCTGCCTCCGGTTCTTTGACTGCGTTCGGTTCTTTGACTGCGTTCGGTCAGGCGTGCAGGCGGAATTGCGCGACGACGTGCTGCAGGCTGCCAGCCTGCTCGCGCAGCGACTCGGAAGCGGCCGAAGACTCTTCGACCAGCGCGGCGTTCTGCTGGGTGACCTCGTCCAGGCGCTGTACGGCCTGGCCGACCTCCATCAGGCTGGTGCTCTGCTCCTGCGTGGCCGAGGAGATCTCCTGGATGATGTCCGTCACCCGCTGCACCGCGGCAACGATCTCCCGCATCGTCTCGCCGGCGTCGCCGACCAGTTTCGATCCCACGTCGACGCGCTCGACGCTGGCACCGATCAAGGTCTTGATCTCCTTGGCCGCCTCGGCGCTGCGCTGCGCCAGCGAACGGACCTCGCTCGCCACCACCGCGAAACCGCGCCCCTGCTCGCCCGCCCGGGCCGCTTCGACCGCGGCGTTCAGCGCCAGGATGTTGGTCTGGAAAGCGATTCCGTCGATCGTGCCGATGATGTCGGAGATCTTGCGCGAGGACGCATTGATCTGGTCCATGGTGCTGACCACCTCGGACACCACCACGCCGCCGCGATCCGCGACCTGGCTGGCATTGAGCGCCAGCTGGCTGGCCTGACGCGTGGAATCGGCGTTCAGGCGGACCGTGTCCGTCAGCGCGTGCATGGTGGCGGAGGTCTCTTCCAGACTCGACGCCATCTGCTCGGTCCGCGCCGACAGGTCGCTGCTGCCCGCGGCGACCTCGGCGCTGGACATCGCGATGCTCTCCGCGCTGGTGCGCACCGCCGACAGCGAGCGGTTCAACGCGCCCTGCATCGCCGACAGCGCCTGGGCCAACTGGCCCAGTTCATCGCGACGCGAGGTATCGATCTCGACGGTCAGGTCCCCTTCGGCGACGCGGCTGGCGACAGTCACCATGTCGTTCAGCGGCCTGACGGTGCTGCGGGTCAGGTAGAACGCGAGCACGCCGCCGGCGGCCAGCGCGGCGACGATCAAGACCGCCATCGTCGTGACCACCGCCTTGTAGGCCTTGCGCGATTCCTCGACGCTGGCGTCCGCGCCCTGCGTGTTGATGTCGACCAGCTTCTGCACCGCACCGATGAGCGCAACGAAGGCCTGCTGGGATTCGCCGTTGACCGTGGACTGGTACTCGCCGCGGTTGCCGGCCTTGCGCGCGGCGATCAGCTTGTCCTGCACGGCGATGAAGGTGGCGTACTTCGCCTTCGCATCCTTCCACTGCTCGGCTTCCTCCGGGGTGGACACCAAGGCCTCGTAGGCCTTGGCCAGCCCGGGCAGGGACTTCTCGCGCAGGTTCTTGATGCGCTCCTGTTCCTGCTCGACCTCGAGGATGACGTCCTTCAGGCACATCCCCATCTCGGCCCGGCGCAACTCGTTGAGGTCGCCGCGCAAGGCGTTGATGGCGTTGATCGAGGGGATCCAGTCGCCCCCCATTTCCTCCATGTTGCCCTGGAGCACCTGCATGCGGCTGATCGCCACCACGCCGACCAGCACGGTGGCCAGCAGCACGGCCGCGAAACCCAGGGAGATGCGTACCCCGACGCGCAGATCTGAGACCTTCATGCTTCGACGTCCTGTTATGAAGATGTTCGAAGCATGCTAGGCGTTCCGCACGAAAGGGCGAACCGCGAAACACCAGGAAATGTGGCGGTTTATCCGCGATCCAGGGTTTGCCCGGCGTGGCCGCGTGAAATCTGCGCGACCCCGCCGACGGCCGGGCCGCCCGCGCTGTCGGCTCGCGCCGACGCGCTCAGCGCTTGAGGCGGAACTCCGCCGCCTGCGCGTGCGCCTGCAGGCCCTCGCCATAGGCCAGCGTCGCGGCGATCGGTCCGAGCACCTGGGCGCCGGCCTCGCTGACCTCGATCAGGCTGGAGCGCTTCTGGAAGTCGTAGACGCCCAGCGGCGAGGAGAAACGCGCCGTGCCCGAGGTGGGCAGCACGTGGTTCGGCCCGGCGCAGTAGTCGCCGAGCGACTCGCTGGTGTACGCCCCCAGGAAGATCGCGCCCGCGTGGCGCAGCAGCGGCTCCCAGCGGTGCGGATCGGCGCTGGAGACTTCCAGGTGCTCCGGCGCGATGCGGTTGCTGATCTCGCAGGCCTCTTCCATCGAGCGCGTCTGGATCAGCGCGCCCCGCCCTTCCAGCGAGGCCCGGATGACGTCCTTGCGCGGCATGCCGGGCAGCAGGCGCTCGATGGCCTCGCGGACCTGCGCGATGTAGCCGGCGTCCGGGCACAGCAGGATGCTCTGCGCCATCTCGTCGTGCTCGGCCTGGCTGAACAGGTCCATCGCGACCCAGTCCGGCGGCGTGGTGCCGTCGGCCAGCACGAGGATCTCGCTCGGGCCCGCGATCATGTCGATGCCGACCTGGCCGAAGACGTTCTTCTTCGCGCTGGCGACATAGGCGTTGCCCGGGCCGGTGATCTTGTCGACGCGCGGCACCGTCGCGGTGCCGTAGGCCAGCGCGGCCACCGCCTGCGCGCCGCCGATGGTGAACGCCCGGTGCACGCCGGCCACGTAGGCCGCGGCCAGCACCAGCGGGTTCTTCTCGCCGCGCGGCGTCGGCACGACCATCACGATCTCCGGCACGCCCGCGACCTGCGCGGGGATCGCGTTCATCAGCACGCTCGACGGATAGGCGGCCTTGCCGCCCGGCACGTAGATGCCGACGCGGTCCAGCGGCGTGACCTTCTGGCCCAGCAGCGTGCCGTCCTCGTCGCGATAGCTCCAGCTCTCGCCGCAGGCCTGCTTCTGGCGCACGTGGTAGCTGCGCACGCGTTCGGCCGCCTGCGTCAGCGCCTTCGCCTGATCGGCGGGCAGGCCGTCGAAGGCCGCCTTCAGTTCCTCGCGGGTCAGCTCGAGTGAAGCCAGCGACGCCGCCTGCAATCCGTCGAAGCGTGCGGTGTAGTCGAGCACCGCCGCATCGCCGCGGACGCGCACGTCGGCCAGGATCTCGGCGACGCGCGTCTCGATCGCGGCATCGGTCTCGGCCGACCAGTGCAGCACGCGCTGGAACTGGGTCTCGAAATCGGGATCGGCGGTGTTGAGGGTGCGAAGGGTCGTCATGGCGGACTCCGGAATCAGTCGACGATCAGGTGGCGATCGGACGGCAGCCGGGCTGCGGGGCGCGCAGCGGGCAAGCCGCGGATCAGAGGATCAGGCAGCAGGGATGGCGGAGGCGATCGCGTCGATCAGCGGCTTGAGCGCCTCGCGCTTGAGCTTGAGCGCCGCCTGGTTCACGACCAGTCGCGAGGAGATGTCCATGATCCGCTCGACCTCGACCAGGCGGTTCGCCTTCAGCGTGCTGCCGGTGGAGACCAGGTCGACGATCGCATCGGCCAGGCCGGTCAGCGGCGCCAGCTCCATCGAGCCGTACAGCTTGATCAGGTCCACGTGCACGCCCTTGTCGGCGAAATGCTGGCGCGCGATCGTCGTGTACTTGGTCGCCACGCGCAGCCGCGAGCCCTGGCGGACGGCGTTGTCGTAGTCGAAGTCGTCGCGCACCGCGACGCTCATGCGGCACTGCGCGATGCGCAGGTCCAGCGGCTGGTACAGGCCCGCGCCGCCGTGCTCGATCAGCACGTCGCGGCCGGCCACGCCGATGTCGGCGCCGCCGTACTCGACGTAGGTCGGCACGTCGGTCGCGCGCACGAGCACGACGCGAACCTCGCGCTGATTGGTCGGGAGGATCAGCTTGCGGGAGCTGTCCGGGTCTTCCAGCACCTGGATGCCGGCGGCGGCCAGCAGCGGCAGGGTCTCTTCGAAGATGCGGCCCTTGGAAAGTGCCAGGGTGATCATGCGGTGTCCTCGGTGAACGCGCGCTTCGCGGGGAAAGCGCCTCGGGCTGTGGCCTCGGGTGTTCAGGGGGACGGCAGCGGGTTCACCGGACGGGGACACACCGCCACCCGCCTGCAGGCCGGGTGGCTGTCAGTGATGGTGGTGCGCGGTGCCTTGCTGCGCGAACTCGTCGGGGGTCAGCGTCTTCATCGACAGCGCGTGGATCTGCTCGCGCATGCGATCGCCCAGGGCCTGGTACACGCGCTGGTGGCGCTTGACCCGGCTCAGGCCCTCGAACTCGGCCGACACGATCGTCGCGAAGAAATGGCGTCCGTCGCCCTCGACCTGGAGCTCGCTGCAAGCGAGTCCCTGGGCGATGTAGCTCTGGACTTCTGCGGGGGTCGGATCGGCCATGATGGAGCGGGATTCTACCTGGGGTCAGTGGCGGATCTTGTAGCCGCGGCGCAGCAGCTCCAGCGCGATGGCGGCGACCGCCGCGAACGCGATCGCGACGACGCCCAGGCTGACCCACGGCGAGACGTCGCTGACGCCGAAGAAGCCGTGGCGGAAGCCGTCGATCATGTAGAAGAACGGGTTCAGGTGGCTGACGCCCTGCCAGAACGGCGGCAGCGAGTGCACCGAGTAGAAGACACCCGACAGGAAAGTCATCGGCATCACGATGAAGTTCTGGAAGGCCGCCATCTGGTCGAACTTCTCCGCCCACAGGCCGGCGATCAGACCGAGCGAGCCCATCAATCCCGCGCCCAGGATGGCGAAGGCCAGCACCCACAGCGGGTTGGCCATGCCCGGCGGCGCGAACCACACGGTGGCGATGAACACGCCGGCGCCCACCATCAGGCCGCGCAGGATGGACGCGCCCGCGTAGGCCAGGAACCAGGCCCAGTGCGACAAGGGCGTCACCAGCAGGAACACCAGGTTGCCGGTGATCTTGCTCTGGATCAGCGAGGAACTGCTGTTGGCGAAGGCGTTCTGCAGCACGCTCATCATCACCAGGCCCGGGATGAGGAAGCTGGTGTAGCCGACGGTGCCGTAGACCTTGACGTGGTCCTCCAGCACATGGGCGAAGACCAGCAGGTACAGCACGGCGGTCAGCACCGGGGCGCCGACGGTCTGGAAGCCGACCTTCCAGAAGCGCAGCACTTCCTTGTAGAAGAGCGTGCGGGCGCCTTCGAGGCGGATGGGGAAGTGGCTGGCGCTCATGTGCGGTGCCCCTGCATGATTTCGAGGAAGACGTCTTCAAGGTCGGCGCGGCCGATCTCCAGGTCTTCGATGGGGACGGCGGCCTCGCGCAGGGTGCCGAGGATCTGCTCGACCTCGGCCGCGTCGTGCGCGGTGATCTGGACGATGCGGCCGGTGCTGCGGGCGCGTTCGGACAAGGACAGCGGCAGCGCCGAATCGGTCTTGAACTGCAGCATCGTGGACGCGGTGCCCGCGAGCAGTTCGGACGTGCGGTTGAGCGCGACGATCTTCCCCTGCTTCAGCATCGCGATGCGGTGGCAGAGCGCCTCGGCCTCTTCCAGGTAATGCGTGGTCAGCAGGACCGTGTGGCCTTCGCGGTTCAGTCGCGCGATGAACTGCCACAGCGTCTGGCGCAGTTCGACGTCGACGCCAGCGGTGGGCTCGTCCAGCACGATGACCGGCGGGCGGTGCACCAGCGCCTGCGCGACCAGCACGCGGCGCTTCATGCCGCCCGAGAGCTGCCGCATGTTGTTGTGGGCCTTGTCGGCCAGACCGAGGTTGAGCAGCAGCTCGTCGATCCAGTCGTCGTTGTTGCGCACGCCGAAGTAGCCGGACTGGATGCGCAGCGTCTCGCGCACGCTGAAGAACGGGTCGAAGACCAGCTCCTGCGGCACGATGCCGAGCTTCTTGCGGGCCTCGGCGTAGTCGTCGACCACGTCATGGCCGAGCACCGAGACCTGCCCCCCGCTGGCGCGGGACAGGCCGGCGAGGATGCTGATCAGGCTGGTCTTGCCGGCGCCGTTCGGGCCCAGCAGGCCGAAGAACTCGCCGGGCTGGATGTCGAAGCTGACGCCGTCCAGCGCACGGAACTGGCCGTCGCGGTAGGTCTTGCTGACATTGGTGAAACGCAGGGCGGGCGGACCGCCGGCCGGCACGGACATGGCGGCCGACTGTTGTGGGGGGCTTGCGGGCATGGGCGGCGATTGTAGGCAGGGGGTCCGTCCCGCGCCGGCCTGGGGTCATGACAGAATGCGCCCACCTCCCCCACCCCTCAACGCCCCCGGGCCCATGGCCACCAAGAAGCCGCGCCGCACCGCCGAACGCATCCTCGAAGTCACGCTGGACCTGTTCAACCGCTTCGGCGAGCCGAACGTCTCCACCACGCTGATTTCGGCGGAGCTCGGCATCTCGCCCGGCAACCTGTACTACCACTACCCGGCCAAGGACGAGCTGATCAACGCGCTCTTCAACCGCTACGACAAGGCCTTGTCGGAGCTGCTGGGCGCGGTGGGCAACGTGCGCAACGTGGAGGACGCCTGGCTGTTCTTCCACATGCTGTTCGAGCTGATCTGGCAGCACCGCTTCCTGTACCGCGACCTCAACGACCTGCTGTCGAAGAACCGCAAGCTGGAAACCCATTTCCAGCACGTGCTGGAGCAGAAGACGCAGGCGATGGTCGGCCTGTTGGGCGGCCTGCAGGCCAGCGGCGCGCTGACGATGCAGGTCCGCGAGGCGGTGCCGACGGCCAACGCGATGGTCGTGCTGCTGAGCTACTGGCTGAGCTACGAATACGTGCGCGATCCGCGCAACGCGCTCGAGCCCGAGCGCGCCGGCGAGGCGCTGATGCGCGGCGCCTTCCATGTGCTGGGGCTGCTGCTGCCGTACCTGGAACCGGCCTCGCGCGACCACCTGTTCCAGCTGGTGGGCAAGTACCAGCCGCCAGCGGGCGGCGCCTCCCAAGCATGAACGGTCGAGTCCCGCCATCGGGACTCGACGTCGGCTTGATGCTTGTCAAACCCCTCTTCGTTTGACTCATCTCTGCCAGTCGGATTGACTGGCTTGAGTCATGCACGCCCGCCGCTCGATGAATACGGTGCAAGGGCGGCGACATTGCCGCGCATTCGGCTGGAGCATCGAGCATGTTCGGGATTGCGCCATGGGGCTCGTCGAGCTTGTTGAACGACTGGGAACAGTGGAGGCGGACTGGGCCGCTCGGCTTCGTCGTCCGATTCGGCCTGCTTCGCATCGCGCCATGGCTGGCCGCGCCGATCGTCGGCATGATGATCCTCTCGGGCGTGTCGGTCTCCCTGGTGCGATGGATCGCGTTGGGGACCACCTACCTCGTCATCGGCGTGATCTGGGGCGCGCTCACCTGGCGGACCTGCGAGTCTCGATGGACCCTTTCGCGTGGGAATGACGAGCCTCCCGGCTAGCAGCAAGCTCGGGGCCGGTCCTCCGCACAAACCCTGGATTCGTGCGAAGCCGGACCCCCTGGTCGCGGTTGGCGGCGAAAAACGACACCCTATAAATTAGGGATATCGCATTCACCGACATCAAGGGACCGATTCCATGAAGCGCATCCTGACCACCGCCGCCCTGCTGGCCCTGATCGCCCCGATGGCCCACGCCGCCACCGCCGAGAACGCCGATGCCAAGGCGCTGCGCGCCGAGTGCGCCAGCCAGCACGCGGTGAAGTTCGAGCAGGCCGCCGCCGCCAACGAGTACCGCTTCGTCTACAACCGCGGCGAGTACCGCGGCGAAGCCACCGCCGGTCAATCGGTCGCCTGCGGCCAGACGCAGTACGCCGAATACCTGGCCAGCGCCGATCCGGTCCGCGTGATGTCCGCCTACCCGACCGCTGCGGGCCGCCCGCAGCCGGCCAAGAAGACCGCCAAGTAATCGGTCCCGTCTTCGACACCCGCCCTCGAACCCGGACCTGAAAGCCCCGGCTTCGACACGCCGGGCTTCGATACGCCGGGGTCTGGAACGACGGGCTCCGGAACGACGAACGCCGCCCTCGGGCGGCGTTTTTCATCGCGGCGGGGCCTGAACCCGGCGCCCGGGGTCAGGCCTTGACCTCCCACGGCAGCATCAGCGCCAGCGTGAGCAGTTGCTGGAACTCGGGCTCGAAGTGGGCCACGATGCGCTCCGGATCGGGGCACAGGCCGGCGTCGGCGATCAGGCCGAACTGCACCTGGCCGGCATAGGTCAGGATGCTGATGCCCAGGCTCATGTCGCCGGCCTGCGGGGCCCAGAACATCACCCGCTCGACGGCCGAGCCGCACAGCTGCAAGGCCTGCGCCGGCCCCGGCACGTTGGTCATCAACGCCGTCGCCTTGCGCGAGAGCGTCTTCAGCATCGCGCGCTGGGCGGCCTTCTCGACCGAGCCCGACGTCGCCATCAAGCCCATCGACAAGGCCGGCTGCAGGCTGTTCTTGAGCGCCTGCGTCTGCGCATGCACCGCATAGAGCCGCTTGACCG
The DNA here is from genome assembly GCF_050626985.1 of Roseateles noduli. Classification (NCBI taxonomy): domain Bacteria; kingdom Pseudomonadati; phylum Pseudomonadota; class Betaproteobacteria; order Burkholderiales; family Sphaerotilaceae; genus Roseateles; species Roseateles noduli. Next base: position 3,768,855 of record NZ_CP192463.1, read on the forward strand.
GATTCGTGATGCCCACGGGCAGCGGCAGCGGCACCATGCCGAAGCGGTTGCCCAACTGCCACGCCGTCTCCAGCGGACGCAGGTTCACCGGCACCAGCGCGCGGATCTCCTGGCCGTCCGTGTCGTCGCCGTGTTCGCGCAGATACAGCCCGATCGCCCCGGCGACGCAGTTCAGCAGCACGTCGTTCACCGAGACGTTCATCGACTTGCCGACCGCCTTCACGGCGTCCAGCGGCAGCGGCGCGCCCCAGGCGACGCGCTTGGCGCGTCCGGCCTTGCCCTTGAGACGGGTCTTCGCGTCGTCGGGCGCTTCGGTGAGCGCGGCGGCGTCCTTGAGGACCTGCTTGCCCAGGCGCTCGGCCGGGGAGACATCCGGCGTCCCCGACCCGGCGTGCGCCTGGATCTCGCGGACGGTCCAGGCGTTGATCGGCTTGACCATCGCGTCGGCGAGCCATTCGGGCTCGGCGGCCTCGTCGGGAACGGTCTTCGCTCCTCCGGAGGCCTTGCCCGTCTTCGCGGTCGGCAGCGTCGGCGGCACGGCACCGCCGTCGGTGATCGACAGCAGCACCGCGATCAGCGCGATGCCGTCGGCGATGCAGTGATGCACGCGCGCGATGAGCGCGCTGCTGCCGTCGTAATGTTCGATCAGGTGCAACTGCCAGAGCGGACGGGCCGGATCGAGCGGCTCGGCGGCGAGGTCGGCGAGGCGGTCCTGCAGCGCGCCTTCGAGCGGACGCCCCCGGCGGCGGTTCAAGGTCTCAGGGACGACGTGCCGGGCGATATCGACCTCGGCGTCCTCGACCCACCAGGCGCGGTCGCCCGCCTCCACGACGCGCTGCCGGAAGCGCGGGAAGCGCAGCAGCCGTTCGGCGACGCGCGCGCGCAGGTCTTCAAGCGCGATGGCGGGCTTCAGCAGCAGCACGCCGTGGATGATCATCCGGTTGGCTTCGGTGTCCAGGCGCAGCCAGGCGGTGTCGACCTTGGACATCGGCTCGGCGCCCTTCGGCAGGCCGTCGGGGCGACCGGCGCGCCCGTTCCCGGAGGCCTTGGGCGGCGTCTTGCCGGCGGTGCCGCGCTTCGAGGGAGCAGCCGTCGACGGCGTGGACTTGGCGCTCCGGCGGGGGGACGGGCTCGACGCGGCGGGGGTGGGCAATGCGGTCTCCTGGACGGACGGGGCGAAGTACGGGGCGAGGGCCAAGGCGCTGACGCCCGGATCATCCGTCATCTAGAGAGGCGGCCCCAGTCCGGACGTGGGGGTGGGGTGGGTAACATCGCGGCCGTCCGTCCCGATTGTCGCCAACGGGACGCCCTGCTCAACGCCACGGGAGACACACCATGAGCCTGAAGGACCAATTCGACGCCGCCGTCGCCGATTCCAAGAATCTGCCCGAGCGCCCGGACAACCAGACGCTGCTGAAGCTGTACGCGCTGTTCAAGCAGGCGACCACCGGCGATGTCGAGGGCGACCGCCCCGGCATGACCGACTTCGTCAACCGCGCCAAGTGGGACGCCTGGAAGACCCTCGAAGGCAAGACCAACGACGAGGCGATGCAGGATTACATCGATCTGGTCGAAGGCTTGAAGTAAGTCCTCAAGTGCCGGCGCTCGCGCCGCCGCTCAGCGGAAGCCGCCTCGCAAGGGCGGCTTCGTCGTTTCTGGCGGCAAGTCGGGGAAGCCCCGCTGCCTGCGGTCAGCGCGCCAACTCGGCCCTGCGCTCATCCTTCGGCAACTTCGCCAGCCGCTGCACTTCGGCATAGAAACTCGGCCAGTCCGCGCCCTGCCGCTCGAACAGCCGGACGAAGTCCGGCACCAGGTCCGTGTAGCTGCCCTGGATCGCCAGCGCCGGCGTGTTCAGGCCCAGCACCCAGCGGTCGAAACGCGTGTCGCCGTTCCACCGGTCGCGCTTGATCGCCTCGTAGTCCGCGCGCAGCTTCGCGAAGGCCGCGGCCTTGCCGGCGCGTTTCTCATCGTCGCTGGCCGTGCTGCGGAACACGTCCTGCAGCTGCTCCCGCGTCGACTTGAGCAAGGCCTGGATCTCGTCCTGCCGGCGTCTCGACTGCTCGTCGTCGCGCAGCGCCTGGGGCCGGTCCTTCAGCCAGCGCGCCACGCCGATCTGCTCGACCGCGGTCGCGAAGCTCTCGTTGAATGCGGTGTCGTCGTTGGCATACGCGACCTGGTGGGCCAGCTCGTGGAAGATCATCCGCGCCAGCTGGGCCTCGGGGTAGCGGATGAAGGTGTTCAGCAGCGGATCGCCGCCCAGCCAGTTGCTCCAGCCCAGCGACGAGTACGCCGGCACGCCGTACACGTAGGGCTCGAAGCCGTCCTTGCGGAGCTCCTGGGCCAGCTCGCGCGCATCGTGCGGATCGAAGTAGCCGCGGTACCCGGCGCAGCCCATGATCGGGTAGCACCAGGTCTTGAGCTGCAGGCTCAGCTCCGGGGTCGCGACGACGTTCCACACCGCCGCGCCGCGCTTGAGATCGGCGTAGCGGCGGTAGCTGTCGTTGTCCGGCAGCTTGAGTTCCGAGGACGCGTAGTCGCGCAGCGATTTCGACAGCTCGAGCTGCTTGCGGATCTCCGGGTCCAGGTCTTGCTGACCCAGCCATTCGTCGACCGGCCTGGCCGAGCGCACCAGCGACAGGTGCCCCGACAACGACTGGCCGTAATACGACAGCTGCGCGCAGCCGCCGAGCGCCGTCATCGCCAGCAGCACAGGCGCGGCCAGCAGGAGCAGCAGCAGTCGTCGCGCGCGTCTCGTCATCGTTGCGGGCATCGTTCGGTGCGCCTTGCCGTCGGCTCAGGCCGCGGCCACTTCGACCAGGCAGTCGTAGAAGCACGGCGCGCGTCCGAGATCGGTCAGCCGCTGGTGCGTGACCTCGTTGACGTTGCGGCCGTCCGCGCCCAGCTTGCGCCACCAGATGCCGAGCCCGTGCACGACGCCCTCGCGGGCCCGCGCGCTCACGTCCAGCCGGCACGCATAGCTGCCGCGGTCGTTGAACACGCGCACCAGCTGGCCATCGGCAAGTCCGCGCGCCGCGGCGTCGCCGGCGCTCATCTCCAGCACCTGCTCGCCTTCGATGTCGCGCAGGCTCTTCACGTTCACGAAGGTGCTGTTCAGGTGATTGCGCGCCGGCGGCGAGATCATCGCCAGCGGATAACGCGCCGCGAGTGCCGGGTCGCTCGCGCGGCTCTCGTAGTTGGGCACGTAGTCCGCGCCACCTGCATCGGCCTTGCCGTTCGCCGACGGGAAGCCGCCTTGCGCGAACGGCGCCTCCGCCAACGGCAGCTTGAACCAGCCGCGCTCGCGCAGCTGCGTCAGATCGACGTCGTCGCGGAACGCCTGGCGCAACAGCGCTTCGTCGTCATCGTGGAAAGCCGGGTCGTCGAAGCCCATCGCTGCCGCCAGTGCGCGGAAGATCGCGGTGTTCGGCCGGGCCTCGCCCAGCGGCGCGATCGCCGCCTCATTCACCAGCACGTCGGTGTGGCCGTAGCTGGTGTGGATGTCCAGGTGCTCCATCTGCGTCGTGGCCGGCAGCACGTAGTCGGCCAGGTCGGCGGTATCGGTCATGAAGTGCTCCAGCACCACCGTCAACAGGTCCTCGCGCTGGAAACCCGCCACGACCTTCGGCGACTCCGGCGCGACCGCGACCGGGTTGCTGTTGTAGACGATCAGCGCCTCCACCTTCGGGCCGAACGCGGGCGACGCCTCGCGCAGCAGGTCGTCGCCGATCGTGCTCATGTTGATCGTCCGCGAGGGGCGGCCGCCGCGCAGGTCCGGACGTTCCAACGCCGGGTTCTTGAACGGCGCGAACCAGCCGGAACTCGACAGCAGGAGCCCGCCCGCGCGATGGCGCCACGCGCCGGTCAGGCAGGGGAGCAGCGCGATCAGCCGCACCGCGTTGCCGCCGCCGCGCACGCGCTGCATGCCGTAGTTCAGCCGGATCGCCGCCGGCGTCAGCGTCGCATAGTCCCGGGCCAGGCTGCGGACCTCGTCCGCCGTGAGCCCGCATTCGGCCGCGGTGCGTTCGGGCGTCCACGCGAGCGCCCGTTCGCGCAACTCGTCCCAGCCGTCAACGTACCGGACGAGGTAGTCGTGATCGAGCCGGTCATGGGCGATCAGTTCGTGCATCAGCCCCAGCGCCAGCGCGCCGTCCGTGCCCGGCAGCAGGGCCAGGTGTTGATGGCACTTGTCGGCGGTCTCGGTCTTGCGCGGATCGATGCACACCAGCTTCGCGCCGTTGCGCTTGGCCTGGTTCGCGAAGGTCCAGAAATGCAGGTTGGACGCGATCGAGTTGCTGCCCCAGATGACGATCAGCTTCGATTCCGCGAAGTGCGGCAGGTGCATGCCGACCTTGTGTCCATAGGTCGCCGCCAGCCCCGCGCCGCCCGCCGACGCGCAGATCGTGCGGTCCAGGCAGGACGCGCCCAGCCGGTTGAAGAAGCGCCCCGCCATCGCCTCGCCCTGCAGCATCCCCATCGTGCCGGCATAGCTGTAGGGCAGGACCGCCTGCGGATCGCGCGCCGCGACGGCCTTCAGCCGGCCGGCGATCTCGGCGATCGCCTGGTCCCAGCCGATGCGCTCGAAACGCGGCGCCTCGTGCTTCGCGCTGACGCGCTTGAGCGGATGCAGCACCCGTTCCTCGTGATAGGTCCGCTCGGGATATCGCGACACCTTCGTGCACAGCGCGCCGTGGGTGCTCGGATGTTCGGGTTGACCCTGCACCTTCACGACCTTGCCGTCCTCGACCGTGATGCGCAGCGCGCAGGTGTCCGGGCAGTCGTGCGGGCAGGCTCCCTTGACGATGCGCGTGCCGCGATCGGCGGCCTGTGGCGGGAGGTTCACGGCGGATTCAGAGAGGACGGACGACATGCGTCAACTATTGCACAGGCGCCACACCCTTGCGTTTTCTTACCCGAGTCGGCGACAACGCTGGACGCACGAGCCGCTAAGCTCGCGCGCCAGGAGGCCGAAATAGGTCGTGTCGAGCCTCCTGGCGCGCTTGCCCTCCGGCGGACGCCACAATATCAATTCGCACCCCTCTGGGAGTCCCCCTTGGATCGCCGCCAACTTCTCGCCTCCGCCAGCGCCCTGGGCGCGCTCGCCACCCTGCCCATCCCGACGGCCGTCCGTGCACAAGGCAAACGCCTGGTGCTGGGTCAGTCGGTGCCGCTGACCGGCGCCGCCGCCCAGTTGGGCATCCAGATGCAGGCCGGCGCGAAGCTGTTCTTCGACGCCCAGAACGCCGCCGGCGGCATCAACGGCACGACCATCGAGCTGCGCACGCTGGACGACGGCTATGAGCCCGACCGCTGCAAGGCCAACACCGAGAAGCTGATCGCCGACGACGTGTTCGCGCTGTTCGGCTACGTCGGCACGCCGACCTCGCTGGCCGCGCTGCCGCTGGTCAACCAGGCCAAGATCCCCTTCGTCGCCCCCTTCACCGGCGCCGAGGCGCTGCGCGACCCGTTCAGCCCGTGGGTCTACCACGTGCGGGCCTCGTACTACGACGAGACCGCGCTGATCGTGAAGCAGCTGACCCAGCTGGGGCTGATGCGCATCTCGGTCTTCCACCAGAACGACGCCTACGGCAAGGCCGGCCTGGACGGCGTGCTGCGCGCGATGAAGCCGCTGGCGCTGCAGCCGCAGGCCACCTCCACCGTCGAGCGCAACAGCGTCGAGGTGACCAAGGCCGTCAAGGACCTGGTCCAGAACGGCGCGCCGCCCGAGGCCATCGTCATGATCAGCGCCTACAAGAGCTGCGCCGCCTTCATCCGCGCCGCCCGCAAGGCCGGCTACGGCGGCGTGTTCTACAACGTGTCCTTCGTCGGCACGCAGTCGCTGCTGGACGAGCTCGGCAAGGACGCGATGGGCGTGGTCGTCAGCCAGGTCATGCCCTACCCGTTCGGCTCGCAGGTCGGCGTGGTCCACGAGTACCAGCAGGCCGCCACCAAGGCCGGCCAGAAGTTCAACTACACCGCCATCGAGGGCTACATCGGCGCCAAGGTCATCAGCGAAGGCATCCGCCGCATGACCCGCCCGACCCGCGAGGGCCTGGTCGCGGCGCTCGACACCCTGACGAACTACAACGTCGGCGGCTTCAACGTGAACTTCCGCCCCAACAAGCATGTCGGATCGAGCTTCGTCGAGATGACGATGCTGACCAACGACGGGCGCGTCAAGCGCTGAGCAAGCCCCCCGGGCAGACCCGGGCGCCGGATCGCACGCCGCTGGCGGCGCCGATCCGGACCCGCGGGTACACTGGTCCGACCACAGCGGCGCCGCCCTGAGCGGCGCCGCGGCCTTTCTGGCCCGCGGCAAGCCCGACGCGCTGTCGCGATGACATCGGAGTGCCCGCCCATGAAGCTGATCGAACCCATCCTGGCCGACGCCCCGGCCATCGCCAAGCTGCGACGTGACCTGCACGCGCATCCCGAACTCTGCTTCCACGAGGAACGCACCGCCGACGTGGTCGCGCAGGCGCTGACCGACTGGGGCATCGAGATCCACCGCGGCCTGGGCAAGACCGGCGTGGTCGGCATCATCAAGGGCCGCGACGGCGGCGCCAGCGGCCGCACGCTGGGCCTGCGCGCCGACATCGACGCGCTCCCCATCACCGAGCACAACACCTTCGCCCACGCCAGCAGGCACCCCGGCAAGATGCACGCATGCGGCCACGACGGCCACACCGCGATGCTGCTGGCCGGCGCCAAGCACCTGGCGGCGCACCGGGACTTCGACGGCACCGTCTACGTCGTGTTCCAGCCAGCCGAGGAAGGCGGCGGCGGCGCCCGCGAGATGATCAAGGACGGGCTGTTCACGAAGTTCCCGATGGAAGCCATGTTCGGCATCCACAACTGGCCGGGCATGGCCGCCGGCCAATTCGCGCTGAAGAGCGGCCCGGTCTTCGCCTCGAGCAACGAATTCAAGGTCACCATCAAGGGCAAGGGCGCGCACGGCGCGATGCCGCACCTGGGGACCGATCCCGTGGTCGTGGCCGCGCAGCTGGTGCAGGCCTACCAGACCATCATCACCCGCAACAAGCGGCCGATCGACGCGGGCGTGATCTCGGTGACGATGATCCACGCCGGCGAGGCCACCAACGTCATCCCCGAGAGCTGCGAACTGCAGGGCACCGTCCGCACCTTCACGCTGGAGACGCTGGACCTGATCGAGCGCCGCATGAAGCAGATCACCGAGGCCACCGGCGACGCCTTCGAGGTGAAGTGCGAGTTCTCGTTCCACCGCAACTATCCGCCGACGATCAACCACGCCGCCGAGACCGAGTTCGTCCGCGGCGTGCTGACCGAGATGCTGGGCGCGTCCAACGTGCAGGCCTTCGAGCCCACCATGGGCGCCGAGGACTTCAGCTACTACCTGCAGGAAGTGCCGGGCTGCTACTTCCTGATCGGCAACGGCGACGGCAGCCACCGCGAAGGCGGTCACGGCCTGGGGCCCTGCATGCTGCACAACCCGAGCTACGACTTCAACGACGAGCTGATCCCGCTGGGCGGCTCGATGTGGGTCCGGCTGGTGGACGCCTGGTTCAAGCAGGCCCGATGACGGGTTCCGACCGATGACCGACGACCAGGAAAAGACCGTCCTCGACGACACCCACCGCTGGCTGCAGCGGGCGGTGATCGGCTTGAACCTGTGCCCCTTCGCCAAGAGCGTGGAGGTCAACCAGCGGCTGCGCAACGTGGTCAGCGCGGCCCGCACGCCCGAGGACCTGCTCAAGGAACTGGCCCACGAGCTGCTCGCGCTCAATCGCGCCGATCCGGACGAGACCGAGACCACGCTGCTGGTCCACCCCTGGGTGCTGAACGACTTCCTGGACTTCAACGACTTCCTCGGCGCCGCCGATGCGCTGGTCGAGGACCTGGACCTGGACGGCGTGCTCCAGGTCGCAAGCTTCCATCCGGACTACCAGTTCGACGGCACCGACGCGGACGACGTCGACAACCTCAGCAACCGCTCGCCCTACCCCACGCTGCACCTGCTGCGCGAGGAGAGCATCGAGCGCGCCGTCGAGACCATGCCCGACACCGACGCGATCTACGAGACCAACATCGACACGCTGCGTAGGATCGGCCGCAAGGGCTGGGAGGCGCTGGACGTCGAGGCGAAGCTGCCGCTGGCCCAGCGCGTCACGCGCGAGGACTGAGCTCGCCGGGAGGCCGCTGGCCCTCACCCCTGCCCTCTCCCGCAAGCGGGAGAGGGAGCAAGAAGGGCTCGAGCATGCCCCTATCGCCGCAAGCGGGAGAGGGAGCAAGAAGGGCTAGGGCCTGCCCCCTCTCCAGCTTGCGGGAGAGGGCTGGGGTGAGGGCTGCGGTCGTGGCAGACCTGATGTCCTGATTTGACCGCGACTGGTCCGCCGGCGGCGCGACGGATCGACCCGTCGCCGGCACGATGACTCCCATCAACCACCCGATGGAGTCCTTGATGACCACCGCCTCGAACACCGCCAAAACCGCCGCCACTACCGCCCCCACGACCGCCGTCCTGCTGATCGACGTGCAGGAGTCGTTCCGCCACCGCCCGTACTGGGACGAGACCACCTGGCCCGCGTATCTCGAACGCACCAACGCGCTGCTCGACGGCGCGGCGGCTCGCGGCCTGCCGATCATCCGCATCCTCCACAGCGACGGCCCCGAGACGGCGGACAACCCCTTCTCGCTGGTCAGCGGCCACGTGCGCCCGCTGGACGGGCTGGCCCAGGTGCCCATCGCCGCCGAGTTCCTCAAGCGCCGCCACAGCGCGCTGGTCGGCACCGGGCTGTCCGTGTGGCTGACCGAGCACGGCATCCGCCGGCTGATCGTCGCGGGCATCCGCACCGAGCAGTGCTGCGAGACCACCACCCGCCACGCCAGCGACGAGGGCTGGACCGTCGACTACGTGACCGAGGCGACGCACACCTTCCCGATCCCGCACGCCAGCGGTGTCGTGGTCGGCGTCGACGACCTCAAGCTGCGCACCGAGGTCGCGCTGCAGGGCCGCTTCGCCGAGATCGTGAGCGTCGAGCAGGCGCTCGCCCGCGCAGCCTGAGCGCATACTGCGGCGATGTCCTTTTCAGATTCCGATCAGGAGGTCGATCCGGCCTCCGGCGCCGCTCGGGACGCCGCCCTCGTCGACGTCTGGATCCTGGTCGAGCGCCATACGCTGCTGCTCGACCTGGCCGGCGCCGCCGAGGCGCTGCGGCTCGCCAACCAGGCCCTGCGCCGTCGCGGCGAGCCGGAGGCGTTCCGGCTGCGGTACTGCGCCGCGAGCGAATCGGCGTCCACGTCGGTCGGCCTGACGCTTGCCGCGCTGGAGCCGCTGCCGGCGCTCGGCGAGCGGGATTGGCTGATCCTGAGCGGCCGGCGACATCCGCATCCGGACGACCCGCCGACCGACACCACCGACCAGGAAGACGCCTTGCGCATCGAGCGCTGGCTGCATCGCGAAGGCAGCGCATTGCTGGCGGGCGGCCTGGGCCGGCTGCTGAGCATCTGCGCCGGTGCGCTGCTGGCGGCGCGGGCCGGGCTGCTGGACGGCCGCCGCTGCACGACCCACCACGAGGCGCTCGACGCGCTGCGCGACGCCGCGCCCCTTGCCGACGTGCAGGCGAACCGGGTGTTCGTGCTCGATGGTCCGCTGGCCAGCAGCGCGGGCATCACGGCCGGCATCGATCTGGTGCTGGCGCTGATCGCCGAGCACTGCGGCGAGGCGATCGCCGCGTCGGTGGCGCAGGTGATGGTCGTCTACCTGCGCCGCGGCGCGCAGGACCCGGAGCTGTCGCCGATGCTCGCGCACCGGCACCATCTGCATCCGGCGCTGCACCGCGTGCAGGACGCCGTCTGCGGCGATCCGCGCGCCGACTGGAGCCTCGCCCGCATGGCGGAGGTGGCGCACGTCACGCCCCGGCACCTCACCCGGCTGTTCGCGCAGCACGGCGGCACGACGCCGCTCGATTACCTGCGCGCGATCCGGCTGGAACTGGCCCGGCGCGAACTCCAGCGCGGGGTACGACCGGCGCAGGCGGCGCTCGCGGCCGGCTTCAGTTCGGACCAGCAACTCCGTCGCACCCGCCGCCGGATGGGCGCGCCGGCTTAGCATCACTTCCTCGGGGCCGGATCCTGGTGAACCCTTGCCGGCCCGTCTTTTGCCCTGCGCCGTGCTAGCACAATTCACATAAATCCAAGTCAAGCGGGATTCGTGCACTTCTGGTAACTTGCGCGCCCACAGTGAACGAGGAGCGGCATTTGAACGATTGGTTGAAGCGACTGGAGGCCCTGGATCCGGCCCGTCTGGCGGGCATGCGCCGCGGCGTGGAGAAGGAGAGCCTGCGCGCGCAACCGAGCGGCGCCTCCCTGGCACTGACGCCGCACCCGACGGCGCTCGGCTCCGCGCTGACGCACGAGACCGTCACCACCGACTTCAGCGAATCGCAACTCGAGCTGATCACCGGGGTGCACGCGTCCGCCGAGGACTGCGAACGCCAGCTGACCGAAATCCATCAGGCCGTCTACCGCTGTCTCGGGAACGAACTGATGTGGGCGTCGAGCATGCCCTGCCAGCTCCCGGCCGACGAGACCATCCCCATCGGCCGCTACGGCGCCTCCAACATCGGGCGCGCCAAGAGCGTCTACCGCATGGGCCTGGGGCACCGCTACGGGCGGCGCATGCAGACCATCTCCGGCATCCACTACAACTGGTCGATGCCGGGCCTGGACAACGCGGACCACTTCGCGCTGATCCGCAACTTCCGCCGCCACTCCTTCCTGCTGCTGACGCTGTTCGGCGCGTCGCCGGCCCTGTGCGCGAGCTTCGTCGCCGGCCGCGAACACGGCCTGCAGCCGCTGGTCGACGGCACGCTGCACATGCCCTACGGCACCTCGCTGCGCATGGGCCGCCTCGGCTACCAGAGCGATGCGCAGGCTTCGCTGGCGGTGAGCTACAACAGCATCGACGGTTATGCCGCCTCGCTGCAGGACGCGCTGACGCGCCCGTATGCGGCCTACGAGAAGGTCGGCGTCGTCAATCCGGGCGGCGAGTACAACCAGTTGTCGACGACGCTGCTGCAGATCGAGAACGAGTTCTACGGCACGATCCGCCCCAAGCGCACGATCCGCTCGGGCGAGCGCCCGCTGCACGCGCTGCGCGAGCGCGGCGTCGAATACATCGAGGTCCGCTGCATGGACCTGGACCCGTTCGAGCCGGTCGGCATCGCCGCGAGCACGATGCGTTTCCTGGACCTCTTCCTGCTGCACTGCTGGCTGACGGACAGCCCGAACGACACGCCCGAAGAACTCGGCGCGCTGGCGCGCAACCAGCACCGCACCGCCTCGGCCGGCCGTGAACCCGGCCTGAAGCTGGAGCGCCGCGGCGGCGAGGTGTCCCTGCGCGACTGGGGCCGCGAACTCCTGAACGAGTTCGCGCCGATCGCGGCCAAGGTGGACGCGACCCTGGGCGGCTCGTTGTACCGCGAAGCGCTCGCGCAGGCGGTCGAACGCTGGGACGATCCCGATCAACTGCCGTCGGCCCGCGTGCTGGCGGCGATGCGCGCGAAGTACGAGTCCTCGCACCTGGCCTTCGTCGCGGCGCAGTCGGAGGCGTCGCGCCGCCAGATGCTGGAGGCGCCGCTGCCCGACGGCCTGATGGCGCACTTCGACCAGTCGGCGCGCGCCTCGCTGGAGGCGCAGGCCGCGATCGAAGCGGCGGACACCGTCGACTTCGAGACCTTCCGTCAGCAGTATCTCGATCCCGCGCAGCTGCGCGGTTGATCAAGGTGGATCGCGGCTGATCGCGACCCGCTCCGCCTGGGCGCGCCCGGCGCCTCGCCGACCGTTCAGCCCGGCAGCGACGAGCTGCGCAGCTCGTCGTGGCGCTTCTGCAGTTCCTGGCGCAGCTTCTTGCGCTCCAGCGCCGCCTCCCAGCGGCGCTGCTCGTCCGGGGTCGTCGGCGTGCGCGTGGGCACCGGCACGGGGCGCCCGTCCTCGCCGACCGCCACCATCGTGAAGAAGCAGCTGTTGGCGTGGCGCACGACCTGGTCGCGGATGTTCTCGGTGACGACCTTGATGCCGATCTCCATCGACGAGGTGCCGGCGTAGTTCACCGTCGCCAGGAAGCTGACCAGCTCGCCGACATGGATCGGCTGGCGGAACATCACCTGGTCCACCGACAGCGTCACCGTGTAGCGGCCCGCATAGCGACTGGCGCAGGCGTACGCGACCTGGTCGAGCAGCTTCAGGATGGTGCCGCCGTGCACGTTGCCGGAGAAGTTGGCCATGTCCGGCGTCATCAGCACCGTCATCGTGAGTTGATGGGAAGGCAGGTCCATGGCGCGGGATCCGGCATCGGATCAGGGAGTGAGGGAGTGGCCGCCATGGTGCCAGACTCCTGGGGCCCCGAGGTTCCCTCTTATGGCGCTTGCCGCTGACACGCGCGTCGGTTAGGGTGGATGCCAGGAGGTTCCATGGTCCAGGTCCAGCAGCCCAGCATCGTCGACACGCGCGGTGCCCAGATGTTCCCCGCGCTCGGCGTCGCCGACATTGCGCGCGTCGCGCGTTTCGGCCGGTTCCGGCGTTATTCCCAAGGCGAGTGGGTCGTGCGCGCCGGCGACACCGGCATGGGCATGATCCTGATCCTCAGCGGCGAGATCACCGTGTCGCAGCGCGACAGCCTCGGCCACGTGACGCCGATCCACCGGCACGGGCCCGGCGGTTTCCTCGGCGAGGTCGGCCAGCTCAGCGGCCGGCCCTCCTTCATCGACGCGATCGCCGAAACCGAGGTCGAGGCCGTCGACGTCAGCCCGCCGCAACTGCGTGCGCTACTGATCGGCGAGGCCGACCTGGGCGAACGCCTGACCCGCGCCTTCATCCTGCGCCGCGTCGGCCTGATCGAGGCCGGCGCCAGCGGAGCGACGCTGATCGGCCGGGGCAAGTCCGCGCCGGTGATGCGGCTGCGCAGCTTCCTGGGCCGCAACGGCTACCCGCACCAGCAGCTGGAGCCCGACCAGAACGAGGACGCCAAGGCCCTCGCCGACCAGTACATGACCGAGGGCGTGCAGATGCTGGTCATCTGCCCCGGCGGCGAGGTGCTGGTCGATCCGACGGACGATGAAGTCGCGCGCTGCATGGGCATCGTCGACATGCGCGAGCGGCCCGAGCTGTACGACGTCGCCATCATCGGCGCCGGCCCGGCGGGCCTCTCGTCGGCCGTGTACGCGGCGTCCGAGGGGCTGTCGGTGCTGGTGCTGGACTGCCGCTCGTTCGGCGGCCAGGCGGGCGCGAGCTCGCGGATCGAGAACTACCTCGGCTTCCCGACCGGCATCTCCGGCCAGGCGCTGGCCGGCCGGGCCTTCGTCCAGGCCCAGAAGTTCGGCGCGGACATGCTGATCCCCGCCAAGGTCACCCAGATGAGCTGCGAGCGGCAAGGCATGGAGGACGAACTCCACCTGTCGCTCGAGGACGGCCGCAAGGTCCGCGCCCGCACCGCGGTGATCGCCACCGGCGCGCGCTACCGCCGGCCCGAGATCGAGGAGTTGACCCGCTTCGAGGGCCGCGGCGTCTGGTACTGGGCCTCGCCGATCGAGGCCCGCATCTGCAGCCGGCAGACGGTGGTCATCGTCGGCGGCGGGAACTCGGCGGGACAGGCGGCGGTGTTCCTCGCCAACCACGCGGCGAAGGTCATCATGCTGATCCGCGGCCCTGGGCTGGCGGCGACGATGTCGCGCTACCTGATCGACCGCATCCAGGGTACGGCCAACATCGAACTGCTGCCGCACCAGGAGCTCTGCCAGCTCGAAGGCGGGGACGCGCTGGAAGCCGTGAGCTGGCGCGACCGCCGCAACGGCCAGGAACGCAGACTGGCGCTGCAGCACCTCTTCATGTTCATCGGCGCCGAGCCGGAAACCGGCCTGATCGCCGAATGCGGCCTGGAGCTCGACCAGGCCGGTTTCATCATCACCGGCCGCGCCTGCGCCTGCCCGCTGTCCGAGTACAAGCCGGAGCCGCTGGAATCCAGCATCCCCGGCGTGTTCGCGGTCGGCGACGTGCGTTCGGGTTCGGTGAAGCGCGTCGGCGGCGCGATCGGCGAAGGCGCACAGGTCGTCGCCAGCATCCACCAGTACCTGGCCCGCCAGGACGCGGCGCGCGCCGAGCGCCTCAGCCCTGCCGCCGTGGCCCGCGTGACGGCCTGAGGCAGGCGGGCCCCCGCCGATTCCCGCTGGCGCCCCCTTTCCGGAGCGGCGCTTCGCCATAGAATGCGAATAATTGTTATTTGCAAACTGGGCGCCGTCCGATGCTGTCTCCCGAATCCCGCCGTCTCTGGGCCTGGCCGATCGCGCTGGGCCTGCTGAGCACCTCCGGCCTGCTCACCGCACTGGTGTCCGACGACTGGGGCGACGCCTGGTCCTGGGTCGGTCTGGGCGTGCCGGTGGCGGTCATCGCCTGGTACGCGTGGCGGCCGCAGCACTCCCAACGCAAAGCCTGAGGACACGACGATGCTGAGCTCGCGCGCCATTCGCGTCTGGACCTGGCTTCACAAGTGGACGAGCCTGGTCTGCACGCTGTTCATGCTGCTGCTGTGCCTGACCGGCCTGCCGCTGATCTTCCATCACGAGATCGGTCACCTGCTCGGCGACGAGATCGAGGCGCCCGAACTGCCCGCCGCGATGGACAAGCAGCGCGTGTCGCTGGACGTGATGGCCAAGGCGGCCAACGCGGTCCATCCGACGATGGTGATCCAGTACGCCGGCGAGAACGAGGACGACCCGCGCCTGTGGTGGTTCACGCTGGCCCCCACGCCGGCGCCGACCGATCAGTTCAAGTCGGTCGCCGTCGATGCCCGCACGGGCCTGGCGGTGCGCGAGTACCGCATCGGCGAAGGCTTCATGGACCTGATGTTCCGGCTGCACGTCGACCTGTTCGCGGGCCTGCCGGGCAAGCTCTTCCTCGGCCTGATGGGCCTGCTGCTGCTGATCGCGCTGGTCAGCGGCGTGGTGCTCTATGCGCCGTTCATGCGCAAGCTCGACTTCGGCGCCGTGCGCAAGGACCGTTCGACGCGCGTGAAGTGGCTGGACCTGCACAACCTGGTCGGCATCGTGACGCTGGTGTGGTGCTTCGTCGTCGGCGCGACCGGGATGATCAACACCTGGGCGGAGCTGCTGGTGCAGTACTGGCAGTACGACAAGGTCACCGCGCTGCTGGCGCCGTACAAGGACCAGCCGCTGCTCAGCGCCGCCGAGCGCGCGCCGCTGCAGGGGTCGATGGACACGGCGATGCAGGTCGGCGCCCAGCGCAAGGTCTCGTTCATCGCGTTCCCGGGCACCGCCTTCTCGAGCCCGCACCACAACACCTTCTTCCTGAAGGGCACGACGCCGCTGACGTCGAAGCTGCTGCAGCCGCTGCTGATCGACGCGAAGACCTCGCAGCTCACGGCGGCGCCGGAACTGCCGTGGTACCTGACGGCGCTGCTGGTGTCGCAGCCGCTGCACTTCGGCGACTACGGCGGCATGCCGATGAAGATCCTGTGGGCGCTGCTGGACGTGGCGACCATCGTCGTGCTCGGCAGCGGCCTCTACCTGTGGGTGCGCAAGCCGCAGGGCGCCAGGAAAGACAAGAAGGGCGCGTCGGGCGCGTCGGCCTCGGCCGCCGACGACCTGGACGACGCCAAGAATCCCGAAACCGCGGCCGCCTGATCGCCAGTCCGCACGATCACACTCACCGCACATGCCTGACTCGCACAAGCCCGATTCTCCCAAGCACCAGATCGAGAGCCTGCAATCCAGCGGCCTGAAGGCCACCCTGCCGCGCATCAAGGTGCTGCAGATCTTCGAGCAATCGGACCAGCGCCACCTCAGCGCCGAGGACGTCTACCGCGCGCTGCTGCTGGACGGCGCGGACATCGGCCTGGCAACCGTGTACCGGGTGCTGATGCAGTTCGTCGAGGCGGGGCTGCTGGCGCGGCAGCACTTCGAATCGGGCAAGGCGGTGTTCGAGCTCAACTCCGCCCAGCACCATGATCACATGGTGTGCCTGGCCTGCGGCCGGGTGGAGGAGTTCTACGACGCCGGCATCGAGCAGCGCCAGCGCGAGATCGCCGAGGAGCGGGGCTACGAGCTGGTCGAGCACGCGCTCGCGCTGTACGGGCTGTGCTCGAACCCGGAATGCCGGGCGAAGCGCCACCGTTGAAGGGCAGGCTGAATCCGAGGCGTCTGTCGCAAGGCGCGCACAATCCGGCGCTTCCCTGTTGAATACTGTATGGGCATACAGTACATTTCCATCCATCGCAGCCAACCCGGCTGCAGCAGGAGATGGTCATGCAGATGCTCAAGCAAACGGTCTGGTCTTCGTTGAACAACGCGGATGCCTGGGTGGTCTGCATCGGCGTCATGTCCTGCCTCGGACTGGCGACGGGCTTGCTGGGTTGAGATCCTAGCTCAGCCTGGCGAGCCCTTCGCCTCCAGCGTTCCGTTCGCGGAGCCACGGTCCCTGCTTCGAGGGGCCATTTTCAGTTCTCACACCTTTCGTCCGCTCGACTTGAGCAACGCCTGACCCCGGTCCTGGACGTTGCTCAAGCGGCGGACTTTTTTTGTCCGCTCCGTCCATCCTGTGCCGCCTGTCCGTCCTTCACGAAGTCGACGAAGGCGCGCAACGGCGCGGGCAGGTAGCGCCGGCCCGGGTAGTAGAGGAACGGACCGCTGAAGGACACCCACCAGTCCTCGAGGACCGGCACGAGCGCGCCGCTCTCCAGGTGCGGCCGCACCCAATCCTCGAAGGTCTGGATGACGCCGCCACCCGCGACCGCCACGTCGATCGCCAGGTCCAGGCCGCCGCCCAGGCGGACGATCATCGGACCGTCGGGATCGACGGTGACGACTTCGCCTTCGCGCTGAAATTCGTAGGCGGGCATCGTTCCGCTCGGGAAGCGGCCTCGCAGGCAGCGGTGGGCGAGCAGGTCGCGCGGATGTGACGGCTGGCCGTGTTCGGCGAGATAGGCCGGCGACGCCGCCGTAGCCACGCGCTGCGTCCGCGGGCCGATCGGCACCGCGATCATGTCCTGCTCCAGCCGCTCCTCATAGCGGATGCCGGCATCGCAGCCGGCGGCGAGCACGTCGACGAAGCTTTCCTCGACAGTGATGTCGAGCTTGATGTCCGGATACGCCTTCAGGAATGCCGGGACGATCTTGGGCAGCACGAGCCGCGCGGCACTCGCCGGCACATTGAGCCGCAGCGTGCCGGCCGGCCGCTCGCGGAAACCGTTGACGACGTCCAGCGCCGCCTCGACCTCGCCCAGTGCCGGTCCGAGTCGGTCCAGCAGGCGTGCACCGGCCTCGGTCGGCGCGACGCTGCGGGTGCTCCGATGCAGCAGCCGGACGCCGAGCTTCGTCTCCAGCCGCCGCACCGCCTCGCTCAGTCCTGACGGGCTCATGCCCGACTGCCGAGAAGCCTCCCGGAAGCCGCCGGATCGCGCCACGGCAAGGAACGCCGACAGATCGCCCAGTTCCATCTCACTGTCCTTGATTTCGCACAGCCCGTGCGGATTCGATCCCCTTATCGTACGACCGTGCGCTGCCTACAGTCCTTCCACGACGTCGCCGATCTCCCCCGAAGTTCCTTCGACGTTCTCCCGAACTCCCTCCGAAGCATTGAAGGATTCCCCCATGAGCAGCACCCCTTCCCGCCTTTCCCGCCTCCTCGACCACGCCGGCACGTTCAAGCTGGGCACCCGCACGGTGACGCGCATCGGCTACGGCGCGATGCAACTGGCCGGGCCCGGCGTCTTCGGTCCGCCGAAGGATCGCGCCGCCGCTGTCGCCGTGTTGCGCGAGGCCATCGCGCTCGGCGTCGACCACATCGACACCAGCGACTTCTACGGGCCGCACGTCACCAACCAGATCATTCGCGAGGCGCTCCACCCCTATCGCGACAGCCTGACGATCGTCACCAAGGTCGGCGCCCGGCGCGGCGAGGACGCTTCCTGGCAACCCGCGCAGTCGGCCGAGGCGCTGACGCAGCAGGTCCACGACAACCTCCGGAACCTGGGCCTGGACGTGCTCGACGTCGTCAACCTGCGCAGCATGATCGACGTGCACGGCCCGGCGGAAGGCTCGCTGGAGCCGCAGCTGACCGCGCTGGCCGCGCTTCAGCGGCAAGGCCTGATCCGCCACATCGGCCTGAGCAACGCGACGGCACGTCAGGTCGCCGATGCCCGCAAGATCGTCGAGATCGTCTGCGTCCAGAACCAGTACAACCTGGCGCACCGCAACGACGACGCGCTGCTCGATCAACTGGCGGGGCAAGGCATCGCCTTCGTGCCGTTCTTCCCGCTCGGGGGCTTCTCGCCGCTGCAGTCGGAGACGCTGTCGGCCGTCGCCGCCGAACTCGGCGCGACGCCGATGCAGGTGGCGCTGGCCTGGCTGCTGCAGCGCTCGCCCAACCTCGTGCTCATCCCGGGCACCTCGTCGGTCGATCACCTGCGGCAGAACCTGCAGGCGGCCTCGCTGACGCTTCCCGCCGAGGCCGTCCGCCGGCTCGATGCCATGACGCCCGTCAGCAGCCATTGAGACTGCCGTCGCCGCGGTGGTGATCGGGGGGTTTGGCGAGACTGCCGTCGACTCGGCGGTGGTCAGCGAGACTGCCGTCGCCAAGCGCGGGCTCTCCACGGGGCATGGGGGATCCCTCCTGGACCCCCAAGCCCCATTCCGGCCCCACAGGCACCCGGGGCGCTCCCACTTCATGCGATGTCGGATTACAGCGGGGTCAGCACGGGCTCGCCGGCTTCCCAGCGACGGGCGTTCTCGAGGAACAGGTCGACCGTGGCTTGCACCGACTCCGGCGACCAGCCCGCGATGTGCGGCGTGAGGATCACGTTCGGGAAACCAAGCAGCGCCTCCGGCGGCTTCGGCTCCGACTCGTAGACGTCGAGCGCCGCGCCGCCGAGCTCACCGGCCGCCAAGGCCGCGGCCAACGCGGCCGTGTCGACCAGGCTGCCGCGGGCGATGTTGACGACGTGACCCTGCGAGCCGAGCGCCTTCAGCACCTCGGCGTTGACGATGTGCTTCGTGGTCGGGCCGCCCGGCGCCGCGACGATCAGGAAGTCCGCCCACTGCGCCAGATCGAGCGCCGAGCCGAAGTACTGGCAGCCCAGCGAGTCGTTGCGCTCGCGACGGTTGTGATAGCCCACCTCCATGTCGAAGGCCAGCGCGCGCCTGGCGATGCGCAGCCCGATCGTGCCCATGCCGAGGATGCCGAGCTTGCGCCCGTTGACGCTCGGACGCAGCGGCAGCGCGTCGCGCCATAGTCCGGCGCGCAGGGCCTGCTCCTGCTGCGGCAGCGCGCGCACGGAAGCCAGCAGCAGCGCCATCGCGTGATCGGCGACGCATGAATCGTTGGTGCCCGCACCGTTCCACAACGTGAGGCCACGCGCCTTGGCGGCGGCAAGGTCGATCGCCTCGTAACCGGCCCCCTGCGCCGCGGCGACGCGGAGCTTGGGCATCGCCGCGATCTCGTCGGCCCGCAGGCCGACAGCGCCGATGGTCAGGACGATCTCGATGTCAGCACCGTGCTCGGCGACCGCCTTCGCTCGCGCTTCGGCCGTCGGCGCGTAGATCACGTCGTAGCGCGCGCGGAACTGCGCCAGATGCTCTTCCGCCGTCGGCATCAGGACGAGCAGTTTGCGGGGCGAGCCGGACGAGGGACTGGCGGACGAAGGGTTGGCGGACACGGCGACCTCATGGAGTCAGGGAGTTCGCCGTCGATGATAGGAGCGCCATCGCGCGTGCCTGCCAGGGCGCGCACGCGCTTCGCACGCCGTGAAGGTCAATCCTCGTCGAGCGGAAAACGCGCCGCCCAGAAGTCCTGCAGGCGCGGGTCGGCGTCGACGCGGCGGACGATCGGGGACATCGTCGGCGCGACTTCGTAGAAGCGCTCCCGCCACGGCCCGAAGCGCGACACCACCGTCACGTACAAGTCCAGCACCGACAGCTCGTCGCCGAGCAGGTAGCGTCCCGGCGTCATCTGCGCGTCCATGACGCCCCAGCAGAACGCGATGCGGTCATGGACCGCGTCGACCACCTGGTCGCGCTGATCGGGCCGCGCGCCGATGCGGGTGACGTCCGGCTTGATCCAGTGCAGCGAATAGATCGCCGACGACACGAACACCATCCAGCGCAGGAACTCCGCGCGCCGCGGATCGTCGATCGCCGGCGCAAGCCGCGCCTGCGGATGCGTGTCGGCGAGGTGGATCAGGATCGCGGCGCTCTCGGTCATCACGCGGCCGTCGGCATCGACCAGCGTCGGGATCTGCCGCATCGGATTGGCCGCGCCCACGCGCACCCGGGCGGCCTCGGCCTCCCAGGTCGCGCCCTCGATCAGGTCGAAATCAATGCCGAGCAGCGTCAGCGCCGCTTCCACCGCGGTCGATCCGGAGGCGGCCGATCCGAAGAGAGTCCAAGCCATGTCTTGCGTCCCGAAGAAGGAAGCAGGCATTGGAGGGGAAGCGCCTCAGGGCGTCAATCCGCGCGCCATCCTCGCATCGATCTCAGCCAGCGCCTTCGGCAAGTCGGCAACCGAGTCGATCACCAGATGCGCGCCCGCCGCCGTGAGGCGCTGTGTGGCGGCGGCGCGCTTCGCCACGACTTCGGCATCCGGCAACGCCTGCAGTTGCGCCAAGGTCAGGCCCGTCTCATTGCCCGACAGGCTGAGGCCGACGGTCCACATGCCAGCTCGGCGACCTTCCTCGATGCCGGGCGTCGTGTCGTCGACCTTCACGCAGGCGCGCACATCGCCGATGCCCAGCGCCAGCACGTTCGCGAGCGCCATGAAGGGGCCTGGCCGACCACCGGCGGCCAGCTCGTCGCCGGCGACGACGTGGTCCGCCACGATGCCATCGGCCTTCGCCTGCGGCAGCAGCACGTCCAGCACCTGGCGCGGATAGCCCGAGCACGAGCCGATCTTCAGCCCCGCACGACGGAGCGCGGCCAGCATCTCGACCGCGCCGGGAATCGGCTGCGAGTAGCGCCCGACCTTCTCGATCTGCATCGGCATGAAGCGCTCGTAGATCGCGTCGATGTCGGCGGCGGTCGACGGGCGGCCGAAGCGCGCCTGCCATTGCGCCTGCAGCGATGCGTCCTCGAGCAGCGTGCGGATGTGATCGCGCTTGGACAGGCCCATCGGGCCGCGGGCCTCGTCGAGCGTCAGCGTGATGCCGAAGGTCGAGAACGCGTCGACGAAGATCTGCGTCGGCGCCAGCGAGCCATGGTCGACCAGCGTGCCGGCCCAGTCGAAGATGACCGCCTGGAGATGGGGATAGAGCGTGTTCATGCGTAGGCCTTGATGAAGTTGCGACCGCGCGGACCGCGCAGCGCCTGTTCGACGCGCGCGTCCCAGTCGGCGGGCGCGATGCCGTAGTCGGCGGGATCGGTGGAGACGCCGAGCGCGTCGAGGAAATGCTCCAGCGCGGCGACCGCGCCGTCGGCATCGGCCGCGTCGAAGATCGCCAGCAGTTGCGCATCCACCGCCGCATCGCGCCCGAAGGCCAGCCGCATCACGCGCGGCAGGCTGAACGAGCACGCGATGCCGTGCACGGTGCCGCGCGTCAACGTGATGTCGTAGGACAAGGAGTGCGCCAGCGCCGTCTTCGTGTTGGAGAAGGCCATGCCCGCCTGCAGCGCGGCGATCGCGAGCGCTTCGCGCAGGTCGAGCCGGCGCGGCTCGCGCAGCAGCGCGGGCAGCGTGGCGACGATGGCGCGCGCGGCGCTCGCCGCGAGGCTGGACGACACCGGGTTGCGATGCACGTTCCACAGCGACTCCAGCGCGTGGGACAGCGCGTCCAGGCCGCTGGCCAGCGTGGCGCCCGCGGGCAGGCTGACCATCAGCGACGGGTCGACGAGGGCGGCTTCCGGCCAAGTCCACGGCAGGTGCAGCGAATGCTTGCGCGAGCGCCCCGCGTCCCACAGCGTGGCCCAGGGCGTGACCTCGCTGCCGGTGCCCGCGGTCGTCGGGATCGCGATCAGCGCGCGATGCGGACCGTCCACCGGCAGCGGTGCCGCCTTCGGATCGACCAGATGGTCGAGCAGTTCGTCGAAGCGGCCCGACGGCGTGGCGGTGAGCATCGCCTTCGCCGCGTCGATGCTGCTGCCGCCGCCCAGCGCGATCACGCAGCGCGCGCCGCCGTGGTCGCGCCACAGGCGCTCGTACAGCGGCGCGAGCCAGCGGACATCGGGGTTCGGGGAGATGTCGGTCTCTACCGCCACCAGGCGGTCGCCGAGCATCGCCCTCACCCGACCGACCAGCCCCAGCGGCTCCGCCTCCGGAAAGGCGATCAGCAGCGCATCGCGCTCGCCGACCAGGTCAGGCAACAGTTCCAGCGCGCCGATGCCGGCCCGCACGTCGACCGGGTTGTGAAACTTCCACACGTTCACGTCGTTGTCCTCGTCGTCTCTTGTTGGTTCTCGCGGGTTCTCGTCGGCCTCTCGTTGTCGGGAGCGCCGTCGGGCTCAATGCCGACCGCTGTCCTGGATCGCGCGGCGCAACTGGCTCGACACGAAGTCCGCAGCGACCACCATCACGGTGATCACGATGATGCAGGTCGCGGTCTCGGGGTACTTGAACAGCTTGAGGCTGCCCACGAGCTCGAAACCCAGCCCGCCCGCGCCGACCATGCCGAGCACCGTCGCCGAGCGCAGGTTGACCTCGAAGCGGTACAGCACGACGGCGATCCACGCGGTCACCACCTGCGGCAGCACGCCGAAGACGATCACCTGCAGCGGCCGGGCGCCGGTGGCGCGCAGCGCCTCGAGCGGGCCCTGGTCGATCTCCTCGATCGCCTCGGCGAAGAACTTGCCGAGCATCCCCGCGCCGTGCACCGCGAGCGCCAGCACGCCGGGGAAGGGCCCCAGTCCCACCGCCGACACGAACACCAGCGCCAGGATCAGTTCGTTGATGCTGCGCGTCACGTTCAGGCCCTGCCGCGTGAGCTGGTACAGCCAGCGCGGCCCCTGCAGGTTGCGCGCCGCGAGGAAGGACACCGGCACCGCGGCGACCGCGCCCAGCAGCGTGCCCCACACCGCGATCTGGATCGTCTCCAGCGCCGGCGCCCAGAGCCGGTCGAGGATGCGCCAATCCGGCGGCCACGTGCGGCTCAGGAAGTCGGCGATCTGCGGCAGGCCGTTCGCGAGCTCCGACGGGCTCAGCTGCGCGCCGCTGGCGCTCCACTGCAGCGCCCACAGGCCCAGCACCATCGCGGTGAGCAGCTTCGTCCAGCCGCCCGGCGTCGTGGGCAGGCCGACCAGCCAGCGATAGCGGTCGACGGCGGCACGCTCGACGGCATTCATCGTCGTCATGCGGTTTTCCTTTCCTCTTCGATCGCCACGGGCTCGATGAGCTGCAGGCCGGTGTGAACGGCGCGGCCGGCGCGACCGGCGTAAAGCTCATGAAGCTCCGCATCGGACAGCTCGCCCGGCAGCCGGTCGAACAGCACCCGCCCCTGCGACAGCCCGACGATGCGGTCGCCGAATTCCTTCGCGTAATCGACCTGGTGAAGGTTGCAGACGACGGTGATGCCGAGTTCGCGGCACGCCTGCTTCAGATAGCCGAGCGCCTGGCGCGCGGTGTGCGGGTCCAGGCTGGCCACCGGCTCGTCGGCAAGGATCACCTGCGGGCGCTGCGCCAGCGCGCGGGCGATGCCCACGCGCTGCATCTGGCCGCCGGACAGCGAGTCGGTGCGTTCCCGCGCCTTGTGCGCAAGGCCGACGCGATCCAGGCACTCCAGCGCCAGCGTCACGTCCGCGGCGCGGAACAGCTGCAGCACCGAGCTCCATGTCGACACCGCGCCGAGCCGCCCCGTCAGCACGTTCTTCACCACGCTCAGGCGCGGCACCACGTGGTGATGCTGGAACACCATCGCGACGCGGCGTCGCAGTTCGCGCAGATCGGCGGCGCGCGAGCCGGACATCGCGTCCAGGCCCGCGATCGTCATCGCGCCGGCGTCCGGCTGCGCCAGCCGGTTCATGCAGCGCAGCAGCGTGGACTTGCCCGCGCCCGACGGGCCGAGCACGACGAGGAACTCGCCGGCCTTCGCGTCCAGGTCCACGCCGCGCAGCACGGCGTTGTCGCCGAAGCGCTTGGTGACGCCGCGCAGCGTGATCACTTCATGCTCCGCAGGTCGAGCTTGAGCACCTTGGCCGTGTCGCGGACGACGTCGTAGGCGGCATCGTTGGTCGGCTGGAAGCCGTTGAGCACGCCCTGGTCGCCCCACTTCACGTCCTTCAGGTTGGCCAGCGCCTTGGCGAGCTTGTCCTTCAGCGCGGGATCGAGGTCCTTGCGCCAGACCATCGGCGATTCGGGGATGGGCTTGGACGACCACAGTACGACGAAGTCGTCCTGCTTCACCGTGCCCTTGGCGACGGCGCTGGCGAAGATGCGGTCGGCGACGGCGGCCGCGTCGACCTTCTTGTTGGCGACCGCCAGGATGCTGGCGTCATGCGAGCCGGAGAACAGCACGCGGCCGAACAGCGCGTCCGGGTCGTAGCCCGCCTGCTGCAGGCCGGCCTTCGGGAACAGATGGCCGGAGGCGGAGCTCGGGTCGACGAAGGCGAAGTTCTTCCCCTTCAACTCGGCGACCGTGTGCACGCCGCTGTCCTTGCGGGCGAGGATCACGCTCTTGTAGGCGCTCTGGCCGGTCTTCTTGGTGACCGCGACGGAGAAGGCCTCGACGTTCGCGACCGAGCTGGCCAGCACGTACGAGAACGGACCGAGGTAGGCCACGTCCAGCTTCTTCGAGCGCAGCGCCTCGATGACGCCGTTGTAGTCGGTGGCGACGAAGGGCTTCACCGTCATGCCGAGCTGCTGCTGCAGCGCGTCCAGCACCTGGCGGCTGGACTCGATCATCGCCTGCGAGTCCTCGGCCGGGATCAGGCCGATCGTCAGCGTCTGCTGCTGGGCGGAAGACACGGCCGGCAGCCCCGCCGCGACGGCGACGGCAGCGGCCAGGACGGCGCGCCGGAGAACGGACGAGCGGGCTTGGGGGGCGTGGGGGGCGTGGCGCATGGCGGCATCCAGGGAGTGGTGAGCGGATGCCGCCACTCTATGAATCCAACATGACAGGACATCCATCGATGCCATGTTGAATTCCAGACCAAACCATTGAGTTGATCTATGGATGCCACGTAGGCCTGACGCCGTCCGCAGGCCTCCTGCCGCGAGCCGCCGCCACGCTCGATGGCTCGATGGCGCGTGGCGACTCAACGACGGATCAGTGCTGGCCGCAGGCCGGATGCTTCGTTCCCGCCGTGTCGTTGGGCAGGCCCAGGAAGTCGAGCACGTGCGGCGTCAGCGCGCCGGTCTGCGGCAGCGTCGTGCCGGTCAGGTCGCCCTGGCAGTAGGCCGGCTTCGTCGGATTGCGGTAGCTGTTGGTGAGGATCAGCGTCGCATCGCGTTCGCCGGCGCTCTGTCCGCCGTGGCCGCTGCCCGTGCCGCCGTGGTCGGAGACGACGACGATCAGCCACTCCTCCGCGGCATAGGTCGGCCGCGCCGCGAGCGCATCCAGCACCTGCTGGATCTGCGCGTCCTCACCCGCGATCTTGGACTGGTAGTACGCGTTGAACGGGTCGTAGCTGGCGGCGTGGATGTCCACGTTGTGCAGGTAGTAGAAGATCGCCGTCGGCGGATTCGTCCAGGACAGCCAGCCCTTGACGGCGTTGGTGGCCTGCTGCGAGTTCTTGGCCGCATTCGCCACCACGAAGTCGGCGCCCGCCGGCTTCAGGTTGCCGGTGATGTTGGCCCAGTCGCCGACGACCGCCACGGTGGCCGTCGGATAGGCCGTCTTGATGCGGTCGAACAGGTGCGGCTTCTTCAGCGGCAACGCGATGTCGTTGCTGGTGACGCCGTGCTGGTCGGCCCAGAAGCCGGTGAACAGCGTGCCCCAGCCGGGGCCGCTGAGCGTGGCCTGCGAGCCGCCCGCGAGCACGTTGCCGTGGAACGCGCCGCTACCGGCGAGCGCGCTGAGCGCCGGCGTCGCGACGCAGCTGGCGCAGAACAGCGCGTCGCCGCGCAACCCGTCGATGCCGACCACGAGCACATGCTTGCGACCGTTCGGGCCCACGATGGGATTGGGCACGCCCGGGCCGGGAATCAGCGAGTAATGGTCATACGGATTGCCGGCGTAGTCGGTCTTCAGGCCGCCGACATCGGCGGCGCGCTTGTCGCTGAGGTCGCACTGCTGGGCGTTCTTGTAGAAGTCGAAGCTGACGCACCAGGACTTGCGCGAGTCGTTCAGGCACGCGGCGGCGCAGGCTTCCGGGGTGACGGCGGTCAGGTGCTCCCGGTTGTAGCCCGAGATCGCGGCGTTGATCGTGCGCGTGAACGACGTCAGCGGCGACGGCGCGGTCTGGGCGCCGGCGACCGGCGCGAGCGCCGCCAGGGCCAGGGCGGCGCCCAGCGCGCGCAGCGCGGCCGCCTGGCGTTTGAGGGAAAGGATCAGTGTCATGAAGGCTCCAGGCTCGAACGAGCGGGTTGAGGAATAAAGCCCCCGCAGCGTAGGAACGTCACGTGACCGTCACTCGATCGAATCAATATCGAGAACCGCACGAAATCATCGAGAGTCTCTATACCCATGTCGGCCGCCAAGCTCCGCGCCTTCCTCGCCGTCGCCCGTCACGGCAGCTTCAGCGCCGCGGCGCGGGCGCTGGGCCTGTCGCAGCCCACCCTGACGACGCAGGTGCAGGGGCTGGAGCAGCAGCACAAGGTGGAGCTCTTCCACCGGCGCGGCCACCGGATCGAGCTGACCAGCGTCGGCCATCAGCTGCTGCCGATCGCGCGACAGCTGGCGGCCCTGGAGGTCGAGGCCTACAACCTGCTGCACGACTGCGGCGAGCTCACGCGCGGCCAGCTCAAGCTCGGCGCGGTGGGCCCGTTCCACGTGATCGAGATGGTGGACGCCTACCGCCAGCGCTATCCGAAGGTCGACGTGTCGATCCGGCTGGGCAACTCGGCGCAGGTCTTCGGGGACCTGGAGAACTACGTGATCGACGTCGGCGTGCTGGCGCGTTTCCATGACGCGCCGGGCTTCGAGACGATGGCGTACGCGCGGCACGCGATCATCCTGTTCGTGCATCTCGATCACCCCTTCGCGAAGCACGAGAGCGTTCCGTTGCAGGCCTTGGAGAACCAGCCGCTGCTGCAGCGCGAGGATGGATCGAGCACGCGCCGCGCGCTCGAATCGGCCTTGCGCCAGGCCGGCATCGCGCCACGCGTCGCGATGGAGATCGGCAGCCGCGAGGCGCTGCGGGAAGCGGCCGCGCGCGGCATCGGCATCGGCGTCGTCTCCGAGGCCGAGTTCATCCCCGACGCCCGTTTCCGTCCCGTGCGCATCGACG
This sequence comes from Roseateles noduli, assembly GCF_050626985.1. Classification (NCBI taxonomy): domain Bacteria; kingdom Pseudomonadati; phylum Pseudomonadota; class Betaproteobacteria; order Burkholderiales; family Sphaerotilaceae; genus Roseateles; species Roseateles noduli. Next base: position 3,796,208 of record NZ_CP192463.1, read on the forward strand.
GCGATCCGGCCTTCACCGAGACGCACATCTACTGCCTCAAGGAACGCCGGGACAGCCTCCTGCTGAACTCATTCTTCGACACCGCCGGCGCCCTGAAGAACCTCCCGGAGTCCCCGGTAGCAGATCCGCGGCAGTGAGACGACGATGGGGGACGGGAGGTCGTGGGGTTCCCGCGCTTGCCGCGGGGGCCCCATGACCTCGCGGCCAACGCTCACCCGAGTCAGGTGGGCGATCTCCCCCAGACAGACTCCCCTCAGAAACGGGACAGGTTTCTGAAGGCCACCCCAGGCATCCTGCGCACCTTCGTGCGGGGGGCCCAGGAGGCCGTCTGTTCCCTGGAATCCATGCAGAACAAAAAGGCAAGCTCATGGACCGCCGCCAATTCTTCCCCCGCCCTGTCGTCGAGGCGGGTACCAACCGCTGGGACTGGGCGCTGCTGCCGCTGGTGCTGGCGCTGCTCGTGCTGCTGGCCTACGGGGCCGCGCAGATGGCGCGCCCGTTCGCGCTGGGCGATCCGCTGCCGCTGTCGCTGGACCCGTCCCACCTGCCCTACTACCTGCTGCGCACCAACCTGCGGATGCTTGCGGCGATGGTGCTGGCGCTGCTGTTCAGCGCGGTCTTCGCGGTGCTCGCGGCCAAGGTCCGCGCCGCCGAGAAGGTGCTGGTGCCGATGCTCGACATCCTCCAGTCGATCCCGATCCTGGGCTTCCTGTCGATCACGGTGACCGGCTTCATCGCCCTCTTCCCCGGCAACCTGCTGGGCGTCGAGTGCGCGGCGATCTTCGCGATCTTCACCTCGCAGGCCTGGAACATGGCCTTCAGCCTGTACCAGTCGCTGCGCACGGTGCCGTCGGAACTCGACGAGGCGGCGCGCGTGTTCCAGCTGTCGGGCTGGCAGCGCTTCTGGCGGCTGGAGCTGCCCTACGCGATGCCGGGCCTGCTGTGGAACATGATGATGTCGATGTCCGGCGGCTGGTTCTTCGTCGTCGCGTCGGAGGCGATCTCGGTCTCCGACCAGAGCATCAAGCTGCCCGGCGTCGGGTCCTACATCGCGATGGCGATCGAGGCCCGCGACCTCGGCGCGATCGGCTGGGCGATCGTCGCGATGCTCGTGGGCATCGTGCTCTACGACCAGCTCGTGTTCCGGCCGCTGGTTGCGTGGGCGGACAAGTTCCGCTTCGAGGACAGCGGCACCGACGCCGCGCCGAACTCATGGATGCTGAACTGGCTGCGCCGCACCTCGTTCACGCGCCGTTCGGCGGCCTGGCTGGTGGACCGGCTCGAAGGCAGCATGATCTGGTTCCGCCGTCATCACGACGGCACCTCGATCCGCGCCCGGCCGCGCATCGCCAGCGCCACCTGGACACGCGCCTGGGACGCGGTCGTGGCCGCGGCGGTGATGGTGGCGCTGTACCACCTGGTCCGCTTCGTCCACACCGAGGTCGGCTGGTCCGAGGCCGGCCACGTCTTCGGACTCGGCATGCTGACGCTGGTGCGCGTGCTGGTGCTGATCGCGCTGGCGGCGCTGGTCTGGGTGCCGGTGGGCATCTGGATCGGCATGAATCCGCGCTGGTCGGGGCGGCTGCAGGCGGTGGCGCAATTCCTGGCGGCGTTCCCGGCCAACCTGCTGTTCCCGGTGGCCGTCGTGCTGATCGTGCGCTGGAAGCTCAACCCGGATGTCTGGCTGTCGCCGCTGATGATCTTCGGCACGCAGTGGTACCTGCTGTTCAACGTGATCGCGGGCGCGTCCAACATCCCCGCCGAGCTGCGCCACGCGGCGCGCAACCTGGGCCTGAGCGGCTGGTTGAAATGGCGTCGCTACCTGCTGCCGGCGGTGTTCCCGAGCTTCGTCACCGGCGCGATCACCGCCAGCGGCGGCTCGTGGAACGCGAGCATCGTGGCCGAGTACGTCTCCTGGGGCGACACCACGCTCAAGGCGCACGGCCTGGGCAGCTACATCGCGGAGATGACCGCCAAGGGCGACTTCCCGCGGATCGCGCTGGGCATCGGCGTGATGTGCATCTTCGTGATGGGCCTGAACCATTTCGTCTGGCGGCGCCTGTACCGGCTGGCCGAAGACCGCATGCATCTGTGAACTGCGATCTGTGAGGAGACCGGCATGACCGCATCCATCATCGAACTCCACGGCGTGGGCAAGCGCTTCCGCTCGGCCGACGGCCATCCGCGTCCCGTGCTGGCGGACGTCGATTTCAACCTGCGCGAGGGCGAGATCGTCGCGCTGCTCGGGCAGTCGGGCTCGGGCAAGAGCACGCTGCTGCGGATCATGGCCGGGCTGGTGCCGGCCGACGCGGGCCAGGTGCGATATCGCGGGCAGCCGCTGTCGGGACCGGCGCGCGGCATCAGCATGGTGTTCCAGTCCTTCGCGCTGTTCCCGTGGCTGACGGTGCAGCAGAACGTCGAGATCGGGCTGGAGGCCCGCGGCGTGGCCAAGGCCGCGCGCGAGGCCAAGGCCGAGGCGGCGATCGCGCTGATCGGCCTGAGCGGCTTCGAGGGCGCGTTGCCGCGCGAGCTGTCGGGCGGGATGCGGCAGCGGGTCGGCATCGCGCGGGCGCTGGTGACCGAGCCGGACGTGCTGCTGATGGACGAGGCGTTCTCGGCACTGGACGTGCTGACCGGCGAGCGGCTGCGCGAGGACATCCTCGAGCTCTGGGACGGCGGTCACATGCCGACGCGGGCGATGCTGGTGGTGTCGCACAACATCGAGGAGGCCGTGATGATGGCCGACCGCGTGCTGATCTTCGCGAGCGATCCGGGGCGGATCCGTTGCCAGCTGTCGGTGCAGCTGCCGCGGCCGCGCGATCCCGAGAGCGCCGACGTGCGCGCGCTGATCGACGAGGTCTATGCGCTGATGACCGCGGGCGCGGCGAGGCCGTCGCGCGCGGCGGGCACGGTGGACGCCGCCACGGCGCCGGCGCCGCTGGCCGAGCGCCTGCCGGCGGCGGACGTGGCGCGGATGGACGGCCTGCTGGAGCTGCTGGCCGAGCCGCCCTTCGACGGCCGCGCGGACCTGCCGCAGCTGTGCGAGGAAGCGGGGCTGCCGGACTCCGAGCTGCTGCCGGTCGCGCACGCGCTGGCGCTGCTGGGGCTGGCGCAGCTCGACAGCGGCGACCTGCAGCTGACGCCGCTGGGGCGGCGCTACGTGGAAGGCGCGCATGGGCTGCGTCGGGACCTCTTCGGTCAGCAGCTGCTCGTCCATGTGCCGCTGATCGCGCACATCCGGCACAGCCTGGAGCAGGAGCCCAGCGGCGTGATGCCGGACAAGCCGGTGCTGAGACTGCTGAGCGAGCACCTCGACGACACCGAGGCGGACGCGGTGCTGCAGACGGCGGTGACCTGGGCGCGGCACGGCGAGGTGTTCGAGTACGACTACAACACCGGGGCGCTGCGGTTGCCGACGGGGGATGAGGAAACAGCGACGCGCTGAACGAGGCTTCAGCATTGCCACCTCCGCTGGACCGATGACAGATCAGTCCGAAGGTCGACCGACCGTTGTAGGTAGAGTCGGGCATCGCGTCTTCGAGTCACGCTGCGATGAAACGCCTCGCCCGCCACCGGTTGAAGTCCTTCAGCGTCGAACGTCTGCTGCGTCACGCGCTGCGGCATTGGCATGCGCAGGACGGATGGCGTGCGGTCGAGGTCCTGCAGCGGAGAGGATCTCCAACGCTGCTGACCCGCATCGAGGCGCTGTGCGAGAGCCCGCGCGTTCGCCGGCGCGCGGTCGGGCTTTCGATCGCCGCGCAGCTGATGCGGCGGGAGCACGGCCGCGACGTCCTCTTCGCCGAGCAGGAGACGCAGCAGCTCCTGCTGCGAGGCTTGGCCGATCCGCATCACGACGTGGTCCGTGCCGCTGTCGCCGGCCTCGGGCAACGGCCGCATGGCGCGAGCGTTCAGGGCCTGCTCCGGTTGTCGACCCACCCGGACAGCAAGATGCGATGGCAGGTCGCGGTGGCGCTCGGTTCCTATGAGGAGCCGGAGGCGATCGAGGGCCTGATCCGCCTCGCGACGGATCCGTCCGCCGAGGTGCGGGACTGGGCGACTTTCGGGCTGGGCTCGCTGCGCATGGACGACACGCCCGCGATCCGCGCGGCGCTGCGCAGGAACCTGGACGATCCGGACATCGATGTGCGCGGCGAAGCGCTGGTCGGGCTGGCACGGCGGCGGGACGAGGGGATCGTCGAACGGCTGATCGGTCTGCTGACGCCCGAGTGCCACCTCTATGAACTGGATGCGGCGGAAGAACTGGCGGATCCACGGCTGGAGGGGCCGCTCCAGGCGCTCAAGGCGCAGGTGAAGGACGACCCGGTCCCGGCGACCTGGCGGACGCGGTGTGAGGATGCGATCGCGGCGTGCACCGGCCCGGCTCCGGCGGCCTCCCCGCCATCCAGCCCCGGTCACTGAGCCCGACGGTACTCCGCCAGCCCGAACGGATCCGGGTTGGCCGCGCCGTTCAAGCGAGGGGTTCTGATCAATTCTGATGATGACGGCCGGAGGTCCTCACAGCAAGCATGGACGACTCCACCGCATCCACAGGTCCATGATGGTCGATCACACCGACGCCGCCGCCCTCTCCCGCCACCTCGATCGGCTGGCCGAGACGGTCCGCCATCTCGAGAGCCACCTCAAGGAACTGGCGTCCAAGCTGGATCGCCAGCAACAACGCATCGAAGCCATCGAAGCGCATCCGCCATTCCCGCTCGAACAGCCCGCCCGCCATTACGCCACCGAGACCCAGTCGGTGAGCATGGCCAAGCGCAAGCGACTCGGCCATCTGGGTTGACGACCACGGGGACCGCCATGTTCCGGCTCTCCCTGTCCGTCCGGCAGCGCATGAAGGAGTACACGCTCGCCGGGCAGGTGATGCCCTGCGGCCCGAAGAATGTCCTGGTCATGCAGTTGCGATGCCCCGGCCTGCCGACGCTGATCGCCACCTGGTGCCGTATCCACACCAGCCGATATCGAATCAACCGGAATACCCATCGCCTGACATTGGGCATCACCGGCGTCCTGCTGCTGGCCCTGGTCGCCGTCGCATGGATGTGGGAGACGAGCGACCGCCAGCGACCACCGGCCGAGGTCGCAGGAACGGCACTCATCTCCCTGCTGCCCGCATCTCGTGCGCCGGCGACGCCCGTACAGGCAAGCTCGCCGGTTCGCGCAGTCGCGCCCGCGAGCGCCGCGCCGGTCGCCTCATGCGTCGCCTGCACCCCGACGCCGGAGCCCCTGTCCACCGCAAGCATCCGAATCACACGACTGCTGCTGCTCGGCACGCCGGTCCTCCTGGTCCTGGCGGTGATCGCGGGCAAGATGCTGCGGCCCCACCTGCTCGAAGTCTTCGTCGTCGCATTACGCCCGCATGAGCCGATGCCGTCCATCGAACCGTTTCTTGCGCGTTCCCGCGACAAGCAGGTGTACGCCATCCGCTTCCTGAGCGAGCAGACCTATGACCGCTTCTATGGCCGTTTCGTCCTGAGTCGGACCGACCCGCCGTTGCGCTGGCGTGACTGCATGAAAGCCCGGCGCTCGGCACCGCTGCCGATGACCTCGATCCATGTCACGCATGCAGGCACGGTCTTCGGCGCCTCCGGCCCGACAGCAGCGATGGCCGGTTACTGGTGCATCGCGCGCCTTGGCCTGGGCCTGATGGTGCAGGAACACGGGGCTTCCAACGCGCGCGCCCTCGGCTTCACCTACAAGCAGCATGAATGGATGCTCGGCCTGTATTTCATCCTGCTCTCGCTCGCCACCTGGCTCCCCGCGCTGGGCGCCGTGCCCGCTGAAGCGCGTACCCAGTTTCCATTGCTGATGGCCGGGCTCGGCGTGCTCTGGACCGGCGCTTTCCTGCTGCTCCATCGGGGTCTCACCGCACATCTGGCCGAGTGGGAACGGCTCACGGCCAAGGTGCCGTTCCAGGGATGTCCGGTACTGCGCTACTCCGAACGCGATCTGGTGTCCGGGCGCTGGGAGCCCGTCGACCTGCGCGACATGCAGGCCCCGATCCGCCAGCTCGGCCTCCCGGGGGAAAAGATCCTCGAGATCACGCTCAGCTTCATGCTGATCATCTACCTGACGGTCCTGACCTTGATCAAATGACGGCAGCCCCTCATCAGTCGAATCGGGATCCGGACGACATCCCTCTGCTCCAGATCCTCTGGATGCTGTACTCGGATGCCAACTCACGCTTCAACACGCTGATCGAAGAGTGCGCGCATCTGCAGGACACGGTGATCGGTCTGACGGCGGACCCCGACCTGCTGGACTCGATCATCGCGTATGCGCCGGCGCGCAACGAGGTCCGCGGCTTCTCCCGCACGATCTGCTGCGAAGCCAAACGCAGCCCTCGCTACTACGAGGCCACGGTGCGCGATCGTGCCTTCCTCAGCCTCTGGACGCTCCTGGGCGGCCTGATCATTGCGCTCGACGCCAATCAACGCACGCATGAGCACGCCTATCGTCGAACCGTCGAGGCCACATTGCGTGGCGAATTCCCACACGATGGGCCGACTGCGGAGAGCCAGACCTCGAAGGTGCCGATTCGCGCTGTCTCCGACCACCTGTTCTGGTACGTGCAGACACGGGGTTATTTCCTCACGGAAGTCTGCAAGCACTACACGACCCAGCTGGAACACGCACACGAGAAGCTCATCCAGATGCTGGAGAACCAGCCTGGAAAACTCCCCACGCCCATTCTGCTGCGAAGGTGGAACTCCGCTCTCTACGGCGCTTTCCTTTCGGAGTACAGCCGGCACGTGAACTGGGAGTCGCATCGACTTCTCGCCGCGACCCTGGGGGGCGGTGTCGGTCTTGAAAGCAGGACGCTGACGCAAGACCTCTCCCTGACGCACACCTGGACGCATCAGCCCACCAGCATGGCGCAACTGTTCAAGGTCGGGCTGAAGACGGCGGCGGCCGGGACCGCCGGGGAGGCGCAGTTCGCCGAACACCGTTTCGCGACGGTGCGCAGCGCCTACTTCTATCTCGAACTCCCCATACTGCTGCCGTTGCTGTATCACGAGTGCGCGCACATCGCCGTCTCCAACAGCGCCTTCGATCGTCCGACGCCGGACGCCGACAGGCATGGTTTCCTCGACGCACGCGAACGTGCGGTGCTGTCGCTGCGACTGGCGAGTTTCCCGGACGTCGGCGCGCCCGTCAGCTACGAGAATTTCTGGGATCATTTCACCGAGGAGATCTGGGCGGATGCCGTCGCGATCGCTCTGGGGGGTCGGGCCTATCTCACCGCGCTCACGCTGCAACTGGTCGGCCTTTCCGGGGAAGACAATTTCGATCACTACAACCTGGACCGCGACGCCCTTCACGAGCTGGACAGCCTCGGCACTTTCGTGCGGCGCAAGTATCCGGAACCCCATCCTCGCGAAGACGTCGCCTTCTTCTGGGAAGCCCGGCTGCTGATCGCCAGTGATCTGCTGGCGCTGGCGGATTCGGCTGCGTCAAAAGAGACCGGCGTGGGACCGAAGCCCGCCGGATCCGGGACGCGGAATCCGGGAAGCCCCGCCGATCCAGATGCGGCGTGGATCTTCGCGATCAGGCGCTTGCTTTCGGCCTATCACGGCAGCGGTCACCAGGCTCACCATCGCGACGGCACCTCGGCCAGACATGAAGCGCTCTGGGACTATCGCTGGGAGCTCAACCAATGGGTGCGGGAAACGACCATGCGATGCCTCGCTCCCGCCTTCCGCCGCCTGCTGGAGCGCACGCCGATCTGCTCGACCTACAGCCTCGCCTCCGGCAGTCATCTGCAGGGTGAGCGCCGGGGCCTGGTGGCCTTGGTGAACGCCTACAGGGAGAAGTACATGCGAGGCTGCGCCGGGGAGTTCTCGCTGGCGACGAATGCTCGGCTCGAAACACTTCCGGCGGACATCCGATGGCAGGTCGCCGCAGACATCGCCGTAGAGCTGACCAAGCCTGAACACGATGCTTCCGGCATGCAGACGCGGCGCCGTCACGACATGGCGCCGTCGTTCCTGATGCGGATCGAAAACTGGAGCACGCGATATGCCAACTGGATGCGCCATGACGGCAGCGCCGCGTTCCGGGTGGCGCTGGAGGCCAGCCGACTTCGCATGTCCCTGTACGACCTGCTCGCCGAGCGGCTGACCGAGAAGCTGACGGCTGCCGAGGCGCAGAGGAAAACGTCCCAGGCGCTCGCCGATGCAATCGCGGTCGACCCTGATGCGCAGGGCATCGACGACATCCGCGAAGCGGCAACGGCCGCAAGCAGGCGCAACGCCGCGCTAGACCCCTTCCGGGCGCCCTTCCAACAGATCCGCCTATCGCGCGATGAACGCATGTCGCTCTGGCAGGATCCCAAATCTGCGGAGCGTGTGCGTCGGCGTGAGGCGACCAATCTGCCGACGCCGGAAGATTCGCTGCTGATCGCCTGTCGCGACGAAGTTGATCGCCTGGTCGATGCCGCCATGCGACGTCTGCATGCCTACTTCCGTCGTCAGGGGCGGCGGGCCAGGAAGGACGCCGACCGGCTCCAGGCGGAGGCGGCAAGCCGGAACCCGACGTGTTGGGGCCGGCCATCAAGCGATCGATCCTCCGTCGCCGCAACGTCCCGTCATGAGGCGGCGCTTGGCGAGGCGCTCGTCGGCACCCTGTCGCTCGGCGTGATCCGACCGGACGAAATCGCCCGGACGCCGCGCGCGGCCGACGGTCCGGCGTCGCCCTACATGGCGGGGCTCGCCGCAGTCAGGGCCCAATGGGAAAGCGCCTGCCAGGGGCACCGCAATGAGGCGCAGTCCGTCGAGCCGCCGCACTATCTGAAGACGCCGCCCGATATCCGCCACGCCTTCGCGCATCTGTTGGGCGACTACCAATATCTGACCTACGCGAAAGGGGTGACACCCATCGAACGGGACTTCCATGCCGGCCACGCAGGACAGGACCGGGACCGGGGCTCCGATGCGTCCTCCTCGCGTTTCATCCGTCGACTTGTCAAGCCTCGCATGGTCCTGCAGCTCGCGGGTCGGGAACTGGCCGGCGCGATCGAGGAATACGGCAAGGCACATTGGGGGCGGCTGTCCCTGATCCGGCTCAAGCACCGGTGGCAGTGGGTCGAAGTGGCCCATCGCCTGAAGTGCAATCGCAAGGAAATGGTCGGCTTTGCACTGCTGACGTCGAGCGCATGGGAGGATCTCATCCTCTTCACTTGGTTCCATACGCAGGAGGAAGCATGGGGAAAAGTGCGGGAGATCTTCGGCATCAAGCCCGGCGAATCCACGGGCATGGACATCCAGTCGATGTTCATTCCTCCCCTGGACCGTTGTGATGCCGGAAGCATTCCCGACCAGGCTCCCCGCAAGGCCGATTGGGAGGAAAGGCTCTTCGATTGGGCGGTCGAGAGCCAATGCGTCGAACGCATCTATTCCCGAACAGGTCGACTCGACTACACAGTGATCTGGAAAGCGAATGATGCCGACGGAAAGCCCGACATCCTCGGCAACTGCTTCCGCGGCCTGACCTCGATCCCCAAGGAAATCTGGACGCAGATCTCCAGCATGATCTCCTCCTACGAAGTGATGCGTTGGCCTCCTGAAAAAGCTTGCAAGCCGGGAGAGGAGGAGTCGGAGGATGCGAAGCAGGCAAGATTGCAGGAACTGGCGCGCATGCCCAAGACGGACTCCGGCCAGGTCATGAAGTGCGACGTGGTCACGCATTTCGCGGTCAAGAACCGGACCTAAGCGCCGCGGGGAATCCGGCCGACGACAGAAGCGCGACGCACGACATCGCCAGGCCACGTCATCCGCCAAGCGCCGCCGTCGATGGCTGCGTCGTATCGACCTTGGCGAGATTCGCGCCTTCGTACGGCTCGTGGATCGGGCCGAGCACGAAGCGGGCTTGGAGCTCGCGCAGCATCACGTGCGGCTCGATGCAGCGCACGCCGAAGACCGTGCACACATCCGGGATCTTGATCTTGAGCTTCTTCTTCGATTCGGCAGCAGGCTTCTCCCGGGTCACGACCGTGTGCCCATGCGCGAGGGCATGGGCGACCAGGTACATGTCCGCGGAATCCACGAACTCGAGGATCACGGCGTCGAGTAAGGACTGCCTGTCGAGCCATTCCACGATCCGGTCCGCCTTCTCCTCGACGAGCAGGTCTTCCGAGAGAAAGAAGCCGGACGATTGCGCGTTCACCCACGGACGGATGACGTCTTCGAGAAGTTCATCCCGCACTTGGGTGATGCTGAAGACCTGACCATCCGCATGGCTGACCGTCAGCCATCGCCAGAAGGCAGGGCAGAAATCCATCCCGTAATGGACGTTCTTCGCCTCAAGTAGCGCATTGGCATCGAGCAGGTAGGCCATGTCAGATCCTGTTTTCCAGAGAGCGGCCGATGGCCATGAACATGTCGCTGTTGGGAATGTCCAGCAGCCGGAAGGCGTCAGTGAATCGGGTCTTGCTGCTCATCGTGTGGTCCACCACCGCCCGGGAGAACCGGCGACTAGCCCGCGCCATGGCTTGCATGCAAGCGTCCGCTGCAGGCGGTTTGTCTAGCACCAGTGCGCGTTCGTGCGCGAGACGGGTCAACGGTCCGATCGCCTCGCTGGCCATTGCATCGCACCAGCGCGCTACGGGACAAGACGTCGCGGTCCCGGCGTGCTCGCCGCTGACGCCCGAGATCCCGAGCCACAACAGGGCAAGGTGTTGCACCAGGCACCGGAGACGGTCCTGCTCACCGAGCGTGCTGTTGATGAAGATGACAGGCGCCAGGTCGTCGGCCAGCGTGATGCCGCGGAAGTCGATGTCCAGCTCGACGGCCAGGTGCGCGGGCAGATCGCGAGAGATGGACTCGTCCACCATCACGAGGATCCCAGCAGCTTCCGCCATATCGACCATCGCGTCGAACAGATCGCCTCGTGCGACCGGGCCGCGGAGGGACCGCCCAGAGCGCCCCAGGACGGATCGAAAGATCCACACGATTCGATCCACCTTGCCGCCAACCGTCCCACCACCCACGAAGGCAATGGGATCCGCGCCGTCCTCCAGGAGATAGTCCCGGTACCACTCCTGTCGGCGTTCGCAACGGCGCAGCGTGGCCGCGAGATTGCGTCCGTAGCGACCGCGGAAATTCGCGCGCCGGTTCGAACATCATGGGCCGCGGAGCGCCGATGGATGCCTGGGCCGTCCGCAGCAGTGGGCCCGTCTCTTGAATGTTTTGCATGGGCTCATTGCACTGCGCAACGCCACGCAACGCGATCCTCAATTCGTTGGTAGATGCGCGTGCAACACCCACGGCAGATGAAGGTCGGTACGCCTGCATCGATGCGCGATTTGAGTGATGCCAGATCCCTGGAATCCGTCAGCCACCACGGCGCTCGCGGCGTTCGCCGCAGAGACTGTTGATCGCCGTCAGGCGATCGCGGGCTCTTCGCTCTCACGCGAATCTGCACCCTGCATTCGCTGCCCGCACAATGGACGCTTCCTCCGACTCCCAACGTCGCGCCCATGCTCCCCCGCATCAGCGAAGAGATCACCTTCCGCAAGCTCGAGATCCTGATCACGTTCCTGGAGAGCGGCAGCCTCGCGCGCGCCGCGGAGCGGCTGGGCACGAGCGCCGTCAGCGTGCACCGCGCGCTGCATTCGCTGGAGGCCGGCACGCGGTGCGCGCTGTTCCGGCTCGAGGGCCGCAACCTGCAGCCCACCGACGCCGCCCACGTGCTCGCCGACGTCGCCCGCGAGATCCTCCAGCGCATGGACGAAGGCATCAACGCCACCCGCGCCATCGCCGGCTACGGCGCCGAGCGCATCCGCATCGGCTCGCTGTACTCGCTGACCAGCGGCACCGTGCCGTCGATGATCATGGCGCTCAAGGCGCGCAAGCCCGACGTGCAGGCCGAACTCATCCTCGGGTCCAACTCCGACCTCACCCAGCGCCTGCGCGACGGCACCATCGACGCCGCCGTCATGGGCCTGCCCGAGGCCGCGCCGGAGTTCGAGACCCACGCCCTCTTCGAGGACGACGTCTTCTTCGCCGCCCCCGCCCAGTCCCCCTACGCCGACCTCGAGAGCATCGACCTGCGCGACTGCGCCGAGGAACGTTTCGTCAGCCTGCAGGAAGGCTTCGTCACCTACAGCCGCTTCGTCGACGCCTTCCGCATCGCCGGGTTCGAGCCGCAGATCGTCATGAAGACCAACGACATCTTCTCGCTGATGAACCTGGTCGGCGGCGGCATCGGCTGCACGCTGCTGCCCGGGCGCGTGCGCGGCGTGCTGCCGCCCAGCGTGCGGCTCATCCCGCTCCAGGAGCGCTACGCCGTCCGCCAGACCATCGCGCTGTGCTTCCTGCGCACCCGCGAGCGCGATCCCAACCTGCTCGCCCTGCTGGCCGCCAGCCGGACGCTGAAGCTCGGCGGGCACTGAGCCGGACGCCCCCCGCCTCGCCCGGCGATGTCCAGAGATCTCCGGAGGTCTCCGGACATCTCCGGGTATCCCCTCGCCGCCGGCTCGCCAGCAGCGTGGCGCCCGGCCGGCAACCGTTCCGCTCCCCGTAATCGTCCCGCACGCCGGTTGATTGATCGGGCGTCGCCACGCCCGTAACTTCCGTCTCCATGGACCGCACTCCCATGGACACCAAGGCCCGCGACCGCGCCGCCCGGCTCGCCGCGGCCCGCGAAGCACTCGGCTCGCGCCTGGCCGGCAAGCACGCCGACACCGACGCCATCGTCGAGCTGCTCCACGCCGTGCTCAAGCCCGGCGACCGCGTCTGCCTCGAGGGCAACAACCAGAAGCAGGCCGACTTCCTGGCGAAGGCGCTGGTGCGGCTCGATCCGGCGCGCATCCACGACCTGCACATGGTCCAGTCCGTGCTCGCGCTGCCGGAGCACCTGGACGTCTTCGAACGCGGCATCGCCAGCCTGCTCGACTTCAGCTTCTCCGGGCCGCAAGGCGCGCGGCTCGCGAAGCTGCTGTCCGCAGGACGCCTGAAGATCGGCGCGATCCACACCTACCTTGAGCTGTTCGCGCGCTACTTCGTCGACCTGACGCCCAAGGTCTCGCTGATCGCCGCACACGCCGCGGACGCGCAGGGCAACCTCTACACCGGCCCCAACACCGAGGACACGCCCGCGATCGTCGAGGCGACCGCGTTCTCCGGCGGCATCGTCATCGCGCAGGTCAACGAGCTGCTGCCCGAGGGCACCGCCCTGCCCCGCGTCGACGTGCCCGCGGACTGGGTCGACTTCGTCGTGCGCGCGCCGACACCCAACTTCATCGAGCCGCTGTTCACCCGCGACCCGGCGCAGATCAGCGAGATCCAGGTGCTGATGGCCATGATGGCCATCAAGGGCATCTACGCGGAATACGGCGTGCAGCGCCTCAACCACGGCATCGGCTTCGACACGGCGGCGATCGAGCTGCTGCTGCCGACCTACGGCGAGTCGCTGGGGCTGAAGGGAAAGATCTGCCGCCACTGGGCGCTGAACCCGCATCCGGCGCTGATCCCGGCGATCGAGGCGGGGTGGGTCGAGTCCATCCACTCGTTCGGCTCCGAGCTCGGCATGGAGGACTACATCCGCGCCCGCTCCGACATCTTCTTCACCGGCCCCGACGGCAGCCTGCGCAGCAACCGCGCGTTCAGCCAGGCGGCGGGCCACTACGCCTGCGACCTGTTCATCGGCTCGACGCTGCAGATGGACCTGATGGGCAACAGCTCGACGGCGACGCTCGGCCGCATCGCCGGCTTCGGCGGCGCGCCCAACATGGGCGCCGACGCGCGCGGCCGCCGTCACGCCAGCCCCGCCTGGCTGAAGGCGGGCGAAGAGGCGCGCGGTCATCTGACCGGCGCCGCCGCGACGCCGCGCGGACGCAAGCTGGTCGTGCAGATGGTCGAGACCTTCCGCGAGCACATGCAACCCGCCTTCGTCGAACACCTCGACGCGTGGGAGCTGCAGCGCCAGGCCGCCATGGACCTGCCGCCGATCATGATCTACGGCGACGATGTGACGCACGTCCTCACCGAAGAGGGCATCGCCAACCTGCTGCTGTGCCGCTGCGATGAGGAGCGCGAGCAGGCGATCCGCGGCGTCGCCGGCTACACGGCCGTCGGCCTGGGGCGCGATCGCCGCGCCGTGGAGAACCTGCGCGACCGCGGCGTGATCAAGCGCCCCGAGGACCTCGGCATCGATCCGCGCGACGCCACCCGCAACCTGCTCGCCGCGCGCGGCATGCGCGACCTGGTGCGCGCCTCCGGCGGCCTGTACCGACCGCCGAAGCGCTTCCGCAACTGGTGAGAGACAACACGAGAGCAATGCCATGACGCCCGTTCCCCCTGGTCTCGAGACCCTGGACTTCCGCTTCGCCGGCTCGCAGGCCCGGAGCGCCTTCGCGCCGGTGCTGGTCGGCGTGGTCGGCTCCGGCAACCTCGAGGTGATGCTCGAGCCGGAAGCCGGCGGCGACTGCGCGGTCCGCGTCCAGACCTCCGCGCGTGGCTTCGCGCCGATCTGGCAGGCCGTGCTGGACGACTTCCACCGCCGCCACGATCTGGCCGGCGTGCGCGTGTCCATCAACGACATGGGTGCCACCCCGGCAGTCGTCAGCCTGCGGCTCGATCAGGCGGTCCAGGAGTTGCAGCCATGACGATCACCTCGGATTCCGCTTCCCCCGCCGGCACCACAACCGCGGCAGCGGTTGCGACCCCCACTGCTGCTCCGGCTGCGACGGCCGTGAACGCCGACCCGCACGCGCTCTCCTACGCCGAGTGCTCGGCGCGCGAGCGGCTGGCGCTGCTGCTCGATCCGGGCAGCTTCCATGAATGGCTGCCGCCGCAGGAGCGCGTGATGAGCCCGCACCTCGCGCAGCTCGGCGTGCCCTCGGCCTTCGACGACGGTGTCGCGATCGGACGGGCCGCGCTCGACGGCAGGCCGATCTTCGTGGCGGCGCAGGAAGGCGCCTTCATGGGCGGCGGCGTCGGCGAGGTCCACGGCGCCAAGCTCGTCGGCCTGCTGCGCCGCGCCCAGCGCGACCGCCCCGCCGCCGTGCTGCTGCTGCTCGATTCCGGCGGCGTGCGGCTGCACGAGGCCAACGCCGGCCTGATCGCCGTGTCCGAGGTCATGCGCGCGGTGCTGGACGTGCGCGACGCCGGCATCCCGGTGATCGCGCTGATCGGCGCGGCCAACGGCTGCTTCGGCGGCATGGGCATCGTCGCGCGGTGCACGGACTTCGTCGTCATGAGCGACCTGGGCCGGCTCGCGATGTCCGGCCCGGAGGTCATCGAGGCGTCCAACGGCGTGGAGGAGTTCGACGCCCGCGACCGCGCACTGGTCTGGCGCACCACCGGCGGCAAGCACCGCTGGCTGAGCGGCGACTGCGACGCCCTGGTCGAGGACGACGTCGCCGCCTTCCGCCGGGCGGCGATCGCGGCGATGGACGGGCTGCCGACATCGCGGCCGGTCACGCTCGACGCGTTGGAAGCGGAGCGCGCCCTGCTGGCGCGCCGCCTGGCGCTGCTCGACGATGCCGTCGACGGCGACGACGCGCAGGTGCTGTGGACACGGCTGGGTGTCGAGGGGGCAGCGCGCGTGCCGGACCTGGACGTGGCCGAGGTCATTCCGCTGCGTCCCTCGGCCTCGGGGCCGTTGAACCGTTGAAACGGTCGTGAGGCCGCGTCGCGAGCGCCCGGACACCTGAACGGCTGAACGGCTGAACGGCTGAACGGCTGAAAAGCCTAAAGGCCGAAAGACCGAAAGGCGAAGAGGCTGATCGGCCGAACGACTGAACCCGGTAGGAGACTCGAAGATGGACTGGAACACCTTGGCGACGACGCTGTTCGGATCGGACCGCGGCCTGACCCTGGACGGCGATTTCCTGCACGGCACCGTGGAGTTCGACGGCGAGCCGCTGACCATCGTGGGCACGACGGGCCATGCGGCGATCGGCGTGAAGCTCGCGCTGGCGCAGACGCGCGTCGTGCTGGACACGCTGACCCGGCATCCCGGCCGGCCGATCCTGCTGCTGATCGACACGCAGGGCCAGCAGCTGCGGCGGCGGGACGAGCTGCTCGGCATCAACCGCGCGATGGCGCACCTGGGCATGACGATCGACCTGGCGCGCCGCCGCGGGCATCGCGTGCTGGGGCTGGTCTACGACCAGGCACTGTCGGGCGGCTTCATCACCTCGGGCCTGATCGCCGACGCCTGCGACGCGCTGCCGGAGGCCGAGATCCGCGTGATGCGCATCCCCGCGATGTCGCGCGTGACGAAGCTGCCGGAAGAGATGCTCACCGCGCTGTCCGAGACGAACCCGGTCTTCGCGCCGGGCGTCGACAACTACGTGGCGATGGGCGGCGTGCGCCGCTTGTGGACCGGCGACCTGCGGGCCGCGCTGCGACAAGCGCTGACCGATGCGCCGACCGAGGACCGGCGCGCGGTCGACGGCGCCGAGCGCGGCGGTCGACGGCTCGCCGCCAGCGTGATGCAACGCGTGCTCGACGCCGCCTGATGTTGCCTGACGCCGCTTGAATCCGTTTGGACCTCGAAGTCGCGCAACACCCCCTCGAAGCTGGATCGCTTCTGAACAGAACACCGCCATGACCCGCCTGCACCGCCATCAACTCGTGCATCTGACGCCCGCCGCGTGGGAGCGGCTGCGCGCGATCGCGCACGACGCCACCGAGCGGGAATGCCTGACGCTGTGGGCCGCGCGCGGCCTGCCGCTGGTGGTGACGCAGCAGCGCTGCGACGCGGGCACCGATCCGGCGTGGATCGCCATGGGGCTGTCGGCGCCGCTGCGCTGGGAGTCGCGCCGCATCGGCGTGAGCGTCGCACGCGGCGAGGTGATGTTCTTCGACGAGTTCCCCACCGCGCGCGCCGTCGCCAAGCTGCTGCCCGCGCCGGCCCGCGCCGCGTGGGACGGGCTGTGCCGTGCGACGCACGCCTGCGGTGTGCAGCCGCGCGTCTACGGCAGCTTCGGCTGGCAGGCGCTGTCGGCGATGGGCCACGTGCGGGTCGACTCCGACGCGGACCTGTGGGTCGCCGTCACCGACGCCGAACAGGCCGACCAGGTCGCCGCGCTGCTGGCGGACGCGGCGGTTCCCGGCCTGCGGCTCGACGGCGAGCTGGTCTTCGACGGCGACAACGCCGTGTCCTGGCGCGAATGGCTCACGTGGCGCGCCGGCGGCGTGCGCTCGATCCTGGTGAAGTCCATCGGCGGCAGCCGGCTCGCGACGGCGCTCGGCGAGATCGTCCGCGACGTCAAGGCAGCCGCGTGAGGTCGGGACATGGAAGCGCGACATGAAGGCCGCCCGGTCCAGGAGGACACGATGAACAGGCAGGTCCTGGCCCACGGCTCCGCGTGGCACAGCGCGTGGCACAGCGTGTGGCGTTCGGACCGTCGCCCCGCGTCTGCCGGGCGAGGGCTGACCGCCAGCGACATCGGGCGCGCCGCCGCGGTCGCGCTGCATGACGAACTGGCGCTATCGCCCAAGCCCGGCCTCGTCACGCTGACGAGCAGCGGCAGCCATCGCGACATGGATGCGCGGACCTTCATGCGCAGCATCTCGTCGCTGCGACGGTACTTCGTCCGCATCGCCCACCTGGGGGCAATGGACGCGGACTTCCCGGCGCTCGAGCGCGCCGGCATCGAGGCCGAGGCCCGGATGCTCGAGGCGACGGGCGGCATCAACACGCACCGCGGCGCGATCTTCCTGCTGGGGCTGCTGTGCGCGTCCGCCGGCGCCGTCGTCGCCGGTCATCGGCGACTGACGCCCGAGACGATTCGCACGACGCTGATCGAGCGATGGGGCGCAGCGCTGGCACAGCGCGCGCTGCGGCCTTCGACCTTGCCGGGCGGCACCGCGGCACGGCAGCTCGGGCTGCGCAGCGCCTCCGAGGAGGCCGCGCTCGGCTTCCCCGCGGTCTTCGAGACCGCCGTGCCCGCGATGCGGTCCGCCGTCGCGCGCGGACTCCCGCGCGAGCGCGCACAGCTCGACACGCTCTTCCACCTGATGGCGACGCTGGACGACAGCAACCTCGCGCATCGCGGCGGGCTGGACGGCCTGCGCTTCGCGCAGCGCGCCGCGCGCGGGTTCCTCGACCAGGGCGGCGCCTCGGCACCGGACGCGCTCGCCCGCGCCGATGCGATCGCCACCGACTTCGAGGCCCGCCGGCTCTCCCCCGGCGGTGCCGCCGACATGCTGGCCGCCGTATGCTGGATGCGGCGCCTCGGTGCGATCGACGCCGCCGTGGCACTCGCCCCGATCGACGCGCTCCACGCAGTCGACACACTCGGCGCACTCGGCGAACTCGGCGCACTCGACTCGCCCGTACTCGTGCCCTCGCCGTGAGCGTCGCCATCGTCTTCAGCGGTCAGGGGAACCAGCATCCCGCGATGCTGCCGTGGCTGGGTGACGATGCATCGCCGTCCACCATGGCGCTGCTATCCGTCATGCGCGAGACCTTGGACGTCGCGGATTGGCGAGCGGCGCTCGCCGATTCCGCATGGGCGCGCAAGAACGCGAATGCGCAGGTGCTGATCACCACGACCGCGTTGGCCGCGTGGTCACAGATCGCGCCGCGGCTGGTGTCCGCTTCGATCGAGATCGATGGCGTCGCCGGCTACAGCGTCGGCGAGCTCGCCGCCTGCGCGGCGGTCGGCGTGCTCGACGCTGACGATGCGATCCGGCTCGCCGTTCAACGCGCGGCGTTCATGGACGACGCGAGCCGGGCGCGCCCAGGTGGCCTTTGCGGCGTGACCGGCCTCGCGGCGACCGAAGTCGATGCCCTTCTGGTCGAAACGTCCGTGAGCATCGCGATCCGCAACGGCGACGACTCCGTGGTGATCGGTGGGCCGCTGGGCGACGAGTCGCTGGATGCCGCCGAAGCGGCGCTGGCCGCACGTGGTGCGCGTTGCACGCGACTCGCCGTCTCAGTCGCGTCGCACACGTCGCTGATGCGATCCGCGGCGAGAGCGTTCGGCACGGCGCTATCGAAGACCGATGTGCGCGATCCGACGCTCGCGCTCTTCGACAGCGACGCCAACCGCGTCTGGACCGCCGACCAGGCGCGCGCCGGCCTCGCCCGCCAGATCGCCCACACGGTGCAGTGGGACGAGGTCATGGATCAGCTCGCCGCGCGCGGGCCGTCCTGCGTACTGGAGATCGGCGGCGGCCAAGCGCTGGCGCGGCTCTGGCAGCAGCGGCATCCTTCGATTCCCGCGCGCTCGGCCGACGAGTTCCGCACGCTCGACGGCGTGCTCGCCTGGATCGAGCGTTCCGCGCCGTGAGGCGCGCGGCGCGGGTTCTCCCTCGATCGTTGCGGCGCGCGTAACGGTCCGCGCGCGAGCTTGATTGAAGCGCCGTCGCGCGGTCGATACCGTGCGTTCCATCGAGAAACGATGCGGCCGGCGCCCGACATGCCGGACCGTCACAACAGGAGACAGCGATGAGCATTCACTGGATGTCGATCCTTCCACTCGTGGCCATGTTCATCGTGGCCACGGCCCTGCCCATCAACATGGGGGTGCTGGCCTTCGTCGGCGCGTTCCTCGTCGGCACGCTGGTGGCCGGCATGAGCGCCAAGGCCATCATGGCCGGCTTCCCCGCGGAGCTGTTCCTGACGCTGGCGGGCATCACCTACCTCTTCGCGCTGGCGCAGAACAACGGCACCATCGACTGGCTGGTGCGGCTCGCCGTGCGGGCCGTGCGGGGCCGCATCGCGGCGATCCCGTGGATCATGTTCCTGGTCGCGGCGCTGCTGACCTCGGTCGGCGCGGTCAGCCCGGCGGCGGTCGCGATCATCGCGCCCATCGCCCTGGGCTTCGCCGCGCGCCACGGCATCAACCCGCTGATGATGGGCCTGATGGTGATCCACGGCGCGCAGGCGGGCGGCTTCTCGCCGATGAGCATCTACGGCGGCATCACCAACAAGATCGTCGCCAAGGCCGGTCTGCCCCTGAGCGAGATCACGACGATGCTGGCGAGCTTCGGCGTCAACTTCGCGGTGTCGCTGGGGCTCTTCATCGCGCTCGGCGGGCTGCAGCTGATCCGGCGCGGCCGGGTCGCGGATGACGGGGAGCTCGCGCCTATCCCGCCGGTCGCGCGCGCCCAGGGCGGCCCGCAGGTCTTCGGCGATGCGGAGGCGGCTTCCTACGGCGAGGGTCGCCGCGTCGCGTCGAGCAAGTCCTCGATGCTGGGCCAGGTTCAGACGCAGACCTTCAAGACGACCGGTCCGCACCAGGTGATCACGGCGCTGGGCCTGCTGCTGCTGGCGGTGCTGACGCTGGGCTACAAGCTGGACATCGGTTTCGTGTCGATCACGATCGGTCTGGTCCTGAGCCTGATGCAGCCGCGGCTGCAGAAGAGTGCGCTGGGCCAGGTGTCGTGGCCGGAGATCATGCTGATCGTCGGCGTGAGCACGTATGTGGGCGTGATGGAGAAGATGGGCACGATCGAGTACGTGGGCCACAGCGTCGCGAATCTGACGTCGCCGATGATGGCGGCACTGCTGCTGTGTTTCGTCGGCGCGGTGGTCTCGGCTTTCGCATCGTCGACGGCGGTGCTGGGCTCGCTGATTCCATTGGGTGTGCCCTTCCTGACGGGCGACAACTCGACGATGGCGATCGGCTTCATCGCTGCGATGGCGGTGTCCTCGACGATCGTGGACGTGAGTCCGTTCTCCACGAACGGTGCCCTGGTGCTGGCCAATGCCAAGGGCATGGACCGCGACCGCTTCTTCCGCCTGCTGCTGCTCTACGGTGCCGCGGTGACGGTCATCGCCCCGGTGGTGGTCTGGTTCCTCTTCGTGGTGCTGTGATGTTTCGAAGAGCTTGGCCGGAGCCGGCGGCGAAGCCGAGCGTTCCAGAACTGACTTGAGCGCCGTCTGCCTGAGCGAAGAGAGCCGAAGGCGAGCGGAGCGAGTTGGCGCGCCAAGCGAGGCGTGAGCCGCCGGCTCCGGCCAAGCTCGTCCGCTGCGGTCTCAAGCGTCCACGTACGCTGCCGCGATCATCTCGCCCGCGTTGATGGGTGAAGGCTCATCAACGCGCGGCGTGTAGATCATTTCGCCGATGCGGATGGTGGAGCCGGTGAGCACGCAGATGCCGTCGCGCTTGGACGGCACCATGTCCCAGATCTGATAGCCGTAATGGCAGGCGCCTGGATCGGACCAGGAGATGGCGGCGGTGCGTGGTGTCGGCCGATCGAGCACGTGGATGGTGGGGGCTGCCTTCACGTGTCGAGCGACTGCGGGTTGCGGCGCATGGGGCACGCCGCCGTTGCCGAGCCACGCCACTGTGCGCAGCCAACCGTCCCGGGACGGATCGCTCGCGAGATCCCTATACATGCGACACCGCCTTTCTCATCCGCCGACAATCCGGCGTGAAAGCCTGAAATAATTCAACGCGTGATGAATATAACAAAGGCGGCCCTCCCGATGAACAAGACCCCGAAGGCGGCCAGGGCGCCACGGCGCCGCGGGCGGCCGAGCGCGGACTGTGCGCAAGGCGCGGACAACCTGCTGCGCACGGCGCGGCGGATTTTCGCGCTGCGGGGGTACGAAGCCGCCAGCGTGCGCGAGATCGCGCGCCAGGCCGATGTGGACCCGGCGCTGATCGCGCATCACTTCGGGTCGAAGGAGGCGCTGTGGCTGGCGGTCGTCGAGCAGATCAGGGTGCTGATGGACCCGATGCTGCGGACGGCCGCGGACCTGCGCAGCGATGTCGCGCTGGGGCCGCGGCAACGCGTCGAGCACTGCATGCTGTCGTTCATCGACCGCGTGTTCGAACATCCCGACATCGGCATCTTCTTCTCCACCGCCGCGACCGAGGAAGGCGAGCGCCTCAACGTGCTGGTCGACACGATCGTGCGGCCCTTCCACGATGTCTGCCTGCCGCTGTTCAGCGACGCGATGGACGCCGGCGAGCTGCACCGCTGCGAGCCGGCGCTGCTGTTCTCGGTGCTGATGAACGGCATCAGCAAGACGGTGGCCTACGCGCATGTGATGCGCGCCGTGTCGACGCTGCCCGATGACCCGGCGCGTTTCAAGCGCGAGCTCACGGGCATCACGCTGCATTTGTTGCGCTGAGCATCGGATCGTCTTTCCTTCCCGGGCGGGATACACAGGCATACGAAAGCCGTATCGCGGATCGACGGGTCCCCGAAGAATCCGCTCCATCGCAGCATTCCGCTGCCAGCCTGGAAAGGATTCCCCATGCGACCGACCACCCGACGTTCCCTCTTCCCGTTGCTGCTCGCCGGCGCTTCCGCCGTGGCGGCGGTGGCGTTCTCGCTGCCGCCGATGACCTCCGACGCGGCGGCGGCGTCGCTCTTCGGCAGCACCGGCATGGCCGGCAAACCCGCGCCCGCCTTCACCGGCATCGACAACTGGATCAACAGCCCGCCGCTGAAGATCGACGAACTGCGCGGCAAGGTCGTGCTGGTGGACTTCTGGACCTACACCTGCATCAACTGCCTGAACCAGCTGCCCTACGTGAAAGCGTGGCACGAGAAGTACAAGGACCAGGGCCTGGTGGTCGTCGGCGTGCATTCGCCGGAGTACGAGGAGGAGCGCTCCACCGCCGGCCTCAAGGACGCGATCGCGCGCCTGGGCATCCGCCACGCCGTCGCGCAGGACAACGACTTCAAGACGTGGAAGAGCTACAACAACCGCTACTGGCCGGCGATCTACCTCATCGACAAGCAGGGGAAGATCGTCTACTCGCACTTCGGCGAGGGCCAGTACCAGCAGACCGAAGCGCAGATCCAGGCGCTGCTCAAGCAAGCTTCGTGATCGGGCGCGCGGTGCCGGAAGGTGGCGAATCCAGGCGCAAGGCACAGCCGTAGCAGCGCTACGGCGAGCATGTGCAAGGACGAGTCGCCGCCTTCCGGCGCCGCGCTCAGTCGCGGCCTTCGACGGCCATCGACAAGACGTAGCCCTCGCTGCGGACGGTCTTGAGGTACTTCGGCTCGCGCGCATCGTCGCGCAGCCGCTGCCGGATGCGGCTCACGAGCAGATCGATGGAGCGTTCGAAGAGCTCCGCCTCGCGCCCCTGCGTGAGGCTCAGCAGCTGATCGCGGCTCAGCACCCGCTGCGGATGGTCGAGGAAGACGCGCAGCAGCCGGTACTCCGCGCCGCTGAGCGGCACCACCGTGCCCTGCTGGTCGATCAGGTGACGCTCGATCGTGTCGAGCACCCACTCGCCGAAGGCCAGCCGCGGCGACTCGTCCGTCGAGCGCATGTTGGGCGGCAGCATCCGCGCGCGCCGCAGCACCGACTTGATCCGGGCCAGCAGCTCGCGCGCCGCGAAGGGCTTGGCGAGATAGTCGTCGGCCCCCATCTCCAGCCCGAGGATCCGGTCCGCCTCGTCGCCGCGCGCGGTCAGCATGATGACCGGCGTCGCCTTGTGCTTGCCCGCGCGCAGGTCGCGGCACAGCGACAGGCCGTCCTCGCCCGGCAGCATCAGGTCCAGGATCACCAGGTCCACCGGCGTGCCGGTCTCCATCGCAATGCGCATGTGCCGGCCCGTCGGCACGGCCGTCACCTTCAGGCCGTTGCGGGTCAGGTAGGTGGTGAGCAACTCGCGGATCTCGCGGTCGTCGTCGACGATCAACACATGATCCTGGGTGGGGGCGGACGTCTGCATGGGGATTCGGTGGAACGCATCGAACGGGATGAGCCGCAATGTACCGGGCCCGGGGCCGCCGGTGGTACGGCCAGGCAATGTTGTGTCTCCGGTGCGGGACACGGATACACGCCAATACAAAGGCGCCCACAAGCGCGCCGCCCGCGCCTATAACCCTGCCTGCGGGATTCAGCATTTCCACCGCCGCTGGCCCTCACCCCCGCCCTCTCCCGCAAGCGGGAGAGGGAGCAGGAAGGGCCTCTTGCCTTCGCCGTTTCTCCAACGCTTCGGAGATCCTGGTGAACGTCGTCCGCCCAATGTTCTGGAGATCCTCGTGAGCCGCGTCATCGACTACTTCTTCGCCCCGCACAGTCCCTGGACCTACCTCGGTCATGAGCGCTTCGCCGCCATCGCGCGCGACGCGGGGGCCACCGTGCGGCTGATCCCGGTCGACCTGCTCAAGCTGTTCGCCGTCTCCGGCGGACTGCCGCTGCCGCAGCGCCCCGCGCAGCGCCAGGCCTATCGCCTGCTGGAGCTGCGACGCTTCTCGCAGCACCTGGGCATGCCGATGAACGTCGAGCCGGCCTGCTTCCCGGTCGCGCCGCACAAGGCCGCGCGGCTGATCATCGCGGTCGACCAGGCCGACGGCGCGGACGCCGCGATGCGCGTGACCGGCGCGCTGCTGCGCGCGGTCTGGGAGCAACAGCGCGACATCGCCGACGACGCGACGCTGACGGCCATCCTCGCGGAGCAGGGTCTGCCGGCCGAGCGCCTGGCGCGCTCCGCCGAGGACGACATCGGCGCGCAGTACGACGCCAACACGCAGCGCGCCATCGACGCCAGCCTGTTCGGCGCGCCGAGCTACGTCATCGACGGCGAGCTGTTCTGGGGTCAGGACCGCCTGGACTTCGTCGAGCGCGCGCTGGCGGCCGACCGCGCATGAGCACCGTGCCCGCCTCGACACGCGCGCCCGCGCCCGGACCGGCCTCCACGCCGACGCCGAAGCGCCGCTTCGGCCCCCGCACGCTCTTCGCGCGCGTGTTCTGGCTGATGGTGCTCGGCATCGCGATCGCGCAGGCGATGGCCTACGTCGCGATCCGCCAGGAGCGTTCGATGGCGTTGCGGGCGCTGATGATGTCCGGCGTCGAACGCGACATCGCGACCGGCGTCGCCGTGCTGGACCGCCTGCCCGCGGCCGAACGCGGCGCCTGGCTGGACCGGCTCGAGCGCCCGAACTACCGCTTCGCCCTCGCCGACGAGATCGACCCGCAAGCCGGCCCCGTGGAGCGGACCGACTTCAACGGGCCCTTCGTCGACGCGCTGACGCAGGCGATGCAACCCTTCCGCATCGAGCGCGTCGTGCAGCTCGGCGCCAGACGCTATCAACTGCTGGTGCGCCTCAGCGATGGATCGGCGGTGACCGTGCACGCGCGCCGCGTCGACATGCCCGTTCCCGAGTGGGTGATGTGGGTGCTGGGCGCGCAGCTCATCGTGCTGGCGGTGTGCAGCTGGATGGTGGTGCGGCTGGTGACGCGTCCGCTCAAGACACTCGCTTCGGCGGCGGACGACCTCGGTCCGGACCTGTCGCCGCGGCTGATCCCGGAGGAAGGCCCCGCCGAAGTCGCGCACGCCGCGCGTGCCTTCAACGCGATGCAGCAGCGCATCGCCGGCTACACGGCGGAACGGGTGGAGATCCTGGCCGCGATCTCGCATGACCTGCAGACGCCGATCACGCGGATGCGGCTGCGCGCGGACCTGATGAACGACGAGGAACTGCGCGACAAGTTCCGCCATGACCTGAACGCGATGCACCTGCTGGTCCGCGAAGGCGTGACCTATGCGCGCACGCTGCATGGCACCTCCGAAGTGCCCGCCCGCCTGGACGCGGACGCGCTGCTTGCGAGCATCGTCGGCGACTACGAGGACGCCGGCGAAGCGGTGACGCTCAGCGGCGAGGCCGGGGCGCCGATCATGGCGCAGCCGCAGGCGCTCAAGCGCATCCTGGTCAACCTGCTGGACAACGCCCTGGCGTTCGGCGGACAGGCCGAGATCCAGGTCACGCGCAGCGCCGCGCAAGACCCGACCCCTCGCCTGACGATCGCGGTGCTGGACCGGGGTCCCGGGATTCCCGAAGACCAGCTGCAGGCGGTGTTCAAACCCTTCCACCGGCTGGAGACTTCACGCAATCGCGACACAGGCGGCACCGGCCTCGGCCTCGCGATCGCGCTGCAGCTCGCCACCGCCATGGGAGGGAGCTTGTCCCTCCACAACCGGACCGGCGGGGGGCTCGAAGCCCGCCTCACCCTCCCGGCCTCGCTGCCTTGAACACTGTCCACGGCTTCTGTGGACAACTCTGTTGGCTCAACGGGCAGGGATGCTGCAAGCCGTTGATTCGTCACGGAATTCATTGCAGTGCCGCGAAATGAGGCAATGATCCGGACGGGCCATCCGAAGCGCGCTTTGCCCGCCGCCAGACTGTCCCTGCGAACTGTGGACAAGTCTGTTGGCTGCCTCTGCAGGGGCGACGTAAGCCGTTGTTGTAAAAGGGAAAAACTTTCCGTGCTCCAAAACGAGGCACCGTCGAGGCGCGGGCGGTTGGTGACCATCAGCGCTTGACTCGACCGGCCGGCGGGGTGGGCAAACTTCGTTCCCTCGCCGCAGTTGCTCACAGTGCCCACCGGTTGTGCACCGGGCCGTCAGACTGTCCACGGCCTCTGTGGACAAGTCTGTTGGCTGCCCGGGCAAGGATGCTGCAAGTGCTTGTCGTGGCAGGGAAATGCTTGCAATGCTGCGGAATGAGGCAGCTCCCCTCGCTCGCCACCCGTCCCGTTCATGCGCGGGGCCAAGCGCGGGCACTCCACGAGGCAGGGGGCATCCCTCCGGGAACCCCCAGCCTCATTCCGGCCCCAGCGAGGCTCACTGGTCGCGGGCCTTGGGATGCGCTGGAGGTGCGTGGGAGGCGTGGGGGACTTGGGCTGGATGGTGGCTAGACGATTCGGATGCCCAGGTTCGGCAGGCCGTCGATGTGGCAGTCGATGACGTCACCCTTCACGACCGGGCCGACGTTCTCGGGGGTGCCGCTGTAGATGATGTCGCCGGGCTTGAGTTCGAAGGCACGCGACAGCTGCGAGATCTGTTCCGCGACGCTCCAGATCATCTGGCTCAGATCCGCATCCTGCTTGGTCTGGCCGTTGACCTTGAGCCAGATCGCCCCCTTGGACGGGTGACCGCCGAGCCGGGCCACCGGATGGATGGGACCGATCGGCGCCGAGCGGTCAAAGCTCTTGCCGATCTCCCACGGCTTCTTCTGGTCGCCCATGCCGCGCTGCAGGTCGCGGCGCGTCATGTCGAGCCCGATGGCGTAGCCGAAGACGCAGTCGAGCGCCTGCTCCGTCGTGATGTCGCGGCCACCCTTGTTCAGCGCGGCGACCAGTTCGCACTCATAGTGATAGTTCTTCGTCAGCGTCGGATACGGGTGATCGGCGACGGTGCCGGGTGCGACGTTCTGGATCGCATCGGTGGGCTTCTGGAAGAAGAACGGCGGCTCGCGGGTCGGGTCGCTGCCCATCTCACGCGCGTGCGCCGCGTAGTTGCGGCCGATGCAGTAGATGCGGCGCACCGGGAAGCGTTGGTCGCTGCCGACGATGGGGATCGTCGTCTGCGGCACGTCGAACGGCGTCTTCGCCGTCGCGGACGCCGGATCGGCCTGGCCGGGCAGCGCGCAGCCAGCGACGGCGCCGGCAGCCATCGCCGCCGAGGTGTTGAGCAGGGAACGTCGGTCCATCGCGGTCTCCTTCTAGGTTGAGTGCTCCGACGCGGCCCGCCCCTGGCGGACAGCCGCGGCCGATGGAGCGTAGGCGCCGGTCCCCGTCGACGCTTCCGCGTTTCCCCTCGAAGTCGGACGCCGGGGGCGAGACCCGCACGCCGACGTCACCCGCTGCCGCGACGCCTGCCGTCGGCTGTCGCCCGGGCGCCGGTCGGGCGTCAGAGCGACGCCGCTCGCCAGCTCAGACGGCGCTGCCGGTGGCGAGGTCCACGATCAACTGCAGGCTCTTCAGCACCGGCGCGGGATCCTCCGCGTACTGCGCCTGCACGATCGCGCCATCGACCGCCATGGACAGGGCCGCGGCGATCTTCTTCCGCTGCCGCGACGCGGGCAGCAGCGCCGTGATCGCATCGGTCATGTCCTGCTTGTGGCGGCGGGTCACGTCGACAACCTCGGGCAGGCTCGGTCCCATCTCGCCGACGCCGTTCAGGAAGGCGCAGCCGCGGAAGTCGCCGAGCGCCTGTCCGCCGAACCACTCCGACATCGTCGGCACCAGCGCCGCCGCGCCCTTCATCGCGCCGCCGTGGCGTTCCAGCGCGCCGGTGAACCAGTCCATCCATCGCCCGTGTCGCAGCTCGAGGTAGGCCAGGATCAGGTCGTTCTTGCTTGGGAAGTGCCGGTAGAAGGTGACCTTCGTGACGCCCGACGCCGCGATCACGCGGTCGATGCCGGTCGCGCGGATGCCCTCGGCATAGAACAGGTCGTGCGCGGTGCGCAGGATGCGCTCGCGGGCGGGCAGCTCGCCGATATCCACGCTGCGGTCGGTGTCGTTCATCCGATCATTGTAGACAGACCTGTCTACATCCGCCAGAATCGGAACGAGTAGACAGACCTGTCTACATGAGTCGCCCCGACTTTCCACCCATCGACGAGAGGACCTAGACCATGGACACCCGCCCGCCCCTGCCCCCGTTCACCCGCGAGACCGCGATCCAGAAGATCCGCCTGGCCGAAGACGGCTGGAACAGCCGCGACCCGGCGCGCATCGTGCTGGCTTACAGCCCGGACACGCAATGGCGCAACCGGGCGGAGTTCCCGCGCGGCCGCGCCGAGGCGCAGGCCTTGCTGGAACGCAAGTGGGCGCGTGAGCTGGACTACCGCCTGATCAAGGAGCTGTGGGCCTTCGACGGCAACCGCATCGCCGTGCGCTTCGTCTACGAATGGCATGACGACGCCGGCAACTGGTTCCGCAGCCATGGCAATGAGAACTGGGAGTTCGACGCGCAAGGCCTGATGACGCATCGCCACGCGAGCATCAACGACCAGCCGATCAAGGCCGAGGACCGGAAGTTCTTCTGGCCCCAGGGACGGCGTCCGGACGACCATCCCGGGCTGACTGAACTGGGTCTTTGAAATCGGTCAGCGTCCGCCGACTTCCTCCCGCCACGCACTGGGCGAGCGCCCCGTGTGGCGAAGGAAGAAGCGCGTGAAGTAGGCCGCGTCGGCGAAGCCGAGCCCATCGGCGATCTGCCGGACCATCAGGTTCGTGTAGCCGAGCTCGCGCTTGGCTTCGAGCAGCACGCGCTGGTGCAGCACCGCGAGCGCCGAGCACTGCAGGTGCCGGCGGCACAGCCGGTTCAGCTGCGTGGGCGTGATGCCCAGCGGTTCGGCCAGTTCCGCCACCGCGGGCTGACGGCGGTAGTGGCGCTCGACCTGGTCGCGGTAGCGGGTCAGGTGCTGCAACGCGCGTCCTTCACCGGCCGCGTGGTGCATCCCTTCCGCGGCGTCGAAGCGCGCCGCCTGGGTTGCCAGCAGCGCGACCGCATGGTCCAGCGACGGACCGCGCCAGGCGCCGGCGCCGGCGTAGTCCTCGCGCAGGCCGTGGCCGACCGCGAACAGCGCGCGCGTCACGGTCGCGCCGCGATCGAGCGCGACCAGTCGCGGCTCCGACAGGCTGTCCAGCAGTTCGGGCAGGTGGTCGAGCAGGTCCCGCAGGCGGCTCTGGTCCAGCGTGACCACCAGCCCTTCCGTCTCCGGCGCGAAGCGGAAGCCGTGCACAGCCAGCGCCGGCACCCACACCAGCGCCGGTGCGCGCAGCACCCGTTCCTCCTCGTCCATGCGCACGGTCACGCGGCCGCGTTCGATCAGCAGCAGCTGCACCAGCGCGCCATGGCGATGCGGCTGGATTTCCCAATTGTGCAAGCGGCTGCGATCGGCGATCGACTCCAAATGCAACCCGTCCAGCGCCGACGATCGTCCATCCTCGCCGTAGAGCGAATACACGGGCGTCGCCCCCTGTCGACGGGGAGACCGGCGCGGCTTGCTATCGATGATCATGGTTCGGATTGTGCAAGCCGAGGTCGGACTCGTCCATTCACCGTCCTGCGGTCGGCCCGTAGGCTCCGACTCATCGGAGACAACACCACGGCCTCGCCGCAATGCCTCGCAAGAAGGCCTTCGGCGCAGCGCCTCGATCCCATGAAGACCTTACGCACGCAGGTGCTCATCGTCGGCGCCGGACCGTCGGGGCTGCTGCTCGGCCAGTTGCTGCACCGGGCCGGCATCGACACCGTCATCGTCGAACGACAGCGCGGCGACCACGTGCTGTCGCGGATCCGCGCCGGGGTGCTCGAACAAGGCACGGCCGACCTGATGGACGAGGCCGGCGTCGGCGCGCGGATGCATGCGCAGGGGCTGGTGCATGACGGTTTCGAGCTGGCCGTCGACGGCGTGCGCCATCGCATCGACCTGCGCGCGCTCACCGGCGGACGGACCGTGCTGGTCTACGGGCAGACCGAGGTCACCCGCGATCTCATGGAAGCGCGTGCCGAAGCGGGTCTGACCACGCTGTACGAGGCCGCTGAGGTCCGCATCGAAGGTTTCGACTCATCGACACCGCGCGCGTGCTGCTCGATCCACGGCGAGCCGGTCGAGATCACCGCCGACTTCATCGCCGGCTGCGACGGCTTCCATGGCGTCTGCCGCGCAAGCGTTCCGACGGGCGCGATCCAGCTCTACGAAAAGGTCTACCCGTTCGGCTGGCTCGGCCTGCTGAGCGACACGCCGCCGGTGTCTGAGGAACTGATCTACAGCCGCCACGCGCGCGGCTTCAGCCTGTGCAGCATGCGCTCGGCGACGCGCAGCCGCTACTACCTGCAGGTGCCGCTCACCGAGCGCGTCGAGGATTGGAGCGACGCCCGCTTCTGGGACGAACTGCGCGGGCGGCTCGATCCTGAAGCGGCGGAGTCGCTGGTCACCGGTCCATCGCTGGAGAAGAGCATCGCGCCGCTGCGCAGCTTCGTGGCGGAGCCGATGCGCTTCGGCCGGCTGTTCCTCGCGGGCGACGCGGCGCACATCGTGCCGCCGACCGGCGCGAAGGGGCTCAACCTCGCGGCGTCCGACGTGCGCTACCTGTCGCAGGCGCTGATCGAGCACTACCGGGAGCGCAGCGATGCCGGCCTGGATCACTACTCCGCGCGCTGCCTCGCCCGCGTGTGGAAGGCCGAGCGCTTCTCCTGGTGGTTGACCAGCCTGATGCACAACTTCGACCAGGAGCCCGCCTTCCAGGCGAAATTGCAGGCCGCAGAGTTGGACTACGTACTCGGATCCGAAGCCGCGCAGCGAGCGCTCGCCGAGAACTACGTCGGCCTGCCGCTGTAGCCGACGCGGCCCCGATCGGGGTGCATCGCTAGGCGCAAACCGGAGCCATAGCAGCGCTATGGCGAGGATTTGCAACGACGCGAGGCGCCCCGAGCGGGGCCGCGTCGGTCAGTCTTCGATGATGTTGAGGAAGTGGTCGAGAATCACGAAGTGGTCTTCGAAGAGCTGCGACTCCATCGCGGCCAGCTCGTCGCGGTGGAACCAGCGCGCTTCCTTGACGTCGTCGCTGCCGAGGACTTCGGGCAGCGTGCCCATCTCGCCGAACTTGAAGTGGTGCGCCATCGTGATCAGGCGGCCCCGCGCGCTGCGCAGCGGATCCTCGAAGGTCTCGACGCCGTGCAGCGCCGCCAGGATCGACGCCGGCAGCAGCGGGAAGCGCGTCTCCTCGATCAGCTCGCGGATCGCGCAGGCGACCAGCTTCTCGCCGCGGTCGAGGTGGCCGCCGGGCACCGCCCAGAGGTCCTCGCCGAACGGCCCCTTGCGCCGCACCAGCAGCACGTGGTCGCCGACCGTCACCACCGCGTCGCCGGTCATGTAGGCGACCGCCGTGTACTTCTTCCGATAGCTGGCGATGGCCGCATGCTCGGCCTTGCGCCTGCGGTACTCCGGCAGGCGGCTCCAGGCCTGCAGCCACGCCCGCACCGGCGCGCTGACGTAAGGCGTCATCACCGTCAGCGCGGCGTCGGGATCGTCGGCCTCGAAGAAGACCTGGCGCATCGCCGTCGCGTCGACGTCGGCGAGCCGCTCCACCAGCTGCTGCCGCCAGCGCGGGAAATTGTTGAGGTAGTAGCTCGTGTGGTCCTTCTGATGGCCGACCAGCACGATGTCCGCGTCCTCGCCGGCGATGGCGCGCACGCCCATCATCACGGCGGCATTCCAGCGCTTGTCGTCGAAGTAGTCGCGCACCGGCAGCACGTGCAGCCGCTGCTGCTGTTCCGGCGTCAGGTTGGCCAGCAGCATCTGCCGGCGCTCCTCATGGACGAAAGGGTTGCGCGGATCGCGCGCCTTGTAGGAGGAACCCAGCACCGCGATCACCTCGTCGGCGAGGCCGAAGGCCGCCTGGAACAGCGCCTCCTGCCCGAGGTGCACCAGCTGCCAGCGGCCGACGACAACGGCGACGGTCTTGCGAGTCATGAAGGTCCTTCCTGTTCTCAATAGTGCTTCGCCGCGATCGGCAACTGCCGGCCGCTGCCGAAGGCCCGCGCGCGCAGCCGCACGATCGGCGGCGCCTGACGGCGCTTGTATTCGTTGCGGGCGATCATGCCCTTGATCCGGGCGATCAGCGCCTGACCTTCGTCGCTGCCGCGCAGCGCTGCGACCGCGGCCTCCGCGGCGGTGCGTTCGTCGTCGGCCAGCCGTTCGCCTTCGATCAACACCTTCAGCACCTCGTCCAGCACCTCGTAGGGCGGCAGGCTGTCGGTGTCGCGCTGGTCCGGCGCCAGCTCGGCGCTGGGCGGCTTGTCGAGGATCGCCGCCGGGATGATCTCCCGGCCGGCCGTCTCGTTGAGGTGCCGGCTGAGCGCGAAGACCTCCGTCTTGTAGAGGTCGCCGATCAGCCCCAGCCCGCCGTTGGTGTCGCCGTAGAGCGTGCAGTAGCCGACCGCGATCTCGCTCTTGTTGCCGGTCGTCAGCAGCAGATGGCCTTGCGCGTTGGACACGGTCATCAGCAGCGTGCCGCGCACGCGCGCCTGCAGGTTCTCCAGCGCGAGTCCAGAGGGCCGAAGTCCCAACGTGCTGCCCGCCATGGTGTCGCCGACCTGCCGGACGATGTCCTCGATCGGGCAGACGTCCAGCGGGATGCCGAGCGCGTCGCACAAGGCCTTCGAGTCGTCGACACTGCCCGACGACGAGAACCTCGACGGCATCGTGATCGCCGCGACCTTGTCCGCGCCGAGCGCCTCCACCGCGAGCGCCAGCGTCAGCGCCGAGTCGATGCCGCCGGATGAACCGACGACGACGCGATCGAAGCCGCAGCGCCGCGCGTAGTCACGCAGGCCGAGCACGATCTGCCTGCGGTAGAACGCCATCGTGTCGAGCCCGGCGCTGGCTGGTGGCAGCGCACCGCCATCGCGCGAGGAGAAGAGGCCGCGATCCGTCTCGAAGCGCAGCGTGACGATGTGCGACTCGAAGCGCTCGGCCTCGAAGACCACGCCCGGTTCCGGTTCGATCGCAAAGGACGCGCCGTCGTAGACCAGCTGATCATGGCCGCCCACCTGGTTCACGAACACCAGCGGCAGCCGATGCCGCCAGCAGGCGGCGCGGAACACCGCGTGGCGCTGCTCGCGTTTGCCGACGTTGCTCGGGCTCGCGTTGATCGAGACGATCAGGTCCGGCGCCGCATCGGCCAGACGCTGGAAAGGGTTGACCGCATAGTCCTTGCCGTCGTCGTTCCAACCGTCCTCGCAGATCATGAAGCCGACCTGCGTGCTGCCGATCCGCAGCACGCGCGCGACGTCCGGGCCGGGCTCGAAGTGGCGGCGTTCGTCGAAGACGTTGTAGGTCGGCAGCAGCTGCTTGTGACACTCGAGCAGCACCTCGCCGTCGCGGATCACCAGCAGCGAGTTGCGGAAGGCCTTGCCCGCGCCGGGATTGCGCGTCGGCGCGCCGACGACCCAGTGCAGCGATCCGACCTCGCGCGTCGCGGCCAGCAAGGCCGTCATCGCGCGGTCGAGGCGCTGGCGGAAGTCCTCGTCGTCGAGCAGGTCGGCGGGGTAGTAGCCGGTCAGCGAGAGTTCGGGAAAGACGACCAGGTCCGCGCCGTCGTGGCGCGCCTGCCGGGCCGCATCCAGGTGCAGCGCGAGGTTGCCGTCGAGGTCGCCGATCGTCGGGTTGATCTGGGCCAGGGTGATCTTGAGCATGACTTCGCTCCTTGAGGGTTTCAGTACTTCATCCGCCGCTGGCCCTCACCCCTGCCCTCTCCCGCAAGCGGGAGAGGGGGTAAGCAGGGCGCCGGTCGGACTCCCTCTCCCGTTTGCGGGAGAGGGTGGGGGTGAGGGCCAGCGGCGGTGGCAGTGCGGCAGCTTCCTCTTGCTCCCTCTCCCGCTTGCGGGAGAGGGTGGGGGTGAGGGCTGCGGTCATCCGACCTGCTTCACCTTGAACACCTGCCGCAGGTAATCGAGGAAGGTCTGGTCGTCGCACAGCGTCTTGCCGGGCGCGTCCGAGAGCTTGGCGACCGACTGGCCGTTGCAGCGGACCAGCTTCATGACGATGTTCAGCGGCTTCGGACCGAGGTCGTTGCTGAGGTGCGTACCGATACCGAAGCCCACCGGCACGCGCCGCGCGAAGTGCGTGTGCAGGCGGAAGGCCTCGTCGCAGTTCAGGCCGTCGCTGAAGACCAGCCGCTTGGTGCGCGCGTCGATGCGCAGCTTCGCGTAATGCGCCAGCGCCTTCTCGCCCCACAGGACCGGATCGCCGCTGTCATGCCGCAGGCCGTCGAAGAGCTTCGCGAAGTACAGGTCGAAGTCGGCGAGGAACGCGTCCATGCCGATCACGTCGGTCAACGCGATGCCGAGGTCGCCGCGGAACTCCTGCACCCAGCCTTCCAACGCCGCCTTCTGCGAAAGCCTCAACTGCACGCCCACCGCCTGGTAGGTCTGCAGGTATTCATGCGCCATCGTGCCGATGGGAATCAGACCGTGGCGACGCGCCAGTTCGACATTGGACGTGCCCTTGAAGACCGACGGGATCTCGCGCTTCAGCGTCGAAACCACCTCGTCGTGCCAGTCGCCGGAGAAGCGGCGGCGCAGGCCGAAATCGAAGAACTCGAAGGGATAGGCGTCGTCGCCCAGCGTGCCCGGCACGGCCGCCGCGTAGTCGCGCAGACGGACCGTCTTTGCCGCGAGCCGGGCGCGGCCTTCGGCCAGCACCTCTTCCTCGCGGCCCGCGCAGAGGCGGCGGAAGTACAGCTCATTCACGATGGCCAGCACGAAGATCTCGAACGCCATCACGTGGACCTGCGGGCCCTTGGCGACGATCACCAACTGGCCCGCCTCGGCGCCCTCGCCCGGCCGCGCGTCGATGAAGCGACGCTGGAAGCGGAAGATCCGCAGGAAGTCGATGAAGTCCGACTTCATGAAGCGCAGGCCGCCGAGGTATGCGAGTTCCTCATCGCTGAAGCTTAGCGTGCAGAGGTGGTCCAGCTCGCGGTTCACCGCGTCGCTGAGCTCGCTCAGCGGGAAGACCGGCGTGTTGCGGCAGACGAAGCGGTACTCGGCGTCGTTGGCGGGGAACGCGTGCAGCAGCGTCTGCCACATCGTGAACTTGTAGAGATCGGTCTCCAGCAGCGAGCGGATGACAGGGGCGTCGTTCATGACATCGCTCCGATCAGGCCGACAGCAGGCCGAGCGCCTGTGCCGCGGTCATCGTCCGCACGCCCAGCGCGCGGGCGCGGTCGACGAAGGCCGTCCCGCCGGCCTCGAAACCGCCGACGGGGCTCATCGCGTCCTCGATCAGCACGATGCGGGCGAGCCGTTCGGCGCTCATCTCGGCGAAGAGGTCTTCCGCCGTCGCCGCGACGCAGTGGCTGCTGGCCTCGCCGGCGATGAAGGTCAGGCCAGGGAAGTCGACGATGCGGTCGACCAGCGCGCGGTTCGTCTGCGTGCGTGGGTCCGAGGCGATCGGCACTTCGGCGCGCACGGCGCTGTACTGCTCAGTCAGCGGGTTCTGGCCCTTGAGGACCTTCTCCACCGTGCGTAGCCGCGCGGCCTCCCAGCGGCCCAGCGCGGCGGCGAGCTCGCCATGCACGTTGTGGCCCCAGGTGCCGACGACGCAGTGCGTCGGCCAGACCATCAGGATGTACTTCTTCGGGCTGGCCTCAAGGGCGTCGAGGTAGGCCAGCACCTGATCGCGCAACGCGGGATCGCGCGGAGCGAAGCAGCCGGCGCGGACGTCCTCGGCCTTGATCTGCGTGAACGGTGCGACCGGCTGCGGCGCACCGGCCGCGCCGTCAGCGCCATCAGTGCCGTCAGCGCCGTCAGCGCCGGGCTGCTGCCAGAACGCCGGCCGCTCGATCGCATAGACCGGGTGCGAGTCCAGCGTCACGACGATGTCCGCGATCGCGCCGCCGGCCTGGTCCACCAGCGCGGCCAGGCGCTTCATGTCCGCGTCGGCGCCGGTCACCGGCAGCGTCGCGCCGGGGATGTCGCAGAAGTCGTTCTGCGGATCGACGATCAGCAGTTGCAGGGGTTGCTGGAGGCGCTGGGTCATGAGAGTTCCGATTCCGTCTTTGTCATGTCGTGGCGCCAGCATATCCCACTTCGTGCTTGTTTGCACTAAGTGAATGGGCGTGACACGTCCCACGGTGCAACGAGGTGTAGCGCGGTGTGCGATTGATTCCAGGATGCGTGCAAGGCGGCGGTTTGACGTCTTGAATCGTTGCCGCCCATAATTCGTGCTTTTCCGCACTAAGAAGAAGAACGCCGTGGACTTCGAACGCCCCATCGTCACCGTCGACATCGTGCTGCTGACGCTGCGCGACGGTGCGCTGCATGCGGGTCTCGCGCAGCGCGACAAGGCGCCGGCGCTCGGCGCGTGGACGCTGCCTGGCGGCTGGGTGCACACGGACACGGACCAGGACGCCGACGATGCGGCCGCCCGGATCCTTCGCGAGAAGGCCGGTCTCGTGTCTCCGTATCTGGAGCAGCTCCGGACCTTCTCGGGCATGCATCGCGACTCGCGCGGGTGGTCGCTGTCGGTGAGCTACTACGCGGTCGTGCCGGTGGATGTCGACACACGGGCAACGGTTGACGCCGATCCCAGCGCCGACGAACGCTTCCGCTGGGCCGCCGTCGACAGCCTGCGTTCCCTGCCCTTCGACCACGCGCAGATCCTGCGCACGGCGGTCGAGCGCGTGCGCTCGAAGACGCTGTACTCATCGCTGCCGGTGCACCTGATGCCGGCCGAGTTCACGCTCGGCGAGCTGCAGCGCACCTACGAGCAGGTGCTGGGTGCCGAGCTCGACAAGCGCGGCTTCCGCCGCCGCATCGAGGAGCTCGACGTGATCGAGGAGATCCCCGGCGCGTTCACCAGCGGCGGGAGCCACCGGCCCGCGCAGCTGTTCCGGAAGAAGGCGCACGCGCCGGCGTTGAAGACGGTGCCGAGCAATCTGGCGGTCGGCTGAAAGCAAGAGCCGCCCAGTGTGTTGACCTTGATCAACACGCTCACCGCGCGCTCAACCCCTTCAGCAGCGCCTCATGGAACTCCTTCGGCGACTCGACCTGCGGCGAATGCCCGAGCGCCGGGAACTCGATCAGCGACGCGCCCGGAATCATCTTCGCCGTCGAGCGGCCGAGCGTCGCGTAGTCGCCGAGCTTCTCCGCGATCTCCTTGGGCGCGCGGACCGCGCCGGGCGC
Organism: Roseateles noduli; assembly: GCF_050626985.1. Classification (NCBI taxonomy): domain Bacteria; kingdom Pseudomonadati; phylum Pseudomonadota; class Betaproteobacteria; order Burkholderiales; family Sphaerotilaceae; genus Roseateles; species Roseateles noduli. The sequence goes on from NZ_CP192463.1 coordinate 3,833,577, forward strand.
GGTGCGGTCCTTGCCGCCGATCATCAGCAGCGTGCGCACCTGCAGCCGCGGCAGCTCCTGCACCACCGGCTGCGTGAAGATCATCTCCGACGTCTGCGCCTGGTTCCACGCGACCTGCTCGCGCCCCGGCCCCGCGTACTGGCCGGCGGACATGCGCACCCAGCGGTCGTACTCCGGCTTCCACTGGCCGTTGTAATAGAAGCGCAGCTGGTAGACCTTGATGGTCTCGGCGGTCGTCTTCAACTCCTGCGCGTAGAGCTGATCGATGGTCGCGTACGGCACGCCGGCGGCTTGCCAGTCCTCGAGACCCAGCGGGTTCACGACAACCAGTTGCTCGACCTGCGTCGGATACGCGAGCGCGAAGCGCATCGCGAGCATCCCGCCCATCGAGTGCCCGATCACCGTCGCCTTCGCGATGCCCAGCGATTGCAGCAGCGCCTGCGTGTTGGCCGCCAATTGGTTGAAGCTGAACTGGTAGCCGGCGGGCTTGCTCGATGCGCAGAAACCGATCTGGTCCGGCACGATGACGCGATAGCCCGCGCCGGTGAGCACGGTGATCGTCTGCTCCCAGGTCGCGCCGCAGAAGTTCTTGCCGTGCAGCAGCACCGCGGTCCGGCCGTTGGGCTGACCGGTCGGGGCGACGTCCATGTAGACCATCTCCAGCGCCTGCCGCTGCGAGGTCAGCTTGAAGCGCTGCTGCGGATGCGGGTAGTCGAAGCCCTCCAGGCGCGCGCCGTAGGCGGGCGCGTCCTGCGCCGACAGCGCGCTCTTCGTGGGCGGGGCGCTCTGCGCATTCGCGCTGAATGTGCAGAGGGCGAATGCCGCGAGCGCGGCGGCGGACAAGGTCTTCATCACGGGGAACTCCAGTGGCGACGGAACGGCGCGCCGAGGCGGGCAAGTGTCGTTCCCTCTCTCCCCGCGTGCAGCTCTCAGGGGCTTCAACGCTGATCGAGATAGCCGAAGCTGCCGTGATCGCGGATCTCCTCCGCGGCCAGTCGTGCCGCCTTCATCGCATGCCGGAAGAGCGACATCGCCAGGCTCACGCGCTTCACGCCGGCCTCGCCGAGTTCGCGCACCGTGAACGATCGCGCCGGGATGCCGGCCATGAAATTGACCGGCTTGGTCACCGACGCGCAGACCCGGCGCACCGCATCGAGGTCCGGCAGCAGCGGCGCGAACAGCACGTCGGCGCCCGCGCGTTCGAAAGCCTGCAGGCGGCGGATCGTGTCGTCGAGGTCGTTGATGCCGTGGAGGAAGTTCTCCGAGCGCGCCGTGACCAGGAAGGGGAACGGCAACGCGCGCGCCGCCTCGACCGCGGCGGCCACCCGCTCGACGGCGAGATCGAAGTCGAGGATAGGCGCCCCGCCCTCGCTGGACGAATCCTCGATGGAACCGCCGACCGCGCCCGCCTCCGCGGCGAGGCGGATCGTCAGCGCGCAGTCCTCGGGTCGATGGCCGAAGCCGTTGCCCAGGTCGGCGCTCAGCGGCAAGGGCGTGGCGCCCGCGAGCAGCCGGATGTGCGCGAGCGTCTCCTCCCGCGTGAGTTGGCCGTCGCGGCGTCCGACGGCCTCGGCTGCCGCGGCGCTCGACGTCGCCAGCGCCGCGAAGCCCGCCGCTTCCAACATGCGCGCCGAGGCGATGTCCCACGCGTTCGCGATCACGAAGGGGTCAGGCCTTTCGTGCAAGGCACGCAGCGCGGCGGCCTTCGCGGCCTGGGTCTCGGAGGTGGGTTCGTCGGGGGTCGACACGGTGCTCATGGCGGCTTCCTCGGTGGGACAGACGACGGATGCTAGGCCGCGCTGCTGCCGCCGTCTGGCAGCAATCGGACCTGTTCCTCCGTCGCGCCCGTGGCGCCCCATCTCCCCCTTTACCTCCAAAAGGGTGGCGACGACGCCACGGTTTTCCGGCATTCCGCTCCGAACGGGGGCAGATCGCGCGGCCTGCGCACCCTCAGCCCCAACCACAATGTTGCGAACCATTCGCATTTGATAACGTGTCGCGTTACGCTGAATGCCCGATCTCCCCCTGCCCCTCCCCCCCCTCTCCCGGTCCCCGGTCCCCGTTCCTCGTCCCCCGGTCCCCACCCCATGTCCTACCACGCCTTCCGCGCCTCCGCGCCACGCCTGTCCCTGATCTCCCTGTCCGTCCTGGCGCTGCTGGCGCCGCTCGCGGCCCGCGCGCAGACCGTGCCTGCCGAGGCGCCGGCCGCCGATGCGAAGTCCTCGACCGCGACCCCTCAAGCGGCCGCAACGGGCGACGGCACGCAGAAGAAGCTGCTGGACGAGGTGGTCGTCACCGGCGTGCGCAAGAAGACCTTCGCGCCGACCACCGTGCGCGTCGGCGCCTTCCGGGACCAGGATCCGCTGGACGTGCCGCTGACCAACAACGTCATGTCGCGCGACCTGCTGGACGCGCAGGCCGCGCAGGGCCTGTTCGACGCGCTGAAGAACACCGCCGGCGTGACCCGCTCGCAGGTCAGCGGCTCCACCTACGACAACCTCTCCATCCGCGGAATCATTGTCGAGAACCGCAGCAACTACCGCCTCAACGGCAACCTGCCCGTCGTCAACCTGATCGACATCCCGCTCGAGAACAAGGAGCAGGTCGAGGTGCTGAAGGGCGCCTCGTCGATGTACTACGGCATGGTGCCGCCGTCGGGCATCGTCAACTTCGTGACCAAGCGCGCCGGCCCGACGCCGGTGACGTCGATCACGACCACCGTCAACGACCACGGCGGCGCGAAGGTCCACATGGACATCGGCCGGCGCTTCGGCGAGGACGACAGCGTGGGCATCCGCGTCAACGCCGCGACCAGCAAGGAAGAGACCGGCATCGACCGCTACAAAGGCGACCGCGACGTGCTGACCCTGGCCGCCGACTGGCGCGCGACGTCCTGGGCCAACTTCAAGCTCGACGTCGAGCACTACCGCAAGAACACCAGCGAGCAGGCCGCCATCCAGCTGCCCGCCGCGGTGAACGGCGTGATCACGTTGCCGCGCGTGCCGGACAACAAGACCAACCTCGCGCCCGAATGGGCCCGCTACGACGCGCAGGCCGACAACGTGCTGCTGCGCGGCGACTTCGCGCTGAGCGACGACTGGGTGCTGAGCGTCGAGACCGGCCGCGCCCAGACCGAACGCGACCGCAACAACACGACCTTCATCAACTACAACCCGCAGACCGGCGCCGGCACGGCCAGCGTCAACGTGCTGAAGGGCCAGAAGTACACCAACACGAACCACCGCGTCGAGGCCATCGGCCGCTTCGACACGGTCGGCATCGGCCACGAGCTGACCTTCGGCGCGACCTACAACCGGCGCGAGTCCGCCGGCTGGATGAGCGGCACGGCGACCGCGCCGCAGAACCTGTACGCGCCGGTCGACATCGCGCAGCTGACCCCCACGCTGCGCCAGGCCGGCTTCCCGTCCGAGATCAACGACCGCGGGCTGTACGCCTTCGACCGCATCTCCATCGGCGAGCAGTGGCAGTTCCTGGCCGGCCTGCGCAAGACGATCTACCGCAGCGAGGCGACCAGCCCCACCGCGCCGGTCAGCGTCTATCGCGCGGACAAGGTCACGCCCAACTTCTCGGTGATGTGGAAGCCGATGAAGAACCTGAGCGTCTACGGCAGCCTGCTGCGCGGCCTGGAAGAGACCGGCACCGCGCCGCTGACCGCCGACAACGCCGGCCAGGTGCTGGCGCCGGCCGTGAGCAAGCAGCGCGAGCTGGGCGTGAAGGCGCGCGTGGGCGAGGTGCTGCTGCAGACGGCGGTGTTCCAGACGGACCGCGCGCTGACGACGACGATCAACCGCGTCTTCCAGGTCGGCGGCGAGGCGCGTTATCGCGGCCTGGAGTTCTCCGCCAGCGGCGAGATCGGGCGCGACTTCGCGATCGTGGCCTCCGCGCTGCTGCTCGATGCGGAGATCACCCGCGTCGGCACCAGCAACGCGGGCGAGCTCGGCCAGTCGCCGGAGAACACGCCGAAGAACACGCTGAGCCTGTTCGGCGAATACCGCGTGCCGATGGTGCCGGGCCTGTCGCTGAACGCCGGCGTGTACCACTTCGGCAAGCGCGCGGTGAACAACCTCAACCAGGGCTGGGTCGGTGCGTACGAGACGCTGTCGATCGGCGCGCGCTACCAGTTCCGCGTCATGGACAAGGCGGTGAACCTGCAGGCCAACGTCGACAACCTGACCGACAAGGACTACTGGAGCACGGCCGGCAACAACCTGCTGGGCGTCGGCGCTCCGCGCACGGTGCGCCTGACCGCCAAGGTCGACTTCTGATCGCCCGATCGCAGAACCGCGGGAGCAACGCACCATGGCTCTGATGACCGCGCGCCGCGTCTGGATGTGGCTGCACCGCTGGATGGGGCTGACGCTGGGAATGCTGCTCGCCGCGGCGGCGCTGCTCGGTTCGCTGATGACGGTGCTGCGCCCGCTGGACGAGGCCATGCATCCGGAGCTCTTCCGCGCGCCCGCTCACGACGCGGCGACGGCCGTCGTCGCATCAAGCACGCCGTTCGAGACGCTGCGACGCCGCGTGGCCGATGAATTCGGCCCGAAGGCGACGATGACGATCCGTCCGCCCCGCGAGGAAGGCGAGTCGCTGCGCGTCGCGGTCCGCTCGCCGGGCTGGGCGGGCACGGTTTACCTGGACCCGGCCACCGTCATCGAGCTGGGCCGGCGCGGCGAGACGGAGGGCGTCGCCAACTTCGTCTTCGAGCTGCACAGCGAGCTGCTGCTCGGCGACACCGGCAAGGCGGTGCTGGCCTTCACGGCGCTGGCGTATCTGCTGTTGCTGATCACCGGGCTGATCCTGTGGTGGCCGATGAACGCGGCGCAGTGGAAGCACGCGTTCAAGCTGAAGCTGGACAAGGGCACGACGCGCAGCCTGTTCGACCTGCACCGCTTCGCCGGCGCCGTCTTGGGACTCCTGATCGCCGTGGCGGTGGCGAGCGGCGCGTGGATGGCCTACCGGCCCATCGGCGGCTGGCTCAACACGCTGGTCGGCGAGACCGCGCCCAAGCCGCCCAAGATCGACAAGGCGCACGGAGAGCGCGTTCCGTTGGACCTCATCGTCGCCGAGGCGCGGAAGCGCTGGCCTGACGCACAGCTCGGTTTCATCCAGCTGGGTGCCGCGGACACTCGGCCGGTGCGCCTGCGCTTCAAGCAGGCGGGCGATCCGCATCCGAACGGGCTGTCTTCGATCTGGGCGCATCCGGTGGATGGTCGCGTGCTCAGCCAGCAGCGCCTGGAGGACCTCGACCTCGCCGTGCGCTCCACCGCGTGGATCTACCCGCTGCATGCGGGTGAGCTCTTCGGCCTCGCCAACCGCGTGATCACCGGCGCGCTCGGACTGGTGCTGTTCGGCATGGGCGTCACCGGCACGTGGCTGTGGTGGCGCCGGCGGCGTTGAGCCAACTCTGCCGGCTCTGCCAGCTCAGTTCTACCGGTTCAGCCGGTTCAGCCGCCAGAGACACCTGAGCCACCCACTGATGCAGGCTCAGGACCGGATCAACTCATCCACGCATTGCGCGACCAGCGCGCTGTCGGCATCGAAGTAGTGCGTGTGCGCGCCGGCGCCGACGCAGAGGTCCTTGCGCGGCGGCACATCCAGCGCCGCCGCGCCCGGCGCATAGAACGCGGATTGATGCGGCGCCTCGGGTGACGACGGCGCCCAGATCCAGCGCCCGACGTAATCCCCGGCGGCGAAGGCGTTGGTCCACTTGTCCACGCCCAGCTGGTCCAGCAAGGGCCCGGTGCGGACCCAGTGGTAGAGGTCGGGGAAACGCGCCGCGTACAGCTGGCGCAGCGGGCTGCCGGCGGTGAACAGGTGGACCTCGATGTCCTGCAGCCACTGCCCCAGCTGACCCGCCCGGCTGCCGGGATCGCGCATGGCGCGGTAGGTGAGGTATCGCAGCAGGTCCGCGGTGATGACCGTGCCCTGGCTGTGCGACACGATCACGACGCGCGTGGCGCCGTCCCGCTTCAGGTGCTCCAGCAGCGCCACGTAGCGCGCGAAGATGCGGGCGCGCGGAATGGCCTTGCGCGGGAACTCGCGCAGATAGTTGTCGACATCCAGCATCGCGTCCAGCGGCGCCCGCAGCCACGGTGCGTACTTGGACAAGGTGCGTCCGAACAGCGTCAACGCGCCGATCGCCGACACCGAGCCGATCACGAAAGGCGCCAGCAGCAGCTGGGAGCCGAAGCCGGTGCCGGCGATGGCCTGCTTCAGGTCCGCCGCGGTGAAGGGGGACACCAGGCGGAGCAGGTCCAGCAGGTAGACGCCGCCGATGTAGGTGGCGACCAGCGCGCTCGCGATCGCGAGCAGCGCGACGAAGTCCTCCAGCCGCTCATACCCGCCGGTCAGCCAGCGACCCAGGTGGCCCGCCGTCCCCACGCCGCGCTGCAGCTCGGCCAGCACGCTGGGCAGCAGCGACACCAGCACGTAGGCCACCAGCGCCAGCAGCAGCATGGCCACGAGGAAGAAGGTCGCCGTGCTGTAGACGTAGCGCAGCGTCAGGAAGCTTTCCGCCGGCAGCGCGCGGTACATCTCCGCGGCCCGGTGCTGGAAGCCCCAGGCGTCGGCGCTCACCTCGAACTGCAGATCGAACAGCCAGGGCCGGTAGCCCCACTTGCCGCCCGCACGCTCCAGGACCTGGTGGCCGGCGGCCCAGATCACCATGCCCACCGCGGTGAACGAGGTCACGGACACGAACAGCCCCAGCCGCGCCGTCGCCACGCTCGCCCGCGCCGCGTCGCCGAGCCCGGCCTGCCGGACGCCGTACCACGTCCACGGCACCAGCAGCGCGGCGGCGATGATCCACCAGAGGTAGGTGCCCATCAGCATCAGCTCGAAGGCGCGCAGCGCCGCGGCGGTCCACCAGGTCCACAGGTCCTGCCTCGGCGAGAACCAGAGCATCACCACCGCGATGGTGCCCAGGCTCAGCGCCAGGAAGACCAGGCCGATCTGACGCGTCGAGACGAAGCGCCGGTCCGCGAGCTTCAGGCCGGCGTCGCACAGCAGCGCAAGCGCGGCCAGCACCACGATGCCCAGCACCCAGGGCGCGGCGAAGAGCTTCAACGCGACCCCGGCGGCCACCGCCAGCAGGAGCAGCACCGCGCGCCCGACCGCCGAGCGAACATGGCGATAGACCAGCCACCAGTACGTCAGCGCCGGCAACCCCACGGCGAGCATCGTCCGGACGCTCTCCGCGGTCCCGCCCCGGGGGTCGCCGTTCAGCGCCGACATCACCACGATGAAGGTCCCCAGCAGCAGCGTCTGCAGGAACAGGTTGGACAGCAGGTGGGCGAAGGACCAGTCCAGCGCCGTCTGCAGCCAGGACAGCCGGGCCCAGCGCTGCCGGATGCCCGCGGGCGCTCCGGCGGCATCGGCCGCGTGGCGCGCCTGGTCGATCGTGTCGCGCGCGAGCTTGGACAGGCGGAACAGGATGGTGAACAGCTCGGTCAGGATGGTCGGCAACGCGCTCGACAAACGCGACAGGTCGGCCCAGTACATCTCATGGAGGTCCACCTGCTGCGTGGTCCGCGCCCGCGCATCCTCGCGGGTAAGGCGGATCCGATGTCCTTCGACGTACTCGGTTTCCGCCTTGCCGCGCTGCGCCTTGAAGAGCAGGTAGTCGGTGAAGGCGATGCCCTGGTCCGGCTCGCCCTTCAGCGGATCCCCCGGCGCCTGGGACGTCGTTCCCTTGGCCGTGTGCGCGGAACGGACGGTCGACTGGTAGTCCCGCGCCTTCACCCGGTCCTCCGCGACGCCGCGGGCCGAGGCATCCATCCATCCGGTCCGTTGAAAGTCCGATCTCAGCGACTGCCGCAAGGCTTTCATCGCGGTCGGCCGGGCGTCGGGGTCGTGAGCCGCCGGCACGCAGCCCTCGAGGACCGGCACCTGCAGCAGCAGGCAGTCGCAGGTCCCGTCGCGGTAGAGCACGTCCTGGGGAGGCCGCGCCGTCAGGAGCGCCGCCAGCTGATGCACCGTGGCACCGGGCGCCTGGTCGGCGACCCCGTGCACCGCGACGACCGCCACGCGCGCGCCCCGCTCCGCCGTCGCGTCAGCCGCCCCGCGACCATCGTGCGCCTCGTGCGTCTCGTGCGCCTCGGTCTCCTGGCGTACGTCCTGCGGGTTCGGCCCTGGATCGGTCATCGCGTCTGCCTCCCAAGCCGCCAGGATGGTGCGCGGTGCCGGCACTGTCATCCCCCGTGGAGGGGACAGGCGCCCCCCCCGGCAGCTTTTTCCGATGCCGCGCGCCGCCGAGCAAGACCCGGCCCCACACCGCTTTCCTCGAACGTCCCCGACGACGGTGACGGGTGCCCCCTCCCCCGGGACTCCCATCTGCCCCCGGTCGAGCGCCACCGCCTCCCTCACCCCGGTGCACCCCCATCTGATGCCGCTGTACCACCTTCCGCCTTCGCCCATCCCGCCCTCCTCGGTCGGGATGCCCGCCACGCCCGCCGGACGGTCCCTGTCCGACGAGATCCCCGACCCCGCCACGCCGCCCCCGACACCCGAGGTGCCGGGCGAGCGGGCGCTCGAGCGCCGCTGGGCGCGGTCCATCGCCGCGCATGCGCTGTGGTCCCGGCAGGCGCCCATCGTGCCGCTGCTGCTGGACTGGCTGCGCGACGCCGAGCCCATCGCCCGCGCGCTGGGCCCCGCCATGTGGCGGCACTTCGCACAGCATCTGTTGCAGCACGCCAGCACCCGCGACCTGCGCGCGATGGGACTCGACGAGCGCGTCGAGGCGCGCGTGTGGAGTTCGTGGCCCGAATGGCGGACCGCCGGCTTCCGCATCGCCGACGCACCGGGCCGCCTGCACCGGGCCGTCGTCTGGTGGGAGGACGGGCGCCTGCCCGAGTACCCCGACGCCGGACGCGTCTTCGAGATGCCCTACGGCGCCGCGCTCTGGCTCGACGGCCGGCTGCTGCCCTATCCGCAGGAGCTGACCTTCGGCTGCTCGGTCAACGGATCGGGCGAATGGATCGACGACCGCTACTTCGTCGTCGACGTCGACGGCCCGATGGAGCACCCCGACTACGTCGAGGAGCTGGCCAACGGCCGGGGCTCGGTGCTGAGCCTGCTGGTCGTCGATGCGCGCCATCGCACCTGCCACCTGCTGAACCCGCGCGCCCATGAGCCGTGGCTGCGACCGCGCATCACCGTGCAGGACGACGGCCGATGGCGCATCGATCCCGGCACGGACGCCAGCGACGCGGACACGCAGTACGACGAGGATGCGGACCGGCCCGCCATGCCGTCGCGCCTGATGCTGCCGTCGGACCTGCCGCCGGCCTCGATCGACGCGGAGATCCCGCCGGACGAAGCCGAGCCCCGCTCCCTCGCGCCCGCCTGGCGCCATGTCGTCGATGCGTGGAACGCGGACCGCGACCGGCTGGTCGGCCTGCTCGGGGAGATGAACTACGAGCTCGCCCTGGACAGCTTCCGCGACGCCGCCTTGGGTTGGCGCTGAGGTTGGCGCTGAGGCCGGTGAGCGGCGGCCACCTCGCGGCAGCAGGCCATGAACTGCTCCGCGGCCGGCGACTGCCGGCGGGCGCGCATCGTCAGCAGGCCGACCGGCGGCAGTTCGATCGGCACGTCGATCGGCAAGGCCTTGGCCAGCCCTTCCCGGGCCAGGTAGCGCGCGACGTTGTCCGCCACGAAGGCCGCCGCGCCGCGTTGGCGCAGGAAGGTCAGCGTGACCAGGAAGGACGCGCTCTCGACGATGTCGCTCGGCGGGTCCAGCTGCTGTGAATAGAACATCTGGTTCAGCTTGATCCGCGACGAGGCCCACGGCGGCGGCATCACCCACGGCATGCGGGCGAGCTCGGCCCACGGCGGCTGCCTGGGCTTGCGCGCCGTCGCCAGCGGGTGGTCGGGGCGCACGACGATGCGCATCGCCTCCTCGACCAGCGGCTCGGTCGCCAGGTCCGGCGACGCATAGCCCGGCTCCAGCCGCGCGACGATGACGTCGAGCTCGCCCACGCGCAGCCGCGGCAGCAGGCGCGTCAGGTCGCCCTCCTCGATGTGCACCGTCGTCAGCGACGAATGGCGCTTGAGCCGCTCGACCGCGCCGGCCACCAGCCCGGGCGTCGCCACCACCATCGCGCCGACGCTGACGCGGCCCGCCGCGCCGCTGGCCACGGCGGCGATCTCGTCGCGGGTGCGCGAGAAGTCCGACAGCACCGAGCGCGCGAAACGCACCACCGCCTCGCCGAAGGGCGTGGGTTCGGTGCCGCGCGTGGAGCGTGTGAACAGGTCCAGTCCGAACATGCGTTCGACCTCGGCCAGCGACTTGGACACCGCCGGCTGCGTCTGCGACAGGAACTCCGACGCGCGGCCGAGATGGCGGAACTGGTCGAGCGCCACCAGCATCTGCAGGTGGCGCAGCTTCAGGTTGGAACGGAGGACGCGGTCGATCTGGCTCATGGGCGGATCTTAGGAGCTTGACAGGCCTTCATGCCGTTCATGACATGAAGGCAGTCCAGTTCCTCAATTGAGTTGCATGGAGCGGGTGCCCACAATGCATCGCACAGAGACCTCGCGACCATTGCCCAATGGCCCGACGAGGCCCCCGCCCACGACATCGATCGATGCCCGCATCGACCCCGAGCCAGGAGACAAGACATGACCATCCGCATGGACCGCCGCCGCGTCCTGCTCGCCGGCGCCGCCGGCCTCGGCGCTGGCGCCCTCGGGCTGCCGCGCCTCGCTCAGGCCGCCGCCTATCCGTCCGAGCGCGCCATCACCTTCATCTGCCCCTGGCCCGCCGGCGGCACCGCCGACGTGACGATGCGCTCGCTGTGCCTGGCCGCGGGCAAGGTCCTGGGCCAGACCATCATCATCGAGAACCGCGCCGGCGCCTCCGGCATGCTGGGCACCAAGGTGCTGTCGACGTCCAAGCCCGATGGCTACACGATCGGCCAGGTGCCGATCTCGGTGACCCGATTCGCGCAGCTGCGCACCGTGCAGCTCGATCCGCTCAAGGACTTCACCTACCTCGCCCGCGTCAACGGCCAGACCTTCGGCCTGGTCGTGCGCGCGGATTCGCCGTGGAAGACGCTGGCGGAATTCGTCGCCGCCGCGAAGGCCAAGCCCGGCCTGATCACCTACGGCAGCGCCGGCATCGGCGGGGCGACGCACGTCGGCATGGAGGAATTCAACCTGCTCGCCGGCATCCAGCTGAATCACATCCCGTACAAGGGCGGCGCGCCGGCGCTGCAGGATCTGCTCGGCGGTCAGGTGGACGCGGTGGCGGACTCCACCTCGTGGGCGCCGCACGTCAAGTCCGGCAAGCTGCGGCTGCTGGTCACCTGGGGCGCGACGCGCACCAAGGACTTCGCCGACGTGCCGACGCTCAAGGAAGCCGGCTACGACCTGGTCGTCGACGCGCCCAACGGCATCGGCGCGCCCAAGGGCATGGACCCGGCGATCGTCGCCAAGCTGCGCGACGCCTTCCGCAAGGCCACGGCGGACGCGGACTTCATCGCCACCTGCGATCGCATCGACTCGCCGGTGATGTACCTCGACCAGCCCGAGTACGAGAAGTACATCCAGGCCACCTACCGCAAGGACACGCAGCTGATCGAGCGCCTGAAGCTGCGCGAGCTGCTGGCGAAGGGCTGACCATGAGCGCCATCGGCACCGCCACGGGCACTGCGACGGGCACTGCGACGGAAACCGCGACGGGAAGCGCAACGGCAATCGCGACGGGGACGGCCCCGGGCGCCGTGAGCTCGGCCGGCGCCACCACCTCCGACGCGGTGGCCGCCGCGTCGGCCGCGATGGCGACGTCCTCGCCGCTGCTGCGCCTGCATCGCGACGACAACGTCCTGATCGCGCGCCAGGTGCTGACGCTGGGGCAGGACCTGCCGGAATTCGGACTTCGCCTGAAGGCGCAGGTCCCCGCCGGTCACAAGATCGCGGCGCGCCGCATCGCCGCGGGCGAGCCGATCCGCAAGTACAACGCCGTCATCGGCGTCGCCGCGCGCGACATCGAAGCCGGCGACTACGTCCATGCGCACAACATCGCGCTGGTCGAGTTCGACCGCGATCCGGCCTTCGGCGCCGACGTGAAACCCGTCGACTACCTGCCCGAATCCGAGCGCGCGAGCTTCATGGGCATCGTGCGCGCCGACGGCCGCGTGGCGACGCGCAACTTCATCGGCATCCTGGCCTCGGTGAACTGCTCGTCGACCGCCATCAACCGCATCGCCGAGCACTTCACGCCGGAGCGGCTGAAGGACTATCCGAACGTCGACGGCGTGGTCGCCTTCGCCCAGACCACCGGCTGCGGCATGTCCTCGCCCAGTCCCCATTTCGACCTGCTGCGCCGCACGATCGCCGGCTACGCCAGGCATCCCAACCTGGGCGGCGCGCTGATCGTCGGCCTCGGTTGCGAGCGCAACCAGGTCGCCGGCCTGATGGAGTCGCAACACCTGGTACCCGGCGAGACGCTGAAGACCCTGGTGATGCAGGACACCGGCGGCACGCGCGCCACGATCGAGGCCGGCATCCGCGCCGTCGAGGCGATGCTGCCGATCGCCAACCGCGTGACGCGGCAGCCGGTCAGCGCCGCCCACCTGAAGATCGGCCTGGAATGCGGCGGCTCGGACGGTTTCTCCGGCATCGGCGCGAATCCGGCGCTGGGCGCGGCGATGGACATCCTCGTGCGCCACGGCGGCACCGCCATCCTGTCGGAGACGCCGGAGATCCACGGCGTCGAGTACATGCTCACCCGCCGCGCGGTCAGCCCCGAGGTCGGCCAGAAGCTGCTGGACCGGCTGGCCTGGTGGGAGGAATACACCCGCGGCCAGAACGGCCAGTTCAACGGCGTGGTCGGCCCCGGCAACCAGGCCGGCGGGCTGGCCAACATCTTCGAGAAGTCGCTGGGCTCCGCGATGAAGGGCGGCACGACGCCGCTGCAGCAGGTCTACGAATACGCCGAGCCCATCGAGCAGTCGGGCTTCGTGTTCATGGACTCGCCGGGCTACGACCCGGTCGCCGTCACCGGCCAGATCGCCAGCGGCGCCAACCTGATCTGCTTCACCACCGGGCGCGGCTCGATGTTCGGCTCCAAGCCGGCGCCGACGATCAAGCTGGCCAGCAACACGCCGATGTACACGCGCCTCGAAGAGGACATGGACATCAACTGCGGCCTCGTCATCGACGGCGCGCTGACCATCGAGCAGATGGGGCAGCGGATCTTCGAACACATCCTGCGCTCGGCTTCGGGCGAGCCGACCAAGAGCGAGCTGCTCGGCCTCGGCGACCACGAGTTCGTGCCCTGGCACCTGGGCATCGTCAGCTGAGCGGCCCTTGGCGGCCGCCCGCGTCGGCGCCCGGCGGCGTCCGGCAGCGCTCCACGTCACCTGACGACGAGTCGTTCGCCGCACGCCGCCCGCTGGTCCAGGCCCTCCCTTCACTCCTGCTTGCGAGCCTCCTCATGCAGACCAAGAACCACATCGCCGGCCGCTGGTGCGACGCCGCCGCCGGCGACCGCTTCCCGGTGGTCGATCCCGCCGACGACGGCCGCATCGCCGACGTTCCCGACAGCCGTGCCGAAGATGCACTCGCCGCGGTCGACGCCGCGCACGCGGCCTTCGAGGGCTGGCGCGCCGTGCCGGCGAAGCAGCGCGCGGCGATCCTCAAGCGCTGGAACGACCTGATCCTGCGCGACCAGGACCGGCTCGGCGCGCTGATCTCGCAGGAGCAGGGCAAGCCGTTGGCGGAAGGCCGCGCCGAGGTCGCCTACGCGGCGAGCTACGTCGAGTGGTTCGCCGAGGAAGCGACGCGCGCCAACGGCGAGGTCATCCCCGCGCCCGTCCAGGGTCGCCGCATGCTCGCGCTGCGAGAGCCGGTCGGCGTGGTCGCCGCGATCACGCCGTGGAACTTCCCGGCCGCGATGATCGCGCGCAAGATCGCGCCGGCGCTGGCCGCCGGCTGCACCGTCATCGCCAAGCCGGCCGAGGACACGCCGCTGACCTCGCTGGCGCTGGTGGCGCTGGCCGTCGAAGCCGGCCTGCCGCCGGGCGTGCTCAACATCGTGTGCGCGTCGCGCGAGCGCACGCCGGAGGTCGTCGACGTCTGGCTGGCCGATGCGCGCGTCCGCAAGATCACCTTCACCGGCTCGACGCCGGTCGGCAAGCACCTGGCGCGCGAATCGGCGTCGACGCTGAAGAAGCTGTCGCTGGAGCTCGGCGGCAACGCGCCCTTCATCGTCTTCGACGATGCCGATGTCGACGCGGCCGTCGAGGGGCTGATGGCGGCCAAGTTCCGCAATGGCGGCCAGACCTGCGTGTGCCCGAACCGCGTGTTCGCGCAGGCGGGCATCCATGACCTGTTCGTCGAGAAGCTCGCGGCGCGTGTCGCCGCGTTGAAGGTCGGGCCGGCCAGCCGCGCCGACTCGCAGATCGGTCCGATGATCAACGCCCGCGCGCTGGAGAAGATCGAGCGCCACGTCGACGACGCCGTCGCGCACGGCGCCCTGGTCATCACCGGCGGCGAGCGCGTGTGCAACGCGGTCGCTGCCGGCCCCAACTACTTCGCCCCGACCGTGTTGATCAACGCGACGACGGAGATGCTGCTTTGGCACGAGGAGACCTTCGGGCCCGTCGTGCCGGTGTTCCGCTTCGAGACCGAGGACGAGGTCGTCGCCGCCGCGAACGACACGCCCTTCGGCCTGGCGGCCTACTTCTACACCCGCGACATCGCCCGCGCCTGGCGCGTCGCGGATGCGCTGGAGAGCGGCATCGTCGGCCTCAACGAAGGCGCGATCGCGGCCGAGTCCGCGCCCTTCGGCGGCGTCAAGGAATCCGGCTACGGCCGCGAGGGTTCCACGCACGGGCTCGACGACTACCTCCACATCAAGTACGTTTGCCAGGGCGGGCTGTCGTGAGCGCCTCGACGAAGACATCGACGAGAACCTCGACGAGCCCATCGACGCAGCATCCGGTCATGCACCCGGGCATGCGTCCAGGCATGCATCCACGACGTCATCCGCGACGCCATCCATGAAGGCTTCCATGAACTTCTCCAACACCTTCAAGCAGGGCCTGGCAGAGCGCCGGCCTCAGGTCGGCCTGTGGCTGTCGATGGCGCAGGCCTACAGCGCCGAGGTCTGCGCGACCGCCGGTTTCCAATGGCTGCTGATCGACGGCGAGCATGCGCCCAACGAGCTGACCAGCACGCTGCAGCAGCTGCAGGCGGTGGCGCCCTACCCGGCGCACCCGGTCGTGCGCGCCGTCAACGCGGACAAGGACGGCATCAAGAAGCTGCTCGACATCGGCGTGCAGACGCTGCTGGTGCCGATGATCGACACGGCGGAGCAGGCCGCGGCGGTGGTCGCGGCCACGCGTTATCCGCCGCTGGGCGTGCGCGGCGTCGGCGCCGCCGTGGCGCGCGCGTCGCGCTGGGGCCTGCGGCGCCAGTACCTGGACGAAGCCGATGGCGAGGCCTGCGTGCTCGTCCAGGCGGAGACCGCCACGGCGCTGAGGAACCTCGAGGCGATCTGCGCCGTGGACGGCGTCGACGGCGTGTTCATCGGGCCGGCGGACCTCGCGGCCTCGATGGGCCATCGCGGCCAGCCGACGCACCCGGAGGTGCAGGCGGCGATCGACGGCGCGATCCGCACCATCGTCGCCAGCGGCAAGGCCGCCGGCACGCTGACAGGCGACGCGACGCTCGCCCGCCACTACCTGTCGCTCGGCGCGAGCTTCGTCGCCGTCGGCATCGACGTCACGCTGCTCGCACAGGCCACGCGGCGCCTTGCGGCAGACTTCGACCTGGCCCCGCCGCTGCCGGCCCCGACCGGCTCGCCCTATTGAACGCCACCCGCGCGTGGAGCGCTGAACCCGCTGAACCCGTTGAACCGGCCGAGTCGACCGGATCCACCGGATCGGCGAACGACCATCCACACGCGCCTTCTGATCTCCGTTGAAAGCACGACCATGAGCAAGACGTACAAGATCGCCGTCATCCCCGGCGACGGCATCGGCAAGGAAGTGATGCCCGAAGGGCTGCGCGTGCTGGAAGCCGCCGCGAAGCGCTTCGGCATCCAGTTCGAGTTCACTCACATCGAGTGGGCCAGCTGCGACTACTACGGCGAGACCGGCCAGATGATGCCGGACGACTGGAAGGCGCAGCTGGAAGGCCAGGACGCGATCTTCTTCGGCGCGGTGGGCTGGCCGGCGACGGTGCCGGACCACGTGTCGCTGTGGGGCTCGCTGCTGAAGTTCCGGCGCGAATTCGACCAGTACATCAACCTGCGCCCGGTGCGTCTGTTCGAAGGCGTGCCCTGCCCGCTGGCCAACCGCAAGCCCGGCGAGATCGACTATTTCGTCGTGCGCGAGAACACCGAGGGCGAATACACCAACCTTGGCGGCATCATGTACGCGGGCACCGACCGCGAGATCGTGATCCAGGAATCGGTCTACTCACGCTTCGGCGCGGACCGGGTGCTGAAGTACGCCTTCGACCTGGCGCAGAGCCGCGAGCGCAAGCACCTGACGGTGGCGACCAAGAGCAACGGGATCGCGATCTCGATGCCGTGGTGGGACGGCCGCGCGGACGCGGTCGGCGCCGGGTATCCGTCGGTCACCGTGGACAAGCAGCACATCGACATCCTGAGCGCGCGCTTCGTGCTGCAGCCGGGCCGCTTCGACGTGGTGGTCGCGTCCAACCTGTTCGGCGACATCCTGTCGGACCTGGGTCCCGCGACGACCGGCACGATCGGCCTGGCGCCATCGGCCAACCTGAATCCGGAGCGCAACTTCCCGTCGCTGTTCGAGCCGGTGCATGGCTCGGCGCCGGACATCTACGGCAAGAACATCGCCAACCCGGTCGCGATGATCTGGTCGGGCGCGCTGATGCTGCAGTTCCTCGGCGAGCAGGAAGCGCATGACGCGATCCTGAAGGCGATCGAGCAGACGCTCGCGTCGGGCCCGCGCACGGGCGACCTCGGCGGCACGGCCAACACGACGGAGATGGGCAAGGCCATCGCCGAGTTGATCTGAGCTCAGCCAATCCCGAACTCCCCCGGCGATCCACAGAGCCCGGAGTTACTCCCTCTCCCGCTTGCGGGAGAGGGAGCAAGAGAGACCGAGGCGTCAGAGCCAGCCGGCCTTCCTGAATCGCCAGAACAGGACACCGCAGGTCGCAGTGATGACGCCGAGCGCGACCGGATATCCGAATCGCCACTTCAGTTCCGGCATCACTTCAAAGTTCATCCCCCAGATCCCGGCGAACGCCGTGGCCGCCGCGAAGATACCGGCCCAGGCCGCCAGGCGCTTGGTGGTCTCCGAGTCCTCGATGGCGGCCATCGACAGGTGGACCTGGATGACGGTCGTCGCGGTGTCGCGCAGCGAGTCGAGCGCCGACTGCATGCGCTCCAGGTGGTCGTAGACATCGCGGAAGTACTCGCGGGTGTCCTCGCAGACCGGCGGCACGCGGCCGCGCACCAGCTTGCCGACGGCGTCGAGCAACGGCGAGACCGCATGCTTCACCACCGTGACGCGCTGCTTGAGCTCATACACCCGGCGGATGTTCTCGCGTGTGACGCCGGGCTCGAAGATCTGCGACTCGATCGCTTCGAGCTCCGTCTCCAGCGCCTCGATGACCGGGAAGTAGCGGTCCACGACCGCGTCCATGATCGCGTACATCACGAAGCCGGGGCCGCGCTTGAGCATGTGCGGCTCCTTCTCCGCGCGGGCGCGCACGCCCAGCAGGCTCTGCGCGACACGGTTGCGGATCGACAGCACGAAGTTGTTGCCGACGAAGATCGACACCTCGCCCGTGCAGAGCTCGTCCGTCGGCGTGAACTGCACGGTCTGCATCACGGCGAACAGCGTGTCGCCGTACTCCTCCACCTTCGGCCGCTGCTGGCCGTGCAACGCATCCTCGACCGCGAGCTCGTGCAGGTCGAACTCCTCCTTCATCGCGAGGACCTCTTCGGTCGACGCATCGCGCAGGGCGACCCAGACGAAACAGTCGGGCAGCTTGAGGTAATCGCTGATCGCTTCAGGCTGGATATCGGCCAGCCGGCGGCCGTCGCGGTAGGCGACACAGTTGATGAGCATGGCTTGTCTCGATGTTCTTGCTTGGCTCTAGGGTAGCCCGAGCGGGATCAAGACGGCATCAAAGAAACCACGGGGAATCCGCCCTGTTCACGGGGGCAGGAGCTCGAGCACTTCATCGCCGTAGCCATCGCGCTCGCCGGTCGGCCGCCAGCCCTGCCGGCGATAGAAGCCGTGCGAGCGATGCGCCGGGTTGGCCGAGCAGCCGAGGAACAGGCGCTGATGCCCCAGCCCGCGCAAATGGGCGACGGTGAGGTCCAGCAGCGCCTTGCCGAGGCCGTGACCCTCATGCTCGGGCAGCAGCGCGAGGACGACGATCTCACCGCTGGCGGCATCGCCGAAGCAGTAGCCGGCCATCACGCCGCCCGTCTCCGCGACGAAGCCCGGCAGCGCGCCATCGCGGACCTGGCCGGACCAGGACGCTTCCGTGATGCCGAGCTCGGCCAGGCGCGCGGCCGGCACGGCGTTCTCGCGCGTGCGGCCGCGCAGGTCGATGCAGGCGGCGATGTCGGTCGGAACGGCGGGGCGGAGGAGGATGCTCATGTCTCTTCGTGGTTCAGCAGGTCGAGATAAGCGGTGTACACGAAGATCGGCTCCCCGGCCGTTCCGCATACCCGGTGGATCAGGCCGAGATCCACCAGCACCGCCACACCGCGGTCGATGGACGCCGCGTCCAGGCCGTTGAATGCGGTGATGTCGGCGCGGCGCGCCACCGGCCGGCAGAAGAGCGCGTGATGCACGCGCAGGGCGTCCTCGTTGCGGCTGGCCTCACGCCGGATGCGCACGCCGTCCGTCGTGTACAGCCGCGTGATCGCCAGGGCCAGATCCACCGCCTGCGCCGACGCGACCTGCACGCCGCCGGCGAAGAACCACAGCCACTCTTCCCAATCGCCGTGCTCGCGCACCTGCTGCAGCAGCTCGTAGTAGTCGCTCCGATGCGCCTTGAAGTAGAGCGACAGGAACAGCACGGGCTCGCGCAGGACCCCGTCGGCAATGAGCATCAGTGGAATCAGCAATCGGCCGAGCCGGCCGTTGCCGTCCAGATAGGGGTGGATGGTCTCGAACTGGAGGTGGGTCAAGGCCGCCTTCTTGAGCGCCGGATGGCGCTCCGGCTGGTCATTGATGAAGCGCTCCAGATCGGCCAGGCACTGGGCGAGTCGATGCGGCGGGGGCGGCACAAAGCTGGCGTCCGTCACCGATGGCCCGCCGATCCAGTTCTGCGTGCGACGGATCTCCCCCGGCGCCTTCCCCATGCCCCGGCCCTGTGTCATCAGGCGCCGATGCATCTCGTTCATCAGCCGCGTGCAGATCGGCAGCCCGCGGCGCAGCTGGTCGACCCCATGCTCCAGGGCCGACACGTAGCAGGACACCTCCTGCACATCGTCCACGGGCACGCCGGGCGCGCCATCCGCCTCGTACAACAGCAGATCCGCCAGCGAGGATTGCGTGCCCTCGATCCGCGATGACAGGACGGCTTCCTTGCGGATGTAGCTGTACAGCAGGATGGAAGGATCCGGCATGAGCAGCGACAGGCCATCCAGCCGCCCCAACGACTGGTTCGCGCGGTCCAGACGCATCTCCAGGTCGGTGTCCAGGATCAGGGAGGGGCGCGGCGGCAGCGGTGTCGGCACGAAGGCCTGGCACACCTCGCCGCCGGCAATGGAATATTCGTGGCAACCAGCAATTCCGCGTCGCATACAGGCTCCGTCTTGAAGAAGACCGCCATGCTCCGCCTCCCTGCGGAACTTTCAATGACTGCAATGCGCTAGGCGGCTACCCGTGTCGGTCGCCATTCGACGAGTCGCCCGTCCGCCATCACCCCGATCCAGTCCGCCATCGCCTCGGCTTCATCGGCATCGTGCGTGACCATCAACGCGGTCTGGCCCGCCGAGCGCAGGATGTCGCGCACTTCGACGACGAGGCGGTCGCGCGTCGCGGCGTCGAGATTGGAGAAGGGCTCGTCGAGCAGCAGCAGTCGCGGTGAAGGCGCCAGCGCCCGTGCGAGCGCGACCCGCTGCTGCTGGCCTCCGGAAAGCTCGTGCGGCATGCGCGAGCCCAGGTCGTCGAGCCCCACCAGCGACAGCAGCTCGCGCACGCGGCGGTCGCGCTCGGCGGCAGCCCGGCGACGCAGGCCGAAGCCGACGTTGGCCGCCGCATTCAGGTGCGGGAACAGGGCGATCTCCTGGAACAGCAGGCCGACGCCGCGGTGTTCCGGCTCGACGTGGACACCGGGGCCGGACAGCTCCCGTCCGTCGAGCAGCACGCGCCCCGCGCTCAGCGGCTCGAACCCGGCGATCGCGCGCAGCGCCGTGCTCTTGCCGCAACCCGACGGCCCGAGCAGGCAGGCGATGCCGCCCAGCGGCAGCGTCAGCGACAGCCCGTTCAGGACGGCGGATTCGGCGCCCGGGTAGCGCAGGTGGAGGTTCTCAAGGGTGAGCGTGCTCATGTCGATGCCTTCACGTCGATGCCTTCATGTCGTGCGCTTCATGTCGTGCCCTTCATGTCGTGCCCTTCATCGCCACGAACGCGGCGGGTGTCTCCGCCTCGGACCTGGCGTCCGGCACGGGCGGCGCAGGAGGCGTCCGCTCCGCGGGTTCCCGGCTCAGCAGCAGCACCGCCGGCAGGCCGACAGCGACGATCAGCAGCGCGGCGAGCGCGCCGTGCTCGTAGCTGCCGCGCGCGGCCTCGGCGTAGAGCAGTGTCGGCAGTGTCTCGACGTTGGCGGGCCGCAGCAGCAGCGAGGCGGGAAGTTCCTTCATCACGTCGATGAAGACCAGCAGCGCACTCGCCATGAGCGCCGGACGCAGCAGCGGCAGATGGACGCGGCGCAGCGTGCCGAGCGGCGTTTCGCCGAGGCTGCGGGCGGCCTGCTCCAGCGGCGCCGGCAGACGCGCGAGCCCCGCCTCGACACCGCCGATCGGCAAGGCCAGGAAGCGGATCGCGCCGGCCACGACGAGCACCGCGCCGACGCTCATCAACGGCAGGCCGGGCAGGCCCAGCAGATCGGCGATCCAGCCGTCGACGACCAATGCCGGCGGCAGCAGGCCGATCGCCAGCACCGTGCCGGGCACCGCATAACCGAGCGCGGCACTGCCCAGCCACCACGCGCGCGGACGTCCGGCGCCGCCCGTCGATCGGGACGCCCAGGCGACGATCAGACCCGCCGCCACGGCGATCACCGTCACGCTCAACGCCAACCCCGCCGAATGCATCGCGCCGGACAGGACCTCCGGGGACAGTCCGTGCCCCTCCACCGCCCGCTTCCAGGCCAGCACCGCCAGATGCCCCGCCGGCAGCACGAAGCCGATCAGCACGGGCAAGGCCGCGGCGGCGGTCGCGAGCCACGCCATGGCGCCGCGCAGCCGACGCCGCGCGGCGGGTCGCATCGCGCGCACGCTGCCTGCGCGCTGACGGCGGCGTCCCTGCCGCTCCAGCCAGACCAGCAACGCCACCATTGCCAGCATCGCGCAGGCGATCTGCGCGGCCGCGCCCAGGTCGGAGCGCGTCACCCAGGTCGTGTAGATCGTCGTGGTCAGCGTGGTCACGCCGAGGAACTCGGACGCGCCGACGTCGTTCAGCACTTCCAGCAGCACCAGGCCGACGCCCACCGCGAGCGCCGGGCGCGCCATCGGCAGCGCGACGCGCAGGAACGCGCCCCACGGCCCTTCGCCGAGCAGCCGCGCCGCCTCCATCAAGCGCGCGGGCTGCGTCGAGAACATCGCGCGCATGCTCAGGTAGACGTAGGGATAGAGCACGGCGGACAGCACCAGCACCGCGCCGCCCATCGAGCGGGCATCGGGCAGCCGGAACTGGCGCGGCGACTCGAACCCGAGCAGCGCGCGCACGGCGCCCTGGAACGGCCCGATCGGATGCAGCAGGTCGACGTAGCTGTAGGCCGCGATGTAGGTCGGCACCGTCAGCGGCAGCAGCAGCGCCCAGCGCAGCACCGCGCGGCCGGGGAAGTCGACACGCGTCACCAGCCACGCGCAGCCGGTGCCGACGATCGCCGTCAGCAGGCCGACGCCGATCAGCAGCGTCACCGTCTGCGCGGCGGCGCGCGGCAGCACATGCTCGAACAGGTGGGCCCAATGCGCGGCCCCGGCACCCAGCGCCGTCCACGCCAGCGCGCCCAGCGGCGCCAGCACGACGAGCGCGATGACCGAAGCCGTCGCGTGCCACAACGGGCCGACCGCGCGCGGCCGGCCGAAGAAACGCCTCACGCCGTCACTGGTCGAAGGCGACCTTGTCGATCAGCAGGCTGGCCTGCTTGCGGTGGCGCGCGATCTCCGTCAGCGGCAGCGCATCGGCCTTCACCGGGCCGATCGCCGACTGGATCAGCGGATCCAGCGTGACGCCGGCACGCACCGGGTACTCGTAGTTGGTCTGCGCGTAGAGCTGCTGCGCCGGCTCCGACACGAGGAACTCCATCAGCGCCTGCGCGGCCGCCTTGTTCGGCGCGTGTTTCGCCACCGCGGCGCCGCTGATGTTGACGTGCGTGCCCGCGCCCTTCGCGAAGACGGGCTTCAGCACCTGGATGCCGTCGCCCCACTTGCGCGCGTCGCTGCCGGGCTTGGCCGACTTCATCTGGCCGACGTAGTACGAGTTGGCCAGCCCCACGTCGCAGAGGCCGCCCAGGATGTCCCGCGCGACGTCGCGATCGCCGCCGGTGGGCTTGCGGCCGAGGTTGGCCTTCAGGCTGCGCAGCCACTGCTCGGTCTTGGCCTCGCCGTCGTGGGCGATCATCGCGGCGACCAGGGCCGTGTTGTACGGGTGCTGGCCCGAGCGCGTGCAGACCTTGCCCTTCCACTTCGGATCGGCCAGGTCCTCGTAGCGGATTGCGCCGGTCTTCAGGGACGGATCCGCGTAGAGCACGCGGGCCCGCAGCGACAGCGCGGTCCACTGGCCGTCGGCCGCGCGGAGGTTGGCCGGCACGGCCGACTCGATCTCGGCCGACTTCAGCGGCTGCGTCACGCCGCCTTCGACGAGGTCGATCAGGTTGCCGACGTCGACCGTCATCAGCAGGTCGGCCGGCGAGCGGGCGCCCTCGGCCTTGACGCGCTCCAGCAGCCCGTCCTTCACGAACACCGTATTGACCCGGGTCCCCGTCTTCGCGGTGAATGCGGACAGCAGCGGCTGGACGAGCGCGACCTCGCGCGTCGTGTAGAGCGTCAGCTCGCCGCCGGCGGGTACGTTGGCCTGCGCAACACCTGGCACCAGCGCGATGGCAGACACCGCCATGGCCGCCGTGGCGACGATCGGGCGGAGTTTGGAACGCAAGAACTTGGCAGATCGGCGCATCGTGTTGTCTCTTTCTCAGGCGTCAGAACGGACGAGGGCCCCCGGGGACGGGGGCGGACCGGAAGCTTCGGGCTCCGTCGATGAGAACGACTCTCATCTGGAGAGACGCGCAATGTAGGCGCGCCGTCCCCCGGGCGGAAGGAGACAAAAGCTGCAAGGGTCGACAGGAAGAACCGAGACCCGGACGGCGGTGACGCCGGACCGCGGTGACGCCGGACCGCGGCTTCGGGCGGTCTTCAGGCCGCCGCCGTGGCTTGCGGCAACGCCCGCGCCCCGGCGGCGATGACGTCCGATATCTCCCCGATCACCTGCCGCAGCCAGCGCTGCGCCGGATCGGGCTCGGCGCGGATGTGCCAGACCTGGCTGATGTCGATGCCGCGCAGCGCGAAGGGCAGGTTCCGGCAGGCGAGCTGGCCGGCGAAGCCGGTGGCCGGGACGAAGCTGTCCGGCAGCACCGTGATCAGGTCGGACTGCTGCACGGCCATCGTGCCGGTGAAGAAGCTGTTGACCGTCATCGCCACCCGCCGCTTGCGGCCGATGGTCGCCAGCGCGTCGTCGACGAAGCCGTGCGCGCGGCCCGCGAAGCTCACGCGCAGGTGCTGCGCGGCGCAGTAGGCATCCAGCGTCAACGCGCCGTGCTCGGCCAGCGGATGGTCGGCGCGCATGACGCAGACGTAGCGGCTCGCGTAGAGCGCCTCGCGCCGGAAGGCGGTGCTGTCGTCCTCGATCATCAACTGCTCGGTCAGGTCGGGGAAGAAGCCGATCGCCAGATCGGCCCAGCCCTGCTCCAGCAGCTCGCGCGGGTCGCGGGTGGTCAGCGGCACGACGCGCAGGCCGACGTGGATGCCCTCCTCCAGGAAGCGCCGGCTCAGTTGCGGCACGACCAGCGCCGCGGTCGCGTCCGCCATCGCCAGCGTGAAGCTGACCGTGTTGCCGGCGGCGCGCGGGTCGAAGACCTGCGGCTCCAGCGCCTGCTGCAGCGCGGACAGCGCGCGGCGGACCACCGGCCAGAGCGACTGGGCATGGGGCGTCGGCTCGACGCCGGTGGAGCTGGGGATGAAGAGTTCCTCGTGCGTGGCCTCGCGCAGGCGCCGCAGCGCGTTGCTGACGGCCGGCTGGGTGATGGACAGCCGGTGCGCGGCGCGGGTGACGTGGCGTTCTTCCATCACCACGTCGAAGACGCGCAGCAGGTTCAGGTCCAGCGTCCGGAAGTTGACGGGGCGGGGGGTGCTCATGCGTCGGATGCTAATTCCGTCACGGGTCATTTCTGGCGGTGATGACGCGATTCCCAAGCGCAATTGGCGTGCCGTACGTGAAAACCGCAATATCTCGTCCATGGCGCACGGCCACCCGCCAAGCAAGCGCCACCCAACATCACCTCAGAAGGAACCGCCATGACCACCGCCACGCTGAATGTCCAAGTGATGGCTGCCGACGCAGCCCGGGCTCGCACCGCCAACGTGGCCGGCGAGCGTCTGGTGAGCCTGGCTCTGCGCGCCGGCCACGCCGTCGTCGAATTCGTCCACGCCGCCGTCGAGCTGCGCCCCCGCGAAGCCGTCCTGCAAGCCGCCGCCGAGCAGTCGGCCGAGCGCCCGGACCTGGCCTTCTCGCTGCGCCGCGTCGCCCGCAACGGCTGGATGATGTACTGAGCCGAGTTCTTCAGGACGCCTGACCAGCGTCCCTCCTGCAAGGAAGAGCCGGGCCGCGAGGTCCGGCTTTTTTCTTTGTCGCGTGGAAGCCGCACATCGGGTGCCACACGACAGCCGGACCTGCAGATTTGAGGGAGTGCGCGAGTCGTGATCCGTCAAATCCCGCCACGCCGCTGAGCCCGCCCGCAGCGTTTTGACCGGAGTCAAGCCCGTCGCCGAGCAGCATCGATGCCTTGTTGTTGAGAGAACAAGGTGAGTGATGCGATACATGCCTGAGCTGCTTGAACTGCCGTCCCCTGCGGTAGCGGAACCGGATTCGACCTGTTTCGCCCCGCGGCCAGCCGGGACGGATCCCCGCGCTCCTCGAAGAACTGCTTCAACAGATCGCCATCAAGGCAGCAGCGATCCTCAATCCGGTCGAAGCCGCGTTCTTCCTCTGGATCCACGTCGCCTACCTGCAGGCCTTCGCCGACGGCAACAAGCGCACCGGTCGACTGTCGGCCAACATGCCCCTGCTGGCCGGCCACTGCGCACCGCTCAGTTTCGGCGGCGTCGAGGCCAGCGACTACGTGGTGGCGATGCTCGGCGTGTACGAGCGCAACGACGTGTCCGTGGCCGTCGATCTTTTCGAATGGCTGTATCGAAGGTCGATGCAGAAATATCCGTGGATGTTGAGCTAACAATCGACGCATGTCCCACGTCTCTCTCCTCGACGCCGCCGGCTTCGCCGGCGCCCATGCGCTGGCGATCTACGGCGCGCTGCTGGTGCTGGTCACCGGCACGACCTGGCTCGCCGCGCGCGCCTTGCTGCCGGACCGCGGCGGGCAGGCGGCCGCGCCCGAGCCGCTCTCCCCGGCCGCGCTGCTGCTGCGCTTCGCGGCCGGCTTCGCCTTCATCGTCGGCGGCGCGATGCTGTTCGCCGAGATCGCGGAGGCGCTCCATGCCGAGCAGACGCTCGGCCGGCTCGACGAGGCCTTCATCGTCGCGATGATCGATCACGTGCCCGATCTCGCGCTGTGGGCGTTCTACCTGATCACGTTCGTCGGCAACCGGGAGACGCTGATCACGCTCGGTATAGCGATGCTCGTGGTGCTGCTGCTCCTGCGACGCCGCGGGCTGGCGCTCGGCTGGGCGCTGGCGATGCTGGGCAACGCCGCGCTCAATCCGACGCTGAAGCACATCTTCGAACGCGCCCGTCCCGTGCATCCGACCCGCTGGCTGACCGAGGAGGGATTCAGCTTCCCCAGCGGCCACAGCTCCGGCACGGTGATCGCGATGGGGATGCTCGCCTACCTCGCCGTGCGCCTGCTGCCGCGGCGCTGGCATGTGGCGGCCTGGATCGCGGCGGCGGGGCTGGCGTTCTCGGTCGGCGCCAGCCGCATCTTCCTGCGCGTGCACTTCCCGAGCGACGTGCTGGCCGGCTTCGCTTCCGGCGCCGCCTGGCTGACCGTCTCCATCGTCAGCATCGAACTCGCGCGCTGGGCGCGCCGCAGACGCGTTGGGCGTCAGGCCAGCGCCGTCGAGCTCACACGCTGAAAGAGGCCGGCGGTCTCGTCGACGTCCCACCGTTCGACGACGGCCGCGCGCCCCGGCCCGGTCCGGATCACGTTCACGGAATTCGGAATCCCGCCGCGCACGCGGATGCTCAGCGCCGTACCCGCCTGCACCGCCCATACCGGGTGCGGCAGGTCGGTCCGACGCTCATGCAGCGGTAGCACATAGGGCAAGTGGATGTGACCGCCGAGCACCGCGTCCACCCCTGCCTCCGACCAGCGCCGCACCGCCTTCGCGTGGCCGCGCAGCAGGTTGGGAAGGTCGGCCGTCTTGGTCACCGCGACCGGCTGATGCACGGCCACGAGCCGCACCTGTCCCGGCTTCGCGCGGGCCAGCCGCTGCGCCGTGCGCTCGATCTGCGGATCGGACACCTCGCCGTTCTTGTGCCGGTAGCGGCGCGTCGTGTTGAGCGCGATGACGAGCAGGTCCTCGCTCTCGAACTCGCCGTCCTCGGCAGGCCCGAACGCGCGCTCATAGCGCCGATAGGGATGCAGCAACCGCGTGGTCACCGCATAGAGCGGGATGTCGTGATTCCCCGGGATCACCAGCCGCGCCGGCACGCCCAGTTTCTCGACGAAGGCCTTCGCGCGCGAGAACTCGATCGGACGCGCGCGCTGCGTGATGTCGCCGGTGATCAGCAGCAGGTCGGGCTTCAGCTCGCCGCAGAGACGCTCCAGCGCGCCCACCGCCATCGGCCGCTCGGTGCCGAAGTGCGGATCTGACATCTGCAGCACGACGGTCATGTCCTTGGCGCCGTGGAGACCGGCGTTGACGTGGGCGCCGACGTCGGGGCGGGAGCGGGGCCGGAATCGGAAGCAAAGGCCGCCTGCGCTTGCCGCCGCTCTTCCGACAGCCCCTCCGGGCGGATCAGCATCAGCGGATGCGGGGACACCTCGAAGCGCACCGGCAGGCGCATCCACAGCACCTCGCCGTCGGTGGCGACCTTCACGCGGCGCGCGCCGAAGCGCCGGCTGCGGACGGTGAGGCGATTGAAGGGGAAGTTGACGATCTGGTCCGCCTCGGCGAGCTTTCCCATCGCGCCGCGCACGAGCAGCTTCAGCAGGCCCCAGCGTCCGACGGGCTTGAGCATCACGCCGGCCAGTTCGCCGCGATCGATGGCCTGCGCCTCAGGCAGGCCGACCTGCTCCATCTGGAGCGCGTTGTTGCCGACAAAGACCGTCGGCGTGCGCACGTGCCTGGGCTGCCCGTGCAGCTCGATGGTCAGGCCGAGGCTGCGATGGCCGCGCAGGATCGTCGCCAGCACCGCGCCGGCCGCGATCAGGCGGCTGCGGCCGAACTGCTGCTTCCAGACCTCGCGGTCCTCCAGCGACTGCGAGTAGAGCCCGAGGCTCGCGTTGACGTTGAAGACCCGCTCATTGAGCAGCCCCACCTGCACCGGTGCGGCCTGCTCTTCAAGCAGCACGCGCAGCGCGCCGTCGAGGTCGGCAGGGATCCCGTGCGTGCGGGCGAAGTAGTTGAAGGTGCCGCGCGGCAGCACGCCGAAGGTGCAACCGCTGCCGAGCACCTCCTGGACGACGCCGTTGATCGTGCCGTCGCCGCCGGCGGCGACGACGACGCCGTCGACTTCGCGGGCACGGCGCACGGCTTCGCGGGCCGTCTCGGCCAGCTTGCCGGGCGCCTCGATGGGCAGCAGGTGCGCCTCGCGCCCGACAGCGCGGCAGGCGGCCTCCACGGCGGGGCCGACTTCATCCCGGTTGCCACGGCCCGAGGCGCGGTTGAACACGACGAAGAGCGGCGGGAGACGGGAATCGGTCGGCAAGGACATGGGCATGAGCGAGGAGACGCGCGGCGTGACGGACGGCTGGAACGATAACGCCCCGGCAAGCCGGACGCCTGCCTGCCCGCCCGCCTGCTCTTTGATCCGTGCTCCTTGCTCTTTGCAGCCCGGTGCCCGGTGGCCGCTCCGTGACGGTTCTCTACCCCGCGTTCCTTATGCGCCGCCGGGCAGCGGTGCTTCCGGATGCACCAGCCTGGCCTGACGCAGCTCGCGCCAGAAGTCGGCCGGCACCTTCTCATTCAGCGCGGCGCGATCCTCGGCGAGGCGGCTCGGCTGGCTCGCCCCCGGGATGACGGCGGCGACGGCCGGATTCGCGAGCGAGAACTGCAACCCCGCCGCCTTCATGCTGATGCCGTGACGGTCGGCGATCGCCTTGATGCGGGCGACCTTGTCGAGGATGGCCGGCGTCGC
Source organism: Roseateles noduli (assembly GCF_050626985.1). Classification (NCBI taxonomy): domain Bacteria; kingdom Pseudomonadati; phylum Pseudomonadota; class Betaproteobacteria; order Burkholderiales; family Sphaerotilaceae; genus Roseateles; species Roseateles noduli. The sequence goes on from NZ_CP192463.1 coordinate 3,862,370, forward strand.
GGGCGCGTACTCGAAGTTGGGACCGCCGACCAGCGCGCCCGAGCTGTACGGCCCGCCGACGACGATGCCCAGCCCCTGGGCGGTGACTTCCGGCATCACGCGCTGCAATGCGCGATCGTGATCGAGGAGCGTGTAGCGGCCGGCGAGCAGGAAGCCGTCGGGGCGCGCGCTGTCGAGCGCCATGACCAGTTCGATCGGCTCGACACGATTGACGCCCAGCCCCCAGGCCTTGATCACGCCCTCGTCGCGCAGCCGGTCGAGCGCCTTGAAGGCGCCCTTGCGCGCGCCTTCGAACACGCCCAGCCACTCGTCGCCGTAGAAGTCCTGCGCGACGTCGTGCACCCAGACGATCTCGATGCGGTCGGTCTTCAGGCGCTTGAGGCTGTCCTCGATCGAGCGCAGCGTCGCGTCCTCGGAGTAGTCGTTGACGATCCTGTTGGGGCGGCCGTACTTGAAGACGTCGCCCTTCTCGCCGTTGTCGCGGGCGCTGACGTCCTCGACCTCGTCGAGGATCAGGCGGCCGACCTTGGTGCTGATGACGTACTCGTCGCGCGGGCGCCCGGCCAGCGCGTCGCCCATGCGGATCTCGGCGAGGCCGGCGCCGTAGAACGGTGCGTTGTCGAAGTAGCGGATGCCGTCGTTCCAGGCGGCGTCGACGGTGGCGCGGGCTTCGGCCTCGGGGATGTCGCGGAACATGTTGCCCAGCGGGGCGGTGCCGAATCCCAGCTTGCCGGGAAGCAGGTCTTTCAGAGCCATGGGAAGTCCTTTCGGGAAGAGTGGCTTGTTCCCAATCTAGAGGCTGAACGGCGATTCATGAAATTGAATCGGTGAACTGCGGATATTTCCGGAGCGCATACCCATCCGTCAATTGCACGGAAGGGCTAGCGGCCGCCCCGCAGGGCCACATCCTCCAGCCCGATCACCAGACGGCGCCCAAGCACGCCGCAGGCGATGTGGCCATTTGGCCACCGTTCACCTAGGCCCGCGAAGCGTCAGGCGCAGTCATCAACGCCGTCACCAACGCGATCACCCCCGGCTGCTCCAGCGCCTGCCCCGAATGGCAGAGCATCAGCGTGCGGCGCGCCCACGGCTCGTCGAGGCGGGCGATCCTGACGCCGTCCGTCTTCCCGCGTTCCGCCGCGCTGCGCGACATCACGGCCACGCCCGCGCCGGCCTCGACCAGCCGGGCAACCGCCTCGAAGCTCGATACGCGCACGCGGTGATGCGGCACGCGGCCGCTGCGCGCGGCCTGCGCCAGCAGGTAGCGACTCAGGCCGCTGTCGGCGCCGAGACCGACGAAGGGCCGGTCCAGCAGCTCGATGAAACGCACGCTCTTCGGCATCCGGCCTCGCTTGACCGCGGGCAGCAGCGCAACCAGTTCGTCCTCCACCCAGGGCTGTGAGGTGAGGCCTGTCGTGTCGACATGATTGGTGACGATCGCGACGTCGGCGACGCCTTCGCGCAGGGCCTGCAGCGCGGCGTCGCTGGGCATTTCCTGCAGCTCGACGTCGATGTCCGGATGGTCCGCGAGGAAGCGGCCGAGCCGGGGCGGCAGCGCCTCGACCACCGCGGCCGTGTTGCCGAGCAGGCGCACCGTTCCGCGCAGCCCGCGGCCGAAGGCCGACATCTCGACATGCAGCGAATCCAGCTCCGACAGCACCCGGCGGGCTTGACGCGAGAGCGCCCTGCCCGCATCGGTCGCGACGACGCCGGCCTTGGAACGATCCAGCAGCCGCACACCGACCCGGTGCTCGAGTCCTTTCAAGCGCGCGCTCGCGGCCGCGAGCGACAGGCTCATCGCCGCCGCGCCGGCCGTGATCGAGCCATGCGCGACGACCGCCTCGAACAGCTGCAGGTCGAAGGGATCGACGCGGTAGTCGATCGGGCGGGCGGTGGAACGCATTGCGGTCATCGAGGCCATCCTCTCGCGAATCCTCTTGCGGACGCGAAGGATATCCGCCGCACATCGAGATCGACAGTCGTCGGGCACGCCTCGAAGATGCGCGGCATGGATTCCACTTCCTTCGCGGCGCTCGCGCCCTGGCTCGGCATCGGGCTGGTCTTCATCCTGGCCGGCGGCGTCAAGGGCGTCACCGGCATGGGACTGCCGACGGTCGCCATGAGCCTGCTCGGCCTGTGGATGGCCCCCGCACAGGCGGCGGCGCTGCTGGTGATGCCGTCGCTCGTCACCAACATCGCGCAGTGCCAGGGCCCCGCCTGGCGCCGCATCGCCACGATGTTGTGGCCGGTGTGGCTGGGCATGGCCGTCTCCACCGTCTGGGGACCGGACCTCAGCATGATTGCGCCCATCGACGCGCGGCTCGCCCTGGGCGTGATCCTCGTCGTCTACGGCCTGTGGGGACTGTGGAAACCCGTCGTTCCGCAGGTGTCGCCGCACGCTTGGTGGATCGGCCTCGCCGCCGGACTGGCGACCGGCTTCGTCACCGCCTCGACCGCCGTCTTCGCGCTGCCGCTCGTCCCCTACCTCCAGGCCCTGCGGCTGGACAAGGACACGATGATCCAGGCGCTCGGCCTGTCCTTCACCGTCGCGACGCTGTCGCTGGCCGCGCGGCTGCATTCCTTCGAGAGCGGATCGGTGTTGACCGTGTCCTCGCTGTTGGCGCTCGCCGCGGCCTTCGCCGGCCTGGGCGTCGGCGCCGCCGTGCGGGCGAGGATCAGCGCGACGACGTTCCAGCGCGCGCTGTTCGTCGTCTTCATCGTGCTCGGCATCGCGAACCTGTGGCGGGGGCTATGAGCATCGATCCGCCCCGCGACGAGCGCTGCGAACTGGCCGCGCTGCTGGAGCGCGCCTACCGGCTCGCCCTGTGGCTGCACGACGCGGAACGCGTCGATCGCAGCGACGCGCCGGACGATCAGGGTACCTCGCCAGCGAGCTTCGCGGTTCACGTCGCATCGTCCGAACTCGTGGACGTGCTCGACGAAGCCCGCGCGCGGCTGGTCGCCGGCGCGGGACACTCGATCGGTCCGACGATCAGCCCAGCCGGAATGCCGACGCCAGCTCGTTCATCCGCTCCGCCTGATCGTTGAGCGAGGCGGCCGACGCGGCGGCTTCCTCGACCAGCGCCGCGTTCTGCTGAACCATGCGCTCGACATCGGTGAAGGTCCCGCGCAGCTGCTGGAGGCTGACGGCTTCCTCGGCCACCTCGTGGGCGATCCGCTCGATCTCGGCGCTGACCGCGCCGATGCCGCGTTCGATGCCGGCAATGGCGGCACCGGCTGCCTGCACCTCCGACTGGCCGCGCTCGACCCGCGCGACCGATTCGCCGATCAGCACCTTGACCTCGCCGGCCGCGCCGGCGCTGCGCTTGGCCAGGTGGCGCACCTCGGCGGCGACGACCGCGAAGCCGCGCCCCTGCTCGCCCGCCCGCGCCGCCTCCACGGCCGCATTCAGCGCCAGGATGTTGGTCTGGAACGCGATCATGTCGATCACCGAGACGATCTCCGACATGCGCCTGGAGCTCGCGCCGATCGAGTTCATCGTCTCCACGAAGCCCTGCACCATCCGGCCGCCGGCGGCGGCGCTCGCGCTGGCTTCATCGGCGAGCCCGCGCGTGCGGACCGAGGCCTGCGCCGTGCCGTCCAGCGTCTCCGACAGCCGCTGCACGTTGCTCGACGCCTCCTGCACGCGTGCCGCCGCGTGTTCGCTGCGCACGCTGAGGTCCTGGTTGCCGGAGGCGATCTCGTCGGCGGCGCCGTGGATCTCGCCCGACGCGACCTGCATCTGCGTCACCAGACCGCGCAGCCGGTCGCGCATCGAGCGGATCGCATCGAGCATCCGGCCCAGGTCGTCGTTCGTGTGCCATGAGGACTCGGCGGTCAGATCGCCTTGCGCGATGCGCTCGGTGAGCGTCTCCGCCTCATGGATCGGACGCCAGACGCCGAGCAGCGTGCGCCACAGCACCAGGCCCATCGCGATGAGCCCGCCGATCACGACGATCGTCGTCAACAGGAAACGCCGCGCGACGGCGGACTCGCTGTCGTCGAGCCGCTGCGCCAGCGTGTCCATCACGCGGGCGGAGAGCTCGGACTGCAGCACCGCGCCCTTCTTCAGCGTGGCGACCAGTTGATCGAGCGGGTAGTTCACGTCCTTCGCCGACGCATCGAGCGCGTCCAGCACCACCTGGCGCTGCTGGGCGACGCGCTGCAGCGTCTCGGCGTAGTCGGCCGCGTGCGGCGCATCCGCGACGGCCGCCTGGCGCAGCGCCGCGTTGAGCTGGCGCAGGTCGGCTCTGTAGCGCCCCGCGGCATTGCCCACGGCGGCGACATCGTCGACCGCGGCCGCGGCGCCGATCGCGCCGAGCTCGGCCAGCGTGTCCGTCAGCTGCGGCGCGACCTGCAGCCCGGCCACGACGTTGAAGTAGGTCGCGCCGTCCTGCTGCATCAGCAGCCCGGACCGCGCGTTCAGTTGCGCGACGGCATCGAAGATCGCATCGAACAGCGCCCGGTACTGCGGCGCCTGGACCTGGAGCATCTGGCTCACGCCCTTGGCGTGGAGCGCCTTGAACTGCTCACGGATCTTCGTCGCCTCATCGGACAGCGCGTCGCCGTGCCGCACGTCGTCGAGCTCGGCGAGCACGACCTCGAAGTCCTTCTCGATCTTCGTGGCGGCGGCGTCGCGCGCGGCGGCCTGCTCGGGATGACTGGACGCGGTGGCCGAGGCCAGCCGGTGTTCGGAGAGATCCGCGATCACGCGCTGCCACGCCTGGTTGGCGGGCAGCGCGGCGCGCTGCGCCTTCACGGTGCGCAGGGCGTCGAGGAGGTTGAAGCCCAGCTGCGCGGTCGGCAGCAGGCAGACGGCGCCGCACAGGAGTGCGACGACGGCGAGGCGGTGTTTGAGAGACATGCGGCGGGACCTGGGGAGGCCGGTGCTTGGGGAGGCGCCGCGAGTCTTGCAATGCTTCGTTACAGCTACGGGACAACCCGGAGGCCAACTCTGCAGGAGCCGGGGAATCGGGTGTTTTTAACGCTCGATCCACCGGTCCGGGCGCAAGGCGCCCGATGAGGCGAGCGCAAAGGAGACGAGCCCCTCGAACCGGATCGGCACCACCAAGACACCGGCCTTCGCCCCTGACATCACCCGGTCACCCTCCCGCTTGCCAACGTCCTGCAACCGTCCCTTACACTCGCCCGCGCCCACCGACAACGCGATCCCCCTCATGAAGAGCACCAAGTCCGCCCGCACGCCCGCCAAGGTGACGCTGGGCATGGTTGCCGAAGTCAGCGGGGTCTCGCCGAGCACCGTCTCGCGCATCCTCAACGGCACCGCCGTCGTCAGCCAGGAAAAGAAGGACGCCGTCGACCGCGCGATCGCCGACCTCGGCTTCGTCCCGAACCCGATCGCCCGCGTGCTGGCCGGCGGTCGCTCGCTGAGCGTGGGCGTGGTGACGCAGGCCATCGACAGCCCGTACTACGGCGTCGCGCTGCGGGGCATCGAGGAAGTCCTCGACGCCGCCGGCTACGTGCCCCTCTTCGCCAGCGGCCACTGGAACGCCAAGGAAGAGCAGCGCTGCATCGACACGCTGCGCGCGCGCCGCGTCGACGGGATCATCGTGCTCACCGGCCGGCTCAGCGACGAGTCGCTGCGCAAGCTCGCGAAGGAGCTTCCGGTCGTCGTCACCGGCCGGACGCTGAAGGCAACCAGCCTGTACTCCCTGAACTTCAACGACTTCGAGGGCGCGCGTCTCGCCACGCATCACCTGCTGACGCTGGGTCACCGCAAGATCGCGTTCATCACCGGCGACCCGGTCCACCCCGACGCGCAGGAGCGCCTGAAGGGCTACCGCGCCGCACTCGAAGCGGCCGGCGTGAAGTACAAGCCCGCGCTGGTCCTGCCGGGTCTCTTCCACGAAGACAGCGGCGTGATGGCGGTCGAACGCCTGATCGACAGCCGCGAGCCCTTCACCGCGATCTTCGCGGCCAACGACCAGATGGCGTTCGGCGCGTCGCTGGCGCTCTACCGCCGCGGCCTGCGCGTGCCCGAGGACGTCTCCATCGTCGGCTTCGACGATCTGGCCGGCGCCGCGCATTGCATCCCGCCGCTCACGACGATCCACCAGGCCGGCCTCGAGCTGGGCCGCTGCGCCGCCCAGGCGCTGCTCGATCTGCTCGGCAACAAGAACCCCACCGCTCAGTTGCCTGAACCGCGGCTGATCATCCGTTCGTCCACCCGCTCTCTCTGACGCCAGAGTCTCCCCTGCCTCCCCGCAGTCCTCGGTCGCAAAGCCGTCGAAGGACGGCAGTGATGGGGGACGGCATTGCTTGGGGTTCAGCCGCTTGCCGGCTGCGGCCCCATGCAATGGCGGCCAACGCGCTGTCCCAGGCAGTCAAGGCTCCTCCCTAGCGATAACCCTGGTACGGTCACGCTGTCTCGTTGGATATCATGAAAGCGCTTTCATAAACAGAACGAACTCGGAGACGGACAGCATGCGGCAGTGGGCCCGGTGGCTATCGGCATTGGCTTTGACCTTGGGCGTGGCCCAGGCGGGGTCAGGCGTTGCCGCGCAGACGTCCTCGCCCGCCGCGCCCGCGACGACGACCACCACGACCGCCCCCACGACGGCCACGACCACGCTGACGGTCGCCGCCTTCCCCGCCATCGACGAGATCGTCCGCAGCGCGCTTCCCGCCTGGAAGGAACTGCATCCCGACGTCGAGGTGAAGATCGTGAGCCGCGAGCTCAACGACCACCACACCGCGATGACGACGGCGCTGTCGACCGCCAAGGGTCTGCCGGACGTGATGGCGCTGGAGATCGGCTACCTCGGCCGCTTCGCGCAGGGCACCGGGCTCGAGGATCTCTCCGGCCCGCCCTACGACCTGAACCGCGACAAGGCGCGCTTCGTCGCCTATGCCTTCGACCAGGCGACGACGCCCAAGGGCGCGGTGCTCGCGGTCCCCACGGACATCGGCCCGGGCGCCCTGCTCTACCGCACCGACCTGCTGGCCAAGGCCGGGCTCAAGGAGTCCGACCTGACCACGAGCTGGGAAGGCTACGTCGCCGCCGGCGTGAAGATCAAGGCCGCGACCGGCGCCTACCTGATGGCCCATGCCCGCGACATGAAGGACATCCTGATCCGCACCGGCCTGGAGCCCGGCGAGGGCCTGTTCTTCGACAAGGATTCGCGCCCGCTGGTGAACACGCCGCGCTTCGTCCGCGCCTTCGAGCTCGCCCGCGCCGTGCGCCGCCAGCAGCTCGACGCCAAGGTCATCGCCTGGTCCTCCGACTGGTCCGAAGGCTTCAAGCGCGGCGGCATCGCCACGCAGATGTCGGGCGCCTGGCTGGCCGGCCACCTGAACACGTGGCTCGCGCCCAGCACCCGCGGCAAGTGGCGCTCGGCGCAACTGCCCGAGGGCGCCTTCGCGGCCTACGGCGGCACCTTCTTCGCCATCGCGCGCCACGGCGAAGCGTCCCGCAAACCGATGGCCTACGAGTTCATCCGATTCATGACGATGAACCGCACGCAGCAGCTCGCGGCCTTCAAGGCGCAGGACGCCTTCCCCGCGCTGATCGACGCGCAGACCGATCCCTTCTACGACCTGCCGCTGCCCTTCCTCGGCGGCCAGCGGGCCCGCCGCGACTGGCGCGAGGCCGCCGACCACATCCGCGCCTTCCCCGTGCACAAGCAGGACAACTTCGCCAGGGAAGTGATCGACACCGAACTCGACAAGGTGCTCGACCGCGGCAAGGACATCCCGACCGCCCTGGCCGACGCGCAGCGCCTGCTGCGACTGCGCGCGCACCGCTGACCCGGAACGACGACGATGAGCTTCCGCCTTCCACAAGCCCTGCGCCTCTCGCCCCGCTACGCGCCCTATGCGCTGCTGGCGCCGTTCCTGCTGCTGTTCGTGGTCTTCGGCCTGTTCCCGCTGCTGTTCTCGCTGTACCTCGCGTTCCACAGCTGGGAACCGACCAGCGGCCTGGGCGCGATGCACTGGGTCGGTCTCGACAACTTCGCCTTCGCGCTGCAGGACGAATGGTTCTGGAAGTCGCTGCGCAACACCGGCTGGCTCGCGATCGCCTCGGGCGTGCCGCAGCATCTGGTCGCGATCCCGCTCGCCACCTTCCTGCACCTGGCCTTCAAGCGCTGGCGCAACCCGATGGTCGGCGCCTACTTCCTGCCCTACATCACCTCGTCGGTCGCGATCGCAATCCTGTTCAGCTCGCTGTTCTCGACCGACTACGGCCTGATCAACCTCGCCATCGCGACGCTGCGCGAGGTCCCGCTGCTCGGCCACCTGGTGCCGCAGGCCGCCGTCGACTGGCTCAACGACCCCGACGCGCTCAAGCCCGCGATCTCGATGATCGTGTTCTGGCGCTACGTCGGCTTCAACGTCGTGCTCTACCTCGCCGCGCTGCAGACCATCCCGCCCGATCTCTACGAGGCCGCGACCATGGACGGTGCCAGCCGCCTGCAGCAGTTCTTCCACATCACGCTGCCCAGCCTGCGGCCGATGATCTTCTTCGGCGTGACGCTGAGCGTCATCGGCGGGCTGCAGCTGTTCGAGGAGCCCTTCATCCTCACCGGCGGCAAGGGCGGTTCCGACCAGGCCGGCATGAGCGCCGCCGTCTACCTCTACCGCAACGCGTTCGACTTCAACGACTTCGGCGCCGCCAGCGCGATGTCGTGGCTGCTGTTCCTCGTCGTGGCGGCGCTGACGTGGCTCACCAACCGTGCGTTCCGGCGCAAGGACGACTGAGGGCCGACCGGAGCAAACGCCATGAGCACCACGATGCACGCCCCCCTCGACGCCGCCGCGCCCCACGCCGCGCAGCCGCCGCGCATGACCGCCTGGGCCGCCTACCTGCTGGTGGGCGCCGGCGCGCTGATCATGCTGGCGCCGTTCTATTTCATGTTCGTCTTCGCGACGCACTCGCGCACCGAGATCTTCAGCCTGCCGCCGCCGATGTGGTTCGGCGACGACTTCCTCGCCAACGTCGACATCCTGACCAAGCGCCTGCCCTTCTGGCGCAACCTGGGCCTGAGCCTGTACGTCGGCATCTGCAACACCGGCCTGACGCTGCTGTTCTGCTCGATGGGCGGCTACGCCTTCGCGATGTACGAGTTCCGCTTCAAGAAGGCGCTGTTCGGGCTGGTCATGGGCACGATGCTGCTGCCCAGCTTCATGAACATGATCCCCAGCTTCATGATCATGGACCTGCTCGGCTGGATCGATCAGCCGCGCGCGCTCTACATCCCCGGCGCGGCCAGCGCCTTCGGCATCTTCCTGATGCGCCAGTTCATCGGCTCCGCCGTGCCGCGCGAGCTGGTCGAGGCCGCGCGCATGGACGGCTGCGGGGAGCTGGGCATCTACGCCCGCATCGTGCTGCCGCTGCTCAAGCCGGCATTGGGCACGCTGGGGCTGATCACCTTCATCTCCTCGTGGAACAACTTCATCGGGCCGCTGGTCGTCATGCGCTCGCCCGACATGTACACGCTGCCGCTGGCGCTGCGATCGCTGCAGAGCCCGGTGGACACCGAATGGGGCGCGCTGATGGCCGGATCCGCCATCGCGACGCTGCCGTTGATCGTGCTCTTCGTCCTGTGCTCGCGGCAGCTCATCTCGGGCCTGACCGTCGGCGCGGTGAAGTGACGCCCGACGCCTGCGCCTCTCCTCCAACGCATAACAAAGCCTGCATCGATGTCATCTGCCACTCCCGTCTCGTCCGCCGCATCGACCTCAGGGTCGACTGCAGTGCCGACCGCCGCCTCGTCCGCGCTGCCGACGGCCGCCGCCAAGGACTTCCCCGCCGACTTCGTCTGGGGCGTCGCCACGAGCGCCTTCCAGATCGAGGGCGCGCACGACGCCGACGGCAAGGGGCCGTCGATCTGGGACACCTTCTGCCGCCAGCCCGGCGTGATCGCCGACGGCAGCAACGGCGACGTCGCCTGCGAGCACTACACGCGCTGGGAAGAGGATCTGGACCTGATCCATCGCCTGGGCGTCGATGCCTACCGCTTCTCGGTGTCCTGGCCGCGCGTGATGCCCACCGGGCAAGGCGACTGGAACGAGGCCGGACTCGCGTTCTACGAGAAGCTCGTCGACGGCCTGCTCGCCCGCGGCATGAAGCCCTACCTGACGCTCAACCACTGGGACCTGCCGCAGGCGCTGCAGGACATCGGCGGCTGGGGGAACCGCGTCACCGTCGAGCGTTTCGTCGAATACGCCGTCGGCATCGCGAAGCGGCTCGGCGACAAGGTCGTCTCCATCGCCACGCACAACGAGCCCTGGGTCGTCGCGCAACTCGGCCATGAGTCCGGCGTCTTCGCGCCCGGCCTGAAGGACCGCAAGATCGCCGCGCAGGTCTCGCATCACCTGCTGCTCAGCCACGGCCTCGCGGTCACCGCGATGCGAGCCCTCAACGTGAAGGCCGCGCTCGGCATCGTGCTGAACATGGCGCCGATGTACCCGGCCACCGAGTCGGACGCGGACCGCACCGCGGCCCGCCTGGAAGACGGCAAGCTGCGCCGCTGGTACATGGACCCGCTCTTCGAGGGCCGGTATCCGCAGGACGTGCTGGACCACCTCGGCCACGACGCGCCTTACATCGAGGCCGGCGACATGGCGAAGATCCAGGTGCCCATCGACTTCGTGGGCATCAACTACTACTCGCGCGGTCTGATCAGCGCGGCCGGTCCGGTCGACAGCAAGACCAGCGGCCTGGAGCTGACCGACATGGGCTGGGAGGTCTATCCGCAGGGGCTGACCGACCTGCTGGTGTCGATCAAGCGCGACTACCCCGGCGCCCGGCGCCTGTACGTGACCGAGAACGGCGGCGCCTTCCCCGATCCGGTCGGCGTCGACGGCCAGGTGCATGACGCTGACCGCACCCGCTACCTCGACACGCACATCGCCGCCGTCGGCGACGCGATCGCGCAGGGCGTGCCGATGGGCGGCTACATGGTGTGGAGCCTGCTGGACAACTTCGAATGGGCGTCCGGCTACGCGAAACGATTCGGCATCGTGCACGTCGACTACGCGACGCAGCAGCGCACCCCGAAGGACAGCGCCCTCGCCTACCGCGATTTTGTTTTGCAACGGCGCGCCGCGCGCCGGGGCTGATCGGGAGACCGTCATGGGACAAGTCACGCTGCGCGGCATCCGCAAGCGCTACGGCGATCACGAGGTGATCCAGGGCATCGACCTCGACGTCCGGGACGGCGAGTTCATGGTCTTCGTCGGCCCGTCGGGCTGCGGCAAGAGCACGACGCTGCGCATGATCGCGGGCCTGGAGGAGATCAGCGCCGGCGACCTGCTGATCGACGGGAACCGCGCCAATGACCTGCGCCCCGCCGACCGCGGCGCGGCGATGGTGTTCCAGAGCTATGCGCTCTACCCGCACATGACGGTCGCGGAGAACATGGGCTTCGCGCTGAAGATGGCCGGCATCGGCCGGTCCGAGCGCGACGAGCAGGTGCGCCGCACCGCCGAGATCCTGCGCATCACCGACCTGCTGCAGCGCACGCCCAAGCAGCTGTCCGGCGGCCAGCGCCAGCGCGTGGCCATCGGCCGCGCGATCGTGCGCAAGCCCAAGGTCTTCCTGTTCGACGAGCCCTTGTCCAACCTCGACGCCGCGCTGCGCGTGGACATGCGCATCGAGCTGACGCGACTGCACCAGCAGCTCGGCACGACCATGATCTACGTCACCCACGACCAGGTCGAGGCGATGACGATGGGCGACCGCATCGCCGTGTTCAACAAGGGCCGCATCGAGCAGCTCGGCGCGCCGATGGACCTTTACCGCCGGCCGGCCAACGAGTTCGTCGCCGGCTTCCTCGGCGCGCCGAAGATCAACTTCATCGAACGCCCGACGGCCAACGCGCCCGGCGCGGCACGACGCCTGTGGGATTCGCTCGGCGGCGCGTCGCGGCCCGCGGCGCAGCGTCTGGGCCTGCGGCCCGAGCACCTGCTTCTGGGGACGGGCCAGGACGAGGGCGCCGTGCCCGCGACCGTGGTGCTCGCCGAGCATCTGGGCGACACCTCGATCCTGCACCTGCGCGTCGACGGCATCGCCGACCTGCTCACCGCCAAGCTCCCCGCGGGCGCGGCGTCGCTGCATGACGGCGACACCGTCCGCCTGATCGCCACCGCCGACCACGCACTGGCTTTCGATGCCGAAGCGCGCGCCCTCGAGCCGCGCGTTCCGGTGCCTGCCGCGGCCTGAGCCGCCAGCTCCCGGCAGTCCCGCAGCGGGACTGCCCCGGCCCGCCGCGCCGCGCGCAGGCCGGCCCCGATCCCCGCAGTACCCCCGCGCCCGTGTGGCGCGAACCCCTCGCTAGGGAAAGTCAGTAGAGGTCCCGTGGCTGAAGCAGATAAATTCTGAAAGCGCTTTCAAAGTTACCGCCGAATACACGGATCCAGCTTGCCCTGCAGACAATCGGGCCCGCCATCGCATGGGGGTCATGGTCAAGACTGAGAGATAACAAGGAGACAAGATGAAGCACGTCCACCCCACCCGACTGCGGCAGGTCCGCGGACCGCAGCGCCAGCCCGTGGCGGCCGCCTGCGCCCTGTTGTTCTTCGCCGCCGCCGCGCATGCGCAGCAGGCACCGGCGGCGCCCGAGGCGGCCGCCTCCGAGGCGCAGCGCAAGGCCGACGCGACGATCGACACCGTCGTCGTCACCGGCATCCGCCAGTCGCTGGACACCTCGCTGAACCTCAAGCGCCAGCAACGCGGCGTGGTCGACGGCATCGTCGCGGAGGACATCGGCAAGTTCCCCGACACCAACCTGGCCGAATCGATGCAGCGCATCTCGGGCGTGTCGATCGACCGCTCGATGGGCGAAGGCTCCAAGGTCACCGTGCGCGGCGTCGGCCCCGACTTCAACCTGGTGCTGCTCAACGGCCGCCAGATGCCGGCGTCGACGCTGGCGGACACGGGTCCGTCGAACTCGCGCGCCTTCGACTTCGCCAACCTGGCCACGGAATCCATCGCCGCGCTGGAGGTCTACAAGACCAGCCGCGCCAGCGCCCCGACCGGCGGCATCGGCGCGACGATCAACATCAAGACCGCCCGCCCGCTGGACACGAAGAAGACCATCGCCAGCATCGGCGTCAAGGCCGTGCATGACGGCGGCAACTCGCGCCTGCCGGACAACATCAAGGGCGACAGCGTGACGCCCGAGGTGTCGGGCATCTACAGCACGACCTTCGGCGAGGGCATGTTCGGCGTGTCCGTCTCCGGCAGCTACCAGAAGCGCGACGCCGGCTACAACAGCGCCGGCGTGCCCAACGGCTGGCTGCCGTTCAAGGGCGACGAGACGGGCAACGGCGCGATCCCGCTGCCGGGCGCGCCGGGGTCGGAACGCATCACCAACCGTCCCGGTCCCAATGACGTCTACTCGCTGCCGCAGAACGTCAACTACAACATGAACGGCATCCGCCGTGAGCGCACGAACGGGCAGGTGACCTTCCAGTTCGCGCCGACCAAGTCGCTGACGACAACGCTGGACTACACGGCCTCGCAGAACAAGGTGCACACGCGCCGCAACGACCTGTCGGCGTGGTTCAGCTTCGGCCCGTCGTCGAGCTCGTGGACCGGCGGCCCGATCTCCGCGCCGCTGAACTACACCGAGCTGATCGCCAACGGCGACGCCGACCTGTCCATGGGCGGCGCGGACTTCGCCACCAAGAACGACAACAAGTCGCTGGGCTTCAACCTCGACTGGAAGGCGACCGACAAGCTGCGCTTCGAATTCGACGCGCACAAGTCCACCGCCAAGTCCGGCGCCGACAGCCCCTGGGGCAGCAACAACGTGATCGGCACGGCCAGCTTCAACCGCGGCCAGACCGGCGTCGACTTCAGCCAGGACCTGCCGATCCTGATCATGCCGACGACGACGCGCAACGCGGCGCTGCAGCAGGTGACGGGCTCGTCCTTCCGCAACAGCTACATGAAGGCCGAGGTGGACCAGCAGCAGATCCGCGGCAGCTGGGACATCAGCGACGAGTCGAAGCTGGACTTCGGCGTCGGCCTGACGAAGGCGAAGAACCGCTCGGCCTACTCCAACGTCCAGCTGGACAACTGGGGCGGCGTGGCCAACGGTCCGGCCAACTATCCGGACAACGTCTGGATCCCGCAGGACCTGCGCGACTTCTTCGGCAAGATCGGCGGCGTCGGCGACCCGCGCCTGTTCACGCAGTTCTACACCTTCGACTTCGGCACCATCCGCGACCTGGCGGCGAAGTCCTGGAGCGATCCTTCCAAGTACCTCGCGTCCAACGTCTTCTCGACCGACCGCCGCACGACGGAGAAGTCCACCAGCGCCTACGCCGAGTACACCCGCGAGTGGGAACTGGGCGTGCCGATGAGCGCCACGGTCGGCATGCGCTACGAGAAGACCAAGGTCACCTCCAGCGCGCTGGTGCCGATCGCCACGGGGATCACCTGGGGTTCCAACAACGAGCTGACGGTGCTGAAGGGCGATCCGGGCTTCACGACGCTGGACGGCAAGTACAGCTACTGGCTGCCCAACATCGACTACCAGGCCGACCTGACCGACAAGCTGAAGCTGCGCGCCAGCTACGGCACGACCATCGGCCGTCCGGGCTGGGACGCGATCCAGGGCGGACAGACGCTGAACGATCTGGCGCGCCTGAGCGGCGGCACCGGCTCGCAGGGCAATCCGGGACTGAAGCCGCTGAAGTCGAAAAACATCGACTTCTCGCTGGAGTACTACTACGCCCGGTCGAGCTACGTGGCGGCGGGCGTGTTCCGCAAGAACATCAGCAACTACATCGGCTCGACGCTGGAGAACGCGACCCCGTTCAACCTGCACACGCCGATCGGCGGCGCGTACTACAACGAGGCGTCGACCACTGGCGGTTGCGGCAGCGACATCACCTGCATCCGCGACTACATCCTCAACCGCTACAACGGCCAGCCGGGCGTGACCAAGACCGGCGACAGCAACGGGCATGCGCTGGGAACGATCGTGGGACAGCCGGGCGATCCGGTGGCCAACTTCCAGATCACGGTGCCGGCCAACACGCAGTCCAACAGCCTGAAGGGCTTCGAGCTGAACGTGCAGCACGCGTTCGGGAACTCGGGCTTCGGCGTCGCGGCCAACTACACCAAGGTCAAGTCGGGACTGAAGTACGACAACGCGAGCTTCGCGCAGCAGTACGCGCTGGTGGGTCTGAGCGACTCCGCCAACCTGGTGGGCTTCTACGAGGACGCGAGGTTCAGCGTGCGCGTGGCCTACAACTGGCGCGACAAGTTCCTGGCCGCGGTCAACGACGGCAACCAGCTGGGCCGCTCGGCGCCGATCTTCACGGAGCCGTACTCGCAGGTGGACATCAGCCTGGGCTACAACTTCAGCGAGAAGCTGAGCCTGCAGGCCGAGGTGATCAACGTCGGCGATTCGATCCTGCGCCAGCACGGTCGGACGACGGAGGAGGTCTACTCGGTCACGCAGACGGGTCGCCGCTATATGCTGGGACTCCGCTACAAGTTCTGAGCCCGCGAGGGCCCCTGCCCGCATGAAGCCGATCCTGGAAATCAAGGACCTGGTCCCGGGTCGGCTTCCGTCGAACCTGCTCGAGGCCGCGCAGCCGGTGGTGCTGCGCGGCCTCGTGTCGCATTGGCCGATGGTGCGGGAGGCGCGGCGCTCCGACCGCGCGGCGGTCGACTACCTGCACGGCTGCTGGCGCGGCGCCCCGGTGGCCATCATGACGGGGCCGCCGGAGATCGACGGCCGCATCTTCTACAACGACGACCTCACCGGCATGAACTTCGGTCGTGCCGACGCGCCGCTGCCGGCGCTGATGGAGGAGCTGCTCAGGCTGGCCGACGTCGAACGGCCGCCCTGCTTCTACGTCGGTTCGACGACGGTGGACACCTGCCTGCCGGGCTTCCGCGCCGCCAACGACCTGGACCTGACGCCACTGGCGACCGGCGAAGGCACGGCGCAGGACGCGCTGGCCAGCGTGTGGCTGGGCAATCGCAGCCGCATCGCGCCGCACTACGACCTGCCGGACAACATCGCCTGCGTCGCGGCCGGGCATCGGCGCTTCACGCTGTTCCCGCCGGAGCAGCTGGCCAATCTCTACGTCGGGCCGATCGACTTCACGCCCGCCGGTCAGCCGGTGAGCCTGGTCGATCTGAAGCACCCGGACTTCGAGCGATTCCCGCGCTTCGCGCAGGCGCTCGAGCAGGCGCAGGTCGCCGAGCTCGGCCCCGGCGACGCGCTCTACATCCCGAGCATGTGGTGGCATCAGGTCGAGGCGCTCGATGCGTTCAACGTCCTGATCAATTACTGGTGGCGGCAGTCGCCGGCGCACATGGATCCGCCGCTGTTCGCGCTGATGCAGGCGCTGCTGTCGATGCGCGACCTGCCCGCGCCGCAGCGCGCGGCGTGGCGCGGGATCTTCGATCACTACGTGTTCAACGCGGACGCCGACACGGCGGCCCACATCCCCGAGCACGCGCGGCATGCGCTCGCCCCGCTGACGGCGGAAGGCGCCGGCCACCTGCGCGGACATCTGATTCAGCGGCTCAAGCAACGCTGAACACCCCCACCCCCATGGAGGAGACGCCATGACCTTCACCTCGCCAGAGCCCCCCACCCCGCGCCGTCCGGTGAAGCGCGTCGTCATCGCCGGCGGCGGCACCGCAGGCTGGATGATGGCGGCCTGCATTTCCAAGCACCTGGGCAAGCAGCTGGACATCCGGCTGGTCGAGTCCGACGAGATCGGCACCGTGGGCGTCGGCGAGGCGACGATCCCGACGATGCTGACCTTCCACCAGCTGCTCGGGCTCGACGAGCGCGAGTTCATGGCCGCGACGCAGGCGACGATCAAGCTGGGCATCCAGTTCGAAGGTTGGCGCGACCAGGGCGCCAGCTACATCCACGCGTTCGGCAACACCGGCGTCGACCATTGGACGGCGGGCTTCCAGCACTTCTGGCTGAAGGGCCGCGAGCGCGGCCTCGCGTCGGACTACGGCGACTACTGCCTGGAGCTGCGCGCGGCGAAGGAGAACAAGTTCGCGCACCTGCCCGACGACGGCATCAATTACGCGTACCACCTGGACGCGACGTTGTACGGCCAGTTCCTGCGCCGGTTCAGCGAGGGCTACGGCGTGAAGCGCCTCGAGGGCAAGATCGCCGAGGTGCTGATGCAGCCCGACGGCGACATCCGCGCGCTGAAGCTGCAGGACGGGACGGAGATCGAGGGCGACCTCTTCGTCGACTGCACGGGGATGCGCTCGGTGCTGCTGGGCCAGGCGCTGGGGGTCGGCTACGAGGACTGGTCGCACTGGCTGCCCTGCGACAGCGCGATCGCGCTGCAGACGGCGTCGGTGCGCGACGCCGTGCCGTACACGCGCGCCATTGCGCATCCGTGGGGCTGGCAGTGGCAGATCCCGCTGCAGCATCGCGTCGGCAACGGCGTGGTCTTCAGCAGCCGCTACACCGACGACGAGACGGCGCGCGGCGCGCTGCTCGGCAACATCGCCGGCGAGGTGCTGACGCCGCATCGCGTGATCCGCTTCAAGCCGGGCCAGCGCGAGGTGGTGTGGAAGCGCAACTGCGTCGGCGCAGGCTTGTCGAGCGGTTTCCTGGAGCCTCTGGAATCGACCAGCATCCACCTGATCCAGCGCACGGCGATCCGACTGCTGCAAATGTTCCCGAAGGACGGGATCCGCCAGTCCGACATCGACGAGTACAACGCGCAGATGCGCTACGAGCTGGAGCACATCCGCGACTTCATCGTGCTGCATTACCACGTGCAGCAGCGGACGGATTCACCGATGTGGCAGGCCATGCGCGAGATGCCGGTGCCGGCCTCGCTGCAGCACCGGCTGGACCTGTTCCGCGAGACGGGGCGCGTGTTCCGCGTGCCCAACGAGCTGTTCACCGAGAACTCGTGGGTGCAGGTGATGCTCGGCCAGGGGCTGGTGCCGGAGCAGCATCATCCGTCGGCGGACCTGATGGGGGATCGCGAGCTCGCCGGCTTCCTCGGCGGGATCACCGCGCGCATCGACAAGACCGTGGCGCAGATGCCGGGGCATCAGCAGTATGTGACGCGGTATGCGCCCGCGGCGATGGCACCAAGGGCGGCGGTGCCCGTGTGATCGCCATGCATCGGGACGGGTCTCCCCGCTCGCAAAGCGATTTAAGCTTCGCGGCTGGGGGGATCCATGCCAGAACACAACGAGCCGACATCCGATGACTTCGTCTGCGTCGCGACGCGGACCACGCCGACCGAAGCCCATCTGCTGAGGGGCGTGCTCGAGGCCGCCGGCCTCACGCCGCATGTGGCGGACGACCAGATGGTCCAGAGCTACTCGTTGATCGCGCACGCGGTCGGTGGCGTCCGGGTGCTGGTCCCTGGATCGCAGGTCCCCGCGGCGCGGGAAGCGATTGCCGAGTTCGACGCCGGCGCGTTCCAGCTCGAAGGCGAAGAGAGCGCCGCGCCCGCGACGATCCCGTTGTCGGTCCCGCTGTTCAGTCCGGACCGCGCCGTGCTGCTCGGTTTCCTGCTGACGCCGGCATTCGGCGCGGGGATCCAGCTCGCGAATGCCCGGGCCATCCGGGATGGACGGCTCAGCGCCGACGCATGGCTCAGCTTCATCCTGCTGAGTGCCCTGTCGCTCGTCGGGATCTATGCGCTGCATGAGAACGCCGGCGGACCGTTCGTGGTCTTCGAGGCCAGCCTCCTGCTCTGTGCCGTCAACGTCATCTGGTACGTCATCGCGGGGCAGAAGCAGAGCCGTGCCTTGATCAAGACGTATGGCAGCCACTATCCGAAGAAGCGGCTCCTGGTCCCGGCGGTGGCCGCGGCGATCGCGGCGTTGGCCTTGGGGGCGGTGCTGCAGACGCTGCGGTGAGCATGTCGCCCCGACCCCGTTCCACGACCAGGACTGAACGCGCATGACCGCCCCCGCCTCGCCTCCACCGGCGTCGCCCTCGCGATGTCGCACGTCATCCTGCGACGGCGGGGCATTCCGGGGGTCTGATCGGGGCGCGGCCGGTCGTCACGCGAAGGGATAGGGCCCGGCGAATGCGCCGATCTGCGACAAGTGGCTGACCATGCCGAGTCCCGGTTCCCACAGGTGAAGCATCACGCCGCGAGGGCCCGCATGACTGCTGGGCGCGGCCGCAGGATGCAGTTGCAGGTCGATCTCGGTCACGGTGCTGGGGCAGGCGCACACCACGGTGCCGGCCCAGCGCCGCAGCATCGGGCGATGAACGTGACCGCAGAGGACGAGCTCGACATTCGCGCATCGATCCAGCACCGACGCCAACGGACCCGGGTCGAGGTAGCGGTACTCGTCCATGTAGGGAATCCCGCAGGCGAAAGGCGGGTGGTGCAGCATGACGAGGGTGGGCTTGGATCGATCGCTCGCGAGGGTCTCCGACAACCACCGCAGTCCTGCCTCGTCGATATGGCCGTGATGCGCGCCAGGGACGCAGGAGTCGAGACCGATGATGCGGACGGGATAGTCGTCCATGCAGTAGTGCAACGGCCCTTCGCCGGGCAGATAGCCGAGATCGGCGAACGCGGCACGGAACTGCTCGCGATGATCGTGATTCCCGGGGATCACCAGATACGGCAGGCCGAGCGTGTCGAGCAGCTCGCGAGCGACCTCGTATTCGTCGGGCCGTCCCTCGTCGACCAGATCACCGGTGACCAGGATCAAATCCGGCTGTCGGTCCATGCGCAGCAGATGGTCGATCGCCTCACGCAACGCCTGATTCGAATCGACGACGCCCTGGTAGAGCTGGCCGCGCGGGCGGATGTGAGGATCCGACAAATGCCCGATGAGCATGGAAGATTCCGCCAGGGGTGAGGCCAAGGCACGGCACATGCACCCCGAGGCCGTGCCGTGGAGCGCATGGTGAACGGACCGTCACCTCGATGAAATAAGCCGGATGGCGAAGGCCGTGCCCGCGACGGGCTCCAGGCGCCCGGCGGTGATGAGCTCGCCGTCGGCTTCGGCGATCCACAAGGACATGCCGTCGTCGCGCGCTGCGCCACGGCGATGGCGCTCGGCGTCTCGGCCTCCGAGCGGAGTTGCGCGTCGTAGGCGGCGAGCAGGTCGGAGACTGCGGACATGGCGTCAACGGCGTGAGGGGTCGTTGTCTCGGGGGCGAGATTGATCAGCATTCCGGATGAATCGATCTTATCTTTCGAATTCCCAAGTAGCCACTCGGTGCCTAGAGTACACCTCACGATAAGAAAACGTTGGAGACAGACATGCAGCAGCTTCAGATCGAACGCTGGGCCGGCAGCGCCTTGTCCACGGCGATCACGATCAGCGTCGGCGCGCCTGACGTGCCCGCTCCGGCCCGACCGCGGAAGCGTCGCTGCCCCGGATCGCTTCGACGCCACCGGCGCTGAGCCCCTCGACCTCCACGCCTGAAGGGCTGGCACGGTTCCACACCGCCGGATCGATGACCTGGGCCAGGTCATCGAGGCCGCGGGCCTCGTGCCCGACGAGCGCTCCGCCAGCCCTCCCTTGACCGACCCAGCGTATGGCGGATGCCTCCGCCATGGGCGGAGCCATGCCCGGTCCCAGTTGTCCGAGTCCTCAACCCGTCAACGATCGCGAGCGCCACGGCGCATTGGAGAAAGAGCATCATGCAGAAGCTACCGTCCTCCCTGGTCCCCTTCCTGGGTGCCGTCGCCGCCACGCTGCCCCTGATCGCGACACCGGCGCACGCGCAGGGCACCGTCACGCTCTACGGGATCCTCGACTCCGCCATGCGCTACGTCCACAACGACGCCGTCGGCTCGATCAAGTCGCTCGTGAGCGGCAGCGGCATGACCAGCCGCCTGGGCGTTCGTGGTGTCGAAGATCTGGGCGGGGGCCTGACGGCCTCCTTCAACCTGGAGCACGGCGTGCTCGTCGATTCGGGGACGCAGGCGTCCGCGTCGCAGTTCTGGGACCGCCGCTCGATTGTCGCCATCGCCGACAAGCAGCTCGGTGAAGTTCGCCTCGGCCGCGACTACACACCCAACTTCACCAACTGGGCGCGGTTCGACCCGTTCGGATACACGGGCGCCGCCAGCGCCGGCAACTTGATCAACACCACCGCGGTGGGGCCCGTGCGTTCGGCGTTCGGCACCGGTCTCGCCCCCACCGTTCGATCCAGCAACGCGGTGCAATACGTGTTGCCTGGCGGCCTCGGCGGCGTGGAGGGAGTCGTCATGGTGGCGGCGGGCGAAGGCGGTCTCTCGGCCAATGCTCAGCACAAGCTGACCAGCGCCCGCCTGGGCTACACGGCACCGACCTTCGAGATCTCCGTGGTGCATGCGCAGATCGAGAACGACCTGACGACGGCGGGAAAGCTGAAGGACTCAGGCATTGGCGGCACCGTCAGCCTCGCCGGGGCGAAGTTCTCCGGCGCACTGCGCGTGTTCAAGTACGCCGATGCCAAGCAGTTGCTCATGCTGCTGAGCGCCGTCGTCCCGCTGGGCGTGGCCGGCGAGCTCAAGTTCTCGATCAACCGGGCGAAGTTCGACGGGCGTGTCGGCGCGACGAGCATCGACGGCAACGCGTCGACCCAGCTCGCCATGGGCTATGTGCACAGCCTCTCCAAGCGCACGGCCCTCTACACCACCGCGTCCTGGATCACCAACAAGGGCCGGGCGGCCGCGGTGGTTCCCGGCGGCCCTCCGGGTCTGCCCGCGGGCGGCGACTCCAAGGGCTGCGAGGCCGGCCTGCGGCACAGTTTCTGACGTCAGCGTGCGCCCCTCATCGCACGCGCTACTTCGTCCCTTCACGCTGCTGACTTCCTCCGCGAAAAAAATCACGCGCTTCACGACCTCCCAGGTGAAGCTTCATGAGCACGACATCCCGCCGGTCCTTCCTGACCGCCGCGGTCGCCGGCATGGCCAGCAGCCATTCGTTCGCGCAGACCATTCGCAAGGCGCTCGCCACGCCGGCCAACAACGCCACCGGCAGCCTCGCCGACGTGGCGCACGTGGTCATCCTGATGCAGGAGAACCGCTCCTTCGACCACTACTTCGGCACGCTGGCCGGCGTGCGCGGCTACAGCGATCCGCGCCCCATCGCGCTGCCCTCCGGCCAGCCCGTGTGGATGCAGCCCGGCACCGCCCTCGGCTCGCAGGTCCTGCCCTACCACTTCGACATCCGCAACACCAACGCGCTGCGCGTCGGCCTGGACCACAGCTGGAAGGGCACCGAGGCCACCTGGAAGGACTGGAACGTCTGGGTGCCGAAGAAGTCGCCGCGCACGATGGGCTACTTCGACCGCAGCGACCTGCCCTTCTATTACGCCCTCGCCGACGCGTTCACCGTCTGCGACGCGTACCACTGCTCCATCTTCGGCCCGACCGATCCCAACCGCTTCTACGCGCTCACCGGCCACAGCAACGCGGTGGTGACCGGCATCTCGGACTCCAAGCTCTACAACGTCACCAACGGCATCTACAACGGCGACATCGCCAACGACAACCCCGCCGCCAAGGGCAATGAGTGGCTGACCTACGCCGAGACCCTGGAGTCCGCCGGCGTGAGCTGGAAGGTCTACCAGGAGTGGGACAACTACGGCGACAACTACCTCCAGTACTTCAAGAACTTCCGCACCGATGCCAACGGGCAGAAGCTGAACAGCGCGTCGCCGCTGTATCGCAAGGGCCGCGCGCTGGCCGCCGGATCGACGCAGGCCAACGCGCCGGGCACGACGGGTCAGTGGCTGATCGACCAGTTCGCCGCCGACGTCCGCAGCGGCAACCTGCCGCGCGTGTCCTACATCTGCGCGCCGACCGAGTACTGCGAGCACCCCGACGACACGCCCAACGCCGGTGAGAACTTCACCGCGCGCCTGCTGCAGGCGCTGGTGCAGTCGCCCGAGGTCTGGTCCAGGACCGCGCTGATCCTGACCTACGACGAAAACGACGGCTTCTTCGACCACATGCCGTCGGTGATGGCGCCGCTGAACACCGACCGCGGCCGCACGACGATGACCAACGCCACGCAGGGCGAGATCGCCAACAGCCAGCCGATCGGCCTCGGCCCGCGCGTGCCGACGATGGTGATCTCGCCGTGGAGCAAAGGCGGCCGCGTCTGCTCGCAGCTGTTCGACCACACCTCGCTGATCCGCTTCACCGAGGAATGGCTCGTGGCCCTCGGCCACCCGCGCAACAGCGTGCAGTGCAACGGCATCTCGCCGTGGCGCCGCGCGGTGTGCGGCGACATGACCAGCGCCTTCGACTTCAAGTCCGGCGGCGCCGAGTTCCCGTCCAGCGTGCCGGCCAACGCCGTCTACTTCAAGGGCTGGGGCACGAAGGACGCGCTGCCGCCGGCCAACCAGAGCCTGCCGCGCCAGGAGAAGGCCGCCAGCGGCATCCCGCGCCGCGCGGCGCCGCTGCCGTACCGCTCGACCGTCGACGGCATCGCCGCGACCAACGCGCGCCAGTTCGCGCTGAGCTTCGCCAACGAGGGCAGCGTCACGGCGGCGTTCATCGTCTATTCGACGCTGCGCACCGACGGCCCGTGGCACTACACCGTGGAGCCGGGCAAGCGCATCGACCAGGAAGTCTGGAACTGGAGCAGCGCGCCGATGCAGCTCGCCGTGCACGGCGACAACGGCTTCCTGCGCGAGTTCCGCATGAGCTTCGACGGCATCGGCCGTCTGGCCGCCACCAGCCTGAAGGAACAGCCCGCGACCGCGAGCGTCACGCTGACGCTGCGCAATGCGAGCACGCAGGCGATGCGCTTCCGCATCGTCGACAACGCCTACGGCGACAAGACCGTCGTGACGATCGACGTTCCGGCGGGCTCGAGCCGCGACCATGTCCGCGCGGTCACGGCCAGCTACGGCTGGTACGACCTGGTCGTCACGGTCGACGGCGACAACGCCTTCCTGCGCCGCCTGGCCGGCCACGTCGAGGGCGCGGGCCTCGACTTCACCGACCCGGTGCTGAACGGCCTTGCGCAGGTCACGTGGAACGCGCCGCCGGTGCTGCCGCCGAGCACGCCGACGGCCACGTTCAAGGCCGACGTCGATCGCGTGCGCATCGGCGGCGGCGTGTCGTTGAGCTGGACCGGGCTGCCGTCGAGCACGACGAACTGGATCGGCCTCTACCGGGTCGGCATGACGCCGGGCGGTCCCGGCTCGCTGAAGTGGAACTACGTGGCGAGCCCGTCGGGATCGCAGGTGTTCTCGCTGGCCGGTCAGCCGGAAGGGGACTACTTCTTCGGCCTGTTCCTCAACGACGGCTACGGCGAAGCCGCGCCGCGCCTGTCGGTCCGCATCCGCAAGAACGGCGACGTGAACGCCGACGGCGCCGTCACCGCCGCCGACCGCGACACGCTGCGCAACGCCATCGGCAGCTGCGCCGGCGACGCGCGCTTCGAGCCGCTGGCCGACATGGACGGCGACAAGTGCATCACGCAAGCGGACTACCGCGTCTGGTACCAGCTCTTCAGCACCCTGTGAGAACCCTCATGAACTTCAAGCCCCTGCTCGCCGCCGCTGCGCTGGCGTTCGCCTCGCTGGCCACCACGACCGCTCATGCGGCCACGGTCTCGCTGACCGCCGCCGGTCCGGCCAAGGTCGGTGAAGGCGTGGACCTGCTCATCAGCCTCGTGGATCCGTTCGGCGGCCTGCCCTCGGATGAAGAACTGCTGTCCTTCGGCTTCCGCCTGAGCTACGACACGACGAAGCTCTCCTTCGGCAGCTTCACCGCCGCCGCCGGCTGGGACGACGACAGCCCGTGGCTGGGCGCGGGCACCTTCGGTGGATCGAGCTTCCCCGGCGTCGCCAACGGCGGTCAGGGTTCGCTGCTGCTCGGCACGCTGCACTTCGACGCGCTGCAGGGTGGTCTAGCGCAGATCAGCCTGGTCACCGACGCCGGCAACCTGAACCACGGGCTCAGCTACTTGTGGAGCGACGTGCAGCCACTCAACGCGTCGCTCAATCTCGCGGTGTCTGCGGTGCCGGAGCCGACCTCCGCGCTGCTGGCAGCGTTGGGCCTGGGGGCACTCGGGGTCACGACGCGTCGTCGCAAGCGGTCGCACTGACGCCACGCGGATGAAAAAAAGGGAGCCTGCATCAGCAGGCTCCCTTGGGGCCGCCTCTTCAGGCGGCAATCAGACAACGATCGGACGACGGCCAGACGACCATCAGTCGATCGATCGGTCGATCGGTCGATCAATCGATCACTGGACCACGGCGTCGCGGACCTTCCGCGGCGCCAGTTCGTGACGCTCGAACTGCATCGAGAACGACGCGCGTCCCGACGAGAGCGCGCGCAAGTTGCCGATGTAGCCGAACATCTCGCTGAGCGGCACCTGGGCGTCGACGACGATCGCGGTGCCGCGCAGCGCCTGGCCGCGCACCAGACCGCGCCGGCGATTCAAGTCGCCGATACAGTCGCCGAGCGACTCGGCCGGCGTGACGACTTCCACCGCCATCACCGGTTCCAGCAGCTGCGCATCGGCCTTCGAAAAGGCCTCCCGCGCCGCGTTCGCCGCCGCGAGCTCGAAGGCCATCGCCGACGAGTCGCGCTCGTGGAAGCCGCCGTCGAGCAGCGTGGCCTGGAAGTCCACACACGGGAAGCCCGCGATCACGCCGCTGAACGCCGCGCGCCGGATGCCCGCCTCCACCGCGGGAATGAACTCGCGGGGAATCGCGCCGCCGACGATGCGGCTCTCGAAGCGCACGCCCTCGCCGCGCGGCAGCGGCTCGAAGCGCAGCACGACCTCGGCGAACTGCCCGGGGCCGCCGCTCTGCTTCTTGTGGACGTGATGCACGTCCACCGCCCGACCGAGCGTCTCGCGATACGCCACCTGCGGTCGGCCGACCTGCACCTCGACGCCGTGACGCGCGCGCAGCTTCTCGATCGAGACCTCCAGCTGCAGCTCGCCCATGCCGGAGAGGATGGTCTGCCCGGTCTCGGCGTCAAACCGCATCCGCAGGCTCGGGTCCTCGCGCAGCATCGATTGCAGCGCCTTCGACAGCTGGGCCACGTCGTCGCGCGTCTTCGGCTCGATCGCCACGTCGATCACCGGTTCGGGCACGCTGATCTCCTCGAGATGCAGCGGGCTCGCCGGGTCGCACAGCGTGTGACCGGTCAGCGTCTCCTTCAGGCCGATCACCGCCGCGATGTCGCCGGCGCGCAGCTCGTCGCGCTCGACGCGGTCGTCCGCGTGGATCTCGTAGAGCCGCCCGACGCGTTCCATGCGGCCGGTGTTGACGTCGAGCACCGCGTCGCCGCGGCGCAGACGTCCCCGATAGACACGCACGAAGACCATCGTCCCGTGACCGTCCGCCGCCACCTTGAAGGCCAGCGCGGCGAAGGGTCCGTCCGGATCGGAAGGCGACCCCGCCGCGTCGTCGATGTCGCCGCGGCGGATGTCCTCCGGCGCCGGCAGGTAGTCGACGACCGCGTCCAGCAAGGGCTCCACGCCGCGATTGCGGAAGGCCGATCCCGCCAGCGCCGGCACGAACGCGCCCGACAGCACGCCGCGTCGCACGCAGCGGCGCAGCGTGGCGTCATCGATCGGCTGACCGTCCAGATAGGCGACGAGCGCGGCATCGTCCTGCTCCACAACGGTCTCGATCAGGCGGGCGCGATGGGCGCGCGCCTGGTCGAGCATCGCGGCGGGCACGTCCGATTCGACGAACGGCGCGGTCGCGTCGTCGCGTTCCCAGACCAGCGCCTTCATCGCGATCAGGTCGACGACGCCGCGGAAGTCGCCCTCCGCGCCGATCGGCAACTGCAGCGGCAGCACGGTCGCACCGAGACGGTCCTCCATCATGGCCACGACGCGCAGGAAGTCCGCGCCGACGCGATCCAGCTTGTTGATGAAGGCGATGCGCGGCACGCGGTACTTGTCCGCGAGACGCCAGTTGGTCTCGGTCTGCGGCTCCACGCCGGCGACGCCGTCGAACACCACGACCGCGCCGTCGAGCACGCGCAGCGAGCGGTTGACCTCGATGTTGAAGTCGATGTGCCCGGGCGTGTCGATCAGGTTGAGCTGCGTGCCCTTCCACTGGACGGACACGGCGGCGCTGTTGATCGTGATGCCGCGGCGACGCTCCTGCGGATCGAAGTCCATGCGGGTCGTGCCGTCGTTGACGTCGCCGATGCGATGGCTCTCGCCCGTGTAGAACAGGATGCGTTCGGTGGTGGTGGTCTTGCCGGCGTCGACGTGGGCGATGACGCCGAGATTGCGCAGAGGCTGGCGGACCGTATGGACCGGGTTCATGGTGAATCCTTCTTTCGAATCTGAGGGCAAGACGCTGCCCTCAGGCGGATTCACCTGATGGGGCTAGCGTCGAGAGAGAAGCGGCTGACTGCCGGAGTGCAGCGCGGTGCGCGGGCGCGAGCGTGGGCTTGGGCGCAGGCGCGTGCGGACGCGACTCCGGCGGGCGGGAATCGTCGCGATCAGCTTGTCGTAGGTGCGGGTGCGCATGGGTGGACTCGGAAAACAGAAAACCCCGGAGGGCGCTGGGCCTGCCGGGGTTCTGTGGAAGACCGGAAGGCGCGCACGCCTTCCGAATGCGATCGGAGGGCGCGTCAGGTGGCGAAAGTCGCCTTGATCACTTGGGAGGTCTTCATGATGGACGTGATTCTGAGCGAATCGATGCGGCCGTGCAATGGGCCGCCGCGATGACCGCACCCGATCCAGGGTCAGGTGTTGCGGTCGCTCGACAGCGCGAGCCGCAGTCACTCATTGCTGCGAAGGACCACTACTCATTCGCGTCGGATCGCGACGAGAAACCTCAGAACCAGTCAGTGCCAAGTCTGGCCTGCGGGCGTAGATTTCTCTCTCCGCAATGACTCGCTGAAAGTGAGGTGATGAATGGAAATAGCGATCTTCCAGGCGCTGAAGGGCGCCGGTGTGTCTGAAGCCGACGCGCGATCCGCGGCAGAGGCGATTCAACAGGGCGTGCGAAGTGAAGTTCGCGACGCGACAAAGGACATGGCCACCAAGACCGATCTGGCCGACTTGCGGGGCGACCTGATCCAACGGATTTCCGACCTGCAGCGCTTCGTCGTGGCGTCGGTCTTCGGTAGCAGCGGGATGCTGGCCGTGATGATCACGGTGTTCAACTACCTGCGCTGACATGACGACGCGAAGAAGGAAGACCGCCCTTGGGCGGTCTTCTTCATGGTGCCGTCAACGACGCGTCTGCGCGCTCTGCTGCGCCTCCAGCCGCTTCAGCAGCTCGCCGATCGCCGCGCCTTCGCGGATCTGCGGATTCGAATAGCCATCGGTCTTCCCCGCTTCCTTCTCGCGGACCTCGATCAGCTGGCGCGCCTGCGCATGCGCCTGCTGGAAGGACCAGGTCTCCTTCAGCGCGTCGACGTACATCGCCTGTCCGAAGAAGGTCAGCGGCGACCGCGAGCCGCAGCCATAGGACGTGTGCGTCGCGTCGGCGGCCGTCATCACCAGCGTGCCGTCGTCGGCCAGCGGCTCGACCCAGCTGCCGGAGAAGCATGCCGAGATCGAGATCACCCGCCAGCGGATGCCCGCCTCGTCGAGCCATTGCTTGAGCAGCGCGGGCGTCATCGGCTCGCTCTCCAGCGGATACGAGTCGGTGGCGAGCAGCCCGTCGCGTCCGCCGTGCGAAGTGAGATGCAGGAACAGCACGTCCTTCTCGCGGTCCATGACGGCGCCGATGCGCGCGATGGTCTTGTGGAGGTTTGGCCGCGTCGCCCACGGGATCGTGTTCTGCGACTTCGCGTTCGTCACCAGCTGGACGGTGCGTCCCGACGTGCCGAAGCGCTCGCTCATCGTCTTCGCGACGACGGCGCTCTCATGCATGAACACGTCTTCGGACGCATACGGCGCGTAGGTCGCGGCGTAGACGTTCACCACGCCGGGTTGAGACGGCGGCAACGCGCGCAGGGCGTTGGCGATGAGCTGCGACTGCGTGTCGAGGACGTCCTCGCTCAGCGAAAGGCCCGAGTACTCCTCGCGCGCTTCGGCGGAACGGGCCGGCCACCAGAAGTACATCGGATCGAGCCAGCCGCTGATCGCGATGGGCAGCGGCGTGAGCAGCAGCGCGATCAGGCGCACCGCGCCGGAGGCCGTGAGCCGCCACCACAGTCGCAGGCCCGCGAGGCCCTCCCAGACCATCGGGAACAACCACGCGACCCACCGGCCCCAATCGGGCCAGGCGTCGGCCGGGCCGAACACCGCGGGCGCGAGCTTGGCGGCAAGACCGTCGGCGATGTTCAGCAGCACCGTGACGGCGACGAGCAGCGACACCAGCGTGCCGACGTTGGCGGGCCCCGGCTCGCGGCGCTTGGGCGACGCGATCAGCAGCCAGCAGATCCACACCGACACGACCGTCGCACCCCAGCTCTTGAAGATGCTGCGCCACTCGAAGGTGGCGGCGCCGTCGATCGCCTCGCGCTGCAGGCCGAGCCCGACCGCCAGCGACAGCAGCACCAGCACGACCAGCGTCCACGGCCCGCCGTCGAGCCGCTCCCAGCGCGGCGCGCGGAAGGTCAACACGCGCGCGGCTTCGCTGAGCCAGACGAATCCCGGAGTCATGCTCCGCTGTGAATGACTGATATCCATCGAATAAATTTCATGAATTGAAGTCGAACGCCCATCATTCCCTGGCGACGTCGAAATCCATCTCCCCCAGGGGAGCGACGACCTTCAAATCGCCCGCCACGCGGGCACCGCCAAGGAGCTCATCATGACTGTCAAGAATGTCCTCTTCGTTCTGACCAACACCGCTCAGATCGGCCCGAACCATCGCCCGACCGGCTACTTCTTCGCCGAGGTGGCGCATCCGTTCGAAGTATTCGACCACGCCAGCGTGGCGGTCGATTTCGTGTCGCCGCTCGGCGGCACGCCGCCCTCGGACGCGTATGACGAGAGCGACCCGGCGCAGCGCGCCTTCCGCGAGAGCGCGGCGTTCCGCCGCATGTCGCGCAGCCGCAAGCTGTCGGAGGTCGACGTGCTCGACTACGACGCGATCTTCTTCCCCGGCGGCCTCGGCCCGATGGCCGACATCGCGACCGATCCCGACGTGAAGCAGGCGGTGATCCGCGCCTGGAACGGCGGCAAGATCGTCTCCGCCGTGTGCCACGGCCCGGTCGCCTTCGCCGGCGCGACGCTGGATGACGGCACGCCTTTCCTGAAGGGTCGACGCGTCACCGCGTTCTCGAACGCCGAAGAGGAAGGGTATGCCATCGCCGACGTGCCCTTCCTGCTGGAGAGCGCGCTGGTCGAGCAAGGCGCGACCTACGAGAAGGCCGACGTGTGGCAGCCCAAGGTCGTCGTCGACGGCCGCCTGATGACGGGTCAGAACCCCGCGTCCGGCGCCCCGCTGGCCAAGGAGATCGTGGCAGCGCTCAACAAGGACGTGGCATGAGCGCCGGCGGTCCGATCGTGGTCGTCGCCCGCTGGCGCATGGCGCCGGAGACGGTACCGGAGGTCCTCGCGCTGGTGGCCGGCCTGCGCGAGCAATCGCTGGCCGAGCCCGGCTGCCAGGGCTACGAAGCGTTCCAGAGCGTCGGCGTCCCGGGCGAACTGCTGCTGCTGGAGCGCTACGCCGACCACGCCGCGATCGAGGCGCATCGCGCTTCGACCCACTACAAGGAGCTGGTGGTGCAGCGCATCCTGCCGCTGCTGACTGGCCGGCAGGTGGAGCTGCTGCGGCAGGAGGCCTGAAGCCCGCCTCGGGTCGCCGAGCGCCGCTTCGATCAGGACGTGGCGACGTTGAGTACCCAGGTCACGCCGAACTTGTCGGTGAGCATGCCGTAAAGCGGCGACCAGGCCGAGGGCGCGAGATCCTGCAGGATCGAGGCGCCCTCGGCCAACTGCCGCCAGAAGCCCGAGATCTCCTCGGCTTCGCCGCTCTGGATGGAGACGAAGAACGAGCGGTCGCCGCGGTCCCAGCTCAGCTCGGTGGGCACGTCGTAGGCCATGATGCGGAAACCGTTCGGTGCCAGGACTTGCCCGAACAGCAGCAGCGCGGCATCGGCTTCGGATCGCGCGGCATGCGCCTCGCCGTAGGTCAGGGCCATCAAGTCACCGCCGAAGATGCCGTGATAGAAGTTGAGTGCCTCACGGGCCTGGGCGCGGAAGTTGAGGTGCGTGGTGACGGTCAGTGCCATGGTCGTTCCTGGGATCGTTGAACAAGCCCGATCGCGCTGCGCCGCGTTGCATGGCGACGCACGTCGCGACCGGTCCGTTCAATGTAGGAAGGCCCATGGCAGGCGAGTGGCAGCAGGGTCTGCTGACAGATCCCGGTAGCGAGCCGCGATAGGCGTAGGCGCGGACACTGTCCTTCGTCAGCGGCCGGCAGCGCTCTTGCGCGACTCCTCGCGCCAGCTGTCCATGAGCACGCGGCTGTGCTCGCGCGAGGAGCGCTTGATCGTCGCGACCTCCTCGGGCCCGAAGCGTTCCCAGCCGAGCTTGGTCAGCATGGTCCGTCGTCCCAGCGAGAACACCATCACCTGCCCGCACAGCATCATCACGCGCATCGCCAGCAGCGGGTCCTTCTCCGGCATGCCGCAGTAGCGCGCGACCACGCGTGCCGACAGCTCACCCATCTGCGGGCGCATCGTCTTGTCGAAGATCTCGAACAGCACGCCGGGCGCATGACCGATCTGCTCGTGCGCGATGAACAGGCGGCGGTACTCGGCATCGTCGGGCAGCAGCTGGAAATCGGTCAGCGCGTCCAGCATCACGCCGAAGGCCTCGAAGAGCTGGTCCGGCGTCGCCGCGGGGTCGGCGAGCACCGCCTTCGTCTGCTCGACCACCGGCCCGAAATGCGCCGCCAAACTGTCCGCGATGTACTGCGCGCAGGCCCGGTACACGCCTTCCTTGTTGTCGAAGTAGTACTGCAGCGCCGGCGCGTTCACCCCCGCCGCCTTGGCGATCTCCCGCGTCGACGCGCCTTCGAAGCCGCGCTCGCCGAACAGCCGCAGCGCGACATCGATGATGCGGCGACGGGTCTCCTCGCCGCGTGCATAGCCGGCATCGGCGCGGTGTCGGGGAGCTCGGACGGGGCGTTCGGTCATGTGTAAAGGAAGCTGAAGTCAAAAATATAGCAGTTGACAGAAATCTTCCAACTGGAAAAAGATAGCGACCGGAATAATTCTTCGAGCCGGTGAGCCGGCCACGCCCATGTCTTCCCAGACCCCAGCCGGCCCGAACGGGCCCGACGCCTCGGCGTCCACCCCCGCGTCGGCTCCGGTGCCGGTGCCGCCCTCGTCGCCTGCCGCCAATCCGCCCGGCAGCCCGCCCGCCAAGGCCTCAGCGAAGTCGCCTTCGAACCGCAGACCCGTGCTGCTGGTGATCGCCGCCGCGGCGCTCCTCGCCGCGGGCGCCTACGGCGTGCACTGGTGGACCACCGGCCGCTTCATCGAGACCACCGACGACGCCTACCTGAAGGCCGACAGCGTCACCGCCGCGCCCAAGGTCGGCGGTTACGTGACGCAGGTCTACGTCGTCGCGAACCAGGCGGTGAAGCGCGGCGATCCGCTCGTGAAGCTGGACGCCCGTCAGTACCAGGCCGCCGCCGACCAGTCGCAGGCGACCATCGACGGCCGCAAGGCCGACATCCGTCGCTTCGAGGCGGACATCCTCCAGCAGCAGGGCCAGCTCGCGCAGACCCGCGCCCAGGCCGAGGCCTCGCGGTTGGCGCTTGCGCACGCGCAGGACGAGGTCACCCGCCACACGCCGCTGGCCGCCACCGGCGCCACGACCGCCGAACGTCTGGCCGAGCTGCGCAACACGCGCGACCAGGCCGTCGCCAGCCTGGCCGCCGCCGACGCCGCGGTGAAGGCCGCCGATGGCCGGCTGAAGTCGAGCGAAGCGCAGGTCGCGCAGTCGAAGGCGCAGGTCGAGGCCGCCGAGGCCGCGCTGCGCCAGAACCACCTCGACGTCGACGACACCGTCGTGCGCGCCGCCATCGACGGCCGCATCGGCGACACCACCGTGCGCGTCGGGCAATTCGTGCAGCCGGGCACGCGGATGATGACCGTCGTGCCGACGCAGGACGTCTACCTCGTCGCCAACTTCAAAGAGACGCAGATCGGCCGCATGCGCGCCGGCCAGCCGGCGACGCTGCACGTCGACGCCCTGCCCGACCTGGACCTGCACGGCACCGTCGAGAGCTTCTCGCCCGGCACCGGCGCGCAGTTCGCGCTGCTGCCGTCGGAGAACGCCACCGGCAACTTCACGAAGATCGTCCAGCGCGTGCCGGTGCGCATCCGCGTGCAGCTCGATCCGAAGGCGGATCCGGCGCTGCGCGACCGCCTGCTGCCCGGACTCTCCGTGACGACCGACGTCGACACCCGCGGAGCCCGCCATGGCTGAGGCCGCGTCGTCGGCCGCGCCGGGTGCAATGGGTGCACCGGGTGGATCGGGTGCAACGGGTGCGCCAAGTGCGCAAGCTGCGCCGCGCGCGGCCGGTGCGGCCCCGCACGCCGAGCCCAACGCGGGCACGGGCGACTGGATCGCCGTCGCGGCCGGCGCGCTCGGCGCGCTGATGGCGACGCTGGACATCTCCATCACCAACTCGGCGCTGCCGCAGATCCAGGGTGCGATCGGCGCGACCGGCACCGAGGGCACCTGGATCTCCACCGGCTACCTGATGTCGGAGATCGTCATGATCCCGCTGGCCGCGTGGCTCACGCGCGTCTTCGGGCTGCGCAACTTCCTGGTCGGCAACGCGGCGCTGTTCACCTTCTTCTCGGTGCTGTGCGGCCTCTCGGGCAGCCTGCCGATGCTGATCCTCGCCCGCATCGGCCAGGGCTTCACCGGCGGCGCGATGATCCCCACCGCGCAGACCATCATCCGCACGCGGCTGCCGCGCCATCAGCTTCCCGTCGGCATGACGCTGTTCGGATTGATCGTGCTGCTCGGGCCGCTGCTGGGCCCGGTGCTCGGCGGCTGGCTGACCGAGAACGCCAGCTGGCACTGGTGCTTCTTCATCAACGTGCCGGTCTGCGCCGCGCTGCTGACCCTGCTGCTGCTGGGACTGCCCGCGCAGCGCATGCACCTGGAGGAATTCATCCGCGCCGACTGGCTCGGCATCGTGGGCCTCGCGGTCGGGCTGTCGACGCTGACCGTCGTGCTCGAGGAAGGCCAGCGCGAACGCTGGTTCGAGTCCTCGCTGATCGTGTCGCTGAGCCTGGTCTCGGCGATCGGCATGGCGATGATCGCGCTCTCGCAGCGCTACGCGTCCAGGCCCATCCTGCGCTTGAAGCTGCTGCGCAACTGGCACTACGCCAGCGTCATCGTCATCGTGTTCACCGTCGGCGCGGGGCTGTACTGCATCTCCTACCTGGTGCCGCAGTTCCTCGCGCTGATCGCCGGCTACAACGCGCAGCAGTCCGGCGCGATCATGCTGCTGGCCGGCGTGCCCGCCTTCCTGATGATGCCCATCCTGCCGCGGCTGATCTCGCGCGTGGACCTGCGCGTGATGGTGATCCTGGGGCTGACGGCCTTCGCCGCGAGCTGCCTGCTCGACATCAGCCTCACCGCCCAGAGCGTCGGCCACGACTTCGTCGGCTCTCAGCTACTGCGCGGCGTCGGGCAGATGCTCTGCATGATGCCGCTCAACCAGGCCTCGATGGCGACGGTCACGCGCGAAGAATCGGGCGACGCCGCCGGCATCTACAACATGGCGCGCAACCTGGGCGGCTCGGTGGGACTCGCCGTCATCGGCACCTTCATCGACCGGCGCAACAGCCTGCACATCGACCGGCTGGGCGAGACGCTCAACGCGAATTCGACGCTGCTCCAGGAACGGCTCGCCGGCAGTGCGGCCAGCCACTTCGCGCAGGGGGGCGACCTCGCCTACGCGCAACTGCAGGCGATGAAGGAACTGGTGCTCACCGTCCATCAGCAGGCCAGCGTGATGACCTTCTCCGAAACCTTCTACGTGCTCGCGGCCGCGCTGCTGCTCTGCGTGCCGCTGGCGCTGACGCTCAGGACGCCCCGGCAGCCCGGCCAGGCGCCGGCGTCCAACGAGGCGCATTGAGATCCTCATGACCCACTTCCCACCCGTCTCCCTCCTGTCCCGCGTCCGATGGCCCGCTCCGCTCCGCGTCGGTCTCACCACGGTCACGACGCTGTCGGCCGTGGCCGCCGCCGCGGCCATGCTGCTGCTCGCCGGCTGCACCACGGTCGGTCCCGACTACCCGGGCGCGCCCGCCGTGGCGACCGACGCGCTCCGGCAAGCGCGCTTCCATCGCGATGACGCGAGCACCGGCGCGATCATCAGCGCGACCGTGAGCGCGTCTGCCGACGCATCCACCGACGCCTCCGCGCCCGTCGCGTCGCGCTGGTGGCGTGCGCTCGACGACAGCACGCTCGACGCCCTCGTCGCGCAGGCGCTGAAGCAGAGCCCCACGCTGCAGGCCGCCGAGGCACGCCTGCGTTCGGCGCGTGCCGCGTTCAACGCGCAGGAGGCCAACGGCCGCCCGAAGGGCTCGGCCTCGGCGCTCGGCGCCGGCGTCTGGCAAGGCCCGGGCACCGACCACGAAACCTCGCTCCATCTCTACAGCGTCGGTTTCGATGCGACCTGGGAAGCGGATCTCTTCGGCGGCACGCGCCGCGCGGTCGAATCCGCCTCGGCGCAGGCGCAGGCCGTGCAGGCGGACCTGGCCGATGCGCAGGTGTCGCTGACGGCCGAAGTCACGTCCACCTACGTCGGCCTGCGCGCCCAGCAGGCCCGGCAGGCGCTGCTGCGCGACACGGCCGCGGTCGACGCGCAGGCGCTGGCGCTGGTCCGCCAGCGGCGCGACCAGGGCGTCGCCACCGCCGACGATGTCGAGCAACGCGCCCAGCAGGCCGAAGCGACGCAGGCTTCGCTCGCCGACGTGGCCGCGGAGATCGCCGCCTCGCTCGACCGGCTCGCGCTGCTCACGGGACAGGCGCCGGGCGCGCTCGATGACGCGCTGGCCGCCGCCACGCCCGCGCTGCCGCACGCGCCGGACCGCGTCGCCATCGGCGATCCCGCCGCGCTGCTGCAGCGCCGTCCGGACATCCGCGCGGCCGAGCGCCGCCTGGCCGGCCGCACGGCGGAGATCGGCCAGGAGAAGGCGAAGTACTTCCCCAAGCTCAGCCTGCTGGGCAACATCGGCGTCGCCGGCACCGACCCCGGCAAGCTGCTGCGGACGGACAACCTGGCGCTCGCCGCCGTGCCGTACCTGAGCTGGAACGTCCTCGACTTCGGCCGCACCGCCGCCGCCGTGCGCGAGGCCGAGGCGGGCCGCGACGAGGCCGTCGCCAACTACCAGTCCGCCGTGCTCGGCGCGCTGCAGGACGCCAACACCTCGCTGGCGCGCTTCGGCCGGCAGCGTCAGTCGGTGCAGCATCTGCTCGCGCAGCGAGGCTCCACGGCGCGGACACTCGATCTGACCGGGCAACGCCGCCAGGCCGGCGTCGCGAGCCAGATCGACCTGCTCGACGCGCAGCGCCGCGACATCGACGCGCGACTCAAGGCGCTGGACGGCGAGTCCGCGTTGCTGAAGGACTTCGTCGCGTTGCAGAAGAGCCTGGGACTGGGCTGGGACCTGCCGGCCTGAGGCCGCCACCGCCGACCTCCGCGCCATCGGGCCCTGGCCGCCGCGATGCCGCCGGCCGGGCGCCTCGTGGGTTTCCCAGGACAAGCGCCAGATCCGGGGGGCATTCCGGCGTATCAGGCGGGTCGTGGCAAGGGTAGGCTGGCGTTCATGACCGACGCGTCCTCCCCCGCTCCGGCCGCCACGAGCGCCGCGGGCGCTACGCCCGCCACGTCCGCCTCCATCGCGCTCCCGCTCGATCAGGGCAGCGGCGATCCGCCACCGGGCGCGCCGGGCGGGACCGTCCGCCTGGTGCTGCTGAACATCGCGCTCGCGGTGACCTACGCCGCGCTCGGCGTGCTGGCGCTGAAGCTGATCCTGCCGCCCGACTTCGTCTCCCCCATCTATCCCGCCGCCGGCCTCGCCGTCGCCGCCGCCTTGCGTTGGGGTCCCGGCGCGCTGCCGGGCATCGCGATCGGGGGCGCGGCGGTCAGCCTGGCGATCGGCGTCGAGCGCGCGCATCTTCAACCGCTGCAGCCCTTGATGGTCGGCCTCGGCGGCGCCTTGCAGGCGTGGCTGGGCGCGTGGCTCGCGAGACGCTGGATCGGCGCCAACCCGCCGCTGTGCGAACCCGCCGAACTCCTGCGCTTCCTTGCCGCGACCGCCGGCATCGCCTGCCTGGTCGCACCGAGCTTCGGCGTCGCGGCGCTGTGGTTCACCGGTGCGATCGGGCCGTCGCAGGTCCTGCCGCATTGGCTCGCGTGGTGGGTCGGTGACGCGATCGGCGTGCTGATCGGCGCGCCGGTGGCGCTGGCGCTGTTCGGCCTGCCGCGCAAGCACTGGGCGCCGCGACGACTGAGCGTCGCCCTGCCGATGCTGGTCGCGTGCGCCTTGCTGTTCGGCGCCACGCTGCATGTCGCGCGCAACGAGGAAGGACGCCGGCGCCATGCCTTCGAACTGGAAGCGGTGAATGCGCTGAATTCGCTGTCCGACAAGCTGTCGATGCCGCTGACCGCGCTCGAGGCCAACCACAGCCTGCTGCTGGTCGCGCCGGGCATCCGCCGCGGCGACTTCGAACGCGCCCATGCCGAGCGCGCCCGCGCCGGCGGCGCCGTGTACGCGGTGGGCTGGGCGCCGCTGGTGCGTCCGCAGGAGGTGCCCACGTTCGAACGCGCGGCCCAGGCCGACGGCTACGTCGGTTATCACGTCTACGAACGACGCCGGCCCGGCGACCTGACCCCCGACCCCGCCGAGGACAGGCTGCCGATCCGCCTCATCGCACCGTTCGCGCGCAACCGGCCGGCGATGGGCGCCAACATCCGCAACATCCCGCAGGCGCGCGCCGCGCAGGAGCGCGCGATGGCCACCGGCGAGCCGTCGGCCAGCGAAAGCTTCCCGCTGTCGCAGGACGCCGGCGTGACGCTGATGGGCGTCGTGGTCTACCGCGCGCTCTACGAGGGCGGCTCCACCGATCCACGCGACGCCGCCGGCCACGCCCGCAAACCCACCGGCGTGGCCTTCGCGACGCTGCGCCCGGAGGCGCTGCTGCACGACGCGCTGCCGGCTCGCGCAGGCCGGCTCGACTACTGCCTCATCGACGCCACCTCCGGCAGCCGCCGTCCGCTGCTGGCCGGCGACGAGCGTTGCCTGCACCTGCCCGCCGCGCTCCCGAGCCGGTCCCGCGACGTCGATTTCGCCGGACGGGCCTGGCGCCTGATCGTCTACAACCCGTCCGGACTGCCGACCCTGGACGGCAGCGCCGCCCTGCCCTTCGCGATCGCGGGGCTGGCCGGCACCGCGCTGCTGGGCCTGCTGCTGCTCTCGGTCACCGGCAGCACCGCGCGGGTGGCGCGCCGGGTCGAGGAAGCCACCCAGCGCCTGCGCGCCAGCGAGGAGCGTTTCCGGACCATCGTCGAGCACGCGCCGATCGGCGTCGTCTCCTGCGACCTCCAGGCGCGGCCCCAGGAGATCAACCCCTACTTCTGCCAGCTGCTGGGCATGAGCGTCGAGCAGTTGCAGGCGCGCTCGATCATGGCGATCACCCACCCCGAGGACCGGGCCGAGGACAGCCGGCTGGGCATGGCGCTGATCCGGGGCGAACTCCGCCGCTACAGCCGCATCAAGCGCTACATCGGCGGCCAGGGTCAGGTGATCACGGTCCGGGCCACCGTCAGCCTGCTGCGCGACGCCCAAGGCCTGCCGTCGCGGCTGCTGGGCGTCGTCGAAGACATCGGCGAGCAACTGCGGCTGGCGGAGCTGGAGCGCATCCATGAGGCCGAGCTGGCCGCCAACCGCGCCAAGAACGAGTTCCTGTCCCGTATGAGCCACGAGCTGCGCACGCCGCTCAACGCGATGCTCGGCTTCTCGCAACTGCTGGAGTCGGACCTCGGGTCGACGCTCAGCGCCCGGCAGCGCGGCTGGCTGGCGCAGATCCAGCAGTCGGGCTGGCACCTGCTGGAGATGATCAACGACACCCTGGACCTCTCGCGGCTGGACGCCGGCGGCCTGCGCGTGCAGATCGACGACCAGGATCTGGCGCCGATCGCGGCGGACAGCCTCGCGATGATCGAGACCCAGCGCCAGCGGCGCGGGGTGAGCATCGAGGTCGAACTGGCCCCCGAGGTCGGCCGGGTGCGCGCCGACGCCACCCGCCTCAAGCAGGTGCTGACCAACCTGCTCAGCAACGCCGTCAAATACAACCACGACGGCGGGCGCGTCTGGCTCCGGGCGCGGCGGGTCGGTGATTCGCAGGTTGAACTGAGCGTCACCGACTCCGGGCCGGGGCTGACCGAGGCGCAGAAGGCGCAGCTGTTCCAGCCGTTCAACCGCCTGGGCCGGGAGGTCGGCGGGATCGAAGGCACGGGGATCGGGCTGGTGATCACCCAGCGGCTGCTGGCGCTGATGGGCAGCCAGTTGCGGGTCGCCAGCACCGCCGGCGAGGGGGCCACATTCAGCTTTGAGCTGCCGATTTCTTCGGTAGATCAATGACTTAAGTGGATCCTAAGACGGCAGGCACACACTCGGTTTCAGGGGTAGCCCTCCCGTGACGCGTCCGATTTCCGGAGCCTTAGCACTCATCGTCCATGAGTGCTAATATTCTCAGCGTCGAGCCGGAGGACCGGCCCGATACAGGAGCAACGAACACATGTCCAACACCCTTGCATTGAAGGTCCGCGATCCCTGGTCCCTGGTGCCATCGCTCGGGAACCTGGATGCGTACATCACGGCGATCAACCATATTCCTCTGCTGACGCCGGAAGAAGAGAAGGATTACGCCACGCGTCTGAAGACGCATGGCGACGTGGACGCCGCGGGCCGGCTGGTGCTGTCGCACCTGCGGCTGGTGGTGTCGATCTCGCGCCAGTACCTGGGCTACGGCCTGCCGCAGGGCGACCTGATCCAGGAAGGCAATGTCGGCCTGATGAAGGCGGTCAAGCGCTTCGATCCGGAGCAGAACGTGCGGCTGGTGTCGTACGCGATGCACTGGATCAAGGCGGAGATCCACGAGTACATCCTGAAGAACTGGCGCATGGTCAAGGTCGCGACGACCAAGGCGCAGCGCAAGCTGTTCTTCAACCTGCGCTCGAAGAAGCACGCGCTCAAGGAACACGCCGCGAACCAGCAGCGCACCTCGCTGACGGAAGCCGAGATCGCCCAGGTGGCGCAGGAGCTCAACGTCAAGCCCGAGGACGTGGTCGAGATGGAGACGCGGTTGTCCGGCGGTGACGTGGCGCTGGAGCCGCAGACCGACGACGACGGCGAGACCTTCGCGCCGATCGCCTACCTGGCGGACGACACGCAGGAGCCGACGCGGGTGATCGAGTCCAAGTCGCGCGACCGGCTGGCCACGGACGGCCTGCAGAAGGCGCTGGAGCAGCTCGACGACCGCAGCCGCCGCGTGGTCACGGAGCGCTACCTGAACGTCAACGACGACGGTTCCGGCGGCATGACGCTGCACGAGCTGGCGGCCGAGTACAACGTGTCCGCTGAACGCATCCGGCAGATCGAAGTCGCCGCGATGAAGAAGATGCGCAAGGCGATGGTGGCGGAAGCCGCTTGATCGGAAAGCCGCCCGATCCCTGATCGACGCCCCATGAAGAAGGCCCCGCACTGCGGGGCCTTCGTCTTTCGGATGTCAACGCCCCGTCCCTGAGGCCTGCGGGGCCAGGGGATTGGCCCGATTTGTGGAGCCTGCGAGACGTATGAGGGCCAAGCCCCTGGCCCCGCAGGCCGAGCGCTCGTTCATTGCCCGGCGATCAACGCCTTGATGTCGCCCATCAACGCCGACGCTCCCGCGCCATAGCGCGAGAACACCCGCACGCGCCCTTGCGGATCGAACAGGAAGCTCGCCGCCGTGTGGTCCATCGTGTAGCTGTCCGGTGTCTTCCCAGGCACCTTGGCGTAGTAGATCTTGAACTCCTTGGCCGTTTCCTTGACCTGCTCCGGCGAGCCGCGCAGCGCGACGAAGCCGGGGTCGAAGCTTTCGAGGTAGGCCTTCAGCAGTTCGGGCTTGTCGCGTTCCGGATCCACGGTGATGAAGACGCCCTGGACCTTGTCGCCGTCCGGCCCGAGGGCCTTCTTGACCCGCGCCAGTTCGGCCAGCGTGGTCGGGCAGACGTCGGGGCACTGCGTGAAGCCGAAGAACACGACCACGACCTTGCCCTTGAAGTCTTCCAGTGTGCGGGTCTTCCCGTTCTGGTCGGGCAGGCTGAAGCCGCGCGCGTAGGCCGCGCCAGTCAGGTCCACACCCTGGAAGCTCGCCTTTGGCGCGGAAGAGAAGCCCAGCTTGTCGCAGCCCGCCAGCAGCGTCGCCGCACCCAGGGCCCCCAAGGCGCCGAGGCCCAGAAAACGTCGCGAGATCATCAGCACATCCGATCCGAAAGAAGGTCCCGAGCGCCGAGGCGGCTCAACTGATCCAGGGACTGACGTAGTGATCGAGCAGCAGCGCGCCGAAGAGCAGCGACAGATGCAGGATCGAGAACAGGAAGGTCTTGCGCGCCAGCGCTTCCGAATAGGCCTTCCACAGCTTGAACGCGTGATGGCAGAACATCAGCCCCAGCACGATGGCCGCGGCCAGGTAGATCCAGCCGCTCATGCCCGTCAGGAAGGGCAGCAGCGTCGCCGCGAACAGCACCCAGGTGTAAAGGAAGATCTGCAGCCGCGTGAACTCGTTGCCGTGCGTCACCGGCAGCATCGGCAGCCCGGCCTTGCGGTAGTCCTCGCTGCGGTACAGCGCCAGCGCCCAGAAGTGCGGCGGCGTCCACAGGAAGATGATCAGGCACATCAGCCAGGCCTCGGCACCGAGCTCGCCGCGCATCGCCGCCCAGCCCAGCACCGGCGGCATCGCCCCGGAGGCGCCGCCGATCACGATGTTCTGCGGCGTCATCGGCTTCAGGATCACCGTGTAGATGATCGCGTAGCCGACGAAGGTCGCGAAGGTCAGCCACATCGTCAGCGGGTTCACCAGCGCGTACAGGATCGCCGACCCCAGCGCGCACAGCCCGCCCGAGAACAGCAGCGTCTGGTTGCGGCTGAGTTCGCCGCGCGCGGTGGGACGCCACGCGGTGCGCTTCATCTTGGCATCGATGTGCTGCTCGATCAGGCAGTTGAACGCCGCCGCCGCGCCCGCCACCAGCCAGATGCCGCCGGTGGCGGCGATCAGGCGCACCCATTCCTCGCCCTGCGGCAGGCCGGGGATCGCCAGCGCCATGCCGATGACCGCGCAGAACACGATCAGCTGCACGACCTTGGGCTTGGTCAGTTGGTAGAACTGCCACCAGCGGGAGGGCATGGCGGCCTGCGTCGCGGAACTCATTTCGAACCCATCGTCAGGATGCCGGCGCGCACGGGCGCCGGCTCGATCACATTGCGGGTCGTGCCGGCACGCAGCCGCGCCAGCACGATCGCACACATCAGCAGCAGCGCCGCGGCGCCGCCGGTATGGGCCAGCGCGGCCACCAGCGGCCACCCCAGCACCACGTTGGAAAGGCCGGAGGCCAGTTGCCACGCGCCGACCGCCAGCAGGCGGCGCGCCCAGCGTCGGGCTTCGAGGCCATCACCGCCGGCGCCGGTGCCGCCCTGGCGCCACAAGGCCCAGGCCAGCGCCAGCAGCGCGGCGAACACGATCATCGCGCCACCGCGATGCGCCAGGTGGATCGCCGTCAGCGCCTCGAACGGCAACCAGCCGCCGTGGGCGCCGCGGCCCAGCTCGCGCCACAGCGTGAAGCCGTGTTCGAAGTCGGTCGGCGGCAGCCATTGTCCCTGGCAGGTCGGGAAGTCCTGGCAGGCCAGCACCGCGTAGTTCGTGCTGACCCAGCCGCCCAGCGCCACCTGCGCGATCGCCAGCGCCGTGAACGCCAGGACGGCGCGCCGCAGGCCGGTGGGCCAGGCCAGCGGCTTCGGCGCGTAGGACTCGGCCTGCCAGGCCAGCAGCATCAGCAATCCGAGCGCCAGCAGCAGATGCGTCGTCACGATCGCGGGGAAGAGCTTCATCGTCACCGTCCAGGCGCCGAAGAAGCCCTGCACCACGACCCAGACGAGCGACAGCGTCGCCCACCACGGCGACGGCGTTGCCTCGCCGGTGCGGCGGCCGCGCCGCCACACCCACCAGCTCAGGACCGCCAGCACCACGAGCAGGAAACCGACGCCACCCGCCATGTAGCGATGCAGCATCTCCATCCACGCCTTGCCGTGCGTCACCGGCCCGGTCGGCATCGCCGTCTGCGCGGCGAGGATCTCGGCGCTCGCGCCGATCGGCGAGGCGCTGCCGTAGCAGCCCGGCCAGTCCGGGCAGCCGAGGCCGGAATCGGTCAGCCGCGTCAGCGCGCCGATCAGGATCAGGTCGAAGGTCAGGAAGGTCGCGAGCACCGTCAGCGCGCGCAGCCGCGTCGCCGCCGCGTCGCCGCGATGCCGCCACTGCCACCAGACCAGCGGCACCGCGCCGACGAGCGCGGCCATCGCCAGCAGCTCCAGCAGCGGCTCGAAATCGAAACCGATCGCCAATCCGTTCATGCGCGGGCCGTCCTCTCCATCACCGTCCGGGCTTGTCCCAGCCGGCGTTGGCGCGCATCAGGCGCTCGAGGTCCTTCTTCAGCGGCGAGGGCTCCGGCGTCGCTGGCGAGCGCAGCATCCAGCGCCCCATCGGATCGACCAGGAACAGGTGCTCGCCCATCCGACGCCCTGGTGCGGCCATCAGCCAGCCTTCGATCGCGGCACGCGGCGCGCGCAGCACCGTCGCCGGCGCGCCGTGACCGGTCAGCGCATCGATCTGCGCCGGCGTCAGCGTCACGTCGTCGGGCAGCAGCACCAGCTTGTCGAGCTTGTCGCGGTCCTTGCCGAGCATCTCGCGCAGCTGGCGCTGCATGAAGAGCATGCGCTCGCAGGCCTCGTCGCAGGCGCGGTCCGGCACGTAGGTCAGCAGCCATTGGCCCTTGAGCGAATCGGCCGCCACCGGCGCGCCCTGCAGCGTCGTCAGCGGCATCGCGGCCGGCAGATCGCGCGTCGGCGTGATCAGGTCGCTGTAGGCGCGACCGCGCAGGTCCAGCACGTAGAAGCTGAAGTACGACGCGATCACCGGCGCCGCGCAGACCAGCAGCACCAGCCACAGCGTCCAGCGCGTGCGCTTCGGAGGATCGAGGTCGGGCATCGGCACCGAATGGACGGCCATCGTCATCGGACCGTCCGGCGGCAGCGGCGTGTCGTTGGGCGCCGGGGCGGCATCGCGGCCGTGGTCGTGCTCGTCACGCATCACGCTGTTCATCGGAGACCTTGGTGGCACGGGCGGCTCGGCCAGCGCGGTAGGGAGCGAGGACTTGGAACCAGACATAAAGACCCAGGATCAGCGCGGCGAGCGCAAACCATTGAAACGCGTACCCGTAATGCTTGTGGACATCGACCGCGGGCGGCGGCCAGTGCCGTTGCAGACCGTCGGCGGCTTCGGTCGCGGGGGCCGCGCGGTCCGACGGCGCCACCCGGTCCGGCTCCGTCTGGAGCAGCACCAGCGGCAGCAGCCGCAGACCGGTCTCGGCCTGCAAGGCCGCGAGGTCGACATTCTGCCGGATCGGCCCCGTCTCCGCGTCCCGGCCCAGCGCATAGGCCTTCGAGACGGAGGCCGCCAGCCGGCCTTCGATCCGCACCTCGCCCGTCGGGGTCGACACCGGCGGCAGCGCCTCGCGCTGCGCCGCGTTGCGCGGGCCCCAGCCGCGCTGCACGAGGATCGCGTCGCCGCGTCCCGCGAGCTTCAGCGGCGTCACCACGTAGAAGCCGGTGTGGCCGTCCATCACGCGGTTGTCGAGGTAGACCGTGTGCTCCGTGTCCCACTGGCCGGTGAGCGTCGCACGACGATGCTCGAGCGTGGGCGGTGGCGCCTGGTCCGCCCGCGGCAGCGCGGCCGTCGCGAGCGGCGCTGCCTGTCCGCGTTCGTCGATCGCCCGCTGCATCGTCTTTTTCTGATCGGCCCGATCGAGTTGCCAGGCCCCGAGCGACAGCGCCGCCGCCAC
The DNA here is from genome assembly GCF_050626985.1 of Roseateles noduli. Taxonomy (NCBI): domain Bacteria; kingdom Pseudomonadati; phylum Pseudomonadota; class Betaproteobacteria; order Burkholderiales; family Sphaerotilaceae; genus Roseateles; species Roseateles noduli. Next base: position 3,907,351 of record NZ_CP192463.1, read on the forward strand.
GCCGGCGATCGTCGCGATCACCACGACGGCGTGACGCCTTCGGGCCCGGCCCGATGGCCCCGACGGGGCCGGGTGGGAATAATCGTCCGCCATGAAAGTCATCGTCCTCATCGCGTTCATCGGCATCCTGGCCGCGCTCTTCTCGGCCGGCATCCTGATGCTGCGCAAGCAGAAGGGCAAGGCCACCATGGCGCGCGCGCTGGCGGTGCGCGTCGGGCTGTCGGTGGCGCTGTTCCTGTTCATCCTCTTCAGCGCCTGGATGGGATGGATCCATCCTACGGGCCTGCCGATCGGGAAGTGAGCCCCTGACCGGCGGCCGATCATCGCCTGATCAGACCGCCCGATCCGTCGCCGGCCGGACCGCCGCAAAAGAAAAGCGCCGCATCGAGCGGCGCTTTGTCGTTCAGGGGATCGCGCCGCGCGGCGCGGTCACAGCCAGTAGACGATGACGTAGAGGCCCAGCCACACCACGTCCACGAAGTGCCAGTACCAGGCCGCGCCCTCGAAGCCGAAGTGGCGGTCCGGCGTGAAGTGCCCCTTCATCAACCGCAGCGTGATGAACAGCAGCATCAGCATGCCGACGAACACGTGGAACCCGTGGAAGCCCGTCAGCATGTAGAAGGTCGAGCCGAAGATGCCCGAGTTCAGCTTCAGGTTGAGCTCGTGGTACGCGTGGAAGTACTCGTAGCCCTGGAAGCCCAGGAAGGTCACGCCCAGGATCACGGTGATCCACATCCACGCGATCGTCTTGGCGCGGTGGCCGGCGATCAGCGCATGGTGCGCGATGGTCAGCGTGATGCCCGAGGTCAGCAGCAGCGCGGTGTTGATCGTCGGGATCGGCCACGGGCCCATCGTCGCGAACGCGTCCACCGTGCCCGCCGGCGAGGCCGTCGCGCCCGCCGCGACGCTGGGCCACAGGCCGTTGAAGTCGGGCCACAGCAGCGCGTTGTCCAGGCTGCCCAGCGTCGGGATGCTGTAGCCGCGAGACCAGAACAGCGCGCCGAAGAAGGCCGCGAAGAACATCACCTCCGAGAAGATGAACCAGCCCATGCTCCAGCGGAACGACAGGTCGATGCGGTCGCTGTACTGGCCGGTCTCGCTCTCGCGGATCGCGTCGCCGAACCACTGCTTGAGCGTGAACGCCCACCACAGCAGCCCGAACAGCAGCGACCACTTGCCCCAGTCATGGCCGTTGATCCACTGGCCCGCGCCCAGGATCACCCAGAACAGGCCGAACGCGGCCATCGCCGGATGCCGCGAAGGGCCAGGCACGAAGTAATAAGGCGTGTTGCCATGAGTCGTCGTTGCCGACATGCGTTCTTCTCCTCGAACTCGGTTCTCAGTTCATTGCCGCACCGCTGCTCACCACCCAGCGGACCAGCAGGATCAATCCGACCACGAACAGCGCCGCGGCGATGACGCCCGCCACGATCACGTGCAGCGGATTGAGCTGCGATACATCCTTCTCGTAGTCCGATCCCTTGCGCACGCCGAAGAAGGACCAGGCCACCGCGCGCAGCGTGGCCAAGAAGGAGCCCTTGCGCTGCATCGCCTGCTTCAGATCCTCGCCCGGCTTCAGGTCCTCGGACATCGTCGTCTACTTCATCGTTCCACAGGCCCGCCGCTCAAGAGCTCGGCGGCGCCTTCACCGTCACGGTCACCGGAGCGGCCGCCTGCGCCTTGCCCTTCCCCGCGACCTCGAAGAAGGTGTACGACAGCGTGATCGTGCGCACGTCCTTCGGGATCTTCGGGTCGATGACGAACACCACCGGCCACTCCTTCTGCTCGCCCGGCTTCAGCGTGTATTCGTTGAAGCAGAAGCACTCGAGCTTGTTGAAATACGGCGTCGCCTGCTTGGGCGCGTAACTCGGGATCGCCTGCGCGGACATGGTCCGCGCCTGGATGTTCTGGAACGTGTACATGACCGTCGTCAGCTCGCCCGGATGGACCGTCAGGTGGCGCGTGGCCGGCTTGAAGTCCCACGGGCCGCGGGCGTTGGCGTCGAACTCGATCGAGATCGTCCGGCTGTAGTCGATCTGCGTGTTCTTCACGTCCTCGGCGCGCACCGCATGCTGGCGCTCCGACAGCGACAGCACGTTGATGCCCAGCGCCGTGCAGATCGCGCGGTACATCGGCACCAGCGCGTAACCGAAGCACGACATCACCGCCACCACGACCAGCAGCTTGCCGGTCATCCGCAGGTTCTCCCGGCGGATCCAGCTGGCGCGCCGGGTCGGCTCGGTCATGACACGCCGAGGAAGGCGATCTTGACCACGAAGCCGATCCCGAAGATCGCAGCCACGCTGGCCAGGATCAGCGCCAGCCGCAGGTTGCTCTTGCGTTGCTCGGGCGTCGTGGACATCGATCGTTCCTCAGGTTCCGCGTCGATCCGGCGGCGATCAGGCGATGATCTTCGTGGCCGTCACGTCGAGCTTGGGCGGCGTCTCGAAGGTGTGGAACGGCGCCGGCGACGGCACTTCCCATTCCAGACCTTCGGCGGCTTCCCAGGGCTTCTGCGGCGCCTTCGCGCCCTTGCCGCGCATCATCGGGATGGCCACGGCGAGGAAGAAGTAGACCTGCATCAGACCGAAGCCGAAGGCGCCGATCGAGGCCACCGCGTTGAAGTCGGCGAACTGCATCGGGTAGTCGGCGTAGCGTCGCGGCATGCCGGCCAGGCCGAGGAAGTGCATCGGGAAGAAGGTCAGGTTGAAGAAGATCAGCGAGCCCCAGAAGTGGATCTTTCCGCGCGTCTCCGAGTACATGACGCCGCTCCACTTCGGACCCCAGTAGTAGACGCCGGCAAACAGCGCGTACAGCGAGCCGGCCACCAGCACGTAGTGGAAGTGGGCCACCACGTAGTAGGTGTCCTGGAGCTGGATGTCGACCGGTGCGACCGCCAGGATAAGGCCCGTGAAGCCGCCCATCGTGAACACGAAGATGAAGCCCACGGCCCACAGCATCGGGGTCTCGAAGCTCATCGAGCCGCGCCACATCGTCGCCAGCCAGTTGAAGATCTTCACGCCGGTCGGGACCGCGATCAGCATCGTCGCGTACATGAAGAACAGCTGGCCCGTGACCGGCATGCCGGTGGCGAACATGTGGTGCGCCCACACGATGAAGGACAGGATCGCGATCGAGGCCGTCGCGTACACCATCGAGGCGTAGCCGAACAGGCGCTTGCGGGCGAAGGCCGGGACGATCTGGCTCACGATGCCGAACGCCGGCAGGATCATGATGTAGACCTCGGGGTGGCCGAAGAACCAGAAGATGTGCTGGTACATCACCGGGTCGCCGCCGCCCGCGGGCGTGAAGAAGCTGGTGCCGAAGTGGCGGTCCGTCAGCGTCATCGTGATCGCGCCGGCCAGCACCGGCATCACCGCGATCAGCAGGTAGGCGGTGATCAGCCAGGTCCACGCGAACATCGGCATCTTCATCAGCGTCATGCCGGGGGCGCGCATGTTGAGGATGGTCACGATGATGTTGATCGAGCCCATGATCGAGGACGCGCCCAGGATGTGCATCGCGAAGATGCCGGCGTCCATCGACGGGCCCATCTGCAGCGTCAGCGGCGCGTAGAGCGTCCAGCCCGCCGCCGGCGCGCCGCCGGGCATGAAGAACGAGCCCACCAGCATCAGCGCCGCCGGGATCATCAGCCAGAAGCTGAAGTTGTTCATCCGCGCGAAGGCCATGTCCGACGCGCCGATCTGCAGCGGGATCATCCAGTTCGCGAAGCCGACGAAGGCCGGCATGATCGCGCCGAACACCATGATCAGGCCGTGCATCGTCGTGAACTGGTTGAACAGCTCAGGATTGAAGAACTGCAGGCCCGGATGGAACAGCTCGGCACGGATGCACAGCGCCAGGATGCCGCCGACCATCAGCATCGTGAAGCTGAACAGCAGGTACATCGTGCCGATGTCCTTGTGGTTCGTCGCGAAGACCCAGCGCCGCCAGCCCGTCGGGGCGTGGTGGTCGTGGTGATCGTCATGGTCATGGGCATGACCGGTCGGGTGGTCGAGCACTGCACTCATGTCAAATCCTCGGTAGCTGGTCGCCGGGGCGATCTGGCGTTCAATCGGTCAGGCGGAAAAGGTCGGGTCAGGCGCGCGTGACGGGGGTCACTTGGCGCGTTCGGCCACGACTTCCGCGGGCTGCACGATCTGGCCGGTCTTGTTGGACCAGGCGTTCTTCGTATAGGTCACGATGGCGGCGATCTCGCTGTCCTTGAGCACCGTCTTCCAGGCCGGCATCTGGCCCTTGCCGTTCAGCACCAGGTGGAGCTGCTGGGCGTGGTCCTCGGCCTTCACGATCGCGGAGCCGTCCAGCGCCGGGAACTGGCCCGTGCCCTTGCCGTCGGCCTTGTGGCAGACCGCGCAGTTGGCGTCGAACAGCTTCTGGCCGCGGGCCTGCAGCTCGTCCATCGTCCAGACCTTGCTCGGATCGTCCGCCTTGGCGGCGATCTTCTTCTGTTCCTCGCCGACCCAGGCGCTGTAGTCCTTGGCGCTGAGCACCTTGACGTGGATCGGCATGTAGGCGTGTTCCTTGCCGCAGAGCTCGGCGCACTGGCCGTAGAAGTCGCCGACCTGCTCGGCCTTGAACCAGGTGTCGCGCACGTAGCCCGGGATCGCGTCCTGCTTGACGCCGAAGGCCGGCACCATCCAGGCGTGGATGACGTCGTCGGCGGTCGTGATGATGCGGATCTTCTTGTCGACCGGCACCACCAGCGGGTTGTCGACCTTGAGCAGGTAGTTGTCGACCTGGCCGGGGTGGCCGGAGTCCGACAGCGCGCGGTGCGAGGCGTCCAGCGTCGAGACGAAGCCGATGCCCTCGCCCTCGCCCTTCAGGTAGTCGTAGCCCCACTTCCACTGGTAGCCGGTGGCCTTGATCGTGATGTCGGAGTTGGTGGTGTCCTTCATCGCCACGACGACCTTGGTCGCGGGCAGCGCCATCAGGATGACGATGATGAAGGGCACGATGGTCCACGCGATCTCGACCTTCACGCTCTCGTGGAAGTTCGCCGGCACCGCGCCCTTGGACTTCCGGTGCTTGAAGATCGAATAGAACATGACTCCGAACACGGCGATGAAGATCGCCAGGCAGAGGATCAGCATCATGTTGTGCAGCCACATCTGCTCATGCGCGATCTTGGTGACCGGCGGGTGCAGATTCAGCTGGTTGACGGCCGGACCTCCGGGGAGGTCGTTGACCGCCAAGGCGACCTGGCTGGCCAGCGCGGCCGACAGGCCGAACGCGAGCTGGCTGCAGCGGCGCCCCAGTTGCACACAACTGTGTTCAATCGTCATGGTCGTCTCTTTATCCAGTCTTTCTCAAGCTCTTGTCACCCGGGTCTCGGCCAGGCGGCTTCGGTGCTCGAGCCCGCTCGTAGCGCGGGCTCCGGCGCCAAGCGATGGCGGAAACCTACGGGGCCAGCAGACGTACTCCAGTCGGGGGCGGATTCTAGCCCACCCCCCTGGCGCACTATGACTGGGCGCAGCGCGCGGAACCGCCCAGGATTACCCGCAGAATGGTGCGCTCTCGCCCTCTGACAACGCGGGGCTAGCCGAGCCTGCGGACGACGGGGGTCAGTGTTTGCCCGCGCCGCGCACCATCGCCCGCATCTGATCCAGCGAGACCTCGGTCGTGGCCGTCACCTTCACCTTCGGTTGAGGCTTGAACGCATGGCCGTAGACCAGTTCGATGCTCAGCGACAGGCGGCCGTCCGCGCCGCGCAGGGAATCGAGCGCGTGCATGAGCCGCTCGCGCCACGCTTTCGTGCGCAGACCGCGCAGACGCGCCGGCGCGAGGTTGCCGCCGAGGGCGCGCAGATCGCGCAGCAGGTCCTGCGGCGAACCCCAGGTGAGGCGCAGATGTTCCTGGTCCATCACCGGGTCGGCGAAGCCCGCGTGCACGAGCAGGTCGCCGAGGTCGTGCATGTCGACCCAGTCCGGCGCCGGCGGGCCCCAGCCCTCGCGGGCGAAGATCGGGCGCAGTTCGATGAAGCTGTCCGGCCCGAGGCACGAGAACATCAGGCAGCCTTCGACCGCGAGGCCCGCGTGCCAGCGCTTCACGAGCTGGGGCTTGTCGGCCTCGGCGTGCAGTTCCATGTTGGACCACGCCAGTTGCGCGGCGCCGGCCGGCGGCTCGGTGATGAGCTCGGTCGGCGCGCTGCCGCGCAGCTTGTCCACCATCGATTGCATGAAGCCGCGCTTGAGGCGTTGCGCGAGCAGCGCGCGAACGTCGGCGTCGGGTTCGAGCCACAGCTGGGTCGCTTGCGGGTAATGCTGGCGCAGGCCTTCGTCGCCGCCGCCGATCGACGGGCGGCTCTGCAGCACGGCCGTCGGCTGCAGCCGGATCACCGGCAGCCGGTCCAGCATGCGCGTGGCCACTTCCTGATGCAGCCACGGGGCCTGGTCCGACGCGGCCAGGCGACGGCGCTGCCGCCGCGCCGCGCCCGCATCGATCTGCTGTGTGCTCGGCGGCAAGGCCTCATCTCCAGTCATGGGGCGGGATTGTAGGCGGCCATGCTTGACCTGTTCCGGCGCCGGTCATTGGCGCGATCCTCGATGGCAAGCGGCCTCGCGCGGTTCTGGCCGGGGCAGTGCGCGTTCTGCCGATGCTGGTGCCGGGGACCGCTGTGCGCGGACTGCGAGGCCGGGCATCCGGTCGACGCGGGCCCGCGCTGCGCGCTCTGCGCCCTTCGACTGCCGACGGGCGAGCGCGCCACGGACACGATGCGCTGCGGACGATGCGCGTCGCATCCGATGCCGTTGTCGCGATGCATCGCGGCGATGGATTACCTGTTCCCGTGGGACCGGCTGCTGCTGGGTCTGAAGTTCGGCGAAAGGCTCGAACATGCGCCGCTGCTCGCGGCGCGGTTGTCGCGCGCGCTGGCGCTCGCCGAGGTCGAGCCGCCCGACCTGATCGTGCCGATCCCGTTGTCGGCGCAGCGCCTGCGCGAGCGCGGCTACAACCAGGCGCACGAGATCGCGCGCCGCCTCGTGCTGCCGCCGGAGGCCGAGCGACAATCCCGGCTTTGCGCGCTGACGCTGATGCGCGTGCGGAACACCGACCAGCAGGCGCAGTTGCCGCTCGACGAGCGCCGCGGCAATCTGCGCGGTGCGTTCGCCGTCGTGAAGCCGGTGCACGGGCTGCGGGTCGCGATCGTCGACGACGTCATGACCAGCGGCGCCACGCTGCACGAGGCCGCGCTGGCCCTGCGCCGCGCGGGCGCCCACGACGTGCAGGCCTGGGTGGCCGCGCGCACGCCTTGATCCTTGTCGAAAGAGCTTCGCCCCATGTTCAACATCGTGCTGGTCCATCCGGAGATTCCGCCCAACACCGGCAACGTGATCCGGCTGGCGGCCAACACCGGCTGCCGGCTACACCTGATCGAGCCGCTGGGGTTCTCGATGGAGGACAAGCTGCTGCAGCGCGCCGGCCTCGACTATCACGAGTACGCGCCGGTGCTGAGGCACGCGGACTGGGAACGCTTCATCGCCGCAGAGCAGCCGGATGCGACGCGGATGTTTGCGTTCACCACGCGCGGCAGCCGGCTGCTGCCGTCGGTTGAGCTCAGGCCCGGCGACTGGCTGGTCTTCGGTTGTGAGACGGCGGGACTGCCGACGGACTTGCGCGACAGCTTCCCGCTCGAGCAGCGCGTGCGGCTGCCGATGCGAGACGGGCAGCGCAGCTTGAACCTCAGCAATGCGGTGGCCGTGGCGGTCTTCGAAGCGTGGCGGCAGAACGGCTACGCCGACGGCGTCTGATCGCCGACGCCCCACGACGGCACTCCCACCGCTGCTGGCCCTCAAAGGACGCCTATTCGCGTTCCAGCTTGAGTTGCCGGATCAGCGAGCCCCAGCGCTTGCGTTCGTCGCTCATGAGGCTGTCCAGCCCCTCGGGCGAGGTGCCTGCCGCGCTGAAGTACAGCGGCAGCAGTTGGCGTCGGAAGGCGTCGCCGCGGACGATGCGGATGACCTCGTCGGCCAGGCGACGCACGATCGCCTCGGGCGTGCCGGCCGGCGCCAGCAGCGCCTGCCACGACGTGGCCTCAAAGCCGGGATAGCCGGATTCCGCCACGGTCGGCAGTTCCGCGAGCGCGCCGAAGCGTCCGGCGCTGGTCACAGCCAGCGCCTTCAACTTGCCGGCCTTGACCTGCGGCATCGCGATCGCCGGCACCATGAAGCCGGCGTGGATCTGACCGGCCAGCATCGCGTTGACGACCTGTGGGAAGCCGGCATACGGCACGTGGACCAGCTTCAACCCGGCGCGCGCGATGAAGGATTCCATCGCCAGATGCGCGGCACTGCCATTGCCGATGCTGCCGTAGTTCAGCGCTCCCGTGCGCTGCTTCGCCAGTGCGACGAACTGCGCGAGCGTCTCCACGCCGAGCGACGGCGGCACGACGAGCACGTTCGGTGAGCTCGCGATGAAGCTGACCGCGCGCAACTCGCGCTGCGGGTCGTAGGGCAAGGCCTTCGCCAGCAGCGGCGCGGTGATCAGCGGCCCCTGGATCGTGAACAGCAGCGTGTGCCCATCGGGCGCGGCCTTCGCAACTGCGCCAGTGCCGATGTTGCCGCCCGCTCCAGGCTTGTTGTCGATGACGATCGGCTGGCCGAGCGCCTGCGCAAGCGGTTCGGCGACATAACGCGCGATCAGGTCCGGTGAGCTTCCACCCGGGAACGGCACCACGAGTCGGATCGGCCGAGATGGCCACGGTGTCGCGGCGCGAGCAGACGACGGCCACGCGCCGAACGCGGTCGTGGCTGCCGTGGTCGCGGCCGCGGCGATCAACCCACGGCGCTTCACCACTCGGACTTGGCCTGGCGCCCCATCAGCGCATCCAGGGCTTCATGCGTGGTCATGCGTCCCTCGAGGACTTCGACGACCGCGGCGGTGATCGGCATGTCGACGCCGGCACGCTGCGCGCGCGCCAGCACCGTCGGCGCGCTGTAGACGCCTTCGGCGACGTGGCCCAGCTTCACGAGGATGCCCGGCAGGTCCAGGCCCTCGGCGAGCAGCAGGCCGACACGGCGGTTGCGCGACAGGTCACCGGTGGCGGTGAGCACCAAGTCCCCCAGGCCCGCAAGCCCGAGCAGCGTCTCCTGCTGCGCGCCGAGCGCGAGCGCGAGCCGCTGCATCTCCGCCAGTCCGCGCGTGATCAACGCGGCGCGGGCGTTGAGGCCGGGGCCTTTCACGCCCTTCGCCTCGGCGACGAGCCGCAAGCCGTCGGCGATGCCGACGGCGATCGCCATCACGTTCTTCACCGCGCCGCCGACTTCGACTCCGATCGGATCGGCCGACGAATACACGCGCAGCCGCTCGCTGTGGAAGGCCGACACGCCCAGCTGCGCGAGCGCCGCGTCGCCGGACGCGGACACGAGCGCGGTTGGCTGGCCGGCGGCCACTTCCTGCGCGAAGCTCGGGCCCGACAGGATGCCGGTGGCCAGTTGCGGCGCGACCTCGCGGGCGATCTCATGGCCCAGCAGACCGGTGCCGGCCTCGAAGCCCTTGCACAGCCACTGTGCCCGCGCGCCCGCCGGCAAACGGGCCAGCATGCCGCGCAGACCCGACATCGGCGTCGCGATGACGATCAGCCCGTCGCGGCCGTGCGCGAGCGCGCCCTCGAGGTCATCGGTCAAGGCCAGGCTGGCCGGCAGCGGCGAATCAGGCAGGTAACGGACGTTGCAACGGTCGGCGCGCATCGCGGCGATCGCGCCGGCGTCGCGCGCCCACAGCGTCACCTCATGGCGCGCGCTCGCGGCGATCGCCAGCGCCGTGCCCCAGGCACCGGCGCCGAGCACGCTGATCTTCATGCGCGGAGCAGTCATGGTCTGTTCGGAGGATCGGTGAAATGAATCTCGCAATGAAACACGCCGGCCAGCGGACAGGTCCGCGAGGCCGGCGCGCTCATGGGGCCGAAGCTCAGTTCGGGATGGCTTCGCCGTTGCCCTGGCCGTTGGCGGCCATTTGCGCCTGCTGGGCTTCGAACATCGCCTGGAAGTTCACTTCCGTCAGCATCACCGGCGGGAAGCCGGCGCGCGTGCAGACGTCGGAGACGATCGCGCGCAGGTACGGGTAGATCATCTGCGGGCAGACGATCGCCAGGATGCCTTCGAGCTGATCCTGCGGCAGGTTGCGGATCTCGAAGATGCCGGCCTGCTTGGCTTCGATCAGGAACAGGGTCTTGTCCTGCACCGTCGTCGTGACGGTGGCGGTGACGCTGACTTCGAAGAGGCCCTCGGCGACCGGTTCGGCGGCCAGCGAGAGCTTGATGTCGACCTGCGGCTGGGCCTGCTCCAGCAGGATCGCCGGGGCGTTGGGCTGCTCCAGCGACAGGTCCTTCAGGTACATGCGCTGGATCTGGAACACGGGAGCGTTGTTGTCGTCGGCCATGGGGTCATCCAAATGAAAAAGCCCGCCAGCGGCGAGCCGTGGCGGGCATTATGACCGAGCGTTCGCGACAGTCCGGTGAGGGGTTTCCGGAGAATGTCGAGGACTTCGGTGGCGAGGTTTCAGGCCTGCAACAACGGTTGCAGACCGCCGCGCTGGTCCAATGCGATGAGGTCGTCGCAACCGCCGACATGGGTCTCGCCGATGAAGATCTGCGGCACGGTGCGCCGACCGGTCTGCTGGATCATCGCGTCACGCTGCGACGGATCCAGGTCCACGCGGACCTCCTCGATCTGGCTGACACCCCGCTGGTTGAGCAGGTGCTTCGCCCGCACACAGTACGGGCAGACCAGGGTCGTATACATCTTCACGGCGGCCATCGCCAGTTCTCCAAGAATCGTGTCGAGCGTCCTCTTCCGGCAATCGAGGTGCCGGCTCGGTCGCCAGGGCGGTCAGGCCGCGGACGTCTCGACAGGCAAACTCGCCTCGCGCCAGGCGGTCAGACCGCCCTGGACAGCGACCGCGTTTGCGTAGCCCTGTTTCTGCAGGATGCCAGCAGCGCGCTGCGCGCGTGCGCCGGTCTTGCACATCAGCACCACCGGCAGGGCCTTGTTGCTGGGCAGTTGCTTGACCGGAAGGTCCGTGCCAGTCAACGTCGACAGCGGCACGCTGCGGGCGCCCTTCGCGTGGGCGGCGGCAAACTCCTCCGGCTCGCTCACGTCGACCAGCACACCCTTCTCGCGGTTGACCAGGCGCACCGCCTCGGCCGTCGGCACGCCGCCCGCCTTGCCGCGCATCGACGTCCACAGCAGCAGACCGCCCGACACCAGGGCCGACAGCACGAGATACCAGTTTTCAATCAGGAACTTCAAGGCGGGGCCCGTTCGGTTGGATGCAAAAGCCGAGGATTATAGGAAGCCGGCTTGGGTCCGCTGACACCGCTCGCCGGCGCAAGCCGGGGCGGGGTCTCCTCATACGTCTCGCAGGCTCCACAAATCGTCGACCCCGCCCCGGCTTGCGCCAGCTCGGACCGAGCACTTCGGTCCATGCCCGCGTCAGCTGAGCTTGAAGGTGGAGACTGCGGACTGCAACGCGCGGGCCTGCTGCTCGAGGCTGTTGGCGGCGGCGGCGGCCTCCTCGACCAGCGCGGCGTTCTGCTGCGTCATCTGGTCGAGCTGCACCACCGACTCGTTGACGTGACCGATGCCCTGGCTCTGCTCGGCGGACGCCGCGGTGATCTCGCTGATGATGTCGGAGACACGCTGCACGCTGGCCACGATCTCCTCCATCGTCGCGCCCGCGTCCTGCACCAGGCGCGAACCGGCTTCGACGCGCGTCACGCTCGCGCCGATCAGCGTCTTGATCTCCTTGGCCGCTTCGGCGCTGCGCTGGGCCAGCGAACGGACTTCGCTCGCGACCACGGCGAAACCGCGGCCCTGCTCGCCCGCGCGGGCCGCTTCGACCGCCGCATTCAGCGCCAGGATGTTGGTCTGGAACGCGATGCCGTCGATGGTGCCGATGATGTCGCCGATCCGGCGCGAACTCGCGCTGATCTCGTCCATCGTCGAGACGACCTGTCCCACGACCTCGCCGCCCTTCTTCGCGACGGTCGCCGCGCTGCCGGCCAGCTGGTTCGCCTGGCTGGCCGCGTCGGCGCTCTGGCGCACGGTCTCGGTCAGCTGCTGCATGTTGGACGCCGTCTGCTCCAGCGAGCCCGCCTGCTTCTCGGTCCGCACCGACAGATCCTGGTTGCCCGCAGCGATCTCGCGCGAGGCCACCGTCATCGAGTCGGTGCCGCTGCGCACGTTGCCGACGATCGCCGACAAGCCCTGCGACATGTCGCGCACCGCCGCCAGCAGGCTCGCTTCGGCGCCCGGCGCGACGCGGATGGCCTGCGAGAGGTCACCCTCGGCCATCTGGCGCATCACGTCGCGGGCGTACTCCGGCTCGCCGCCCAGTTGGCGCCACACGCTGGTGATCAGCAGCCACGAGCCGGCGCCCAGGCACACGACGACGATCAGCCCGCTCAGCACCGTCGCCCACAGGCCGGCGCCGACGCCCTTCTCGGCGCTCGACAGCGTCGCGTCGAAGGTGGTCTTCGCGTCGGCGCGCGCGTCGCCGAGCGTCTGCTCCAGCGCCTTCTGCGCCGCCTGCATCTTCGGGATCGAGCCCGCCTGATCGCCCTGCTTGATGCCGAGGAACAGCTGCGCCGTCTCGACCGAGGCGGCGTAGTAGGCCTCGAAGCCGCTCTCCAGCTTCGCACCGGCATCGGCGCGACCCGGGATCGCCTTGATCGACGCGATCACCTTGCGCATCGCGGTCGCGCGCTCGGCGGCCTCGTCCAGGCGCTTCTTCTCGCCCTCGGCGACGGCGGACTGGATCGTCCCGCCCAACGCCTCAAGCTGCGCGGCCACCTGGTTGGTGGCCACGAGGTACGGATAGTCGGCCACGCCCAGCGCGTGGATCGCACCCGAGGTCCGCGACGAAAAGAACAGCACCACCGCGATGCCCACCGCGAAAACGATCGCCGCCAGCACCGGCAGCATCGCGATACGGGTCTTCAATTTCATGCCTGACTCCAATTCTTCCTGTGTCTCCAACGACCTCCCCAGGTCGGCGGCGCCCGCTCCTCGCGAGACGCCGGTGCGCCGACCGGCCGGTCCGTCTGCGCGGACTCGCGCCGGTAGGCGCGGGCGGCCGGGGCCGCCCGGGCGGCGGCGTCAATCGACGCTGAGCACCACCTTCACCGAGCCGTCGACGGCCGACTTCTCGATGTAGCCGATGGCATCGGCATTCGCGGCGACGAACTTCTTCACGTCGGCCGCGCTGCCCAGTTCCTTGGGCGGCGTGCCCTTGCCCGAGAACACCAGGCGCGACCACGCGGCCTTCACCTGCGCGGACGATTTGCCGGTGGCCTTCGAATAGAAGTGCTCGCGCGCCGCGGCGCTGTCGGGCAGATCCACCGCCTGCGCGGCGCTGCCGTTGGGCAACTGGTTGGACTTGCCCAGGAAGATGCTCGCGACCTGGTCGGCGGTCATGCTGGCGACGGGGCTCTTCGGATTGACCACGACGGCGACTTGCGCCTGCGCGGCCACGGCGGCGGCGAACAGCGCCGCCGCGATCACGGGCTTGATCATGTTGAACTGCATGGGGGCCTCTTCTTCTGATGCTTAGAACACGAAGTCGACGGCGACGCTGTAGACGCCGACGCGCTCGTTGTTGAAGCCCGGCTGGACGTTGTAGAACTGACCGGCGCCGGTGGTCTTGATGCTGTCGTACTGGGCCTTGACGGCGATGTTGCGCCAGGCGTCCCAGCGCACACCCAGACCGATGGTCTTCTGCGGCGTGCTCTGCGCGGCGGTGACCGCGTCGACGACGGCGCGCAGCGGCAGGCCCCCCACGACGACCGTGCCCGGGATCGTGTTGTTGACGTTGCTGCTGTCGGTCTTCTGCTGCGACAGCGTCGCGTACGGGGTGAACTTGCCGACGCGATAACCGACGGTCGTGTACCAGCCGGTGGTGTCCGGCACGAACGAGTCGTTGCGGCGCTTGGTGTACTCGGCGGCGACGACCCACTGGCCTTCGTCGTAGGTCAGGCCGATGCCGGAGAAGCTCGCGTCCTTGTCGGTCGGATCGATCTCGTTGCCGACCGAGGCGAACGGCGTCTGGCGCAACGCGCCGACCAGCGAGGTGACGGTGGCGCTGTGCGCGGTCAGCTTGCCCTGCGCATGGCCGACACGCAGGTTCAGGCCGTCGGCCAGTTCGACGGTGGCGTTCACGCCAATCATCTTCTTGATCTCGAGCTTGGTCTGGCGCACGTACGACGAGGCCTCGCCGCCGAAGGCCTGCAGCGAGACGCTCTTGCCGGCGACCTGCGTCGTCCAGTTCACGTCGGCGCCGTCGAAGTGACTCACGGGCACCTGCCCGTAGACGTCGATCGGCGGACGCAGCCAGGTGTTGGCATATCCCACGTCACGGAAGTCGGAGACGGCAAAGAACGGCGCACCGATGCGGCCGGCACGGATCGCCAGGCCCGGGGTGGCCTGCCACTTGGCGAAGGCCCATTCGACCTGCGGCGTCCAGTCGCCCTTGCCGGTCTGCTTGGTCAGCACCTGCACGGTGGCCGAGAACTGCGAGTTGAACTTCGCCGTGCCCTGCAGACCGAGCTTGCTGTCGACTTCACCGCTGACCGTCTTGTCGGCGCCGTGGATCTGGCCGGGGATCACGTACTCGGCGCCGTCCTTGGTCGTGCCGGTCAGGCCGACCGTGCCGAAGCCGGAGAACGAGAACATCGAGTCCGACTGGCCCTGCGCCTGCGCGCCGAAAACCACCAACGCCAGCGCCAGCGGCGTCATGCGCAAGTTCTTCACCACCATCATTGCAAGTACTCCTGTACAGCGTGAATGCCCAACGCGGGCATGTTCTTTTGACGAACCAAACTGGGGCGCAGGTGCGCCTTTCGCCCGGCACGAAAGCAGTTGTCGGCCCTGCGGAAGCCTTCTTGAGGCGGGCGCCCTGGAGGGCTGCCTCTAGAATCCGCCGGGCCTGCCGGAACCCGGCCAAACCTCACGAACCCACCCAAGACCCATGTACAAGCTCGTGCTGATTCGCCATGGCGAATCGACCTGGAATCTCGAGAACCGCTTCACCGGCTGGACCGACGTGGATCTGACGCCCACCGGGGTGGAGCAGGCCAAGCAGGCGGGCCGTCTGCTGAAGGAGGCCGGCGTCGACTTCGACGTGGCCCACACTTCGGTGCTCAAGCGCGCCATCTGGACCCTGTGGCACTGCCTGGATCAGATGGATCGCCAGTGGCTGCCGGTGAAGCACAGCTGGCGCCTGAACGAACGCCACTACGGCGGCCTTCAGGGTCTGAACAAGGCGGACATGGCCAAGCAGTACGGCGACGAGCAGGTGCTCGTCTGGCGCCGGAGCTATGACACCCCGCCGCCGGCGCTGGAAGCGTCGGACCCGCGCAGCGAGCGCGGCGACATCCGCTATGCCGGACTGCAGCCCTCGGACATTCCGCTGACCGAGTGCCTGAAGGACACCGTGGCCCGCGTGCTGCCCTACTGGAACGAACAGATCGCACCCGCGATTCTGTCGGGCCAACGGGTGCTGATCGCAGCCCACGGCAACTCGATCCGTGCCCTCGTGAAGTATTTGGACGGCATCGCCGACGAAGCCATCGTTGGCGTGAATATTCCCAATGGCATTCCGCTGGTCTACGAACTGGACAAGGACCTGAAGCCCATCAAGAGCTATTACCTGGGCGACGCGGAAGCGGCCGCGAAGGCTGCGGCGGCGGTGGCGAACCAGGGCAAGGCCTGAGGTTCGGGCGAAGTCCTCGTGCTCCGCTAGGTGGCGCACAGGGACTGACGCAGAAGAACGAAAGCCCGGCAGTGCCGGGCTTTTTCGTTGATGGCGGGCGAAACGCCGCGCTGCGCGGATGCGCCCTACTTGCGGCGCAACGCCGTCGCCAGCAGTTCCGCGATGCAGACCGCGTTGCTCTCGTGCGGCACCGCGTTGCTGCTCCAGACGTGGCGCACGCCGGCCGCGCGCAACGCCGGCAACGCATCGCCATTGAACAGCGCGTGCGTCACCGCGACGTCGACACTGGCCGCGCCGCGTTCCAATGCCTCGCGCGCCGAGCCGATCAGCGTACGACCCGTCGACGCCATGTCGTCGAGCAGCACCACCGCGCGACCGCGCACGTCCAGATCCGGGAACGCGAGCTGCACCTGGGTATCGCCGAAACGCACCTTGCGACCGATCGCATGTTCGAGCTTGGCGGCACGCGCCGCCTCCGCGACCCACTGGCCGGACTCTTCATCCGGCCCGACCAGCACCGCACCGGGCACCTGCGTCGCGATGAAACGCCCCAGCAACGACGCCGCCGACAGCGCGACGCCCCGCCCCTTGGGCATGACTTCGTCCAGGCTCGCGATGCGGTGCAGATGTGGGTCCACCGTCACCACGCGGTCGAATTGCGTCGACAGCAGCGCGGCGATGTGCCGCTGGCTCACGGCCTCGCCGGGGGTGAACTCCATGTCCTGTCGCATGTAGGCGAGATACGGCGCCACCAGCATCAGATGCCGGACACCCCAAGCGCGCGCGGCAGGCGCGGCGATCAGCAGCTCGACCAGGCGATCGTTCGGCTGATGCTGCAATCCACGCAGCACGATGATGTCGACCGGCAAGGGCTTGGGCAGGACCAGGCGCAGCTCTCCGTCCGGAAAACGGTGGCGCGTGATCACGCCCAGCGGACGGCCCAACTCACGCGCCAGTCGCGTGGCCAACTCCTGTTCATCTCCGAAACAAAGCAGCATCGGCGGATCCTCGCACCAATCGGCACCCGCAGGGCATCCGGCATACCCGGGCTGGGCGAATTGAGCCCGGTGGTTGGGGCGTCGCTGATCAACCCAGGACTCAGGGCCGGGGGAGTGCGTTGTTGATTCGGTCCGAGAGAGCCCCCGCCAGATGGCGTCGATCAAGACCCTCCGTGGGCATCGCCGGCAGCGAGCGCACTTCGACCGACAGGTCCTTCGCGGTCAGGATGCGCCACAGGCTCTCCATCAAGGACATCTGACCGATGTACTGCGCGGCGGCGCTGTACGGCACGTTCGGCTGGTGCCAGCGCAGCACCACCGGTTGCAGCGGCGTGTGCGTGCTGATCGCGGCCTGCAGCAGATTGCCGTGCAAAGGCAGCAGCGGATAGCCGGCGCCTGTCGTGCCCTCGGGGAAGACTGCCACCGTCTCGCCCGCGGCCAGCGCTTCCGCCGTCTTGTGCACGACACGCAGCGCGTCGCGCTTGCTCGCACGCTCGATGTAGAGCGTGCCGACCGCCGTCGCCAGCGCGCCCACCAGCGGCCAGGTCGCGATGTCGGCCTTAGAGACGAAGCGCGCCTCCGGCATCACCGCATGCATCGCGGCAATGTCCAGCCACGAGATGTGGTTCGCCGTGATCAGCCGCGGCGATGGCGCCTGCGGACCGTGCGACTCCAGGCGCACGCCCAGTACCCGCAGCAGCTTGGCGGACCACCAGCCGACGTGGCGATGCTTGGTCGGCGTGTCGAAACCGCGCCAGCGCACCTGCACGATGTACACGCCGTGCACGATGTGCGCCAGCATCCGCAGCGCACGCCACACGCCGACCAGCGCCCGCATCAGGCGGTCCGTTCGACTTCGGTGACCAGCGCTTCGTAGGCGACCGTGCCGGCCACCAGCGTGTAGCGCACACGGCCCGGCAGCTCGAAGCCGGTGATGTCGAACGCGAACGGCGTGTGCTTGCCCTGGCTGACCAGACGCTCCGGCGTCACGGCACCGGTGGCCTCGGCATCGAAGACGACGACGTCGCCGACGCCGCCCTCGACCAGGCGGCCCGCGCTCGCCGCCAATGAGCCGAGCGCGCTGCCCAGCACCTTGACCGGACGCGCAGTGATCGTGTCGAGCGACTGCGCCAGCGACAGCCCTTCGTCCTGACCCCAGCGCAGCGCGAGGCTCAGCAGCAGCTCCAGGCCGGTCGCGCCGGGCGTGGCTTCGGCAAAGGGCAAGGTCTTCTCGTCGGCGGCGACCGGGTTGTGGTCGCTGACCAGCGCATCGATGGTGCCGTCGGCCAGCGCGGCGCGCAGCGCGTCGCGGTCGCGCTGCTGGCGCAGCGGCGGCTGCAGGCGCATCGAGGAGTTGAAGTAGCCGATGTCGACGTCGGTCAGATGCAGCGAGTTGATCGAGACGTCCGCCGTGATCGGCAGTCCGTCCTTCTTGGCCTGGCGCAGGAGCTCCACGCCAGCAGCGCTGCTGATTCGGCACAGGTGGACGCGGCAGCCGGTGACGCGGACCAGTTCCAGGATCGTGTGCAGCGCGATGGTCTCGGCCGCGACCGGCTCGCCGGACAGGCCCAGTCGCGTCGCCACCGCGCCACTGGCCGCGACACCGCCGCTCAGCCACGGATCCTGCGCATGCAGCCACAGCGTGTAGCCGAAGCTCGCCGCGTATTGCATCGCGCGCTGCACGGTCAGCGTGTTGCGGATGGGCACGTAGGCCTGCGAGAAACCGACGCAGCCGGACTCGGTCAGCTCGGCCATCTCGGTCAGCGATTCGCCGGCAAGACCGCGCGTCAGTGCGCCCAGCGGGAACAGCCGGCAGCGGCTGAGCTTGCGGGCGCGGAACTTGAGCATGTCGACCAGGCCCGGCTCGTCGAGCGTCGGATCGGTGTCGGGCGGGCAGACGAGGCTGGTGACGCCGCCGGCGGCAGCGGCGGCGAGTTCGCTCTCCAGCATGCCTTCGTGCTCGTGGCCCGGCTCGCGCAGACGCGCGGCGAGGTCGACAAGGCCCGGCGCGACGACGAGACCGGTCGCATCGATGACACGATCGGCATTGAAGTCGCCGACGCTGCCGAGGCCGACGATGCGGCCCGAGGCGATGGCGAGGTCGCCGACCTTGTCGAGGCCGGAGGCCGGGTCGAGCAGGCGGCCATTCTGGATCAGGATTTTCATTGTGCCCTCCAGGTGCTGCGCACCGCCTCCCCGAGGGAGGGTTGATTGTCTTGGGACGGCCCGGCGTCAATCATGCTTCGTTCCCCGCCAGGATGGACATGACAGCCATGCGCACCGCGATGCCGAAGGTGACCTGCGGCAGGATGACGCTGTGCTGGCCGTCGGCGACGGTGGACGAGATCTCCACGCCGCGGTTGATCGGGCCCGGATGCATCACGATCGCATCGGGCTTGGCCAGCGCCAGCTTCTCGGGCGTCAGGCCGAAGCTCTTGAAGTACTCGCCGGCGCTGGGCAGCATCGCGCCGCTCATGCGCTCGTTCTGCAGGCGCAGCATGATGATGACGTCGGCACCGCGAACGCCCTCGGCCATGTCGTGGCACACGCGCACGCCCATGTCCTTGAGGTCGCCCGGCACAAGCGTCTTCGGGCCGACCGCGCGGATCTCCGGCACGCCCAGCGTCGTGAGCGCATGGATGTCGCTGCGCGCGACGCGCGAGTGCACGATGTCGCCGACGATCGCCACCGTCAGGTTGGAGAAGTCCTTCTTGTAGTGCCGGATCGTGTACATGTCGAGCAGGCCCTGCGTCGGATGCGCGTGACGGCCGTCGCCGGCATTGACCACATGCACATGCGGCGCGCAGTGCTGCGCGATCAGGTAGGGCGCGCCGGACTCGCTGTGGCGGACCACGAACATGTCCGCATGCATCGCCGACAGGTTGGCCACGGTGTCGAGCAGGGTCTCGCCCTTGGCGGTGCTGGAGCGCGCGATGTCGAGGTTGATGACGTCGGCGGACAGGCGCTTGGCGGCGATCTCGAAGGTGGTGCGGGTGCGGGTGCTGTTCTCGAAGAACAGGTTGAACACCGACTTGCCGCGCAGCAGCGGGACCTTCTTCACCTCGCGGTCGTTGACCGAGAGGAAGGTCCCGGCCGTGTCCAGGATCTGGTGCAGCACGGCCTTGGGCAGGCCTTCGGTGGACAGCAGGTGGATCAGCTCGCCATGCTTGTTCAGCTGCGGATTGCGTTTGCTCAGCATGGGGTCAGTCCTCCTTCACGTCGAAGCTGAAGCGGCCGCCGTCACCCTTGACCAGGCTCAGGCGCTGGTTCGGCGCGACCGCCACACGCGCGGCGGAGAACGCCGGCTCGATCGGCAGCTCGCGGCCGCCGCGGTCGACCAGCACCGCCAGCGTGACGCTCGCGGGGCGGCCGAAGTCGAACAGTTCGTTGATCACGGCTCGCGTGGTGCGGCCCGTGTAGAGCACGTCGTCGATCAACAGGACGTGGCGGCCCTCGATGTCGAAGGGCAGCTTCGTGTGATCGGCGCTGGCGTTCATGCCCTTGCTGCCGAAGTCGTCGCGGTGCAGCGCGCTGGAGATCACGCCGTGCTGACCGGGCAGCTTGAGATCCTGCTGGAGGCGCTCGGCGAGCCAGGCGCCGCCCGACCAGATGCCGACCAGCGCGCAGTCGGGTTGCAGCAGGCGCTGGACGCCGCGCACGAGGTCGGCGTAGAGCGCTTCCGCATCGAGGTGCAATGTGCTCATGGATGTTCCCGGAAGAATTGTTCGAGGATCAATGCCGCGCTCGCGGCATCGAGATCGCGCGCGCCCTGCGACTGGGCTTCCGCGCTGGTATAGCGTTCATCGACTTCGACCACGGGCAGCCGGTAGCGGCCGCGCAGCTGCCCGGCGAACTTGAGCGCGCGGGCGGTCATCTCGTGCGGCGCGCCATCGGGATGACGCGGCACGCCGATGACCAGCGCATCGGGCTGCCACTCCTGGATCAGCGCCGTGATCGCGGCCCAGCGGGCGTCGCCCTGCTCGGTCACGGTCCGCAGCCCGCGCGCGCTCCCCAACATCCGGTTGCCGGTGGCCACGCCGAGACGCTTGATACCGAAATCAAACGCGAGGGGAGCGACGAAGGAGGACGGGGAAGCGAGGCTCATGGCGCTTCCGGGGTTCATGCGTGCCCGGCCTCCTGGCTGAGCATGCGCGGGTCGATGCCGAGCAGCGCGAGCGCCTTGTCGTAGCGCTCCTCGATCGGCGTGTCGAAGATGATCTCGGGCGTGGCGTCGACGGTGATCCAGCCGTTGCGGCCGAGTTCCTCCTCGAGCTGACCGGCGGCCCAGCCGCTGTAGCCCAGCGTGACCAGCACGCGCTTGGGGCCGGCGCCGTTGGACAGGGCTTCGAGCACGTCACGGCTGGTGGTCATCTCCAGCCCGCCGGGCACGGCCAGCGTCGCGCTGTAGTGGTTGCCCTGCTCGTCCAGCGCCTCGTGCAGCACGAAGCCGCGCTCCGTCTGGACCGGGCCGCCGAAGAACACCGGCCGCGCCGCCATGTCCACATCGGACAGCTCCAGCTCGACCTTCTCGAACAGGTTGCCCAGGGTCAGCGAGATCGGCTTGTTGATGACCAGGCCCAGCGCGCCCTTCTCGTTGTGCTCGCACAGGTAGATGACGGAGCCGGCAAAGGTCTCGTCCACCATGCCGGGCATGGCGATCAGGAACTGGTTGGTCAGGTCGATGCGTTCCTTGGACATAGGGACGGATTCTATTTCACCGACACTCCCTCTCCATGAACGCCCTTGTCTGGTTCCGGCGCGATCTGCGCGCGGACGATCATGCCGCCCTGTTCCACGCCCTCAAGCGCCATCCGCGCGTGTTCTGCGCCTTCGTGCTGGACACGGACATCCTGGACGCGCTGCCGCGCGCGGACCGCCGCGTGGAGTTCATCGTCGACGCCCTGCGCGTGCTGGACGCGGACCTGGCGGCGCTGGCGCCCGGCGCCGGGCTGATCGTGCGGCACGGGACTGCGCGGGAACAGATCCCGGCCCTGGCGACGGAACTGGACATTGGCGCGCTCTACTTCAACCACGACGACGAGCCGGACGCGCTGCGCCGCGATGCCGATGTCGGCGACACGCTGCTCGCACGCGGCGTGCAGGTGGAGAGCTTCAAGGACCACGTCGTCTTCGAACGTTCGGAGATCCTGACCGGCTCACGCAAGCCTTACGGCGTCTTCACGCCCTACAAGAACGCGTGGCTGCGGGAGATCAATCCGTTCTTCCTGAGCAGCTATCCGGTCGAGCGCTATGCGTCCCATCTGGCGGAGGCGCCCCAGCGCGGCGTGCCGTCGCTGGGCGACATCGGATTCGAGCCAGCCGGTCTCGCCGCGGCGTTGACCGGCGGCAGCGCGGGCGCGCAGCGCCTGTTCGAAGAGTTCCTTGAACGTATCGACCGCTACACCGACACACGCGACTTTCCCGCCGCGAAGGGCCCCAGCTATCTCAGCACACACGTGCGTTTCGGGACGATCTCGATCCGCCGCCTGGCACGCGAAGCCTGGCAGCGCGGCTACGCGCCGCACGCCGGCGAGCGCGTCAGCGCGGGCGCGCAGACCTGGCTGTCCGAACTGATCTGGCGGGACTTCTACCACCAGGTCCTGCATCACCATCCGCATGTCGTCGGGGGGGCGTTCCGCCCCGAATACGACCGCATCGCCTGGGCCGACGGCCCCGACGCGGACGCCGACTTCGAGGCCTGGTGCCAGGGCCGCACCGGCTATCCGCTGGTCGACGCGGCGATGCACCAGATCAACGAGACCGGCTACATGCACAACCGGCTGCGCATGGTCACGGCCAGCTTCCTCATCAAGGACCTGGGCATCGACTGGCGCCGGGGCGAGGCCTACTTCGCCGAGAAGCTGATCGACTTCGACCTCGCCGCCAACAACGGCGGCTGGCAATGGGCCTCGTCCAGCGGCTGCGATGCACAGCCCTACTTCCGCATCTTCAATCCGGTCAACCAGAGCGAGAAGTTCGACCCCGACGGCAAGTTCATCAAGCGCTACCTGCCGCAACTCGCGAAGCTGCCGCCCAAGCTGATCCACGCACCGTGGCTGGCGAAGCCGGCGGAACTCTCGGCCTGCGGCGTGGTGCTCGGGCGCGACTATCCGGAGCCGGTCGTGCGGCATGAGACGGCACGGATGGCAACGATGGCGCGCTACGCCGTGGTGAAGGACCGGGCGTTCCCCGAGGGATGAACGTCACCGGTACGTGAGCATCACGCCGAGGGCATCGGGGTCCCGTCAGTGCACCAAGGCGCTGCCGCTTTCGGGCAGCCGCGTGCCGTGGGCGCGGGCCTCCGCCAGGATGAGAAGTCCGCGTGCGGAGACTGCATCGCGCGGGTAGACGGCGAGGCCGACGTGGCTGTCCAGCCTGACCTCATGGCCGCCCAGATCGAAGGGGTCGGCCAGCGTTTCGCGGATGCGGTCTGTCAACGCTTCCGCCTCCTGCGCCGATCCGCAGCGGGAGACGACCAGCGCGAACTGTTCGTTGGCATGCCGCGCCAGCAGGTCGGCCGGGCCGGCGCAGCCCGACATCCTCCGGCCGATCTCGACCAGCACCGGCGCGGCCGCCGCCACGCCCTGGCTGCGCAGCAGCGCGTCCAGCCCCTTCAGCACGACCACCGAGACGGCCACCTTGCCGGCCTCGGCATGGACCATGCGCAACACCTGGTCCAGCCGCTCGAGCAACGCCACCTGTCCGAGCAGGCCGGTCGCGGCATCGCGCAGCAGCGACGACGGCCGCTGCTGCCGCCCGACCGCCAGCTCGCTCTGCAGCAGTTCATCGAGATCACCAAAGAGCGTCTCCAGGCCGGTGCCCTTGTCGTAGAAGCCGTCGGCACCGGCCTTCATGCACATGTCGCGGTAGGCGTCCATCGCGTGATGCGTGAGCATCAGGATGCGCCCGCGATAGCCCTTGGCGCGCAGCCTGCGCAGCACGTCGATCCCGGTCCCCACCAGCAGGGTCATGTCCAGCAACACCGTGTCCGGCTGCAGCCAGTCGATCAGCGCGATCGCCTGCGGCGCGGAGTCCGCCTCGCCCACGACGCGCGCGCCGGGCAGGTCTTCAAGCCGGCGTGCCAGGAGCCGGCGGATGGCCGACGAGTCCTCGACGAGAAAGATGTCCATGAAGGGGATGCTCCGGATCGACGCGGCGACTGGTTGTCACCGCCTGCCCGGCATCTTGCGCGCGCCCTTGCGCCCGCAGCAGCAGCACCGCGCCCAAGCTGGTGTCGGGTTGGCTCCGCAGGGTTTGTCGGGCGATCACCTACGTCTTGCGCCCGATCACTGGATGTCGGTGAGACCGTGCTGGACGCAGTACTTCGTCAGCTCGGTGTTGTTGCGCCAGCCCGTCTTCTCGAGGATGCGCGCGCGGTAGGTGCCGACCGTCTTGGCCGACAGGTGCATGGTGTCGGCGATCTCGGCCGGCGTCTTGCCGGCGGCGATCAGCAGCATCACGCGGTGCTCCTGCGCCGACAGCTGCTCATGCGGCAGTTGCCCTGGCGTCGCGCCGCTCAGCAGCCCCAGCAGGTGGTCCGCCATGGCCGCCGTGACATAGCGCCCGCCCTGCAGCAGGCGCTGCAAGGCGACGACGAGCTCGTCGGTCGCCTTGTCCTTCGGAAGGTAGCCGGAGACGCCCATCTGCAGCAGCCGCGCCGCGTAGGCGGACTCCGCGTTGAGGCTCAGCACCAGCACGGGCACGCCCTTGATCGCGCGCAGCATGCGGCTGGCGCCCTCGGTCCCGCTCGCGTCGGGCAACGACAGGTCCAGCACCAGCGCGTCGGGCTTGTTCGCCTGGCCGAGTTGCAGCCCCTCGGCGATGGTCGACGCTTCGTCGATCAGCGCCTGCGGCCAGTAACCCTGGATCAACTGCTTGACCCCGAGTCGCATGATCGGATGGTCGTCAACGATCAGAAATCTCATCCCAACCCTCCTCGTTCTCCCGCCTCGCGACGGTCCCACCGGTGATGCCGCCCGCGTCCCCCGCGTCGTCTGCGCGGGCGTCCAACGGCACCCGGACGTCGATCCGCGTGCCGCGCTGGGGCGCCGGCCCGAACACCATGTCCCCGCCTGCGAGCACGGCGCGTTCCCGCATGTTCCGTAAACCTGACGCGTCCACCCGCACATGGCCGGGGCCCACGCCGTCGTCCTCGATCCTCAACCGGTACTCGCCGTCCTCGAGGCGCGACTCGATCGTCAACTGCTGCGCCTGCGCATGCCGCAGCACATTGGTCGCGGCCTCCTGGAGCAGGCGGAACAGCTGGTTGTGCTGCTCGGGCGTCAAGGCCTCGTCGGACGCCAGGTCGACGTCGACGATGAGATCGCTCTGCCGCTGCAGACCCTGCACGTAGTGCTGCACGGCCGCGGCGAAGCCGAAGTCGTCCAGCAGCGGCGGACGCAGCGTGTTGGCGATGCGCCGCGCCGCGCCGATGACTTCGTCGGCGATGGTCAGCATCTCCTCATGCATCGGTTCCTTGGCCGGCGCGATCTTGCGCGCCAGGGACAAGGCCAGCATCTTGGCCGCCGTGCCGAGCTGGCCCAGTTGATCGTGAACCTCTCGCGCCAGACGGCGCCGCTCCGCCTCGACGCTACGATCCAGCTCCGCCGCGAAACTCTGGATCCGGCCGAGCGCCTCGGTCAATTCGCGGGTGCGTTCGACGACGGCGCCTTCCAGTTGCGCGTGACTGTCGCGCAAGGCGCGCTCGGCCTGGTCACGCCGCTCGCGTTCCATCCACAGCGCCGCCATCGCCACAGCCACCATCACGCCGCCGGCCAAGGGCAGCACCTGCGCCAGCAGCGTGGTCTCCTTCGTCTGGATCGCGACAGCCGTTTCGATCCCGTCGATCCGCTGCTGCTGAACGGACTTCAGGCGGCCGAGTTCGCCGCGGATCTCGTCCATCAGCTGCTTGCCCGCCACGTAGGCCTGACGGTCCTTCAGCACCGATTCGCCCTCTTTCCAGCGGCTCTCGACCTGGCGCTCGACCTGTTGGCGGCGCTCGGCGATGAAGCGGTCCAGGCGCACGAACGCCGCCTCCTGCCGGTCGCCCGAACGCGCGAGCGCGGTCTTGAGCTCGGCATAGTGGGCGTCGAGGTCGCGCTGGGCGTGCTCGTACGGCTGCAGGAACGCGGCGTCGCCGGTGATCAGGAAACCGCGTGTGCCGGTCTCGAGGTCGATCAGCAGCGCATTGAGGTCGGAAATGAGTTGCTGCGTGCGCAACGCATGGGCGCGCACGTTCTCCTGACGCGTCAGTTCGCCAAGACTGCGGTACTCGCCGTAGGCGGTGGCCACAAAGGCAACGCAGCCGGCCAGCAACAGGCCCGCAGCCACCGGAAAGGTCAGCATGCGCATCAAAGGTCCGGGCTTGCGCGCCCGTGTTGGTACAACCCTGTGGACGACGGCATCACAGCGATGACATCCGCGCCGACATCCACCCCAGTGCTTCTGTTGCTCGCGACCTGTCGTCGCGCCTCTCTCCGGCCCCTCGCATCCGGGGCCGGTGCCGTGTCTCTCTGCGGAGAACGTTCACATGGGCCTAACGCTAGAGGGGTAGCGCCGGAAAAGCAAGTCCCTGCTCACGTGCCGCGTTCCGCGGAAGCCACGTCGACCCGCCGGAGACCGCGCCGCAATTCGTGGCACACATGATCACGGGGTCAGGACTTGACCCGGTCCCACGTCCGGTTCAAGTCCGGATCAGGGGGCTTGCCAGCGTGCGAGCAACGCGCCATGGCGCCGTTGCCAGTCACGCAGCGGCGCGTCCTCCCCGTCCAGCACCAGCCGGAGATAGGCCAGGCTCAGTTCGCGCGTGGCCGCCTTGACCTTGGGATTGAGGTCGAAGCCGCCGGTGTTCATCCGGTCGGTGAAGATGCTGTGCGAGCCGCCGCTGAACATCGCCAGCGCCTTGTGCGGACCGCCGGTCGCATCGAACAGCGCCACACGGTCCGCCGGGCCGCTGTAGTAGCCAGGGATGGTGATCTCGTCGTCGGTGGCGCTGATGTGCAGCGTGGGGATGGCGATGCCGCCCAGGATGGGCGCGGGGTCGCCTTCACCGTAGAACGGTGGCGCGGAGATCAGGATCGCCGCCTTGAAGCGCGGATCGGCCAGGGCGGGCATCGGCGCGCTTCCGCCCAGCAATCCCGTCGACGCCGGCACCTTGGCGCCGGCGAGCAGAAGGCTGGTGTTGGCGCCGTAGGAATGTCCTGCGATCGCGAGCCGTGCCGGGTCGAGCTGAGGACCCAAGGGTCCGGCGAGCAGTTGATCCAGCGCGAAGCGCACGTCCTGCGTGCGGTCGACGGCTTCTTCCGGTTGGGCCGCATGCTGCAGCCGCAGGACCAGGTTCAGCGAGTTGGACCAGCCGAAGCCGCCCGTCCACAGCCGGCGATCGCTGCCGATGTGCTGGACGTGCATCGCGACCACACCGTGGGCGGCCCAGTAGCTGCCAAGATAGCTGTAGCCTCGGCGCGAGCCGCCCATGCCATGCGAGAACACCACCACCGGCCAGCCACCGGCCGGAGCAGCGCCGCTGGGCCAATAGACGCGCACGGGGACCGCGCGGCGGCGAGCGGGATCGGTCCAGTCGAAGTCCTGCCAGTGGTGGCTGCCGTCGTCGGCCAGTTGCACACCGGGCTGCGCCGGCAAGTCGGGCCCGCTCGCAGGCGGGGGAGAGGCGCAGCCGATGAGCAGCGCCGTGAACGCTGCGACCGCCGAGGCGGCGAGCGCGGTCCAGCGCCACGT
Organism: Roseateles noduli; assembly: GCF_050626985.1. NCBI lineage: Bacteria > Pseudomonadati > Pseudomonadota > Betaproteobacteria > Burkholderiales > Sphaerotilaceae > Roseateles > Roseateles noduli. The sequence continues at coordinate 3,934,806 of NZ_CP192463.1, forward strand.
CCTGGTCACGATGTCAGAAGAGTTCGACGTCGCTCAGGTGCTTCGCCTCGAACATCGCGCCTTGCGCGACCAGCGTGGCGTGGCTTTGCACCTGGTTCCGTCCGGCGCCCTTGGCGTGATAGACGGCCTTGTCGGCGCGCTCGAAAGCCGCAGCCGGCGAATCGCCACCGCGGATCTGCGTGAAGCCGATGCTGACCGTGATGCGGCCGACCTGCGGGAACGCGTACTGCGCGGTGTTGTTGCGGAATCGCTCGAAGGCATGAGCCGCGTCGGGCTCGTCCTCGCAGCGCATCAGCACCACGAACTCCTCGCCGCCGAAGCGGTAGAGCAGGTCGTTGAAACGGAAGCTGCTGCGCATCAGGCGCGACAGCAGCAGCAGGACCTCATCGCCGATCAGATGGCCGAAACGGTCGTTGATCGACTTGAACAGGTCGATGTCGATCACGCCCAGCCAGTAGCGCGGATGCACGGCGGCATGCCGGCGGTCCTCCCCCGCCTCATCCTGCGCGGCGGCCTCGCCCAGCGCACGCATCGGCAGTTCCGAGACGGCCTTCAGGAAGCTCTCATCGAAGGTCTTGCGGTTGAGCAGGCCGGTCAGCGTGTCGCGCTCGCTGTAGTCCAGCAGCCCCTGGAAGTTGTGATAGATCCGCAGCACGCTGGAAACCATGCGCTGCGCCTCGGCCTTGAGGCGGCGCGCGGTGTGCAGTTCCAGCACGCCGACGACCTCGCGCTCGGTGGCGAGCGGGAACAGCGTCACCCACTCGTCGCCCTCGCGCTGCTGCAGCACGCTGCGCTGCGTCAGGCATTCGAGGCGACGGGCGTGCTCGGCCAGTCTGGGCAATGATTCGGGATCGACCCACAGCGAGTCGGCCGTGGCGACCGAGTCGCCCGAGCGCAGCCGCGCTCGGGTCAGCCAGCGTTGCTGGCCGGGCTCGCCGACGCAGCGGTAGATCGCCACCGCGGCCACCGGGCCGTTGAGCAGATCCCGCAGCGCGGTGACGAGCGTGACGTCCATGACATCGCGGTCACGGAAACCCGTCAGTTCGGCAAGATGGTCGACTACCCCGGACATGGTGTTTGCAGCGTGGAGGAAGGATCCTGGCGCCGGCTTTCCGATGTCCGGGAGGCCGGACGCTACGCCCTCGCCGGCTGGCCGGCGGACAGATGCGAAGTGTATCGGGCGATCAGGCCCAGCAGGTGCTCTTCGTCATAGGGCTTGCCCAGGTAATCGTTGACTCCGAGCCGTTGTGCATACTCGCGATGTTTCTGAGCGATCCGCGACGTGATCATGATCACGGGCAGTCCCGCCAGACGCGCGTCGGCACGCAGGTTGCGGACCAGGTCGAAGCCGTCCATGCGAGGCATCTCGATGTCCGACAGCACGACCGTGGGCAACTCGTCACCGCCCAGGCGCTCCATCGCATCCAGGCCGTCCTTGGCGAGCAGCACGCGGTAGCCCTCGCGCTCCAGCAGGCGCTGCGTGACGCGACGGACGGTCAGCGAGTCGTCGACCACCATCACCAGCGGTGCGAGCTGGACCTTGGCTTCCTCGACCACGACCTGGCGCGCCGCCGCTTCGGCGTCGTGCACGCGCTGCTGCGCGGCATGGCCGTAGCGGTTGGCCAGCGCCACCGGGTTGTAGATCAGCGCCACGTCGCCCGACGCCAGCAGGCTGATGCCCGCCAGACCCGGCACCTGCATCAGCTGCGGGCCCAGGTTCTTGATCACGACTTCCTGGTTGCCCAGGACTTCGTCGCAGTGCAGCGCCAGACGCTGTTGCGCGCTATGCACCAGCGCCACAGGCAGCGTCTTGCCATGGGCGAAGCCGCGGTCGCTGTGACGCATCAGGCCGCCGAGCCAGTAGAAGGGCATGCGCTCGCCAGCCGCCATCAGCGAGCCATCGACGTAGGCCTGCTCCACCGTCTCGACCGGCAGGCGCTGCACCGACAGCATCAGCGCCGCCGGCACCGCGACCTTGCGATCGCCGTAGCGCAGCACGACGACCTGCGTCAGCGCCGTCGTCAGCGGCACGCGCAGCTCGAAGCTCGCGCCCTGCCCCGCGGTCGACTGCGTCAGCACGTAGCCGCCCAGCGTGTTCACTTCGGAGCGGACCACGTCCATGCCGACGCCGCGGCCAGCCATTTCGGTCAGCGCATCGGCAGTGGAGAAGCCCGGCTCGTAGATGAGGTCCATCAGCTGCGAATCGCTGACGTCCTGGCCCGGCTGGATCAGGCCCTGGCTCTCGCCGCGGGCACGGATCCGCGCCAGATTCAGGCCGGCGCCGTCATCGCTGAAGCGGACCTGGATCTCGTTGCCTTCCTGATGCAGGTTCAGCACGATGCGGCCCACCGGGGCCTTGCCGGCCTGCTGGCGGACGTCCGGCGTCTCGATGCCGTGCACCACGCTGTTGCGCAGCAGATGCTCGAAGGCGCCCGTCAGACGCTCCAGCACGGCGCGGTCCAGTTCGACGCCGCCGCCGCGAATCTCGAGTTGCGCCTGCTTGCCGCTTTCGCGGGAAGCCTGGCGGACGACACGATGCAGACGCTCGCCCAGGCTGCTGTCGAACTCCACCATGCGCGTGCGCAGCAGGTCGTCCTGCAGCTCGCGCGTCAAACGGGACTGGCCGGCCAGTTCGTCTTCGCCCGCCGCGACGTTGCGCTGCAGGCCGCGCTGGACCGTGGCCACGTCGTTGACGGACTCGGCCAGCATCCGGGTCAGTTCCTGGAAGCGGGTGTAGCGATCGAACTCCAGCGGGTCGAAGTCCTTGCCGGTGGCCTGCGCGGCTTCCTGTCGAGCGGCGATGCGGGCCTCGGCCTGCAATTCCAGCTCACGCAACTGCGTGCGCAGGCGCTCCAGGTTGTCGTCCAGGTCGGACAGCGACGTGCGCATCTGGCCCAGCTCGGATTCCAGACGGGCACGACGGATGGACACTTCGCCGGAGAGCGCGGCCATGCGTTCCAGCAGCGCGCCACGGACGCGCACTTGCGCGGCCGGAGCGACCGGCGCGCTTTCCAGCGGCTGGCCAAGATCGGCGACCTCGCTGAAGTGAGCCCAGTCGATCTCGATGTCGGCCACGGGCACCGCCACGACGGGCGCGGGAACCGGCGCCTCCTCGACCGTCGGCGCCTCGACGACCGGTTCGGCGATCGCGGCAACAGGCTCGACAGCAAGTTCGGCGATCGGTTCTTCGATCACCGGTTCGGCCACGGGTTCTTCGACCGGCACAGCCGGTTCGACCAACTCCGCAATCTCCGCGACCGGGATCTCCGGTTCGGCCATCACGTCACCGGCCGAGGCCGGGATCGCATCCGACCCCTCGGCGGGCGATTCGACGGTTTCCACGGCCGGGGCGGACGCGGGAAGCTCGGCGATCGGCGCGGCCGGCGCCATCGGTGCGGGCACCACCGGCGTCGGATTGCGCCAGGTCCGCTGGAGCGTCTTGAAGGTATGTTCCAGGCTGTCGCCGGCGTCCTGCAACGCGAGCAGTTGCTCGAAGCGGGGTTCGCCGTCGGCCAGGAGGTGCTCGATCTGCGATTCCAGGCGGTGCGCTTCCTCGCCGAGACGCATCGCGCCGGACAGGCGCGCGCCGCCCTTGAAGGTGTGCAGCACACGCATGCAGGCCGCGGCCCGACTGGTGTCCGCCGGCTGGGCCGCCCACTCGCGCAACGCGCCGTGCAACTCACCCAGCAGGTCCTCGGCTTCCTCCTCGAAGATCGGCATCAGTTCCGGCTCGATCTGATCGGGCTGGTTGAAGTCGAAATCGTCGTCGGTCGCCTCGGCGGCCCGATGGAAGGCCGCCTGCGAGGTGGGGAATTCAGGCTCGTCCGGAACGACCGGCGTCACCGGAACGCTCAGCAGGCTGGCCGGCAGCGAGGCCGTGGACACTTCCTCCAGCGACATGGCCAACAGGCCCTCGTCGCTATCGGCATGACCGTCGGGCAGCGCCGCGCCCGGCTCGAAAGCCTGCAGTTCCACCAGCAGCGCCGGATCGGCTTCCTTCAGGAAGCCCGCGGCGAACTGATGCAGCAGGCGACGGATCTCGTCCGAGGCGCGTTGGAAGAGCGTCGGGTCGCCGACCTCATGACCCTGGGCACGGCCCAGGGCGTGCTCCAGGCAACGGGCAAGCGTCGACAGGTCGTCGAAGCCGACCGTCGCCGCGCTGCCGGCCAGGCCGTGCGCCAGCGCTTCCGCGTCCTGCGGCAGCGGCGATTGCGGGAGCAGCGACCACTCGGTCAATTCCACCTGCAGACGGCGCGAACGCTCGTCGGCTTCGTTCAGGAAGATGTTGAACAGCGCGATGCTGATGCGCAGCGGGCCGATGACCTTGACGCCTTCGTCGCTGTCCTCGGCGTCCTCGTCGGACGTCTCGATCGGTGCCTCGTCGACCGGCGGCGTGACCGCCGTTCCGCCCACCAGGCTCAGCGCTGGCGCGTGCGTCGCGGGCACGGGCGGCGTGTCCAGGTCGAGGTCCGGCAGGTCCAGATCCGACAAGGTACGCGGCGACAAGCCTTCCGGCGGCGTGTCGACCAGTTCCTCGCCCAGGTCCAGCGTCAGCGACAGATCCGGCGCAGACGCCGCATCGATCGTGGCCACCGGTTCGGTGTTCAGGTCGGACAGATCCAGCAGGTCCAACGCAGGCTCGTCGACCACCGACGCAACCGGCAACTCGTCCAGCGGCATCGGTGTCGTGGCCTCGATCTCGACCATCGGCGCGTCTTCCGGCCAGCCAGCCGGCAGGTCCATCGCCACATCCGCCGCTTCGGCGGACGTCAGCGTCGGCTCCAGGGCCTGCGTCGGCTCGTCGTGGAAGACCGGCGGCTCGACGGCAGGTGGCGGCTCGGCTGTCAACGGTGTCGTCAGCGACGACGGTTCGATCACGTCGGCCACGGTCGGCAGCGACATCGTCGTGTCGAGCGCGGGCAGATCGGCCGCGGACAACGCGTCCAAGTCGATCGAGGAACGCAGTTCCGGCACCGCCCGGGTCAATTCGGGCAGCTCGCCCGGGAAGTCCAGGGAGAAATCGGCGGGGGGCGTTGCGGGCTCGACGGCGGTGACGATGCCCAGGTCGGCCACCGGCAGCGCCGGCACGTCCAGACCGGGAAGATCCAATGCCGGCAGATCCAGCGACGGCAGGACCGAGCCCGTCGGAACCGGTTCCGCGTCCAGGCTGGCGAGCAGGTCCAGCGCGGCCCGTTCGTCGGATGCAGGTTCGGACGTGGCCGGCTGCGCAGGCGCCGCGACCTCGTCAGCGAGCGACAGCTCCGGCAGACCGGACAGATCGATGTCATGGACGTCGTCGACGGTGGGAACCTCGACGACCTCAGCCACCTCGGCGACCTCGATCACTTCAGGGACCGAGCCGACCTCGACCACTTCCACCACCTCGATGGCTTCAGGCAGGGCGGCAATCGGCGCGGCTGCGGGCGCGACCGGCTCGGCCGACACCTGCAGCGGCACGTAGCGGTTTTCCAGACGCAGCGCGTCGGCCGAAGCGCGGAATGGTGCGCTGTGGAAGCCGTGCGGACGCCCTTCGGCGATCGCCGCGGCCCAGGCCTGGAAGGCGTCCAGCGCTTCGTTGCTGAAGCGCAGCAGGTCCGAATCGGCCTGCGGATGCTCCGACAGGCGCTGGTTGTACAGCTGTTCGCAGGCCCAGCCCGCTTCGCCGAACTCGTTCAGCCCGACCATGCGCGAGCTGCCCTTCAACGTGTGGAAGGCGCGACGCGCGGTCGTCAGCTGTTCCTTGTCGCTGCCGTTGCGGGCGAGCGCGGTCATCGCCTCGCGAGCTGTCGTCACGACTTCGGCCGCCTCTTCCAGGAAGATGCCCAGCATCTCCTCGTCGATGGCTTCCTCGGCTTGCGGGATCGGCGCGCTCGGCGCCTGCGCCGGCGGGGCCGCGGGGGCGGCGGCCTCGATGAACTGCTGCAGCGACTCGGCCGCATGGCTGCCCGCGGCGTCGCCGCCGCCCGACAACAGCTGCTGCTGCGCCTGCTGGGCCGCCTGCGCCATGCCGAGGTCGTCGGCGGCGCGGGCTTCGTGAGAGATCCGCTCCAGATCGCGGGCCAGATCCTCGGTCGAACGATCGCCCTGCGCAACCGCTTGCGCCGTGGCCTGCAACTGATCGATCAGTTGGGGCTGTGCCGCAGCTTCCGCAGCGGCCAGTTCCTCCCCGTCCGCCTGCAATTCGCTTTCGCGGCCCACCAGCGACTGCAGCAGTCCGGTGTCTTCCTCGAAGCGGAACATGCGCTTGGCCAGTTGCGGCTGCACGCTCAGCATGTCGATCAGGAACCCCAACGCGCCCAGGTTGTGGGCGAGCCGGTCGAATTGCGCGCGCGGCCCCGACAGCGTCGGATCGACCTCGGTGTTGGCCAGCTCGTCGACCTGGTCGCGCATCTTCAGCGTCGCTTGCGCGGCCTGCGACAGGCCCAGCACGCTGAACACGCCCCGCATCGCCTGCAGCTGTCCCGGCACCGGAATCAGCAGGTCGCGCTTGCTGGGGTCGCGGAAATACTCATCGCACTGGCGCTCGACCTCGGACAGGCTCGCGCGCAGTTCATGGACGACGGAACCCAGCGTCTGCCGGTCGGCGACGCGGCGATAGAGCTCCTCCATCCAGCTCTCGAGCGCCAGCGGGGCTTCGCCGTGACCGACCGACTCAATACGGCGGGCCAGGCTCTTCACGCGCTCGCCCTGCTCAGGCTGGTCGAAGGCTTCGTCCTCGAGCGCGGCCTCCAGATAAAGCATCGACGTGGCGATCTCCATCGCCAGGGCCGGCTCGGGCGCGCGGCCCGAACGCAGCGTCGTGACGACGGCGCGGCGCAGCGTGTCGCCCAGCACTTCACCGCTCGGGAACAACTTCTGCAGCGACTCGGCGACGTTGGCGAACTGCTCGTCCAGGCCACCCAGCCGGTGGGTCTCGCCTTCGGCGGCAGAGGCCCAGGATTCTTTCGCCGCAACCACGCGACGCTTCGCGGCAGCGACCCAGTTCGGATCGATGCGGCCCAGCGCGTCGTCACGGTAGTCGACGGTGTCGGCCTCGACCAGACCATAGGCCTGCTGCACCGCGCTCAGGCGCGGCGCGGAACCCGGCTGCGCATGCTTGGCGGCGGCGGCAAAGAACAGCAGGTCCTTGGCCAGGCGCTCGGACGGCGCCGCGTCGCTGCCGGCGCGCAGTTGCGCGAGCAGGCGCGAACCGAGCCGCTTGACCAGCGTGTCCACCGGCAGCAGGCCGCGCGATTGGGCTTCGAACTGGCCCGCGGCCAGCATCCACAGCGTCCGCGCGTTGGCCTGCGTCTGTGTCAGCGCCAGACCGGCGCACAGATCGCTCAGCAGCTGCCCTTGTCCCGGCGCCGGCGCGCGCATCTGCTTGAGCAGCAGCGCTTCGAACGGGGTGCGCATCTGCTCGGACGTCAGCGCGCGCACGCCACGGTCCAGCGGCAGTTCGCGCCAGCGGAATTCCTCGGTCCACAGGTCGGCCGGGTGGATCCGACCGGCGCCGTTGAGCTCCTGCAGCGTCTGATAGGCGGGGAACAGCGCGAGCGAGCTCGGCTGTCCGCCAGCCAGTGTCTTGGCGATGAAGGCGAGCACCGCGAAGTCCGCGCGCTCGACCGCCTCGACCTCGGCGATGCTCACGGCGGCCGGGTTCTCGGCCAGGCGGAACAGCGTCGCCTCGGCGGCGCGAAGCAGATGCGCCGCGGCGGGCAGGCTGACGACCGCCAGCACGCCGGCGGCCTGGTGCATCTGCTGGGCCGCGCCTTGCAGGGCGGGACTGGGCTGGCCGTCGCCGCCCAGCGTCGTCGACCGCGCATCGGCATCGCGCAGCACGCGGCGAAGGGCCTTGTGCACCGATTCCAGCGTGCGGCGCAGCTCCTCCTGGACCCAGGCCAAGGGGCTCAGGTCGGCGGGGAACTCGGATTCGCGCGTAAGGTCCATGCTCGCTCTTGTTCTCTTCTAATTGTCGACGCGGTGCGGGGTGATCCCTGGTCTACCGGTGTGGCCGCGTGGTGGGGCCCGTCCGATCAGGACGTGACCTTGAACCGGGCCACCGATTGCTTCAGCGCTTCCGCCGACCGCGACAGCTCATGCACCATCTGGGCGGTGGAACGCGTACCGTCGGAGGTCTGCTCGGTCACCGCGAAGATGTGCTGGATGTTGGCGCCGACCTCGTTGGCGGCGCGCGCTTCGTTCTGCGCGACCGTCGAGATCTGGCCGATCAGGTCGTCCAGGCGACGCGACACCGAGTCGATGTCTTCCAGCGCGCGACCGGCCGCGTCTGACAGCTTCGTCCCCTCGACCACCCCCAGCGTGGAGCGCTCCATGGCGGCCACCGCATCGTGCGTGTCCGTCTGAATGGTCTTGACCAGCGCCGCGATCCGGCGCGTCGCGTCGGCGGAACGTTCCGCCAGACGCTGCACTTCTTCCGCCACGACCGAGAAGCCGCGGCCCGCTTCGCCGGCCGACGCCGCCTGGATGGCCGCGTTCAGCGCCAGCACGTTGGTCTGCTCGGTAATGTCCGAGATCAGCTCGGTGATCTCGCCAATTTCCTGCGAGGACTCGCCCAGCCGCTTGATGCGCTTGGACGTCTCCTGGATGTGGTCGCGGATCTGGTTCATACCGCCGATGTTGTTCTGCATCGCCTCCAGGCCCTGCTCCGCCGCTTCCCGCGACTGGCGGGCCACGTCGGCGGTCTGCTGGGCCTGCGCGGACACCTGGTTGATCCGGTGCGCCATCTGCAGCACGGCCTCGCCGGTGGCGCGGATCTCGTGCAGCTGTTCGGTCGACGCGGCCAGCAGTTCGGTCGAGGTCTGGTCGACCTGCGCGGTCGTGTCCGTCACCCGGACCGCCGTCGTCTGCACCTGGTGCACCAGCGAGCGCAGTTCTTCCACGGTGTAGTTCACCGAGTCGGCGATCGCGCCCGTGATGTCCTCGGTCACGGTCGCCTGGTGCGTCAGGTCGCCTTCCGCGACCGTCTGCAGTTCGTTCATCAGTCGCAGAATCGCGGCCTGGTTCGCGTCGTTGACGCGCTTGGCTTCCTGCTCCTGCGCCTCGGCTTCCCGACGCTGTTCTTCCGCCATCTGGGCACGACGCGACTGGTCGGACACGTACAGCCGCAGGAAGCCGACCGAACCGATCACCAGCACCGCCAGCGAGGCCAGCATGGCGATCAGCACCGCCGGATTCAGACCGCCGGCGGATTCCAGGCCGACGCCCAGGTCGTCCAGGTCCTTGCGAAGCAATTCCGAGTCATTGAGCATCGCCGTCTGCGCTTCCCGCGCAGACACCAGGCCCTGCAGGTTCGACAGGATGGCGGTGGCCTGCGAGCGGGTCTGGTCATACTGCGTCAGCAGCACCTTCAGACGTTCGCGCACCTGCGCGTCCTTGGCGCCGTTCAGGCGCAGCTCGGGGTTGCCGTTCAGCAGCGCCTGGGCGATCTCGCGGAACGCGTTCAGGTCCTTGCCGAGCAGGAACACGGCCTCGGGGCTCACGCCTTCCTGCGTCAGGAACTCGTTGGCGGACTTGCCGATCCGCTGGGTCAGCATCACCAGCTGGCCGACCGCCGCGACTTCGCCCGTCGGCGCCGAGCTCTGCAGCGACAGCGAGGCCACGGCCTCGGCGCTTTCCAGCAGGTCGGACGACTGCCGGTTGATCGCGCGCAGCGCGGCGCCGACCTGCGTCAACACCTTTTCCTGCGCCAGCATGACCTTGGTGTTCTTGTCGGCGCGCGCCACCATCGGGGCGATCTTCTCGAGCAGCGGATCGACCGAGCCCGGCGCCTTGGCCAGCTCACCGCTGCCGTCGCGCAGCGAGCCGATCACGCCGGTCAGGATCTCCGACGCTTCCTTCATTTCCGGGAACGCGTTCTTGTTGCCCAGCAGCGCGGTCGAGACCGCCTTGGCCAGACGTTGGGACTGCGTCGCCGCCTGACCCGCGCCGCGCACCTGCGCCGCGGAGCGGTTCGAGCTGATGAGCGACCAGGACACCGTCGTCGCCGTGCCGATCAGGCCGACGGCGACCAGCGCCGTCAACAGGCCGGTGCGGCGCTGCTCGGGCTGGCGCGCCACGGCCGGCATCGGCTGAGGCGATTCCGGGGCGGACGCCGAAGGCTGGTAGCCCGCGGACGTGTCCTGGAACTCCGGCGTGGGCTGTGCCGTGGTGATGATCGAGGGCTGGAAGTCTTGCGTGTCCTCCGGCGCCGAGCCCGCGTCGGTCTGCGGACCGGCGTCGAAGTCGTCGTTGCCCTCGTTCTTGCCCTTGTTCTTGATCTTGTCCAGGAAGCTCATCTCACCCTCGTTTGATCTCGTTCGTCGAATCGGCGCCTGTGACGGGACCGTCGTCTGGCTATCAGTTCAAAACAATGCGCAGGAATTGCGGATGCTGCGTCAGCGCATCCAGGTCCAGCACTTGCCAGCGCCGGCCCTGCCCGTCGCGCATGCGGGCAGGAGCGAAATCGGGATGGCCGCCCGCATCGGGCTCGGCCTGGAGCTGTTCATCGCCGCGCAAGCCCAGCAGCTGGTCCACCAGCAGCGCGCAGTTGATGCCCAGTTCCGGATTGATCGACACCAGCCGGTGGGCCGATGTCAGCGGGGCCGGACCCCGCAGGCCCAGGAAGGCCGACAGATCCACGACCGTGTGCAGACCGCCCCGCAAGTTGGCCACGCCCAGCATCCAAGGTTGCGTGTACGGGACCGCCTGAAGCGGCACCGGCGTGAAAATTTCGCCGGATTGCTTGAGCGGAAGCAGCAGGCCGAGGCCCGCGCATTCGACCGCCAGCCAACTCGCGGCCTGCGGCGCTTCACGCGCCGCCTGCATGCGCTGCGCCAGCCGTTGTTGAAGTTCGCGCAGCGCTTGCTTGTTGGCCATGATGTCAGCCCAACGCCTTGATCTTGGCCAGCAGCTCGTCGGCCTTGACCGGCTTGACGACGTAGTCGCGCGCGCCCTGGCGCATGCCCCAGACCTTGTCGGTTTCCTGGTTCTTGCTCGTGCACATGATCACCGGGACGTCGGCATAACGCTCGTCACGGGTGATGGCGCGGGTCAGCTGGAAGCCGTTCTGGCCGGGCATGACCACGTCCATCAGGATGAGGTCGGGCTTTTCCTCGGCCAGGCGCTTCATCGCCTCTTCGCCGTTCTCGGCGGTGCGCACGGTGAAGCCGCGCTTGGTCAGCAGGTCGCTCAGCGCGTGCAGCTCGGTCTTCGAATCGTCGACCAGCAGGATCTTGTGGATGGGCATGGGATCTCCCTCTGTCTTGGCTCGTGTCGATTCGCGTCGGTGGATTCGTCGTTCGAGCCAGGCGTGAGCGTCGTTGGATGTCGTGGATGAGGTCGTTGAAAGCGGGCTGTCCGTCGAGCCGGTCAGCCCACCTGGCAATGCTGTCGGACCGCCTGCAGCAGCTGGTCCTTCGTGAAGGGCTTGGTCAGGTAGTCCTGCGAGCCGACCATCCGGCCGCGGGCCTTGTCGAACAGGCCGTCCTTGGACGACAGCATGATCACGGGCACCGACGCGAACTGCGGGTTGCGCTTGATGATGGCGCAGGTCTGGTAACCATCCAGGCGCGGCATCAGGATGTCGCAGAACACGAGGTCGGGCTGGTAATCGCTCAGCTTGGCCAGCGCGTCGAAACCGTCTTCGGCCAGGACGACCTCATGGCCGCCCTGCTTCAGGAAGATCTCGGCGCTGCGGCGGATCGTGTTGCTGTCATCGATGACCAGCACCTTGGTCGCCGTGCGGGGGCTTGCGCTGGAATCCAAGCTCTTCTCCGTATTGTTCAGACAATGGTTGTCAAAGAGATTTCAGGCTCGCGACAGGCGCCGAGCACTGGAAGGAACGCCGGATGATCGAGGACCGGCCCCTGGCCGAAAGCTCGATGCGAGGGTCAGATCTGGACCATTTCGAAGTCTTCCTTGCGGGCGCCGCATTCGGGACAGGTCCAGTTCATGTCGACATCTTCCCAGCGCGTGCCGGCAGCGATGCCGTGTTCAGGGTCGCCCTCGGCCTCGTCGTACATCCAGCCGCAGATCAGGCACATCCAGGTCCTTGCTTCGCTCACGATGGGTTGACTTTGCATCACTACAATGATCGAAAGATTGTAGCCATGCCCCCGGTCAGGCCCGGGGGGCGGAAGTACCGATGAAACAACAGTCGGTTGCGGTGCTTCTTCACGTTATGCGCACCAGTTCACGGCTTATCGCCGAACCATTCATGAGCCGCCCAGACCCGCACCAACAAGATCCCCAGGACGCCGCCGCGATCGATGACCAGGACTCGCCGCCCCCGGCCTGCGTGATGAGCTTCAACGCGTCCGACCCCAGCGGCGCGGGCGGCAGCGCCGGCGACGTCGCCACCATCGCCGCCATGGGCGCGCACGCCCTGCCGGTCGTCACCGCCATCGTCATGCGCGACACCGCCGAGGTCTTCGACCACCAGACCCTGGACGGCGACTGCATCGTCGAGCAGGCCCGCTCCATCCTCGAGGATGTCCCGGTCGCCGCCTGGAAGGTCGGCTTCCTGGGCAGCGCCGAAGGCGTCTCCTCGGTCGCCGAGGTCCTGTCCGACTATCCCGACGTGCCGCTGGTGGCCTACCTGCCCAGCATCTCCTGGCTGGACGAGGAACAGCAGCAGAGCTACCTCGACGCGTTCCGGGAACTGGTGCTGCCGCAGACGCTGGTGCTGGTCGGCAACCAGAAGACGCTGAGCGACTGCCTGCTGCCCGACTGGGACGCGGACCGCCCGGCATCCCCGCGCGAGCTGGCCGTCGCCGCGCAGCAACACGGCGCCGCGAACGTGCTGGTGACCGGCATCCAGCTGCCCAACCAGTACATCGACAACGTGCTGGCCAACTCCCAGGGCGCGATCACCGGGGAGAAGTTCGAGCGTTTCGAGGCCAGCTTCGTCGGCTCGGGCGACACGCTGTCGGCGGCGCTGGCGGCGCTGCTGTCGGTAGGCTCCGAACCGCACGACGCCGTCGGCGAGGCGCTCGCCTTCCTCGACCAGTCGCTGGAGGCGGGCTTCCGCCCCGGCATGGGCAACGTGGTGCCGGACCGCTTCTTCTGGGCGCTGCCGCCCGGCGAGGAGGGGGAGGAAGGCGCCGAGACCGCGCCGGCCACCGACGAGATGCCGATCGACGAGCCGCCCAGCCGCGGCCCTCGCCGCATCCATTGAGACCGCCGAGGGCGCCCGCGCGGCGCCCTTGTCCTTTTCCGCCTTGAGTTGGCCGAGCGCCACGCAGCACCGGATTTCCCCATGAGCCAGAACGAGACCCTGTTCGCCCGCGCCCAGCGCGTCATTCCCGGCGGCGTGAATTCGCCGGTGCGCGCCTTCCGCGCGGTCGGCGGCACGCCGCGCTTCATCACGCGCGGCGAAGGCGCCTACATCGTCGACGCCGACGGCAAGCGCTACATCGACTACATCGGCTCCTGGGGCCCGATGATCCTGGGCCACGGCCATCCGGCGGTCGTCGAGGCGGTCCAGAAGGCCGTGCTGGAGGGCTTCTCCTTCGGCGCGCCGACCGAGCGCGAGGTCGAACTGGCCGAGGAGATCCTGGCGCTGGTCCCCAGCTGCGAGCAGGTCCGCCTGGTCAGCTCCGGCACCGAGGCGACGATGAGCGCGATCCGGCTGGCCCGCGGCGCGACGCAGCGCAACAAGTTCATCAAGTTCGAGGGCTGCTACCACGGCCACACCGACGCGCTGCTGGTGAAGGCAGGCTCGGGACTGGCGACCTTCGGTCACCCGACCTCGGCCGGCGTGCCCGAGGCGACGGCGCAGCACACCATCGTGCTGGAGTACAACAACGTCGCCCAGCTGGAAGAGGCCTTCGTCCTGCACGGCCCGGAACTGGCCTGCGTGATCGTCGAGCCGATCGCCGGCAACATGAACTTCGTGCGCGCCAGCGTGCCCTTCATGACCCGGATGCGCGAGCTGTGCCGCGAACACGGCGCCCTGCTGGTGCTGGACGAGGTGATGACCGGTTTCCGCGTCGGCCTGCGCAGCGCGCAAGGCGTGTACGCCGACCTGATCCCCGGTTTCGTGCCGGACATCAGCGTGTTCGGCAAGGTCATCGGCGGCGGCATGCCGCTGGCGGCCTTCGGCGCGAGCCGCGAGATCATGCGCCACCTGGCCCCGCTGGGCGGCGTCTACCAGGCGGGCACGCTGTCGGGCAACCCGGTGGCGACCGCCTGCGGCCTGGCGACGCTGCGCGAGATCAAGAAGCCCGGCTTCTTCGATGCCCTGTCGGCGCGCACGCGCCGTCTGGTCGACGGCCTGAAGGCCGTGGCGGCCGAGAACGGCGTGCCCTTCAGCGCCGACAGCGAAGGCGGTATGTTCGGCTTCTTCCTGATGCCGGAACTGCCGCAGAACTACACGACCGTCATGACGACGGACAAGGAGCGCTTCAACCGCTTCTTCCACGCGATGCTGGACGCCGGCGTGTACCTGGCACCGGCGCTGTACGAGGCCGGCTTCGTGTCCGCCGCGCACACCGATGCCGACATCGACGCCACGCTGGCAGCAGCTCGCGCCGCACTGCGCTGAGCGCGTCGGCAGACCGGGCGGGCGGCCCGGTTGCCGGTTCGGGAAAGCCTGGCCTCGGCAAACACTGAGCCAGCACTGTCGCGATCCTTTCAAACCGCGACAGGCATTACGCTTGCTTACCGATTGGTACAGCAGCTGAGAGACAGACATGCATATCCACATCCTTGGCATCTGCGGCACCTTCATGGGCGGCCTGGCGGCCCTCGCCCGCGAAGCCGGCCACACGGTGACCGGTTGCGATGCCAACGTCTATCCGCCGATGTCGACGCAGCTGGAGGCCCTGGGCATCGAGCTGATCCAGGGCTTCGGCGCGGAACAGCTGGCCCTCAAGCCCGACCTGTTCGTGATCGGCAACGTGGTGACGCGCTCGTCCGAGGGACGCTTCCCGCTGATGGAGGCCATCCTCGACGCCGGCCTGCCCTACACCAGCGGACCGCAATGGCTGGCGGAGCACGTGCTCCAGGGCAGGCACGTGCTGGCGGTCGCCGGCACGCACGGCAAGACCTCGACGAGCTCGATGCTGACCTGGATCCTGGAATCGGCGGGCCTGGCGCCGGGTTTCCTGATCGGCGGCGTGCCGCAGAACTTCGGTGTCTCGGCGCGCCTGGGCGGCGGCAGCTTCTTCGTCATCGAGGCCGACGAGTACGACACCGCCTTCTTCGACAAGCGCAGCAAGTTCGTCCACTACCGGCCGCGCACGGCGATCCTGAACAACCTCGAGCACGACCACGCCGACATCTTCCCGGACCTGACCGCGATCGAGACCCAGTTCCACCACTTGGTGCGGACGGTGCCCGCATCGGGGCGGCTGGTCGTCAACGCGCGCGAGGAAGCGCTGCAGCGCGTGCTGTCGCGCGGCTGCTGGAGCGAGGTGCAACGCTTCGGCGCCCGCAAGGAGGAGCCCGGCGCGCTGCGCGCGCGCGGCGAGCCGCAGTCCTTCGACGTGCTGCGCGGCAGCCTGAAGGTCGGCCACGTCAACTGGGAGCTGCTTGGCGAGCACAACCAGCTCAACGCGCTGGCCGCGATCGCCGCGGCGGAGCACGTCGGCGTCGATGCCGGGCAGGCGGCGGCATCGCTGGACAGCTTCAAGAACGTGCGCCGGCGGCTGGAACTGCGCGGCGAGGTGCGCGGCATCAAGGTCTACGACGACTTCGCGCACCACCCGACGGCCATCCACACGACCGTCGACGGCCTGCGCCGCCGCATCGCGCCGCAGGAACGCATCCTGGCGGTCTTCGAGCCGCGTTCCAACACGATGAAGCTGGGCACGATGAAGGCGCAACTCCCCTGGGCGCTGGAGGAAGCCGACCTGAGCTTCTGCAACCAGGACGGCCTGACCTGGGACGCACGCGAGGCACTGGCCCCGCTCGGCGAGCAGGGCCTGGTGGGCGCGAACGTCGATGACCTGGTGGCGATGGTCAAGCGCGCGGCCAAGCCCGGCGATCATGTGCTGTGCATGAGCAACGGCGGCTTCGGCGGCATCCACGAAAAGCTGCTGGACGCGCTGAAGTAAACCGGCGATCCTGCGCCGCCGTCCCGGTTTTGCATCGGCGGCGGACGGGCACGCCGCGTGCCGATCCGGCGATCCCCGCCCCCTGCAAGATCCTTCAAGATTCCCGAGGAGCGACTTCACGATGAGTGGTCCTGGCAAGCTGGTGCCTGCGCTGCAGAACCGGTCCTTCCTGTGCCTGCTGGCGCTGGTGACGGTGGCGTTCGGCTGGATCGTCTGGCCGATGATGAGCGCGATCCTGTGGGGCGTGGCGCTGGCCATCGTGTTCCAGCCGCTGTATCGCAAGCTGCTGCGCAAGACGAAACGGCCCGGGCCGTCGGCGGGGCTGACGATCCTCGTGATCCTGCTGCTGGTCGTGCTGCCGATGACCTACGTGATGGGCGCGCTGGTGCGGGAGGCGGCGGTCGTCTTCGAGATGGTCAAGTCCGGCCAGTTCAACTTCAACACCTATGTAGCGCAGATCTACGCGGCGCTGCCGTCGTGGCTGCTCGACGTGCTGGAGCGGCTGGGCCTGCACAACCTGGCGAACCTGCAGGAGAAGCTGGGCAGCGCGCTGAACCAGGGCAGCCAGTTCATAGCGACGAAGGCGCTGGGTTTCGGGCAGGACACCTTCGATTTCCTGGTGAGCTTCTTCGTGATGCTCTACCTGCTGTACTTCCTGCTGCGCGACGGCGAGCAGCTCTCGACGCGCATCCGCGATGCGCTGCCGCTGCAGGACTCGTACAAGCGCCAGCTGGGCGAGAAGTTCCGGACGGTGATCCGCGCGACGGTCAAGGGCAACATCGCCGTGGCGGCGATCCAGGGCGCGCTGGGCGGTATCGCGTTCTGGGTGCTGGGCATCCACGCGCCGGTGCTGTGGGCGGTGCTGATGGCCTTCCTGTCGCTGCTGCCCGCGGTCGGCGCGGCGCTGGTGTGGGCGCCGGTGGCGATCTACCTGCTGTCGACCGGGCACGTCGGCTCCGGCATCGGCCTGATCGTCTTCGGCACCGTGGTCATCGGCCTGGTGGACAACCTGCTGCGGCCGCTGCTGGTCGGCAAGGACACCAAGATGCCGGACTACGTGGTGCTGCTGTCGACGCTGGGCGGGATGGCGGTGTTCGGCATCAACGGCTTCGTCATCGGCCCGCTGATCGCGGCGATGTTCATCGCGGTCTGGGACATCGTCGCGGCCGAACGGCGCTATCCGGTCGGGGACAACCACTGACAGGCCAGCGCCCGCACCAACGAAAAAGGCCGGCTTTCGCCGGCCTTCGCGTTGCTGGGCGTGCGACCGGGAGGCCGCTCGCCCGGCATCACGTCCGCGTCATCGTCGCCTTCAGCACGCTGCTGAGGAAGTCCAGGCTTTCCGCCAGGTGGGCGCGGGTCTCGATCGAGCCCTTGCCCTGCGCGGCGCGCAGGTCGCTCTGCAGCTGCACGGCGTGCAGGCGCAGCACCGCGTAGGCATCGGCGAACTGGCCCGACGCCGCGCCGCTCTTCGTCAGGTTGGCCTGGATGCGGCGCAGGTACTCGCGCTGCAGGTTGCGGCGCAGCGGATCGATCTCCGCGCCGGTCTTGAGTTCGCTCCAGATCGAGGCCTGCAGCGTGCCGTAGACCTCGCCGATCGTGATCAGGCCCTTGCGCTGCGACACCGGCACGTAGGCCGGCAGCTCCATCAGGCGGATCGCCGTCTGCGCCTGCAGCAGGCGGTCCAGCGACCCCAGCTGCACCCGCGCCACCGCCGCCGGGATGTTCACGAAGCCCGCGCGCATGAACTCGACATAGTCGGTCGTGATCGAGGTCAGGAACTCCGGCTTGAAGCGGAAGCTGTCGGCGCTGAAGATGCCCTGCGCCAGGAAGCGCAGCGCCTCGCGCTGCTTGGCCGGATCGACCGGCCGCATCGCCGCGACCGACGCGCCCGGCACGTCACGGTGCGTGTACATGCCGCCGACGTACTTGCCCACCAGGTCCGACGCGCGCGCCAGCTGGTTGAAGCCGCTGGCCAGTTGCCGGCGCTGGCGCAGCGGATCATCGCCCGCTTCAGGCGTCCGGTTCTGCACGCGCGTCCACAGCTCCTGCGTCAGCTTCAGGCGCTTGCGGAAGTAGGCCATCGGGTCGTCGCCGAGGTCGAAGCGGTTGATCGTCGGATCCATGCCGTCGAACGGGCCGAAGCCGCCGGCGTCGGTGTCGTCCGCGTACGCATGACCCGGCAGCGTGTTCTGCGCGGCGACGCGCTTGAGCTCAGCCTCTTCCTGCTCCTTGGGCACCTGCTTGTAGGCGTACTCGATCGCCCAGTAGTCGTAGGTGCCCAGCGTCGTGTTGTTGTAGGTGGTCGGCGCCTCGCCCTCCAGCGGGATGTTGTAGGCGTTGTAGTCCATCACCGAGGCCGACAGGCCGTTGGCGTCGGTCCAGGCCTTGTCCTTCAGTTGCGCCTGCGTCACCTGCGTCGAAGCCTTGAAGTTGTGCTTCAGGCCGAGCGTGTGACCCACCTCATGCATGATCACGTCCTTGATCCGGGCCTGGATGAAGGCGTCGGCTTCGGGGCTGTCCGGTGCGATGTCGCCGCGGGCCTCGAGCACGTCCAGCGCGAAGTCCATCTCCGCCGCCGCATCGTGCGCGTAGGTGCAGTAGGTCGCGTTGCGACCCTCGCGCCAGCCCTGGTTCAGCGCGGCCAGCGCCTGCGCCTCTTCCGCCAGCGTCGACACCTGGCCGCCGGCCATGCCGCGCGGCGCGTCTTCCGCGATGAAGGCGCGGCCGCCGCGGGCGAACACGTCGCTCATGCCGATGTCGGCGTCCAGGATCTCGCCGGTACGCGGGTCCAGATGGCTCGGGCCGATCGCGAAGCCCACGTCGGAGCCGACGAACCAACGGATCGACGCGTGCGACGCGTCCATGTTGTCCCAGTCCGCGTCATCGGGCTGCTGCTTGGCCACGACCGCGTTCTTGAAGCCGATCTTCTCGAAGGCCTTGTTCCATTCCAGGATGCCGGCCTCGACCGCGGGGCGGTACTTCGGCGGAATGTTCTTGTCCATCCAGTAGGTGATCGGCTGCACCGGCTCGGACAAGGCCGCCGCCGGGTCCTTCTTCTCCAGGCGCCAGCGCGCGATGTAGTGGACGCGCGGATTGGGTTTGGCGTCGTCGCTCAGGTCGGTGAAGGACTCGGTGAAATGACCCAGTCGGCCGTCGGCGCGGCGAGTGGCCATCTTCTCTTCCGGCAGCGCGCGGAAGTTGTAGACGAAGCCCATGAACATCGAGCGCGGATCCGGCAGCGCCTGCGGCGGCGTCGGCACCGGCACGGGCGGAGCCACCAGCGGCGGCGCGGGGATGCGCGGCGTGAAGTAGTGGACCTTGGCGTTCAGCGTCGTGAGCTGCGCGTCGGCACGCGTCTGCTCGAAGTACGAGTTGCCGCGGTCGACGTTGTAAGGCAGCCGGTAGGCCATTTCCAGGCGCGTGGACATGCCGGGGATGTCGCTCAGCAGCAGGCCGGCGTCGACCAGGAAGGCCTTGCGTTCGGGGTGGTCCGCGCTGGCGACCGGACCGGCGGCGATCAGGCTGGGCGAGAACGCCTCCTCGCCGGCGCGCTTGCCGCCGCCCTCGGCGCGGAACGCCGTGTTCAACGCGATCAGCTGGATCGAATTGCCGACGCGGCGCCACTCGGCCAGGATCTCCGGGCCCATCTGGCTGGCGTAGAAACCGCGCTCGCCGATCGAGCTCGTGATGTTGATGGTGAACAGGAAGGGCTTGTTCAGCATCGCCCGCGGGATCTCGAGCCAGACCTTCTCGTCCTTGCGCAGGATCGGGAAGAGACCGTCGTCGCGCTTGGTGTCGCGGCTGACTTCGGCGAACGGCTTCGGCGCGGTCGGATCGGCGGCGGGACGCGGCGCCGTCATCGGCGCCGAAGCGCCCGGCTGACCCGGGGCTCCCGAGGCGGCGCTGGCCGGCGGCTGGGCCGTCTGCGCGGTCGGCGCGGTGGTGGAGGTGCCGGCCGGGCCGGTCGTGGCGCAGGCGGTGAGCAGCAGCGCCGCGGCGGCGATGGCCGTCAGCTGGATCGTGTCCCTGTGGATCATGGATCGATGTGGTCGTGGGTCCGTCCTGGAGGGGCCGGACCGTGTTGAGAAAGCGGGCGTTGCGGTCGTTGCGCCGCATGGGCCCCGGTGAAGCGGGCAATGTGCGGGGCGGGGGCCCGCGCGTCAATGCGCACTAACGAGCGCGCAGCCCCTGCGAATCGCGCGTGTGGCGATGATCGCCCACGTCGACGTCCGCCCACCCGTGCCGGAAGTGACCCGGCCACCCGGCGCGGGGGGTGCCGCCTACACTGCCCCGCCATGAGTCCCCCGTCCTCCGCTGCGGCCGCGCAGCCCTCCCCCACCGAGCCCACCGTCGCCCGTCGCACCCACCTCCTCTACCTGCACGGGTTCCGCTCGTCGCCCCGTTCGGCGAAGGCCTTGCGGATGGCGCGATGGACGGCGGAACACCGTCCGGACCTGGTCTTCGCCTGCCCGCAGCTGCCGCCGTCGCCGCGCGAGGCGATGGCGCTCGTCGACACGCTGATCCGCGACTGGCCGCGCGACACGATGGCCGTGATGGGAAGTTCGCTCGGCGGGTTCTACGCCACCTGGGTCGCGCAGCACACCGGCGCGCGGACCGTGCTGCTGAATCCGGCTGTGGATCCGGCCCGGGACCTCGCCCACTACATCGGCGAACAGACCTGCTGGCAGAACCCGGAGGAGCGCTTCTTCTTCCGGCCCGAGTTCGTCGACGAACTCGTCGCGCTGAATGCCGGCGCGCTGGCGCATCCCGACCGGATGCTCGCGGTGATCGCCAAGGGCGACGAAGTGCTCGACTGGCGCGAGATGCACGCGCGCTACGCGTCCTGCCGGATCAAGCTGCTCGAAGGCAGCGACCATGGCCTGGCCGACTTCGACGACTACCTGGACGAACTGACCGCGTTCCTCGATCTCTGAGCCGCGATCGCCGGTGCGTCAGCGCAGCTGCAGCAGGACGCTCCAGTGCTGCTGGTTGAGATCGGACTTCTCGCAGGTGGCGTCCTCGGCGCAGGGGCTGCCGGGACGCGGCCGGTTCGTCGGCGCGCTCGCGTAGTGGCGACGGGACAGCAGGCCCGCCTCGTTGACCATCAGCTGGCGACGGGTCACGGCTTGCAGAACGTTGCCGCCGATCGATTCGATCTTCAGCGCGCGGCGGTCGACCGACACCACGACATCGCAGTGCGACTTGGTGCGGTTGTCGATGCGATCCGCCAGGGCCTGCCAATCCGCGAAGGTATCGAGCACCGGCCGGCCGCGCGAGTAGCAGATCAGGTCGCCGACGCGCGGCGCGGTGCGCCGGATGTCGCAGGCGCGGAAGGCGTAGCCCGGCGTCTCGCGCAGCGCGCCACCGATGTAGACGGCGTGGGCGCCGGAGAAATGGAAGGCCTGGTCGCTCAGCCCCGCCTCGTGCATCACGAACGAGATGAACGCGCCCGACCACGGCGAATCGGAGATGGCGGTCCGCACGAGCGCCTCGCGCATCTGCTCCGCCTGCGGCGCGTCTGCCGGCACGGCGGCGAGCAGCGGGCCCAGCGCGTCGACGCGACTCCTGCCGGCCGACATCGGATCGTCGAGCAGGTCCGGCGCCCACTTGAGGTCGCGCTGGCCGAGGAGGCCGGGGCGGTGCTGGTCCAGCGTCTGCCAGTAGTGCCACACACGTCGCCACGCGTAGCGGTCGGCGGGCGGCGCGACATCGCCATCGGCGGCGCGCAGCGGCTCGGTCTCCGTCTCCACCGAGCCGAACTTCCACAGATGTCCCCGCGCATCGATGCGATGGCCGTTGAAGCGCTGGTACTCCTGCATCGCGATCGACGCGATGCGCGCACCGACTTCGGGGGCGGGACCGGGGGCGTCGCACGACTGCGCGGCGGCGAGCGCGGGAACCAACGCCGTTGCCGTCGCGAGCGCGGCGTGGACAAGGGATCGAAGCAGCGGAAGGGTCATGGCGGCGCGGCGGCGTGAAGTCGCGCGCATTGTGGGAGCGCCCCGGGACCGTCGGTCATGCCAATCGGCGCGACAGTCATTCCCGGCGGCTATCGCCGGTCTCGCCTGCGCACACGTCCCGACGGGACATGCCGTCGCCGCTACTTCCTCCGGCCCGTCGCCTTCAGCAGCAGCAAGGTCACCAGGCCGGTGAGCAGCACGATCAATCCGACGACGACCCAGAACCCGTGCGGATGCTCGAGCAGCGGCAGACCGCCGACGTTCATGCCGAACAGGCCGCTGATCAGGTTGATCGGCAGCGCCAGCACGGTGACCATCGTCAGCACATACAGCGTCTGGTTGTTCTCCTGCGCGACACGTGCCGAGGTCTCGTCCTGCACCGCGCGGATCCGCTCCTGCAGCGCCTGGATGTCGCGCAGCACCAGCGCGAATTCCTCGCTGGCCTGCTGCAGCTGCTGCTTGTCGCGTTCGGCGACCCACTCCGGCGGATTCGACAGCATGCGCAGCAGCGCGCTCGGCTCCGGCGCCAGCAACCGCTGCAGGCGCACCATCAGCCGCCTCAGCGCGGCGACCTCGGAACCGTGGCCGGCATGACGCCCGGCGAGCAGCGCATCCTCGATGTCGTCGACCCGTTCGGTGGCCTGGCGCACGATGCGCTGGAGCTCGTCGGCCTGGTCGCGCAACAGGTGGTCGAGCAGCGCGACGCTGGACCTCGGCCGGTCGCCGCGCTTGATCGCCATCCGCAGCCGATCCACCGAGCGCAGCGGCGCGCGCCGCACGCTCAGCACCAGGTGCTCGCTGACCTGCATCCACAGCGTCGAGACATCGCCCACGTCGAAGGCGAAATCGAAGGTCACGTCGTTGAGCACGGCGAACAGGTGGTCGCCGACGCGCTCGATCCGCGACGAACGCGAGCCCTGCTGCTGTGCCTCGTCGAAGCTCTCGGCCAGCGCGGCATTGCGGCGCAGCCAGGGCAGCGCGCCCGCATGCGCCAGGTTCAGGTGCAGCCAGAGATAGCCGCCGTCCGGCTGGGAAAGCCGGGCCTGGGCTTGGGCCAGCGTCGGCAGTGCCTCGGTCGGCCGGTCCGGATGGATCCAGAAACCGCAGATCAAGCCGTGCTCGTCTCCGCCATATGGGCCGGCATAGTGGCCGGTCAGTCCCCCCGGGAGCTGCGTCGTGTCATTCATCGCCATCGGCGGATGGTAGACGCGCGATCGCCTCTCCCATGCGGACCCGCTGCCCGGCCTGCAAGCCCGCCAACAGATGCACGCCCGGCGGCAGGAACACGATGATCGTCGAGCCCTGCTCGAACCAGCCCATCTCCTCGCCCCGCGCGTGATCGTGGCCCACCTCGAAGCGATGCGGACCGGGATGGTCCGGGCGCAGCGTCAGGTCCAGCGCATGCAGCCGCAGGCTGGCGACCAAGATGGCCGCCACCGGCACCAGCGCGATCGGCGTGCCGTCGGGCAGCGTGCATTCGACGGCGGCGCGGACGTTGCGGCAGAACAGCCGCTCGACGCGCTTGAGCGCGATCGGATTGACGTTCCAGGTGTCGCCGGCGATGTGCGTGACGCGCTGGATGCGCAGGTCGGCCGGCGCGTGGAAGCGGTGATACATCGCCGAGGTCAGCCGCAGCGTCACATAGGTGCCGTTGAGATACGGGGCGGCGCGCGTGGCGTCGCCGAACAGGTCGGCGATGCGGTAATCCATGCCCTTGGCCTGCAGGGCCATCCCGCGCGTGACCGGGCCGTGCGCCCCGACGATGGCGTCGCAGGGGCTCACGATCGTCGCCGGCGCCGGATCGACCGGCCGCCGTCCCGGCTTCAGCCGACGTGTGAACACGTCCCGCAGCGAGCGGTAGCCGTGGGCGGGCGGCTCGGCCTCGCTCAGGTCGAGGTCGGTGAACATCCGCCAGACCGCGACGCTGAAACGCGTCAGCGCCGGGCTGTCGATCCGGGCGTACCGGCCCATGAAGCGGGTCAGCGCCAGGCGGGGTACCCGGTTGGTGAGGAGGAAGTTGAGGGACTCCTGCTGGGTCAGACGGTCGCGAAAGCGGGCCAGTTTCATTGACATGTCAATTCCGTCGGATACACCCCGGTAATTTGCCAACGCTGTGTGACAGCTGAACGAGGCTCCGGAGGCCCATGCCCATGTCGACGACGTTCTTCACCTTTGACCTGTTGCCCGTCGCCGCGGCGGCGGCGGGACTGTTGGCGCTGTACTACGCGCCGACCGGCTGGCGACGCCTGCAGCTCTCCCGCGCGAAGCATCCGTCGCTGGCGGGTCACTCGCGCATGGCGGTGCGGCTGGCGCGGCTGATGCCGACGCAGCGCTTCGACGATGCGCACTTCTTCAATGCGGACGACGCGCCGGCCGACATCGTCGCGACGCGGCGGTCCAGCTTCGCCGCGCTGTCGCACACGCTGAAGACGCGCCACGCGCGCAGCATCGCCGCGACGCAGTCGATGAAGCCGTCACTCCCCGACCTGCAGTTCACCAGCAGCTACCGGGTACCGCCGTCGTTCAGCCCGCTCGTGCAGCGCGAGCTGCCGCTGGGGCCGGTGATGGTCGCCAGCGACGGTCACTGGCTGACCGACTTCGACGGCGAGCGCTTCATCGACCTGGCCGGGAGCTACGGCGTGAACCTGTTCGGCTACGCGTTCTATCAGCGCTGCATCGCCGAGGGCGCGGCGCGCGTGGACGCGCTGGGACCGGTGCTCGGCGTCTATCACCCGCTGGTCGAGGACAACGTGCGCCGCATCCTGTCGCACGCGCGGATGGACCAGCTGTCCTTCCACATGTCCGGCACCGAGGCGGTGATGCAGGCGGTGCGGCTGGCGCGGTACCACACGGGGAAAACGCACCTGGTGCGCTTCTGCGGCGCGTACCACGGCTGGTGGGACGAGGCGCAGCCGGGCCCCGGCAATCCCTTGCCCGCCGAGCGCACCTACACGCTGCGCGACATGCATGAACGCAGCCTGCAGGTGCTGCGCACGCGGCGCGACATCGCCTGCGTGCTGGTGAATCCGCTGCAGGCGCTGCATCCCAACAAGCCGGCGCCGGGCGACGGCTCGCTGGTCGACAGCTCCCGCCGCGCGTCCTACGACAAGGCCGCCTATGCCGCCTGGCTGCGCGAGCTGCGGCAGGTCTGCACCGAGCGCGGCATCGCGCTGATCTTCGACGAGGTGTTCATGGGCTTCCGCCTCGGCGCAGGCGGCGCGCAGGCCTACTTCGGCGTGCAGGCGGACCTGGTGACCTACGGCAAGACGCTGGGCGGCGGCCTGCCGGTCGGCGTGGTCTGCGGCCGCGCGGCGTGGATGAAGCGCTTCCGCGACGAACGTCCCGCCGATGTCTGCTTCGCACGCGGCACCTTCAACACGCATCCGTACGTGATGGGCGCGATGTCGGTGTTCCTCGACGCGCTGGAGGACCCCGACCGCCTGCGTCAGCTCGATGAACAGGACGAGCAGCAGGATGGCCGGCGCGCCCGCTTGAACGCAGCGCTCGAGGCAGAACAGCTGCCGCTGCGCGCGGCCAACATGTCGTCGATCTGGACGCTCTATTACACGGAGCCCTCGCGCTACAACTGGATGTTGCAGTACTTCCTGCGCGAGCAAGGCCTGGCACTGAGCTGGGTGGGCACGGGCCGGCTGATCTTCAGCCTGGACTTCAGCGACGCGGACTTCGACGAAGTCCAGCGCCGCATCGTCGCCGCGGCCCGCGCGATGCGCGACGGCGGCTGGTGGAGCAACCCGGCGCTGCCGACCAACAAGGCGATCAAGCGCCGGCTGCTGATGGAGACGTTGGGTCTTCACAACTGACGATCACGGCGAGTCAGCCATCGACTGGGGGCTGCAGGCATCCCCCGCGAATCCCCCATGACTCCCCAATGACTCCCCACAAAGCGGGGCGCCTCGACATTCATTGACGAATGTCAGAGCGCCCCGTTGTCCTGGGCGCCGCGCGATTCCTAGACTGCTCCGCCTTGCATGCGCATTTGCGTGTGCCATTGGGAGTTGTCACATGTATTCCGCCTTCTGCGTTGCCAACGCATTCATCGGGCGCGCGCTCGACGGTCGTCTGCGCGAGCTGAACTCGATGAAGCTTCAGAAGCTCATGTTCTTCGCGCAGGCCTGGCGTCTGAAGAAGAAGGGCATCCCGCTTTTCCAGGACACCTTTCTCCGCGGCGCGACTGGCCCGGTGCTTCCTTCCATCGCCTTTCAGCTGACGGCATATGGGTCAGGGCGCATCGGCCAATTCGTGACCACACTCACGGCGCACGACGATCCGGAGCGATGGAACGAGCCCTACTTGCCTCCGGAAGATCGATCCTCCTGGGATCTGATCGACGCCATCATCTACACCCACGGGAAGAAGTCTCCGACTGCGCTGTCCGACCTCACGCATCTGCCGCTCTCTGCCTGGTCCGCCGCTCCCGCTGACGGAAGCCCCATCCTGAACAGGACAATTCAGGAGGACCCGACGATCCAGGTCGGAGAGTTCGAATGAACGAGCGCGACGAGCCGCGAATCCATGACGCGCGAGCAGCGGGTACAGACTCGGAATTCGAAAGGCATGCAGAACGCATCGCCAACAGTCGCGCCAATCGTCACCTTCGACAGATCTACGCCGCCAAGGCTTACGGCCTGGCCGCAGGATGCATCGGCTTGTGGGCTGCCCTTCTCGCGGTTCAGGGTGGCACCAAGGCTGCGACGGGCATCGACCTCTGGTCCGACCAGGTCCTCATCGCCGTCACCACCGGCGTCACCGTCAGCGTGCTGGCGGCGTTCCTGGGGGTGATCCGAGGGCTGTTTCCGGGGAAGGACGAGCGCGCTCCCGCGCCTCCTTGACCACCTCCTCGATCGCCTTCACGACGACCTCCGGCTTGTCCCGCTGGATGTAGTGACCCGATCCCTCGACCGGCTGAAGTTCCTTGCCGCCGACCAGCGGCAGCCAGTTCGGCTCCAGGTTGTGCACCATCGTCTCGAACCCGCTCGCCATTTCCGTCTGCGAATAGACCGTGCGCGTCAGCACCCGCACCGGCACGTTCGGCCGCGGCTTCTGCCACAGCGTGTCGATGCAGTCCTGCTGCTGCAGGAACTCCGCCTGCATCATGCCCCGGAAGACCCGCCGGCTCATGCTGTCCAGCATGTTGGCCATCACCGGCACCTCGACCTGCATGCGTCGCAGGTGCAGCGGATGCGTCGCATCGACGAGCACGATGCCCGCCACCTCGTCCGGATACAGCCGCGAGAACGCGTACTGGTACAGCCCGCCGATCGAATGGCCGACCAGCACGTACGGCGGCTTGATGCCGGCGCTCTGCAGCAGTCCGTGCAGTTCGGTCGCGATCCCGCAGGGATTGCGCGGCACCGGCGGCGTGGCCGTGCTGTCGCCATAGCCGGGGCGGTCGTAGGCGAACACGCTGTGGTCGGCGCGCAGCTCGTTCAGCACCGTCGCCCACGGATCGCGGCCATCGCCGAGACCCGATTGCAGGACGACCGTCGGCTCGCCGTGACCCACCTTCGTGAAGACGATCGGACCGCCCGTGACCCGCTGGTTGCCGGTGTTCGGCATCGGACTGGCGCAGCCGGCCAGCACGGCGGCCGCGGTCGCAAGGACCACCGCCAACGACATCGGCGCCCGAAGGCGCCGTTCAACTCCAGACATGCGGGAACTCCTTCTTCCGGCGAACCGGCCGGTCCCGCACCTGTGCGCGATCCCCGCGAGGAGGATCGCGGCACGTGTCATCCCTGGTGGATCAGGCCGCCTGTTCGCCGTTCCCGGCATTGTGCCCATCGTCGCGCGGCCACAACGCCGGATCCAGCCGCTCACCGCGCAACAGTTGCAACGGTGCCCGGTGGTAGAGCTGGATGTCGTGGAAGGGGTCCGTGATGATCTTCGTCGCCCAGGCCAGACCGGTGCGCAGATCGCGGATCACCGCCAGCTGCAGCACGCGGAACACCAGACCGCCGACGCCCAGCCAGAACCACACGAGGCCGAGCTGATGCAGGTACTCGGTGAAGCTGGCCGCCGGCGCGAACAGGCCGAACAGGCCCGGCTGCAGCCACAGCGCGACCGGCGAGGCGGCCCACAGCGCCATCAGCACGACCTTGCGGCGCAGGTTGTAGCCGATCTTGATCTCTTCCTTGTGCTCGTGCGTCGCCTGGTTGACGTGGTCGTAGCCCTTAGGCTCGAAGAAGAAGTGCCCGGCCTGGCGGCTGGTCATCGACACGCCCCACGCCAGCAGCGCCGACCACGCGGGATCGACCAGCAGCAGCCCGTAGGCGACCACGAAGCAGCAGGCGCTCAGCAGATGCAGCGACTGGTTGATGCGGCAATGGTGGTAGTAGCGGTGGTCGTCCCAACGCTGTTCATTCAGAAGTGCCAGAAAGTCCTTCATGGGGGCCTCGTCCTTGAAATGAGCGGTGAGCGTGACGCCGGTCGATGTCAGTGCCGTGATGGCCCGGTGATGCATCGATGACGGACGCGTGGCGACTGTGTCGATCAGCCGTGTCAGGCGCGTGACGGCCGGCACCGTCACAGAACTGTTGCGTTCGCCGCCCATCATGCGCGCCATGACGACACCGCCGATCGAACTCGAAGTCGACGAGCTCCCCACGCGTCAGCGGCATTTCCGCGTCGCGGTCGTGACGGAGACCTATCCGCCCGAGGTCAACGGCGTGGCGCGCAGCATTGCCTGCGTCGTCCAGGGCCTTCAGGCCCGCGACCACGCGGTGCAGTTGCTGCGCCCCCGACAGGCGCCCGCCGGCACGCCGCCGGCGCCCGACGCGCCCGTCGACGAGGTGCTGATGCGCGGCCTGGCCGTGCCGCGCTACCCGCACCTTCGCATGGGCGTCGTGTCCAAGCGCACGCTGGTCAACCTGTGGGCCAGCAAGCGCCCCGACATCGTCCACATCGCGACCGAAGGCCCGATGGGCTGGTCCGCGCTCCAGGCCGCGCGGCAGCTCAAGCTGCCCGTGGTGTCGGAGTTCCGCACCAACTTCCACGCCTACGCCCAGCATTACGGCATCGGCTGGCTGCGCCGGCCGCTGCTCGCCTATCTGCGCAAGTTCCACAACCGCTGCCACTCGACGATGGTGCCCAACGCCGCCCTCGCCGGCGAACTGATGGCGCAGGGCTTCCGCCACGTCAGCGTCATCGCGCGCGGCGTCGACACTCAGCTCTTCCACCCCTCGCGCCGCAGCGACGCGCTGCGCGACAGCTGGGGCGCAGCGCCCGGCGATCCCGTGGTGCTGCATGTCGGCCGGCTCGCCGCGGAGAAGAATCTCCAGTTGCTCGTCGATCTCTGGCCGGCAGTCCGCCAGCGCCATCCGCGCGCGCGGCTCGTGCTGGTCGGCGACGGACCGGCGCGCGCCGACTTCCAGCAACTCCTGCCGCCGTCGACCAACGTCGTCTTCGCCGGCATGAAGCACGGTGAGGACCTCGCCGCCTGCTACGCCAGCGGCGACCTGTTCGCCTTCCCCAGCATCACCGAGACCTACGGCAACGTCACGCCAGAGGCGCTGGCGAGCGGCCTGCCGGTGATGGCCTACCAGTACGCCGCGGCGGCACTGCTCGTGCGCGACGGCATCAACGGCGGGCTTGCGCCGTTCAACGATCCGACCAGCTTCCAGGCGCGCACGCTGGCCCTGCTGGACGACCTGCCGAGGCTCCGCGCCATGAGCCTCGCGGCGCGCGGCAGCGCGGAATCGCTCGACTGGGACGGCATCGTTCAGGGCATCGAGCAGGTCTACGCCTCCGCCATCGACGGCACTTCCGTGGCGCTGCGCGCCGGCTCCCACCTCTCTGGTCTCGAAGCCCGCGCGCACTGAACCGCTCGCTGCTGACGAAGAGCGCCCGGGGTCGGCGGCGTTGTCCGCCTTCCCCATCTGACTGGGCGCCGTCTGTTTGAGCAGAGCGAACCGCAGGTGAGCGTCGCGAGTTGGCGCCCCAAGGCGGACGACGCCGCCGGCCCCGGGCGCTCTTCGTCCCGCTCCACCGACTCAACCGGCGATCCCACCTTCCACAACGTCGGCGGACAGTGTTTCACGCCGCGCACGACGGCGGATCATCAAGATCAGCACGCCCGTGAACACGACGACGCCGAGTCCGCTCATCAGCCAGACCAGTGGTACGCCCATGGCCTGCAGCAGTGCGTAGACGCCGAGCATCAGGAGGATGCTCAGGTTCTCGTTGAACCCTTGCACGGCGATCGACCGGCCGGCGCTCAGGATCTGCACGCCGCGGTGCTGCAGCAGTGCATTCATCGGCACGACCATGGCTCCCCCGACCGCGCCGACCATCACCATCGCCGGCAAGGCCCAACCCAAGGAAGTCACCCACGGCGTCGCCAGCATCAGCGCGCCCAGCATCAGTCCCAGCGGCATCACCCGCAACGAGTGGTGCAGCGCGATCCATCGTCCCGCAAGACCTGCCCCCGCGACGACGCCGATCGCCACCGTCGCCTGCAGGTAGGCGCCCTGGTTGAGCCGCAAGCCCAGCACGTCCTGCGCCCATTGGAGGACCGCCAGTTGCAGCGTCGCACCCGCGCCCCAGAACAGCGTCGTCATCGACAGCGACAGCCGCCCGCCCAAGCGATCGCGCCACAAGGCCCGGTTCGAGGTCCGGAAATCACGCAGGATCTCGCGCAGGCGGCGTGGCGGCTTCGGATAGACGATGCCGCTCTCCGGCACCCGGAGCTGCAGCACCGCGGCCAGCGCGTAGACCCCGAGAAGCGCGCAGAGCGACGCCGTCAGCGGCCGGGCGACGCCCAGTTCCCCGATCGCCGCCATCCACCACGGACTGACCAGCAGCCCGCCCACCATCGTGCCCAGCAGCACGGAGCACACGACCGAGACCTCGATCCAGCCGTTCGCCGCCACGAGCCGCGTCGGCGGCACGATCTCGGTGATCAATCCATACTTCGCCGGCGCGTAGCAGGCGGCGGCGGTGCCGACGATTCCGAACGCGAGCAGCGGATCCAGCCCCGCCGCCATCGCGCCGACGCCGATCGCCTTCAGGCCATTCATGCAGGTCATCAGCGCGACCTTGGGCCAGGCGTCCGCGATCAGCCCGACCACGGGCGCCAGCCCCACATAGGCCAGCGTGAAGCACAGCTTCAGCAGCGGCGCCCACCAGACGGGCTGCCCCATCTCGCGCAGCAGCGCGATGCCGACGATCAGAAGCGCGTTGTCGGCCAGGGCGGAAAAGAACTGGGCGGCGATGAGGGTGTGGAAGCGTGGGGGCATGGGCGCGCGGAGTGCGCGGCGAGTCTGCGTCGGTGGCGTGACCGCGTGTTGACAACGAATTGACACGCCCCCCACACGCACCCACCCGGCACCCCCTCCACGATCAGCGACAATCCGCCCTCTATGTTTGCCCTGTTCGAAGACGCCGGAAAATTCCTCGCCGGCCGCATCCTGTCCGAAGCCGATTCCTCGATGCAGATCGAGCTCGAATCCGGAAAGCGCGTCAAAGTGAAGACCGCCCATGTCCTGCTCAAGTTCGACAAGCCCTCCCCGGCCGAACTGATCGCGGACGGACAGCGTCTGGCCGAGGAGATCGACCTCGATCTGGCCTGGGAGTTCGCGCCGGAAGGCGAGTTCGGTTTCGCCGACCTCGCCCGCGACTACTTCGACGCCAAGTCCACGCTGGCCCAGCAGGCTGGGGCGCTGTTCCGGCTGTTCGAGGCGCCGCACTACTTCCGCCGCATGGGCAAGGGCCAGTTCAAGAAGGCGCCGGCCGAGACCGTCAAGGCCGCCCTGCTCGGCATCGAGCGCAAGAAGCAGATCGCCGCGCAGATCGAGCAGTGGGCCGCCGAGCTGGCCGAGGGCCAATGCCCGGCGCCGATCGCCGACCAGATCTACAAGATCCTGTTCCGCCCCGACAAGAACGGCCCGGAGTACAAGGCCGTCGTCGAGGCCGCCAAGCGCAGCCACAAGGCGCCGCTGGACCTGCTCAAGGACGCCGGCGCGATTGCCAGCCCCTACCAGTTCCACTGGAAGCGCTTCCTCTTCGAGCATTTCCCGAAGGGCACGAACTTCCCCGCGCTGTCCGCGCCCGAGATCAAGGACACGCTGCCGCTCGCCCCGGTCCGCGCCTTCTCGATCGACGACTCGGCCACGACCGAGATCGACGACGCGCTGTCCGTCCAGGGCCTGGGCACCGGCACGGTGATCTTCGGCGTGCACATCGCCGCGCCAGGTCTTGCCATCCAGCCGGACTCGCCGGTCGACAAG
Organism: Roseateles noduli; assembly: GCF_050626985.1. Lineage (NCBI taxonomy): Bacteria > Pseudomonadati > Pseudomonadota > Betaproteobacteria > Burkholderiales > Sphaerotilaceae > Roseateles > Roseateles noduli. The sequence continues at coordinate 3,967,047 of NZ_CP192463.1, forward strand.
GTCGCCCGCGAGCGCTTCTCCACCGTCTACATGCCGGGCTGGAAGCTGACGATGCTGCCGGACGACGTCGTCCAGGCCTACACGCTGATCGAGGGCCGTGACTGCCCCGCCGTCAGCATCTACCTGACGATGGACGAGGCGACGCTGGAGATCACCGCGCGTGAGACCAGGCTCGACCGCGTGCCGATCGCGGCCAACCTGCGCCACGACAAGCTCGACGACGTCATCACCGACGCGACGCTGACCGGCGACGCGCCGGCCGACTACGACTTCGCGCCGGAACTGGCCTTCGCCTACCGGCTGGCCAAGGACCTCAAGGCCAAGCGCGAGGTCGTGCGCGGCAAGCCCGAGACCTTCAACCGGCCCGACTACAACTTCCGCCTCGACAACGAGGGGGTCGAACCCGCCGGCGCCGAGCAGGTCAGCATCACGACGCGCAAGCGCGGCACCGCGCTGGACCTGATCGTGGCCGAGGCGATGATCCTGGCCAACTCCAGCTGGGGCGGCTTCCTCGCCGAGTGCGGCGTGCCCGGCATCTACCGCAGCCAGGCCAGCCTCGCCCCCGGCATCAAGGTCCGCATGGGCACCAAGCCCGCGCCGCACGCCGGCATGGGCGTCGCGCAGTACACCTGGGCGACGTCGCCGCTGCGGCGTTATGTCGACCTGGTGAACCAGTGGCAGATCATCGCGTGCGCCCGCCACGGCAAGACGGCCGCGCTGGCCGCGCCGTTCAAGCCGAAGGACGCGCAGCTGTTCTCGGTCATCTCGGGCTTCGACGCCGCGTACAGCGCCTACAACGGTTTCCAGTCCGGCATCGAGCGCTACTGGACGCTGCGGTATCTGCAGCAGCAGGGCATCACCGAACTGACCGCGTCCGTGCTGAAGGACGGCCTGGTCCGCGCCGACGAGCTGCCGCTGGTGTTCCGCGCGCTCGGCTGCGAAAGCCTGCCGCGCAATGCGCACGTGAAGGTGCGCATCACCGGACTCGATGAGCTGACGCTGGACCTGCACGCCAACCTGGTCGAACGCCTCGACGCCGAGGCCGCACCGGCCCAGGCCGACGAAGGCGCCGACGAGGACGAGGAACCCAGCGGCGTGCTGACGCTGGCGATCGACGTCAACGACGACGGCACCGACACCGCGAAGAGCGCAGACGGCGCGGCGCCGAACTCGTCCGCGCCCGCCGCTTCCTGATCCTTCCATTTCAAGATGCCCAAGCTCAGCCTTTTGCACTACGCGCTGATCGCCTCGGCCGGGGTGCACCTGGGCCTGGGAACGTTGAAGCTGGTCGCGCCGGAACAGTTCGACCGGATCTTCCAGGACGAGCCGCTCGAGGTGATCCTCGTCAACGCGCGCGGCCAGGAAGCGCCGTCCAAGGCCCAGGCGCTCGCGCAGGCCAACCTGACCGGCGGCGGCGAAATGTCCGCCAACGTGCGGGCGACCTCGCCGCTGGCGCCCTCGCCGATCGAGGAAACCGGCGACAGCATCGAGCTCCAGAAGAGCCAGATCCAGCAGTTGCAGCAGGCACAGGAGCAGCTGCTGACCGTGCTGCGCCGGCAGTTGGCCATGCTGCCGCCGCCGGATCCCGCGCGGGAGAAAAGCACCGCCGAGGGCCGCCAGATCGCCGAACACCGCCGGCAGCTGGTCCAGACGCTGGCGGAGATCGAGAAGCGCGTGAACACCGAGAACGCGCGGCCGAAGAAGCGCTACGTCAGCCCCGCCACGCGCGAGACCGTCCACGCGCTCTATTACGACCAGTTGCGTCGTCGGATCGAGGCGCGCGGCACGCGCGACTTCCCCAGCTACCAGGGTCGCAAGCTCTACGGCGAGCTCACGATGAACATCCAGGTCGACTACCGCGGTCGCGTCGTCGAGACGGAGATCGTCCAGGGCTCGGGCAACGCGGTGCTGGACCGCCGCGCCGTCGCCATCGTGCGGGCGAGCGGGCCGTTCGGGCAGTTCACGTCGGAGATGCGGCGCGGCGCGGAGGTCCTCGTGATGACCTTCCGTTTCCGGTTCAACCGCGATGAAAGCGTGGAGACGACGCTCAGCTCCCAACCGTCCTGAGCGTCAACACGTCGGTCGTCCTGTTTCCATGGAACTGTCATGAGCGTTGATCCATCCGCATCGACTTCCGGCCCGGCCTCCGATCCGACTTCCCCTGAGAGCGCCGGCGTCGACCGCTACGTGGTCGCCGGCAATCCGGTGGCGCACAGCCGTTCCCCCGAGATCCATGCCACCTTCGCCGCGCAGACCGGCCAGTCGCTGGTCTATGAGCGGCTGCTCTGCCCGCTCGCGGGTTTCGAGGCGTCGATCCGTGCGTTCGTCGCCGCCGGCGGTCGCGGCTGCAATGTCACCGTGCCGTTCAAGTTCGAGGCCTTCCGGTTGGCCGCACGCAGGACGCCGCGCGCGCAACTGGCCGGCGCGGTCAACACCTTCCGCTTCGACGATGCATCGGCGGGCGGCTGGCTCGGCGACAACACCGACGGCGCCGGTCTCCTCGCCGACATCGAGCGCAATGCCGCGCGTCCGCTGCACGGTCAGCGCGTGCTGCTGATCGGCGCCGGCGGCGCGTCGGCGGGCGTGCTCGGCAGTCTGATCACCGGGCGACCGGCGGAGATCCGCATCGTCAACCGCAACGCCGACAAGGCCCTGGCGCTCGCCGACAGCCATCGCGCCTGGGCCGCGGAGCACGGCGTGCGCCTGAGCGCCGGGGGCCTCGACGATGCCGCGCCCGACGGCCGGCACGACGTGCTGATCAATGGCACCAGCGCCTCGCTCAGCGGCGCCGGCCTCCCGTTGCCCGATCCGGAGGCGTTGGTGCTCGCGCGCGGCGGTCTGGCCGTCGACATGATGTATGGCCCGTCCGCGATGCCGTTCCTGACCTGGGCGGCCGATCAAGCGGGTCCCGGCGGCGCGACGCGCGACGGCCTGGGCATGCTGGTCGAGCAGGCTGCCGAAGCCTTCCTCCTCTGGCGCGGCGTGCGCCCCGACAGCGCGACCGTGCTCGCCGACCTCCGCCAGCGGCTGGTCGCCCACTGAGGCCTCGAGGCATGAAACAGTTCTGGCGCTTCGCCGGGATGCTGCTGGTCAGCGTCCTCTGCCTGCAGCTCTTCTTCGCGGCGCGCATCGCGCTGATGGCGGTCGTGTCGCCGCAGTCGACGACCTTCCAACGCTCCGAAGCGATGCGGCTGCTGCGCGAGAAGCATCAGATCCTCTGGTCCCAGCAGTGGGTCGACGACGCCCTCATCAGCCGCAACCTCAAGCGCGCCGTGATCGCCAGCGAGGACGCCGGCTTCAACGAACACGGCGGCGTCGACTGGGACGCGCTCGAGAAGGCCTGGGACAAGAACCAGCGTGCGCAGGAGCAGGCCGACAAGCGCGCCGCGCGGCTCGCCAAGACCAACCCCGCCAAGCCGCCGCCCGTTCCCAAGATCATCGGCGGGTCGACGATCTCGCAGCAGCTGGCGAAGAACCTCTTCCTGAACTCCGAGCGCAACCTGGCGCGCAAGGGTCAGGAACTGGTGCTGACGCTGATGCTGGAGGCGATGCTCAGCAAGCAGCGCATCCTGGAGATCTACCTGAACAACGTCGAGTGGGGCGAAGGCGTGTTCGGCGCCCAGGCGGCGGCGCGTCACTACTACCGCGTCGACGCGTCCCGACTCGGGCCGAACCAGGCCGCCCGGCTGGCGGTGATGCTGCCGGCGCCGAAGCGGTTCGAGAAACGCCCAGGTTCGCCCTACGTGCTCGGCCGTGCTGGCACCATCGAGGCCCGGATGGGCGCGGTCGAGGTACCCTGACCGCTTTTCAGGCGCTCTTGCACGCGCCCTCCGGACCGCCCGCCCCGGGCCGGGAGACCGCCATGACATCCGAACTGACGATTGAGATTGCCGCCACCGCCGCCCGGCTGGTGGTGGAGGAAGGCCTGGAATACGGCCCCGCCAAGTCCCGCGCGCTGAAGGTGCTGGGGCTGCCGCCCCGCACCGCGCTGCCCAACAACGATGAGCTCGAGGACCAGGTCCGCGAGTACCTGGACATCTTCTGCGCCGAGACCCAGCCCGCCGAACTGCAGGCACTGCGAGAACTGGCCGCCGTCTGGATGGAGCGGCTGGCCGAGTTCCGGCCGCACCTGACCGGCGCCGTCTGGCGCGGCACCGCGACGCGGCTGTCCCACATCCATCTGCAGCTGTATTGCGATGACAGCAAATCGGCGGAGATCGCGCTGCTGAATCAGGGCATCGATTTCGACGTCGGCCAGTCGCGCAATGCGAAGGGCGAGACGGTGGACCAGTTGATCCTCGACGCGCCCTGTCGCGCGCTGAACGAACGCGTCGCGATCGCCCTGACCATCCTGGACCATGACGACCTGCGCGGCGGGCTCAAGCCCGATGCCCGTGGCCGAACCGAACGCGGCGACCTCGGCGCGCTGCGCCAACTGATGAATTCGAAGGACGACTGAATGCAACGACGCGCTGTTCTGGGATTGGGCGCCGCCGGCCTGGTGGCGGCGGGCGCGGGCACGTATCTGGCCCTGCATCATGAAAAGCAGGCGGCGCAAGGCGGCCAGGGAGGCGGCGCGCCGTCCGGCCCGTTGTCGGCGGAAGCCGCGGCGTTCTGGAATGCCAGCTTCGACACCCTCGATCAGCAGACCTACCAGCCGGCCGCGCATTTGCGCGGCAAGCCGCTGCTGCTGAATTTCTGGGCAACGTGGTGCGCCCCCTGCGTCAAGGAACTGCCCGAGATCAACCAGTTCCACGACGAGTTCAGCGCGCAGGGCTGGCAGGTGCTCGGTCTGGCCGTCGACGCGCCGACGCCGGTACGCGGATTCCTGGAGAAGATCCCGCTGAAGTTCCCGGTGGCGCTGGCGGGATTCACCGGCACTGATCTCTCGAAGACCTTGGGCAACGCCAAGGGCGGTCTGCCATTTACCGTCGCCTTCGGTATCCAAGGGGAACCGATCTGGCGCAAACTGGGCGCGACAACGCTTGAGGAACTGCGTGCGATGGCGCGCGCCAGCAAAGTCTGACCCCGGGTCAACCCCTAGAAGCGGCGGTCCGCGGCCATAGCGACCACCCCTGGGACGGTCAAGCTCTTTATTTTTGGGCTGCTGCCGGGATCTGGTCTCAAAACGCGTAAAGTCCACCCTTTTACGCTTCTAGTGTCTTCGCTCTAATTGGCGGGACCGGTCGCTGAATGCAAGTCCTGGTACTACACGGCCCCAACCTCAATCTGCTCGGCACCCGCGAGCCTGGGGTGTATGGCGCGACCACTTTGGCGGAGATCGATACAGATCTTCGCCAGATCGCGCAGGAAGCTGGCGTAGCCCTGGAGAGCTATCAGAGCAACCATGAAGGTGCGCTGGTGGACCGCATTCAGGCGGCGGGTCGCGATGGAACGCGCTTCATCCTGATCAATCCGGCGGCCTACACCCACACCAGCGTCGCGATCCGCGATGCGCTGGCGGCGGTGGCGCTGCCGTTCGTCGAGGTGCACCTGTCCAATATCCACAAGCGCGAGCCGTTCAGGCATCACAGCTACCTGTCGGCGCTCGCGGAGGGCGTGATCTGCGGCCTGGGCCCAACCGGTTACCGGCTGGCGCTTCAGTTCGCGATCCAGCAGTTGAGCCGGCCAGCCTCGTCCACCTGAGCGCCGCGGTCCGTCGATCCCCGTCGCGGACCGGAAGACATCACCGAAGATCACCACCGATCACCGATCCCCGTTGGAGAGTTCTTATGGATTTGCGCAAGCTCAAGACCCTGATCGACCTCGTGTCCGAGTCGAACATTTCTGAACTTGAAATCACCGAAGCCGATGGCAAGGTGCGCATCGTCAAGTCCGATGGCCAGCCCCTCGTGGCCGCCATGCCCATGATGCAAGCCGCGCCGCAGGCGGCCGCCCAGCCGGTCGCCGCGCAGCCCGCCGCCGCGCCGGCGCCCGTCGCCGCGCCGGCCCCGGCCGTCGAGACCGGTCACATCGTGAAGTCGCCGATGGTCGGCACCTTCTACCGCGCGTCCAGCCCGAATGCCAAGCCGTTCGCCGAAATCGGCCAGCAGGTCAAGGAAGGCGACGCCATCTGCATCATCGAGGCGATGAAGATCATGAACGAGATCGAGGCCGACAAGTCCGGCACGATCGTCAAGATCCTGGCCGAGAACGGCCAGCCGGTGGAATACGGCCAGTCGCTGATCGTCATCGAGTAAGGCGGTCCGAGATGTTCAAGAAGATCCTCATCGCGAATCGCGGGGACAAGGCCGCAGGCCTTGCGGCGAAGCCACAGCGCAGCCCGCGCGCAGCGCGGCAACGCAGTTGAGCCGAGGCGCAGATGTTTAAAAAGATCCTGATCGCCAATCGAGGCGAAATTGCGTTGCGCATCCAGCGCGCATGTCGCGAGCTGGGCGTGAAGTCGGTCGTCGTGTATTCGGAGGCGGACCGCGACGCGAAGTACGTGAAGCTGGCCGACGAGGCCGTCTGCATCGGCCCCGCGCCGTCCGCGCAGAGCTACCTGTCGATGCCGGCCATCATCGCGACGGCCGAAGTCACCGACGCCGAGGCGATCCACCCCGGCTACGGCTTCCTGTCCGAGAACGCCGACTTCGCCGAACGCGTCGAACGCAGCGGCTTCACCTTCATCGGCCCGACCCCGGAGAACATCCGGACCATGGGCGACAAGGTCTCGGCCAAGCAGGCCATGATCAAGGCCGGCGTGCCCTGCGTGCCCGGCTCCGAGGGCGCCCTGCCGGACGACCCGAAGGAGATCGTCCGCATCGCCCGCGCGATCGGCTATCCGGTGATCATCAAGGCGGCCGGCGGCGGCGGCGGACGCGGCATGCGCGTCGTCCACACCGAGGCCGCCCTGGTCAACGCGGTGCAGATGACCAAGGCCGAAGCGGCCGCGGCCTTCGGCAATCCGCAGGTCTACATGGAAAAGTTCCTGGAGCATCCGCGTCACGTGGAGATCCAGGTGCTGGCCGACGGGCAGAAGAACGCCGTCTGGCTGGGCGAACGCGACTGCTCCATGCAGCGCCGCCACCAGAAGATCATCGAGGAAGCGCCGGCGCCCGGCATCCCGCGCCGCCTGATCGAGCGCGTGGGCGACCGCTGCTCCGCCGCGTGCAAGAAGATGGGCTACCGCGGCGCGGGCACCTTCGAGTTCCTGTACGAGGACGGCGAGTTCTACTTCATCGAGATGAACACCCGTGTGCAGGTCGAGCACCCGGTGACCGAGCTGGTGACCGGCATCGACATCGTTCAGATGCAGATCCGCATCGCCGCTGGCGAGAAGCTGCCCTTCACGCAGCGCAACATCACGATGCGCGGCCATTCGATCGAGTGCCGCATCAACGCCGAGGATCCGGTCAAGTTCATCCCGTCGCCGGGCCGCATCACGATGTGGCACCCGCCGGGCGGCCCTGGCGTGCGCGTGGACTCGCATGCGTACACCAACTACTTCGTGCCGCCGAACTACGACTCGATGATCGGCAAGATCATCGTCCACGGCGACACCCGCGAGCAGGCGCTGGCCCGCATGCGGATCGCGCTGTCGGAGACCGTCATCGAAGGCATCCAGACCAACATCCCGCTGCACCGCGAGCTGATGGCCGACGCGAAGTTCATCGAGGGTGGCACCGACATCCATTACCTCGAACAATGGATGGCGGCGCATAAACGTTGACCACCCCTACCGGCTTCGCCGGCCCCTCAAGGGGCGAGCCCGGTGGCCTGGCAAAGCCAGTTCCACGGGCTCCGCTGGGTCCACACCCAAGCGAAGCTGGCACGGATCGTTGAGCGACAATACCAGGGCCCTCAGGCGTGGACGCGAGTCCGCCTTGAGGGCTTCTCCATTTCAGAAGTCCATCGAAGTCCCGGAGCCGCCATGAGCGAAGACCACGCCAACGATCCCCTGCTGCACGAGCTCGTGCTCATCTGCCGCGAAGAGGACGTCGAGACCGTCAGCGACGCGCTGATGGAGGTGGAGTCGCTGGCCGTGTCGGTCGAGGACGCCGACGCCGACACGCCCGCCGAACGCGCGCTGTTCGGCGAACCCGGCATGCCTGCGCCGCGCGCGGGTTGGGATCGTTCGGTCGTGAAGGCACTGTTCGCCACCGAAGAGGAGGCGACCGAGGCCGCGACGCTGCTGCTCGCGCAGGACTGGGCGGAGGACGTGCACGTCCAATCGATCCAGACCATCGCGCAGCAGGACTGGGTCCGGCTGACGCAGTCGCAGTTCGCGCCGGTCGAGATCACGCCGGAGTTCTGGATCGTGCCGTCCTGGCACGAAGCGCCCGCGCAGGCGAAGCAGGTGATGCGGCTGGACCCGGGCCTGGCCTTCGGCACCGGCACGCATCCGACGACGCGCATGTGCCTGCGCTGGATCGCGCGCCACGGCGTCGAGGCGGCCGGCTGGGACCGCGTGCTCGACTACGGCTGCGGCTCGGGGATCCTCGCGATCGCCGCCGGCCTGTTCGGCGCGAAGGCCATCGACGCCGTCGACATCGACCCGGCCGCGTTGATCGCCTCGACGCAGAACGCCAAGGACAACGGCGTGACGCTGAATGCCGCGATGCCGGACGCCGCCCGGGGCGAGTACCCGGTCGTGCTCGCCAACATCCTGGCGACGCCGCTGAAGCTGCTGGCGCCGCTGCTGTGCAACCACCTGCGCCCCGGCGCGCACCTGGTGCTGGCCGGCATCCTCGAGCGCCAGGCCGATGAGTTGAAGGCGGCCTACGCGCCGCATGTGCAGCTCGAGGTCGCGGACAGCGAGGACGGCTGGATCCTGATGACCGCGCGACGCGCGGCCTGACGACGGCAACCCGGCACCCTGCCGCCCCACCGCCGACCCATCCGCCGCCGCCGCATCCACCGCCGACCCACCGCCCGCCAGCCCCGATGAACAGCCGGTTCTCCGCCTTCGCCCACCCGGTGACCGAGTGTCAATCTGGGGGTGTTCGCGGCAAGGACTGACCCTGCTTCGTGGCATCATCGCGTCCATGAATCTCGCGACCCGCTGCACGACCTGCGGCACCATCTTCCGGGTGGTGCAGGACCAGCTGCGCGTCTCCGAGGGCTGGGTCCGCTGCGGCCGTTGCGCCGAGGTGTTCGACGCGCGCGAGCAGTTGTTCGACCTCGAGCGCGACAGCCCGCCGCCCTGGCCGCCGCTGAGCGCGCCGGCCGAGCCCGCGCCGATCGAGCGTCGCCCGTCTCCGCCCGCTCCCACGCCGCCTCCGCCGGCTTACGCACCCCACCCCAGCGACTTCGCACCGAGCCGGCCCGCGCCCTTGCCGCCACCGCCCGCGCCGGTCTTCGCACCGGAGCCGCCGTCCCACCATCAAGCGCCGCGCGACAGCGGCTGGATGGCCGCCGACGACGAATCGCTGAACCCCTTCGCACCGCCGCGTCGCATGCCCGACGAGGAGCCGACGGATGACGTCGTCGACGCACGCTTCCAAGCGTCGACATCGCGCTTCGACGAGCCTTCGTTCGAGGCGCGCCGCGAGCCCTTCCTCGAAGCGCCGGCCGCTCCCGATCCCCGCGAGGATCTCCCCGAACCGAAGGGCATGCGCTTCGAAGAGGACGAGCTGCCGCCGCCAATGATCGACGACGACGAGCGTCCGGACGTGACGCTCGCGCTGAGTCCCGCGACCGCGGCGCAGTTGCGCGCGGGCGAGCTGTCGCCAGGCCAGGAGCCGTCGCTCGAGCCGAGCTCTTCGATGATGGCGGCGGACGAGGACGCGATCACCGACGCCAAGCGCGCTGCGAAGTCGGCCAAGATCGCGGCGAGAAAGGCCGCCAAGGAAGCGGCAAGGCAAGCGACGAAGAAACCCGCCAAACCGCGTCGCGGGTGGTCGCTGTTCAGACGTCGGAGCGAGCGCACGACGACGGAGAGCCCTGAGACGACGATGACGGTGCTCGCCGCCGAGTCCGAGTTGATGGCCGCCCGCGCGGCAATGGCCGACGCGGCTTCCGCGCAGGGCTCGCCGAGCGTGATGCCGGATCAGCTGCCGAGCTTCATGCGCCAGGCTGAAGCGGCACGCCGCTGGAGCCGTCCCGGCGTGCGCATCGCCCTCGGCGGCACGGCCACGGTGCTGGCGCTCGGACTGATGGGCCAGTTGCTGTGGCATGCGCGCGAAGCGATCGCCGCGCAGTACCCGGACGCCAAACCAATGCTGGCCTCCGTCGCGCAGGCGATGGGCCAGGAGATCAAGCCCTGGCAGCAGATCGAGGCCCTCAGCGTCGAGAGCAGCAGCCTCAATCCGGCCGGCGCCGGCAACCACTACCGCTTCAGCATCAGCCTGCGCAATCGCAGCAACTGGGAAGTCGCGCAGCCGTGGGTGGACCTGAGCCTCACCGACGCGAGCGGCGTGCTCGTCGTGCGCCGGATGCTGTCGCCGACGGAGATGCAGGCCGGGCGCACCGCGCTGCCCGGGGGCGCGGACCAGCAGCTGCAGCTGGTCTTCGACAGCGGCACGCAGAAGATCAGCGGCTATTCCGTCGAGCTGTTCTATCCCTGAGCGCGTCGCAGGCCCCGCCTCCTTCCTCCCAGGGCGCCTCCGGCGCCCTTCGCTTTTGCGGAGTCCTTGTGGGGAGCCCAAAAGAAAAAACCCGGCGTGAGCCGGGTTTCGGGAGAGGACCGGACCCGAAGGCCCGGTCATCGTTCAAGCTCAGGGCTTGTTGCCGGTCGGGAAGGGCCACGCGGCTTGCGGGCTCAGCGCGGTCTTCGCGGCAGGCGCCGGAGCAGCGGCAGGCTTCGCGGCAGGGGCAGCGGCAGGCTTGGCGGCAGCCTTCTTCGGAGCAGCAGCCTTCTTGGCGGCCGGCTTCGCAGCAGGCTTGGCGGCGGCCTTCGGAGCAGCCTTCTTCGGAGCAGCGGCCTTCTTCGCCGGAGCAGCAGCCTTCTTCGCGGCGGGCTTCGCAGCCTTGGCCTTGATCGGGGGCTTCTTGGCGGCGGCGACCTTCTTGGCCGGTGCAGCCTTCTTGGCGGCAGCGACCTTCTTGGCCGGTGCAGCCTTCTTCGCTGCAACCTTCTTCGCCGGAGCCGCCTTCTTCGCGGCAGCAGCCTTCTTCGCCGGAGCGGCCTTCTTTGCCGGAGCAGCCTTCTTCGCCGCAGCGACCTTCTTCGCCGGCGCAGCCTTCTTGGCCGGAGCGGCCTTCTTGGCGGCCGGAGCCTTCTTGGCCGGAGCGGCCTTCTTCGCGGCCGGAGCCTTCTTCACGGCGGCCTTCTTGGCCGGAGCCGACTTCTTGGCCGGAGCGGCCTTCTTCGCAGTTGCCATTTCAGTTCTCCTTGATCAAGTGGAAATAGCCCTGCCCGTCATCAACCGGTTGATGCCGGTGCAGGTATTCACCGCCCACGACTCGCGGGAGTTGCGATCCGCGGTGCGGTGAATCGGGGTGCGATGCGCTCGAGCCGCTTCTGCGTCGGTCTCAAAGTGCATCGCCAAGCTTGATCTCTTCTTCAACAAACAATGCTCGGAGGTCGCTCCGCCTGGAACTCAGTCCCAGGACAGGGCGCCGCCCGATTGGTATTCGATCACTCTCGTCTCGAAGAAGTTGCGTTCCTTCTTCAGGTCAATCATTTCGCTCATCCACGGGAACGGGTTTTCCTCGTTCGGGAAGAGCGGCTCCAGGCCGATCTGCGTCGCACGGCGATTCGCGATGTAGCGCAGGTAGCCCTTGAACATGGCCGCGTTCAGACCCAGCACGCCGCGCGGCATGGTGTCCTCGGCGTAGCGGTACTCGAGCTCCACGGCCTTCTGGAACAGCGCCTTGATCTCCGCGCGGAATTCAGGCGTCCACAGGTGCGGGTTCTCGAGCTTGATCTGGTTGATCAGGTCGATGCCGAAGTTGCAGTGCATCGACTCGTCGCGCAGGATGTACTGGTACTGCTCAGCCGCGCCGGTCATCTTGTTCTGGCGACCCAGCGCCAGGATCTGCGTGAAGCCGACGTAGAAGAACAGGCCTTCCATCAGGCAGGCGAAGACGATCAGCGACTTCAGCAGCGTCTGGTCGTTCTCCGGCGTGCCGGTGACGAAGTTGGGATCCATGATCGCGTCGATGAACGGGATCAGGAATTCGTCCTTGTCGCGGATCGACTTCACCTCGTGATAGGCGTTGAAGATCTCGCTCTCGTCCAGGCCCAGCGACTCGACGATGTACTGGTACGCGTGCGTGTGGATCGCTTCCTCGAAGGCCTGGCGCAGCAGGAACTGGCGGGCTTCGGGTGCCGTGATGTGGCGGTAGGTGCCCAGCACGATGTTGTTGGCGGCCAGCGAGTCGGCGGTGACGAAGAAGCCGAGGTTGCGCTTGATCAGGCGGCGCTCGTCGTCGGTCAGACCGTTCGGGTCCTTCCACAACGCGATGTCGCGCGACATGTTCACTTCCTGCGGCATCCAGTGGTTCGCGCAGGTGGCGAGGTACTTCTCCCACGCCCACTTGTACTTGAACGGCACCAGCTGGTTGACGTCGGTCTGGCCGTTGATGATGCGCTTGTCGGCGACGTTCACGCGGCGCTCGCTCGCGGTGCTGGTCGTCGATTCAGAAGAGGACACCGAGCCAGCCGCGGCGGTGGCGGCATCACGCGCGACGGCGGGCGTCGCTGCGTGGATCGATGCGCCCGACTGCGGCGCGTTGCTCGAGGATTTACGGTCTTCTTCCCAAACCAGCATGGTGGTCTTCCTATGGTCGCGGATTATCGGAGTGTTGTGTTCAAACACAAAGGACTTCTTGACTTTGACGCCGCTTCGCTGTTGCTGGTCCGCATCGCATTCGTCGCGTGGGACCGTGTGCTGCGCGCCTCCCGATGAGCGCGGCGGGGCGTCGTATCAAGCGTTCATCGATCGTCGACAAGCGTCGCGGAAAAAACCGTCGATCGCCGCAAACATCGATGAACACTCGCATCGCGAGCGTCGGAGGCGTCGGCGCATGACGCCGACACCTCCTGTTTCGATTACTGGCAGGCCTCGCAACCGGGGTCGTCGATCGCGCAGAACGTGACGTCGGTGGCCGGCGTCGCATTCCCCAGTTCCGGCGCCGCCGATGCAGCGATCGGAGCGACGACGATCGGTGCCGCCGCGACCGGCGCGGCGCTCACGCCACTGCCGCCGCTGCTCACCGAGTTGAGCTGACCGGCGTTCTGCACCGTGCTCTTCTCGGCGTGCGTCGCACCCATCGTGCGGAGGTAGTAGGTGGTCTTCAGACCGCGCTGCCACGCCAGCTTGTAGGTGTCGTCCAGGCGCTTGCCCGACGCGCCGGCCATGTAGATGTTCAGGCTCTGCGCCTGGTCGATCCACTTCTGACGGCGCGCGGCGGCCTCCACCAGCCACACGGTGTCGACTTCGAACGCGGTCGCGTAGAGCTGCTTGAGCTCTTCAGGCACGCGGTCGATGCGGCGCAGCGAACCGTCGAAGTGCTTGAGGTCCATGACCATCACGTCGTCCCACAGGCCCAGCTTCTTGAGGTCGCGGACCAGGTGCTCGTTCACCACGGTGAACTCGCCCGACAGGTTGGACTTCACCGACAGGTTGCCGAAGCAGGGCTCGATCGACGCGTCGACGCCGATGATGTTGGAGATCGTCGCCGTCGGCGCGATCGCCACGCAGTTGCTGTTGCGCATGCCGTCGCGGGCGATCTTGGCGCGCAGCGCGTCCCAGTCCAGCGTCGACGAACGGTCCACGTCGACGAAACCGCCGCGGGCCTCGGCCAGCAGGTCCAGCGAGTCGATCGGCAGGATGCCGCGGTCCCACAGCGAACCGCGATAGCTGCTGTAGCGGCCACGTTCGGCGGCCAGCTCGGTCGAGGCCCAGTAGGCGTGGTAGCAGACGGCTTCCATCGAACGGTCGGCGAACTCCACCGCGGCGTCGGAGGCGTAAGGCACGCGCAGCTGGTACAGCGCGTCCTGGAAGCCCATGATGCCCAGGCCCACCGGACGGTGGCGCAGGTTCGAGTCGCGTGCCTTCTTGACCGCGTAGTAGTTGATGTCGATGACGTTGTCGAGCATGCGCATCGCCGTCGACACCGTCTTCTTCAGCTTCTCCTGGTCGATCTGGCCGTCCTTGACGTGCTGCGCCAGGTTGACGGAGCCCAGGTTGCAGACCGCGATCTCGTTGTCGTTGGTGTTCAGCGTGATCTCGGTGCACAGGTTGGACGAGTGCACCACGCCCACGTGCTGCTGCGGGCTGCGGACGTTGCAGGCGTCCTTGAACGTGATCCAGGGATGGCCGGTCTCGAACAGCATCGTCAGCATCTTGCGCCACAGGTCGCGGGCCGGCATGCGCTTGTAGAGCTTGAGCTCGCCACGGTCGACCTTGGCTTCGTACGCCTCGTAGGCGGTCTGGAAGGCCTTGCCGAACAGGTCGTGCAGGTCCGGGCAGGTCGACGGGCTGAACAGCGTCCAGTCGCCGCCCTCGATGACGCGCTTCATGAACAGGTCGGGAATCCAGTTCGCCGTGTTCATGTCGTGCGTGCGGCGGCGGTCATCGCCGGTGTTCTTGCGCAGCTCGAGGAATTCCTCGATGTCCAGATGCCACGTCTCCAGATAGGCGCAGACGGCGCCCTTGCGCTTGCCGCCCTGGTTCACGGCGACGGCGGTGTCGTTGACCACCTTCAGGAACGGCACCACGCCTTGCGACTTGCCGTTCGTGCCCTTGATGTGCGAACCGAGCGCGCGGACCGGGGTCCAGTCGTTGCCCAGGCCGCCGGCGAACTTCGACAGCAGCGCGTTTTCCTTCAGCGCTTCATAGATGCCGTCCAGGTCGTCGGCCACCGTCGTCAGGTAGCAGCTCGACAGCTGCGAGCGGCGCGTGCCGGCGTTGAACAGCGTCGGCGTGGAGCTCATGAAGTCGAAGGTCGACAGGACTTCGTAGAACTCGATGGCGCGGGCTTCGCGGTCGATCTCGCCCAGCGCCAGGCCCATCGCGACGCGCATGAAGAACGCCTGCGGCAGTTCGATGCGGGTGCCGTCGACGTGCAGGAAGTAGCGGTCGAACAGCGTCTGCAGGCCCAGGTAGTCGAACTGCAGGTCGCGTTCGGCCTTCAGCGCGGCGCCCAGCCGGGCCAGGTCGTACTGCTGCAGCTTCTCGTCGAGCAGCTCGGCCTGCACGCCCTTCTTGATGAAGCCGGGGAAGTAGTCGGCGTACTTGGTGGCCATCTCGGCCTGCGTCGCGTCCTCGCCCAGGATCTCGCGGCGGATCGTGTGCATCAGCAGACGCGCGGTGGCGCGCGTGTAGCCGGGGTCCTTCTCGATCAGCGTGCGGGCGGCCAGGATGGCGGCCTTGTAGACCTCGTCGATCGGCACGCCGTCGTACAGGTTGCGCTTCGTTTCGGCCAGGATCGGGTCCGGCTTCACGTCGGCGCCCAGGTTCTCGCAGCTCGAGGCGATCAGCGCGGACAGCTTGTTCAGGTCGAGCGGAACGCGCACGCCGTTCTCGGTCACCGAGATGCCGGACTCCAGCACGGCGGCCTGCTGCTGCTCACCCTGGCGGGCACGCTCCTGCGTGCGGCGCTCGCGGTACAGCACGTAGGCGCGCGCCACTTCATGGTGACCGCCGCGCATCAGCGCCAGCTCGACGTGGTCCTGCACGTCCTCGATGTGGAAGGTGCCGCCGGCCGGACGCGAGCGCAGCAGGCCGCGGGTCACGGAGTCGGTCAGCGCGTCGACGGTCTCGCGCACGCTCGCGGATGCGGCGCCGCTGGTGCCGTGCACCGCGAGGAACGCCTTCATCATCGCCACCGCCACCTTGCTCGGCTCGAAGTGCACCACCGCGCCGTTGCGGCGGATGATCTGGTGCTGCGGGAAGCTGGCCGAAGCGGCGGCGGACTCGCGGGGAGCCTGCGCCAGGCCCGTTTCAGCGGTCGGTGTGGCGGCGACTGTCTGCATGGGATCCTCGTTCTGGTCTGGAAAACAAAAAATGCTGCGCCCGGCCCGGCTTTTCCGAAGGGCCAAACGATCAGGGGGTCAGGTGGTGCTCGCGATGCTGAAGATGCGCCTTGGCTTGGTGATTCCGCTCCTCCGGCTGGGGGGCCGGCACTGCGGACAAGACTTCTGATGGAGCATTCATCGCCGTGTTTGCGAAGTCAGCAGGATAGCATGCAAAACACTATATCTAGTGGTCCCGGGACCTTCAAGGAACTAGCGGTAGCGTCCTTCCCGCTTGACGTGCGCCACCTGCTGGGCTAGCCGGAAGACCTGACCCCGCACATGTCCGATGGATTCGCGCATCGCGTCCGGAGCGCCAGGATCCACGCGGGCTGGCGGACCGAATGCGCTGCGAACGCCCATGGTTGCTGCGCTCACGACGATGGCAATTCGATGACGACTTCGCGGGGTGTCCCTGGGGGCTAGGACAAGTCCCGATCAGGACCTTCCCTGAGTCGCCACCCGCGGTGGGGTCATGGTCGCAATGCGCGCAGAAGACAGTCGGGGTCAGGACTCGTCGCCGCCGATGGAGATCGCCAGGCGCGCCATCCGGTAACGCATCTGACGCAGCGACAGGCCCAGGCTCGCGCCGGCGGCCGTCCGGTTGTTGCGATGGCGTTCGAGCGCGCGCAGCAGGATCTGCTTCTCGACTTCATCCAGGTAGGCCGCGAGGTCGGACGGGAGCGGTGCGCCGCCGCCGGCCTCGGCCGGCAGCACAGCCGCCAGCGACGGATCCACGCCGCCGAAGGCAGGATCGACCGGCGCGTCGTCCGGGCCCAGCACGCTGTCGGGCAGACCGAGATCCGCGAGATCGATGCCGTCGCCGCTGGACAGCGCCAGCGCGCGATGCAGCAGGTTCTCCAGCTCACGCACGTTGCCGGGGAAGCTGTAGCGCGACAGGGTCGCCAGCGCGGCCGTCGTCAATACCGGGATCGGCGCGACGCCCGCGTCGGCGGCGATGCGCAGCAGGATCCGCGCACTGATGGGCGCCAGATCCTCCATGCGCTCGCGCAGCGGCGGGACACGGATCTGGATGACGTTGAGCCGGTAATACAAGTCCTGACGGAAGCGACCGCCCGCCACCTCGGCCGCCAGGTCCTTGTGCGTGGCGCTGAGCAGACGCACGTTGACGGGGATCTCGGCCACCGCGCCGACCGGGCGCACGGAGCGCTCCTGCAGCGCGCGCAGCAGCTTGGACTGCATCGCGATCGGCAGGTCGCCGATCTCGTCGAGGAACAGCGTGCCGTTCTGCGCGGCCTGGAAGAAGCCCTCGCGGTCCTCGCTCGCGCCGGTGAACGCGCCCTTGCGATAGCCGAAGAACTCGGCCTCCAGCAACTGCTCCGGAATCGCGCCGCAGTTCACCGCGATGAATGGTTGAGGGCGCCGCGCGCTGACGTCGTGGATCGCGCGCGCGACCAGTTCCTTGCCGGTGCCGGACTCGCCGTTGATCAGCACCGGAGCCATGCTGCGGGCCACCTTCTCGATCAGTTCGCGCACCTGCCGCATCGGCGCCGAATCGCCGACCAGCCGCTCCAGCGCCGAGGTCGACCCGGTCAGCGGCGGCGCGGGGCGCGGGGCCTTGCGCCGCTCCGGCGTCCCGGGCCTGGGCGCATCCACCGGGGGCAGCACGTCGAAGGTGGCCGGCGCGGTCGGGGCGAACGCGTCGGTGTCCGCATCGGTGTCGGCGGCGGCGGCGGCGGCGGCTCCGCGCGCGGCGCCACCCGACGGGCTACCAGCCACCGCGGGCGGGGCCGACGAGAAGGGCCTCGGCACCGTGCCTTCGGTCTTGGACGCGCGCCCCAGCGCCGACGCGACCACCATGCGGAACTGGCGCAGGTCGACCGGCTTGGTCAGGTAGTCGTACGCGCCGGCCTTGAGCGCCTCGACCGCGTTCTCGGCGGAGCCGTAGGCGGTGATCACCAGCGCGCGTTCGCTGCGGCCCTGCTGCTCCAGCCAGCGCAGGATGTCCAGCCCGCTGCCGTCGGGCAGCCGCATGTCGGTGATGACGGCGTCGTAGCGGCGTGAACCGAGCAGCTCCAGCGCGTCCTCGACGGTGCCGGCGCTGTCCAGCGTGAAGCCCTCGCGCAGCAGCGTCATCTCGTAGAGGGTGCGCAGGTCGGGCTCGTCGTCGACGACCAGCAGGCGGGGATCAGCGCTCATGGAGTTCGGTGTCAGGGAAGTAGGAGTCCGGCCCCGCGGACGGGATCGAGGCCAGCACGCCGGCCGGCGTCGCCGGCCGCGGCAGCAGCACGCGGAATTCGTTGGCTTCGGCATCCGCCGGGCCGCCCGTGAGCGCGGCATGGCGGTGGTAACTGATGCGGGCGCCGTAGCGTTCGCACAGCTCGCGGCAAATGTACAGGCCGAGACCCGACCCACGGCTGCGCGTCGAGAAGAAGGGCTCGAACAGATGTCGTTCGACTTCCGGCGGGATCGCCTCCGCGCGGCTGAACACCGACAGGCGCACCCACTCCTCCGACTCGGCCAGCTGCACGCGCAGCGCGCCGGGTCCGGGCCGGGCGTGGCGCAGACCGTTGTCCAGCAGGTTGATCAGGACGCGACGCAGATGCTCGGGCTCGAAGCTGATGAGCAGGCCGTCACGCCAGATCTCGATGCGCAGCGGACTGGCGTCGCCCTCGGGCAGGCGTTGCGTCACGGCCCAGTCGGCGCAGTACTCGCGCACCAGCGGCGCGGCGGCCAGCGTCAGCGACACCGGCGCGATGCCGGGCGCGACCTCCATCACGTCCTCGACCAGCCGCTTGAGCCGCTCCACGTTGGAGCTCACCATGCGGGTCAGCGGCTCCAGCCGCGGGTCGTCGGCGAGGTCCTCGGCCATCAGCGCATTGGCCTGCGCGATCGCGGTCAGCGGATTGCGGATCTCGTGCGCGATGCCCGCCGACACGCGCCCCATCGCGGCCAGCTTCTCCTGGCGGTTGCGCGCCTCGAGCATCCGGTTGTCCTCGAGGAAGAGCACGCACAGGTCGTCGCCGTCCACCGGCCGCTGCGTGAAACGCATCCGCGCGCGCAACGAGCGCTGCTTGCCGCGACCGAAGTCCAGCAGCAGGTCGCGGCCGGACTCGGGCCACTGCTCGCCGCCGAAGGCCTTCTCGATGGCTCGCAGCAGCGGCTTCCAGGCCGGCGTCGTGTCGAGCCGGAAGGCGCCGGAGCGCAGCGCGGCGCCCTCGGCCAGCAACGCGCGCGCCGCCGGATTGGCGGTGCGCACCAGCCCGCGGCGGTCCGCGACGAGGACGCCCTCCTCCATCTCCTCGATGACCAGGCGGTTCAAGTCGGCCTGCTGGCGGGCGTACTCGAGGCTGCCACGCGCGGCGCGCTCCTCGCGTGCCAGGCGGGACGCGATCTCGTTGGACAGCAACGTGACGACGAACAGCCCGCAGCCCAGCAGACCCGCCTGGCTGATGCGCAACGCGCCGTCGCGATCGCTCAGCACGGCCCAGCCGGAGAGCGTCAGCAGCACCAGGCTCGGCAGCGCGGCGCAGCCCAGCGCCCGCAACCGCGGCATCAGCGCGCCAGCCATCAGCGCCGGCATGAAGAACAGCGCGCCGTAGGGTCCTCCGGGCTCCTGCAACTGCAGTCCCGTGAACAGCAGCAGGTCGGCTCCGATGCTGACCAGGAACTGGCGCGCGCTCAGGCCCGCGCGGTCCTTGGGCGGCGCTTCGCCTCCGCCGAACCAGCGCGGCAGCAGCCACGCGAGCACCGTCTGCACGCCGTAGATCAGCGCCAGCAGCGCGACCCAGCCCGTCGGCCGCGCGCCCATCAGGCCGGCCAGCGATTGCGTGGCCAGCAAGGCCAGGCCGAGCGCGGCGCGCGCGCCCATGAAGGCACGGTACAGCCGCTGGATGGTGCTGGCGCTGATGGCGCCGCGGGCCTCGTTGGTGGCCATGCGCGCTCCGGCGGTCAAGTCCCGGCACCGCCGCCGCGGGCGCGCTCCGCCTCGGCCAGGTCCAGGCGCGCTTCATGGGCGGCGCGATGCGCGACGCTGCAGAACTGGCCGCCGCGACCCGGCACCGCCTCGCCGGCGGGCAGGTGCGTGCCGCATTCGGCGCAGCTCACCATGGACTCGAGTTCGCGCGCGGACGGCGCGGGTGCCGGTGCGGACGGCGGGGGCGCCGCCGGGCCGCGCTCCTCGCGCGCGGCTGGCCGCCCGCGCTTGAAGCCGAGCATGAAGGCGACCACCGCCAGCAGGACGATCCAAAAGAGCAGCTTGATCACGATGAGGGCGTCGGAAGGATCGAGGAGAGGAACACGGGGGCGATCTGCGATCAGATCGGCGGACGTTGCAGCACGACTTCCAGCACGAAGCGCGAACCGGCATAGGACAGCAGCAGCAGCGCGGCGCCGAAGTACAGCCACCGCGTGGCGCGCCTGCCGCGCCAGCCGAAGACGCGACGTCCGGTGAGCAGCCCGGTCAGCACGATCCAGCCAAGCACGGCGAACAAGGTCTTGTGGTCCCAGCGCCATTGCGGCGTGAAGGCCACGCCCAGCAGCAAGGCGATCGACAGCACGACGACACCCGCCCCCACGAACTGGAAGGTCAGGCGTTCGAGCCGCAGCAGCGGCGTGCCGAAGGCAGGCGCGCCCTGCCCCTTCTGCGAACGCATCTGGCGCTCGGCGCGGTTGAGCATCACCGCATGCATCACCGCGACGCCGCACAGGCCGTAGGACGCCAGGCCCATCGCCCAGTGCAGCGGCGCCAGCGGCGAGCCCGCCTGCGGGCGGTACTCGCCGGGGAAGGCCCAGGCCACCATCATCACGACCAGCCCCAGCACGCTGAGCAGCCGTTGCGCCGACGGAAGCGGGAGGAAGCGGCTTTCGACCAGATAGACGCCGATCATCAGCCAGATCGTCATCGACAGCGACGGCGCGAATCCGAAGCGCGCGGCATGACCGCCGTTGACCGGCTCGGCCCCGATGCCGCCGATGTCCACGACCAGCGCGGCCAGGTGCAGCAGCCAGGCCAGGACCAGCACCGCGCGCCAGGTGCGAGGCCGCCGGTGGGCGAAGACGGCGGCGGCGGCATAGGCCAACGCCCCGGCGGCGCTGAGGGCGGCGAGGAGCAGGCCGCTGGGCTCGGCGGAGGCGGACGATAAAATCATCCGCAAAGTGTAATGAGGCGCGCCCGCTTGCGCGGCGCCGAAACGATGGCATCCACCCTGACCGATCGACTGAGCCGGCTCGTCAAGACCATGCGGGGCCAAGCCCGCATCACCGAGTCCAACGTGCAGGACATGCTGCGCGAGGTACGCATGGCGCTGCTGGAGGCCGACGTCGCGCTGCCCGTGGTGCGCGACTTCATCGCCCGCGTGAAGGAGAAGGCGCTGGGCCAGGAGGTGGTCGCCTCGCTGAATCCGGGCCAGGTGCTGGTCTCGGTGGTCCACAAGGAACTGGCCGCGACGATGGGCGAAGGCGTCGCCGACATCAACCTCGCCGCGCAGCCGCCCGCCATCATCCTGATGGCCGGCCTGCAGGGCGCCGGCAAGACGACGACGACCGCCAAGCTCGCCAAGCACCTGACCGAGAAGCGCAAGAAGAAGGTGCTGACGGTCTCCGCGGACGTGTACCGCCCCGCCGCGATCGAGCAGCTCAAGACGGTGACGAAGCAGGCGGGCGCCGAATGGTTCCCGTCGGCGCCGGACCAGAAGCCGCACGACATCGCGCTGGCGGCGCTCGATCATGCCAAGCGCCACTTCTTCGACGTGCTGCTGGTCGACACGGCCGGCCGCCTCGCGATCGACGAGGCGCTGATGGCCGAGATCCGCGACCTGCACGCGACGCTCAAGCCGGTGGAGACGCTGTTCGTCGTCGACGCGATGCAGGGTCAGGACGCGATCAACACCGCCAAGGCCTTCAAGGAAGCGCTGCCGCTGACCGGCATCGTGCTGACCAAGCTGGACGGTGACTCGCGCGGCGGCGCGGCGCTGTCGGTGAAGCAGATCACCGGCGCGCCGATCAAGTTCGCGGGCGTGTCCGAGAAGATCGACGGCCTCGAGGTCTTCGACGCCGACCGCCACGCGGGCCGCGTGCTCGGCATGGGCGACATCGTCGCGCTGGTCGAGGAAGTCCAGAAGGGCGTCGACGTCGAGGCGGCGCAGAAGCTGGCCGAGAAGCTCAAGTCCGGCGACGGCTTCGACCTGAACGACTTCCTCGCGCAGATCTCGCAGATGAAGAAGATGGGGGGGCTGTCCGGCTTGATGGACAAGCTGCCCACGCAGATGACCGCCAAGGCCGGCCAGCCCGACATGGACAAGGCCGAGCGCGACATGAAGCGCATGGAGGGCATCCTCAACGCCATGACCGCCAAGGAGCGCCGCCAGCCGTCGCTGCTGATGGACGGCAAGTCCAAGGCCAGCCGCAAGCGCCGCATCGCCGCGGGCGCCGGCGTCCACATCCAGGAAGTCAACCGCCTGCTCAATCAGTTCGACCAGATGCAGGGGATGATGAAGAAGATGAAGGGCGGCGGGCTGATGAAGATGATGAAGAAGATGGGCGGGCTCAAGAACCTCATGGGCGGCGGGGGCGGCGGGTTCCCGATGTGACCGTCAGTCACCAATGACAAGGGCTCCAACACGGAGCCCTTTTCTTTTGCTGCCTGCTTGGTTCGGCGCGCTGGCCGCCGAGTCATGGGGCCCCGGCGGCGAGCGCCGAAACCCCACGACTCACCGTCCCCAACCATCCCCGTCCTTCGACGGTTTCGCGACCGGGGACTTCGGTCGTTACTCCAGCAGCGCTTGCGCGAACTCGCGCGCGTCGAAGGTCTGCAGATCTTCGAGCTTCTCTCCGACGCCGATGAAGTAGACCGGGATCGGACGCTCGCGCGCGATGGCTGCGAGCACGCCGCCCTTGGCCGTGCCGTCGAGCTTGGTGACGATCAGCCCGGTGAGTCCGAGCGCGTCGTCAAAGGACTTCACCTGCATCAGCGCGTTCTGTCCGGTGTTGCCGTCGACGACCAGCAGCACTTCGTGAGGCGCCGTCTCCTGGGCCTTGGCAATCACGCGCTTGATCTTCTTGAGCTCCTCCATCAGGTGGAGCTGCGTCGGCAGCCGGCCGGCGGTGTCGGCGATGACGACGTCGCAGCCACGCGCCTTTCCGGCGACGACCGCGTCGAAGGTCACCGCGGACGGATCACCGCCCTCCTGGCTGACGATCTGCACGCGGTTGCGGTCCGCCCAGACGGCGAGCTGCTCGCGCGCCGCCGCGCGGAAGGTGTCCGCCGCGGCCAGCAGCACGTTGGCCTCGGCATCGGCCAGGTGGCGCGTGAGCTTGCCGATGCTGGTCGTCTTGCCGGCGCCGTTGACGCCGACCACCATCATCACCGTCGGCGAGTGCTCGCCGATCACGAGCTGACGCTGCAGCGGCTGCAGCAGCTCGGTCAGCGCGTCCACGAGCAACTGCCGCACGGCGGCCGGCTCGGTGGCCTTGGCGTCCTTCACTCGGCGCTTCAGGTCCTCGAGGAGGAACTCGGTCGCCTTCACGCCCGCGTCGGCCATCAGCAGCGCGGCCTCCAGCTCTTCATACAGCGCATCGTCGATCTGCGTGCCGGTGAAGACCTGGGAGATGCTGGACCCGGTCTTGCGCAGTCCCTGGCGGAGCTTGTCCATCCAGCTCTTGCGCGGCACCACCTCGACGACCGGCGCCGTCACAGGCGCCGGAGCGGGCGCAGGGGCCGGCGCTGCGGCGAGTGGGACCCTGGGTTGTGTCGACGCTGCGACAGGCGCCGGGGCAACGGGGGGCGGCGCCACGACCGGGGCTGAGACCGGAACGGGCGTTGGCGTTGGCGTCGGCGCTGGGGTCAGGGTTTGCGGCGCTGCGGGCGTAGGGGCCGGGACCGGCGACGGCACAACGGCCGGGGCTGGGGCCGGCGGAGGCGCCGTATCGACGACAGGCGCCGCGTCTGGAGCGGGAGCCGGTGTGGGTTCGGCGGAGCCGAAGCCCAGTTTTTTCTTGAGGAAGCTGAACATGGAGGGGGTCGAGTGGGACTCGCGCGCCGAACTGTCGATGCCGTGATCGGCGGGGCTTGCATTGTCTGCGAAAACTTTGCTATAGTCGCTGTCTTCGCAAGGCGCTTTAGCTCAGCCGGTTAGAGCGACGGAATCATAATCCGCAGGTCCGGGGTTCGAATCCCTGAAGCGCCACCAAATACGAAACCCCGCAGAACGCAAGTTCTGCGGGGTTTTCCGTTTGGGGTTGCCGTTTGGGGGTGGCCGGATCGGTGCCCCCAGCATCCATCAGCGAGAAGGGGCCATCGCGTCGCGACGGCCCCTTCATGGTCAGTCACTCAATGACTGATCAACGGCAGCTCAATTGCAGCTCAAGGTCGCGTAGTTCTTCCCCGCCCCCGCCACGGTGAGCAGCTTCTGCTTCACGCAGGCCGGCGCATGCACCGTGTACGCATACGGGATGCCGACCGGGAAGTTGGCCGTCGTCGTCCAATCGCTCGCGTCGCGCGACGGGCTCGAACCGCTGGCCACCCACTTGATCCCGTAGGTCGCGAAGTCGGCGGGGCTGCGCACGTTGTTGTTGCGCAGTTCCCAGTAGCCGATCGACGAGCTGTCCCGCGAGGTCACCGGGTTCTGCGCGTTCTCGAAGTAGTTGCCTTCGATCAGCGAGTAGCCCCCCATGCGGATGTTGGCGCCCGAGGTCAGCACGCCCGAGTACAGGTTGTTGTACAGGTGCGTGTAGCCCCCACGCTGCAGCGGCAGCCGCGAGCCGACGTTGCTGTACACGTTGTGGTGGAAGGTGATGTAGCGGTCGCTCGCGTCGCTGTCGCTCGATCCGATCAGGCCGACCTTGTGGTGGTCATGGATGTAGTTGTACGAGTAGGTGATGTGATGCGCACCCGCCTTGCTGTCGATGAGACCGTCGAACTCCAGGTCGCCGGCGCCGGAGCATTCGGCCGTCGAGCTGAACAGCGTGTTGTGGTCGATCCAGACGTAGCCCGGGAACTTGCCGCTCTGGCCCTCGATGCCGATGGCATCGATGGATCCGGGCAGCAGCCCGATCGTCATGTTGCGGATGATGATGTTGGTCGCCGCGGCCTTGATCGCAAGCCCGAAGTTGGCCGCCGAACCGTTGACGCCCTCGATCGTGACGTTGCTCTTGTTCTTGACCTCGACGACGGCGCCGGCCGCCTTCTTCCACTGCGCGCAGGGATCGGGGATCGTGCCGAAATCGAAGGTCCCCGCGTAGCGGATCACCAGGCCGCCGTTGCCGCTGTAGGCATCGATCGCGGCTTGCATCTGCGCGGCGGTCGTGACGGTGATCGGCGTTGCCGAGCCGCCGCCGGTGACCTGCCCCGCGTAGCCGCCGCTGTGACCCGCCGGGGCCGGTGCGGGAGAAGGCGACGGTGCGGGGGAAGGCGCAGGGGAAGGCGCCGGCGAGGGAGACGGTGCCGGAGACGGCGATGGCGCCGGCGACCCGGCCGGTCCCACCGCGCACTTCTCCGCCTTGCCCGAATTCGGATCCGCGCCGCCGAAGGTGGACGACGCGCAGGCCACGTTGCCGCTCAGCGTCTTGATGACCCACTTGTCCTTCACGCCGAAGGACACCTGACGCGCCGTGTCACCCACCTTGCAGGTGCCGCCTTCGTCCGCGCACTTGGAATAGCCGGACGGCCAATCGACCGCGTGCGCCGCGCCGATCGGCGCAACGGCGCCGACCATGACCGCCATCGCCATCAGGCCCTGCCGCGGGCCAGGCGCGCGCAGCGATCCCGCGGTCGGCGGCTTCGGCGCGACCAGCGCAGCGGACTCGTCAATTCGGATGCTCTTCATCGAATGTCTCCCAAAGTCGTTGGAGCGATCGGCAAGGGCATGGCTCCGCCCTCACCGGTCAGCGGTGAATCGAAAAATGTTCGGGAACCCAACGCCGTTTCCTCCGCCTCGCACGGCACGGACCTGCAGGATCCGCGTCGGGGACGGTGGCCGTCGGCACAGGCCACGTGTCGATGCGCCAGCGCGCAGGCGCGGCCACGTCGACAACGGGCGCAGACTAACGAGAACGCGAATTTTCGAAAAGCCGTTTTACATTTGCCGATCTGGCGTTACGGATCGCTATCAAACGCCGCACCGACCTGGTGAGTGTCATCGTTCGATTACACTTCGCGCATGTCTTATACGGTCATGCAGGTGAACGAGTTCTCCCAGTGGCTCCGGAGCCTGCGAAGACCCGACCACCCGGCTGCGTCTGACCAACCGCCTGCGCAAAGTCCAGTTCGGCAACCTGGGTGACGTGGCGCCTGTCGGCGGCGGCGTGATCCATGAAATGCGTGAGCACTTCGGGCCCGGCTGGCGCATGTACTACGTGCGTCGGAGCAGCACGGCGATCTGGATGCTGGGCGGCGGCGAGAAATCCTCGCAGCAGTCCGACATCCAGCGGGCCATGCTGGTGGCGACCAAACTCGAGGAGTGAGCCGTGAGCGAGAAGATCAAGATCTCAGACCTTCAGGAATTCGATGCCGCTGAATACCTCACCTCGGAAGAAGACATCGCGATCTATCTGACGGTGGTCCTGGAAGAGAACGACCCCGCGCTGCTGGCAGCGGCCCTCGGCGACATTGCGCGCGCCCGCGGGATGACGCAGATCGCCAAGGACTCCGGGATCACCCGCGAGGCGCTGTACAAGGCCCTGCGGCCCGGCGCCTCGCCCCGCTTCGATACGGTGAGCAAGGTCTGCGCGGCACTGGGCTTGCGCCTCGTGGCGATGCCCATGCATCCGGCCTGATCGCAATGGGCCTCGCGCGGAGCGCTCAGCGCTGCGCGTCCGCCTTCATCTCCACCGGCGCACTCCATCCGCCGCCGAGCGCCCTCACGAGCGCCACCGTCGCACGGCGTTGCCGCGTCGCGAGATCCACCGCGCTGCGCCGCGCCTGCAGGCCCGCCGTCTGCGAGGTGACCACCTCCAGGTAGGCCGCCGCACCGGCGCGATAACGGTTCGTCGCCAGCGCGAGCGAGCGCTCCGCTGCGTCGACCGACTTGTTCTCCGCCACCAGCGCCTCGCCGTAGCGATCCAGCAGCACCAACTGATCCTCGACCTGCTGGAACGCGGCGAGCACGGTGCCTCGATAGCGCTGCGCCGACTCGTCCAGCGCCGCGCTCGCGCGCGCTTCCTCGGCCTTGCGGCGGCCGCCGTCGAACAGGTTGTAGGCCAGCGTCGGACCGATGGCCCAGAACAGGTTCGGTGCTTCGAGGAAGCGGCCGAAGTCGCTGCTCTGGAATCCGCCCTGCGCGCTCAGCACGACGGACGGGAAGAACGCCGTCTTCGCCACCCCCAGCGTCGCGGTCGCCGCCACCACGCGCTGTTGCGCCGCCGCGATGTCGGGACGGCGCTCCAGCAAGGTCGAAGGCAGCCCCGGCGGCACCACCGGCATCGCCAGATCCAATGACGAGGCCGGCTCGATGCGGAAGCTCGACGCGTTGGCCCCGACCAGCGCGGCAATCGCGTGCTCCAGCACCGCGCGCTGTGCCTGAGACTGCCGGCGCTGCGAGCGCGCCGATTCGAGCTGGCCTTCGGCCCGCGCCTGATCCAGGCCCGACGCGATGCCGGCCTGGTGCCGGCGTGAGATCAGATCGAAGGCACGCGTGTAGGCCTCTTCCGCGTCGGCCAGCAGCGCGTTGTCGCGATCCAGGCCCCGCAGCTGCAGCAGCGAATCCGCGAGCTGCGCCTGCAGGGCGAGTCGCGCGGCGGCGAGGTCCGCGGCAGCCGCCCGCTCCGTCGCCAGGCCCGCGCGGACCTGTTCCGAGATGCGGCCCCACAGGTCGACTTCGTAGCTCAGATCCAGGCCCAGCGTCGCGCTGTTGTACCAATCCGGCGAGGTCGGCCCGAGCACCCGCAACGGGCGGCGCTCCGACTGCCGGTCGCGCTGGCCGTTGAGCGAGCTGTTCAGCGTCGGCGACTGCGCCGCACGCAGACTGTCCGTCGCCGCCTTCGCCTGCTGGTAGCGGGCGAGCGCGGAGGCAAGGTCAGGGCTGTTCTCGATCAGGCGCTGCTGCAGCGCGTCAAGCTCGGGGTCGCCATAGCCCTTCCACCAACCGTCGAACGCGATCGGCGCGGCGGCTGAGGCGCCAGCCTCGACCCAGGGACCACGGGCTTCCTTGAAAGCCGTCGCCATCGGCACCTCGGGCAAGGCCGTCTTCGGGGGCTGGGCGCAGCCCGCGATCAACGCGGCCATCAAGGTACCAGCGGCGAGCGAGACGCCACGAGCAACGTACACGGCCTGGCGGGTTGACCGGCGCTCCATCATGAACGCCCCTTCGCCGAAGCCGCAGCATCTGGCGCGGCCGCGGGCTGCGCGACACGCACCACGTCGCCATCGGCGATGCCGTCCGGCGGGTTCGCGATGACACGATCCGAGGCCGTCAGACCGCCGCCAAGTTCGATCCTCGTGCCCATGTCGCGCGTGATCGTGACCTTGCGAAGCTTCACGCGATTGCTCGCGTCGACGGTCGCGACCTGCACGCCGTCCTTGTTGATGATCACGGCGCCCGGCGGCAGCGAGACAGCGGCATTCGCCGGCGCGTCGGCCCCGGCCGAAGCCGCGCCGTCGAAGCGCACCGTCGCAAAACCGCCTGGCAACAACTCGTCCTTCTCGTTATCGACGGCCAGTTGCACCAGCATCGAGCCGCTGGCCGTGTTGATGGCCTGCGAGGTCGACTGCACCGTCGCGGCGAAGCGCTGGCCGGGCCGCTCGGGCACCGTCAGCACGGCCTTGCCGCCGGCCCGGACCTGCGCGACCTGGCGCTGCGGCACATTGACGTAGACGCGCAGCTTGCGCATGTCGGAAACGACGAACAGCTCGCTGCCCGGCGCACCGCCGATGTTGATCAGCGCGCCGACGTCGGTATTGCGCGCGGTGACGACGCCGTCGAACGGCGCCGTCAACTGCGTGAAGCGTTTCAGCGCCTCGATGCGATCGACGTTGGCCTGCAGCGCATTGACCTGCGACTGCTTGGCAGTCATATCGCCGGTGCGCTCGTCGACCTCCTGCCTGGACACGGAGTCCGACTCCAGGAGCCCCTGCCAGCGTTTGGCGGTGCTCGCCGCCAGCGCGGCGTTGCTGCGCGCGGTCGCCAGCTCGGCCTTGGCCTGCATCAGTTGCTGATCGAGGTCGGGCGTCTCGATTTCGGCGAGCTGCTGCCCGGCCTTGACCTTGCCACCGATGTCCACGTTCCAGCGCTTCAGGTAGCCGCTGACCCGCGCATAGATCGGCGCGCGCGACCAGGCCTCGATCCGCGCGGGCAGCTCCAAGCCGCCTTCGGTCAAGCGTTGCGGCGTGACCACCGCGACGCTCGGCTGACCGCGTTCGTCGGCCGTGGCCTGCAGTTGCTCGGCGTTGGACTTGCGGGCCCACAGGCCCGCCGCCACCACCGCGATCGCGATCACGACCGCGACGGTCGCGGCGAGCTTGAAGCGCGCGGGAGGACGGGAAGACACAACGGCGTTGTCGGCATCAGTTCGCATGGGAAGGATCTCCGGCCCCGGGCAGCGCAGTCGCGGCACCGGCAGTCAAGTCGTTCGATTCGGAAAGGTCGGAAGCAGGTCCGGTCTTGCGGTGGTGTCGGTGCACGATGCTGAACACGACCGGCACGAAGACCAGCGTCGCGAAGGTGGCGAAGACCAGCCCGCCGATCACGGCACGTCCCAGCGGCGCGTTCTGCTCGCCGCCCTCACCCAGGCCCAGCGCCATCGGCAGCATGCCGATGACCATCGCCAGCGCCGTCATCAGCACCGGCCGGAAACGCACGAAGCCGGCCTCCATCGCGGCGGCGGTCGCGTCGCCGAGTTCCTCGAGCCGCTCCCGCGCGAAGCTGATCACCAGCACGCTGTTGGCGGTGGCCACGCCCATGCACATGATCGCCCCGGTCAGCGCGGGCACCGACAGCGTCGTCCCCGTCGCGAAGAGCATCCACACGATGCCCGCCAACGCCGCCGGCAGCGCCGACACGATCACCGCCGGATCCAGCCAGGACTGGAAGTTCACGACGATCAGCAGGTAGATCAGCACCACCGCGCCGAGCAACCCGAACAGCAGCCCCGAGAACGCGCGGTCCATCGTGCGCACCTGGCCGAGCAGTTGCACGTTCGAGCCCTTGGGCACGTCGGCCTGCGTGTCGGCGAGCACCTTGCGGATGTCGCGCGCGACGGCGCCCAGGTCGCGGTCCTGCGTCGTCGCATGGATCTGCACCATCGTCGCAACGTCGTACTGGCTGATCAGCGCCGGGCTGTTGACGCGCTGGAAGCTTGCCAGGCCGCCCAGCGTCGACGTGCCCGCCTGGTTGCCGTTGCCGATCGGCAGGTTGCTCAGCGACGCCAGCGAATCGAGCTGGTGCTGCGGCGTCTGCATCACGATCGAATAGCTCACGCCGTTCTGCGGATTCAGCCAGAAGGTCGGCGCGACCTGGCTGCTGCCGGCAAGGTTCACGACCAGGCTGTTGGCCACGTCGCGCGTGGTCAATCCCAGCAACTGCGCCTGCGTGCGGTCGACGTCGACGTTGAAGGTCGGCGCCTTGTTGGACTGCTGGATGCGCGCATCGGCCACGCCGGGGATCGCCTTGATGCGCTTGAGCAGCTGCTGCGCGTAGGCGAAGTTGGACTCGACATCGCGTCCGCGCACTTGCACGTCGATCGGCGCGGGCGCGCCGAAATTCAGGATCTGGCTGACGATGTCGGCCGGCGGGAAGGAGAAGGTCGTGTCCGGGAACTCGCGCGGCAGGATCTGGCGCAGCTGCCTCACGTAGTCGGCCGTGGGCGCATGGCCTTCCTTCAACGCGATCTGGAAGTCACCGTCGGACGTGCCCAGCACGCCGGTGTTGTTGTAGGTCAGGTTGATCGACGACGGCGGCAGACCGATGTTGTCGACCATCGTCTCGATCTTCTCGGACGGGATCACGCGGCGGATCGCCTGCTCGATCTTCGCGAAGCGCGCGGCGGTCTCTTCGACGCGCGTGCCCACCGGCACCCGTGCGTGCATCAGGATCTGGCCCGAATCGACCTGCGGGAAGAAGTTGCTTCCGATGAAGGGCACCAGCGCGAAGGACAGCAGCACCACCGCCGCGAAGCCGATCAGGAAGGGCTTCTTGCTGCCCAGCGCGGTCTCGAGCATCCGGCGGTAGCCCTCGCGCACGCGCTCGAAGCGGGCTTCGAAATTGCGTTGGAAGCGCACCAGCGGATTGCGCGACGGCGCCTGCGCCAGATGCCCGTGGCCGTCGGTCAGCGGCGCGTGCGGTTGAAGCAGGTACTTCGCCATCGTCGGCACCAGCGTGCGCGACAGGATGAACGAGCACACCATCGCGAAGATCACCGCCTCGGCCATCGGCACGAACAGGAAGCGCGACACGCCTTCCAGGAAGAACATCGGGATGAACACGATGCAGATGCACAGCAGCGAGACGAAGGCCGGCGTCACGATCTGGCGCGCGCCGTCCATGATCGACTCCTCGACGCCCTTGCCATGCTCCAGGTGCCAGTTGATGTTCTCGATGGTCACCGTCGCGTCGTCGACCAGGATGCCCACCGCCAGCGCCAATCCGCCCAGCGTCATCAGGTTCAGCGTCTCGCCGATCGCCGCCAGGCCGATGATCGACCCGAGGATCGACAGCGGGATCGACACCGCGATGATCACCGTCGAACGCCAGCTGCCCAGGAACAGCAGGATCATCGCGCTGGTCAGCGCCGCGGCGATGGCGCCCTCGATCGCGACGCCCTTGATGGCGGCGCGCACGAAGACCGACTGGTCGTTGATCGGCTTGACCTCGAGCTCGTCGGGCAGCGAGGGCCGCAACTCACCGAGCTTGGCGCGCACGCCGTCGACGATCGCCAGCGTCGACGCCGCGCCGTTCTTCAGCACCGACATCAGCACCGAGCGCCCGCCGTCCACATGGACGATGTTGGTCTGCGGCGCATTGCCGTCGTGCACGTCGGCCACGTCGCGCAGATAGATGGTCGAGCCGTTGACCACCTTCACGGGCAGCCGGCCCAGTTCCTCGATCGCCGACGGCGCGCTGTTGAGCTGCAGCGTGTATTCGAGTTCGCCGATCTTCTGCGTGCCGATCGGCGTGAGCACGTTCTGTGTCGCCAGCGCGGTGGCCACGTCCTGCGCCGACAGCCCGCGCGCCTGCAGCGCGGCCGGGTTGACGTCGATCTGCACCTGGCGCTGCTTGCCGCCGTAGGGCAGCGGGATCGCCGCGCCCGGCACCGTCACCAGCGGCGTGCGGATCGTGTTGAAGCCGAGGTCGAAGAGCTGCTGCTCCGACAGCCCCTTGCCCGAGAGCGCCAGCTGCAGGATGGGCACCGTGGCGGCGTTGTAGTTCAGGATCAGCGGCGGCGTCGTGCCGGCCGGCATCTGCCGCACGGCGACCTGCGCGACCGCGGTGACCTGCGCGTTGGCCACCGCGATGTTCACGCCTGGCTGGAAGAAGATCTTCACCACCGAGACGCCGGGATAGGTGTTGGCCTCGATGTGCTCGATGTCGTTGACGGTGGTCGTCAGCGTGCGCTGGAACAGCGTCGAGATGCGCCCGGCCATCTGGTCCGGCGGCAGCCCGGTGTACTGCCAGGCCACCGCGATGACCGGCACCCGGATCTCCGGGAAGATGTCCGTTGGCGTGCGCAGGGCCGCCAGCGGGCCCAGGATCAGCAGCAGCAGCGCCAGCACGAAGAAGGTGTAAGGACGTCGCAGCGCGACGCGCACGGCGGCCATCAGCATGGACGGGTTCCCACGATCGGTGTCATCGTTGCTCTCTTCTTTGACCGTTTCCCGGTCATGCAGAGCGCGGATTTTGTGTGTCGACGCGCCGCCCTGTATTGCTGATCGGTAATGACCGTACGCGTACGGGGGATCGCACCCCGCCTTTGGGCGGCAAGCATCGGTGTGGTGCGAAACCTGTCGCAAAAGCGGGCGGAGACCGGATGGAAGTTCCTATCTCGTACCTAACGTACGCCATCTCGTGCCGCAACGCGCACGCCTTACAAATTCCCGGGAAAGTCCTGCCGTTTTTGCCGACAGATCGACCGTTGAAACACCCGGTTGCTCCTTAATATGCGGCCCCAGCGGACCCGCCCGGCCCCAGCCGGAGCAAGCCAGACCGTCCGCCAGAAAGACATCGGGCAGCATGAAGTCGATCGGGTCGTTGGGTCAGTCCAGACAAGCGGTACAGGCATGGATGGCGATGGCAGCGGCCGTCGCACTGTCGACGGGCACTCCGGGCGTCAACGCCGAGCCCGCACTCCAGACGCAGCTGTCGCAGCCTTCTGCGCGGATGGCGCCGGCCACCGTCGACTTCCACGGCGAGGCCGCGTCGCCCGAGGCTCGCGCCATGGCCCGGGTCGCCTTCGACCGCGCCGACGCCAAGGGCCTGCCCTTCGCCGTCGTCGACAAGAAGGAAGCCAAGCTCTTCGTCTTCAGCGCCGATGGCCATCTGATCGGTGCCTCAGCGGCGCTGCTGGGCCTGGCTCGCGGCGACACGGTCGCGCCCGGCGTGGGTCAGATGGTGAGCACCGGCATCCCGCCGGATCTGCGGACCACCCCTTCCGGTCGCTACGACAGCCAACCCGGTCCCAATCTGAAGGGCGAGACCGTCATCTGGGTCGATTACGACGCCGCGTTCGCCATCCACCGGCTGCGCCCGGGCCCGGCCTACGAGCGCCGGGCCGAGCGACTCGCCTCGCTGTCGCCGGACGACAACCGGATCTCGCTGGGTTGCGTGGTCGTGACGGGCGACTTCTTCGACCGCGTCGTCGCGCCGGTGCTCGGCCACGGAGCGGGCGTCGTCTACGTGCTGCCCGAACCGGCCTCCGCGGCCGTGGCACAGAACACGGCCAACGGGCGCCTTTGAGCCGCGCCTGGGCCGCCCTGGGCAGCCGCTGACCCGTCTTCGAGCGGCCGTCTGAATCGCTCCGGACCGCCCGACCACCATCGGAAACCGGCAGCCCGCCCCAGCCGGCGACGGGACCACGCCCGCTACACTTGCGCCCTTGCGCATTTCCGCAGCCACTGGATCTACACCATGTACCGCTGTGCCCCGCCCGCCCCGCCCCGCCGTCGCTCGATGATGGCAGCGGCCGCCAGCACCGCCCTGTTCTCGCTGGTCGCCACGTTCGGCGGCGTCGCCGCGATCGCGACGCCGACGCCCGCCCAGGCCCAGATCGCCCCGGGCCACCGCTATTTCCCGCAACGCGCGCTGCGCGGCGAGATCGTCTTCGGCGTCACGCCCGACGTGCTGCTCAACGGCAAGCCGGCGCGGCTCGCGCCCGGCGCCCGCATCCGCAACGCGGTCGATCTGGTGGCCACGCCGGGCTCGCTCTACGAGCAGAAGGCCACCGTGCTCTACACACGCGACATCAACGGCCTGCTCATGGAGATCTGGCTGCTGAGCGAGGTCGAGCTGGCCAACAAGTCCTGGCCGACCACGCCGGACCAGGCCTCGAAGCTGGTGTTCGACCAGGCCAGCCAGGTCTGGCGCAAGCCCTGATGTCGTGAGGCCTTGAAGCCATGAGCAAGAAAGTCTTCATCAAGACCTTCGGCTGCCAGATGAACGAGTACGACTCGGACAAGATGGCCGACGTCCTGCGCGCCGCCGAAGGTTACGAACCCACCACCGACGTCGAGCAGGCCGATCTGGTGCTGTTCAACACCTGCTCCGTCCGCGAGAAGGCGCAGGAGAAGGTGTTCTCCGACCTCGGCCGCATCAAGCACCTGAAGGCCAAGGGCGTGATGATCGGCGTCGGCGGTTGCGTCGCCAGCCAGGAAGGCGCGGCGATCATCGAACGCGCGCCCTACGTCGACGTCGTCTTCGGTCCGCAGACGCTGCACCGCCTGCCGCAGATGCTGGCCCAGCGCCAGCAGCAGCTGCGGCCGCAGGTGGACATCTCCTTCCCCGAGATCGAGAAGTTCGACCACCTGCCGCCCGCTAAGGTCGAGGGCGCGTCCGCCTTCGTGTCCATCATGGAAGGCTGCTCGAAGTACTGCTCCTACTGCGTCGTGCCCTACACCCGCGGCGAGGAGGTCAGCCGGCCCTTCGAGGACGTGCTCGAGGAAGTCGCCGGACTGGCCGACCAGGGCGTCAAGGAAGTGACGCTGCTGGGCCAGAACGTCAACGCCTATCGGGGAACGATGGGCGGCACCGACGAGATCGCCGATTTCGCGCTGCTGCTCGAATACGTCGCCGAGATCCCCGGCATCGAGCGCATCCGCTACACGACCAGCCACCCCAACGAGTTCAGCCAGCGCCTGATCGACGCCTACGGCACGATCCCCAAGCTGGTGAACCACGTGCACCTGCCGGTGCAGCATGGCTCGGACCGCATCCTGATGGCGATGAAGCGCGGCTACACCGCGCTGCAGTTCAAGAGCATCGTCCGCAAGCTGCGCGCGGTAAGACCGGACATCCGCATCGCGTCGGACTTCATCGTCGGTTTCCCTGGCGAGACCGACGAGGACCACGCCAAGACCATGCAGCTGGTGCGAGACGTCGGCTTCGATGCGTCGTTCAGCTTCATCTTCAGCCCGCGTCCCGGGACCCCGGCCGCCAACCTCGCGGACGACACGCCGCACGAGGTGAAGGTCCGACGCCTGCAGGAGCTGCAGGCCGAGATCGAGGCGACCGCCATCCGCTACAACCACAGCATGGTCGGCAAGACCGTGCCTGTGCTGGTGTCAGGTCATGCCCGCAAGGACGCCACCGAGTTGATGGGCCGCACCGAGTGCAACCGCATCGTCAACTTCAAGGGCCACGAGCGGCTGATGCACCAGATCATCCCGATGCACATCACCGAAGCCTTTGCGCATTCGCTGCGCGGCGAGGTGCCGGTGACCGAGGATCTGACGGGCTGAACGTTGGAGGGGCGGCGGCCCCTCACTCGAAAGCGGTAGCGCGTTCGCTCAGCGCTTGTAACTGACGCCCCACTGCGTGGCGGTGATGCCGATCAGCATCAGGCCGTAGCCGGCCATCGTGCCGTCGCGGCCGGTGAGCATCAACGCGGCGAAGAGGCCCAGCGTGCCGCCGAGTCCACCCCAGGACGCCAGCGTGCGCCAACGCATGCCGGAGACGGTCTCCCGCCAGATCAGCTTGAGCGCCGACGCCATCAGCGCCGCGACACCCCAGGCGGGCAGGAACAGGTTGCCGAAATGCCAGACGGCGTCGAGTGGATCCACAGGTCGGTTCGCTCCGCGCGAGGGGTAGATGTAACAGGGCGGCGGTCGAGCGACGTCATCTTGACGCATCCCGGGGCGATGAGCGCGCCGCCAACGCCCGTGCGAGACACGGGTCGGGCAGGAATTTTATAATCGCTGCATGTCCGTCTTTGCCCTGGGTCTGAACCACACGTCCGCGCCGCTCGATCTGCGTGGACGTTTCGCGTTCACGCTCGAGCAACTGGCCCCGACGCTGCTGCGTTTCCAGGACCAGATCGGCACACCCCACCGCCGCCGCACCGCCGCGGCTGAAGCGGCCATCCTCTCGACCTGCAACCGCACCGAACTCTATGTCGCCGGCGACGCCGACATGGTCCGCCCCGCCGTCGACTGGCTGGCTCAGGTCGGGGGGGTTGGCAGTTCGACGCTGATGGACCACTCGTACGTGGTCGAGGATGGCGCCGCCGCGCGGCACGCCTTCCGGGTCGCCAGCGGGCTGGACTCGATGGTGCTGGGCGAGCCGCAGATCCTCGGCCAGCTCAAGCAGGCCGTGCGTGAGGCGGATTCGGCCGGCACGCTCGGCACGACGCTGCACCAGCTGTTCCAGCGCAGCTTCTCGGTGGCCAAGGAAGTCCGGAGCTCCACGGAGATCGGCAGCCATTCGATCAGCATGGCCGCGGCCTCGGTGCGGCTGGCCTCGCAGCTGTTCGAGAACCTCACCGACATCAGGGTGCTCCTGGTCGGCGCGGGCGAGATGATTGAACTGGTCGGCACGCATTTCGCAGCCAAGGGACCGAAGGCGATCGCCATTGCCAACCGCACCCAGGAGCGCGGCGAGAAGCTCGCCCATCAGTTGAGCGGTGAGGCCTTCCGGCTGGCCGACCTGCCCGACCGCCTGCATGAATTCGACGCGGTGATCTCCTGCACCGCGTCCAGCCTGCCGCTGATCGGCCTGGGCGCCGTCGAGCGCGCCTTGAAGAAGCGCCGCCACAAGCCGATGTTCATGGTCGACCTGGCGGTCCCCCGCGACATCGAGCAGGAAGTGGCCAAGCTGGACGACGTCTACCTCTACACCGTGGACGACCTGTCCAAGCTGGTCCAGACCGCCGGCGAGAAGCGCCAGGCCGCGGTCCAGCAGGCCGAGGCCATCATCGAGACCGGCGTCCAGAGCTTCGTCCACTGGCTGGGCCAGCGCCACACGGTCCCGCTGATCCAGGCCCTGCACCAGCAGGCCGACAGCTGGCGGCAGGCCGAGATCCAGCGCGCACGCAAGCTGATCGCCAAGGGCGAGGACATCGACGATGTGCTGGACGCGCTGGCACGCGGCCTCACGCAGAAGATGCTGCACGGCGCGATGGCCGAGCTCAACGGCAGCGATGGCGAGCAGCGGCTGCAGATGGCGCAGACGGTGTCGCGCCTGTTCCTGCGCGGCAGCGCAAAAGCGTCGGGCGCCCGTCCGGACGCACTCGGCGACGAAGCGGATTCGTAGCGGCGCGTTCCTCGCGCACGGGCGGCCGGCTCCGGTCGCTCTTTTCGGGGCACGCCGTGCCTTTCCGCTCGCGGTCCACGGACCGCACCGTCGTCCCTCCGCTTTTCCCCTGCCCACGCCCATGAAAGACGCCCTGCGCCAGAAGTTCGACCGCCTCGGTTATCGGCTGGCGGAACTCGACAGCACGCTCGCCGACGGCAGCGTCGCCGCCGACATGAAGCGCTATCGCGCGTTGACGCGCGAGCAGTCGGAGGTGTCGTCGCTGGTCGAGCGCTACCGCCGCTATGTCCAGCGCGAGCAGGACCTTGCCGCCGCCCGCGAGCTGCTCGACAGCGGCGATGCCGACATGATCGAGATGGCGCGCGAGGAGATCGCCGGCGCCGAAGCGGATCTGGCGCAACTCGATCAGGAGCTGCAGCTCGCGCTGATCCCCAAGGATCCGGACGACGATCGGCCCGCGTTCCTCGAGATCCGCGCCGGCGCCGGCGGCGACGAATCGGCGCTCTTCGCTGGCGACCTGACCCGCATGTACACGCGCTTCGCCGAGGGCCGGGGCTGGCGCTGCGAGGTGCTGTCGGCGAGTGAATCGGATCTCGGCGGCTACAAGGAAATCGTGATGCGCCTGGACGGTGACGGCGTGTACGGGCAGATGAAGTTCGAGTCGGGCGGCCACCGCGTGCAGCGCGTGCCCGCCACCGAGTCGCAGGGCCGCATCCACACCAGCGCCTGCACGGTTGCGGTGATGCCGGAGCCCGACGAGGCCGAGGAGATCCAGCTCAACCCCGCCGAGCTGCGCATCGACACCTTCCGCGCGAGCGGCGCGGGCGGGCAGCACGTGAACAAGACCGACAGCGCGATCCGGATCACCCACTTGCCCACCGGCCTGGTCGCCGAGTGCCAGGACGACCGCAGCCAGCATCGCAACAAGGCCAAGGCGATGGCGGTACTCGCCGCGCGGCTGCGCGACAAGGACCGCAACGAGCGTGCCGCCAAGGAAGCCGCGCAGCGCAAGAGCCTGATCGGCAGCGGCGACCGCAGCGATCGCATCCGCACCTACAACTTCCCTCAAGGACGGTTGACCGACCATCGGATCAATCTGACGCTCTACAAGCTCGGCGCGATCATGGACGGCGATCTCGCCGACGTGCTGCTGGGCCTGCAACAGGCGCAAGCCGCGGAACAGCTGGCGGCGCTGGAAGGCGGCCAGGGATGAGCGCTTCCAACGATGCGATGACGGTTGCAGCAGCCGAACGCGCCGCGATCACTGCTGGCTTGCCCCGCGGCGAGGTGCAATACCTGCTGCAGGCGCTGCTGGGCGTCTCGCGCGCCTGGCTGATCGCACACGACACGGATCCGCTCGATGCTCCGCTGCGTGAGCGTTTCGAGGAATGGCTCGCCCGCCGCCTCGACGGCGTGCCGCTGGCCTACCTGAGCGGCGAGAAAGAATTCTTCGGCCTGACGCTGCGCGTCACGCCGGACACGCTGATCCCGCGGCCGGACACCGAGGTGCTCGTGGAATGGGCCCTCGAACGGATGGCCGACCTGCCCGCGCCAAGGGTCGTCGATTTGGGCACGGGCACCGGTGCGATCGCGCTGTCAATCAAGTCGCGACGCCCCGAAGCGGACGTCCGGATGGTCGACGCCAGCGCCGGGGCCCTCGCCGTCGCCCAGGACAACGCGCGCAGGCTGGGCCTGTCGGTCGACGCGCATCTCGGCAACTGGTACGAGCCGCTGGCGGGTCAATTGGCGTTCGACCTGATCATCAGTAACCCGCCGTACGTTGCCGGCGACGATCATCACCTCGACGCCCTGCGGCACGAGCCGCGCATGGCGCTGACGCCGGAAGGCGACGGGCTGGCCGATCTTCGGCAACTGATCGAGGAAGGCCCGGTCTGGCTGCGCGCCAACGGATGGCTGCTCCTCGAACACGGGTATGACCAGGCCGACGCGGTGGCCGATCTGCTGAGCGCACGCGGCTTCGTCGACGTGGAGAACCGCCGCGACCTGGGCGGCCAAGCCCGCGCCACCGGCGGCCGCTGGCCGGCGTAAGGAATGTGCCGCGCCTCACAGGAATGTGGCGCGCCTCACAGACTGTTTCCACACTGCGGGAAACCGCGCCGGGAATCCGCAACAGTGCCGGAAATCCCCCTCAACTCGATCTGGCGCGGTCACCGGGGCGGGCGTAGCATGGTCTGACTTGGCGCCCGTTTTGATCCATCTTGAAACGGGTTTGTCGTCAGTCTGGGAGACCTGTCATGAGCGCCGCCCCCTTGCTTCTGCGCGTTGCCGTGGTTCTGGCCGGCAGTGTCTGCATGGCTGGCGCCGCCTGGGCCCAACAGGGCCTGCAACTGAAACCGGATCGCAAGGCGTTCACCAACTGGCAGGGCCGGCTTCAGCTGAGCCAGAGCCAGGACGGCGACGGTCTCTCCTTCGACGCCCGCAACGGCAGCCGCCTGCTGAGCGCGAACCTGCTGGCCGACTATTACCTCACCGGATCCGGCCTGGGCGCCGGCACGCGCGGCGGCCTGCGGGCCACCGGCGGGCTGATGTTCGGCCCGATGTCGCTGCTGCAGAGCAGTTCCGGCCTGGCACTGGGCCAGAGCGCGGCGGTCTCGCCATCGCTGTCGGCCGGCCGTCGGAGCCTCAGTCTGCTCACCGGGCCGGAGCGCGAGCCCAACCTGTCGCTGTCCTACGTGGGCGTCGGCTACACCAGCTACTCGCTGCGCGGCGGCTGGGGTTTCAGCGCCGACGTGGGCGTGGTGGGCGGTGGCGCTTCCAGCCTGCGCCTGGGCAACAGCGCCCCGCAAGGCGAGTTGTCGCAGGACCTGCGCTACAAGCCGGTCGTCCAGTTCGGCGTCAGCTACAGCTTCTGATCCTCCCCTGCTGGCCGGACGCCGCGCGAGCGACTTGAGCCCTGCCCAGCGCGGGCTTGCGCGCTGCTTGATAATCCATGAATCGCGCGGCACCGCGCCGGCCCAGGCCTCTGTAGCCCGGAACGGGTCCTGCCGTGCAGCGCATACGCCTTCCCGCATCAGTTTTCAGAGGATCTCCGCCATGAGCGACGTTCAGCAACGCATCGATGACCTGGTCAAGAGCAACCGCGTCGTGCTCTTCATGAAGGGGACTGCGCAGTTCCCGATGTGCGGCTTCTCCGGGCGCGCGATCCAGATCCTCAAGGCCAGCGGGGCCAGCGAGTTGAAGACCTTCAACGTGCTCGAGGACGAAAGCGTCCGCCAGGGCATCAAGGACTACGCCAACTGGCCCACGATCCCGCAGCTCTACATCGACGGCGAGTTCGTCGGCGGCTCCGACATCATGATGGAGATGTACGAGAGCGGCGAGCTGCAGCAGCTGCTGGCCAAGGCCTGATGACGGCAGCAGCGGCGCCGCGGCCGCGCCTGACCGTCGGCATCACCGGCGCGACCGGCGCCGCCTACGGGCTGCAACTGCTGCGCCGGGCCCGGGCGATCGGCGCTGAGACCCACCTGATCCTGAGCCCCGCGGGCGTGCTCAACGCCCATCACGAACTGGGGCTCGCACGCGACGCGCTGGAGCGCGAGGCGGACTTCGCCTACGCGCCCGGCGACATCGGTGCCTGCGTCGCCAGCGGCAGCTTCCCGACCGCCGCGATGGTCATCGCGCCCTGTTCGATGCGCACGCTGGCCGCGGTCGCGCACGGGCTGTCGGACAACCTCATGACCCGCGCCGCCGACGTCACGCTCAAGGAGCGCCGGCGGTTGATCCTGATGGTCCGGGAGACGCCGTTCAACCTCGCCCACCTGCGCAACATGACCGCGGTGACCGAGATGGGTGGCATCATCTTTCCGCCGCTGCCGGCGCTGTACCTGAAGCCGAAGTCGATCGACGAGATGGTGGCGGAGACCGTCGAGCGCGTGCTCGAACTGGCGCAACTGCCCGGCGCGACGCCGCAGGCGTGGCTGGGCCTGCGGCCTCAGTCCTGATCTGACATCGGGACTGACCTGGCGTCAGGTCTGCCCAGGCATCAGCCAGGCCTTGCGGGCGCCCATCACCATGTTCGGGTACTCGGGCCGTCCACGGCTGCCGTTGTAGCGCCCCAGCGCGAGGAAGAGGTCCCCCTTCTCGCGGTCGAGGTAGTGCCGCAGGATCACACAGCCGAAGCGCAGGTTGGTCTGCATGTGGAACAGCCGCGAGACCTGTCCGTCGCCGATCGAGCGCGTCCAGAACGGCATCACCTGCATGTAGCCGCGCGCGCCCGCAACGCTGATCGCGTACTTGCGGAAGCCGCTCTCCACCTGCACCAGTCCCAGCACCAGCGCCGTCTCGAGGCCCGCGCGGGCGCTCTCGTACCAGATGGTCTCGAGGAACTCGATCCGCGTCTGCGTCTCGCTCTTCTTGCGCTTCATGCGCTCGCTCATTTCGCCGAGCCAGCGCAGGTAAGCCAGGCGCGGCTCGATCGAATCGAAATGCGGCTTGGGCGGCGCGTCCGAGGCGATCGCCGCCGACAGCGCGGAGCGGACCGCGTCGGCGAGCGGCTCCTCCACCTGCGCGCCGGCGAGCGCCTGGCGCGGCAGGCAGACGGCCGCGCCGGCGAGCAGCAGCGCGCGGCGCGAAGTCGGGGCGATCTTCTTGAAGCCAGGATCAGTCACGGGAACAGCGGGATCGGTATCGATCGGAATGCGGAAGGAAGAGGCGCGGCAGCATAACGGCGCGAGCCGCCGCCGTCAGCGGGACAGCCAGCGCTCCAGCGGCAAAGGTCGCGGACCGCGCGCCCGTGCGAGCAGCAGACCCCCGGTCCAGTACGCGAGCGCCAGACCGGCCGCCACCGCCGTACCCGGCTGCCACGCCAAGCCAGCACCGCTGAACAGCGCAAAGCTCAGGACCGAACTGGAGAGATACAGCGTGAGCGTGTGCCGCCCCAGCGGCGCGAGCGCGTTCAGTAGTCGTGGGTTGCCGCGCATCTGCAACACCAGCGTGGGCACGGCGGCGCTCAGCAGCAGCATCGTCGGATAGAGATAGAAGATCGCGTAGCGGCTGCTGACATAGGTGTCGCCATCTCGCAGCCCGGGCCAGAGCAGCGTGGCGAACGCGATGTTCGTCGCCACCGCCGGCCATAGCCAGCGGCGCGACCAACGCCGTAGCGCAGGCTCCCAGCGCGGGTGGGACAACAGCCGCAAGCGTGCCGCCATCAATCCCGCGGTCATCAAGAGCAGCGGCGTCGGCAGACCCAGGGTGGCGAAGGCGATTGTCGACGCGAGGAAGTGTCCCGCGTTGCGCAGCGTCCAGTCGCCCCAGGACGCCGGCGCCGACAGCGGCATCGAGGGCTCGCCTGCCAGCGGCATGCTGGCCATCAGGACGGTCAGCGCGATCACCGCGAGTTCCAGCGCGATCAACACGCGCAGTCGAACCTTCAGCATCGCCATCGAATGCCCGGCCCAGATCGCCAGCACCGCGCCGGCGACGGCGTAGAGCGTCAGGATGTCGCCCATGTAGAGCAAGGTCCCGTGCAGCAGGCCGAGCGTCAGCATCTTGACCAGCCGACGCCGTCGCTTGCCCAAGGCCTCATCGCCCCGCGACTGGGACAGCCCCTGGCTGTAGCCGAACAGGAAGGCGAGCAGCGCGATGCCCTTCCCCGCGATGAGCGCATGCAGGAACCAGGAGATCAGCTGGGCCACGACCCCATCGGCAGGCGATGGCGGGCTCAGCGGTCCGGCATCCGGCAGGGCCGGGTAACCGACCCAGTTGACGGCGATCACCGGGAAAAGTGCGAGCGCGCGCAGCGCGTCCACCGCCGCGACGCGCTGCGGCGGACGGGCCGGATTCACGCCAGGCGTTGCTTCAGATGAGCGACGACCTCGGCCAGCGCCAGCTTGGTCGCGGCGGCATCGCGGCGGCCCTGGTACTCGACCTGGCCTTCCTTGAGGCCGCGGTCGGAGATCACCACGCGGTGCGGCACGCCGACCAGCTCCCAGTCCGCGAACATCGCGCCGGGGCGCTCGCCGCGGTCGTCCAGCAGCACGTCGATGCCAAGATCCAGCAGCTCTTCGTGCAGCTTGGTCGCGGCGGCCTTCACCTCCTCGCTGCGATCCATGCCGATCGGGCAGACCACCACGGTGAAGGGCGCGATCGCGTCGGGCCAGACGATGCCGCGCTCGTCATGGTTCTGCTCGATCGCCGCGCCCAGGATCCGGGTCACGCCGATGCCGTAGCAACCCATCTCCATCAGCTGCGGCTTGCCGTTCTCGTCGAGGTAGCTCGCGTTCATCGCGGCCGAATACTTCGTGCCGAGATAGAAGACGTGGCCGACCTCGATGCCGCGCTGGATCGCCAGCACGCCCTTGCCGTCCGGCGAGGGATCGCCTTCGACGACGTTGCGGATGTCGGCCACCAGGTCGGGCTCGGGCAGGTCACGGCCCCAGTTCGCACCGGTGAAGTGGAAGTCGGCCTCGTTGGCGCCGCAGACGAAGTCCGCCATGTTGGCGACGGTCCGGTCGGCGATGATCTTCAGCGGCTGCTTCAGGCCGATCGGGCCCAGGTAGCCGGGCTTGCAGCCGAAGTGGGCGTCGATCTCCGCGGCGGTCGCGAAGCGGAAGCCGCCTTTCAGGCCCTCGAGCTTGCCGACCTTCACCTCGTTCAGGTCGTGATCGCCGCGAACCAGCAGCAGCCAGACCTGCGACTTGACGATCGTGCCGTGCTCGTCGACCTCGTCGGTCGCCAGCACCAGCGACTTCACCGTCTGCGTCAGCGGCAGCTTCAGCAGCTCGGCGACATCGGCGCAGGTGGCCTTGCCGGGCGTCGGCGTCTTCGCCAGCGGTTGCGTCGCGGCGCCGCGCGTGGCGATCAGCGAGAGCGCTTCAGCCAGCTCGATGTTGGCCGCGTAGTCGCTGGTCGGGCAATAGATGATCGCGTCTTCGCCGGTCTCGGCGATGACCTGGAACTCATGCGAGCGATCGCCACCGATCGCGCCGGTGTCCGCCGCCACCGCGCGGTACTGCAGCCCCAGGCGGTCGAAGATCCTGCCGTAGGCCGTGTACATGGCGTCGTAGCTGCGACCGGCCGCGTCCTTGTCACGGTCGAACGAGTACGCATCCTTCATCGTGAACTCGCGACCGCGCATGATCCCGAAGCGGGGGCGGCGCTCGTCGCGGAACTTGGTCTGGATGTGATAGAAATTCTTCGGCAGCTGCTTGTAGCTGCGGAGCTCCTGGCGCGCGATGTCGGTGATGACCTCCTCCGAGGTCGGCTGGATGATGAAGTCACGCCCGTGGCGATCCTTCACGCGCAGCAGCTCCGGGCCCATCTTGTCGAAGCGGCCCGTCTCCTGCCACAGCTCGGCCGGCTGCACGACCGGCATCAGCAGTTCGACCGCGCCGGCGCGGTTCATCTCGCCGCGGAT
The DNA here is from genome assembly GCF_050626985.1 of Roseateles noduli. Classification (NCBI taxonomy): domain Bacteria; kingdom Pseudomonadati; phylum Pseudomonadota; class Betaproteobacteria; order Burkholderiales; family Sphaerotilaceae; genus Roseateles; species Roseateles noduli. Next base: position 4,011,955 of record NZ_CP192463.1, read on the forward strand.
GATGTTCTCGACCTTGCGGATCACCCGCAGGCCCATCGGCATGTAGTTGTAGATGCCCGCGCCCAGGCGCTTGATCATGCCGGCCCGCATCATCAGTTTGTGGCTGACGATTTCCGCATCGGCGGGCGCTTCCTTGAGCGTGGAGATGAAGAACTGGGAGGCTTTCATGGGCGCAGAAAATAAAAGTCCGCGGTCAGCTAGGCCGCCGCGGAAAAAACCGTGCATCACCGAGGGTTAGCGATGATCGCGCCGGGTTGCAGCCCCGGTGCAATAATCAATCCAACGAATGATTTGAAGGTTGATTATGCTCGACCGTGAAGGCTTCCGGCCCAACGTCGGCATCATCCTGCTCAACCACAAGAACGAGGTGTTCTGGGGCAAGCGCATACGCACCCATTCTTGGCAGTTCCCCCAAGGGGGCATCAAGCATGGAGAGACGCCCGAGCAGGCGATGTTCAGGGAGCTGCATGAGGAAGTTGGCCTCACTGCGGACCACGTGCGCATCATCGCGCGCACGCGGGACTGGCTCCGTTACGAGGTTCCCGACCACTTCATCCGGCGCGACGCGCGCGGTCATTACCGCGGGCAGAAACAGATCTGGTTCCTGCTGCAGATGATGGGGCGCGACAGCGACATGAACTTGCGCGCCACCGACCATCCCGAGTTCGATGCCTGGCGGTGGAACGAGTACTGGGTGCCGCTGGAGGCCGTGATCGAATTCAAGCGCGGCGTGTATCAGATGGCGCTGACTGAACTGGCGCGTTTCCTGCCGCGCCTGAATCACCACAACCGCTACCTGCGCGCCGGCATGCGGCCGCCTCCGCGCGGCGACCGCCAGGGCGGACATGGCGACCATGGTGATCAGGACCATCACCGGCATGAGCGCTTCGATCACCGGCCCCATGAGCACGATGGTGCCGCGCATGCGGAGGCTTCCCATCAGGAATCGCGCGATGCCCGTGAGGTCGCACCGCCCGCGGCGGCCCATGGTGGTCCTGTGGAGCCTGCGAAGGACTGACGGTCCGCATCCCGCAGTGGAAATGAAAATGGCGCCCTCGGGCGCCATTGTTCTTGGTGTTCGCGCTTCGGCGACGAATCGACACTGCGTCAGCGCAGCACCAGGTTGTCGCGGTGGATCAGCTCCGGCTCGGCCGCGTAACCCAGCACACGCTCGATGTCGAACGACGGCTTGCGCGCGATCAGCCGGGCCTCGGCACTGCCGTAGTTGGTCAGGCCACGTGCGAGCTCCTGCCCGGCCAGATCAACGATCGCGATGACGTCGCCGCGATGGAATTCACCCGACACCTCCTGCACACCGATCGGCAGCAGGCTCTTGCCCTCTTCCCGCAACTTGATCGCCGCGCCCGCGTCGACGACGACCTTCCCGCGCAACTGCAGGTGATCGACCATCCATTGCTTGCGCGCCGCGAGTTTCGCGGTCGATGCCATCAGCGCCGTACCGATGGCCTCGCCGGCCGCCAGGCGGAGCAGGACATCGGGCTCGCGCCCCCAGGCGATCACGGTGTTGGCGCCGCTGCTGGCCGCGCGCTTGGCGGCCAGGATCTTCGTGATCATGCCGCCGCGCCCGATGCTGGTGCCCGCGCCGCCGGCCATCTCCTCGAGCTCGGGCTTGCCCGCCGTCGCACGATCGATGAAGCGGGCGTTCGGATCCTTGCGCGGGTCCGCCGAGTACAGGCCCTTCTGGTCCGTGAGGATCACCAGCGCGTCCGCCTCGACCAGGTTCGCGACCAGCGCGCCCAGCGTGTCGTTGTCGCCGAACTTGATCTCGTCGTTGACGACGGTGTCGTTCTCGTTGATCACCGGCAGCACGCGATGCTGCAGCAAGGCCAGCAATGTCGAACGCGCGTTGAGGTAGCGCTCGCGGTCGGCCAGGTCGGCGTGCGTCAGCAGCACCTGCGCGCTCGTCAAGCCCTGCTCGCGAAGCTTGGTCTCGTACATCTGCGCGAGGCCCATCTGGCCGACGGCCGCCGCAGCCTGCAGTTCGTGCAGTTCCTTGGGCCGGCTCGCCCAGCCCAGGCGCTTCATGCCCTCGGCGATCGCGCCGCTGGACACCATCACCACTTCCCGACCTTCGCGGGCGAGTTCCGCGAGCTGCCGGCACCAGTTGCCGATGGCCTCGGCGTCGACGCCACGGCCTTCATTGGTCACCAGGCTCGAGCCGACCTTCACGACGATGCGTCGTGCGTCCTTCAAGACACCCGTCGAGTGGCCGTTCAAGTTGTCGTTGCTCATGCGCGGAGGATCAGGGTGCCGTGAGGTCGAAGACGGAAGTCAGGGCAGCGGGTCGAAACGCGGATCGCGCTCGGGCGGCTTTTCCGCCTTGTCGGCCTTCTCAGCCTTCGCCGCCTTGATCACCTTGGCCTTCGTGGCGCGCGTCTTGCGCGTTTCCTGGAAGGCCTTGGGCGGATCGATCGTCGGTGCGTCGAAGCGTGCATCCGGGTCTTCCACCGGCGGTGACTGGATCGCCGCCACGTGCTCGTAGATGGCGCGGATCAGCGGCTCGCAGCCCTCGCGCGTCAGCGCGGAGATCTCGAAGACGGGGCCCTTCCACTTGTAGCGCTTCACGAAGTCCTTCACACGGGCGGCGCGCTCTTCCGCGGGCACCATGTCCAGCTTGTTCAGCACCAGCCAGCGCGGCTTCTCGTACAGCGCCTCGTCGTACTTCTTCAGTTCCTTGACGATGGCCTTGGCCTCGGCGACCGGGTCCACGTCCGGGTTGAACGGCGCCAGATCGACCACGTGCAGCAGCACGCGCGTGCGCTGCAGGTGACGCAGGAACTGGTGGCCCAGGCCGGCGCCTTCTGCGGCACCCTCGATCAGGCCCGGGATGTCGGCGATGACGAAGCTCTTCTCCGGACCCACACGCACCACGCCCAGATTCGGGTAAAGGGTCGTGAACGGGTAGTCGGCGATCTTCGGACGTGCGTTCGACACGGCCGCGATCAGCGTCGACTTGCCGGCGTTGGGCTGGCCCAGCAGGCCGACGTCGGCCAGCACGCGCAACTCCATCTTCACCTTCTTGATCTCGCCGGGCCAGCCAGGCGTCTTCTGACGCGGCGCGCGGTTCGTCGAGGTCTTGAAGTGCAGGTTGCCGAAGCCGCCGTCGCCGCCCTTGGCCAGCAGCACCGGCACATCGGGCTCGAGCAGCTCGGCAATGATCTCGTCGGTCTCCAGGTCGCGCACGATGGTGCCCACCGGCACCTTCAGCGTGATGTCGTCCGCGGCAGCGCCGAACTGGTCCGAGCCACGGCCAGCCTCGCCATTGCGAGCCTCATGGCGGCGCGCGTAGCGGTAGTCGATCAGCGTGTTCAGGTTGCGGTCGGCCACCGCGAAGACGCTGCCGCCGCGGCCGCCATCCCCGCCGTCCGGGCCGCCGAACGGAATGAACTTCTCGCGGCGGAAACTGGCGCAGCCCGCCCCGCCGTTGCCGGCGGCGATATCGATGGTGGCTTCGTCAACGAACTTCATGGATGGCCTTCAGTCCCGGAGCGGGGCTATCGTAATTCACGCCCCCGCGCTCCCGCGCGAGGCCATGCTTTGAATCGGAGCGAGTCAGGTTTCGCCGGGACTCGCGGTCGGCGCGGCGCCCGACGGTATCAGGCACCGAGAAAAACAAAGCCCCGGACGATGCCGGGGCTCTGGGTCCGCCGAACACGGGAGACCAGGTCTCCCGCGTCGCGGCGTCAGGACATCAAGTCGCTCAGATCGCCGTGACGACGACCGTGGAGCGGCTGTTTTCGCCCTTGACGGTGAAGGACACCGTGCCGTCGATCAGCGCGAACAGCGTGTGGTCCTTGCCCATGCCCACGTTGGTACCAGCGTGGAACTTCGTGCCGCGTTGGCGGACGATGATCGAGCCAGCCGAGATGGTCTGGCCGCCGTACACCTTGACGCCAAGCATCTTCGGCTTCGAGTCGCGGCCGTTTCGTGTCGAGCCGCCGCCCTTTTTCTGTGCCATGGATTACTCCTTGATCAGATTACGAGAGAGTCAGGGAATCAGCCGTTGACCGCGCTGATTTCCAGCTCGGTGAACGTCTGGCGATGGCCTTGGCTCTTCTTGTAGTGCTTGCGACGACGCAGCTTGAAGATGCGCACCTTGTCATGCTTGCCATGAGCCACCACGGTGGCCTTGACGCTTGCACCCGCAACCAAGGGAGTCCCGATCTTCAGGTCCGCGCCGTTTCCGACAGCCAGCACCTGGTCAATCACGATCTCTTGGCCAACGTCCGCAGCAATCTGTTCTACCTTGATCTTTTCGCCAGCAGCAACTTTGTATTGCTTGCCGCCGGTTTTTATGACCGCGTACATATCAGCCCTTTCACATGAGAGCGGCCCACCAGGCGCCAGAAGCGCCTGTCGACCGCCCAAGAAAAAACACCGCACAAAGATGCGGAGCCCGAGAATGTAGCACAACCTGCTGCACTGATGCAAACCCTGAGCAGCCGCAAAGCCCGCAACCACCGGCCTTGCGCGGCGCCTCCGCGGAAATTTGCGTCCGATTCGGGCACGCGCCGGAACCCGCCCCACAGGCAACGACGACGCGCCCGTGCGAAGGCGTGGACTTCACGGACGGGCCCGCGTCCGCACCTTCCTATAATCCGCGCTTCCCCTCACAGTGAGTCCAGAGTGCAGCCCATTGCCTCTACCCCAGTTACCGAGGTCCTCGAGGCGCTGAATGCGCAGATGAATGAAGTCGACGCCGTGATCGCGCAGCGGCTTCGCTCGGACGTCGCCCTGATCAACCAGATCTCCGCCTACATCATCCACGCCGGTGGCAAGCGGATGCGGCCCAAGCTGGTGTTGATGTTCGCCAACGCACTGGATGCCGACTCCCCCGCCAGTCGGGAACTCGCCGCGGTCGTGGAGTTCATCCACACCGCGACGCTGTTGCATGACGACGTCGTCGACGAGTCCGCGCTGCGTCGCGGCAAGCAGACCGCCAACGCGCTGTTCGGCAACGCGGCGAGCGTGCTGGTGGGCGACTTCCTGTACTCGCGCGCCTTCCAGATGATGGTGTCCGTGAACCGGATGCGCGTGCTGGAAGTGCTGGCGGACGCGACCAACGTGATCGCCGAAGGTGAAGTCCTGCAGTTGATGAACATGCATGATCCGGACGTCGCGGTGGACAGCTATCTGCGTGTCATCCGCTACAAGACGGCCAAGCTGTTCGAGGCCAGCGCGCGCCTTGGCGCCGTGCTGGCCGATGCCCCGCGCGCGCTGGAGGAAGCCTGTGCCGGCTACGGCCGCGCCCTGGGCACGGCCTTCCAGCTGATCGACGACACGCTGGACTACGAAGGCACCAGCGAATCGTTGGGCAAGAACGTCGGCGACGACCTGCGCGAGGGCAAGCCCACGCTGCCGTTGCTCATCGCGATGGAGCGAGGCACCGAGGACGACCGCGCGCTGATCCGTCACGCCATCGAGCACGGCGAGGTCGAGCGCCTGCAGGACATCGTCGCGATCGTGCGCCGCACCGGCGCGCTGGAAGCGACGCGCGAAGCCGCCCGCGCGGAAGTCGCACAGGCGAGACAACATTTGTCCGCGCTACCTCTTTCCAAGTGGAAAGAAAGCCTGCTAGAATTTGCGGCTCAGTCGGTGGAGAGAAGTTCTTGAACAGACTCTCTATCGAGTGACAAAACGGGGTGTAGCTTAGCCTGGTAGAGCGCTACGTTCGGGACGTAGAGGCCGGAGGTTCGAATCCTCTCACCCCGACCAGGCACATCGATGACGCCGCGAATCGCAGGATTCGCGGCGTTTTTCTTTGCGCGCCAGATCCCGCCACGCAAGGCGTCGTCGCGCGCTGCTCCGACGATCCGAGGGTCAGGCCTTGCGCAGAAGCCGGCGGCACTGGGGGTGTCTCGCACATTTCGCGCTCAATTTCCAGTGACCAAGGCCGAAATTGCACGAAGCGTCTGACTTCAGTGAAAGCCAGGACAGCCCCTGCTGCCGGCCCTCCGTTCATGGGGGTAAAGTGAGGGGCTGCTCCGGCGCGCGCGCCGGCATCCGGCAAGACCCTACCCGATGGCGATATCCGTGGACACCACTCTGGCCGAACCCCCTCAGTCCGCCCTGTCAGGCGTTGCCCGCGTGCTCGTGCACGCCGGCAAGCTCAAGCCGCAGGCGGCCGAGGACCTGGTCAAACTCGCGCGGGAAAAGAAGACCAGCTTCATCAATGCGGTCATGGCCTCGGGCACCGTCTCGTCGACGGACCTCGCCCACACGCTGTCGCACGCGCTCGCCTTGCCGTTGCTGGATCTGAATGCGGTCGACGGGCACAAGCTGCCGCAGAACATCATCGACGCGAAGCTCGCGGCGCAGTACCAGGTCGTGGTACTGGCGCGCCGCGGCAACCGGCTGTTCATCGGCGGGGCGGATCCGACCGAGCAGGAAGTCGTCGAGCGCATCAAGTTCGCCACCCAGCTGACACCTGAATGGATCATCGTCGAGCACGACAAGCTCACGAAACTGCTGGGCATCGCCGCCGCTTCGACCGCCGAGGCACTGGAAGCGATCTCCGGCGAGGACTTCGACTTCGACATCGCCGAAGACGACACACCACCGCCCGAGGAATCGCAGGAAATCACGGACGTGGAGGATGCGCCGGTCGTGCGCTTCCTCCAGAAGATGCTGGTGGACGCCATCAACATGCGGGCCTCGGACCTGCATTTCGAGCCGTTCGAGTACCACTACCGCGTCCGGTTCCGGGTCGATGGCGAGCTGCGCGAGATCACGCAGCCGCCGATCGCGATCAAGGACAAGCTCTCATCGCGGATCAAGGTGATATCGCGGATGGACATTTCCGAACGCCGCGTCCCCCAGGACGGCCGGATGAAGCTGAAGTTCGGCTCCAAGGCAATCGACTTCCGGGTCTCGACGCTGCCGACGCTGTTCGGCGAGAAGATCGTGATCCGGATCCTGGACCCTTCCTCGGCCAAGCTCGGCATCGAAGCCCTGGGCTACGAGAAGATTGAAAAGGAACGGCTGCTCCATTGCATCCAGCGGCCCTACGGGATGATCCTGGTCACCGGGCCGACCGGCTCGGGCAAGACGGTGTCGCTGTACACCTGCCTGAACATCCTGAATGTGCCGGGCACCAACATCTCCACCGTCGAGGATCCGGCGGAAATCAACCTGCCCGGCATCAACCAGGTCAACGTCAACGACAAGGCGGGGCTGACCTTCTCGGCCGCGCTCAAGGCCTTCCTGCGCCAGGATCCCGACATCATCATGGTCGGTGAAATCCGGGATCTGGAGACGGCGGACATCGCCATCAAGGCCGCACAGACCGGTCACATGGTGATGTCGACGTTGCACACCAACGACGCGCCGACAACGCTGACCCGCCTGCTGAACATGGGCGTGGCGCCCTTCAACATCGCCTCGAGCGTGCTGCTGATCACCGCGCAGCGATTGGCGCGCCGCTTGTGCGAGAACTGCAAGGCGCCGGCCGAATATCCGCGTGAAGCACTGCTTCGCGCCGGCTTCGTGGAGTCGGACCTCGACGGCAGCTGGAAGCCTTATCGGGCCGTCGGCTGCTCGAATTGCAACAATGGTTATCGTGGACGCGTCGGCCTTTACCAAGTGATGCCCATCACGGAGGCGATCCAGCGGATCATCCTGTCCGAGGGAACGGCCGTGGACATCGCCCAGCAAGCCCGCGCGGATGGCGTGCGGGACTTGCGGCAGTCCGGGCTGGTCAAGGTCCGGGCGGGCGTCACGACACTGGAAGAGGTGCTGGCGGCCACCAACGAATGACACTGGGAGCATGACGCGGCGTCCTCGGGCGCCGCGTTGGCATGTCCGGCGTCAGGTCACCAGGACCGATCGAACGAGTCAAAGATTGGGAGCGCCACTCGTCTGGCGCGACGGCAGGAGGTGATATGGCGACGACCACCGCAGGCGCCAAGAGCGCGGCCAAGGGCATCAAGGAATACGTCTTCGAATGGGAAGGCAAGGACCGCAACGGCAAGATCGTTCGCGGAGAGATGCGGGCCGGCGGCGAAGCCGTCATCAGCGCGTCGCTGCGGCGCCAGGGCATCCTGGTCAGCAAGATCAAGAAGCGGCGCAGCTCCGGCGGCAAGTCCATCAAGCAGAAGGACATCTCGGTCTTCACACGTCAGCTCGCGACGATGATGCGCGCGGGCGTCCCGCTGCTGCAGTCGTTCGACATCGTCGCCCGGGGCAGCCCGAACCCCCGCCTGACCAAGCTGCTGACCGACATCCGTCAGGATGTCGAGACGGGCACTTCGCTGTCGGCCGCTTTCCGCAAGCATCCGCTCTACTTCGACGCGCTGTACTGCAACCTGGTCGAGGCCGGCGAGCAGGGCGGTATCCTGGAAGCCCTGCTGGACCGTCTGGCGATCTACCAGGAAAAGACCGTTGCGCTGAAGGGCAAGATCAAGTCGGCCCTGACCTACCCGATCGCGGTGATGGTCGTGGCCTTCGTCGTGACGGCGGTGATCATGATCTTCGTGATCCCGGCCTTCAAGGACGTGTTCAAGTCCTTCGGTGCCGATCTCCCGGCCCCGACGCTGTTCGTGATGGCGATGTCGGAGATCTTCGTTGCGTATTGGTGGCTGATCTTCGGCGTCATCGGCGGTGGCCTGTACTTCTTCTTCCAGAGCTGGAAACGCTCGGAGAAGATGCAGAAGTTCATGGACCGGCTCCTGCTGAAAATCCCGGTGTTCGGCCAGTTGATCTACAAGTCGGCGGTCGCCCGTTGGACGCGCACGCTGGCAACGATGTTCGCCGCGGGCGTGCCGCTGGTGGAGGCCCTGGACTCGGTGGGGGGCGCTTCCGGCAATGCGGTATTCGTCGAGGCAACCGAAAAGATCCAGCGCGACGTGTCGACCGGCGCTTCGCTGACCACATCGATGCAGACGACCGGCATCTTCCCGATCATGGTCCTGCAGATGTCGTCGATCGGCGAGGAATCCGGCTCGCTGGACCACATGCTGGGCAAGGCGGCCGACTTCTATGAAGAAGAGGTGGATGACGCCGTCAAGGCGCTGTCCAGCCTGATGGAACCCATCATCATCGTGTTCCTGGGCACGTTGATCGGCGGCATCGTGATCTCGATGTACCTGCCGATCTTCAAGCTGGGCGCGGTGGTGTAAGTGCTGGACCCGGCTCTGCTGGACGCGCTGCTCTCGCCCGCGTTCCTCGGCCTCATCGGCCTGTGTGTCGGCAGCTTCCTCAATGTCGTCATCTACCGGTTGCCGGTGATGCTGCACCGCGAGTGGCTGTCCGACTGCGCCGACCAACTGGCGCTGGAAGACGATCTGCGCGCCCACGCCGGGCTCGACGAGGCTGCTACGCGTCACCTGGCGGCCGCCGCAGGCCCCTTGCGTGAGTCGCTCGATCGCCAGCCCGCGTTCTCGCTGGTCCGTCCGGCATCGCGATGCCCGCATTGCGGCCACCAGTTGCGCTGGCACGAGAATCTGCCGCTGATCGGCTGGCTGCGATTGGGTGGGAAATGTGCGTCCTGCAAGGCGCCGATCTCCGCGCGTTACCCGTTCGTCGAGCTGCTCACGGGCCTGCTGTTCGCGGGCATCGCCTGGCGCTTGGGCCCTCAGCCGGCCAGCCTGTTGTATTGCGGTTTCGCTGCGGCGCTGGTTGCGTTGGCCGGCATCGACTGGGACACCACGCTGCTGCCCGACAGCATCAACCAGCCCCTGTTGTGGGCCGGCCTGATCGCGGCGTACGCCGGATGGATTCCGGTCTCGCTGACCGATGCGTTGATCGGGGCGCTCGCAGGCTATCTCTCGCTGTGGTCCATCTACTGGGTGTTCAAGCTGGCCACCGGCAAGGAAGGCATGGGCTACGGCGACTTCAAGCTGCTGGCAGCCCTGGGGGTGTGGCTGGGCTGGCAGATGGTGCTGCCGGTCGCGCTGTTCGCCTCGCTGATCGGCGCCTTCGTGGGCATCGGACTGAAACTCCGAGGGGGCCTGCGCGAGGGTCGCTATGTGCCGTTCGGGCCTTTCCTGGCCGGCGGCGGACTTGCGGTGCTGCTCATCGGGACTGCGAAGGTCGCCGTCTGGCTGGGACTTCAGCCGGTCTGATCTCTCCTCGGAGCAACTCGTGCGCATCGGTCTCACCGGCGGCATCGGCAGCGGCAAGAGCACCGTGGCGTCGGCACTGGTGGCGCTGGGCGGCGCGCTGCTGATCGACACCGATGCGATTTCCCGCGCACTCACCCAGCCTGATGGTGGCGCGATGTCGGCCATCGCGCTGCGGTTCGGTCCGACCTTCGTCGCGCCTGACGGTGCGCTCGACCGGGCCGCGATGCGGGAACTGGCCTTTCGGGATCCGCAGGCCAAACGCGCGCTCGAAGCCATCCTGCATCCGATGATCGGCGCGGAAACGGCGCGGCAGGCAGCGCTCGCGACACCGGGACAACGGGTCGTGTTCGACGTGCCGCTGCTGGTCGAATCTGGCCGTTGGCGGCGCCTGGTCGACCGCGTGCTGGTCGTCGACTGCCGGGAAGAGACTCAGCTCGCCCGCGTGATCGCCCGATCAGGCCTGAGCGAGCCGGCCGTGCGCGCCATCCTGGCGCAGCAGGCGACGCGCGCTCAACGCCGTGCCGCTGCGGACGCGGTGATCCACAACGACGGCCTCACGCTCGAACAGCTGAAAGAAGAAGTCCGCATGCTGCTGGCCAGTCCCCTGCTCTGACCCCGCTACCGGATGGGGGGCGCTGTGACACTGTGGAACAATGGTCACTTGCCGCAAAGGGATGTCGACTTGGTCCTCTACGAATACCCGTTCAACGAGAGCATCCGCACGATGCTCAGACTCGAACACCTGTTCGATCGGCTCGGTCAGCTGATGGCGCGCGACACCGCGATGGATCACCACTTCGCGTTGGCCACCATCTTCGAGGTGATGGACGTCGCCTCGCGTGCCGACCTCAAGGCTGACCTGCTCAAGGAGCTGGAGCGCCACCGCACGCAGTTCAACAGCTACCGCGGCAATCCGGCGGTGTCTGAAGCCGTGCTGGACGAGGTGGTGGGTCGCATCGATGCCGCCTTCGACAAGCTCAACCAGTTGCCCGGCAAGGCCGGTCATGCGCTGACGACCAACGAGTGGCTGATGAGCATCCGCAGCCGGATTTCGATCCCGGGCGGCACCTGCGAGTTCGATCTGCCCGCCTACTACGCGTGGCAGCAACTGCTGCCGGTACGCCGCCGCAACGACCTGATGCAGTGGGCGCAGACGCTGATGCCGTTGGCCGAGGCGCTGAACGTCCTGCTGGGCCTGCTGCGTGACAGCGGCTCGCCGCACAAGGTGGCCGCCCACGGCGGCCAGTACCAGCAGAGCCTCCCGCCGGGGCGCAGCTTCCACATGCTGCGCATGCGCATCGACCCCAGCCTGGGCCTGATCCCGGAAATCAGCGGCCACCGCCTGATGGTCTCGATCCGGCTGATGCGCCAGGATGAGGACGGGCGCTTGAAACCAGCGCCCGTGGACGCCACCTTCGAACTGACCCTGTGTTCCTGACCTGGTGCGCTCGGCGCTGAATGCGCCCACCGCACACCGCAGTTCCGATTTCGTCATGACCGAGAAATTCATCCCCGCCACGCCTGCGCCGCGCATCGTGCCCTGCCCGACCTGCGGCGGTGACAGCCTGTTCGCGCCAAGCAATCTCTGGCGCCCGTTCTGCAGCGAGCGCTGCCGTCAGATCGATCTGGGCCACTGGTCCGACGAATCGTTCCGCGTGGCCGCGCCGCCGACGACGATCGACGAGGACGACGCCTCGAAGTAGGCCGCATCGCGCGCAGGCTGCGCGCCGGCCGACGTCCTTCAGGCCGGAAGCAGTTCCCGACGCACCAGGTCTTCCCGCGCCAGTTCCGGCGTCGTGAACAGGTGGGTGTGCCAGCCGAGCTCCTTCGCTGCCGCGATGTTGGCCGGATGATCGTCGAGGAACAGCACCTCTTCGGGCTTGGCGCCGAACTGTTCGAGCGCGAGGTCGAAGATCTCGCGTGACGGCTTCGACTGCTTCACTCGACCCGAGAAGACACCCGAGACGAACCACTCCTTCAGCGGGAAGCTCTGCTCGAGGTAGTCGGCATAGGGCTCCGGCATGTTCGAGAGGAAGTACAGCGTGTGCCCCTGTGCCTTCAACTCCCGGATCAGCGCCGCGGTCCCTTCGATGAGCTTGAGCTCCGACGGCACTGCCTCCATCACGGCGACGATGTCCTCGCGCGACCAGCCGGTGCGCGCATGGATGCGATCGGCCGTGGTCGGCGCATCGGCCAGACCCTGGTCGAACGCACCCCAATCGCCGCTGTAGGCCTGGAAGAAGTCCTTGGCAATGGCCGCGCCTTCGACTTCGTCGGCGACACGGTGGGCCCAGACGCGGGCCAGGAAACTCGGCGGGTGCCAGCGGAACAGCACCGCACCGAAATCAAAAACGATCTTCATCTGACGGGTTCTCTACTGCGTGGGAATCGGAGAGAGGGGATCAGCCGCGCAGCTTGGCGAGCAGTCCGGCCGTGGAGGCATCCAAGCCCGACACATCGCCGCTGGTCAAGCGCGGCAGCAGGCTGTTGCACAGCGCCTTGCCCAGCTCCACGCCCCACTGGTCGAAGCTGTTGATGTTCCACACGGCACCGCTGACGAACACGCGGTGCTCGTAAAGCGCGATCAACGCGCCGAGCGACGACGGCGTCAGCGCATCGAGCAACAGCATCGTGCTCGGCCGGTTGCCGGTGAAGCTCCGATGCCGTGCCAGCACATCCGGATCAAGATCCTGCGATGCGGTCGGCGCCTTCTCGGCACGCGCGGCCTCCGCGGTCTTGCCCTGCATCAGCGCCTGCGATTGCGCGAGGCAGTTCGCCAGCAGCTTCACGTGCTGGTCCTTGAGCTTGTCCAACAGCTCTCCGCCGACCTGCGGGCCGAAGTTCGGCGTCTTCACGGCGATGAACTCCACCGGGATCACATCGGTCCCCTGGTGCAGCATCTGGAAGTAGGCATGCTGGCCATTGGTGCCGGCCTCACCCCAGACGACCGGACTGGTCGCGAAGCTCAGCGGATCGCCGGCGCGATCGACGCCCTTGCCGTTGCTTTCCATCTCCAGCTGCTGCAGATAGGCCGGGAGCCGGCGCAGCCCCTGGTGGTAAGGCGCCACCGAGCGGCTCGTGAAACCGTGGAAGTTGCGGTACCAGACGTCCAGCAGGCCCAGCAGCACCGGCAGGTTCTTTTCCAGCGGAGCGCTGCGGAAGTGCTGGTCCATGGCATGCGCACCGGCCAGCAGCGCGCGAAAGTGGGCCGAGCCCACCGCGATCGCGATCGGCAGCCCGATCACCGACCACAGCGAGTAGCGCCCACCCACCCAGTCCCAGAAACCGAAGGTCGTCGTGATGCCGAACGCGGCGGCGGCCTTCGCATTGCTGGTCGTGGCGGCGAAGTGCTTCGCGATGTCGGTGCCCCCGTTCTGCTGGAACCAGGCCTTCGCCGCCATCGCGTTGGCCAGCGTCTCCTGCGTCGTGAAGGTCTTGGAGGCGACGACGAATTGCGTCGTCTTCGGGTCCAGCCCGCGCAGCACCGGGGCCAGGTCGTGCCCGTCGACGTTCGACACGAAATGCAGCGTCAGGCCAGCCGGCACATACGACTGCAGGGCCTGCACGACCATGGCCGGCCCGAGGTCCGAGCCGCCGATGCCGATGTGGACGATGTCGGTGATGCCGCTCCTCGCCTGATCGCGCACCGAGTCGGCGAAGGCCAGCATGCGCGCGAGTGAAGCCTGCACCTCGTCCGAGTGCGGCCCCTGCCCCGCCGGCGCACGCAGCGCCGTGTGCAGCACGGCGCGGCCTTCGGTCGCGTTGATGGGATCACCGTTGAACAGCGCCTCGCGCTGCGACTCCAGCTGAACGTCCCGGGCCAGCGTCAGCAGCAGTTCCAGCGTGCGAGCGTCGATGCGGTTCTTCGACAGATCCGCAAACACTTCCGGCGTCTGCAGCGACCAGGCCGCGAAGCGGCCCTCATCGGTCGCGAAGGCCTGGCGCACGTCGAACGCGCGTCCGGATTGCTGGAAATGACTTTGCAAGGCCGCCCAGGTCGGGCTGCGGTCGCAACGCGGGAACTCGGTCATCGCAGGCTTTCGATCATCTGGTCCAGCTTGCCGGCATCGACGGCAAACAGGCGGATGCCTTCGGCCAGCTTCTCGGTGGCCATGGCGTCCTGGTTGAGGGCGAAGCGGAAGGCCGCCTCGTTGAAGGAGACCTTGGGCAAGTCCTGGACCTTGGCGGCGTCGGCGTCGAGCGCACGCGCCAGCGGCGCTTCGCTGCCCTGCAGCTGGGCGAGCAGATCGGGGCTGATCGTCAACAGGTCGCAGCCGGCGAGCGCCTGGATCTGCCCGATGTTGCGGAAGCTCGCGCCCATCACCTCGGTCTGGATGCCGTGCTTCTTGAAGTAGTTGTAGATCGCGGCGACCGACTTCACGCCGGGGTCGTTGACGCCGGCATTGGCGGCCTCGTCCCAGTTCGGGCCGGCGGCCTTCTTGTACCAGTCGTAGATGCGGCCGACGAAGGGCGAGATCAGCTGGATGCCGTTCTCGCCGCAGGCCACCGCCTGGCAGAAGGAGAACAGCAGCGTCAGGTTGGTGTGGATGCCTTCGAGCTCCAGCTCGCGCGCAGCCTGGATGCCTTCCCAGGTCGACGCGACCTTGATCAGCACGCGGTCGCGGCCGATGCCCGCGTCCTCATACATCTGGATCAGGCGGCGCGCGCGCGCCAGCGTGGCGACGGTGTCGAAGCTCAGTCGGGCGTCGACCTCGGTCGACACGCGGCCCGGGACGACCTTGAGGATCTCCAGGCCGAAGGCCACCAGCACCTTGTCGACGATCAGGTCCAACGCATCGGTCTTGCTGGCGGCGACGGTGTCCTCCAGCAGGTGGGCGTAGTCCGGCGACTGCACCGCCTTCAGGATCAGCGACGGATTCGTCGTGGCATCGCGCGGCGTGAACTGCGCCAGCTGCTTGAAATTGCCGGTGTCGGCGACGACGGTGGTGAAGGCCTTGAGTTGTTCGAGCTGGTTCATGAGCGTAGGCGCCTGAGGCGATCGAGAACGGACGGGACGCGTCGGAGGCATGGGCTTTGCCCCTCGACGACGACAGGGAAACCCGTATTAGAACTGCTTGCGGCGCCCGCCTTCCGAGCTGCCACGCCGTTGACCGGCCCAAGAAACTGGGGCATCATAATTCCGGTAACTTCGTTACATCAAGACATCGCCAACAACTCTTACGCCCCGATGCGGGGTGCCGCGCTCATGTCCTTCGACCTCGTCTTCTTTGGTGGCACTGGTGACCTGACCTGGCGCAAGCTGATGCCCGCGCTCTTCCAGGCGTTCCGCCACGGCAAGCTGCCCGAAGGCGGCCGCATCCTGGCCGTCGCCCGCGACGAGCAATCCGACGAGCGCTATCGCGAATGGCTCAAGGAGCGCTTCCAGGAGGTCGAGGCCGGCAAGCGGCCGAACGACGAAGAATTCGCCCGCTTCTCCGAGCTGGTGCATTACCGCCGCATGGACCTGTCCCAGCCCGACCACTATGCGCGGCTGAAGGAGTGGCTGGGCGAGCGCAACGCAGACACCGTCGTGTTCTATCTGGCGACGAGTCCCCACCTGTTCACGCAGATCTGCCAGCAGCTCGGCGCCGCGGGCCTCAACGGCGCGAACGTGCGCGTCGTGCTGGAAAAGCCGCTGGGCCACGATCTGGCCAGCGCGCAGGAGATCAACCGCGTCGTGCGCTCGGTGTTCTCGGAGACGCAGGCCTTCCGTATCGATCACTACCTGGGCAAGCCTTCGGTGCAGAACCTGATGGCGCTACGCTTCGGCAACGCGCTGTTCGAACCGCTGTGGCGGCGCGAGAGCATCGCCAACATCCAGATCACGCTGGCCGAAGGCTTGGGCGTGGGCACACGCGGTCCGTTCTATGACGGCACCGGCGCGCTGCGGGACATGATCCAGAACCATGCGCTGCAACTGCTGACGATGATTGCGATGGAGGCCCCCTCCAGCAACGACGCCGATGCGATCCGCGACGAGAAGCTGAAGGTGCTGCGCGCGCTCAAGCCGTTCACCGCGGAGAGCGTCGCGCGCGACGTCGTGCGTGGCCAGTACCGTGCCGGCAACGCCGAGGGCAAGCCGGTGCCGGGTTATCTGGACGAAGGCAAGATCCCCGCGGACAGCCACACCGAGACCTTCGTCGCCCTGAAGACGGAGATCCAGAACTGGCGGTGGGCAGGCGTTCCCTTCTACCTGCGTACCGGCAAGCGCCTCGCCGCGCGGGACGCGCAGATCGTCATCAATTTCCGTCCGGTGCCACATCCGATCTTCCCGGGCAGCAGCTGTCCCAACCGCTTGATCATCAAGCTGCAGCCCGAGGACGGCCTGGAGCTGCAGTTGATGGCCAACAAGGGCGGCTCCAGCACGGAGGCCCTGAGCCCTGTCTCGTTGGACCTGGACTTCGACAAGGCCTTCGCCCACACGCGGGTCGGCGCTTATGAACGGCTGCTGCTGGACGCCATCGCCGGACGGCTCAACCTCTTCGTCCGCAGCGACGAGCAGGAGCAGGCCTGGCGCTGGGTCGAGCCGATCCTGAACTTCTGGAAGCAGGACAGCACCGGACCGCGCACCTACGTCGCCGGCAGTTGGGGCCCTCCCGCCTCGAGCGCGCTCGTGGCGCGCGACGGCCACTCCTGGATCGAGGAATGCTGAAGCGATGAGCATGCTCGAACGAGTCAAGGCCGCGCTGCCCGCGCTGCCGCCCGCCGAACAGCGTGTCGCCAAGCTGCTGCTGGCCGATCCGCGCTCGTTCGCGAGCTTGCCGGTCAGCGAACTCGCCGATCGTTCCCATGTCAGCAAGCCGACCGTCGTGCGCTTCTGCCGCAGCGTCGGCTATGACGGCCTGGCCGACTTCAAGCTGAAGCTCGCCGGCAGCGTCAATGAAGGCGTGCCCTTCGTGCACCGCGCCGTCGACGAGGACGACAAGCCCGGCGACCTGATCGTGAAGGTCGTCGACAACGCGGTCGCGGCGTTGCTCCATTACCGCAACGACGCCGCCAGCCACGCCTTCGAACGCGCCATTGCGGCGCTGTCCGAGACGGCCCGTCAGCGTCAGCGCATTGAGTTCTACGGCGTCGGCAACTCCGGCATCGTGGCGCAGGACGCGCAGCACAAGTTCTTCCGGCTCGGGGCCAATACTTTCGCCTGCAGCGATGGACACGTGCAGCTGATGAGCGCCACGATGCTGGGCTCGGGCGACTGCGCGGTGATCATCTCCAACTCGGGACGCAGCCGCGACCTGATGGATGCCGCCGAGATCGCCCGCAAGAAGGGGGCGACGACGATCATCATCACCGCCAGCGGCTCGCCGCTGGCCCAGATGGGGCAGTTGCCAGGCCAGGTGCTGCTGGCCGTCGACCACCCGGAAGACTACGACCGCTACAGCCCGATGGTGTCGCGGCTGCTGCACCTGATCGTCGTGGACGTGCTGACCACCGGCGTCGCTTTGCGACTGGGCGAAAACCTGCGTCCGATGCTGCAGGAGATCAAACGCAACCTCCGCACCAAGCGTTACGCACAGTGACTCCCATACTCGTCGGCACGCGACGCTGAAAAACAATCGGGCCGCATCAGCGGCCCGATTTCATTCAGTGCGACAGAAGGTCACACCATCTCGGCGGGAGCCGTCGCATCGGCCCAGAACAGATGTTCCAGCGCGTACACGCGCGCCAACTCGCGCAACTCGCGCGGCGCCTGCTGAAGCGTCAGCTGCCAACCGTCCTGACCGCACAGCCGCAGCGCGCTGAGCAGCAAGCTCAGCGCCGCCGAGTCGAAGTCGATCAGGCCGCTCGCATCCAGGGTCACGCTTCTCCCGGCGGCATTGCCGACCTGAGCCAACTCGGCGCGCAGCGCGCTCTCGAGCCGCACCCATTCTTCAGGCACGTTCTCCAGCCGCAGCCGCGACGGCAGCTTCAGCATCGCGTCAGCCCTTCTTCGCGCCCGAGGCCGCCGTTGCGGGACGCGCGTTGCGTTCGGCCAGCGACTTGATCAGGCCGTCGATGCCCTTGGCGTTGATCTCCTGCGCAAAGCTGTTCTTGTACTGATCCGCCAGCCAGATGCCCAGCACATTCACGTCGTAGATCTTCCAGCCGGAATCCAGCTTTTCCAGGCGATAGTCCAGCTGGATCGGGTCGCCCTTGCCGCGGATCTCGGTACGCACGATGACTTCCTTGTCCTCGGGCGCCGCGCGCATCGGCTTCATCGCGATCGTCTGGTCCTTGACCTGCGTCAGCGCGCCGGCATACGTGCGCACCAGCAGGGTCTTGAACTCCTCCTGCAGGCGCTGCTTCTGCTCCGGCGTCGCCTGGCGCCAGAAGCGGCCCACCGCCGTCGCGGTGATGCGCTGGAAGTCCACGTGCGGCATCACCTTGCTGTCGACCAGCTGCATGATCTTGTTGACGTCGCCGCCCTGGATGGCCTTGTCGCCCTTGACGGCGTCCAGCGTCTCGATCGACAGGTCGCGGATCAACTGGTCCGGCGCCGAGCTGTCGGCGGCGAAGGAGGCCAGCGGGCTCAGCGTGGCGATCGAGACGATCGCGCCCAGCAGCAGTCGTTTGGTGGCATTCATGCTTGTCCTTTCTTTCTCTTCATGACACGGACCGGATCACAACGCGGCAAGTCCGGTACCGGTTCACCGGCCGCCCTCCAATGGGCGTTACCGGTTGTTGCGGCGCTCAACGATCTCTCACGCGTCGCTCAGCGATCGCCTTGCGGGTTGACCGGTTTCTCGTCCGGGGTGATGACTTCGTAGTCATCGTCCTCTTCCTGTTCCTTGTGCGTCTTGATATTGCGGCGCTGCATGTAGGCGTCACGCACGAAGGTGTACTTGTCCAGCGCGATGCCATCCAGCATGTCGGTCACTCGCAGCAGGTTGGCGCGGGTGTTGATCAGCTGAAGCGCCGAGATCGCAAACTTGTATTCGCCGCCGTCGAACAGATAGGCCGGCGAGTAGTAGATGTTGGCCGGCAGCGTCACCGAATCACGCAACGACGAGGGGCCCAGCAAGGGCCACACGATATACGGACCCGTCTTGACGCCCCAGTAGCCGAGCGTGCGCCCCAGGTCCTCGGAGGTCTTCTCCAGACCTGCGGGCGTGGCGATGTCGATCAGGCCGGCGATGCCGAACACCGAGTTCACGGCCACGCGCATCGTCTGGGATGCGCCGGTCTTGAAGCGCCCCTGCAGGAACAGGTTGACCGCCGACCAGGCGTCCGAGAAGTTGCCGAAGAAGTTGTCCACGGCCTGACGAGCCGGCTGCGGCACGAGGTCCGAGTACGCCGTGGCGACGGGACGCAGCAGGTTCTCGTCGAGCTTCTCGTTGAAGTTGAAGACTTTGCGGTTCCAGCTTTCCCAGGGGTCCAGGCGATTGCGCACCCGCGGGCCCGGCGCTGGCGCATCCTGGGCCGCAGCCGCAGCCGCAGTCGCGCCGGCCTGTCCTGCCGCGGCAGGCTCGGCGGACGAGGCGCCGGACGCAGGCGCGGCGGCGGAGGCCGCAGACGCCGCGACTGCTGCCTGATCCTGGGCCTTCTCTTCCTGGTCGGCCTGCGGCTCAGCAGCCTTCGATTCGTCAGCCTGCTGTTGCTCGACGGCCTGCGGCTCCTCGATGGCCTGCTGGACGGGCAGCGCCGTCAAGGCATACGTCTGGGGCCGCTCAAGCGGCGGCTCCGTCTGCGCCAGGGCTGGTGCCGCCGCGCCTAGCAGCGTGGCACTCAGCAGCGCAGCCGCGAGTTCAGTCCGGGCCGCTCCGGCGATCCCGACCGTGGTGATGGTGGTCATTGCTTCTCTCCCGAGGCCGGCGTCGAGGACGCGTCGGCCGCCTTGTTATAGAGGAACTGGCCGATCAGGTTCTCCAGCACCACGGCCGACTGCGTCTGCGTGATGATGTCGCCCGTGGCGAGGTTCTTTTCTTCCGCACCCGGCTCGAGGCCGATGTATTGCTCGCCCAGCAGGCCGGACGTGAGGATCTTGGCCGAGCTGTCCTTCGGAAACGCGACGCCCTGGTTCATGTTCAGGATCACACGCGCCTGGAAGCTCTTGTCGTCGAAAGTGATCGTGCCCACCCGGCCGACGACAACGCCCGCGCTCTTCACGGCCGCGCCGGGCTTCAGTCCGCCGATGTTGTCGAACTTGGCCGTCACGGTATACGTGTCCTGGAAGTTCAACGACAGCAGGTTGCCCGCCTTCAAGGCCAGGAACAGCAGGGCCGCGCCGCCCAGCAGCACGAAGAATCCGACCAGCGCGTCATAACGAGAGGATTGCATCAGGCAACTCCGAGATATCTCTTGAATTCGGTTGTGGTGTCGATGGATCGCGCGCCGCGCGTCAGATCGAGAACATCATGGCGGTCAGGATGAAATCCAGACCCAGTACCGCCAGCGACGACAGCACCACGGTGCGCGTCGTCGCCTGGGACACGCCTTCGGGCGTGGGTTTGCAGGCGTATCCCTGCAACAGGGCGACGAAGCTGACCGTCACGCCGAACACGACGCTCTTGACGAACCCGTTGCCGACGTCCTTGAACACGTCGACGCCGCCTTGCATCTGCGACCAGAACGAACCCGCGTCGATGCCGATCAGCGGCACGGCCACGAGCCAGCCGCCAATGATGCCGACTGCGGAGAACACGGCCGCGAGCAGTGGCATCGCAATGAAGCCGGCCCAGAAGCGCGGCGCGAGCACACGCTGCACCGGATCGACAGCCATCATCTCCATGGCGCTGAGCTGCTCGCCGGCTTTCATCAGGCCGATCTCGGCGGTCAGCGAAGTCCCGGCGCGGCCAGCGAACAGCAAGGCCGCCACAACCGGGCCGAGCTCGCGCACCAGGCTCAGCGCGACCAGCAGTCCGACGGCCTCCGCCGATCCGTAGCGCTGCAGCGTGTAGTAGCCCTGCAGTGCCAGGACGAAACCGACGAACAGTCCGGACACGCCAATGATGGAGAGCGAACGGTTGCCGAGGAAGTAGATCTGCTCCCGCACCAGCGAGAAGCGGCGCAGGCAGGCGCCCAGATGCATCATCAGCGTACCGAGGAGCCGGGCCGAGGCGCCCCAATCGCCAAGCTTCAGGCGCAGACCGCGCCCGATCGAGGTGGCGAAACCGATCATGCCGATGCCTCCTGCGGAAGACCGAAGTCCTCGCGGACAGGCTTGGCGGGCTGGTGGAAACGCACCGGGCCGTCGGCTTCGGCATTGACGAACTGATGCACCAGCGGATCCGTGCTGTGGCGCAACTCGTCCGGCGTCCCCTGGGCGACGACACCGCCGTTGGCCACCATCACGACGTGATCGGCGATGCCGAAAATCTCGTGGATGTCATGGGAGACGATCACGCTGGTCAGGCCCAACGCGTCGTTGAGATCGCGGATCAGCCGCGCAGTCACGCCCAGCGAGATCGGGTCCAGGCCCGCGAAGGGTTCGTCGTACAGCACCAGATCCGGATCCAGGGCGATCGCGCGCGCCAGAGCAACGCGACGTGCCATGCCGCCGGACACCTCGTTCGGCATCAGGTCGCGGGCACCGCGCAGCCCGACCGCGTTGAGCTTCATCAGGACGAGGTCGCGGATCATGGGTTCAGGCAGCCGTGTGTGCTCGCGCAACGGGAACGCGACGTTCTCGAATACGTTCAAGTCGGTGAACAACGCGCCGAACTGGAACAGCATGCCCATCCGGCGACGTTGAGCATAGAGCTGGGTCTGGCCCATCGGCGCAAGATCCTGCCCATCGAACAGCACTTGTCCGGAGCGCGGCCGCAATTGCCGGGTCAGCAGCCGCAGCAACGTGGTCTTGCCGCCGCCCGATGAGCCGATCAGCGCCATCACCTTGCCGCGTGGCAAGGTGACGTTGACGTCTTTCAGGATGATCCGGTCGCCATAGCCGACGGTCACATCCTTCACTTCGATCAGTGGGCGGACGCTTCTGGATGAATTGGGATCAGTGAATGCCATTTCCTTGGGATCGATCCGGGACGATGCCGGGCGGCAGGCGTCCGGGAGCCGGGATCATAGGGTAAAGCCCGAATTGATGCCGGAGGACACCTGGGGCGGGGTGCAGATATATGAGGCGACCCGGAAGCGTTCGTGCCAGGGGTCCGCCGCCCAGGCGTGACGGACGTCACATTCGGAGGTCGTCGCGAGACGGGCGGAATCCAAGGCACGACGAGCGGCCTCGCCTTCCGAGGGCCGCTGTCGATAATTTCGGAAACAAGGAGCGCTTCATGTTCGGGACCTTCAAGACCTCTTCCGCTCAACGCCGGACCCGCGACGGCCGGGGCTTCACGCTGATCGAGCTGATGATCGTCGTGGCCATCATCGGCGTGCTCGCCGCGATCGCCATTCCCAGCTACCGCAGTTATGCGATCCGCGGCTCGTTGACCGACGCGGCGACCGGTCTGACGTCGATGCGGGCGGACATGGAGACCTATTACCAGAACTACCGCAGCTACGCGGCCGCAAATGGCGGCACGCCGCCGTGCGCCACCGGCGCCAAGTACGGAAAGTTCGTGGTCAGTTGCACCGGCGCCAACGGCATGGTCGCAGCCGACAGCTTCAGACTCCAGGCGGTGAGCACCGACAACCTCCTGAAGGATTTCATCTTCACGGTGAACCAGCAGGACACGCGAAGCACCGTCAACGCCCCGACTGGCTGGACCAACACGTTGCCTTGCGCTCGCTGGGTAATGTCCAAGGGCGAAGCATGCTGACAACGCGGCACCGCGCTGCGCGCGGCTTCACGCTGATCGAACTGATGATCGTGCTGGCGATCGTCGGCATCACAACGGCGCTGGCTGCTCCGGCACTGCGCAGCTGGTCGGCCAACGCGCAGGTGAAGACAGCGGCCAGCTCGCTGGCCACCAGCCTGCGTATGGCCCAGGCGGAAGCGATCCGCACTTACCAGCCGGTGATCTTCTATCGTACGAACGACGCCACCTGCTCGACGAACTCCAGCGCGAACGCAGGCGGCAAGTACTGGGTCGTCAAGGTCATCCCGAATGCGGTCTTGACACTGCCGTCGGCGCAGGCTCCGGCGCTTTGCGGCGTGATGACTGAGAACACGGCCAATCTCACGATCAACGGCCCGACCGCGGTCTGCTTCGGCCCCAACGGTCGTCCGATTCCCGTGACTGGGCCAATTCCCGGCGTGGCGAATTGCAACGTCAACGCGGACGGCGTGATCGTCTACTGGGTCGACTCCTCCGCCACGGTCAACAACATGCGCAAGCTGTCGGTGTGGACGACGCTCGGCGGCACGATCCGGACCTGCGCACGTGAGACCGCGATCTCCGACACGACGCCCGAAGGCTGCACCACGGCGAACAAGGGGTACACGTCATGACACATCGTTCCCGCCGCGCAGCCCGCGGCATGACGCTCGTCGAATTGATGGTCGCGATGCTGGTCATGACGATCGGCATCGTGGGATTGGTCGCCATGATGGCGCGCGCCTCGCAGGCCGCAGCCGGCGCCGATGACAACCAGCGCGCTGCGCTGCTGGCTGCGGAGTTGGCCAACGACATGTGGATTTACAACAGCACCAATCCACCCACCCAGACGGCTTGGCAGACGCGCGTCGCGACGCCGGCCCAATCAGGGCTCAACGGCGCGACCGGCACCGTGACATTTCCAGGACAGAACGTTGCGCGGATCACGATCGTCTGGACGGCCGCCGGCGCCAAGGACGTCAACGTTTCCCGCCGCGTTTACTTCACCAACGTGCGGCTGAACTGACCATGACCCTTTCCCGCCGCCCTTCTCTTCGATCCGGCCGCGCGTCGCGCGGTTTCACGCTGATCGAACTGCTCATCTCGATGACGATCGGCCTCGTGCTGATCGGCGCGCTGGGCATCATCATGGCCAGGTTCGAGCAGTCCAAGAACCAGAACTCGACGACCATGGACCTGGCCCAAGGCACGGGCTACATGGCCTACGACCTGGATCGGCAGATCCGCAGCGCGGGCTCCGGGATGTTCACGAGCAAAGGAGCAAGTTTCGGCTGTCCCTTGGCGGCCGCCCGCAACGGCGCCCAGATCCTGCCTCGGCTGACAGCCTTCCCCGCCCCCTTTGCTACCGTGCCGGTGAACCTGCGCGCAATTCCGCTCATCGTGTTTCCCGGGGCCGGTCAGGGTGGCTCCGACCTCATCCAGGTCACGACCTTCGCCTCGGGCACGAGCGAATCGCCGCTCCAGGTCCAGCCGAATACGGTCACCGTCAATTCGATGACGCTGTTCAACACGCTGGGACTTCGCGCCGGAGACTTGCTGATGATGCAGGAGGCCGCGTTGAACTGCCTGATCGTGCAGATCGACCCCACCTTCGCTGCTGCTCCCGCGACGACGGTGCTGCCGCTCGCCGGTCCACGGTTCGCCGCAGCGGTGGGTCTCACCAATATCGTCGCTTACGGCAGAACCGGCGCCGCGAACGTCATGCCGATCGGCAACGCCAATGGCAACCAGCCGCAGATCCAACTGATCGGCATCAATGCCAGCCAGCAGCTCGTCGCCTACGACGCACTGCAGTTCAACAACGTCCCCAATTCCGACGTTCCCGTGCCGCTGGCCGAGAACGTCATGGACATGCGCGCGCTGTATGGCGTCGACAACAACGAAGATGGCATTGTCGACCGCTGGGTCGCGCCGTCGACGGCGCCTTTCGACCCGGCGACCATGAACAACAACACGACAGCAGCACAGGGGGCCATGGCCAGCATCGTGGCGCTGCGGCTGTCATTGGTCGTTCGCGGCGACCGTATCGAAAAAGAGTCCGATCCCCGTGTCGCTCCGACATCGTTGACGATGTTCTCAGCACTGCCCGGCTTCGCCCGGACGGTCGCCATCGATGACCAGGAACGCCGCCGGAACTACCGGCTGATCGAGCTCTCGATCCCGATCCGCAACGCGATCCTCTCCGCGCCGAAGCGGATCCCACCGACATGAGCGCCTGTTCCGACTCTTCTCCAGAGAACATACCGATGCGCACTCTCTCCTTCCATGAACACCAGGCGCGCCGCATGCGTCACGAACGTGGCGTGATCATGGTGATCGCGCTCATCACGCTCGCCGTGCTGCTGATCGGCGCAGCCGCAGCCATGCGTTCAATGAACGTGACGCTAGCCAGCGTCGGCTTCTTTGGCTTCAAGCGTGACATGACCAATCAGGCCGAGCGTGGACTGCGTCTCGCCACGACCGCCTTGACCACCGGCGCGCTGTCTGCAACAGGATCGCGCTGGAACGACAACTCGGCGCAGAACTACAGCGCGAGGATGTTGCCAAGCGACGCCTCCGGCATTCCCCTGGTCATGCTGAACATGACCAATGCGGACGGCATGGGCGGGTTCGGAGCGGCGGGCAATGCGATCAAGTCCACCGCGGACGGCATCACCGTCCATTACCTGATCGACCGGATCTGCATCAACACAGGCGCCTTCAACCCGATCACCTGCCAGAAGCGCGGCAACTTCATTTCGTTCGGGAACAGACAGGGGCCCCCGACGCCGCCCCCCCAGCCGACCTACCGGATCACCGTGCGCGTGACCGGCCCCAACAACGCGTACTCGTTCTATCAGAGCACGTTCACCACCCTGGATTAAGAGGTCCTCGATGTCGTCCACCTCCCGATTCATTTCGCGCCTGAGCGGCGCGGGCGCGG
This sequence comes from Roseateles noduli, assembly GCF_050626985.1. Lineage (NCBI taxonomy): Bacteria > Pseudomonadati > Pseudomonadota > Betaproteobacteria > Burkholderiales > Sphaerotilaceae > Roseateles > Roseateles noduli. The sequence continues at coordinate 4,037,673 of NZ_CP192463.1, forward strand.
CGGCGCTCATCGCCGTGGCCGTGTACCCGGCTGCGGCACAGACGGTGCTGGCCGACAAGCCGGTCCTGGCTTCGGTTTCCGTGCCTGGCAACCTGGCACTGGCGCTGTCCGTGGAGTTTCCGACGGCCGTCGGCAACGCGCACATCGACAGCACCTATGTTCCCGCAACGACGTACCTGGGCTACTTCGACCCGGACAAGTGCTACGACTACAAGCTGGCGGCCACCGGCGCCAATGCGATCACCGTGGATCACTTCGTGCCCGCAGCCAAGGCGGCAGCACACGTCTGCTCCAACAAATGGAGCGGTAACTTCCTGAACTGGGCCACGATGCAGACCATCGACCCATTCCGGTGGGCACTGACGGGCGGCTTCCGTGTCTTCGACACACCGAACGCCACCGTGCTGGAAAAGGCCTATGCGAGCGGCCAAGGCGGCACCGGCAACTTCCCGGACCGGTCGATCACTAACAGCACGACGATCGCCGGCGCGACGCCACTGAAGAATTCGAACGGCACGACCTGGAACGGCCTCAAGCTGCGCGTGCAGGGCATGGGCGTCCAACTGCGCTTCGCCAACAGCGGGGACAACAACTCCGGCAACCCGACGGCGTTCGACCCAAGCGCCACGAGCTGGAACGGCGCCACGTCTTGGGTCGTCTCCGTCCGGCCACGCGTCTGCGATGCGACGCTCGGGGCAAGCTTTCTCGAGTCCAACTGCAGGCCCTACTCGTCGGGCTACAAACCCGAAGGCCTGATCCAACAATACTCGAATCAGATCCGCTTCAGTGCCTTCGGCTATCTGAACGACGGCAATCTATCGCGCGATGGCGGCGTGCTGCGCGCTCGTCAGAAGTTCGTCGGTCCGACTCAACCCGTACCGGGCGGTGATCCGACGACGAATGCCGTCACAGAGTGGGACGCCAAGACCGGCGTGATGATTGTGAATCCGGACGCGGCCGACGCCACCGCCACTTCGGCCATCTTCGGCTCCATCGCCAACAGCGGGGTGATGAACTACCTCAACAAGTTCGGCGCGTCCAAGAGCTACAAGACCTATGACCCGGTCGGCGAGCTCTACTACGCAGCACTTCGCTACTACCGCAACCTTGGCAATGTCTCAACCTGGTCGGCGCCCAATTCGAGCAGCGCAACGACCAAGGCTACCTACGCCGATGGCTTCCCGGTGATCTCCACCTGGGATGACCCGATCCAATATTCCTGCCAGAAGAACTTCATCCTCGGCATCGGCGACGTCAACACTCACGCGGACCGCAATCTACCCGGCGCCACTGGAAATTCGGAGCCGTCCAAGCCGGCGGAGGTGTCCGCAGACACGGCGCTGAACGCGACGACGTACACCAATTACGTCGGCGCGATGGCCGGCATCAACAACCTGGCGGGCCAGCAACCCTACGGCGGCTGCTGCACCAACAACGGCGCCCTGATGGCGGGCATGGCCTACTGGGCCAATACGAACGACATCCGCCCCGACACGTCCGACATCAAGACCACCGGGATGCAGACTGTGCAGACCTACTGGGTGGACGTGTTGGAGCTGCAGACCTTCAAGACTAACAACCAGTACTACCTGGCCACGAAGTATGGTGGCGCCAATCTGCCGGCCGACTTCAATCCGGCGACCCGTACCACCGATTTGAACCAGTCGTGGTGGCACACCGGCCCGGCCAACGACACGGTCGGAGGCCAGTTGCGCCCGGACACGTACTTCACCGCGGCCAAGGCCGACACGATGGTCAGCGGTTTGGCTAGCGCGTTCACGAGCATCGCCTCGCGGATGAAGGCCTACTCGACCGGCTTCAGTACCGCGCAACAGCAGATCACCTCGATCGGCGTGGCCAGCTACGCGACGCAGTTCGATGCGAAGGATTGGACCGGCGAAGTCATCGCCAGCACGCTGAAGGCCGTCGATGGCAGCAGCAGCCTGACGCAGGAGGAGGCTTGGCGCTTCTCCACCAAGCTGGCGACGCAGTTGGCTGGTACCGGTTGGGACACCAACCGCTACATGGTCACCTGGAGCAACACCACCAACGTGGGGGTGCCGTTCCGCAAGGCCAACATCCCGGCCGCCCAGTTCAGCCTGCTGAACACCGCGTATCGCGGCAACGATGCCCAGGACTATCTGAACTATCTGCGCGGCGACACCAGTCAGGAACAGGGTTCCCTCGTCGCCGGCAGTTCCAAGGCCTACCGCACGCGTTCTTCGCTGGTCGGTGACATCGTGAACTCGAAGGTCACCGTGGTGGCGCCGCCATCGCTCACCTTGTCCGAAGGGGCCAACCCAGGCTACGGCGCTTACGTGGTGGCGAAGAAAACCCGTCCGAACTATCTGGTGGTCGGCACCAACAGCGGCGTCGTGCACGTGATCGACGGCTCGCTGACCGGCAGCACCGCAGGTCGCGAGATCTTCTCGTATGTTCCAGGCGCAGCCTTCGACGGCCCAAGCACGCCGTCGACCCCGGGCGTGGACGGTCTCGCCTCGCTGGGCAACCCCAGCTTCAACCACCGCTTCTTCGTGGACGCACGTCCGACCGCCATGGACGTCGACTTCGGCAAGACGGTCGGTGGCTCGGGCACCGACTGGCGCACCATCGTCGTCGGCGGCTTGGGCAAGGGCGGCAAGCGCGTTTATGCGCTGGACCTGACCGACCTGTCGAACGTCAATTCGGAGACGGTGGCTGCGAGCAAGGTCCTGTGGGAGTTCTCAGCCGCCGACATGGGTTTCATGTTCGGAGAACCTGTGATCACAAAGACCGCGCAATACGGTTGGGTGGTGCTGGTGTCGAGCGGGTACAACAATGCCACCGGCAAAGTGCATCTCTACGTGCTGAACGCCCGCACCGGCGCGCTGATCACCACCCTCAACGGCGACATCACCGATGACGGCACGGCGGCCTCGCCGTCCGGGCTGGGCCAGCCGTCTACCTTCTATCAGGATCTGACGACCATGCAGGTCGAATCCGTGTACATCGGCGACTTGAAGGGCAACGTCTGGCGTGCGGATCTCCGCAACACATCCGGCGGCTTCAGCAACATGGTCAAGGTCGCTCGCGCGGTCGGCCCGAACAGCACCCCGCAGTCGATCACGACGCAGGTGGTCCCGATCGTCGATCCCCAGACCTACCGCCGGTTCCTCGCCTTTGGCACCGGCAAGTTGCTGAACGCCAACGACATCAACACGACGGATTTGCAGCGCCTGTATGCGGTGGTCGACGGTTCACTGGGCAGGTTTGTCGAGTCCAGCGCCGATCTGCCAGCCGGCGTCAGTCTGCCCATCACCAGTGCCAACCTGGTCCAACTGACCGATCTGTCGCAACCGGCGGTGATCGACTTCAACAGCAAGGCCGGCTGGTACTTCGACCTGCCGGGAGGCTATCGCGTGCTGAACGATCCGGTGTATTACCTGGGTACGGTTGCCTTCGCCGCCACGCTGCCGACTTCGCAAAATCCCTGCAACCCGTCAGGTTCCAGCCGTGTGTACATGATCGATCTGGGCAGCGGAAAGACGCGCTTCGCCAACAACGCGGTCTACGTCGAACCCGGCTTCTCAGTGACCGACTTGATGTTCACACGCGGCGACAAGAAGATCTCTCTGACGATCGGTGGGTCCAACGAATCGTCGGGCTCGAAGAACACTTGCGCCGCCAACGATCCCACGTGCGTGGAGAAGATCTGCAAGCCGGGCGACAAGGACTGCTGCCCGCCGGGACAGATCACCTGCAACCAGGAAGCCGGCGAGGATCCGAACTACGGCACAAAGATCCTGAACTGGCGCGAGATTCCGCTGCGGACGCCGACCAACGGCAGCCTTTGACGATCCCCACGTTCCCTAGAAGCCCGGCCCTCGCCGGGCTTTTTTCCGGGCGTGACCGTCCAGCCCCACCTTGACCCTGAGGCTGGTCAACACGGCGATGTCGATGAATTCGAGGGTGAAGAGAACGCGGCGCGAATACACGACGGCCTTCAGTTGGCTGTTGTTGCGCAGGTACGAGGGGACGTACCGACGTGGAGGCAGTCGCGAAGCCAAGTAGCGGCCCTGGGAGCGCTCGACGGTGTTGAGCTGGTTGTGGTGGTGCCGCATAGGGCGTTTCAACGCATTTGGGACGGGGCACCTTTTGTGAAGACTCGGGACGACGGGGGACGTCGCCTGAAGAAAGAGCGGCGTTTGTCCGGAGGCGTTGTCGCAGCAGATCCGCGCGACGAATGAAAAAGGCCCGCTGCCTTGCGGCAGCAGGCCTACATACGCCGCCGGCGTGGCTCAGCGTGGCAACGCGCTGTCCCCCATCAGGAACTCATCGATCGCCCGAGCTGCCTGCCGCCCCTCCCGGATGGCCCAGACCACCAGCGACTGACCACGTCGCATGTCTCCGGCAGCAAAGACCTTGGCTGCGTTCGTCTTGTAGCCGCCGTTGAATTCGGTCGTTGCCTTGGCGTTGCCACGCGCGTCCTTGGTCACCCCGAATGCTTCGACGATCGCCGATACCGGGCTCACGAAGCCCATCGCCAGCAGCACGAGATCGGCCTTCAGGATCTGCTCGCTGCCCGGGACCTCGACGACCTTGCCGTTGACCCATTGCACGCGCACCGTCTTCACGCCGGTGACCTTGCCCTTCTCGCCCAGGAATTCCTTGGTTGCGATCGCGAACTCGCGCTCGCAACCCTCCTCATGGCTGGACGAGGTGCGCAGCTTGATCGGCCAATAGGGCCAGGTCATCGGCCGGTCCTCGACTTCGGGCGGCTGCGGCATCAACTCGAACTGCGTCACGCTCGTGGCGCCATGGCGATTGCTGGTGCCCACGCAGTCGCTGCCGGTATCGCCGCCGCCGATCACGACAACGTGCTTGCCGTCGGCGCGCAACTGGCCCTTGAGCTTGTCACCGGCATTGACCTTGTTCTGCTGCGGCAGGAACTCCATCGCGAAATGCACGCCAGCCAGGTCGCGCCCCGGCACCGGCAGATCACGCGACTGTTCCGCGCCGCCGGCGAGCAGCACAGCATCGAATTGCTGCATCAGCTCGTCCGCGGTGATCACGTCCTTGGCCCAGTTCGTGACCTTGGACCCCTCCGGCAGATGCGCCACCATCACACCGGTCCGGAAGACCACGCCCTCCGCCTCCATCTGCTGGACGCGACGATCGATGTGGCTCTTCTCCATCTTGAAGTCGGGGATGCCGTAGCGCAGCAGACCGCCGACACGATCGTTCTTCTCGAACACCGTGACGCTGTGCCCAACGCGCGCCAGCTGCTGCGCGGCGGCCAGGCCCGCCGGGCCGGAACCGACGATGGCAACGGTCTTCCCCGTCTTCACCTTCGCCGGACGCGGCGGCACCCAGCCCTCGGCCCAGGCACGATCGATGATCGCGTGCTCGATCGACTTGATCCCGACGGCGTCGTCATTGACATTCAGCGTACAGGCTGCTTCACAGGGCGCTGGGCAGATGCGGCCGGTGAACTCGGGGAAGTTGTTGGTCGAGTGCAGCACCGCGATGGCGCTCTTCCAGTCCGTATCTCCGCCCCGATACACCAGATCGTTGAAGTCCGGAATTATGTTGTTGACCGGGCAGCCACTGTTGCAGAACGGCGTGCCGCAGTCCATGCAGCGCGCGCCCTGCTGCTTCGCCTGCTCGACATTGAGGCCGATGACGAATTCCTTGTAGTTCTTGAGTCGCGCCTCGACGGGCTCATAGCCCTCTTCCAGACGCTCGTACTCCATGAAGCCGGTGACTTTTCCCATGACGGCTCGCTCCTGAATTCCTGAATCTCGATGCGATGACGATCAAGCCTTGGCCTTGGCGGCGGGCGCCTTGGCTTGGGCAATCGTGGCGGCGGTTTCCTTGGCGGCACCCATCTCGCCCAAGGCGCGGCGGTACTCGTTCGGGAACACCTTGACGAACTTGGCACGAGATTCGGCCCAGTGGTCCAGGATGTCCCGCGCACGCTGGCTGCCGGTCCAGCGGTGATGGTCCTCGATCAGCTTCTTGAGGAGCGCCTCGTCGGTGCGGGCCTGCCCGTCGCCGAGCTTGTGCCAGAGCGCCTTGTCCATCGTGGCCTCCTGCTCATGCGCGGGCAGCAGCTTGTCCAGGGACACCATGCTGGTGTTGCAGCGTTTGGCGAACTGACCGTCCTCGTCGAAGACGTACGCGAGTCCTCCGCTCATGCCGGCGGCGAAGTTGCGACCGGTCCGACCCAGCACGACCGCAGTACCGCCGGTCATGTATTCGCACCCGTGGTCGCCCGTGCCCTCGACGACCGCGGTCGCGCCGGACAGGCGCACCGCGAAGCGTTCCCCGGCGACACCACGGAAGAAGGCCTCGCCCTTGGTCGCGCCGTACAGCACGGTGTTGCCGACGATGATGTTCTTCGTCGCATCGCCGCGGAAGTCGATCGACGGCCGCACCACGATACGACCGCCGGACAAGCCCTTGCCGGTGTAGTCGTTGGCGTCGCCGATCAGGTAGAAGGTGATGCCCGGAGCAAGGAAGGCGCCAAAGCTCTGACCACCCGTGCCTTCCATCTGGATGAAGATGGTCTGGTCGTCGAGTCCCTCCGGACGGCGACGGATCAGCTCGCCCGACAACATGGCGCCAACGGTGCGGCGCACGTTGGTCACCTCCTGCATGAAGCGCACCTTCTCGCCCTTGTCGAACGCAGGCAGGCACTTCTCGATCAGCTTGACGTCCAGCGCGCGATCCAGTCCGTGGTCTTGCTTGTCGTTGTGCAGGCGTGCCACGTCAGCCGCCAGTTCCGGACGGTGGAAGACGCGGGTGAAGTCCAGCCCCTTGGCCTTCCAGTGGCTGATGCCCTTCCTGGTGTCGAGCAGGTCGGCGCGGCCGATCAGGTCGTCGAACTTGCGGATACCGAGCTGCGCCATGATCTGGCGCGCCTCTTCCGCGACGAAGAAGAAGTAGTTCACCACGTGCTCGGGCTTGCCGCTGAACTTCTTGCGCAGCACCGGATCCTGCGTCGCGACGCCGACCGGGCACGTATTCAGGTGGCACTTGCGCATCATGATGCAGCCCTCGACGACCAGCGGCGCCGTCGCGAAGCCGAATTCGTCCGCACCCAGCAGAGCGCCGATGACGACGTCGCGGCCGGTCTTCATCTGACCGTCAGCCTGCACGCGGACGCGGCCACGCAGCCGGTTCAGCACCAATGTCTGTTGAGCCTCCGCCAGCCCCAACTCCCACGGCGTGCCGCAGTGCTTGATCGAACTCCAAGGCGAAGCGCCGGTCCCGCCGTCGTGCCCCGCGATCACGATGTGGTCCGCCTTGGCTTTCGCCACGCCGGTCGCAATCGTGCCGACGCCGACCTCGGACACCAGCTTCACCGAGACATCGGCACGCGGATTGACGTTCTTCAGATCGTGGATCAGTTGCGCCAGATCCTCGATCGAATAGATGTCATGGTGCGGCGGCGGCGAGATCAGACCCACGCCAGGCACCGAATGGCGCAGGAAGCCGATGTAGTCGGTGACCTTGCCGCCAGGCAGTTGACCGCCCTCGCCGGGCTTGGCGCCCTGGGCCATCTTGATCTGGATCTGGTCGGCGCTGACCAGGTACTCCGTCGTCACGCCGAAGCGGCCCGACGCGACCTGCTTGATGCGCGAGCGCATCGAATCGCCGTCCTGCAGTTCGTAGTCGGCCTCGACCACCTTGCTGCCAACGACGTCCGACATCTTCGTGCCGGCCGTGATCTTGATCCCCTTGAGCTCATTGCGGTAACGCGCCGGATCCTCGCCGCCCTCGCCGGTATTGCTCTTGCCGCCGATGCGATTCATCGCGACTGCCAGCGTCGCGTGTGCTTCGGTGGAAATCGATCCCAGCGACATCGCGCCGGTGGCAAAGCGCTTGACGATGTCGGCGGCGGATTCGACCTCCTCCAGCGGAATCGCCTGGCCAGGATCGAACTTGAACTCGAACAGGCCGCGCAGCGTCATGTGACGCTTGCTCTGGTCGTTGATCAGTTGAGCGTATTCCTTGTACGTGTCGAACTTGCCCGAACGCGTGCTGTGCTGCAACTTGGCGATGGCGTCGGGGCTCCACATGTGCTCCTCGCCGCGGGCGCGCCACGCGTACTCGCCGCCGGCGTCGAGCATGTGCTCCAGGACCGGGTCATCGCCGAAGGCAGCGCGGTGCAGGCGCAATGCCTCTTCCGCGACTTCGAAAACGCCGATGCCGCCGACCTGGGTCGGCGTGCCCCGGAAGTACTTGGCGACGAGGTCGGCCTTCAGACCGATGGCCTCGAAGATCTGCGCGCCGCAATAGGACATGTAAGTCGAAATGCCCATCTTGGACATGATCTTCGACAAGCCTTTTCCAACCGCCTTGATGTAGTTGTAGACGGCCTTGTCGGCCGACAGCGAGGCCGGAAGTTCCGACGTCATCGCCTGCAGCGTTTCCAGTGCCAGGTAGGGGTGGACCGCTTCGGCGCCGAAGCCGGCCAGCACGGCGAAGTGATGCACCTCGCGCGCGGTGCCGGTCTCGACGACCAGACCCGCCGTCGTGCGCAGGCCCTCGCGCACCAGATGATGATGGACAGCCGACAGCGCGAGCAGCGCCGGGATGGCGACCCGGTTCGCACTCAGGTGGCGGTCCGTGATGATCAGGATGTTGTGACCACTCTTGATCGCGTCGACGGTCTCGGCGCACAGCGACGCGAGTTGCGCCTCGACGCCTTCGCGACCCCAGTCCAGCGGGTAGGTGATGTCGAGTTCGTAAGGCTTGAATTTGCCGTTGGTGTGATGCTCGATCGCGCGCAGGCGGGCCATCGACTCGAAGTCCAGCACCGGTTGCGTGACCTCGAGCCGCATCGGCGGGTTCACCGCGTTGATGTCGAGCAGATTGGGCTTCGGGCCGATGAAGCTGTTCAGCGACATCACGATCGCCTCGCGGATCGGATCGATCGGAGGATTGGTGACCTGTGCGAAAAGCTGCTTGAAGTAGTTGTAGAGCGGCTTGTTCTTATCGGAGAGCACGGCCAGCGGGCTGTCGTTGCCCATCGAGCCGATGCCTTCCTCGCCGTTCGCGGCCATCGGCGCGAGCAGGAACTTGATGTCTTCCTGCGTGAAGCCGAAAGCCTGCTGGCGGTCCAGGAGGGAGGCAGGGAACACGGGCGCGGTGACCTCCGGCGCTGGGATCTCGTCGAGCTTGACGCGGACGTTCTCGATCCACTGGCGATACGGACGGGCATTTGCGTACTGGGTCTTGAGCTCCTCGTCGTCGATGATGCGACCCTGCTCCAGGTCGATCAGGAACATCTTGCCCGGCTGCAGCCGCCACTTCTTGACGACGCGCGACTCGGGAATCGGCAGGACGCCGGATTCGGACGCCAGGACAACGAGATCATCGTCGGTGACCCAGTAGCGGGCCGGGCGCAGGCCGTTGCGGTCCAGTGCGGCGCAGACCTGACGGCCATCGGTGAAGACCATCGCGGCCGGACCGTCCCACGGTTCCATCATCGCCGCGTGATACTCGTAGAACGCGCGGCGGCGTTCGTCCATCCACTCGTGTTGCTCCCAGGCTTCGGGGATCATCATCATCGCCGCGTGCGCGAGCGGGTACCCCGACATCGTCAACAACTCGATAGCGTTGTCAAAGGTGGCCGTGTCGGACTGGTGCTCAAAGCTGATCGGATACAGCTTCTTGAGGTCGTCGCCCAGCACGGGAGACTTCATGACGCCCTCGCGGGCGCGCATCCAGTTGAAATTGCCCTTGACGGTATTGATCTCCCCGTTGTGAGCGACCATCCGGTACGGATGCGCCAGTGGCCACTCGGGGAAAGTGTTGGTCGAGAAACGCTGGTGCACCAGCGCGATCGCGCTGACAACGCGCGGATCGGCCAGGTCCTGGTAGTACTTCCCGACCTGGTCGGCCAGCAGCAGGCCCTTGTAGATGACGGTGCGGCAGCTCATCGACGGCACGTAGTACTCGCGGCTGTGCGTCAGCTTGAGCGCCTGGATCGCGCTGGAGGCGGTCTTGCGGATCACGTACAGCTTCCGCTCGAGCGCGTCGGGGACGATGATGTCCGGACCGCGACCGATGAAGATCTGCCGGATGATCGGCTCCTTCTCGCGCACGGTCGGCGACATTGGCATGTCGCGATCCACGGGCACGTCGCGCCAGCCGATCAGCACCTGACCCTCGGCCTTGATGGCGCGCGCCAGTTCCTGCTCGCAGGCCAGGCGAGAGGCATGCTCCTTCGGCAGGAAGATCATGCCGACGCCGTATTCGCCGGGCGGGGGCAACGTGACACCTTGCCTGGCCATCTCCGCGCGATAGAACTCGTCCGGGATCTGGATCAGGATGCCGGCACCGTCGCCCATCAGCTTGTCCGCGCCCACCGCGCCGCGGTGGTCCAAGTTTTCCAGGATCTTCAGACCCTGCTGGACGATGTGGTGCGCCTTCTGGCCCTTGATGTGAGCGACAAAGCCCAGGCCGCAGGCGTCCTTCTCATTGGCGCCGTCGTAGAGGCCGTGTGCGGCAAGCTCGCGGATCTCATTCGTGGACGGCCCGCTGGCCGGCATCGTTGCCGGGCTCGTGGTACTGGACGACGGGTGCGCGGTGCGCGGATCTTGAGCTGCCGACATCGGTGGCCTCCTGGACTCGAAAACGAAACCCGCGCAGATTAAGACGCGTGCAGCAACGGCACAAGCACAACTAAATGGGGTCGGTGTCGATTAAATGAATGCGTGGTGAATTCGCGCCTGTTAATTGGGGACAGATCATTCGGACGACTCAAGGCGTCCGTGGCGGTGTCTCCTTGCGTGGCCGACCACGAGGACGGGGGCTCATCGGTCGGGCACTGATTTCACCAAGCGTTTGCAGGAAACGTGCCGAGCCCAGCGGCCAACCCTTCAGCGCCGAATCGATCAGCTTCTGACGCTCCGTCTCGGACTCCCCCTCTTCCAGCCAGCGACGCCAAGCCAGTTCGCGTTCGAAAGGCGTATTGCCGAGTGCCCAGAACCCCGGCGGATCTGTGATGAGCGGATCACGCCGTCGACCGAGATGGTGCGCGGCCGAGGACCAGACGAACTCGCCGGGATCCCCATTCAGCCCGGCGCGCTGCGGGTTCAACTCGATGCTGCGCATGACCGCCAGCAGGTGGCTGTCGGCTTCCAGCGGCGCGGCGCGGAAACGCCCTTCCCAGAGCGTGCCAAGGCGGCCATGTCGCAAATTGAAAGCGCTCACGTAACGCCGTCCCAGCGCCTGCATCATTCGGCTCAGGCCGTCGTCCGAGGAGGGCGTGGCCAGCAGATGGAGATGGTTCGGCATCACGACGTACGCGTGGATGGCGACTCGGTGAGTGGCAGCACTGTCCTGCAGCGCAGCAAGCAAGGCATTTCGATCCTCGTCGTCGACGACGATGGGCTGCAGGTTATGCCCGCGGTGGATCAGATGATGCAGATGGCCGGCGAGCGCCAGCCGTGGGAGTCTTGCCATGACAGGGACAGCAGTAGTCTGTCCCCAATTATGCTGGGATCAGCTTCTTCCCGGTCAGCCGCTCGTGCTCTTTGAGGGCAAAGCGGTCGGTCATTCCCGCGATGTAGTCCGAACACGCGCGGGCATGGTCTTCACCGTCGGCGAAATCCGCAGGCAGGTGTCCCGCATCTGAGAGGTAAAGCTGAAAGAGTTCCCGCAGCACCTGCTCGGCGCGGTCGCGCTGCTGCTGCACCATGGGATGGCGATAGAGGTTGGCAAACAGGAATCGCTTGAGCTCGGTGCTCGCGTGACGCATCTCCGGGCTGAAACGCACCAGCGGCCCCTTGGTGCGCGCGTCTTCAGCATCGACTGGATCAGCCACCTCGATCGCGGTGCGGGTAGCGTCAATGATGTCGTAGACCTGCTGCGACAGCATGCGGCGGATGGTCTCCGCCAGAAGCCGTTTCCCCACGAGCCCCGGGTATGCGGCCAAGGTCTCGCGCAGGTAACGATGGACCAGTGGCACCTGCTCCAGCTGCTCCAGCGTCACCAGTCCCGATCGCACGCCGTCATCGACGTCGTGGGCGTTGTAGGCGACCTCGTCCGCAAGGTTGCAGAGTTGCGCCTCCAGGCTCGGTTGCCCGCCGCGAAGGAAGCGAGCCGCGACACCGCCGGGCTCGCGATCCTCGATGCGCTGGGCGTCGCGCTTGCTGCAATGCTTGAGAATGCCCTCGCGGCTCTCGAAACTGAGGTTGAGCCCGTCGAATGCCGGGTAGCGCTGCTCGAGCTTGTCGACGACTCGAAGCGATTGCAGGTTGTGCTCGAAGCCGCCGTGCGCCTTCATGCAGTCGTCCAGCACGTCCTGCCCGGCATGCCCGAAAGGCGTATGCCCGAGGTCGTGCGCGAGCGCGATGGTCTCGACGAGGTCTTCGTCCAATGCCAGGCTGCGCGCGATCGATCGCCCCAACTGCGCGACTTCGAGCGAATGTGTCAGCCGCGTGCGGAACAGGTCGCCTTCATGGTTGAGGAAGACCTGGGTCTTGTAGACCAGCCGGCGGAACGCCGTGCTGTGAACGATGCGGTCGCGATCGCGCTGGAACTCGCTGCGCGTCGGCGCGGACACCTCGGCGTGCCGTCGACCGCGGCTGCGCGCGGGATCGGAGGCAAAGGGCGCGCGCAGCATCATCATCGTCGGTTCAAGCCTTCAACGGGGTCCGGTCTCAGTGTGAGCGTCGATCACCTCGGCCACGAGCACATCGGACGCGCCCCTCATGCCGGCCTTGCCAAGGCTCTCGATCACGACGAACCGGATCTCGCCACCCTCGTTCTTCTTGTCGACACGCATGAGATCCAGCCAGCGATCGATCGGCATCCGGGGTGCTTTCACCGGCAGGCTCGCCCGCTCGATCAACCGGGTCATCCGGTCGACGAACGACGCCGGCATCAGCCCCAGTCGGGCCGACAACTCGGAGGCCAGCACCATGCCGCAGCCCACCCCTTCGCCGTGCAGCCATGCACCGTAGCCCAGGCCGGTCTCGATCGCATGGCCGAAGGTGTGGCCGAAATTGAGGATGGCACGCAGGCCGGCCTCGCGCTCGTCCTGTCCGACGACCCACGCCTTGATCTCGCAGCTGCGCTTCACTGCATAAGCGAGCGCTGACTTGTCACGGGCCAGCATGGCGTCCAGGTTGTCCTCGATCCACTCGAGGAAGGACACATCGGCGATCGGTCCGTACTTGATGATTTCGGCGAGACCGGCCGAGAGTTCGCGCTCCGGCAGCGTATCAAGCGTGTCCAGATCAGCGACAACACGGACCGGCTGATAGAACGCGCCGACCATGTTCTTGCCGCGCGGATGATTGATCGCCGTCTTGCCGCCGACCGATGAGTCCACTTGCGCCAGCAAGGTCGTCGGCACCTGAACGAACGGCACGCCGCGCATGTAGATCGCGGCCGCGAAGCCGGTCAGGTCGCCGACCACGCCACCGCCCAGTGCGAACAGCACCGTCTTGCGGTCGGCCGCGCCGGCCAGCAGATGGTCGATGACCGCGTCGAGCGACTCCCAGCTCTTGTGCTGCTCCCCGTCCGGCAGGATCACCGTCTCGACACGCGAGTAATGGGATGCGAGCTGTCGCTGGAGGCGTTCGAGGTACAGCGGCGCAACCACGTCGTTGGTGACGATCAGCGCAGCGGAGGCATGCGGCAAGCCGGACCAGGACGACGAGGCGTCGAAGAGGCCCGAGCCGATGAGGATGTCGTAGCGCCGGTCGCCGAGGTCGATGGCGACGGTGGATGTGGAATCAGGAGCCGGAGCGGTCATTCCCGGAAGTGTACGGGGCCTCGCTCGCCCCCACGGTGGCCGCGACCCGCGCTGGATCGATCAACCCCGCCAACTCCAGCTGCATCAGGATCATGTTCGCCAAGCCATGCACCGATGGACGACTCGATTCGAGCACGAAATGCGCGCAACGCCGGTAAAGCGGATCGCGCTGCCCATAGAGTTCGCGCAGCTTCGCCAGCGGATTGGCCACCTGCAGCAGCGGGCGTTGGGTGTCGTGCCTCAGACGTCTGAAGAGTTCTTCAGGTGACGAGCGAAGGTACACGACTGTCGAATGCGCCTTGAGCCGATCGCGATTGATCTCGCGTAGCACTGCGCCGCCGCCGGTCGCCAGGATGAGCTCCCGGCCGCCGTTCGCGCTGTCCAGTAGCCGCGCGATGATGCGCGATTCGAGGTCCCGAAACGACGCTTCGCCCTCACGGGCGAAGTAGTCCTTGATCGACTCGCCGCCGAGATCCTTTTCGATCTCGGCGTCGGAGTCGACGTAGGCGATATCAAGCTGCCTGGCCAGCAACCGGCCGACGGTGGACTTGCCACCGCCGGGCATACCGACCAGGGAGATCGTCAGGGGCACGCCGTTCCGGTCGGTCCAGCCTTGGCCACCGCTTGCGAGAAGGTGGTGGCCAGGCCCGCGGGCGACGTCACAGTGATGTACACCGTGCCGCTATCCGTCGCGTCCGCGAACTTCACGTCCACCGTCGCGCCGGTAGGCACAAGGGTGCTCGGAGTGGAGCTGCCCGCCTGGACTGTCACAGTCAGACCGTCGCTGCCAGTTGCCGTCACCTTGGAGCTTGCGGGCATCGGATTGAACGCGGTCCCGTTGTTGTCGCTCACCAGGAAATAGAGCGACATCGTGGCAGCGCCGCCGTACAGCACGTTGTTGCCGGAGCCGACTCGCGACACCGTCACCCAGTTCGGTGCGTCACGGCCGTCCTCCGAATAACCCCACCAGTTCGCCGTAGCGCCGTTGTCATCAACACCCGACCCCTTTGCGAAAGCGCCGAAATCGATCAGCTTGCGCGTGTCCGGACAAGTTCCGTTGACAGCAGCCTGGCGGAGATTTCCCGGAGCCTTGAGGCCCCAGACGATGTTGGCCTTGGAAGTCGAGAACACCGTCTCGACTGCGCGCCGGACGTAAGCGCGACCTTGCCCGGCGTCACAGGTACCCGGCACGTACGGCGTGTACGAACCGAACGCGAACAGCGATTTGGCCGGCTCTGTCAGAACGTTGTTCGGATCGTTCGCGCAAACACCGGTACCGGTGCTGTCGTTCTGCTTGATGAACTGGTCTGTCGTGCTGTAGTTATTGTTGTACAGGCGATCCAGGAACACAGAACCCAGATTCTGGAATTGCTCACCCGCGTCGTAGACGTTGTTGCCGTTCTTGTCGATGAACGATTCTTCGCCCAGGGCATAAGCGAGCACCGTCACACGGCCATCGGCAGGACGCGGTTCCGCCGCAGCGAAATTGGAGGTCGCACGGGAAATGCCGTTGGTGTCCTTGGCCGTGAACACCGTGTTCACCACCTGACCTGCCTCCGACACGAAGTTGATGGCTGTGCCATCCGGCACCGGATTACCCAGTCGATCCGACGCGATGATCGAATAGGTGTTTGGCGTACCGTCCCGGTCCGCGCCCTCGATGTTCGCCGATCCTTGGGCGAGCGAGAAATTCAGCTGCGACGGCAGGCCGACAGCGATGGACAGGGAACTCGACACCGTCGAGATGGTCGTGTTCTTCAACGTTGCCGCCACGCGCACCGGCGTCGGCACCGTCCCAGAATTGATGCGAACCACCACGTCGCCGTTGGTATCCGTATTCTTGGTGATCGTCGCTCCGGTGACGCCATCCAACGTCAAGCCGCCCGACCAGACGTTGGCCGACAGATCGATCGGTTGGTTCGGCACGCCGTTGCCGCCGGCATCGACCAAGCGGAACGTGACGTTCGCGAATTCGGTGTAGCCGGAACCCTTCAGGTAGATCGTCTTCGTCGCTGTGTCCGTGGCCTGCAGGCTTTGTGCCTGTGGCGTGCCCAGAGTCAGCACAAGTTGACGCGTCGAAGTGCTGCCAACAATGGTGGCCTGGTAGGTGTCCGTTCCCTGGAAGCTGCCACAGCTGTTATCACGGAAACGGAAGCTGGCCGATCCGGTGGTCGTCGTGACTGTGCCGGTCGGAGTCAGCGTGCCCTTTCCAGCCACGACACAGGCGGACGTCAACGACACGTTGACGGGCGTACCGATCGCGGTGGAGGACAGGCCGACCGTCAGGGTCGTCTCACCGTTCGGGGGCAATGCAGACAGCGCCAAGTCGGAGGTCAGTGAGTCAATCGTCACATTGGTCGCCGCAAGTTGGAAACCGCTGCTCGCCGTAATGCTCGCTCCCGCCACCGTGGCCGTTGCGTTGATCGTGTCCGCACCCGCTGTCGTCGCGCTCGCGGGACTCAGCGTCACCGTGGCATCGCCACTGTCGTTGGTCAGGGCCGTCGTCGAATCGAACTTGCCCAGACCCGCAGCGGTCGTGAAGGTCACCACAGTGTTGGCTACAGGAGCACCGGTTGCGGTCCGCAACGAGGCGGTCACCGTGGCCGGGGCACTGGCAGTGACAGTCACAGACGTCAGCTTGAGCGTCATCGTCGGCGCAGTCACTACCGGCGTCGTCGGGGTGCTGCCCGAGCCGCTACCCGGCCCGACCACCGGCGTACCAGCATCGCCACCACCGCCGCCGCCGCAAGCAGCCAGCACTGCCACCATCGTGCCCGTCAACACCAGCCGGGCGGTGCCGTGCATCACCACGGACTTGCCGCCCACGCTGGCCACTCGTTCGATTCGCTTCATGTCTTGCTACTCCTGCGTCCGCGGCACTTGCCTGGCCACGGCATCCTCTCTGAAATGCGTTCGCGCCACCGGCCCTTTCCGGCTCTTGTGGCGGCTGTTCTCTCGCGAACGCGCTTAGCTGCTTGGCATCATGCCGCGAGCGGCCGGCGCAAAGCGCCGGCTCCGCTCAGCGTGTGGTCGCCGTCACCCGGTCGCTCACCACCTTCGGGGTAATGAAGATCAGCAGTTCCGTCTTCGCGGTGCTGCGCGACTTGTTCTTGAACAGGTTACCCAGCAGCGGGATGTCGCCAAGGTACGGCACCTTGTTCTCGCTCTCCAGGTCTTCCTGCGTGTAGATGCCGCCGATCACGACCGTGCCGCCGTTTTCGACCAGCACCAGCGTCTGCACATGCTTGTTGTTGATCGCATAACCCTGCGGAGTCAGCGTGCCGCGGCTGTCCTTGTTGACGTCGACTGTCAGGATCACGTTGCCCTCTGGCGTGATCTGCGGCGTGACTTCCAGCTTCAGCACAGCCTTCTTGAATGTGATCGAGGTCGCGCCGCTCGATGTCGACTGTTGATAGGGGATTTCCTCGCCCTGTTCGATCAGCGCCTTGGTCTGGTCAGCCGTGACGACACGCGGGCTGGACACCACCTTGCCGCGACCATCGGCTTCCAGCGCCGAGATTTCGAGATTCAGGAACCGGTTCGCCGTGGCGCTGAACAGCGACAGTGCGAAGTTCGCGGCCGTCGCGCCGCCGAAGGCATCGCCAGCCACGTTGGCGGGCAGATTCACAAACTGCGAGTCCGCATAGTTGTATGCCGTCTGCTGATTGGTCGCCGAGCCGACCGCCGAGTAGTTCCCGCCAACCGTCACATAGTTGCTGCCACCAACGCTATAGCCGGGAATGCCACCTTGACGTCCGCGCAGGTCGCTCGCGCCCAGCTTGACACCCAGCGCACGCCCGAACTTGTCGTCGGCCTCGACGATGCGCGCTTCGATCAACACCTGACGGACCGGCACGTCGATCTTCGCAATCAGCGCCTGGATCTCTTCCAGCTTGGACGGGATGTCGCTGACGAACAGCTGGTTCGTACGCGTCTCCCAGATCACGCTACCGCGCGGCGACAGGATGCGCGAGGTCTGCGTGGTGCCACCACCACCCTGGTTGTTCTGACCGGTCAGTCCTTTCGCGACCTCCTCGGCCTTCGTGTAGTTCATCTGGAAGGACTGCGTGCGCAGCGGCTCCAGCTGCGCGACTGCCTGCTTGGCCTCCAGTTCGGCCTTCTCCTTGTTGGCCAGCTCTTCCTTCGGCGCGATCCACAGCACGTTGCCGGACTTGCGCATGCCCAAGCCCTTGGCCTGCAGGATGATGTCCAACGCCTGGTCCCAAGGCACATCCTTCAGGCGCAGCGTCACATTGCCGGTGACGGTGTCGCTGGTGACGACGTTGAAGTTGGTGAAATCGGCGATGACCTGCAGCAACGCGCGCACGTCGATGTTCTGGAAGTTCAGGCTCAGCTTGTCACCGGCATAACCCGGACCTTGCGTGAGCTTGTTCGGGTCGACCTTCTGAGGACGGACTTCCAGCACGAACTGGTTGTCGCTCTGATAGGCGCTGTGCTCCCAGATGCCCTTCGGCGTCACGACCAGGCGTACGCGATCGCCCTGCTGAGTCGCGGTGATCGACTGAACCGGCGTGCCGAAGTCCGTGACGTCCAGCTTGCGGCGCAGACGTTCCGGCAGCGTGCTGCGAAGGAACTCGACGACCAGATTCTGACCTTGCTGCTGAATGTCCACACCGACTTGGCTGCTCGGCAAGTTCACGACCACGCGACCCGCGCCGTCATTGCCGCGACGGAAGTCGATGTCTTGCAAGCCTTGCGCGGCGGCATTCTGGCTGGGGGCGAAGTGCACCGGGTCAGACGCGGCCGTCGTGGCGGCAGCGGCAGCGGGTGCCGCGGCGGGCGCGCCATCAAGGAAGATCAGCAGCGAGTTGTCCTGCAACTGGGCGCGATAAGTGCTCGCCTGACGCAGGTTCAGCACGACGCGGGAGCGATCCCCTGCCTGCGCCACGTTGGCCGAACGCATGTTGCCCGAATTGATCTCGACCGCGCTGCGGCCAAGACCGTTCGATACGCCAGGCAGATCCAGCGCGATACGCGGCGGCACCTGCACAGCAAACCCGCGCGGCACTTCGGTCAGCGGCTGTGCCAACTCGATGCGGACGATGTCCGTACCGGATTGCTGCGTCGCGCTGATCGACCGGATCATGTTCTGCGCCCAGGCCTGTGCCGGCAACAGAACCGCCAGACCCACCGCGCAGGCCAAGGCTTGCCAGCGCTTGACGCGCCCTTCTCGTTCCCTCGTACGGACGCTCATCGAAGCGTTCTCCACAACAGTGTTCTTCATCGTCCCTGCTCCTGAAGCTGGAGAGTACTGGTGCGTTCAATCCATTCGCCCGCAGCGTCCTGGACGACTTCTCGCAACGTGATTTCGGTTTCGCTGATCTTGGTGATGCGGCCGAAGTTCTGCCCCATGTAGTCACCGACCCGCGCCTGGTACAGCAGGTTGTCCACCCGCAGCAACGCGTACGGACGACCGTCCCTGGAGACGCTGCCGACCATCGTCATCGAGTCCAGCGGGAAGGCCTCCAGCGGTTCGCGACGGCGCTTCATCTCCGCGGCCAGCAGCGAACTGGGCTGGGTCGCTTCGCGCCGCAACGCCACGGTCAGCTTTTGCGTGCTGAAGGGGTCGACCACCGCCTGCGCCTCGTAGGGCTGAGGCTGGAAGGTCTTCGGGGGCGTCAGCGGCTTGACGGTCGGGCGCGTCTGCTGGCGCTGCTCTTCCATCCACTGCTGGAGCTCATCGGTGCTGGAGGTGCAGCCCGTCAGCAACGCGCCTGTCAGCGCCAGGCCGAGCAGGCCGAGCGCGCGCACAGGCGCTCGATCCAGGGTCGCCACGCCGGGCGACGCTGTGCGGGAGCGAACGAAGCGCGTCATTTCTTCTTCTCCGCGGCCGCCGCGGCCTTCCTCTGTTCCTCGACCTCAGCCGGATCGAGGTAACGATAGGTCCGAGCCGTGGCTTCCATCGACAACACCGCATTGGTGTCCGTGCGTGGTGGCGTATTCGCGTTGGACGAGACACCCGGCACCACGATCGCCAGATCGTGCAGCGTCACGATCCGCGACAGATTCGACACGTCCGCCGTGAAGGCGCCGATGTCGTGATAACGGCCTGTCACCTTGATCGCGATCGGCTGTTCTGCGTAGTAGTCGCGCATGACGATGCCACCAGGACGGAACAGTTCGAACTGCAGGCCGCGGCCCAAGCCCGCTTGGTTGATGTCCGACAGCAGCGCATCCATCTCGGCCTTGCCCGGCAGCTGCTTTTCCAGCTGCAGCACGTACTCTTCGACTTGGCTCTTCTGCTTGCGCAGCTCAGGCAGGTTCACAGCCTGCGTCAGCTTGTTGTTGAAGTCTTCCTTCAACTGCGGTTCCTTCTGAACCTCAGCGTCCAGCGCCGATTGCTCGTCCGACAGCACGGCGAACCAGCCCAGCACCACGGTCAGCAGCGCGACCACGACGAAGGCGGCATAACGCGGCGCCGGCGGCCATTGGCCCGGCTCCTGCATGTTCAGGTTCTGGAACTGGCCGGAGAAGTCTGCGAACCAGGCGTTGAGGTCCAGGTTTTTCAAGCTTGCCATGGGGTCCTCACGCCTTCTTCGCCGGGGCGTTCGTGGCCGGCTTGGTGCCGGGGCCGCTGGCAGCGCCGGCTGCGGGCTCCGGCGTCGCACTCTTGATCCCGACCTTGATGGAGAAATCGAAGAGCCGGCGCGGATCACGCGGATTCACGGGCGCCGCCTTGATCTCGACGAGATCGGGGTTCTCGACCCACTCCGCGCGGCTCAGATTGCGCAGCATTTCGGACACACGCTCGTTCGATGCCGCCACGCCAGCGATCACCACCGCCTTGTTGACCTGGCGCACCGACTGCAGGAACACGCCCTCGGGCGTGAACTTCGCCAGTTCGTTGAGCAGGTGCACCGGTGTGTTGCGATCGCTCTGCAAGTTCTCGACGGCGCGTTGCCGGGCACGCAACGCGTCGATCTCGGCGCGCAGCGTCGCAATGTCCTTGATCTGGATGTCGAGCTTGGTGATCTCGGCCTTCAGATAGTCATTGCGGCTCGCCTGCGCGGCGGTCAACTGCTGCAGCAGCAGATAGATGAAGGCGGCGATCAGCACGCCGACGGCGAAGGACATTCCCAGCCCGACGAAGAACGCGGCCTTGCGGCGCTTGCGCTTCTCCTCGCGGTGCGGGAGCAGGTTGATCAGAATCACTGAAAGAACCTCCGCATGGCGAGGCCGCACGCTGTCAGATAGGCCGGGGCTTCACGGCGCAACTTGGATTCGCGCACCGCAGACCCGAGCACCATGTTCTCGAAAGGATTGACCACCATGCAGGCGAAGCCCGTCAGTTCGGTCACCCGCTCCTTGAGGCCAGGCAAGGTGGCGGTACCGCCAGCGAGCATCACGTAATGGACCTTGTGATGCGGCGTGCTGGTAAAGAAGTACTGGAGCGCCCGACCGATTTCCTGCGACAGCGAATCGACGAAAGGATTCAGCACCTGCGTCTCGTAGTCATCCGGCAATTCGCCACTGAGCTTCTTCAGCTCCGCCTCCTCGAAGGAGAAGCCGTACTGTCGCGAGATCAGCTGGGTCAACTGCGAGCCGCCGAAGGCCTGATCGCGGTCGTAAAGCATTTCATCGTCGCGCAGCACCTTCAGCGAAGTGGTGTCGGCACCGATCTCAAACAGCGCGACCAGCGCGTCCTTGCCTTCGTTGGGCAGCGTCTCCACCAGACGGCCCACGGCCATCCGCGACGCGTGGGACTCGATGTCCAGCACGACCGGCTTGAGGCCGGCGGCTTCCGCCAGCGCCTGACGATCCTGCACGCGGTCCTTGCGGGAAGCGGCGATCAGCACTTCGACGTCGCCGACCGAAGTCGGGCTCGGGCCGATGACGCAGAAATCCAGCGAAACCTCGTCCAGCGAGAACGGGATGTACTGGTTGGCCTCGGCCTCGACCTGCAGCTCGAGCTCCTCCTCGCGGAGGCCGGCCGGCAGCATGATCTTCTTGGTGATCACCGAACTTTGCGGCATCGCCAGCGAAGCCTGCCGGGTCCTGCTGCCACTGCGCGTGACCACCCGACGGACGGCGTCCGCGACCTCGTCGAATTTCTCGATCTGGCCGTCGGTAATCCAGCCTTTCTCGAATGGCTCGGTGGCGAAACGTTCAAGAACGTATTCGCCATTCGAGTTTTGACTCAATTCCACAAGCTTGACGCTGGACGACGAGATGTCCAGGCCAATCATGGGTGGATGCGCACGTCCGCGCAGTAGGTCCAACAGCCCCATGATGCGTTCCCCCAACGCGCCGCTCATGCGCCGGTTTGTTAATAAGTTACTTGAATGCTATCAGCAAAGCCTTTGTCGCCCCAAGGCAAAGCGGTCACAGCAAGTAACGCAGCGTTGCGTAACATACACGCCACCGACGGGTGGTAAAGCGCCAAAAAATGGCCCTTTTACTCCCCATTCGGAACGGTTTTGCGACAGATTCCCGCTTTGCCGAATCCCCTCCGGGACACCTTCAAGAGGGATGTCCCGGGCGGTGGAAAAAGGCAGCCGCGCAGTGTCCGCGAAAGTCTCCACAACTCCTGTAACAGTCAAGCGGTCGCGGACTGACCTGCCGAAGCCCCCGTAGGGGCCGTTCCTATAATCGTCGCTCGCGGCCCGCATCGTCACCCGTACAGGCCCTGATAGGGCGCGGCCAGGCACGCAAGATTGCACACTCCGGCCCATGCCCTCGAAGAATTCCTCCGACAACGAACCCTCCTTCGACGCCCCGTCCGATTCGGGCAAGGGCGCCGCATCCAGGAAAGAGAAGAGCGACTCCCCCCGCAAGAAGCCCCAGGGCGACGGCAAGCCGCGCCGTCCCTGGTTCGTGCGGCTGGTCGGCTGGCTTTTCGGACTGGTGCTGGCGGGAGTGGGCGCAGTGGTGCTGCTGGTCGGCATGGCCCTGGCGATCGCCTACCCCCAACTGCCCGACATCAGCGGACTGACCGACTACCGGCCGAAGCTGCCGCTGCGAGTGATGTCCAGCGAAGGTCAGCTGTTGGCCGAGTACGGCGAGGAGCGCCGCAGCTACTCGGACATTCGCGAGATCCCCAAGTTGATGCAGGACGCGATCCTGGCCATCGAGGACGCGCGCTTCTATCAGCACGGCGGCGTGGATTACCTGGGCGTGATCCGCGCCGGCCTGGCCAACGTCAGCGAGTCCAAGAGCCAGGGCGCCTCGACCATCACGATGCAGGTCGCGCGCAACTTCTATCTCTCCACCGAGAAGACCTTCACCCGCAAGATCTACGAGATCCTGCTCGCGCTGAAGATCGAGAGCGCGCTGCCCAAGGAGAAGATCCTCGAGATCTACATGAACCAGATCTTCCTGGGGCACCGCGCCTACGGCTTCGCGGCGGCCAGCGAGGTGTACTTCGGCAAGCCTCTGAAGGACCTCTCGATCGCCGAGGCGGCGATGCTCGCCGGGTTGCCGAAAGCACCATCTGCTTACAACCCGATCAACAATCCGCGCCGCGCAGTGTTGCGCCAGCAATACATCATCGACCGGATGCTGGAGATGGGCTTCATCACGCCCGAGCAGCATGCCCAGGCCAAGGCAGAAAAACTGCGCATCCGGCCACCGCAGGAAGCCGCGAGTCACGCCGAGTACGTCGCCGAACTGGCCCGCCAGCTGATCTTCAGCCAGTACGGGGACGAGGCCTACACGCGCGGCCTCAATGTCTATCTGACACTGCACGCCGACGAGCAGGAACGTGCCTACCGCGCCCTGCGCCGCGGGATCATGGACTACGAGCGCCGCCAGGTGTACCGGGGTCCCGAGGCCTATGTGGATCTGCCGGCCGACCCCAAGGAACTGGACACTCGCATCGCCGAGGCGCTTTCAGACCACCCGGCCAATGACGAACTGCTGGCGGCCGTGGTGCTTGAAGCCAGTCCGAAGCAGGTCGTCGCGGCGCTGCAGAGCGGCGAGTCGGTGACCATCACCGGCGAGGGACTCAAGCCAGCCACCTCGGGGCTGTCCGACAAGGGCAACCCGAAGACGCGCATCCGCCGTGGTGCGGTGATCCGTGTGATCAAGCTGGTCAGGAACAACAAGGACGAGTGGACGATCACCCAGTTGCCCGAAGTCGAGGGCGCGATGGTGGCGCTCAGCCCGAAGGACGGCAGCGTGCGGGCGTTGGTCGGCGGCTTCGACTACAACAAGAACAAGTTCAACCACGTCACGCAGGCTTGGCGGCAGCCGGGCTCGAGCTTCAAGCCGTTCATCTATTCAGCCGCGCTGGAGAAGGGGTTCAACGGCGCGACGATCGTCAACGACGGGCCGCTGTTCTTCGATGCGACGACCACCGGCAGCCAGCCCTGGGAACCCAAGAACTACGATGGTCAGTTCGACGGTCCGATGCCGCTGCGGCGCGCGCTGGCCAAGTCCAAGAACATGGTCTCGATCCGGGTGTTGCAATCGGTGGGCGTGAAGTACGCGCAGGACTGGATCACGCGCTTCGGCTTCGACGCGGACAAGCACCCGGCCTATCTGACGATGGCACTGGGTGCCGGGTCGGTGACGCCGATGCAGATGGCGCAGGCATATTCGGTCTTCGCCAACGGCGGGTACCGGATCGCACCGCAGCTGGTCCAGCGCATCACGGACCACGCGGGCCGCGTGCTGTACCAGCAGCAACCCAAGCAGTTCGAGGACTCGCAGCGGGCCATCGAACCTCGCAACGCCTACCTGATGGACAGCCTGCTCCAAGAGGTCGCGCGCAGCGGCACGGCGGCCCGCACCCAGGCCACGCTCAAGCGCCCCGACATCTACGGCAAGACCGGCACGACCAACGACTCGATGGACGCGTGGTTCGCGGGTTTCCAGCCGGAGCTGGTGTCGGTGGTGTGGATCGGCTACGACCAGCCGCGCAAGCTGGGTGACCGGGAAACCGGCGGCGGACTGGCCCTGCCGGTGTGGATCGAGTTCATGCAATACGCCCTGCGCAACACGCCGGTCCAGGAAATACAGCCCCCCGAGGGCGTGGTGAATTTCAACGGCGAGTGGTACTACGACGAATTCGCCGGCAACAGCGGCGTGAAGGCGCTCGGCAACGAGGAGCACGTACCGACCACCGGCTCCGAGGAAGAGAAGAAGAGCATCCTCGATCTCTTCAAGCGCTAGCTCCCCCGAACGCCCGGATCTCTCGGATCGTCCCGACCAGGGGGCCTTTTCGGAAGTCGAGGAGGGAATTCAACTGCCGGGAGGCAGTTGAAGGAGGGACATGGAGAAAAGGCCCCCTGGTCGGGACGATCTCGCTCAGGACTCGCGCAGGACTGGCAGGACTGGCAGGACTGGCAGTCAGGTCCCGGAGAAGACCAGCGGCCTGCCCGCGTGATGCGAAGCCTCCTCGGACAGGCGCGCGAAGAAGGCGACGCCATCCTTGGTGTCGATCCATTGCCCGTCGACGAACTTGAAGTGATACCCACCGCGTCGCGAGGCGAGCCACAGCTCGTGCAGCGGCGGTTGCGTGTTCACGACGATCTTGCTGCGATCCTGGAACTCCAGTTCCAGCAGTCCGCCGGTGCGATGCTGGTCGATGTCGACCACGTCGTCGTCGAGCCAGGTGTCGATGTCGGATTCGATGCTGGCCAGCACGGCGTCGGTGCGGGCGTCGTAGTCGGCATCGGTCAGTGGCGTGGGCGTCATGGGCAGTCGGAAGCGGGCTCGCGAGAGACTAGACTGCGAGCCCATGAAGAACGTGAAGATGCGAAGTGTAGGCGTTGCCTCCAAGACGACCCGCCGCCGCGCCGCCAAGGCCCTGACAACCCTGATGTTGTGCGCGGCTGCGCTCGCCGTCAGCGCCTGCGGCCAGAAGCGCCCACTGCAGTTGCCTCAGGCGAAGCATCCGACGTCGTCGTCGGCGTCGACGGCCTCCTCGCCGGCCTCGGCCGCCAGCGCCGCGAACTGACGCCGTGAGGTCCGCGCGAGGCGGACCTCAGATCCGCCCTTCCTCCACCGCGTGGCAGGCCACGCGGATCCCCTGGAACGCCAGCAGTTGTGGCCGCTCCGCGCTGCAACGCGCGTTCGCGTGCGGACAACGGGGGTGGAAGCTGCACCCGCTCGGGGGATTCAGCGGATTGGGCACTTCCCCCTGCACGGGGGTGCGAGAGCGACCCGACATGTGGATGTCGGGAATCGCGTCGAGCAGCATCCGCGTGTACGGATGTCGCGGCGTCGCGAACAGCGCGCGCTTGTCGGCCTGCTCCACCAGCCGACCGAGGTACATCACGCCCACCTGATCGGCCACATGCCGCACCACCGCGAGGTTGTGCGAGATGAACAGGTAGGTCAGCCCCTGCTTGCGCTGCAGGTCCTTCATGATGTTCAGGACCTGCGCCTGCACCGAGACGTCGAGCGCCGACGTCGGCTCATCGCAGACCAGGAACTCCGGCTCGGTCGCCAACGCGCGGGCGATCGAGATGCGCTGCCTTTGCCCGCCCGAGAACTGGTGCGGAAACTTCTCCGCGTCCACCGGCGACAGCCCCACCGACTGCAGCAGCTCGCCGACGCGTTGCTTCAGTGCTTGCGCGTCGCGCACCAGGCCGTGCTCGCGCAGCGGTTCGGCGACGATGTCCTGGACCTTCCAGCGCGGGTTGAGACTCGCATAGGGATCCTGGAAGATCATCTGCATCCGGCGTCGCAAGGCCAGTGCATCCGGTCCCTTCAACGTGGTGGCGATGTCCGCATCATCGAAGCGCACCTCGCCGTGCGTCGGTGCATAGAGCCCGACCAGCAGGCGTGCGACGGTACTCTTGCCGCAGCCCGACTCGCCGACCAGCGCGAGCGTCTGGCCCTTCTCGATCGAGAAGCTGACGCCATCCACTGCATGGACGAACTGCCGTGGTTTGCGCTCGATCACGCGATTCAGCCACGGGGCCGACACGTCGAAGGTCTTGGCCAAGTCACGCACCTCGACCAGCACCTCACCGGGGCTCGCCGTGGCTCGCTCGCCGTCGCCCAATTTCGTCGGGCCTGTCGCGCGCGGCGTCTCGTTCAACACGGTCATGCGACGCCTCCCTGCACGACAGCGACATCCGCGGCGTGCAACCAGCACGCCGCCTGGGTCGCTGGCGCCTTCATCAAATCGGGGCGCTGCTCGTGGCAGCGATCGAAGGCCCGCGGACAGCGCGGATGGAAGGCGCAACCGGTCGGGATCGACGTGAGGCGCGGCATGGCCCCGTCGATCTGCACAAGCCGCTCGCGGTCCTCGTCCATCGCGGGGATGGAGCCCATCAGCCCCGACGTGTAAGGATGGCCAGGGCGATGGATCACCTCCTGCACCGGCCCGATCTCGGCCACCCGCCCGGCATACAGCACCGCCACGCGGTCGCAGGTCTCGGCGATCACGCCCATGTCGTGCGTGACCAGCATGACGGCCGCGCCCTGCTCCCTGCACACACGCTTGAGCAAGGCAATGATCTGCGCCTGGATCGACACGTCGAGGGCCGTTGTCGGCTCGTCGGCGACGATCAGCTTCGGATCAGCCGCGAGTGCGAGCGCGATCACCACGCGCTGCCGCATGCCACCGGAGAACTGGTGCGGATACTGGTCCACTCGGGCCTCGGGCGCCGGGATGCCGGTCGCCGCCAGCAGCTCGATCGCACGGGCGCGTGCCTGCTTCGCACTGAGCCCGAGGTGGGTCGTGATCGTCTCGACCAGTTGCCGGCCCACCGTATACAGCGGATTGAGCGACGTCAGCGGGTCCTGGAAGATCGCGCCGATCTGCCGACCGCGAACACGGCGCATCTGGTCCGCGGGCAGGTTGTCGATGCGACGACCGTCGAGCAGGATCTCTCCGCCGGCGATGCGCCCAGGTGGATCGAGCAGGCCGATGATCGCCGCGCCGGTCAGCGACTTGCCGGCGCCGGATTCGCCGACGACACCAAGCACCTCGCCGGGCGCGATGTCGAAGGACACGTCGTCCAGCGCGAGCAGCGTGCCACGCCGGGTCGGGAATTCCACGCGCAGATGGCGGACTTGCAGCAGGGGAGCAGAGGCGGTCATGGGGCCGTCATCCAATCAGCGCAGGCGGGGATTGAGCGCATCGCGCAACCAATCGCCGAGCATGTTCACCGACACCGTGATCAACACCAGCATCGTGCTGGGCCAGATCGTGATCCACCATTCGCCGGAGAACAGGAAGTCGTTGCCGACACGGATCAGCGTCCCCAGCGAGGGGCTGGTCGGCGGCACGCCGACGCCGAGGAAGGACAGCGTCGCCTCCGTCAGGATGGCCGACGCGACCTGCAGCGTCGCCAGCACCAGCACCGGACCGGTCACGTTGGGCAGCACGTGCCGCCACATGATGGCCATCGGCTGCACGCCGATCACGCGAGCGGCCTGCACATATTCCTTGTTGCGCTCGACCATCGTCGAGCCGCGCACCGTGCGCGCGTACTGCACCCACCCGGTCAGCGAGATCGCGAGGATCAGCACCGCGAAAGCCAGCGACTCGTGCGCATCCTTGAACACGACACGGCCGATGCCGTCGATCAGCAGCGCGATCAGGATCGACGGGAAGGACAGCATCACGTCGCAGATGCGCATGATGAAGGCATCCACCTTGCCGCCGACGAAGCCGGACAGCAGCCCCAGGCCGACGCCGATGATCATCGACAGGATCACCGAGGCCACGCCCACCAGCAGCGAGATCCGCGCGCCGTACATGATCGCGGACAGCAGATCTCGACCCTGGTCGTCGGTGCCGAGCAGGTACTTCGTCGACCCGCCCTCGATCCACGCCGGCGGCAGCCGCGAGTCCATCAGCTCCAGCGCCGACAGGTCGAACGGATCGTGCGGCGCGATCCAGGTCGCGAACAGCGCGCAGATCAGGCAGCACAGCGCGACGAAGGCCGCGACCATCGCGAACGGCGATCGGGTGAACGAGTGCCAGACGTCGCCGTCGAAGAAGCGCTTCAACGCGTTCGGCGGACGCGGAGCCGGCGCACCGGAGGCCGGCGGGGGAGGAAGGGAGGCGGTCATTCGGAGATCAGGAGGGCGGGCTGTCGGGACGATGGCGGGCGGGACGCGGAGGTCCGCTCAATGCGGTGCGAGGGGCAGGCCCTGCTCGACCAGGGCCGCGAACAGTGCGGAGCCCAGCGGCAGGATCTCGTCGTTGAAGTCGTAGCGCGGCTGATGCAGCCCGCAGGGCCCCCCTTGTCCCAGCCGCAGATAGGCGCCGGGTCGGGCCTGCAGCATGAAGGCGAAGTCCTCGGACCCCATGCTCGGCACGAGCTTGTCGTCGACGTTCTCAGGACCGACCAGCGACTGTGCGACGCGCACGGCGAAGTCGGCCTCGCGCGCACTGTTGACGGTCGCGGGATAGAGCCGCTGGTAGTCGACCTTGGCGCTCGCGCCGAAACCCAGGGCGACCGATTCGACCAGGCGCGTCATCCGCTCCTCGAGCAGTTGCTGCACTTCGGGCTTGAAGCTGCGCACCGTGCCGGTCAACTGCGCAGCCTCGGGGATGACGCTGAAGGCGCTCGGCTCGCCGGCATGCATCGAACAGAGGCTGACGACCGCCTGCTCGATCGGCGCGATGTTGCGCGACACCAGGCTTTGCACCGCGGTGATCACATGACCGGCGATCAGCACCGGGTCGACGCTCAGGTGCGGATGCGCGCCATGACCGCCGCGCCCCTGGATCGTGATGTTCACGCGGTCCGCCGCGGCCATCATCGCGCCGCGGTTCAGACCGATCTTCCCGGGCGGCAGGTGCGGCCAGTTGTGCATCGCGTAGATGGATTCCACCGGGAAGCGCTCGAACAGCCCGTCCGCGATCATCTCGCGCGCGCCGCCATAGCCCTCCTCGCCCGGCTGGAACACCAGCACCGCCGTGCCGGCGAAACGCCGCGTCTGCGCCAGGTAGCGCGCCGTCCCGACCAGCATCGCGCAGTGGCCGTCGTGTCCGCACGCATGCATCAGGCCGGGCGTCGACGAACGCCAGGCGAAGTCGTTCTGCTCGCGCAGCGGCAGCGCATCCATGTCGGCGCGCAGCCCGAAAAGTCTGGGCGCCGTGCCCGGCGTCGTCTGGCCATGGATGGTCGCGACGATGCCGGTGCGGCCCAGGCCCTGGTGGATCTCGTCGACGCCGCAGGCCTTCAGCGCCTGCACGATGCGCGCGGCGGTGCGGTGCTCCTCGAAGCCGAGTTCCGGCATCGTGTGCAGTTCGCGGCGCAGCGCAACAAGCTCTCCGCGCGCCTCGAAGAGTCGCTGGTAGGTGCCGGCCGCGGCGGCGGTCAGGTGCTCTGGAGCGTTCATGTCAATGCGCGCCGCCTCTCACGCGCAAGCGCGGATCGACAGCGAAGTACAGCAGATCGACGACCAGGTTGATCACGACGAAGATCAGCGAGATCAGGCAGAGGTAGGCCGCCATCACGGGAATGTCGGCGAACTGCACCGCCTGGATGAACAGCAATCCCATGCCGGGCCATTGAAACACGGTCTCGGTAATGATCGCAAAGGCAATCAGCGATCCCAGCTGCAGGCCGGTGATCGTGATGACCGGCACCAGCGTGTTCTTCAACGCATGCCCGAAGTAGATCGTCCTATCGCTGAGGCCGCGGGCTCGGGCGAACTTGATGTAGTCGGCGCGCAGCACTTCCAGCATCTCGGCGCGCACGATGCGCATGATCAGCGTCAGCTGGAACACCGCCAGCGTGACGCCCGGCAACAGCAGGTGACGCAACCCGTCGCCGGTGAGCAGCCCGGTGCTCCAGGCGCCGAGCATCACGACCTCGCCCCGGCCATAGCTCGGCAGCCAGGCCAGTTGCACCGCGAAGATCAGGATCAGCAGGATCCCGATGAGGAAGGTCGGCAACGCCACGCCCAGCAGTGACAGCGTCATCAACAGCTGCGAGCCGAAGGTCCCGCGCCGCAGCGCCGCGTAGACGCCCAGTGGGATGCCGAACACCAGCGCGATCAGCGCGGCCGTCGCAGACAGCTCGAGCGTCGCCGGGAAGCGCTCGGCGATCAGCGCGGAGACCTTGCGCCCCTGCTTCAGGCTGACGCCGAACTCGCCCTGCGCCGCATTGCCGGCGAAATGCGCGAACTGCACGATGAAGCTCTGATCGAGCCCCAGATCCTTGCGCAACTGCTCGCGCTGCTCTGGCGTGGCGTCCTGGCCGAGCAGGTTGTTGACCGGGTCCCCGACGTACTGGAACAGCATGAAGGCGATGAAGGCCACCGTCAGCATGACGACGACGGCCTGCGCCAGACGGCGAAGAATGAAAACCAGCATGGACGAGGGCCTCCGGCATGGGCTCGGGCGACGCGACTTGTGATCGGCCCTGGCACGACCTGACCCCGGAGGCGGAGCACTTCAGAAGGGAACCATCATCAAGCAGCGTACGCCCACCGGCAAGTGGGTTAGCCCTTGACGCGGCGCGAACGCGACGTCGCCCTGACCGTCGCACAAGAACGAAAAAACCGCCCGAAGGCGGTCTGCTGCGAGGGCGGCGGCGGGGTGGTCAGGCCCGCCGTCTCCCAAAGGACGATCAGAAGCGGTGACGGATACCGACGATCGAACCACCACGCTTCTCGGCGTTGTTGGCGAAGCGGACCGCGCCCTCGTGCTTGGTGTAGTCCAGTTCGAGGTAAGCGTCGGTGCGCTTGGAGAAGGCGTAGTCCGCGACGAAGGCCACGTAGTGCCCTTTGCTCTTGGTGTTGGCCAGCGCTGCGCTGTAGTGCGTCTGCGTGGCATACCAATAGTGGGCGCCCAAGTTCAGTTGCGGGGTCAGCTGATAGGCGGCGCCCACCGAGATCATGTCCCGCTTCTTCACATCGTTCGCGGCCGCATTCAGCACCGTGCCCAGCAAGCCGGACGTGTAGGCCGCGCCCAGGAGGCCGCCCCGGTCGAACTTGTTGGTCGCCCAGGACAGGTTGATGTACCACGGGCCACTCGTGTACGCGCCGCCGGCGGTGTAGCCCTTGACCTTCTTGCCCAGGGTGTCCTCGACCTGCAGGAAGGCGCCGCCAAAGGCGATGGGGCCCTGGTTGTAGCGCAGCAGGCCGCCGAACGACTTGTTCTGTGAGTTGCCTTCACCCGCCGACACCTGGACCTCACCGCGGATGGGGCCCTTCTCAAACAGGTACTTGACCATGTTGTCCTGGCGCGCGCCCATCGACAGGCCGATCTCCGGCTTGTAGGCCTCGATGTAGGGCGAGTACTTGAAGGACGCGTAGGTCGACGTGTAGATGTCGAACAGGATGTTGTACTGGCGACCCAGCGTGAGGCGGCCGAAGTCGGCCGACTGGATGCCGACCCAGGACTGACGCCAGAAATCGGCGGCGGCCACGGTGCCGGTGTCGGAGTTCAGACGGTGCTCGAGGTTGGCGATGGCCTTCAGCCCGCCGCCCATGTCCTCGGTCACGTTCACCCCGAGACGGCTCTGGGACATGCCACCGGGGATCACCTGCTTTTCGGAGCTTCCGGCATTCGCGTTGCTGGTCCAGCGCAGACCCACGTCAACGATGCCGTAGAGCTGGACGCTCGACTGTGCCCAGGCGGCGCTGGTGCTTGCTGCAAGGATGCTCAACGCCAAGGCGGCTTTCTTCATGTGATGTCTCCTGTATGTTTGGTGTGGTCGCCGAGATCGATTCTCAGCGAAGCCCCCAGACGGAGACGCTTTGTGTTGCACATCGCCCACGCGAGCAAACCCTGTCAAGTTTGTGACGCCCTCCCAGAGGGAAAACCCGCGAAGACTGTCTACAAAATCCACAACAGTGCGTTGCGGCGACAGTGCTTGATCGACTGGCGCATGACCTGGCACCTGCGCGACAGACTCCCTACGGACTAACGTTGAGACGAAAAAAAGCCGCCCCGAGGGGCGGCTTTCGTAGCGCAGCGCGCTGATCCGGAGATCAGAAGCTGTGCTTGATACCGACGTCCAGGCCACCCGACTTGCCACCGCGAGCAGCGGCAACAGCGTTGTTCTGAACGCGGAAGTTCGAGTTGTCGTTGTCGATGATCGACGCGGTCGTGTACAGCGCGGTGCGCTTGGACAGGTTGTGCTGATAGCCGATGGTGAAGGCTTGAGCGTCGCCGCGCGCAGCCACCACTGCGTCAGCAGCGCCGTTGGTCTCAGCCTTGGTGTACTGAGCGGTCACCGAACCGGCAGCCGTCACCGGCACCACGGCGCCGACCGTGAACAGGTTCTGCTTGCGCGAACCGAACTTCAGCTGGCTGAACAGGCCTTGCACCTTCACGACCTTGAAGTCGTAGCTGGCGCCCAGCGACAGTTGCTTGAACTTCGAGCCCAGCGAGTCGGTCGACTGGTAGCCGCCGGCGACGTTGAAGTCGGCGATCTTGTAGCCCAGACGGCCACCGAAGGACTTCTTGCCGTCGGTGCCTTCACCAGCAGCCACGTCGAACGAGCCGTACACGCCGCCCAGGTCGGCCGGCAGGAAGTACTGAACCAGGTTGTCGGCACGGTTGATCGTGTCGATGTTCGAGCCCAGCAGGCTGTAGGTGCGGGTCACATCACCCAGACCGGTGGTGCTGTAGACGTCGAAATCATCGACGACCAGGCGGGTCGAGGTCTTGCCACGGCCCAGACGGACTTCACCGAAGTCGCCCATCAGGCTCACGGAAGCGCGACGGCCCCAGAAGCGGCTAGCGTCAGCGGTGCCGGTGTCGGCAGCCAGGGCGCCTTCCAGCCAGAAGCCAGCCTTCAGGCCGCCACCCAGGTCTTCGACGCCACGGACGCCGATGCGGCTGGAGGAGCTGCCGTCGTTCGTCAGTTGCTTCGTGTCCTGGCCATTGGCCTTCGTGTAACGGGCGGCCACGTCGATCACGCCAAACAGCGTGACGGACGATTGAGCGGCAGCGGCACCAGCGAAACCAGCCAGCACAGCCAGCGCGACGAGAGATTTCTTCATTAGAGACTCCTAGATCTTCAATGAGGTTGCGGTTGGTAGATCGCCCGCAAACCAAGCTCCTGCAATGAAGCTGTGGTGTATTGCAACAGGTCCGATCACGCCTGACCAGCAGCCACCCCGTAAAAGTCCTGATTTCGTTGGATCGAAGCAACGCGTATGGGATTAAAAAATTGTGTCATCACGCATTCGCACAAAGGATCACCCGGCACCACCGAACCACTTGACGCCCCGCTCCTAAACTGCGGCGTCACGCCCACCGCGAGCATTCAAGATGGAATCCCAGCCTCAGCGCCCGGCGCGCATACTTTCTCGAGCGGACGCGTGGATATCCACGCTGGATCACAGCCTGAAGACGCTGGCGGGTGTCGCGCCGATGGCGAGACCGGCGCCCGAAGCGGCGTCCGCCGACGAGCCGCTGGATGAGCCGCAGCGCAAGCTCGCCGCGTCGCTGATGCGGGTCAATCACGTCGGCGAGGTCTGCGCGCAGGCGCTCTACCGCGCCCAGGCCCTGACCACGAGGGACGCGGCCCTGCGTCAACACCTGGAGCACGCCGCCCAAGAGGAGATCGACCATCTCGCCTGGTGCGCCGGGCGACTCCGTGCCCTGAACGACCGCCCGAGCCTGCTCAATCCCCTGTGGTACGGCGGCGCCTTCGCGATCGGTTCCGTCGCCGGGCTGATCGGGGACAAGGTCAGCCTGGGCTTCGTCATCGAGACCGAGCGGCAGGTCGAGGCACACCTCGCCAGCCATCTGGATCGACTGCCCGCGGGCGACCACAGTTCGCGAGCGATCGTCGCGCAGATGAAGGAAGAGGAGGCCCGTCACGCGGAAGAGGCGCGCGGGCTCGGCGGCGTCGACCTGCCTGCGCCGGTACGGGGTTTGATGCGCCTAGCAGCCAAGGTCATGACGCGCACGGCGCACCATCTCTAGCGTGCGCCCTCGCCCGCCCGCCGGGCGGGCGGGCGGGCGGGCGGGAATCAGACCTCGACGATCTCCACCGACGTGGTGATCTCCGCCGTCTTCGCCAGCATGATGCTGGCCGAACAGTACTTCTCGTGGGAGAGCTGAACCGCGCGCTCCACGCTCGCCTGCGGCAGGCCCTTGCCCGTGACGACGAAGTGCATGTGGATCTTGGTGAAGACCTTCGGATCGGCCTCGGCGCGATCGGCACTCAGCTTGACCTGACAACCGCGCACATCGTGGCGGCCGCGTTTCAGGATCAACACCACGTCATAGGCGGTGCACCCGCCAGTCCCGGCCAGCACGGTTTCCATCGGTCGCGGCGCCAGGTTGCGACCACCCCCATCAGGCGCGCCGTCCATGTTGATCATGTGGCCGCTGCCGGTCTCGGCGATGAAGCTCATGCCGTCGGCGCCCATCCAGTTGATCGTGCATTCCATTCGTCGTTCCTTCGTTCCATGGGCCGTTCGAGCCATGCGGGGTGCTGATCTGACCCCACTTCTTGCGGGACCGCCCATCACGGTCACCCACTCTGGCGGTGATTTTGCGCATTTAGAGGCCCGACTCCAGGGCTGGACCCCCCCAAAAAATATTGCAGCGCAACATGCATCCCCCTAGAATTCTAGGCATGCGACAGCGCTATCCCACTCTGTGGGGTCAGCCCCGCACCGATTGTCTCCTCCACCGCCTCCATGGTGGATTCAGCCCGAGGCCACAAGCCTCGGGCTTTTTTTCGTCCGTCGGCGCGCACCCCGCAGCGCAAGGCTCGCTCCTCCAATGGCGAAAGCGCACGGCCCCCGCCTCCCCCAGGCGTGCCCGCGCCCCGGGCAGACCCTCGCTATCATCGTCCGCCCGACTCCCGCCGCGTCCGCGCGGGAGGGGGAACTGGAGGGATTTCCATGGCCGGCACCCGCCGCGCATCGCGCAAGAACACCTCGACGCGCCCATCGGCGCAACACCCCGCGTTACTCCCGGCCGACCAGAGTTATCTCCAACGGATTCTTAACGCCAAGGTGTATGAGGTCGCGCAGGAAACCTCCCTCGACGCCGCCCGCAATCTCTCCAAGCGCATCGGCAACAAAGTCTGGCTGAAACGCGAAGATCAGCAGCCGGTATTCAGCTTCAAATTGCGGGGTGCCTATAACAAGATGGCAAATCTCGCGCCCGAGCAATTGGCGCGCGGGGTGATTTGCGCATCGGCGGGAAATCATGCCCAGGGCGTGGCGCTGTCGGCAAAGAAACTCGGCTGCCGCGCGGTCATCGTGATGCCGGTGACGACGCCCAAGGTCAAGATCGACGCCGTGCAGGCGCTGGGCGGCGAGGTGGTGCTGGCCGGAGAGTCTTTCACGGACGCGTACGGGCACGCGCTGGAGCTCGAGCAGCAGCACGGACTGAGCTTCGTCCACCCGTTCGACGATCCCGACGTCATCGCCGGCCAGGGCACGATCGCGATGGAGTTGCTGCGCCAGCATCCGGGGCCGATCGATGCGATCTTCGTCGCGATCGGCGGGGGCGGGTTGATCTCGGGGGTCGCGGCCTACATCAAGGCGGTGCGGCCGGAGATCAAGATCATCGGCGTCCAGACCAGGGACTCGGACGCCATGGTGCGCTCCGTGCGCGCCGGCAAGCGGGTCACGCTGACCGACGTGGGGCTCTTCTCGGACGGCACCGCGGTCAAGCTGGTCGGCGAGGAAACCTTCCGCATCTGCCGCGAGCTGGTCGACGACTACATCCTGGTCGACACCGACGCCGTCTGCGCCGCGATCAAGGATGTCTTCGTCGACACGCGCAGCATCCTGGAGCCGGCCGGCGGCCTGGGTGTCGCAGCCATCAAGCAGTATGCGGCGCAGCACGGGACGCGGGGCGAGACCTACATCGCCATCACCTGCGGCGCGAACATGAACTTCGACCGGCTGCGTTTCGTCGCCGAGCGGGCGGAGGTCGGCGAGGAGCGCGAGGCGCTGTTCGCCGTCACCATCCCGGAGGAACGCGGCAGCTTCCGGCGCTTCTGTGAACTGGTCCAGGGACGCAGCGTCACGGAGTTCAACTACCGCATCTCCGACCGTCAGGTGGCGCACGTCTTCGTCGGCGTCTCCATCACGAAGCGCGAGGAAGCCGACAAGCTGGTCCGCAGCTTCGAGCGCCATCGTTTCGCCACCGTCGACCTCACCGACGACGAACTGGCCAAGCAGCACGTCCGCCACATGGTCGGCGGCAGGACCGAACTCGCGGAGAACGAGCGCCTCTTCCGCTTCATCTTCCCCGAGCGGCCCGGCGCGCTGATGCGCTTCCTGTCCAGCATGAGCCCGGACTGGAACATCAGCCTGTTCCACTACCGCAACCAGGGCGCGGACTACGGCCGCATCCTCGTCGGCCTGCAGGTTCCGAAGGGCGACGGCAAGGCGTTCAAGGCCTTCCTCGACCAGTTGAACTACCCCTGTACCGAAGAGACCGACAACCCGGTGTACCGGCTCTTCCTGCGTTGAATCGCGTCAAGGGGCCGTGACCGCGCGGGCGCACCGGCGCCCGGACGGCCGGGCGGTTACGGCTTGACACCAACAGCTGCCCCCGGGACAAGGGGCAGAGGCGAGACGGCGGGGGCAATTGCCGATGGCCCGCCCGCGGCGCGGGCCGAGAATGGCGGTCCCCATGTCCATTCATCAGTCCCTCATCTCGCCGACCGCCAATCCGGAGCTGGAACGCGCCTTGCGCCAGCGCCTGGAACGCCGCTGCACGCTGGCCGGCCGACTGGGTGAACTGGAACCGCTCGCGGTGCGGCTGGGACTGATCCAGGCCACGCAGACACCAAAGTTCCGCGACCCCACGCTGGTGCTGTTCGCGGCCGACCACGGCCTGGCGGTGGACGGCATCGCCTTGCCCAACGGTCGCAGCACGCGTGAGCAGGCCCTGCTCGCCCTGCAACACCGCCTGCCCTCGACCGTATTCGCGCGCAACCAGGGCATGCATGTGACGGTGGTCGATTGCGGCATCGCCGAGCCGCTCAGCCCGCAGCAGCGCCTGCTCGCGCGCAAGATCGCGCACGGGACGCGCAACTCGCGGGCCGGCGCGGCGATGACGGTGGAACAGGCCCATGCCGGCGTGCGCGTCGGCATGGAGATCTCCGACAACCTGGCGGGCAACGTGATCGCCTGCGCGGGGCTGGGCCAAGGCTCGCTGGAGGCATCGGCGCTGGTGCTGTCCCGGTTGATGGACATGCCGGTGCAGGACTTCATCATCTCCGGCCCCGACATGCCGCACGACGACCTGTCGCATCTGATGCTGGTGCTGCAAGGCGCTCAGCAGCGGCACCGCGAGGTGCGCGAACCGATGGCGGTGCTCGCGGCCTTCGGCGGATTCGAACTCGCGGTGATGGTCGGGGCGATGCTGGTCGCGGCGTCGAAGCGGCAGTTGATCCTGGTCGACGGCATCGCGGCGTGCGCGGCGTTGAAGGTAGCGTCCATGATCGCGCCGCCGGTCACCGATTACGCGGTGTTCTGCCGCAGCACCACCCATCGCGGATTGGACGAGGCGCTTCAGCTGTTCCACGCGGCGGCGCTGCTGGAGCTCGGCATGGAATGCGGGGATGGCACCGGCGCGACCTTGGCGTGGCCGCTGGTCCGTTGCGCGGCGGCGCTGCTGACGGAAGTCCAGGACCTGCCCGACGGGGCCATCCACAGTCGTCCGTCCGACCTGCGCGACACGGGATCAAGCAACCCGGGCGCGCTGCACACAGGTCCGGGCCGGTCCACGCTGGGCAGCAAGTACTGACCCTGCGCGCGCGTCGACGCGCTCGATCAACCGCTCGGCGTGCTCAACGCCTCACGCGCTACCTCTTTGGAACTACTTGATGGGGTTGGCGCTGCCGTCGCCGGGGGGCATCTGCGGCAAGGAACCGGTGACGGCGGTGGGCGGCACGATGCCGTCGGGTCCCGGCGCGCCAGCATGAGGCTGCATCTGCGGAACGTTGAAATTCGGCGGCGGGGCCATGCCGCCACCCGGCGCGAACTGCGGCGGCGGAGCGAGCACCACATCCGGCGCGCCCGGCGCGAGACTCAGCCGGACAGTCACCGCGTTGCCGGTGCCGAGGCCCACGTCGCGACGATTGATCTCGATCAATTTCAGGTCGCCATCGACGGAAGCGCCCATGCGCACGGGCTTCGGCGGCGAACCGGCGATCGCGATCAGGGCGACACCTTCACCGGGATAGCGCCCGCCGGCGGTCGGAGCCACTACACCCAGCAGCTGGAAACGCGACGAGGTGGATTCGACCGGCGTCTCCGCCGCCTTCGCGGCAGCGAACAGTCGAGTCCAGTCTGCGGGCGCGCTTTCACCGGTCGCGGAACGCGTCATGGCGGGCGCCTGCGGCCCCTTCACCATCAGCGTCAACGCCCAATACGCGAGGCTCGCCGCGAGCGCCGCCCAGACTACGAAGCTTAACCATCGTGCATGCATCCGACGATTATGATGCAGCGCGATGGGCCACCAAGGGTGGCTCCACGAGGATTGCAACACCATGCGTCGACCCTTCTCCAAGTTCTCTCCGCGCCGTGCCCGCGGCTTCACGCTGATCGAACTGATCGTCGCCATCACCATCGTCGCCGTCATGGGCGCGGTGGTCGTGCCGGCGGTGATGAACCACGTGTCCGAAGCCCGTCGTACCGCGGCGCGCTCCGACGTCAACACGCTGATGCAGTCGCTCAAGCTTTACAAGATGGACAACGGCCGCTATCCGAGCGGCGAGCAGGGCCTGGGCGCGCTCGTGGCCAAGCCCACCAACGGCCCGGCGGCGCCGAACTGGAAGGTCTACATCGAGAAGCTGCCCAAGGATCCCTGGGGCAATCCGTACCAGTACGACAACCCGGGCCTGAAGGGCGAGATCGACGTCTACAGCCTGGGCGCGGACGGCAAGCCGGGCGGCGAGGGCTCCGACGCCGACATCGGGTCCTGGGAATAAGCGCGCGGCCCGCCGTGCGCTTCGTTCCCTCCCCCACCGACTGCCCAGAGCCGTGCGCGCGCGTCCGTCCGGCCGACTGCTTCAACGCGGCTTCACGCTGATCGAGCTGATCGTCGCGATCACGATCGTGGCGATCGCCAGCGCCACCGTCGCGGTGGCCATGCGCGACCGCGCCGACGTGCAGCTGGAGCGCGAGGCGCTGCATCTGGCGTCCGTGCTCGAGACCGCGCGCTCCGAGGCCCGCGCGGCGTCGCTCGACGTGCGCTGGGTCCCCGATTCGAACAGCGACGCCAGCCGCTACCGCGTCACCGGCCTGCCGGTCGCGCTGATCAAGCGCCTGGAGTTGGAGCGGCCCTGGCTGGGCGACCCGCCGATCGTCGAGATCGAGGGTGCCAGCGCCAATGGGCGCTCGATCCGCCTGGGGCCCGAGCCGCTGATCGGCGCGCAACGCGTGACACTGATCCGCGGCGATCACCGCATCACGCTGGCCACAGATGGGCTGCGGCCGTTCGCGATCGCGAAGGGCGGCACATGAGACCCACGTCCCCCGCCAGGCCTGCGCCGCGCGACCGCGGCTTCACGCTCGTCGAGGTGCTGGTGGCACTGACGATCGTCGCGCTGTGTCTGGCCGCCGGGCTGCGCGCGGCGGGCGCGATGACCTCGAACTCCGACCGGCTGGCGATCAACTCGCTGGCGCAGTGGTGCGCCGAGAACGAGCTCACCGAGATGCGCCTGACCAAGGCCTTCCCGGGCATCGGCGACAACAGCGTCAGCTGCTCGCAGCTCGGCCGCGACTTCAACGTCAAGATGATCGTGCGCGGCACGCCGAATCCGAACTTCCGCCGTGTCGAGGCACAGGTCTTCGACGACAAGGACCGGCCGCTGCTGACCATCACCACCATC
Organism: Roseateles noduli; assembly: GCF_050626985.1. Taxonomy (NCBI): domain Bacteria; kingdom Pseudomonadati; phylum Pseudomonadota; class Betaproteobacteria; order Burkholderiales; family Sphaerotilaceae; genus Roseateles; species Roseateles noduli. Next base: position 4,078,137 of record NZ_CP192463.1, read on the forward strand.
GTGGGACGCAACTCCTGATGCGCCGCGCCACAGGCTCCTCCCGGCGCGCGGCGCGCGGGTTCACGCTGATCGAGGTCGTCGTCGCGCTCGTCGTGATGGCGGTGATGTCGGTCATGGCCTGGCGCGCGGTGTCGGCGTTGACGACCAGCCGCGAGCGCAACGAGGTCGCGATGGATCGCGCCGAGACGCTGCAGACCTTGATCCGCCAATGGGAGCTGGATCTGCGCGAGGTGCAGAAGAGCGACGTGTTCGATGCGTTGACCTTCGACGGCGCGACGCTGCGCATCACACGTCGGCGCGAGACGGGCCTGCAGCTCGTCGCCTGGCAGTTGAAGGAAGGCCGGCTGGCGCGCTGGGAGTCGCAGACGCTGAACAACGCCGATGCGTTGCGGGACGCGTGGTTCCGCAGCCAGCAGCTCAACGCCAAGGAGATGCGCGAGCTGCCGGGGCTCGATCGCGTCGTCGGCTGGCAGATGTACTTCTTCCAGCAAGGCGCGTGGGCCAACGCGCAGTCCACGCTCGACAAGGATCCGGCGAACAGCGACCCGGCGAACAAGAACGCGGCCGCGACCAACGCGGTGCCTGACGGCGTCCGCATGCGGCTGCAGTTCGGCGAGGACAGCGGCTACCGCGGCGAGCTGGTCCGCGAGGTCGCGGTGGAGGGGGGCAGCTGATGCGCGCCGTTCACGCTCCCGCCCGCGCCCCGCGGTCGACGCGATCGCGCCGGGGGGCGGCCTTGCTCACCGCGTTGCTGATCGTGGTGCTGGTGACGACCTTGTCCGCCGCGATGTTGTGGCGGCAGTCGCGCTCGATCCAGATCGAGGCCGCCGACCGCGGTCGCGCCCAGGCGGACTGGGTGTTGCAGGGCGCGCTGGACTGGGCACGACTGATCCTGAGCGAGGATGTCCGGTCCGCGCGCAACAACGCCGCGAAGAGCGACGACCTCGGTGAAGTTTGGGCGGTGCCGCTGGCCGAGGCGCGGCTGTCGAGCTTCCTGTCGCAGGACGAGAACAAGTCGGAGGACGCGGGGCCGGACGCGTTCCTCTCCGGCCACATCGAGGACGCGCAGGGGCTGTTCAACCTGCGCAACCTGGAGACGCAGCCGGCGCAGACCCAGCCCGGACAGGCGCCCGATCCCCAGGCCGTGCAGAAGGCCCTCGACAACCTGAACGCGGCGCGCAGGATCTTCCAGCGCGCGGGCATGAGCGCCTCGATCGCCGAACAGGTCCAGAAGAATCTCATCGCCTCCGCCGGCAGCAAGGGCACGGACCAGCAGGGCGAGGTGCCGTTGAGGCCGGCCCGGATCGAGCAGCTGCGCTGGTTCGGCCTCAACGACGAACAGATCGCCCGCCTGAGCACGCTCGCCGTGCTGCTGCCCAAGGCGCAGACGACGCTGAACCTGAACACCGCGCCCCGGGAGGTCATCGCGGACGTCCTGGGCGTCGATCTCGGCGTCGCCGACAGCATCGTGCGGGTCCGCCAGAGCAAGGCCTTCACCGCCTGGGACGACCGGCTGACCTCGCTGGTGGCGGGGATCCCCGCCACCGACACGCGCCAGCAGATGGCCGCCTTCACCTCGAACTACTTCTTCGTCGAAGGCCAGCTGCGCATGGATGATCGGATCCTCGCCCAGCGCTCACTAGTGTTCCGGGACGGCACTAACGTTCGCGTCATCGATCGGCAGCGCCTGCAACGCCAGTCGACGCTGGCGGGAACCACCAACGGCTACGGGGCCACACCTTGAACGCCGGAGGCGGCGTCGCGCGCCGCCCACGCGCTCTTGAAACGATTGGAAAGAAGAGGGACGGGATGCATGCACTTGTAAAGGCGCGACTACGGGCTTGCTCGGGGGCGCGCGGCGCCGTTCCGTCACGCAAGCCCTCCTAGAATCCGCGATCCTATGAGTACCCTGCTCATCCTCCTGCCGGCCAGCCCGCCTCAGAACGGTGCCGCCCCGCACGACTACGAATTCTGGTTCAGCCACGACGCGCAAGCGCCGGCCCACGCACGCGGGCACGGACAGCGTGCTCCGCTGGAAGCGATGCCGCACGCCGACCGCGTGATGGTGCTGATCGGGGACGACCAGGTCAGCTGGCTCCCCGCGCAATTGCCCAAGATCAAGGGCGCCAAGTTGCGCAGCGCCATCGTCGGCGTGATGGAGGATCACCTGCTCGAAGACCCCGAGCGGCTGCACCTCGCGCTGATGGAAAGTTCCGGCACCGAAGGCCAGTCGCACTGGATCGCCGTGACCGCGCGCGAACCGCTGCGCGCGCATCTGCAGGCGATGGAAGCCGCCGGGCTGCTGGTGGAGTCGCTGCTGCCGCTGTCGTGGCCGCAGACCGCCGGCGGCACGGAGGGCGGGCACATCCACGCCGGGTCCGATGACCGCGCCCGGCTGCGCGTCTCGCGCGTCGACGGCGTGGCCACCTTCCCGCTGGACAGCGGCGGGCTGCGCGGTTGGCTCGGCGAGGACTGGTGGACGAACGCACCGGTGACCGCGAGCCCCGCCGCCTCGGCGGTGGCCGAGCAGTGGCTGGGTCGCCCGGTGGGCGTCCTCAACGACACCGAGCGCGCCTGGGCGGCCCGTGAGGCGCCGATCAACCTGCTGCAGTTCGACCTGACCCCGCGCCGGCGCGGCTGGCAGCGCGTCCACCAGGCGTGGCAGACGCTGCAGACGCCGGCCTGGCGGCCGTTCCGCTGGGGCGTCATCGGCCTGATCGCCGTGCAGGTCATCGGCTTGAACGCGATGGCGTGGCAGCAAGGCCGCGCCATCGATGCGCGCAAGGCCGAGCAGGAAGCGCTGCTGCGACAAGCCTTCCCCCAGGTCCGCGTGGTTCGCGACGCCCGCGCCCAGATGGTCCGCGAGACCGAGGCGCTGCGCGGCAGCGCCGGCCAGGTCGGTCCCGGCGACCTCGAGGACCTGCTCGGCGCCGTGGCGCGCGTGTGGCCGCAAGGCGAGCCGCCGCTGCCCAACGTCCGTTTCGAACAGGGCCGGCTGCAACTCGCCGGACTCTCGCCCCCGCAACGCGCGCAACTGCGCGAGCGGCTGGGCCAGGACCCCGCACTGCGGGTCGCCGAGGACGGCGACACGCTCCAACTCAGCCTGCGACCCGACAACCGATGAACGCCCTCACGACCATGCAACGGGACCTCCGGGCCCGCTGGCAGGCCGCCACGCCGCGCGAACGCCTGATCGCGCGGGTGACCGCCGCGATCGTCGGCCTGCTGCTGCTCTGGCTGATCGCGCTGGCGCCGGCGTGGGCCACCTTGCGCAAGGCACCGGGCGAGATCGACCGGCTTGATCGCGAGCTTCAGCAGATGCGGGCGATGGCTCAGCAGACGCAGGCCTTGAAGCAGGCCGTGCCGGTCTCGGCCGAGCAGTCGATGACCGCGCTGCGGGCCGCGACGGCCCGCCTCGGCCCGGCCGCCGAACTGACGATCACCGGCACGCAGGCGCAGTTGCGGCTGCGCGGCGTGCCCGGCGGCGCGCTGGCGATGTGGTTGGGCGAGGCGCGCCAGGGGGCGCGCGCCCGGCCGCAGGAAGCCGAGCTGCAGAACGGTCCGCAGGGTTTCAGCGGTCGCCTGACGGTGCTGCTGCCCGCAGCGGCGGGGAACTGAGCCATGTCGCGACAACAACGCTTCATGGAGTCGGCTTTCATGCAGTCGGCCTTCATGCTCCTGGCCGCTCCGGGCAAGGCCGTGGCGCTGGTCCGCACCGATCGCGGCGCCATGCGCTGGGCATTGGCCGGCGCCGTGCTGGGCCTGCTGACCGCGGTCGTGGTCTGGGCCCCGGCGGCCTGGCTGGCGAAGGCGGTGGCCTCGGCCACGAATGAACGGCTGCTGCTCGCCGACGCGCGCGGCAGCCTCTGGAACGGCAGCGCGCGCGTGATCCTGAGCCCCGGCGAAGGCAGCCGCGATGCGAGCGAACTGCCGCAACGGCTGGGCTGGTCGTTGCGCCCGGCGTGGGTCGACGGCGGACTGGCCATGCGGCTGACGCTGGACCAGTCCTGCTGCATCAAGCCCGGCGTGCCGTTGACGGCGAGCTTCGGCATGGACCGGGTCACCGTGCGCCTGCCCGACGCCACGCCCGAGCAGCCGTGGATCCGCTGGCCGGCCGCCTGGCTCGCCGGGCTCGGCACGCCGTGGAACACGCTGGCACCGGACGGCGTCATCGCCGTCAGCTCGCAGGGCTTCGTCTTCGAGGGCCGGGGCAAGACGGTCAAGGTGAACGGCATGGCCCAGGTCGAGCTGCGCGACTTCTCCTCGCGCCTGGCGCAGGTGACGCCGCTGGGCAGCTACCGGATGGGGCTCGTGGGCGGCAGCGAGGCGCCGCAACTGATCCTGACCACGATCCAGGGCCCGCTGCAACTGAGCGGCCAGGGGAGCCTGGGCGCGACGCGGACGCAATTCCGGGGCGAGGCGACAGCCGCGCCGGGCAGCGAAGCCGCATTGGCCAATTTGTTGAACATCATCGGGCGCCGCAACGGTGCGCGCTCGATCATCTCGGTGGGATGAGCATGAACAAGCACATGATGCGACCGACGGCGCTGGGCGTCGCGATCACCCTGATCGCGGGCAGCCTGCCGATGCAGGCCGGCGCACAGTCGAATCAGCAGCAGAACCGCCGACAGCCGGCCGTGCGCGCGAGCACGCCGGTCACGCTGAACTTCGTCAACACCGACATCGAGGCGGTGTCCCGCGCGATGTCCGCCGCGCTGGGCAAGCCGATCCTGGTCGATCCGCGGGTCAAGGGCACGATGACGCTGACGGCCGAGCAGCCGGTGCCGGTGCAGGAGGCCTACCTGAGCTACCTCGCCTCGCTGCGCGGCATGGGCTTCGCGATGGTCGAGACGGGCGGACTGCTGAAGCTCGTGCCCGAGGCCGAAGCCAAACTGCAGACCGGCGCGGTGACGATCGCCGGCGAGTCGCGCACGCGCGGCGACCAGGTCGTGACGCAGATCTTCAAGCTCAGCCATGAGAACGCGAACAACCTGGTCGCGGTGCTGCGTCCGCTGATCACGCCGAACAACACGATCAACGCGAACCCGGGCAACAACAGCCTGGTCATCACCGACTACGCCGACAACCTGCAGCGGATCAGCCGCATCGTCGCGGCGCTGGACCAGCCGTCCAACACCGACATCGAGGTGATTCCGCTGCGCAACGCGGTGGCCTCGGACATCGTGCAGCTGGTGCAGCGGCTGTCGGACGGCGGCGGCGGCACGCAGGGCGTCCAGGTGCAGGGGGGCGCCGGCGGCGGCAGCGGCAGCGTGATGGCCGATCCGCGCAGCAACGCGCTGATCGTGCGCGCGGCCAATCCGGCCAAGCTGATGCAGCTGCGCGCGATGATCGCCAAGCTGGACCAGCCCAGCAGCGACACCGGCGGCAGCATCCGCGTGATCTACCTGAAGAACGCGGACGCGGTGCGCCTGGCCACCGTGCTGCGCGCGGCCTACACGAACAACGCGGGTCCGGGCGCGGGCGGCTCCGGCAGCGGCCAGGGCGGCACCGGCAGCTTCGCCGGCGCGCAGACCGGCAGCGCGGGACAGTCCGGCGGCTTCGCGGGCAACAGCTCGTCGTTCGGCGGCAGTTCGTCGAGTTCGGGCACCAGCGGGTCGGGCGGCAGCGGCGGCACCTCCACGCAGGTCAGCCAGACCGCGCAGGTCAGCACGGGCGGCTTCGTCCAGGCCGACCCCGCGACCAACTCGCTGATCATCACGGCGCCCGAGCCGATGTACCGCCAGATCCGCGCGGTCGTCGAGCAGCTCGACACGCGCCGCGCGCAGGTCTACGTCGAGGCGCTGATCGTGAAGGTCGATGCCAGCAAGGCCGGCCAGTTCGGCGTGCAGTTCCAGCAGCTCTTCGGCGAAGGCGCCGTCGGCACCAACTTCGGCACCGGCTTCTCGAACATCCTGAACCTGACGGCCGCCACGGCCGGCGGCACCACGGGCGTCAGCAGCGCGATCTCGAGCGGGACGATCCCGACCGGCCTGAACGTCGGCATCATCAAGAAGGTCGGCAGCCTCTACACCCTGGGCGCCATCGCCAACGTGCTCGGCTCGGTGTCCGGGACCAACGTGCTGTCCACGCCATCGCTGATCGTGCAGGACAACGAGGAAGCCGACCTGCTGATCGGCAGCAACGTGCCGGTGCTGACCGGCAACTCGACCACGACGTCGGGCACGACCACCAGCCCGTTCCAGACCTTCGAGCGTCGCGACGTCGGCCTGCGGCTGAAGGTGCGCGCCACCGTCGGCGAGAACGGCACGGTGCGCATGAAGGCGTACCAGGAGAACTCCAGCGTGGTGGCCTCGGTCAACTCGGCCACGCAGGGTCCGACCTTCGACAAGAGCGCGGTGGAGACCTCGGTGACGCTGGAGGACGGCCAGGTGCTGGTGCTCGGCGGCATGCTCAAGGACGAATACACCGACGGCGAGGACAAGGTCCCCGGCCTGGGCGACATCCCCATCCTGGGCAACCTGTTCAAGAACCAGAGCCGCAAGCGGGTCAAGTCCAACCTGATGATCTTCCTGCGTCCGGTGGTGCTGCGCACGCCGGAAAGCGCCGCGGCGCTGACGATGGACCGCTACGACGCGATCCGCGCCTACCAGCAGGAATCGCAGCCGAAGAGCACGCTGGTGCTGCCCGAGACCGGCGCCCCGCTGCTGCCGGAGAAGCCGGCCTCGACGCCGGGCGGCACGCTGCCCCAGCAGTTGCCGCTGCCGGTGTACCCGGCATCGTCGCCGGTGCCGGGACCGGCCACGCCCAGCAACACCCCGCCGAGCAACCCGCAAGGCCGCTGAGCCCGGAGCGATCATGGCCAGCCGCCATCCCCTTCCCTACGCCGTCGCCAAGGCGCAGCACCTGCTGATCGAGGACGACGGCCAGCAGCGCACGCTGTGGGCCTCGCCGGCGCTGACGCTGCCGGTGCTGTCCGAACTGCAGCGCGTCTACGCGCCGTCGCGCATCGAATGCCTGAGCGTGGCCGAGCTGTCGACGCGCATCCAGTCCGCCTACGCCGGCGGCGAGGACAACGCGGCGCTGGTGATCGGCGAGGTCGAGAACGCCGTCGACCTGTCGCGCCTGATGCAGGACCTGCCGGCGGTCGAGGACCTGCTGGAAGCCGCCGACGACGCACCGATCATCCGGATGCTCAACGCGCTGCTGACGCAGGCCGCGAACAACGGCGCGAGCGACATCCACATCGAACCCTACGAGCGCGAGAGCTCGGTGCGTTTCCGCGTCGACGGCACCTTGCGCGAAGTCGTGCGGCCGAACCGCGCGCTGCACGCGGCGCTGATCTCGCGGCTGAAGATCATGGCGGAGCTCGACATCGCCGAGAAGCGCCTGCCGCAGGACGGCCGGATCTCGCTGCGCATCGGCGGCCGCGCGATCGACGTGCGCGTGAGCACGCTGCCGTCGGCGCACGGCGAGCGCGCGGTGCTGCGTCTGCTGGACAAGTCGGAATCACGCTTCACGCTGTCGGCGCTGGGCATGGACGGCGAGCGGCTGGAGCGTTTCCAGCGCGTGGTGCAGCAGCCGCACGGCATCGTGCTGGTGACGGGTCCGACGGGCTCGGGCAAGACGACGACGCTGTACGCGGCGCTGCAGACGGTGGACACGTCGACGACGAACGTGCTGACCGTCGAGGACCCGATCGAATACGAGCTGCCCGGCATCGGGCAGACGCAGGTGAACTCGCGGATCGACCTGACCTTCGCGAAGGCGCTGCGCGCGATCCTGCGCCAGGATCCGGACGTGATCATGATCGGCGAAATCCGCGATTACGAGACCGCGCAGATCGCGATCCAGGCCTCGCTGACGGGTCACCTGGTGCTCGCGACGCTGCACACGAACGACGCGGTGAGCGCGGTGACGCGTCTGACCGACATGGGCGTGGAGCCCTTCCTGCTGAGCTCCTCGCTGCTGGGCGTGCTGGCGCAGCGGCTGGTGCGCAAGCTGTGCCCGGTGTGCAAGTCGTCCGAGCCGCTGCCGGGCGGCGGCGTGCGTTACCACCCGGTGGGCTGCCCGGCCTGCTCGAGCAGCGGCTACAAGGGCCGCACCGGTGTGTACGAATTGATGGTGTGCGACGACGCGATCCGCAGCCTGATCCACAACCAGGCGGCGGAGTCCGAGTTGCTGGCCGCGGCTCGCGCCAACGGCCTGCGCTCGATGCGAGAGGACGGCGACCGGCTGGTGGCCACGGGCATCACGTCCGAAGAGGAAGTGCTGCGGGTCACGCGCGAGTGATCGTGGCGATGACACGGACGCACGAGCAGTAGAGACACGAGGTTCCGAGCGATGCCCGCCTTCAAGTACGACGCCCTGGACGCGTCCGGCAAAGCCCGCCAGGGCCTGCTGGAGGCCGACACCCTGAAAGCCGCGCGCTCGCAGTTGCGGGCACAGGGGCTGGTGCCGATGGAGGTGAAGGCGGTGGCGGCGCAGCCGGGCAAGCAGTCGCGCTTCGCGCGGCGCGCGTTCAAGGCGGCGGGGCTGGCGGTGTGGACGCGACAGCTGGCGGGGCTGGTGTCGGCGGGACTGCCGCTGGAGCGCTCGATGGCGGCGCTGGCCGATGAAGCCGAGGATCCGCGCCAGCGCGAGCTGATGTCGCAGCTGAAGGCGGAGGTCAATGCGGGCTCGTCCTTCGCACGGGCGCTGGCCACCGCGCCGCGCGAGTTCGACGACGTCTACCGCGCGGTGGTCGCCGCGGGCGAGCAGAGCGGCGCGTTGGGACCGGTGCTGGAGAGCCTGGCGGACGACCTCGAGGAACAGCAGCGGCTGCGTTCGGAGCTCTTCGGTGCGCTGGCATATCCGGTGATCGTCTGCATCATCGCGGTGCTGGCGGTGAGCTTCCTGCTGACCTACGTGGTGCCGCAGGTGGCGGCGGTGTTCACGCAGACGCGGCAGACGCTGCCGCTGCTGACGCGGATCATGATGGGCATCTCCGACGTGCTCCGGAACTGGGGGCTGCTGATCGTGATCGTCGTCGTCGGCGGCGTCATCGGCATGCGACAGATCCTCAAGCGCGAAGGACCGCGCCAGCGCTTCGACGCGGCGTTCCTGAACCTGCCGCTGCTGGGTCGGCTTGCACGCGGCTACAACGCGGCGCGTTTCTCGGGCACGCTGGCGATGCTGGCGGGCGCGGGAGTGCCGATCCTGAAGGCGCTGCAGGCCGCGGCGGAGACGCTGTCCAACCAGGCGATGCGCGCGGACGCGATGGATGCGCTGGCGCAGGTCCGCGAAGGCGCGCCGCTGGGCGCGGCGCTGGCGGGGAAGAAACGCTTCCCGGGCCTGCTCTCGATGTTCGCGCGACTGGGCGAGCAGACGGGTCAACTGCCCGACATGCTGCAGCGCGCGGCGAAGCAGCTCGGCAATGAAGTGAAGCGCCGCGCGATGACGCTGGCCACGCTGCTGGAGCCGCTGCTGATCGTCGCGATGGGCGGCGTGGTGATGCTGATCGTGCTGTCGGTGCTGCTGCCGATCATCGACATGAACAAGCTGGCGGCGCAGTAGCGCGTTGTAGGACGCAGTAGGGCGCTGCCTCCATCGGCGAATACGTCGAGCAGCGTTCTCGCGCTCGGGAGCGTTCCGGTCGGCGCGAAGCCCCCGGCCGGATCAACCCGGCACCGCGCCTATCATCCAGGCCATGCCCGCCTCTCTCGACGGCCGCCTTGTCGTGGCCCTTTCCTCCCGCGCGCTGTTCGACTTCGAAGAGGAGAACCAGCTCTTCGAGGACAGCGACGACCGCGCCTACATGCGCCTGCAGCAGCAGCGCCTGGATGAGCCGGCAAAACCCGGCACCGCGTTCTCCCTCGTGCGCAAGCTGCTCGCGTTCAACGTGGCCGGCGAGACGCCCCGGGTCGAGGTCGTCGTGCTGTCGCGCAACGACCCGATCTCCGGCATGCGCGTGTTCCGCTCCGCGCAGCATTACGGACTGAACATCGAACGCGGCGTCTTCACCCGCGGCCACAGTCCGTGGCGCTATCTGAAGCCGCTCAAGGCGCAGCTCTTCCTCTCCGCCAACGAGGACGATGTGCGATCAGCGCTCATCGCGGGCGTTGCCGCGGCCCGTGTTTTCCCGCAGTCGGCGCGCGCCTCCGCCGCGTATCCCGATGAGCTCCGCATCGCCTTCGACGGCGACGCCGTGCTCTTCTCCGACGAGGCCGAACAGATCTACCAGCGCGACGGACTCGACGCCTTCCAGGAACACGAGATCGCCCGCAAGCTGACCCCGCTCCCCGCCGGTCCGTTCAAGCAGGTGCTGCATGAGCTCCAGCGCCTGCAGGCCGCGCCCGCCGTGCCGATGCGCCTGCGCACCGCCCTGGTCACCGCCCGCAGCGCGCCCGCCCACGAGCGCGCCATCCGCACGCTGATGGACTGGGACGTCGAAGTCGACGAGGCGATGTTCCTCGGCGGCCTGCCCAAGGGCGAATTCCTCCGGGAGTTCGAGCCCGACTTCTTCTTCGACGACCAGCACGGCCACGTCCAGAACGCCGTCCCGCACGTGCCCGCCGGGCACGTGGCCATGGGGGTGACGAATCGCTGACGCCGATCGCGGCGCCAGAATCCGCGCCGCATGACTTCCGGCAGCCGTCAGGCCGGGCCCTTCCCATCCACGTTCCGACGCTCCGTCCCGGACTCCCACAAGGAAGACCTCCGATGCGCATCACGCTCCGTCGCCTGGCCATCGCCACGGCCTGCTCGATGGCCACCCTCGCCATCGCCGCCGAATCCACCGCGACCTCGGCCGCCGCCGCCGGAACGGCGGATGCCGTCGCCCGCAGCACGCCGGCCCGGCCCACCCTCGTCGACCCGTCGCTCGGTTTCTACCGCCAGCCCGCGCTGCGCGGCGACCGCCTGGTGTTCGTCGCGGAAGGCGATCTCTGGCAGGCCAACGTCGGTGGCGGCACCGCGCAGCGCCTGACCACGCACGGCGGCGCGGAGACCTTCCCCGCCGTCTCGCCCGACGGCCGCTGGATCGCCTTCGTCGGCCAGCAGGAATCCGCCGGCGACGTCTTCGTGATGCCCGCGGCCGGCGGCATCGCCCGCCGCCTGACCTGGGACACCGGCGCCGTGCGCGTCTGGGGCATCACCGCCGACAACGAGGTGCTCTACTCCGGCGCCACCGAACGCGGCGAGCCCGGCACCCAGCTGCACCTGGTCTCCCTCACCAGCGGCCTGCACCGCGCGCTGCCGGTCGGTCAGGCCAGCGACGGCGCGTTGAGCCCAGACGGCAAGATCCTCTACTTCACCCGCAACGGCCTGCGCGGCGACAACGCGCGCCAGTACCGCGGCGGCGCCCTCGCCCGGCTGTGGGTGATGGATCTCGCCGGCACCGCCGAGGCCCGCCCGCTGCTGCCCGAAGGCGCCAACGACCGCCGCCCGATGCCCTACAAGGACGCGTCCGGCAACGCCCGTGTCGCCTTCCTCTCCGACCGCGACGGCACCTACAACCTGTGGTCCGTGAAGGCCGACGGCTCCGACCTGCGCCAGCACACCCGCCACAAGGGCTGGGACGTCCGCCATGCGAGCCTGGACGGCACGCAGGCGGTCTACGCGCTCGGTGCCGACCTCTACCGCGTCGACCTCGACGGCAGCGCCGCCGAACGGAAGATCGACCTCCGCCTGGCCGGCGACTACGACCAGCAGCGCAAGCGCTGGATCGCGCGTCCGCAGGACTTCCTCACCGGCGTCTCGCTCTCGCCCAATGGCGAGCAGGTCGTGCTGACCGCGCGCGGCCGTCTCGCGACGCAAGGCGTCGGTCCGCTGCGCCGCGCCGAACTGCCGATCCCCGCCTCCGCCGACGACGCCGGCCGCTGCCGCGACAGCGCCTTCAGCGGCGACAGCCGCGACGTCTTCGCGTTCTGCGACTTCAGCGGCGAATTCGAGATCTGGCGCTTCGCCGCCAACGGCACCGGCCAGCCCAGGCAGATCACCGAAGGCGCCACCGTGCTGCGCCGCAGCCTGTCGCCGTCGCCCGACGGCCGCTGGATCGCGCACACCGACAAGGAAGGCCGACTCTTCCTCACCGACCTCAAGAACCCCGCCCGCGCGGCCGCGACGCGCGAGGTCGACCACGACACGCTCGGCGACGGCGCCGCGGCGCTGAGCTGGTCGGCGGACGGCAAATCCCTCGCCTTCGTCCGCACCACGGCCAATCCGTACCGCGAGCAGTTGATGCTGCTCACCGTCGCCGACGGCAAGGTCCATCAGCTCGGCAGCGACCGCTATGCCGCCACCGCGCCGGCCTTCAGCCCCGACGGCCAGTGGCTGTACTTCCTGTCCCGTCGCACCTTCAGCGTGACCGGCAACCCCGGCCCCTGGGGCGACCGCAACATGGGGCCCTACTTCGACAAGGGCTGGAAGATCTACGCGATCGCACTGCAGCCGAACCTGCGCTTCCCGTTCGCCGCGCCGGATGAACTCCAAGGCATGAAGGCCAAGGAAGAAGCCGAGATCCGCGAGCAGGAGAAGGACAAGCCCGACAACAAGGAATCCAAGCAGAAGGTCGAGGAAGCCAAGGCTGACGCGGCCAAGGAAGCCAAACCCGCCGCCGCGAAGGGCGGCAAACCCGAGATCCAGATCCCGGGCCTGGCGCTGCGGCTGTACGAGGTCCCGGCCGCCGCCGGCAACTACAGCGGTCTGGCGGTCGATTCCAAGCGCCTGTATGTGCAGGAAGGCACCGCCTTGCGCCAGCTGCCGATCGGTCCGCAGGAGACCAAGATCGAGACCTTCGCCGACGGCGTTGCCGCCTGGGACCTGAGCGCCGACGGCAAGAAGCTGATGATCCGCCGCTCGGCCGCGCCGGGTACCGCGCCGGAGATCCTGATCGTCGACGCCGGTCCGAAGCTGCCGGGCGACCTGGACAAGTCGCGCGTGCGCTGGTCCGACTGGCAGATCGCGGTCGACCCGAAGGCCGAATGGCGCCAGATGTTCAACGACGCCTGGCGCATGCAGCGCGATTTCTTCTACGACAAGGACATGCACGGCGTGGACTGGGTCGCCATGCGCGCCAAGTACTTCCCGCTGACCGAGCGCGTCACCGAGCGCGGCGAGCTCGCCGAGCTGATGGCGCAGATGGTCGGCGAACTCAGCCTGCTGCACAGCCAGGTCGCGCCGGGCGAGCTCCGCAAGGGCGCCGAGGAACCCGGCTACGCCGGCCTTGGCGCGCAGCTCGAGCGCGATCCGAAGGGCAACGGCTGGAAGATCACGCGCATCTTCGCCGGCGATCCGGAGTTGCCGTCGGAAGCCGGACCGCTCGCCGCGCCCGGCCTCAACATCGCCGAAGGCGCCGTGATCACGCAGATCAACGGACGCAAGGCCCAGTCGGTGCCGGATCCCAGCGAGCTGATGCGCGGCCAGGCCGGCAAGCAGGTGCTGCTGCAGATCCGCGAGCCCTCCGGCAAGGAACGCCCGGTCGTCGTGACGCCGGTCGACCTGCGCCGCGAAAGCCAGTTGCGTGTCAACGACTGGCGCTTCAGCCGCGCCAAGCTTGTCGACAAGGGCGGCGACGGCAAGATCGGCTACCTGCACCTGCGTGCGATGACCCGCGACGACATCGGCGATTTCGTCCGTGAGTTCTACGCGCAGAGCGAGCGCGAAGGCCTGATCATCGACGTCCGCCACAACAACGGCGGCAACATCGACAGCTGGATCCTGCAGACGCTGCTGCGCCGCGCCTGGGCCTTCTGGCAGCCGCGCTCGCCCTACGGCAGCAAGCCGTATCCGAACATGCAGCAGGTGTTCCGCGGCAAGGTCGTCGTGATCGCCAACGAGGAGACCTACTCCGACGGCGAGACCTTCTCCGAAGGCTTCAAGCGCCTGGGCCTGGGTCCCGTCATCGGCAAGACGACCTCGGGTGCCGGCGTGTGGCTGTCCGACCAGAACCGCCTGATGGACAACGGCCTGATGCGCGCCGCGGAGAACGGCCAGATCACCGTCGACGGACAGTTCCTCGTCGAGGGCAAGGGCGTGACACCGGACATCGAGGTCGACAACCCACCGCGGGCGACCGCCAACGGGCAGGACGCGCAGCTCGATGCCGCCATCGCCTGGCTGAAGGACGCGATCGCGAAGGATCCGATCAAGACGCCCAAGCCGGGGCCTTATCTGCGGCCGATCAAGCAGTGACCTGCGCAAACAGAAACGGGAGGCCCTGGCCTCCCGTTTTTCGTTGGCGTCGCGCGTTCAGCTCAGCGTCACCCGCGCGAACTGGCGCTTGCCGACCTGCAGCACCATCGTGCCGGCCTCGACCTTCAAGGCCTTGTCGCTGATGGTCACGCCGTCGATCTTGACGCCGCCTTGCTCGATCTTGCGGTTGCCCTCGCCGTTCGACGGCACCAGGTTCGCCGCCTTCAGCAGTGCGGCGATGCCCATCGGCGCACCGCTCAGCGACAGCTCGGGAATGTCGTCCGGAATGCCGCCGCGGGCGCGGTTGTTGAAGTCCGCCTCCGCGTCTTCCGCCGCCTGCGCGCTGTGGAAACGCGCGGTGATCTCCTTGGCGAGCATCACCTTCGCTTCCTTCGGATTGCGCCCGCCCTCGACCTCGCGCTTCAGCGCGGCGATCTCCTCGATCGACTTGAAGCTCAGCAGGTCGAACCACTTCCACATCTGCACGTCGCTGATCGACAGGATCTTGGCGAACATGCCGTTGGCCGGCTCGGTGATGCCCACGTAGTTGTTCTTGGACTTGGACATCTTCTCGACGCCGTCCAGCCCTTCCAGCAGCGGCATCGTCAGGATGCACTGCGACTCCTGGCCGTACTCGGCCTGCAGATGGCGGCCCATCAGCAGGTTGAACTTCTGGTCGGTGCCGCCGAGCTCCAGGTCGGCCTTCAGCGCGACCGAGTCGTAGCCCTGCATCAGCGGGTAGAGGAACTCGTGCACCGAGATCGGCGTGCCGGCGGCGTAGCGCTTGGTGAAGTCGTCGCGCTCCATCATGCGGGCCACCGTGTACTTCGCGGCCAGCTGGATCAGGCCGCGCGCGCCCAGCGGGTCGCTCCATTCGCTGTTGTAGCGGATCTCGGTGCGGGCCGGGTCCAGCACCAGGCTGGCCTGCTTGTAGTAGGTCTCGGCGTTGTGCTTGATCTGCTCCGGCGTCAGCGGCGGGCGCGTCGCGTTGCGGCCGGACGGGTCGCCGATCATCGAGGTGAAGTCGCCGATCAGGAAGATCACCTGGTGCCCCAGGTCCTGCAGCTGGCGCATCTTGTTCAGCACCACCGTGTGGCCGACGTGGATGTCGGGCGCCGTCGGGTCCAGGCCCAGCTTGATCCGCAAGGGCTGGCCGGTGGCCTCGGAGCGCGCCAGCTTCTTCAGCCACTCGTCCTGCGGAAGCAATTCCTCGCAGCCGCGCAGGGATTGCTGCATTGCATGACGGACCCGGTCCGTGATCGGAAATTCAGGGGCCGACGCGGCGGGGGTTCGGATGTCAGACATGGCACTTCGGAGCCCGCACGGGCTTACGTAAAGTCTTGATTTACCGGGTTTTCTAGCATTTGTAACCCGGGCCCGCCGCTATACTTTCGGCTGTTTTTGCGGGGCGCGAAGAGGGCAATTCACATGCCTGACCTGTCGCTGCAACGCAAGACGGCGATTCTAGTGGACGCTCCTCGCAGCATCTGGACGCCCTTCAGGGCGTCCTTCGTTTTGCAGGCGCTCCGGATCTCCGGCACGGGCCGTTCGAGCCACGCGCTTTTGCAGGCGTGGCGGCGGGCGGCACTTTCTCAGGCTCCAGAAAAAGGTCTTCGGCGCGTGATGAATTGGAATGACGAATGGCAGCGCGTGCAGCGCACCCTCGCTCGCGCCGAATCCTTCGCGGCCAAACACCCGCGCGCCCTGACCGGCACGGTGGTCGGTGTCCTGAGCTGCTTCGCCGTGACCGCCTTCGGCGTCGCGCCGATGGCCCCTGATGCCGCGGACCTCCCGCAACGCGTCGTCTCCGAATCCATCCCGCTGCAGTCGCTGGACGAGCAACTGGCCGAACTGGCCGCGTTCGATCCGGGTCTCTCGCGCAGCGACGTCACCCGCGCCGCCGACACCGCCGATGCGCTGCTCAAGCGCATGGGCGCATTCGACACGGCGGCCGCCGCCTTCCTGCGCACCGACGACACCGCCAAGAAGCTGCTGACCGGCCGTGTCGGCAAGCGTGTCCAGGTCGTCGCGACCGCCAGCGGCGAGGTCCAGTCCATCGTCGCCCGCTACGCCGCCGAGGCCAGCGAGCAGCTGGACACCCATTTCACCCGCCTGAGCATCACCCGCGAGGGCGACAAGTTCGTCTCCAAGCTCGAGACCGTGGCGTACGAGACCCAGACGCGCCTGGGCAGCGGGACGATCCAGTCCTCGCTGTTCGCCGCGACCGACGAGGCCAACGTGCCCGACGCGATCGCCACGCAGCTGGCGGACATGTTCTCGGGCGACATCGACTTCCACCGCGAACTGCGCAAGGGCGACCGCTTCTCGCTGGTCTACGAAACCCTGACCGCGGACGGCGAACCCATCACCTGGGGCAACCGTTCGGGCCGCCTGCTGGCCGCCGAGTTCGTGAACAACGGCAAGAGCTACCAGTCCGTGTTCTTCCGCGACCCGACCAGCGGCAAGAGCAACTACTACGGCTTCGACGGCGAGAGCAAGCGCCGCTCGTTCCTGGCGAGCCCGATGGAGTTCTCGCGCGTCACCTCCGGCTTCGCGATGCGCTTCCATCCGATCCTGCAGACCTGGCGCCAGCATCAGGGCATCGACTACGGCGCACCGACCGGCACTGCGGTGCGCAGCGTCGGCGACGGCAACGTCGAGTTCGCGGGCTGGCAGAACGGCTTCGGCAACGTCATCCAGCTCAAGCACAGCGGCAACCGCATGACGGTCTACGCCCACCTGAGCCGGATCGACGTCAAGAAGGGCCAGAAGATCGAGCAAGGGCAGAAGATCGGCGCCGTCGGCTCGACCGGCTGGGCGACCGGACCGCACCTGCACTTCGAATTCCGCGTCAACGGCAAGCAGCAGGATCCGCGTGTGATTGCCCGCGCCTCCGAGGCTGTCACGCTGCCCGCGACCGCCAAGGCCGCATTCAAGGCACAGGTCGCCAGCGCGAAGAACGCGCTCGAGGCAGCTGCCTCGATCCACGACGGCGTCGTCGGCGAGTAAGGCGTCCGGCGCTCGACGCAAGCGCTTCGCTTTCCAGCCCCTCCGGCCATGACGACCTCCGGCGCCGAGCTCTACATCGGACTGATGTCCGGCACATCGCTCGACGGCGTCGACGCGGTACTGGTGCGGGCCGAGGCCAATGGTCGCGTTCACACCCTCGCCCACGACTACCAGCCCTTCGGTCCGGAGCTGCGCGCGGAGTTGCTCGCGCTCAACAGCCCCGGCGACAACGAACTTCAGCGTGCGGCGCTCGCCGGCAACGCCATGGCCCGCGCCTACGCGCAGGCCTGCCAATCACTGCTGATGTCCCAGCGACTGGCGCCGCAGGAAGTCCGCGCGATCGGCGCGCACGGGCAGACGGTGCGGCACCGGCCCGGCGAGTTTGATGGCACCGGCTTCACGATCCAGCTGCTCAACGCCGCGCTGTTGGCCGAGCTCACCGGCATTGCCGTCGTCCACGATCTGCGCAGTCGTGACCTGGCTGTCGGGGGTCAGGGCGCGCCGCTGGTGCCGGCCTTCCACCGCGCGGTACTGGGGCAGGACGGCACCGACGTGGTCGTGCTGAACGTCGGCGGCATCAGCAATGTGAGTCTCCTTTGGGCCGACGGCCGCAGCGGTGGCTTCGACTGCGGCCCCGGCAACTGCCTGATGGACGGATGGATCCATCGCCATCAGGGCGCCGAATACGACGCCAGCGGCCAATGGGCCGCGCAGGGACAGGTGCATGCGGGCTTGCTCGATGCGCTGCTGGCCGAGCCCTACTTCCGCCAGGCCCCGCCACGCAGCACGGGGCGGGATCTGTTCCACCTCGGTTGGCTCGATGCCAGGATCGCGGCGCACGCGCCGCGTGTTTCCGCCGTTGATGTGCAGGCCACGTTGCTTGAACTGAGCGCGCTTTGCGTCCTCGACAGCCTGGTCGCGTTTGCGCCGGGCGCTTGGCGCGAGCTGCTCGTCTGCGGCGGTGGCGCGTTCAACGACACGCTGCTGAAGCGGCTGCAGGTGCTGCTGCCGACGGTGGCCGTCAGCACCACGGCGACGAAGGGACTGCCGCCGATGCAAGTCGAAGGCGCCGCCTTCGCATGGCTGGCCATGCGCCATGTGCGCGGACTGCCAGGCAACCTGCCTGCAGCGACTGGCGCGTCGGGCCCTCGTGTGCTGGGCAGCTACACACCCGCCTGAGAACCTCGGGGCAGGTTCCACTCTCCAGAAACGACAAAACCGCCCGAAGGCGGTCTTTGTCATTCGGCCCGAGGGCCGGTGCATCCGACGAGTCCGGAGCGTGCGCCGATCAGACCGAGAAGCTCGAACCGCAACCGCAGGTCGTCTGCGCATTCGGGTTCTTGATCACGAACTGGGCGCCCTGCAGGTCTTCCTTGTAGTCGATCTCGGCGCCCACCAGGTACTGCAGGCTCATCGCGTCGATCAGCAGCGTCACGCCGTTCTTGGCCATCTGCGTGTCGTCGTCGTTCACGGCCTCGTCGAAGGTGAAGCCGTACTGGAAGCCGGAGCAACCGCCGCCCTGCACGAACACGCGCAGCTTCAGTTCCGGATTGCCTTCTTCGAGCACCAGCTCGCGCACCTTCTCAGCCGCGCTGTCGGTGAAGACCAGCGGTGCCGGCATGCCGCCCAGATCGGTGGATGTGGTTTCGAGGACTGCGCTCATCGTGGATCCTGTTGTGTCGGAGGAATGGCGGAATTATCTCAAAGCCCCCGCACATGCAACGGACGTTTGGAGATAAGCCCCTTCAGCAGGATATGCACCCTGCCGGACAAAAAACAAGGCCGCTGAAGCAGCGGCCTTGTCCTTGAGCTTTCGCCACCGGCAACATCCCAACCCGGATGCCACCAGCGGACGGAAGTCGATCAGCGCTTGCTGAACTGCTTCCGGCGACGGGCGCCGTGCAGACCGACCTTCTTACGCTCGACTTCACGCGCATCACGCGTGACGAAGCCGGCGCGGCTCAGTTCGGGCTTCAGGGCCGCGTCATAGTCGATCAGCGCGCGGGTGATACCCAGGCGGACCGCGCCGGCCTGGCCGGACTCGCCGCCGCCGTGCACGTTGACCTTGATGTCGAACGCTTCACCATTGTTCGTCAACAGCAGAGGCTGGCGCGAAATCATGATGGACGTCTGACGGCCGAAGTACTGCTCGATCGAGCGGCCATTCACCGTGATTTGGCCAGTGCCCTTCTTGATGAAGACACGTGCCACAGACGACTTGCGACGGCCGGTACCGTAGTTCCAGTTTCCGATCATCTCCGCTCCTTAGATTTCCAGCGCCTTGGGCTGCTGGGCGGTGTGCGGATGCGTGTCGCCCGCATACACCTTCAGCTTCTTGATCATCGCGTAGCCGAGCGGGCCCTTGGGCAGCATGCCCTTGACGGCCTTTTCCAGGGCACGGCCCGGATGCTTGGCTTGCATGTCCTTGAACTTGGTGGCGTAGATGCCGCCCGGGAAACCCGAGTGACGGTAGTACACCTTGTCCGTGGCCTTGTTGCCGGTGACGCGCAGCTTCTCGGCGTTGATGATGACGATGAAGTCACCGGTATCGACGTGAGGCGTGTAGATGGCCTTGTGCTTGCCGCGCAAACGGAGTGCCACTTCGCTGGCAACACGTCCGAGCACCTTGTCGGTGGCGTCAATCACAAACCACTCGTGCGTCACTTCGGCCGGCTTGGCGCTGAAGGTCTTCATGAGATTCTTTCAAAAGGCGAAACTTCGGGCGATCTGCCCCCGTACGCTCGGTGCACGCTTTTGCTTGCGGCCTCTCACGGACGTTCCCCCGCTGCCTTGGAAACGGGAAAGCCGACGAGTCTAGCAGAACCCGTTCGAAAGCCCAAATCCGGACCGCCGACACTGCTCCGACCGCCCTGCCCACCGCCCTTCCGACCGGATTTGTGACGCATCCGGGGGAGGCGCCGGGACCGTTCCCCGCTAGCATCCCTCCCCATTGCCGAGCCCGCCATGTCCACCCCGCCCGATCCCCGCCCGAACACGCCCCGGCCGAAGGCGCCGGAGGCCGCGCCGTCCTCCCGCTGGAGCCCGCGCGCGATGCTGGCGCGCTGGACCGGCTGGGTGCCGATCCGCTCGCTGGGCAAGCGCCACCGCAAGCGCATCCTGCAGCACCTGCTGGCGCTCGGCGAGCGCGACCGCTACCTGCGCTTCGGTTATCCGGCGCGCGACGAGCAGATCGGGAAGTACGTCGCCGGCCTGGATCTGGTCCGCGACGAGGTGCTGGGCATCTTCAACCGCCGCCTGCAGCTGATCGCCGTGGCCCACCTGGCCTACGCGCCGGCGCCGCAGATCAAGGGCCGTCCGGCGATGGCGGAATTCGGCGTCTCGGTCGCCACCGCCGCCCGTGGCAAGGGCTTCGGCGGCCGGCTGTTCGAACGTGCGTCGCTGCACGCGCGCAACCGCGGCATCGACACGCTCTTCATCCACGCGCTCAGCGAGAACGCCCCGATGCTGAAGATCGCCCGCAACGCCGGTGCGACCGTCGAGCGCGATGGCGGCGAATCCGAAGCCTGGCTGCGCCTGCCGCCGGACTCGGTGTCCTCGCACGTGGACGAGGCCCTCGAGCGTCACATGGCCGAATGGGACTTCCAGTTCAAGCGCCACATGCGCACCGTCGGCGACTTCCTGGACGGCGTGGCGGAAGTGAAGTCCCGCATCCGCAAGGTGCGGGACCGTTCCGACGACCCGGATTCCAAACGCTGACGACCCGCTGATCGCACAGGTACCGGTTTCATTCCCTGCCGGCCCACCCGATTCCAGGGGGTTCCGGGGCGATTGCGGATGCAATTTGTAACGCCTTTCCGCTACATTCCCGCGATCCGCCCGGTACGGTGTCTCTGATCCGCTGCTTCCGTGCGTCCGCCGGCGTCCTCGCGCGCCATCCGTCCGGTCCGTCCAGCTCATTGGGATATGCAGAACCTGCTTCCGTGGATCATCGCGGGGCTGTCGGCGCTGGCAGTCCTGGGGCTGGCCGCCGCGCTGCTGCTGCGGCGCCCGCGTCGCGAGCGCAAGCCGCTGCCCACGGAGTGGTCGCTCAACGCCCGTCCCGTCTTCAGCGCCGATGAACGCCGCGTCTTCCGCCTGCTGCGCGAGGCGCTGCCGCACCACGTCGTCATGTGCAAGCTGCCGATGGTGCGCTTCTGCCAGCCGACCGAAGCCCGCGACGTGCGCTACTGGTATGAGCTGCTGGGCGGCATCAGCGTGAACTTCGCGATCTGCAGCCCCAATGGTCGCGTGCTCGCCGCGATCGACCTCGAGACGGACCGGCCGGGCTCCACGCGCAACCTGCAGATCAAGCAGGCGGTCCTGGCCGCGTGCCGCATCCGCTACCTGCGCACCTCGGTGGACAACCTGCCGAGCGCCACCGAATTGCAACTGCTTGTGCCTTACAGCAACCAGGGCAGCCGGGCCGGCATGGCGGCGATGCCGCGCACAGGCGCCACGCACCTGCCCAGCGCCCCGCCGGTCGCCCCGCGCCGCCAGGCCCCGGCGGCCGCGCCGGCGACATCGCGCAACACGCTGTGGAACGATTCGCCGGTGTTCAGCGATTCCTTCTTCGCGCCGGACAGCCGCTACGACGCCTTCAGCGGCGAATCGATGCAGGCGCCGCTGCCGTCCGCGGAGCCGCGTGCCCGCGGCTATCGACCGCGTGCCGGCGCCCAGGACGCCACGGGCTTCCGGGACTCCCAGCTCCGCGATCCCCAGCTCCGGGACCCGCATGCGCGCGATGCGCAGTTCCGCGACTCCCAGTACGGTCGCGACTTCCCGACCTTGCCCGGCGAACTGCCGGACCCCGACATCGGCGGCGTGGTCGTCGACTCGCCGCGCTACGGGCGGCGCTAAGCTACGCCCCTGCCCGCTCTTCGAGGACACGACGGCGCTTCGGCGCCGTTTTTGCTGCCCTTGCCGCTCCGATGACTGACATGACGGCCGGTTTCGGCCTCCTGACCCCCGAACTGATGCTCGACGCGCTCGAGCACGCGGGCCTGCGCCCCGACGGCCGCCTGTTGCAGCTGAACTCCTACGAGAACCGCGTGCTGATGGCGCATCTGGAGGACGGGTCGGCGGTGGTGGCGAAGTTCTACCGGCCCGGCCGTTGGAGCGACGCGCAGATCCTGGAGGAACACGCGTTCGCGCGCGCGCTGGCGGATGCCGAGGTGCCCGTCGTCCCGCCGCTGCTGCTGACGACCGACGACACGTCGGGAACGCTCGGCCACTTCCAGGGCCAGCGTTTCGCGGTGACGCCGCGGCAGGGCGGTCGCGCGCCGGAGCTCGAGGATCCGGAAGTGCTGCGCTGGATCGGCCGCCTGCTGGCGCGACTGCATGAGGTCGGTCAGCGCGAGCCCTTCCAGCATCGCCTCGCATGGAACAGCGCAGCGCCCGCGCGCGAGGCGCGCGACTGGCTGCGCGCGAACGACACGCTGGCCCCCGAGGTGGCGGCCAACTGGCACGACGCCGCGGCCCGATGCATCGACGCCATCGACGCCGCCTTCGATGCGCTGCCGGATCGACGCGCGCTTCGCCTGCACGGCGACTGCCATCCGGGCAACATCCTCTGGACGCCGGACCGGGGACCGCACTTCGTGGACCTCGACGACGCCGCGCAGGGCCCCGCGGTGCAGGACCTGTGGATGCTGCTGTCCGGCGAGCCCGACGCGGCGCGGCGGCAGCTCGATGCCTTGCTGGACGGCTACGAGAGCGTGCGCGAATTCGACTGGCGTGAGCTGAGGCTGGTCGAGGCGCTGCGCACGCAACGCATGATCCATCACAGCGCCTGGCTGGCGCGACGCTGGGACGACCCGGCCTTCCCGGCGGCGTTCCCCTGGTTCGGCACGCCCAACTATTGGAGCGACCAGGTCGTGAAGCTGCGGGAGCAGCTCGATGTCATGCAGGTGGAAACGCGCCGTCACGACGCCTGGCCCGGATGACGCCCCGGAGCGCGTCGACGCGCTCCGGATGCAACGGCCCTCTCCAGCGGTCCCTTCACCGATTCGAGGCAGGGAGGGCGATCAAGGTCCTGCGCTGAGGTCCCCGATTTCCTGGCCGGGGCCGCTCGGCGCGGACGACTGAGGCCACGTTCCATTGCTCAGGAGCGTTCGCCATGCCGTCCTCGCTGCATCTGCAGATCCCGCTGCCCCGGCTGCCGTCGACCCCGACGCCGGCGCGGTCGACGCCCGCCCGGACCGGGCCGGGAATCTCCCTTGAACAGGTGTTGCTCACCCCGCCCGGACATCCGGCCGTCCATGCCGAGGAGGGGCGTCTGCATGTCATCCTCTCGGCGATCGGGCACGCCGTGCGCGACGACGCGGCGGACGCCGACCCCTTGCTGGCCGACCGGCGCGACGCGCTGCGGGACGAGGTGCTCGCCCACCTGATCGGACGACTGCGCGATGCCCGCATCGAGCCCGCGGAACGGCAGTTCCTGCAGACCTTGTCGGAACGGCTGGTGAGTGCGGTACTGGATGGCGCCTGCGCGGGATTGCTGGGCAACGGAGGCCCACGCGACACGCTCGCGAAGGCCATCCTCGAACCGCAGGACCTGCGGGTCGCCTCGATGCTCAGGACCTGGACCATCGGCGACGTCGGCACGCAGAACCTGGGGGGAGCCTCGTCCCCGCTCCTTCGCCAGAAGATCCCCGTGCATCGCGCCAGCGGGCTTCTGGCGGAGGGATTGCTGGTGGTGAACAGCCTGGTCCGGCAATCGGTCGGCGACTCACTGCCGGACGCCCTGGCGGACCGCATCGCCGCGGCACGACTGACGGCCGCCGCCCTCTATTCGGGGAGCGCCCGCGTGCCGTTCCTGCTGGACCTGGACCATCTGGCGAAGGTGGTCGGGATACGCGACGCCCTGGCGCGAGGCCATGTCGGCACGCTGCGGAAACTCTGGCGCCCGCTGCGGACCTTGTCCAACCTGGACATGATGGGCCCGCTGCACTTCCTGTCCAGCACGCCGGACGGTTCAGTGCCCTGGGCCCGCGTCAGGCCCGGCCTGTACATCACCCATCAGGAGTCCGCGCTGCTGAAACTGCTGGTCCCCGAGACGATGCCCAGCGACCCGGACCTTCTCGGCGACCCGCCGGTCCCGCTCCTGCCGGCTTCCGACCGCGTGCCGCTGCCGCTGTTCCACACGCTCGCGCCCGACCTGGAGCAGCGCCTGGACCGGCAGGCCGGGCGCGTGACGTTCACCGGCATCGAAGGTCCCGGGGCGCCGACATTCCAGCTCCATCTGCCGGCGCTCGCCCTGTCGGCAGGGCCGGCGGAGATCCGTACGCAGAACCTGGATCTGGAGCTCGGGGACGCGTTCTGCGTCGCGCTGTTCGGAGACTCGCTGCCCTTCCGCCATGAGCGCATGCCTCCCGAAGCCACCCTGACCGCGGACGAGTTCCGCGTGGGCAACATTCCCGTGGTCAAGCGCGGTGACGGCGGGCGTTGGGAATTCCAGGCCCACGGCACCGCCGTGGTCCGCCACATCTTCGGCGAGCCCGCCTTCCACGGCGCGCGCGTTCCCGACCTGTCGGGCTGGAACGCCACGACCGGCACCTACACGTCGCGCCTGCCCGCCGACACCTTGCCGGACGCCCGCAGCCCGATGCTGCGCGTGTTCGTGCAGATGGAGGACGACGCCGCGATCCATGCCGCCGGGGCGACGCTCAGCCGCATCCATCCGAACGAACTCGTCTGGGTGCAGCTCCATCCGGACGGCAGCTACAAGGTGGTGCGGGGTCAGTCGTTGCTGGCGAACGCCATGCCGGATGCGCGCGTGAAGCTGATCGTGAACGGTCACGGACACACCGCCTGGATCACGAAGGAGCGGCTGCTGAGTGGCCGCTCCGCGACGGGCCTGGCCGTGGAGCTGAAAGGGCTCATGACGAGGCTCGAGACGCCGGACCGTCCGCTTCCGAAAATCTCCAGCGTCGATCTGCTCAGCTGCTCGCTGGAGACGCCCGCCACGCTTCGCAGTTTCGGTCGCGAGTTCACGAACGAAGCCGTGACCCAGGCGCTGGGGCGGCCGGGCATGGAAACCACGGTCTACACCGACACCGTGCTCCTGGACTACGGCCACCGGCGCCTTCGCAAGGGCACGCGGCCCCACCCCCAGGCACCTGCCGTGCGGCGTGCCGCGGGAAAGACCTGGGTGTACTGGTCCGATCCGGACACGGGCACCCTCCGCGTCCGCGACAAGTACCCCGATGGGGGCGCGGGGGAGCCGGCGCGCGCCGCCTGCTGCGTCGTCCTGGAAGGCGCCGCGGACGACCGCGCGACCGAGCGGTTACACGCATTCGCGCGTGCCAGGATCTGGGAGACCTTCCAGATCCGCCGGCGGTTCAAGGAAGTGGTGGACCAGCATCGCCCCGCGGGCATGGTGCTGCTCCCCCGGATCGACGATCTGGCCGAAGGTCCTCTGACCCTGACCTACCTCGACCTGTCGACGGACGCCACGGTGAATCGCACCATCACCGCGCCCGCCGATCGTCAGGCGCTGCGCGCCGGCATCGCCGTGATCCAGGAAGGCTTGTCCGACCTCGAGGCCCGCCACGACGACGTGACGTCCGCCGGCCGCGGCCTGGACCTGCTCAACGTCGGCATGCTGGCCCTGTCGTTGAAGGACTTGTCCACGAACTCTCCCGAGGGCATGCGCTATCAGGGCGCACTCTGGTACCTGGGCGTCGCCCAGCAAGGTCTGCAGGCGGGCGCCGATGTCGCGGCGATGGTCGCCGATGTCCGCGCGGCCATGAGCCAGTCTCCGCTGCTGCCGATGGACGGCCTCGTGCGCTCGAGCAACCAGTTGTCCAGGGCGCTGTCGACACTGGGCGGCGCGGCGCAGGCCGGCGTCCTGATGGCCGATCTGAACGAACTGGTCCAGGCGCTGAATCTCGGCACCAGCACCGACGTCTCGCGCGCCACGGTCAAGCTGGTCATCGACTCCGAGGGGTTGCTGCTGGCGGGGGCCGCCGCGGTCGCGGATCTGCTGGGCGCCTCGCTGCTCGCCGCCGCGGCCGATTGCGCCCTGGTGCCGATCACGGGACTGGGATACGGGATCGTGGAACTCAACCGGGCCGTCACCGGCGCCATCGCGCGCGTTGATCGCAACCTCCGGCCGCTGCGCCAGATCAATCGCGGATACATCGAACCGCTGCGGCGCGTGCGGGCCGGCCCGACCCATGGCGCCGAAGTGCTGCTGGCCAACGGCTGGGCGCCGATGAAGCGCATCGACTTCCGCAAGGGCGAAGTGGTGTTCGCCGACGCATCGATGGGCGCTTCGGCGCTCCAGGCCAGCCAGTTGTACTGGCAGGCCGGCAGCCGGCGACTGCACGACTGGTGGGTGGCCGACGGCTCGGACCGGCAGGCCACCTATGCGCGTGACGGGCTGGACATGGACCTATGGACGCTGATGCGCACCGCGGACCGGGCCACCGTTCCGCGCGTGCCGCTTCCCCGGCCGCTGCGCGATCCAGGTCTGGTGCTGGTGCTCATGACGTCGCCCAATGTCCGGATCCACCATGACGGGTATTCCTCCTCCCGGGCCGGCGGTGATTTCTCGCTGTTGCACGACGACCTGATCGAACGGATGCAGGTGAACAGCGATGCCCGATTCGTCGGCGACTACGTGACCTCGAGCAGCTTCGCCAAATCGGCGGACCTGTGGCGCTACGAGTACCTGGACACCCTGCTGGAGGTCGTCCTCGACGACCAGAACCGCGTGCTGGCGCTCCCCGCGGCCTCGGAGGCCGAGGGCAGCCGGTTCGTCTTCGACGACAAGAATGCCCGCACCCTCCTGCCGCTCGACCAGTCGCTGGTCCATCTCCGGCTGCTGGGCGGCGGCGGCCGCTACACGCTGGCGCTGCCGCCGGACGGCACCGTGCGCAACCCGGTCATCATCCTGCCCGCCAGCCAGGGACGCGACGTCTGGACCTTCATGCGCAAGGGTGGGCTGGCGCGAGGCGGCCAGCCCGTCGACTTCATCGACGGAGACCAGAAGGGCGTCCGCATCGGCGGCCAGGAGCTGCGCTTCGAGGCCTTGAACGATGCGGTCATCCAGCTGGCGGACCCCCTGGTGCCCGACGCGCGGGTCCTGCTGGATCTCGACAACCGGCGGGCCTCGCTGATGCTGGCATTGCCGGCGTGGTCCGCCACCCTGCGTCCCGAGGCGGCGCTGAGGAAGGCGCTGGTCGCGCTGGCACCGCCGGTGGAGGTCGGTCCCGATACCCTGTTCCTCCCCCTCGCCCAGGAACACATCCACCGGCAGATCCACCTGTCCAGTTCGCTGGAGGACGGCGAGGCGCTGTCAGGACTGATGGACCCGCACTCCGGCGCGGCCGCACTCCACAGCAAGCGGCATCTGATGCTCTTCAGACCGGGCGCCACGTTCGGCACCGGCGCCTGGGCCCGCTATGACCTGCGCGGCGGGGAGGTCAGCCTCGACCCCGAAGGACGTCCCACGGTCCGCTACGACGGCGGTCATTTCCTGCAGCCGATCACCTACACCTTCTGGCAGGAATCCGGAGAGTTCGCCCGCGAGCCCGTGATGCTCACCGACGCCGGCGAAGAGGCATTGCTGCGATGGCTCCGGGGGAATCCGCGATGGACGCCGCAACGCCTGGCCACGTTCCTGAACGAGCAGCTCGCGGCAGGCACGGAGCTCGCCGGCCCCGACGGCGGTCCCCCGCAGCCCCTGGAGGCGATCGAATTCTCCGATCGCCTGTCGGCCACCCTCCGTCCGTCCGGCGGTGCCAGTTTCCTGGCGCTCTGGGGCCGGGTGGACCGGCTGGAGCAGTTGTCGGCCGGCGCGCCGACGGTGAGTCTGGCCGCCGATCCCACGCTGGCCGGCGCGCTGTCGCTGGCCGGCGTCGGCGTCGGCGCCCTGCGCAATCCCGGCGTCCGGGCGCTGTCCTCCGACGACATCGCGCTGACGAAACAGTGGCTCATCCTCCACCAGGCACAGGCCTACCTGGCCGCGGGCACGGCACCCGCGGATCTGCTGCCGGCGCTGCCGCGACTGACCGCGCCGCAGCGACTCCACCTCCAGGGGCTGGTGAACCGCCTCCAGCACCTGCTCGACCAGCATCTGGCCGCCAGGGACCACGGGTCGGCGTGGATCAGGCTGGGGGCGACGCCATCCGAGTCCTCGGAACTGGTCCACCTGTTGCGCGACGCCTGCGTGGACATCCGGATCGACGTGTACTCGCTGGCGGCCGACTCGCGCAGCACCGACCGGGACGGCCCGCACGACTACTACGACGTCCTGCCGCCCACCCTGCGGCTGTTCATGCAGGACCTGACCGATCAGTTGACGCGCGACGACCGGTCCGCCCATGTGCTCGCCTCCACGGGTGTCGAAGGACTGGTCGACAGCCCCCTTCAGCAGGCGCTCACCGCCTGGGCCGCGGAGCCCGGCACCTTGCGCCCCGAGGGCCGCATGGGTGGACTGCCCCAGACGCTGCTGGACCGGATCCGGCGTGCCGGCCTGACCGTGCGAGACCCGTCGCCGGGACTGAGCGGCCCTGACGATGCCGCCGCCGAGCACTTCGCCGGATCGACGCTGGGTCGCATCGCACGCGACGCGGACGGCTGGGAGATCGAGTCAGCGACGTTCAGGCTCTGGCAGGCCCAGGCGGGCGTCCAAGGTCTGCCGCTGGACGCCTGGTACGCACGTCACGCGGAACCGCGCAGTCCGGTCGAGTCCTGCCTGCGCGAATCGGCGGCCACCGCCCTGCGCGATCGGCTGATCCGCGTGCGCGACGAGATGGACCGCGCGAAGTTGTCGCACGCGCCTTTGGCCAACGACGCGCTGCTGGGCCGTCAGTTGCTGGCGGCCCTCCAGCGGCTGGTGCCGGGCCCCGAGGACATCAAGGCCATCCGGACGCCTGGGGGGCGTCCGGGCGACGTGTTCCGGATCGACGACGACGACGGCGATGCCCGCTACCTGCTGATGCTGCGTCCCGATCCCGCCTTCCACCAACTCCCGCCCGTTTCCGCGACGTCGAGGGACAACCTCTACTGGGCCGACATCGGCAGCGCCAGGGAGCTGGGCACGGACCTGCGCCTGCGCGTCGATCCGGACCCGGACCCCGCTCGACCTCAGACCTTCTCCCGCGGGCTGATCGAATGGTGGATGCGGCAGCTCTCTCCCGCCTGGTCGCCCGACGGCTACTCGGGTTTCCAGCTCGACGACACGGGCTTCGAAGCGACGACCCAGGGACGCACGCACTTCGGCTTCACGGAAGGTCGCCGCCTCTACATCCGCCTGGATGACGGCGACACCACGCCGTTCCACTTGAAGGACGACGCCGACTTCCGTGCTTTCACGGCGCAATTCCTCGCGGGTCGGGCGGCGCCGGCGCTGGTGCTCATCCAGGGCAACGGACGCCCCATCGACCTGGATGGCGCCACCGCGCTGGGAGCAGCGGAAATCGTGATCCTGGAGGAGATCGACGGCGCACCGCGCCGCATCGACCTGGACGACCTCGGGCTCGATGGCGACGAGGCCTTCTACGAAGGCAGCGATCTCCTGATCCACCGCCCGGACAGCGGCCAATTGATCCGGATCCGCAACGCGCTCACGGTCCCGTCGGACGATCCTGTCGATGACGAATGGCGGCCCGACCCGTCCACCCGGATCACCGGTCAAGCCGAGGCGCGTTGCCTGGCATGGCCGTCGGTGTCGCGCACGCTGGCGCGGCCCTTGCTGACGGTGCGCAGCGGCCAACTGGAAACGACCCGAGACGACGCCGACCTGCTGATCAGCGACGGGGCGCTCTGGGACCGTGTCCGTCTGCCAGACATCCCGGCATCCGATGCCGCCGTGGCCGCCGTCGGCGCCGACGAGGAACCCGTCGCGCTGTTGCGGCATCCGATCGCTCCCGATGCGTGGCGCATGGCGGCGCTGCCGGCATCGCTCGCCACGCTCATGGCCGATGCTTCGCAGACCGCGCCACAGAGATGGTCGCTGGCGAGTGATCAAGGGTCTGAAGACGGAGGGGCGCTGCTGCAGCGGGCCCCTGACGTTGCTGACGGGGCAGCACGGGCTCAGGGCCAGGACATCCCGCTTGCAGGCACGGCGGCCGCCGCGGCGCCCTCCCATTGGCGGCTGAAAGCCGCGCAGTTCATCGACGCGATGGCGGGCGGCGAGGGGCCGCCCGGCGGCCCCTCGAGCCTGGCGCTGACCTGGCAGTCATCGCCGTGCCGCTCAACGGCCGCGATCCACGCCACGGCCGCATCCATACCCTGACGCCGCGGAACGCCCCCCCACGAGGACCGGGGGCCGCCGCGACGATCAGGCGGCCGGCGGCTCAGCCCAGCAGCAAGGCGTTGACGCGCCTCACGTAGGCGGCCGGGTCCTCCAGCACGCCGCCTTCGGCCAGCAAGGCCTGGTCGAACAGCACCTGCGCCAGGTCGCCGAAGCGGGCATCACCGGCTTCATCGCCCTCGATCGCGCCCAGCTTCTTCACCAGCGCGTGGTCGGGGTTGATCTCCAGCGTCGGCTGCGACACCGGCGCGGTCTGGCCGGCCTGCTTCAGCATGCGGGCCAGGTGGCCGCTGATGTCGTGTTCCTCGACCACGATGCAGGCCGGCGAATCCACCAGCCGCGTCGTCACGCGGACGTCCTTGGCGCGGCCTTCCAGCGCGGTCTTCAGACGGTCCAGCACCGGCT
This sequence comes from Roseateles noduli, assembly GCF_050626985.1. NCBI lineage: Bacteria > Pseudomonadati > Pseudomonadota > Betaproteobacteria > Burkholderiales > Sphaerotilaceae > Roseateles > Roseateles noduli. The sequence continues at coordinate 4,108,942 of NZ_CP192463.1, forward strand.
TGAACTGCTCGGCGGCTTCCTCGGCCTTCTTCTTCTCTTCCTCGTCCTGGAGCTGGCCGAGGTCGACGGCGCCCTTGGCGACCGACTGCAGCGCCTTGCCCTCGAACTCGTGCAGGTGCGACAGCATCCACTCGTCGACGCGCTCGGTCAGCAGCAGCACCTCGATGCCCTTCTTGCGGAAGATCTCGAGCTGCGGGCTGTTCTTCGCGGCGCCCAGGCTGTCGGCCGTGATGTAGAAGATCGCCTCCTGGCCTTCCTTCATCCGCGACACGTAGTCGGCGAACGAGACGTTCTCGTCCGCATGCGTCGACGCGAAGCGCAGCAGCTTGACCAGGCGTTCCTGGTTGGCGTGGTCCTCGCCGACGCCCTCCTTCAGCACCTGGCCGAAGTCGGTCCAGAAGCGCGCGTACTTGTCGCGCTCGCCGGCGTCCTCGCTGTTGGCCAGCGACTCCAGCATCGACAGCACGCGCTTGGTCGAGCCTTCGCGGATCGCCTTCACGTCGCGGCTCTCCTGCAGCAGTTCGCGGCTGACGTTCAGCGGCAGGTCGGCCGAGTCGATCACGCCCTTGACGAAGCGCAGGTAGACCGGCATCAGCGCCTCGGCGTCGTCCATGATGAACACGCGCTTGACGTACAGCTTCACGCCGCCGCGCTTGTCGCGGTTCCACAGGTCGAAGGGGGCCTTGGCCGGGATGTAGAGCAGCTGCGTGTATTCGCTGCGGCCCTCGACGCGGTTGTGCGTGAAGGCCAGCGGCGCTTCGGTGTCGTAGCTGATCTGCTGGTAGAAGGCGTCGTACTCGGCCTGCGTGATGTCGCTCTTGGCGCGCGTCCACAGCGCGGAGGCCTTGTTCACCGGCTCCCACTCGTCCTTCAGCACCTGGGTCGCGTTGTCGGCGTCCCACTCTTCCTTGCGCATCAGGATGGGCAGGGAGATGTGGTCCGAATACTTCGCGATCGTCGACTTCAGGCGCCAGGTCTTGAGGAACTCCTCCTCGCCTTCGCGCAGATGCAGGATGACGTCGGTGCCCCGGCCGGGCTTGGTGATGGTCTCGACCTCGAAGTCGCCGGTGCCTTCGGAGGACCAGCGCACGCCCTGCTCGGCCGGCAGGCCGGCGCGACGCGATTCGACCGTGATGCGATCGGCGACGATGAAACCGGAATAGAAACCGACGCCGAACTGGCCGATCAGGTTCGCGTCCTTCTTCTGGTCGCCTTCGAGCTTGGCCATGAACTCGCGGGTGCCGCTCTTGGCGATGGTGCCGAGGTGGGCGATGGCCTCTTCCGCGGACAGGCCGATGCCGGTGTCGCTGATGGTGACGGTGCGGGCCTCGGTGTCGAAGGACACGCGGACTTCGAGGTTCGGCTGGTCCTCGAACAGTTGCGGATGGTCCAGCGCCTCGAAGCGCAGCTTGTCGCAGGCGTCGGAGGCGTTGCTGACCAGCTCGCGCAGGAAGATTTCCTTGTTCGAGTAGAGCGAGTGCGTCACCAGATGCAGGATCTGCTTGACTTCGGCCTGGAAGGAATGGGTTTGCTTGTCCATCGTTCGTGAGAGCGGTGATGCCAAAGGGATGCCAACGGGGTGCGACAGGGCAAGCCCCGATGGGGCCAGGATTATCGCGGCGACAGATGGGCCCGGCCCAGTCCGATTTCAAGGGGGGGACGGCACGCGCCTCTAAACTCCGCGCCCTATGCCGATGATCTACTGGTTCGACTTGTTGGGCGTGGCGGTGTTTGCCGTCAGTGGCGCGCTGGCCGCGATGCAGGCGGGGCTGGACCTGTTCGGCCTGCTGGTGATTGCCGCGATGACGGCGGTGGGCGGTGGCACGCTGCGCGACCTGCTGCTGAACCGGCATCCGGTGTTCTGGATGAAGGACACGCGTTACCTGCTGGTGATCATTGCCAGTGCCCTGGCGGCGCTGATCGTGGGGCCGTTCCCGGAGCATGCGATCGGGGTCCTGAAGATCGCCGACGCGCTGGGCCTGGCGCTGTTCGCGCTGTGCGGCACGGAGATCGCCGAGGAGCACGGCTTGAAGCCGATGCCTGCGCTGCTGATGGGCACGCTGACGGCGTGCGGCGGCGGCGTGCTGCGGGACCTGCTCAGCGGCCAGGCGCCGCTGCTGCTGCGCAAGGACATCTACGCGACGGCCGCGATCGGTGGCATCGCGTTGTATTTCCTGCTGAAGGCGATGGGCGTGCCGATGCGCTGGGCTTTCGTCACCGGCATGGTGGGTGTGGCGGCGTTGCGCCTGGCGGCGCTGTACTTCGGCTGGCAACTGCCTGCGCTGCAGATGCTGCAAGTGCATCCCTGACAAGCGCACCGGCCATCCTTTCCGGACGGCGGAAGCCGGGTGCCCCTGAGCGATTTAGCGGAGCCTGCGAGCGTATGAGCGAGGGGGCACCCGGCTTCTGCCGTCGTGCTCGGTCCCTCGAGGCTCACTTCTCGCGGTCGAGGCCCTCACCGTCTTCGTCTTCGTCTTCGTCTTCGTCTTCGTCTTCGTCCGCGGCATGCGCCTGCTGCGCATCCCGCGTGCCGCGCTTGGCTTCGGCGGCGCGGGCTTCCTTCTCGGCGATCCTGGCGGCCTCGGCAGCCTCGGCCGCGGCGCTCCACTCGTCGAACTCAGCCGGCGTCTCCAGCGTGATGCGCCCGAGCTGGCCCTGACGCAGGTCGTACAGCAGGACCTCGGCGGCCTTCTGCATGTTGATGCGGCCACCGGAGAGCACCGCGCCGCGCCGCTTGCCGATCAGCTGCAGCACCTCGCCGTCGAGCAGCGAGGCGTCGGGTTCGAGCTGGTAGCGGGACTTCAACGACTGGGGATAGTGCAGGCGCAGGTACCCGAGCAGGTCCAGCGCCACCACCTCCTCCTCGAAGGCGTTGCGGCCGATCGCGCCGCTCGCGGCGAGGTTGATGCCCGCTTCCGGCACGCGGATCTTGGGCCACAGCATGCCCGGCGTGTCGAACAGGTAGACGCCCTTGTCGAGCAGGATCTTCTGCTCGATCTTGGTGATGCCAGGCTCGTCGCCGGTGGCCGCGGCACGCTTGCCGACCAGCGTGTTGATCAGCGTCGACTTGCCGACGTTCGGGATGCCGCAGATCAGCACGCGCAGCGGCTTGTCCAGCCCGCCGCGGTGAGGCGCCAGCGCCCGGCACTCAGCCGCCATCATCTTCGCCAGGCCGGGCTGGCCCTGGTGGATCGCAACGGCCCGCGTGTCCGGCTGCGCGCGATAGAACGCCAGCCACTCCGCCGTGCGGGCCGGATCAGCCAGATCCTGCTTGTTGAGCAGCTTCAGCGCCGGCCGGCCCTGCGTCAGTTGCGCGAGCAGCGGATTGGCGCTGCTCGCGGGCACGCGGGCATCGAGCATCTCGATGACCACGTCGATCCCGCTTTTCATGCGCTCGCGGATCGCGCCCCGGGTCTTGTGCATGTGCCCGGGAAACCATTGAATCGCCATGGGGGCGATTGTCGGCGATCCGGGAAGCAGCTTTCCACCTGCGTCTTCTCAGCGCTTGGCCGCCAGTGCATGAGGCCTTGACGGCAAGCGTCAAAACCTCAAGCACAGCCGTCCCTGAACCAGCGGCGGCCTGCCCTCAGTTCGAGGCCGTCGCCGGACGCAGCTCGACGATGGTCGGTGCGCCGTCGCGTGACTCGATGCGGACCTCCACCTTGTCGCCGACCTTGATCGCGGACAGCTGCGCCGCGCTGACGACGCCGGACGCCAGCCGGAACGGCATCGTCATGCCCGGCATGTCGAGATGGCGGATGTCGCCGTGCTTGAGCGTGAGCTTCTGCTGCGCGGCATCGACGCGGCGGACCTCGGCCGGGATCCAGTCCTGCGAAGACGGCGTCGCGGCGTCGGTCGCCTGCGCGTGCTGTTCATGGCCTTCGTGCGAATGCTCCTGTGCGCGGACCGGCAAAGCGGCAGCGGTCAGGACAAAGACGAGGGCGGCGAAGGTGGTGCGAATGCGGTTCATGATGCTGACTTTCTGAATTCGTGAATGTGGGGGCGTCGGAGCTCAATGCCCCTGATGCCCGTGTCCATCGGGCTTGCGGACGCGCAACGGTTCCGCGGCGGGAGCAGCGGCAGGCTTCGGAGCGGGAGCGATCGGCGCGCCGTCCGGTGTCGTCACGGCGCGGGCGACCGTGCCCGCCGGAGCCGCGTACCAACCCGGATCGCCGTAGTCGCCGGGCTTCTGGTCCTTGCGCACCTTGATCACGCTGAACATCCCGCCCATCTCGAGCGAGCCGTGCGGCCCCTGCCCGGTCATCATCGGCACGGTGTTCTCGGGCAGCGGCATTTCCATCTCGGCCATGTCGGCCATGCCGCGTTCGCCCATCGCCATGTAGTCGGGGATGACCTTGTTGATGCGCGCCGCGAGACCGCGGTGATCCACGCCGATCAGCGTGTCCACCTCATGCCCCATCGCGTTCATCGTGTGATGGCTCTTGTGGCAATGGATCGCCCAGTCGCCGGGCTCGTCGGCGAGGAACTCGACCTGCCGCATCTGCCCCACCGCGACGTCGGTCGTGACCTCCGGCCAGCGCGCCGTCTTCGGCACGGGGCCGCCGTCGGTGCCGGTGACCTCGAACTCGTGCCCGTGCAGATGGATCGGGTGGTTGGTCATCGTCAGGTTGCCGACGCGGATCCGCACCCGGTCGCCCTGGCGCACGTTGAGCGTGTCGATGCCGGGGAAGATTCGGCTGTTCCAGGTCCACAGGTTGAAGTCGGTCATCGTCATCGTGCGCGGCGTGTAGCTGCCGGGATCGATGTCGTAGCTCGACAGCAGGAAGCAGAAGTCGCGCTGTACCTCGGCGATCTGCGGATGCCGGCCCTTCGGATGTGTGACCCAGAAGCCCATCATGCCCATGGCCATCTGCGTCATCTCGTCGGCGTGCGGGTGGTACATGAAGGTGCCGGGACGCCGCGCGACGAACTCGTAGACGTAGGTCTCGCCCGGCTTGATCGCCGGCTGCGTCAGGCCGGACACGCCGTCCATGCCGTTGGGCAGCCGCTGGCCGTGCCAGTGCACGCTGGTGTGCTCCGGCAGCCGGTTGGTCACGTAGATGCGGACGCGATCACCCTCGACGACCTCGATGGTCGGGCCGGGCGACTGACCGTTGTAGCCCCACAGGTGCGCCGTGCACCCGGGCGCCAGTTCGCGCAGCACCGGCTCGGCGACGAGGTGGAACTCCTTGACGCCGTCGCGCAGGCGCCAGGGCAGCGTCCAGCCGTTGAGCGTGACGACCGGGTTGTAGGGCCGGCCGTTCGGCGGCACCAGCGGCGGGGCCGTCTCGGCGTTGTCGCGCTGGGCGGGCTCGGGCAGCGCCGCCATGGCGACGCGCGAGACCCCGCTCGCGTTCACCGCGCCGGCAGCGCCGAGCGCCGCACCGGCGGCCGCTCGGGCGAAGAGGTTTCTCCGGGAAATCATCGGTAGGTCCTTTCGATGCCGCGCGCTCAGTGCGCGGCGCCGCCAGCGGCTTCAGGCGCGCCGGCGGTCGATGAAGAAGGGGCGGCCGCGGCGGCGCCGTCGCGCAAGGGGCCGAGCAGGCTCTGCGACAGCTCGGATTCCGCGAGCCAGAAGTCGCGCTGCGCGTTCAGCGTCGCGGACACGGCGCGTGCCTGCGCGCGCGCGTCGGCGAGCAGGTCCATCACGCCGACCAGCATGCCGTTGTAGCGGAGCAGGGTCTCGTCGGAGACCTGCCTGGCCAGCGGCAGCACGTCGTCGTGATGACGCCGCGCGATGCGCCAGGCGGCTTCGGCGCGGGCACGCGCGACGCGCACTTCGGAACGCGCCTCGATCGCGATCTGCGCGGTCCGTTCCAGCGATTGGCCGTAGGCCTCGCGAGCGCCGGCCACACGCGCCTGACCCCAGTCGAACAGCGGGAGTTCGATGCTGAGTTCGACGCCGCGTTGTGTCGGCTCCTCGTTGCTGCTGTTGCGTTGCAGGCCGAGTTCGAGCACGTTGACCCGGCCGGTCCGGCGCGTGAGCCCCAGTTGCGCGGCCAGCTGTTCCGACTCGCGCTTCGCCGCCAGGATGTCCAGCCGTTGCGCGACGGCCTGGCGCTCGACGTCGTCCGCGGTCCGGAAATCGGCGGGCACGTCCGGCAGGCGCCCGGGCAGTTTCAGCGCGGCGAGGTCGTCGCCCCAGAGGCCGATCGCGCGGATCAGCGCCTCGCGGTCACCCTCGGCCTGCAGCTGCGCCTGTTCCAGCGCGAGCTGCGCCTCGGCGAGCACGGTGCGCTCGCGGGCGAGTCGCAACGCGCTGACGTTGCCGGCCTGCCGCATCCGCAGCGCGAGCTCGGCGCCTGCCGACGCCGAGTCGAGCACCGTCCGCGCCTGCCGCAGTTGCTCCTGCGACGCGACCGCCTGGATCCAGCCGCGGCGTGCCTGGCCGGCGACGTCGAGCAACTGCTGCGCGACGCGGGCCTGCTCGCGTTCGAGCGCCCGGGCGCCGGCGTCCTGGCGGGCACCGCGGCCCAGCAGGCTCAGCAGGTTGAACTGGAGGCCGCGTTCGATCTCGCGTTCGTCACCCCGGACCAGCCGGCCGATGTTGAGCACCGGGTTCGGCCAGAGCAACGTCTGCACGCGCTCCGCTTCCGCCATGCCGAGGCCGTACAGCCCGGCCTGCAAGCCGCGGTGATTGAGCAGCGCCAGCTGCACCGCGCCCTGCGCGTCGAGCGGTTGCGCGAGCAGCGCCTCGGTGCGCGCGCGCGCGGCGGCGCGTTGATCGTCGGAACGCTGCAGCGGCAGATCGGCACCGAGCCAGTCGCGGCTCTTCTGCTGGACGGGCGCGACGGCCTGCTCCGGCGACAGCGAGGCGCAGGCCGACAGCGTGAAGGCCGCCGCCAGTGCCAGCAGTCGCGGCGTGTATCGGCCTTCGGGTCGACCAGGAATCATCGTGGAGGGCATCGGACGCTCCTCAATGGTGATGATGGCCGCCGGCCGGCGCCGAGGCGGCCTGGCTCTCACGCAGCAACGCGCGCCAGCCACCGGCGTCGAGCACGCGACGGTTGGCCTGGCGCCAGTCGCCGACGCCGGGATCGACGACCGCGGCACTCGAGGCGGCGGCGGGGGGCTTGGGCCGCGGCGGAGCGGTGCCCTGGCGCGCGTCGGCGGGATCGGGCGGCGCGGCCATGGCGGCGCCCAGGCACATCGTCAACGCGAGTGCGGGAATGAAACGAGAAGACATGGCGTCCTCGCAGATGAACAGGATCGATGCCGATCCGCTGCGAAGGTGCAGACGGATGACGGCTCGGACGGCGCCTCGTCCAGGACGGGCGCCGGCGTTCAGGCGAGGAGGGTCTTGGGAGGCCGCTCAAGCGGCTGGGGAGACTGCTCGGGCGCACCGTGGGCGTCGAGCGAGGGAGCCGGGTCGCGCAGGTCGTGCGCGACCGGCGTCAGCGGGGCGACCGGCATCGCGGCGCCGATGCAGCACTGCAGGCAGATGCCGCAATGATGATCGGAGGTGGACGCATGATCCGCGCCGTCGTCCTGCCACGCACCGTGGCCCGTCGCGGTCATGCCGGCGTGGTCCATGCCAGGCATGTCCTGCGACATCCCCGCCATGGCGGACATGTCGTGACCCATGTCCTGGCAGTCGCTCGGCATCGTCATCACGGCCGCGCCGGCGTTCGACGGCATCAGCGCCATGCCGATGCCCATCGTCGCGGCCAGCGCGCCCTGCAACGGCAGGGTCAGGCTCAGCAACGCGAGCACCAGCCAGCGGCTCCAGAGGAGCCGGCGCGGACCGGGTGCGTTCAGGCGGGACATGGAGCACGAGTGTAGGACAGGTCGAGTGGAGCCGTGCGAACACTGAGGGAGCTCCGCTGACCCCAGAACGTGCCCCATGAACCCTCTTCGTCCCGAATCCACTCATCCTCATTCCGACTTCGGCGACTTGGACAGGTTGGCATCGAACCTGCCGACGTCGTTCGCGCCGACCGCCTTGTCCTGCCCGGCCGGATCGGAGCCCGGCATTCGCCTGCTTTCGGCGAGCGACGTCTTTGCCCGATGGGCGGGCGCCGCTGCGCCTGCGGAGATCGCCGGCACGGTCAGAACGGATGGCCCTGGCCAACTGCGTCACATGCTGGGCCGGCAGCTGCAGGCAGGCGATCCCCGGGCGTCGATCGCGGCGCTGGGGCCGATGGCCGAATTGCACTCGGGCACTCGCATTGCATGGCGACGCCTGAATGCGGCGGGCGTGCCGGAACTGCTGGATCAGATTCGCGCCACCGCCGGCGCAAGCTGTCCGCCCATCTCCGCAGCCACCGCCGCCGAGATCTGCCAGTTGGTCGACCGCGTAATGCGAGACGACCTCACTGCGGCCCTGGCGGCTGCACACGCGCGACCACAACCCGACGCATTGCCGGCACGACGGGTGATGCTGCTGGGGGAGGTGCTCCAGGCCGCCAGGGACATGCCGCCATCCTGCCTGCCGCGCCCCACCTCGCCGGACCCGTCGAGCTCCCCACCGACGTCATCGATCGCGAGTCTGTCGTCGATCGACAGCCAGCAGACGCCTGTGAGCGTGACTGGCACGCCCTTCACCCCGGGCCGGCCCTTGCCGTCGCTCGGTGCCGTCTGGCCGACGATCGATGGAATCGATGGGATCGATGCGATCGATCCCGTGACGCCCCCCGGACCGGTCCACGAGGGACCGCCCAGGACTCCTGGCGCGGGATTGAACATCCCCTTCTTCGAACGTCTGCTGAGCGACATCGAGACGCAGGATCCCGACGGCGACGGGCATTCGACGTCCGGGCAGGTCTCCGATGAGCACACGTCGTCGCGGCCACCGTCACTGGTCGTACGCCGCCAGGCGACGGGCCTCGCCCCCTTGTTGACCAGCAGTCGCAGCCCGCGGGAGTCGCATGTCGCGTCCGAGGCCAACCTGCCCTCGCTCGAATCCGTGCAGTGGCTGCCGTCGACCAACCTGCTGTCGCTCGACAGTCCCGGCGCAGCCTTGGACTTCGCCGTCATCCCGCGCTCGCTCGACGGTCCGGCAGCCCTGCGCGCGCACCTGGCGTCCCTGGATCGCAACCTGATCACCGCAGCGCACGAATGGCTGCGCGCGCAGGCCTTTGCCGTCCTGGATGATCTGACCGACAACCCCACCGCCACCCCGTCACCGGAGCAGATGTCGCTGTTGCGTCTGGCGACGCATTGCCACCTGCGCATGACCAGGGTGGCGCATGCCCCGGCCGTGGCAGGCATCAGCGGTGCGCCCCTGTCGCGCTACAACGGGGATGTCGAGACCGCCGCCACACTCGTCGCGTGGGCCCGTCAGGCGCAGGGCCGTGAAGGCGTGCGCCGGGAGCGTTGGGTGGAACTGCTCTGCGAGAGAGCGGCCAACCCTGACGGACGGATCCTGCTGTCCGCGCCCATGCTGCGCCGCGGCTGTGCGCTGCCCCCGATGGACGCGCTGCTGAAACTGGTGCCGCCGGACAGCCTGAACGATCGCGGCACGCTGATCTGGCGCGGCGAACGGCTGCACGACAGCGATGGCATGGCCAAGCTGCTGGACCGTCTGGGCGTCCGTCACATCGACATCGCGACGCCGCCGCTGACGCATTCGACGCTCCCCTCGAGCCTGCGTGACGCCGACATCTCCGTCGTCACGCTGCACCACGCTCACGCACTGGCACCCGCGGACCTGGCGAGGCGAATCCGCCACCTGAGCGGCGCCCTGCCGTCGCTCTATCTGATCCGGCTGCCGGAGTGCGGCCGGACGCTGCCGCCCGACGCCCTTCCGCCCGATTGGACCACCGGCGTCGAGGGGGTGCTCTTCCACCGCCGTCGCAACGCCAACCGGCAGCGCCTGGAACCGATCCGGGCGCTGTGGCCGGAAGACCGTCTCCCGCCCGCGCTGCGGGCGCGCGCCGTCAACGTGCTGCCCGACGGCGAACCGGTTCTGTATTACATCGCCAACGTGCGTCAGCTGCGCGCGGTGGTCGGAGAGTTCAGCGCCAGGGACATCGCCTTCTGCGCCCACCTCGCCACCATCGTCGACGGACTCGCCAGCGATGCCGACTTCGCGCGCCGCTGCCGCGCCATGGTCGAACGGCCGGTCGGCCCTTGCGTGGACGCCGGCATGCTGACCTTGTCGGCCATGTCAGCGATGCGGGATGCGACGGAGGCGAACTCCTTGTCCGAAGTGGCCGGCAACGTCTTCGTCCAGGCCTGCCTCGCGCGCGTTGACGCGGATTGCGTACAGCGCCAGCCCGATTTCGACGAGGTGCTCGAGGAGGCCATGGTGCTGCGCTGGCACGTGTCCCGGGTGCTCGCCGGACTGCTCGGCGCCGATCGGGTCCGCGTCGCCGACAAGCCGGTCTTCGGTGCTGTCGGCGCGGGCGACGACTGGAACTCGGCGAAACGCAGCGAGAAGTTCCAGGAGGCGGCGCTCGCGCTGGTCACCGCCGAGTCCGATGACGACTGCCCCGGCGTCGTGCTTCTCCTGTCGGTCGAGAACGATCCGCTGGGCGAGATGCTGCAGTCCCGCGTCGACCAGGAACCCGCTTGCAAGGCCCTGCGCGAGGCCAGACAGGAAGTGCTGAGGGACTACGAGCGCTTGCAGGAGGAGGGCGAGGGCGAGGATGAGGACGAGGCGCTGCAAGCGGCCACCTTCGAGAAGCTGAAGGCGATCGACGCGGCGCTCCGCCAGACTCGTCTGGACACGCTGCTCCCGGCACTGAGGCAGATCCAGGCCAGACTCGCGCCGAACGTCGTGACCGAGCCGCCGACCAAGCGACAGCGCACGATGTGACGCCCGGTTCCGGATCGGCACAGGGGCGGGCACGCGCCTGGGGATTCGATGCGGACGACGCGGCCGGCCGGCCGCAAAAGACAAGGGCCGCTTGCGCGGCCCTTCGGTGACATCGAGCGGCCGGCCCAGGGGACCGGCGGCGGCGATCAGTCCTCGTTCTTGAACACGAGCTTGACCTCGTGCGTTTCCTTCTGGCCGCTGGGCTCGAACTTCCAGTCCATCAGCGCGCGGGTCACGGCCTTGTCGAAGACCTTGCGCGGCTCGGCTTCCAGGATCTCGACGCCCGAGACCTTGCCGTCCGGCTCGATGTTCATCTTGGCGCGCACGGAACCTTGCGAGATCGACTGGCGGGCGGCCTCGGCCGGGAACTCCGGCGGCACCTTCTTGACGATCTTCGGCGTGGCATGGGCGCCGGCGGCCAGGACCAGCGCGGCGGCCAGGCCCAGCAGGGTGCGGGAAACGGTGGTGGTGAGATGCTTGCTCATGGGGGACCTCGTACGTCTTGGATGAGGAAAACGGGTTTCCGGTAGGAACTGGGGATTCAGGAGGCGGCGCGCGCGGTGCTGAAGAAGCCCACGGCCTGCACCAGGCGCGAGCTGCTGTCGCGCAGCGAATCGGTCGAGCGGGTCAGTTCGTCCACCAGCGTGGTGTTCTGCTGCGTCGCGCGGTCCAGTTCGTTCATCGCGTTGTTCACGACGCCGACGCCGGCCGCCTGCTCCTGGGCCGAGTGCGAGATCTCCTCGATCAACTGGCCCATGTTGTTGACCTCGTCGACGACCGAGCGGATGGTCGCGCCGGCGTTGTTGACGAGGGCGGTGCCGTTCTCGACCTTGACGGACGATTCCTGGATCAGCACCTTGATCTCCTTGGCGGCCTGCGCCGAGCGCGAGGCCAGCGCGCGCACTTCCGACGCCACCACCGCGAAGCCCTTGCCGTGCTCGCCGGCACGGGCCGCTTCCACGGCGGCGTTCAGCGCCAGGATGTTGGTCTGGAAGGCGATGCCGTCGATGACGCCGATGATGTCGCCGATCTTGCGCGAGCTCGCGCTGATCTCTTCCATCGTCGACACGACCTGGCTCACCACGGTGCCGCCGGCCGAGGCCGACTGGCGCGCCTTGGTCGCGATGCTCGCGGCCTTGCGGGTCAGTTCGCTGGCGCCGTTCAGGTTGGAGGCGATCTGCTCGACCGACGCGGCGGTGTTCTGCAGGCTCTCGGCGGAACGCGCGGTGCGGTCCGACAGATCGACGTTGCTGCCGGCGATCTCGTTGGAGTTCTGGGCCACTTCGCCGGCCGCCGAGCTGACGCTGGCGACGACGCCGGACAGCGCGGTCTGCATGTCGCGCATGGCGTGCAGCATCTGCGCCAGTTCGTCGGAGCCTTCGACCTCGATGTGCTGCGACAGGTCGCCGGAGCTGATCGCCTGGGCGGCGTCCTTGGCCTTGCGGGCCGGCACGATGATCGAGCGGGCGATCGTCAGGCCGCCCACGCTGCCGATGACCACGGCGATCACCACCAGGATGCCGGTGATGACGATCGACTGGTTGGCCAGCTTGGCGCCGCCTTCGGCGAGGTCGCGGCCGTTGGCGAACTGCAGGTCGACCAGGCTCTTCAGCGTGTCCTGGTAGTCCTTCTGCGCGGGACGCACGTCCTTGATCAGCGCTTCGCGGGCTTCGTCGGGGCTGCCGTCCTGCTGGACCTTCAGGAACTTCGACACCGCGTCGACGAACTTGGTCTGGGCATCGCGCACCTTGGCGGCGAGCTCCTTGTCCTTGGCGTCGGAGACCTTGCCGTCGAGTTCGGTCAGTTGCTTCTGGCCGTCTTCGAGGGCGGCGGCGATGTCGGCCTTCTGGCGCTTGATCGCGTTGGCGGTGTCCAGCAGCAGCAGGTCGCGCGAGGCGCGGGCGATGACGTTGACGTCGCTCTCCAGCGCGTTGGCCAGGGCGATCTTCACCAGGCTGGAATTGGCCGTCGTGCTCAGGTCATGGGACAGGCGGCTGGCGTTGTGGGCGCCGAAGGCGCCGATCACGACCAGCAGCAGGATCAGCAGCGCGTAGCTCAGCGTCAGGCGCTGGCCGATACGCAGGCGGGACAGAAACGACATCGATTCCCTCGCAACGATTGAGTTGTTTGAATGGCCGACCGCGGCGAGCTTCGAGCGCTCGTGGCGCCGGCGTGTGGACCGACCATCGGCTTCGGCGCGATCATCGTTGGACTTGATTCGGGGAACCCATGGCGGGACCAAGGCCCCGTGAATTCTGACGCGTCACTTGCAACTGAATGAAAACGGCCGTCCGGGCCACTCGGTAGAAGCCCTAATGAGCCGCTCGGCGGGGTTTCATGATTCCTGCATATTCCTGCGCAGGACGCCGGCGCGGAGCACGTACCCGCGCAGTAACCGCGGGCGTCCAGGTCCGGCAAGGGTCAGGCGTTGCCTGAGGTCGGCGGCGGCGCCTCGGGCAGCGAGGCGGCGTCCGTGTCCAGGACCTCGACGCGATTGCGCCCGCCCTCCTTCGCCCGGTACATCGCCGCGTCGGCGCGACGCAGCACGTCCTCGATGCCCGGATCGCTGTCGCGCAGCACGGTGACGCCGATGCTGACGGTGTACGCGACCGACGCCGCGCCGCCATCCTTCGGGTCGATCGCCACCGGCGTGGCCGCGATGCGCTCGCGCAGCCGTTCCGCGAAACGGCGTGCGCCGGGCAGGTCCGTGTGGGCGAGCCCGATGACGAATTCCTCTCCGCCGAAACGCCCGGGCAGATCCACGTCCCGCGAGGACGCCTTCAGCACCTGCGCCAACGAGCGGATCACTGCGTCCCCGGCCGCGTGGCCGTGACGATCGTTGACCTCCTTGAAGTGGTCGATGTCGAGCATGAGCAGCGCGGACGGCGTCCGGTAGCGCCGCACCGTGCGCAGCAAGGCGCGCAGGCCCTCTTCCGTCGCCATGCGGTTGGCCAGGCCGGTGAGCCCGTCGGTGCGCGAGCGCTGCTCCAGTTCCGCGTTCACCCGCGCCAGTTGCGTCACGAGCGCCTCGGTCGAGCGCAGCCAGCGAGAGAGCGCCTGGTAGCCGAACTGGGCGACGAACAGCACGATCAGCGTGAAGACCCAGAAGAACACCCAGGCGGTGCTGAGCATGACTCGGGAGGCTTCGTCCAGCTTCGCCCAATCGTGGCTGCCCAGCGCGGTCCGGAGCTGCAGCGAGCCCAGCCCGAGACTGACCAGGCCGTAGCCCTGCACCGCCAGCACGATCGAGAACAGCAGGCCCAGGCCCATCGCCCGCCGGCCGGTGGGTGGCGGCGTGAACAGCACCGGCCGCGCCGCGATCCAACGTGACAGGCGGGGCCAGGTCAGCGCCATCAACGGTCCGCCGAGCAGGACACTCTGCAGGAACGCGCCCAGCCACCAGCCTTGCCAGATCGGCAGCTGGCGATGCGCGGGGAGGTCGTGGCTGAAATTCCAGATCAGCGCCCCCGAGGAGCTGAACACCGCCGCGACGAAGCACAGCGGCACGAAGAACAGCCAGGCGCGCAGGCTGCCCAGCCCGCGCGGGGCGCCGACGGCACGGTAGCCCAGCGCCAGCACGCCCAGCCCCAGCGGGTTGGCGCAGGCGAACAGTGCCGCCCAGGCCGTCGTCATGCCGGCGGCCAGCGCCAGGACGAAGGTCGCCAGCCAGGCCGGCACGGCCCCCCACCGCCAGCCGAAGCACAGCGTCCACCACAGGCACAACGGAACCGGGGGATAGAAGGTCAGGAACGCGTTGGCGCCGCCGAGGTCGACGGGGATGCCGGACCAGCCTTCGCGGATCGTGACGAGTCCGAGCACGACGCACGCGGCGATCGTCGCGAGCCAGCCGCCGAGCAGCCAAGCGCGCTCCGCCGCGCGCCCCTCGCGCCACAGCGCCCGGACAGACAGGCTGCCCGGCGTCTGGGGCACCAGATCTGCGGGGCGCTGCAGCGCATCCATTCAGGCCGCCGGGGGAGACGGATCGGACGGAGGCTCCGGTCTGGAACGTGCGCCGAAGATCGCCGAGCCGACGCGCACCATCGTGGCGCCTTCGAGGATCGCGGCGTCCATGTCGGCGCTCATGCCCATGCTGAGCGTGTCCAGGCCCAGGCCCAGGTCCCTGTTCAAGGCGGCCATCAACCCGGCGAGCGCGCGGTGCGGTCGGCGCTGGTCCTCCAGCGTGGCCGCCGGCTCGGGGATGGCCATCAACCCGCGCAGGCGCAGGGCCGGCAGCGCGGCGACGGCCCGGGCCAGGTCGGCGACTTCCGCCGGCGCCAGGCCGCTCTTGCTGTCCTCGCCGCTGATATTGACCTGCAGGCAGACGTTCAGGGGCGGCAGGTCCTTGGGCCGCTGTTCCGCGAGCCGCTGGGCGATCTTGAGGCGGTCCACGCCGTGCACCCAGTCGAAGCGCTCGGCCACGACGCGGGTCTTGTTGCTCTGCAGCGGGCCGATCAGGTGCCATTCGACCTGCGCGCGCAGATCGGCCAGGGCGTCGATCTTGTCGAGGCCCTCCTGGACGTAGTTCTCCCCGAAGCGGTGCTCGCCCGCCTCGAAGGCCTCTCTCACATCCGAAGCCGGGAAAGTCTTTGTTACCACCAGCAGCGTGACGCTGTCGACAGGCCGCGACGCCTGCTGGCAAGCCCTCTCAATGCGGTCGTGGAGCTGTTGTATGTTCTCGGAGATCGTCGCCATAATCGCCCACGCTTTCCCTCATCCCATGGACATCACCCAACTGCTGGCATTCTCGGTCAAGAACAAGGCCTCCGACCTTCACTTGTCCGCCGGGCTGCCCCCCATGATCCGCGTCCATGGCGACGTGCGCCGCATCAACGTCGAAGCCCTCGAGCACCGCCAGGTGCACGACATGGTCTACGACATCATGAGCGACGCCCAGCGCAAGGCCTACGAGGAGACGCTGGAAGTCGACTTCTCGTTCGAGATCCAGGGCCTGGCGCGCTTCCGCGTCAACGCGTTCAACCACAACCGCGGCGCCGGGGCGGTGTTCCGGACCATTCCGAGCAAGATCCTGACGCTCGAGCAGTTGAACTGCCCGAAGGTGTTCACCGAGCTGGCGATGAAGCCCCGCGGCATGGTGCTGGTGACGGGACCGACCGGTTCGGGCAAGAGCACGACGCTGGCCGCGATGGTCAACCACCTCAACGAGAACGAGTACGGCCACATCCTGACCGTCGAGGACCCGATCGAATTCGTCCACGAATCCAAGAAGTGCCTGGTCAACCAGCGCGAGGTGGGTCCGCAGACGCTGAGCTTCTCCAACGCGTTGCGCTCGGCGCTGCGCGAGGACCCGGACTGCATCCTGGTCGGCGAAATGCGCGACCTGGAAACCATCCGCCTGGCGCTGACCGCCGCGGAAACGGGCCACCTGGTCTTCGGCACGCTGCACACGTCGTCGGCCGCCAAGACGGTGGACCGGATCGTCGACGTCTTCCCCGCCGCCGAGAAGGACATGGTCCGCGCCATGCTGTCCGAGTCGCTGCAGGCGGTGATCTCGCAGACGCTGTGCAAGACCAAGGACGGCAATGGCCGCGTCGCGGCGCACGAGATCATGCTGGGCACCTCGGCCATCCGGAACCTGATCCGGGAGAACAAGGTCGCGCAGATGTACTCGTCGATCCAGACGGGCAACAACCTGGGCATGCAGACGCTGGACCAGAACCTCACCGACCTGGTCCGCCGCAACATCATCTCGCCGGCCGAGGCACGCGCGAAGGCCAAGATGCCTGAGAACTTCCCGGGCTGAGCGGGCCGGCCCCCACCACAACGACAAATCGATCGGGCGCGGGCGGCTGACCGCCACACCCCGGCACACAGGACAGGACGCCGCCATGGAACGCGATCAGGCCACCAAGTTCATCAACGACCTGCTTCGCCTGATGGTGTCGCGCAAGGGCTCCGACCTGTTCCTGACGGCGGAGTTCCCGCCGGCGGTCAAGGTCGACGGCAAGGTGACCAAGGTGTCGCCGCAACCGCTGACCGGCCAGCACACGCTGCAGCTGGCGCGGGCCATCATGAACGACAAGCAGGCCGCCGATTTCGAACGCACCAAGGAGTGCAACTTCGCGATCTCGCCGCAAGGCATCGGCCGCTTCCGTGTCAACGCCTATATCCAGCAGGGCCACGTGGCGCTGGTGCTGCGGACGATCCCGCAGACGCTGCCGACCGTCGAGTCGCTGGAACTGCCGCACATCCTCAAGGACGTGGTGCAGACCAAGCGCGGCCTGGTGATCCTGGTGGGCGCGACCGGTTCGGGCAAGAGCACCTCGCTGGCGGCGATGGTGGACCACCGCAACCAGACGACCTACGGCCACATCATCACGATCGAGGATCCGGTCGAGTTCGTGCATCCGCACAAGAACTGCATCGTCAGCCAGCGCGAGGTCGGCCTCGACACCGAAGGCTGGGAGCAGGCGCTGAAGAACACGCTGCGCCAGGCGCCGGACGTGATCCTGATGGGCGAGATCCGCGACCGCGAGACGATGGAGCACGCGGTGGCCTTCGCTGAAACGGGCCACCTGTGCATGGCCACGCTGCACGCCAACAGCGCCAACCAGGCGCTGGACCGGATCATCAACTTCTTCCCCGAAGAGCGGCGCGCGCAGCTGCTGATGGACCTGTCGCTCAACCTGAAGGCGCTGGTGTCGCAGCGGCTGCTGCCGCGCCAGGAGGGCAAGGGCCGGATCGCGGCGGTCGAGATCCTGCTGAACACGCCGCTGATCAGCGACCTGATCTTCAAGGGCGAGGTGGGCGAGATCAAGGAGATCATGAAGCGCTCGCGCGAGCTCGGCATGCAGACCTTCGACCAGGCGCTGTTCGACCTCTACGAGATGGGCAAGGTGACCTACGAGGACGCGCTGCGCAACGCCGACTCCGTGAACGACCTGCGCCTGCAGATCAAGCTCAACAGCGAGCGGGCGCGCAGCGGCGATCTGTCGTCGGGCACCGAGCATCTGACCATCGTCTGAAGCGTTCCGAGCCCGATGGAAGGGCCACAATCACGCGGTCTTCAACACCCCGTGACAGGTCCTTCCATGAGCAGCATCGGCCAGCGTTCGTACGAATCGACTCCGTCCCTCCGCGTGTCCTTCCTGGGACTCGGCGTGATGGGCTTCCCGATGGCAGGCCATCTGGCCAAGGCCGGCCAGCAGGTCACGGTCTACAACCGGTCGCCCGCGAAGGCGCAAGCCTGGACCTCCGAGTTCGGCGGCCAATCCGCCGCGACGCCGCGTGAAGCGGCCAAGGACGCGGACATCGTCTTCTGCTGCGTCGGCAACGACGCCGACCTGCGCTCGGTCGTGCTGGGCCCCGACGGCGCCTTCGCCGGCATGAAGCCCGGCACGGTCTTCGTCGACCACACGACGGCCTCGGCCGAGGTCGCCCGCGAGCTCTTCGCCGAAGCAGGGAAGCTCGGTCTCCACTTCATCGACGCCCCCGTCTCCGGTGGACAGGCCGGCGCGGTCAACGGCGCGCTGACGGTCATGTGTGGCGGCGAGGAGGCCGTGTTCGACAAGATCCGCCCCTACGCGATCCACTTCGCCAAGGCGGTCACCCGCGTCGGCGATGCCGGCGCCGGACAGCTGGCCAAGATGGTCAACCAGATCTGCATCGCCGGCATCGTCCAGGGACTGTCGGAAGCCATCGCCTTCGGACAGAAGAGCGGCCTGCCGATGCCGCTGGTGCTCGACGTCATCGGCAAGGGCGCCGCGCAGAGCTGGCAGATGGACAACCGCGGCAAGACCATGGTCGAGGACAAGTTCGACTTCGGCTTCGCCGTGGACTGGATGCGCAAGGACCTCGGACTGGTGCTCGACGAAGCCCGCCGCAATGGCGCCCGGTTGCCGCTGACGGCGCTGGTCGACCAGTTCTATGCGGATGTGCAGGAGATGGGCGGGAATCGCTTCGATACGTCGAGCTTGATCAAGCGCCTGCGCTGATCGTCGGGGACGCTGTCGGTCGGCAGGCCAAGCGCGGGCTCTCCACGACGCAAGGGGCATCCCTCCGGGAACCCCTCGCGTCATTCCGGCCCCACCATCACTGGCTAACCACGGCTCCGCTCGACACCCCGCCACCCAGCACCTTGTAGAGCTGGACCTGGTTCTGCAGCTGCGCCAGGCGCACCTGCAGCGCCGCCTGTTGCGCTGCGAAGGTCGCGCGTTGCGCGTCCAGCAGATCCAGGCTCGACGCCGCGCCGTTGCGGAAGCTCAGGTCGACCAGCTCCAGACGGGTCGCTTCCGCGGCCGCCTGCGCATCCTGCGCGCGCAGTTGCTCGTCGAGCGTCGCGCGGCCGGCCAAGGCATCGGCCACTTCGCGGAACGCCGTCTGCACGACCTTCTCATACTGGGCGACCGCGATCTCGCGGTTGGCCTTGGCCGCATCGACGTTGTTGCGCACGCGCCCCGCATCGAAGATCGGCATCAGCGCTGAACCCGCGATGCTCCACGCGCTCTGGCTGAACAGGTCACGCAATGCGCTGCTCGCCGTGCCCACGCTGCTCGTCAGCGTGATGCTCGGGAAGTAGGCCGCCCGCGCAACGCCGATGTTGGCTTCGGCCGCCACCAGCTGCTGCTCCGCCTGGACCACGTCAGGCCGGCCCACCAGCACCTGCGACGGCATGCCCGCCAGCAGCGCGCCCATGGTCTGGTCGCTCAGCGGCCTGGACTGCGGCAGCGAATCCGGCACCCCCTGCCCCACCAGCAGCGTCAGCGCGTTCAGGTCCTGCTGGCGCGTGCGCTCGGCCTGGGCCAAGGTGGCACGCGCCGATTCGTACGACGACTTCGCCGTGCTCAGGTCGAGGTTGGACGCGGCGCCGTTGTCGAACTTCAGCTGCATCAGCTTCAGGCTGTCCTCGCGCGTCGACAGCGTCTGGCGCGTCAACGCCAGCAGCTCCTCGTCGGCCTGCACCGCCAGATAGGCCGACGCGACCCCCGCCACCAGGCTGATCTGCGCCGACCGCGCCGCCTCGCCCGTCGCCAGGTACTGCGCGAAGGACGCGGCACTCTGGTTCTTGACGCGGCTGAACAGGTCGATCTCGTACGAAGTGATCTGCAGACCCGCCTGGTAGGCGTTGACGATGCGGCTGTCGCCGTTGGACGTGGTCTGCGGACCGCGCGACGCCGAGAGCCCGGCGTTGACCGTCGGCCAGCGGCTCGCCGCGGTGACGTTGGCCTGCGCGCGTGCGACGTCGACGTTCAGCAGCGCGATGCGCAGGTCGCGGTTGTTCTTCAGCGCAAGGTCGATCAACTGCTTGAGCCGCTCGTCGCGGAAGAACTGCTGCCATTGCAGTTCAGTCGCCGCCTTGGCGTCGGTCGACTCGGCGCCCGGGCCCTGCGGCCACTGTGGCGCCACCGGCGCGTCCGGACGCTTGTGGTCCGGCGCGAGGTTCACGCAGCCGGTCAGCAGCGCCACGGTCGCGGCCGCGGCGGCCATCACGGAAAGTTTGCTCTTCATCATGCTCAGACTCCGTCCGCGTTCTTGGCGGCCGCGATGGCCCTGGTCGGATCCGGACCGTCCAGTTCGTGGGCATACAGCTTGTTCTGGCGGTCGCTGCCCTTGAAGAAGCGGCGCACCACCAGGAAGAACACCGGCACGAAGATCACCGCCAGCAAGGTCGCGGTGACCATGCCCGACAGCACGCCGGTGCCGATGGCGCGCTGGCTCGCCGAGCCCGCGCCGCTCGCGAAGAACAGCGGCGTCACGCCCAGGATGAAGGCCAGCGAGGTCATGATGATCGGGCGGAAGCGCAGGTGCGCCGCCTCCAGGATCGCCTCGACCAGGCCCTTGCCCTGCGCCTGCAGGTCCTTGGCGAACTCGATGATCAGGATCGCGTTCTTCGCCGACAGGCCGATGATGGTGATCAGGCCGACCTTGAAGTACACGTCGTTGGGCATGCCGCGCAAGGTCGCCCCGGCCAGCGCGCCCAGCAGGCCCAGCGGCACCACCAGCATCACCGACATCGGGATGGACCAGCTCTCGTACAGCGCGGCCAGGCAGAGGAAGACCGCCAGCAGCGAGAACGCCAGCAGGATGCCCGCCTGCGAGCCCGACAGCTGCTCTTCACGCGACAGGCCCGTCCACTCGAAGCCGATGCCGGCGGGGAGCTGCGCGACCATGTTCTCCAGTTCCTTCATCGCCTGGCCCGAGGACACGCCCGGCGCGGGATCGCCCGCCAGACGCATCGCCGGATAGCCGTTGTAGCGCGTGGCCTGCATCTGCCCGGTGATCCACTTGCTGGACGCGAAGGCCGAGACCGGCACGTTGGCGCCCGCCGCGTTCGTCACGTTCAGCTTGAGCACGTCTTCCGGCGTCGAGCGGCGCGCCGCGTCGGCCTGCACCACGACGCGCTGCATGCGGCCGGTGCTCGGGAAGTCGTTCACGTAGGCGGAACCCAGCTGCGTGCCCAGCACGCGCGCGATGGTGTCGAAGCCGACGCCCAGCGCCTGCGCCTTGGCGCGGTCGATGTCGATCTGCAGCTGCGGCGCGTCTTCCAGGCCGTCCGGACGCATGCCGGTGATGAGCTTGCTCTTGGAGGCCATGCCCATCAGCTGATTGCGCGCGTTCAGCAAGGCTTCGTGGCCGAGGCCGGCGCGGTCCTGCAGACGCAGCGCGAAGCCGGTGGCGTTGCCCAGTTCCTGGATCGGCGGCGGCGAGAGCGGGAAGATGAACGCGTCACGCACGCCCACCATCATCGCGCCCATCACGCGGCCGGCCACCGCCTGCGCGCTGTGGTCCTTGCCCTTGCGTTCGTCCCACGGCTTGAGCGGCACGAACACCAGCGCGGCGTTCTGCCCCTGGCCGGAGAAGGAGAAGCCGATGACGCCGATGGTGTCGGCGACTTCCGGCTGCTTGTGCAGGAACTGCTCCAGCGTCGCCACGGCGGCTTCGGTCCGATTGGACGTCGCGCCCGGCGGCAGCTGCACGTTGACGATCAGGTAGCCCTGGTCTTCATTCGGCAGGAAGGACGTCGGCATGCGGACGTACAGCCATCCCACGACCGCGACCACGGCGACGAAGGCCACCATCATCGGCCCGGCGCGCTTGAGCAGCTTGGCGACCCAGCCCTCGTAGCCCTTGGCCGTGCGCGAGAAGCCGCGGTTGAACCAGCCGAAGAAGCCGCGCTTCTCGTGGTGGTGACCGGCGTCGACCGGCTTGAGCAGCGTCGCGCACAGCGCCGGCGTGAGCGACAGCGCCATCAGCGCCGACAGCGCCATCGAGGCCACCATCGCCAGCGAGAACTGGCGGTAGATGTTGCCCACCGAGCCGGCGAAGAAGGCCATCGGGATGAACACCGCGATCAGCACCGTGGTGATGCCGATGATGGCGCCCGAGATCTGGCCCATCGCCTTCTTGGTCGCTTCACGGGGACTGAGCCCCTCCTCGCTCATGATGCGCTCGACGTTCTCGACGACCACGATCGCATCGTCGACCAGGATGCCGATCGCCAGCACCATGCCGAACAGCGTCAGCACGTTGATCGAGAAGCCCAGCGCCAGCATGATCCCGAAGGTCCCCAGCAGCGCCACCGGCACCACCAGTGTCGGGATCAGCGTGTAGCGCCAGTCCTGCAGGAACAGGTACATCACCAGGAACACCAGCACGATCGCCTCGATCAGCGTCTCCACCACCTGGGCGATGGAGATCTGCACGAACTTGGACGAGTCGTACGGCACCTTGTATTCGACGCCAGCGGGGAAGTACTTCTTCAGCTCTTCCATGCGCGCCTTGACCGCCTTGGCGGTGCCCAGCGCATTGCCGGTCGGCGACAGCTGCACGCCCACGCCGGTCGACGGCTGGCCGTTCAGTCGCGCGTAGGTGCTGTAGCTCTGGCCGCCCATCTCGATGCGCGCGACATCCTTCAGCTTCACGGTGGAGCCGTCGGTGTTGGCGCGCAGCACGATGTTGCCGAACTGCTCCTTGTTCTCCAGCTGGCCCTTGACCACGATGGTCGCGGACATGGTCTGGCTGCTCGTGTTCGGGCGGTCGCCCAGCACGCCGGCGGGGACCAGCGCGTTCTGCGCGGTGATGGCGGCGTTGACCTCGGCGGGGCTGAGCTTGTACGACTCCATCTTGGCCGGATCCAGCCAGATGCGCATCGCCTGCTCGGAACCGAACAGCTGCGCCTGGCCGACGCCGGCGATCCGCTGGATCTCGGGCACGACGTTGCGGGCGGCGTAGTCGCCCAGCGCGATGGGGTCCATCGAGCCGTCCTTGGACGACAGCGTCACGAACAGCAGGAAGTTGGAACGCGCCTTGTCGACGCGCACGCCCTGCTGCGTCACCGCGGCGGGCAGCCGGGGCGTCGCCCGCGAGAGGCGGTTCTGCACTTCCACCTGCGCCAGGTCGATGTTGGTGCCCGACTCGAAGGTCACCGTGATGGCGCCCGTGCCGTTGGCCTGGCTGACCGATTCCATGTAGGCCAGGCCGGGGGCGCCGTTGAGCTCCTGCTCGATGACGGAGATCACCGACTCGTCCAGCGTCTTGGCCGACGCGCCCGGGTAGGCGACGTTGATGGACAGCGACGGCGGCGCGACGGTGGGGTACTGCGCCACCGGCAGCTGGGTGATGGCCACCCCGCCGAAGACCAGGATGAACAAGGCGATCACCCACGCGAAGATGGGGCGATCAATGAAGAAACGTGCCATGTCTTGGATCCTTCCTGAGCGTCAGGCGCTCAGCGGCTCGCCGCGGCCGAGGCCGCGGGAGCTGCGCCGGAGGCGGCGCTGGCCGGGTTGAACGGCACCGGATTGACCGGCGCGCCCGGCACGAACATCTTCTGGAAGCCGTCGGCGATGACCTTCTCGCCGGTCTTCAGGCCGTCGAGCACCACCCACTGGTTGCCGATGGCATTGCCGATCTTGACCTTGCGCGGCGCGGGCTTGTTGTCGGGACCGACCACCAGCACCGTGTCGCCGGACGAACCGCGCGTCACCGCCTGCTGCGGCAGCAGGATCGCCGACGGCAGTTCCGCCTGCGCCACGCGCACGCGGACGTACTGGCCGGGCAGCAGGGCGCTGTCGGGGTTCGGCACTTCGGCGCGCAGCGTGACCTGACCCGAGGTCGGATCGACCGTCAGGTCCGTGAACAGCAGCTTGCCGGTCCGCGGGAGCACGGTGCCGTCGTCGCCGACGATCTCCACCTGCGCGGCGTTCGTGCCCGCGCTGCGAAGCTGGCCGGCCGCCAGGGCGCGGCGCATCGCCTGCACCTCGTTGGCCGACTGCGTGAAGTTCACGTAGACGCTGCTGACCTGCTGGATCAGCGCGAGCTGCGTGGCGTCCGACGCGCCGACCAGCGCGCCTTCGGTCACCAGCGCGCGGCCGATGCGGCCGGCGATCGGGGCGTAGACGTGGGCGTAGTCCAGGCTCAGCTTGGCCGTCACCGCGGTGGCCTTGGCGGCGGCAACGTCGGCCGCGGCGGCCTTGGCGGTCGCGACCGAGGTAATGTATTCCTGCTGGCTGATCGCCTTCGCGTCGGCCAGCGGCTTGTTGCGCGCGGCCTGCGCGGCGGCCTGGGCTTCATTGGCCTGCGCCTTGGCCACGTTGGCATTGGCGCTGTCGAGCTGGGCCTGGTACGGCGCCGGGTCGATCAGGAACAGCGGCTGGCCGGCCTTCACCTCGGAGCCTTCGGTGAACAGGCGCTTCAGGATCACGCCGTTGACACGGGCGCGGACCTGCGCGGTGCGCAGCGCCTCGACGCGGCCCGGCAGCTCGGTCTGCAACGCCACCGCCTGCTCGCCCACCGTCACCACGCCGACGTTGGCCGGCGGCATGCCGCCGCCGGGCGCGCCCGCGGCCTTCTCCTCCTTGCCGCAGGCGGTCAGCACCGCCGCGATCGAAATCACCAGCGGCAGCAGATAAAGCATGCGCGCGCCGACTTTCAGGCTCGGGCGCTCCGACCCCGGCGTTGCTTTTGTCAGAGGGGTAGAGATCACGATGGGATTCCTCTCGAAGTACAGATTCGCAGATTCGGATGGTCGGCCCGGCTCGAACAGCCGGGCGGACGGGGCAAACCGCAGCCCTACCGCCACGACGTACGGCATCGGTACGGTTCGACCCAAGTCTCGCAGTATATACATACATTCATGCATGTATGTTTCTGGCTTGTGCTCCTACAATCGGGGCATGGCTCGTCGAACCAAACAGGAAGCCCAGGAAACCCGCGCCCGTCTGCTGGACGCCGCGGAACAGCTGTTCCATGAGCGCGGTGTCTCCCGCACCTCGCTGCAGGACATTGCACAGGCCGCCGGCGTGACCCGCGGCGCCGTGTACTGGCACTTCGAGGACAAGGTCCAGCTCTTCAACGCGATGATGGAACGCGCCACCATGCCGCTGGAAGAGGACTTCGAGGCATCGGTGTCCCCCGGACCGGACCGGCCATTGGACGATCTGCGGCTGAGACTGATGAACGTCATGCACTGCGCGGTGTTCAATGCCCGCACCCGCCGCGCCTTCGAGATCGCCAACCTGCGCGTCGAATTCGTCGGGGAAATGGCATCGATCCGCGGCCGCAAGGTCGCCGCCCACCGGGAGTGGACCGCGCACAACCGGGACGCCTTCGAGCGCGCCAAGGCGCTCGGCCAACTGCCCCAGGACGTCGACGCCCATCAGGCCGCCATCGGGCTGATGGCGCTGATCGGCGGGCTGCTGCATCACTGGATCCTGGATCCGGAGGCCTTCGACCTGATCGAGGTCGGCCAGGCGCGGCTGGAGCATTACCTGTCCTCGCTGACGGTCGTGGTGCCGAACCGCTTCCCGCCGCTGACCGCCGCCGAGCGTGGCGCGCTGGGCCGGCAGCCGGTCTGCGAGGCGAGCCGCGGCCACGACCTGCCCGGTCACGACCACGGCGCCGGCGGCGCGGAAGACAGAGGCGCCGATGGCGTCGGGCGTGCCGCCCACCCCGCCGTGCCTCGAGACTGACGCCTATTCCGTTGGAAAGCCCTGCATTTATGCAGGCTGCCCTGGGGAGAACCCCAGTCAGCGGCGACAATACCCGGTTGCCCACGCCCGAGCCGCCGCCGTGTCCATCGCACCTCCGCCCACCCGTCCACTGTCCGATCTGAAGAAGACCGGCCAGAAGGCGCTGACCTCGTACCGCCCGTTCTGGGCGAAACGGTTCGGCCCCGCCCCCTTCCTGCCGATGTCGCGGGAGGAGATGACGCAACTGGGCTGGGACAGCTGCGACATCATCATCGTCAGCGGCGACGCCTACGTGGACCACCCGAGCTTCGGCATGGCGGTCATCGGACGGACGCTGGAGGCGCAGGGCTTCCGCGTGGGAATCATCGCGCAGCCGGACTGGCACTCGCCGGACGCGTTCCGGGCCCTGGGCAAGCCCAACCTGTTCTTCGGCGTGGCGGCCGGGAACATGGATTCGATGATCAACCACTACACGGCGGACCGGAAGATCCGCTCGGATGACGTCTACACGCCGGGCGGCGGCGCCGGCAAGCGGCCCGACCGCGCGACGCTGGTCTACACGCAGCGCTGCAAGGAGGCGTTCAAGGACGTCCCCGTGATCATCGGCGGCATCGAGGCCTCGCTGCGCCGCATCGCCCATTACGACTACTGGCAGGACAAGGTCCGGCGCTCGATCCTGGTGGACTCGAAGGCCGACCTGCTGGTCTACGGCAACGCCGAGCGCGCGATCATCGAGATCGCGCACCGCCTGTCGCAGAAGAAGCCGATCGAGTCGATCACCGACGTGCGCGGCACCGCGTTCATGCGCAAGCCGGACGAGGTCTCGCTGGACGGCTGGTTCGAGATCGACTCGACCGACGTCGACGCCCCCGGCAAGATCGACGCGCTGCTGAGTCCCTACATGACCACCGAGGAAGCGGCCGCCGATCAGGGCACCGATTGCTCGAAGCAGCAGGAACAGGCGCAGGCGGCCGCCATGCCAGGCGCGCCGGGCGCTCCCGCGACGGGTGCTCCGCCGCAGCCGGGCATGCCCGAGATCAAGCCGATCAAGATCATCCGCCAGACGCTGTCGAAGACCGACGGCCGCGCGCTGGTCACGCCGCGCGACCGCACCGTGATCCGGCTGCCGGCCTACGAGCAGGTCAAGAGCGACCCGGTCCTCTACGCCCACGCCAACCGCGTGCTGCACCTGGAGACCAATCCCGGCAACGCGCGCGCGCTGGTGCAGCGGCATTCGTCGGGCGGCGTCGATCGCGACGTCTGGCTGAATCCGCCGCCGATCCCGCTGACGACGGTCGAGATGGACCACGTCTTCGACCTGCCCTACGCCCGCAGCCCGCATCCGGTCTACGCGGACGAGAACGGCAGCCACGACCACGCCACCAAGATCCCGGCGTGGGAAATGATCCGCTTCTCGGTGAACATCATGCGCGGCTGCTTCGGCGGCTGCACCTTCTGCTCGATCACCGAGCACGAGGGCCGCGTGATCCAGAGCCGCAGCGAGGACTCGGTCATCCGCGAGATCGAGGACATCCGCGACAAGGTCAAGGGCTTCACCGGCATCATCTCGGACCTCGGCGGCCCGACCGCCAACATGTGGCACATCGGCTGCAAGAGTCCCGAGATCGAGGCCGCCTGCCGCAAGCCCAGCTGCGTCTATCCGGGCATCTGCCCGAACCTGCACACCGACCACGGTCCGCTGATCAAGCTGTACCGGCGCGCCCGCGCGCTGCGCGGCGTGAAGAAGATCCTGATCGGCTCCGGCCTGCGCTACGACCTGGCGATCGAATCGCCGGAGTACATCCAGGAGCTGGTCACGCACCACGTCGGCGGCTACCTGAAGATCGCGCCGGAGCACACCGAGGGCGGTCCGCTCTCGAAGATGATGAAGCCCGGCATCGGCACCTACGACCGCTTCAAGCAGCTGTTCGAGCAGGCCAGCGCGGCGGCGGGCAAGAAGCAGTTCCTGATCCCGTACTTCATCGCGGCCCACCCGGGCACGGCCGACGAGGACATGATGAACCTGGCCCTCTGGCTCAAGCGCAACGGCTTCCGCGCGGACCAGGTGCAGACCTTCTATCCGAGCCCGATGGCCACGGCCACGGCGATGTACCACTCGGGCAAGAACCCGCTGAAGAAGGTGACGCGCGACAGCGAGCCGGTCGACATCGTCAAGGGCGAGCGCCGCCGGCGCCTGCACAAGGCCTTCCTGCGTTACCACGACCCCAACAACTGGCCGCTGCTGCGCGAGACACTCAAGGACATGGGCCGCGCCGACCTGATCGGCAACGGCAAGCACCACCTGATCCCGACCTTCCAGCCGGCGACCGACGGCGGCTACGAGTCGGCACGGCGCAAGAACTCGACACAGGCCGGGCAGAAGGTCGCGCCCAACAAGCCGCGCTCGGGCCAGATCCTGACCCAGCACACCGGCTTGCCGCCGCGCGAGACCGGCGCGGCGCGGACCCCGCAGCGGTCGCCGGCCAAGCCCTTCGTCAAGACGGGCGGCAGCAGCGCGGCGACGAAGGTCGGCGTAAAAGCGGGCACAAAAGCAGCGGGCGCCAAGCGCGGCCCGCGCTGAGGCAGCAGCTCAGTCAGCAGTCGTCGGCGTCGGGCGACGTCGACGAGGTCGACGAGGTCGACGGCCCGGCCGGCGGCGCCGGCTTCACCCACTGCCACACCTTCCACCCCAAGCTGATCCACGCCCAGAGCCGGGCGATCCGCCCGGGCGAACTGTCGGCTGCCTCGGGATCGTGCCGGCGGAAGGTCCGCATCAAGCCCGCCAGGCCACCCGCCGCGGCGAGCGCCGCCACGGTCCGCCACAGCCGCGGCAGACTGCCGGCCAGCCGATAGAGCGCATGCCCGCGGTTGGCCCAACGCATCGGACCTTCCAGCTTCCGCACCTCGTGCCGCAAACCGAGCCGCAACTCGGCGCTGCGCAGTTGCAGTTCGAGCTGCCGCAACTGGAGCCGCTGGCGCGCGTCGCCCCACATCACGGCCGCACTCCCGGGCCGCCTTCCGGCCCGTCGTCAGGCTCGAGCGCCCGCCGGTCCCGCGCCAGTTCGGCGACGCTCGCCGCGAACGGCTTTCCCGCCGCGAGTTGCCGCTTCGCCCAGAGCCAGCATCCTGCGGCGCCGATCAGGAAAGCCGCGCCCAGCCCCGCCCCTACCGGGGCCCGCCAGACGTCGGGCACCCACAGGAGTGCGGCGAACACCAGCATCAGCAAGGCCGCCACGCCAAGCAGCAAGGCCAGCAACAGCGCGGTCAGCGCGCCGAACAGGCGCAGCAGCTCCGTCTGCAGTTCCACGCCCAGCAGTTCCAGCCGCACGCGGGCCAGTTCGAGCGCCCGGTCGGCCACTCGCCGCAGCCGCTCCGTCAGCCCCGGATCGCGTGATTCCATCGATTGTTTCTCCTCTGTGTCCGTCCTCTCGGTGTGCCAAAGCTATCACTGAATCGGGGGAAACGAGGGCGTTCTTTGTCCGATCCGCCCGCAGGGCTTGGGCTACAGTGCGGTAACGCTTGGTTGCGCGCACGCCGCGCCGCCTGCCTGACAAGGTTCATTCAATGCCTGATCGCCAGCACACGCCGCACTCCGCCGTCGTCGAAGACGATGACCTGCTGCAGTTCCTGGATGACCACGAGCACGCGGCCGAAGAGCCCCAAGAGGCGCGCAAGCCCTGGCGGGTGCTGATCGTCGACGACGACACCGACGTCCACAAGGCCACCGAGCTCGCCATGCAGGGACTGCAGGTCGAGGGCCAGCCGTTGGCCTTCCTGCACGCCAAATCCGCGGCCGAGGCCCGCTCGCTGCTGGGCCACGAACCCGACATCGCCGTCGTGCTGCTGGACGTCGTCATGGAATCCGACGACGCCGGCCTGCAACTGGTGCGCCACATCCGCGAGGAGCTGCGCCAGCGCGCCGTGCGCATCGTGCTGCGCACCGGCCAGCCGGGCTACGCGCCGGAGATCGAGACGGTCCAGGCCTACGACATCAACGACTACAAGACCAAGTCGGAGCTGACCCGCACCCGGCTCTACACGGTGCTGACCGCCGCGATCCGGTCGTACCGGCAGATCCGCGCGCTGGAGGCGAACCGGCAGGGCCTGGAGATGATCGTCGAGGCCAGCACCGAGCTGGGCCGCCAGCACGGCCTGCACCGCTTCGCCGAGGGCGTGGTCACGCAGCTGTGCGCGCTGCTGGGCACGCTGCCCGAGGGCCTGGTCTGCGTGCAGGCCCCCAAGCACAACAGCGGCGAGGTCAGCGAGGAAGCCCGCGTGATCGCGGCCGCCGGCCAGTACAGCTCGCTGATCAACCGCCCGCTGCACGCGGTGCCGGCCGGCAAGATCCGCGAGCTGCTCTCGCGCTGCCTGTCCTTGGGCCACAACCTGTACGAGGACGGCTGCACCGTCCTGTTCTTCGGCCTGCCCAGCGGGCGTGCGATGGCGGCGCTGGTCGAGGTCCAGCGCGAGCTCGACGAGCTCGACCGCCAGCTGCTGCGCGCCTTCTGCTCCAACATCGCCGTCGGTTTCGAGAACGTCATGCTCTACACGCAGCTGACGGACCAGGCCTACAACGACCCGCTGCTGCAGCTGCCGAACCGCACCCGCTTCATCGAACTGCTGGAGCACAACCTCAAGTCGCCCGAAGGCATCACGCTGGCGCTGATCGACCTGGACGACTTCGCCGATGTGAACGATGCCTTCGGTCACCGCTTCGGCGATCAGGTGCTGCAGGCCGTCTCGCAACGGCTGGCGCAGCGGCTCGGGTTCAACACGGCGATGGCGCGCATCTCGTCGAACGCCTTCGGCCTGCTCGGGCCGGACGACATGGTCAACGGCCAGCGCATCGGCAGCGCCTTCCAGGATCCCTTCACCGTCGCCGGCGAGCGGCTGCAGCTGTCGGCGACGACCGGCCTGGTGCGCCTGGCCCAGTCGCGCGCGCTGGGATCCGAACTGCTGCTGGACGCGCAGATCGCGCTCAAGCGCGCCAAGGCGGGCAACCGCGGCGCGTCGCAGTACTTCTCTCCGGAAATGGGCATCGATGCGCGCGAGCGCTTCAAGCTGCTCAAGGGCCTGCGCGCCAGCTTCGAGGAGCGGCGGCTGTTCGTCGTCTACCAGCCGCAGGTCGAGCTGGCCACGCACCGCGTGATCGGTGCCGAGGCGCTGCTGCGCTGGCGCACCGACGAGGGCCGGTTCGTGCCGCCCGACCAGTTCATCCCGTTGGCCGAGCAGTCGGGGCTGATCGTCCCGATCGGCGAATTCGTGCTGAGGACCGCCTGCCGCCAGGTGCGCCTATTGCGCGACGCCGGCTATTCGGACTTCCGCATCGCGGTGAATATCTCGCTGGCGCAGTTCCGCCATCCCGCCTTCATCGACACGGTCCGCCGCGCGCTGGCTGACGCCGACGTGCCCGGTGCCGCGCTGGAGCTGGAGATCACCGAATCGATGGCGATGGAAGAAGTCTCGGCCGTGCTGCGCGTGCTCGCGGAAATCCGCGGGACCGGCGCCTCGGTCGCGATCGACGACTTCGGGACCGGGTTCTCATCGCTGAGCCAGTTGCGCCGGCTGGACGTCGAACGGCTCAAGATCGACCGCGCCTTCGTCCGCGAGGCGCAAAGCTCCGCCGCCGGCGCGACGATCGCGCAGATGGTGGTGAATCTGGGATGCAGCCTCGGCATGCGCGTCGTGGCCGAAGGCATCGAAACCGAGGAACAGCGCCAGCATCTGCTGGCGCTGGGTTGCCATGAGGGTCAGGGCTGGCTGTTCGCCAAGCCCATGCCGGCGGACGAACTGGATCGCTGGCTGGCCGCGCCCAAATCCTGGGAAACGAACCCGCCCCCGCCCCTCACGCCGACAGTGCTGGCCGCGCCTTGCGCGGCGCCGGCCAGCAGCGGCGGCCACTGAACAGTCGCCCTGGAGCCGGCGGTCGTCGGACCGCGGCGCCCAACGCCGCAGCCGCCGATCGACGGCGGCGCGAGCGCCGTCGTCGATCTCCTCTTGCCGGCTTACTTGCGGCTGAGCAGCAGTCCGATCAGCAGGCCGACACCGGCCGCCACGCCGATCGATTGCCACGGGTTGTCATGAACGTAGTCGTCGGTCGCCTTGCTGGCGGCCTTCGCGCGCTCGACCGCCACAGACTGGAACTCGCCCAGGCTGGACTTGGCGCGATCCAGTGTCGCCTGGACGCGGGCACGCAGCTCGGAGGCGCCGGCGCTCGTCTGGTCGGCCGTGGCGCGCAGCAGCGATTCGGCGTCGGTCACCACCTGATGCAGGTCGGTCAGCAGGCGGTCGGAGGGAGAGGTCTTGGCCATGAGCGTTACTCCTTTTGGTCGGTTTGTGGGATCAGAAAGCGCATCGGCGCGGGACGGAGTCCGGTTGTACGTCTGTCGAGCAGTCTCCGGCAAGTCGCCCCGACGGGTGTCCGACCGCGGCGCGCGGTTTTGCCAATGCACGGGCCATGCGACGGCTTCCGGCAGATTTCGCTCCCGGTAGGCGTGCGAGAGCGGCGAAAT
The DNA here is from genome assembly GCF_050626985.1 of Roseateles noduli. Taxonomy (NCBI): domain Bacteria; kingdom Pseudomonadati; phylum Pseudomonadota; class Betaproteobacteria; order Burkholderiales; family Sphaerotilaceae; genus Roseateles; species Roseateles noduli. Next base: position 4,141,140 of record NZ_CP192463.1, read on the forward strand.
CACCCCGGCGACCCGCCATCGTCGGCGCAAACGGTGTAGTGGCGCACCAGGAAATAACGCGCGCGGCGTTCGCCTTCAACGATCAAGACCTGACCCTCCAGCGCCTCCAGCTCCGGATCGCGGAAGGGATTGGCGCCGGCGCGACGCAACGCGACGCGTTCGCCGCCGGCCACCGCGAGCAGCAAGGCCTGGCGCTCGCTCTTGCTGCCGGCGTCGACGCGCTCGCGGCACAGGCGGCCACGCAACTGCTCCGTGGGGGCGGGGGCGGTCGATTCGTCGAGGTCAGCGGGCATGCATGCGTCTCACGTGCAGGAGGCGGCCGTCCTGTTCGGTCGCGATCAGCGCCAGCAGCCGGCGATCGACCCAGCCCTTGTAGACATGGATCGTGCGATGGCCCGGCGCGCCGGCGATGCGGTAGCTGACGGGGACGCAGTGGTCGGCGTCGATGCCGGACTCCTTGAGCATCGGCCGCACGGCGTCGGCGACGGCCTTGGCGGGCGCGGCGTCGGTGGACTGAAGACGGGGCAACGAACGCGCCAGGTTGCGCCCCTCGCGCTCGAGCCGCTCGCGCCGCAAGCCACGCACACCGCGATCCTCGACTGAGGCGAAGGCCTTGCGGAACGCCTTCGTCCGCGAGAGCGCATGCCCCGCCCCGGCCACCGGCTGCAGCGACGGGTCGCCCAGCAGGTAGAACTGTCCGAGCGTCTTGAGGTCCATCGGATCGAGGTGGGTGCGCTCGCCGGCGAATTTCTGGCGAGCCTCCAGCAGGGCCCGCCCCAGCGAGGCGCCGGCCAGGACCCGTTGCAGGAAATACTGGCAGATCAGGTCGGCCGAGCCGTTGCCGTCGCTGGGGCCGTAGGCCACGGTCGTGCTGCCGAGGAAGCCGCAGGCGCCGTCGGCCAGATAGCGCAGCGCCATCGGCCAGTCGCCGTCGGCCCGCGCCGGATCGAAGAGCTGCGCGCCGTAGCAGCACTCGGCCGCGACCACGGTGCCGGCGGTGACGCGGTCACGCAGCAGCGCCGATCGCATCGAGACCGGGAAGTCTTCGTCGCGCTGGCCGTAGTACTCGGGCAGGTCCTCGGCGCCGTGACAGTTGATGAAGTGCATCCGCGGCGCCAGGTCCGCCTTGGTCCACTTCGGGCCGCCGGGCGGGGACAGGTGCAGTCGGTCGGCATTGCCGAAGGTGTTGGTCAGGCTCAGCCGCGTCGAGCCCTGCCACACCTCGGCGGACAGGCCGAAGCTGTCGGCGAAGGCGTCGCGCGGCAGGCCCTTGTGGCGGGCGGCGGCGCGGATCAACTGGAGCAGCAGGTCGGGCTTCGTCGCGCCTGGGAGGTCAGGCAGCCGCCCCACGACGCGCGTCGGCCCGAGGAAGCGGTTCGGATCGGTCGAGTAGGCGGCCTCGCAGGCATAGGGCAGGTCGCTGGGGACCAGCTTGTCCGAGTCCCCGAGCTCTCCCCCATGGGCCGGGTTCTTCAGCGGGACCATCGGCAGCACGTCGGGCCCGCCCAGCAGCACGAAGTAATGCGGCAGACGCGCATGGGCCAACGCGTCGATGACGCCCTTGAGCGATTTGGCGTCCGGCCGGGCCGGCACGGGCGCGACGCTGTAGGGTTTCATCACCGACGCCAGGTCCACGGCCACGATCAGCGTGTCGACGCCGCGCCGCTTGTCCGCGGCGGCCAGCGCCTTCAACGCCGCGTCGATCTTCGTGAGCGCGGTCGCGCCGTACTTGGCGCGCAGCGCGCCGCGATGAACGATCACCAGCTTGTCCATGGAGGTCCTCCTTGGTCCGGCCCGCCGCCCGGAACACGTGGATCCTAGTTCAGGTCTGCCCTGCCCTCCGCGGCCGCCGCGGCAGGAGGCCTATGGGGGGGTGTCATCAAGCGTGCACGCGGGCTACGCAAGATCCGCCCGCCATGCAAGCATCCGTAACACCTCCCCGCAAGACGGACCTGGCGCGAGAAATGCTCGCGCCGGGGCAGCGCCGGCTGCCGCCCGCGCTGCGCGCGCTGCTCATCACCGTCGACGGCAAGCGCAACGCCGAAGAACTGCGTCAGCTCGGCCGCGGCCTGGGCCTGGGCGACGACGGCCTGACGCGCCTGGTCGACCAGGGGCTGGTCGAGGTGCCGGCCATCGTCATGCCGCCGACGGTGGCCGCGACGCCTCCGATCGTCACCGGCCTCGACGTCATCCACGAGGCCGAAGTACTCGAAGCCGCCGCGCTGGCGCGCGCCGCACAGGAGCGGGCGCGCCGGCTCGTGTCCGCGAAGTTCTTCGGTCTCGACCTCGTCACCCGGATGCTGGCCGGCCGCGAAGGTGAACTGCGAGACCTGGCACGGCAGGCCGACACCGAGAGCCGCTTCCTCGAATGGATCGACCTCTGCTGCGAGCGCATCGAGGCCGAATCCGACGCCGAGCGCGCGGCCAAGTTCCGCGACAGCGTCGCGCGAACGCTCACCGCCGGCTGATCATCGACACCCACTGCCTTCATGTCCAGGTCACCGCCGCGACGTACAGGTGGTTGACCTTGCGGTACTTGCGCAGCATCAGGCTGGCCGCCTCCATCGTGGCGCCGCTGTCGACGACGTCATCGATCAGCAGGGCGTTCCACAGCCCCTGGTTGCGGACCTCGTCGTGCAGCGAGAACGCCTGGGCGAGGGCCAGCAGTCTTTCCTCGCGCGTGGGGAAGTCCTTCAGCGGTCGTGACAGCGGCGTCTTCAGCAGCAGCCGCTCGAACACGGGCACGCGCAGCTGCAGCGCCAGCTCGCGCGCGACCAGGGACATCGGGTCCCACGGACGCACGCGCGACGGCGGCATCGGCACGATGAAACCGACCGATCCGAGACGAGGCAGGATGAAGTTGCGCAGTGCGCGGGCGAGCGGCTCCGCCTGCGACTTGTCGCCGCGGTACTTCAGCTGGAACAGGGCCTCGCCGGCGTCGGTGCGTGTGTGCTCGAACTGCGGACGACCCTCGCGGTCGTCGCCGAGGTAGACGCTGCTCAGCATCTGCTTGTCGAGCACGAAACCAGCGGTCCAAGGACCCTCGATCTGTCGCAGGGAGACCTTCATCGAAGCGCCTTTCGAACGTGGAAAGGCGTCTTGGTTGGCGGATCGAACAGATGGTTCGAAATGGGCTCGTCGCGCGTCGGACCTCCGATCGCCTATGCTGAAGCCTGGCTTCGCCCCGGAGCCGACCCGCAGGAGTTGCGATGAAACCCACGCCCGCCGGCTGGCCGCGTCTGTCCAGCGCCGTGTTCTACGACAGCGCCGCCGAGGCGATCCCATGGTTGTGCGAGGCCTTCGGGTTCGAGGTGCAGTTGCGGGTCGATGGCGACGACGGCTCGGTCGTCCACAGCCAGCTGATCTACGGGGACGCGCTGATCATGGTCAGCGAGGGCGGCGAAGGGGAGCGCTCGCAGCGCTTCGGCATCCCGCTGCGCAGCCCCAAGGGCGTGGGCGGGGCCAACACGCAGAGCCTGATGGTGTACGTCGACGACGCCGCCGCGCACTGCGAGCGCGCCCGCGCCGCGGGCGCCACGATCGTCTACGAGCCGAAGATCGAGGACTACGGCCCCGAGTACTGGGCCGACAAGAGCTACGGCGTGCTCGACCTCGGCGGCCACCTGTGGTGGTTCGTGGAGCGGGTCAGAGGCTGAGGCAACAGAGGCGCCTGCGGCGCCTGGCATGGGAACCTACACTAGGCGGCATCGATCGGCTCATCGACCGCGCCCACCCCTCATGTCCTCCCTTCCCTTCAGTGCATTCACCGCAGACGGCTTTCGGGGTCTTCGCTCGCTGGAAGTGAGCGAGCTTCGTGGGATCAATGTCTTCGTGGGAGGGAACAATTCGGGGAAGACGAGCGTGCTCGAGGTGCTCGCGTTGCTCTCAAACCCTACGAGCAGCTACGAGTGGGTACAAATCATCCGTCGCCGCGACTATGGGCGTCTGGACGAGTCCATTGTGCAGTCCTTGCGGTGGTGCTTTGGCGCTCAACATGGTTGGTCTGAACCGCAGAGCCAGGGTGATCCTCAGACGTTGGTCAGCCGATTCACCGTGGACGGAGCAACCCCGATCCGCGAGATGATCTCTCACTACTACGAACGCCCGGCAACACTGACGCATTCGCAGATCGAAGAGATCTCTCGCCTTTATCCCGGCGTTGATGCGACGCAGATCCTCAGCGCGGTTGTGGACACGAAGTTCCGATGGGCCGCTGAGACGTTGGCGTCTTCACCCTCTTCCACCGCACGGCACCCACCTGAATCCAGCGGACTTCTCTTGAACGATTTTTCAGAAGAGTTCTTGAGAAGGGCCACTCCGGCCACGACGCAAAGGTCAGGCTACGGATGCGGATACGCAGCGCTGCTGCCCTATTCGTATCAGCTAAACACTCTGCAAGTAGGAGCCAGGTCATCTCAGCTTTTTGTTGAAGAGGGTCCTCTCCTGCTTCTTGAGCTGATGCGAGAGTTCGACCAAGACGTTCAGAACGTCGAAGTGGCGTCCTTTGCCGGGCTGCGACCAGCGATCTACATCAAGCATCGTCGCTTGGGAGTCGTGCCGCTCTCGGCGTTTGGGGACGCGATGCGCAGGTGCCTTCTTCTAGCAACTACTTTGACAAGCCTGAGTGCGGGTTCAGCTTTGCTTCTCGACGAAGTTGAGGTTGGCATCCATATTGAATCCTTACCGAAAGTCTTCCGTTGGCTGGCCCGTGCGGCGCGCCAACTTGGCGTCCAGGTCTTCGCAACAACCCACAGCCTAGAAGTGCTGGACGCGTTACTTGCCGCGGAAGTCGGTGAAGCGGACCTTGCCGCGTATCGAATCAGACAGGGCGATGAACGTACCGAGTGCCAACGCTTCTCCTTCGACTCCCTCAAGCGTCTGCGCTATGAGCGCGGCCTCGACATCAGGTAATCGATCGCATGCGGAAGTTGGGTTACCTGGTGGTCGAGGGACCACATGACGTCGAGTTTGCCTGTCGGCTGCTGAAGGACCGCGCCAACCTAGCGCGCGTATCCAAGGAGGACCAGCTCGAATCGCCGTTGCGTCACCTCGTGCCGAGCAAGTTCCCGCACGATGGAGACTTGCTGAAGCGCGTGCCAGTCCCTACCTTCCTTCAGAACGCCGATCTCGCTGTTGCGGTGCATTCCGCAGGCGGCGACTCCAAGATCGCAGATTGCTTGATCGACACCTTCACGCTGCTATCCCCGAGCGATTTCATCGCCGTCGGCGCGATCCTCGACTCCGACTCGAAGAAGACGCCAACAGAACGCCATGCGCAGTTGCTGACGCTGGCGAAGGACGCGTCGATCTCGTTTCCTGCCCTGCCTGGCGTCGTGAGCACGGGAACACCCCGTTGCGGCGTCTATGTGCTGCCGGACAACGTGGCACTCGGCACGCTGGAGGATCTGCTGATCGAGTGTGGCGAGGCGGTCTATCCGCATCACCTCCAGGCAGCGAAAGACTTCATCGCCTCTGCGATGCCGCACTGTCCGAAGCCGAGCTTCAAGGACCTGCATTTGCCAGCGGGTCAGAAGAAGGCACTCGTGGGCTCGATCTCCACGCTCCTGCGTCCCGGCAAGGCCGTTCAAGTATCCATCCAGGACAACGACTGGCTCGGCACCGAAGGCTTGAAGCTTGATCGGCCCAAGCAGATCGTCGCGTTCTTCGACGAACTCTTCGGCCTCTGATCCAGATGCTCGCGCTGGTCAGCCCTTGCGCTTCGCCAGGATCGCCTTCCCCACGCGCGAGACGGGCGGCCGGCCCAGCACGCCCGAGATGAACGCCCCCGCATCGACCAGCTTGTCGATGTCGATGCCGGTCTCGATCCCCAGGCCGTTCAGCAGGAACACCACGTCCTCGGTCGCGACGTTGCCGGTCGCGCCCTTCGCGTACGGGCAGCCGCCGAGGCCGGCGACGCTCGCGTCGAAGGTGTGGATGCCCATCTCCAGGCAGGCGTAGATGTTGGTCAGCGCCTGGCCGTAGGTGTCGTGGAAATGTCCGCTGACCTCGACCAGCGGGTAGTGCTTGAGCGCACGTTCCATCGCGGCCTGCACCTTGCGCGGCGTGCCGACGCCGATCGTGTCGGCCACGCCGAGGTGATCCACGCCGATGGCCTTCATCAGCTGCACCACGCGCTCGACCTCGTCCGCCGACACATCGCCCTGGTACGGGCAGCCGACGGAACACGACAACGCGCCGCGCACCTTGATGCCCGCCTCGTGCGCCGCGGCCACGACCGGCGCGAAGCGCTCGATGCTCTCCGCGATCGAGCAGTTGATGTTCTTCTGCGAGAAGGCTTCCGACGCGGCCGCGAAGACGACGATCTCGTCCGGCTTCGTCGGCAGCGCGGCCTCCAGGCCCTTCATGTTGGGCACCAGCACGCTGTGCCGCACGCCGGGCCGGCGCTCGATCGCCGCCATCACCGCCGTGTTGTCCGCCATCTGCGGCACCCACTTCGGCGAGACGAAGCTGGTGACCTCGATCTCCTTCAGGCCGGCGTCCTGCAGCAGCGAGACCAGCCTGGCCTTGTCGGCCGTGCCGACGTTTTCCTTCTCGTTCTGCAGACCGTCGCGCGGGCCGACGTCCACGAGCGTGACGCGAGTTGGCAATGTCTTCATGGCTTGATCCTCTGGCTGTCTGTCTGGCTTACTCCCTCTCCCGCTTTCAGGAAAGGGTGGGGGTGAGGGCCAGCAGCCTCACGCCTGCAGGCGCAGCAGCTCGGCGCCGTCGCCGACCTGATCGCCGATCGCGAACAGCAGCTCCGCCACGACGCCGTCGCGCGGCGCGGTGATGGTGTGCTCCATCTTCATCGCTTCCATGACCGCCAGCGGCTGGCCCTTGGTGATCGCATCGCCGGGCTGCGCCAGGAAGGCCACCAGCTTGCCAGGCATCGGCGCGGTCAGGCGGCCGCCTTCCGATTGCCCCTGGCCCGCGTGGGCGATGACGTCGACCTCGGTCACGAGCGCCGATCCGTACGCACCGAACACCGCCACCTGCTCGCCGACCTTGTAGGTCGACACCGCGACGCGGCGCTCGTTCAGGTAGAGCTCATGGCGCTCCGGTCCCGCCGAGCGCAACGCGAGCGCGATCGACTCGCCGCCCACCGTCAGCGAGAGACTGCCGTGATGGTGGCGCGCCAGCAGCACCTGATGGTGCTCGCCGTCGACGTCCAGCTCGAAGCGGCGCTGTGCCGCGCCGAACATCCGCCAGCCGTCGCGACGGCTCCATGGATCGTCGGATTCGGTCAGCGATTCTTCCGCCAGCGTATGGGCGATGACGGCCGCCGCGGCTTCCGCCAGCGGCAGGCCCGGCTGGCCGAACAGCGCGGTCTTCTCGCGCTCAATCAGCGCGGTGTCCAGGTCGGCGTTCGTGAACGACGCCGTCGCTGCGCAGCGGCGCAGGAACGCGACGTTGGTATGCAGCCCGACGATGTGCGTGTCGCGCAGCGACGCGTCCAGCAGCGCCAGCGCCTGCTCGCGCGTCTCGCCCCAGACGATCAGCTTGGCGATCATCGAGTCGTAGAACGGGCTGATCGCGTCGCCCTCGCCCACGCCCGAATCGATGCGCACGTCGGCGCGGCGGAACGCCTCGTGCGCCGGCCAGCGCGCCACCGACAGCGTGCCGGTCGCGGGCAGGAAACCGCCCTCGGGGTTCTCGGCGCAGATGCGGGCCTCGATCGCGTGGCCGTGCATGCGCAGCTGGTCCTGCTTCAGCGGCAGCGGTTCGCCGGCGGCGACGCGCAGTTGCCACTCGACCAGGTCCTGTCCGGTGATCGCCTCCGTCACCGGATGCTCGACCTGCAGCCGCGTGTTCATCTCCATGAAATAGAAGCGGCCGTCCTGTTCCGCGATGAACTCGACGGTGCCCGCGCCCTGGTAACCGACCGCCTTCGCGGCCGAGACCGCGGCCATGCCCATCTCGGCGCGGCGCTCGGCCGTCATGCCGGGGGCCGGCGCTTCCTCGAGGACCTTCTGATGCCGGCGCTGCACCGAGCAGTCGCGCTCGAACAGGTAGACGCAATCGCCGTGGCTGTCGCCGAAGACCTGGATCTCGATGTGACGCGGGCGCTGCACGTAGCGCTCGATCAGCACCGCGTCGTCGCCGAAGCTGTTGATCGCCTCGCGCTTGCAGGACGCGAGCGCGGCGTCGAATTCCTCGTCCGCGTGGACCGCGCGCATGCCCTTGCCGCCGCCGCCCGCGCTGGCCTTGATCAGCACCGGATACCCGATGCGCTGGGCCTCGCGACGCAGCAACGCCGGATCCTGATCGGCACCGTGATACCCCGGCACCAGCGGCACGCCGGCCTGTTCCATCAGCCGCTTGGACTCGGCCTTCAGGCCCATCGCCTGGATCGCCGACGGCGGCGGGCCGATGAACACCAGGCCCGCGTCGGCGCAAGCCTGCGCGAACTCCTCGTTCTCGCTCAGGAAGCCGTAGCCGGGGTGGACGGCCTGCGCGCCCGTGGCCTTCGCGGCCTCGAGGATGCGCTGCCACTGCAGGTAGCTGTCGCGCGGCGCGGGACCGCCGATGCGCACGGCCTCGTCGCAGACCTGGACGTGGCGCGCGTTCGCGTCCGCGTCGGAATAGACGGCGACGGTCTTCACGCCGAGACGGCGTGCCGTGGCGGCGACGCGGCAGGCGATTTCGCCGCGGTTGGCGATCAGGATCTTCTTGAACACGGGTGTCTCCTCATGTTTCGGGTCCTCGACGTGTCGCGGCTTGTGGCCGCTTCGCGCCGGGTGCGCCCGGACGAGCGCGCTTCGCGATCGTCCGGGGCCGCGTGCCGGCTGGGGCCGTCACGCGTCGTCGGGTCGGTTCAGGTCAGGTCGGTTCAGCTCAATGGCGATGGCCGCAGGACGCCGCGGCGTCCTCGCCCACCGGCGCGCAGCCGGGCACGGTGTCGGCGCTCAGCTCGGCCTCGGTCGCGCAGTGCATGCCCAGGCGATCGATCAGCTGGCGGTCCTTCTCGGCCTGCGGGTTGCTGGTGGTCAGCAGCTTGTCGCCGTAGAACATGCTGTTCGCGCCGGCCAGGAAGCACAGCGACTGCATCGTCTCGGGCATCTCCTCGCGGCCGGCGGACAGGCGCACCATCGCGCGCGGCATCGTGATGCGGGCCACCGCGATCGTGCGAATGAACTCGAACGGGTCCAGCGCCTCGGTGCCCGCCAGCGGCGTGCCCTCGACCTGCACCAGGTTGTTGATGGGCACCGACTCCGGATACGGATCCAGGTTGGCCAGCTGCGCGATCAGGCCGGCGCGCTGGCGGCGGGTCTCGCCCATGCCGACGATGCCGCCCGAGCACACCTTCAGGCCGACGCCGCGCACGCGCTCCAGCGTGTCCAGGCGGTCCTGGTAGGTCCGCGTCGTGATGATCTGGCCGTAGAACTCCGGCGAGGTGTCGAGGTTGTGGTTGTAGTAGTCCAGCCCCGCCTCGCGCAGTTGCTCGGCCTGGCCGTCGCCCAGCATGCCGGCGGTCAGGCAGGTCTCCAGGCCCATCGCCTTGACCTCGGAAATCATCTCGCCGATGGCCTCCAGGTGGCGCTCCTTCGGCGAACGCCAGGCGGCGCCCATGCAGAAGCGGGTCGCGCCGTTGGCCTTGGCGGCGCGGGCGGCTTCCATCACCTCCTGCAGCGGGATCAGCTTCTCGGCCTTCAGGCCGGTATCAAAGTGCGCCGACTGCGGGCAGTACTTGCAGTCCTCCTCGCAGCCGCCGGTCTTGATCGACAGCAGCGTGGACAGCTGCACCGCGTTCGGGTCGAAGTGCTCGCGATGCACCTGCTGCGCGCGGAACAGCAGGTCGTTGAACGGCAGCTCGAACAGCGCGGCGATCTCGTTGACGGTCCAGGGCTTGGCGTTGCGACGTTGCTCGTCGGTGGTGGGCGTCAGCGTCTGGATCTGGTTGACGGTCTGCTTCATCGTCATGCTTTCAATGCGTTCAACAGCAGCGGCTGCTGCAGGTGCGCGGCCACGGCCGCGGGAGAGGGATCTTGGAGTCGGGGCACATGGCCCCAGCACGGCACGCCGAGCGCCTCGTCGAGGCGCGCGCGCAAGGCGGCCAGATTGTCCGACACATGCGGCTGATGGGGGTCGGCGGTGTTCGCGACCCAGCCGGCCAGGCGCAGGCCGCGCGCGAGGATGGCCTCGGCCGTCAGCAGCGCGTGGTTGATGCAGCCCAGTCGCAGCCCGACCACGAGCACCACCGGCATCGCCAGGTCGACGGCCAGGTCGGCGGTGTCCCAGTCGTCGGTGAGCGGCACGCGGAAGCCGCCGACGCCTTCGATCAGCGCGAAGTCGCCCTTGGACGCCGAGCGCCGGATCGCGGCCAGCAACGCGGCGCGATCGATCTCGCGGCCTTCAAGCTTCGCGGCGATGTGCGGGGCGCACGGCTCGCGGAACTGCAGCGGGCCGACCTCGTCCATCGTCATGCCCTGCTGCTGCGCGGCATGCAACAGGGCGACGTCGTCGTTGACCCAGACGCCGTCGGCGTTCTGCGTCTGACCGGCGGCCAGCGACTTGATCGGCGTCACGTAACGGCCCAGGCCGTCGAACGCGCGCGTCAGGCCGGCGGTGATGCAGGTCTTGCCGATCTCGGTGTCGGTGCCGGTGATGAAGAAGCCGTGGAGCGGATGCATCGTGCTCATGCGCAGGCCTCCAGCGCGGCGACGAGGCGATCGACATCCGCCTCGGTGTGCGTCGCGCACAGCGTGATGCGTAGACGCGCCTCGCCCTTGGGCACCGTCGGCGGGCGGATGCCGGGCACGCGCAGGCCTTCGCGTTCCAGCGCGGCGGCGAGCGCCATCACCTCGGCGTTGCCGCCGACGATCAGCGGCTGGATCGGCGTCTGAGAATCGGCGAGCTTCCAGGTGAGCGTCGGATGCCGATCGAGCAGCGCCCCGATGCCATCGCGCAAGCGCGCCTGCAATGCGCGCAAGGACGCGCGACGCTCGCGCCCGACATCGCCGCGGATCAGGTCCAGGCTGGTCAGCAGCGCGTGTTCCACCGCGGGCGGCGAGGCCGTCGAGAAGATGTAGTTGCGCGCCGCCTGCAGCAGGTAGTCGGTGATCGTCGAATGCGCGACGACGAAGGCGCCGGCCAGTCCCGCCGCCTTGCCCAGCGTGCCGACGAGGATCAGCCGCTCGCTGCGCAATTGGAAGTGCTCCAGCGAGCCGACGCCGTTGTCGCCGAGCACGCCCAGACCGTGCGCGTCGTCGATGATCAGCCAGGCGTCGAATTCCTCGGCCGCGGCCAGCAGCGCCGGCAGCGGCGCGATGTCGCCGTCCATGCTGAAGACCGCATCGGTGACGATCAGCTTCACGCGCGAGGCGCTGGCCGCGAGCTGCGCGCGCAGGTCCTCGACGTCGCAATGCCCGTAGCGCGAGACCTTGGCCTTCGCCAGCCGCGTGCCGTCGATCAGCGAGGCGTGGTTCAGCGTCTCGCTGAAGATCTCCGCATCGGCGTCGCCGAGCGCGGTCACCACCGCGAGGTTGGCCATGTAGCCGGTGCAGAAGCCGATCGCCTTGGCGCTCGGGATGTGAGGCTCGAACCAGCGGCCCAGCAGCGCTTCCACGTCATGGTGCGCACGCGAATGGCCGCTCACCAATGGCGATGCGCCCGAGCCGCCGCCGTAGACGTGCGCGCCCTCGATCAGCGCGTCTGCCACCGCCGGATGCGCGGCGAGACCGAGGTAGTCATTGCTGCAGAACATCGTCAGCTCACGCGCGACGCCGTCGGCGCCACGCACCATCTGACGCGCCGCGGTGCCGGTCTCGGCGATGCGGGTGACGCGTGTCAGGTCCTGGGCGCGGATCGCGTCCAGCTTCGACTGCAGGTGATCAAGCAGCATGGAGCACCTCCTCCAGCGTCACGGTCACGGCATTCGCCAGGAACTTCGCGGCCGCCTCGTCGATCAGGTACGGCGGCATCAGGTACACGGTCTGGCCGATCGGGCGGATCAGCAGTTCGTGCTGGCGCGCCGCCAGGTGGAACTTCTCGGAGAAGCGCTCGACGGGCACCGTCGTCTTCGGATTGATGTCGAAGGCCAGGATCATGCCGCGCTGGCGCAGATGCGTGACGCGCGGATCGGCGGCCAGCGGCGCGAAGGCTGCGGTGAGCCATGCGGCCTGCTGCTGGTTGCGATCGAGCTGGCCCGCATCGAAGCGGTCCAGCACCGCGTTCGCGGCGGCGCATGCCAGCGGATTGCCGGTGTAGCTGTGCGAGTGCAGGAAGCCCCGCGTCACGTCCTGCGACCAGAAGGCTTCATAGACGTCATCGGTCGTCAGCACCAGCGACAGCGGCATCGTGCCGCCGGTGATGCCCTTCGAGAGCAGCAGGAAATCGGGCCAGTCGGCCTTGGCGGCGGGAGCCGTCTGCTCCCACGCGAAGAAGGTGCCGGTGCGGCCGCAGCCGACGGCGATCTCGTCGGCGATCAGATGCACCTTGAACTCGGTGCACAGCGCGCGCAGCGCCTTCAGATAACTCGGCGCATACATCGACATGCCCGCGGCGCCCTGCACCAGCGGCTCGACGATGACGGCGGCGATGTGGTCGTGGCGATCGGCCAGCAGTGCCCGCATCTCGTCGATCGCCTGCGCCTCGTTGCCCAGCCGCTGGTCGGGCGAGGTCACGATGTGGCTGCGCATCAGCAGCGGGTCGTAGGCGTCGCGGAAGATCGCGACGTCGGTGACGGCCAGCGCGCCGATGGTTTCGCCGTGATAGCCGTTCTTCAAGCAGACGAACTCGCGCTTGTCCGTGAGACCGCGATTGCGCCAGGAATGGAAGCTCTGCTTCAGCGCGATCTCGACCGCCGAGGCGCCGTCGCTGCCGAAGAACAGATGTCCCAGCGCGCCGCCGGTGCGCGCGGACAGGCGCTCGGCCAGGCGCACCGCCGGCTCGTGCGTGCAGCCGGCCAGCATCACGTGCGGCAACGTGTCGAGCTGCCGCTTGATCGCGTCGTTCAGGCCCCGGTCGGCATGGCCGAACAGGTTGACCCACCACGAGCTGTTGGCGTCGAAATAGCGCCGGCCCTCGTGGTCGAACAACCAGGGGCCCTCGCCGCGGGCGATGGGCAGCGGCGGCACGTCCTGCGCGCGCGCCATCTGCGTGCACGGGTGCCAGACCGCCGCGAGGCTGCGGCGCTGCCAATCTTGTCGTACTGCTTCAGACATTCAAAAGACCTGCTCTCGGAAAACAAGGACGCGGTGCTCGAGCGGGCACCCGCGTCGGATCGGCGGGATCGATCAGGCGAGCCACGAGGGCTTGCCCTTCGACAGGAAACTCTGCACGCCCTCGCGACCCTCGTCGCTGGCGCGGATGTCGGCGATGCGGCGCGCGGTGTCGTCGCGCAGCGCCGCGCTGATCGGGGCATGCGCGACGTCCTGGACGAGGCGCTTGCACGCCCGCACGGCGGCCGGCCCATTAGCCAGCAGCGACGCGACGAGCGCCTCGACCTTCGCGTCCAGCGCTTCGGCATCGGTCGCCAGTTCGTGGACGAGACCCAGGCGATACGCGTCGGCCGCGGAGAAACGTTCGGCCGTGACGAAGTATCGGCGCGACGCCTGCTCGCCGAGCGCGCGCACGACATAGGGACCGATCGTCGCCGGCAGCAGGCCGAGCCTGGCCTCGGACAGGCAGAAGCCGGCGGACTCGGCGGCCACGACGATGTCGCACACCGACACCAGCCCGACACCGCCGGCGTAGACGTCGCCCTGCACGCGCGCGATCACCGGCACCGGGCAGCTGTAGAGCGTCCACAGCATGTGGGCGAGGCGGCCGGCGTCGGCGTGGTTCTCGTCCCAGCTGTAGCCGGCCATCGCCTTCATCCAGTTCAGGTCGGCGCCGGCGCAGAAGGCCTTGCCTTCGGCGGCCAGCACGATCGCGCGCAGCGACGGGTCGCGGCCGAGCGCCTCGAACACCGCGGTCAGCTCGCCGATGACGGTGTCGTCGAAGGCGTTGCGGACGTCGGGCCGGTTCAGCGTGACGCGGGCGACGGCATCGGCCGGGCCGGAGCGCTCGACGCGCAGCGTGGTCGGGGTCGGGGTCGGGGCATCAGTCGAGCGGGTCGGGATCATGGGTGGCTCCAGACGACGGTCCGGTTGATGGCGTAGAGACGGCAGCGTTCTTCGCCGTCGGTGTGCTGATCGCAGAACGCGAGCGCGCGCGACGGCGCGTCGTCGCCGGTCGCGAGTCCCCAATGGTTGCCGTTGGTCGCGAAGGCGCGCGGCTCCTTGGCCGCGAGGAACTTGCGGTAGCCGTTGACGACGCGCCCGTCCGAGGGCAGCGCCGACGTGTCCTCGACGGCGACCGTGCCGCCGGACGGCACCGCCAGCGCGCCGGGAATCGGAAAGCCCAGCGGCCTCAGGAAGTCGTCGACGATCGGCTGCCAGAGGTCGTTGCCCTTGACGAAGAGCGAATGGCCGTCCTCGCCGAAGGCCGGCATCAGCCGCGTCTGCGCCAGCCCGCCGGCTTCGCGGTAGGCCGCGGACCAGCGTTCCTGGAAACGCGGCGCGATGAAGCGGTCGTTCTCGGTGAACACCCATAGCGTGGGCACCGGATGACCGCCTTCGGCGGCACGGCGGCCGAAGTCGGCGAAGCGGCGCGTGAGTTCGTCGGGGCGGCAGGGCTCGCCGCTATGCAGATCCGGGCTGCCGCCGTGGCCGCCGGCGAAATCGATCGCGGCCACGACGCCGGGCAGTCGCTCGCCGGTCGCGGCCATCGTCGCGAAGCCGCCCAGGGACTGGCCGGCCAGCACCACGCGTCGCGCGTCGATGTCGGCTGCGGACTGCATGAAGCGCACGACGGCGGCCACCTGCGCGGCCGCCGCGGCCGCGGCGGTCTCGTAGCGCGGCGCATCGCACTTGATGCTGGATTCCGGATCGCCGACCGAGGCCAGCTCGCCGTAACCGATGCGTGTCGGGACGGCGACGGCAAAGCCCTTGCGGACGAAGAAGCGCGCCGCGCTTTCCAGCCGCTGACGCTTCATCGCGGCGCGTTCCTGCTCGTAGACCGGGCGCCCGTGGTTGAGCACCACCAGCGGGAACGGCCCCTGTCCCGCCGGCCGGAAGGTCGTCACGATCAGGTCTGCCTGGACGGTGCGGCCGATGTGGTTCTCGACCGACACCGGCACGCGCACGACGGCCTCGCGGATGTCGGTGGCCAGTCGCGCCGGCGCGGCCTGCTGCGCCTCGCCGACGGTCGCGTCCTGCGCGCGCGCGCCGGCGGCGATGAGGCCCAGCGCGATCACGAGGCCCAGCGCCACCCTGTGTGCGGGGCGTGGGCGTGAGCGCGGAACGACGTTCATGCGGTCCTCGTCCTTCATGCGGTTCCTGCGCGTCCTGTCGGGCGCACGAGCACCTTGCGCATCAGCACGCTGGGATAGGTCTTGCCGGCCCATTGCACGTCGCCCACATAGGCGTAGCCGCGGCGCTCGTAGCGCCGACGCAGCGCCTCGGCGGGCACGGCGGTGTCGAGCGCCACGTGCGCATATCCCTGGGCCAGCGCCCAGGCTTCGGCGATGTCCATCAGCCGTTCGGCGACGCCCTGCCCGCGGCACGACGGATGCACGGCCAGTTGGGCCAGGATGGCGGTGTCGCTCTGCGTGTAACACTCGGGCACCGGATCGCCGAGATAGCGGCCATCGGGTCGCTTCGGCGGCGCGATGGTGATGGTGCCCACCAGTTCGCCGGTCGCGGTCAGCGCGACGAAGGCCTGCCCGGCGGCCACGCGCTCGCGCGTCGTCTGCACGCTCTGGTCGACGGCCGTGAAGTTCCAGCCCTGCGCCGCGAGCGACGCGTAGGACGCGTGCAGCAGCGCGGTCAGGGCCTCGATGGAATCGTCAGGCGCAAGGGGCCGCAGGGTGAGGTCGGTCATCGTCGGAACGGGCATGGGCACGGTCGAAAACTCGGCACCTTACATCCGGAACACGCCGAACTTCGTCTCGGGGATCTCCGCATTCAGCGCGGCCGACAGGCCCAGCGCCAGCACGCGGCGCGTGTCGGCCGGATCGATGACGCCGTCGTCCCAGAGCCGGGCGCTGGCGTAGTACGGATGGCCCTGGTCCTCGTACTGCTGGCGGATCGGCGCCTTGAAGGCCTCTTCCTCGTCCGCGGACCACTGGCCGCCCTTGCCCTCGATGCCGTCGCGCTTGACCGTCGCCAGCACCGACGCGGCCTGCTCGCCGCCCATGACCGAGATGCGGGCGTTCGGCCACATCCACAGGAAACGCGGCGAGTAGGCGCGGCCGCACATGCCGTAGTTCCCCGCGCCGAAGCTGCCGCCGATGATCACGGTGAACTTGGGCACCTGCGCGCACGCCACCGCCGTCACCATCTTGGCGCCGGCGCGGGCGATGCCTTCGTTCTCGTACTTGCGACCGACCATGAAGCCGGTGATGTTCTGCAGGAACACCAGCGGGATCTTGCGTTGGCAGCACAGCTCGATGAAGTGCGCGCCCTTGTTGGCGCTCTCCGCGAACAGGATGCCGTTGTTGGCGACGATGCCGACGGGCATGCCCTCGATGTGCGCGAAGCCGCAGACCAGCGTGTTGCCGTAGCGGGCCTTGAATTCATCGAACGCGCTGCCGTCGACGATGCGGGCGATGACCTCGCGCACGTCGAAGGGCTTGCGCGTGTCGGTGGGGATCACGCCGTGCAGCTCG
This sequence comes from Roseateles noduli, assembly GCF_050626985.1. Taxonomy (NCBI): domain Bacteria; kingdom Pseudomonadati; phylum Pseudomonadota; class Betaproteobacteria; order Burkholderiales; family Sphaerotilaceae; genus Roseateles; species Roseateles noduli. The sequence goes on from NZ_CP192463.1 coordinate 4,157,791, forward strand.
GCGGGATCGTAGGCCGGCGCCTGGGGCGCCTGCGTCAGCAGCTCGCCCTGCTTGCGCCAGTTCAACCGCGCGACGGACTGACGCGCGATCGCCAGCGCGTGCGTGTCGTTCTCGGCCAGATGATCCGCCACGCCGGACAGGCGCGTGTGCACGTCGCCGCCGCCCAGGTCCTCGGCGCTGACGACCTCGCCGGTCGCGGCCTTCACCAGCGGCGGGCCGCCCAGAAAGATCGTGCCCTGGTTCTTGACGATGACGGTCTCGTCGCTCATCGCCGGCACGTAGGCGCCGCCCGCCGTGCAGGAGCCCATCACCACGGCGATCTGCGGGATGCCCTTGGCCGAGAGATTCGCCTGGTTGAAGAAGATGCGGCCGAAGTGGTCGCGGTCCGGGAAGACCTCGTCCTGGTTGGGCAGGTTGGCGCCGCCGCTGTCCACGAGGTAGATGCAGGGCAGGCGGTTCTGGTCGGCGATCTCCTGCGCGCGCAGGTGCTTCTTGACGGTGATCGGGTAGTAGGTGCCGCCCTTGACGGTCGCGTCGTTGCAGACGATCACGCACTCGACGCCGGACACCCGGCCGATGCCCGCGATCACGCCGCCGCCCGGGGCGGCGTTGTCATACATGTCCAGGCCCGCCAGCGGCGCCAGTTCCAGGAAGGGCGTGCCCGGGTCGAGCAGCATCTCCACGCGGTCCCGCGGCAGCAGCTTGCCGCGCCCGACGTGCTTGGCGCGCGCCGCCTCGCCGCCGCCCTCGGCGATCTTCGCCAGGCGGGCGTTGAGGTCGTCGATCAGGCCGCGCATCGCGTCCGCGTTGGCCTTGAAGTCGGCCGAACGGGCGTTGAGCTTGGTGGGCAGCAAGGGCATGGTTCTGGGTCTCCGGTCTTGTGACCGTCGGGGACGGTCTTATGAGCCACGCTCAATTCGGTGCAGGAGCGCTGGCTGACGGCGCCGTTCCGGGATCGCCGGAACGACGCAAGGCGCGAAGCATAAGCGAGATGGCGGGGGTTTCCAAGCCTGCGGAGAAACGACTTGAGCCCGGCTCAACAAACCCGGAGAATGCGTTCCACATGAGCCCCGCACCGATGTCCCGAGAGGACACCCGCCTCGACGCCCGCCTCGATCCGCCCTCCGCGGCCGCCCTGCCCGCGCAGCGCCGTTCGCCGGTGGGCGCGAAGGCCGAGCAGCGGGTGAAGGACATCCTGCGCGCGAGCCGCGCGGTCTTCGCCGAGCGCGGCTACGAGCGCGCCACGACGACCGAGATCGCGCAGCGGCTGGGGATCTCCGAGGCGACGGTCTTCACCTACTTCCGCGGCAAGCGCGAGCTCTGCATGCGGGTGATCGGCGACTGGTACGACGAGATCATCGAGGCCATCGAATCGGGCCTGCCGCGCGAGCGGCCGATCCGGGACCAGTTGGAGTTCGTGGTCCACACCCACCTGCGGCTGTTCCTGATCCAGGGCACGGGGTTGTGCGAGCTGGTGCTGTCGGAAGGCCGCAAGCGCGAGGCGCCGGTGGCGCGCGGCGAGGGCCAGGACTTCGGCGCGGCCTTCGTCGACCTGCAGCGGCGCTACACGGCGCCGCTGATGGACCTGCTGGCACGCGGCCAGACGCAGGGCGAGGTGCGGCAGGACATTCCGCTGCGGCTGCTGCGCTCGCTGGTGTTCGGGCCGATGGAGCACATGCTGTGGGAGGTGATCATCGCCGGCCGGCAGATCCAGGTGGACGCGGCGGCGCGCGATCTGGTCGCGCTGCTGTGGCCGGCGCTGCAGGCGCCGGACCAGGAACTCAAGGCCCTGCGCCGCCTGAAGGCCCGCGTGGCCGAGGCGCTGGACGGCGGCGGCATGGACGCCATCGACGGCAAGGCCTGACCCTCAGCGCAACACGGCGACGGGCGCAAGACCTGGGAAGGTCAAAAGATCAGCAGTTGAGGTCATAGCTCGACGGCCCCTGTTCGGGAACGATGACGGCTCCGACTTCGAGTCATTCCATGGAGACCGACAACGTGAACCACGACATCGATCCCGCGGCTCAAGAGCTGCGAGGCACCGGCCATGCGCCGATGCAGATCCCTCCACCCACTGCCCCCGGCGAGTACGCGCCTCGCATCAGCGAGGACAACTTTGATCAGGAAGCCTGGGACGAGTGGTACCGGGAGCAAATTCGCCTGTCCATCGAGGACCCGCGACCCAGCATCCCTCATGAAGACGTCCTCGACTGGATGGAACGCAAGCTTCAATCGCTAAGGAGCCGCCATGCTCAATCCTGCAACGCTTGAATGGCGGCCCCGAGCCCTGCTTCGCTTCGACCTCCTGATCGACGAGATTGGTCAGCACAACGCAATGGCTGCAGACGACTTTGCTCGGCTGGTCACCAAGAAGATTGGCCTGGCCTCGCGGTTCCCGATGCTGTACCGAGCCTCCTCTCGTGTGACCGGTACACGAGAGATCGTCGTGACCCCCAACTACTTCGTTCCGTATCGAGTCACGCCCGAGGCGATCCAAGTGCTGGACATCGTCCATACGCGACAGAACTGGCCGGACCCCTCAGCCTCTGCACTGGCAAGCTGATTCCCAGCGAAAGGGCGACCGCATGCGGTCGCCCTTCCTCATTGCGGTCATCGCGGAAGTCAGCGAGCCCGTCGTTCGATGAGCACAGTGAGCACCGCCAATCCAAGCCCGACCACGGCAAGCCCTGACCCTCAGCGCATCGCGCCCCGGCGCGCAAGACCTGGGAAGGTCAGAAGCCGCGCGCTTCGAGCATTTCAAGGACCAGGCCCGCGTGCGAGTGCCCTCGCCCAAGAAGAAGCGTCGACGTTGAGCCCGTACAGACGAAAAAAGGGGACCTTGCGGTCCCCTTCGGAGTGACGTTCAGAGTGAGGTTCGAACCGGCCGGAGCCGGTGTCGATCACTTGAAGCTGTAGCTGGCGTTCAGCGTCCAGTAGCGGCCGGTGCCGCTATGCATGCCGGCGTTCCAGCCAGGAATGGCCGTCGCGCTGTTGTTGGTCGTCGGGTAGTACGGCGCCTTCTCGTCGGTGATGTTCTGGATGTTCAGCGTCAGCGCCAGATCCTTGAAGCCCGTGTAGGTGTAGGCCAGGTCGAACGTCATCCACTTGGCGACCGCGCAATTCGGGTAGCGGTTGATGTACAGGTCGCGACCGTTGGTCGGCGTCGGCGCCACGCCCAGCGTGGTCCGGCCGGTGATGCGCGGATCCGAGCTCGGGCCACCCCAATGGCAGGTCGTGCCGTTGTAGATGATCGCCGGGTTCGACGAGCTGTCCATGTGACGCAGGAAGGACACGCCGCTGATCCAGTTCATCGCACCCATGATCGAGTGCTTGCTGTCGATGTCCAGCGTCGAGGTGGCGCGGAACTTCAGGCGCGGGATGTCGCCGGCCGAGGTCGCCCAGTCGTACAGGCCGCCGTTGGTGCCCACCAGGTTGTTGTCGTCGTAGCCCGGCACCTCGACGCGGCTGTACTTGGTCATGTACGTGCCGCGCAGCTGGTTGGTCCAACGCAGACCTTCCTTGAGGTTCATGTTGGTCTTGACCTCGAAGTCGACGCCCGACACTTCCGTCGAACCCTGGTTGGTCCAGGGCGTCGCCACCACCAGCAGCGGGCCGGTACCGGCCACGCCGTTGAGCAGCAGCGCGGGATTGGTGTCGCGGATCAGCGCGCCCGGGTCATAACGCTCGGGGTGGTCGATCACGTCCTGCGCCGAACCCAGCGCCACTTCGCCCTTCTTCTTGATGTTGAAGTAGTCGACCAGGATGTCCAGGTGCTTGCTGGGCGAGAACACGATGCCCAGCGAGTGGCTCTTGGACTTCTCGGGCTTCAGCGCCGGGTTCGCGCCGCCGGTGCCGGACACGCTCTTCGAGCAGTCCGAGGCCGCCGCGCCGGGCTTCGGCGTCACGCCGTCCTCTTCGCAACGCACCGGGTCGATCAGGCCGTTCACGAAGAACTGCGCGCCGCCCGCGCTGACCTGCGACACCGCCGGAGCGCGGAAGCCCTCGGAGTACGTGCCGCGGAACGACAGGGTGGGGATCACGGTCCACTTCGCGCCGACCTTCGGCACGAAGTTGCCCTTCATCTTGTCGTACTTGTCGTAGCGACCGGCGAAGTCCATTTCGAAGGACTTGAACCAGGGGGTACGGAACTCGACGAACGCCGACTTGACGTTACGTCCGCCGTCGACGGCCGTGTTGGCCAGACCCAGGATCTTGCCCGCGGCGTTCAGCGGATCGGGATTGATGCCGATGGACTCGCGACGCAGTTCGACGCCGGTCGCCATGCCGATCGCGCCGCCCGGCAGCGAGCCGAATTCGGTCGCGACCTTCGCATCCCACTGCGTGATCGTCGAATCGGCCTTGTTGGTCAGCGACGGCGACAGGTTGGGGTCGGCCGCGACCTGCGCGATCGTGCGACCGGTCAGCAGGGTGCGCAGCACGTCCAGGTTCAGGAACCCGTTGGAGGTCTCGTCACGCTTGGCCTTGTTCCACAGCAGGGCGGTTTCCCAGTCCCAGTTGCCGAACGAGCCCTTCACGCCGGCCAGCGCGCGGTACTGCTGGTTGACCAGATTGGTGCCGCCGGGGGCGTTCTCGAAGCGGTACTGCACCGCGGCGCGGCCCGGGACGGCGTCGTTGTTGAACGGGTTGTCCGGGTGGCCGATCGGCAGGATCGCCTGGTAGGTCGGGACCGTGCCGCCGCCGATGATGAAGTTGCTGGTCGGGCTCAGGCCGCTGATGGTGCGCGAGGCGGCCAGGTAATCGCGCTCGACGCGCGAGTAGCCCGCTTCGGCGAAGGCGGTGATGTCGTTGGTGACGCGGAAGGTGCCGCGGCTCATCAGGCTGAGGTCGGTGCCCTTGTTCTGCGCCTCGTTGTAGTCGTCGAGGTTGAAGTTGCAGAAGGTGCGGCCCAGCAGCGGCAACGTGCTGATGCCGTGCACGGCGCTGCCGGTGAGCAGGCGCGACGGATCGCAGTTCGTCTGGTTGATCACGCGCGACGCCGCCGTGTTCTGCGGGAAGTTCAGGCTGTTGGGTGCCGATTCCTTCGTGAAGAAGGCCTGGTTGGACACGCTCGAGCCGAACGGGTTCAGACGCAGGTTGATGGCGCGATAGTCGTCGGCGTGGATGTCCTTGACGTCGCGGGTCATCGTGCGGCCGCGGTGGGTCAGGTCCGCGCCGATCATCACGTTGAAGCCCTGCTTGGCGAAGTCGCCGATGCCGAAGCTGCCGTTGATCGTCTGGCGCGAGAATTCGCCGTCGTCGTTGGCGCCGAGCGTGGCGCCCATCTGGGCGCCCTGGAAGTCCTGCTTCGTGATGAAGTTGATGACGCCGCCGACCGCGTCGGAGCCGTACACCGCGGACGCGCCGTCCTTGAAGATTTCAACGCGCTCGATCGCCGAGGCGGGGATCGAGTTCAGGTCGTACAGCGTCGACGTGCCGTTGTTCGGGTTCGCGTAGGCGGCCGGGACGATGCGGCGACCGTTCAGCAGGATCAGCGTCGAGGTGGAGCTCAGGCCACGCAGCGACACCGTCGCGACGCCGCGCGAGAAGCCGTTCTGCGTCGGGGTGTCGTTGAAGCCATCGGTGCCCACCGCGGGCACCATCTTCATCAGCTCGAGCGCGGTCTTCGCACCGCTGGCGCGGATTTCCGCGGCGGTGATCCGGTCGATCGGCGAGGTGCCTTCGGCGGATGTCCGGCGGATGTTGGAGCCGGTGACCTCCACGCGCTCCAGTTGCTGCGACTCCTGCGCGGCGGCGATGCCGCAGGCCAGCGTGCTGGCGATCGCGATGCTGGTGAGTACCAGCGCCCTGTGGGTAAGTTGACGAGACATTGCGGTCCTCTTCTGAAGTGGGGTCGCACCCGGTAATGGCGCTGTTTCCCGAACGGTTGCAGAGCGCACCCCGGTCGATGTGCCCGGTGCGATGCGTGACGGGATTTTTTCAGCAGCTCAAACAAGTGGTTCACCGACTTAAACATTTGCTACATCGCGCAGCAAAAGAGCGACAGACCTATAAGAAGAAACCCGAAAGTCATGGGTCAAAGCAGGGGGAACCCTATCCCCACAAACCCCCTCAAATGCAGGCGCAAATCACACGGATATGCCGGGTCATTCCCATGACGCAGGCATCCACGGTGTCAAAAGGCAGGGGGTCCTCCGCGGTTCTTGTCCGGTTCGACATGCCTGAGGCCTCCTCGCCGTGATCGGCGGACGAAAAAAAGCCCGGCCGAGGCCGGGCTTGGGTGCGGCGCACCGCGCCGGGGCAAACCCGACGGCGGTGTCCGGAGATCGCGCGCGGCGATCAGAAGTCGTAGGACGCGCCCACCTTGTAGCTGCGCGGACGGATCCGGTAGCCATCGCGGAGGTTGACCGGACGCTCGTCGCCCATCAGGTTGTTGATGTTCAGCGACAGGCGCAGGTTCTTGATGCCGGTGTAGCCCAGACTGAAGTCGGTGCGGATGTCCTCGTCGATGTAGCAGGGCAGCGCGCCCGGCTTCAGGGTCTTCTGGCAACCCTCCTCGCCCCAGCTGGCCACGTCCGTCTCGTCGCGGTTCAGCGCGGTGCGGGACGTGTAGTTGAAGCGCAGGCCGGTCGTCCAGTCGCCCTTGTTCCAGGCGGCCGAGAACACGGCCTTCAGGCGCGGGTTCTCGTACAGGCCGACCTGGTTGGGACGCCACGTGTTCGCGTCGATGTCCCAGGCCTTGTAGGTCAGCGCATAGGTCGCCGCCACGCCGAGGTTCAGCGTGCCGAACGAGCCCGCCGCCACGCGGCCCTTGACGTCGATGTCCACGCCCGAGGTCTCGGTCTTGCCGAAGTTCTCGTACTGCAGCAGCAGCGAGGTGATCTGGCCCGCCTGCCACGCGAGCGTGCCGCCGGACAGCTGGTTGGCGCGGGTCGCCCAGGCCTGCTCCTGCGCGGTCAGCGCGCCGCGGCTGATCATGTTCTCGTAGCCGGGCTTGCCTTCACGGTCCAGCACGTAGGACGGATCACGGGAGTTGATCTCGTTCTTGCGCTCGATCTTGAAGTAGTCGACGGCGATCGACGCGTTCTTGGTCGGCTCGAACACGAAGCCCACGGTCACGCTCTTGGACGTCTCCGGCTTCAGGTCCGGGTTGGCCGAGATCATCGCCGGCACCGAGGCGCGGCAGCCGCTGGCCAGGGCCAGCGCGGCATCGGACTGGTCGGCGGCGTTGCCCTTCTTGAGGATGTCGCTGATGGCCGTGGCGGTCGCGCAGCGCGCCGGATCCACCGTGTTGTTGAAGAAGCCGGTCACGCCGACCTGGCCCAGCGTCTCGGGGATGTTGGGCGCGCGGAAGCCGCCGGCGACCGTGCCGCGCAGCAGCAGCTGCGGCAGCACCTCAAAGCGGACACCCAGCTTCGGCGACACGCGGCCGTCGAAGCCCGAGGCCTTGTCGAAGCGCAGCGCGCCGTTCAGCTCCAGCTTCTTCAGCACGGGGGCGTTCAGCTCCAGGAAGGCGGCGTCGAGGTTGCGCTCGCCGTCGATCAGCACCGACCCACGGCCGACGATCTGCGCCTTCAGGACGTTGTCGGTCGACTTGATCGACACGCCTTCCTGACGGTGCTCGGCGCCCAGCGCGAAAGCCAGCGGACCGCCCGGCAGCTGGAACAGTTCGCCGCTCAGCTTGGCGTCCACCCAGGTCTGGTGGTTCTTGCCCTTGGAGCCGTTGACCGGGAACAGGCGCTCCAGCAGCTCGCGGCTGTTGCCGCCGCCGATCTTGTACTCGCCCGACGCGACGGCCGCGAACAGGTCGCGCGAGCCCCAGCGGGCCAGCTTCTCGGCCTCGGCGGCGTTGCGGCCGATCGAGACTTCCCAGTCCATGTCGCGGAACGTGCCCTGCAGGCCGGTCATCGCGCGGTACTGCTTGCCGGTGCCGTCATAGTTGAACAGGCTGGGGTCGTCCATGAACCGGTAGTCGATGCCGCGGGCCTGGCCCGTGGGATTGGCCGGGTTCGTGGCCGACAGCACCGGATGCGGCACCGACTGCGCGACCTTGTTGTAGCCGTCGTACCAGCGCGAGGTGGCGCCGGCGCCGATGGTCATCGGCACGGTCAGGTACTCGGTGGTCGTCTTCGAGTAGGACACCTCGGCGAAGGCCTGGATGTCCTCGGTGACCTTCAGGCGCCCCGCGCTGAACAGGTTCACGCGCCGGGCCGGGTCGGAGACCGGATTCAGCCCGTTGATGTCGGTCACGCACTGGCCCGCCGAATTCAGCGTCGTGCAGCCCGCCACCGGCACGCGGGTCGTGCCCACGCGCAGGTTGCCCGGGTAGGAGCTCAGGCTCGGGTCGCCGAAGGCCGGGTTGTAGAAGCCCTTGTGCCAGGCCGGATAGTCGTCCTTCACGTCGGCCACGGTGTAGCCCTCGCGCCGGTACGCCTCGATGTTGGCGAAGACGTTGAAGCGGTCCTTGTCCAGGTCGCCGAAACCGGCCACGACGCTGGCCTGGCGCTGCGCGCCGACGCTGGGGTGCTCGTTGAACGTGTAGCTGGCCGAAGCGCCGACGCCGTTGTACGAGCGGCGCGTGATGATGTTGATCACGCCGGCCATCGCGTCGGAGCCGTAGATGGCGGACGCGCCGTCCTTGAGCACCTCGATGCGCTCGACCACGTCGGCCGGGATCGAGTCGACGTTGACGAAGGTGTCCTTGGCGCCGTCCGCCAGGCCGAAGTTGGCGACGCGGCGGCCGTTCAGCAGCACCAGCGTGGCGCCCTTGCCCAGGCCGCGCATCGACACGCCCGAGGCGCCCGACGCGAAGCTGGAGGTGTTGCCGTCGTCCCTGATCTCGCTGCTCGAGGTCGAGGTCAGCGTGTCCAGCACCTGGCGCACGGTGTTGGCGCCGGTGCGGCGGATCTCGTCACGGTTGTAGACCTGCACCGGCGAGGCCGTCTCGGAGGCCAGGCGCTTGATGTTGGAGCCGGTCACCTCGACGCGCTGAAGCTGGGTCGTGTCCTGTGCCTGGGCCTGCGCGATCTGGACGCAGCACAGCAGCGCCGCGGCGGCGCTCAGGGACAGGGAGAGCTGGGTGTTTTTTCTCATACTTCCACTTGCGAATTGATGAAGGGCCGGATGGGTGGCATCGGCCGAGGAGACCGGCAGCCGGGTGGGCACCGGGGTCGCGTCCGGGGGATCTCCCGAAGGGCGCGAGGGGGCGGATTCTGGGGAGCCCCCTCCCCCATGTCCGTCGTCATCCATTGCAAAACCGCAACAATCATTCACATCGCAGCATTCACTCTTCGCATTGGAGGGCGATCAACGCCCCGATGCCGCAAAAGCGGGCGAAGGGCGCGTGGAAACGGGGCATGACAGCGGTTCCAGGAAGGGAAAACCCTCTGAGTTGAAGGCGGCACCATTCAGGTGCGCTGACCGCCCTTTCATGCGAGTTAACCCTGTGGGGCTCCTCGAAGGATTCAGGACTTCGGCGGGCAACGCCCCCCTCAAACCCTGACCCCGCACGCTGGAAGTTCGAAAGCGATACGCTTGCGCACCCCCGACGCAAGACCCGACCCCCTTTCAGAAGGGCCGGGCGCGACGGATCCGCCCAGGCGTCCCCAGGAGGAACCCCCCATGTCCATTTCGATGACCGTGAACGGCAAGGCGGTGACGCTCGATGCCGATCCGCAGATGCCCCTGCTGTGGGCGCTGCGCGAAGACCTGCAACTGACCGGCACCAAGTTCGGCTGCGGCATGGCGCTGTGCGGCGCCTGCACCGTGCACCTGGACGGGCAGCCGGTGCGCTCGTGCCAGACGCCGCTGGAGGCGGCCGCGGGCAAGAAGATCACCACGATCGAGGGCGTGGGCGCCACGCCCACCGGCCGCGCGGTGCAGCACGCCTGGCTCAAGATCGACGTGCCGCAGTGCGGCTACTGCCAGAGCGGCCAGATCATGAGCGCCTGCGCGCTGCTGGCCGGCAAGAAAAAGCCCACCGACGCCGACATCGACGGCGCGATGAGCGGCAACGTCTGCCGCTGCGGCACCTACAACCAGATCCGGGCGGCGATCCACGACGCCTCGACCACGCTGGCGAAGGGAGGCTGATCATGAGCATGATGTTCGACCAGGACGCGATGACAACGCCGTCCTCGCCCGCTTCTCCTGCTGCTCCCGCCTCTCCGGTTTCCACGAGCCGCCGTTCGTTGCTCAAGGGCGGTGCGGCGCTGACCGTGTCGTTCGCGCTGCCGCTGGCCGCGGGTCGCGCGGCGCTGGCACAGCCCGGCGCAGCCTCCAACACCTTCGCGCCCAACGCCTGGCTGCGGATCACGCCGGACAACAAGGTCACGGTCGTCTGCGGCTCGGCCGAGATGGGCCAAGGCGTGCTGACCGCGATCCCGATGATGGTGGCCGAGGAACTGGACGCTGACTGGGCGCTGGTCTCCGTCGAGCAGGCGCCGGCGGACGCCGCCTACAACAATCCGATGTTCGGCATGCAGGCCACCGGCGGCAGCACGACGGTGCGCGCGCACTGGACGCCGGTGCGCCAGGCCGGCGCCGCCGCGCGCCAGATGCTGGTCGCCGCGGCGGCGAAGCAATGGGGCGTGGACGCCTCCTCGCTGCGCACCGAACGCGGCCAGGTGATCGGCCCGAACGGCCGCAAGGCCAGCTACGGCTCGCTGGTCGACGCCGCCGCGAAACAGCCGGTGCCGGACAAGCCCACGCTGAAGGACCGCAAGGACTTCCGCATCATGGGCAAGCCGACGCGCCGGCTGGACAGCGCGGCCAAGATCAACGGCACGGCCAAGTTCGGCATCGACGCGCACGTGGACGGCCTGCTGGTCGCGGTGATGGCGCGCGCGCCGATCGCCGGCGCCAAGCCCAAGGCCTTCGACGAAGGCAAGGCCAAGGCCATCAAGGGCGTGCGCAAGGTCATCACCATCCCGTCGGGCGTGGCCGTGCTGGCCGACGGCTACTGGGCGGCGAAGCAGGGACGCGACGCGCTCGGCATCGAATGGGACCTGGGCGCGCATGCGGACCTGTCGTCGGAGAAGGTCTCGAGCACGCTCGATGACGGCCTGCAGAACGCCACCGCGATCGCACGCGACGTGGGCAACGTCAAGGACGGCAGCGCCAACGCGGCGCGCAACCTGTCCGCGCAGTACGACGTGCCCTACCTCGCCCACGCCGCGATGGAGCCGCTGAACTGCCTGGCCTGGGTCAAGGGCGACGAGGTCACCATCTGGGCCGGCACGCAGAGCCAGGGGCCGGCGCAGGGCATCCTGTCGCAGGTCGCTCAGGTCACCCCGGCCAAGGTGAAGGTCAACACGATGCTGCTGGGCGGGGGCTTCGGACGCCGCTTCGCGCCGGACTTCACCATCGACGCGACGCTGTTGTCCAAGCTCAGCGGCAGCCCGGTCAAGCTGGTCTACGCCCGCGAGGACGACATGGCCGCCGGCTACTACCGGCCGACGTCGCGCGTGCGCTTCGAGGCGGGGCTCGACGACAAGGGCCAGCCGCTGATGCTGCGCGCCGATGTCGCGAGCCCGTCGATCATGGCGGCATCGGGCTTCATGAAGATCCCCGAGAACGGCGTCGATGCAATGGCCGTCGAAGGGCTCGCGGACCACCCCTACGAGATCCCGCACCAGCGCATCGCCTACGGCCGCGCGGAGCCGGGGCCGCAGGTGTGGTTCTGGCGTTCGGTGGGGCATTCGCAGAACGCGTTCTTCATCGAGAGCTTCATCGACGAACTGGCGCACGCCGCCAAGGCCGATCCGCTGAAGTACCGGCTGGCGTTGCTCGAGAAGCACCCGCGCGCCCGGGGCGTCCTGCTGATGGCGGCCGAGAAGGCCGGCTGGAGCCGGGCGCTGCCCAAGGGCCGGCATCGCGGCATCGCGGTGGCGGAAAGCTTCGGGACCTGGGTCGCCGAGGTGGCGGAGGTGTCCGTGGCCAAGGACGGCGGCATCAAGGTCCATCGCGTGACCGCGGCGGTGGACTGCGGCCAGACCGTCAACCCGCAGACGATCGTCCGGCAGATCGAGGGCGCGGTGGTCTACGGGCTGTCGGCGGCGCTGTACGGGCGCATCACGTTCAAGGACGGGAAGGTCGAACAGAGCAACTTCCACGACTACCCGGTGCTGCGACTGAACGAGATGCCCAAGGTCGACGTGCACATCGTGCAGAGCAACGAAGCGCCCGGCGGCATCGGCGAACCCGGCACGCCGCCGATCGCGCCGGCCGTGGCCAACGCGATCTTCGCAGCCACCGGGAAGCGGCTGCGCCAGCTGCCGTTCGACAGCGAGGCGCTCAAGCAGGCTTGATCAAGCAGGCGCCTGAGCGCCTGTCCCACGCTCAGGAGGCCGGCGGGTAGCCGGCCTCGCTGAGCACACCCGCCAGCTGCTCTCGGCTCAGGCCGCTCTCCACCTTCACCGTCTTCTGCGGCAGGTCGACGTTCACCTCGGCGTGCGCGTCGGCCTCCTTCACCGCCTCGGTCACGGCAGCCAGGCAGTGGCCGCAGCTCATGTCGGGAAGCTTGAATTCATGCATGGGGATCTCCTTCGGATCAGTCTTCAGCCCGAAGCGTAAACCTTGCCATGAGGGGAAGGTCAAGCCTGCCACCGTCGAGCACGTCTGCGGGATCCGGTGCCGGCCGCCCTCATACGCTGCACATGTTCCGCAAATCGGTCGGCCGGCACCGGATCCCGCAGACCGATCCACCGCGTCGCTCGGGCCTCGGACACCTCTCCCATCAGGGGCATGGCCTTGACCTTCCCATCATGGCAAGCTTGAGACTGACGCCATGAACATCGCCACCACCCCCACCATCGCCGCTGCCGCTGCCGGAGTCACGGGCGAACTCCAGCTCGCCGTGTCCGGCATGACCTGCGCCAGCTGCGTCAGCCGCGTCGAACGCGCACTGCGCAAGGTGCCCGGCGTCGAAGGCGCCGAAGTCAATCTCGCCACGGAAAGCGCCACCGTGCGCACGCAATCCGGCATCGCCGCCGACGCGCTCATCGCCGCCATCACGAAGGCCGGCTACGAGGCCCGCGAGATCATTGCCGAAGACGACACGCCGCCTCCGCCGCCCCCCTGGGCCACGACCGGCTGGCCAGTGCTCACCGCCGCGCTGCTCACGCTGCCGCTGATCGCGCCGATGGTCGCCATGGCCTGGGGCGACCACTGGATGCTGTCCGGCTGGTGGCAGCTGGCGCTCGCCACCCCCGTCCAGTTCTGGCTCGGCGCGCGCTTCTACCGCGCCGGCTGGGCCGCGCTGAAGGACCGCAGCGGCAACATGGACCTGCTCGTCGCGCTGGGCACCAGCGCCGCCTATGGCCTCAGCATCTACGAACTCCTCCGGCAAGGTCCGATGAGCACGGCGCTGTACTTCGAATCGGCCGCCGCCGTCATCACGCTGGTGCTGCTGGGCAAGTGGCTGGAAGGCCGCGCCAAGCGTCAGACGCTCAGCGCGATCGCCGCGCTCAAGCAGCTCCGCCCCGACAACGCGCGCGTGCGCCGCGGACCCGCCGGCGCGCTGACGGACATCGAGGTCCCGCTCGCGCAGCTGCGCTTGAAGGACCTGATGGTGGTTCGTCCCGGCGAACGTATTCCCGCCGACGGCCGCATCCGCGAGGGCCGCAGTCCCGTCGACGAGTCGCTGATCAGCGGCGAGAGCCTGCCGGTGGACAAGGCCGAAGGAGACCGCGTCGTCGGCGGCGCGGTCAACGGCGACGGGCTGCTGCTCGTCGAGGTCACGGCGCTGGGCGCGGAGTCCACGCTGTCGCGGATCGTGCGTCTGGTCGAATCCGCGCAGGCCCACAAGGCCCCGATCCAGCGGCTGGTGGACCAGGTGAGCGCGGTGTTCGTGCCGGCGGTGCTCGGCATCGCGGCGGTGACGTTGCTGGCGTGGGGCCTGTTCACGGGCGACTGGGAACGCGCGCTCATCCATGCGGTCGCCGTGCTGGTGATCGCCTGCCCCTGCGCGCTGGGTCTGGCGACGCCCGCGGCGATCATGGTCGGCACCGGGGTGGCCGCGCGGCGCGGGCTGCTGATCAAGGACGCCGAGGCGCTGGAGCAGGCACGGCGCGTCGAGCTGGTCGTGTTCGACAAGACCGGCACGTTGACCGAGGGCAAGCCGCGCTTGACGGACTTCGTCGCGGCGCCCGGCGTGCGCGAGGACGATGCGCTCGGCCTCGCGGCCGCGCTGCAGATGGGCAGCGAGCATCCGCTGGCCCGCGCGGTGCGCGACGCCGCCTTCGAGCGTGCGCTGACGACGGCGCCGGCGGCCTCGGTGCGCGCGATCGCGGGACGCGGCATCGAAGGCCGTGTCCAGGCCCGCGCGTTGATGCTGGGCAGCGGGCGATGGATGACCGAACTCGGCGTCGACCTGTCGGCGCTGGAGGTGCAGGCCCAGGCGGCGATGGCGCAAGGCCGCACGCTGTCGTGGCTGGCCGCCGCCGATGGTCCCGGCGCGCCGGTGCTGCTCGCGATGCTGGCGTTCGGCGACCGGGTCAAGGCCTCGTCGGCCGCGGCGATCGCCGATCTGAAGGCGCTGGGCCTGCGCACGCTGATGCTCAGCGGCGACAACGCCGCCGCCGCGCAGGCCGCGGGCGATGCCCTGGGGCTGGACGACGTCCGCGCCGAGCTGCTGCCCGAGGACAAGGCCCGCATCGTGGCCGGGCTGCGCGCCGACGGCACGCACGTGGCGATGGTGGGCGACGGCATCAACGATGCGCCGGCGCTGGCCGCCGCGGACGTCGGCATGGCGATGGGCGGCGGCACGGACGTCGCGATGGAAGCCGCCGGCATCACGCTGATGCGCGGCGATCCGCGGCTCGTCGCGGAAGCGATCGCGCTGTCGCGCGCCACGGTCGCCAAGATCCGACAGAACCTGTTCTGGGCCTTCATCTACAACCTGCTGGGCGTGCCGCTGGCCGCGCTGGGACTGCTGAGCCCGGTGATCGCCGGCGCGGCGATGGCGCTGTCCAGCGTCTCGGTGCTGGGCAACGCGCTGCTGCTCAAGCGTTGGAAAGGAGCTTCCCGATGAGCGTCTCCTCGTCCTCCGCGTCCTCGGCGGTCACTTCGCCCCGTTCGGACACTTCGACGACTTCGGCCCCGCCGGCCAGGGCCGCCGCCGCGCAGGGCGCGCCGCTGACCATCGGCCAGGCCGCCGAGCGCTCCGGCGTGTCGCCGAAGATGCTGCGCCACTACGAATCGCTGGGCCTGCTGCCGCCGGTGGCGCGCACGGAGGCGGGTTACCGCCTCTACGGCGAGAAGGAGGTGCACACGCTGCGCTTCATCCGCCGCGCGCGCGACCTGGGCTTCTCGATGGCGGAGATCGCCGAGCTGCTCAAGCTCTGGCAGAACCGCCGCCGCGCCAGCGGCCAGGTCAAGCGCATCGCCGAGACGCACATCGCCGACCTCGACCGCCGCATGGCGGAGATGCAGGCGATGCGCCGCGCGCTGGCCGAGCTCGCACACTGCTGCCACGGCGACGACCGCCCCGATTGCCCCATCCTCGACGACCTCGCACAAGGAGCCGCCCCATGAGCGCCCCCCTCGATTCCGATCCCACGTCCGGCAGCCCTGCCGATCCCGTCCCGGCCCGCTGGGAGCGCATCACCGCGCATCTCGGCAACGTCGGCGGCCTGACGATCCGGCGCGCGGTGCCGACGCCCAAGCGCCGCATGATCGCCGCCTGGTGCTTCCTCGACCACGCGGGTCCCGCCGACCTGACGCCGGAGAACGCCATGCGCGTCGGCCCGCATCCGCACACCGGCCTGCAGACCTTCAGCTGGATGATCGAAGGCGAGGTGCTGCACCGCGACAGCCTGGGCTCCGAGCAGATGCTGCGCCCCGGCCAGGTGAACCTCATGACGGCGGGCCGCGGCATCAGCCACACGGAGGAGTCGCAGTCCGACCGCCTGCAGCTGGCCCAGCTGTGGATCGCCCTGCCGGACGCGGACCGCCATCGCGAGCCAGCCTTCGAGCACTTCCCCGAGCTGCCGTCGTTCGCGACGGGCGGCTTCGACACGATGCTGCTGGTGGGCGAGTTCGGCGGTCACCGCTCGCCGGTGCCCAGCCACACGCCGCTGCTGGGCGTGGACCTGAGCGCCACGCGCGCCGCGGAGGCGACGATCCCGCTGCACCCCGATCAGGAGTACGGACTGATGGTGCTGGAGGGCGAGCTGTCGGTGACGCTCGACGGCGAATCCACCGGCGCGAGCAAGCCCGGCGAGCTGCTCTACATCGCGCCGGGCGCGCAGTCGCTGACGCTGCTGTCGGGCGGCGGCAAGAGCCGCGCGCTGCTGCTCGGCGGCCCGCCGTTCGGCGAGCCGGTACTGCTGTTCTGGAACTTCGTCGGCCGCACGCGCGAGGAGATGCAGGTCTACGCCGAGGAATGGAACAGCCGCGAGGACGGCGGCCGCTTCGGCGCGGTCCACGGCTTCGACGGCCCCCGGCTGCTGGCGCCCGTCGTGCCGCCGCTCAAGACGCCGCATTAGTCGGCTGGAGCGTCGGCGTCGGCGTCGGCGTCGGCGTCTGCAGTTGCGGCTGCGGCTGCGGCTGCGTCGGCAGCTGCGACTATGTCTGCGTCGGCGCCGTCGTCGTCTGCGTCGACGTCAAGTTGGTGTGTCGATGTCGGCGGCACGGTGCCCGGAGCGGCGGTCCACGCCTGCAGCCACCGACGCGCGCGTGGCTCGTCCACCCAGCCGCGGCTGACGGCCGACCGGATGAGCGCGACGTAGGCCTCGATCGCGGCCGCGGGACGCTGCGAATCGGCCGCCGGCGTCTGACGCGGCGCCTTGCCGCCCCACCAGCGGGGTCGGCCCCGGAGCGCCAGCAGGCGGTGCAGGTCGCGCGACGACAAGGTGCCCTCGCCGTGCAGACGCAGCAGGCAGCGTCCGATCTGCCGCACCGCCCCGGCCCGATCCGCGAGCAGGGCCGCCGCGAGCGGAGACGGCTGGCGCCGCCCCGGCCCGAGCAGTCGCATCAGATCCGACGATCGCAGCCGCGCCGGGCGGACGGTCTCGACCGTCAGGTCCAGCAGCTCGCCCAGGGCGACCGGCTCCAGCACCAGCGCGGCCATGTGGAAGAGCCGAACGCCGCGGCGGTCCTTGGCCGCGATGAGGGCCAGCATGTCCCGGCGGCAGATCCAGCCCATGTCCACGCCACGGACCAGCGCTCCCATCCACAGGCTCACCGCATCGACATGGCCCGCCGTCACGGCGACGACGATCGCCGGCGTGTCGCCCGGCCCCCCCTCGAAGGACGGGAACAACGCCCCCCGCCAGAGGGCACGCTGCAGTGCGAGCGCATGCCCGGTCAGCAGAGCCACGACCTCGACCTGGCCGTACCGCATCGCCGCGCCGATCGCGACGTGCCCACCGCGCCGGTACCAGCGCGCATGCACCCTGTCTTCCACGTCGAAGAAGCGCCCGAGGTCCAGCACGGTCAGCTCTTCCCGGAGATGTTCCGCCACCGCCCGCGCATGGCCCGCGGCGGCGGCGAGCCACAGCGGCTGCGGCTCGTCGCGCTCACCGAGCAGCAGCCGGCTCACCTGGTCGCGCGACAGGAGACGATCCGTCCGCGCGGCGTGGAGCGCATCGCGATAGCTCGCCGCCGCCTCGCACGATCCTTCGCGCATCGCCTGGTGATAGACGCCCGAGCCGTCGACGCGAGGCACCTTCAAGGCATCGAAGAGATCAGGACCGTCGAGCACGCCCTGTCGCGCCATGCCGATGAGGGCCTGCGTCCAGACGACGATCACGTCGGCGTGGTTGCGCGCCATCGCGTACTCGAATCCGCACCAGTGCCCGGGACCGTCCGCATCGTCGAGTCCCATCAGCAGCCCCCGGACTTCCGGATGCGTCAGCACGCCACGCTCGTGGGCGACCTCGACGGCGTCCAGGAAGGCCTGCAGCGGCGCGGCCCGGCCTTCCGCGAGCGCCACGCCGATGGCTCCCAGCGAGTCGGCGTCGCCTCCGGCCAGGATCTCGTTGAAGGGCGGCCACATGGACAGCGGCGCCGGCCGCGGATGCGCCCGGATCGCGAGCATCGTCGCCACCAGTTCACGCACCGTGTCCGCGCCGTGCGGCAGGCTCATGGCGCGCGCGAGTGCGGCCTGCCCGTGGTCGTCGCGAGCCACCAGCGCCCGCCCGCGCTGCCGCGCGCCCAGCGCCGGCGCGGCGATCAGCAGCAGGACCTGCCAACGCTGGAGCCGCGTGACGTCGTCGCGCCGGACCGCGGCGGCCACGATGCCGGGGCCATCGCACACGAGCCATGCCCGGGCCGCGGCTTCCTCTTTCCTCGGCAGCAGGCGGGCGAACGCCCACGCCTGGTCGGCGGCGTCCGCGGCGAGCATCAGCCGATGACGCAGATCCGCCGGCAGGCCATCGGTCCGATGGCTCTGCAGCCAGTCCTTGCAGCGCGCCTCGCCCATGCGGCGCCACCAGATGCCGGTGAGCTCATCGGTCACCAGCCAATGCGGGGTGATCCATCGCAAGGCGTCCTCGGTATCGAACAGGATCGGCATCCGCGCGAGGCCCTCGCGCTCCGCCGCGCCCAGGCGCCTGCGATGAGGCGGCCCCTGGGTCTCCTCGTGATCGAGTTCGCGCAACTGCCGGACACGAACCGGCAAGGCCTCGCCGGGGTCGAAGTCCTCCGCGCGGCCGGTCTGCACCCACCAGAGTCCCTCGCCCAGCTGGCGCAGCCGGTGGGGGCCGTCGGCGGCCGTCCAGGCCAGACGCGTGTCGATCGCACGGGCCGGCAGCGCCCCGTTGTGCATGAGGTTCAGCAGCACCTGCACGGCCAGCCAGGTCGGATGTGAGAGCAGGCCGGCCTGGCCGCTGTCGGCGTCCTCATGGAACAAGGCCCAGCGGTCCACCGGTCCCAGCGCGCGCTCGATGGCGACGATCTCCTCGTCGATCACCGCCTGCTGGTCCGCAGTCGCCGGCCACACGCACGCCAGATTCACACCCGCCTCGCCCAGGCGTGCGCGCAGGCGCTCCAAGGCCTCTTCGGCGAGCGAGCGCGCGACCGCCGTCGGCGTCACACGCTGGCGCAAGGCGAGCCGGGCGCGCGTCACGATCTCGGGCGCCAAGGTCCCGGCGTCGAAGTAGCGGTCGTGAGGCTGATCCGGGGCGAACGGCAGTCGCAACCGCTGCTCCAGCGCGGTGACGTAGTGGGATTCGTAATTCGCGAGCGACCGGAACCCTTCGTCCGGATCACGGCCCACGGTCGCGCGCACGACCTCGATCAGCGTCTGCCGGATGAGTTCGGTGCGACGCAGCGCGGCGGCCTGCGTCGCACCGCCCGCGGCGCAGCTCAGCCGGTGCACCGCGTCGCGCAAGGCCGTGACGCAACCTCTCACGCACAGGCCGATGGCCTCGGCGGCCAGGACCAGCTGTTCCCGCCGCAGCAAGGCGGCGATGGCCGGATCGACGGCCAGCCGGGCGAGCGCCTGCAGCAGCGCCGCGCCCTCACCCTGGAAGAAGGTTTTGCGATCGGACTCCGACGCCGGGTCTTCGACGTCCTCGGTGCGCGCCGGCAGGTCGCCGAACAACGCCGCCTCGCGTGTCGCGCCCAGCGCGCTCGCGCCGGCCGACAGGTCGGCGCAGGCCGAGGCGAGGATCCGCGCCGGATCGCGTCCGGCCTCGACGCCCTTGGCCGGCGCGACGGGCGCGAGGTCCGGCTCGATGCCGGGCGCGAACCCGAAGTGCGGATCGAAGGCGCCATCGGGGGCGAGCGGAGAGGCGACAAGGAACGACGACATGGGGCACGACGGAGCGATGAGCTCCGCTTTGTCGTGCCCGGGACCGTGTTGAGCAACGTGTCGGATCACCCGTCGAGCACTGCCGTGTTCATGTCGGAAGCTTTGCAATGCTGTAGCGCTTCATCAGCGCCAATATCAGACTGGCCTTGCCGACGTCGGCCAGTGGGTGCGGCTCGACAGGGCCGAGAACACTCTCCAGACAGACCTGCCAGGCTGCATTGTTGTAGACAGGGTGCATCTTGGAGTTGGCGCCATGGACCGCCCAGTCGGGTGCCAAGCCCAGCTCAAACATGCCGCGACGGACGTCTTCCTTGGTCACCAGCTCCCTCGTCAGCAGCGGCGCGACCAACGCCTCGAAGGCCGATCGGCGTTCTTCCAGATGGGGGCTCCCGAGTTCGGAGGTGCTCTCCGCATCAGTCAGCACATTGGCGAGCATGCTGACATGAGAGCCATACGAGCAGGAGCGAGCTTTGGGATGGACATATTCCTGAGGCATGAGCCGCTCCAGACTACGGAATACGCCCTGGCGACGATCGCGATCGAGCTTGTCCAGTTCATTGCAGAGTGCCGTCAACATCAGGCGGCCACCGAGGAGCATCTCGGCATGCTCCCGTCCAAAGCCGTCTGCCGGAGTCGCATAACTGTCGCGCCATTTGGCGACCCCGCTCTTCAGCAAGGGATTCGTGCCCGGCGGCATCAAGCTGATGAGGCGATCAAAGGCGGCACCGAGCTGCGCGTAACACGCTCGAACGCCCTCCTCTCCCATGTCCGTCAGAGCCTGCGTGAGCACCACATCATCGGACTTGGGCAGCGGCTTCGCAGCGGGAGCGGAGGGTGACGGGACGGCCGGCGTCGTCGACCCGGCGGGCAACAACCGCCTGGGCTTCGGCACGGGCCGCGGTGCCTGTGCCTCGCAACGACGCTGCGGCGAAGCCGACTGTTCCGCCACTGCCGAGACCGCGCGTTCGGTCGCCTCTGCCATCTCGACAACCTCGCCCAGTCCTCGCGCTACGCCAAACACCGGATTCAACTCGCGGCAAGCCGCCGCGATCGTGGAGGGGCGTTGGTCAGCTTCCAGCCCCTGGCACAGCTGCTTCACGCTGCGCTTGAGCGACCCATACAGCGTGTACAGGTCGCCCCCCGTCAGCTGCTGCCCAGGATCGGTCAGCCGGCGGTCGAGGTTGGCGAGGCCGCGCCTCACGGCCGCCTCTTCGCCTTTTCCGGGCAGCAAGGTCTGCAGCCAGTGGAGAGTGCACGACAGTGCCGGCCGCCCGTCTGAATCGTCCAGCCATTCCTGGATCTGATTCGGCTGGATGTCCATGTGGTCCACGAAACAACTCGACGCTCTGGCGAACTTGATCCGGGCAGGGACGGGCGCAACAGCGTGACCATCGACGTCGGGGATCGACGCAATCGACGGCCCCGCAGCCACGCGCAGAGAGGTGGGCTGGTGATACATGGCGGCTCCAAAAAGTGAGGCCGTATCAGTTCACTCCCAGCCGTTCTGGTTCCGGCGACAAGCGGACCGGTACCGAACCCTCGGTACCGGCCCTGTCCTCAGGCGAACTTGCCCGCCTGGAAGTCGCGAACCGCCTGCAGCAGTTCGCCTTCCGTGTTCATCACGAACGGGCCGTACTGCGCGATCGGCTCGCCGAGCGGTTGACCCGCGATCAGGATCGCGCGGGCGCCTTCATCGGAGGCCGTCAGTCGCGCGCCATCGGAGCCCGCCGTGTTGGCGAGGATCGCCATGCGGCCGCTCGGCACCAGGCAGCCGGTGTCGAAGCGCAGCGCACCGCGGTACACGTACAGGAACGCGTTGTGCGTCGCCGGCAGCGCCTGCTCGAAGGTCGCGCCCGGTTCCAGATGCACGTCGAGGTAGATCGGCAACGTCGCATCGCGCTGCATCGCGCCGGCCACGCCGTGGCTCTCGCCCGCGATCACGCGGACCGTCGCGCCCGGCAGCGTCAGCTCGGGGATCTCGGCGCTGGCGATGTCGCGGTACCAGGGGTCGCGCATCTTGTCGCGGCCGGGCAGGTTCAGCCACAGCTGGAAGCCTTCCATGCGGCCTTCCTGCTGCTCGGGCAACTCGGAATGCACCACGCCGCGGCCGGCGGTCATCCATTGCACGCCGCCGGGACCGAGCAGGCCTTCATTGCCCGCCGAGTCGCGATGGCGCATCTGGCCCTCGAGCATGTAGGTCACCGTCTCGAAGCCGCGATGCGGATGGTCGGGGAAGCCGGCGATGTAGTCGTCGGCGTTGTCCGTGCCGAAGGCATCCAGCATCAGGAAAGGATCCAGGCGCCGCTGCAGGTCCTGCGTCAGCACGCGCGTCAGCTTGACGCCGGCGCCGTCGCTGGTGGCCCTGCCCTGCACCAGGCGCTCGACCTGGCGGGGCGTCCGAAGAGAGGTGACAGGGGTGGCGGCGGTCATGATGGATTCCTTTCGTTGAAATGCTGGATGGTCTTCGGGATCAGGCGGCTTGCGTTTCGCCGAACAGCGCGGCGATTTCTTCGCGGGCGGTGGCCAGGCCCTTGGCCGCGGCTTCCTCGCCCATGTTCAGGCCTTCGGCCAGCACGAACTTCACGTCGGTCATGCCGAGGAAGCCCAGGGTCAGCTGCAGGTAGGGAACGATGTTGTCCGCCGGCTGGCCGCGGTACACACCGCCGCGCGTGCTGACGACGATGACCTGCTTGCCGGTCACCAGGCCTTCGGGGCCGTTGGCGCCGTACTTGAAGGTGGCGCCGGCGCGGGCGACCGCGTCGATCCAGTTCTTCAGCTGCGAGGTCACGCCGAAGTTGATCATCGGCGCGGTCAGCACGATGACGTCGGCGGCCTTCAGCTCGGCGATCAGTTGGTCGTTGAAGGCCACGCGGTCGGCCTGGGCCTGGGTGCGGGCGTCGGCCGGCGTGAACAGCGCGCCGAGGGTGGCCTCGTCCATCGCGGGCAGCGGGCGCACCGCCAGATCGTGGACGACCGTGGTGGCGCCGGCATTGCGGGCCACCAGCTGGGCGACGACTTCATTGGCCAGCAGGGTCGAGACCGAGCCTTGGCCCTCATGCAGACGGCGGGCGCTGGAGTTGATCTGGAGGATGTTCATGGTGCGTTTCTCCGGGCGTTTCGGCTGGATCAGCCGGGGTGTGATGGGATGGAGTGAACTCTATTGATCCCCTGCCGGCACCGGAAGACGTCGTACTGGATAAGATTGTTCCATTCAACGAACAATCCCATTGCCTTGAAAGCACCTCGTCCATGAGCCTCGATGCCGACGACCTGCTGGTCTTTGCCCGCGTGATCGAAAGCGGCAGCTTCAGCCGCGCGGCGGAGCGGCTGCAACTGCCGAAGTCGACCGTGTCGCGCCGGATCGCGGCGCTGGAGGAGCGGCTGGGCGAGAAGCTGCTCCAGCGCAGCACGCGGCGATTGACGCTGACCGAGTTCGGCCAGGGCGTGCTGGAGCATGCGCGCGTGCTGGCGGGCGAGGTGGACGGCGCGCTCGCGCTGGCGCTGCATCGGCAGCAGCGGCCGACGGGGCGCTTGCGGGTGTCGATGCCGGCGGACTTCGCCAACCAGATGCTGATCCCGATGCTGAGCCGCTTCGTCGGCGACTACCCGGAGGTGCAGCTGGAGCTGGACCTGTCACCGCGTCGCGTGGACCTGATCGCGGAAGGTTTCGACATCGCCGTGCGCATGGGCCAGTTGCCGCCGGACAGCCAACTGGCGGCCCGGCGCATGGCGATGTTCAGCAGCGGCCTGTATGCCGCGCCGGACTACCTGCAACGGCACGGCGAGCCGCAACTGCCCGAGGGCCTGCTGAGCATGCACGGCCTGATGATCCTGAGCCGCGCCGGCGAGCCCTTGCCCTGGCGCCTGTTCGGCATCGTCGACGGACAGGCGGACCAGCACATCGAATGGGTCGGCGTGCCGGACAGCCGCACGCTGGTCAACGCGCCGGACATGCTGCTGCAGATGGCCCGCGCGGGCCTGGGCATCACCTGGGTCGGCAACCAGTACGCGCAGGCCTTCGTCGACCGCGGCGAGCTGCTGCGCGTGCTGCCGGCCTGGTGCGCGGAGCCGTCGACCTGCTGGGCCGTGTTCCCGCAGCGCCGCCTGATGCCGCTGCGCACGCGGCTGTTCCTGGACGCGATGGCCGCGGCGCTGACGCCGTTCGATCAGGCGGCGATGTACGGGATGTAGGCGCCGGCAGCGGTCCGAAGCGCCGCGACCTGGACGGCCGCGCACCCAGGGTCGTCAATGACGATGAGAGGACCGCCGGTCGACGGCACGTCCGGCCTCGTCACGGGTCTTCTGGAGCAGCGCCGCCAGGTTGTCCGTCGAGACATCGATGAGCCCCGAGGTCGTCGACCACTGGCTTTCGGGCACGCTCAGGGCAATCCCCAGCAGCTCCGCCACCTTGGCCACCGCCGATTCGACGAGGGCTTCTCGTTCCCGCGCCGACCAGTTCATCAGCGGTCCTTCGGCGCTGCGTTCCACGGCATCGCGGATCACACGCACACGAGCCTGGTCCTCCACATCACTGTCGCCGGGCCGGATATCCAACCTGGGCAGACGGTATCGGAGGGCGCTCAGCAGAAGCGCCGCGGGTTCCTCGGCGCTTCCGATGCCATGCAGCACGCGCTCGAGCACGTCACGCACCTTGCCCTCCTCTTTCCAGCCCCGTTGCTTCGCCCGCGAGCACAGGTGCTTCAGCGCCTCCAACCCGAAGCGATGCAGATTGCCTACCGGGTCGACCTGCCCGCCTGTCGGACTGCGCCCGGCGAATCGTTCGATGAACCGGTCGAGCGATTCCACCGGCCCGACGCGAAACTGGACGGCCAGCTGGCGCAGTTCCTCGACGCGTTCATGCAAGTATTCTTCGGGCACCGAGGAGTCCGGGCGCCGTGGCAGGAGCCCCGCACAGGCCGCAGCGGCCGCGTCGCATGTCTGGGCATCGGCCGACATCGCACAGAACTCGCGCTTGTCGGAGACCTCGGACGTCTCGTCGAAGCCGAGATACTGCAGGAAACTCCGCGCCACGTCGGCCGGCGTGACACCCGGGAAACTGCAGGTGCGCGCCCAGGCCTCCAGCTTCGACAGGGCCTGCTCGCGGCGACGAAGCGCAAGGTCCGGATCGTTGGCGGCGATCACCGCGGAGAGCGCCCGTCCGATCGCGGTGACGGCGCGCGGATCCAGGTCCGTACCGGGCACGAAGCCGGCACGCAGAGGGTGGCAGGCCAGGACCTGGATGTCGGGCCGCGGATTGGCCTCCAGGGCCTGGCACAGCTCGACCAGGAGGCGTTTGCCGGCACCGGACATCTGCGCCTGCGCAGGGCCCATGGCCGAGCGCGGATCGGTCCACCCCGCCGCCTGTCGTCCGATGGCCTGCGTCACGTCCCCATGCGGGCCAGTCGCCGGAAGCGACGCCTTCAGCCGGCGGAAGAGGACGGACAACTCATCGCGCGCCGGTGCGTTCACGTCGCTGCGAGCGGACACCTCCGACGGCGTGGTCGACGGGAACGGCCAGTCGAAGCTCAGGAACGGCGGCGATTGAGAGAACGATGGATACACGGCGAACACCCCGGGAAGCATGAACAAGGAGGGGTTGGTGCGCTGCACACCCCCTCGCGGTTCACGTCTTCGATCGCCGGTGCGTCACTCGACCTGGAAGCCGATCTCCACGCTGACCTGACGCGGCGCCGGGATCGGTCCGAAGCGCCACTGCTTGACCGCGTTGATCGCGGCCGTGCTCAGCTTGCGATCCGGCGAGCGCATGGCCTGCGCCCCATCGACCGAGCCGTCCGGCCGGACCGTGAACTGCACCAGCACCGAGCCGGCGCGCTGCTGCGCCAGCAAGGAGCGGGGGTACTCGGGATCGACCTTGCGCAGCAGCTTCAGCGGCACGGGTTCGTCATCGGGCTCCGGCTCGGGCGCCTTGCCGGCCGGCGCGGCGGTCGACGGCGCGGCCATCGACACGACCTGCGGCGTCGGCGCTTCCGACATCGGCTGCGGCACCGGCGTCGGCGGCGCGATCGTCTGCGCGGCGGATTGACCGATCGCCGCGGGCGCGGGCGACGCCGTGGCAACGACTGGCACCGGCGCCGTATCGGGCGCGGCATTGCGGGCCGCGAGCGCACGCTCGGCGGCGGGGTCCGGTTCCGGACGACGCGCCACGGGCGCGGCGACCGGCGCGGCCGTGGCCACGGGTCGGGCGACCGGCTTGGGCGCCTCGGCCTTGGCTTCGTGCGCGGGCTTCTTCTCGCCCTTCTCCGCGTGGAACTTGATCCACTGGAACACCTTGTCGGCATCGCGCTTGGCGCGGTCGACGTCGCTCATCGCGGCTTTCGGATCGACCGGCGCGGCGGACGTGGCCGCCGCGGTCGGTGCTGTCTGCGCGGGTTGCGCGGTCTGCGCCTGCGCGGTCATCGCGACCAGACCCCAGGTCAGGGCCTGGGTCAACACCTGGCACGCGACCAGGCCGCGGCGTCGGACGCTCGGGAGACTACGGCTGCTCATCACTCCACCCTCTCGATTGCGCTGGTTGCTCTCTTTTGGAGACAACGCCGGTCTTGTCTACTGCTTGTTGCTGTGGTTCTTTCGCGCCCCGGCATGAGCGCCGCAGTGTAAGAAGTCACCTGGGTGGATCCCCCTCGGTGTTTCCCCGGAATCAGGATGTAACAGCAGCCTGGAAGCCCCATGGCGCCGGGGTTCCGTCGAGGAATTCACATCCGCGCCGCGCCGCGCGCGACCGGACCTATACTGCGCGCCTGCTCCGGGGAGCCCTGGGTCGACGACGCGTTTCGCGCATCGCCGGCACGGGCTGAGACATGGCGATGAAGCCGTGGACCCGCTGAACTTGATCCGGTTCGTACCGGCGTAAGAAGAGCCCGCCCTTCCAGGCGCACCTCGGCGAATCGCGAGCCCCCCAGGCCCGCACCAACGCCCAGCGGTCCCGCACCGCGCCCGTGCGCCCCCGCCCAGGAAGGGGTCTGTTCCGAACGTCCACACGTCCCCGTCAGTCCAGCCTCCGGCGCCCAACCGGAGACCCTGATGCCCGACTCGACGCCTGACCTGCAGCAAGACCTGCCCCCGGCCGCCGCCGCCTTCCACGACCGCCTCGCCGCCAGCCGCGCGCCGCTGCCTGCGTCGACCAAGACGCACGAGCCCGGCGTGTTGCATCCGCAACTGCGCGTGCCGCTGCGCGAGATCGCGTTGACCAACGGCGAACGGCTGACGGTGTACGACACCTCCGGCCCGTACACCGATCCCGCCGTCGAGACCGACGTGCGCCGCGGCCTGCCGGCGACACGCGCCGCGTGGGTCGAGTCGCGCGGGGACACCGAGCCCTACACCGGCCGCGCCATCCAGCTCTTCGACGACGGCCTGCGCGAAGCCGCGCAGCAGCAGGCGCTGCGCGCGCAGAGCGCCGCGCTGACGCGTCCGCCGCGCCGGGCGAAGTCCGGCGCCAACGTGACGCAGATGCACTACGCGCGCCGCGGCATCGTCACCGCCGAGATGGAGTACGTCGCCATCCGCGAGAACGGCCGCCGCGCCTGGATGCACGAGTACCTGTCCGACACCGAGCGCGAGCAGCGCCTGCGCGGCCAGGGCCTGGGCGCGCAGATCCCCGGGATCATTACGCCCGAGTTCGTCCGCGACGAGGTCGCCCGCGGCCGCGCCATCATCCCGGCCAACATCAACCATCCGGAAGTCGAGCCGATGGCGATCGGCCGCAACTTCCTGGTCAAGGTCAACGCCAACATCGGCAACTCGGCCGTGAGCTCGGGCATCGAGGAAGAGGTCGAGAAGCTCGTGTGGGCGACGCGCTGGGGCGCGGACACGGTGATGGACCTGTCCACCGGCCGCAACATCCACACGACGCGCGACTGGATCCTGCGCAACAGCCCCGTGCCCATCGGCACCGTGCCGATCTACCAGGCGCTGGAGAAGGTCGGCGGCGTGGCCGAGGACCTGACCTGGGCGCTGTTCCGCGACACGCTGGTCGAGCAGGCCGAACAGGGCGTCGACTACTTCACCATCCACGCCGGCGTGCGCCTGCCCTTCGTGCCGATGACGGTCAAGCGCCGCACCGGCATCGTGTCGCGCGGCGGATCGATCCTGGCGAAGTGGTGCATCGCGCATCACCGCGAGAACTTCCTGTACACGCACTTCGAGGAGATCTGCGAGATCATGAAGGCGTACGACGTCAGCTTCTCGCTGGGCGACGGGCTGCGGCCGGGCTCGCTGGCGGACGCCAACGACGAGGCCCAGTTCGCCGAACTGCGCACGCTGGGCGAGCTGACCAAGGTCGCGTGGAAGCATGACGTGCAGACCATGATCGAAGGCCCCGGGCATGTGCCGATGCACATGATCCAGGCCAACATGACCGAGCAGCTCAAGCACTGCGACGAGGCGCCGTTCTACACGCTGGGCCCGTTGACCACGGACATCGCGCCGGGCTACGACCACATCACCAGCGGCATCGGCGCCGC
Source organism: Roseateles noduli (assembly GCF_050626985.1). NCBI lineage: Bacteria > Pseudomonadati > Pseudomonadota > Betaproteobacteria > Burkholderiales > Sphaerotilaceae > Roseateles > Roseateles noduli. The sequence goes on from NZ_CP192463.1 coordinate 4,185,988, forward strand.
GATGATCGGCTGGTTCGGCTGCGCGATGCTGTGCTACGTGACGCCCAAGGAGCACCTGGGGCTGCCCGACCGCGACGACGTCAAGCAGGGCCTGATGGCCTACAAGATCGCGGCGCACGCGGCCGACATCGCCAAGGGCCATCCGGCGGCCCGGGCGCGCGACGACGCGCTGTCCAAGGCGCGTTTCGAGTTCCGCTGGGAGGACCAGTTCAACCTCGGCCTCGACCCCGAGACGGCGCGCGAGTTCCACGACGAAACGCTGCCCAAGGACAGCGCGAAGGTGGCGCACTTCTGCTCGATGTGCGGACCGAAGTTCTGCTCGATGAAGATCACGCAGGACGTGCGGGAGTACAGCGCGCAGCTGGCCGCGAACGGCGAGGCCGACGGCCATGGCGGTCATGCGGCGGACACCGCGGCGCAAGCAGGCATGCGGGAGAAGAGCGCCGAGTTCCTGGCTGGCGGCGGCGAGCTCTACATCCCGATCCGCCAGGCCTGAGCGCGATGGCCGCGATCGCCATCGCCGGAGCGGGGCTCGCCGGGCGGCTGCTCGCGTGGACGCTCGCGCGGGCCGGACACCGCGTCGAGGTCTTCGATGCGATGCCCGGTCCCGAGCCCGCGTTCGACGCGCACGGCGCGGCCGCCTTCAGCGCCGCCGGCATGCTGAGTCCGCTCGCCGAGCAGGAACAGGGCGGCGCCGAGATCGCCGCCTTGGGCTGGCGCTCGCTGGCGCTGTGGCCGGGCATCGTCGCGGCGCTGTCGCGATCGGCGTCATGCTCGGGCTCTGGCTCTGGCTCTGGCTCTGGCTCGAGCTCGAGCTCGAGTTGGAGTTCGAGTTCAGCGTCGAAGCCGGTGCCGCTGCGCATCGACGGCTGCCTGCTGCTGTCGCATCGCGCGGACCTCGGTGCGGCCCAGCGCGCGCTGATGCGCATGCCGGGCGCGGAGCCGCTCGATGCGGATGCGTTGCGCGCGCATGAGCCGATGCTCGCGCCGGGCCTGCGCGGATGGCTGCTGCCGCGCGAGGGCCTGATCGCGCCGATACCCGCGATGGCCGCGCTGCACGACGGCGCGACAGGCGCGCGCTGGCACTGGGCGCGGGCGGTCGACCAGGTGCTGCCCGGCGAGCTGCACTTCGCCGACGGCGGGCGCTGGCGCGGCGACTGGGCGATCGACGCGCGCGGACTCGGCGCCCGGCCGCCGCTGCCGCTGCGCGGCGTGCGCGGCGAGATCATCACGCTCTCGCTGCCCGATCACGGTCTGCGCCGGCCCGTCCGGCTGCTGCATCCGCGGCATCGCGTCTATCTCGTGCCGCGCTCCGACGAGGAGCTCGTCGTCGGCGCCAGCGAGATCGAGAGCGAGGACCGCAGTCCCGTCTCGCTGCGCTCCGCCGTCGAGCTGATGGCCGCAGCGCAGAGTGTGCTGCCGGCGTTGTCGGAGGCACGCATCGTGCGGCTCGATCGGCATCTCCGGCCGGCGCTGCCGGACAACCTGCCCTTCACCCATCACGAGCCCGGCCTGCTGCGGCTCAACGGCCTGTACCGCCACGGCTGGCTGCTCGCGCCGGCGCTGGTCGAGCGGCTGCTCGACGACGCCGGACTGGCCGCCCCTCTCCTGGAGACTTCCCCATGAATGCCCTCCCCCGCATCACCGTGCGGCTCGACGACCGCGCCGTGGCGATGCCCGCCGGCGCGACGCTGGCGCAGTTGCTCGAACTCGAACGACGCGAGGCCGACGCCGTGGCCACCGCGCTGAACGGCCGCTTCGTCGCCCGAGACGCGCGCGCGGGCACGGCGCTCAACGACGGCGACGTCGTGCTCTTCTTCCAACCGATCGTCGGAGGCTGACGTGCCGCTCACCGCTCATTCGCAACCGACCCTTCCCCGGTCGACCGACGCGCAAGTGATCGACACGCGCTCGACCGACACGCGCTCGACCGAGCCGCGCTCGAACGACGCGTTGCTGATCGACGGCGTCGCGCTCGACAGCCGCTTCTTCCTCGGCACGGCCGGGTACCCCAGCCCCGCGACGCTGTGCGACGCGATCCGCGCGTCCGGCACGCAGCTGCTGACCGTCGGCCTCAAGCGCACGCTGCAGGCGGGCGACAACGGCGCGCTGGCGCAGGCGCTCGCGGCCGGGCGCGAGCAGGGCGCCCGGCTGCTGCCCAACACCGCCGGCTGCCGCAGCGCGCGCGAGGCGGTGCAGCTCGCCCACATGGCGCGCGAGCTCTACGGCACCGCGTGGATCAAGCTCGAGGTCATCGGCGACGACCACACGCTGCAACCCGATCCCTTCGAGCTGGTCGCCGCGGCGACCGAACTCGTGCGCGAGGGCTTCGTCGTCTTCCCCTATTGCACAGAGGACCTGATCCTTGGCCGGCGCTTGCTGGATGCCGGCTGTCCCTTGCTGATGCCGTGGGGCGCGCCGATCGGATCGGGCCAGGGTCTGCTGAACCTGCACGGACTGCGCACGCTGCGCGAGCGCCTGCCCGACACCGTGCTGGTGATCGACGCGGGCCTGGGCGCCCCGTCGCAGGCCGCACGCGCGATGGAGCTGGGCTTCGACGCGGTGCTGCTGAACAGCGCCGTGGCGCAGGCCGGCGATCCGGTCGCGATGGCCGGCGCGTTCGGCGACGCGGTGCGCGCAGGGCGTCGGGCCTTGCACGCGGGCCTGATGGCGCCTCAGGCTTTCGCGGTCGCGAGCACGCCCGTCAGCGGCCACGCCTTCCTGCTGGGGGACGCATGAACGACAAGAACGAACGCGATGCACACGGAGACCGGGCCGATCGAGCCGAGCGCCTCGGAGACTTCGAACGTCGCGAATCTCCGGCGACGTCGATGCCATCGCCTCTGGTGCCTCATCCGAGTCTGCCCTCGCCATGGGCGCCGGCCGTCGACCCGGATCTGCTGACGCTGACGCCGTGGACCGAGGATCCGACGCCGCCAATCATCTGGAGCGTCGCCGGCACCGACAGCGGCGGTGGCGCGGGCTTGAGCGCCGACACGCGCGCGGCGGCGGCGATGGGCGTCCACCTGTGCCCCGTCGTCGCGGCCGTCACGGCGCAGCACTCGCAAGGCGTGAACGCGGTGTTCCCGCTGCCCGCCAGCCAGGTGCGGGCACAGTTGAGCGCGCTGCGCCAGGACCTGCCGCCGCGCGTCGTCAAGACCGGCCTGCTCGCGAGCGCGGCGACGGTCGACGCGCTGCTGGCGCAGATCGGCGAGGCCCCGTTGGTCGTCGATCCGGTCCTCGGTGCGAGCGCGGGCGGCGCGGCGTTCTGCGACGACGACCTGCTCGGCGCCTATCGCCATCAACTGGTGCCGCGCGCGGCGCTGATCACGCCGAACCGGCGCGAGGCGGAACGGCTGCTCGGCGTCGCGACGGGCCAGCTGCCGGTGCCGGAACTGGCCGCGATGCTGCGCGGGATGGGCGCGCAGGCGGTCTGCATCACCGGCGGCGACGATGCGGCGCAGGTCGACGGGCTCGCGATGGACTGGCTGGACAGTCCGCTGGCGACGGGATGGATCGCCTTGCCGCGCCTGTCCGGCCGCAACGGCGGACCGCCGCATCACCACGGCAGCGGCTGCACCTTCGCGACCGCGGCGGCCGCCGCGCTGGCGCGCGGCTTCGCCGTGCCCGACGCGGTGATCCTCGCGAAGATGCTCACCTGGAGCGCGCTGCGCGACGGCCACGCGGCGGGTGCGGGCGCGGGACCGCTGCGCCCGGACCGACGCTTCGTTGACGACCCCCGCGCGATGCCCGTGATGGGCTCCGACGACGAGACGGCGCCCGATCGCGCGACGCTGACGCGCTGGCGCGAGGTGATGTGGCCGGCGTCGCGCCGTCCGGCGCCCTTCGCCACGGGCCTGTACGCGATCACGGAACGTCCGGAGCGCGTGACGGCGCTGGCGCTCAGCGGCCAGTTCGAGCATCTGCAGCTGCGCATCAAGCGGGGCCCGTCGACCGATGACGAGGCGCTGCGCTCGGCGATCCGCGAGGCGGTGCGCGACATGGCGGGCCGGTCGGCGAGCTTGTGGATCAACGACCACTGGCGGCTGGCGCTGGACGAAGGCGCGCGGGCGCTGCACCTCGGCCAGGAGGACTGGGCGGGGATGGGCGGCGAGGACCGCGACGATCTTCAGCAGCGCCGCACGCGGCAAGGCGTGCGCCTGGGCCTGTCGAGCCACAGCCTGTGGGAGCTCGCCCGCGCGCGCGGCGTGGCGCCGGACTACATCGCCTGCGGCCCGCTGTGGCCGACGACGACCAAGGACATGCCGTGGCTGCCGCAAGGGCTGGCGCAGCTGCGCTGGTGGGCGCGCATGGCGGGCGCGCCGGTGGTCGGCATTGGCGGCGTGCTGGAGGAACGCCAGTGGCGCGCCGGCCTGGCCGCCGGCGCGACGGCCATGTGCCTGGTGCGGGCGGCGGAGGAGATGGTGGCGAAGGGGCGCTTGTCGTCACCTGCTTCTGAGTCATCGACGCGCGGCGCAAGCTCTTCGCGCAGGACGACGACCTGATCCGCATCCTGCAGAGCGAGTTGGAGAACCAGCTGGCGCTGGTGCGGGCGTTGGGTGGTGGATGGCGGCGATCGCCGCGATCGCCGCTCGATCCACGCGCCGCAAACGGGGCAGTGTTGCCAAGGTTTCCCGGTATGAGAAATGCGAGGAGGGATGTTGCTCCTGCGTCTCGCCATTTGGAGTGCCCCCCTTGGCGCGATTTCCAACTGCCGGTCTCGGGTGCAGGATCTGGGCTCGTTCGATGCACGCCGGGCGGCCCACATCGTCATCTCCTTCCACTGCCTCCCGAAGGGTCGCCCGGCGCTGCAACGGACGTACAACTTTGTTTTACGTCAACTGCATCGCCCTTCTAGAATCCGACCCAGGCTGCAATGGAAGGGAGGCGCTCATGGAAGTGGTGTTGAAAAAAATGGGAAACAGTACCGCGTTGATCCTCCCGCCGACCGTGCTCCGCAACCTGGGTCTGGCCGCGGGTCATGCCCTGACGCTGGAGACCACGTCCGACCGTCGCATCGTCCTGACCCCGAAACGCAAGTACACGCTGGCCGAGATGATTGCCCAGTGCGATCTCTCCGCAGCGCCACCGGCGGACATGGCGGACTGGGATCGCATGAAGCCTGAAGGCGGTGAAGCGTGGTGAGGAAAGTCTTTGACCGCGGCGATATCGTCGCGGTGCCTCTCGATCCCGCGCTGGGATTCGAACAGCGCGGGACACGCCCCGCCCTGGTCCTGACGACCAAGGAGTTCAACGCGCTCGGAGACGTCCTGGTGGCGCCCATCACGCAGGGAGGCGACTTCGCTCGTCATGCTGGCTTCGCCGTGACCTTGACCGGCACAGGATGCAAGACGCAGGGCGCGGCGCTGGTCAACAAGATCCGGATGCTGGACCTCCACGCGCGCAAGGCGCGACGCATCGAGCAGGTGCCCATGGAGGTCATCGACGATGCGCTGGCGCGGCTGTCAGGCCTGTTGCAGTGACTTCGACAGCGACGGTGCAGCAGCCGACGAGGGTCTGTCGCGCTCATTGCCACCGTAGCTCTCGGGCCTCCCGTGACGGTGTCGGCGCGATCGACCGCCTCAGCGCGTCGGTGATCAGTTCGCGCGTCTTCGGCGGCAGCGAAGCAAAGCCGACGCTCTGTTCAAGCTGGTCCGCATCCCTTTCGCTGATGCCCCGCACCCTTTGATCCAGACCTGCGTCGACGATGCTGACTACAAAGGCGTCGTCCACCTGAACGATACGCATCGGCTTCCCCGCTTCGTCCGGTCCCTGCCAGAGCGTCTCGGGAACTTCCTCGCCGCCTTCGCCCAGCCCTTGCAGGATTTGCCAGTAGTGGTAGGCCAGCGTCGATGGATCGGCGCTGAAATGCCGCCCATCTTGCGGGCCGACCAACTCGATGCCTTTCGCAACCACGTCGCCCAGTGGATCCGCGTACAGCGCTTCTGCGAGGCGTTCCAATTGATCAATGTCCGAGACGTCGAGACTTCGCAGGTTCCCCGAGACGGGCGCGGGAAGAAGTGGCAGGTGAAAGGCAGCCATCTCCTGAGCGATCTTGGGAATCTTGTCGGCCGCCGTCTCCATCGCCAGGAAGCAACGGTTGGCCATGTCGTCGCTGACGGCCATGCCGCGGGGAAGTCGAGGATGGTGGACCATCTCGGGAACTTCCAGACGTTGGCTCAAAGCGTTCGCGTACCCGACGACGTCGTGCTGTGAGCGCCCCACGGCAATTGGCGCGCGAATCGCGAAGTTGAGGATGGCCCCCTGCCGTTTGCACGTGGCCCGCTCTTTGAGCCAAGCGGACAGCGGATGGCTCAAGCTGAAGCGAGACGCCTTCAGGATCGTGGAAGCCACATCGAACTCTGGCAGGCGAAGGCGCTGTTCCAGCTTCTTCAAGACCTCGGCGCGTCGCTCGCCGTCCACCCCCGGGCCTTCGAGGCGACGGAGCAATGTTTCCAGGGCCAGCTTCTGATAACCCAGCCGGACACCGACATGCTGGGCCCGGAGATCGGACAACGGATCGACCACTTCACGTTGAAGCGCTTGCCGGAGTCCCGGCACATTGGCAGCGTCGGCGACGGCGGACAGTCGTTCACAGGCGGAGACGACCTGGGCGACGGCTTGCGGACCCTGCTCGCGAATGAAGTCGTCCAGGGGCATGTCGCCGCGGAAACTGATGCGTGGCGATGTCGACGCCTCACCGGCTGGCGCTGCGGCCCCGGCTTCAACGCCGTGCGCCTCGATGATCGGCGTGATCGCGGCTGGCGGGTTGGGATTGGTGTTGTGCGAAGTTCTCATGGCGAAAGCGGCAAGAAAAAGGACAAGTTCATTTGTCGGAACTTGTCCCCTCTGGTTCGCCGCCTCGCAGATCTCGTCGCGGTTGTCTGCGAGTGACGCAGTTGCGAGTTGCGCAGGACAGGGGCTTACGGGCCCCGCCATTGAAGTCGCTGCCGGGCGATGACGATCACTGCTTGGTGAGCTTCGCCGGCCGCTTCGCGCCGGTTGCATCCGCCGGCGCCGTCGCGCCCTTCACCGCCGCCTGCGCGAGCTTGAAGAACACGTCCGTGTTGTCGATGACGCCGGTGAACGCCAACGCGCCCGGGCCGAAGGCCGACAGCGGGATGTCCGTCGCGGTGTGTACCGCCTGCTCGCCGGGCACCTGGCCCGTGACCAGGAACTCGCCGGTCGCGTCGTCGCGTTCGGCGGCGTTGGCCGGGTACCACTTCAGCGGCTCGGACTTGGCCAGCGGCTGCTGCGAATCACGCAGCGGCGTCGCGTTGGTGCGCCAGTCTTCGTAGCGGTCCGCGTTCGCGCCGTATCCCACCAGCAGGCGGTAGTCGATGTCCGTCGCTTCCGGATAACCGTCGGCGGCGATGCGGTAACGCGGGAAGCCCGCCTTCTCGTACACGCCGACGACCTTGTCGCGCAGGTTGGCCGCGCCCTTTTTCTTCGCCGCGTCCAGCAGCGCCTGGTCGGTCAGCATCGAGCCGCCGATCAGCGCGGCGCCCGAGCACTCGTGATCCGCCGTCACGATGACCAGCGTGTCGCCGTTCTCGCGGGCGAAGTCCTGCGCGACCTGCACGGCACGGTCGAACTCGATCGTGTCGAGCATCCAGCGCTCGCTGTCCATGTTGTGCGCCTGCTTGTCGATCGAGGCGCCCTCGATCATCAGCACGAAGCCCTTGGACTGCTTCTTCAGCGTCGCGATCGCGGCCTTGGCCATCTCGTCGAGCATCGGCTGGTCGGGGAAGCCGTAGTCGTCGACGACGCTGCCGCCGGCCAGGCCCTTCTTGGCGCCGCGGCGGCCGTCGATCTTGTCCAGCGCCACGTTCATGTTGGAGAACGCGAACAGGCCCAGCAGCTTGTCCGCGCCCGCGCCCGCCGTGGCGGCTTCGAGTTCGGTCTTCGTCGGCGCGTAGCGGTAGCCGGCGGACTGGAACTCCTGGATCAGGTCGCGACCCTTGTCCTTCGCGCCCGGAGCGGCGCCCCAGCGCTTGACGATCTCCGACGTGTGCGGGTCGGTCGACGAGAACGCGTAGTCGTTGCCCTCGGCGCGCTCCGAGCCCGCCGTGCCCGCGGGCAGGAACCACTTGCGGCCGCCGCCCAGCAGCACCGTCAGGCCGGTGCGCGAGCGGTCGTCGAAGAACTGGTCGACGATGCCGGTGCCCGCGCCGCGGTTGCTCGTGTGCACCGCGTTGCCGGCCGGCGTCGCGTCGAACACATCGGCGGTCGTCACGATGCCGAGCGCCTTGCCCTGCGTGCGATGCAGGTACTCCGACAGGTATTCGATGCGCGGGTTGTCGAAGGCCTCGACGGTGTCGTCGGGGAACACGCCTTCTTCATTGTTGTTGTTCTTGTTGCCCGAGACGTAGGACGTCATGCCCGGCGACGAGTCCGTCACCACCGAGTTCAACGACGCCGTCTTGACCATGCCGGTCGCCGGGAAGGTGTCCATCGCCAGCGGATTGATCACCTTGCCCTGCGCGTAGCCGCCCTTGACGATGCGGGCCGCGGTGCGTTGCGCGGCGCCCATGCCGTCGCCCAGCAGGATGATGATGTTCTTGACCTTCGGGCCCATCGCCGCGGTGAAGGGCACCACGTCGAAATTGCCGATGGCGGCGACCTTCTGACCGTCGGACTGGGTGGCCTCGACGCTGAACTCGTGGCGGCCGGCCTTCTCCAGGCTCACCGCGCGGATCGTCGCGATCGCGGTCTCGGCGCTCACGCCCTTCACGCAGCCGGTGGCGCAGTCGCGCAACGCGACCGTCGCGTCCACCGGCTTGCCATCGATCACGAAGCGCGCGGCGGTGATGCGCTGGCCGGCGTCCGGCTTGATCGTGGCCTGCAGGTCGAAGCGCTGACCGGGCAGGAAGCGCGCGATGACGGGCTCCGGCTGGCCGCTGGAGAAGCGCTCGCTTGGCGGCGTCAGGCGGGTGACGGTCGGAGCCGCCACGACGTTGTTCGCGGCGCTCAGCGCCAGCAACGCGCAAGCGCCGGCGAGCAGGGAAGGCAGATGTTTCATCGTTGGGAGCTCGAGTCGGGGAAATCGGAAAGGGCGTCGGTCGGCAGCTGCAGGCGGATCCAGGAGACGCGGCCGGTCTCGTCCTCGACGCGGCCGATCGACAGCGTGCCGGTGAGCGTCACCAGTCCGTTGCGATGGGCGACGAGGCGGTCCCGCTGGGCCGGATCGAGCAGCACGGTGACCGTGGCCGCCGGCAGGTCATCCGCCTCGCCGTCGGCGTGTTCGCTCATGCGCACCGGGCGCGGCGTGAGCCAGAAGCGGCCCGGCCTGGCCTGTTCCTGCGCGACCATGTAGCCGACCAGTCGCACCGGGCGGCCATCGGCGGCGCGCAGCTGGTCGGAGAGCTCCAGGCCCGCCGGGCCGATCGGCGACTTGAAGAACTGAGCGAACTTCAGATCGGCCACCGCATCGGCGGGGGCGGGCTCGGCGTGTGCCCCGGACATGGAGAGGGGCAGAAGGGCGACCGCGGCGCACAGCGCGGCGATCGAGCGGGCGGCACGGCGGGCAAGCCGCGTACCTGTGGTGAGTTGGACGCACATAGGGACGCGATTCTTTCGGCCCCGCATGACGGTTCCGTGACGCTCCGTTTTTCTTGCTTGACACCGCGGGTCGCACGCCGCGAAGCTGGTCCGCCAGCACAAGGGACTCCATGAACACGCCAGACCCTCGGTCCGGGCTTCAAGCCCTGAACGCGCTGTACGCGCGCCGTGCGGCGGTCTACGACTACGAGCTGATGCCGGTGGCGCCGCTGCGGCGCGAGGCGATCGCACTGCTCGGCCTGCAACCGGGGCAGACCGTGCTCGACGTCGGCGCGGGCACGGGGCTGAGTCTGCCCGGCCTCAGCCGAGCCGTCGGACGCACCGGCCGCGTGGTGGCCGTCGAGCCCTGCGAGACGATGATGCGTCAGGCGCGGCAGCGCGCGCGGGTCGATCACCTCGACGCATCGATCGATTTCCTTCCCGCCGCCGCGGAGGACGCGGACTACGCGTCAGCGCTCGGCAAGCGCCGCGCGGACGCTGCGCTCTTCTTCTTCACGCACGATGTGCTGCAGAGCGAGGAAGGCCTGGAGCGCGCCTTCTCGGCGCTCAAGCCCGGTGCTCGCGTCGTGGCGGCGGGACTCGCCTGGGCGCCGCCATGGATGCCGGTGAGCAACCTGTTCGTGCTTGGTGCGGCGATGCACTCGATCGTGCGCATGGACGGCCTGGAGTGCCCATGGCGGCTGCTGGAGTCCCGGATGAAGAACGCGGAGGTCGAGCGCCGCTGGCTCGCCTCCGCGTATGTGTTGACCGGCTCGGTCTAGCCCTCACAGCCTCACGGGGTCCTCGGTAGCGAAACCGTCGAAGGACGGTGGTGGTTGGGGACGGTGAGGCGTGAGGTTTCGGAGCTTGACTCCGGGGCCTCATGCCTCGGCGGCCAACGCCCCACCCTCCGCAGGCAGGCGGCCTCCCTCAATCCTCCAGCGGCACAAAGATCCACAACAGCAAGTAGAGCAGCACCCCACCCCCGGCGCAGGTCGTGAGCGCCACGAACACGATGCGCCAGAACCACGCCGCCAGCCCGCTCAGCCGGGCGAGCCCGCCGCACACGCCGCCGATCCAGCGGTCGTCGCGGCTGCGACGGAAGGTGTTGATCGCGTTCACCACCGGCGCGCCGCTGCTGCCGCCATGCGGCGTGGCGTAGGCATAGGACGTCGAACTCGACGACCGGGCGCTGGCGTTCAGCACGCGCTCCTTGGCCTTGGCGAACTCCTCGTCGCTGAGGATGCCGCGTTGATGCAGATCGGCCAGGCGGCTGAGTTCTTCGCTGTCGGACATGGTGGGCTCCTTTCCCGGAGAGTCGTGCATCGGAAGATGCGATGGGGTGGAGACTACGCACCGGCCCGGCCCACCGCGAGGCGCGTGCGACCGGCTGCATCTGGGCGCGATGCGGAGCGGATGAGGCGCGACAGGGCGTTTCCACCCAGGACCGGCGCCGCGCGGCGGACTAGCATTCCCGTCCATGAACCTCGAAACCATCGAACTGCAGACCCGCGAGGCGCCCCGTTTCAGCCTGCTGGTGCTGCACGGCCTGGGCGCCGACGGCAACGACTTCGTGCCCGTGGTCCAGGCCCTGGACCTGTCGCCGGTGCTGGCGCTGGGCGGCCTGCGCGTCGTGCTGCCGAGCGCGCCCGAGATCCCCGTCACCATCAACGGCGGCATGCGCATGCGCGCCTGGTACGACATCCGCCACGGCGACCTCAGCCAGCGCGAGGACGCCGACGGCCTGCGCGTGTCGCAGCGCCTGATCGAGGACCTGATCGCCCGCGAGGAGAGCGAGTTCGGCATCCCGCCGGAGCGCGTCGTGCTGATGGGCTTCTCGCAGGGCTGCGCGATGACGCTGATGACCGGGCTGCGGTATCCGAAGCGGCTGGCGGGACTCGTCGGCCTGTCCGGCTACCTGCCCATGCTGGGGACGACCGAGACCGAGCGCCACGCCGCCAACGCGGACACGCCGATCTTCCTGGCGCACGGCAGCGGCGACGGCGTCGTCGTGCCCGCCCGCGCGCACGCGTCGCTGGACGAGCTGCGCCGGCTCGGCCACGACATCGAGTGGCACGAGTACCCGATGGCCCATGAAGTCAGCATGGACGAGATCCAGGACCTGCAGGCCTGGCTCGTGAAGACGCTGACCGCCGCGGGCGCCGCGGACTCAGCCGGCGGCTGATCCGCGCGGCTCCTGTCCCTCGGCTCCCGAAGCCTGCCCGCCCAATTCCTCGACTTCTGCTTCCGTCCTATGTCCAACCGGTCCCTCCTGTCCTCGCTTCCCGCGCTGTCGTTCGCCCTGTTGCCGTTGGCGCCGCTCGCGCCGTTGTCCGCGGCCACGCCGCCGCAGCCCGCCACGCCGGTCGCCGCGGCGGCGGCTTCGGTGGCGCAGCCCATCGCCGCCAAGCTGCCGATCACGCACGACGTCTACGCCACCTGGCGCAGCATCCAGCACACGCAGCTGAGCCGCGACGGGCAGTGGATCGCCTACGCGCTGGTCGCGCAGGAGGCCGATGGCGAGCTCGTCGTGCGCCACGTCGCCGACGGCCGCGAGTACCGCGCGCCGCGCGGGACCTCGCCGCAGTTCAGCGCCGACGGGCGCTTCGTCGCCTTCGCCGTGCAGCCGACGCGGGCCGAGCTCGACAAGGCCAAGAAGGACAAGAAGAAGAAGGGCGACGACGCGCCCAAGGCCGGCGCGGCCTGGATGGACCTGAGCACCGGCAAGGTCGAGACCGTCGACCGCGTGAAGCGCTTCGCCTGGGGCAAGGACGGCGGCCAGCATCTGGCGTTGTTGCTGGAGGCCCCGGCGAAGAAGGAAGGCACGAAGGACGCCAAGGCGGCGGCGGCCAAGGTCGACGCCGGGATGGATGCCGGGATCGATGCCGGCGTCGATGCCGATCTCGACGCCAGTCCGCGTGATCAGGAAGCGCCCGCAGAAGGCGGCGCGCCATCCGCCAAGAAGGTCCCCGGCAACGACCTGCTGCTGATCGACGCGGAGACGAAGCAGCGCAACACCTTCAAGGACGCGTCGGACTTCGCCTGGAACAACGGCGGAACGCTGCTGGCCTACGTCGTGTCCGTCAAGGAACCGGCGAAGAAGGACGCGTCCAAGCCGAGCGCGCCTGCTGTGCCCGCAGCGTCCGCATCGGGCGCCCCGGGCGTCCCCGGCGCATCCACCGTATCGGACGCTCCGCCTGCGGTCGTCGCCGAGGCAAGACCTGCCCCCGATGACACCGCTCGGGAGGGCGTCTACCTGATCGACCCGGCCGCGCCGACGCAGGCGCGCGCGGTGATGTCGGGCGCCGGCAGCTACAAGCAGCTGCGCTTCGACGAGGCCGGCCGCCGCCTGGCGTTCGTCAGCAGCCGCGATCACGTCGCCGAGACCAAGGCCGCGGAGAAGGCGAAGCGGGCCGACGACAAGGAGGAGGAGAAGGACGAGAAGGCCGACAAGCCCGATCCCACGCCGTTCAAGCTCTTCCTGTGGAAGGCCGGCCAGGAGCGCGCCGCGGTGCTGGTCAGCGCGCAGACCGCCGGCATGCCTGCCGGCTGGACACCGAGCGAGCACGCCGCGCTCGCCTTCAGCAAGGACGGCCAGCGCCTGTTCCTCGGCACCGCCGCGCTCCCCGCGCTCGAGCCCAGGGATGCGCCCGAGCCGATGAAGGTCGACCTCTGGCACTGGAAGGATCCGGAGCTGCAGTCGGCGCAGAAGGCCAAGGCCGAGCGGGAGCGCACGCGCAGCTACCGCGCGGTCGTGCACCTGGGCAACGACGTCGACGCGGCGCGCTTCGTGCAGCTCGCGACGAAGGACCTGCCCACGATCCAGGTCAACGAGAACGCCACCGTCGCGCTCGGCCTGAGCGAGCTGCCGTATCGCCAGCTGATGTCGTGGGAAGGTGCCTACATGGACGCCTATGCCGTCGACCTGAACACCGGCGCGGCCAAGCCGCTGGCGCGCAAGCTGCGCCATGCGCCGACGCTGTCGCCGGCCGGCCGCTACGTGCTGGGCTTCGACGCGCCGGCCGCGCGCTGGATGGCCTGGCGCACCGACACCGCCGCCGCCATCGACCTCACCGGCAAGATCAAGTCGCGCTTCGACAACGACGACCGCGACGTGCCCGACCTGCCCTCACCGTACGGCAGCGCCGGCTGGACCGCGGACGACGACAGCGTCGTCGTCTACGACAAGTTCGACCTCTGGGCCGTGCAGCCGGCCACCGGCCAGTCCCGCAACCTCACGCAGGGCTGGGGCCGCAAGCAGCAGCTGCAGCTGCGCGTCGTGCCGCTCGATCCCGAGGACGCCGACAAGAAGCCCCTGCCCGCGGATGCGCTGACGCTGGCGGGAACGCAGGACATCACGCGCGCCAGCGGCTACTACCGCGTCGACGCGACCGGTGGTGTGCCGAAGGCGCTGATCCAGGACGACCGCATGATCGGCGGCCTGATCAAGGCCAAGGACGCGGACCGCATCGTCTTCACGCAGCAGAGCTTCACGCAGTTCCCGGACCTGTGGACCTCGACGCTGGCGTTCCAGCAGCCGCAGAAGATCAGCGACGCCAACCCGCAGCAGTCGCGGTATGCCTGGGGCACGCAGGAGCTGGTCGAGTACACCGCCGCCGACGGCAAGAAGCTGCGCGCGCTGCTGGCCAAGCCGGCCGACTTCGACCCGAAGAAGCAGTACCCGATGATGGTCTACATCTACGAGAAGATGACCGACAACCGGTACCGCTACATCCCGCCGGCACCGGCCCAGAACATCAACGTCACGCGCTACGTCAGCAACGGCTACCTGGTGCTGCGGCCGGACATCGTCTACACGACGGGGCAGCCCGGCAAGAGTGCGATGAACACGGTGCTGCCGGCGATCCGACAGCAGATCGCCAAGGGCTACGTCGATCCCAAGCGCGTCGGCATCCAGGGGCACAGCTGGGGCGCGTACCAGATCAACTACCTGATCACGCACACGAACCAGTTCCGCGCGGCGGAGGCCGGCGCGTCGATGGCCAACATGATCAGCGGCTACGGCGGCATCCGCTGGGGCGCGGGCATCAGCCGCGCGTTCCAGTACGAGCACGGTCAGAGCCGCATCGGCGCCACGCCCTGGGAGCGCCCGGACCTGTACCTGGAGAACTCGCCGATCTTCCGTGTGGACAAGGTCACCACGCCCTACCTGACGATCCACAACGACGAGGATGACGCGGTGCCCTGGTACCAGGGCATCGAGTTCTTCACCGCGCTGCGCCGCCTGGGCAAGGAGGCGTACTGGTTCAACTACAACGGCGAGAAGCACGGCCTGCGCGACCGCGACAACATGAAGCACTTCACCGTGCACATGGCGGAGTTCTTCGATCACTACCTGCTCGGCAGTCCACGGCCCACGTGGATGGACCAGCCGGTGCCCTACCTCGAACGCGGCAAGCGCGACGTGATGGGCCAGTTCAAGCCGGCCACCTCCCCGCCGGAGACCGCCGTGGCCAAAGGCCAGGAATCGTCGACGAGCACGAGCGCCAAGTAGCCGCCGTCCACCACGAGCCCCAAGCCGTCGCACGAACGACTCTTACTGGGGCACGCACAGGGCTTGGGGTTCCCGGAGGGACGCCCCATGCCCTGGGAGGGCCCGCGCCCTGAAGCCGGCAGTCGGGCGGCCTCTCGCAAGGCCTCAACGTCTCAACGCGGCGGTTCCGCGTTCTGCGCCGCGTGCCGGGCGCTCTCGATGCGTTCGCCGATCGGCGGGTGCATCGCGATCCACGGGGTGCCACTGCCGCTGCCGCTGTCAACGCGGCCGTCCCGTCGCATCTGCTCCAGCACCTTCAGCCAGGCCCCGACCAGCGTCTCGTTGGGCAGATGTTCGCGCAGGATCAGGCGCTGCGCCTCGGCGTCGGATTCGCGCTCCGCGTCGCGCGTGTAGCGCAGCGTCTGCGCCGAAGCCAGCGCCCCTGCCGCGACCGGCGAGAAGTCGCCCAGCACGACGCCCGCCACCGACAGCAGCCCTGCCCCCTTCATCAGATGGCGCATCGCGTGGCGGTGCTTCACATGTCCAGCCTCATGACCGAGCACGGCGATCAGCTCGTCGTCGCTTAGCAGCTCCACCAGACCGTCGAAGGCGAGGATGGTGCCGTTGGGCAGCGCCATCGCGTTGAAGCCGGGGAGGTCGCCCTGGCGCGCGAAGCGGACGTCCAGGGCCATGCCCGGGAACACCCGTCCAGCGACCTCGGCGAAGCGCGCGCGGATCGCCTGCTGGCGCTGCGCCGACACGTGGGAGGGCCTCAGCCACGTGGACTCGAGTTGCTGTTCGATCCGCTTGCCGACGGCGTCGTCGAGTTGCGTCGGAATCAGCGGCAGCGCGGCGCGCGCCAGCAGCCCCATGCCCTGGCGGTCGAACCACACGACCAGCGCGATCAGCGCCACCAGCGCGCACGCGGCCAGGCTCCAGCTGCCGATGATCAACGACATCAGCGACTGGCCGCCGAGCACCCGTCCCATCGCGCTGTCCGCGGGAAGCCAGACCGTGCCGCCGTCCGGCAGGCCGACCGGCGTCGGGCGGCCGCGCCACCATTCGCCGACCTGCAGCGCCTTGCGGGCGTAGCGGCGCAGGCCGGGCATCGACGGCCGCGACGCGGCCAGCTCGGCCTCCGACGGCGGCATCGACGACGAGCTTTGCGGGCGCGGCGGCCACGGCATGAATTCGAAGTGATTGCGGCTCAGGCGCACGCGCACCTCGTGCGGCCGGTTCCCGGCGCCGTCGAACCAGCGGGCGGTGGCGGTGAGGGTCTGCGGTTTCATGGCGGGTCCTGCGCGCTCACCAGCCGATGTCCAGGCCGAAGGCCTCGGCGGCGCCGTCGCCGATCGCGCCGCGACCGCGACGCTGCGGCGCCGTCACGACGAGTTCACCGATCGGGGTGTCGGACAGCACGACCAGGCCCTCGATGCGCAGCCTGGCGATCCGAACGGCCAGGAAGGGCCAGTACAGGCCCAGCGTCAGCAGCGTCAGCAGGCCGTGGGTCAGCAGCGTCTTGAACAGCGCCCACTCGGAGATCGCATAGGCGAATCCGATGCCGCCCGACAGCTGGGTGTGGGTCCACGTCAGTTGCTGAAGCCGCGCGGCGTAGACCGGCCAGGCGAAGGTCCAGACCACGGCGAACGCCATCATCGGCAACACTGTGCTGAACGGCCCCTCTGCCATGCCCGGTACGAGCTTCAGCGCGGTGGACACGCCGACACCGAGCACCGCGGCCACCACGCAGCCAACGATCAGCGCTAGGCCCAGGCGCACGTACAACCTGTAGAACGCGTCCACGGACAACTGGAAGTCGAAAGCCAGCGTGCCATAGCGGGCATGCCGATGCTGGAAGTGCTTGAGCCGGCCATGCGCGAGCGGCAGCAGCAGCATGAGCGTCAGCGCCGACAGACCGTCGACCAGCGGACGCCAGCCCCAGCTCGCGACGAGCGAGACCAGCGTCCACGCCACCAGCAGCGGCAGGCAGGACGCGTAGACGGTGACCGCGCTCGTCTGGAACCCGAAGCGCAGGCCGCGCCAGCTGGTGTTGCCGAGCTTGAAGCGCTGGGCGCCCGCGAACAGCATCGGTCCGACCGCGTAGAGCACCGCCAGCATGGCGAAGCCCGCCACCGCGGACCATTCGAATGCGTGGCCGTAGGCGATCAGCAGGATCAACGCGATCACGCGTCCGGCGAGGATGCGGAGCGGGTCGCCGTGGAAGTCGAAGGGTTCACCCGCCAGCAGCGTGTGCCGCGCGAACCAGCGCGCCTTGCGGCGCTTCGCCCAGGCGGAATACACGCCCAGCGTCGCCAGCGTCAGCAGCGCGTTGACGATCCAGACGCGGAAGTAGTCGCCGCCGGTGCCGGTGAACTCGAGCCGCTGCGCATGGCGTTTGGCCACGGGCGCGTTGCGGGCGGCGGAGGCCGCGGGGGATCCCGCGGTCGATCCGGCGATCGAGCCGGCCATCGATCCAGCAGACGCCGCGGCAGCCGCCGGACGCACCGGCGCCGCCCCGCGCACAGGCGCAGGCACAGGCTTCGCAGGCGTCGGCGCCTTGGGCACCAACGTCAGCTCGGTGTTGCTCTCGATCAATCCCTCTGCTCCCGGGCTCTGGCGGCCCGGGCGAGAGTCTACTAAAGGGCCTCGGCGCCGAGCCGTCCTCGGACGAGCGTGTGCTCCCGGGCGTCGGCCGGCGCGAACAGCGCCACCATCGTCGCCATCAGCGCGCGCGCCTTGGCGGAGTTGTCGCCGCCGTAGTTGCAGACGTAGACGTCCAGCGTGACCGACGCGATCTCGGGCCAGGTGTGGAGCGCGACGTGCGACTCCGCGAGCAGCAGCATGCCGGTGATGCCGCCAGGCTGGCCGTCCGGCGCGTCGGGGAAGCGGTGCCAGTGTTCACCGACGACGCTCAGGCCGGCGCCCTCCGCAGCCGCGCGGATCGCCCGCGCAAGACCTGACCCGTCCGTGAGCAGATCTCCGTTCGCGCAGCCGGCCAGGTCGGCGGTGAGGTGCAAGCCGTTCATTGGCTGGGAGTTTAGGGGCTGTCCTGCGCTGGGCTGTCCTGCGGAGACCGGGGCGTTGGCCGCCAGAGCGCAGGGCCCCGGCGGCAAGCGCCAAAACCCCAAGCACAGCCGTCCCCCACCACTGGCGTACTGCCGCGGTTTGGGACCGAGTCAGGCGGTTCGTTGTTGTTCGGCGCCGGCGTCGGCGAGGAGCGCGTGGCAGCGCTCTTCGTGCTGGGCGATTTCCTCGAGCGTGATCTCGATGTCGTTCAGCTGCTGTTGGAGTTGGCGGCGGTGCTGCTCCAGGACGCCGAGGAAGGCGCGCGCCTGCGGCACGGTGTCCGACTGGTTGTCGTACATGTCGACCAGCTGCTTGATCTCCTGCAGCGACAGGCCCAGCCGCTTGCCGCGCAGCGTCAGCTTCAGCCGCGTGCGATCGCGCTGCGTGTAGACACGGTTGCGACCAGCACGCGCGGGCGTCAGCAGTCCCATGTCCTCGTAGAAACGGATCGCCCGGGGAGTGATGTCGAACTCGGCCGCCAGTTCGGTGATCGTGAACAGCGGCCCCGCGTCGTCGCCGGCCTCCGGCAGCGCGTCCTCGGGCAGGTCATCGGCCGGGGTCGGGCGGGGTGAGGGGCTCATGGCTACACTGGCAAATGACGTTGACGTAAACGTAAGTCTAAAGCCATGGCCAATCCTCGCGAATCGGAACTCTCCTACCCCCTGGGCGACACGCTGCCAGGTCCCGGCGAAGCACTGGACCTGCTGCCCGGCGTGCGCTGGGTGCGGATGGGGCTGCCCTTCGCGCTGGACCACATCAACCTCTGGCTGCTGCGCGATGTGCTGGACGGTCGCGAGGGCTGGACCATCGTCGATTGCGGCATCCACAACGACACCACGAAGGCGAACTGGGAGCGCGTCTTCGCCGAGCGCCTGGACGGCCTGCCCGTGCTGCGCGTGATCGTCACGCACTTCCATCCCGACCATCTCGGACTCGGCCATTGGCTGACCGAGCGCTGGCAGTGCCGGCTGTGGATCAGCGCCACCGACTATCAGTTGGCGAGGGTCGCCTCGTCGTCGACGGTCGGCATGGGCGGCGAAGCGGCGGCGGCGTTCTTCGGCAGCCATGGGCTGACCGACTCCGCGGCACTGGAGAAGATCCGCGGCCGCGCCAGCTATTACCCGAGCATGGTGCCGGCGATCCCCGCCGCCTTCCGCCGGCTCATGGACGGCATGACGGTGCGCATCGGCGACCACGACTGGCGCTGCCTCGTCGGCTACGGTCATGCGCCGGAGCACATCAGCCTGTTCAGCCAGACGCAGGGGAACGGGCTCGGCGTGATGATCGCCGGCGACATGGTGTTGCCGAGGATCTCGACCAACGTGTCGGTCGTCGATGTGGAGCCGGAAGCGGATCCGCTGCAGCTCTACCTGGACTCGCTCGCGCGGCTGACCGCCCTGCCCGCCGACACGCTGGTGCTGCCCGCCCACGGCAAGCCGTTCCGCGGCCTGCATGCGCGCATCGATCAGTTGGAGGAGCACCATCGGGAGCGTCTGGCGGAAGTGCTCGAGGCCTGCACGGCGAAGCCCTGTCATGCGGCGGAGCTGCTGCCGATGATGTTCCGCCGGCCACTGGACCTGCACCAGACGACCTTCGCGATGGGCGAGGCAGTGGCCCACCTGAATCGCCTGTGGCTGGGCGGGCTGCTGCGGCGCACGCTGGACGAGGACGGGATCCATCGCTTCTCGGCCTGAGGCCGCGACCGCGACGCCACGCTGGCGTCCGTGCGCGACGGCGCAAGACAACGCCCCCCAGAAAGACAGTCGCCGCCGCCCCGATCACGGGACGGCGGCGCTGCGCCTTGTTATGCATCAGCTTGTCGGCTCTGAGCGCGGGTTGTCCTGACGCAGCCTGTCGGCTGGGGAACCCAAAGCGCCGCCGGGAGCGGAACGCGGGAGGAAGTTCTGACTCAGATGCGAGTGATGACAGCAACTCGCAGTGTGTACCCCCACTCAAATCAGCTACAAGCCCCCCTGAAGGGGGAAGCCCGAAACGTACTGCGTCCGCCCGCCTCAGGCCTCGTCCATCAGCGGCAGCACGGCCTGCTTGAGACGATCGCGCGCGAGCTCGTAGTCGGGGAACACGGATCTCACCACCGCCCAGAAACGCGGGCTGTGGTTCATCTCCTTGAGGTGCGCGAGTTCATGCGCGACGACGTAGTCGATCAGCGCCGGCGAGAAGTGGATGAGCCGCCAGTTGAGCCGGATCATGCCGTCCGCGCTGGCGCTGCCCCAGCGCGTCTGCGCGGACGAGAGCCGCAAGCCCGTCATCGTGACGCCGAGCGGCCCCGCGAAGTGCCGGCAACGCTGCTCGAACCGCTGCCGCGCCTGGCGCTGCAACCAGGCCTGCACCGTGTCGCGGATCTGATCGGGGGTCGCGTCTTGCGGCAGGCCGAGGTAGAGCATGCGTCGCGGCACCGTCGCCAGCGTCGGTTGCGGATCGGCCTGACCTTCGTCGAGCCGGGCGCCCGTCTGCGACGGATCGAGCACCACGATCAGCGGTTCGCCCAGGTAAGGCAGGCTGCAGCCGTCGCCCCAATGGACGCGAGCGGCCTGCGTGCGTCGCGCGCGCTCGCGCTGCTCGACGAGCTTGCGCAGGATCCATTCGCCCTTCTGCTGCAGCGCCTTGTCGATGTCGCCCAGCGGCACCCACTTCGGCGCGGACACGCGCAGGCCGTCCTCGCTCACGGTGAAGCCGATGCTGCGGCGCCGCGCGCGCTTCAGTTCATAGGGAATGGACTGGCCCTGGAGCAAGACCTGACGCGTCGACGCGCCGGCATCGCCACGCGAGCGCGGCGTCGGCGCGAGCGGCTCCGGCGGGGGCAGCGGCGACGTTGTCGGAGGAACGGGCTGGGGCTGGGGCTCGGTGTCGAACAGCGACAGCTGCGTGAAGTTGTTCAGCAGCGCGCCCAGTCCCCGCAGCTTGGAAGGCAGCATGGGCTGCGAGTGTAATCAGGCGGCGGCCGGCGTGGGCGGCGGCGCGGGTGGCGCAGGCGGCGTGGGCGGTGCCTGGGGCACCTCGCCCGACGCGGACGCCGGATAGGCCGCGGGGTCGAGCACCCGCATCTCGGCCTCGATCCAGGCCTGCACTTCCTTCATCAGCTCGGCCGGCGCGCGACCGGTGCTGGGGATCATCGGACCGATGGAGACATCGATCGTGCCAGGTTTCAACAGGAAGCTCTTGCGCGGCCAGCAGGTCGCGGAGTTCATCGCGATCGGCACCACCGGCACGCCGGTCTCGACCGCCAGGCGCGAGCCGCCGGTCTTGTAGTCGCCGGCCTTGCCGCGCGCCACGCGCGTGCCCTCCGGGAACATGATGATCCAGTGGCCCAGCGCCGCGATCCGCTTGCCCTGCGCGGCCACCTTGTTCCAGGCCTCGCTGCGCTTGCTGCGATCGATGTGGATCATGTCGAGCCGCGCCATCGACCAGCCGAAGAACGGGATGTAGATCAGTTCCCGCTTGAACACGTAGGCCAGCGGCCGCGGCATCAGCATCGGGTAGGCGAAGGTCTCCCAGGTCGACTGGTGCTTGGACAGCAGGATCACCGACTGCTTCGGGTCGGTGGGCAGGTGCTCCATGCCGCGGACGCGCCAGTGCACGCCGCAGATGAGCTTGGCCCCCCAGATCGCGACGCGCAGCCAGTTGGCGCACATCCAGTACAGCTGGGTGCTGTTCAGGAACAGCGAGCAGAGCACCACCGCGCTGCCCCAGGGGACGACGGTGACGATCAGGTAGAGGACGAAGAGGAAGGAACGCAGCGCAACGAGCATCAGCCCAGGTCTCCAGGAGCGGTATCGGGTTCGGCGGACTCGCCCCGCGACTCGGCGCGGGCGCGGCGTTCCGCGTGGATGAGGGTTTCGGCGAAGGCCGCCAGGTCCTGGTGCACGCGCGAGCCGGGCACGAGCGCGATCTGCTCCTGCAGCTGCGCTTCCTCGACGCCGGCGAGCCGGTCGCCGCGCACCAGGTGCGGCACGCAGCCGGCGTTGCGCGCGGTCTGCAGGTCGCGCACGCTGGCGCCGACCATGTGGACGTTCTTCAGGTCCACGCCGAAGCGTTCGCCGATCTGTTCGATCAGGCCCGGCAGCGGCTTGCGGCAGTTGCAGTTGTCTTCCGGCGCGTGCGGGCAGAAGAACGCGGCGTCGAGCCGGCCGCCCTTCTCCGCCAGCAGCTGGTTGAGCCGCAGGTGGACGGCGTTCAGCGAGGCCATGTCGATCAGCCCGCGGCCGATGCCGGGCTGGTTCGTGGCCATGACGGTGTGCCAGCCGGCATGGTTCAGCCGCGCGACGGCCTCGAGCGCGCCGGGCAGCGGCTCGAGTTCCTCGGGCGACTTCACGTGGTCGTCGCGGTAGCGGTTGATCGTGCCGTCGCGGCCCAGGATCACCAGCTTCATGCCGTGCGGATGGTCGGACCGGGTAGGCATCGGGGTCTCCAGTGAACTGCGTTTGGACGACGAAGGGCGACGACGGGGAACGATCAGCCGCCGCTCAGACGGCCAGGCGCGACAGGTCGGCCACGCGGTTCATCGCCTCGTGCAGCTGCTTGAGCAGCGCCTGGCGGTTGGCGCGCAAGGCCGGGTCCTCGGCGTTGACCATGACGTCGTCGAAGAACGCATCGACCGGCGCCTTCAGCGCGGCCAGCGCCTTCAGCGAACCGGCGTAGTCGTGCTGCTCGAACAGGGCGTCGGCCTGCGGCTTCACGCCGGCCAGCGCGTCGGCGAGCGCCTTCTCGGCGGCCTCGGTCAGGAGCGCGGGGGTCACTTCGGTCGGGAGCTCGCCCTCGACCTTCTTGAGGATGTTGCCCACGCGCTTGTTGGCCGCGGCCAGCGAGGCCGATTCCGGCAGCGCCGCGAAGGCGCGCACGGCGCCCAGGCGCTTGGGCACATCGCCCAGGCGGGCCGGGTTCAGCGCCAGCACCGCGTCGACTTCCTGGGCGCTGTAGCCCTGGTCGCGAAGGCTGACCGCCAGGCGGTCGGCGAAGAAGCCCAGCAGCGGCTCGCTCGGGTCCTGGATCAGCTCGCCGAACGCGGGCAGCGCGCCCTCGATCAATTCGGGCAGCGACAGGTGCATGTGGTTCTCGACCAGGATGCGGATCACGCCCAGCGCGTGGCGGCGCAGCGCGAACGGGTCCTTGTCGCCGGTGGGCAGCTGGCCGATGCCGAACAGGCCGACCAGCGTCTCCAGCTTGTCGGCCAGCGCGACGACGGTGCCGGTGTGGTTGCGCGGCAGCGCATCGCCGGCGAAGCGCGGCTTGTAGTGGTCCTCGATAGCCTTGGCGACGCCGTCGCGCAGGCCTTCATGGCGCGCGTAGTAGCCGCCCATGATGCCCTGCAGCTCGGGGAACTCGCCGACCATGTCGGTCAGCAGGTCGGTCTTGGCCAGCAGCGCGGCTTCCTTGACCTTGCTGTCGAGCATGTCGAACTCGTCCTTGGCTTCCGCCGTGTACGGGTGCTGGGCCATGCGCAGCTGGTTGACGATCGTGTGCGCGATCGCGCGGACGCGTTCGGCCCGGTCGCCCTGGCTGCCGAGCTTGCCGTGGTACACGACCTTGCCCAGGCCCTCGACGCGCGAGGCCAGCGTCTTCTTGCGGTCCTGGTCGAAGAAGAACTTCGCGTCGGCCAGGCGCGGGCGCACGACGCGCTCGTTGCCCTCGACGACCTTGGAGGCGTCGTCCGGATGCACGTTGCTGACGACCAGGAAGCGGTGCGTCAGCTTGCCGTGGCCGTCCAGCAGCGGGAAGTACTTCTGGTTGGCCTTCATCGTCAGGATGAGGCATTCCTGCGGCACGGCCAGGAACTCGGGCTCGAACTGGCACGAGAGCACGTTGGGCAGCTCGACCAGCGCGGTCACTTCGTCCAGCAGCTCGGGCGCGTCGATCGGCGTCAGGCCCAGCGGCTCGGCCTGCGCCTGCAGCTGACGCACGATGTCGTTGCGGCGCTGCTCGAAGGACGCGATGACGCGGCCTTCCTCGCGCAGCTGCTGCTCGTAGGTGTCGGCGCTCTTGATCTCGATCGAGGCGACGGTCGTCTCGAAGCGATGACCGCGCGTCGTGCGGCCGGAAGTCAGGCCGAGCGCGCTGATCTCGACGAGTTCATCGCCATGCAGCGCGATCAGGCCGTGGGCGGGGCGGACGAACTTGACGTCGCTCCAGCCGTCGGCCAGTTGATAGGTCATGACCTTGGGGATCGGCAGCTTGGCGAGCGCCTCGTCCAGCGCCTTCTGCAGGCCGTCCTTCAGCGTGACGCCGGCGACGACGGTGTCCAGGAACAGCGCCTCGGCCTTGCCGTCCGGCGCGCGCTTCAGGCTGGGGACGACCGACGCGTCCGCGCCGACCGAGGCCAGCTTCTTCAGCAGCGCGGGCGTCGCGTTGCCCGACGCGTCCAGCGCCACCGCCACCGGCATCAGCTTCTGCTGCACGGCGCAGTCGGCGGCCTTGGCGCCGACACCGGTCAGGTGAACGGCCAGCCGGCGCGGCGTCGCGAAGGCGGTCACGGCGGCGCCGGCCTCGGCCAGGCCTTGCGCCTTCAGCGAGTCGGTCAGCGCCGTCGAGAACGCCTCGCCGAGCTTCTTCAGCGCCTTGGGCGGCAGCTCTTCAACGAACAGTTCGACGAGCAGATTCTTCGTGTTCATGCGGGGTCTTCCTCGTCGTCAGGCGGCGGTCTTCTTGTCCGAAGCCTTGTCGGCAGCCTTTTCAGACTTGGCGGCCGCCTCGGCGCTCTTCTTCTCGATCTGCGCGATCACCTCGTCGGCCCAGTCCTTGGGCGCCATCGGGAAGCCGAGCCGCGCGCGGCTCTCCAGATAGCTCTGCGCCACGGCGCGGGCGAGGTTGCGGATGCGGCCGATGTAGGCGGCGCGCTCGGTCACGCTGATCGCGCCGCGCGCGTCCAGCAGGTTGAAGGTGTGGCCGGCCTTGAGCAGTTGCTCGTAGGCGGGCAGCGCCAGGTGCGCGTCCATCAGGTCCTTGGACTTGCGCTCATACGCGCCGAAGGCGTTCAGCAGGAAGTCGACGTCGCTGTGCTCGAAGTTGTAGGTCGACTGCTCGACCTCGTTCTGATGGAACACGTCGCCGTAGGTGAGGCCGTCGGTGTAGACCAGGTCGTACACGGACTCCTTGCCCTGCAGGTACATCGCCAGCCGTTCGAGGCCGTAGGTGATCTCGCCGGTGATCGGCTTGCAGTCGATGCCGCCGACCTGCTGGAAGTAGGTGAACTGCGTCACCTCCATGCCGTTGAGCCAGACCTCCCAGCCCAGGCCCCAGCAGCCGAGGGTCGGGTTCTCCCAGTCGTCCTCGACGAAGCGGACGTCGTTCTTCTTCAGGTCGAAGCCGAGCGCCTCCAGCGAGCCGAGGTAGAGCTCCAGGATGTTGGCCGGCGCGGGCTTGAGCACGACCTGGAACTGGTAATAGTGCTGCAGGCGGTTCGGGTTCTCGCCGTAGCGGCCGTCCTTGGGGCGGCGGCTGGGCTGGACGTAGGCGGCCTTCCAGGGCTCGGGACCGAGCGCGCGCAGGAAGGTCGCGGTGTGGCTGGTGCCGGCGCCGACTTCCATGTCGTAGGGCTGCAGCAGGGCACAGCCTTGCTGGGACCAGTATTCCTGCAGGCGGAGGATCAGTTGCTGGAAAGTCAGCATAGGGACGTCGGGCCGTCGGCGGGCGTTGGAGAAAACCGACCGATTCTATGTGCGCCTCGTGCCGCGCACCGGCGTCCCGTCTCAGGGACGCGGACCCCGTTCAGGCCAGGCGCGTCGACGCGGGACGGCGACGGCCCAGCACCGGCAGCACGCCGAGCGCGGCCAGCGCCCACAACGGCCACAGCCCGAGCTTCGCCAGCCAGCGCGCATACGGCGTGACGCCGCTGCGGCCGTCGACGCTCACTTCCAGCACGCCGGCCTGCTCCGCCGGCAGCCGCGCGAGCACGCGGCCGCGGTGGTCGACATGCGCGGTCGCGCCGGTGTTGGTCGCGCGCACGATCGGGCGTTGGAACTCCAGCGCCCGCATCTGCGAGAACTGCAGATGCTGGTCCTGCACCATGCGCGGCCCGAACCACGCCAGGTTGCTGACGTTGACGAGCACCGTCGCGGCGGGCTCGCCGCTGTCGAGCGCGCTGGCGACGACGTCCTCGCCGAACAGATCCTCGTAGCAGATCAGCGGCCGCAGGCGCTGTCCCGCGAAAGGCAGCGCGCCCTCGTGCGTGCCGCTGGCCTGATCGTCCAGCGGGATGTCCATCGCCTTGACGAACCAGTGGAAGCCCGGCGGGATGAACTCTCCGAAGGGCAGCAGATGACGCTTGCCGTAGTCGTAGCGCCGCGCGAAGCCCACGCCCACCAGCGAGTTGACGAAGCCGTCCGTCGAGTTGCCCAGGAAGGTGCCCAGCAGCAGCGGGCGCGTCTCGGCGCCGCGGCGCAGGCGCTCGACGTGTTCCTCGTCGAGGAAGGCCAGCGGCACCGGCAGCACCGACTCCGGCGTGATCACGACCTGACCCCGCGCGGCATCGATCAGCGCGATCAACTGGTCCAGGTTCTGGTCGAAGCGCGCGCGATCGAACTTCTGATCCTGCGGGATGTTGGGCTGCACCAGCGAGACGGCCAGCGTGCCGGTGGACCGGGTGAAGTCCTGCGGCAGGAACTGCCCCGCGCCGATGGTGACGACGAGTGCGGCCAGCAGCGCCCAGCGCCGCAGCGCCAGCGCCGCCGCCACGAGCGCCGCCAGCGCGGTGATGCCGTAGACGCCCAGGTAGGGCGCGAACGCGGCCAGCGGCCCCTGCGCATGCGCGTAGCCGCTGGCGATCCACGGGAAGCCGGTGAGGAAGGTGGCGCGGACGAGTTCCGCCCCCAGCCACAGCCCGGCGAAGGCCAGCGCGCGCCGCCACGGCGCGGCGCCCGCCGACCAGCGCGCGGCCAGGCCCATGCCGGCGGCGTAGTAGGTCGACAGGAACAGCGCCAGCGCCAGCACCGCGAGCGCGGACACGGCCGCGGGCAGATGCCCGAAGTCGTGCATGCTGATGTAGAGCCACCACAGCCCGGAGGCCAGCCAGCCGACGCCGAACAGCGCGCCGGTCAGCGCGGCGCGGCGCGGCCTGGCGCCGTCGCAGGCCGCGATCAGCCAGGCGAGCGCCAGCGGCTGCAGCCACCACGCCGGACTGGGGGAGAACGAGGCCGTGTGCAGCACGCCGACGACGAGCGCCAGCGCGGGATGGCACAGCCACGCGCGCCATCCCTGGCGGGCGGGGCGATCGGATCCGTCGGACCCGCGGGGCCCGTCGAAGCGAGATCCGCGGCGCATCAGCCGCTGTGGTCGTCGGCCTCGGAAGCGGGCGCGCGGGTCACCTTGAACCAGCGCACGGCGCCGCCGCGGTTGATCATCACCGAGAAGCGCAGCCCGGCGACCTCCACGGTCTCGCCGCGCCGCGGCACGCGGCCGTGCTCGTGCGCGACCAGGCCGCCGATGGTGTCGAAGTCGGCCACCGACAGCGACAGCCCGAAGGACTCGTTGACCGCGGCCACGTCGGCGTCGCCGGCGACGCGGTAGCTGCCATCGGCCAGCGTGTAGATGCCGGCATCGCCGTCGCCGACGTCGAATTCATCCTCGATCTCGCCCACGATCTCCTCGAGCACGTCCTCGATGGTGATCAGGCCCGCGGTGTTGCCGAATTCGTCGATGACGATGGCCAGGTGATTGCGGTTGGAGCGGAAATCGCGCAGCAGTTCGTTCAGGCCCTTGCTCTCGGGCACGAAAACTGCCGGGCGCAACAGGGCGCGCAGGTTCAGTTCCGGCGCGCGCTGGAGCTTGAGCAGGTCCTTGGCCAGCAGGATGCCGATGATGTTGTCGCGCTGGCCGTCGTACACCGGGAAACGCGAGTGGCCGGTGTCGATGACGTTGGCCAGCAGGTCGTCGGGATCCCACTGGATGTCCAGCAGGTCCATCCGGGGCGCGGCGACCATCACGTCGCCGGCGCTGAGTTCGGCCATCCGCAGGACGCCCTCGAGCATCTGGCGCGATTCGGGCGCGATCAGGTCGCGCTCCTCCGCTTCGGCGAAGTTCTCGATCAGCTCGCTGGTCGAGTCGGGCCCGGGGTGCAGGAATTCGAGGACGCGTTCGAGCAGGCCGCGTTGTTCATTGCCACGCCCGCCATGTTTGGCGGGCCGACTAGGCTGAGGTTCAGACACTGGGGTGTGTGCCGTCGTTGAAGAGGCGCCAGAATAACCGATTGACATTGACATTCGCTTGAAACACAGTCATCCGCCCTCAGTTGCCGGGCCCAGGCTTCCTTACAGATTGGTCTTCCACCATGTCGTCCGTCCCTGATACCGCCGCACAGGCGTCCACCACGAGTCCGGCCGGCAATGCCGCCACGGGCCTGATCCCCGCCACCATCCTCACGGGCTTCCTGGGCTCGGGCAAGACCACGCTGCTCAAGCGCGTGCTGACCGAGGCGCACGGCCAGAAGATCGCCGTGATCGAGAACGAGTTCGGCGAGGAGAACATCGACAACGACATCCTCGTCAGCGAGACCCAGGAGCAGATCATCCAGCTGAGCAACGGCTGCGTCTGCTGCACCATCCGCGAGGATCTGCGCACCACGCTGGCCGATCTGGCCGCGAAACGGCGCAAGGGCGAGCTCGATTTCGAGCGCGTCGTCATCGAGACCACCGGCCTGGCCGATCCGGGCCCGGTCGCGCAGACCTTCTTCATGGACGACGAGATCGCGGAGACCTTCCTGCTCGACTCGATCCTGACGCTGGTGGACGTCAAGCACGCCAACGACCAGCTCGACACGCGCCAGGAAGCACGCCGCCAGGTGGGCTTCGCCGACCAGATCTTCCTGAGCAAGACCGACCTGGTCGACGCCGCGGCGGTGGACGCGCTGTCGCACCGCCTCAAGCACATGAACCCGCGCGCGCCGCAGTCCAAGGTCCACTTCGGCGAGGTGCCGATCAAGGACGTCTTCGACCTGCGCGGCTTCAACCTGAACGCCAAGCTGGAGATCGATCCGGAGTTCCTGGCCGTGGACGATCACGGGCATGATCACGCACACGACCACGGTCATTCGCACGATCACGGCCACGATCACGGCCACGAAGGCCACGACCACGCCCCCGGCGAAGCCTGCGACCATCCGCACCACCATCACCACGACGACGACGTCAAGTCCTTCGTCTTCCGCTCGGAACGGCCGTTCAATCCGGCCAAGCTGGAGGACTTCCTTGGCGCGATCGTGCAGGTCTATGGCCCGAAGATGCTGCGCTACAAGGGCGTGCTGAACATGAACGGCACCGACAAGAAGGTCATCTTCCAGGGCGTGCACCAGTTGATGGGCTCGGATCTCGGTCCGAAGTGGCTGCCGGATGAAAAGAAGGTCAGCAAGATGGTGTTCATCGGTATCGATTTGCCGAAGGACATCCTCATGCAGGGGCTGGAAGGGTGTCTGGCTTAGTGCCACACTGACCGATGGTTCAAGGCCATCGCCGGGACGTTGGCGGAGGTGGCTACAATCCGCCGCGCCCGAACCAGGCCCCTGCGCCAACGGCGGGAAGCCCCGGCTTCTCATGTCGAGCAGGTATAAAGAGCCGCTAGGAGAGTGAACGTGAGCAAGACCCCGGCCTCCAAGACCGCTGCGACCAAGACTCCCTCGAAGGCGTCCAAGGCCGCGGCGGAGGACAAGTCCGCCGAGGCGGACGCCCCCGACAGCACGGTCTCACTGCTGGACAGCCCCGTCCGGCCCTCGACCCCGACATCAACGAACCAGAACAGCCGACCTGCCGTGAAAGCCGATCCCAAACTCTCCTCTGCCTGGAAAACCAAGGCCGGTGCCGAACTGTCCGATGCCGAAGTGCTCGCGATGCCCGACACCGAATACATGAACGACAAGCAGGTCGACTTCTTCCGCGCCAAGCTGACGCAGTTGAAGGAAGACATCCTGTCCAACGCCGGCGAGACGACCGAGCACCTGCGCGAGGACACGTCCATCGTCCCCGATCCGGCCGACCGCGCCACGATCGAGGAAGAGCACGCGCTGGAGCTGCGCACCCGCGACCGCGAGCGCAAGCTGCTGAAGAAGATCATGCAGTCGCTGACGCGCCTGGACAGCGGCGAGTACGGCTACTGCGACGAGACCGGCGAGCCGATCGGCCTGGGCCGCCTGATCGCCCGTCCGACCGCCACGCTGTCGCTCGAGGCGCAGCAGCGCCGCGAGCTGAAGCAGAAGATGTTCGGCGACTGAGTCGCCCGGGCTTCGTCCGCCAGGCCACAGGAAGAACCGCCAACACTGCGCATCACCGCGCAACACTGCGAAGAGCAAGGTCCGCTAGAGCATGTCCGACCCCAAAGACGGCACCAAAGAAGGCGAGAGCTTCTTCCGCAAGGTGGCGCGTTTCGTCGCCAATCCGACGACCGACTGGGCGGAGATCAACTCGCGCCAGGACGACCCCGAGGCCGACGCCGCGAAGGCCGAGCTGCGGGCGATGGTGGAGCGCAAGCGCCGCAACGACTTCGTGCGCAAGCGCGAACTCGACATGCTGCGCAAGATCCGCCGTGAAGGCCTGACGCCCGAGCAGCTGGCCGCCCTGGGCGGCCATGCGACCTCGGGCATCGACGAACTGGGCCGCATCAGCGAGATCCAGGGCGTGCGGCGCGACGACGGCACCGTGAAGGCCAAGATCGACCAGATCGAGCAGCAGATGGTCGGCGAGGGCTTCGTCCCGACGCAGATCCAGGGGCAGCATCCGCCCGGCTTCTTCGAGACGAGCACGCGTCCGATCAACTTCGCGGCGACGCAGCCGGCGGACCAGATCGGCGCGCGCGTCTCCGACCACGCGCCGCGCGCCGACATCGAACGCCTGGACCTGACGCCCGCGCCGGCCGCGGCGTCGATGGGCGGCGGCATCGCGCCGCCGGCACCGGCCGGCGCTCCGGCGCCGATCCCCGAGCTGAAGAAGGAGATCCCGACGCTGAGTTTCCACGTCGCGGATCCGCAGGTCGAGGTCAGCGAGGTCGTCCACGACGCCGAGCTGGACGAGGCGGTCATCGCCTTCGCCAATGCCGACTACGAGCATTGCGAGCGCAGCCTGATCGACCTGACCCGCGAGGGCGGCGCGCGCCACGAGCACCCCGAGACCTGGCTGGTGCTGTTCGACCTCTACCGGGCGACCGGCCAGCAGGGCAAGTTCGAGAATCTGGCCAACGACTACGCGCAGCAGTTCGGGCTGTCGTCGCCGCAATGGTTCTCGCTGCCCAAGCTGGTGGCCGAGGCGGTGCAGGCGGAACGCGCCCCGCGCGGCCGCGCGAGCAGCGTGTCCTGGACCTCGCCGGAATACATCGATACCGAGGCCGTGACGCAGATGCGCACGCGCTGCGAAAACCTGCCGATGCCCTGGGTGATCGACTGGGCGCCGCTGCGCCAGATCGACATCGAGGCCTGCGCCAAGCTGCGCGACCTGTTCCGCGCCTGGGCGCAACAGGCGCTGGACCTGCGCTGGCTGTCCGGCGACCACTTCTTCCAGGTGCTGCGGGACCAGGCGCCGGTGGGCAGCCGCGACGCGGACCCCATCCTCTGGATGCTGCGGCTCGAGGCGCTGCGCCTGGCCAATCGCCCGGACCAGTTCGACGAGGTCGCGATCGACTACTGCGTGACCTACGAGGTCTCGCCGCCGAGCTGGGAAAAGGCGCTGTGCCATGTCCGCATCAGCGGCAACGCGCTGTCGACCAGTTCGCCGTCGTCCATCCAGCCGGCGGCGATGGACACCGGCATCGCCTTCCTCGAGTCGACGATGACCGACGCGGTCAACACGGCGGCACTGATGGAACTGTCCGGCCAGCTCAGCGGCGACATCAGCGAGACGCTGGCGCTGATGACCGAGCAGTTGGGCGGCGCGTCGCTGGTGACGATCGCCTGCCCGAAGCTGATCCGCCTGGACTTCATGGCCGCCGGCGACCTGCTGAACTGGGTCCTGGCCCGCCGCAGCGAGAACCGCGCGGTGCAGTTCAGCGATGCGCACCGGCTGGTCGCGCTGTTCTTCGGCGCGATGGGCATCAACGAACACGCGCGGGTCAAGGTCCGGCACGTCTGAGGCGCTACGGCCGTCCTGGCCGTCCTGGCCGTCCTGGCGGTTTCACACTTCGCGACCTTCGCGACAACGGGGCTTCTGGCCCCGTTGTTCATTCGGATGTCCGATCATCGACCTCGTCAACCGGCTTTCGCACACGCGGCGCCGCAGCCTTTTCCTCACCGTCTCCTCACCTTGTGATTTCCGCGAGGGAACCCACGTGAGGTCTTCACGACGTTCAAGACGTTTGGATCGCCCATGTCTCAAGACCATTCCTCCCCGCTCCCGCCGTACCACGGCACCACCATCGTCAGCGTGCGCCGCGGCAACCAGGTCGCGATCGGCGGCGACGGTCAGGTCACGCTGGGCACCATC
Organism: Roseateles noduli; assembly: GCF_050626985.1. Lineage (NCBI taxonomy): Bacteria > Pseudomonadati > Pseudomonadota > Betaproteobacteria > Burkholderiales > Sphaerotilaceae > Roseateles > Roseateles noduli. Next base: position 4,218,496 of record NZ_CP192463.1, read on the forward strand.
GTCGTCAAATCGACGGCGCGCAAGGTGCGCAAGCTCCACAAGAACCAGGTGCTGGCCGGCTTCGCCGGCGCGACGGCGGACGCGTTCACGCTGTTCGAGCGCTTCGAGGCCAAGCTGGAGAAGTACGAGGGCAACCTCGTGCGCGCGGCCGTGGAGCTGACGCGGGACTGGCGGACCGACCGCGTGCTGCGGCGGCTGGAGGCGATGCTGGCGGTGGCCGATCGCACGGCCTCGCTGATCATCACCGGCAACGGCGACGTGCTGGAGCCCGAGCAGGGCATCGTCGCCATCGGCAGCGGCGGCGCGTATGCGCAGGCGGCGGCCAAGGCGCTGCTCAACCACAGCGAGCTGAGCGCGGTGGACATCGTCAAGCAGTCGCTGGTCATTGCCGGCGAGATCTGCATCTACACCAACGGCAATCACACGATCGAGGTCCTCGAATGAACAGCCACGCGGCGCCGGGCCGCCCCAAGCAAGTGGCCATCCCCCTGGGGGATCGATCGATGTACCCATCGAACGAGGGGCTCCAATTCATTCACGCGGCGCCGGGCCGCCCCAAGCAAGTGGCCATCCCCTCGGGGGATCGGTCGATGTACTCATCGAACGAGGGGCTCCAATGAGCAGCAGCATGACCCCGCAGGAAATCGTCTCCGAACTCGACCGGCACATCGTCGGCCAGGCCGATGCGAAGCGCGCCGTCGCGATCGCCTTGCGCAACCGCTGGCGTCGCCAGCAGGTGGACGAGAAGCTGCGCGGCGAGATCACGCCGAAGAACATCCTGATGATCGGCCCGACCGGCGTCGGCAAGACCGAGATCGCACGCCGCCTGGCAAAGCTGGCGGATGCGCCCTTCATCAAGGTCGAGGCGACGAAGTTCACCGAGGTCGGTTACGTCGGCAAGGACGTGGACAGCATCGTGCGGGATCTGGTCGACATCGCCGTCAAGCAGGAGCGCGAGCGCCAGATGCGCTTCCAGCGCGCGCGGGCCGAGGACGCGGCCGAAGAGCGCATCCTGGACGTGCTGGTGCCCCCGCCGCGGTCCTCGACCGGCTTCGCCCCGTCGGCGACGGAGGGCGGCGGCGCGGACAACACCGCGCGCCAGGTCATGCGCAAGCGCCTGCGCGAGGGCTCGATGGACGACAAGGAGATCGAGATCGCGCTGATCGAGGCCAAGCCCTCCATGGAGATCCTCGGGCCGCAGGGCATGGAGGAGATGGCCGAGCAGCTCAAGGGCCTGTTCTCGCAGATGGGTCAGGAGAAGAAGACCACGCGCAAGCTCAAGATCGCCGAGGCCCGCAAGCTGCTGGTCGAGGAAGAGGCCGGCAAGCTCGTCAACGAGGACGAGATCAAGACCGCCGCGCTGGCCATGGCGCAGGACAACGGCATCGTCTTCATCGACGAGATCGACAAGGTGGCGACCCGCAACGAGCACAGCGGCGGCGCCGACGTGTCGCGCCAGGGCGTGCAGCGCGATCTGCTGCCGCTGGTCGAAGGCACGACGGTGAACACCAAGTACGGGATGGTGAAGACCGACCACATCCTGTTCATCGCCTCGGGCGCCTTCCACCTGAGCAAGCCCAGCGACCTGATCCCCGAGCTGCAGGGCCGCTTCCCGATCCGGGTGGAGCTGAAGTCGCTGTCGGTGGGCGACTTCGAGGCGATCCTGTCGAGCACGCACGCGAGCCTGGTGAAGCAGTACCAGGCTTTGCTGGCGACGGAAGGCCTGACGCTGGAGCTCAGCGCCGACGGCATCCGCCGGTTGGCGCAGATCGCCTACGAGGTCAACGAGCGCACCGAGAACATCGGCGCTCGCCGCCTGGCGACGGTGCTGGAGCGGCTGCTCGACGACATCAGCTTCGACGCGCACAAGCACGCCGGCACGACGGTGACGATCGACGGCGCGCAGGTCGATGACAAGCTCGGCGCGCTGGCGCAGGACGAGGATCTGAGCCGGTTCATTCTCTGAGGACCAGGCCCGCGGCGCTCGGGCGCTCCGTCTCTCCAGCCGGAGCCTCTCCGATGCGCGGCAGGAGAAGTCGAGCCGCTGTTGTCCGAACTGTTCCGCGACGTGCTGCGGGCATGTTGGGAGCCGGCGTGATCGGCGACTTCGTCGCCGGCTCCTGAGCGCGCGCTTCAGCCCCGCTTCGCGAGCGCCTTGACAGCCGTTGTCCGACCTTTCGCCTTTCCCAGCGCCGACGTCGCCGTCACCCGCGCCTTCGCCGGCGCGCGTTGAGCCTCGACTTCCCGGATCACCTCGATGAACGCTCGCAGCGCCGCGGGCATCAAGCGACTGCTGGGGTAGTAGAGGTGATGGCCGGGGATCGGCGGCGTCCAGTCGTCGAGCACCGTCACCAGGCGGCCAGCGGCGATCTCCGCTTCGGCCTTCGTCGACCAGACGTACGCGAGGCCCATGCCCTTCGCCGCCGCCTCGACCATCAGCCCGATGTGATCGAGCGTCAGCGAGCCCGGCACGTCGACCTTCAGCGACTGCCGCTGGCGCTCGAACTCCCAGCGGTACATCTTTCCGCTCGGCAGGCGGAAGCGGAGGCAGCGGTGCTCGGCGAGCGCGTCCGGCGTGCGTGGCGTGCCGTGCTTCGCGAGATAGTCCGGCGAAGCGACCACGATGAATCGCACGTCGCCACCGAAGGGCACCGCCACCATGTCCTGCGGCAGCGCCTCGCCGAGCCGCACGCCCGCATCGAAGCCCTCGGCGACGATGTCGACCAGCTTGCCCTCGGTGACCAGGTCAAGTTGCACGTCCGGATGGCGTCCGACGAACGTCGGCACGATGTCCCGCATCAACTCGCCGGCCGCGATCTCGGAGACGTTGATCCTCAGCCGGCCCGACGTGCGCCCGCTCAGCGAGCCGAGGTCGCCCAGCGCGTTGTCCAGCTCCGCCAGGATCGGCCCGACGTCGCGCGCGAGCTGCTGGCCGGCATCGGTCGGCGCCACGCTGCGCGTCGTGCGATTGAAGAGGCGCACGCCGAGCCGCTCCTCCAAACCCCGCACCAGATGGCTCAGGCTGGACGGCGACATCCCCAGCTCATCCGCCGCCGCGCGGAAGGATTGATGGCGAACGATCGCCAGGAAGGCGGTCAGCTCCGCGAGGCTGGGACGCTCAGTCACGGGGACCGTCCGAATGCTTATTCATGAAGATTCGCCACTAGCTCGTTTCAATTCCTGAGCATAGACGCATCAATCGCCGGTTCCTAGAGTTCGTTCCATACCGCGCCACATGCCAGTCCGGCGCGTGACCGACGGTCCCTCGCATCCCTGCCCCACCCCTCTACCCACAAGGAGTTCCCCATGAAGACCTGGTTCATCACTGGCGCCTCGCGCGGCTTCGGCACCCTGTTCGTCAAGGAAGCGCTCGAGCGCGGCGACAACGTCGTCGCCACGGCGCGCAACGCCCGCGCCATCATCGACAAGTTCGGCGACCACCCTCACCTGCTCGCGGCGAACCTCGACGTCACCAACGAGGCGCAGGCCCGCGCCGCGGTCGAGCAGGCGGTCAAGCGCTTCGGCCGCATCGACGTGGTCGTCAACAACGCCGGCTTCGGCGTGCTCGGCGCGATCGAAGAGACCAGCGCCGCGGACGTCGAGGCGCTCTACCGCACCAACGTCTTCGGCCTGCTGGCGGTGACGCGGGCCGTGCTGCCGCAGTTGCGCCAGCAACGCGCGGGGCATGTGATCAACATCTCGTCGATCGGGGGCTACCGCAGCGCCGCGGGCTTCGGCGTCTATGCCTCGACCAAGTTCGCCGTCGAAGGCATCAGCGAGGCGCTCGCCGATGAAGTGAAGCCGCTGGGCATCCACGTGACGATCGTCGAGCCGGGCTACTTCCGCACCGACTTCCTCGACGGCGGCTCGCTGACGACGGCCCCGGCCACGATACCCGACTACGCCGACACGCCGGTCAGCGCGGTGCGCCGCATCGCGGCGGAACTGAACCATCAGCAGCCCGGCGATCCGGCGCGTCTGGCGAAGGCCCTGCTGCAGGTCGTCGACGCGGAACAGCCGCCGCTGCGCATGCCGTTCGGCTCGGACACCGTCGCGGCGATCGAGCAGAAGAACGCCTTCGTCGCGGGGGAACTCGCCCAGTGGCGTGAGCTGGCGGTGTCGACGGACTTCCCCACGTGATCGTGCAGTGATCGCGGCGCGCGGGACGCCTGCCGTGCCGCGTCCGCCGCCTTCACCCTGAGCTCACACAGGGCTCATGCTGAGTTCGAACCCCATGGCGAGACTGGGTCCTTCACCTCAGGAAAGGACTCGTCTCGCCATGAACCGCTTTCTCGCTTCCGTGCTCATCGGGCTGCTGGTGTGGAACGTCTCGACCGCTCTGCTCATCGACGTCTACGTCCCGTCGCCCTGCAACGCCATCGGCCGCTGCGACGGCGACATGGCCTTCACGCTGAAGGTCGTCGGCATCTGGCTCGGCATGTTCTGGGCGTCGTCGGCCTCGGTGCTGCTGTACAACGTCGTGGCGTGGAAACGCGACTGGGCGCGGCATCAGCAGCGCGTGCGGTGATGGCACCGGACCGGGCGGAACCTCTGCGACCGGCTCATGTCGAAAACCGCTGATCTCGCTCGTCGTTCGTCATCTACCTTCGATGAACTCCAGGAGCCCGCGATGACCGACGATCCCGTTCACACCTTCCTGCGCGACTACGCCGCGGCAGTCTTCGACCGCGACCTGCAGCGCTTCGTCGGCCTGTACGCCGAGGATGTCCAGGTCTTCGACAGCTGGGACCGCTGGGAGTTCGCTGGCCGCGAAGACTGGGCAGGCATGATCGCCGGCTGGTTCGAAGGCATCCGGGACGTGCGTGTGCGCGTCACGGCGAAGGACGTCAAGACCTGGCACGATGCCCACGTGGCCGGCGGCTCGGCCATGCTGGAGTTCGCCGCGCTCGACGCCGATGGCCGGGCGTTGCGGTCCACGGAGAACCGCCTCACCGTGCTCCTGCGCAACGACGGCGGCACGTGGCGTGTCGTCCATCAGCACACGTCCGTGCCGGTCGACTTCCAGAGCAAGCAGGTGGTGAGCCGCTGAAGCGTCGATGAAGGGCCGAGGACGTCGGGGGGCGTTCGACTTCACACCGACCTCACCGCGGGCTCATGCTGCCCTCGAAGGGCATGACGAGACTGGCCTCTCCTCAACGAGTGGACACCCATCCCGTCATGCCGCACTTCCACGTCACTCTCCGCATGGGTCGAGATAAGCTGCAGGGCCCGTCGCCCGCCACAGCCACGCCCATGCCGAGCACCCTCATCGAAGTCCGCCGCTTCTACTCGCAGGAGCAGGAAGTCCAGTTGATCGAAGCCGTGCAGGCCGCGCTGATCGAGGGCTTCCAGATTCCGGCGGACGACCGCTGCGTGCGCCTCGTCGCCTACGAGCCGCACCGGTTCATCCATCCGCCGCGTCTGTCGCGCCCCGAGTGCTACACCCTGGTCACGGTCACCGGTTTCGCCGGCAGGACGATCGAGGCGAAGCGTCGCCTCTATCGCAGCATCGTCGAGCGGCTGGGCGCGCTCGACATTCCCGCCGACCACATCACGATCACGCTCAACGAAGTGGAGCGCGAGAACTGGGGCCTGCGCGGCGGCGTGCCGGCGTCGGAGATCGACCTCGGGTTCAAGGTCGACGTGTGATGCTCACGAGGCCCGCGGTCGGTACCCGCGCACCTTCATGCACTCGTTGGTCAGCTCGATGCGCTTCTCGGCGATGACGATGCCGTCGCCGACGGCCTTGCCCATGGCCTGGCTGCCGCTCTCCTTGCCGGAGCTCGCCGTCGAGTAGCTCGCGGTCGCGGCCTTGGCCTCGTACTCGCATTCGGCCTTGTCCTTCTCGACCTGCGACATCGGCGCGTCGGACTTCTCCCAGTGGTGATGGGAGGTCGCGCAACCTCCGAGCCCGATCGACATCGCCGTGCCGACGACCGCGGCGATCAGCGGCAACATGGTCTTCATCTCGCTCATTCGATGCTCCCTGGCGTGAACGGTGACGGACGAAACCAGTGTCACATGCGAGGGTCGATCCGCACCGTCCCGCAGCGAGGGGACAGCCGGGGGCGCGAAGTCAGAGCGCCAGCCGATGCGCCTGCAGCGCCAGCAGCCCGTCGAAGATCAGCGAGTCGATCAGCTCGTGCGGGATGTCCAGCGCCGGCGAGACCTTCCAGCCCGCGCCGCCGGTCATCAGCGTGACCGGCGCCTGGCCGCAGCGTTTGAGGATGTGGCGATGCATGCGCTCGATCGCGCCGGTAATCGCGTAGTTGCCGCCGCTGGTGAGTGCGTCCGACGTGTTCGTCGGGAACTCGCGCACCTCGCCGGTCGGCACGCGCAGGCCGGCGGTGCCGCCTTCCAGCGACCGCAGCATGATCCCGTGTCCGGGCAGGATCAGTCCGCCGAGGAACCGGCCGTCCGCATCGAGCGCGTCCACCGTGACCGCCGTGCCCACCATCACCACCAGCGCCGGCTTCGGCGCCTGTCCGCGCCCGCGCGCCACCACATGGTGCCGCGCGCCGATCAGCGCGACGAAGCGGTCCGCGCCCAGGCGCCCCGGATGGTCGTACCCGTTGGTCACGCCGCCCGCCTGCGCCGACGAGGCGACCCAGCGCGGCTCGATGTCCCAGATCTCCTCCATCTGCTCCTCGACGCGATGCCGCATCGCGTCGCCGGCGACGTTGCTGCCGAGCATGCTGCCGGGCGCCGCGGGAAGCTTCGCCCAGTCCTCCTCGGCGAGCTTCTCGATGTTCTCCAGGAACTGCGCGCCGTGCGCCAGCATCGGACTGCCCGGTTGCGGGCCGGCATAAAGCGCCCACTTGAGGCGGGTGTTGCCGATGTCGATGGCCAGGAAGCTCATGGGCGTTGCGCGAATCCGTGCGGTTCTTGGGGAAATGTCGGTGCCGTGAGGGACAGGGCGGCAGGTTAGCAGTGTTTGTCCTCAAGCCGGTGCACCGGAGAGCCGATTTAGGATTGAATCGAGGCTCGTCGCCCCATCCCGGGGCAACGCCGTCGTCACAACAACAAGGCTCCGGACCGATGAAGTTCTCCATCGCCACGCGACTGTGGATCCCCGTCGCCGTCATGTCCGTCGTGACCGTCGTCATGACGTTGGGAGCGGCTTCCCGGACCCGCGCCCTGCTGGAAGTCGCCCAGGCGACACAGGAGAAGCAGCAGCAGCGCTTCGAGCTCGCGCTGCGCTGGCGCGGCCTCACCGAGGCGAACGCCAGCCGCGTGCAGGCCGGGCTGGCGGCCAACGACAACGCCGTCACCGACGCCATGAAGGCCGACATCGCCCGGACCACGGAGACGATCAGCGACATCCAGAAGCAGCTCGAGTCGCTCGCCGACGGCGATGACGACAAGGCCGCGATGGCGAAGATCGCCGAACAGCGCAAGGCCTACATCGCCGCGCGCAACGATGCCAACAAGCTGAAGTCCGGCGGCGACACGGACGGCGCGCATCAGGCGCTCAAGCAGAAGGTCGTGCCCGCGATCGAGCAGTACCTGGCCGCGCAGCAGGACTTCGTCGCGCTGCAGCAGAAGCGCTCCGCGTCGCTGCGCGAGGCCGCCGGCGCCGAACGCATGCGCACGCTGTGGGGCGTGGCGACGCTGATGGCGGTCATCGTCGGCCTGCTGGCGCTGGCGACGGCGTACTTCGTGCGGACGATCTCGGCGCCGTTGAAGTCGCTGATGTCCGAAGCCGAGCGCATCGGCGAGGGCGATCTGTTCCACGTCGAGCGCGACTACCGCGACGACGAGATCGGCGACGTGCAACGCGCGCTGGCCGCGATGAAGAGCTCGCTGCGCAAGGTCATCCGCGAGGTGCGCGCAAGCGCCGACGGCATGCAGACCGCCAGCCAGGAGATCGCCAGCGGCAACCAGGACCTGAGCCTGCGCACCGAGCAGACCGCGTCCAGCCTGCAGCAGGCGGCGTCGTCGCTGTCGCAGCTGACCGGCACCGTGCAGCAGAGCGCCGAGAGCGCGCGCACCGCCAACCAGCTGGCGGGCAGCGCCGCCGAGGTGGCGGAGCGCGGCGGCACGGCGGTGGGCGACGTGGTGGGCACGATGGCGCAGATCGACGCGTCGGCCAAGAAGATCAACGACATCATCGGCACCATCGACGGGATCGCGTTCCAGACCAACATCCTGGCGCTGAACGCGGCCGTCGAGGCGGCCCGCGCGGGCGAGCACGGCAAGGGCTTCGCGGTGGTCGCGTCCGAGGTGCGGGCGCTGGCGCAACGCAGCGCCGGCGCGGCGCGCGAGATCAAGGCGCTGATCGGCGACAGCGTGACCAAGGTGGAGGTCGGCTCGCAGCAGGTGCGCAACGCCGGCGCGACGATGAACGAGATCGTCGCCAGCGTGCAGCGCGTGTCGGACATCATCGGCGAGATCAGCGCGAGCACCGTGGAGCAGAGCCAGGGCATCGGCAGCGTCAACGGTTCGGTGGCGCAGCTGGACCAGATGACGCAGCAGAACGCCGCGCTGGTCGAGGAATCGGCGGCCGCCGCCGAGTCGCTCAGCGAGCAGGCGCGCAAGCTCACCGCGCTGGTGGGGCACTTCAAGGTCAGCGATCCCAAGCCGACGCAGGAGGAGGCCACGAGCGTCGTCGCGGCGCCCGCGCCGGTCGCGCGTGCCGCGGCACCGGTCGCCAGACCGGCGACTGCTCCCCGTCCGGCGGCGACACCCGTCGCGAAGAAGCCGCCGGCACCGCGGCCGTCGACTTCGACCAAGACGCCGGTCGTGAAGACCGCGGCCAAGGCGTCCGCGCCTGAGCCGGTGGCAAGGCCTGTCCCCAAGGCGCCCGCGCCGAAAGCGCCCGCCGCGTCGCATACACCAAAACCGGCGGCCCCAAAGCCATCGGGACCCAGCGCAACGGCTGCTCCCGACGGCGATTGGGAAACTTTTTGATCTGGCGCAACGACCTCTTGAATAGAGGTCGTTTTGCTTTGGGAATGGGTTTTTGGCGTCCGCGACAGGTTTAGGCTGACTGCCCTCCTCCAACTCTTGCGGACGTAGCATGCACTTCATCCCGCATCCCGACGATGCCCCTCTCCCGTCCCCGACCGCCACATCGCCACGATGGCTACTCTTAACCTCGGATTGCCCGACGAATTGGCGCGTTGGGCACAAGTCCCCTCAGGAGGTCTTCTATGTTGAGACCGAAGATCATGTACGCGTGATCGACGTGATTCATGAGCGTCGTGACATGACGCAATGCCTTAGTCGCGACTGACCTCCTTCATCGATTCGTGAGCGATGCGCAGCGCCAGTCCCCTCCATCCCTGGCAAGTCTCCACCGGCGGCATCGCCGGTCTGATCCTGAGCATCGGCCTGGCGCGCTTCGCCTACACGCCGGTGCTGCCGTTGATGCAGCAGCAGGCCGCGCTCGGCGACGCGATGGGCGGCACGCTCGCCGCCGTCAACTACGCCGGCTACATGAGCGGCGCCGTCCTCGCCGCGCTCATCGACGATCCGCGCTGGCGCTCGCGGCTGTACTTCTGGGGCATGCTGCTCGGCCTCGTCGCCACCGCGCTGATGCCGCTCGCGCCCAACCTGGCGCTGTGGGCGGTCTCCCGCTACCTCGGCGGCCTCAGCGGCGCCGCCGGCATGCTGCTCGGCTCCGGCCTCGTGCTGGGCTTCCTGATGCGCGCCGGCAGACGCCCCGAACTCGGCGTCCACTTCATGGGACTGGGCCTGGGCATCGTCGTCTCAGCGATCGGCGCCATGGCGATGGACCGGCTCGCGCTCGACTGGGCCGGCCACTGGTGGGGCTTCGTCGTCATCGGCGTGCCGCTGCTCGCGATCACCTGGTGGTGGCGTCCGCCCGTGCCGCCCCCCGCGACCGCGACGTTCGCAGCCGGCGCGCCCAGCGCCCGGTGGATGCGCTGGATGATCGCCGGCTACTTCTGCGCCGGTTGGGGCTTCGTCATCAGCGCCACGTTCACCGTGACCATCGTCGAGCGCCAGCCGCTGCTTCACGGTCAGGGCCCCTGGGCGTGGCTGCTGGTCGGACTCTCCGCCACGCCAGCCGTGTTCCTGTGGGACCGCGTCGCCCGCCGCTTCGGCGATCTCAACGCGCTGCTCGCCGCCTTCGCGCTGCAGATCGTCTCCGTCGTCCTGCCCATGCTGTCCGGCGGCCTCGCCGCCGCGCTCACCGGCGCGCTGCTCTACGGGGCGACCTTCATCGGACTGGTGAGCCTCACGCTCGCGCTCGTGGGACGGCGCTCGCCCGGCAATCCCGGCAAGGCGATGGCGCGTCTCACCCTGAGCTACGGCGTCGCGCAGGTCACCGCGCCTGCGCTCGCGGGCGCAATGGCGCAGGCCAGCGGCAGCTACAGCGCGTCGCTGTGGCTGACCGCAGCCGTGCTCACCGTCGGCATGCTGATCATGCTCAGACTACGCCGCCTGGAAGCGCGCGGCGACGCGTGAGTCATCGATGTCATCGGCCATTGCGGCCGTCGCGGCCGTTGCAGCCCTGACGGACACGGCGGCCGCTTCATCCGGGGCGGACGTCGAGCCCTCGAGGCCCAGGTCCGTTCGCCATTGCGGCGACAGCGCCACCACGTCGCCGATGACCAGCAGCGCCGGACTCGGCAGACCTTCGCGCTCGATCGCGGCAGGCAGGTCGGCGAGCGTCGTGAAGCACTCGCGCTGACGCGGCGTGTGCGCGGCGCTGACGATCACCGCCGGCGTGCCGGCGGCCAGTCCGCCGTCCTGCAGCGACTGAGCGATGACCGCGGCACGCGTCAGACCCATGTACACGACCAGCGTGAGCCGGCTGCGCGCCAGCGCCGCCCAGTCCGGCGCGACGCCGTGCTCGCCGTTGTGCCCGGTCACGAAGGCCACGCCCGGCGTGCAACGCCGGTCCGTGACCGGCACGCCGACCGACGCCGGCGCCGCCAGCCCGGCGGACAGGCCGTTGATCACCTCGACCTCGATCCCCGCCTCGCGCAACGCGTCGACTTCCTCCCCACCGCGTCCGAACACGAACGGGTCGCCGCCCTTCAAGCGAACGACGCGCGCGCCGGCCCTGGCCTCGCGGATCATCAGTTCGTGGATGAAGCGCTGCTCCGTCGACACGCAACCGCCGCGCTTGCCCACGCGCAACACGCGCGCGGAGGTCGGCAGACACGCCAGCACACGCTTGTCGACGAGATCGTCCGTCAGCACGACCTCCGCCTGCTGCAGCCGCTTGAGCGCCTTGACCGTGAGCAGTTCCGGGTCACCGGGTCCCGCGCCGACGAGGGAGACACACGGCGGGCGGGCGATCGGGGCACCGATCGGGCTGTCGATCGCGCTGTCGATCGGGTTCATGTCGGTTCCTTCACTTCGTTCGAGACAGGCATGACCAGGATCGGCGGCGACAGCGGCGTGGCAGTTCCCGCGTCCGACCTTGTCGTGACCGTCGCTGTCGTGGCCGTCGTTGCTGCCGTCGTTGCTGTGACTGCCGTCGTCGTGGTCATCGTTGTGGCCGATGCCGCGGTGTGCACGAGACGACGCAGCGCCGGCAGACAGGAGCCGCACTGCGTGCCGCAGCGCAACTCGCCCTGCAGCGCGGCGAGACGGGTTTCGGGCGAGCCCTCAGGCAGTCGCCGGAGGCAGGCGCCGATGGCGTCTTCCCGCACGTTGAAACAGTTGCAGATCTGCGGGCTGACGGGCATGGCGGGCGACGCCGCATCGGGCGCCAGCAGGCGGCGCCCGAACGGCGCCACCGGCGCACGCTCGCGCCAGAGCGTGTCGAGCCAGGCCGCTTCGCCGCCCTCCCCGACGCGCATCAGCGACTGCAGCTTCGCCTCGGTCCCTTCGCCGTCGAGCCGCAACGATCGACTGCGCCCACGGCGCCCATCGGCGTAGCGCAACACACCGACGCCGTTCAGTTGCAGCACCGCCGCCAGTGCCTGCACCAGCGGTGCCGGTGGCGGCTCCGCGAAGGCGAGTTCCAGGCTCCATCCCTCCAGCTCATCCAACCCTTCCTGCGCGTCCTGCGCGGGGCCTGGCAGGCAGCAGGCGTAATCCGCCTCCGCCATCAACGCGCGAAGCTGGCTGCGCAGCGCCGCGCCCTCGCCCGGGCCGACCCATGCGGCGCCGAAGACACGCCACGGCAGGTGGACGGCCTCGACGGCCACGGCGGTGAACTTGAGCTCCGGCTGCCGCGCATCCGGGCAGTACGCCGGCTGTGTCAGCGCATTGATGCCCGACAGGCCGCGCCCGCCGAGGAATTCGCTGCCCCAGTGCATGGGCAGCCACGCCTGTTGCGCGCCGACGCCCTCGTCCGCGCGCAGCGGCACGATCAGTTCGCCGCGCCGCGACCGCACGCGGACCAGCGAAGCGGCCGTCAAGCCGCGCCGGTCGATGTCCTGCGGGTGCATCGTCACCGCCGGGACCGGCTCGCCGGCGAAGAGCCTGGCGACGGTGCCGCTCCGACTCATGCCGTGCCACTGGTCACGCAGACGTCCGGTGCTCAGCGCCATCGGGAACCTGGCGTCCTGCACCTCCGCAGTCGGCGCGAAGGGCTTCGTGATGAAGCGCGCCCGGCCGTCGGGGTGAGCGAACTCGCCGTCCTCGTAGAGCCTCGTCGTCGCCGCGTTCGCGCCCGCGGGCCAGGGCCACTGGCGGGGTGCCTCTTCCAGCATCGGGTAGCTCAAACCGCCGATGTCCAGGTCCCGTCCGAGCGTCGCCTCGCGATGCTCCAGCCAGAGCTGCTCCTCCCGGTCCCAGGCGAAAAGCGAGGCCTGCCCCGGTCGCAGCGCCGCCTCCATGCGACGCGCCACGTCCCGCACGATGCGCCAGTCGGCGCGCGACCCGCCGGCCGCCGGCAGCGCCGCACGCACGCGGCTGATGCGGCGCTCACTGTTGGTGACCGTGCCTTCCTTCTCCGCCCAGGTCGCCGCCGGCAGCACCACGTCGGCGAACGCCGCCGTCGCCGTGCCCGCGAAAGCTTCCTGGAGGATCACCAGCTCGCAGCGTTCCAGCGCCGCGCGCACCAGCGCCTGGTCGGGCATCGACTGCGCCGGATTCGTGCACGCGATCCACAGCGCCTTGAGCTCGCCGCGCGCCGCCGCCTGGAACAGCTCGACCGCCGTCTTGCCCGCCCGCTCCGGCAAGGCGTCAACGCCCCACAGCGCCGCCACCTCCGCACGATGCGCGGCGTTGCCCGGGTCGCGATGACCCGGCAGCAGCGTCGCCATGCCGCCGCTTTCGCGGCCGCCCATCGCATTCGGCTGGCCCGTGAGCGAGAACGGCCCCGCGCCCGCCCGACCGATCTGGCCGGTCGCGAGATGCAGGTTGATCAGCGCCGTATTCTTCGCCGCGCCGCTGCTGCTCTGGTTCAGGCCCATGCAGTACAGCGACAGCGTCGACGGCGACCGGGCGAACCACTGCGCCGCCTGCAGGATGTCCGTTTCCTTCATCCCGGTCAGCCGCGCCGACTCGGCCGGCGTCATCGTGCGCACCAGCGCCTTCAACGCGTCGAAGCCGCTCGTGTGCCGCTCGATGAACGCGGCGTCGATCCAGCCCTCCCAGATCGCCGCGTGCAGCATCCCGTGGAACAGCGCGATGTCGCTGCCGGGCTTCAGCGCCAGATGCAGGTCGGCGAACTCGGCGGTCTCGGTGCGGCGCGGGTCGACGACGATGATCTTCATCGCCGGCCGCGCGGCGCGCGCCGCCTCGATGCGGCGGAAAAGGATCGGATGCGCCCACGCCGTGTTGGCGCCGGCGATGAACAGGCAGTCCGTCCGCTCCAGGTCGTCGTAGCAGGTGGGCGGCGCGTCCGCGCCCAGCGACTGCTTGTAGCCCACGACCGCCGAGCTCATGCACAGCCGCGAGTTGCTGTCGATGTTGTTGGTGCCGATTAGCCCGCGCGCCAGCTTGTTGAACGCGTGGTAGTCCTCGGTCAGCAACTGGCCCGAGATGTAGAGGCCGATCGCGTCCGGGCCGTGCTCCGCCCGGATCGCCAGCAATCGATCGGCAAGACGCTGCGTCGTCGTGTCCCAGGCCATCGGCTGGAGCGGCGCGTCGCGCGTCGCCCGCCATGCCGGCTGCAGCAGGCGCTGCTGCGCGCGCACCATCGGCGTCGCGGTCATGTGCAAGGTCGAGCCCTTGGTGCAGAGCCGACCGAAGTTGGCCGGATGCGCCGGATCGCCGCGCACGCCGACGATCCGGGCGTCCGCGCCGTCCCCCGTCGCGTCGATCAGCACGCCGCAGCCCACGCCGCAGTACGGGCAGGTCGAGCGCGTGGTGCGGACGTCCGGGCTCATCGCCACCGGCCTCTCAGCAGGCCACCCGGGTGCAGGGGCCGGCCTTCACAGGCGGCAGATCGATGCCGACCGTGTCCAGTTCGTCGCGGTCCAGCAGCACGACGCCGTCCTCGACCTTCACCTGGAAGACCGGCGTGCGGCCTTCATCCGGCTCGCGGGCGCAGCCGTTCTCCAGCGCGATGGTCCAGTTGTGCAGCGGACACGCGACCGCATTGCCGAAGACGATGCCCTGGCTGAGCGGCCCCGCCTTGTGGGGGCAGCGATCGAGCAGCGCATGCACGCGGTCGTCGGCGGTGCGGAACAGCGCGACCTGCGGGCCCTTTTCACGGGCGACGCGTCGCGAGCCCAGCACGGGGATGTCGGCCACGGTGCAGACGGAGATCCAGTTCGTCATGGGGTGTTCCTCACGCTTGAACGGTGGCGACCGGCTCGAACTGGCGCACGTCGACCTGGGCCTTGGCGAACTCGAACCACGGATCCGGCTCGCCGTCGAGCGCGAACTGCAGCTCGGCCCACAGCGCCTTGCGCCCCTCGGCGTCGTCGAGGATGCGGCGTTTCACATGGTCCAGGCCCACGCGGCTCACGTAGTGCACGGTGCGTTCGAGGTACCAGCCCTCCTTGCGGTAGAGCTGCATGAAGGCGCCGGTGTATTCCATGACCTCTTCCGAGGTCTTGAGCTTGACCAGGAAGTGCGCCACCTCGGTCTTGATGCCGCCGTTGCCGGCGACGTACATCTCCCAGCCGGAGTCCACGCCGATGATGCCGACGTCCTTGATACCGGCCTCGGCGCAGTTGCGCGGGCAGCCGCTGACGGCGAACTTGACCTTGTGCGGCGCATACATCCGCCACATCGCGCGCTCCAGGTCCTTGCCCATCTGCGTGCTGTCCTGCGTGCCCATGCGGCACCACTCGGAGCCGACGCAGGTCTTCACCGTGCGCAGCGCCTTGGCGTAGGCATGGCCGCTGGGCATGCCGATGTCGCGCCAGACGTCGACCAGATCCTCCTTGCGCACGCCCAGCAGGTCGATGCGCTGGCCGCCGGTCACCTTCACCGTCGGGATCTTGTACTTGTCGACTGCGTCGGCGATCCGGCGCAGCTCATCGGCGGTCGTCTCCCCGCCCCACATCCGCGGGATCACCGAGTAGGTCCCGTCCTTCTGGATATTCGCGTGACTGCGCTCGTTGATGAAGCGCGACTGCGGATCGTCGACGGCCTCCTTGGGCCACGACGAGATCAGGTAGTAGTTGAGCGCCGGCCGGCAGGTCGCGCAGCCGTTGGGCGTCTTCCAGCCCAGGCGTTCGTAGACGTCGCCGAGTTTGATCAGGTGCTGGTCGAAGATGGCGTCGCGCACCTCCTGGTGGCTGAGGTCGGTGCAGCCGCAGATCGCCTTCTTCTTCGGCGCCGAGGAGTAGTCGCCGCCGGCCGTGAACATCAGCAGCTGCTCGACCAGCCCCGTGCAGGAGCCGCAGCTCGCGCTGGCCTTGGTGTGCTTGCGCACCTCCTCCAGCGTGAACAGGCCCTTCTCCTTGATCGCCTTGCAGACGGCGCCCTTGGTGACGCCGTTGCAGCCGCAGACCTCGTCGCTGTCGGCCATCGCGGCCGCCTTGCTATGCCCCTGGTGGCCGACGTCGCCGATGTTGCTCTCGCCGAACATCAGCTTGTCCCGGATGTCGCCGATCTTGCGGCCCTCGCGCAGCAGCTTGAAGTACCAGCTGCCGTCGACGGTGTCGCCGTACAGGCAGGCGCCGACCAGCTGGTCCTCCTTGATGACGAGCTTCTTGTAGACGCCGGCGAAGGGATCGCTCATCACGATCTCCTCGGTGCCCTCGCCGCCCATGAAGTCGCCGGCCGAGAACAGGTCGATGCCGGTGACCTTCAGCTTGGTGCTGGTCTGGCTGCCGAGGTAGCGGCCGATGCCGAACTGTGCCAGGTGGTTCGCGCAGACCTTGCCCTGCTCGAACAGCGGCGCGACGAGACCGTAGGCGATGCCGCGGTGCGCGGCGCACTCGCCGACGGCGTACACGCGGGGATCGGTGACCGTCTGCAGCGTGTCGGTGACGACGATGCCGCGATGGCAGTGCAGGCCGGCGCGCTCGGCCAGCGCGGTGTTGGGGCGGATGCCGGCGGCCATCACGACGAGGTCGGCGGGGATCTCCTCGCCGTCCTTGAAACGCACGGCCATCACCCGTCCGTCCTTGTCGCCGATCAGCGCCTCCGTCTGCGCGCCCATCCGGAAGCGCAGGCCGCGTTCCTGCAGCGACTTGCGCAGCAGCTCGCCGGCCTGGTCGTCGAGCTGGCGCTCCATCAGCCAGCCGGCAATGTGGATGACCGTGACCTGCATGCCGCGCAGCATCAGGCCGTTCGCCGCCTCCAGGCCCAGCAGCCCGCCGCCGATGACGACGGCGTGGCGGTACTTCGTCGCCGCTTCGATCATCGCGTTCGTGTCGGCGATGTCGCGGTAGGCGATCACGCCCGCCAGTTCCTTGCCCGGCACCGGCAGGATGAAGGGCGTGGAGCCGGTGGCGATCAGCAGGCGGTCGTACTCGGCTTCCGTGCCGTCGTCGGCGATGACCTTGCGCTTGATCCGGTCGATCGTCGTCACCATCTTGCCGAGGTGCAAGGTGATGCCGTGCTCGTCGTACCAGGACAGCGGATTCAGGACGATCTCGTCCAGCGTCTGCTCGCCGGCGAGCACCGGACTCAGCAGGATGCGGTTGTAGTTCGGATGCGGCTCCGCGCCGAAGACGGTGATGTCGTAGAGATCGGGCGAGATCTTCAACAGCTCCTCGAGCGTGCGCACGCCGGCCATGCCGTTGCCCACCATCACCAGCCGCTGGCGCGTCCTGGCCGGTGCGGCAGCGGCTGCGGTCGCGGCTGTTGTCGCGGCTGTTGTCGCGGTTGTGGTCGCTGATGTCGTCTCGGAAATCGTGGTCATGGGAGTCTCCTTCGGACAGGGCTCCGCGACGCCGGGCCGCGAAGGCCCCGGCGAGGAACGGAGCGCTCGGGATCAGGCGGCCTTGGCCTCGACGTGCCGATGCCGCGTGTAGAGGAAGTCGATCACCGCCTTGCGCGCATGGACGTAGGTCGGGTCCTCGGCGAGCGCGACGCGGTCGCGCGGCCGCGGCAGCGTGACGGGCAGGATCTCGCCGATCGTGGCCGCCGGGCCGTTGGTCATCATGACGATGCGGTCGGACAGGAGCACCGCCTCGTCCACGTCGTGCGTGACCATGACCACCGTGCTGTGCGTCGCGGCGACGATCTTCAGCAGCTCGTCCTGCAGGTGCGCGCGCGTCAGCGCGTCCAGCGCGCCGAAGGGCTCGTCCATCAGCAGCACCTTGGGCTCCATCGCCAGCGCCCGCGCGATGCCCACGCGCTGCTTCATGCCGCCGGAGATCTCATGCGGACGCTTGAACATCGCGTGGCTCATGCCGACGAGGTGCAGCGCCTCCTCGGTGCGCGCCATCAGGCGCGGGCGCAGCTCGCGGCCGCCGAAGACCGACTCCACCGCCAGCAGCACGTTGTCGAAGCAGGTCAGCCACGGCAGCAGCGAGTGGTTCTGGAACACGACCGCGCGCTCGGGGCCGGGGCCGGCGATCTCGCGGCCGTCGCAGAGCAGGCCGCCGTCGGTGGGCTGCAGCAGACCGGCGATCAGGTTCAGCAGCGTCGACTTGCCGCAGCCCGAATGGCCGATCAGCGTCACGAACTCGCCCTTGGCGATGTCGAGGTCGATCTCGCGCAGCGCATGGAAGCGGCCCTTGCGGCTGGTGAAAACCATCTCGGCCTGCTGCACACGGATGAACGGACTCATCGAAGTCTCCTCGGATCAAGAGGCCCGGGATCGGGCCGAGATATCAAGCGGCGCCCGTGGAACTGGCTCCGCCAGGCCACCGGGCTCGCCCCCTTGAGGGGGCCGGCGAAGCCGGTAGGGGGTGGGCCTAGTCATCGAAGGAAAAGCGCTTGGCGAGGGCCATCAGGAACCACTCCAGCAACAAGCCCACGATCCCGATCACGAAGATCGCGATGAGGATGTGCTGCACGTTGAGGTTGTTCCACTCGTCCCAGATCCAGAAGCCGATGCCGACGCCGCCGGTCAGCATCTCGGCCGCGACGATCACCAGCCACGCGGTGCCGACGGACAGCCGCACGCCGGTCAGCATGTAGGGCAGCACGGCGGGGAAGAGGATGCGCGTCACCAGCTTCCATTCGGACAGGCGCAGCACGCGGGCGACGTTGAGGTAGTCCTGCGGCACGCGCTGCACGCCGACCGCGGTGTTGACGACCATCGGCCAGATCGAGCAGATGAAGATGGTCCAGATCGCCGCCGGGTTGGCGCTCTTGAACACCAGCAGCCCGATCGGCAGCCACGCCAGCGGCGACACCGGCTTGAGCAGGCTGATCAGCGGCGACAGCATGCGGCTCGCGAATTCGAAGCGGCCGATGATGAAGCCCAGCGGGATGCCGACCGCCGCCGCGAGACCGAAGCCCAGCGCCACCCGCTGCAGCGAGTTCAGGATGTTCCAGCCGATGCCCTGATCGTTCGGCCCGTTGCGATAGAACGGATCGGCGAACAGCTTGACCGCGGCGTCCCAGGTCGCGCCCGGCGTCGGGAACTCGCCGCCCTTCATCGTCGCGACGTACCAGACCAGCCAGAGCAGGCCCAGGCCGCACACCGGCGGCAGCACGCGCATCCAGACGGCGCGCCAGTCGATGCCGGCGCGCGGCGGCCGCACGGGCTCCGCCTTGGCGACCGGCTCGTTGGCCGCGTCGCGCGCCAGCGGCAAGGGCGTCGCGACGGAGACGGTGACCGGCTCGCTGTTCGCATCGCCGGGGGAATGAAAAACGGCACTGACCATGGCGGACTCCTGCATCGATCAGAAGGGAGAGGTGAGGAAGCCCGTCATGCGCGGACCTTGAAGGAGTCCGCGTACTTGGCGGGATCCTTGGCGTCCCAGACGACGCCGTCGAACAGCTTCGCCGAGCGCATCGTCTCCTTCGGCACCGACACGCCGAGCGCCGATGCCGCCTGCTTGTAGAGCTCGATCTGGTTCACCTGGCGCGCGACGCCCAGGTAGTCCGGGTGTTCCTTGATCAGTCCCCAGCGCTTGTGCTGCGTCAGGAACCACATGCCGTCGGACAGCCAGGGGAAGTTGACCTGGCCGTCGTTGAAGAACTTCATGTAGTTGGGGTCGTCCCAGGTCTTGCCCAGGCCGTTCTGGTACCGGCCCAGGATGCGCTGGTTGATCGCGTCGACGCTGGTGTTGACGTAGGCCTTGTCGGCGATGGTCTCGGCCATCTTCTGCTTGTTGGACAGGCTGGCGTCGATCCAGCGGCTGGCCTCGAGCACCGCCATGATCACGGCGCGCGCGGTGTTGGGGTACTTCTTGACGAAGTCGCCGGTGGTGCCGAGCACCTTCTCCGGATGGTCCTTCCAGATGTCCTGCGTCGTGGCGGCGGTGATGCCGATGCCGTCGATGATGGCGCGGTGGTTCCAGGGCTCGCCGACGCAGAAGCCGTCCATGTTGCCCACGCGCATGTTGGCCACCATCTGCGGCGGCGGCACGGTGATGACCTTGGCCTCCTTCATCGGGTTCACGCCCGCGGCGGCCAGCCAGTAGTAGATCCACATCGCGTGCGTGCCGGTCGGGAAGGTCTGCGCGAAGGTGTAGTCGCGCTTGTCCTTCTTCATGACCTTGGCCAGCGAGGCCGCGTCCACCGCGCCGGCCTCGGCCAGCTTCTTCGACAGCGTGATCGCCTGGCCGTTGTTGTTCAGGGTCATCAGCACGGCCATGTCCTTCTTCGGACCGGCCACGCCCAGCTGCACGCCGTAGATCAGGCCGTAGAGCACGTGCGCCATGTCGAGCTCGCCGTTGACGAGCTTGTCGCGCACGCCGGCCCAGGAGGCTTCCTTGGTCGGGATGATCTTGATGCCGTACTTCTTGTCGAAGCCCAGCGCGGCGGCCATCACCACCGACGCGCAGTCGGTCAGCGGGATGAAGCCGATGCGGACCTCCTCCTTCTCCGGCTTGTCGGAGCCGGCGGCGAACGCGCCGCCGCCCGGCAGCGCGGACAGCCCGCCCAGCGCCGCGCCGGTGGCGAGCAGCTTGCGACGCTCAGCGCTCATCAGACCCTCCTGGGAACCGTGTTGCATTCAAGACCTCCGGGGGAAAAACAAAAAAGGCGTCGCGACCGTCCCGCTTCGTCGAAGCGGAACCGATCGGACGCCTTTGCCCAAATCTTCCAGACGGCCCCCACGCCGTTGCGGGGGCTTGAGCAGGACATTGCAGGAAGCGTGCCACGAGCTCGAGGCGACGCCGCCCAGAGGGAAGCGCGCAGGGCCTCATCGCGCAAGCGCCCCGCGATGCACTGTCTGGCGGCATCCATGCGCCGTCGCGGTGCACGAGGTGGTGCATCGGGTCCTCCGGCAGGTCGCGCGCGAGGTGAGTGCGATGACGCTCAACCGCGCAGCAGGTCGTGCGCGTCGATCACGCGGCGGGCGACCTGCGCGAGCGCCTCGCCGCGGTCCATCGCGAGCTTGCGCAGGCGCTGATAGGCCTGGTCCTCGTCCAGGCCCTGCTCGCGCATCAGGATGCCCTTGGCCTTGTCGACGAGCTTGCGCGAGGCCAGTTGCGCCTGCGTCTTGCTGAGCTCCTCGCGCAGCGCGAAGTCCTGCTCGAAGCGCGCGATCGCCACGTGCAGCACCGGGGCGAGCCGCTGCGTCTGCAGCCCCGCCACCACATACGCGCTGACGCCGGCCTGGATCGCGCGGCGCATCGGGGCGCGGTCCTCGTCCTCCGCGAAGATGACCACGGGGCGCGGCATCTTCGTCGACAGCGTGGCGAGGTTCTCCAGCGTGTCGCGCGTGGGGGACTCGGCATCGACGATGACGACGTCCGGCTGCAGGCGCAGCACGCAGTCGTGGATCAGCGTGGCCTGCTCGATGACGCCGACGACCTCGCAGCCCTGGCGCACCAGTTCGTCGCGCAGCAGGTCGACGCGATGGGCGCCGTCGTCGATGAGCAGCACGCGCAAGCCGGCATGCGCGGCATGCGCGGGCGGCGGGCTGGCATCGGGGGCGGGCGGCGGCTTCACGCCGGGCAACGCGCAAGTTCCGTGCCTCGTCGCGCGCGGACCGCGAGCAATCGGCGCTCCCATGGGGGTGCAGGCCACGTGCCCATCGTCGTTCTTTCCGGGGGCTCCGCCGACGGGCATGTCGGACTACCGTCGCGACAACCGCGCCAGGCTGCGCGGTTCAGGGAGAAGCCATGACCCGTCATCACACCGGCACGAAGGTCGGATCGATCGTCGCAGTGATCGCGGGCCTGCTCGGTCTGCCGGCCTCGGTCGTCGCCGCGGAGAACTCGCTCACCGCGGAGAGCCGGTCCATCGGCCTGACGACCAACGTTTCCGACGCCGATGCGTCGTCGACGAGTCCCGGCGTCGTCTCGACGTCGAGCGCGACGCTGGAATCGGGCCCCGGCTTCGTCACGAGCGGCTTCTCCCGGACCCGGGGCTTCATGCGGCCGGGTGCCATGACGTTCGATGTCTCCGCCGGCATGATCACGGCGAGCGCCGGCGCATCCGCACTCATGTTCACCGACAGTCAGGTGACCGGCTACACGATCGACAGTTTCGTCGTCACCTGTCCCACCTGCGTGGCCGGCACACGCGGATCGCTGACGCTGGCACTGCAGGCGGACGCGCGCGTGGACTGGACCGGCGGACAGATCGCGGGCACTTCCGCGGGCAACTACGGCGGCTACTCGATCTGGAGCAGCACCCTGATCACCCACGCGGACGGCATCCGGGACGGCCAGGGGCAGGACGTCTACACGCAGCTGTTCACACGTACCGAACACCAGTTCGACCGGGGGGCGCTCACCACCACCGTCACCGGCTCGGCGGCCGGCCTGCAGACGATGACGCTGGACTTCCTCTTCGGCGAGCCCATCCACTTCGTCTGGAACATGACGCTGGGCTTCTCCGGCGGCACCGGTCAGGCCCTGCCGCACGACGCCACCACCTGGGCCGCGCTCGCCATGCAGGTCGGGCCCGACGATGCGTACTGGAACGGCATCACCTCGGTGCTGGACAACAACGGGCTGAACGTCGCCGGCTACACCGCCTTCAATCCCGGTGGCGTCGACTTCGCGCGGTCGTTCGCCGTCGTCGTGCCCGAGCCGGGGACCTGGGCGTTGATGGCGGTCGGCCTGGGGCTGCTGGCACTGATCGCTCGGCGCCGGCGTGAGCGGTGTGAGCGGCATGAGCGGCGTGTCCGCGCGCCGGCCCTCCGCAGACTGCTCGCGGCCTTCGGGGGCATCGCCGGCCTTGGACTCGTGGGCCTGGCGGGCACCGCTCAGGCCCAGTCCTTCTCCGTCGGCTACAGCTACGACCTCGGGGCGCCTGGCGCGACCGGTCGGAGCGGCCAGGAGAGCGGCGCCTTGTCCCCCGGCGAAGTGCGGCGGTTCAACGATGCGATCGGATTCAGCGACGCCGCGCTGTCCTCCGATGCCCGCGTCGAAGGCTGGGGCGCGGCGCGCTACGGTCATCTGCAGTCCTACGCCAAGGGCTCGACGTCGCTCATGGCGCAGGGACCGGATCAGGGCACCTACGTGCGCGGGGACATCACCGTCTCCCTCACCGACAGCTTCATCATCCAATGCGGAGGCTGCGCGGCGGGAACCTCGGGATCGATGAGTTTCCGCGTCTACTTCGACGCCGCCACGGCGCGCAATGGCGGACTGGGCCAGTCGCCGACGCCGACCGGCGGCTACCTCGCCGACACCAACTGGTCGACCGGCTTCCAGATCCGCGCCGAGGGCGTGCCCGATCCGACGCCGCCCGACATCCCCGGGCCGCCGAATCCCGGCCAGAAATCGCTCGAGTACTACCGCCTCGACACGCTGCACAACGACGTTCCCGGCATCGAGGAAAGCCCGCGCGTGTCGGCGGGACTGCAGGAGCTGTCGATCGACTTCGTCTTCGGCGAGGAGATCCACCTCGACATGAGTCTGCGCGCGGCGGTGCTCGGCGGCGTCTACACCGGCGAGAACACCACGCCGTTCAGCGGACACGGCGCGATGGAGACCGATGCGACGCGCAGCATGTACTGGGACGGCATCACCAGCGTGTTCGACGCGCAGGGCAACGCGGTCAACGGCTTCACCGCGCTGAACGCGGTGGGCGTCGACTACGCGCGATCGTTCGCCAACGCGGCCGCCGTGCCGGAGCCGGGCACCTGGGCGCTGATGGCCGCCGGGCTGGCGATGCTGGGCTGGCGCTTGCGTCGCCATGCGCGATCGGCGCTGACGACGGCGTTGTCCGTTGGCGCCATCGCCATTCCCATCGCAGGGGCGCCGATGCTGGCGCAAGCTCAGGCACCGGAGTTCCTCACCAGCCAGACGCTCACGACCTCGCTCGCGGGGCAGCAGCTGACCCAGACGCGCGAAGGCAGCCTGCGCAACGTGCGCGTCGACGGCGCGCTGTCGCAGATGGCGCAGACCGCCGACCTCGCGGGCAGCGTGCAGCTCTCGACCTGGGGACGCGCCGGCTACGGCTACGCCCAGGCGTTCGCGCAGGGCGCGAGCCAGCTGTCGACGACCGTGCCGGAACAGGCGGCGCAGGCCTGGGGCTCGTCGTCGGCCATCAGCCGCGACAGCTTCGTGATCGACTGCGACGGCTGCGTGGCCGGCACGCTCGGCTACTTCTCGGCGCGGGTCTACGTCGACGGCGTCACGCACCTGGCCGGCGGTGTGGACAGCCCCGACGCGCTCCATGCCGGTTATGTCGACCGCGGCGCCGGGGTCAGCGTCGAAGCCGAAGGCGTGCCCTGGGACACGCCACCGCCTGACTGGCCCCACGGCGAGCCCTTCCCGCCGAACAACCCCGGCCGCGTGTTCGAGGGCGGGCAGCGGATGGACATCCTCTACAACGACTACACCGAGACCTTTGGCGATGCGTCGTTCGGCCCAGGCTATCGCCACATGACGGTGTTCTTCATCTTCGGCCAGCCCATCCACCTCGAGCTGCACAGCAGCGCCGGCGTGATGGCCGTCGTGTCGGAACAGAGCCAGCCTTCGGTCGACGGTTGGGCGATGTCGACCGCGGACCTCTCCCGCTCCACGTTCTGGGACGGCTTCGACGGCGTGGTCGATTCGAACGGCGTGCCGTTGCGCGAATTCACCGCGCTGAACGCCGCGGGCATCGACTACCGGTATTCGTTCGCCGCAGCCGCGGCCGCCGCCGTGCCAGAACCCGGCACCTGGGCGCTGATGGCCCTCGGCCTGCTGGCGATGGGCGCGTGGGGACGGACCGCGCGCGGGCGCGGCCGTGCGCCGGAGCTCTGCGCGTGAACCCCGCCACCGCATGGCGCCAAGGCGCGCTGGCCGCGCTGCTGATCGGCACCGCCGCGGGCGCGCAGGGTGCCAACTTCTGGACCTGGGGCAACGGCATCAGCCGCACGAGTTCCGAGCAGGACGAGCGGCGGCTGGAGGAGCGCTTCGCCGAATCACCGCTCTTCGCCCAAGTCGTGACCGCCGCCGACGGCGAGGCGCCGGGCCACAGCAGCGTCGCGCAGGCCCAGGCGCGCGGCGAATTCACCTATGGCAACGCGCGCCTGAAGGCGCAGGCCAGCGCTTTCCTCGACAGCCGCGACGGCTCCGGCGTCGCCGTGGGCTCCGCGGTGGTGGGAGGCGGATGGAGCGACCACTTCGCGATCACCTGCCCCGCCTGCGTGTCCGGGACGACCGGCACGATGAGCTTCCGCATCGTCGTCGACGGCGTGCGCTGGCCCGACGGCTACGCCTCCGTCCTGGAGGGGCCGGGCGGGGTCTATGGCGGGGAGACCTCCTGGCAGACGGCGCTCACGCTGAATGCGGCCACCACGTCGCCGTTCCGAGTCGACAGCTACGAGGTCAACTACTTCTACAACGGCGAGCGCAGCCGCTATGCCTCCGGCGATGGCGTCGGCACCTTCACGTACACCGTGCCCGTCACCTTCGGCGAAGCGATCGACATCCAGTGGCGCAGCTCGCTCTATGCGACGGCCGTGGTCGGCCTGACCGACACCGACTCGCGCATCACCGCCTGGGGCGCCGGGCTGACCGACTTCTCCCACAGCTTCGGCTGGGACGGGATCGTCGGCGTCACCGATGCGCAGGGCCGCCCGATGGCGGACGTGACCGCCTTCAACGACGTCGGCATCAACTACGCCGCCTCGCTGGCTGCGGCGACGGTCCCCGAACCGCGCACCTGGGCGCTGATGGCCCTCGGGCTGGCGCTGCTCGCGCTGGGCCGCTCGCGTCGCCTCCGTCGGCCAAATTCCCCGACACCCTAGGGATTCCCCGCCCTTCGCGGGTGAACAACCCCGGTCATCTCTCGTTTACGTAAACGTCAACCGGAATCTAGAATCGGCGCGCAACATCGATCCCCAAAAGGGGTCGACCCACGACAGGCGCCGCGGCGGGACCATCCTCATCCCGCGCAGGCGACCGCGCCCCCAGCCGGAGACACACGTCATGACCGAGATGTCCGCCGAGTACAAGGCCCTGGCCGAGTACCGCCCCACCCAGAAGGTCCGCTTCGTGACCGCCGCCAGCCTGTTCGACGGGCACGACGCGGCGATCAACATCATGCGGCGCATCCTGCAGAGCATGGGCGCGGAGGTCATCCACCTGGGCCACAACCGCTCGGTGGACGAGGTCGTCACCGCCGCGTTGCAGGAAGACGCGCAGGGCATCGCGGTCAGCTCCTACCAGGGCGGCCACGTCGAATACTTCAAGTACATGGTCGAGCTGCTGCGCCAGCGCGGCGGCGAGAAGATCCAGGTCTTCGGCGGCGGCGGCGGCGTGATCGTGCCGGCCGAGATCCGCGACCTGGCCGACCAGGGCGTGCGCATCTTCAGCCCCGAGGACGGCCAGCGCATGGGCCTGATGGGCATGATCGGCGAGATGGTCATGCGCTGCGACCAGGACCTCAGCGCCGCGGCGCCGAAGACGATCGCGGCGCTGCAGGGCCATTCGGAAGCGGCCTGGCGCGGACTCGCGCAGGCCATCACGGCGCTGGAGAACGGGCGCGCCGATGCGGCCTTCACCCAGTCGCTGCGCGAGGCCGCCAAGGGCTTGCGCACGCCCGTGCTGGGCATCACCGGCACCGGCGGCGCGGGCAAGTCCTCGCTGACCGACGAACTGATCCGCCGCCTGCGCCTGGACCAGGACGACGCGCTGCGCATCGCCGTGATCTCCATCGATCCGTCGCGCCGCAAGAGCGGCGGCGCGCTGCTGGGGGACCGCATCCGCATGAACGCGATCGCGCCGTGGTCGGCCGGTCAGCGCGTGTCCGCCGGGCCGTCCCAAGGACACGCAGCCCCCTCGGGGGGCAGCGCAGCCCCGCAAGGGGCAAGCGTGGGGGCTCACAGAGTTTTCATGCGCTCGCTGGCGACGCGCGACTTCGGCTCCGAGATCTCACAGGCGCTGCCCGACGTGATCGCCGCGGCCAAGGTCGCGGGCTTCGACCTCGTCATCGTCGAGACCTCCGGCATCGGCCAGGGCGACGCGGCCATCGTGCCGCACGTCGACGTGCCGATGTACGTGATGACGCCGGAGTTCGGCGCGGCCAGCCAGCTCGAGAAGATCGACATGCTGGACTTCGCCGAGTTCGTCGCGATCAACAAGTTCGACCGCAAGGGCGCGGCCGACGCCTGGCGCGACGTCGCCAAGCAGGTGCAGCGCAACAAGGAGGCCTGGGGCAAGAAGGCCGAGGAACTGCCGGTCTTCGGCACCATGGCCAGCCGCTTCAACGACGACGGCGTCACCGCGCTCTACCAGGCGCTGAAGCCGCGCCTGGCCGAGCTCGGCCTGCCCTTGCGAGACGGCGATGGCCGCCTGCCGGTCGCCGCCACGCGCTTCAGCACCCACCAGACACCCATCGTGCCGCCGGCGCGTTCGCGTTACCTCGCCGAGATCGGCGACACCGTGCGCTCGTACAAGAAGCGGGCGCGCGCGCAAGCGCGCCTGGCCCGCGAGATCCAGCAGCTGACGGCCAGCGCCGCGATGCTCGGCCAGTCCGACGCCAAGGGCGATGCGCAGGGCAACGTCGCCGCGCTCGAAGCGCTCGCCGCGTCCCGCCAGGCGAAGCTCGACGCCGACGCGCGCCAGCTGCTCGCACAGTGGCCCGACATGCAGCAGGCCTACGCCGGCGACGAGTACGTCGTGAAGATCCGCGACAAGGAGATCCGCACGGCGCTGGTGTCGACCTCGCTGTCGGGCACGCGCATCCGCAAGGTCGTGCTGCCGCCGTACGAGGACCAGGGCGAGCTGCTGAAGTGGCTGATGCTGGAGAACGTGCCGGGCAGCTTCCCGTACACGGCCGGCGTGTTCGCGTTCAAGCGCGAGGGCGAGGACCCCACCCGCATGTTCGCCGGCGAGGGCGACGCCTTCCGCACCAACCGGCGCTTCAAGCTGGTGTCGGAGGGCCTGCCGGCCAAGCGGCTGTCGACGGCCTTCGACTCGGTCACGCTCTACGGCGCCGATCCCGCGCCGCGGCCCGACATCTACGGCAAGGTCGGCAACTCCGGCGTCAGCATCGCGACGCTGGACGACATGAAGGTCCTGTACGACGGCTTCGACCTCTGCCACCCGACCACCTCGGTCTCGATGACGATCAACGGCCCGGCGCCGTCGATCCTGGCGATGTTCATGAACACCGCGATCGACCAGCAGCTCGTGAAGTTCAAGGCCGACAACGGCCGCGACCCGACCGCCGACGAGGCCGCCAAGATCCGCGCCTGGGTGCTGGCCAACGTGCGCGGCACGGTGCAGGCGGACATCCTCAAGGAGGACCAGGGCCAGAACACCTGCATCTTCTCGACCGAGTTCTCGCTGAAGGTGATGGGCGACATCGCGCAGTACTTCGTCAACCACGACGTGCGCAACTTCTACTCGGTGTCGATCAGCGGTTATCACATCGCCGAGGCGGGCGCGAACCCGATCTCGCAGCTGGCGTTCACGCTGTCCAACGGCTTCACCTTCGTCGAGGCCTATCTCGCGCGCGGGATGCACATCGACGACTTCGCGCCCAATCTGAGCTTCTTCTTCAGCAACGGCATGGACCCCGAGTACACCGTGCTGGGCCGCGTCGCGCGCCGCATCTGGGCGGTGGCGATGCGCGACAAGTACGGCGCCAACGAGCGCAGCCAGAAGCTGAAGTACCACATCCAGACCTCGGGCCGCTCGCTGCATGCGCAGGAGATCGCCTTCAACGACATCCGCACCACGCTGCAGGCGCTGATCGCGATCTACGACAACTGCAATTCGCTGCACACCAACGCCTATGACGAGGCGATCACCACGCCGACCGAGGAATCGGTGCGTCGCGCGATGGCGATCCAGCTGGTCATCAACCGCGAGTGGGGCCTGGCGAAGAACGAGAACCCCAGCCAGGGCGCGTTCATCATCGACGAGCTCACCGAGCTGGTCGAGGAGGCGGTGCTGACCGAGTTCGAGCGTATCGCCGAGCGCGGCGGCGTGCTGGGCGCGATGGAGACGGGCTACCAGCGCGGCAAGATCCAGGAAGAGTCGATGCACTACGAGATGCTCAAGCACACCGGCGAGTACCCGATCATCGGCGTGAACACCTTCCGCAACCCGCACGGCGACCCGGTGCCGGACCACATCGAGCTGGCGCGCTCGACCGAGGAGGAGAAGCAGGGTCAGCTGGCGCGCCTGGGCGATTTCCACGCGCGCCATGCGGCCGAGGCGCCGGCCATGCTCAAGCGGCTGCAGCAGGCGGTGATCGCCAACGGCAACGTCTTCGACGTGCTGATGGACGCGGTGCGGGTGTGCTCGCTGGGACAGATCACCGCGGCACTGTTTGAAGTGGGTGGGCAGTACCGGCGCAGCATGTGAGTGATCCGCGGGCGCGCGCCGCGCGTCCGCCGGTCCGGCACTAGGGGAGACCTTCGTCGAGGTCTCCCGCCATGCTGCCACCTTCCGCTCTCCCCTCCGCGCTCGTCCAGGCGTTCTCCACCTTGTCGCGCCGCGGCGGCGACAGGACGATCCTCCATCCGGTGCTGCTGCGCCTGACCGGCGCCGGCACGTCCGTCGCCGATCTGCGCGACCTGCGTCCGACCACGCTCGACGAGTTGCCGGACGGCTTCCTGCGGCTGCTGGGAAAGCACGCGTTTCCGCACCCCGCCGACCATCCGCCGGTGGTGGCGCTGCCCGACGGTTGCACGGCCTCCACGGTCAACCGCTTCCTGCGGGAGCTGTCCGGCACGGAATGCGTCAGCGCGCCGCATGTCGACGCGCAGCGCACCCTCGTGGACCTGCCGACCGACACGGCGCTGCGCCTGTTCGAGACCACGGACCCACTCCCGTACCTGCGCAACCCGTCCGGCATCCCGGTGCTGTTCCGCCTGACCGAGCGGGCCCCGAGCTGCGTGCCCCTGGCGCGGGAGGACACCGACGTCGCCCCGACGCGCCTGATGACGGTCGCCGCCTTGCGCGACGCCCTGTGCAGCGACGACTGCCGGCTGGAACTGCCGCCGGCAAAGGCGTTCGGGGACTTGTCGCGCCGGCTCGCCGACCTGTTTGCCTCCTGGTTCGGCCGCTCCGGCGTCGACGACCACCGGAAGGAGGGCGCTCACCCGAGGATCCAGCCGAACGCCGAGGAGCAGCTCACGATCGGCCGTGCGCTGCGCATGGTGCCGCGCGAACTGCTTCCCGCGCCGGGCTCGATCGCCATCGAGGACCTGCTGCTCCGGATGCTTCCCTTCCGCCTGGCGCCTCCGCCTTACCTCAAGCAAGGGCTGGACGAGCAGGACCTGTTGCGGATCGCCCACCTCCTCGACGATCAATGGCACATCGCCAGTCCGCCCCGCGGCGCGTTCCGACCGATCCGGCCGCCGCGCGACCTCGTCACGCTGGCCAAGCTCCAGCGATGGGCCTGGCCGGACGACTTCTACACGCAGGCGAAGTGCATCGACGAGGCGTGCAAGGCACGCCACGCCGCGGCGACCGGCCTGCGCAAGGCCTGGGAGGGGGGCCAGGGCTTCGGCGAGGCCATGTTGAACTTTGCCGAATGGCAGGTGCGTCTGCCCGAGGGCGATGTGCTGCGCCGCATGGGCCTGCTGCAGATGGAAGCGCTGACGGCGCGGCCGCGATCCCGGCGCGTCACTTTCGCGGACCCGCTTTCGCAGGCGGACGATCCGTCGTGACACCGGGCACGGCGACGGCGGCTGGCGTCTGCCGGGGCGCGGGGCTTCCCTTGCGCTGGCACATATCGTGCAATCGGCTCTGCCATCGTCGTTCACAAGAACCGCCGGAGACCGCCATGCCCTTCCTGCGTCGCTTCACCACCGGCAAGCGCCTGTCGCTGGCCTTCGGGCTGATGCTGCTGCTGATCCTCGCCGTCTCGGCGCTCGGCATCCGCGGCAGCAGCCTCGTCTTCGCCGACCTCAAGACGATCTACGAGGATCGGACCATTCCCCTGAAGCAGATCGGCGACATCGACAGCCTGATGCTGCGCAACCGCATCCTGGTGACCGAGATGATGCGCGACCCGGCGCAGCTGCCGACGCTGGACGCGCAGCTGCAGGCCAACATCACGACGATCACCGCGCTGTGGAAGGACTACATGGCCACCTACCTCACCGACGAGGAGAAGCAGCTGGCCACGACCTTCGCCGAGGTCCGCGGCCACTACGTCCGGCAGGGGCTGCTGGCCGCGCGCGACGCGGTCAAGGCCGGCGACTCGGCCAAGGCGCAATCGATCTACGGCGACCGCATCGTGACGCTGGGCGCGCAGGCGAAGGTCGCGATCGACGCCCTGCTGGCGCTGCAGGTGCGTGTCGGGGCCGAGTCCTTCCGCACGGCGGAAGCCACCGCCGCCTCGGTGCGCGGCTGGAGCCTGGCGGCCGCGCTGGCGGCGGTGCTGATCGCGCTGGGCGCCGGCGTGTTCACGACGCGCTCGATCACCGCGCCGATGCAGGAGGCGGTCCACTTCGCCGAGGCCGTCGCGCAGGGCGACCTGCGCAATCGCGACGCGACGCCCGGCCGGGACGAGGCGGCGCGGCTGATCGCGGCGCTCGGCGCCATGGCCGGCTCGCTGCGCGACATCGTCAGCCGCGTGCGCCACAGCAGCGAGAGCATCGCGACCGGCTCCAGCGAGATCGCCAGCGGCAGCCTCGATCTGAGCCAGCGCACCGAGGAGCAGGCCGCCAACCTGCAGCAGACGGCCGCGTCGATGGAGCAGTTGTCGAGCACGGTCCAGAACAACGCCTCCACCGCCGGCCAGGCGGATGCGCTGGCGACGCGCGCCGCGGCGGCGGCCAGCCAGGGCGGCGGCGTCGTGCAGCAGGTCGTGCGGACGATGCAGGACATCAGCACCTCGTCCGGGCAGATCGCCGACATCATCGGCGTCATCGACAGCATCGCCTTCCAGACCAACATCCTGGCGCTGAACGCCGCGGTCGAAGCCGCGCGCGCGGGCGAGCAGGGCAAGGGCTTCGCGGTGGTCGCCTCGGAGGTGCGCGCGCTGGCGCAGCGCTCGGCGCAGGCCGCGCGCGAGATCAAGGCGCTGATCGGGCGCAGCGTGGCGCAGGTGCAGTCCGGCTCCGGACTCGCCGACAACGCCGGCGCGGCGATGCAGGGCATCGTCGACCAGGTGCGCCAGGTCAGCGTGCTGATCGGCGAGATCGCCTCCGCCAGCCACGAACAGTCGCGCGGCATCCAGCAGATCGGCGACGCGGTCACGCAGCTGGACCAAGTGACGCAGCAGAACGCCGCGCTGGTCGAGGAAAGCAGCGCGGCCGCGGACAGCCTGCAGCAGCAGGCCAAGGAACTCGCGGAATTGGTGCGGGTGTTCCGGCTCGCGTGAGCGCGCGCCCCCGGGGCCGGGGGGGCCGGGTTCTCCCGCGTGTTGCCGCCCCGCAGCGGCACTCCCATAATCGATTGCACCATCGCTGTTGGAGTACGACATGCTGCAGGTCCTGAGCCGGATGAAGATCACGACCCTGTTGCAAGTCGGCTTCGCGGCGGTGCTCGCGATGGCCGCCTTGATGACCGGCGTCGGCGTGATGAAGCTGCGCGAGATGGTGCGGCTCAGCGACCAGCTGCACACGCTGGAGCAGCGCCGGCTGATGGCCACGAACTGGCGCGCCGCCACCGAGCTCAATCTCAACCGCGTGATGGCGATGGCCAAGTCCGGCGGACACGAGGGACTCAGCGGTTTCCTGTCCTCCGAGATGACGCGTACGACCGAACGCATCAACCAGTTGCAGGCCGAGCTCGACAAGGTCATCGACGATCCGGAGCAGAAGGCCCAGCTGCCGGTGATCGCTTCCGAGCGGCAGCGCTACGTCGACATCCGCAAGGGCGTGATGGCCGCGATCAAGGCGGACCCGGAGGCCGGCGGGCGGCAGGTCGACCAGACGCTGATCCCGGTGGCGGCGAGTTACCTGGCATCGGTCGAGAAGCTGGTGACGCTGATCTCGGAGGACACCGACAACTTCGCCGCGCAGCAGCGTGAGCAGGCCGCGCAGGCGGCGACGCTGATGCTGACGTTGACGGGCGTCGCGGTCGTGCTGGGGATCTTCATCGCGTGGCGGATCACTCACTCGGTGCGGGCGCCGATGGTGCGGGCCGGCGCGGTGGCGCAGACCATCGCCAGCGGCGACCTGAGCCAGGACATCGTCGTCGACCGCAGCGACGAGATCGGCGTGCTGCTGCGCGAGCTGAGCGCGATGCAGGAGTCGCTGCGGCGCATGGTGCGCCAGGTGCGGGACGGCACGGAGACGATCAATGTCGCGACGCGCGAGATCGCGACCGGCAACCAGGACCTGTCGGCGCGCACCGAGGCCACGGCCTCCAACCTGCAGGAGACGGCGTCGTCGATGGAAGAGCTGACCGGCACGGTCGCCAACACGGCGAGCTCGGCCCAGCAGGCCAACGACCTGGTGAGCGCGACGCGCGTGTCGGCGTCCAAGGGCGGCGACGTCGTCGGCGAGGTGGTCGCGGTGATGCAGCAGATCGAGTCGAGCTCGCGCCGCATCAACGACATCATCGGGACCATCGACGGCATCGCGTTCCAGACCAACATCCTGGCGCTGAACGCGGCCGTCGAGGCGGCGCGCGCCGGCGAACAGGGTCGGGGCTTCGCGGTCGTGGCCGGCGAGGTGCGGGCGCTGGCGCAACGATCGGCGGGCGCGGCCAAGGAGATCAAGGCGCTGATCGGCGAGAGCGTGCTGCGCGTGGATACCGGCACGCGCCTGGCGCAGAACGCGGGACTGGCCATGGGCGAGATCGTCCAGGGCGTGCGCCGCGTGGCCGACATCGTCGGCGAGATCGCCACGGCGGCCGCCGAGCAGAAGGACGGCATCGGCCAGGTCAACGTCGCCGTGCAGCGGCTCGACGAAATGACGCAGCAGAACGCGGCGCTGGTCGAGGAATCGGCCGCGGCGGCGGGCAGCCTGCGCGCGCAGGCGGAACAGCTCAACGCGCTGGTGAGCACCTTCCGACTGGCGGCATGAGGCCTCGAGGAGGGCCTTCGGTCGCGGCCACCTGTGCCGCGCTCATCGCTGGTTCGGCGCTGGCCGTCTTGACCGCCTCGACGGGGGCTGTGCGCAGCCTCAGACTCACACCGCCGCCACGACCGCCACGACCGCCACGACCGCCACGACCAACGTAACGCCAGTCGCCGTCACCGCTGCGGCCGGCCTCGATGTCGCCGAAGCCCTGATCAGGGAATCGATCACCTCGGGCGAGGTGAAAGGTCTGGCGCTCGCCGTGATCGAGGACGGTCAGATCCGCGCGGTGCGCAGCTACGGTCATCGCAACGCGGAGGGTCAGGCCTTGCAGACCGGCACGGTCATGTACGGTGCGTCGCTGACCAAGGCGGTCTTCGCCTACACGGTGATGCAGCTCGCCAACGAGGGCCGCGTCGATCTGGACGCCTCGATCGCCACCCTGCTGGACCGTCCGCTGCCCGACTACCCGAAGGATGCCCGCTACGGCCCGTGGCCGGACCTGCGCGGCGATGAACGCTGGCGGGCGCTGACGCCACGCCTGCTGCTCTCGCATCGCGGCGGCTTCGGCAACTTCGCGTTCCTGGAGCCGGACGGGAAGCTGCGCTTCCACTTTGATCCGGGGAGCCGTTACGCCTATTCCGGCGAGGGTCTGATCCTGCTGCAGTTCGTGCTCGAACAAGGCCGGCTGAAGCTGGACCTCGGCCAGGAGATGCAGCGCCGCGTCTTCGACCGCTTCGGCATGACGATGACGGCGATGAAGTGGCGCGCGGACTTCGCGACGAACCTCGCGGACGGCGTGACCGAAGCGCGCCGCTGGGTCCCGCACGATGCGCGCAGCCGCGTGCGCGCGGCGGGCTCGATGGACACGACGATCGACGACTTCGCGCGCTTCGCGGCGGGGCTTGCGCGTGGCGACGGCCTCTCGCCGCGCAGCCGCGCGGAGATGACGCGCCCGCAGGCACCGATCACGACCGCATCGCAGTTCCCGACGCTGCAGCCGGAGCTGCCTGCGTCACAACGCAGGCCGGACCTCGCGGCCGGACTGGGCGTCGTCGTCTTCGACGGCCCGCAAGGCCGCGGCTACTTCAAGGGCGGCCACGATGACCAGACGGGCAACACGATGGTGTGCCTCGAACATCGCCGCGCCTGCGTCGTGCTGCTGTCCAACGACGTGATGGCCGAACGGCTCTACCCCGCGATCGTGCGCCGCGTGCTCGGCGAGACCGGCGTGCCGTTCACGTGGGAGTACGGGGCGAAGGCGGAGGGATGGCCGCGCTGAGCAACCTCGCCCCCGGTGATCACGCCCAGATCGCGGACAACGCCTGCAACTCGCCAATCAAACGCGGCTTGGGCTCTTCCAAAACACGCTGACGGATCAGGAACACGACGGACTTCAGCAGCTCGGTAGTGTTCAGCTCCGTGGACGCCTCCAACCTTCGGAAGTCATCGGTGACCCGTGGAGGCACCTTCATTGACAGGCGCCGACGAACTACGCCGCGCTCCTCGGGGAAGAGTTCGATCGCCTTGCGGTGCGACAGTAGAAGCAGCGTCCGCCCGCGTTCGTCAAGCGCGATCTTGTGAACGAAGTACGTCAGCAGGGCACGGCGGAAGTCCGTAGACGCCTGCCCGTCGATTCGAAGGACCGCGCTGTCCAGCACGTCGATGTAAGGCGCCGGCAGATTCGCCTCGATGGCCTGCGTCGCAGCCTTGCGAGCCTTGGCCAACGCCGGAGTCGTCTGCGGAGGCACCTCGATCGCCCGTTCGCATTCATCACACACGCCAACGAGCACATTTCGTGCGACACCTCGCCCGTCGCTGAAAGGCACGTCCCTTCGCGCGAAGGTAGTTCGAACCATCTTGCGACAGTCTTGGCAGTAGGCCTTGCTATGTTCTCCAACCTCAAAGATCTTCATGACAGTTTCATCCGATGAACGCTGATGAACACGGTGTGCGGGTCCGCGAAGTAGAACTTCACGTACCAGCCTCCCGTTTTGAGCAGATGGCAGTCGTAGGACGGATCCCCATGAAGTGGGGAACACGAGTACTCCGTCCCGGTGCTGTCCTTGATGAGTTTCACCACCTGACTCACAGTCACCTCGCCATAGCCCAGCAGGTTCTTCTCATCGTAGGAAGTCCGCATTTCGTGTCGGAAGGCACCCGACTCCAGCGCGCGAATGACCGCTTGCTTCACCGCCCTGTATCCCTTTGGTCCACTCACGCCAGGCTCTCATTGTACGAGAAACCGCGTATTTTTTAGATCCGACAGACGGACGGCAAGTTGTCATCCGACTCCGCGCCACGAATCGATCAAAGTCAGAGCAAAGAAGCTTGGGAGCCGATGTGCGGCAAGCTCATCGGCCGTTGACTACCCGGAAATAGAAGAGCCGCCCTTGGGCGGCTCTCGTCATTCAGACACGTCGCGCGAGTCGGCGACGCATCACGGGATCAGGGGATCACGGGAACACCGCAAGGAACAGGAACACCACGAACACCACCATGTGGACCGCCCCCTGCAGCACCGTCGCGCGGCCGCCGCCGAGCGTCAGGCCGCCGACGATGAAGGTCAGGAACAGCAGCACCATGCTCAACGGCGTCAGCCCCAGCACCAGCGAGTGCGGGAACAGCGGCGAGAGCACCGCCACCGTCGGGATCGTCAGCCCGATGCTGGCCAGTCCCGAACCCAGCGCCAGGTTGAGGCTGGTCTGCAGCCGGTTGTGCAGCGCCGCGCGCACCGCCGCCACCGTCTCCGGCAGCAGCACCAGCATCGCCACGATCACGCCCACCAGCGACGGCGGCGCGCCGATCGCACTCACGCCGCGCTCGATCGTCGGCGCCAGCAGCTTCGCCAGACCGACCACGCCGACCAGGCACACCAGCAGCAGCGCCAGACTCGTGCCGGCCACGCGCCAGCTCGGCGGCGGCGCATGCGTGTCCTGGTCGTCGACGCCGGCCACCGGCAGGAAATAGTCGCGGTGCCGCACCGCCTGCACGAACACGAAGGCTCCATAGAGCACCAGCGACACGCCGCCCGCGAACAGCAGCTGCGTGGTCGTGAACGTCGGCCCGGCCGAACTCGTCGTGAACGCCGGCAGCACCAGCGTCAGCACCGACAGCGCGGCCAGCACCGCGAGCGTCGGACTCGTGCCCTCGACACGGAAGGCCAGCTCCTGATGCTTCCAGCCGCCGACCAGGATGCACAACCCCAGCACGCCGTTGCACACGATCATGATCGCGGAGAACACCGTGTCGCGCGCCAGCGCGTTGGTCGACTCCCCGCCGGCCAGCATCAGCGACACGATCAGCGCCACCTCGATGATGGTCACCGCCACCGCCAGCACCAGCGAGCCGTACGGCTCGCCCACGCGATGCGCGACGACCTCGGCGTGATGCACCGCCGCGAGCACCGCGGCGATCAGCAGCACGCTCACCACCGTCAGCACCAGCGTCGAGGTGGCGCCCGCCGTCAGCCCCAGCAGCGCGAGGATCGCGGCCAGCGGCGCCAGCAGCGACCAGATGGGCAGGGCCGCCGGCAGGCGGGCAAGGAGGGAGTTGGAGCGCTTCACATGCATGGACCGAGCATAGACCACGCTGGTCCGGCGACCTCGGAAGCGCTCCGCTCGGCCGCCATGCCGACCCTCGATCCGCGCGTCGACGCCTGCATCGACCACGCCGCCCCGCGCGCCCAGGACCTGCCGCCCAAGGCCGCGCAGAAGGCGATCCTGAAACGCGCGATGCCGCTGATCGTGAAGGCCCGCCCCGCGCGCCCGGCCGCGCCCAGGTCGCCGCCCGGCGCAGGCTCACGCCGCGGACGACCCCGCGCCGAGTTCCCAGTTGCTGTCGTGCACCTGCACGTTGTTGCGCCCGCCGTCCTTGGCGCGATACAGCGCGCGGTCGGCCCGCATGAACAGCTGATCGGCGCTCACCTGGTCGCCGGGCTCCGCGACCGCGACGCCGGCCGACACCGTCAGCGTGAAGGCACGCCCGTCGCCGTCGCACAGTTGCAGCGTCGCCACCGCTTCGCGGATCTGTTCGACCAGCCGGATCGCGCCTGATCCGTCGGTGGCCGGCAGCACGAGCCCGAATTCCTCGCCGCCCCAGCGACCCACGACGTCCGACGCGCGCAGCCGCGCCCGCACCTCGGCCGCGAACGCGCGCAGCGCGTCGTCGCCGGCGTGATGACCGTGGCAGTCGTTGACGTCCTTGAAGTGGTCCAGGTCCAGCAGCACGAAGGCCAGCGGCGTGCCCTCGCGCCGGCCGCGCTCCAGCTCGTGCCGCAGCAGCGCGTCGGCGGTCATCCGGTTCAGGCAGCCGGTGAGGCCGTCCGTGGAGGCGACCTCCTCCATGCGCCGCGCGATGCGCTCGAAGTTCGCGAGCACGAAGCCGAAACCCGCGCCGATCAGGCAGAGGAAGCTGAAGAGGAAGGTCAGGCCCTGGCCGAGGCTGCCTTGCATCAGGTCCAGGTATTCCTCCGGATTCGTCATCGCGTGCAGGCTGCGCAGCAGCAGGCTGGCCGCCGCGGCCACGAGCGTGATGCCGACGGCGCGCAGCGACGATTCGCCGCGCCAGCCCGGCCCCAGCAGCACGAAGACCGCCGGCAGCAGCAGGGTCGCGAAGACCAGCGAGATCGCGCTGGTGCGCGCCGCCAGCGGCCAGGCCAGCATCCATGCCGTCAGGCCCCAGGCCACCGTCGGGCCGCCCCACCACATCCAGCGCGGCAGCGAACGGCCCAGCACATGCCGATGGATGGCCTCGTTGTAGAACACGATGCCCAGCGCGATCAGCCCGTTGCCGAGCAGCGCCGACACCCAGACCGGCAGCACCACGCGCGCCGACAGCATCGTGAAGCCGGCCAGCAGCGTCCACGAGCCCCAGGTCCACACGCCGAGGTCGAGGTAGCGCAGCCGGCTGCGCTGCGCCGCCCACAGCTGCACGCCGAGCATCGCGAAACCGCTCAGCAGCGCCAACATCAGCGTGGGGATGTGGATGGACGCCATGACGCGTGAGTGTAGTGATCGGCGCGCGCCGGCTGCCCCCCTACATCGCAGGCGTCGCGCGTGAAGGACCTGTCATTGCCTGCGGGTGGGCCGGCGAGCCGGCGGAGGACGTCGCCGGGGCCGCGCCGATCAGCCCGGCGATCCAGTCGCGCGTCTGTCGCGGCGCGATCACGGCGTCGATCTCCAGCGTCTCGGCGATCGCCAGCGCCTGGCCTCGCGCCACCTGCGCCGCGAGCAGGCGCTCGAACAGCGCCTGCCGTTCGGGCCCGTCGGGCACGGCCGCCAGTTCCTTGCGGTAGCCGAGCCGCACCGCCCCTTCCAGTCCCATCGCACCGAATTCGCCGCGCGGCCACGCGGCGCAGCCGATCGGCCGGTGCAGGCTGCCGCCGGCCAGCGCCATCGCGCCGAGCCCGAACGCGCGTCGCATCACCACCGCCACCAGCGGCACCGTCAACGCCGCCGCGGCACGGAAGAGCTCGCCGGCCTCTCGCAGCTGGCCGGTGGATTCGGCCTCCGGGCCGACCATGAAGCCGGGGCTGTCGATCAGGCTGACGACCGGCAGGCCGAGACGCTCGCACAGCCGCCAGAAGCGCGCCAGCTTGCGCGACGCGGCGCCATCGACCGCGCCGCCCAGCACGGCGCAGTCGCTCGCCACGACGGCCACCGGCTGGCCCTTGAGAAAGGCGGCGGCGGTGATCACGCTGTCGCCGCTGCCGCGACCGAGCTCGACCAGCGAGCCCGTGTCGAAGAGACGCGCAAGGATGTCGCGGACCGGGTACGCCCGCTGGCGGATCTCGGGGATCGCGTCGTCGAGCGGTGCCTGGTCCGGTTCGGCAGCTGCGAAGGCCGCAGCGCTTGCAGCGCTTGCGGTGGCTGACGCGTCCGCGTTGGCTGCATCGCCTGAGCCGGTGGCAGGGGCCGCGTTGGCTGCGGGCAGCCGGCACATCCACGCCATCAAGGCTCGTACGAGATCGGCGGCCTGCTGTTCGTCGTCGACCAGCACGTCGACGACGCCCGCCCGTGCGAGTTCGGGCGCGGGGCCGATCTGCCCGGGTTCGAAGCGACCGAGGCCGCCGCCTTCGATCATCGCGGGACCGCCGAGCCCGATGTTGCTGCTGCGCGTGGCGACGACCAGATCGCAGCAGGCCAGCAGCGCGGCATTGCCCGCGAAGCAGCGTCCCGCCGCGACGCCGATCGTCGGCACCTGCCCGGCCAGCGCGGCCAGTCGCGCGAAGGTCGCGACATGCAGGCCCGCGACGACCGGCATGTCCGTGTCGCCGGGCCGACCGCCGCCGCCTTCGGCGAACAGCACGAACGGCAGTTGGCGGCGCTCCGCGAGCTCGATCAGCCGGTCGGTCTTCTGGTGACTGCGGAAGCCTTGCGTGCCGGCGAGCACGGTGGCGTCGTAGGCCATCACGGCGATCGGCCGGCCGCGCAGGCGCGCAATGCCGGTCACGACACCGTCGGCAGGCGTCTGGGCCCGCAGGTCCTCGCCGGGACGACGCGCGGTCTGCGCGGCGATCGCGAGCGCGCCGTATTCGGTGAAGCTGCCGGGATCGCAGACGGCATCGACGTTCTCGCGCGCCGTGCGCTGGCCCAGTGCGTGCCGCCTGGCGACGGCGTCGGGCCGGGCCTCGTCGGCCAGCAGCGCATGACGCTCGCGCCATGCGCGAATGTCGGCGCGCTCGCCGGTCGTCGACGATTCGACGATCCTGTCGTTCGGGGCGCCGTGGCGGGCCGCCGCCGCAGCCTCGCCCGCTGCTTCCGCCGCGGACGCAGATGCAAGGGCAGGTGCAGGCACGGGCACGACGGGCACGGCTGCGGCTGCGGCTGCGGCTGCGGCTGCGGCTGCGGCTGCGGCTGCGGATGCGGATGCCGGTGCGGATGCCGGTGCCGGTGCCGGTGCCGGTGCCGGTGCCGGTGCCGGTGCCGGTGCCGGTGCGGGTGCGGGTGCGGGTGC
The DNA here is from genome assembly GCF_050626985.1 of Roseateles noduli. Classification (NCBI taxonomy): domain Bacteria; kingdom Pseudomonadati; phylum Pseudomonadota; class Betaproteobacteria; order Burkholderiales; family Sphaerotilaceae; genus Roseateles; species Roseateles noduli. The sequence continues at coordinate 4,259,228 of NZ_CP192463.1, forward strand.
GGGTGCGGGTGCAGGTGATGCGGATGCAGATGCGGGAGACGCGGCCTGCCACGCCATCAAGGCATTGCCCTCGCGCACCAGCTCGCCTTCGGCGGCGAAGAGCTCCTCGATGCGTCCGTCGGCCGGCGCGGACAGTTCGTGCTCCATCTTCATCGCCTCGAGCCGCACGACCGGCTGGCCGCGTCGAACGATCTCACCCACGGCGACGAGCCACTGCTGGACGGTGGCGGACAACGGAGCGACGAGCGACGGCATGCGGAACCTCCCGGGTGACCGCCGACTCTAGGCGGCCCGCCGGCGGCGCGCTGCCGCGAAGTTGACAGCGGGCGGCGGCGCGCCCGCGTCCGTCCCGCGCAGGTCCCGCTCCAGTCCCGCTCCAGTCCCGCTCCAGTCCGGCTCAGGTCCGGCTCAGGTCCGGCTCAGGTCCGGTCAGTCCTGCCAGTCCTGCCAGTCCTGCCAGTCCGACTGGTCCGGCTGGTCCGGCTCAGGACAGGCGCTCGATCAGCGCCATCGCCGCGGCCGGCGCGCGTTCCTTCGCGCCGCTGATGAAGAAGACGAACACGTCGCGCGCGCGCTTGGGCGGCGCGCGGTCGGCCTCGACCAGCGGCAGCCGGTCGGGCTGGCCGCCGGACTCCCAGCGCGAGGCGCTGGCGGCGAGGCCGTCGAGCTCCTCCTCCGTGACTCCGGTGACGAGCTCCGGGCGCGTGCGCATCACCCGCGTGTAGACGAAGTCGGCGGTGAGGTCGGGGATCGGCGGATAGTCGTCGGACTCGGTGAACACGACGCCCGCGCCGTGGTCGCGCGCCATTGCCAGGAACTCCGGCGAGCGGAAGCTCTCATGCCGGACATCGAGCGCATGCCGCAGCGCCACGCCGGCGGAGTCCTTCGGCAGCAGCTTCAGGAAAGCGCCGAAGTCCGCCGGATCGAAGCGCTTGGTCGGCGCGAACTGCCAGACGATGGGTCCGAGCTTGGGCCCCAGCTCGGCGACGCCGCTGTCGATGAATCGCATCACCGACTCGCCGGCCTCGGCCAGCACGCGCCGGTTGGTCGCGAAGCGGTTGGCCTTGAGCGAGAACACGAAACCCTCGGGCGCGGTGTCGCGCCACTTGGCGAAGGTCGCCGGCTTGAAGGTCGAGTAGTAGGTGCCGTTGACCTCGATGGCGCTCAGCTTGCGGCTGGCGTATTCCAGCTCGCGCGAGGCGGGCAGGTCCTTGGGATAGAAGGTCTCGCGCCAGGGCTCGAAGTTCCAGCCGCCGATGCCCACGTGGATCGAGGTGCTCATGTCGTCGTGTCCTCCAGAAGTCGTTCGAGTCGGGTCTGTCCGCGGCGCGTCACGCGCAGGGCGCGGCTGTCGGGGTCGGGATCGAGCCAGCCCTGCGTCAGCATCGCCTGCCGCCACGCGGCGCCGAGCGCGCCGCCCAGGTGCGGGCGCCGCTCGCTCCAGTCCATGCAGGCGCAGGCCAGCCGACGACGGCGCGCGCCGGTGGCGGCGTCGACATCGACGCCGAGCTCGCGCAACGCGTCCAGGCCCCCGCCGGTGAAGCGATAGCCGCGGACCTCGTCGGGATCGGGCGTCATCCAGTGCAGGCGCAGCGCGTGGTCGTGCAGCCGCACGCCCCAATGGCCGGCGAGGTGGTCGTAGCAGCGCCGCGCCTGACGCAACGCGGGCGGCGTGCTGGGCTCGAAACGCGGCCGCGGCAGACCGGCCAGCACCAGCATCGCTTCCAGCGCCTGGCCGACCTCCGGGCCGGCCAGCCGGTAGTAGCGGTGCTTGCCCTGCGCCATGCAGCCGACCAGTCCCTGCCCGAGCAGCTTGGCCAGGTGCGCGCTGGCGGTGGACGCGGCGACGTCGCCGACGGCGGCCAGCTCGGTCGCCGTGCGCGCGTGGCCGTCCATCAGGCAGCACAGCATGCGCGCGCGCACCGGCTCGGCCATGCTGGCGGCGATGTGGGCCAGCGCCTCGTCGGCGGTGGGGGCGTCAATCATGCTTCGATGCTAAGCGAAGCGTTCCTGGCGATCCATCGCGAAGATTCCCCCATGCCGTTGCCACCGACCGCCGAGACCTCCGCCATGAATGCCTGTCCCTTCCATCCGCCGCAAGCTGCCGAGGACCCGTCCCGGGACCGCGCCGTGCCGCCGCCGATGCCCCCGCTGCTCGATCCCGCGCTGCGCATGCGACCGCCGGGCGAGCCCTTGCCGCCGCCGCTGCAGGCGCACGGCGGACCGCTGGCCGAGGTCTTCGCGTGCTGGTTGCGACAGCGCGACGACGCCGCGCACGCGCCCGAGAAGGCCGCGCTGACACGTGCGCTGATGGCGCTCTCGGACGACGATATCCGCGCCCATGCACGACGGCAGGCCGCGATCGCGCTGCAAGGCGGGTGGTTGCATTGGTCCTGGGCCGTCCCGGCGTCGACGGCGGCGAGCCTGCTCGGCATCGAGATGAACGACGTCGGCGCGCAACATCGACTGCATGCCGGCCTGCGCGCGATGGCGGTGGGACTCGGCGCGCAGGCCGACGCCGACGCCGTGCTGGCGGGTGGCGCGGCGGTCACGACGCTGCTGACCGCGCTCGACGACGCGGAGCGCCGTTCGCCGGATGCCCCGTTGCAATGGACCCTGCTGAGGCATGCGCCGCCCGTCCGATGGACCGATCGCGCCACGTTCACCGCCAACCGGCTGGCGCTGATCTGGCAGAGCCATGAAGCCGGCGCCGCGCTGCTCGGGCATGCCTTGCTCGACGGGCGGTCGACCGGACGCGTGCCGACGCGCGAGGACCTGTTGCGCATCGCCCGCGACGGCGGCGCGGTCCGCGTGACCCGACGTTTCGATGTGCGGCAGGAGCCTGCCGCACCGGTGAGCGTTCCGCTCGCCGGCACCGATCATCCCTTCGGCGACGGGGCGCATCGCTGCCCCGGGCAAGGCCTGGCACTCACGAGCATCCAGGCGGCGCTGGCCTGGCTCTCGAGTCAGCCGGGCCTGCGACTGCCAGAACCCGCCGCGCCGCTGTCGCTGCCCAACATGGACATTCCGCAGTTCCTGGACGACCCGCACGAGGAGCCCCACCCATGATCGCCGTCATCTTCGAAGTCATCCCCAGCGCCGACGGCCGCGACCGCTACCTGGAACTCGCCGCCGAACTCAAGCCGCTGCTGCAGGAGGTCGACGGCTTCCTCGGCATCGAACGATTCCAGAGCCTGACCGACCCGGACAAGCTGCTGTCGCTGTCCTTCTGGCGCGACGAGGAGGCGGTGCGCGAGTGGCGCCGCATCGAGGCGCACCGCGGCGCGCAATCCGAAGGCCGCGCGGGCGTCTTCGCCGACTACCGCCTGCGCGTCGCCGCCGTCCTTCGCGACTACGGCATGACCGAGCGTGAGCAGGCTCCCTCGGACAGTCGGGAGCGGCACCGCGCCTGACTCGCTCAACGCGCTCAACGCGTTCGACGCGCTTGATGGGCTTGATGGGCTTGATGGGCTTGATGGGCGTAACGGGCGTAACGCGCCTTCCGCTCGGGTCTGATCGTCCCGCGCGACGATTTCGTCGCACGATCGCGCCCGGCGTCGGGCAGCGCGCCGAGAATCGCCGCCGCTCACACGACACGGCCTAGAGGCCGGACCCCGCCCATGTCATCGCCTTCCCTGCCCGCCCCGGGTTCGCCACGCCAGCACGGCCTGGACACGCTGCGCGCCGCCGCCATCCTGCTGGTCTTCGCGTACCACTACCAGGTCTTCGTGAGCGGCACGCCGACATTCGGCTGGCTGAGCAGCATCGGCTGGGCGGGCGTCGACCTGTTCTTCGTGCTGAGCGGCTACCTGATCGCCAACCAGTTGATTGGCGGGATGACGCGCGGCGGGCAGCTCTCGCTGCCGCGCTTCTACGGGCGGCGCCTGCTGCGCACGCTGCCCAACTTCTACGTGGTGCTCGCGCTCTACTGGCTGTTCCCGCAGGTGATGGGCGGACGCGAGCCGCCGCCGCTGTGGCGCTTCCTCACCTTCACGCAGAACATCGCGCTGACGCCGGGCACGGCGTTCTCGCACGCGTGGTCGCTGTGCATCGAGGAGCAGTTCTACCTGGTGCTGCCCGCGGCGCTGATGCTGGGTGCCGCGCTGGAGCGGCACCGCCGCGCGCTGGCGTGGTCGCTGATCGGCGTGCTGACCCTCGCGGCGATCCTCTGGCGCGATCACCTGTGGCGCCTGTACGGGACGCAGGACCCGTCGCTGGGCTACTACCCGCACCTGTACTACGGCAGCCTCGCGCGACTGGACGAGTTCCTGCCCGGTGTCGCGATCGCGTTGCTGAAGCATGGCCACGCGGATCTTTGGTCGGCGCTGATGCGGCGCGCGAAGACGCTGCTCGCGATCGGCGCGGCGGCGAGCCTCGGCATGCTGACCTTGATGCTGAATTTCTACTACATCGATGGCTACGGCTACGGCCATGCCATGAGCAGCTGGGGTTACAGCGCGCTGGCCTGGAGCTTCGGCCTGATGGTGTTGGCCGTGCTCGCGCCGCAAGGACCGATGACGCGACTCCAGGTTCCTGGTGCCAACGCGCTGGCGCGTTGGTCCTATGCGCTGTACCTGACCCACAAGCCGATCGCGTTTGCACTCGTGAAGCCGCTGGCGGCGCTCGGCCTGATGCGGGCCTCGGGTTGGACGGTGCCGGTGATCGCAGCGGCTTGTCTACTCGGCGGATGGCTGTTGTACCGGCGGGTGGAGTCCCCCTTCATGCGCCTGCGGGACCGTTGGATCCCTTCGCAATTCGTCGGCACACAGCGTGCTACAACGGCGGATCCAAGGAGTCCCCAGCATGCGTAGCCCTCGTCCTTCCAGTCCCACCCGCCCTGTCCGCAGTCCGCGCCGCGCGGCGATCCTGTCCACCGGTGCCGCCGTGCTCGCGCTCGTCGCCTCCGCGTGTGTCGCCGCCAGCGCCGAGGAGATCGGCGAAGTGAGCACGGTGTTCAAGTTCATCGGCCCGAACCACAAGATCGTCGTCGATGCCTACGACGATCCCGCCGTGAACGGCGTGACCTGCTACGTGTCACGCGCACGGACCGGCGGCATCAAGGGCGGCCTCGGCCTGGCCGAGGACAAGTCGGAAGCGTCGATCGCCTGCCGCGCGGTCGGCCCGATCAGCTTCCCCAAGCCGCTGCCCAAGCAGGAGGAGGTGTTCTCGGAACGCTCCTCGCTGGTGTTCAAGCGGCTGCGCGTCGTCCGCATGGTCGACCCGAAACGCAACACGCTGGTCTACCTGACCTACTCGGACCGGGTGATCGAAGGCTCGCCGCAGAACAGCGTGACGGCCGTGCCGGTGGATCGGGGGACGGTGATTCCGGTGAAGTGACGACGCCGGAGCCGCCGCCAGCGGACGTCACTCGAGCGGCGCGTCCGTGCTGACGGTGACCGCCCGCCAAGCCTCGATCGACTCGTTCATCGACGCCAGTTTCTGTTGCACCAGCCCGAGCGCATCGCTGCCCAGCAGCAGATGCGCGGGCGGCCGAGCTTCTCCGACGGCGAGGTCCACGATCACGCCCGCGGCCAGTGCGGGATCGCCCAGCTGACGACCGCTCACCGCCTGCCGCCGCGCGCGGATCGGATCGAAGACCGCGTCGTAGTCGGCGATGCTGCGCGCCGACCGCACCATCGACCGCCCGGCCCAGTCGGTCCTGAACGACCCCGGCGCGATCGCCGTGACGCTGATGCCCAGTGCCGCGACTTCCTTGCCCAGCGCGTCGGAGATGCCTTCGAGCGCGAACTTGCTGCCGCAGTAGTACGCGATGCCCGGCATCGTGATGAAGCCGCCCATCGACGTCGTATTGACGATGCGACCGGCGCGCCGGCCTCGCATGAACGGCAGCACCGCCTTCATCATCGCGACCGCGCCGAAGACGTTGACCTGGAACTGCTGCAGCAGGTCCTCGATCGGGCTCTCCTCCAGGATGCCCTCGTGGCCGTAGCCCGCGTTGTTGATGAGGATGTCGATCGGGCCGATCCCGGCTTCGATGGCGGCCACCAGCGGCTGCGCGAGCGCCAGCGCCGTCACGTCGTGCTGCCGCGCATGCGCCCGGCCCGGGCAGCGTTGTTCGAAGTCGCGTGCCGCCTCGGCGTCGCGCACGGTGCCGACGACGACGTGGCCGTCCGCCAGCGCGCGATCCGCGATGGCGCGCCCGAAGCCGCTGCTGACGCCGGTGATGAGGAAGGTCTTGCCGGATCGCTCCGACGACTGCGAAGGAAGTGCGTGGGTCGTGTTCATGGAGGGGAATGCTAGGAATCGGCGCGCCGCCTGCGCAGGCCTGTGCGCCCACGGGTCTTGCCTATTCCTCCATGCGGCCTCGGGCCGGGCCCCGCGAGGGTCGAGAATCACCGGACATCCCATGTCCGACGCCACCCGCCAACGCCAGATCCGCGACCTGCTGCTCCAGCTCGCGCCGACCGAGGGCTACACCGTGAGCCCCCTCGACTCGGTCCGATGGCTGCGCAGCAACCGCCCGCTCGACCGCACGCCCGTGCTCTACGAGCCGGGCATCGTCTTCGTCTGCCAGGGCCGCAAGCGCGGCTTCATCGGCGATCGGACGATCGTCTACGACGCCCGCCACTACCTCGTGGTCGCCGTGCCGGTGCCGTTCACGATGGAGACCGATGCGAGCCAGGAGGCGCCGCTGCTGGCCGCTTACCTGCGTCTCGACCCTGGGCTGGCCGCGGAAGTCGCCCTGGCGATCGACCAGGGCGGCGGCACCCGCGACCGCGGCCCGGGTGCGCTCGGGTCGGTCGAACAGGTCGAACCTGTCGGGCACGACGAACAGGTCGAGCCCGTCGATCCGCTCGGACTTGAGGCCTCGCCGATGGACGACCGGATCGAGGCCACGCTGCTGCGCTTCCTGGAAGCGATGATGGATCCCGTCGAGGTGGCCGTGCTGGGTCCGGCACTGCTGAGGGAGCTGTACTTCCGCGTGCTCAGCGGCCCGCAGGGCGCAACGCTGCGGACCGTGCTCGGCGAACGCGGGCACCTGGGGCGCATCGCGCTGGCGCTCAGGCGCATCCACGCGGACTACGCGGAGCGCCTCGACGTCTCGCGGCTGGCGCGCGAGGCGGGGTTGGGACTGGCCGCCTTCCACGCGCATTTCAAGACGGTCACGCAGACCACGCCGATGCAGTACCTGAAGTCGACGCGCCTGCACCGGGCGCGGCTGCTGATGCTGCAGAAGGGCATGACGGCCGCGGCGGCCGCCGATCGCGTGGGCTATGCGAGCGCTTCACAGTTCAGCCGCGAGTTCCGCCGGCTCTTCGGACAGACGCCGCAGGCGGAGGTGGCGCGGCTGAAGGCCTCGTTCGCCCTCCCGGAGCAGGACGAGGGGCCGTTTGTGTCGTCTCATTGAGCGGCGCCTTCGAGCATTTCGGGCACTGCGGGCGCCGCCGGCGCTTCGATGCTTGCGACCTCGAACCCCTCATCGATCCACCCCGTCAGCCCGCCGATCATCAGCTTCACCGGTCGGCCGAGCTTCGCGAGCCGGATCGCGCCGCGGTGCGCGCCGTTGCAGTGCGGACCGGCGCAGTAGACGACGAACAGCGTGTCCATCGGGTAGGCGGCCATCTTGCCCTCGGTGATCTTGCCGTGGGGCAGGCTCACGGCGCCGGGCACGTGACCGCGGGCGAAGAGCTCGTGGCTGCGGACGTCGAGCAGCACGAAGTCCTCGACGCCACGCGTGAACGCGTCGTGCACGTCCCAGCAGTCGGTCTCGAAGGCGAACGCCTGCTCGAAGTGGGCGAGCGCCTGGGCGCTCGGAGCGGCGGGGACGGCGGAGATGTTCGAGCTCATCGGGAATTCCTTCAACGGAGTGGTTCGACGGCAGCCAGTGTCGCGAAGCGCCTCGCTTCGGACGAGTGGCCGGAACGACGTCAATCGGTAAGATCGCGCCATGCCCCGTTCGCCCGCTTTCGCCCGAGCCGCCGGTCGTTCCGACGCAGCCTCCGCCGCGGACAAGCCGCATCTCGTCGCGATACTGGCGTACGACCGGCTCTGCATGTTCGAGTTCGGCTGCGCGGTCGAGCTCTTCGCGCTCGAGCGTCCGGAGCTGGGCGTCGCCTGGTACCAGCATGCGATCTGCGCCGCGGAGCCCGGGCCGCTGCGCGGCACCGGCGGTGTCCGTGTCGAAGCACCGCACACGCTGGCGATGCTGCGCCGCGCTGACACCATCGTCATCCCCGGCTGGCGCGACGCCGCGGAGCGGCCGCCCGAGGCGCTGCTCAAGGCCGTGCGCGCCGCTCACGCGCGCGGCGCGCGGCTGTGCACGATCTGCTCCGGCGTCTTCGTGCTCGCGCATGCGGGGTTGCTCGACGGCAGGCGCGCGACCACGCACTGGCGATATGCCGAGCGGCTCGCGCAGGAGTTCCCGTTGATCGACGTCGACCCGTCCGCGCTCTACGTCGACGAGGGCGAACTGGTCACTTCGGCGGGATCCGCCGCCGGTCTCGACATGCTCATGCACCTCGTGCGCCGAGATCACGGTCCACGCGTCGCCAACGCGGTGGCGCAGCGGCTGGTGATGTCGCCGCACCGCGAAGGCGGCCAGGCGCAATTCGTTCCCCGGCCGATGCCTTCGGATGAATCCAGTCCCATCGCCGTGCTGCAGGACTGGTTGCGCGCGCATCCGCGCGAGGCACACACCGTCGCGTCGATGGCCCGCCACGTCGCGATGAGCGCCCGCACGCTGCAGCGCCGCTTCAAGGACGCCACCGGACTCGCGCCGCTCGAGTGGCTGACCCGCGAGCGCGTCGCCATCGCGAAGGAGCTGCTCGAGACCCGTGGAGCGCTCGACGTCGAGGCCGTCGCGGACCTCGCCGGACTGGGCTCGCCAGAATCGATGCGCCGGCACTTCCGGTTGATCGGCCTGCCGGCACCGTCTCGCTACCGTCGTCAGTTCGGCTGATCGTGTCGGTGGTCTGGTAGTCGGGCGATCGAGCGATCGAGCGATCGAGCGATCGAGTGAAGAGACGGTCGATCGGGTGGTCGGGTGGTCGGGTGGTCGGGTGGTCGGGTGGTCGGGTGGTCGGGTGGTCGGGTGGTCGAGCTTCAGCGGAACACGACGCAGGCCGCGCCTGGCATGGCAATGAATCGACCGTCGAAGCGCGGCAGTTCCTGGCCGTCGAGCCGGAACACGCAGACCTGATGACTGCGCTGCAGGCAGACCCACAGCTCCCTGCCGTCCGGACTGAAGGTCGCGCTGCGCGGGTAGCTGCCTTGTGCCCAGGTCTCGCCGCGCCATGACGGCCGCCCCTGCTCGTCGAGGTCGAAGACGGCGATCGCGTCGTGCAGCCGGTTCAGCGCGAAGAGCCGGCGGCCATCCGGCGCGACGAGCAGGTCCGAGGCGTAGGTCAGGCCTTCGAATCCTTCCGGCAGGCTGCTGAGCCGCAGTCGATGCGTCAGACGCCCCTCCCCGTCCAGGCCCAGCCAGTCGAGCGCGTTGGCCCGCTCGTTGAGCAGATAGACCTGCGCGTCATCTCGGGGATGGAAGACGAAGTGGCGCGGACCCGATCCCGTCGGCAGCGTCAGGCCGTCGAGTTCGACCGGGTCTGCAGCGCTGCCCTCGAGCCGCCACACCCGCAGCAGGTCGCGCCCCAGGTCGCTTCCCAGCATCAGCGGCCATCGTGGGTGGCGGCGAACCATGTGCGCATGCGCATCGGCAGCGGGGTCGGCACCGACTCGCGGCGCGATGACCCGCTCGGGTCCCTGGAGCGCGCCATCCGCGCCGATCGCCGCGCGGCGCAGCGTGCCGTCGCCGTAATGCGCGATCCACGCATGGTCCAACTGCGCATCAAGCGCCAGATGTACCGGCAACGCACCGCCGGTCGCCTGTCGAGACAGCAGGCGCAGTGCGCCGTCCTCCGCATCGACGTCGAAGGTCGCCAGCGCATGCCCGTCTTCCAGCAGCGCATGCAGCCGTCGCCCGCCTTCGGCGAGGTGCAGCCAGGTCGGGCCGCCCGGCGTCGCCGCCGCGAGACGCGCGTGCACGCGACCGTCGGCGTCGCGGACCAGCGCATGGATGCCGGTGCACTGCGGCGCATAGCCGCCGGCGTAGGCGAACGGCAGGCCCTCGGGCGGGGCGGCGATGGTCGTGGACGTCGAGGTGTTCATCGAGCCGCGACTGTACGTGCCGCGCGGGGCCTTGCCGGCGTAGCGCCGGGACGTCGCCGCCCCTCTGGCGGGCCACCCTCCGGCGCCCCTCCGCGCAAGCCCCACCCCGCACGGGCGCCGACACGGCCACAATGCCCTGTCATGACCAGCTCCAGCCCGCCCTCGCCGGCGGGTGCCGCGTATGCGCTTCGACGTCCCGACGCTGTTCAGCCTGATGCTGATCCAGTCCCTGGCGCTGGCGCTGCTGCTGCCGCTGCTGCTCGGCTGGTGCGACAGCATCGCCGCCCGTCGCGCGCAGCTCAGCGCGGTCGCGCAGGCCACCGGTTGGGCGTTACTGCTGTTGCCGCCCGATGGCACGCGCCTGACGTCGATCGTCGCGCTCGGGCTGCTCAGCCTCAGCGTCACGCTGCTGTGGATGGCCGCCGACCGCTGGCTGCCGGGGCGGCTCGGCCGCCTCTTCCAGTACGGCATGCCGGTGCTGGTCATGGTCGGCTACGGCGCCGGCTGGGACAACTATGCGCTGCGCCTGGCCTGGTCCAACGGCTGCATCGGCCTGCAGATGCTCGCGCTCGGCACCAGCCTGATGCAGCCCGTCAAGCGCGGCCCGGTCGGCAACCTGCGCTGGCGGCTGCTGTTCACCGTCAGCCTCGGCCTGCTGGCCGTGCTCAACCTGTCGCGAGCCTACCTGGCCGGCTTCGACACCGCGAACCTGCCCCGCTTCGACGCCCCGCATCCGCTCAACATGGTCTTCGCCGTCGTCGCCAACGTCTGCGTGCTGGCCGCCGCGGTCGCGATCCTCGTGGCCTGGCGCGGCGAGAGCGAGGCCGAGCTGCGCCGCCTCACGCAGATCGACGCGTCCACCGGGCTGGCCAACCGCCGTGCGTTCCAGCAGCGCTCGGTGGACATGATCTCGATGGCCCGGCGCTACAGCGAGCCGCTGATGCTGCTCGTCATGGACGTCGACGGCTGCAAGGCGATCAACACCACGCACGGCGAGGCCAAGGGCGATCAGGCCATCGCGCTGTTCGGCCGCTGCCTGGACGAGCAGAAGCGCCTGGGCGACGTGGTCGCGCGCATCGACGGCCAACGCTTCGCGGTGCTGATGGCGCGCTCCGACCTGGTGGGGCCGCCCGCGCTCGACCGCCGGCTGCGCGATGCCTTGCTCGAGCTCGCGCCGCGCGAGCTCGGCTTCACGCTCGGCTACTCCGCCGGCTGGGCCAAGCTGCGCAATGGCGACCGCAACATCGAGGATCTGCTGCACCGCGCCGAAGCGGCCCTGTATGCCGCCAAACGCCAGGGAAAGGGGCGCTTGTGCGCCGAACCGGGGCTCGAGGCCGAGCTCAGCGTGGCCGTTCCGGCCTGAGCACTCCCTCGGCTCACGGCCCCGGCGGGCACGACGGCGTCGGGACGAGGTCCGATCGGCCCCCGTCCACCTCCCCGCGAGGCCATGAGACGTGACGCGGTTCACGCGCGCCACGCCACTCGCGCGGCAATCGCCCAGTCGACATGCGCCAACGCCCGGTTGGCATGACGTTTGCGTCAGGGTTTTCCAGGTCCCGCCGTGATCCACGAGATCGGTCGGGATGCCGTAGACCCTCGCCCTGGAGTTCCCGCACATGCATGTCGCCCTCAGTCCCACGGCCGTTCACGCTCGAGCCCCTCGCGCCCTCAATCCGCTGGCCAGCGATGCCGCCGCGTCGCAGCACCTGCAGCGCGCGCCGATGGAGGTGGTCAAGCTGACCTCTCGCGATCTGCAGTGGCTGCCCGCCCTGACGAACCTGCTGATCGACAACGTCCATCTCGGCGCCACGCTGGGCTTCCTGGCTCCGCTGTCGCGCTACCAGGCGCTGGACTACTGGCACGGTGTCTTCGCGCGGCTGGGCCAGCACCACATGCTCTGGATCGCCTGCGAATCGGAAGGTCCGGGCCGTCTGCTGGGCGCCGTCCAGCTGTCGCTGTGCCCGCTGGCGAATGCGCACCACCGTGGGGAAGTCCAACGGCTGATGGTGCACAGCCAGGAGCGCAGCCGCGGCGTGGCCGGACAGCTGATGTCGCGCCTGGAGTGCGCGGCGGCGACGCAGGGCCGATTCCTGCTGCAACTCGAGACCTGCGCGGACTCGCAGGCGGAAGCGGTGTTCGCGCATCTCGGCTGGCAGCGCGCCGGCCAGATCCCGGATCACTGCCACGGCGCCGAGGGCCAGCTGCAGGCCGCCGCGCTGTACTACAAGCGCCTGCCGCATCTGGTCTGAGCCTCGCGCGCCGGCACACGGACGCCGGCGCCCGGCGTCCTGGCGCGCCCGAGCGGCAGCGCGTGCGTCAGCGCCCTGCCAGCAGGCCCGCGAGCAGCGCTTCGATGCGCTTCGCTCGCGCGGCAACGCCGCCCAGCGCGGCGAGCCCGCCCTGCTCCAGCATCACCAGGCCGTGCAGCCCCGCCCAGAGCGCCGCGGCGCGCGGCGCCGGCAACGCCGCCGGGGCGATCAATCCGTCCAGGCCCGCGATCAGCGATTCGCGCAGGGCGACCGGCGTGTCGAGCATCAGCAGCCGGTAGTCGTGCGGGTGCTGCAACCCCCAGTTCACGAAGGCCCGCGCCACGGCGGCAGCCTCGCCGCCTGAGGCGGCTCCGTCCGCCGCGCCTTGCAAGCGCGTGAGCAGCGTGCGCAGGCTGTCCTCGGCCAGGCGCGCGAGCAGTTCCCCCTTGTCGTGGAAGAAGCTGTAGAGCGTCGCATGCGAGTAGCCCACCGCCGCGCCGACCTCGCGCAGCGTGAGCGCGTCGGCGCCGCGCTCCGCAAACAGCTCGCGCGCCGCGGCCAGGATCCCTGCCTCCAGCGCGAGCTTGTGCGCGGCGCGCCGCTGCTGGGAGGCGGTCTGCGGCACGTCCCCATCGCCGCCGAGACCCAGGGCGGCGTCGCCGTCGAGGTCGCCCTCGTTCAAGGCCTTTCGCTGCGCCTGACGCTTGAGCGGACCTTCCGGCTTGGCCACCTTCTGCCGCACGCGCGGCTGGGGCTTCGCCTGCGGTCTCGCGTCGGCCGAACCATCCGGCCGGTCCTGCACGACGCCCGACGTGTTGTGCAGGCCTTTCGGACCGCTCGGACGCGGGTCCGGCATCGGCGCGCGGCCGCCACTTGTGGATTTGCTAACCATTGGTTAGTATTTGATCAACGGTTTGAATGAAGCATCAACGATGCCACAGAAAATGGATCTGATCGAACTGCGCGGCACCGACCGCGACTGGATGCCGGCGCTCGGCGAGCTGTTCTTCGATGTCATCGATGGCGGCGGCTCGCTGGGGTTCCTGGAGGACGTCGACGAGGCCCAGATGCGCGAGTACTGGGAAGGCGTGTTCGAACAGCTCGGGCCGCGTCATCGCCTGTGGATCGTGCGCGAAGGCGACCGGGTGCTCGGTACGGTGCAGCTGGCGATCTGCGGCAAACCCAATCAGCGCCATCGTGCGGACGTGATGAAGCTGATGGTCCACCGCGACGCGCGGCGACGTGGCCTCGCCGTCCAGTTGATGGCCACGCTGGAACAGACCGCGCGCGACGCGGGCCTCAGCTTGCTGACCCTGGACACGGAAGCCCAGTCCGCCGCGGAGACCTTCTACCAGTCGCAAGGCTTCCAGCGCACCGGCGAGATCCCGTGCTTCGCCGCCAACCCGCGCGGCGAACTGCAAGCCACCGCGCTGTACTGGAAGCGGCTGGACTGAGCGCTGGTCAGGCATCAGCGCATCAGCGCCTCAACGCGACAGACGCATCAGCTTGCCGCCATCGGTCACCGTCAGCAGCGCGCCGTCGCGCGCCTGGATCACGTCGCGGAAGCGTTCGCCGAGATCCCCGAACATCTTCTCCTTGCCGCTCACCGTGTCGCCGTTCAGCGCGATGCGCCACAGCGCGGTGCCAGCCAGCGAGCCCGAGATCAACTGCCCGCGCCACTCCGGGAACATGCTGCCCGTGTAGAAGACCAGCCCCGCCGGCGCGACCGAGATCGGCGTCCAGGTCGTCAGCGGCTCGACATAGGCCGGCGCATGCGTGCCGCCGCCGATGCGGCAGGCGTCGCCGACCGGCGAGCCGTAGTCGCAGCCGTAGCTCTTGATCGGCCAGCCGTAGTTCTGGCCGGCGCGCGCGATGTTGACCTCGTCGCCGCCTTGCGGTCCGTGCTCGGTGATCCACAGCTCGCCGGTCTGCGGATGCAGCACGGCGCCCTGGATGTTGCGGTGGCCGTAGCTCCAGATGCCCGGCTTGGCGCCCGCGGCGAAGCTCGGGTTGTCCGCCGGGATGCTGCCGTCGCGGTTCACGCGGATCACCTTGCCCAGCGTCTGCTGCAGGTCCTGCGACGGGCTGCCCTTCATGCGCTCGCCCGTCGTGATGTAGAGCGTCTTGTCGCGCGCGAAGACGAGCCGTGAGCCGTAGTGCCCCGTGCCGTCGACCTTGGGGGATTGCCGGAAGATCACCTGCACGCCGGTGAGCGCGTCGCCCTCCAGCCGGCCGCGCGCGACCGTGGTGCCGGCCTTGCCGGACTCGGCGCCGGTGCCCGGCTCCGAGTAGGAGAAGTAGACCCAGTTGCTGCCGGCGGTCGCGAAGTCCGGATCGATCGTGATGCCCAGCAGCCCGCCCTGGCCGCTGTCCAGCACCTTGGGCACGCCGGCGACGGTCGCCTCGGTCTTGCCGGCCGCGGACAGCCGCACGATCGTGCCGCCCTTCTGCGTCACCAGCAGACGGCCGTCCGGCAGCTGCGTCAGGCCCCAGGGACGGTCGAGCATGCTGTTCAGCGTCTGCATCGAAGGCGCCGCCGCGCCGCCGCCGGGCTGGGTCGGCGCGGCGGTGTCATCCCCGCCGCCGCCGCCACCGCCACCGCACGCCGTGGCCGCCATCGCGACTGCCAGTGTCGACATCCATTCCGCCACGCTCATGTCCGTTCTCCTTGTTGCCTGCCGCCCGTGCCGGTGTCACGACACCGTGAAGGCGGCCAGTCTAGGCCGCGTCCGCGACGGCGTTGCAAGCGAATGAAATCGGCGTCTCCAGACGCTCCCGCGAGAGGGGCAATCACCATGCGCGCCCGGGACCGCGCCGGATGCCCCTGCTTGTGCAGGCCCTGCGCTTCCTCTACGCTGGCCGCAGTCCGGCTCCAGACCCACGTCCAACTCTTGCCTGAGAGGAACGAGCCATGTCCCCCACTCCCTCCCCCGACACGGAAGGCGCCCCCGCGGGCAGCCCAGGCGGCGCCGCGGTGGCCCGGCATCCCGGCATCGCGGCGATCCGCACCCTCGTCCTGGCCGGCCCGGCCGGCGCCGGCAAGACCACGCTGGCCGAGGCCCTGCTGCTGAAAGCCGGCGCCATCAAGACCGCCGGCAGCATCGAGAAAGGCAGCACGGTCAGCGACCACGATCCACTCGAGCGGCGGATGCTGCATTCGCTGCAGGCCTCGCAGATGCACATCACGCACGAGGGCCTGCGCATCCACCTGCTCGACACGCCCGGCGCGCCCGATTTCATCGGGCAGGCGTTGCCGGCGCTGGAGGCGGTGGAAACGGTCGCCGTCGTCATCAACGCGCAGAACGGCCTCGAGCTGATGGTCCAACGGATGATGGACGCGGCGGCGGGGCGCGACCTCACGCGGCTGATCATCGTCAACAAGATCGATGCGCCGGGTGTCGACGCGCAGGCGCTGCTCGGGCAGCTGCAAGCGGCCTTCGGGCGGGAGTGCCTGCCGCTGAACCTGCCCGCCGCGGGCGGCGCGCGGGTGCAGGACTGCTTCTTCGGCTGCAGCGGGGAGAGCGACTTCGGCTCGGTCGAGGCGGCGCATCGCGCGCTGGTGGAGCAGGTCGTCGAGGTCGATCCGGACTTCGTCGACCGCTACCTCAACGACGGCGACGTGCCCGCCACCGAGCTGCATGCCCCGCTGGAACAGGCCTTCCGCGAGGGACACCTGATCCCCGTGTGCTTCGTGTCCGCGCGCACCGGCGCGGGCGTGGCGGAACTGCTCGACGTGATCGAGAAGCTGCTGCCCAACCCCTATGAAGCGAACCCGCCGCAGTTCATGCGACGCGAAGGCGACGAGGCGGAACCGCTGATCGTCGCGATGGATCCGGCGCAGCACGTCGTCGCCCATGTCTTCAAGATCCAGTCCGACCCCTACCTCGGCAAGCTCGCGATGCTGCGCGTCCATCAGGGCACGCTGAGGAAGAACGCCCAGCTGTTCGTCGGCCACGCGCGCAAGGCGGTGCGGGTCGCCCATCTGTTCATGCTGCAGGGCAAGGAGCACGTCGAGATCGAGCAGGCGCTGCCCGGCGACCTGTGCGCGCTGGCCAAGATCGACGAGTTGCACTACGACGCGGTGCTGCACGACGCGCAGGAGGACGAGCATCTGCACCTGGCGCCGATCGCGTTGCCGACGCCGGTGCACGGCGTGGCGATCCGACCCAGCCGGCATGGCGACGAGCAGCGGCTGTGGGAGGTCCTGGCGCGCCTGGTCGAGGAGGACCCGTGCCTGCGCCTGGAACGCGGCGGCCAGGAGGAGGGCCTCGGCCCTCAGGGCGGACAGACGCTGGTGTACGGGCTGGGGGAGCTGCATCTGCGAGTGCTGCTCGACCGGCTCAAGGAGACCTACAAGTTCGACGTCCAGACCCAGCCGCCACGGATCGCGTATCGCGAAACGATCTCGGCGAAGGCCGAGGGCCATTACCGCCACAAGAAGCAGACCGGCGGCGCGGGGCAGTTCGGCGAGGTGTGGCTGCGCATCGAGCCGCTGGAGCGCGGCGCAGGCTTCGAGTTCCGCGACGAGGTCAAGGGCGGGACGATCCCCGGCCAGTTCATGCCGGCGGTCGAGAAAGGCGTGCGGCAGGCGCTAGCGCAGGGCGTCGTGGCCGGATATCCGGTCGTCGACCTGCGGGTGACGGTCTTCGACGGCAAGCACCATTCGGTCGACTCCAAGGAGATCGCCTTCATCACGGCGGGCAAGAAGGCGCTGATCGCGGCGGTCCGCGAAGCGAGGCCCGTGGTGCTGGAGCCGATCGTGCAGGTCGAGATCAGCGCGCCCGAGAACGCGACCGGCGACATCACCGGCGACCTGGCGTCGCGGCGCGGTCAGGTGCTCGGGACACGCAGCAGCGTGCCTGGACTGATCGGCGTCGACGGGCTGGCGCCACTGGCCGAGCTCAGCGCGTACCAGAACCGCCTCAACGCGATGACGAGCGGCCAGGGGCGCTACACGATGGTGCTGTCCCACTACGAGGCGGTGCCCCCCAATACGCAGGCCCAGTTGGCGGCCGGCTACCACCTGAAGGAGGAGGAGTAGCCCCCGCTCCCCCACCGTAGCGCTACCACGCCGATGGGCACGGCGCCGGCCCCAGGGTGGGTGCCGGGCGTTTGTGAACGAAGCTTTATCATTGGGAGATGTGTTCCGCCCACCGAGACGTCGCGCAGATCCGCCTGGACAACGCGATGCGCTTGTTCGACGAATTTGTCTCCGCGACGATCAAACATCCCGATGCCGCCGCCCTGCGCGGCCTTGAGCGCCGTTTTGCCGAGCGCCTGCAGATCCAGCCCAGCTACTGGAGCCAGATCAAGAGTCGCTCGCGGCAGATCGGAGAGCGGCTGGCCCGCCAGTTCGAGCAGTTGACCCACAAGCCCAACGGCTGGATGGACCAGGAACACGGCCCGCTCGGCACCGCCGCGCCGGCGGCCGGCGGTACCTTGCAGAGCAACGCGGCTTTATCAAGCGCAAGCCGGCCAGGCTCGGCGGACAACTCTCCCAGCCTGCCACAGGACGATGACGAGCGCTTCATCGTCGGTCTGGTGCTGACCTACTACCGCCGTCATCCGCAACGGGCGCGCACGCGCCTGCTGGATCTGCTGGGCGAGGTGCTCACCCCGCCCGCGCCGAATGCGCCGCCCTTGCCGGCACCCAAGGCTGTCGTGCCTGCGGCCTCCGACGTCGACGACTGGCACAAGCTGCAGCGGAGCATCGCACCGCTGAAGTCCAAGAAGCGCTGACGCGCTTCTTCCGCACTCTCCCGCCCCTGCTCACGCCACACCGGCCCGGTGGGCGCCCGCCTGGGCGCGTCCCGTCGCCCAGGGACAACGTCTGATGAAAACCTCTTGCGCTTGATAATCAGATGTTTATCATCTGCGCAACTTTTGAGCCCCCGCCGCAACGGCCGCGCTGTCTGGCGCCGTCCCGGGACCGAGGCGCTCACGCTGTCCGACCCCTTTCCGTCCCCTTTCGTCTGTCATCACAGGAGGCTTGCCATGGCCCAGTTCACCACTCCCCGTCCGCGTCTCGCAATGACCCTGCGCAAGCCGCGCAATCCCTTCGTGGCCCTGAGCCACGGCCGTTCCGCGGGCCGTCACGGCCCCACCGGCGGCGGTCGCCGCCAGCAGGAACAGCAGGCCCTGAAGCGCGCGCTTCAGCGGCACGACGACTTCAGCCCTTGAAAGGGTAGCCTCCGACGGAACGGGATGTCCTCCCGGTCCGGCGCAGGCCGCCCCGGGAGACAAGAAATGCAAGAGATCACCTTGATGCCAGGCCGCATGCACGGTCTGGTCCGCCAGCAGAGCCTCCGGGGCTGGCTGGCGGTCCTGCTGCTCAGCGCCGGCGGGCGCCTGATCAGCTGGGCCTGGCACGTCGCTCCGGCGGCGCGTCGGGAAGCACCGGCCGAAGGGCTCGAGTTCCACGCCGATGCCGATGGCGCCGGCCGGATCTACGTCGACGGCCAACTGCAGGGCACCCTCGCGGGTGTGCAACGGCTGTGATGCCGGTCTGGCTCGCGGTCGCCGTGGCCGCGGTGGGGATCAAGCTCGCCGGCGCCGAGCCGATATACGATGAACAACATTCACCGTGCATCGCCGCCCACGCGACGACCCCGCTTCATGACCCAGAGCGCTCCGCCCGCTGCGTCTGCCCCGTCCGGGAGCGGGCCGGGGAATCCGCCGATTCCCTCCCCGCCTCCGGCGCCGCGGACGCCGTTCCAGCCGCTGACCCGGCCCTTGCCGGATCTGGCGGCGTGGACGGCCCGCTTCCGCGACATGGAGATTCCGGTGCTGGCCAGCACGGCCGAGCAACTGGAACTCTGGCGCGCGAATGAGGACGCGGTCGACGCGCACCTGCTCGGCGAGTTCCTGAGCAAGGACCCGCTGATGACGCTCAAGCTGCTGGCGCATGCCGCGTCGCAGCGCTCCAGCCGGCTGCTGACCGACACCGAGACGGTCACGGCCGCGCTGGTGCTGATGGGCATCACCCCCTTCTTCAAGGCCTTCGGCGAGCAGCCGACGGTCGAGCAGCGTCTGGCGGACCGGCCGGACGCGCTGGCCGGCGTGCAGCGCGTGCTGCACCGCGCCGAGCGCGCGGCCCGCTTCGCACTGGGATTTGCCGCCCACCGCGCCGATCCCGACGCAGCCGTCATCCATAGCGCCGCGCTGCTCCACGACTTCTCCGAGATGCTGCTGTGGTGCGAGGCGCCGGACCTCGCGCTCGAGATCCGACGCCGTCAGGAGGCCGACCCGACGCTGCGCAGCGTCGCGGCGCAGCGCGCGGTGCTCAACGTGGAACTCGGCGATCTCGAGCAGGCTTTGATGCGCACCTGGCGTCTGCCGGAGTTGCTCGCCCACATCGTCGATGACAAGAAGGTCCACGACCCGCAGGTCCGCAGCGTGATGCTGGCAGTCCGCCTGGCGCGACACACCGCACAGAGCTGGGAGAACCCGGCCGTGCCGGACGATCTCATCGAGATCGGCCAGCTGATGAGCCTCTCACCGGCCCATACGCTGAAACTCGTCCACGAGGTCGACGGCGTCATCTGACCCCGCGCCCGGTTACGCTGTCCGCTTCGCAGGAACGCGGACACCGCGCGAGGAGACAACATGGCCGGCCCCGATCAAGCGTTCTGGCAACAGCGGTTCGAGACCGGTCAGACCGGCTGGGACCGCGGCAGCGCGCATCCGCAACTGGCGGCATGGATGGGCGAAGGTCTGCTCGGCAAGGGCCAGCGCATCGTGGTGCCAGGCTGCGGCCGCGGCCACGAACTCGCCGTGCTGGCGCAGGCGGGGCTGGACGTGACCGGGCTGGACTACACACCGGCGGCCGTCGAGTGCGCGCGCGCCAAGCTCAAGGAAGCGCACCTGCCGGGCCGGGTCGAACAGGCGGACGTGCTGGCCTGGCGTCCGGATCAGCCGCTCGACCTGGTCTACGAGCAGACCTGCCTCTGCGCCCTGCACCCCGATCAATGGACGACCTACGCCGAGCAGTTGCAGCGCTGGCTCAAGCCGGGAGGGCGGCTGCTGGGCCTGTTCATGCAAGCGCGGCGCGAGGAGTCCGAGCTCGGCCAGGTCGTCGGCCCGCCGTACCACTGCGACATCAACGCGGTGAGGGCCCTGTTCCCGCTCTCGCTTTGGAAGTGGCCCGCGCCGCCCTATCTGCAACGCCCCCACGAGCGGGGGTGGTTCGAACTGGCGGTGGTGCTGGAACGCCGCTGACGGCTCCGACTCACACCGGCAAGGCCGTCGTGTTCTTCAACCGGTCCAGCACGAAGCTCGTCTTGCAGTCCTGCACGCTGGGATGACGCAACAGGGTGTCGCTGATGAAGCGCGCGTAGTGGCTCATGTCCTCGACAAGCACACGCAGCAGGTAATCCATCTCCCCCGTCAGGGCGGCGCATTCCACCACTTCGGGCCAGGTCTGGACCGCGGCGCGGAAGAGGTCCATCGGCGTGCGCTTGTGGCTCTCCGTGTGCTTCTCCAGTCGGACGTTGATGTAGGCCGTCAGCCCCAGCCCCACCCGCTCCGGATTCACCAGCGCCACGTAGGCGGTGATCACGCCGCCTTCTTCCAGCCTCCGGACCCGCCGCAGCACCGCGGACGACGACAGGTTGACCTGCGCCGCCAGCGCGTCGTAGGTTATGCGGCCATCGGCCTGGAGGGCGTGGAGGATGCGTCGGTCGATCGCATCGAGCTCGATCTGCTTGTCCATGTCGGGATTCTTGCAGGATTCCTGCGCCTCACCCCACGAGGACGACGTGGATCGCAGAATTCCTGCGCCCCCCACCTTCTACAGTGACGCCATCGCATTTCTGACCAGATCCCCTTGACCGGGTATTGGAGACAAACATGGCATTCACCCCCTGGGACAACCCGATGGGCACCGACGGCTTCGAGTTCATCGAATTCGCCGCGCCCGATCCCGCCGCGCTCGGCGCGCTGTTCACCTCGATGGGCTTCGTCGCCGTCGCGCGCCACCGCCACAAGAACGTGACGCTGTATCGCCAGGGCGATGTGAACTTCATCATCAACGCCGAGCAGGACGCCTTCGCACAGCGCTTCGCGCGCCTGCACGGCCCGTCGATCTGCGCGATCGCGTTCCGCGTCAAGGACGCCGCCTCCGCATACCGCCGCGCGCTGGAACTGGGCGCCTGGGGCTTCGACAACAAGGCCGGCCCGATGGAGCTGAACATCCCGGCGATCAAGGGCATCGGCGACTCGCTGATCTACTTCGTCGACCGCTGGCAAGGCAAGAACGGCGCGGCCGCCGGCGAGATCGGCAACATCAGCATCTACGACGTCGACTTCGTTCCGCTGCTCGACGCGGAGGGCAAGGCGGTGCAGTCGACGCCCAAGGGTCATGGCCTGACCTACATCGATCACCTGACCCACAACGTCTTCCGCGGACGCATGAAGGAATGGGCTGAGTTCTACGAGCGACTGTTCAACTTCCGCGAGGTCCGCTATTTCGACATCGAGGGCAAGCTGACCGGCCTGAAGTCCAAGGCGATGACCAGCCCCTGCGGCAAGATCCGCATCCCGATCAACGAGAGCAGCGACGACAAGAGCCAGATCGCGGAATACCTGGACCTGTATCACGGCGAAGGCATCCAGCACGTGGCACTGGGCACCGACGACATCTACAGCAGCATCGAAGGCATGCGGGGGACCGGCGTGGTTTTCCAGGACACGATCGAGACCTACTACGACCTGGTGTCGAAGCGCCTGCCCGAGCACGGCGAAAACCTCGACGAGTTGCGCCGCCTGCGCATCCTGATCGATGGCGCCGCGCATCAGGGCGCGCCGCACGAGTTGCTGCTGCAGATCTTCACCAAGGAAGTGATCGGCCCGATCTTCTTCGAGATCATTCAGCGCAAGGGCAACGAAGGCTTCGGCGAGGGCAACTTCAAGGCGCTGTTCGAGAGCATCGAGCTCGACCAGATCCGCCGCGGCGTGCTGAAGGCCGACGCCTGACCCTGGCCTGACTCAGCCCGCCCGGCTCGCCCTTTCGGGTGCACGCTGGGCGGGCTCTTCGAGCAGTTGCATCGCCCGTTCGAAGGCCTGCGGCTCGAACACCAGTTGCAGATGTCCCCGCGCCGGGAGGTGCAGGACGCGGGCGCCGGGCAGGATGGCGGTCTCCGCCGGGAACACGATCTGGTCGCAGTGCCCGTAGAGGCAATCGAAATGACCTGCCAACTGGGCTGGCTCCTCGCGCGCCATCTGATTCAGCCATTCCGAATCGCCGCGCATCTGGCGAGCGTTTTCGGTGGTGCCGAGTTTCGCCAGCAGCGTGCCGTGATGCGGGGTGCCCAGCGTCAGGATGCGATGGATGCGATCAAAGGCATGGCCCTGGCTGCGCCACCAGGCGCGAGCGCTCAATCCGCCCATGCTGTGCGCGACGATCAACGGCGCCTGTCCCGTGCACGCCTGCAGCGCGTGCATGGCGGCCTCGATCTGAGGCGCGTAACGATCGATCGAGCCGAACGCGGGCTCCTGGGTGATGGCGATGAAGGGAATGCCACGCTTGCGCAGCGCCTTCATCCATCCGTTCCACAAGCCGCGATTGCAGCCATAGCCGTGCAGGAGCACGACGCCGCGCTGCCCTCGTCCCTGCGCCGCGTCGGGGATGAAATCGGGTTCCTGGTGTTCTGCCCACGGTTGCTGCCAGCTGAACACCTTGGTCACCACGACGACTTCGCGCCACCATGCGTGCAGCAGGTCGCCGAGCGGGGCGGTCGGGAGCCCCGGCGCCGGCGGAATGACGCGCAGAACCAGGAACTGCGGCAGCATCGTCAAAGGCGGCCCCAGCACGAACAGCGCGAGGACGGAGAGACCGATCCATGGCGTCCAGAGAACGCCCGCCCACGCGGACAGCAGCGGTCCGACGATCCAGCGAAACAGGGAAGTGAGGCGCTGCAGCCTGCCGTTCATCCGGGCTCCCGGGCAAAGCGTCGAGTGTAGAGGTGGGTTCGGCGTCGCCGAGAGTTCGGAAAATTCTGCGGCGGCGTGCACCGCCCCTCGGAACACCCACGTTGTCCCTCACGTGACGCGTCGGCCTAGGGCATCCCCGCTACGACGAGACCGCGTCAGCCGCCAGCATCGGCAGTTCCTCGGGGGCCAGCCCCCTCCCCAACATCAAGAACGCGACGAGGAGACATGACCGAAACCCACACCGACAAGCCTTGGCTCAAGAACTATCCGCCGGGCGTTCCTGCCGAGATCCCCGTCGATGTCTATCCTTCGCTGGTGGCCCTGCTGGAGGAGGCCTTCCGCAAGCACGCGCGCCGCGATGCGGCCGCCTGCATGGATCAGCGTCTGACCTTCGCGCAGGTCGATGAGCTCTCGACCGCATTGGGCGCCTGGTTGCAGCACCGCGGTCTCGCGCGGGGGGCTCGCGTCGCCATCATGATGCCGAACGTGCTGCAGTACATGGTGACGATCGCCGCGATCCTGCGCGCAGGTTACGTCGTCGTGAACGTCAATCCGCTGTACACGCCTCGCGAGCTCGAGCATCAGCTGAAAGACTCCGGCGCCGAGGCGATCATCGTCCTCGAAAACTTTGCCAAGACGCTGTCGGAGGTCATCGACCGAACGCAGGTGAAGCACGTGGTGCTCACGGGCTTGGGCGACATGCTCGGTTGGTGGCGTGGACCACTGATCAACTTCGCGGTTCGACATGTCAAGAAGATGGTGCCGGAATTCCGGCTGCCATTGACCGGCGGCCGCAGCGTCACGCGCTTCAACAAGGCGCTTGCGGAAGGGGCAGGCCAGTCGTTGAGGCCGGTGCAGGTGGGCGCCGAGGATCCCGCTTTCCTCCAGTACACCGGCGGCACGACCGGCCTGTCCAAGGGCGCGACGCTGCTGCATCGAAATGTCGTGGCCAACATCCTGCAGAGCGAGGCGTGGTTCGCGCCGATGCTCAACAAGCTGGGCGACAAACCGCTGACCATCGTCTGCGCGCTGCCGCTGTATCACATCTTCGCGCTGACGGCATGCTACATGCTGGGCGCGCGGATGGGGATCATGAATCTGCTGATTCCCAATCCGCGCGACATTCCAGGGCTGATCGCCACGCTTCGCAACTACCGCGTGAACATGTTCCCCGCGGTCAATACGCTGTTCAACGCCTTGGCGAACGACCCCGCCTTCGCCAAGCTGGACTTCAGCGAATTGGTGATCTCGAACGGCGGCGGCATGGCAGTGCAGCAGGCCACGGCGGAGAAATGGGCTCGCATCACCGGCTGTCCCGTGGTCGAAGGTTATGGACTCTCAGAGACGTCTCCTGTCGCGACGGTGAACCGCCTCGACCTCGATCAGTTCAACGGCTCGATCGGGCTGCCTGTCCCCAATACCGAGATTGCCATCCGCGATGACGACGGGAATGACGTGCCATTGGGGCAGCGCGGAGAGATCTGCATCCGCGGGCCTCAAGTCATGGCCGGTTATTGGAATCGGCCGGAAGACACCGCTCAGGCGATCGGCCCGGACGGATTCTTCAAAACCGGCGACATCGGCGTCATGGATGCCGAAGGCTTCACGCGCATCGTTGATCGCAAGAAAGACATGATCCTTGTCAGCGGATTCAATGTATATCCCACCGAAATTGAACAGGTGGTCAATCTGCATCCCGGGGTAATGGAATGCGCGGCGATCGGAGTTCCCGATCAGCATTCAGGTGAGGCGGTGAAGCTTTTCGTCATCAAGAAGGATTCGGCGCTCGCGGAAGAGGACCTGTCCGCCTACTGTCATAAGCAACTGACCGGCTACAAACGTCCGAAGTACATCGAGTTCCGCGATGAGTTGCCCAAGACGAATGTCGGCAAGATCCTCAGGCGCGAGTTGCGCCAGTAGCAGTTCGATTGGACTTGGCGAGACGCGGAGCGATGAGCCATCCAGACCTTCCTGCCGGCATGACCGTGCTGGAGCGCGGATGGCTCTCCTCCAACAACATTTTGCTTCATGGCGTGACACCTGAGGAAGGTGCGGTCCTGGTGGATACCGGGTACTCGTCCCATCGTGAACAGACGCTCGCACTGATCGCGGAATCACTCCGGCCGGGTGAAAAGCTCCGGCTGATCGCCAACAGTCACTTGCACTCGGATCATTGCGGTGGAAACGCGGCCCTCTCGGCGAAGTATCGTTGCCCAGTTTTGATCCCCCCGGGCGAATTCGCGGCAATCTTGGCCTGGGACGAGTCCGCACTCAGTTTTCGCGCCACTGGCCAATACTGTGAACAGTTCAGCCCCACGGGCAAGCTGATTCCCGGCGAAGCCTTGTACCAAGGTGGGCACGAATGGCAGATTCATTCGGCACCAGGCCATGATCCTCACTCGGTGATCCTTTTTGAGCCGGAGAACCGGACACTGATCTCGGCTGACGCATTATGGGAACGGGGTTTCGGCATTGTTTTTCCGGAGCTCGACGGCGAACACGCGTTCGCGCAAGTGGGCGTGACGCTGGACCTCATCGAATCGCTCGACCCTCGAATCGTTATCCCGGGTCATGGCTCGCCATTTAAAGATGCACAAGCCGCCCTGAGCTCTGCACGCGGAAGACTCGAGTATTTCCAGCGCGAGCCTCGAAAACACGCCATGCATGCGGCTAAGGCGCTGACAGTCTTCCACATGCTCGAAGCTCAA
This sequence comes from Roseateles noduli, assembly GCF_050626985.1. Lineage (NCBI taxonomy): Bacteria > Pseudomonadati > Pseudomonadota > Betaproteobacteria > Burkholderiales > Sphaerotilaceae > Roseateles > Roseateles noduli. The sequence continues at coordinate 4,285,239 of NZ_CP192463.1, forward strand.
GCCTGCCCAACGGAGGACTTGGTCGAGTGGCTGGCGAGCACACCTATCCTGGTCCAGACCTGGAGACGGTTCTTTGACTCGGATCCGCTACATGGTTGGGCAGCGCAGTTGGTGCAGAACCTCGTACTTGCCGGCGCATTGCGACAGGACTCGACGCCAATTCGAACAATCTCTGCTGCGAGCGGTTGAAGTCGGAGATTGCTTCCGGAAAAGGCAAAACCCCTCGACCATGGCTGATCGAGGGGTTTGGCGGGGTATTAGCCTGACGATGACCTACTTTCACACGGGAATCCGCACTATCATCGGCGCTGAGTCGTTTCACGGTCCTGTTCGGGATGGGAAGGGGTGGGACCGACTCGCTATGGTCATCAGGCTTGACTGGTTGGCTTGCTGAGGGGCTCAGCAGGCCCAATTCGGTAGAGTCAAATCAGCTTGGTTTGATTGCGTCTTCAGGTTTGAAGAACGGTTTTGATCGGGCATTCCCAGCATGAGCGGGATGCGCGTCGATCTGCGTGACCACTCACCCTGACGTTTTGAGTGTCAAAGTTATAGGGTCAAGCCTCACGGGCAATTAGTACTGGTTAGCTTAACGCATTACTGCGCTTCCACACCCAGCCTATCAACGTCCTGGTCTTGAACGACCCTTCAGGGGGCTCTAGGCCCCGGCAAGACTCATCTTGAGACGAGTTTCCCGCTTAGATGCTTTCAGCGGTTATCTCTTCCGCACTTAGCTACTCGGCGATGCCACTGGCGTGACAACCGATACACCAGAGGTGCGTCCACTCCGGTCCTCTCGTACTAGGAGCAGGCTCTCTCAATCTTGCAGCGCCCACGGAAGATAGGGACCAAACTGTCTCACGACGTTTTAAACCCAGCTCACGTACCTCTTTAAATGGCGAACAGCCATACCCTTGGGACCGGCTACAGCCCCAGGATGAGATGAGCCGACATCGAGGTGCCAAACACCGCCGTCGATATGAACTCTTGGGCGGTATCAGCCTGTTATCCCCAGAGTACCTTTTATCCGTTGAGCGATGGCCCTTCCATACAGAACCACCGGATCACTTTGTCCTACTTTCGTACCTGCTCGACTTGTCAGTCTCGCAGTCAAGCACGCTTATGCCAATGCACTATCAACACGATTTCCGACCGTATTTAGCGTACCTTCGAACTCCTCCGTTACACTTTGGGAGGAGACCGCCCCAGTCAAACTGCCCACCATACACTGTCCCCAACCCGGATAACGGGCCAAGGTTAGAACCTCAAACACACCAGGGTGGTATTTCAACGTTGGCTCCACCTGATCTAGCGACCAGGTTTCAAAGCCTCCCACCTATCCTACACAGATCTGTTCAAAGTCCAATGTAAAGCTACAGTAAAGGTTCATGGGGTCTTTCCGTCTTTCCGCGGGGAGATTGCATCATCACAAACATTTCAACTTCGCTGAGTCTCTGGAGGAGACAGTGTGGCCATCATTACTCCATTCGTGCAGGTCGGAACTTACCCGACAAGGAATTTCGCTACCTTAGGACCGTTATAGTTACGGCCGCCGTTTACTGGGACTTCAGTCAAGAGCTTGCACCCCATCATTTAATCTTCCAGCACCGGGCAGGAGTCACACCCTATACGTCGACTTTCGTCTTTGCAGAGTGCTGTGTTTTTAATAAACAGTTGCAGCCACCGATTCTCTGCGGCCTCATTGGGCTCACCAAGTAAATGGATCACCTACTAAAGGCACACCTTCTTCCGAAGTTACGGTGTCAATTTGCCGAGTTCCTTCTCCAGAGTTCTCTCAAGCGCCTTAGAATACTCATCTCGCGCACCAGTGTCGGTTTGCGGTACGGTCGTCAATAGCTGAAGCTTAGTGGCTTTTCCTGGAAGCAGGGTATCACTCACTTCGTCTGCAAGCAGACTCGTTATCACCCCTCATCTAAGCCCGGCGGATTTGCCTACCAGGCACGACTACAGGCTTGAACCGGGACATCCAACACCCGGCTGAGCTAACCTTCTCCGTCCCCACATCGCACTATTGATCGGTACAGGAATATTGACCTGTTTCCCATCAGCTACGCATCTCTGCCTCGCCTTAGGGGCCGACTCACCCTACGCCGATGAACGTTGCGTAGGAAACCTTGCGCTTTCGGCGAGGGGGCTTTTCACCCCCTTTAACGCTACTCATGTCAGCATTCGCACTTCTGATACCTCCAGCAGGCCTCACGACCCACCTTCACAGGCGTACAGAACGCTCTCCTACCACGCACAGTAAACTGTGCATCCGCAGCTTCGGTAACTGGCTTAGCCCCGTTACATCTTCCGCGCAGGACGACTCGATCAGTGAGCTATTACGCTTTCTTTAAATGATGGCTGCTTCTAAGCCAACATCCTGACTGTTTTAGCCTTCCCACTTCGTTTCCCACTTAGCCAATTTTAGGGACCTTAGCTGGCGGTCTGGGTTGTTTCCCTCTTGAGTCCGGACGTTAGCACCCGGTGCTCTGTCTCCCAAGCTGTACTCTTCGGTATTCGGAGTTTGCATAGGTTTGGTAAGTCGCCATGACCCCCTAGCCTAAACAGTGCTCTACCCCCGAAGGTAATACTTGAGGCACTACCTAAATAGTTTTCGGAGAGAACCAGCTATCTCCAGGTTTGTTTAGCCTTTCACCCCTATCCACAGCTCATCCGCTAGTTTTGCAACACTAGTCGGTTCGGACCTCCAGCACCTGTTACGGTACCTTCATCCTGGCCATGGATAGATCACCTGGTTTCGGGTCTACACCCAGCGACTAAATCGCCCTATTCGGACTCGATTTCTCTACGGCTACCCTATTCGGTTAACCTCGCCACTGAATGTAAGTCGCTGACCCATTATACAAAAGGTACGCAGTCACCCTTGCGGGCTCCTACTTTTTGTATGCATGCGGTTTCAGGATCTATTTCACTCCCCTCCCGGGGTTCTTTTCGCCTTTCCCTCACGGTACTTGTTCACTATCGGTCGATTACGAGTATTTAGCCTTGGAGGATGGTCCCCCCATATTCAGACAGGATTTCACGTGTCCCGCCCTACTCTATTCGTGCCTAGTTCCACAATCGACATTTCTCATACGGGGCTATCACCCGCTATGGCCGGACTTTCCATTCCGTTCTGATATGCCAACTGCTAAAACACGAGGGCTACTCCGATTTCGCTCGCCACTACTTTCGGAATCTCGGTTGATGTCTTTTCCTCGAGCTACTGAGATGTTTCAGTTCACCCGGTTCGCCTCGCACACCTATGTATTCAGTGTGCGATACCTCTAAACGAGGTGGGTTTCCCCATTCGGAAATCTCCGGATCAAAGCTTATTTGCCAGCTCCCCGAAGCTTATCGCAGGCTATCACGTCCTTCGTCGCCTGTAATCGCCAAGGCATCCACCACATGCACTTAGTCACTTGACCCTATAACTTTGACATCCGCAGATGTCGTCAAGGACAGATGCTCAACAACTTGAGCATTTATTTGAGTATCACGCGTTCGCCGTTCTTCAATTTCTACTCTTTTCAGAGTTGAAGTTTGTTGACGCAATCAAATGTCGCTGGCGGCACGGTGCCGGACGCCCCTTTACGAGCGCCGGCTTTCCGCCAGCAACGCTGATTCGACTCTACGAATTGTTAAAGAACAACAGCCGACATGAATGTCGAGACTGGCAAACCACAACGCCATTCTTGACGCTGTGGTTTGCCACCCATGTGAAGTGATTGGTGGAGGATGACGGGATCGAACCGACGACCCCCTGCTTGCAAAGCAGGTGCTCTCCCAGCTGAGCTAATCCCCCAAGATCTTGACGACCCTCGTGGTGGGTCTGGCTGGATTCGAACCAGCGACCCCCGCCTTATCAAGACGGTGCTCTAACCGACTGAGCTACAGACCCACGCGTTTCATGCGTGCTCCTGTATCGCGCCAACCGGCAAGGCCAGCTCGCCAGGCTCACGCGTTTTCTCACTCACTGTTGTGTGTCTACAGCCGATAAGTGTGGGCGCGCTGAACTCGCATTTTTCAACTCGACTCTCCCGAGCTGCCTAAGCAACCCGACGGTCTCGTCATTCTCTAGAAAGGAGGTGATCCAGCCGCACCTTCCGATACGGCTACCTTGTTACGACTTCACCCCAGTCACGAACCCTGCCGTGGTAATCGCCCCCCTTGCGGTTAGGCTAACTACTTCTGGCAGAACCCGCTCCCATGGTGTGACGGGCGGTGTGTACAAGACCCGGGAACGTATTCACCGCGGCAAGCTGATCCGCGATTACTAGCGATTCCGACTTCACGCAGTCGAGTTGCAGACTGCGATCCGGACTACGACCGGGTTTCTGGGATTAGCTCCCCCTCGCGGGTTGGCAGCCCTCTGTCCCGGCCATTGTATGACGTGTGTAGCCCTACCCATAAGGGCCATGATGACCTGACGTCATCCCCACCTTCCTCCGGTTTGTCACCGGCAGTCTCATTAGAGTGCCCTTTCGTAGCAACTAATGACAAGGGTTGCGCTCGTTGCGGGACTTAACCCAACATCTCACGACACGAGCTGACGACGGCCATGCAGCACCTGTGTCCAGGTTCTCTTTCGAGCACTCCCACATCTCTGCAGGATTCCTGGCATGTCAAGGGTAGGTAAGGTTTTTCGCGTTGCATCGAATTAAACCACATCATCCACCGCTTGTGCGGGTCCCCGTCAATTCCTTTGAGTTTCAACCTTGCGGCCGTACTCCCCAGGCGGTCAACTTCACGCGTTAGCTACGTTACTGAGAAGAAACCCTCCCAACAACCAGTTGACATCGTTTAGGGCGTGGACTACCAGGGTATCTAATCCTGTTTGCTCCCCACGCTTTCGTGCATGAGCGTCAGTACAGGTCCAGGGGATTGCCTTCGCCATCGGTGTTCCTCCGCATATCTACGCATTTCACTGCTACACGCGGAATTCCATCCCCCTCTACCGTACTCTAGCCATGCAGTCACAAATGCAGTTCCCAGGTTGAGCCCGGGGATTTCACATCTGTCTTGCATAACCGCCTGCGCACGCTTTACGCCCAGTAATTCCGATTAACGCTTGCACCCTACGTATTACCGCGGCTGCTGGCACGTAGTTAGCCGGTGCTTATTCTTCAGGTACCGTCATGAACCCCCAGTATTAGTAGGAGTCTTTTCTTCCCTGACAAAAGCGGTTTACAACCCGAAGGCCTTCTTCCCGCACGCGGCATGGCTGGATCAGGGTTGCCCCCATTGTCCAAAATTCCCCACTGCTGCCTCCCGTAGGAGTCTGGGCCGTGTCTCAGTCCCAGTGTGGCTGGTCGTCCTCTCAGACCAGCTACAGATCGTCGGCTTGGTAGGCCTTTACCCCACCAACTACCTAATCTGATATCGGCCGCTCCAATTGCGCGAGGTCTTGCGATCCCCCGCTTTCACCCTCAGGTCGTATGCGGTATTAGCTGCTCTTTCGAGCAGTTATCCCCCACAACTGGGCACGTTCCGATATATTACTCACCCGTTCGCCACTCGTCGCCAGGTTGCCCCGCGTTACCGTTCGACTTGCATGTGTAAGGCATGCCGCCAGCGTTCAATCTGAGCCAGGATCAAACTCTACAGTTCGATCTTGAATAAACTCAACGGAATCGAACAAAGACTACTTTCATAGCTTCATTCATATCTTCCGTGAGCATCTAGCGATTTAACCTTCTCAGGTCGCTCGTCCAGACGCCCACGCTTATCGGCTGTAAATTCTTAAAGAACATCGAAGCAGCTTTCGCTTCAGGCTTTTCGCCTTGCTTCGTCGCACCGCTGATTTGTCGTCAGCAGCGCAGAGATGAGACTATAAACGAGTTCGTTTGAACTTGTCAAGCGTCTTTCACGATCATTCTCATGATCCGATCGACACCGCCTCAGCTCCAGAGATCAACGCTCCGCGAAGCGCTGATCTCTGCAAGCAGAGAAAGGAACGCCCGGTCCTCAGACCGGGCGCTTCCGGATATTAGCCTGACGATGACCTACTTTCACACGGGAATCCGCACTATCATCGGCGCTGAGTCGTTTCACGGTCCTGTTCGGGATGGGAAGGGGTGGGACCGACTCGCTATGGTCATCAGGCTTGACTGGTTGGCTTGCTGAGGGGCTCAGCAGGCCCAATTCGGTAGAGTCAAATCAGCTTGGTTTGATTGCGTCTTCAGGTTTGAAGAACGGTTTTGATCGGGCATTCCCAGCATGAGCGGGATGCGCGTCGATCTGCGTGACCACTCACCCTGACGTTTTGAGTGTCAAAGTTATAGGGTCAAGCCTCACGGGCAATTAGTACTGGTTAGCTTAACGCATTACTGCGCTTCCACACCCAGCCTATCAACGTCCTGGTCTTGAACGACCCTTCAGGGGGCTCTAGGCCCCGGCAAGACTCATCTTGAGACGAGTTTCCCGCTTAGATGCTTTCAGCGGTTATCTCTTCCGCACTTAGCTACTCGGCGATGCCACTGGCGTGACAACCGATACACCAGAGGTGCGTCCACTCCGGTCCTCTCGTACTAGGAGCAGGCTCTCTCAATCTTGCAGCGCCCACGGAAGATAGGGACCAAACTGTCTCACGACGTTTTAAACCCAGCTCACGTACCTCTTTAAATGGCGAACAGCCATACCCTTGGGACCGGCTACAGCCCCAGGATGAGATGAGCCGACATCGAGGTGCCAAACACCGCCGTCGATATGAACTCTTGGGCGGTATCAGCCTGTTATCCCCAGAGTACCTTTTATCCGTTGAGCGATGGCCCTTCCATACAGAACCACCGGATCACTTTGTCCTACTTTCGTACCTGCTCGACTTGTCAGTCTCGCAGTCAAGCACGCTTATGCCAATGCACTATCAACACGATTTCCGACCGTATTTAGCGTACCTTCGAACTCCTCCGTTACACTTTGGGAGGAGACCGCCCCAGTCAAACTGCCCACCATACACTGTCCCCAACCCGGATAACGGGCCAAGGTTAGAACCTCAAACACACCAGGGTGGTATTTCAACGTTGGCTCCACCTGATCTAGCGACCAGGTTTCAAAGCCTCCCACCTATCCTACACAGATCTGTTCAAAGTCCAATGTAAAGCTACAGTAAAGGTTCATGGGGTCTTTCCGTCTTTCCGCGGGGAGATTGCATCATCACAAACATTTCAACTTCGCTGAGTCTCTGGAGGAGACAGTGTGGCCATCATTACTCCATTCGTGCAGGTCGGAACTTACCCGACAAGGAATTTCGCTACCTTAGGACCGTTATAGTTACGGCCGCCGTTTACTGGGACTTCAGTCAAGAGCTTGCACCCCATCATTTAATCTTCCAGCACCGGGCAGGAGTCACACCCTATACGTCGACTTTCGTCTTTGCAGAGTGCTGTGTTTTTAATAAACAGTTGCAGCCACCGATTCTCTGCGGCCTCATTGGGCTCACCAAGTAAATGGATCACCTACTAAAGGCACACCTTCTTCCGAAGTTACGGTGTCAATTTGCCGAGTTCCTTCTCCAGAGTTCTCTCAAGCGCCTTAGAATACTCATCTCGCGCACCAGTGTCGGTTTGCGGTACGGTCGTCAATAGCTGAAGCTTAGTGGCTTTTCCTGGAAGCAGGGTATCACTCACTTCGTCTGCAAGCAGACTCGTTATCACCCCTCATCTAAGCCCGGCGGATTTGCCTACCAGGCACGACTACAGGCTTGAACCGGGACATCCAACACCCGGCTGAGCTAACCTTCTCCGTCCCCACATCGCACTATTGATCGGTACAGGAATATTGACCTGTTTCCCATCAGCTACGCATCTCTGCCTCGCCTTAGGGGCCGACTCACCCTACGCCGATGAACGTTGCGTAGGAAACCTTGCGCTTTCGGCGAGGGGGCTTTTCACCCCCTTTAACGCTACTCATGTCAGCATTCGCACTTCTGATACCTCCAGCAGGCCTCACGACCCACCTTCACAGGCGTACAGAACGCTCTCCTACCACGCACAGTAAACTGTGCATCCGCAGCTTCGGTAACTGGCTTAGCCCCGTTACATCTTCCGCGCAGGACGACTCGATCAGTGAGCTATTACGCTTTCTTTAAATGATGGCTGCTTCTAAGCCAACATCCTGACTGTTTTAGCCTTCCCACTTCGTTTCCCACTTAGCCAATTTTAGGGACCTTAGCTGGCGGTCTGGGTTGTTTCCCTCTTGAGTCCGGACGTTAGCACCCGGTGCTCTGTCTCCCAAGCTGTACTCTTCGGTATTCGGAGTTTGCATAGGTTTGGTAAGTCGCCATGACCCCCTAGCCTAAACAGTGCTCTACCCCCGAAGGTAATACTTGAGGCACTACCTAAATAGTTTTCGGAGAGAACCAGCTATCTCCAGGTTTGTTTAGCCTTTCACCCCTATCCACAGCTCATCCGCTAGTTTTGCAACACTAGTCGGTTCGGACCTCCAGCACCTGTTACGGTACCTTCATCCTGGCCATGGATAGATCACCTGGTTTCGGGTCTACACCCAGCGACTAAATCGCCCTATTCGGACTCGATTTCTCTACGGCTACCCTATTCGGTTAACCTCGCCACTGAATGTAAGTCGCTGACCCATTATACAAAAGGTACGCAGTCACCCTTGCGGGCTCCTACTTTTTGTATGCATGCGGTTTCAGGATCTATTTCACTCCCCTCCCGGGGTTCTTTTCGCCTTTCCCTCACGGTACTTGTTCACTATCGGTCGATTACGAGTATTTAGCCTTGGAGGATGGTCCCCCCATATTCAGACAGGATTTCACGTGTCCCGCCCTACTCTATTCGTGCCTAGTTCCACAATCGACATTTCTCATACGGGGCTATCACCCGCTATGGCCGGACTTTCCATTCCGTTCTGATATGCCAACTGCTAAAACACGAGGGCTACTCCGATTTCGCTCGCCACTACTTTCGGAATCTCGGTTGATGTCTTTTCCTCGAGCTACTGAGATGTTTCAGTTCACCCGGTTCGCCTCGCACACCTATGTATTCAGTGTGCGATACCTCTAAACGAGGTGGGTTTCCCCATTCGGAAATCTCCGGATCAAAGCTTATTTGCCAGCTCCCCGAAGCTTATCGCAGGCTATCACGTCCTTCGTCGCCTGTAATCGCCAAGGCATCCACCACATGCACTTAGTCACTTGACCCTATAACTTTGACATCCGCAGATGTCGTCAAGGACAGATGCTCAACAACTTGAGCATTTATTTGAGTATCACGCGTTCGCCGTTCTTCAATTTCTACTCTTTTCAGAGTTGAAGTTTGTTGACGCAATCAAATGTCGCTGGCGGCACGGTGCCGGACGCCCCTTTACGAGCGCCGGCTTTCCGCCAGCAACGCTGATTCGACTCTACGAATTGTTAAAGAACAACAGCCGACATGAATGTCGAGACTGGCAAACCACAACGCCATTCTTGACGCTGTGGTTTGCCACCCATGTGAAGTGATTGGTGGAGGATGACGGGATCGAACCGACGACCCCCTGCTTGCAAAGCAGGTGCTCTCCCAGCTGAGCTAATCCCCCAAGATCTTGACGACCCTCGTGGTGGGTCTGGCTGGATTCGAACCAGCGACCCCCGCCTTATCAAGACGGTGCTCTAACCGACTGAGCTACAGACCCACGCGTTTCATGCGTGCTCCTGTATCGCGCCAACCGGCAAGGCCAGCTCGCCAGGCTCACGCGTTTTCTCACTCACTGTTGTGTGTCTACAGCCGATAAGTGTGGGCGCGCTGAACTCGCATTTTTCAACTCGACTCTCCCGAGCTGCCTAAGCAACCCGACGGTCTCGTCATTCTCTAGAAAGGAGGTGATCCAGCCGCACCTTCCGATACGGCTACCTTGTTACGACTTCACCCCAGTCACGAACCCTGCCGTGGTAATCGCCCCCCTTGCGGTTAGGCTAACTACTTCTGGCAGAACCCGCTCCCATGGTGTGACGGGCGGTGTGTACAAGACCCGGGAACGTATTCACCGCGGCAAGCTGATCCGCGATTACTAGCGATTCCGACTTCACGCAGTCGAGTTGCAGACTGCGATCCGGACTACGACCGGGTTTCTGGGATTAGCTCCCCCTCGCGGGTTGGCAGCCCTCTGTCCCGGCCATTGTATGACGTGTGTAGCCCTACCCATAAGGGCCATGATGACCTGACGTCATCCCCACCTTCCTCCGGTTTGTCACCGGCAGTCTCATTAGAGTGCCCTTTCGTAGCAACTAATGACAAGGGTTGCGCTCGTTGCGGGACTTAACCCAACATCTCACGACACGAGCTGACGACGGCCATGCAGCACCTGTGTCCAGGTTCTCTTTCGAGCACTCCCACATCTCTGCAGGATTCCTGGCATGTCAAGGGTAGGTAAGGTTTTTCGCGTTGCATCGAATTAAACCACATCATCCACCGCTTGTGCGGGTCCCCGTCAATTCCTTTGAGTTTCAACCTTGCGGCCGTACTCCCCAGGCGGTCAACTTCACGCGTTAGCTACGTTACTGAGAAGAAACCCTCCCAACAACCAGTTGACATCGTTTAGGGCGTGGACTACCAGGGTATCTAATCCTGTTTGCTCCCCACGCTTTCGTGCATGAGCGTCAGTACAGGTCCAGGGGATTGCCTTCGCCATCGGTGTTCCTCCGCATATCTACGCATTTCACTGCTACACGCGGAATTCCATCCCCCTCTACCGTACTCTAGCCATGCAGTCACAAATGCAGTTCCCAGGTTGAGCCCGGGGATTTCACATCTGTCTTGCATAACCGCCTGCGCACGCTTTACGCCCAGTAATTCCGATTAACGCTTGCACCCTACGTATTACCGCGGCTGCTGGCACGTAGTTAGCCGGTGCTTATTCTTCAGGTACCGTCATGAACCCCCAGTATTAGTAGGAGTCTTTTCTTCCCTGACAAAAGCGGTTTACAACCCGAAGGCCTTCTTCCCGCACGCGGCATGGCTGGATCAGGGTTGCCCCCATTGTCCAAAATTCCCCACTGCTGCCTCCCGTAGGAGTCTGGGCCGTGTCTCAGTCCCAGTGTGGCTGGTCGTCCTCTCAGACCAGCTACAGATCGTCGGCTTGGTAGGCCTTTACCCCACCAACTACCTAATCTGATATCGGCCGCTCCAATTGCGCGAGGTCTTGCGATCCCCCGCTTTCACCCTCAGGTCGTATGCGGTATTAGCTGCTCTTTCGAGCAGTTATCCCCCACAACTGGGCACGTTCCGATATATTACTCACCCGTTCGCCACTCGTCGCCAGGTTGCCCCGCGTTACCGTTCGACTTGCATGTGTAAGGCATGCCGCCAGCGTTCAATCTGAGCCAGGATCAAACTCTACAGTTCGATCTTGAATAAACTCAACGGAATCGAACAAAGACTACTTTCATAGCTTCATTCATATCTTCCGTGAGCATCTAGCGATTTAACCTTCTCAGGTCGCTCGTCCAGACGCCCACGCTTATCGGCTGTAAATTCTTAAAGAACATCGAAGCAGCTTTCGCTTCAGGCTTTTCGCCTTGCCTCGTCGCACCGCTGATTTGTCGTCAGCAGCGCAGAAGCGAGATTATGAACGATTTCTTTCGAACCCGTCAAGCAGTCAGAGAAATTATTTTCATCAGCGACTGCGAGAATCTCGCCGCCAAATGAAAACTGGCTTTTGCTAGTTATTCACTTGACTACCTCGGCATACCCTCCGAGGCCGCCGTTCAGAACGTTGTCGTGAACAGCGAAGACCGCTAGTCTAGCACGAGTTTTTTCACCCGTGCAACTCCCCCAATACGACTTGCTTGGGAGGTGCGATGTTCGACCGCAGCCGCCCGAGGGCGCGCGGCTCAATGCAGGCGGGATTGCGGCGCGAGTACTTCCAGAGCGACTTTCGCCGGCTCATCGCTCTCCAGGATGCGAGGCAGCGCAGCAGCCAGCCGCGGCACGTCCGCCCGCAGGATCCGTTGCTTGACCGAAGGGATCTGCGACGGGTGCATCGAGAAACTGGTCAGCCCCATGCTCAGGAGCAGATCGGTGAAGGCGGCGTCGCCCGCCATTTCGCCGCAGACGCTGACTTCCTTCCCGGCCGCTCGTGCCTGCGCGATCGAATGCGCCAGCAGATGGAGGACTGCGGGATGCCACGGGTCATAGAGATGGGCGACCGCCTCATCGGCGCGGTCGATGGCCAACGTGTACTGGATGAGGTCGTTGGTCCCGATCGACACGAAGTCCACATGCCTGAGCAGTTGCGGCAGCATGATCGCCGCCGCGGGCACCTCCACCATCACACCGAGTTCGACTTCGCCATAAGGCTGACCCGCATCGTCAAGCTGAACCTTCACACGTTTGGCGGCCTCCTGGACCTGACGGATCTCCCCGAGATGGGCGACCATCGGGATCAGCAGCTTCACCTTGCCGAACGCGCTCGCCCGATAGATCGCGCGCAGTTGCTGGCGGAACATGCTCGGCTCCGCGAGACTCCACCGGATCGCCCGGAGGCCCATGGCCGGGTTGAGCACATGTTCGTGTCGCAGCTCGTTGACCGACATCCGGTCCAGCGGCTTGTCGGCGCCGATATCAACCGTGCGGATCGTCACCGGCAGACCGGCCATCGCTTCGACCGCACTCTTGTAGGCGGCGAATTGCTCTTCCTCGCTGGGCAGGTCGCCGTCGCGATTCATGAACAGGAACTCACTGCGAAACAGGCCCACGCCGGTTGCGCCGGAAGCCAGCGCCGCCACCGTATCGCCCGGCAGCTCGATATTGGCGTGGAGTTCGATGCGCTGCCCATCCATCGTGATCGCCGGCGTGTGCCGCAGACGCGCGAGACGTGCGTTCTCCAGTTCCGACTGCCGCTGCCGGAAGCGGTATTCCTCCAGCACGATGGGGGACGGGTTGACGATCACCGTCCCCGCGTCGCCATCGATGATGACCCAATCGTCCTGGCGGATCAGCCGCGAGGCCTCTCGCGTCCCCACCACGGCGGGGATGGCCATGCTGCGCGCCACGATCGCGGTATGCGAGGTCTTCCCCCCGATGTCGGTGATGAAGCCCTGAAAGACGCTGCGCTTGAACTGGATCATGTCGGCGGGCGCGATGTCGGCGGCCACCAGCAGCAGCGGATCCTCTCCGGCGAAGTCCCGGGCCACCACCGCGGCCGGTCCGCCGGCGGGCGCATCGTCCAGTTCCGCGGCGAGGGCGGCCAGGATGCGCTCGACGACCTGTTCCAGATCCGCCTTGCGCTCGCGCAGGTAGTCGTCTTCCATTTCGTCGAACTGACGCGCCAGGACTTCCAGCTGAGCCGACAGCGCCCATTCGGCGTTGTAGTGACGATCGACGATCCAGTCGCGCGCCGTGTCGACGAGGGCCTCGTCGTTCAGCAGCAGCAGGTGGACATCCAGCAGCGCGTCGAGTTCGTGCGGCGCGTCCTCCGGCAGTTCGGCCTTCAGCCCCTGCAATTCACGGGTGACCACATCGCGGCCCCGCACCAGGCGGGCGTACTCCTGCTCCGCATCGGCGGCGGCGATGAAGTAATGCGCGACGTCGACGCGGCTGGAAGCGACCAGCACCGCGCGGCCGATCGCCACGCCGCGAGAAACGGGAATGCCGAAGACCTGGAAACTCATGCGCCGACTTTAGCAGCGGGTTCCGAATCCCCCGGTGGACGAAGGTGAACTCCGCGAAAACCTCTGTGGAGCCGGCGTCAATCACCCCGATGCATGAACGTGACGAGGCCGCGACTGTCACGGTTCGTTCACTTGAGGGTCACCGACGCGTCACCCCGCCCGCTCAGCATCGCGGCCATCACTTCAGCGAGGCTTTGCCATGAGGGATCTGCCGCTGCCTACCCTGCCCTTCTCCGATCTGCGCCCTGTCGAAGCGCCTCGGAGGTCACTTCCAGCCAGTTCGCAAGACGTCGCTGTCGATGCTGCGCGCACTCGCTTCCACGTGGGTTGGGCGCGCACGGAGGACGAAGTCCGCCAGGCCCAGCGCCTGAGGTACCAGGTCTTCGTCGATGAGATGGGCGCGCGCCTGAGCGTGCCGGTCGGCGCGCCCACCGGGCATGACATCGACCTCTTCGACCCCTTCTGCGAGCACCTGCTGGTGCGCACGCTCGACAAGCACGGGCAGCCCGGCGAGGTGATCGGCACCTACCGGGTGCTGACGCCGGAGGCGGCCCGCCGCGCCGGCGGGCTGTACAGCGAAACCGAGTTCGACCTGACCCGCCTGCGCTCGCTGCGTCCGCGCATGGTTGAACTGGGCCGCTCCTGCGTCCACCCGGACCATCGCAACGGCGGCGCCATCATGGCGCTGTGGGGCGCCCTCACCGAATTCATGGTGCGCAACGACCTGGACACGATGATCGGCTGCGCCAGCATCAGCATGCGCGACGGCGGTCACTACGCCGCCAGCCTGTGGCGCCAGCTGGACGCCAGTCACATGGCGGACATCGCCTGGCAAGTGCGCCCGCGCCTGCCGCTGCCGGTCGACGAACTGCGTCAGGACCTGGTGGTCGAGCCACCGCCCCTGATCAAGGGCTACCTGCGGGTCGGCGCGCGCATCCTCGGCCGGCCGGCCTGGGATCCGGACTTCAATACCGCAGACCTGCCGATGATCATGCGCATCGCGGATCTGCCGGCGCGGTACCGGAAGCACTTCCTGGGGCGTTGAGCACAGCGCTGCGAAGCCGGAGCGCCGGTACCCCGCTCCGCTCAATCGCCTCCTCACGCTCGGCATTCGCTCCGCAGGGTACCGGCGCTCCGGCTTCTTCGGACCGCGTGGTTCGTCGGGGCAATTGGAGGGGCTGGCGTTCGCCTTACTGGCCTTCGCCGAACTTGTCGTTGACCAGCGCCGTGATCGCATCGTGCGCGGACTGTTCGTCCTCGCCGGAGGTCTCGAGTTCGACTTCCGCGCCGATGCCCGCCGCCAGCATCATGACGCCCATGATGCTCTTGGCATTCACGCGACGGCCGTTGCGGGTCATGAAGACCTCCGCCTTGAATCCTCCCGCCAACTTCGTCAACTTCGCCGAGGCCCGGGCATGCAGGCCCAGCTTGTTGCTGATGGTGAGGGTCGACTTGATCATGTGCAGGAAGGATGGGACGAGGAATTGTTGGAGGCGCAGGGCGCCGTCGCGTCGCACAGGATGCCCTGGGTGCCGCCCTGGCTGGCGCGCTGGACCAGCGCCTCCAGGCCTTCGCCGGCGTAGCACAACGAGCGCCACAGCATCGGCACGTTGACGCCGGTCAACACCTTCACCTGCTCGCCCTGCAGGCGCAGCGCCGCATTCGTCGGTGTCGCGCCGTAGACGTCGGTCAGCACGAGGGTCTGCTGGTGTCCGGAAGCGATGATCAGCGCGCGCGCCTGCGACTCGACGTCGTCGGCGCTCATCTCAGGCGTCACGTCCAGCACCCTCAGCTGCAGCGAGCAATGCGGGAACGTGTGCTCGGCCACCTGCTTCAGCGCGGTGGCCAGCGGGGCGTGAGCGATCAACAGCAGGCCGGACATGGCGATCATTATCGTGCGGCGCAGCATGGTGCGGGCGTGGCTCGCACAAACCCTCAATCGTGGGGAGGATGCAGCCCCCCACCCTCAAGGCGGCAGTTCCACCGACCCGAGGAATACGTCCCAGGCTTCCGGGTCGAGGCGTTCGCCTTGCATCAGCAACTGATACAGCCGTCCCCCGCGGGAGAACACCGCCTGCCGCACCTGCTGGCGGGGCTGGCCGGCGCGGGCCTCGAACGATTGCTGGAACGCTTCCGGATCGGCCGCGATACCGCGCACGCCCAAGGGCGCGGACGCCTGCGGGGCCATCTGCCGGGCGATGCCCTCATGCATGCGACGCATCGCCGCGGACGTCGCCCCGGCATCCCGGAGATCCGTCCAGGTCAACGAGAACTGGGCCCCCCGCGCCTTGCAGCTCAGTGACCGCACGGCGACCGCCTGGCCCGCCGGGCCGGGCTGCGTACGCTCCTCGCGGTCTGGCTTGCAAGGAAACATCAGTTGCACCTGCGCGCCTTCCGGACTCACCTTGCGCCAGTTCAACGCCGGACTGCACCCGGCGGCCAGCACCAGCGGGATGATCGAAACAAGCAGGGAAGACGAACGCATCGGACGATTATCGAGGCCGTGACGACGCCGCGCGCGCCCCGGCGCGGCCCGCCGCCGCATCCCCCACAATGCCCCGATGAGCGAAGCGAACTCCCCCACGCCCTCCGCCATGGCCCTGACGGGCGTGCGCGTGCTGGATCTCTCCCGCGTGCTGGCCGGCCCCTGGTGCACGCAGACGCTGGCCGATCTCGGCGCGGACGTGATCAAGGTCGAGCGCCCGCCAAAGGGCGGCCACCCAGGGGGAGATGACACCCGCGGATGGGGGCCTCCCTATCTGAAGGACCGGGACGGGCAGGACACCGCCGAGGCGGCCTACTACCTCGGCGCGAACCGCAACAAGCGCTCGGTCGCGATCGACATCGCCAGCCCACGGGGTCAGGACTTGATCCGGGAGCTGGCGCGGCGGGCCGACGTTCTGGTCGAGAACTACAAGGTCGGCGACTTGACCCGCTACGGGCTCGACGCCGCGGCGCTGCTCGAGATCAATCCGCGCCTCGTGTTCTGCTCGGTGACCGGCTTCGGCCAGACCGGGCCATACCGTGATCGCGCCGGCTATGACTACGCGGTCCAGGGCCTGGGCGGACTGATGAGCGTCACCGGCGAGGCCGACGCGCTGCCCGGCGGCGGGCCGCAGAAGGTCGGCGTGGCGGTGGCCGATCTCTTCACCGGCATGTATGCGACGGTCGCGATCCTCGCCGCGCTCCGCCACCGGGACGCGACAGGCCAGGGTCAGGTCGTCGACATGGCGCTGCTGGACACGCAGGTCGCGATGCTGGCCAACCTCGGCGCCAACTACCTGACGACCGGCAAGGCGCCGCGCCGCATGGGCAACGCCCACCAGAACATCGTGCCGTACCAGGTCTTCCAGGCCAGCGATGGGCACCTGATCGTCGCGGTGGGCAACGACGGTCAGTTCGTCAAGTTCTGCGAACTCCTCGGCCTGCCTGACCTCCCCCGTGATCCGCGCTACGCGACCAACTCGCAGCGGGTCCGGCATCGGGACGACCTGGTCCCGCTGCTGGCCGCCCGCGTCGCCGAAAGACCTCGGCAGCATTGGCTCGATGCGATGGAAGCGGCCAAGGTCCCGGGCGGCGCGATCAACGACCTGGCTGAAGTCTTCGACGACCCGCAGGTCCAGCACCGGGGCATGGTGGTGTCGATGGCGCATCCGCAGAGCGATGCGCTGCGGGTGGTCGCCAGTCCGATGAAGCTGTCGGAGACACCCGTGGCCTACCGATTGCCCCCGCCGTTGATGGGGCAGCACACCGACGAGGTCCTCGCCGAACTCGGACACGGCCCCGACGCGATCGCCGCATGGCGCGAGGAAGGGGTCATCGCATGAGCAGCAAGGATCCGGCGCAGGTCCGGAATGAGGAATCTCCCGGCCAGGGCGTGAACATCGTGCTGGTGCACGGTGCCTGGCTGGGCGCCTGGGCATGGAAGCGGGTGCTCGGACCGTTGCGTGCGGCCGGGCATCAGGTGTTCCCGGTGACGTTGAGCGGCGTCGGCGAACGGGCCCATCAGCCGCACGCGGACATCCGCCTGCAGACGCACATCGACGATGTGAAGGCGGTCATTGAGTGCGAGGAACTGGCCGATGTCCTGCTCGTCGGCCACAGCTACAGCGGCATGGTGATCACCGGCGTCGCCGATCAGATGCCGGACCGCATCGCGCGGCTGGTCTACCTGGACGCCGTGGTGCCGGAACCGGGCGAGTCCTGGTCCAGCCGCCACACGCCGGAAACCCAGATCCAGCGTCGCGAGTTGATCTCGAAGTTCGGCCACCTGCCGGTGACCGAGCCCAACGGCATGGGCCTGAAGCCGGACGACTTCGACTGGATGATGCGCTGCCAGCGCCCGCAGCCGGGCGGCGTCTACGACAGCCCGCTGGACTTCGACCAGGCGGCGTGGCTGAAGCGCCCACGCACCTTCATCGACTGCAACCGTCCGGCCCTCCTCACCATCGCCGCCGCGCGCGAGCGCGCCCGCAACCAGCCCGGCTGGGAACTCTTCGAGATCCCCACCGGTCATCAGGTCATGGTTTCCGCTCCAAAGGAACTCACCGAGCGGCTTCTGATGCTCGCCGACCGCCAGGCCCAGGAGCCCTGACGGCGTCCTCGGTAGCAAAACCGTCGAAGGACGGCAGTGGTTGGGGACGGCAGGTCGTGAGGTTCCCGCGCTTGCCGCGGGGGCCTCATGACCTGGCGGCCAACGCTCGGCGCAAGCAGTCCAGGAACGTCCGCCATCCGCCCCCGCCACTCGAGCAATCGTGAGCCATTTCACGCCATCCACCCAGGGGGGCGATTGCCCCCGAGTCACGGGATGGCCTCCCCCGGGACCGCGCGGAACCATGGCGCCTCCCTGCCCCGGCATGCCGCCGGAGGCTCACAAGAACGAGAGAGCATGTCCCGCCCGCCCCCCTCCATTGCCGCGCCGTTGGCTGCCAATGACATGGCGCAGCCCCCGAGCGATTCGCAATGGGGCGACATCGTCCAGCAGCTCGGCGCCGAGATCGCCGGCCCGTTGAGCGCGGCGCTGGAGCGGATCCACACGCTGATCAGCACGGGCCAGATCGATCGCCAGGGCTTGCGGGCGCTGCGCGACTCGGTGGCGCAGGCACGCGAGGCGGGCATGGTGAGTCAGCAGCTGGCGCGGCTGGCATCGGGACGGTTGAGGCTGTCCCGCGAGCGCGTGCCGCTGACGCAGGTGCTGCGCGGCGTGCTGACGCAGCGCAGCCGCGAGACGCAGGCCCGCGGCATCCAGATCCGGCAGCTGCTGCAGCCGATCGAGGTGGTCACCGACGCGTCGCTGCTGTTCTCGCTGCTGAACGCGGTGATGGACTGGGCGCTCGCCAACACGCATTCCTCGCTGGAGATGCGGCTGGACGTGACGCCGTGGCCGGCCAAGGCGCGGCTGATGTGTCGCTTCGCCCACCGCTCGCTGGACCTGGGCAGTGCCCCGTCGGCGGTGATCAACGCGCCGCCGGAGTCGCTGAACTCGCTGCACTGGCGCCTGATCGAGCAGACCGCGCTGACGCTCGGCGCGCTGCCGCTGCGCGACGATGAAGCCGGCATCACGATGCTGACGCTGGAGTTTCCGCATGTCGCCGTCGACGAGCCCGCCGCGCCGCACGAACTGGCGCCGCCGGCTCGGCCGGAACGGCCCGAGCTCGACGATCCCACGCCGTCGCACAACTCCAAGCCGCTGGCGGGCTGCCATCTGTTGATCGTCTCGCCGCGCCGCGAGGTGCGTCAGGAGATCCAGAACGCCGTGCGCCACATGGGGTTGATCATCGACGCCGTCGGCTCGATGGACGAGGCGCTGCAGTTCTGCGAGGAGGGGCTGCCACACGGCATCGCTTTCGAGCAGTCGATGCGTGACGCCGACTTCGACCGCCTGCGCGCCGACATCACCGGCGAGGTGCCCAGCTTCAGCTTCATCGAAGTGCTGGACGGCGATCAGCAGACGCAGCTGTCCACGGCCACGGCGGACCACATGGCGCGGATCTCGCGCCAGAACCTGCAGGACGCGCTGCCGTCGGTGCTGCTGTTCGAGTTGTCCAAGGCGCTCTGACGCCCAGGCAAGCCGACCCGGAGCCGCCCCTCGCCGCCGCCTTGGGCGGGCACCCGGCTTAAGCCCCTCCAAAGTGGCGGGCCGACACCCTCGCGCATACACTCGCGCACCATGAAGCTGCCTCGCTGGTCCGGACTCCTGCTGCTGGTTGCCGCCGTCGGTGTCGGCGCCGGCCTCGCCTATGAGGGCTTGAAGCCCGAACCTGCCCCGCAGGTGAACTACGTGCTGCTCGACGGCTCGAAGCACGCCTCCGCGCAGGCGTGGCCCGGCAAGGTGATGCTGGTCAATTTCTGGGCGACCTCCTGCACAACCTGCGTCAAGGAAATGCCGCAGGTCGTCGCGACGCACCAGAAGTACAAGGACAAGGGTTTCGACACGCTGGCCGTGGCCATGAGCTACGACCCGCCGGCCTACGTCGCCAATTACGCCGAGACGCGCAACCTGCCCTTCGGCGTCGCGATGGACAGCACCGGCGAGATCGCCCGCAGCTTCGGCAAGGTGCAGCTCACGCCGACCACCTTCCTGATCAACAAGCGCGGCGAGATCGTCAAGCGCTTCGTCGGCGAACCCGACTTCGCCGCGCTGCACGGCACGATCGAGAAGCTGCTCGCCGAAAGCTGAGCCCACTCCGCCCCACCGATCCATGCCGCTTTCGAGCGGCATTTTTCATGGCCGGACCGCCCCGTCGACCAGGCGCGGATCGCCGGTCGACGCGAGGCCAGGACGGCGTCGATGCCCCCCTCGTGATCCCCTCGAATGCGCGGGTTAGCTCCGACGCTTTGCGATTCTTTTCCTCGGGTACACCAGGGTGCTGTCGCCAGATACTAGGGTAGCGACATAGCAAGCATCGCCCGCCCGAATGAACACGAACAAGAACCTGCCCGGCACGCCGGGGACTGTCAGCTCCCCGCTTTCCCACGCATTCACGCACCGGCGACAGCGAGGTCGGGCGACGCCCTGGGTCCTCGGCCTTCTCGTGCTGGCCGTCGCGGCCGGCGGCTGGTGGTGGTGGAAGGGCCGCGGCGCCGACGGCGCGACGGGCGGACCCGCCTCGGCCGCCAGCGGACCGGGCGGCGCCGGCGGCCCCGGTGGGGGTGGTCCCGGTCGTGGCGGCCGCTTCGCCGCCAACCGCGTGCAGCCCGTCTCGGTGATGTCCGCGCGGCTGCAGGACATCCGCCACACCGCGGCCGCGATCGGCACGATCAGCGCGTCCAACACCGCCGTCGTGCGCGCGCAGGTCAGCGGCGTGCTGCAGCAGATCCATTTCACCGAAGGCCAGCAGGTCAAGGCCGGCCAGACGCTCGCGCAGATCGACCCGCGCGCGTTCCAGGCCGCGCTGGGCCAGGCCGAAGGCCAGCTCGCCCGCGACAAGGCCACGCTGGACAACGCCCGCATCGACCTCACGCGCTACCAGGATCTGCTCGCCAAGGATGCGATCGCGCGCCAGCAGGTCGACACGCAGCAGGCCACGGTCAACCAGCTTGTCGGCACGGTCAAGGCCGATCAGGCCGCCGTCGACAGCGCGCGGCTGCAGGTCACCTACAGCCGGGTGCAGGCGCCGATCTCGGGCCGCGTCGGCCTGAAGCAGGCGGACATCGGCAACGTCGTGCAGACCGGCGACACCAACGGCATCGTCAGCATCACGCAGACGCGCCCGATCGCGCTGACCTTCGCCGTCCCCTCGGCGCTGCTGCCGCAGGTCAGTGCCGGATTGAAGGGCAAGACCGCGATGACGGTCGAGGCCTGGAGCCGCGACGGCAAGACGCGCCTGGCCACCGGCAAGCTCGCGACCGCCGACAACGCGATCGACATCACCACCGACACGATCAAGCTCAAGGCGCTGTTCCCGAACGACGACGACGCGCTGTTTCCCAACCAGTCGGTCAGCGTGAAGCTGCAGCTCGCGACCGAGCAGAACCGTCTGGCCGTGCCGGCCGCCGCGGTGCTGCGCGGCGCGCAGGGCTTCTATGTCTACGTCGTGGGCGCGGACAACACCGTCACCACGCGGGTCGTGCAGACCGGCGCGGTCGACGGCGACTGGATGGCCGTGGACGGCAAGGTCGAACCGGGTGATCGCGTCGTCATCGACGGCGTCGACCGGCTGCGCGAAGGCGCGAAGGTCGAGGTCATCGCCACCGATCCGAAGCAGCGCGCCGGCGCGAACGCGGCACCGCGTCGCGGCCGTGGCGCGAGCGCACCGGGCGGTGCCGCTTCCGGCGCGTGGGGCGAAGGCCGTCGGGCTTCGGGCGCGTCGTCGCCCCAGGGCTCCGGCAATCCGGCCGACGCCGCGTTGCGCGCGCCGACGGCGGAGGCTCGCAACGATGCGGCGCAGTCCGGCGGCGAACGTCCCGCCTGGCTGGACCGCCTGCCGCCCGATGTCCAAGAGAAGGTCATGAAGATGAGTCCCGCCGAGCGGGAAGCCTGGATCGCCGAGCGACGCGCCGAACGCGCGAAGCGGCAGGCGGCCTCGGGCGGCGGCAACTGATCGAGGCCCGGCCATGGCCATGAACCCGTCCCGTCCCTTCATCGAGCGGCCGGTCGCGACCTCGCTGCTGATGCTGGCCATCCTGCTGGCCGGCCTGCTCGCCTACCGGCTGCTGCCGCTGTCCGCGCTGCCGGAGGTCGACTACCCGACCATCCAGGTCACGACGCTCTATCCGGGCGCGAGCCCCGACGTCATCTCGACCACCGTCACCGCGCCGCTGGAGCGCCAGTTCGGCCAGATGCCGGGCCTGAGCCAGATGACCTCGTCGAGTTCGGGCGGCGCCTCGGTGATCACGCTGCGCTTCTCGCTGGGCCTGTCGCTGGACGTCGCCGAGCAGGAAGTGCAGGCCGCGATCAACGCCGGCAGCAACCTGCTGCCCAGCGATCTGCCGATGCCACCGGTCTACAGCAAGGTCAACCCGGCCGACGCGCCGGTGATGACGATCGCCGTGACCTCGCCATCGCTGCCGGTGATCAAGGTGCACGACCTGGTGGAGAACCGGCTCGCGCCCAAGCTGTCGCAGGTGGACGGCGTGGGTCTGGTCAGCATCGCCGGCGGCCGGCGGCCCGCCGTGCGCATCCAGGCGAATCCGCGCGCGCTGGCGGCGCTGGGACTGTCGCTGGACGATGTGCGCAGCGCCATCGCCTCGGCCAATGTCAACCAGGCCAAGGGCAGCTTCGACGGCGCGCAGCGCGCGTCGACGATCGATGCCAACGACCAGTTGCGCTCCGCCGCCGAATACCAGAACCTGATCATCGCCTGGAAGAACGGCAACCCGCTGCGCCTGAACGACGTCGCGGAGATCGTCGACGACGCCGAGAACCTGCGCCTGGCGGCCTGGGCCGACACGACGCCCGGCGTGATCCTGAACGTGCAGCGTCAGCCCGGCGCCAACGTGATCCAGACCGTCGACCGCGTGAAGGCGCTGCTGCCCAAGCTGCAGGGCACGCTGCCCGCATCCGTCGACGTGCAGATCCTGTCCGACCGGACGACGACGATCCGCGCCTCGGTCGACGACACCGAGATCGAGCTGCTGCTCGCGATCGTGCTGGTGGTGGCGGTGATCTTCCTGTTCCTGCGCAGCGGCAGCGCCACGCTGATCCCGAGCGTCGCGGTGCCGCTGTCGCTGATCGGCACCTTCGGCGTGATGTACCTCGCCGGCTTCTCGATCAACAACCTGACGCTGATGGCGCTGACCATCTCGACCGGCTTCGTCGTCGACGACGCGATCGTCATGATCGAGAACATCGCCCGCTACGTCGAGGAGGGCGACTCGCCGATGGAGGCGGCCATCAAGGGCTCGAAGCAGATCGGCTTCACCATCATCTCGCTGACGGTCTCGCTGATCGCGGTGCTGATCCCGCTGCTCTTCATGGGCGACGTCGTCGGCCGCCTGTTCCATGAATTCGCGATCACGCTGGCGGTGTCCATCCTGATCTCGGCCTTCGTCTCGCTGACGCTGACGCCGATGATGAGCGCCCGGCTGCTGAAGCCCGAGGTCGAGCAGAAGCACTCGCGCCTGGGCACCTGGTTCGGCGAGAAGTTCGACGCCATGATCCGGGCCTACGGCCGCGGCCTGGACTGGGTGCTGGACCGTCCGGTGCTGACGCTGCTGGGCTTCTTCGGGACGCTGGCGCTGACGGCGTTGCTGTACGTCGTCGTGCCCAAGGGCTTCTTCCCCGTGCAGGACACCGGCCTGCTGCAGGTCATCACCGAGGCGACGCAGAGCACCTCCTTCGACGCGATGAGCGAGCGCCAGCAGAAGCTCGCCGAGGTCTTCCTGAAGGATCCCGACGTCGACCACATCGCGTCCTTCATCGGCGTCGACGGCGCCAATGCGTCGCTGAACACCGGCCGCATGCAGATCACGCTGAAGCCGTTCTCGACGCGTCATGCGTCCGCGACGGAGATCATCGCGCGGCTGGGCGACGCGAACCGGCAGGTGCCGGGCATCACCGCCTACATGCAGCCGGTGCAGGACCTGACGATCGAGGACCGCATCTCCAAGACGCAGTACCAGTTCCTGCTGAGTTCGCCGGACTCGGGCGACCTGCAGAAGGCCAACGACCAGTTGCTGGAGCGGCTCAAGCAATTGCCGCAACTGGCCGACGTCGCCAGCGACCTGCAGAACCAGGGCCTGCAGGCCTGGGTGCAGATCGACCGCGAGGCGGCGGGCCGGCTCGGCGTGACGATCGCGGCGATCGACACCGCGCTCTACAACGCCTTCGGCCAACGCCTGATCTCGACGATCTACACGCAGTCCAGCCAGTACCGGGTCGTGCTCGAAGCGGCGCCGGAGTTCCGCAGCGGACCGCGCGCACTCGAAGGCCTGTACGTGCCCGGCAGCACGACGACGACCGGTGCCACCGGCACGGCGTCGACCACCTCGGTACAGGTGCCGCTGAGCTCGGTCGCGCAGATCGTCGAGCGCCCCGCGGCGCTGGCGATCAACCATGTCGCGCAGTTCCCGGCCGCGACGATCTCGTTCAACCTGCCGCCGGGCGTCGCGCTCGGCGATGCGGTGAACGCGATCAAGGCGGAGCAGGCCCAGCTCGACCTGCCCATCAGCGTCGAGACCAGCTTCCAGGGCGCGGCGGAGGCCTTCAGCAACTCGCTGTCGAGCACGCTGTTCCTGATCCTGGCGGCGGTGGTCACGATGTACATCGTGCTGGGCGTGCTCTACGAGAGCTACATCCACCCGGTCACCATCCTGTCGACGCTGCCGTCGGCGGGCGTCGGCGCGCTGCTGGCGCTGCTGCTCGGCGGGCTGGACCTGGGGATCATCGCGATCATCGGCATCGTGCTGCTGATCGGCATCGTCAAGAAGAACGCGATCATGATGATCGACTTCGCGCTCGAGGCCGAGCGCGAGCAGGGACTCGAGCCGCGCGCCGCGATCCACCAGGCCTCGCTGCTGCGCTTCCGCCCGATCCTGATGACGACGATGGCCGCGCTGCTGGGCGCCTTGCCGCTGATGCTGGGCACCGGCGTCGGCCATGAACTGCGGCACCCGCTGGGCGTGACCATGGTCGGCGGCCTCATCGTGAGCCAGCTGCTGACGCTGTTCACGACGCCGGTGATCTACCTCGGCTTCGCGCGCATGGCGCAGCGCTGGCGCGAGCGCCGCGGCGTGAAGCGCGCGACGCGCGCCGCCGAGGAACGCCGCGGTCCGGACGCGCCCCAGATCGCCGATCCTGCCGGGCCCATCGGTCCGGTCGGCCCGATCGCTCCGGCCGGACCCGTCGGACCGGCGGGTCCTGGCGGAGACCTGCGATGAATATTTCAGCGCCGTTCATCGCGAGGCCGGTCGCGACGACGCTGATCACGATCGGCATCGCGCTGGCGGGGATGCTCGGGTATCACTTCCTGCCGATCGCGCCGCTGCCGCAGGTGGACTTCCCGACGATCTCGGTGTCCGCCTCGCTGCCGGGCGCGAGTCCGGACACGATGGCCGCGACCGTGGCGACGCCGCTCGAACGCGCGCTCGGCAGCATCGCCGGCGTCACCGAGATCACCTCGCGGTCTGCGCTCGGATCGAGCAACGTCACGCTGCAGTTCGACCTGAGCCGCGACATCGATGGTGCCGCGCGCGACGTGCAGGCCGCGATCAACGCGGCGCGCACGCTGCTGCCGACAGGCATGCCGAGCAACCCGACCTACCGCAAGGTGAACCCGGCCGACGCGCCGATCATGATCCTGGCGCTGACCTCGCAGACGCTGACGCGCGGCCAGATGTACGACACCGCGTCGACCGTGCTCGCGCAACGGCTGGCGCAGGTCGGCGGCGTCGGGCAGGTCAACGTCGGCGGCGGCGCGCTGCCGGCGGTGCGGGTCGAGCTCAATCCGGACAAGCTGGCGGCCAACGGCATCTCGCTGGACCAGGTGCGCCAGGCCATCACCAACACCAACGCGAATCGGCCCAAGGGCGCCGTCGAGGAGTCGGGCCGCTACTGGCAGGTCGGCGCGAACGACCAGGCGCGCACCGCCTCCGAGTACGCGCCGGTGGTGCTGTCCTACCGCGACGGCGCCGCGCTGCGGCTGCGCGACGTGGCCGACGTCAGCGACTCGGTCCAGGACGTGCGCAACTACGGCGCCTCCAACGGCCAGCCCGCGATCCTGCTGTTCATCCAGAAGGAGCCGGGCGCCAACATCATCGAGACGGTGCAGCACGTGCGCGAGCTGCTGCCGCGGCTGCAGGCCTCCATCCCGCCCGCGATCGACCTCAAGGTCATCAGCGACCGCACGCCCACCATCCGCGCCTCGCTGGACGAGGTGCAGCGCGCGATGGCGATCGCGGTCGGCCTCGTCATCCTGGTGGTGCTGCTGTTCCTGCGCAGCTGGCGCGCGACGCTGCTGCCGGCGGTGGCCGTGCCGGTGTCGCTGGCCGGCACCTTCGGTGTCATGTACCTGTGCGGCTACAGCCTGGACAACCTGTCGGCGATGGCGCTGACGGTGGCCACCGGCTTCGTCGTGGACGACGCGATCGTCGTGCTCGAGAACATCACCCGCTACATCGAGCAGGGCCTGCAGCCCGTCGAGGCCGCGCTGCGCGGCGCGCGCGAGATCGGCTTCACGGTGATCTCGATCAGCCTGTCACTGGTGGCGGTGTTCATCCCCATCCTGCTGATGGGCGGCGTCGTCGGGCGCCTGTTCCGCGAATTCGCCGTCGTGCTGTCGGCCTCGATCCTGGTGTCGATGATCGTGTCGCTGACGACGACGCCGATGATGGCCTCGCGCGTGCTGAAGCCGCGCAAGGAACCCGAACCGGGCGCCGCGACGAAACGCAAGGGCTGGTTCGCACGCGCCGCGGGACGCTTCAACCGCGCGCTGGCGCGCGGCTACCGGCGCTCGCTGATGTGGACGCTGCGGCACCAGCCGGTGGCGCTGCTGTCGCTGGTGGCGGTGGTCGCCCTGAACGTGCATCTCTACGGCGCGATCCCCAAGACCTTCTTCCCCCAGCAGGACACCGGCGTGCTGATTGGCGGCGTGCAGGCGGACCAGGGCAGCTCCTTCGAGATGATGCGCAAGCGGGTCGACCGCTTCATGGAGATCATCCTGTCCGATCCGGCGGTGGAGAACGTCAACGGCAACACCGGCGGCGGGCAGCGCAACGGCGCCAACTTCTACATCACGCTCAAGCCGCTGAAGGAGCGCAAGGTCTCCGCGGACCAGGTCGTGAACCGGCTGCGCGACAAGATGGCGCATGAGCCCGGCGCCAACCTGTTCCTCGTGCCGGTGCAGGACATCCGCATCGGCGGCCGGCAGGCCAACGCGCAATACCAGTTCACGCTGCAGGCGGACGACCTGGAGGTCCTGCGCGAATGGGAGCCGCGCGTGCGCAACGCGCTGTCGCAGCTGCCGGACCTGACCGACGTCAACACCGACCAGCAGGACAAGGGCGTGCAGACCTCGCTGGTCATCGATCGGGACGCGGCCGCGCGGCTCGGCGTGACGGTGAGCACCATCGACACGACGCTGAACAATGCCTTCGGCCAACGCCAGGTCGGCGTCATCTACAACCCGCTGAACCAGTACCGCGTGGTGATGGAGCTGGCCCCGCAGTACCTGCAAGGGCCGGAGACGTTGCGCAAGCTCTACGTCACGAGCAGTACGGGCGCGCAGGTGCCACTGTCGGCGTTCAGCCGTTTCGAGACGACCAACACGCCGCTGTCGGTGAACCACCAGAGCGGCTCGCCGGCGTCGACGATCAGCTTCAACCTGCCCGAGGGCGTGTCGCTGTCGCAGGCCACGGACGCGATCAACAACGCGATGTCGGAGCTGGGCGTGCCGGTCTCGGTGCGCGGCACCTTCGCCGGCACCGCCAACGCGTTCCAGGACGCGCTGAAGTCGCAGCCCATCCTGATCGGCGCGGCCATCATCGCGATCTACCTGGTGCTGGGCATGCTCTACGAGAGCCTGGTGCATCCGGTGACCATCCTGTCGACGCTGCCGTCGGCGGGCGTGGGCGCGCTGCTGGCGCTGATGATGTTCAACACGGAGTTCTCCATCATCGCGTTGATCGGCGTGATCCTGCTGATCGGCATCGTCAAGAAGAACGCGATCATGATGATCGACTTCGCCATCGCGCGGCAGCGCACGACGGCGCACCTGACGGCGGGCGCGGCGATCTTCCGCGCCGCGAAGCTGCGGCTGCGGCCGATCCTGATGACGACCTTCGCCGCGATCTTCGGCGCGGTGCCGCTGGCGCTGGGCAGCGGCGACGGCGCCGAGCTGCGCAAGCCGCTGGGCATCGCGATCGTCGGCGGCCTGATCCTGAGCCAGGTGCTGACGCTCTACACGACGCCGGTCGTCTTCGTGACGATGGAGCGGCTGCGCCAGCGCGTGATGAAGCGCCGCGCGGCCAAGCGCGCCGCGAAGGCCGCGAAGGCCGACAGCGCATCAGACGCCGCTCACCCGATGAATCCCGAGCCGCCCGCGGCTCCGACCCTGCAGGGCTGAGCCATGCACACAGACATGCAGACAGTCATGCAGAGCGACATGCAGACCCCGATGATGAAGAACGCCACCTTCGCCTCCGCCTCCGAGGCGGCCGCGCGTCCGCGCGCGGCCGCCCTCCACACGATCGCGGCGGCAGCGGCGATGACGACGCTGGTCGCCTTGATGAGCGCCTGCGCGGTCACGCGCGTCGATCCGCCCGCGCCGGTCGCGGCGCCGGCGCAGTTCAAGGAGAACGCGCTTTGGAAGCAGGCACGGCCCGCCGCCGCCGAGCCGGTCCCCGAGCAGTGGTGGACGCTGTTCGACGACCCCGTGCTCAACGACCTGCAGCACCGCCTGGTGATCGGCAACGAGAACCTGAAGGCGGCCATCGCGCAGGTGGCCGGCGCCCGCGCCGCGCTGGAGGGGAGCCGCTCGGCGCTGTTCCCCACGCTGTCCGTCGGCGTCTCCGGCACGCGCAGCGCGAGCCCGGACGGCAACGTCACCAACGGCTCGATCAACCGCGGACCGACCAACAGCGTGCAAGCCTCGCTGAACGCGAGCTGGGAGCCCGACCTCTGGGGCCGGCTGCGCCTGGCGAGCGAAGGCGCGAGCGCCACGCTGCAGGCGAGCGCCGACGACCTCGCCGCGGCGCGGCTCAGCGCGCAGGCCACGCTGGCGCAGACCTACTTCTCGCTGCGGACCGCCGAAGCGCAGGAAGCGCTCTACGACCGCAGCGTGAAGGCGTATCAGCGTTTCCTCGACCTCACGCAGGCGCGTTACCAGAGCGGCGTTGCCGCCCGCAGCGACGTGCTGCAGGCGCAGACGCAACTGCGCTCGGCGGAGGCGCAGCTGCTGGAGACTCGCTCGACGCGTGGCCAGCTGGAGCACGCGATCGCGGTTCTGCTGGGACTGCCGCCGTCGGCGCTGGACCTGGCGAAGAACGCGGCGCTGCCCAAGCCGCCGGCGGTGCCGGAGATGCTGCCGTCGCAGCTGCTGGAGCGCCGGCCGGACATCGCGGCCGCGCAGCGGCGTGTGGCGGCGGCGTACTCGCAGATCGGCGTCGCGGACGCGGCGTACTTCCCGTCGCTGACGCTGTCGGGCAGCGCCGGTTATCGCAACAGCACGCTGACCGACTTGCTGTCGGCGCCCAACCTGTTCTGGTCGCTCGGGCCGTCGCTGGCGCAGGCGATCTTCGACGGCGGCCAGCGCAAGCTGGCGAGCGCGCAGGCGCGCACGAGCGCGGAGGTCGCCACCTCGACCTATCGCCAGACGGTGCTGACCGCGCTGCAGGAGGTCGAGGACAACCTGATCCTCACCAACCATCTGCGCGAGGAAGCGCGGCTGCAGCAGGAGGCGCTCGACGCCGCGCAGCGCAACCTGGAGCTGGTGACGGACCAGTACCGTGCGGGGACGGTGTCCTTCCTCGACGTCACGACCGCGCAGAACAGCGCCTTCAACGCGGAGGCTTCGCTGCTGTCGGTGCGCAACCGGCAGTTGGCGGCGATCAACCTGCTGCTGAAGAACGTGGCGGGGCGCTGGACGCCGGCCTGACGGGCGCTCAAGGGCTTTCTCCCCAGCCGAAGCAGGACTGCGGCAGCGGCAGCGGCAGCGGCAGCGGCAGCGGCAGCGGCAGCGGCAGCGGCAGCGGCAGCGGCAGCGGCAGCGGCAGCGGCAGCGGCAGCGGCAGCGGCAGCGGCAGCGGCAGCGGCAGCGGCAGCGGCAGCGGCAGCGAGCGCATCAAAGCAAAACGGCTCCCGCCAGGGAGCCGTTTTTCATGGCGTGCGATGGGTCAGGCCGCGGACGCCTTCTCCGCTTCCACCTTCTCCAGCGCGGCATGCGCCTGCTGGTCCGCGTGGTAGCTGGAGCGCACCATCGCGCCGACCGCCGCGTGCGTGAAGCCCATCTTGTAGGCCTCTTCCTCGAACATCTTGAAGGTGTCCGGATGCACGTAGCGACGCACCGGCAGATGGTGACCCGACGGGGCCAGGTATTGCCCGATCGTCAGCATGTCGATGTCGTGGGCGCGCATGTCGCGCATGACCTGGAGGATCTCCTCGTCCGTCTCGCCCAGGCCGACCATGATGCCGCTCTTGGTCGGCACGCCCGGCACCGCTTCCTTGAAACGCTTCAGCAGGTTCAGGCTGAACTGGTAGTCCGAGCCCGGACGCGCTTCCTTGTACAGGCGCGGCGCGGTTTCCAGGTTGTGGTTCATCACGTCCGGCGGCGCGGCCTTCAGGATGTCCAGCGCGCGGTCCATGCGGCCGCGGAAGTCGGGCACCAGCACCTCGATCTGCGTGCGGGGACTCAGCTCGCGCACCTTGCGGATGCATTCGGCGAAGTGGCCGGCGCCGCCGTCGCGCAGGTCGTCGCGGTCCACGCTGGTGATCACCACGTAGTTCAGCTTCAGCGCCGCGATCGTCTTGGCCAGGTTCAGCGGCTCGTCCACGTCCAGCGGATCCGGCCGGCCGTGGCCGACGTCGCAGAACGGGCAGCGCCGCGTGCACTTGTCGCCCATGATCATGAAGGTCGCCGTGCCCTTGCCGAAGCACTCGCCGATGTTGGGGCAGGACGCTTCCTCGCAGACCGTGTGCAGCTTGTGCTCGCGCAGGATCTGCTTGATCTCGTAGAAGCGCGTCGACGGCGAGCCGGCCTTCACGCGGATCCAGTCCGGCTTCTTCAGCTGTTCCGCCGGAATGATCTTGATCGGGATCCGCGCCGTCTTGGCTTGCGCCTTCTGCTTGGCGGTCGCGTCGTAGTCGGACGCGCTCTTGGCTTCGTGGGTGACGTTCTCGGTTGCCATCAGGCGTTCTCTCGGTTGCCTTGTTCCGGGCCTCAGGGTTGGAGCTGGGCGGCGAGCCGATCTCCGAACCGCTGGGCCACCGTGGCCCAGTCCGTGAAAACCCCGAGTGTACCGAGGTCCACCGTTTGAAGCCCTGCGTATCCGCACGGATGGATGCCCAGGAAGGGCTTCAGGTCCATCGCGACATTCAGCGCGACGCCGTGATACGTGCAGTGCCGGCTGATCTTGATCCCCAGCGCCGCGACCTTGCCCAGCCCTCGGAACGGGTCCGCCGGGTCGGCCGGCCCGGTCAGGGCGGCATGCGCCCCCGGGTCGTCCAGCCGTACATAGATGCCGGGCGCCCCGGCCACGCGGTGACCCGTCACGCCGAAGCCGTCCAGCGTCTGGATCACGGCGGTCTCGAGGCGGAAGACGTATTCCTTGACGAAGATGCCCAGCCGCTTCAGGTCCACCAGCGGGTAGGCGACCACCTGACCGGGGCCGTGGTACGTCACCTGTCCGCCGCGGTTGGTCTGCACCACCGGGATGCCTTGAGGATCCAGGACGTTGTCGGCCTGGCCGGCCAGGCCCTGTGTGTAGACGGGGTCGAATTCGCAGAGCCAGAGCTCGTCCGGCGTGTCCGGACCGCGTGCGTCCGTGAAGGCGCGCATCGCGTCCAGCGTGGCCGCATAGTCGACGCGGCCCAGGGTCTTGATCAGCATGTCGGCATGCTATCCGCGATGGCTCTAGCATCTGCGCCATCGGGACATTCAGGAGCCGCGCCATGCCGCGTCACATCACGGCCCTTGCCGCGCTCGCGGTCTGCTGCCTCGCGCTGCACGGCGGTACCGCGTCGGCCGCCAGCGTCACGCTCGAACAGGCCCTCGCGACCTATGAGCGCGGAGACCTCCGCGCCGCCGAGAAGCAGTTCCGCGCGCTGTCGCAGCAAGGCCTGGCACTGGGCGACTACAACCTCGCGATGATGCATCTGCGCGCGGAAGTGCCGAAGCCCGATCCCAAGCTGGCGCGCCAGCTG
Source organism: Roseateles noduli (assembly GCF_050626985.1). Taxonomy (NCBI): domain Bacteria; kingdom Pseudomonadati; phylum Pseudomonadota; class Betaproteobacteria; order Burkholderiales; family Sphaerotilaceae; genus Roseateles; species Roseateles noduli. The sequence continues at coordinate 4,317,650 of NZ_CP192463.1, forward strand.
CTCGTGCGCGCCGCCGGCCGTGGCCTCGTCCGCGCGGAGCTGGCGCTGGGCCAGTTCCACGAACAAGGCGCCGACGGCAAGCAGGACCTGGTCCAGGCCCAGTCCTGGTACCTGAAGGCGGCCGAGCACGGCAGCGTCGACGCGCAGGTGGCCGTGGCCACCGCGTTCTATCTCGGTCGTGGTGCCGGGAAAGACTTCCCGCAGGCCGCGCAGTGGTACCGCGAAGCGGCCAAGGGCGGCGACGTCGGCGCGCAGTACCTGATCGCGTCGATGTACGAGTCGGGGCTGGGCGTCGAGCGCGACCTGCGCCTGGCGCGCTACTGGTACGACATCGCCGCACGCAACGGCGACGAGGCCGCGCCCTACAAGCTCAAGGCGGTCGACGACGCGCTGGCCGCCGACGCCGGCTCGGTCTGAGCGCTTAGAGAACCACCTTCACCATCGGGTGCGTGGTGAGCGTGCGATAGAGCTCGTCGAGCTGCTCGCGGCTGGTCGCGGTGACGGTGATCGTCACGCCCAGGTACTTGCCGCCCGAACTCGGGCGCTTCTCCACCCTCGACACGTCGAAGGCCGGGTCGAACTGCTGCGCGACGCTGACGATCGCCTCGACGAAGCCCTCCACATGCGCGCCCATCACCTTGATGGGGAACTGCGACGGGTACTCGATGAGCGACTGCTCGGGCGGGATCGGGGCGTTGTTGAAGCTGGTCATGATGGGGAACTCAAGTGGAGTCGGTCAGCGGCTTTGCAAGACCTTGGCCCGCTGATAGGCCTCGTGGAGTTTCGCGTAGACCGGGCCCGGCTTGCCGCGCAGCGCGCCATGGCCGACCTGGTCGTGGTCGAGCCGCGTGACCGGCGCGACTTCCTTGCTGGCGGAGGTCAGCAGGATCTCGTCCGCGGTGCTCAGCTCGGTCTCCGCGATCGGGCGCAGGTTGCAGGCGATGCCGAGTTCCTCGCAGAGCTCCTTGAGCAGACGCACGCGGATGCCTTCGAGCAGCGTCTCGCCCGGCGGCGGCGTCAGCAGCGCGCCGTCGCGCACGATCCAGACGTTGCTGCTCGAGCCCTCGGTCACGTAGCCGTCGCGGATCAGCACGGTCTCGTCGGCGTCCTGATCGGCGGCCGCCTGCCGCGCCAGCACGTTGCCCAGCAGCGAGATGCTCTTGATGTCGCCGCGCTGCCAGCGGAAATCGCGCGCCGTCACGCAGCTCAGGCCCTGGTGGCGCTGCTCCGGCGTCAGCGCGTGCAGCGGCTGTGTGTACGCGAGCACCGTCGGCTCCAGGTCCTTGGGCATCGCATGGCCGCGCGCCGCGACGCCGCGGGTGACCTGCAGGTAGATCATCTGGTCGTCGACCTCCGGCAGGTGCGCGACCAGGCTGCGGAACAGGTCCAGCCAGGCTTCACGCTCGTAGGGGTCCTCGATGCGCAGCGCCTTCAGGCTGCGACCGAGACGGTCGAGGTGGTCGTCGACGCGGAACAGCCGGCGCGCGTAGACAGGGATCGACTCGTAGACGCCGTCGCCGAAGAGGAATCCCCGGTCCATCACCGGCACCCGGGCATCGCCGAGCCGGCCCAGGTGGCCGTTCAGGTAGCAGGGCAGGTCAACCCAGGGCATGGTCATCAGTGGCTCCCGCTGTGTGGTCACGCCGAAGCCACCGACTGTACGCCGCCGGCCCGGCTCGCCAACCCCGGCAAGCGAGGGGCCTTGGCCGACAGGCCCGTCGCCACGGCCCGACCGGGCCATGGCGCCAGCCACCCCGCTGGTCCGCGGGTCTTCTGGTCTTACTTGATCCAGAGCCGGATCGCGTCCCAGGCGCGGCCGAAGATGCCGGCCAGCGGCACCTCCTGCTGCACGACCAGCGGCACCTCGGCCACCGGCGCGCCACCCGCGGTCGTCACCTTCAGCGTGCCCACGCGCTGGTTCAGCGCCAGCGGCGCGACCAGCGGGTCGGTGCGCTGGATGTCGGTCTTGAGCTTGCCGCCCTCGCCGCGCGGCACCGCGACGAAGACCGCGTCGGCCGCGCCCAGCTTGGCTTCCGGCGCGGCGCCCTTCCAGACCTTGACGGTCGTGATCGGCTGGTTCTTCTCGAACAGGCGCACCGCGTCGAAGGCCGAGTAACCCCAGTTCAGCAGCTTCTGGCTCTCGGTCGCGCGCGCCTCCTTCGAGGCCGTACCCATGACCACGCTCAGCAGGCGGCGCTTGCCGTTGGGCACGTCGCGCTGCGCGCTGGCGGCCAGGCAGTAGCCGGCCGCATCGGTGTAGCCGGTCTTGCCGCCGTCCACCGACGGATCGCGGCCCAGCAGCATGTTGCGGTTGGACTGGCGGATCTTGTTGAAGGTGTACTCGCGCTTGGAGTAGTAGTCGGCGTAGTACTGCGGGAAGTCCTGGATCACGTGCGAGAAGATCACCGCGATGTCGCGCGCGCTCGTCTTGTGGCCGGGCTCGGTGATGCCGGTGACGTTCTTGAACGCGGTGTTCTTCAGGCCCCAGGCCTGCGCCTGCTTGTTCATCATCGCGACGAACTGCTCGACGGTGCCGCCCACGCCTTCGGCCAGCGCGACCGACGCGTCGTTGCCCGACTGGATGATCATGCCGCGCAGCAGCTCGTCGACCTTGGGCGTCATGGTCGTGTCGATGAACATCAGCGACGGGTCGCCTTTGCGTTCGTCCCAGGCGCGCCTGGAGACGGTCAGCGTCTGGTCCAGCGTCAGGCGCTTGGCCTTGAGCGCGTCGAAGACGACGTAGGCCGTCATCAGCTTGGTCAGCGAGGCGGGATCCTGCGGCGTGTCGGCGTCGCGCTCGGCGAGCGTCTGGTGCGTCGTCAGGTCCAGCAGGACGAAGTTGCGCGCCGCGATCTCGGGCGGCGTCAGCGCCTGCGCCGAGGCGCCGGTCGTCATCACGAAGCTGGACAGGCCCAAGCCGAGGGCCAGGGAAGCAAGGAAGCGTTTCATTCGGGAGGAATCCTCAGGTGCGCGCGTCGCCGACGGCATGCCAGCCGCGCAGCACCAAGTTCTTGAGCAGCGGCAACTGCCCATGGAAGAAATGCCCGACACCGGGCACCACGATGACCGGCAGCGCCTGCGGGCGCGCCCAGTCGAAGACCGCGCTCAGCGGCACCACATCGTCCTGTTCGCCGTGGATCACGACGGTATCGGCCGGCACCGTCGCGACGCCGAAACGGCTCGCGGCCGGACCGACCAGCAGCAGACGCTCCGCGGCCTGCTCGAGCTTCAGCGCCGCCTGCGACGCGACGAAGCCGCCGAAGGAGAAGCCGGCCAGCGCCAGCGGCTGCGCCGGATCGCGGAACGCGGCGATCACGGCCAGCGCGTCGTCGACCTCGCCGCGGCCTTCGTCCCAGGCACCGGCCGACTTGCCGATGCCGCGGAAGTTGAAGCGCACCGCGCGATAGCCCAGGTGCACGAACGCACGCGCGATCGTCTGCACCACCTTGTTGTCCATCGTGCCGCCCTGCGTCGGATTCGGGTGGCAGATCACCACCACGCCGCGCAGCGGGCCCGCGTCGACCGCGGGTTCGTCGATGGCGCATTCGATCTCGCCGGCCGGACCGGCGATCTGCCGGCGCTGGGTCTGTGCATTCATGCGAGCGGGCTCCCGATCAGCGGCCGACCGAATCGTCGAGCACCAATCGCTCGACGACCTCGCCATGCTTGAGGTGGCGCTCGACGATCTCGTCGATGTCGCTGTTGTCCACGAACGAGTACCAGACCGCGTCCGGGTACACCACCGCCACCGGCCCGCCGGCGCAGCGGTCCAGGCAGCCCGCCTTGTTCACGCGCACGCCGCCCTTGCCGGCCAGCTTCTCGGCCTTCACGCGCTTCTTGCAGTGGTCGAAAGCCTCCTGCGCGTTGTGCTGAAGGCAGGCGTTCTCGTTCTCGCGCTGGTTCAGGCAGAAGAAGATGTGGCGTTGGTAGTAGCTGGCAGAGCTCATCGGTCGATTGTAGTTTCAGGGTTTCCACCGAGCGGCCGTTCGTGCGGTCCGTCACGATCGGCCTGTCCTTCAGACCGCCCAATGGCAGGCGGCGGGCCTGATCGATCGCTCTGCGTGACGCCGTAGAGCAGCCACGCCAGCGCCGCGAACGGCCACAACCACCCCACCCATTGCGCCAGTCCGTAAAGATTGACGAAGCGGCCCTGTTCCCAGAACTGCAGGCTCTCGAGCAGGTACGGGTCGGACGGCGCCTCGGCCATCAGCGCGATGAGCACGGTCAGCACGACCAGACCCCACGCCGCGTTCGCGCGCCGCGACATGAACGCCGCCAGCATCGCGAGCACGCCGCCGATGATCAGGCCCGGCGCGGTCGTGGCGGTCAGCCAGGCCCAGGCGTGATCGGGGCCGAAGTTCAGCACCGTCGACCAGGCCGTCGTCGTCACGCCCAAAGCGATCGCGCCCAGCACCAGCAACCCGCGACGCCTGCCCGGTCGCGCGACCGACAGCGCCAGCAGGCACGGCGCCAGGACGCCCATGGCGATGGCGATCGCCTCCAGACCCGGGGGCAGCGGCAGCTCGTCGGTCAGCTCTTTCGGAACCAGCTCCCAGGGCGTGTTCTCCAGCAGCAGTTCGGCCCACTCGCGCAGACGCGGGAACAACTGGCCGAGCCCCAGGGGCAGCGGCGCCGGATACAGCAGCCCCACCGGCCACAGCGCCAGCAAGGCCAGCGCGCCCGCGCTGTGCGGCACGAACCAGCGCTCGCGCCAGCCGTTCCAGCGCCGCAGCCCGCCCAGTCCCAGCACCGCCCACGCGCACAGCCCGCCCAGCCAGGCGCCGGCGCTGTTCAACAGGAAGTCGGCCAGCGACGGCACGCGGCCCGGGAGGAAGTACTGCAGCGTCTCCATCGAGAACGACAGCAGCGGCAGCCCGACCACCGTCAGCAGCAGCGCACGCACGAGGCTGCCGCTGCCGCGGCTCACCGCGGCGAAGCAGAGCAATCCGAGCGGCCAATAGCCGACGACGTTGACCCAGATGTCGAACTTGCCCCAGTAGCGCGGCCAGGGCAGCCCGACGAAGCCGGGCCAGGGCAGGCTCGGCGGCATCCGCCAAGGCCAGAACGGGTACAGGCTGGCGTAGACCACCAGCACGGCGTAACACAGGGCCAGCCAGGTGGCGGAACTGCGCCGATGCATCACCGGATCAGAAGGGTTTGACGACGACCAGGATCACGATCGCCGCGAACATCAGCACCGAGACCTCATTGAACACGCGGAACCACTTGTGGCTGCGACGGTTGGCAAGCATCTCGAACTTGCGCAGGAACGCGCGGCACACGTGGTGATAGCCGATGACGGCGACGACGAGCGCGAGCTTGGCGTGCATCCAGCCGTTGCCCGGGCCGCGCCCGATGCCGTAGTAGAGCCACAGCGTCAGCCCGAAGGCCAGGGCGAGCAGCATCAATCCCGAGCTGAAGCGGTAGAGCTTCAGGGCCATGATCAACAGCCGTTCGCGCTCGGCGTGGCTGTCGGCGGGCACCATGGCCAGGTTCACGAAGATCCGTGGCAGATAGAAGAGGCCGGCGAACCACGCGGCGACGAAAATGATGTGTAGCGCTTTGATCCAGAGCATCGCGGCATTATGGAGGGCGCGAAAAAAAACCCCGGCTTCACAGCCGGGGTCGGAAAGCCTTATCGCTGTCATCACGTTAAGGCTCCTGCTCAGGGAGGAAAAGCAGGGAACGACAGCCGAGCGGCTATCATTCAAGAACGACTTTAACAGATCTGCCGAATTTCGGAATCTACGTCTTTCCACCTAGTGACCCCTCATGCTGGTGGTACTTCTCGGAAATCATGCAACTTCCTGCCCCCTATCCCGCCAGCCGCCCCCGTCGCCTGCGTCGCGACGCCTTCACCCGGGCGCTGGTCCGCGAACACCGCCTGCACGCCAGCGATTTCATCTTCCCGGTGTTCGTCCATGAGGGTGAGAACCGCGTCGAACCGATCGCGTCGATGCCGGGCGTGTCCCGGTTGAGCCTGGACAGGCTGATCCCCGTCGCGCAGGAATGCGTCGAACTCGGCATCCCGGTGATCGCCCTCTTCCCCGCGATCGACACGGCGCTGAAGACGCCCGACGGCATCGAGGCGACCAACCCGGACGGTCTGATTCCCCGCGTCGTGCGGGCGCTCAAGGAGCAGGTGCCCGGCCTGGGCGTGCTGACGGACGTGGCGCTCGACCCGTACACCAGCCACGGACAGGACGGCGTGCTCGACGAGCAGGGCTACATCCTGAACGACCGCACCGTCGAGCTGCTCAAGCAGCAGGCGCTGGTCCAGGCCCGGGCGGGCGTGGACATCGTCGCGCCCAGCGACATGATGGACGGCCGGATCGGCGCGATCCGCGCGGCGCTCGAGGCCGACAGCCACATCCACACGCGGATCATGGCCTACAGCGCCAAGTACGCCAGCGCCTTCTACGGCCCGTTCCGCGACGCGGTCGGCTCGCGCAGCAATCTCGGCAAGGCGGACAAGAAGACCTATCAGATGGATCCGGGCAACAGCGATGAAGCGCTGCGCGAAGTCGGCCTGGACCTGGCCGAAGGCGCCGACATGGTGATGGTCAAGCCCGGCCTGCCCTATCTGGACATCGTCCGCCGGGTGAAGGACGAGTTCAAGGTCCCGACCTTCGCCTATCAGGTCAGCGGCGAGTACGCCATGATCAAGGCGGCCGCGGCCAACGGCTGGCTGGACCACGACGCCGTGATGCTCGAAGCGCTGCTCGCTTTCAAGCGCGCCGGCGCCGACGGCATCCTGACCTACTTCGCGATGGACGCGGCGCGCCTGATCCGCGCCGGCGCCTGAGCTTCGACGGCTCCAGGGAACGCCGGCTGCCCGACCGACGCATGCGCATCTTCCATCTCAGCGACGCGCTCTACGAGGAGCTCGCCGCGCTGCCTGACGAACTCCCGCCCGAGGGTTTCCTGTGGATCGGGCTGCCGCGGCGCGAGTTCGAGCTCCAGCTCGGCACGCTGCAGCAGCGGCTGATGCGCTGGGCCGGCGCGCAACTGCTCGATCTGCATGTCTCGGATCTGATGAATCCGCAGCTGCCCTCGCATTTCGATTACACGAGCTCGTACGACCTGATGGTCTTCCGCCGGCTCGCGACGATGCCCGGCAGCGAGCAGTACCTGTCCGACGACGAGCCCCGACACGCCGCGGCGGTCAACGAGGCGCTGAAGGCCATCGACACGAGTCCGGTCGGCTTCGCCGTCTTCGACCGCGTGCTGATCACGGTGCATCCGGGAGAGTGCTCGCTGCGGGATCACTTCGCCGGCAAGCTCGGCGCGCAGCAGGAGGGTCGCGACCTGCGCGGCAGCACCCGCCTGCCCCACAGCCCGGCCGAGCTGATGCTGCGCATGGTCAACCACATGGTGGACAGCTACCTGGATCTGCGCCGGTTGCTGACCCGTCAGCTGACCACGTTGCAGAACCTGCTGCTCGATCGGCGCGGCCACTTCCGCGACTGGCCGGTGGTGCTGCACGCCCGCGACACGCTGTCGCGGCTGGAAGACCTCTGCGAGGACCAGCGCAGTGCCGTGCAGGAATGGATCGATGCGCTCGGCGAATGGCCCGTCGGCGATGCGCGCGCGGAGCGCGAGCGCGAGCTGCTGCGCGTGCGGTCGCGCGACGTGCTCGAACACGTCGAGCGGGTCCTGACCCATGTGCGGCGGCTGGAGACTTCAGCCGAGACTTCGGTGCAGATGCACTTCTCGCTCACCGGCGAGCGCACCAACAACATCATGCGGACGCTGACCGTGCTGACGGCCATCTTCCTGCCGCTGAACCTGATCACCGGCGTCTTCGGCATGAACTTCGACACCCTGCCGCTGATCCACCGGGCCACCGGCTTCTGGATCGCCGTCGGCGGCATGGTCGTCACCGCCCTCGCGCTCGGCGCCTTCTTCTGGCGCAAGCGCTACCTGGGCACGCAGCAGTAGCGCGCACGCGAAGCGCTCAGCGCTTCGCCTTCGCGACCTTGTCGACCTTTGCAGCCCTTGCGGGTTTTGCGCTCTTGGCCGGTTTCGCCGGTTCGGCCGGCTTGGCCTTCGCCGCCGCGTACGGATCGGCGAAGCCGAGGTCCAGCATGACCTCGGTCTCGCGTGCTTCCATGCACTCGGCCTCGTCCTCTTCCTCGTGGTCGTAGCCTTGCGCGTGCAGCGTGCCATGGACCAGCATGTGCGCGTAGTGCGCCGCGAGGTCCAGCCCCATCTCCTTCGCCTCGCGCTCGACGACCTCGGCGCAGATCACCAGGTCCGCGGCGACGACGGGCTCGTGCGTGTAGTCGAAGGTCAGCACGTTGGTCGCGTAATCCTTCGAGCGGTACTCGCGATTGAGCGACTGCCCCTCCTCCGCGTCGACGATACGGACGGTGATCTCACCCGGCAGTTCCAGCGCGGCGCGCATCCAGCGGATCACCTTGTGCCGCGGCAGCAGCGCCTTGTGGCGCGGGTCCGCGAACTGCAGCGACAAGCTCAATTCGGGGCGGCTCATCGCGCGGCTCCCTTTCGCGCGGACTTGCCGGCAGACTTGGCCGCCGCCTGTTTCGCAGCGGGCTTCTTGACGGCCACCTTTTTCGCGGCCACCTTCTTCGCGACAGTCTTCGTCGCGACGGGCTTCGTCGCCGAGCTCTTCGCCGCCGGCCTGGACGCGGGCTTCCTGGGGGGCGCCTTCTTCACCGTCGCGGGCGAAGGCGGCGGCGGCGGTGCCGATGGCGCCTCATCGAATCGAAGCGCCGCCTCGCGCATCCGCAATGCCCTCAGACGACGCTCTTCGCGCTCTTCCGCGAACTGCGCGCGATACTCTTCCTGCGCGCGCGCTTCCTCGCGCGCCAGCACTTCCGCCTGGTCCTCGTAAGCCTGCACGATGCGCGCGACCAGCGGATGACGCACGACGTCCGCGCGCGTGAAGCGCGTGATCGCGATGCCCTCGACACCGTCCAGCACCTGCTCCGCGTCGACCAGCCCGCTGTGCATGCCGCGCGGCAGGTCGATCTGGCTCGTGTCGCCGGTCACCACGCACTTGCTGCCGAAACCGATGCGCGTCAGGAACATCTTCATCTGCTCGGGCGTCGTGTTCTGCGCCTCATCGAGGATGACGAACGCATGATTCAGCGTGCGCCCCCGCATGAAGGCGAGCGGCGCGATTTCCAGCTGGCCCTTCTCGAACGCCTTGGTCACGCGATCGAAGCCCATCAGGTCGTAGAGCGCGTCGTAGAGCGGGCGCAGGTAGGGATCGACCTTCTGCGTCAGATCGCCGGGCAGGAAGCCGAGGCGCTCACCCGCCTCGACGGCCGGGCGCGTCAGGATGATGCGCTGCACGGTCGAGCGCTCCAGCGCGTCCACCGCGCAGGCCACCGCGAGGAAGGTCTTGCCCGTTCCTGCGGGGCCGATGCCGAAGCTGATGTCGTGCGACAGGATGCTGCGCAGGTAGAGATGCTGGTTGCCCGTGCGGCCGGCCAGGTCGGCGCGGCGCGTGCGCAGCACGATGTTGTCGCCATCCGCGTCCTCGCCGTTGGCAAGCTTCGTCGGCGCGGCCACGTCATTGGCGGCCTCGACGATCGCCAGACGCAGGCTCTCGCCGGGAATGGCCCGGTCGGCCCGCGCGTACAGCGACTCCAGCAAGGCGAGCGTGCGCTGCGCCGGAGCGCGGTCGCCCTCGATGTTGAAGTGCTCGGCGCGGTGGGTGATGCGCACGGTCAGCGCCGCCTCGATCTGGCGGAGATGCTCGTCCAGCGGGCCGCACAGGTGCGACAGACGCCGGTTGTCGGCGGGGGTGAAGGCGTGGCGCAGGTTCAAGGCGGAGGAGGCTCCGTATTCAGGGGGGTTGAGGGCGGTATTGTCGCGCGCCGGTGCGCCGCGCGCTTGCTGCGCCTGCACAATCGCCCCCCATGCACCGGATCACGGAACAACAAGGAGACGCCGGCCACAGCGATGCCGTGCCGGCACAGGGAGGATCCAGACCTGCGGCGTTCGGCGCCGCGGCCGCGCTGACATTGGCCGTGCCGGTCTGTCTCGCCCAGGTGGCGGGCGCGGCGGTCGCCGGCGCCGACGGCGTCACCGCCGATTCCTTCGCGACGCTATGGACGCGCCTGGCGCCACAGCTCGCCTACGGTCTGCAGTCCGCGCTGGTGCTGATGGCCTTCGTGCTGGGGTTGCTGATCTGGCAACGCCGCGCCCAGCGTCACATCAGCTGGCTGCTCGTGCTGATGCCGGGATGGGTCGTCACGGTCGGCCTCGCGCCCCTGTCGTCCTGGCGCACGGGGATCGCGGTGATCCTGGCGCCGTGGCTGCTGTGGTGCGCCGTCCATTACCTGATGCGGCGGATGCGACGACGCGATCGCCGCATGCATCGCGCGCTGCTGGCCCAGGCACTGCTCTTTCCTGCCGCCTTGCTGCTGCCGGTGCCGGCGACGCGCATCGCCTCCTTCGCGCTCTGGTGGTTGGGCGCCCAGCTGCTGGTCGCGATGGGCTGGCATCTCTGGCATCTGTGGCAGGACATGTTCCTCCCGACGCTGGAGGAGCGATACCCGCAGTCCGACTTCATCCTCAGCTGCGTGCTGATCGGCTTCGGCGCGCTCGCGGTGCTGGCCGCATGGACGCTACCGGGCAGCGGTCTGGCGGGCATCCTCGGGCCACTGTGCCTGCTGGGACTCGGCCTGCATCGCGTGCGCGAGTTCGCCCGCGCCCTCACGCAGTCCGAGCTCGCCGTCCTGCAAGGTGAGCTGCGTCTGCAGGAGCGCATCGCCGAGCTGGAGCGCCATTTCGATCAGGTCGCGGAAACCAAGCTGGAGCAGGTCACCGAACGCGAGCGCAAGCGCATCGCCGCCGACCTGCACGACGACCTCGGTGCGAAGCTGCTGACCATCGTCCACACCAGCGAGTCGGACCGGATCTCCACGCTCGCGCGCGAGGCGCTCGAGGAGATGCGACTGTCGGTGCGTGGCCTGACCGGCAAGCCGGTGCAACTGCTGGACGCGTTGGGGGACTGGCGCGCGGAGGTGGTCTCGCGCCTGGCCCAGGCCAACATCCTGGCCGAGTGGAAATCGCCCGCCGAGGACATCGAGCACACCTTCCCCGCCCGCGCCTACGTGCAGACGACGCGCATCCTGCGCGAATCGGTGAGCAACATCATCAAGCACAGCGGCGCCACGCATTGCGTGATCAGTTGCTCGGCGCAGGACGGTTACTTCTCGGTGGTGATCCAGGACAACGGCCAGGGCATTCCGCTGGAGCTTGAAGGTCGCCTGGACAAGGGACACGGCATGGCCAGCATGAAGGCACGCGCCAAGCAGATGCATGGTCAGTGCCTGGTCGAATCCGGCCCCGGTTGGGGCACCGTCATCCGGCTGACGATCCCGCTCTGATCGCATGCCAGCGTGATCCATTGCCGCCGGCGCCACAGTCCGGCGTTGATCAGGATGGTCAGTCCCTCCAGAAAGCCGTACCGTTGCAGGAAGTCAGCGAGCACTCCGCCCGCACGACAATCCTGAGCAAGAATCCGCGCCATGAACCACATCCTGCTCCTCGAAGACATTCCCGAAATCCGCGCCTGGCTCAAGGTCCTGGTCAAACAGGTCTTCGCCAACGCGGTCGTCACCGAGTGCTCGCGGGTGCAGGACGCATTGCAGCAGGTCAACTCGCAGCGCTTCACGCTGGCCCTGCTGGACCTGGGCCTGCCGGACGGTTCCGGGGTCGACGTGATCTCCGCGCTGCGCGAGAAACAGCCTGAAGTCCAGTCGGTGATCGTCACCATCCACGACGACGACGAGCACCTCTTCCCTGCCCTGCAGGCCGGTGCCTTCGGCTACCTGCTCAAGGAGCAGTCGCGCGAACTGCTGGTCGAGCAGCTCCAGCGCATCAGCCAGGGGGAGCCGCCGCTGTCCCCGTCGATCGCGCGCAAGGTCATCGCCTACTTCACGTCGCAACGCCGGCCACAGGCCGCGCAGGTGCTGCACGAGGTCTCGCTGACGGACCGCGAGACGGAAGTGCTGCTGCGCGTCGCCAAGGGCTTCACGCTGCCCGAGATCGGCGTGCAACTGGGCCTGTCGCGCCACACGATCGCCGATTACGTGAAGCAGATCTACCGCAAGCTCAATGTGAGCTCGCGCGCCGAGGCGGCGCTGGAAGCACAGCGCCTGGGGCTTTTCGGCCGCAACTGAGCGCTTTGCGCGCCGGATCTCGAGGCCTGGCCGCACGCCTCGGGAAAATACTGGACAAACATCCAGCAAATCGCCGTCGAATCGCCGCCGAACGCGGATAATCCGCGCCCATGATCGGCAAGCTCACCGGCGTCATTGCGGAAAAATCGCCCCCGCAGGTCCTCATCGACGTGCAAGGCGTCGGCTACGAAGTCGACGTGCCGATGAGCACCTTCTTCAATCTGCCGGGCCTGGGCGAGCCCGCCACGCTGCTGACGCACCTGAGCATCCGCGAGGATGCCCACGTCCTCTTCGGCTTCCTCACCGCCGAAGAGCGCAGCACCTTCCGTCTGCTGATCAAGATCAGCGGCGTCGGCCCCAAGATGGCGCTGTCGCTGCTGTCAGGCATGTCGGTCGGCGACCTGGCGCAGGCCGTGTCCCGGCAGGAGGCCGGCCGTCTCGTGAAGGTCCCGGGCATCGGGAAGAAGACGGCCGAACGGCTGCTGCTGGAACTCAAGGGCAAGCTAGGCCCCGACCTGTCGCTGCCGGTGTCCGTGGCCAACGACGCGCAGGCCGACATCCTCCAGGCGCTGGTCGCGCTGGGCTACAGCGAGAAGGAAGCCGGTACCGCGCTGAAGACGCTGCCGGGGGACATTGGCGTCAGTGAAGGCATCAAGCTGGCGATGAAGCACCTGTCATGAATCCGCGCGCGCGGCGTACCCTCCCACCATGAGCATCCAGACCGACGACTTCACGCCCGCGCCGCAACAGGCCCGCCTGATCAGCGCACAACCGGCGTCGCCGAACGAGGACGCGATCGAGCGCGCACTGCGCCCCAAGCTGCTCGACGAGTACGTCGGCCAGGCCAAGGCACGGGAGCAGTTGGAGATCTTCATCGGCGCCGCGAAAAAGCGTCGCGAGGCGCTCGATCACGTGCTGCTGTTCGGACCGCCGGGATTGGGCAAGACGACGCTGAGCCACATCGTCGCCGCGGAACTGGGCGTCAACCTGCGCCAGACCAGCGGGCCGGTCCTGGAAAAGCCCAAGGACCTCGCCGCCATCCTGACCAACCTCGAGCGCAACGACGTGCTGTTCATCGACGAGATCCACCGGCTTTCGCCGGTCGTCGAGGAGATCCTCTATCCGGCGCTGGAGGACTATCAGATCGACATCATGATCGGCGAAGGCCCGGCGGCCCGTTCGATCAAGCTTGACCTGCAGCCGTTCACACTGATCGGCGCGACCACACGCGCCGGCATGCTGACCAACCCGCTGCGCGATCGCTTCGGCATCGTCGCTCGGCTGGAGTTCTACACGGCCGATGAACTGCAGCGCATCGTGACGCGGTCTGCGTCGCTGCTCGGCGCACCGATCGAGCCGGCAGGCGCGCTCGAGGTCGCGCGGCGTTCGCGCGGCACGCCGCGGATCGCCAACCGGTTGCTGCGTCGCGTCCGCGATTACGCCGACGTCAAGGCCGACGGCACGATCACCCGCACGATCGCGGAGAAGGCGTTGGCGATGCTGGACGTCGATCCGCTGGGCTTCGACCTGATGGACCGCAAGTTGCTGGAGGCGGTGGTGCACCGCTTCGACGGCGGGCCGGTGGGGCTGGACAACGTCGCTGCGGCGATCGGCGAAGAGCCCGGCACCATCGAGGACGTCATCGAGCCTTATCTGATCCAGCAGGGCTTCCTGCAGCGCACCCCCCGCGGGCGGATCGCAACGCTGGCGGCGTATCGCCACCTCGGCGTCGCTCCGCCGAAGCAGGCGGGGCAGTTGTTCGAGCTTGAATGAGCGCCGGGGGAACCTGCAAGACAACAGGCGCACCGACGCACCAATGAAAAAGGCGCTCCGAGGAGCGCCTTTCTGCTTCGTGATCCGGAGATCAGAAGTTGTGACGAACGCCCAGGGCGAACGAGTTCAGGTCGTCGCGCTTGTTCGCGGTGGTGGCGTCCACGGCGGTGTAGAACGCGTAGACCTTGGTGCGCTTGCTCAGGTTGTAGTTGTAGGCCAGCGTGTATTGCTTGCCACCGTTACGACCACTGTTGAACGAGTACGCGCCCGCCTTGGTGCCACCGACGTTCAGGTGGAATTCCGATTGGCCCAGCGTGTACATCACGGCAGCACGGCCGATCCAACGCGAATCCTTCGCGCCGGCCGACTGCGGCGTGCCCGACTCTTCGCGCTGCGCGTAGCCGCCGAAGGTGAAGGCGCCCAGTTCATACAGGCCGCGGATCGCGTACTGCTTGGCGCTGCCTTGCTTGCTGTAACCAGCACCCAGGTGCACCGGGCCTTGGTCGTAGTTCAGGGCGACGTCGTAACCGCGCGGGTCGACGCCTTCACCGGCGTGCAGCGTGAACTCGCCGTTGAAGCCGCTGATGTTCGGCGTGAAGTAGCCGACCTTGTTGGTCTGCGTGAAGCCGGCACCCGAGTACAGCTTGTCTTCCGACGTGCCGGTGTCGTGGTTGTGCATCGACACGTAGTCCGCCGTGGCGTAGTACGAGCCCGGCGTCCAGCGGCCCAGACGGATCGCGCCGAAATCGCCGGCCAGTTGCACGCTGGCTTCACGGTTCCAGAACGCCGAGCTGGTCTGGCGACCGTCGTCCGAGTTCAGACCGTGTTCCAGCGCGAAGCTGGCCTTCAGGCCGCTGCCCAGATCTTCCGTGCCCTTGAAGCCCAGGCGGGAGTTGTTGTTGATCACCGAGGCGACGCGATCGGCATTGCCGGTCTTGATGCTTTCCACCGAGGTGTTGATACGGCCCCAGAGCGTGACGGAGCTCTGCGCGAACACGGGAGCGGAAAGAGCCGCGATGGCCGCAGCGAATGCAATCTTTTTCATACCCACCTTCATCCAGTTGGAGGTTTCAGCCGGTCTGGCTCAATGGCTTTACTGCAAGGTGTGCGGAGTATAGAAGTGCGTTGCACGCACCCATAACGCCCGACGCAAAATTGCAACAGTTCCCCGTTAGGGGTGAACGAGGGGGTCGGCGGGTGATAGCAGACGCGCGGTCAGCACCTGTCCCGCCAGAAGTCCGGCGAGGACGGCGATCTGCTCGATCGGACCAAGTCGATGGGCGTTCCAGAGGAACAGCGCGACGGCGACGAGCAGCAGCAGGAACATCACTCCCGCTGCCCAGGCGTGCGAGGACGCGACCTTCGGGTCGAACAGCGGCCTGGTGTGCGGGTCATATCCGGGCGCTATGCGGGCGCCGACACCGGGCTCCCAGTGCGCCGGCTCCCACCAGAGGCGCAACTTGTCCCGCCAACGCGTCGTGCGTCGCGTCTTGGCCAGCAGCTTGGCGTAGACCTGGACATTGGCGGTCCAGGGGTTCCAGCTCTTCAGCGCATCCCGGGTGCCGTAGACGCAGGGCTCGCGATCCAGTTCCTCCTGGAAGCTGCCGAACATCCGGTCCCAGATGATGAGGATTCCGCCGTAGTTGCGATCAAGATAGGGATCGTTGACGGCATGATGCACGCGGTGATTGGACGGCGAGCAGAACCAGCGGTCGAACCAGCCGAGCTTGCCGATCTGCTGCGTGTGCACCCAGAACTGGTACAGCAGGTCGATCAGCGCGACGACTGCGTAGACCAGCGGTGGGAAGCCGAGGATCGCCATCGGCATGTAGAAGATCCAGCCCACCAGCCAGCCACTCCCGGTCTGGCGCAATGCGGTGGAAAGGTTGTAGTCCTCGCTCTGGTGGTGGACGGCATGCGCAGCCCAGAGCAGCGCGGTCGTGTGGCCGAGCCTGTGGTGCCAGTAGTAGAGGAAGTCGTACAGCAGCAGCCCCAACAGCCAGACCCACCAGGCGCCTGCGTCGAGGTGGGTCAAGGCCGCCCGTTCGAAGACCCAGGTGTAGATCCCCAGCGTGAAGAGTTTGGTCAGCACGCCCACCACCTGGCTGAGCATGCCCAGTGCAATGCTGCTCACTGCATCGTTCAGGCGGTAGGTGTTGCGGCCGCGGCGCAGGCCGACCCAGTACTCAAGCCCGATCAGGGCGAAGAACACCGGCGTGGCCAGCACGATGATCTGTGCGTCGGTCATGTGTCTCCTCGATGAGCGCTCGATGCGGCGCTTCTGTCGATCTCCGCGGCCGCCGTCCCTCGTGGGAGCCGGCGATCCGGCGCTCAGGCCTTGGCTGTCGCCGTCGCGGCCGGCATGAAGCCCGGCACGCCAGGATCATCCAGCGTCAGGCCTTGCAAATGGTGATCATCGTTCCATCCGACCAGGCTGAATCCTTGCGGCGAGTACAGCAGCCGGTTGATGCTCGTGTTGCCGAGGACCCAACTGCGCGGCGCCTGCAGGTCGATGCGGGTCGCGGCCCGGTATAGGCAGTCCATCACCCCGCCGTGCGCAACGATCGCGATCGTCTGCCCCGCATGCGCCTCGGCCAGTTCGGACACGACGGCGACGCAACGCGCGTACAGCGTGGTCAGGCTCTCGCCGCCGGGCGGCTCGAAGTCCGGCTCACGCCGGCGCCAGCGGAGGGCGTCCTCAGGAAAACCGGATTCGATCTCGGTCCAGAGCTTGCCCTCGTGGATGCCGAAAGCGCGCTCCCTCAGTCGCTCATCGAACTGGACATCGATGCCGTGCGGCGCCGCCAGATGCCGGGCCGTCACCGCGGCACGATCCAGGTCGCTCGCGTAGATCGCGTCGATCGGATGGTCGGCCAGCGCGGCACCGAGCCGCTCGGCCTGGCGCTCGCCCAGCGCGTTCAGCGGGAGGTTCAAGTGGCCCTGCAAACGGCCTTCGCGGTTCCACGCGGTCTCGCCATGCCGGATGGCCAGGATCAGGGTCGAGTCCACTCAGACGCCCCAGACCACGTCGGTGCTGGCGGCCTGCGCGGTACGCATCAGTTCCAGCAGCGGCCACAGGCGCTGGCGCAAGGTGACCTCGGGCTTGGGCGGCGGTTTGCGGCCGTCGGCCAGGGCCTCGTCGGCGGCACGATCCAGCGCTCGCTGCTCCTCGGCAATCGCGGACTCTCCCTGCGCGATCAGCGCGGGCAGGTCAGACGCCTGGAGAATCCCCTGGGGCGCGGGACTGCGGCCCAGGGCCTGCAGCGCTTGCTCGCCATGGGCGGCCAACATGATGACATCAGCCCCGGCCTTCGACTTGAACTTGTACAGCACGCGTGTCTCCCGGCCGTCAACGGCGGCCATCGGCGCATTGTGCCGCCCTCGCGCGGAAGGCAGTGGAGAGACCTCCCGACCCCGTTTCGCCCGATCTCCGGGTCGATCCCGATGCAGCTTCGAGCGCAGTGCGGCTCACCCGCCGCGCAACAGATGCACGGACGCGCGCGCGGCACGCGGCGCCACCGCCTGTCCGCGGGCCAGCCTTCCGGCCTCCGCCTGCGCCGCGATCTGGGTTTGACGCTCCTCGAAGGCCCGCGTCTCCAGCGCCGGCGCACACAGGAAGCCCTGGTACTCGTGGCAGCCACAGCGAGCCAGGAAGTCGCGCTGCGCCTCGGTCTCGACACCCTCGGCGATGACTTTCAGGTTCAGCGCGCGGCCCATCTGGACGATCGCGTTGACGATGCCTGCATCGCTCGCGTCCCCCGGCAGCCCCTTGACGAAGCTGCGGTCGATCTTGAGGCGCTGGATCGGGAAGCGCTTGAGGTAGCCCAGGCTGGAGTAGCCGGTACCGAAATCGTCGATGGCCGTCAGCACACCGAGTTCCGACAGCGCCTCCATCCGATGCAGGGCTTCTTCGGCATCGCGCAGCAGGACGGATTCGGTCAGCTCCAGCTCCAGCAGCGACGGCGGCAGGTCGTAAGCGCGCAGCGCCTGTGCCACCTGCTCGACGAACTGCGTCTGCTGGAACTGCAGCGCCGACACGTTGACCGCCACCGGTACGCGCAGCCCCTTCTGGAGCCAGGCCGCGGCCTGCGCCACCGCCTGCTGCAGCACCCATTGACCGATCGCGACGATGAAGCCGCTCTCCTCGGCCACGGGGATGAACTCGGACGGCGGCACGTCGCCGCGCAGCGGATCGCGCCAGCGGATCAGCGCCTCGGCACCGATGAGCTCGCCGGTCTCCAGCGAGACCTGCGGCTGGAAGTGCAGGCGGAACTCGTGTTCCTGGAGCGCCTGTCGCATCGCGTGGTCCAGCCGCATGCGCGACAGCAAGTCCACGTCCTTGCGCGGCTGGTGGAAGCGGAAGGCACTGCGGCCACTTTCCTTGACCCAGTGCATGGCGCGCTCGGCACTGGCCAGCAGTTCCTCGGCGCTGGCGCCGTCGCCGGGGAACAGCGCGATGCCGGTGCTGCAGGTGACCGTGAAGCTCAGCGTGTCGAAGCAGAACGGGCGTGACATCGCCTCCTGGACCCGACGCGCCGCGTGCTCGGCGCCGCGGGCATCCGCCTGGTGGATCAGGAGCGCGAACTCATCGCCATCAAGCCGCGCGACGGTGTCGACCTCGCGCAGCGACTCCTTCAGGCGCAGCGCCACTTCCTTCAGGACGCGGTCCCCGTAGGAGTGGCCTAGCGTGTCGTTGATCTGCTTGAAACGGTCGAGGTCGACGTTGAGCAGCGCGAACGGGGTCGTCTCGCGGCGTGCCATGGCCTGCGCGTAGTCGACGCGTTCCATCAGCGCGCGACGATTCGGCAGCCCGGTGAGCATGTCGTTGTGCGACAGCTCTTCAATGCGCTGGTGCGCGGCGAGCTTCTCGCTGAGGTCGCGGAACGAGTAGACGCGGCCGATCGGCCGGCCCCGGCTCCACTGCGGCAGCGATACGCGCTCGAGCACGCGGCCGTCGATCAGCTTGATGTTGTCGCTGGTGTGCAGCAGCGGTGATTCCTGGATCGCGCCGAGCCGCAGGGCGTAGGCGGCACCGTCGACGACGCTGCGCCGCATCCAGGCCTGGACGGCGTCGTCATTGCGGTCGTTGAGCAGGTCTTCGGGGATGCCCCACAGCGAGGCCAGCCGCTGGTTGAAGCTGCGGATCCGGCCGGCCAGGTCCGTGACCAGGATGCCATCCGCGGTGGATTCGAGCGTGGCGCGCAGTTCGGCGAGCAGCGTCTCTCGCTCCTCGTCATGCTGGCGCTGCTGGGTCTGGTCGCGCATCGCGATCAGCCACAGGCCGTCGCCCTGCGCTTGCGCGACGTAGCTGATGCGGCGGGAGACCCACAGCATGCGCCCGTCGGCGTGACGCATCATCGTGTCGGTGTGCAGGCTCTCGCGACGGCCGATCGCGGCGTCCATCCAGAACAGCGCATCCTCCGGCGTGGCAGCCAGCGATTCGACGCTGCTTCCGACCAGGTCCCTGGCCTGCAGTCCGAGCAACTGCTGCGATGCGTGGTTGACTGCCACAACGCTATGCGTGCGCGCGTCCACGAGCCACACCGCCTCCTGCAGGCCGTCGATCAGCGGCAGGAACGCGGTGTTGAACACCGCGGGAGATGCGGCGGTGGCTCGG
Organism: Roseateles noduli; assembly: GCF_050626985.1. Lineage (NCBI taxonomy): Bacteria > Pseudomonadati > Pseudomonadota > Betaproteobacteria > Burkholderiales > Sphaerotilaceae > Roseateles > Roseateles noduli. The sequence continues at coordinate 4,337,201 of NZ_CP192463.1, forward strand.
GTCGGCAGATTCACGCAGCCATCTCCCCGGGGGGTGACGGCGGGAGGGAGGTCGCACCGGCGGACTCGAAGAAGTAGGCGATGCGGCTGCGCGGGCTGAGATAGTCCAGCGAGGCGCGCGGCAACTGCTGCGGCTTGACGCTGCGGCGGATGCCGAGGTCGGGCAGCTCTTCCAGGTTCAGCACCAGCGCCTCGTCGCGCGGCACCTTGGGGTCGTGGACCATGACCTTGGGCTTGAGCGGGCGCGACGAGTTGACGGCCACGACCAGCGCGTAGCGGTCGTCGGTCAGCTGCACGGCGGAGCCCGGCGGATACACGCCCATCATCCGGATGAAGGCGTTGAGCATGGTGGCGTCGAAACGGCTGCGTCCCTGCGCGAACATCAGGGATAGCGCTTCGTGCGGGGTCATTGCCTTGGAGCTGAGCAGCGGATTGCACAGCCCGTCGAAACGGTTGACGAGCGCCACAATGCGGGCGCCGATGCTCATGCGGTCGGCGTTCAGGCGCTGCGGGAAACCGCTGCCGTCGGCGTGCTCATGATGCTGCGCGATGATCAGCAGCGGCCCGGCCCCCACGCCCATCTTCTGCCCCAGCACCACCCCCTTGGCGACGTGCTGCTGGTAGGCGGCGACCTCGGCGGCGGTGAAGCTGTCGTCACGGTGACGGAAGCGGGCGGTCAGCTCCATCTTGCCGATATCGTGGAGCAGCGCGCCTTGTCCGAGGTCCAGCATCTCGTCGCGGCCGAGGCCGAAGGCGCGGCCCAGCAGCATCGCGATCACGGCGACGTTGAGCGCATGCGCGGTGCCGCGGTCGCCGGCGCCTTCGTTGAGCAGCCGGATGTTGATGTCGCCCTCGACCAGCATCTTGTCCAGCAGCGCGCGGGACAACGCGGACGACCGGTCGCGCGCGTCCGTCGGCTCGCGCGGCACCAGGTCCATCAGGTCGCGCAGGGCACTCGCAGCCTCGGCGTACTGGCGCTCGCACAGCAGCAGCGCCTCGCGCTGCTCGGCCAACAGGCGGCGATGGCGTTCACGGACCTCGTCCTCGGCGCTGCGGTTTTCCTCGACGACGGCCGCTGCGGGCAACGGCGCGGGCATCGGCGTCGCGTCCAGCGGCAGGTCGCTCTTGCCCGGACTCCAGCGCACCTGCTTCAGGCCAAGGCGACGAAGAATCAGCAGTTGCTCTTCCGAACTCAGCTTGAAGCTGCTGAGCGGAAACGGATGCGACATCCAGCCGAGGTCGAGATGGATGAACATCCCGACTTTCAGCTGGTTCACATCGATGAGCGGGTCTGCCGATCTGTCCTTCATTCTTGTAGTTCCGCGTCCCGGTTCGGACGCCCTCGTCAGCAGCTTCGGCTGCGGAGGGGCGCAACTTAAATCAAAAGCGCGTCAACCGTACGGTGTTTCGCATGATCACGAGGGGATCGTGCAACTTGTCACAGGTTTTTCCTGTGCCCGCCTATGATCCTCCGAACCTCGCATTCTCATAAAGATACAGGAGACTTTTCATGCACGCCTTCATCTGCGATGCGCAGCGCACCCCTTTCGGGCGTTACGGCGGCGCCCTGTCGTCGATTCGCGCGGACGATCTGGGTGCGGTGCCGATCCAGGCCCTGATGGCGCGTCACCCCTCATTGGACTGGGAAGCGCTGGACGACGTGTTCTACGGCTGCGCGAATCAGGCGGGCGAAGACAACCGCAACGTGGCGCGCATGTCCGCCCTGCTGGCTGGCCTGCCCATCGGCGCGCCCGGCGTGACGCTGAACCGGCTGTGCGGCTCCGGCATGGACGCCGTCGGCAGCGCCGCCCGAGCGATCCGGGCCGGAGAAGCCCACCTGATGATCGCCGGCGGCGTCGAGAGCATGAGCCGCGCGCCCTTCGTCATGCCCAAGGCGGAGACCGCATTCTCCCGCGCCAGTGCCATCCACGACACCACCATCGGCTGGCGTTTCATCAATCCGAGGATGAAGGCGCAGTACGGCGTCGACGCGATGCCGGAGACAGCCGAGAACGTCGCCGTCGATTTCGCCATCGAGCGCGACGCGCAGGACCGCATGGCGCTTGCCAGCCAAACCAAGGCGCTGGCCGCGCAGCGCAGCGGTTTCTTCGACGCGGAGATCTGCCCGGTCACGATTCCCCAGAAGAAGGGCGATGCCGTCGTCGTGCGCCAGGACGAGCACCCGCGCGAGACCAGCCTGGAGGCGCTGGCCAAGCTCAAGGGTGTCGTCCGACCGGACGGTAGCGTGACTGCGGGTAACGCGTCCGGGGTCAATGACGGCAGCTGCGCGCTGCTGATGTCCAGCGAAGCCGGGATCGCCCGGCACGGCCTGACCCCGCGGGCACGCGTGCTCGGCATGGCGACGGCCGGCGTTGCGCCGCGCATCATGGGCATCGGCCCTGCGCCGGCGACGCGGAAGGTCCTGGCCCAGGTCGGCCTGACCCTGGACCAGATGGACGTCATCGAGCTGAACGAAGCCTTCGCCGCCCAGGGCTTGGCAGTGCTGCGAGACCTCGGCCTGCAGGACGACGACGCCCGCGTGAACCCCAACGGCGGTGCGATCGCGCTGGGCCACCCGCTCGGCGCCAGTGGCGCCCGGCTGGTCACGACGGCGATCAACCAGCTCCACCGGATCCAGGGCCGCTACGCGCTGTGCACGATGTGCATCGGCGTGGGCCAGGGCATCGCGGTCGTCGTCGAGCGCCTCTGACCGGCTCGGGAGCCGGCGGCGACCGGCTCCTTGTCCCTCGTTCATGGCTGAACCCGGCACTCCGGTCAGCGTTTGAAGATTCCAGCAGTCGCCCAGGTTGTCCGACCTCATTTTGGTGCAGCGCGGGAGCGCTGATCAAGCCGGCCACTGCGAACGGACCCATAGCCAAAGGTTGGGGGCGGCAAAGAAATAGTCATGGGCGCACGTAGGACCACGTAGGCGCCAATCGCACACCGCGTGTGATACTGACTTCGTTTGATGGCGCATACCGCTCATATATGTCGGGTATGCGGTGACAAGCATGATGTCTGACTCTTGACCGCCTGCTTAGCGACCACCGACCGCGGTTTCGCGCACCTTTTTCCCGCTGAACGCCCACGTACACCACCTGACCAAGGCGGTGGGGCGTTCTGCGCAGAAAATGCACCAACTTGATGCATTGGCGTGCGATTGGCGGATAAAACATTTGCCCTGGCAAACATTCTTCACAGGGTTGTCCCTATAGTCGTGGACATCACCTGCTTACGCCCAGCAGATTTGGGCGTCAAACGCACGTCCTCCCTCCCCGCCATGTCCGCTGCACGAGCCCACGATGATGAACTGACCGCCATCCAGGCGGTCGTCCCCTCCCCTGACGCTGAAGTCCGTACCGGTCCGCTGAAGCGTGATCTGGTGGCCGGCCTGGAAAAAGGCCTGGCCGTGATCGAAGCCTTCGATCAGGAACGCCCCAGACTGACCATCAGCGAGGTCGCCGGCCGTACCGGCCTGACCCGCGCGGCCGCCCGCCGCTACCTGCTGACGCTGACCCATCTGGGCTTCGTCTCGCAGGACCGCAAGATGTTCGCGCTGACCCCGAAGGTGCTTCGCCTGGGCCAGAGCTACATGCACTCCGCCCGCCTGCCGCGCATCATCGAACCCGAGCTGCACAAGCTGGCATATGCGATGAAGGAAGCCTCGTCGGCCGGCGTGCTGGACGGCAACGACGTGATCTGCATCTCGGCGACGAGCGCGGGCCGCGTGGTCTCCCCGACGCTGCAGCCAGGCACTCGCGTGCCGGCCTACTGCACCGGCAACGGCCGCGTGCTGCTGGCGGCCCAGCCGCAAGCGGAAGTCGACGCCTTCATCGCCCGCCAGGAACTGACCGCGCTGACCCCGCACACGATCACGCATCCGGAACGCCTGCGCATCGAGATCGCCCGCGCCCGCGCCCAGGGCTACGCGCTGATCGACCAGGAGCTGGAGCAAGGCCTGCGCTCGGTGGCCGTGCCGCTGAAGAACTACAAGGGCGACACCGTCGCCGCGATGGCCATCAGCGTCCACGCGACGCGCATGAGCATGGAGCAGATGGTCGAGCACTGCCTGCCGCCGCTGCTGCAGGCGCAAGCGCACCTGCGCATGCTGCTCTGAGGCGTCCGGACAGATCTAGGAAGCGCCAATGAAAAAGCGACCCGCGGGTCGCTTTTTTCATGTCCGGATCCAGGTCCGGTCGCTGCTGTCCTGTCGCTCAAGCCCACAGGCGCTGCCGCAGCAGCGGGCTGACGCGGTAGCGCTCGCTGCGATACGCGTCGAAGAGCCCGTCGAGCATGTCGACGACGACCGACGCACCGAGCAGCGCGAGCCATTCGAAGGGGCCTGCCGGATAGTTGACGCCGAGTTTCATCGCCGTGTCGGCGCCGGCCTCGTCGCAGACTCCTTGCCAGACCGCGTCAGCGCCTTCGTTGACGAGCATCGCGATCGTCCGCGCAACGGCGAGTCCGGGCACGTCGCGCAGGACCAGAGGCTCCCAGCCGAGGCTGCGCAGCAGCGTTTCGGCGCGCGTCCGCAAGGCCGCCTCGATGCGCGGCGCAAAGGCGATGGCCAGGCCGTCGATGCGGTCAGGAACCAGCGGCCAGTCGATCACGGCCAGGCCAGGCTGGCTGCGCTCATGCGCCAGCTGTGCGGCGCAACGCCCTCGAGTGAAGTGCAACTGCAGACCCTCGATGGCCACGCCATGCCAGTCCGCCGTCAGATCGCGCTCGAACGTGACGCCGCGCGTCATCATCCAATCGCCGAGCCGGTCGATCAACACGCCCTGTCCCGCCAGCGTGACCACACCGACGTCCTCCTCGGCGGGAGCGGCCGGTGGCGCGACGGCGGGCACCCCGTTGTAAAAGCCCTTGCCGGACTTGCGTCCCAGTCGGCCGCCGTCGACCAGCGCCTTTTGCACCAGCGACGGCTGATATCGCTTGTCGCCGAAGTTGGCCTCGAACACCGACTGCGTCACCAGGTAGTTGGTGTCGTGTCCGATCAGATCCATCAACTCGCAAGGCCCCATGCGAAAGCCGGCGCCGCGCAGCGCGCGGTCCAGTTGCGCCGGTGAGCCGGCCTGTTCCTGCAGCAACGCGAGCGTTTCGGCGTAGTACGGCCGCGCGATGCGGTTCACGATGAACCCCGGCGTCGACTTCGCGTGCACCGGCGTCTTGCCCCAGCGGCGCGACAACTGTTCGATCGCCGACGCGGCGGTGGAGGCGGTCTCCGCGCCTCCGACCACCTCGACGAGCTTCATCTGCGGCACCGGATTGAAGAAGTGCATGCCGACCAGGCGGCGCGGCGTCGCCATCCCGTTGGCGAGCGCGGTGATGCTGATCGAAGAGGTGTTGGACGCGATCAGCGCATCGGGCGGCAGCAGGGCGTCGAGTTCACGCAGCAGCGCCTGCTTGGGCTCGAGCTTCTCGACGATCACCTCGATCACAAGCGCCGCGTCTTTCAATTCAACCGTCGCCGCGGCCGGCGAGAGCCGACCCATCGCCGCGTCGCGTTCCGCCGCCTCCAGGCGCCCCTTGGACACGAGTCCGTCCAGCGCCTTGCCTATCTGCGCGATCGCCGCAGCGGCGGCGCCCTCACGCAGATCCATCAGCTGGACCGGGTGACCGGCCTGCGCCGCCACCTGCGCGATGCCCGCGCCCATCACGCCCGCGCCGATCACCGCCACCGGCGCCTGCGCGGCTTCGGCCGTCGCGATGCGCCAGGATCCCGTCGATTTCGCCATTGCTGTCTCCTGATCTTCTCTTCGTGTCTCGCCATCGATCCTGCGAAGCGGCGCATCGCGCGCCGACCCGCGTCCCGTCACCTCACGCTGCACCGTCGGGCTTCGGCGCCCAGGCGGGAGGTCGTTTGGCGAGGAATGCGGCGAAGCCCTCCTTCGCCTCGGCGCCCATGCGCACGCGGGCGATGGTCTGTGCCGTCAACTCGCGGACCTCGCCGCTCACCGGTCCGACCTCGAGCTGCGCGAACAGCGTCTTGATCTCCGCCTGCGCCTGAGGGCCGTTCATCAGCAGCTCCGCGATCCAGCGCTCAACGGCGCCGTCAAGTCCGCCGGCCGCGTCGCTCTCGACGACCTCATGCAACAGGCCGATTCTCAGTGCCTCGGCGGCGGCAATGCGACTGGCGGTCAACGCCAGCCGACGCGCCTCACGCGGGCCGACGGCGTTGATCACGTAGGGGCCGATCACCGACGGAAGGATCCCGAAGCGGGCCTCGCTGACGGCGAACTGCGCGCCGGCCGTGGCGACGGCGATGTCGCAGGCCAGCGTCAATCCGACGCCCCCACCCAGCGCCACGCCGTGGACCTTCGCGATCGTCGGTTTCGGGCAGCGGGCGATGCGGTCCAGCATGCCGGAGAATCGGCGCGCGTCCTCGACGTTCCAGTCCTGCGTCGCTTCCGACGCGCGCTTCATCCACTGGAGATCGGCACCGGCGCTGAAGGCCTTGCCGGCGCCCTCCAGCACCACGATCCGGACGGCAGGATCCTGGCCGAGTCGCACGAAAGCGGCATCGAGGTCCGCGATCATCACTTCATCGAAGGCGTTGAACACCTCGGGCCGGTTCATCGTCACGCGGGTCACGCCACGCGCGTCGGTCGTTATCTGCAGGGTCTCCACGATGCAGTCTCCGTTGTGATCAATGGAGTATCGCAGCCCGACCGGTCGGTCGAAAAATCAAGCCGAACGTTCGTTCATTCCCGCCAGACTTCCTCGACCAGCTCGCGCAGCGCGGTCAGCGCATGCTCCTCGGGGCCATCCTTCTGGAGCCAGCACAGCCAGGTCTCGTCCTGCCAGTGCGGCCAGATGCGCAACTCGCCGGCGTTGACGGCGGCCTGCGCCTGATCCAGCCGGAGCACGGCGGCGCCGAGGCCGCTGGCGACCATGCCGCGCACGGCGGCTTCGGTCTCGGCCATCAGGCTGTGCGGCGGCTCGCGGCCGGCGCTCTGGAAGAGGCGTTCGGCCGCGGCGCGCAGACCGCAGTCCACCGGCGTGCCGATCCACGGCAGCGACAGCAGCGCGTCGCGCGACACCGGCCAATCGCGGTCCGCGAAGCGGCGCGGCACCGCGACCGCGAGTTCCATCCGACGCAGGCGATTGACGATCAGCCCCTCGGCGGTCTCGCCGTCGTGGAGCACGTACGCGCAATCGACCTCGCCCCGGCGCAGCGCCTGCAGGCTGTGCAGCGACAGACGCTGCATCAGCTGCAGCCCGATCCCGGGATGCCGTTCCGCCAGCTTGACCAGCACCTCGCCCAGGCGCAGCGAGATCGGGTCGCTGACCGTCCCCATGCGCAGCACGCCCTGGACGTCGCCGCGGATCTGCGCCGCCGCCTGGCGCAGACGCTGGGCGGCGTCCAGCGTCCGTCGAGCTTCCTCGGCCAGCTTCTCGCCGGCGATCGTCAGCGTCATGCCGCGCGAGCTGCGTTCGAACAGCTGGACGCCGAGCTCCTCCTCCAGCGCCTTGATCTGCGCGCTGACGGCGGGCACGGACGTGAACACCTTCTCCGCGGCGCGGGTCAGGTTGCGTTCGGCCACCACGGCCAGAAAACTCTTCAGCTGGTACAGCTCCATGGGTCCGCATTCTGACAAGCCGCCGCGGGACCGTTGTTCACATTCCCGGAACGCGTGTTCCAAAGATGCGCATAGACCCCGCGCGAGGCGGCGCCCAGACTTCCCTCCCATCGAAGTCTTGCGAAAGCGAAGGGCGCCATGAGCCTCTCCAACCCCTATGCCGCCACCGTCGCGATGCTGTTCGCGGCGGTCTCGTGGGGCAGCCTGTTCCTCGTCGGCAAGCCGGTGCTGAGCCGGCTCGATCCCCTCTGGTTCACGGCGGTGCGCTACCTGCTCGCGGGGGTCGGCATGACGCTGCTGGTCGTCTTCTTCGGCGAACGGCCCTGGGCCAAGCTCCGCGCCCACTGGGGCACGCTGACGCGCTACGGCGTGCTGGGCTACGGCTTCTTCGGCATCCTGGTGCTGGAGGGGCTGAAGCTGTCGCTGCCCTCGCACGGCGCGGTGCTGATGGCGACGATGCCGATGACGACGATCCTGCTGCGCTGGCTGCTCGACGGTCAGCGGCCGGGCATCGCGGTGGCCGGCGCGGCGGTGCTGGCGCTCAGCGGCGTCATCCTCGTCTCCGGCGTGCTGGGGCGCACCGACGGTCCGCCGCACATGCTGCTCGGCGACGCGCTGACGCTGCTGGGCACGGTCGGCTGGGTGCTCTACACGCGGGGCGCGGCGAAGGTGCCCGACCTCAGTCCGCTGGAATACACCGGCCTGACCGCCATCGCGGCGCTGCCGTGGCAGGTGGCGTTCGCGCTCGTCGCCACCGCCGGCGGCTGGGTCGACGCGCCTGCCTGGCAAGACGTGACGACCGTCGCGCCGCATCTGATCTACATCGCGGCAGTGCCCACGGTGGCGGCGGTGGTGGCGTTCAACTTCGGCGTGCGGCAACTGGGAGCTTCGCGCGGGACGCTGTTCCTGAACGGCGTGCCGGTGTCGGCGCTGCTGATGAGCGTCGCGCTGGGCCAGCATCCGGCCATGCAGGAGTGGATCGGCGCGGCGCTCGTCATCGCGGCCCTCACGTTGAGCACGCGCTCGCCGGCATCGGCAGCGCGAGTCGCCGGCCTCACCGGAACAGCGGACCATGCCCCCGGTAAAGCGGAGGTAAAGGCCGGGGCGATGGCGAGCACCGGCGGGCGGTGCCCAGCCACTTGATGCGCCTGCCGGCAAGCTGGAAAGCCCCGGTGCGACGGCCGCCACAGACGGCCTCATGCCTTTTGTCATGGGGCTGTCTTCTGGCATAGGCTGGCGGCCTCGTCGGGCTCGGCCCGCGCTCAAGAGCTGCTTGCGATGAAGAATGTCCTCCGCCTCACCACCCTCGCCCTGCTGATGCAGTTGGGCGGCTTCGCAATGGCGGCACAGCCGCAATCGGGTCTGGATCTCAAGGGTTACGACAAGTCGGTCCGCCCGCAGGACGACCTCTTCCGCGCCGCCAACGGCCACTGGCTCTCGACCACCGAGATCCCCGCCGACAAGTCCTCCTATGGCGCCTTCCACCTGCTGGCGGACCTTTCCGACAAGCGGGCCCGCTCGATCATCGAGGACCTCTCGAAGAAGAAGGCCAAGGCCGGCACCGTCGAGCAGAAGATCGGCGACTACTACGCCGCCTACATGAACACCGCGGCGATCGACAAGGCCGGCCTCGCGCCGGTGAAGCCGCTGCTGGACAGCATCGCCGCGATCCAGACACGCGAGCAGCTGGCCACCTGGCTGGGCGCGCAGACCGGCGTCGTCGACTCGCCGGTGCCGCTGGGCATCGAGGCCGACTACCAGGACCCGACCATCAACCGCCTGCAGACCTGGCAAGGCGGCCTGGGCCTGCCGGACCGCGACTACTACCTGAAGAAGGACGACGAGCGCCTGTCCAAGGCGCGCGGCGCCTACGTCGACTACCTGCAGAAGCTGGCAAAGGCCGCCGGCATCGCCGATCCGGCGGGCAGCGCGCAGCGCGTGCTGGCGCTCGAGGAGCGTCTGGCCCAGGTGCAATGGGACAAGGTCGAGCTGCGCGATCCGCAGAAGACCTACAACCCGATGACGCCGGCCGAGCTGGCGCAGAAGGCACCGGGCTTCGACTGGAACGCCTTCTTCACCGCCGCCTCGCTGCCGGGCCTGGACAAGCTCTCCGCTTCGCAGCCGAGCTACCTGACGGGCGCCGCGAAGATCCTGGGCGAGGCTCCGCTGGACGACCTCAAGCTCTACCTGACCTTCCGCACGATCGACGCCAACGCCTCGACGCTGCCCAAGGTCTACCGCGACGCGCACTTCGCCTTCCACGGCGCCGCGCTGACCGGCGCGAAGAGCCCGCTGCCGCGCTGGCAGCAGGCGGTGGGCAACGTCAACGGCGCGCTGGGCGAGGCCGTCGGCGAGGTCTACGTCACGCGCTACTTCCCCGCGGCGGACAAGGCGCGGATGGTGGAGCTGGTCAACAACCTGCTGGCCTCGTACAAGGAGTCGATCGACAAGCTGAGCTGGATGACGCCGTCGACCAAGGCGCAGGCGCAGGACAAGCTGTCGAAGTACATGGTGAAGATCGGCTACCCCGACGTCTGGCGCGACTATGCCGCGCTGGAAGTCAAGGCGGGCGACGCGGTGGGCAACAACCTGCGCGCGTCGACCTTCGAATGGAAGCGCCAGGCCGCCAAGGCCAGCAAGCCCGTCGATCGACGCGAGTGGCTGATGACGCCGCAGACGGTCAACGCGTACTACAACCCGACGCTCAACGAGATCGTCTTCCCGGCCGCCATCCTGCAACCGCCCTTCTACAACACCAAGGCGGACGACGCCGTGAACTACGGTGCCATCGGCGCGGTGATCGGGCATGAGATCAGCCACGGCTTCGACGACCAGGGCAGCCAGTTCGACGGTGACGGCAAGCTGCGCAACTGGTGGACCGACGACGACCGGAAGGCCTTCGACGCGATCGGTGCGAAGCTGGTCGCGCAGTACGAGGGGTATGAGCCCATCGCCGGCAAGCACCTGAACGGCAAGCTGACGCTGGGCGAGAACATCGCCGACCTGTCCGGCCTGCAGATCGCCTACAAGGCCTACCTGCGCTCGCTGGGCGGCAAGCCGGCTCCGGTGATCGACGGCTACACGGGCGAGCAGCGCTTCTTCATGGGCTGGTCGCAGGCCTGGCGCGAGAAGGCGCGTGACGAGCGCAAGCTGCAGCTGCTGACGATCGATCCGCACTCGCCGCCGGAGTTCCGCGCCAACGGCGCTGCCGTCAACCACGACGGTTTCCACGAGGCCTTCAAGACCAAGCCCGGCGACAAGATGTTCAAGCCCAGCGAGGACCGCATCCGGATCTGGTAACGCCTGACCCCGCAACGAACGGCCGGTGACCACAAAGTCCCCGGCCGTTTTTCATTGCAGTCCTCGGTCGCAAAACCGTGGAAGGATGACAGTGATGGGGGACGGCGATCCGTGGGGTTTTGGCGCTTGACGCCAAGGCCCCATGCATCGGCGGCCAACGCCCCGGCCGAAGAAGGACAACCGCCCTCAGTGCGTCAACACATCCCGGTCAAGCGCGCGACTCGCCCCGAGCAACGGCGCCTGATCGGCCTCATGCACGACGAAGGTCGGGATGGCTCGCAGGTAGGAGGTCAGCCGTCCGCAGGTCTCGAAGCGCGCCCGGAACGGGCTGCGATCGAACCACTCCCCGAGGCGAGGCACGATGCCACCGCCGATGTAGAGCCCGCCGCGCGCCCCCAGCGTGAGTGCGACGTGGCCGGCGATGTCGCCGAGCAGCGCGCAGAACATGCTGACGACGTCGCTGCTGAAGGGTTCGCCGGCGAGCGCGGCGGCGGTGATGGCTGGCGCGGTCCGACCTTCGCCGGGTGCGAGCTTGAGTCCGCGCAGTTCGGCCAGCGCCGTGTAGAGATTTTCAAGCCCGGGCCCGGACACCGCGCGCTCCGCCGACACATGACCGAAGCGGCGATGCAGCAGGTCGAGCACGGCGCGCTCCTCGGGCTCGTAGGACGAGAGCGTCGCGTGCCCGCCCTCGCCGCCGACGGCGACCATCGAGGTTCCATCCTCGGACGGCAACAGCCCCGAGACGCCCAATCCCGTCCCTGGTCCGACCAACCCACGCGCCGCGCCGACGACGGCTTCGCCGCCACCGACCTTGCGCGTGGACTGCGGCCCGATCGTCGGCAACGCCAACGCCAGCGCCGTGAAGTCATTGATCACCAGCAGCCGCTCCGCCCCGAGCGCCGACTGCAACGCCCGCGTGGAGAAGCTCCAGTGGTGATTGGTCATCCGGACGTGGTCGCCGGTGACCGCTGTCGCGATGCCGATCGCGCAGCTGCGCGGCGTCGGCAGGCCCTCGCGATGCAGGTGATAGAAGATTGCGTCCGCGAGCGTGTCGAAGTCCTGGCAGACATACCGCGCCACGTGTTCCAGCGGCTCGGCCGCACCGCCCTGGCTGGCGAAACGCACGTGCGTCGCGCCCACATCCGCCAGCAACCGCGCCGGCGCCATTGCGCCCTGTGTCATGCCTTGTGCTCCTTCACCGATGCTCCATGCCTTCGCGGGGCAAGTGGGTCGCCTGCCCCGAAAAGTCATGGATGCTGCCACAGTCCGTCGCCGGATCCCGGTGACGGATGTCGTCGCGGCCGGTGTTTAGCGCGTCGCGCTCAACGTGCCCCTCAACGCCCCCCTCAACGCGCCCTTCAGCGACCGGCCTTGAATGCCGCGATCGCGTCGCGATACCAGTGCGCACTGTCCTTGGCCAGCCGCTGCTGCGACGCATAGTCGACGTGAAACAACCCGAAGCGCTTGAGATAGCCCGAGTTCCACTCGAAGTTGTCCAGCAGGCTCCAATAGAAATAGCCACGCACGTCCGCGCCCAGCGCCACCGCCTGCGCCAGCGCTTCCAGGTGGCCGCGCAGGTAGGCGATGCGCGCCGCGTCGGGCACGCGGCCGTCGACGACGCTGTCCGCGTTGGCCATGCCGTTCTCGGTGATGACGATCGGCGGCGGCGTGTACTCCCGCGTGATGCGCAGCAGGTGCTGGGTCAGCGCCTGCGGGTAGATCTCCCAGCCCATGTCGGTGAAGCCGAGCTCCCCCGGCGGCGTCACGAACTGCTGCTGCCCGTTGAGCACGCTGCGGGTGTAGAAGTTGATGCCCAGGAAGTCCAGCGGCTGCTGGATCAGCGCGAGGTCGCCGTCCTGGATCTTCGGCGCGTCGGCGCCCAGGTGTTCGACGATGTCCGCCGGGTACTGGCCGCGGAACACCGGGTCCATGTACCAGCGCACGTTGGTGCCGTCGTCGATGCGCGCGGCACGGCGGTCGTCCTCGCTCAGCGGGTCGGCCGGGAAGGACGGCGTGTGGTTCAGCACGATGCCGAGCTGGGCCTTGGAACCGACCGCGCGCATCGCCTGCATCGCGGCGCCGTGCATCATCAGCAGGTGGTGCGAGACTTGGTAGGCCTCGCCCCGGTTGGTGTGGCCGGGCGCGAACTGCGCCGTCTCGTAGCCCAGCGTGGCCGAGCACCACGGCTCGTTCAGCGTGGCGATCGTCGACAACCGGTCGCCGAAGCGCCGCGCGATCTCGGCGGCGTATTCGGCGAACAGCGGGACCACGTCGCGCGACAGCAGCCCGCCGATCGAATCGTCCAGCGCCTGCGGCAGGTCCCAGTGGTAGAGCGTCGCGTTGGGCTTGATGCCCGCAGCGAGCAATTCGTCGATCAGCCGGTCATAGAACGCGAAGCCGGCCTCGTTCCACGCGCCGCGTCCCAGCGGCTGCACGCGCGGCCAGGAGAACGAGAAGCGGTAGGCGTCCAGCCCCAGCCACTTCATCAGCTTCACATCCTCGGGATAACGGCGGTAGTGGTCGCAGGCCACGTCGATGTTGGAGGCGTCCTTGATGCGGCCCGGCTGGGCGCAGAAGCGGTCCCAGATCGACTCGCCCTTGCCGTCCTCGCGGGCCGCGCCCTCGATCTGCGCGGCGCTGGTGGCGGAGCCCCATTGGAAGTCCGCGGGCAACGACTGGATCAGGGATCGGAAGGTGGCGGTGTCTGCGGCGGGGTTGGCGTCGTTCGCGTGCATGGTGGTGGCAGTCGTGGTCGAAGGGATCGAGGGAATCGAGGGAATCGAGGAGGTCGAAGGAATCGCGGGAGAAGACATGGCGTTTCCGGCGGTCGGTGGCGAGAAGCGTGCCGGCCTCAGCCGCGCACGGCTCCCGAGGTCAGCCCGGCGACCAGCCGCCGGGCGCTGAAGAAGTACGCCACCAGCAGCGGCAGCATCGCGATGGCGCTGCCGATCATCAGCGCGCCCCATTCGGTGTTGTTGGGCGCCTGCATCGAGCGCAGCGCGAGCGGCAGCGTGTAGTTCTCGGCCGAGCGCATGACGACCAGCGGCGCGACGAAATTGTTCCAGCTCGCGATGAAGGTGATCAGCCCCAGCGTGCCCAGCGCGGGCGTCAGCAGCGGCAGCACGATGCTCCAGAAGATGCGCAGCTCGCCGCAGCCGTCGATGCGCGCGGCGTCGATCAGGTCGGGCGGGATTGCCGAGCCGATGTACTGCCGCATCAGGAAGATGCCCAGCGCGCTCGCGGCCGCCGGCACGTACAGCGCGCGGGGCTCGTCGATCCAGCCCAGCGCGTCCATCACCATGAAGCTCGGGATCATGTGCAGGAAAGCCGGCAGCATCATCGAGCCGAGCACGATCGCGAAGAGCGTGCGCTTGAAGCGGAACTCGTAGATCGCGAAGGCGTAACCGGCCAGCGAGCACAACAGCAGGTTCAGCACCGTCGTCATCGACGCGACGTAAAGGCTCATGCCGAGGTTGCGCCAGAACGGCAGGCGTTCCTCGAGCAGCCGCAGGTTGGACGGCGCGGCGTCGCCGAACCACAGCGGCGGCGGCGTGTTGAAGATGTCCGTGCGACCGTGCGTCGCGAAGACGAAGGTGAAGTACAGAGGAGCCACGAGCAGCAGCGCGCCCCCGGCGACGATCAGGGCGGCCAACCAGTTCTTCTTACCGCGTGCCATGGCGACTCCGCGGATCGCGGCCGAACAGCCGCGCGTTGACCCAGGTCAGCACGGCGATCAGCACGAACATCAACCACGACATCGCCGACGCGGTGCCGAAGTCGCCGTCCGAGAACGCCGTCCGGTACATGAAGATCGCCGTCGTCATCACCGACGACGCGACGCCCTTCTCGCCGTCGACGAGGATGAACGGTTCCTCGAACAGCTGCAGGTTGCCGATGATCGTCAGCGTCACCGCGAAGAACATCATCGGCTTGAGCAGCGGCAGCGTGACGTGCCAGAACTGCTGCCACTCGGTCGCGCCGTCCAGCGTCGCCGCCTCGTAGAGGTCCTTGTCGATGACCTGCAGGCCCGACAGATAGAGCACGAGGTTCCAGCCCAGGTAGCGCCAGAACACGACGAAGGCCACGGCGGGTCGCGTGACGTCGGCGTCTCCGAGCCAGTCGATGCCGCCGTCCTTCAGCGCCGTCA
Source organism: Roseateles noduli (assembly GCF_050626985.1). NCBI lineage: Bacteria > Pseudomonadati > Pseudomonadota > Betaproteobacteria > Burkholderiales > Sphaerotilaceae > Roseateles > Roseateles noduli. The sequence goes on from NZ_CP192463.1 coordinate 4,352,230, forward strand.
GCGAGGCCAGCGGACTGCCGATGAAGGGGATGCGCGTCAGTTCCGCCAACGCGGCGTTGATCAGGCCGTAGTCCTTGGAATACAGCGTGGTGAAGATCAGCGCGATCGCGACGCTCGACGTGATGTACGGGACGAAATACGCGCCGACGATCAGGTCCCGGCCGCGCTTGAAGCGGCGATGGATGAAGAACGCCAGAGGCAGTGCCACCAGGTGCTGCGGAACGCCGGCCACCAGCGCGAACCAGGCGGTGTTGTAGAGCGCATCCCAGAACCAAGGGTCGGTGAGCGCGTAGCCGTAGTTCTCCAGCCCGACCCAGTGCATCGTGTGCAGGCCCTCGGCCGGATTCCACTGCTGCAGCGACAGGTAGATCGAGAACACCAGCGGGAACAGGCTGAACACCAGGAACAGCGCGAAGAACGGCGCGATGAACAGGTATGGCGCGAGACGCCGCGAGCGCAGCGCCGGCAACCGGAACGATGGCCAGCGCAGTGCGGACAGCGAGGGGAATCGACGCGCGGACATGCGTGTGACCTCAGCGGCGGCGCGCGCGGCGTTCGATGAGATGGCGCGCGTCGGCCAGCGCCTCCGCGATGGCCTTGCCCTTGGCGATGACGCGCTCGAACTCGTCGCGGATCACCGTCGTGGCCAGCACGTCGAAGCGGTTCACCGGGATCGCGGGGATCTGCGACGCGGTCTCGCGCCACAGCTGGCGCGCGCGTTGGCCGCCAAGGAAGGCGATCGGCTCGTCCATCACCGGATCACGCAGGACCGCGCGCATCGCGGGGAAGCTGTCGAGCACCTTCAGCGACTCGAGCTGCACCTGCGCGTCCGCCGTCATCAAGCGGATGAAGTCCCAGGCGGCCGTCTTGTTGGCGGCCTTCTTCGGGATCGCATAGAACGAGCCGCCGTAGGCCGCCTGCACGCCGCCGGGCAGCGGCGCCGAGCGCCACAGCCCCGCCGTCTGCGGCGCGATCCAGTTGCGCAGCTGGCCGACGAGCCACGCGCCCATCATCTGCGTCGCGATGCGGCCCTGCTTGAAGCCGGCCGCCCAGTCGTTGGTCCACGCGATCGCGCGCGCGTCCAGGCCCGCGCGGCGCGCGGCGCGGCCGAGCTCGAACGCGTGGCGGAAGCGGGCCGATTCGACGAGCACGCGGCCCTCCGCATCGAAGTAGAGGCCCTCGCCGTCCTGAAGCCCCTGGCGCAGCGCGATGTCGCGCAGGTCGGCCGCATCGGCCATCAGGTACGCGCCGGTGGCCTTGCGGATGCGCTCGCCGGCGGCGAGGTACGAGGACCAGTCGCGGGTGATCTCCGCCTCGCTGACACCGGCCCGGTCGAGCAGGTCCTTGCGGTAGATCAGCGTGCCGGGGCCGATGTCGGCGGGGATCGCGACCTGCGCGCCGGTCGGCCCCACGCCCTGCGCCATCGCGAAGCGGACGTACTCGTCCGCATGCGCGGCCGCGTTGAACGGCGCCTGGTTCAGGTCGACGAATCCGCCCGAGCCGGCGAACTTGCCGATGTAGCGCAGGTCGATGGCCATCACGTCGGGCAGGCCGGAGCCGGTCGCCAGCGCGGTCGTCATCGACAGGTGGTGATCGGCGTACTGCATCGACAGCAACTTGAGCTCGACGTCCGGATGCAGCGCGCGCCAGCGCGGCGCGGCGGCGATCGCGGCGCGATCGAGATCGGGGAATGTGGCGACGCGCAGCACCGAGGTCGGCGTGCGCGTCGGGAGCACCTGGGCCGCCGCAGGGAGCGAGGCAGGAACGGCGGCGGCCACCCCGGCAGCCAGCAGCGCGCACGCTGCCGATCGCCGGTTCAGGTGGACAGTCGGCACAGCGAGCGCTCAGAAGTTGTAGCCCGCGTTCACGCCGAAGGTGCGGGGCGCCGCGTACTGCGCGGTCCAGACCGGATTGGCGAAGCTGACCGCGCTGCCGGCGCTGGTCTTGATCTTCTCGTCCGAGACGTTGCGCACGAAGCCGTCGACATACCAGTTCTTCTTCGACGTGTAGCGCACGCTGATGTCCGCCGTCGAATAGGCCTTCTGCCGATCGCCCTCGCCCAGGTTGAACACCGACAGCCAGTTGGCCGACTGGTAGTGGTAGCTGATGCGCGGCGCGACCTGATCGCCGTTGGCGAGCGGGAAGACGTGTTCGTACATCAGCTGGATCGCCACCTTCGGCGCGTGCGGCAGCTCGTTGCCGGTGACGTTCAGGCAGGTGCCGCCCAGCGTCGGGTCGAAGCAGGTCGGCAGCTGGTAGTCGTTGGACGCGGCCACCAGCGCGCCGAGCTTGGTCTTCGTGTACGAAGCCGACAGCATCAGCTTGTCGTCGTTGGTGATCATCCAGGCGGTCTCGATCTCGAGGCCGGACACCTTCGCACCCTCCGCGTTGGAGTACGCGAACTGGCGGTTGCCGTTGACGATCACCGGCGCGCTGAACTGGAAGTCCTTGAACTTCATGTGGTACGCGCTGACGTTGAAGGTCATGCGGCCGTCCAGCAGCGAGGTCTTGTAGCCGATCTCGTAGTTGGTGAGCGTCTCCGGGCCATAGGGCAGGCCGCCGTCGCCGGTGCCGCCGGACTTGTAGCCGGTGGACACGCTGCCGTAGGCCATCGAGTTCTTGTCGATGTCGTAGGTCGCGCGCGCCAGCCAGGTGGTCTTGCTGCCCTTGTAGTGCGCGTCGTTGATGTTGCCGGCCTGGTAGCCGTTGGCCGGATCGGAGGGATCGATCGTCGGATTGAGCGGGATCTGCGGCGCCGCCGCGTTGTAGGCCCAGGTCCAGCCGCGGCCGCCGATGTTCTTGCGGTCGTCGTGCGTGTAGCGCAGGCCGCCGGTCACGTGGAACGCGTCGGTCAGGTTCCAGGTCGCCTGGCCGAAGGCGGCCTTCGAATCCACCGTCTCCTTGGGCTGGATGAACGAGCCCTGCCAGCTCACCGTGCCCTGCTGCGTCCCGTTCATGATCGGGATGTCGAAGCGGATGCCGTTGTCCTCGGCCGCGTAGTACAGGCCCAGCACCCAGTCGATGGTCTGCTTCTGCGTGCTCTGCAGCGTCAGCTCATGGCTCTGGCTGCGGTAGCTGGTCCAGACGGTGTTGTCTTCCTGGTGGTTGGCGCCGGTCGTGAAGCTGGTCGGCATCTGCACGCCGAGGTCCTGGTCGTAGGTGCCCGAGCCCTTGAAGTGCGTGTAGCCCGCGACGTAGGCCAGCGACATGCCGCCCATGTCGTACTCCGCGCGGCTGCGGATCGACGTGGAGTCGCGCTTGAGCGACGGCGCCGTGTCGATCAGCGCGGACCAGAACTTCTGGCCTTCGCGCGGCGTCTGCATCAGGCTCATCGCCGGCGTGCCGCGGTCGGCGAACTGCTCGACCGACACGTCCCAGCGGAAGGCCTTGATCGGCTGCCACAGGAAGCTCAGGCGCGCGGCGGTCTGGTCCTGCGCGTTGTACTTCGGTCCGCCGGTGGTGAACAGGTTGTAGTTGATCGGCTGGAACGGCGGGAAGGTGCCGGCCGTGTTGCCCGCGTTGTACGCCGCCTGCTGCTGCGCCAGCGTGTACTGCGTGGGCTTCTGGTAGTCGACGTAGCCGTCGTGCTGCTCGTGGATGAACGCGACGCGCGCGGCGAGCGTGTCGCCCAGCGGGATGTTGATCGCGCCCTTCGCGCCCAGGCGGTTGTAGCTGCCGGTGCCGAGCTCGACGTAGCCGGTGTTGTCCTTCAACACCGGCTTGGCCGTCTTCATGTTGATCGTGCCGACGGTGGAGTTGCGTCCCCACAGCGTGCCCTGCGGGCCGCGCAGCACTTCGATGCCGTCGAGGTCGAACAGCATGGTCGCGGCGCCCTCGGGCCGCGGCGCGAAGACGCCGTCGACGAACAGCGCGACCTCGGGGTCGGCGTACTCGGTCTTGGCCGAGTCGTTGCCGATGCCGCGCAGCGTGATGCTCACGATGCCGTGGTCGCCCTGCCCCGTGCCCTGCATGCTGGGCACGAGGTTGAACACGTCGAGCATGCTCTTGACGTGGGCGTCGTCGATGGTCGACGCGCTGATCGCGGTCACCGCGATCGGGGTCTTCTGCAGCGAGGTGCTGCGCTTGGTCGCCGTGACGACGACCTGCGGCAGCGCCTTGTTCTCCTTGGCGTCGGTCGAGGACGCGGCGGTGCTGCTGCTTTCGGCCTGCGGCGCAGGCGCGGGAGCTTCGGTCGATTGGGCGTGGGCGGCGCCGGCCATCAGCGCGAGGACCGCGATCTGGACAGGCGTGGACAGGCCGAGGCGCGGCCGGCGGATGAGGCGGTCAGTCATGTTGTCTCCTGGTGGGCTTTCGATACGAAGCTCTGTTCCGGGTCTTGTTCTTGTAATTTGAGTGCATCGTAGGCAAGGCATGACAACGCTGTCAACGGGTCGATTGACATCGTTGTCATTTTTCTCACTATCATTTACCCGTAGATCGGACCGCGCCCCACAACATCAGGAGACAAGCGCATGCAGCCCATCCAGGACATCCTCATCGTCGGCGGCGGCACGGCCGGCTGGCTGACCGCCGCGTTCCTCGCGCGACAGCTCGGCACCACGCACGGCGGCGTCCGCATCACGCTGGTGGAGTCCAGCGACATCGGCATCATCGGCGTGGGCGAAGGGACCTTCCCGTCGATCCGCGGCACGCTGTCGGCGATCGGCATCGCCGAGGCGGAGTTCCTCGAGGCCTGTTCGGCGACGTACAAGCAGGGCATCCGTTTCGAGCATTGGGTGCGGCCGCCGGGGACGCCCGGCGCCGATCACTACTTCCATCCGTTCAGCCAGCCGAGCCAGCGCCCCGGCGCGCCGGAACTGCTGCCGTACTGGCTGATGGGCGAGGCCGGCGAGGGGCGCGCGTTCGCGGAGGCGGTGACGCTGCAGAAGGCGGTGGCCGATGCCAGGCATGGACCGAAACGCGCGAGCGACGGGGACTTCCTCGGGCCGCTGAACTATGCGTATCACTTCGACGCGGGGCGCTTCGCCGCGCTGCTGGCGGAGCACGGGCAGGCGCTCGGCGTGAAGCGCGTGATCGCGACGGTGGATCGCGTGGCCCTCGATGAACAGGGCGCGATCGCCGCGGTGCACACGAAGGAGGCCGGCACGCTGACGGCCGGGCTGTATGTCGATTGCAGCGGCTTCCGCGCGCGGCTGATCGGCGAGGCGCTGGGCTCACCGTTCAAGTCGATGAGCGACGTGCTGTTCGTCGACAGCGCCTTGGCGATGCAGGTGCCGTATGCGAAGCCCGATGCGCCGATCGCGTCGTACACGATCGCCAGCGCGCAGGACCACGGCTGGATCTGGGACATCGGGCTGCAGGAGCGCCGCGGGATCGGTCACGTCTACAGCAGCCGGTACTGCGACGACGTCGAGGCGGAGCGCGCGCTGCGCCGCTACATCGGCCCGGCGTCGGAGGCGCTGACGCCGCGCAAGCTCGCGCTCAACATCGGCTACCGCGAGACGCAGTGGGTGAAGAACTGCGTGGCGGTCGGCTTGTCGGGTGGGTTCCTGGAGCCGCTGGAGTCGTCGGGCATCGGGCTCATCGAGACGGCGGCCTATCTGATCGGGCAGCTGTTCCCGTTCAACGGCGACACGGCGCCGGTGGCGAAACACTTCAACGCGTTCATGAAGGAGCGCTACGCGCGGATCGTCGACTTCATCAAGCTGCACTACGGACTGACGCGGCGCACGGACACCGCGTTCTGGCGCGACAACGCGGATCCGGCGTCGTTCACGGATTCGCTGAAGGAGAAGCTCGCGATGTGGCGCTGCCGGCCGCCGCAGCGGCTGGACTTCATCACCGACGTCGAGATGTACCTGCCGGCCAGCTGGCAGTACGTGCTCTACGGGATGGAATTCGAGACCCAGCTCGGGACCGGCGCCGCCGCGCTGATGCGCAGCGAGGAGGCCCGGCGGGAGTTCGCGACGATCGCGCAACTCGGCGCGCATGCGTTGCGGGATCTGCCGCCGCATCGGGTGTTGATCGAGCAACTCCTCGCGCGGACGGGGCGGCGGGCCGCCTGAAGGCTCGTCGTGAGGACGGGCCTCGGGCCTTCGAAGCGCTCAGGCCTTCTTGAGGCGCGGCGCGGTGGTCGTGCCGAGCACCGCGGTGGAGTCGCGCACGACCAGCTCATGCGGCAGGACGCGGTGCCTGGGCTTGGCGGCCTCGTCGGCTTCCACATCCGGATCGGCATCGCGCGGCGCGCCGATCAGCAGGTCCACCGCGACGCGCGCCATGTCGTCCATCGGCTGGCGCACCGTCGTCAACGGCGGCCACACGCGCGCGGCGGCGGGTGTGTCGTCGAAGCCGGCAATCGAGAGATCGCCCGGCACCGCCAGGCCGAGGCGCTGCGCCGCGGCGAGCACGCCCAGCGCCATGTCGTCGTTGCTCGCGAAGACCGCGGTCGGACGCTGGCGACGGCTCAGCAGCTGATAGGCGGCCTCGACACCGGCGTCGAAGGTGAAGTCGCCCTGCACCACCAGGTCCTTGTCGAGCGGCAGCTTGTGCGCCTTCAACGCGGACAGGTAGCCCTGGTACCGGCGCTTGGAAGCAACCTGCTCCTTCGCCCCCTTGATGATCGCGATGCGGGTGTGGCCCAGGCTGATCAGCAGGTTGGTGATCTCCTCGGCGGCATGGACGTCGTCCATGCGGACGCTCGGGTGGTCGGGCTGGTCGGCGGCGGGGGAGATCAGCACGCAAGGGGTCTGGCTCTCGCGCAAGGCGGCCAGGACCTGGGGGTGGTCGCACAGCGGGGGCGTGAGGATCATGCCGTCGGGGCGCAGCGCGGAGACCATGCGGTCGACCTGCATCGCGAGGTCGGGCGCGTCGTTGTGGAGGGACTCGACGACGAGGTGGTAGCCGGCTTCGCGGCAGCGCAGCGTCGCGCCTTGCTGGACACCGCCGACGAAGGCCGCGGACGGGTCGTAGTACAGCAGGCCGATCAGGAAGGAGCGGCCGCCGGCGAGGCTGCGGGCGGATTGCTTCGGGCGGTATTTGAGGTCGGCAACGACCTTCAGGACCGCCTCGCGGGTCTCGGTATGGACACCGGGCTCCTGATTCAGAACCCGGGATACCGTCTTGATGGAGACCCCCGCTTCTCGGGCAACGTCGATGATGGTGGCGGGTTTACGTGGCGGCATATGGATCCGGAAGGCTCGCCCGACTTTGCCATAGGGAAACGATCGGCGTGGGCGGGGGAGCCCCGGAGCACATCAACTCCGCTCGCTGACCCCGCAGGAGAGGACTCGGTCACGCAAGCGCGACCCCGGTTTGGACCTCACGGTCCAAACCATTCGAGTCCTCCCGTGATGTCCCCCGGACATCACTTCCTGGGCGGCCAGAATGAGAAAAGCCGGCTAGAAGCCGGCTTTTCAGATTTGGTGCCCAGGAGAGGACTCGAACCTCCACGGAGTTACCCGCTAGTACCTGAAACTAGTGCGTCTACCAATTCCGCCACCTGGGCTTTCAGGATTTCTTCCCCGTCACAACTTCCGTTGCAGCGAGGAATCGGACTTTAGCATGGTTTTGAACACTGACAAGCGATTCAACCACCCCAACTCACTTTTCCAAGACGGGCGTGCGGATCCCACAACACCTGTACTCTCCTCGCCCAATCCAGCATCCCCGGCTCCACCCGCTCCCAATGCGCCCGGTACGCCGCCTGCAGTTGAGGCCCGACCCCGTGCTCCGCACTGATCGATCCACCCAGCGCCGCGACCAGCGCGTACAGGCCCTCGCGCAGGGTCAGTTCTTGCTCCGGCGTGAGCGCGCCAGCCGTCGCCGGCCACACCATGTTGAAGTGCATCCCGCCATCGCCCAGGTGGCCGAAGTCGGCCAGCCGGACCTGCGGGAAGCGCTCGGCCAGCCACGCCGCCCCGCGCTCGCGGAACGCCATGAAGTGCTTGCGCGGCAGCGAGAGATCGAGCCCGATCACCTTGCCCTGCACCCGTAGTCCTTCGCTGATGCGATGGCGCAGTCCCCAGATCGCCTCGTCGGCGTCGAGCACGGCATCGCGCACCCGCCCTGATTCGAACTCGCCCTCGAGCCAGCCTTGCAGCAGCCTATCGAGCGCAAGTTGATCCGCCGGCAGCTCGCTGCTGAGTTCGATCAGCATGGCGTAGTCCGGCAATTGCCCTTCGAACCAGCGCGCGACATCCTGGCCATGCAACCCGGCTTCGAGCGCCGCGCGACTGATGCCTTCGAAGGCCGAGACCAGCCCGCCCCAACGCTGCATCACGTCGGCGTACAGCGGGAACACCTCCGCCAGCGACGCCGGCGCCACCAGCGCCACGGCCCGCTGGCGCGGCAAGGGCGCGAGCTTGATCGTCACCTCGCTGACCAGCCCCAGGCTGCCCGACGAGCCGATGAAGAGCTGTCCGAGCGCCAGCGCCGAGTTGTCCTTCTGCAGCCCCTGCCCCAGACGCAAGACCTGACCCGCCGGCTCCGCCAGCACGACTTCCAGCGCCAGCGTGTTGGCGCGCACGTCACCGTAGCGCAGCATCCGCGTGCCGCCGGTGTTGTGCGCGACCATGCCGCCGATCGACGGATCGGCGCTGAGGTCGACGGGAAACCACAGGCCGTGCGGCTCAAGACGCTCGTTGATCTCCGACAGCCGGAAGCCCGACGACACGCGCAGCGTGCGATCGAGCAGGTCGAGTTCGAAGACCTCGCGCAGCCGCTCGGTGCTGAGCAGCACCTCGCCGTGCGCATCGTCCGGCGTGCCCGCGCGGACCAGCCCGGTGTGCGCGCCCTGCACCACCACGCGAAGCCCGCAGGCGGCCGCGAGCGCCAGCACGCGCGCCGCCTCGTCGCGACTGCCCGGACGCACGAGCGCGGCGGCCCGCCCCGCGGCATAACGCGCCGGTTGCAGGAAGCGGGGCTCGATGTCCGCGCCCACCTGAACGAATGCTTCGCCGCAGACGGCGATGGCCTCCGCGAGGAAGCCGCCGGCCTGGAAGCTCAGCACGCCGCGGCCTCGCCCGTCGTGTCGGCGTCCTTGGCCGCGCCGGCCGTCATCTTGAAGATGCCGGTCGCGTTGCCCGCGTCGAAGGCCAGGTCCAGCGCACCGGACTCATCGAGCGGCGCGCGCTGGATGAATTCGTGGAAGCTGCCCGGCACTTCGAGCATCACGCGCTGGCCGCGATCGAGGAACTCGCGCATCACGCGCGCCGCCTTGAACGCGGTCTGGCGCACGCGCCCGGTCGCGGAGGTCTCGATCGCGTCCTTCACCGGCCGGTCGAGCGCGCGCTGTGCCGCAACCACCGACTCGATGTCGGCCACGCGATCGGTCGCGTGGTTGAAGGCGTTGCCTTCGGTCGCGATCCAGGCCATCTCGGCCGACTCGGCGAGCAGCACCTGGTAGTCGTCCGCCTCGAACAGCGCATGCTGCCGCGCGAAGCAGCCGACCAGCTGGGGAAGGAGCGCCACCGCGGACGCCGTCGGCAGATCGCCGTCGCGCGCGAGCTGTTCCAGCAGCGCCAGATCGCCCGGTGTCAGCGGGTCCTGCGACGTCGCCAGCACCCGCGTCACCGCACCCTGGAAACTGCCGGAGAAGCGCTCCGGGTGCAGTTCCGAGACGAAGAACTGCGCGATGTCCTCGGGGAAGTCGGCGTGGCGCCAGGCGCGGCCGGTCATCTTCAGGCGCGGCAGCGGATACGTCGCCGCCATCGTGAAGCCCAGCGGACGCAGCACGCGCGTGATCGCAGCCTCGCCCGGCGGCAGCGCGCCGGACGGCCACGCCACCGTGCGCAGCGCGCCGTGGTCGAAGACCAGCTGTTGCCCGTCGCGCTGCAGGTCGGCCACGTAGGCCGCGGCCATCGGCACGCGATCGGTGACGTCGAGGAAAAGCGCCATGTTCAGCGCCTGCGCCAGCTCGGCGCGCGACACGCGCTCGCCCGCGGGACGCCGCAGGCCCGGCACCACCTGCACGCGGGCGAAGGCGGCGGAGGCCGCCCCCTCGCCGAGCGCGGCTCTCAACACCTGGAAGACGCCGCTGCCGGCGGCTTCGGCCACGCGGGCCTTCAATTCCGCCGTCAGATCAGACATCGAACTTCACACCCTGCGCCAGCGGCAGCTCGCGCGAATAGTTGACCGTGTTGGTCGTGCGGCGCATGTAGGCCTTCCACGCGTCCGAGCCGGATTCGCGGCCGCCGCCGGTCTCCTTCTCGCCGCCGAAGGCGCCGCCGATCTCCGCGCCCGAGGTGCCGATGTTCACGTTGGCGATGCCGCAATCGGAACCGCTGGCGCTGACGAAGGTTTCGGCTTCACGGATGTCGTTGGTGAAGATCGCCGAGGACAGGCCCTGCGGCACGTCGTTCTGCAGCGCGATCGCCTCGTCCAGCGTCTTGTACTTCAGCGTGTACAGGATGGGGGCAAAGGTCTCGTGCTTCACGATGGCCGACTGCGCCGGCATGCGGACCAGCGCCGGCACCGCGTAGAACGCCTCCGGATATTGCGACGCCAGCGCGCGTTCGCCGCCGCTGACCTCGCCGCCTTGTTCACGCGCGGCGGCCAGCGCCGATTGCATCGCGTCGAAGGCGGCCTTGTCGATCAGCGGGCCGATCAGGTTGCCGGGCTCGACCGGGCTGCCGATCTTGAGCTGCGCGCGGGCGCGGTCCAGGCGGGCGACGAGCTCGTCATGGATGGATTCATGCGCGATCACGCGGCGGGTCGTCGTGCAACGCTGGCCGGCCGTGCCGTAGGCGCCGAACAGGATGCCGCGCACGGCGAGGTCCAGGTCCGCGCTCGGCGTGACGACGATGGCGTTGTTGCCGCCCAGCTCCAGCAGGCAACGGCCAAAACGCGCCGCGACGCGCGGGCCGACCGCGCGGCCCATGCGCGTCGAGCCGGTCGCCGAAACCAGCGCCACGCGCGCATCGTCGACCATCGCTTCGCCGACGCCGGCGCCGCCGATCAGGACCTGCGACAGGAACTTCGGCGCGCCCTCATAACGCGCGACGGCCTTCTCGAACAGCGCCTGAGTCGCGAGCGCCGTCAGCGGGGTCTTCTCGCTGGGCTTCCAGACGCAGGTGTCGCCGCAGACCAGCGCGAGCGCCGAGTTCCAGGCCCACACCGCCACGGGGAAGTTGAACGCCGAGATGATGCCCACCACGCCCAGCGGCAGGTACTGCTCCATCATGCGGTGGCCGGGACGCTCGCTGGCGATCGTCAGGCCGTGCAGCTGACGCGACAGGCCGACGGCGAAGTCGCAGATGTCGATCATCTCCTGCACTTCGCCTTCGCCTTCGCTGGTCACCTTGCCGGCTTCGAGCGAGACCAGGCGGGCCAGCGCCGCCTTGTTGGCGCGCAGTTCCTCGCCGAACAGGCGAACGAGTTCGCCGCGCTTGGGCGCCGGCACGGTGCGCCAGGCCAGGAAGGCCTGCTGCGCGTTGGCGATCGCGGCGGTCATGTCGGCGGCCTTGGCCTCGTGGACCGCGCCGATCACGGCGCCGTCGATGGGGCTGCGGACGGTCATGGAGCCGCCGGTGACGGCGGCGGCCGGCACGCCCAGGGCGGCCAGCAGGTCGGTGGTGGTGGAAGTCATCGGGGAATTCTCCTTCAGCCGTTCAGGCGGGTCGTGCGATGAGCCGATCGAATCGATCGAGCCGATCGATCAGCCGATCGATCAGCCGATCGATTCAACCTGACGGGACTGCTGATACGCCTTGCCGAAACGGTTCGCGAGGAAATCGGGCAGCGCCACTTCTTCCTGACGGACGAAGCCCGACTGCGGCAGCTTGCCTTCGCGGAACAGGTCGACCGCGGCGCAGATGCCGGCGGCGGTGGTGATCTGGATGGCCGACAGCGGCTGCGCGCCGTCGCGCTCCGCGAAGATCTTGCGGGCGAAGACTTCCTGCATCAGCACGCCGTTCTTCATGCCCGACACCGTCACGAACACGAGCACCACGTCCTGCATCGTCGCCGGCATGCTCTTGCGCATGATGTCCTTGAGCTTCTCCTGGTCGTTCTTCAGCGCCAGGTCGTCCAGCAGGAACATCATCAGGTCGCGGTGACCCGGATAACGGACGGTCTTGTAGTCCAGGTTGCGGACCTTGTTCTCCCAGGTCTCGCACAGCGTGCCCAGGCCGCCGGAGGTGTTGAAGGCCTCGTACTCCGTGCCGTCCAGCGAGAAGTGCTCCAGGCCTTCCAGCGGCAGCGCGGCGATCAGGGCGCCGTCGTGGATCGCCTCGCAGGGATGGCAGTACTCGTTGATCAGGCCGTCGACCGACCAGGTCAGGTTGTACTTCAGCGCATTGGTCGGGAACGCGGGCAGCGCGCCGACACGCATCTTGACGTCGCTGAGCGAGTCGAAGCTCTTGGCCAGGTGGTGCGCGACGATGCCGATGAAGCCCGGCGCCAGGCCGCATTGCGGCATGAAGGCGGTCTTCGCGCCTTCGGCGATGCGCTTGATCTCCTTGGTCGCGGCCACGTCCTCGGTCAGGTCGAAGTAGTGGCAGCCGGCTTCCAGCGCCATGTGCGCGGCGGTGATGGCCAGGTGGTACGGCAGCGCGTTCACGACCACGTCGTTGCCGCGCAGCGCGGCGGCGAGCTGGGCCTTGTCCTCCGTGTCGACGGTCTTCGTCGCGACGCCCTGGCCGGCCAGCAGCTTCAGCGCGCCGGCGTTCTTGTCCATCACGGTGACCTGGTAGTCGCCGCTGCCCTGCAGCAGTCGCGCGATGGTCTGGCCGATGTGTCCGGCGCCCAGCAGTGCCACTTTCATGTCGTACTCCTTGTGATCCTGTGCGGATGAGGTTTCAGATGCGATGCGGGCAGTGTCGGAACCTCCGCTGACGAAAGAAAGCACGAGTTCGACGGAAAACAGGTCGATACTGACGATTCGTCAGCCGGATCATTCATTCCGGCGAAAACGAGGGTTTATCCCGAGAACTCCGTCACAGCCTGTCGAAGGCCTCGCCCATGAATGCCAGGAAGACCGCGCCGGACCCGGCGTCCGAATCGCTCCCCTCGTCGCCCGCGACCCTGCGCGACCGGACCGACCGCGACCTGATCGCGCTGCTGCAGGCGAATGCGCGGGAAAGCACCGCCGACCTTGCACGCAAGTTGGGCGTGGCCCGCACCACCGTGGTGGCGCGGCTGGCGCGCCTGGAGGCCGAGGGCTTGATCGCCGGCTACACCGTGCGTCTGGGCGGCGAGGCGGTCGAGCGTGGCGTGCAGGCCTTTGTCGGCATCACGGTGCAGCCCCGCGCCGGGCGCGAGGTGGTGAAGCGACTCTCGCGACTGCCGGAGTTGCGCCAGCTGGCGTCGGTCAGCGGCGAGTTCGACTACATGGCCACGCTGCGCGCCGACAGCACGGCGCGACTGGATGCGTTGCTCGACGAGATCGGCGACATCGAGGGCGTGATCAAGACGCACACCTCGGTGCTGCTGGCGCTCCGGGTGGACCGGAGCGCGTGACGCTCGCGGCGGCAAGCTCGCGGCGTGAAGCGCGCGTGAGCCCGGCCGCGCGGACCATGTCGGTCTCGTGATGCGTGAGTAACGTCATGTTTTCGACGCCCGCGCCCGTCAACGCGCCGAGCTGGCACGCCGTTTGCAATTCATGAGTCGCCAGCTCAAGGAGCGCACCATGTCGAAGCCCGCCGTCACCGCCAAGTACGTCCCGCCGATCTTCGTCGGCATGAAGGCCCTCGCGATCCTCGCGGTGGCCTGGGGCGCGGTCTATCCGTCGCTGCTGTGGGGTCTCGGCGCCGTGCTCCCCTGAGCGCCGCGGCGACCTCCACGTCCACCGGAGTTCCGCCATGAAAGCCCCTGCCCGTCTCCACGGCGCCGCACCGCCGGTGCCCGCACAGCCGCCCATTGCCGCCCACCGCTGGCGACGCCTGCTGCTGCCCGCGATCGGCATCGCCGTCGCGGTGCTGGCCCTGCTGGCGGCCATGGCGTGGCTCGACCATGCCGAAGGCGATCTGCGCCAGGTCCGTGCCCCGACCGGGGAGCCCGCCGCCACGACGCCGGCTTCTCCCGCATTCCAGCCGTCCGCGACAAGGGTCTCTTGATCCGCCAGGCACTGGTGATGTCCTCCCGGCAGGCGCATAGTCCGCGCCGCAAAGGAGCGACTTCACCATGTGGGCACTCATCCTCGGACTGATCCTCTTCCTCGGGCCGCATTCGGTCCGCATCGTCGCGCCGGCCTGGCGCGACGTCCGCCTCGCCGCGTGGGGCGAGAAACGCTGGAAGCTCAGCTATACCGCCCTCTCCGTGATCGGCCTGCTGCTGATCATCTGGGGCTACGGGCAGGCGCGGCCCGATCCGCACCCGCTGTGGGCGACGCCTCGCGGCATGAGCCATCTGGCCGGGCTGCTGATGCTGCCCTCGCTGATCCTGCTGGCGGCCTCGCAGGTCCCCCGCAACCACATCAAGGCGAAGCTGCATCACCCGATGCTGCTGTCCGTGAAGCTGTGGGCCTTCGGTCACCTGCTGGCCAACAACACGGTCGCGGACCTCGTGCTGTTCGGCGCCTTCCTGGCCTGGGCGATCCTGGACTTCCGATCGGCCCGGCGCCGTGGCGCTCCGCCGCCGCCCGCGGGGACCGCCAAGGGGACGGCGATCGCGGTCGCGATCGGCGTGGTCGCCTGGATCGCGCTCGTCATGGGGCTGCACCGGCTGATCATCGGCGTCAGTCCCTTCCCGACGATGGGATGAAGGAAGCGCCCTCGGCGGGCGCTTCCTGTCCGCTCAGAGGCTGCGCTTGCGCTGCAGGACCAGCAGCCAGAAGCACAGGCCCGCGATCACCAGACCGCCGACGAACTGCGGATGCCACGCGGCTTGCAGCACCTGCGGCAGCCCATCCCGGGCGTAGTCCGGGAAACGGTAGAGCATGTCGAAGAAGTCCTGCATGTTGAGATGGCCCTCGCGGTCCGAGTCGATCACCAGCCTGGTCCCGGTCTGGACCAGCGATGCGCCGACCCCCGCGACCTGCGTGATCAGCGCGTTGCGCAGCACCTCGGCGGCGGTTTCGTTCTTGTAGATGTTGAGGAAGGCCGAGACCGCGATGACGAGCAGCGGCGCGCCCCAGCGCTTGAGCCAGGCCGAAGCGGCCATCAGCGCGAGCACGATCGGCGAGAGCCAGAGCGCGGCGAGTACCAGCCCGACGGCCAGCCGCAGCCCGAGCCACAAGGTGGCCGCAAAGAGCGCCGACCACTGCGTCTGCTGCAGCGCGGCCAGGCCGAATTCCTTGAACGCCATCGCCGACCCGACGATCGCGCCGCCGACCAGGGCCAGCAGCGTGGCGGCGACGGGCACCAGGATGCCGTGGGCAACGATCGGCGCGCCGATGCTGGCCGCATGGCTGCCGGGCAGCGAGGACCAGAACTCGATCGAGCGGTCCTGCTGGTCGCGGCGGGCCAGGCCCATCAGCTGGTAGACGGACACGGCCAGGGCCAGCGCCAGGACCAGGCCGACGGTGAGCAGGCCGGCGATCAGCGCCACCGGCTCCGGGCTCGGCACGTCGATGTCGTCGACCTGGCTGAACGGCACCAGCGCCAGCAGCACCAGCACGGGCGCCAGCACCAGGCCGATCCAGGCCCGCTTGTATTGCAGCCACTCGCGCAGCAGCAGCGTGTTGAAGAGCGTCATGGGGATGGTCCTTTGAAGAGGGTCGCAGCGGGTCGCAAAGCGTGGCGATGAGGCCGGTCAGGCTTCGGTGGCCTGGCGCTCGGGCTTGCGGGTCAGCGCCATGAACAGGTCGACCAGACTGGGGCGCACGCGCTGGCCCAGATGCGCGACGGCATCGGGCGGCACGCCGTCGAAGAGCGCGGCGGGCCGGCCCTGGACGCGGTAGCGCAGCAGCGGGTGGTTGGCGGCGACCAGCTCGGCGGCGTCGGGGTCATGGGACAGCGCGACGAAGCGCTCGTCCATCTCCGCCAGCGAGATGTTCAGCACCAGCTTGCCCTCGTCGAGCATCAGCACGTCGGACAGCAGGGTCTCGACCTCCTCGACCTGGTGGGTGGAGATGAGCACCGAGCGCTCGCCGTCGCACCACTCGTCGATGAGCATCTCGTAGAAGCTCTTGCGCGACATCACGTCCAGGCCGAGCGTCGGCTCGTCGAGGATCATCAGCTTCGCGTCGATGGCCGCGATCAGCGCGAGATGCAGCTGCGTGACCATGCCCTTGGAGAGCTGCTTGACCTTGTCGTTCTCCGTGACCGAGGTGCGCTTGAGCAGTTGCCGGGCGCGGTCGGCGGAGAACGCGGGTTGCAGGCCGGCCATCAGCCGGATCAGCTCGGAGACCTTGGCCCAGCGCGGCAGCACGGCCACGTCGGGGATGTAGCAGAGCGAGGTCAGGAGCTGGGCGCGGTCCGCATGGGGATCCAGGCCGAGCACGCGGAGCTCGCCTTCGGCGCGCTTGAGTCCGACGAGGGTCTTCATCAGCGTGGTCTTGCCGGCGCCGTTGTGGCCGAGCAATCCGACGACGCGGCCGGCGGGGATGGTGAAGGTCAGGTCCTGCAGCGCGGCCTTGCGGCCGTAGTTCAGGCTCAGGTGGCTGGCCTCGATGAGCGTCTTCATGCGTCCTCCCAATTCAGGTCCTGGGGCCGGAGGCCCAGGCGGCGAAGTTTCTCCCGCAACCGGGGCCATTCCTCCTGGAGGAACTGCTCGCGCTCGGTGTGCAGCAAGCGGATGCGGGCGCCGTCGCGGACGTACATGCCCAGGCCGCGGCGGCTCTCGACGAGGCCCTCGTCGACGAGGGCCTGCAGCGCGCGGCTGACGGTCAGCGGGTTGATGAGGTACTGGCTGGCGAGCGTGCGCACGGAGGGCAGCGCTTCGCCTTCGGGGGGATCGCCGTCGAGCAGCTGCGACGCCAGTCGGTCGGCGAGCTGCTGATAGATCGGCGCTTGATCGTTCCAGCTGTGCATGACGCGGGGCGCGGAAGCGCCGGTGTGTTGCTGATGTAGCACACCATATCAAGCCCCCCCGTGCTCCCCTAGCGGGGGGCGACAGACTGCAGAAAAGGGGGGATGAAGCGGAGCAGCCTTGGCAGGGGATTCCCCCCTCTCAACGAATAAGTCTTAGTCGTCCCCGCACCTACTCATTCACTGGACGATGAACCAAAGTTCATCCCGACGCCACCCCGGCGCCGTCATCCAGAGATTGAATCCATGACCACACTCACCGACAAGGTCGCCATCGTCACCGGCGCCTCCAAAGGCATCGGCGCTGGCATCGCCAAGCTATTCGCCCAATCCGGCGCCTCAGTCGTCGTGAACTACGCGACCAGCAAGGACGCCGCGCTCGCCCTGGTCGCCGACATCCAGAGCTCGGGCGGCAAGGCCGTCGCCATCCAGGCCGACTTCTCCAAGACCGCCGACATCCGCCGGCTGTTCGAAGAGTCCAAGCGCGCCTTCGGCAAGCTCGACATTCTGGTGAACAACGCGGGCGTCTACGCCTTCGGTGCCGTCCAGGACGCCACGGAGGAGGAGTTCCATCGCGAGTTCAACACCAACGTGCTGGGCCTGATCACCGCGACGCAGGAGGCCGCCAAGCACTTCGGCCCGAACGGCGGCAGCATCATCAACATCAGCTCCATCGCCAGCGTCGGCTACATGCCCAACTCGGCGATCTACGCGGCCTCCAAGAGCGCCGTCGACGCCGTCACGCGCGTGACCTCGGTCGAACTCGCGCCGAAGAAGATCCGCGTCAACAGCATCGCACCGGGCGCCACCATCACCGAAGGCATCGCCGCGCTGGGTTGGCCGAAGGAGGCCGTCGAGGCCGTGATCGCCTCGATCCCGTTCGGCCGCCCGGGCCAACCGGAAGACATCGCCCGCGTGGCGCGGTTCCTGGCCTCCGACGACTCGGCCTGGGTGACCGGCGAACGGATCACGGCCTCTGGTGGACAGCGCGCCTGATCAGGTCTGGATTGCCGCGCTAGCGCGGCAGTTCGGCGATCAGGTACTCGACGAATGCCCGGGCCGACGGCTTCGGCGGCCGGCCCGGCGTGAACATGCCGTGGACTTCGACGTCCTTCATGGTCCAGTCGGGAAGCAACTGGACGAGCGCGCCGGTCGCGAGTTCGGCGCGGCATCCCCACAACGCCGTCGTCACGACGCCCATCCCCGCCACAGAAGCGGCGACGGCGCCTTCGTTGACGGACACGCTCAGCCGGCTGTCGACGCGGACCGTCATGTCCCGGCCGTCCTTCTGGAACCACCAGCCCGCGGCACTCGTTCCCGCAGGGCCGACGATGGCCGTGTGAGTCGCGAGGTCGGCCGGCGTCGTGGGCGTGCCGTTGGCTCTCAGGTAGGCCGGCGATGCCGCGATCAAGCGATGCGTGCGACCGATGAGGCGCGCGGTCGCGCTCGAATCCGCCAGATCGCCGAGACGCAACGCGACATCGACGCCCTCCCTGAGCGTGTCCTGCCGTTGATCGTTCATCAACAGGTTGACGTTCAGCAGCGGATGGCGTGTCAGGAAACCCGGCAGCAAGGGAACGATCTCGCGCACGCCGAAGCTCGCAGGCAAGGCGACCCGCAATGAGCCGCGCAGTTCCAGCGACCCGCGAGCCACGTGATCGGCCTCCTCGAGCGAGGCCAGGATGGCCTCGACACGCGCCAGATAGTCCGTGCCGGCATCCGTCAGCGTGAGCGCCCGCGTCGTGCGGGTGACCAGCGCCGCGCCCACGTCCTGCTCGAGCGCCGCGATGATCCGCGAGACTGAAGGCTGGGACACGTCCAGTTCTCGAGCGGCGGCCGAGAAACTCCCGGTGCGCGCAACGCGCGCAAAAAGTCGGAGGGCAAGCAGCTTGTCGTTCATGCGACGCAGCCTTGAGCAGCACTCGCCGCCTCCTCGACCAGCCACGCGGCGACATCCCCTAACGGCGCGTCTCCGCGAGCGCGCCGTGGCGACACGAGGTAGTAGTCGAGGCCCAGGTGCAGCACCTGCGGCGTCACCTGCACCAAGCGGCCGGCCGCCAGGTCGGACTCGATGAAGAACCTGCCCGTGAGTGCCAGGCCTTGCCCGGCGATCGCCGCGTCGATGGCCAGGCCCGTCTGGTTGAAGCGGGTGCCCTTCGACGGCGAAGCCGCCACGCCCGCCTGCGCGAGAAATGCCGGCCAGGAGTCATGCCCGTCGTGGATCAGCGGACAGCTCGCCAGCCGCTCCGGCGTCAGGGCCGCCGCGCCGGCGAGCAACGACGGACTGCCCACGGCGATCAGGTTGTTCTCGAACAGCAGCCGCGCCTCGACACCCGGGCCGAACGGCGGGCGCCCACACCGGATCGACAGGTCGACACCCTCCGCGTGGAAGCTGGACACGCGTTCCGTCGCGAGGACACGCAGGTCGATATCAGGATGACGCGCGGTGAAGCGCGGCAATCGCGGCAGCAGCCACTTGGTGGCGATCGTCGGCGCCACGCTGATCGTGACGTGCCGGTCGCCAGGGCGCAGCAGGCGCGTGGCGTCGGCGATCTCTTCCAGGGCAAGTCGCACGCGACGCGCGTAGGCCGCGCCGGCACCGGTCGGCGCCAGGCCGCGCGGATGCCGCTCGAAGAGCTTGATGCTCAGGTCGGCCTCGAGGGCACGGATCTGCTGCGCCACGGCGCCTTGCGTCACGTCGAGTTCCTCGGCCGCGAGCCGGAAGTTCAGGTGCCGCGCCACGACCTCGAAGATACGGAGCGCCTTCAGCGACGGGAGCCCCACCAGCGGTGTGTTCATGGATGGACTGTAGCTTTTCTACTGGATGAATGTAGGTGGGCGTGCTCGCCGGATCGAGACGGCGCTGATAGCGTATCGATCCACGTGGGCAGGCGCCATCCGGCGGCGGCACGACACAGGAAGAGCACCATGACAGCCGATACGACAGTAGAAAAGGTCGCCATCATCACCGCGGGCGGCAGCGGCATGGGCGCCGCCGCGGCGCGCCGCCTCGCCCAGGACGGCTTCCGGGTCGCCGTGCTCTCCTCGTCGGGCAAGGGCGAAGCCCTCGGACGCGAACTGGGCGGCATCGGCGTCACCGGCTCCAACCAGTCAGAGTCGGATCTGAAAGGGCTCGTCGATCAGGCGCTGGCTCGCTGGGGTCGCATCGAAGGGGCCGGCTACATCACCGGCCAGAACCTGCGCGTCGACGGCGGCCTGACGAGGTCGCTGTAGAACGAGCCGCGCTTCGACCATCCCTCCGGGCCCTCCATGCAAGCACTCGTCTTCCACCAGTTCGGCGATGCCGACGTCCTCCGCTACGAAGCGGTGCCCGATCCCGTTCCTGGCCCCGATCAGGCGCTCGTTCGCATGCGCGCCATCGGCCTGAACTTCGCGGACGTCTATCGGCGCAAGGGCAACTATCACCTGGCGGGATCACCGCCGTGGATCCTGGGCTACGAAGGCGCGGGCGAGGTCGTCGCGGCGCCCGAGGGCAGCGGCCTGCGGCCCGGTCAGCGCGTCGGCTTCGCGGACAGCCCGTTCGCCAACGCGGAACTCTGCGCGGTCGATGTGGACCGGCTCATTCCGCTGCCGGACGAGACGTCCTTCGAGACGGCCGCCGGTTGCCTGCTGCAGGGCCTGACGGCGCAGTACCTGTGCCGCGACAGCTACGCGGTCCGCCCCGGGGAATGGGCCGTCGTGCACGCGGCGGCGGGCGGCGTGGGGCTGCTGCTCGTGCAGATCCTGAAGCACCTGGGCGCGCGCGTCATCGGCATCGCCTCGACCGACGCCAAGCGACAAGCCGTGCGCGAGGCCGGCGCCGACGTGGTGATCCCGGCCGAAGAGTGGCTGCAGGCCGTGAAGGCGCTCACCGACGGGCGCGGCGCGGACGTCGTGTACGACTCGGTCGGCACCACGCTGCGCGAGAGCCTGGATGCCGCGCGCACCGGCGGCACGATCGTGTTCTACGGCATGGCGGCGGGCGACCCGGCGCCGGTGGATCCCCGGCGGCTCATGGATCGCTCGCTGGCCCTCGTCGGCGGTGATCTGTGGAACGTGCTCACCACCGCCGAAGAGCGCCGGACTCGCGCAACGGAATTGTTCAGCTGGATCCGATCAGGCGTCGTGACGTTGCGTCTCTCGCAGACATTCGCCTTGCGCGACGGCGCGCAGGCGCACCGCGCCCTGGAGAGTCGTCAGACCATCGGCAAGATCGTCCTGCTGCCCTGAGCACGCAATCCAGCGGGAGCGGCAGGAACAGGCGGCGCGAGCCGCATGCCCCGACAGTTCTTACTGCGCCGGCTTCCTGAACCGCAGCACGAAGCGATCCGTCTTGCCCCGGATCGCCGGATCGAACACCTTCAGCGTGCGGTCGTCGGCGGGATTGGCCAGCGCATCGGTTTCCGCGTCGAGCACGAATCCGGCCTTCTCCACTTCGGCCTTGACCGTCTCACGGTCGATGCGATGCAGGTCTTCGGTGTGCTTCAGACCTGACCCCGCCACGGCCGAATGGTCGGCCACGATGTAGTACCCGCCCGGCTTCAGCATGCTGAAGACCGCCTTGTTGTAGGCGTTCACGTCAGCGCCCTTCATGAAGCTGTCGTGGAAGTCGTGATAGTTCTCGAAGGTCCAGAACACGTCGAGCGTGTTGTGGATGGACGCCGGCGGCTGCTGCGCCAGCGGACTCGAGGTCTGCTCCACGTTGCCGTGGCCCGGCTCCGCAGCGATGGCCCTGGCGGTGGCCGCCGGGTTGGACTTGAAGACGGCGAATTCGCTCGGCACGTAGGCGTAGACCTTGCCCTTGGGGCCCACCAGCGTCGAGAAGATCCGCGTCCAGTACCCGCCGCCGGGCACCGCGTCGATGACCTTGTCGCCGGGCTTCACCTTGGAGAAGGCGACCAGGTCCGCCGGTCGCCGCGAGGCGTCCTGCTGGACGTCCTTGGCAGGTCGTGTCGCATCCGCCACCGCCGCGGAGACGGCGGCGTCGACGACGGGCGTCTGCGCCATGGCCAGCGACGACATCAGCGCGGCGGCGGTCACGGTGGCCAGTGCGAACAGTCTTGAACTCATGAGGGCTCCTTCTGCAGGTCGATGATCTGGAGGAGCGTAGCGCTCATCCGGCAGCGCATCTGCAAGTCATGAATTCAACCTGCGCCGCGTCGGCCCTTGACGTCACCGCAACGGCAGCACCGGAGCCGCACCAGGCACGGGCACGGGCACGGGCATGACCCCCGCCGCTGGCTGCCCCCAGAACACCCATTCATCCAGGCGCGCGCGATGGGCGAAGTCCTGGAACGGCGGCGGGAATCCGTCGACCTTCAATGGCGGACGTGCCGACGCGCTGTGCAGGCCAGCGATGCCGCCCTCCGCATCCAGCAGCAGCACCCAGTCGTCCCGCAGCGTGATTGGATCGGGCATCAGATCGCGCAGGTACCGGCGCGGCTCCGGATGGCGCGGGTCGCGCAGCAATTCCGACAGACTGCGCGGGCGCGACGGCGCGCCGGGTGGTGTGTTGCGCGCGTACGCCAGCAGGGCCTCCCGGTACCAGCGACCCCGCTCCAGCAACGCGGCCTCGGCATCCCGGCGTTTGACGATGGCCGCGGTGGACACGACGGCCGTCAGCGACAGCGCGACGACGGCCAGCACCAGCAACAGGCCGACCAGCGTGAAGCCGCCGTCAACGCGGCGCGACCTCACAGTTGCGACCACGGCGTGCCGTCCGCCGCCGCGCCGGTCGCGCCGCTGTGCAGGTCGCGCACGCCCCCCAGCGCGGCGTCGTCTGGCGGCACGAGCACCCAGGTCTGCGTGCTTTCGGTCACCGGGTCGTAGGGCACCGCGTGCAGGTAGCGCGCGGTGACCAGTTCGTCGAGCGTGTCCGGATACCGCCCCGTGTCGGCGAAGTACTTGTCCAGGAGGTCGCGCGTCTCGCGGAGGTTGGTGCGCAGCACCGTCTCCTTGGCCGCCTCCAGATGCCGGAAATAGCGGGGCAGCGCCAGCGACAGCAGCAGCGCGACGATCGCCAGCACCACGAGGAGCTCGATCAGCGTGAATCCGCGGCCGCGACGCCGCTCACCAGCGGTGGTAGGCCTGGCCATTGAGTCCGACCCGCGTCGATCGCGAATGCACGTCATACACATCCTCCCCTTCCGCCGGGGCCGAGGGCTCGCTGGCATAGCTGCGCAGCGCCCAGGTGCGCGCATCCGGCACCGACGCATCGGTGGACATCGGGTCGCGCGGCACGCGACGGAGGAAGTAGATCCGGGGCTTGTCGGGCGTGCGAACGTCCTCGACGCCTTCGGCCAGCACCTCCAGCGTCGGCGGATAACCGGTCGCGTCGGCCTTGCGCTCGATGCGCCCTTCGTCGTATGCCTTCTTGTAGGCATCGATCGCGTGGCGCAACTCGCTGAGCGCGCGCGACAGCTCGCGCTCGCGCACGCGTTGCGACTCGATCTGGGCCACCGGCAGCACCAGGGTGGCCAGCACCGACAGCACCGCCAGCGTCACCAGCAGCTCGATGAGCGTGAACCCGCGTCCCGCCGAGCTCACTTGCCGGCCCTTTCCAGCTTGATCGGGCGCGGCGCCGGCAGCGCGGTCGGCAGCGCGGCGCCGTCCGGCCCGGACAGCGCGGCCGAGACCACGCGGAGTTGCGTGTCGCCGGCGTTCGGCCCCGCGACGAACCCGATCGAGACGCCGCTGCCCTGCGCCGCGGCGACGGGCGCGCCGGGAGGCCGCGCGGCGCTGATGAAGATCTGGCCTGTGGCGGCGTCGACGCGCTGGCTGAATGTGGTCATCGTGCCGTCGCCGCTGAGCGCGGCGCCTTCCGACACGCCGCTCACCCGCAGCGCGCCGGGGTCATAGGCCAGCACCAGGGTCATGGACGTGAGCGGCTGCCCGGCGTTCAGGACCACATCGGCCTTGAACTCGCCGCCGGTGGCGACCCGCGCCGGCGCGGACCATTGGATGGACGCGCCGCCGGCCGCCGCGGGCGTCGGTTCGCGCCTGCCCTGATCAGCGCCCGCCGACGACGAGTCGGTCGATCCCGACGACCCCGGCGTCGCAGCGTCGGACCGGCCGCCCGTGGCCCCGCGGACGCCAGGCTCGACGGTGGACAGCGCGCCGGCCTGGCCTGCCTGGCTTGCCTGTGAAGCCGGTTCGCCGTCGCCGCTCCTCAGGTTGCCGTCGGTTCCGGACTCGAATTCGAGCAGGCCGGGATCGGGACGGGCGATGCCGCGGACCAGCCGCGGCGTGATGGACAGGACGATCTCGGACGACGTCTTCGTACGGTTGTCGCTCGAGAACAGCCGCCCCGCCACCGGCAGGTCCCCCAGCCCGGGCACCTTGTTGACCGTGCTGTTGTCGCGCTCGTTGATCAGCCCGGCCAGCACCTGGTTCTCGCCGTCTCTCAACCTCAGCACCGTCGACGCGGACCGCGTGCCGATCTGGTAGGCATTGGTGCCGTTGGGCGTCGTCACCTGGCGGACCACGCTGCTGACCTCCAGCGCGATCTTCAACGCGACCTCGTTGTCGACGCTGATCGTCGGCGTCACTTCCACCTTCAGGCCGACGTCGATGTACTGCACGTTCTCGGAGACGAAACCGGTCGAGGTCGCCGTCGAAGTGATGTTGGGCACGCGGTCGCCGATCAGGATCTTGGCCGTCTCCCTGTTACGCACCCGGATGCGCGGATTGGCGAGCGTCTTGACGTCGGCGTCCTGGCCGCTGGCGTTGATCGTGGTCGCGCCCACCGACACGCCGATGCGACCCAGAGTCAGGTTCCGGATGTCGTCCACCGTGAGGCTGCCGCCGCTGGTCAGCGGCAAGGGCGTCAGCGCCGCGGAGGGCGGGAACTGCACGCCGAGGTTGCTCAACCGGTCGCGGCTGACTTCGAGCACCTCGATCTCGATCATCGTCTCGGCGATCGGGAGATCGCCCAGCGCCACGAGCCGCTCGGCCATCTGCACCGCGCCCGCCGTGTCCCGCAGCACGACGGCGTTCTGGGCCTTGTCCACCACCACGTCGCGGGCCTTCAGCACCGTCTTCAAGGTGTTGGCCATCTGTTCGGCGTCCGCATTGGCGAGGAAGAAGGTGCGCACCTTCAGCGGCTGGTACTCCTTCTGCTTGGCCGGGGTGTTGGGATACACCACGATCGTCTTGCGCCCCTGCACGCGCTGTTCCAGCTGGTTGGTGATCAGCACGGTGTCGATGGCGTCGCGCACCGGCACGTTCTTGACGGACAGCGTGACCCGTTGATCGAGCTTGATGTCCCGGTCCAGGACGAAGCTGATGTCGGCCGTGCGGGCCAGGACATCGAAGACCTGCTTCAGCGAAGCGTCCTTGAAGTCGATGTTCATCGGCTTGAGCAGCGCCTGCGTCAGCGCCGGATCGACGGCGGGCTGGGTCGTCTTGTCGAGCACCGCCTGCAGCATCGCGCGCGCCTTGGCGTGCTGCGGCTCCTCGCGCAGCAGCGCGCGCAGGCGGGTCAGCGCCAGCGCATGATCGCGCGAGTCGAT
Organism: Roseateles noduli; assembly: GCF_050626985.1. Lineage (NCBI taxonomy): Bacteria > Pseudomonadati > Pseudomonadota > Betaproteobacteria > Burkholderiales > Sphaerotilaceae > Roseateles > Roseateles noduli. The sequence goes on from NZ_CP192463.1 coordinate 4,377,605, forward strand.
GGCCAGTTGTGCGTCGAGGAGGTCCTTGGCCAGGCGCGCGTCGCGCTCGAGGGCGGCCAGGCCGCCGCGGGCGCGGCTGTTCTCGGGGTCGATCGCGAGCACCCGCCGGTACAGGCGCGCGCGCTCGCCGACCGCCGCCTCGCCGGTCTGCCGCGCCGCCTGGGCAAGCAGGTCGTTGATGCCGCGTTCGCGCAGGGTCAGGTAGGTCAGCCGCAACCCGGGATCGCGCGGGCGCTCCGCGATCGATTCGCGCAGCTGGGCGAGGCTCTCTTCGATGCGGCCTTCGTCGAACGTCAGCCGGGCCCGATCGACATCGGGCGCGGAGGTCGTGCACGCACAGGCGAGCAGGACCGCCGCGCCCAGGGCGCAGGCGCGAAGCAGGACGCGCGGCCGACGGACGGCCTGGGAGTGGACGGGGTTCATTCGATCTCGAGGGTCTGGACGGTGTGCGTCGCCAGGTGTTCCAGGGTCATCGTGGGCGGCTTGACCGAGAGCACCCGGTAGGCGCCGGCCACGGTGTCCCGGGCCTGCACGATGTGGATGTCGTCGGCGTCCTGCAGGAAGACGCGCCACTCGCCGCCGACCTGCTGCTTGCCGACATAGGTGAAAGGCAGCGACGGCAGTTCCACGGCGGAGCTCGCCGCGACCGGCGCCGCGGGCGCGCCCCAGCCTCGGGCGCGGAACATCGGCGCCTCCCGGGTCGCGGCGTCGCCGAACATGTCGGCGCGATCGCGCTGCGCGAGCAGGCGCGGTGCCGCGTTGGCCGCTCCGTTCACCGAGGTGCCGGCGCCACCTCGCCCCGCCGCCGAAGGGGACATGGCCGACGGCGTCCGCTGTGGCGCAGGCAACGGCACTGTGGCGGCAGCCGGACCTGTCGCCGCCACGCGCGACACCGGCAGCACGACTTCGGACGACGCCGTGCCGGGCGCCGGGTCGAGCCAGAGCGCCAGGCCGAGGGCCGTCGCGACGCAGGCATAGAAGGCGATACGCTTCGGGGTCATCGCCCGCTCCCCCGCGCTTGGCCGTCACGATCGACGGCGGTGCGCGCGGACGTATCGCGCAGGTAGAGGGTGAAGCGGAGCTTCGCCTCCACGCGCGCCTCGCCGGCGTTGGCGCGGGCGAGGCGGATGCTGTCGAGCGCGCAGAACGGCACCCGCAGCAGCAGTTGTTCGGCGAACTGCCGGATCTGCTCGTAACGCCCCTCGACGGGCAGGACGAACTCCAGGACCCGGACCTGCCCGAAGGACGCCGCCGACTCGCGGTAGTCCGCCTGACGCAGCGTCAATCCGGCGTCCTCGGCCAGCAGGAAGAGGGTGCGCAGTTGCTCTTCGGAGCGCTCGGCGGGGCCGAGCGACGCGAGGAACGCGTGCCACCGCTGGGACTCGTCCGTCGGCGCGACGCCGGCGATCGCCCGGGTGCGCAGCGCGGCGGCGCGCGCGTCGTCCATCGCCATGCCGAGACGCACCTGCTCCCGTCGCTGCTCCGGCAGGACATGCAGGCGCAGCGTCGACGCGGCGATGAGCAGCAGGCCGGCGACCAACGGCACCGCCGGCAACCGGCCGGTCGCGAACGCGATCTCGAGCCACAGGCGCGGCGACCTCATCGTGCCGCCTCCTGGGGATCGCGCCAGGTGACCGCGACGATGAACTTCAGCGGCCGGGCATCGGACGGTCCGGAGGACGCCACCTCGTGATGCCGCAGCACGACCTGCTCGAAGGCGTCGAGTCGCTTCAGCCGGGACACGAAGTCCAGCATCCGGTCCGGCGTGGCGACCTCGCCGCCGACCTGGAGCAGACGCTTGTCGGCTTCGGGCTCGATGGAGACGACGCTCACCTGTTCGCCGGCCGCCGCCTCAAGTCCGTCGAACACCTCGCGCCAGGGGAGATTGAGACGACGGATCGCCGCGTTCGCGGCCACCACCTGGATGGCGGGAATGCCGGGAGCGGACGCCGCCCGCGACCCGGCCGCCGGGCGCGGCGCCTGCGCAGCCGCCAGCGCGATGCGCTGTTCGCGCAGTTGCGCGTCGAGACGCAGCGTCGTCCAGAGCTCATGTCCGAGGCACGCCAAGGCGCCCAGGAGCACCCCCATGGCCACGGGCCCGGCACCCAGGCGCTGCCGCCACGGCGCCGAGAAACGCAATCGCAGCGGCTTCATGCGGGGCCTCCGGCACGGGTCCACCGGCGCGGTGCGCCGCCGCCCTGCCCGAGCAGCACGAGGCCGGCCGGAGGCGACAGCGACCAGGCCATCGCAAGGCGCTCGGCCGCCTGCCAGAGCGCCTCCTCGTCTTCGCCGGGGCGCCAGTCGAGATCGCCGATCGCGCGGACGCGCCGCGCCTCGGCGGCCGCGAGCAAGGTGCCGTCGAGGCCGGTGTGCAGGACCCAGTCCGCGTCATCCACGCTCCGGGCGCCCGCCGCGTTCCAGGCGGCGCAGAACGCGCTCTCCACACTCGGCGTGCCGGCACCCGACTGCTTCGCGACGTCGCGCAGCGTCCGCAACAAGGCCGTGGGCATCGCGCAGCAGAGGAAGGGCCGGCGCGCGTCCCAGTCGCCTTCGATCAACCAGTCCGCGGCGCTGTCGCCGTGCAGGTCCTCGAAGCGCAGGGCGGCGATGGCGCGCAGGTCCGCGAGCCGTCGTGCGTTCACCGGCGGGCGGACCATGAAATGACGGGCCGACGCCACCCCGACGAGCACGCGCCACGGCGCGCCACGCGGCGCGTCGGCGAGCGCGGCGCGCAATTCCTCTTGGGACGACCAGGGGCGCGCCGGCGCCAACGCCGCCTCTGCGCCGCCCAGATGGACGGACCGGCGCGAGAGCTCGATCGCTAGCGGCTTCCTACGACTGAAGCGTGACACGCTTCACCTCCTCCAACGTGGTCCAGCCCTGGCGCGCCAGTTCGAGCGCGACGTCGCGCAGCGTGCGCGTGCCGTGACGGGCCGCCGCTTCCTTGATGCGGCGCGCCGAGGCGCGCTCGATGATGAGTTCGCGGATCTCGTCGTTCAAGGCGAGGATCTCGGCGATCGCGGTGCGCCCCTTGTAGCCGGTGCCGCGGCACTCGCCGCAACCGCCGCCCTCGCGCCAGCGACCGTCGGCGAGCTCCGCGGGATCGAGCCCGAGCCGGTGCGCCAGGGCCGGCGCCGGCGCGGCCTCCCGCGCGCAGGCCGGGCACACGTTGCGCACCAGCCGCTGGGCCCAGATGCCGTTGAGCGCCGACACGAAGGCGTAGGGATCGATGCCCATGTGGGAGAAGCGGCCGAACACGTCGAACACGTTGTTCGCGTGCACCGTGCTGAGCACCAGATGGCCGGTCAACGCGGACTGCACGGCGATCTCGGCGGTCTCGCGATCGCGGATCTCACCGACCATGATCTTGTCCGGGTCGTGGCGCAGGATGGAGCGCAGACCGCGCGCGAAGGTCAGCCCCTTCTTCTCGTTGACGGGGATCTGCAGCACGCCCGGCAGCTGGTACTCGACCGGGTCCTCGATGGTGATGATCTTGTCGCGGCCGTCGTGCACCTCGCCGAGCGCGGCATAGAGCGTCGTGGTCTTGCCTGAGCCGGTCGGTCCGGTGACCAGCAGCATGCCGTAGGGCTCGTCGACGAGCCGGCGCAGCGCGGCGAGCGCACCGTCGTCGAAGCCGAGCGCCTTCAGCGACAGCGCGCCATGCGCCTGCACCATCGTCTGCTTGTCGAGGATCCGGATGACGGCGTCCTCGCCATGCACGCTGGGCATGACCGAGACGCGCAGGTCGATCTCGCGGCCCTGCGCCTCGACGCGGAAGCTGCCGTCCTGGGGGATGCGCCGCTCCGAGATGTCGAGTTCCGCGAGGACCTTGATGCGCGAGATCGCCTGGGCCGCGAGTTCGCGCCCGGAGATGCTGGTGGCGTGATCGAGCACGCCGTCGATGCGGTAGCGGATGCTCATGCCGGCAGGCGTGCTCTCGAGGTGCACGTCGGATGCCATCGCGCGCAGCGCGTCGTAGAGCGTGGAGTTGACGAGCTTGACCGCCGGGCTGCTGCTTTCGCCGAGCATGGCAAGGGACAGCACCTCGGTTTCTGACGCCACCGCCGCGCCGTCCTGCGATTCGGCCGCGATGGCGTCGACGGCGCGGATCTGCGCCTCCTGCTTGGCGAGGTAGGCGCGGATGTCGGCTTCCGGCGCCAGGCAGGGCCGCGGCGGTGGATCGGTGCGCCAGCGCAGCCAGGTCTTCAGGTCCTCGTCGAAGGGATCGGCGACGACCGCCAGCACCTGCTCGCCGTCGCGGACCAGCACGCAGCGCCGCTGCAGCGCTTGCGCGATCGGCAGACGGTCGAACATCGGCTGGCATGCATCCAGCCGCGCGGTGTCGGCGCACGGCCAGCCGACCAGCGCGGCCACGTCGCGCGCGGCGTCCTGCGCCCGGAGACTGTGGCGTGACGCCAGGGCGTCGAGCAAGGGACCCCCGTCGGCTTGGGCCAGTGGACGCGCCGCGCGGACATCGGCCAGCGTGAGCGGCGACCTCGCGAGAGCCGCGGTCGCATCGGGCCCATCGGCCCCGGCCGTGCGCGGCTGCAGGACGTCGAGCGCGGCGTCCGCGTCGGAGCTCCTGTCGGTGTCCTTCTCCGGGTGGTTGTCGGCGTCGAGCGGCATCACGGCGGCATTCATCCGAGGCTCCCGGCGAGATCGAAGATGGGCATGTAGAGCAGCAGCACGATGAGGCCGACGATCAAGCCGATCGCCGACATCAGCAGGGGCTCGAAGGCCCGGGTGAAGCGCTCGACGAAGCGGGCGACGTCGCCGTCGTAGAACGCGGCGGCCTCCATCAGCATGCGGCCGAGCTGCCCGGACTGTTCGCCGACTCGCAGCATGCGCAGCGAGATCGGCGTGGTCAGGCCGAGCGTCTCGAAGGCTTCGGAGAATGCGCCGCCGGCCTGCACGCGCAGGCGGGCGTCGGCCAGCCGCCGCGCCATGGCGGGGGCGGTGACGCCGCGCGACATCTCCATGGCCTGCACAGCAGGCACGCCGCTCTCGAGCAGCAGGCCGAGGGTGAGGTACAGCCGCGACAGCTCGTACAGCCGCACGTGCCGGCCCAGCCACGGCAGGCTGGCCGCCCAGGCCGCGAGGGCGCCGCTGCGCACGGCCCGCATCAGTGCCGCGCCGGCGGCGCCCAGCACGCCGACCGTCACGGCGAGGACGGACAGCGCATGGGCGCCGAGGAAGGTGCCGGCGGCCAGCAGCAGGCTGGACGCCCAGGGCAGTTCGCGACCGCTGTCCTGGTAGACGGCAGCGAAGCGCGGCACGACGTATCCCGCCAGGAACAGCGTCACCAGACCGCCGACGGCCATCAGGATCAGCGGATAGATCGAGGCGCTGATGACCTTGGCGCGCACCGATTCGACACGGGCTCGGTAGTCGACGTAGCGCGTCAGCGCGCGCGGCAGCTCTCCGGTGGTCTCGGCGGCGCGCACAAGGCCGATGAACAGGGGCGGGAAGGCATGCGGCAGGTCGGTCAGGGCGGTCGACAGGCGTTGACCGCCGCGCAGCCGGACGAGCAGGTGGTCGAGCACGGTGCGGGTATCGCCGGCCGTCTCCTTTTCCGCCAGGCCTTGCAAGGCTTCGACCAGACCGAGGCCGGCGTTGAGCAGCGCGTGCAACTCCTGGCTGAACAGCAGCAGCGAGAAGCGCGAGCGGCGCAGGCTGTACGCCGACGCCGGCCGGGCCGTCACCTGCAGCACGCGCAGCGCGAGGGCCTCGGCGGCGCGCCTCGCCTCGTCGGCGCTCACGGCCTCGAGGCTAACGGTGGTGATGGCGTGATCGGCGCCGACGCCGCGGACCTCAAAACGCATGGTCCCTCCGCACGGATGGGGGCACGGGGCGTCCGAGCGCAGCCACCTCGTCGCGCGGCGACGAGAGCGTGCGCAGGAACTCGACGAGCTCGCGGCGCTCGGTGGGCGTGAGCAGCATCGGCCGGCCCTGTTCGGAGCTGCGGTAGTAGACCTCGTGGTCGACGGCCTCCTCCAGCGTCGGCAGGCTGCCGTCGTGCATGTAGGGCGCGGTCTCGGCGACGTTGCGCAGGCTGGGCGTGCGGAAGGCGCCGATGTCGCCGGCCTTCAGCGTGAGGATGAAGCGGCCGAGCGGGGACGCCTGCGGCAGCTCGACGAGCACGTCGTCGGCGCTGCGGCCGTTCTCGCGCAGGCGGACGACCTCCAGCGAGAGCGGGGCGAGGTCGCCGGCGATGCGTTCGAGGCCAACTGACAGCGTGTGGAACGTGTCATCCGTGAACGGAGCCGAAGGCCTGTTCACGCCGTTCCCGCCGTTCACGGTGTGGCAGGACGCGCACTTCGCGTAGCCGGTGAAGAGCCGGTAGCCACGCAGCGCTTCGGGCGACATCGCGGGCGCCGCGTCGGTGTGGCGGTCGAAGGGGGCGGGTGGCGCGACCAGCGTGCGTTCATAACGCGCGATCGCGTCGGCGATGCGTGGCGCGGTGATGCCGTCCCTGCGGGCTGCGGTGCCGAAGGCGCGCGCGAAGGCCTGACGGTAGGCCGGATCGTCGGCGACGCGGCGCACCAGCGTGTCGAGGTCGGGCAGGCCCATCTCGTTTGGGTTGGTGAAGGGTTGCAGGGCCTGATGCTCGAGCGTGGGCGAGCGGCCGTCCCAGAACTGCGAGCCGTTCGCGAGCGCGTTCAGCAGGCTCGGGGCGTTGCGCGCGCCGGGTTTGCCGTCGACGCCCTTGGAGACGGGCAGGCCGTCGCTGAAGTACTTGTCCGGCAGATGGCAGGACGCGCAGCTGACGCGGCCGTCGGCGCTGAGGCGGGGGTCGAAGAAGAGTTCTTCGCCGAGCGCGGCGACCGGGTCGACGGCGGCGCTCCGGGCGGGCGGCGCGGGCGTGCCGGCGCTGACCAGCATCGAGGCCAGTCCGCCGGTCGTGCAGGCGGCGACCGTCAGCAGCGCGAGCGCCGCGGCCTTGAGCCGCGACGTCGGGCGCTCAACGGAAGGAGATGTCCGCGGCTTCACCTTCGCCTCCGGGCTGACCGTCCTTGCCCAGGGAAAGAAGATCGAAGTCGGTGTTGCCCTGGCCGGGCGAGCGGTACACGTAGGCGTGTCCCCACGGGTCGGCCGGCACGGCCTTCTGCAGGTAGGGCCCGGCCCACTTCGGCTCGTCGCCGGGGGCGGTGTAGAGGGCGTTGAGTCCCTGCTCGCTGGCGGGGTAGCGGCCGGTGTCGAGGCGGTAGGCGTCGAGCGCCTTGGCCAGGCCGTCGATCTGGGCCTTGGCGACGCCGCGTTCGGACTTGCCGATCTGGGAGAAGTATCGCGGGCCGACGTAGGCGGCGAGCAGGCCGATGATGACGATCACCACCAGCAGTTCGAGGAGGGTGAAGCCGCGATGGCGGGAGACCGGGGACCGGTGCGCGCGAGCGGTCGGGGCGTTGGCAAACATCGTGTACAGCGTCGTCGTTGCCCGCGGACGGGCCTGCCCACGCGCCGGTCAGGCGCACCTCGCTGCACCGCGGGGCGGCGTCGGTTCCGGTTCGTGGGTTCCTCCCTTTGCAGCGCCCGGAGAGGGCGCTTCAAAAGCTCAGTCAGTCTTGTTCTTTGCGAGCGGATTCTGGCATGGAAGGGGGGCAGAGAGGCATGAGGGAAAGCGCATGGCGGGAGAGGAAATCGTTACCTGCGGTGACGGGTCGCGAACACGCGCGCCCGCGCCAGACCCACGATGGCCAGGCCTCAATGGCGTCCGTGTGACGCTCCAGTTGCCGTCGTCGTACCGGGTCATCAGTTTGGCCCAGTTATGGAAGCCATAGCTGCACAGCCCGCGCCGATCCAGCGCCGATCCAGTTCTGCGGCGTTAGGGGTCGCCACCGCAGCAGCATGAACGCCATGATCGTCAGACTGGGGATGGCGGACCAGAACGGGCTGTCGGGAAAGACCAAGACCTAGCTTCCCAGCCGTAAGAGAGCGAGTACTAGGCCGACCACGCAGAGGAGCACGAACAGCGCGGCGGATGCGAGCCTGAATGCGCGCATCTTGTTCATTTGACGAGCGACCTGCTCGGGCCAAGCTTCCGTGCCTCTCGCAAACAGAGCTTCGCCCCCAGCGCGAATGCAAGAACCAGCGCACCACATGAGACGCCCACAAAGACTTGCTCCGACACCATGACGCCATTCGCTGGCAGCCACTCCCGGAAGAAGTCGATCTCGACCGGCTTGGCCGCGCAAGGGACACAAGCAACGGCGAAGCACCATGCGGCGAACCATCGGCTACTTGGCTTTCGGTTTCGGCTTTGGATAAACGAGGGGAATGGGGCCATTTGCGGGTCCGATTGGAGGAACACCCTTGCCCGGTGTCAACTGAAGGTGCCAATGATCGCGCGCCGGACTGTCGACTCACTCGGACGCATTTGCGCGCAGCTCCGACCACTTCAATTCGGATTCATCGGATCCGCGTGCGGTTCAAGCGCAATTCCGACCGTGTGCTTGAACGAGATCATTCCGATCGGCCAGCTCGAGAAGAAGAGCGTCGCATCCTCGCCGTAGGCCTCCAGATTCACGTACATCATCAGGACGTGCCCTGAATCGAAGTCCGACCTCACTCGTCGGCGCTTCAGTGAAATCTTCAACGACATCAGCTGCGTGCCGAGGAGCCCCCACAGACCGTCCCGGTTCTCTTGCACCGACCCGTCCGACGTGGCGAAAAGATCATCGTCGCGCGCCAGTTTCCAGTCGCAGAGATAGACGCGCAAATAGGCCGGAGAACCGCCAGGCGTGCGACCACCCAGCATGACACAGCTGCCCCAATACTGATCGACCTCGTCGAGCCGCAGAGGGAGCTCCGATTCAATTGCGGCGAGCAATGTGGCATGGACCTCCTTCACAGCCAACACATGCTATTTCGCTGCGGTGAAGCCGAAACATGTGTTTTCGAATCGATGGAAGTCTAATTCAAGAAAGCTTTTCTCGATGACCGCCTCAAACCTCACGCCGAAAACTAGAAGATACTTATATCCAACACCTTGCGCGAGATCGTTGTAATGATCGTCCAGTGAAAAAACAATTCGCCCCGCCGCTTCCTCCAAAGTCTCTCCGCCCCGAATCGGGAACCACGTCGCGGCTATTAATGGAGATTTACTCTTCAAACGATTCTTCAGTTCCACATGAGCGGACGTATCAGCAAGCCACACAGGCATGCATTGCGCGAGCCCCTCTACGGTCATCACACTGCCTTCGTCCATAAACAATGCGACGGTTTCATTCATATACTTCCTCTCAGTTCATTTACAAGCAGGATTTCCCCGCCCACGCGGCCAAGGCGAAAAACCTCCCTCCGGAACTTCGCGCCCCTTCGGACCCCAATTGTGGTTGTGCGGTTGACCTTGGCCATGGTCATGGTCCCAATCGATGTCCACCTCCGGTCTGCCATTGGGACCATAAAGTCGCTCCTGACCACTACCTGGATTGGTGTGCCAGGAACCAGGAGTACCCTCATTCGGCGTCTTCGATTGTTGTGATATCCACCATGCAGCGCCAAGAACGAGAACCTCTCCAACATAGGGGAGTGCCGGAATAAGGCACATTGGGCACAAACCCGAAGGGTCCGACCGGCTAATTGGATCGCCGCCTACATATGCATAGAGATTCGACTGCCCCGAACTCCATCCGATCGGATCCTCCGAAATGAATCGACTCAATTCAGGGCTGTAGTAGCGCGCTCGATAATAGAGTAGACCGTTTTTGTCACTTTCTCGACCTGTAAATTGGCCATCGCTCATATCGCTTCCAACTAATGCCGCGCGGCCATATGCGCTATAGGTGTTGCGGGACACCACCATCTGCTGTGCATCAGTTGTAGCCAAAGTGCTCCCCAATGCGTCGATTAAAAGATGATTTGACATCCCTCCACGGTAAACAGCATACAACTCGTCGAGATTTAGCCCTCCCACATGGGCCACCGGCACACCATTCACTATGGTCTGCGCCAGATTTGCACCGTCGGAAACAAACAGGGTGGTAAAGCCAGCTACTGAACGTGACAACCTTCGTCCAAGACTATCATATTGATAGGTTGTGGCATTCTCCCCACTTACGCCTACCAGCCGATCGCGCTCATCCCAGACGTAGATCCTCTGCCCATCATTAGTCAAATTTCCATTTGAGTCGTAACTCAAGGTCTGCCCGTTACGTTTGATCAGGCGGCCATTAGAATCGAATTCCGTATTTAGTACCTCGGCATCAACTGTCGCGCCGACAAGACTACCTTCGACCGAGACTCGTCTACCGCCAGCGTCATAACTATAGTTAATGTCTTCAAATACCACGCCATTAGAGTTTGCATAGGAGATGCCCAAAATTTGACCACGAGCGTCATAGGAATATTTCCGCACAATCCCATTCGCCATGAAAACTCGGCTCCGCCTGCCGACTTCGTCATAGCTAAAAATAATCTCCTGAGCGGTATTTCCGTTAACTGAACCGGCATCTTGCGAGATCCTTGTGATACGGTCGGCGGCGTCCCAGGTGTAACGCACAGTCGGCTGCCCCGAAACTGCAATCGACTGCCGGCGGCCGCCTGTGTCATATGTGTAGCTTACCGTTCCGTTTTGTGAGGTCTCGCTCAACAGCCGGTCAAAGTCATCGTAAGTGCGAACGATGGTTCCAGACACACTATCTACGAATTGCGTTGCGCGATCCGCCTTATCCCAGGTATAGCTGACCGTGCTTTTGAATGATGAAGGGTTGCTCTCGGTTGCGCCAAAACCCACTTTCACTGGGCGTCCTAGGCCGTCGATGGACACGATCGACTTCAATTGACCTTTGCGATCTACTCGCTGGCTGTCTATCCCCCCGGGTTCGTAAAGACGCTTGCTTGTCTGCTGCAACGCGTCCTTCCGAGACAGCTGCCGATCTCTTTTGTCATAGGTGAATGACGTTACGTTTAGATTTTCATCTGTTTGAGCCAGCACATTGCCATTGGCGTCGTATTGAAGACGCATCGTGCCACCCATGGAATCCGTCAGGCTAATCAGACGATCCATGGCGTCGAAAGCCGCGAATCGAGAGTTGCCTAATGAATCTGTGATGCCCTTGATTCGACCCACCGAATCCGCGAACAGTGTTGACCTATTTCCTAGCGCATCGATATAGGCGGACAAATCTCCGCCTGTATAAGAGAACGTCGAACGGTGATGCAAAGCGTCTTCAATGCCAATGAGCTTTCCTTGATGGTCATAGCTAAGCTTCACGGCCTCGCCCATGGCGTTCTCAATCCGTGTCAAGTTGCCCGACGCGTCGTACTGCATTGACGAGGCATTGCCATTGGCGTCGATCAATGTGATCGGTCTGCTGTAGATTGTTTCGTAGACCGACGACGTGTTTACCGCATTCGCAGTTCCCGCTAGCCGGGTCGTCTTGGTCACGTTTCCGAGTGCGTCGTACTCGTATGCGGTTTTCCGCCCTAAGGCATCAACCTCGTTGAGGATCTGGCCCGTGGCGGCGTCCCGGTTATAAAGTCGGGTCTGCTCTTCCGGCAGTCCGACTGCCTCGATCTTCTTCGCCAGCTTCCCCTGTTCGTCAAACACGAGCCGAGTCACCGTCCCGCGCTGATCTGTCACATCCACCTGATTCACCACCGCCGTATCGACGGTCTGCTGGCAACTACGGGAGGCATCCGTGAGGTCGATGCCGGGCCCCCCGCCGCTGACGAAACAGGTGAACACCGTGCGCGGAGGAATCTTCGTCAGCGTCGTGCCGTAGGCGAAGCTCATCGTGGTGCCGTCCGCATACGTCTGCTTGGCCACGCGGCCCGCATCATCGTAGGCGTTGGTCACCATCGTGTTGCCACGCTTGTCCACCACCGTCAGCATCGCCGTCATCGACGTAATTCCCGCCATGGACTTCGATGGATCCAGGACCTTGGATTCGTAGGTGTACTGCCGGCTGTTATTCAGGGGATCCGTCGCCTTGATCAGGCGTCCCTGCGTGTCGTACTCGTACTTCCACTCGCGCGCGATGTCGTCCGTGATCTTGGTGATACGGCTGACCGTGTCGTAGGTCAGCGTCACGGTGCGCCCGTTGGGCGACGTCACCTTAGTGAGATTGCCGCTGGATCGCGACAGCGTCGTGAGGTTGCCGTTGCGGTCCTTGATGGCGATGGCGGCCGCGTTGCGATAGTCCGCCGCGTTGTAGGACATCGGGTAGTAGTAGACGGTTCCGTCCCGCAACGTGATGCTCCACGTCGCACCAGGATAGCTGGCGTCCCACTTCAGGATTGCACCCGTGTAGAGCCCCCCAGAGTAGTCCTGGCTCTTGTACACCGCGTCGGTGTAGCTGGTCCCCGATGAAACGCGTTGGAACCACACGTGTCCGCCATTCGAGAGCACCAAGTTCTGATAGGTGTACGGATAGGCATTGCCCACCAGGAAGGTGTCGTAGCTCAATCCCGTCCCGATGCCGAAAGCGCGCGAGGTCTCGTCGGCCTGGCGGAACGAACGGCTGATTGTGATCGGCATGACGTCGTTGATAACGACGTCGGTCTCGTTGTTGAGGAAGAGGCCTGTGTACATGTCCACCGGGTCGCCGCATTCGCAACCATCGGTGTCCGGTCCGAGCGGCGGCGCGATATCCGGCTTCGCAATCATGGCCCCCGTGAACTCATAGATCACCACACCCGGATCCGGCACCACCTGCTTGCCGTCGGCCGACACCGCGCCCTGACCGTACATGAACCACCCGCGCTCCTTCGCGTCGTAGTCCCAGAAGTTCACCCGCGTGCCCGGCTTGGAGCCCGCGAAGTTCGGGTAGATCAGCTGCGCGCCCTTGGCGCTCTTCGCATCGATGCCCACCAGGTGCGACCCGCCCGGCTGCACCGTGAAGTACACCGGCACCGGGAACGCCGGCAGCGGGAACGGCGGCTGGTCCACGGGGATGGCCGTCAGGCTCAGCTCCGTGACGATCTTGCCCTGCGTGTCGCGGATCACCGTGCCCGCGGGGATGCGCAGCTCCAGCCCCGGGACCGCCGGGTTGGTCAGCACCACCGGAGCGGTCGTCGGCGACGCGATCGTCACCGTGTGCGCCGTGTCCAGCGGCGTCATCCAGCTCACGAACGGCAGCGCGTTGTCCTCGCCCGCCGTGACCTCCATGCCGTACTCGTAGCGGCCGTACTTGTAATCGCCGTTGTTGGCCGTGCCCCCGTCGATCACCAGGATCTGGCGGCCCGACGGCGCGTTGCGCAGCGTGAACTCGCCGTTGGCGTCCGTGCGCGTGCGGCGCTCGCCGATGGCCAGCGTCACGTTGGCCAGCGGCTTGCCGTTGAGCCGCAGCACCTGGCCGCTGACCGACGTGCCGTCTCCGACTCTCGACTGCGGCGCGCGCGGCAGCCGCTTGGCCGCCACGTCCGCCGGACGCAGCTTGGCGAACGCTGGGTCTCCGTGCAGCGCCCAGCGCACGCGGGCCTGCTGCGGCATCGTGCGCTCGGCCTGGTGCCGGCGTCCACTGGTCCAGTTCCCGCCGAAGTTCGATTGACCCGGGATCCAGCGCTCGTCCTCGTCCATCACCACCGGCGCCGAAGCAGCCGGCGTCGGCTTGGGTGCCGCCGTCACCGGCGCGGGGGTCGCAGCAGCGCTGCCGGGCGTGACCCCATTGCCCTTGCCCGGCTTGCCCAGCGCCGCGGTGCGGAAGCCGATGGCCTGCATGGGCAGTGCCTGCCCGAACTCGTCCTTGGCGCCTTGCACGAACAGCGTGAATGCCGCGTTGGGCAACAACTCCTGGCGCGGCGTCACGAACAGCAGCACGCCGCCTTCGACGCCGACGGCGTCAAGCTTGACGGCGCCGTTGGGGCCGACCAGGGTCACCGTGGCCGCATTCAAGCTGCCCACGTCCATGCGCTTGCTGAAGCGCACCATCAGTCGTTGCGCCACCGGCACCTGCGCCGCGCCGCTGGCGGGCTGGCTCTCCAGCACGGCAGGCGCCGCAGCGCTGCCCAGCGACTGCGCCGCCTTGGCCGCGACCTCCGCCGTCACCGCGCTCCAACGCTGCGTTGCCGCGTCGTACAGCGCACCGCGTGGCAAGGCCTGACCCTGCGCGTCCGCGCCGCCCCACAGCAGCACGCCGCCTTCGGGCAGCAGTGCCGCACGATGCTGTTGGCGGGTCACGCTGTCGCTCGCGCGTTCGATACCGCCGGTCAACGGGTCGTAGACCTCGACCTCGCGCACCGCCGCGCCCTTTGCATCCACGCCGCCAGCGATGAGCACGCGCCCGTCCGGCAGTACGGTGGCCGAGTGGCCGCTGCGAGCGAGCACGCCTACTGCGCCCAGCGCATTGAAGCTTCCGCTGACAGGATCAAAGCGCTCGGCCACGCTCGTGACCGCACCGCCCGCCGACGTGCCACCCAGCACGAGCACCGTGCCGTCGGGCAGCAGCGTGGCCGTGTGGCCGCTGCGCGCCACGTTGAGCTGCGCGCTCAGCGCCGTTGTGCCACCCTTGACCGGGTCAACGCGCCATGCTCCTGCAGTGGGCTTGCCGCCTGCGCTGGAGGTTCCGTTCGAGGTCCCCCCTGAACCACCGCTCGAGCTGATGCTCGCTGTCGCGCCCGCCGTTCCGCCCAACAACAGCCAGCCGCCATCGGCCAACTGCGTTGCGCTCTGTCCCGTCGTCGCCGCGGGGCGCGCGCCCAGCAACTGCAGCACAGCTGCGGCCGCCGGCGAGTTGGCCGTCGACATCGACTGCCCCTGCGCACCTTGCGCCGCATTCGCGGCATTGACCGGGTACGAGGACATCGTCCCCAGCAGCATCACGCCCGCCAGCCCCAAGGCCGTCGCCAGCCGCGACACCGAAGTCATCATTCCTGTTTTCATCGCCACCCTCTTGCGTGAATCTCTTGTTCGCGTGTGCTTGGATCGCTCGATCCGCTCACTGCATCGTCAGCGTCACCGACGCGCTCGCGCCGAAACTAGGATCCACCACCACCGTGTAGGTCCCCGCGGCCAATGTCCCGAGACTGAGCGTGCCTCCGCTGGTCGAGTAATTGCTGCTCGCCACGATGGAGCCGCTCGCGTTGAGCACCTGCACCAGCACGTATTTGCCAGTCGGCGTCGTCGACGGCGTACCCACGACCAGCGATCTCGCCCCCGCCGGCACAGTCACCGTCAGCCGGCCGTTCTGGCCATGGCGCACTGTCAGCGGATACGGCGTGCCCACCACCATCGTTCCCGTGACATCGCTGCTCAGCGTCGCCGTCCCGGCGGTCACGGACGTACCGTTGGCCTGGAAGCGAATCAGATACGAACCCGCCATCGTGTTGGTCAGGTTCCATTCGCAACCGCCGTCGCTGCCGTAGCAGGTCCTGGTGTTGGTGTTGCCGTCCGGCCCCTGCACGATGACGTTGGCCGTTCCGGTGGTCGCCAGGCCGCTGACGCCAAGGCCCAGGTTCTGCCCGGCCATAGCCTTGAACACGTAGCTCGCCGCCGAACCCACCGCCATCGGCACTGGCAGGTTCACCGACGCACCGTCGGCGACGATGTCGTCCGCCGGGTTGAGCGTCGCCGTCATCGTGGCAGCCGCCCCGTACTGCGGGTCCAGCACCAGCGTGTAGGTGCCGTTCGTCGGCAGGCTCGCCACGTAGATCTGGCTGCCATCGTTCGCCTGGCCACCTGACGCAGTCGTGATCAAGGTTCCGTCCGGTCGATACAGCGTGGCGTAGATCGTCCGATTGACCGGTGTCGTCGACGCCACCGTGTAGCGCAAGGTCGCCGGCTGCCCCGCCGTGCCGGTGAAAGTCAGCAGCCCGTTCTGCCCCGCGCGCAGGCTCAGCGGCTTCGGCGTTCCCGCCGTCAACGCCCCGCCCGCATCGTTGCTCAGCGTGACGGCCCCGGCCGTTACCGTCGAGCTGTTGGTCTGGAAGCGGATGAGGTACGACCCCGCCACCGCGTTACGCAGGTTCATTTCGCAACCGCTGTCGCCTCCGTAGCAGCTCCTGTTGTTGCTGCTGCCGTTCGGACCTTGCAGGCTGAGGTTCGCCGTGCCGGTGGTCGCCAGACCGCTCACGCCAAGGCCCAGATTCTGTCCGGCCGTGGCTCTGAACACGTAGCTCACCACCGTGCCCGCCGCCATCGGCGCCGGCAGGTTCACCGCCGCGCCGTCTACGACGATGTCGTCCGGCGGGTTGAGCGTCGTCGTCACCGAGGCGCCAACGCCGTAGTCAGGGTCCAGCACGAGCGTATACGTGCCGGTGGTCGGCAGGCTGGCGACATGGATCTGGCTGCCATCGCTCGACGGCGAACCATAGTTGAACGTCAGCGAACTCCCGTCGGGCCGATACAGCGTGGCATAGACATTGCGCACGCCGGGCGAGGTCGACAACACCCTGTAGCGCAGCGTCGCCGGTTGACCCGCAGTGCCCGCGAACGTCATCCGCCCATTCTGGCCCGCTCGTAACGTCAGCGGCATCGGCGTGTTGGTGCTCAGCGCGCCGCCCACGTCATTGCTCAGCGTGATGGCGCCGCCGGTGATCGTGCCGCCATTGATCTGCGCGCGGACGAGGTACTGGCCGGCCGTCAGGTTGGGCAGATTCAGGCCGCAACCGCCGTCGCCCGGATAGCAGTTCGCACTGACGATCGTGCCCGCGGCCCCCTGGACCGACAAGCTCACCGACCCGGTCCCGGTCAGACTGCCGAGGCCCAAGCCCAGGCTCTGACCCGCCGTGGCCTTGAAGGTCAGGCTCGCCGCCGTGCCCGTCGCCATCGGCGCCGGCAGGTTCACCGCCGCGCCGTCTACGACGATGTCGTCCGCCGGGTTGAGCGTCGTCGTCACCGAGGCGCCAACGCCGTAGTCAGGGTCCAGCACGAGCGTATACGTGCCGGTGGTCGGCAGGCTGGCGACATGGATCTGGCTGCCATCGCTCGACGGCGAACCATAGTTGAACGTCAGCGAACTCCCGTCGGGCCGATACAGCGTGGCATAGACATTGCGCACGCCGGGCGAGGTCGACAACACCCTGTAGCGCAGCGTCGCCGGTTGACCCGCAGTGCCCGCGAACGTCATCCGCCCATTCTGGCCCGCTCGTAACGTCAGCGGCATCGGCGTGTTGGTGCTCAGCGCGCCGCCCACGTCATTGCTCAGCGTGATGGCGCCGCCGGTGATCGTGCCGCCATTGATCTGCGCGCGGACGAGGTACTGGCCGGCCGTCAGGTTGGGCAGATTCAGGCCGCAACCGCCGTCGCCCGGATAGCAGTTCGCACTGACGATCGTGCCCGCGGCCCCCTGGACCGACAAGCTCACCGACCCGGTCCCGGTCAGACTGCCGAGGCCCAAGCCCAGGCTCTGACCCGCCGTGGCCTTGAAGGTCAGGCTCGCCGCCGTGCCCGTCGCCATCGGCGCCGGCAGGTTCACCGCCGCGCCGTCTACGACGATGTCGTCCGCCGGGTTGAGCGTCGTCGTCACCGAGGCGCCAACGCCGTAGTCAGGGTCCAGCACGAGCGTATACGTGCCGGTGGTCGGCAGGCTGGCGACATGGATCTGGCTGCCATCGCTCGACGGCGAACCATAGTTGAACGTCAGCGAACTCCCGTCGGGCCGATACAGCGTGGCATAGACATTGCGCACGCCGGGCGAGGTCGACAACACCCTGTAGCGCAGCGTCGCCGGTTGACCCGCAGTGCCCGCGAACGTCATCCGCCCATTCTGGCCCGCTCGTAACGTCAGCGGCATCGGCGTGTTGGTGCTCAGCGCGCCGCCCACGTCATTGCTCAGCGTGATGGCGCCGCCGGTGATCGTGCCGCCATTGATCTGCGCGCGGACGAGGTACTGGCCGGCCGTCAGGTTGGGCAGATTCAGGCCGCAACCGCCGTCGCCCGGATAGCAGTTCGCACTGACGATCGTGCCCGCGGCCCCCTGGACCGACAAGCTCACCGACCCGGTCCCGGTCAGACTGCCGAGGCCCAAGCCCAGGCTCTGACCCGCCGTGGCCTTGAAGGTCAGGCTTGCCGCCGTGCCCGTCGCCATCGGCACCGGCAGGTTCACCGCCGCGCCGTCCACGATGAGGTCGTCTTGCGGATTGAGCGTCACCGACACCGAGGCTGCGCTGCCGTACTCCGGATCTAGCAGCAACGTATAGGTACCGTTCACTGGCAGGCTGCCGACGGCAATCTGATTGCCGTCGCTCGACACTGTGCCGCTGTTGCTGGTCAACACCACGCCATCCGGGCGATACAGCGTGGCGGAGATGTTGCGGCTCGCCGGCGTCGTCGATGTCACCGCGTACCGCAATGTGGCCGGCTGGCCCGCCGTGCCCTCGAAGCTCACTCGCCCGTTCTGGCCTGCACGCAGGGTCAGCGGCAGCAGCGTGTTCGCGGTCAATGGTCCTCCCACGTCGTTGCTCAGCACCACGGTGCCGCCCGTGGTCGTGCCGCCGCCGGCCTGGGCGCGGATCAGGTAGGCCCCGGCAGGCAGGCCCGTCAGGTTGACGCCACAGCTGCCTTCGGCCGGATAGCAGGTGGCCTGCCCGTAAGACGTGGTGCCCGTGTCGCCACCGACGACCGAGAACACCACATAACCACCGCTGCTGCTCACGCCGGAGAGCCCCACACCGAGGTTCTGGCCCGCCGTCGCGTAGAACAGCAATCCCTTGCCGGTCGTCGCAGCCATCGGCACGGGTAGCGCTACCGGATCGCCGTCGATGGCGATGTCGGCAGCCGGATTGAGCACCATCGACAGGCTTGCGGCACTGCCGGTCTCAGGGTCGACAAAGACGATGAAGTTCCCGCTGGCCGGCATGGCCGGCACGCGCAGGTAGCCGCCGTCGCCCGACGTCGTCCCGTTGACCGAGGTGACCAGGACCCCGTCCGGACGGTAAAGGGACACACCGACATTCAAGCCGGCCGGCGCGGTCGTCATGTTGCGGAATCGCAGCGTCACCGGCTGACCGGCCGTGGCCGGCAGAACCAGACGGCCATTCTGGCCGGTGCGCAGGTTCAGCGCGACCGGTGTGCCTGCGCTGAGCGTGCCCGTCGCATCGTTGCTGAGCGTGACCGACCCGGCGGTGACGCTGCCGCCGTTCACGCGCGAGCGGATCAGATACGAGCCCGTCGCCGGCAGCGTCAGGTTGAGGCCGCAGGCCCCCGTGCCGCCGCTGTTGGCATAGCAGGTAGCCGACGTCAGCGAACTGGCGCCGGCAGGTCCCTGCAGTTCCAGTGCCACGTATCCCGTACCGGCCAGGCCGGAGAGTCCTACGCCGACGGACTGACCCGCCGTGCCGCTGAACTGCAGCGTCTTCGCACTGCCAGCCGCCATCGGCACCGGCAGGCCCACCGCAGCGCCGTCCGGCACGATGTCGCCGGCGCCGTCGACCACCACGGACAGCGCGGCCGCCGCGCCGTACTCCGGATCGACGAAGACGACGTAGTTGCCGGTGCTCGGCAGGCTGGGTACGTGGATCTGGTTGCCGTCCGAGCTGGTCGAACCGCTGACCGTCGAGATCACCGACCCGTCTGAGCGCAGCACCGACAGGTTGACGTTCAACGCAGCCGGCGTGGTCGACAGGTCCTTCATGCGGACCGTGACCGGCTGTCCTGCGGTGCCACCGAAGCTCAGCGTCGCGTTCTGACCGGAACGAAGCGTCACCGCCCGCGGCGTGCCCGCCGTCAGCGTGCCGGACACGTCGCTGCTGAGGGTCAGCGTGAGCGAGCTCACCGCCGTGGCGCCGACCGGGACCGCCCGGACCAGGTAGTTGCCGGTTGTCGGCAGGCGGCTCAAGTTGACGCCGCAGGGGGCGACGCCGGCGTAGCAGGTGGTGCCGGACACAAGCGGCGAGCCGTCCGGCTTGTAGACGTACAGACTGACGTAAGAATTCGCCCCGCCCGAGAAAGTTAGATTGGTCAAACCCAGGCCCAGGTTCTGGCCGGCGCTGCCGGTGAACGAGGCGTAGAGCCCCTTGGTGCCTCCCAGCGCGGCAGGGGCGCCGTCGACGGGCAGCGGCACTACCGGGGTGTTGCCCAGCAAGAGCGCGCCCGTCAGCGCCGAGCCGTACGACGGATCGACGAACAGCGTGTAGTTGCCCGTGCCCGGCAGCAGCGGCGGCGTCATGCCCGTGCCGACCGACGCGGCATTCAACGTCGACTGCCAGACGCTGCTGCCGCTCGGATCGAGCAGCGTCAGCATCGCGGCCTGGCCGGCCGGCGTCGTGCTCAGCGTGCTGAACGTCAGCGTCAGTTGCTGGCCGGCGGTTCCAGCGATCGTGTAGCGTCCGTTCTGGCCAGTACGCAGCGCGAGGTTGGTGCTGCCATCCTGCGGCAGAACGCCGATCGCATCGGTGCTGAGCGTGACGTTGGCGGTCGTGATTGGCGCGCTGTTGCCGACGAGCTGGATCCTGTACGTGCCGGTGGCGGGCACATTGGGCAGGTTCACCTCGCAGTTGCCACCCGGGTTGGCGCTCGCGCAAGTCGCACTCAGCCAGACCGAGCCATTGGGCTGGACGATGCGCAGCGTCGCGGTGCCGCTGACACCCGTGGCGAAAGCCAGGCCGCTCACCCCCAGGCCGAGATTCTGGCCGGCGGTCGCGGTGAAGGTGCCGTAGCCGCCGGTCGTGGCCGCGATGTTGACGGTGGCGCCATCGACGGCGACGGGCGTCGCCACCGGCTCGGACAAGGCCTGCACGGTCGCCCCCGCGCCGAAGCCCGGATCGACGAACACGGTGTAGGTCCCGGTCACGGGCGCCGACGGGATCGTGAACGCCATGCCGTTGCTGCTGGTCGACAGAGTCGTGGATCCCACGTTCAAGCCGTCGGGACGCGACACGTTGACCGCGATGCTGACGCCCGCGGGATCGGAAACGCCCTGCCCCACCCACAGGTTCATCGGTTGGCCCGCCGTGCCTTGCACGGTGAAGCGGCCGTTCTGTCCCGCCCGCAGCGTGGCCGTGGCCGGCGTGGCCGCCGTCAGCGTGGTGACCTTGTCGCTGCTGAGGACGAAGGTCGCGGCGCTCGGTTGAGCGGCGGAAGTCGAGATCAGCTGCACGCGGTAGAGACCGGTCGCCGGGAGGTTGCTCAGGTTCAGATCGCAGCCGCTGGCCGGGCTGGCCGACGAGCAGCTGGCCTCCGACAGCACGCTGCCGTCGGGCTTGCGGACGGTCAGCGTCGCCAGGCCGCCGCCGGGGAAGCTCAGCCCCGTCAGGCCGAGGCCCAGGTTCTGCCCGGCAACGCCGTTGAACACGAGATACGCGCCTGGCGAGGCCGCCAGCGACGCCGGTGCGCCATCGACCGTCAGCGTCGTCACCGCCGGGTTGAGGACCAGTTCGAGGTTGCCCGACGCCCCATAGGCCGGATCGACGAACACGGCGTGATTGCCGCTCTGCGCGGCCAGGACCGTCAGGTATCCGCCACGCACGCTCGCCGCCAGCGACTGCGTGAAGGCGGACGAGCCGTCCGGCTTGAGCACCGTGACCGGAATGTCCACCGACGGATTGGTTGCATGGTTGCCCAGCCAGACGGTGGCGACCTGCCCTGCCGTAGCCGCGAAGGTGATGCGGCCGTTCTGGCCAGTGCGCACCGCCAGCGACTGCACCTGGCCATCCACCAGCGTGCCGGTCTTGTCACTGCTCAGCGTCAGCACGCCTGCGGCGATGGGCCGGTTGCCCGCGGGGTTGAGCACGCGGATGGCGTAGGCACCGCTCACCGGCAAGCCGCTCAGGTTCAGTTCGCACGCTGCGCCGGGATTGGCCGTCACGCAGCTGGTGTTGCTCTGCCACACCGTGCCGTCGGGCTTGGCCACCTGGAGCGTGACCGCCGCGGTCGCGCCCGTGCCGGTGAACGTCAGCCCGCTCAGCGACAAGCCCAGGTTCTGTCCCGCCGTGCCCGTGAAGGGCACCGACGCGGTCTGCCCCGGGAACACGTCCCGGATGGTCGTCCGGCCCGCATCGATCGCGAAGCTCTGGTCGACCGTCGCGGCCACCTTGAGCGTGGCCGCTGCGCCGGCATCGAAGAACACCGCATAGGTACCCGCCGCGGTCAGCGTCGGCAGATAGGCCTGCGGCTGTGATGCGCTCACGCTGCCGGTGGCCAGTTGCGTGCCCTGCGGTCCGTACACCGCATAGCCCAGCGCTCCGCCCAGCGTGCTGCCGCTGGTGTCCAGCGTGACGAGTTGATTGATCGTCCCGTCGAAGATCACCGCGGCGTGCTTGCCTGCGGCCGGGATGCCCAGCGTCGCGCCCGCGCCGCCCACGGCGATGCGCGTCCACGCGGCCACGTTGCTCGGCGTGCGGTTGTCCGGCACGGCCAGGAAGTCGGCGGTGCTCAGCGCGTTGCCGTAAGGCGTCGAGAGCGTGAGGCGCCCGGATGATCCGACCGACGGTACCTTGGTCGTCAGCGTCGTGGCCGTGGCGGCACTCAGCGTCGCCAGGCCGCTCGTGTTGAACAGCAGCCGGTTGTCGGACGCCGTCGTCTGGATGTTGGTGCCCGTCAAGGTCACCACCGTCCCGGTCGTGCCCAGCACCGGCGTGAAGCTCGCGATCGTCGGCGTCTTGCTGCTGACCACCGTGAACGGCTTGGCGGAGGTCACGCTGCTTCCGCCCGTGGTCACCCCCACCGGCCCGGTTGCGGCGCTCGCCGGCACGGTCACCGTCAGTTGCGACGCCGTCGCGGCGGTGACGATGGCGCTCGCGCCGCCGACGGTCACGGTGTTGCCCGCGATGCTGGTCGCAAAGCCGCTGCCGTTGACCGTCAGCTTGCTGCCCGGCGCGCCCGACTCCGGCGTGAAGCTCGTGATGCTCAGCGTGCCCGCGTTGACCGCGCGCACCGCCGTGATGTTGCCCGCCGCGTCGTACACGTACTGCGTGCCGCTGCCATTGGGCAGCACCACCTGCACCAGCCGGCCCAGGTCGTCGTACACGTAGCCCGTGGCGCGCGCAGCGCTCCACCCGGCCATCAGCAGCGCGAGCGCCACCGCGCCCCAGCCACCCGCCAATACGCCGCGCCGCATGCCGCGATGCACGCCGCGCTTGGTTGACACCACCAGGTCTTGCCGAGTCGAGCTCACTTGAAACTCCCTGTCCGGTCACCGGCGGGGAGTACGGGCGCACGCGCGCAGCAAGACCTGGCACCTCACGGCGCAAGTCCTGTCACTAGCTCAGCGGCTTCCTCCCTGCCGATTCCGTGTTTGCTTTGGAATCGTTCCCTTTTGCCGGCGGTTCATTCTTCGATGGACGTCCGGCGGGGCGGATTCTGCCGACAGCCATCAGTGCTTTGCAAGTGGCCCGTGAAGAAAAAGTTTGCAACCCATCAACTCGCGTGCGATGCACGCATCGTCAAGGTCACGCTCGTGCCTTGCCCCGGCGTGCTGGTGATCGTCAGGCGCGCGCCCACGGCTCGCGCGCGCTCCCGCATCGACGCCAGTCCCATGTGCCCTGGTCGGCCGCTCGCGGCCAGCGACGGCGGCATGCCTTCGCCATCGTCGCGCAGCTCCACGCGCAGTCGCCACCATCCAAAGCGCCAGGTCATCGTGATGCGATTCGCCCGCGCGTGCCTGAACGCATTCAACAGCGCTTCGCCGAAGATCAGGCGCAGCTCATCGCGGACCTCCGCCCGCAGCGGCCGCTCGCGGCCGACGATCTCCAGCCGGAACTCGCCGTCGTAGTCCCGCGCCAGCTGCGACGCGATGTCCTCCAGCGCCCTCGGCAGGCTCGCGCCCCCCTGCTGGGAGCCGCGCAGCGCCATCACGCGGCGACGGCTTTCGTCCAGCACGTCGTCGGCCATCACCAGGTCCGCATCGATCGCCGCGCGCACCGGATGCGCTGCCGGCAACTGCGCGGAGTGCGCCTCGAACCGCAGGATCAGCCCCTGCACGCCCTGCAGCAGCGTGTCGTGCAGCTCGCGGGCGATGCGGTCCCGTTCGGCCATGCGCGTGCGCATCTTCTCGCGCGCCCGCCGCGCGGCCTGCCTCAGGCGCAGTCGGTGCAAGGCCCAGATCAGCGCGATCACCGCCGCCACGCACAACACGCGGAACAGCGCCGTCTGGTACCAGGCGGCCGGGATGACGATGTCCTGGATCGCTTCCTGCGGCGCCGCGACGCCGTCGCTGTTGACGGCCAGCACGTGGAACCGGTAGCTGCCCGGTCCCAGGCTGTTGTAGACCGTCTCCCGCCGCGGACCCGCGTCGCGCCAGCGCGTATCGACCCCGTCCAGCCGGTAGCGGAAGCTCACCCGCTCCGGCACCGCGAGGCTCGCGGCGGAGAAGCGCAGCTCCATCATCTCGGCGTGCTTCGGGAGCGTCACCTTCGCGCCCGGCGCGTACTCGACGCCATGGGCGCGCAGCCCGGTGATCCGCACCACGGGCGGCACCGCGTTGCGCCGTGACCGCCGCGGATCCAGCCACGCCACGCCGGTCGTGCCCGCGAACCACAACCGGCCGTCCGCGGCCTCCACCACGCTCGGCTGCGGCCAGAAGGCGGTGGCGCCGCCGGGGTGGCCGTCCAGCGTGTCCAGCACCTCCACCTTCAGCGGCTGGCCGGGATCCCCCAGGAAGCTGAGCAGGTCCTCGCGCCGGACATGGACCGCCCCCTTGCGCCCGTTGAGCCACAGGTCGCCGTCCGCGGTCTCGGCGATGCCGGACACGCCGGCCAGCGTCTCCGGCACCTCGGTCGTCAATGGCACGAAGCGGTGGTCCCACAGGATCGCCACGCCGCGTTCGCCGGCGATCAGCAGTCGCGATCGGCCGGCATGGACCAGCAGCACGTCGCCGACATCCACGCCCTGCGCCGGCCCGAAACTGCGCACCTGGCCGTCGGCCCAGCGCAGCACCTGGTTGTCCTTGAGTCCGAACCAGTAGGTGCCGTCGCCGGCCCACGCCACCGCGGCCTCCAGCGGCGACGGCTGTCCCGGCAACGACAGCGGCTGCCAGCGGCCGTTCTCCCAGGTCTGCACGCCGCCGCGCTGGAAGGCGACCATCAGGCCGTCGCCGTACGGAACGATGCCGCTGATCCAGCGCTCCCCGACGCCCGGCGGTCTGGGAATCCCCTCCCACCGCGTACCCTCGCGGCGCCAGAGTCCCGCGGGTCCGACCAGCCAGAGCCGCCCCTGGCCGTCGCGGCCCGCCGCGGTGATCTGCGCGCCCGGCGGCGCCGGCACTTTCTCGGCCTCGCCCGCAGGGCCCGACAGCCGCCACACGGTCGACGCCACCGGCGAGTACGCCGCCACCGTCACCCCGCCGCCCGGATCCGCCGCGAGCGCGAAGTTGCTGGTGGCGCGCGGCATCCGCGCGGGCACGAGCGCGGCCCGCCGGAAGCGGTCCAGGCCGGTCTTGGTCGCGACCCACAGGCTGCCTTCGACGTCCTCGAGGATCATCATCCCGAAGTCGCCCGACAGGCCCTCCGGCGCGGCGAAGCGTTCGTACTCGCCGGTCAGCGGCACGCGGTCGCCCTCCAGCGGCCAGGGCAGCCGGCGGCGACACAGTCCCGCCGGGCAGAACACGGTCCACAGATTGCCGTCGCGGTCCACCACGGTCGACGACCCCCGCCGCGTCGACAGCCGCGGGTCCCGCGCGATGGCCATCCGCGACAGCGCCGGCGCCTTGCGCATCTCGTTGGCGAAGACCAGCCAGGTCTCGCCGCGCAGCACCTGCAGGCTGGTCGCCTCCTTGCAGTCGCCGACGGCGCGGAAGCGCGTCTCGCCCTGCGGCAGTCCGAGCAGGTGCTCGTTGTCGCAGATCCAGACGGTGCCGCGCCCGTCGACGACCGCGCCGTCGATGGCGCGGCCCTCCACGCCCCAGGACGCGTCGATGCGCTCCCAGCGGTCGTTCTGGAAGCGGAAGAGCTCCGTGGCACCGCCCGCCCAGATCGCGCCGTCCGCATCCTCGGCGATGGAGCGGATGCGGGCGGTCGCCACCGCCTCCGTCACCGGCACGCGCCAGACCTGGTCGCCGCGGATCCGGACCAGCCCGCGCGGGAAGAAGGCGGCCCACAGATCGCCGCCGGACGTCGCCAGCACCTTCGCCACGGTGCCGGACGGGAACTCCTGCGGCGGCGGCGGGCGGAAGCGCTCGAAGCGCACGCCGTCGAAACGCGTCAGGCCGTTCGGTCCGCCCATCCAGAGCAGTCCGTCCGGCGTCTGGGCCATGGTCCAGGTTTCCATCGGCACGCCGTCCTCGGCGGTCCAGGCGCGGTGATGGAACTGGTTCATGGCCAGCCCGTGGTCCAGCGCCCGGACCGGCACGGCGACCAGCAGCAGCGTCGCGGCCAGCACCGCCAGCCCGATCGCGCTCCAGGCCCCGCTCGCGACCGTCATGAGCGTCGCCATCGCGCGCAACGCCGCCGTCGCCGCCGGCGAAGCCCGGGGCGTACGGCACATGGGAGCGGACATCACGAGCGACAACGTCATGGGGCCGGAACACTAGCAGAAGCGGCGCCCGGATCGGGCGAGCCGCGGGGGTGGCGCGAGGCGCCGGCGCGACACCTCCGGGCTAACTCTTTCGAGGGAGCGGGAGTAGCCCCAGGGGCGATCCGGACCGTCGGCTGCGGCTACGCTTCGGCCCTTGCGCCCACGAGCCGGCGCTCCCGACCTGACCGCTGACCGCGCGTGAACGACTCCGCCCCGATCTCCTCCCCCATCACGGTGATGGCCGTCGACGACCATGCGCTGATGCGCAGCGGCATCACGACGGTCATCGACGCCGAGCCCGACATGCGCATGGTGGCCGAGGCCACCACCGGCCTGGAGGCGCTGTCGCGTTTCCGCCAGCACCAGCCCGACGTGACGCTGATGGACCTGCGCATGCGGGACATGGACGGGATCGAGGCGATGACCGCGATCCGTCGCGAGTTCCCGCAGGCGCGGATCGTCATCCTCACGACCTTTCCCGGCGACTTCCAGGCCGCGCGCGCGATCAAGGCCGGCGCGGTGGGCTACCTGCTCAAGGGCCTGATGCGCACCGAGCTGCTGGACACCATCCGCGGCGTGCATGCCGGCCGGATGATGGTGCCGCCGGCCATCGAGGCCGCCATCGCGCAGCACGCCGGCAGCCGTGCGCTGTCGCTGCGCGAGACGCAGGTGCTGCGCCTGGTGGCGCTCGGTCACGCGAACAAGGAGGTGGCGGAGCACCTCTCGCTGACCGAGGAGACGGTGAAGGTCCACATGCGGACCATCCTGGGCAAGCTGTCGGCGAAGGACCGCACCCACGCGGTCACGATCGCGTTGAAGCGCGGGATCATTGAACTCTGAACGCCTGACCGCAGCCGGGCCGGAAGCGGCCTGCCCCGCACCCTCAGGTCCCGCTGCCCACCCGGCCCATCTGGATGTCGATGGACGGCGTGATGGCGACGAGGCGTGCCTGCTCGAAGCCGGCGAATCCGGCAGCGAGGGGGTCACCGTCGGATGGCGAGGCCCTCCCGGCGTTCGAGCAGGCGAATCGACGGACGGCGATGCGAGCGGTAGGCGCTTCCTCGACTTCCTCAATTCGCCTTGAGCAGCCTCAACGATTCACCATCACGATCCCCACCGCTAGGCCCGCGAGCGCGAGCATCAACCGTGGCGTGATCGGCTCGCCCAGCAGCAGCGCGCCTGCGATGAGGCCGAACAACGGCGTGCTCAGCGTGAAGCTGGACAGCTTGGTCGCGGGGTAGTGGCGGATCAGCCAGAACCACAGCAGGTAGCTCGCGAACGACACGATGACCGCCTGGAAACCGAACAGCCCCAGCAGGCGCCAGGACCAGTCGAGCGGGAGCGACTCGCCGGCCACCATCGCGCCGGCCGCGAGCGCCATCGCCGAGATCGCCAGCTGGTACAGCAGCGTCTTCTCCGCGCTGGCGGACGACAGCTTCGTCGCGCGGATCGCCAGCGTCGTTCCGCCCCACAGCAGCGCGGCCAGCACCCCCAGTGCATCGCCCAGCCACTGCATCGTCTGCCCGGTCCCGTGCAGTCCCTCGCCGAACGCAAAGGCCACCGCGCCGAAGGCGACCAGCAGTCCCGCGGCTTGGCGCTTCGTCAGCCGCTCGGCCGGCGAGATCAAGGGCATGCCCAGCGCCACGACGAACGGCGACAGGTAGAGGAAGACCACCATCCGCGACGCCGTCGTGTACTGCAGGCCGATGAAGATGCAGGCGAATTCGGCCGCGAACAGCAGGCCCGCGAGCAGCCCGCCCGGCAGGCTGCCGTCACGCCGGAACAGCGCGATGCCGCGCGCCGCGGCAAAGCCCCAGACCAGCGCGCCGGCCAGGCCGGAGCGCAAGGCCGCCTGCCACAGCGGACCGATCTCGGTCAGCGCGGCCTTGGCCGCGACCTGGTTCAGGCCCCACAGCACGCAGCATCCCAGGAGGATGACCACCGCCGTGCTGTCGAGATGCTGCTTGCGTTCCATGGCGCCGGATCATGCCCGGCGGTCAGTGCGACTTGCCCAGGCCCGCGCGGCCAACGCACACAGCAGCGCCGTCGCCACGCCGGCGATCAGCCCCGTCAGGTGCGCCAGCGGCGCGATCGCGATGTTCCAGCCGTCCCAATGCCGCAAGGCCGGCCCCGACAAGGGCCGCTCCGCCGCGACCTTCACGGCCAGTCCGATGCCGATGAGCAAGCCGATCACGCGCTCCCGCCCGTGAGACGCCCGCATCCGCATCATGCCGATCGCGGCCACCGCGACCCCCGCGTGCAGCACGCCGGACGCGCCGCCAAAACGCTCGAGCGACGGCTCGATCAGCAGGCCGAACTGCGTCAGCGGCCACGCCAGCAGCCACGCCGCCGCGTCACGCGCGGTCAGCCGCGCGGCGATGCCGAGCAGCCCGATCACGGCGCAGCCGGCGAGGTTGGCGATCAGGTGTTGCGGACTCCAGTGCAGCCACGCCGCGCTGACGGCACGCCAGGGTTCGGTCGCCGCAAGTTCGGGGCGCCACGCCATCGCGGCCTGCACTTGCGGCGGCTGGATCCAGGCGACCATCGAGCCGATGGCCAACGCCATCGCGACGAGGAGCCAAGCGCGTCCCGGCATCCGGTCCCGCTCCGCGACTCAGCCGAAGACGGCCCGCCAGAGCGCCAGCACCGCGTCGCGCTGCGGCGCAAGCGCCTCGGCGGCCTCGCCGTCGAGCGAGGTCGACTGCTCGTTCAGCCGCGCCCGGTGTTGCACGCGACGCAGCTCGCGGTACGCGTCCGCGGCTGCGCGGCCCACGTCGGCGGGCAGCAGTCCGAACGACTCGGCGCGCTGCAGCAGCGCGATGTTGCCGGCGTTGGCCAGCAGTTCCGGGTGTTGCGCGGAGTGCGCCAGGATCAGGTACTGCAACGCGAATTCGGCGTCGACCATGCCGCCCGGGCTGTGCTTGACGTCGAAGAAGCCGGCACGCACGGTCCGAGCCGCGCGCAGCTTCTCGCGCATCGCGACGACCTCCTCGCGCAGCGCCGCCGGATCGCGCGGCGCGGTCAGCACCGCACGGCGCGTGGCCTCGAAACGCTCGGCCAGCGACGCGTCGCCGGCGCAGAAACGCGCGCGCGTGATCGCCTGGTGTTCCCAGGTCCACGCCGTGTTGCTGCCGCGCCCGCCCTGGTAGTTCTCGAACGAGGACAGCGAGGTCACCAGCAGCCCCGAGTTCCCGTTGGGCCGCAGCGCCGTGTCGATGTCGAAGAGCTCGCCCGCCGCGGTGCGGATCGTCAACCAGGTGATCAGCTTGCGGATGAAGGCGCCGTAGATCTCGGCCGCGTTGTCGTCCTCGTCGTCGAAGAGGAAGACCAGATCCAGGTCGCTGCCGTAGCCCAGTTCCTTGCCGCCGAGCTTGCCGTAGGCGATGACCGCCAGGCGCGGTGCCGGACGGTGCTTCTGCTTGAGCCGGTCCCAGGCCCAGGCGAGCACGCATTGCAGCGTGGCATCGGCCAGCAGCGACAGCTCGTCGGCGACCTGCTCGACGCTGATCTGCCCTTCCACGTCCCGCACCAGCGTGCGGAAGACCTCGGCGTGATGCGCGCGGCGCACGCTGTCGAGCAGCGCATCCTCGCTCGCCTCGCCGTGTTCGGCCCAGGCGTCGTGACGCGCCTGCAGGTCCTGGATGAAGGCCGGCCCGTCGAAGCGCTCGTTCAGCAGTCGCGCGTCGGCCAGCTCATCGATCACGCCGGGATGCTGCATCAGGTAGCGCATCGGCCAGCGCGCCAGTCCCAGCAGGCGCAGCAGCCGGCCTTGCACGGGGGGCCGCTCGACCAGCAGCGCCAGGTAGCTCTCGCGGCGCAGCAGCGGTTCGATCCAGTCGACGAAGCGCTGTGCCGCGTCCATCGTGCACTCGCCCTGGCGCACCGCCTGCGCCGCGCGCCCGACCAGCTTGGCCAGCCGCAGCCGGGATTCCTCGCGCAGGCTTTGCACGCGCGGCTGCTGGGCCCAGCGGCGCACATTGCCCGCCAGTTCGGCAGGCAGCTTGTCGAGGAATTCCTCGCTGTCGATCGGCAGCGGCGGCCCGCCGCACATGCCGTTCCTGCAATTGCCCTTGCCGCCCGGCGCGACGCCGTCGTGCAGCAGCGCGTCGAACTCGGTCGCCACCAGCTCCCGCACCTCCATCAGCTTGTCCAGCAGCGGACAGGCGTGGCTGTTGCAGGTCAGGCTCAGGCTGCGCGCGATCCAGCCGATGTCCTCGTCGGCCGCGGGCAGGCAGTGGGTCTGCTGGTCGTCCAGGTACTGGATGCGGTGCTCGACGCGCCGCAGGAAGTCGTAGCCCTGGGCCAGCGCCGTGGCGGTCTCGGGCTTCATCAGGCCGCGCGCGGCCAGCCGCGTCAGCGCCTTCAACGTCGAACGGGTGCGGATCTCCGGGAACTGCCCGCCGCGCACCACCTGCAGCAGCTGGACGATGAACTCGATCTCGCGGATGCCGCCGCGCGACAGCTTGACGTCGTTGGCCCGCTCGGGCCGTCCGGCGGCGCGTCGCTGGGCCTCGTCGCGGATCTTGCGGTGCAGCTGCCGCAGGCCTTCGAAGACGCCGTAGTCCAGATAACGCCGGTAGACGAAGGGCGTCACCAGGCTGCGCAGCTGCATCGCGCGGCCGCTCTTGACGCTCTCGCGCGGCGCGACGATGCGGCTCTTCAACCACGCGAAGCGCTCCCATTCGCGGCCCTGGACGAGGAAGTACTCCTCCAGCATCGCCATGCTGACGGCGGGGGGGCCGGAATTGCCGTTCGGCCGCAGCGCGAGGTCGACGCGGAAGACCTGACCGTCCTCGGTCACGTCGCCAATCAGCGTCGACAGCCGTCGCGACAGCTGGGCGAAGTATTCGTGCGCGGAGATCTTCTGGCCGCCGGCGCCGTTGCCTTCCGTCTGGCCGTCTTCCTCGTAGACATAGATCAGGTCGATGTCGGAGGACACGTTGAGCTCGCGCCCGCCGAGCTTGCCCATGCCGACGACCCAGAAGTCGATGTCCTGGCCGGCGGCGTCGCGTGGCGCGCCGTACTGGGCGTCGAGTTCGGCGCGGCAGGCCACGACGCCGATGTCCAGCGTCACCTCCGCCAGGTGCGTCATCGCCTGCGTCACGTCGGTCATCGGCGCGCCCTGCTCGACGTCGAGCACGGCCAGCCGTTCCATCACCAACTGGCGCATCACGCGCAGCGCGGCGGGCAGCGGGCGCCCGGCTTGCCGGAGCCGGTCCACGACGGCACGCATCGTGACGTCGTCCGGCAGCCCGGGCGGCAGCAACGGCAATTCAGCCGCGTAACGGCGGCGGATGCGCTGAACGAAACGGCTGTGGTCCGCGGACGCGGCGGGCGTCGTGGCGCCTGCCGGGTCCGAGGTTGCCGAGGCAACTGAATCCATCGGTAAAGAATGCTCTCGCTGGCTCATGGCCGGAATGGCTGTGCTAGATTCGGCGACCGCCGTCCACCCTTACATGTCTTCGTCCGCCGCCACCAGTCCTGACTCCGGTTCCGCGGTCGCGAAACGACGCTGGTGGGCACGTTGCGCCCTCTGGCTCGGTCTGGCTTCGGCAGGGGTTTTCTCCCTGCTGATCGCGGCCTGGCTGGCATTGCACTGGGCGATTCTGCCCCACATCGACGACTGGCGACCCGAGCTCGAAAAGCAAGCCACCCAGGCATTGGGGGTACCTGTGAAGATCGGCGCCATCAGCGCCAAATCCTCGGGCTGGATCCCCACGCTGGACCTGCGCGACGTCCGGATCACCGACGCCGCCGGCCACGAAGCCCTGCACCTGCCGCGCGTCAGCGCCGCGCTGTCGCCGCGCTCGCTGCTGGCCCTCGAACTGCGTTTCTCCCAGCTGCTGCTGGACAGCCCCGAGCTGCTGCTGCGTCGCGATGCCAAGGGCCGCGTCTTCGTCGCCGGACTCAGCGTCGACGGTCCGTCCGACACGCAGGCCTCCGACGACGCCGCCGACTGGTTCTTCGAGCAGCATGAATTCGTCATCCTGCACGGCCGCATCCGCTGGGTCGACGAGCTGCGCGCGGCGCCGCCGCTGGAGCTCTTCGACCTGAACCTGGTGCTGCGCAACGGCCTGCGGCGCCACCGGCTGCGGCTGGATGCGACACCGCCGGCCGGCTGGGGCGAGCGCTTCACGCTGCGCGGCGAATTCACCCAGTCGCTGCTGGACCGGCCCGGCGCGGTGCAGCGCTGGAGCGGGCAGCTCTTCGGCCACCTGCCGCGTACCGACGTCAGCGAGCTGCGCCGCTACGTGGACCTGCCTTTCGAGCTCAACGAAGGCGACGGCGCGCTGCGCGCCTGGCTGGAAGTGGATCGCGGCGAGCCGCGCAGCCTGACGCTGGACATGGGCCTGCGCGCGGTGAAGCTGCGCGTCGCGCCGGGACTGCCGGAGCTCGCGCTGGCCAAGATCGGCGGCCGGCTGGTGCTCAAGCAGACGCCGCAATCGCTGTCGCTGGAGGCCAAGGGGCTCGGCTTCCAGGCGGGCGACGGCCTCGACTGGCCGCGCTCGGACTGGCTGCTGGACGTGAAACGCGACCCCAAGACCGGGGCGCTGACCGGAGGCGACTTCCAGGCGCAGCAGCTGGACCTGACCCTCGGGGCACAGATCCTGGCCCGGCTGCCGCTGGCCGAGTCGCAACGCCAGCTGATCGCCGACATGAAACCCGGCGGCCTGCTCAACGCGCTGCAGCTCCACTGGGAAGGCACGCTCGACGCGCCGCGCAGCTACCGCGCCAAGGGGCAGCTGCAGGGCCTGCACCTGACGGCCGCGGCGCCGGAAGCACCCGCGGACCCGGGCTCCTCGCCGCCGACCGGCCGGCCCGGCGTCAGCGGCGCCGACCTCCAGTTCGACGCCAACGAGCAGGGCGGCAGCGCCACGCTGGCGATCAACAACGGCGAAGTGACATTGCCTGGCGTCTTCGAAGAGCCGTCCCTGCCGCTGAAGCAGGCGCAGGCGACCCTGCGCTGGCAGGCGCAGCGTCCGGCGCCCGTCGGCGGCAAGCGCGCGCCGGCCCTTGCCACAGTGCTGCCGACGCCCGCGAAGCCTGCGGTCAGCCCGCTCGCGGCGGCCTCCATCTCGACCGCGGCCTCGGCCCCCGACGAGCCCCGCACGCGCTGGTCGGTGCAGTTCAACGGCGTCCGGATCGCCAACGACGACCTGCGCGCGGAGATCGACGGCACCTGGCAGAGCGGTGACGGCAAGCGTCCGCACGACGCGGGCAAGCTCGACCTGACCGGCCGCATCGACGAGATCAGCGCGCCGCGGGTGCTGCGCTACCTGCCCGCGTCGATGGGCCACGAGGCGCGACGGTATGTCCGCGACGCGATCCGCGACGGCACCGTCCACAAGATCCAGGTGCGGCTGCAGGGCGACCTGCTCGACTTCCCCTTCGACGCGCCGCGCAGCAAGGGCCAGTTCCGCGTGTCCGGGCAGGTCCGCAACCTGACGCTGGCCTATGTGCCCAGCCACCCGGCCGACGACGAGCACCCGGCCTTCCAGTCCCCGTGGCCGGCGATGGAACAGCTGGACGCCGAGCTGATCTTCGACCGCGCCGCCATGAGCATCCGCAACGCCAAGACGAAGCTGATGGGCGTGGAGCTGTTCAACGTCCAGGGATCGATCCCCGACCTGTACCACCACGCGCCCGTCCTGGAAATCGACGGCCAGGCGCGCGGCGCGCTGGTCGACGGTCTGCGCTACGTGAAGAACTCGCCGGTCGCGGCGCTGACCAGCCACGTGCTGGACAACGCGACCGCCACCGGCCCGATGGCGCTGAAGCTCAACCTGCGGCTGCCGTTGATGCACATCGACGACACGACGGTGAAGGGCCTGGTCACGCTGACGGGCAACGACGTGCGCATCCGGCCCGACACCCCGTTGCTCGGCCAGGCGAAGGCGCTGGTGAGCTTCGACCAGAAGGGGCTGCAGATCCGCGGCGGGCAGGCGCGCGTGCTGGGCGGCGACGCCACGTTCGAGGGCGGCAGCCTGCCCGACGGCTCGATGCGCTTCGCGGCGCTGGGCACGGTCACGGCCGAGGCGCTGCGCAACGCGCCCGAACTGGGGCTGCAACAGGTCGCGTCGGTGATGACGGGACAGACCTCGTTGCGCTTCGAGCTGGGCGTGCTCAAGAGCGGGCAGACGGAAGTTGCCGTCACCAGTCCGATGCAGGGCATCGCGGTCAACCTGCCGGCGCCGATGCACAAGTCCGCCGACGAGACCTGGCCCCTGCGCATCGCCACGCGGGCGATCGCGGCGCCGGCCGGCACGCAGCGCGAGGAGCTGCGCGTCGAGGCCGGCCCGGTGCAGGCGCTCTACCAGCGCGACGTGACGACGCACGAGGCGAAGGTCCTGCGCGGCGCCGTCTCCGTGCGCGAGAAGTTGCCCGAGCTGCCGGCGCAGGGCGTCGTCGCCCGCGCCACCTTCGACCAGTTCAACGCCGACGCCTGGCAGACCGCGCTGCCGGGGCTGACGGGCGGGAAGGAAGGCACGGCGCTCGACAGCGCGACCGACGGCATGGCCGACGGCGGGTACGCGCCGTCACAGCTGACGCTGAAGGCGCAGACGCTGCAGGTGGCGGGTCGCACGCTGAACGCCGTCACCGCCGGCATCTCGCACGACGCCGGCGCGGGCTGGCGGGTCTCGATGGACGCGCAGCAGCTCAGCGGCCTGATCGAGGTGCGGGCCGCGAAACCCAACCAGCCGGGCCGCGTCTATGCGCGGCTGTCCCGGCTGTCCGTGCCCCGCAGCGACGTCGACGGCGTCGAGCAGTTGCTCGACAAGCAGCCCAAGTCGGTGCCGACGCTGGACATCGTCGTCGAGGACTTCGAGCTCCGCGGCAAGCGGCTGGGCCGGCTGGAAATCGATGCCCAGCAGCAGAGCGACGCGCGGGACTGGCGCCTCGGGCGGCTCGTGCTCAAGAGCCCGGACGCGACGCTGAGCGCGTCCGGCAAGTGGGCGCCGGAACCCGGCCAGGCGCTGCGCCGCACGGAGCTCGACTGGAAGCTGGACGTCGCGGACGCCGGCAAGCTGATGGAGCGCCTCGGCCAGGGCCAGGTGTTGCGCGGCGGCAAGGGCGAACTGACCGGCCAGGTGGCCTGGCAGGGTTCGCCGCTCTCGCCGGACTACGCGAGCATGAGTGGCCAGTTGAGCGTCGCGATGGAGAAGGGCCAGTTCCTCAAGGCGGAGCCCGGCGTCGGGCGACTGCTGGGCGTGCTGAGCCTCCAGTCCATCCCGCGGCGGCTGATGCTGGACTTCCGCGACGTGTTCTCGGAGGGCTTCGCCTTCGACAACGTCACCGGCGACATCCGCATCGGCAAGGGCGTGGCCCGCAGCGACAACCTGCGCATGAAGGGCCTGCAGGCCGCGGTGCTGATGGAAGGCAGCGCGGACCTTGCCGCCGAGACCCAGGACCTGCACGTGCTGGTGCTGCCCGAGATCAATGCCGGCGGCGCCGCGCTCGCCTATGCGGCGGTGAACCCCGCGATCGGGCTGGGCGCCTTCCTGGCGCAGTGGCTGCTGCGCAAGCCGCTGGCCGCGGCCAGCAGCGAGGAATTCCGCGTCACCGGCACCTGGTCCGATCCCCGCATCGAGCAATTGCCGCGCCGCGCCCAGCCGCAGGGCAGCTACAACAGCACGGCCGCCCCGCAAGGAGAGACCGCCCCATGAGCACGCCATCCACCGCCTCCCCCAGCGCCGGGCCGCGCGCCGCCGCCCCGGTCACCGTCGCCGCGATCCAGATGGTGGCCGGCACCCGGCTGGAGGAGAACCTCGAGCGCGCCCGCCACTGGATCGGCGAGGCCGCCCGGCAAGGCGCCGCGCTGGTGTCGCTGCCCGAGTACTTCTGCCTGATGGGCCACAAGGACACCGACAAGCTGCCCTTCGCCGAGCGGCCCGGCGACGTCGACGCGCCCATCCAGGGCGCGCTCAGCCGCGCGGCGCGCGAGCACGGCGTGTGGATCCTCGGCGGCACGCTGCCGATGGCCATCGACGGCGCGCCGGTACCGGCGGAGCGGGTGCGCAACACCACCTGCGTCTTCGCGCCGGACGGCTCACTGACGGCGCGCTACGACAAGCTCCACCTGTTCTGCTACGACAACGGCCGCGAGCGCTACGACGAGGCCCGCGTGCTGGAGGCCGGCGAGGCGCCGGTGACCGTCGACGTGGCGATCCCCGACGGACCGACGCTGCGCGTGGGGCTCTCCATCTGCTACGACCTGCGCTTCCCGGAGCTGTACCGCGCGATGAGCTTCGGCGGCGAGCGGCCGCTCGACCTCATCAGCGTCCCGGCGGCCTTCACCTTCACGACCGGACAGGCGCATTGGGAGCTGCTCCTGCGCGCCCGCGCGGTCGAGAACCAGGCCTACGTCATCGCCGCGGCGCAGGGCGGCACGCATGAGAACGGCCGCCGCACGTGGGGCCACAGCATGATCGTCGACCCCTGGGGCGAGGTCCTGGCCTGCGTGCCCGAAGGCGAAGGCCTGGCGGTGGCCAGGATCGATCCGGCGCGCATCGCGCAGGTGCGCGAGCAACTGCCGGCGCTGCAGCATCGGCGGCTCTGAGCGCCGAACGCCGAGCCTCGGACACTGAGCCCCGAAAGCGGTCCACTTCAGGCGATCGACGCCCGCTTTGCGGAGGCAAGATGCCCGGCATGATCGACCGTCGCCCCGCTCCTCTTCGTTCCGCGCTGGCCCAACTGGCTGCCGCGGCGTGCGCCTGCGCGCTGCTGGCGGGATGCGGCACGCCGGCGCGGCCGCTGGAGTCCTCGCTGACCGACATGGAGTCGTTGCAGCTGCGTTCGTGGATCAGTCCGCAACTGCGGCGCAACATCGACCTGCTGCCGGTCACCGGCGGTCAGGAGACCTCGATGTGGTGGGGCAGCCGCATCAACGCGATGACCTTGAACCAGACCTACCAGGAGTCGCTGCGACGCCTGGGGCTGATGCCGGACGTTCCCGACACCGGCCGCTACCAGCTGCAGGTCGAAGTGCTGGCGCTCGCGCAACCGAACGTGCCGGTGCTGCCCGAGGTCGCCCTCTCCGTCCGCTACACACTGACGGAACGTGCCGCTGGCGGCGGCAAGGTGCTCTATCAGCGGACGCTGCGCACGACGCAGAAGGCCGGCATCGACGACAGCCTGAACCCGAGCGAGCAGCTGCGCATCGCCACGGAGTCCGCGCTACGCAACAACATTGCGGACCTGATCCGCGAGCTCGCCTCCCTCGCTCTTCCAACGTAGGCAGTCCTCGGTAGCAAAACCGGGGAAGTACGGAAGTGGTTGGGGACGGTGAGGCGTGGGGTTTCGGACCTTGCGTCCGGGGCCCCATGCCTCGGCGGCCAACGCCCGAACCGCCGAAGGAAATTCGTCCGACACCGAAACAGCCCCCGGGCCTGGACGCTGAAAGCTCCCTTCCCGTTATACGAATTCAGCAGAATCCCCACCCCGGCATATGCATATAAGCATTGATTGCTTGCCAAACGTCGGGTAATCCCTAAGCATCACGGTTTCCGCCCCAAAGAGAGGCGCACGACGGCAACGGGTGTCACCTGCCGCTAGCGTCCTTCATTTTTCCGTGATCGAACTCCAAAACCTGCACAAATCGTATGACGTCGAAGGTCGCCGCGTTCTGGCGCTCCAGGGCGTGGATCTGAAGATCGAATCGGGCGAGGTGTTCGGGATCATCGGCGCGTCGGGCGCTGGCAAGAGCACGCTGCTGCGGGTGATCAACCTGCTGGAGCGGCCGGACAGTGGCCGCGTGGTCGTGGCCGGCCAGGACCTGCAGGCGCTGGACGCTGCCGGCCTGCGTGCGGCCCGGCAGAAGATCGCGATGATCTTCCAGCACTTCAATCTGCTGAGCTCGCGCACGGTGGCGCAGAACGTCGCCTGGCCGCTGCGCATCGCCGGCTGGGACGCTGCCCGCATCGCCCCGCGGGTTCAGGCGCTTCTGACCCGGGTCGGTCTCGCCGACCAGGCCGACAAGTACCCCGCGCAGTTGTCGGGCGGACAGAAGCAGCGCGTCGGCATCGCCCGCGCGCTGGCGCTGGACCCGCAGGTGCTGCTGTGCGACGAGGCCACCAGCGCGCTCGACCCCGAAACCACGCGCTCGATCCTGGACCTGCTGGCCGAGCTCAACGACGAGCTGAAGCTCAGCATCGTCCTGATCACGCATGAGATGGACGTGGTCCGCCGCGTCTGCGACCGGGTCGCGGTGCTCGAGGGCGGCCGCATCGTCGAACAGGGTCCCGTGGCGCAGGTCTTCCTGCATCCGCGCTCGGGCACCGCGAAGCGCTTCGTCCTCGCCGCGGAACACGTCGACGAAGGCGAGCAGCGCGACGACTACGCGCATGTCGCGGGCCGTCTCTGGCGGCTGACCTTCTTCGGAGAACGCACCTACGAGCCCCTGCTGGGCGAAGTCGCCCGTCACGCGAATCTGGACTTCGGCATCCTGGCCGGCCGCATCGACCGGATCAAGAAGCAACCGTACGGGCAGCTGACGATCGCCGTCAGCGGCGGCGACCACGCGGCCGCGCGCCAGTTGCTGGCCGAGCGCGGAGTGCAGGTCGAGGAGCTGCGCGCATGAGCCTCGCCACCCCCCCCTCCCTGTTCGACACGCTGAAGGCCATCGACTGGCCCGAGATCGCCGCCGCCGGCGGCGACACGCTGCTGATGCTCGGCGGCTCGCTGCTGTTCACCGCGCTGCTCGGCCTGCCGCTGGGCATCGCGCTCTACCTGTTCGACCGCGACCGGCTGGTGTCCTCGCCGAAGGTGTACACGCTGCTGTCCTTCGTCGTGAACGTGCTGCGTTCGCTGCCCTTCGTGATCCTGCTGATCGTGCTGATCCCGTTCACGCTGCTGGTCACCGGCACCTCGCTCGGCGTGGCCGGCGCCATCCCGCCGCTGGTCGTCGGTGCGACGCCCTTCCTGGCACGCCTGGTCGAGACCGCGCTGCGCGGCGTCGACCGCGGCATCGTCGAGGCCGGTCTCGCGATGGGCGCCAGCACGCGCCAGATCGTGTGGCAGGGCCTGCTGCCCGAGGCGCTGCCCGGTCTCGTCTCCGCGCTCACCGTCACCGCCATCACGCTGGTCGGCTACACGGCGATGTCCGGCGTCATCGGCGGCGGCGGCCTGGGCGACCTGGCCATCCGCTTCGGCTACCAGCGCTTCCAGACCGAGGTCATGGTCGTGACCGTCGTGCTGCTGCTGGTGCTCGTGCAACTGCTGCAGATGTTCGGCGACTGGCTGGTGACCCGCGTCTCCCATCGCTAGTCACGTCTACCCGCACCCCGCCTCCCCCTTCCATCGCCGGGCGCCCCAAGCAGGCGCGCGGCACCGTTCCCTCAGAGGAGTTCTACCCATGAAGAAGCTGTTCACCGCCGCCGTCGCGGCCCTGTCCCTGGCGGCCGCCGGCACCGCCGCCGCCGAGAAGCTGACCGTCGCCGCCACCGCGGTGCCGCACGCCGAGATCCTGAACCTCGTCAAGCCCGAGCTGGCCAGGCAGGGCGTGGAACTCGAGGTCAAGGTCTTCACCGACTACGTCCAGCCCAACGTGCAGGTCGCCGAGAAGCGCCTGGACGCCAACTTCTTCCAGCACAAGCCCTACCTGAACGAGTTCAACAAGGGCAAGGGCACGCACCTGGTCGCCGTCGCCGCGGTGCATGTGGAGCCCTTCGGCGCCTACTCGACCAAGCACAAGACCCTGGCCGCGCTGCCCGAGGGCGGCACCGTCGCCATTCCCAACGACCCGACCAACGGCGGCCGCGCGCTGCTGCTGCTGGACAAGGCCGGCGTGATCAAGCTCAAGGACAAGGCCAACATCCTGTCCACGACCAAGGACATCGCCGACAACCCGAAGAAGCTGAAGTTCCGCGAGATCGAGGCCGCCACGCTGCCGCGCATCCTGCCGCAGGTCGACCTGGCGCTGATCAACACGAACTACGCGCTGGAAGCGAAGCTGAATCCGTCCAAGGACGCGCTGGCGATCGAGGGCGGCGAGTCGCCCTACGCCAACTGGCTGGTCACGCGTGACGACAACCAGAACGCCCCGGCCGTGAAGAAGCTGGCTACCGCGCTGCAGACCGAGGCGGTCAAGCGCTTCATCCAGACGCAGTACAAGGGCGCGGTCGTCCCCGCGTTCTGATCTCCGGACGCTCCGCTAAACGCCCCGCATTCGCGGGGCGTTTGCATTTGCGGGCGAGTAGTCGCGCATTTGTGCCGTATGACGAACGCCGCTTCTTGGCACCATGGCGCTCTCCTCCCATGCCCGGGTCGTGCGCTCGCGCGAGCGCACGACCTGCCCCCTCCGTGTCCGACCTCCTCGCGGTCCTGCCGCAGTTCTTCCTGTTCCGCGACGGCGCCCCGACGCTGCTGCTCACCGGCCGCTACGACTGGCCGCTGGTGCTGCTGTCGCTGGTCGTCGCCTCGCTGACCTCGGCGCTGGCGCTGCAGGTCGCGGGCGTGGCCAAGCCGGCCAAGGGCTGGCGCCGCCAGGCCATCCTGGCCACCGGCGCGCTGGCGCTGGGCGGCGGCATCTGGTCGATGCACTTCATCGGCATGCTGGCGTTCGAACTGTGCGCGCAGGTCGCCTTCGACGCCCACATCACCGCGATCTCGATGGTGCCGGCGGTGATCGCGTCCTGGGTCGCGCTGGCCTTGCTGGCCCGTCACCAGCTCGACGGCTGGCGGCTGGTCGTCGGCGGCGTGCTGGTGGGCGCCGGCATCGGCACGATGCATTACACCGGCATGGCGGCGATGGAGATGTCCCTCGCGCTGCGCTACGACCCCCTCTGGTTCGCCGCTTCCATCGTCGTGGCGGTGCTGCTGGCGATGCTGGCGCTGTGGATCCGTTTCGGCCTGGCCGGCCGGATCCACCGCCACTGGGCGATCGCGCTGGGCGGCCTGGTGATGGGCTGCGCGATCGCCGGCATGCATTACACGGCGATGGGCGCGGCGCGCTTCGTCGGGCTGGGCGACGGCCCCTGCAACACCAGCGTCGCGAACGCGGGCTGGCTGGCCCTGGCCGTGACCGTGATGGCGCTGGCCATCAGCGCCATCACCGCCGGCGCCAACGGCCTGCTGGCGCTGCGCCGGCTCAACACCGACCTGATGGACGAGCGCCGTCGCATGCTCACGATGGAGCAGGCATTGCGCGACAGCGAGACCAAGTACCGCACCGTCATCGCCAACAGCCCGGGCGTGACCTTCCGCTGCCGCATGGACGAGAACTGGTCGATGCTGCTGATCAACGACGCCGTCGAGGAACTGACCGGCTGGCCCGCGCAGGACTTCCTGGAGGGCCGGCAGCATTTCGCCGCCTTGATCCACCGCCACGACCAGGAGCGCGTGAACGCATCGGTCGAGACCGCGGTGGCCGCCGATGCGCCGTATTCGATCGAGTATCGCGTCCACACCCGCGAGGCCGGCGAACGCTGGGTGTCCGAGCGCGGTCGCGCGGTACGCGACGCCCGCGGCGCGGCGCAGTGGATCGACGGGGTGATCCTCGACATCACCGAACCCAAGCGCCTGCAGCGCCAGCTCGAGGAAGCCAAGGAACGCGCCGAATCCGCCGCCGCGGCCAAGAGCGCCTTCCTGGCCAACATGAGCCATGAGATCCGCACGCCGATGAACGCCATCCTCGGCTTCACCGAGCTGCTGCTGGACACCACGCTGACGGACTCGCAGCGCCGCCATCTGACGACGGTGCGGGGCTCCGCGCGTTCGCTGCTGTCGCTGCTCAACGACATCCTGGACACCGCCAAACTCGACAAGGGCGCGATGGAACTGGAGGTCGTGGACTTCTCGCTGCGCACCGTCTGCGAGCAGGCGCTGGACTCGCTGCGGCTGCTGGCGCAACGCAAGAACCTGGCGCTGCACCTCGACTATCCGGGCGCCGAGCCGCGCTTCTTCAAGGGCGACCCGCTGCGCGTGCAGCAGGTGCTGCTGAACCTGGTCGGCAACGCCATCAAGTTCACCGAGCGGGGCGTGGTGACGCTGCGCATGCGCCAGGAGGGCGGACAGATCCATCTGGCCGTCATCGACACCGGCATCGGCATCGCCGCCGACCGGCTGGACCGGATCTTCGACGCCTTCGCGCAGGCCGACGCCTCGACGACACGCCGCTTCGGCGGCACCGGGCTGGGCACGACGATCTCGCGCCAGCTGGTCGAGCGCATGGGCGGCCGCATCACCGTCGAGAGCGAAGTCGACCAGGGCAGCACCTTCCACGTCTGGCTGCCGCTGCCGGCGGGCGATGCCGCGCGCGCCGAGTCCGACGCGACCGAGGCGGCCGTGACGCTGCCGCCGCTGCGCCTGCTGGTGGCGGACGACGTGGCGCAGAACGGCGAGCTGCTGCAGATCATCCTGGGCCGCGAGGGCCATCAGGTCACGCTGGCCTCGGACGGGCTGCAGGCGCTGAAGGCCTTCTCCGACGAACGCTTCGACGCGGTGCTGATGGACGTCCACATGCCGGGGCTGGACGGGCTGGGCGCGACGCGCCGGATCCGCAACTTCGAGCATGCGCAGGGTCGCGGCCACACGCCGGTCGTCGCGCTGACCGCGAGCGTGCTGGAAGAAGACCGCCAGGCGGCGCTGGCCGCCGGCATGGACGGCTTCGCGGTCAAGCCGCTGGACCCGGCGCGGCTGTTCGCCGAGATCGCCCGTGTGCTGGGCCTGACGCCGGGCCGCTCGCCGGCCCTGGCCGGTCCGGTGCCGACGACGCGCCATGCGATCGATGCCCGCATCGCGGGCGCGATGGCGGGTCCGCTGGACTGGCAGCAGGGCCTTCGGCTGTGGGGCAGCGTGACCGCGTGGCAGCGCGGCCTGCGCCGCTTCGCCGAGGAGCAGCGCGACGGCGTCGCGCGGCTGCATCAGCTGACGCACGGCCGGCAATGGATCGAGATGCGCGGGCTGGTGCACCGCTGGCGCGGCGTGGCCGGCAGTCTGGCGATGCCGGAACTGCTCGCCGCGGCGCAGCCGGTCGAATCGGCGCTGCGGCTGGGCCGGCAGGAAGACCTGATGGCGCTCGTCGACACGCTGGCGATGGCGCTGCAGCACACGCTGGACGCGATCGTGGAGCTGGACGGCACGCCGTCGGGCTTCGCCGCGAGCGCGCCGATGCCGATGGCGGAGCCGTCGGCCGCGGCGGTCGCCGTGGCGCAGGAGATCCGCGAGAAGAAGACGCTGATCGACCGGCTGGCGGCGGCGCTCAAGCGCAGCGAGCTCGACGACGAATCGCTGGCCGCGCTGCGTGCTGCCTTCGGCGCCGAGCGCATCGCGCCGCTGGCGCGGGCGCTGGACGACTTCGACTTCGACGCGGCCGTGCTGCTGCTGCAGTCGCTGCGCAGGCAGCTGAGCGCGGCCTCGTCGGCGGCCTCGGGCGCGCGAGGATGACGCCGTGATCGCCGATCACCGCCCCAAGCTGCTGCTCGTCGACGACGAGCCGGCCAACCTGCAGGTGCTGCGCCACGTGCTGCAGGACGACTACCGGCTGCTGTTCGCGCGCGACGGGCAGAAGGCGCTGGAGCTCGCGAAGAGCGAGTCCCCGCAGCTCATCCTCCTGGACATCATGATGCCGGGCCTGTCCGGCCTCGACGTCTGCCGGGTGCTGAAGTCGCAGCCGGCGACGAAGCGCACGCCGGTGATCTTCGTCACCGCGCTGGCCGATTCGAGCGACG
The DNA here is from genome assembly GCF_050626985.1 of Roseateles noduli. Lineage (NCBI taxonomy): Bacteria > Pseudomonadati > Pseudomonadota > Betaproteobacteria > Burkholderiales > Sphaerotilaceae > Roseateles > Roseateles noduli. The sequence goes on from NZ_CP192463.1 coordinate 4,421,597, forward strand.
AGACCGAGGGCTTCGAGGCCGGCGCGGTGGACTACATCGCCAAGCCGGTGAGCCCCCCGGTCGTGCGCGCGCGGGTGCGCACGCACCTGTCGCTGGTGCGCGCCGACGAGCTGCGCGAGACGCGGCTGCAGATCGTGCAGCGGCTGGGCCGCGCGGCGGAATACAAGGACAACGAAACCGGCTGGCACGTCGTCCGCATGAGCCATTTCGCCCACCTGCTGGCGCTGGCCGCGGGCTGGACCGACCAGGAGGCCGACGATCTGCTGCACGCCGCGCCGATGCACGACGTCGGCAAGCTCGGCATTCCGGACGCGATCCTGCAGAAGGCGGGTCCGCTGACCGAGGCCGAGTGGACGGTGATGCGCCGCCACCCGGCCATCGGCGCCGAGATCCTCGGCGACCAGACGACCGGGCTGCTGGGCCTGGCGCGCCGCATCGCGCTGACGCACCACGAGAAGTGGGACGGCAGCGGTTATCCGGAAGGACTGGCTGGCGAGGCGATTCCGCAGGAGGCCCGCATCGTCGCCATCGCCGACGTCTTCGACGCGCTGACCAGCATCCGGCCCTACAAGCCGGCGTGGCCGATCGAGCGCGCGGTCGAGCACCTGCGCGCGCAGGCCGGCCGGCACTTCGACCCGGCGCTGGTCGAGCTCTTCATCAGCGTGCTGCCGCAGGTGCTGGAAGTGCGGGAGCGCTTCCTCGAAAGTTGACCCGGCGACTGGGCCTGCGCCTGCGCCGGCGCCGCGCGGGATCGCCGCGGGACGTCACGATCACTCGACGAACTTGAGCGTGCGCGTCGGCAGATCGGTGCCGAGATAGGTCCACCAGAACGTGTCGCCGGCGTCCCTCGGCAGCAGCCAGTAGCGCTGACCGCTGTCCAGCGCCTTCAACCGGAAATACTCGACGCGATTCGAGTACGGGTTGGCATGGATGAAGACCTCGCCGAGGGTGCCCCGGAAATCGTTCTCGCCCCAGGCATGCACCGGCGTCGTCGCCTGCAGCTTGTCCGGCAGATCCGTCCCGAGGTATTCCCAGTGGAGGTTGTCCGTCTTGCTGGTGGAGAAGTACCCGTAGCGTCCATCGCCGTCGAGCGCCGCCAGCCGGAAGAACTCGACATCGCCGTTGTACGGGTTCTCGTAGACATGGATGTCGCCGAGGGTGCCGCGCTGATCGTTGTCGCCCCAGCGGCCGGTGCCCAGCACCTGCCTCGCCAGCTGCACCGCGTCGTCGCGCATCGCCCGGGCCATCAGCGTCCTGTAGACCCAAGGCCAATAGGCGCTCAGCCGCGGATGGACGACCGTGCCGGAGACGGTGCTCACCAGCCATTCACCGACCTGCCGGGTCGCGAGGATGGCGCCGCCCCGGTCGCCGGCATCGATGGGCGACACCGCGAACCGGCCCCAGCCGGCCGTGTGCCCGGTGAGGCCCACGATCAGGTCGTCCGTGTCGCTGTCGCTGAACGCCAGCCCGCCCTGACCGGCGGGCGTCTCATAGAGCGACGCATGGAGGCCGGCGGCCGCCGACTGCCAGAAGTAGCTGTAGGGGAAGAAGAAGTGCCGGTAGAGGTCATCCGAGGTCCTCCAGGCGCGGATCCCGGCAAAGGAACGATGGATGAGGGGCATCTCGGTGTCGGCCACATACGTCGTCCTGCGACGCGCGGAGGTCCAGACGCCGCCAGGATCGTGATCCTGGCCGTAGATTGCCAGGGTCGTCCTGATGCGTTCGCCGGTCATCGGCAAAGGATCGGAGAGCAGCCGCTGCTCGAGGCGATAGCTGGGAAGGGGCACCGTGGTCGGCATGCCGCCGCCGAACGGCGCGTCGAACGGCGCGTCGAACAGGACGAGTGCCACATCGCCCAGCGGCCCGAGCCGGCGGGGATACGTCACCGCCACGCCCGTCTGCCATTGATCCGTCCCGCGGTGACGGAAGCTGTGGTGGGACCAGCCCTCGACGCAACGCTGCGCCGTCAGTGCGACGCGCGGCGTGATGAGCGTCGCCGAGCAATGCATGTTGCTGAGCAGCCAGGCGGGCGGCATCTCGATGCGGGCGCCGCTGTTGACGCCGGTGGTGACGCTGGCGCCGACGCCGCCCGCGCCGATCAGCGGCAGCATCGCGAGCAGCCAGCGGGCCAGGCCACGACAGGGCCGGGAGAGACGATCATTCATGAGGCACTCCACCCCTTCCACCCAGGAAGGGTCTGGCCATTCTTCGAAGTCGGCCGCGCCGGCCCAATGCGCTTGAGCCGGACCGCGACCCGCGTCGATCGACCGGGGTCAGGTCTCCTCCCGGTCGAGGTCATGGCACGGCGGGATCCTCGGCCGGCATGTCGTCGACTTCCGGCGCCCGGCCCGACTGCGGCGCGCGCCAGCCCAGGACATGCCAACGCGTCGGCAGCGCGGTGCCGAGCGGCTCCCACCACGGATCGCTGTCGTTCCCGGTCCTGGGCAACCACCAGGAGGACCCGTCCGGGATCCGCGCCTTCAGTCGATAGAAGCTCGTCACGCCGGTCCGGGAATCCTCGCTCTCGAAGATGTCGCCCGGCGCTCCGCTTTCGGCATTGCCGTTCTCCGGCGGCTTCGCATCCAGGACCTGCCGCGCCAGATGCGCGGCATCGGCCTGCAGTCCCTGAGCCAGCATCACCCGGTGCACCTCCGGCCAATGCAGGGCCAGACGGAGATGCAAGGTGCCCGGTGCGGCCAGAAGCCCCACGAGCGCACCTGGCCGGTAGTACTCGTCCTCGGGCGAGGCGCGCGTCGCCATCAGGCCGGCGCCCTGGTTGGCGCCGAGGAAGGGCGCGTCGAGCACGGCCGGTTGACCGGGCAAGGGCATCGGGCGGTCGGAGCGGGTGATGCCGTCCGTCGCCGTTCCGACCAGCGGGATCAGCCAGCGGTCGGCGCGCGACACGTCGTCGCGGCCGCCCAAGGCCGCTGTCACGTCCTCGCCGAGGACGTCCGTGCCGGCGGCGACTCGCCCGGGGGCGGAGGCAAAACGCTCCGGCTCCGTCCGCCGGTGGAAGTCCAGCGAGCGGTAGGTCAGCGGCAGGTGGATCTCATCGCCGAATCGCAGGCCCGAGCCCGTCACGCCGTGATAACTCCGGATGAACATGGGCGTGTCGGTGCGATCGACCCGCGTCGGCGTGGGTCCGTAGGCATAGAGGCGCGTGCCCTCCCACCGGGCGGGGCTGGGCGCGGCCGGGTCTCGGAGCAGTTCCCGCTCGCGCCGATAGCTCGGGATCGGCGCGCCGGTGGTGCCCAGCGGCTCCCAGGACGGGGGTTCGTCCAGCAGGATCAGTTGCAATCCTGCCGGAGGCGCGTTGCGCAGCAGGCGGTCCTCGATGAGGCGTCCGCTCAACGGCCGCCGGTTGACGCGCTGCATGAGCTGGACGCGTCCATCGCCCGCGGGGGACAACGCGCCGACGGCGCAGGCGTAGGTGGTCAACGCCACGCGCGGCGAGATCTGCGTCGCGGAGCAATGATCCCGCCCCAGCACCCACACGGGCACCTGGTAGAGCGTCGCGGACGGCGCGGGACGCCGCGGTGCGTCCGCGGCCGCCTCGGCGGCGAGGATCGTGCCCAGCAGGGCGCCGAGCATCCACGGACCGCGTCCGCGGCGGATGCGGGGGCGCCTGGCGTGGGACATCGGGCCGGCGGGCCCTCGGCAGCGGGAAAGGATCGACATGACGGTCTCCAGCCCTTCGACGACAGGAAGGGCCAGGCCATTCTTCGAAGACCGCCCTCGCGGCTCAATGACCGCGAGCAGGGGCAGCTCGGCCCTCGACTGCCCGGCATCGGGCCCGCCGGCCCCAGGTGTGCCGATGTCGTGCGCGCGACGGATGCGACGGTCCGGCGTCCGCCCGACGTGATCCCCCGTCCTGTCCCGCGGCGGTTATGACCCGCCCCCACAAGGTGATGCTCGCAATCCCCAGTCGCGTCGGCCCGATGCGCGCGGGGCCGGAATAATGCGCGCCCATGGTGCTCAACTTCATCTGGATCGGGTTCTTCCTGATCGGCTTCGCGGTCGCGCTGGCGCGGCTGGTCCAGGGCGACCTGACCATCTTCACGCAGGTGCTGACCGGCATCTTCGACACGGCCAAGACCGGCTTCGACATCTCGCTCGGCCTGGTCGGCGTGATGAGCCTGTGGCTGGGCCTGATGAAGGTCGGCGAGAACGCCGGCGTGATCCAGCTGTTCGCGCGGGCGATGGGCCCGTTCTTCGGCCGCATCTTCCCGGAGGTGCCGCGCGGCCATCCGGCGGGCGGCTCGATGGTCATGAACTTCTCGGCCAACATGCTCGGCCTGGACAACGCCGCCACGCCGCTGGGCCTGAAGGCGATGAAGGAGCTGCAGGAACTCAACCCGCGCAAGGACACCGCCAGCAACGCGATGGTCATGTTCCTGGTGCTGAACACCGCCGGCATCACGCTGATCCCCACCACGGTGATCGCGATCCGGCAGGCGATGGCGGTGGACCAGGGCCTGGTCGGGTTCAACGCGGCCGACATCTTCCTGCCCACGCTGATCGCCACCTTCATCTCGTTCATGTCGGGGCTGATCGCGGTGGCCTGGGTGCAGCGCATCAACCTGTTCAGCGTGCCGGTGCTGGTGTTCGTCGGTGGCTTCATCGCGATCATGGCCGGCGTCTTCGGCTGGCTGCACAGCTACCCGCCGGAGGTGATGTCGCAGTACATCGGCGTGCTGGGCAGCGGCGTGATCCTGAGCATCATCGTGATGTTCGTCGCCGTCGGCGCGTGGCGCCGCATCAACGTCTACGAGTCCTTCGTCGAGGGCGCCAAGGAGGGCTTCGGCGTCGCGATCCAGATCATTCCCTACCTGATCGCGATCCTGGTGGCGATCTCGGTGTTCCGCACGACGGGCTGCATGGAGTTCGTCGTGCGTGGCATTGCCGCCGGCGTGGGCGCGCTGGGCCTGCCGACGGACTTCGTCCCGGCGCTGCCGGTCGGGCTGATGAAGACGCTGTCGGGCAGCGGCGCGCGCGGCCTGATGGTGGACGTGCTCAAGACCTACGGCGTCGACAGCTTCGAAGGCAAGCTCGCCGCGATCATCCAGGGCTCGACCGAAACCACCTTCTACGTGCTGGCCGTCTACTTCGGCAGCGTCAACATCAAGAAGACCCGCTACGCGCTGACCTGCGGCCTGTTCGCGGACTTCGTCGGCCTGGTGGGCGCGATCGTGGTGGGGTACTGGTTCTTCAAGTGAGGCCGCGCCGGCATCACTCGACGCGATCGCGCCCGTTCGCCTTGGCGCGATAGAGCGCCGCGTCGGCACGCGCGAGGAGCGCGTCCAGGCTGACATCCCCCGGCAGCGCCCAGGCCACGCCCAGGCTCGCCGTGCACGGCGGGATGCCGGGTTCCGGCGCGTGCGTCGCGAGCGCGGCCCGCACGCGCTCGGCCGAGGCATGCGCGGCCTCGGCATCGGTGGACGGCAGCAGGATCACGAACTCCTCGCCGCCATAACGGCCGAGCCGGTCCGTCACGCGCAGCTGCTCACGCATCACCGCCACCGCGCCGGCCAGTACCCGGTCGCCGGCCTGGTGACCGTGCCGGTCGTTGACCAGCTTGAAGTGGTCGATGTCGAGCAGCAGCAGCGACAGCGGCTGCCCGTAGCGGCGCCAGCGATCGAATTCCTCGCCGCCGGCCTGGAGCAGCGCGCGACGCGTCAGCGCGCCGGTCAGCGCGTCGCGGGTGGCGAGCAGCTCGAATTCCTCGCGCACGCGCTCGCTGGCCATCAGCAGCACGCCCACGCTCAGCAGCAGCACGCTGAAGCAGTAGCTCGCGATGTAGCTCGTCTGCACTGCCGTCATCGCGAAACGCGAGGACTGCGTGCCGTCGACCCAGAAGGTCGCGACGCCGCGCGCGATGAGGACCAGCGCCTGCAGCAGCAGCGTCGCGCCGATCAGGCGGGCCGCGAAACCGCGGCCGTCCCGCAGGACCAGCCGCGCATGCGCCAGCACGCAGGCCGTCATCGTCCCGGTGAACACGACCATGCGCACGCGGTAGTCCGGCCAGACCAGGAACCAGGTCAGCACGGCCAGGCTGAGCAGCGCGATCGCGCCCCACAGGCGCCAGGTCACGCGTTGTCCGAAGAAGCGTTGCGAGCCGAAATAGAACAGCCCGCAACCGGTGAGCAGCAGCGCATTGCCGGTCTGCGCCACGACGAATTCCGGCAGCAGGCCCTGCAACGCGTAGACGCCGGCGGCGAGCGCGCAGGTCATCGGCGCCAGCGCCCAGGGCAGCAATCCGCGGATCGTCGGCGGATAGTTGCGCCGCACGCCGAGCAGCACGCCGCCCATGATCGCCGCCATCAGCGCGGTCATGACGGTGATCGAGCGGGGATCGAGCTGCATGTGCCCGTCAGTGTAGGCGGCGCCCGTGACGGGACCTCGGTCGCCTCGCCGCCGCGGCCCGACTCCGGCCGCCAACGGGCCACCAAACGGCCACCAAACGGCCGACAACAGGCCGACAACGGGCCGCCAACCGCCCTGAGGCCTACATCGACTTGAACAGATGCACGTACGCGCGGCTGATCGGCAGCTCGCTCGCATGGCCGCGCACGCGCACGAACAGCCGGCTCAGCTCGTCGCGGCGCGTGCCGCTCACATGGTCCAGGTTCACGATCGTCGAGCGGTGCACCTGCCAGAAGCGTTCACCGTCGAGCTGCGCGGCGAGCTCATGGATTGGCGTGCGGATCAGGTACTCGGTCGTTGCGGTCTGCACGCAGGTGTACTTGTCGTCGGCGCGGAAGAACAGCACCTCGTCGACGGGGACCTGATGCGTCAGGTCGCCCTGCGTCGCGCGCACCCAGCGCAGCGGCCCCGCGACCCTCGCCGTCGCGCCGCCCGGCGCGTGCAGGCGCTGCAGCGCGGCGAGCAGGCGCGCGTCCACGCCGTCCTCGCCGTGATCGCCAGCCGCGCCGGCCGCGCCCGCGTCCCGCTTCGCCAGCGCGCGGCGGATCCGCTCGACCGTGCGACCGAGCCGCTCCGCCTCCACCGGCTTGAGCACGTAGTCGATCGCTTCCTGCTCGAAGGCCTGCACCGCGCACTGGTCGTAGGCGGTGACGAAGACGACACGCGTCGCCCCCTCGATGCCCTCGGCGACCTCGAGTCCGGTCAGGCCCGGCATCTGGATGTCGAGGAAGGCCAGGTCCGGCTGCAGCGCCGCGATCTGCTCGGCGGCTTCCTGGCCGTTGCGGGCGATGTGGACGATGTCGAGCTCCGGCCAGACGGCGGCCAGTTGCGCCGCGAGCGCGCGGGCCAGGTGAGGTTCGTCGTCGGCGATCAGCGCGGTGGGTGCGGTCATGGTCGGCATGGGAAGAAGAAGTGAGTCAGGCCGTCGGGCGTTCAAGCGTTCAAGCGTTCAAGCGTTCAGGCGCTCAGGCGCTCAGGTGTCCAGCGGCACGCGCAGCGTGACGCGGCAGCCGGGCTCGGCGGGAACGAGGGTCAGCGACGCGCGGTCGCCGTAGTGCGTCATCAGGCGCTCGCGCAGGTTGGCCAGCGCGATGCCGTTGCCGGTGCGGCGAGAGGCGCCGGGGCCGACACCGTCGTCCCGCACCTCGATCACGAGGAAACCGCCGCTCAGCGCGGCATCGACGCGCACGGTGCCGCCCTCGATCTTGGGCTCGAGCCCGTGATGGACCGCGTTCTCGACCAGGGGCTGCAGCAGCATCGGCGGCAGCGGCACGACGCGGGCCTCGGGCGTGGCGTGGATCTCGACACGCAGACGGTCTTCCATCCGCGTCTGCAGCACCGTCAGGTAGGCGGTGGCGAGGGACAGCTCGTCGTCTAGCGGGCCGGTCTCGCGACGCAGGCCGCCGAGCGACGACCGCAGATAGGCGGTGAAGGCGCCCAGCATCTCCTTGGCCTTGGGCGCGTCGTAGTCGATCAGCGAGTGGACGTTGGCCAGCGTGTTGAACAGGAAGTGCGGCTCGATCTGGCCTTGCAGCAGCCTCAGCTGCGCTTCGGTGGCGCGGCGCTCGGCGGTGAGCTGCCGGTGCCTCGACGCGAACCAGTGGTGCAACGCGAAGGTGATGCACAGCGAGAGCGCGGAGGTGATGCCGATGATCTTCCCGCCCTGCGACCAGTCCATCCGCACCCAGTTCGCCAGGCCCGCCATCCACATGCCCGGCACCCAGCCGATCAGCACGCCCAGCAGGGGCACGGCGGAGAAGAACACCGTGCGCTTCCAGTTGGCCCAGCCGCGGATGCGGGCGCGGCCGCCGAAGAGCGGCACGAGGATCGTGAACAGCGTCTGGATCACCAGGCCGATGGTCACGCAGACGATGACGTTCTTCCCGTACCACCAGGCCCACATCGCGGGATCGGACCAGCGGGCGGAGCGCGCGTTCAGGAGGAAGCCCAGCACCGTGAAGCCGACCGCCAGCGCGCAGGAGAACAGCAGCGTCCAGACCCACTGCAGCCATCCGGGGCCGCTGGGCTGGACGTCGTTGCTCAGCCAGGCATGCCAGGAGGCGCGCAGTCGGCGGGCGTCACGCCAGAGGGGCCGGGAGGGGGCGGGAGTCATGCGGCGCAGTGTAGGGAGCCGCCGCGGCGGCCCGGCCCGGGGAAACGACGGATCGACAGCGCGCCGGGCGGATCGACGGCGGGCGGCGTGGACCGGCCCGTCGCCGGCGCCTCATGCCCTGACCTTTGACAGTGCCGGGGGCACGTGGTGTCCAATAGCCCGCAGAAATCGCACGCACAAATCGCCCGCACAAATGGCCCGCAGATCCGGGCGACTCCCGCCGAGTCCACCTTCCCCCGGCATTCCGCCCGCATTCCACGGAGACCCGCATGAGCTACATCCTGCTGATCAACGAACCTGTCGGCCAGCGCGAGGCGCGCACGCCCGAGGAGGGCCGCGAGGCCTACGACCGCATGACCGCCTACGCCGGGCAGCTCCAGGCGAAGGGGCTGCTGCACGCGGCGCAGTCGCTGCAGTCGGTCAACGGGTCGACCCGCGTGGCCAAGCGCGACGGTCGCATGACGACGATCGACGGTCCGTTCGCCGAGGCCAAGGAAATGGTCGGCGGCTTCTTCTGGCTGAACGTGACGACGCGCGAGGAGGCGCTCGCGATCGCCCGCGAATGTCCGGCGGCGGAGTGGTGCACGGTGGAGGTCCGCTCGCTGGTCCCCTGCTACGCGGAGTCGAAGGCCTGAGGCCTCCTCCCGAGGACTCCCCTCAGTTTTTTTCCAGGATCGCGTCGCGTCCTGTCGAAACCGGCGGGGCTGCGTCGTCGTGCCAGTGTGGACGCTCCGGAAGCGGAGCGCCGCCATCAGGAGGGCACGATGCGACCACCGATCCACCCGCACGGGCCCGACGACTTCACACCCATCGAGGAGTTCCCCCATGCGACACAAGCAAATCTTCGTGAACCTGCCCGTCAAGGACGTCGAGCGCAGCAAGCGCTTCTACGGCGCGATGGGCTACGAGTTCAATCCGCAGTTCTCCAACGAGCAGGCCTTGTCGATGATCATCTCGGACGACATCTACGCGATGCTGCTGGTGGAGGAGTTCTTCCAGACCTTCACGCCGCGCAGGATCTCGGACGCGCATGCGACGACCGAGGTGCTGACCTGCCTGTCCTGCGAGAGCAAGGCGCAGGTCGACGAGCTGATCGCCAAGGCCCTGGCCGCCGGCGGCACCGTGCCGCGCGAGCCGCAGGACATGGGCTTCATGTACTCGCAGGCGTATGCGGACCCGGACGGGCACATCTGGGAGCTGATGTACATGGACATCACGCAGTTCCCCGGCGCCTGAGGCCGGGCCGGCCCGCGCGCGACCGCGCGGCGGCCGCCGCGCCCTCGGCGGCGGCATGTCGTGCGGCATGGGGCGGCCTGTGGCCGTACGATCGCGCGCATGACCGACGAGACCCATCGCGCGATCACGACCGTCTGGCGGCAGGAGTCCGCCAAGATCATCGGTGCCCTGTCGCGGCTGACGCGCGACGTCCCGCTGGCGGAGGAGCTGGCGCAGGACGCGCTGGTCGCCGCGCTGGAGACCTGGCCGAGGCAGGGCCTGCCGGACAAGCCCGCCGCCTGGTTGATGACGACGGCCAAGCACCGCGCGCTGGACCGGCTGCGCCACGTGAAGCTGAGCGGCGACAAGCTGGAGCAGCTCGGCCATGAGCTCGACGCGCGTGAGGCGATGATCGTGCCGGACTTCGTCGAGCGCCTGGACGACGACCGCGCGGCGCGCGAGATCGGCGACGACGTGCTGCGACTGATGTTCTGCGCCTGCCATCCGGTGCTGAGCCTGGAAGCGCGCGTCGCGTTGACGCTGAAGATGGTGGCCGGACTGACGACGGGCGAGATCGCCCGCGCGTATCTGCAGTCGGAGCCGACGGTGGCGCAGCGGCTGGTCCGCGCGAAGCGCACGCTGGGCGACGCGCAGGTGCCGTTCGAGCTGCCGCGTGGCGAGGCGCTGACCGAGCGGCTGGCCGCCGTGCTGGAGGTGCTCTACCTGATCTTCAACGAGGGCTACGCGGCCACCAGCGGCGAGCGCTGGATCCGCCAGGACCTGTGCGACGAGGCGCTGCGGCTGGCGCGCATGCTGGTGAAGCTCGCACCGAGGGAGAGCGAGGTGCACGGCCTGCTCGCGCTGATGGAGCTGCAGTCCTCACGCGCCGCGGCGCGTGTCGATGCGCAGGGGCAGCCGGTGCTGCTGCTGGAGCAGGACCGGTCGACGTGGGATGCGGCGGCTATCGAACGCGGCCTGACGGCGCTGGAGGCGGCCGACCGCCTGGCCGCCGAGTTGGACGATGGGCAAGGCCTGGGACCGTACGCGCTGCAGGCGGCGATTGCGGCTTGCCACGCGCGGGCGCAACGCGCCGAGGACACCGAATGGCCGCGCATCGCGGCGCTCTACGAGGCGCTCGCGGTGCGGCATCCGTCACCGGTGGTGGAGCTGAATCGCGCGGTGGCGCTGTCGATGGCCTTTGGTCCCGCGGTCGGTCTGGAGATCGTCGACCGCCTGATGGAAGAGCCCGCGCTGAAGCAGTACCACTGGCTGCCCAGCGTGCGCGCGGACCTGCTGTCCAAGCTCGGCCGCAATGCCGAGGCCAAAGAGGAATTCGAACGCGCCGCCGCGATGACCGGCAATGAGCGCGAGCGGGAGCTGCTGCTCAAACGGGCAAGGGAGCAGGGGCACTGAGGCCCCTTCAGAGAAAGAACTCTCGCAACTCCGTTCCTCGGAGCGAGTTCTCCTCGCGGCCTAGCCGTATGAGACAGGCGCTACTCCCACACCGGCAAAACATCGAGGGAGGCGGCCCCTCCTCTTCAGTCCAAGGTAGCGGCCGCGCCGCGGCCATAGCCAACAGCTTCCGCTGTAGCTCCTTCAGGCGTTCCCAGCGCGCGGGACCTTGCAGCTGCTTGATCGCTGCGATGTCGATGCCGATGTCGATGTCCTCGTCGTACATGCAAAGCCCTTTGTAGAAAGGCTCGCAGTCTAGGAACAGCGCTCTTTCAGCGAACTCGCAACTCTTTGCACTCTTGCAACGCGCAGTAGTCAATCCGGCGAATCGCCCTCGCCTTCGCTCTCATCGGTGAGCCACGTCCCCGCCATCGCGGCGCTCTTGCGCTCGCGCTTGGCGGCGTACATCGCGGCGTCGCTGCGCGCCATCAGCGTCTCCAGCGTGTCGCCTTCCTGGCGCTGCGCGGCACCGATGCTGATGCTCACCTGCAAGCCCTCCGACACCGTGCTCCAGTCGTGCTTGCGCACCGCCTCGTCGAGCCGGAGGCAGGCCTGCTGCGCGATCTCTTCCGTCGCGCCGCGCAGCAGCAGCACGAACTCGTCGCCGGCCAGGCGTGCGGCGACGTCGTGCTCCCGCACATGCTGCCGCATCAGGCGCGCGATCTGGCTCAGCACCTGGTCGCCGACCAGGTGCGAGTGCCGGTCGTTGACCTGCTTGAAATGGTCGACGTCGATCAGCGCCAGGCTCACCACACCACCACCGGCGAGCTGCGCCCGCGCGTGATCCTCGAAGCTGCGGCGATTCGCCAGCTCCGTCAGCGGATCCTCCATCGACAGCTTTTCCAGACGAAGCGCCTCATCGGCGAGTTGCGCGCGGTCGCGCTCGCTGCGGCGTGCGTCGAGCTGCCATTGCACCGTCGCCTCGCGGCTCGCGAGGCTCGCGATCCGCACGCGCGCCTCGCGCTCGCGCAGCGCGCGCATCCGCTGCAGCGCGCGTTGCGGCTGCCCTTGCTGTTCCTCGATCTGGCTGGCGATCAGCTCGCCGAGCTGCGCCAGCGGCTCGTGCTGCACGGCGTCCGCCGCCGTCACCGTCTGCGCCGCCGCGCGCCGCGCCTGCGGCCACAGCCGTCGCGCCCACGCGAGCTCCGCCTGCACCCAGCCCGCCAAGGCGACGAGCCAGTGGCGCTCCTGCTCCGGCAGTTGCGCCAATGTCTGCTGCAGCTCCGGCTGCGCGTAGGCCGTGGCGCCCTTCCAGATCTGCGCCATCGTCTGCATCAACGTCCACCAGCAATGCGTCTCGGCATCGCCTTCGGACAGCAGATGCCGTGCGTTGATCAGGTGGCCCTCGAGCGGCCCCAGCGGCGGCAACTGGCCGCGCTGCTCGCGCTCGCCGGCATAGGCAAGGAGTGACCCCAACGCGAGCCACAGGCAGGCGATCAGCGGACTGAGCCGGGGCTTGCACGCGTTGGCCGCGTCGGCGGCCTGTCGCAGCACTTCGGCCGCCTTGTCGAAATTGCGCGCCCACACGTGGCAGGCGCCGAGGTCCTGCAGCGCCACCACCAGCGCCGCGCCGTCACCGCGCGATTGCGCCAGCCGCAGGCCGAGCAGCGCCGCCTCGATCGCTTCCTCGTGATGCCCGGCCGTCGACGCGCTGTGCGCGAGCACCGACAACGCGCCAGCCTCGCCGATCGCGTCGCCCTGCTGCCGGAACAGCCGCGCCGCCAGCTCGCTCCGCTCCCGTGCGTCACCTGGCCGGTGCAGCACGCGGTCGCATCGCGCCAGGTGCAGCAGCGCCTGCGCGCGCTGCGCGTCGTCCCCCTCCTCCAGCGCCAGCAGCAGCCACTCCTCGCCGGGCGCCTGCGCGGCGACGGCGTCACCGGCCTGCAGCGCGGCGCGGGCTTGCTGGGAAGGGGCGGAGAGCGGGTCCAAGAGGGGATCGGAACGCAAGGTGATCAGCGGTTCAGGCCGTCAGGGCCGGAGACGCAGAGGATAGCGGCAACAGGCGCGGGACCATCAGGTCGGCCAGCCATTGCATGAAGGCCTGGACGCGCCGGGGCAGTTGCCGGCGGTGCGCATAGATCAGGTGGACCGGCATCGGCGCGGGCCGGAACTGCGGAAGCACCTCGACCAGCCGGCCATCCAGCACTTCCGTTTCGAAGCCGTGGCGCGGCACCTGCGTGATGCCGAGACCCGCAAGACAGGCCGCCGTGTACGAGCCGGAATCGCTCACGGTCAGCGCCCCCGCCATGGGCTCGAAGCGCGTCGCGCCGGACGCATCGCACCATTCGAAACCCGGGCAGCGTTGACCGAGCGTCGTGGCGTACTGGACGAGCCGATGGTGCGCGAGATCCTCCAACGACTGCGGAACGCCGAAGGCGGCGAGGTATCCGGCGCTGGCCAGGTTGGCCATCTCCATCCCGCCAAGCGGTCGCGCGACGAGGCTCGAGTCGCTCAGCGGTCCGACCCGCAGCACGCAGTCGAAGCCCTCGCGCACGAGGTCCACGCGCCGGTCCGTGCTGCTGAGCTCCAGCTCCAATCCGGGATGCGCCGCGAGGAACTCCGGCAGGCGCGGCACGACGATGTCATGCGCCACCCGCATCGGCATGTCGACCCGCAGCCGGCCGCGCAGCCCGCTGGCCGCCGGCTGGAACATCGTCTGCATGTCGTCGAGATCGGCCAGCAGGTCCTTGCAGCGCTCGTAGCAGGCCTGGCCGTCCTGCGTCAGCTGCACGCGCCGCGTCGTGCGGTGGAACAGCCGCGTACCCAGGCTGGCCTCCAGCCGCTGGACCGCCGTCGAGGCGCTCGCCTTCGGCAGGCCGAGGCTCTGCGCCGCCTGCGTGAAGCTGGCCAGCTCCGCCACGCGGACGAAGACCTGGAGCGTGTCCAGGGACGGCGGCGGCGAGGCCAGCGCTGCGCCTGGCGTGGCGCCCGGCGTGGTGCCCGACGCGGTGCCCGACGCGGTGCCCGGCGCCGTCGGAGGGGCAGGCGCGGTCGGTGAACGGGCTGCGGAGGTCGGTGAGGAAAGGAGGTTGGCGTCGCTCATTTGTTCACCTTGGACGAACGGTCAAATCAGACTTAGGTGGTTTATACGCCATTCGTCGATCAATAAAGTTCCTGCATCCGATCAACCCGTCCGAACAGGAGCTCACCATGACCACTTCCTCCAACACCAAGATCGCGCTGATCACCGGCGGCAGCCGCGGCCTGGGCCGCAATGCGGCCGTCCATCTGGCCCGCCGCGGCATCGACAGCATCGTGACCTACCGCAGCCAGCAGGGCGAAGCGCAGGCCGTGGTCGACGAGATCCGCGCGCTCGGCGGACGCGCGGCGGCGCTGCAGCTGGACGTCGGCGACAGCGGCGCCTTCCCGGCCTTCGCCGAGGCGCTGAAGCAGACGCTGAAGCAGCACTGGCAGCGCGATCGTTTCGACCACCTGGTCAACAACGCCGGCATGGGCGTCCACACGCCGATGGCGGACACGACCGAAGACCAGTTCGACGAACTGATGCGCGTGCACCTGAAGGGTCCGTTCTTCCTGACGCAGGCGCTGCTGCCGCTGATCAACGACGGCGGCAGCGTGCTGAACGTGTCCAGCGGCCTGGCGCGCTTCACGATTCCCGGCTACGGCGCCTACGCGACGATGAAGGGCGGCGTCGAGGTGATGACCCGCTACATGGCCAAGGAGTTCGGTGCCCGCGGCATCCGCGTGAACACGCTGGCGCCCGGCGCGATCGAAACCGACTTCGGCGGCGGCGCGGTGCGCGACAACAAGGAGGTGAACGGCTTCATCGCCTCGGTCACGGCGCTCGGCCGCGCCGGCCTGCCGGACGACATCGGCCCGGTCGTGGCCTCGCTGCTGTCCGACGACAACGGCTGGATCACCGCGCAGCGCGTGGAGGCGTCGGGCGGCATGTTTGTCTGATGGCGTGAGCGAAGGCGGCGGCGATGCTGCCTCTTCGCCCAGGCTCACCTCCCGCGCGCATAGAGTCCCTGCGGTTCACGCGCGCGCTGGACCACTTCGCCCAGGCAGTCGGGATAACGCCGCTGAAGGTGCTTCAATCCCGTCTGCCGGCTGGCCTTGTAGTCGAGGGTTTCCTGCAGGAACTGGAGACGTGCGCGGTTCTCGTCGATCACCTCCGCCCACGTTGTCACGCGGACCGAAAAGTTGTACGGAAGATGCACTTCCCGCTCCAACTCCGCGTGCTCGCGCGCGCCCCTCGCGAGTTCCCGACCCACCAGCCAGAACGACCATTTGACCTCGACGCCGCGGAAGCGCTCATCGCGTGACACGCGCTTGGCGTAGCGGTTGATCTGATCGATCTCGTCCTCGGAGATCCTGACCCGCGGCGCCTTGAGTTCCACCACCAGATGCTCCAGCGTCGACGGCTGATGACGACGCGTCGCGCGGGAGAACATGAGGTCGATGATGGCCAGCTTCTGTTTCGGGCCTTCGAGCGGCTTGTCGATCTGGATCTCGCCTCCCAGCATCTTCTGGTGCTTGCGCAGCACCTCCGTGAGCGACCGGTTGTCGACGGAGAGAGCGAATTCGTCACCGAAGAGCCACGGGTTGCGCGCGACGATGGGATGCAATTCGCCGCGCTCCTTCACGTGCGGCTGGAGCTGCTTGTCAAAAAGGAGCGTCTCGAGTCCATCGAGCAACTGCAGCCGCTGCGCGACCACATGCGATTCGCGGATCACCGACGACAACGACACATCCTTGAGGAGCTCCGCCATCATCTGCCGCTCCTCAGCGGGCAGGTTGAGTACCTCGGTCAGCAGGAGCTGCAGCTCTTCCGGACCGCATTCGACCGCCTGCCGCAACAGCCGGAACTGCAGCGCCACGGCCTCGGGCGTGAGGGTCGGGAACACCGGATGGAAGCGAGACAAGTGCCAGGCCGCTTCATCGAAGAGCTGACGCTCGATCACCTCAACAGTCGTTGCGGGATCGCCGGAGAACGGATAGAGGCCTTGCGCCTGCCACGCCTCCACGGGCGGGCGGTCCGGCTCGCGATGGGATTCTGTCGTCATGCATGCACCTCGACTGCTTCAGGCCCGGTTGGGCGATGCAGTCACTCTATGCAGTCGAGGCGCTGACGACACCTGCGCATTCGCGGTCGACGTGCGCGCGATTCCTACTGCTTCAAGTAGGGCGCTGCCGGATTCACACCGTCCCCGTCGTCTCCCCGCCTTCCGCCGTCACGATGCCGCGCTCGAGCAGCTGCCGGCGTCGGCGCGCCCAGCGCCGCTTCGCGTTCAGCCCGCGCAGCGCCAGCGCAAGGCGCTGTCCCAGCGGCGGTCGCACCTCGCGCACGCCGCCGAAGAACTGGTACTTCGCGAAGAAGCGCGACGCCTCCCGACCGTAGGTCGCCAGCACGCGGCGTTCGTCCTCCTTCGGATCCGCGTCCGGATGGTTCTTGTAGAGATCGCCGCCCCGCACCGGTCGTGTGTGCCACACCGGCGTCGCGTCCAGCACCGCGATGCGGCGTCGGTCCGCGTTGTCGATCAGGCCCGGCCAGACGAAGTCCAGCCCCCAGCCGATCCGGCTGCGGTGGAAGGAGGGCTGGCAGCGCAGCAGCGAGTCGCGCGAGAAGATCGGCGCCATCACCTCGATGAAGCCCATGTGGCGCAGCAGGAAGCCGTCCTGCCGCAGCAGCGTGTCGAAGGTGAAGTACGAGTCGCGCGTCAGCGCCGGCTGCGCCAGCGCCAACCCGTGCGCATGGAAGAGATCGAACATGCGGGAGATCGTCGCCGTGTCCACCGCCAGGTCGTCGTCGGGGAGCCAGACCGCGTCGTAGTGTTCGGCCAGCTGCGGGTGCTGGTCCAGCAGCTCGCCCAGGCACGGCCACTTCGGTCCGCGGCGGCGCTCGTACAGGTCGCAGGTGTCGGCATGCAGGCCGTCGATCGCGCCGTAGTACGACACCAGCAGATCGAAGTTGCGCCGCGGTGCGGCCACCCACTGCGGATGCAGCGAGCAATCACCCGCACGCACGATCACGAGATTGCGGCGCGGGCGGTCAGGCAGGGAGAGGGTCGGCATCGGTCGCTCCAACAAGGGCGGGGACCGTCGCGGCGACGGCCGCGCGGTGCCCCCCATTGAAGCGGTGCGACGTATCGCAGGTTTGGACGGCTCGCCGAGCCGCCGACACGTTCGAGACCGTTCGTGTCGACGCTGATACGAACGGTGGTCCGCCCGTCAGTGCCCGCCGCCCAGATACGCCGCCTTCACCGCCGGATCGGTGCGCAGCTTCTCCGCGGGCCCGTGCAGCGAGATGCGGCCGTTCTCCAGCACGTAGCCGTAGTCCGCCACCGCCAGCGCCGCCGCGGCGAACTGCTCCACCAGCAACATCGTCACGCCTTCCGACTTCAGCCGCGCGATGATGCGGAACACCTCGTCCACCAGGATGGGCGCCAGGCCCATCGACGGCTCGTCCAGCAGCACGACCTCCGGATTCAGCATCGTCGCCCGCGCCATCGCGAGCATCTGCTGCTCGCCGCCGGACAGCGTGCCCGCAAGCTGCTGCCGCCGCTCCTTCAGGCGCGGGAAGAGCTCCATCGCCTTCTCGAGGTCGGCCTCCACGTCGCCCTTGGGCCGCGCGCCGGTGTAGCGCGGGAACGCGCCCAGCCGCAGGTTGTCGGTGACGCTCATCGTCGCGAAGACGCGGCGCCCTTCCGGCGAATGCGCCAGCCCCAGCCGGGCGATGTGATACGACTCCAGCCCGTCGATGCGCTTGCCGTTGAGCGTGATCTGGCCGGCGCTCGGCGCGATCATTCCCGACACCGCGCGCATCGTCGTCGTCTTGCCGGCCCCGTTCGAGCCGATCAGCGTCACCACCTTGCCCTTGGGCACTTCCACCGAGATGCCGTGCAGCACCTCGACCTTGCCGTAGCCGGCATGCAGTTGATCGATCTTCAGCATGTCAGTTCGTTCCGTTGCATTCCGCGCTCAAACCGCCTGGCCGCCGAGGTAGGCCTCGATCACCTTCGGATCGGCCTGCACCTGCGCCGGCTTGCCCTCGGCGATCTTCTGGCCGAAGTCCAGCACCGACACCACGTCGCAGATGCCCATCACCACGTCCATGTGGTGCTCGATCAGGATCACCGTGATGCCGTGGTCGCGGATCTTGCCGATGATGCGCATCAGCTCCTTGATGTCCGGCGCGGTCAGCCCCGCCGCCGGCTCGTCCAGCAGCAGCAGGCGCGGATCCAGCGCCAGCGCCCGAGCGATCTCCAGCAGCCGCTGCTTGCCGTAGGGCAGGTTGCGCGCTTCCTCGAGGGCCAGGTCCGCGAGGCCGACGAAGTCCAGCAGGCTCAACGCGCGAGCGCGCGCCTTGGCGTCCTCCTCGGTATAGCGCGGCGAGTGCAGCGCCACCTGCACCAGGTTGCTGCCGAAGCTGTGATGCAGCGCCACCATCACGTTGTGCAGCGCGCTCATCTCGCCGAACAGCTGCACGTTCTGGAAGGTCCGCGCGATGCCCGACAGCGCGATGTCCGCCGAGGTCCGCCCGACCAGCGAGCGGTCGACGAACTTCAGCTCGCCCGCCGTCGGCACGTAGATGCCGGTCAGCACGTTCATCATCGTGCTCTTGCCCGACCCGTTCGGCCCGATCAGGCCGTGGATCGTGCCGCGCCGCACCTGCAGGTCGACGTTGTTCAGCGCCTTCAGGCCGCCGAACTGCATCAGCACGCCGCGCGCGTCGATCAGGACCTCGTCGCCCGCGCCGGCGCCCGTGGCCTGGGAGATCGCATCGGACGGCTTCTCCGCCACCGGACCGCCCTCGCCCACCGGCTTGGCCTTGAGGTGCAGCGCGTTGCGCACGAAGCCGACGATGCCGTCCTGCAGGTAGTACACGACGAACAGCGTGATCAGCCCGAAGATCGACAGCCGCCAGTCGGTCATCGTCTGCAGCACGAAGGACAGCGCCGCCAGCGCGATGCTGCCCACCACGGGGATCGCCGCCTGCACGCCGCTGACCTTGCCGCGGCGCCAGGCCACCGCCGTCACCGCCGCCACGACGATCGCGAAGATCACCGACACGTAGCGGAACAGCTCCAGGTCGTCGAGCAGCTTGGGCAGCACCACGATGATCGCCGCGCCGAGCAGCGCGCCGGTCCGCGTCTTGCGGCCGCCCATGATGATGGCCAGCAGGAAGAAGACCGTCAGCTCGAAGTTGTAGGTGTTGGGCGAGATGTACTGCTCGGAGTAGGCGTACAGCGCGCCCGCCAGGCCGGCGAGGCCGGCGCTGATCACGAACGCGTAGACCTTGTAGCGGTAGACCGAGACGCCCATGCAGTCCGACGCCACCGGGCTGCCGCGCAGCGCCTCGAACGCGCGCCCGAGGTGCGAGCGCAGCACGCGGTGCACGAACACCAGCGACGCGATCAGCATCACCACGACGAGCCAGTAGTACTCGTCCTCCGTCATCGTGTGGTCCATCAGCTTGGGCTTGGTGAGCGTGATGCCCATCGGCCCGTTCGTCAGGAAGTCCATCTCGTTGATGAGGATCTGGATGATGGTGCCGAAGGCCAGCGTCACCATCGCCAGGTAGGGACCGGTCACGCGCAGCGCGGGCAGCGCCAGCAGCGCGCCGAAGCCCGCCGTCACCGCGATCGCCGCCGGCAGCGTCAGGTAGATCGGCAGCCCGAACTTCATGACCAGCACGCCGGCCGTGTAGGCGCCCACGCCGAACAGCCCCGCGTGGCCCAGCGACACCTGCCCGGTGTAGCCGACGACGATGTCGAGCCCGAACAGCACGATCGCGTAGATCAGGATCGTCTCGACCAGGTGGATGTAGTACGGGTTGCCGGACACCAGCGGGAACGCGAGCAGCGCGACAAGCGCCACCGCGCCCGCGATGAACTTCTTCGGATTGATCTTGGCAATGACACTCATGAGGCTCAGACCTTCTTGATCGCGGTCTTGCCGAACAGGCCGGCCGGCTTGAACGCCAGCACGATCAGCAGCAGCACGAGGCCCGGCACGTCCTTGTAGCCGGTGGACAGGTAGAAGCCCGTCGTCGTCTCGGCGATGCCGAGGATGATCCCGCCGACGATGATGCCCATGCCCGAGGTCAGCCCGCCGATGATCGCCACGGCGAAGGCCTTCAGGCCGAGCACCGCGCCCATCGTGGCGCCGGTCAGCGTCAGCGGCGCGATCAGCACGCCGGCGAAGGCGGCGGTCAGCGACGACAGCGCATACGAGAAGGTGATCACCAGCCCCGTGTTGATGCCCATCAGCTTGGCGGCGTCGCGGTCGTTGAAGGTCGCGACGACGGCGCGGCCGTAGATCGAGCGGCGGTTGAAGAGCTCGACGGCCAGCATCAGCGCCAGCGCGCCGCCCACGACCAGGATCTCCATCGGCAGCACGTTGGCGCCGAGGAACTTGATCGGCGCCTCCGGCAGCGGCGAGGGGAACTTCAGGTCGTCGCGGCCCCAGACGTTCTCGGCCACGTTCTTGAAGATGATGCCCAGCGCGATGGTGGACATGATCCAGCCGAACTCCGACTTGATCTTGATGGCGGGCCGCACGCCGATGCGCTCGACGAAGGCGCCCTGCAGCGCGCCGAACAGGCACACGATGGGGATCATGAGCCAGTAGTTGACGCCGTGGCCGACGAGCGTCAGCCCGACCAGCGCGCCGAGCATCAGCGCGTCGCCCTGGCCGAAGTTGAGGGTGTCGGAAGTCGAGAAGGTCAGCTGGTAGCCGAAGGCGATGACCGCGTAGATCATGCCGAGCGCGATGCCGCTGAACACCAGTTGGGTCAGGATCTGCATACGGAGTCCGGAACTGCTGGGAAATCGGAGGCGACGTCGCGTGGACGGCGCCCGGAAAAACGGCCGCACGAGGCGGCCGTTTCAGTGGGTCACTTCTTCTGGGTCAGCGCGCCCTTGGCGTTCACGTCCTTGACCTTGATCTCGGAGGCGGCCTTGAAGTCGGACTCGTAGGCGTAGACGACGCGCTGGCCCTTCACTTCGCCGAACACCGGGATGTTGGCGGTGATGGCCTCGTGGTCGGTCTTCGTGAACGGCTTGTTGTAGGTCGTCACGACGCCTTCCACCGGCGCCTTCAGGTCTTCCAGCGCGGCCCTGACCTTGGGACCGTCGGTGCCGCCGGCCTGCTTGATCGCGGCGGCCAGCAGGTAGATCGAGTCATAGCCCTGCGCGGCCGACACCGGCGAGTCGATGCGGCTGTTCTTCGGGTTGAACGTCTTCAGGTAGTTGACGATGAAGGCCTGGCGCTTGGGCGTCGTCGGTTCCTGGATGAAGGTCTGCGGCATGCGCGCGCCTTCGCCGCCGGGGCCGGCGTTGTCGATGTAGTTGGCCATCGACAGCGTCCAGCTGCCGACCATCGGCACCTTCCAGCCGAGCTTGGTCATGCCGTTGGCGATCTGCGCCAGCTCGGGGCCGATGCCGTAGGTCAGGATGGCCTCGGCGCCGGCTTCCTTGGCCTTGAGCAGCTGGGCCGTCATGTCGACGTCCTTGATGTTGAACTTCTCGACGGCGACCGGCTTGATGCCCTTGAGCTCCAGGGCCTTCTCCAGGTCGGCGCGGCCGAGCTGGCCGTAGTTGGTCGAGTCGGCCAGGATGGCGACCTTCTTGAAGCCGCGGCGGGTGATGGCTTCCTCCACGATCATCGGTGCCTGGATGCTGTCGTGGGCGGCGTTGCGGAAGACGTAGTTGTCGGGCGCGTCCTTGAACTGCTGCGTGATCACGGAGCCGGTGGCCACGTTGTTCATCACCGGGATCTTGGCGTCCTGGTAGAAGCGCTGCGCGGCCAGGGCCACGCCGGTGTTGATGAAGCCGACGGTGGCGGCGACCTTCTCGCGGTTGATCAGCTCCTGGGCGATCTGGACGCCGCGTTCGTTCTTGGCTTCGTCATCGCGTTCGATGAGCTGGATCTGGCGACCCAAGACCCCGCCGTTCTTGTTGATTTCCTGAGCTGCCAATCGCACACCGTCGCGCATGCTGACGCCCATCGACGACGAGCCGCCGGTGAAGGGACCCGAAACGCCGATCTTGATCGGGTCGGCCGCGAGGGCGGCGAAGCTGGCGGCGGCCAGTGCGGTAGCGGTGATCCAACGCGCGCTGAACTTCATGTTTGTCTCCGAATGGTCTTGGTCCATGAGGGGTCGGAATGCCAACCCTGGAGCGCGGCAAAACAGCAGCCGGACGCCCGGCGTCAGCCTTCTCGGCGCATGGTGCATCAAGCGTGTCCAAATGCACGCAGGCGACTACGTAATCGAAAACCCCGATCGGGGTGTTCAGCGTCGTGTCAGGTAGCTGGACGTGTCGACAGGGATCACCAACGAGGTGCGCCCGGACGGCGTTGGCGATGGCGTCTGGCGGGTCGGATGGATCACGCGAGGAAGACCGCGGCCTGCGGATCGGCGGGGCGTCGGCCGGTGGTGATGTACTCGGCGAGCCGCTCGCTGACCTCGTCGGCGTTGAAGCCGTTCGCGCGCCAGGCTGCGGGCACCTGACTCGCCTGCACGACCGACTTCGCGTAGGCACGGATGAAGGTCCGCTCGAGGACGCGAGCGCTGCCCAGCTCATAGAACGCCACCATGCCGCGGAGGTATTCGGCCTTGTCGACGTCGACGTAGGACAGCGGCAGCAGCCCCGACTCCAGCAAGGGCAGGTTGGCGGCGATGCGGGCGGTCCGCTTGTTGCCGTTGGCGAAGGACTGGATGTAGGCCACGCGGGTCAGCAGGTAGAAGGCGGCCTGCACGGGATGCAAGGTGCGGGCGACGGCCATCACCTGCCCGAGCAGCGAGGTCGCGTGACCCGTGCCCGGACGGAAGGGCGGGAGATAGGCCGACTGACGCAGACGGATGTCCTGGAACTCCCTCGGCCGGCCTCGCTGCTCGATCGGCAGGAAGTGGTCGGAGTCGCAGACCTCCGTCAGGCCGTGATCGTCGGTCAGCAGCGCATGCATCCGGCAGAGGTTGTCGACGCTCCACTCACGGTCCGACCAGAGATGCTCCGCGGCGCGTTGATGGTTGAGCGCGAGCACGGCCTCGTCCATCGGTTTGGACGCGTTGCGTTGCCCGCACTTGAGCAGGGCGGCCGTGTCGAGGACCGAATAGCTGCTCCCCTCGAGCAACGACGACGCCCAGGTGAAATCGACGAGGAACTCGGCCAGGAACGCGCGATCCGGCGGCCGGGCGAGCGCCTGGATGACGGTGCATCGACCGGCTCGCATCGGGGAGAGCCCGGGCTCGGGACCGAGGAATTCATCGCGGAACGGCGCGGCCGGACGAGCGTGCGCGGGGAGCGAGAAATGGAGATCTTCTTCCGGGAACCGGGGGATCGTGGGCGTGGATGGGGCAAGGACAGCGTCGTTGTGCATGGCGCCTCTCGAGAATCATGGGAGACCGCATTCTTCGGATCCGCACGCGGCGCGAAATGACCTGAAGTTGCCGACTGCACTCGCCGTGATCCGTGCCACGCCCCGCCGAGGTGTCATGCAGCCCCATGGCACGGTCGCTACTCACGCCGTCCGGTCCGCGGCACTCGATCCGCGGACCGTTCTTGACTCCATTGAAGGAAGTGAGCAACGACATGAATGACATCCAAGAACTGGACCTGGGCCTGATGGATCAGGTCAGCGGCGGCCTCCTCGGCCCGGTCTGCGTCATCGGT
Organism: Roseateles noduli; assembly: GCF_050626985.1. Taxonomy (NCBI): domain Bacteria; kingdom Pseudomonadati; phylum Pseudomonadota; class Betaproteobacteria; order Burkholderiales; family Sphaerotilaceae; genus Roseateles; species Roseateles noduli. The sequence goes on from NZ_CP192463.1 coordinate 4,445,438, forward strand.
TTCCTCCGGGGCTGGGGCGGCGGGAAACTGCTGGACCTGGCCTGGGACGCGATCCGGGACCACAACGAGTCCGGCGCGGCGGCTGAATTCCAGACCGGCGCCGGCTCGGGCGCGGGCACCTTCGGCTGATCCAGCCGTCAGACAGCAGCTTGCATCGCCCGGCGACGCAAGCTGCTGGCGGCGAGCGCGGCGACCGCGAGCACCGCCAGCGCGTACCCCACCAGCGCGCCCCATCCGCTATGGTCCCAGAACCATCCGCCCATCGCGCCGAGCGTGCTGGAGCCGATGTAGTACGCCAGCAGGTACAGCGACGCCGCATGCCCCTTGCTGCGTCCGCCGAGCGCGCCGACCCAGGCGCTGCTCACCGAGTGCGCGACGAAGAAGCCGATCGTCAGCAGCACGATGCCCACGATCACCGCCGGCAGCCAGGTCGTCAGCGTCAGCAGCACGCCGGTCGTCGCCAGCGCGATGCCCGACAGCAGCGCCGGGGCGCGCCCGAAGCGGTCGGACAGGCCGCCCGCCGTCGCCGATGCGGCGATGCCGAACAGGTAGGCGCAGAAGATCAATCCGATCGCGCTCTGGCTGAGCGAGAACGGCGCGCGCATCAGCCGGAAGCCGGCGTAGTTGTAGACCGCGACGAACATGCCCATCATCAGGAAGCCCATCGCGAACAGCAGCGGCAGCATCGGATGCGTCAGGTGGCCGCGCCACGCGGCCACGTGCTCCGACAGCTTCACGCCGCTGCGTCGCACGAAGTGCCTGGACGGCGGCAGCAGGAACCAGAACCCGATCGCCGCCGCCAGCCCGAGCACGCTGACGACGAAAAGCGCCGGCCGCCAGCCGAAGGCGTCGCTCAGCACGCTCACGCCGACCCGGCCCATCATGCCGCCGAAGGCCGTCCCGCCGACGTACTGGCCCATCGCGCGGCCCAGGCCCTTGGGGTGGATCTCTTCGGCCAGGTAGGCCATCGCCACCGCGGGCACGCCGCCGAGCACCAGGCCCTCGATCGCCCGCGCGACCAGCATCGCGTGCCAGCTCGGCACCACCGAGGCGATCAGGTTCAGCACCGCGGCCATCGCCATCGACGCGAACATCAGCCGCTTGCGGTCCATGCTTTCGGACAGCGCGCCGGCGCACAGGATCGCGAAGGCCAGCGCGCCCGTGGCCAGCGACAGCGACAAGGCGCTCGCCGCCGCGCCGACCTGGAACTCCGCCGCGAACAGCGGCAGCAGCGGCTGCACGCTGTAGAGCAGCGAGAAGGTCGTGAAGCCCGCCAGGAACAGCGCGAACGCGATGCGGCGGTAGGCGGTGGTGCCGGGTTCGGCGTAGTCGTGGAGGGAGGCGGCGGCACTGGCCGCGCCCGGGGGACTGCTCATGGGAAGGGGCGTGGTCGGCGGCGGCTCGATGGAAGGGGCGTCGGGATGGCTCGGCGGAACGGCTCGATGCGCAGGCTCAGCGGCGGCCGAACATCATCTGCCCGGCCAGCGCGCGCTTGAGCGGCGGCAGGGCCTGCAGCGCGGCGAGGCCCAGGCCGCGCGCCGCCGGCAGCCCCGGCCAGCGCCAGGCAAAGGTCCGGGCCAGGAAATCGGTCGTGAGGATCGTCGCCCAGCGGTCCGGCGCGCGCTGCCATTCGACGCGCCGCAGCGCCATGTCGATGCGCGGATCGCGCCGCAGCGCCTCGACCAGCGCGAAGGCGTCGCGCAGGCCCAGGTTCAGGCCCTGGCCCGCCACCGGGTGCAGCGTCTGCGCCGCGTTGCCGATGCGGATGCGGCGGCCCTCGACCAAGGTGCGCTCGGCGTTCAGGCCCAGCGGGAAACACTTCAGCGGACCGATGCCCTGCAGACGTCCCACGCGGTCCGGCAGCTGCTGCTGGATCACCGTCAGCCGCTGCGCGTCGGTCAGGCCGGCGACCTCGTCCTCGTCCTGCGGCTGGCACCAGATCAGCGCGGCGCGACGTTGGCCCTCGCGGTCCGGCAGCGGCAGCAGCGCCAGCGGGCCTCGCCGCGTGAATCGCTCGTAGGCGACGCCCGCCGGACTGTCCGGCGACATCGTCACCGTGCCCACCCAGGCGTTCTGCCGATAGTCGTGCGCCAGCGCCTTGCGGGCCTGTTCGGAGAACACGCCGCCCTCGGCGACCACCGCCAGGTCGAAGCGCTCGGCGATGCCGGCGTCGATCTCGACCTCATCGGGACGGTCCTGCTTGATGCCGTCCACCGCCTGGCCGAAACGGCTGATCAGGCGCTTGGGCTCCAGCGCGCTGGCCTGCTGCCAGGCGGCCTGCAGCGGTGCCACCAGTTGCCCGTAGGCCAGCACCGCGCCGAGCTGCGACACCGACTGCTCGGCGGCGGAGATGTGCACCTCCGGCTCGCCCGACGGTCCGAACCAGGGACTGGAGAGCGTCGGCGGCGCCTGGCTCACGTGGACCTCGCGGATCGCCTGTGCCTGCGCCGCGGGCCACACGCGCAGGCGCTGCAGCAGCTGCACGCTGCCCAGCGACAGCGCGATGGTGCGCGGATCGCCGGAGACGTCGCGCTCCAGCGGCCGGGCGTCGAAGAGGCTGACCTGCGCCTGCGGCAGGTAACGCGCGGCGAGCAGCGCCAGCGCCAGGCCCGCCGGGCCCGCGCCGATCACCGCCAGGCGCAGCGGCGGCGCGTTGCCGTCGAAGGAGGCATCGAAGGCATCGGCGGCCGCGGCGGAAGTGGCATCGGAGACTGGAGGCTGGGACATGACGTCGACCCGGGAAACTGATGCCGGCTGCGTCAGGCAACCAGCTGCTGACGACTATAGCGCCGGCTCCCTTGGGACCGAGAGACGCGTGCGACCCTCACGCTCAAGCGGGAAGGGTTCTGCACTGCCACCGCCGCTGGCCCTCGCCCCCGCCCTCTCCCGCAAGCGGGAGAGGGAGGGGGAGTAGGCGTCAGACGGCGACCAGCTTGCGCCCACTCTCCCGCAAGCGGGAGGGGGAGTAGGCGTCAGACGGCGACCAGCTTGCGCCCAGTCGCGCCGGGCAGCGTGCGCAGCGATTGGGCCACCGTCGCGGTGTAGTCGCGGCTCAGGATCGTGCTGACGAAGATCCAGTCGCAGCGGCACTCGGTCGCCGTCGCGGTCACCGTCATGTAGCCGCGGCGCGAAGTGTCCGCGTAGACCAGGGGGCCGATCAGCTGCGTGAGCGCGCCGGCGAGCTGCTGCGGGTTCTCCTTGGGCAGGTATTCCTCGAAGCCCGGCGAGGTGACCGACGAGGTCGCGAACTCGACGCCGATCTGGCGGTTCGCGCCGTCGAGCAGATCGTTCGCCCAGGCGTTGTGCGTGTCGCCGGCCAACACGACCAGGTTCTTGTCCAGTTGGCGCACGGTGCCGAGCAAGGTTTCGCGCGCCACCGGATAGCCGTCCCACGCGTCGAGGTTGTAGGGAATGCTGGGCGCGGCGAGCACCGCCTGCTCCTGCGGCGTCAGGCCGGCCGGATTGCTCTGCGCCTTGGCGACGATCGCCGCGTACTGCGACACCGACACGCCGGTGCCCGGCGCGTTGGCCTCGAACAGGATCGGCGCGGGGATGTTCATCCGCCCCATCAGCACCTGCTGTCCGAGCACCTGCCAGGTCGCCGTCGAGGCCTGCATCTGCGCCTGCAGCCACTGGCTCTGCGTCGCGCCCATCAGCGTGCGGTCGGTGCGGGCCATGTCGGTCTGGAACTTTGCGCTGTCCAGGCCGGACGCGGTGATGTAGTCGGCGTAGTCGAGCTGTTTGTCGCGCGCGAGCACCCGCGTGTCCAGCATGTGCAGCGACATCAGCGCGCCGAAGTTGAAGCTGCGGTACGTGGTCAGCGGATCGCTGCCGTCGCGCACCGGCAGCCATTCGTGCCAGGCCTGCACGGCGGCGGCGCGGCGCGCGGCGAAGTCGCCCTCGGTGGCCGGCTGGTGGTTCTCGGCGCCGTTCTTCCAGGCATCGTTCGCGACCTCGTGGTCGTCCCAGACGGCGATCATCGGCAGCGCGGCATGCAGCTTCTGCAGATCGGCGTCGGCGCGGTACTGCGCGTAGCGGCGTCGGTAGTCGGCCAGCGCGACGATCTCCTTCTGCGGCTCGACCACGCGGCCCAGGGCCTGCGCGCTCCCGCTCGCGTACTGGCCGGGGCCGTACTCGTAGATGTAGTCGCCCAGGTGGACCGCGACGTCGTAGCTGTCGGTCTCGGCGCGCTTGGCCGCCTCAGCGTAGACGTTGAAGTAGCCGGTCGGATAGTTCGAGCACGAGAACACCGCCAGCCGCACCTGCGCCACGTTGGCGGTCGGCAAGGTCTTCGCGCGACCGACGGTCGAGGTCGCCGCGTAGGCCTTGAAGCGATACCAGTAACGCACGCCGGCCTGCAGCCCGGTGGCGTCGACCTTCACGCAGAAGTCGCTCGAGGCGCGCGCGGTCGCGTCGCCCTTGGCCACGATGGACGCGAAGGCGGCATCGCTCGCGACTTCCCAGCTCACGGGGACGTCGCGCACGTCGGCGCTGTCCTGCGCCAGCACGCGGGTCCAGAGGATCACGCGGTCGCTCAGCGGATCGCCGCTGGCCACGCCGTGGCTGAAGACCACCGCGACCTGCGGCGCATCGCCGCCGTCGCCGCCGCAGCCGGCCAGCGGCAGGCCGGCCAATGCGCCGGCCGCCAGCGCGCCACGCACCAGATGGCGCCGGGTGTGATCGATGGTCTCGGAGGACGAGGCAGGCTCGTCGTTCTTGAGCAGGTTCAGCAGGGGCTTCTTGGTCATGGTCGGGCGAGCGGAGGCTGGCGTGATGAGGATGAAGCACGTGCAGTCGCATGTGCGCGGCGCAGTGTTCGTGTTCACGGTGACACGACGACGACAACCCGACGGCAGGGTGACGGCAGGGTGACGGCAGCGCGACAGCGGGGCGATGACAGGGACGTCCCCACGGGAACGGGGCATTCGACATGCCGTCTGACAGCCGCGCCGGGCTCCGCTAACCTTGCGCGCCTCTAAGAGGAGAAAAGACGCATGCAATACCGTCGACTCGGCCGCAGCGGCCTGCAGGTATCCGAACTGTCCCTGGGCTCCTGGGTGACGTATCACAACCAGGTCGATACCGGCTCGGCCGTCGAGCTGATGGCCGCGGCCCGCGACGCCGGCATCAACTTCTTCGACAACGCCGAGGCCTACGCGCTCGGCAAGAGCGAGGAGATCATGGGCCAGGTCTTCAAGCAGCTGGGCTGGGGCCGCCACACCTACGTCGTCTCGACGAAGTTCTACTGGGGCATCGACAAGTCGGGCACCACGATCAACTACAAGGACACGCTGAACCGCAAGTACCTGATGCAGGCCATCGACGGCTCGCTCAAGCGCTTCGGGCTGGACGAGATCGACCTCGTCTACTGCCACCGTCCCGACCCGCACACGCCGATCGAGGAGACCGTGCGCGCGATGAGCGACATGATCACGCAAGGCAAGGCGCTGTACTGGGGCACCAGCGAGTGGAGCGCCGACGAGATCCGCGCCGCCTGGGAGATCGCCGAGCGCCATCACCTGCACAAGCCGGTGATGGAGCAGCCGCAGTACCACCTGTTCCACCGCCAGCGCGTGGAGAAGGAGTACGCCCGCCTCTACGAGGACATCGGCCTGGGCCTGACGACGTGGAGCCCGCTGGCCTCCGGCCTGCTGACCGGCAAGTACCGCAACGGCATCCCCGAGGGCAGCCGCGGCGCGCTGGAGAGCATGTCCTGGCTGCGCGAGCAGTTGCAGGAACCGCAGCGCAATGCGGCGGTGGCCGAGCTGGGCAAGATCGCCGACGAACTGGGCTGCACGCTGGCGCAACTGGCCATCGCCTGGATCAATCGCAACCCGCGCGTGTCGACAGTGATCCTCGGCGCGAGCAAGCTCTCGCAGCTGCAGGACAACCTGGGCGCGCTGGCCGTCACGCCGAAGCTGACGCCCGAGATCCTGGCACGCATCGACGCGATCACCCTGCCCCTCGCCAAGTAGTCGCAGAGCAGGCCTCTGCCCCGCGGGCAGCGAGTGCCCGTGGGGCCGGAATGATGCGGGGGGTTCGCGGAGGCGATGCCCCCCGCGTCGTGGAGTGCCCGCGCCTGGCCTCACGCAGGCTGTCGCCGCCTGCACCATCCTTCGCCCCGGCCTCGGGGTTTGTCCGCAGACCGCCCGCCAAGCCCCTCATTGACGGGGCGGGGTTGTCGCGCCGGTGCCGCAATCCTGCAGGGCGGCCAGCTAGCATCCCGCGCGATGTTGCGACGACGTGCCCTTCCCCTGCTGTCGAGTCTGTGCGCCGCCGTCGTGCTGGTCCTGGCTTCGGCCATGGCGCTCACGCCGGGCGGTGCCGCCGCATTCCCGGACGAGGCGCGCGCGGACCGTCCCGCGCCGCCCGAGGTGTCGCTGCTCGCTGAGCCGCGTTTCGAGACCGTCGGCATCGACGCCCCGGTGCCGCTGAACATCATCTCGGCGATCGCACAGGACCGCACCGGCTTCCTGTGGATCGGCACCGGCGCGGGCCTGGTGCGCTTCGACGGCTACAACTTCCGCCAGCCCGGCGCTCCGATCGAGAACGGCGTGCGCTCGGCGCGCAGCCTGGGTTTCATCCGCGCCTTGCTGGTCGCGCGCGACGGCCGCCTGTGGATCGGCACCGAGGCCGACGGCCTGGCCGCCTACGATCCGCAGAGCGAGAAGCTGTCGCTGTTCCGCTCCGACGCCAATCCCCAGCTGCCGCGCAGCGCGGTCTCCGCCGGCACGATCCGCGCGCTGGCCGAGGATCGCGACGGCCAGCTCTGGATCGGGACGATCGGTCACGGGCTCGACCGCTACGACCCGGTCGAGGGCCGCTTCCAGCATTTCCGCCAGGCCGACCGCGCGCTGGGCGGCCTGCCCGACGACCGCGTCCAGTCGCTGGTCGTCGACGGCGAGGGCTCGTTGTGGGTCGGCACCTGGAAGGGCCTGGCGCGCAAGCGCGCCGGCTCAGACCGCTTCGAGCCGGTGTTCTCCACGCCGGGCAAGCCGGGTCTCGCCAACAAGATCGTGCTGAGCCTGTTCCTCGCGCCCGACGGCCGGGTCTGGGCCGGCACGCAGCAGGGCGACCTCGCCCTCGTCGATCCGAAGACCGGCGAGGGCACGCTGCTCGAGCGCGCCGAGGAAGCGGTGAACGGCTCGGTCAACACCTTCGTCGCGCTGGACGATCGCCACCTCTGGCTGGGCCGCAACGGCGGGCTGGAGCTGCGCGCCGTCGCCAGCGGCGAGCTGCTGCGGACCATGAAGCACGATCCGCTCAACCGCGGCAGCCTCGGCGGCAACGAGGTCCGCGCGCTGATGCGCGACCGCGCCGGCTGGATCTGGACCGGCGGATACGGGGGTGGCCTCCAGCGTCACAACCCGTCGAACACCAGCACCTGGGTGCGCGGCCGCGATCCCGGCAGGCAGGCGCAGCTGATCGACCCGAGCACGCGCGCGATGGTGCAGCTCGACAGCGGCGAGATCTGGCTCGGCAGCAACGAGAGCGGCGTGACCGTGCTCGACGAGCAACTGCGCTCGATCGCGACGCTGCGCCCCGCGCCGGGTCAGCGCGGCGGCTTGTCGGGCGGACGCATCTCCAGCCTCGTCCAGATGAAGGACGGGACGATCTGGCTCGGCAGCGACGGCGGCCTGCACCAGTACACGCGTGAACGGCAGCTGCTGCGCGTCATCCAGGCCGGCACGGGCCGCGCGCGACGGCTGCTCGCCGGCCGCGACGGCACGCTGTGGATCGGCACGCAGGACGGGCTCTTCCGCTTGCCACCGGGTTCGCCGGCGCAGGGCGCTCAAAGCGCTCAAAGCGCTCAAGGCGCACACGGCGCTCAGGCCGGACTGACGACACCGATCCGGCTCCGGCAGGAAGGCGGCCAGCCGCTGACCGGCGACGTGAACGCATTGTCCGAGACCGAGGACGGCGGCCTGTGGGTCGGCACCGAGAAGGGCCTGTACCGGATCGCCCCGGGCGGCACGGAACTGGTCGTCGCGCGCGCCCGGCCGGGCCGCGACCTGAGCCATCACTCCATCGTCGGCCTGCTGGTCGATTCGAAGCAGCGCCTGTGGGTGGACACCGCGGCGGGGCTGCACCTGCTCACGCGCTGGGACGGCCGCGATGCCGAGTTCGACCGCATCAGCGAGAAGCACGGCGTGCTCGGCCGCGCCTTCGGCGCCAACCTGCTCGAGGACGGCGAGGGCCGCATCTGGTCGCACAACTTCGTCTACGACCCGGCCAAGGACAACTACTACGAGCTGACCAACGCCGACGGCGTCGACATCGGCACCGGCTGGTTCCGCGCCTACATGAAGACGCGCGACGGACGTCTGCTGTTCGGCGGCAGCAAGGGCGTGCTGGTGGTGACGCCCGAACGCTTCGAGGCCTGGGCCTATCAGCCCGCGCTGGTCACGACCGAGCTGCGCGTGGACGGCCAGCGCCTGGCCGCCGGCAAGCTGCCCGAGAACGGCCTGACCATCGGCGCCGACAACCGCAGCTTCAGCGTCGAGTTCGCCGCGCTCGACTTCAGCGAGCCCGAACGCAACCGCTATGCCTACCAGCTGGAGGGCTTCGACCCGGAGTGGATCAGCACCGGCGCCGACCTGCGCGTCGCGGTCTATACGAACCTCGACCCGGGCAAGTACCGGCTGCGTGTGCGGGGCACCAACCGCAACGGCGTGTGGAGCCCGCTGGAGCTCGACATCCCCGTGCGCGTGCTGCCGGACTGGTGGCAGACGTGGTGGGCGCGCACGCTCGGCGGCGCGACCCTGATCGCGCTGGTCTACCTGCTGGTGGCGCTGCGCACCTCGTACCTGCGGCGTTCGCAGATGGCGCTGGAGATCAAGGTGAGGGCTCGGACGGCGGAGCTTGAACGGCTCTCGCTCGACCTGCAGGCGAAGACGGTGGCGCTGGAGGAATCCAGCCTGTCCGATCCGCTGACCGGGCTGCGCAACCGCCGCTTCCTGACGCAGCACATCGACGCGGACGTGGCGCTCGCGGTGCGCCGTCATGAGCAGGCGCACAGCGACCGCGTGGCGCCGCCGGACGACGGCGACCTGATCTTCTTCCTGCTCGACCTCGACCACTTCAAGACGCTGAACGACCGCCTCGGCCACGCGGCCGGCGACGCGGTGCTGCAGCAGATGCGCGAGCGGCTCACCGTGGTGTTCCGCGAGGCGGACTATCTGGTTCGCTGGGGCGGCGAGGAGTTTCTCATCGTCGCGCGGGACACGTCCCGGGCGCATGCGGCCGAACTCGCCGAAAGAGCGCGCCTGCAGGTCAGCGGCGCGCCGTTCGATCTCGGCGAAGGCCGGACCGTGGACGTGACCTGCTCGGTGGGTTTCGCGGCCTTCCCGCTCGCGCCGGCGTTCCCGCGCGCGCTGGACTGGGCCGCGACGATCGCGCTCGCCGACGAGGCCCTGTACGCGGTCAAGCGCGGCGGCCGCAACGGGTGGGAAGGCGTCATCGGCATCCCGCCGCGGGACGATGTCCCCGACCTCGAGGGCGCATTGCGCCAGCACTCGCGCGAATCGATGGCAGACTGGCTGACGAGCGGCGACCTGACGGTCGTGCGCTCTTCGCCGCCGGCCCTTTGATTCCCGATCCCCGATCCGCATCCTCGCGGAGGATCGACGCCGGCAAGTCCTGACCCCTGCGGCACGGCTCATCCGGATCACCTCCCGGTCCGCCGATTGCCCCACGTGCGACGAGACCGGCGCGGAGACGGCAATTGACGCTCCCACCCGATGGCCGATGACCGGCAATCGGTAAAGCCGACAAGTAAAGGCTGCCAGCGCCTGTCCTGGATCGCCGCCATGGCGACCGGATTGGCCCGATGATCGGGGGCTGTCCCCCGGCCCTCCGGACATCCGGAGCTGGCCGCCGTCCACGAATCGAGGAGAACCTTCGTTTTGATGAACGACTTTGCGAACTTCCTGCAGTTCAGCAGCTGGCCGCCTCGGCCCGACTGGCTGTTCTGGGCCTCGCTGACCATGGTGGCCGCCGGCGTGCTCGGCGAATTCGTGAACCGCCGCCTGGGCCTGCCCCGCGTCGTCGGCTACAGCGTCGTCGGCATGGTGCTGGCGGCGCTCGGCCACGGCATCTTCGCCAACGGCGCGCTGGACGCGCGGCTGCGGCTCGTCGTCGATCTGGCGCTGGCGCTGCTGCTGTTCGAGATGGGCTCGCGCGTGAACCTGCGCTGGCTGCGCAACAACAAGGCGCTGCTGGGCGCCAGCGCGGCGGAGGCGCTCGCGTCCTTCGTCGTCGTCGGCTTCGGGCTGACGCTGCTGGGCGTGAGTCCGCTGGTCTCGTTCAGCTGCGCGGTCCTGACGATGGCGTCCAGCGCCGCGGTGGTCGGCAGAGTCGGCGCCGAGCTGCGCGCCGCCGGTCAGGTGAGCGAGCGCATGCTCGCGTTGACCTCGCTGAACACGATCTACGGCGTGCTGGCGCACAAGCTGCTGCTGGGCTGGCTCGCGCTGGACCAGAAGGGCGACTGGCTGGAAGCCGTCGCGCAGCCGCTGTATGCGTTCGTCGGTTCGATCATCGTCGCCGCGCTGCTGGCGCGGCTCACCGCCAACCTGATGCGCCGGCTGGACCTGCGCAACGAGAACTCGGTGCTGATGCTGCTGGGCCTGGTGCTGGTGGCGCTGAGCGTGGCGCGGGTGCTGAACCTGTCGACGCTGCTGGTGCCGCTGCTGGCCGGCATGATCCTGCGCAACACGACCGAACGGCCGTGGGTCTGGCCGCGCCACTTCGGCACGGCGGGCGGGGTGCTGGTGCTGATGCTGTTCGTCGCGGTGGGTTCCGCTTGGACGCTGCAGGCGCTGGCGATGGGCGCGGTGCTGGCGCTGGCGCTGCTGCTGCTGCGCCTGGTGGCCAAGGCGCTGGCCCTGACCAGCATGGCGCGCCTCAGCGGCATCGACGCCCGCCAGGGCATCGCGCTGGCGGTGTGCCTGAGTCCGGTGTCGGGCACGATGCTCGTGCTGTTCAGCGAGGTGCAGTTGCACCATCCGCAGATTGCGACCCTGCTCGCACCCGTCATCCTGTCGACGATCGCCCTGATGGAGCTGGTCGGCCCGATCGCCGTGCAATGGGGCCTGCGCCTCGCCGGCGAGCATCACCCTGAAACGCCTGTAGTCAAGGAGGCTGCGAAGCGATGAGCCTCGAACCGTTTGCCATTTCGAAGCCCCTGACGATGGGCGTGGAGCTGGAGCTCCAGATCGTCAACCGCCACGACTACGACCTGATGCCGGGTTCGAAGGACCTGCTGCGGGTGATGAAGGGCGAGACCGTGCCGGGCGACGTCACGCCCGAGATCACGGACAGCATGATCGAGCTCTGCACCAACGTGTGCACGAACTACGAGCAGGTGCTGGAGCAGTTGACGGTCACGCGCGACGCGCTGGTGCGCAGCGCCGACCGGCTCAACCTCGGCCTGTCCGGCGGCGGCACACATCCGTACCAGCACTGGAGCAAGCAACGGATCTTCGACAAGCCGCGCTTCCAGGAGATCTCTTCGCTGTACGGCTACCTGAGCAAGCAGTTCACGGTGTTCGGGCAGCACGTGCACATCGGCTGCGAGGGCCCGGACCAGGCGCTGCGGCTGCTGCACGGGCTGTCGCGCTTCATCCCGCATCTGATCGCGCTGTCGGCGTCGTCGCCGTACGTGCAGGGGAATGACACCGGCTTCCATTCGGCGCGGCTGAACTCGGTGTTCGCATTCCCGTTGTCGGGGCGCGCGCCCTTCGTGCTGACCTGGGACGACTTCCTCGTGTTCTTCGAGAAGATGACCCACACGGGCGTCGTGAAGAGCATGAAGGACTTCTACTGGGACATCCGACCCAAGCCCGAGTACGGCACGATCGAGGTGCGGGTGCTCGACACGCCACTGACGATCGAGAAGGCGTCGGCGCTGGCGGCGCTGATCCAGTGCCTGGCGCGGTGGATCTCGCACGACAAGCCGTTCGAGCTGCACGAGGACGACTACCTGCCCTACACGTTCAACCGGTTCCAGGCGTGCCGGTTCGGACTGGACGGGACCTTCGTCGATCCGAAGAGCGGCGAGCACCGCAGCCTGCGTGAGGACCTGAACGTCACGCTGCACGCGCTGGAGCCGCACGCGGTCGCGTTGAAGGCGGAGCCGGCGCTGCGGTATGTCCGCGAGGAGATGCGCTGGCAGGGCAACGACGCGACGTGGGCGCGCGGGGTCGTGGAGAAGGAACAGCTGTTGAACGAGCTGGTGCGGCAGCAGTGCGAGCGGTGGGCCGGAAGGCCGGTGGGGACGGCACGGTAAGCGGTTTGACTGCTGCGACTTTCGCGTAGAAGGTCGCCGCAGGGGTGCTGCTCGCGGGCTGAATGCGTGGCATCCAGCCCGCGTTCCGCTTCAGGCAGCTTGGCGCCCCATCAGCGTGACACGCTGCGTCGACTCCGTCAGCAGGCGCCCCTCCTCCAGCGCCTCACGAATGCCGAACTCCTCCAGGGCGTAGATGCCGTGGGGAGAACGCCAGAGGAACCCCTTGTCCTTCAGTGCATCCAGGGCCAGTCGAACGTTCTCGACGCTGATGGACTCGCTGACCTTGTTGCCGTCGTCCACCTCGATCACGAGCCGGTAGGTTTCCAGGGTGCGATCCCAGAAGGGCACGAAACGCCGCCCCTGCGCTGCGAGCACGCGCAGCACGGCTGATTGGAGCGGGCTGAGCAGTCCCACCAGACCGAGCAGGCTCTGAATCCGCATCTCGGCGCGCGCCTCGACGGCCTCCTCAAAGGCGGCGGCTGCAGTCGCAGGGGTCCAATCGTCTCGCGCAGCAAGTGCGCTCAGCCCTTCCTGCATCCACTCAGGACGATAGCCGGAACGCTCGAAGAGCCTCGCCAGTGCGTCCACGGTCAACGCCGCCGAAGCCGGTGCGCGTTTGCAGATCCAGTCCAGGAAATCGGCACCCAGCGGAGGGAATTCCTTCATCGGTGCGCAGAAGAACGCTTGGTCCTTCCACTCCACCATCACAGCCAGTTTGTCGCGATTCGAGCCCGTCGCCACGATGCGCAGTCCGTGATGCGGCCCCATGTTCAGCTTGTCGCGCGCGGCCTTCATGGCATAGAGCGCCGTGCTCCCCTTCTCGGTCGTGGTCGCATGTTGCGCTTCGTCGACGATGAGCACGATCATTCGCTGGCACTCATCGGAAAGCGCGGCCAACGCCTTCGCGAGAGAGACCTGCTTGCCCAGGCCGACCCGGTCCATCGTGAATGCGACGCCGGCCATGTTCACCCGCTCCAAGCCGGCCGAACGGGCAAGGCGCATGACAACACCTTCATGCTGCGCCAGCTCTGCGCGGATGGCCTCGATGATGACATCGCCTGGGTCCTGATCCAGATCCTCCCAGAGGTCGATATAGATGACGATGGCGCCGCGGCGCTTCAGTTCCGGGCAGAGGTCCTGCTGCAGGAACGTCGACTTGCCGGTGCGACGACGGGCGCCGAGAAAGAGGCCCGACCGTGCAGGCGCAAGGTCGTCATCCAGGATGTGGGTTGCCAGCTCTTGGGCCAGCGCAGTGCGATGAAAGATGGACACAGGCTACTTCTCCAGATCGATTCAACGAGGCGGAACGAGATCGCCGAGCGCCGCTCTGATTTGTCGAGCCGCAATCGGAGTTACGAGTACGCATGCTCTGCGCGTCGAACGAAACGCTCTCTGATTTAAATCAAAGACTTCTGGCGCCTCCTTCCTAGGTAGGAAGAGGGTCAGGTCTTGTCCACAGCAGGTGCACCAATCTGTTGCGTAGCCTGGGTGGATCCGCGTCACTGGATCGCCCTTTTTCTCCGTCGACTTCCGCTCACGAAGCGACGAAGGGCGCAGTCTGCACTGCGCCCTTCGATTCCTCCCCAATTCAACAACGATGCCTCATCCTCTGAGATCGCAATCTGCGATCTCAAACGGGGACCTCGTCGACCGCGCGGCTGACGATGCCCAGCATGCCGAGGCCTTCACGCAGCGACTGACGCACGCTCTCGACCACGTGGCGAGACGGATCGCCCTCGACGCAGTTGTCCTCGACCATCGACAGCGTCGCCGCTGCGGACACCAGCGTGTGACGCAGGTTGGCGATTGCCGAGGCGACGGACACGTCCGTGCGCAGGCACAAAGCGTCGGCGCCGAGGCGCAGGCCGAAGAGCTGCGCGTCGCTCATGCCCCATTCGTTTTGAAGGCTGATGAGCGAGCCGACGTCGCAGCCCGCCAGCGGACGGCGATCGCGGATCGGACCGCGCGCTTCGTTGATACGCGTTTGATGCAGGGTTCCCATGTTCGTAAGACTCCGAAGAACTTTGGAAACCACCGGCTTCGACCGCCGAGCCGCGACATGCGGTCGATCGAATCGAAGGGGTGGGCGAGATGTTCAAACACCTGAGAACGAAGTGCGGCCATCCTCGCGGAATGACCCATCTCGCCCGCAATCGAATGATTGGGGTCGCACCACGTCTGAGGTGGCGCGCTTCTCAAGGTGTTTGAAGCACCTGCGTGCATCGTGCAACCGGTCGACGAATCACTCTCTGATAAAGATCAAAGCGCTCCGGCGATTCCGCCATCGTGGGGTCGTGTGGGGGATCCGCTTCCCACCGAAGGGCCAGGTCTTGTCAGGTCGTCTTCAACGACGCCACACGGCCCTTGCTTCATCCCGAAGTTGCCGCGTAGACCTCATCCCAACACACCCGCCCCACGTCCTGGTTTCGGCCAGGGTTCTGCACAAGCAGACGTGCAAAAGGCGGGTTTCTCGTTTCCGGGTCTCATCGTTTGAGATCGCAAATTGCGATCTCAAAACAGGCTGCTCGTTGTCAGTCCTTGCCGTTGAGCTCTTCCAACTGCTCCGGCGACCCCACATTCGCCCACGGCCCCGTGTAGAGCTCGGCCGTCACCGCCCGCGCGTGGATCGCGCGGTCGAGGCTCGCGCGGATGCGCTGGTGCTGCCCCGGCTGCACGCCGTCGAAGAACGCGCGCTTGTACAGACCGATGTTGCTGTAGACCTCGAGATCGCCATCGATCGTCGCGAAGCCTTCCGCGTCGATGCCGAAGTCCCCCGTCGGGTGCCGCGGCTGTTTCGGCACGAACCACAGGTGCGCCAGCAGCGGGCTCGCCGCGAAGGCCGCGGCCTTCGCCGGGTCGAACTCGAAGTCGGGAATGAAGATGTCCGCGGACACCGCCCAGAACGCGTCGTCGCCGTCCGTGCACAGCAGGTCCAGCGCCGTCGCGATGCCGCCGCCCGTCTCCAGCGCGCGGCCGTAGCGCTCGCCTTCGTGGCTGTAGTGGAGCGTCACGCCGAATCGCGCGCCGTCGCCCAGCGTCGCTTCGAACTGCTCGTGCAGCCACGCCGTGTTGATCACGATGTCCCGGATCCCGGCCCGCGCGAACGCCTCGATGTGCCACTCGATCAGCGGCTTGCCGCGCACCTTCAGCAAGGGCTTGGGCGTGTGGTCGGTCAGCGGCCGCATGCGCTCGCCGCGCCCGGCCGCGAGGATCATGGCTCGCATCGTCAATCCAGGAAATATCGAGCGCGAGTGTAGTGTTCTACCTCACCGCTCGATCTAGTGACCCGCCGCGGACTCGCTTTGGGATGCACCGCTAGGCGTGAACCGGAGCCATAGCCCAGCTATGGCGAGGATTCGCAACGAAGCGGGGCGCCCAAAGCGAGTTTGCGGCGGGTCACTAGAATGCCGGGTTTGCCCCAACTCCTGCCCGAGACCAACACCATGGCCGAGACCAGCGCTGCCGTCGTCACCCCGAACACCACCCAGATGGCCAACGCCATCCGTGCCCTGGCGATGGACGCCGTCCAGCAGGCCAACTCCGGCCACCCGGGCGCCCCGATGGGCATGGCCGAGATCGCCGTCGCGCTGTGGAAGCGCCACCTGCGCCACAACCCGGCCAACCCGCAGTGGGCCGACCGCGACCGCTTCGTGCTGTCCAACGGCCACGGCTCGATGCTGATCTACGCCCTGCTGCACCTGACCGGCTATGACCTGCCCGTCTCCGAGCTCAAGGCCTTCCGCCAGATGCACTCCAAGACGCCGGGCCATCCGGAAGTCGGCATCACCCCCGGCGTCGAGACCACCACCGGCCCGCTCGGCCAGGGCATCACCAACGCCGTCGGCTTCGCGCTGGCTGAGAAGCAGCTCGCCAAGGAATTCAACCGCGACGGCCACACCATCGTCGACCATCACACCTACGCCTTCCTCGGCGACGGCTGCCTGATGGAAGGCATCAGCCATGAAGCCTGCTCGCTGGCCGGCTCGTGGAAGCTGAACAAGCTGATCGCGATCTACGACGACAACGGCATCTCCATCGACGGCCAGGTCGGTCCCTGGTTCGGCGACGACACCGCCAAGCGCTTCGAAGCCTACGGCTGGAACGTCGTCGGCCCGGTCGACGGCCATGACGTCGACGCCGTCGACGCCGCCATCGCGCTGGCCAAGACCAGCAAGGACAAGCCCTCGCTGATCATCGCGAAGACCCACATCGGCAAGGGCAGCCCGAACCGCGCCAACACGTCGAAGGCCCACGGCGAGCCGCTCGGCGCCGAGGAAATCAAGCTGACCCGCGAAGCGCTGGGCTGGTCGCATGAGCCCTTCGTGCTGCCCGCCGAGGTCTACGCCGACTGGGACGCCAAGGACGCCGGCACCGGTTTCGAAAAGGCCTGGGACGAGAAGTTCGACGCCTACGCGACGCAGTTCCCGGAACTGGCCGCGGAGTTCTCCCGCCGCATCGCCGGCGTGCTGCCGCCCAACTTCGCCGACGTCGCCGCGCAGGCCGTCATCGGCGCGCATGAGAAGGCGGAGACCGTCGCCTCCCGCAAGGCCAGCCAGATCGCGCTGGAAGCCTTCACCGCCGCGATGCCCGAACTGCTGGGCGGCTCGGCCGACCTGACCGGCTCCAACCTGACCAACACCAAGAGCACGCCCGCCTTCCGCCTGGAAGAGGACGGCAGCTCCAACGGCGGCCGCCACATCAACTACGGCGTGCGCGAGTTCGGCATGGCCGCCATCATGAACGGCGTCGCGCTGCACGGCGGTTTCATCCCCTACGGCGGCACCTTCCTGACCTTCAGCGACTACAGCCGCAACGCGATCCGCATGGCCGCGCTGATGAAGCAGCGCGTGATCCACGTGTTCACGCACGACTCCATCGGCCTGGGCGAAGACGGTCCGACCCACCAGTCCGTCGAGCACGTCTCCAGCCTGAGACTGATCCCCGGCCTGGACGTCTGGCGTCCCGCCGACACCGCTGAAACCGCGGTGGCCTGGACGCTGGCCCTGGCCAACAGCCAGCGCCCCAGCGTGCTGGCGCTGAGCCGCCAGAACCTGCCCTACCTGAAGAAGTCGGGCGAGGCCGTCGACGCCATCACCACCGGCGGCTACGTGCTGAGCGAGCCGGCCGACGTCGGCCTGAAGAAGAAGGCACAGGCGGTGCTGATCGCCACCGGCTCGGAAGTGCAGCTGGCCATCGCGGCGCAGCAGCAGCTGGCCGTGGCCGGCATCCCGGTGCGCGTGGTCTCGATGCCTTGCACGAGCCTGTTCGACCGCCAGGACGCCAAGTACAAGAAGGGCGTGCTGCCGGACGGCCTGCCGCGCGTCGCCATCGAGGCCGGCGTGACCGACCTGTGGTGGAAGTACGGCGTGTCCGCCGTCGTCGGCCTGGACACCTATGGCGAATCGGCTCCGGCCAACGTGCTGTTCAAGCACTTCGGCTTCACGCCGGAGAACGTCGCCGACACCGTCAAGGTGGTGCTGGGCAAGGCGCGCCTGAAGTAAGCCACGACCGCTTCGGCGATCGACAGCAAAGGGGTGCTTCGGCACCCCTTTTTGCTGGGCGTGCAGCTTCGAACGAAGCGTCCCGCACCGGCGATGTACCCACGCTTTGAAATTCCTCGTAACCCGGTAACCCGCTCGAAACGTCGGTCGTCGCCGATCTGTTCAAATCGAGGGTTCCCGGCGCCCCGGCCCGCTGCCTCGCAGCCCCGCTCGACGCGCCGGACCGAACACCTCCGCGGCACGACGTCCACTGGCTGGGCGACGCGCCCATGACGTCATCGATTCATTTCACTCGCAGGAGACATTCCTCATGACCATCAAGATCGGTATCAACGGGTTCGGTCGCATCGGCCGCATGGTGTTCCGCGCCGCCGTGGCGAACTTCAAGGACATCCAGATCGTCGCCATCAACGACCTGCTCGAGCCCGATTACCTGGCCTACATGCTGAAGTACGACAGCGTCCACGGCCGCTTCGACGGCGACGTGGCGGTCGACGGCAACACGCTGATCGTCAACGGCCAGCGCATCCGCCTGACCCAGGTCAAGGATCCCGCCGAGCTGAAGTGGAACGAGGTCGGCGCCGACATCGTCGTCGAAGCCACCGGCCTGTTCCTGACCAAGGAAACCGGCGAGAAGCATCTGACCGCCGGCGCCAAGAAGGTCATCATGTCGGCCCCGTCCAAGGACGACACCCCGATGTTCGTCTACGGCGTCAACGACAAGACCTACGCCGGCCAGGCCATCATCTCCAATGCCAGCTGCACCACCAACTGCCTGGCCCCGCTGGCCAAGGTGCTGAACGACAAGTGGGGCATCAAGCGCGGCCTGATGACCACGGTGCACGCCACCACCGCCACGCAGAAGACCGTCGACGGCCCGTCCAACAAGGACTGGCGCGGCGGCCGCGGCATCCTCGAGAACATCATCCCGTCCTCCACCGGCGCCGCCAAGGCCGTGGGCGTCGTGATCCCCGAGCTGAACAAGAAGCTGACGGGCATGTCCTTCCGCGTGCCGACCTCCGACGTCTCCGTCGTCGACCTGACCGTCGAGCTCAACAACAACGCCACCTACGCCGAGATCTGCGCCGAAATGAAGGCCCAGAGCGAAGGCGCCCTGAAGGGCGTGCTGGGCTACACCGAGGACAAGGTCGTCGCCACCGACTTCCGCGGCGACCCGCGCACCTCCATCTTCGACGCCGACGCCGGCATCGCGCTGGACGGCACCTTCGTCAAGCTGGTGTCCTGGTACGACAACGAGTGGGGCTACTCGAACAAGGTGCTCGAGATGGTCAAGGTCGTCGCCAAGTAAGCGCCACCGGCGGCCTCTTTCCCGCCTCCCGAAGCCCCGCCCCGGCGGGGCTTTTTCGTTTCCGCCACGTCCGGGTCGCGCGCGTCTCTCAAGGCGTCCTTCAAGGCCTCCCGGCATGCCGAAACCGTCCCCGATACGAACGGTCACCACTTCGACGTTAGCTGACTCAAATTTGCGTGAGTAATCCCCCTTTGGAGGTGATGCCTCGCAGCAAATGTGTCATCGCATTAGCAATTTCTTGTGGGCCTCACACATAAACTGGTTAGCTCAGTTTTGTGGAGTTTCCGCATGTCCGTGCTGTCTTTGCCGAAGCGTCTGGCTGCTGTCGTGGCTGTACTCGGGTTGTTCGGAGCCGGCACCGCCGGCGCGGTCACCGGCACCGCCCTGAAGCCGGATCAACAACCCGATTTCGCCCGCGTGATCGTGCGCTTCAAGGCGCAGGCGGATGCGGTCAAGGCACGGCCGCTCGCCGTGCGGGCGACGGCCTCCGAAGCGAAGGACATCGCGCAGGTGCGCGGCACCACGTTGGGCATGAGACACGCGGCCACGCTGCACGCGCGTCGCAGCCTGGACAGCCGCACCCACGTCTACACGGCCAGCGGCATGAGCTCGGCCGAGCTCGCCAAGCGGCTGGCCACCGACGGCGATGTCGAGTCGGTCGAGGTCGACCGCTGGCAGAAGCATTTCTCCGTGCCCAACGATCCGCTGTATGCGACCGCCGCGTCGGCGGGCGTCACCGCGGGCCAGTGGTACCTGAAGGCGCCGGACGCCACGGTGCTGTCCTCGATCAATGCACCGGCGGCCTGGGACAAGTCGACCGGCACGGGCGTCGTCGTCGCGGTGCTGGATACCGGCGCGCGCATGGACCACCCGGACCTGGCCGGCCAGTTCGTCCAGGGCTACGACATGATCGGCTTCGGCAACAGCGGCACCAGCGTGATCGCGACCGCCAATGACGGCGACGGCGCCGACAGCGACCCGAGCGATCCCGGCGACTGGGTCGACCAGTCCGACATCGACAGCGGCCGGCTGGGCACCAGTTGCACGGCGGACGACATCGGCTCCAGCTCCTGGCACGGCACGCGCGTCTCGGGCCTGATCGCGGCCATCGCCAACAACGGCCAGGGCATGGCCGGCCTCGCCTACGGCGCGAAGGTCCAGCCGGTGCGCGTGCTGGGCAAGTGCGGCGGCTGGGCCTCCGACATCGCCGCGGGCATGCGCTGGGCGGCGGGCGTCACCGTGCCGGGCCTGCCCACCAACACCACCCCGGCCAAGGTCATCAACATGAGCCTGGGCGGCGACGGGACCTGCTCGGGCACCTATCAGGACGCGATCAACGCGGCCGTCGGGGTGGGCGCGACGGTCGTCGCAGCCGCCGGCAACGGCGTCGAGAACGACGACCCGACCAAGGAAGGCGGCGTCGCCGTCGGCACGCCGGCCAACTGCAACAACGTCATCGCGGTGGCGGGCCTGCGCCATGCGGGGACCAAGGTCGGCTTCTCCAATCTGGGCCCGCAGATCACCATCAGTGCGCCGGGCGGCAACTGCGTCAACACGACCGGTACCTGCCTGTACCCGATCCTGTCCACCAGCAACAGCGGCACGACCACGCCGGTCGCGGCCAGCAATGCCTTCAACTACACCGGCACCGGCACGAGCTTCTCCACGCCGCTGGTCAGCGGCACGATCGCGCTGATGCTGTCGGTGAATTCGAGCCTGACGCCGGCGCAGATCAAGACCGCGCTGCAATCGTCCGCACGGGCCTTCCCGGCGGCTGCCGCAGGTGTCGCGCAGTGCGTGGCGGGCAACAGCACGCAACCGCAGCTCGAGTGCAACTGCACGACCAGCACGTGCGGCGCCGGGATGTTGGATGCGAATGCGGCCGTGCTTGCAGTGACGCCTGCCACGACCCCGACGACTCCCACCACGCCGACAACGCCCACCGACACGTCGTCGGGTGGTGGCGGTGGTGGCGCGATGAGCGGTCTGTGGCTGGCAGGCCTGGTCCTGGCGATCGTGGCGCTGCGTTGGCCGAAGCCGCGTCTCGCCAGGATCCGCTCGAAGTAATCGAGCCTGAGATCCACATCCACGAAGTCCTCGGTCGCAAAACCGGGGCAGTACGAAGCTGGTTGGGGACGGCTATGCGTGGGGTTTCCGCGCTTGCCGCGGGGGCCCCACGCATAGGCGGCCAACGCCCGGAACTCGTCAGGTAGGCGGTGTCCCGCAAGCGGGGCGGAGCAGCAAGAGGGCTGCAGTACTTCCACCGCCGCTGGCCCTCACCCCTGCCCTCTCCCGCAAGCGGGAGAGGGAGCGAGAGCGCTTCGACGGGCTCTCCCATCGACGACGCCGGCCCCGCCCTCATTCCTGTCCGCGGACGCTTGACGCGGTTGCTCTCCCGCAAGCGGGAGAGGGGGTAAGAAGGCTTCAGCACTCTCCCCCTGAGCGGGGCCAAGGGCCAAGGGTCAAGGGCGGTCAGAGGGGGTCAGGTCTTGCCGTCAGCGGCTCGCACCCGACCCTGAGCCGTTCGCCGCGCTTGCCGCGGATGAAGCGGCCGGCGCCTCCACGGAGCAATCCTTGCGCTTCTCGCCCCAGGGCGGATTGGCCAGCGCATTCAGCTTCCCGGTCTGGACGCCGTCCAGCCGTGCCAGCCGCAGCGTGGTCTGCTGCAGCGGCTCTTGCAGACGCATCACGCGCAGGCCCTTGTAGTTCCGCTTGGTCATCCCGTCGAGGGCCGCCTGCGCCGCCGCTTCGCTGTCGTGCTTGCTGAGCACCAGCGTGGGCTGCTCGTCGGGGAAGCCCTGCAGCGGCTCGAACGCGATCCTGGCGCCGCGGTAGGTCTCTTCCTTGCGTTCGCGGAAGTCCTTGCTCGGCATCTTGATCGTCGCCAGCGCCCACACGCCGCCGGTGTTGACGGCATTGGCCTCGATCGACGACGCCGGAATTCCGGCGCCCGTCAGCGCCGCATTGGCGCGCTTGAGCAGCTCATCGCCGATCAGCGGCCCCAGCTCCAGGCAAGACCGCGCGGCGAGCTGCGTGACGGCCTTCTGGTTGAGCAGCGACAGCCGCTCCGGATTGATCTGCTGGTCCAGTCTTGGCGTGGCGGGTGCCACACCGGCGATCCACCCCTTGTTCCACGCGAACACCAGCACGTTGACGACGAAGAGCAGGACGACCGCGGCGCGCAGCATCGTGGCTTACCCCTGTCCGGCGGACGCGCCGCCGAGCCGCACGCTGACCTCGCCGCCGCTGACCGTCTGGCGACCCTGCGGGGTGTCGATCAGCAGTTCACCGCGATCGTTGACGCCCGCGCCGGTGCCTTCCAGCGCGCCGGCGGTGATCGCCTTGCCCTGAAGCAGGTCGCGGCGCGCGAAGCGCTCGCGCCAGGCACCGAATCCGGTCTGCGGGAACGCCGCCAGCGCCTTCACCAGCACCGGCGCCAGCCGCGCCAGCGCCTGCGGCGGCGTGACGTCGGGAATCAGTTCCTGCAGGCAGGCGAAGCCGGTGTTCAACTGCGACTCCGCGACCTTCGCGCGGTCCGACACGTTCAGGCCCACGCCGACCACCGCCATGCGCGAGCTGCCCGCGGGCACGGTCTCGATCAGGATGCCGCCGAGCTTGCGCTCGTCCAGCCACAGGTCGTTGGGCCATTTCAGGCCGAGGCGGCTGCCGTCGGGGTCGAGCGCCTCGGCGATCGCCGCGCCGACGACCAGCGACAGTCCGGACCAGTCCGCGACCTCCACCGGCATCGACAGCGAGAAGGTCAGCGACGCGCCTGGCGTGCTGTGCCAGGCGCGACCCTGCCGGCCGCGGCCGTGGGTCTGGTGTTCGGCGATGAGCAGGCAGGGGTGCAGGTCGTGCTGGCGCCGTCCGTACGGACGATCGCCGGCGCGCCCCGTGGCCACGGTGCCCTCGTCGCGGCGCACGCGATCGATCAGCGTGGCGTTGGTCGATTCGACCCGCGCCAGCACCTCGATGCTGAGCCCCGGCAGCAACGGCTCCAGGTCTTGCCACAGGGCCTCAGCGCCCCAGTTCTGATGTTCTTGCATCGCCGCGAATGTGATCTTGCGATCCGTCTTGGTCTTCCCGGGCCGAGCGGCCCGGTGGTCGTGAATGGTCCGAGTCTAGAGGGAGATGGTCATCGTCCGGGGGCCTGCACCGCGAATCGGTGGCTGTAGGACCTGACAGGGTGCGTCGGCGACCTCCGACGTTCCCTGCCCGCTCTGGACGCCGCTCAGCGCTTCCTGTCCTTGGGCGCCAGCATCGTGCCGCGGCAGCCCGGCGTGCCGCAGCGGCACTCGAACCGCTTCTTCAGCTTGGGCGTATAGCGTTCGTCGATCACCAGACCATAGTCGTAGAACAGCTCCTCGCCAGGGGAAATGTCCGTCAAGGCATGGATGAACACCCGGCCGTCGAGCTCGCGCGCCTCGCAGTTGGGGCTGCAGGCGTGGTTGATCCAGCGCGCGTTGTTGCCGTCGACCGCCGCGTCGATGACCCCGCCGGTCTCAAGGTGAAAGTAGAAGGTATGGTCCGGTTGCGACGGATCGTGCGGATGGCGACGCAGCGCTTCGTCCCAGTCGATGTGCTCGCCCTTGTATTCGATGAGCTTCTCGCCGGCCTGCAGCGGCACCAGCGCGTACACGCCGCGGCCATGCACGCCGGAGGCCCGGACCTGGATCCGGGCGCTTCTCCGGGTCACGGGAGGAGCGACGGCATCGTCGGCGGGGGCGGGAACACTCGGAGCGGGGCGCGGTTGCGGCATGGAGCGAGTCCGGTACATTGAATTCATGGGTGCGCGCGCGTGTACACACGTACGTAGGCGCGCGAGGCCGGATTGTAGGCAGACGTTCATGAAGATCTTGGACGCCTGAACGAAGAGGAAAGAAGCAAGCGCATGAGCAAGGCATTGGTGATCGCGGAGAAGCCGTCGGTGGCGCAAGACATCGTCAAGGCGCTGACCGCGCTGTCGGGCAAGTTCGAGAAGCATGACGAGTATTTCGAGAACGACGCGTACGTCGTCAGCTCGGCCGTCGGCCATCTGGTGGAGATCAAGGCGCCGGAGGAGTTCGACGTCAAACGCGGCAAGTGGAGTTTTGCCCACCTGCCGGTGATCCCGCCCCACTTCGATCTGAACCCGATCGACAAGAGCAAGGGCCGGCTCAACGCGCTGGTCAAGCTGATCAAGCGCAAGGACGTGACCTCGCTGATCAACGCGTGTGACGCGGGGCGCGAAGGGGAACTGATCTTCCGCCTGATCGTCCAGTACGCCGGCACCGCCAAGGCGCAGGTCGCCAAGCCGGTGAGCCGGCTGTGGCTGCAGTCGATGACGCCGCAGGCGATCCGCGACGGCTTCGAGCGCCTGCGCACCGACCAGCAGATGCTGCCGCTGGCCGACGCGGCGCGTTGCCGCTCGGAAGCCGACTGGCTGGTGGGCATCAACGGCACGCGGGCGATGACCGCGTTCAACTCGCGCGACGGCGGCTTCTTCCTGACCACCGTGGGCCGCGTGCAGACGCCGACGCTGTCCATCGTCGTCGAGCGCGAGGAGAAGATCCGCAAGCACGTCTACCGCGACTACTGGGAAATCCGCGGCAGCTTCGACGCCGAGGCCGGCCAGTACGAGGGCAAGTGGTTCGACCCCGCGTTCAAGAAGAACGCCGACGATCCCGAGCAGCGCGCGGACCGCGTCTGGACGCAGGCGGAGGCCGATGCCATCGCCGCCGCCGCGCTGGGCCAGCCCGCGACGGTGACCGAGGAATCCAAGCCCAGCACGACGGCCAGCCCCGGCCTGTACGACCTGACCACGCTGCAGCGCGAGGCCAACTCGCGCTTCGGCTTCTCGGCCAAGACGACGCTGGGCCTGGCGCAGGCGCTGTATGAAAAGCACAAGGTGCTGACCTACCCGCGGACCGACTCCCGCTACCTGCCCGAGGACTACCTGATCGTCGCGCAGGACACCGCGCGCATGATCGCCAGCGAGGACATGCCCGGGCCGCTGCAGGCGCTGGCGCAGCACGCGAAGACGGCGCTGGACAAGGGCTACATCAAGCCGACGAAGAAGGTCTTCGACAACACCAAGGTGTCGGACCACTTCGCGATCATCCCGACGCTGCAACCGCCGCGCAGCCTGACCGAGGCCGAGGCCAAGCTCTACGACATGGTCGTCAAGCGCTTCCTGGCCGTGTTCTTCCCGCCGGCCGAGTTCCAGGTCACGACGCGGATCTCGACGGTGAAGACGCCGGAGAAGTCCTATGCGTTCCAGACCAACGGCAAGGTGCTGGTGAAGCCGGGCTGGCAGGCCGTCTACGGCAAGGAAGCGACCGACGAGAACGCCGAGCCGGGCACCAGCGGCGCGATGCTGGTACCGGTGAAGGCCGGCGAGGTGGTGCGCACCGAGGGCACCGAGGTGAAGGCGCTGGTGACCAAGCCGCCGGCGCGCTACACGGAAGCGACGCTGCTGTCGGCGATGGAAGGCGCGGGCAAGCTGGTCGACGACGACGAGCTGCGCGAGGCCATGGCCGAGAAGGGCCTGGGCACGCCGGCCACGCGCGCCGCGATCATCGAAGGGCTGCTGGCCGAGAAGTACATGCTGCGCGAAGGCCGCGAGATGATCCCCACCGCCAAGGCCTTCCAGCTGATGACGCTGCTGCGCGGCCTGGGCGTGGAGGAACTGACCAAGCCCGAGCTGACCGGCAACTGGGAGTTCCAGCTGTCCGAGATGGAGAAGGGTCGCCTCAAGCGCGAGGCCTTCATGGCCGAGATCGCCGCGATGACCGAGAAGGTCGTGCGCAAAGCCAAGGAATACGACCGCGACACCATCCCCGGCGACTACGCGACGCTGAAGACGCCGTGTCCGAAGTGCGGCGGCGTGGTCAAGGAGAACTACCGCCGCTTCACCTGCACCGGCAAGGTCGGCAACGGCGACGAGTGCGGCTTCTCGATCCCCAAGATCCCGGGCGGCCGCAGCTTCGAGCTGGCCGAGGTAGAGACCTTCCTGCGCGACAAGAAGGTCGGTCCGCTGGAGGGCTTCCGCTCCAAGGCCGGCTGGCCGTTCACGGCCGAGCTGGCGCTGGTGTTCGACGCCGAGATCGACAACTGGAAGCTGGAGTTCGACTTCGGCGAGGACGCGAAGAAGGCCGAGGAGAACGGCGAGCCGGTGGACTTCAGCGCTCACACGCCGCTGGGCCCCTGCCCGAAGTGCAACGGCCGCGTCTTCGACTTCGGCAGCAACTACGTCTGCGAGCACGCGGTCGGCGACAAGGTCAGCTGCGACTTCAAGAGCGGCAAGATCATCCTGCAGCAGCCGATCGAGCCCGAGCAGATGAGCAAGCTGCTCGCGACCGGCAAGACGGACCTGCTGGAGAACTTCGTCTCCAACAAGACGCGTCGCAAGTTCAAGGCCTTCCTGACCTACGACAAGAAGGAAGGCAAGGTGATCTTCGAGTTCGAGCCGCGCGCCGCGAAGCCGGGCGCCAAGACCGGCGCAAAACCCGCGGCCAAGACGCCCGCAGCCAAGAAGGTCGCGGCGAAGAAGGCGACGGCGAAGGGCTGATTCCCTCGCGATGCACGGCGCTAGGGCGCGCGCAGGAACGCGTCGCCGCCCAGCACCGGCTCGGCGCGCAGCCGCGCGGCCATGAAGTCCACCAGCAGCCGCAGCGACGCGGGCACGCGACGCCCGGCGGCATGGACGAGATGCACCGGCGCCGCCGGCACTTCATGGTTGGCGAGCACGATGCGCAGCAGGCCGCTCCGCACCGCGTCCGCCGCCTGATAGACCTGGCACCGCGCCAGGCCCACACCGGCCACCGCCGCCGCGATGCCCGCGGCGTTGTCGTTCACCATCAGCGTGGGCGACAGCGCTTGCGGGCCGTCGCGGAAGCGCCAGGGCGTCATGCTCTGGCCGTCGAAGTAGCTGGCGATGATCCGGTGGTCGACGAGGTCCCGCGGCGTGCGCGGTTCACCGGCACGGCGCAGATAGTCGGGCGAGGCCACGATCACCCGTCGCATCGCGCCCACCGGCACCGCGGTCAATCCTGAATCCGGCAGATGGGCGATCCGCACCGCCAGGTCCAGCCCCTCGTCCAGCAGCGACACGACCCGGTCGACCAGCAGCAGCTTCAGCCGGATCCGCGCGTGCTGCTGGAGGAACTCCGCGGCGAGCGGGGCCACGTGTTGCCGTCCGAACATCGACGGCGCGGTCAGCGACAGCAGGCCCGCCGGCTCGGCCTGCGCCCCGGCCGCCGCGGCCTCCGATTCGTCGAGGTCGCCGAGGATGCGACGGCAGTCGACGACGAAGCGCTCCCCGGCCTCGGTCAACCGCACCGAGCGCGTGCTGCGCTGGAACAGCTGCACGCCGAGCCGCTGCTCCAGGGCCGCGATGGCGCGCGTGGCGGCCGGCGCGGAGCAACCCATCCGTCGCGCGGCAGCG
Source organism: Roseateles noduli (assembly GCF_050626985.1). Taxonomy (NCBI): domain Bacteria; kingdom Pseudomonadati; phylum Pseudomonadota; class Betaproteobacteria; order Burkholderiales; family Sphaerotilaceae; genus Roseateles; species Roseateles noduli. The sequence goes on from NZ_CP192463.1 coordinate 4,472,959, forward strand.
GCGAAGCTCTGCGTGTCGGCCACGGCGACGAAGCAGCGCAGGCGGTCGAGGTGATCCATGTCCAGGGACGCCGCAAGCCCGCAGCGTCACATTATTTCGGCAGCTGCAATTCTGAATGATCCGCCATCGGCATTCCAGCCAGCGACTGCAAGAGCTACGGTACGGGCCTCTGAAGACCTCCGCTGGAGCCCTCCCCGATGAACGCCTCCGTCCTCCGCCCGTCCGCGCCGTTCCGTCTGCATCGCGTGGCCGCCTCCGGCCATAGCCACCGCGTCGAGCTGCTGCTGTCCCTGCTCGACCTGCCCTGCACGATGGTCGACATCGACCTGGCCGGCGGCGATCAACGGCAACCGGCGTTCGTGGCGATGAATCCGCTCAGCCAGGTGCCGGTGCTGGAGGACGGCGATCTGGTCCTGCCGGAGAGCAACGCGATCCTGGTCTACCTGGCGACGCGCTACGCGCCCGATGCCGGCTGGCTGCCGCGCGATGCCATCGAGGCCGCCTGGCAGCAGCGCTGGTTCAGCCTGTCGGTGAGCCTGCTCGGGCCGGGCGCGGCGACGCCGCGTTTCCGCGCGCTGACCGGGTTGCCGGTCGATCCGGCCTCGTTGGCGTTGGGACACCGGCTGTTCGCGCTCATCGAGGAGCAGCTCTCCCGCACCGACTTCCTGATCGCTGACCGCCCGACGCTGGCCGACGTGGCCTTCTACGGCTACACGGCGCAGGCGCCGCTGGGCGGCGTGTCGCTGGCCGACTACCCCCGCCTGCGCGGCTGGCTGGCGCGCATCGAGGCGCTGCCGCGCTTCAAGCCGCTGCCGGACAAGTTCTGAGGCCCGCCATGGACACGACCTGGCACCCCGGCGAGCAGACGCTGCAGGAACGGATGGGCGTCCGCGCGCGCATGGCCGAGATCGGCCCCCAGGTGGTCCGGGACCACATGCCCGACCAGCACCGCGAGCTGTTCAACAAGCTGCCGACGCTGTTGCTCGGCGCGATCGATGCCGCGGGCCAGCCGTGGGCGACGATGCTGGCGGGCCCGCCCGGCTTCGTCGCGACTCCGGACGCGCGGACGATGACGGTGGCTGCGGCGCTGGACGGCCAGGATCCCGCGCTCGCCGCGCTGCGGGCGCGCGGACCGGGCGCGCCGGTGGGGCTGCTCGGGCTCGAGCCGCACACCCGCCGGCGCAACCGCATGAACGGGCGGCTGCTCGCGCTGTCCGGCGAACGTCTGTCGGTCGGCGTCGTGCAGAGCTTCGGCAATTGCCCGAAGTACATCCAGGCGCGTGATCCGCTGGCCTGGGACGATGCGCCGCCCGCATTGGCGCAGCCGCTGTGCGCGGCGCTCGATGACGGCGCGCTGGCGCTGATCGAGGCCGCGGACACCCTGTTCATCGCGAGCGCGTCGGCGCCGGTGCCCGGCGACGGGCGCGCGGACGGTGTCGACGTCTCGCACCGCGGCGGCCCGCCCGGCTTCATCCGGGCAGAACGACGACTGGACGGCGGCATCACGCTGTGGATCCCGGAGTTTCCCGGCAACCGCTTCTTCATGACGCTGGGCAACCTGCTGCGTCATCCGCGCGCGGGCTTGCTGGTGCCGGACTACGCGCGCGGCGAGCTGCTGCACCTGGCCGCCGAGTCCGACGTCACCTGGACCGACGACAAGCACGGACTGACCCTGCGCGTCACGGCCGGGCTGCGCCGCCCCGGCGCCCTGCCCTGGCGCTGGAACGAAGCGCGTCTCGCGCCTCAATTCACCGCCGAGCCAGAACCGGACCCACGTTAGTCCCCAGTTGGAGAAGCCGGGCGCGACCGGTGCCCCTCGAAGCGAATGCCGAGCATGCGCAGGCGATTGAGCGGAGAGGGGCACCGGTCGCGCCCGGCTTCGATCGCAGGCCACGCGGGCGGCCCTTTCGCGCTCCCCCAATTCGCAACCCGTGAAATCCTGGGGGGCCGGTTCGTGCCTCAATCTTCGGACGCCCCTCGCATTTGCGCGACACTCGACCGCAAACAATTTTGCGGATCAGGAGAGGGCATGCGGTCATGGGTCGATCGACGCTGAGCATCCAGACGCGGCTGGTCGCTGCGCTGAGCCTCAGCGCGACGGTGCTGGTGGGCTTGATCGGCCTGTACTGGGTCGACCGCCACGAGCACGAACTCAACGAGGCGCTGATCGAGCGCCAGCAGCGCATGGCGCAGCTGGTGGCGCGCGGCTTCGCGGAGCCGGTCTGGAACCTGGACAGTGCCGCGCTGTCGGAGCTGCTGGACGCCGTGATGGCGGATCCGGAGGTTCAGTCGATCACGCTGGCGGCGCCGGGGCTGGAGACGCTGCAGCGCTCGCGCCAGACGCCGGCGGTGCGGCCGCTCTCGCTCGAATTCGAGTTGAGCCACCGCGCCGGCGCGCAAGGCCCGGCGGGTGCGCTGGGCCGCGCGACGCTGGTCTACACGCGCAGCTACATCGACCAGACCCTGGGCGAGACGCGGCGACTGGTGGCCAGCCTGCTGGCGACGGTGCTGCTGGCGATCGGACTGACCAGTTACGTGCTGGTGCGGCGGCTGGTGGAGCGCCCGGTCTCCCGCCTGCGCGGACTGGCGCAACGTGTGGCGAGCGGCGAGCTCGGCGCCCACATCGAGCCCGAGCATGCCGACGAGATCGGCGACCTGACCGAGCAGCTCAACGCGATGAGCGCCAAGCTGCTCGACTTCGCCGAAGGGCTGCGCAGCAGCGAGCAGCGCTACCGCAGCCTGTTCGAGAACGCGGCCGAAGGCATCTTCCAGGCCGACGGCCACGGACGGCTGCTGCGCGTGAACAAGGCGCTGGCGCAGATGCTGGGGCTGGGGCGTCCCGAGGACGCGCAAGGCGTGACCCTGCGGCGCATGGTGCGCATCGAACACCACGAGTACCGCCGGCTGGCCCGCGCGCTGGAGCGCCACCGGCTGCTGCAGCAGGTGCCGCTGCTGGTCACGACGCGTGACGGCCGCGACCTGTGGGTCGAACTCAGCCTGCATCTGGTGCTGGACGGCGCGCCGCGCATTGAGGGCCTGGTCAGCGACATCACGCTGCGCCGGCTGGCGGAACAGGAACTGACGCAGCATCGCGACCATCTCGAGGAGCTCGTCACCGAGCGCACGGTCGAGCTGTCCCAGTCCAAGCAGCGCGCGGAAGCCGCGAACCAGGCGAAAAGCCGGTTCCTCGCAACGATGAGCCACGAGTTCCGCACGCCGCTGAACGCGATCCTCGGCTTCGCGCAGCTGCTGCAGATGGACAGTTCGCTCAGCCCGGCCCAGCAGCATCGCATCAGGCTGATGCGCGAATCGGGCGAACACCTGCTGGTGCTGATCACCGACCTGCTGGACGTCGCCAGCATCGAGGCCGGCAAGCTGACGCTGCAGATGAGCCCGCTCGACCTGCGGGCCCTGCTGGAGATCTGCAGCGAATCGATACGACCGCGCGCGGCCGAGAAGGGCCTGGCCTTCGCCGTGCAGCTGGACCCGCAACTGCCCTCGCGCGTGCGGGCGGACGGGCAGCGGCTGCGGCAGGTGCTGCTGAACCTGCTGTCCAACGCGGTGAAGTTCACCGACCACGGGCGCATCGGCCTCACCGTCGACGTGGTCGCGCAGGGACCCAGTAGCCTGATGCTGCGCTTCACCGTCTCGGACACCGGCATCGGCATGGCGCCGGAGCAGATGGAACGACTGTTCCAGCCCTTCGAGCAGGTGGCGGACCAGTCGCGCCGCACCGGCGGCACCGGGCTCGGGCTGGCGATCAGCCAGCAACTGGTGCGGCTCATGGGCGGGGAGATCACCGTCGAGACCTCGCCGGATGAGGGCAGCAAGTTCAGCTTCGCGCTGGAGCTGCCGCTGGCTTCCTGACGCGGCCCTTCGGACTTCGCTTCGCCAGGCGCGGGCACTCCACGGTGCAGGGGGCATCCCTCCGGGAACCCCCAGCACCATTCCGGCCCCAGTGGCGATCGCTGACTTCGGCGTCGTTGGAGGACCGCGGTGTGCGGGCGGCGCGCGGTCGGGAGGTGCGCAGCGGCATACTCCTCCGCCATGACTGCCGTCCTGTTCTACAAGCTGCTGGCGATCTTCATCGCCGCGGGCATGGGCTGGTTCGTCGGGCACATGCGCTGGCTGGGCAAGGCCGGCGGCGAGAACGACCCGGCCCGCATCCTCTCGAACATCGCGTTCTATCTCTTCGTCCCCGCGCTGATGTTCCGCACCACCGCGCGCGTGGAGATCTCCGAACTGCCCTGGCTCACCGTGGCCGCCTTCTTCGCACCGGTGGTGCTGATGCTGGTCGCCGTCTACCTGTACGAGCGCAAGCGCCACCCCGACAGCCCCGCCGCCCCCGCCGTGCGCAGCATCACCGCGAGCTTCGGCAACACGCTGCAGGTCGGCGTGCCGCTGGTCGCCGGCGTGTTCGGCGAAAGCGGCCTCGCAGTCCACATCACCGTGGTCAGCCTGCACGCGCTGACGCTGCTGACCATCGCCACCGTCCTCGTCGAGATGGACCTCGCCCGCCACACGCCCCACGGCGCGAGCCTGAAGCGGACCATCCTCACGACGATGCGCAACACCGTCATCCACCCGGTCGTGCTGCCGGTGCTCTGCGGCTTCGCCTGGCACGCCACCGGCATCCCGCTGCCCGCCGTGCTGGTCGAGGTGCTGCAGATGCTGGGCAGCGCGGTCGTGCCGCTGTGCCTGGTGCTGATCGGGATGTCGCTGTCCTACTACGGCCTGCCGCGCGGCGCGATGCGCACGCTGCTCGGCCTGGCCGCGCTCAAGCTGCTGGTGCTGCCGGCGCTGGTGCTGGGCATCGCGCACTGGGGCTTCGGGCTGTCGGGCATGCCGCTCGCCGTCATCGTCATGATGGCCGCGCTGCCGCCGGGCTCGAACGCGATGATGTTCGCGCAACGCTACCGGACGCTGGAGGCCGAAGCCTCCGGCGCCATCGTGCTGGGCACGCTGCTGTTCGCGGCGACGGCGCCGATCTGGCTAGCGATTCCGGCGTGGCTCACGTGAACGGGCCTTCCGATCTTTGCCTCTGAACACAAGGACGACATGACGGAAACGACGACCACCTCGAGCGCAGACTTCTCCTTCGTCCGCGGCGACGAGGTCGCGCCGGAGGTCCTCCATGCCGCGTTCACCGACGCGTTCGCCGATTACCTGATCGGTCCGTTCCAGATCCCGTTCGCGCAGTGGCCGATGTTCCTCGCGCGTCAGGGCGTCGACCTGCCGCTGTCGCGCGTCGCGCTCGACGCGGCCGGCGCGCCGTTGGCCTTCGCGTTCGTCGCGCAGCGGCCGGTGTCGAATCGCTGGCGCCTCGCGACCATGGGCGCGCTGCCCGCAGCGCGCGGCACCGGAGCCGCGCCCGCGCTGCTCGATGACTTCATCGCCCGCGCAGCCTCTGCAGGGCTGCGGGCCGTGGAGCTCGAGGTCTTCGCGCAGAACGAGCGAGCCCGACGCCTGTATGAGGGACGCGGCTTCCGCAGGCAGCATGACCTGTTCGGCTTCGTGGCCGAGCCCGGCACGATCGCGCCCGCGCCCTCGACCACCGGCGCGCCTCATGCGATCGACATGCCCCATCTGCTGGGCTGGCTGGAGGCCGCCGAGCAGCGCATTCCCGATCTGCCGCTGCAGGTGACCGCGGCCACGATCCGGCACGGCATCGACTATCACGGCTGGCAGACCGCCGACAGCCAGATCGTCTTCAGCCTGCCCGACGAGACCGTGATGGTCCACAGCTTCATCGCGCCGCGACCGGACGAAGCCCGCGCGCTGATCCAGGCCATCGCCGCGGTGTATCCGGAACGCCGCCTGCGCGTGCCGCAACTGCAGCGCGAGGACCTTGGCGGTGCCACACTGCGCGCCTTGGGCGCCGTGCCGCAGCCGCTGCATCAACAACTGATGCTGCGCCCGCTGTGACAGCGCTCGTTGGACAAGGCCTCGTGTTGACGAGGCCTTGACGTGGCACCGACCGCACGATCGGTTCCAGCTCGCCAAACCTTGATCTTTCAGAGTTCCGGCACTTGTGAGGGAGGCCCGCTTTGGTTAGCGTGCCCCGCACCAACATTGAAGGGAAGCGTCCCACCATGCGATTCATGCCCGCGGCACCCGCCGCCATCACCCTGGCCGTCCTGACCGCCCTCGGCGGCATCAACAGCGCGCTGGCCGCGCCGGCCGCGGCCGGCACCAGCGCCGTCACCACCGTCGGCGGCACGCTCAACGTGAAGCTGGAGAAGGTGAAGCTGGCCAACGGCTTCGAGGTGATCCTGGTCGAGGACCACCGCCTGCCGCTGGTGGCCTTCAACCTCTGGGTGCACGCCGGCCCGCGCAACGAGGCCCCGGGCCAGACCGGCTTCGCGCATCTGTTCGAACACCTGATGTTCGCCGGCACCCGCCACATCCCGCGCGGCGCGGCCGACAAGATCATCGACGCCGCCGGCGGCACCGATTCCAACGGCTCCACCGACTTCGATCGCACGAACTACTTCTTCACGCTGCCCTCGAACCAGCTCGAACTCGGCCTGTGGCTGAAGTCGGACATGCTGGGCTACATGATCGACGAGGTCGATTCGGTGTCGCTGGCCAACCAGCAGGACGTCGTGCGCAACGAGCGCCGCCAGTCCGTCGAGAACCGCCCCTACGGCATCGTCGAGGAAGCGCTGTACCAGGCGCTGTTCCCGGAGGGCCATCCGTACCGCGCGACGGTGATCGGCTCGCATGCCGACATCCAGTCGATCAAGCTGAACGACGTCAAGGCCTTCGCCCGCAGCTACTACCGCCCGAACAACGCGACCCTGGTGCTGGCCGGCGACTTCGATCCCGCACAGGCCAGGCAGCTGGTGCAGAAGTACTTCGGTCCGTTGAAGGCCGGTGACCCGGTGCCGCCGGTCAACGTCCCGCAGCCGAAGCTGACCGAGGAGAAGCGCGTCGAGGTGACCGACCGCATCGAGCTCCCCCGCCTGGACATCGCCTGGCACACGCCCGCCGTGTTCCAGCCCGGCGACGCGGAGCTGGACCTCGCCTCCCACGTGCTGGGCGGCGGCAAGTCCAGCCGCCTCTACAAGACGCTGGTCTACGACAAGCAGCTGGCGCAGTCGGTGCAGGTGCAGCAGTACTCGCTGTCGCTGGGTTCGGTGTTCTCGGTCGAGGTGATCGCGCGTCCCGGCAAGTCGCTGGACGAGATCCAGAAGATCGTCGACGACGCGGTCGCCGAACTGTCCGTCAACCCGCCGACACCCGAAGAGATGGTCCGCGCCCGCGCCGCCATCGAGACCAGCACGCTGGCGCGCCTGGAGAAGGTCCAGGCCCTGGCGGACCAGATCAACTACTACAACCAGCAGGCCGGCGACCCGAACTACATCGGCAAGGACCTGGCGCGTTACCAGGCGATCACGCCGGAGAAGATCCGCGACGTCGTCGCGCAGCAGCTGAAGAAGAACGCGCGCGTCGTCGTGCTGGCGACGCCGGGCGAGCAGAAGCTGGCCGCTGAAGTCCCCACCCCGCCGATGCCCGAGAAGGCCGCCAAGGGCGAGCGCGAGTCGATGAACCCCGATGTCGCCTGGCGCAAGACGCAGCCCAAGGGCGGCAAGGCCAAGGCCTCGGTGCTGCCGGAGGGCAAGCGCCTGACGCTGGCCAACGGGCTGACGCTGATCCACGTGCCGAACCCGGGCCTGCCGCTGGTGAGCGCGACGCTGGTCGTGCGCGCCGGCCAGACCGCCAACCCGGCGGACCGTCCCGGCCTGTCGAGCTTCACCGCCGGCATCCTGCAGCAGGGCACGCAGACGCGCACCGCGCAGCAGATCGCCGACGAGGCCGCCGCGCTGGGCGCGGCGATCAGCAGCGGCGCGGGTCGCGACGAGGCCCGCATCGAAGCCAGCAGCCTGAAGCGCAACTTCGCGCAGACGCTGGCGCTGATGGCGGACGTCACCCTGCACCCGGCCTTCGACGCCGCCGAGATCGCGCGCATGCAGAACCAGCGCCTGGCCGCGCTGCAGCAGCAGCGCGAGCAGGCGCCGGCCGTGGCATCGGTCGTCTCCAACCGCGTGATCTACGGCGAAGGCCATCCGCTGGCCAAGGCCGCGATCGGCGACGAGGCCTCGATCAAGGCCACCGACGCCGCCGCGCTGCGCCAGTTCTGGGCGACGCATTACCGGCCCGACCAGGCCGCGCTGGTGGTCGCCGGCGACATCTCGGCCGACGAGCTGAAGTCGCTGGCCGAGCGCCTGTTCGGCGGCTGGGCGCGTCCGGCGACGGCCGCCGCCGCCGTCAACGCCGCCGCGCCGCAGCCGGTCGCCGCCCGCGTGATCCTGGTCGACAAGCCGAATGCGCCGCAGACCGCGCTGAGCGTCGTCGCGCCCGGACCGAAGGCCGGCACGCCCGACGCCGAGGACATCAAGGTCATGAACGCCGCGATGGGCGGTCTCTTCACGTCGCGCATCAACACGCAGCTGCGCGAGGTCAAGGGCTACACCTACGGCATCTACTCGGCCTACACGATGAACCGCGACAGCGGCCTGTTCGGCATCCGCGGCAGCGTGCGCACCGACGTCACCGGTCCCGCACTGACCGACATGTTCAAGGAGATCGACGGCATGCGCGCCAAGCCGATGGGCGCCGACGAGCTGAACCGCGTGCGCAACGCGCAGCTGCTGGCGCTGCCGGGGCTGTTCGACACCAACCGCGTCGTGGCTTCGAGCTACGCCAGCGAATGGGCCGTCGGCGCGCCGGCGGACAGCATCACGTCGCTGCCGCGCAAGTACGGCGCCGTGAACGCCAGCAGCGCCTACAAGGCGACGAAGACCTACGTCGATCCGGCCGCGCTGATCGTCGTGGCCGTCGGCGACAAGGCAAAGGTGCTGCCGCAGCTGGAGGCCCTGGGGCGCAAGCCGCTGGAGATCCGCGACCTGCAGGGCGCGCCGGTGGATGTGACCGCGCCGTCGGCGCCGGCCTCGGCCGCGAAGCCGTGATGACAGGCTCCCTCCCGCGCTGAGATCGCGGGCACCAACGACAACGGGCGCCTCGGCGCCCGTTTTCCATTGTGTCGCTCAGTCGCTCAGCGGCCCGCCGTCCTGCGGGTCATCGCTTAATCGCTCCGGCGCTTCGGCGCTTCATCGCTTCGGCGGGTCAGCGGGTCAGCGGGTCAGCGGCAGCGCGGCACCCATCATCGCGAACAGCGAGCCGCAGACGCGGTTGAAGCCGCGGCCGGAGCGCTCCAGCCAGGGGCGCACGCGGTGCGCGAGGCTGGCGATCAGGAATTCGACGATCGCCTCGGTGATGACGAAGGTCGCCGCCAGCCACACGAACTGCACCAGCAGATCGCGCTGAGGATCGATGAACTGCGGCAGGAAGGCGCCGTAGAACAGCAGCACCTTGGGATTCGAGACCGCCGACAGCAGACCTTGCCGGAACAGCACGCGACCCCGTCCCTGCGCCGCGGAAGCGCCCTCGGCCGGACGCAGCTGGATGGCCGGCGAGCGCCACAGCTGGATGCCCAGCCAGATCAGGTAGGCGCCGCCGGCGATCTTCAACACCAGCAGCGCGCTGGCGGTGGTCTGCAGCAGCGCGCCGATGCCGAGCATCGACAAGCCGATCAGCGCCGCGAAGCCGGTCGCGCCGCCCGCGATCGTCCACAGCGTGCGCCGGCTGCCGTGCGCCGCGCCATGCGCGAGCACGAGCAGGCTGTTGGGGCCGGGTGTCAGCGACAGGCCGATCACGGCCAGGAAGTAGAGGGTCCAGGTGTGCGGTGCCATGTCGGCGATTGTGCGCCGACACGGCGCTGCCAACGATCAGGCACGGTACGGGGCCAAGGAGAGCGCCGCCCGGGGGTCACACAGCCCGCGCAGCCGGCGCAGGACGCACGGGACGCGCAGGGGGATCTCAGGACGGCGCCAGGTGGTCGATCGCCGCCTCCACGCGGCCGCGGTCGTGCGTGCTCAGCCCGCGCGCCGCCTGCCGGTACTGCGTCAGCACGTCCGGATCCGCAGGCAGGTGTTCCGCCAGCGCGATCAACAGCTCGGCGCGGTCGAAACCGGCGCTCATGCTGCCCGTGGCCCGCAACACCTGCAGCGCGATCTCGCGATCGACCTGGGTCTCGTCCATCAGCGCGGTCAGCGCCGAGCGGCGGTCGAAGTCGCCCGAAATGCCCCGCACCACGTCGACATAGGCCGCGGCATACGGCGCCACATTCCCGCGCATCTGATGGGCCGCCGCCTCCAGCACGGTGCGCCGGTCGAAGTCGCCGCGGATCATGCCGCTCGCGGCGATCGCCGTGCGCAGGCGGTCCGGCGTGGCCTCGTGGTCCTCGTCGATCAGCGCGACGATGGCCGCGCGCTTGTCGAAGTCGCCGCCGAAGCCGCGCACCGCCTGCTGCCAGGCGGTCATCACGGCACCGTCGTTGGCGAGCTGCGGGGACAGCGCCACCAGCACCTCGCGGCGGTCGAAGTCGCCCTTGAGCGTCGGGACCAGCGCCAGCAGCTCGCGCTGCTGACCCGGCGCCAGCGCCCGATGCTGGATCAGCGCGATGAACGCGGTGCGGCGCTGGAAGTCGTCCTTCATCCGGCCGGCCAGCGCGATCAGTTGCGACACGGTCTCGTCGCTCTGCGGCCCGCTCTCGAGCAGCGCCTCGATGCGGGTGCGGCGCGCCATCGCGTCCTGCGCCTTGCCGATGTCGGCGAGCGCCGCCTCGGTCCCGCCCTGGCGCAGCAGGCGCTCCACGCGCGGTCCGCTGCCCTGCACGCTTTCCGCGATCAGGCCGATCTGCCCGGCGATCCAGGCCTGCGCCGGCGCATCGATCGGCTTCATGTCGTCGTCGAGCCAGAAGCGGCGCACCTGCCCGCCCTTGCCGTCGGCGGCGATCTCGACGCGGCGCGTCACGCCATCGGCGCGTTCCATGATCGAGAGCTTGTCGTCGAGCGAGACGACGTCGGTCTCGTCGCCGTTGAACGCCAGGTCGCCCGAGTAGTTCACGCGACGTTCGACGCCATCGGCGATCACGACCTGTCGCGTGACCTTCATGCCGCTGAACGCCGACGAGAACGCGCCGCTGACTCCGCTCAGGTCGACGTTGAGCCGCGGCGCCTTGCCGATGACCAGCATCGGCACGGCCAGCGCCATGGCGCACAGGCCGCCGGCGATCAACACGCGGCCGAGACGGCGGCGGGCGGGCGTGGTGCCGGCCAGCGGCGAGCCTTCCAGCAGCGCGTCCATGCGCGTCATCAACGGGGACCGAGCGGCGGCCATCGCGCTGGCCAGCACCGGCATCGGCCGGGCGCCGCGTCGGCCTTCGGCCGCGGCGGTCGCGGCGGCCAGGTCGCGGGCGCAGACGTAGAGGCCCTCGGCCAACGGCATCGCGCCGGCCTCGGCCGCGGCCCAGGCATCGCAGGCCAGTTCGGCGAGCAGGTCCAACCGGCGCATCGCCAGCCGGTTCATCGGCTGCAGCCAGCCGAGTTGCGACACCAGCCGGGCCGCCAGGCGCCAGGCCAGATCGCGGCGGCGCAGGTGCGCGATCTCGTGCGCGAGAACCGCGACACGCTGCTGGCCGTCGAGCGTGCGCATCAGGCGTGCGGGCAGACAGATCTGCCCACCCGGCGCGACCAGCGGACTGGCCCAGTGCGGGCTCACGCGCAGCGTCGGCGCGCGCACGCCGGCAATGCCGGCGAGTTCCGCGGCGGCCTGCTGAAGTTCCGGATCGTCGCAGACCGGCAGCGCGCGGACCTGCCGGCGCAGTCCCAACCAGCGGATCAGCGTCAGCCCGAGACCGAGCAGCGCGACCAGCGGCCAGGCCAGCAGCAGGGCGGCGAGACCCTCGCGCAGGAGTTCGCGGCGATGGGCCATCGCGTCATCGCCGATGTCGACGACGTGTTCGGCAACGTGATCGGCGACGTTGTCGGCGACGACCGTCAGGGGATTGGCCGCGCGCCCGACAGGCGTTGGCGCGGGCGGTGGCGAGGGCGCCGGAGCAGGCGTCGGTTCGCCCTCGACGATCGCCGAGCGCGCGGCGTCCGGCATTGAAGCAGCGCTCGCACCCTGCTCCTGTGCCGCCTTCCAGACCTCCGGCAACGCGATCCGCGTGACCTGCGTCAGCGGCTGCACGCTCGCCGTCAGCACCGCGCCGAAGAAGGCCGCGCGCCAGAACGCCTCGCGCCACGCCGGGTGCTTCAGCCAGCCCGCGCGTTCCAGCGCCCAGACGCCACCCAGCAGCACCGTGCTGTGCAGCAGGTAGTTCAACAGCCAGCCGGACAGGGCTTCAATCATGGCGGCCACCCTTGCTCTTCAGCAGCGCGCGCATCCTGGCGAGGTCATCGTCGCCGAGTTCGCCTTCGGAGACCAGATGGCTCAGCAGCGCCTCGGGCTTGCCGCCGAAGAGCGTGCTCAACAGCCCCGACACCATCGAACGCTGCACCTCCGGCTCGCTGACCGCGGCGCGGTAGACCAGCGCGCGGCCGTCGCGCTCGCTGGCGATCAGGCCGCGCTTCTCCAGCCGCGACAGCAGCGTCGCCACCGTCGTGTGCGCCAGCGGGCGCTGCTGCTCGCGCAGCGCTTCCGCCACCTCGGCGTTGCTGGCCTGCCCTCGCGTCCACAGCACGCGCATCAGCGCCAGCTGCAGCTCGCTGAGCGACACATCGCCCTTGCCGTCGTCGTTGGTCGGCTCGTCCATCGTCGGATCCCGCGTTTCTACACTTGTCGTACTACAACTGTAGAAGATCGAGCCGACCTGCCGCAAGGGCCGGGTTCCTGGGACATACCCGTAGCCTGGGCTTCAGCACGTCCAACGCCGCTGGCCCTCACCCCCACCCTCTCCCGCAAGCGGGAGAGGGAGGGGTGAGGGCCAGCGGCCGACGCAGTGCGCCGCTTGCTTCCTCTCCCATGAGTCGCATGGACGGAAGACATGGGTGGCAAGGTGTGCCAGGACATGGGTGACACCGCGAAGGCTTGGCTTTCGGCTTTCGATGGCCCCGGCGCGGCGGCGGCGGCGGGGCATCGGTCAGAATCCAAAACCTATGACCGACCTCAACGCCTACATGACCGGCGTCGGCGAGGCGGCCCGCGCGGCCGCGACGCTGATGGCCGCCGCCCCGACCGCCGCCCGGAACCTCGCCCTCCAGGCGCTCGCGCGCCGCCTGCGCGAAGCGGGCCCGGCGCTCGCGACCGCGAACGAACGGGACCTCGCCGCGGCGACGGCATCCGGCCTGGAAGCGCCGATGGTCGATCGCCTGCGCCTGACCGCGAAGGTGCTGGCCACCGTCGCCGAAGGCTGCGAGCAGATCGCCGCAATGCCTGACCCCATTGGCGAGATCACCGGCATGAAGCGCCGCCCCACCGGCATCAGCGTCGGCCAGATGCGGGTACCGCTGGGCGTGTTCGGCATGATCTACGAGAGCCGCCCCAACGTGACCATCGAGGCCGCCTCGCTGGCGATCAAGAGCGGCAACGCCTGCGTCCTGCGCGGCGGCTCCGAGGCGCTGCACAGCAACCTGGCGCTCGCGGCGCTGGTGGCGGACAGCCTCGAGGAAGCCGGCCTGCCGCGCGACGCGGTGCAGCTGATCAACACGACCGACCGCGCCGCGGTGGGTCTGCTGATCGCGATGCCCGCCTTCGTCGACGTCATCATTCCGCGCGGCGGCAAGGGCCTGATCGAGCGCATCAGCCGCGAGGCGCGCGTGCCGGTGATCAAGCACCTGGACGGCAACTGCCACAGCTACGTCGACGCCGAGGTCGACCTGGACCTGGCGGTGACCGTCGTCGACAACGCGAAGACGCAGAAGTACAGCCCCTGCAACGCGACCGAGTCGCTGCTGGTCCACGCGAAGCAGGCGGCCGATTTCCTGCCGCGCATCGGCATGGTGTTCGCGGCCAAGGGCGTGGAGATGCGCGGCTGCGAGCGCACGCTGGCGCTGCTGGAAGCGGTGCCGCGCGACCTGCTCAAGCCCGCGACGCCCGAGGACTGGGACACCGAGTACCTCGCCCCGATCATCAGCATCAAGGTCGTGGACTCGCTCGACGAGGCCATCGCGCATGTCAACCGACATGGCTCGCACCACACCGACGCGATCCTGACCACCAACCACGTCAGCGCGATGCGCTTCCTGCGCGAGGTCGATTCGGCCAGCGTGATGGTCAACGCCAGCACGCGCTTCGCCGACGGCTTCGAGTACGGCCTGGGCGCGGAGATCGGCATCTCCACCGACAAGTTCCACGCCCGCGGCCCGGTGGGCCTGGAGGGACTGACGTCGATGAAATGGGTGGTGCTGGGTCAGGGCGAGATCAGGGGCTGATCCGGCCCGGGCCTCGACATCCGTGGGCAGGCCGGGACAGGCCAGGCCGGGCCCCTGTCCCTGTCCCTGGCCCGATGCCGATGCCGATGCCGATACCGATACCGATACCGATACCGATGCCGGACCCGAGGGTCAGGGCATTCAGGGCATGTTCGACACGTACTCATCCTTCGGCGCGCTGATCCGGTAGACCGCCTGGAAGCGCTGCGTCTGGCCGGGTGACAGCAGCAATTCCCACATCTGGATCCCGGGACGATCGCGCCAGCCGGCCGTCGTCACCGGCGGCGTGAATTGCGTCTGCACGCGCACGTCCTCGTGGTCCGGCACCGGCGCGGCCTCCAGCACCTGCAAGGTGACCGGGCGGCTGCGCAGGTTCTCGACCTGCCACTGACGCGTCAGCACGACCTCGCGACGCGAACCGATGAAGCCGCCGTTGGCGCCCTCGCGCTTGTCGGGTTCGACCCGCACGCGCAGCCGGTCGTCGAGCCCGAAGGGCAAGGTCCAGGTCATCTCGGTGCCGAACTGCAGCGGCACCTGCCCGATGAGCGCGTTGTCGCGGAACAGCTGCACCGGCCCCGTCGGCCACGAGCCCTGCGGACGCGGCAGCTCGGCGACGAGGTAGGCCGCCGACTCGGTCTTGGGCTGCACGCGCGCGAGCAGGCGCGCCTCCGCGGTCGTCCGACCGAGGCTGACCGTCGATACCGCGCCATCGGCGCGCAGCGTGACGCGCTGCGGCAGGTCGTATTCGGCGCCGAACTCGCCCTCGAAGACGCTCGGATCGAAGCTCAACGGCGCGACCCGGGAACCGGTGACCTCAACCATCCGCTCCATCGGCGCGGGCGCCATGGCCGCCGCCGGCGCGGATTCAAACAACAGGCGCCCGCGCACGTTCGGTTTCGGGCGGTCGAGCTCCAGCGTCCACGGCTGCAGCGGATCGACCGCCACGCTCTGACGGGGTCGCACGGTCGACAACTTCAGCTTCACGTCGGTCCAGTCCTCGCCGCTGTTCTGCGCGATCTGCGCGAGACGCTCGATGACGAGACCACCGGTCGCCGTGTCCAGCCGCGCACGGTACTGCGGCTGCCAGCCGGCGCCGCTCAGCCGGTACGACAGGCCGATGTCGCCGCCCTCACCTGTCGAGAGGCGCAGCGTCACCACCGATACCTGGCTGGAGGCCGTCGGCGCCGCGGCCTTCGCCGCCGTGAGGTCGTTGCCGATGTCGGTCAGCCGCTCCTTCAGCGCCTGGCGTTTCAGCGTCAATTCCTGGGCGTTGCGCCGCAGGGCTTCGAGGCTCGCGGCCAGCGCCGCGCCGGGCTTGGCCTCCCGGTCCGACAAACCCTTCAGGTAACCGAGCGCCAGGTCGACACCGGCGATCTCCGCCTCGACGGCGTCACGCTGCTGCTCGACCTCGCGGACGCGCGGATCGCGCTGACGGCATTCGGGCAGGGAGTCGCGCGGCACGCGATCGATCTTGAGCTCGCCCAAGTTGATGCCCGCGGCAGCCTGTACCTGGATCGCGTCGCGCTCCAGGCCCGCCGGCAGGCATGCGAAGCGCGCCTGCGTTGCGCCGGCCGGCACGCGCGTGGCGCGCTCCACCTGGGCGCCGCCCGGATACAGCAGCACCTGGGCGATCACGGACGACCCCTGCGGCGCGGCGCCTGCGGATGGGCCAGTCGCCGCGACCACCGGAACACTGAACGCTGCGATGCCAGCAGCGATCACCGACGCCATGAACACTCGTTGCATTGCTTTTCCTCCTGGAGGCCGACGACGCTATCACGGTGCTGGCACACTTCCGGCCTGCCGCATTCCCTGTCAACCGCTGGTCCCCTGGCTACCATTTCCCCATGTCCGACGCCGCCACCGCCCCGATTCCCGCTGTCCATGCCTCGCGCCGCAAGGCGTTGGTGCTGTTCTCCGGCGGTCAGGATTCCACTGCCTGCCTGGCCTGGGCGCTGGACCGCTTCGCCGAGGTCGAGACCCTGGGCTTCGACTACGGCCAGCGCCACCGGGTCGAACTGGACTGCCGCCAGACCGTGCGCGCGCAGATCACCGCGCAGTTCCCGCGGTGGGCCGCCAAGCTGGGCGAGGACCACCTGCTCGACCTGAGCCTGCTGGGCCAGATCTCCGACACCGCGCTGACGCAGGAGCGCGCGATCGAGCTGCAGGCCAACGGCCTGCCGAATACCTTCGTGCCGGGGCGCAACCTGCTGTTCCTGACCTTCGCCGCGACGCTGGCCTATCGCCGCGGCGCGTCGGTGCTGGTCGGCGGCATGTGCGAGACCGACTTCTCCGGCTACCCCGACTGCCGCGACAACACGCTCAAGGCGCTGCAGGTCGCGCTGAGCCTGGGCCTGGACACGCCGATGACGCTGGACACGCCGCTGATGTTCCTGACCAAGGCGCAGACCTGGGCGTTGACGGAGTCGCTCGGCGGCGAGGCCTTCAACGAGCTGATCATCGAACACACCCACACCTGCTACCTCGGCGAGCGCAAGACCCGGCACGCCTGGGGCTGGGGCTGCGGTCACTGCCCGGCCTGCGAGCTGCGCGCCAAGGGCTGGAACGAGTTCCAGGTCGCCAAGTCGTCGGCCGGTCCGGCCGTCGCTCCGTGATCCCCGTCAGCGCCGTCAGCGCAGCCAGCACCGTGCAGGCGATTCACTGGAACTGGTGGCTGTGGGGCCTGGCCGCGGTGCTGGCCTTCTGGAGCATCGGCGCCTACAACCGCGTGATGCTGCTGCGCAATGAGATCGGCAAGGCCTACGCGCAGCTGGATGACGCGCTGACGCGCCGTTTCGCCCACGGCGATCTGCTGCTGGAACGGCTGCGCGAGCGTCTGCCCAGCGAGCAGGCCAGCCTGGACGCGCTGGCCTCGACGCAGGCCGAGGCCCGGGCCGCCGCGCAGGCGGTGCGCGCCAAGCCCTATGCGGCGGATCCGGTGGCACTGCTGGCGGTGGCCGCGGCCGTGCACGGCGCAGCGTTGACGCGGATGGTGTCGCTGGTCGAGCACCACGCGGAGCTGAGCGCCGATCCGGACCTCGGCGGCGCCGTCGACGAGCTCAAGATGATCGACCGCCAGCGGGCGTTCTCGCGGCAGGTCTTCAACCAGGCGGTCGACGCCTACAACGCGGCGATCCGGCAGTTCCCGACCCGCGTGCTGATGAGCTTCGTCGGCTTCAGCGAGGCGCGCAGCCTCTGAGCTGAAACGCGAAGGGCCCGCCAGGCGGGCCCCCGTCACCGATCGCGGGAGCGATCAGGCCTTCTTGTTCTTCATCAGCGCGAGGAACTCCGCGCGCAGCGTCGCATCCTTCAGGAACGAGCCGCGCATGACGCTGTTCGTCATCGTCGAGTCCATGTCCTTGACGCCGCGCCAGTGCATGCAGAAGTGGTCCGCATCCATCACGATCGCCAGGCCGTCCGGCTTGACGCGGTCCTGCAGCTCGTTGGCCAGCATCACGACCGCCTCTTCCTGGATCTGCGGGCGGCTCATGATCCACTCGGTCAGGCGCACATACTTGGACAGGCCGATCAGGTTCGAGTGCTCGCTCGGCAGCAGGCCGATCCAGACCTTGCCGATGATCGGGCACAAGTGGTGCGAGCAGGCGCTGCGCACCGTGATCGGGCCGACGATCATCAGTTCGTTCAGACGCTCGGCGTTGGGAAACTCGGTCACCGGCGGCGGCGGCGCGTAGCGCCCGGCGAAGACCTCCTTCACGAACATCTTCGCCACCCGCTTGGCCGTCTCCTGCGTGTTGTGGTCGCTGTCGGTGTCGATCACCAGCGACTGCAGCACGTCCTGCATCCGCGCCTGCACCTCGGCCTGAAGTTGGTCGAGCTCGCCGGCCTCGATGAACTCGGCGATGTTGTCGTTGGCATGATGGCGCCGGCCCGCCTGGACCAGCCGGTAACGGATGCGGTCGGAAGCCGGCAGCGCTGCCAGCTCTTCGGGGCTCAGGATGAGGGTGCTCGTCATGGGGCGGGATTGTCGCGGCATCTTCATGCCATTGCGAAAGCAAGGCTCTTGGGGGTAGCAAGGGGCCCTGGCGGGGCGCGGGGTTCCTCCTGCCGAGGCACTTGCTGGCGGGAGGCCTGGCGCGGGCTCTCCACGACTCAGGGGGCATCCCTCCGGGAACCCCCAGAGTCATTCCGGCCCCACAAGCGCACGCTGCCTTCGCCACTAAACTCCACCGGTGTCTGCCCCCTCTTCTCCTTCCCCTTCCTCGTCCAAGAACGCCGTGTCCGGCGGCGCCCCGCCACTCCACCGGCTACTGGCCGGTGCGGCCGACGCGGTCCAGGCCGTGCGCGACGGCCACTCGCTGACCGAGTGGCTCGCCCGTTCTCCCGCTGATATCCGCCCAGGCGTCCAGGCGCTGAGCTTCACCGTGTTGCGCCGGCTCGGCGCGGCGCAGGCGGTGCGTGCGGCGCTCGCTCCGAAGAATCCGCCGCCGCGCGTGGACGCGTTGCTGGTGACCGCACTGGCGCTGCTCTGGCCCGGCGAAACCGCGTACGCCGATCACACGCTCGTCGATCAGGCCGTGCATGCGGTGCGCCAGCGCGCGCCCAACAGCGCGGGCTTCGTCAATGCGGTGCTGCGGCGCTTCCTGCGCGAGCGGGAGGCGCTGGTCGCCGCCGCCGAAGCGGATCCCGTCGCCCGCTTCAACCATCCGCGCTGGTGGCAGGACCGCCTTCGCAACGACTGGCCCGCCCAGTGGCAACGCCTGCTGCAGGCCAACCAGCAGAAGCCGCCGATGACCCTGCGGGTCAATCCGGCGCACGACGATCTGGACGGCTACCTCGCCCGCCTGCGCGAGGCCGGCATCGCCGCGCACCCTGCAGGTCCGCTGTTCCCGCAGGCCGTCGTGCTCGACGAGCCGCGACCGGTCCAGGCCCTGCCCGGTTTCGACGGCGGACATGCCTCGGTCCAGGACGCGTCCGCGCAGTTGGCCGCGCCGCTGGTGCTGGGCCTTCGGCGGCCGCAAGACCTGTCCCCGGACGAGGCGTGGCCGGAGCTCGGCGACGGCGCGCGGGTGCTGGACGCCTGCGCCGCGCCGGGCGGAAAGACGGCCCACCTGCAGGAACTCGCCGGCAACCGCCTCGATCTGCTGGCTTTGGACGCCGATGCCAAGCGGCTGGAACGGGTGAGCCAGAACCTGCAGCGCCTGAAGCTCGACGGCGCCGTGAAGGCCGCCGACGCCCGCGACACCGCCGCCTGGTGGGACGGCCGTCCGTTCGACGCCATCCTGCTGGACGCGCCCTGCAGCGCGTCGGGCATCGTGCGCCGGCATCCGGATGTGCGATGGCTGCGCCGCCCGGACGACATTCCGTCGCTCGCACGCATCCAGTCCGAACTGCTCGAGGCGCTGTGGCCGCTGCTCAAGCCGGGCGGGCGGCTGGTCTACGCGACCTGCTCGGTCTTCAAGGCCGAAGGCCAGGACCAGATCGACGCATTTTTGCAACGCCATGGCGATGCGCGGTCGCGTCAGTTCGACCAGGGGGCCGGGCATCTGCTGCCGCTCGCAGACAATGGTCCGCAGGACTCCGCATCCAGCGCGGCGGCCGTCACCGACGGCTTCTATTACGCGCTGCTGCAGAAGACCTGACCCGAGAACTTCCCCCCTGCATCCGTCCGCGTGTCCCCGCCGTCCCGTCCCGTTCCGCTGCGTTCCTGGTGGCAGCGCCTGACCCTGGTCGGCGCGCTGCTGGCGTTGCACGGCTGGGCGCTGGCCCAGGGCGTGGCCCTGCAGGTGCTGAACGCGGAACGCGTCGAGGACGGCCTGGCCGTCAGTTTCAGCACCCGCTTCGAGTTGCCCCGGCAGGCCGAGGAGGCGCTGCTCAAGGGCGTGGCGATCTACTTCGTCGCCGAGATCCAGGTCTTGCGCAACCGCTGGTACTGGCGCGATGCGCGTGTCGCCCAGGCCAGCCGGACCTGGCGACTGACCTGGCAGCCGCTGACCCGGCAGTACCGCGTCAGCACCGGCGGCCTGCACCAGAGCTTCGACACGCTCGGCGAGGCGATCTCGTCGCTGCGCGGCGTGTCCGGCTGGCGCGTGGCCGAGGCCAAGGACATCGAGGACGATGGCCGCTATTACCTGGAGTTCAGCTACAAGCTGGACACTGCGCAGCTCCCGCGGCCGATGCAGATCGGGCTGGGCGGCAGCCAGGGCTGGGCATTGAGCGTCGACCGCAATCTCACGCTGACCCTGGAGGCGCCGTCCACGCCACCCCCCAACCGGCCGCAGCCCTGAACAGGCACACCTTGCCGTCCTCTTCCTCCGTCGTTTTTCCGATCCCCCTGATTCAGCAAGGACCCTGACCCGTGACCAAGTCGGCGCGCCTGGCGTGGTTGATCTCCGTGACCGCGATCGCGGGTGCCAGCGGCATGCTGGCCTTCCTGCTGTCCATCAGCACGACCGCGCAACGCGGCTTCCTGGAGCGCCACTACGTCTGGCTGTTCTGGGTCAACGTCGCGGTCGCCACCGCGCTGATCGTCGTCATCGGCGTCGCCGGCACGCGGCTCGCGCTGCGGGTGAAGCGCGGCCGCTTCGGCAGCCGCCTGCTGCTCAAGCTCGCAGGCATCTTCGCGATCGTCGGCGTGGTGCCGGGCCTGCTGATCTACACGGTCTCCTACCAGTTCGTGAACCGGAGCATCGAGAGCCTGTTCGACCAACGCCTCGCCAGCGCGCTGGAGGCGGGCCTGGCGCTGGGCCAGGACACGCTTGAGAACCTGCGCACCGAGCAGACCGTTCGCACCCGCGCCGCGGCCGAGCGCTGGGAAGACGGCGCGCTGGCGCCGCTGGCGCTGGAGCGGCTGCGCGACCAGTTGGGCGCGCGCAGCGTCGCCCTGGTCGCGGGCAACGGCCAGATCGTGCTGTCCGCCGGCGGCGAGTCGAGCGAGATCCCCGCGCGGCCCAATTCCACGCTGATCTCGCAGGCGCGCAGCAACGGCATCGCCTCGCGGCTGGAAGGTCTGGAGGACGAGCAGCTGGCGATGCAGGGCGAGGCGCGCATCCGCTCGCTGGCCCTGCTGCCGAGCAGCGCGCTGCAGCTGACCAACAGCGACCGCTATCTGATGGTCGTCAAGCAAATCTCCGGCAAGGTGATCAGCAACGCGCTGAACGTGTCGGCGGCGAACCAGGAGTACCTGCAGCGTTCGCTGCTGCGCGACGGCCTGCGGCGCATGTACCTGGGCACGTTGACGCTGGTACTGATCCTCGCGGTGTTCGCGGCGCTGCTGCTGGCGGTGGCGCTGTCCAACCAGTTGGTCCAGCCGCTGCTGCTGCTGGCCGAAGGCATGCGCGAGGTCGCGACCGGCGACCTGAAGGCCAAGCCGGTGTTCCGCTCGCGCGACGAGCTCGGCGGGCTGACGCGCTCGTTCGCGGACATGACGCAGCAGCTGGCCGACGCACGCGCGCTGGTCGAGCACAGCGTGACGCAGCTCGAGAGCGCGCGCACGCACGTGCAGACCATCCTCGACAACCTGACGGCCGGCGTGATCGTGTTCGACGCCGATCGCCGCATCGAGACCGTCAACCCCGGCGCGACGCGCATCCTGAAGCTGCCGCTGTCGGCCTACGTGGGCCGGCCGCTGGAGGACCTGCCGGTGCTGGCGGCCTTCGGCAAGGACATCTGGCAGCGTTTCGAGCTGCAGAGCAGCCCCGAGGCCAGCGAGCGCGAGCACTGGCAGGATTCGTTCGAACTGCAGCTCGACGAGAAGGCCGCGCTGACGCTGCTGGTGCGCGGCGCCCTGCTGCCGCAGGGCGCGCGCCTGCTGGTGTTCGACGACATCAGCGAGGTCGTGTCGGCGCAGCGCTCCGCCGCCTGGAGCGAGGTGGCGCGACGGCTCGCGCACGAGATCAAGAATCCGCTGACGCCGATCCAGCTGTCGGCGGAGCGCTTGCAGTTCAAGCTCGAGTCCAAGCTCGAGGGCACCGACCAGGCGATGCTGGTGCGCTCGGTGGGCACCATCGTCAACCAGGTCCAGGCGATGAAGCAGCTGGTCAACGAGTTCCGCGACTATGCGCGGCTGCCCGCGGCCAAGCTCTCGCCGCTGGACCTGAACGCGCTGGTCGCCGAGGTGCTGACGCTGTATGCCGAAGCCCAGGAGGCGGGGCAGCTGAAGGCGGACCTGGCGACCGATCCGCCGCTGATGATGGGCGACGCGCCGCAATTGCGGCAGGTGATCCACAACCTCGTGCAGAACGCGCTGGATGCGGTCAGCCATCGCCCGGACGGCCACGTGACGGTGCGGACCCAGAAGTCATTGACCGAGGCCGGCGAGCTGCGGGCGCTGCGGCTGGTGATCGTCGACAACGGGCCCGGTTTCGCCGAGCACGTGCTGAAGCGCGCCTTCGAGCCTTACGTCACGACCAAGACCAAGGGCACGGGGCTCGGGCTTGCCGTGGTGAAGAAAATCGCGGACGAGCACGGCGCTCGCATCCGCTTGGTGAATCTCCCAGCAGCCAGCGGCGCCGATCAGCCGCCGAGCGGCGCACAAGTTTCGTTATCATTTTCAAAACTCGCGACTGCACCGAGCCCTGCGCAGGACGCGCCTCGGCCGCGTGAACAGTAGGCATACATGGCAACCATTCTTGTTGTTGACGACGAACTGGGCATCCGCGCCCTCTTGTCCGAAATCCTCTCCGACGAGGGGCACACCATCGAACTCGCGCAGAACGCCCAGCAGGCGAGGGCGAGCCGCGAGCGCTCGCGTCCCGACCTGGTGCTGCTGGACATCTGGATGCCGGACGTCGACGGCATCACGCTGCTCAAGGAGTGGGGCAGCACCGGGCAGTTGACGATGCCGGTCATCATGATGAGCGGCCACGGCACGATCGACACGGC
The DNA here is from genome assembly GCF_050626985.1 of Roseateles noduli. Classification (NCBI taxonomy): domain Bacteria; kingdom Pseudomonadati; phylum Pseudomonadota; class Betaproteobacteria; order Burkholderiales; family Sphaerotilaceae; genus Roseateles; species Roseateles noduli. The sequence goes on from NZ_CP192463.1 coordinate 4,496,079, forward strand.
GGTCGAGGCGACCAAGTTCGGCGCGATGGCCTTCCTGGAAAAGCCGATCACGTTGCAGAAGCTGCTGCGCGCGGTCGAGCAGGCCCTGGTGAAGACCGCGCCCCGCCCGGCGCCGCCGGCGGCGCCGGTGATCGGGACGGCGATCGGCAACAGCTATCCGCGTCCGGAGACGCTGCCGCCCATCGCGGCCGGCTCGCTGCCGGTCCAGACGGCCGGCCTGGCCCCGGTGACGCCGCTGCCGCATCAGGGCCTGGCTTCCGAACAGGTCTTCGAACTGGACCGCCCGCTGCGCGAGGCGCGCGATGCGTTCGAGAAGAGCTACTTCGAATTCCATCTGGCCAAGGAGAACGGCTCGATGACCCGCGTGGCCGAGAAGACCGGCCTGGAACGCACCCACCTGTATCGCAAGCTCAAGCAACTGGGCGTCGATTTGTCGAGAAACAAGCGAGGCAGCGGAATTTAGTGCTATAGTCGCTGTCTTCGTTGTTCGGCACGGGCCGCAAGACCTGGAACAACGGAGCGAGAGACACAGTCTCACGGCCAAGTAGCTCAGTTGGTAGAGCAGCGGATTGAAAATCCGCGTGTCGGTGGTTCGATTCCGCCCTTGGCCACCAGATTCAAGAAAGCCCGGCTCTGCCGGGCTTTCTGCTTTCTGCCCCGACGCGCCAGTCAGGCCATCGAGGGCACGGCTCCCGCCGCGCCTTACCGCGTGATGATGTCCCGATGCATCGGCGCGAGCAGCGCCAGCAACCGGTTCTGCACCGCGAAGGGCACCTGCTGGTCATCCATCGCGAACTGCAGGTCCTCGACCAACGCATTGAAGTCGGCCTTGGTCAGCGCCAGGTGGGCATGCGAGTTCTTCATCGTCTCGCCCTCGTACTTGCACGAGCCACCGCTGAGCATGCAGAACTGGTTGCGCAGCGACTCCTTCAGCGCCTTCGGATTGACGCCATCGAACTTCTTCTGGATGCGCGGATCCGCATAGGCGCGATCGACCATGCCGTCGACGATGCGGGCAATGCCTTCATCGCCACCGAGCGAACGGTACAACGCGTCGTCCGCCGCATGCGCATGCACATGCACGCCCACGCCGATCAGCAGCGCCAGCGCGCCGGCCGTCCAGATCTTTCGGGCAGATCGCATCGTCCAGGTCTCCTCGTCGATTCGTCGTGATGGCGACTTGGCGTCGCGCCGGGATCAGTACGCGAACTGGATCGACCCGTAGACACCGCGCTGTCTCCGCGGCTGGATGCCGGGCACCACACGGCCGAGGTCCACGTAGGCCGCCGTCAGCGAGACGTGCTTGTTCGGCGCCCAGGCGACGAACACATCCTTCCAGTCATCCTCGCGCAGCCCGTCGCCGAGGACCGACGGGTAGAGCTTGTCGGGCTTCATGCGGTACTCGGCGCCGATCGCCCACTGCTTGTTGATCAGGTACGCGACCGACACCTCGGGCATCAGCGAGTACCGGCTGCTCGCCGTGCCGCCGAAGCCCAGCAGACCGTTCTGGTTGGCCCGCGTCGCGCGCAAGGTCACGTTCACCAGCGTGCTCTGCGCCAGGAACAGCTTGGTGGCGCTCAGATAGACGTCGACGCCGTTGCGCTTCGCGCCGAGCGCGCTCAGCGTCGGCGCAAGGCCGCCGGCATCCAGATGCTTGTATTCGACACCGAGCGCGATCTGCGGCATCCAGGTGTCGGCGTCCAGCACGGCGTCTCCGCCCAGCCGGACCTTCGCACCGAGGATCGTCTGCTTCAGCTGGAGCCCCGGGAGACCCAGCGCAGCGCCTGTGCCACCAGCGCTGAAATCCTGCTTCGCGATCGACAGCTCGGCGCGCTCGCCGAAGGCCACGGACGCGCCGTAGCCGGACAGGCTGTAGTCCTGCACCGGCAGGCGCGTGAAGTAGGCCGTGGCGCCGACCTGGCCGCTGGTGGCATAGCTGCCGGTCAGGGCCCAGGGGGTCAGGCCACCACCGGCAGCGCCGTCGATGCTGCTCACCCCGCCGGTCAGCAGCAGCTTGCCCTGTGCCTGCGCGGCGCAGGCCAGCGGCACGGCCAACAGCAAGGGGACCAGCGATCGAAGCATCACCAGGCGCCGATGTTGGGCAGGGAGATCCACGGCTCGGCCGGCGGCAGCGCGGGGCCGTCCTGCAGCAGTTCGACCGAGATGTTGTCGGGCGAGCGCACGAAGGCCATGCGGCCGTCGCGCGGCGGACGGTTGATCGTCACGCCGGCGTCCATCAGCCGCTGGCAAGCGGCATAGATGTCCGGCACCGCATAGGCCACGTGGCCGAAGTTGCGACCGCCGGTGTAGACCTCGGGATCCCAGTTGTAGGTGAGTTCGATCTGGGCATCCTCGTCACCGGGCGCCGCCAGATAGACCAGCGTGAAGCGGCCGGCCTCGTGCTCGCTGCGGCGCACTTCCTGCAGGCCGAGCGCGTCGCGGTAGAACTTCATGGACGCTTCAATGTCGGTCACTCGGACCATGGTGTGCAGATACTTCATGAGCGGTCGGCGGATGGCGTTGGAAGGAATGGAAAGGGAATGACGCATTGTGGCCGCGGCGGACCTGGTGCGCATGCGCCAGGGCCATGTGCGAGGACCGCCTCGGTGCGACCATGACAAAAGAAAAGGCCCGCGTCAGCGGGCCTTCGTGCGAGCGGGGGGCTCCGGGAGGGTCAGGTCGCCTTCGGCGCCGCGTCGCCGCCCTGCCCCTGCTGCGCCGCCTGGGCCAGGCGCTGCGTCAGTTCCTTGCGGAAGCGGTTCAGCTCCTGGACGCTGGCGAAGCTGCGCTCCATCAGCAGGCTCATGTTGTGCAGGATGCGCTCGACCACCTTGTTCTCCCACACGGTGTCGAACTGGATCTGCTTGTCCAGCCAGCGCTCCAGCCATTCCGGATCGGGCAGGCGGCTCTGGATGGTGTCGCGCGGGAACAGCTTGGCGTTCACGTGCAGGTTGGTCGGATGCAGCGCCTGGGCCGTGCGGCGCGCGCTGGCCATCAGCACGCCTACCTTCGCGAACGCGGCCTTGGCCTCGTCGCCGAACTTGGTCATCGCGCGCTTCATGTAGCGCAGGTAGGCGCCGCCGTGGCGGGCCTCGTCGCGCGACAGGGTCTCGTAGATCGCCTTGATGACCGGCTCGGTGTGCCATTCGGCGGCACGGCGGTACCAGTGGTTCAGACGGATCTCGCCGCAGAAGTGCAGCATCAGCGTTTCCAGCGCGGGGGCCGGGTCGAACTCGAAGCGCACCTCGTGCAACTCCGCTTCGGTCGGCACCATGTCCGGACGGAAGCGGCGCAGGTACTCCATGAGCACCAGCGAGTGCTTCTGCTCCTCGAAGAACCAGACGCTCATGAAGGCCGAGAAGTCGCTGTCGTCCTTGTTGTCGCGCAGGAACATCTCCGTGGCAGGCAGCGCGGACCACTCGGTGATCGCGTTCATCTTGATCGTGCGCGCCTGATCATCGGTCAGCTTGGACGCGTCGAACTTGTCCCACGGGATATCCGTGTCCATGTTCCAGCGCACGGCCTCGAGTTGCTTGAAGAGTTCGGGATAAAGCATCTGTCTGCGTCCTGTTGAGCGCGGCGGATTCTACCGGTCGCACCATGACATTCCCTTACGCCATCCGCCCGTGGGGCGATCTGGCCTAATCGCGCTTCCAACGGACCTGAAGCCACGTTCGCTTCTTACGCAGCGCCGCAGCCTTCGGACCATCCGGATTTACCGATCCCAGGAGATAACGACATGACCCAGTCCTTCGGTTCCTTCTTCAGGCGAGCCGCGCTCCTGCTGGCGCTGGTGTCGCCGTTCGCCGCGACGTCCGCCCACGCCGCGCCCGCGGCCGAGACGACTGCATCGAGCGCCTCGTGCCCTGAACTGCTCAACCGGCAGATGCCCCGCCTGCAGGACGAGAAGCCCCAGGCGCTGTGCCAGTACGCCGGCAAGGTCGTGCTGGTGGTCAACACGGCCAGCTTCTGCGGCTACACGCCGCAGTACAAGGCGCTGGAAACCCTCTCCGCGCGCTATGCGGACAAGGGCCTGGTGGTGCTCGGTTTTCCCTCCGGTGACTTCGGCAACCAGGAGTACGGCAGCAACAAGGAGATCGCCGAGTTCTGCGAGAACACCTTCAACGTGAAGTTCCCGATGTTCAGCAAGAGCAACGTGGCCGCCGGAAAATCCGATCTGAATCCGCTGTTCGCCGACCTGGCCAAGCGCACGGGTCAGGCGCCGAAGTGGAACTTCCACAAGTACCTGATCTCGCGCGACGGCAAGCAGGTCATGAGCTTCGCGTCCGGCGTGAGCCCCGACAGCACCCAGTTCACCCAGGCGGTGGAAAAGCTGGTGGCGCAACCGCAGTGAGGGGCGTGCTGGGCCACTGAATCGAAAAACCTGCGCCTCGAAGTCCTCTTCTCTCGAAAAAGCTGATTTCAGGGCGCAGGATCAGGCAATCGGTGCGCCTGTCGCGAAGGCTCGTCATCACCCTGAAAACTGTCCCGGCTAGGCGGGACAACGGTGACAGTTGCTCACTTATTCGTTGATCGATGGGATGACATCGACCGCGATGCGCTGCACCATGACGGCTCGTTCAACACATCGCTGACGACAAACGACAGCGCCGACAGCCGATAGCAGCGCTCCCTTTGGGGACGCTTAAACGCGCCGGAAGGCGCAGCGGTTCAGGAGGGCATTCGGGGTTTCCACCGATCCCGGCAGCGATGGGAGTACAGTCGACGCATCCACTTTCAGCCGCAAGACCTGCTTCCTCGTGAAGCTGCAATCCCGAGGCCTTTCTCCTCCTCCTCCCTCCCTCCCTCGTTGGCCAGGGGCGTCTTGAGGCTACTTTTCTACCCAGGGCTTCCGCTTCGCGGAAGCCCTTTGTATTTCTGCCTCGCAGACGCCTCCCGGGCCCGCAAGCGCCTGGGCGGACTTGGACGGGATCAGGCGAGCCAGCCCTTGCGGCGGAAGTAGATGAAGGGCGCGGTGACCGACGCGATCATCAGTCCGATCGCGAAGACGTAGCCGTATTTCCAGTGGAGCTCCGGCATGCCGTCGAAGTTCATGCCGTAGACGCTGGCGATCAGCGTCGGAGGCAGCAATGCCACGCTCGCGACCGAGAAGATCTTGATGATCTTGTTCTGGTTGATGTTGATGAAGCCGACCGTGGCGTCCATCAGGAAGTTGATCTTGTCGAAGAGGAAGGCCGTGTGCGAATCGAGCGAGTCGATGTCGCGCAGGATCTGCCGGGATTCCTCGAACTGCTCGGCGTTCAGCATGCGGCTGCGCATCATGAAGCTGACCGCGCGGCGCGTGTCCATCACGTTGCGCCGGATGCGGCCGTTCAGGTCTTCCTCGCGCGCGATGGCCGCGAGCACCGCGCCGGCCTCGGTGTCGTTGACGTCCTTCTTCAGCACGCGGGCGCTGACCTTCTCGAGGTTGTCGTAGATGCCCTCGAGCACGTCGGCGGAGTACTCCGCATCGGCGTCGTAGAGCTTGAGCAGCACGTCCTTGGCGTCCTCGATCAGGGCGGGGATGCGACGCGCGCGCAGGCGCAGCAGGCGGAACACCGGCAGGTCCTCGTTGTGGACCGAGAACAGCACGTTGTTGAACAGGATGAAGGCCACGCGCACATTGCGGGGCGCCTCCATGTCGTCGATCAGGAAGTCGGAGCGGATGTGCAGCTCACCGTTGTCCTCCTCGTAGAAGCGGGCGGACTCCTCCAGATCCTCGTCGACGATGTCCTCGGGGATCACCAGGCCGAAGCGTTCGCGGATCCAGTCCTTCTCCTCCGGCGTGGGCGACTCCAGGTCGACCCAGACCGGGTCACGACCGTCGTCCGTGCGCGCGAGCAGTTCGGCGGCGGTCGCGATCTCCTCCTGGACCATGCCTCCCTTGAGGCGGCCGTTGTCCAGCGTGAAAACATTGAGCATGCAGGTCCTTCGTCGGCGGTGACGCGCTCTGGCGAACGCGCAAGCCGGAGTGCGCGTTGACGGATCCTCGGGATCGTCGCGGCGCAGGAAGTTGTCGGAGAGCGGGCGGCGCCGGGACAGCGGCGCGCGCGGGATGCAGGTCGAAGGTGGCCCGTCTCACTCCGGACAAGCGTCGCGGCGGCGTTGGCGCGGTGACGCTGAACGCTCAGGGGCTGCGGCGGATTGACGCTGGAGTGGATGGCCACCGAGGGTGGTCGCTGTCCAAGGGGAACTCCAGTAATCGGGACGCGGAATTATCACATCGCGTTCTCGGCAGCGGCAAGGAAGAGCGCCTGGAAGCGTCCGCCGCACAACATCCAGCATTCGAGCACGGACCTCGCCATGCCGCAAGGCGGGAATATTCGCCCCCAAACCTTGCTTTTGATCACTTGCCCGAGGCCCGGATCGGGAGCAGACTGGCCTCGTCTTCTTCATCGATGTCGCCTCAGAACCCGCATGCCATCGGCCCTCGCGGCCTTCCGGGTCCCTCGCGGACCGTTCATTCCGACACCATCCTCCTGATCTCCCATCCGCTTCCCGCACGCTTCCGACTCCTTGTCGGCGGCGTGGCCTTCCACCCACATCGATTTCCCCACCGCCTCAAGGCACAAAAACCCCCAAGACCCTGAACCGCTCTTTTCCCGCGGCATCCGCCGCCGACTCCGACACCGTTTCCGACCAAGCCCTTGTGAAAGGAGGCTTTATGAACCTGACCATCAGCGGCCACCATCTCGAAGTGACACAGGCTCTGCGTGAGTACGTGCTGAACAAGTTGAGCCGGGTGATCCGGCACTTTGACCAGGTCGTGGACATCAACGTCCTGCTGACCGTGGAGAAGCAGAAGGAGAAGGATCGACGCCAACGCGCGGAAGTCACATTGCATGTGAAGGGACGGGAGATCTTCTGCGAGCACTCGCACGAGGACCTCTACGCGGCCATCGACGAGCTGATGGACAAGCTGGATCGGCAGGTCTGCCGCCACAAGGACCGTGTGCAGAACCATCATCATGAATCGGCCAAGCGCATGGACCTGAGCGCCGGGTGACCGGCTCCCGGGTTCCCGCCACGGCCCACGCCGGGCGGTGAACCCGCTCCGGACCCCGGGGATTTCCCGGGGTTCCGCCCGCAAGGCGGCCCGTCGGGCCGCCTTTTTGCCAAGAATTGTTGCAATGCAACACCAGGGACGAGCTTTTCACAGGAGCGTCGCATCCGTCACACCCCCTGTCGGTAGCGGGATTCCTATAATCCTGTCCCTCAACCCTCGAATCTGCGCCCCGCTGGTGCGCAGCGCTGCTCTCCCAGCCGGCCGGTCGTCGTGACCGGCAAATGCCCGATGAACCGTCTCGCCGCCATCCTTCCTGCCAGCAACGTGCTGGTCGATGTGGACGCTTCCAGCAAAAAGCGGGTCTTCGAACACGCGGGGCTGCTCTTCGAGAACAACCATTCCATCTCCCGCGCCGCGGTCACGGACAACCTGTTCGCCCGCGAACGTCTGGGCTCGACAGGCCTGGGTCACGGCGTCGCGATCCCGCACGGCCGGATCAAGGGGCTGAAGAATCCGCTGGCCGCCGTGCTGCGCGTGCAGCAGCCGATCGGCTTCGACGCGCCGGACGACGAACCGGTCACGCTGCTGATCTTCCTGCTGGTGCCCGAAGCGGCGACGCAGAGACACCTCGAGATCCTGTCCGAGATCGCCGAGATGCTGTCCGACCGCGAACTGCGTGAGCGCCTCAAGACCGAACCCGAAGCCGCGACGGTGCATCGCCTGATCGCCGACTGGGAACCGCTGAAGTCGGTCGCCTGAGCGCCGACATCCCTCACACCCCTCACCGCCACGACCACGGCCGCCGAACTTGAAAGCCACCTCCATCAGCGCGGACCGGTTGTTCGAGGAGCACCGCGAGGCCTTGCGTTGGGAGTGGATCGCGGGGCATGCGCATCCTGAGCGCCGCTTCGACGAAGCCGCGTTGCGCGACGCGCAGTCGGCCGCCGATCTGGTCGGCTACCTGAACTACATCCATCCATACCGCGTGCAGATCGTGGGCCGACGCGAGGTCGGCTACCTGAGCCAGGCCTCGGGCGACGTGCTGGACCGCCGCATCGCGCGCATCGTCACGCTGGAACCGCCGGTGATCATCGTCGCCGACGATCAGGCGCCGCCGGACCGGCTGGTCGCCATGTGCGACCGCGCCGAGATCCCGCTGTTCACCACCGCCGAGAGCGCCGGCCACGTCATCGACCTGGTCCGCGCCTACCTCGCGCATGTCTGCGCCAACCGCACGACGCGGCACGGCGTGTTCATGGACATCCTCGGCCTGGGCGTGCTGCTGACCGGCGAGTCCGGCCTGGGCAAGAGCGAACTGGGCCTGGAGCTGATCAGCCGCGGCCACGGCCTGGTGGCGGACGACGCGGTGGACTTCTTCCGCATCGCGCAGACGGCGATCGAGGGCCGCTGCCCCGAGCTGCTGATGAACCTGCTGGAAGTCCGCGGCATCGGCCTGCTGGACATCAAGGCGATCTTCGGCGAGACGGCGGTGCGCCGAAAGATGCGCCTCAAGCTGATCGTCCACCTGGTCCGCAAGGAAACGATGGAGCGGGACTTCGAACGCCTGCCCTACGAGCCGCTGTACGAGGACGTGCTGGGCATGCCGGTGCGCAAGGTCGTGATCGCGGTGGATGCCGGTCGCAACCTGGCCGTGCTGGTCGAGGCCGCGGTGCGCAACACCATCCTGCAGCTGCGCGGCATCGACACCTACCGCGAGTTCGTCGAGCGCCACCAGCGCGCGATCGAGCAGGGCCTCAACGACACGAACTGAGCCTCGATCCCCAACGGATCAGGGAAAGAGAAAGGGGCTCCATCGGAGCCCCTTGTCTTGGTCGTTGTCGTTGTCGGCGTCTTCATCGCCGATGTCGGACCGCTCAACGAGCCGTCTTGTTCGGACAGTCCTTCTTCACGCAGTTCGCGTACAGCGCGAGGGAGTGCTCCTGCAACTGGAAGCCGCGATCCATCGCGATGGCGTGCTGGCGTTCCTCGATCTGCGGATCGTAGAACTCCTCGACGAAGCCGCAGGTCAGGCACACGAGGTGGTCATGGTGATGGCCCTCGTTGAGCTCGAACACCGCCTTGCCGGACTCGAAGTGATTGCGCGACAGCAAGCCCGCCTGCTCGAACTGCGTGAGCACGCGATAGACCGTCGCAAGGCCGATGTCCGCGCGCTCATCGAGCAAAGCTTTGTAAACGTCCTCGGCGGTCATGTGCCGCTGTTGGGTCGTCTGGAAGATCTCGAGGATCTTGATGCGGGGCAAGGTGGCCTTGAGCCCGCTGTTCTTGATTTCGTCTGACCGGTTCATGGGGTTTGCGCCTGCGGAATAGCGTGGGTGCGTGCCGCTAGAATCCGTCGATCATAGCCCTAGCGCCTCGGCCGAGACGTGCCATGTCATTGAATTTCCGTATCCCCCGCATTGCACGCCGGAACGCCTCCGGCACCGCCGTGGCCGGCCTGGTTGTTGGTCTCCTGACGCTGGGCGGCTGCTCGCAGATGCCCAAGTTCGACGCGCTCTCCGTGAGCGGCGACAAGGTGCTCGGCCTGGTCACCCCGTATCGGGTCGAGATCGTCCAGGGCAACGTCGTCACCAAGGAGCAGATTGCCGCGGTCAAGCCCGGCATGACCCGCGCCCAGGTGCGCGACGTCCTGGGCTCGCCGCTGCTGGCCGACGTCTTCCATGAATCCCGCTGGGACTACGTCTTCACGATCCGGCGCCAGGGTGCCGCACCGCAGAACCGCCACATCCTGCTGACCTTCAACGGCGATCAGCTGTCGAAGATCGACGCCCCGGACGACCTGCCGACCGAGAAGGAATTCATCGCGTCGATCAACACGCTGAAGGTCTCCGGCAAGGAGCCCAAGCTCGAACTGACGGAAGAGGAGCGCAAGGCGCTGCCCCCGCCGGTGCGCACCGCAGCGACCGCGACGCCGGAGCCGATCGGCCCGACGCGCGACTACCCGCCGCTGGAGCCCCGTCGATGAGCCGTCTGCGGATCGCGATCACCGGCGCGTCCGGCCGCATGGGCCGGATGCTGGTCGAAGCGGTGCTGGCGGCGGACGACCTCGAACTGGCCGCCGCGCTCGATCGCGACGGCAGCCCCGCGCTGGGCCAGGATGCCGGCGCCTTCCTGGGTCAGACCACGGGCGTCGCGATCTCCAGCGACGTCAGGGCCGGCCTGGCCAAGGCCGATGTGCTGATCGACTTCACCCGTCCCGAAGGCACGATGGCTCACCTCGCGCTGTGCGCCGAGCTGGGCGTGCGGACCGTCATCGGCACCACCGGCTTCAGCCCGGACGAGAAGGCGAAGATCGGCGAGTTCGCGCAGCGCGCCGCCGTCATGATGGCGCCCAACATGAGCGTGGGCGTGAACGTGGTGCTCAAGCTGCTGCAGCAGGCGTCGAAGGCGCTGGCGCAGGGTTACGACATCGAGATCGTCGAGGCGCACCACCGCCACAAGGTCGACGCGCCCAGCGGCACCGCGCTGAAGATGGGCGAGGTCGTGGCCGAGGCGCTCGGCCGCGACCTGAAGACCTGCGCGGTCTACGGCCGCGAAGGCGTCACCGGCGAGCGCGATCCGTCGACGATCGGCTTCGCGACCGTGCGCGGTGGCGACGTGATCGGCGACCACACCGTCATGTACCTGGGCATCGGCGAGCGCATCGAGATCAGCCACAAGGCGTCGAGCCGCGCCACGTTCGCGCAGGGCAGCCTGCGCGCCGCGCGCTTCCTGGGCGAACGCAGGACCGGGCTGTTCGACATGAACGACGTGCTCGGCATCGCCTGACCCCGCACGCTGCCACGATCGGCGCCCGACCCGCGACGCGATGACCGAACTGATCCATCTCTGGCAAGCGGGCGACGGTGTCGCCCGTTTCGTTTCCCTGCTGCTGCTGACGATGTCGGTGTGCAGCTGGGTCCTGATCTTCTGGCGCAGCTGGACGCTGGCCCGGGCGCGGACCGACCTCGGCCGCGGCCTGCCGGTGTTCTGGGCAGCGCCCGACGTCGGCCAGGGCCGTGACCAGCTCAAGGCGCTCGATCGCGGCGGCCTGATGCTGCCGCTGATCGACGCCGCGATGCAGGACAGCGCGCCGGGCACGCTGGCGGCCTCCGCGCAGAAGACCTCGCAGCTGACGCGCCGCCTGCGCGACGCGCTGCACGCCGTGCTGAACGGCCTGAGCCGGGGCCAGGTCGTGCTGGCGACGGTCGGCGCCACCGCGCCCTTCGTCGGCCTGTTCGGCACGGTCTGGGGCATCTATCACGCGCTGATGAGCATCTCCTCGACCGGCAACTTCAGCCTGGACAAGGTCGCCGGCCCGGTCGGCGAGGCGCTGATCATGACCGCCGCCGGCCTCGCCGTGGCGATCCCGGCGGTGCTGGCCTACAACCTCTTCGGCAAGTGGGTCGCCGCCTGCGAGGCCGAGCTCGAAGGTTTCGCGCACGACCTGCGCGAGCTCGTCGGCGGCGCGTGAGCGCCCTTCCCGTCCGGACCACGCGATGAAGTTCGGCCGCCTTGAACGCCGCGAAGCGCCCAAGCCGATGGGCGAGATCAACATGACGCCGCTCATCGACGTCATGCTGGTGCTGCTGGTGATCTTCATCATCGCCGCGCCGCTGATGGGCAGCGCGCTCAAGCTGGACCTGCCCAAGAGCGACGCCGCCTCGCCCGCGCCGGGTGCGAGCTTCATCGCGCTGGCGATCACGCCTGAGGGCGAGTACGTGCTGGGCGAGGACAAGCTCGATGCCAAGGCCATGCGCGAGCGCCTGACGCAACTGGCCCAGCGCCAGCCCGATGCCGAGCTGCGCTTGAGCGCCGACCAGTCCGTGCCCTACGGCAAGGTCGCGCAGCTGATCGGCTGGGCACAGAAGGCGGGCCTGAACCGGATCGCGTTCGTCGCCGAGCACGGCGAGCCCGCCGACGGCGCCGAGCCTGCAAAAGGCGCCGCCGCAACTCCCCCGAAGCGCTGATCGTTCCCCCCGCAGGGTGGCCCTCCCACGGTGGATGGGGCGACCGTGCGCGGCCTCCTACAATCGACGGCTACGTTGCCCGAGCCACCATGAACGAGAAATACGCCCCCTCCGAGGTCGAACAGGCCGCCCGCGATCACTGGAACGCCCGCGACGCCTACCGCGTCGTCGAGGACGCGTCCAAGCCGAAGTTCTACGCCTGCTCCATGCTGCCCTATCCCAGCGGCAAGCTGCACATGGGCCACGTCCGCAACTACACGATCAACGACATGTTGACGCGTCAGCTGCGCATGAAGGGCTACAACGTGCTGATGCCGATGGGCTGGGACGCCTTCGGCCTGCCCGCGGAGAACGCGGCGATGAAGAACAAGGTGCCGCCGGCCGCGTGGACCTACGACAACATCGCGTACATGAAGTCGCAGATGCAGGCCATGGGCCTGGCGATCGACTGGTCGCGCGAGATCGCCACCTGCAAGCCCGACTACTACCGCTGGAACCAGTGGCTGTTCCTGAAGATGCTGGAGGCCGGCATCGCCGAGCGCCGCACGCAGGTCGTGAACTGGGACCCGATCGACCAGACCGTGCTGGCCAACGAGCAGGTCATCGACGGCAAGGGCTGGCGCTCGGGCGCGACGATCGAGAAGCGCGAGATCCCCGGTTACTACCTGAAGATCACCGACTACGCCGAGGAACTGCTGGCCGCGGTCGCCGATCCGTCGGACAAGAACTACCTGTCGGGCTGGCCCGAGCGCGTGCGCCTGATGCAGGAGAACTGGATCGGCAAGAGCGAGGGCCTGCGCTTCGCCTTCCCGCATGCGATCGCCGGCGACGATGGCCAGCCCATCCAGGGCGGCCTGCTCTACGTCTTCACGACGCGCGCCGACACGATCATGGGCGTGACCTTCTGCGCCGTCGCGCCGGAGCATCCGCTGGCCGCTCACGCGGCGAAGACGAATCCCGCGCTGGCCGCCTTCATCGAGGAATGCCAGCAGGGCGGCACGACCGAGGCCGAACTGGCCACGCAGGACAAGAAGGGCCTGGCGACCGGCCTCTTCGTGACGCACCCGCTGACCGGCGAACAGGTCGAGGTCTGGGTCGGCAACTACGTGCTGATGAGCTACGGCGACGGCGCCGTGATGGGCGTGCCGGCACATGACGAGCGCGACTTCGCCTTCGCGAAGAAGTACGGCATCGCGATCAAGCAGGTCGTGGCGGTGGGCGACGAGGCCTACTCGACCGACGCCTGGGCCGAGTGGTACGGCGACAAGCAGCGCGGCGTGTGCATCAACTCCGGCGCGCTGGACGGCCTGACGCACAAGCAGGCGGTGGACAAGGTGGCCGAGCTGGTGGGCACCAAGGGCCTGGGCGAGAAGAAGACGACCTGGCGCCTGCGCGACTGGGGCGTGAGCCGCCAGCGCTACTGGGGCACGCCGATCCCGATCATCCACTGCGACACCTGCGGCGCGGTGCCCGTCCCCGAGAAGGACCTGCCCGTCGTGCTGCCCGAGGACTGCATCCCCGACGGCAGCGGCAACCCGCTGAACAAGCGCGCCGACTTCCTGGACTGCAGCTGCCCCAAGTGCGGCGCCGCGGCCAAGCGCGAGACGGACACGATGGACACCTTCGTGGACAGCTCGTGGTACTTCATGCGCTATTGCGACGCGACCAACCCGGAGAAGATGGTCGCCGACGGCACCGACTACTGGATGCCGATGGACCAGTACATCGGCGGCATCGAGCACGCGATCCTGCACCTGCTGTACGCGCGCTTCTGGACCAAGGTCATGCGTGACCTGAAGCTGATCAAGTTCAGCGAACCCTTCACCAACCTGCTGACGCAGGGCATGGTGCTGAAGGGCGCCTTCTTCCGCAAGCCGGAAGACGCCGGCAAGCACTACTACTGGGAACACGAGGTCGACGTCACCCGCAACGAGCACGGCGTGCCGACCGGCGGCACGCTGAAGGCCGACGGCAAGCCGCTCGAGTACGAGATGACGACGATGTCGAAGTCGAAGAACAACGGCGTCGACCCGCAGGCCCTGATCGACGAGTACGGCGCCGACACGGCCCGCCTGTTCGTGATGTTCGCGTCGCCGCCGGAGCAGACGCTCGAGTGGAACGACGCCGGCGTCGAAGGCGCGCATCGCTTCCTGAAGCGCGTGTGGGGCTTCGGCACGAAGCACGCCGAGGCGATCAAGACCGGCGGCGTCGACTTCGCCGCGTTGAGCGACGACGGCAAGGCGCTGCGCCGCGAAGTCCACCTGGTGCTGAAGCAGGTCTCGTACGACTACGAGCGCATGCAGTACAACACCGTGGTCTCCGGCGCGATGAAGCTGCTCAACGCGCTGGAAGGCTTCAAGGCCGAGGGCCAGTCGGCCGCGGTGCGCGAGGGCTTCTCGGTGCTGCTGCGCGTGATCTACCCGGCCTGCCCGCACATCGCGCACGCGCTGTGGACCGAGCTCGGCTTCGCCGCCGAGCTGGGCGAGCTGCTGGACGCCGCCTGGCCGCAGGTCGACGAGTCGGCACTGGTGCAGGACCAGATCGAGCTGATGCTGCAGGTCAACGGCAAGCTGCGCGGCGCGATCAAGGTGGCGGCCTCGGCCGACAAGGCCGCGATCGAGGCGATCGCGCTGGCCAGCCCGGACTTCGAGAAATTCGCGGAAGGCAAGGCGCCCAAGAAGGTCGTCATCGTGCCCGGCCGTCTCGTCAACGTGGTGGTGTGAGCATGAAGCGCCGCGATCTGCTGTCGTTCGCTTCCCTGGGCGCCCTGGGCGCAGTTGGTGCTGCAGGCCTGCTGTCGGGCTGCGGCTTCGAGCTGCGCAAGGAACCGGTCTATCACTTCAAGACGCTGGCGCTGACCGGCTTCATCCCGCATTCGCCGCTGGCGCAGGAACTGCGCCGGCAGGTGCAGCGCAGCACGGTGCGCCTGGTCGAGGACCCGAACCGCGCGGACGTGATCATCGACGCCGAGCGCGAGATCCGCGACAAGACCTCGGTGGCGACGACCGCGGCCGGGCAGATCACGGAATGGCAGCTGCGGCTGTCGCTGGACTACTCGCTGCGCACGGCGGGCGGGGACATCCTGCTGCCGCGCACCGAGCTGCGGCTCACGCGCGACATGAACTACAGCGAAAGCGCGGCGCTGGCCAAGGAGCAGGAAGAGGCGTCGCTGCAGAAGGCGATGCAGGTGGAGGCCGTGGGACTGCTGCTGCGTCGTCTGGCGGCGGTGCACCTGCCCAACTGAACCCGGACGGACCGCGCGCATGCAGATCAAGGGCGAAGCGCTCGCCGGCCATCTGGCGAAAGGGCTCAAGCCGGTGTACGTCGTGCATGGCGACGAGCCGCTGCTCGCGCAGGAGGCCGCCGACACGCTGCGCGCCGAGGCGCGCAGGCAGGGCTACAGCGAGCGTCAGGTCTTCATCGTCAGCGGCGCGCACTTCGACTGGGCCTCGGTGATCGCGGCGTCGCAGGCGATGAGCCTGTTCGCCGACAAGCAGCTCATCGAGATCCGCATCCCCGGCGGCAAGCCGGGCAAGGACGGCTCGGACGCGTTGCAGCGGTATGTCGACGGTTTGCCGCCGGACGTGCTGACGCTGGTGACGCTGCCGCGCCTGGACAAGACCCAGATGAGCAGCGCCTGGTTCACGGCGCTGGACAGTGCCGGCGTGTCGGTGAAGGTCGACCCGGTCGAGCGGCGCGAGTTGCCCGCCTGGATCGCCCGGCGGCTGCAGCAGCAGGGGCAGCCGGTGGCGGCCGGCCCGGACGGCCAGCGCGCGCTGGAATTCTTCGCCGATCGCGTCGAGGGCAACCTGCTCGCCGCGCACCAGGAGCTTCAGAAGCTCGCGCTGCTCCACCCGGCGGGCGAGCTGAGCCTGCAGCAGATCGAGGCGGCAGTCCTCGACGTGGCCCGTTTCGATGTCTTCAAGCTCAGCGAGGCCTTGCTGAGCGGCAAGGTGGGTCGGGTGTTGCGCATGCTCGACGGCCTGAAGGCCGAGGGCGAGGCCGCGGTGCTGGTGCACTGGACCATGGCCGAGGACATCCGCGGCCTGAAGCGCGTCCACGACGCGGTGGCCGCGGGCAAGCCACTGCCGATGGCCTTGCGGGAGTCCCGCATCTGGGGGCCGAAGGAGCGCCTCTTCGAACGCATCGTGCCGCAGTTGCACGGCGCGGCGCTGACGCGGCTGGTCGTGGCGGCGCAGATCTGCGACGGCATCGTCAAGGGGCTGCGTCACCCGGAATGGCCCACCGATCCGTGGGAAGCGCTGGGGCGATTGGCCCTGATGCTGGAGCAAGCCCTGCGCCCGCCGGCACAGAAAACCCGCTATGGTTGACGCTTGTCTTCCCTCTCGCGTTGCTGATGAGCCCCTCCCGTTCCGCCCCCTCGTCGATTGCAGCCGCGGCACTGGCGGGCGCGCTGATGAGCGCCACGGCCGCCCATGCGGCGGACTGGACGATCCAGGTCCGTGACGCCGGTGGCGCACCGGTGCCGAACGCAGCCGTCGCCGTCGAACTGAAGGGCCAGCCGGCCAGGCCCGCGACCGGTGTGACCGCCGAGATGTCCCAGCGGGACCGCCAGTTCCAGCCACAGCTGCTGGTGGTGCAGACCGGCACGGCGGTGAACTTCCCCAACTTCGACACCGTCCGGCACCACGTCTATTCGTTCTCGCCGACGAAGAAGTTCGAGCTCAAGCTGTACTCGGGCACGCCGTCGGAGCCGGTGGTCTTCGACAAGGCCGGCGTGGCGCAGCTGGGCTGCAACATCCATGACCGGATGAGCGCGCACATCGTGGTCGTCGACACGCCGGTGTTCGGCATCACCGACGCCAGGGGCGAGGTCAGGCTGAACCTGCCGGCGGGCGATCACCGCCTGCGTCTGTGGGCGACGCGCCTGGGCAACGCCGCGCCGACCGCGCAACCCATGACGGTGGGCGCGGGGGCGGCGGGCGTGCTGAAGGTCGAGCTGAAGGACTGACGCCGCGATGCGCTGGCCGGACTTCCTCAACCTGCGGCGGCTGGAAGGGCGCATCGTCGCGTTGTTCCTGGCCTTGCTGCTGGTGGTCCAGGTGCTGAACCTCACGCTCATCAACGAAGGCATCGGTCGCAACGCGCGGGCCTCGGTGGCCGAGGAACTCGAGGCCAGCGAGCGCATCCTGATCCAGTTGATCGACGAGGACAACGAGCAGCGCGGCCTGGTGGCCGACCTGCTGCAGTCCGACCACGGCCTGCGCGAGGCGGTCGCGCAGGGCCTGCAGGGCGAGGAACTGCGCGCCACGCTGCAGGACGTGTTCACCAACCTGAGCGAACGCGGCGACGCCGCCTTCATCGGTTATGCCAGCGACGCCTTCGAGCTGGTGACGGCCACCGACCCGATCGCGCGCCGGATCGCGCCGCTGCTGCGCGGCGTGACGCGGCAGCAGCAGGGGCGCACCCAAAGCCAGCTGCTGCTGCTCGACGGCAAGGCCTATCAGGTGGTCGTCGCGCGCATGCGGGCGGCGGGGCTGGGTGGCTGGATCTTCACCGGCTTCGAGATGAGGAACGAGCAGCTGGAGGAGCTCAAGCGGATCGTTCACATCCAGGGCGTGCTGCTCACGCAGGCCGCGCCGGGGCAGTGGCAGGTGCTGTCGAGCGTGCTGGATCCCGCGGCGACGGCGCGCGCGGTGCAGGCGATGCCGGCGATCGCGACGGCGGAGCGCGCCACGCACACCTTCCATCTGGAACTCGACGGCGAGCAGTTCCAGGCACGCCTGCAGCCGCTGGCACACGGCGGCGACATGGAGAAGACCGTGGCGGTGCTGCTGCTGCGCTCGGTCGACGAGGCGGTGGCGCCCTACCGCCGTCTGCAATGGATGCTGCTGGGCGTCAGCCTGGCCGGGGTGGTGCTGTTCGCGATCGGCGCGGTGCTGACCGCACGACGCATCAGCGGCCCGGTGAAGGCACTGGCGAGCGCGGCGCACCGGCTCGGCCAGGGGGACTACGCGCAACCCGTGGAGCGCCCCTCGCGCGACGAGATCGGTGATCTGGCCGAGGCTTTCGAAGCGATGCGCCAGGGCATCCGGGCGCGCGAGGAAGAGGTGAACCGCCTCGCCTTCTGGGACCCGCTGACCGACCTGCCCAATCGGGAGCAGTTCCAGCAGGCCCTCGCGAGACGGATGGCGGACAGCGACGTGCGCTTCTCGCTGCTGATGCTGAACCTGGATCGCTTCAAGCATGTCAACGACGTGCTGGGGCGTCCCTTCGGCGACCGGCTGCTGCGCGCGGTGGCGGACCGGCTGCAGCACCTGCTGAAGGATGAGGTGAGCCTGATCGCGCGGGTGGGCGGCGACGAGTTCCTGCTGATGATCGAGGGCGCCGGCGCGACCCGGGCCGAATCGATCTGCAGGCGCATCCAGCGCGACTTCGAACGGGCCCTGAGCATCGACGATCAGACGGTGGACCTGTCGGCGGGGATGGGCGTGGCGCTGTATCCGCAGCACGGGCGCGATCCGATGCTGCTGCTGGCGCGCGCGGAGCTGGCGATGCACGCGGCCAAGCGCGGACAGAGCGGCTGCGAGGTCTATGCACCGAGCATGGATGCGGCCAGCCAGGAATCGCTGTCGCTGCTGAGCGAGTTGCGGCACGCGATCGACGCTGGCGAACTGCGCTTGTTCCTGCAGCCGAAGGTGGATCTGCACGGCCAGAAGATCTCGGGTGTGGAGGCGCTGGTGCGGTGGCAGCATCCGACGCGCGGCCTGGTGCCGCCGATGGAATTCATCCCGTTCGCCGAGCAGACGGGCTTCATCCGCCAGATCACCGCGTGGGTGCTGCATGCCTCGGCGCAGGCGTGGATGGCCTTGCAACGGGATGGCCTCGCGCTGCCGATCAGCGTGAACCTGTCGACACGCGACCTGATGGACCAGGACCTGCCGATCAAGGTGGCGGACCTGGTGGCGGGCGTGCCGCCGCCGGCGATGTGCCTGGAGATCACCGAGTCCGCGATCATGGACGACCCGCAACGCGCGCTGCAGACCCTCGAACAGTTGCACGCGCTCGGTTTCAAGCTGTCGATCGACGACTTCGGGACGGGCTACTCGTCGCTGGCGTATCTGAAGCAGCTGTCGGTGGACGAGCTGAAGATCGACCGCAGCTTCGTGATGAACATGGAGCGCGACATCGACGACGCGAAGATCGTGCGCTCGACGATCGAGCTGGCGCACAACCTGGGGCTGACGGTGGTGGCCGAGGGGCTGGAAACGGCCAAGCAATGGACGCTACTGCAGACGCTGGGCTGCGACCAGGGCCAGGGCTACTACCTGTCGCGGCCGATGCCGGCGGAGAAGTTCGCCGATTGGCTCCGCGGCTGGCAGCCGCCGGACCTGGGAGACGCGCGAGCGAACACCATTCTGGCGGGGTTGTGAGGGGCAGGTCTTGCCCTGGATGAACGTCGGCTACCGTGCTGGATTCGACGCCTGTCAGGAATCTCTGTCCTCAAGGGCATCACACAGCGCCTCAAGCCCCGCGCGCACGGTCTGCGCGCGCACCGCATGCCGGTCGCCGGTGAAGTGTTCCTTCCACACGCGCACGCGCTGGCGGCCGTGCATCAGCGCCAGCCACACCGTCCCCACCGGCTTGTTCTCGGTCCCGCCGCCCGGTCCGGCCACGCCGGTCACCGCGATCGCCCAGTCGATCGGCGCGTGCGCCACCAGCCCGCGCGCCATCTGCTCGGCCACTTCCCCGCTCACCGCGCCGTGCAGGGTGATCAGCGCCGCCGGCACACCGAGCAGTTCCGTCTTCGCCTGGTTGGTGTAGCTCACCACGCCGCGCTCGAACCACTGGCTCGATCCCGCCAGGCTCGTGCACGCCGCCGCGATCAGCCCGCCGGTACAGGACTCCGCGGTGCCCATGCGCTCCTTGCGCTGGATCAGCGCCAGGGCGATGCGTTCGATCAGTTCGGATTCGTCGGGAAACAGCATGGGGATCTCCTCATTGCAGCAACACCCTCGCGCCAGCCAACACCACAAGCGTACATCCGGCCGCCACGAGATCGTCGAACAGGATGCCGAAGCCTTGCCATACCGTCACCGGCTGTCCGGGTTCGATCTTGAACAGCGCGTCAGCCCAGCGCACCGGCCCCGGCTTCGCCGCGTCGAAGAAGCGGAACACACCGAACGCCGCCAGCTGCCACCAGAAGCCCGCCGGCATGATCAGCCACAGCACGAGCCAGATCGCGACGATCTCGTCCCACACGACCGAGCCCGGATCGCAGGTCCGCAGGTTCCGCGCGGTGACCGTCGAGGCCCACCAGCCGATCGGGATGCTCGCGGCAATCACCACGCCCCACAGCAGCGGCGTCAGCCACAGGTTCAGGATCGCGAACGCGGCCCAGCCCCACAGCGTGCCCACCGTGCCCGGCGCCTTCGGCGCCAAGCCGCTGCCGAAACCCATCGCGATCCAGTGCGCGGGGTGCCTCGCCATGAAGCCGAAAGTCGGACGCACCGCGCTCATGATTTGAAGTGGTCGAAACTCTGCAGCGAGCCCTGCAGCGGACGGCCCGCGCCATCGACGATGCGCAGGCCGGGTGCTTCATCGATGCGGCCGATGCGGTACACCGGCGTGCCGGACGCGCGCCCCGCATCGAGCACGCGCTCGCGCCCATCCGCAGGCGCGGTGAAGACCAGTTCGTAATCGTCGCCGCCGCTCAGCAGGCACAGCTGCTGGATGTCCTCCGGCATCGCGCCCAGCACCGCCGAGCGCGGCAGGTCCGCGAGCCGCAGCGTCGCGCCGACGTTGGAGCGCTTCAGCACATGGCCGATGTCGCCGGCCAGCCCGTCCGAGACGTCCACGGCGCTCGTCGCGATCCCGCGCAGCGCGCGGCCGAGCGCGACACGCGGCTCGGGCATTTCCATCCGCAGGCGGGCTTCGTCGAACTGCGCCGCGCTCAGCGACAGCGTGCCCCGGAACACCTCCAGCGCCAGCCGCGCATCGCCGAGCGTGCCGCTGACCCAGACGTCGTCGCCCACCTGTGCGCCCGAGCGCAGCAGCGCCTGGCCAGCCGGCACTTCGCCCATCGCGGTGATGTTGATGTTGAGCGGCCCCGCCGTCGTGTCGCCGCCGGCGAGCACGATGTGATGCGCGTCCGCGAGCTCGAACAGCCCCTGCGCGAAGCCCGCCAGGAAGGTCTCGTCGACGCGCGGCAGCGCCAGCGACAGGAAGAAGGCCTTCGGCGTCGCGCCGCAGGCCGCGAGGTCGCTGAGGTTCACCGCCAGCGCCTTGTGGCCGAGCCGCCGCGGCGACACCGTCGACAGGAAGTGCCGGCCCTCGACCAGCATGTCCGCCGTCACCAGCCATTGATGGCCCGCCGACGGCGTCAGCACCGCGCAGTCGTCGCCGATGCCCAGCGCCACCGCGCCCCCCTCGGTCCGGCCGGCGCGCCCCGCGCGGCCGAAGAAGCGGTCGATCAGGTCGAACTCGCCCAGTGGCCGGCCATCCCGGCGCCCGCCCGCACCCGATGCGTCAGAAGAATCACCCATGGGCGGCATTGTCGCCGCGCAGCAGGTTGGACAGTTCGACCGCGGACTTCACATCCATCTTCTCGAAGACCCGCGCGCGATGGACTTCCACCGTGCGCACGCTGATGTTGAGCTGGTCCGCGATCAGCTTGTTGGGCAGGCCTTGGACGACGAGCTGCATCACCTCGCGTTCACGCTCGGTCAGGTCGCCGACGCGATGACCCAGGGCCAGCTTCGCGTCGCGCGCGGCGATCGCCTCCGCGCTCTGCGCAAGCGCATGCTCGACACGGTCCACCAGCGCGTTGTCCGAGAAGGGCTTCTCGACGAAGTCGTAGGCGCCCTGCTTCACCGCCGCGACCGCCGTCGGCACGTCGCCATGGCCGGTCAGGAAGATCACCGGCAGCGTCTCCAGCAGGCCGCGCTCGATGAGCCGCTCGAACAACGCCAGGCCACTCATCCCGGGCATCCGCACGTCCAGCAGCAGGCAGCTCGGCGCCGACGGCCAGTCGCGCCCGCTGCGCGGCAGGCCGTCCAGCATCGACTCGAAGGCCTCGGCGCTGCCGAAGCCTTCGGACAGCAGCCGCCGCGAGCGCAGCAGCCAGGCAAGCGCGTCGCGCACCACTTCCTCGTCGTCGACGAGGTAGACCATCGGCAGGGACTGCGGCTTCATGCGGACGACTCTCCAGATCCAGTGACGGGGAAGCGCTCGGTCCCGGACTTCAGGGCCGAACCAGGCGCATCCTCGCACGGCAGGCTGAAACGGAACTCGGTCCCGGTCGGCGACGCGGGCGCGACGCGGCTTTCGAAATCCATGGCGCCGCCGTGCTGCTCCACGACCGTGCGGCACAGGCTCAGGCCCAGGCCCATGCCCTCGGTCCGGGTCGTGAAGAAGGGCGTGAACAGCTGGCGCGCCACTTCCGGCGGAATGCCGGGCCCGCGGTCGATCACCGCGAAGCTCAGCCAACGCGGCTGCAGCCGTTTCACCTGGATGATCAACGTCCGGTCGGCCAGCGGCGTCGGACCGTCCATCGCCTGGATCGCATTGCGGGTGAGGTTCAGCAGCACCTGCTCGACCATCGTCCGGTCGCAGCGCACGCGCGGCAGGCCCTTGGACAGGTCCATCTCGATGCGCGCGCCGCTCTTGCGCGCCTGCAACCGGATCAGCGGCAGCACCGCGTCCAGCAGTTGCTCCACGTTCACCCATTCACGCGCCGCCTCGCGGCGACGGACGAAGTCGTGCACGCTCTTGATGACGCGGCCGGCGCGCTCGGCCTGCTCGGCGATGCGCGTCACGGCCTGGCGCACCATCGCCGGCGTCTGGGGATCGTCGGCCTCGCGCACCATCAGGTTGATCGAAGCCGTCGCGTAGCTCGCGATCGCCGCCAGCGGCTGGTTCAGTTCGTGGCTCAGCAGCGAGGCCATCTCGCCCACCGTCGCCAGCCGCGCCGTCGCCTGCAGCCGGTCCGACTGCTGGCGCGACAGCTCCTCGACCTTGCGCTGCGCGCTCAGGTCCAGCACCGCGCTCATCCAGCCGGTCTGCTGGCCTTCGGCGTTCAGCAGCGGCGCCTCGTAGATCATCACCGGGAAACGCTCGCCCGTGCTGCGGGCGAAGACCGTCTCGAAGCCCTCTCGCGGCGGCAGCCCGGCTTCCCAGCGCGCCTCGCGGTCGTGGTGCCGGCGCCAGTATTCATCGGTGAACTCCGGCGGCCAGTACGGCGGCGCGTGCGGCGGACGGCCGGTGTTGACCACCTCCTCCGCCGGGTAGCCGACCATCGCACAGAAGGCCGGATTCACGTAGCTGATGTTGCCGTCCAGGTCGCGCGCGCGCAGTCCCGTGATCAGCGAGTTCTCCATCGCCTGCCGGAAGGCCAGCGACTCCGCCAGCGCGTGTTCCGCCTGCGCGCGCTTGCGGGTGTCGCGCGCCAGGATGATGACCAGCGCGAACAGCGCCATGGACAGGCCGAGCACCAGCGCCGTCGCCAGGTTCGGGATCAGCTGCGGCCGTCCGGTCGCGTTGTCGACGCGCAGTTGAAGGCTCAGGCCGGGCAGGTCGAGCAGGCGCTCCGACAGGTAGAAGCCGCTGCCGCGCGTCAGGCCGGTGCGCGCCAGGCGCGTGCCGTCGCCCTCGACGAAGGACATCTCGAAGCGGCGCGCCTGGTCCTGCGAGATCGACTCCTCCAGCAGCGGCCGCAGGCCCATCGTCGCGACGACGTAGGAGCGCGGCTCCCCGGCGCGCACGCGCGGCAGGCAGAGGTCGGCGACCTCCATGCCGTCGCCGCCCGGACCCGGCACGAAGTACGAGCGCGAGAACAGCGGCGTGCCCTGCCGCAGCGCGGCGATGCAGGCGAGTTCGGTCTCGATCTGCAGCTGCTCGCGTGCCAGGACGGAGAACAGCGGCGGCGCGTAAGGCGAGTCGACCGCACGCCGGACCTGGCGCTCGGAGTCGCGCAACTCGATGCGCAGCAACACGCGCGTCTGGCGCAGCTGCGCGGCGGCGTTGCCGCGCCAGTCGTCGTCCTCGGCCCACATGAGGCCCTGCAGTCCTTGCAGGTCGCGGCCGATCAGCTGCTTGGCGCGCGCGGTCACCTCGGCCGCCGCCAGGTCCGACGCCTCCTGGGCGCGCGCCGCTTCATGGCTCAAGGTCAGCGACAGCAGCAGCGACTGCGCGATCAGCAGCAGCGCGACCAGCGTCCCCCACAGCAAGGCGCGACGCCAGCGCCGCGGCCGGGCGCCCGGTGCCGACGGGGTGAAGGGAGCGGCGGGCCGCATGATGGTCGGAGCAGGCAAGCGGATCGAAGGGGCGTCGAAAGGAATGTCGGCACGTGACGCGTGAACGCGGCGTGAACGCAGCATGAAAGGCGATTGAAAGGATCGCCCGGGCGCGCTGCGCCAAGCGCCTGGCAAGTGTCTCGCGCGCGTGCGGGGCAGGCAGTATGGCGCGCTGGAGGCCCCTGGCGATGCGCAGTTTCGCGTATGTGCCTGCGGCCCTCCCGACATGCAGCATACGCATAGTCCGCACTGCCGCCGTCGGGGCGGACTCCTACAATCGCCGACCCGGCCCACGACGGCGGACCGGTTTCAACCAGAAGAGTCCCCCATGTCCACGTCCGAAGAAAAACGTGCGCAGTTGCGCCAGGCCGCTCTCGAATATCACGAGTTCCCGACCCCCGGGAAGATCGCCATCGCGGCCACCAAGCAGCTGATCAACCAGCGCGACCTGGCCCTGGCGTACTCGCCGGGCGTGGCCGCCGCGTGCGAGGAGATCGTCGCCGACCCCGCCAACGCGTTCCGCTACACCTCGCGCGGCAACCTGGTCGCGGTGATCTCCAACGGCACGGCCGTGCTGGGCCTGGGCGACATCGGACCGCTGGCCTCCAAGCCGGTCATGGAAGGCAAGGGCGTCCTGTTCAAGAAGTTCGCCGGCATCGACGTCTTCGACCTCGAGATCGACGAGAAGCACAACCTCGACAAGCTGGTCGACGTGATCGCCGCGCTGGAGCCCACCTTCGGCGGCATCAACCTCGAGGACATCAAGGCGCCGGACTGCTTCTACGTCGAGCGCGAGCTGCGCAAGCGGATGAAGATCCCCGTCTTCCACGACGACCAGCACGGCACCGCCATCGTGGTCGCCGCCGGCCTGCTCAACGGCCTGAAGGTCGCGGGCAAGGACATCAAGTCGGTGAAGCTGGTGACCTCGGGCGCCGGCGCCGCCGCCCTCGCCTGCCTGAACCTGCTGGTCAAGCTGGGCCTGCCGCGCGAGAACATCTGGGTGACCGACCTGGCCGGCGTCGTCTACGAAGGCCGCACCGAGCTGATGGATCCGGACAAGGCCATCTACGCCCAGCCCACCGAGCAGCGCAGCCTGCGCGACGTGATCGCCGGCGCGGACATCTTCCTGGGCCTGTCGGCGGGCGGCGTGCTCAAGCAGGACATGGTCGCGTCGATGGCGGCCACGCCGATCATCTTCGCCCTGGCCAACCCGAATCCGGAAATCCAGCCGGAGGACGTCCACGCGATCCGCAACGACGCGCTGATGGCCACGGGCCGGACGGACTATCCGAACCAGGTCAACAACGTCCTGTGCTTCCCCTACATCTTCCGCGGCGCGTTGGACTGCGGCGCGACGACGATCAACGACGAGATGGAGATCGCCGCCGTCCTCGCGATCGCCGAACTGGCGCAGGCGGAACAGAGCGAGGTCGTCGCCGCCGCGTATGCGGGCGCGAACCTGAGCTTCGGCCCCGAGTACCTGATCCCGAAGCCCTTCGACCCGCGCCTGATGATGAAGATCGCCCCGGCGGTCGCGCTGGCGGCGGAAGCCTCCGGCGTCGCGCTGCGTCCGATCGCCGACATGCCGGCCTACCTGGAGAAGTTGCAGAGCTTCGTCTACGCCTCCGGCACGACGATGAAGCCGATCTTCCAGATCGCGAAGAAGGCCAAGCACAAGCGCGTGGCCTACGCCGAGGGCGAAGAGGAACGCGTGCTGCGCGCCGTGCAGATCGTCATCGACGAGGGCATCGCCCGCCCGACGCTGATCGGCCGTCCGCAGGTCATCGCGCAACGCTGCGAGCGCTTCGGCCTGCGCCTGCAAGAAGGTCGCGACTACGACGTGGTGAACACCGAGTTCGACCACCGCTACCGCGACTACTGGCAGACCTACCTCGAGATGACCGAGCGCAAGGGCGTGACCCAGCAGCTCGCCAAGATCGAGATGCGCCGCCGCCTGACGCTGATCGGCGCCATGATGCTGCACAAGGGGGAAGTCGACGGGATGCTCTGCGGCACCTGGAGCAATACCGCGATGCACCTGCAGTACATCGACCAGGTCATCGGCAAGCGCCCCGGCGTCAAGACCTTCGCCTGCATGAACGGGTTGATCCTGCCGGGCCGCCAGCTCATGCTCGTCGACACGCACGTCAACTACGACCCGACCGCCGAGCAGATCGCCGAGATCACGCAGATGGCGGCCGAGGAAATGATGCGCTTCGGCCTGCGTCCGAAGGCGGCGCTGCTGTCGCACAGCAATTTCGGCTCGAGCAACTGCCCGTCCGCGATCAAGATGCGCGACGCGCTGGCGCTGATCAAGGAGCAGGCGCCCTGGCTGGAGGCCGACGGCGAGATGCACGGCGACGCCGCGCTCGACCCGCACTACCGCGACCAGCTGGTCTCCAAGAGCACGCTGACGGGCGAAGCCAACCTGCTGGTCATGCCCAACATCGACGCGGCGAACATCAGCTACAACCTGCTGAAGACGGCCGCCGGCGGCGGCATCGCCATCGGGCCGGTGCTGCTGGGCGCGGCCAAGCCGGTCCATGTGCTGACGCCGTCGGCCACCGTCCGCCGCATCGTGAACATGACGGCCCTGACCGTCGCGGACGCGAACGCGGCCCGCTGAGATCCGGACGGGTTCCTTCGGAAATCCAGTCGCGCGCGGTCTCGCATCCCTGGCCGGACGATTGCCCGGCGACCGAAGATTATTCGGTCGCCGGGACCCTCACGCCCCTGGACGGGGCCCGCGGAGGGCCTTTAAACCCGACCTGCGACCCTGCCTATATAAAAAGTTTGTAGCGGCTCACCAGTCGATTTCTGGCGGATGACTACCAACGCTGGCTGAGCAAAGACCGAATGTGTGCGCACGCTCACAGTGCCGCTTTTTAGGGCATTCAGGGAGCCCCCGGCTTGAGCATTCGGGTCCGTTTCTGTACCATCTCGGTTTCAGAGTTCAGGGTTAACCCTCTCTGACCCCACCCATGCCACCGACGATCGCAGGCTCCCCTGCGGGTTCTGTCCGGGGCCACGGCGAGGGTTGGACATGAACTCGGAACCCCATCTAGGAGGAACGCGACAATGCTTTTGCAGACAGTCCGTCCCAACATCGTGCAGGCGATCAGAGCCTACCGGGTCGAGGACTTGATGCAGGCCGCGCAGGACGCCGGCCAACACTTCCTGTACGCCGACCTGGCTCCAGCGGAGACCAAACAGGACGTGCTGGAATTGATAGCCAGCAATTTCCTGTTCCCGGCGCACTTCGGAAAGAACATGGAAGCGCTGTACGACTGCATGACCAATCTGGTCCACAAGTCGGGCACGCAACCGGGTTTCGTCGTGGTGCTGGACCAGTTGCCGGACCATGCGAAGTTCGACCGTGAGGCGCGCGAGCAGTTGCTCGACGTCTTCCGCGAGGCCGCCGATTTCTGGGCCGAGCGGAAAGTCTCATTCCGGTGTTTCTATTCTTTTCAGTAGCCCGCTCCCAAGAACAAGGGTCATGGGAGCGGGCGACTGAAGTGGCCCCCGAAGCGAAGCCGGTGCTCAAGAGCACCAAGGCGAATCCGAATCCGAACTTCGGCATGAACATGCCGATGATGTGCAGCGCCTTCGATACGTCCATGTGGCTCAGCGCCGCGTGATCCGTTGAAGAACGACTGACCCTCGGGTCCGATGCAGAAGGCCTTCCGGCGACGGAAGGCCTTTTTGTTTGAGCCGCCATCGAATCGCGCGGAATCGCGTGCAGTCGCGTGGAGTCGCGACGCGCTCAGCCCTGGACAGCCAGCGCCAGCGCGACGAACTCCGCCACCGGCACTTCCTCGGCGCGACGCTGCAGGTTGAACTCGCCCTGGAAGCCGCGGGCCTCCAGCCACTTGCCGAGCGAATGCCGCAGCAGCTTGCGGCGCTGCGAGAAGGCCGACGCGACCAGCTCGCTCAGCAACGCCTCGTCGATCTTCGCCGGCGCCGACAGCGGCACCATGCGCACGATCGCCGAGTCGACCCGCGGCGGCGGATCGAAGGCTTCCGGCGGCACGTCGAACAGCGCCTCGACGTCGTAACGCCACTGCAGCATGACGCTCAGCCGTCCGTAGTCCTTGCCGCCCGGGCTGGCGGCCATGCGGTCGACGACTTCCTTCTGCAGCATGAAGGTCTGGTCGACCACGTGGTCCACGAAGCCCAGCAGGTGGAACAGGATCGGCGACGAGATGTTGTACGGCAGATTGCCGACGACCTTCAGCTTGCGGCCGCGCTCGGCGGCCAGCGCGGCGAAGTCGACCTTCAGCACGTCGGACTCGATGACCGTCACGTCGCCGCGCTTGCGCATCCGGGCGGCGAGATCGCGGTCGAGCTCGATGACGGTCAACGGCCGGCTGGACGCCGGCAGGCGCTGCAGCAACGGCAACGTCATCGCGCCCAGGCCCGGGCCGATCTCGACCATCGCCTGGTCCTCGCCCGGCGCGATCGCATCGACGATGCCGTCGATGATGGCCTTGTCGGTCAGGAAGTGCTGGCCGAAGCGCTTGCGCGCGACATGTCCCATGAACTCAGTCCCGGCCGCTCAGTCCAGCCACTCGCGCGTCTCGATGAAGGCGCGGGCGCGCAGTTCCTTCATCCAGTCGTTGTAGGCGTCGTCGTACTTGCGCTCGCGCAGCGCATTGCGGGCCTGCTCGCGCAGCTGCTTCGTGTCGAGCACCACGTCGCGGCGCTCCATCACCTGGATCAGGTGGATGCCGAAACGCGACGGCACCGGGTCCGAGATGCCCTTGAGCGGCAACGCGTCCATGGCCTGCTCGAACTCGGGCACGAAGCCGCCCGGCGAGACCCAGCCCAGGTCGCCGCCTTCCTGCGCGCTGCCGTCTTCCGAGTTGGCGCGGGCCAGTTGCTCGAAGGTGGCGCGACCGGACTCGATCGCGCGCTTGAACTCGACCAGCCGGCGGGTGGCCTGCTCGGGGCTCAGTTGCTCGGACGGACGCAGCAGGATGTGGCGCGCGCGGGTCTGCACGACCACGTTGATCGAGGCCTTGCCGGTCTGGCGCTCGATCAGCTTCAGGACGTGGAAGCCGGCCTCGGAGCGCAGCGGCTGCGGCCGCACCTCGCCGTCCTTCAGGTCCTTGACCGCGTCGACGAAGACGTCGGGCAGCTTGTCCGCGGCGCGCAGGCCGATCTCGCCGCCGCGGTTCTTGTTGGCGTCTTCCGACACCTCACGGGCGACCTTGGCGAAGTCCTCGCCGGCCTGGATGCGCGCCAGCGCCGCGTCGGCGCGCGCCTTGCGCTCGGCCACGCCCGCCACGCCCAGGCCCTCCGGCACCGGCACCAGGATCTGCGCGATGTTCAGCTGCGCGCGGCCCTGCAACGCAGCCTGGCGCTCTTCCAGGTACTTGTCGATGTCGCCGTCGGTGATGCGGATGCGACCTTGCACCTCGCGTTCGCGGACACGTTCGCTCAGCATCTGGTCGCGCAGGTTCTCGCGGAAACGCTTGAAGTCGATGCCTTCGGCGGCCAGACGCTGGCGCAGCTCGGGCAGGGTCAGCTTGTTCTGGGTGGCGACGTTGGCGACGACACGGTCGAGTTCGGGCTCGTCCACGCGCGGGCCGTTCTCGCGGGCGTAGGTCACGACCACGCGTTCATCGACCAGGCTGTCCAGCGCCTGCTTGTGCAGCAGCTCGTTGGTGACGGTCTGGCCGCGCTGGCGGGCTTCCTCACGGGCGCGCTCGGTGCGCTGGATCACTTCCGACGCCGCCACGATGTCCGTGTTGACGATCACCGCGATGTAGTCGCCCGGCTTGAGTTGCCGTTGTTCGACCACCGGGCGATTGGCCGCCGGCGCGGACGCCGCCGCGGCAGGCGCGGAAGCCGCGGTCGCAGGGCTTGGAGCGCGCGTCGTCTGCGCCGAGGATGCCGAGCCGGCCAGGGCGGCGGTCAGGGACAGGAGGGCGGCCGCCACCGGCTTGAGATATCGCATCGAACGCAGTTCAGTCATATGTGCCAAAAGCCGAGCGCTCGGAGCTCAGCGAACGGTAACCCGGAATATTGTCTCTCAACACTTTCAGGGCATTGGAACCGAGCGGCGACAGGCCGACCAGCTCCAATTGGAGGATCAGTCGGGTGTTGGTTTCCGCGCGGCCGGTGGCCTGGCGTTCCGCGCCGACGCGCAGGATCCAGCAGCCGGAGTCGTACTCGGCGCCGATCACGGAATCGGTGAAGCGCTTGTCGCGCATGCTGTACTGCAGGCGGCCCGCGCCGTACCAGGCGCCGGCGCAGCCGGGTCCACCGGAGACCGACTTGCGGTCGGGTCCGAACAGCGGCCATTGCCAGGCCAGCTCGACCTGCTCGCTCTGCCCACGGGCCAGGCGATAGGACGCGCTGAGGGTCCGGAACGGCCCCGGCGAATAACGCAGCCGCAGCACGGTCCGTTCGACCTTGCCGTCGGCGGAGTTCAGCTGCAGCGTGCTGTCGGTCCACCAGGCCTGGTTCAAGTGCGCCGAGGCCAGCAGCACCACGTCGGACAGGCGGTGCGTCTGCGGCGTGCCGTCGGGCGTGATCTGCTGGTTGCGGAACAGGTAGCGCTGGACCATGCCCAGGCGCAGTTGCTCCTCGCCGCGCTCGTCCTCGATCCAGCGCGTGGTCGCGCCGAAGGCCAGCATGTTGGCGTCGTTGACGCGGTCGACGCCGGAGAACTGGTTCTCCGCGAAGACCGAATCGAAGTTGTAGTCCCGCGGCGCCGCGTCGAAGTTGGGGATGGCGCTCTGGTCGCGGTACGGCGTGTTGACGTACAGCAGGCGCGGTTCCAGCGTCTGGCGCATGGCCTGGCCGAACAGCGAGGTGTTGCGCTCCAGGATCCAGCCATGGTCGACGCTGAAGGTCGGGATCGTGCGGCCGATCGAGCGCCGGCCGGTCACGTCGATCGCCTGGTCGAGGTTGTAGCTCGCCGCGTTGATCGACATCTTCGGGATCAGCCACCACGCCGCGCCGCTGAAGGGCAGGCTGACGTGGCCGAGCAGGTGCACCCGTTCGCCGGTCTGCGTCTGCGAGCCCAGCGCGCCGCCGGGCAGGTCGAAGCGGTTGTACTCGAGCTCCAGGCCGCCCTCGAGCCGCGCGCGGCGGCCGGTCGGCAGATAACCGGCCAGCACGGATTCGTCCGCGCCGGTCTGCAGCCGCACGCCGATCTGCGGCGAACGCTGGTACGGCGAGGCGAACTGGTCCTCGACCTGCGCGACCTGCAAGGGCTGCCACTTCTGGACCCGCGCGTAGGTCTGCATCTCGCCCCAGTTGAAGCTGAAGTCGCGCTGCGTGCGCAGGTCCGTCGACAGCAGGCGCGGCGTCTGCGACAGCATGCGGCTGCGCAGGTCCTTCCAGTAGTTGTCGTCGGAGACGCGCTCGGTGTGGACGTTGTAGGTCCAGTTCGGCATCACGTCGCCGTCGGCGTTCAGCCGCAGGTCCCAGCGCGAAATGCCGGTGACCCGGTCGTGCGGCAGCAGCGCGTAGTCGATCTGGCCGCGGTGCCCCGGCTCCAGGTAGCGGAACTGGGTGTCGACACCGGGACCGCGGCGCGTCATCACGAAGGGCGTGATCGTCGCGTCGCGGTTGGGGGCGATGCTCCAGTAGAAGGGCTGGCTGTACTCGACGCCGCTGCGGTTGTCGATGTTGACGTTGGGCGGCAGCAGGCCGGACTTGGGCTGGTCGCCGAGCGGGAAGCTCAGCGACGGCGCGGCCAGGATGGGCACGCCGAGGAAACGCACCACGGCGTCCTTGGCGACGCCCTCGCCGGCATCGAAGTCCAGGTTCAGGCTGCTGGTGACCAGTTCCCAGTCGCGCTTGCCCTTTCCGCTGGCGGCATCGGCGGCGTCCTTCTCCCCCTTCTCCGACACCGGGCAGGTCGAGTAGGTGGCCTCGTCGGCCCGCATGCGCTGGTCGCCGAGGAAGTGGATCGCCCGCGCGCTGCCGCTGCCGCCGGTCGCGGCGAAGAAGTAGGTCGGGCTCTGGAGCTGGCCTTCGAACTTGTCGACGAAGAGTTCCAGCTTCGGTCCGCGCAGCACGGCGCCGTTCTGGCTGAGCTCGACCTCGCCCTCGGCCGTGGCCAGGTCCTGCGGGTAGTCGTAACGCAGCGTCTTCGACCTCAGCAGCATGCCGCCGTAGCGCAGCTGGACGTCGCCCTCGGCGGTGGAGGTCTGGTCCATGTCGCTGGTGATGCGGTCGGCGCTCAGGGCCATCGCGGGACGGGCGTCCTTGCGCTTGGTCTGGTGCAACTGCTTGACCGACTTGAGGATCAGCGGCTGGCCGGCGGACTCCTGCGCTTGCGCGGAAGCCGCGGAGAACGCGGGCAACGCGACCGCCAGGGCGGCAGCCAGCGAGATCGGACGGGGACGGGAAACCGGTGGGCGCATCAGGCGGGCAGCGTCTTGCAGAGGTCAGGCGGCCGCGCGTCGATCGCGCCGCGCTGCCCGGGGTTTGTAGAATCATTATCCACGAGGCTCGCGAGCCGGCAGGACCGCCGGAGCGCCTTGTCACCGACCCCGGGGCCGCTCGCGCAGCGGCCCTTCTGCTTCCCCCGCCGATGACCCCTTCCGCCCCGCACGCATCGTCCCCGCTCTGGCCCGATGCCGACCGTGCCGCCCGATTCCATCGCTGGCTGGCGCCCCTCGTGGCGACGCACGGGCTGCGCGAGGACACGCTCGCCGCGGCCAGCAGCGACGCGGGCTTCCGCCGCTACCTGCGCATCGCCACGGCGGACGGCGGCACGCGGATCGTCATGGACGATCCGGCCTCGCCCAACCAGGTGGCGAGTTTCGTCAAGGTCGGCGCCCTGATGGCCGAACGCGGCCTGCATGTGCCGCAGATGCTCGCGCACGATGCCGGGCTCGGCTTCGCGCTGACGGAAGACCTCGGCACCGCGTCCTACCTGGACGCGCTGCTCGCCGCGCAACGCGCCGGCGACTCGGAAACGCCCCGCGTGCTGATGCGCGACGCCACCGCCGCGCTGCTGCGCTGGCAGACCAGCGACGCAGCCCGCGCCGACGGCGCGCTCCCGCTGTTCGACGACGCCTTCGTGCGCCGCGAGCTGCAGATCTTCGTCGACTGGTGCGTCCAGGCCCACCACGGCAAGACCTGGAACGACAAGCAGCGCGGCTACTGGGACCGCACCGTGGCGCTGCTGTCGGCCAACGTGCTGGCGCAGCCGCGCGTGCCCATGCACCGCGACTACATGCCGCGCAACCTGATGGTCTGTCCGGCGGGAACCGCCGCGGACGCCGCCAGTGCCGTCGGCACCGCGTCCTTCGCCACGCCCGGCATCCTCGATTTCCAGGACGCGGTGATGGGCCCGGTCACCTACGACATCGCCTCGCTGATGCGCGACGCGTTCATTTCCTGGGAGGAGGCCGAGGAGCTCGACTGGGCGGTGCGCTACTGGGAAGGCGCGAAGCGCGCCGGCCTCTTCGGCCTGGACCCGAACGGCGAGGACCCGCACGAGATGGCGCTGGACTTCGGCCTGTTCTGGCGCCGCCTCGAATGGACCGTGCTGCAGCGGCAGCTGAAGATCATGGGCATCTTCTGCCGGCTCAAGCACCGCGACGGCAAGCCGCATTACGCGGAAGACCTGCCGCGCTTCTACGCCTACGTGGTGAAGACGGCGACGCGCTACATCGAGCTGTCGCCGCTGCTGCGCCTGATCGAAGATCTGCAGCCTCAATACACGCAGGTCGGCTTCAGCCTCCGCTGAGCGGCGCAGACGGCGCGCGGGCGTCGTTGCCGTGCTCGCCAGACAGGCAACGATCGCGCCGCGCTGCCTCAGTCGCCCTCGGCGGGCGTGGCGGCGGCCTTGGCGGCCTGAGCGGCCAGGAACTCCTGCGCCGCCCGATACGACGGGCAGCCCGCGGCGGTGAGCCACGGATCCTCGTCCTTCCCGCCGAAGATCTCGACGAGGAAGTCCATGAACGCGCGGGTGCGCGCCGGGACGAACTTGCGGGTCGGCATCGCGGCCCACAGCTGGTAGCTGTAGATGCGCCACTGCGGCAGCACGCGCTCGAGCGCCCCTTCCATCAGCGCATCGCCGACGACGAAGGACGGCAGCCCCGCCACGCCCAGCCCGTGCAGCGCGCAGGCGTACTTGGTGTCGACCGAAGAGGTCGTCATCACCGGCCGGCTGGGGATCGCGAAGAAGCTCTCGGTGGTGAGGCCGTCCGCGCCGCAGCGCTCGAAGGTCACGCCGCGGGTCAGCTCGTGGATGGGCGGCAGCATGACGTCGTGCTGCTTGA
Organism: Roseateles noduli; assembly: GCF_050626985.1. Taxonomy (NCBI): domain Bacteria; kingdom Pseudomonadati; phylum Pseudomonadota; class Betaproteobacteria; order Burkholderiales; family Sphaerotilaceae; genus Roseateles; species Roseateles noduli. The sequence goes on from NZ_CP192463.1 coordinate 4,530,556, forward strand.
GGTCGGACGGATGCTGGGGCTTGCCGCGCCGGCCCAGGTACTCGGGCGATGCGCAGAGGATCACCTCGGTGCGCGCCAGCTTGCGGGCGATGAAGTCGCCCTGCAGCGGGCTGCGGGTGGAGATGACGGTGATGTCGAAGCTCTCGTCGAGCGTGTCGACGGGTCCCGGCGCGACCAGCTCGACGCTGACCAGCGGGTACAGCGCATGGAAGCGCGCCATGTGCCGCGCCAGCTGATGGATCGCGATGGCCGGCGGGATCAGGACACGCAGCGTGCCGCGCGGCTCGTTGGTCGCGGCGGAGGCGAGCGCCTCGGCCTCCTCGATGTCGCTGAGGATGCGGCGGCAGCGTTCGAGGTAGCCCTCGCCGACGTCGGTCAGCGACAGCCGCCGCGTCGTGCGGTTCAGCAGCCGCGCCCCGAGGTGCTCTTCGAGGTCCGCCACCAGCCGCGTGACCACGGCGGGCGCCAGGTCCATCGCACGCGCGGCGCCGGCGAGGCTGCCCTCGTCGATCACACGGGTGAAGACCCGCATCGCCTTGACCTGATCCATCCCGTCTCCTCCGGGCGGACGCCGCGTCGCCGCGAGCCGCCTCTCTGTGCGTCGATCAGCGGACCTGGGCGACCCACGGGCCGCAGACCGGGTCCGCAGCCGTCAGGGGTGCGCGGCGATCACCTGCGCCACCGCGGCGGTCAGGCGCTTGCCGTAGGGCACGTGCAGGAACTCGTTGGGGCCGTGGGCGTTGCTCTTGGGGCCCAGCACGCCGCAGACCATCATCTGCGCGGCCGGGAAGCCCTTCTGCAGCATGCTCATCAGCGGGATCGTGCCGCCCTGGCCGATGTAGCCGACCGGCTGGCCGAAGTGGGCCTGGCTGGCGTCGTCCAGCACCTGGCTCAGCCACGGCGACAGCTCCGGCGTGTTCCATCCGGTGGCGCCGTAGGCGCCGGCACGGCCGTCCGGCACGAAGCTGACCTTGGCGTTGTACGGCGCGTTGTCCTCGAGCAGCGCCTTGAGCTTCAGCGCGGCCTCGTTGCCGTCGATCAGCGGCGGCAGGCGCAGCGACAGCTTGAACGCCGTGTACGGGCGCAGCACGTTGCCGGCGCTCTTCAGTTCGGGGAAGCCGTCCACGCCGGTCACCGACAGCGTCGGCCGCCAGGTGCGATTGAGCAGCACCTCGACCGGATCGGAGGTCACCGGCAGCACGGGGCCGCCGTCCGCGCCGCAGGCCCAGGGCAGTCGCTTGTAGACCTCTTCCTTCAGGATCGCCGCGGTCGCCTGCGCCTGCTCGAAGCGCACGCCGGGGATGTCGCAATGGAAGGACTCGGGCAGCAGCCGGCCGGTCTTGGAATCCTCCAGCCGGTCCAGCACCTGGCGCAGGATGCGGAACGAGGACGGCACCACGCCCGACGCGTCGCCGGAGTGGATGCCTTCGGTCAGCACCTCGACCTTGAGCACGCCGGAAACCATGCCGCGCAGCGAGGTCGTCATCCAGAGGCGGTCGTAGTCCCCGGCGCCGGAGTCCAGGCAGACCACCAGCGACACGTTGCCCAGGCGCGGCCGGAGCAGGTCGATGTAGGCCGGCAGGTCGTAGGAGCCCGATTCCTCGCAGGCCTCGATCAGGCCGACGCAGCGCGGGCGCGGGATGCCCTGCTGGTCCAGCGCCAGCAGCGCGGTGATCGAGGCGTAGATCGCGTAGCCGTCGTCGGCGCCGCCGCGGCCGTAGAGCTTGCCGTCCTCGTACTTCGGCGTCCACGGGCCGAGGTCGGCGCGCCAGCCGTTGAACTCCGGCTGCTTGTCCAGGTGGCCGTAGAGGACGACGGTGTCGGTGCTCTCTGCCTTGGTCGACGGCAGCTCGAAGAAGATGACCGGCGTGCGGCCTTCCTGGCGGATGACCTCCAGCTTCAGGCCGGGGATCTTCTTGCTTTCCACCCACTGGGCGGCGTCGCGGACGACGCGCTCGATGTAGCCGTTGGCCTGCCAGTCGGCGTCGAACATCGGGCTCTTGGCGGGGATGGCGATGTAGTCGGTCAGCGCGGGGACGATCTCCTGGTCCCAGACCTTTTCGGCGAAGGCGCCCAGGGCGCTGATTTCATCGGTCTGCAGCGGCAACGACGGATCACGTGCGTTCATGCGGGTCTCCTGCGCGGCCGGTGGGCCGCCTTGGCTGGGTCCGGGGTCGCGCGGGGCGGCCGGTCCGGGCGGAAAGTGAGGGGATGGGGAAAGGGGGCTGGATCGGTCGATTCTAGGAGCGTGAGCCCAGCCAGGCGCGCAGGCGGGCGAAGACCTGTTCGCGCTCAGGCTCGTTGAAGATCTCGTGCGCCAGGCCCGGGAAGGGCACGGCCTGCACGGCGCCGCCCGCGGCAGCGGCGGCGGCGAAGGCGGCACTGCCGGCGGGGGCGACGCAACGGTCCGCGCCCGCCCACATCAGCAGCGTCGGCGTGGTCCAGCGCGGCACCAGCGGCAGCGTCTCGGGGCCGAAGCTGGCGATCATCTTCGCCAGCGTCGGGGTGATGCGGTTGTGAACCAGCGGGTCGTCCTTGTAGGCCTGGACCACGTCCGCGCTGCGCGAGACCCAGGACGGGTTCAGCCCGTTGCCGACGGCCAGGTGCGGCACCAGCGGCAGCGTGGCGCCGAGCAGCCCGCGCTGGAAGGCGGACAGGCCCGCGTCCAGCGCCGGCGAGCTGAGCACGAGCCCGTCGACCGGCCGCGACCACGGGGCGTTCTCCAGGGCGCCGGCGACGAAGCGGGCGGCGACCGCGCCGCCCATCGAGTGACCAAGCAGGATCAAGGGGCCCCGCCCCTTGCGCTCGTCGGCGCGCAGGCAGTCGATCGTGGCGGCGAGGTCGAGCAGCAGGCTGTCATGCCGGGGAATGTCCCCGCGCGGACCGCCGGAGGCGCCGTGACCGCGCTGGTCGAAGCCGGCGACATGCCAGCCCCAGTCGTTCAGGCGCTGGGCGACGGCCTCGTAGCGGCCGATGTGCTCGCCCAGGCCGTGGACGATCAGCACGGTGCCGCGGGTGGGCAGCGACAGGTCGGCGCCCCATTCCCGCCAGTGCAGCGGGAGGCCGTCATGGCCGGTGAGAGTCTTCATGGGCCCGGAGTGTAGGATCGCCCGGCATGTCCCCCGCCGTGGACGACCCCCACGTTTCGAAGACGATGACGCCCGCCCTGCTCGAGTCCTTCCCGCCCTTCAACCCGGAAGTCCGGCTCCAGCCGCCGGCGATCGAACGCTGGCGGCACGGCCCGGGAACCGACGTGGAGTTCGTCCATGTGCTGGACTCCGGCCGGCCGGGGCCGACGGCGATGGTCGTCGCGCTGACGCACGGCAACGAGTTGTGCGGCGCGATCGCGCTGGACACGCTGCTGAGCCAGCGGGTCACGCCCTTGCGCGGCCGACTGGTGCTGGCCTTCGCCAACGTCGAGGCCTTCGGGCGTTTCAATGCGATGGAGCCGTTCTCGTCGCGCTGCGTCGACGAGGACATGAACCGGGTCTGGGACGACGCCGTGTTGCGCGGTCCGCGCGACTCGGCCGAACTGCGACGGGCGCGCGAGCTTGCCCCCTTCATCGACGCGGCGGACGTGCTGCTGGATCTGCATTCGATGCAGGAGGCCGGCGCGCCGGCGCTGACGATCTGCGGCATGACGGACAAGAGCGTGCCGCTGGCGCGGGCGCTGGGCCAGCCGGAGACGCTGCTGGTGGACACCGGCCATGCGGCGGGCCTGCGGCTGATCGATCGCGGCGGCTTCGCCGATCCGCGCAGCGCCCGGCAGGCGGTGCTGGTCGAATGCGGCTCGCATTGGGAACCGGCGAGCGCCGACATGGCCCTCGACGTCACGTTGCGCTTCCTGCGGCACCTGGAGATGGTCGACGCGCCCTGGGCGGACGCACGACTGCGCGTGCCGTCCCCGGAGCGGCAGCGCCTGGTGCGCGTCGGCGAAGGCGTGACGGCGGTGACGCCGGAGTTCCGGTTCCTGGTGCCGACACACCACCTGAAGGTGATCCCGAACGCCGGCACGCCGCTGGCCGAGGATGGCGATCGCCTGTGGGTCACGCCGCACGACGACTGCGTGCTGATCATGCCGTCGCGCCGCGCCGGTCAAAGCGGACAGACGATGGTGCGGCTGGGGCGCTACGAGGCGTGAGCGCCCCGCCGGGGCCGCCGAGGCTCAGTCCCGATCGAACTTGAACACCGCCATGCTGGCCATCAGGTTCGGCAGCACGCGGACCTGGCGGCCCTCCTGCACGCCGAAGCTGTCCAGCACCCTCAGCCCGCACTTGCGCGCCAGGATCTGGAAGTCCGCGTAGGTGCCGACGCGGATGTTGGGCGTGTCGTACCACTGGTACGGCAGCACGCGCGTCACCGGCATGCGGCCCGCGAGGATCTGCAGACGGTTCGGCCAATGCGCGAAGTTGGGGAAGCTCACCACGCCCATCCGGCCGACGCGCGCGGTTTCGCGCAGCATCGCCTCGGTGTTGCGCAGGTTCTGCAGCGTCTCCAGCTGCAGCACGACGTCGAAGCTCTGGTCCTCGAAGATCGCCAGGCCCTCTTCCAGGTTGAGCTGGATCACGTTCACGCCGCGCTGCGCGCAGGCGAGCACGTTCGCATCGTCCAGCTCGACGCCGTAGCCGGTGCAGCCCTTCGTGGCCTGCAGGTGCGCCAGCAGCTCGCCGGTGCCGCAGCCCAGGTCGAGCACGCGCGAGCCGGTCGGCACCAGCGCCGCGATCATGTCCATCACCGCACGGTCACTCATGATTGGCCCCCTCGTCCGCGGCGCGCCGCGTCCAGTCCCCCGACGGGACGTGAGCTTGCTTGGGACAGCCCTGCGCTGCGCTCATACCGCCACTCCCTGCAGACGGTGGGAGACCGGCGCGGACGCGCCACCGGGCAAGGACTTCTCATGCTCCTTCGCGATGCGATCGAAGTAGGCGCGCAGCACGCCGTGGTAACGCGGATCCTCGAGCAGGAACGCATCGTGACCGTGGGGTGCGTCGATCTCCGCGTAGGACACGTCGCGCCGGTTGTCGAGCAGCGCCTTGACGATCTCGCGCGAGCGGGCCGGCGAGAAGCGCCAGTCGGTCGTGAAGCTCACCACCAGGAACTTGCACAGCGCCGTGGCAAAGGTGCGGCTCAGGTCGCCGCCGTGCTCGCGCGCGGGGTCGAAGTAGTCCAGCGCGCGGGTGATCAGCAGGTAGGTGTTGGCGTCGAAGTACTCGCTGAACTTGTCGCCCTGGTAGCGCAGGTAGCTCTCGATCTGGAACTCGATGTCCGAGGTCGAATACCCCAGCTCCGCCGAGCGCATCTGGCGCCCGAACTTCTCCTCCATCACGTCGTCGCTCAGGTAGGTGATGTGGCCGATCATGCGCGCCACGCGAAGCCCGCGGCGCGGCACCACGCCGTGCTCGTAGAAGAAGCCGTCGTGGAATTCGGGGTCGGTGATGATCGCCCGCCGGGCGACCTCGTTGAACGCGATGTTCTGCGCCGACAGGTTGGGGGCCGTCGCCACCGCGATGCAGTGGCGCAGGCGCTCCGGATACCGCAGCGACCAGTCCAGCGCCTGCATGCCGCCCAGCGATCCGCCCAGCACCGCCGCCAGCTTCTGGATGCCGAAACGGTCCAGCACGCGCGCCTGCGCGTCGACCCAGTCCTGCACCGTGACGACGGGGAAGTCCTTGCCGTAGACGCGGCCGGTCTCCGGGTTCAGGTGCATCGGGCCGGTCGAACCGAAACACGAACCCAGGTTGTTGATGCCGATGACGAAGAAGCGGTCCGTGTCCAGCGGCTTGCCGGGGCCGACGAGGTTGTCCCACCAGCCTTCGCTCTTGTCGATGTCGGCGTGCGTGCCGGCCACATGGTGGCTCGCGTTCAGCGCGTGACACACAAGGACCGCGTTGGACTTGTCCTCGTTCAGCCGGCCGTAGGTCTCGACCATCAACTCATAACCGGCGATGCGCGCGCCGCTGCGCAAGATCAGCGGCTCGTCGAACAACAGCCGCTGCGGTGTGACGTCACCGACAGATCCCATGGAACACCCCAAAAAACAAAACCCGGCGCCGCTGCTTGAAGCGGAACACCGGGTCTCGATCCGTGGATCGGGTGTCCCTCTTTAGCTGCATTTCTTGGGCGCCCGCAAGCCGGACAAATCGGCGCCATCGGCGGAAGTATAGCCACGCCTGCGCGTGGCCCTGGGCACCCCGGGCCGCCGCCCGGAGACGCCTGCGCGCGCTCCGGCCCTTCGCAGGGCCGGGCCGCTCGCGGTGCCGCTCAGGGGGCCGTGCAGAGGCAGTGCACGATCGCGCGCACCGGCGGCTTCGACCCTGCGGGGCCGGCCTCGGCCTGCTCGGCCAGCCAGGTGATGTCGACCTGCGCCTCGCGCAGCGGTGCGGGCACCGCCGGAATGCCGCCCAGCGCATGCATGACCATGCCGCGCAGCGACGGCGCCGCGGCGTCGCCCATGCTGGTCAGCAGACGTTCGACGGCGCTGCGCTCAGGCTCGACGTAACGCACCGTCGGGTCGTCACCGAGCTTGGCGCGCTTGGCGGCGCTCGCGATCGCGTCGGACAGCAGGCCGTTTCTGTCGACCAGCCCGCGCTCCAGCGCCTGCGAGCCGGTCCACACGCGGCCCTGGCCGACGGCGTCGATCTGCTGCGAGGACTTCTTGCGCGCCTGCGCCGCCTTGCCGGTGAAGTCGGCGTAGATGTGCTCGATGGACGACTGCACCACCTGCGCCATCCGCGGATCCAGCGGGCGCCGCGGGTCATAGCCGTTGGCCAGCCAGGTCGTCGTGTAGCCGCCGGTGTGGATCGACAGCTTGTCCAGCAGCTTCTCACCGGTGGGCAGCATGCCGAACACGCCGATCGAGCCGGTGATCGTCGACGCGTCGGCGATCACCTCGTCCGCCGACATCGAGATCCAGTACCCGCCCGACGCCGCCACGCCGCCCATGGACACGACGACGGGCTTGCCGACCGCGCGCGTCAGTTCCAGCTCGCGACGCACCAGCTCCGAGGCGAACGCGCTGCCGCCCGGCGAATTCACGCGCAGCACGACGGCCTTGACCTTGTCGTCCTCGCGCGCCTGGCGGATCAGCCGGGACATCGACTCGCCGCCGATCTTGCCCGGGCCGGCGCTGCCGTCGACGATCTCGCCTTCGGCCACGATCACGCCGACCTGCCCCTCGGGCTTGGGCAGCTTGGGCGGCAGTTGCGCGACGTAGGCACCCAGGTTGATCTGGCGCAGGCGCTTCTCGTCCTTGGCGCCGCGCTTCTCGAGCAGCGCCTCGACCTCGTCCTCGGTCTTCAGGCCGTCGACCAGCTTCTCGGCCAGCGTCAGCTTGGCGGGATCGCCGCCGGCCGCCTTCAGCCGTTGCGGCAGCTCGTCGATCGCGCGCTGCACCGAGCCCTTCGGCAGCTTGCGCGCCGTCTCGATCGCGGTCTGGTACCGCGCCCAGAGATCGTCGTACAGATAACTCTCGGCCTCGAGCGTCGCGGGCGACGGACCGTTGGCGAAGTAGGGCTCGACCGCGTTCTTGTAGGTGCCGACACGCAGCACGTTGGGCGTGATGCCCACGCGGTCCAGCGCGTCCTTGTAGTAGTTGCGATAGCGGCCGTAGCCCTCGATCAACACGCTGCCCATCGGGTGGATGTAGACCTCGGTGGCCTGCGCGGCCAGGTAGTAGGACCGCTGGTCGAAGGCCAGCCCGGCGGCGATCACCGGCTTCTTGCTCGCCTTGAAGCGGGTCAGCGCGGCTTCGATCTCATGCAGCGCGGCCGGCGTGGCGCCGCCGAACTGGTCCAGGTTCAGCGCGACCTGCACGATGTGGTCGTCCTTGGCCGCCGCGTCCAGCGCGCGCAGGATGTCGCGCAGCCGCGTCTGGGCGCGCGCCTCGCCCTTGATCTGCGCGATCGCCTGGTCGCGCGGCGAGCCGGAGAACTGCTCCACGACCTCGCCGCGGATGTCCAGCACGAGCGTCGTCTTGTCCTGCAGCGGCTTGCCGCCGTGCACCGCCGCCCAGATCAGGGCGATCACGATCACCCAGAACAGCAGCGTGAACACCACGCGCCGCGTGCCGTTCAGGAACCACCACACGCCACCGAAAAAGCGCCCGATCGGCGCCAACGCTCGCTTCACACCCATCCAATCCTCCCGGGATCCGTCAAAGGAATGTCAGAACGGCTCGGATGTCGAGCCGGATCGGGCCATTGTGGGCCCGTTTGAACACCTGGGCGGGAAGTCAGTGGCGCGCCCGCCCATCGGAGGGAGGCGCCGCGAACGACGGTCCGGCCTCCGGCCGGTGTCGTCCGCGACGCGTGCGCGATATCAGTGCGCGACGGCGGGTCAGGCGTTCGCTGGGGGCAGCGTGTCCTGGAAGCTCTGACGCGTCATGAGCTTGTCGAAGTGCTTCGCGAGGTTGGGGTGCGCCGCGCGCCAGTCGATCTGGGCGAAGCGGAAGTCCAGGTAGCCCAGCGCGCAGCCGAGCGCGATGTCGGCCAGCGTGAAGTGGTTGCCGGAGCACCAGTTCTTCTCGCCCAGTCCGTTGGCCATCGCCTGCAGCGAGGCCAGGACCTTGTTCATCTGACGCTCCACCCACGCTTCGCTGCGCTCGCCCGGCGCGCGGCCGGACCAGGTGTGCTCGAGACGCGCGGCGACGCAGGCGTCGATGAGGCCGTCGGCCAGCGCCTCCCAGGTGCGCACCTCGCAGCGTTCGCGGCCGCGCTCCGGGATCAGGCGGCCGACCGGCGACAGCGTGTCGACGTACTCGACGATGACGCGCGAATCGAACACCGCGCCGGTGATCGAGTCCTGCCCCTCCATGACCAGGCACGGCACCTTGCCGAGCGGATTGATCTTGAGGATGTTGTCGCTGCCCCAGACGTCTTCCAGCTCGAACTGGTAGTCGAGCTTCTTTTCCGCCATGACGACGCGGACCTTGCGGACGTAGGGGCTGGTGAGGGATCCGATGAGCTTCATGGTGTCGCGGGATTCTAACGAGTCGCCTCCGGGGACTGACTCCCGCACGCGACAGTGGCGCAGCCCTCATTTGGGTGTATTGCCGTCCCCTGCGCCGGTGACGCACACTCCCGCCCGCCCCGCCTGGATGCGGGGCCGCGGCCGAGGGGGCCGACGACGGCGCATCAGGCAAGCGGTGCGCCCATGCACACGGATCGGCTCCCCGGGAGACCGGCCACCACAACGACAGAGAGAGGGAATCATGCGAGAGCACGAGGAGGGAGCGGCGACCGGCGGTCTGACCGGATGGCCGCTGTCGGAGTACCGCAAGCGCAAGCTCGAGATCCAGTTCACCGGATCGGGCAGCGAATACTTCCGGATCTGGATCGTCAACCTGCTGTTGACCATCGTCACGGCCAGCCTGTACTGGCCGTTCGCGAAGGCGCGGCGCATCCGCTACTTCTACGCCAACACGCTGGTCGACGGCCACGCGCTGACCTTCCACGGCGATCCGTGGAAAATGTTCCGCGGCCATGTGCTGCTGCTGGTGCTGATGGGCACGTACTCGGCAGCCGGGCATTTCTCGCCGATGGCGGGACTGGTGGCCTTCGTCGTGATGGCCGCGATCTGGCCGGCGCTGTGGCGCGCGGGCATGCAGTTCCGGTTGGGCAACACCGCCTGGCGCGGCCTGCGCCTGGGCTTCACGGGGACGCTCAAGGGCGCCTATGCCCCGGCGCTGCCGATCTGGATCCTTTCGGGCGTGGTGCTGGCGGCACAGGCGGTCGGCGGCCCGGCCGGGCTGCCGGTCAACGGCAAGCCGCGCTTCGGGACCGTCGAGCTGCTGGTGCTGCTGGCCGTGCTCGGCATGGCGCTGGTGATGCCATGGATCGTCGCGGCGGCCAAGCGCTACCAGCACAACGGCTACCGCATCGCGGCACAGCAAGGCGAGTTGCGACTGGGCGCCGGCAGCGTGTACTGGCTGTGCCTCAAGGGCGCCGGCATCGGGCTGGCCGTGGTGGTCGCAGGCATGCTGGCGGCCATGGCGGTCGTGGGCGCGAGCGCCTTGAGCGGGTCGAAGGTGGTGATCATGATCTCGACCTTCGTGTCGTTCGGGCTGACCTACCTGCTGCTCTTCGCGCTGGTCGGCCCCTTCTTCACGGCGCGGTTCCAGAACCTGCTCTGGAACCGCACGACGACCGACGACCTTTCCTTCACCAGCCAGTTGCGCTTCGGCGCGCTGGCCGGCCTCACGTTGAAGAACTGGCTGCTGACGGCGGTGACCCTCGGCCTGTACCGGCCGTTCGCCGCGGTGCACACCGCGCGCATGCGCCTCGAGGCCGTGAGCCTGACGATGGATGGCGATCCCGAGACCTGGGTGGCCGGCCAGGAGAGCGCCTCGCAGGACGCCGCGGGCGAGCTCGCGGGGGACTTCTTCGGCATCGACATGGGTCTGTGATGCCGGACGCAGCGGGCGGATCGAACGGATCGGACAGATCGGACGGCGTGGAGGCCGCGGATGCCGCGCAGGCCGCAACGCTCCACGCCGACTGGTTCGACGGCCGCAGCGCCCGCGCGCGGCCGGTCCGGCTGTGGCTGGACCGCGAGCAGCTGGTCGTCCACGACCAGGCGCTGGAGGGCGTCGAACGCCGTTACCCGATCCGCGCGGTGCAATGGCCCGAGCGCACGCGCCACGGACAGCGGCAGGCGCAGCTGCCCGACGGCGGCGTACTGATGGCCAAGGACGCCGCCGACTGGGACGCCTGGGCCGACGCCTCGACGCAGGGACGCGGGCTGGGGGGCGGACTCGCGGTGCGATGGTTCTCCAGCTGGAAGCATTCGATCGTGGCGCTGGTCGTGGTCGTGGCCGTCGGCGGCGCGACCTGGCACTGGGGCGTGCCCGCCGCCGCGGACGTGATCGCGCGCCACCTGCCCGCGTCGATCGAGCAGTCGATCGGCGACGCCTCTATGGAACAGATCGACAGCCTGCTGCTGAAGCCGAGCAAGACGCCGGTACGCGATCAGCAGCAATGGCGCGAGCGCTTCGCCGCGATGGTCGCCAGCCAGCCCGGCGAATCGACGGCGTACGAACTGCACTTCCGCGACGCCGGCCAGACCTTCGGCCCGAATGCGTTCGCGCTGCCGGGCGGGCACATCGTCGTCACCGACGAACTGCTGAAGCTGCTCGGCGACGAGCCCGATGCGGTGCTCGGCGTGCTGGCGCATGAACTCGGCCATGTGCGCGAGCAGCATGGCCTGCGGCTGACAATGCGCGCGAGTCTGATGGGCGGGTTGCTGGGCTTCGCGGTGGGAGACTTCTCGAGCCTGCTCGCGGGCGCGCCGGCGGTGCTGATGCAGGCGAGCTATTCGCGCGACTTCGAACGCGCGGCCGATGCGCAGGCGAAGCGGCTGCTGATCGACAGCGGCCGGTCGCCGCGGGCGATGCTGGTGCTGTTCGAGCGCCTTGGCGAGTGGCGGTCGAAGCGGTCCGCTCAGGCCCGGGCCGAGCGTGCCTCCGAGCCCCAGGGCCTCGGACGCGACATCGGCGAACGGGCCAAGGCGGGCGCGGGCGACCTGCTGCGCATCGCGTTCAACACGCATCCGGCGGACGACGAGCGGATGCGGTTCTTCGAGCGCTGATCGAGCGCTCATCGAGCGCTGGTCGAACGCTGACCCAGCCCTGATCGAGGGCCGGCCGCGCGGCGGGCAGGGGGCACAGGCCGCGCTTCTACACTCTCCGCTCCACTTTCGCGGAGATCGTGATGACCGCCTCCCCCTCGGCTTCCAACTCGACTTCCCACTCAGCGTCCGACGTCGGCTACGTCCTCTACGGCACGCAAGGCTCCGGCTCCTCGATCGTCGAGATCGGCCTGCGCTGGTGCGGCCAGGCGTACCGCACCGTGCACGCGTCCTCATGGGAAAACGCGTCGGAGCAGGACGCGCTGCGCGCACTCAATCCGCTGATGCAGATCCCGACGCTCCACACGCCCGACGGCGACGTGCTCACGGAAAGCGGCGCCATCCTGATGCACCTCGGCCTGCGATTCCCGGACGCGACACTACTCGGCAACAGCGATCGCCAACGCGACCAGATCCTGCGCGGCCTCGTCTACATCGCCGCCAACTGCTACAGCTGCATCAGCATCATCGACTACCCGGAACGCTACTCGACCCGCACCGACAAGGACGACCGCGAGGCCATCATCGCCGGCACGAAAGCGCGGCTGCACAAGCACTGGGAAATCTTCGCGGACATGTTCCCCGGCCAGCCGTGGCTCAGCGGCGCGAAACCCGGCGCGCTCGATGCAATGGCAGTGATCGTGTCGAAATGGTCAGGGTCAAGGAAACACCTGGAGGCGAATCGGCCCGAATTCTTCGCGCTGCTCCAGCGCATCGAAGCGTTGCCTCACGTGGCCGAGGTCTGCGCAAAGCACTGGCCGGCGAAGACTTCCTGAGGCGCTCTTTCCTTCGTCGGCATGGGCGTTGGCCGCGAGGGCATGGGGCCTTGGCGTCAAGCGCCAAAACCCCACGCCCTCCCGTCCCCCATCACTGTCTCACTGCCACGGTTTTGCTACCGAGGACTTCGGGGGAGGGACAGGTCTTGTCGTCAGGCGGCGTGGAACTGCGGCAACAGCCGCACATGGGTGTAGCGGGCAGGACGCTCGATGGGCTCGAGGGTCGCGTCGATGGGCGCGAAGCCGCAACGGGTCCAGAAGGTCGCAGACGCAGCTTCTTCGCAGTTGACATGCAAGCGGCTGAAATGCCCTTGCGCGCTGGCAAGCACCGCGTTCACGAGACGCTTCGCAAGGCCGTGGCCACGCCAGTCGGGATGCACGTAGAAGCGACGCATGCGACCCGTGCTGGGTCGCCCGGGCGGCGGTTCGACGTTGAGCCCGCCCACCGCGATGACCTGACCGTTCGCGTCGAGCCAGGCCCACAGCGACTCGCCGGGCTGCTCGTAACGGTTGGCGCCGCTGCGCCATTCGTCCATCAGGCGGCGCAGCATCTGCCGCCCCTCGCTCTCGCTGGCCGCCAGCAGCGGCGCCCAGGCAAGGGGATCAATCTGATGCACACGGATCAGGCGCGGTGCGGCGCCATCGGAGGCCAGGGAAAGCATCGAACGAAGCGGTAACCAGTCGTCAACCGAGCGGGAAAGGACGGATTAAGCAGCAGGCGGAATGCCCCTCGCATCAGGGACAACCCGCCCGCCGTCGGTCCTTTCCAACGCCCGGTCGCCGTCAGTTCCAGTCGCTGAACGATCGCGGCCCGATCGCTGATCGGTCGCCGTTCGAGGCCCCTCCCGGCCGATCACGCGGCAGCGGGAAGGGCATCGTTTCAGCGCGGCGGTTCCGGCTTCTTCGCGCTGTCCGGATGCTCGATCCAGGCCTTGAGTTCCGCGGCCCGCACATGCTTGGGCGAGAGCTCGATGAAGGCCTGGTACGCGGCCTGCGCGCCCGCGTCGTCGCCCGCGCGCAGCAAGGCGTCGCCGAGGTTCAGATGCGCCAGCGCGCGGCTGCCGTCCATCTCGATCGCCTTGCGGTACCAGCGCGCGGCCTCGGCCGGCTTGTCGCGCTTGTAGTAGATGAAGCCGAGGTTGTTGGCCGCGAGCGCGAACTTCGGCTGCAGCTTGAGCGCCTCGGTGAACGCGGCTTCGGCTTCGTCGTAGCGGCGCTCCTTGTAGAGCTGCAGGCCGCGGTCGTTGGCGCGCTGCGCCGCGATGCGCGCGCTGGTCGGCGCGGGCGCGGCACTGGTGGCGATCGCCGTGTCGCTACCGTCCAGGCCCTTCAGCGTGACCTGCACCGAGGTCGCGCTGGCCGCCGGAGATCCGGGCGCGGCACCGGTCGGCGCGGAGGCCTGCGCCACCGGCTGGAGCTGCGCGTTGCGGGCGTCGTCGGCCTGCTTGGCGAGCGCGCTCGTTTTGGCGTCGAGCTGGTTGCTGTCGCCGCTGAGCGCCTGCTCCTGCGCGGACGCGAGTTCGAAGATGAACTCGCCACCCTCGCTGCCCGGCAGGCTGCCGAAGGCCGGCGTCTGGTGCGCGATGGCGGACACCGCCGGCGCCACGTAGGCCGCCAGTTCGGTCGCGGTGATGAGGCCGTCGCCGTTGAGGTCGGCCTTGCCGGACAGCGCCTGCAGCAGTGTCCAGGTGAAGACCGAATGTCCGCCCGGGCCGTCGTCGGCGACCTGCTGGTCGGCACCGCCGGCGGTCATCATCTGGCGGCCCATCCGCCGCGCGTTGTCGCGCACGAAGTTGGCGCTGCCGCCCGGCGCGCCGCCGCGCGTCAGGCCCAGGCCCGAGTAGCAGGCGTCGATGACGAAGAACGCGTGCTTGGCGGGCAGCGCCTCGCTGAGCTCCTGCAGCTGCGGCATCGCGATGGCGTCGGTCTGCAGGTCGTCGGTGCCAGCGTCGACCGGGATGATGTAGCCGACGTCGCGCCCGCTGGGCAGCTTGCGCGTGCTGCCGTGGCCGGCGAAGAAGACGAAGACGCGGTCGTCGCGCTTGAGCTTGCCGTCGCCGCCCTTGCGCGTCATGCCGTTGAGCGCGCGCAGGATGTTGGCGCGCGTCGCGTCGCCGTCGGTCAGCGTGGTGACGTTCTCGGGCCGGAAACCGAATTGCGTCTGCAGCGTCTCCTGGATGGCGCGGGCATCGCGCACCGCGTGCTGCAGTCGCGGCCAGGCCTTGTACTGGTCGATGCCGATCACGAGCGCGACGCTGTCGCGATAGAGGTTCGCGCCCGCAAGGTCCGGCACCGCCGCGTCCGCGGCGGGCGTGTCGGTCGCGACGATCTTGCCGTCCTTCCAGGCCGCGAACTTGTAGCCCTCGGCCTTGAGCTGGTCGAGCACCAGCGGCAGCGCCTCGACGGTGCGTGCATGGATGTCATGGAACAGCACGATGCCGCGCTGCTGCTTGCCGAGCTCGCCCAGCACGCGCGCGGCGATGGACTTGGGAATCGGGTCGGACCAGTCCAGCGAGTCGACGTTCCACATCATCGAGCGCAGCTTGAGCGCCTCGATCGCGCCGAGCGCCGCGTCGTTGCGCGCGCCGTAGGGAAAGCGGAACAGCGCCTGGCCGTCGCGGCCGGCGGCGTCGAGCAGCGCCTCGGTCGAGCTGGCTTCCTGGCGGACCTTGTCGAGCTCGAACTTCGACATCACGCCGTGGCTGAAGCTGTGGTTGGCGATCGGATGGCCGGCGGCGAGCACGCGCTTGGCGACCTCGCTGCCGGGGCCGGGCTTGACCTTGCCGTTGGCGTCGACGCTGCCCAGGTTGCGGCCCAGCTCGAAGAACACGGCCGGCGCCTGATAGCGCTTGAGGATCTCCAGGATCTCGTCCGTGTAGCGCGGGTGCGGGCCGTCGTCGAAGGTCAGCAGCACCGTCTTGGGCGGCAGCTGGCGGCCGAAGAACTCGCGTTCCTGCTTGCTGGGACCGCGGGTGGCAGCCGCTGCCGGCGATGTCTGCGCCGTCTGGACGGTCGGTACCGCGGTCGTCGAGACCGCGCCCTCGTCGGACCCTTCCGTGATGCTCGGACGCGCCTGCAGGTCCGGCAGGATGGTCGCGTAGTCCTTCAGGATGCGGTCGCGCGCATACAGGCCCTTGAGCTTGGCGACGTAGTCGGTCCACTTCTCGCGCTTGGGCACGATGCCGCGCTGTGCGAAGCGGCCGAATGTGTCGCGCAGCTCCTGCTCGTAGGCGTTCTCGATCTCGGCCAGCACGCTCAGGTCCTCGCCCGCGCGCTTGGCCAGCTTGAGTCCGGCGATGCTCTGCGAGGTCGAGAACTGCTGCGAGAGCTGCGTCAGGAATTCCTTGAACGCGAGCCGGTCGGCGTCGAACCACGACGGCTCCTGCTCGATGCGATCAAGCAGGTCCGACAGCGCCGCCACGCCGGCGGGGTCGGTGCTCTTCGAGGCGGTCTCGCCGAGGGCACGCATGCTGTCCTGCATGTCGTGGAAGAGCAGCATGCCGACGGCGCGCACCGCGTCGCGTTCAGCGGTCTTGAGCGCGGACTCGCCGTCCATCAGCACGATCATCTGGCGGTAGCGCGCCAGCACCTCGTCGCTCTGCTTGAGCAGCGTCGCGCTGATGGCCGGATTGGCCGAGGCAGCCTCCACCGGCGCCAGCGGCCGGGGCGCATCGCCGCCGGGCTTGCAGCCGCTCATCAGGGTCATCGTGACGGCGGATGCCGCGGCCATGACGGCCGCTTGGGCGGTCATCCAGACGGCGCCCTTGCGTTGACTTCTCTCTTGCATGCCTTCCCTCGAACCTTCCCTCGATATCCCCGCGCCGGACCTGCCGGACACCGTCCCTCGGCCGGTGGCTGCGCGGAGCGGGGGCCATTGTGACCCGCTCTGTAGAATCCCCGGGTTTGTCCCACCCCCTGAATGGCCGGTTCCGGCCCGCGCGCGCCATGAATCTCTCCGCCCTCACCGCCCTGTCGCCCCTGGATGGCCGCTATGCGTCGCGCATGGCCGCGCTGCGTCCGCTGCTGTCCGAATTCGGCCTGATGCACCGCCGCGTGCAGGTGGAGATCGAGTGGTTCATTGCGCTGTCGGACGCCGGCCTGGCGGAGCTGAAGCCGCTGTCGACGGCCTCGCGCGAATTCCTGCGGGCGCTGGTGGCGAACTTCTCCGAAGCCGACGCGCAGGCGATCAAGGACATCGAGAAGACGACCAACCACGACGTCAAGGCGGTCGAGTACTGGATCAAGCAGCAGTTCGCCGGCAAGGCGGAACTGGAAGGCGCGGGCGAGTTCGTGCACTTCGCCTGCACCAGCGAGGACATCAACAACACCAGCCACGGCCTGATGCTGAAGGCCGCGCGCGACCAGGTCATCCTGCCGGCGCTGGACCGCGTCATCGAGAAGATGACCGCGATGGCCCAGGCCCACGCCGCCGCGCCGATGCTGAGCCGCACGCACGGCCAGACCGCCAGCCCGACCACCGTCGGCAAGGAGATCGCGAACGTCGTGGCGCGCCTGCGCCGCGCCCGCACCGTGATCGCCGAGGTGAAGCTGCTGGCCAAGATGAACGGCGCCGTGGGCAACTACAACGCGCACCTGTCGGCCTATCCGGAGAAGGACTGGGAGGCGTTCAGCCAGTCGGTGATCGAAAAGCAGCTGGGCCTGACCTTCAACCCGTACACGATCCAGATCGAGCCGCACGACTACATGGCCGAGCTGTTCGACGCCGTGACGCGTGCCAACACCATCCTGGTGGACTGGTCGCGCGACGTGTGGGGCTATGTGTCGTTGGGCTACTTCAAGCAGAAGACGAAGGCCGGCGAGATCGGCTCGTCGACGATGCCGCACAAGGTCAACCCGATCGACTTCGAGAACGCCGAGGGCAACTTCGGCCTGGCCAGCGCGGTGCTGACGCACCTGAGCCAGAAGCTGCCGATCTCCCGCTGGCAGCGCGACCTGACGGACTCGACGGTGCTGCGCAACATGGGCGTGGCGCTGGGTTACGCGCTGCTGGGCTACGACTCGCTGACCAAGGGCCTCGACAAGCTGGAACTCAACCAGGCCGCGCTGGACGCGGACCTGGACAGCTCGTGGGAAGTGCTGGCCGAACCGATCCAGACGGTGATGCGCCGCTACGCGCTGCCCAATCCGTATGAGCGCCTGAAGGAACTGACGCGCGGCAAGGCGATCACGCGTGAATCGATCCAGGCTTTCATCCAGGGCCTGGAACTGCCGGAAGCCGAGAAGCAGCGCCTGCTGGCGATGACGCCGGGGAACTACACCGGCACGGCGGAAGCGCTGGCGAAGCGGATCTGATCGATCCGGACCGTTCGACCCGGTCGATCGCCGTTGAGCGGTCGCCGTGGAGCGATCGACGTCGGGGGATCGGCATTCGATCGGCGTCGGGCGATCAGCGTTGAGCGATCGGCAGGATCGCAAGAATGGGGCAGTGCAAACAGGCACTGCCCCTTTTTGCTATCAGGCGTCCCGATCGACCATCGGCGGCTGACGCCAGCGACGTCCGACGAGCACCACGCAGCCGATGACCCAGCTCGCGGCGATGACCTCGAGCACCACGGCCACCACGGGTTCAGTCGCGACGCCCGCCATCGCCAGGAAGGCCTCCGCGCCGATCGCCGCGACCAAGACCCCCAGCGCGGCGACACCTGCCCGCGAGCGCCGGGGGCGCGTGCCGCCGGCGGCTGCCGCCAGGAACACCAGCGTCACCCGGAAGACGACGACGCCCCACAGGAACGCCGCCAGGATCGCCAGGAAGATCCCGGCGTACGACCAGGCCGCACAGCATCCCGGCAGCGCGAGCACGAGCCGGGCGCCCGCGCCCGCGGCGATCACGCGCGCCACGGCGCGGGGCAGGCACCCCGGCCGCGGCCGCGCGGGGACGTCCGTGTTCACCGCGTGATGTTGCATGCCTTGGAGTACTCCGCGGCCAGGCCGCCGCCGATGGCCCAGCCGCCCAGCACGGTGATGAAGCTGCCGCCGATGCCGCCCACGGTGGAGCCGATGCCGCTCCACGCGAGGATGGTGTTGGCGCAGGCCGTGGCGTCGGCCGTGGCGCGCCCTTCGGGCGTGCCGGCCCACGAATCGCCGCCGTGCACGGTGTCGATCTCCGCGTCGGTCAGCTCGCGGAACTCCAGGTCGCGCGATTCACAAGAGGATTTCAATGCGTTCATGTCGATGTTCTCGAAAGGAAGTCGGATCCACGAAGTCGGATTCGATGAATCACACCGTCGGGTGACGGCGCGGATGCATTCCATCGAGAACGAGGCGCGGCGCCCATGACCCGCGTGTGCGTCGTCGACATCGGGCGCGGACCGCCAGCACAACACGCGCGTGTCCGATGGCAATGAAAAAAGGGCAGTGCATTTCTGCACTGCCCTTGCACCTGCCGGGGAATCGGGGGTCGGGTGTCGCTCGGAGCAGCCCCGTCAGGCGCCGGTGCCGGGGGGAATCAGCACCGGTCAACCGTGTCCGGTCGTCTTAGAACTGATAGGCCAGGCCCATGCTCAGACGATCGTCCTTCTTGTCGAAGCCGTTGGCTTGCGGCATGTTGTTGAAGCGCGTGGCTTCGGCGCGCAGCGAGACGTTCTTGGTCAGCGCGTAGTCGACGCCGACACCCAGCTTCAGGCCGGTCTTGTCCTTGTCGCCCAGGCCGTTGCTGAAGTCACGCTCGGCATACGCCACGCCGACCTTGCCGTAGACGCCGAAGCCCTTGCCCAGCGGGGCGCGGGCGATGCCGTCCAGCGAGTACACCTTGTTCTTCGCCGTCACGCCGCCGAAGTCGACCTTGCCCAGGTCGGTGTAGCCCACTTCAGCCGCGAAGTTCTCGTTGAACTTGTAGCCGCCGAAGATGCTGTAGCTGTCCGAGGTGCGCTTCTGCGCGTTGCCGTCCACACGCTGGGTGGTCTTGCCGACGTCGCCGCCGATGTAATACGGGGTCACCGGATCAGCGTGCGCGACGCCCACGCCCAAGGTCAGCGCGACTGCCGCGGCAGCCAGCAGACCGGCCTTCTTGCCGTTGATCGAGGTGCGGGTGTTGTTGTTGCTGTTCATTTGGAACTCCTTCAGAGCTGTTGACCGATCTGTCGTCCGGGGTTGCCTTGGACATCCGCCAGGCTCGTTCGACATGGAGCTCATTCTGGGAATTCGGCCTCGCCGCGTCTGTGGCGCGAGTTGAGCGCTTGTGTGACGGTCGATGACAGCCGGGCACGCAGCGCTTGACGAAGCTTCACGCGGGGCGGTCCGCGCACTGCGACGGTCGCTGGCCCTCACCCCTTCCCTCTCCCGCTTGCGGGAGAGGGGGAAAGAGGACCGAGCCTGTGGACTCCGTCTCCCGCTTGCGGGAGAGGGGGGAAGAGGACCGAGCCTGGTGGACTCCCTCTCCCGCTTGCGGGAGAGGGTGGGGGTGAGGGCCAGCGGCGGTGGCAGTGCCTGGGTCTTCAGGCGGCCGTGGCGGGCCAGTACAGCAGCAACCGCGCGCCGCCGAGCCGCGGCGCCTCGCCAAGCCGCGCATGCCCGCCGTGCGCATGCGCGACGTGCCGCACGACCGCCAGGCCCAGGCCGAAGCCGCGCGTCCCGCGCCCCTTGCGCTCCAACCGCTTGAAGGGCTCGAAGGCCGCCTCGCGCAGTGACGGCGGCACGCCCTCGCCGTCGTCGTCGATCGCGAGCCAGAGCTGGCCCGCCTCGACCCACGCCGTCATCAGGATGCGGCCCTTCGCGTACCGCGCCGCGTTGCGCAGCCCGTTGCGGATCGCATAAGGCAGCAGGCGCTCGTCGAATGGCAATTCATCGGGCAGCCGCAGGTCCGTGTCCAGCGCCTTGCCGTCGAGCAGCGGCGCCAGCGACGCCGCTTCCTTCGCGAGCATGTCGCCCAGGTTGCCCTGCATCACATGCGGCTGCAGCGCGCCCATGTCGAGCCGCGCCAGCGTCAGGCTCGCGTCGATGAGTTCGTCGAGCTCGGCGATGTCGCGCTCGCAGGCCATCACCGCCTGCTCGCGGCGGTCGCGGTCGTCCTCGTCGACCAGCGCATCGACCGCGAAGCGCAATCGTGCGAGCGGTGTGCGCAGCTCATGCGAGACCGCGCCCGTCAGCTCGCGCTGCGTCGCCATCGCGGCGGCCAGCCGCTCCAGCATCGCGCGCGTCGCCGCGGCGACCGGCGCGAAGAGTCGGCTCTTCAGCGGCGGCAATTCCGTGTCGAGCCGGCCCGCGCTCAGCCGCTCGGCCGCGCGCTGCAATCCGCGCAGATCACGCCACAACGGCCTCAACTGCCACCACGCGATCAGCGCGACCGCCAGCGCGATCACGACCGCCACGCCCAGTTGCGCGGCGAGTTCCTTCGGCAGCTCGCCCGCCCGCTTGGAATCGAGCGGGCCGAGCAGCAGCAGCTGATCGGGCTCACCCGGCAGCGCCGCGTAGATGCGGCGGTTGAAGCCGGTGACCAGCACCTCGCCGCGTTCAAGCCGGCGGCGCTGGTCCGCGCTGAGCTGCGCGAGGTCGGTGCGGATCAGGCGCACGGGATAGTCGAACTGCGCGTCGAGCTCGCGCACCCGCTCGCGCCGCGCCGGCGGGTCCAGCGGCGCGAGGTCCCGCACCAGCAGGTCCACCGTGCCGCGCATGAAGTTGCGGACGTAATCGTTGGTGACCTCGGAGGCGCCGATCAGCACCAGCCCCTCGACGAGCAGGATCAGCGCCAGCACCGCCAGCCCGAGTCCCAGCGCCATCCGCAACAGCGAGGCGCGCAGCGTGATCGCGGCCATCAGTCGATCGCGAAGAGGTAGCCCTGACCGCGCACCGTCTTGATCCGCACCGGCGCCTGCGCGTCGTCGCCGATCTTCTTGCGCAGCCGCGAGATGCGCGCGTCGATCGCGCGGTCCAGCCCGTCGAACTCCAGCCCGCGCAGGCCCTGCATGATGTCGTCACGGCTCACGACCTGACCCGCGCGGTGCGCGAGGAAATTCAGCAGCTCGTATTCGGCGGTCGTGAGGATGACGGGCTCGCCGTTCAGGCGCAGCTCGCGCGATTGCGGCAGCAGCGTCAGCGGGCCGAAATGCAGCGCCTCGCCGACCGGGTGCGCCGCCGGCAGCGCATCGCGGCGCAGCAGCGCCTTCAGCCGCGCCAGCAGCACACGCGGCGCCACCGGCTTGGCGATGTAGTCGTCCGCGCCGCCCTCCAGACCGAGCACCTGGTCGATGTCGTCGTCCCGCGCGGTCAGCATCACGATGCGGCCGGCGAAATCACGACGCGTGTCGCGCAGCACGTCGAAACCGTCCTTGCCGGGCAGATGGCCGTCCAGCAGCACCAGGTCGAAGGGCTCCTGCCGCATCAGCGCCTCGCCGGCCAGACCGTCGCCGCAGACGGTCACCGCGTAGTTGGCCTTGCCGAGCGCGTCGGCGACCAGCTGGGCCAGGCGCTCGTCGTCCTCGATGAGCAGGATGCGCGCGGCGCTCTGAGCAGAAATATCCATGGCACCGAGCATAGGCGAGGCCCTCCCCCGCCGACTTCAGCCACGCTTAAGCGCGCATGCGCACGCGCGTGTTTCCGCCAACGCCCGACGGCGCCGTGATGGCCGGCGCCCGCCGGGCCCGACAGGGGACGTCAACGGTCGGCCGGAATGTCCAGCCGCCAGCCCGCGGGGGTGCGCACGGCCCGCAGCGTCGGGTCGTCCGCCATCGGCGCCCAGCGCTGCGCGAGGTGGTCCAGCGCCTGCGGCGACAGGTCGGTGCGGCTGGCCATCACGCGATCGACGGTCTCCGGCGTCACGCACGCCATCAGCGCCGCCCGCGCCGGGCCGCGCAGCGCGGCGTGCCAGCGGGCGCGCAACGCCGCGATCTCCCCGGCGTCGTCCCGCCCCTCGGGGTCATGCCAGGCATAGACCCGCGACAGGCCTTCGTGCGCCTCGGTCTGCTGCAGGCCCTCGTCGGTCATGCCGATCGCGAGCAGCACGCGCCCGGACGGCTCGTTCTCCGGCGCCGTCGTGCCCAGCAGGTGCCGCATCCCCAGCACCTGGCGGCAGTAGTCGAAGGTGGCCGCCGCCGCCTCCCGCGCGTAGCCCTGGCCCCAGAAGCGCGCTGGAAAGCCGTAGCCGATGTCCGGATGCGGCAGCCCCTCGCGCTGGATCACGCCGGCCAGGCCGAGCAGCTCGCCGTCCTCCAGCCGTTCGACGGCCCAGAAGCCGAAGCCCAGCAGCCAGTAGCGCGCCTCCAGCCGCTCCCGGATCCAGGCCGCGGCCTGCTCGTCGGTGCGGACCTGCGCGTCGTAGATGTGCTCGATCCAGGCCGGCTCGTTGAGCAGCCCGCGGACGAAGGCCGCATCCGATTGCCGGAACCACCGCAGGCGCAAGCGCGCCGTTCTCAACACGTCCATCCACGCCTCCCAGCGCCCGTGAGCGTCATCACCAGGGTCCTCATCGACGCCATCATCAGCGCCATTGCCGACGTCCCCGTGGACGCCGTCCCCCACAAAAGCGGGACAATACCCCACATGAAATTCATGTCGAAGCTCCAGGCCGCCGAGCGCCTGAACGACTCCCTGCTGTGCGTCGGGCTGGATCCCGATCCCGCGAAGTTCCCGACCCACTGGAAAGGCGACGCCGGCCGGATCTACGACTTCTGCGCCGCCATCGTCGACGCCACCAAGGACGTGGTGAGCTCGTACAAGCCGCAGATCGCCTACTTCGCCGCGCACCGCGCCGAGGACCAGCTCGAGCAGCTGATGGCCCACATCAAGCGCCACGCGCCGCACGTGCCGGTGATCCTGGACGCCAAGCGCGGCGACATCGGCGCCACCGCCGAGCAGTACGCCCGCGAGGCCTTCGAGCGCTACCAGGCCGACGCGGTGACGCTGTCGCCGTTCATGGGTCGCGACAGCGTCGAGCCCTACCTGCGCTACGCCGACAAGGGCGCCTTCCTGCTCTGCCGCACGTCCAACCCGGGCGGCGACGACTGGCAGATGCAGCGCCTGGCCGACGTGCCGGGCCAGCCGCGCCTGTTCGAACACCTGGCCGCGCTGGCCCAGGGCGACTGGAACGTCAACGGCCAGCTGGGCCTGGTGGTCGGCGCGACCTACCCGAAGGAGATCGAACGCGTGCGCGAGCTCGCCCCGACGCTGCCGCTGCTGATCCCGGGCGTCGGCGCCCAGGGCGGCGACGCCGCGGCCACGGTCGCGGCCGGCTGGCGCAAGGACGCGGGCACGGTGATCGTGAATTCCTCCCGCGCGGTGTTGTACGCCTCCGCCGGCGAGGACTTCGCCGCCGCCGCGCGCCGTGTCGCGCTGGCGACACGCGACGCCCTGCGCCCCACCGCCGCCGCCTGATTCCCCGGCGGCAACGCCCGCCAATTAATTGGCAGAAACCCCGAACGCGCACCGGACTGGGCAGCTTTCGGGATTCCTCGCCTCTCCAGAACACCCCCCGCTCGCCGAGACTCCGTTACCGGACGTTGCAATTCCGGGCCGACGCGCCAATCCGGCATGCCGCTCGCCCCGGAACCTTTCCAAGGAGGGAAAGGGCATGTCCACCTACAACGAGTTGGGGCGGGGACGAGTGAGCAAGGATTCCCAGGACGATCTGAGCAGTCTGGTCGGGCACGAACTGTCGCGCGGCGACAGCCTGCCCGCGAAGCTGCAATGGCGCGCCGCGCGGCTGTTCATGGCCGCGTGCGTGCTGCTGTCTGGCATGGCCGGCCTGCTGCTGCTGGCCAGCGCCGGCGCGTCGGAACCCTTCGGCGGCCTGCTGCCGCCGGCGCTCGCCCTCGTGACCACCGTCGCCGGTCTGGCGATGCTGTGGCGGCTCCCTTCCCATCACGGTCCCGCGGCGACGGTCGCGCTGATGTGCCTGGCGATGGCGACGGCGCTGTCGCTGGCGGTGTCGCGCCAGCTCGGGCTCAATGCCGCGAGCCTCGGGATCATGGGCCTGATGGTCGCGCTGGGCACCGGCATGATCGGACTGGGCGCGGGCCTGTCGCTGTTCGGGCTGGGACTGGCCGCGCTGGGCGGACTGGCCTCGGCGGAGCTCGGCGGCTGGATCCCGGTCGCCGGGGCGCCGATCGGACTCACCGCCCGGCTGCTGACGCAACTGCTGCTGCTGACCTCGGGGCTGGTCGTCGGCCTGGGCACGGCCAAGCTGATCCGGCGCGCGATGCAGGAGGTCAACGACCGGCATGCACGCTTCCGACATCTGCTCAACATGGCGGCGGACTGGTACTGGGAGATGGATCGCCAGTTCCGCTTCACGCATCTGACCGAACACAACCCGGGCGCCTCGGGCCTGTCGATGGCGGAGCGGCTCGGCCGCGCGCCGTGGGAGATCGAGCACCTGGGGCTCTCCGACGAGGAACTCGACGCGCACCGTGCCGACCTCGAATCCCACCGCCCGTTCCGCGGCCTGGTGATGCGCCGCACGGCCGAGGACGGCTCGCTGCACTACGTGTCGATCAGCGGCGAACCGCGCTTCGATGCCAAGGGCAACTTCCGCGGCTACTGGGGCGTGGGCCGCGACGTCACCGACGAGGTCCAGACCGAGCAGGCCATGGTGGCCACGGAGACGCGCTACCGCGAGCTGTTCCGCCGCTCGCCGTCGCCGCTGGTGCTGCACCGCTGGGGCCGCGTGATGGACGCCAACCCGGCGGCGATGGCGATGTTCGGGTACACGCAGCGCTCCTCGATGATCGGCCAGGACCTGTTCTCGCACTACGAGCCCGGCGACGAGGAACGCGCCCGCCAGCGCGCCGCCAAGATCGAGTCGCTGCCCGTCGGCGCGATGCTGCCGATGACGGAGTTCCGGCTGCGGACCCTGTCGCGCCGCCGGCGCCTGGTGCAAGCCACCAGCGTGCGCGTGGACGCGGCCACCGGTCCCGCGACGCTGTCCTTCTTCATCGACCAGACCGAGACCTCGCGCGCGCAGGATGCGCTGCGCCGATCGGAGGCGCTGCTGTCGCACCTGTTCGCGACCAGCCCCGACATCGTCACGCTGACCGAGACCGTCAGCGGCCGCTACGTGATGGTCAACAAGACCTTCGAGCTGGTCAGCGGCTACACGGCCGACGAAGTGCTGGGCCGCAGCTCGGAAGAGCTCGGCATCTGGCAGGACATCGCCGACCGCGACCGGCTGGTCGAGGCGCTGCGCCTGCACGGCCGCGTCAGCGACCTGCCGGCGAGCTTCGTCAACCGGCGCGGGCAGCCGATCCCGATGCTGCTGTCGGCGGCGCCGTTCGTGATGGACGGGATGTCCTACCTGGTCGTCAATTCGCGCGACGTCAGCGACACCGAGCGCACGCGGCTGGTCCACGCGGCGATCCTGGAGAACGCGTCGATCGGCATCGCGCTGACGCGCGACCAGCGTTTCGTGCAGGCCAACCGGCTGGTGGAGGAGATGTTCGGCTGGCCCGCGGGCGAGTTGATCGGCCAGGCCGGCAACGTGGTGTGGCCCAGCCCGGAGGACTACGAGGCCGTCGGCCACGAGCTCGGTCCGCGCCTGGCGGCGGGCGAGCAGGTCGAGGTCGAACGCCTGATGCGGCGCCGCGACGGCGGCCGCTTCCTGTGCCGGATCCTGGCGCGGGCCGTCGATCCGAACCACCCGAGCCGCGGCGGCACGATCTGGATCATGGAAGACGTGACCGAGCGCCGGCGCGTCGAAGCCGCGCTGGCGCAGGCCAAGGACGAGGCGCAGGCGGCCAACCGCGCCAAGAGCGCGTTCCTGGCCAACATCAGCCACGAGATCCGCACGCCGCTGAACGGCCTCGTCGGCCTGGCGCGGCTGCTGCAGCAGCCGGACCTGAACGGCGACACGCGCAGCCACTACCTGGACCAGATGGTGGACAGCGCGGAGAGCCTGTCGGGCCTGATGTCGGACATCCTGGACCTGTCCAAGATCGAGGCCGGCCGGCTGACGCTGGAGACCGTGCCCTTCGCGCTGCGCGACATGCTGGCGACGATGCGCATGGGCTACCTGACGCTGGCGCAGGCGCGCGGGCTGGGCTTCAGCATCGACGTCGACGACGCGGTGCCCGCCTGGGTGATCGGCGATCCGGTGCGCACGCGGCAGATCCTGAGCAACTACCTGAGCAACGCGCTGAAGTTCACCGAGCAGGGCCGCGTGGCGGTGCGGGTGCGCCGGCTGGACGAGCGCCGCCTGCGCGTCGAGGTCAGCGACACCGGCCCCGGCATCGCCGAGGCCATGCACGAGCGGCTGTTCCAGCCCTTCACGCAGGCCGACGAATCGACCACGCGCCGCTACGGCGGCACGGGCCTGGGGCTGTCGATCTGCCGCGAGCTGGCGACCTTGATGGGCGGCGACGTGGGCGTGGACAGCCAGCCGGGCGCGGGCGCGACCTTCTGGGCCGAGCTGCCGCTGCCCGCGGCGCCGGCGCCGGTGAGCGCGCAACGCCACGCGCCGGCCGAGGACGCGGAACTCGCGGGACGCCGCATCCTGATGGTCGAGGACAACCCGGTGAACATGATGATCGCCGTGGCCATGCTCGAGCAGTGGGGCGCGGAGGTCTCGCAGGCCAGCGACGGCAGCCAGGCGGTGGAGGCGGTGACGGCCGCGGCCAGCATGGGCAAGCCCTTCGACGCGGTGCTGATGGACGTGCAGATGCCGGTCATGAGCGGCCACGAGGCCACGCGACAGCTGCGCCAGCGCTACGACGGGACGCAGCTGCCGATCATTGCGCTGACCGCGGCGGCTTTGGTCCAGGAACGCGACGAGGCGCTGGCCGCCGGGATGAACGAGTTCCTCACCAAGCCGATCGACGCGCAACGGCTGCGGCAGGTGCTGGTGAAGCTCACGGCAGACTGAGTTGCCTAGGCCGTTTCGGGGGCCTGGTCTGCAATGCTGCGGATCACGTCCATGAACGCCAGCACGGCCGTGCCGGGAGGCTCGCCCTGGAGCGTGATCAGGCCGAAGTCGGGCATGCGGTTGGGGAGCTCGGACGCGATGCGCGTGAGCAAGCCGCGCCGCACATACTTGTCCACCAGGCCGGCGGGCTGCAGCGACAGCATGTTCGTGCTCTGCAACAGCTCCAGGGCGAAGAGGAACGACGGCGTCTCCACGATCCCCGAGGTGAGCGACAAGCCGGCGTCGCTGAAGATGCCATCCGAGACCTTGCGCAGCGCGGTGGACGTCGGATAGAGGATCCACGGCCACCGCGACAGTTCCCGAACACCGGGGGGCTGGGCGCCACGCAGCGGATGGTGCAGGCCCGCGGTGATATGCAGGCTCTCGCCGGACAGCCGTTCGTACTGGAACTGGTCGCGTTGCGAGTCTTCGGTGAACCGGCCGATCATCACGTCGATCTTGCGCTCGGCCAGCCACACGATCAGCTGGTCACTGCTCTGCTCCAGCACCTTCACCACCAGCAGCGGGCGCAAGCGCTGAAGCTCGGCCACCGCGGCAATCAGCAGGTGCGCCGCCGAACCGGAGATGGCGCCGATCGTCAGATGACCGTGCCCGCCCTGCTTGAGCGTGCTGAACTCGTCGATGAACTTGCGGTGGCCGTCGAGCGCCGAATGCGCGTAGCGCAAGGTGAAGAGTCCCAGCTCATTGGGTCGCATGCCGCGTGGCAGGCGATCGAACAAACGCGCCTCCAGCATTTCCTCGATGTCCATCAACACCTTGGTGGCCGCCGGCTGCGTCATGTGCATCTGCTCGGCGGCCAGGCGCAGATTGCGCGTCTTGCCCAGGATGTCCAGGAACTGCAGGTGCCGGAAACGCAAACGGGAGACTTGCGCCAGCATCAGGGGTGATCCGAAGTCCTGTGTGAACTCATCAGCATTTGGAATCGATGCTAGCAAAAAAGTCAGTGGACCGTCAGGGGGGGGCTCACGTAGCCTGCACCTCACAAACAACGGCCTCACAGAGAGCCGGTGCGTCGCGGCGGGGCCGCCGCGGCGCGCGCACAACCACTGCGGAGACATCATGCAAATCAGATCACTCGGCTGGGCTGCGGCGCTGCTCGTCGCATTGGCCAGCCCCGCTGCGGCGCAGATCAAGGAACACGTGTTCAAGATCGGCACCGGGCTCAGCGAAGACCACCCACAGGCACAGGCGCTGAAGTTTTTCGCCGACCAGTTGGCGGCCAGGAGCGGCGGCAAGCTGACGGCGCGGGTCTACACCAGCGGCGCGCTGGGCAACGACGTCAGCATGACCTCGGCGCTGCGCGGCGGCACGCTGGAGATGACCATCCCCGACAGCTCCACGCTGGTGTCGCTGGTCAAGCCATTCGGCGTGCTGAACCTGCCCTTGACCTTCAACAACGAGAAGGAAGCCGACGCCGTCCTGGACGGTCCGTTCGGGCAGAAGCTGCTGGCCAGGTTGCCGGAGAAGGGGCTGATCGGGCTGGGCTTCTGGGAGAACGGCTTCCGCCACGTCACCAACTCGCGCCGCCCGGTGCAGCGCGCCGATGACCTGAGCGGCCTGAAGCTGCGCGTCATCCAGAGCCCGCTGTTCCTGGACACCTTCAACGCCCTGGGCGCCAACGCGACTCCCATGCCCTTCACCGAGCTCTACTCGGCGATGGAGCAGACCGCGGTGGACGGGCAGGAGAACCCGCCGGCGACCATCCTGGCCAGCAAGTTCTACGAAGTGCAGAAGCACCTGGTGCTGTCTAGGCACATGTACAGCGCCTGGGTGCTGCTGATGTCCAAGAAGACCTGGGACGCGCTGTCCGCCGAGGAGCAGAAGATCGTCCAGGAGGCGGCGCGCGAAGCCACCCTGCACGAACGCAAGACCATCCGGGCGTTCTCCGAGACGGCTCTGGCCGAGCTGAAGAAGGCCGGGATGCAGATCACGGAACTGCCGCCGGCCGAGCAGGCCAGGATGCGCGGCAAACTCCAGACGGTGCTGACCAAGTTCAGCAAGGAGTTCGGCGAAGACACCACCGCCGAACTCAATGGCGAGCTGGCCAAGGTGCGCGGCGCCGCGACGGCCAGGAAGTAGTTCGCCAGCAGTGGAAGGCGGCGGCGCCGCTTTCCCCCTTTCCCCCGTTCTCTTCTTTCAAGACGATGGCCATGGACAACCCAGCCGGTCGGCGCTTTCGCTCGCGCGAATGGTTTGCCGATCCCCAACGCTCCGACATGACGGCGCTCTACCTGGAGCGTTTCATGAACTACGGCTTGACGCCCGAGGAACTGCGTTCGGGCCGCCCCATCATCGGCATCGCGCAAACGGGCTCCGACCTGTCCCCGTGCAATCGCATCCACCTGGACCTCGCCCGACGCGTTCGCGACGGGATCCGTGACGCCGGCGGTATTCCGATGGAATTCCCGGTGCATCCGATCTTCGAGAACTGCCGCCGCCCCACCGCGGCGCTGGACCGCAACCTGGCCTACCTGGGCCTGGTCGAGATCCTGTACGGCTACCCCATCGACGCCGTGGTGCTCACGACCGGCTGCGACAAGACCACGCCGGCCGGCATCATGGCCGCCTCCACCGTGGACATCCCGGCCATCGTGCTGTCCGGCGGGCCCATGCTCGACGGCTGGCATGGCGGCGAACTGGTGGGCTCGGGCACGGTGATCTGGCGCAGCCGCCGTCAACTGGCCGCTGGCGAGATCGACGAAGAGGAGTTCCTGCAGCGCGCGTGCGCCAGCGCACCGTCGGCCGGGCACTGCAACACCATGGGCACGGCGTCGACGATGAACGCCGTGGCGGAGGCGCTGGGCCTGTCGCTACCCGACTGCGCCGCCATTCCCGCGCCGTACCGCGAGCGCGGCCAGATGGCCTACGACACCGGCCGCCGCATCGTCGGCATGGCCTTCGAGGACCTGCGTCCGTCGCGCATCCTCAGCCGCGAGAGTTTCCTCAACGCGCTGGCGGTGGTGAGCTGCGCGGGCGGCTCCAGCAATGCGCAGGTCCACATCATGGCGATGGCCCGCCACGCCGGCGTGGACCTGCGCCCCCAGGACTGGACCGACCACGCCTACGAGCTGCCGCTGCTGCTGAACATGCAGCCTGCCGGCAAGTTCCTGGGCGAACGCTTCTTCCGCGCTGGCGGCGTGCCGGCGCTGATGTGGGAGCTCGCAAAGGCCGGCCGCCTGAATGGCGAGTGCGCCAGCGTCACCGGCCGGACCGTGGGCGAGAACATCCAGGGCCGCGAGAGCAGCGATCGTGAGGTGATCCGGCCGTTCGACGCGCCGCTGATGCCCAAGGCGGGCTTCCTGGTGCTGAGCGGCAACCTGTTCGACTTCGGCATCCTGAAGACCTCGGTGATCTCGCAGCGCTTTCGCGAGCGTTACCTCAGCCGGCCCGGCCACGAGGGCGTGTTCGAGGCCCGCGCCGTGGTGTTCGACGGCGCCGACGACTACCACGCGCGCATCAACGATCCGGCGCTGGAGATCGACGAGGGCTGCATCCTGGTGATGCGCGGCGCCGGTCCCATCGGCTGGCCGGGCTCGGCCGAGGTGGTGAACATGCAGCCGCCCGACGCGCTGATCCGGCGCGGCATCCAGACCCTGCCCACGCTGGGCGACGGTCGCCAGTCCGGCACGGCCGACAGCCCCTCCATCCTCAACGTCTCGCCCGAGAGCGCGGTGGGCGGAGGCTTGAGCTGGCTGCAGACCGGCGACGTGATTCGCGTCGACCTCAACGCCGGCCGTTGCGACGCGCTGGTGTCCGAGGACGAGATCGCGCGCCGCCTGCGCGAGGTGGCGCCGCCGCCCGTGCCGGCCAGCCAGTCGCCGTGGGAGGAGCTCTACCGCAGCCACACCGGCCAGCTGGCCGATGGCGCCACGCTGGAGATGGCCCTCAAGTACCGCCGCATCGCCGAGCGCACGCCGCGCCACAACCACTGACACCGCACGAGGAACGCTCAATGACTGCAACAACGACGGCCCTGCCGGTGCGCACCGATGGCCTCCACCCCGTCCTGCCGCAGGACGGCCTGGCCGGCACGCTCGTCGCGCGTGTGTGGCGCGCAGGATCGAGCGCCGGCCCGGCCGTGGTGGCGCTGCGCGCCGAGGGCGTGTTCGACGTCACCCAGCAATTCGCCACCATGAGCACGCTGCTGGACACCGAACAGCCGGCAAAGGCCGTCCGCGCGGTGTCCGGCGAATTCCTGTGCAGCATCGAGGCGCTGCTGGACAACAGCAAGGCCGAGGGCCGCGACGACGCCTTGCCCTGGTTGCTCGCGCCCTGCGACCTGCAGGTCGTCAAGGCCGCCGGGGTGACCTTCGCCGCGAGCATGATCGAGCGCGTGATCGAGGAGCAGGCCGGCGGCGACGCCAGTCGCGCCCAGGCGCTGCGCAGCCAGGTCACGGCGCTGATCGGCGGCGACCTCTCAGACATCCGCCCCGGCTCGCCCGAGGCGCTGGCGCTCAAGGCCCTGCTGCAGCAGAAGAAGCTCTGGTCGCAGTACCTGGAGGTCGGCATCGGGCCCGACGCCGAGGTCTTCACCAAGTCGCCGGTGCTGGCCGCGGTCGGGCATGGCCAGGCCATCGGCATCCGGTCCGACTCCGCCTGGAACAACCCGGAGCCGGAGGTGGTGCTGGCCGTCAACAGCCGCGGCGCCATCGTCGGCGCCGCGCTGGGCAACGACGTCAACCTGCGCGACATCGAAGGGCGCAGCGCCTTGCTGCTGGGCAAGGCCAAGGACAACAACGCCTCCTGCGCCATCGGCCCCTTCATCCGGCTGTTCGACGACGGCTTCGGCCTGGATCAGGTCCGCCGCGAGACCGTGCACCTGCAGGTCCGCGGCGAGGACGGCTACACGCTGAGCGGCGTCAACACCATGGCCAGCATCAGCCGCGACCCCGTCGAGCTGGTGGCGCAGACGATGGCCTGCCACCAGTACCCCGACGGCTTCATGCTGTTCCTGGGCACGCTGTTCGCGCCCATCGAGGATCGCGACGAGCCGGGCGGCGGTTTCACCCACAAGCTGGGCGACGTGGTCACCATCCACAGCCACTGGCTGGGGGCTCTGCAGAACCGGGTGACGCACAGCGAGGCCGCGCCGCCGTGGCGCTTCGGCCTGCGAGCCCTCATCGGCAACCTGGCCGAGCGCGGGCTGCTGCAGGGAGCTGCTCTGTGAGGTCCGCTCCGAGGGCCGAAGTCAGGGCCCTGGTGAGGGCTGCCGTCAGGGCTGCTGTCAGGGCTGTCATGACGGCCGGGCTGTGCATGGAGGTGAGGCCATGATCGACGTCGCCATCGACAGGTTCTGTCGGGCCATCGACCTGCTGATCGCCGGCGCGCTCGCGGTGATGGTCGTGCTGGTGTTCGGCAATGTCGTGTTGCGCTACGCGTTCAACTCCGGCATCGCCGTCAGCGAGGAAGTGTCGCGCTGGCTGTTCGTCTGGCTGTGTTTCATGGGGGCGGTGGCCGCGTTGAAGGAGGGCGGCCACCTGGGCACCGACATGCTGGTGTCGCGCCTGCCGCTGGCCGGCAAGAAGGCCTGCATGCTGCTGGGCCACCTGCTGATGCTGTACGTGACCTGGCTGTTCCTGGACGGCAGCTGGCAGCAGGCGCGCATCAACCTGGACGTGGAGGCGCCGGTGACCGGCGCGTCCATGGCGCTCTTCTACGGATCCGGCGTGGTCTTCTCGGTGTGTGCCGGCCTCCTGCTGCTGTTGCAGCTGGTGCGCCTGCTCAGCGGCCATCTCCGAGAAAGTGAGCTCGTGATGGTCAAGGAGTCGGAAGAGCAGGCCGAGCTCGAGAGCCTGCAGGCCGAGCTCGCGCGCGCCGACGCGCGGCGGGACCCCACGCACGCACGCCCGGACGCCAACGCCAACGCCGACGCTTCGAACGGCACCTCCCGGGACGCGCGGTCATGACGGTCTTCATCTTCCTCGGCAGCCTCGTGGGCGCCATGGCGCTCGGCATTCCCATCGCGTATGCGCTGCTGGCCAGCGGCGTGGCGCTGATGTGGCACCTGGACCTCTTCGACGCGCAGATCCTGGCGCAGAACTTCATCAACGGGGCCGACAGCTTCCCGCTGCTGGCGGTGCCCTTCTTCATGCTGGCCGGCGAGATCATGAACGTCGGCGGGCTGTCGCAGCGCATCGTCAACTTCGCGCTGGCGCTGGTCGGCCACGTCAAGGGCGGACTGGGCTACGTGGTGATCGTGGCGGCCTGCCTGCTGTCGGCGTTGTCGGGCTCCGCCGTGGCCGACGCCGCGGCGCTGACGGCCCTGCTGCTGCCGATGATGGTCAAGGCCGGGCACAAACGGGAGGTCTCGGGCGGGCTGATCGCGGCGGCCGGTGTCATCGGCCCCATCATCCCGCCCAGCATCGGCTTCGTCATCTTCGGCGTCGCCGCCAACGTGTCGATCAGCAAGCTGTTCATCGCCGGCATCGTGCCCGGCATCATGATCGGCATCGGTCTGGCGCTGACCTGGTGGTGGGTGGGCCGCAAGGAGAAGCTGGCGCTGCCTCCCCGCAAGACACGCGCCGAGATCTGGACCGCCGCGCGCGAATCGGTGTGGGCGCTGCTGCTGCCGGTGTTCATCCTGGTGGGACTGCGCATGGGTGTCTTCACGCCCACCGAGGCGGCGGTCGTCGCGGCGGTCTACGCGATGTTCGTGGCCACCGTGATCTACCGGGAACTGTCGCTGCAGGCGCTGGTGCGCGCGTTCGTGGCGGCGGCGCGCACCACGGCGGTGGTGATGTTCCTGGTGGCCGCGGCGATGGTGTCGGCATGGCTCATCACGGTGGCCAACCTGCCCACGCAGATGGTGGAGCTGCTGCGCCCGCTGCTGGACCACCAGACGCTGCTGCTCGTGGCCATCATGCTGCTGGTGATGCTGGTGGGGACGGCCATGGACATGACCCCCACCATCCTCATCATGACGCCGGTGCTGATGCCCTTGATCAAGGCCGCCGGCATCGACCCCATCTACTTCGGCGTGCTGTTCATCATCAACAACTCCATCGGCCTGATCACGCCGCCGGTGGGCACCATCCTCAACGTGGTGGCCGGCGTCGGCCGCATGAAGATGGACGAGGTCACCCGCGGCGTGCTGCCGTTCATGGCGGCCCAGTTCGCGGTGCTGTTCATCATGGTTCTCTTCCCGCAGACGGTGCTGGCGCCGCTGCGCTGGTTCTATTGAACGCCAGACCAAGGAGACAAGACATGCACCTGGCCATGCACCTGGCAAAGCCCGGCAGACTCGCCATCAAACGCTGGCTGATGGCCTGGCCGGCCGGACTGGCGATCATGAACGGCGCGTGGGCCGTCGATCGGCCAGCCAGTCCTGCCGAATGGCCGGCGCTCAAGGAGGTCTACCGGCATCACTTCCTGATCGGCAGCACCAACCTCAGTGCCGCCAATTTCGGCGCCGACGTGGTGCCGGGCGAGGACTCGGTCGCCGCCATGACCGTGAAGCACTTCAACGCGGTGACGCCCAGCAACGCGATGAAGCCGGACTTCTGGAATGGCGGGAGCAGCAATCCAGCGCCGAACTTCCTCACGAATCTGACCTCGGGCATCAATGCCGACATCGGCGCGGCCAACGCGCGCGGCGTCAAGGTGACCGGGCACGTGCTGCTCTGGCACAACCAATCGGGGCAATGGCCGGCGCCCAATGTCCTGACCTCGACCGGCGGCTGGGAAACGCCGTGGGACTACCCCACCGCGAAGGCCAACCTCGAGTACTACGTCCGGACCGTGGCCGGGCATTTCGACAAACAACCTTTCAAGGTCTACGCCTGGGACGTCGTCAACGAAGCGTTCAAGGACAGCCCCGACAACCCCGCCGACTGGAGAAACGCCTTGCGCACGGGCTACAACCCCGAAGAGCGCCCGTCGCGATGGGCCCAGGCTTATGCCAAGGGCGGGAAAAGCTGGGACTACCTGTATGACGCCTTCTACTACGCGCGCCAGAACACGACGGCGCTGCTGAACTACAACGACTTCAACGACAACGAGCGCGCCTCGAAGGCCTCCGCCATCGCCGCGATGGTCAAGGAGTTCAATGAACGCTATGCGGCCGAGTCGGCCGCGGGCAAGGGCCGGATCCTGCTGGATGCCAAGGGCAGACCCAGGCCGCTGGTCGACGTCATCGGCACGCAGGGGCACTGGGACATGCGGCTCAACCTGGACGCCTTCGAAAGGACCCTCAGGACCTATCTCGACACGGGCGTCAACGTCGATCTGACCGAACTGGATCTCGCACCCACGCTGGGTCTGGACAAGGGCGAGCGCATCCAGAACGGACCCGAGATGGACGCCCTGTTCATGGAGCAGGGCGTCCAGTACGCCAAACTGTTCAGCCTGCTCAAGGAGTACGCTGGCGGCACGGCGGGGCGTCACCCCGAATACAAGGGCGGCGTCCACCGCGTCACCTGGTGGGGAATGACGGACCCGGGCTATCACACCAACGGGTATCCCTGGTCTGGCGTCGGGCGTCCGAAGGAGGCCTACTGGGCCGCGACCAACCCGGAGCAGTACCTCATCGACGCAGGCCTGCCGCCGCACGGTGTCACGGCGACCTTCAGGTATGGCGGAGAAACCTTCAAGGCCAGGACCTGGGGCGGCAGGAACGCGCAGGCGATGCTCGACATCCACGTGCCGGCCGGCACGAGGCACGTCGCCTTCAGCGCGCGCAACGTCTCGCTGCCGCCGGGGTTTGCAGTCGAGAGGATCAAATTCAACCCGACCGACTGCGCCGTGAATCCCGGCAGCCCCTGCCATGTGACGGTGACCGCCCGCGGGCCCGCGCCGGCAGAGGCTTACCGCGCCGTGGGCGTGGAGAACACGGCGACCTTCGTGCTGTCCTTCGGCAACATGACCGTGGGGTGGATGGACGCGGCCAACACGCTGGAAGCGCCGCTGTCCTTTGCGGACGTCCGCTTCAGCGACGGCGTGACCCGGTTCAAGCAGTACCAGACCACCTATGGCGCCGATGGCATGGCCAGGGCGTCGGGCGTCACGGACATGAAGGCGGTGCCCAAGCATGGACGCAGCACCTTGGTCCTGTCCTCACGAGACCCGATCGCCAGCCCGTCCGGCCTGCGCCTGCACAAGCATCCGGCGACGGAAAAGGCCTGGCGACTCGTCACCCGGCTCGAACCGGGACGGACGTACATGGTCGTGTCGGCGGATTCCGCCTTCAACGGGCGGACCCAGGCCGCGGCCCTGACCAACAGAAGCAAGCCCGCGACGAGCGCATCGCCGGAGTCGCTCTCGCGCACGCCTGTGATCCTCCGCGGCCGCACGCTCGTGCCTTTGCGCAATTCGAATGCGCCAGAGAGTGAACCGGCCCTGGCCCAGGACAACCACAAGTTCGTCTTCGAGGAAGCGGTGAGCCCTGCCGCGGGACCGTACGCGACTCGCGAAGGTCACACGATGCAGAGCTTCATCCATGGCACCAATGTCTACCCGCATGTCATGTTCCGAGGCAATGGCGCCAGTGGCAGCGTTCTTGCGGACAAGCATTCGCTGATCACGCGACAGACGAATGGCCAGGAGGGCTCGCAGATCGCCGAGAGGGCGCTGGATCAGGCGGTGTGGTTCAGCACGCCCGTGGACCCGAAGACCGGGGAGATGAAGCTCTTCCTGTACACCGACAGGAACGGCGTGAAACAGCACTTCGTGCTGAAGGAGGTCGTCGACGGGGTGACGCCGAACCGGGATGCGGGGAACGCGATCAGCCAGCGGCAAGCGGCGGAAGGCGGGTTCGTCGCCTTGCAGGCGAGGAGTCCCCGGGAGGGCACGAGCGTGAGGCTCTACGCCTACGACATCGAACCTGACATGCCGGGCCCTCCGCGCCCGCACTCGACGTGCGAGGATCTTGCGGCGGCGACGGCGTCCGTCGGCAAGCGTCCAGGCCAATCCGGCTTCCTCGGCCATGCGGACCTGGATCAGAACGGCGTCGTCGATGCCCGCGATCTCGCCGCCCTCGCGCGGATGCTTCCGGAAGGCATCAGGTGCCACTGAGGCGCTGAGATTCCCTCACCTCGCGCTCAAACTGGACCCTCGCCAATCCGCCGCCTGCCAGCGCTGGAACGCACCCAGCATCGTCACGTCGCCGGCCTGGCGTTTCGTCTCCAGCGTGTCGAGGTCGACCAGCTCGTAGCTGCGCTTGTAGCGGCCTTCGGCGCGGGACTCACGCGCGACCAGCAGCTCCTTGCCGCCCGGCACCCAGCCGGCGAATTCCGCGTAGCCCAGGCCGGGCTGTGCCGCCACCGGCGGCAGCACCGACACCTTCCAGCCCTGCGCCGTGCGGCGCAGCAGCCAGAGCTCGCGCCAGCCGTCCGCCGGCACCGAGGCGATCGCGATCGCCGTGCCCTCGCGGTTGATGCGCGCCGATGCCGTCATCACCAGCCCCCAGGCGCAGTGGCGCAGCAGCGGCGCGCTGCCTTCCTTCGCGCCGTTCATCGTCAGCGTCAGGCAGGTCTCGCCCGGCTGGCCGGCGGCCACGCTCAACTTCACGGGGCCGAGCGTCTGCTCCGGCGCACCCGCCGGCAGCGCGGCCCAGCGCATCGCGTTGCCGCGCATGGCGGCGTCGTTGTAGGTGGGTTGGTCGTCGTCGGAGAGCTCCGCGGGAACGACGCGGGCGAAGGCTTCGAGCGCCCGGCGCGATGCGGCCGACGAAGCATCCACCTGCAAGGTCGTGGTCGAGGCCACTGCCGCGGCGGTGCCCGCAGCAGTGCCCACGGCGCCCGCGGCGCTGGCCCGTCGCGCACGGATGAAGGCCAGGCTGCTCCACACGCCCGACTGCCGCATCAGCACGCGGTTGCGCCAATGCGTCGCCAGCGCCGGATCCCGCAGATCCACCTTGTCGAGCACGTCCGCGCGCCACTGGTCCATCTGCTCGCGCTGCGGCGGCGTCGCGACCGGGTCCAGGCAGTCGGCGCGCGTCAGCGCCAGCGCGGCGCGCGCCTTCTGCTCCGGCGTCGACGCCGGCATCGCCAGCACGCGGCGGAACGCCTCCCCGTCGTAGCAGAGCTGCATCGCGCCGGCCTCGCGCTCCAGCGTGCGGAAGCGCAGGCCGTAACGCGCGGCGACGTCGAGCTGCGCGGCGACCTGCGTCTCCGCGGCCGACGGCGCGGCCGTCGCCACGCCGTCCGCCCGCGCTGGCGTGCGTGAGGCGCGATCGGCCAGCCGCTCGGCCAGCGTGCCCATCGCATCGAGCGCCTCCGCGCCGTCGACGCCGTTCATCTGCGCCGCGCTCGCCGCCTGCACGTAGGCGGCGGCCAGGCCCAGACCGAGCGATTCCGCGCCCGGCTGCTGGCGCACGACGCGCAGCGCGGCCAGCAGCGCGTCCGGCTGCGCGGCCGGGCCGTTCAGCGGCAGCAGCGCCGCCTTGCGGACGAAGCCGCCGCGCTCGCGGTGGTAGTCGTAGACCTGGAAGTGGTCAGGGCGCTCGCCGCGGATCTCCAGCGCCTCGCCGCGCCAGAGCTGCGCCTGCGCCGGCGACGAATCCTTCGCCGCCGCGCGCATCGCCACGTTGTCCTGCACCACCAGCGCGGTGCGCGGTGCCGCGTTGTCCGCCGAGACCCGCTTGATCGGCGGCTTCGGCGCGGCGTCGTCGCCAGTCGCTGTCGCGGTCGTGGTCGCGCTAGCAGTCGCGGTCGCGGTCGCGATCGGCGTGGCGGCATCGGCCGAGTGGACGCACAGCAGTTGAACGGCGACAGCGGCAATCGCGGCGGCCATCACGAGCTTCAGGCGGCACATGTCGGAACCCTTTCGACTCAGGATCAGGGACGGGACCAGGAACGCGGAGGCACGGTGGCGGTTCATTGCGAGGTCCCCTCGCCTTCGCCTTCCGAGCGACCTTCATGGCGTCCTTCCGGACGCCCGTCCTGCTTCGTCCCCAGCAGCGTCTTGCCGATGAACCCGCCGTCCGACGGCGGCGGCGCGATGATCACCTGCACCTTGTCGGACAGCTTGTCGGCCATCGCCTTCTGGATCAGCAGCGGATGGCGGCTCAGCAGCGCGCCCTCGGCGGCCATCTGGTCGACCGCGACCTTGCCGATGCGCGACTGGCGATAGGCCTCGGCGTCGGCCAGCTTCTCGCGCGCCTTGGCCTCGCCCTCGGCCTCGATGCCGCGCGCCTGCGCGTTGCCCTCGGCCATGCGGACCCGCGCGACGCGCTCGGCCTCGGCTTCCAGCTGGCGCTGCTCGACCTGGCGCTGCTTGAACGGCAGCACGTGCTTCATCGCCTCCTCCTGGCCCTTGGCGGCGATGATCTGCTCGCGCGCCGAGGCTTCGGCGGCGGTCTCGCGGCGGACCTTCTCGGCCGCCGCCTCCAGCTCGGTCTGCTTGACCTGCTTCTCCTTGAGCTCCAGCGTGTAGCGCATCTTCTCGCTGGCCAGTCCTTCCGACAGCAGGTTCTCCAGGCCGGCGCGGTACTCCTGCGGCAGGTCGACGTTGCCGATCTCCAGGCCGCGCAGCACGATGCCGTCGACCGCCAGCTTGCGGCGCAGCTCGGACTCCAGCGCGGCCTGGATGGGACCGCGCTGCGTCGAGAAGATCTCGCGCACCGTGTGCGTCGCGATCTGGCGGTAGACGATGCCTTGCAGCGCCGGCGCGATCACGTCGCCTTCGATGTCGTCGGGCAGCGAGGTCGCCAGCTGCGCCAGCCGCGTCGTGTCGACGGTCCAGCGCACCGTGAGGTCCAGGCCCAGCGACAGCCCTTCGAGCGACTGGAGCGGCGCCTCGCCGTCGGCGCGGGCGAAACGCTGCGGGTGATAGCTGCGATCACGCACCGGCAGGTCGCGGACGTCATGCAGCCCGGGCAGCTGGAGCATGGAGCCCGAGCGGGCCTCCGTCACGCCGCCGGTCAGCATGTTCGTGCGCAGGCTGACGGCGCCGCGCGGCACCTCGTGCACCGGCGGATGCATCACCAGCAGCGCCACCGCGCCGGCCACGGCGGTGAGGCCGGCCAGCCAGGGCAGGCAGCGGACCAGGCCGGCGCCGGCGCGCTTCAGCGGCAGGCCAAGGCCGCCGGCATTGGCACCGGCACCAGCGCCGGCGCCTTCGCCGCCGAACTCGTCGCCAAGCTCGTCACCGCGGTGGCGGCGGGAGAAACCGGGCAGCCGAGCCTTGAGCCGCGCGGCGGCGTTGCGGATCGATTGCAGGCGGTCGTTCATGAGGTCCTCCGGGGTTCCCGTTGATTCGGGTGTTGGGATGACGCTCATGGTCCGCAGACGCCCCGGAAGCCTCAATGCGGGCGTCGGCGGGTCCCTTCACGGTCCGGAAGAAACCTTCACGGGCGGGTCGCGCCGCCGGGCGCGGCGATGTCGATAATCCGGCGCCATGGCCATCCCCAGGAACAAGGTCGCCGTCATCGAGGACGACCGCCCCACCAGCGAGCAGCTCACCGGCTGGATCCGCGCCGCGCGGCCCGAGCTGCAGGTGGACCAATGGTTCGACCGCGACGCCGCCGAGGCCGCGCTGGCGCGCGAGCGCTACGAGATGGTCGTGCTCGACATCGAGCTCGGCCGCGAGCGCAACGCCGGCATCGCGCTGATCAACGAGATCAACAAGCTGAACGCCGGCACGCCGGTGCTGGTCGTGTCGGCGATGCCGGCCGCCATCTACCGCGGGATCATGAAGGCGCTCGACGCCTGGGACTACCTGCAGAAGACCAGCTTCGACGAGGCCGAGTTCATCGACACCTTCCTCGACATCCTGCGCGCCGCCCGCGCCCGCGAAGCCACCGAGCCGGTGCCGGCCGCGCCGGAGGCGCTGCAGCTGGACCCGCTCTGGCAGCGCAGCCCGCTGTGGAAGGGCCAGCGCATCAACCTGCCGCTGACGGCGCAGCGCATCCTCGCCACGCTGTACCAGCGCGCGCCGCAGGTGGTGTCGTACGAGGAGCTCTACGACGTCGTCAAGAGCGGCCGCACGCGCGACAACGTGCGCAAGCACGTGTCGACGCTGCGCGAGGCGCTGAAGGAAGTCGATCCGACTTTCGACGCGATTGAGAACGTGCCGATGCGGGGGTTCCGGTGGTCGGGCCCGCGATGACGGTCGGCATGGACGTCGCATGAAGCTCGGACCGGTCGAACTGCCCGCGCTGGCCGTGCCGCGATTGGGGCTGGCGGCGTTCCGCCGCCGCGCGGTCGTGCACTTGGCCTTCCTGCTGCTGGCGCTGGCGACGGTCGGCCTGGTGCTGACGGTGCTGATCGATCAGAAGCAGCGCGCCTACCAGCGGTATGCGCAGGGCTTCCGGCAGTCGCTGGCCGAGATCGTGCTGCAGCTGCGCCATCCGAGCGGCCAGCTGGCGCTGCTGAATCCGACGATGGGCGTGGGCGACCGCGACGGCCAGGCACCGGTGCTGCTGCCGTTCTCGGCGATCGACTTCGACGACCAGAACAAGGCGCAGCGCGCCGTCGAGATGGCCGGCTGCGGCCTGCGCTGGCCCGACGGCGCGAGCCTGTGCGCCGCCGTCGGCGCGAACGCCTACGCGGGCGGTTTCCTCTACCTGGTCGGCAGCCTGGAGAGCGGCCCGCTCGCCGGCCGCGAGCACGGCGCGCTGGACCTGAGCGGCGTGCACCGCGCGCGCGTGACGCTGAAGCTGCGCGGCGGCACGCAGACCTGGATCGCGCCGTTCGAAGGCACCGCCGCGGCCGACGGCACGCAGCGCGGCCGGCTGACCGGCTTCCTGGGCGCGGGACCGCAGCTGCCCGGCAAGGCGCGCCCGGTGCGCGAGTTCCGCGGCTGGCTCTGGCGCGAGGGGCCTTGCGCCGAAGGCAGCAGCGGTCCTGACTGCGCCAGGCGCACCTTCTATTCGATCCGGCTCCCGGTGGAAGCGTTCCAGGACGCGCTCTTCGACGACGCGGGCCATCGCGCGCGGCCGGTCTGGCCGCCGGCGGACCTCGACCAGATGCGGGTGCGGGTGGAGCTGCTCGGGCCTGCCGAACCCATCGCGCCCACGGAGTCCATCGTGCCCGCCGAGCTGTCTGCTGCGGCCTCCGAGCCGATGCCCGCCGGCGTGACCGCCCCGTCGACACAGACTCCCACTCCCACTCCCACTCCCACTTCGGCTTCGGCTCCGGCTCCGGCTTCGGCTTCGGCTTCGGCTTCGGCTTCGGCTTCGGCTCCGGCTCCGGCTTCGGCTTCGGCTTCGGCTCCGGCTCCGGCTCCGGCTCCGGCTCCGATCCTCTTCGACAGCGCCAGGCCGGGCGCGTCGCTCGCGCTGTCGCTGGACCGGATCGGCGCATCGTTGCAGCCGGGCGAGACGCTGCGCATCGAGCGACTGGGCAAGCAGGCGATGACGATCGCCGAGCGCCGCGGCCCGGAGCTGTCGGAGCGCGCGCTGCCGTGGCTGATCCACGTGATGCGCCGCCTGCCGGTACAGGGCGAGGTCCTGGGCGTCGGCGCCGACACCGATGCCACCGAGATCCGCTGGCTGACCGCGTCCGACGACGTGGCGACGCCGAGCGGCCGTTACCGGCTCGACCTGCGCGGCGACCTGCGCAGCCTCGACCGCCAGTTGGCGCTGGAGGCGCGCCCGCTGGCCTGGCTGGCGGCGGCGATGCTGGCGGCCGTCGCGCTCGCGTGGCTGATGGTGGAGCTGGGGCTGATCCGCGGCATCGCGGTGCTGACGAAGCGCGCGGCCGCCGTCTCCTACAACATGCAGGACGCGCGGGCGGACCAGCGCATCGGCGAACTCGACGTGGCCGACCTGCGCGGCCGCGACGAGCTGGGCATCCTGGCCGGCAGCCTGGCCGACGCGCTGACCCGCGTGAAGGACGGCCTGCGCCGCGAGCAGCTGCGCGCCGAACGCGAGCGCGAGATGTGGCATGCGGTCGGTCACGAGATCATGTCGCCGCTGCAGTCGCTGATGGTGCTGCACGGCGCGGGCGACGATCCCAGCCACCGCTACGTGCAGCGGATGCAGCAGGCGGTGAAGGTGCTCTACGGCAGCGCGCCGCCGAGCGAGGCGCTGGCGTCCGCCGACCTGCACACGGAGGCGCTGGACCTGGCCGCCTTCTGCCGCGAGGTGGCCGCGAACGCGCACTACGCCGGCATCGACGACGTGACCTTCGCCACCGAGTTGCCCGAGCCGCAGCCCGTGCACGCGGAGGCCTACGCGCTGGAGGACGCCGTCACCCACGTGCTGCGCAATGCCGACCGCTACCGGCCCGAAGGCACGCCCATTGCCATCACCCTGGAGGCGGGCGAGCCCGGCTTCGTCCTGCTGCGCATCCGCAACCAGGGGCCGCACATCGACACGGCGATGCTCGACCAGATCTTCGAATACGGCGTCTCCGACACCGCCCCGCAGGTCAACGGGGAACGCCGCGGCCAGGGGCTCTTTGTCGCGAAGACCTACCTGGCGAAGATGGATGGCAGCATCCGGGCATTCAATGTGCCGGAAGGCGTGGTGTTCGAGATGAGCCTGCGCCGCGCCGCGGCCTGAGCCCCGCCGCCTCAATCGACAAGGAGGTCTTCATGCCGATGAATCCCCATTACGCGCTGACCGAGCCGATCCGCGACGCCGTCGACACGCTGTCGAAGGAGCATCCG
Source organism: Roseateles noduli (assembly GCF_050626985.1). Lineage (NCBI taxonomy): Bacteria > Pseudomonadati > Pseudomonadota > Betaproteobacteria > Burkholderiales > Sphaerotilaceae > Roseateles > Roseateles noduli. The sequence goes on from NZ_CP192463.1 coordinate 4,574,368, forward strand.
CTGCTGGTCGAGTTCGGCGCCTCGTGGTGCCCCATCTGCGAGGCGGCGCAGCCGCTGCTGGAGCAGGCCTTCGAAGGCCGGCACGCGATGGTCCAGCACATCAAGGTCGAGGACGGCAAGGGCCAGCCGCTGGGGCGCTCCTTCAAGGTCAAGCTGTGGCCGACGCTGATCTTCATGCGCGACGGGCAGGAGGTGGAGCGCCTGGTCAGGCCCACGAACGCCGCGGATATCCGGGCCGCGCTGGAGCGCATCGACGGCACGTGACGGACAATCGCGGCCATGACCCAAGCCCATGTGCTGCTCCCCAAGGACGGAGCTCCTGAACTGCTGTTCGTGCTGCTGCACGGCGCCGGCGCCGATGCCGAACAGATGCGCCCGCTCGCCGAGGCGCTGCACCGCCAGTACCCGCGCGCCGCGCTGGTGCTGCTCGACGGCTTCGAGCCCTTCGATGCGATCCCGGGCGGCGGCGCGGGCTTCCAGTGGTACTCCGAGGACGGGGACGACACGCTCCGGGCGCTGCGCCTGAGCGCGGCGGTGCCGACGCTGGTCGCGCTGGTGCGCGGGTGGGCGGAGAAGCTCGATCTGGAATGGGGGCGCGTCGCGCTGGCGGGGTTCTCGCAGGGCGCGATCCTGGCGCTCGAGGCGCTGCAGCAGGAAGAGCAGCTGGCCGGTCGCGTGCTCGCCTTCGGCGGTGCGTTTGCCTACTGGCCGCAGCATGCGCCGAAGGATGTCTCCATCCATCTGCTGCATGGCAAGGACGACGGCGAGCTGCCCTACCCGGCGCTGCTGAACGCCGCGCGCGAGCTGATGTCGCTCGGCGCGGACATCACGGCGGACGTGCTCCCGCATGTGGGCCATGAACTACATCCGGCGCTCATCGAGCGCGCGATGGAGCAGCTGCGGACGTTCATCCCGGCGCGCCTCTGGCGCGAAGCCGTGCTCACGGCTGCGGAGCAGGACAAGAACGAGCCGAGGCACTGACACGGCCGCTGGCCCTCACCCCTCCCTCTCCCGCAAGCGGGAGAGGGTGAAGGAGGAGTCAGCTTGGCGGACTCCCTCTCCCGCTTGCGGGAGAGGGCAGGGGTGAGGGCTGCGGTCGTCGCAGGACGACCAACGTCAATCGAGGGTGACTTCAGTTCTCACGGTGCCCGCGCGATCAGCCCAGGCAACGAGGCTCAGTCGCGTGCCCTTCGGCGCTCTCACCGTCCATTCGCCGTAGGCGCGGTCGCCGGTGATATCCCGCTCCGGCAGGAACGCGAGCTGCGTCTGCTTCGGCGCGTGGCCTTCGAGCTGCGGGCCTTCCATGCGCGGCTTGCCGCTGACCAGCCCGACCTCGGGATCGACCGGCAGGAAGATCTCGAACATCACGCCCCGCGTCTGCTTGCGCGCCAGCGCCTGCTTGGTCACGTAGGCCGGCAGCCAGCCGCTGTTGCCCACGGCCATGCGCACGCGCCAGGTGTCCGGGCCCAGCGCGCGGACCTCCGTGCGCAGCAGCTCCAGCTTCGGCAGGCTGAGCGCGATCTGGTTCATCCACGCGGGGAAGCGCGCAGCCTCCCGCTCGCGCAGGTGCGGCGGCGGGTTGCGCCAGAAGTTCATCTTGTCCCAGCCGCCGATCTCCACCGGCCCCAGCTGCGGATGCATGAACGAGGTCCACTCGACATGCGCCTTGCCGCCACAGTGCTCGTCGCTCCACTTCAGCAGCTTGAGGTCGTCCTCGACCGGATGGTCGCGGAACCAGTCGATCCACTTGTAGCCGGTGATGCCGGCCTCCTTGTTGGGCGACCACAGCTCCACCACCCAGAACAGCGCGCCCAGGTGCTCGTAGACCCAGTCCTGCGTGCCGGTGATGACTTCCTTGGGGTGGTATTTGAACTCGTGCCAGATGCTCACCGCCGGATAGCCGGTGTGCTGCTCGCCGAGCTTGGAGAAACGCTGGAAGGCCCAGAGGTCCTCGGGCGCCATGTCGTCGTCGCCGCGCGTGCCGCAGGGACGCAGGATCACGCCGCTGTGCGTGTGGAAGCTGATCGCCGCGCCGATGTTGGGGTGGCTCACCATGAAGTCCACCATCGCGCGCACTTCGGGCTCGCTGGTCGGGTAGGGACCGGCGCCGACCTGCTCGAACTCCTGCCGCCAGCCCGCGGGGAAGTTGCGGTTCAGGTCCAGGCCTTCGCTGTCGCGGTTGACCTTGATGCTGAAGCCGTCGTGGTTGATGACCAGGCCCTCGGGCATCAGGCGGTAGTACTCGCCGCCGAATTCGCCGGGCTGGCGCGCGACCATCAGGCGCGGATCGTCCGGGTGCTTCTTGTAGCCGCCGTGCGGATCGGCGATGCGCATCGTCAGGATGCGGCCGTCGCCGTCGATGTCTTCCACGCTGAGGCCTTCGACCGGCTCCTCGTCGAACGGATACGGGCGCGTCGACGAGCGGATGTGGCGCGGCCGGTCCGCCAGCGCCAGCTCGGCGCCGTCCGGGTTCAGGCGCGGCACCATGTAGATCGTGCGCGTGTCCAGCAGGTGGGTGGCCTGCGGGTCGGTGCCGTACTTGCTCAGCAGGTCGTGCAGGTAGTAGAGGCAGGTCGTGCAGGCGGTGAGCTCGGCGGCGTGGATGTTGCCGTCCAGCCAGAAGGCGGGCTTCTCGACATCGCTGCCGGTCGCGGTGTTGGTCAGGATGACGACCCAGATCTCGCGGCCCTCGAAGCTCTTGCCGATGGACCGCACCGACACCAGGTTGGGGCAGGCCTCGGCGTAGCTGAACAGCAGCTGCGTCAGCGCGTCGTAGCGGGGGAATTCGTCGAAGCGCGGCGTCGGCAGCGATGGCGTCGACGCGGGCGCGGCGGCGGGCGGGAGAGCGGTCATGGGCGTCCCAGGGGCGGTGTCGGTGCGGCCGATTTTGCATGCCCAGGCCCCGGCGACCGAGAGGGCTCTCCACCTCGCGACAGCGCGTTTTCCCTGAGACGGGTTAAATTGCTGGACTTGCACGTGCGCGCCGTCGCTCCGACGGGCGCGCATCGCACGACATGAACGAACGACACGACCGGGACGTCCGCGAGGGCGCCGAGGCGAAGCTGGAGAGATGGCTGTGAATCACTGCGAGAAGATCCCGTTGGGGACGCAAGGGGCGACCGAGTGGGAAGTGGTGCACCTGCCGTCGACGCTGGGCGATTTCCAGGCGCGGGCCTTCCGCAGCCCCGCGACGGGATCGGAGCACCTGGTGCTGTCGGTCGGTCCGCTGCAGGCGCGCGGCGGCCTGCTGCGCGTGCACAGCGAGTGCCTGACGGGCGACGTCTTCCAGTCGCTGCGCTGCGACTGCGGTCCGCAGCTGCAGAGCGCGCTGGACCTGCTGAAGGACGAGGGCGGCATCGTCATCTACATGCGCGGTCATGAAGGGCGCGGCATCGGCCTGGTCGAGAAGCTGCGCGCCTACGCGCTGCAGGAAGCCGGCGTGGACACCATCGACGCCAACCTGCGCCTGGGCCACGCCGAGGACGAGCGCGACTACGCCGACGCCATCGACATCCTGTGCCTGCTGGGCGTGAAGAGCGTCCGGCTGATCACCAACAACCCGCAGAAGCGCGACGCGCTGGTGGCGGGCGGCGTCGAGGTCGAGGCGCTGGTGCCGCTGCGCATCGCGGCGAACCCGCACAACGAGCGTTACCTCGAGACCAAACGCAAGCGGATGGGGCACTACCTGGAGTGATCCGGGGCGACCCCGGAGTCATCCCGGACTGACGCCGAGGACTACGACGCGTATCCGTCGGCGAATGCGGCAACACCTGGCACCGTGCTGCGTGTGATGGGCGAGGAAATGGCCGGGCGGCGACGCGCCTGAATCCGTCGCCCACTCATCGCCGCGATGGGGACTCCTCAAACAAGTGGGAGCTGCACGAAAGACGATGAGACTGAGTCATCGTCAATGAGCGCGCCGCGATTCACGATCTGCTGCTTTCCACTTCGATCGGGGAGCCGCGATGACGGTGAGGCAGCAACGGCGAGGCGAGCAGATTCGCATCGCCCGGGAACGATTCCATCTGACCCAAGAGCAATTGGGCGAATTCGTCGATCTGTCGGCGCAGGACATCGATGCCATCGAACGCGGAGAGCGCTCCGCACGCGGTGACGCGTTCGAGCGCATCGCCTACGCGGTGGGCCGGAAAACCTGGGAGTTCGTCGACCAAGACTTCGTCGATGACGGAGAACTGGCGGCCCTGTTCCGGTCGACTTCTCAGCCGACGGCCCGCATGCAGTTGACGCGATCGCTGCAGGAGGGCATTGCCTATGCCCTGCAGTTTTCCTCGCTTGAAGGAAGGATCGGGAACAACCGCGCCGCAGCGCTCCGGCCCGCGCTCCATCTTCCTGCGCCATGCGACCGTGCAGAAGCGACCTGTCAGGGAGAGCTCGCCGCGATTGAAGAACGGGAACGCCTGAATCTCGGCGACAGGGATCTTTATCGGATGCAGCACCTCTTCGAGACGAACGGCGTGGGGAGCGTGGCCGTTTCACTTCCCGACAACGTCTGTGGAGTGACGCTGTTCGATCCGCGCTTCGGCGCGTTCGTCCTATTCAACGCTGCCCAGTCTCGAACCCGGCGACGCTTCTCACTGGCGCATGAATATGGTCATGTACTGATGGACCGGCATCGCCTGGCTTCGCTCAGCAAGATCGGTCCACCGGAAGACCTGATCGAACTGCGCGCCGATGCCTTCGCCGCAGCCTTCCTCATGCCTGAAGGCGGCGTGCTGCACGCCATCGATCGCCCCGCTGGAAAGGCGATCGGGTTGCTGGAGATCGCGGCGGTCGCGCAGGCATTCGGCGTCAGCCGCCGATCCGCCCTTCGCCGGATCAGGCACCTTCAACTTGTCTCGGCAATCGAATTCGACGCCCTCTCGGCACAAGAGGCGAACGGCGAGGGCGAGCCTTATTCAACGCTGCTGGGAATGTTCAACGCACCCGAGACTGACAGCCGCAAGGAGAGTCGTGGACGGATGTTGAGCCTGGCCCTCGAGGTCTATCGCCAAGAACGAATCTCGCGCGGCAAGCTGCGAGAGATCGGCGAAGAGTTCGGCTTCAGTCGAGAAGCCATCGCTGGTCTCATTGATGTTCTCAGCATGGAGTGATCTGGATGACAACTACTCAGACCGTCGTGACGGATACTAATGTCCTGATCAACTTCATCCACATTCAGCAGTTGGATCTGCTGAACCGCCTGAATGATCGAGGGTTCATCGTTCCTCAACACGTGATCGACGAAATCACCTGGGACAACCAGGCCAAGGCCCTCTCCCTCGCTTTTGAAGAAGGACACCTTCATCCTTGCGATCTCGACGATGAGGAAACCGAGGATCTGTACAACAGCCTGCGCTCATTCATCGAAGCCGGGGAGGCTGCATGCATTGCGATCGCCCATATGCGGAACTGCGCCGTCGCCACCGATGAGAAGGGGGATGCCGAGCGCATCGCGACAGAGCTGCTGGGAAAGAAGCGCCTTCTTCGCACTGAGAGCCTCCTCCGGCAATGCATTGCTGCAGGGCTGATCACCGTCCCCGAAGCCGATGCTTTCAAGGCCACGCTCGCGACGAAGCGATACGCCATGAAGTTCGCTTCTTTCGCAGATCTGGAGACTGCGTGACGCCGGACCGGACGAGAGCACCAGGACCAACGCGCTCGCCCCCGTTTGTGACCAACTCGTAACGCCCCCGCCCCTTCGCAACCTTTCTCCCGCGCGCCGGCACCTACGCAGAACCCCTGCGTGAATTTCCGCCGCGCCCATGCCGCCTTTCCTCCCCGTCCCGATCCCCTGGGACGTCGTTCTCCGGCAGCTCCTGCTCGCGCCCTGCTTCGAAGAGATCCTCTTCCGGCTCGGCCTCCAGGAGCGGCTGTCGACCGCGCGCGCCGCCGCCGCGCGGCGCCATGCCGTCGCGCTCACCGCGCTCGCCTTCGGCGCGACGCACGCCCTCGTGCTCGCCATCGTCACGCCCGGCTTGACGCCCACCAGCCCGGCGCTGCTGCTCGCGCTCGCCACGGCCCTGCCCGCCTGGTGGATCGGCCGCAGCTACCGACGACATCGCTCCCTGCCCCGCTGCATCGCCTGGCACGCAGGCTTCAACGCCTGCTGGCTGCTCGCCGCCCCCACGCTGCTGCCGGTACTCGCTCCGGTACTCGCTCCGGTGCTCGCGTCCCCGCTCGACGCTCCGCTCGATGCCCCGCTCGATGCCCTGCGCCAAACCTCGATTCCATCGGCCTTCCCCACTTCCCTCTCCTCATCCTGACGAGGCTTCCGACATGACCCATCCCTTGCGCACCGCCCTCCCCGGCGCGATCGTCGCGATCACGGCCGCGGTCCTCGCGGGTCCTGCCTTCGCCGCCGACCCGGTCGCCGGCCAGGCCCGCTTCTCGCAGGTCTGCGCCGCCTGCCACACGGTGGCCTCGACGGCCGTCGTCGACCGCGGCCGCAACAACCCCGCGATGCTCCAGAACGCCATCAACACGATCCCGCAGATGAGCGGCGTGGGCGGCGCGGTCTCCGCCACCGACATCGCCGACATCGCGGCCTACCTCGGCAACTCGCCCTCGTCGATCAGCTTCGCGCAGACCGCCGTCGGCCAGTCCAGCGCGGTCTCCACGATCACCATCAGCGCCAGCCGGCTCGCCGCGCTCGGCAGCCTCTCCGCGGTCGCCGGCGGCGACTTCGCCGTGCAGGGCGGCTCCTGCGGCACCACCGTGCCCGCGGGCACCAGCTGCACCGTCGGCGTCGTCTTCCGCCCCACCGCCGCGGGCGCGCGCAGCGGCGCGCTGACGATCAGCCACAACGGCATCTCCACGCCCATCCCGATCACGCTGAGCGGCACCGCCAACGTCGCGCTCACGGCCGTGCTCTCCGCCGACGCCACCACGCTGGCCTTCGGCAACCAGCCGCTGGCCACCGCCTCCGCCGCGCGCACCGTCACGCTGAGCAACACCGGCACCGCGTCCCTGGACTTCAGCAGCATCGGCGTCACCGGCGCCAACGCCGGCGACTTCAGCCGCGGCGGCAGCTGCGCCGTCGGCACGCCGCTCGCCGTCGGCGCGAGCTGCACCGTCACCGCCACCTTCACCCCGGCAGCGACCGGCGCGCGCGCCGCCACGCTGGCGGTCGCGGCGACCGCGCCCACGGCCAACAACGCCACCGCCAACGTCAACATCGCGATGAGCGGCACCGGCCAGACGCAGCCCACGCCGGTCTCCTCGCTGTCGACCACGCAACTCAGCTTCGGCGCGCTGACCGTCGGACGGACCAGCGCCGCGCAGACGGTCACCGTCTCCAACACCGGCAACGCCGCGCTGAGCTTCAGCGCCATCGCCGCCACCGGACCCTTCACGACGACGGACACCTGCAGCGGCGGCGTTCCCGGCGGCGGCAGCTGCGCCGTCAACGTCAGCTTCGCCCCCGCCGGCGCCGGCGCCGCCACCGGCACGCTGAGCCTCACCAGCAACGCCGCCGCCTCGCCGCAGTCGGTCGCGTTGAGCGGCAACGGCGTCCTCGCCAACACGCCGATCCTGGTCTGGACCGCCGCCACGAGCGCCGATTTCGGCTCCGTCACGATGGGCGCGGACGGCGGCCTCAAGCACTTCACGCTCAGCAACACCGGCGACGTCGCCGCCACCTTGGGCAGCTTCGCCTTCGCCGGCGATGCCGCCGCCGATTACCGCGTCGACACGAGCTCCACCTGCACCGCCGGTGCCGCGCTGGCGGTCGGCGCCACCTGCGACCTCGCGATCGGCTTCAGCCCGCGCGGCGTCGGCGCACGCGCGGCCACGGCCGCCGTCGTCGCGGACAACGCCTCGCTGCCCGCGCCGCTGACGCTCACCGGTGTCGGTGTTGCCCCGCCGCAGCCGGCGCTGCAGCTGTCGGCGCCCTCTCTCGACTTCGGTCCCGCCGACACGACGGGTCGCCCGCTGACGCTGAGCAACAGCGGCGCCGGCGTCCTGCACATCAGCGCGATCAGCGTCGACAGCGCCCGCTTCTCGATCGACACCACGGGCACCAACACCTGCGGGGCCGCGCCCTTCACCGTCCAACCCGGTGCGAACTGCCAGGTCACGCTGCGCTGGCTGGGTGCCGGCGCGGCCGCCTCCGCACCGACCGGCACGGACACCGGCACGCTCACGCTGCAGGGCGACATGACGCCGGCCACGACGACGGTCGCGCTGCGCGGCACGCCGGGCAACACCGAGCCCTCGAACAGCGGTGGTGGCGGATGCACGATCGGCTCGGGCACCGGCGCCGCCGACCCACTGCTGCTGCTGATGGCCGGCCTCTCCGCATTGATCCTGTGGCGCCGCCGTGCGACGAGGACCACGAGCACCGCAACCACCGCGCAGACCCTCGCCCCCCGCCCTCTCCCGCGCCGCGCGAAAGGGAGCCAAGAGGATGCGGAGGATCAGCGCATCCGCGCAGCGACGGCACCAGCAAGCGCGCAGGCAATGACCGCTCCGGAGAACGCGACGGCAGCGAGTGATGCTGGGGCCGGAATGGTGCTGGGGGTTCCCGGATGGATGCCCCCTGCACCGTGGAGAGCCCGCGCTTGGCGCCGGGCAGTCCAGGCGGCCTTCCGAAAGGCAACCCCCTTGGCGATAACGGCCATCGCGCTGACGGCCGTCTTCTCCTCGGCTCCCAAAGACGCGCAAGCAGCCGACATCGGCCAGCCTCTCCCGATCGCGAGCGTCCCGAGCGCCGATGGCGCGCCGGTTCCGCTCCACGACGGCAAGGCGAAGCTGACCTACGTCGATTTCTGGGCATCGTGGTGCGGCCCCTGCCGCCAGTCCTTCCCGTGGATGAACCGCATGCAGGCCAAGTACGGCCCGCAGGGTCTGCGCATCGTCGCGGTGAATCTCGACGCGAGCCGCGCCGATGCACAGGCCTTCCTCAAGGAGGTGCCCGCCAGCGTCTCGCTCGGCTTCGACCCCAAGGGGGACTCTGCCCGTCGCGTCGGGGTGAGGACGATGCCGAGCTCCGTGCTGCTGGGTCCGGATGGTCGCGTGCTGATGCAGCACAGCGGTTTCCGTGCCGAGGACGAGGCCGAGCTCGAGGCCCGCATCGTCGCCGCGCTGAAGGCGTCGTGAGTCGCCGCGCTCTTCTTCGACCTGATTTTTCTTTCGAGGAGTTCCCCATGTCCCCACGTCCGATGCCACAGCGCCTCGCGCGCGCCGCGATCCTCGCGTTGATCGCGCTTGCCGCCACCGGCTGCGCCCTGCAGCCGCCCCAGCCCTGGGAGAAGGGCGCGCTCGCCCGTCCCGAGATGACGATGGGCGGCGACGTCCTTGGCGACCGCTTCGCGCAGCACATCTACACGAGCAAGGAAAACGCGTCCGGCGGCAACGGCGTGGGAGGGGGTGGCTGTGGCTGCAACTGAGCACGACCTTCGCGCCGGTACGGCGATGCCTGCAGATGATGTCGACGCGGGCGCCGGCGGGCGCAACGCCTGGGGCGGCGTGCTCGCCGCCGCGCTGCTGCTCCCCGGGCTGCAGGCTCCGGCCCTGGCCGAGACCCCGCCCGAACAGGCCGAGATGTCCGTCAAGCTGCTGCACTACCGCGACCGCCAGCCGGGCTTCGACCGCATCAAGGTCACCGCCCCCTCGGTCTACCTGATGGTGCCGGTCGCCGGCCGCTGGTCCGTCGAGGGATCACTGGTGAACGACAGCGTCTCCGGCGCCTCGCCGCGTTATCACAGCGCGGTCTCCGGCGCCTCGCGGCTCGACGAGACCCGCAAGGCCGGCGACATCCAGGTGACGCGCTACAACGACCGCGACGCGTGGTCCCTCGGCGCGGCGTATTCGACCGAACACGACTACCGCTCGCGCACCGTCTCCGCGGGCTATCGCCGTTCCAGCGAGGACAACAACACCACCTGGAACATCGGCGCCGCGTACAGCGACGACTGGATCGGCTCCTCCGACGATCCGACCCTCAGCCGCGGCCGCAACACCACGCAGCTGACCGCGGGCGTGACGCAGGCCTGGACGGCGGTGGACCTGGTGCAGATCAGCCTCGGCGCGAGCTGGGGCCACGGCATGTACTCGGACCCGTACAAGTTCCCGGACCGTCGCCCCGACCGGCGCGAGCAGTACACGCTGATGACGCGCTGGAACCATCATTTCAGCGATTGGAAGGCCACGCTGCGCAGCAGCTGGCGCTATTACGCCGACAGCTTCGGCGTGCGCGCCAACACGCTGGAGACGGCCTGGGTGCAGCCCTTGTCCGGCGGCTGGACGGTCACGCCGACGCTGCGCTACACGACGCAGCGTGCCGCGAAGTTCTATTACGACCCGGTCTACGACAGCGCGCTCGGCGCGCCGCTGCCGCCCGGCTACACCGCGACCTCGCCGCAATACCTGTCCCCGGACCAGCGGCTGTCCGCCTTCGGCGCGATCACCGTCGGGATGAAGGTCGCCTACGAGATCGCGCCGAGCTGGACCGCCGACCTGAGCCTCGAGCACTACGAACAGCGCGCCGCCTGGCGCCTGGGCGGCAGCGGCTCGCCGGGTTTGGCGCGCTTCCAGGCCGACTGGCTGCAGGTCGGTCTCTCGCACAAGTTCTGACCGGCATCGACACCCCGGAACGACCAACCCGCAACGACGACCCCGCAACGACGAACGGAAGCGACGAACGCGCCATGTGGTCCCTGCACCGCCATGCCTTCACCGCAATGGCCTCGCCCAACGAGATCGTGCTCGGCGGCGTGGCGGCGGACCGGGCCGCCGACGCCTGCGAGGCCGCCGAGGCCGAGGTGCGCCGCATCGAGCGCAAGTACTCGCGCTACCGCGAGGACAGCGTGATCTCCGCGATCAATGCGCGCGCCGGCCGCAACGCCGTCGCCGTCGACGAGGAGACGGCGCAACTGCTGAACTTCGCCGCCGAGCTGCATCGGCAGAGCGACGGTCTCTTCGACATCACCAGCGGCTGCCTGCGCCGCGCCTGGGATTTCAAGGCCGCCCGCGAACCCACGCCCGATGCCCTGGCGCTGCAGCTTCAACGCATCGGCTGGCACCGCGTGCAGTGGGACGGCCGGGCGATCGCGCTGCCGCAGCCAGGCATGGAGATCGACTTCGGCGGCATCGGCAAGGAGTACGCCGCCGACCGCGCGGTCGCCGCCTTGCGCGGACTCGGGCTGCGGCACGGCTTCGTCAACCTCGGCGGCGACATCCGGGTCATCGGTCCGCGTCCCGATGGCCAGCCCTGGGTCTTCGCGATCCGGCATCCCCGCCGCGAGGACGAGGTCTGCGCCCGCATCCCGCTCAGCGACGGTGCGCTCGCCACCAGCGGCGACTACGAGCGCTTCTTCATCACCCCCGACGGCCGGCGCTGCTGCCACATCCTCGATCCGCGCAGCGGCCAGCCGGTGCGCCACTGGCAGGCCGTCAGCGTCGTCGCGCCGTTGTGCGTCGCGGCCGGCGCGCTGGCCACGATGGCCATGCTGATCGGCACCCAGGCGCCCTCGCGGCTGAGCGCGCCGGGCGTCGGATTCCTGCTCGTCGACGCCGACGGCCACGTTCGCACGCACGACCCCGAACAACTGCTTCAACCTCTGACTTCGCCATGAGACTCCTCCCCACCTTCCTCGCCGGTGCGGCGGCCGCGTTCGCGCTGGCCGTCACCGTTCCCCCTCCCGCGCATGCGGCGGCCGAAGAGCCCGCGTTCCTCGAGCCGGCCCAGGCCTTCCCGGGCCGGGCCCGCGTCGAGCTGCCCCCGGACGGCGGGGCCGCAGGCCAAGGCGCGGCCGCGGTGATCGTCGAATTCAACGTCGCCGCCGGCTATCACCTGTACCGCGAGCGCTTCGCCATCGAGGCGGAAGGCGCGACGCTGCCCGCGCCGGGCCTGCCGGCCGGCAAGGCGGTCTTCGATCCCAACTTCAACAAGACGATGACGCTGTGGGCCGATGCCATCCGCGTCGTGCAGCCGTTGCCGCAGGGCGCCGCGCCGAAGACGCTGACGGTGCGTTATCAGGGCTGCGCGGATCGCGGGCTCTGCTACCCGCCGCAGCAGGCGCTGGTGCATCTGGAGCGAGGCGGCGACGGCGTGCTGAAGGCGCGCTGGGAGGCGCAGCCGGATGCGCTGTCCGCGCCCCTCGAGGACACCGCATCGACGGGGACTGGAGGCTCGGCCACGCCGGCTGCTTCGACGTCCCCGACCGCTACCGTGACATCGGCCTCGGCAGCAGCCTCAAATTCGACGGCGTCGACCTCCGCCGCCGACCAGGCGCCCGTCGACAGCAGCGCCGCCGCGCTCCAGTCGGGCAGCCTGCTGCGCGTGGTCGGCATGTTCCTGCTCGGCGGCCTGCTGCTGTCCTTCACGCCCTGCGTGCTGCCGATGCTCCCGATCCTGTCGTCGATCATCGTCGGCCAGGGCGCCCCGGTCTCGCGGGCGCGCGGCTTCTCGCTGGCCGTCGCGTACTCGCTGGGCATGGCGATGGTCTACACGAGCGCCGGCATCGTCGCCGGCCTGCTCGGCTCCGGCTTCGCCGCCGCGCTGCAGAACCCCTGGGTGCTGGGCAGCTTCGCGCTGCTGCTCTCGGTGCTGGCGCTGTCGATGTTCGGGGTCTGGGAATTCCAGATGCCCGGCTTCATCCAGGACCGCGTCAACAACGCCTCCAACCGCATCAAGGGCGGCCGCCACGTCGGCGTGTTCCTGATGGGTGGGCTGTCGGCGCTGCTGGTGGGCCCCTGCGTCGCGGCACCACTGGCCGGCGCGCTGGTCTATATCAGCCAGACCCGCGACGTGGTGCTGGGCGGCTCCGCGCTGTTCGCGCTGGCCTGCGGCATGAGCGTGCCGCTGCTGCTGCTGGGGTTGTCCGCCGGCACGCTGCTGCCGCGCGCGGGCCGCTGGATGGAACACGTGAAAACCTTCTTCGGCCTGCTGCTGATCGCGGTCGCGCTGTGGCTGGTGTCGCCGGTGCTGCCGACGGGCGCGCTGATGTTCCTGATCGGCGCGGTCGCACTGGTCGCGGCGATCTGCCTGGGCGCGTTCGAGTCCGGCCGGCCGCGCGCCCTCAAGGCGGGCGGCGCGCTGGTGGCGCTGTGGTCCGCCGCGATGATCGGCGGCGCGCTCTCCGGCGGCGACAGCGTGCTGATGCCGCTGCGCCATCTGGCGCGGAGTTCCGCGGGTGCCCTGCCGCTTGCCAGCGCCGAAGCCGCGTCGCGCGGCACGCCCGTGCCGGACTTCGAGCGCATCACGACGGTGGCGCAGCTCGATGCGGCCCTCGCGTCGACGGACCGTCCCGTGATGCTGGATTTCTACGCGGACTGGTGCGTCGCGTGCAAGGAGATGGAACACCTCACCTTCTCCGACCCCGCGATCGCGACGCGGCTGCGCAATGCGCGCCTGCTGCAGGCCGACGTGACCGCGAACAGCGCCGAGGCGAAGGCGCTGCTCAAGCGCTTCCAGCTGTTCGGCCCGCCGGGGATCCTGTTCTTCGATGCGCAGGGGAAGGAGCTGGCCGCCGCCCGCACGATCGGCTTCCTGCCCGCCGACGAATTCGCCCAGCGCCTGGACCGCGCCAGGCTGTGACCCGCGCAGACCTGACCCCAGGGACGAACCCGGCGGCACCGACCGGCACCGAACCGCACCGAGCAGAACCGACATGAGCCTCCCACAACGACACACCGCCCTGCTGATCCTCGGCTCCGGCCCCGCGGGCTACACCGCGGCGCTCTACGCCGCCCGCGCGAACCTGAAGCCGCTGCTCGTCACCGGCATGGCCCAAGGGGGTCAGTTGATGACCACGACCGAAGTGGACAACTGGCCCGCCGACGTGATGGGCGTGCAAGGTCCCGAGCTGATGCAGCGTTTCCAGCAGCACGCGGAACGCTTCCAGACCGAGATCGTGTTCGACCACATCAACAGCGTCGACTTCTCCAAGCGTCCGTTCACGCTCACCGGCGACAGCGCGGTCTACACGGCCGACGCGGTGATCCTGGCCACCGGCGCCTCCGCGCAATACCTGGGACTGCCGTCGGAAGCATCGTTCATGGGCCGCGGCGTCAGCGCCTGCGCGACCTGTGACGGCTTCTTCTATCGCGAGCAGGAAGTCTGCGTCGTCGGCGGCGGCAATACCGCGGTGGAGGAAGCGCTGTACCTGTCCAACATCGCCAGCAAGGTCCATCTGATCCATCGTCGCGACAAGTTCCGCGCCGAGCCGATCCTGGTCGACAAGCTGATGGACAAGGTCAAGGCCGGCAAGATCGAACTGCACGTGTTCCAGACGCTGGACGAGGTGCTGGGCGATGCCAGCGGCGTGACCGGCGTGCGCATCAAGAGCACGCAGGACGGCACGACCACCGACATCAAGCTGCAGGGCTGCTTCATCGCGATCGGTCACAAGCCCAACACCGAGATCTTCCGCGGACAGGTCGAGCTGCGCGACGGCTACGTGCTGACGCGCAGCGGCTCGGAGGGCTTCTTCACGATGACGAGCGTGCCGGGCGTGTTCGCCGCCGGCGACGTGCAGGACCACGTCTATCGCCAGGCCATCACCAGCGCGGGCACCGGCTGCATGGCGGCGCTCGACGCGCAGCGCTTCCTGGAGCAGCAGTCGGGCTGAGCCTTCAGAACGACCACGCCACGCCGGCGACCCAGCGCTGCAGCGACGGGTCGCCGCGTTGCGGCAGCGAGCTGTAGAGCCGCGCGGCGCTGAAGCGCCAGTCCCCGACGGTGTAGGCCAGCCCGGCATTGGCGAAGCGGTACGAGCCGCTGCCATGCCCCCAGTTGGAGACCATGCCCCAGCCCACGTCCGCGGCCAGCGCATCGACGAGGCGGCGGTGCCAGGTCAGCTCGGCGATGGTCGCGCCGCGATGGCCCAGGTAGCCCCACGACGAGTACGCGGCCAGGTCCGGCGACACCGACACCGTCACCCCCCATTGCCCCCACGCGGGGGTATCCCAGAGCCCGCCGAGCGACAGCTCGCTGTAGCGCAGCCGGTTCGCGTTGACGCCGCCGGCGTAGGCGTAGTGGGCGCCGGACAGCGTGACGACGCGGCGGTCGTCGATCTGCCACCAGCGGGTCGCGGAGATGACCGCTTCCGCCTTCGCCCCGTTGGACATGTGCATCGTGCCGAGACCAAGGCCGAGGCTCCAGTTGCGGTCGTCGCGGTAGTAGAGGTCGGCGGTGGCGCCCGGATGGTCGCCGCTGAGGCTGTTGCCGCGCGAGACGCGTTCCGTCACGGCCGACACCGTGCCGCCCCAGTTCTGTGCGGCGGCCGCCCCCGACGCGATGAGGCCCGCCGCCAGGAGGGCGAGGGCTCGATCTGGATTTTTTCGGGGCATGGCAACCATCGGCGGCGATTCTGGCACCCATGAGGGACACTTCTGCAGAAATCAGTCGCCCATGTTTCAACCTGTTCCGAATGAAGCGGACACGGCCGCCGAGTCGCGTCTGCGTGCCTGGTTGCAGGCCGCCTCGGCCGGCGACCGGTCGGCTTTCGAGCAGCTGTACCGGCATTGCCAGCCGCGGCTGTCGCGCTTCGTGCTGCGCAGTTGCGGCCGGCCGGACCTGGCCGAGGAGGTCGTCAACGACACCTTGTGGATCGTGTGGCGGACCGCGGGCAATTTCCGCGGCGAGTCGCGGGTCTCGACCTGGATCCACGGCATCGCCTACCGCTGCATGCTGAAGGCGCTGCGCGACGGCGTGACGGCGCAGGAGATCAACGCCTCCTCGGTGAGCGAGGCGGAGCTGGCGATGGCCGAGCCCTCGGTCAACGAGTCCGCCGACCGCGAGTTGCGCGACTGGGTGATGCGCGGGCTGGCCGCGTTGCCGGTGGAACAGCGCGTGACGCTGGAGCTGGCGTACTACCTGGGCGAGACCTGCGAGGACATCGCCCGTATCATGAATTGCGCCACCGGCACCGTGAAGGCCCGCATGTTCCATGCGCGCGTCCGGCTGCGCAACGTGCTGCCCGAGCTGGGCGGCGAAGACCGCCCGGCCAGCGGCACCGAAGGACCGACCCGATGACTTCCCACGACGACGCCCCCTCCGACCCCACGGGACTGCCTGCCGGCGATCCGGCGATGGGTCAGCCGAACGAGCACCGCCAGGTGTGGGACGCGATCGCGTGGGTCGTGGCCGGCACGGCGACGCCCGAGCAGCGCCGCTTGGTGCAGGCGCATCTGCCGCACTGCGCGCATTGCCGCGATGAGCTGGAACTCCAGCGCAACATCCATCGCGGCATGCAGGATGCACCGCGTTCGGCGAGCGCCGCGGGTGCTGCCGGTGCCGCGGGCACGACGGTCAGCGACGCCGAGGAGGCCTCGATCCAGGCCGGCCTCGACCGCCTCTGGGCGCGCGACCGCGACGCGGGTCCGGCGACGCCGGTGGAAGGACGACGCGGCGCCTCGGCCAACGACGGCGGATCGCGCACGACGCGCTGGCTGACGGCGGCGGTGGCGGTGCAGGCGGTGGCGATGTGCGTGCTCGGACTGCGCCTGTGGAGCGACGGTCATCCGCCGGCCGACTATGTGACGCTGAGCCAGCCGGCCGCGCTGCCCGCCGGCGCGGTCGTGAGGCTGGTGCCGGAAGAGCGTGTGGACATGGGGCGGCTGCGGCAGGTGCTGACGCACCACGGCCTGAGGATCGTCGGCGCGGACGAGGACGCGAGCAGCCTGCTGCTGGCGCCGCTGCAGCCGGCGCCGGTGGCGGCCGTGCCCGCGATGGTGGAACGCCTGCGCGCGGAGCCGGGCGTGCTGCTCGCGGAGCCGGTCGGCGCCGCGGCGCCGGGACGCTGAGCGATGCCGTCGCCGATCGCGCGCCGCCTGCGGACCGTCGGCCCCATCGCGCTGGCCATCCTGGTCGCCGCGCTGGCGTCCGCGAATCCGACCCGTGCGGCGGAGGGCGGCGGCGACGCGTCCGCCGCGGCGTCATCGTCATCGTCATCGTCGGCGTCGGCGTCGGCGTTGGCGTCGGCGTCGGAATCGGGGTCGGGGTCGGCGCCAACGTCAACGTCAACGGCGACGGCAACGGCAACGGCCGTTACTGCCATCACCGCTGCCGCACCTTCGCCGGCGAAGGCGCCCTCTGAAGCCCGTCTGATCATCCTGGCCGTCGAGGACCGCGGCGAGCCGCTGCCTGGCGCCGGCGGGTCGGCGCGCGGCGACTATCGCCGGATGGCGGGCTACGCCGGCAGCGCGCGGGCCCTGGCGATGTCGGAGGCGCTCGCGCGCGAGTACGGACTGCGCGAGCAGTCCGCTTGGACCATCGCCCCGCTGAACCTGCGCTGCATGCTCTATGCGCTCGGCGCGGGCGATGACGTCGACGCGGTGCTGGCGCGGTTGCGCCAGGACGCCCGCGTCAAGCTGGCGCAGCCGCTCAACGAATTCGAGACGCTGAACGCCCCCGCGCCGGAAGCGCCGGTGCCTTCGCCGTCTTCGCCGTCTTCGCCGTCTTCGCCCTCTTCGCCGTCCGCACCGGCGTCCCCGCCTGCCTCAGCGCTGGGGGCGTCCGCGCCGATCTCGCTCTACAACGATCCCTACTTCGGCCTGCAGAAGGGCTTCCAGCAGATGTCCACGGCGGCGCTGCAGCAGGTGAGCGTCGGCGCGCGGGTGAAGGTCGCGGTGATCGACACCGGCGTCGATGCGCGGCATCCGGATCTGCTCGGCCAGGTGTCGGGTCAGCGGGACTACGTCGCCGGCGGCGGCGCGTTGGTCGATGCCGTGCCGGAGCGCCACGGCACCGAGGTGATGGGCCTCATCGTGGCGAAGGTGAACAACCACCAGGGCATCGTCGGCGTCGCGCCGGGCGCCGTGGTGACGAGCTATCGCGCGTGCTGGACGGACACCGCGCGGGCGGGCGCCAGCGCGGCCGCGGGCCCGGCGCCGGCGCGCTGCAACTCCTTCACGCTGGCGCAGGCGCTCGGCGCGGCGATCGCCGACGGCGCCGAGGTGATCAACCTCAGCCTGGGCGGTCCGAGCGATCCGCTGCTGACGAAGCTCGCGCAGCACGCCTTGTCGCGCGGCGCGGTGCTGGTGGCGGCGGCGCCGCCGGGGCGGCTCGGCAGGGGCTTTCCGAGCGAAGTGCCCGGCGCGCTGGTCGTGGCCAGCACGGGCGAGGCCGCGGGCTCCGAAGGCTGGCTCGCCGCGCCCGGCCGATCGGTCCTGACGACGGTGCCGGGCGGCGGCTACGACATCGATGCCGGCAGCTCGCTGGCCGCGGCGCATGCGACCGGCGTGATCGCGCTGCTGCGCGCGGCGGCGCCGGGCGCGGACGCGGAGCGGCTCAAACGCGCTCTGCTGGGCTCGATGGGCGTGTCCGGCTCGATCAATGCCTGCGCGGCGGCGCGGGCGCTCGGCGTGGCGGGCCTGCGTTGCGACACACCGGCGCGCAGCCTGCCCTGATCCGTGATCCCGGCCTGAGCGCGCGTCCCCTCGATGAGGGATTCGCCTGCGCGGCGATCTCCGTAGGCTTCGGCGTGCCACACGCACCCAGGGAGCACCGCATGACCACGTCGTCGCCGTCCTTCGATGTCTCGCAGCTGATCGGCTGGCCCTTCCGGGCCTTGACGCTGGCGCCGAGCCAGCTGACCCAGCCCATCCTGCCCATCACCTACAACATCAACGCGTTCAATTCGAGCGCGCCGCAGACCGAGGCCCGCATCGTCTCGCAGCACAGCTACGGGCGGCAGCTCGGCCGGCTGTCCGACGCGGTGCAGGCTTTGATGGACGTGCTGTATCCGGAGGGCGCGCCCGATGGCCCGAACGGGCCCCTCGCACGCTTCGAGCAGTTGCGCGAGGACATCGAGGCGCTCAAGGCCGACGGGGCGGAGGACCGGCTGGAGCGGGTCGCGCAGGATCTGAAGACCTTGCGGGCCACCGATCCCGATCGCTTCGAACGCATCCGGAAGACGCTGGCGCACGCGCTGCGCGACTGAACCGGACGGACGCCCGACGTGGCGTCACATGATCGGGCTACGCTGGGGGATCCCATGACCGTGAAGGCGGCGATGTACCCAGGCGAGCGCTTGAACGCCGGCACCCATCTCCTGGGGCTGCTGGCGGCCCTTCCCGCCGTCGCGTGGCTGGCGCATCAGGCGCTGGGCACGGGCAGCGGCCGGCGCTTCGCCGTCGCCTGCATCTTCGGCGCGGCCCTGATCGCGCTGTTCGCGGCCTCCACGCTCTGCCACAGCACCCGGGGCCGGTGGCAACGCTTGTGGGTCCGTCTGGACCACTGCGCGATCTTCCTGCTGATCGCCGGGACGATGACGCCGTTCGCGGTCCTGACCGGCGACGGCTGGTGGCGGTGGGTGGCCCTGGCGAGCGTCTGGATCGTGTCGCTGTGGGGCATCCGGCGCACTGTGTGGGGCGATGTCGAACGGCCCATGCTCAAGGTCTACCTGGCGATGGGCTGGCTGGCCACCATGGTGTGCATCCCCGCCCTGCAGGAACTGCCGGTGGCGTGCGTGACGCTGTTCGTCGCGGGTGCCGCCGCCTACACCGCCGGCACCTACTTCTTCGCCAATCCGGGCTGCAGTCGTCACGCCCACGGCATCTGGCACCTGTTCGTCGTGGCGGGCAGCGGTTGTCACTTCGGCGCAGTGGCGCACTGCGTGCTCGTCTAGCGGCGTCGTCCGCCGCCCTGCTCAGCGCAGGTAACCCGACACGCCATCCCACAGCAACTTGATGGCGGTGACCACCAGCAAGGCGTAGCAGGCCCTGTACATCTGGCGCTGATCCAGCCTGGCATGCAGGCGCCACCCCAGCCAGACGCCCGAGGGGATGGCCAGCAGGCAGATCGCCATCAGGCTCCAGACGGCGCCCGCCGGCTTGGCCAGCATCAGCCACGGGGCCGCCTTGAGCAGGTTGCCGACCGTGAAGAACAGGCTGGTCGTGCCCGCATAGACCTGCTTGCTCAAGCCGAGCGGCAGCAGATAGATCGCCAGGGGCGGTCCGCCCGAGTGGGCGACCATGGTGGTGATCCCCGAGGTCAGCCCCGCGGCGACGGCCTTGCGCGGCGACCGCGGCTGCACCACCACCTCGCCGCCTCGCACGAACCACAGGCCGACGAACACCAGCGTGATCACCGCCATCAGGATGGCGATTGCGCGATGGTCCAGCACGCGGAACAGCAGGTAACCCGCCCCGATGCCCACCACCAGACCGGGAACGAGCAGCTGCAGGTCCGGCCTGGACCAGGTCGACGGCTTCCAGTAGCGCAGGCTGAAGAGGTCCATCGCGATGAACAGTGGCGCGAGCAGGCCGCCCGCGGTCACCGGGTCCATCACGATCGACAGCAGCGGGATGCCGACGATGGCGAAGCCGCCGCCGAAGGCGCCCTTCATGAAGCAGATCAGGAAGACGCCGGCGAAGGCGACCAGGATGGTGGTGGCGGTCAGTTCCATGGGGTCGTCCTGGATCGCTCGTTCATTGCATTGAAGAAATTGTCATGGGTGCGTCGGGGGCGCGGCGACATCAGGCGTACCGCGCCTCCATGGCCGCGATCGCCGCGGCCAAGGCGTTCCTCAAGGTGCCACGGCCCACGCTGCCAAGCAGAAGACCCAGCAGCCGGCCCTTGAGGTTGCGGCCTTCGCGGACGACGACCGCCTCCAGCCGTGTCCTGCCGCCCGCCAACGGATGGAAGGTGTAGCTGTGTCCCGACCGGCCGCCCCAGACATTCGAATCCATCGTTGTCAGCACGACGCGGGTCGGGACGGACCAGTCGTAGTGCAGCCGCTCCCAGATGCTGGGCGAGCCCTCGGTGACGACCGCCTGCGTGCGCCCCTGACGATGCACCCGCAGGAAGTCGTCGGTGCTGAAGCGGAAGATCTTCGACCGACCCGGACCGAAGTCCGTGAGCCCGGCGATGAACTGCTCCGGCGTCAGCGTGGTGTCGAATTGGAATTTCAGTGTTGCCATCGTCGGCGCTCCTTGTCGCGAGAACGTCCTGATAACGTCCATGCATCGAAGACTACGGAGGCCGCCACCGCCTGCCATCCGACTGGTTCGGCATCGACGCCTCGTTCCAAAGTCGCAGACGGTCCCGGCCTGCCGCCGGCCGACCGTTCGATGCAGCCGGCACTTCGACGAAGGTCGGATGGCGCGCGCCCGTTCCTTGCGAAGAATGGGCGTCGAGTTCCGACGAGCATGACGATGAACACCAGCGACCACCTCCTCCTCGTCCACGGCGATCGCGCGCAGCGCGAGCAGCTGAAGGCCTACTTCGAGCAACACGGGATGCACGTGACGGCGGTCGCGACCGGACGTCATCTGCGCGCGGCGCTCGAGCAGTCGGGCCCGTTCGACCTGATCGTGCTCGACCTCGAACTGCCCGGCGACGACGGGCTGAACCTCTGCCGCGAGCTGCGCGGCGGCAAGCACCGGACGATGCCCATCCTCATGCTCTCCGCGCGCGGCGACGAAGTGGACCGGATCCTCGGGCTGGAGATGGGCGCCGACGACTACCTGGTCAAGCCGGTCGCGCAACGCGAGCTGCTGGCGCGCGTCCGCGCCGTCCTGCGGCGCACCCGCATGCTGCCGCCCAACATGCGGTCGACCGACACGGTCCCGCGCCTGGCGTTCGGCACCTGGAAGCTCGACACCGTCGAGCGCCACCTGCTCGACGACCAGGAGTCGATGGTGGATCTGAGCGGCGCCGAGTACCGGCTGCTGCGCGTGTTCCTCGACCATCCACAGCGCGTGCTCAGCCGCGACCAGCTGCTCGGCCTCACGCAGGGTCGCCCGACGGAGCCCTTCGAGCGCTCGATCGACCTGCTGGTCAGCCGCCTGCGCCTGCGCCTGCGGGACGACGCGCGCGAACCCCGCTACATCAAGACGGTGCGCAGCGCGGGGTACGTGCTCTCGATGGCGGTGGCGCCCTGCGCCTGAACGCGCAATGACAAGGCGCCGCACGAGGGCGACGCCTTGTCGGGCGCTCAGACAGCGCTCAGCGCAGGCTGGCGAAGCCCGTGCGCAGCTCGCGGACGAAGACCTCGGTCTGCTCCCACGCCGCGAAGTGCCCGCCCTTGTCCAGGCGGTTGAAGTGGATGAGCTGCTTGTAGGCGCGCTCCGTCCAGCTACGCGGCGCGGCGTAGATCTCGTCGGGGAACACGCTGACCGCGACGGGGATCGCGACCTGCTTGATCGCGAAGAACTCCAGCTTGTTCTCCCAGTAGAGCCGGGCAGAGGACACCGCCGTCTTCGTGAGCCAGTACAGCATCACGTTGTCGAGGATGTCGTCGCGCGTGAGTCCCTCGGCCTGGCCGTCGAACACGCGGGCGATCAGCGCCTGGCTGCGGGCATCGTGGTCGAGCATCCAGGCTGCCAGGCCGATCGGCGAGTCCTCCAGCGCATAGAGCGTCTGAGGCCGGTTGGACATCTCGAGCGCGTAACCCAGGCCGTGCTTGAAGAAGTCGTCGAGCTGGTCGAAGGCCTGCTGCTCGTCGGTCGACAGTCCCGCCGGCGCGGGCTCGCCGAGCTTCAGCGCGCGGGCCACATCGGGCGGCAGCGTCGCCGGCATGTTGACGTGGATGCCGATCAGCCCGGGCGGCGTGAGCAAGGCCATCTGCTCCGTGACCGCGTCGCCCCAGTCGCCGCCCTGGGCCACGTAGCGGGTGTAGCCGAGGCGGCGCATCAGCTCGACCCAGGCGCGGGCGATGCGCACGGGATCCCAGCCGGTCGTCCGCGGTTTGCCTGAGAAGCCGTGGCCCGGCAGGGACGGGATCACCACGTCGAACGCGTCTTCCGCGCGGCCGCCATGCGCCGTCGGATCGGTCAGCGGCTCGATGAGCTTGAGCTGCTCGACGACCGAGCCCGGCCAGCCGTGCGTCACGATCGCCGGCAGCGCGTTCGCATGTTTCGAGCGCACATGGATGAAGTGGATCTCCACGCCGTCGATGGTCGTGACGAACTGGGGATGACGGTTGAGGCGCGCTTCGAGACGCCGCCAGTCGTAGCCGTGCGTCCAGTAGCGGGCCAACTGCTGGACGGTCCTCAGGCGCACGCCCTGCGACGCATCGGTGACGGTCTCCGGCGTGGGCCAGCGCATCGATGCGATGCGCCGGCGCAGGTCGGCCAGATCCGCGCGTGCAAAGCTGGCGCGGAAGGGGCGGATCGCCGTGCTGTCGCCGATGGCGGCGTCCTTCAGCGCAGCCGCGTGGGCGCTGGCGGGCAGCCAGGGCAAGGCCATGTTGGAAGCGCCGACGACGGCGGCCGCCGCAAGCAGGCGGCGTCGGCTCGGGTATGTGTTCATGCTCGGTGGGTCCTCGGGAGTTCGGAGCCGCTAGGCTCGCGGATCCCGAGGGAGACCACATCCGACCTGACGCCGTCCGCCGCTGCGACCGAAGTCGTAGGCGGAACTGAACCCTCAGCCGCGCCGCAGGTGCTCGTGGCGCTCGAACAGGTCCACGGTCCAGTCGATGAAGACCCGCACCTTGGCGCTGAGGTAGCGGTTCGGCGCATAGAGGACGTGCACGGGGCTCTCGTCGGGATGCCACTCGTCGAGCAGCGACACCAGCCGTCCGTCCAGGACCGCCGCATCGATCGTGTAGCACGGCGCCTGGATCAGTCCCAATCCGGCGAGCCCCGCCGCCAGGTAGGCGTTCGTGTCGTTGACGACGAGCGTGTGCTCGAGCGTGAAGCGGTGCTGGACCCCGCCCCGCGTGAAGCGGAACGGCTGCACGCGCCCGCCCGATCCGCCCGCCAGCCCGACGGTGGGATAGAAGGGGACCTCTTCCGGAGACGTCGGCGTGCCGTGCTCGTCGAGGAAGGCCGGCGTCGCGCAGGTGGCGAAGCGGAAGCCGCCGATGCGCCTCGCGACGAGGAACTGCTCGCTGACCTCCCCCGCGCGGATCACGCAGTCGACACCTTCCGCGACCAGGTCCGTGTGGCGGTTGCCCACCCCCAGCTCGATCTTCACGTCCGGATAGGCGCGCCGGAAATCGCCGAGCGCCGGCACGAGCACCATCGTCGCGATCGCCGCGGGCACGTCGACACGCACGGTGCCGACCGGTTTCGCGCTCGACTGGCGGGTCGAGGACTCGATGTCGGCCAGATCCGACAACAGCCGCACGACACGTTCGTAGTAGGTCGCGCCCTCGGCCGTCACGGTGACGGCGCGGGTCGTCCGGTGCAGCAGGAGCACCTTCAGGTCCTGCTCCAGGCTCTGGATCTGGCGCGTCACGCTCGCGTTGGGCAGGGAGAGCGACTCCGCGGCCTTGGTGAAGTTGCCGGCCTCGACGACACGGACGAAGGCGTTCATTGCAGCGATCCGATCCATGGGGACCTCCGGACTCTCATGTGCGCGAACTCGATTAGATCGCCGCGGCGATCTTTGTCGAGATCACAAAAGCACTTTGGCGGTCAGCGTCTTGCTGCGCGGGGGGCTCCACTTCTAGAGTCGGCGCCATGACACCCCGTCGGCCGATGCCGGCGGCGCCAAGCATTCCGACCACTTCGCCAGGCAAGTCCATGATGTTCCCGTCCCAACCGCCCCATGTCACGACGCCCCGTTCCACGACGCCCCGGATCCGCGTCCTGGTCATGCATCCGGATCCCCTGCTCTGCGTGGGCATCACCGCCGCGCTCGGGGAGCACGGCGGCATCGACGTGTTCAAGGACGGCGTCGACGAGCGGCGGCAGGATCCGCCCATCGACGTCGTGGTCTCGGACCTGCAGGACGCCCTGCGGCTCGCGGCGCCGGGACAGCGCGCCCTGCAGCGCCTGGACGGCGCACGGGTCGTCGCTCTGACCAGCCACGGGCGCGAGGCCGACATCCGCGGTGCGATCGAGGCGGGCGTGCATGGCTACCTGCTGCTCGGCGGCCCGCTCAGCGAGCTGGTCGAAGGCGTGACCGCGGCGGCGCGCGGTCAGCGTTATCTGGGACTGACCGTGGCGCAGCGCATGGCCGACAGCCTGACGCGCACGGCACTGACCTCGCGCGAAACGGAAGTGCTGCGTCTCGTGGCCGCCGGCGAGTCGAACAAGACGATCGCGCGCTCCCTGGACATCGAGCTCGGCACGGTCAAGTCGCACGTGGGTGCCATCATGAGCAAGCTCGGCGCCAACTCGCGCACCCATGCGGCGGCCATCGCGCTGGCACGCGGCCTGGCGAACGATTTCGCGCCCATCGCGTAGCGCGGCGGGCCTCGGCGGATCGCGCTTGTACCGCCATGTATCGCGCGTCGGCGCGCATACAGGCTCTTGCTGAAAGCACGGGGCGGGGACAAACCCCAGATACCTGCGACGGATGAAATCCATCCCACGCCAACCCCAACCCTTCACTGGAGTCCGACATGACCACCGCCACGTCCCGCACCTTGTTCGCCGCCACCCTCATCGCCGCGACGCTCGCCGCCATCGCGCAACCCGCCGCCGCGCAGACCGCCGCGCTCCCCCGCGTGCAGGTCCAGGCCGACCTGATCCGCGCCCACGCGGCCGGCGACAACGGCGACTGGAAAGAGGATGCGCCGTTCTCGCGGACCAGCGACCTGGGTACGCCGCGCACGCGCGCCGAGGTGCTGGCCGAACTCGCCGCCGCGCAAGCGAGCGGCGAGCTCCAGCGCTCGCAGCGCGACAACTACGAGCCCGCGCTGACCGGCACGCCCAAGACCCGTCAGCAGGTCCGGGCGGAGACGTCCGAAGCGCGTCGCCTGGGCCTGCTGGACACCCAGGGCCATGACGGCCTCGTGATCGCGACACCCGAGCAGCTCGCCCGCATCGAGGCGGCCGGCCAACGCGCGCTCATCGTGACCACGGCCAGCGCCAGCCTGTCGAAGTGACACTATTTGTCGCGTCTGATGTCGGACGTGACAAAACCTGACCCTGAGCCCGATCCGCATACCGCGCAAATACCTCTTTGGGATTAGGGTCAGACGTCACGCGCTCGCGTTTTGCAACGCTGATCGCACTCTGTGACCAACCGCAACCGGCACGCTCTCTGCTTGAACGGGATGAAAGTCCACCCGGGTCAGGCGTTCGTGCGCGCTCCCCGGGTGTCTCGTTCTACGGACCTGCAGGAGCGCCATGCGCCACAACATTTCAGAGGCTGACCCGACGTCGGCATGCCCTTCCCCGCGAAGCCCCTGGGGAATCGTCTTCAGTGCCGTCGTCGCCCTCAGCGCCGCCGGCACGCTGGCAGGTTGTGGTGGTGGTGGCGGCGGCTCGGACGCAGGCGGCAGCCCGCCGGTGTCCGGCGCGCCGGCACCCGCGCCAGCGCCCGGTCCGGCCCCCGCGCCCCCGGCGTCCGCGCCCGTCGGCGACGAGCCCGAACTGCCCCCGCCCGCGCCCGCGCCGCCAAGCCTGCCCACCGGCGGCGACAGCGGCAGCCCCGCGACGCCCGCGCTGCCCCCGTCGCTGCAATCGCCCACCGGCCTGGACATCAGCAAGCCCGGCAAGGCCATCACCGGAATCACGGCGACGTCCAGCGCGCTGGAGAACAACGGCGACACCGCCCAGAAGACGCTCGACGGTGACCTGAACACGCGCTGGGCCAGCGCCTTCGACGACAAGGCCTGGATCCAGTTCGACTTCGGCGCCAAGACGCCGGTCGGCTACATGAAGCTGGTGTGGCAGAACGCGTATGGCAAGGAGTACGCGATCCAGGTCTCCGATGACGGCCAGACCTGGTACCAGCTGCGCTACGTGGCCGGCGGCAAGGGTGGGACCGAGGAGTTCTTCAACCTGAACGCCAACGCGCGCTACGTGCGCCTGCAGGGCGTGGCCCGCGGCACGCAGTACGGCTACTCGCTGCTCGAGGTCAGCTTCAGCTCGCCCGGCAGCGACAACACGCTGCCGATGCTCACCGCCTCGGCCGTGCCCACGCCGCCCGCGAACAGCACCGTCGTCACGCCGGCAACGCCGCCCACGCTGGAGCAGGTGCAGTTCACGCTGGCCGACGGCACGCTGGTGACCCGCTTCGGCTTCGTGGGCCGCTCGCGCCACGGACGCGAGCGCGGCGAGGACTGGAACGAGATCGGCTTCGGCCCCAACGACACCGTGGACGCCAACGGCAAGCCGCGGGACAAGGGCCCGGGCGCGTACCTCAACTTCATCGCCAACTACTTCAAGAACCGCACCTGGGGCGTCGAGTTCATCGACAACAGCCGCGTGGCCGGCGTCACCAAGCCGAGCATCATCGTCAACCAGTACTACCAGCAGGCGCAGCGCGGCGGCGGTCATTCCTTCTTCCGCCGCATCGATGATCCGAACGTCACCGGCTACGGCTGGATGTCGCCGGGCCGGCTGCTGGACAACACCACCTACACGGACGGATTCGTCGACAAGACCTCCTGCCCGGTGGTGCCCAAGCCGCCCGAGGGCGCACTGGCCCGGCCCACCACGGGCTACGGCGGCATCGTCGGCGCGAACGACGGCTGCTCCGTGGTGCTGGACAACGTGCCCGGCCACTCGGACCTGGCGCCCAATGCCAACGGCGTGATGGTGCCCAACGGCGTCAACATCCCGTCGCGCAACCTCAAGGTGGGCGACGCGATCGAGTTCACCGGCTCGTTCTTCTCCAGCCGCGCGGCGATGGACGCGATCCAGGACAACGGCAACTTCCGCTACTACACCAACGAGGTGACCTATGTGGTGGGCAGCGGCCTGCGTCCGCAGTACGGCATCCAGCCGCGGCTGAACAACGCGCCGCTGCCGGTCGAGACGCTGTCGGGCGGCACCGGGTCGATCTCCTACGACTACGCGGACAACTCGACCTTCATGTTCCAGCAGCCGAATACGCAGATCGGCATGAAGAACATGCAGACCTTCGTCGAGGGCCGGCGCTGGTTCCACACCAACATGTGGACCGGCGATCACAACGAGCAGGGCAACGATCGCAACACCGACGCGGTGAAGCTGCAGGGTCCGCGCTTCAACCAGACCAACTGCTTCGGCTGCCACATCAACAACGGCCGCAGCCTGGCGCCGCAGGTGCTCAACCAGCGCCTGGACACCATGGCCGTGCGCGTGGCCGCGCTGGACGGCAACGGCAAGCAGCTGCCCCACCCGGTCTACGGCGAGGCCGTGCAGATGAACGCCCGCTCGCTCACCACCGGCGCGGCGCAGGACTGGGGCAACGGCGTGCGCGTCGCCGGCTTCGACACGAAGAACGTCACGCTGGCCGACGGCACCGTCGTGACCTTGAGCAAGCCCAAGGTCAGCTTCGACGGCCCGACGCCGACGGTGTACTCGCTGCGCAGCGCGCAGCCCGTGATCGGCATGGGTCTGCTGGAGGCGATCACCGACGCGGACATCCTGTCGCGGGTGCGCAGCACGCCGGACGAGGACGGTGTGAAGGGCCAGGCCAACCTGGTCTACGACCCGGAGACCGGCGCCGTGCGCGTGGGTCGCTACGGCTGGAAGGCGGCCAAGGTGAGCCTGCGTCACCAGACGGCCAATGCGCTGCTGCTGGACATGTCGGTCACGTCCCCGGTCTACCCGAACCGCGACTGCCTGGCCGGCCCGGCCCAGTGCAACAACAAGAAGGTGGAGAAGGGCGTGTCCGAGGCCGAGCTGCAGCTGCTCTCGCGCTACGTGGCCCAGCTGGGCGTGCCGGCGCAGCGCAGCGTGGTCAGCGGCTTCCCGAAGGGCGTGACGCCGCTGTCCTATCTGGACGTGGATCCGGTGAAGGTCGCGGCGGGCTCGAAGGTGTTCTCCACCATCCGTTGCACGGCCTGCCACATCGCCGAGATGAAGACGGGCGCGGGCACCGAGCTGGCCGAGATGCGCAACCAGATCATCAAGCCCTACACCGATCTGCTGCTGCATGACATGGGCAGCGAGCTGGCCGACAACTTCGCCGAATCGCAGGCGAGCGGCAGCCAGTGGCGCACGTCGGCCCTGTGGGGCATCGGGTACACCGAGCGCGTGGCGGGCACCGGCGTGAAGGTCGGTTATCTGCACGACGGCCGCGCCCGCACGCTGACCGAGGCGGTGCTGTGGCACGGCGGCGAAGGCGACGCCAGCCGTCAGCGCTTCGTCAAGCTGAGCACGGCGGACCGGGAGGCGCTGCTGGCGTTCCTCAACTCGCTCTAAGGGTCGGACGGGGAGGAGACTCCCCCGCCCAGGCGACGGCCTGGTGCGCAACCCGCGGCGGAGAGACGCTCATGGCGTCTTCGAGCTGGGGGGGGTGCACCAGGCTGTTTCTTTTGGGCACTCCGTCTGGCCTCGACCCGGCCCCATTCAACGCCCCATTCCGCAGTTCACGACACGCCGGGCCATTCGATCGGGCTCTCCTCATACAACGCCTCCTCGGACAGACGGAGGAATGACATGCAGGCAGATCTCGACGTGGCGACGAGCGCCGACTATGCGCCGGCCACCACCCGGAAGAAGACGAGTTACCTGAAGGCCAACGTGGCCACCGTAGCCGCCATCGCGATTGCCGCGACGGCGTCGTGGATCACCGCCATGGCCTTCGTCGAAGCCTATGGCATCGGCGCGAGCCACTTCGGTCAGTCGACCGACTTGGCCAAGCGGGCAGGTCCGGGCGTGGAGCTGTTCGTCCTCGATGGCGTTGCGCTCGTGGTCGTTGCAGTCCTTGCGCGGCTGGCAGTTCGGGGATTCCGCGCCGGGCGGTGAACGCGCGACGCGGCCAGGCTGATCGCCGCTGCCGGAGGTCCGTGGACCTGTGGCGCGACGTTCCGTTGGCCCGCATTGCGCCCCATCCGACGCATTCGACGTCTCGTCGCTTTCGCCGCGCAATGCCTGGCCCCCTCACCGACCATCGCCGCTTCTTCCATGCAAGGAGCGAGCGATGTCCCTCACCACCGCCACGGGCACGCGCCGCACCCGCGCGCTGATCACGATCCTGGTCGCGGTGCTCGAGCTCGCGCATCTCGCGTGGCAGTGGACGCACGGCGGCATCGTCAGCCATCACCTGCTCGCCAATCCCGACCTGCCGTCCGTGTCCAACGGCTGGGGCATCGTGGCCCTGCCGGCGTTGGCGTGGATCCTCTCCGGCCGTTTCCTGCGCCGAGCGACCTCCGGCCCGGCGACACGCGCCATCCTGATCGCCGCGCTGGGCGCCGCCTGCGCGGGCATCGGACTGTCGCTGGCCTTCAGCCTCGGAACGCCCGATCACGCCGCGGTCGTGCTTCTCGCGATCCTGCTCAGCGGCGTCGCGTTGCCCACGTATCGCGCGGAGTACCTGCTCGGCTTCGTGCTCGGCATGGCGTGGACCTTCGGCCCGATCCTGCCGATCCTCGTTGGCTCGGTGCTGGCGCTGAGCTCGTTCCTCGTCCGCCGGGTGGCGTGGCCGGCGTTGGGCTGGGCGGTGGCGCGGCTGCGGACGTGACTCCTTTACCGCCAGGATGTCATCGACCCCTCGTCGGCGCCCGCGTCCTGCTTGGAGGGGTCATGGCATCCTTCAGTCCGCATCCCAGCAGAACCTCCAGGGAGCTGATAACAAAGTTTCGAACTCCGTCGCCTATGAAAGCGAAGTCGACTTCTAGGAAATATGGAGCTGCAAAGTGTTGAACTTTGGATGCCGTTCGATTCGCATGGCGGCGGAGGCCAATGTCAATGTTTCGAACGAGCCCGCTGCAGTCTGACGGCCAGGTAGAGCAAAAGTTGGCCGCTTGCATTCAGGGACTGAGCCATATTTTTGCAACCCGCCCAGGCCAAGAGACGCTGCAACTATGGCGACGCAGGCAGCGCTCCGCCCCCAAGATCAATGAGCATGCGATCAACAACTGCTTCCTCGGCTACCCTCACATCGAGCGCCATCATCTGCGCCGACAGCTCATCATCCCAGCTTGCTGCGACCATGGCGCCGGCCAAAGACACCGGCGTCGTCACTGTCGCGGTGGCGCTCACATAGTCGTCCGCACTCATCCGCCATGGCCGCGCCGAGTGTTCACGGATAACTAGGTTGGCTATCCCGATACCGGGCCAATCAAAGTCTCCGTGGTACCAAAGGCGTGCACCCGCTGCGGCCAACTGGGACAGCAGCGTGCGCTGGGCTGCACCAGGCATTCCGTCCGTGCAAACCAACGGCGCGCAATCGTGTCTCAGCTGATCGGCTGCGATCGCCACGATGTTGGGGTTCTCGCAGACGAAGACGTCTCGCTCTGCCACGTTCCACGCTGGGGTCGACCTCAACAGCCAGCGAAGTGAAATGAAATCGGGTTCGCCGAGCGGTCCGAGCTGGTGCCGCCCAGCACTTTGATCGCTTGGAACCACCGGCAAGTTCAGAAACAGTGCCGGCCGTGCCAGTTCATTGACCACTACACCCGCTGTCGCCCATGTCTCGCGACGATCTTCTTCGATGTCCTGTTCCTCGTCGCTGGCGCGCCGTGCGTGGCGGAGAACGGCTAGGACAATCGAGGACTCAGGCCGCCCGGGGTCCAGCGCGTGAGCGTCACCCAAGACCGCCGCAGCTAATTGCGAGCGTGTCATCCCGTTGGCCGGAAGGAATTTGAGAACCAGCTCGACGCGGCTCAGAAGTTGAGCGGCGACCTGGGTTCGCGTCCCCGAATAACGCTTCACAAGCCCCCGGTTCAGCGCGCTCGCCAGCCATGACGACAGGGAATGGTTGCTAACGCCCTCGAAGACCGCAGCCCAGCCAGCGCGCTGCTCGTCTGCGAGCGCTGCGCGATTGACTATCTGCCCGTCCAGCTTCTCTAGCGCGTCTCGCAACGAGCTCGCCAAGCCCGCTTCCACGAGCATCGCGTCCACCGTGGACACATCGAGCGTGAAAGAGTTCGTAGCACGCGTGGCCGCGCCTGTCAGCGCTGCCAGCGCCGTTCGCTCGTGTGGTACCAGATTGAGCAAACGCACCTGCCTTGGCAAGTTGCCCTCGTCCTCGAGACGGCGCCTCAGTCGCTGACGCAGTAGAGCCAGATCTGGCGAACCAAGCAAACGATGGAGGCGAGAGTCGGCGGTCATGGACGCGCTGGGAAACGGTTGTCAGGGTCGGGCTGCTGTTTCTTGGCCTTCCCGTCCCAGGTCCAGCGCGAGACGAAGACAGCGTCTACATCGTCCCTGCGCTGGAGCTGGCAGATGGATACGCCGGGCAATTCTGCATAGCAGGCCCATTCGCGCTCGCTGGTGATGATGAAGTCCAGATCGAACTCGCGGATCAGGGCCATGCAGTGCGCCCGAGCGGCGTCGTCAATGCCGGCAAATGCCTCATCTAGCAGCATGAGCCTGGGAGCCGTCGCGCCCTCCGCGCGGCCGTAGAAGCTCGCGACGGCGGCAAAGAGTGGCACCGTCAGACCCAGAGCGCGCTCGCCGCTTGAAGCCGGTCCGGACAACTTCTTCCACTGATTGGCCTGCCAACGCTCGACCTTGAAGCGATGCCACTTGCGGTAGTCAAGGGCGCGAGCCAGCTGGTCGCTGAGCGAGGTGCTCGCCTGAGCACCTGACTCAGCCAGCTCTCGTTCCGCCTTGATGCGCTCCTGCAGCATTCGACCGACGACCTCTCGGTCCTCCGTCGACCACAGGTCAGAGGATTTGTTCAAGAGACGCTTGCGGGCTTCGGTCAGCCCCAAGGGGGCGCCTTCCGCCTCAGACAACGGCTCCCAGAGCAATCTGAACTTCACGCCAGTCGATGTCGGTCGCTTCTTCAGTTCCTCGTTGATTGCGCTTACGTGGTCGTCCGCCATCTTGAGCAAGCGCTGCACCTCGGCAGCGATCTCCGCCTGAAGATGGTCTTCTAGGATTTCCTTTTCTTTGTTGGTTAGCAGCTCGCTGCGGTCAGCGATCTCGCGTTCGAGCAACTTGACCAGGCGGCCGGGCTGCTCGGACTTGTTTTGATAGACCACGCGAACGACCAGGCCGAAGTCGGTCTGCTCGCCCGTGCATTGGTAACCCAAGCCAGACAGCGCGGTCTGCAGGGCGCTCAGGTCATCGTTGATGTGCTTCTGTACCTTGTGCCAGGCATCGTCGCTATCGTTGACGTGCGCGAGCGCCTGCTCGAGTCGCCGCGCCAGAGTCAGCGCCGGCTCGACAGTCCAGGGGGCGACAGATTCCGGTACCGCAATCTCGGGCGCTCCGGCAGCCAAGATGCCGCTGACCGCAAACTGCTGCAGCTGGGACACCACAGTCGCACGTGTTGTCGTCTGCGCGTTCAGTTCCGCCTGCTTGTTTTCGAAGTGCTGGGCTGCGATGGCTCTCCTCTCGCCAGCTCGCTTATTGGCATCACGTGCGCCGTCTTGCGTTTCCTCACACCGCCCGACCAGCAGCCTCAGGCGTTCGAGTTCAGCCATCAACTCCTTAACTTTCAATCCAACGGTCGACTCCAGCGTTCGAAGCTCCGCGTCAGCCATGGTCAATTCTTCTTGCCGCTGGAACTCCTTTCCAGACGCCTCTTCGAGCGCTGCCTGGGCCTCGTCGCGTCGCTGCTCTTGCAGCGCAAGCTCCGGTCGAAGCGTCCTCAGCGCTTGGGCGGCGTCAAGGAACTTTGTCAGCCTAGCTTCGTAGGTCAGCAATGCTTCCTCGATGGCCGCCAGGGCTTCCGCCTTAGTCGGCAAGCACAAGTCAGCAGCATCCAATTCCAGCTTGTTGATGGCCGCATCAAGGTGTTCCTTGACTTCGGCGAGTTCGCGCTCGGTTTGGTCGAGCCGGACGGCGGAACGTCTCTCGCTTTCAATCACCGCAACGCACTTGTGATGCCAAGACCGCACCAGCGACTCGGAGGGCGCGGACTGCAACTCAGAGCGCGCGGCATCCTTGCGAGCGGTGATCGCCTCGATGCTGGCCTCCAATGAGGCTACCGTCTGGTCAAGCTCGTCCAGCAAAGCGTCGATCTCCGCGATCCGGCGTGCCCGCGCCAGCGCTCTGGACGTGGCGCCGATATAGGAGGCCTCCGACTTGTGCCAAGCCCCGGAAACCGGGCCAATTCGATAGCGCCCGTTAAGACCGATCCACGCTTCGTCTCCGGAGTCAGCCTCATCGCAGGCGATGCCTTGGAGCAAGCGTTGCACAACGTCGGCCGAAGTGGTTTGACCCTCGACGGAAACAGGCACCAGCCAATGCGCCAGTGAGCTCACTTTGGGAGCTCGAGCCACCAACGTCGTGTCAAGCACCGCCATCTCGCCATCTGCCGCTACCAGTTCCCCGTTCGGAGATACCCAGGCATCCAGGATTCCCGAAGCCTCTAGCGCCGCTTCCAGCGGTGCCCGCTTCTCAACGGGTAGCCTCTCTGCAAAGTCGACCAGTTTCCAGAACGGTGATCCGTCCCGCTGAGCACGCGCCTGTGGATCTCTGGCCGTCGGCGCCGGTGGCTCGGGGTCAGTTCCGAGCAGCAGCGCTTTGCGTTCGGTCTGCAAGGTTTGGAGCTGACGCTGGGCGGATTGGCGCTCCGATTTGATCGCCGCCTCGTCGTCGGACAAAGTGACCACGGCCGAGGCATGGGCTGCGTCCAGGGCTTGCCGGCCTGGATGTTCCGGCGGCACGTTAAGTACCCACTCGCCGATTGCCGTCAACGTGTCGTCCTGGTCGACGCGAAGCTCACGCAGCTTGCCAAGATGTTCGCTCCAAGACTCGACGTGTGAGCGCCCTTCTTGGTCAAACTTCTCCTCGGTCTCAGCGCGCTCCTCACGGGCTGCCTGGAGGTCATCAAGCGCTTCGTCGCGTCGTCGCTGGCGACCATCGAAGTTGGCGCGCTGACGGTCCACTGCAGCCATCAGTGTGCGAACCACGCTCAATCCCTTGCGGCGCTCCGTGGCAACACCGTGCAACGCGGCTCGCTCCCGCTCGTAGGCGCTAGGCTCGAGCGTGTGCAAGTGGGCGCCGCCCGTCACGAGAAGCACGTTTTCGAGCACGTCATCCCGGAGCTTCGCTGAACTGGCCGCCGTCAGACTCTCCCCGGAAGCCAAGTCAGCGCTCTTGACATGCACGTCCACGCGGTTTGAGTACTCCTGAAACCGCGATGAGGCGGCGTCCGCATTCTTCCTGGCTTGCTCCACGGCCCTCGCGGCTTCTGCGAGTTCACTCCTGCTGCGCGTGACCTGTGCTTGAGCGCGGTCAAGGCGCGTGGCATCCGCGTTGGCAGGGTCTTCCTTCAGCACTTCCCACGACTTGCGGGCATCTACGAGGGCGAGATCGGCCTGCGCCTCGTCCGCGATGGCGATCCGCTCCTCTTCCGCTGCTTCGACGGCCTTCTCCTCGGCATCGTTGCGGGCCTTGCTTGCGTTGTCAAAGTCCGTATTAGCCTTTCGCAGCAGCCTTGCCTCGCGTCGAGTCCGCGTTGCTGCATAGGCCCGGTAGCGTTGCTCGAAATGCCGCACCGCCACCGACAGCGCGTTGTACTGCTCTAGCGTTTGACGCTCGTCCTCGAGCTTTCCGAGGGCATCGGCGACATCCACCAGCATGTTGTCAGCGATCGGCGGGAGTGCCTGAGTCAGCGCCCCAGACAACGCGGCCTCATCGGGCTTCTTCGACAGCTGGGGCTGACGCAACTGGATCAACGTGTCGATGAGCGCGTCATAGCGAGCCGTGCCAAGCCCGAACAGGCGTTCATCGACGGCCCGGCGATAGGCAGTGGCCGTTGGATAGATCTGCCCGTGGCCTTGGATGGCTCCTTTCAGGCGCTCTTTGTTGAGCACCTGCCGCTCCGTCGACAACAGCCAAAGATCGCGGTTCATGCGCGGCGAGTTGGAGCCCCCGTCCAGCATGAAATACCAGGCATCCGGCTGAGGTTTGGCCGCAGTCGCCAGCATCCCAGCGCCCAGCGTTACGAACTCAGGCTCGCCAGTTGCCGTGAGGCAGCCGAACTCGATCCAGGCGTAGCCGATGCGCCGGTCATAGGCATTGCCCATCAAGAGGTTCCACGACATCTTCTTGCCACCGTCGCCGTCCGGTTCGATGCGTGACGATTTCAAGTTCGCATCCAGCAGGAAAGGCATCGTCAGAGAGAGAACCTTGGACTTGCCCGTGCCGTTGTTGCCTCTCAGAAGCAAATGCCCATCGTTGAACCAGAACTCTTCACTGTCGTAGTGGAACAGCGCGATCAGACCCAGCCGAAGCGGCTTCCACCTCCGCGTCGTTGGCATGGGCAGATCGACGGCCCGCGCCTCTTGAACATCAATCATGGTCAAACTCACCAGACAGAAGACTAGGGAAGGTCTGCAAAACCTCTGGTCGCCCCGACTGGCGATTTGATCGTCGGTCGTCGACGATGTGGGCATGAATCAAAGCTCGCTTGGTTTTGACCCGCTGCCCAAGAAGACCCGCAAGGAGATCTTCCTGGACGAGATGAACAGCGTCGTGCCGTGGGCCGAGCTGGTGGCGCTGATCCAGCCGTACGCGCGAGGCGCGCATCAAGCCCTGGGAGGGCGTCCGCCGTTCCCCATCGAGACGATGCTGCGCATCCATTGCCTGCAGCTGTGGTGGAACCTCAGCGATCCGGCCATGGAGGAAGAGCTTCATGAGCGTCCGCTGTATCGGCGCTTTGCCGGTCTGGATGGTGCCGCGCGCATGCCCGACGAGACGACGATCCTGCGCTTCCGGCACCTGCTGGAGAAGCAGAACTTGGCGCCGCAGGTGTTGGCCTTCATCAACGCCGGCCTGGCTCAGCAAGGCTTGATGCTCAAGACCGGCACGGTGGTGGATGCCACCATCATTGCCGCGCCGAGCTCGACCAAGAACAACGATGGCGAGCGAGATCCGGAGATGCATCAGGTCAAGAAGGGCAACGAATGGCACTTCGGCATGAAGGCACACATCGGCGTGGACGCCGATTCCGGCCTGGTGCACACGATCATCGGCACGGCGGCCAACGTCAACGACGTGACGCAAGCGGCGGGGCTGTTGCACGGGCAGGAGACGGACGTATTCGCCGACGCCGGCTATCAGGGCGTGTCCAAGCGCGAGGAGCTCAAGGACAGCAAGGTTCGTTGGCACGTCGCCATGCGTCCCGGGAAACGCCGCGCGCTCAATGGCGCAAACCCGGCGGACCAATTGCTGGAACGGGTCGAGCAGCTCAAGGCCAGTGTGCGAGCCAAGGTCGAGCATCCATTCCGGCTGATCAAGCAGCAGTTTGGCTATGCCAAGGTGCGCTATCGGGGCGTGGCCAAGAACACTGTGCGACTGACGATGCTGTGCGCGCTGGGCAATCTGTGGATGGTGCGCCGGAGGTTGTTGGAAGCGCAGGGATGAGTGCGTCTGCA
Organism: Roseateles noduli; assembly: GCF_050626985.1. Lineage (NCBI taxonomy): Bacteria > Pseudomonadati > Pseudomonadota > Betaproteobacteria > Burkholderiales > Sphaerotilaceae > Roseateles > Roseateles noduli. Next base: position 4,611,423 of record NZ_CP192463.1, read on the forward strand.
ACGCGCCAGACGGGCGCCGCGGCGGTCCAAGTCGCATCAAAACCCACCTGAAACTCCACACGACCAACCGCGCTCGAGCAGCTCATGAGCCCGGGCCAAACACTTGGGCTCAGACTGCGCGAAGGGTGGGTTTTGCAGACCGTCCCTAGGGGATGCGAAGCCAGACTTTGAGATTGCCCCCTGCACTACGACATCCTTGAGAGAAAACCGAAACATCGCCGGCATCGGAATGACTGAACCACCGTCGATCCGCACCAGATGCAGCCGTTCGAGCCGGTCCAGCGCCTCTTTGGCCAGGTAACCTTCAGAGCCTGCCTGTCGGGCGGCCACACGCCAGAGCTTCCCGAACCTCTCACGCACACCGGCAATGAAGCTCTCGACTTGGTCAATGGTCGCTGTGGGCGCTTCCACAGGGCCGTTCACTTCTGAGGCCTTCAAGAGCGAGCACAGGTACTCAGCTACGAGCAGCGTCACGTGTGCATCGGTGCCCTCGTCTGGCATAGAGACGTCGGTCAGCTGACCCTCAACGTCGACGAGCGCCGTCCCTTCGAGTCGCTGCTCCGGGGAAAGACCCGTCGCGTCGCAGATACGCCGCGCCATTGCCCCCCGTTGATTGGCGAAGTATGCGAGGCTCGCATCGTCCAACTCGTCCAAGTAGACGACCGGATCGTCGAGTAACCGACGTGCCAGCGCAAACCGCAGAACAGCCGTACGACCGTCCTCGCTGTCTGGTGCGTACTCGGCGCACAAGGCAGCCATCCGGTCATCGAACGTCACAGGCTGCTCATCCTCTGGCCAGGTTGACGGGCCGCGGGCGCACGCAAGCACATTGGCCAGCAGCCGACGGTTGACGTCGTAGAGCGCATCACCCTCACCACTGGAAACCTGGACGAAGGCCTCCTCGTCGCCGGCCACTCTCGAGAGCACCCCGAACTCCAGCAGCGTCTTACAGACGGCCACCAGCTCCTTGCGCTCATGGTGCGACTTGAGATCGAACGTGAAGGATCTGTTTTCCAACAGTGGGTCAGCCGCAGCGACCAGCAGCTGCTCGCCGAGCGTACGGAGCGTGACTTGAACATCCGCTCTATCGAGGACGTAGCAGGCGAGGCTGAACAGAACGTAGCGACGTCGATCGAAACCCGATAGCCCACGCGTGTCGTCAGTCGTATCGCCCGGCCGCTTCTGCAGCCGCACGCCTTCGCGGTAGCTGAGCAGCGGCCAGCCGGCCTCTCGCATATACCAATCGCCGAGTGCATCGGCATGCCGGCGCACCAGCGCGAAGTCAGGATGCATTGACGACATCAAGGGGGTCATCAATGTCGCGCGAATTGCGGCGCGGAATTCGTCTTGCTGCCGGTGCTGCTGCAAGCGCCCGATACTGCGGCTATCCAGAGACTTCTTCATCTTGTTCATGCATCGGAGATCGTGAGCAAGTGGTCTTGACCGCTGAACCAACCGTTTTCAGTTTCGATGACGGCCCGCGTGTCGGCACCAAGGGGTTCCAGCTTGATCTTGAGCAGTCCATCGCCCGTCAGGCGCTCCACGGCCATGTCAGGCCGGCGCTGTTCGGACAGTGCCTCCGCCAGCAGGCTAAGAAAGAGCGCGAACTCTTCGCGGTTGAGGACTCCTAGTTCGGACAGCTTGCCGGCCCGACCGGTTGCCAGACGCGCCCGAGCAGCTTCGACCTGCATGGCTTCCTGCCGAAATTGATTGGCGAGGGCTCTGCGTTCCTCAGACCGGTCTCTCTCACGCGGCAGTACACCGCGAGGACTGGCCTCGCCGTATTCACGCAATCGCGGATGAATTGCAAGCGATGGCCCGTTAGCCCAAGACGTGTTCGGAGAAACGCTTTCGTCGCTGGCCGGAACCAGCGAGAAGTGCCGTGCAGGGTTAAGCCCAAAAGCCGCGCGCGCCATCCGGTGCGTCTGGGAGTCGTTCTCGCAGGCGGCGAACCAATAGGCCAGGGCGCGGAAGTCCGCAGATCTGTCGCTACGCCCACTGCGCCGGTCGTTGACGGCGCCGATCGCGCTGAGCAGTTGCGGAATGGCCGTCCTTGCCCGCGCTCGCAAGTGATCTGATTGGGAGGGCTCATAGCCGGTGCTCAGAAACCAGCCGCGAAGTCCCTTCCAACGCTCGGTCCAAGTCTGCCAATGCCGAGTCGTCGCATCTAGGGCATCAGCTTCATTGCCGGGTGCCGCATCCGTCGCCTCGCGCTGCGCTACCTCCCAGAGAAGCGATCGCATGAATGGTTCAAGCGCAACAATCAACTGGCCGATGCTCTCCGAGCGCCGCACGAGATCACCCAGGAAGCGGTTGATGTAATCGATGAGCTGCTTCTTGTAGCGTGCCACGGTCGTGGCCTCCGCGCGCTGCAGATCGACTCCGCGAGCAACTCCCGACATGAACGCCTGCGCGTTCTCAGCCAATCCCTCGAACCGGTGCACCAGGTCCCGCAGCCCCTCATGGACCCTGATGACATCGGGCTGGCCCTCGGTGACGAGGAGATGAAGTGCCTTTAGCCGCGTCGCGATATCTTCGAGCGCTACCGACTGAAGTTCGGCGCGGTGCTTCATAGCCTCTGAGAACACCTCAAGCGACGATTCAACGGCTTCACCGCCCAACGAGAGTCGATAAAGGAAGCGCGCTCGGTAGAAGTCGGCCAAGTTCGAGACCCGCGTCGTATCCGGCTGGGACTCCAAATTGCCCCAGTCCGTCAGCTGCTGCAGCGCTAGCGCAAGCTCCTCAGGCATGGGTCGAGCATCACCCCAAGCGCCCTCCAGCAAGATCTCGTCCGGCCTCAGAGAAAGCCTGAACTGACGTCGTGCCGAGGCGAAGACACCCAAAATGCTTCGATAGAGGCGAGCCTTGTCAGCCGTCACGTGGCTGAACAGCTTTGTGTGTTCTTCCTTCATGGAACCTCCTCCCCAGGCGGTCGCGGCGAAGTCGACGAGAAGCGAACGGTGCCGATGGACGTCAAGCTGACACGCATCGGCGCTCAATTAGGACGTTGTCAATAGCTCATGGCGTGAGCTAGCAACCCCTATCGAATTCATTAAGCGCACAAAGCATCTAGCGTGCCCCACCGCCGCTGTAGCAACGATCACCCTTATTCGTTAGCTGGCGGCAGCGTAGTCAGCGCCTCCTGCTTGAAGACTGCGCTTCGTGGCAGGATCCCACTCGCCACGACGTTTTCTACGATGGTCGCCGGGTCGGCAACAAAGAACGTCAGCACCAACCCTCGCCGGGCGCGAGTGCAGCAGACGTACAGCAATCGCAGCGTTCGGCTCCAGGTGTTTTCGTCACCGTCCTGGGCTCGTGCACGATCTGCAGCACGGGCATCAGCGCTGGCGAAGACCCGCTCGTAGTTGTAGGTTCGGTAGTCGCTCTCCTCCTCGTCCATCACGACGATGACGCGGTCGAACTGGGCGCCCTTCACGCCGTGCTGCGTGGCATAGGGGGAGCCTTCTGAGACATAGCGCTCATAGGGCCGAAGCTCCTGTGCAGCGCACCCGAAGAACTTGAGCATTGCCCCATCCGATGATCGCCCTTCGGTAGGCGCTGCACCGGCGGTCTCGGCCTCTTGAGCAACATCGCCAATGCCTCCGACGAACCCAAGTACACGCTCATAGCGCTCGTCGAACCCGAATAGGCCGGCGTCGCGGAGATGGAGAGCAATATCGCCAACGGTGGCGTCTGCCTCATCCAGCATGGCGACAAGTCTCAAAACGGCGGCGTGCAGTTCTCGCAGCACATCTGCGGCACGGCGGCCGACCAGTGCGTCAGGCGCCAGGCGCGGGCTGAACTCTCGGAGCAGGTTCATTGCTGCGAACTCGTTGCCGGCCTTCACGGCTACAACGATCGGTAGCGCGAAACTGAGGAAGGGTCGAACGGGCCAACCGGTGCCGTCCTGCATCCCCTGCTTCATGGCCTCCGACGTCTTGTCGTTCAGCGCCGAGTAGATGCCGCCGAATCCGAGCCGGTTGGCGGCCATGCGGTGCACGATGACAAGAATCTTGACCGCGTTGTCTGGGGTCGTCCAACCCTCGTCGTTGTTCGTCGCCGTGTTCCACGCCCGGACTCTTGCCAGGGCCTCCGTTCGGTTCAGCGTGTTCGGCAGGACGAACATCCGGGCTGAGCCTTCCACCGGCTTGAGGTTCCCATCGACCCTCTCGTGCAGCCCGCGGACTTGCTCCATGCCGTCGCCCTGCGCGCGCACGGCGTTAGCGACGTCAAGGATCTGCTTGGCGCAGCGAAAGTTCTCCGGTTTCGTGATGGCTCGCCAATGGTCTTCGAGCGGGATGTCCCCTGCGCCTCTCATGAAGATCGACTGCATAGGGTCGCCAAAAAACCCGAGGCAGAACTTGCCCCGCATCTGAGCCTCCACTTCCTTGAAGGACTTCACCACGCCCGGGAACGTGTCCTGACTCTCGTCGATGAACACGAATGGGTAGTTCAGCGCCACGACCCGTCGGAACAGCGGGCGGTTTTGCAACAGGAAGTCGGCGAGCTGAAGGATGTCCTCGTGACCGAGGATGCCCTTCGCGTAGTCACTGCCCACGCCGTAGTTGAAAGTCCTGACGTTAGCCACAGCCTCCAGGCTTCGGGTATAGCGCTCCTGGTCGGCCTTGTTCCTGTCGCGCGTGGTCTGCCGAACACGCGAGCCGTAGTTCTCGAACTCTTCTTCCAGCTCGGAGAGCCGCCTGCTGATGTCGTTCTGCAGCCAAACCTTGATGTCGGCCTGAAATGTCTTGGCAATGGACCAGTAGAAGCTATGGATGGTCGAGACATGGACCAGCGGGTCGTCGTTGACGTCCGCCAGGATTTCGTTGGCGGCGAGGTCGGTATACGTGATGCACGCGACCTTCTGTTTCTTCGCCCGCATGCTGGCGCCGTGCTCCGACATCACCCAGTCCAGCGCCTTGATGAGGGAGGTGGTCTTGCCGGAACCAGCGCCGGCACGAACCACGAAGGGCTGCGGCGGCGTCGCGGCAATGCACGCGTGGATCTCGCGGTCGGCGTCGGTGTCCGGGCTATCGACTCGCCGGGAGTGTCAGAAATTCTGTGTTTGAGGCGCTTTTACGAGGCTACGAGCCGGCCCTTGTGAACCGGTCTGCGTAGAGGATGGCGAACTGGTTCATTGCCTCTCGCCAGTTCTTGGCGGCGCGCCCCCAGTCGGCCGTGATGTTGCGCAAGGCCAGCCAGAGTAGCTTGCTCGCCGCGTCGTCACTAGGGAAATGGCCACGCGACTTGATGATCTTGCGCAGCTGCGCGTTGATGCTCTCGATGGCGTTGGTCGTGTAAATCACCCGCCGCACCTCCGGCGGGAAGGCGAAGAACGGGATCACGCGGTCCCAGGCCCTGCGCCAGGCAGCGACCACGGTGGGAAATTTCTGGCCCCAGGCGCTTGCCTCGAAGGCGTCCAACTCTGCCGCAGCGGCCTCGGCGCTTGGCGCCGTGTAGACCAGCTTGATGGCCGCGGCCAGCGGCTTGCGATCCTTCCAGTTGGCGTAGTCCAGGCTGCTGCGAATCAGGTGCACGATGCAGGTCTGCAGCGTCGTGGCCGGATACACCGCGCTGAGCGCCTCCGGCATGCCCTTGAGCCCGTCCGTGACCGCGATGAGGATGTCGTTGACACCGCGCGTCTTCAGGTCGTTGAAGACCTTCATCCAGAACTTGGCACCTTCAGTGCCTTCGATCCACAGCCCCAGGATGTCGCGCGTGCCGTCTGGCAGGACACCCAGCGCCAAGTAGACGGCCTTGTTGCGCACCACCGCGTCCTCGCGGATCTTCACGCGCAGCGCGTCGAAGAACACTACCGGGTACATCGGCTCCAGCGGCCGCGCCTGCCAGGCGCCCACCTCCGCCATCACGGCGTCGGTCACGCTGCTGATCAACTCAGGGCTGACGTCCACGCCGTACTGCTCGGCCAAGAAGGCCTGCATCTCCCGTACGGTCATCCCGCGCGCGTACATGGCGATGATCTTGTCGTCGAAGCCGGTGAAGCGGCGCTCGTGCTTGGGAATCAGCAGCGGCTCGAAGCTCGAATCCCGGTCGCGAGGAACGTCGATGCGAAGCGGCCCATCCTCGGTCAACACCGTCTTGCCGGTCTTGCCGTTGCGCAGATTCTTCGTCGTCTCGGGCTTGTCGGCTCCGCTTGGATAGCCCAGGTGGAATCCCAGCTCCGCGCCCAACGCTCTCTCGATCAGGGCCTTCTTGAACGCCATCGAAGCGGCATTCACTTCCTCGCCAGTCATCGGCTGGCCCTTCACGATCTGGTCGATCAACTCATCGGGGATCTTGGGCAACGCGGCAGACTTGGCCGCAATCGCGGCGTTCCTCAGCTTGGTCTTGCTCAGAGGTTTGTCGATTGGCATAAATGCTCCGGGTTCGGGTCATGTTATGCCTCGCACACAAAATTCAGGACAGGCCCGACTCGCCTGCTCATGTCGTCTGCCCCTCGCCAGCAATGACAGCGACAACACCGGCTGCAGTCGGCTCAATCGTCGCGACCTCCGTGGCGATGGCCGCGTCCGCCTCAAGCTCGTGGGCCACTTTGGCTTCGAGCCAGGCCAACCCCTCGGAGATGTACGCGGGAACCTTCCAGCCATTGAGCGGCCCACTTGCGAGGACCTCCAGCGCAAAGCGGGTCTTGTCGAAGTTCTTGCCGACCACCCTGTCGTGCAACTTCTCAGCCAGCTCCTCGGGGCTGCTGGGCGCGCGCCTGAGCTTGAGACCGACCGCCCGGTTGGCCTCAGCCTGGCACCAGTCGGCGTTCTCAAGACCAAAGGCCTCCTCGAGAGTGCGGCCGCAGAGCTGCGAGGTCGCCGCACCCACCGTCACAGAAACCTTGGTCTGATAAGCCACTCGAACCTCAGCGCTGGAACCCTCGGCCAGCAACAGCGTCTTTTGCTCCGCCGTGACTTCCCAGAGTTCGGCCACTGACCGCTTCTTCGGGATCCAGCTGATGAGGGTTTGGTTGGACGTGACGGCACCTTCCACGTGCGCATGGCAGGTGCTGCCACGCTTCTTGGACTTCTTCTTGCCGCCCGGTTCTGCTTCGTCGTCGTCTTCGAGCTCGAAGGGCTTCAGGTCGTCGTCCTCGTTATCTCCGTCGACGGCGCCGCCAGCTCCTGCGCCTTGCGCGGCGGCGTCCGTCTTGACCGTCACGCTGTCTAGATCCGTGATGACCAGCGTCGTGAGTCCAACGAAGGCGATCAGTTCCTGGAACCGATGCGCGAACGCGCCACCAACTTCAAGAATGGTCAGGGCAGAAGAACGCAGGCGCTTGGCCGCCGACTCGATCATGGCCGGCAAGAGCAGGCGTTCGACGTTGCCTTCCACCAAGATGACCGCGTCGGAAAAGAAGAGGTCGCAGTGCGTCAGCTTCAGATACCGCTGCAGGAATTCGCGCGCTTGAGCGTCGGCCGCGCCCGTTTTGAATAGCGACAGATTGCGCACGTCCGTGTGATGGTCCAACTGGTCGCTGACGCGGCGGAAGTACCGGATGGGCGAGAACCCGCGTTCATAGAGGATGTGCGGGGAGTGCATGGTGATGACAAGCTGCGTGTGGAAAAACGTAGCGTGGTCGTTGGCATCCTCAAGGAGGCGCAAAACGTTCCTGATGAAGAATTGCTGGATCTGCGCGTGCAGATGCGCCTCAGGCTCTTCAATGAAGACCAAATGCAGCGGCGCCCGCTTGTCCTCCTCGGCCTTCCACTGCTCGTGCAGGTCGAGCAGTTCAACCACCATGTAGACCAAGTTCTTGAACCCGAGGCCGTTGTAGCTGTCGGGCAGTTGAGCGGTAGCCGCACCCGGAATCACGTAGTGGACCTTGGCGTCCTGCCCCAGGACGGTGGTCGGATCCAAGGCCGCCCGAATCACGATCTCGGGATTGTTCACGCCCGGATAGCCGAGCTTGGCGAGGCGCTTGAGGGTGTCACTGAAGACTTCTTCCAGGTGGAAGTTCAGTTCCTTCTCCGAGGTGTCGAGCGCCTTGAGGGCCGCGTGGTCGTCGCCACGCTTCTCCAGGTTGCGGTGATAGAACCTGCTCAGGCGTCGCGACAGGCTCTCGGCGCGATCAGAGCTGCCGGCATCCGGATCATCGAGGTGCCGCTGCGCGCGCAGGAAGTCCACTCTCACCAGCGACTTGAGAATGGCCGCGCCGCCCGGCTCCTTGCCTAGGGGCAGCGGCTCGTAGTCGGCTTCCTTTGCCTGATAGCCGACAAAGGCGCGCTCATCGAGCACGTAGTAGCGGAACGTGTATTCCCTGCTCAGCTCCTTCGTGAGGTATTTCGTGAGGCTTTCCGGCCAGGGCTTGTACTCGCCAGGGTCAGCTACCACCGCAGCCGCATGTTCCGCGCCCGCCTCCCCGGCTGCCTCGCGCCTGGCCGCAAGCGCGATCGCCGCGTTGTTGGCCTTCTCATGCAGCTCATGGAACTTCCGGACGAGCGCGTGGGCATCCCGAGGCTCGAACGCCACCCGGATCCCGACGCACTTTCCGTCCCACTCCGTGCTTGGCAGCAGCGACATCGCAGTGGCGAGGTCATCTTCGCCGACGCGGAACCAGAGATCCAAGAGGATGGACGGCAACTTCTCGGGCGCGTCCTCATCGCCTGGGGGCGTCCTGCCGATGGCGTCGATCTCGGCCCACAGCGCCGCGCTAAAGTCGAACAGCTCGAATTTCTTCGCTTCCCCACGGAGCATCGAGTACAGCCCTTGGACGGCGGACGTCTTTCCGCTGTTGTTGGCGCCAACGAAGATGGAAATCTCGTCGTCGAGCTCGATGACAACGTCGCGCAGTCGGCGGTAATTCTGCAGCCGATAGGCCTGTAGCTTCATGATGACCTCCCTCGAAATGTCGATGGGGAGGCTTTATTGAGCGCGCCGGCCGGCAGCGTTCCTGAGAGCGTCAGCGCTCTTGCCTCCTCACTGCATCTAACGGAATTTTGCGGCGAAACCCGACATCGGGCTTACGCGACGAACGCCATGCTGATTTGCCGCCAGCATGTGCAACGCACATACCAATTGTTTAATGCGCGATTGAGAGACTCGTCCTGCCTGCCGCCAGCGCTGAGAAGGTTCTCCGCGAGCCGAACAAGTGGCTTAACAGCCCCGTATGCCGCAAGCACCTCGTCCAGCTGCTTTCGATTCATGTGGGCGTAGGCGGGCTGTAGAAAGCTCAGCACGAGTCCGGCGCTTGTTCCCACGTGCTGCCACCAGTGATGGTCTCGTGAAGGTAGGTTGAGAAGGCCTTGGCCGCATCCCACGATGCCATCCCGTGCAGCGAGATCCTTCCCCCATGGCTCTCGAGGATCTGATGTAGGTCCGGCCTGAAGCGCACCACAAAGTCCAGCGTGTTGTAGGACCCTTGTGCTTCGAGGTTCCGATTGCCGTGTGCGCTGGCAAGCGCGTCGTCGTTGCCGTCCGACTCGACGAACACACCATCTAGGTTCACTCTGCGCCTCCGTACGTTTTTCAGGGAGCGGTGAACCTGTAGGGCGCAAGAAGCTTCATGTGCTCCTTGGTTGGGTTCTTCCAGCTGAAGCCACCATTGGCCCAAGAGTCCGTATTCACCAAGCGCCCCTTGGCTGCTCCCCAGGCGAGCAGGGCATCCATCATGAGGTCGTGTGGGTAGACATAGACGTCATCGCCATGCCTGAAGGCGATGTGCAGATCTTTGTCCGCGTACTTCTTGTTGATCTCAAAGCGGCCTTTCTGTTGCACCTTGAGGAAGGTCTTGCCGTCGACGTGGCTAGCCAGAAAGTCGGCGCCAAGCCAGTCGTCGTTGAGCGGGATGCAATTGAAGCCGTAGTCGGCCAGGCGCGCCGCGATCTTGTGGAAGTTGTAGGTCTCCTGTTGGGGCGAGTTCAGCTCCGCGTAGCGGACGTGCGTGTACCTTTGGCTCATCGCTTCTTTGCCTTTTTTTCCTCGTAAAAGATGGCGTCGAGCATCGCTGCCCGTGCGCGCCACACGGTTTGCTCGGTCGGGTCGGTAGGTTCCGGTGATTGCCACCAGGGGGCCTCCCGCAGGCGGAGGACCACCTCGCCCCAGTAGCGCTCGTAGTCGAACTGGTCCGCCCGCACGATGCCGACATCCTTGGCCAGCTTCTTGATGTTCTTTGCGTCGACGCATAAGAAGACGTCAGGTCTCTTCATCGCCAGGAGCCGAGTGGCCGTTCCGAGGCCGTCACGACCCTTGAGGTAGGCCTTCAGGTACTCCTTGATGTAAGCGTCGTAGTGTTCCTTGCGAACCTCGCCGGTGCTGGGGATCTGGTCCAGCGCCAACGAAAACGCCTCGTGCTCGTCGTTGATGAGACCGTAGAAGACGCCGGCCCCAGACATGCTGCCAAACCATTCGGAGTTCTCGATGGTCTTGCTGGCAAGGCCTGCGATGCCACGACGAGCGTCGAAGGGGATGTCGTTGAAGTGCGCGTGCTCGTCGAACTGCTCGCGAACAGTGTTGAGCATGGCCAGGCGCGCATTGAACCCGTGGGTCTTGTCCATCTCTTTGACCATAGCTAGGTAGCTAACCCAGTCCATGGACATGACATTGGATAGAACGGCCGGCTTGGACGTCGGCCTGCTACCGAAGACGTCAACGACCTTTTCGAGCTGCCGTGCTTTGAGCTTCCAGAGCCCGCGATAGCGGTCGGCTTCCTGCTGGGTGATAGTGGTGCCATCCGTCACGTAGCCTTTGATCACGTCAGCAATCTCGTGCCTTAGATCGGGCTGACCGTCGTCGCTGGTGATGAGTATCGACAGCTCCGCGTTCTTCGTGAGGCCCCCGACCGTCAAGTTGGGACTGCCGACGACGACCTCCCAGGCCTCGGAGCTCCAGAACAGGTAGACCTTCGGATGGAAGACCCCGTCCGGCTGGAGCATGAACTTGACCTTGGCCGAGCCGACGAACGCGTCCAGGACGTCAGGGTGGGTCTGATAGAAGTGCGTACCGATTGCTGCGCCAACTATCTGCTCCCGGCGCTCGACCAACGCTCTAAAGACGTTAGTGTCTGCCGACGCCCATGCAGTGGCGAAGGCAACTTTCGGGTACTTCTTGATTAGCCGCATGAGCTGCTTGCTCAGATCGGCATTGGTGCTGATGACCTTCACGCTCCTCCCTGTGGACGCTTCTACTTTGGACTGGTCGCGTCTGTGCGTGAGGTTGTAGCAGGATTGCGCGGTTAGCACAGACGGCCAAGGGATTCCAAACTCTGACATTTGCATTCGCTGAAGCTGGAGGGGCCGGTTCGATACATTGACCTTCAGTTCGAAACCTTGTTATCAGCTCCCAACTGCCATGCCCCTCCGCGACCAGACCGTCCCCGTCACTCCCTTCCGCCAGAACTGCTCGATCGTCTGGTGCGACGTCACGCAGGAAGCCGCGATCGTCGATCCGGGCGGCGAGATCCCGCGCCTGCTTGCCGAGGTCGAGCGCCTGGGCCTGACGCTGAAGGCGATCTGGCTGACCCACGCCCACATCGACCACGCCGGCGGCACCGGCGAGCTCGCGCGCCTGCGCGGCCTGCCCATCATCGGACCGCATCAGGGCGACCAGTTCTGGATCGACGGACTGCCGCAGCAGTCCGCGATGTTCGGCTTCCCGCCGGCCGAGATGTTCACGCCCACGCGCTGGCTCGAGGACGGCGACACCGTCCAGATCGGCCACGAGACCCTCACCGTTCGCCACTGCCCCGGCCACACGCCCGGCCACGTCGTCTTCCACTCCGCGAGCGCGAAGCGCTGTTTCGTGGGCGACGTGCTCTTCGCCGGCAGCATCGGCCGCACCGACTTCCCCGGCGGCGACCACGACACGCTGATCCGCTCCATCAACGAGCGCCTCTGGCCGATGGGCGACGACACCGTCTTCGTGCCCGGCCACGGCCCGGAGAGCAGCTTCGGCGAGGAACGCCGCACCAACCCCTTCGTCGGCGGGCGCTGGGGCTGAGGCCTCGCCGTCTCCCGACAGCGTTTGCAGCGGCCTCCGGGCGCCCTCAGAGCGGCGACAACCCCGTATCGAGGAACCGCGATTCCGGGAAGCCCCGCAGCGCCAACGCGGCGAGCTCCACGAGCTCCTCGAAGCTGCGCTCCTTCTGCAACACCGCCACGCCGCCCATGCGGTCGGCCGAGTCGGTGAGCTCTTCCCCGATGTAGCCGGTCGTGATGATCACCGGCACCGCCGGCAGGGTCGCGCGCACCGCCACCGCCAGTTCCAGGCCGTTCATGCCCGGCATGTTGAAGTCGGTGATCAGCAGCTGCACCGGCACGCGGCCCTGCTCGATGTCCGCCAGGCAGTCGGCCGGCTCGGCATAGGTGCGGACGTCGTAGCCCGCCTTCTTCAGCAGCGCCTCGACCATCATCAGCACGATCGGATCGTCGTCGACATAGAGCACATGCTCGCCCGTGCCGGGGTCGGCGACCCGCGCCAGCGCCGCCGTGTCCAGCGGCGCCGCCTCGCTGCCCACCACCGGCAGATAGACCGAGAACACGGTGCCCTTCCCCGGCCGCGACTGCACGTCGATCGCGCCGCCGTGCGCATGCACGATGCCGTGCACGATGTGCAGCCCCAGGCCCGTGCCCTGACCCCGCGGCTTGGTCGTGAAGAAGGGCTCGAACAGCCGCTTCACCACGTCCTCCTCCATGCCGTGACCGTCGTCGCGCACGCTGAGCTCCGCGTAGTGCGTCGGCGCCACGCGGCCGATCGCGAACGCGTGCGGCACGTCGAACTGCACCGCGCGCAACCCGACATGCAGCCGCCCATGGCCGCCCGGCATCGCCTGCCAGGCGTTCGTGCAGAGGTTCAGCACCACCTGCTGGACCTCCGCCGGATCGACCGTCGCCACGCAGTCGTCCCCGTGCAGGTCCACCGTCAGCCGCACCGACGCCGGCAACGTCGAGCGCAGCAGCCCGATGCTGTCCTCGACCAGCGGGCGCAGGCGGTGCTTGGACAACTCATGTCCGCCGCCCCGCGCGTAGGCCAGGATGCGCTGCACGATGTCGCGCGCCCGGTCGCCGGCCCGCTTGATCTGCTGCATGTGCGCGCGCAGCGGCGACGCGGCCGGCAGCTCGTCGAGCATCATCCCCGCGTGTCCGAGGATCGCCGCCAGGATGTTGTTGAAGTCGTGCGCCACGCCGCCCGCGAGCGTGCCCAGCGATTCCATCCGCTGGATGCGCATCAGCTTCTCCTCGAAGTCCACGCGCGTCAGCTCATCGGCCTTGCGCATCGTGACGTCGATGAAGAGCACCACCAGGCCGTGTTCGCAGGGAAAGGCCCGGCACTCGAACCACTTGCTGAGGCGGGCGTTGAATTCCTCGTAGATGTGCGCGGCCCGCGTCTGCATCGCGGACCGGGCCTCGACATCGAAGCGCTCGCCCATCGCGCCGGCCAGGCAGGTCCAGTAATTCCTGCCGATCAGCGCCTCGCGCTGTCGGCCGCTCGCGCGCTCGAAGGCAACATTGACGAACTCGATGGTCCAGTCGTGTTCCAACAGGATGACGGCGTCGGTGACGTAGTCGAGCGCGGCTCCGACGTGCGCGGCGCCTTCCTCGGGTGCGGTGGATGCACCCGACCCGTGCGACGACGGCTCCTGACCCGGCATGTGGCCCCCTTCTGGACGAGGCGCCAGTGTGGACCCCGTGGGCCGCGTGGGCAATCGCTGTGCCAGCACCTAACCGTAGGGAAGCCCGATGGCATCGGGCTTTCAAGCCATCAGACCCCGAAAGGCGCGGCGTGTCTCCCCGTGCTTGCCCGTGGTCCGTCGCCGACGTCCGTCAGGACCTAGCCGCCGGCGCGGGCGGCTGGTAGCGCTGGTCGGGCTTCGCGGCGCGGGCGTAGAGGCCTTGCACACGCGGCAGGGTGCGCTCCATGTCGCGGATCCGCGTCGGCCCCGACGGGTGCGTGGACAGGAATTGCGGCGGCGCGCCCTTGCTCGCCTGTCCCATCTTTTCCCACAGCGTGATGCCCGCGTGCGGGTTGTAACCGGCGCGCGCCGCGAGCTCCATGCCGACCAGGTCGGCCTCGCTCTCGTCCTCGCGGCTGAAGGTCAGCGACAGCAGCTGCCCGCCGATGTTGGCCACGCCGCGGCCGAAGTCGCCCAGGCCGAAGATCGCCGCGCCCAGCTGGATCGCGCCGCTGGTGGCCATGTTCTTGCCCATGCGCTCGCGGGCGTGTTCCCGCAGCGCGTGGGCCATCTCGTGGCCCATGATCATCGCGACCTCGTCGTCGCTCAGTTGCAGCTGCTGCAGGATGCCGTAATAGAACGCGATTTTCCCGCCCGGCATGCAGAACGCGTTGAGCTCCTTGCTGCCGATCAGGTTCACCTCCCAGCGCCACTGCTGCGCGCGCGGGTTCCACGCCGCCGCGAACGGGGTGATCCGCTGCGCGATGGCCCGCAGGCGGATCAACTGCGGGTTGTTGGCCGGCGCCAGCGCCTTCTGCGATTGCGCCTGCCGCATCATCTGCACGTACTGCTGCTGGGCGGCGGCCTCGACCTGCTCGGCCGAGATCAGTTTCGTGAAGCGGCTCTGCTTGCCGACATCGACCCCGTCCTGGGCCCAGGCGGGCGACAGCGCCATGGCGCCGCCGGCCGCGATCAGGCCGGTGAACAGGCGCCGCGCGGGCTGGCGCGGCGCGCCGTCGGCGCCGCAGCGGCGGCAATCGCAACGACCGAAACCGTAGGCGGGGGTCGACGGCAGGTGCACGTCGGCATCGGGAGAGAAGTCAGCATCAACCATGGCGAGATTCTAGGCAGGCGACAATCCCGGTCATCATGTCCCAGTCGCCACTGATCACGTCGTCTCCGACCTGCGCCACCTCGCCGCTCGACCCGCAGGAGTTCCGCGCGGCGCTCGGGATGTTCGCCACCGGCGTCACCATCGTGACCGCGCGCGCCGAGGACGGCACCTTGGTCGGCCTGACGGCCAACTCGTTCAATTCCGTCTCGCTGTCCCCGCCGCTGGTGCTGTGGAGCCTGGCGCGCCGGGCCGGATCGATGCCGGTGTTCAGCCGCGGCTCGCACTACGCGATCAACATCCTGGCGGCGGATCAGAAGGAACTCGCGCAGCGCTTCGCCACGCGCGACATCGACCGCTTCGCGGGCGTGAGATTCCGGGAAGGCTGCGGCGGCGCGCCGGTGCTGGAGGGCTGCGCCGCCGTCTTCGAATGCGCCAACCGCAGCCAGTACGAGGAAGGCGACCACGTCATCTTCGTCGGCGAGGTCGAGGCCTGCACCCGCGCCGAACAGGCGCAGCCGCTGATCTTCCACGGCGGGCGGTACTACACCGAGCTGCCGATCTGAGCGGACGAGCTGAACGGACGACCTGAGCGGCCGTTTCGACCGCTCAGTCGCCTGCGCTGCGCCCGACCGGCCAGAACGGCGCCATGCGTCGCACCATGCGCCACCGCCACATGGCCAGCACGACGGCCAGTGGTGCCGTGATCGCCACGACATGCCAGGGCATGATCTCGAAGAACCGGTTCGCGCCGATGCTCAGTCCGGCCACCAGCATCCCTCCGAGCATGAGCAGGACGGCCTGCGTCGCTCCCGGCTGACGCTTGCGCGACCAGTCCTGCCACAACAGCAGCCCCGCGGGCAGCGCGACGGCGGCGAAATGCAGGCCCATCAGCGGCTGTTCGCGCGGCCAGTCGCCGGGCACGAGCGCCACCATCAGCGTCAACACCGCCGCCCCGAAGCCCAGCACCAGCAGGAACTGCGTCAGCATGCGGCGCGCGAACACGCGGTTCATCGCCTCGCCGCGCGGCATGCCCGGCACGAGGGTCAGCAAGGACTGCTCCATCCGGGTCCGTCGCAGCATCGCGGAGAGGCTGAGCGTCGGCCCGAACAACGCGCACATCACGCCGAACGAGGCACCCGGCAGCGCGTTGTGCAGCACCGTCGCGGCGCGCGGCGCGGGCAGCCAGTACAGCACCGCGAGTTCCGCAAGCAGCAGCGCCAGGAAGATGACGGCGGCCACGCCCACGGTCGCCGACCAGTGCAGGTTCCGCATGGCGGCGATCTCGGCACGCGCCGCCACGCTGTCGGCCGTCGGCGTGGCGGTGCGGATCAGGTGGCGGGTCCAGGTCGGCAGGCCCCAGGTGAACGGTTTGGCGAGGAGGCGCAGGATCGGGTGGACGGGCGGCCGCGCGGCGCGCGTCGCGCAGGTCGCCTTCATCGACATCAGGTCGCTGAACATCTTGGCCGACTGCCAGGAACGCAGGTGCGCGGGACCGCCATCCTGGAACAGGTGCCAGAGGATCACGCTCAGCGCGATCATCGCCAGCGCGGCCTGCGTCACGGGCTGCTGCTCGTGCCAGTCGCGCAGCACCGCGACGGTCTCGCGCCAGACGACGGTGTCCTTGAGCAGCGCGCTCGGGATCCACGGAAAGACCCAGAACACGAACCAGGTGATCGGCCAGCGCAGCGCCGTGGAGAAGCTGACCAGCACGGCCCCCGCCAGCATCGTGAACAGCGGGAAGTGGCCGAACACGGCATGCAGCAGCAGCCCGGTCGCAATGGCGATCAAGAGGAACAGGGCGACCCCGACCTCGCGCAGCAGGCGCAGGTGACCGGGGACGAGACGCGCGGTGACCGGGTGGTTCTGCATGCTCAACGCGCTGGCACACATCCACCACACGAATTGCAGGGCGATCGCGACCGTGATGCAGAACGCGCCACCCGCGGCGGACGCGGACTTCATCGAGGCCAGGCCCGTGATCGCGGCCAGCGGCAGCAGCAGCCACCACATCCGGCGCAGCGGCCGCACCGTCGCGCGCAGCACCGCGAGGTGCCCGCCGGCGCCGGGCAGCGGGAGCGCCGCGTTCATCGCCGCGTTCATTGCGTCAGCTCCAGGAAGAGGTCCTCGAGGCTGAGCGCCTCGCAGCGCAGCGCGGCATCGACTTGCGGGAGCTTCCCCTCCGGGAAACGCACCAGCCAGCGCGGCTGCTCGCCGAGGTCGCGCCGGCTCAACACCTGACCCCCGTGCGCGTCGACCGCCGCCTGCAGCCGCCCCAGCGGTCCGGCCAGCAAGCGCACCTCGTCCGCCAGCGCGTCCTGCGGCGCCTGCAGCGCGATGCGACCGCGGCTGAGGAACGCGACGTTGAAGGCCACGCGCTCCAGGTCCGACAGGATGTGCGTCGAGAACAGCACCGTCGTGCCGCGGTCCAGCACCTGATCGACGAGCTCACGCAGGAAGTCGCGGCGGCCGGCGGCGTCGAGACTGGCGACCGGCTCGTCGAGCACCAGCAGATCGGGCTCGTGCGCCAGCGCGCGGATGATGGACAGCCGCTGCTGCTGGCCCTGCGACAGCTGGCCGATGCGACGGTCGCGCGGGATCTCCCAGCGCGACATCAGGCCGTCGACCTTCGCGTCGTTCCAGCGCGTGTAGAAGCTGCGGAAGTAGCGCAGCAGGTCGCCGGCCTGGAAGTCCTCGAACAGCGCCGCCTGCTGCGGCACGTAGCCCAGCCGTGCGCGCAGCGCGTCGTCCGGGGTCAGCGCCGGCTGGCCGAAGAGACGCACCTCGCCGGCCTGCGGCTCGCGCAGGCCCAGCAGCGTCTCCAGCAGCGTGGTCTTGCCCGCGCCGTTGCGGCCCAGCAGCCCGACCACCTGCCCCGGCGCCAGCGTCCAGTCGAGGCCCGCCAGCACGCCCGGCTGGCCCTTGAAGTCGACCCTCAGGCCGCTCGCGCTCACCGGCGGCGCGGCGAGGGCGTCATCGGCCAGCGCCCGGCTCTGCGCCGGACTGATCGTCATCGAGTGATCGAGCGTCTCGTGCAGTGTCTGCTTCAACGTGTGAGTCATCGCGTCTCTCCCTGGTCCTCGAGCAGCGCCTTGAACAGCGCCAGCACCTGATCCGCCGGCAGCTCCAGCTGGCGCGCCTCCGCGGCGGCCTTCTCCAGCGTGGGGCGCAGCAGCTCCACGCGGCCGCGCGTCTTCATCGCCTTCTGATGCTGCGCCGCCACCACCATCGGCAAGCCGCGGCGACGCTCCACCAGCCCCTCGGCCTCCATCAGCCCGAAGGCCTTGGAAACCGTCATCGGATTCACCGCCAACGCCTGCGCCAGCTCGCGCACGGACGGGATCTCCTGCCCCGCCACCAGCTGCCCGCTGGCCACGCGGCGGCGCAACTGCTCCACCAGCTGGCGGTAGATCGGCTCGGGGGAGCCCGGGTTGATGCTGAAGAGGAGGTCGGCGTCCATCGGCAAGTGGCGACTGGCGGCGCCGACGGCATCGTCAGCGTGTATCAGTACAGTAATACACAACAGGACGATGCGTCAATCCCGCAGGCGGCGGAGGACTTCACTCGGTGACCGGACTTCTTCCGGGAGACGTCTAGTGGAGGGCCGCGCGCTCATCGCGCCTTGACGATCCCGCGATAGAGCAGCGCGGTGGCGGCCAGGCCGACGGCCGCGGCGCCGCTCATCCAGAGACCGGGCGCGGCCTTGTCGCCGGTGGTCTGGATCAGCCAGGTGGAGACCAGCGGCGTGAAGCCGCCGAAGATGGCGGTGGCCAGGCTGTAGGCCAGCGAGAACCCCGTGGTCCGCACTTCCACCGGCATGATCTCCGTGAGCGCGACGATGGTGGCGGCGTTGTAGCTGGCGTAGAGGAAGGACAGCCAGAGCTCGACGGCAAGCATGCGCTCGAAGCTGGGCGTCTGGACCAGCCAGGACATCGCCGGATAGGCGGTCAGCAGCGTGAGCAGGCTGAAGACGACGAGCAGCGGCCAGCGGCCGATGCGATCGGACACCGCGCCCATCACCGGCAGCCACACGAAGTTGGACAGGCCGACGCAGAAGGTCACCAGCAAGGCGCTGGTGGCGGAGAGGTGCAGGACGGACTTGCCGAAGGTCGGCGTGTACACGGTGATCAGGTAGAACGACACCGTCGTCATGACGACCAGCATCATCCCCGCCCCCACCAGGGCCCAGTTGCGCAGCATGGAGGCGACGATCTCTCCGATCGACGGGTGGTGCTTGCGGGCGAGGAAGGATTCCGTCTCCACGAGCGAGCGGCGGATCTGGAACACGAAGGGCAGGATCAGCGAGCCGACCAGGAAGGGGATGCGCCAGGCCCACTCGCTGATCTGCGCGGTGGAGAACCACTGGCTGATGCCATAGCCCAGCGCGGCGGCGACCATGATGGCGGCCTGCTGGCTGGCGGACTGCCAGCTGACGTAGAAGCCCTTGCGGCCGGGCGTGGCCATCTCCGCGAGATAGACCGACACGCCGCCCAGTTCCACCCCGGCGGAGAAACCCTGCAGCAGGCGGCCGGTCAGCACGAGGACCGGCGCCAGCACGCCGATGGTCGCGTAGGCCGGCGTGAAGGCGATCAACACGGTGCCGCAGGCCATGATGGCCAGCGTCAGGATCAGGCCCTTGCGGCGGCCGATCTTGTCGATGTAGGCGCCGAGGATGATCGCGCCCAAGGGCCGCATCAGGAAGCCCGCGCCGAAGGTCACGAAGGTGAGCATCAGCGAGAGGTACTCGCTGTCGCTGGGGAAGAAGGTCTGGGCGATGGAGGTCGCGTAGAAGCCGTACAGGAAGAAGTCGAACATCTCCAGGAAGTTGCCGCTGGTCACGCGGAGCACCGCGCCGAGCGCGGCGCGGCGGGGCATCCTGGGCGGCGTCGTGGTCGACGTCGACCCGGTCAGAGTAGTCATGGCAGTCTCCGGTATCGGTTTTTCTCTTGTGGGGCATCATGCTTTTCCTTCAAAGTTGCGGGAAGTGCAAAGAACGGAACGATTGATGCGCCATGAGAATCAATTTCGACCTGGGTGAACTCGCGGCCTTCGTCGCGGTGGCGGAGCGGATGAACTTCCGGGCGGCATCGGAGGCGCTGTTCATCTCGCCGTCGGCGCTGAGTCGTCGCATCGACCGCATCGAGGAGGCGCTGGGCGTGCGGCTCTTCGACCGAACGACGCGGCGGGTGAGCCTGACCGAGGACGGGGAACAGTTCCTGACCCATGCGGGCGAGGCGCTGGCCGCGCTGCAGAGCGCGATCTCCGACGTGGGCGACCGGGCGGAACGCCGGGCGGGGCTGGTGACCGTGGCCTGCATCCCGTCGGTGGCGAATCACCTGCTGCCCGAGGTGCTGGCGCAATTCGCGAAGCTGCAGCCAGACACGCGGATCAAGATGCTGGACCACAGCGCGCCGCAGGTGCTCAAGGCCGTGGTGGAGAAGCAGGCCGACTTCGGCGTCAACTTCCTCGGCGCGCAGGAGCCGTCGATCGACTTCGCCGCCATCGTGAAGGAGCGCTACGTGCTGGCGGTGCCAGCGCGGCACAGGCTGGCGACGCTGCGCTCGGTCGGGTGGGAGGAGTTCGTCGGCGAGCGCTTCATCTCGCTGGCAGCCGATAGCGGTAACCGGATGCTGCTGGACAACGCGGTGGCGCAGGCCAAGGCTCGGCCGGTGACGCATGTCGAGGTGAATCACGTGGAAGGGGCGCTGGCGCTCGTGCGGGCGGGGCTGGGCGTCAGCGCGATTCCGCGGCTCGCGCTGACCGGGACCTCGTCGAAGGACCTGGTGGGCGTGCCGCTGACCCGGCCGCTGGTGAGCCGGACGCTGGGCCTGATCTCGCGCAAGGGGCATCGGCTCTCGACCCAGGCCGAGGTGCTGGCGAAGCTGCTCGTGCAGGCGCTGAAGAAGGCGGGCGTGGCGCAGGACGCGACGCCGAAGGACAGCCGAAAGGGCGCTTCATCGGCTTGACGCGGTGGGCGTGATGCATGCCGCGCAATGAATGTGCTGAACGTTGCACTGGACGCATCGACGGGGTGTCCTCAAGATCCAGGCATCTTGATTCCGGACCTCCCCATGCAACGCCCGTCCTCGCCCAACCGCCGTCGTCTCGTTCTCCGTGCCGCCCTGATGGCGGCACTCTCCGCCGCGCCGCTGGCGCAAGCCGCCGACCGCATCGTCGCGGTGTCCTCGGGCGGCTTCGCCGAGGCGTTCAAGGAGCTGGCCGTCCGCTATGAAAAGGACGTGCCCGGCGCGATCGTCGATCGGCAGTTCGGACCTTCCATGGGAGAGACGAAGCAGGCGATTCCGGCGCGGCTCGCCCGCGGCGAGCCGCTGGACGTCGTGATCATGGTGGGCCCGGCCTTGGACAAGCTGATCGCGCAAGGGCTGGTCGACGGGGCGACGAAGGTCGTCCTCGCCGATTCGTACATCGCCTGCGCCGTGCCGGCCGGGGAGCCGGCGCCTGAGCTGGACACGGTCGAGAAGGTCAAGGCGGCGTTCCTGGGCGCCGCCTCCATCGCCTGGTCGGACAGCGCGAGCGGGGAGTACATCCAGCACGTGCTGCTGAAGCGGCTCGGCATCGAGGACGAGGTGAAGGCGAAGGGCCGCCAGATCCCGGCGACGCCTGTGGGGGAGATCGTTGCCTCACGCCAGGCAGCCTTCGGATGCCAGCAGCGCAGCGAACTCCAGGCCGTGAAGGGCATCCGCATCGTCGGCGAGCTGCCGGACGAGATTCAGAAGGTCACGCCCTATGCGGCCGGCGTGGTGAGCTCCAGTCGGCATCACGGTCCAGCACAGGCATTCATTCGCTATCTGGCCGCGACAGCGAATGCGGATGCCCTGAAGCGGAGCGGTTTGCATCCGACGTCGACCATCGTGCCTATGCCTGTGACCCGTTGAGGGCCCGTCGCCGCTGCTCGCTGTCCGCCAACAGATCAACGAAGGCTCTCACCTTCACGGGGCGGAAGCGCGCCGACGGAAACACCGCGTGAATGCCGCCGGAAGGCAGGCGCCATTGGGGCAGGACCTCGATGAGACGCCCTGCGGCCAGGTCCTCTTCGACGGCGAAATCCGGGAGGACAGAGAGCCCCATGCCATGGCGCACGGCTTCGCGCACGGCCAGCGTCGCATCCAGACGCACGGACGCTTGCACGGTCACGTCCCGGCGTTCGGTCTCGCCGTGGGAGAAGTCCCAGTGGAGGTGATCGCGCAACGCGGTGTTGGCGACGAAAGGAAGCCGGGCGATGTCTTCCGGTCCGGTGAGCGGCGCAAGTTGCGGCGCCATCGCGGGGGCGGCGACAAGCACTTGCCTGAACGAGCCGATCTTGCGCGCCTGCAGTCCGGTTTCCGCCAGCCAGCCGACACGGATCGCCAGCTCAATGTTGCCGTCCATGATGTTGAGCGTCTGGTCGCTCAGGATGGCGTCCACCTTGCAGGCGGGGTACCGCTGCATGAAGGCAGCGATGACCGGTACGACGATCCCGACGCCGTAGTCGAACGGCGCCGTCAAGCGCAGGACGCCCGACGGCTCGGTCGACCCCTCGGCCAGTTCGTCGAAGGCCTCCTCGGCTTCGCGCAGGATCGTGGCGCAACGCAGGTAGAAGGCGCGCCCGGTTTCGGTCGGCTGCACCCGGCGCGTGGTCCGTACCAGGAGCGAGGTCCGGAACTCGCTTTCCAACCGCGCCACCTGCTGGCTGACCACGGCCTTGGTGATGCCCAGGCGCTCTGCCGCCGCCGTGAACGAGCCGGTTTCCACCACGGCGACGAAGTAGGTCAGCCGCCTCAGGTTGCCGTGGCTTCCCCCGCCGTTCTCAGCGATATTGTTTGCCTTGGACATACATTGTGTTTGTCACGTGTGTATTTGATGATCAATTCTCGGTGCCTACGATGGGGTCCAGACCCTCCCCCTCCACTTTTTTGAAGAAGGCACGACCCCCATGACGACGCGCAGAGATGTGATCAAGACGGCAGGCGCCGCCGGTGTCGCGACGGCCATGCTGGGCGTGAAGAACGCCTTGGCTGCAACGACACGACTGACCTGGAAGCACTTCCCTGCCGGCGAGAACGGCTTCTTCCGTGCTCCCGTGCTGATCTCCGGCGCCAACGACGCCATCCTGATCGACGGCGGCTTCACGCTCCCCGACGGCAGGGCGCTCGCCGAGGCCATCAAGGCCAGCGGCAAGAAACTCACGACCATCTACATCAGCCAGAGCGACCCCGACTACTACTTCAGCCTCGCGCCCCTGCAGGCCGCGTTTCCCGCCGCCAAGGTGATCGCCGCGTCGGCGACGATCGCGGCCATCCAGGGCAATGTCGCCAAGAAGCTGGCGACCTGGGGGCCGCAGCTCAAGGAAAACGGTCCGCAGGTCCTGGCGGACATCGTCATGCCCGAGCCCTTCGACGGCCGGACCCTCACGGTGGAGGGCCAGCCGCTGGAGATCGTGGATGCCGAAGGTCTCGAGAACCGGCGCTACCTCTGGGTGCCCTCGCTCAACGCCGTTGTCGGCGGCGTGCTGGTGTTCTCCGGCGTTCATGTCTGGACGGCCGACACGCAGGGTGCGCAGGCGCGTGCGGCGTGGATCAGGACGCTCGATGCCATGGCCGCGCGCAAGCCGGCCGTGGTGGTCCCCGGCCACCTGGCGCCCGGCGCGGCGACAGACAGCTCGGCGATCCGATACACGCGCGACTATCTCGTGGCGTTCGAGGATGAGCTGGCCAAGGCCGCCGACAGCGCCGCACTGATCGCCGCCATGACCCGGCGCTATCCGAATGCGGGCATGGGCGTGGCGCTGCAGATTGGCGCCAAGGTGGCCAAGGGCGAGATGAAGTGGGGGTGAGGCCGGAGGTCAACCGCCTGGGAGGACTTGCGCCTCGTCACGCCCCGTCGCGCCCCGGCGCTCCCGCTCCCGCGGCCGCTGCCACCGGCAACCTGGCGAGCTGGGCCTGAGCCAGCCGGTGGTAGATCGGCACGCTGATCCAGCGCGACACCACACTGGCCAGCAGCGCGGCCGCCATGAGGCTCAGGACCATCGAGTGACCGTCCACCATCTCCATCACGATGATGAACGCCGTGACGGGGGCCTGCGTCACCGCCGCGAGAAAGGCCGTCATGCCGATGGCGATCATGACCGCGGCGCCCTCCGTGGTGTGGGTCAGCTGCGCGATGTCGCTGCCGATGCCGGCGCCGATCGCCAGCGAGGGCGCGAAGATGCCGCCGGGCGCGCCCGACCAGACGGCTAGCCAGGTCGCCACGATGCGCAGCGTGACGTAGAGCACCGGCAGGTCCAGGTGGCCTTCCACCAGGCCCCGGGTGTACTCGTAGCCACTGCCGTCGGTGGCGCCGTGGCTCACCACCCCGAGGACCGCGATGGCCAGGCCGCAGGCGAAGGCGAACCGCACCGGGAAACGGGCTCGCCACCGGCTGAACCGGTCGGCACCTCCGAGCAGGCTGCGCTGGAGCAGACGGGAAAAGACGCCGCCGGCCAATCCGCAGCCGACGGCGGTCAGCAGTCCGGGAAGCAGATGGGTCCAGGTGAGGTGCTCCACCCGCAGGCGGCCGAAATAGCTGGCATTGCCGAACGCCGACACGGCGATCAAGCCGGCGAGCACGATGGCCGCGATGATGAGCCCGCTGCTTCGCTGTTCGATCTTGCGAGTGAGTTCCTCGATGGCGAACATCACCCCGGCCAACGGCGCGTTGAAGGCGGCCGCGATGCCGGCCGCGCCGCCCGCCACCAACAGACCGTCGTGATTGAGCGGTGAGCGCCGGGGCAGCCATCGTTGGGCATGTTGCATGACGCCTGCGGCGATCTGCACCGACGGCCCCTCGCGGCCGATGGCCAGTCCGCCCAGCAGGCCGCCGGACACCAGGAGCAACTTCGCGGCGCTGAGCTTCAGCGACACGAAGAGCCCTTGCCGGGCCGGATCGACCCTCGGCGACAGGGCTGCCATGACCTGCGGAATGCCGGACCCGGCGGCGCCCGGCGCGAAGCGTCTGGTCAGCCACACCAGTCCGGCCGTGCACACCGGCGTCCAGAGCAGCGGGGCCCAGGGTGACCACGCGCGGAGCGCCGCGAAACCCGCCATCGCCTGCTCGCTGACCCAGGTGAACACCACGACGGCCAGGCCCGCCGCCACGGCGAACCCGAGCACCACGGCGCGGGCGAGCCACTGACGCCAGTCGGCCAGGTCGTCGCGTACCGCCGACAGGAAATCCGGGTCGGTGGGCGCGGACGCCTGATGGTCGCTGCCGTCGCCTTCCTGGCGAGACGTGGCGGGAGGATGGGGGGCTTGGTGATCGCCAGACATGACGGCAAGTATCCCGCTCCGATCAGGCGATGCCTGTCGTCGAGCGCACGTGAGCCCCTCGCGCTTGCGAGACGCGAACGACCGCCATCGCCGTCAGGCGCCGGCGCCGGGCACCGGGCTGAGACCTCAGGCCGCGGTCGTCGGCACCGGGAACTTCTCCGCGTAGAGCTGCGCCAGCCAGTCGACGAACACCCGCACGCGCGGCGACAGCTGCCGATGCTGCGGATAGAGCGCTGACAACGTCATCGCCGGACTCTCCCAGTCCGACAGCACTTCGACGAGTCGCCCGTCGGCCAGCTCCTGCTCGATGTGGAAGCGCGGTACCTGGATCAGCCCGCAGCCGCGCAGCGCGGAGGCGACGTAGTTCTGCGCGTCGTTGACCGAGATCCATCCCGGCAGCGGATAACGCCGCAACTGCCCATCCACCGTGAGTTCGAGCGGATAGTCCGCGCCGCCGCCGCTGGCGAAGAAGCGCACCGTCTGGTGCCACGGCAGATCGTCGGGATGCCGCGGCGTGCCGACACGGGCGAGGTAATCGGGGCTCGCGCACACGACCTGCGGCATCGAGGCCAGCTTGCGCGCGATCAGCGTCGAGTCGCGCGGCGTGCCCGCGCGCAGCACGCAGTCGACGCCCTCGCGCACGAGGTCCACCAGCCGGTCGCCGCCGCTGACCACCAGCTCGATCTGCGGGAAGCGCTCGCGGAACTCGTCGATGCGCGGCAACACGATGTGCGACGCATGCACCCCGTGCATGTCCACGCGCAGCACGCCGCGCGGGTTCGCCGCCACCTGCTTCAACGAGGCTTCCGCGTCGTCGAGCTCGTTGAGCACGAGCACGCAGCGCTCGTAATACGCCTGGCCGTCGAGCGTCGGCCGCACGTCCCGCGTGGTGCGGTCCAGCAGTCGCGTGCCCAAACGGGCCTCCAGCGCCTTGATGGCGTGCGTGGCCGTCGCCCGGGGGATGTCCAGGTGGGCAGCGGCCTGCGTGAAGCTGCGCAGCTCCACGATCCGGGTGAACAGCTGAAGGGTCTCGAATCGGTCCATGCCAGCATCCTCGCAGGCGTTTGTTGAGTCAGGTTGAACTGACAAGTCAATTGTCACGCCTTTTTCCGGATTAGATCAACAACCAGAATTCGTTCCATCGCAACCCGGAAGCCCTTCTCCCTCCCGCCTCCCCCTCTCAGGCGCTTCCCTCAACCCTTGGAGCGAACCATGACCGCCACTTCCATCCCGACCTCGATCTCCACCGACTGCGGCCTGCGCACCGCCCTGGTTACCGGCGCCTCTCGCGGCATCGGCCAGGCCATCGCCAGGCGGCTGGCCGCCGACGGCTACTCGGTCGTCGTCAACTACGCCGGCAACGCCGCGGCAGCCCAGGAGACCGTTGCCGCCATCCAGGCCGCCGGTGGTCGTGCCACCGCCGTGCAGGCTGATGTGTCAGACGCCGGCCAGGTGGCCGCGCTGTTCGACGAGACGCTGCGCCGCTACGGCCGCCTCGACGCCGTCGTGCACAGCGCCGGCGTGATGCCGATGGCCGCGATCAAGCCGTCCAGCCTGGAGACCTTCGACCAGGTCATCGACACCAACCTGCGCGGCGCCTTCCTGGTGCTGGCGCACGCCGCGGAGAAGGTCGCCGCCGGCGGCCGCATCGTGGCGCTGTCGACCAGCGTGATCGCCAAGTCCTTCCCCAATTACGGCCCCTACATCGCGTCCAAGGCCGGCGTCGAAGGCCTGGTGCACGTGCTGGCCAACGAGCTGCGCGGCCGCTCGATCACCGTCAACGCGGTCGCCCCCGGGCCGGTCGGCACCGAGCTGTTCTTCAAGGGCAAGTCGCAGGAGCAGATCGACAGCGTCGCCAAGGTCGCTCCGCTGGAACGCCTCGGCACGCCGGAGGACATCGCCAACGCCGTGTCCTTCCTCGTCGGCCCGGACGGCGGATGGATCAACAGCCAGGTCCTGCGCGCCAACGGCGGCTTCGCCTGATCGTCGGGGCCGCGGGGCCTCACGGCCTGGCCGCCTGGCCGCTTCGATGCCCTCCTCGTCTCTCGTCGAGTCGCTTCCGGCCCGTCTTCAGTCCCGCTCTTCAGTCCCTCTTTTCAGTCCCGCTCTTCAGGAACACTGCCAGCAGCACGCGCGGCGGCAGGCCGTCGTTCCGGGCGCCTTCACCCAGGGCACCCACCACGTCGTGCACTCGGACCTGTCGACGGTGCGCAACGCCGGCGCCACCGCGGTGTGACAGGTCGCCGGATTCGCCACGGAAGGCCTCCCCCGTGAGGGGGCCTCCGGGCGGACGAGGGGCCCGCGGCGGCGGGGCGCTGATATCCTGCCGCCGCCTCGCGCTCAGGCGCGCCTGCGGCCCTCCGCCGCGCAACACCCGACCCCTCCGAATTCCATGATCGTCGGCATCGACCTCGGCACGACCAACAGCCTCATCGCGGTCTTCCGCGACGGCCGTCCCCAGCTGATCCCCAACGCCCTGGGCGACTTCGCGACCCCCTCGGCGGTCGCGATCGACGACGCGGGCAAGCTGATCACGGGCCTGGCCGCCCGCGAGCGCGCCGCCACCGATCCGGCCCGCACCGCGCAGGCCTTCAAGCGGCTGATGGGCACCGACCGCACGGTGCGGCTCGGCGACCGGAACCTGCGCGCGGAAGAGCTGTCCGCGCTGGTGCTGCAGTCGCTGAAGGCCGATGCCGAGGCCTTCCTCGGCGAACCGGTCACCGAGGCCGTCATCACCGTCCCCGCCTACTTCAACGAGGCCCAGCGCCGCGCCACGCGCGCCGCGGGCGAGCTCGCCGGACTCAAGGTCGAGCGGCTGCTCAACGAGCCGACCGCCGCCGGCCTGGCCTACGGCCTGCAGGACCGGCCCGACAACAGCACCTTCCTGGTCTTCGACCTGGGCGGCGGCACCTTCGACGTGTCGGTGCTGGAGTACTTCGACGGCGTCGTCGAGGTGCGCGCCAGCGCCGGCGACACGCGCCTGGGTGGCGAGGACTTCGCGCATGCCATGGGCAAGCTGTTCATCGAACGCTGCGGCGCGCTGTCGCTGGCCGAGCGCGAGCGGCTGCAGAAGGATCCCGCGCTGTGGTGGCGCGCCGCGGAGCAGGCCAAGCGCGACCTCAGCGAGCGCGAGAGCGCCGTCATGGGCCTGATGCTGGACGGGCGCCGCGCCGAGCTGGAGATCACCCGCGCCGACTTCGAGTCCGCCACCGCCGAGCTGCTGCAACGCCTGCGCCGACCGATCGAGCGCGCGCTGCAGGACGCGCAGCTGTCGCCGGGCGCCTTGAACGAGGTGGTGCTGGTCGGCGGCGCGACGCGCATGCCGATGATCCGCCAGATGATCACGCGGCTGTTCCAGCGCCTGCCGCTGCGCACCATCGATCCCGATCAGGCGATCGCGCAGGGCGCGGCCGTGCAGGCCGGCCTGAAGGCGCGCGACGCGGCGCTGGACGAGGTCGTGCTGACGGACGTGATGCCGTTCTCGCTGGGCGTGATCACGTCGCAGCGCGTCGGCCAGCAGCGGGTGGACGACCGCTTCAGTCCCATCATCGAGCGCAACACGCCGGTGCCCGTGTCGCGGATGCAGCGCTACTTCAGCGTGAGCGACCAGCAGAAGTCCGTGGAGCTGGACATCCGCCAGGGCGAGTCCCCGATCGGCAGCGAGAACCTGCACCTGGGCAAGCTGGAGATCGCGCTGACGCCGGCGCCGGCCGGCGAGGCCTCGATCGAGGTGCGCTTCACCTACGACGCCAACGGGCTGCTGGAAGCGGACGTGCGCGACGTGCTGGGCGGCCACACCGCCAGCACGCTGATCCGCAACACGGCGACCGAGATGAGCGAGGCGCAGATGACCGAGGCGCTCAAGCAGCTGCGCGCGCTCAAGCGCCATCCGCGCGACGAGGAAGAGAACCGCTACCTGGTCGAGCGCGCGAAGCGGCTCTACGAGGACCGGCTCGGCGAGCAGCGCAGCGCGATCCAGTCGTGGCTGGGCGAGTTCGAGCAGGCGCTGGACACGCAGGATCCGCGCGCCATCCGCCACGCCCGCCAGCAGATGCGCGAGGCGCTGGACAGCATCGACGGCGGTTTCCGCTTCTGACGGAGAGCGTCGCGATGGAAGACTGGCAGGCGGCCTGGCATCAGGACTGCGAGACGGTGGGGCTTGCAGCGCCGAGCACCGACCTCGGCGAGATCAAGCGCGCCTACGCGAAGACGCTGCGCAAGACGCGACCCGACGATGACGCGCAGGCCTACCAGGCGCTGCGCGAAGCCTATGACCGCTTGGTGGCGCATGCGCGCCGGCAGGAACTGATCGCGGCGCAGGCCGCGGTGCAAGCCGCCGCGATGGCAGACGGGCCCGGGGACACGCCGCCGGCCGACACACCGGTGGTCGACCAGCCGATGATTGAAGCGGCCGTGGGCACCGAATCGGTCGTTGCGGCATCGCCCATGGCCGAGCGGATCGAAGCCGCGGTCGAGGCCGCGATCGAGACTGAATGGCCCGCAACGGCCCCCTTCCCGCCCACGCCGACGCCCGAGCCGGAACCCGCGCCCGCGCCCGCGCCTGTCCCCGTTCCGTCGGCTACCCCGGCGCCTGCGCCGCGTCCGCAAGCCGCCCGGCCCGCTTTCCTCGACCCTTCCGCGGGGCCGTCGCCGGAAGCCCTCTGCCATGAGGTCGTCCATCTGCTCAAGCAGGGCCCGGCGAAGCTGGAAGCCGCGATGCCGGCGCTGCGCCGCCACCTCGGCGACCTGCCCCTGCAGCAACAGCTCGAAGCCTCCGCGAGATTCGCAGACCTCGTGGTGCAGCTCGAAGCCCACCTGCCTCCGCGGTTGATCGACATGTTGCGCGAGCACTTCGACTGGGCGCGCGACTTCCGCATCGAACGCATGCTGGGCGGCGAGCGCATGACCGCGCTCGCGGCGGTGCTGGAGCGCCATCCGCCGCCCATCACCGATCCGGCGACGCTCTTGGAGTTCGGGACGACGGTCCGCATCGCCCAGCTCTCCAGTTCCGCGAACGCGGGGAACCGGTTCAAGGCTTTCATCGGCGCCCTGCTGACGGGGCACACGCTGCCGCTGCATCTGCAGTGGGCAGGCTGGCAGCTGCTTCGCCGGCTGGGGCTCGACGAGGCGGAGTTGGCCGCCGTCCAGAAGCTGGGTGTGACGGCGCGCAACGTGGCGCTGGGGTTGATCGCGCTGTTGGCCGGCGTGCTCGGCGGCGTGCTGGCGGGCAGCGTGACCGAAGGCTTCGAAGACGGCTTCTTCGCCCTGTGCTCGGTGATCATCGTCTGCGCGGGCATGGGGTATGTCGGCCAGGCGCTCGACTTCCTGCGTGAGGCCGTGCCCGCCTGGCTGGCCGAGAAGTTCAAGTCGGAGCGCTGGGATCGCGCGTCGCCCTGGGTGGGCGCGGCGAGCTTCGCCGTCGCCGGCCTGTTCCTGCAGCTCGCGCCGGTGTACGGCAACGCCATGGCGGGGCTGAGCCTGGTGTTCCTGGCCGTCGGTCTGCTGCTCGGCCTGAAGGGCACGCCCGCGATGATCACGACCGCGGTGGCGCTGTGGGGCTTCGTCGTGTGGGCGGTGCCGACGATGATGCCCGTCGTGGCGGGGCTGCAGGCCGCGTGGGTCTCCGCCGGAGTCACCGTCTATCGCCTGCGCCTGTACGTGCCCAACCCGACCTTCCGCGTGCAACCCACGCGGCCGGCGGGAGGATGGAAGGCCATCGCGCTGCTGCTGACCGTGGGACTGCCGACGCTGATGGCCTGGTTGTCCAGCCTCGCCGGCATGCGCTTGACGCTGGGCGCGATCACGCTCGCGTTCACCGTCAGTCGCGTTTTGAACGACGTCGATGTGCTGGCACGCGCCGCGATCATGTTCGGCACGCTCTACCTGGCGACGGGCCTGTGGCTCGCGGCGCAGCGCGCGGGCTGGCATCTGGCGCGCCGGCTGTTCCGCGGCCGGCCCGCGCCCGCCGAGGACGGCGGACGCTGACGGCCGGTCACTGCCGGTGGATCACTGCACCGGCACCCACCCCGACGGCGACCAGCGCAGCAGCACGTCCGTCAACGGATTGGGCGACTTGCCCATCAGCTCGCGCGCCTGCGCCCGCAGCGCATCGAGCGTCGACGCGTCGTCGTCGCTGACGTAGAGCACCGTGTCGTTGGCCGGCGCGGCGACGATCAGCTTGCCCTTCTGCGCATCGGCCAGCGGCTTCCAGTCGTCGATGAAGACCAGCCGGCTCGGCTGCGGCACCGCGCCGTCGAGCTTGCCCACCTCGCCCGCGGGCACAGGCTTGGCCTGCTGCAGCACCTGCGGCATCGCGTCGTAGGTGTTCTTGCGGGCGGTCTCGCGCACCTGATCGACCGACAGGTTCAGCGTCTTGTAGTCCTTCTCGCTGACCAGCCGCGAGGCGCGCATCGTGTCGAAGACCGGCACCGTCACCAGCGGACCGATGAAGGGCCGCGGCCGGAAGGTCGTCGCGTCGCCGCCGACCTCGCGCTGCGCCTGCTGCACCGACGCGGCCGTGCGTACCGCCAGCCGCAGCGACGCGCGCGTCGCGGGGATGGTCGACGCCCGGAACTGCTGCGTCGTCGTCTTCACGAACACGTTCACGTCGTCGGCGCAGTTGCCACGATTCGTCTGGCAGCCCGCATAGAGCTTGTCGAGCCGCGTGCGCTGGTCCGCGACGCCGAGCGTCAGCGGCTCTCGGACGACGATGGTGCCGTCGCCCAGTTGCTCGCGCAGTTGCGAGGCGACGTACTCGGTGAAGCCGATCGCGTCCTGAGGGACGCCCGCGGACTGCGCGAACGCGCCGCCTGCTGCACCGCAGAACGCGGCCGTGGCCGCGATCGCGGTCAGGGTTGATCGGAGAACGGAACGCGGTTGTCGTTGGAGACGAAGACGCATGACGGACATGAGGACCTCCGTGTTTTCATGGGGAGGCCCGGGTTGGGCAAGCATCGCTCCCGCCGGCTGCACTGCGACGGCTGCTGGCCCTCACCCCCGCCCTCTCCCGCAAGCGGGAGAGGGAGCCACATCGCGCCCTTCTTACCCCCTCTCCCGCAAGCGGGAGAGGGTAGGGGTGAGGGCCAGCGACGGTGGAAGTACGGAAGCGCTCAAACGCGCCTTCACGCGCCCTGCACGCGGTACTGATCCGCCTTCGCCACGCCTTCCATCGCCGGATCGCTGACCGACGGCGCGCCGGTCTCGATGTGGCCGGCGAAGCGGCGCAGGAAATCGGCCTGGCCGTTCACGCGCACGGACACGTCATACCAATGCGCCGCGACGGCGACACCGATCCGCAGCTCGCTGCTGCTGCGCGCCGGCACGTTCACCGTGCGCGGCGCCGTGCCCTGGTACTTGTTGTGCGCGACGGTGAAGGTCGCGGCGACAGGCCCCGTGTTGACCAGCGTCAGCACCAGCTCGCCGGTGGCCGGCGCGGACTTCGCGATGACATCCGGATTGGGTTGACCCGCCGCGGCCGCGCGCCGTGCATTGCCGGCGAGATGGCGGTGGAAGCCGTTGGGGCCGAGGATCCACAGGTCGTAGGCGCCCGCAGCCTGCGGCGCGAAGCTGCCGGTGAGCTGCTTGCCGGCTTCGACCGTGTAGCGTCGCGGGATCTCGCCCAGGCGCGTGCGGTCGTAGACATGGAACACGGCGGCGGCGCTGCCCGTGTTCTGGAAGGTGACCGCGATCGACGTCGCATTCGGGCCCGCGCCGGGCGTCAACGCGCTGGTGGCTTGCAGGTCATACGGGAGCGCACGCGCCGGACGCACGCCGGCGTTCTGCGACGGCAGCTGCAACGCGCCGGGAATCGCCGGTGTCGTCGTGCCGGGCAGCGCGCGGGCCTTGTTGGCAAGCGCCACGGTGTCCGGCAGCTTGGAGAAGAACTCGCTGTCCTCCGGATCCGCGAAGTTGAAGCACGAGGTCAGGTCCCCCGCGACCGCGCGGCGCCACGGGCCGATGTTGGTCTCCTTCACGCCGAAGCGCGCCTCGATGAAGCGCAGCACCGACGTGTGGTCCGACACCTGCGAGTTGACCCAGCCGCCCTTGCTCCACGGCGACACGATGTACAGCGGCACGCGCGGGCCCATGCCGTAGGGGCGGTGCAGGTAGGTGGCCGACGCGCCGTTGAGGATCTCGCAGTACTCGCCCGTCGTGTCGACGGTCGACGCGCCGGCGATCACGGCCTGCGCCGGGTTCGCGTTCCAGGTCACGTACGAGGGCGCGGCCGGCGGCGGCACGTGGTCGAAGAAGCCGTCGTTCTCGTCGAAGTTGATGAACAGGACGGTCTTGGCCCACACGTCGGGATTCGAGGTCAGCGCGTCCAGCACCTTGGCGGTGTAGTCGGCGCCCTGCGCGGGGCTGGACGGACCGGGATGCTCGGAACCTTCCGCGGTCGCGACGACCCACGAGACCTGCGGCAGGCGGTTGTTGATCACGTCGTCGCGCAGCAGGTCGAGGTCGCGCGTGGAGATACCGCGGTCCTTGAGCACCTGCGAGAAGCCCGGCCGGTTGTACCAGCCGTCGCGGAAGACCTTGAAGCCGGCCAGCGAGTTGTCGGTGAAGTTGTCCGCCATGTTCTGGTAGACCTGCCAGCTGATGCCGGCCGACTGCAGCCGCTCGGGGTAGGTCGTCCAGGTGTAGTCGTCGAGCGGATTCGGGTTGAACCAGTCGTGGCTGTTGTCGGTGGACGGGCCGTTGCCCAGGCGCAGCGGATCGTTGGTGCCGGTCCAGATGAACAGGCGGTTGGTGTTGGTGCCGGTCTGCGTCGAGCAATGGTAGGCGTCGCACAGCGTGAACGCGTTGGCCAGGGCGAACTGGAAGGGCAGCTCCTGCTCCTTGAAGTGGCCCATCGAATGGTTCTGCTTGGCCTTGGGCCAGTTGTTCATGCGGCCGTGGTCCCACGCGGCCTGCGCGTCCGTCCACGAGTGCGGCGTGCCGCTGACGCGCATGAAGGCGAAGTTCTGCGCGGTATTCAGGTGGAAGGGCGCGATCGCGCCGGGCGCGGCGTTGTTGGCGGTGGGCTGGATCCAGACCGAGCGGCCCTTCACGTTGGCCGAGTCGGCCACCGGCGCCGGGAACGGATCGCCGAAGCCGCGCACGCCGTTCAGCGTGCCGAAGTAATGGTCGAAGGAGCGGTTCTCCTGGGTCAGGATGACGATGTGCTCGACGTCCTGGATCGTGCCGGTGCGCACGGCCGCCTTGATGGACAGCGCGCGGGCGATGGCCGGCGGGAAGCTGGTCATCGCGGCGGTGGCGCCGGCGGCGCCCGCGACGGCGCGGAGAAACTGGCGGCGGGGTGGTTGCTGTTGCGTCATGGCGGGCTCCTCAGGCGGTGGCGGTGGCGTTGGGATTGACGTTGGCATTGACGTCGGCGTGTCCCGAGGTCTTGCGGCGGCGGATCACCAGCGCCGCGACGGCCAGGCCGCCGAGCGCGAGCGCGCCCGAGGCGGGTTCCGGCACGGCGGCGAAGGTCAGGTCGTCCATGACGAAGAAGGCCGGATCGTTGCTGCGGAACACGAGGCGGTCGACGAGCCCGGCGTAGCCGCTGCCGAGGAAGGTGGGGCTGTCGCTCAGGTTGAGCAGCGAGGTCGACGCGACGAGCGAGCCCCCGAAGTACAGGTCGATCGCGACGTTGACGCCGTCGAAGCCGGCGAACCAGGCGCCCTGAAAGGTGCTGGGCGTGAGGAAGCCGATGGCGCTGGTGGCGGTGCCGCCATCGAAGCCGAGCGTGGCGCGGCGGTCGCCGGAATGCGGCGTGTACGGCGCCTGCTCGCCGCCGTATTGGAACCAGGAGCTGGCGGACCAGTCGAGGCCGGCGTAGTTGGCGGGGACGAGGCCGTCGTCGGTCAGGTCGTCGAAGGTGACGACGGTGGCGGACGCGAACGGCGCGGCGATGGCCAGCAGCAGCGGCAGGCAGGCGCGGGGGATGGCGTGCGTGAACGCCTGGGAGAGGGAGCGGGCGAAGGGCTTGCGCATGGGAACTCCAGGGAGGTCGAGCGGACGGGAAGCGCCGCGCCCGCGCGTCGATCTGCCCTTGGGGTCAGGTCTTGACGCTGCGGTCGCGGTTGGACGGGGCGGATGTTCAGAGGACGGGGTGACAGACCGGTGACCGGTCGGTGTCAGCGACGGGCCCGGAACTTGCCCGCGGGGCGGTCGTCCCTGGAAGCAGGGGCGCGTCGCGGGAGCGACGCGAAGGCGTCATGTAACGCTGGTCGCGCAATGGCCTTGATCAGTATCGGCAGGGGGACTGACCTGCCTGGATCAGTTCCCCCATCGAGACCGCAATTTGGAGGAAAGACACAGCGTCATGGCGTGTCGAACACTGCGGGTCTTCGGGTCGTGGGACCCGGCAATGAAGGAGCTGGTCATGTCCATGAAGATCGATAGCAGCGGCGCTGCGCATTTGAAGGTGCACGTCGATGCGCGCTCGTCCGAGGCAGGTTTCGAGGATCTGATCCATGCTTTGCGGCATCCCCATCTGGTCTTCGGCGAAGCGGCTGGGCCGGATCTCGTTGCCACCTGCGCGCTAGCCGATTGGGAGGCGTCTTCGGCCGCTCTGAAGAGGGTGCTGGAACACGGCGGTCAATCTGCTGGGGATGCGCTGATGGCGCTGCGCCTCGCGGGAGAGTTCACCCGGCAGCACCGGATCCAGCTCGAAGGATCACCCTGGCTGTGCGTGTTCGAGATGGATGACGAGCCATGGGCGCGCTATGACATCCACACGAGCCTGAGCAATCGGGCCGCGACGATCTGGGACAACCGATTCGACGACATCCTCAGGAAGAGCAAGTTGGAACGAGAGAGTTTCTATCTGCGCTTCACGGACGGTGGCCCGCTCTAAAGCGGTCACCCACCACGCCGGTTTGGGGGACACATGCATCACAAGACTCACCTCTGGTTGGGGCTTGCTCGCGAATTGAGCGAGCGCCCGGATGAAGTTGCCCGGCGCACGGCGATCAGCCGGGCGTACTACGCCGCGTATCACCGGTGCATCGACTGGGAGAAGGAACTGCCCGCGCAAGGGAGGGACAACGGGCGGAAGGGGGTCCATGCGCAACTCATCGCACGGCTCCAACATCCCGGCAAGGGCTGCAGCCGGATGCAGTCGGAGCGTTCAAAAGCGATCGGGAAGCTGCTTCTCGAACAGCGCGAACGACGAGTCACCGCTGACTATCGAGTGGACGACCCGCTCCCTGAGGTTCTGGTCACCGCGCAGTTGAATGCGGCGACGCGAGTTCTTCGCGAGTGCGACAAGCCCCTCCGACGAGCGACGAAGAAGCCGCTCCGCCATCCAGGACAGCGGAGCTGACGATTTGCTCAAGCTGGGCGAATCGTCACCCCCTTCATGTCCTCGCCAGCCAACGGCGTCGACGTGTGCTCATGGACGATCTTCCAAGCGCCGTCGCGGCGCAGCAGCGTCCAGCTGATGCGGTTGTCCATCGTGAACTTCGTTTCGCCATGCGCCACGAGTTCGTAGCGCACGAACGCATGCAAGGCGGCCATGTCACCGCTCGCATGCACATGCGGATCGTCGAAGACCACGCGGTTGGCGCCGTCCGCCGCCATCCTGAACCAGCGCTCGACGGCTGCGCGCCATTGGGCTTCGCCGTCGTAGGACCATTGGTCCCAGCAGTCATAGATCTGCGCGTCCGGCGCGTACAGGGCCAGCAGCGCGTCGACGTCCTTGGCCAACGCTGCGGCCTGATAAGCGCCCAGCAACGCCAGCACCTCCTGACCAACGGCCGTGTCGTTCGCTCGTGTCGTCATGCGTCTCTCCCGGTGGCAAGTTGAAGTCGAGGGGCAAACGCCTCTCCATCCTCACGACGATCGAGCCCGTGTCGTTTCGACACGCTTCCGCATCACATTCGGCCTCGCGCAGATCAGACCGCGTCAATACCCGTGACGAGTATGAACAGGGGGACTGGCCTGCCTGGATCAGTTCCCCCATCGAGACCGCAATTTGGAGGAAAGACGCGAGGTCATCGCGTGCCGACACTGCAGGCAGTCGGGTCGTGGGATCCGAGATCACGGAGAACAAGGATGGCAATGGATCTGGCCCCGCAAGGCTTCATGCACACCGCGAAAAGCAGGCCCCTCTGCACGATGCAGAAGCTGGTTGAAGCGTTTCGGCACCCGCCGTTGATCTTCGGCACGGCATCTCCGCCAGGGCTCGAGGCGGATCATGAGGCGCGTGATTGGTCGCTGGCAACGCAGGACATTCAATGCATCCTCGACATCCGTCAGGTGTCTCCGGAGACGCTGCTGTCGAAGCTCGAGGCCACCGCTCGTTTCATTCAGCTGCACGAATTGCGCCTGTGCGGAAACCCCTGGCTCCATGTCATGCGCTTCCAGAACATCGCTTCGGTTTCCTACGTGATCCATCTCGATCTGGATCAGGAGGATGCAAACACGTGGAATGAACGCTTCCATTCGATGCTGGCGAGTCAAGATCTGCTCGATCTTCCGCTCTACATCAACCTCAGGGAGCGCGGCCCCAGCCGCTGACGCCCGCACGTGCCAGTGGAGCAAGTTCCCTCATGCCGATCAACAGCAAAGAGCAACTGCAACTTGCCCGGGAGCTTGCGGAAAGCCCCACGGAGGTGAAGCGCAGGGCAGCCATCAGCCGAGCCTACTACGCCGCCTACCACCGATGTTTTGACTGGGAGAGGAAGCATTCAGCGAGAGCATCGAGTCTTGGCGGACTACAAGGTGCGGCAGCAGTTGCCCAGCCGGGTCCTTTCAGAACAATTGAAGCTGGCGGCCGAGGTGATCGAGCGATGTGACCGCCATGACCGTGGTGAAGGATTCTTCGCCGCCCCGAGCCGCATGAGGCCGTGACCGGCCATCGCGCTTCATCGGCTTTCACAAATCACGTCCGACCTTGCGCAAACCGCTGATACCACTCGACCGCATCCGCATTCGCCATCGCATCGCGCTTCATCACCTGCTCCGCCGCCGCGCCGAGCAGCAGCTTCTTGATCGGCAGCTCCATCTTCTTGCCCGACAGCGTCCGCGGGATCGCCTCGACCTGATGGATCTCGTCCGGCACGTGGCGCGCCGACAGCGCCTTCTTGATCGATGTCTTCAAGCGCAGCTGCAGCGCCTCGTCCAGCGGAAGGCCGTCCCGGAGCTGAACGAACAGCAGCAGGCAACTCGGCCGGCCCAGGTACTCCAGGTCCACGACCAGGCTGTCCAGCACCTCCGGATGCATCTCCACCGCGCGGTACAACTCCGACGTGCCCATCCGGATGCCGTGGCGATTGATCGTCGCGTCCGATCGCCCGTAGATGATCCCGCCGCCCGACGGCGTGACGCGCAGCCAGTCGCCGTGGCGCCAGATGCCTTCGCCGTTGGGGCCGCGGTACATGTCGAAGTAGCTCGACAGGTAGCGCTCGTGGTCCTTGTCGCCCCAGAAGTACAGCGGCATCGACGGCATCGGCCGCGTGCAGACGAGCTCGCCGACTTCGTCGATCAGCGGCCGGCCCTGACCGTCCGCATCCACTTCGGAGAACGCGTGCACCGCCGCGCCCAGGCTGCGCACCTGCATCTGGCCGCGCACCAGCGGCTCCGTGATCAGCCCCGTCAGGAACGCGCCGGCGAAGTCCGTCCCGCCACTGATGATGCAGATCCAGATCGGCTGGCCGTCGGGCTTCGGACAGTTCGCCCAGATCCAGTCGTAGCTCTCGTCCGCCAACGGACTGCCCGTGCTGCCGATCGCGCGCAGGCGGCTCAGGTCGCCGTGCTTCAGCGGCTCGACGCCGGCCTTCAGGCAGCTCGCGTAGAACGCCGCGCCGGCGCCGAAGAAGGTCGTGCCCGACAGCGCCACGAAGCGCCACAAGGTGCTCCAGTCCGCCGCGTCCTTCGGTCCGGCCGGGCTGCCGTCGAACAGGCAGATCGTCGTGCCACCCATCAGCGCACCGACCTGGCAGTTCCACATGATCCAGCCGGTCGAGCTGTACCAGTGGAAGCGATCGCCCGTTTCCACCGTCGCGCCGACGTTGTTGTGGATCGAGCCCTTGAGCATCTCCAGCAGCACGCCGCCGTGACCGTGCACGATCGGCTTGGGCAGACCGGTCGTGCCGCTCGAATAGACGATCCACAGCGGATGGTCGAAGGGCACCGCCTCCGGCGCGTGCGATCGCGTGTTGGCGATCAGCGTGTCCCATCGATGCGCGCCGCGTGCCGTCTTCGTCACACCCGCTGTGCCCGCTGCGCCCGCTGCGCCCGCTGCGCTCGAGGATGTGGCCAACGGCGTCGGGTCCGCCTCGGAATCGAGGTTGCCGAGCAGCACGACGTCGGTCACCGTCGGCAACTCGTCGAGCAGTTGACCGAGCATCGCCATCCGGTCAATGTCCTGCCCGGCGTAGCGCACGCCGTCGGCGGCGATGAGCAGCTTGGGTTCGATCTGGCGGAAGCGGTCCAGCACCGCCACCGGCCCCATGTCGGGCGAGCACACCGACCACACCGCGCCGAGGCTCGCGACGGCAAGGAAAGCGACCGCCGTCGCCGGCACGTTGGGCAGGTAGGCGGCGACGCGGTCGCCGCGCCGCACGCCGAGTTCATGCATCGAGGCCGCGAGCGCGCCGACCTGACGACGCAGTTCCGACCAGCGCATCTCGCCGAGCTCGCCGCGCGCGAGCATCGCCTCGTTGGCATGCACGATCGCCGGATGGCCGGCGGCTTCCGCCGCGTCGACATGCCGCAGCGCCTGCGCGGCGACGTTCAAGGTCGCGCCGCGGAACCAGACCGCGCCGGGCATGCGCTCCTCGCAGAGCGCCGCCTCGAACGGCGTCTCCGAGCGCAGGTCGAAGTGATCCCAGATGCTGCGCCAGAACGCGTCCAGCTCCGTCACCGACCAGCCCCAGAGCGACGCGTAGTCGTCGAAGACCAGGCCTCGCTGCTCGTGCAGGAAACGGCGGTAGTGGTCGATCTGCGGCGTCGGGGGCATGCGGGACTCCTTGTCGAGTCCTGACGGTAGCCGAGATCCCTTCGGCTTGCCGTCACGCGCGTGACCGACGCGAAACGCTCAGCGCTTCGGCAGCTTGTCCGTCTCGATGTCGACGTAGGGCCAGAAGATCTGGTTGAAGAATGGCCGCCGGTAGCCGACCAGCCAAGGCTGCGCGAGGTCCGTGACGATGCGATGCACGCGGAACTTCTGCGGCATGTAGGCGGTGAGCAGCTTCTGCGCCTCGCGCAGCAGCGCGGCGCGTTCCGGGCCGTCGGGCAGCACCATCATGCGGCGGTAGATCTCGTCGTATCGATCGAGCTTGAAACGGCCCAGGTTCTGCCCGCCGGACGCCGGCCCGTACAGCAGCTCAAGACCGAGCTGCGCATCCGGCGTCGAGCTGTTGAAGCCCAGCTGCCAGATCATCAGCTGCCCGGCACGCGCCGACTTCAGGTTCTCCGGCCACTGCGCCATGCGGATGCGCATCCGGATGCCGAGCTTGTTCATGTCGCGCTGCCACAGCTCGTCATAGGGCTTGGAGCGCGAGTCCGGCGTCGACGCCACCTCCAGCACCAGCGGGCTGCCGTCGGGCTTCTCGCGCCAGCCGTCGCCGTCCCTGTCGACATACCCATAGGTGTCGAGCAGCGCCTTGGCGCGGGCCAGGTCGTAATCGCTGTTCTCGCTCTTGTAGTCGTCCTCGTAACCCCAGGTCCCCGGCGCGATGACGGACTGCGCCGGCACGGCCTGGAAGTGCCGCGTGGTGACGATCTCCGTCGGCACGTCGGTCGCCAGCCCGATGGCGCGGCGCAGCGCGACCTTGTCCGGCGTGTAGCCGCCGACCGTCGGATCCTCCATGTTGAAGTAGTACATCGTGCGGTCGCTCGCCAGCACGCGGTACAGCTTCATCCCCTGCTTGTCGAGGTTGGGCGCCAGCTTGCCGTGCGGGATCGCGACGTCCGCGTACTCCTCAGGCAGCTGATACAGCAGGTCGAACTCGCGGTTCAGGTAGGACAGCCAGCGCGGTTGTCCGGCCTCGATGATGCTGATCTCCACCGCGTCCACCATCGGCAGCTTGCGGCCCTTGAAGCGGGCCGCCAGCTGCTCGCCTTCGGTGTCGCCCGGCGCGGGCTGCGCGTCGTAGACGAGGTCGCGGAAGCCGGGGTTCTTCACGAGCCGGATCAGCGAGCCGCGCCGCCAGCGTTCCAGCATGAACGGCCCGGTGCCGACCGGGTGCTCCATCGTCTTGCCGGCGTAGGCCTCGATGACCTCGCGCGCCACCGCGCCGTAGGTGTCGCCGCCCGCCAGGTTGTAGATGAAGCGCGGCCGCGGCTCCGCCAGCTTGAACTGCAGCGTGTAGCGGTCCAGCGCGCGCACGCCCTCGACGGGCTTGTCGTAGTCGAAGGGCTGCTTCGTCTTCAGCGCCGCCACGCGCAGTTCCTCCAGGCCGAGGATGCCCTCCTGCTTGAAGCTCGAGTACAGCGGCCCCTTCGTCGCCGGGTCGTAGAAGCGCTTGAGGCTGTAGACGTAGTCCTCGGCGGTCAGCTCGCGCCGCTTGCCCTTGAAGGCCGGATCGTCGGCGAAATAGATGCCGGGACGGATCCTGATCGTCCAGGTGCGGAAGTCCTCCGAGATCTGCGGCATCTCCGCCGCCGTGTTGGGCTTGAGCTTGAACGGCCGCGCGAGGTAGTCGTAGTTGTAGAGCGACTCGAAGATGTGGGCCGTGACGATGCGCGAGTACAGGTCGCTCAACTGCGCGGGGTCGAAGCCGGTCTCGGCGACGAGGAAGGCGTAGCGCAGCACCTTCTCCTGCCCCTCCTGCTTCGGGAGCGGCCGCTCGGAGGCTTTCGCCACCGGAGGCGGCGCGGCGACGGCCATGGTCGCCACGGCGACGGACGTCGTGATGGCCGCAACGGCCGCGACGGCGAGCGCCGCGGCGTCCCGCTTCAACGCGGCAAGCGCGGCAAGCGCGGCGACCGCGCGATGGAACGGAACGGAGCAGCGTGCGCGCATGGGAGTCGGGACCTCGGGACTTGAGCGTCGGGCCTAGTGCTTGAACTTCGCGGCGGCGTCGGGATCGATGTCCACGTACTCCCACCAGTTCAGCCAGAACTGCGGCCGGCGGAAGCCGATCAGCTGCGGCTGCGCGATGTCGGTGATGAAGCGGTGGCCGCGGTACTTGTAGGGCATGTAGGCCGTCGCGTAGCGCTTGGTCTCGTCGAAGACCTTCATGCGCTCCGGCCCGTCGGGCAGGTGCGAGGCTTCGTCGTAGAGCTTGTCGACGGCCGGCAGCCGGAATCGCGCGTAGTTCTGCGCACCGATCTGGCCGCTGTACATGCGCGCCAGCGAGTCCTGCCCATCGGGCTTGGACGCCGACGTCCCCAGCGACCAGATCTGGTACTTGCCGGCGCGCAGCGACTTGAGGTTCTCCGGCCATTGCGCCGTCTTGAAGGCGATGCGCAGGCCGATCGCGTTCAGGTTCTTCTGGACGATCTCGTCGATCTGGCGCTGGAACTGGTCGGGCGTGGTCAGGCTCTCCAGCAGCAGCGGGCTGCCGTCGGGCTTGTCGCGCCAGCCGTCGCCGTCCTTGTCGACGTAGCCGTAGAGGTCCAGCAGCGCCTTCGCGCGCGCCGGATCGAAGGTGCTCATGTCGCTCTTGAAGGCCGGGTCGTAGCCGGTCGTGCCCGGCATGTACAGCGACTGCGCCAGCATCGCCTGACCGCGGCGCACCAGCGTCAGCTCGCGCTGCGTGTCGATGGCCAGCGCGATCGCGCGCCGCAGCGCGATCTTCTCCGGTGTGTAGCCGCCGACGACGGGATCCTCCATGTTGAACACGGTGAACAGCACGTCCGACGCCACGGTCCGGTACGCGTGCTTGCCCTGCTTCTCCAGGTTGGGCGCGATCTTGCCGTTGGGCATCGCCTGGTTGATGAAGTCCTCGGGCGTGCGCTCGATGAAGTCGTACTCGCCGTTCAGGAAGGACAGCCAGCGGGGCTGGTTCTCCTGGATGATGCTCACCTCGATGCGGTCCACCATCGGCAGCCGCCGGCCCTTGAAGCGCGCCTTGAGGGCCTGGCCTTCGGCGTCGTCGGGCGCGGTATCCACTTCCTGGTCGTAGAAGCGCTCGCGGTAGAGCGGGTTGCGTTCCAGCACGATCAGCGAGCTGCGACGCCACTGCTTGAGCACGAACGGCCCCGTGCCCACCGGATGCGCCATGGAATCGCCCGGATAGGCCTCGATCACCTCGCGCGCGACGGCGCCGTACAGGTCGCCCTGCGCGAAGACCTCCATCAGGCGCGGCCGCGTCTCCTTCGACTTGAACTGCAGCGTGTAGCGGTCCAGCGCGCGCAGGCCCTCGATGGGCTTGTCGTAGTCGAAGGGCTTGCCGGA
Organism: Roseateles noduli; assembly: GCF_050626985.1. Classification (NCBI taxonomy): domain Bacteria; kingdom Pseudomonadati; phylum Pseudomonadota; class Betaproteobacteria; order Burkholderiales; family Sphaerotilaceae; genus Roseateles; species Roseateles noduli. The sequence goes on from NZ_CP192463.1 coordinate 4,654,784, forward strand.
CTTGCGGACCTGCTCGTGGTACTCGTTCAGGCCGACCAGCTCGAGCTCCTCGACCTCGCTCCAGGCCGGCGACGCGACGGCCGGATCGGCGAAGCGCTTGATCGCGTAGACGTAGTCCTCGGCGCTCAGCTCGCGCGGCTTGCCCTTGAACGCGGGATCGTCGGCGAAGCGGATGCCCGGACGCAGCTTCACCGTCCAGACCTTGAAGTCGTCGGAGGTCTCCGGCATCGCCGCCGCGGTCAGCGGCTTCATGCGCGCGGGACGCGCCAGCTGGTCGTAGGTGTAGAGCCCTTCGAACACGTGGGGCGTGATCGACCGCGAGTAGATGTCGGTGATCTTCGCGGGATCGAAGCCCGTCTCCGCGACGCGGAAGGCGTAGCGCAGGACCTTGGGCGCGGAGGCCGAAGAGGCCGCGCCTGCCGGCGCGCTGGCGCCGTCCGCCGCATGACCGGCATTCGCGCCGGCTATCGCCAGCGCGGACGCGAGGAGTGCCCCGCGCAGGATCGAAGGGAAGCGTCGGGCGCGGAGCATCGTCATGGGCGGCGGCGTGGCGTCAGTGCTTCTTCGCGTTGGCCTTGGCCAGCGCGTCGGTGTCGATGTCGACGTACGAATAGAAGTCGCGCTGGTAGAGGTTCTTGTCGTAGCCGATCACCCAGGGCTGCGTCATGTCGGTGAAGATGCGGTGCACATGGACCTTGTAGGGCATGTACGCGATCATCAGGCGCTGGGCCTTGTCCATCACGGCCAGTCGCTCGGCGCCGTCGGGCATGCCGTGCTGCTGGCGGTACAGCGCGTTGAACTCCGGCAGGTCGAAGCGCGCCTTGTTGGACTGCCCCTTGCTGCCGACGTAGCCCAGGCCGAGGAAGTTCTCGCCGTCGGGCACGTCCGCGCTCCAGCCCATGCCCCACATCTGCAGCTTGCCGGCGTTAGCGGCCTTGAGGTTCTCCGGCCACTTCGCGAGCTTGAAGCGGATGCGCACGTTGATCGCATCCATGTTCTTCTGCCACAGCTCGGCCAGCTGGCGGTTCTGGCCGTCGGGCTGGGTCGCGTACTCCAGCACCAGCGGGCTGCCGTCGGGCAGGTCGCGCCAGCCGTCGCCATCCTTGTCGACGTAGCCGTACAGGTCCAGCAGCGCCTTGGCGCGCGCGCGGTCGAACTGGCTCATCTCCGACTTGAAGCCCTTGTCGTAGCCGGTCACGCCCGGCGAGATGATCCCCTGCGCCGGGATCGCCTGGCCGCGGCGCGGCAGGCGGATCTCCTGGTCCAGGTCGACGCCCAGCGCGATCGCGCGGCGCAGCGCGATCTTCTCCGGCGTGTAGCCGCCGACGACCGGGTCCTCCATGTTGAAGTAGGAGATCGCGACGTCCGCGCGCTCATAGCGCACCGCCTTCACGCCTTCCTTCACCAGGTTGGGCGCGAGCTTGTTCTGCGGCATGCCGACCGGCGCGAACTCGGCCGGCAGGTCGTCGAGCATGTCGAATTCCCTGCGCAGGAAGGACAGCCAGCGCGGCTGGCTTTCCTCGATCACGGCGATCTCGACGCGGTCGACCAGCGGCAGCTTGCGGCCTTGCAGGCGGCGCACGGCATCGGCCAGTTCCGGCTTCGCGGTGGCGGCGTCCTCGTGATAACGCTCGTCGCGATAGTTGGGATTCTTCTCCAGCACGATGCGCGACGAGCGGCGCCATTCGCCCAGCTTCCAGGCGCCCGTGCCGACGGGGTGCTCCATGATCTTGTCGCCGTAGAACTCGACGACCTCGCGCGCCACGATGCCCACCATCGGATCGGCGAAGTGCAGCAGCAGGCGCGGATCGCTGTTGGCCACGCGCATCTCGACCGTGTAGCGGTCCAGCGCGCGCAGGCCGTCGACGGGGCGGTCGTAGTCGAACGGCGTCTTGTTCTTCAGCGACTCGGCGCGCACCTCGGACAGGCCCAGGATCTTCGCGCCTTCGAAGCGGTACAGATGGCCGCTCTTCACGCGCGGGTCGTAGTGGCGCTTGATCGTGTAGATCAGGTCCTCGGCGACGAGCTCGCGCGGCTTGCCCTTGAACGCCGGGTCGTCGCTGAACAGCACGCCGCGCTTGAGCTTGAACACGAAGCGGCGCGCGTCGTCGCTGACCTCGGGCATGCCGTCGGTGACGGCGGGTTCGAGGCGATAGGGCCGGCCCAGGTAGCTGTAGCGCAGCGGGGCGTCGAAGATGCCCGCGGTCACGTTGCGCGAGTACAGGTCGGTGACCTGCGCGGGATCGAAGCCGGTCTCGGCGGCGCGGATCGCGTAGCGCAGCACCTTGGGAGCGGCCGGCGTGGGATCGTCGGCAGCCTCGACGCGATCGGGGACCGCGCTGAGGGATGCCGAAAGTAAGAGCGCCAGGAACCCCGTCCCGGCCAAGCCGCGTCGCATCAAGATGCAGTCCTCAAATTCGAAAGCGCGCCAGTCTAGTGGGCGATGTCCGCGCCCGCCATGCCAACAACCCCGAGAGCTTCCACGCGAGGGCGAGCAGGGGCGCATTGCGGATGAACACACCTGCTTCGACGAGGGTCCATCATCAGTTTTCTTCGATGGATTCAGGGCAAATGCCGGTGCGGGGCCTGCAGGCGCTCACGTAGACTCGCGCGTGATTTTTCGACCCGCAGGCCCCGGCCGTCACAAGCGTCCGGGGTTTGTCTTTATCGGTCGCCGGGTTCGACATCGGGCTTGGCGGCGCTTGCTTGGAGTCCCGCGCGTATGGCGGCCTATCTCATCAGGCGCCTGTGGCAAATGATCCCCACCTTGCTGGGTGTCGTGCTGCTGGTGTTCTTCCTCTTCAAATGGTTTGGCGGTGATCCCGCCGAAGTGCTGGGCGGCCTGAACGCCAGCCAGGACCAGATCGAGGCCATCCGCGATCAGCTCGGGCTGAACAAGCCGGTGTGGGAACAGCTGTGGATCTTCCTGCAGCAGATCGTCACCTTCGACTGGGGCAAGAGCTGGGCGACCAACGAGTCCGTGGCCAACCTCTTCGCCACGCGCATGCCGGCCACGCTGACGGTGATGCTGCCGATCCTGGTGCTCGAGGTGATCCTGGCGATCCCCTTCGCGCTGGCCGTCGCCTACATGCGCGGCAGCCTCACGGACCGCGCGGTGATGATCCTCACGACGGTCGCGGTGTCCATCTCGCTGCTGGTCTACGTGATCGTGGCGCAGTACTTCTTCGCCTTCCGCCTGGGCTGGTTCCCGGTGCAGGGCTGGAGCGATTCGCTGTGGACCAACCTCACGACCTATGCGCCGCTGCCGGTGCTGGTCGCGGTGGCCGTCGCGCTGTCGCCGTACACGCGGCTGTACCGCACCTTCTTCCTTGACGAGATCGGCCACGAGTACGTCCGCACCGCGCGCGCCAAGGGCATGACCGAGAAGACCATCCTGCTCAAGCACGTGCTGCGCAACGCGATGATCCCGATCATGACCAACATCTCGGTGGCGCTGCCGGGGGTGTTCGTCGGCTCCTTCCTGCTGGAAGTGTTCTTCTCCATCCCCGGCCTGGGCCGCGAGATCCTGCTGGCGGTGAACCGCAACGACTATCCGGTGATCCAGGCCTTCGCGATCTACATCGCGGCGCTGACGATGGTGGTCAACCTGATCACCGACCTTCTCTACAAGCTGGTTGACCCGCGGGTGGTGTTGAAATGAGCGCAGTGCTGCCCACCCCCACCGTGGCCGTGAAGCCCCAGCGCTCGCGCGGCGTCTGGTACGCCTCGTGGCGGCGTCTGAAGTCCGACAAGCTCGGCATGTTCGCGATGGTCGTCGTCGCGTTGTCGCTGCTGCTGGTGCTGGCCGCCGGCCTGGGCCTGGTGGCCCGCGACTGGCAGAAGGAAACCGGCGTGCCCAACGCGCCGCCGACCTTCGTCGGCCCCGCGCCGGCCGAAAGCGCCGGCGCCATCGTGCAGCCCAAGGGCCCGAACGTCGACCTCAGCGACATCGACCCGCTCGCGCCCAAGTACGCCGAGTGGACCGAGAAGGCCAAGCAGTACAAGACCGACGAGGCGCCGCGCGCCGAGACCCTGCCCTTCGGCGGCGACCGCCTGGGCCGCGACGTGCTGGCCAAGGCGATCAAGGGCGCCGAGATCTCCATCATGGTCGGCGTCCTGGCCGCGCTGGTGGCCACGCTCATCGGCACCGTGCTGGGCGCGCTGTCGGGCTTCTACGGCGGCAAGGTCGGCGACTTCCTGGAGTGGGTCTACAACGTCTTCACGGCGATGCCCAACATCCTGCTGATCTTCGCCTTCGCGGTCGTCTTCGGCCGCGGCGTGCTGCCGGTGGTGATGATCCTGGGCCTGGCGGGCTGGACCGGCATCTACCGTCTGGTGCGCGCCGAGTTCATGAAGCACTCGGTGCGGGAATACGTCCGCAGCGCCGAGGCCATCGGCGCGAGCAAGAGCTCGCGCATGTTCAAGCACATCCTGCCCAACGTCTCGCACGTCGCGCTGGTGCAGCTCTCGCTGCACGTGGTGGGCTTCATCAAGAGCGAGGTCATCCTGTCCTACCTGGGCCTGGGCGTCAGCGTGGACCAGGTGTCCTGGGGCACGATGCTGGCCGAGGCGCAGAGCGAGCTGATCCTGGGCTACTGGTGGCAGCTGGCCGCGGTGACCGGCTTCATGGCGGTGTTCGTCACGGCGTTCGCCCTCTTCACGGATGCGCTGCGCGACGCGCTCGATCCCAAACTGCGCGGTCTGGAGTAACGCCATGCTGTTGAGCATTCAAGACCTGAAGGTCGCCTTCCGCATGGGCAAGGTCGACGGCGCCATGCAGCGCCAGCTGGCCGTCAAGGGCGTCAGCTTCGACATCCCCGAGAACCGCACGGTGGCGCTGGTGGGCGAGTCGGGCTCGGGCAAGAGCGTGACGGCGATGTCCATCCTCAACCTGCTGCCCGACAACGCCGAGCGCACCGGCGCGATCCTGTTCCAGGGCCGCGACCTGCTGAAGACCTCGCTGCGCGAACTGCAGTCGGTGCGCGGGCGCGAGATCGCCTGCGTGTTCCAGGATCCGATGAGTTCCTTGAACCCGGTGTTCCCGGTCGCGGACCAGATCATGGAGCCGCTGATCAAGCACCTGGGCATGAGCCGGCGCCAGGCGCTGGTGCGCGCCGAGGAGCTGCTCAACGAGGTCGGCATTCCCGACCCCAAGCGGCGCCTGAAGAGTTATCCGCACGAGATGTCCGGCGGCCAGCAGCAGCGCGTGATGATCGCGGTGGCGCTGGCCTGCAGCCCCAAGCTGCTGATCGCCGACGAGCCGACCACGGCGCTGGACGTCACCATCCAGCGCCAGGTGATGGAGCTGCTCGCCCGCCTGAAGGAATCGCACCGGATGAGCATGCTGTTCATCTCGCACGACCTGGGCGTGGTGGGCGAGATCGCCGACCACGTCGTCGTCATGCGTCATGGCGAGGTCCGTGAGCAGGCGCCGGTGGCGGACATCTTCCACCACCCGCAGGACGCCTACACGAAGGCGCTGCTGGCCTGCCGGCCGTCGCTGACGGAGAACCCGGCGCGGCTGATGGTCATCGACGACCACATCGCCGGCCGTCTGGTGTCCGAGGGCACGGGCAAGGCGAAGGATCCGAATGCGCCGGTGATCCTCGAGGTCAAGGGTCTGAAGAAGAGCTTCTTCTTCAAGTCGGGCCTCTTCAGCAAGACCGAGTTCAAGGCGGTCAAGGGTGTCGACTTCCAGCTGCGCAAGGGTCACACGCTGGGCGTGGTGGGCGAGTCCGGCTCGGGCAAGACGACGATGGGCCTGACGCTGCTGCGGCTGCACGAGCCCACCGGCGGCGAGGTGCTCTTCGAAGGCCAGGACCTGCTGAAGATGAACGGCCCGGACTGGCAGAAGATGCGTCGCCGGATCCAGGTCGTCTTCCAGAACCCGTATGCCTCGCTGAATCCGCGCTTCACGATCGCGCAGACGCTGCTGGAGCCGATGGAGATCCACGGCATCGGCAAGAGCCACGATGAGCGCATGGCCACGGCCAGCGCGTTGCTGAAGAAGGTCGGGCTGGACGAGTCGGCGCTGCACAAGTATCCGCACGAGTTCTCCGGCGGCCAGCGCCAGCGCATCGCCATCGCGCGCTGCCTGACGCTGCAGCCGGAAGTGCTGGTGCTGGACGAGGCCGTCTCGGCGCTGGACGTCTCGGTCCAAGCCCAGGTGCTGAACCTGCTGAAGGATCTGCAGGACGAATTCGGCCTGAGCTACATCTTCATCAGCCATGACCTGGCGGTGGTGAAGTTCATCTCCGACGAGGTCCTGGTCATGCAGCACGGCGACGTCGTCGAGCAGGCCGATGCCCGCGCGCTGCTGGCAGCACCCAAGCAGGAGTACACCAAGCGTCTACTCGGTGCCGTCCCGCGCGGATATCAAGGCACCGAGCCGACAGCCAGCGTCGCCTGAGCCGGCCGACTGGGGCCCCTTTTCGGAGGTCAAGGAGGGAATTCGTCTGCCGGGAGGCAGACGAAGGAGGGACATGGAGAAAAGGGGCCCCAGTCGGGCGGCTCCCGCTCGGTCCCTCGCCCCTCGCCACCTCGCCCGCCCCCGAATGCACCAAAACCGAACTTTCCACAAGCGCGAAGACTAGGCCCCTCGCTCACGCGGGACGACCTCCTGCTCCCTGCTCCAGCGATGGCTAGAATGGCCAGCAAGTTTTGTGCCGTCAGGATCCCCCCATGTCGCTTCGCCGCCCTTTGCTGTTGTCGACCGCGCTCGCGCTGGCCTTGGCCGCGCCTTTGTCGCAGGCCGCGAAGGACGACCGCGCCAAGCCCCTGAACCTGGTCTTCGATCGTGAAGGCGCGATCGACAAGGTCAAGCAGCGGTCCGAGTTCAACGGCAACGTGATCATGACCAAGGGCTCGATGGAGCTGCGCGCCGACCGGATGGATGTCCAGGAGACCAGCGACGGCTACTACCAGGCCTACGCCAACGGGACCTCCGCCAAGCAGGTGCATTTTCGCCAGGATCGTGACACCCCCGGCGAGCGCATCGAAGGCCGCGCCGACCAGATCGAATACGACACCCGAACCGAGACCATCCGCCTGGTCGGCAACGCCGAAGCGCGGGTGATGCAGGGCGACCAGCTGAAGCAGGCGCTCTCCGGCGCCACGCTGAACTACGACAACCGCACCGAACGCCTGATCGTCGAGACCGGCGCCGGTTCGCCGCATCCGAGCGGCCGCGGCCGTGTCGTGCTGATGCCGCGCAACGCAGCGAGCGAACCGCCGCCCGCCAGCAGCGCCCCGCTGCCGTTGCGCCCCAGCATCAACCTGACGCCTCGCCAGTCCCCCCAGCAATGACGGAAGCCCGCACGAACGCTCCCCGGAGCCGCCTCCAGGCCTGGGGGCTGCAGAAGTCTTACGGCGTCAGGAAGGTGGTCAAGGACGTCCACATCGACCTGCACAGCGGCGAGGTGATCGGCCTGCTCGGCCCGAACGGCGCCGGCAAGACGACCAGTTTCTACATGATCGTGGGCCTGGTCCGCGCCGATGCCGGCGAGATCCAGATCGACGGCCAGCCGGTGCAGACGATGCCCATCCACCAGCGCGCGCGCATGGGGCTGAGCTACCTGCCGCAGGAGGCGTCGATTTTCCGCAAGCTCAACGTCGAGGAGAACATCCGCGCCGTGCTGGAGCTGCAGCTCGACGAGAAGGGCAAGGCCTGGCCCTCGTCGCGCATCGACGCGGAGCTGGACAAGCTGCTCAACGAGCTGTCGATCGAGAAGCTGCGCGACACGCCCGCGCCGGCGCTGTCCGGCGGCGAGCGCCGCCGCGTCGAGATCGCCCGCGCGCTGGCCACGCAGCCGCGCTTCATCCTGCTGGACGAGCCCTTCGCCGGCGTCGACCCGATCGCGGTGCTGGAGATCCAGCGGATCATCCGCTTCCTGAAGCAGCGCGGCATCGGCGTGCTGATCACCGACCACAACGTGCGCGAGACGCTGGGCATCTGCGACCGCGCCTACATCATCAGCGAAGGGGCGGTGCTCGCCGAAGGCACGCCCCAGCACATCGTCGAGCATCAGGACGTGCGCAGGGTCTACCTCGGCGAACACTTCAAGATGTAAGGGCCGGGAGTCGACATGAGGCCGACGCTACAGGTTCGCCTGTCCCAGCATCTTGCGCTGACGCCTCAGCTGCAGCAGTCCATCCGTCTGTTGCAGTTGTCGACGCTGGAGCTCCACCAGGAGGTGGAGCAGATGCTCGCGAGCAACCCGCTGCTGGAGACCGACGAGGAATTCGACGCCCCGCTGCCAACCGCCACGCAGGAGCGTCTGACCGAGCGCGAGGAACGCGAGGAGCGCGTCGCGCAGACCGAGTCGGACGCGCCCGCCGGGGACACGCCCGCGGGCGATGAGATGCGTGCCGAGGAATTCGGCACCACCGAGCGCGACGACTGGGAGAACGGCACCGAGCGTGACGACTTCGACGGCATCCGCGAAACGCCGGGCAGCGCATCCTCCTCGTCCGGGGACGACGACGAGCGGCCCGAGACCGAAGCGCCCGACGAGTCGCTGCAGGACGTGCTGCGCGGACAGATCCCCGGCATGAACCTGAGCGCGGTGGATCGCGCGGCGCTGCTGGCGCTGATCGAATCGCTCAACGAAGACGGTTATCTCGAGGACCCGCTCGAGGAGTTGGTCGCCGCGATCCTCGGCGAGGACGCCGACCTGGAACAGCGCGAGGAGCTGCTGGACCGCTTCAAGGTCGCGCTCAAGTGGCTGCAGTCGATGGAGCCCGCCGGTGTCGGCGCGCGCGACCTCGGCGAGTGCCTGGAGCTGCAGCTGCGCACGCTGCCGCGCTCGCCCGAGCAGGCGCTGGCGATCGTGATCTGCCGTCGGCACCTGGACCTGCTCGCCAAGCGCGACTGGCGCCGGCTGATGTCGCTGACCGGCGCGGACGAGGAGCTGCTGCGCGACGCGCAATCGCTGATCGCCGGTCTCGAACCCAAGCCCGGTCGTCGCTATGCGCGCAGCGAGAACCGGCCCGTCATCCCCGACGTGATCGTGCAGAAGGCGGGGCGGAACTTCCGCGTCTCCATCAACCCGGACGTGCTGCCCAAGCTGCGCATCAACGATCTCTACGCGCAGGCGCTGCGCGCGACGCGCGGCGGCGTGAGCAACTCGCCGCTGGGCGGGCAGCTGCAGGAAGCGCGCTGGTTCATCAAGAACATCCAGCAGCGCTTCGACACGATCCAGCGCGTCAGCGAGGCCATCGTCGAGCGCCAGCGCGGTTTCTTCACGCACGGCGAGCTGGCGATGAAGCCGCTGGTGCTGCGCGAGATCGCGGACGAGCTGGGCTTGCACGAGTCGACGATCTCGCGCGTCACGACCGCCAAGTACATGGCGACGCCGTGGGGCACCTTCGAGCTGAAGTACTTCTTCGGGTCGAGCCTGTCGACCGAGGCCGGCGGCAATGCGTCCAGCACCGCCGTGCGCGCGCTGATCAAGCAGTTCATCGCGGCCGAAGACACCACCAGCCCGCTGTCCGACAGCCAGCTGTCGACGATGCTTGGCGAGCAGGGCATCACCGTGGCGCGACGCACCGTCGCGAAGTACCGCGAGGCGCTCAAGCTCGCACCGGCGAATCTGCGCAAGTCGCGCTGACGTCGCACTGCCACCGCCGCTGGCCCTCCCCCCTGCCCTCTCCCGCAAGCGGGAGAGGGAGTCAAGCCACAGTCGACGTCGGTGGGACAATCAGTTGCTTGATCCTCCCGGGCGCTTCGGCGCCCGATTCACGCTGCACGCACGATGTCCGATTCCGCCTATCACCTGTTCCTGCCCTGCGCCGCCGGCGTCGAAGACTGGCTGGAGGCGGAGGTGCGCGACATCCTCGGTCCGGACGAGTGTCTGCAGGGCCCGAAGGCCTTCCGCGGCGGCGTCGGCCTGTACGGCACGCTCGCGGCGGTGATGCGGCTCAACCTGCACAGCCGGCTCACGCAGCGCGTGCTGATCGAAGTCGCGCGCGAGGAGTACCGCCACGAGGACGACATCTACGCGATCGCGCGCACCGTCGACTGGACACGCTGGATCACGCCGCAGCAGACGCTGCGTGTGGACACGACGGCGCAGCGCTCGCCGCTGCACAGCCTGAACTTCGCGACGCTGCGGGTGAAGGATGCCGTCTGCGACATCCTGCGCGACGCGACCGGCGAGCGGCCCAGCGTCGACACGCGCTGGCCGGACCTGCCGCTGCAGCTGCATCTGACCGAGGACCTGGCGACGGTCTATGTCGACAGCTCGGGCGAATCGCTGTTCAAGCGCGGCTGGCGTGAGGACAAGGGCGACGCGCCGTTGAAGGAGACGCTGGCGGCGGCGATGCTGGCCGCGGCGGGCTGGAAGGGCACGCGGGAAGCCGGCGGCGCGCTGCACGACCCGTGCTGCGGCTCGGGCACGATCCCGGTGGAAGCGGCGACCATCGCCTGCAACATCGCGCCGGGCATCCAGCGTCGCTTCGCGTTCGAGAAGCTGAAGCCGTTCCAGACGCTGCTGCCGGTGTGGCGCACGATCAAGGAACAGGCGCGCGCGGCGGAGCGTCCGTCCGAGGTGCCGATCTTCGCGAGCGACGTGTCGTTCCGGATGGTCGACTTCGCGCGTCGCAACGCGGAGCGCGCCGGCGTGGCGCAGTACATCCAGTTCAACGGCGGCGATGCGCTCGAACGTCCGGCGCCGGCGCTGCCAGACGACATGCCCGGCACGCTGATGTTGAACCCGCCTTACGGCGAGCGAATCGAGGTGCGCGGCAAGGCCGGCACGCAGCGCATGGACGGCGGCGCGCTGTCGGAAGAGCGCGATGCGGGCGACGACTTCTTCCCGCGCCTCTCCGCGCATTGGAAGCGCGCCTACACGCAGCATCCGGCGGGATGGACTGCATGGCTGCTGTGCCCGGAAATGAAGTTGCCCAGCAAGATGCGACTCAAGGAGTCGCGCCGCATCCCGATGTGGAACGGACCGATCGAATGCCGGCTCTTCAAGTTCGATCTTGTCGCAGGATCGGCCCGCAAGCAGACCGTAGGGAACACTGACTCCGACGAGTAACTCCGCCGAAGGTGGGCCCCCTTGGTGGGGATAGGCCTCCCCCGACGATGCGATTTCTTTTCGAGGGAATGACCGAGATGATTCACGCAGATCTGGGACCCGAACTGGAGGCCATCGTGCTGAATCTGATCGAGAGCGGAAAGTATTCGTCGCGCACGCAGGTGCTGCGCGAGAGTGAGGAATTGGAGGGCTGGCGGGCAGCGAAGTTGCGCGCGCTGGATGACGAGCTCGCGCGTCGGCTGGCGTCACCACGCGATCAGTACATCCCCTTCGAGGACGCTCGCAGGACCATCCTCGCCGGCCTCGATCCCGAAGGCGACGTCAAAGCATGAATGTGTGCCTCCACGTGGAGGCGCAGTCGGATCTCCTGTCGATACGCGAATACATCGCCGCGAAGAACTCGCGACGGGCGAGCACCTTCGTCCGCGAGCTGCTCGACAAGATCGAGGGGCTGGCCCATATGGGCGAATCATTCCCGGTGATTGCCCGCTACGCCCGCTCAGGACTCCGCCGTCGGATCCACGGCAACTATCAGATCATCTATCGCGCGTTCGAAGAACAGGACACCGTAGACGTGCTCCATGTGCTCCATACATCCAGGGACAACGTCGCGTTCCTTGCTGCGTGGGAGTGACCTCTTCAAAGAACGGGCTTGGTCGCCCCGCCAACGAGTTCTTCGATGAGCTTCTGGCCGAAATTCGCAGGCGGCCCGAACCGGCCCTCAGGCCTCGCTGAGAGCGAGCCAGCCAAGCACGGCAAGCGGCGCGGTATCAGCGCGCAAGATCCTAGGACCCAGCTTCGCGGCGCTGAATCCGCGTGCGCGCGCGGACTGCTCCTCGGCCTCGCTGAGACCACCTTCGGGGCCGCTGAGGACCGTGATGCGCTGCGCATCGCTCGATGACGACGTCAGCGCCGACAGCGGCTGCGCGGCCACAGGGCTCAGCAGCCAGCGTTGCTCGTCGGCATCGGCAGAAAGCTCGGCGAGCCACGTCGCCAGCGTCTTCACCGGCGCGACCTGCAAGGGCTTGGCGCGTCCACACTGTTCGGCCGCCGCGATCGCGATGCCCTGCCAGTGCGCGCGCTTCTTGTCCGCGCGATCGCCGTTGAGGCGAAGCACGGAACGCTCGCTCATCAGCGGCTGGATCGCTACCGCGCCGAGCTCGCAGGCCTTCTCGACGATACCGTCCATCCGGTCGTTGGCCGGCATCACTACAGCCAGCGTGACCGCGCGCTTGAGCTCACGATCGACCGCCTGACGCGCCTTCAGCGCGACGCGGACTTCGCTGCGTCCCATCGCCGTGACCGCCGCGGTCCACTCGTCGCCGCTGCCATCGAACAGCGTGACTTCGTCCCCCGGCTGCAGCCGCAGCACCTGCACATGACGCGCCGCCCCAGGGGGCAGCGCCAGTTCAGCGTCGAGCCCCACCGCACCCAGCGGCTGCTCGACAAACAACCTCGCCGCCAACGCTCACCCCTTGTTCTTGCCCACCCAGGCGGCGAAAGCCGTCAGGACCTTGCGCAGGAAGGCTTCCGTCTCCGGCTTCGCGACGCTGCCGTCATCCTTGAACATGTCGGCCGCGCCGCCGAGGTAGACCTCCGGCGACGGCAGCAGCGGCGTGTTCAGGCAGGCCAGCACCTGGCGCAGATGGTGGTTCGCACCGAAGCCGCCCAGCGCGCCCGGCGACAGCGTGATCACCGCGGCCGGCTTGCCGTCGAAGGCACTCTGACCGTAGGGCCGCGATCCCACGTCCAGCGCGTTCTTCAGCACGCCGGGGATCGAGCGGTTGTATTCGGGGCTCACGAACAGCAGCGCGTCCGCGGACTTCACCGCCTTGCGGAAGTCGACCCACGCCGCCGGCGGCTCGGCCGCCTCGTCTTCGTTGTAGAAAGGCAGCGCGCCGATCTCGACGATCTCGAGCTTCAGCTCAGCGGGGGCCAGGTTTGCCAGCGCGAGGGCCAGCTTGCGGTTGAACGACGCCTTGCGCAGGCTGCCGACCAGTACCGCGACGCGGTAGGACGTGGACATGGAGGGGCTCCCAACAGTGGAAGGACCGCCTCCAGGATGTCAGGCGGTCCGGTTCAGTTGAACCCCAGTGTCGCACGCAGTTCGTGCGCCGCGGCGTCCCCCTTGGCGGCGCGCACGCGGTCGATGATGTCCAGCGCCAGGGTCTGCAGCTGGCTCATGTCGGCGCACTGCTCGACTTCCAGCGCGATCTTGTAGCCCTTCAGCAGCCCCTGCTGCTTGGCGAAGGTGCTCAGCGCCGTGTACAGCTCGTTGTAGGGCAGCGACGAGGTGGGCGCACCCGCCAGCCGCGACGGGACCGGTCGCGATGCCGAGGCGCCGCTCATGCGCGACGACGGCCCGCCCGACCCCATCGGGGTCGCGATCGATGCCGGGCCCATGGGCCGCGACAACGGCGCACCGGCGGTCACCTTCACGAGCTGATGCTGCACCAGCAGTTCGAGATCGGTGGGCGCGGCGCCTTGCACCACCCCCACCCAGTCCCCGCCGGTCTTGCTGGCGTCGATCACCAGCAACAGGTTGCGCGCCACGCGCGCCTGCACCAGCGCGCGCGACTTGATTTCCGCACGCCCGGCCTCGGTCTTTTCGTAACGTTCTTCGAGCACGGCCTTGCCTCCTCCTCAGGAGGGCGAACTTTAGGGTGTCAAGGGCGGATTTCGCCCAAGTGCAATCCCTAAAACTGCTACGGACTGCTACTTCTTGTCGCGCAATTCACGGCGCAACACCTTGCCGACCGGCGTTTTTGGCAGTTCGGTCCGGAACTCGATGACCCGGGGACGCTTGTAGCCGGTCAGGTTCGCTTCGCAGAAGGCCTTGACGTCGGCCTCGGTCAGCGCCGGATTGCGGCGCACGATCACGACCTTCACCGCCTCGCCGGCCTTCTCGTCGGGCACGCCGACGGCGGCGCACTCGGCCACGCCCGGCATCTGCGTCAGCACGTCCTCGATCTCGTTCGGATAGACGTTGAAGCCGCTGACCAGGATCATGTCCTTCTTGCGGTCGACGATGCGGAAGAAGCCGCGCTCGTCCACCGTGCCGATGTCGCCGGTGCGGAAGTAGCCGTCGGCCGTCATGACCTTGGCGGTCTCGTCGGGCCGCTGCCAGTAGCCCGCCATCACCTGCGGACCGCGGATCGCGATCTCGCCGCTGCTGCCGGTCGGCACTTCGTTGCCGTCGTCGTCGAGCAGCGTCACCTCGGTGCCGGACAGCGGCAGACCGATCGAGCCGGTATAGGCGGTGCTGTCCGTCGGGTTGCAGCACGCGACCGGGGAGGTTTCCGACAGGCCGTAGCCTTCGACGATCGGGCAGCCGGTCTTCTCCAGCCACAGCCGCGCCGTCGCCTGCTGCACGGCCATGCCGCCGCCGACGGAGATCACCAGCCCGCTCCAGTCCACCGTGTTGAACTGCGCGTGGTTGGCCATCGCCATGAAGAGCGTGTTGACCGCGGGCAGGCTGTGGATCTTGTGGTGGCTGAGTTCCTTGAACACCGCGGGCAGGTCCCGCGGATTGGGAATCAGCACGTTGCAGCCGCCGACGCGCATCGACAGCATCAGGTTGGTGGTGAATCCGAAGATGTGATACAGCGGCAGCGCGCAGACGCTCATCAGCTGTTCATCGGCGGGCTTCTTCTTCAGCGCGGGCTGGTACCAGGCCTCGCACTGCAGCGTGTTGGCGACCAGGTTGCGATGCAGCAGCACCGCGCCCTTGGAGACACCGGTCGTGCCGCCGGTGTACTGCAGCACCGCGATGTCGTTGGGGCCGACCGTCGGACGCTTGTAGGTCTGGCCGCGGCCCTTCGAGACCGCGTCGTTGAAGCGCACCGCCGAGGGCAGCTCGAAGGCCGGCACCAGCTTCTTGACCTTGCGCACGACGTAGTTGACGACCATGCCCTTGGCAAAGCCGAGCATGTCGCCCATCGCGGCCAGGACGATGTGCTTCGTCGGCACGTTCGCGAGCACCTGCTGCAACGTGGCGGCGAAGTTCTCGATGATGACGATCGCCTTCGCGCCGGCGTCCTTGAGCTGGTGTTCCAGCTCGCGCGGCGTGTACAGCGGGTTGACGTTGACCACGACGTAACCGGCGCGCAGCACCGCCGCGACGGCGACCGGATACTGCGGCACGTTGGGCATCATGATCGCGACGCGATCACCCTTCTCCAGGCCCAGGCCCTGCAGGTACGCGGCGAACGCGCGCGAGGCCTCGTCGATCTGCTCGAAGCTGATCGAGCGCCCCAGCATCTTGTAGGCGGCGCGCTCCGGGAACTGCTTGAACGCCGCTTCCATCAGCTCGACGAGCGAGGGATAGACGTCCGCATCGATCTCGGCAGGCACTCCCGCCGGATAGTGCTTCAGCCAGTTCTTCTCCATTGTTCTGTCTCCAAGGTTCGGCGCGGATTCTCGCTGATCGCCATCGGCGCCCCATCAGGGGATTCGATAGACCGCACAAAGTGGAGAGATGACTCCAGAACGCACCGGGAACGCATCGGGAACGGCTGGAATGCGGCTGGAATGCGGCGCGATGGCGGGCCCGCGGCGTGCCCGCGCACGCGCGGTGCGCTCACGGGTCGACGTGCAGCGGCAGCCACAGCAGCAGTTCGGTGCCGCCCTCGACCGGCGCCTCTTCCGGCGCGCGCCAGTCGATGTCGGCGGAGATCCGCTCGGCGCGACGGCGCATGCCGCGCAGGCCGTTGCCCTGGCGCAGGTCGGCCGCCATGCCGCGTCCGTTGTCGACGATGGACAGCAAGACCTGCCCCCGCGCCTCGTCCACGCGCGTCGAGAAACGGACCCGCGTGGCGCCGGCATGATGGATGACGTTGCTGAGCGCCTCCTGCACGATGCGGATCAACTCGCGGCCGCCGGTGCCGCGCAAGGTCGGCAGCAGCGGGATGTCGGTCAGTTGCCAGTCCAGCTCGAGTCCCGCGTCCTGCAGCCGCGGCGCCATCCGGTGCCGCAGGTTGGCGAGCAGCAGCGTGAGATCCCCGTCCGTGACGGCGAGCGCGTCGACGGTCAGGCGCATCTCGCGGATGCACTCGTCGAGCAGCCCGACCAGCGACTGCGAGGTCACGCCGCGCTCGGCGCACAGCCGCGCGGTCACGAGCTGCGAGCCCAGACCGTCATGCATCTCCTGCAGCAGGCGCTCGCGTTCCTGCGCGGCCGTGCGCTGACGCTCGCTGTCCTGCAGGTCTTCCCAGCGATCCTGCAGCTCGCGGGTGCGCGCATCGAGCGCCTGCTCGAGCCGGATGCGCGCCATCGCCTCGTCGCGCAGCGACCCGACGAAGCGCCGCTGCAGCGCCACGCCGGCGATCGCGATCAGCACGGCGTGTCCGACGACGTTGATGTCGACGACGCTCATCTGCTTCGACAGCACCAGCGCGAACCAGCTCACATAGAGCCAGACCCAGGCCGACAGCGCCACGGCGCAGGCGCCGACCAGGTGGGCGTAACGCGGCGTCGCGAGCGCGGCCCGGGCCGCCAGGACCGCCGCGGCGCCCAGCACGACGGCGCGACTGCCGAGCGCCCACCACGGCCAGGGGTGATGGAAGTCGGTCCAGCTCCAGCCCAGGAAGGCGGCGGCGCCGTCGATCACGGTGCCGAGCACCAGATAGGCCACGGCCATCTTCTCGGGCCAGCGCGCCCCGATGCCCGAGAGCCGCGCGACCAGGAAGAGCAGGCCCGCCTTCGAGAGCACGTCGGCCAGGTCCAGCGTCACGCGCCACCAAGGCGCGGGGAACAGCGCGCCGTTGAGCAGGTAGGGCGACAGCAGCAGCGCGGTGCACAGGCAGAACAGGCCGGTCACGCCATACAGCCATTCCTGGCGAAGGGCGAGCCACACCATCAGCATGAACGCACCGATGACGATGCCGGCCAACGCCGTCGTGACGCGGATCACCTGCCAGAAGCGGCGCCCCTCCTGCAAGGCGCGGATCTGCGCGGAAGGGCCCAGCAGCGGCGCTGACAGCCCCGCGCCTTCGAAGCCCGGACGTGCCAGCCGCAGGCTGAGCCGATGCTCGCCGGCCGGCAGCATCGCGGGCGGGATGCTGACCTGCAGCCGGCGACCCGCGAGCAGCAGGCCGCGTTGCGCGAGATCGTCCTCGTCCTCGGACGCATAACCGCTGCCCGGGCTGGAAGTCGCGATCAACTGCCCGTCCAGATAGACCGTCGCCGCGGGCCGGTGCTGGATCACGAGCCAGTACGGCGCCTCGGCGGGCCGGTCCAGGTGGAAATCGAGCGCGAACCAGAGCGGGCCGGGCGCGTCGGTGTCGTGGATCTGGACCGGCAGCGCGACCACGTGGCCCGGTGCGAGGGGCACGGCCGGCGTGGTCGGCATCGTCGAGGGCATCGGCGTCGGGGTGGCCGTCGGACTCAACGGCCGGGACACGACGGACGACGCGGCCGAGTGCGCGGAGGCCGGCCCGGTCCGCAGCCGCGCGCCCGACCGCGCATCGGGCAATGCCCCGGGGATCTGCGCCGGATCGAGCGCGTCGCCTGGCAGCAGGCGGGCCTCGGTCAGGCGCAGCACCTGCGGCGGCGTCGCCGTGCCGTACTGCTGGGAGAACAGATGGACGACGCCGAGCATCAGCAAGGGCAGCGCCACCAGCAGCGCCAGCCGCCGGATCGACACCATCGCCGCTGCCGGGCGAACCTCCATCGATCGCGTGAATACCGCCAAGTCGCCCCCACGCCGCACATGAAAGGGAACGGCCGGCTCCACGAGGAACCGGCCGCGGGAGATGCTAGGTCATCACGGGTCTGGGCGACACCTCGGACCTAGGGGGCGTCACACGTCAGATCACGGCGCCGGCGAACTGGTACTGGTAGGTCAGTTGGCTGGTCGGACCCGCGTTGCCGGCGGCATCGATCGCATAGACCTCGACCGTGTTGGAACCGATGACCCATCCACCCGTTCCGACACCCGGGACCCATGGCTCGCTGGGCCCCCATTCGCCTCCGTTCGTTCGAGACCGGAAGGTGTCACCCAGTTGCAGGCCGCCGACGAGGACGATGGGATTGGAAGTGATCAAGTCCGTCGAACTCACGCCGTCGTCGTGCTCCAGCGAGAGCTGCGGTGCATTCGGCGGCGACGTGTCGAGGGTGATCTCGACCGGCCTGATGGCGACATTGCCTGCCAGATCCGTCTCGCGCATCTCCAGCTGGTGCTTGCCGTCGGCGCCGAACGCGCTCAATGGCAGACGACCGTCGGCGGGCACCTCTTTCCAGGTGCTGCCGTCGACGCGGTAGGACACGGCGTCCTGGCGGGCGTCCCAGCCGCTGTAGCGATTCACCTGGAAGAAGTCATGCGCACCGAGGGTGACCTGCGCCGGGCCTTCTCCCCCGCTGTGGTCCTTGCCGGAGGACATCCAGCTGGGATTCAGCGCCTGGTTGTCCAGCGTGAAGCTCAAGCTGGCCGCGTCACTGGCGTTGCCAGCGGCGTCCACCTGCTTGACCAGCAAGCTCGGCTTGCCGCCGCCGAAGGGGAAGAGCCAATCCGAATCCACCACCGTCGTGCCCTCGGAAAACGCCTGCCAGTCGCCCCCATTCGTGCTGACCAGCAGCGTCGCTCCGCCTTCCAGGCCGTCGACATGAACCTTGCCCGACGACGTGATCCCGTCGGTGCTGCTGACGCCCGTGTCGTTGAGCAGCTTCAGCGTGGGCGTGTTGGGCGGGGTGACGTCGACAGGGACGTTGAACGTCGTCACCGGACCGTCGTTGCCCGCCAGATCGGACTGGCGCACCTGGAGTTGCTGCGTCCCGTCCTGGTGGAACACCGAGACCGGAATGCGGCCGTTGTTGGCGGGGAACCACTGTGCCGCCGGATCAAGCCGGTACTCCACCAGCGCATTGGTTTCGGCGCCGTGGACCTGGATGGCATCGTCAATGCCCAGCGCAGGCTTGCCGGCCGGCATCGTCCATTGCAACTCGCCCGGCGCCGTCCGGTCGAGCTGGAAGGACAGCTGGGCGGCGTCGCTCCCGTTGCCGCTCGCGTCGATCTGCTTGACGAGCAGTTGCTTCAATCCGTCGGCACCGAACAGCGCCTCCGGCAGCTGCGTGTCGCCGCCGCGCGGGGTCCAGGTCTGGCCGCCGTCGAGGCTGATGGAGAGGCTGGCGTTCGGCTCCAGTCCTTCGACGTTCACCGAGCCGGCAGCCGTGACGCGATCGTGGTGGTCGAGACCGGAATCGACCGCGAGCGACAGCGTCGGCACAGCAGGCGCGGTGACATCGACGGTGGCGACCAGCGTGGTGCTTGCACTCTCGTTGCCGGCCACATCGATCTGACGCACCTCGACCTGCCCGCTGCCGTCGTGCTGGAACATCGAGACCGGGATCAGGCTACCGGCGGCGACAAGCCATGGCGTCTGCGTGTCAGGTCGGTACTGGACGATCGCGTCCGTTTCGACGCCCTGGACGGCGATCGTGTCCGCGAGGCCCAGCGCGGCCTTGTCGTTCGGCAACGACCAATGCAACGCGTCCGGCGCCGTCCGGTCGAGCGTGAAGGACAGTTCAGCCACCTCGCCCGCGTTGCCCTTCGCGTCGATCTGCCTGACCTCCAGATGCTTCACCCCATCGGCGCCGAACAGCGCTTCCGGCAACTGCTCGTCGCCGCTGCGCGAGGTCCAGGTCTTGCCATCGTCCAGGCTGACCGAGAGCGTGGCCCCCGGCTCCAGCCCCGAGACGTTCACCGCGCCCGAGGACGTGATGTGATCCTGCCCGCTGCGACCGGTGTCGACCGCGAGCGACAGCGTCGGTGCGACCGGCACGGGCGCGGGTGGCTGTTGAGCGGGATCGGCCGGCTGCGCGGGGTCGGGATCCGACGTGCCAGGGTCCGGCTGTGGAGACTGACCCGTGTGGGACTGATCTGCCGGCGGAGGGTCCGCTGGAGGTTGATCCGTGCCCGGCGTGGACGTCCCGGAGTCAGGCTTCTGTTCCGACACCGGCGGATCCGACTTCGGTTGATCGGATTTCGGAGGATCGAACTTCGGAGGATCGATGGCGCCGATCGGCTTCGAGTCCCCTGCGGCTGTCGCGCCCGCGAGGCCCGCCGCGCCGCCGATGCCCAGCAGGCCGAGGCCTGCGGCCAGCAGCGCCGAGGATCGGTCGTCGTGCCGTTCGCCACCGGCTGCGGACGCGGCGGGGTGTGCTTCGGCAGAACCGCCGTCGCCATCCGGCATCGCGGCGGCATCCGGCACCGCAGGGGCGTCCGGCACCGCGGAGGCGTCCGGACTGGCCGCGGTTGCCAGCGTGCTGGCGGCGGGCGAGTCCGCCGGGACGCTGCCGGACTCGGTGGCTGCCTCGTCCAGACGTTCGTCCTCGTCAGGTCGAACACGGCGGTCGTGCGCGCGTGGCGCAGGACTGCCCTTCAAGGTCAATGGCGCAGGCGCGCCGGGCAACAGATCTAGGTTGGCGGACATCATGGACACAGCAGAAGAAAGGACCCTGCAGTCTCTTCATGTCAGCCCCCGCCCGCACCAGCCTCGAGTTGCAGCAAATAGCGACAGCTCCCACCCATGTCGGTAGGCCAGCTACCAATAAGGCTGGAAGATGACCGGAGACGCGCGAGCTCCGCCCCGCAGATGTGCTACTCGATGGCCTTGAGCATGTCCTCGACAACCTTCTTCGCGTCACCGAAGACCATCATGGTCTTGTCCATGTAGAACAGCTCGTTGTCCAGGCCGGCGTAACCCGCGGCCATCGAGCGCTTGTTGACGATGATGGTTCGCGCCTTGTAGGCCTCGAGGATGGGCATGCCGAAGATCGGGCTGCCCTTCTGCAGCGCGGCGGGGTTCACCACGTCGTTCGCGCCCAGGATGATCGCGACATCGGTCTGACCGAACTCGGCGTTGATGTCCTCCATCTCGTGCACCTGGTCGTAGGGGACCTCGGCCTCGGCGAGCAGCACGTTCATGTGGCCGGGCATGCGACCGGCGACCGGATGGATCGCATAACGGACCGTCACGCCCTTGTCGATCAGCTTCTGCGCGAGCTCCTTCACCGCGTGCTGCGCGCGCGCCACCGCCAGGCCGTAGCCAGGGACGATGATGACGCTCTCGGCGTTGCCGAGGATGAAGGCGGCATCGTCGGCGCTGCCGCTCTTGACGTTGCGCTGCTGCGTGGTGGAGGCCGCCGCGCCGGCCTCGGCGCCGAATCCGCCCAGGATCACGTTGAAGAACGAGCGGTTCATCGCCTTGCACATGATGTAGCTCAGGATCGCGCCCGAGCTGCCCACCAGCGATCCCGCGATGATCAGCATGCTGTTGTTGAGCGAGAAGCCGATGCCCGCCGCCGCCCAGCCGGAGTAGCTGTTGAGCATGGACACGACCACCGGCATGTCGGCGCCGCCGATCGGGATGATCAGCAGCACGCCGAGCGCGAAGCCCAGCAGCGCCACGAGGATGAAATCCATCGAGCTCTGCGAGTGCCAGAAGCCGAAGATGAAGAACGCGGCGGCCAGGCCGAGGATCGCGTTCAGCCAGTGCTGGCCGGGGAAGGTGACGGGCGCGCCCTGGAACAGCCGGAACTTGTACTTGCCGCTGAGCTTGCCGAAGGCGATCACCGATCCGGAGAAGGTCACCGCGCCGATGAAGCAGCCGAGCGCGAGCTCGATGCGGTTGCCGCCGGGAATGGGCTCGCCGCGCGGCGCGATGGCGAAGGCGTGCGGCTCCACGACCGCGGCGCCGGCGATGCACACGGCGGCCAGGCCGATCATGCTGTGCATGAAGGCGACGAGCTCCGGCATCTTGGTCATCTCGACGCGCTGCGCCATGACCGTGCCGATGCCGCCGCCAATCACCAGGCCGCCGAGCACGTAGCCCAGGCCGAGCGTCTGTCCGCCGGCGAGCTTGAGGATCAGCGCGCCGGTCGTCAGCACGGCGATGGTCATGCCGACCATGCCGAACACGTTGCCGCGGATCGAGGTCGTCGGGTGCGACAGCCCCTTCAGCGCCTGGATGAAGCAGACGCTGGCGATCAGGTACAGGAGGGTGACCAGGTTCATCGTCATGGGGCCCCCTCGGTCGATGGGTACATCGCCCGGTCCCCCGAGGGGATTCGGGCCGGCTTGGGAGCGGACCGGCGCTCGGCCCGGTCCACGTCGATGCGGCGGTGGGTCACTTGCGCTCCTTCTTCTTGAACATCTCCAGCATCCGTCGCGTGACGAGGAAGCCGCCGAAGACGTTGACCGCCGCCAGCGCGACGGCGAAGGTGCCCAGGCCCTTGCCGAGCGTGGTCTCGGTGAGCGCGGCGGCGAGCATCGCGCCGACGATGACGATCGCGGAGATCGCATTGGTCACGGCCATCAGCGGCGTGTGCAGCGCGGGCGTGACGGTCCAGACGACGTGGTAGCCGACGTAGATGGCCAGCACGAAGATCGTCAGGTTGATCAGGGTGGGGGAGACGGCGTCCATGCGGAGAGCTCCTTCCGGAGAAACGGAAACGGCGGAAACGGCGGAAACGGCGGGAACGGGGCGTGGATCCGGGGTCAGGCCTTGCGCAGCACCTGGCCCTCGTGCGCGACGAGGCAGGCGGTCACGATGTCGTCGTCGGCGGGCAGCGCGAAGCCGCCCTCCTTCGTCAGCACCAGCTTCAGGAAGTCCAGCAGGTTGCGCGCGTACAGCGAGGACGAGTCCGCCGCGACCAGCGCGGGCAGGTTGGTCTCGCCGACCAGCGTGACGCCGTGCTTGCGGACGGTCTGGCCGGGCTCGGTCAGCGGACAGTTGCCGCCGGCGGGCGCGGCGATGTCGACGATCACGGAGCCGGGTTTCATCGCGCGGACCATCTCCTCGGTGACCAGCACCGGCGCCGGGCGGCCGGGGATCAACGCGGTGGTGATGACGACGTCGGCCTGCGCGACGCGCTTGGCGACTTCCACCTGCTGGCGCTGCAGCCAGCCCGGCGGCATCGGGCGGGCGTAGCCGCCGACGCCGACGGCCGCCTCGCGTTCCTCGTCGGTCTCGTAGGGCACCTCGATGAACTTGGCGCCCAGCGATTCGACCTGCTCCTTGACGGCGGGCCGGACGTCCGAGGCCTCGATCACCGCGCCCAGCCGCTTGGCCGTCGCGATCGCCTGCAGGCCGGCGACGCCCACGCCGAGCACCACCACCCGCGCGGCCTTGATCGTGCCGGCGGCGGTCATCAGCATCGGGAACAGCCGCTGGTAGTGGAAGGCGCCCAGCATCACGGCCTTGTAGCCGGCGATGTTGGCCTGGCTGGACAGCACGTCCATGCTCTGCGCGCGGGACGTCCGCGGGGCGGCCTCCAGCGCGAAGGCGGTGAGGCGGGCCCCGGCCAGACGCTCCAGGCCGTCGCGGTCGAACGGGTTGAGCATGCCCACCAGCACCGCGCCGGGCTTGAATAGCGGCAGCTCGCCGGGGTCCGGGGACCGCACCTTGAGCACCAGGTCGGCGCCGAAGGCGGCCTCCCGGGCGACGATCTCCGCCCCGGCGGCGGCATAGGCCTCGTCGGTGGCGCTGGCGTTCAGGCCCGCGCCTTGCTCCACGCGCAGCACATGGCCCTGCGCGACGAACTTCTTGACGGTTTCCGGCGTCGCGGCGACGCGCGTCTCTCCCGCCGCGCTTTCCTGCGGCACACCGATCAGCATCTGGAGTCCCTCCGTCCGAATCCGGGTCGAGGCGAGCTTAACCGGGCGACCGCCCTGGGCGAGCCTCGCCCGCGACAGGGGTTTTCACCAGGGAGACGCCACCCCGCAACGTGGGGGCAATGCTGTTTCGAAAAGTGAACAGCTGTCGTCCGCAGGGGTGAAAGCAGCGTTAAATGGAGGCATCCAATGACCCCCGAAAGGAGTCACCCATGATCAAGAAGATGGTTTTCAGCAGTGCGTTGGCAATCGCGGCCCTGGTGCCGATGGCGTCCCGGGCGGCCGATGTCGGCGTGTCGGTCAGCATCGGCGAGCCGGGCTTCTACGGCCAGATCGACATCGGCAACGTCCGCCCGCAGGTGGTGTATGAACGGCCGGTGCTGGTCGAGCGCGTCCCGGCGCCGCAGCCCGCCGTCTACCTGCTGGTGCCCCCGGGCCACCAGAAGAACTGGGCGCGTCATTGCGCGCGCTACAACGCCTGCGGCCGCCCGGTGTACTTCGTCCGCGACACCTGGTATCGCGACGTCTACGCGCCGCAATATCGTCGCGAACACACCGAGTACCGCTGGCGCCCGGACGGCCGCCGCGACTGGCGCGACGACCACGGTCATGGCCGGGGCCCTGATCGTGGCCATGACCGCGGCCATGACCGCGGCCCGGACCGGGACAATGGCCGGGGCCCCGACCGAGATCACGGACGCGGTCCCGATCGCGACCGCGATGACCACGACCGCGGCCGTCGTTGATCCCCTGTCCCAATGACAAGACCCCGGCTTGCCGGGGTTTTTCATTTTCGGCGTTCACAATGCGGCCCGCACCCATCGAGGTGGCCGTTCCCGGCACTGGCGCCGCGGCTCGAGCCGCCCTTTCAGGAAGGACCAATGACCGAACGATTCAAGCCCAGCGTCACCGTCGCCGCCGTGATCGAACAGGAGGGCCGCTACCTGCTGGTCGAGGAACTCACCCGCGACGGACTGCTGCTGAACAACCCCGCCGGCCACCTGGAGCAGGCGGAATCGGCGATCGACGCCGTCGTGCGCGAAGTCCTCGAGGAAACCGCCCGGCCGTTCACGCCGGACGCCTTCCTCGGCGTCTACATGTCGCGCTTCCTGCGGCCCGACCGCAACGATGACGTCACCTACGTCCGGCTCGCCTTCACCGGCCGGGTCGGCGAGCAGATCCCGGGCCGCCCGTTCGACGAGCCCATCCAGCGCACGCTGTGGCTGACGCTGGACGAGATCCGCGCCAGCCAGGACCGCCACCGCAGCCCGCTGATCCTGCAGTGCATCGAGGATCACGCCGCCGGTCGCCGCCTGCCGATCGAGGCGGTGAGCGGCCACCCGTCGCTCTACGCGCCGCGGGCCTGGCCGCACTGAGCGGCCCCGGAACGCCGACAGGCCCCGGAGGGCCTGTCGTCACGCGCGGTCGGAGCGTTCGGCGCCGGCGTCAGAGCGTCATCGCGGCGCTGATGGCCTGCTGGCTGTGGCGGGGTTCGCGCCGGCAGGCTTCCAGCTCGTTGACCGCGCAGCGCGCCAGCGTCGTCAGCGACTCGCGCTGCCGATCCCGCAGGCGGCGCGGCAGCCGGTCCATCACGCACAGGCTGCCGACCACCTCGCCGGTCGACAGCGACAGCGGCACCGATGCATAGAAGCGCACGTAGGGCGCGCCCTGGACCAGCGGGTGATCGAGGAATCGCTGGTCATGCCAGGTGTCCGGCACTTCCTGCAGGCTGCCGTGATGCATCATGTGCGTGCACAGGCCCCGGGCCCGCGGCATCAGCCGCAGGTGCAGGCCCGAGGTGCCGATCAGCCGCAGCTGGTCCCCGTCGACCAGGCCCACGGCCGCCATGGCGCCGCCGCTGATGTCGCAGGCCAGGTCGGCAAGTTCGTCGAAGGCGACGTGCACCTGCGACTGCAGGTCCAGCCCGTCCACGGCGGCCTGGCGTTCGTCCTCGTCGGCCGGCAGCGGCGCGCACCAGCCCCGCAGCATCGCCAGCGCCTCGTCGGTCTGGCGGCCCTTGTCGAAGAAGCCCGAGATGCCGTGCTCCGCGCAGGCCCGCCGCATCTCCTCGTAGTAGCCGTGGGTCATCACGATCACCCGCGCGCCGACGCCCAGTTGCCGGATCGCCCGCAGCACCCGCAGCCCGCTGCCCGGCTGCAAGGCCAGGTCCATCAGCACCACGTCCGGCTGCGCCCGGGAGATCACCTCGATGGCGGAGCGCTCGCACCCGGCCTCCCCCACCACGTGGATCTGGCGCTCCCGTGCCAGCAGCGCCTGCCATTGCGCCCGTGCCGTGATGGATCCGTCGACGATGACGATGTTCATGACCTTGTGCTCCCCCGTTTCGTCCAGTTTCTTCCCGCCCCGCGTGGCGGTGGAGCCGGCGTTGCCGCGAGCCCCTGTCAGCGTTGGCGCAATCCCTTGTCAGCCATCCCTGACACCCGGATCGGGGGTCGCCCGGCGTGGCGAGGACGGCGTCACGGATGAGAGACCGACCGCGCCTCGGCCCCGGGTCAACCCCGCGGGGGACGGGTGATGCCCACCTTTGGGACAATGCCGCCCCATGACTCCCAAGAAGCAACGCGTCGTCGTCGGCCTGTCCGGCGGCGTTGATTCCGCCGTGACGGCCTGGCTGCTGAAGCAGGCGGGCCACGAGGTCGTCGGCATCTTCATGAAGAACTGGGAAGACGACGACGACAGCGAGTACTGCTCCTCCAACATCGACTTCGTCGACGCGGCCGCCGTCGCGGACGTCATCGGCATCGAGATCGAGCACGTCAACTTCGCCGCGGAGTACAAGGACCGCGTCTTCGCCGAGTTCCTGCGCGAGTACCAGGCCGGCCGCACGCCCAACCCGGACGTGCTGTGCAACGCCGAGATCAAGTTCAAGGCCTTCCTCGACCACGCGATGCGGCTGGGCGCGGAGAAGATCGCCACCGGCCACTACGCCCGGGTGCGCGAGGTCGACGGCCGCGTGCAACTGCTCAAGGGGCTCGATCCGCTGAAGGACCAGAGCTACTTCCTGCACCGGCTCAACCAGGCGCAGCTGCGCAAGACGATGTTCCCGGTCGGCGACCTGCCCAAGACCGAGGTGCGCCGCATCGCCGAGGAGATCGGCCTGCCCAACGCGAAGAAGAAGGACTCGACCGGCATCTGCTTCATCGGCGAGCGCCCGTTCCGCGAGTTCCTCAACCGCTACCTCTCCCACAAGCCGGGGCCGATCAAGGACGACCGCGGCCGCAAGCTGGGCGAGCACGTCGGCCTGTCGTTCTACACGCTGGGCCAGCGCCAGGGGCTTGGCATCGGCGGCATCAAGGAGAAGGGCGCGCCACGCGGCGGCGGCGAGCACGCGCCCTGGTTCGTCGCCCGCAAGGACCTGGCGACCAACACGCTGATCGTCGTCCAGGGCCACGACCACCCGCTGCTGCAGAGCCGCGGCCTGGTCGCGCAGGACCTGAGCTGGACCGACGCGGCGCCGGCCTTCGGCGGCTTCGGCGCCAAGACCCGCTACCGGCAGGCCGACGCCCCCTGCGCGCTGACGCCGGGTGGACCGGGTGGTCTGGCCGAAGGCAGCATCCGGCTGGACTTCCCGCAGGCGCAATGGGCGGTCACGCCGGGCCAGAGCGCGGTGCTCTATGACGGCGACGTCTGCCTGGGCGGCGGGGTGATCGCGGAAGCGATCGCGTAGGCCTCCGCAACTCATCCAGCGATTCGGGGCACTCGTCGCATGGGCAGAACCGCCCCGCGGGTGTCCCATGACAATGCGCACCTTCCCTGCCGGACGTCGCCTGTGGCACGCTGGCGGCTTGTCGCCCCGTGTCTGCTTCGTCCTGGATCGCCCTGTGGATCGCCCCATCGATCGTCTCCTCGCCCGCATCGCCCAGCCCGCCTTCGTGCTGCGCATCGCCGCCCTGGCGATCTGCCTGCTGGAGCTGGGCTCGGCGATCTGGGGCCTGATGGGCAACCAGACGGAGCCGTACGACGGCGTCCTGGCCAGCCTCTACCGCCGCACCGGCGGCACCACGCACGACGCTCCGTTCGTCCTCACCTGCCTGGCGCTGGTGATGGTGTTCGCCTGGCACTTCTGGCGCCTGGCGCGCCAGCAACACCTGGACCTGCCGCCGCGCAACGCGCTCTCCCGCGTGGTGCTGCTCAACCTGCTGGCGCTGCTGGTGACGCCGGGGCTCCCCTTCCTGGTCACGGTGCTGGCGGCGCTGCTGCTCAACGTGCGGCGCGCCTTCAATTTCGCGCTGGCGCAGGTCGTCATCAACGTCGCGCTGTACTGGCTGCTGCCCAGCGAGGCGCAGCGGCTGGAACAGATCCAGCCCGACATGCCCTGGTGGCTGAACAGCGTGGGCTTGTCGATGTCGATGGTGGCGCTGCACGGCATGGCCTTCGGGCTGGGCCGGCTGGCCGCGGCTGAAGGCGAACGCCGGCGCTGGTTCCAGGCGATGCTGGCCGAGAAGGAATCCGGCGAGCGCCTGCAGATCGAGCAGCTGCGGTATGCCGAGCGCCTGCACATGGCGCGCGAGCTGCACGACGTGATGGGCCATCACCTGACCGCGCTCAACCTGCACCTGCAGCTCAGCGAGGCGCTGCTCAAGCGTCACGACGAGCCGGGCGCGGCGCAGGCGGTGGAGAAGGCCAGGCTCGGCGCGGCGGGCTTGCTGGCGGAGGTACGCGCCGCCGTGTCGCGCGAGCGCGAAAGCCAGCGCATCAACCTCGAGGCGGCGCTGCGCACGCTGGCGGACGGCATCGCCAGCACGCAGATCGAGCTGGCGCTGGACCCGGTCGCGCAGGACCTGACCCCGCGCTGCGCGCACGCGCTGCTGCGCTGCGTGCAGGAGGCGGTGACCAATGCGGTGCGCCATGCCGGCGCGACGCACGTGCGGGTGACGCTGGAAGCGGTGGAGTCGGTCGCGCCGGCCGCCCCGGTCAAGGCCGGCGAGACGGCCTTCGTCGGCGGTCAACCCGGCCCGGCGGCCTTGCTGTCCGCGGGATCGCAGGTGCGGGTGCGGGTTGACGACAATGGCCGGGGCACGCGCAAGCTGCGCGAGGGCAACGGCCTCAAGGGCATGCAGGAGCGCATGGCCGAACTGGGCGGGACGATGCAGGTGCTGCGGCATCACCCCGGATTCCTGATCGAACTGAACTGCCCGCGGCGCGCCTGAAGCGGGCCGGCGCCATCCAGGGAAGGAGACGACATGAGCGAGAACACGATCAAGCTGCTGCTGGTGGAAGACCAGCAACTGGTGCGCGAGGGCCTGAAGGGCCTGCTGGCGCTGCACGACGACATCCGCCTGATCGGCGAGGCGTCCGACGGAGCGGAGGCGCTGGAGCTGCTGGCGCGCGAGCAGCCGGACGTGATCCTGTCGGACATGCGCATGCCGCGGCTGGACGGGATCGGGTTGATCCGCGCGCTGGCGGCGCGGGCGCTGAAGATCCCGGTGGTGCTGCTGACGACCTTCGACGACACGGCCGCCTTCGACGAGGCGGTGCGGGCGGGGGCGCGGGGCTTCCTGCTGAAGGCGATCAGCCCGGACACGCTGGTGCAGGCGCTGCGCGACGTGGTCGGCGGATCGACCGCGCTGCGGCCGCTGCTGACCGAGCGCATGGAGCGCGCGCCGGTCGAGCGCGCCTTCGCCGCGACGCCCGAGCCCGAGACGCTCAGTCCCAAGGAGCTTCAGGTGCTGCGTCTGGTGGCCAGCGGCCGCAGCAACACCGAGATCGCCGCGCTGCTGGGCAACAGCGAGGGCGTGATCAAGAACCACTGCTCGGCAGTGTTCGCGAAGATGGGCGTGAGAGACCGCACCCAGGCGGTCCTCAGAGCCATCGACCTCGGTTGGATTTGAATCCGGCTCGGTCTCTCGGGGCGTCGCGAGCGGACGTCAGGCTAGGCGGGCGGAGCGGAGGAACCGGAACGTACTTCCTGTACGTGAGGATTCCGAGCATCCGACCAACGACGCATGACGTTCGCGCAGCAGCCCCCGCTCTCAGATCCAGAGGTCGTAGTCTTGGAGGGCGCGGATGCGGCGCTCCACCGAGAGGAAGCGGGCGGCGCCCACTTCGCCGATCGCCTTGACGACGCGCGGGTGGTACTTCTTGTAGAGCTTCTGCTCGGCGTCGACGTAACCCAGGTAGCCGCGCGAGAAGTACTTCGACTGCGCATTGGTCGGCTTGTCGCCGATCTGCACGTACTCCACCGACATGCGGGTGAACTGGCGGTTCAGCGCGGCGAGCTCGCGCTCGTACGCCTCATAGACCGGCACGAACTTCTTGGTCTGGGCCTCGTCCAAGGCCAGCGCCTTCAGGACGACGGCCTTGCGGTCGGCGCGGACGGCGTCACGCAGCGACTGGGCCTGCGCGGTGTCGGGCACCGGCGCGGGATCGGCGAAGGCCGGCAACGCGGCGGTCAAGGACAGGCATAGCGCGGACAGCGCGGCGAACTTCTTCATCTCTCTTCCCTCGTCAAGCGTCGGACTCCGACTGCGCGGCCGATTCTAGGGAGCGGGTTTTGCCCTGACCCTTCGGGACTTCACGGGGAGACAGGCGCGCGCACCTGCCGCCAGCGCTCGAGCCAGCCCGCGTGTCGCGGATCGGCCACGCGCAGTACCAGCTCAGTGCCCGCACCGGGCACGCTGTGCACGGTAAAGCTCGCATCCATGAGCCGCGCCCGCTCGCGCATGCCGCACATGCCGTAACGCACGCCTCGCGCCTGGCGCGATTCCCAGTCCGCCGCCAGGCCGATGCCGTTGTCGCTCACGGTCAGCAGCACGGCGTCGGCCCGGTAGTCGAGCGCCAGCGTCACCTCGGTCGCCCGGGCGTGGCGATCGGCATTGGTCAGGCCTTCGCGCGCGATCAGCAGCAGCTCGTCCTCCACCGGCGCCGGCAGTGCGCGCGGCGTGCCGCTCACCCGGATCCGGAACTGGCCCGGCGGACGGATCAGATCCTGGCCGGCGCGCGCCAGACCGTCGGCCAAGGCACGGCCATCACGCCTGCCATCGCCACTGCCATTGCCATCGCGATCGCCATCACCGCCACCATGGCAGCCGCCGTGGCGATCGGCGCCGTCATCGCTCCCACCGTCGTCGCGGTCATCGCGGTCATCTCGGTCGTCGCGGTCATGACCTCGCCGCTCCTGCCGCTCGGCGGCATCCTCGTCGTCGATGCGCTGCCGCAGTTGTCCGACGCGATCGCGGCCCTCCGCGAGCAGCGCCTCCGCGCGGGTCAGATCGCGTTCCATCTTGTGGCGCAATGCCGCGTCGGCGACGCGCCGCACGCTCGCGTCCAGGCCCAGCAACAAGCCCTGGAAGCCCTGCAGCAGGGTGTCGTGCAGGTCGCGGGCGATGCGTTCGCGCTCGCGGTGGCGGTCGGCCAGGCGCAGGCGCAGCCGGGCCTGCAGCGACCGGACGCGCAGCCGGTAGCCGCCCCAGACGGCCACGATCAGCGCCAGCGCCACCGCCCAGCGGAAGGCCGGCTGCTGATGGAGCATCGGCGCGATGCGGAAGGCCAGCACCGTCGGCTGGCGGCTCCAGAGGCCGTCCGGATTCGAGGCGAGCACCTCGAAGCGGTAGTCGCCGGGACCGAGGTTGGCGTAGGTCGCCTCGCGCTGCGTGCCGGCGTCGCGCCAGTCGGCGTCGACGCCGACCAGCCGGAAGCGGTAGCGGACCTGCTCGGCCTGGCTCAGCACGCGCGCGGCGTAGCGCAAGGTCAGCGCGTGGGTCCCCCGGGGCAGTTGCTGGCCTTGCGCGGCCGGATAGTTCTGCCCGCCGGCCATCAGCGCCTGCACGTCGACACGGACCTCGCGCGAGCTGCGCGGCGTCCGCGCCGGATCGAGCCAGACCACGCCGAGGTTGGTCACGAACCACAACCGGCCGCGGGCGTCGCGCACGGCGGTGGGCGTCGCCGAGGCCTGCCGCGCGATGCCCGGCAACCCGTCGGCGGCGTCGAGCAGCTGGTAGCTCAGCGGATGGGCGGACTCGTCGAACAGCGACGGCACCTCCGCCGCGGCCAGCCGCACCAGCCCGCGCGCGCCGTTGAGCCAGAGGTCGCCGTCCAGGGACTCGACGACGCCGGACACCCGCGCGAAGGCGGGATCGCGGGCCAGCGTGATCGTGGCGAAGCGGCCGCTCCTGCCCAGGGCCACGCCGTTCTCGCCGGCGACGACCAGCCCGTGGCGGGTGTTGATCATCGTGTGGATGCGGCCGGTCCGCAGCCCTTGCTCCGGACCGAAGCGCAGGCGTCGACCGCGGTCGTCGATGCCGGTGAGCACGCCGTCGTGTCCGAACCAGACCGCACCGTCCGCATCGACCGCCAGGGCCGCCGGCGGGGCGCCGTCCAGTTCCGCGTCCTTCACCCGTTCGACGCCGGCGCGGGTCGCGTGGAACACGCCGACGTCCTGCAGTGACAGCCACAGCCCGCCGGTGGGATCGGGCGCCATGGCATTCGCGGCCGCCATCGCGCCGGCGGGCAGCGACAGGTCCCAGCGGTCCCAGCGCCCGCCGGGCAGCGAGCGCCAGAGCGTCTCGTTGTCCCACAGCCAGAGGGCGCCATCGGTGGCGCGGATCGCCTGCGTGGCCGGCCGCCGCGACAAGGGTCGGGGATCGACGCCGTTGTCGCGCACCGGGCCGCCAGGCGGGTCGACGCGCCAGCTGGCGGAGGAACTCGACAGCAGCACGCCGCTGCCATCCGGCTGCACGCTGAAGCCGGTGGCGGCCGCGTCCTCCAGGCGCGTGACGCGCTGGATGCGGTGCTGGCGCAGGCTGCTCACGCCGACGTTGGTGCCGACCCAGATCTCGCCGTCATCGCTCTCCAGCAAGGGCACGGTGATCGACGATCCCAGCCCGTCCGCCACGGTGAACCAGCGTCCGCGCGTCCAGTCGAGCTGCTCGCCCGCCAGCAGCCGCGCCGTGGCCGCGGCGTCGGTGCGGAACACGCCGCGGCCGTTCACCGTGACCCACAGCCCGCCGTCGCTGGCGAACAGCATCTGCTTGACCAGCGTGACCGGCTGGCCGTCGCGCGAGGACACCACGCTGGGGGAAAAGGGCGCCGCGGCGAGATCGTCGGCCCGCAGCGGTCCCGGCGCCGGCGCCGTGCCCGGCAGCGCCGTCCACGCACGCCACGAGCCCGGCAGTCCGAGCGGCCGCACGCCGCCGCGCCCGTCCGCCAGCCAGAGCCGGTCCTGGACATCCTGCGTCATCACGGCGGAGCGACCCGTCCGCACGCCGGTGAACTCGAAACGCTCGGCGCCGGCGGCCAGGCGGTAGAGCCGCTCGCCGGAGCTGACCCAGAGCGTGCCTTGCCGATCGCGGAACAGGTATTCGGCCGCGGGCTCCGGGTAGCCTTCCTGCTCGCCGATGCGGGACCAGCGCTGGCCGTCGAAACGCGCGAGCCCCTTGCCCGTCGCGGCCCACAGCGCGCCCGACGCCCGCACCAGACGCAGCACGCGCCCGCCCGGCAGCCCCTGGGCCGCGCCGTGGCGCACGATCCGGTCATCGCGGCCCTCGCGGTCCGCGCGGTCGTCCGGCAGTTGCAGCACGCCGCCTTCGAAGAGGCCCAGCCACAGCGTGCCGTCGTCGTCGACCAGCAGCGCGTTGATGTTGACAGCCGGCAGCGACGGATCGCCGGGCCGGTAGCGCTCGAAACGCAGGCCGTCGAAGCGGTACAGGCCCATGCCGGTGCCGAGCCAGAGCTCGCCCTCGCGCCCGCCGCCCATCGTCCAGACATCGGGCGGCGCGCCTTCGCGGACGCTCCACGAGCGGTGGGAGAAATCGGCCAGGCCGCCCTCGGCCGCGCGCACCGGCGCATGGTCCGCGCCGACGAGGCTCGCCGCCGCCAGGATCAGTCCCGCCCACCACCTCGCCACACGCGTCCTCCCTGTTCCGATGCCGATCGGGCACCGACTGTGACCCTGTGCGCCGCCCGGGGTCAAGCGCGCGCTGAACCGTTCATGCGGCCGGCAGCGGACGGAGCCCGTACAGGCCTTGCGCCGGCCCGCGCACGGCGACGCGCACCGGGTGCGGGAAGGGGTCGTCGATCAGCGGCTCGTCGTCGAGCAGCCCGCGGCGCAGCGCCTCGGTGGCGGCCTGCGTGCGGCTGCGCGCGCCGAGCTTCTGCAGCAAGGTCTTCACATGCGTCTTGACCGTGCCGGCCGCGACGCCCAACCGCAGGCCGATGGACTTGTTGTCCAGCCCGAGGCACAGCATGCGCAGCACGTCGCGCTCGCGCGGGGTGAGGTCGTCACCCAGCCAGCCTTCGGCGACCGCGGCGGCGGCCGTGCGGCACAGATGACGACGACCGGCCGCGACCGCGCGCGCGGCGTCGCGCAATTCCTCCAGCGCGCAGGCGGCGTGCACGTAGCCGAGCACGCCCGCGGCCATGGCCTGGCGGACCCGGCCGCCATGCACCACGGGACTGACGACGAGCCAATGCGGCCCGGGCAGTCCCGCGCCGGCATGACGCCCGAGTGCGCCGGCGCCGCCGACCGGGGCCCGGCGTGGCTCGCCGGCCAGCGCCTGCAGCGCGCCGTCGTGGTCGGCGACGACGAGCCGGATCGGCTCGGCGCGGCCGGACGGTCCGGCGGCGAGTGTCGGCAGCACGCCGGACTCGGCGATCAGGCCGGCGTCATCCCCCGCGTCGTGGGCGCGGAAGAACGGCGACAACGCGGCGGCGATGCCGGCGCGCAGCAGCGGATTGCGGTGGAGGACGATCGCGTCGAGGACGGCGTCCGGGACGGCATGAAGGCGCTCGATCAGGGACATGGACGGCTCCCAGGGCGTTGAAGGGCGGTGATGGGCGGTGATGGCGATGGCGGACCGGAGGACGGTCGCCGGGAGGCGCTGAAAGCGCTCTCTCTCTCGAAAGGACTGCGCCGATCATCGGAAGCGATGCTGCACTGCGATAGCCCCGGTCGAGTCGACAACGCCTACCCGAAAGGGTATCGGCCCCCTGGAACGGGGACGGTGGCGGGGGGGCGCCCCTATGATCGCCGCCATGGTGCCCGCGTCCGATCCCATCCGCGTCCTGACGGTCGACGACCACCCGCTGATGCGGGAGGGCATCGCCGCGGTGCTGGGCGAGCAGCCGGACATGACACCGGTGGGCGAGGCGGACAACGGCTGGCAGGGCCTGCAGGCCTTCGAGCGGCTGCGTCCCGACGTCACGCTGATGGACATCCAGATGCCGGGCATGGACGGGCTGGAGGCGCTGGCGCGGCTGCGGGCGCTGAGCCCCGCGGCGCGCGTCATCGTGCTGACGACCTTCAAGTCCGACGGCCAGGCCTGGCAGGCGCTGAAACTGGGCGCCAGCGGCTACCTGCTCAAGACGCAGCTGCGCACCGAGCTGCTGGACGCGGTCCGCGCCGTGCACCGCGGCAACCGCTGGATCCCCAACGAGGTCGCGCAGGAGATCGCCGCCCACGCCGGCCAGGAACAGCTCTCCGGCCGCGAGATCGACGTGCTGGAGCACATCGCGCAGGGCCGGAGCAACCGCGAGATCGGCGGCCTGCTCTCGCTGTCCGAGGACACCATCAAGGCGCGGGTCAAGACCATCCTGTCCAAGCTCGACGCGCGCGACCGCACGCATGCGGTCGTGCTTGCGCTCAAGCGCGGTCTGTTGCGTCTGTAATCCGTCCGGGCCCCGACTGCAACGGGGCGTCACACCGGTCTGCCTCCGACGGGAGAGCATCGGGTGCGCCATCGGCGGCTGGTTCCCCCGGGGAGCCGTTCCTACGATGGTGGCATTCCCCGGAGACCCTCGATGACCACTCCCTCGATCCCCACGGATCCCACCCGCCGCGACGTGCTCGCGCTGGGCGGCCAGTTCGCGCTCGCCGCGGCACTGCCGCTCGCGCTGGCCGACGGCGCCGCGGCCGCGACCCCGGCGGCCTCTTCCTCTTCTTCATCCCATCACACCCTGCCAGGAGCCCCCATGAGCTACGTCACCACCAAGGACGGTACCCAGATCTTCTACAAGGACTGGGGCAGCGGCCAACCGGTCGTCTTCTCGCACGGCTGGCCGCTGAGCAGCGATGCCTGGGAAGACCAGATGCTGTTCCTCGGCCAGAACGGCTTCCGCGTCATCGCGCACGACCGCCGCGGCCACGGCCGCTCCAGCCAGAGCTGGAACGGCAACGACATGGACACCTACGCCGACGACCTGGCCGCGGTGCTCGACAAGCTGGACGTCAAGAACGCGATGCTGGTCGGCCACTCGACCGGCGGCGGCGAAGTCACCCGCTACGTGGGCCGCCACGGCACGAAGCGCGTGGCCAAGGTCGTGCTGGTCGGCGCCGTGCCGCCGACGATGATGAAGTCCGCCGCGTATCCGAACGGCCTGCCCAAGGAGGTCTTCGACGGCATCCGCGCCGGCGTCCAGAAGGACCGCTCGCAGTTCTACAAGGACCTGACCACGCCGTTCTTCGGCGCCAACCGTCCCGGCGCCGCCGTGTCGCAAGGCGCGCGCGACAGCTTCTGGCTGCAGGGCATGCAGGGTTCGCTGAAGTCGCAGTACGACTGCATCAAGCAGTTCTCGGAAACCGACTTCACCGAAGACCTCAAGAAGATCACCGTGCCCACGCTGATCATCCACGGCGACGACGACCAGATCGTGCCGATCGGCAATGCCGGCGAGTTGTCGGTGAAGCTCGCGCCCAAGGCCACGCTGAAGGTCTACAAGGGCGGCGCCCACGGCCTGGCGGTCACCGCCAAGGACCAGCTCAACGCCGACCTGCTGGCGTTCGCCAAGTCCTGATCGTCCCGGGTCGATCGCCCGCCCGCTCGCCGGCGCCCGCGCCGCCGGGCCTCGATCGGCCCTTCATTCCCCGAAGGAGATTCCCATGACCCCGACCGCCAAGGCCGCCCCCGGCGCCAAGTTGCTGAACCCCAAGGACCACACGCTGGTCCTGATCGACTTCCAATCGCAGATGGCCTTCGCCACGCATTCGATCTCTGCCAACGAGCTGCGCACGAACGCGTCGCTGGTGGCGCAGGCGGCGGCCGGTTTCGGCGTGTCGACGATCCTGACCACGGTCGCCGAGAAGAGCTTCTCCGGCCCGATGTTCGAGGAGATCACCGCGCCCTTCCCCGGCCAGAAGCTGCTGGACCGCACCTCGATGAACACGTGGGAGGACGTGGCGGTGATCGAGGAGATCAACCGCATCGGCAAGCCGCGCATCGTGCTGGCCGGCCTGTGGACCAGCGTGTGCATCGTGGGTCCGGCGCTGTCGGCGATCGACCAGGGCTTCGAGGTCTACGTGATCACCGACGCCTGCGGCGACGTCTCGGCCGAGGCGCATGAACGCGCGGTCGAACGCATGGTGCAGGCCGGCGCGCAGCCGATGACCTCGCTGCAGTACCTGCTGGAGCTGCAGCGCGACTGGGCGCGCGGCGAGACCTACGACCTGACCACCGGCATCGCGCGCAAGGTCGGCGGCTCGTACGGCATCGGCATCAACTACGCCAAGACGATGTTCAACGCCCACGAGGGCTGATGGCCCTCGTTCCCGCGGAAAGGCGGCCCTCATGAATGCATATGTTTTGTCGGCCGCCGTGGGGCTGCTCGTCGGGGTGATCTACGGCGTGCTCAACGTGCGATCGCCGGCGCCGCCGGTGATCGCGCTGGTGGGCCTGCTGGGCATCCTCGCCGGCGAGCAGATCCCGCCGCTGGTGCGGCAATGGCTGCAGCGCGACACGCACCAGGCCAACTGGATCGAGCAGAAGGTGCGCCCGCACATGTTCGGGCAGATGCCCGGGTGCGATCAGGCGAAGGCACAGGCCGGGACCCCGGCCAAGGCGGAGACCCACGATGTCTGAGACAGGATCCACCTCCTCGTCGACGGCCGCTTCGGCGGCTTCTTCCGCTGCGGCGGCCTGGCCCGACCTGGTGCTGTTCAACGGCCGCTTCACGACGCTGGACCGCGCGCGGCCGCGCGCCGCGGCGGTCGCGATCAAGGACGGCCGCTTCCAGAGCGTCGGCGCCAACCAGGAGATCCTGGCGCTCGCCGGCCCCACGACGCGCCGCATCGACCTGAAGGGCCGCGGCGTGCTGCCGGGCCTGATCGACAACCACCTGCACATCATCCGCGGCGGGCTCAACTTCAACATGGAGCTGCGCTGGGACGGCGTGCGCAGCCTGGCCGACGCGATGGCGATGCTCAAGGCGCAGGTCGACATCACGCCAGCGCCGCAGTGGGTGCGCGTGGTGGGCGGCTTCACCGAGCACCAGTTCGCCGAGAAGCGGCTGCCGACGATCGACGAGCTGAACGCCGTCGCGCCGGACACGCCGGTCTTCCTGCTGCACCTCTACGACCGCGCGTTGCTGAACGGCGCCGCGCTGCGGGCCGTCGGCTACACGCGCGAGACGCCCGAACCTCCGGGCGGCCAGATCCTGCGCGACGCCGCCGGGAATCCCACTGGCCTGCTGCTGGCCAAGCCGAACGCATCGATCCTCTACGCGACGCTGGCCAAGGGGCCGAAGCTGCCGCCCGAATACCAGCTCAACAGCACGCGCCACTTCATGCGCGAGCTCAACCGGCTCGGCGTCACCGGCGCGATCGATGCCGGCGGCGGCTTCCAGAACTATCCCGAGGATTACCAGATCATCCAGAAGCTGTCCGACGCCGGACAGCTGACGATCCGGCTGGCCTACAACCTCTTCACCCAGAAGGCGGGGCATGAGAAGGAGGACTTCCTCCATTGGGCGCAGTCGGTCACCTACAAGCAGGGGGACGACTACTTCCGCCACAACGGCGCGGGCGAGATGCTGGTGTTCTCCGCCGCCGACTTCGAGGACTTCCGCCAGCCGCGGCCGGACATGCCCGACCAGATGGAAGGCGAGCTCGAGGAGGTGGTGCGCATCCTGGTCCAGAACCGCTGGCCGTGGCGCATGCATGCGACCTACGACGAGACGATCTCGCGCGCGCTCGATGTCTTCGAGAAGGTCCATCGCGACACGCCGATCAACGGGCTGAACTGGTTCTTCGACCATGCGGAGACGATCTCGACGCGCTCGATGGACCGGATCGCCGCGATGGGCGGCGGCGTCGCGGTGCAGCATCGCATGGCCTACCAGGGCGAGTACTTCGTCGAGCGCTACGGCGCGCGCGCCGCCGAGGCGACGCCGCCGGTGGCCGAGATGCTGCGCCGGGGCATGAAGGTCTCGGCGGGGACGGACGCGACGCGGGTGGCCTCGTACAACCCGTGGGTGTCGCTGTCGTGGATGGTGACGGGACGCACCGTCGGCGGGCTGCAGATCACGCCGCAGCGCAACTGCCTGGACCGCGAGGCGGCGCTGCGCATGTGGACGGAGAACGTCACCTGGTTCTCGAACGAGCAGGGCAACAAGGGTCAGATCGCGGCGGGCCAGCTCGCCGACCTGGTCGTGCCGGACCGCGACTTCTTCGGCTGCCCGGAATCGGACATCGCGGACACGAGCGCGCTGCTGACGATGGTCGGCGGCAAGGTCGTGTGGGGCGCGGGCGAGTTCGCCGACCTCGACGAGTCGGCGCCGCCGCCGGCGATGCCGGACTGGTCGCCGGTGCGGCGCTTCGGCGGCTATGGCGCGTGGGGCGCCCACGGCAGTGAGGGCAAGCCGCTGCAGGCGGCCATGCAGCGCGTCGCCTGCTGCGACACCGCGTGCGGTGTCCACGGGCATGCGCACGCGAACGCGTGGGCGTCGGAAATTCCGGCGTCGGATCTGCGCGGCTTCTGGGGCGCGCTGGGCTGCGCCTGCTGGGCCGTGTGAAGAGCGACGCATCCGGCGCAACGTGTGAGGAGCGCCGAGCAATGGGCGCCAAGCAATGAGCGCTGTGTGATGGGCGCTGTGTGATCGGCGCTGTGTGATGGGCGACGCGTGATGAGAGCAGTGTGATGAGTGAGTTACGAACCTTGAAGACCTTGTCCCCCGCCGCGCCGCGGTGGGTGGAGAGCATCCTGCAATTGCCCACCTTGGGGCTCCTGCTTCGGGTGGGGTTGGCCTCGGCCTACCTCATCGGCGGGATCGACAAGGCGATGGACTTCCCCGGCGCGGTCGCGGAGCAGGCGCACTTCGGCCTGCAGCCGGCGGCGCTGTGGGCGGTGCTGGCGATCGCGGTGGAGCTGGTCGGCGCGGTCCTGCTGATCGTCAACCGCCAGGTGTGGCTGGCGGCCGGCGCGCTGGGCGTGTTGACGCTGGTGGCGATGCTCGTCGCCAACAACTTCTGGGACCTGAGCGGTCAGGCGCGATTCATGGCGAAGAACGCGTTCTTCGAGCACCTCGGCCTGATCTGCGCGCTGGCGATGGCGGCGAGGATCGCCGTGCTCGAGCGCAAGGAGGCGGCATGACCGGCGCGAAGAAGCTGCTGCTGGCGAGCCTCGCGCTGGGCTTCATCGGCGGGTACGTGGACACGGTGGGCTTCGTGGCGTTGTTCGGCCTGTTCACGGCGCACGTGACGGGCAACTTCGTGCTGATCGGCGCGGAGCTGAGCCGCGCGAGCGCCAACAGCGTGCTGCTGAAGCTGCTGGTATTCCCGACCTTCATCGCGGCGGTGGCGCTTGCGCGCCTGGTGGCGCTGCGCTGCGAGCGGACGAAGACGGTGGCGAGCCGGCCGCTGCTGGTGATGCAGACGGTGCTGCTGCTGGTGGCGCTGGTCTGCAGCGTGCCGGCGGGCGCGGTGCTCGCGCCGGATGCGCCGTGGGCGATGGCGACGGGGCTGTTCATGACGGCCGCGATGGGCGTGCAGAACGCGGCGGGACGGCTGGCGTGGCCGGCGCTGACGCCGACGACGGTGATGACCGGCAACGTCACGCAGGTGGTGATCGACAGCGTCGACCTGCTGCGCGGCGCGGCCGGCCCGGAGGTGCGGGACCGGTTGAAGCGGTTCATCTGGCCGGTGCTGGCGTTCGCGGTCGGCGCGCTGTCCGGAGCGTTCGCGTATGCGGGATGGAAGTTCTGGTCCCTGCTATTACCGCTGGTGATGCTCGTCGGCCTGGTCGTGATGGATGTGAGGACGGATCACAAGGGGTGATCGCGTCAGAATGGGTCAACTCCCTTTCGACGAGAACACCATGAGCAGAGACCAGGCCCTTGCCCAGGCCGCCCAGCAACTGGGCTATGACTTCGACGGCGAGATCAAGGCCGGCGGCAACTACCAGCCGCTGATCCGCGACGGCAATGTCGTCTACGTGAGCGGCCAGGTGCCGCGCGTGAAGGACACCGTCGTGGTCACCGGCCGCGTCGGCGCCGAAGTGGACCTGGCCCGCGCGCAACTCGCCGCGAAGATTTGCACGATGCGCGCGCTGGTGCTGCTGCAGCGCTCGCTCGGCTCGCTCGATGCGGTGAAACAGATCCTGCGCCTCAACGTGTTCACGCAGGGCGCCGAGCACTTCACCCAGCTCAGCGAAGTGGCCGACGCCGCGTCGGAGCTGCTGGTGCAGATCCTCGGCCCGGCGGGCACGCATGCGCGGACGTCGGTCGGTGTCTACGCGCTGCCGAAGAATGCGAGCGTGGAGCTGGATCTGACGGTCGCCGTCCAGCCCTGACAGGCGGCGGACGACGGGCGCCCCCCACCCGTCGCATCGTCGCGTTGCTGATCGGCATTTGCGGGAGACGCCGCGCCGACGTAGGTTTGTCCCGTGCACGAACGGATGGAAAGTGCACGCCCGTTACAGCCGCCTCGACGACCTGACATCCGTCATCTTCGTTGGCGACGGGCAGGAGGCATTGACGGGACGGTCAGTAGCGGTGGAGCAAGCCGAGTTCCAGCGCATCACGAGGCGAAGCAAGAAGGCCCGCAGGAATCGCTTCCTGCGGGCCTTCTCATTGGCGCATGTCCACCAGTGGATCAGAACGGAATATCGTCATCCATGTCGTCGAAGCCGGTCGCGGCCTTCGGCGCGGGGGCCGGGGCGCGGGGGGCTGCGGCGCGAGGCGCCGGTGCGCGCGGCGCGTCGAAGTCGCCGCTGTCGCGACCGCTGCCGCCGCCGCCCTGGCCTCCGCCTTGACC
The DNA here is from genome assembly GCF_050626985.1 of Roseateles noduli. NCBI lineage: Bacteria > Pseudomonadati > Pseudomonadota > Betaproteobacteria > Burkholderiales > Sphaerotilaceae > Roseateles > Roseateles noduli. The sequence goes on from NZ_CP192463.1 coordinate 4,696,413, forward strand.
GCCGCCGCGTTGCTCGCGGCTGTAGCCGCCACCACCGCCACCGCCCATCTCATCGCCGCCATCGCGGCCGCCCAGCAGCTGCATCTGCTCGGCAATGATCTCGGTGGTGTAGTTGTCCTTGCCTTCCTTGTCCTGCCACTTGCGGGTCTTCAGGCGGCCTTCGACGTAGACCGGGCGGCCCTTCTTCAGGTACTCGCCGGCGATCTCGGCCAGGCGGTCGTAGAACACCACACGGTGCCATTCGGTCTCTTCCTGGCGCTCGCCGCCTTCGCGGCTCTTCCAGTTGCGCGTCGTCGCGATGCTCACGTTGCACACCGCGCTGCCGCTCGGCGTGTAGCGCAGTTCGGGATCACGGCCCAGGTTGCCGAGGATGATGACTTTGTTGACCGAGGCCATAGTGGTTGCCTTCGCTTGCGTGTCGTTGGGGTGTTCGGAAAAAGGGAATTCGCGCCGCCAATCGCCCGGAACGGGCCCTCTCGGCCTTGTCTGGACCGGATTCGGCTTGCGGGAATCGCGGCGCAGGGAGGGGATTATGCCGCCCGCTCCATCCGGGGGCGATTGCTCGAAAACGCCGATCTGATGCCGACTCCAAGTCGGTGGCTGACCTGGATCAGGAGCTCGCAGCTCAGCCCAGCCGCCGCCTCGACTGCTTGTGCGCGTACATCGCCGCGTCCGCCTGCTGCATCAGTTCGTCGAGGGCCAGTGGCTGCTCCGCGGACATCGCCGCGTCACCCACGCTGAAGGCCAGCTCGTAGCCCCGCTGCGCGCGCAGGTTGAGCGCGCCGACCTGCGTCCGCACCCGCTCGAGCGCCGGGGCCATCTGCTCGGTGGCCGTGCCGCTGAGCAGCGCCACGAACTCGTCCCCGCCGGTGCGGGCCACCACGTCCGACGCCCGCAGGCAGAAGCGCAGGATGTCCGCGAAGGACTTGAGCGCCCAGTCGCCCTCCGCGTGGCCGTATCGATCGTTGACGTGCTTGAAGTGATCCAGATCGAAGTACAGCATCGTCGCCGGCCACTGCTGGCGTCGGCAGAGCGCCAGCACGTGGCCCGCCTGCGATTCGAAGCCCCGCCGGTTCGCGAGACCCGTGAGTTCGTCGACCATCGCCATGTACATCGCCGCGAACTGCTGTTCGACCATGAAGGCCAGATCGCGCAGCGTCGCCTGGTCGTCCGCGTCGAAGCCGCGCGGCACGCGGTCGATCAGGCACAGCGTGCCGAGCCGGTGACCGCTCGGCGCACGCACCGGGCAGCCCGCGTAGAAGCGGATGTGCGGCGGGCCGGTCACCAGCGGGTTGTCGGCGAAGCGGGGATCCGCATGCGCGTCGGGGATCAGCAGGATGTCGTCCGACAGGATGGCGTGGCCGCAGAAGCTGAGGTCGCGCGGTGTCTCGCGCACGTCCAGGCCCTGTGCGGACTTGAACCATTGCCGGTCCGCGTCGATCAGGCTGACCAGCGCGATCGGCACCTGGAACAGCCGTCTGGCCATCCGCGTCAGGCGGTCGAAGCGTTCCTCGGGATCCGTGTCCAGCACCTGCAGCACGCGCAGCGTGGACAGGCGGGCGTTCTCGTCATCGGGCAACGGCGCAGCGAGCATGGTCGACGTGTCTGCCTGTGCTGTGGAGGTTCGATGCCGCTCTGCGCCGACTGGGGCCCGGATCCCGGCCCGATCGGGACCGGGTCAACGGCGGACCCGTCGATGTGCGGGACAATCGAGAGCTCCATGAGTTCGTCCAGCCATCATCCCGTCCCGCTCGACATCCTGCAAGAGGTGTTCGGTTACAGCGCCTTTCGCGGCCAGCAGGCCTCGATCGTCGATCACGTGACCGCCGGCGGCGACGCGCTGGTCCTCATGCCCACCGGCGGCGGCAAGTCGCTCTGCTACCAGATCCCCGCAATCGCGCGCCAGCGCGCCGGCCATGGCGTCACCGTGGTCGTCAGTCCGCTGATCGCCCTGATGCACGACCAGGTCGGCGCCCTCGAGGAGGCCGGCGTCGAAGCCGCGTTCCTCAACTCCACGCAGACGTCCGAGGAAACGCAGCGCATCGAGCGCGAGATGCTCGCCGGCCGCATCACGCTGCTGTACGCCGCGCCGGAACGCGTCAACACGCCGCGCTTCATCGCGCAGATGCAGTCGCTGTACGAGCGCGGCCTGCTCAGCCTGTTCGCGATCGACGAGGCGCATTGCGTCAGCCAGTGGGGCCACGACTTCCGCAGTGAATACCTGTCGCTGAGCCTGCTGCACGAGCGCTTCCCCGACATCCCGCGCATCGCGCTGACGGCCACCGCCGACGACATCACCCGCGCCGACATCATCGAGCGGCTGCAGCTCGAAGAGGCGCGGGTCTTCGTCGCGTCCTTCGACCGGCCCAACATCCGCTACCTGATCGTCGAGAAGGACAGCCCGCGCGAACAGCTGCTGCGCTTCATCCAGGACGAGCACGAGGACGCGGCCGGCGTCGTCTACTGCCAGAGCCGCAAGAAGGTCGACGAGACCGCCGACTGGCTGCGGTCCAAGGGCATCAACGCGCTGCCGTACCACGCGGGCATGGAGCAGGACCAGCGCAAGCGCCACCAGGACCGCTTCCTGCGCGAGGACGGCATCGTGATGGTCGCGACCATCGCCTTCGGCATGGGCATCGACAAGCCCGACGTGCGCTTCGTCGCCCACCTGGACCTGCCCAAGAACATCGAGGGCTACTACCAGGAGACCGGCCGCGCCGGTCGCGACGGCGCGCCGGCCGAGGCGTGGATGGCCTATGGGCTTGCGGACGTCGTCCAGCAGCGGCGCATGATCGACGAAAGCCCGTCCAGCGACGAATTCAAGCAGGTGCAGCGCGGCAAGCTCGACGCGCTGCTCGCGCTGGCCGAGGCCATCGACTGCCGGCGCGTGCGGCTGCTGGCCTACTTCGGCGAAGACAGCCAGCCCTGCGGCAACTGCGACAACTGCCTGAACCCGCCCGCGACCTGGGATGCGACCGAGGCGGCGCGGATGGCGCTGTCGTGCATCTACCGGTTCCATCAGGTGACGGGATTCAGCTTCGGCTCCGGCCACCTGATCGACGTGCTGCGCGGCAAGGAGACCGACAAGGTCAAGCAGTACCGGCACCACGAACTGAGCACCTGGAGCGTCGGCTCGTCGCTCAGCGAGCAGCAGTGGCGCGCGGTGATCCGCCAGCTGATCGCGCTGGGCTACGCGGTGACGGAGGGCGAATACAACACGCTCTCCCTCGGCGGCGAGGCCAAGGCCGTGCTGCGCGGCGAAGTGCGGATGCTGCTGCGTCAGCCCGCCACGCCGACCAAGCGGAGCAAGTCCAGCCGCACGGGCGCGTCGTCGGCCCGGCGCTCGGAAGCGGAGGCCGATCTGGACGCGGCGGCGCAGGTGCGCTTCGACGCGCTCAAGGCCTGGCGCGCCGAGGTGGCGCGCGAACACGGGTTGCCGGCCTACGTGATCTTCCAGAACGTCACGCTGGCGGAACTCGCGCGCGCGCAGCCGAAGTCCCTCGACGAGATGTCCGGCATCAGCGGCATCGGCGCGAAGAAGCTCGAGGCCTACGGCGACGCGCTGCTGCGCGTGCTGAGCGAGGACTGACCCCCAGGCCCCGTCGAGCCCGTCACCGCGTCATGCGATCGTCTTGCGGTCGTCATGATGAAAAGGAAAACGCCCGGCGATGCCGGGCGTTTTCGTTGGCGAGCGCTACAGCGGGTCTGCCGCGGTCGCCGCTCTGACAGCGCAACCGCGGGAGCTCAGCAGAGCTGGGTGGTGCAACCGACCTGCGCGGCCGAAGCCAGTTGCCGGCCGTCGGCCGACGTGTCGCGGCGGCCGGTGATGTAGACCGTGGGCAGCTGCGTGCGCTTGGCGGTGATGACCACCGGATCCAGCGTGATGACGGCGGCGCGTTGCTCGCGCTGTTCCTGCACGTGGAGCAGGCTGAATGCGATCGCCAGCGTGGCGCCGATGCCGAAGGCGAAGGCCTTGAAGCTCGCGGCGCCGGTCATGCCGATGCGCGGGCTGCGGGTGGAACGTGTCTTGAAAGTGATGGTGCTCATGTCGATCTCCTTGAGGGGGTTGCGTGTGTCAGTGAAGTCAGTGTCGTCATTGCGACCCTGCTTCGCGAGCCACAAGCGACGAATGCGCGCGGCGGTGGAGTGAACTGCGCGGAATCGCGACGAATGGATAAATGGAAATCCCCGATCGCCGGGATCGCCCATTCCATCGGTGTTCTGAGCGATCTGGCTTCCTGTGTCCGCGGACACATCGGACACTGCGGACACCCGGAGCGGGCGAAAAAAAGAAGCCCGCTGGTCAGGCGGGCTTCGAAATGCCGGGGGGAAGCGTGGCGTCTATCGGAGCGCAGGCAGCACGGTCATCCGCGCGGCTTGCTGGCCTCATCGGCCTGAGGTCCCGGCATGGTCTGCTCGGCCCAGTGCAGGGGCAGGGTGTTGGACGGACGCGCGGCCTCGTTCGTGTCCGCCAGCCACAAGGCGATGACGGCGGCACTGGCCACGGCGGCCAGGGCGGTGAGGAAGGTCTTTGCGGCGTCGTTCATGGTGGTCCCCTGCGGTGTCTTTCCTGTCCTGGAAGGTTCAACGAGGTTGGACTGTGCGCCGCCGTCCATGACAAGGCCATCCGGACGCGACGAATTGCCGCAATCGCGCGCCGAAATGCCGGCCAGCCGGCTGAACGGAAGTTAGGGGGGTGGTCTCAGACGCTCTCGGCGAGCGATGCCCCAGCCTGGGGCGGCCAGGCGGCCAGCCGGTCCGCCAGCGCCACGGCGGGCTGCGGCCGGCAGTAGAGATAGCCCTGCTGCTGCCAGCAGCCGAGCGCCAGCAGCGCGTCGCGCTGCGCCTCGGTTTCGACGCCCTCGGCGACGACGTCGATGCTGAGCGCCTCGGCCATGCCCATCATGGCGCGGACCAGCGCCCGGTCGTCGGCGCTGTTGGGCAGGTCGCGGACGAAGGCGCGGTCGATCTTCAGGCGCGCCGGGCGCAGCAGCTTCAGATAGGCGAGGGAGGAATACCCCGTCCCGAAATCGTCCACCGACAGGCTCAGGCCCAGTTCCGACAGGCGCGCCAGCGTCTGCAGGACGGTGTCGGTGTCGGTCAGCAGCGAGCTCTCGGTCAGCTCGATCGCCAGCTCGCCGGGAGCAACGGCGTGGCGGCGCATCGACTCGGCGATGCGCTCGGCCAGCCGGGGTTCCCGGAACTGCAGGGCCGACAGGTTGATCGAGATCGGCCCCGGGTGCCGCCCCGCCGTCTTCCAGCGCGCCAGCTGGGCGCAGGCCTGCTCGATCGTGCTCCAGCCGAGCGCGAGGATCTGTCCCGTCTCTTCCGCCAGCTCGATGAACTGGCCCGGCATGACCAGACCCCGCTGCGGATGCTGCCAGCGCATCAGCGCCTCCAGCCCCGACCACTCGCCGGTGCGGGCGTCCACGACGGCCTGGTAATGGAGCAGCAGCTCGTCGCGTTCGAGCGCCAGCTTCAGCTCGCGCTCGAGTTCCATCCGCTCCACCGCCGCCGCGTCCATGTCCTGCTGGAAGAAGCTGTAGCGCGAGCGGCCCATCTGCTTGGCGCGGTACATCGCCAGGTCGGCGTGCCGGACCAGCGTGTCGAAGTCCTCGCCGTCGCGCGGGAACAGCGCGATGCCGATGCTCGCCGACACGCTCGCCACGCCGCCTTCGAGCTGCAGCGGCGCGTTCAGCGCCTCGATCAGCCGCTGCGCCGCGTGCCCGACATGCTCGCTCGAATCGCGCATCAGCAGCAGGAACTCGTCGCCGCTGACGCGGCAGGCCAGGTCCGACTCCCGCACCGCCTGGCGCAGGCGCTCGCTGGCCTGCAGCAGCATGCGATCGCCGGCCGCGTGGCCGAGCGAATCGTTGATCGCCTTGAAGCGGTCCAGGTCGACGAACAGCAGCGCCAGATGCGTCTGCTCGCGGCGCGCCACGGCGGCCTCGTGCAGGAACACCTCGCGGAACAGCGTCCGGTTGGGCAGTCCGGTCAGGTGGTCGTACATCGCCAGGTGATGCAGCTGCGCGTTCTTGCTTTCCATGTCCGCCAGCAGGCCGGCGATCTGCTGGCCCATCTGGTCCAGATGGACGCCCAGCTGGCCCAGCTCGTCCTTGCGGTTCCAGCGCAGGCGCGGCACCGGCTGGCGTTCGGCGATCGCGCTGGCCAGCTGCTTCAGGCGGTCGATCGGCCGCACCAGACGCAGATAGAAGACCAGCAGCACGATGACGACACCCGCCGCCACCTGGAACGCGACGATCAGCGCCGTCTGCTGACGGCCCTCTTCCAGCATGCGCTCCTGCGCGGCGTCGTCGAACTGCACCCGCAGGCTGCCCAGCACCTGCGCGTCGCGCTGGATGGTCGCGGCCAGCGTGACCGTCGGCCAGCCGGGGCTGCACTTGGTGCGGACGACCTCGCGGGTGTCGGCGCGTTCCTCGCTGAGCTCGACCGCGCAGACGTTCACGTCCGACAGCAGCTGATCCAGCGCCCGCTGCACCGCCGGGCTGTCCACCGTCCACAGCGGCTCGGCCAGGCCGTTCGCGGCGAGCGTCAGCACGGCCGCGCGCTGGCCTTCCAGCACCGGCTCCAGGCTGCGCCGGATGAAGGCATCGCTGAAGGCCACCAGCGCCAGCGCCGGCACGGCGATTCCGATCACCACCGCAAGCAGGATCACACTGCGCAGCGACAGCGACGGCGCTTTGAGCTTCATCAAGGATGGGTGGGGCAGGAGGGGATGGCTGATTCTGCACGTCCGAAATGTGGGAGGCCCCCCGCAAAGACGGGGTCGTCGGGAAGGATTTGGGCATTCCTCCCGCTGCCACCCGGTGTCAGCAGGGACCGGCGTGGAACCAGCCCTGGCCCTATCATGGCGAGTTCGACTCCAGCTGTGTCCCGGCCCCCCATGTCCACGAAAGTCCCGCCCGCCGTCCCCGCCCCGTCCGAGCCGAGCGCCGAGCCGAAGGCGGGCGCAGAGCTGCAGTCGGGCGCCGGCCGATACCTGGGACAGGCGCTGCGACCGGTCGGCGAGACGCCGATGATCCGCGTCCGGGGCGCCCGCACCCACAACCTCAAGAACATCGACGTCGACCTGCCGCGCAACCAGCTGGTCGTCATCACCGGCCTGTCCGGCTCGGGCAAGTCCTCGCTGGCCTTCGACACGCTGTACGCCGAGGGGCAGCGCCGCTACGTCGAGAGCCTGTCGGCCTACGCGCGGCAGTTCCTGCAGCTGATGGACAAGCCCGATGTCGACGTCATCGAGGGCCTGTCGCCGGCCATCTCGATCGAGCAGAAGGCCACCAGCCACAACCCGCGCTCGACCGTGGGCACGGTCACCGAGATCCACGACTACCTGCGCCTGCTCTATGCGCGCGCCGGCACGCCGTTCTGCCCCGACCATCACCTGCCGCTGGAGGCGTCGAGCGTCGGCCAGATGGTCGACGCGGTGCTGGCGATGCCGGACGAGTCGCGCCTGATGGTGCTGGCGCCCGTCGTGCGCGATCGCAAGGGCGAATTCGTCGAGCTGTTCCAGGACCTGCAGGCGCAGGGCTACGTCCGCTTCCGCGTCGACGGCCAGACCGTCGAAGTGACCGAGCTGCCCGCGCTGAAGAAGGCCGAGAAGCACGACATCGACGTCGTCGTCGACCGCATCAAGCTGCGTCACGACAGCGCCGACACGCTGCGCCAGCGCCTGGCCGAGAGCTTCGAGGCCGCGCTCCGCCTGGCCGACGGCCGCGCGCTGGTGCTGAACATGGACAGCGGCACGGAGGCGATCTATTCCAGCAAGTTCGCGTGCCCGATCTGCAGCTACTCGCTGCCGGAACTCGAGCCGCGGCTGTTCTCGTTCAACTCCCCGGTGGGCGCCTGCCCGTCCTGCGAGGGCCTCGGCCAGGTCACCGTCTTCGATCCGGAGCGCGTCGTCGCCTTCCCCACCCTGAGCCTGGCCAGCGGCGCGGTGAAGGGCTGGGACCGGCGCAACGCCTACACCTTCTCGATGCTGGAGACGGTCGCCAAGCACTACGGCTTCGACATCGAACTGCCTTTCGAGGAGCTGCCCGAGCAGGCGCGCCAGGTCTTGCTGCAGGGTTCCGGCGAGGACGAGATCAGCTTCACCTACGAGGCCGAGGGCGCGAACGGGAAAAAGCGCAGCGTCAAGCGCGCCCACCCATTCGAAGGCATCCTGCCCAACCTCACGCGGCGTTATCGCGAGACCGACTCGGCCGCGGTGCGCGAGGAGCTCGCGCGCTACCAGAGCGCCAAGCCCTGCCCGCAGTGCGACGGCTCGCGGCTGCGCCGCGAAGCCCGCAACGTGCTGCTGCAACCGGCCGAAGCCGCCGAGGGCGAACGCGGCAAGCCGATCTACGAGGTCGAGCACGCGACGCTGCGCGAGGCGCTGCATTACTTCGAGGGGCTGAAGCTCAAGGGCGCCAAGGCCGAGATCGCCGACAAGGTGATCCGCGAGATCGCGTCGCGGCTGCACTTCCTCAACGACGTCGGCCTCAACTACCTGAGCCTGGACCGCAGCGCCGACACGCTGTCGGGCGGCGAGGCGCAGCGGATCCGGCTCGCGTCGCAGATCGGCTCGGGCCTGACGGGCGTGATGTACGTGCTGGACGAGCCCAGCATCGGCCTGCATCAGCGCGACAACGACCGCCTGATCGCCACGCTGCGGCGGCTGCGCGACCTGGGCAACTCGGTGCTCGTCGTCGAGCACGACGAGGATGCGATCCGCGCGGCGGACCATGTGCTGGACCTCGGCCCGGGCGCGGGCGTCCACGGCGGCCGGATCATGGCGCAGGGCACGCCCGAGGAAGTGGCGGCGAATCACGAGTCCTCCACGGGTCGCTACCTGAGCGGTCTCGACCGCATCGAGGTCCCGAAGAAGCGCCACGCGCTGGCGGACAGCCCCGACCCGCGCACGCTGAAGATCGTCAACGCGCGCGGCAACAACCTCAAGGGCGTGACCGCGGAGTTCCCGGTCGGGCTGCTGACCTGCGTGACGGGGGTGTCCGGTTCGGGCAAGAGCACGCTGGTCAACGACACGCTGTACGCGGCGGTCTCGCGCAAGCTCTACCAGAGCCACGCCGAGCCGGCCGAGCACGACGAGATCGAGGGCATGGACGCCTTCGACAAGGTCATCAACGTCGACCAGTCGCCGATCGGCCGCACGCCGCGTTCGAACCCGGCGACCTACACCGGCCTCTTCACGCCGATCCGCGAGCTGTTCGCCGAGATGCCCACCGCGCGCGAGCGCGGCTACGGCGCGGGCCGCTTCAGCTTCAACGTGGCCGGCGGCCGCTGCGAGGCCTGCCAGGGCGACGGCGTGTTGAAGGTGGAGATGCACTTCCTGCCTGACGTCTACGTCCCGTGCGACACCTGCTTCGGCAAGCGCTACAACCGCGAGACGCTGGAGGTCCTCTACAAGGGCCGGAACATCTCCGAGGTGCTGGGCCTGACGGTGGAGGACGCGCTGCCCTTCTTCAGCGCGGTGCCGACGCTGGCGCGCAAGCTGCAGACGCTGATGGATGTCGGTCTGGGTTACGTGAAGCTGGGGCAGAGTGCGACGACGCTGTCGGGTGGCGAGGCGCAGCGGGTCAAGCTGGCGCTGGAGCTGTCCAAGCGCGACACCGGCCGCACGCTCTACATCCTGGACGAGCCGACGACCGGCCTGCACTTCGCGGACATCGCGTTGCTGCTGAAGGTCGTGCACCAACTGCGCGACGCGGGCAACACCATCGTGATCATTGAGCACAACCTCGACGTCATCAAGACGGCCGACTGGCTGATCGACATGGGTCCCGAAGGAGGATCGGGCGGCGGCCGCCTGCTCGTCGCAGGAACGCCCGAGGACGTTGCTGCCTGCGAGGCCAGCCACACGGGTCGTTATCTGAAGCCACTCCTCGCCCGCGGCTGATCAACCCTCCGCACCTCGCTCCTCGCCCCACTCGATCGTTCGGATCGAGACGACCTCAGCCCCTTTTCGGAACTTAAGGAGGGAATTCACTTGCCGGTAGGCAAGTGAAGGAGGGAGATGGAGAAAAGGGGCTGAGGTCGGCTTGATCGCGCGCCAACGGGTGCAGTCAAGCAACCGTCTTGCGCCTCACCGCGAACGCCAACGCACCCAATCCCAACGCGAAGAGCAGCCACGTCTGCGGCTCCGGCACACCGGGCACCACCGGCAGCGTGCCGCCGTTGCCACCGCTGTTCTGCGGGATCTGCGGCAGCGTGATGATGCCGGGGCTGCCACCCGCAGGGGGCGCTGCGCCGCCGCTCAGTCCACCGCTGCTGCTGCCGGGCGTGGTGGGTGCGAGCAGGCTGGTATCGGACGTCGCCGTCGGCGGCAGCGCTGCCGTCCGCGAGAAGCTGCCCGGATCGCCCGCGCCTTCGGCGGCACCGGCCGCCGGCGGTTCGAACATGAGCGGATCTTCCTCGTTCTTCGCCGTCTGCGCGCCGCCCGCGGCGGGCTTGAGCTTGCCGCGCGAGATGCGGCTCACATTGCGGCAGACCGTCGGCACGAGGATGCACTGCCCGTCCTCGCAATACACGAGGCCGCGTTCCAGCGTCTGCTCGGTCCACTTGCCGCGCGTGACGGTCTTGCAGACCGATCCGGCGCCGAAGTGCATGTCGCGGATCTCGGCGCCGTAGTCGTAGCGGCCGACGATGCTGTCGCGATGGATGTCGACGATCTCGTCGTACTGACGCGCCGCCATGCGGCTCTTCAGCTTGGCGCGCGTGGCCGCCGGGATGTCCTTGTACCGGTCCACGGCCGCGACGAGATCCCCCATGAACGGGTTCACGCCGGGTCGATCCCAGGAACAGTTCGGCAGCGTCACCGTGGACGCGGCCAACGCGAATGCGGCCACCAACGACATGACTGATCTCTTTATTCGGCGGCCGCCTCCGTGAGAACACCTCGTCGGGGTCAGGCCTTGCCGGCAGTCTTTCCTGTATCCATCCGTGCGCTTGAATCACGGGATGTGACAGGAATTGGTCGGGAGTGTAGGGAGCGAAACCCGGTCGTCACGGGCCGTCCCCCTCAGCCGGGGGTGTGGTCGCGCGTGGTTTTTGTCACACCGGTCCCGCAGTTCGCACACCCTGGGTAAAAGCACCGGCTGCATGGACAACGCTGCCGTCGCGGAGATTCGCTGTTATCGTGCCGTGTCCCCTGCCAGCCACCGCCATGTCGTCCCCCACCGCCGCCCGTCACGTCCTCTACGTCGAGGACGACCGCATCAACATCGTGCTGATGGAAGAGGTGTTCCGTCTGATGCCCGGCTGGACCCTGGACATCGCCGAGACCGGCGCGCAGGCGATGGACGCGCTGTCGCGCATCACGCCCTCGCTGGTGCTGATGGACATGAACCTGCCCGACATGAACGGCCTGGAGTTGATGGCCCTGGTCCGGGCCCAACCGCAACTCGCTCAGCTGCGCTGCATCGCGCTCTCCGCCGACGTGATGGACGACCAACGCCAGCGCGCGCGTGCCGCGGGCTTCCAGGACTACTGGCTCAAGCCGATCGACGTGCGCCAGTTGCGCGCGGCCCTTGAACGGCTCTGAGCCGCGTTGAGCGTGGCCGGCCGGCGGACGTAAAAAAGCCCGCGCGAGGCGGGCCTTGTCCGGAATGCGGCGGGGTCTCTCGACCCCTCCGCTCAATCCTTCAGGTGGCTGTTGATCAGTCGGGTCATCTCGAACATGTCGGCCTTGGCCTTGCCGAAGATTTCCTTCAGCTTGGCATCGGCGTTGATGACGCGCTTCTGCGCAGCGTCCTGCAGGTTGTGCTTCTTGATGTATTCCCAGACCTTCTTCACCACGTCGGTTCGCGGCAGCGGCTTGTCGCCGACGATCGCGGCCAGCGCGGGGCTGGGGGTCAGGGCCTTCATGAAGGCGGCGTTGGGGGTGCGCTTCTTCGCGGGAGCAGCAGCCTTCTTCGCAGGGGCTGCCGCCTTCGTCGCGGGCGCGGCCTTCTTCGCCGGAGCCGCCTTCTTCGCGGGAGCGGCGGCCTTCTTCGCCGGAGCCGCCTTCTTGGCCGGTGCCGCCTTCTTGGCGGGCGCAGCCTTCTTCGCAGTTGCCATTTCGATTCTCTCCATCAAGGGTTGTTGATGTGCCGGGCCCTGGTGAAGGTCTGACGCCTTCGGTACTCGATGGCACCCTGCGCGGGCAATGGTACTGCGCACCTCTGTCATTGAGAAGGCTTTACCGGGGGGGAAACGGCCTCGAAGTCAACGTCGTGGCCCGTGTTTGTCGCAGCCGCGCATCAATCTCCGCGTGTCCTACGCGCGCCGCACGTCTTCACCTACGGGGTTCCCCGTGGTCATCGCGCCGCGCGCGCATCGTCGTCCGCATCAAGGTCGGCGCGCTCAGTAGACGTCGCGACGGTAGCGGCCATCGCGGATGAGGGCGTCGACATCGGCCTCGCCGAGCGTCTCGCGCAACACCGCGTCGACCGCGCCGGCCATGCCTTGCAGGCTGCCGCAGACGTAGAGGGCCGCGCCGTCCGCGACCCATTCGCGCAGCTGCTGCGCATGCCGCGCAAGCAGATGCTGCACATGCACGCGCTCGGCCTGGTCGCGCGAGAAGGCCCAGTCCGCCTGCGCGATCAGGCCGTCGCGCTGCCAGGCCTCGATCTCATCGCGGTAGTGCGCGTCGTGCGCCGACTGGCGTTCACCGAAGAGCAGCCAGACCGGTGCGTGCGCCTTGTCGTGATCGACGGGGCGGCGGGCGACGTTCGTCGTGTCCATGCGGGTCACCGCCCGGGCCTTCAGGTGCGCGCGCAGTCCCGCCAGTCCGGTGCCGTTGCCGACGAGGATCAACTTGCGATCGGCGTTCGCACCGATGCGGAAGCTCGCGTGCGAGCGCAGGCGCATCGCCACGGTGCCCTCGAGCGGCAGCCCGCCGGTCAGCCACCCCGACGCGAGTCCCGGCGTGCCGTCCTCGCGCGCGGTGCGGCGGACCATCAGCTCGACGCACCCGTCCGAGGGCAGCGAGGAGATCGTGTACTCGCGCGGCCGCTGCGCGTCGTGGTCGGCGTCGTGATCGGCGCCGTCGGCGCCATCGGCCGCGACGCTCACCTGCACGAGATCGCCCGCCTCCCAGCTCGGCAGCGGTGAACCATCCGCCGGCGTCAGTGCCAGATGGAACACCTGGCCGCCCTGGCTGCCGGGATTCAGATGTCGCCGCGCGCGCAGACGCCACGGCGTGAAGACCGGCATCTCCCATTCGGCGAGATCGGCGGTGCCGGCGAAGTGACTGAGCCGTTGGCGCCATGAGGCGAGCGCGTGCTCGTCGGCACGATCGGCCTCGATGCGATCGAACATCGGACGCGCGCCGCGCTCGTGCAACCAGGCATCGAGCGCGCGGCCGAAGCCGCAGAAGTGCGTGTAGGTCGAGTCGCCCAATGCCAGCACGCCGACTTCCAGTGAGGACAGATCCAGGCCGCTCCCCTCCGCCGCCATCAGGTCGCGCGCGAATGGCGCCGCGCTGTCCGGCGCGTCGCCTTCGCCGTAGGTGCTGGCGATGAACAGCGCATGCCGCGCGCCGCGCAAGGCCTCCTGATCGATCTCGCCGAGCGCGGCCACGCGCACCGGCATGCCAGCCAGGTGCAGCGCCTTGGCGGTCTGCCAGGCGATCTCCTCGGCCTGACCGGTCTGGCTCGCATGCAGCACCAGCACCGGCGGTCCCGCGTCGGCGGCGGGCAGCAGCGCGGCGGCGGCGTCGGCGGCCTGGCGCAGCCGGCGGCGATGACGCCACCAGACCGCGGCGCACATCAGCAGATAGAGCGCGATCAGCAGCAGCGCCACCGCGGGTCGGGACAGGATCGGAGCCATCAGAGCATCAGCGCGCGCATCGCGGTGGAGAAACGCTCCTCGAAGCCGCCGCCTTCGGCCGATGCGCGACGCCGCACCAGCAGCGCGGCCAGCCCGAGTCGCTCCGCCAAGGCGAGGCCTTCATCCGGCCCGAGCACCATCAGCGCCGTCGACCAGCCGTCGGCCCACATCGCGCTGTCGTGCAGGACCGTGACCGATGCCAGGCCGTGCTCGATCGGCCGGCGGGTGCGCGGATCGATGGTGTGGGAACGCCGCGGTCCGCCGACCTCCTCGAAGAATTTCCGGTAGTCGCCGGACGTCGCGACCGACAGTCCGTGCAGCGCGATGCGCACCGGTGCCAGGCCGCAATCGGCGGACGGCGGCTCGAGGTCGACCCACCAGGGCTGGCCCTCGGGCTTGAGCCCGGCTCCGCGGAGTTCACCGCCGATCTCGACGAGGTGGTCCGGCAGGTCGAGTGCCTTCAGGACCGAGGACACGCGGTCGACCGCGAAGCCCTTGGCGATCGCCGACAGGTCCAGCGTCGCCTCGCCCGGTTGGATGAGCACGCGCCGCGCGCCATCCCAGGGCAGCGATTGCCAGCCGCAATGGACGCGTTCGCAGGCCTCGGGCGTCGGCGCGCGGAAGTCGGGCGCATCGTGGCGCGGCGCGCGCGCGGTCTCGCCCGCGGGACCGAAGCCCCACAGCGCGACGAGCGCGCCGGCGGTCGGGTCATAGGCGCCGTCGCTCTCGGCCGCGATGCGCAGCGCCGCGTCGACGACGGTGGCGAAACCGTCGGGCAAGGGGAACGCCGTGCCCGCCGCGGCGCCATTGAAACGGCAGAGGTCCGAGCTCGCGTCCCAACTGCTCATCTGCGCGATGACATCGTCGCAGGCGTGGACGACCGCCGACTCGATCGCGGCGAGGCGAAGGCCGGACGGACCGATGAATCGCACGGACCAGGTCGTCCCCATCGTCTCGCCGGCGAGCACATGCACGGCCTGGCCGAGCGCCGGCGGCTCGCCGTCGATGCGCAGCGGGACGAGAACGCGCGGCTCGGTCGCGATGCCCGCGCCGCGCGTCGCCATCGTCCCGCTGGTCACGCTCACTTCGGCAACACCTCGAAGGTGGCGCTCACGCTGGCGCGCTGCACCGGCGCTTCGCGCGTGCCGGTCGGCGCGTTCGGGCCGCGCGCGGGACCGGTGCTCGCGCCGATGAAGTAGCGGCCCGGCTCCGTCCATTCGACGGTGAACTCGCCCTTCGCGTCGGACTTGAGTTCGACCTCGCCGAACTTGTAGCGATAGCGGTTGCCTTCGCGGATCAGCTTGAGCTGCACGTCGGCGGCCGGCTTGCCGTCCAGCACCAGACGGAACTTCGTCTTGTCGCCGTGGCTCAGGTCGGTGACCGGGCCCAGCGGCAGCAGCTCCAGGCCGTCGCCCTCGGGCTTGAAGTCGACCTTGCCGGCCTCTTCCTTGCTGACGAAGGTCTGCTGGCGATTGCTCATCACCGTGAGCGCGGTGACTTCGGCATCGGCCGGCACGTCCTTGGCGAAGCTCTCCCGGGTGCCGCGGAAGCGCTTGGTCTCGCCGCCCTGCTTGTACGCGCCCATCAGCGACTGGCTGACGTTGCTGATGCGCCAGGTGCCGTCCTGCGTCAGCTTCACGTCGAAGCTCTCGCGATGGCGGGCGGCGCTGCGGTTCTCGGCCTCGACGGTCTTGCCGTCGGGCGCGGTGACGCGCACGGTCTCCAGCTTGAGCGCGCGCTCGAAGTTGAAGAGGTCTTCCGAGACGGCCGCGTCGAACGATGCCACCGGCTCCTTGCCGTCGAAGGCCGCCTTGTTGGGCAGCAGCCAGGTCATGTGCGCATGCGCGGTCAGCGGGAGCAGCGCGGCGATGGCCAGCGCGACGGGAGCGACGCGTGTCGCCATGCGGGTACCGATCAGCGAAGCGATCGAAGTCTTCATCATGGTGAGTTCCTTCGTGTCTTGTCGTGGAGCCTGTCGCTGCGCGATCAAGGCTTGACCGTCAGTTCCAGCGCGCCGAGCTCGTGCTCGCCCTGCGCCTTGGCCGTCGCGGCGGCCTTGACCGGCCAGGTCAGCGGCAGGCGCTGCACTTCACGGCCACCGGCTTCGCGGCTCGATTCGACGACGACTTCGTACTTGCCCGGAGGCAGCGCGGCGAGCGCGGCACTCGTGTCCAGCGAGATCGCGTGCTCGCCCGGCGCGCGCGTGGCGGCGGTGACGCCGTCGGCAGGCACCGTGAGATTGCGGCCGCCCTGGCGCCACCACTGGCGCATGTCCTTGAGCCACTTGGTGCCGGCGTTGTTCTGCTTCTTGGTGTCGTACCAGACCGCCAGCTGCGCGACGGCCGGGCCGGATTCGCCGGCTTTCTCGACCCACACGGCGATGTAGGGGCGGTGGTATTCGGCGACGTTCAGGCGCGGCACTTCCAGCTTGAGCTGGACGGTGGCGGCCCAGGCGGACGAGCCGACGGCCAGGGTGCCCAGCGTGCCGAGGGCACCGATCTGGAGGAGGGTACGACTTGCGGAGCGATTCATGGTCGAGTCTCGGTTGAAGGTGGGGAGGATCCTGGCGGCGGCTCGGAGCGGAGAAGAAGAGGAAGCGGCGAGAAAACTGGGAGACGGCCGCCGCGCCGTCGGACCGGCGCGTGTCGGTCGTCGGACGGTCAATGGATCAGCAGCAGCGCCAGCAGCGCGGGAATCACGAGGCCCAGGCCCACGAGCGGCCAGGTGCTGGGTCGGCTGACCGCGTGGAACTTGAGGATCAGCAGCCCGGTGATCGAGAACAGCAGGCAGGCGACGGCAAAGATGTCGATGAACCAGCTCCAGGCCACGCCGGTGTGGCGGCCCTTGTGGAGGTCGTTGAGGTAGGAGATCCAGCCGCGGTCGGTGTCCTCGAACTCGACCTCGCCGCTGTCGCGCGCGATGCGGACCCAGGCATCGCCGCCGGGGCGCGGCATCGCGAGGTAGATCTCATCGCGGTTCCACTCGGCCTCGCGGCCGTCGATCGCGCGGCCCAGTTCCTTGGCCAGCCACGTGCGCACCGAAGCGGGCACCGGCGCCTTGCTGTCGGCCTCGTCGGCGGACTTCGGTTTCAGTGGCGCGGCCAGCTCGACCGGCAATTGCGCGGTCTTGCTGACGATGGCCGGCTTGGACTCGATGTCGGCGGCGTGGTTCAGCGTGATGCCGGTGACGGCGAACAGGATCATGCCGATCAGGCAGATCGCGGAGCTGATCCAGTGCCACTGGTGCAGCTGCTTCAGCCAGCCGGACCGCTTCGCGGGGCTGCCGGGATTCGCACTCTTGGGTCCGTTCATGTCTCGGCCCAGAGGCGCAGCAGGTTGTGATAGTGGCCGGTGAGCGCGGTGGTCTCGGCGTCGTCGCCGAGTCGGCCGCGCAGCTTCTGGATGGTCTGGTCGAGTTCGAACAGCATCGCCCGCTGCCAGTCCTGGCGGATCAGGCTCTGCGTCCAGAAGAACGAGCAGATGCGCGCGCCGCGCGTCACCGGCGTCACGCGATGCAGGCTGGTGCTCGCGTAGACGATGAGGTCGCCCGCGGGCAGCTTCACCTCGTGCGTGCCGTAGGTGTCGACGACTTCGAGCTCGCCGCCGTCGTACTCGTCGGGCTCGCTCAGGAAGAGGGTCGAGGACACGTCGCTGCGCAGCGGCTGGTCGGTGCCCTGCTGGCGCATGATTGCGCCGTCGACGTGGAAGCCGTAGTGCTCGCCGCCCTCGTAGCGGTTGAAGAGCGGCGACAGCGTGCGCAGCGGCAGCGCCGCCGAGATGAACAGCGGATGCCGCGCCAGCACCTCCCGGATGTGCGCGCCGATCTCGCGCGCGGCCGGATGCTCGACCGGCAGCTGCCGGTTCTGCTTGACCTTCGCGCCCTGCTCGCCGACCGTGGCGCGGCCGTCGGTCCAGTCCGCGGCGTCCAGGAGCTTGCGCATCTCGCGCACGTCCTGCTTGCTGAGCACTTCGGGGATGTGAAGAAGCATGTCCGGATCGAATCAATTCAGGAGGCCGGGACGGACGGCGGCCCGCCCCTGCCAGGACAGGGACGGGCCGGTCGTACGCTACCTCAAACGGTCAGGCCGTGATCAGAAGCCGATGTTGGCCGAGAGCGTCGCCGCGCGCGGAGCGCCCAGCACCAGACGACCGCCACCGTTGTTCAACGAGCTCATGTACTTCTTGTCCAGCACGTTGGTCACGTTCAGCTGCAGCGAGACGTTCTTGTTGACGCGGTACGCGCCCATCACGTCCATCACGGTGTAGGCCGGCAGTGCCGGCAGACCGGTCGACGGGGCCGCGGCAACGGTGATCACGCGCTTCTGCTCCGAGACGTGGCGTGCGCCGACAGCGCCCGTCCAGTCGTTCCACTGGTACGAGGTCCACAGCGTGGCCGACCACTTCGGCGTCCAACGCACGCCGTCCGTCACCGTCTGGTTCGGGTTGGTGGCGGTGGAAGCGGCACGCTGGTTGATCTGCTTCGTGTCCATGGTCTGGACGCCGGCTGTCACCTGCCAGAAGTTGGAGAGCTGGCCGACGGCGGCCAGCTCGATCCCCTGCACGCGGGTCTTGCCGCCTTGCGTGGCGACGTTGGTCAGCGCGTCCACGCTCACCTGGCCATCGTTCTCGCTGCGATACAGCGCGGCGGTCAGGTTCAGGCGCTTGTTGAGCAGGTCCCACTTGGTGCCCAGCTCGTAGTTCGTCGTCTCTTGCGCGTCGGCGGCGGTGCCCGCCTGGCCGGAGCTGCTCAGCGTGAAGTTGGCGCTGCCCGGAGGCGTCAGCGAGTTGGCGGCGGCGGCGTAGACCGTGCCGTTGTCGGCCAGCTTGTAGACGGCGCCGAGGTTCCAGCTGGTGATCCACTTGCCGGCGTTGAGGCGCGTGGTGCTGATCGTGTTGATGTTGGAACCGGTCGCCGCGCCCGGGGCCAGGACCACCGAGCCGGTGGTGGTCTTGATCTTGTAGTGCTCGGTGCGCACGCCCAGCGTGAGCTTGAGCGCGTCTGTCACGCTCAGCGTGTCCAGTGCGTAGATCGCTTGCGTGATGGTGCTGCCTTCGCTGTCCGCGCCCGTGCGGTAGGGCATGCCGAGCACGTCGTTCGCGTTGGGGTTGTACAGGTTGGCGGCAGGATTGGCGATCGCGGTGTAGCCGACGCCGTTGATGCTCTGGGTCGTAGTGCCGAAGCCCAGGCTGTCCTGGCTTTCGTACATCAGCTCGACGCCCGTGGCCAGGTCATGCTTGACGCTGCCGGTGTTGAACGCGGCGTTGATGCTGGTCTGGTTGGCCAGGATCTCGTTGGTCTGGTCCACGCGCTGGCGCGAGCGGGCGATCTGCCACGTGGACGGATCCGCGGTCACCACCGACGCGGCTTGGCCAGTGCCGGGCACGTTCGTGATGCCGATGATGCCGGTGATCACGCGGTCCATGTGCGTACGACCGTAGCGCGAGGTGTTGCGCACGGTCAGGCCGTTGCCGATGTCCATCTCCAGCTTGGCCGTGACCATGTCGGCCTTGACCTTCTCGCGATCGTTGCGGCTGCCGTAGTAGTTGTCCGTGTCCACCTTTGGCGCAGTCTTCAGCGCGTTCAAGCCGGCGATGGCGGCGGGCGTCGCACCGGCCGCGGGGTTCGCGACGGTGAAGCCTTCCCAGCCTATCGCCGGGATGCCGCCATCCGGCACGTTGTTCTGGCGCACGTGCTGCGAGTACAGGAAGAAGCGCGTCGGCGTGTTCAGGCCGAAGGCGATCCCCGGCGCGATCGCGTGCGTCTTGCGCTCCACGGTGTCGCGGCCCGGCACGCCGTTGTCCTGCCACACGGCATTCAGGCGCACGGCGGTGTTGTCCATCACCTTCTGGTTGACGTCGATCGAGGCCCGCTTGCGGCTCGCGTCGCCGACCGTGATCACGCCGTCGATCGAGTTCTCGATCTGCGGCAGCTTGCTGATCAGGTTGATGTAGCCGGCGGAAGCACCGCGGCCCGTGTCGGCGCCCGATGGGCCCTTGACGACTTCGATCTGCTCGATGTTGAACACGTCGCGCGTGACCGCGCCGAGGTCGCGGATGCCGTCGACGAAGGTCGAGGTGCTGGCCGAGAAGCCGCGCATCTGGAAGGTATCGCCGGCGGAGGTGTTGCCGTTCTCACCCAGCTGCATCGTGATGCCCGGGGTGTTCTGCAGGGCCTCGATCAGGGAGACGGCGCCTTGTTCGCGCAGCACTTCCTTCTTGATCACCGAGATCGTCTTGGGCGTTTCCAGCAGCGGCTGGGTCAGCTTCGAGGATGCGCTCTTGTCGGCCTTGTAGTCGGACTGCGCGGTGCCATCGACCTTCACCTGCGGCAGGTAGGGCGCGGCAGCGGCGGAGGCGGTCGAGGCGTCGGCAGGAGCCGGGCTGTCAGCAGCTTGGGCCAGCGGGAGGGTCAGGGAGGCTGCCAGCGCGGCCAGCGGGGCCACCGCATGCTTGCGGCTCTTGATGTAGCGGGACATGGAATCGAGCTCCGAGGGAAAAGTTCTTGTAGGAATCGGCTCGGCTGGCTGCGCGTGCTGGCGGCATCGTCCCGGCGCTTCACGGCGCACGGTGGCGGGCCTCCTCCCTGATCGCGTCTGGCTGGCGGTGGCGAGTGATTGAGACCGGCTGGGCTCAAAAGCCGCAAATGCTAAGCATTCTCATTTGACTATGTCAAAGAATTGCTGTTCCGCGGTCTTTCCGCGTGGCGAACGCGCGACGCCCATGTTTCTGTTCTGTAAAGCAAAAACCCGCGGGACGCTGGCGCGTCGCGCGGGTTTCAAGGGGCGATGAACGCCGGACCCGGCATTCAGCCGGATCCGGTCAGCCCGGCGTCAGTCGGCCGCCTTCTGAGGCTCGTCCGAATGGCGTACTGGCAGCTTGGGCGCGGTGCGCAGGCTCCAGACCATGGTGATGGCCAGGATCGCCACCACCACGCCCAGCGACAGCAGCACGGGGATCTTGATCACGTCGATCAGCATCATCTTCGCGCCGATGAACACCAGCACCACCGCCAGGCCGTAGCTGAGCAGGTGGAACTTGGACGCCATCGCCGCCAGCAGGAAGTACATCGCGCGCAGGCCCAGGATCGCGAAGATGTTGGAGCTCAGCACGATGAACGGGTCGTTGGTGATCGCGAAGATCGCCGGGATCGAGTCCACCGCGAAGATCACGTCGGTCATGCCCACGAGCGCGATCACCAGCATCATCGGCGTGGCGATGCGCTTGCCGTTCTCCAGCGTGAAGAAGCGTTCGCCGTCGAAGTTCTTGCTGACCGGCAGCACGCGGCGCAGCAGCTTCAGCGCGGGGTTGTCCTCGAGGTCGGGCTCCTGGCCGGCCGCCCACCACATCTTGATGCCGGTGATCAGCAGGAAGGCGCCGAAGAGGTAGAGGATCCAGTGGAACTGCGCGATCAGCCAGCCGCCCACCAGGATCATCACCGTGCGCAGCACGATGGCGCCGATGATGCCCATCATGAGCACCCGCTTCTGGTAGGCCGAGGGCACCGAGAAGTAGGTGAAGATCATCAGGAAGACAAAGATGTTGTCGACCGCCAGCGACTTCTCGATGAGGTAGCCGGTGATGAACTCCAGCGCCTTCGTGTTGGCGAGTTCCGTGCTGCCGGTGCCGTCGCGTACGGCCCACCAGAGCAGGCCCATGAAGGCGACGCTCAGCGCCACCCACACCAGCGACCAGTTGATCGCCTCCTTGACGCCCACGTCGTGCGCGCCCTGCTTGCGCAGGACGACGAAGTCCAGGATCAGGGACACCACGACGATGCCGACGAATACCACCCACAACCACATGGGGACGATCGTGCTCATGAGAGCTCCTTGCAAGAAGCGGACGGCGGACAAGCGCCGTCCCGGTTTCAACGACAACGTGCCGCCAGGGTGGCACGCTGAGGCCGAAGGGTCTTGCAAGGCTGATGCGGCTCGGGGTCTGACGACCTCTCGAGTCCGGCATCAGGTGCAGGGCCCGGCTGCCTTCACGGCAACGTCTTGACGGGCGTCTGCCGCGGCCTGCGCCGCGCGGCTACTCCCCCTTCGGAAGGTTCGGATTATCCTTCACTTATAAAACTTCAACTTCGTATTTTCCTGATGATCGATACCGGTATGCTGAGCACATGAAAACGCTGACCCGCTGGTTGCTGCTGGCCGCCGCACTGCTGCTGGTGGCGCACCTTTATCCTGGCGTCCAGGTGAAGGGCTTCGTCACCGCGCTGATCGCGGCCTTCGTGCTGGGGCTGTTCAACACCGTCCTGCGGCCGGTGCTGGTGCTGCTCACGCTCCCCGTCACGCTGCTGACGCTGGGACTGTTCCTCTTCGTCATCAACGCGCTGCTGTTCTGGGCGACGGCCAGCGTGCTGGACGGCTTCACCGTCGCAGGGTTCGGCGCGGCCTTGATCGGCTCGCTGATCTACTCGCTGTGCGGAATGGCCATCGACGTGCTGATCGAACGCCTGTTCCCGGACAGCGAGTAACGCTCGATCAGGGCTCAGCGCCTGGCGGAACGCCGCGCGGATACATCTCCATGAGCATCTGGCGACGTTCGTAGCGCAGGTCCCGCAGGCGCGAGTCGATCACCGAGGCTTCGAACTGGTCGGCCGATCTCGCCCGACCCTGCCGTTCCGCAGAGGCGAGGCGGTCGATCGCGCCAGTGATGTCCCCGAGCGCCGCCCGCGTCTCCCCCTGCGCCCGCAGCGAGCGCAGCGGCTGGCCGAGTTGCTGCCACAAGGTCCCGCTTTCCTGCCAGGCCAGAGCGTCCTGCCCATGCAGCGCCAAGTGCGTCTGCAACGCCTCGGCAGCTTCGCGCTTCACCTCCGGCCGCGGATCCGCCTGCGCCAGGTCGGCGCGGATCATCAGCATCGGGCGGGAACGTTCGTTCTTCAGCGGCTCCAGCGCTGCGAAGCCGGCTTCAGGCTTCCCACGGGCAACTTCCAGTTCGGCATGCGCGTAGACCAGCAGGCGCTTGGCGCCAGGATCGGCGCCAAGGAGACCAGCCAATGCATCGGCGGTCTTCAGGGTGGCTTCGGCGCGAGAGAAGTCGCGCAGCTTGATCGACGCGAGCGCGCTCGTGTAACGGGCGGCCAACTGGTCGATGTTCTTCTCTCCGGCCCTGGATCCGGCGTCCAGGCCCTGCAGCACACGCCAAGGATCGGTCCGCTGATCCATCAACACCTTCGCACGTGCGGCCATCAAGGCGTGCTCCGGAGTTCCGACCAGCTTGACTTGAGTGCTAGTGCCCAGTCGGGCCTTCGCTTCGCCAATGCGTTCGCTGGTCAACGGGTGGCTGCGCAGGTAGGGGTACTGCCCCGAATCCATCAGGTGATAAGCCTGCTCCATGCGCTCGAACATGCTCGCCATGCCGGCCGGCTGGTAGCCGGCCTGCGTCATGACCTGGAAGCCGACGCGGTCAGCCTCGCGCTCCATGTCGCGCGAGAAGTTCAATTGCGCCTGTGCAGCGGCCGCCTGGCTGCCGACGATCACCGCCTGAGCGCCGTCCATGCTGCGAGCCTTCGCCGCGGCCAGGATGCCGAGAAGCAGACCCACCGTGGCGAGCGCGCTGGTGCGGGAGTCTCCGACGATGCTGCGCGCGATGTGGCGCTGAGTGACGTGCGACAACTCATGGCCCATCACCGACGCCATCTCGTCGCGCGCGCCGGTCATCGCGATCAGGCCCAGGTGGATCCCCACGTAGCCGCCCGGCAGCGCGAACGCGTTCACCGAACGGTCGCGGACCAGGAAGAGCTCCCAGGCGAAGCGATCGCTGGTGTCGTCGCTGATGTTGCCGAGTCGACGCGCGGCATCCACCAGCGGTTGCCAGGTGTTCTGCGCGTACTCGAGCAGAAGCGGATCGTCGAGGTAGTCCGGGTCCGGACGGATCTGCCGCATGACCTGATCGCCGAGCTTCTTCTCTGCGCTGATGCTGACGTCGGCCGACACCGAGTCGCCCAAGGCCGGCAGGTTCACCTGCGCGATGGCGCCCTGGCCGAGCAGCGACGCGCTGAGCAGCGCCGCCAGGCAGCGCCGGGTGAAGGGAATGGGGTTCGTTCGCTTCAAGGGATCTCCAGGGCGGGAACTATGATGACGCCTCTTCGGTTTCGCGATTGTTGCCGCGCTCATGAGCTCGCCTCTGACCCATTTTGACGCCAACGGACAAGCCCACATGGTGGACGTCTCCGGCAAGGATGTCACGCACCGTGTGGCAAGGGCTGCGGGCCGCATCCGGATGAAGGCCGAAACACTGGCGCTGATCCGCGATGGAAATGCCAAGAAGGGCGATGTGATCGGTGTCGCTCGCATCGCCGCGATCCAGGCCGCGAAGCGAACATCGGATCTGATTCCGCTCTGTCATCCGCTGCCGATCACGCGCGTGGCGATCGAGTTCCAGATCGACGAGGCGGCGACTGCCGTCGTGTGCACGGCGCAGGTGGAGACGCACGGGCGCACCGGCGTCGAGATGGAGGCGCTCACCGCGGTGCAGGTGGGCCTGCTCACCGTCTACGACATGTGCAAGGCTGCGGATCGCGGCATGGTGATGGAGCAGATCCGGGTGCTGGAAAAACACGGCGGGAAGTCGGGAGACTGGCACGCCGAGGTGTGAGGGGCCGCGCTTCGCGGGATCAACGCAACTCGCGGAAGCTGTATTCGCGCTGCGGCGGCTCGCATTGGAACGGCTTCGCCGCGGCGCCGAGCGAGGCCACCTCGTCGCATTCCTCCAGCCATTCCTCGCTGGCCGCATTGCGGAACTCGCGCAGACGCTGCACCAGGTATCGGGCCTTGTCGGTCTCGCCGACCGCGTTGAGCGACTTCGCCCAGGACATCAGCAGCCGGGTATCGATCAGGTGATGGCCGGTGCGGCGCGCCGCCTCGAGCGCCACGGCGCCGGGTGGCTGCACCGTCGCCTCGGCGTAATCGGCCTGCAGTGCGAACAGCGGCGAGCGCTGACCCGCGGCGATACGGTCGTCCAGCGACGCGGCCCCCGGCGGCGGCGCGTAGATGTGCACGATGCGCAGGTAGTCGACGATCACCAGCGGCACCGCCGCGGCCACCGCGAGACCGAACGCCGCCAGCAGCGGGCGGCGCTGGCCGGTGCCGCCTGCCGTTGCCGTTGCCGTTGCCGTTGCCATTGCCGTGGCCGGACCGGTGCCGGTCGTGACCGGTGCCGATCTCACCAGGCACAGCCCAAAGGCCAGCGACGCGGGCAGAAGGAAGTAGGCATACCAAAGTGGGTACTCGAGCTGACTGTGCAGGCCGATCATCACGACCAGCATGGCGACGCAATGGGCCGCCGGGCCACCCCGGATCGCCCGGTCCAGGCCGACGACCAAACCCCACGCCAGCAGGCCGACGGTCAGCAAGCCCAGCGGCAGGCCCATCTCGACGAGCAGTTGCATCACCATGTTGTGGGTGTGATCGAAGAAGGCGACGGGGCGATCCGGGAACGGCGTCAGCGTCCAGGCGAGGTTGAAGTCCCCCCACCCCGACCCCATCAGCGGGTACTGCAGGAGGAGCGCCTCGGCATTCCTCAGGATCGCCCAACGCGATGGCGAGCCTGCACCCTCGTCCGAGATGCGCGACTGCGCGCGGAACGCGTGCTGTCCCATGGCCGCGTACAGGTCGAGCAGCCCCCAGCCGATGGCGAACATCACCGCCGTTGCCCCCAGCGCGATGCGCACGCGCGGCGCCAGTCGCCGGTCGACGAGGCCCCACAGCACCAGCAGCGCGACCCCGATCCAGCCGGTACGTGAGCCGCTGAGCAGCACGCAGAAGACGAACAGGAAGAGCAGGACATACAACGCGACGGTGCCGCGTGGCTCGCCGCCCAGGCGCCGCGCGAGCCATCCGCCCTGAGCCAGCCACACCGTGGCGACGCAAGCCCACATGAGCAGGCTGGCCAGGTGATTCGGCTGGCGCATGTTGCCGACCGCGCTGCCCACCACCCCCGATCGGGCGATGAAGGTGCCGTCGGCCAGCCACGGGAAGAACATCTGCACGAAGCAGACGATCACGCTCAGCACGCCGGCGCCGGCCAGCGCCACGCAGAAGATCGTGATCACCTCGTCCCGTTGAGCGGGGGTTACGGCGCGGCCGGTCTGCACCGCGAGCAGCGCGCCGAGCAACATCGCCGCGCTGGTCAGCGCCATGGACCACGGCAGGCCGTTGAGGGACGGCGCGGACAGCGCGACCCCGGTCATCAGGAGGAGGGCCAGCGACACGCCGTCCAGGCGCTCGGTCCAACGGACATCGATCAGCGTGCGG
This sequence comes from Roseateles noduli, assembly GCF_050626985.1. NCBI lineage: Bacteria > Pseudomonadati > Pseudomonadota > Betaproteobacteria > Burkholderiales > Sphaerotilaceae > Roseateles > Roseateles noduli. The sequence goes on from NZ_CP192463.1 coordinate 4,722,496, forward strand.
CCCCAGGCCAGGCCGGCCACGAGGATGCCCAGGCCGGCGAACGCCGCCAGCTGGTTGTAGAGCGTGGCCGACGGCGTCTGGTTGAAGGCGATCAGAGGCGCGATCGTCACGCCGAGTAGCAGGCCCAGCAGCGTGAGCCCCTGGCGGTGCGGCGCAAGGGACGAATCGGGAAAATCGGCGGCGGGCGCTGTCGCGGCGAGCGTCATGAACGGTCCGGGTCGTGAGGACAGGGCCGCACTCTAACGCCGGGCAACCCGTACGCCCGGGCCGCGATGCAACGACAGGTTCAGAAGCCGTCGACCGGCGCGAAGCCGACGGGGTCGCCGGTCGACTTGTCCAGCAGCACCGACCAGTCCGTGCGACGCGCCAGCATCGGGATGTAGATCAATTGCTCGATGGGCCTGCTGGTCTTGGCGACGGCGGCGCGGAGTTCCGCCGCCTGCGCGGGATGTCGAGCCAGCAGTTCGGATACCGGCTTGCCGACCTTCTGAACCTGGGCGCGGGCGCGTTCATCCCACTCCTGCCAGAAGCTTGGGCGCATGCCGAGGTCCGCGCCCGACATCGCCAGGAGCACGGCATCGGCGCGCTCCTCGCCGGTCGCCTCGCGGGTGTTGACCAGCAAAGGCCCCGAGATCGACAGCGCGCGCAGCGGCTCCGGCGCCTTCGACAATTCGGACTCGACCACGCTGGCGGCGATGACGGCGCGGAAGCGGTCCTGCTCGAGCGCCAGCACCACCGGTCGCGCAACGAACATCGTGTGCGCGCCATACGCCAGCCCGGCCAGCTGCAGCACGACGACGACGGCCATGTCCCGCCAGAGCTCCGATCTGGGCTTGGCGATGTCGAACACAACCAGGGTGATCAGCGGGCCCAGCACGACGTCGACGCCGACGATCAGCAGGAACAGGGCACCGCCGCCGGAGACCTCGCTGTACGGCCACGGGTACCAGAGCAGGAACACGGCGGCCGCCACGGAGGCGGCCACGATCAGCGTGAACGTGAAATGGAGCAACGACGCCTTGAGGCGTCCGCGCAGGGTGGGCGTCATGGGCGGAACGGAATCGGAGAGGCCCCGATTGTGGCGCGTCAGAAATGACAAACGGGGCCGAAGCCCCGTTGTTCATCCTTGGAAGGATCGATTACTTGCAGCTGGCAGCCACGTACTTCTTGTCGATGGTGGTCGTGCAAACCCACTTCAGGCTCTCGTTCGTGCCTTCCACCGAAGCGGTCAGGACGATGTTGCCCGTGGCGTCCGGGACGGTCGACGTAGCGGTGATGACACCGGCGGCATAGGTCACGCCACTAACGTACGTGCTCTTGATGTTCTCGGTCGGGATGTCCGTCTGCGCAGCCGGGATCGAGCCCTTGACCGTGTAGAACTCTTGAACGGCAGCCTTCGGCTGGGTGGCAGCGGACATCACTTCGGAGACCTTGGTCTTGGTGATGTAGTCACGGTAGGCCGGCAGAGCCACGGCAGCCAGAATACCGATGATCGCCACGACGATCATCAGTTCGATCAGGGTGAAACCTTGTTGAACGCGCTTCATAAAAACTCCAGAGAGGAAGTGGGGTAGAGACAAGCGGTATGTACGCAGGGCTCGTGCCAGCTCTTTCCGTCCTTGATTTGTGCATGACATCACGGCCTGGCGGAGTCAGGCATGGCTTCAAGTGACGTTTTTTGTCATGCAGCCCGCCCAGATTTGTCACCTCGCCCGTTCCAGACAAGGTTTGTCAGATCACGCTGATGCGAGATGTGAAGACGCAGAAGCGACGCAGCCCGCGACGGGCTTCCGGCGCGGGCTGCGGGTGGAAAGGAGTCCACCAGGAAGACGTCAAGCCAGCGTGAACTCCTGGAAGTTCTCCAACGCCGAAATCCTGTGCGTCGTACGCAGGCCCATGACCGCGTCCATCACCGCCGCGCGTTCACCTGGCTTGATGTGGGTGATGTGCACGTCGATTGCACCGCCGAGTTTTGCGAGTTCGTCGCGAAGCGTCGTCGGGCACAGGTGCTTGCTGATGCCGGCCAGACCGCACTCGTCGTCGCCGAAGGCGCACTCGATGATCAGATGCGCCACTTTGATTTCAGAGAGTCGCTGCCAGAGCGCCGGGTTCGGGCCGGTGTCGCCGGTGAAGACCCAGTGACCCGAGGCGCCGCCATCGACTGCGAATCCCACGGCCGGCACGGTATGCGCGGCGCTGATGACCTCGATTCGACGGCCACCGCCTAGATCGAGATGGTCACCCACCGCAAACTCATGGAAGGTCAGAGCCGGCCGTTCCAGTGACGGGAGGCGCGTGAAGTCGGGCCAGATCACGCCGTTGAAGACATGTGCGCGCAGTGCCTGCAGAGTCTCGGGCAGCGCGTGTACCTTGACCGGGGGACGACCAGCTTGCGCGCGTCGGCGCTGGACCGTATCGGCTAGCAAGCCGATCGCCAAAACATGATCGAGATGCGAATGCGTCACCAGGATGTGATCCACCTTGGCCATCGCGTCCACGGTGAGCTCAGCCACGCCGCTGCCGGCGTCGATGAGCACATCGTCGTCGAGCAGAAAGGAAGTGGTCCTGTAGCCGGCCGCCAGGGCGCCAGCGCAACCAAGCACGCGAATCTTCATGCGGAAGACTGTAGAGGCACCCTCGTGCGGCGCTAAGCGCCGAATCCTCGATTCGAAGGTTTATTGCCGTCGCTTACGCGAACCCGCCACCATGCCGTGAAAACCTGCACGCGCGTAGGTGATCGCCGGACAGCAGCGAATCATTTCGATACAGGATGGTGCGCCGAAACCACGTGTATTGCTTCGCGAGCAAGCAACAAAAAGGGGCCTCAAGGGCCCCTTCGTACCGAGCAGCATCGATCAGGCCTGGACGAACTGCATCTGCGTACCAGCCAGTTCGATCACATCACCGTTCTTCAGGGGGACCGACTCAGCCGTCAAGGGCGCACCATTCACCACCGGTCGGGCGCCTCCCTCGACGTGCGCGAACACATAGCCGCTCGGTCTCTTGGTGATCGACGCCACCTGCACGCCCGGCTTGCCTACCGTCGTCACGACCTTGGTGAGGGACACCTCGCGGCCCGCCGCGGGACCGTTCAGCACTTTGATCGCCGCTGGCGCGGTCGACACCGGCGCCGGGCCCAGGCCACCGAACGAGGAGGGCAAACCGAAACCGCTGCTAGGCGCCGTGCCAGGCCGCAGGATCATCGTCTTCTCGTAGTCGCCGTTGTCCTCGAGCAGGAACTTGATCTTGTACTTGCCGACCTCAATCACGTCGCTGTGCGACAGCAATTGCTTCTTGATCGCCTTGCCGTTGATGTACGTGCCGTTCGTCGAGTTCAAGTCCTCGATGAAGACATCCGCCCCGACCATCTGCAGCACGGCGTGTTCGCCGCTGACCGCTAGGTTGTCGATGACGATGTCGTTGTACGGCCGCCGGCCGAGCGTGGTCTTGTCCTTGGTGATCTGCACTTCCTTGATCACCACGCCGTCGAGCGACACCACCAGCTTGCCCATGCTTGACCTCGAGTCCTGTCTTTATTTGTAGAGGGCCGCCTCAACGGCGCCCATTGTTGCGACTGAATGGCCACCACGCCCATGGCTTGGTGCGACTTTCCGCGCGAACCAGAACGATCGCAATATTATCCTTGCCGCCCAGGTCATTGGCCGTGTCCACCAGCGCCTGCGCTGCTTCGGGCAGATCGTTGTGGCTTTGCAGCACCTGTGCCACGCTGGCGTCATCGACCATGTCGGAGAGACCATCGCTGCACAGCAGGATCTGGTCGCCGGGCAGCAGCTCATGCTGATGCACCTCCAGCATCACCGTATCCTCGACGCCAACGGCTCGCGTGACCAGATTCTTGTTGCTGCTGAAGACGGCTTCCTCTGGCGTCAGTAGACCTGCATCGATCTGTTCCTGCAGCAACGAATGGTCACGCGTCAGCTGGACAAGTTGGCCTTCCCGATAGCGATAGGCCCGCGAATCGCCCACGTGCCCGAGCAACAGGCTCTGTTCCCGGAAGACCGCCAGCACCAGCGTCGTCCCCATCCCCGCATAGCGCGGATTGGTGTTGGCGGCGTTGAAGATCGCGCGGTTGGCGTTGTCCACGCAAATGTCCATCGCCCGTCGCACATCGATGTCTGTCGCATGCTGGCCAGCCTCGGCGAGCCATCGACCCAGCTCCGATTTGATGAACGTCGTCAGCATCTGGCTGGCGACCTCCCCCGCGTTATATCCCCCCATACCGTCGGCAAGCACCGCGAGCCCGACGCCCGGTTCCAGGGCGACCGAGTCTTCATTGTTGTCGCGCACACGACCGGTATCGGTGGCGCTGAAGAACTCCAGGGTCATGTCTTGCTGGCGGGATCGGCTGGGGGAAGGGGATTGTGCACTGCGCCCTGGGACTGTAGCCGCAAAGTTTGCTCGAATGCCTGTCCCGCCGGTGGGGGGGGTGTGGCACCCGTGCTATTGGCCAGTTCCACTGGAATCTGAGCCAGCACCGCCTCCAGATCCTGGGCCAGTGTGTCGCCGCGCTGGTAGCGCAATTCGGGACGCTTTTCCAGCGCCAGCGCCACGACCATGGCCAGCGACTCGGGCAGCTCAGCTCGAAGACGACGGACATCCGCCGCCGGCTGATTCATGATCTGGTGCATCAGCGTCGCCATCGACTCCGTCTGATGCGGAAGGTGGCCGGTCAACAGCTGGAACAGCATCGCGCCCAACGAGTAAAGGTCGCTGCGACCATCCACCTGCAGGCCGGCCAGTTGTTCCGGCGACATGTAGGACGGCGTACCCAGGACCAATCCCGTCCGCGTCCGACTGCCATCGGCGACACGAGCGATGCCGAAGTCCATGATCTTCACGCTGCCGGATTGCCGTTCCAGCATGACGTTGGCGGGCTTGATATCGCGGTGTACGACCCCGTGACCATGGGCGTACTGGAGCGCCCGCGCCAGGCGCGCGGCGAGCAGAAGCACCTCGCGCAAGGGCAGCAGCTGGCCGGGCCGCGTGTGGTGGCTGAGATCCTGCCCCACGACGTATTCCATCGCAATCCAGGTCTCGCCAGCGCATTCGCCGGCGTCAAGCACGCGCAGGATGTCGGGATGATCCAGATGCCGAGCCGCGCTCGCTTCACGCATGAAGCGATCGCGGACGTCGATCAGGTCCTCCGCCGCGAACTCGCGTTGCAGCGCCAGGCGCTTGATGGCGACGGTCCGGCCGCTACGGCGGTCGACAGCCCGATGAACGACGGCCATCGCACCCCGGCCGACTTCCTCGCCGATGTCGTAGTCGTCCAGCGCCACACCCGCCGATCGCGGCATCGGCTGCGTCGTCGGCAAGGTGTCGGACACACCCAGGCCCCCATCGTCAGATGCGCCTCGGCCCAGAAGTCTCTTCAGGAAGCCGGAGGCGCTCATGACATGACAGGCCTCTCGTCAGGCTTGCGCCGGCCGGCGCGCGGCCAGCAGCTTGCCGACGAGCAGCACGAACAACGCGCCGCCGACACCCAGGGCGTAATACACCTGCGGCAGCACTTCCGTCGTACCGGGCTTGCTGCCCGCTTGCATCGGCACCCAGGCATTGAGCGCCGGATCGGTCACCACCATCGTGCCGGCAATCCACCCGAGCAGCATCGCGCCCAGCGTGATCACGATCGGGAACTTGTCCATCAGCTTGATCACCAGCTGGCTACCCCAGACGATGATGGGGATCGACACCAACAGGCCGAAGATCACCAGCGGCATCTGGTGTTGACTGCCCGCGCCCTCTGCGGCTCCGGCGATCGCGATGACGTTGTCCAGGCTCATCACGAAGTCCGCGATGATGACGGTCTTCACCGCGCCCCAGAGCTTGTCGCTCGCTTCCATCTTCGAGTGGTCGTCCTCGCCTTCCGGGATCAGGAGCTTGATGCCGATCCAGAGCAGCAACACGCCGCCGACCAGCTTGAGGAACGGGAGCTTGAGCAAGGTCAGCGCGAAGAAGATCAGTACAACGCGCAGCACGATGGCACCCGCGGTGCCCCAAAGGATGCCCTTGGTGCGCAGATTCGGTGGCAGCTTGCGGCAGGCAAGCGCGATGACGACGGCGTTGTCGCCACCCAGCAGGATGTCGATCAGGATGATCTGGCCGACGGCGAGCCAGAACTCGGGGCTGGTGAGCATGTCCATGTAGGGAACCCGCGCCGGGCCTCGCACAACGAGAGCCCAGTCTAAAGCGTTGGAGGGCAAACGAATGAAGGGGCCCCATGGGCCCCTTCATTCGTTTGGGGGGTACGGCTGGATTGTCCGCGCCCGCCCCCAGGAACCGCAGTGCGTGAAATTACGCAGCAACAGCTCCTGGCATCAGGTTTTTCCTGCTACTTACAGCAGGCCTTTCAGCAGCTTGCCCATTTCCGACGGGTTGCGCGTCACGGTGAAGCCGCACTCTTCCATGATGGCGAGCTTGGCATCGGCCGTGTCGGCACCGCCGGAGATCAGCGCGCCAGCGTGGCCCATGCGCTTTCCGGGAGGCGCGGTCACACCCGCGATGAAGCCGACCACCGGCTTCTTCATGTTGGCCTTGCACCAACGGGCGGCTTCCGCCTCGTCCGGGCCACCGATCTCGCCGATCATGATGACGGCGTCGGTGTCCGGATCGTCGTTGAAGGCCTGCATCACGTCGATGTGCTTCAGACCGTTGATCGGATCGCCACCGATACCGACTGCCGAGGACTGGCCCAGGCCGATTTCGGTCAGTTGCGCCACCGCTTCATAGGTCAGCGTGCCCGAGCGCGAGACCACGCCGATGCGACCCTTGCGATGGATGTGACCGGGCATGATGCCGATCTTGATCTCGTCGGGCGTGATCAGGCCAGGGCAGTTCGGGCCCAGCAGCAGCGTCTTCTTGCCGCCAGCCAGTTCCTTGGCCTTCATCTTGTTGCGCACTTCCAGCATGTCACGGACGGGGATCCCTTCCGTGATGCAGATCGCCAGATCCAGGTCGGCCTCGACGGCTTCCCAGATCGCGGCGGCGGCGCCGGCCGGCGGCACATAGATCACCGACACGGTGGCGCCGGTCTGGGCGGCGGCTTCCTTCACGGTGCCGTAGATGGGGATGTCCGAGAACTTCTCGCCCGCCTTCTTCGGGTTCACGCCCGCGACGAACGCGTTCTTGCCGTTGGCGTAGGCTTGGCAGCCCAGGGTGTGGAACTGACCGGTCTTGCCCGTGATGCCCTGGGTGATGACCTTGGTGTCCTTGTTGATGTAGATGCTCATGTCGTATTCCTTGGCTGGGTCTTCGGCTTACTTGACGGCGGCGACGATCTTGGTCGCGGCTTCGGCCATGGTGTCGGCGGCGATGATGGGCAGGCCGGACTCGGCCAGCATCTTCTTGCCCAGCTCCTCGTTGGTGCCCTTCATGCGGACGACCAGCGGGACGTTCAGGTTGACGGCCTTGCAGGCCGTGATCACGCCTTCGGCGATGGTGTCGCACTTCATGATGCCGCCGAAGATGTTCACGAGGATGCCCTTCACCTCGGGGTTCTTCAGCATGATCTTGAAGGCTTCGGTGACCTTCTCGGCCGTGGCGCCGCCGCCGACGTCCAGGAAGTTGGCCGGCTCGCCGCCGAACAGCTTGATGGTGTCCATCGTGGCCATGGCCAGACCGGCGCCGTTCACCAGGCAGCCGATGTTGCCGTCCAGCGAGATGTAGGCCAGGTCGAACTTCGACGCTTCGATTTCAGCCGCGTCTTCTTCGTCCAGGTCGCGGTAGGCGACGATTTCCGGGTGACGGAACAGAGCGTTGGCGTCGAAGTTGAACTTCGCGTCCAGCGCGATCAGGTTGCCCTTCGAATCGCAGTTCAGCGGGTTGATTTCAACCAGCGACGCATCCGTGTCCATGTAGCACTTGTACAGCTTCGCGAACAGGTCGACAGCCTGATCCACCGAAGCGCCGCTCAGGCCGATGGCCGCGGCGATCTTCTTCGATTGCTCGGTCGTGATGCCGGTCAGCGGATCGATGTACTCGGTGATGATTTTCTCGGGAGTCGAGTGCGCGACTTCCTCGATGTCCATGCCGCCTTCGCTCGACGCGATGAAGGCCACCTTCTGCGTGCCGCGGTCGGTCACCAGCGAGATGTACAGCTCGTTCTTGATGTCCGCGCCTTCTTCGATGTACAGGCGGCGGACCTTCTGGCCGACCGGGCCGGTCTGGTGCGTGACCAGCTGCATGCCCAGGATCTGCTCGGAGAGCGCCTTCACGTCGTCCAGGCTCTTGCCCAGCTTGACGCCGCCGCCCTTGCCGCGACCGCCGGCGTGGATCTGCGCCTTGACCACCCAGACCGGGCCGCCCAGCTTCTGCGCGGCTTCGACCGCCTCTTGCACCGTGAACGCGGGAATGCCGCGCGGCACCGGCACGCCGAACTGGCGCAGGATTTCCTTGCCCTGGTACTCGTGAATCTTCATAGGGAGGTCTCGCTTGATGGATGAATCAGGAAGAGGCTGCCAGTGCCGCGGGCGCTCCGCGGTGCCGGCGTGGAGAGGAGGTTTGCAACGCCGGATTCAACCGGGTCTCCGCGACAAGGAACCCGTCGTCGCGACCATAGGACCGCACGTCGACGGAGCGACGATGATGCGGCGGATGGCGCTCGGGGGAGGCGGAGGAAGACATAAAACCGATGCAAACACGCGAAAACACGCCCGCGGACGAACGCCGGCGGGCTGTTTTGCGAAGCCGAAAATGTAGCATGCTGCGTTGCATCAAGCCCTTGGCGCGGTTGAGACGCGCACTGGCGTGGGCTTGTCAGGGCGCCGCAAGGTGCTCATGACGCACGAAGTTTCGGGGAGTTTCAGCCCCTGTCGCTCATTCAGGCGGCACGACAGGCGGTCAGCTCGACGCGCGCTCACGCATCGGCATCGCTGCCCTCGGCGACGCGTCGGACCGCTCGGCGCGCCAGATCCGAACCGAATCCCCGTCCGATGAGGAAACGCAGGCGTTTGGCTAGCGCCGCTGCATCGACGGCCGGGCCATCACCGAACTTGCGCCTGAGCAATTCGCAAGCACGATCCAACTCGCCGGCCGCCAACGTCGAGCGCTGTTCCGCGTCCAACACGAGCCCATGCTGGGCGAGCTCTTGCTCGATACGCCGCTGTCCGAAGCGCTGAGAGCGCACGTGGATGCGGGATTCGACAAACCGCGACTCGTCGAGATATGCGTTGGCCTTGAGCCAATCGAGTACCGCGTCGACTTCGTCGTCCAGGTCCTTCGATCCGGCTTCATCCGCGAATTCATCGCCTCTCGATTCCGAAGCCTCCCCGGCTTCGGCTTGCCGGTCACGCGCGATGCGCAGCAGCTTGCGTCGCAGCTCCATCGCGCTGTGCTCGCGCTGCGCGAGCAACGCAATCGCGCGAGCCTTCAACGACAGCGGCTGCGAGGCTCGGCCCCGCCGACCGTCGGGCGGGGTCATGCGAAAGCCCCGCGTTTACTCGGCGTCGCCGCCGGGCGTTGCGCCCAATAGGGGGATGCCCAGGGATTCGCGGATCTTGTTCTCGATCTCGACTGCCAGGTCCGCGTTCTCGCGCAGGAACTCGCGCGCGTTGTCTTTGCCCTGTCCGATCTTCTCGCCGCTGTAGGCGTACCAGGAGCCGGCCTTCTCGACGATCTTCGCGGCCACGCCCATGTCGATGATCTCGCCCTCGCGGCTGATGCCTTCGCCGTAGAGGATGTCGAACTCCGCCGTCTTGAACGGCGGTGCCACCTTGTTCTTGACGACCTTGACCTTGGTCTCGGAACCGATGACTTCCTCGCCCTTCTTGATCGAGCCGATGCGGCGGATGTCCAGGCGCACCGAAGCGTAGAACTTCAGCGCGTTGCCGCCGGTGGTCGTTTCCGGGCTGCCGAACATCACACCGATCTTCATCCGGATCTGGTTGATGAAGACGACGGTGCAGTTGGTCTTCTTGATGGTGGCGGTCAGCTTGCGCAGCGCCTGGCTCATCAGTCGGGCCTGCAGGCCGGGCAGCGAGTCGCCCATCTCGCCTTCGAGTTCCGCCTTCGGCGTCAGCGCGGCGACCGAGTCGATGACGATCAGGTCGACCGACCCCGAGCGCACCAGCGAATCCACGATCTCCAGGGCCTGTTCGCCGGTGTCGGGCTGGCTGATCAGCAGTTCCTGCAGGTTGACGCCCAGCTTCTGCGCGTACTGGACGTCCAGCGCGTGCTCGGCGTCGATGAAGGCGCACACGCCGTCCAGCTTCTGCATCTGGGCGATGACCTGCAGCGTCAGCGTGGTCTTGCCCGAGGATTCAGGACCGTAGATCTCGACCACGCGGCCGCGCGGCAGACCGCCGACGCCCAGCGCGATGTCCAGACCCAGGGAGCCGGTGGAGACGACCTGGATGTCCTCGATCTTCTCGCCTTCGGCCAGCCGCATGATGGAGCCCTTGCCGAACTGCTTTTCGATCTGGGCGAGGGCGGCCTGCAGGGCCTTGGCTTTTTCGGTGTTGGCGTTCTTCACGGGGGCGTCCATGCAATCTTCTCCTGTTGGCTGCGGCGGATTATGGCGCAATCTGTATATCTGTACAGTACTTTGTCGAAGCGGCCGGACGCGCTTTGCGGTGCCGGTGACGGGTCGATGCAGTCATCTTAGGCACCGGCTGGCTCACTGGATGAGCCAGCCGTCGCAGTTCCCACCTTTTTCCGCCTTCGGTAGGAGTCACCCCACGCCGCGCTGCCGTCGGCGTGAGTCGGACACGCCCGACGAATGCCGAGCGGACGCCTCGGAAACGCCTAGGGAACACCAGCGGGCCGCTCCCTAGAATGTCTCCATAACCAGAGGGGACGACACATGCGCATCTTGATCGCCGAAGACGACCAGGTCTTGGCCGACGGCCTGTTGCGCTCGTTGCGGGCCTCGGGCTGCGCCGTCGATCAGGTCGGCAGCGGCAGCGAGGCCGATGCGGCGCTGGCCTCGCATGAATTCGACCTCCTGATCCTCGATCTGGGCCTGCCCAAGCTGCACGGCCTGGAGGTGCTGAGACGGCTGCGCGCACGAGGATCTTCCGTGCCGGTGCTGATCCTGACCGCGGCCGACAGCATCGAGGAACGCGTCAAGGGCCTGGACCTTGGCGCCGATGACTACATGGCCAAACCGTTCTCGCTGCAGGAGCTCGAGGCCCGCGTGCGCGCACTGACGCGCCGCGGCCTGGGCACCGCTTCGAGCGTGATCCGCCACGGTCCGCTGACCTTCGACGCGACGGGACGCGTCGCCTACATCAACGACCAGATGGTGGAACTCTCGGCGCGCGAGCTGTCGCTGCTGGAGGTGCTGCTGCAGCGCGCCGGCCGTCTCGTCAGCAAGGACCAGTTGGTCGAGCGCCTGTGCGAATGGGGCGAAGAGGTCAGCAACAACGCGATCGAGGTCTACATCCATCGCTTGCGCAAGAAGATCGAGCAGGGCCCGATCCGCATCGCGACGGTGCGCGGACTGGGCTACTGCCTTGAGAAGATTCCCGGCTGAGCGGCCGCGTGGGTCCGGCCGCACGAGGCGCGGGACAGCTCCGCGCGGACGCCTGACCCACGGTGCGCGTCATGGCGACTGACGCCTCCGGCCATCGCTCGCTGTTCGGCGAGATCCTCGACTGGATGCTCGCGCCGCTGCTGGTCATCTGGCCGATCAGCGTCGCACTGACCTGGCTGGTGGCCCAGGGCATCGCCAACAAGCCCTATGACCGTGAGCTCGACGAGATGGCGCGCACGCTCGGCCTGCAGGTCGTGACCGAGCCGGGGCCCGGCGATGCGGCGGCGCGGCGTGGCCGGTCGCGCTACGCGCTCGCGCCCGAGGCCGCCGCCCTGCTGCGCGCGGACGAATCCGACACCGTCTACTACCAGGTGCTGGGCCTGCGCGGCGAACTGCTGAGCGGCGATGCGCTGCTGCCGGTGCCCGAGGTCGAGCCGCCGATCGTTCCCTGGGAGGTGAATCGCCGGTTCGACGAGATCAACAACGAGGCGGTGCGCGTGTCCTACCTGTGGGTGGTGCCTGAGGGGATGGCGGGCAGCGACCGGATGATGCTGGTGCAGGTCGCGGAGACGCTGGGCAAGCGCTCGCGGCTGACCAACGAGATCATCAAGGGCGTCATCCTGCCGCAGTTCGTGATCCTGCCGCTGGCGGTGCTGCTGGTGTGGCTGGCACTGGCGCGCGGGATCGCGCCGCTGAACGACCTGCAGCGGCGCATCCGCTCCCGCGACAGCTCGGACCTGAGCCCCATCGACGAACAGCGCATCCCCGACGAAGTCGCGCCGCTGGTGCAGGCGATCAACGATCTGCTGGAGCGGCTCGACCAGTCGATCCGGTCGCAGAAGCATTTCCTGGCCGACGCCGCGCATCAGCTGAAGACGCCGCTCGCGGGGCTGCGCACGCAGGCCGAGCTGGCGCAGCGCGAGATCGACGAGGGACGCAGCTCACCCGCGGAGCTGCGCCGATCGCTGAAGCAGATCGCGGTGTCGAGCCAGCGCGCGGCGCACATGGTCAACCAGCTGCTGGCGATGGCCCGCGCCGAAGACCAGGAACACGCCGCCCGGCGCAGCGAAGTGAACCTCGCCGTACTGGCGATCGAGACCGTGCGCGACTTCGTGCCGCGGGCCATGGAGAAGCGACTGGACCTGGGCTACGAGGGACCGGAGGCGAGCCAGGCCGGGCTGCGCATCAGCGGGCATCCGCTGCTGATCCGCGAGCTGATCCGCAACCTCGTCGACAACGCGCTGCTCTACACGCCGAGTGACGGCACGGTCACGGTGCGCGTGGTCGAGGACCCGTTCGGACAGGTCTGCGTGCTGCAGGTGGAAGACTCCGGACCGGGCATCGTCGAGTCGGAACGCGAGCAGATCTTCCAGCCGTTCTACCGGGCGCTGGGCACCAACGTCGACGGCTCGGGACTGGGGCTCGCGATCGTGCGCGAGATCGTCCAGCAGCATGAAGCGGAGATTGCGGTCGATGACACGCGGGCACGTCGACAGGCGGAATCGGAAGGCGCAGGGCCGGGCGCGCGATTCACGGTCCGGTTCGCCGCGCACCCGCTGCAGAACGCCGGCTCCTGACCGCTTCCACCACGGGGAACCGACGCGCGATCAGCGCTGCGTTCCGCCCCGGCTCTTGGCGATCGACATCAGCATCCCGAGCGACAAGCCCAGCGTCACCATCGCCGTCCCCCCATACGAGATGAACGGCAGCGGCACCCCCACCACGGGGAGGATGCCGGTCACCATGCCCATGTTCACGAACACGTAGGTGAAGAAGCTCAACGTGATCGCCCCCGCGAGCAGTCTTGAGAACAAGGTCGGCGCCTCGTGCGCGATCGCCAGTCCGCGCAGGATCAGCGCGGTGAAGCCGATCAGCAGCCCCGCCGCGCCGATCAGTCCGAACTCCTCGCCGTAGGCCGCGAAGATGAAGTCGGTCGTCCGCTCCGGAATGAACTCCAGGTGCGTCTGCGTGCCCTTCATGAAGCCCTTGCCGGTCACGCCGCCGGAGCCGATCGCGATCTCGCCCTGGATGATGTGGAAGCCCTTGCCCAGCGGGTCCTTCGTCGGGTCCAGCAAGGTGCAGACACGGTCCTTCTGGTAGTCCTTCAGCACGACCCATTTCACGTCGGGCTGGCAGATCTGGTCCTCGCTGTAGACCAGCGCCGTGATGCCCGCGCCGGCCAGCACCAGGGCCGGGATGATCAGCTTCCACGACAGCCCGGCGAAGAAGATCACGTACAGGCCCGCGCCCAGCACCAGCAGCGACGTGCCCAGGTCCGGCTGCTTCGCGATCAGCCCGACCGGCACCGCGAGCAGGATGAAGGCGGCGACGAAGTCGGGCAGCCGCAACTGGCCTTCGCGCTTCTGGAACCACCAGGCCAGCATCAGCGGCACGGCGATCTTCAGCAGTTCGGACGGCTGGATCTGCGTGCCGACGTACAGCCAGCGGGTCGCGCCCTTCTTCGTGATGCCGAACAGCGCCACCGCCACCAGCAGGGTCACGCCGACGGCGTAGAGCGGCAGCGCGAGCTGCATCAGCCGTTGAGGCGGCACCTGCGCGGTCACGAACAGCACGCCCATGGCCAGCACCATGTTGCGGGCGTGATCGACGAAGCGGGTGCCATGGTCGTAGCCCGCCGAGTACATGCACATCAGGCCCAGCCCCATGAGCCAGGCCATCGCGAGCAGCAGCGGGATGTCGAAACCCTGGAACAGCGGCTTCACCCGTTGCAGCAGGCTGGGTTTGCTGAAGACGGCGCTCATCGTGAGGCTCCCTGGGTGGGACGCGACGCGGCGGCCCGCGCGACTGGCGCGGCCGGCGCCGAAGGCGCGGAGGCACGCGAAGGGGCAGAGGCGGGCGAGACGACCGCCGAGGCCGCCGCCTCCGGCGCGCTGGCCGCGGCGTTGGGCAGCGGGATGTCCTCGACGCGGCGCGGCGTGCCGATCGGCGCGCCGACCTGGCCGACCCGCACCTTGGCGATGTCCTCTTCGCTCGGGTAGGTCCCGGTGAGCACGTAGTCGAACACGCGGCGTGCGATCGGCGCGGCCGACTCGGAGCCGAAGCCCGCGTTCTCGACGATCAAGGCCAGCGCGATCGTCGGCGCCTGGTAAGGCGCGAACGAGATGTACAGGGAGTGATCGCGCTTGCGCTCATCCGCCTTGATGCTGCTGTAGGTCTGGCCGGCACGCAGGCCCACCGCCTGCGCCGTGCCGGTCTTGCCGGCGCTCTGGTACTGCGCGCCCGCGAACACCGCGCGCGACGTGCCTTCCAGCGTCACGTCGTGCATCGCGTTGCGAATCACGTCGACGTCCGCCTTGCGCAGCGCCAGCGGCGCCAACGCATCGCTCGCGACGCGCCGTTGCGCGTGCTTGACGACGTCCTCGATCTCCCGCACCAGCCGCGGCCGGTAACGCTCGCCGCCGCTGGACAGCGTCGACATCGCCGTCGCCAGCTGCAGCATCGTGAAGTTGTTGTAGCCCTGGCCGATGCCCAGCGAGATCGTCTCGCCGGCGTACCACTTCTGCTGTTCGGGCCGCTTGTAGGCGCGGCGCTTCCACTCGGTGCTGGGCAGGATGCCGGTGACCTCGCCGAGCAGGTCGATCTCGGTCCTGCGGCCGAAGCCGAAGGGCTCGAGCTGGTCGTGGATCATGTCCACGCCCATCTCGTTGGCCAGCGAATAGAAGTAGACGTTCGACGAGGTCACGATCGCCAACCGCATGTCCTTGGCCCCGGCCCGGTCGCCGGTCGCGCTGCCGAACACCCGGCCGCCGAAGCTGTAGTTCAGGTTGTCCTGGATCACCACGTTGGCGGCGCGCTTGCCGGTGTTCAGCGCGGCCATCGCCATGTACGGCTTGAAGGTCGAGCCCGGCGGGTAGGTGCCGCGCAACGCGCGGTTCAGCAGCGGCTTGTCGACGTCCTCGTTGAGCTCGCGCCAGCTGTCCGCGTCGATGCCGTCGACGAACAGGTTGGGATCGAAGGTCGGCTTGGAGACGAAGGCCAGCACCTCGCCGTTGCGCGGATCCATCGCGACCAGCGCGCCGCGCCGGTCGCCGAAGAGCCGCTCCACCAGCGCCTGCAGCTTGATGTCGACCGACAGGTGCAGCGTGTTGCCCGGCGTCGGCGGGCGGTTGCGCAGGCGGCGCACCGCGCGGCCGCCCGCGCTGGTTTCCATCTCCTCGAACCCGGTCTGGCCGTGCAGTTCGCGCTCATAGGCCTGCTCCAACCCGAGCTTGCCGATGTACTCGGTGCCGCGGTAGTTGGCGACGTCCTCTTCGGACCAGTCGTCCATCGCCTTCTTCTCGGCCTGGTTGATGCGGCCGATGTAGCCCAGCATGTGCGCGCCGATGTCGCCCATCGGGTAACTGCGGAACAGCCGGGCCTTGATGTCCACCCCGGGGAAGCGGAAGCGCTGCGCGGCAAAGCGGGCGACCTCGGTATCGGTCAGCTTGGTGCGGATGGGCAGCGACTCGAAGTTCTTGCTCTCATCCATCAGCCGCTTGAACCGCCGGCGGTCGCGCTGCTGGATGTCGATGACGGCGGACAACGCGTCGATCGTGCGTTCAAGGTCCGGCACCTTCGACGGCGTGATCTCCAGCGTATAGGCCGAATAGTTGCTCGCCAGCACCACGCCGTTGCGGTCCACGATCAGGCCGCGGTTGGGCACGATGGGGACGACGGAGACGCGGTTGGTCTCGGCGCGCTCGAGCAGCGTGTCGTGCTGCGTGATCTGCAGGTAGACGAGCCGCGCGACGAGCAGGCCGAAGCAGAACAGCACGAACGCGGCCGCGGCGAACAGCCGCAGCCGGAAGCGGCTCAGCTCCGCCTGGAGGTTCTTGATGACCGTCATCGCGAGGCCGATCTCCGCACGCTCAGAGCGGGCGGTGCGCGTCGGGATCCGGCGCGCGTCGCTGTGGCGCGAGCAGCAGCGCCGCGGCGATCGGCCACAACGCCGCCTGCAGCAGCGGCGCCAGCACGATGCTCCACCCCGGCCACATGCCGCCGACGATCAGCCGGACGATCACGGCGATCGCTGTCGCGAGCACGAACAGCGGCAGCACGTGCAGTGCCTGCGCGCCCAGCGTGAACCACAGCAGCCGCCGGTGCAGCGCGACCGCACCGAAGGCGAGCAGGCTGTAGGCCAGCGCATGCTGGCCGAGCAGCGCGCCGTGGTGGACGTCGATCATCAGGCCGAAGACGAAGGCCCAACCCACGCCGACGCGGCGCGGCTGATGGACGTTCCAGAAGACCAGCACCAGCGCCAGCACGTCCGGCATCCAGGGTTGCCGGCCGACGGGGACCATGTCAATCAGCAGCCCGACGATGAGGCTGAACGCGATGAACAGGGGGTTGGCGGGCAGCAGCAGCTGGCTGGCGCCACGGGGCATGATCATCGTGTGCCTCCTTTCGGCGCGGACGCGGCTGAGGCCGCGCGGCCGCGCGCCGGTCTGCTGGCGGCTTCGGCGGCGGCGGCAATCGCGGCGCTGGCCGCTTCCTGCGCGGCTTCGGTGCGGGCGGACTCCTGACCTTCCAGCGGCTCCAGCACCAGCACGTGGCGCGCACTGTCGGGCTGCGCGATCGGCGCCAGGCCGACGCGCGCGAAGCTGGTGTCGCCGCGGCGCTCGACCTCGGCGACCTTCGCCACCGGCAGGCCCGGCGGATAGAGCCCGTCCAGGCCCGACGTCGCGAGGGCGTCGCCCGGCTTGATGTCGGCGTTGGCGGCGATGAAGCGCAGCTCCATCACGCCGCGCTCGCCGCCATAGGCGACGCCGCGCTGCTGGGTACGCGTGTTGAGCACGGGGATGGTGGCGTCGCGGTCGGTCAACAGGGTCACCTCGGCGGACAGCGGATAGACCCGCGTCACCTGGCCGAGCACGCCGGCATCGTTGACCACCGGCGCGCCGAGCCGCACGCCGCCATGGCCGCCGCGGTCGATGATGATGCGACGCGAGAAGGGATCCGGCGCCTCGTAGAGCACCTCGGCGGCGAGGCCCTTCACCGGCAGTGCCTCGCGCAGCTCGAGCAGCGCGCGCAGGCGCGTGTTCTCGGCCTGCAGCTGCGCCGCGCGGCTCAGGATCACCGCCTGCGAGGCGAGCTGCTGCCGGGCCTGGTTCTCGGCCTCCGTGGCCTTCTCCATGCCGCGGGCGTAGTCGCCGGCCTGCTCCCAGGCATCGACGGGCGCCAGCAGCGCGCGCTGCAGCGGATGCAGCGCGAGCGCCAAGCCCGCGCGGGCGGGCGCCGTGACCTGGAAGCGGGAATCCGCCACCATCAGGAAGACCGCCAATGCCGCACAGAAGGCCAGCTTCGTCAACGCGGACGGGCCTTCGCGGAACAGCGGCGGTGGATTGCGGTCGAGGGTGCCGAGAGGCATGAAGATCTCAGCGAAGGAGATTCAACGCAAAGCGGCCGGCTGAGGCCGCATCCACTTATTCGTTCGTGAAGATCGAACCCAGGCGTTCCATGCGTTCCAGGGCCATGCCGCAGCCACGGACGACGCAGGTCAGCGGGTCTTCGGCCACGAGCACCGGCAGGCCGGTTTCCTCGGCCAGCAGACGGTCCAGGTCGCGCAGCAGCGCGCCGCCGCCGGTCAGCATCATGCCGCGCTCGGCGATGTCGGCGCCCAGCTCCGGCGGGGTCTGCTCCAGCGCGTTCTTCACGGCCGAGACGATCTGGTTCAGCGGGTCGGTCAGCGCTTCCAGGATCTCGTTGGACGAGATGGTGAAGCTGCGCGGCACGCCTTCGCTGAGGTTGCGGCCCTTGACTTCCATCTCCTTGACCTCGGAGCCGGGGAAGGCCGAGCCGATGTTCTTCTTGATGGACTCCGCGGTCGGCTCGCCGATCAACATGCCGTAGTTGCGGCGGATGTAGTTGATGATGGCCTCGTCGAACTTGTCGCCGCCGACACGGACCGAGCCCTTGTAGACCATGCCGCCCAGCGAGATCACGCCGACCTCGGTCGTGCCGCCGCCGATGTCGATGACCATCGAGCCCGACGCTTCGGACACCGGCAGGCCCGCGCCGATCGCGGCCGCCATCGGCTCCTCGATCAGGTAGACCTCCGAGGCGCCCGCGCCCAGCGCGGCGTCGCGGATCGCGCGTTTCTCGACCTGCGTGGAGCCGCAGGGGACGCAGATGATGATGCGGGGCGACGGACGCAGCAGCTTGGTGTCGTGCACCATCTTGATGAACTGCTTGATCATCTGCTCCGTCACCACGAAGTCGGCGATCACGCCGTCCTTCATCGGGCGGATCGCCTCGATGTTGCCGGGCACCTTGCCCAGCATGGCCTTGGCTTCGTGGCCGACGGCCTGGATGGTCTTCTTGCCGTTCGGGCCACCTTCGTGGCGGATGGCGACGACGGACGGTTCGTCCAGCACCACGCCTTTTCCGCGGACGTAGATCAGCGTGTTGGCGGTGCCCAGGTCGATGGCGAGGTCGGTGGAGAAATAGCGGCGCAGGGAGGCGAACATGTGTGTAGGCAAGACCTGGACAAGACGCTTCGGCACCTGGAGCCGCTGGTCAACGTCGAACTACACGCAATCGGCGGCATTCGACGGCATCAAGCGGCGTTCGTCTGCGTTATGTCCGGGCGGCTGCGATTCGGGGCGGTTCGGGTCGGGTAACCGCGCGGACCGGCGGCGTCCGCGCGAGCGAGATTCCTTGCCATAAGGAACGAGGCTGCACTGGCAGCCTCGGCTCATGGAGATAAGCGGGGATAATAACTGATCACCCCCTGGTTTGGCCCGTCTGCAAGCCATCCGTAAGCGTTTCAATCCCCATGGCACTCACCCACGACGACGTCAGCCGGATCGCCAAACTGGCCCGGCTGGAACTTTCCGGCGACGAGCAGGCCGCGCTGCTGCCGCAGCTCAATGGCTTCTTCTCGATCGTCGAGCAGATGAGCGCGGTCGACACCAGCGGTGTCGACCCCCTCTACACGCCGCTGTCGGCGGTCCAGGAAGTGGCCCTGCGGCTGCGCGAGGACCGCGTCACCGAAACCGACCAGCGCGAACTCAACCAACGCAGCGCCCCCGCCGTCGAGGATGGCCTGTTCCTGGTCCCGAAAGTCATCGAATGACCACGCCTCTCCACCACCTCGGCGTGGCCGAGCTCGGCCGCGCCTTGCGCGCCAAGACGGTCTCCAGCACCGAACTGACGCAACATCTGCTTGCGCGTGTTGCCGCGGCGAAGGATCTCGGCGCCTTCCTGCACGTGAACGCGGACTACGCGCTCGCCCGGGCCAAGGACGCTGACGCGCGCTTGGCCAGCGGTGAAGCGGGCGCGCTGATCGGCGTGCCGCTCGCGCACAAGGACATCTTCGTCACCCGCGACATGCCGACCACGGCAGGCTCGAAGATGCTCGAGGGCTATCTCAGCCCCTTCGACGCCACCGTCGTCGAGCGCCTGAACGCCGCCGGCACGGTCTCGCTGGGCAAGCTCAACTGCGACGAGTTCGCGATGGGCTCGGCCAACGAGAACAGCGCCTACTTCAAGGCGCTGAACCCCTGGGACCGCACGCGCGTGCCGGGCGGCTCGTCGGGCGGCTCGGCCGTCGCGGTGGCCGCCTGCCTCGTTCCGGCGACGACCGGCACCGACACCGGCGGCTCGATCCGCCAGCCGGCCAGCTTCTCGGGCATCACCGGCATCAAGCCGACCTACGGCGTGTGCTCGCGCTACGGGATGATCGCGTTCGCGTCCAGCCTGGACCAGGCCGGCGTGTTCGCGCGCTCGGCCGAGGACTGCGCGCTGCTGCTGTCGACGATGAGCGGCTTCGACGAATGCGACGCCACCAGCGTCCAGCAGCCGCCGCAGGACTTCAGCGCGCAGATGCTGACGCCGCGTGAAGGCGCGACCGCCACGCAGCCGCTCAAGGGCCTGCGCATCGGCCTGCCCAAGGAGTTCTTCCCGGCGGCGCTGTCCTCCGACGTGGACGGCGCCGTGCGCGCCGGTCTGGCGGAGCTGGAGAAGCTGGGCGCGACGCTGGTGGACGTGTCGCTGCCACGCACCGAGCTTGCGATCCCGGTCTACTACATCATCGCCCCGGCCGAGGCGAGCTCGAACCTGTCGCGCTTCGACGGCGTGAAGTTCGGGCACCGCGCCAAGGACTACGGCAACCTGATCGACATGTACGAGAAGACCCGCGCCGAAGGCTTCGGCGCCGAGGTCAAGCGCCGGATCATGATCGGCAGCTACGTGCTCTCGCACGGCTACTACGACGCCTACTACCTGCAGGCGCAGAAGCTGCGCCGCATGATCGCGGACGACTTCCAGCAGGCCTTCCAGCACTGCGACCTGATCGCCGGCCCGGTGGCGCCGACGGTCGCATGGAAGCAGGGCGAGGGCGCGGACGATCCGGTGAAGGCCTACCTCGCCGACATCTTCACGCTGCCCGGCTCGCTGGCCGGCCTGCCCGGCATGAGCGTGCCGGTGGGCAGCGGCGAGGGCGGCATGCCCGTGGGCCTGCAGCTGCTGGGCAACTACTTCAAGGAAGGCACCCTGCTCCACGCCGCGCACGCGCTGCAGCAGGCCACCGACTGGCATCGCCAGCATCCGGCGGGGGTGTGAACGTCATGAGCAAGAACAGTCAACTGGTGCGGGGCTACGAGGTCGTCATCGGCCTGGAGAACCACGTCCAACTCTCGACCGAATCGAAGATCTTCAGCGGCTCGTCGACCGCGTTCGGCGCGGCCCCCAACACGCAGGCCAGCGCCGTCGACCTGGCCTTGCCCGGCACGCTGCCGGTGCTGAACCGCGGCGCCGTCGAGCGCGCCATCCGCTTCGGCCTGTCCGTCGGCGCCAAGGTGGCGCCGCTGTCGATCTTCGCGCGCAAGAACTACTTCTATCCGGACCTGCCCAAGGGCTACCAGATCAGCCAGTACGAGATTCCCGTCGTGCAGGGCGGCCACATCGAGTTCTTCGTCGGCGACGAGAAGAAGGTCGTGAAGCTCACCCGCGCCCACCTCGAAGAGGACGCCGGCAAGAGCCTCCACGAGGACTACCACGGCCAGTCGGGCATCGACCTGAACCGCGCCGGCACGCCGCTGCTCGAGATCGTCTCGGAGCCCGAGATGCGCTCCGGCCAGGAGGCCGTCGAGTATGCGAAGACGCTGCACGCGCTGGTGATGTGGCTGGGCATCTGCGACGGCAACATGCAGGAGGGCTCGTTCCGCTGCGACGTCAACGTCTCGGTGCGCAAGCCCGGCGCGCCCTTCGGCACGCGTCGCGAGATCAAGAACCTCAACAGTTTCCGCTACCTGGTCGACGCGGTGAACTACGAGGTCAACTGGCAGATCGACCAGATCGAGGACGGCCTGGAGATCCAGCAGGCGACGGTGCTCTACAACCCGGACACGGGCGAGACCCGCTCGATGCGCACCAAGGAAGACGCGGCCGACTACCGCTACTTCCCCGATCCGGACCTGCCACCGCTGATGATCTCGGCCGAGTGGGTCGACCGCGTGCGCGGCGAGATGCCCGAGCTGCCGACCGTGATGGCCGCGCGTTTCCAGGAGGCCGACGGTCTGCCCGCCTACGACGCGACGATGATGACGCAGAGCCTGGCGACGGCGCGTTTCTACGAGGCCGCGCGCGACCTCTGCGGCGCGCCGAAGCTGGTCGCGAACTGGGTGATGGGCGAGGTCTCGCGCCGGCTCAACAGCGAGGAACGCAGCATCGACAGCGCGCCGGTGACGCCCGCGCAACTGGGCGCGCTGATCAAGCGCATCCATGACGGCACGATCAACAACAACTCCGCCAAGCAGGTGTTCGAGGCGTTGTGGACGGGCGAGGGCGCCGATGTCGACGCGATCATCGACGCCAAGGACCTGAAGCAGTCCAACGACACCGGCGAGATCGAGCGCATCCTGGACGAGGTGCTCGCCGCCAACGCCAAGTCGGTCGAGGAATTCCGCGCCGGCAAGGAGAAGGCGTTCAACGCGCTGGTCGGCCAGGCGATGAAGGCGGCCAAGGGCAAGGCCAATCCGGCCACCGTCAACGAGCTGCTGAAGAAGAAGCTCGGCGCCTGACGACCGGCTGGCTGGCGGCGAAGGCCGCCCCACCGGCCTCTGCGGTGCGCGTCAGCGCCCGCTGGCCGGGGAGGCCTGCACCGGCGGCTTCGCCGGCGCGGGCTGCGGCGTGGAGGTCGTCGCGGACTTCTCCAGCGAGCCCGGCGCCGCGCCGGCCCACAGCCGCTTCAGGCGCGCCAACTCATCGTCATAGAGCTTGTTGACGCGCACGATCTCGGCCTTCTGGTTGTCGATCGACTCGCGCTGCGCGGCGGCCGAAGCGTCGTTCATGTCGAGCTGGTGCTGCAGCTTCATCGGCATCCGCTTGCCCTTGTAGAACTCCGCGTCGTCGAGCATCGGTTTGCGCTCGGCCGCGAGCACCTGCAGGCGTTTCTCGGACTGCTGCATCGCTTCACGGATGTCGTCGAGCGCCGCCTCGCGTGCGCGCTGATGCGCGGCCTGATCGGCATAACGCTGCAACAGGTTGCGGTCGCGTCGGATCGCATCCTGCTGGGCGGCGCGCTGGACTTCCTCCATGCGCTTGCGCTGATCGAAGGCCGCCTGCTCCTCGGGCGACATCGCCGGCGGCTGCATCCTGCGGACCGAGCCGTCGGAGTTCAGCACCCGCTGCTCACGCGACTGGCATTCCGGGATCGGGCGATCCGATGTCAGCCGGCGCCCATCGGGCGTCGTGCACGTGTAGATGTTGGACGGCGGCGGCGCCTTCGTCTGCGCCCAGGCGGCGCCCGCGAGCGCGCCGGTCAGCAGCAGACCGGACAGCGTCGACCTCATGATCAGTCGGGACAGCAGACGGCGTGAGAGGGAAGCGCGCATCAGACTCCGTAGCGATCTCTGTAGGCATGGACCGCCGTCGCATGGGCGGACACGGCGGTGCTGCTGGTGGTCTGCAGATACTGGAGCAGGTCCGACAACCCCGCAATGGCGACAACCGGCAGCTTCAACTGGTCGCGCACGTACTGTACCGCCGACCAGGGGAGATCCTGACCGTTCTCGGCGGCCTTCTCCTGGCGATCCAGCGCGATGGCCACGCCGCAGGGCGTGGCGCCGGCGGCCTGGATCATCGCGATCGATTCGCGCACCGAGGTGCCGGCGGAGATGACGTCGTCGATGATCAGCACGCGACCCTGGACCTTGGCGCCGACCAGCGTGCCACCTTCGCCATGGTCCTTGGCTTCCTTGCGGTTGTAGGCGAAGGGCTTGTTGTGACCCAGCCGCGCCAGTTCGATCGCGACCGCCGCGGCCAGCGTGATGCCCTTGTAGGCGGGGCCGAAGATCATGTCGAACTCGACGCCCGAGGCCAGCAGCCGCTGCGCGTAGAACTGCGCCAGCCGGCCGATCTTGAGGCCGTCGTCGAACAGGCCCGCATTGAAGAAGTAGGGGCTGAGACGCCCCGCCTTGGTCTTGAACTCGCCGAAGCGCAGCACGCCGGTGTCGACGGCGAAGGCGACGAATTCCTGGGCCAGGGTGTCCTGGGAATCCGGGCTGTGGGCCTGGCGATTGGCGGCGGTGGTCATGGCAGCGGGACGTCGAGACGTGAGATTGAAATTGGGCCGGAATTGTAGGGCGAGGGTCTTCGCCACCCCACGGGTGACGCAGCGCGTCATGTCGCCTGAATCCAGCAATTCAAGCAAGAAGAAGGCCTGCTCCGTCGCCGGAAGCAGGCCCACTTTTTGCAGGGTGGCCCGCGGGCCACTGTGCTGCGCGATGCGGTGTGGTTCAGCCGATCAGAAGATCGCCTTGAACTGGACGCCGTAGGTGCGCGGGTCGTTGATGAAGCCGGTGTTGTTGTTGAAGTCGATCGCGCCGGTGACGCGGATCTGGTCCGTGATGTTGCGGACGAAGCCAGCGACCTCGTACTTGCCGTTGCTCCAGATGTAGCCCACGCGCAGGCCGCCTTCGGTCAGCGACTTGCCGGTGAACTCCTTGGCCTCGTACAGGAAGAAGTTGACCTTCGAGCGGTAGGCCCAGTCGGTGTAGATGTAGAACTCGTTGCCGGCCGCGGTCGGGATCGAGTAACGCGCGGTCAGGTTGGCGACCCACTTCGGCGCGTTCGGCAGCGGATTGCCGTCGATGCTGTAGTTGGTCGTCGAGCCCGCCACCAGCGGATCCGTCATCGTGCAACCGCCGCCGCAAGCCGGCAGCGACAGCGTGTTGTCGCGGATCTTGGTGTTGTTCAGGCTGCCGCCCAGGGTGATCAGCAGCTGATCGACCGGCAGCACTTCCAGGTTCAGCTCGACGCCGTTGCCTTCAGCCTTCTTGGCGTTCAGCAGACGGTTGGCGTTGTTCTGGCCGCCGACGGCGGTCAGCTGCAGGTCCTTCACGGTGTAGGTGAAGGCGCTGGCCGACAGGCGCGCGCGACGATCCCAGAAGTCCGACTTCACGCCCACCTCGTAGGAGGTGACGTTCTCCGGCGTCGCCTGTGACTGACCGGCGAAGCGCGACGCGCCCTGGACGGACGAGGCGCGGAAGCCGGTGGCCACGCGCGCATACACGTTGGTGTCCTTCGTGACCTTGTAGGTGCCCGACACGTCCCAGTTCCACTTGGAGTCGCCGGTGTTGGCGGTGACGCCGGTGGAGGTGTTCAGGTCGGTGTAGTCGCTGCTGACCTTGACGTCCTTCTTGTCGTGCGTGAAGCGCAGGCCGCCGCGCAGCTGGAAGTCCTGCGTGACTGCGTAGTTCACCGAGCCGAAGGCCGCCCACGCGGTGTTCTTCTGGTACGTGTCGACATAACCGGCGGCCAGGCCGGTCGCGGTCGTGTAGTCGGTGCTGCGTGCGGTGTAGCGCTCGTCGAAGAAGTACAGACCACCTTGCCAACGCAGCGGGCCGGCCGCGGCGGACTCGACGCGGAATTCCTGCGTGATCTGGCGATGGCCGCTCATCGAGCTCGACGACTCGGCCGGGAAGGTCGCCTGGCCTTCCTGCGTGTACGGCTTGGGGCCGAAGTACACGAAGCCGCCATCCACGTCGCCGCGGCTGAAGGGGCGCACCGACTCGTAGCCGGTGATCGAGTACAGGTTGATCGCGCCCAGGCCCCAGCGCAGACGGGCGCTGCCGCCGGTGGCGTGCAGGGTCTGCTCGTTGACGCCGTCGGTGTAGGCCTTCTCGGGATCGAAGCCGTCGACCAGGTCGTTGGTGCCGGTCTTGATGATCGAGGAACGGAACACGCGCGCGCTGCCCTTCAGGTCGCGGCCGTGGAAGTTGAACAGCGCGCTGAAATCCTTGTGCGGCTGGTACAGCGCCTGCAGGCGCAGGGCGCGGTCGTCGTAACCCTCGAGCTCGCCGGTCTTGCCGGTGGGCACCTGGTTCTTGACCCAGTCGTCACGATGCTGGATCTGCGCGGAGATGCGGGCGGCCCAGTCGCCGGTCAGCGGCACGTTGGCGGCGCCTTCCAGGTTCATCGTGCCGTAGGTGCCGTAGGAGACGTTCAGGTAGCCTTCCTGGCGCTGCGACGGCTTCACCGAATCGAACTTCACCACGCCGGCCGGCGTGTTGCGGCCGTAGAGCGTGCCCTGTGGGCCGGCGACCACTTCGACGGCGGCCAGGTCGAAGGCCGGGAAGCCCTTCAGGATCGGGTTCTCCTGGACAACGTCGTCATACACCAGCGAGACCGGCTGCGACGCGTTCAGGCGGAAGTCGGTGTTGCCGTAGCCGCGGATGTAGAAGCGCGGGAAGGCGCGGCCGAACGACGATTCGATGTTCAGGCTGGGCACGCGGCCCGACAGGAAGCGCACGTCCTGGCCGGCGGAATTCAGCACGTCCAGCTTCTCGCCGGAGATCTTCGTGACCGCGTTCGGCACTTCCTTGATGTTCTCGACCCGGCGCTCCGCGGTGATGGTCACCGTCTCGAGCTGACCCTTCTCCTTGGTGGCGGCATCGGTCTGGGCGTCCTGCGCCAGCGCGGGCCAGGCGAGCAGGGCCAGCGACACGGCCGCGGCGGCCTCGCGCAGCGCCGGGACGGCGGCGCGCTGGGTGGCGAATCGATTCATGGATGGACTCCGGGGGAAGATGGAAAACCGGGGAGGCCGACCGGGACACCGACGGGTAAACCGGGTTCACAGACGGCAAAAATGTGGGCGCCGGTTGGCGCGGTGGACGCGAATCTAGCAAGTTCGTCATAAAGGCGTCACCCTCCGCACCACAGCGGTGCGCTTTCTGTTGCCCAAACACTGCATCTGCTCGCGTGTCGCCCGAATGAGCGTGGACGGCGCAGGAGGCGGGCGCTACGTGGTGCACCGCGATCCCTCGACGGCGGGCCACCTTCCCCCCGCTGCTGCCAACTTCGGAACGAGGCTTTGCGATACTGCCGCCCTCTTCCAGGGTCACCCGTCCACCGCCCATGCGCTTCATCACCCTCAACCTCAACGGCATCCGCTCGGCCGCCACCAAGGGCGTCTTCGACTGGCTGCCGCCGCAGCAGGCCGACGTGGTCGGCGTCCAGGAACTCAAGGCGCAAGCCGATGTCGTCGAATCTCAGTTCGCGGGCTACGACACCCTGAGCGGCCACTTCCACTACGCGCAGAAGAAGGGCTACTCCGGCGTCGGCCTCTACACGAAGGAGACGCCCAGCGACGTGATCGTCGGCTTCGGCAGCAGCGAGTTCGACAACGAAGGCCGCTGGATCGAGAAACGCTTCGACAAGCCGGGACGCAAGCTCAGCCTCATCAGCTGCTACTTCCCCAGCGGCTCCAGCGGCGAGGAGCGCCAGGCCGCGAAGTTCCGCTTCCTGGCGGAGATGTACCCCTACCTGATGGCCCTGCGCGCGGAGCGCGAGTTCATCCTCGTGGCCGACGTCAACATCGCCCACAAGGAGATCGACCTCCGGAACTGGAAGAGCAACCAGAAGAACAGCGGCTTCCTGCCCGAGGAACGCGACTGGATGACACGCCTGCTCGAGAAGGACGTCGGACTGGTGGACGTCTTCCGTCTCCTCAACGACAAGCCCGATCAATACACCTGGTGGAGCAACCGCGGCCAGGCCTGGGCGAAGAACGTGGGCTGGCGCCTGGACTACCACCTGGCCACCCCCGGCATGGCCCACCTGGCCACGCGCGAAGCGATCTACCTCGAGCAGCGCTTCAGCGACCATGCGCCGTTGACGATCGATTACGACTTCAAGTTCTGAGTCTTTTGAAGAGGTTCTCTGACTGCGCCAGCCAGCGCTGCCGGTGCCCCTCGCCGCTCAATCGCCTCCTCACGCTCGGCATTCGCTCTGAGGGGCACCGGCAGCGCCGGCTTCGGATCTGCGCTCGGCGGTCGAAGGGTGGAGCGCGGTCGAGTCGGCGCGGTCAGTCGACCTTCGCGCCCGATGCCTTGACCACCTTCGCCCACTTGGTCGTCTCGCGAGCGATGAGCGCGGCGAACTCCGCGCTCGTGCCGCCGCCCGGGACCGCGCCCTGCGCGGCCATGCGCTCCTTCATCACGGGCGTCGCCAAGGCTTTTGCCACCTCGCGCTGCACGCGCGCGACCTGATCGGCCGGCTGCGAGATCGGCGCCAGCAATCCGAACCATGACGAGGCCTCGAAGGCCTTCAGTTCCGGCACGCCGCTCTCGGCGATCGTCGGCAGGTCGGGCAGCGCCTCGCTGCGCTTCGCGCTGGTCACCGCGATCGCCTTCAGCTTGCCGGACTTGATGTGCGGCAGCGCCGAGGGCAGGTTGTCGAACATCAGGTCCATGTTCCCGCCCATCAGGTCCAGCAGCGCCGGCCCCGAGCCGCGGTACGGGAAGTGGATCATGTAGGTGCCGGTCAGGCTCTTGAACAGCTCCCCCGCCAGATGGATGGAGGTGCCGTTGCCGCTGGAGCACATGTTCAGCTTGCCCGGGTTGGCCTTGGCCACGCGTGCCAGGTCGGCCACGCTGTTGATGCCGTACTTCTGCGCGTTCGCCGGATTCATGACCAGCACGTTGGGCACGGCCGCGACCAGCGTGATCGGCGCGAAGTCCCTGACCGGATCGAAAGGCATCTTCGGATACAGCGACTGGTTGATCGCATGCGTGCCCACGGTGCCCATCAGCAGCGAGTGCCCGTCGGTCGCATGGGCCACGTCGGCGGAGCCGGTGTTGCCACCGGCTCCGGGCTTGTTCTCCACGACGACCGGCTGGCCGAGCGCCTTCTGCAGCTCGGGCGCCATCGCGCGGGCGAGGAGGTCGGTGGTGCCCGCCGGTGGGAACGGCACGACGATGCGCAGCGGGCGCGAGGGCCAGGCCGCTTGCGCGCGGACGAGTTCCGGCAGCCAGACAGTGGACGACAGCGCGAGCAGCGCGCGGCGGTTCAGGCTCATGGGGGCGTCTCCGATGTTGTGATCTTGGCCGCCCCAGTATGGGTGACTAGTCCGCGCCGGGCACCTCGGGCGACTCCGGACCCAGGATGGTCTGGAGCTGCACGCGCTCCGAGCTGCAGGCCGCGTCGAAGTCGGCCTCGATCTGGATCAGCGCCTGCGCGTCGCCGGCCTCGACGGTGACGATGCCGCGCGCCCGGTTGCGGCCTTGCGACTTGGCCGTGTACAGCGCCATGTCGGCCCAGTTGACGGCCTGCTCCCAGTGGAGCGCGAGCTGCGCCGGCGGCAACGGGAAATGCGCGAAGCCGATCGAGCAGGTCACCCGCAGCGGCCCGGCCGCCGTCTGCACCGGCGTCTCGCCGACGATGAACAGGACGCGCTCGGCCAGCAGCTGCAGCTGGTCCGGCGCGACATTGCGCGCAAAGACCAGGAACTCCTCGCCACCCCAGCGCACCACCAGGTCCTCCGCCCGCACCGCCTGCGCGATGCGCCGGGAGACCTCGATGATGACGGCGTCGCCGGCCGCGTGACCGTGGCGATCGTTGACGTGCTTGAAGTGATCGATGTCGATCATCAGCAGCGCGCCGGTGAACATGTCCTTCGCATGGCGGTCCATGACCGCGAGGAAGTGCCGGCGGTTGGCGAGGTCCGTCAGCGGATCGCGCTCGCTCGCCGCGCGCAGCAGACTCTGGTTGGCCTTGAGCTTGCGGTTGGCCTCGCGCACCCGCGCCAGCATCACGCCCATCAGGATCAGCGACAGCCCGAGCAGCGCCGCCAGCCCGACGCCGACGTACTGCGCCAGCCGGCGGTTGCCGAGCTCGCGGTCCTTGAGCGTCTGCTCGCGGCGCAGCAGTTCCAGGTCGCGCTGCTTGGCCTCGCTGTCGTACTTCAGCCGCAGCTGCTGCAAGGAGGACTCGCGGTTGCGGCGCGCCGTGTCCGCGCTGAGCGCGCGTTCCTCGTGATAGAGCCGCAGCGCTTCCTTGGCCTGACCGACCTTGGCGTAGGCCTCGCCCAGTTCCCGCAACTGCAGCGCACGGCGCACGGGATCGAAGTCGCCCTGCGCAAGCTCGAGGACCCGTGCGATCTCGCGCCGCGCCGCCTCGAACTGCCGCTGCTGGACCAGCGCCACCGACAGGTTGTGGCGCAGCGTGCGCTCGACCGTCTGGTCGTTGTAGGACTGCACCACGGGCAGCGCCAGTCGCGCGAGCTGCACGGCCTTGGCGGATTGGTCGGTGTGGATGTAGGCGTCGAGCAGGTTGTTCTGCAGCAGCGCGACATCGCGCCGGCCGCCCGCCTGCTCGGCGAGCCGCAGCGCATCTTCCAGCGCGGCCAGCTGGGTCGTCCGGTCCCCGCGCCGGGACGCGACCATCGACTCGACCATCTTCGCGCGGCTCATCGCCGAGACGTCGCCCTGCGCGAGTTGCCACGCCTGCGCCATCCATTGCTGGGCCGCCGTGGACTCGTCCCGCACCTGGCTGTTGACCGCCAGCGATCCCATCATCGTGCCGGTCACGCTGTGGTCCTGGATCGCCTGCGCCAGCGTCAACGCGCGCCGCAACGAGGTCTCGGCGAAGGCGTACTCGCCGCGCGCGCCCTGGGCCCGGGCGATCAGCCGCAGGGCCTGGATCATCACGCGCGCATCGCAGCCAGTCGGAATCGTCGACGCCGACGCGGACGCACAGGCCGGCGCCAATTCATCCAGCGCCAGCTGGGCCATCTCGCCGGAGCGCCCGGTCTGGCCCTGCCGATCCTGCAACTCGGCCAGCAGCATGCGCGACAGCGGCCGCCCGCCGGGCTTGGCCTCCAGCTCGCGGGCGATGCGGCGCACCTCCTCGGGACGTCCGGCCTGCACCGCGTTGCGGCCCAGCGTGTACTCGATGTGAAGACGATGCGGCGCATGCGCCGGCTCCGCGAGCAACGCGCGCAACTGCTGGCCCGCCTTGCCCGGCTCGTTGTAGCCGAAGCGGTCCAGCTGCGCGAGCTGCGCATCCAGCGCGCGGTCGGGGATCTCCGCGTGCGCCAGGGTCGCACCCAGGCCCAGCAGGACGGTCGTCAGGACCGCCATCCTGGCGGCCGTCCGGACGGTCCGGGCCGTCCGGGCCGTCCCGGCAGTCATCAAGCAGGCGCGGAACCCTGTCCTCATGCGCGCGGCTCCTGCGTCGGGCCGAGCAGGCTGACCAGCTGCACCTGCCCCTGGTGCCAGGCGGACTCGATGCGCCCGGCCAGTGCCAGCAGCTGATCCCGATCGCGCGCCTGCATCGCCGCCACGCCGTAGGCCTTGTTGCGGCCGTGCGCCTTGGCCATGTACATCACGGTGTCGACGAGATCGATGGCGCGCTCCCATTCCAGGGTCAGGTCTTGCGGCGCCATCGGGAAACTCGCAAAGCCGATGGACGCGCTGATCGGGATGCGCAGCGCGCCGTGGTCGACGGGCTGGCCGCCCATCTGGTCCAGCAGGCGCTGGCCGAGCTGGCGCGCATCCTCGGTCGACTCGGAATTCACCAGGATCAGGAACTCCTCGCCGCCCCAGCGCACGACCAGGTCCTGCTCGCGCAGCACGCCGCGCAAACGGCGCGCGACTTCGACCAGCACGGTGTCGCCGGCCGCATGGCCCCATTGGTCGTTGATGCGCTTGAAGTGGTCGATGTCGATCAGGAACAGGCTGCCGCGCAGCCCGCCCTCGCGGGTGCGCGACGCGATGGCCTGCTGGAAGTGCCGCCGGTTGGCGAGTCCCGTCAACGGATCGCGCTCGCTCTGCACGCGCAGCGATTCGTTGGTCTGCGCCAGCGCTGCGTTCGTGCGGCGGATGCGCCGGTAGGCCAGCGCCAGCAGCGCGCCCGACAGCAGCACGCAGCCGCCGACCTCCGCCCACAGCTTCAGCTGCAGGTCGCGCGTGCGGATCTGTTCGGCCTTGAGGCTGTTGTCCTGGTTGAGCAGCCGGATCTCGCGCTGGCGCTGCTGGTCCTCGAAGCGCGCCTGCGCCTCGAGCACGGCCTTGCGGGTCTCGTCGCGCAGCACCTCGTCGAATTCCTTGCGCGATTGATGGAAGGCCGCGATCGCGCCGGGCAGGTCGTCGAACTTCTCCAGGTAGATGCCGAGCTCCAGCCAGGACTCGGCCGTGTAGCTGCCGGCCTCGCGCTGGGCATCCATCGTGATGGCCTGCAGCACGTCGCGCTTGCCCTCTTCCAGCTTGCGCAGGCCGATCTTGGCGATGCCCGAGTTGTGCCGGGCCAGGATCTCGGTGGAAATGTCGCCGCTCTCGTGCGCCAGTGCCAGGCTTTGCGTCGACATCTCCAGGGCCCGCGCGTAGTTGCCGCTGCGCAGCTCGTAGTCCGCCAGGTTGCCCAGCGCCAGCGCCTGCAGGCCCTGGGCCTGCGCCTCGCGGGCGTACTGCAGCGCCTGCTCGCGGGCCTGTTGGCTGAACTTCGGATCCTCGTCCTGCGAATACACGATGCCCAGGATCGTGTGGACCGAGTACAGCAGCACCGGGTCAGGATCCTGCTGCGCGGCCTGCAACGCCTCGCGCGCGGTGCGCTTGGCATGGTCGATCTGCTGGCTGCGGTAGTAGTTGAAGGCGAGGGTCGCCTCGGTGGTCGCGGCACGCCAGCGCGATTCCATCGCGCGCGCCTGGTCCAGCGCCTTCAGTCCGCTCTCGACCGCCGCGTCGACCTCGCCGTAATCGCCCTGGATATAGGCGCGCAGCTCGGTCGCGCGCCACATCATGCGGCGGTCGGCGGTGGCGGCGTCGATGTCGGACAGGCCGCCCAGCAGCCGCACGCCCGCACCCAGTTCGCCGTTCGCCTTCAGCCACTGCGCTCGCGCCAGCATCAGCGCCAGCGGAATCTGCCCCCGCGTCGGCGCGGCCTCGGGCCAGGCCTTGAGCTGCTCGAGCGCCGCCTCATGGCCGCTGCGGTCGCGCAGTTGTGCGAGCAGCGCCGCGCGCTGACTCAGCGCTTCCAGCCGCTCGGCGCTGCCCACCGGGGCGCGCGCCTCGATGGCTTGCAATTCCCGCACGTGCTCGCGGGGATGGGCCTGACCGACGCGCTCCTGCTGTTCGAGCTCGGCCTGCAGCGCGCGGTCCTGCAAGGCCGGTCCGGCGGCCCCGGCCGAGGCGGCGTTGCCGCGCGATCCGGCGCCGTCGCCGGGCCCGCAGCCGGACAGCAGCGCGAGGCTCACCGCCAGCGCCAGCGCCGCTGCGCAGAGATCCGGAAGCGCCGGGAGCATCAGGCGGATGAAGGACGCCGAGCGGCGGGCGGGCGGACGCACGCGCCCATCGGCCACGCCTGCCGACGACCCTGCTGTCACCGCTGCTCGCAACACCCCAACCTTGCTCATCGTGCTGATGTCGAGTTGTATGTCTCGTTACTTGACGTGCGACCCTGTTGAACCGGTGAAGCGTGCACGAGTTCGCGCTCGTGCATGCGGCGTTGGGGTCAGTCCGTGCGGCCGCGCCGGAGCAGCGCATGCAGCAGGATCGCGCCGAAGGTGGCAGTTCCGATGCCGCCCAGGGTAAACCCACCCAGCTTCAACGTGAAGTCGCCCGTGCCGATCACCAGCGTGATCGCGGCCACCATCAGGTTGCGCGGGTCGCGGAAGTCGACCTGGTGGTCCACCCAGATGCGGGCGCCCGCGATCGCGATCAGGCCGAACACGACGATGCTGACGCCGCCCATCACGGCCAGCGGGATGGCCTGGATCAGCGCGCCAAACTTCGGCGAGAAGCCCAGCGCCAGCGCCATCAATGCCGCGAAGACGAAAACCGCCGTCGAATAGATGCGGGTCGCGGCCATCACGCCGATGTTCTCGGCGTAGGTCGTGACACCGGTGCCGCCGACGGCGCCGCTGGCGATCGTCGCGAGGCCGTCGCCGATGAACGCGCGACCGAGGAAGGGCGTCATGTCGCGGCCGGTCATCGCGCCGACCGCCTTCAGGTGGCCCAGGTTCTCCGCGACCAGGATCAGCGCGACCGGCGCGATCATCAGCATCGCGGCGCCATCGAAGACCGGGGCATGGAATTGCGGCAAGCCGATCCACGCCGCCGCCGCGACCTTGGACAGGTCGATCGGGGCGCCCAGGCCGAAGCCGTTGGTCAGCAGCGCGTAGATCAGGCTGGCCTGGATCAGGCCGGCGAGGATCAGCAGCCGTTGCAGCATGCCGCGCGCGAAGACCGCGACCACGGCGACGCTGACAAAGGTCGCCGCCTGCATCCAGGCGTCGAAGGGCGTCGGCGCCATGTTCTTGATCGGCACCGACGCGAGGTTCAGCCCGATCACCGCGACCACGGCACCGGTCACGACCGGCGGCATCAGCTTCTCGACCCAGCCGCTGCCGGTGGCCGACACCAGCAGGCCGATGGCGGTGTACAGCACACCGCAGGCGATGATGCCGCCCAGCGCCAGCGGCAGGTTGGGATTGGGACCGCTGCCGGCATAACCGGTCGCGGCGATGACCACGCCGATGAATGCGAAGCTCGAGCCGAGGTAACTCGGCACGCGGCCGCCGGTCAGGAAGAAGAAGAGCAGCGTGCCCACGCCGCTCATCAGCACGGCGACGTTGGGATCGAAGCCCATCAGCAGCGGCGCCAGCACGGTGGCGCCGAACATGGCGATCACATGTTGCAGGCCGAGCGCCGCAGTCTGCGGCCAGGACAGGCGTTCATCGGGAGCAATCGCCTTCTCGGGGCCGACGGTCACGGGCCGCCAGCGCATCAACCACGCCATGGACTTTCCTCAATGGGACAAGCCAGCGAGTGTAAGGAGCGCTCATGGCATCGCCACTCCGGCTTATCCCGTGACCGGGTGGTCGGCCGGCGGCGGATCGGCGTCCCCGCGGCGCGGGATCAGAACAGCACCATGTCGCGATTGCGCCGCGGCAGTTGCCGCAGCAGGCGGCGCCAGGACGCCCAGGCACGCCACAGCGCGCCGCCGGACAGCAGGCTCAGGATCAGCAGGATGGTCATGATCGACTCCTTCAAGGTGATCAAAAGGCGTCGCGGCACACGCCGCGAACGACTTCGCACGATCGTGCGAAATTGGTGGAAACGATGCGGACGAGGCGGTTCATGGTCGGCCGCCTCAGACGGAGGAAACGGGGGAACCGGGGGTGGGCGGATCGCCCGCGACCAGCGCCGGCGCCATCAGGCGGCGGTAGCTGGTCCAGGCCCGATCGACGGCGTCCGGCGTGCGCAGGAAACGCACCTCGCGGACCAGCGCGGTGAACAGGCCGTCGAGCTCGAAGATCAACTGATCCAGGTCGGCATCGGCGCGCAGTTGGCCGGCGTCCTGCGCCTGCAGCAGCGTGCGTCGCAGCGTCCCGCGCCAACGTCGCACGCCGTCCAGCAGATGATCGCGCATCACGTCGTCGCGGTCGTCGTATTCGAAGGCGCCGGCGACGTAGAGGCAGTTGCCGTGCGGTCCGTCGACGCGGTTCAGCCAGGCACGCACCATGGCGTCCATCCGCGGCAGGCCGCGCGGCTCGCGCAGCGCGGGCAGGATGACCTCCTGCTGGAAGATCTTCTCGAACGCATCCAGCACCGCGGCCTGCAAGGCCTCGCGCGAGCCGATGCGCGAGAACACGCCGCTCTTGGACAGATTCAGCCGCTTGGCCACTTCGCCGATCGACAAACTGTCCAGACCGTCCAGGCGCGCCATCTCCAGCGCGACATCGACGATGGCGCTCTGCGTCAGTTCGCTGCGGGCGGTCTTGGCTTCCATGGACTGAAATTTAGCACGGTCGTGCGAAGTCCGCTGATCACCGCGAAGGCAAGGACACCGGACGGGTTATTCGTCAGCGTTGTGATCGTCAGAATCACCAGAGGCCTCGCCGCTGCCGCTGTCGTTGCCGGTGGAGGCGTCGGCGTCGGCGTCGCCGGCCGGCGGGCGACCACGACGTGGCGTGGGCGAGAGCGCAGGCTTGATGCCGCGGCGCTTCAGGGCCTCGCGCAGCAGCAGCTCGATCTGCGCGTTGGACGACCGCAGCTCGACCGCGGCCAGTCGCTCGATCTCCTCCCACAACGCGGGATCGAGGCGCAGCGGAAACTGCTTCTTGCCGGGGCTGCCCATCGCTGCGTCGCTCCGTCGTCAGCGCCCGGGACGGCGGTGGGGGGTGCGCGGTCTTTGACGGATGCCCTGCGGCGCCGACGACGATGTCGTCGACATCGATGGCCGCTCGGGCAGGCGGAAGGTCCGCAGCACCACGCCCACCCAGGCCGCCATCGCCACGACCCACAGCACCCCGCCGGCGATGGGCATCCCGGCGTCCAGCGGCCAATGCATCACCGAGACCAGCACCATCACGGTCGATCCGGTCTGCGCCAGCACGATCAGCAATCCCAGCGGCCACATCAGCCGGCCCAGCGTGGCGAGCGTCGACGCGCGGCGCTCCGGCGCCATCCAGTAGTCCTTGTTCGGCATGTTGAGCGCACCGGAGAAATGCCGGGCGATGAAGGTCACGCCCCAGGTGCACATCGCGGGCACGAAGACACCCATGCCGAGCGAGATCGCCAGATAGGCGTCCCGGCTCCAGGTCTTGCCCCCGTGGGAAGGATCCACCACGACGGCCGGCAACGAATCGGCGGACAGCAGGATGAACGAGAGGTGCGCGCCCCAGCACGCGAGGAACAAGGCCCGCCAGGGGCTCCAGCCGCCCCCCTTCGACGGGATGACCGTCTCCGCGGAGGTCCCGGTCGATGGCGTGCGTGATGCGCGTGATGTCCGCGGTGTCGTGGCCATGCCTGCTCCCCTGGCCGCGCTCAGTTGTAGAGCGTGCCCGCGTTGATGATCGGCTGCGTGTCCTTGTCGGAGCACAGCACCACCAGCAGGTTGGACACCATCGCCGCCTTGCGCTCGTCGTCGAGCTGCACGATCTCGCGCTCGCTCAGGCCCTTGAGCGCTTCCTCGACCATGCTGACCGCGCCGTGCACGATCTTCTTGCGGGCGCTGATGATGGCCTCGGCCTGCTGGCGGCGCAGCATCACCTGCGCGATCTCCGGCGCATAGGCCAAATGGGTCAGCATGGCCGTCTCGACGCTGACACCGGCGGGCTGGAGGCGCGCCTGCAGCTCGTCGATCATCGCGGCCATCACTTCGTCGGCACCGGCGCGCAGCGTGATCTCCTGGCTGTCGATGTCGTCGCCCTCGTCGTAGGCGAACTGCGAGGCGACATGCCGGATCGCGGCCTCCGCCTGGATGCTGACGTACTGCTCGAAGTCGTCGACCTCGAACACCGCGCGCGCCGTGTCCTGGACCCGCCAGACCACGGCCGCGCCGATCTCGACCGGGTTGCCGCGCTTGTCGTTGACCTTCAGCGTCGGCGCATCGAGGTTGCGCGCGCGCAGCGAGAGACGGCGCTTCGCCATGAACAGCGGGATCGTCCAGCGCAGGCCGGACACACGGTCGGTGCCGACGTAGCGGCCGAAGAGCGTCAGCAGGCGCGCCTCGTTGGGTTGCTGGATGTACAGGCCCGACAGCAGGATCAGACCCGCCAGGATCAGCGTCAACTGCGTCAGGTCGATCGCATCGTGGCGAAACGCGATGACGCGCCAGACGGCGAAGGCCAGCAGACCCAGGCCGATCAGCAGCGCGGCGTAGCCGTTGGCCGTCCCGGCGCGGCGCTCCATCGTCGCCGGCGCCGCGGCGCGCAACGGGGGGGTCTTCGGGACTGCGGTCGTGCTCATCACCAACTCCTCCAAAAAGGTGATATCACTTTAAGCCCCGGACGCACGGTTGCGCAAGTCCTGGCACCGAAAAAGCAGAAAGCGCCCACGAGGGGCGCTTACCAAGGACTCCGGCTGGACTCCCTCTCCCGCACCGCGGGAGAGGGCGGGGTGAGGGCCGGTAGCCGGGGCAGTACGTCGATCAGGCCGTTCAGGCGCCCTTGCGCGCCAGCGGCAGCAGGTAGTTGGCGACGGCGATGCAACGCTGACCGAGCTCTTCCTCGCTGACGCGCAGGCCGAATCCGGCCATCGCGGGCGACGTCAGGAAGCGACCGCCGATCGCGACGGACGGCACGCCGTCGATGTTGTACTGGTTCTGCAGCTTCTCGGCCTGCTGGCACTTGGACTGCACGGTGAAGGACTTGAAGGTTTCCTTGAACTTGGCCGGATCCACGCCCAGCGGCGCCAGGAACTTGGCCATCTCGTCCACGTCGAGCAGGCTCTGGTTGCCGCGGTGGATGGCGTTGAAGATGGCAGGACGGACCTGCGCTTCCTTGCCCATCGCCTCCAGCGTGAAGAACAGCTGCTGGTGGATCTTCACGTTGGCGCGGAAGGCCACGTGGATCTTGCGGTACACCACGTCCGCGGGCAGCTGCTTGGCCCAGGCCTCGATCGTCGGCTCGAAGACGTAGCAGTGCGGGCAGCCGTACCAGAAGAACTCGATCACCTCGACCTTGCCCGGCACCGAGCCCGCCACCGGCGTGGCCAGGCGCTGGTACTGGCGGCCTTCGACCGGGCCGCCCTGCGCCTGCGCCGGCGCGCCGGCCAGGAGCGCACCACCGCCCGCGGCGGTCGACAGGGCCGTGAGGGCGTTGAATTCGCGACGCTTCATCTTCGATTCCTTGTTGGTTCCGCTTCGACCGGCGCGGCAGCGGCCGGCCATCCTAGAAAGTCAAACTTAGAGCGGCATTAACGTTGTACGGGGGCGGGACGCGCGCCGTTCAGGCGCTCAGCGCTGGATCGCCACGAGGTTGGCCTCGACGCCGGCGCCCTCGAGCTTCTTCTGCTGCGCCTCGGCCTCGTCACGCGTGTCGAAAGGCCCCAGGCGGACGCGGAACACGGTGCGGCCGGACTGCTCACGTTCCATGACCTTGGCGGCGAAACCCTGGATCGCCAGCTTGGCGCGCTGCTGCTCGGCGTCTTCCATGCGCGTGTAGGCGCCGGCCTGGACGAAGAAGCTGCCGCGCGAGCCGTCGGGACGCGCCCCGTCGGCGCGCGGCTCGGTGGGACGCTGCTCCGGCTTGACGGACGGGATCTGGCTCTGGGCCTGCGGCTGAACCGCAGGGGCGCGTTCCACCGGGCGGCCTTCGACCGCCGGTGCCGGCGTCGTGCCCGTGCTGACCTGCGGGGCCGGCGGGGTCGCGGGCGGCGCCACCGCCGGCGTCACCACGCCCGACGCGGCCTTCGCGCCGGCGCGGCCGGCCAGCGGCGCGTTCGGGTCCCAGTTCCGATTGCGTTCGGCTTCCTGGGCGTCCTGCTCCGCGGTGCGCTGCGGCAGCTTGTTGACGAACGGCACCGGGGCCTTCGTCACATAGAGGGCCACGCCCAGCGCGATCCCCAGCCCCAGCAGCAGGCCCACGATCAGGCCCATGGCGAATCCGCCGCGCTGCTTCTCTTTGCTCATTGCTGCTCCTGCGAGTCACGTTCCATCGCGTCCGGGGCCGACACCCCCAGCACCGCCAGCGCGTTGCGCATCACCTGCCGCGTCGCGGCCAGCAGCGCCAGGCGCGCGCGCGTCAGGGCCGGGTCGTCGCCCAGCACGCGTTCGGCGCCATAGTAGCTGTGCAGCGCGCCGGCCAGGTCGCGCAGGTAGAACGCGACGTCGTGCGGGGCCAGGTCTTGCGCCGCCGCCGTCAGCATGCGGGGATAGTCCGCCAGCTTGAGCATCAGCGCGGACTCGGTCGGCGCGGTCAGCAGCGACAGGTCGGCGCCGGCCACGGACGCCTCGTCATGACCCTGCTCCGCCCCCTTGCGCAGCACCGAGCAGATGCGCGCATGCGCGTACTGCACGTAGAACACGGGGTTCTCGTCGTTGGCCTTGAGCGCGAGGTCGATGTCGAAGACGAACTCGGTGTCGGCCTTGCGGCTGATCAGGAAGAAACGGACCGCGTCGCGGCTGGTCCAGTCGATCAGGTCGCGCAGCGTGACGTAGCTGCCGGCGCGCTTGGAGATCTTGACCTCCTGGCCGCCCTTCATGACCGTGACCATCTTGTGCAGCACGTAGTCGGGGAAGCCGGGCGGGATGCCGACGCCCGTGGCCTGCAGGCCGCCGCGCACCCGGGCGATCGTGCCGTGGTGATCGCTGCCCTGCACGTTGATGCACTTGGAGAAGCCGCGCTTGAACTTGTTGACGTGGTACGCGACGTCCGGGACGAAGTAGGTGAAGGTCCCGTCGGACTTGCGCATCACGCGGTCCTTGTCGTCGCCGTAGTCGGTCGAGCGCAGCCACAGCGCGCCGCCGTCTTCATAGGTCTTGCCGTTGGCGATGATGCGCGACACGGCGTCCTCGACCTGGCCGCCGCTGTACAGCGAGGACTCGAGGAAGTAGTTGTCGAAGCGCAGCCCGAACGCCTGCAGGTCCAGGTCCTGCTCGTGACGCAGGTAGGCCACGGCGAACTGGCGGATGCCGTCGAGGTCCTCGATGTCGCCGGAGGCGGTGAACTCGCGGTCGTCCGCCTTCACCGTCTCCTGGCGCAGGAAGGCGTCGGCGATGTCCTGGATGTAGTCGCCGTTGTAGGCCGACTCGGGCCAGCCGGCATCGCCCGGCTTCAGGCCCTTCAGGCGCGACTGCGTGGACTGCGCCAGCGTCGCGATCTGCACGCCAGCGTCGTTGTAATAGAACTCGCGGCTGACCTTCCAGCCCTGCGTCGCGAACAGGTGGCAGAGCGAATCGCCCAGCGCCGCCTGGCGCGCATGGCCGACGTGCAGCGGGCCGGTCGGGTTGGCAGAGACGAACTCGACCAGCGCCGACGTGTCGCGCGCCGGCTGATGGCCGAAGCGCGAGGTCGCCGCGAACACTTCGCCGACCACGGCCTGCCGGGCCGCAGGCTTCAGGCGGATGTTGATGAAGCCGGGGCCGGCGATCTCCAGCGCGTCGACCCAGCGCTCGAACGCGGGCTGCGCCTGCAGCTGGGCGATCAGCGTCTGCGCCAGTTCGCGCGGGTTCTTCTTCAGCGCCTTGGACAGCTGCATCGCCGCCGTACAGGCGAAGTCGCCGTGGGAGGCTTGCTTGGGGTTCTCGAAGGCGGCCGCGGGCGCGGCGGCGATGAGGCCGGCGTCGACGGCCTCCTGGCTCAGGCCCTGGAGCACGGTGCCGAGGGCGGCGAGCAATTCCTGCTTGGCTTGGATCATGGGGCCGCATTTTAGGGGACCTCCCCTGTAAGAGACCGTGTGCCCCCTTGCCCGCACCCTCTCCCTGGGGCAGGATGACCCTCCGATGAGCGCCTCCGACGATCTCCGTCCCTCCGCCTTTTCCGATTCGACGCTCGGCGGACTGGCCGACCTGCCGGAGCAGATCGGCAAGTACCGCGTGCTGAGACGGCTGGGCGAAGGCGCGACCAGCGACGTCTTCCTCGCGATGGACGACTTCAAGGGCCAGGAGGTCGCCATCAAGCGCATGCGCACCTGGTCACCCGGCGGCCGCACCGAGGAAGACACGCTCAGCATCCGCTTCTTCGCCGCCGAGGCCGCGCTGGCCGGCCGGCTGCAGCACCCGAACGTCGTGCAGATCCTGGACGCCGTGCAGGACGGCGACCTGCCGTATCTGGTCATGGAGTTCGTCCACGGCGTCACGCTGAAGCACTTCTGCCGCAACGACCGGCTGCTGCCGCTGGACCAGATCGTCGAACTCGGCTTCAAGTGCGCGATGGCGCTGTCGTATGTCTTCCGCCAGGGCGTCGTCCACCGGGACATCAAGCCCGCGAACCTGCTGGCGGTGCTCGACAACCAGGGTCAGGTCACCGACGTCAAGGTCAGCGACTTCGGCAGCGCGCTCAACCTCAACGCCGACATGACGCAGGTGCATCGCGTCGGCTCGCTGGCCTACATGCCGCCGGAGCAGATCGAGGGCGGCGACGTCGGCGCGCAGGCCGACATCTATGCGCTGGGCGCCGTGCTGTACCACCTGGTCAGCGGCCGGCCGCCCTTCGACGCGCCCAACCAGATGGCGCTGATGCATCAGATCTACCACCAGGCGCCGCAGCCGCTGCTGGGCCAGCGCGGCGGCGTGACG
Organism: Roseateles noduli; assembly: GCF_050626985.1. Lineage (NCBI taxonomy): Bacteria > Pseudomonadati > Pseudomonadota > Betaproteobacteria > Burkholderiales > Sphaerotilaceae > Roseateles > Roseateles noduli. The sequence goes on from NZ_CP192463.1 coordinate 4,764,227, forward strand.
GCGGAACTGGACGCGGTCATCCAGCGGGCGCTCTACAAGCACCCGTCCGAGCGCTACCCGGATTGGGAGTCCTTCGGCCAGGCGCTGTCGGAGCTGGTCGCGAAGCAGTTGGTGCCGCTGGCGCGGCTCAACGAGGTGAAGGACTCGGAACGTTTCAACCTGCTGCGCGGGCTGGAGTTCTTCGCGGGCTTCGGCGACGTCGAGCTCTGGGAGGTCGTGCGGCGCGCGCGCTGGCGCCGCTATCCGCTCGACTACCTGCTGTTCAAGAAGGGCCAGGAAGGGAACACCTTCCACATCATCACGCAGGGCGAGGTCGAGGTCTGGCGCGACGAGGCGCTGGTCGCGACGCTGGGCACCGGCACCTCCGTCGGCGAGATGGCCTACCTGGCGCCGAATCCCGATCTGCGCCGCCACAGCACCGACATCCGGGTGACCCAACTTTGCACAACCGTGTCCTTCACGCCGGAGTCGCTGGGGCAGCTCAGCCCCGAGTGCCAGCACCGCTTCGACCGGGCTTTCATCCAGGTTCTTGTCAGGCGGCTCCATCTCGCCCATGAGGCGCTGGCTTCTCCGCGCCGGATCATGTGAGTGGTCATCTGACTCGCGTCGGGAAGCGCGAGTCGAATGGATGTCAGCCGGTTCCGGTCACCGGGTTTCTTGACGTACGTCAACCGCACTTGAGGGCGGTTCGTTCGTATGCTCAACTGCTGCACAGGTCCTTCCCCAAACCCCCTGTAGCCCCGTAGGAGAGAGTGATGAAACACCTGACCCCGACCTCGCTGTTTGCCGGCGCCGTGCTCGCGCTGGCGGCGCTCGGCGCCCACGCCGCGGACGATGCCAAGAAGGCGCCGTCCGAGAAGCAGCTGAAGCAGCAGGAACTGATGAAGTCCTGTAACGCCGAGGCCAAGGACAAGGGCAAGGCGGGCGACGAGCGCAAGGCCTTCATGAGCAGCTGCCTCAAGGGCGAGACCGCGCCGGCCAAGACCGCTCAGCAGACCAAGATGACCACCTGCAATGCCGACGCCAAGGGCAAGACCGGCGACGAGCGCAAGGCTTTCATGAAGGAATGCCTCTCGGCGAAGTAACGCGACGCCGCATGGGGCGCCCCGCGTCGTTGCAGATCCCCGCCATGGCGCCGCCATGGCTCCGGTCTGCGCCTGACGCGGGCCTCCCGATGCGACGCCGCGTTCCTCCGGCGACTGGGCGCTACTTGACCAGCACGCCGCGCGCGAGCATCACCGCGGCGATCGGAATCAGGATCAGCAGGTGCGCCTGCATCATCACGAGGCGGCGCGTGGCGCGCACCTCGGTCTCGCTGGGCAGGCCGCCGCCGCCGTCCAGCGTCTTGAGCCAGCGCCGGTAGGTCAGCGTCGGCTTGATCGAGATCAGCCCGATCACGACGAACATGCCGAACTTGAAGTGCAACAGCGGCTGGTGCCAGTACCAGCCCAGGCCCTTCATGCCCCACCAGGTGCGGGCCAGGCCGGTCAGCAGCACGGCCACCGCGGTCATGCCGTAGATCATGTCCAGCCGCGACAGCCGGCGCACGACGGCCGGATTCATCCATTCGCTGCGGCACAGCGCCGCCTGGCTCGACAGGAACACGACCAGGCTGAGGATGGCCACGATGTGCAGGCCGGCGAGCAGGGCTTCGAGGGTCATGGGGTCTCCCAGATAGAGGCGCGCGTCCAGTAGTCGGGACTGCCGTGATGCTCTTTCAGGAAGTCTATCCAGAGCCTCACCCGCAGCGGCAGGTGCTTGCGCTGCGGCAGCACGGCGAAGATGCCGTTGGGCGGCGCGGCGAAGTCGTCGAGCACGCTGACCAGTTCGCCCGCGCGCAGCGCCGCGGCCACTTCCCAGGTGCTGCGCCAGGCCAGGCCGAGTCCCTGCCTGCACCAGTCATGGAGCACCTGGCCATCGCTGCAGTCGAGCCGCCCGCTGGGCCGCAGGTGCTGCACCTGGCCGTCGATGCGGAAGGCCCAGCCGCGCGTCTGGCTCGCGTCGGAACTCAGCGTCAGGCATTCGTGCCGCATCAGCTCGGATGGATGCTTCGGCGTGCCGGCGCGCTTCAGATAGGACGGCGCGGCCACGCACAGGCGCCGGTTGTCGGCCAGACGCATGCTGATCAGGCTGGAATCGCTGAGGTCGCCGACACGCACCGCGCAGTCGAAGCCCTCGTTGACGATGTCGACCACCCGATCACTGAGGTTCAGCGACACGCTGACCTCCGGATGCCGCGACAGGAAGTCCGGCACCAGCGGTGCGACGTGGCGCCGGCCGAAGCCCGCCGGCGCGGTGATGCGCAGGTGCCCGCTGGCCTTCACGCCGCCGGCGCTGACGCTGGCCTCCGCGCTGGCGAACTCGGCGAGCAGACGTTGGCAGTCCTCGAGGAAGGCGATCCCCTCGTGCGTCAGCGTGAGCTTGCGCGTCGTGCGCAGCAGCAGCTTCACCCCGAGCCGCGCCTCCAGCGCGTCGAGGCGGCGACCCATCACCGCCGGCGCCACGCCCTCGGCCTGCGCCGCGGCGGTCAGGCTGCCCTTGGTCGCGACCAGGGCGAAGGACTCGATCTGTTTGAGGCGGTCCATGGGCGGTGATTGTTGGCCCGTTGCGCCGCCCGGCGCAATGAATGACGACTCTGCACGTTGTTATTTGTGCAAAAAAGTCAGGGATCTTCGACCAGGGCCGACATGAATCGGCACCCCTGCACGACCTACAGTCGACGGACCGCTGAACCGTTGAACCGCCTTTGGGAGTCGTCATGACCGCACGCAGCCAACACCACCGTCTCCAGGTCGATGCCGCCCTGGCCCGTTTCATCGAAACCGAGGCGCTGCCCGGCACCGGCGTTGAGCCAGCCGCGTTCTGGCAAGGCTTCGACGCGCTGGCGCACGAGCTGGCCGCGAAGAACGCCGCGCTGCTGGCCGAGCGCGACCGGTTGCAGACCGAGATCGACGGCTGGCATCGCGCCCATCCTGGCCCGATCGCCGACATGGCGGCCTACCAGGCCTTCCTGAAGCAGATCGGTTATCTGGTGCCCCTGCCGGCGGACCCGAAGGCGACGACCGCCAACGTGGACGCCGAGCTCGCGATCCAGGCCGGTCCGCAGCTGGTGGTGCCGATCCTGAATGCCCGGTATGCGCTCAACGCGGCGAACGCGCGCTGGGGCTCGCTCTATGACGCGCTCTACGGCACCGACGTCATTCCCGAGGCCGACGGCGCCGAGCGCGCTGGCGGCTACAACCCGGTGCGCGGCGCGAAGGTCATCGCCTTCGCGCGCCAGGTGCTGGACCAAGCCGCGCCGCTGACGGGCGCGTCGCACGCCGACGCGGCGGGCTACACGGTCAGCGGCACCGCGCTGTCCGTGGCGCTGAAGGACGGCCGCACGGTCGCGCTGGCCGATCCGGCCCAATTCATCGGCTATCTGGGCGATGCCGCGACACCGGACGCGATCCTGCTGCGCCACCACGGCATCCACCTCGAGATCCAGTTCGATCGCAGCTCGATGATCGGCCAGGGCGACGCGGCCGGCATCTCGGACGTGCTGATGGAATCGGCGCTGTCGACCATCCTGGACCTCGAGGACTCGATCGCCGCCGTCGACGCCGAGGACAAGCTGCTGGCCTACCGCAACTGGCTGGGCATCCTGCGCGGCTCGCTGACCGAGGAGGTCAGCAAGGGTGGCCGGACCTTCGTCCGCCGACTGAATCCGGACCGCGTCTACAAGGCCGCCGGCGGCGGCGACGACGTCGTGCTGCCGGGCCGCTCGCTGCTGTTCGTCCGCAACGTCGGCCACCTGATGACCAACCCGGCCATCCTGCTCGACGGCGATCGCGAGATCCCCGAAGGCATCCTGGACGCCGTCATCACGACGCTCATCTCGATCCACGACCTGAAGCAGCTCTCGGGCTCGGGGCTGCGCAACTCGCGCCGCGGCTCGATCTACATCGTCAAGCCGAAGATGCACGGCCCGGCCGAGGTCGGCTTCGCCAACGAGCTGTTCGGCCGCGTCGAGCAGTTGCTCGGCCTGCCGGCCTCGACGGTCAAGCTGGGCATCATGGACGAGGAGCGCCGCACCAGCGTCAACCTCGCCGCCTGCATCGCCGAGGCGCCGAGCCGCGTCGCCTTCATCAACACCGGCTTCCTGGACCGCACCGGCGACGAGATGCACACCGCGATGCTCGCCGGTCCGATGCTGCGCAAGGGCGACATGAAGGCCAGCGCCTGGATCCAGGCCTACGAGCGCAACAACGTGCTGACGGGCCTGAGCGCCGGCCTGCGCGGCCGCGCCCAGATCGGCAAGGGCATGTGGGCGATGCCCGACCTGATGGCCGCGATGCTCGAGCAGAAGATCGCCCACCCCAAGGCCGGCGCCAACACCGCCTGGGTGCCCAGCCCGACCGCCGCGACGCTGCATGCGCTGCATTACCACCAGGTCAGCGTGGCGCAGGTGCAGCAGCAGATCGAGGCCGAGGCCCCCGGCGTCGATCGCGCCGAGCTGCTCCAGCGCCTGCTCACGATCCCCGTGGCGGCCGCGCCGTCGTGGAGCGACACGGAGAAGCAGCAGGAGCTCGACAACAACATCCAGGGCATCCTCGGTTACGTGGTGCGCTGGATCGACCAGGGCGTCGGTTGCTCGAAGGTGCCGGACATCAACCAGATCGGCCTGATGGAAGACCGTGCGACATTGCGCATTTCGAGCCAGCACGTGGCGAACTGGCTGTACCACGGCGTCGTGACCGAACAACAAGTTCGGGCGACATTCGAACGGATGGCAGCCGTTGTCGACAGCCAGAACGCTGGAGACCCGCTGTACGCACCGATGGCCGGCCATCCGGACAGCATGGCATACCAGGCGGCGCTCGATCTGGTGTTCAAGGGACGTGAGCAACCGAGCGGCTACACCGAGCCGCTGCTGCACGCGTGGCGGCAGAAGCGCAAGGCTGCCGGCAACGCCACCAGTCACTGAATGACGCGGCAACGGTAACGATCTGCAGCGAATCGCCGCCATCGTGCGGGGTACGTCTCCACATGCGAAAGCGGCCTCCGGGCCGCTTTTCTCGTTGCGGCCTTGTCACTTTCAGCACTTGGACATAACCAGTCTGAGTGACTTTCGGCATGCGGATGCCATTCGGCATGCCGTCATGGGCGAAACGTGAACGTTCAAGCATGGAAACCCTTAGGGGAGGGCCCTGGGGTGGGCGGCATTTCCTGTTCCTTAAAGTTTCTTCACTTACGCGCAGTGTCCGGTGACAAAAAGCCATCGGCTCAGCAATCATTTTTGCCATTTCACGGAACAGGCATGACCCCTTCGCATCAACTCCGCCGCATCAGCATCGCCACCGCGATCCTCGCGGCTTCGATCGGCGCCGCTCAAGCCCAAGAGGCCACGCAGCTCGAACGCATCGAAATCACCGGCTCCGCCATCAAGCGCTCGATCTCCGATGAAGGCGCCCTGCCGATCACGGTGATGAAGGCCGAAGAACTGCGCGCCTCCGGCGTGACGAGCGTCGAGGCGATCATCGAACTGCTGTCGTCCAGCCAGTCCAGCAACACCGGCGCCAACTCCATCGGTTCGAGCACCGGCGGCGCGACCTACGCGAACCTGCGCGGCCTGGGCACCAACAAGACCCTGGTCCTGCTGAACGGCCGCCGCATGACGGCGTTCGCCTTCGGCGCCAACGCGGTCGACCTGAACTCCATCCCCTTCGCCGTCATCGACCGCGTGGAAGTGCTGCGTGACGGCGCCTCCGCCGTGTACGGCACGGACGCGATCGGCGGCGTGATCAACTTCATCACCAAGTCCAACTTCCGCGGCGGCCAGGCGGTGGTCGAGCTGTCCAACCCGCAGGAAAAGGGCGGCAAGAAGGAAGGCGCTTCCGTCACCTTCGGCTTCGGCGACCTCGAGAAGGATCGCGTCAACTTCTGGGGCTCGCTCGACAAGCGTCGCAGCGACCGCATCCGCGCGCTGGACCGTGATTTCGCCAAGACCGGCATCATCGCGAGCAAGGGCGTCGCCGGCAGCTCGCCGACCACCTTCCCGGGCAACTTCACGCAGGGCAGCCTGTCGGGCAACCCGACGGCGCCCGGCTGCCAGGGCCCCCTGTCGGTCGTGAACCCGACCAACAACAAGGTCTGCATCTTCGACTTCAGCTCGACCATCGACATCGCGCCCGACATCGACCAGACGACCCTGTCCGGCCGCGGCACCGTCAAGATCGGCGACAACCACATCCTGTCGCTGGACGCGATCTCGACCAAGAACGACAACACGGCCCGCGTGGCGCCGGACCCTGTGTCCGCCATCACGATCCAGCCGAACAACCCGTTCTTCCCGAGCACCTACCCGGGCATCGATCCGACCAAGCCGATCAGCGTGGGCTGGCGCATGGTGCCGGCGGGCCCGCGGACCAACGGTTCACACTCCACCGCCGAACGCGCCGTGGCCGACCTGTCGGGCGTGATCGCCGACTGGGACTACCGCGCCGGCGCGCTCTACTCGAAGAGCACCGCCAATGACGCCGCCGTCGACGGCTACGTCAACGCGCCGTTCGTCCGCGCCCAGGTCGCCGCCGGCAACCTGAACCCGTTCGCCGACGCGACGCCGGCACAGCTGGCCATCATCCAGCAGGCCAAGCGCCGCGGTGTGTTCGCCAACGCCACCGGCGAAACGAAGAGCGTCGACCTCCGCGCGTCGCGCGAACTCTTCGACCTGCCTGGCGGCCGTGCCGCGCTGGCCGTGGCCGCCGAGTACCGCAAGGAAGAGTACAGAAGCGACACCAATGACGATGTCGTGCTGGCGATCCCGTCGGCCGGCCGTTCGCCCAACCACGTCGGCGGCGACCGCAACGTGAAGGCCGTCGGAGCCGAACTGCTGCTGCCGGTGCTGAAGTCGGTGGAAGTCCAGCTGGCCGTGCGCCGCGACGACTACTCCGACGCCGGCGCCACGACCAACCCGAAGGTCGGCATCCGCTTCCAGCCGATCAAGGAACTGGCGCTGCGCGGCTCCTACAACACCGGCTTCCGCGCCCCCGGCCTGGACGACCTGTACGCACCGCAGACGGTCACCTTCTCGTCCGGCGCGAAGAACGACCCGCTGCTGTGCGACGCCCAGGGCAACGCGATCAACGGCGGCGTGAAGAGCCGTGACTGCCAATCGCAACCGCAGGTGCAGAACGGCGGCAACCCGGCCCTGAAGCCGGAGAAGTCCAAGACCTTCACCGTGGGTCTGGTGGTCGAGCCGATCAAGGCGCTGACGGTCTCGGTGGACTACTGGAACATCCGCCTGAAGGACCAGATCAACGTCCTGCCGATCGACGTGATCTTCGCGGACCCGACCCGCTACGCCGCCAACATCGTGCGCTGCAACACGCTGCCGACCGCTGTGCAGGCCAACCTGCAGCGCTGCGGCGGACTGGACGTCAACAGCAACGCCATCGGCTACGTCATCCAGACGAACGACAACATCGGCCGGGTCAAGACCGACGGTATCGACTTCGCGGCGGCCTACTCCACCCCGCTGGCTGGCTGGGGCAATCTGGCGCTGTCGTACGAGAGCACTTACGTCCACAGCTACAAGTACCAGACGAACCCGTCGGGCGACTTCATCGAGAACGTCGGCATCTACAAGGATGCCAATCCGGTCCTGCGCTGGAAGCACACGTTCTCGGCCGCCTGGGCGCTGAACAGCTGGAGCTCGCGTCTGTCGATCCGTCACCAGAGCGGCTACCGCGACCAGAACGATCCCACCACCGTGGTCGGCGGCGCCTCGTTCTACGGCGATGTCGCGACGTACACGCTGGTCGACCTGTCGGGCACCTACAAGTTCAACAAGTCCACGTCGCTGACGCTGGGCGTGAAGAACCTGTTCGACACCGATCCGTCGTTCTCGAACCAGTCGACGCGCTCGCAGCGCGGTTACGACCCCCGTTATTCGGACCCCACCGGCCGCGCCTTCTTCCTGCGCGCCGCGTACGGTTTCTGATAGGTCCCTGACAGACCCTTCCGGCTGTCTGTGGCAGCCGGGATACTGTTTGTTGCTACTCAACAACGAGTTGGGCGCATGATGAATCGGGCAATCCTCGGGAGAGGATTGCCCGCCGATACCCCTGCATGGCCGGAAGTCACCCGTGACGCCGGTCATGCAGGGGTATCGGTCCTTCCAGGATGCCCCGTTCCCGAGGGCCGGTACTGCCTCAATTGGTAGGAACCCGCGCCGGTTGTCGAATTGCAGTCATTGACACTTCTTTCACGCGACCTTCACGCAATTCTGCGGAACAAGGTCGTCCGGACATGTTTCGCGCGACGTCACAAGCGCCGCCGCTCGACACCTTTAGGAGTGTTTCTTTGAAGACCAAACTGAACGCGGTGAGCCTGGCAGTCGCCGCCACCATTGCAATCGCGTCGTCGGCCGCGATCGCCCAAGCCCAGGACCAGACCCAGCTGGAACGCGTCGTCGTGACCGGCTCGGCGATCAAGCGGATCGCCGCCGAAGGCTCGCTGCCCGTGCAGACCGTCACCCGCGCCGAGATCGAGCGCAGCGGCGTGACCTCGGTCACCGAGCTGATGCAGAGCCTGTCCTCCGTCCAGGGCGGTTTCACCGAAGGTGACACCGTCGGCGGCGGCGGTGGCGGCTTGGCCACGGTCTCCATCCACAACCTGAGCGGCGACCGCACCCTGGTGCTGCTCAATGGCCGGCGCCTGCTGGGCGAAGCCGGCGGCGCGGTCGACCTGAACATGATCCCGCTCTCGATCATCGAGCGCGTGGAAGTGCTGACCGACGGCGCCTCGGCCCTGTACGGTTCCGACGCCGTGGCCGGCGTGGTGAACTTCATCACTCGCACCAACTCGCAGCGCAAGAACATCTCCGCGTTCGTCTCCGTGCCCACGGAGAGCGGCGGCAAGGAACGCAGCGCATCGATTTCCGGCGGCTTCGGCGACCTGGAGGACAACGGCTTCAACGTGATGTTCGGCCTGTCGATGGACAAGCGCGACGCGCTGACTGCCAGCCAGCGCGACTTCTCGAAGACGGGGGTGATCAACTTCGGTCACGAAGGCAAGAACTACCAGTTCTTCAACGGCTCGCCGTCGGCGATCCCGGGCAACGTCAACGTGCCGATCCGCAACCCCGACGGTTCGATCGGCTCCGAGCTGCGCAACGTATACCTGGCGCAGAACGGCGAATGCGCGCCGCAGCACGTGCGCGTCGACGACTACTGCTCTTTCGACTACGCCGGCACCGTCCAGGCCTTCCCGGACCGCAAGCGCACCAACCTCTTTGGCTCGGGCTCCGTGAAGCTGGGCGAGCACACGCTGCGCGCTGACCTCCTGCTGGGCAAGACCAAGACGAGCGGCAAGATCGCCGCCGTGCCGGGCGCCGTGGCGGTGGACCCGAATGGTCCGTTCGCCGCGGAACTGGCCGCCGTCGGCTACACGCCTGCCTACTTGCAGTCGCTGGGCCTGGATCCGAGCCGGATCGCCTCGGTGTCGTATCGCGCCTTCGACCTGGGCAACCGCACCAGCATCTTCGAGCGTGACAACAAGGCCTTCTGGCTGTCCCTGGAAGGCCAACTGGCCGGCTGGGACTACACAGCGACGGCAGGCTACCAGCGCGCGGAAGTCGAGGAAAGCAACTCCGGGTACCCGCTCGCCAAGGCCTTCGGCACGCTGCTGCGCAGCGGCGTCTACAACCCCTTCGTGCTGCCTGGACAGCAATCGCAGGCGGCCAAGGACGCGGTGTCGCAGATCATGATCTCCGGCGCCTACGGCGTGGAGACCAGCACGATGGCCAACGTCGACTTCCGCGCCTCGCGCGAGATCTTCAAGACCGCGTCCGGCGGTGCCTACCTGGCGCTGGGCGCCTCTTTCCAGCAGGACAAGGTCGAGGACAACCCGGGCAAGGTCGCCCGCGGCGAAGGCGGCGTGAACGGCGATGACCAACGCTTCGGCGACAGCACCGTCGTGATCCCCTACGACGCCAAGCGCGACACGATGGGCGCGTTCGCGGAACTTGTCGTCCCCGTGGTGAAGAACCTGGAAATCACCGGCGGCGTGCGTTACGACAACTACCGCAACGTTGACAGCGCGACCAACGGCAAGCTCTCTTTCAAGTTCACGCCGATGCCTGAACTGCTGTTCCGCGGCTCGGTCGGCACCGGCTTCCGCGCCCCCACGCTGCGCCAGCTGTACCGTCCGCTGCAGGAATTCGGCGTCACGGCGACGCCGTACGAGTGCAGCCCCGGCATGGCCGCGATGGCCGCCAGCCTGGGCGCCACATGCCAACCCGGCGAGAAGCAATACAACGTGTTCACCGGCGGCGTGAAGTCCGTCAAGCCGGAAGAGTCGAAGCAGGCCACGCTGGGCTTCCGGATCGAGCCGACGTCGTCGTTCTCCTTCGGCGCCGACTGGTGGTGGGTCGGTATCGACAAGACCTTCGGCTCGGTTGACGAGAATGAGGCCTTCGGCGATCCGCAGAAGTACTCCAACCTTTGGCTGGTCTACACGGACCCGGTCACCGGCGAAAAGTTCCTGGCCTACAACGCCAGCACGACCAACCTGGGCAAGTCGTATAGCTCTGGCATCGACTTCGACGTGACTGGCCGCGTGAACACGCCGTTCGGCCGCCTGACGTCGAACGTGCGGGCCACCTATATGCTGGATCGCAAGGTACAGCTGTTGGCCAACGGCGAGTACTTCTCCGACGTCGCCGAGAACCACGCCTCGCTGGGCACAGTGACCTTCCGCTGGAAGGGCCAGTGGACCAACACGCTGCAGACTGGCAACTGGGCGCACACGGCCAACATCAACTTCCAGTCGGGCTACAAGGACTTCCCGACCTGGGTGGTCGACCGTGACGACCCGAATCCGCAGACGAACGAACACAACGTCCGCCTGAAGGTCAAGCCGTACGCCACGCTGGACTGGCAGACCGCCTACACCTGGAACAAGCAGCTGACGGTCGCCCTGGGCATCAAGAACGTGTTCGACAAGGAACCTCCCCTGTCGCTGCGCGCCAACGGCGGCCACATGCTCGGCTTCGACTACCGCTACTACAGCCCGATGGGCCGGACCGTCCAGGTCAAGGCCAGCTACGACTTCTGATCGCGATCACGACGTCCCGCCGCACCACGGCGGGGCATCGGATGCCTCACGACAAGGACTCCTCCGGGAGTCCTTTTTTTTCGGCTGCCACGGGACGGAATCCATCGCAAGGGCTTAAGGTCGATTCACGCAGGTTAAGTATTGTTTCCATACTCCGTCCGATATCCATAACCCATTGGATTGACGGCTATTTTCCATATTCATCACATCGAATCGATAAATTCGACGTTGCTTCGCACCGACGAATATTCTCGACTCCTTAACGTCACACAAACGATAAATCAACGATACGTGCGAAAACCGCTCAAAACCCCGCCGTTTGAAATCCGACATTTCCATGCGAGTTAAGCATTCGTAAATTCCGAAACTGTGGCGCAGGCACGACCGAACCGTCACCAAACGGTAAGGAGAAACCCGCGAAAACGGGCCGTTTCGGCGCGCACGGTCCCCAATTCGCGCGCTTTACGAACAGGCACCTATGACCTCTGGCAATTCGTCAGCACACTTTTGTCAGGCCTCGCGATGCGGGGCCGTTTCAATTCCGGCTCGCCGCACCCACGAGGAGGGCGGGCGCTCTCCCTAGAGGTGCATATGTACAAGCTGAACGCGGTGAGCCTGGCAGTCGCCGCCACCTTCGCGGCCGCGTCCTTCCCGGCGCTGGCACAGAGTCAACAGGACCAGACGCAGCTGGAACGCGTCGTGGTGACGGGCTCGGCGATCAAGCGGTTGGACGCCGAGTCGTCGGTCCCCGTGACCACGCTGAAGATGAGCGACATCCGTGACCAGGGTCTCACGACGGTCGAGCAGATCCTGAGCACGCTGACCGCGAGCCAGAGCAGCCTGGGCACCAGCCAGGCCGTCGGTTCCTCGACGGGCGGCGCGTCCTTCGCCGACCTGCGCGGCATCGGCGCCAACAAGACGCTGGTGCTGCTGAACGGCCGCCGCATCGCCAACAACGCGTTCGACGGTTCCGCGCCCGACCTGAACATGATCCCGATCGCCGCCATCGAGCGTATCGAGGTGCTGCGTGACGGCGCCTCGTCGCTGTACGGCACGGACGCGATCGGCGGCGTGATCAACTTCATCACCCGCAAGGACTACACCGGCGGCTCGGTGAGCCTGGGCTTCGACTCGCCGCAGCACGCCGGCGGCAAGACCCGCAACGCCAACGCCGGCTTCGGCTACGGCGACCTGGACAAGGAAGGCTTCAATGTCTTCGGTTTCGTCGACCTGCAGAAGCAGGATTCGATCAACGGCAACCAGCGCGACTTCAACCGCCGTTACCCAGGGGGTCTGTCGGCCAGCACGTTCCCGGCCAACTACTACGTCCCGCCCAAGACCGCCGCCGACACCGTCACGGTGTACAACCCGGCCGGTCCGGCTTGCTCGGGCAACAACCTGCTGCCTTCTGGCGACAACACGTCGTGCTACATCACGACCTCGCCGTACGTGGACTACATCCCCGAGAGCGAACGCGCTTCGGGCATGATCAAGGGCACCCTGAAGATCAACAACGATCACCAGATCGGCGCTGAATACTTCGTGACCCGCAGCGAAGTCCGCACCCAGATCGCTCCGGTGCCATACGGCGCGCTGTCGATGAGTGCGACCAATCCCAACTACCCGAACAACCCGGCCCTGGGCGGCCAGGACATCGTGGTGCGTTGGCGCGACACCGTCAACGGCCCGCGCCGTGACGAGAACGTCAACACGCAGCAGCGCTTCCTGCTGACCGCCGACGGCACCGTGCAGGGCTGGGACTACTCGGCCGGCGCGAGCTACAACGTCAACAAGGTCACCGAGAAGCTGACGCACGGCTACGCCGACGGCAACGTGATCACGAAGGGTGTCGCCGACGGCATCATCAACCCGTTCGGATCGCAGACCGCAGCCGGCCAAGCCCTGGCCGAAAGCGCTGCGGCCGCGGGCACGCTGATGACCGGCAAGGGTGAGACCTGGAACGTCGACGCCCACGCCAGCCGCGAAGTCGGCGACTGGTTCGGCGCCGGCCGCGCCGCAGCCATCGCGCTGGGCACCGAGTTCCGCAAGGAGAAGTTCTCGCAGGTCGCCAACACCGACTACGCCGAGATCGTCGTCGCCTCCACCGGCGTCGACCCGAACACGAACAGCCGTGGTGACCGCAAGGTCTACGCCTTCTACGGCGAGCTGAACGTTCCGGTGCTCAAGGACTTGGACCTGACCGCCGCCGTCCGCTACGACAAGTACAACGACTTCGGCAACACGACCAACCCCAAGTTCAGCTTCCGTTATCAGCCGACGAAGGAAGTGCTGGTGCGTGGTTCGTACTCGACCGGCTTCCGTGCCCCGTCGCTGTATGAGCTGAACGCCGCGCAGACCTACACGAACTCGAGCACCGTCAGCGACCCGCAGCTGTGCCCCACCGGCGCCGGCAGCCCGCTGCTCTGCAAGACGCAGTTCCAGGTCCTGAACGGCGGCAACACCGAGCTCAAGCCTGAAAAGAGCAAGAGCGCGACCCTGGGCTTCCAGTTCGCCCCGATCGCCGATGCCAGCTTCGGTATCGACTTCTGGTGGCTGCGCCTGAAGAACCTGATCGGCGTGATCGGTGATGCCTCGCTGTACGACCCTGCGAACTACGGCCAGTTCGGTCAGTACTTCCACCGCAACCCGGCCGGCCAGCTGTCCACCGACGGCACCGCCTGCCCCGGCGCGGATTGCGGCTACATCGACGTGCGTCAGCAGAACCTGGGTGGCACCAACACCAATGGTTTCGACCTGAACGGCAACTACCGCCTGCGCACCGCCTACGGCAACGTCACGTTCGGCCTGAACAGCACCTACGTCACCAAGTACGAGTTCCAGGAATACCAGAACGGTCCTTGGAACCAGAACGTGTCGGTCTATGCCGGCGCGGGTCCGGTCTTCCGCTGGCAGCACACGGTCAGCGCGGTGTGGAGCTACGCCAACAAGTACACCGTCGGCCTGACGGCGCACCACAAGACTGGCTACGCGGATGATCCGTCGACGGACGAAGGCGCCGCCAACCGCGTCGCGTCGTACACGACGTTCGACCTGTACGGCGCGTACAGGCCGATCAAGAGCCTGTCGCTGACCGCTGGCGTGCGCAACCTGTTCGACCGCGATCCCCCGCTGTCGTACCAGCAGGCCGTGTTCCAGGCTGGCTACGACCCGCGTTTCACCGACGCATCGGGCCGCACCTTCTACGTCCGTGGCTCGTACGACTTCTGATCCTCAGAAATCCGAGCACAATCCAAGGGCCCTTCGGGGCTCTTTTTCATTTCCGCGTCACTTCGACCGCGTTCCTTCCTTCATCCATGTCTGAAACGCCGCGCGCTCCGTCCCATTGCCAGATCCTCATCATCGGCGCCGGCCCCGCCGGCAGCGCGGCGGCGCGCTGGCTGGCCAGGGCGGGCGTGGACGTGGTGTTCGCCGACCAGCAGCCGCTGGGTCGCGACAAGGTCTGCGGCGACGGGCTGATCCCGGACGCGCACAAGGCGCTCGACCGACTGGGCCTGCTGGACCGTGTGATGGCCAGGGCGCAGCGCTCGGCGCACGTGGGTTGCATCGGACCGCGCGGCGGCCGGATCGACGTGCCGGGTCACCTCGCGGTGCTGCCGCGCAAGCAGCTCGACGAGATCCTGAACCTCGGCGCGCAGGAGGCCGGCGCGCGGTTCCTGGCGCCGGCCCGCTTCGAGGCGGCGCTGGAAGACGATCAGGGCCGCGTGCGCGGCGCGCGGTTCACCATCGACGGCCAGCCCCACGAGATCACCGCCGACTGGGTGATCCTGGCCACCGGCGCCGTGCCCAAGGCCCTCACGGCCGCCGGCATGTGCGAACGCCACACCCCCAGCGGCGTCGCGCTGCGCGGCTACGTGCGCGCGCCCTCGATGGTCGGCGAGATCAAGGCGCTGGAGGTGGTCTGGTGCAAGCCGGTGCAGCCGGGTTACGGCTGGATCTTCCCGGCGCCGGACGGCAGCTTCAACATCGGCGTCGGCGTGACCGACAGCCACAAGGACATGGCCGGCAAGGGGCAGAAGAAGGACGTGAACCTGCGCGCCATCTTCGATGCCTTCGTCGAGCACTACCCCCCCGCGAAGCGGCTGATGGCCGAGGGCGAACTGATCGGCGAACTCAAGGGCGCGCCGCTGCGCTGCACGCTCAACGGCGCGCGCTGGACGCGGCCCGGCCTGCTGGTGACGGGCGAGGCGGCGGGCTCGACCTACTCGTTCACCGGCGAGGGCATCGGCAAGGCGATGGAGACCGGCCTGCTGGCCGCGGAGGCCATCCTGGCGCACCGGGCCGGAACGGCGGCCGCCGCCGACGCCCAGGTCCGCGAGCAATACGAGCAAGGCCTGCGAGCGCTGCAGCCGAAGTACGACCTTTATGAGCGCGGCAACCGCGTCAACCGCTTCCCCTGGCTGGCCGACCTGCTGATCTGGCGCGCGCAGAAGAGCCCGCGCCTGCTGAAGCGGATGAGCGGCGTGCTCAACGAGACCAGCAATCCCGGCAACCTGGTGAGCCTGAAGGGGCTCACGCGGCTGTTCCTGGAATGAGGTTCGGCAAGTCGCCTAGGATGAGCGCCGCGACCTGAGCCTGGAGAGACCGCGATGTGCCAGCTGATGGGCATGAACGCCCGCCGACCGACCGATGTGATGTTCAGCTTCGCCGGGTTGGCGACGCGGGCGCACGAGCACAAGGACGGCTTCGGCATCGCGTTCTTCGAGGGCCGCGGGCTGCGGCACTTCGTCGACCACCACAGCGCGCGGGTCTCGCCGCTGGCGGAGCTGGTGAAGACCTACCCGATCCGCAGCGACGTCGTCATCGCGCACATCCGCAAGGCGACGCAGGGCGTCGTGTCGCTGGAGAACACGCACCCGTTCGTGCGCGAGCTGTGGGGCCGCTACTGGGTGTTCGCGCACAACGGCGACCTGAAGGGCTTCACGCCCCGGCTGCACGCGGCGTTCAAGCCGGTCGGGCAGACGGACAGCGAGCAGGCCTTCTGCTGGCTGATGCAGGAACTGGCCAAGGCGCACGCCGACATGCCGGCGATCGAGGAGTTGAACCACACGCTGCGCGAGCTGCTGCCGCGTCTCAACGGCCACGGCACCTTCAACATGCTGCTGTCCAACGGCCAGGCGCTGTGGGCGCACGGCTCGACGAAGCTGCATTACCTGCTGCGCCGGCCGCCGTTCGGCCACGTCACGCTGCAGGACGAGGATGTGAGCGTCGACCTGGCCGCCAAGACCACCGAGGACGACCGCATCGCGATCGTCGCCACCGAGCCGCTCACGCGCGGCGAGGCCTGGCTCCCCATCGAGCCCGGCACGCTGAAGGTCTTCGTCGGCGGCGAGCCGCTCTGCTAGCCGTGGCGGCCGGTGCCCCGTGAAGCGAATGCCGAGCGTGAGGAGGCGATTGAGCGGAACGGGGCACCAGCCGCCACGGCGTTCGCTCGGTCGTCGCAGTCGGCCAACCGTCGCCGCCGACCGCCATTCGCCGCATCCGGAGGCGCTTGCCGGACCCCTCGCCTAGACTCGCCCCATGACTTCGCCCAGCGCTCCCGCCGACGCGGTCCCTGACGCCAAGCCGCCCGTGGCGGCTGGCACCGCGGCACCGACCGCCACGGCAACGGCCTCATCGGCCGACGCCGGCACCGTCCAGGTCGACTGGACCCAGTGGTTGTTCCCGGGCCCGCGGCGCGCGTTCAGCGAGGCGGAGATCGAGCGCTCCGGCCTGAAGCGGTGGTCCACCGCCATCGACAGCTACGTGATGAGCAACGTGCTGGTGCTCGGGCTGGTCTTCTACACGATGCTGCCGCGCGAGCTGGCGCATGTGATCCTGATCGGCGGCCTGGCGATGGCGTCGGTGGGACTGGCCGTCGCGCGCTGGTTGTGGCGCCAGCCGACCCGCACCCGCTTCAACGGCGCGACGCTCGCGCTGAGCGTGCTGATGGTGCTGTTCACGCTGGGCATGGTGAAGGCGGGCTTCCGCGAGGAAGCCCGCGACCTGCTGCCCTTCGTGGCCGGCGGGATGACGCTGACGGTCTCGTCGTGGTGGTTCCTGACGCTGTACCGGACGCAGCAGCTGGGCGCGCGGCTGGCGGAGCTCGACGCGCAGGACGAGCGCATCGCGATGGCGCAGCGGCTGGCGACGGCGCAGATCCAGCCGCATTTCCTCTTCAACACGCTCGCGTCGCTGCAACACTGGGTCGACACCCGCGACGACCGCGCCGGGCCGATGCTGCGCTCGCTGACGCGGTATCTGCGGGCGACGCTGCCGATGTTCGAGCAGGACCGGCTGCCGCTGGAGCAGGAGCTCCAGATCGTGCGCAGCTACCTGGACATCATGCAGGCGCGGCTGGGGCAGCGATTGAGCTGGTCGCTGGACACGGACGAGACGGCGCGGGCCGCGATCGCCCGCGCAAGCCTGCCGCCGGGCACGCTGCTGACGCTGGCGGAGAACGCGATCACGCACGGCATCGAGCCCAGCCTGCGCGGCGGGCACATCGCCGTGCGGGTGAAGGCGGCGGACGGGCACCTGCGCCTGGAGGTGCAGGATGGCGGCCAGGGCCTGACACCGGGTGCCTGCGAGGGTCTGGGGCTCGCCAACACGCGGGAGCGGCTCCGCGCCCAGTTCGGTACCCGCGCCGCGCTGGGCCTGGAGTCGGGTTCGGCGGAAGCGCCCGGATGCCTCGCGTGGGTCGAGGTGCCGACCGCCTGACGGTCGCAGGATCGGCGGCCGCCGCCGGTATAGGCCGAAGGACACATCGAAGACCTCATCGGTCACATCGGGGAGAGAACACGCATGACGACAAAGATCCGCACCCTGATCGCGGACGACGAGGAAGGCCCGCGCGAGCAGCTGCGCGCCGCGCTGGCCCGGCTGGCGCCGGAGATCGAGATCGTGGCGGCGAGCGTCAACGGCTGCGACGCCTGGGACGACTGCCTCGAACATGAGCCGCACCTCTGCTTCCTGGACATCCGCATGCCGGGCATGTCCGGCCTGGAGGTCGGACAGCGCCTGTCGCAGCTGGCGGAGCCGCCGCAGGTCGTGTTCGTCACGGCCTATGGTGACCACGCGCTGTCGGCCTTCGAAGCGGGCGCGGTCGACTACGTGTTGAAGCCGGTCGAGGATGCGCGGCTCGAGCAATGCCTCCAGCGACTGCGACAGCGGCAGGCCTCGAACGGCGCTGCCACCGATGACGACAGATCGGACGACGGCGAGGACAGACGCGCGACCTCGGCGGAGATGCCGGCGGCCACGCTGGAACTGCTGCGCCAGCTGCTGCCCGCGCAGCGGCCCTCGATGCGCCCCATCCAGGCCAGCCAGGGTCGCGAGATCCAGCTGATCGCCCCCGACGACATCCTGTTCTTCCAGAGCGACAGCCGCTACACCCGCGTCGTGCATCGCGACGGCGAGGCCTGGATCCGCACCGCGCTCAAGGAACTGCTGAGCGACCTCGACCCGGGCGTGTTCTGGCAGGTCCACCGCTCGGTGCTGGTCAACAGCCGCTTCATCACCAGCGCGACGCGCGTCGACGAGAACACGATGCAGCTCTCGCTGAAGGGCTGCGTGGAGAAGCTGCCGGTATCGCGGCAGTTCCAGGGCTTGTTCAAGGGCCAGTGATGCGGGATCGCCGCACGCGACGAGACCTCCGGGCAACGACGCTGGTGACGATGGCCCTGCTCGCCGTCGGCGCGGCGCAGGCGCGCGTGACGCGCATCGTCGTCGACGAGGTGTCGCCGCTGATCGGCGAGCAGCGCGGCTACGAGCAGATCCGCGGACGCGCGTTCGGCGAGCTCGATCCGGCCGATCCGCACAACGCGGTGATCACCGATCTGAAGCTGGGCGCCGATGCCGACGGCCTCGTGCGCTACGAGACGAACTGGGTGATCACCCGGCCCGTCGGTCGCAAGTCTTCGAGCGGCTTCCTGTGGCACGACGTGCCCAATCGCGGTGGCGAAGTCCGGCTGCAGTCCGGGGAACTTGCCGCTGGGGACATCGGCCTGCGCAGCGGCTGGCAGGCCGACAACGCGGGCAACACCGGCGTGCCACGCTTCCGGCCTGAGGCGGCCCGCAGCCACTACGTCCGCGTTCCGATCGCGCGCATCGACGGCAAGCCGGTGACCGGCAGCGTGATGGCGCGCATCGTCAACCGCAGCGGGCCGGACTCGCAGCCGTTGATGGTGCAGGGCAACCCGATGCCCTACCTGCCGGTCTCGCTGGACACGACGGGCGCCACGCTGACGGTCCACACGAAGGAGACCGTCGACGGCCGCATCACGACGGCCGGCACGGTCGACCCGAAGGACTGGGCCTTCGCCCGCTGCGATCGCGGACAAGCTTTCCCAGGCACGCCGATCGACATCGATCCGGCGCGCGCGCCGGCCAACCTGCCGATCCACGTCTGTCTGCGCAATGGGTTCGAAGCGGACAAGGTCTACCAGCTCGTCTACACGGCCGGCAACGCCTACGTGCTGGGCGTCGGGATGGCGGCGTTCCGCGATGTGGGCGCGTTCTTCCGCCACGCGAAGGCGGATGACGCCGGCACGCCCAACCCGATCGCCGGCCAGGTGCGCGGCAGCGCGATCCGGGGTGTCTCGCAATCGGGGAACATGGTTCGGCAGTTCCTGTTCATGGGCCTGAACCAGGACGAGGCCGGCCGCCAGGTCCACGACGGCGCCTGGGCCATCATCGCGGGCCGGCGCGTCGCGGCGAACGCGCGCTGGGCGCAGCCGGACGGTGTGCTGGAGCTCTTCCAGATGGGCAGCGAAGGGCCGCAATGGTGGGTCGACTGGGCCGACAAGGCGCGGGGTCTGCCCGCGAAGGGATTGCTGACCCGCTGTACCGCGAGCAGGACCTGCCCGAAGGTGTTCGAGCACTTCGGCGCCGCCGAGGTCTACGCGTTGAAGCTGTCGCTGGAATGGGTGGGATCGTCGGCGGATACCGACATCCCGCTCGCGCCGGACGTGCGCCGCTATTACGTCGCCGGCAGCCCGCATGGCGGCGGGGGCGGCGGCTTCCGTCACGAGGCGGAGGGCACGTCATTCAGCTGTCCGGGCAACCACTTCGGGCAGGCGACGCTGGCGCCCAATCCGGTGCCGCATCGCGAGCTGCGCAACGTGTTGAGCGCGGCGATGCGCGATTGGGTGCTCAAGGGCAGGTCGCCGCCACCCAGTCGCTATCCGACGCTGGCACGCGGCGAGCTCGTCGATCCGACGCGCGCGGCGATGGGCTTCCCGCGTGGCGTGCCGGGCATTCCTGAGCGCGTGTTCCTGCCGGAGAACTTCGTCTTCCCCGTCTTCGATTACGACTGGGGGCCTGGCTTCGATCGCGTCGAAGCCTCAGGCGTGCCGGACCAGATCCCGCCGAAAATCAAACGCGTGCTGCCGGCGAAGGTGCCCCGCGTGGACGCCGATGGCAACGAGGTCGGCGGCGTGCCCACCGTGCTGACGATGGCCCCTCTGGGGACCTACCTCGGCTGGAACATCACCGCCAACGGCATCCATGCCGGGCAGGTCTGCAACTACGCCGGTGGCTATGTGCCGTTCGCACGAACCCGCGCGGAGCGTGAAGCCAACGGTGACCCGCGTTTGTCGCTGGAAGAGCGGTATCGCGATCACGCGGGCTACGTCGGCGCAGTGAAAGCGGCGGCAGAAAAGGCATCGACGGAAGGATTTCTCCTGTCCGCCGATCGCGATCGTCTGCTCAAGGAAGCGTCGGAGAGCAGCGTACTGCGATGAGAAGACTGCCACCGGCGGCGCGCTGATCGAGCCGGCCGAAGTCCCCTTTTCTCCATGTCCCTCCTTCGTCTGCCTCGCGGCAGCCGAATTCCCTCCTTGACTTCCGAAAAGGGGACTTCGGCCGCCTCGATCCGAGGCAGCGAGGCGTGCCCTTAGCGCATCGCGGTCGGCGCGGGGGCCTCGGCATCGATGCCGCCCGCCAGGGCCTTGTAGACACCGACCAGCGAGGTCGCGGCCGCCGTCTGCGATTGCGCCAGCTGGTTGCGCGCCGTCAGCAGCTCGCGCTCGGCGTCGAGCACCGCCAGGAAATCGCTGATGCCGACCTTGAAGCGTTCGCGCGCGATGTTGGCGGCACGTTCCGCCGACACCGCCGCGTCGAACAGCGCCTGCGCCTGTTGCTGGCTGCGGTTGTAGGTCACCAGCGCGCCTTCAGTCTCCTCCAGCGCGGCGAGCACGGTGCGCTCGTAGCTGATGAAGGCCGCCTCGTTGCGCGCGTCCGCCGCTGCGATCTGTGCGCGGATGCGACCGAAGTCGATCAGGTTCCACACCAGCTGCGCGCCGAGGTTGTAGGCGTAGGCCGGACCATCGCCCAGGTCGCCGATGCGCGAGGCGTTCTGGCCGATCGTGCCGCCCAGCGTGATGCGCGGGAACATCGACGAACGCGCCACGCCGACACGCGCCGCAGCCGCGGCCGCCTGCGCTTCAGCAGCACGGACGTCCGGGCGACGACGCAGCAGGTCCTCGGGCGTGCCGATGCGGTCCAGCGCGATCGTCTTCAGGCCCGGCAAGGGCTTGACATCGGACAGCTCCACGTCGAGCGCCGTCGGCGGTTGGCCCGTCAGCACGGCGAGGCGGTAGCGCGTGCGCGCCAGCGCCATTTCCAGTGCGGGAATCGTGGCCGCTGTGCTTTGCACCAGCGCGCGGGCGCGCTCGGTGTCGAAGCCGTTGCCGCGGCCCGCTTCCTGGCGACCGGCCACCAGCTTCAGCGCGCCCTGCTGCGTCTCCAGCGATTGCTGGGCGACGCGCAGTTGCTCCTGCAGACCGCGCAGCTCGAAGTAGTTGCGCGCCACTTCCGCCGCGACGCTGACCTGCGCCGAACGCAGGCCGGCCTCGCCGGCCAGCAGCTCGGCCGCAGTGGCTCGTCGCTCGTCGGACAGGCGACCGAACAGGTCCGCCTCCCAGCGCACGTCGAAGCCGACGGAGAACGCGTTGCTGCTCTGCGGATTGCCTTGATAGTCCGGCGCACGGGCGCGGCCGGCCCCGGCCGTCAGGTCGACGGTCGGGAACAGCTGCGCATCAGCGAAGCGCGACAGCGCCCGCGCTTCGCGCAGGTTGGCCGAGGCGATGCGCAGGTCCGTGTTGGCCTGCAGCGCACGGTTCACCAGCGAGTCCAGCCCGCTGTCGTTGAAGCCCTGCCAGAAGCGGCCCACCGGCGCCTGCGCCAGCGTGGCGCCGTCGCCTTGCGGCGCGTTGGCGAAGCCATTCGCCAGCGGCACTTCAGGCTTCTTCGGCGCCGGGGCTGTCGAGCAGCCCGTGAGCGCCACCGTTGCGGCCGCCGCGGCGGCCATCAGAGAGACTCGGAAGAACATCATGCGCCCCCCTTCGGCGAAGGCGTGCCGCCCTTGGGCGGGTCGGCGTCGTCGACGCCCGGGTGGAACGGATGGGCGGCGGCATCGATCTGATGACGCAGCTCGACCGCATGGGCGCGCTTCTTCTCGGTGCTCTTGCGCAGCAGCGCGTAGAAGACCGGCGTCAGGAAGATGCCGAACAGCGTCACGCCGACCATGCCGGAGAACACCGCGATGCCCATCGCGCGGCGCATCTCGCTGCCCGCGCCGGAGCCCAGGATCAGCGGGATCACGCCCGCGCAGAACGCGATCGAGGTCATCAGGATCGGACGCAGCCGCATGCGGCAGGCGTGGATGATCGCGTCGTGCAGCGCTTCGCCGCGCTCCTCGAGTTCCTTGGCGAACTCGACGATCAGGATCGCGTTCTTGCACGCCAGGCCGACCAGCACCACCAGCGCCACCTGCGAGAAGATGTTGAGATCCCCGGCCTGCGCGAACGGTGGGAAGTGCGACAGCCACACGCCGAAGAGCGCGGACAGGATGCACATCGGCACGATCAGGATGATGGCCAGCGGCAGCGACCAGCTTTCATACTGGGCCGCGAGGACCAGCACCACCAGCAGCACCGAGATCGCCAGCACCGCGCCCAGCGTCGGGATCGAGAAGCCGCCGACCTTGATGTCGCGCGTCAGCCGGTCCTGGTAGGTCAGCTCCGTCCACTCGTAGGTCATGCCGCGCGGCAGGTTCTTCAGGCGCTGCTCGATCTCCGCCTCGGCCTGGCCGCTGGAGAAACCGGGCTTGGCCGCGCCGTTGATGTCCGCGCTCGGGAAGCCGTTGTAGCGCGTCACGCGCGTCGGTCCGAAGGTCGGATCGACGTTCATCAGCGCGCCCAGCGGCACCATCTCGTTCTTCTCGTTGCGCGTCTTCAGGTCGGTGATGCTGCCGGCGTTGGAACGGAAGGGCGCGTCCGCCTGCACGATGACCTGATACGTCTTGCCGAAGCGGCTGAAGTCGTTGACGTACAGCGAGCCGAGGTTGATCTGCAGCGTGTCGTAGATGTCCTGCAGCTTCACGCCCATCTGCTTGGCCTTGACCCGGTCGACGTGGGCGAAGAGCTGCGGCACGTTGATGTCGTAGGTCGAGTACGGCGTGCCGATGCCGCTCTTCGGGTCGCCGTAGATCGGACCCAGCGTGCCCCAGACGGCGCCGTAGAGCGCCTGCTCGCCGAGGCCGGAGCGGTCCTGCACCTGCACCTTGAAGCCGCCCGCGTTGCCCAGGCCGTCCACCGCCGGCGGCGGCACGACGAACATGCGCGCGCCCTGGATCTGCTGGATCGCGCCGTTGACCTTGCCCAGGATCGCGTCCTTGGACTTGTCGGCGGAGGTCCGGTTCTCGAATTCGTCCAGGCCGAAGAACACGATGCCTTCGTTGGGCGCGGCCGAGAAGCCGGCGATCGACAGGCCCGGGAAGGCGATCGAGTCACGGATGCCGGGCACCTTCAGCGCGATGTCGCTCATGCGCCGGATGACCTCTTCGGTGCGGTCCAGCGTGGCGCCGGCCGGCAGCTGCGCGATGCCGATCAGGTACTGCTTGTCCGGCGCCGGCACGAAGCCCGACGGGATGCGCGTGAACAGCAGCGCGGTCAGGCCCAGCAGGATCGCGTAGACGACCAGCGCGCCGCCCTTGCGCTTCAGGATGCCGGTGACGCCGCGGCTGTAGCCTTCGCTGCGGCGCTGGAAGAAGCAGTTGAACCAGTGGAAGAACCGGCCGAACAGCTTGTCCATCACCTTCATGATCGGGTCCTTGGGCGCGTCGTGCGGACGCAGCAGCAAGGCCGCCATGGCGGGCGACAGGGTCAGCGAGTTGAAGGCCGAGATCACCGTCGAGATCGCGATCGTGACCGCGAACTGGCGATAGAACTGGCCCGACAGGCCCGGCACGAAGGTCAGCGGGATGAACACCGCGCACAGCACCAGCGCGATCGCGATGATGGGCCCGGAGACCTCCTGCATCGCCTTGATCGTCGCGGCATGCGGCGTGAGGCCGTCCTCGAGGTTGCGCTCGACGTTCTCGACGACCACGATCGCATCGTCGACCACGATGCCGATGGCGAGCACCAGCCCGAACAGCGTCAGCGTGTTGATCGAGTAGCCCAGCAGCAGCAGCACCGCGAACGTGCCCACGATGGACACCGGCACGGCCAGCAGCGGGATGATCGACGCGCGCCAGGTCTGCAGGAAGATGATCACCACCAGCACGACCAGCAGCACGGCCTCGATCAGGGTGTGGATGACCTTCTCGATGGACGTGGCGACGAAGCGCGTCGGGTCGTAGACGATGTCGTAGCTGACGCCGGCCGGGAAGCTGGTCTTCAGGCGCTCCATCGTCGCGCGCACATCCTTGGAGATGTTCAGCGCGTTGGACTGCGGGGCCTGGAAGATGCCGATGCCGACCGCTTCCTTGTTGTTCAGCAGGCTGCGCAGCGCGTAGGTGCCGGGGCCCATCTCGACACGGCCCACGTCGCGCACGCGCACCAGGCCGCCGGTGGCGGTGTCGGTGCGGATGATGACGTCGGCGAACTCTTCCTCGGTGACGAGGCGGCCCTGCGTGTTGATCTGCAGCTGGAAGTCGGTGCCCTTGGGCGCGGGCGGCGCGCCGACGACACCGGCCGCCACCTGCGTGTTCTGCTCACGGATGGCGTTGGTGACGTCGGACGCGGTCAGGCCGCGACCGGCCAGCTTGGCCGGGTCCAGCCAGACGCGCATCGCGTAGTCGCCGGAGCCGAAGACCTGCACCGAGCCCATGCCCTGCACGCGCAGCAGCTCGTCGCGGACCTGCAGCTGCGCGTAGTTGCGCAGGTACAGCGCGTCGCGGCTGTTGTCCGGGCTGACCATGTGGACGACCATGGTCAGGTTGGGACTGGACTTCTCGGTCGTCACGCCGATCTGCCGGACGATGTCGGGCAGGCGCGGCAGCGCGCGGTTGATGCGGTTCTGGACCGCCGTTTCCGCGGCTTCCGGGTTGGTGCCGATCTTGAAGGTGACCGTCAGCGTCATGCCGCCGTCGGCGGTGGCCTGGCTGTCGAAGTACAGGACGTTTTCCAGCCCGTTGATCTGTTCCTCGAGCGGCGTGGCCACCGTCTCGGAGATCACGCGCGGGTTGGCGCCGGGGAACTGGGCGCGCACGACGACCTGCGGCGGCGCGACCTCGGGGTACTCGGAGATGGGCAGCCGGAAGATCGCCAGCAGGCCCACCAGGAAGATGAAGATCGAGAGGACCGACGCAAAGCGCGGCCGCTCGATGAAGAAGCGTGAGATATCCATGGACGGCCTCGCGTCGGGTTACTTCGACGACGCGGCAGGAGCGGCGGGAGCGGCGCCTTGCGGCGCGGCGACGGGGCGTCCCTTGTCGTCGAGCTTGGCCTGCTGCGGCGTGACCGGCGCGCCGGGCATCACATGCTGGAGGCCGTCGATGATCACGAGCTCGCCGGGCTTGACGCCCTGCACCACGCGGTAGCCGTCAAACAGGGCGCCGGCCACGACCGGACGCGGCGCCACGATGTTGTTGGCGCCGACCACCATCACGACCTTGTTGGCCTGGTCGGTGCCGATGGCGCGGTCGGGGATCAGCGTGGCGGTGTAGGAGCCGGAACCTTCCAGCCTGACGCGCGCGAACAGGCCCGGGGTGAAGAGCCCGTCCTTGTTGTCGAACACGGCGCGGCCGCGGATGGTGGCGGTGGCCGGATTCAGGCGGTTGTCGACGAAGTCCATGCGGCCCTCGTGCGGGTAGCCCTGCTCGTTGGCCAGGCCGAGACGGATCCTGTTGGCCTGCTCGCGCTTGGCGCCGCCGGCGCGGGCGGCCGCGGCGTACTTCAGGAAGGTCGCCTCGCTGGCGTCGAAGTAGGCGTAGACCTTGTCGCTGGAGACGACGGTGGTCAGCACCGGCTCGCCGATGTTGACGAGGTTGCCGGGCGTGACGTTGGCGCGCGAGCTGCGGCCGGTGACCGGGGCGCGGACCTGCGTGAACTCCACATTCAGCCTGGCCTGCGTCACGGCGGCCTCGGCGGCGCGGATGTTGGCCTCGTTGTTGCGGACGGCGGCCTTGAGCTGGTCGATCTCCTGCTGGCTGACGCCCTGGATGGCGACGAGCTTCTCGGCGCGGCCCAGGTCGGACTTGCTCAGATCGGCGGCGGTGCGGGCGGCGGCGGCCTGCGCCTCGGCGCGGGCGAGCTCGGCCTGGAACGGCCGCGGGTCGATGGTGAAGAGCGGGTCGCCCTTCTTGACGACCTGGCCCTCGCGGAAGTGGACCTTGTCGAGTGTTCCGGCGACACGGGCGCGGATCTCGACGGTGTCGGGCGCTTCCAGGCGCGCGGTGAATTCATCGAAGTCCTGGACTTCGCGCGAGATCGCCGGGGCGACCGTCACGGGCGGAGGGCCGCCATGCTGTTGTTGTTGATCCTGTTGTCCACAGGCGGTCAGCAGCAGCGCCACGAAGGCACCGGCGACGGCGTTGCGATTGAAAGAAGGTCCAGCCATGCATCACTCCCGAAAACGCCCACGGCATCTGTTGCACCGCAGCGTGCGGCGGAATGTACGCGGTACATGAAAACGCTTCCAGTGCCTCAGGCAATACCTGTCCCTTTGCCGGAGGGCTTCTTGGAAACGATTGACTGCCTGGGCAAGGTTATGAGCAAGTCTCGTTGGAGACACTGCCGGAAAACGTCAGGAGGATGGGGGTTCGGAGGATTGGGCAAGGTCGCCGGACTTGCGGAGATCACTTCCTGGCGGACCGGATGCGCGCCACCGCGAGAGAAAGACTGGTGCGAGCGTCCACCCGCGCCTCTCGGGCACTGACCAGACCCGTCTGAGCGGCGATCAATTCGGACAGGTCGGCCACGCCGTGCTGGAAACGTCTCCGCGCCGAGGCGTAAGCGTCTTCTGCGGACTTGACCGTCGAGCTTGAGATCGAGAGCGCATCGGTCGCCGAAAGGATGTCATCCACCATGTGCCGCGTATCGAGCGCTACGCGGCTTCGCGCCTGCGCCAGTTCCGCCTGGCGTTGATCCACCAGTGCGGCCGCCTGATCGATCAAGGCGCTTCCCCTGAATCCATCAAACAGCGGAATGGTCAGCGAAATCGAAGCAACTCGTTCGCTCGCCCTGACCGACGAGAGTCCCACCGCCGGCCGACCATTGCGGTAGTAGTCGATGCTCGTATCGACGGTCGGCTTCGATTCGGCCCGCGCCTGCCTCACCCGTTGCCTTGCCGCCTCAAGCTGAGCGCGCGCAGCCTGCACGGCGGCGTTGCCCTCGATCAGGGCATCCTGCACCCCTTCGCCGAAGGCCAAGTCGGGCTCGAGCGCGTCCAGGGGCTGGTCCGAGATGGCGAACGGGGCCGACTGCTCCAGCAGCGAAGCCAGGGTCGACC
Source organism: Roseateles noduli (assembly GCF_050626985.1). Classification (NCBI taxonomy): domain Bacteria; kingdom Pseudomonadati; phylum Pseudomonadota; class Betaproteobacteria; order Burkholderiales; family Sphaerotilaceae; genus Roseateles; species Roseateles noduli. The sequence continues at coordinate 4,792,058 of NZ_CP192463.1, forward strand.
GGGCCTTCTCGACGTTGGCCGTCGCCAGGCGCCGTTCCAGCATCATCCTGCCGAGAAAGGTGAGCGCCTGGAGTCGCTCGAACTCGCTGCCGACCCCGGACACGACTTTGCGATTGACGCCATCCAGGGCGTCTTGAGCCAGCGCGACCTCTTCTTCCTTCAAGAGCGCCAGCGCCTCCATACGCTGACGGTCGAAGAAGGCCGCCGTCGTGTCCTGGACAACCGCGTCCCTCACATCATCCGCGCCCGCCAGGGAGGCCAGCCGAGCATGCTCCTCTGCGGCCACCGCATAGCTCCTCGCGCCGAAGTCGTAAGCGCGCCATGATGCGCCGGCGGTGAAGGACGTGCTTCTCAGGCGGGTGCCGGGTTCCGCGCCAGAGAAACTCGTCCGATCAGCCACCCTCGACGTGCTCGCGCTCACCTGGGGATAAGCGGGCGCGCGGGCAACCCGGACTTGTGCGGATTGGTGGCGCACCTGCGCCTGGGCGGCGGAAATCGACGCGCTGTGACAGATCGCGAGCGCGGTAACTTCGTCCAATGTCAGGGGATGCGTGGGCAGGGGCCCTTGTTCCTTGCAGAACGCGTCGCCCGGGCGCACATCCGTTGGGCCTTCGGACAGTGGAGTCGCCCCCGCCACACCGGCGAGAAGCGCCAGATTCGCGGCGATCCACCCGCTCAGCTTCCGGCTAACGCTCATTCAAGGACTCCTGCGCATGGCTCAGCACGGGGGACAGCAGGTATTGCAGCACCGTGCGGGATCCCGACCTGATATTGACGCGGACCCCCATCCCCGGAGTTAGCGGGGCGGGCTTGCCGTCCACGACGATCTGGTCCCGCGCAAGCTTGAGATTGATGGCGAACTGGGGGCCCTTCTTCTCGTCCTGGATGGCGTCGGCCGAGACGTTCGTCACTTCGGCCGGGACCGTTCCGTAGCGCGTGTAGTCGAAGGCGTCGACCTTGACCTCCGCGCCGAGAGAGGTACGCAGGAAGCCGACGTCCTTGGCGTCCACGGTGGCCTCGATCTCGAGCTTGTCGTCCCGGGGAACGATCAGGAGCAGCGGCTGGGTGGCGGCCACTGCGGCGCCGATCGTATGGACGTTGAGCTGCTGGACAACCCCATCCACCGGGCTGGTCAGGATGGACTGGCGGCCCTTGGAGGACGCGCGCTCCACGTCGACCGTGCGAGCCTTGTTCGCTTTCTCTGCCTCGAGCAGCGCCGACAACGCCTCGCGCCTGATCTGGCCGACGACCTCCGCTCGCTGCAGCCGAAGCGCTTTCACCTGGGCGACCAGATCCTCCACGGCTTGCTTCTTGTCCAGCCAGGCGTGCTCAGCGATATCGCGATGCACCAGCAGCGCCTCGTAGTCGTCGGCCCGCCGACGCGCAGTCGCCAGATTGAGCAGGTCGTGCTCTAGTTGCACGTCCACCTGGTTCAGCCGCGTCGTGAACTCCGCCCACTGGGCATCCAGGCTGCGCGACATCTGCTGACACTCCCAGGATCCGTCGCAAGGGCCGAACCGGGGGGCAGTCATCGATCCGAGGCCTCTGAGCAAAGCCGCCGCCCGCCGTCCGTCAAGAATCGCCATCCTGAGATCCACTTCCGATCTCTTGCGGTCCGCGTCGGCAGAGATGCTATCGAGCTCCAGCAATGTGTCGCCCGCCTTGACGACCTGCCCTTCCCTCACATCGATCGCCAGCACGGATGCCGTTTCGGTGGCGGAGATCGTTCGTGTCCGGGAAGCAGGAACGACTTTCCCTGTCGCCTGGATCACGATGTCGACGCGCGAGAGTGCTGCCCACCCGATCGCGACGGACAGCAGCAGCAGCAAGACATAGGCGGTGTAGCGCGACGTCCCGGAAACCGGCCGCTCCTGGACCGCCAGCGCAGCAGGGAGAAACTCCGCCTCCTGTGCGGTATATCCCGGCGATCGGTTCGCTTTCCGACTCGACCAGGCCTGCCTCAATACCGCCCAATACCGGGACCACAGCAGGAAGACCGGTGATGCTGGTCCTGGGATCATTGCGACTCCAAGGCGGCGTCCCCTGGAAGAGGGAGACTCCCTCGCCTAGGCGCCTGCGCGTTCCAAAGCGCGGCGTAGATGCCGTCCGGCTGGCGCATCAGCACGTCGTGATTGCCGTGCTCGGCAATCAGGCCGCGATCCATCACGACGATCTGGTGCGCGTCCCTCACCGTCGACAGACGATGCGCAATCATGATCACCGTGCGGCCACGGGCGATGTCTCTCAGGTTCTCCTGGATGGCGCGTTCAGACTCGAAGTCCAATGCACTGGTGGCCTCGTCGAAGATCAGGATTCGCGGGTCGCCCAGGAGGGCCCGGGCAATGCCGATCCGCTGCTTCTGCCCTCCGGACAGTCCGGTGCCGTTCTCGCCGACCGACGTGTCATAGCCTTCCGGCAACTCGCTGATGAAGTCGTGGGCGCCGGCGAGGCGGCAGACCTCGACGATCTCCTCGAAGGACGCGTTCGGCTTTCTCACGCTCAGGTTGTCCCTGATCGTCCCGGTGAACAGGAAGCTCTCCTGCAGCACCGTCCCGACCTGGTTCCGATAGGTCGAGAGTTCGATCTGCGTCACGTCGATGTTGTCGACGGAGATCCTTCCGCTCTCGGGGAGGTAGAGCCTCTGGAGGACCTTGGCGATCGTGCTCTTGCCCGATCCCGACCGCCCGACGATCCCCACGATGCTGCCTGGGGCGATGGACATGGAGATCCCGCGCAGGATCTCCGGTCCGTCCGGGCGATATCGGAAGCGGACGTTGTCGAGGCGCAAGGCGCCCCGAAGCGGCGGCGTCTGCGGCTTTCCCACCGCGCCTTCGACCGGCGTGTTCAGGATGTCGCCCAGCCGTTCGATGGAGACGGAGGCTTGCTGGAAATCATTCCAGAGCTGAGCCATCCGCAGGATCGGCGAGGCGACCTGCCCAGCGAACATGTTGAAGGCGATCAGCTCACCGACGGTCATCGCCCCTTGCATGACCTGCGATGCGCCAAACCACAGCACCAGAGCGCCGGAGATCTTGCCGACTGCCGTCACCGCGCCCGATGCCGCGGCAGACATACCGGTCACCCGCAGGCTGGCGCTCACGTAGGCCGCCAGTTTCCGGTCCCATTGCTCCTTCCACCTCGGCTCGACCGCCAGCGACTTGACGGTGTCGATGCCGGTCATCGATTCGACCAGGAAGGACTGGGAGGCCGCCCCCTTCGTGAACTTGTCGTTCAGCCGTCGCCGGATTTCCGGCGTGAGGGCCGCCGAGATCAATGCGTAAAGCGGGATGGAGGCCAACGGAATGACAGCCAGGGCCGGGCTGTACCAGAGCATCATCGCGATGAAGACCGTCGAAAACAGAAGATCCAGGATCAGCGTGATCGCATTGCCGGTCAGAAAGGCACGCAGGTTCTCCAGCTCCCTGACCCTTGCGACCGAATCGCCCACCCGCCGCGAGTGGAAGTAGGAAATGGGAAGACTGAGCAGGTGCCGGAAGAGTTGGGAGCCGAGTTCCACGTCCATCTTGCTGGTGGCGTGGTTGAAAGCCACCGTGCGCAGGAACGTCAGGATCACTTCAAAAAGGATGGAGACCGCCAGTGCCACACCGACGACGTCGAGTGTCTGGACGGCGTGGTTCACGATGACCTTGTCAGTCACGACCTGAAACGCCATGGGCGTCGCGAAGCCGATCAACTGAAGCGCCATCGAGATGGCGAGCACCTCCGCAAAGATCCGGCGGTACTTCACGAGGGCGGGAATGAACCAGCTGATGTCGAAGCGCGCGAGACTTCCCACCAGCGACTCCGAGGACTGCAGCAAGACCAGTCGACCGGACCACGACGCTGTCAGCGCCTCCACGTCCACGATTCGCGGGGACTCTCCGGATCCTGCAGCAGCACCTTGGCGACGCCGCCTTCCTCGTAGACCTTCGCCAGCACGAAGCATCGTCCGCCGTCATCGATGGCGATGGCCGGCAGCGGCGTTCGGGCGAGCCGGCTCGGTGTCTGGCGGATCAGCCTGGCGATGAACCCCGACGACCGCGCCGCAAGAACCAGCGTGTCCGCGGACCAGTCTTCCGTGCCGAACTCGTGAAGCAACTTCGCCGCATCAAGTGCTCGATGATGAAAATCCGCAATCAGGCGGAGGCATGACGGCGCGCTATGCATCTTGCGAAGGGGGGCTCGGGTGACGGAATCGACGGACATGGCGCCTGTTCTCTCTCGTGTAGATGACTGTCGCGCAGCCCTGGAACTCGGTCTCGAGAAGACGCCGCAGCAGATGCCTCAAGTGGCCGAACGGCGCGACGACCTCGAGGATCCGCACCACGGGCCCACCCCTCCCGGTCTTCGCCGGTCGCTGCTGCCAGATCACGTAACCAGCCGGGCGCCCCTCGACACCGAAGAACACCTTCAGGCGCCTTGTGGCACGGGTAACGGTCACGTCCCCAATGCATTCGCCCAGTGACCTGTCGCGATGTACGGGGGACAGCGCCTGCAGCGTCAGGATGTGTCCCAGATCCTCGATCCGTCGCGGATCGATGAAGTGGGTGGACCGGATGCCGGAGGTTCGCTGCGTCTGGCTCGGGAGGGCGCCCCGCGGCCGCTGAAAGTAGTTCACTCCGCCGGCTTCCCGGAAGAGGCTTCGACGAAGATTCAGGAAGAGCGCCATGGCAGAGCCGGGCAGGGCTCCGGCAAGCAGGATCCAGAGGCACCGCCCCTCGTTCCACTGGCTGACGTGCAGACGATTTCCGTAGAGATGCTGGAAGGAGGCATCGACATCGTCGGCCAGCATTGCCCACACCGCGAAAGCGACCGGCCGAGACGCGTCGTCAAGAACCCAACGGACCCGGCGCTGGTGAATCGCCGGAAGGACCACTTCGCGAAGACGCGCCGGCGTCAGTCCGTTCGGATTGCCGGTGCACAACTCGATCGCAGCGATGCCGCCGAGCGCCGTCGACACGCCTTGTGTCGCCGGATCGACGGGCGCGAAGACCGAGAAGTAGGGCCTCAAGATGGGAACCCAGCGGGAAGCCGGCCCTTTTCCAGCCACTCCCGGGCCACCTGCACGGTCGCCCGCCAAGCGGCGGGACCTGTGGATGCCGCCCCGCCCTCCGACCCCGCCTGCCTGATCGACGCGATGGCGTCGGCCAGGACCTGCGCGTCGACACTCTGTGTATCGGCCAGCGACCGGACGCCAGCAGTGGCTCGATCGTCTATGAAGCGCTGCCAGTCGGTCCCCCCCTGCTGAAGGTCCGCAGTGATGTCACGTGCCAACTGGAGTCGATGCAGGCGCCGATGCGGCAAGCTGAGGCGAAGCGCATTGAGAGCCCGCCAGGAGCGGCTGACCGGTTCCGCCTGGTCCCAGGGATGGAAGGCAGAAGACCCCTGAGCAGAGGGGTCCGCTGGCCGAAGTCGCGCATAGCTGTCGACGAGGCTGCTCGTCTGTCCGGGGGAGAGCCCCAGCGCGGCGAGACTTCCGGCTGCGGCCTGATGGGAACTTGAGCAGGCAAGCAAAGCGAGCACGGTCGGCAAGTGCGCGGCCCCACCCATGCTGGTCGGCATTTCTTCGAGCAGGAATGGCGCGCCGCCACGCAGGGCAGTGATCCCTTCGGCCACCGCAGCGAATTGCGCTCTGCAAGACAGCGGGATCGCACTTGCCTGGCGCTCAGTCAACCCTGTCAGCTTGACCATCTCGACGGCCGTCCGGTCTTCGAGCGCCCGAGAGAACGTCTCGACGAGATGTTGCTCCCCATGAACAACTTCTCGCCCCATCTTCCCGCCAGCGTATCGGCCAAAGGAGAACACGAGATTGCGGATCGACGGCAGCAGGGCGAGGTCTTCGCGCCAAAACGGGAACTTTCCGACCGATGTCATCGCAGGTCCGAAGTCCGACAGGCTGGTCGCCGTCCCGAAGTCGATCAGCCGGCCGTCCATGGCGATGTTGGAACAGTTGAGCGATCCATGCGGGATCCTTTTCGCCCGGGTCGCGGCGATCTGCGCCGCGAATCGGAGGACGGCATCCAGGAGGACGTCCATCAGCGTCGTCGCAGTGCAGGACTCGAGCCGCAGCTTGTCCACACACTCCACGAGCGCACGAACGCTGTCCCGCGTCCTCACGACGTCGGCGCGTGCTTGATGCAGCCCGGGCTCTGGCTCGGGCGAGAAATTCGGGGCGCGCATGAAGTGCGCGGGCCTGATGGCGCGCTCTCGCAGCAGCAGCACTCGGGTGGCGGACTTCGAGCGACGATCGGACTCCAGGTAGGTCTTGGTCCCTGTCGCCACGATCGCCAGACTCTTCACGCTCCCGAAGGGCGTGGTCCCGGCGTAGATTTCGCTCCAGATGGCTTCACGGACGGCCTCCGACAGCGTCATGCCGCCATGTGAGTACTCCGGATCGGAGCTCTGCCCGACAAGCGGCGTCCTTCCCACCCCTTTGACCTGAAGCGACGCGTCCACGGCGGATCTCCCGCTTCCGCCGTTGGCCCCGACCCCTTTGCCCCCGTACCTGTCGGCGAACATCGGACGCTGCTCGGCACCGAAGGCGGAAGGATCGTCGCCCGGATGGGGCACACACCAGAAAGTGGTCGGCTGTACCCACTCCTGAACAATCGACGGGTTCGTCCATAGCAGGCGCGGCGCGGCGATGCGCGTGACCGGGAACGGCACGAAGCTTGAGCGTGGCAACTCGAAGTTCATGAAAAAAAGGGCCCTCAGGCCCTCTCCGATCGAGCCGCCGTCAAAGACTGCGACTGACGATGTGGACGCTCTCGTGGAAGCGGGGGGCCTGCGGCCGCTCCGTCGCCGAAACGGCCGGATGGACCGCGCTCATCGCATGGATCAGGGCCGATGCATCGGCAAAGTGTGTTGGCTCCGACGGATGGAGGAACTCTGCAGGCTCCGGTTGGGCGGATCTCCCCCGACGCACGATCGGAACAGGCGCGGCCTGTACAGCCTCCGCGCTGCGGTTCGAATGCACGGCAGAGGAGGCCATCGCGAACATGCTGAATCCTTCCGTGTCACCCGGGTCGCCACCGGGATCACCGCCTGGATCACCACCGGGGTCGCCGCCTGGATCACCACCGGGGTCGCCACCCGGATCGCCGCTTTGACCACCGTCGGGATCCCTGCCGTCCGGGTTCTCCACGTCGGGAGAGTCGATTTCTTGACCAACCGTGTAGGACCCCTGCGGAGCCTGAGGCGTCAATGCGGTTTGAGGAGCGCCAATGGTCCAACTGGCCGTATGGGAAGGCACCTCAATGGTGATCTCCTTGTATCCGTCAGGGAAGGTCGGCAACGGTTCTCCGCCACCAATCATCTTGATGTTCTGCACCGTGCTTTGGAACGATGCCTTGAATCCTCTCAACGTGGCGATATCTTTCGCGGTCGCCTTGGGGTTGAAGAATTTGTAGATGGCGCCGATATCCGTTGAATTCCCGGCTTTCCTCTTGTCATCCAGATAAATTGCAATACCTGTCGCAATGTTCGACGCGGCATCGAATCGGCTGTAAGGCACATCAATCTTGTAGCCATTTATCTGGCTGCTGCCGCTGAGTCGACTGCCCGCATCCGCAGCGGAGCCATCGATGATCTGGAAAACCCCTGAGGCGGACGATCCGACATTGGCGGCATCCGGGTTGAAGCCCGACTCCTTGTCGGCAATGGCGAGGAGATTGCTGATGTCTTCATTGCTGAGACCCGCCTCCTTGCCCTGGGCAATGATTTCAGCAGCGACAAAGTCACGAACATCTTGGGAAGCGTCTCCCCAATCCCTGGAATTCCCGGAACTAACTCCGGGGTCGTTGTAATGCGAATTGCTCGACGGCATGTTTTCCTGCTCCCCTTCTTTCAATCAACGAATGAACCACTTGAGATCGAAGTCATAAATCGGCGCACCCGGCCTTGCCATCCTGTCCCGGTAGGCGCGCAGGGCTGAAGCGTCATCG